>OY761014.2:0-5542969 GCA_963664215.2 Candidatus Poribacteria bacterium
ATAATAGTCCTTGAACGTCCGATACTGACTTTGATGAAAGTAAATCAAAATCCTCATGACTTCGCTGGGATGCAGTCTTCGGGGACGTCCACGTTTTTTACGGTGTTTCCCGGGTAACTGGTGTTCTGCCTGATATTTTCAAATGTCAGAAAAAAGTCGTGCATTTCGCAGAAAAATGGTAGCATGTTCATAGGGAACTCCTTTTATGAGGGGTTAGATTTCCTCATTATACGAAAGGAGTTCTCTTTCTACTATATTTTTATTATCCAACTCACGTTGATTACCAACCGCCACATACGGTAGATGCGGTATCCCAACCGCACAGGCTTTTCTTTTACCCGCTAACTGCCGATCACCTTATCAAAACCTCCGAGTCTAAAACCTCCTTGCTTCAGCTGGGGGATACAGACTCGCTTTTGTGGACAGGACCACGGGGTTATCTGTGAAAATTAATGTGCTTTTGCATGCAAATCGTGGTATAATGAAAGTACCGTATTAGGAACGGCATTATCAGCGTTACCGCTGGGTAGCGTGTCGGTCCCACCCACTGATAAGGGGTAAAAGATACGATCTGTGAGAATCCAGCAATGCCGAAGTTTCACCGAACCGATATCCTGAAAATAGAACCTCGGTCCGTCTACGCTGAAATCAATGAGGCGTCGGGGTCTGTATGGAACGAGTGCCTCTCTCAAATGTCGATGTATCAGTGGCACCGTGGGTATCCTCACGCTTGGGACTGTTTCTACTTTGGTCCGGAGTGTGAAGGCTGGATTGACAAAAGACTTACCAAATCCCAACCTTTGCATTCGCAAAGTATTCAAGCTGTTCGTGAACGTTACTTTAAATCTTGGGAGTCCTATCGTATTCTGAAAAAGAGGAACCCAACTGCGAGACCTCCACGGAAGCAGAAACGCTTTTTGACGACCCGTTGGAAAAAATCAGTGATTCGCTTTCAAGACGGCTGCGTCTCTCTGTCAATGGGATTCGGTAGAGATCGCCTCTGTATCCCTTTGCCTTCCAACTTCAATGTGTCGAAAACAGAGCAGATCGCAACGATTGATTTGGTCTACAACTTCGGTCAATGGGAACTCCACTTTTCCTATAGATACGAGATGGAAAAGACCGAAACAGGTGAAGGTGTTGTCGGCGTTGATATTGGTGAAATACACCCGATTGTGAGTCATGACGGAGAAGATACACGGATTTTCAATGGACGGTATATCCGATCGCTATATCGCCACCGAAACAAAGTGCTTTCTGAGTTCAGTCATGCGATCAGTCGGTGCCAACGCCATTCAAAACGTTGGTGGAAACTCACCCGTCGGAAGTGGAAACGTATCAAAAAGCTTGACGCCCAAATCACAGATGCCCTCCACAAGCATACGACGAAGTTTCTGAAGTATTGTCACCTGAGAGGTATTGGCACGATTGTGCTTGGCGACCTGACAGGCATCCGTGATCGCATTGCCTATGGCAAACGCGCCAACCAGAAACTTCATCAGTGGGCGTTCGGTAAAATCACTTCCTTGATAACCTACAAAGCGAAAGTTTTAGGTATCAAGGTTGTACAGATTGACGAGGCCTACACCTCCCAAACCTGCCCGCGTTGTGGCAACCGTAAGAAACCTACACACCGAAACTATGAGTGTCTCCATTGCGGTTTCAAGTATCATCGCGATGGTGTAGGTGCTATCAATATCAGGCAAAAGTATCTGGGACACTTCGGTGTCCCCGTAGTGGCGGACATGGACCTGCGAACCATGAAGATGACACCGCCCTTGGGTTTTCGACTGAAAGTCCCTGTTGCCTCGTCTTAGACGCGAGGAATGTTCCTATAAGGGACAAAAGAATCACCCTTGCTTTAGCTGGGTGAGTATGTCAAAATTGTTTCTCTAACACTGCAACTATACGATCTGAGATACGCTTCTGAATAAACCTTATAGCGAATGCGAACACAACCAAATCTGTTCGCGCATCGTGGAGGATCCTGATGGTAGCCAACGATGGTCAACTGATTCAAAGAATCTTATCAGGCGACGACGAGGCATTTGGTGTCTTGATACAAAAATACCGAAAGGGGGTCCATGCCCTTGCCTGGCGGAAGATTGGTGATTTTCACTATGCTGAGGAAATCACACAAGACGTTTTTCTTCAGGTATACAAAAAACTTGCGACGCTCAAGAATCCCCGTCAATTTGCCGGATGGCTCTATGTCATTGTAGATCGACTTTGCATCAATTGGCTTCAAAGACACAAATCTGTGGAGCAATCGCTGGAGGCAACAGACACAAGAGAGATAGAGGAATTCTCTTATGCTTGTTATGTATCCGAGCAACGCGAAACGGAAGCACTGGGGCATCAATATGTAGTCGTCAAGAAATTGCTGGACAAACTACCAGAGAGCGAACGCACAGTCGTGACACTTTACTATCTCGGCGAAATGACAACTAAGGAGATTGGCAAATTCTTGGGTGTATCCGTGAATACGATTAAGAGTCGGCTGCGCCGGGCGCGGAAACGTCTATTGGACGACCAAGAACTTCTCGTTCAAAAGGTTCTCGGCGGTATCCAATTATCAAAAAATCTAACAAGCAATATCATGCGACAGATCGCCGATCTGAAACCGACACCACCTCTCACTGCGAAACCGCTGTTCCCATGGGCTGCTTTCGGTACTGCCACCCTTCTGATTGCCTTGCTGTTCGGCGTGAGCCAACCCTACCTCACCCGATTTCAGAAACCGTATAGTTTCAAGGCAGAATCCGAGCCGACCATTGAAATCATTGATGTGTCTGTTACGCTTAATATTGATTCAAAACCGGATGTCCGGAATCAGGTCCGGAGTTCTATGTCCCCCGGTAGAAACAACAGTGCCGGTTTGCGGACATCTGAGACGCTTTTGGCGACCACCGTGGAAGCGGGTGTTCCCGTTAAACTCTCTACGTCGCAGTGGACACAGGCAAGCGGTCCTCAAGGGACTCCCATCTTTGACACCTTTGCTACGTCTGACGGCACACTCTATATTGACACACAAACGGGTATCTACAGATTAACTGCAGATGCATCTGCCTGGACGCGCATTAACACGGATATCCCAACCCCTGGGGGTTATATGTCTATGGCAGAGCATAACGGCATCCTCTATATCGTTTCTGATGATGAAATCTTCGCTTCAAGAGACAATGGGAAAACATGGAACCCTTTTTGTCCTCGACCAGATGGACGCCGTCTTGTCGGACTGATAGTAACGGATACGTCGCCAATCACGCATTCTCAAACAAGCATTACAATGTATCTTGCGTTTCGAGATACAGGTGTTTTCCGATCTACGGATACTGGTACACGATGGGACTCGTTTAACGACGGATTGTCAGGTAAACGCATTCGCGCAGTGGCGGAAATTGGAAGTGCGGTGTTTGCTGGCACAAACGAGGGGCTCTACCGTCTCAATGCAGAACGGTGGAAGCAAGTGCCAGTGGAAACTTTCAAAACTACCCAACCCTTTGAAACTGAGGCGTTTGTTGACGCAGACAGCGGGTTCTACCGCCTCAATGCAGAACGGTGGGAGCAGGTGCCGATGGAATTCTCCAATGCCATCCATTTTCTGAAGGTCTTTGAAAACAATATCTATATTGGCATCGGTGCGGATCTGTCTATGTGGCACTCGCCTGAAACGAAAAGAGGGATAATAGTAAATCCAAAAGCACTGATAGGAACGATCTTCCACTCAGCCGATTTCGGTAAATCGTGGACGGAGATAACGCCTAAAAATGAGCCTCTCTTTTTTCGGGCAGGCACGGGTATGGAGTTTTGGGTAGCTGGCGAGACGCTCATCGCACAAGGTGTTGAACAATTTCATTCAACGGATGCAGGGGAAACTTGGACGAAACTTGATGTTAACACACGTTCCTTCATAGGTCTTAATTCACGACATATTGGGAGGAACGAAACGACTTTTTATGCGGTTGGAACGAACGGGATTTATCGAACAACTGATGCCGGTGAATCCTGGCATCCATTTATGGATGGGATTATAGGAACGAGAATAAGAAGTTTGGTGGCATTCAACAACCGACTTTATGCGTATACCTACAGCGACATTGCCCAATCGATCGATGCTGGTGAATCGTGGAAAAGCGTTCTGATTGATTCCACATCGACAGGGGAAAAGCAGTCTCCCGTTAAATTCTCCTCTAATTCAAACTTGGTGGTTGCAGACGGAGTGCTTTATGGGATTGCGTCTGAAAAAGAGAATCTGTGTATCTACCGTTTATCTACGGATACCAATGTCTTCGTTCCAGTTCAAGGAATACCCACTTTTCACACAGAAATGCTGTCCACCGAATTATGGAAATCTATTACGGAAGCCAAATATTATTCTTTCTATGATGGCGTGGAAATGGATTCTCGGTTGATAACCGCATTACATAATGCCGCAACCCGTGCGACAACCGGTGGATTTGCGATCAGTGATGGAACGTTCTACGTGGAATACCAGCGAGTGCTTTTCAGATGGAAACCCGGCGATTCAGAATGGACAAATACCGGACTAATAGACCTCACCGAACGGTCGTCGAGGGGTATACCTTGGAGAAAAGGATTCAGGTTGGCGGCTGCAGGGGTGACCGTCTACGTCGGAAAACGAGATGGCACCCTGTTTCAATCGCTTGACGAAGGGAATAGTTGGAGAGATATGACATCGAACCTCCCACTCCGCTTTACTCACTGTGAGGAAATATTTTTTGCGGGGTCAACGGTTTACGTCGCAACAGACGAAGGGGTCTTGGCTTCACAGAACGGCGAACACTGGCGCGTGCTCACCGATAAAATGGGAACTCGCCCCGTCATAGATAGATTTACTGTCGATCATACCGACGTTTATGGGGTTGGTAATGCAGGGATCTATCGCTTAGATGATCATAGCAAATGGAAACAGATTACGCTGGGCGTTCGAGGTAAAGTTACTTCTCTTATCGCCAGTAATCATAAACTCTACATTGATCTTCAGCAAGGTGGGATGTCTCATATCCCGCTTGAAAAGCCACAATAGGTGCGATTTCCCGACCGCGTCAGACCGGTAAACTGTTAGCATCCGATTCTTAAAACTACGCAGGTATGTTACACTAAACATATCGGTGATGCCGTTTTCATTGTTTTACAGTACAACCGACCTTCAAGAAGTTTGCATGGGTATCTATCATGAAATTGACTGAAAAAAATGAATGTATGTCGTCTGTGTTTTTTGCTGTGCTCATGTTAAGTCACACACTGTTTATAAGTAGTATCTGTGCCCAAGGTTATGGCGTTAGATATATCTCCTATACTTCTAACAAAAGCGGGAACTTTGATATCTATCTCATGAATACCATCAGCGAGAACCACCGCTTACTGACAAACCATCCGGCACACGATCGAGACCCAACGTGGTCGCCTGATGGACGTTTTTTGGCGTATGCCTCTAACCGAGATGGCATCTCCAAAATTTATGTGATGGATGTTAGAACAGGGGAACATCGCCGACTTACACAACGCCACGCGAAAGAATGGGCACCGGCTTGGTCACCAGATGGGAAATGGATTGCGTTTGACTCTGATGCCCCTGAAGATATTCTCTTGATGGAATGGGGCAAAGTAAATATAGCGAGCCACATCTACAAAGCGGATATCAACGGTGAAAATTTAGTGCAATTGACAGATCAAGGAAAAAACTTGAAACCGTCCTGGTCTCCAGACAGCCAATGGATTGCGTTTGTCTCCTACCATCGGGGTAATGACAGGAAAGGCATTTATGTGATGGATGCCGATGGGAGAAGGTTGAGACGTCTGGATGACAAAGCAGTACAGGCACTCAATGGCATATTACAGAGTGAATGTACGTGGTCGCCTGATGGCAAACAGATCGCTTTTAGTATGCGTGTTCCCAGGACCGAGCAGGTACATCTATGTGCGATGGATGTAGATGGCAAGAATTTTCGTCAACTCACCCAAGACGGTCCTATAGCGGGACACAAGAACGTCAAAGAATCTCCATTTCCTCAGGTTCGACACCCTGCGTGGTCGCCGAATGGCAAATGGATTGTCTATGTTTATTCAGAATCATTTGTGATTGGTAATATCCGCGTCATAGATGCAAGCGGGAACGGACACGGAAAACCTCTTGTAGAGGGTGTAGCTCGGTATCAATCTCCAGCATGGGTGCCGGAAACATACTTTTCCGTCTCCCCCAGTACAGGCAAACAGACCACTCTCTGGGGTAGACTCAAGAAAGGTGAAAAGTAATCAGAGCGCGAAGTTAAGGCATATCTCAACATAGCAAAATCAATTCATACGTTACGGAGAATCCCTAATAATAGAAAAAGATATTCAACTTATCATCTGACGCACCTGTAATTCAGATAAACACCGCAGGATTCCCATTTCCTATCAATCCCGCCCCTAATCGCTGATAGTCCCTCTTGTAGGAGTGGGGTTTTTGATAGGGTATTTCCTCAATTTCCCCATGCTCGCGATCCTTTCCCGTATTTACATTTCTACACAGATCAGGTTTTTCTCTGGAGTTAACCGCTGACTGCCAACTGCTAATTTTCTACATTTTTTCAAATTATGCAAGTTTTTCCCGAAAAATTGTGTCTTTAAGTAACTAAAGGATATCGCGTACCACGTTTAGGTGGAGTTACGTTTCACATTCTATGTACTACAATTTAATCCAAGTTGCGACTTACAAGATTTTCAGCACACAGCTGCCATTCTTCAGTGAAATCAGTTCAGTATCCATAACCGGCTGGTAGCACAAACTGTCAGTTTTTATCCGATTTCACCTGACGTTCCATGCCGATGGAGGCACTTTAATGTTAATAACCCTGATTCAAAAAGAGATGATGCATCATATTCTGAGTGCTCGGTTTGTCGCGCTCCTTTTGATGTGTGTCCTGCTCATACCGCTCAACTTCCATATCAATTACCGTCGTTATCTCCAACGCCACGTTGACTATCAAGAAGCTGTCGAAAAGGAAAATAATAAGGACCTGGCGGAGCAACCTTGGAAACAGAGAAAGACAACAGACCCAAACCTTGAGGTTTCCAAACTGATACTTAAGCCTACACCCTTAAGTGTATTTGCGACGGGTTTAGAATCTGCCCTTCCGAATTCCCTTGGAATGACACGCAATGGGATAAAGCGCGGAGAAGCGGCACTGTCTACCGCGCCGATCGCCTTTCTTTTAGGGCACCTCGACTTTGTGTTCGTCGTCAGTACCGTCTTCAGTCTGCTTGCCCTCCTGTTTACCTTTGATGCAGTCGCAGGCGAAACAGAAGCAGGAACACTTCGGATAACGCTTGCCAACGCCCTGCCACGCGATATCTTTTTGTGGAGCAAACTCATCGGCGGATACCTCGTATTTATTCTTCCGTTCTTAATTTCGTTACTTATCGGCTTACTCGTGTTAGTCTGGCAGGGATTCCCGTTGGCTGAACCCGACATCTTTCCGCGCGTCCTTTGTCTTGTCTTCGCCTCGCTGATCTACATTGCGGTCTTTTTTGCGATCGGGGCGGTAATCTCGATCTATTTCGACAACTCCAAGACAGCACTCATCGTCGCCTTTACCCTCTGGGTGTTCGCTGTCCTTATCTTACCGCGGGTTGGGTTTCTCGCAGCACAAATCGTCGCACCGACTTCAACAACAGCGGAAAGCGTCTACAGGGAAAAGGCAGCAAGGCGTGCAGAAATGCGCCTCTCCCTTGAAGCGAAAAGAGGCGAAATCATGGGTAAAATGATACAGAAATCTGATCCGAATGCCCTGCAGGGAGGGAGAACGACCGGCTTTTTTAGGTTAGATGAAGAATTTGTCGACAAAATGAATGAGGAGATGGTCCCGCTTGAAGAGGAAGCTCGGCAAAAATACCAAGACCTCGCGACACAACTCGATAGGCGTTATCAGCAGGAAAGAAAATACCAGGATGTGATCGGCATAAACTTCTCCCGGATCACCCCTACGGCTTCCTTCATCTTTCTGGCGACGGATGCCACGCAAACCGGTCAGATAAAAAGAAATACCTACTTCCAAACGGGAGCCCGCTATTATGAGACCCTTGATACGGAAATGTTCAGCAAAATGTCAGAGGCGGCACTTATCCAGGAAGAAATTCCCGACCCGATGCCATCCCCGCTGCTCACGGAGTCAAGTTTAGCGGAGACACTCCAGCACGCCGCCTTGGATGTGCTACTGCTCTGTTTCTTCGCAATTGTGCTAACAACCGTGGCATTTCTGAAATTCTTCCGCATGGATATTTAATCGGAAAACACCAAAATTCCGAAATTGCGGGTGAGTCTAAGTGCTCGTAAACGCTATATCTTGTACAAGGGAAAACGTGAATTTTAAGTGGTTTCGTCAATCTTTAGTTTAAAATCTTAATTTTTTATTCAGATTATGCAAGTTTTTTCTCCAAAATTGTGTCTTTAATAACTGAAGCGTATCATATTCCGATTTGGAGTAGGCTAAACCTTTTGAACACTGTCTACCCTAGTTAGATGGGAACTTAGGTGAATTACGTTCGTTTCAGATTCTTCTTGACTTTCCATGGAAATGGAGACACTTTAATGTTAACAACCTTAATTCAGAAAGAGATGATGCATCATATCCTGAGCGTCCGATTTGTCGCGCTTCTTTTGATGTGTCTCTTGCTTGTTCCGCTTACCTTGCATATCAATTACGGCAATTATCGCCAAAATTTAGTGGACTATCAAGAGGCTATTAAACGGGTAAATATTGAAGAAGGAGAAGTGAACCCGAACTCACCACCTGAACCGGAACAAGAGGTTTCCAAACTTTTCCTCAAACCGACACCTTTAAGCGTTTTCGCAAACGGACTGGAAAACGTGCTGCCGAGTTATCTGGGTATGACACGCAATGGGATTACACAGGGACCCGATGCTTTAATTGCCTCACCACTTTCCTATCTGTTGGGACATCTCGATTTTCTCTTTGTCATAGGCACAGTTTTCAGTCTGCTGGCGCTGCTATTTACGTTCGATGCCGTCGCCGGGGAGAGAGAAGCAGGGACGCTGCGGATTACCTTAGCGAATGCCCTTCCGCGCGATTTATTCCTATGGAGCAAGTTGATTGGCGGATACCTTGTGTTTGTTGTTCCATTCGTGGTGTCGTTTATCTTCGGTTTACTCTTGATCGTTTGGCAAGGATTTCCGCTCGGCGCGTCCGACATCTTTCCACGAGTCCTCAGTTTAACCCTCGTCGCCTTACTTTATATTGCTGTGTTTTTCGCAATAGGAACGGTGATTTCCATCTATCTGGATAGTGCCAAGACGGCACTCATCGTCGCCTTTACTGTCTGGGTGTTTGCCGTGCTGATTACACCACGTGTTGGGTTTCTGGCAGCCAAACTCATTGCCCCGACGCGAACGCCGCAGAGCGTCTACATGGAGAAAACAGCAATGCGAGAAGATTTCAATGCAACACTCGAAAAAGAAAAAATGAAAATAATGTCTCAACTCGAATGGGACGAGATGACGGATGAGATGGGCCGCAGGATCACGCTAATAATACCGGGAGGGAAAAATGCGGAAAAAATCAATGAGCACATGGAACCACTTGAAGAGGAATACCGCTTGAAATTCCAAAACCACTCTGATAAACTCGACCGAGATTACAAACGTGAAACAGAACAACAAGAACAGATCGGTGAGACGTTCTCCCGAATGACGCCTACATCTTCTTTAATTTATCTCGCCACAAACTTGACACAAACTGGGAAGGGGAAAAGAAGCGACTACTTGCAAGCAGGAAATCGCTACTGGGATAGACTTGACACGGAGGTGTTCAGCAAGATTTCAGATCATACCTATAATGGACATCACCATACAGGTGTCAAAATCATACAACCAACCCCTTTAGAGACAACCACCTTAGGAGAGACATTCCGTCGATCGGTTGTGGATGTGCTACTGCTCTGCTGCTTTGCAGTGGTGTTAACAACCGTGGCATTTCTGAAATTCTTCCGCACAGATATTTGAGCGGATTGGCTGTGTGAAGAATGAGCCGCGGTATGCGTTCAAAGGCGGCTCCATCGATGAAGTTGCGATATGGAATCGTGCGCTCAGCGAGGATGAGATCAGAGATGCGATGCGGGGGCCCTTGCTCGCGGTTTCGCCGAAGGATAAGGTCACTACGACATGGAGCAGTATTAAGTGGAAGGCGTTTTAGTTGTCTAAATCGTAGATTTCGCAGATTATACGGAGTCTTAGACACCATCGACAGTTGCGGTCCGAATCAGGATTTTACGGATTTCCCTTGACTTTCCATGGAAATGGAGACACTTTAATGTTAACAACTTTAATTCAGAAAGAGATGATGCACCATATCCTGAGCGTTCGGTTTGTCGCGCTCCTTTTGATGTGCGTTTTGCTCATACCGCTTACCCTTTCTATCAGTTATCGTAAGTATAACCAAAACCTTGTGGATTACCAAGAATCTATCAAACTCGCAAACACAGAAGCCGAAGAGAATCCACCGGACGCGCAGAACGCAAATGTGGAAGTTTCTAAACTCTTTCTCAAACCAACCTCACTGAGTGTCTTCGCAAATGGATTAGAAGAGACCCTCCCCACCTATCTTGGTATGACACGCAATGGGGTCAGGCGAAGTTCAACAGGGCTTGTTGAGGCACCCCTCTCCTATGCTTTGGGAAATCTTGATCTTCTCTTTGTGGTCGGAACAGTTTTTAGTCTACTCGCGCTCCTATTTACCTTCGACGCTGTTGCCGGGGAGAGAGAAGCAGGTACGCTCCGGATCACCTTGGCAAACGCCCTCCCCCGAGATCTGTTTTTGTGGAGCAAATTGATTGGTGGATATATTGTGTTCGCAGCCCCGTTTTTGGTATCTTTTTTATTTGGTTTACTTCTCCTCGTCTGGCAGGGGTTTCCCCTCGGCGAGCCAGACATTTTTCCACGCGTCCTCTGTTTCCTGCTGGTTTCCTTGCTCTATATTGGTGTCTTTTTTGCAATAGGAACGGTGATCTCTACCTACTTAGACAACTCCAAAACAGCACTTATTGTCGCCTTTACAGTTTGGGTATTCGCTGTGCTGATCGCGCCTCGGGCTGGGTTTGTTACCGCCAAACTCATTGCACCCACTCAAACAGTACAGAGTGTTTATATGGAGAAGACTGCTGTTCGCAACAATCTCAATGCAGAGAAAGATGAGAAGATTACAAAAAAAATTATGGAAGCTACAGGCGGCCGCTTTGAGATAAGACCCGATGGCGAGGATAATTTGCAAGAACTCCGCGAACCTATTGAGAGAGAATATCGACTGAAATTCGAGGATCAAGCGAACAAGATTGACAGAGCATATCAACGCGAAAAGGCGAGGCAAGAATCCGTCGGCGAGACCCTTTCCAGAATCTCACCGATATCTTCCTTAACCTTTCTCGCTATGAACATAACGCAGACAGGGAAACTTAAAAGAGATGCTTACTTCCAAACCGGTGAGTCCTATTATGCACAACTCAATACCGATTATTTCAGTCTCGTTTCAGATGATCCCTTGGCACAAATCTTACAATTAGCAACACGTATAAACCCGTCCCAGCCAAGTAACGAAAAAATTACACCACCACCAACGCTGACAGAACCAGCATTATCGGAGACATTGCGCCACTCTGCAGTGGATATGCTGATGCTCTGTTTCTTTGCGGTAGTGTTAACAACCGTGGCGTTTCTAAAATTCTTCCGGACGGATATTTGAACCGAAAACGGTAATTATGGAGAATCCTAATGGAAAGAGAAAATGATGTTCAACTGATTCGTAGCACCTTGTCAGGCGACGACGCGGCATTCAGCACCTTGGTTCAAAAATACCAAAAAAACGTTCATGCCTTGGTATGGCGGAAAGTTGGCGATTTTCACTACGCCGAAGAAATTACGCAAGACACCTTTCTCCAAGCATATAAGAAACTCTCGACGCTCAAAAATCACAACCAATTTGCTGGGTGGCTCTATGTCATCGCAAATCGGCTTTGTATTAATTGGATGCGAAAGAAAAAACCCGCGATGCAATCGTTGGAGGGTACACGTGCGGAGGAAGTCGCACGATTGTCCTATAGCCATTATGTATCGGGGGAACGCGAGGCAGAAGCCGCTGAACATCGCAGTGAAATTGTCGAAAAACTCCTGTCCAGACTGCCGGAGAGCGAACGCACGGTCGTTACGCTCTACTATCTCGGCGAAATGACATCGAAAGAAATCGGTAAATTTCTCGGTGTGTCTGTAAAGACGATTCACAGTCGACTGCATCGAGCACGAAAACGCTTACAAGAGAAAGACGAACTCTTGATTCAAGAGGTACTTGGCGGTGTCCGATTACCGCCTCACTTGATCGAGAGCATCATGCAACAAGTCGCTAACCTGAAACCGACATCGCCTCCTGTAGGGAAACCGTTGCTCCCGTGGGCGGCTTTTGGAGCGGCGGCTATCGTCGTTATGTTGCTGCTGGGTGTGAGCAATCAATACATCACCCGCTTTCAGAAGCCTTACAGTTTTGAGGCGCAATCTGAACCCACGATTGAGATTATTGACGCCCCTATTGTGCTCAATGTTGATTCAAAGCCTGCTGTACGGAGCCAGGTCGGGCGTACCGCTATTCCGGGTGAAAACAGAGGGGCCGGTCGACAAATTACCGAGACGGTTTTAGCATCCAATACACAAGAAGATTCCGCTAAGTTCTTCACTTCGCAATGGACACAAACAAATGGACCATACGGAGGTACCATACTGGACCTTTTCGTTACGTCTGAAAGTGTCCTTTATGCTGCTGCGCCGACGGGTCTCTATAGACTTGCACCCGACACAACCACATGGACGCGCATTAATACGAGTATACCAAGCGGACGGTTCCGGATGCCGATGGCGGAACATGCCGACACCCTCTATATTGTTTCCACCGACAAAATATTCGCTTCAACGAATAACGGTGAAACGTGGAAGGTCCTTTGCTCCCGACCAGAGGGGCATGCCGTTGGACTTATCGTCATGAACGAAACAGATAAACATAACCCACAATCACGTCCTGTAATGTATCTCGCCCTTCAAACCAAAGGCGTTTTCCGATCCACAGATGCTGGTCTCCAGTGGAATCTCTTGGAAAATGGACTCGCAGACGAAACTGTTTACGCAGTAGCCGCGGTTGGAAACACAATATTTGCTGGTACACACACAGGTCTCTACCGCCTCAATTCAGATGTGTGGGAGCGATTACCGGTGCATCCGTCCCAACACGCCATCCTGTCTCTAACCGTTTTTGAAAATAATCTTTATGTTGTAACGGGACCTGAACCATCAAGATGGAAGTTTCTCGAATCAAGCGAAAATATTGAAAATATTGCAGTACAGATACACATCACGGACAGTCCAAGTTTAGAGAGGGTTTTCCACTCAATCGACTTAGGAGCATCGTGGACTGAAATAACGCACGGAAATGGATCTCCTTTTAGGAGTACAGCACTTGGTGCGGTAGTTCTGACGCATACCGGCGAAACGTTTTTACCACAAGGAGTCGTAACGGCAGACAAGAACACTTTTTACAAGGGCGGTTCATTTGGTGTTCATCGCACAACCGATGGCGGCAAATCATGGCATCCATTTACGACTGGGATAAGGGAAACGACAATACAAGATCTCGTCACGGTCAACAATAGACTGTATGCACGTACCGATAGAGGAATCGTCCAGTCAGTTGACGGGGGTGAGGTGTGGGAAACCGTTGGAATTGAGGCTCCTAAACAGACGCGTGAAGGGACAGAAGAAGAGTTTTCTCCGCTTCATTTCTCTCTCGCTTCACAGTTAGAAACTGCTGGAGATGCTCTTTATGGAATCGCCCCGGGAACAGACAACCTACGCCTTTTTCAATTATCTATAGGTGACAACACATTTGTCCCGGTTCAAAGGGCACCCACTTTTGAACGGGAATTCTCGTCTATTGATTTGGAGGAATGGACAGAAGAACTCAAACAGGAACTTTTGTCAGGTAATAGTGAAGAAAACGAGGACTTTCCAGCAGCAGTAGCGTCCTTAGTTACAGACTACGGCCGAATTGGAGGGTTCGCAGTCAGTGGACAGAGGTTCTACACCGAATGGAAGCACCGGCTTTTCAGGTGGAAACCCGGCGATTCAGAATGGACAGATACCGGGTTAATAGATACCAGTGGATCCCTTAACGACAGACTTGATAAAGGTTTCAAGTTAGCCGCTTCAGGGGAGACCGTGTACGTCGGAAAACGGGATGGCAAGTTGTTCCAATCATTTGATGAGGGGGACAGTTGGAAAGATGTCACACCGATCCTTCCGCTCCGCTTTACCCGTTTCAAAGAGATAGTCTTTGCAGGATCAACGGTTTACGTCGCAACGGACGAAGGGGTCTTGGCTTCACAGAACGGTGAACACTGGCGTGTGCTCACCGATGAAATGGGTGAGCGTCCGGTCATAGATAGATTCGCTGTCGATCATGCCAACGTTTATGGTGCCGGTGATGCCGGGGTCTATCGTTTGGCTGACCGTGGAAGATGGCATCAGATTTCTCCAAGTGTTCCAGATGCAGTTGGTTCTCTTGTCGTCAGCAACGACAAACTTTACATTGCCACCCAACACGGCAGGATGTTTCACATCCCCCTTGAATCGCAGTGGTAGGTATGGTTTCCAAATTCCCATGAAACCCAAAATTCATTTTCTAATCACAAACTAAAGGAGATTCATGATGAAATCTATGTGTATTGTCACTGTTCTTTTTCTCTTGCCCTTTTCTGGTTGGTCAGGCACATTTCTGGAAACCTTTGATGGTCGAGGTTTGGAAGCGTGGCAAGAACTTATCGCATGGGACATTCAGGGAAATAAAGAACCCGGTTCTTGGAAAGTCGTTGACGGTGAACTCCACGCCGTAAATCGTGAAGCGTTTTTTCGTCTACTTACAACCGGAGATGACACATGGAAAGACTACACTCTGGAATTTGATGTCAAGCCGCTGAAAAAGCACGGTAGGGGCGGGATTTCCATCGCCGTTCGGATTCAGGGAACTTGGGTAGTTTACTGTAGTCTTCATGATATAAGGGTTATATTTAAGAATAAACCTCCTATTGAGGAACCGCGGGTAGATTGTACAGGCGGTAATTTGCACGCTGGAATGTTCGCATCTTTCCATTCTACCCCTCGTGCACTTCTAAGCTTGAATGAGTGGTCCAATCTAAAGTTGAGTGTCGAAGGCGATACCTTTACCTTCTGGATTAACGGTGAACAGATTATAAACCGTCTGGCACCTCGATTTAGAGACCTTCCTGATTTTCCTAACTTTCTGACCGGTGGTGTAGGTTTCGGTCTCGCAAATTACACAGCGCGCTTTGATAACATCACTGTCACCGGTGACAGCATTCCAGATCGGGTTCCAGATAGGGGTGGATTTGCCGTAACGCCCCAAGGAAAACCCGCGACGACGTGGGGACAATTGAAGAAGTTTTAAGTATAGAAGTAATTGGAACTTATGAAGGCTCTTGATGAAATTCATCGGTATTATAGTAGTCCTTTCTCTTCTACCTTTTCCTGCCTTGTCAGGTACGTTTGTGGAAACATTTGATGACGGAGATTTAGAAGGATGGCGGGAACTTTGGGGAGATAAGGGGCCCGCTGTTTGGGAGATATTTGATGACCAACTTCGGGCAGAAAGTCGTGAACCGCATATTCATTTATTGACAACTGGAGATAGTACGTGGGAAGACTACACTATGGAATTTGATGTCAAGCCTCTGAAAAAACACGGTATTGGAGGCATCTCAATTTCTGTACGTGTTAAGAAAACTTGGCTGGTGCGCTGTTGTATTTTTGATCCTGTGATTATAGTTGGTGATAAACCCCCGGTCCACGAAACGCGGATAGGTTGTTCCGCTGGTAGTGTGCGCCCTGGACCATTGGCAGACCTTCTCTTTGAACCTCACCCGCTTTTGAGATTGAACAAATGGTCGCATCTAAAGTTGAGCGTTGAAGGCGATGCCTACACCTTCTGGATCAATGGGGAACAGGTTATGGAACCTACGGAACTTCGTATTTTCAGGAACCGTGAACCATTTGCTGACTTTCCTGATTTTCAGACAGGTGGTGTAGGTTTCGGTCTCTGGAATTACACAGCACTCTTTGATAACATCACTGTCACTGGTGATAGCATCCCAAACAGCGGCGGATTCGCTGTAACGCCCCAAGGAAAACTCACAACAACATGGGGCAACTTAAAACTGACTGCCGCCCCTCGATAACCCTCTTCTGTAGGAGCGATTTCCCGATCGCGACTCTCCCAGAATTACAAACTCTCCGCTATGTGGGAATTTCCAACCCCGATTCCGCTCACTTGGATTATGTATCTATCGCCTTTTTGGGCTGACCGCCGACTGCCGACCGCTGATTGCTATCCTATTTCCATTTTTCCTGCAAAAAATATGAAGATGTGGTAAAATAGAGGAACATTGTGGATCCCAATACGACCCAAAGGACGGGCTAAAATCACACCACAACTACCGAAACTATGAAAATTACCGACGTTAAAACATACAACTTACGCTATCCACTCATTGAACCTTTCGCGAATTCACGGGGGTGGACGAGCACGCGAACCGCCGTTGTCGTCGAAATTCGCACAGACGCTGGCATTACCGGTTGGGGTGAAGGCGTGAGCGTTCCGTCCACCTCAGCGGTTGAAGCACACCTGATCGGACAATCGCCTTTTGAAACGGAACGGATTTGGGAGGCGATGCGCGGCGACATCGGCGCGCTGAGTGGGATCGATATCGCCCTATGGGACATCATGGGTAAGGCACTTGATATGCCGATCTATCAACTCCTCGGCGGCGCGTTTCGACTGAAAATTCCGGCTTACGCAAGCGGACTCTTCAAGAAAGACAAACCCGACATAACCCAAGCATTGATGGACGAAGCGAAAGGCTATGTCGATGCGGGATTCCCCGCTGTCAAGATGAAAATCGGTTTCGGCGAGGCATACGATGTGAAGAACGTCGCCGCGGTTCGGCGCGCCATTGGGGACGATACCCTCTTCGCCGTTGACGCAAATTGTGGCTACGATGTCGGGACTGCGATTGATGTCGGGCAGAAACTCTTGGACTTCGACCTCTTCTGGTATGAGGAACCGATTACGAGTGACGATGTGGTAGGCTATCGGGAGATCCGACACGCGCTGAAGGTGAGAATCGCTGGCGGCGAGATGCTAAAAGGACGTTGGGCGTTCCGAGACCTGCTACAGGAACGCGGATTGGATATTGTGCAACCCGATCTGAGCATCGCAGGCGGCTTTACGGAGTGCCGCAAAATCGCTGCTATGGCGAGTGCGAACTATGTTCGGGTGTTGCCTCACATGTGGGGTGGTAGCATTCGCCTCGCGGCGACGTTGCACTGGCAAGCCACGCTTCCGGATGCGCCTCAAGCTCTCAACCCGATTCCGTCGTTGCTGGAATTTGATATGACCGAAAACCGTCTCCGCACAGCATTGGCACAGCAACCGATACATGCCGTTGATGGATACGTTGACGTTCCACAGGCACCCGGATTGGGCATTGACATCGACCGAGACGTATTAGAACAGTTTTTAATTTAACCTTGCGGGAGAAGACTGTGAGTTAAAACTTTGGTGTACCATTCCCACGAGTATGAGAGAAAACTTTTAATAAAAGAACAATCTCATATAACGCCTTGCGAATAATTAAAAAACGGAAGACTACGGTTACGAAAGTTAGCTTAAGACAGTAGCTTGCAACAACGGCGCAAGCGAATATGAGAGAAAACTCTCAATAAAAGAACAATCTTATATAACGCCTTGCGAATAATTAAAAAAATGAAAAAACGTATCCTAATTGTATGCCTCTTACTTTTATCGGTATGTAGCGTGCTTTTCCTCTACCACTACCGCGTCGAAGCGGATTCACGCACCGAGCAACTAACACCTGACGCTTCATTTTCACACGAACTGTTTGATCAGGTTCTACAAGAGCATGTCGATGAAAGGGGATGGGTCAATTATACGAAACTGAAGGCGGATCCTAAAAAATTCGAGGCGTATCTGGATCTACTGGCTTTTGCGGATCCAGAGGCGTTATCCTATAATGAACGACTGACGTTCTGGATTAACGCTTACAATGCACTCGTCATTAAAGGTGTCGTCAACCACTATCCGATAACGAGTGTTCGGAAGGTCAAACTCTTCAACGGTTTTTTCTCCCGACTGAAGTTTCAGGCTGCGAACAAGATGTATACACTTGATGAGATTGAACACGGCATTATCCGCACAGAGTTTGTGGATCCGCGCGCTCACTTTGTGCTTGTATGCGCTTCGAGCAGTTGCCCGCCTTTGTGGAACCGTGCTTATACTGCCGAAACGCTTGAGGAGCGTCTTGAGACTGCAACGCTCAACTTTATTCGGAATCCTGAACATGTTCGGATCAATCGCGCGAAACGCCGCGTCTACGTCTCAAAAATTTTCAAATGGTATGACGACGATTTTAAAGAGGGGTACGACGGCGTAGTGGATTTTCTCGCCGATTACCTACTGCCTGAAGACGCAGAATACTTGGAATCGACAGATGTGAAACTTCACTATTTGGATTACGATTGGACACTGAACGATCAAAAACAATAACGAAGTCTCTAATGTAATGGATGGCGACTTTATTGATTATACGGGTTCTGCCCTCCACCACACTTACAGCGGGTATTTTATAGAGTCTTCTTAGAATCGGACCCGAAGCCTGCAACAACGGCGCAGGCGACTCGACAAGAAGGCACGTCAAATTCAAAACCCGCGTTATTCACCCGCAAGGAAAAATTAAAAATGGTAAATACAGCCGTTATTGGCTACGGCTATGCTGGACGCGCATTTCATACCTATCTCGTCGGATTGGCAGATGGATTGGATCTTTATGCAGTTGCGACACGGGATGCCGAACGTCGTGAAGCGGCACACGCCGCATATCCAAACACACAGATGTATCAAACAATCGACGAAGTCATCGCAGATGACGCTGTTGATCTTATTGTATTAGCGACACCGCACGACACGCATGCTGAACTCTCTATCAAGGCGATGGACGCCGGTAAGCACGTCGTCACAGACAAAATCATGGCGATGAATACCGCCGAAGCGGACGCGATGATTGCAGCGAGTGAGCGGAACAACGTCCTGCTCAGCGTCTTTCATAACCGCCGTTGGGATTGGGATTACAATACCGTCAGAAAGATTATCGACGACGGTCTGCTCGGAACGCCGTACCTCTTTCAGGTCGCGATTATGCGATATGGTCCGCCTCGCGGGTGGCGTGGCGTCAAAAGTCAGAGTGGCGGTATCCTTTACGATTGGCCCGCACATTTCGTGGATCAGGCACTACAACTCGTAACGGCACCCATTGAATCTGTGTACTGCGACGTTCATTACGATTCGAGATGGGACATTGATATCGGCAACTATGCCAACCTCATTATCAAGTTTGAAAACGATGTACGGTATCAGATTGAGATTAGCAATCTCTCCAAAGCGGAGAAACCGCGCTGGTATATCGTTGGGGATCTGGGTGGATTAATCAAACACGGCTTAGATCCGCAGGAGGGACCGATGGTAGCTGGCAATATCGATGCCGCGCAGCAGGATCCCGCAAACTATGCCAAGGTCTGGACAGAGGTAGGCGGTGAGGACAGAGAACTCGTCATTGAAAGCGTCCAAACGACTTGGAAATCCTACTACCAGAATATTGCAGATGTGCTGAACAAAGGTGAAGAATTGGTTGTCAAGCCTGAAGAGATTCGCAAGGTCATGCAGGTCTATGACGCGGCGATGCAATCTGCCGATACAGGAGAAACCGTGCGGCTATAGACGCGATGCTCTCATTAGTCTCAAAACCGTTATCAGTTATCAGTTAAGAGGTTTCCCTTTAACAAAGGGATCCTCTTGGGATAGCATCAAAAACGTAGCCTGCAACAATACACAGAAATACGCAGAAAATGCCCAAGCAAAAACACGCAGGCGGATCTGTGGAGAGGCCGATAAAAGCCCAAACTCAACTGACCGAACCACAAGGAATAATTAAAAATTGTTCAGATTGTGGACAATAGCGTTCATTTTTTGACGCAATTATCCCTTGAATTCCGAGAATTCGCACGGAAACAAGTTTGTAGCGTTGGCATCGTATTTGCTAACATCATAACAAACAACTTGTCGAAAGGAAAAGACAAATGAAAATGCAACGTGGATTGATAGTAGTGTTATTCCTCATGTTTGTGGTCGTACAGAGCGGTATAACGGCGCATCATGAGACAGGCGGATCGGAATATCACGAACTAAACGAACAGGTCATTGCGAGTATCGACCGTGGGTTGGAGTGGCTGAAGGAACAGCAAGCCGAAGATGGGTTATTCGCCAATCACCCGGGGATAACGGCTCTTGCACTCACCGCTTTTTTACGGCACCCTCAGAATAAGTACTCGGAGGCAGAACATCCGTTTATCCAAAAGGGAATTCGGCAGTTGATTGGAATGCAACAGCCGAACGGTGCAATCTATAATATCGAGATGCAACCTGCACTTCCGAATTACAATACCGCTATCTCGGTAATGGCACTTTCCTCAACCGGCAACTCGGAATATACGTCTATCATTGAAAAGGCACAAGGTTTCCTGAAAAGTTTACAGGTCACAGATGAGGAGAGCGTCTATTACGGTGGAATCGGTTACGGAAGCCGTGAGAGCGTGCATGACCTGTCCAACCTGAACCTCGCCATCCAAGCGTTGAAAGAGAGCGGTTCCGACGACCAAGAGGTCTGGAACAAAGCGATTAAGTTTCTGGAACGCACCCAGAATCGGAGTGAGAGCAACGATCAGTCGTGGGCAGGTAACGATGGCGGGTTTATCTATTCGCCTGACGGTGAAAGCAAAGCCGGCACAGATGCCGCGGGAAGCCCGCGCTCCTATGCCAGTATGACGTATGCCGGGTTACTGAGTTTCATTTACGCCAATGTCGATAAGGACGATGCGCGCGTCCAAGCAGCAGCCGAGTGGATTAAGCAGCATTTCACAACGGAAGAAAACTACGGCATGGGTGCACAGGGTCTGTACTACAACTATCACACGATGGCGAAAGCGTTGCGGCTGTACGGTGAACCCATCCTTACGGATGCCAAAGGTATCTCGCACGATTGGTACCGAGAACTCGCAGAAAAACTGATTGAGGTCCAGAAACCCGATGGGTTCTGGGCAAATGACGAGAGCCGATGGATGGAGGCACTTCCCGTACTGGCGACCAGTTACGCTGTTCTCTCCCTGGACACTGCCTATCCGAAATAAGCCTGTTTTATTTTCGATAGTCTCGGTAAGTACGGTTTCCTAACCGCACCGATGTCCCTTCGAGAATAGATGAGTTCGCTAACTCCGTCGGTCTCCCACAAGGTATAATTAAAACATGTATCAGTCGGTCAAAGTCTCCGCAATTTCGTTGAAACCTATCAAATGGGATAAAGCCTCCAACGCTGAGAAGCTGGAGGCTTTCTTCGTTGAAGCCGCGAAGGACGCCCCACAGTTGATTTTGGCGACAGAGGGGGTCCTGGAAGGCTATGTCGTGATGGATGTCATTGAAGGCAGAGCCACACCAGAAGCGATGCTTGAAATCGCAGAGCCGCTTGATGGGGCATATATTCACCGATTCCGTCGGTTGGCACGTCAACTCAAAACCTGTCTCTGTTTCGGGTTCGCCGAACGGTGTGGGACCTCTTCTGTCTATAATTCCGCTGTGTTTATTGATGCCAATGGGGACATCTGTGGCACTTATCACAAAACGCAGTTCGCCGAGGGGACCCATCCGTCGTGGAACTTCAATTGCATCGGCGAAACGATTCGTGCGTTCGATACACCTTTCGGACGCGCCGGTATTTTAATCTGTAATGACAGGTGGAATCCACTAATCGCGCGCACACTGGTTTTAGACGGCGCACAGTTCCTCCTCATCCCCTCGTATGGCTCAAAGGGCAAAGGGCAGAACCAGACCGTGCTTGCCAGGGCGCGGGAAAATGGTGTGCCGATTGTAGAGGCGAATGTCGGGATGAATCTCATCATCAGTAAAGGTGAAATTGCCGCCTACAAATGGGGCAACGACCAAATCAGTACAGCAAACATTGACATCCCAACTCTCCCTTCAACCGAAGCGGCGCGTCGTTCGGAACAGGAATACTTGCAATCCCAAGGACCTGAGATGGACACTCGCTATCGAAAGACCATCTCCCGTTTGGAATAATAGGAGTGATTTTCTGATCACAACTTCCCACACGAAACTCAACTTCGCTCTATCTATTCAATCCCCTTGCATTAAATTTAGCGTCTTTCCACAGGCAACTTGTATAAACCTATTTTTCAGAAACGTGTCAAATACTTTATTGGAGTCTAAAAATGATTTAGAGATCCAGTGAAGATTGCAAGCACAACCCGTTCCTACAAGTAAAGAGTGATACCAGCATTAAGGGTAACTAAAGCCGCAAGCCTGCAACAACGGCGCAGGCGATTCTTCACACAGGCACGTTAAGGCACTAACCCCTTCATTTAACGCTTTGCGAACTATTAAAAAAATGCTTACACCGCAATTCCTGAAGCAACTTGAACCCTTCCATATCCGATCGAACCGATCGTTCCGAGGTAAATTCAGAGGTGAACGACGGAGTCCGAACCGTGGCGTGGGCATGGAGTTCGCCGATTATCGGGTCTACGAACCCGGCGACGATCTACGGCATGTCGATTGGAACATCTATGCTCGTTTAGGGAAACTCTTTATCAAACTCTTCCATGCGGATGAGGGGTTACCGCTCGCACTCCTCATTGATAACAGCCGTTCTATGGAGTTTGGCTCACCCACCAAGTTGGCGTGTGCGAAACAGATCGCCGCGGCGTTAGGCTACATCGCTTTGGGACACGCTGATAGTATTGCTGTCTATACGTGCACGGAACGACTCTCTGCCGCACTGCCACCCGTATCAAGCACATCACAATTTTCACGTCTCATAAAGGTTTTGACCGCAATTGCAGCACATGGACAAACGCGGCTGACGGAATGTCTCAGGCAACTTCCAATGTATCAACGCCATCCGTGTGCTGTTGTCATGCTTTCCGATTTTTTGGATCCAAACGGTTACGAACAGGGCTTCAAATTGCTCGCAGGACGCGGCTTCTCACTCACAGCCATCCATCTGACCAGTCCAGAGGAAATAAACCCACAGGTATATTTGGAAAACACACCTACGGGAGCGGATTGGTTAGTAGAGGATGCCGAAACCGGTGAAACGAGAGCCATCACAATTAATCCGGAAACGCTCTCACAATACCAGAATCAGCAACAGACATTTTGCGAAACACTGCAACGCTTCTGTACCGACCAAGGGATTGGCTATGCGCAACTGCAAAATGATATGCCTATAGAACCCTTTATTTTACAGGAACTCCACAGAGCCGGTTTTATTCAGAGGAGGTAATCACATGAAAACACAGATTGCACAAACCGACTTGGAACTCATCCAAGGTGATATAACCAAAGCGCAGGTTGACGCCATCGTGAACGCGGCGAACAGTGCGCTGGTCGGTGGTGGCGGCGTGGACGGTGCAATACGTCGCGCTGGCGGTGATGCAATTGAGCACGCTTGTGCGGAGATTCGCGCACGTGAAGGGGGTTGTCCTACTGGCAAAGCGGTTATTACAACGGGCGGCGAACTTCACGCAACATATGTGATCCACACCGTAGGACCCGTTTGGGACGGCGGCAATTCGAGTGAGCCTGAACTGCTTGCGAGTTGTTATCAGGAAAGCCTCCGACTTGCAGTGGAAAACGGCGTTCAAAGCATCGCGTTTCCTTCTATTAGTACCGGTATCTTTGGCTACCCGACAGAGAAAGCCGCACGTGTTGCCCTGACAGCGGTGAGAAGTTTCGTGGAACAGAGCAACACTGCTCCAGCATCCATTCAGTTTGTCCTCTTTGATGAAGCCACGTATACATGCTATGCGGACGCGCTTTTTTAATTATGGGTTTCTGGTCCTATAGAGGAACCCAAGATCCCATGTAGGAGGGAACTCCGATTCCCGACTCTTCCGATGAAGCTCTCCAGCGGAGGGTTTCCATGTCTATAGACCCAAATTGAACGACCGCAAATTTAGCCGAGTCTCGCTAATCCTTCCCATCTATATTCCAGCGTTTCTGTTGGCAATAGGAGGAGGCATCGTCTCACCAACGCTTTCGATTTATGTTAAATCGTTTGAGTTATCCTATACGTTGACGACGGTTGTCCTTGCTGTTGGTGTCTTTGGAAATATTCCTGCTGGTATTTTAGTGGAACGACTCGGTCGCAAACCATCGATGTTGCTCGGTTTAGTCCTGATCGGCATGTCAACACTCGGTATGGGAATGGCGCGAAACTTCTTTCAACTCATCGGTGCGCAGTTACTGGGTGGTATTGGATATGCATTGTGGATGCTTGCCCGGCATGCCTATATGACGGATGTGATCCCGATAGCGAATCGTGGGAGAGCACTTGCTCTGTTCGGTGGCGTGAACAGGATGGGCACCTTCGCCGGTCAGTTCTGCTCTATCTTTCTTGGGGTGAACCTCCGTCTCCCCTTTTTCATCTATGCTGGCATCGTAATTCTGAACCTTCTTCTCTGTTTTTTCTTTATTCCCAGGACGCGGCGCACCACAACCGAAGCAGCAGGTAAAAGGACTCCTTACCTAAAACAACTTCTTGAGATCTCGCGCCAGCACGCGCGACTCCTCGCTACTGCGGGGATAGGGCAGGTGTGCGTACAGACATTACGCCGTGGATGCAATATCATTATTCCACTTTATGCGGATGAAGTCGTCGGGTTAACGACGCAACAGGTTCGCTCGGTCGTCATGATCTCCTCAGCGGTAGATATGTCGATGTTCCCAATTGCTGGCTATATGATGGATCGGTTCGGTCGGAGATATGCGACGGTGCCGGGGATTTGTATCTTTGCCACAGGGATGGTATTGATGCCGTTTACAGGTACATTTACGTCGTTGCTGCTTGCCGCCATCTTCATGCGTATGGGCAATGGCATCGCTTCAGGGACGATGATGACACTCGGTGCAGACTTGGCACCTCGCGAGGGAACTGGAGAGTTCTTAGGTTTATGGCGGCTTACGGGAGATTTCGGCGGTTCGGCGGGACCGGTTATTGTCGGTAATCTTGCCGATCTTTTCGGGTTGGATTATTCCGGTTTTGCGTTGGGAGGCATCGGTTATCTCGCAGTGAGCATTTTCTTGTGGTTAGTCCCAGAAACATTGAAGAGAGAATGAAGCAGACAGGCACACTCGGAAGTTTTTAACTATAACTACTTGAACTGCGTGCCATTATATTTCGCTCAGGTTTCTGAAGGGTCGGTACTGGGTTTGAGAATCTACACGATTTGGAAGATGTAAGTAGCCTGCAACAACGGCGCAGGCGGCTCTTGAGCGAAAAACATCAAAGCACAAACCCCGTCGTTTAACCGCAAGGCACAATTAAAAAAATGCCGGGAAAGGGACTCGAACCCTTACGCGCATAATGCACACTAGACCCTGAACCTAGCCTGTCTACCAATTTCAGCATCCCGGCAAGCAATTATAGTATACCTTAATTTTCATCCTTTGTCAAATTATACCCGGGCAAACAATCGGGCTATCCGTCTGTCATACGTCAAGTTCACCGGTTCACAGTAGGGAAACCATTTATTGCCCGTTATACACACCCTTAGGACCTACGATGAATCGCACGACTACAAACGCACGCGTAGACGGGAAATCGGATTAAACTTGTAATATACTTGATCAGTCTAATGTAATTAACATACCGGTTGCATTTCTGCCGCTCTCGGCGATCTGTAGCCGCAACACTCCCTACAACAAAAAGGAGCGTAAACTCATGAGAATAAGCATATTGATCTGCACGATACTCGTGCTAAGCCTGGTCGCCGGTTATAGTCAAGCCGAGATTGATCCGGATAGGATTGTCGGTATTTGGCTATTAGACGAAGGTAAAGGCGATGTCGCTAAAGACGCATCCGAAAATGGGCGTAAAGGCACAATTACGCGAGGGGAATGGGCAAAAGGCAAGGTCGATGGTGCCCTTGAAATCAAAAAGGGGGGAACAGTCACCATTCCGCTCGGTAAAGGCATAATTGAAGATAAAGTGACCTTCACCTTGTGGATAAACTTCACCGACATCGGTGGTCAACAGAACTATTTCTCTATATGGGATCAGAGCAACAACCGCTATGTCCCTTACAAAAACGGTGGCAACCTCCTCCGCAGTTGGACGAACACTTGGGATGTCGCCAGTGGCGTGACCGTCAAAGATGGAACCTGGTATCACGTCGCCAATGTCTACGACGGAGACAACTGTACAATTTATGTCAACGGCGAAGAGAAAGTCTCACAAAAGGTGCCGAAATTCCAACTCCAAGATCAGGAACAGACGGCATGGCTCGCGACCGATAAAGGAACCGGTTTCCTCTCCGCCACTATTATGGATGAAGTTGGTCTCTTCAACGATGGGCTCACCGAAGATGAAGTTCAGGCTATTATGAACGACGGTATCATGTTCACCGCATTCGCTGTAGAACCATCGGGTAAACTCCCGGTGCTGTGGGGAAGATTGAAGGGACAATGATATATTTTGCTTATGGGTCCAACATGAATCTCTCTCACATGCAACAACGGTGCCCGGGTGTCACACACATAGGGAAGTTCCAACTTGACGGGTTTCGCCTTGTTTTCAAATACCACGCCGATATTATCCGTGCCGAGGCGTGTACAGTCCACGGCGGACTCTGGGAGATTACAGAGGACCACGAAGAAGCACTCGATATCTACGAAGGGTATCCCGACTATTACGGCAAGTATTACCAAGACGGTGTCATGTTTTACAGGATGCGGGAGTCGTATGAGAAAGACGTTGAAGCACCTTCAAAGTGGTATCTGAAAACCATCATTCAGGGCTACCGTGATTTTGGGTTGACGCGGGAAGAATTTAAAGAGAGCCTCGGGGTCCAAGAACTTGGGTTCGCGCAAAAGGACCTCGAAGAAAGCCTCGGTGTGTCGATGGACGAACTCGCCCGCCTATTTTCCCGCGTCGCAACCTCTCCTGTTTATCAGTAATCTCTCGCTTCAAATGACTCGTTTCGCATACACATAATACGCCCCAATTGCCAATTCACCGGTTTCGTCGGTGAATTCGGTATGCATACGCGTCTGACCGGCGGTGAGATTGAACGTAAACGTTACGCCCTTCGCATCGGGTGGAATTGTTTTCGTGGCAGACTGATCCCCGATACGGATTTGAGCGGATGTGAGTGCCAAAGCCTTGCCGCCGTTGTAAAGATCGATATGATCACCCGGAATGCCGTCCGTTATCGCTCTGTCCTCGGCGAGGGGCCACCGACGCAACTCGAAACTATACTCACCATCTTCAGGCACCTCAATTGCCCAGTAGCCGTTGCATTCTAAACCTCGGCGGATCATACCATGATTCCATGCTTGCGCTTCCCCGTGCCAATCGTGCGTCGTGATGCATGTAACGGGTTCGTTGTGCGTCCCGATGACGATCGGACAATCCTCATCAAACCGTTCCGAAACCAGTTTCCACCACGCTTCATAATGTTCGCGGAGTTCCGCGACGACCTCCGGATGTTCATCAGCGATGTCGTGCTGTTGCCCAGGATCGGCTTGTATATCATAGAGTTCGGTTCCGTTGATGAGCCGCCACCGTTGCGACATCGTCGCGCTGTCTTTCCACTTAATCGGGTTTTCAACGCGCTGCGAATCGGTGACGATCACCCGTTCTTCCCATGTCTCCGCCTCGTTCCTCAATAGCGGCGCGATGCTGGTACCGTGGAAGTGTGCGTTTGAGGAGACCTCAAGATCACACAGATCTATCAGCGTTGGGAGCAGATCGATATTTGCAGTGAGTTCATGCACCTCGTGCTTTTCGGTGAAACCGCCACTGGGCCAATGCATAAACAGTGGCACACGGTGTCCGCCCTCATACGCTGACCCTTTTCTACCCCGCATTCCGGCGTTGTACCCTGCCGTGACAAACTGCTGTGCATCCAAGTCGCATCCAGCCGCGGACCCGTTATCGGTCATGAAGATGAGGATCGTGTTTTCCTCAAGTCCCAAGACCCGGAGGTGGTGCCGTAGCCTCGCCATGTTATCGTCGATATTGGTGACCATTCCCCAGAAATTCGCGCGATCGCCTTCTACGCCTTTCCGCCGATACACCTCACCGTAAGCATCAGGAACACGGAATGGACCGTGTGGTGCGTTGGTGGAAAGGTAACAGAAAAACGGACGGCTCTGATCGCCTTCCGCCTGTCTCTCAATGAATGCCATTGCTTCCCGAAACCAGACATCTGTGCAGTAACCGTCAAAGGGTTGTTCGGAACCGTTGCGGAAATAGGTGTCGTCGAAATAGTCGTTGCCCCAATAGTCAGGGGTTTGGCTGATGCCACCACCGCCGTGATAGAGTGCTTCGTCGAAACCCCTGTCGTGTGGACGAAACGGGTAATTGTCCCCGAGGTGCCATTTCCCAAACATACCGGTCTTATAGCCGTTGCGTCGGAAGATGTCCGCCATCGTGACCTCGTCACTGCGGAGGAGTGAGCGTCCGCCAATGGTATGCCATACACCGGTAGAGTTGCAATAATGCCCTGTCATAATCCCCGCTCGTGTCGGTGAACAGGTAGGACCAACGTGCAGGTTCTGTAGTTGCACACTCTCCGCTGCGAGTGCGTCCAGATTGGGAGTGTTGATAACGGGGTTTCCGGTGCACCCCAAATCGCCGTAACCTTGGTCATCCGTAATAACGAAGACGAGGTTCGGTGTCGTCTGTTCTGCCACGATTCTATCTCCTATGTGTCCTTAAAAGACACGCCTACCAGTTCTCTGGAGGCGTGTCTACAACGTCCGCAATGTCAATAATGTTATAAGTCGTACTTAAAAATGTTTATGCTAACGCCTTTTTGATACGATCCAGTCCGCGATTGATCTCCTCCAATGAAGTCGCGAAGGAGAGCCGCAAATGATTGTCCGCACCGAAACCGTCCCCCGGCACAACACCGACACCTGCCGAATTGAGCAGATAGTCGGTTATGTCCATCGAGTTTTCGATTTTCTGTCCGCCAAGCGTTCTTCCATAATGTGCAGAAAAGTCGGGGAAGATATAGAACGCACCCTGAGGTCTGGCATAACTGACCCCTTCAATCTCGTCAAAACGTTGACAGATCACATCTCGGCGTTCCTCAAACGCTTTTCGCATCTCTTCAACAGCATCTTGTGGCTCATTGAGTGCGACAACAGCGGCTTTCTGTGCAATGGATGTCGGATTTGAAGTGCTGTGTGATTGGATACGCGACATTGCCGAAACAGCGTCTTCAGGACCGGCGGTGTATCCGATCCGCCATCCGGTCATCGAGTAGGCTTTGGACATCCCGTTGACAACAAAGGTAATCGCTTTCGTCTCCTCGTTAAAGGAAGCAGGACTCTGATGGGTCGCTCCATCGTAGAGCAACGCCTCATAGATTTCATCGGAGATGAGATAGATTTGGTTCTTAACAGCGAGGTCGGTGATTGCCTTGAGTGTATCCAGATCATACGTCGTGCCAGTCGGATTGCTCGGACTGTTAACGAGGATCGCTTTCGTTTTTGGAGTAATGGCTGCCTCGACCTGATCGGGTGCCATGCAGAAATTTTGCGCCGGCGTCGTCTCAATGACGCATGGCACTGCTCCCGCAAGTTTAACCTGCTCCGGGTAGCTTACCCAATAGGGTGCCGTGAAGATGACCTCATCGCCCGGATCACAGATGGCTTGAAAGATGTTATAAATCGTGTGTTTGGCACCACATGAAACGATGACTTCGGAGGATTCATAACTCAGTCCGTTGTCTCGTTTGAATTTCTCTGTGATCGCTTCTCTGAGTTCGGGGGTACCGGGAACAGGCGTGTATTTCGTGAATCCCGCATTGAGTGCGGCGATTGCGGCATCTTTGATATAATCGGGTGTGTCGAAGTCGGGTTCACCTGCGCCGAATTTGACGACATCTACGCCATCTGCGATCAACGCGTTGATTTTCGCGGTGATCGCCAACGTGGACGATGGCGTTACATTTTGACTCCGTTCTGATAATGAGATCATTCGTTCTCCTTACTTTTAGGTATAGCCGAAATTAGGCGAGTTTAAGTCTATGTTTATCTTCTAAAAAGTTCTTATTGCCCCTGAAAATTGCCAATATGTCCAGAACAGCATTTGTTGTTAATCAGCCAACGATTGAAATACGAAGTTAACCGAGATGTCTCTCTGCCATCGCTGAATTCCTCAAGTCTTCAGATCACAACGTTTTATCGAATTCTTTCAACAAATTCCGCTGCTTACGAGATAAAGATTTCGGAATTTCCACGACCAATCGCACCCGCAAGTCGCCTTTTCTGCCGGAGGCGTCTACCCCACCGCGTCCACGCAAGCGGAATTGCTGTCCGGGTTGTGCGCCAGATGGGATTTTCAGATCCACATCCCCTGTTAGCGTTTGAACTCGAACAGAACCACCCAATGCCGCTGTCGTCATAGAGACCTTTGCATCTGTGAGTAGATCTGCCCCTTCGCGGGTCAACGTCGGATGCGGTTGAACAGAAACTGTCACCAACAAATCGCCCGAAATACCACTGCCCAAGGACTCTCCATGACCCCGAATACGTAAAGTTTTCCCATCCTGAATACCCGGCGGAATTGTAAGCCTGAGAGGCTTCCCTTGGACATTCACCTCTTTCTTATTCCCCAACACAGCATCCTCGAAAGGAACACTGACGTTCATACGAATGTCGCGTCCGCGAGCGGGTGCAGTTGTGCGTCGCTGCCCGAAAGCATCACCAAATGCATCACCAAATCCACCGAACCCACCGAATCCGCCGCGTCCGAAGATATCGTCAAGGTTCAGGTTCCTGAAAATATCGTCCATCGTCCGATACCCTTCAAAACCCATACCCTCAACGCCTGCGTGGCCACGGATGTCATACATACGTCGCTTTTCAGGATCGGAAAGGACTGAATACGCGTTCGATGCCTCTTTGAATTTCTCTTCTGCCACTTTGTCACCCGGATTTTTGTCCGGATGATATTGGACTGCGAGTTTGCGATAGGCTTTTTTGATTTCTTCTGGAGTGGCACCCCGATTCACGCCGAGGATTTCGTAGTAATCTCTCATAGTCTTTTCATAAATACTGCAGCGATTGTCCCTTAAAGCATCGTGAGGACTGCTGGCATATCTCGTAAGGATTGGTGCTGTTTAACGAGTGTTAATCCGAATTGAAGCGCTGCCCTTTCTACACGTAGTTTTTTAGGTACATCAGTAATACCCTCTATATCTTTGACGTGTGCCGCACCGATAAGGCGGCGCAGCATTTCCAGCCCCGCAAATCCTACCGCTTCGTGGAAGATCTGTTGTAATGTCTGTTCCTTCAACGTCCCATCAACTGTTTTGAATTCGAGCGCATAGGTGTGCCATGTCTTGGCAATCGCCGCTTTGAGCAAGGATTGCACGTCCGAGGTATCTTGATGTGAAAAATAAGATAAGAAATAGTTCGCCCAATATAATCCGAGGTCAAATCCTACCGGACCATAAAAGGCAAACTCGGCATCAATCACTTTCGCTGTGTTATTTTGGACGAGAACGCTTCCTGTGTGCAGATCGCCATGGGTTACGGCTTGCTGTGCTGTCAGAAAAATCTGTTTGAGGTTCTCTGTCTGCTGCAGAAAGTCCGTATCCGCTTTCAATCGTTGGACATCGGACTCTAATCCTGGGGTCCAGAAATTCGTTTCATGTTCGGCGTACGGAAAAGTGAACACGTAATCGGCAGTTATCGACTGCATGGTAGTGTTGGCAAATTGCTGTCTATAATGCTGTGCGGTTGTGCTATCAAGATTCTCAACATAGGTGCGGCTATGTACGGCACCCATGAATCGTCCAATCTGTTCAGCGATAGCAGTGTCCACGCTGCCTGCGATTAGGTCCGCGCGCAGGACTTGAGCATCTCGGAGGTCCTCCATTGCTATGACCGCGGTTTCAGCATCGAAATAGTATAGTTCAGGAACGGTCCCGCTTGCGAATTGGCTGCAGATGTCCAGAGCACGGGACTCGTAGGTCAAACGTTCGATGGATAACGGATACTCGGGTCCTAATATCTTAATGTAGGGTGGTGCATGTTTCAGGACGATCGAACGCTCCGGATTCACAGCTTCCGAAACGCGATAGACTGTATTAAGATTACCATCGCCAATCTCTTCTATACGGAGTTCCGTCCCTGATTCAAACATGCCAATCTCAGCATGTCGTTGACGTAGGTAGCCCGGCAGCGTGGCAAGGTCGAGTTCCATATCTTTCTGACAGCCTTACAGCAGACTTTCGGCGATTTGGATAGCGTTCAGGGCAGCACCTTTACGGAGATTGTCTGCTACCACCCAAAGATTCAAACCGTTTTCTATGGAAGCATCATCGCGAATTCTACCCACATAGACTTCATCTTTCCCTGCAACATCAACGGCGAGTGGATACTGTTGGTTGTCAGGATCGTCCACAACTTTTATACCGGGTGCAGAGGCAAGGCACTCTCTCGCTTTGGCGGCTGTGAGTTTCTCGTGTGTTTCAAGATTTATCGATTCAGAATGCGCGAAGAAGACTGGGACTCGGACAGTTGTAGCGGAAACACCAATCGTGTCGTCTTCAAGTATCTTCCGGGTCTCATTGATCATCTTCACTTCTTCTTCGTTGTCACCACTGTCTAAGAAGGGCCAATCGAATGCGACGTTGAATGCCATCTGATGTGGGAATTTATCTAAGGTGACCGGTTTACCTTCGAGTGCCTCAGTCGTTTGTTGAACTAGTTCCATAACGGCACGTCCACTTTTACCAGAGACGCTTTGATAAGTGGAGACAACGATCCGTTTGATGCCGACAAGGTCGTAGATAGGTTTAAGTGCTACCATCATTTGGATAGTAGAGCAGTTTGGATTGGCGATGAGTCCATTGTGAGCACGGGCGGCATCCAGGTTGACTTCTGGAACAACGAGAGGTGTTCCGGCATCCATGCGGAAGGCACTCGTATTGTCAATGACGAGCGCTCCTTTTTCTACGGCTGTGGGAATGAACTCGCGACTGACAGACGCGCCTGCTGATGAGAAGACTACGTCTACATCTTCAAACGAGTCGTGCGTCAGTTCTTCAATGATAATGGGCTCATCTTTAAAGGATAGAATTTCACCGGCAGATCGGTGCGATGCTAAAAGTTTGAGGGAAGCAACTGGGAATGACCGCTCTTCAAGAAGTTGCAACATGGTATTACCGACGGCACCCGTTGCCCCGACAACCGCAACACGATAACTCTCACGCATTTCTGATGTTTTCCTCTATTATGTCATTCAAGCAAGATTGTAGTAGGGTTTGTATAATTTTACCACAAACACGCCCTTTAAGCAAATATTTCGGTAAAGAACCTCGTGTTCCAGCGGAATTCTTCGCCTTCAAGACAAAAAAACTTGACAAATTGCGCAGTCTGTGGTATTAAAATTAAGACATCTATGTATTATGTCAAGTTACCCGTGTTAGATATCCCTTATTTCTAATACGCTTGTTTACGGTTGAACATAGGCTTTCCCTGTAATTTAGGTTATTTATCGGCGTTAACCAAAATTTTATCTTGACATATCTATATCTGTATAGTATAATATAATTACTGTTAGTTTTTTGTTAATTCATTTTGAGTCCGAGGCGTGAGAATCTCGTTTCCCGAGTTGTTCGGAAAACGTAACTTTTTCTGAATCGGGCTAAAAATTAGAGGAACATTTGACATGGCAAAATTAATGAAGAGCGATGTGGTCGACAGTATCGTTGAACAAACAGATCTTAGCAAAAAAGATGCAAACGCTGCTGTCGATGCTTTTGCTGCGACTATTTGCAACGCTTTGAGTAATGGCGACTCTGTTGGATTAATCGGTTTTGGAACATTTGAAGCCAAAAATCGTCCAGCTCGTACGGGTCGCAACCCGCAGACTGGCGAACCACTCGATATTCCAGAGAAGACAGTCCCTGTCTTTAAAGCTGGTAAGAAACTTCGCGACGCTACTGGCTAAAGGCGGTTGTCTCGCTCAGTTTCTGGAAAAGCCGCCGGACTGTGCCTCGTTTCTAATGAGGGTGTCTGCGGCTTTTCCACGTTACGCCTACTGACAAAAGTCTCTGCAGGTTGTTCCATAACGGGAGCCATTTCCAGAATATATTCCAACATTATGCTCTCACCTGCAGTTATCGACACAACTTTTTCTTTGGCCTATTTATAGGTACGCTTTCCATTCTTTGTTCGCATCATTTATAGGAAACCCGCTTTCTGGGCGCGTTGGTTAAAATCTGATGTCAGGAGACTCATCATGTTAATCCGAACGAGAGCCCCAGTCCGCATCGACTTTGCTGGCGGATGGAGCGATGTAGCACTCTTTACCGAGCATTCAAAAGGGCTTGTCGTTAACGGGACAATTAACCGATACGCATATGCGACCCTCCGCTGTGAACGCCAAGTGGCACACGACGATTCTGTTGAACTCCAGCGCGTTCTGGATAAAAGCATTCGTATCTATTCTGCGGATTTTGATACATTCATTGAAGCCGACAATATACGTCAGCTTGAATATGATGGGAATATTGATTTAGTCAAAGCAGCTGTGCGACGTATGTCCATACAGATTGGCGGTTTCGACCTGATTACTCAGTCCACCGCGCCGCCAGGAAGTGGATTGGGCACTTCCGCCGCAATGGGAGTCGCACTCGTTGGTGTGCTCGGAGCACTTAAGGAAGCCACTTATCTTCCTTATGAGTATGCAGATCTCGCAAGCAATATTGAACGTCATGAACTCGGTATCCTCGGCGGAAAGCAGGATCATTACGCAAGCGCAATCGGCGGAATTCATTTTATGGAGTTTCAGGGGGAGGAGGTGAAGACCTCTCCATTGAAATTTCCACCACACATCCGTTGCGAACTTGAAAAGAATCTTGTCCTCTGTTATACCGGAAAATCTCGTCTCTCTGGCAATATACATCAGAATGTGACCGATGCCTATAAAAGCGGACAACCGAGTGTCCGAGACGCATTAGAAACTCTCAAAGCTACCGCTGAGGCAACAAAAATAGCACTGATGCGCGGTCGATTGGCTGAATTCGGCGAACTCCTCACCCAAAATTGGCAGAATCAGAAAAAGTTACACCCCTCAGTCACAAATGAACAGATAGAATCCCTCTTTAAAATTGCAATGACGCACGGGGCAATCGGCGGAAAAGCCTGTGGTGCTGGTGGTGGTGGGTGCCTACTGTTTTACTGCGAACCTACACATGAACATCGCGTCCGTCAAAAACTTGAAGAAGCAGGTGCGCAGATCATTGATGTTAACTTCGATTTTGATGGGCTCCAAATGTGGAGAGCCTCAATCGGAACGGCTACATAGTGTTCATCTCCTCATTCTCCATTAGAATTAACCAAAAACCAGGTTACCACGGTTACCACGGAGGGGCGTGGAACGATGACCATATTTGACAATTTAAAAAATGAACAATGATATCTCAACGCCACAGACCGGAACAGATATAGAAGCCACCGAAGCCTTGAAAACGGCGAAGGAAAACATTTTAAATCAACTCAGAAAGCGAATCATTGGGCAAGACGAAGTCATTGAGCAACTTCTTATCGCGCTTTTTTCGCAGGGACACTGTTTACTGGTGGGTGTGCCGGGGTTAGCGAAGACACTGCTCATCAGCACATTCGCGCAGATTTTGGAGCTCCCTTTCAATCGAATCCAATTTACGCCGGATCTGATGCCATCGGACATTATCGGCACCGATATTATTGAGGAAGGTGAGGCAGGCAAACGCGCTTTCCGCTTTATTAATGGACCTGTTTTTGCTAACATCGTCCTCGCCGATGAGATTAACCGAACACCCCCTAAAACACAAGCCGCGCTTTTACAAGCGATGCAGGAGTACCAGGTCACCGCAGGTGGCAGAACGTATCCATTGGAACGCCCGTTTTTTGTTTTAGCAACGCAGAATCCGATCGAGCAGGAAGGTACCTATCCGCTACCCGAAGCGCAACTCGATCGATTCATGTTCCATATCACGCTTGATTATCCCGATAAAACTGCGGAAAAAGAGATCGTAATGACCACAACTGCGGCTTATGAACCGGAGATAGAACCCGTTATCACAGGGGAAGAGGTCCTACGAATACAACAGGTCGTCCGGAAAGTGCCGATTGCTGAAGCAATTGTGGATTACGCAGTGGAACTGAATCGGCAGACACGACCTGCTTCAGACGCTCTCGATTTTATTCAGGATTGGGTGCAGTGGGGTGCAGGACCGCGGGCATCGCAATATCTTGTGTTGGGAGCGAAGGCACGTGCCATTCTTAATGGACGTTATCACGTCTCCTATGAGGATATCAAGGCAGTCGCCATACCCGTGCTACGTCACCGAATTTTGACGAATTTCAACGCCGAGGCTGACGGTATCACAAGCCTAGATATCATCAAGAAATTGTTGGAAAACGTTGAACCACCGACGGTACAATAACCGTTCATATTCCCATTCGGGTTGGAATTAACCAATAATCATCGTGAAGCGTAGTGGAACGATGACCATATTTGATAGTTTAAAATATGAAAATTGCAATTATAGGAACAGGATATGTCGGCTTGACCACGGCTGTGGTGCTTGCTTATCTGAATCATGATGTCGCCGCGGTGGACAAAGACGAGAGCAAACTCAACCTCTTGCATGAGGGAAGAAGTCCTATTCATGAACCCGGCATCCAAAGTCTTCTCGAAGAGGTACAGCATACGATCCGTTTCACACCGAGTGTCGCTGAAGTCGTGCCAGAGGCAGAGCTAATTCTGATTGCTGTAGGCACACCACCGAAGAAGAACGGTGAAGCAGATACACAACACGTGGAACAAGCCGCTAAAGAGGTTGCCGAAGTCTGCCTGCCTGATAGACACTACACACTTGTGGTGAAATCTACAGTTCCGATAGGCACGAATCAACGTGTCGCCGAAGTTGTAGCGCAGGTATTTTCGGAACGTGGGATTCGAGGGAACGTTTCCATCGCTTCAAACCCAGAGTTTTTGCAAGAGGGGTTGGCGCTGCAAGGTGCGTTCTATCCGGATCGGATCGTCGTCGGCGCGAACAGCGATGAAGCAATTGATACCTTGCGTCGTCTCTATAAACCGATCCTCGAACAGACGTTTGACCCGCCGAGCGAGTTTCCACGTCCATCTTCTTACCATCTGCCCCCAATGATAACAACGGATCCGAACAGTGCTGAAATGATTAAATACGCGGCAAACACCTTCCTCGCGCTTAAAATCAGCTTTATCAATGAAATTGCGGGGCTTTGTGAGGAGGTTGCAGCAGACGTAACAGAAGTCGCACGCGGTATCGGACTTGACGGACGTATTGGGCATCGGTTCCTCCAAGCAGGTCTTGGATGGGGTGGTAGTTGCTATCCGAAAGATACCGCCGCTTTGTTAGGGGTCGCAGCACAATCTGGGTACGAAATGCCGATTACGGAAGCAGCGCGTACCATTAATTTCCGCCAGCGGGAACGTGTTATCGAAAAATTGCGCAGCACATTGGGTCCACTCAAAGGTAAGACCATTGGTATCCTCGGGCTCGCCTTCAAACCAAACACCGATGACATTCGAGAAGCACCCGCACTTGACATTATCCGTGAATTGACCGGCGCAGGGGCGACGGTTCGGGCACACGATCCCATCGCTATTGCAAACGCACACCGCGCCTTAAGTGGGAACGGCGAAACTGACGATAACAGAGTGATTTTCACGGAAGATGTATACGAACTCTCTTATGATGCCGATGCCCTCGTGCTCGTTACCGAATGGGAGATCTACCACAAGCTTGAACTCCGTAGGCTCGCGAAGCAGATGAAGACCCCGATTCTCATTGATGGGCGCAATGTTTATTCCCCGGAAGAAGCGAGAGCGGCAGGTTTTCATTACATCGGAATCGGCAGAATGTAAATCCTAAACATCAAAAACGTTAGCCCGTAACGAAGTGGAGGGGTTTTTGCTTGGGTGTTTTTTCAGGTTTAAGGAATGTACTTGATAGCTCAGACGCACGTTGTTTAACCGCAAGGAATAATTAAAAAGCCGCAAGGAATGATTAGAAAACAGCCTGAACCCTTTGATGTCAATTGGCAGCGGTATTGTCCGCAAAAGCCGTTTCCACCGTATCGTCATATACCGGGTGTCACGCCGCATCCGATTCGCGATCCGCGTGGGCACAGTTACGGGGTAGAAGAAGAACACGATACTGAACCTTTGCCGCCAAAGATGTGGAGACAAAACGAAGACTACTTGTACGGCGTAGACCTCTACAACTTTGCCTACTGGTGGGAGGCACATGAAGCATGGGAAGGGCTGTGGCACGAAGCAGAAGACACGTATCGCTTGTTCCTTCAAGGGTTAATACAGGTGTCGGCAGCCTTCATCAAATATCATACACGGATGCTGCGTCCGCTGCGCACGCTTTCTACTGCCGGACGCGATAAATTGCGACAGGTTGTGGTTGAATGTGACGACGCATCGGGAAATTATATGGGGCTCAACCTACCAGCGTTTTTGGACACCGCTGATGCGTTTTTTAATCCATTCTTTGACGACACTGTTACGGAAGTAACCTTTCCTCAGCACTCGGTGAAACCGCTAATACTATTGGTGGATTAGCGAGTTGTACGAGTTACTCTCACGCTTGACGCGAGTTTAATTTCTTCAGAATGCAAGTAGCATTGCAACAACGGCGCAATGCGGAACCTATACCAAGTCCCTTGGTAGACGAATGATGCTGCTTCACGCTTGGCGCAGGTTTAAAAATGCCTTTTCTCATCTTTAGTTTTATATGTGTTTTTATCGTCGCGTTGCTACTTGTCCTCTTCAAGATAGGTGCCTATTTTGGCAAAAGCGATGCGGATGAATTTCGCGCTGTTCGGTGTCCACAATGTCAAACCAGACGGAAACCCGAAAAGACGGGTACTGTCAGAAACCTCGTTGAACTTGAGATGCGTTGCCCACGCTGCGGGTATATCTCATGGGACATCCCACCAAAAACGAATCTCTCCACACGTCCCACCGATCGGGACAACACGCTATAAAAACGTTCCGCATAAGGCTGGCTAATAATCGGCGAAAGCCCCGTCGTCTGAGTGCCAGAACATCCCACGCAACCGAAACGTCTCATCTCGAACCGCTTCAATAGCGGCATCGTCCATATCAACACCGAGTCCGGGGGCTGTCGGTAGTTCAATGAACCCGTCTCTGAACACCAAAGGTGTCGAAAATAGTCCTTCCCCGCGTCGGTGACCACCCTCGCATATCAGTAAATTCGGCACAGTCGCCATCACATGTACCGATGCTGCGACTCCGACAGGACCAGCGGCGTTGTGTGGGGCGATCGCCATATTGTGAATCTCCGCCATCGCTGAAATTTTTTTCAGTTCCAGTATCCCGCCGCAGTGCCGAATATCCGGTTGCAAAATCGCACACATCTCGCGCTCAATTATCTCCCGAAAACCCCATCGTGTCAAATGCCGCTCACCCGTCGCTATCGGTACCGTCGTTGACTGCGACAGCGCCAGCAGTGGTTCATTATTTTCTGGATGACACGGCTCTTCAGCGAACAGCAATCTGAAGGGTTCTAATTCTTTCACTAAAATCATCGCCATCGTCGGGCTTAATCGCCGATGTAAGTCAACAGCGATGTCAACTTCGTCGCCCACTGCTGTTCGTACTGCCGCCACCCGCGCCACCATCGTATCAATTGCCTTTGGTGTATCCACAAACCGAACAGGCTGAGGTGAAGCTCCCATCTTCACAGCTCGGAACCCTGACGCAACCGCTTTCTTGGCACTCTCTGCACACGCTTCAGGTGTTGTGCCACCTATACCGGTATAGACGCGGATCCGCTTACGTACCGAACCTCCGAGCAGTTTCCATATCGGCATCCCGACGACTTTACCGAATACATCCCACATCGCCATCTCAATGCCGCTTAAAGCACCAATCAGTATCGGCATGTTCCGGCTATAACTTGAACGGTACATCGCCTGCCAATGGTCCTCAATCTGCAGCGGATCTTTACCAACAAGATATTCTGCTATGTCGTCCACTGCTTGTGCGACAACGCGCCAATGCTCATAATTCATGGGTTCACCGTAGCCGATGATTCCTTCGTCGGTGAACATTTTCAGCACCATTGCGCGCCCTTGAATCGGTATCGTCTCAAATCCAGTGATCTTCATAATTTTCGTCCTAAACCGGTCGCCATCGGATGACACAGAAGTGCGAGTTTCCTGTGGCGTTCTCCCATTTGCTGACATCGCCGTAGCAGGAACCGATGAAGGTTAATATATCTTCTCCGTCTAAGCTAATATGTCGCGGGAAACCAGCGACGTGTCCGTGACAAAGGTAATAGACTTCATCGGACCAACTTTCACCGTTGTTATCGCTTACCATCGCTCTGCCACTACCGAGTTCGCGGGGATAACGGTGATCGTACGCTACCACAGCGCGATTGTTAGACAACCCAACCGCTGCACCGTGGCATTGCCCATGGACGCTCGTCAATTGACGAAGGTTTGTCCATGTAGCAGCGTTGTCCACCGAATCGGCGAGGAAAACGGTCTTGTCCGTGTGAGGTTGATCTGGCGGTCCCGGCTGGTATCGAATGACTGCCAGCAATCTTTCGGGGAACAATTCAGCAATGTTGACTTCGTTGCCGTAGTCCGATAAGAAAAAGCGGTTCGAGAAGGTGTGTCCATCATCATCCGAAATAAAGACGTACGTTGGGTTCGTCCCTTCGTAGAATGGATCATCCCGCCTTTTTATTGGTAGGAGAAGTGTGCCATCGTTAAGTCGGGTTAGGCTTGAACCAGCGACAGTTTTCTTAAACGGCGTGACATCTATTTCACTCGTTTGCTCCCACGTTTGACCCTCATCATCGGACAACCAGACGGTGATTGGCGATTCTTCACTCTGTTGACTCACATTAATAAGCTGCCCGTGACGATTGGCTTGTAGCAACCACCCGTTGAAACCGAAGGTAGATGGATCCCTATTGAGATGTTCCCAACTTTTACCAGCGTTCGTGGACTTAGAGATGACGGTCTGTTGCACTGCATAGATGGTGCCATCGGGAGCCGAAGCGAAATTCAATCCTTGGTAGTGTGCCTGTGGATCCAAGGGCATACGGATTTTCTCTACCTCCACCTTGTTTAGCACACCATCGCGGGCGTGTAGGATGTAGTCCCCCGCTTGCATCTCGGTTAATTCGCTTGGAGTGACAACAACGCCGCCCATGTTTTCGGTTGATAGCATTGGTAGCCCCCCTATATAGTCATTTTCCCACGTCTAACATGATGAATCATGGTAACATGTTTGGTATACTCTATCCAACCAATTTACACCATTGCGTCCTACAACGCAAGCCATATTTAAAAGGAGGGAAATATATGAACACATTTGAGGCGATTCGGAAACATTACAATGCGGCGGGTGTCCATCCGACCACTGATCCTGATAACCCAAGATCACAATTTGCCGTTGAGAGATATGAAGACTATTTGCCTAAACTCATAAAACCCGGCATGCGCGCCTTAGACTTGGGCTGCAACGCGGGGCGTTATACCTTTGCTATGGAAGAGATGGGAGCCATAGCAACAGGTATCGACTTCGCAGAGATTCCACTCCGCCACGCGAAAGAGGTCGCACGAAAAAGAAAGAGCAGATGTCAATTCGATATCGGGAATATCGCTGCGCTACCCTACAAAGAGAATTCTTTCGATCTTGCGTTGCTTCCTCAAAATAATGGTTACTTATCGTATCAGACGCTGGAGAGCTTAACACTTCAACTTAAAGGGATTCTATCGGACAATGGCATCTTCGTTGTCATTATACACGATGAGTTGGTCAAAAGAGCCGGAGAGGAAACCCTTCCAGAGCGATACGATGTCCAGACGGGTCTGATGGAAGGAAATAGGACAATTCCTGACAAAGGTGTGTACGCGGCTCCATGGTACTTTTGGACAATTGCATTTGCCAAGTACATCATTGAGAAACATCTTCCTTTAGAAAAAGTAGAGCAGATAGAAGAAAATAGATTTATGTTGGTGTTTCGGAATAAAAAGAGATGAGGATTAGCCCGCCCGACCGATGTACAAGATGTGCGCAGCCATGTCCACGATGGCGGGTTCTGTTGCTGTTTCCAAGACCAACTCGACCCAACGTTCCCACTTTGCTGGGTCTTCTGCCACCGTGTTGGTGGCTTCGGGTAATCCTGTTGAGAGTCCCTCACACCCTACCATTTCCAGCGTCGTCAATCCACACGATTCAGCGAGTTGCTGAAGTTCGGAAGCCCGAAAGAAGTGCCATAGGTTACCACGAACAAGGTTATTTCCTTTTCCTTCTTTTATTAATGCCCAGTACTGAGGTGTTATCAATTCCGCACTAAATCGACTCAGAACGGTACGCAGCATCGCCAGATAACCGACAACCGCGATGCAGACAATCGCTTCAGGTTTGGCGACCCGAACCAATTCAGAGGTTGCCTGCGTTCGTTCGGTTTTATCACTGATACATGTTAGCGGACCACCGAGGCACAACACCGCATCAAAGTCATCCGTGTTAAAACGTGAAAGGTCCCGTATATCCCCAACAACCGACGCAATCAATCGACTCGAAACGGATTTCGGCTCCAATTCAATTTTTTCCTCAGCAAAAGCCGTGTATGTTGGGTCAATATCCAAGAGAACGACATCATAACCTGCCCGACACAATTCAAGTGTATAACGCCCTGGTCCGCCCCCTGCATCTAAAATCCTGCCGGTTTCGGGAAGGTGTTTCCGAAGGTAGTGCATTGTGACCAAGAACTCCAGCGAGTTGTAAGCATCTTTCACAAGACGATTCCATTCGCCAGTTTCGATTTCATTTTCTTTTTTCATGTATTTTATCCCGTTGTCAGTGTCCAGTGATTAATGTCAGTTAGGGTAAGGATCCTCAGAAACCTGTTGAACAACTTAAACCCTCTATGGTTTTGAAAATTCGTAATTTTTCCGCTTGTTCTCAGAAGATAAAGCGTGGTAAAATAGCCAACACGCTTTTCAGAACCGCCTTTGCATTGATTATACACAACAAAAACGCATGAATCCCAAGGACTCTTCAGAGAGCACAGGAACCTCACAATGGCACAACAAGACGCAATAGAACATCTCGAAACATTCGGTTATTGTTTGATTGAGGATGCGATTCCTGGAACACAAGCGGATGCAATGGCAGAGAAATATTTTCAACTCCACCGAAATCCAGCGAATCGCGCCGCCTTTCAGGACCCGAACGACGATTTGTATCAAACCCTTTTCGGTGTAGCCAACCTCGATGAGATGTGTTGGGAATGTATCGCACATCCACAGGTCCTACAGGTCGTCCGCCATTTTCTCGGCGATAACCCGCGACTGGGTGAAGCATGTACAAAATGGGTCAAGCCGCGGGCACCACAAGGGGGTATCCATTCCGATTCGACGCACGACTTGCCAGCGCGCTTGCCCGAAACCCCGTGGATGATCAATTCGATCTGGATGATAACGGATTTTACCGTTGAGAACGGTGCGACGCTCGTTGTGCCATTCAGCCATCGCGCCCGGCGTAGACCTTCGGCATCCGATATTGCAGAGAGTCATCCAGTGTCTGTCTGCGGACGACGCGGCTCTGTGTTGTTATGGCACGGTGGGACATGGCATGGACAAGGTGCAAATACAACCGACAACCAACACCGTATGGCATTGAATATCGCCTACTATCCGCCTTGGTGGAATCTCATGCGTGAGGGCGGTCATCAACCCATTTTCCCAGAGACGTTTGCGCGGATGCCGGACGATCTCCAAGCACTCGTCCGACATAAGGTGGCGAAACGACGTGCAGACATCTACGAGTTTTGATCTGACGAAACACTCGCGTTATTGTTGTGCTGCAGTTTTGAGAATCTGCTTGGTAGCGTCTGAGATGTTAAGCGTTGTGAACGCTACATCGGATAACGCAACCAAATAGTATGCTTGATGTTCAGTAGGATTAAGTTTGATCTTACCCTCCTCGACCTCAACAATAAAGTTGAAATGTCTCGTTTTTTTGCCGGAACTGGATCGATAATCAAAGGATCCGAGATATTCAAGGACTGATATTACCACAAGCCCTGTCTCTTCCTGTACTTCCCGTGCAAGTGCCGTGAGTAGATCTTCTTCTGTCTCCACGGTCCCACTCGGAATTTCAACAAATCCTCCCATGAAGTCAGATAGAACTCGCTCTATGAGCAAGAATTTGTTGTTTATGCAGATGACCGCACCCACAACCAGTTTTTGCACGCCGTCTTTTTGAGAATCGGAGAGCAACCGCTGAATGATAACGTCATCAATGTTTGACTGCATATTGTGCTTCATTTCACCCGTTGTCCGGCTTGGAACACCGCAGTTACTCGGCTAAACGCATTTACATCGTTTGTCGGATCGCTCTCAAAGGCGACGAGATCGGCGATTTTGCCCGGTGCGATCGTCCCAATTTCATCTGCCATTCCGATTGCCTCAGCGGAAATACGGGTTGCTGAGATAAGTGCTTCCGCAGGCGTAAACCCAACTTGGACGAGCAGTTGCAAGTCATAATCAAGATGACCAAACGCAAGGTTACCAACACCTGAGTCGGTGCCGGGAACAATCCGATCGCGGAGGTCGTAGTCAAGCATACGTCGCATCACATCAAGGCGTCCTTCTGCCTGCGTTTCAAGTCCTTGCAATTCGGTTGCCTCGTCAGGGGAAATGGTATCCGCGTCCCGTTTCGTACGGAGTTCAACGATGCGAGGATAACCGGTCCATGCTTGAAGGGTCGGGCTAATCCAGATACCGGATTCCGCCATCATCTCGGCAATTTTTGGATCGAACCGGAGTTCACCGTCTGGATCGAGGAATTCCGCATGCTCCATCAGATCTATACCCGCTTCAACCGCTCGCACCATCGATTCCTTTGCGCGGCAATGCGCCACCGTGAGCCGATGGAAATGGTGCGCCTCGTGAACAGCGGCGTGCAACTCGGCGACAGAGTAACTGGCGCGTCCCGGAATCGTTCCAGCAGTTCCTCCACCTGATGCCATAATCTTGATGTAATCCGCGCCTTCATGAACCAAACGACGGACTGAGCGTCGCATCTCTGCTTCGCCATCCGCTGTCTCGTTACACATGTGGAAATGCCCACCTGTGCACGTGATCGGTCGTCCACTCACTAAGGTGCGGGGACCGGGAATATAACCGCGTTCAAGTCCTTCCTTCAGTGTAAATCCGACCTTGTTTCTCGCACCATGCTCGCGGATGGTTGTAATCCCTGCAGCGAGATGGCGTTGCAGATTCATCGCACCGGTCAGCACCATCATCTCATCGGTTTCGGAGAACATCTGAACGTAGTTACGACCATCGCCTGCAAGACTTAGATGTGTATGACCATCAATGAGTCCCGGTGTGATATACGCGTCTCCAAGGTCGATAACTTCTGCATCGGGTGGTGTCTGTTCGGCAATATCTTCGTGATGTCCAACAGCATCAATTCGACCGTCGGTCACAAGAATCGCCTGATCGGTTTTAGCGTATGTGCTTATCCCATCAACGAGCCGAGCGGCACGGATCTGAACAGTTTGATTTGGCATATTTCTATTTATGACTCCTGAACTGCCCTCCATTTCATTCCGGGCAGATTTCTAACAGTTAGGAAACCATCTCTCATAGAAAGTAGGTTTTTTAATTGACCAGAAACCACTGCGTCATGAAATCAGGTTCTCCTTAAATGGCATAATTTGTCTCTGCTTTACATTTGGAGCAGTAACCAGCGTTAATAGTTTAAAAAATCAGACCTTCACAACAAACTCACATCCCTGTCGGAACCATTCTCGCAGGATGGTGTCTTCATTGCAGGTCCGTTTCGCCTGCGAACCTGTCGCCTTCGAGAGGTCTATTGTTGCCGAAACGATGTCATCTCCGAAAAACCCAGCCTCTATGATGACATTACCATCTGGATGCACAATCTTCGAGTTGCCATGTGACGATCCGGGTGAGCCGATGTCATCAGGATTTGCGGGTGTATTCGCCATCAGGAGATAGATACCGTTTTCCGTCGCTCGCGAGATCGGCATAGCACGGTAGGCGGAGAGTTTATACTCTGATAGCAATCCGGCTTCACAAGAGCAAAATATACAGAGTTGCGCGCCCATCGCCGCAGGCAACTTGACTAACTCTGGATAGCGGACATCATGGCAGATGATGAAGCAACATGCAACGCCAGCGAGTTCTACAATTGGTAGCGGACCGCGATTGTTAGTGCACCACTTCTCCCCTGCGAGAAAGGTTTTGCCGTAACGGTATTTGAGGGTTCCTTGCTGATCGAAAACAGCAAGGTCGTTGTGCCAATTCTCCCCATCATGATGTGCTGAGCCAACAATAACGGCTATTCCGTGCCGACGTGCGGCTTCAGCGATTTGTGCCTCAGCCTCTTTAAAAACCTGTGGCGAGATATGTTCCCAATAATCCGTCCGGCAGCAGTAGCCGAACAGACATCCTTCGGGGAATGCCGCAATCTGAATCTCCATCTCTGCACACGTTTCGATCTGCTGGAGCACTTTTACGGTATTGGCGGAAACGTCTTCGCTCGTGAGCAATTGACACGCCGCGATTTTAATCTGGTTATTAGCCATCTGAGTGCCTCCGTTCCGTTTTTGCCATTGTAGCATACCTATCTGTTTGATTCAAGCGTTGCTAATATTCCGCGGAACACAAAAACCAATTGACACACGCCAAGCAATTTGGTATAAGGATTAGAAACCAAGAACGAAGTGCGCGCAGGAGTAACCTATTATGAAAATTACTGACATCAAACCGTATCCTGTTTGGGTGGGACACAGAAATCAACACATCGTTAAAGTGGAGACCGATGAAGGTATCTATGGCTGGGGCGAATCTGGGCTTTCGAGTCGAGAATTGGCGGTGGTAGGCGCGGTGAAACACTATCGTGAATTCTTAATCGGGCGCGATCCGATGCGGATCGGTGGATTGTGGCAGGAGATGTACCGGAGCCAGTATTTTGAGGGGGGTCGGGCATTGACTGGAGCGATCTCAGCAATCGATATCGCACTTCACGATATTGTCGGAAAGGCGTTGAACGTACCGGTTTACCAATTGCTCGGTGGAAAGCAACGCGACGCTGTCCCGTGCTTTGCAACGACCGGTGCGGCTACGGTTGAGGAACTCATCGCGAACGCGAATTTATTGCTTGAGAACGGCTGGAACGTTATCCGAACAAACGTTCTCCATCGTGCCAAACCTGGCGATGAGGAAAACATCTTTGAGCCACGCGAATCCATCAGTCTTGCGGCGGAATGGCTGACGGCACTTCGAGAAGCTATCGGATCTGAACCTGTCCTCGGTATTGACTATCATCACCGGCTCAGCGTTGCGGAAGCCGCATCTTTCTGCCAACGTATGCCCTCCGGCACACTCGATTTTTTGGAGGAACCGATCCGAGATGAGACCCCTGAGGCGTACGAATCCTTGCGGACAATGGTAGATGTCCCGTTCGCGATTGGTGAGGAGTTCTCCAGTAAGTGGCAATTTCTCCCGTATCTGGAACGCGGTATCACGAACTTTGCACGGCTTGACGTATGCAACGTCGGCGGATTGACGGAATCGATGAAGGTCGCGGGCTTGGCTGAGACACACTATATCGACCTGATGCCACACAACCCCTTAGGTCCTATCTGTACAGCGGCAACAGTCCATCTCGCGGCGGCAGTTCCGAACTTCGCTTGGTTAGAAATCCGGGTCTCTCCAACAGAACAATCTGGACATTACGATAACGATCTATTTCCCGTGCAACATGAACTTGAAGGCGCAGTTATACCGGTACCGGATGGCCCCGGCTTGGGTGTCGAAGTTAATGAAGAACTCGTAACGGCACAGACCTACAAATTCTCGGAACCGCCACACCTTCACCGACGGGATGGATCACATACAAACTGGTAAAAATAATCAATAATTTTTGATAAACAACTCTCTCCCTTTCGCAGCACTCCGTTGCCGATAATTGTTCATACCGTATTGCAATGTCCATTCCTGAATCTCAGCAAAACTGAATAGATCCCTGATAACAGGCGAGTCGTCATAAGTAATCAACCACTTATGAGAACATTTCCGCATATTCTCAGCAAATTGCAAGTGGTCAAATGTGGCATGCAATTCACCTCGCACACCGTACAATCTCGATTCAGTTGCTTTCCAATAGGGTGGATCGAGAAAAATAAACACATCTTCACCGTCGTCGAAAAGTGGATCAGTGTAATCTCGATTGGTTATTTTGACTTCGGAGAGGTACGGGACGATATTCTTCACACGTTCAATAGAGGAGGCTGTAAAACGTTTCTCATACGCGGATTGCGAATATCCACCAGAATCCACGACACCGGAAAAGGTAATACGATTGAGTATAAAGAAACGGACTGCACGCTGGAACTCACAGAGCAGGTCCCGGTTCTGGTTCAGTTTATCTTTTGATTTTGTTAGTTCCTCAAATAGAGCGCGGCCGTCTGTAGTTGTTGTGTGCGTCTCTATGAGTGTTTCGACCAAGTCCGGTGCATTGTCTCTTACCTGTTTCCAGAAACAGTAGAGATCGTAATTGAGGTCGTTAATCCAATAGGACTGGATACGGTTCTGAAAGAGGCTTCGGATAGCAAAAAAGACAGAACCGCCACCGACGAATGGTTCCCGAAATTCAGTCATATTCACCGGAATCAGCGGCAAAATCTGTTTTAAGGCTCTGGATTTACCCCCTGGGTACCGGAGTGGACTTTTTGCTAATTTAGCCATGACGACCTGTTATCCATATCTGCAGTTTATTGTTTTGACCTGCTTCTTCATTAAGCAACACAATTCTTTTTTGGTGTGTTTGTGTCAGGCGATTTTCCGCGCAGAAGTTAAATATATTTTCTGGCGTAGACGGTAAGAAGAGACTGCCAACAAGATCACCTGTGAGTTTTAATCGGGTGATACATTGGACGTTTGTTCTCTGATCAATCGCCACTTCTTCCATATTCGCAAAAAGAATTAACTTGAATAAACCATCCTTGATGTCATCTTCAGATGGCAGTTTTCCTGTGCTACTGTTTTTGGACTCTTGTATAACTAACTGACCACCTTCCCAATAAACTTCATCGGCAGTCAGATAGTACTGTCCACCAAGATAGTTTGAAATTTGGAAAACGGCTTTTGTATTTTCCTCAAGGGATTCTAAGAGGTGGGTTGTTACAGATTCTCTATGGGCAGCTTCATACGAGCGTGGGAGACTTGCTTCTTTGAAGGATACTAAATTGAAACAACCGTCCGCCTTAAATTTTTTAAGCGTCTGGATATGGTTTTTTGGACCGTGAATGGCAACGTTTTCTTTTTGAGATATTTTCTTATATCCATCAACTGCATTCAGATAAATTGACTCGAAGTCTTTCTCGAAGTGGGTCGTATTCCAGTGTAGTGCACTCATCTGATACCGACTTATCTCAAATAATTTTTCACGCACGCTCTCAACGTTCAGAATCTGATTGGTAATTCGGTCAGTTGTACCTGCTTTTCTCTCCGCATCCTCATACCATGCCAAAATGATGTATATGTTTAGGAGGTTCATCCATGAAAATGTGATGAAGTTAATTCGATCATTGTTCTGTGTCCCTGATCCCTCATCCTTAATGATTGGGATAACCGTAACTTTTTTCGTATTAAGGTGATATGTGTTATAAATCCGTGCAAAAGGATACGAGCGCGTTCGTTTCGGCGAAACCCATTTTGAAAAAGCGAGATTATTACCTGATGTTCCCAAGTCAATTAGTCCATAAGACTGCGCTTGATTTACATCAAATTGCGTTATATTGTACACATTGAGTGTCTCCGGGCTGAAACAGGGAGCGTATCTGACATCCTTAACGAAACCTTTTAGTGAAAACGTCGCCACTATTAAATGCCTCCACTCGAAAAATTTATGGACCCGTTTCCCAACATCCTTACGACTCATTAAAGTATAGCACGCCCCACTTTCACTTTCAAGATGCTACTCGAAAATCTGAAAAAATCTCTTGACTTCTCGACTCAAAACGGCTAAAATATCCCTCTTACGGCACATAATTTATAAGAATTAAGATAAGGCAAGCCTTAAGCCTGTAATAAAGGAAAGGCATATCAAACGATGAAAACACAAACGATTAGATATGGAGAAAACGGCGGGGTCGAGATTATCGATATCGATGTATCCGATCCACAGGTTGATGAAGTGCAGGTTCAGCGTTCCGCATGTGGTGTCTGTGCGTGGGACTTAGCGACTTTCCAAGACGGTGGTTATGCCCCCGCCGGTCACGAAGGCGTTGGCTACGTAACGAAAGTTGGGCGCGACGTTCAGAATATTGAAGAAGGGATGCGCGTTGCGGGGGTCGCATTGGGGTTCGACGGTATTAAGAACTGTCCAGCCGACCGTATGTATGTACTCCCAGAATCAGACATCGCGGACGAATATTGGATTGTTGAACCGGTTTCATGTGTCGTAACAGGACTCGATACTGCACCTCTGCTACCCGCTGACAACGTTGCAGTTATCGGATGCGGATTTATGGGACTTATGTTCATCCAAGCTCTGAGCCGATTCTACACGAATGACCTTATCGCCATAGACATCGTTGAAAAACGGCTAAATCTGGCGAAGTCGCTCGGTGCTGAACTCACGTATAACCCCAAGGAAATTGAGACCTCTGAACTGGTGTCAGACCTGAAGGCACGTCCAATTGACGTGGTGTTCGACTGTTCTGGCAAGGGTGCGGGGTTAAACCTCGCCACTAAAATCGTCCGCAGGGGTGGGCACATCAATCTCTTCGGTTGTGTTCGAGAAGAAGTGACAATCAACGGTCGCGAGTGGCACGGTGCTGCATTCAATTTGGTCAGCTCATCGCCCGGGGCGAAGATTCGGGATCCATTTCCGCCGGCAATTCGACTCCTCGAACGTGGCCATATCGACCTAAGACCGCTTATCACACACATCGTCCCACTGGAAGACTATCCCGCCCTCCTCAAGGAAGCAACAGGTGGAGGGAACAACTATATCAAAGGTGTCGTAAAGGCGATTTTTTAATTTTCCTTGCGGTTCGGTAAGGTGGGTTTCACACTTAACATGCCTTTCCGTAGATCTGTCCTCCACTCCGTTACGGACTACGCGATTGTACTATACCAAGTATTTGTCCCTAATAGCATCGCAGTCCAGAGGGCACAAATTAAAAATCCTATGCCGTTGTTGCAGGCACCAGGCTGAGGACTTTGCCAAAGTGGACTTTCTATCCGAACAAATATTTCTCCACAACATCTTCCCGCACCGTGACTCCCAATCCTGGGACATTTCGGATAGCGACATAACCGTCCTCTTGTACCCACGGATCGCTGACCAATTCATGCTGCATCGGGGATTCGTGGGGCTTAAAATCCGTACAATCGGCATGTGTCGAACTCGCTAACATGTGCAGACTCGCCGCGGTGTTCAAGGCACTACTCCACGAATGGGCACTGAACAGAAGACTCTCTGCTTCAATGAGTTTAATGACATGTCGGCTACCGGTGAGTCCGTGGCAACGCCCGGGATCAATCTGTACGATATCAACACCACCCGACTGAATGAGCCTCTTGTAACTTTCGACATTCCACTCATCCTCACCTGTCCCGATGGGTGTCATGATTGCTGACCGTAGTTGGGAGTATGCTTCAAAGTTTTCAGGGGGCAGAGGTTGCTCAATCCATTTGAGCCGATAGGGTTCGAGATCTCGGATACGTCGAATGGCTGTCGGGACATCCCAAATACGATGGTGTCCAGGCGTGTCAACCACCAATTCAAGTTCGTCCCCGATGACCTCACGCAAGCAACGAACCAGTTCAAGGTCACGTTGGCGATCGTGACCGAATAACGCCTCGGGTCGCATTCCCCAACCGCCTTTGACAATGCGGTAGCCTTGGTTCCGCAACCACTGAAATTCGTTGAGCGTCCAGTCCAAGTCTTCCATATCAAAGATGATTGACGCCATTGCGTCGATTTTATCGTGCAGTTGACCCCCAAGAAGCTGGCAGACAGGCAAACCGAGTGCATGTCCCTTTAAGTCCCACAACGCCATATCCACAGCACTGACAGCGAATGCGGCGATGCCTTCAGGACCATACCACCAGATGCGGTCAAGCATTGTTTGCCAATGCCGTTCCACATCCAAACCATCTTCACCGATAAGCAACGGGGCAAACCCTTGCTCAATAATTATCTTTGTTGCGAGTGTCGCTTCTCGGAATTGTGAGATACACTCGCCCCAACCCACAAGACCATCATCGCTCTCCACGCGAGCGAGCGTGATGTAACGCTCGATCCCTTTGTAGTGTGGCTCTGGATAAGCAAGCGGAAACGCCTGAATTTTTTGAATCTTCATATTTTTACTTATGTCCTCCTGGACTGCGCTCCAAATGTAAAGCAAAGACAAATTGTGCCATTTAAGGCACAATTTCATTACGCGCAGGTTTCTGGTTAAGTTGCAATTGAGATTGATGATTCGTACCGTCAGTAAGATAAATAGGATTTTCTCAGTTCCCAACGATACATAACAAAATACACTATACCATACTACGGCCAAATTCCATAAGTTGGTATATTAAACACCATGCCCAATATTGTCCACAGACTCCCGACGGTAAATTGCCCCAATATCAACCCCAAGAAAAACGGCATCGCCTTTCGGTGGGCATTTATCCCGCCGTACTTCAGCAGAACCAATTTCAGGACCCACACGATCCCCAGACTAAACCAGATGTAATTGACCGCCCAACTCCCACACACAGTAGCATACGCTGCAGGGTGAAAAGGAAACCAGAAAAACTTCATTCGCATCAACATAAGGAAAAGGGCGAAGAGTAAGCCAATTCCGGTAAATCCTAACGCCCAATAGTCTGGAGAAAGCGGGTTTGTTAACCATTTTTGCAGTTGTGTCCACGGTTCAGACCCGTATATGATCGGGACGCGAGACATCTCGTGTACAGCACCGAGCCGATAAGGGACAGAGATAAGTGCCCAAAATTGCGAGAGGATGCCGACACACAGCGCAGCAAGAATCGCAAATAGCATAAAGCGGCTCCGGATTCCCGACGTTGAAGCGAGTTTGAATCCTTCAAGTTGATGCGGCATCGGATGCGAATCGAAAGTGCGCGTAAAAAACCAGAAAAAAGAGAACATCGAAAGATTATTCGGTCCCAACTTACGGGTGCCTACAGCGGCAACCATGACCCGTTCGGGTCCTGTGTAGTGTAAGTCGTGCATTGGCGATCCGAGTTCGGCTCGCATCCGGGAAACCGCCGTTGAAAAGGCAAAATAGAGTCCAAAGAAAACAAGAATCGCCCAGAGAGACATACCCGCTCTCAAACAAAAAAAGGTCAGAAACGCAACACCGGCAATCAGTGAGAGTACAAGCGTCCGAGGCGACACCAGTTCATCCCGCGTGGACGTAGGACGCGCTTTCACCCCCAATATATTCTGAAGGTGCTTTCGACTCCTCCAAACGGCAATCAGAAAGATGCCCATATACGCGCCAAATCCCTGATAGTTGACGTAAGGATAGCCCGTTCCTTCTAAGCCCATAACGCTTCCGAAAATCTGTTGTCCCTTCCAGACCCAAAAGAAAAACCAACTCGAAAACAACAGGTCCAACGGAATCAGAAACCCAATGCCTAAAACAAAAGGGTAAATCCCCAATCTCAGCCAACCCATTGCGGAGAACGGTTTCTCTGTGAACCTGAAACGATATGCCTTCTCGTATACGGAAGGTATCGCAGGAAAGACGTGATGGAGACCGTTAATGATGTCGAAAGTCGCTACAAGCCCGAAAGCGATCCACATCAACCGATTCGTGAAGAAACCCTCACTGGTCATTCGAGCCGGGAGTTGGATTATCGGGTACGCCAGTTTCTCATCTTCCGTCCACGGTCTCCGAACAATGACAGTGATGCAAACCATAACAAACAGCATGGTAAAGAGAAACGCGAACCAATTTAATACAGGCGTTAGCCAGCCCAACAGATTCGCCTTCGTGTAGAGCGTAGAATTTCCTTCATAGTAACCTGAAAGAACGCCTTTGTCCGCCACAGCAAGCCAACTCGGAATATACCGCCAAAACAGGTCTTTCCAATCGTTCTCTGGCGTTGCGAACCAGAAAGCGTGCCCCAATGTAGAGACCAAAATCTCCATCATGCTGTGTCCGGCAGTAGCAGACGCGACGGATAACATGACATAGATGACCAGGAGCTCACCTTGAGATAAAGCCATCCGCGGTAAGAATCGCTTGAAGACTTGGTTGAATCCGATCAACACCAGCACGTTGAAGACAACCGTGAAAATAAGCGAGACGATGGTAGGCTGCGCGGAGTATTGCACCAGTTCAATATAGGTAATCCAATAACAATTGATCGGGATGAGAATAATTCCAATTGCTATGGATCGCCAACTGACGGATGAGGACGGTTTTGATGGGGATAAGACCGGTTGCGTGTGCGGCATTTCGGATCTGTTTTAAAAATCCTAACTCAGAAATAAAAACAGCCCGATAGAAAAAGGCTGTGGGTTTGTAGTAGCGCAATTCATTGCGCGTTTTTAGGTTTTACGTGCGATAAATCGCACGACTACAAACATACCCTCAAATTGACTGGAGGGAACACTACATCCCTGACTACGGACGACCCTCTTGATATGAGAAAACCAATGGGAGGTGCGCATCGTCCGCCAACACATCGCCGGTCTTCAATTTCGCAACCACTTCATCGGGCAACGCGCTCTTCTTCCCATTGAATGTGGCATCCTCCGGCATAAATAGCATTGCAAACGCACGGCGCGGGTGTGTCGTCATATTGGGTCCCGCCGCATGCGCAATCATCCCGCTGATGAATACACCCGCTCCCGCTTTCATCTCAGCGGCGTAGGGTTCAATCTCCGCCCACTCTGGATACTCGCGGAACAACTCGCCGATGCCGACCTCTCCGAGACTCCCACCGACCTCAAAACCGCTCGTCTTATGTGTACCGGGCAGAAAATACAAACAACCGTTCTGAACGGTTGCATCATCGAGTGCTATCCAGAACATGATTGCTTGATGTGAATAAAACGGATCGTATGGATTATCGACATGGAAATTCGTGGGATTCGCCCAGGGTTGCTTCACCATAGCGTGGTCGTGATACAATCGCACGCCCGAAGTGCCAGCGAGATCGGCTGCCAGCTTACCCAACTGGGGGTCAAGGATTAACTGTTTAACCTTCTCGCTTGTCTTCCACAAATTGACACACTGGACAAAGACATTCTTGTAGTAATTGTCTTCTCCCTTTTGATTGTGGTAAGCATCATCACGACCCACATGTTGTGCGACAGCCACGTCGACAGCATCCTGCCACGATGACAACTCGGCACCTTGCAGGAAATCGTCGATAATCAGAAATCCATTTTCACGGTAAAATTCAATCTGATCGCTCGTTCGTTGTGTATTCATTTTTTTAACTATTGAATCTGGGCGCCATGAACGTTGTTCATGGCGATCTAAAATTGTTAAATCACCTGCTTTAGGTTTAAAAAGAGTTCCCAACCATTAAAATACTGCCAGGACAATGTCCACCACAGATCAGATTTAATCGTTAAAAAGCCTCAATCATAGTTACTCGGTCGATGATCGCCCATAAGTCGTCTCTGCCGATCGCTCGCCTGTGCCAAAATCGAGGCGTCAAACTGAAATTTATTCAGATAGGGCGGGTATTTCTGTGTAATCATCCGCTGCGCATAGTGGACTTGTAAGAGGTAACGGGTCTCGTCCGTCGTATTGGCAGAGCCGCGATGCCAGACTTCACTGCGGAAGAGCACCACATCTCCCGCATTGCACAAGATACTCTCTTCACCCCGATCATTCCACTCGGTTGCCCCGTTTGGGGAGCACCCAGAGAAATGGCTACCTGGCACAAACTTCGTCGGTCCCAATTCCTCATACATATCATTGAGATAGTAATGAGCGGTGGTGATGAAGATTGGGACTTTGACTCTCGGATCGGAACGAACATCTGCGGGTAGAGAGATCGGCAGCCAATCCGTGTGTAGCCCCTGATCCGGACGTCCCGGTCCTGTCAGCCATGATTGCATACCGATGCAATGAAAATCCTCACCGTGCGTCGTCTCGGCAACGTCAATAATCGGTGATTTGTCAAGAAATTGGAGATACAGTGGATCGCGATTAAATGAGTTGTTGATGATTTTGTTGAGGAATTTGCCACCATTCTGAGGCGTTTGGTGTCGATCCAAACACTCAGGGATCGCCTCTAATCGATCCATAGTCGCTCGCAATTCAGCGACTTCCTCAGCATCAAGCACGTTGGGGAAATAGACATAACCATCCCTTTCGAGTGCTTCAACTTGGCTTTCTAAATCGTTATGTGCCACGAGGGAGAGAGCTTTCGCCATTTTCAGTACTCCTTGCGGATTTTAAAATGGTTCAAAGTTCAATAATTCAAGGCGCACTGCTGGATTGTCCAATCGTCCGAATCCAGCAAGGACACCCCGTGAAAGGCGAGGTTCGGAAACCTCGCCAGCGAAAGTCGGGTGACTACAATTATTCTGCTAATACAATGACACCGCACCCGATACGCGCGCCTGCAGCACCCGAAGGTTGCGAGACGAAATCGTCCGCGTCAGCATGCACAATGATGCCTTTGCCGACAACATCTATGTCGGAACCTGTGCCGATTTCCCACAGATCCGTCGTCAATGTAATACGACCTGTTCCATCTTCTCCGACGGTGATATTGCCAATATCCCCGAGATGAAACTCACCTTCTCCCCATTTTCCGTGCGCAACATCCGTGGGATTCCAGTGACCGCCGGCGGATTTACCGTCGGGTGAACTGCAATCCCCGTTTGCATGGATATGAAATCCGTGAAGACCCGGGGAGGCACCCTGAATTTCAGCCGTGAACGTGATGTGGTCGCCGTTTTGTGTGAAGACTGCTATTCCGGTTACGCCACTGTCGCCCAATGCGTCGATCATGGCGTGTGCTTGTTCTGCGGGCGCAGTTGAAAGAATCCCCGCTTGTTGGTTCACTCGCTCGCAACCCATCGATATGATAGAAATACCGAGCAATAGAAAGAATACAGGCTGTATACCAATAGACATTAAACGCGTTTTCATCAAAATATTCGGTGTGGAACTCCCCTGAATTTATTCGGGGGAGGAAACACCGCTCCTATAGTTAAAGTTAAGGCGTGTGAGTATTTTGAAGTCTTGTGCTTTAGCATTTTGACAGAGGCGTTTTCCTTCCAAAGAATAAAGGGAAATACCTGCTTTGCCAAACCCGCTGATACGTGTCAATCCATGTTTGGCATGTTTGACGAGGGTATTCTTTACCAATCCGTTTGAAGTCGTTCCGCCATAGCGAGGGCGTTTACCGCCTTTCTGTGGGTTCTGCCTATGGAGTTCACGCCTACGGATCGGTATAGGCGATATACAGAATATATCTGTATTATCAGGTACCTCAGAACCACCAGCAGTATGATATGCCAGACACCAACTATCGACACAATGTGCCTCAAAGGTTTCAGAAAGTTTCTTTGACGACTTCTTGAGTCCAAGCCTATCACGAAGTTGCTTTGTTTCGTAGCCTTGAAGGGTTAGCAGTTTCCAACGCTTTTTGACTTCAGCATAGAACCACTGCTTACCGACTTCCAAAGGACTAAACGATTGATTCCACTTTTTCGCACGTTTTATCGTCCGTGCTTTGATGTCCTCAACACAGACCTGTGTGACTGGGTAGAGTTTGGAAAGCCAGTCAAGGATACGCAGTTTCGAGTCCCATCTTGCGCGTGTGCCTGCGGGGATACGCGCTTTGTTTGCCATACGGTTCGTCCTGTTTTTTCGGTTTGGACACTTCCGAGAACGTCTGCCTCTGCGCAACTCACGCCGCTTTTCAATCTTCTTGCCGACTTTGTTGTGTGCATCTGCCTGTACGTTTAGGTAGGTGTGAGATTCAGACTTTACCGTAAAGCCTTCTTTCTTACTGCCGGGGTCTACGCCTACGACAATCTCTTGCGTGTAGTCGGTTTCTGGTTCGTAGTTGAGTCTGATACAAAATATGCCGTTAGACCAATACGGCGCTGCTAACCCTTTTTTGATGAGCATGCCTGCTTTATTTGGGTGTGTCGGCATCAATCTGTTACCAGACTGACTCTTTACTGGAACAAACATCGTTTGTAATCTCCCGATGCCGATTGGGACTGCACAATGCTATGTGCTGTCCGAATCGGTTGGGTTGTGTGTTGCCCCTTCCCGATCACATATCCAAGGGGTATCAGACGAGGGGAGTATCCGATACATTGTGCAGGCTACCACGCCAGAGATATGCGATATATTACGGTAGTTAGGACTTAATCTTGTGGAGTGAACGCTTGGTATACGCTTCGCACAAGCACCCATGCTTTAGCAGGGTGTCACTGACTGTTAGTTCCTCTGTTAAAGTTTGTAATCTCATGTGAGTTAGATAATAAACCGATAATGAACCATCTTTCGTGAAAATGATGATTCTCAATGGACATTCTCACTGCGAAGCAACGTCCGCAGGCTCTCAAATTTAATCGTAATTACTGGGTCGATGATCCCCCATAAGCCGCCTCTGTCGAGAGGTCGCTTGTGCGAGGATCGATGCATCGAACTGAAATTTATTTAGATAGGGCGGGTATTTCTGCGTAATCATCCGCTGTGCATAGTGTACCTGCATGAGATAACGGACTTCGTCACTCGTATTGGCAGAACCCCGATGCCAGACCTCACTACGAAAGAGCACCACATCCCCTGCCCTGCACAAGATGCTTTCTTCACCTCGGTTATTCCACTCGGTTGCCCCGTTTGGAGAACCTCCAGAGAGATGGCTGCCCGGCACAAACTTCGTCGGTCCCAATTCCTCATACATATCATTGAGATAGTAGTGAGCGGTGGTGATGAAGATCGGGATTTTGACTCTCGGATCGGAACGGATGTCTGCGGGTAGACTGATCGGCAACCAATCCGTGTGTAGTCCCTGATCCGGACGTCCCGGTCCTGTCAACCACGAATGCATACCGATGCAATGAAAATCCTCACCGTGCGCCGCCTCGGCAACTTCAAAAACGGGGGATCTGTCAAGGAATTGGAGATATAACGGGTCTCGATTGAACGAGTTGCTAATGAGTTTGTGGAGGAATGCGTCGCCATTTTGAGGCGTTTCGTCCCGATCATGAGATTCTGGGATTGCCTCTAATCGATCCATGGTTGCACGCAATTCAGCGATTTCATCGGCATCAAGCACACTCGGGAAATAGACATAACCATCCCTGTCGAGGGCTTCAACTTGGCTTTCCAAGTCATCATAGGCAACCAGTGAGAGGGCTTTCGCCATTTTCAACACTCCTTTCAAACAATAGCAACGGGTCAATGCTCATCGGATATGATATGTTAACTTCGACGAAGCTGTCAAGAAAAAATGTGTCGGAACTGGTTCTCAAGCATGCGGATTCTTCTAAGGTCCACCACAAAACGATTGCCCCGATATCTCAACTATATTGCCTTGAGTTTTCGCCATAGGGTTGTCCGACTGATCCCCAAACGTTGTGCAGCAAGTTGTGGTTTGCCATCAGACGCCTCCAAAACGCGTTGAACTAATTCACGTTCCAATGCAGCAAGTGGATTGCTTTCCCTGAGTGCTTGCGTAACAATATCGTCTCTTGACGAAATAAGGTCAGGGGGTAAATGTTGCTTTTCAATGCTTCCACCCTGACATTTGACGAATGCGTGCTCTATAATATTTTCCAACTCTCGCACATTGCCGGGGTAGGTATAATCCATTAAGATTTCAAGAACATCGGGTGAGGCGCGATGAATCGGTTTTTGTGTCTGTTGATTGAATTTTTCGATGAAGTGTTCAATCAGGAGTGGGATGTCATCTCGCCTTTCAAGGAGTGGCGGCGGGATAATCGGGACGACGTTGAGCCTATAGTATAAATCCTCGCGGAACCGCCCGGCATCAATTTCTGTTTTCAGGATTCGATTTGTCGCGGCAATGACGCGGACATCCACTTTCTGTGTCTCGGTTGAACCGACCATTTCATATTCGCCTTCTTGCAAGACGCGGAGCAACTTTGCTTGTGTTCCGAGACTTAACTCACCAATTTCATCAAGAAAAAGGGTGCCGCCGTCCGCAGCTGCGAACCGCCCTTCTCGCGTTGCGATGGCATCGGTAAACGCACCTTTGACATGTCCAAAGAGTTCACTCTCTAACAAATTATCAACCAAGCCAGCGCAATTGACGCGGATGAAGGGTTTTTTCGCCCTCTCGCTATTGTCGTGGATTGCGTGAGCGATCGGTTCTTTGCCGGTCCCGCTTTCACCTTGAATCAGGACGGTCGTTTTCATAGGCGCGACGAGTTGAATTAACTCGAAAATCTCCTGCATTTTTCGATTCTTTCCGATGAGGTTCCCAAACGAATGGTGCTCCTTCAGTTGGGCACTGAGTGCCTTTACCTCCGAAAGATCACGGGCAAACCCTTGGATGAATTCTCTCTCGTCATACACAATTCGGATGGCGCGAATTTCTAATGGCAAACGGTTTCTGTTTTTACGGGACAGTTCCGTTTGGAAAGTAATAGGATTTTGTGGGTCGAGTCCTTTGAGCGTTTCGCGGGTGCTTTGGAATTCATCGGGAGGCATTAGGTCACGTAGTGACAAATTGATAAGTTCTTGGTGTGTGTAACCGAGCCATGCACAAAAATTTTCGTTCACGGTAAAAAACGCTTCTGTGAGTGATGGACAAATGAAGATTGCGTCGTTGGACATCTCAAAAAGTGTGCGGTATCGTCTGTTGTTTTCGGCGAGTTTGTCTGTCCAATTCCCTTTTTCAATAAGAATTGAGAGTTGTCCAGCAATGGGTTTCAATCGTCCAATATGCGCCTCGGAGAATGCGTGGGGCTTTTCACTGGTGAAAAAGACGACCCCAATGGGTTTACCCTGCACCTTGAGTGGAAGTGTTAGATTGGAGCGCATCCCTTCTTGGACCATGAGTCTTGTCCAGTGCGTCGGTCTCCTTGAAAGAATTTCCTTAAAATCGTCAATAATCCGTGCTTCACCTGAATTGAGGATAGGCTCAAGGCTTGACCCCTCGATTTTTGCTGAAAACCCGTTGTCCAGCAAGATTTTCCTGTTGGATTTTGTTTTGCACTGCACTAAATTACCGGAGGACTCGTCAATCAGTGCGATGCCCAACCGATTATGCGGCACTATGTTCTGAAGTCCAACGTGGATATTCTCAAATACTTCATCAAGTGTCTTTCCAAGCTGAATCTGCTCAAGGATTCCATAGACCTGATCGGTTTCAATGGTTTGATTAAAAACAGTATCTTCGAGCCTGCTGTTTGCTGGTGCTTCAGGGGAGATTGCGATCTGGAGGATATCTTCATCAAGTCGGAGCGGATAGGTTCGGAGATTCGGCGTGGTAATAGGACATCCACTTTTCAGATTATATTGCCAACCGTGCCACGGGCAGGTAACGACTTCACCCGCTAGTGTTCCTTCGTTGAGCGGTCCTCCCTGATGCGGACAGGTATTATTGATGGCGTAAAATTCTTTACCCGTGTTAAAGATCGCAATGTTTTCATTGTCCAATTTGATGACGATATTCTGTCCCGGTTCAATGTCAGATATTTTAGCAATGTTAATCCACTTCACCTTTTCCCTCCACGCGTGAACAGGGTTTGTTACCTATAGGTTACAGAATATCACACGGTAAAACGGATGTCAAGAATTTTGTTTCATAAATGAAAATTGTTTCATTTGTGCAATAACCTTTATTTCTAAGCTCCCAAAGCAATTCGTTTAGGTTATGTTTCAAATTTGAAATATATCAGTAAAATCTGGAATTTCATTTTAACCCGTAAAACCTTGACATATCTCAATTACGTAAGAATCTAAACACTTGGCACGAAACTTGCGAACCTATTGTAAAGAAAAAAGAGAGTTAACCCGATTTGGGTTAGACAATATGGTTTATCTTCAAATTTCAGGAGGATTTAAAATGAGCCGTTATCTTGAACATGCTAACATGAGCGTGAACGACCTTGAAAAAGCGATCCATTTTCTAACGACTGCCTTCCCAGATTTCCGAGTCAGGGGCGGTGGTGATAATGCGAATGGAACGAAATGGTGTCATCTTGGGACTGACGATTTTTACATTGCCTTGTCAAACCGCAAGCATCCCTTCACAGGGGGCCGTGAGGGGACCTATGTGAACCATCTCGGTTTTGCTGTTGATGACGCTGAAGGTATCAGGGAACGTCTGCTGGCTGCCGGATATAAAGAAGGTTACAAAGTCGAACCGCATCCCCATCGAAAACGGATCTATTTCATTGATGCGGATGGTTTTGAATGGGAGTTCGTCGAATACTTCACAGAGGATCCAGCGAAACGGAACGATTATTTACAGTGAAAATAACTTTCGTTCGGGACGCAAGGCATATTAAAACTTGTAGGGTTCAGGCATAGTGCTTGCCCTACAAGTTTTTTCTTCTGCTGGATGCTCCATCAAGCTTCGTCAATAGACCAAGTGCAGTTGATACGACTGTCCTTGTAAAATTGCTTGAGTGCTGGCTTATCAAACCACAACTGAATTTCCTTGCCTACAATATGACCGACGCTGCTCACTTTGAGATAAAGCCCACCCGCTGTCCAACCGGGGATGATGTTGTATTGTCCGGTTTGTGCGGCGTAGATACTGAGCAGTGCCAAGGGTTCCATCGCATCGAGGTTTGCGGTTCTATGGGTATCCTGTAAAAGTTCAGCCACGCTTTTCCCTTCATGTCCCTCTCGTAACTCGGGTTTATCCATGACCTTGCCGTGGAGGATAAAGTCATCTTCAAGCGTAAAGAGCCCGCTATCGGTATGTTGTCTACCTTGCAGCAGATTATCCCCAATTCGCTCCGCCATTGCCAGAAATTCTGCCTTCGGTTCTACTCGATACAGATCCACCAGTGCGAAGATATAAGCGGGTTCCAAGGCAGTTGTGTCAAAATTCAACGACGATGGGGCGTTTTTATCGGCACCGATGTCTCCAATCCCAAAGGCTTTAAATAGGGTGCGTAGGTAGTCTCTAAAGTCACTTCTGCCTTCGGAAACCCGATACCCACGGGCACACACGGAGGTAAAGAGCGGTGTGATGTTCTGGGGTAGAAATGCGCCGCCTTCCTTCGCGCCAAAGTAAAGCGTCTCTGTCTTAAAAGGTCCTTTTATCCGAAAATCTGTTAAATCCGTACCGTCAATAACAATGCTTTTTAGTGTGTTGTTTTTCGGATCGTAGGAGGCGTTGAGGAAACCGATGATGTGTTGTTCGACCGCTTCTTTGATGTGTACCATTTCACCGACGCGCCCATATTTTTGGGCATTTTCCACGATTGTCAGCATACCCATCATCTGGGTAATGGTGTGGTTCAACTGATTGCCGACATAGACTCTCGGTTCGGTCGCCTGCGGATATTTTCTACCGAATACGTTAAGCCCGCGTTTGTTAATTTGTGGATGCACCAGATTGGGCCAGATGCCCATCTCTGGGTCTCGCTGCTTTATAATCAGATTCAAGAGGCGTTCCCCCCAAATCCGCGGTGCCTCCTCCTGCTTTTGGTAACCCAAACTGTAAGCAGCATAAGCCAGATCCAACGCTACACTGATAAACGAGAGATCCGCACTGATTTCGGGTGCTTTGTATCCGTCCCACGGTCTGTGCCAGGTATTCGCGTGATCGACCTGTTTTTTGAAGTCGCCGTGGCGGTTGTAGTGCAAGGCATCCCAGTCCTTGATATTTGCCTCCCAAATACCCTTCATTAACATCTCGCCCCGGTCTGCATCCACGGCTCTCAGCAGTTCCCAGTAGGGATATACGTCCTCTATTTCGTGGACGACACCCTTCATGCCGTACCGATTCCGGGTTACCAAGTCCACATAACCGTGTCCGCCCCAATGCAAAACGCCACTTTCTGGATACCAGTAGTGGTTGAACATGTATTCGGCGGCTTTTCCGGCGGCATGGACATACTTACCATCCCCGGTGAACTGGCTTAAAGAAGCCAACAACCGCATCAGGTTCTGCTGATTTTGAAAGAAACTCCAGACGGCTGGTTTCGGCTCGGTACCTGTCCGGTGGGAGGTCATAGATCTCGGTGCCTTCAAATAGTCGGTATGGAGGCAATCGGCAAAGAGCGGCATGTCTTTACCGCTGTATCTATCTCTCCCGTATTGTATAGCTGTATCCGCGAAACGACTCGCCGCCTTTAAGAAACGATTGCCATCTATTTCATTGGACCTCAATCGGTCTCTACCGATCCACCGATCTAATTGATTAGCGTTCATACACCCTCCTCACTACTTTTTGCCCATAGGATAACAGCAGATCCGAACACGGCGAAGCCGAAAAAAGTAAAGGGCATCTGCCAGAGAAGAAAACTCATGTGCGTGTGAATATATGAATGTGCCTTGAAGATGACGAACCACGACAAAGGTGCGAAAATAGAGAACCACGTCGTCCAGATTAATGCAATGTAGCGGCAGGGCTTGTGCCTGTCCGTCTTGTACTGTCCATCCCGTGCTACTTCCCCTTTATTGCTACGCAAGAACAGCAGCGCAGACATCGCGATAAAGAGGACTATCAGATAGTAATAGCGGATTTTCAATAAGAAATTAGAGATGAAGTCGTTCGTGTGAGATAGATAGTTATTGAAATCAAAGAAAATACCGTTCACATAAGTAACGACCACCCCTATCGTCCCAGCCTCTAAACTGGCAGCATATACAGCCGGATAGTCTTGTGCCTCTCCATACGTGCGCTTACCAAAAGACCAGACCACATGCTCAACCCCAGCGATAAACCCATCTTTGGCAGCACCAATCTGGAAACATAAAAGTATGAGACTGAAAAAAATTGCGACGCCTGATCCGAGTCCGGCGACAAGCGTCCACTTCATATAGTGGTGGCGGTTCCACCTATCAAGGACAGCATAATAGACACACGGTGTCACCATCATTAGCAGGGCGGTTGTGATATACTCGAAACCGTTGATGAAACACTTAACGAGCACCGAGATGAAGATTAGGATTCCGAACTTGATGAACTGACGGTTCGATGGAATCCTGTAACGTTTAAGGAGGTATAAAACGACAATCATCGGCAGGTAGAACGCCCATAGACTCCACCACAGATTTTTACCAAAGACTGTCAACCATTGGGAGAGCACCGCCGAGCTTACAACGAAGATCGCGACCCACCCGCCAAACTCCTCATAGAACCAACCTATAATCGCGGTCAAAGCGATTGCTGAAAGCAGAGCCGTTAACACATAGAACGACCATAACTTGATTCGAGGCGATAGCGGAATGAGTCTATCAAGTAGACTAAAAATTATGCCTTGCCCCCCAGGCTGTGACAGGTACGGCGAGAATTTATCAAAGGAGCCCCTGTTAAGATAGGCGGCATATTGATTGTCAATCTGGTTTGAAGATATCCAGTCCTGCTGAATATTCGTCATAATTCCTGCGCCTGTCAGTCCACCTACCGAGAAGATACCATCTTGGCGAGATTTGACCATTCTTCCAATAATCAGACTTTCAGTGTCCCGTTGATGCGTATCGAACCATTGCTGTTCAGCAACATGCCATAAGTTAAAAAGAAACCCGAAAAACAGAAGTCCGATGGATACTGTCCACAAGGCTACCTTCCTTGCGAGTTCTGATTGACCGAACTGAAATATCCGCATATCTCGATAGTTCGCCATAGTAACTTCGCCCCTATAGTATCCGCCCTTTCGGCACTTGCGAGTTCGGATACCATTGAGAATCGCGAGGTGGTGCTGGCTCAGGGGGCTGCATGGAAGCAAACTCAGCCAACTTCGGTCGGATCTCGTCTTCCCAAATCCCTTCGACATCATCAAACGTTAGTGGCGTGTGATTCGAGACTTCCGCCTTATATGCCGATAACAACTCCTGCGTCTTTTCACCGAAATGCGCCACAATATCTGCCACCATCTGTTCGCCAACAAGACGACTGGAGGATTCATTGAAATCCCCCATTGCAAAATGAGGGGCGCGGGCATCATCCGTCGGCATCCGAGACATATCCACACAGTCTGGTGCGACTGCCCAAAGCACGGAAGTTTCACCACGTCCAGCGTGTCCACCCAACCCTTTACCATCCTCGAAACGCTCGATATCCGCACCGATGCTCATCGTCGAATACATCCGAACCCCTACATGGGCTTGCATGATTTCAATTACCATCGGCACATCCAATCGATGGGGACCCGAATGTCCCGAAAACAGAATCGCGCCGTGAAAACCCAACGCATCTACTGCTCGAATGTGATAACAGATATTCTTCAAAAACATCCAAGGCGGTATTGCTGTCAACCACGGTCGCTCTTGGTTAACTTGCTTGTGTCCCCATGCGCCGTAACCGCTAATCTCATGGCAGTGCCAATAAAACGGGGGTGCGACAATCCCACCGTGTGCTTGTGCTGCCTGACACGAGCATTCGTGTGCCCGAATCGCGTCCATCCCAACGGCATTGTGCCAACCGTGAGGTTCGCATAACCCATAAGGCAGATACACCATTGGACACGCCTCGAGCACCGCTTCTAACTCATCCGGAAACATCCGTTCCCACCGCACCTCATGTCTCATCTGACATCCTCTCCGATTATTTGTGGAACTTTCTAAAATTCCATTTCAACCTAACCTAAAACGCCTTTGCATAAATCTTTTGAATGTGTGATAATGTCAAGAGTCTAACAGATTTTTAGACTTGATGTCCATTCATTTTTTTTGCGGTCCATCAGTTTTCCGAACCGATAGCTTCTGGAGGGAATCCCAATGATGCGTCTAACATTAATGGCGTTCAGTATTCTGTGTTGCCTTGCCATGCTTGTAAAACACAGCCCTGCTGAAATCGACCCGACAACCGCCGTTGGCGTGTGGCTCTTTAATGAGACCGCCGGGGACACGGCATCCGACGCCTCTGAAAACGGCAATGATGGTACACTGCAGGGTGACCCGGAATGGGTCCCCGATGGCAAATTTGGCAACGCCCTGGAATTGGATGGGGCAGGTGATTATGTGAGCGTCCCTGACCATGAAACTTTGGATACTAAAATCAGTGAGACATTCTCAATCGTCATCTGGGTCACAGGCACCTACAGACCCAACGATTGGCACGGGTTAGTGACAAAAGCACAGGGATGGCGAGTCGATATGTGTTACCTGTTGCAACGGGCTGCTAATGGCAAATTCGAGTTTGCTCTTTTTGGAGAAGGCGGCAATGACAGCTGGACAGCATCCAACATCCTCCCAGAAGATGACACATGGTATCATGTGGGTGCTGTCTATACCGGTGAAGAGGCACAGGTTTACGTTGACGGTGTGCTTTCTGCCACGCGTGTCTTTTCTGCGGAGATTGCCGACACGAACGCGCCTGTGGTTATTGGAACCAATTACCCAGGCGGCATTCAGCCAGTGGATGGTCTTATCGACGAGGCTGCGATTTTTAGTGTTGCTCTGGAGGAAGAGGATATCAACGCCATAATGAACGAAGGCTTGGAAGAGACACTCGGTATATTGGCTGTCGAACCTTCAGACAAATTGGCTTTGACGTGGGGCGATTTAAAAGTCGGTAATGATAAATGATACCTCCACTGAGTTGATGACGAATCCGCTGGTACAATCCGATGCGAACAAAGGCGTTTATCTACGATGCTATCACTGACCCTTCATAGATTTCGTACTGGAAAGGTCAGTGATAGCATACAAGTCAGAATTCAGTCAAAAGACTTTTACGCCCGTTTTTCACCGGGTTTCCGTCGATGCTTTGAGGCATAACTATCCCCTTCTGGATCGTACGAAACGGACACCTGTCCATCTTGCACAACCAGTCGCGGAACAGTTCGGTGCCGACCGTCCCGTTCGGGTCCCCGCATCACAGCGAATTGCTCCTCGGTCATATCTTCAACCATATCACCCCAGCGATCCTGCGGATCAATCACACCACCCCCCCAATTGACATTTTTCGACTGATACTTAATCAATACGCCGCGTCTGGGGACAGGATTTTTCCACGCCAATGCCCCGTGTGTACAACCGCCGTCCATAAAGAACAGAACATCGCCAGCCTTCATAGTCGGTTGGACGACCAAACCCATGGTATCATCACACGTCCGAATCCCAGGAGGCATGGAATACTGGGTCTTGTGAGACCCGGGCACACATGCAAAACCGCCGAGTCCCGGCTCGACATCTCGCAATTGCCATGTAATCGTGACGGTCTCCGCATAACTCCGTCCGTTTTTAAAATAATAACCGCGTGATGGCGTCATCGGTTCATTTCCATCGTGTAGCGAGTGTCCCGATGTCCCTTGAACAGCACAGAATACAGTTGCCCCTGTCGTGCGATAGCCGCTACCGCCCATCCAATTGAGTCGCTGCACCACAGCCGGATGCGCAATCATGCGTCGAAACGGTTCGCTATAGGGTCCGGGTAGGTCTAACAAACCCGGTAGGAGTGGGCGCCCTGTGCCAGCTTGGCTTATCGATCCGCGAGCGAGTTCCTCGCCTACAACGATACGATCTTGGAATTTATCTACCGCCTCATTGGCTTCCGCAAGCCACTGCTCATCCATTACGCCGCGCACGACCAGATACCCATTCAGATCCCAAAAGTAAAATTCTTTCTCATCAATCCCCGAATCTGGATCTCGGATATAAATTGATGGATGGACGACGGTTGGGTCTTCCTCCACCCACGTCTTTTCGCCATCTGTATTCAACACCGGTGGCGGATTCGACCCCTTATACCCAGGCGTATACATGACCGCCTTTTGTTCAGGCGTCGCCTCATCTGCCCATCCCGGCAAAGATTCGGTTTCTGAATTAGGTCCAACAGGGTTCGACTGAATCGCCGCACGTGCGGCATACCAGTAGGTTAACAATCGTTTCGGTTCGCCTTTCCACGGTCGAACGCCTTGGAGCGTGGGTGCCGCAATTAAAAATAGATCCCCCGCTTTCAGTACCGGCTGTACCACCACCCCCATATCATCAACGCCGTCCGCCAAATCATCGGGCGTTTGAACATTGCTTTTGTGGCTTGCCTGAACAACAACCAATCCACCGTCCCCTTCCGCGACATCTTCCAATGCCCAGACCGCTTTCACGCCCTGACAACGCCTCTGGCCGTTCTGTTGGCGATATGCTTGGGACGGATTTCTCGGTTCATCGCCGCCGACGAGCGTTGAACCTATTTCACCTTCTCGACCGCCTACCAATCGAGGGGCTTGATCGAGTCGGAAGCCGTGTCCGATGATCCGGTTCAAATACCACACCAATTTCGGATGTACCAGCAGGTCGCGGAACAATTCGCGGTGCAGACGGTCTCCACCTAACAGCACCTCACTTTCACCGACCGCATCTAATGCCTCATTGAGTGCCTCCACCTCCTCTTGACTGAGAACACCCGGAATGTGTAAGTAGCCTGCCACATCAAAAGCATAATTCTCTTCATTCGTCATTACTTCGTTGTCCATCTGCCTCTCCTTTTGCCGGTAAGCGGTCAATAGAATGTTGCCGATTCGCAATATCAATACGCTATTCGCGGTAGCGACGAGAGCGTTACGATCCCATTGCTGCCAATACCATAACATTTTTCAATAACAGCATTATCGCATAGTTCCGCCGCTTGATCAATACCCAATTTCCATAGAACCACTCAGTTTTCGGTTTTCTACCAGTTTTAGGTGGGCAGTTGAGAATCGGAGTGTTTTACTTGGACTTTCCGCCCTAAGGAACGGTTTCCATCAGCAATCAGCAGTTAGCAACGAAGGCACTTCGTTATTGCACTTTTCTGGGCATTCCCGTATAATGCAATTCGGTAAAATAATATAGCGGTAGGCGAGGTTTCTAACCTCGCCGATGCAGCGTGTCAAAGTAATTCTAAAATCCACCATAGTTTGCGAGGTCTAACGAAAACCAAGCCTGTAACAACGGCGCGGCAACTCAAATACGAAAAGCGTCAAAGCACAAATCACGTTACTTACCCGCAAGGAATAATTAAAAATGACGAAAAGGGCGTTGGTTATCGGCATCGTCTTGGCTGTTTTAGAATGTTTAATCGCACCCTACAACGATTTTGTCATTCGTAACACCTTTCTGGCGGGTGGACATTTTCCGCTCGCCCCATTTTTTGCCCTAACCGTCTTGGCACTGGTTGTTAATTCCGTCCTACGGTTCCTGCATCCAAAACTCGCGCTCTCCTCCCAAGAACTCATCGTTATCTGGTGCCTCATGATTACCGTCGCCGGTATTCCGTCATCGGGAATGATGCGCGATGCGTTGGGCGCTTTCGCGGCTTACGACTATTTTGCCACACCGGAGAATGAGTGGAGATCACTTTTTTTCCAATACATCCCGGAATGGCGTGTCGTGCGAGATGAGACCGCGATTGTTTCTTTCTATGAAGGTTTATCCGTTGGCGAAAGGATCCCTTGGGGTGCATGGTTGAAACCGCTCTCCGTGTGGGCGTTGTATGTTTTAACTGCCTATTTCGTTATGGTTTGCCTCGCTGTGCTCCTCCGAAAACAGTGGATCGAATATGAGAAATGTACGTTCCCACTCGTTCAACTGCCTGTAGAGATCTCCGTTCACCGGTCAGGCGTTGTCAATTCATTCTTCAAAAACAGAAAGATGTGGCTCGGCTTCGCTATACCGGCGTTTGTCCACACCTTGAACGGACTTCACGCGTATTTCCCCACCTTGCCACATATACCCGTCCGCTATTGGCTTGACCCATTTCTCGTCGGTAGACCACTCAGCGCCTTGAGACCTTTTCAGATTGTCGTGTTGATGTCGATGGTAGGATTTAGCTACCTTCTTACACTTGAAGTCGCCTTCAGTCTCTGGTTTTTCTTCCTATTTTTCAAACTACAATGTCTCATCGGGAGCATGCTCGGTTTTTTCATAACGAAAGGTCCGGGTGTAAAATGGACGGCGTATTCGTTCAGTGCAGCACAGGAAGCGGGTGCGTGTCTGACGCTTGGCGCTTGGGCACTCTTCAAAGCAAGGAGGCACATCAAACAACTATTTTTAAGTGGCTTTGGACGTAGCGCACCTCAATCTGATGCCCAGAACGAACCGATGCCCGCCTGGCTGACGGTATTTGGGGTGATCGGGGGCTTGTTCCTCATGATATACTTGAACCACCTGATGGGAATGTCCCTCGGATTTGCGGTGCTTTTTATAATCTTTTCGGTTGGCGTGTTTATCGCCTTGACCTGGCAGATTATCAACGGCGGTATCCCTTTTATCAATCCCTCATTTTCACCACAAAGTGTTTCCCTCACAACACTCGGAACGGCACACATGTCGCCCTCAACACTAACGGGGTTGTTCATGCAGCCTACCGGCTTAACCTCGCACTTGAGAGAGTTTATGATGCCGAATGTGATGAACGGGCTGAAGGCAGCAGATACCGTTAGAGCTAACCGGCGGAAACTCCTCACAGCAATGGGAGTGGCGATGGTGCTGGGATTGTTCGTTTCATATTATTCTATGTTGAAAGTAAGCTACCAACACGGGGCGTTATTCGTGCATACGGGAGGTAGCGGTGGGGTGCGCTGGTTGAGCACCGTCCTCACGAGCCCTTCGGCAGGCACAGACTGGACGAATACCGGTTGGACGCTTTTCGGCAGCGCGTTTACGATCGGATTGATGTGGATACGAAAAGTTTTCGTCTGGTGGCCGATTCATCCGATCGGATACACGATGCTTAGTTCCTGGGCGTCGTTTAAGTTATGGTTTTCTATCATGTTGGGTTATTTTCTGAAATACGGCATCGTGAAATACGGAGGACTCAGAGCGTATAGAGAGGCACGTCCCCTGTTTCTTGGATTGATTCTCGGTGAGATGACATTCGCCGGACTCTGGTCGATTGTTGGGATGATAACGGGCATCCAAACCGGCTACCGCATCTTGCTGGATTGAAGGTTCATAGATGTGCAAAACCCGAAGAAAGACAGGTAAATTATGCGTACGTATGATGATTTTTTAATGGAATCGTATCAAGTCAGAGAAAAGATGGTCGCCGATAAATTTCGACCGAAATACCACTTCTTACCGCCACACGGTCGATGGAACGACATCAACGGCGCGATGTTCTTCAACGGTAGATACCATATCGGCTACCTACAAAAGATAAAGAACGGGCCCGATGAGAGAGACTTTTCGAGCTGGCAACACATTTCGAGTCGGGATCTGTTGCATTGGACCTATCACACAGCGTATCTTGATGAGCCACTCGAAGGGAAAAAGGGCGATTATTTCAATAGCGGCGACATCATGGATGGGATGGAAATCCCGACGATTATCACCAATATGCCCAGAAGAGGGATCTGTATTTACCAATGCCACGATGCCGATCTCTCACACTGGACACCATTTGCGGAAAATCCAGTGATTCCAATCGATACGGACGAATTTCCGGAATGCGTGATCTTCGATCCGAGCGGTTGGAAAGAGGGTGACACCTATTACGCCCTCATCGGGAATAAAAACCATCGTCCCGGCTATGAGGGAGATTCAACCAGTCTGTTTAAGTCGAAAGACCTCAAGGAATGGAACTACATCGGTCCTTTCTATAAATCCTCACGCAGATGGACAGCAGAGACTGAAGACTGTGCCTGCTCCGACTTCTTCCGTTTCGGAGAGAAATGGATGCTACTGATGCACACCCATCACCCTTTTAACAAATGCCAGTATTACATCGGGCACTATGAGAATGAGACCTTCTCTCCCGAAATTAACGGGCAATTGAGCCATCTCGGCAGTATGCTCTCCGGTCCCGAAACCCTCATTGACGACAAGGGTAGACGTCTTTTCTGGGGGTGGATTAGCGACGCCCGCGATGCAGACAAATATGGCTGGAACAGCATTATGACGCTCCCTTGGCACCTGAAACCGACATCGGATAACCGTCTCAATATTGAACCGGCTTCAGAATTGCAATCCTTGAGATACAATCCATTTCGAGTTGAAGATATACCTTTAGAATCGGAGGAGATTGCCGTTGAAGGGCTTGCTTCGGATTGTATGGAATTGAAGTTGACGATAGAACCACACTCCGCGCAGCGATTCGGGTTGAAACTGTTCTGTTCGCCAGATCTTGAGGAGGAAACGGTGATTTGTTACGATGCGGAGCAGCAAGCCTTTGTTGTTGACTTTGAAAATGCGAGTAACGACAGGACACTTTCATACCGTTGTGGACGTGAAGTGTTAGAATCCGGAAGGTTCAAGCAAACCGTGCCTTTCGCGCTCAGAGACGATAAAGTACTTGAACTCGATATTTTCGTTGACAGATCGGTGATTGAAATGTTTGTTAACTCCGAATTGTGCGTTGTCCAGCGGGTTTATCCGATGCGACCCGATAGTAAAGAGGTACGGTTGTTTTGCGAAGATGGGCGGATTGCGGTCAGAAATATCGTCAAATGGGAGATGGACGCAACCAACCCTTGGTAGATTGCGGCTACGAACACCACGCAGAGACGCTTGCTGTCATCTCATGCCGGTTTAACTGCTGCCACCTTAACGCTCGCGATCTCCACCTGACGCATTTTCGCATAGGCCGATTTACTAAGAACCAGAACGTTCTCAAAGCCAGCCTGGCGAATCGAATCTAAATACTGGTCTTCAGGCAACGCCCCTGAAATACAACGCACCCATACGCCTACCGCGGCTCTCGCCCACTCGGGCATATTGTTGGCAACCATGTCGGATACCACCAATTTACCGCCCGGCTTGAGGACGCGGTACGCTTCTTCAAAAACCTTATTCTTATCCGGTGACAGACAGATCACGCAATTGGAGATGATCCAATCCACACTTTCACCTTCAACCGGCATTGATTCGATCTCACCCAAACGGAAATCGACATTCTCCGCTCCAGCGTCCTTGGCATTCTGTCGTGCCTTTTCGATCATCTCAGGCGTCATATCAATACCGATCGCTCTGCCGCTTTCACCGACCAATTGCGATGCGAGTAACACATCAATCCCGGCACCTGATCCGAGATCGACCACAACATCGCCCGCTTGAACGTCCGCATATTCCAGCGGATTCCCGCAACCAAAAGAATGTTCAGTAGCATCGGTCGGAATGCTGGAGATCTGTGCTTCGGTGTAGCCATTTTTTTCCGCAGAATTATTCGTTTCAGTGTCCGGACAGCAAGTAGGTGATGAACAGCAGGATTCATCAGTTTTTACTAAATCGGCATAATGCTTACGAACAGATTCTTTTATCTGTTCTACATCTTGAGACTTCATAATTTTCCTCCAAGGGGCACTGTTCTTTTCTTCAATACAACCAACTCGTGATGAGATTGTGCCTACAAACACCACGCATAAGGACCGGGACCCGTATGGGAAACCATGTTTGCGATCTGTTGGCGCATCTGTGTAATGCGGTTCTGATGTTCCGGACGGTCAGCAACATTTCGCATTTCGTCCGAGTCGGTCTTTAGGTCGTACAATTCGTCAATATCGAAGTGATTCCGAATATACTTCCAGTCTCCATCGATAACCATCACATGCGCCGCGAGCTCCGCCGGTTCATTGGCGTCGTGATAGATCGCATCGAGACTGGCGATTTCGGCGAAGACCGGTTGATGATCGGGTTCTCGTCCGTTCAAAATCGCCTCCGCAACGGATCGTCCATCAATTGGCGTTTCCGGAACTTGATCCGCGAAACTCAGCAAGGTGGGCATCAGATCCACGCCCGCCAGAGGGGTCGTGACTCGAAAACCGGACGGCAAATGGTTCTGCCATGAGAGCAGACAGGGTACCCGCACCGAAGCCTCATACATCAAACACTTCTCGGTGTAGCCGTGGTCGCCGAGCAACTCGCCGTGGTCACTCATAAAAGCGACAACCGTATTCGTTCCCTCGAGCGCATCCAGCAGGCGTCCGACTTGGTCGTCAATGTGTGTGATGAGGGCATAGTAGTAAGTCATCATTCGGCGGAATTCATCATCAGTCACGGTTGAAGGGATGCGAAATTTGCCTCGCTGTTGAAATTCTGGCTTCCCATCAAGTGGGTCGCGCAACGAAGTGGATAACGGCATATCTTCTTCACGATAGCGTGCGGGAAGGTCCGGTGGCACTAAGACAAGCGGGTGCGGGTCTTTGATACTCGCAAAGAGGAAAAACGGCTCATCATCCTGCCGCTGAATGAATTCGAGAGAACGGTCGATTGTCCAAGTCGTGCGTTGCTGTCGAGGGTCTGTAATTGTGCCAAATTCCAAGATATTCCCGTACTGCGTCATCCCCGGTGCGCCCGAGCGATAGAGGTTTTCAACCCCTTCCGTATCAAAGTAATCAAACAGCGGGTCTGGATAGTCACCGAGATAACGATAGGTACGCCAAAAATCGGAGAATCCGTGTTGTGGACGATGGTCGTCCCCCAAATGCCACGGTCCGACGATACCACAGCGATAGCCAGCACGTTTGAGCAGGTCCCCGATAGTGATGCGATCATGAGGTAGGTAACCACCGAACTCACCCATTCTTTTCGGTCCATAATTCCGCAGTTGTAAATGGGCATGCGGATAGAGTCCCGTCAACCAACTTGCGCGCGCGGGTGAGCAGACCGGCGACGCGCAGTAAGCATTTTCAAAGCAGACACCGCCTGCCGCCAACCGATCCAGATGCGGCGTTTGAACGACAGGACTGCCAGCGAACCCGGCAGCGTCCCACCGCATCTGATCACACATAATGAGTACGATATTCGGTCGAGATGTCGTCATCATTTTGACACAGTATGTGAGAAAGCATGAAAAATGTTCAAACCTTCGTCAAATTAATGTGGTATGTGTCACTTCTACTTCATCGCGTAATCTACTGTTACCAAAGCACTAACCTTCTTAGATATAGAGGAGACATTGTCAGTACTCTTTTCGGAAATACCGCTCGAATCTGCAGAGCGCACACTGAACACGCCCTGACGCGCAGCACGGAGCGAACCGAGGTTCACGCCGCTCCCTTCAGCCAACGTTTTAGCCCGTTCCCGCGCATCCTGAGTCGCTTCTACCAGCAACTGGCTCTTCAGTGCATTCACTTGCGTATAATAGTAATTCGGCGTTCCTGAACGTAGGGCTACGCCTTCTCCGAGCAGTGAAGCAATTGCTGTAGATAACTTTGATATGTTATGCACGTTCGTTGATTTAACGCCAATTCCCTGCGAAAGTTCAAAGAATTCTATCTCATTTGTTTCATGTCCATTTTCTGCCCGTCTCCTGCGCTCATTTACAGAGACAGCGCGAATTCTTATCTCCTCAGCTGCCACCTGGTTCTCCTGTAGAAAATTCAACACTTTCTCCCGGTGTTCAGCGAGCACAGTGTACGCTTCTGCCATATTTCTATCTCTTGCTTTGACTGTAATGTACCATATCGCCATATCTGACTCGACTGGGGTCTCGGCATATCCTCTCACCTTAATAATCTGGTGAGACATTCGTATATCCCGCATCGCATCTGTAACGAGGTAAGTCGAGCTCACGATCCCAAGGGCGAGTATGAAGCCAAATGGTATAAATCCTTTCATGTTACGTGTCTCTCCTCAATGAATGCTAACTTCAATATTTTGACCGCTGTCTATTATGGCGCGAAACTCGATCGCAGTTTGATGCCCCAATGTCCTGATTCGTAGGTTAAAACGTAGAGCGATTCGTAGGAGGCAATGACCGTGCCATCGGCGCGATAGCGTGTGAACTGCGTGTCAACATGGACCTTGGAGTCTGAGATATGGACAATGTTGCGTCTATCCCAACCACTGTGATGCCAGCCCCTTGCGGTCAAGTTTTTTCTTATTCTCTCCACATCCTGCTCACCCGGTTCGTTGAGGATTCGCATGCTGCCAGAAGCGAGGCGGTAGTGTGGAAAATGGAACGTTTTCTCCCATGCAACTATATCCAGACGATTAAAGGCAGCCATCCACGTGTCGAGAACTTCCATGATTTCGGCTTCGATTGTTTCCCTCATTTCTTATACCTCAAAAGTAGGTGTCACCAACTGACCTTATAATACTAAAGTTTGGACAATATTATAAGTTTCAAGCTGCTTTGTCGAAAGGCAGCGTGGTATCGTGTTCAGATATGGAATGAATATTCTGCGAGTTCCTCTTTTCTTGGGAACTCGCAGAATATTCCAACCCCCTGAGCTGCGATTGTAAATAAGCGACTCGTAACCCTTGGGTCAATCGCTTCGGATGATACCAATGAATACCGAGATGCTCGCAGACCTCTTTGACGCTGAGACGATCCGAACCCTGTGGAGACGCAGACCTCACGAAGATCAACTTCGTCAGCGATGCTGCGACGAAACTCAACTGCACGAAACGATTGATGCTTCTCCGCGACTTGACCCGATACGCATCAAACCCGAAATGCTGCTTGACGTCTCGAAATGCCGTTTCGATCTGCCATCTTTGACGGTAATACTCAACGATCTTCGGAACCTCCAAACTCATATCTGTTGTAAAGACGCAGAAATACCGATACGGTTTCGAGCGTTTCGGGCGACTGCGGATGACGACGAGACGGACAACTACGGGACACATTTTCGTCCGCACAACCGCTGAAGCGACCTGATAGGGGGTCTCCAAGATTGACATCTCTTTATACCGTAAGCGACGGATCTGCAGACGATCTCCATATTTCTTCGGACGCCCGCGCTTGGGACGTTTCACAACTTTCGGTAAACGATAGAAGACAGCGTTAGACTTCGCACGACACAAGATATGATGTCCCAGCTCTAAGAGCATTTCAAAAACCTTGCGACGACTAAAGGCTCTATCAAAGAGGATCAGCCCCCGGGGGATCTTTGAACAGATGCGTTTCAACACCGCATCCCCTTTATCTCGCAGCGTCTCAGGAACGATGAGTTTCACCCAGACCGGAAATAGCACCCACTGTGTCGCCGTCTCACAGAGTAAACCGAGGGCCCCAAACTCATGCCCGTGGTGAAACTTTGATTGATTCACACGACCTTTCCCGTGATAACTGAAGTTCCTGAAAAAGTGCAACCCATATTGAGAGGTCCCTGTTTTCTGAGCATGCGTCTGATCATAGACATAAACCCAACTCCCAAAGACTTGTTGTATCCGTTTCAAGAGATAGATAGCAACCGCATCGGCGTCCCATTTCCCTCGGCAAAGGAACTTCGGAAATGACCAATACCGAGTCCCGGAACCACTCGATTGATAAATCCCCGTCAACGTCTGGCAACCCCCATTGCCGATCAAACCAAAGATAAACATTTTGAAAAGGGCGAAGTTTTGGCAGTTGAATAAATGTCGAAAATCCGATACAATACGTTCTAAGTGGAGAAGCAGGTCCATTTTTGACTTCCTTTCAAAACACGGTATGTTTATGAAAGGATACCTGCTTTTCTGCTTTCAAACATCTTAATTCTTAAAATTGTCCAAACTTTAGTTATAATAACGTGAGTTCGATAAATACAAGTCAATGTTGTATAGTATAAAGAGAACCCCTCTGGTATAATGAGTTCAGCCAAAACTCTACCCAAAGGAGTTATCCATGAACATTATACCGCTTTTCTGTGAGATTGACGACTGTTTTCTTGCGTTTGAAAAACAAAAGCTACTGAGGCAACCGCTGGAGGCGCTCAATACACCGAAAAAACGGGGGTGTCCCCGAAGACTTCATACCAGCGAGGTAATGACGATTCTCATTGCTTTTCATCAAAGTTAGTATCGCACGTTGAAGCATTTTTACCAAAAGCACGTCCGTTTTTATTGGCATTGGGCATTTCCGAAACTCGTTAGCTATAATCGGTTCGTCGAGTTGATACCTGAAGTTCTTTTGCCGTTGACGGTCTATCTTTCAAGACGTTTTGGGAAAAACACCGGGATTGCCTTCATTGACTCAACCCCGATGCCCGTCTGCGAAAACCGACGTATCCCGAGTCATCGCGTTTTTCATGACATCGCTGAACGTGCGAGAAACTCCATAGGGTGGTTCTATGGCTTCAAACTTCATCTCGTCGTCAACACCGAGGGTGAACTCTTGTCAGTTATGTTTACACCCGCAAACACAGATGATCGTAAGCCCGTCGTGAAGTGGACTCAACATCTTTCTGGAAAACTTTATGCCGACACGGGATATATCTCCCAAGAATTGGCGGACACGCTGAAAACACACGGAGTTTCTTTGTTCACCAAGAGACGCAAGAACATGACGGCTGAACCTTTCTCCGACTTTGATGCTATGATGCTTAGAAAGCGAATAGTGAATCTCAGGAACCTTCAGCAAACAAAGGACTTACCGGCACCCTTTAACTTCTAAATTTTTATTCCGAACTCACGTTATAATAGAATTCGATAGACTTTATTAGGACCCAAATGTTCTTCCTAACATCTACTATTCTATCACGAATCTCCTATGCATGCAAGCGGACAATTCTTGAATTCTTGACAATAAATGACCCTACTCTTCGGCTTCTATAAAATGACCATAAGTGTTAGAAATGTTAGAACAGTACTATCGTGTGGGCCGAACCACTAACTACCTGCACGCAAGTGCAGCCTTGCTGCCTTTCCACTCTTAAGCGTGTAAAAGGAGGACTCCCATGAAGCAGGTTTGGATGTTATTTCTCTTAGCGGCTGTTTGCTTTACAGGGAAATCTGTTGAGAGCCAAGATGCACTCCCACAGTTTTCGATAAAAGTGGTTGTTGATACCGAAAAAGTGGAAGTTGATACCGCGGATAACGAGGATTCTCAGGGACAAGACATTAAAGAACACATCCAGGCGAGTATGGAACACCGTCTCGGAAAGTTGGCAGATTTTGAAAAAAGATTGATTTTACCCCCCTAAAATATGGTATGATTATAGCATCCAGCTAAACAGACGCTGGTATCTTTTTGCATTGCATCATCCCATCGAAAGCGAAATCACACGCGTTCAGGTGACACTGGACGCACTTGGAGATGTGTATATCACAAGGTGAAAACGAGCCTACGAGCGATAATAGATTTTTCGCCGTTATCGTGCCTTCATCGGCAGGCCCCGCAGTGAATCTGCGTGCAGCAGACGGATTCCCGTGGGTTGAAGAGTATTCCATAGGTTTGAAAACAGATTACGTTCAACAGACCGCGGCATTGACGTGTCAGATATGGAGTTATGCGCAGATTTTGCGGTATTTGGTGAAAACCGAACAGACGGGGCTCATCATCTCGGATGATAAGACTGGGAACACTTACGGATTGGGCACACGAGGAGAGTATTCACTTTGCGAATTCACGTGAAAGCATTGGGTCGCGTTATATTGATTTACAGAAGGAGGCTATACTTTGAAAGCCTTAGTTTTTTTGACGGTCGGTGTATTTGTGATTTGTATCAGCGGCTGTGGTTCTGTTATCACTTCTAATACGCAAGAAGTCCAACAGCCTCAGCTCCTTGAGTATTATCCCCAAAAATTAGCCTTTTTACCTGAAGAACCTATCATCCTTTACTTTGATAAAAAGCCTACGGATGTCACTGCTAATTTTGGTGATGTTTCGATTGAGGGTAATAATGTTATGATTACTAACGCGGATCGCTTCAAAAATCCCTACACCGTTACATGGAAAGGTGGAAGTGTGGATCTTGTGTTTGAGTACACTGGTTTGTTAGACTCGGTGGGTGAAGAGAATTAGAAACTTGTTAGAGACCCTAAATTGTAGTCGCGTTTACAGAGTGTCACGGCATTATCGCGACTCGTATAGATCCCATAGCCGGATTCTGTGAGGGTTTTCAAAAGGAAGTGCGCCCCCATCCGATCCCTGCCTTAAACTTCCAGCATCGGGATTCCGAGAAGTTATCAATCATTACTTGCGCACCATGAGGTGAAAACAACCAGCCACAATCGTAGTAAGCTTGGACGCCGTTTCGGAAAATGCGAAGCGGGGTTCGGGTATCCATCATCTCACGGTACCATCTCGCTCCGACGCCTGATACTTCAGTTCCCGTTGCGAGCAGTGTATTCCAATCATTGAATTCTCAGGATCCGAGTAATCAATCCCTGTAATCCAAATTGCATGATTGAGGGATCTTAAAACTGTTCCTTCTTCGCCCGTTAAATCTTCAGCATCATTCAAGATGAAATTGACCTCCTTTATTTTTGGCTTACGGATGCCCTCTCCGCCAAGCGCGCCTATGAAAAATATCTCACCCCTTCACGCCACTGGGAGAGCTTTGAAGCATTTACCAAGGATATCGTGCTGTGGCGTTTCTATATCATACGCGACGAAGAAGGTATCCAAAAGATGCTTGCCGTCCTCGAGTATTACAAATTCTTGCTTTCTTTTGATCCAGATGATGCCTCTCGAATTAGAGGGGTACCGATTAAGTTGCTAATTAGTGAATACTGCCCTTCGCCAACTTCGCCGAGTTATTCATAAAAATAGTCAGAATCGTTGTATAGCATAGCGTCAGCCATCCGATTGGCTTTGGCAGGAGTGTCATTTATCACCCAATGCTCTATCTTGACGAAAGTTAAGGCTGTTAAGTTTATTGTTGACTCTTTTTGACGGCGCGTTCAAAGGCGGAAAATAGATCTTGGACATCCTGACGTAATAGGGTTGGGTTCACAGTAAGCATAATACATCCAGCGTGATCGCCATCTGGAGCGGATACAGAGACTGAATGCTCCTCAAGCGTCTTGACGAAACGTATACTATCAACATCCGCTTCTAACTTCAGTGGAAATATATTAGAACCGTGCTCAAAACGTTCAACAGTGATGCTCTCCAGTGCGTTGATTTTATCAAAAAGGGCACTTGCCCGTGTCATAGCACGATTGAAACGCGCTTCAAACCCATCTATGCCCTGAAGTGCCAACGCCGCCGCAAAGTTTGCTGATGCCAATCCGCCCCCAAACATACGACGGTCATGATATAATCCGTCTGCAAACTCAGCCGTGCCTGCCAATATCGCCCCGAACGGCGCTCCAAAATATTTGTACAACGACACATACACTGTATCAAACAACGCCGCATAATCCGCGGGCGAAATACCGGTCGCGCCTGACATCATGTAGAGCCGTGCGCCATCAAGATGACTCCCAATCTGTTTGTCTCGGCAGTAGTCCGTTACCACCTTCATTTCATCAAACGGCATAATTTTGCCCGATTGGCGGCGCACAGGGCTTTCGACCATCACTGCACCAACTGGATTAATGACTCTTCCGCGCTCTGCCTGCTCTACTGCATCTTTCAATGTTTCGAGTGTAAAATAGGGATGCCCTTTTGCCAAGGGTATGAGGTTTATGTTACTGAGCCGCGTTACACAATCGCCACTGTCATTGTAGAGATGACTTTGCTCCTGGACTATCGCACGCGGCTTGATACCACAGAGTTTTCGGATGGCAAGATGATTGGCGAGTGTACCCGTCGGCATAAAGACCGCTGCCTCCTTGCCCAACATTTCAGCGCATTTTTTTTCAAGCTGTTCAACAGTGCCACCGAGAGAATAGGAATCCTCTTTAAGCGTAAACTTCTGGTCGAACTCAGCAAGCTGCTGTAGCATCGTCAACGGCGTTTTCGGTTCTCCGTCCCCTCGAAAAATAACGATGTTGCTCGGCGGAACATCTGGGATAAGCGTTGTATCTGATCGGAGTAATTCGGTAGCATGGCGGTTCGTTGCTTGCATCAAAGTTACCTCCTTCAGGAATTTCCTTGGCATATCATATCACTTTTTTGCAAGATTGACGACTGATTTCCTGAGTTTGAAAACGAGGGTTGCTAAGAATAAAAAATTGTCGCTATCTTTGTCGAAATCGGATATACTTCTACAAAATCTTAATTCGGTATTATAGTAAAGTTCACAATTAAGTGGTCACTTCGGCATCGGTGCGGTTAGGAATGCAGATCGCATGAATCAACGGTATGAATGCCGTGTGGCATTCACCGGGGTGAGTACACCGCAAAACCGGACCTACCCGGAGGAAAGCAGGCGATTCAAGAGGAAGGCACGTTAAACATGAAACCCACTCAACGACTCCGCAAGGAAAGTTTAAAAAATGAATATTGTCTTTCTATTTTCAGATGAACACGCCGGGGCTGTGATGGGGAATAGTGGACATCCCGTTGTCCGCACGCCTCACCTTGATCGCCTTGCCGAACAGAGTTACACCTTCGACAACGCCTATTGCAATTATCCAATCTGTACACCTTCACGCTTATCAATGCTCACCGGACGTTATCCGCATCAAATCGGCGCGTGGGATTTGGGCGTAATTCCGGATCGGCAGTACCCAACGTGGGGAGATTACTTGACAGAAGCGGGATATGAGACTGTGCTGTGCGGACGGACACACTTCAACGGAACCGATCGGCTCCACGGTTTCTCGCATCGCTTGCTGGACGATCTGCCTCGATGGTGTAACAGAAATGGAAGACCGCCACGGCGCACACCAGACGCACGGCGAGGCTCCAACTCACACGTCGCCGAGTGCGGACCCGGAGACCACGAACACACGAGGTATGACAAAAAGGTCACCGACTTGGCAGTGGATTTCCTGAGCGAAAAAGCAGCTTCATCGGACGACCCACCCTTTCTGCTCTATTGTGGATTCATGCATCCACACTTTCCACTGATCGCACCACTCGATTTTTTTTCACAGTATGACCCAGACACACTCGAATTACCTGAGACATGGAACGAACCGCTCGAATTTCAACATCCGATAATCCAACACCACCGTTGGGCGTGGCGGAACGACATTCCACCGCCTGAAGCCACCGTGCGCTGTGCGTTAGCCTCCTATTACGCGCTTGTCTCATCTCTCGATGCACAAGTTGGAAGGATACTTGAGACAATTGACACATCGCCATTACGTGAGGATACGGTTGTCATTTATACCAGCGATCACGGTGAGATGGCGGGACACCACGGTATCTGGCAAAAACAGTGCTTTTACGAACCCGCGGTAAGAGTGCCGTTGATATTTCGCTTGCCTTCAGGCGAGAACAGTCGCGTAGCACAAAATGTCTCTTTAGTAGATGTATTGCCAACTTTACTCGAAGTTACTGGTTTGGAGATGCCTGCTGATTTGCCGGGTGACAGTTTGCTGGGGATCGCGCGACAGCAAGCCAACGAAACGACAGCGGAGGCACGCCATCACGATGATTGTGATCGCGTGACCTCCGAGCGCACTGTCTTTTCGGAGTACCATCACATGGGTATGCTTAACGCAGGTTTCATGCTCAAGCGTGGGGATTACAAATTGTGTCATTACGTCGGAAGTGAACCGCAACTGTTCAACGTCGGTATTGACCCGTTGGAGAACGATGACTTGGCATCAAAGCCTGAATATGCGGCAAGACGTAGTGCAATGGAAATCGCTTTACGTGCAGTTGTTAACCCAGAGCAAGAAGATGCCCGGGCAAAAGAGAATCAGAGGATCCGTAGAGCGTAGGTTTTACTAAACTTCTCCATCCCAATAACTCAGGCTTGGGTCTTTACGATAAATCTTCCCGACAACATAGGGTAGGACTTTATTAGAATCCGGGTATTCGCTTACATCGTGCGGTGTGGTCGTTCCGAGGATGAATAGTGTGACCGGAGCATCGCTGCTATTTACAAACTTATGAGCACCGATTGTTCCGGGCGGAAACGCGAGGAAGTCGCCCTCACTGACATCCACATCGCCTCGAGGGGTTTTGAGTGTGCAGGAACCCTCCATAACATAACACATCTCCTCCCCGAAATTGTGGAAATGCATCGGGAAACTCATCTTACCGGGTTGCAGCCGAATCACGCGATACCCTAAATTTTTGCCACCGATGAGCGGGTCGATGTCTTTGTCCTCGAAATCGTAAGGGTGTGGTGCATTTTTATGCTGCCATGCGATTTCATCGATATGAATGCAGTTGATGTAGATGTCACGCCGTGCTTGCAAGCAATCAACGAGGTATTGGCGCGCATCCTTAAAAATGGAGTGCCCGTCCCCGACAAGGATCGCATTGAATCGGAGTGCCAAGATTTTACGCAATTCGAGTGCGGCTTTAGGCGGATCGCTCAACTTACTATCAGCGAGCAGTGTTAGCGCGCCCATCGGCTCACCTACCACGAGATCCCCGAACAGAACGGCTTGTTTCTCTGGAAAATAGAGCGCGATTTCGCCGGGACTCTTCCCGTACCTGAGATGGACGGCATGTAAACCGGGGACAATCGCCTCACGGTCCTGAACCGTTCGGGTCGGTGTGATGCTCAGCGCGTCGGCATCGGCTTCATGTACAACCACATCGGCACCTGTCCACTCTTGAAAGACAGCGGCTTCGCGTTCATGATCGGCGTTGGTCAGAACGATCATCTTGGCACCACCAAGCGCCTTCAGGTGTTCTCGGTCGTCGTCGGACATCGGAACCGGATCTACCAAGATATTTCCATCGGGACGCACCCACAAATGTCCGTTAAAATCTATCTGCCGATCTCGACTAAAGACCCCCCAACTGTATATATCTTCAAAAATCAGACGTTTCATTTTTTAATTGTTCCTTGCGGTTAAGGCACAGTGCTCTGGAACGCAACGGTTTTTCCTAAACCCGCTTTCCCTATAGACATTTCACCCCGCTGGGGCTGCATTGGTGCTGCGCACTTTTTGTTACGCGTTTCAAACTATGTAATTTGACTTCTTTGACTTACTCATTGTTGTTTTCCCTTTGAGACGAGCCCGTAGACCTCGAGTTCGTGTATGAAGGCTCTACCTAACGACATCTGTGGTACGATTACGCCACGCCTCGGATCATACTGACTGGCTCTCTTTTCATCATCGGTCGTCGCGGTGATGTAGATACGGATTGCATCTGTCACAACACCACTGACGCGCATTTTAATGATCGGACTTTCGTTGTTCTGGATCTGCATAACTGCCCGCCAACGTCCTTCGCCTTCGAGTTTCTCGTATATCATGGCGTTTATAATATTAGTCCCTGAAATGGTGATCCGATGAATCGCTTTTTGTGTTGGTAAGTTCAGGTGAATCCACCGTCCGTCGGCGTATCTCCTTGTTTCTGCATCGCCATCTATCATTTCTGGTGAAGTGCAGGTGACCCCTTCTGTGACGGCGTAGTTGTAAAGCTCCTGCGGTTCAAAAATCATCCGCAGTACTTTGGACTGGCATCCCAAGAGGACTGTAACCGCGCAAATTGCTGGAAAGATAAAGAGGTAACGTCGCATCTTTTCCCTCGCTTGATGTTTTCGCTTTTCAAAATACTATATCACGTTTCCGTTTTTCTTTAAAGCGGAATTTTAGGAAAAGCGTTGTTTTAAAACTTTACTCCACATATAATGCAGTATCTGGATTTATAAGGAAAAGGAGAAATCAGAATGTATAAAAGTGCCATTTTAGGGTGTCGAGGACGTGCTCGCGGGCACGCACGCGCATACCAACACGTCAAGGGTGGTAAACTTGCCGCTATTTGCGACATGCAGGAAGATTTGCTCAACGATTTCGGTGATGAGTTCGGCATTGATGCTCGCTATACCGATCTCGATGAAATGCTTTCAAAGGAGAAGCCAGATCTTCTGCACATCGTTACCGCGCCCGTGCTACGCGGGAGCAATAAACGCATTCGCTATCCACTGATGAATCAAGCCTCCGAACACGGCGTACCTGCGGCGATTGTCGAGAAACCGATCGCCGTTGAGAGTGAAGATTGGCGGCAGATTTCCGAGCTTGCCGAACGCACCAAAACGAAATTCGTTGTTAACACACAACTCAATTTCCATCCGCAGAACCTCGCACTTAAGCGTGATGTCGCGGAAGGTAAAATCGGTGCGATTAAGTTTATTGAGGCAAGCGCGCGTAACCCACCCGTCGATCAAGCACCACACGTCCTACAACTCGTGTCGTCCTATATCGACAACTCGCGTCCCGCGAAGGTACAAGGACAGATCTCCGGTGCGGAACAACTCGATTCCGCACAACCCTCGCCTGCGAATGCTACAGCACTCGTGACCTACGCAAACGGCGTGCAAACCTCAGTCGCATTCGGACCAGAGATGGCACCACGTGTGCTACCTGATACCGGAAACAACCGGCATAAGCGTGTGTGTGTCTTCGGTGAAAAAGGGTTCGTCCACTGGCGGTTTGAGAGTTGGGAACGGAATCTACCCGGAAGCGGGTATGAAGGCGGCGACCTGAACTACGGCGATCAGGATGTCATCGCCCAAGGTGGACTCACAGATGCAGTGTTTGCATGGCTCGACGATGAAAGTCAGGTGCATCCGACCCATCTGAAGCAATCTCTTGCGGAATTCAATCTATTATTGGGAATTTACTATAGCGGTTTGACAAACACCGTCGTTGAATTGCCGTTTGATCCGCCTGATGGTATGATTGACATGTTCCACGAACGCCTTTAAAAGTAGTAGGGTCTTTAGAAAAGCCACACGCGTTTTTCTCCCCCCGTCCACAGAAGGAACAATCCTCGTGAATAATAACATCATCTACATGGACAACCATGCCACAACGCCAATTGCTCCCGAAGTGTTAGAGGCGATGATGCCTTACCTTACCATACACTTCGGGAATGCCGCCAGTACGCATCCGTTCGGCGTTACGGCGAAGGACGCAGTGGACAAGGCACGTCAACAGGTCGCTGAACTGCTCGGTTGCTCAGGAGAGGAGATTGTCTTTACCAGTGGTGCGACCGAATCGGACAATCTCGCTGTCAGAGGGATCGCTTACGCCTGTAGAGAGAAGGGGAACCACATTATCACAAGCACGGCAGAACATCACGCAATTCTCGATACGTGCGACGCTTTGGCGACAGAGGGGTTTGAAACCACATATCTTCCGGTAGACAAATACGGGATGGTGAGTCCTGATGACGTGGAAGCCGCCATTACGCCGAGAACCATCCTGATGAGTTTCATGTATGCGAACAACGAGGTAGGCACGATCAACCCGATTGCCGATATTGCCGCCGTCGCCGCCAAACACGGCGTGCCTTTCCATTCGGATGCCGTGCAAGGCATCGGGCAGTTGCCATCGGATATGGAGAGACTCGGCGTAGGTCTCGCATCCCTAACGGCACACAAGATTTACGGACCGAAAGGGATCGGGGCACTTTACATCCGTCGAAGTGGTTCCCGACCGCATTCGCTTTTCCACGGCGGTGGACAGGAAGAAGGAGTTCGACCCGGTACTTCAAACGTCGCGGGGATTGTTGGATTAGGGGCGGCGTGCGAACTTGCTAAAAACTACATGGACACGGGAAAAGGCTGCGTGGCGACCTTACGGGACTCACTCCATCAGAAGTTGAACGAGGGTTTGGCAGACATTCATCTCAATGGACACCCTGAACAGCGGCTACCGGGCAATCTGAATCTCTGTTTCGCGGGTGCGCAGAGTCTTGCGTTACTGACGGGGCTTAAGAGTGTCGCTGTGTCAACTGGATCGGCATGTGATTCTGAATCGGTGAAGGCATCACACGTCTTGGTGGCAATGGGGGTTCCGAATGAACTGGCGTTGACAACTGTCCGTTTCGGTTTGGGACGCTATAACACAGCGGAAGAGGTTGACGTTGTTGCCAATGAGGTCATAAAGGTTGTTAATCGGCTGCGTGCGTTAGCACCTGAATAATAAGGTCGTAAGTCCCTTAGTCCGCTTGCAGATGATTTTTGGCGGCGTGTTTGGCAATCAATTCACGCACGGCAGGCACCAATTCTATAGGAACTTCTATCAGCATGCTCGATTCATCCGCAAATGCCGCTTCATCTTCGGCAACGGCTTCATTCTCTGTCTGTTGCTCATAGTGTGCAATGACGCTCTGAACACGTTCTTCATCCCAACCGGGCGGAAATTCGTTTTGTTTTTTCATCGTCTGCCTTTCCTTCTTTGTCGCCGACGGTATGCCATCAACGGTTTTCCCCTTAATTCATAAGCTGTAACCACAAAAACACTATTAGGTTGTCGATCTTCAACATAGACAATTCGTAAGTAACGACCACTTTGTGTTTGGCCTATGACCACTTTTGATTGTCTGTCTCCTGATCTCCTTTCACCGGGATTTAGTAAGACCTCTTCCACCTCGTCCTCGGTAACTCCATGGTCCTAAATATGGGGCAAGCCTGTTTCAGGATCGCTATAAAAGCGAATATTCATTTGTTACCCAATCACTTGTTGATAAATCAAAGTAATTATAGCACGAATTAGATTCAATTGCAAGCTGTTGCAATTTTCCCAACAATACGCTATACTTTTACCGTGAAGCTTAATCATAAAGTACAGGAGAGATGCATGTCATCTATCACAGCCCGAACCTATCTGACCCCCGAGGAATACATCGCTTCGGAAGGAAAGGCAACACTCAATGGATACTCAGCGAATTCAGCGCGCTTGAGAACGTGTTACCACTCGTTTCAATTGAGGCAGAACTTCCCTTACGTCAGATTTACAGATTTGTTGAATTTGAAACCGATGCTGACCTTCAAACGACTGTAGGGGCTGGGTAACCCAGTCCCTACAAAGAGGAACCCGTCTCATGCTGACTGTTGAACAACTCGTTGCTTGCGGATTGGAAAAAGGAGAGGCATCGAAAACAACCGAAGCCGTCAATAGGATACTCGAGACGCAATCTCCGACTGCCTCTTGGGACGAAATTTCACGCTACATTCTCACACCACACCACCCGTTCGCACTCCACCAACTGCTTTATGAGACGACGTATGCCGACTTTGATCGCACTACATACGGACCACCGCCTGCCTGGTTTCCTACCGATGAAGACATCACGGAAGCAAATATCACCCGTTTAATGGCAGAATTACACATCAAAACCTATCCTGGGTTCCATGCTTGGTCGGTTTCTCATCGCGACATGTTCTGGCAGATGATGATCGATGTATTGGACATTAAAACGACATCTACAAACACGGATACCCAACAGGACGCGACAGGTATCACAACAAATCTCAGTAAACTCAACATTGTTGAGAGTTGCTTCGGCGCACCTCCTGACGCTACTGCGATTGTCACGCAACGAGAGAACAACGCGCATCTGGAAACATTTACCTATCACGAACTGGAGTCCCTCACCAATCGAGTCGCCAACGGACTTGTCGAAATCGGTATAGAGCCAGGCGACGCGGTGGCAGTCGACATGCCGATGAATGCTGAATCTGTCGCCATCTATCTGGGGATCGTCAAAGCGGGTTGTGTTGTTGTCGGCATCGCCGATAGTTTTGCACCCGACGAGATAGCCACGCGTCTCCGTATCGGTAATGCCAAAGCAATCTTTACACAGGATTCTATCAACAGGGCAGGTAAACGCCTCCCATTGTATGAGAAAGTGATCGCCGCAAACGCACCGAAAGCGATTATCCTCAAGTGTGAAGGCGGCAATGGGGTCGCACAGATCCAACGCGAAGGCGATATGACATGGGCTGACTTTCTCAGTGATACGGATGCCTTTACCGCCGTTCCGTGCCATCCTGATGCCCATACCAATATCCTCTTTTCCTCCGGGACCACTGGCGAACCGAAGGCGATCCCTTGGACGCATACCACCCCGATCAAATGCGCGGCAGATGCCTATCTACACCACGACATCCACGCTAACGATGTGCTGGCATGGCACACAAACCTCGGTTGGATGATGGGACCGTGGCTCATCTACGCCAGCCTCATTAACAAAGCCACTATCGCCCTATATGACGGTGTGCCGACAGGGCGCGACTTCGGCGTTTTTGTTCAGAACGCGAAAATCAGTATGCTCGGTGTCGTTCCTACCCTCGTCCGGACGTGGAAGAACACTGGATGTATGCACGGGCTGGAGTGGGACGCGATCCAAGCCTTCAGCTCAACAGGTGAATGCTCTAATCCAGAGGAGATGCTTTATCTCATGTCCTTGGCGGGTTATAAACCCGTGATAGAATATTGCGGCGGCACCGAAATCGGAGGTGGTTATGTCACGGGGACACGGGTTCAACCCGCCGCGCCTGCGACTTTTACAACACCAGCCCTCGGCTTGGACTTCCTACTTTATGATGACTATGGAAATCCCTCTGACAATGGTGAAGTTTTCATTATTTCGCCGTCTCTTGGTCTCTCCACGAGTTTGCTCAATGCTGACCATGATGAAGTCTACTTTGCAGGGACACCGCGTCCCGATCTGCGCCGTCACGGCGATGCGATTGAAAGGTTAGGCAAAAAATTTGAAAGCGAGCCGTGGCTTGAAGGGTTTAAATATCGGGTTCACGGACGCGTGGACGATACGATGAACCTGAGCGGAATCAAGGTGAGTTCCGCAGAGATTGAAGAAGTGCTTAACGTTGTCGATGGGATACAGGAGACAGCGGCAGTCTCTGTTTCACCGGAAGACGGCGGTCCCAGTCAACTCGTCATCTATACTGTGCTCGTAGCATCGGAATCTGGGAAACCTACAAAACAGGAGATTCATGAGGCGTTGCAAGTCGCGCTCTCCCAACATCTCAACCCACTGTTCAGGATCCACGAGGTCGTTATAGTGGATGCGTTGCCACGCACAGCCTCTAATAAGGTGATGCGTCGGTTATTGCGTCAGCAGTCGTAGCGAAAAGAGGCATTCAAGTCTCCTGTAGGAGGGAACTCCGATTCCCGACTCTTTTGTAGAACAGAGGCTTCTGATCAAAACACCCAGCACAAAACAGATAAAAAAACCGACAATTGAATGATCTTGCCCTTAATCTCATCAGACTTGACAATTTTCTTATCGTATGCTACTATTTCGGTAATTTACGCCAATAAATGGAGTTACACCATGCAAGAGAAACAGTTCAAAGTTAGAGCGGCACATTGCGATCATCGCGCAACGGAGGAGGAAATTTATCAAACACTCCGCCGTATCACCGATCCGCTCACCCGTGCTTGGAAACCGATTGAGACCGCCAAGAAGGTGGTCATGAAGTTCAATATGATGAAACCGGCTGAGCGTATTATTTACTTTGAGGGGCGCCGCCGAGAATTGGTAGACGACGCGGTCTGTCGGGCGGTGTTGCGATTAATCAAGGAACACACCACGGCGCAGTTGGTCGCTACCGATACAAACCCGTATACCCACGGGCATCGGATGCCCCCCGGTTTCAACTATGAATACCTTCTGAAGGAATTCGATGTCCAGTTCGTCGATTCAAATCTACCCCCGTTTCAGGACTACGATGTCCCGGGCGGTGGTTCGATGTTCGACCGATATACGCTGAGTTCTTGTTTTGACGACGCGGACGCAGTCGTCTCCGTGGCGAAGATGAAAAACCACGCCTTCATGGGCATCACCCTGTGCACCAAAAACCTGTTCGGGTTGCCACCGATGCTTCTTCCTGAAGGTAGGACACGCAGTTATTACCATCATCTTATCCGACTCTCGTACGTCCTCCCGGATCTGGCACTCATCACGAAACCGTGCCTCAACATCATTGATGCGTTGACGGGACAGTGGGGACGCGAATGGGGTGGCGTCGGTAGAATCTGTAACGCACTCATCGCAGGGGATCATCCGATCTCCACTGACACCGTCGGTATGCATCTCATGGGACACGATCCACAGTCCGATTGGCCCACACCGCCCTTCAAGCGCGATCGGAACCATATCCTCATCGCGGCACAGCGTGGATACGGCACCGTCGACTTGAATGAGATCGACTGGGAGAGTGAAGTCAAGGCACCGTTGGCGGAATTTGATTCCGTTGAAACGGATACTGCAGAAACGGTCGCGAACTGGCGGCGAACGACGTGTGAGCAAGGATTGGTTTACCTCGAAAACCAGAAAGACTTGATCGACCGCTATCGGAACAACTTCATCTATATGCAAGGTGGTGAAGTCGTTTGGAGTGGACCGGATCCATCAAATCTCGGCAGCCGTCGACAATTGAGTGGTGAAAAGAAGGACAGCGCGCTTTGGCTGAAACTTGTCGATGCTGAAGAGCATGAAGGTGAACGTTTCAACGTCTATGAGGAGTGTCTGAAACCCTTTGCGGCGTAATTTTCGTTGTCTGAATCGCGGATTATCACGGATGATACGGATGACGCGGATTTTAAGAGGCTTTTTTCCTTGCCCCGATGTTCTTTAGCCCCGTAGGTCCAGCATCTGGGCAGAGAAGGTTGGGAGTAACCCAAGTAAAGTCTCGTAGGAGAATCAAAATGGGTATCACCGAAGCAGAGAAAAAACAGTTGGATGAACAGGGATGTATCGTCATCCCAGATGTGCTTTCCGATGAGGAGATTGAGATCTACAGAACCGATATACTCCGATTGGCGGAAGAGGAAAAGCAGAACGGATTGGCGCGTCAACATACCGATGGACATGGACAACACGTTCGTTGGTTAGTCAATAAAGGCGAGATGTACGAGCGGCTTGTTGCGCGCCCCAAAGTGATGCCCTTCTTTGAACATCTGCTCGGTCCCGACTACACGCTCAGCACCCTCACTTCTAACATTATCGATCCCGGTGCGCCGGATGGTGGCTATCACGTCGATAGTGTGCTTGGGTCGATGCCAGAACCGCTACCCAGTTTTCCGCTGGTCGCCAACAGTCTCTGGTTGCTTGACGATTTCACACCGGAGAACGGTGGCACACGTCATGTGCCGGGCATCCATCTTCAGCGCATCAAGCCGCCTCCTGGTACGACTCACCATCCTGATGAGGTTCGGCTCTCTGCTCCGAAAGGCTCCGTGTTTCTCTTTAACGGTGCGATCTGGCACTCCGCGGGTGCCAATAAAACCGATCAGCAGCGCATTGCCTTAATCTGTTTCTGTTGCCGTTCCTTTGTCAAACCGATGTTCGATTTCGTGCATCACCTTAAGCCAGAAGTCGTCGAACGCGCCACCCCGACCATGCGCCGCATTTACGGGTTCGATTCCCAACCCCAACCTCCAGACCAGTCTACGCGATAATCGCATTTCGCTGACGGGGTATCCTGCGGAAACACCGGATTTAGTCTGGGGATAGAATAAATCCGTTCCTTGTATTACATTGCAAAAACACTTCCCCTCATAACGGATATGCGTTTCGTTTGCGAAGGCTTTAGAAGAATTTATACAGTTTTTCCCAACTTCGCTAGTAAAACTGTACCTTTAATCATATATCTCACGTTACAATTCATAGGACAGGTCTTGATTACTCGATCCCTTATGACTAAAATGATTGGTGTAGGAAAAGAATTCGCTTAGTCAAAGGTCGTTACCCGCGAACCAAGTAATCGCTTCCAGAAAGGAAAACAGGAGGAGATCCCATATTATGACGATGATAACCGTTCACTGGCAAAAATGTATCAAGAACTCTCTCTGGTGCCCATTCAATGAAAAACTCTTAAACGATGGTCGTCTTGAGGCACGTCTCGGGGACTATAGTGCCGGTATCAGTGGGGTCTATATTATCTGGACGGGAACTGACAACAATCGCACAGTCCTGAAAGTTGGAAGCGGAATTATCAAAGATAAATTAGCAGCAGACCTCAAAAATCCTGACATTCAGGCACATAAACCTACACGATTGTATGTCACGTGGGCTTCCACCTTATCTGCAATTGGACCAGAAAAGATACAAAAAGGCATAGAGAAGTTCCTTGAAATCGTATTTAAGCCGAAGTTGGTGGAGTATCTACCTGATGTCGATCTTGTAATGGTCAATCTGCCTCGGTGGAATAAATCAGAACCTCCGCTATGAGAAGCGGAAATGAAAATAGGGTATTGTATCACTTTCGGATTAGTACTGTTCAATCATTGACCGCTTTAGTGTCCCCCATGTTACCGTAAGTTTCCCCGATACCTCAACCGCCAATGCATCTCGCATATTCATCGTGATGTCTCGGATCTCATCTTCGGTGAGTGCCTGATTGAACATTGCAACCTCATCCAGCACGCCTGACCAGAAATCGCCTCTCGGATTCCCCCAGCGTCCGATTCGGACGGGTTCCGTATTATGATCCGGCGGGATCTCGGTCTTGGTTTCGCCCTCCATCACACCGTCAAAATACGCCCGAAGGAACGTGCCATCAAAGGTCGCAGCGACGTGATGCCATTTGCCATCGGCAGCGACTGTCTTGCTGAAGGCGGTCTTCCAGGCACCCGCAGTGGTGTAGTTCACGCCGAGTAACTTCGTATTCCCCGCAACGAAGATTCCATAATTCCTGGGGTTCCCAGCGACGGGTTCCTTTCCTATCACGGTTTGCCAGAGACCGGTTGGTTCCGTTTTGATCCACGCCGATATTGTATATTCGGTGAGATCGAAATCGGCGTGATGTGGGATTTCTACGATATTACCATCGCCATCGAATTCGAGTGCCGTTCCTATTTTGCCTTGAACCCATTTCGCGCCCTGAATATCGCCATCATGCCCATTCTCAGAACCATCTTTCGCTGTATTGCCTTGGTTCTCGTCGAAAAGCCAGGCACCGACGAGCGCATCTTCCAATACATTGGCTACACAGATACCGGTGCTACATAGTAGTATTACCAATATCGTCAAAGGTAATTTCCAAATAGTCATTATTGCGTCTTCCTTTGGTGTTGAACGTCAAGCGGATTCGGGGATTGGGATCACATCTCGTTCGACTTCGTGAACTTTGTTGGGAAAAGTTTCGCCGCGAATCCACATGACGGGTTGTCTTCGCCTGCTATTGGGTGCCGCAGGATGTGCCCATTCCGCTTGCGCACTCAGGTAGTGGACAACATAACTACGGCGGAACCGTAGGCTGTGATTATCCGTACTCTTATGAAGGAGATGACTATGGAACCAAATCACCGCTCCGGGTGGCACCTCTACCGCAACACCGTCTTCGTCGCGGGCACCGCGTGCCAACTTGAACTCCTGTTGCTGTGAGCCTTCAAGGTCGTCATGCTCAAAAATATCCCATTTGTGGCTGCCGGGGATGACATAAAGACAACCGTTCTCTCTGTCCGCTGCGTCAATAGCCGTCCATGTTCCGACAGTCGTTTTGGTATTAAACCGATTGCGAAAGTAGAACTTATCCTGATGCCACGGGAAACCGAGACCGATCTTGGGTGCCTTCCAAATAAACAGATTATTGATGCCGAGAAGGTCTGGACCGAGGATCTCAACGAGGGGATCGGTGAGGCGAGGGTCACGCACACGTGTGAGGAATTCAGGACAGTAGCAGCTCGGATGATGAATCTTGTGCATCGCATAGATACCCCGCTCTTCTATCTTCCTATCTCTGACAAGTGCGTTCTGATTAACGTTCGTGACTGGAAACGGACGTTTTTTGCCCACAACGTCTTCAGCAACTTGACGAAGAACATCGTTTTCTTCGGCGGTGAATACATTCAGGCGAACAAGATAACCGTTCTCGTGCCAATATGAAAGTTCATCTGGACTCAAGCCAAAAGGTCGATCTTGTGGTGTTGAATCTGCGTTCATTAGTGTTTCCTAAGATTCGGAGATTGGTAGCACATCACGTTCGACTTCGTGGACCTTGTCCGGATAAGTTTCACCGCGAATCCACATGACAGCGCAGCCTCCCGCTGGTTTAGGTGCTACCCATTCTGCTTGGGCACTGAGGTAATGGGCGACGAAACTCCGACGAAACCGCAGACTGTGGTTGTCCATACTCTTATGAAGGAGATGGCTATGGAACCAAATCACCGCACCGGGTGGCACTTCTACCGCCACACCATCTTCATCACGAACACCGCGCGCCAGCTTGAATTCGCGCTGTTGTGAGCCTTCAAGGTCATCGTGCTGAAAGATGTCCCATTTATGGCTACCGGGGATGACAAAAAGACAGCCGTTCTCTTTGTCTGCTGGGTCGATCGCTGTCCATGTCCCGACAGTTGTCTCTGTCCTAAACCGAGTGCGAAAGTAGAACTTATCTTGATGCCATGGGAAACCGAGACCAATCTTGGGGGCTTTCCAGATAAACAGCGTGTTGATACCGAGGATATCCGGACCGAGGATGTCAACCAGAGGATCGGTGAGACGGGAATCGCGCACACGTGCGAGAAATTCTGGGTCGTAGTTGCTCGGAAAATGGATCTTGTGCATCGCATAGATGCCCTGTTGCTCGATTTTACCGTCTCTGACGAGTGCGTTCTGATCGATGTGGACGGACGGGAATGGACGTTTTTTGTCTACAATGTCTTCGGCGACTTGACGGAATGCATCGTTCTCTTCGGGGGTGAATACGTTCAAGCGGACGAGGTAACCGTTCTCGTTCCAATACGCCAATTCGTCAGCACTCAAGCCAAAACGCCGGTCCTGTGGTGTCGATTCTGTGTTCATTCTGATCTCCTTTAGTTTGCGGGGGCAGCGGGAATCCCTGTGAACCGCTACAAAAATGATAGCACATTTGGCAAAAAATTCAAGGGAAATCGCGCCTACACGGGAGACACTTCCGCTAAAGTTTGCGTAAATATCCTAAAATATGCTAAAATAGCGTATTGGTTCAAAGTCCCTGTCCAACAGGAGGAAAAAATGAGCACGAATGAAGCAACAATGAAAGAGACCTACCGCGCGACAGCGTTTGCAGATTTCCAACCTGAACTTTCGGCTCCGGGTGCTACGCCTGAAAGACTGGCGTACCTGAAGGAGCACGGTTTTGTCATCATCAACGACTTTGTTGATAATCCTTGGATCCCCATTCTTCGAGAAGCCGGACGGCGCGTTACCGAGGCATGTGCCCCTGAACACTGCTACGACGTAATCGACTGTTCAAAGGGTTACGTTCACCGTGCGGCGGAAGATGAACCGTGGGCAATCCGAGGACTCATCCACCCTGCTTTCGGTGAACCGAGTTTCTCCGAATTCCACGGCTCTTCGGATTTTTTGGACTTTGTTGCCTCTTGGTGTCATGGACTCCAGCCTGAGGACATGACGTTTAGTGGAATGCTCCTGTGGGCAAATCCTCGCAGAAACGAGAATGGACCCAGTTGGCACAGAGACGTAACGTGGTGGGGGGACGGCGCAAGCTACTTCTCACAGCGGGAAATCCGCGGAGATACCCCTGAAGACTATTCCGAAGAGGTGGAACGGATCCGCTGGAAAGAGATTCAAGAAAGCAACGAAACGCGAATTACCGAACGGAACGGCGTGAGCATGTTTTTGGCACTCACAGATGACGAATGCCATGAGCTTATCCCGGGGAGTCACCACCGCTGGCGCACCCCTTTTGAGCATGACGTGCTACTTCCACAGGCAATGAAGGATCAGGGTGTCCCGCATACACCGAGTTGGAACAAGGTTGATCCGCTACCCGGTCAGGTCGCTATAAGGCTCAAGCCGGGCGAAGCACTCATCCGTAATGGTAACAACATTCACACAGGACACACCGTGCCTGAGCGCGAGCGGAACACTTTGTCGATCGGTTGGTCGAAGTGGTCGGGGGAATTCACCGGCGAGCCTTCGGTCGCAGACGCACGAAGTGCCTGGCAACTCGATCCTGCTATCCGAGACGCTTTACCGCATACGTTTATGCAGACGGCATGGGACCGGTGGGCAGAAACCCAGAAACTCGGAGACACGCTTGAGGACCGGTACGCCGGATTTGACGTCAGACAGATTAAGTCTGGAAAGGTCGCCGGATGGCACACTGAATTGGAACGTCAAGCGGCAGCCGCAGGCGACGCGTGGGAAGCTTTTCAAACTGTGAGTTAACAACACAACTCAGTGTAGAATTAACTTACCCAACCTTTGGGATGAAACCCAACACTTCGTGACAAGCGAGTTTATTTCGTGGAAGTGTTGGGTTTCACTATGAACTCTCTGCGTTTTTGCTTGACTTTGCGTCGTAAGTATGGCATCATGAATTCAATTGATCTCTCGTTTGAAACGAGGATCAACCGATGTATTATAATTAGACAGTAGCCAACCGCCTTGCCTAAAAAATTAGCAAGCAGCAGGCAGGCATCTCACCTGTGTTTTCATCTCTGGACTACGTCCGAAACGGGTTGGCTTACGCACGCGCTAAAATAGATCATCATTCTTCTGTATAAATTGGCATTGGCATAAGTATTGCATCACATCTGAGTATAGGGCTTACGCGATTCCACAAACCGTAGCCTTATTATCTTTGCATCCTCGCTGCGGAATCACTCAATTCTTGATAGGGCGAGGTAGAGGAGGCTCATTGTAATGACAGGATTTGATGGATATAACACTGATGGATTTTATGATGAGATGTTCGCAGCAGACGGGAGTGCCCGTCCTGCTGTTCAGATGCTGGTGGAACGAATTGAGGGTTTTCCTGAAGGCGAGTTAAATCGCCGCCAGATTGCCGCTGAACACGCATTGCTGCGAATGGGCATCACATTCAACGTCTACGCAGACGAGCAGGGCGTCGAAAAGATCTTCCCGTTTGATCTCATCCCCCGAATTATTGATGCCAATGAATGGGAATGGATAGAGCGCGGGCTTAAACAGCGCATCCACGCGTTGAATCTATTTATTGACGACGTTTATCACGACCAGAAGATTATCAAAGACGGTATTGTTCCGGCAGACGTTGTACTTTCATCGGAACGATATCTGGAGCCATGTATTGGCTTGGATCCACCGCGCGGCGTTTGGTGTCACATCACCGGAACGGACTTGGTTCGCGATGGCGACGGACAAGTCTATGTGTTAGAAGATAACCTCGGCTGTCCATCGGGTGTCTCTTACGTCGTGGAAAATCGACAGCTAATGAAACGGACTTTCCCGCAGCTTTTTGGGATGTCCCAGATCCAGCCAGTGGAGGATTATCCGAGCCAACTTCTAAATACACTCCGATATCTTGTGACTGACAAAGTTCTATCTCCGGAAGTTGCCCTGCTTACACCCGGCATCTACAACTCTGCTTACTTTGAACACTCCTTTCTCGCACAACAGATGGGAGTCGAGTTAGTTGAGGGACGCGACCTCGTCGTAATGGACGGCTTCGTGCATGCCCGGACGACGAAAGGTTTTGAGCGTGTTGATGTCATCTACCGACGCATTAACGACGACTTCCTTGACCCAACGGTGTTTCAACCTGAATCAATGTTAGGCGTTCCGGGTTTAATGGACGTTTACAAAGCTGGACGCGTTGCTTTGGTCAATGCCCCTGGGACTTGCGTCGCCGATGACAAAGTTGTCTGTTCGTTCGTGCCACAGATTATCAAGTATTACCTCGGCGAAGACATTATCGTTCCAAACGTTCCAACCTATATGTGCTGGGAAGATACGGATCGAAAATACGTTCTGGAGCATCTCGACGAACTCGTTGTGAAAGAAGCGAATCAATCTGGCGGCTATGGGATGTTGATCGGTCCGCATTCAACCAAAGCCGAACGCGAGGAATTTGCACGCCGTATCAAAGACAACCCACGCAACTACATTGCACAACCGACGCTTTCACTTTCTCGAGTGCCGGTGCTGATTGACGACCACTTTGAGGGACGGCATGTTGACTTGCGTCCGTTCATCCTTTATGGTGAAGATATCTATGTCCTTCCGGGCGGATTAACACGAGTCGCACTTAAAAAGGGTTCACTGGTTGTCAACTCGTCCCAGGGTGGTGGTAGCAAGGATACTTGGGTCTTATCGAATCCGGCGTAGGAGGACGTTATGCTGAGTCGTGTTGCAGAATCAATTTATTGGATGAGTCGCTACATAGAACGCGCCGAGAATGTTGCCCGTTTTGTCGATGTCAACCTCCACCTTATTCTCGACCTACCCGTCGGTATACAGGCACAGTGGGAACCCTTGGTAGCCACGACAGGTGATGATGAAGTATTCGCTGAACGATACGGTGAGGCATCACGCGAAGAGGTTATTCGGTTTTTGGCATTCGACGCTGAAAATCCGAATTCCATTGTCTCCTGTCTGCGGGCTGGGCGTGAAAACGCCCGGTCAATACGGGAAAATATCTCATCGGAGATGTGGGAACAATTAAACGATGCTTACTTACTGGTGACAAACACCTCTGAACAGTGGGCGATGGCAGAACCTCACGAATTCTTTAGGGAAATCAAACTCGCATCTCATCTCTTCATGGGACTTACAGATAATGTCATGTCCCATAGTGAAGGATGGCATTTCAGCCAGTTGGGACGCCTTATCGAACGCGCCGATAAGACCTCAAGAATCGTTGATGTCAAATACTTTATTTTATTACCATCTATCTGGGATGTGAATACGCCGTTTGACGATATTCAGTGGGGAGCACTGTTGCACTCTGCAAGCGGTTTTGAGATGTATCGTCGGACGCATGGACTCATCTCCCCAGACGATGTCGTCTCTTTTTTATTGCTGGATCGTGAGTTTCCGAGGTCGGTGCTCTACTGTCTCTCCAAAGCTGAGGAATCATTGCACGCCATTTCCGGTACCCCGTTAGAAACTTTCTCCAACCCAGCGGAACAGCGTTTGGGTCAGTTGCGCGCTGAATTTGCGTATGCCCAAGTCAAACAGGTTCTCACAACGGGTTTGCACGAGTTTCTTGATGCCTTCCAAACGAAACTGAACCTCGTCGGTGACGATATCCATAAGACGTTTTTCGCCTTGCGACCGGTCAATGGAGAACCCACGAACAGCAAGGCTTAACAATACGTTTTTAAGGAACCTGTAGCCTGCAACAACGGCGCAGGCGGATTTAAGGAAGGCACGCCAAAGACAGAACCTATGTTGTTCCTCCGCAAGGTATAATTAAAGAATGGCAATCCGTGTAGCAATCAACCACAAATCCCTATATCGCTATGACCGGGTCGTTAACATGTCTCCACATGTTTTTCGATTGAAACCCGCGGTCCACTGCCGCACGCCGATTGAAGCGTATTCGCTCAGAATTGAACCTGAGAATCATTTTATTAACTGGCAGCAGGATCCGTTTGGCAATTACCAGGCGCGTGTTGTTTTCCAAGAACCCACACGTGCTTTGTCGGTTGAAGTCGATCTCATTGCAGACATGACCGTCATCAATCCCTTCGATTTTTTCCTTGAAACGAGTGCTGAACACTATCCATTTTCCTACGATGCGCAACTCAAAGAGGAATTGGCTCCCTTCCTTGAGGTCAGAGAGAACGGTCCCCTGCTCACCGAGTGGTTGAAAGATGTTCCAAGGACGAAGCAAGAAACGAATAATTTTCTCGTTGATATTAACCGACGCCTATGGAAAGATGTGAAATACACAATTCGGATGGAACCCGGTGTGCAGTCCTGCGAAGAGACATTAGAAAAGCAGATCGGTTCCTGTCGGGATACGGGTTGGTTACTCGTTCAAATTTTACGCCACCTCGGTTTAGCGGCTCGCTTTGTTTCCGGGTACCTCGTCCAACTCGTCGCGGATCAGAAACCTGTAGACGGACCCGCCGGTCCATCCCAAGACTTTACCGATCTACATGCCTGGTGCGAAGTTTATGCACCCGGCGCGGGGTGGATAGGGTTGGATCCGACATCCGGTCTATTTGCTGGTGAAGGACATATCCCGTTGGCGTGTGTGCCGGATCCGGTTAGTGCCGCGCCTGTCACTGGCTACACAGATCCGTGTGAGACGGAATTTACCTATAGCAACACCGTCCAGCGCATTTACGAAGACCCGCGCGTAACAAAACCATACACGGAAACGCAGTGGACTGATATCAATGCCCTCGGTCAGCAGGTCGATGAAGATATAATTCAGAACGACATTCGGTTAACGATGGGCGGTGAACCGACTTTCGTATCCATCGATGATATGGAAGGTGAGGAATGGGATACCGAAGCGGATAGTCCGGAGAAGAGGGAATTGGCGGCAGGACTTTTACGGCGTTTGCGTGATAGTTTCGGATCCGGTGGCGCGCTCTATCATGGGCAAGGGAAATGGTATCCCGGCGAACCCTTACCGCGTTGGAAGTTCGGATGCTTTTGGCGAAAGGACGGGGTGCCTGTTTGGAAAAACGATAAACTTCTCGCCGAACCGCATAAAGACTACAGTTTCGGTGCTCAAGACGCCGAAAGATTCGTCCAACATCTCGTCAAATGCCTGAGACTCTCACCGGATCAGATAGTCCCCGCTTATGAAGATACCCTCTTTTTCCTCTGGACAGAGGAGAGACTCCCTGTCAATATCGATCCGCTTGAATTCGACTTCAAGGAAGCATCCGAACGGCATCGACTCGCGCAACTGCTGCAGGATGAAACGCTCGGGGAACCGATCGGCTACGCGCTACCGCTACGCTGGAATCCTGTCAGCGATACTTGGGAGAGTTGTTTGTGGAAATTTAGAGGTGGACGCATGTTCTTAACCCCCGGCGATTCACCTATCGGGTTGCGTCTACCCTTGGAGTCCATACAGTGGGTTCCCCCAGAAGAGCAAGAAATGGTCTACGAGCGCGATCCGCTTGAACCACGCGAGGAAAGTTTAGACGTACCAAAGGAAACGAGAACGAACAAACCAAGCGACTCTTCACCGGAAACCTTCAAGGACGTAGGACGCAGCAGCCCAGAAGCAATCATAAAAAAAACGACTTTTCAGACTGCCCTATGCGTTGAACCGCGGGAAGGACGACTTCACATCTTTATGCCACCCCTGACGCATATAGAGCATTATCTGCGGCTCCTTGAGGCAATTGAAGCAACTGCCGAAGCATTGAACATGCCGGTGATTCTTGAAGGGTATGAGGTCCCGCATGATCCGCGAATTGAGTCCTTAGATGTGACACCTGATCCCGGTGTGATTGAGGTGAACATCCATCCAGCGAAAAATTGGGATGAAGTGGTACAGAATACCACGATACTCTATGAACAAGCACGGTTAGCAGGGCTTGGTGCTGAGAAGTTCATGTTGGACGGTAGGCACACGGGGACTGGCGGCGGCAACCACATCGTGATCGGTGGTGCGACGCCGGCGGACAGCCCATTCTTACGACAGCCGCATTTACTGCGAAGTCTTATCACGTATTGGCAACACCACCCCGGTTTGTCTTATCTCTTTTCCGGTACGTTTATCGGACCGACGAGTCAGGCACCACGGGTAGATGAGGGGCGCGATGAACAACTCTATGAACTTGAGGTCGCTTTTGAACAGATGCCCCCTATAGAAACGAGCAACAATGCGGAAGACGTTCCACCTTGGTTGGTAGATAGACTGCTGAGACACCTCATGGTGGATCTCACGGGAAATACGCATCGCGCGGAATTCTGTATTGATAAACTTTATTCCCCGGACTCAGCGAGTGGAAGGCGCGGACTGCTTGAACTCCGGGCTTTTGAGATGCCGCCGCATCCGCGAATGAGCATCGTGCAGATGCTGCTCGTGCGCGCCTTAATCACCAGATTCTGGGAGACACCTTACAAGGGCAAACTCGTGCGCTGGGGAACAGAATTGCACGATCGGTTCATGTTGCATCACTACGTTCGGGCTGATATACAGGAAGTCGTTACCGAACTTCAAGAAGCAGGCTATCCGTTTGAGATGGCGTGGTTGGATCCATTTTTTGAATTCCGTTTCCCGCAGTTAGGCACTGTCCACGTCGGAGATATTGAAATCGAACTGAGAATGGGGATTGAACCCTGGCATGTGCTTGGCGAGGAGGTCTCCCGAACAGGGACCTCACGTTTTGTTGATTCATCTGTTGAGCGACTTCAGGTACGGGTCCGCGGACTGACAGACTCCCGATACATTGTGACGTGCAACGAACGCCGCTTAATTCTTCACAATACGGGGACATACGGGGAATACGTCGGTGGCGTGCGTTATCGAGCGTGGCAACCCCCATCAGCATTACATCCAACTATCGGTATCCACTCGCCACTTGTATTTGACGTTATTGACACGTGGAACGGACGCGCAATCGGTGGGTGTACCTATCACGTCTCACATCCGGGTGGGCGGCACTACGACGCTTTCCCTGTCAACGCTTACGAGGCGGAATCGCGGCGTGTGAATCGGTTCGGGGCTGACGGGCATACCCCCGGTGTTATGCGACCGCCTCCGACTCAGGCATCAACGGGACAGTTTTATCCGGAAGGGAATCCGTTGGGTCCGATAACCGTTCCACCGGAAGAGACGAATGCCGAGTATCCGTACACATTGGATCTCCGCCGAGTTTTTTAGTGGTAATAGGTAGAAACAAAAGATGCAACAATCAGATATAACGGATTGGCAGGTGATTGGGGATAATTATCACAGCACTAAACCTGCTAATTCATCGAATGGACAGATCGATGAGATGCTGAACCCGGATGGGCAGGTCAACCCGCATTGGCACGCCTTTATGCAGACACTCAATACCCTGGGACTCACAGAGATGGCATCCCGCGACGAAGAGGTAAAGCGTCTACTACGTGAGAATGGTGTTACTTACGTCTTACATGGAGAACAACAGGGGCATCGTCCGTGGGAACTCGATCCGATTCCATTTATCATCTCGAATACTGACTGGCAAACTATCTCTGATGGGCTTACGCAGCGTGCGGAACTGCTAAACCGAATCTTGATGGACCTCTACGGGGATCGCACTTTAATCAAAGAGGGTGTGATACCGCCAGAAGTCGTCTATGCACATGCGGGATTTTTACGCGCCTGCGTCGGGCTTGTTCCGTCTGGATTCCCGTTCCTATTGAATTATGCCGCCGACTTGGCGCGCGGACCGGACGGCAATATATGGATACTCAGTGATCGAGCACAAGCACCCTCTGGAGCGGGTTACGCGCTTGAAAACCGCACCGTCCTCGCACGGGCATTACCGAACCTTCTTGGCGAAGTCGGCGTTCACCGACTCTCCTTTTTCTTCCGTGCCCTCCAAAACAGCGTAGCCGACCTACAATACCAACTCGAAAGTGCAGTCCGCATCGCACCGCACGAGATAGACAATCCACACGTCGTCGTCCTCACCCCCGGTCCCCTCAACGAAACTTACTTTGAACACGCCTATCTCGCAAACTACCTCGGCTATACTTTGGTCCAAGGGGACGATTTGACTGTGTGGGATGGGCGCGTCTGGCTGAAATCGCTTGACGGTCTACGTCCCGTCGATATTATTCTCCGCCGGGTGGACGACACCTTCTGCGACCCGTTGGAGCTCCGACAAGATTCACGACTTGGCGTTGCTGGCTTGCTGGAAGTCATTCGACAGGGAAATGTGGTTGTGATAAACCCGCCGGGCAGTGGTGTTTTAGAGAATCCGGGCTTGATGCCGTTCCTACCGAGTATCGCGAAACGGTTGATGGACGAAGACCTCCGTCTTCCCTCTGTTGCAACGTGGTGGTGCGGGCAACCAAATCAACGGGAATATGTGCTGGCAAACCTTGAGGCATTGGTTATTAAAACCATTCACCGTCAACCCGGCGAGCGTTCCATGTTTGGAACCCAACTGAGCAAGACGGAACTCGGTACACTCCGCAACCAGATTAATGCCAATCCACACCTGTACGTCGGACAGGAACACGTTCACCTTTCGACAACACCTTCACTGATTGCGGGGAAACTCGAACCGCGTCGCGCAATTCTCCGTTCCTTTTTATTTGCAGAAAAGGATGGCTACGCCGTGATGCCGGGTGGACTCACGCGTTGTGCAGGCGAAAAGGGTGAATTGACAATCTCAATTCAGGATGGTGGTGTGAGTAAGGACACTTGGGTGCTCGCGTCCGAACCTGAGCCGCATGTCAGTTTATGGCAACGGCGTATCACCGAAGTCCGGGGTCCCGCTTCTACGAATCCTGCTGGATTGTCGAGTCGGGCGGCTGAAAACCTGTTCTGGGTCGGTCGTTATGCAGAACGCGCAGAAGGGCAAGCGCGTCTCCTCCGAATTATGTTGGATAAAGTCAAGATGGGCAAGATGGGGTTGGAGACCTCGACTTTAGGTGAAGTGCCACCCTCCACGATTTTCACGGAGATCGTTGGTGAGGATACGCGGGAGGTCTCTGAACTTGCGTATCTCCGTAGCATGATCCGTTCTCTCACGGGTTTGAGGTCGTCTCATCCCGGCTTCGTCAGCGAGGACGAACAATCACTGGAAGGCGAACTCCTTTCGATCATGCGGGACACAGAAAACAGTGGGAGTCTCGTGTCAACGCTTCAGGCACTCCTGAGTGCGGCGTATGCTGTCCGAGATCGCTGGTCCACCGATACGTGGCGCGTGATGAACAACATTGAGGATTTGTGTGCCGCACTCGATAAGCGTTCGTCCGAAGACGGAGGCACAGATGCACAGATATTGACGGATCTCGCCTTACAAGAGACAGAATTGGCGTCCCTCGATCAACTCATGATTTATCTTTCAGCGTTAAGCGGACTTTATGCGGAGAGTATGACGCAAACGATCGGTTGGATCAGCTTGGATATGGGGAGGCGTATTGAACGTGCCTTGCTTCTTATTGTGCTTTGCCGTTCAAGCCTCGTCGCAGTGCAAGATGACTGGATCGAACGTCTCTTACTTGAATCTGTTCTTGCGGCGGCTGAAAGTCTGATTACCTATCGCAGCCGATATCGTACAGCACTCCATTTTCCAACTGTTCTTGAGTTGCTACTTCTCGATGAACACAATCCGCGTTCACTCCTGTATCAGTTAAAACGACTTGAGGAGCAGATCCGTTCCCTTCCGAGAGAAAAACTCGGTTATCGGCTTAGTGATGAGGAACAACTCATCTTAGAGGCACTCACGCAGCTGCAACTTTCTAACACCGTGGATCTCTCAGAACGCTCGGAACACACAACACAACGTAGAGGCTTAGAAAAACTTTTGGTTCGCCTTGCACAAATATTGGTTGACCTTTCCGATGTACTGACGCAGACCTATTTCAGTCACGTCCAAGGCCCTCAGCAACTCTTTTAAACTATTTAATCTGGTCGCTGTTCCACTACGTTTCGCAGCGGTTTCCGGTGAATTCTACCGGTCCCAGGAACCGAAACGAAATGAAATATGCCCAGAGGCACAGAATTAAAAATATGAATTATAAGATTATCCACAAAACTGAATACAACTACAGCGACCCGGTGAACCTCTGTTACAACGAAGCGCACTTGACCCCTCGGAATTTTGCGCATCAACACTGTAGCGAAAGCCAATTTGTTGTTGAACCCGAACCTGGGGCATGCCGAGAACGTCAGGACTTTTTCGGAAACACTGTCTACTACTTCACAATCCAGAAGCCGCATAGGGAACTCGTCGTTACAGTTACGAGTCATGTGCAAGTCAGAGGCAGGGAGATGCAATTGGATTTCGCCGAACATTTGGGTTGGGAGGCGGTCCGCCAGCGGTTACAAACAGATATGGATCCAGAGACTTTGGAGTTGAGGCAGTATATCCTCGACTCTCCCATGGTTCCGACGATGCCGGATCTCCGGACTTATGCTGAGAGATCGTTCTCTAAAGGACGACCCCTGCTGGAAGCCGTCGAAGACTTAACCACTCGCCTCTATACCGACTTTATTTATGACCCGAATTTCACAACAATCGCCACACCATTGGCCGACGTAGTCCAGCATCGTCGAGGGGTCTGTCAAGATTTTGCGCATCTCGGCATTGGGTGTCTGCGGGCACTCGGACTTGCTGCGCGTTATGTCAGTGGGTATATTGAAACCGATCCACCGCCGGACGAGGAACCCTTAGCGGGTGCCGATGCATCTCATGCATGGTTTTCTGTCTATCTCCCACAGATGGGTTGGGTGGATTTCGATCCGACAAATAACCAGATACCCACAGATCAGCATATCACAATTGCGTGGGGACGAGATTACTCGGACGTAACACCGCTGAAGGGCATCATGTTTGGAAGTGGCACACATGAATTGTCAGTTTCAGTGGATTGCCAACAACTTTTAAATAATTCGCAAGGCGGTCAATGAAAGGGTTGGTTTGATGACGATTAAAGCGTTTCAGAAACAGATTGAAGATATCTATTACACGCGCGATGCGGAGCGCGGGGTGCCGCTAACCTTCACATGGTTCGTTGAAGAGGTTGGTGAACTGGCGAAAGAGATCCGAAAACAGCCACAAGACATAACGCGGTTGCGCGAGGAATTCGCCGACGTTTTCGCATGGCTCGCGACGTTAGCAAGCCTGCTCGGTATCTCTCTTGAGGATGCCGCTGAAATCTATGCAGAGGGCTGCCCGAAATGCAGCGAAACCCCTTGTCACTGTTAACTCGTGGGCGAGCTTAGTTCCCGTTTAAGAACCGATCAAAGTTCCCACCGAACAGGTTATTGACATCCCGTTCAATCTCTGCCGAAGTCAACGTCCATCCGACATCAAGGAGCGTTTGGTATTTCTCTACCAAGACCTCCGCGATAATCCGCCGTGAGTGTTTCCATTTGTAGACGAGTTGATCCAGAATTCGCGCATCGGAGTGTTGCGGGATAACACTCAAACCGAGCAATTCAATCCGCTCCCGTGTGATCTCCTCAATGACGCTTGGATTGTTCATAAACCACCAGCATCCGAATATCATCAGATTCTTGAATTTCCGTCCAATTACACACAACTCATGTTGATTCTCGCGCGACAGGAGCGTAACAAGAAACTTATTATCAGGATTTTCACGGAGCAGCGTTTCCAAGCTCGTCAAATCCGCTTTCCCGCTACCATCGCCTGCCATCTGAAGTTGTGGGTTGACCGCACGCTTCACACCGATCATGAGTGCGAAAGGCACGTTAAATTCACGGGAGATCGGTAGTATACAGTTATCAAAGAGTCGTCCGAGAACACCGTCGTCGGGGTACTGAAAATCGGGTGGGAGAGAGACCGCCATGTATCTTGGGTTCATCCGTTGAATCCAAGTCTCTAAAAACCGGCGGACTTCTTTGTAGGTTTTCTCCGTCGATAGATTCGGATCAACATCGTAGCCGAGACCCTGGAGGTGTTCGTAACCGACCTCTTCATAGGTATTGATGAGTACATCCATCCGAAGTGCAGCTTCAAAGCGTGTGTCGCCGGTGTCGCCGGACTGCCATACCGGTGCCTCTGCCGCATCAAAGGGGTCGTTCGTCATCACCACCTTAGAGACTTTCGCACGTTCAAATACAGTGTCAATAAAGGCTTCGACGGTAGTATCCGCGAAATAGTCCCGATAGTCCTGTAAGTTGCGCGAACCGACATCCAAGCCTAATTCATCTAAAGTCGTCACAACGCCGCGACATGCTTCGCTCACAGGCGAATTTTCAATGAACAGTGTCTGCCAAATCAGTTCTGCTTGCTCTGCCTTCGACATCCCCCAAAATTGCTGGTATGAGACATCGGATTTACGGAACACTTCAGCAATGAGGTAGTGATAGGTCAACAGTTCATCAATACCCCACAGCAACAACTCACCAAACGGCGGACTAAAAAGATGTGTGTGAATATCTGTGACACGCTGCGTGTCCACGGTATCTAACACGGCGGTTTTCAATTCATCCGAAGTTTGAATCTTCTGTATATGGTTTGATTCAGAAACGTTGATACTCCCACGCCTAAAATCATGGGATTCTTGCTTCGTCATTTGTTGCCTCCTTGTGGAGGTCTTACACAAACTCCACAAGCGTTTTAACTCTCCGTGTAGCCCACGGCGAGGTTCTTTAGATTTATCGCAGCGTTTTGGTCTCTGTCTATAGACGTATAACAGAACTCACAATGAAATATACGCTCCGATAACGATAGGTCATCTTTGACATATCCACAACTGCTGCACGTTTTACTGGACGCAAAGAAGTGCGGCGCTTCTATAAGGGGTATGCCAAGCACTTCTGCTTTGGATTTGAGTTTTTCAAGGAAACCCCCAATTGCTGAATCTGATAAGGCTTTGGCAAGTTTCCTATTCTTGAGCATATTCGCAACTTTAAGGGTTTCTATGCCAATCGCACTTGCCATATTAACAACTTCTGTAGTCGCTTGGTGGTGTGCGTCATTTCGGATACAAGCAATCTTGTAATGAAGCTTTGAGACTTTCTCTTTTTGCTTATACCAATTATTAGATAGAAACTTCTTACGGCTTAACTTGCGTTGCTCACGGGCGAGTTTCCTTTCATAGCGTTTCAAAGGTCTTGGGTTATCGTAGTGTTTACCTGTATCCAGTGTTGCCAGTGAGTTGATACCTACGTCTATGCCGATAACAGGGAGTCCACGCGTATCACGTCGAACATTCGGTGTTCCTGTGTCAACGGTGATAGATACAAACCACCTATGTGCGGTCTTGGATATAGTAACACGGATTATCTTGCCTTCAAAACGCAACTCTTGAAACATCTTGACCCAACCGATTTTGGGCAACTTGATACGCTTGCCGTCTACCTTTACGGCTTGTTCGTCTGTGGTGTAGGATAACCTATGCCCGCGCTTCTTGAACTTTGGAAATCCACTGACTTTATCCTTCCAGCGTTTTATGCCTTCGGTTAGGTTTCGGATAGCATATAACGCAGCACGTTGGTCTTGTGCTTTCGTCCATTCATACGCTTTTTTGGCTGTATTGAAGTGATTGTTTAAATCAACTCCTGAATGGAACGTGCCTGATTCCAAGCCCGCTTTGAAATGTGCCAGAGCATTATTACAGGCAAACCGAGCGTAACCGCATTGGCTATGAAACCATGCGTCTTGCTTCGGATTGACCCGAAGTGCTATTTTATGGGATTTATGTGCCATTGGGGTATTACCTTATCTCTGAAGATTCCTTATCCCTCTGTCAAAGGCGTGGGAGTGTTGACAGCACCCCCACTGATAAGGTGGCTTAATTATACCAGAAAATATACCCCTTTGTCAAATCTCTTTTGAGTGCCGGTAGACTCCTAAGCAGGCTTGACTCAAGTCTAAAGACTTGGGATTGTGAGACAATGCCCTTCATTAATTTTCTCCTGTAACAAAATCAACTAAAAAAACGGACATTGACACCTTCTAACTCTTTTTATATGAACTCGCGGCAGTCGTCGATCGACTTAAGAAACGGATGATCTTTCGTTTCGATGTCGAACATCAGATCCGCCGGTCCAAAGTCGATATAGGTGATACCGGGTTTTACCAAGGCACGGATGTTCAGAACCGATTTAAGGGACTCAACCTTGAATCCAAGAATAGCGTTCTCGTTCCACCATTTGGCGTATTCTCGCCGGTCTCTTCGCGATGCAATACCGTAGCCTACCCAACCACCCCAACTCCGTCTACCGATTGGAGGGTAGTAGAACGCGTTTAACGCTTCCTCGACAATCTCTTCTGTCTCGACTTCGGGAACTTTGATTGCTAACACACCGAGATCGCAGTAATTGCCGAGACGATAAGCGTGTCGGGTATGTTTAATCCGCAAGAGAACTGGCACCTCTTTTTCTTCAGCGGCTTCAGAGATACGAACGATATCCCACTCCGTGTAGGGACCGTGCTGACAATCAATATAGATGAGATCGCAAACAGTATCTGCAATAGTCTGATGGACCTCTTCCCTTGTCGAAGCCATTGAGATCCGTGATTGGATGATTTCTTCATCATCTAAAAATTTTTCTTTCAAAGTTTCAGACATATTATTATTTCTCTTGTGGGGGTAGCAAAACAGACCTAAACTCTGGATACTTCAATCCCCATTGGAATCTAATAGTATCCATAGTCTTCATAATGGATAGGGATTCATCCAACGGCATCACATCGCTTTCAAGCTTCCCTTCTCGAAGACAGTTCATAACCTCTATCGCTTGGTTTTCAAAGCCGTTGCTTTTGAACGGTATTTCAATGTGCACGGGATCTCTTCCAGTTCGAATAAGCGTCGCGGAAGTCGCCTGCCAGAATTCGGGGATATGTATCGACCCTTTGGTGCCGACAATCCGTGCTTCCTTCGGAGTCTCGGTCCTAATAGCACAGAATAGGTTGGCTATTTGCCCAGCATCGTAGCCGAGTAGGATAGACGCTTGTTCGTCCACGTTGGTTTCCCCGATGTGTGCAAGACTTGTAATCATAGATGGCGCACCAAAGACCATATATGCCAGTGCAATCGTGTAGACACCAACATCCAAAAGTCCACCACCGCCGAGTTTTGGATTGAAGAGCCTGCCTTCAAGGGTCTCAGTGCTCAAGGTTTGGCGGGATCCTTTGTCTGCTGTTAGCAGACGCGGTTCACCGATGGCACCCTCTGCCAGCCATCCCCGGACTTTAACGATTACGGGGAGAAAGCGGGTCCACATGGCTTCCATCAGGAATTGGTTATTTCGCCGTGCGCATGCGATCAGCTCTTCAGCCTGTTCGGCGTTTACAGTGAGAGGTTTTTCACAGAGAACCGCCTTTCCCGCTTCCAGACAGAGCATCGCACACTCCTTGTGAAAGGGATGTGGTGTTGCCACGTAAATAACATCTACTTCAGGGTTATGTGCAAGGTCGGTGTAATTCCCGTGTCTGTGTGGGATACGGAACGTGTCTGCAAATGCGTTGGCTCTTTGGAGGTCCCGTGAGCCGACCGCGGTAATTTCTGCATCGGGAATCGCTTTCAATCCGGTGGCGAACTTCTGTGAAATAGTACCGGGACCCAGTATGCCCCATCTTATCTTCTCTTGCATCCGGGGTTCCTTTGACGTTTAGGAAGAAGATTCTGATTCAATCTTGCTGGTGATAAAATTAACGACTTCCTCAGGGGAGTGTTTTCCAAATCGGACGTAAACACCGCGGAAGTTTTCAAGGCGTGTCGGACGAGCAAACGGGCTGAGTAGCACGCCGTTCGCGTCAACGTAAAAGCTGCGAAATGTTTCCCAAGATCGCTCCAGTCTATAGCAGCAACCTGTGATGATCAGTTTATCTGATTCACATTGATGATGAAACGGGAGAAAGTATTTATAGAGCGATCCGAGTAGAAAAGTGGCAGATAGCAGGGCAATAGAAATTGATTGGAAACCCCAATAGATACCGATTAAAAGCAAGATGAGAAAAACCCCTAATAAGACGGATTTGCGCCAATTTTCAACGAGTGGATGTACCGTCCATGAAAGCGTTTTTTTAATTTTCCTTGCGGTTCGGTCAGGTCGATTTCAGGTTTGACGTCCCTTTCCGTATATCCGCCCTCCATTACATATTTTTAATTTTCCTTGCGGTTCGGTCAGGTCGATTTCAGGTTTGACGTCCCTTTCCGTATATCCGCCTGCGTGTTTTTGCTTGGGGTGTTTTTGCTTGGGCATTTCTGCGTATTGCTTGGGTGTTTCTGCGTGTTTCTGCGTATTGTTGCAGGCTGCTGTCTTGGGTAAACCCAAACCCGTAGCCCGTAATGAAATGGAGGGTTTTTGCAATGTAATACATTGTCCCGCAAGTCCACACGCGACTTGCGCTATGGATTTAGTCTCTCCCCAGACTAAATCCGGTGTTTCTTCAGATTTGAGGAACACACATCAAAGTCCAAAAGCCCGTTGTTACTTCGCAAGGAATAATTAAAAACTATTCAGTGCTGTCAGTGCTACCGCTGTCAAGTTCCGTCTTTGATGAGTCGTCGGCTGCGTTTCCACCGTCTCCATCTGTAGTCGTTTCAACGCCTCCTTCGTCTGTGGTATCAACAGGCTCGGCTGTGGCTCCCTGCGTTGTTTCCGATTCGATCGGCGTGAGTGCTCCACCATCACCTTCGCCATAGAAACGCATCAGGAACAGCGAAATAACCATAAACCCGATAGCGAGCCATGTCGTCAGTTTACTCAGGAAGGTAGCGGCACCCCGTCCTCCAAGCATAGACTGCATTTCCGCGCCGCCAAATGCGCTCGATGAAAGCCCTTCACCCTTACTGTCCTGTAACAAAATAATCAGCGTCAAGACGACGCAGACCGGCACGAAGAGAAATACTACGAAACCGATAATAATTTCCATCTGATCCTTTCCTCCTATTGTGCATTTTTCACGATTTGTGCGAACGATTCCGCCTCAAGACTCGCGCCGCCAACGAGTGCACCGTCCACATCGGGCTGCGCCATGAGTTCTGCTGCATTCTCCGGTTTAACACTGCCACCGTATTGAATGCATATCTGCGACGCGACTTCCGCCGAGTAAACTTTTGTTAGCAAGCCCCGAATGAAGTTATGGACCGCCTGTGCTTGGGCAGGCGTGGCGGTTTTCCCAGTGCCGATAGCCCAAACCGGTTCATAAGCGATAACACAGGACAAAAGGTCAGCAGTGGACAAACCAGCAACGCCACCCGTAACGTGGTTCTCAATCACCGTTTCCGTTTGTCCGGCTTCCCGTTCTTCGAGTTGCTCACCGACACAGATAATCGGCTTTAAGTCGTGTGCTAACGCCGCTTTCACTTTTTGATTAACGCTATCATTCGTTTCACCGAAGTATTGCCGCCGTTCCGAATGCCCGATAATGACGTAATCACACCCGGCATCTTTCAGCATCGGCGCAGAGACTTCGCCGGTAAAGGCACCGCTGTCCTCCCAATAAACATCTTGGGCAGCAAGACGAATATTGCTACCCGCTATGGTATCGCTGACAGCAGAGAGCGCAGTAAACGGCGGGGCCACGATGATACCAACACCGGTGTCGTCCGCAACTAATGCCTTCAACGCCGTTGTGAGCGCGACTGCCTCTGAAATGGTGTTGTTCAGTTTCCAATTTCCCGCAATAATAGGTGTTCTCATAATCCTTTCCATTAAAGTGTTTGCGCGACGAGTTCAACAAGGCGATTGGAGTAACCCCACTCGTTATCATACCATGAAAGGACTTTGATCAACCCATCTTCAATCACTTTGGTGAAGGGAGCGTCGAGAACAGAGGAGAGTTTGTTTCCGTTGAAGTCCGCTGAAACGAGATCGAGTTCGGAATAGCCGAGGATTCCGTCCAAGCTGCCCTCTGCGGCTTCTTTCAGCGCGGCGTTGACCGTTTCAGCACTCGGTCTCTGCTTGAGATCGACAGTAAGATCGACAACGGAGACGTTCGGTGTCGGTACACGGATTGCGAATCCATCGAGTTTGCCGTTCAATTCTGGCAGGACTTTTCCAACGGCGACAGCGGCACCGGTTGTCGTCGGAATCATAGAGAGTGTTGCTGCGCGTGCGCGGCGCATGTCGGAGTGCGGGAAGTCATGAACCCGTTGGTCACCAGTATAGGCGTGAACAGTTGTCATCAAACCGCTTTCAATTCCAAATTCTTCATGCAAAACCTTGGCGACGGGGGCAAGGCAGTTCGTCGTACACGAGGCGTTAGAGATGACGTGGTGTTCCGATTTGTCATATTTATCGTCATTAACACCGATTACAACCGTGATGTCCTCACCCTTCGCGGGGGCGGAGATGACCACTTTTTTCGCACCGCCAGCGGTGATATGCTTCTCGGCATCTTCCCGCTCCGTGAAGAAACCCGTGGATTCAATAACAACATCCACACCGAGTTCGCCCCACGGTAGGTTACCGGGGTCGCGTTCGGCGAGAACACGTATCTCTTTTCCGTTTACCACCAACCCGTTGTCTGTAGCAGTGATGTCGTCGGACAAAATGCCGTGAATAGAGTCGTATTCGAGAAGGTGTGCGAGTGCCTCTGGGCTTGTCAAATCATTGATAGCCACGAAGTCTATATCTAACGCGGAGTTCTGCAATGCCGCTCGAAAGGCGTTCCTACCGATCCGACCAAAACCATTAATACCTACTTTAGTTGACATAGGACAGATAAATTCCTTTGATGTTTTTTGATTTGCTATTCTCCAAGTTTCACGATTTACGTCTTTTTAATTATACCCTAAAGTGTCGTAAATTGCAAGTGCGTTGTTACGTCCATAGCCGTTCTGAAGCAATTTGACTTGACAATTCGGGCGGTTTCAGATACTCTATTGGTATGTCAACAAATACCGACACAAAAACGATTCAACCCACTGGAAACTTCCGTGCCATTCCTGTTGCAGTCCCAGAGAATCTCGCTAACGTCCGGGTTATCCTCTTTGAACCCCGTGAACCGGGGAACATCGGTTCTGTCGCCAGAGTTGTGAAGGGAATGGGACTCTCGCAACTCTATCTGGTGAATCCAGTGCCCTTCCAAGATGTCGATGCGGCGTGGTATATGGCGCACGGTGCGAAGGATATTCTCGAAAATTGCCATGTCGTTCCTGAACTGAAAGACGCGCTTGAGGGTATCCAGTATCTGGTAGGGACGACGCACCGTCGCCGCGATGTCCGCCTGCCGCAACCTGTCCCCGCAAGGGAAGCCGCAGAGAAGATCGCCACAATTTCGCAGGACAAACAGGTCGCGTTGCTGTTTGGACGTGAAGACTTCGGTTTATCCACCGATCAGATGAGTCTTTGTCAACTGACCGCGAGTGTGCCGATGGCTACAAAGAACCCGTCTCTGAATTTGGCACAGGCAGTCCAAATCTTTGCGTATGAGGTCTTCACCGCAAGCCTGAACGAGTACCCGCCCTCCGAGATTGATTATGCTGAAGTGAATGCCCTGGAAGAGTTTTACGGGCGTGTGACCCGCCTGCTGGATAAGGTCGGTATGTCGCCATATAACCGAGAATGGGAGACGTATCTGAAGTCACTACGACGGGTTTTTTCCCGCGCCCCATTAGAAGCACGGGACATCGCCACCCTGGACATGATCTTCTCCACAACGTTTCGGTACATTGAGCGATTGGAGAAAAAGTTAGAACCTACGGAATAGATTGGTTTGGCCTATAGTAGAATACGCTAACCTTTGAACAATGTGTGGGAGGGGCTTGTAACCTTGGTTTATAAAAAATGAGAACATTTGGCACATACGGACCCGTGAATCGTGAAGAACATTACGTCGTCTCACGCACTGAGGAGCTCGCCGATTTCATCAAACGCGTCAAACTCGGACGCTATATCGTTATTTTCGCGCCTCGACAGACAGGTAAAACCACGTTCTTTCAGTGGGCACTTGAGTCCCTCGCATCCGATGTTACAGAAGCCTACTTCCCCATTGAACTCAATTTTGAAGTATATGAGGACTACCCGGCGTCCGATTTTTACGCCTCACTCTACAAAAGGATTTACGAGGAGATTGCGCGCGTTTTTCAAGACCGCGGCACTGTCCCTTCTAAAGATCTAAGCCAATTCTTAGAGAACACGAAGGTAACCGATCATATTGCAATGCTCGAATTCTTTCAACAGTTCGGGGCTTTTCTCGGAGATGAGAAACTTGTCCTCATCATTGACGAGTTTGATGGCATCCCTCGAGACGCTGTGAACGGTTTCCTTCATGCACTCCGTAATATCTATGTTCAGCGCTCTATGCGTGAATGCCCTTATAGTGTTGGTATTGTAGGCGTGAAAAATATAACGCAACTCAACTTGAATCGCTCTATTTCGCCCTTCAACATCCAAGACGAATTTGAATTGCCGAATTTTACACTTGAACAGGTGCAAGAACTCCTTGGACAATATACGGACGAAGTCGGCCAAGCCTTCGCGTCCGAAGTTGTTGAGAATATTCACAGACAGACTGCGGGACACCCCTTCCTCGTCAACCGGTTCGCAAAGATCCTTACCGAGGAGATGAACATCCCGAAAAGTGAGTCGATCCAGACAGTGCACTTCGCAGCGGCACATACACAGATCCTTGAAGAAACGAACGCCAATATCAACCACCTGCTAACCAAGATCCGCAGAAATCCGCGTTTTGAAAGCATACTCATGCGAATCGCCTCTTATGAAACCGGCATCCGGTTTAATCCAGACGACGAAATCATTAGTGAACTCGCCACTTACGGAGTCATCACAAAAGGGGCTGACCGGATGTGTGAGATCCTCAACCCGATATATCAGCAACGTATCATACAGGCGTTCAAGCCGCTCGTCAATGGATTGGAGGACAAATATTTTCCTGAAGATACCCATCAGGGCTTGGTTGATTATCTAACCCCTACAGGTCAGATTAAGATGGGCTTGCTCCTTGATAACTTTCGGGATTTTATCGCCCGTGCAGGCTTTCGGATTTTATTAGTGCCGAATACACCAAAAGAGTTCGTTGGTCAGTATCTTCTCTACGCGTATCTGGATCAATTCGTCCAATTGGTCCATGGGCATATCTACCTTAAAGGGCAGACTGGACGCGGCAGAATCGATCTCGCGATTTTTTACACCGCCCAAAAATATATCGTCGAAACAAAAATTTGGGAAGGTCCCCGTCGCTATGAAGCAGGCAAAGCCCAACTGGCAGCATATCTCAAATTGGAGGGAGCGAGCGAAGGATACTACGTCGTCTTCGATCACCGCGCCGAGCCAGAACAGCGTGTAGAAACAGAGACAATAGACGGTTTGATAATCCGAAGTTACGTCATCCCTGTCGTCCAAGAAATCCCTTCACAACAGACATAGAGCAGTCAATGTTCATTGGAAAAGGAGTCATGAAAGATAACAAGTTAATGGAACGAATCCACAATGATTGAACACCCAGAGAGAAATTAGAGAATTCCACTTGAAATTGTGCGGTAGACTAACGTATCATATATGTTAAGACTTTGGATAGACCTGTAAAGCGAAACATCTATAAAACATACGAAAAATGCGATACATCAAACCCATCGTTTGGCTCATCTTTATCCTCTCCGGTGCCAGTGGACTCATCTATCAAGTGATCTGGATGCGGCAACTCACGCTCATCTTCGGAAGCACTGTTTTCGCAACGAGTACGGTTCTGACAGCATTCATGGCAGGACTCGCACTCGGCAGTTACTACTTCGGTAGGAAGATCGACGAAAGCACACAGTCTCCGCTGCGACTCTATGCGCTTCTGGAAGCCGGCATCGGTGCGTTTTGCCTTGTGTGGCCCCTCATTTTAACGGCACTCGGTGCGCTCTATGTGCTGATTCATCGCAATGTCACATCAGAATTCTATACCCTCTCACTGATTCGGTTCGTGTTGACGTTCGGGGTCATATTAATTCCCTCTACATTGATGGGTGGCACACTACCCGTCCTAACCCGATTCTTTGTGAAAAGACTGGAACAACTCGGCACGAACATCGGAATCCTGTATGCATTGAACACTTTCGGTGCCGTCGTCGGAACTGTGGCGGCGGGGTTTTTCCTGATTGAGGCGTTGGGCGTCCGATGGACGCTTGGTATCGGTATCGCTATCAATTTCGCTGTCGCAGCGGTGGCATTAGCGTTAGCACAGAGGGTATCAGCAGCAGAAGATGACAGTCGGCAGTCAGCCGTCAGCAATCAGCAAGAACCATCTGGAGCAGGAAGCAATACGCAACTGCCAGATGCCGAAAGCCGAGGGTTTCCGACGGCTAACAGCCATTTGGCGTTGTGGGCGATAGGCATCTCTGGGTTCTGTGCTTTGGCGTATGAGGTGTTATGGACTCGTATCATGGTTTTCTTCCTTGGGAGCACGACGTACGCTTTTGCGACGATGCTTGCGGCGTTCCTGTTCGGCATAGCGCTCGGGAGTATGGTGTTTTCTCGCTGGGTCGATCGAATTAAACAACCTATCGCAGTTTTCGGCATCGTTCAGCTCGGTATCGGGCTTTTCGCGCTTATCTTGATGCCGGCGTTTGAGGAGTTGTACGGGATGAGCCAAGCGTTCCAATCAACGTTCGGTGCGAGCAGATTCTGGTCGTTTTTCTCCTGTTTCCTCGTGATGTGTTTACCGACTTTTCTAATGGGCGCGAGTTTTCCACTCGTGACGAAGATTTACACCGGCAGCGCACGCCAATTGGGCAGGAGCATCGGAAACGTTTATGCAGTCAACACAGTCGGAAGCATTTTGGGTGCGTTCTGCGCAGGATTTATCCTGATTCCGCTTCTGGGCATCCGCCCGAGCATCGTCCTAACGGTCGTCTTGAACACGGGTATCGGGTGTCTGCTGGTTCGTATGGGTGAGGTGTCCTCGCCCGCGCAGACGGATGGGGAAACCCCACCCCTACAAACGGGAAAATCGCTGCTACAAGGGATAGGCATCGGAATGCCGGTTCTCAATGCCGGGTTGGCTGTGGTTCTCTTGCTTACAGTGAATCAACCGCTGTTTCTCAAGAGTACTATTTTCAAAACGCAACGCCCTGGCGACACGCTCATTGATTACAACGAAGAGGTGGATGCCACGGTAACAACGTTGAAAGACGATGAAGGGGTCTACCGTCTCTATGTGGATACAAATCAAGCCGCAGATGCCTCGCGTTGGGACTCACCGTCGCATCGCGTCATTGCGCACCTACCGCTGCTGTTACACCCACGTCCGAAACGAGCACTCGTTGTTGGATTCGGTATGGGACTTACCTCACATTCAATAACACAGCACGGTGTACGGGTTGACGCGATAGAGTTATCCAGTGGTGTAATTGCCGCGGCACAAAAGCATTTCACACACATCAACGGAAACGTGTTTGAGAATCCGCTGTTCAACTATAGACTCAACGATGGACGCAATCATATCCTGATGACGCAGACGAAATACGATATGATCTCAACGGGTATCATCCATCCGCTTGTGAGTGCGGGAAGTTCCAACATCTATACCGCCGACTTTTACCGACTCTGTCGTCGGATTCTGAGCGAAGACGGGATCATGTGCCAGTGGGTGCCGCTGCATCGTTTACCGGAATCGCATTACAAAATGATTGTGCGCACCTTCATTGAGGTGTTCCCACATACGACGCTCTGGTACAAATACACGCCCGATTTTGTGATCCTCATCGGTACACCTGAACCGCTCCGAATTGACTACAAAAACTTCATGGCACGCGCACAAATCGCGAGTATCCGTGAAGGGCTTGCCGCCGATGACCTCGACGGCATGTCGCTCCTCGATTCATTCATGATGGGACCTGAAACCGTACGCGAATACGCTGGTGCTGGACCTATTCACACAGACAACCGTCCTCGATTAGAATTCTTCCGTGGGGCAGACTTAGTCGGAACGACAATGCAAAACGTTAAAGGGATGTCAGAATATCGGGAGCGGGCACTCCCTTATCTTGAAAACTACGGTGTAACACTCGCAGAAACGCGGGTTGTTCGAGAACAACTTGACACCTACTTCAGAGCCACACAGCGGTTAATCCGTGGACAGATTGCTTACGCGAGTGGACAGTACCAGAACGCTGCCACACTCATGAACGATGCTGTAGAAATCAACCCTGTTGACGAAACAATCCGCTATAACTTCGGGGTCGTTGCGGGCTTAATCCGTGAAGGTGAGCAGGAAGAACTCCGACAGATTGAAAAGCAGGTGCAGCAAACGATGGCACAGAATCCTGATGACATTCAGGGACATCTCCATTTAGCGACGTTGTATGAGATGCAAGGTGAACTCGGAAAGGCGGCGAGAGAACTTGAGGAATTGCTCAGAGTCGATCCCAAAAGATTTGAGGTCTATCTACTCTTAGGTCCTCTATATGAACGCCAAGAACGATACAAGGATGCCCTTCGGACTTACGAACGACTTGAACGCCAGGAGACAACCACGCAGCTACCTGCGCCTATTTTTGCGGCAATGGCGGGCCTCCATCTGCAATTGGAAAATCTAAAGGAAGCTGAAAGATATGGAAAGAAGGGCATCGCGGTAGATGCCAATTCGTGGCGTTCCCATTATATCCTTGGAAACGTTTACGCCGCCATGCATCAACCGCAAAAACAGATAGAGTCCTACGGCAATGCGCTGGAAGCACTTGATGCAATCATCCGTGTTACCGCAGATCCGAGCGATTTACTGAGCGCGAAAGAACAGATCCAGAACGAACTTGAAGAACTGAGAAAATAAAATTTGTTTCTGATATGAATTTCAGAAACGATCCGGTGTTTAACGATATAAAATGCCCTCCCTTACTTAAATGGTGGGGAATTCTTACAGGAGGAACCCTTGCATCTGGTAAACAAGCAAGGGAACATTTAAAATGTCTCAAGAAACTCAAGAAGCCACATCGCCTTGTTTAAAACGGACCCATTATTGTGGGGACCTACGCTTAACCGATACGGGTACGACTGCCCAGCTCAACGGTTGGGTCAACCGCCGTCGAGATCATGGTGGCGTCATCTTCGTTGATTTGCGCGACAGGACGGGTATCACGCAGGTTGTCTTTGATCCACAGATTGACGAGAAGGCGCACGTGCTCGCAGATGCCGTCAGAAGTGAATTCGTGTTGAACATTAGTGGTACCGTCCGCGAACGCGATCCGGGTGAATTACTCTTTCATGCGGATGCTGCGTACCAAACCGAACTCGCCGATGGAACTCTCTCCCCAGCGTTCCGATCTCTGTTTTCGGATGTTGATACGAAATATACCCTCTCCGAAGAAATTGAGGTAGCGATCCGCGTCCCTGACGCGCGATGGTTGCTCACGGATGTCGAAAATAATCGGACATATCACATCGAAAAGGGTGAAGACGGTCTCAGCATTTACCAAGGCACTGTTAATCCGGAACTCGATACAGGTGAGATCGAAGTCGCTGTGGATTCTCTGAATATTCTGAATAGTGCCAAAACACCGCCATTCCCAGTTGAAGACGAGGTTGATGTAGCGGAAGACATTCGGATGCGCTACCGATTCGTCGATCTACGCCGTCCTGAGATGCAGAAGACTTTGGCGATGCGGCATAAAGCGGCACTCGCGGCACGCAACTACATGAACGAGCAGGGCTTCCTTGAGATTGAGACTCCCATTTTGATGAACAGCACGCCTGAAGGGGCACGCGACGTACTCGTTCCGAGTCGGCATTATCCCGGCAGGTTCTATGCACTTCCACAGTCACCACAGCAGTTCAAACAGATTTTGATGATGAGCGGTGTGGATCGGTATTTCCAGATAGCACGCTGTTTCCGTGATGAAGATACCCGTGCTGATAGACAGTTGGAATTCACGCAACTTGATATTGAGATGTCATTCGCTGGCGTAGATGATGTGCTTGAGGTGACCGAAGGATTGATGAAACGTATATTCGAGGATGCCGGGGGTATCCCCGTCCAAACGCCTTTCCTACGGCTGCCTTATCACGAATCCATGGCGCGGTTCGGAAACGACAAACCCGATACGCGATTCGGCATGGAACTCACCGACGTTTCAGATGTCATGGCGGACTGCGATTTTCAAGTGTTTACACGCACCCTGTCCGCCGGTGGCCAGGTCAAAGCCGTCGCTGCGCCGGGGGGTGCGGACTTCTCACGCAAAGATATTGATGACCTGACCGCATTTGTCGCCACCTACCGAGCGAAAGGATTGGCATGGGTTAAGGTCACGACAGAGGGATTCTCCTCAGGTATCGTTAAATTTTTCACAACAGAGCAACTTGAAACGGCACAGGAGAGAACGGGCGCGGAACCTGGCGACATCATGTTCTTTGTCGCTGACAGACCGAAGGTCGTCGCCGATGCCCTCGGTAATCTCCGGCTCCACCTCGGACGCAAACTGGACCTCATTGACGAAACGCGGTACAACTTCCTGTGGATCGTTGATTATCCGTTGTTTGAGTGGAACGAAGATGAGGATCGTTATGAACCCTTCCACCATCTGTTCACCGGAGGGACCGAGGAGACTTTACCCTTGTTAGACACGGATCCGGGGAAGGTTCAGAGCCAACACTACGATCTCGTGTGTAACGGGTATGAAATCTGTAGCGGAAGCGTCAGGATCCACCAGTGGGATATCCAACAGAAGGTTTTCGACGTTCTGGACATCACACCGGAAGAGGTTGAAAGCCGGTTCGGTTATTTCATAGACGCGCTGGCGTATGGCACACCGCCGCATGCTGGTATTGCTCCAGGTTTAGATCGAATTGTCATGCTGATGCGAAACGAGGAGAACATCCGTGAGGTTATCGCGTTCCCGAAATCTCAACAGGGACTCTGTCCCTTAACGCATGCACCATCCGTTGTAACGGAGGCACAACTTGAAGAGTTGTCAATCCGTGTTGATGCAGAACTTTAGTCAGTATTTTCCCAATAGACGCGCTTATGAATGCGGTGAAAATCTCATCAAAAGCGCGTCTAAAATTAAGAAATAAAAGAGAGGGAACCAAACTATGAACGAAAATGAAAATAAGCCAAAAGTCAGTCTCGGGCTGCTTTATGGGATTGTCATCGCCATTGTTGCTGGAGCAATCATCGGCGGGTTTGCGCCAAGCTTTGCAGTCCACACAACAATACTGGGTGAGATATTCTTAAACCTGTTGAAAATGATAGTCGTGCCGCTCGTCGTCTTGTCTATGGTAGTGGGAATAACGAATTTAGGCGATATTCGTAACATCGGCTCCATCGGCGGACGAACTGTTCTGTACTACATGGCGACAACCGCCATTTCTGTTCTCATTGGAATAATTCTCGTCAATATCATCTTGCCAGGAAAGGGACTCTCGCAAGGCGAAGAACGTCCCGATCTGAGTTACACGCTCTCAGGTTCTGAGATGCTCACTGCTGAATTGAGTGGGGAATTCAATCGAACCTATAACAATAAATACGTCATCACTCTCACCGACCAAGACATACGCGGTGAAGTCGAATCAATTTCGGGGACAACCGTCACAGTAAAATCGTGGCAACCCTTTAAGGACGCCCGCTATGTCACCACGGACGATGGGGAACGTTTGTTATTTTCTGATGGTCGGCTCGTCAGGATAGAACCTAACACTGCAGGTAAAGGCATCGACATCAGTTTACCGATCGCCACAAGAATGTCCGACAAAACCGAGCGGACGATGGGGAACACCATCAAGGAAGTCTTTCTCGGTAACGAAGCGACCGGCAAAGAGGGGATGATCCCTTCAAACGTCTTCAAAGCAATGGTGCACACCGACATCCTGCCCTTAATCTTTTTCTCACTCCTCATCGGTGCAGCCTTGTCTATGCTCGGTGATATTGGTAAACCTGTTGTCTCCGTAATTGCGGGATTAAACGAAGCAGTGATGAAGCTCGTTCACTGGATAATGTACGTCGCACCGGTCGGTATCTTCGGCTTAATCGCGGGCAGAATCGGTGAAGCAAAGGGGTTCGCAGGCTTCTGGCCCGAACTCGTTGCAGTCGGCAAATACAGTGCCACAGTATTGTTAGGACTCGGTTTACACGCTGTTGTCGTTTTACCCTTACTGCTATTATTCCTCGGACGTAGAAATCCTATCAATTACTTCAAGGGCATGGCAACTGCCCTATTGAACGCCTTCTCAACGGCGAGTTCAAGTGCGACCCTGCCCCTAACCATGGAAGGCGTTGAGAATCAGAACGGCGTTTCCAGTCGTACCTCCAGTTTCGTCCTCCCCTTAGGTGCTACCATTAACATGGATGGCACCGCACTCTACGAGGCAGTGGCTGTCATGTTCATCGCACAGGTCTATGCGATAAACATGGATCCAGCGCAACAAGTCGTTGTTGTGCTTACAGCGACTTTGGCAGCCATCGGTGCCGCTGGGATCCCGGAGGCGGGCCTCGTCACAATGGTTATTGTGCTCAGAGCCGTAGACCTCCCGGTTGAAGGAATAACACTTATTCTCTCGATTGATTGGCTACTTGACCGGTTCCGAACCACAATTAACGTCTGGGGTGACAGCATCGGGGCAGGCGTGATTGAGACGTATGAATCCAGAGATTCAACGGATGCTCCGGCAACGGCGTAAATAGCCATTAGAAGAATAGCAATCAGCAGTCGGCGTATGAGTCATCGGTAATCAGCAAAGAGGGGTTTTGCTTGGGTATTTCTGCGGATTGCCCTTGTTAAATGAAACCTCTTCTACTGACTGCTGAAAGGATTTTTTGGAAAAAATCCGACCCGACCGCTGACTGCTATAAAACCGAAAGCCATTCCCAATGGACACGCAAAACGAACAGAATCCACAGCAGCCAGTACTCAGCGTCACAGCGATTCTTTCAATTATCAGCGTTGTGCTCGCCGCAGGATGGATAGCCTTTGCCTATTACAACGGCAGTGCCAACAGTAACCGGATACTCCTACTACATCCGATAGTACCGATCCTACTGATTGTTCTGCTGATCCGTATTTACCGCTGGATCGACCTAAAGAGCATCGTCATTCTTGAAATACTGATGATAGTCGTGTGGATTTTTATACGCCTGTTGGGCGTGTTGACCCCCTTCATTTTGGGCTTTGGCTTCGCTTATGTCTTTCGATTTCTCTGGAACGCTCTTCCGTTCAAAGCGCGCTATCAACGTGGGATCGCGACGGTCCTGATTGTACTCGTCTGTGGCGGACTGCTTTTCTATACCGGAAAACAGGTGAGTAAGCAGGCAGGTCAGATGGGGAGCGGATTGCTGAAGTTTTATCACGAAATTGTTCTGCCTTATGTCGTTGGTGAGACGTTTGGGGCGGTCGCTATCAATGTTAATAGCCGTCAGCCGTCGGTCCCCGTCAGCAATCAGCAAGAGAACCTCTTAACTGACAGCCGACAGAAACCGATGGAAACCGATAGCCAATATGTAGAGACGCTCTACCTCGGAACGAACCACGGTGTCTATGAAATTCTACAAAATGATGACAGGGAACTTGACCGTATTGGTATGACGAACGGTGCCCTCCTGGGTAAACCGATACAAGCACTTGCCGCAGTTGGAAATGTTATCTACGCAGGTACGCAGAGTGGATTATATCGGTATTACAAAGCATTGCCTGCTGATGTCATTGAAGCGACTGACGATGGCGTAACAGACCCCCAACACCCAAGAATATGGCACAAGGTGCGGGGAACTCCGTTTGATACTATCTCCGTTCAAGCTATCAACGTTCCGAATTGGGATAATACCCAGATTTACGTCGGCACACAAAAAGGGCTTTACAGCAGTAAGGATTCAGGAGAAACATGGCGTGAGGTCGCCCCTAACATCTACAATGAAAGGTCTATCGTCAGTATTGTTTCTATTGTGGATCCGAATGGTGATAGAACAATTTATGTCGCCAGCACAGCGATAATTGGCGCGACACCCTTAGAGCGGACGGTTTCCACGTCTAAAATGACAACGGTGCATTGGTATCTGGAGGGTTCCTCCCTTGCGTGGAATCCGCTTCCTTCCATAACGCATCCGGTTCACGCGCTTGCAAGTGGAGGTAAAACGTGGGATGATAAGGAATCACGGTTACAAACCCCTCCTACACGGGTGTTTGACATTGAACTCTACGTCGGCACGCCCGATGGTCTCTATGAGTGGCATCGTCTCGGCACATGGCAGAAGACGGAAGGTACCGCTGCAGTCTCCTTATTAGCCTCGGCACCCTCCGGCGTATACATCGGCAATGAAACGACTATCCTGCACCGTGCCATGCCTACGGCGAGATGGCAGCCTATTGCTACACGGAACGAAGGGGTCAGTTACACCTACAGGGACGAACCTATTGTACAGCAGGTGAAAACATACTTGACCGAACGAATTCCAACAATAGCCCAAACCAGTGGTGAGGCTGTCAGGGAAGGGGTTCAGTTCGCAGGGTCAATCGCTTTTGGGTTTGGCGGGTTTTTAGCCACAGTCTCGCTCGCGTTCATTGTGTTTGTCTATGCAAGCCAGTCGTTTGACAACTATTTCCGCAGCTTCATCATGCTGGTCCCTGAACGTCATCGTGAAACTGTCAAGACCTACCTGCGGGAAATTGATAGGAATCTACAACAGTTCCTAAAAGGGCAAGTCGCCGTCATTGCGATGGTATCGGTCATCTCTTGCATTACGTACAGCATTATCGGTGTGCCGTTCGCATTGGTTATCGGTTTACTCGCCGGAATTTGTAATGCGATACCGACCTTTGGACCCTTTATCGGTGGCGGTTTCGCCTATGTGGCGATGCTCATGGGGTTGGCGGCTGGGGATTTCGGTATCGTTGATTTCCTCATTCGCAGTGCCTTCGTGTTGGGTGCTATTCTTGGCATCCAGATGCTTGACAATTCATTGATTTCACCTAAAATTATGAGCACTGCTGTTGATGTAGATCCACTGCTCATCATGTTTGCTGTCATTGTTGGGGCATCCGTACTCGGCTTTTGGGGGGTATTGCTTGCAATTCCTATCATTGTTGTGGTAAAATCGGTTATTGCCGTTTCTCAATCTGTAGCGACGGATGGACGCTTGGAAGTTAACTCGGCCAACGATGCTACGGAAAATCCATGACAGAGTAGAGGGCATTTGAAAGGCACTCTAAACCTGAAACCTACCGCACCGAACCGCAAGGAACATTAAAAACATGGAAACCGGACGTCCCATTGTTGCGATCGTTGGCAGACCGAACGTCGGGAAATCATCGCTTTTCAATCGAATCGCTGGAAATAGCCGTCGGCAGTCCCCAACCAACAGTCAGAAAGAACCGAGGACCGAGAACCGTTCCTCGCGTAGATACGCTGTTGTTCATGATACCCCTGGCGTGACGCGCGACAGGAACTACGCCGACGTGGAATGGGCAGATCGCGCTTTTACCATCGTTGATACTGGCGGTTTGGACATCGATCCGGACGACCGACTCATTGATAATGTTCAATCGCAGGTAGATGCCGCCTTGGCTGAAGCAAGCCTCATCCTTTTCGTGGTTGATGCCCGGACCGGTATCATGCCACATGATATGGTTGTCGTCAACAAACTCAGAACTGCTGATAAACCTATCTTTCTTGTCGTCAACAAGGTGGACAGCGACCAATTTCAATATGAAGCCGCCGAATTTTACGCACTTGGATTGGCAGAACCGATATGGACCTCGTGTGTCCAAAACGATGGGATTCGGGAACTCCTCGATCACGTCGTGGAATCCCTACCGGAAACCGACGAAACTGTCGACAACGCACCTGCAACAATGAAAATCGCTATTGTTGGCAGGCCGAATGTCGGAAAGTCTTCGCTTATCAACAGCCTGTTGGGCGAAGAACGGATGATAGTCGATGACCGACCCGGGACCACGCGCGATGCAGTGAATATTCGACTCGTTCATGACAATATACCTTTTGAGGTCGTTGATACAGCGGGCATGCGGCGTAAATCTTCTATCAACGATGAACTTGAGTCCGTAACCGTGCAGCGTGCCATACACAGCATTCGTCAAAGCGATATCGCTGTACTCGTGCTGGATGTGACCCAGGACGTCGCACAACAGGATAAGACTATCGCCAATTTCATCGAACGACAGGGGAAAGCTTCCGTTTTAGTCATGAACAAGTGGGACCTGATCGACAAGGATAACACAACGCATCCAACGTTTATGGACGCGATAGATGCGCAACTCCCTCAACTCGGCTACGTCCCACGCGTTTTCGCTTCAGCACTGACTGGGCAACGGGTTACCCAAATATTAACGACCGCGCTTGAGGTTTACCGTGAGTATTGTACGCACATCCCTACGCCAGCACTCAACGAATTGCTTTTGGAGTTGCGCAATGCCCATCCACCCCCTCGGGTTAAAGGTGCGCGTCCTGCACTGAAATATATCACGCAGGTGGAGACCAAACCGCCTACTTTCTTAATCTTCGGACGGAATGTCCATCGCGTGCAGCAGCCGTATGATGCGTACCTCGTCAACAATATCCGGAAGGAATTCGGATTTCACGGGACACCGATACGAATTTTTTATCGTAGGTCATAAATGGTCGTCAGTGCGGGTTGCTACGCAACCCTTTCAGTTATCGGTTATCGGTTAAAGAGATGCTTGTCGAATTCACACAGAACTCAACTGCCACACGCGTTAACCGAAGACCGACGACTGAAAGTCTGCGCAGCAGGCGTACTGACAACTATGTAAGGAGAAATGCTTTGTCACGTTTTAAAGTTTTTATTACGCGTCCTGTCCGGGAAGAGATCCGCTCGAAGATAGCAGAAGAATGCGATGTGGATATGTGGCACACGAGTGCTATTTTACCGCCTATCGCTGAAAAGATTCCGCCCCTTGATGGTTTAATGACTTATGGACATGAACTCGTCTCTCCAGAAATGATTGCGACAGCACCGAATCTCAAAGCTATCTCTGTCGTTGGGGTCGGTTACGACCACGTCCATGTTGAAGCGTGTAGAGAACGGGGGATCGCGGTCGGACATACACCAGGAGTTCTTAGCGATACCACAGCCGATATGACGATGGCACTCCTGCTCGCCACCGCTCGAAATATTGTTCCTGCCTATAACCACGTCCAAGTTGCTAAACAGTGGCATTACTATGACCCAAATATCCTCTGGGGCACCGATGTGCATCATTCGACTTTAGGGATTGTAGGCATGGGACGAATTGGGTATGAAGTTGCCAAACGCGCAAGAGCCTTTGACATGCGTGTTCTCTACTACAAACGTGAACGTCGCCCCGACTGGGAACAAGAACTTGGCGTAGAATACGTGACACTCGAAAACCTACTGGAAACCTCCGATTTTGTGACGCTCCATGTCCCGTTGACAGAGGAAACAACACACCTCATCGGCGAAGCGGAACTCGCTTTGATGAAAAAGACGGCCATTTTAATCAATATTGCGAGAGGTCCCGTCGTTGACCATTATGCCTTACATGATGCGCTCAAACAAGGTCAGATTGCAGGTGCCGCCGTCGATGTAACCGAACCGGAACCGATTAATACCGATCATCCGCTGCTCAGTTTGGACAATGTTATTATTGCGCCACATCTCGGCAGTGCAACTGTCCAAACACGGATGAAGATGATGACAATGGCGATGGAGAATTTGCTTGCGGGTTTGAAAGGGGAGCAATTGCCTTATGGTGTGCTTCAGCCAAACTTTTAGTAGTAGTCAGCAAAATAGCCGTCAGCTATCAGCCATCAGCAGTCAGCACAAGAGAGTTTTGCGAAACGAAAACCTCTTAACTGAAAGCCAACAGCCGACGGTCTCCGACAGCCAATAAAGGAGGGAAGATAATGCTTGAAAAATTATTTGCGTTAAAAGAAAGCGGCACTTTCTTGAGACGCGAATTTGTTGCGGGTCTCACGAATTTTATGACAATTTCATATATAATCTTCGTGCAACCCTCAATGCTCTCGTTGTCTGGTATGGACTATGGTGCCGTTATGGTCGCGACCTGCCTATCAAGTGCCCTCGCGACGTTCTGCATGGCATATTTTACGAATTATCCTGTTGTATTGGCTCCCGGTATGGGTCTTAACGCTTATTTCGTTTTTGACCTTTGCTTAGGTTCAGGTATACCTTGGCAGGAAGCGTTAGGTATTGTTTTTATAGCAGGTATGCTGTTTTTCATACTCTCGTTTGTGGGGATACGTGAAGCCATCATGAATGCCCTCCCGCACTCGCTCCAAAACGCGATTGCTATCGGGATTGGGCTGTTCATTGCCTTCATTGGATTACAGATGAGTGGAATCATCACAAAAGATCCCGCCACATTTATTACGCGCGGTAATCTCGACTCCAGACCTGTTCTACTCTCAATCTTCGGTATCGCTGTAACGCTTACACTCATCGCACGTAAGGTGCGAGGTGCGATTCTGATTGGTATCCTTGTTTCAACTGTCGCTAACCTCATCGTCGGAACAGCCTCGTATGATGGAATCGCCGCGGCACCACCGTCTATCGAACCAACGCTCTTTAAACTACAGATTCCCAATATATTCGACAAATTGGAAATCATTCCCGTCATTTTTGTGTTTTTTGCGATTGATATGTTTGATAGCATTGGGACGCTCACGGCTATCGGCTATAGAGCGGAACTGATGGAAGAGGGAAAACTCACAAAAGCCAGAGGGGCACTTTTGACGGATGCGGGGAGTACCGTTGGCGGCGCCTTACTCGGCACCTCGACGGTGACCTGTTATATCGAAAGCGCAACGGGTATCGCAGAAGGGGGACGGACAGGCCTCACCGCTGCCTTTACAGGCATTTTCATGTTGCTGTCCGTTTTTCTATATCCGCTTGTTAAGATTGTTGGGGGTGGGTTCCAGATTAGCCAAGCCGCTTTCCTGTATCCGATCATCGCCCCAGCACTCATCGTTGTCGGTGGGTTGATGCTCAGGAACGTCAGCCAAATTGACTGGGAAGACATCACGGAATCGATCCCTGCGTTCCTTACGATGTTGATGATGCCACTCTCCTTCAGTATTACAGATGGCATCGGCTTCGGATTTATCTCGTTAGCATTTCTGAAGTTAGTAACGGGTCGTAGGAAAGAAATTCATCCGGTCATCTACTACTTCGCACTCTTCTTCATCGCCTGCTACATCGGCGATCTGTAGGCACCATCTATAATCATGATCCTCCGCTGGCGGGGTTTGATGAAGTTTAATTTATTAATTCGGTAATGTGTGGGCAGGCACAAGACCTGCCCCTACTGTAAATGTCCCCATGTAATATATTTGCGACCATTCTCAATTTCTGCTAAAATGGAAAAACAACCTATCACTTGGCTCCAAAACGGCGCACCACCTGAAGCGCATCGTCGGCTTTCTGCTTGATATGACCTTTGTTGCGAGTATCGCGAGCGCGGGGAACACCCAAGCAAAAACACTCGCTCCTACAAAAAGAGACCGATACAACTGAAAACTTTAAAATCCCTGTAATCTACGTAATCCGCGATCATCCGTGATTCAGACAACTATCCGCGCCAATTCAGATCTATGCTGGTGTAGCCGTGCGTATATTGCTGAAAATGTGGTGGTAAATCCGCTAAGAACTGCCTTCCTTCTTCTGGAATCTCCCACGGAATATCGATGTGGTGATCCCGACTCCGAAAACCGACACCACACGACAACCGAATTTCATCAATCTGGTTCGGGAATGCCCCGTGATACGTTCGATGCGCAAACACAATCATGTCACCCGGATTCGTGAAAAGTGGCACTAATCCCGGAATATCGAACCCCACATAAGGCTTTTCTTCTTCGCCGATCTTATAGAAGGAGCGTTTGTCCGCTGTCAAATTGAAGCCTTCGGGCCCCTCCCAATTCTCCACGTGAGACCCCTCAATCACGCATAATCCACCGTGTTCCGGACGAGACCCCGTCAGATAAAACCACTTTCCAGAGGGCCAGAGTCCACGGTTTAGGACATCCCCCGAATTTTTGGGGGCATCCGTTGAGAACCCACACCAATCCGTGTGCCATGCTACAGGTTGAGACCCAGGCATCCGAATGATCGCGGCAGATCGGTGGAGGGTCAATTCCTTGGCACCAATCAGGTGTCGGTGGATTTTCATAAAGGGCTCGTATCCGAGCAACTGCCAAGCCCCGGGGCCCGACTCAATCCACACGTGTCGGGTGCTACTCTGCCCGTGCTCCAACTCCCTATTTGGATCTGTGCCGTCGAAGACAGCCTGCTTTAAACTGTCCACCAAGTCAGGAGGCAGGACATCTTTGATAATCGCAAAACCGTGCGCCTTAAGACATTCGGACACAAGGGAAAGTTGATCAGTTTCAAATTCGTAGGTATAACCAAGTTCAGGTTTTTGTATCTCCAAATATTCTTTCATCAGTGAACTCCTAAAATTTTTCAATATTGGGATTTGACGCGTCCCCACACGGTTGACAATTTACCTTCAGGTTCAACGCTCGCGGCGTGCCCTCGAGAGATCTTTGCATCAATTTCATTCTGATCTAACACCCGATCATAGACAGCAACTTCGTCTATAACACCAACGAAGTGAAAATCAGGTGCCGCTCCAAAATTGTTATCTCCAATGATTATAGGTCCTTCTCCCGCAAATATATCCCCTTTGTGGTCTTCCGATGCCTTTTCTTCACCATCAACATAGATTTTAACTTTTGCGCCGTCAAAGATGCCTATAATGTTAACCCACTGGTCAAGTGCTATAGGCTTTGCGGCAGAGACCACAGAACTTCCGCCATCCGTCCCATCCGACGAAACAACCATCGCCGGTTTGTGAGATCGGAGGTACATTTCGTAACATCTGTGATCGCCCTGCCCCCAATTCCACCGACACACTAAGAAATCGAGGCTATTCCCTTGCCAAGCTTCCGGTGCAAAAGCCGTAGGTTTTATCCAGCACGCCAATGTTAATTCATCCGTGATCTTGAAATCATCGGAATCCGGCACAAGGACAAAAGAACCAACGTCAATTTCCAAGCCCTTACCAATTTTCCCATCACCTCGCACGGCATCCCCTTCGATAGTCCCATCGTTGCCATATTCCGAACGATCCTCTACTGTATCGCCTCCTTCTTCAAAATCGAAGTATAGCACCAAAGAGGGATCTTCCGCCGCCTGCGAACTCACACATAGACACAACGCTAAACAGATACCCTTAACACAGATTCTTAGGATTATCAAACCTGCCCTCAGATTTCTCATCGCTTTTCCTCCGTGTAAAACAAGTCTGGTCGCTTATGTTGTAAACACCAAGTGTTGTCGGCATTCTAATAGATATTCGTTGTTTCGTCAATCCAAATTTTTGTTTGTATTGGCGGAAGATTTTATTTTATTTTCAAGGTGTAGATTTGTTTATACACAGTTACTACACACATGTCGCTCCGCTGGAGCTAAGGATCTGGCAACTTCGAGACTTTTGTGTGGATTCGGTGCGGTTAGGAAACCGCACCTACCGAATTTGGGATGAAAACCGGACCGAAAAATGGAAAACTGAATAGCCCTGCTACCAATGCGTTATGCCCTTGCACTAATTGCCGAGTTTTGTTAAAATAATCCTACAATATTTAGGTAACTCCGTAAGGTAGAGATAGAATTTAAATCCTATCAACCGCCAATCAAATACCATATAGGATTGGGAAGTGACGCAGACAATCCAACACATCACACAAACAGACACAAATTACTCAACAGGTTTGCAACGGTATTTAAAGACAGAAACCCCAGAACAGAGATAATAGTATCTCGGAGAATTTTTATGATATCCAAACAGAAAAGAATACCCCTTAGACTTCGTATCATTTACGGAGTTCTGGCATCGTTTCTCTTGGCAGTTGTTTTCCTTTTCGGGTGCCAACGCATTCAACACGTTGTCGCACCAACGGATTCGGAAGCGTCGGATAGCACGGCTACTGTCAAAATTGGTTTTTTGTATAGCCCACCCGATCCGGGTACGACTCGGAACGGGGCGGAACTGGCTGTCGCCCTCGCAAACGCGGCTGGCGGGATTAATGGGCTACCGATCGAGCTCCTCATTCGGGATGATAAAAAAGACCCCGCACTCAGCATCCAGTACGCAAAGGAACTGATTAACGCCGGTGTATCCGCAATTGTGGGACCAGACTACTCCATCTTGGCAATGCCAGTAGGGGATGTCGTCCAAGAATACGGAATTCCCATCGTGACAACCTATCCCACGAATCCGAAGGTTCCCGAAAACAGGAGATTCTCGTTTATGGGGGCGTTCACGGATCCATACCAAGCCGGTGTGATGGCGGTTTTTGCCGTTCAGGAATTAGGCGCGACAACAGCAGGAGTGCTTACAGAAGCAGGTGAAACTTACTCACAAAGGTTGACGGAGGTTTTCATTGAAGAATTCACCGACCAAGGCGGCACAATTGAGGTCCATCAATTTTACGAGACTGGCACCACGGATTTCACCGAGCAATTGATGGCAATTGCCGCTGTGGAACCCCCTCTTGATGTCGTCTTCCTACCCGGCTTGGGCCCCGAATTCCTGTTAGCCGTGAAGCAGGCGAAAACCACCGATATCAATATACCCGCGACCTTCCTCGGTGGCGACGGTTGGGATCGCCCAGATCTCGTTGACATCGCGGGAGTGGCAGCGGAAGGTAGTTTCTTTGCGAATCACTTTTCAGCCGGAGGGACCCCGGAACAGTTGGGGGAAGAAGCAACCCAATTTATTACCGCTTATACTTCACGATTTGGTATTGCTCCTGACGGTCCCGCGTCGCTCGGATATGATGCGGCGAACATCATCATTGCGGCAATGCAGCGCGCACCCGACCTGACACCCACAGCAATTCGAGACCAAATTCAGGCAACCCAGAACTACAAAGGGGCCACAATCCTGTCGTATTTTACCGAAAATCGGCACGCGATCAAGAGTGCCGTCATCAACACCGTCAAAGATAGAAAGATACAGCTTCATAAAACCTTTGCACCCTAATTACTTTCCAGCACCTCAACTGGAAGAATAAACACGCTTTGGGAGAAAAATAATGGCACAAACCGTTTTTCTCGGAGAACATGAACTCACCTTTCCCGGTCCACATCTCGGTGTACTTCGGGACTGCAACGCTGTCCTCGATTCAGCAGAAGGCTTGCACAACCAGATAGCAGAGGACGGGTATCTCCTCGTTCGCGGCTTAATTGATAAAGAGAAAATTGTCGCGGGACGTCGGGCTATCCTTGAATACGCCAATGGCAACGGAAAAGACGAGGTTTTCAAAGCCGATACCGACATAATGGAAGCGGTCGCCGGTGAAGGACGCCCTGGGCGAACGATGGGTACACCTGCCGTTACGCACCATCCAGACGTACAGGCGGTCTTGGAGGGGGATGAACTTTTCAAGTTCTTCCGAACCTTCTTTGAAGGCGATACTCGAACTTTCGATTACAAGTGGTTACGGTTCATCCGTCCTGATGCCTGGTCGGGACCCCATTTCGATTTCGTCTATATGGGGAGGGGTTCAAAGCAGTTGCACACCTGTTGGGTGCCGTTCGGTGATGTGCCAGCAACGATGGGGACATTGGCGGTGCTTGTCGGTTCACATAACCTTCCAAGCTTCGCTCGGATTCGGGACACCTACGGCACAACAGATGTCGACAAAGACGGCACCCCTGGACACTTCGGGAACGTTCCCATGGAGATCAGCGAAAAATATGGGGGTGAGTGGAAGACAGCGGATTTTGAGATGGGGGATGTCATCATCTTCACTATGCACACGATGCACACCTCCACAAAGAATCTCTCCGATAGATGGCGAATCAGTTGTGACATCCGTTTCCAACCCGCAGAGCATCCGATTGATGAACGATGGGTCGGCAAAAATCCGATCTCTCACACAGGCAGTCAGAAAATTTCGTTTGAAGAAGCGAAAAAGCAGTGGGGATTGGATTAACCGAACAATGCCCGTCGGATCTGACGCACTGCCTGACGAATCCGATCTTCGTTTTCCACAAGAGCAATGCGAATATAGCCCTCGCCATTATGCCCGAATCCCGCGCCGGGAGAGACACAGACCTCCGCTTCGCTGAGAAGTTTCATGGAGAATTCCATGGAGTTTAGGTGCTGCCACGCTTCAGGAATCGGTGCCCAGACGAACATTGAAGCCTGTGGTTTCGGGACCTTCCATCCGATCCTATTGAGACCATCGACAAGCACATCACGGCGTTTTTGGTAGACAGCAGCGTTTTCCATCACCGTATCCTCTGGGGTGCGTAGTGCCATAATTGCGGCAACCTGGATCGGTGCGAAAATCCCATAATCGTAATACCCCTTAATCCGAGCGAGTGCCTCGATAATATCACGGTTTCCAGCGGCAAATCCACACCGCCATCCCGCCATATTATAGGATTTAGACAGAGAGATAAATTCGATACCGATATCCTTCGCCCCTTTTGCCTGCAAGAGACTTGGTGCCTTGTAGCCATCAAAAACAATGTCTGCATACGCCAAATCGTGGATCACAACGATCTCTTGGCGTTTCGCGAAGGCGACAATCTCTTCAAAGAACCCAAGGTCAACAACAGCACCCGTTGGGTTATGCGGAAAACTTAAGATTAACGCCTTCGGTCTCGGCCAAATGTCACGTGTAATTTCAGTGAGCGAGGGAATGAAATCGTTCTCTTCTGTCAACGGTATGCTCACAACACTTCCACCCGCGAGCACAATGCTGTACATGTGAATAGGGAAGGTCGGATTCGGGACCATCGCTAAGTCGCCGTTGTCAATTAAGGCTAAAGCGAGGTGTCCGAGTCCCTCCTTGGTGCCAATAACAGCGATTGCTTCTTCATTCGGATCAATATCAACACCGAACCGACGCTCATAGTGCCAACTGACTTCCCTACGCAGATTGTAGATCCCACGTGAAACGGAATAACGGTGATTCCTGACTTCTTGCGCCGCCTCCGTTAATTTATCAATAATAGGTTGCGGGGTCGGTTGGTTCGGATTGCCCATCGCCAAATCGATAATATCAATGCCTTGCTGCCGACGTTCGTGTGTTAACTGTCTGAGTTTACCGAACATGTAGGGTGGGAGTCGATTTAAGCGTTTGGAAAATATATTCATTTTTTAATTATACCTTGCGGGTAAAGTTCGTGCGTTTGCACTATAACGTGCGTCTCTCAAATCTGAAGAAACACCCAAGCAAAAACCTCTCCGCTACGCTTACGGGCTACGGGATTTGAGGCTCCCTGAAGAGAATATTTTTCTGAGACGAAAACCTCTTAACTGACTGCTGATTGCTAATGGCTATCTGCCATCTGCCCAATATCTTCGTAACCGCTCACCCCAATTCGATATGACCCGCTTCGGGCTTGGATGCACGATTTGCTGCCGGTGGAGTCTCGCTTCTTGAGCAAATAGTTTGTTTCTGCATATCTTAACGACTTCATCGTAAGTTGGGTTTCCTGCTAAATTCTCTGTTTCCCCAGGATCATTTTGTCGATCAAATAACTGGGCAAGCCCAAGTTGCTCGACATCTGGTCCAGGGGGCTGGAAATCCTCTACTGCTTTGGGTTTGTATTCCGTAACGTATTTATACCGATCAGTGACAATTGCGCGTCCCCAATAATTGCTCTCTATGTAGGCGTAATCGCGCCAAGGAGCATCCCTTCCCTCAACCAGTGGACGAACACTCAATCCCTGTACGCCTTCAGGTATGTCTATACCGGCGTAATCACAGACAGTCGGGAAGAGATCAACACCAGAAACGAAATGTGTCTCGTCAAACCGCTCCTTCTCTACAGGGATCTCTTCTCCCAAGCACGCGACGATGAACGGCACCCTCACGCTCTCTTCGTAGAGCGTGAATTTCTGGAACATTTGGTGGCTTCCACATGCCTCACCGTGGTCGGCACTGAAGATGATGAGCGTATTGTGGTGCAGAGATGTCTCTCGCAGCAACGCGAGGACTCTCCCAATTTCTGCGTCAACCTTTTCAATGAACCGGTAATAGTTCCACCTCAGATAACGCCAGTGAAACTCATCCCAATCCCGCACTCCTTTGAGAATAGCGGCGTGGATAAGCGCGTCGTCAACCCTCCTGCAGACACGATGTAGTGCCGTCTCCCGTTCATCGTAATCGAAGTTTTCTGGGAGCGGCGGCAAATCGCCCTCCGAAACAATTCCCTGCTCCAATGGATTTGGGATATGCTTCTCCTCATGGTTGTGCAAATATTCGCACACATCGTGCGGATCAACGAAGCCGATCTGAAGATAAAACGGTTCGTCGTCATCGTAGTTCGTCAAGAAATCAGCAACGGCATGCGTAGACGCTGAATCGTAGTATGCGGCACCCCCTGCACCGATGTCGCATTGCCCGTAATAGAGGGTCTGAAAACTCTCGCGGACATTTCTGCCCGGAACATGCCATTTGCCGCAGTGGAACGCCTTATAACCCCCGACGTTAAGCAATTGCCCAAGGTCAGGAATTTCTGGATGCAAGGACCCACCGTTAAACGGAACACCTGTTTCGGAGGTGTATAATCCCGTCGCCCAACTGGAACGAGCGGCGGCACACACCGGATCCGTACAGAACGACCTGCGAAAGGAGGTCCCATTACGATGGAGTTCATCGATATTCGGTGTCCGAAGATACGGATTACCATAAGCCGAGATCGCATCCCACGAGTGCTGGTCGGTATTAATAAAAAGAATATTGGGACGTTCGTTCATACACGGTCCCCCGTCTTCTCTCTCAGCACCAGCGTCTCGAAAAAGGTTGAAGCGATAGCGATGTTTCCGTGTGCATCAAGCCACCAATACGATGGCAGAAGCCCAGTCCCGTAAAGGTAATAGCCCTCAAGTGGAATGGGGGTTTGTGTTGACGCAAGGAAACCGAGTCTGCTTTTAAGTCTAAGTTGCTCCAGATCTTCGAGCACAGCAATGTCTATCCCATCGCCTGATGCTTGAATTGTCTGCGCGAGCGTTGGAATCACATCGAAGAGTGCCCAATTGCACGTCAATTTGACAGATGCGTCCACTGTCCCTACAGCGATTTCAGCATCATTGATGCGTAGCCGCACTTCTGAATCTCCGGGAGTCCCGGGATCACTATCATTGTGATGGCGTGCTTCCGCAGAGATGAGATGTCCAGCACATACCAATCGGGAGTATTCATCGTCAGCACTGTTTCGGGCATCAACGCTCCAATTGTTCCTAAGTGGACGATAGTTTTCATCACTACAACAGAATTGCATTCGCAGATTTTCGCCGCTCGTTGTATTCTCGTATGTGACAGAATAGCGCCACAGATTGTCGTGTTTGCTCCGTTCGATGATGGCTGTTCCGATGCTCAGTGTCTCTGCGTTCCCGTCCCTGCTATAGCCACGCCAGTAGTTCGGTAGCACATTGTAAACATGTGTAATAGTTTGTGTTGTTTCGGTGCCGCGTGCGCCGGCTTCCGGGTCATATCCGCGAAGCGTTCCGATCAATTCTTGTGCAAATTGGGGGTTTTGGGCACCGTAATTGTAGTCGAAGGACCAGTGCAGTGAATTGCTATCGTTCATGGTGTTGGAACCACTTTTAATTTTACCTTGCGGATAGGTGGGACGCTTTGGACATTGATGATTCCCGTGTCCGAGCCGCCTGCGCCGTTGTTGCAGGCTCCATTTTTTGACTTATTTTAACAGGTGTTCTTTACTGGATGCGGCGTTATGTGCATAACGGGTCGTTTCAGGTAATCGGTAGCCTCGGCAACAGGCAAGGGTTAATGTGCGTGCTGAATCCAAAGAAATTCGGTGTCCTATGGATATGTACACCACCTGAACGTTTCTACGCGTGCGAACAGCGGCACCAATCACCTCGTCTTTGTCCATCAGGTACGTGTAAGATCCCTGTTCCACTTCCGGCTCCTCATACCGTCCCCAGAGTCGGGATTTTGCACATCCGATCGTCGGCTTATCCAAAATCAGTCCCAAGTGGGATGCGAGTCCAAACCGCCTTGGGTGTGCGATCCCCTGCCCATCTACTATCACCAGATCAGGCTCGGTTTGCAACTGCGTGAATGCTGTGAGGAGTGGCGGGATTTCCCGAAAAGACAACAATCCCGGTATATAAGGAAAACGAACAGGGCTTTCAGTAACCACGCTATCTACCACCTGTAACTCGGGAAAACTAAGGACTACCACGGATGCGCGTGCGATGTCCTTTTTCAGTCCGATATCTACCCCAGCAACGGTATTGATTCTCCCAAACCGGTCTGTTTTCACCACCTGCTCGCGGAGTCCATTTTGGAGACTCCGTGCTTCTTCAGGGTTAACATCCCATGAATGGAGGGCGCGATACTGCATAGCTGCCGCTGTTCGTTTTCAATGTAAACGTCGTCGTGTTTTAGGCACAAAGAAAGCGTGCGGTGGTAAACCCTCCGCGAATGTTTAGTAAATTATAACACAAAACACTTCGATTGTCAAGCCTTTGCGCCTACACGTCCAATAACTATTTCTTTTGCGTCGTTTCTTTCACCTCAACAGCACCGGGTTTCGTGATATGCCGGATGCCCGCGAAGAAGGCAGAGAGGACTAAATAACCGCCCCCGATACCGATGAGGGCACCCAAACTGCCGATAATGATTTCTATTCCGTTAAACATCCTACGTTCTCCTCAACATGTGATTTGTATGATAACTCCATAGGAGTTTGTTGGCGTTTCTCAAATTTTGAGCCTATCGCCCGAATTATTACATCTAATAAACGAAAATATCTATGAGTCGGTTTCAAATTTGTATGTTAAGTATTCCGACTAATAGGATAATGCGTAAGAAGTAGCAAGAATCATGCCATCACTGAGACGCCAAGAGGGCAGAACAAACGAGAAAAATGTGTGTATTTAAACACAATAGGAGAAAAAATATATGTGTATGTAGCAAAATAGAAACATATTTAGCACGGAAAAATTAAAAATTAGTCAAGCATGGTAAGAATGCTGAGGGGTACAAGATGTTCAATAGATTCGCCCTGTTTTAACAACTCGCGAACCTCTGTTGAGGACATATAAGCGTAAACATCGGGCAGTAGGAGGCATGAAACATAGGGAATATACCGGCGAATTTCCGGTTGGTTCAGAAAGGATTCTATTGTCTGAATATCCGACTCTCCCCGATTCGCAACGATGAAACGGGCTTCTATAAACAGTTCTCCCAATTCGGCGTGGAAATCTGTATAGTATTTCGGGTCGAAGATTCTCACGAGAGTATCGTATCCGACGATAAAATGGAACTCGGTTTCTGCCGGTAAAATAGCCTTTAAAGCCGCGACTTTATCAATATACCTACCGTGGCTCGATACACCGACGGAAAATTTTTTCCGAATCTTCGTGTACCTTTCGAGCGTCAAGAGCCTCGCGGCAAGCGGTAAACCGAACACCCCTTTATCCACGTTTGCCTTCGCCAGGAGTAGGAGCAACTCGTCCAACTGGTATTCAGCGATTGTGTCCTCAATCATCTTGGTATGCGCAAGCGTTAGCGGATTGAAGGAACCTGAAAAAATGCCGAGTTTCTTACCGCGTTCGGATATAGGTGGTTCTGCACGGTGCACCAGTTCTATCCGTGGCGATGCTGTTGGATCCAACCGATCAAAGAGTTCAGTATACCGTTCATAGTTTGGATGGTCTTCGCATTTTTGTATCAACAGATCCAATAGTGAGTGCGCCATTCGTTCACCTATGTCCGCGTCTTAGGAGCACAGGCTAACGGTCTCCTATGCTACAAGGGTGGTAACTTGTGTCAAAGATAGAATTAATCCGTATCAATTTCCGCTTTTTTCGCTTCTTCCCAGATTGCGTCGAGACTCTCTAAATCCTGTGATTCAAAATTTGTGCCGCGGCGTTCTAATTCGGCTTCCATCCATTTAAAGCGTGTCATAAACTTGCGGTTCGCCCCTCGCAACGTCTCTTCAGCCTGAATCTCCATAAAGCGACACAAATTGACAATAGCAAAGAACAGATCTCCGAGCTCCATCGAAATTGCTTCCGGTTTATCCTCACTGATACTTGCCTTGACTTCCTGGAGTTCTTCATCGACTTTAGCGACAACATCGGCGAGTTTATCCCAGTCGAAACCGACACGCGCCGCTCGATTTTGTATCTTTTGGGCACGGAGAAGTGTCGGAAGCGCGTCCGGAATCCCGTCAAGTACCGATTTCCGATCCTCGTAGCCTGCCTCTTGACGTTTAATCTCCTCCCAGTTCTTCACAACTTCGTCTGAATCCTCGACATTGATATCCCCAAAGACGTGCGGATGTCGCCGGATGAGTTTCTCTGTCAGCGTTTCGATTACGGCATAGATATCAAAATCTTTGTGTTCTGCGGCGATCTGTGCTTGGAGCATAACGTTCAGTAGGAGATCACCCAATTCCTCTTTCAATTTTTTCGGGTCGCCTGTATCAATCGCTTCAAGCGTCTCATAGGTTTCCTCAATGAGCGTGGATTTCAGACTCTCATGCGTCTGTTCCCGATCCCACGGACACCCATTCTCACCTCTTAAGGTCGCTATGACCCCAACAAGTTCTTCGAACAATTCTTTTTGCATAGGGTCCTCCTTACTTCAAACCCGTTTTGTTTTTCAAAGTTTTTACATGCTTTTGGACTTCCGAGTAGCGTTTCGCCTCCGGGAAATAGTTAAGATAGAGTTTATAGAGTTGCAGCGCACGTGCATAGTTTTTCTCTGCTTCCGCCTCTCGCGCTCGACCTTCTAACGCATCTGCTTTGGCATTCAGCAGTTCAGTGAGCAGTTGCAAAGTATGGCTTTCAAAGACGCTGCCGGCATATCTATCGCGGAATGCTTCTAATGCCTTTACTACCTCAGTGTAGGGTTTTTCATCAGCCGCTTTTTTGAGCTGACTGAATTGGGTTTCGGCTTGAGTGCTGAGATGTGCTGCCGATTCTTTCGCCGTGCGGCACAATTCTGCATCAGGTAAAATCTTCGCAACTTGCGTATAAAGTGCGAACGCCTCACCGAGCCTACCACTCTTTTCAGCGATTTGCGCCTTTTCAAATCCAAACGCAACCTGTTTCATGGGTCCGTAAGCGATAAGCCACTCCCGCATTTTTGTTTTTGTCATCCACTGTGGAGAGAGCTTGTGCGTTTCATCCTTCCACGCCTCAAAGGTCACATCTGCACCGCATTCCGTATAAAACTGCAAAGCACGTTTTGCGCGCGGGTAATGTGGGTCATCCAGTTCCCCTACACCGTAGAAGAATGGATGCCCGCGGATGAGTTCCGCTGGTGGCGGATTCATGTCCACATAGCATCTACCCGCACCCAGAACGAGATTCCCCGCTAACCGATCTAACAGTTGTTCCCCGAGAACCGTGGTTGAGTAACCACCTTGGCTATAGCCACCCATAAAGATGTAGTCTTGGTCAACGTTCACCCGTGTTGAGATAATTTCTAACACCTCATCAAAAAAGATTTTTTCCGGTCCCGTTGTGGTGAAGCGGAGTTTGTGATAGTAAGCGTCATTTGCGTAATTCATACCGACAACGATAAACCCTTGCCCCTTCGTTACTTGTTTAAAGGGCCACGTTGTAGCTGTGCCACGGTAACCGTGGTAACAAAAAATGACCGGAAATGGTCGCTTGTCGGTGTAATCCACCGGGACGTAAAGCAGGAATGTCTTCCCCGTTTTTGGTGCCGTGATGCGTACTTCTGTGCCCGGCGACACAGTAGGCACCTCAGCGGCAAACGCGCTATGGAGTAGAAGTAGCAGGAGCGTGTTGCAACATACAATCCCCACGCCGAGGAATGGATTATTGGAACGTGAAAAAAGACGTATTTTCATGTGTCCGTTCCGTTCTCTTCGTCTTGAAGGGTTTCCAATTGGATGATCAACTGACCGAGTTGCAGTCGTAGGAGTAACGTATAGATCTGCATCAGGAGCGTAACCTGTGCTTCTGTCGGCAAATCGCTGGCATGAACGACCGCGAGTAATCTGTCTGCCCGCTCTCGTACCTGTTCGGCTTTTTCTAAGTCATCGTCTTCTGTCTCCACTGTGCTCTCTTTGATGAACTGCCAGATGCGATCCTGGATTTCCAGCATATAATTTTTTGCCATTGCAGTGCGCGCCCGTTTCGCGGAGTCCACCCAGATTGTATTTGCCTTCCAATTGAGCATGAAAGCCACGCTATTGATGAGCACATCACGGAGGGTATCCTCGCCAGAAAGGAGTTCCTCAATATTGGTAATTCCCTCTGCTTCTGCAGAGAAAGTCCGCACGCGTGTATACTCTTTCAGGTTTTTCAACATCAACTCGTTTTCAGCGATGAGATGCCAAAGGTCTGAACTCGTTGAAAGCAGGATCTCTACACGGTTGCAAACCGGATCGGGGATTTGCGTGCGGATGCAGTAATAGTGGAGACTGTGGAGCCGACTCCTGAGGTCTTGCAAACTCTCAGTCGTCTGGAGTTCCGACGGGTGCGTGATGTGCGGGAGCACTTCCGCCCGAATCTGATTCAAAAGTGTAGGGATAGTGCGTTCAGCATTCATGTTACGAGTCCTAATAGGAAAGCATTTGTTACCACGATTTTCTTGCCTAATAGCGTAGCAGGTTTTTTGGGAAAAGTCAACTTGACATTTGTTCCGGAGGATGTTAAAATGTGGATAAGAAATACAAGGAACCGAAGACCACCATGAAACTGTTTTTTGCCACTATCATTAGTATTACCTTCTTCGGGATGCTCATAGGTTTTGCCGATGAAACATCAGAAACAGCACCACCGAAAGTGGGCGATACGGCACCGGATTGGACGCTCCAAGACCCCGAAGAGAAGGAACATAATCTGAAGAAATTGCGCGGCAAAGTCATTTTCCTTATTATGGGGAACCGTAAGATTCGGAAGGAAGACGACAAATGGGCAGAGGCGTTCCAGAAGGCGTATGGAGAGAACGAACAGGTTGTCGCCTATATTATCGGTGATTTACGGAGTGTTCCCGGATTCATACCCAAACGGTTTATCAGAAGTCAACTGAAGAAAAACCCGCCTCCTGTGAAATTCCTACTGGACTGGAAAGGGGAGGTGCATAAGCGGTATCAGACAGAAAACAAGAAACCGACACTTTACCTCATCTCACAGAAAGGCACGATCATGTTTCACCGAAAATCGGATTTCAAAGCAGAAACTTATGCTGAACTGAAGCAAGCAATTGACAAACTTTTAGCGGCACCCGACCCAAATTAACCTCCATGTTTGACTTTGCTCCGATCATATAAGGTCCTCTATGATGAATGGAGGAAATATGTATGTCTACAAGAATTAGGATAGAACCCTATTTGTCTAATCCAATCTTTGCCCTTGTTGCGGGGTTGCTTCTTAGTGGATTCGGTTTCTTAGCAATTCGTGTGGCGGTGGATGATGGGGTTTTTCAGATCTTAGCGTCTATTCTTCTCACCCTTTGCGGTTTATTTGCCGCAGTATATGGGTTCATAGGGCTGTTGGAAGGTAAACAGGTTAGAAAACTGACCAGAAGCGACTTGCAGGAAATACAGGTACTTTCTCAGAGCCTCAAGGTACGGTATCCTACCTACATTTTGAAGGTTCAGAAATTAAAAGAGAAATACGAGGCACTTCATGAGAAATTCCCTGAAGTCAGGGCACATTCCGAGGAATTCAAACATCGTATTAAGGCGTTTCAAGCCGAGTTAATTGAATTGGAAACACAACTTCACCATCACTTACAGAAGCACGCGCCCGTTATAGATAGCGACAACGTTGATGGTGTTGCGAAAAAGATTCTCTGGTCGGATAAGCAGATTCAGTTAACACAGTTAGGTACCACTTTGAAAACGCTCGCTGAGACAGAAAACCCGATGGTACCGGAGCATTACCGTGGCGTATTGAATCAGATACACCACGATTTCAAAAGACTCAATGGCGGCATGTCACTCTATCACGAATTGCTGACAGCATGTACCAGCGAAACCACAGCATTTGAAACTACCGTCGTATTGAAACAGGAAGTTGAGGAAATTGACGCGCGACTGTCGCAACATGAAACTGAATTACAAAAGTTAGAAACGGACACTCGAACACAATATGAACTGTCGAACATGGCATTGTCGATGTTTCAAGAACGTTTTAAAGAGTTCAAATCAGATTGCGAGTTTTGATGGCAAGATTCGCCGAAAGGACGCGGGGGAATAAATATGAAATATCTCGTCACCGGTTGTGCTGGATTTATCGGATGGAAAGTGACCGAGTTTTTGTTAGAAGCGGGGCATACCGTCGTTGGGATCGATAACTTAAACGCCGCGTATGATACGCAAGTTAAGCAATGGAGGCTCAATCAACTCGAAGGCACCCCAAACTTCCACTTCCACCGATCGGATATTTGTGATCGGGAAACATTGCGGGCAATATTCGAGAGGGTATCCACGAGGGATACCCCTACATTTGACGCCGTGATTAACCTCGCAGCGCGTGCTGGCGTCCGGCATTCTGTTGAGGATCCATGGGTATACCAGGATACAAACGTGACTGGCACGCTGAATCTACTGGATTTGTGCCGCGAATTTGAAGTTAAAAAATTTGTGTTGGCTTCTACGTCAAGCCTCTACGGAGACAATAATCCACTCCCGTTCAGTGAGGAGGCGAACACGGACGGCCCCCTATCCCCTTATGCCGCCTCAAAAAAAGGGGCCGAAGCGATCTGCCACAGTTACCATCATCTCCACGGCATCGACGTGACAATCTTCCGTTTTTTCACTGTGTATGGACCCGCTGGTAGACCCGATATGAGCGCGTTTCGCTTTGTACATTGGATTAGCGAAGGAAAACCGGTTACCGTCTATGGCGATGGCAAAGAATCCTCACGAGACTATACCTACCTTGAGGACATTGCCCGTGGTGTGATTGCGGGACTGAAACCCCTTAAATATGAAGTGATTAACCTCGGTTCAGACAGTCCCATCGTGCTGATTGATACGATTCGGTTGATAGAGGAACTGGTTGGTAGAGAAGCCGAACTCTCGCATCATCCGTTTCATCCAGCGGATGCTCGCGCGACGTGGGCAGATATACGAAAAGCGGAAAGACTGTTGGGGTGGCGTCCACAAGTTAGTTTTCGTGAAGGTATCACCGCACTTGTAGAGTGGTATCAGGCGAATCGCGAATGGGCAAAGCACATCCAGACAGACTAAACCATTTTTTAAGTCAGTAGAGGGACCGCTTTTTTTAATGCATCTGCGTCCACCTTTATTTTTGCTATCTCTACCTCGCGTTGGACATAGGCGAGCGTATGTGCCGAGGTCATTGGGGTGGCAATGTCCTGAACAATCTTATGGAGCCGCTTCACATCGGCTTTCTTGATGCCAGTCTGTGCTTCGATACGGGTGTGCAACGCGGCTGGGGTTTCCGGTTCTTCAACAGGTGCGGCGCGTTTGGAAGGTGTTTTATCGGTCTTGGACTTCGATTTCGGCGAGGCAGATGTCGGTGTCTTCGCACGGCGCGTTCGTTTTCGAGATGTCCCCTGTTTGGACGTCTGAATTTTTCCCGTCTCCAGTGATTTGACACCACATTCCCTACACAGTTTCGCTGTAACATCAGCCAAGGTCATCGTTACAATCATTTCCGTGATTGCACCGCAGAGTTCACATTCGGAAAGGTTTTCGATGCTTTTAAAGATCTCGGCATGTATTACGAGCATCTTTTCTTTGTCGGTTTTTGTTTGCTTCTCTTTCCGGCAGAGCGTGATCAATTTCTGTGCTGCTTTTTCAATTGTGTCTAAATGTCCCATGTTTTTCCCCAAAGATGTGAGGCACGGTAACCTCAAGGTGAGACGCTTTTGAGCGTTATTTGTAGGTGGGATTATTGTGTTTCAATGGCATCCGTCACTGCCCTTAACCGCAAGATAAAATTAAAAAGTTTACGACGAAGTGATGAGGGCTTTATCTATATAGAGTTTATACTCGAAACTATCTATGAGGGCTTCACAACTCGCAGAGATGATATTCTCTGACACACCGACAGTACTCCAAATCCTCTCACCATCGCTTGCTTCAATTAACACCCGAACTTTAGAACCCGTGCCAGCCTTCGTATCCAACACCCGAACCTTGTAATCTATCAACCGGACTGTCTGCAAGGCAGGATAGAACTGCTCAAGTGCCTTTCGGAGCGCAGTATCAAGGGCATTGACGGGTCCATCTCCATCAGCGGCGGTATGCGCGGTAAGACCATCAGGTGTCGTAACCTTTATCGTTGCTTCAGAACGCATGGCGAAGTCACTGAACTGTTCGATAATCACGCGGAAACCGACAGACTCAAAGAAAGATTCGTATCCATTGAATACCCTATGTGTCAGAAGTTCAAATGACGCTTCGGCGGCTTCGTACTGGTAGCCATCCTGTTCAGCTTCTTTGAGCCGCTTGAAGAGTTCCAGCACCTGCGGTGAATCCTTGTCGTAATCGGGATACTCTTTTTCGATTTTCTTCATGATGGTTCCGCGTCCCGCTTGGTCGGAAACGAGAATCCGTTGCGTATTACCGACCGTTTCCGGCACGATATGTTCATAGGTAAGACGGTTTTTACGGATGGCATCGGTATGTAAACCCCCTTTATGCGCAAAGGCAGAACGTCCAACGTAGGGTTGACGTTCATCATGCGGGAGGTTCGCCAATTCACTGATGAGTCGGGAGACGCTTGTGAGTGCTTGCAATTGCGTATCGCTGAGACCCTTCATTCCGAGTTTGAGTTGAATTGTGGGGATGATAGCAGCAAGGTTCGCGTTTCCACACCGTTCACCGTAGCCGTTGAAAGTGCCTTGCACATGGGTCGCCCCTGCTTGCACGGCGAGCACTGCGTTTGCGGCACCCATTCCTGCGTCGTCGTGGGTATGGATACCGACAGGCAAGGACAGACTGGCAAGGACGACTTCAACGCCTTCCTGAACTTCTAACGGTAATCTGCCCCCATTCGTATCACAGAGAACAAGGTAACTCGCGCCACCAGCGGCAGCGGCTCGTAGCGTTTCCATTGCATATTCAGCATCGTCGGCATAACCATCGAAGAAATGTTCGGCATCATAGATCACCTCACGACCATTTTCCACGAGATACCGGACAGAACTCTCAATTAATTCCAAGTTCTCTTCTGCTGTGACGCGCAGGACATCCGTCGCATGGAGTCGCCAACTTTTTCCAAAGATCGTTACAGTTCTGGCACCAGTGTCCAGCAAAGCGGTTAGATTCGGATCCGCATCAGCGGTATAGGTGGGATAGCGCGTACTACCGAACGGCACGATCGTTGCCGTTTCGAGTGCCATGCCCTTTGCCCGCTTAAAAAATTCTATGTCCTTCGGATTGGAACCCGGATAACCGCCTTCAATATAACGAATGCCTAATTTGTCCAGTGCCTCTATGATGATAAGTTTATCTTCAACAGAAAACGCTACACCTTCTGCTTGGCTGCCATCCCTGAGTGTCGTGTCGTAAAATTCAACCATGTCGTTTTCACAGCAAGTTTTGGTTTGCAAACTGTGCCCTACAACGCCAAAATTCCGTGTCTCCTTTTATACTTTTATCTCATAATTTCTGTTAATTTAACTTATGATAGTTTACCACATTTTAGGGTAAAAGTCAAATTTTGCCTATGTTTTACGGAGGGTCAACGAGAAAATACAAGCCTTGTGCGGTGTCCTTTTTGAACCCCTAAAATCGAAGGTATCGTTAATTAGAATCGGATTATATATTGACAATTCACTCAATTGTGGTACTATTAAAAACTATGAAGACCTTTGTTATCTTTCTACTTTGCGGTACAGTATTGTTCTCAGGTTGCGGGATATTTACCACTAAGCCGATTCAAACCGAACCGCCGACACCTCTTATAGATCCACTCGAAAAACTACACGCCGATATCGATGCCGTTCTGGAGGAAACATTGTTCACAACTGCCAGCCTCGGTATCAAAGTGGTTGCCGTTGAAACAGGGGAAGTGATTTATGAAAAAAATAGCCACAAATTACACCATCCCGCCTCCACAACAAAACTCTTCACAGCGGCAACTGCCTTAGCGAAACTGGGGTCGGACTATCAATTTGAAACAACACTCTACGCCGATACCATTGTGAACGGTGAAGTCGTAGGCAACATCTATCTAAAAGGCAGGGCTGATCCAGTACTTCAACCTCAAGACGTTGTAAAATTGGGTGATGCGTTGCTTCAAATCGGTGTGAAATCGATACAGGGGGGCATCGTCGTTGATGAAACATATCTCGATGCCGTTTGGGAAGGTCCGGGATGGATGCGGGACGATAGACCGCTATGGATCAGTCCTTTAAGTATCCGAGAAGTCAAACCGAACGCAAACACAATGAGCAGGGCACTTGCCTGTGGACATCTCTTGAAAACTGCGCTTATAGAACAGGGGATCCACGTGAAGGGTAAAATCGTCTCTGGAACAGTTCCATCGGATGCGCGCAGCATAGCCAAACATCTATCGCCGCCACTCACCGACATTCTCAGGTTGATGAACAAACCGAGTGACAACTGGATCGCTGAGTTGCTCTTCAAGACAATAGGTGCTGAAGTGATGGGTGAACCAGGGACATGGAAAAAAGGGAGAGCAGCCATCGCTGAATTTTTAGGGGAAATTATGGACGAACCGCCGGCACACCGATTCGTTGACGGTTCTGGACTTTCTCGGTACAACCTCCTCAACGCCGAATTGCTCACGAAGTTGCTCGTCTATATGTATCACAACTTTGAATTGATGCCGGAGTTCTTGGCATCGCTTCCGATCGCTGGTATCGATGGCACTTTGAAAAATCGGATGCAAGGGATGTCCGCTGAGAAGGTATTGCGTGCGAAAACGGGGACGCTGAGTGGTGTTTCTGCGCTTGCTGGCTATACCGTGACAGCAGACGATGAGGTGTTTGCGTTCGGAATCCTCATCAGCCATTATGTTGGTCCAGCAAGATCGGCACGAAGTATCCAAGATAAGATTGGAAATTACCTGACTGGGTTTAGTCGCCATTCTACTATGGAACGCTAGAGATTGACCAATCTGAGACAAGCAGATAAAGCAAATACATAGAACTCAAAGATCCTATTATCGGTCTAATATTCTTGCCACCTAAATCTCGAGGAGATTATAATAATTTCAATTTCCTGATTGTACAAGTAGATTGATTGCAAGGATAGCAATTTTTCACAGTTTTTCTTGACACTAATGCCTTTAGATTCTATACTGAATGTGGTGTCGCACTACAGCCATTCCCAGAACAGTAGGTCTTAATTCGCGTTTCGGTTCGATTTTTCTTGACATCTAAGTTTCTGTAGGATATAATATTGATGCTACTTTTCGGCACAGCGATGCAAATTGATAGCAAAGATATAGTTTTTTGTAATTTTTTCTTGACACTAACGCTTTTATATGATACATTAGGTACAGTTTTAGGATGCTGGTCAAGCAGAAAAAGAATAGATTCTAACCAATAGGGTTTTATTGTAGGGTAGTAGAAATCCTAAATTCCGGCTCTGCAAAACCCTAGTTCGCTATTGGATAGAAGAACTTGAGGAAGTAAACTGTGGCACGCGAAAACCAAACTACGCGACATAAATCGTTAATGGCATCTATTGAAGAAGCAAGCGGGTTCCACTCGCCTGGATCCAAGTTGTTTGAAATACAATCTGTATCAAGTACTGAGTCAGCCTTATATCTTGAGATGCTTGGACGCACTCTTGAAGATACTAGTGGGTATCCCACGCCTGAGTTTCCGGAACGAGCCCCTGTCAGATTTGATTCATCACCAATGCTTCAAGATTTTAATTCACTCGCTGCACTCAGTGTGTTCGTGACCAAAGCAGATAGGACCCCGCAATCTCTTGCTGCAGCTGTGGAAACGTTGGTTAGTATAATTAGTGAAAATGAAGATGAGCTTTTCGCTTCATTGGCAGCAGAAGATTACCAGAGACTCACTGTAACTCGTGATAAGTTAATTGATGTCATTGATGAAGATGAGAATCATCTTTTAGTTCCATTGCTGGCCTTCATTGATAACTTAATTAAAAATCATGATGGAGAATCCAATCCGTCAATTCGCGAACATTACCGGCCCATGCGTCGTTCTGAGCGAGTAGGTCGCCCCGAGAAACGCCCACGTGTAAAACTCGCAGACTTGTTACCTCAGGAATCTGAGACTATTGCAGACATTCAAGAGATTGACGCTGCCGCACTTAAACCTCGTCGTTCTGAGCGAGTAGGTCGCCCCGAGAAACGCCCACGTGTAAAACTCGCAGACCTATTAGCGCGAGAAGCCGAACATATTGTGGCTGAAGAGAGAGATACCGAAACACCGGCGAGCAGCGAGGCATGGTAATATCAATTCAGCATAACCCGAACTATATCCCCCAACGGGGCGACATCGTGAGAATTAACTTTGAGCCACAGAAAGGGCTTGAGATTCAAAAGCGTCGTCCTGCCCTTGTATTATCCCCTTTTGCTTTCAACCGCGCACAGGAAGCAGCGGTTGTCTGTCCAATTACAAGCAACAACAGAAAAAGTGAATTCAAGGTTAAAATCCCAAACGGACTGAATGTAGAAGGTTTTATTCGGACTGATCAATTTACTACTCTGAATTGGAGAACGAGAAAAGCCAAGCATTTATGTCATCTATCTGATGACACAGTGGACGAAGTTTGTGACATAGTTCAAGAAATTGTTTGGGGAACTGAACATGATCCAGACTATGTTCCACCGCGCGGCACTGTGGTCGAAATTAAAGGAGACTCTAAGAAACCTGCCCATGCCTTAGTTCTATCTGCATCAAGTTTTAACTATTGGCAAAGGTTATTTGTTGTTTGTCCAATTATCGCTCCCAATACTGGAAGTGTTCCTTCGAAATTCGCAGTTGAAATCCCAGATGAGAAGAATGTAAATGTAAAAGGGTTTATCTTAGCGGACCAAGTCAAAAGTTGGGACTGGTGGGCGAGGAAAGCAAAATATCTGTGCTATCTGCCTGATGACACGGTAAATCAAGTTTCCGATATAGTTGAAGCAATTGTGTGGGGTGATTAACCAATTTGTTGGGCAATTCCAAAATAGAAATTAATACATCCAAACGTCACGACGCTTCTCTACAGAATCATCCTGCTGAAATGGCTTATTATTGAGTGAATTCGAGCGAAAAATGGCATGAAACATACTGTTTCCTCTAAATACATCATCAAGGAAAGCCATGAACACAAAAAAACTAATTGACATTATAGAAAATATCACTAATTTACAAAAGTCAGGAGCAGTTGAAAATTTGCAAGAGGAGTTACAGGATACTGAGATATCTGTTGTAGGCAGAGCTATAATTGATGCTCACTTGTTGAAAGAAAGTGGAAACATCACAGAAGCCATCGCAAGATGGCGTTCCATTGCAAACATTGCAGAAGGTATAGACAACGAACTTGCTTCTCATGCTTGGTTTTCCGTTGGTAGTCTGCTTTCGGAATTGGAAAGGGAACCTAAAGAGGCACTTTTCGCTTACGACAAAGCAATTAGTCTTAAGCTGGATAATGCGGCTTATTACAACAACCGCGGTGCTGCAAAATCCCTTCTGGAGCAATACAAATCTGCTATTTCTGACTACGACGAAGCGATACGTTTGAATCCTAATTATGCAGATGCCTATTACAACAGGGGATGGGCGCGAAGTGAACTTCAAGAATATGAGTTTGCAATCAATGACTATGACGAGGCGATACGTCTGGATCCTCAACATACTGATGCGTACTATAACCGAGGAAAAGCAAAAAGTAGTCTTAAACATCATGAGGCCGCAATCGCGGACTATAACAAAGCAATTCATCTAAAACCGGATTATATCGAAGCCTATAACAACCGCGGGAAAGTAAAAGACGAATTAGGTCAGCATGAGTCTGCGATTGACGATTTTGATGCAAGTATAAAACTTAATCCAGATGATGCCCGCGTTTACTTTATGCGCGGACGTGCGAAGGTTGAATTAGAACAATATGAAACTGCGATCGCTGATTTCGATGAAGGTATAAAACTCAAACCAAATAATGCCTTCGCCTACTTCGTACGTGGTTGCGTAAACTTTGCGCTGGAACAATACGAGAATGTGATTACTGATCTTGATAAAGGTATAAAACTCAAATCAGATTTCGCCGAAGCCTACTTCGTGCGAGGTTGCGCAAGGTTTAAATCAGAACAACATAAAGCTGCGATTGCTGATTTTGATAAAAGTATCCAATTTAAATTAGATGATGCTCTGGTCTATTTCACGCGCGGACGTGCGAAGGTTGAATTAGAACAATATGAAACTGCGATCGCTGATTTCGATGAAAGCATAAAACGTACCCCAGACGATTTCCAAACCTACTTTAGGCGCGGACGTGCGAAGATTGAATTAGAGCAATACGAGTCTGCGATTGACGATTTTGATGAAAGTATAAAACTTAATCCAGATGATGCCCGCGTCTACTCCTTGCGCGGACGTGCGAAGGTTGAATTAGAACAATATGAAACTGCGATCGCTGATTTCGATGAAAGTATAAAACTTAATCCAGATTATACTTATTCTTATCTCATGCGAGGTTATACCAAATACAGACTAGAACAACATGAAGCTGCGATTACTGATTTCGATGAAAGTATAAAACTCAATCCAGATAATGCCCAACTCTACTTCGTGCGAGGGCATGTGAAGATTGAATTAGAGCAATATGTGGCAGCGATCACTGATTTTGATGAAAGTATAAAACTCAATCCAGATAATGCCCAAACTTACCTCGATCGAGGTCACGCGAAAATTGAATTGAAACAATATGAAGCTGCGATTTCTGACTTTAATGAAAGTATAAAACTCAATCCAGATAATGCTCAAACTTATTTTATGCAAGGTTATGCAAAATACGGGTTAAAACAATATGAAGCTGCGATTTCTGATTACGATGAGACCATTCGATTAAAACCGGACTATGCCGCAGCCTATAACAATCGAGCCCATTTGAAAAACAAACTTGGACGATATGAAACTGCGTTATCAGACTGCAATGAATCCATCCGTCTAAATTTTGATGATGCCTGGCCGTATGCTAATAGAGGATTTGCGAAAATTAAGTTAGGTCAAATTGAGTCCGCTCTTGCTGACTGTGACGAAGCGATTCGGAGAGATCCGTCTTTGGCTGAAGCATATCACACCCGAGGCGAAGCAAATGCTCTCTTAGGCAGAATTCAGGAAGCAAAAGTGAATTTCCAGAAAGCCTTAGAGTTGGCAGAACAAGCCGATAACCAAGACCTCAAAATTGATATTGAGCAGTCAATCCAAGAACTTGCTAATAACAAATAAAAAACAAAGTGAATTCGCACGGTGGAGCAATCCACCGCACAGTTTTCTTCAATCAAACCGCGACGCAATATCAGGTGGTGGGTCTCCCACGGCAGACTTGCCATCCCGCAATAACGGCTCGGCGTTGCCCCACAAACGACTTCCGTCATGTGCCAGAAGCGGTTCCGCGGAATACTGAGCAAGGTAGGCGCGCCGTAGGTTAGGCGTGTAGTTTGTGCCGCTGGAGTGGAAGTTAATACTCGTGAACGCTACAATGCTCCCCGCAGGCACAACAGCAGGCACTCCCTTCTCCGGTCCGAAATAACCCACCATATCGTTGCTTCCCTCTTCACGGACATGCTTCACCCATGAACGGATACCAATCTGTGAAAACGGCATCACGTAGACTGTCCCGTTCTCTTCGGACATATCATCAAGCGCACACCAACAGGTAAGATACGGTTTATGGTCGGGATAACCGACATAGCCTGAATCTTGGTGCCAACTGAACTTCATTCCCGCTTCCGCACCTTTGACGACATACTGTTCCCAGAAAAGATACGCTGTCTCGCCTAAAGTCGCACGGCAGACGTCCGCCATTAAATCGCTGAATAGAAATTCGCGAAGTTTCGGCTGTTTTCTGAAGCAGTTTGAGACGAAATACCGCTTATCGCGATGGTTGATGCCAAGAACATCCGTATCCTGTCTGTCCATCTCAGCGTCCATCTGATCAATAAAGGTTCCGCATTCACCGCGGAGCAGCTCCAGCAGCGACTCCGGGATCACATTCTCTAAAATGAAATAGCCTTCCTCTTGGAATTGCTGTTTCTGTTTATCGGTTATGTTCATATTTTTCTACTCATGGCTCCTATTCTATATTGACTTGACGGACGACCTGACCGTTGCTCTCCCAGTAGGTATGTTTTCCAGTGATATAGTCAGAATCACCTGCAGGTTGAATGTTTCCCATCGTATCAATGGCTCTTGAAACGACGGTGTGTTCACCTTTCGCCGGACTGTTCCAGTCGAGATGCCAGATTTTCCAAGCGAATTCCGCGTCCTCTTCTGGATCTATCGTTGCTTTTTGCCATTCACCGCCGTCAATGCTGACTTCAACCCTTTGGATGGGGGCACCCCACGCGGCACCGTAGATACGGTATTTATCACCGATACGGGTTACCTTTGCCGCTAACGATTTCAACTTCGTTCTGCCAACGGAAGTCTCCATCCAGACCGATTCACCATCGGGACGTTTCTCCTCGCGCATCGTGACATAATCGCGCCCCATGAATCGCCCCATATATCGGGTGTCGCGCACCTCAATGCGTTTGAGCCATTTGACGCATGCGATGCCATACCAACCCGGAGCGATCAAGCGGAGTGGCGCACCGTTCGGGTGTGGTAACGGTTCACCGTTCATTTCATAACAGAGGAGGTTGGTGTCCTGTAGTGCGTCTTCAACAGACATGCTGCGGGCAAAATTCTGGCGCATTTTCACGTCGCGTCGTTCCTCTTCTCCGACATCGTGTCCGAAAAAGATGACTTCAATGCCGTTTTCTCGGATGCCGGCTTCTTTGAGGATCGGTGCCAGCGGTGTACCTGCCCACTTTGCGTTACCTATGCCGCCTGTGAATGTTGGGAATCCGTGGTTGCCGGAGCACTCCAGCGTAAAGGTCACCTCTTGTCGCGGACGCGCTTTGATGTCCTCAATCGTGAGCATCAGCGGGTTTTCAACCAAGCCGCTTACTTCCAGTTTCCACGTCGCGAGATCTACTTCAGGGGTGCCGTAGTGCGATACGTTGAAAAATTTATCGTTCGGTGTGATAAAAGAATCGAGTTTGTTCCAATCCAGTAAAACACGCTCTGAAGACGATTCCGGCGGTTGATCCGTGAACGGGATGAGCACTTCACCCTCACGACTTGGAAAGGCATAGACCGCCCATGGGCTGAGCAACAACCCAGTGAGCGTTAAACCGCTCTGCCGCAAAAAATCTCTACGCTCCATGGTGTCTCCTCATTATACACATAATCCTGTCAATCCTCTAATCCTGATTCTGACAACGAGTTATCACTTCATTGCTGCAAGATAGTTGCTGTTAACCTGTTCCCAATTGACGACTTTGCCCCACGCATCAACGTAATCGGCGCGTCGGTTCTGGTAATTGAGATAGTAGGCGTGTTCCCAGACATCAAGACCGAGAATAGGGGTATGTCCTTTCATCAGCGGACTATTCTGATTTGATGTCGAGTAGATCTGCAACTTCTTATTTTCATCAACGACGAGCCATGCCCATCCTGATCCGAAATGCGTTTTCGCGGCTTTAACGAACATTTCACTGCCGGCATCGAATGATCCAAACGTAGACTGTATGGCTTCAGCGACTTTGCCTGTTGGTTCGCTGCCGCCGGGGGTCATAATGCTCCAGAAAAGCGTATGGTTCGCATGCCCACCGCCGCTGTTAATAACGGCTTGTCGGAGCTGTTTCGGCACCCTTTCAATATTTCGGAGCATGCCTTCAAGGGACATGTGCATCAGGTCATGACTCTGTGCGATCGCCGCGTTGAGTTTATTGACGTAACCTTGGTGGTGTTTTCCGTGATGGATTTCCATTGTGCGTTTGTCAATATGGGGTTCAAGCGCATCGTAGGCGTAAGGTAATGGAGGTAATTGCTGACCTATGTGATGGTTCGCATATACACGCAGGGGACTGTGCGCAACGAAAAGTCCGGCCAACGCGGTGCTTCCGTGAATTAAAAAGTTTCTACGGTTCATCTGTTCTCCCTATCCTATTGTTTTGGACAGCATTTTAGCAGAAATTGTGAGTTTGTGTCAAGTGCCAAAATTCAGTTGATTTTGGCAGAGAGATGTGGTATTTTGGCTGTGGTATACAAAGATAACGAGAAATCTACGTAGGAGATACATTGGGAAACAATCAATGGAGAACACGGACACCTTTCACATCCTCGCGTTAGATGGTGGTGGCACTCGCGGCATTTACACCGCCCAACTTCTTGCTAAAATTGAGCAGGCTTTTGGCGTGCCTATCAAAACCTATTTCGATCTCATCGCTGGAACGAGCACAGGATCAATCATCGCTGGCGCCGCTGTCTCCGATATCCCAATGGCAGAGATTGTGGAACTTTTTGAGACAGAGACACCCTACATCTTCCGAAGAAGATGGTATCGCATTCCGTTGTTCCTCAGTAAATATCCGAACCAAAAACTCGCACAGATTATCGCCAAACACCTACCCGCAACACCTCTCGGTGATATAGCAACCCCCTTGATAATCACAAGTTCGGAGATCGCCAAAAGTGAGGTTCACATCTTTAGATCGAATTATAGAGGTTACGATTCGGAGATCGCTCCTACAGGTGAAGATGTGAGCCTGAGAGATGCTATCCTCGCTTCCTGCGCTGCGCCTACGTTTTTTGCCCCGAAACCCGTCGGCAATTTCCTATTGGCAGATGGCGGACTGTGGGCAAACAATCCATCCACGGTTGCTTTCACAGAAGCACTTACGGCGTTTGGAAAGAAGACACGAGAGATTCGGATGCTGTCCGTTGGCACCGGACATTCGGTAAATATGTATCGCAACAGGCGCGGATGGGGATTCATTACCGGATGGGGTGGCGCGAAGTTGACATCCTATGTGATGACCCTGCAATCTCAAGCCTCGGCGAATATGGCGAAACTGCTGTTGAAGGAGAATTACCTGAGAATCAACCCAGAAATTGATTTCTGGGAGTTGGATACCCTTACACAGTTGGATACCCTGAAATCTCTCGCCGAACACGATTTTGAGAGGTATGCTGCGGAGATTGAGACGTTTCTTCCAATTCAGTCTGGGTAAAGAAAATCTCACACCCACTTATATTCCCTGTCTAAAGACTGAAGGTTTGGTGGGAAAACTTGCTAAGGCGAACCGTCTGTACCCAGACACCCACCAAAACGACTTCACTTGGGGACCCTTGAGACACTTTTTCATAACCACGAGTTGGTTTCTCCAAGTCGCTTCAGCAGGCCTCCACCTTAACGTTTCAACACTCTCACGTAAGCCCCAATGTATTTATGCAAGATTCGCAATTTTTATGGAAATAATTTGCTTTTTTCCTAAACCTGTTGTATATTTATAGTTAGACACAGACTTTATTATGATTTATAATTGGAAAATAATAAATTATGTCTTATTATAACTTACCCCAAGTTGCTACCGGCAAGATTTTCTGGTGAATCCTAAAAACAAATAGACCCTTTCCGCCCCGGTAGGTTTTTGCTGGGGTGTTTCTTCGCGGTTTCCTAACCTCTCCGGTGTAAAGTGTCTAATTAATTCTAAAATCTACCAGAGTTTACGCCCTCACAGGAAACCGAAACTAAAAGTTTGATGCTCAAAGTGGCAACTTGGGTCATTATAGTAAAGTCCATAATTACGTGAACACCTCTATTGTAGGGTAGACTATGAATCTGCGTGTGAAAGATGCACAAACTCACAGTTTATGCCACAGCAGTCAACTTATTTTTCGACTCTACTACAATATTGCGTAAGCCCTAACGAAAATATCACAAGGATATAATTGAACATTATCCGTGAGAGATCACCAAACGAGAAGTGAAAGAAACTACAGGAGTTTTACAATGAAAACAATACACTTTTTTCCGTTCATACTTCTATTGGTAATACTTATCTGGGAACAACCGCAGAGTGTTGCGCAAACCATAAACATCCCAGATGCGAATCTACGCGCGGCGATTGCTGAGACGCTTGGTAAGCCGCCGCGTTCGCAAATCACTCGATCGGATATGGCGGGTTTGACGCGCCTGATCGCCCATGACACGGGCATTGCGAATTTGAGAGGACTTGAGTTTGCAACGAACTTGGGCGAGATCCGTATGAACGACAATTCGATCAGCGATTTATCCCCACTTTCGGGCATGCTGCGCATGCACACGATTGAGTTCAGACGTAACGAGATCCGTGAGTTATCGCCGATTGCGGGGTTGGTAAATTTGAGATGGTTAATTGTTGAAGAAAATCTCATTGAAGACTTATCCCCGATTTCGGATTTCGTCCACTTGGATGGGTTAGCGGTTTCAGGTAACCTCATCTCCGACTTCTCACCGCTGAGAAGATTGACGAAATTGACGCGTATCTGGATGTCTGAGAATCCGATTGCAGATTTAGCAGCCTTCCGGGGATTAGTGAGTTTGCGGGAGTACCACTCATGGGGCACGCCGATTTTAAACCTTTCGGCTTTGGCGAAGTTACCGAGTCTTCGGAAGTTAGACATCTGTGGTGGCGAGATTTCCGATCTCTCATCGCTTTCGGAGGCAACGCATTTACAAGAGCTATATCTGGCAGGCAACGACATTCGAGACGTTTCCCCCTTAGCGCACCTAACAGGGTTGACGACGTTGAACCTGAAACATAATAAAATATCGGATGTCTCTGGGCTTTCGGGACTATCGAACTTGCGTCGTTTGTATCTTGAACACAATTTGATTCGTGATTTTTCACCCCTATCCACATTAGGTGCTCACGTCGTTATCAGTAAACGCGGCAATCCAGGATTTTCGTCAGGCGGGGCTATACACAACTATCACGGATCTCCACCAGCGGGTCCGAAAATCACGGGACCGTGGTTATGGGTCATCGTTCCGGGCACTTGGCTCGGCAACACAGATTGGCTCGCCGAAGCGAGTGGTGGTTTTGTAACCGAGCGAAAGGTTGCGACTTTAGGGGCGAAAGAGGGCAAACCTGTCGGTCAGAGTAAGTGGCGGGCACACAAGCTTTCGCCGACGGGGCATGACAACATCAATGAAATGACAGATGCCCTCGGTTGGGGCAAGCACAGTGAGATATATGATCACATCGTTTATGGTTTTGTCTCCTTGAAATCACCACGACCCCAGGAGACAACAATGCTCGTTGGCTCTGATGATGCCGTCAAGGTCTGGCTGAATGGCGAGTTGGTTCACAAGGCACTCGTCGATCGCGGCGCCGACGATTATCAGGATGCCTTCCCCGTGACGCTCAAACAAGGGACAAATGTGCTGTTAGTTGCCGTTGACAACAATGGGCACGGTGATTTTAGTGGCTTTTTTGGATTTACCGCTGGCACTGCGTATTCCGTGAATCCACCGGGCACCCTGATTCAGGCGATCCCCGCATGGGATGTCAACAAAGATGGCGACGTGTCGATTCTGGATCTGATTTTGGTGGCACAAGACTTCGGGAAGGCGAGATCGTCGAACCCGCGCACCGATGTCAACAAAGATGGCAAGCGAAACATCTTAGATTTGAACCTCGTCGCAAAACATATCGACGCCGCTATGGTAGCAGCCGCCCCAGTTCTTAGCAGAGACAATCACATCTCTCCAGCGGTCATAAAGGCATGGATCGCCCACGCGGAAGCTTTTAATGATGGCTCACTTGTCTTCAGAGACGGGATTGCAAACCTCAAACGTTTATTAGCGACAGTGATGCCGAAACGCACGGCATTGCTTAGCAATTATCCGAATCCGTTCAATCCTGAGACCTGGATCCCATATGAGCTTGCCAAAGACAGCGATGTTCGCGTGAATATCTATGATACGAGAGGCGTTGTTGTCCGAACGTTATGGCTGGGTCATCAGCCTGCGGGGAGGTATCAAGCGAAGCATCGGGCAGCGTATTGGGATGGCAGGAACGCTGTCGGTGAACCTGTCGCCAGCGGACTCTATTTCTATACGCTCACAGCTGGCGATTTTTCAGGAACCGGGAAAATGCTGGTCCGAAAATAGTCTCATATGACCCTAGGAGTGCTGGGAGGCTGATGTCCATTGGAAACCTCCCAGCGATCACTGATGAGTGGAAATGATGTGCTTGAAGGCACATTTGCTTGAAGTATAACAATACGGGTAAGGGGTGTCAACCCTATTTTCAACAGATCTGCTCCTTTTTTACTAAGTTTTCATCCATGGTTTGGAGTTGATCCTCTGGAATGAGGTCGAGATATTGAGTAATAACGCGTTTAGAAAGTCGTGTAATCTGTGAGATTTCGTCAATATCTGCGGTAGCTCTGCGAACGACTTTGACGGACTCATAATCCCGAATGTATCGATCAACCGCCTCCTTGGAGTGCTTCATCTTGGCAGCAATAGTCGGAGTAAGATATCCTTGAAGATAGAGGGTGATGATCTCTTTCTTGTGGGTAATCGCCCCCGATAAGTCATGAATATTGCCGCGCGTGGGTAAGATTTCTCCAGTGGTTTTCTGCCACTCATTGACATAATCACAGACGACCTGATCACAGACGTTGAGCAAGACGGCCAAGTCAAGTTGTGTCAATAAGGCGCCTTGATCATAAGCTTGATGACACCAGCGAACCATGCGTTTCATCCGGAGTTGTCTGGAAGTAAACCCGTCGCGAAACGATTCGACATCTTCTGCGGCGACATAGGTGAGAATGATGGGTTTCATACGGGTTTTGATGATCGCTTTACCTTTTTCAGGGTATTCATCAATCGGGACTGCCATCCAGACGAGCTGTCCATAGCGGAGGTATCGCTCTTCGGGAAGTTCGTCGCCTTTGGCGAGTTTCTCCAGAGGCAGGGCAATGACGAAATACTGCTCAACGGTCTTGAGGATATCATCAACAATAGCCGTCGCTGTGACTTCGCCTTTGTCATACCCGTAGTCATTGAGAAAGCGGTGGATCAGCAACTGTCGTAGCGATTTATCGTTGATGCGTCTGACTTTCTTCTCGTTGACTTGCGTGCGCGTTGAGGGTTTACTCATCGGAGATCCCCTTTTTTTCATTCATGGGTTCGGGGTGAAGCAGCTGGGTCATGCGATCGGTGTGTTGGTATTGCTTATACAGCGAGAGATATTCGCGAATCAACCGGTCCGAGAAGCGAGTGATCAGGCGTATCTGTCCCTTGGGAAAGTCTTGATGATGCAACGTAGCAACTTGTGTGAAATCTCTCAAGTACCGCCAGACGGCGCGTTCGGAGTGGTTGGTCTTTTGCTCAATCTCGGTGAAGGTGTAGTCCTTGAAATACAAATCGAGAATCTGCGTCTTGTGAGATAGACCGGGTCCCATGTCGTGTTTCGTCCCGCGTGTCATCACGAAATACCCGTCCTGCTTCAACGCTCGGATGTCGCGTTTGACGCTGGCAGGACTCGTGGTTAATAAGATGGCTAAATCTTCATAACTCAGCAAGGCGTCTTGGTCATAAGCCTCTTTGGTCAATCGCAGGATCCGATGGCGTCTGAGACCGGGTAGACCATAATCAGCTAAGACTTCGAAGTCCTCTGTGACATCATTGAGCGTCAGACAGCAGGAAACTTTCCTCGCAAGAGCGATGTGTTTGCCTGCGGGTTCCTCAGCAGCGACGGCCTCGTAGCAGATCTGTCCTGAGGAGAGTTGAATGTCGGCATGTTCCTGAAAATAGCCAGCAATCTGTTTATAGTAGGCTTCGGCCATGATCGGCATCAAATTGAAGTCTGCTGAAATCTTCTGAATAATCGCCGATCTGGCATTCTTAGATTCGAGACGTTTGATGCCATAGACCGCATCCTTTTTGCGTGTCATAAGGACCTCCGTGAAATCCGTCTGGGTGATGCAAATACATCTACCTGTTAGCATAACTCATAGTTAGCATAACTATCAGTATAACTCATGGGGTCATATGAGACAAACTATAAATAGGAGACGAAAGGAGATCAACGATGAAAGCGTGCATGCATTTCTACCTCATACGCTTAGCAATCCTCGCCGTTGGCATTTCAAGTGTTCATGCCCAAGATGACATTGCGCAACAGGCGTATGCGATTTTCCAACAAAATTGTTTCAACTGCCACGGTCCGTCAGGTCAGTTTCGTGACGCACTTCTCATTGAACATTCGGCACTCATTGATTCTAAGGTTGTTGTGCCACGGAATCCAGAACAATCTGAGTTCTATAAACGACTGATTCAAGACGCTGCGGAGAAACCCAGGATGCCACTCGGACAACCCGCCCTGTCCCCTGGGGCACTTCAAACGGTTCGACGCTGGATCGCAGAGGGTGCGCCGGACTGGAACGTCACGCGGGATGTGAAATTCATTACCACCGATGCGATGCTGACGGTTATTGATCGGCATCTGAAGACCCTGGAATCCTTCGACCGTCCCTTTGCGCGCTATTTTACGATGACGCATCTCCATAACGCCGGTGAAAGCCCAGAGGTGTTGCGTGCCTACCGAGTTGCGCTCTCGAAACTCGTCAATTCACTCTCTTGGGGCTTTGAGATCCATAATCCCCAACCCATCGATACCACTGGAACGATCTTCTACATCGATCTCCGGGATTATGAATGGGATATACGCAACGAAGCCTGGACGCAGATCGAGTCGGTCTATCCCTATACCATCGCGTTTGATCCGCAAACCCAGGTCCCCCTCAGTGACAAATTAACATCGCTGCGGCAAGAAATGGAATGCGAGGTGCCGTATGTATATGTGGATTGGTTTTTGGCGGCGGCATCCTTACCGCCGTTGTATCACGATATTCTGGATCTCCCCGAAACCGATCGGGAGTTAGAACGTCAACTTGAGATCAATGTCGCCAGGAACATCCAGACGGCTCCCGGTGTGCGGGTCTGGCGTGCGGGTTTCAACGAGTCAGGTGTCTCTGTTAACAACCGTGTTGTTGAACGCCACAGTTCGCGGTATGGCGCGTATTGGAAAAGTTACGACTTCGCTGGGTCGGTCGGTGTGCAGAACGTCAAGACGCATCCCTTGTCTTTTCAGCAAGATGGCGGTGAAGTGGTCTTCAATCTGCCCAACGGCTTGCAGGCATACTATATCTCAGATGCCTCGGGAAATCGTATAGATGTCGCACCGACGGACATCGTTTCTAACCCCGCCGCGAGTGATCCTGCCGTCCGTAATGGACTCTCCTGCATCGGTTGTCATACCAAAGGCATGAAAACGTTTGAAGATGAAGTTCGCTCGGCGATACTCCAGACCAGAAACCCGGCTTACGATAAAGATCAGGCGTTGCGTTTGTACGTCGAAAAGGCGGAGATGGATCGTCTTGTAAATCTCGACACTGCGCGTTACAAGAAGGCTCTCGAAGCGACGGGCGATATTTTTGGCGGTCTGGTTGAACCCGTGCATCGCTTTTACGAAGTCTTCCAAAGCCCGTTGGATGCACCGCATGCTGCCGCCGCTGTCGGGCTGAGAACCGATGCCTTCCTCTCAGAGATCCGCAAGAAATCGAGTTTGCAAAACCTCGGATTAGCCGGGATGCTCTCTGGCGGGAATATCCAGCGGGATACATGGACAGAGCAATTCGAGAATGTCATTATTGCCCTAAATTCTGAGGATGATGTTATTGTCAACGGGGATGAGGATAATCGCCGCTCGTCGTTTTTTGACATCCCTGATGCCAACCTACGTGCCGCCGTCGCATTAGCACTGAATAAAACACCCGATACTCTCACTCAGGAAGATCTGCAGCATCTGACGCGTCTGTCTGCCGATGGGCAAGGTATCCGTGAGTTGACGGGGCTGGAGTACGCCACAAAACTCGACCGCATAGAATTGCGGCGTAACGCCATTTCGGATCTCTCGCCTCTCGCGGGGTTAACACGATTGCATAATATCAAGTTGCGCGGCAATCGGATCCGAGATGTCTCACCGCTTGCCAGACTCATCAATGTGGACTGGCTGGGTCTTGAGGAGAACGAAATTACCGACCTCTCACCGCTGGCTGGACTGAAAAAACTCACAGGACTCGGCATATCAGGGAATCCTGTATCGGATGTCTCCCCCTTGGCCGGGCTTATCAGTCTTGACGGGATAGACGCTGTTGGCACGAACATCTCAGATTTTTCATCGCTTGCCAGCCTGCGCCGGTTGAAATGGCTTGATGTCAGCGAGAATCCGTCAAAAAACCTTGACTTCATGAAACCTCTGAAAAATTTGAGAAGACTTGAAGTCAGAGACGGAAGCATCTCTGACATCTCCGCCCTCGCAGAATTCACACAACTGCAAGTCCTAAACCTTGAGGGGAACTTAATCTCGGATGTCTCGCCACTCTCGAAACTCAAAGGATTGAGAGAAGTGTATCTCAGAGACAACCTGATCGAGGATGTCTCGCCACTCTCATTTTTAAGCACCCTTGAAGTCTTGGATTTGCGAGATAATGCTATTGCGGATGCCTCACCGCTTGAAACACTCATCGGTAAAGGCGTTGTCAAATGGCATGAAAATCCGGCGTTCCCAGAAGGCGGATCGATGATCAAAGGACCTTGGTTGTGGGTCATGCTCCCGGATGCTGGGTTTCTCAACGGCACAGACCTGCTCGCCCAAATCTCTCAAAAGAAGGTCACCGAACGCGATGTCGCGACCCACGGCGCAACACAAGGGGCAGCCGTTGGAAATCGCGTCTGGACGGCACACACGCTGAAAACGCCGTGGGAAGAAAATTGGTGGGATAATCTCACCGAAATGTCGAAGGAACTTGAGTGGTCAGCAGGCCGGGTCAGTAACCAAGTCGCATATGGTTCGATTCTCATCACTTCGCCGCTGGAACAGAAAACAACGATGTTTGTCGGTTCTGATACGAATCATAAAGTCTGGTTGAATGGCAAGTTGGTTCGCCAACAACTCCAGTATAGTTGGGCGCATGGATACCAAGAATTCTTCCCTGTAACACTTAGACAGGGAACAAATGTCCTATTGGTTGCTGTTCATACCAGTGGTGGTGCGTTCAGTGGCTTTTTCGGGTTCGCACCCGATGCCGACTATAAAGTGCTACCCCCGGGGGCGAGATTCGCCTTTTCTACGCAGACGCCACGGCTTTCGGTCGGCGACACATTGACACTCAACGTCCGTGCCGAAAAGGTCACCGACCTTGCGGGCTACCAAACCAATATCACCTTCAATCCCGATGTTCTCAAAGCAAATGGTGCCAGAGAGGGCGGATTTCTCAAGCAAGCCGGCGGACAGACCTTCTTCCAAAAAGGAAGAATTCAGAACCGAGACGGTGAAATCACAGGTATAAAAACCTCACGATTCAAGGGCGGTGTCAGTGGAACGGGTACCCTTCTGTCGGTTACGTTCACAGCGATCGCTGAGGGCAGAACAACCGTCAAACTTCGAAACTTTCAAGCCGGCACTCCAACCGGGGAGGCTGTTGGTGGCTTTGCGCCAGAGATAAGCATCCAGGTCGGTGGCGAAGCCGTCAGCAGACCAGCATGGGATGTCAATGAAGATGGCGTAACAGATGCCCAGGATTTACTCTTAGTGACACTCGCACTCGGGCAGAAGCCCCCTAAGAACCCACGCACCGATGTCAACGGCGATGGCGTTGTCGATCGCAAAGATGCCGCACTGGTTACGGAACACCTCGGCGAAGGTGAAGCCCCCGCAGCACCTTCGCACGCTCAAATCCCCGCTCAACTGACACCGAAAGTTGTCTCACAGGCACTTGAATTCTTGCTCATTGCTGATAACGGTTCAGATGCTCATAGACGTGCCATCATCAGACTCCAAGAACTTTTGACGTTACTTATACCCGATAAGACGATACTGCTGGCAAACTACCCAAACCCCTTCAATCCCGAAACTTGGATACCCTATCAGCTCGCAGAAGACAGCACGGTTACCGTGCAGATCTACGATGCCAGAGGTGCGCGTGTCCGTCTTTTACAACTCGGACATCAACCCGCGGGGTATTATACTCACAGAAGTCGTGCTGCATATTGGGATGGCAGAAACCAACTCGGTGAACCTGTGGCGAGTGGTGTTTATTTTTATACGCTCAACACTGGGGACTTTACAGCCACACGGCGGATGCTGATTTTGAAATAATCCGTGCGGTTTAACAAATGTATAGGGAATGTGGTGCAACTCCACTACATTAGCCCAACAATGTATGTCTTATTCTAACTGCGATAGGGGAAACGCTATCGTGGAAAGCAAGAAGGTGCGCTCTAACGAATGATTTTGAAATGTGGGACAATCCCACTCGGTGAGTCTAACACCGCATATCTCACTCTAACTGCGGATTGGAAACAATCTCGTAGAAAGCAAGAGGAAATGGCGCATATCTGAGGGATAGGCAAAACTCATTTTTTTTGAGTTCCCAAAAGTGATACGTCCAATAAAGAACTGACATGAATAAACGAAAGTTGAATGAATGGAAGCCTCTCAATTTCCAACATAGATGTTCCTTGACGAGGGTTGGAATCCTTGAAAACTATGGCTCATAAAATGCTTTCTCCTCTTTAGAGCGTTCAAGCGTAAAATACTTCATGTGTTTTACACGATTAGACTGATATGAGCAAGCATTAGACCTTCTAATGCATAGGGGTATAGTTCAATTCTAAATCAGTTTGTAAAGTTGAAAATCAGGGAGTTAGAGAGAACCTAAGTGGACTCTCGAGCCCATAAGGTTGAGGAGATTAGATAGCGTCAATAGACGCAAGCATAATCAGGTTAGGTGCTTTGAAACATTCCTGAAACCATTTTATCTATAGCGTTGAAATCTTGTGAAAACATGCAACCTATAGAAGTCAATGACTCATGAATAGGGAATGAAGTAAAAGTGGTCATTTGACCTAAAGCGTTTATCGCCACACTTAACTGGAGAGCCGTGTGCGGTGAAAGTCGCACGCACGGTTCGGAGGGGGCTGTAAAGGGGCGACCCTTTACGGCTACCCTACAAATGGCGCATTCCTGCGGACACAGGCAAAGTTAGCATTAGCAATAATGCTAACGTCCAAAATCGGAACGTCCGACACGACGGACAAGGGTAAGCGAAAGTTGAACGCTTGTAAGTCCCGTAAACAAAGACACAACCGCCTTGAAAGAGTTGTGGTGCTACAGGCATGATTTGGATTATGTTATGCTAATTGATAAAGTGTTTCCTATACTTTATCAGATTGGGATTGTGTAGCACAGGCATACGATGAGTATGTATCGGGATAGAGAGCGACCCTAAATCCGTCAATAAAGTCTCTATACAGGAAGTTAGACAGAACCTAATCCGACTTGTATGTCATAGAAGTTGGCAAGGTTGAGGAGATTAGGTAGCGTTATTGTATAACGCAAGCATAATCAGGTTTACTGCTTTAAAATACTTACAGACACCGTATCTATATGGAGAAAATCACGCTTGCGTGTCTCTTTCGGAAGTCATAAGTAAAGAAAAGTGGTCTATGACCTAACGTGTATAACACCACAGTAAACTGGAAAGCCGTGTGCGGTGAAAGTCGCATGCACGGTTTGGAGTGGGGGAAAAACCCGTGAGGGTTCTACCTATCACTACACAACGTGTGGATAAGTTTCTCTGATAGCAGTGTATCATGATCGCCTGCCGGTGTTTCTGTTCTAAGAGTCCTACAAAAGATGTAAAAAAATTGACATTAAATGTTGAAAAATGTATAATATGCAAATCTGGCGAATCTTTCCGTAACACGTGGTAATTCTCTTTTTGGGATAACACCCTATCATGGAGGTCCCAATCATGAATATCCGAGACCGTGTTCGCTCCGCATCGCAAGATTCTTTGTGCCTGAATTCGTTGGCGGCTTCGCGCCTGAATCATAACGAATTGAAGCGCATCAACACCTGTTATCGACCGGCAACCCACAACGGCGTTGGTTACCGGTTCGTGCTGGGATGTCAACAGCCAGATTGTTACAAGGGAAGGGGACGCGCGGGGCCTGAGTATAACAGTAACGGTTTCGGGCAGTGTGTTGTAGGAAGTGTCCATTTTTATCACCTACGAGCGGATGAAGTGCCCCTACCTGCAAAAGATGGTAAGCCTCGAACAGTTGAGGTCGGCGTTAAAATTAAAAAGAAGCGACGCAGTGTCTATTGATCGATATTGGGTCGTTTCTTTTTTTAATTTTGTCGAGAAATGATGGTAACCGCTTGTTGGGTTATCGAAAAGGATAAGGATTTCAAATTTCATCGATTGACAATGCTATACCCAATTTCGATTCTTAGGGCAGGATTTAACTATCCCCATAAGGGAAAAGGAGAAAATCATGGCAGCCCTCAAACGAATTATAGGCGTTGTACTTATCGTCATTGCGGCGATAGTCGCCATCCAGACGGTACTTGAACCGATTTACCATACTTCCACCGACGATAGTCCCTACAGTTCCGCTTGGGATTATATCAACTGGCTATCTGCTATTTCAATAATACTGGGAGTGATATTCGGCTACATTCGCATGACCCGTGCCGGTGCGGATTCGAGCGTCCAAGAATTCATAGCGGCGAACACGATGTTCTACGGGTTCATGTTCGCGGCGATAATATTCTTCTGGAACTGGTTCGGCATCAGCGACATTGGATCGGGCTTTACTGCTGTTGGCCACAACACCCGGTCATTGATATGGATTATCTTTGATGCCATACTCCCATTGTTGAACGGTGCGATGGGTGTCTACCTGATACGCTCCAGTGCCAGTGAATAGGTAGCAGGGATTGATATTCCGGTTCGTAAAGTGGCATTGTAAACCTAAGCGAAGTGCGTGCTTTCCGAGTGTGCACTTCACTTTTTTGATGGACAACTTTCAAAATTCCTGATACCCTTAGTCTAAAATAACAACCTTATAGGAGAAACCTATGGAAATAAGACCAAATCGGGTTAAAGAGAAGTTAGCGGCTGGCGACCTCGCATTCGTCATCTCGGGGTTGACGAGTGCTGATGATATAGATACCTTCGGTCCGAACGGATACGACGGTGTATGGTTGGAAGGCGAACACGGTGCTGTCGATGCGTCGCGAATCGGCGATCTAACGCGGGCATGCGACCTTTGGGGCATGACCTCTATCACACGTGTCAATCGCAACGATCAGGCACTCATCTACCGCACATTGGATTGCGGTTCAATGGGCATTTGTGTCCCGCATGTCAACACGAAAGCGGAGGCACAAAACGTTGTAGATGGTGTGAAATTCGCACCGATCGGACACCGTGGGATGTATACCAGCCGTCAAGGTTATGGTGTGGACGACTATTTTGATGTCGCCAACTCACAAACACTCGTCATTGTTTTGATTGAAGACATCGTCGCGGTTAACAATCTGGATGAGATTCTTACCGTCGATCATATCGATGTATTTTTCGTTGCACCGTCGGACTTGGCGACCTCTATGGGGCATATTGGGAATCTGACCCACCCAGATGTCCAGAACACAATAGATTCCGCGCTCGCACGTATCCAAGACGCCGGACGGGTTGCTGGCACCTTGACACTCGATGCCACAGTTGAGAAATATGTCAAAGCCGGCGTGCGGTTTCTGATGACAGGCGTTGGCGGATGGATTACCTCCGGAGCAGCGGCGTTTAAAGAACGCGCAGCGGATGCGAAATCTTAACAGATTTAACTTACCAAGTGTTCTGTCTGCTTATCGGCGCGGTTTTTAACCGCGCATTTTTTTTAAATTCAAGGCAACTACGCCAAAAAGGTTACACTTCCAGATGCCTCTCTCCCCTGCCAGACGGAACCTGTCGGATAGGTGTGCGCCTCGACGAACTCCGGGTACATCTCCAGTCCCCAACCAGGAATTGTCGGCGTAACATAGGCACCGTTGCGCACCTGAATTGGGTGCAGGAAAACGTCCTCCTGTAAGAAATTGAGGTATTCGACGACCTGTGTTTCCGAATGCGCGGCGACGCAAATTTGATCCCAAATGGCGTAATGTTGAATCATATTACACAACCCGATGCCACCCCCGTGCGGGCAGACAGGAATATCGTATTTTGCCGCCATCAAGATGACCCCGAGGACATCGTTGACACCACCAAGCCGCGTCGCGTCAATCTGGCAGTACTGGATCGCGTCGTTCGTGATTAACTGTTTGAAGATAACAGGCGACGGCACCTGCTCCCCGGTAGCGACGCCAATATCGTGTTTCTCTAAGGCACGTGCGATTTTCACGAAACCGGTCACATCGTCGCGTGCTGTCGGTTCCTCAATCCATGTCGGTTTGAACTGTGCCAACGCTTCCATATAGGCGATTGCTTCATCAACACCCCATATCTGGTTTGCATCGAGCATCAAACGCGCCTCTGGCCCGATTACTTCCCGGATGAAGGCGAGCCGTTTCTTATCGAAGTCCAGATCCTGTCCCACCTTCATTTTAAAGCAGTCAAGTCCGGCGGCTTTCACCTGATTTACCGTTTCAATAATCTGCTCGTCCGTTAAACCGAGCCATCCTGCGGTAGAGTAAGCCTTCGGTCCCTGTTGAAGGAGCGTCTGTTCACGGGTTTCGCGACTGTCCCAATGTGTGTTGAGAATCTCCACTGCTTCGTCAGGTGTCAACGCATCGCGCAGGTACCGCCAATCGATAGACTGCACGATCTTCTCCGGCGGTAAATCGACGAGGAGTTTCCAGAGCGGTTTATCGACCAGTTTTGCCCACGCATCCCACATCGCGTTGACGATGCTCCCGATCGCCATCCGGTTAACACCGTCAGCAAGCCAACGTAATTGGTGATGATCAACGAGAAGCTTATGAAACGCGCCGGGATCGTCAACGAAAGTCGCCATCTCCATCCCGACAACGAGTTGTGCAAGGTCTTTAACGCCATAAGCGATCCAGTCGTTTCCAGCACCAGCGGTGAACGCTACGGATATGCCGTGGTGTCCTGTGTTTGTTTCAAGTGTCGTCAGGACTGCGGAATAATTCGGTTTTTTATGAAAAGGATCAGAACCGAGGAGTGTATCCGATGTCGGAACCCGTAGATCAATAACGTCAACTTTTACGATTTTTCCTAAGCTATCCATGTTTACTTGACTCCTTTTTCAACAGAGTATATAATGAATCACTATGAAAATCTATACTAAATTTGGGGATTCTGGAGAGACCGCGCTTTATGGCGGAACGCGATTAGGGAAAGATGAACCGCGCATTGAGGCGATCGGCACTGTTGACGAACTGAACGCCTATATCGGTTATGCGCAAACGTTGGTTGAGGATGCTGACCTTTCCGAACTTATGGCGCGGGTTCAGAATCATCTCTTTGATGTCGGCGCGGATTTGGCAACACCAGCGACACATACAAAAGCCGCTGAATTCCGCATACCAGCAGATTTCATCACAGAGATGGAGACCGCAATAGATACACTCTCTGTGGAACTTCCGCCGCTGACGAACTTTATCCTGCCCGGTGGATGCACTGCTGGTGCTATTTTACATATCGCACGGGTCGTGTGTCGGCGAAGTGAACGGTGTGTCGTGCGTCTTGCCCGCGAAGCGGAGATCAATCCTGAGATAATCCGAAGTTTGAACAGACTGTCAGACCTCCTGTTTGTTCTCGCCCGAACAGTGAATTTCAGAGCAAACGCTTTGGAACCGATTTGGGAATCACAATCAGACGCTTGAAAAAGAGGATGCATTAAAAAAACAACGGGGATTTAGTTCTGTTTCGCTTGAACATCCTGCCGATCTCCCGCATTCTGAAGCCATACACAGAACTTAACTTGATTTATGCTTCAAATTTGTGTATAATTGATTATCTTCACTATAACTACTTATAAATCTCTTATTGATAAATTTTCATGCTCATCAGTTTTTGCTCAGTATCCACTTAGGTTTGCCTGCTTTTTAGGCATCCTAAATGTAAAGACAACTTAATTATTTGAGGAGAACACCTTAAATCTTTTTTAGGTACAATCAGACTATGACTATACATAATCAGAATAAAATTAGTTTTTTATTTTACACGTTTACGTTATTCGTATGCCTCAATTTCTTTTTCCTAAGCAATACCGATGCCCAAACCGATAATGAACCAGCTCCCCTATCCGCTGGATTCACCTACACTTATGAGAGTATTGATGTTCCGGGCGTAGACTTTTTAGCGTTGACGGCGAGTAGCGACTTTGAGGATTACGCTGGCTACACGCGGAGTGCGGATGGTGAAAAAATGGTCGCCTTTACGCTGATTGATGGCGTTTTTACGACGTATGATTTTCCCGGCGCGCAGAACACTTACTTCTATGCGTTTGGCAATAATGGGTTAGCTGCGGGACACTACGAAGATAGCGATGGGCTTCATCACGGTGTCATCTTAGAAGATGGTAAGTTGCGGCAATACGATTTTCCGAATGCCATCGAAACAGAGATATACGGTTACAGTGATTCGAGGGAGGTATTGACAGGTGGTTTTATAGATGCTGATGGCGTTCGCCGTGGCTTCTCAGGGGACATAACAATTGAGGTCCCCGAGGCAACAGCAACATACGCCGACTTTGTGAATGCGTCAGGCTCTGTCACAGGAAGTTACATAGATGCTGACGGACTCTATCATCCGTATGTGCGTACCTCGAATGGCACGTTTGTTTTTCATACCTATCTGGAGCCATCCAATCTGGAATACTCTTTTGTGCACGGTATCACTGATACAAGGATTATCGTTACTCGCGCCAAAGCGGTGGGGGACCGCCCGCGCTCCTATGTCGGCACTTCCCAGCACGGATTATCTGAATTGGAGTTTCCGGGTAGCGTTAGCACGGAGGGCTGGAATATCAATCAGGACGGTTCTGTCGTCGGGTACTACGACTCGGCAGATGGACGTAGACACGGGTTCATCGCCAAACCCACTGCGGAAACTGCTGCAAGATTCGAAGATATAGCGTATCTCCCAGCCCCTGAATTCAACTATGTTTATGAGAGTATCGATGTTCCGGGTGTAGACTTTTTAGCGTTGGGGGCGAGTAGCGACTTTGAGGGTTACGCCGGAAACACCCGGAGTGCTGATGGCGAAAAAACGGTCGGATTTACACTCATTGATGGCGTTTTTACGACCCACGATTTCCCGGGGGCACAGAACACGTATTTCTATGCACTTGGCAATAATGGGGTAGCTGCCGGATACTACGAGGATAGCGATGGACTTCATCACGGTGTCATCTTAGGAGAAGATGGTGAGTTGGGGCAATACGATTTTCCGGGTGCCGTCCAAACAGAGATATACGGTTTTAGTGATTCGACGGGTGCACTGACAGGTAATTTTATAGGTGCTGATGGCGTTCGCCGCGGCTTCTCAGGAGACGAAATCGTTGAGGCACCCGAGGCAATAGCAACGTATGCCGATTTTGTGAATGCGGCAGGCTCTATCATAGGCAGCTTCGTAGATGCTGATGGGTTATATCATGCATTCGCACGTACCCCGACTGGCAGGTTTATAATTCTGGACTATCTGGACCCGTCCAATCTGGAATACTTTTTCTTGCACGGGATTAACGATGCAGAAGGAAGCGGTGTGTTTGTGATTGCCCGAGCCAAAGCAATAGGGGACCGTCCGCGCTCCTATGTCGGCTCATACCTATATGGGCTACATGAATTGGAGTTCCCGGGCAGCGTTAGCACAGAAGGCTACAATATCAATCAGGATGGCTCTGTCGTTGGACACTATGACTCACCCGATGGGCGCAGACACGGGTTTATCGCAAAACTCTCTACCAAGGCTGAGAGAACGCATTTTAGCAACACCTATACTGTCACGCTCTCGAAAGGGTTGAATATGCTGTCCGTGCCGTTGGCACCTCCGAGACCGATGACCGCGAAATCGCTTGTCGCAATGACAGGGGCGACAACCATCATCGCGTTCGATGCACCCAATCAACGTTTCATCGCGTGGACGCCAGGCGCACCCAATGATGGGTTCCCGATTGAAGGTGGAACAGGCTATATCGTCAATGTCCCAGAAACTCGCAACTTTGCATTCGTCGGCGCACCGTGGACAGACCCGATGGAAGAGGTTGCACCCGCAGCACCTACCATATCTACGGAAATGCCCCAAGAAGCATGGGCATTCGTTGTCAGCGGACATTTGGCAGGTAAATCCGCGTTTGACGGCTACCAAGTCATCGTTCGTAACTTGAGAACAAACAGCATCATAACTACCCCAGTGCAAGGGGGGTACTTCGCCGCGGCAACTGCCAATCTGACGCGACGGAGCGTTGTTCAAGTCGGTGACGTGATTGAATTGCGCCTCATCGGTCCAAATGGAAATGCTGAGTTACAACCCCTCAGTATCAAAGTGACTCCTGAGGACTTGGCAAATGCGGTCTTGTCTCTAAGGCTTGATGGCATCGGTAAACCAACACAGAATCTCCTGTTGCAGAACTACCCAAATCCGTTTAACCCGGAGACATGGATTCCATATCAACTCTCCGAAGACAGTCCTGTATCGATATCGATTTATGATACAACAGGTAGGTTGATTCGGACGCTATCACTGGGTTTTCAATCTGCGGGCTTTTACAATAGTCGAGAGCATGCCGCTTACTGGGATGGACGTAATGCCCTCGGTGAACGTGTTGCCAGTGGTATCTATTTCTACCGGTTGACGACACCCTCTTTCCAGCAAACACGACGACTCGTGATTGTAAAGTAGGGTCCATCCGTATAGAACCTGCAAGTGTCACAGGTATATAGGATGGTGTGTTAGACTTGAGAAGATAATGTATTAGCTTTGAAAAATTCTTACGCTTTATGTGTTATATTTTTAAGGAAGGAGATAAAATAATGAATTTGAAATTGGCAAATCTATTCTTGATGACTCTCATCGCGTTTGTCGCGTTGACGGGTTGTGAGAAAGCACAAAGAATGGTAGTGGATGGCATGCCAGCAGACAGCACTATGGATGAGACGATGACCGATATGGAAGCCGTTCCAGTGAAGTTTGTTTTGTTGATTGACTATCCGGAGGGTGGGAAAGATGCTTATATTGCATGGGTTGCATCCGTTGTACCAACCCTGCAAGCACCCGAAGAGGTTGTCCGGATAAGGTCTTACGACAACGAAGACCCAGAAATGAGTCCTAACCGGCTCGTCGAATGGGAATTCAACAGTTTTCTTGATATGGCGACCTATCTGAACCGTCCAGAGATCGCTGCGATTCTCGAAGACATTCCGAACCATTCAAGCGTATCAACCGCCCACACATTTATCCAACGTTCTGACTACTCGAAGGACGCGGAAGGCGATTTTCCGATTAAAGGTATTATTTTTGTTGACTATCCGCTGGGCGGGAAGCAGGCGTACCTGGAGTGGGTCGCGTCCATTTCTTCGGCACTCGTCGCCCCCCCTCAGTTGAAAGCAACTGCCTCTTATGACAACTACTATGGCGAATCTCCGCACCGGCTCGTTGAGTTAGAGTTTGTGAGTCAAGAGGATATCGATGCTTATGAGGAGTTGGAGGATATAATGGCGATTGAGGCTGAACTTGACAACCGCGCTGGCAGCTGGGTGCTGCATACATTTGTGTTGCGTTCAGATTACATCAACGAATAATATCTCATAACTGTTCGTTTTTTGGAGGCGCGCTTTCCGAGCGTGCCTCTCTTTTTTGCATGTCACCGTGCGTGCCCTGGACCATTGTATTTCCTACCGAACGCCAAACTATGGGGTTCCTCAAAGGGTCGGAATGGCACCATATCCGCGATCGCCTGAAGTCGCTCTAATATTTCTGAGGGCAACGGACCGGCTTCAACAGCACGAACATTCTGTTCAACCTCCTCTACAGACCTCGCTCCCACCAACACAGTAGAAATATCGGGATTGGATATGACGGTGCGGATACCCGCCTCTGGCAGCGAGAGCTCAATCTCATCCAAAAACCGGTAGAGTGCTTTGAACTGTTCCTGACGCGGACGGCTCAGCCACCATGCCCCCGTCTCTACTTCGGCGTGGCGGCGTGACAATGCTCCCTGTTGTAACGGAGCACCGATGACGATTCCCATATTTTGTCGTTTGGCTTCTGGAAAAATTGAGATTGCCGCTTCACGCCAGAGTAGACTATAGTTTTGCGCTGCCAGCACGACATCGTAGACACCCGTTGCCATAATTGCAGGTAGATGATGTGCGGTTGTGCCACCTAATCCGGTGAAACGAACAATTCCTTCCTCTTTGAGCTCCGCTAATAACTCACAGACCGGTCCATCAAATGTCTCGTGGCTTGTCCACCAATCGTATTGTCCGGGACGATCAGGTTCATGCACCATCAAAATATCGATCGTATCCCTTTTCAGCAAGCGTAGACTCTCCTCAACCGACTGACGTAAGAGGTGTTTATCCTTCGGATCAAAGGGTTGAGGCCTGCCACCGATTTTCGTGGAAAGATAGTGCGGTTGTAGCACGCCATCTAAAGCTTCTCCAACCACCTCCTCACTGTTACCGTAACTGGGTGCGGTATCAACATAATTGACACCGAGTTCTAAAGCCCGGCGGATAGCGTTGCGTCCGTCAGCGCGATTCCTCCCGCCAGCCGATGAGACAAAGAGTCCCCCCATCCCTAAAACGCTTACTTCAAGTCCTGTCCGTCCGAGGATTCGTTTTTCCATGGTTCCTCCTCATAATGTTTCCATAGCGTTAACACATACAATAATACAGAGTTTACAATAGATTCTGGCTTGCATCAAGGTCAAAATCCAGCTCTATTGTAGCAAAGGGTTTCGCTTCATTGCTTTCGCGATCGAGACAAGGTCAAGGACATTGACAACTCCATCACCATTAACATCCGCTACATTTTCTTCTCCAACATGCCCAAGGTGGTCAGCAACGAACCTTAAGTCCTCAATATTTACACTCCTATCGCCGTTAACATCTGCTGGAATGCTGTCAGTTCCCGTCCGCCATAAGAGAATTGTGCCATCACAACTGGCACTGGCAAGGATTCTGCCATCCGGTGAGAATGCCAAATCTGTAATATCCTCTGTGTGTCCCGCCAGTGTCTCGCGAGGTTGGAGACTCTCTGCGTCTAACAGTTGTATCCGATTGTTCTGCCATCCGCCCCATCCGACTGCCAGGATTTTGCTATCAAAAGAAAACACGACAGAGGTAACATAACCTGGATACTGCAACGTTGCCTTGGGTTCTCCAGTATGCGGGTCCCATAATCGGAGCATCTGATCATAACTACCACTCGCAAGTGTTTCACCATCGGGGGAAAATGCGACAGAAGAGACAGCTTCTGTGTGTTGCGTTGTAATACTCAGACGGCGTTGGAGCGTAGGGATATCCCACAAAACAATCTCGGAATCTCGACTCGCGCTCACAAGCGTTTTACCGTCAGGCGAAAATGCCATGCACGTCAGCGGGCTATGGTGTTTGCTAAGCACATGGCGGAGTTCACTGGTATGGGCATCCCACAAGCCTATTGTTCCAATGATGCCGTCCCCTCCATACTCGTTTGCAATCAATTCTCCATCTGGCGAAAACGCGCCAGCAGGGCCGCCCCCCCTGAGCGTGGCGATGTGGTTTCCAGTGTTAGCCTCCCACAACCGAAGCCGACTGTCATAACCACCACTCGCAAGAAACCTTCCATCCGGTGAAAACATGACAGTTCGAACGTAATCGATGTGGTCTACGGAGTATTCTACATGTTCTCCAGTGCGGGCATACCATAATCGAAGCAGGTTCCCTTTCGTATTCCATAGGTAAATCAATCCGCGGCTTGCACTGGCAACAGTTTTCCCATTCGGCGAAAATGCGACAGTATTGACTGAGCCTGTATGCTTTCCAAAAACCTTGCGGGGTTTCCCAGTGTTAGCCTCCCACAATCGGAGTGTACAGTCCCAACTTGCACTGGCTATGGTTCTTCCATCAGGTGAGAATACGATGTCAGTCACATCGCTGGTATGTCCTTCAAGAACGCCTCTAAGCTGCTTCGTGTGGGTGTCCCATAGTTGTACCTGTTTGGCTGTCGCGCTTGCTAATATTTTTCCATCGGGTGAAAACGCGATCACATTAAAGCCTTCTGGGAATTTGGCATCTTCTTCAAGAATAGCAAGCATCTCGCCAGTGTGCATATCCCAAAATTGAATCGTTCCGTCATCACTACCGCTCGCGAGTGTCTTTCCATCTGGTGAAAGAACCACAGCATTAACGTCATCTCGGTGTTCTTCAAGGATACATTTAACTTCACCGGTATGCACATCCCACAATCGAACTGTGTGATCTTCACCCCCACTAATGAGCATCTGTCCATCCGCTGAGAACGTGAGGGCAGATATCCATCTCGTGTGTCCAAAGAGTGTATCTTGAAGTTGTCGATTTGTTAATCTCCATAACTGGATCGGATAGTCGGGCCATCCACCACTGCTGGCAAGCATTGTGCCATCCGGCGAAAATGTGAGGGCTAAAATCTCCTCGCCTCCGTCAAGAATATCGCGGAGTTTTCCTGTGCTTGTATCCCATAACCGAATGACGTGATTTGGCGAATAGCCGCCGCTTGCTAAGGTGCTGCTGTCGGGTGAGAATGCAATTGCCTCAACGTAATCTGGTTCTTCAGAGAGGAGGTTAAGCTCGGTATCGGTGGACGCATCGTAGAACCATACGCCTATAGAAGTTGCTACTGCAAGCAGAGCACCGTCTGGAGAATACGCTATATCATTTATGTAGCCTTTACCGAAGCGCGCGATTGCACCTTCCGGCAGCCCCATCTGTGTATAATCCAGCGCAAAACTGACCGGCAAAAACGGTATAAAGATCAACAGAAACACGAAGAGAAAAAAGATTCGATTTTTCATGAATGAGGTGCCCCTTTTTCAAGCAATAGACTTTTGCTATAACATGAGCAATTTACATGCCAGCACTCGAAACATTGCGTATACGACCGTATTTAGCCTCAGAACAAATAACTTGCACGGAAATGGGCACGTCCATATTTATACTGCACCCTATAGGGCATCCACACACCACGAAATTGAAATTTGTTTGACACAGTCCGACTGAATGTGATAAATTGATTGTCAACTCTTATCAAAACGATGCCACAGTTAAGTTTGAAACCTGTAAATAACAGGAGGGTAGGCGTATGAGTGATTTACAGTTACAACAGTACCTCTTTGACGTGCAAGGCTACCTCGTCGTTGAGAATGTCTTGAGTCCAGAAGAGGTTGCGGCACTCAATCAATGTGTTGACGAGCAACAACTTCCGACACCGGGAAAGGTCCAAAGGTTTGGAAGTGCTCCAGATGGTCCCGGGTTTCTGCAGTGGGGAAAACCTTTTTGCAATTTACTCGACCACCCTAAGATTATGCCGATACTTCAATTCCGTCTGGGTGATTGCTTTCGACTTGACCGAATTTACGGAATGTACATGCGGGAAGGCATGCCACGCGGACGGCTGCACGCAGATTATGGTGCGACCTCTCCAACAGCAAGAGCACAGCCAGGAGAATACTACTCCTTCCGAGATAACGAAATCCATAACGGATTCGTTGTCGTGACGTGGAACCTCACCGATGCTGGACCAGAGCATGGTGGATTTTGCTGTGTTCCGGGCAGCCATAAAAGCAATTTTAAACTGCCACGACAGATAGATGATGCCCCCGAAGATGCACCCTGTGTCATCATCCCAAAGGTACCAGCAGGTTCAGCGATCCTGTTTACTGAAGCACTGACACACGGCACAGCGGCATGGAACGGCAAGCATCAACGCCGATCTTTGTTGTACAAGTATTGTGTTTCACACATTGCGTGGAAATCCCAGCGCATGACCCCACCGGAAGATATAGAACTCACAGAACGTCAGAAGATTCTCTTCCGTGAACCTGGCGACCCATACCGCCACTTCCCATCGCTGTTTGACGCAGCATAGTTAAGCAGAGGTAAACGCTGATACCGATATGCCAAATTTCACACAAAACCAGTTACAGAAAATCACAACCGACATCTTTGAAGCCGGGGGTGTCCCAAGCGATGAAGCAGAGATCATAGGGGAACTGCTCGTCGCTTCAAATCTCGCAGGGCATGATTCCCACGGCGTCCTCCGCATTCCACAGTATATTGGACTCATCGAATCCGGACGCATTCAGCCCGGAGCACCGATGGAAATTGAACGTGAGTCGGCTTCGCATGCACTCATCAACGGCAATTGGGGCTTTGGACACGTCATTGCGCAGAAGGCGATGTCGCTGGCGATAGAGAAAGCGAAGTCAAGCACTATCAGCGCAATCAGCGTCTACAATTGTAATCACATCGGACGTATCGGGAGTTACCCACTGATGGCAGCTGAAACCGATATGGTGGGCATCACGATGGTCAACGCCGGTGGAACTGCGCTCTACGTCGCACCCTTCGGCGGACGCGATGGACGGCTCGCAACGAACCCGATCGCGATTGCCACCCCGACACGCGAAGGACATCCAATGCTATTGGACATTACGAGTAGCGTTGTGGCACAAGGCAAGATCCGCGTCGCTTTTAATCGTGGGGATTCTGTGCCACTCGGTTGGCTTATCAACAGTGAAGGCGAACCGACTCAAGATCCACGAGACTTGATGGAATCTCCGCAGGGTGCGTTGTTGCCACTCGGCGGGATTGTTGGGCATAAGGGATATGCTCTCGGTCTAATGATCGACATCTTGGGAGGTGCGTTGTCGGGTGCTGGCTGCAGTGGATCTGGAAACACGCGTCTCCAGAACGGGGTCCTGATGATTGCTCTGGATATTGCTAACTTTACGTCGCTTGATGACTTTTATGAGCATGTTGACGGACTCGTTGCCCACGTGAAAGCCTCACCGACCGCACCGGGATTCGATGAAATCCTGACGCCGGGAGAAATCGAGGCGCGCCAAACAGAGCGTCGTTTGCGCGAGGGCATTCCTATTGATGACGAGACATGGCGACAGATTCAAGAGACGGCAGCGGAGGTCGGGATACCCGAACTTGAATCTTGAGCCAATTGAAAATGCCCGTCCGAACAATCATATTCGATTTTGACTATACGTTGGTAGACTCGGCGCAGGGAACAATTGACGGTGTCAACTTCGCTTTTGAAAAAATGGGTTTACCGATCGCTTCCGATGACGCGGTTCGCCGGACAATCGGTTTGTCGCTACCGGATATACTGACAGCGTTAGCAGGGGACGCATACGCCAAGTGTGTCGATGAATTTACCCGTTTATTTCTCCAACGCGCCGATGAGACAATGGTTGCGTTGGCGAAGTTTTACATGGGGATACCAGAGACCATAAAGGCACTGCGGAGACTCGATATTCAACTCGCCATCGTTTCTCAGAAAACTCGTCGTTACATTCAGCCGATTCTTGAGAAAGAGAACCTGTTAGAGGCGTTTGAAGTCATCGTTGGGGGTGGGGATGCACCGTATAAACCGGATCCTGAAGGTTTATTGCTGGCGATTACCCAAACAGAGAGTAATCCCGAAAATTGTCTCTACGTCGGAGACAGCGTGACGGATGCTGAAACGGCGCGACGTGCTGGTATTGCGTTTATTGCTGTGCTGTCGGGTGTCACGCCACGAACGGCTTTCGAGGATTACGATGTTTATACGATTCTTGATGATGTGTCTGGTGTATTGGGTTTAGAGTTTTTGACAAAATCTAAGCGATGATTATGATCGTATTTAACGAGGAACCTCAATGCAAAATCAACAACTAACCATTGGTGAATATCTTCTGAGAAAATTGCGAAGTTACGGTATTGACCACATTTTTGGCATTCCCGGTGATTATGTAGTGCAGTTCTTCGACATGATTGAGAAAAGCCCTATTCAACATATCGGCACGACGCGCGAAGAAACTGCAGGATTTGCTGCAGATGGCTACGCCCGGACAAAAGGTATGGGAGCTGCCTGTGTGACGTATGGGGTCGGTGGGTTATCGATGATCAACGCTGTTACCGCCGCCTACGCTGAAAAATCACCACTTATTGTGATTAGCGGAAGTCCAGGAATAAAAGAGCGTAGTGAAGGCGGACTTTTGCACCATACAGGTAAAGATTTCTACACACAACAACGTATTTATGACGAGATAACCGTTGCCTCCGCGCTCCTTGACGACCCCTTTACCGCCTTTAACGAGATAGATAGAGTGCTCGACGCTGTGTATTGGCACAAGGGTCCCGGCTACATTGAACTGCCACGGGATATGGTAGGTATGCAGGGGACACTCTACCAACGCCCTTCAACGGGCGATCGACAGAGTGATCCGGAGACATTAGAGGCCGCCTTAGCAAATGCAATTGCGTTCATAAATCAGAGCGAAAATCCTGTGATTTTGGCAGGTGTGGAAATCCACAGATTCGGCTACCAAAACAAATTACTCCAGCTTGCCGAAGAAAAACAATTTCCCGTGGTGACAACGCTGCTGGGCAAATCGGTCATGCCAGAGGCCCATCCGCTCTACTTGGGTATTTACGGCGGCGCGATGAGCAGGGAAGAAATCTCAGTACTCGTTGAATCTTCCGATTGTCTTATCACCCTTGGTGCCTTTATGACCGATGTAAACCTCGGAATCTACACGGCAAACTTGGATCGCAGCCGCCGGGTATACGCAACCTCGGATAAAATCTCGGTTGGCTACTCTACTTATGAAAATGTCATGTTTGAAGATTTTATTGATGGATTGTATTCTCCGAAACTCCATGAACGGGGGGACATAGATTTGGAGTGGGTCATGGAAGTGCCAGAACCGTTCGAGATGGTGCCCGACCAGCCGCTTACAATGCAACGTCTATTCCAACAACTAAATCTACTGCTGCGTGAAGACATGGTAGTTATCCCTGACATCGGTGACAGCCTCTGGGCGGCTTTAGACTTACGGCTTCCGGCACGTACCGATTTTATCGCGCTTGCCTACTACACCTCAATGGGGTTTGCAGTTCCCGCCGCAATCGGTGCCCAACTCGGCAAACCCACAATCCGACCGCTTGTCATCGTAGGAGATGGCGCATTTCAAATGACCGGTACCGAACTCTCAACGACTATTCGCTACCGGCTCAATCCGATTGTTCTGATTTTAAACAACCAGGGGTACGGCACCGTCCGTCCCTTTATTGAAGGGCCCTTTAACGATATAGAAAATTGGAACTACACTCATGTACCGGAACTCTTTGGCACAGGACGCGCATTTGCTGCCCGTACGGAAGGCGAATTTGATACTGCCATGAAAGCAGCACTCGCTGAGACACAACATTTTGTCTTGATTGAGGCGGAACTTGACAAATTGGACATTTCGCCCGCACTGGCTCAGTTGGCAGCCCGAGTGTCTGAAAAAATTTGAGTCTGGAGGTGAAGCATCCGTTCTTTCATCCGCACGCAGTTGGGATTTCGTCTGGGATTCAAATGCTTGAAAGAAGTCGTCAATTTCGCAGAAAAGTGGTACAATGTTCATTGGAAATTTCTTTTGGTATTCGACCTTGATTACCAAGCAATGGTAAAGGAGACGAATCAAATGATGAAAACGATGATTTTATCTACCCTCTTCGGAGTTCTGTTCATTTTTTCAGCAAGCGGAGCGTTCCTGCCAGAAGGAAATGGCGATGTGTTTGGGTTGGAATATGGGGAATCCATCGCGGGGTTTATTCCAAACACACCTAAGATTGATGGGGATCTCAACGATTGGAAGCATGCGGTTTGGATCGCCTTCGACTCAGAGAAGGAACTGCTTCGGGGACAAGGCGCGTGGAAGGGAAAAGACGATCTGACGATGACGTGGTCAACGATGTATGATGCGGAGACCTTTTATTTCGCCGCGGCGGTGCGCGATGATATTTTTGCACCGGCGGCGAATGCGGCACAACCTTGGATAGGCGATACGATTTTTCTCTATATTGATTGGGAACAGGTCGGAGCCGGGCAGCCTTCAAGCAAGCCTAACTTCGCGTTTATCAAGAAAAAAGCACTCGTTTCTGACTTCAGTGGGGGCAAAAATCCGAATCTCCCTAAATCTGATATTGCGGTCGTTCCGACACCTGAACTGGGCAAAGGTGGCATGATTTACGAGGTCGCGATGCGGTTTGAATGGCTCACTGATGTCAAAATCAAGGAAGGAACGGAAATCGGTTTCACCCCCGGATATGAGGAAGGAACGGATAATCCAGAAAAGAAAGCAGGTCTCGTGTTCATGGATTGGCACGGTCTGAATCCTGATGATTCAGGGAATCTTGGGACGCTGACCTTTGGGGGTCCGCTTGCTGTTGAGGCAGTGGGCAAATTGACACTGACGTGGGGACAACTAAAGAAACTTGTAAAGCAATAATGTCTGAAAAAACGCGAAACCAGGAAGAACTTTTCATACAACTGCTGGAGAAGGCAGATAACTTATTGACCCACTTCGGAGGGTCCTCGGTTGAATCGTCGAGTGCGGTGCTTGATGCCAAACTTGATGACTATATCGCTTTTCGGTGGCGAGCACAGAATGGATCGGGGCATCTTATTCCCGTTAAACATCCGAATCTCACAGGCTTATCGGATTTGATCGGGATAGAGAGGCAATCTGCCGAGCTTGACAGGAACACACGGCAGTTTCTACAAGGTCTGCCTGCCAACCACGTCCTGTTGTGGGGCGACCGCGGTACTGGTAAGTCCTCGCTCGTCAAGGGGATGCTGGCACGCTACGCTGACGATGGACTCCGGTTAATCGGGGTCAGTAAGGAAGGACTTATCCATCTCCAAGAGATTGCTGAGGTGCTGTGGGAACGTCCCGAACGATACATCCTTTTCTGTGATGATCTCGCCTTCAACGAAGATGAACCCGAGTATCGCGAGTTGAAAGCGATGTTAGAAGGCGGGATCTCTGCGTGTCCAGACAACATCCTCATCTATGCCACCTCGAATCGCCGACACCTGATGCCGCGACAGGTACACGAGAACCGATACCCACAGAACGACGAAGACGAATTGTATCCGCGTGAGGCGACAGAGGAAAAGGTCTCATTGAGTGACCGTTTCGGGCTGCGTCTCGCTTTCCAGCGGATTTCACAGGATACCTATTTGCAAATCGTTTCCCACTATGCACAAAAACACGGACTTTCCGTTCCGACAGAAGCGTTACACCGAGCGGCATTGGAATGGGAGGCGTCCTCAAGTGGACGTTCAGGACGTATCGCCTATCAATTTGTGGCGGATCTCGCTGGACGGTTAGCAGTCAGGTAAGTATTCACTAACCGAAACCCCGTAGCCTGCAACAACGGCGCAGGCGAATATAAGGGATGCACTGGATAGTTCTAACAGCCGTTATTTCTCCGCAAGGAACAATTAAAATATGAAAAACCGATTGATGTTTCTTTTCACACTCATACTTTTCCTGAGCGGTATGCTTCTGATACAAATCGCAGATGCTGTGCCGAAAAACGGCACGTTGCGGATCAGTGGTGATAATACCTGGGTTGCGTTTATTAACGGCGAAGAGGTCGCTGCAAGTGGAAACTGGCAAGTTCCGACGGTCAGTGAGTTTAAACTGGACAATGGCTTTGCACAGATTGCTGTCTATGTCCACGACGCCGAACCCGGTGCCGCCGGTAGAGGTGGGTTCCTCGCCGATATTATCCTTGATGATAAACCGGATTACATCGGAACAGGTGAAGATGGTTGGCGATGTGATACCGGTGAACTCCTTGATGATCGGAAAGATGGCTGGGAAAAGGTCGATTTCGATGACAGCGATTGGGAAGATGAACTCGAAATTTACGAGAAATTCGGCGGTGGTATATGGGGATTTGGTGCTGCAATCATGGAACAAATTCTCAAAGACCCGGAATGTGAAGCGAATTGGGTGTGGTGCGGTCCTAACGATGCTGAAGACGACATCTATTTCCGATACACCATCGGGACGCTTTCTGTTGAACCTGAAGACAAACTCGCGACTACGTGGGCGCGGATTAAGAGAGAAACGATGTAGCCGTTTTGTGCTATATCTATGATCGCGGTTTCTGCCGCGATAGAGGAGAACGACATGAAAAAGTTTTTTGTTTCAACAGTTTTGGTTTTAGTCTTATCCTTGGTTGCCTCACACCTATGGGCGGCAACGCTCCGTATCAATGGCGACAACGCTTGGGTGGGTTTCGTCAACGGTGAAGAGGTTGCAGACGGTAATAACTGGCAGGAAGCGAGTATCACCGAATTTGACATGCCGGATGGATATGCTGTTATCGCTATCTACGTCCACGACGCGGAGCCGGGTGCTGCTGGACGTGGAGGGGCACTGTTCGATGTCATCCTTGACGATGACACCTACATCCCTTCCGACGATACTTGGAAGGCGGATGCGGGTCCACCAATCAACGAGCGGAACGATGGATGGGAACAACCCGATTTCGACGATAGTGGTTGGGATAACGCGACACAACTCGACCAGTTTGGTGGGGGTATCTGGGGTTTCGGGGCAAATACGATGCGCCAAACCTTGAAAGATCCCGACTCGACCGCATACTGGGTCTGGGCGGGTCCCAATGACGTTGAGGACGATGTCTATTTCCGAAAAACCGTCGGGGACCTACCGACAACACCTGTCGAACCTAGCGGGAAAGCCACTACGACATGGGGTGCTTTGAAGGCAAGTCAATAAATCTAATTCCGTAGGGGACGGCTCTCGCACCGTTCCCTACATTGTTTCAACCACCTCTGCAATTAGTTCAAAAACCGTTTGGATATCCGATTCCTCGAGACACGAATAAGCCACCCGTAACTCGGTTTCACCGAGTGAAATCGTGCCGATCCCGTGTTCCTCAAGAAGCCGCTGCCGAACCTGCTCAGCGTTCCCACATTTCAGGTTCAGACACATGAAATAACCGGCATGACTCGGATACACCTCCCAAAGTTTCACATACTGTGCATCGGATGCGACTTCCTTCGCTTTTAGCGCGCGTGCCTTGAGAATTTCATAGTTTTGCTGTTTTTGCTCGGCATAACCGGGTGCCTTCATCGCTTCAAGAATAAGCGTTTGAGAGACCTGCGATGCACCGGAGGTATTCGCTCGAATGAGCCCACTGAATTTCTGTTCAAGTGGTTGCACCACTGCCTCTCCGAGTCCGAAACTGATAAACGCCACGCGTAGCCCCCACGCATATTCCTCTTTCGTTGCTCCGTCTATCTTCACTGGCACTACATTCGGGTGACATCCGACCAACAATCCGAACAGCGATTCGTGCATGACCGACGCATCGTACCATAACCCTGTGTAGGCGTCATCGATCATAACGAGGATGCGACTACCAGCGTCGGCACGCGCGACAATCGCATCCACAATACGCTGCGCTTCCGTCCGGTCAATCGCGTAGCCGGTCGGATTGTGCGGGAAATTCAGGAGAATCAGCACTTTTTTGTTGGTCATGCTGGTGAGTATTTCACGAAAGCCGTGTGTGTTAAAACCTCCTGCAGTGTTGAAAAACGGATAGGTCTGGAGATCCGCTTCTGCTTTGGTTTGGAAAATAAGCCGATAATTTCCCCAGATCTTGTCCGGGAGGATGAGCGTGTCCCCGCAGTCCACGAAAAGTTCGGCGAGTAGACTAAACCCGTGCGTCATCCCACTCGTCACAATGGGCAGACTCAGTGTTGCCTCGGAAAGCGAAGGATTTTCCTCCAAAAGATGTGTTTTCCACGCTTCCCGTAATTCGGGTTGACCCAGTACGGGTGCGTATCCGTAGATGTCTTCCAACGGTAGTGCTGGCACGAGTTCTCGTGAAACGGCGAGATGCATCATGTCATCGTTTTGTTGGGCAATCGCACGTGTCGCGTTGAAACGGTGTGCTTTCGTACTCGCCTCTGCCGTTTGGCTTAAGATCCCCTTCGGTAGGTAGATACGCAGTCCTAATTCGGAAAATAGCGAGAAAACCGCTGGTGAGGCGGCGTGAATCTGATCGTTTAACGCAATTGCTATAGGATTTAAGTCTGGCATAATTTCCAAAACCACGAAAAATGTAATTGTTGAAGAATTGATGACGTTTAAGCATCTAACAAGTCAATAAAGGAGATATGACACACCGTTTTTACAGTCGTGCGATTCATCGCACATCCAAAACCACAGCATAATTCATTGAGCATCATCTTCATGGCAGGGTAATCTACCACCCGTTCAGTGTAATTCATTACTACCCTTGCTGTAATTGTGGACTGCCACCAACTTAATGTCAACTATTTTCCGCCAAGACTCGTTATGCATTATAGACTAACGAAGTGACGCGAAAATAATTGAGATAGTTTCAGCATCGCGAATAAAAAGGAGTCCTTTTTGATGAAAACTGAATTTAAAACACTATACAACCTCAGTGTTGCCCTCATGATGTGCGGATTGGTGATCTTTATCTACACTGGCTGTGGTGGTTACGATGCTGAGGAAGAATCTTATACGCAAGGCGCATCTATCTCCTCGCCGTTTGGGTTGACCCCTCCAAACGGTGCCGCCTATAACGATGTTTTTTTTAAAGATTACGGCACGAATCCATTTATTGATACAGAAGATGACCACCTTTCAACATTTGGTATGGATGTTGACACCGCCTCCTATTCCGTCACACGACGCTATCTCCGAGATGGGTATCTTCCGCCACCCGAAGCCGTTCGGGTAGAGGAATTTGTTAACACTTTTGATTACAATTACCGACCACCATCGGCAGAAGCATTTGCTGTTCACATTGAGGGCGCGCCCTCGCGATTTGGTGAAGGCAAACGGCTCCAATTGCTCCGAATCGGTATTCAAGGTCGCGTGGTTCCCGATGAAAATCGCAAAGACGCACTGTTGACTTTCGTGATTGATGTCTCCGGTTCAATGGAAATGGAAAATCGGTTGGGATTGGTGAAACGTGCCTTAACACTTTTGGTTGAACAACTCCGCCCGGGTGACAAGGTTGCTATTGTCGTTTACGGTTCTCGAGCACGAATCGTCCTTCCGCATACCGGAATTGAAGGACGTGAAGAGATCCTCGCGGCAATTCATTCCCTCGCACCGGAGGGTGTGACGAACGCTGAAGAGGGACTTCGGCTTGGATACTCGCTCGCCTCTCGCAACGCACGGGTTAATGGAATCAATCGCATAATTCTCTGTTCAGATGGTGTTGCCAATGTTGGAGAAACAGGAGCTGATGGTATACTCAGAGTCATTCGCTCCCATGTTGAAGAAGGGATTACACTGACAACTCTCGGATTCGGTATGGGTAATTTCAACGATGTTCTCATGGAGCAACTCGCCAACAATGGTGACGGTAGTTACGCTTATATCGATACCTTTAACGAAGCAAAACGCGTCTTTGTTGAGAACCTAACAGGAACATTACAACTTATCGCTAAGGATGCCAAGGTGCAAGTTGACTTCAATCCGCAAGTCGTCAGCCGTTTCCGACTTCTCGGCTATGAAAACCGCCGCCTCGACCATGAAGACTTCCGAGATGACAAGGCAGATGGCGGAGAAATCGGTTCAGGCCACAGCGTCACGGCACTCTATGAAATTAAGCTTCATGAAGGTGCCACTGGACAATTGGCGACCGTCTTCATACGGCACGAGGACCCAGATACCCGTCGTATCTCGGAAATCAACGAGGAAATTTCTACAACACAGTTGAATAAAACATTTGAAGTGGCATCGCCTGAATTTCAACTTGCCGCGACTGTAGCGGAATTCGCAGAAATTCTGCGTGAAAGTTTTTGGGCACAAGAAGGAAGTTTAGAAGCAGTATCGCGGAGCATTGATGGTATCGCACCCGTAATTCACAATGAGCAGGTAAACGAACTCAGGCATCTCGTAAGTAGAGCAACTCGCTTTAAGGCATCAGACATCGAATAAATGATAGGGCTCACGCGAATTAGTGTGGCACTACACTTCGCCAATCATGTATTGGTGTGCCTTCAAATTTTGCGTAAGTCCTAAAAAAAAATAATATGCACAATGGTAATAGGATTCAAATATGAAAGTATTTCTGAAAAGGCTGACCTTTTTCATCATCTTCATCATTGCAATCGGTGCCGGCATCTGTCTCTATCTCCTTCAAGCCCCCCCGGTTGAACAGAAAAAGGTGCCAAAACTTCAAATTCACACACGGACAGCGCTACGCGGAAGACCGACAGTCGACTCAAAGCCGATTGTGTATACCAAAGATGTTTACCGGTTTAGCCTGGATCAACAATACATTAGCAACCTGAATAGCGGTAAATTGGGACGTGAACTTCTATTCAGTGCCGGATTGGCGCATCGCGCAAGATTGAAAACAGCACGTTTGGACGCGGCTTTGAAGACGGGAACGGATTGGCAGAAGATGTTTACGGACATGACAAAAGATATTCGATTCCGTCCGAGCGCGTCCCCTATTGAAGTCTTGCTCAGCGGCGAAGAATGGCGACTCAGAGATGCCACAGGCGCCGCTTACACAGTTGTAAAAACGAATAGCAACGTTGAGGTCTATCTCCCCGATTTAAGGGAGGCGTTTGAGGCAAACAAAATTTCACTCTCAAAGGATTTGAAAACCTCCATTAAACAGGCAAACAGGCGATGGCTCATCAAGGATAACGGATATAAGCAAGCTTACAACGTTGTGAAAGGCGAAGGGAAACTCAACGTTTTTCAGCAATCGAAGTTTGAAATCCTGACGTTCCTGTTTGAGGCAGATATAGCATCACAGAGTTCCCTCGCGCAAGGAAAGTTACCTTCTAAGTTGATTCAAGAATTTGTTGCCGAGAAGATACCAATCTCGCGACGTGCGCGGGTCTCAGCAAACGAAGATGGCGTGAGTTGGCAGATAGCCAATCCTCCCCTGAAATATAATATCCGAAAAGAGAACAATCAATTGAAGGTTTATCTCGACCTTGAAAGCAGATGGCTCCGCATCAAGGTTGATGACACCACAAAAGGCTGGGTGCAAAGCGAGCGCGGCACCATTTTCGAACCTCCCCCGCCGACACTGAGTTCACGTCAACAAGCCAAGGAACGGCTTCTCGTACTCATTGACAGGTTAAAAGAGAAAGTTGATCTTCCCAATGAAAAAGATAAAACCCAAGATCCTACGTCCCGGTAGCCGCATCGCAGCGATTTCGCTCTCTTGGGGTGGTCCCGGTGCTGTTCCCTACCGTTACCAGATAGGTAAACGACAGTTTGAGGAAGAATTCGGCGTAACGGTTATCGAAACGGAACACGCCTTGCGCGATCCAGACTGGCTTGCGAAAAACCCCGAAGCGCGTGCCGACGATTTGATGGCGGCTTTTGCCGATAGCACAATTGACGGCATTATCTCAACAATCGGTGGTGAAGACTCAATCCGCACACTGCCATACCTCGATTTAAACCTGATTCGGAATAACCCCAAGGTCTTCATGGGATTTTCGGATACCACGATATCGCACACCACCTGCTTTAAAGCGGGTATCGTGTCGTTCTACGGTCCCTCGCTTATGGCGGGGTTTGCCGAAAATTGCGGGATGTTCCCGTATATGGTGGATTCTGTTCGACGGACCCTCTTTTCTACCGAACCGATTGGTGTTATTGAACCGAACCGCACCGAGTGGACAGCCGAATATCTGCCGTGGGAGCATCCTGAAAACCAGTCAATTCGTCGAAAATTGAACCCGTGCACCGGCTGGAGATTTCATCAGGACGAAGGCGTCATTGAAGGGCAACTTTTTGGAGGCTGTGTTGAGGTTTTGGACTGGCTCCGAGGCACTGACTATTTCCCTTCCATTGACGGTCTTCAAGGTGCGGTTCTCTTTTTAGAAACCTCCGAAGAAGGAGTACCTCCCTCATTCCTAACGAGGTTTGTGAGATGCCTCGCAGCCATAGGTGTTCTTGAAGGACTTGGCGGTATCCTGCTCGGGCGACCCGGTGGCGGTGTCGATCCGGACACTTTTCACGAATACGATGATGCACTCTGTAAAGCCGTTCGTGAGGAATACGGGTTAAACGACATACCGATTGTCACCAATATGGACTTTGGACACACCGATCCGATGTTTGTCATTCCGATAGGTATGACGGTTCATATCGACTCTACGAAACAGGAAATTGCCATTGATGAGGCAGCAGTTATTAAAAACTGACCCAGAAAAATCAGCCAAGGCACATAGCAATGCAACAACGGCGCATTGGGGATTTAATAAGACAACCGCATTTTGCCAAGAGGGCTTGATTACATGCTTGGCACCAAATTAAAAATTCTTTTTTTGTCGCCTACCGTGCCATTTCCACTCACCGATGGCGGACGCATTCGGGTGTTTAACCTCCTCAAACAGATCGCCACGAAAAACGATGTGACATTACTCGCCTTGGAAACACAACCGACGGACGCAGAAGGCGTTGCCCAACTCCAGCAATTAGGCATTCAGGTCCACCTCGTCCCAAACGCACCGATACTTCCACCTGTATCGCTTGGCACGCTCCTTAAAGCGTTTCTCAGACGGCAACCGATCACCATTGCCCGCTACGATCTCCCTACCTATCGCCAGAAGTTTAAAGAATTAATCGCAACTGAAACCTTTGATTTCGTCCACTATGAGATGTTTCACACAGCGCAGTTTTATACGGAGGCACGCCTGCCGGGTGTGCTTTCACAGCAGAACGTCGATTCTGAGATTTGGCGACGACTCTGCCATGAAACCGTCAATCCGCTTTATAAGTTCGCGTATTGGACGCAGCAACTCGCATTTCAACGCTATGAACGGGTGCTAAGTCCGAAATTCGACGCGGTGACGTGTACCTCTGACATCGATGCCGCCGTATTCCAGCGGCACTGCGCGAGAGATGCTATTGAGATCATTCCAAACGGTGTTGACGTTACACATTACCAGCCCGATTTTTCCGCTGAAGCCCCTGCACATCTCATCTATATTGGGAGTATGGACTGGTACCCAAATGAGGACGCCGTCAGTTTCTTTGCGGATGAGGTCTTGCCACGGATTCAGGAGCGTGTCCCCGATGTTAGATTCTCGATTGTCGGTGGAAACCCTTCGGCACGCGTCCAAAAGTTAGCGGAGAGAAAAGGGGTCGTTGTCACGGGACGTGTCCCGGAGATCAAGCCTTATTTCGCTGAGGCGACGGTTTTCGTCGTGCCGTTGCGGATCGGGAGCGGCACCCGTCTGAAAATCCTTGAGGCGTTAGCGATGGGCAAATCGATTGTCTCTACCTCAGTCGGCGCGGAGGGATTAGACCTTAAAGACGGCGAAGAGCTCTTCATCGCTGACGAACCCACCATCTTTGCCGATGCGGTCACCCGATTGCTCACAGATGTATCACTTCGCCGTCGGATCGGTGAAAATGGGCGTGCCCGCGTGGAACAAGATTACGATTGGCGGAGCATCGGCGAGAAACTGCATACCCTTTATACCAAGATCAGTCAGTGCGATTTGTAAGCGAGTCTGTGGTATTATTTAAAACGCTCTTCAAGTTCATCCATCGTGGCGACAAAGGCATCTTCAAGATTAATCTGCAACTTGTCCGATAGAACCAGAATCGACCAGAGACAATCCGCCAATTCATGTGCTAATTTCGCCTCAATTTCTTGTTTCGGTAGCCCACCACGGATACCCAAATGGGCTTGAATCAGTTTTGCTAAATCCCCAAGGTCTCCCATGAGTCCCAAGGCAATCTCAGCCGTTGACCATTCACGTCCGTAATTTTCCCGTTCATAATTTTCATAAAGCGATCGGATGTGTTTTGCTCTGGCGATGATGTCTTCTAAGTGCATATTTTTTTCCTCCACTAAGGACGTTCCATAATTAGTAACAAAGGTCTACGGTCACTCGGATCTGAACGCCTTGCATCACCATTATTGTCGAGAATCACATATACATAGTTTTTGTCCATGCACAACCCCTCGGCTCTTCCAAATGTCATGTTCTCATATTGAAATTCTTCGCTAGTGACGATGGCTTCGTATGACCAGAAATCTTTCTCTTCAAACGCTTGATGACTCTTGACGAGTTTGCATAATACGTAAGCATTTCTTTGGAGCGTATAGAGGATTCCATTTTCCCAGAAGAGTCCAGTGAAGTCGGGGTTTCTATCTTTTGGTAATTCCGCTTTGGTGGTATCATACTTGACTGCCATAATTTTTGGAGGCATCATGTCCGTATTGACCTCAATGACTCCTCGGGGTTGTCTCTCTGCACAAACAATAAACCGATTTTCGTCGACTAAGGTAATTCCTTCAAGATACGCACCTCGAGTTTGAAAAAGCCCAACCTTTTCCCCATAAGATCGTAAATTGGGAGAGACCCAAGAAACCCTTTCTCCATCAGAACTAACTCGAAGAATTCTGAAAGTGCTCTCACTGATAATGTAAAAGTTGAAGTGCATGCGCTTATTTAGGCCACAATTTCGCAAAATTAAGATAAGGTTCGCTGTTGAAATTCCATAGGTGTCAAATACCGTAACGCCGAATGTGGGCGTTTTTGGTGATACTTGTGTTCAATAAAATGTCCGATGCGATCTCTCGCCTCGGTGATGCTTTGATACTCATTGCTGTCAATTTCCTCTTCTTTGAGGGTGCGAATGAGTCGTTCGGCATATCCGTTCTCCCAAGGCCGTCCTCGGTGTGCGACCGAAATCTTAACACCCTGTGCTTGGAGTGTGGCAACATAAGCTTTTGAAAGATACTGCACACCTTGATCGGAATGATGAATCTCCGGGACGCTGTGGCAGAATGCCTCTTCAAGGGGTTTGAGCGTCAGAGATTGGTTCAAGTATTGACTCAGATGCCACGCTTTGATCACTCGGGTGAAGACATCCATGAGCAAGGAGAGATAGATGAAGCGTCCTTTGAGACGGACGTAGGTAATATCTGCTACCCAGACCTGATCCTGATGACAGATCTCAAGGTCTTCAAGCAGATTGCTCCACGGTTTCTCCCCCCGCAGCGATTTTGTGGTTTGACCCGCACGCTTGAGAGGTACCAAGAGATTCTTCTCTTTCATCAATCGAGCGACACGGCGGGTGCCAACAGTGTATCCCTGACGCACGAGCAGCTGCGTGATACGCCGATACCCGTATCTCGGATACTGTCCCGAAAGTTTCTCTATTTCCGCGAGCAGCACCGCTTCGGACGGCTCTTCTTTGGGGTGATAATAGAAACTGCCCCGGTTGACACCGAGGATGCCACAAATATCTCGCACGGAATGCTCCTGCTGCAATATGGAAATGAAGCCTCGCTTTTCAGATAAACTTAGTCCAACAAGGTCAATAGTTTTTTTTGGATGTCTAACGCTACCGCCATTCTTCCAACGAGCTGCTCAAGGTGGTCGATACGCTTCTGCATTTCGTCCGACTGCTTATCCGTAGACGCAAACAGGGAGGGCGCATTTTCAAGCACCTGTCGCTTCCACTGTGAGAGTTGATTTTCGTTGAGATGATGACGCCGACACACTTCGGCTTGGGAACTGCTACCGCTGAGGACTTCAAAAACAACTTCCGCTTTAAACTCAGGGGTGAAGGTTCTTCGTTTCGACATGAGAGACTCCTTTCAATGAGATTGTTATTATATCACAATCTTCCTTTAGGGAGTGGCCCAAAAAACCGTAGGCAGTACAAGTTACCTTCGTTATCACAAGTGATCCCTTCAAAGTCAAGAACCTTTTCCGGAACAGGTTCTGACAGTTTGAATTGGATGTGTGGCACTAAAACCGCCCTGTCATCCATTAATTGGACGCGAAAAATCGTATCATCATGTTTGTCAGAAACCGTAAATAAAGTGTTGTTAAAAATCGTTAAACCGGAAGGTTGATTGTTTTCAGGTCCTTCTACTGCGAGAACCTGAACAGGCTTCAAAGGGGTTACTATTTCCTCTGAAATCGTCGCAGGATTCCAAGCCAGAAAGATAAATACCAGAACACGAGAAAATAATTTCACACTTTTCTCCTAATATCATTTATTTCTTTAGTGTCAAACTATACCATTTTTCTTCAGAAGACGTGAGATTTCCATAAAATTGAAAGCGTGTGAAGGTGTTTCCCAAAGGTTGACGATCTATAAAAATTTATGATATACTTTTAAGGAGAAAGGGATAGAGTTGTTCCCAAAAAAAGCCTCTATATAGGTGAAACCGAGTAGGTAATTAGAATGCCAAGACAAAGAGTCGTCAAATATCCGCCCAAGCGAGGGAAACTCTCAAAATCAAAAATTGAACGGGCAGTAAAGGAGGTTCTTGAGGCGAGAGGAGTCCCTATAGAATCTAAGCGTGATACCTATAAATATCATCTAAAGCGGGGTAACCAAATTATCCGTAGTGGGATTACTAACGACTTAGATCGACGTGAAAAGGAGCACCAACGGAATTACGGTAAAGATGTCCATATTCAGCGAGTTGGGAACCGGACGACGCGAGAAGGTGCCAGGGAATGGGAAAAGAAGCAAAGGCGCGGCACTTCTTAGTTTTGAGTTTTTCTCAATAACGAACTACTTAAAAGGAGCAATACCAATGAAAGTCTTTACGTTAACTTTGGCAATTACTCTTCTGCTGATGAGTACCACTTTAGGGATTGCGGGTGAAGATCCAGATTTGGTGGCGTATTTCCCGTTTGAGGGTAATGCAGAGGACGCCTCTGGAAATGGAAACGATGGCGAGATTGATGGCGGATCCAATTGGGTTAAAGGCAAATTTGGAGACGCTATCGAGTTAGATGCGATGGCTTTTGTCCAACTGCAAGTCTCCGATTCTCTTCACGGAGACATTTTCAAGGCAGATCCATTCACGCTTTCCGCATGGATTAAGCCCAATTTTGAGGGCACTACATGGGAACATATTTGGCGGAGCCTGCCTACCGCTTCTGGGCACAATACCTTTTTTCTCAACAAAGATCAAGGACTTCTCTCTTGGCGTGGACAAGTTGCCGGATGGACGGTGCTGTGTCAGAGCGACGGGGGGATCGTTGAAAAGGATAAGTGGCTGCATGTCGCTGTCGTGGGAGACGGTGATAAATTCAGGATTTATGCAGACGGCGAGATGGTCGCCGAAACCGACTTCCAAGAGACGCGAGGAAACAATGTGACCTACCGTCTTGGCGGTTCCGGTGGCGAGACGTTTGCTGGTGTCATGGACGATTACGCAGTCTTCACCCGTGCGTTGGACGAAGACGAGATTAGCCTGATAATGGAGAGCGTTGAGACGTTTCTGCCTGTTGAACCGAAAGGCAAGTTGGCAACACAATGGGCAGACCTCAAACGCTAATTCCAGATCAGGTAGGATCTTTCACCTAACCGCATCGGCTTCTCAAGAACGCGCCTCCACACCGCTGGCGAGGTTTCCTAACCTCGCCCATTGTCTGAAGCAGGATTTACAAGATTAAAGGATTTGCAGGATTATGGATCTCCTATGATTATCGACTGCCTTTTACGAGATTGCCAGCACGTTTTCTTAACTCCATTTAATCCTGTCGAATCCACTGACAATCGACAACCCGTGTCTTATTGCTGATAACTAACAGTCAACAATTACTTTAGCCCCAGCGGGGCGACATTTGTGTAGAACATGTTGCGGATAAGAAACCAAGCCCCAGCGGGGCGACATTTGTGTGATTGACAGCCGATAACTGAACATATTAATCAAAGGAAACGAATCATTGCCAAAGGACAAAACTGCCGGAGATACAACCCAAACCACACTCCCATTTCCGTCCGCGAGCGAAGAACATTTGGATATCTCCACCCTTGAGACATGGCTATGGAGTGCCGCCTGCGCTATCCGTGGTGCAACCGATGCCCCTAAATTCAAGGACTTTATCCTACCCCTCATCTTCTACAAACGCCTCTCCGATGTATTTGACGACGAATTTGCAAAACTCGTAGAGGCATTCGGGACTGAAGAGGTCGCAAGAGAGATTACCAAAGCAGACCATGAAAACGCGCTAAAAATGGATCGGGACGACAAGATTGTCCGCTTTTACATCCCTCAGGAATACTGTTGGGAAGCACTGCGTAATCACCCTGCAGACGGGCACTTAGGAGAATTTGTCACCGAAGCAATGCGCGAAGTCGCACGTCTCAATCCACAACTACAGGGTGTACTGGATGTAGAGGACTTCAACGAACGGCAGAGCGGGCAACGACTCCTTGACGACGATCGGTTAGAAAAACTGATTGAAGTGATAAGTGAACATCGGCTTGGGCTACAGGACACGGAGCCGGATATCCTCGGAAGGGCGTACGAGTATCTGCTGCGGAAGTTTGCCGAGGGACAAGGACAGAGTGCAGGTGAGTTCTACACACCGAAAGAGGTCGGATGGTTAATGGCGAAACTCATCAACCCAGAGCCTTACACCACAGTTTACGATCCAGCGTGTGGGTCAGGCGGTCTGCTTATCAAACCCCGTCTCCTATTCGAGCAAACACACCCCAATAACAAGGGTCAAGCACCCCAAATCTACGGTCAGGAACTGACCCCGACGACCTATGCCATGGCGAAGATGAACGCCTTCCTACACGATTTCATCGGTGCGGAATTGCGCATCGGCGACACTTTCCACAACCCGCGTTTCGTTGGAAATAATTCCGCACTACAACCTTTCGACTATGTAGTTGCAAATCCGATGTGGAATCAGAAGGAATATAACGACGCCTTTTACGCCAATGACAACTATAAACGGTTCACGTATGGCGTCGCACCGAGTTCTTCAGCAGATTGGGCATGGGTACAGCACATGCACGCGTCTTTGAAAGAGACAGGACGTGCCGCAATTGTGCTGGATACCGGAGCAGTCTCTCGCGGTTCTGGGAGTAAGCAGAGCAGTCGGGAGCGCGACATTCGGAAGGAATTTGTAGAGGCGGATCTGATTGAAAGTGTAGTCCTCCTACCTGAAAACCTGTTTTACAACACAAGCGCACCGGGTATTATTTTAGTACTGAACCGCCGCAAGTTAGAGGAACGCAAAAATCAAATCCTGCTCATCAACCTCTCTAAACATTTCATCAATCAGAAACCGAAAAACGTCTTGACCGATGAGGGAATTGACTTAGCGACAGAAGTATATCAGGCATGGGAGTCACGTGAGAAGTTGAGCCGCGTTATCACGTTGGAAGATGCCCAAAAAACAGATTACAACCTGAGTCCTTCCCAATTCATAGATGTGGGTGAAAAGGTCGAACACCGTCCAATGAATGAGATTCTATCAAACTTAACAGAGGCACGCATCGCCCGAGAGAAGGCAGATAAGACATTGGAAGATGTGTTGAAACGGCTTGGATTGAATGAAAAGCAGTAAAAACCCTGAATGGTACGGGCGGTTCAGGGGCATTTAGTTTTCCGAAATTATTGAGTTTCGGTCATCTGGGATCCGCGCCCCTCCTCTGTAGGAGGGAACTCCGATTCCCGACTTTCTGCAGAAATTCGACAAGAAACCCTAAAACTGAATAGCCCTGCGGGCGGTTTCCTAAATCTTGAATTAACAGCATAAATAGGCTATAATGATAATAGTAATTTATTAAAAGCAGGACTTACGCAGCTTCCTTTGCTGGCAAGGTTTTGAACCTCGCCAGCGGCGTGTGCCCGTAAGTGCTGATAGGAAAATTGTGTGAGTCTTAAAAAGACTACTGGTTGAATATTAACTCACATCAGACAAACGCCTGATAGGAGATGAAAATCCATGGCAATACTCGATTTAGTCTTCACAGCATATAACATTGTAGGCACTGGATTTTCTATAATTGGTGGTATTAACCACGCCATCAAACATTTTTGTAAAACTACAGCAGAGGAACTTTTCAAAGAGTCTTTTGATAAGGTAGTTAAGCGATACGCGTCTGACTTTGCTGATCAAACTGATCCAAAAACAGTTGAAGTTGATTCTAATTTACTTGATAAAGTTATTACTTCACTTAAAGACGATGATATAGTTCAACTCACACAATTAAGTGGAAGTGAGAAAATCGCGAAAATCACATCGCTTTTTCGCAATTGCATTATCGTCCCCAACCATCAATTGCCTACTATGGATTTTGAACATAGAATTCGTCCCATTATTGAAAAGGTGATTATTGATTTCTATGCACAACTGCCATTCAATCAGGAAGCATTCAATCAAATTGTCCTTGAATATATTCAAAATAACATAAAGAATCAAGATGATGCCCACACGATGTTAACTGAATTGTCAAGTAAAATTGACTATGTGCGAAATGAAGTGACACAACGTCTTTCTGGGGATATCCAAGCTATCAAAGATGACACCCAAAAAATTAAGGATGATAATAAAGAGATTAAGCAGACGACACAAGCGACTTTTGATTTAGTTAGTCAAGTTGAATCTCGATTCGACCTAAATATATCCGATTTAATAAAAACAGCAGTCGCAAAAGAACATCATGCGGAAATAGACAATGCTCGAAAATTACTTAATAGTCATAAACCTACGACTGCTCTTGAGTTATTAGAAACTCTGAAGAAACGAACATGGAAAGATGCTTCGGATGATCTAAAGTTTAGTATTCTAACTAATATGGCAGCTGCTCAATTTGCCCTAAATAACGAACAAGATGCTGCAAAGTTGTTACTTCAGGCATTTCAATACGATTCTGAAGACGAAAAGGCATTATCTAACCGTGCTTTGGCTCACCTCCTATTGGGAGAAACGGAATATGCTGCAGAATACGCAAATCAGACGCGGGAAAAGAATCCTTCAAATACGGATGCTTATGTTATTCTCATTGGAATTTCCACTGAGGAAGAACCGCTTGATGAAGTAATTGCTAAAGTTCCCGATTATTTGCACAATTCCCCACAAATTGCTTACGCTATCAGCGAGTTAGCAAAGCGACGTGAGAATTTTGAAGCAGCGAAAAGATGGGGTGAAATCATGGTATCCCAGAACCACGGAAACGCTCCTGACTTCAAGGCTGCTTTCGCAGTTATCTTGATTAAGCAAGTATTAGAAGATAATCTTGTAGTGGGGACCAACCAACTTTATGAGTCACAAAAGAAACAACTACGACGGGCAATAGGATTTCTTACTGAGGCATGGGATTGTGTTTCCAATACAGAATTAGAGGATTATAGAGTAGATTGGATCATTAACAGGGGAATTGCACATTTTCACCTTGGCAAGTTGACACAAGCAACAGAGGACCTTGATACTGCCTTAAAAATTGAAAAATCAGATCCAATTTTGATAAAAAATTGTGCGTTATTAGCTTTTGAACGTGGAAATATATCAACAGCTGTTGAGCTCTTGGAAAACATCCAATCCGCACCGGAAGTACCTGAAGTACCAATTATACTTGCTAATATCTTATTCGCGAGTGAACGATTAGATGAGTCTATCACAAAACTTAATGATTTATTAAAGACACACCCATCTTCTGAATTACAAGATGAGGCGAATCGTTGTCTTGTTCGTGTTTATATTGCTGCTGAACGTCTTGAAGAGGCAGAACGAATACTAACACCGATGCTGGAATCATCTCCAACAAGCGTATTAAATCTCATTAATGCTGCTCTAATTTCTACTAAAATGGGAAAAAAGGACGAGGCTATTTCTAAACTTAAAGAAGCATACGACTATGCGTTAGATAGCAAAGATTTTTTAGAAATAGTGGCATTAGCTGCCGAACTCTTTATTAACAAACAATTTAAAGAAGCTGCAACGCTCTATGAAAAACTTGCCGACACAAGTCAGAACTCTCAATTGACACAATGGTTAGTGCAAAGTTACTATGATTCTGGCGAATTTAGGAAGGCACTTAAGATATGTCAGAAACTTCGTGAGAAATATGGACCCCTTGAAAACATTTCCGTGATGGAGGTCGTGATTTATGAAGAAATCGGCGATATGATCCAAGCCGAAACGGTATGTAAAGCGTATTTAGACAAATTTCCAACGGATTATGATATGCGAATCCGTCTCGGAATGGTTTATTTTCGCTCTAATAAAGAGACAGAGATTGATAATGTATTAGATAGTTTTTCCGATTTCAAGCATTTTTCTTTCCTTAAGGATATTTCTTTAGAGGCATGCTTTCAATTAGCCCAACTATATAGAGCCAGATCTAAACCAGAAGAAGCGTTACAAGTCATGTACGAAGCGCGTAGAACGCATTTCGATAACGCCGATGCTCACCTTAGATACATCGGTATCTTCCTTTTAGTTGAAAAGGAAATTCCTGAAGTGCTAAATCCTATTCAAGTTCAGAAGGATACAGCGGTCAAAATCAACATTTCTGACGAAGACTATTGGTATATCATTGAAGAACGTGATGACGCAGATATCACCCGTGGTGAACGCGATGTTAAAGAACCTTTAACGCAGCAGTTACTTGGTAAAATTGAAAATGACGAGGTTAGTTTTAGAGAAACACCGACTGGCCCCAAAATCGGAAAAATTGTTGCTATAGAAAGCAAATTTACTCATGCACGCAAAAAAAGCCCCCGTAAATATGAGCATCTGTCTCCAACAGGTCAAGGTATGGAAACCGTTAAATTGGACGATTCCGACGAAATTGATGATAAAGAAAGATTTCAACCGATGCTTGATAGGATTGATCAGCAACAAGAACACTTTGATCAAATTGAAAAACTATACAAGGAAGAAAACATAACAATCGGTTGTTTTACAAGATTAGTCGGTAGTAATAGTTTAGATACATGGGGTCCCCTCATGGGTAACCCTGAATTAGGGATTAGGTGTAGTATTGGGGATATTGAGGAAAGAAGCAGCATCTTTAACCGACTTAATGATTCCAAACCTAAACTTGTTGTAGATATTATTTCCCTAATAACTTTACACAGTTTGGATGCTGCGGATATTGTGGTCAGCACATTTGGAAAATTATGCATTGCTCAATCGACCATTGATGAACTACAGAGTATTATCAGTGAAAGAGAGGGAATGTGGTCTAAACGCGAGGGAATGATAGTTGGTAAAGAAGGAAAACGATATATAAAACAAATTATCAATCCCGAAGAAATGAAGCAAGGAATAGAATATCTAAAAGACATTATTCGCTGGATTAGGACTAATTGTGAAGTTGGTCAAGCCACTGCTGGGTCAGAGATGAACCAATTACGCAGGAGGGAACTCAATGACCTGCTACAACAGCATTTCCTTGATACTGTTCTCCTTGCAAGCCAACCGGGGCACCTACTTTTCTCGGATGATGGACGACTCAGACATTATGCGAAAACAAGCCTCAATAGCGACGCGGGGACAAACTTTCAAATTGACGGTGTGTGGACACAAGTTTTATTGGAACATTGCGTAAAACAAGATCGCCTTGATAAAGCTGACTACGATGAGATGACGATAAAATTAGTTTGTTCTCGCTACTATCACACTGTTTTTGATTCAGACCTACTCTTGGAAAGTGCAAAACGGGCAGATTGGAAACCCTCTGAGCCTTACAACAGTTTTGTGCTTGCCTTAGGTGAAGAACGAATGCATTTACAGTCGGCATTAAACGTGAGCGTTGATTTTCTCTTTAAACTTTGGGAGGAATCAATTTCTATCAGACAAAAAGAATTCTTGACATTGGGTTTATTAACCGGACTTACTTATGGACGGAATGTCCACACAGTATTGAACCAACTTGAATATCTAATTCAAAATAAGCGTAGACTTTTTTTACCTGCCGAAAACAGTATTCTCAGACAAATTCAGTCATACAGACAAATCTGCCCTCTTGAAAATAACTTTACATTTTTGGCGGAAAATGATATTCGTGTCAAGGGAACACGGGTAGGTATTGAAACTATCCTATACGAATATATTCACAATAGCAAACTACCAGAAGTTATCGCCAATCACTACTACTATTCACTCACAGTGGAACAGGTTTACGCAACGATCCTATATTATCTTCAAAATCAAGAAAAAGTTGGTGCATACTTAGATGATTATCTAAAATTTTGCCAAAATGCCCGAGAGGAAGCAAATTCTGATATACCCGATCCGACCAATCCAAAAAACGGATCAGCGAGCACAACACAATCTCCATCCGAAAATGAACAGGGCTAAAGATGCGTCGGTTTCTGATAGACGAAAATATTTCTCCGAGATACCGTACGCAATTGCTTTATCATGAACCATCACTAACGGTCTTGGTGATTGGTGATGAAGGTGCTCCAGCGAGAGGCACTCCGGACCCAGACATCTTAAAGTGGTGTGAACAGAACCAATTTAACTTGATAACAAACAATCGGGAAAGTATGCCTCAACATCTCTCCGACCACCTATCAGCAGGACACCATGTTCCCGGCATCTTTACGATTAATCTCGCACTGCCAATGGGAAAGATTATTGATGAATTGCTTCTCATCGTTGGTGCATCTGACGAAGACGAACACATTGACCGGATTACTTACATCCCACTTTAACAACGAATCGACTCCGCTCAATCTGCTTCATTCCCGAAAAGTTGATACTGTATAGGCTAAATCAGTGAGGATGCAATGAACAAGATAAATTTGCCAGCACATTGAACAAGGAGAAAGCAAACAATGATTGAATGGACAGAACTCAAACCATATCAAAATGATAAACGCCGAAGTTTTGAAGAATTATGCTATCAGATTGCCAAAGGACTTTATGAAGAAAAGGGTCGTTTTACTTCTGTAGATGATAGCGGAGGCGGTGACGGCGTTGAGTTCTATCTCACTTTGCCAAGTGGCGCCCAATGGGGATGGCAAGCCAAGTTTTACCATCCTCAAAAACGCTTGAGCGAAAGCGGTCGAAAACGATCCATCACCAATTCTCTTAAAAAAAGCTGTGAAATACATCCACGTCTGACAAAATGGATTTTGTGTACACCAACTGATTTTACGCTCGGTGAACAGACATGGTTTGACAATACACTTCCTCAGTCTATTCCTGAAAACATGGATGTTGAACTTGAACATTGGGGAGATAGCGAGTTCAACGACTGGCTGAGTGAACCTCGCTTTAGTGGAAAGTTCCACTATTTCTTTGGTGAACTTGAGCTTAATCTTGACTGGTTTAGAAGGCAGTTTAACAAACAGATGGCTGGTGTAGGTGATAAATTTGATTCGTCCTTGCATACCGAAACTAACGCAGATGCTGGAATTCACGCACTTTTAGGCGATAAAGTATTCGTGCACCAAATCACCAAATGGATTGAAAAACTTGAGGAAGAGCTGCCTGAGTTAAAAGACGCGGTTAACGATCTCAAAGGTCCACCTCCAAATGACATTGTGTGGATTGAAGAAGGAAAGTCGAAAGTCATCGGAGCTACTGAATCACTTCAAAGCACCTTAGTGAATACGATAGCAGAACTGAAACAAGCAAGGAAGTTCCTAAATGAAGAAAAACTCTCCGAAGCACAAGCAATGAATTTTGGGTTCGAGGAACTCCAAAAAACTTTTGATAGTTATAGAGAAATTGTCACTGAGTCTGACATATTAAAAGAGGTAGAATACACTGGTGAACAGGAAAACAAAGAACAGGCTTTGCGCGAGGCAGCACGGATTGTTTATCGTCCGGATTCTTTGGTTGCCAATTTATTAGACGATCTTTACTTCTCTTCCGCAATGCGGCGGTGCGAATTTATTAATGAACCAGATATACACATTTTCGGGGATGCTGGAACTGGTAAAACCCACATCGCCTGCAATATCTGTGATGACCGGTTGAAAAACGGATTACCCGGACTGTTTGTTCGTGGAAGCTTTTTTACCAACAATCAAACGCTTGAAAAGCAGCTACAAGATATACTTGACATTTCACCATATTTTAATTGGGGTGACTTTTTGCAAGCACTCTCAGCAGCAGCTGAAGCATATCATACGCGTATACCATTGATTATTGATGGGCTTAATGAATCCACACATAACGGTACTTTTTCAAAAATATGGGAATTGGGGCTAACAGGACTTGTTCAGGAAATCACACAAACAAGAAATGTTGTGTTAATTACAACTTGTCGAACAAGTTACAAAGAAGCGATTTGGAGAGATAAAAATCTACCCAACAGTGTGTATGCTCATGGTTTCGATACCAACGAGGTAACACAAGAAGCGATTGAAAAGTATTTCAACGCGTACAAGATTAAGGCAGATTTTACGTTAGCAGCCTTGAGGCAATTTGAACATCCGCTCCACCTTAAGATCTTCTGTGAAACGAAAAATTGTGAACGCAAGACTGAGGTGCGAGTGTATGTGGGTGAGCAATCGCTTTTTGAAGTTTTTGATGAATATTTGGAACAACTCGATATATCTGTACGCGATCATTTTGGACACCACAAGGAAACGCATATAGTAGATTTCGCGTTGAGTAAAATAGCGGCGTACTTATGGAAACATCGTAGTCGTTCCATTCCTCTCAAAAAATTGGTGTGCCTGATAGACGATCAACCATTTGACAAAGTAACATGGCAGTCCTCAAAGACTCGCGCCATAATAGATGAAGGGTTATTACTGATTTATAAAGATTGGGTTGATGACACTGAAGTAGTCGGTTTTACCCATGATCTACTCGGTGGTTACTTAATTGCACGATACTTGGTTCAACAGCCTGCTAACCAAAGACACGGTCATTTATACAGTATTGTATCAAATTTATTCGGAAAACGTAATCTACACCGTCTTCCAAGTGAGATCAGGAAATGTTTGGGCACACATTTTCTGACAAAGATTCGTATATTCTGGTCCAGTCTTTGGGGACACAAAACTGAACATCCACTCTGCGATGATATTGGCAGATGCCTTGCTGCACTTCTTCTGTCTGTAGGTCAGTTTCTCCACGAGTTCTCAGATAATGAAAAAGCGTTTAGGTTATCAATTCGTGCCTTGTTTGAAATTTCGCCTAAACATATAAACGAAGATTGCATTAGTCTAATTGCTTGCCTCTTTGAGTTATCTCAATGTCGTAAATTCCTCCTTAAGTTAGCTGAAACTACTGTTGGACATCCTGATCATCCATTTTCTGCACCATTTTGGTCTAAACAACTATCTGCTCTGCCTATGCCAGAACGGGATCTAAGTTGGACAGAACATGTCCGAAAAAACCGTGAAAGATTTGAGAATACAGTGCCGTACTTTGAGGAAACCTGTCAGGACCACCAAGACATATCTGAGCTTAGTACGAAACATCTACACCTTTTGGCTGAGTACATTATGTGGATTCTTACATCAACAGTGCGTCCGTTACGCGATAAAGCGACACGCGCACTTTACTGGTACGGACGGCACTTCCCTCAAGCATTTTTTGATTTAGTCATGAAATCTTTCTCTATTGACGATCCCTATGTTTCCGAGCGGATGCTCGCTGCAACTTACGGCATCGCAATGGCACAACATAATAATTTTGAGGATGATAGTTTTTTAGAAGAAGTGTTACCCACTTATGGACGAGAATTGTATGAAACCTTGTTCAAGCCTAATGCTCCGCATGCAACGACCCACATCTTAGCACGGGATTATGCAAGGCGAACAATTGATATTGCTTTAATACACCACCCAGACTTATTAACAGATGATGAACGAGAACGCATCACTCTACCATTTACAGAGGGCGGAATTCGGAAATGGGGCGAAAGTGAAAACAAAGAGGAAGGTCCTCCACCAATACAAATGGATTTTGATATTTACACATTAAAAGGATTGATAAAATATGATAATCGTAAGCCCAATGAGCATAAACGAATTAAAGCAAATGTTTACTGGCGAATATACGATTTAGGATTTTCATTGGACAGTTTTGGAGAAATTGATCGCTGGCTTGCTGAAGATAATTATAGAAAATATGGTAGATCGGGAGATGGCAGGAAGACAGACAGATACGGCAAAAAATACTCGTGGATAGCTTATTTTGAACTTGCTGGATTTCGACAGGATAATGGTCTCCTTCCAGATTATTATAGCGAAGAACGCACTTTAGAAGTTGATATTGATCCAAGTTTTCCCGATGAGCAACGAGAGCATAATTTAGTCACGGAAGATTTATTAGGAAACCGAGAAGTTCCTGCCGAACAGTGGGTATCCAAAACCCCACACCCAGATTTGACATCGTATTTGAAAATAGATGGTCCTTGTGGTGAAAAAGGAACATGGATTCTGTTGAATGGATTCCTGAGTCAGAAAGACGATCAAGTCAATCGTGATATGTTTTCCTTTTTTCAAGGGTTAATTGTAAAATCCGAAGAGGTTGAGGAAATTGTTGAGATTTTGAAGAAACAGGAGAACATAGATAGGAGTACCCTACCCTTCTGTCCAGAGGACGGTTACACATACGCAGGAGAGATACCGTGGTGTGATACATACCCAGAGAACATTTGGGAGGAAGTGTCATTAAAAATAGGCACGGTTTTAGTTCCTGAAGAGCAGCCAGTCATTCTACGCGATGGTGAATCTGTACCCGATGAAGAATTGAAATCATTTTGGGATAGTATCGTGGATATGATTGAACCAGAGGATCCTTTTGGCATATTATTAGGATACTCTGGTATAAACAGCATTACGAATCTAATTGAAACAAGGAATTGGCAAATGATTGAAGCACAATTACACAAGCGAGGCTTTGAGTTGACAACAGAAACGGTCGATATTGAACAACCAGAATTTCAAACATTTGAGATGTTAGTTCCAATCAGGGAAAACCACTGGTCGGATTCCAGTAGTGCAGCCGTTCCCAGTCGAAATGTTGCAATTCCAATTCGGCAGATTGCAGAAACCTTTAGTTTATATGGTCATCCCCAGAGTTTTGATCTGTTTGAGAAGAGTGGCAAGCGTGCGTCAATAACTTTTTGCTATGGCGAGGAATGGAAAGACAAGCAGGATTTTACATATCTACGAGAAGATTTACTGGAGCGTTATTTAGCAGAGATAGGTGCAGAACTAATTTGGGTAATCTGGGGAAACCGACGTTTAGTATCTGAAAATCCTGATGATCCGTATAAGAATTTTCATGAAGTTAAGACATATCACGAGATCCAAAAAGCATCGGGAGATTCGTAATGCACGAAATGAATTTACCAGAACATTGGAAAGTAGCAAGATTAGGCGCAGTCGCTGAAATTATCAAGGGTGGAACACCAAGTCGTAGCGTAGAGAGATATTTTCAAGGAGATATTGCTTGGGCAATACCATCTGACATTACTGCTTTGGATTCTGCACTATACATTCATGACACTGCATCACACATTTCAGAGGAAGGGTTAAGTAAAAGTGCTGCAAAACTACTACCATCGGGAACAGTATTGTTAACAAGTCGAGCTACAATTGGAGAAACAGCAATTTCTACCATTCCAATGGCGACGAATCAGGGTTTCTCTAATTTTATCTGTAATGATGAAACCTTGAATGTTTATCTTGCATACTATTTGAGACATATCAAACAGAAATTGAATGTCCTTGCAAGTGGTAGCACATTTAAGGAGGTTACAAAGGGAACGCTCCTGAATGTTGAAATTCCCTTACCTCCACTTCCCGAACAACGCGCCATTACCCACGTCTTACAAACAATCCAAGAAGCAAAATTTACTCGGCAACGCGAGATGGCTTTAGAACGTGAACGCAAAGCGGCGTTGATGGATGTCCTCTTTTCACACGGCACAAAGGACGAACCCCGCAAACAAACCGAAATTGGCGAGATTCCTGAGAGTTGGGAAGTGGTAAAATTGGGAGACTATTGCTATAAACCAGACTACGGTTATACGGAAAGTGCTAACCATTCTCCAGTTGGACCAAAATTTTTGAGAATTACAGACATTCAAAATGACGCGGTAAACTGGGAAAACGTTCCATATTGTATTTGTAGTGAAGAAATTAAGGAAAAGTATCTGTTAAAAACTGGTGATATAGTCATTGCGCGAATTGGGGCAACGACTGGCAAGGCGTACATTATTGATGATTGTCCCGAAGCAATTTTCGCATCTTACTTAATCCGCGTGCGAACAAAGGGTAATTTATTCCCTGCTTTTTTAGCTCAGTACTTTCGGACAGATAACTATTGGAAACAGATAGACCAAAGTAAAGGCGGTAGACTCAAAGGGGGTGTAAATATTCCAATACTTAACGCTCTTATGTTACCTCTACCTTACCTTTCTGAACAACAACAAATTGCCAAAACGCTACAAGCCTGCGATACCAAAATTGCTGCCTTTGAGTAAGAAGTTCAACATCTGGACGAACTGTTCCACGCCATGCTTGACGAATTGATGACAGGGCAACGGTCTGCTGTGCCATTGATTGATACTAAACCAATGACGTTTGTTAACCACAATAAAATGACGAGTTAATATGAAAATAAAAACACCCCTAAGACAATTAGCTGAAGATCCATTTCTCAATCTTGCTGCTGGTATTGCACTTCTGATTTTCAGTCTACTGGAAGTAGCCCCAACCCTATTAGAAGATATTAAAGCATTCAAATTCGGTAGTCACCACGGGGTCAGTATTTTTAGTACTTGGCATATATTTAAAGTATTACCAGACTGTCTTGAAGGTATAGAACGAATTTATAAATAAATCATCCATTCTTCTTGATGATTTTGGTTATTTTCTTAATTCGGGGACAAACTATGTCCAATGAACGTTCTGCAGTCCAAGAACCGATGCTCAGATACGCCGATGAAATTGGGTGGCAGTCCATTTCACCATCAGAAGCCATGCGTATGCGTGCTGGTAATGCCACTGAGTATTACCTTACCGACGTGCTGCAAGCACAATTGCTGAAGCTCAACAAGGGGGTAGTGGACGAGTCCAACTGCGCCGACATTATGCGACAGTTGAACCTGATCAGACCAACACTTGAGGGGAATAGAGACGCGCTTTCGTGGCTGCACGGTGAACAGTCTGTTTTTGTACCGAACGAGAACCGCGAGCGGAACATTACCCTGATCGATTTTGAGACCCCTGATAACAACCTATTTTATGTAACCGACGAATGGTCCCAGCAGGGGGTCGTTGATCGTAACCGCGCCGATGTCGTATTCCTGATTAACGGGATTCCTGTGGTAATCGTGGAGGCGAAAGGCACCAACAGACCGGACGGATTGGCACTCGGTATTGAGCAGATCCGTCGTTATCACAACGAAACGCCTGAGATGTTTATTACGACCCAGCTTTTCGGTGTTACACAACTGCACGACCTTTTCTACGGCGTGACGTGGAACACCAGTCGCAAAAACCTGTTTAACTGGAAAACAGACGAACCCACCAATTATGAACAGAAGGTCAAGACGTTCTTCGACCGCGATCGCCTCTTGAAGGTCCTGCGGCAGTCCATCATCTTCCAGCGTAGAGACGACCAACTCACCAAAATCGTGTTACGTCAACACCAGACGCGGGCAGCGGAGAAGGTCATTGAACGGATTCACGATCTGAACAAGCGGCGCGGACTGGTCTGGCACACACAAGGCAGCGGCAAAACCCTCACCATGATCACCATCGCTGCCCGTCTCCTACGCGGCGAGCAGCAGGCAGAAAAACCCACCGTGCTGATGGTCGTTGACCGCAACGAACTGGAGAGCCAACTCTTTAGAAACATCACCGGTTACGGTATCACAACGCTTGAGGTTGCCCAGAACAAGGACGATTTGGAAGAAATTCTATCCTCCGATTACCGAGGCTTGGTCGTGTCCATGATTCATAAGTTTGACAAAAGACCTGCGGACCTTAACACCCGTGAGAGCGCGGTAGTTTTAATCGATGAAGCACACAGGACAACCGGTGGCGACTTTGGGAATTACCTGATGGCTGCTCTACCGAATGCAACCTATATCGGTTTTACGGGCACCCCGATCGACAGGCTCTCCAAAGGTGAAGGAACGTTTAAGGTTTTCGGTGTGGACGATGAGCAGGGCTATCTTGATAAATACGCAATCGTGGAATCCATCGAAGACGGCACCACTGTGCCTTTGAATTACGCGCTTGCCTCCTCCGGTTTACAAGTCGATCGCGACACGTTGGAACGGGAATTTTTCAACCTCGCGATAACTGAAGGTATGAGTGACTTTGAGGAACTCAATGCCGTCCTTGACAGTGCTGTTCAACTCAAGGCGATGATGAAAGCACCTGACAGGATAGATGGCATTGCGAAATACGTTGCGCAACACTTCCGTGAGACCGTAGAGCCGATGGGCTTCAAGGCGTTTCTCGTGGCTGTAGACCGTGAGGCATGTGCCTCGTATAAGCAGGCACTGGACAACTATCTACCGCCAGAGTATTCAGAAGTGGTCTATTCTGAAAACAATCAAGACGCTGAGTTTATGAAAGCGTATCACTATACCTCAGACGAGGAAAAGGAGATCCGTAAGAAATTCATCAACAAAAATGAACAACCCAAGATTCTGATTGTCACTCAGAAATTATTGACCGGTTTCGACGCACCGATACTCTACTGTATATATCTCGATAAACCGATGCGCGACCACGTGCTGTTGCAGGCGATAGCACGCGTCAACCGCCCCTATGAGGATGCCGATGGTTTGGTGAAACCTGCTGGTTTCGTCTTAGATTTTGTCGGTATTTTTGACAAGCTCGAAAAAGCACTCGCATTCGATTCTGACGAAGTGGCGAGTGTGATTCGCAATATTGACGTGCTCAAAGACGATTTCGCCAAGCGAATCCGCGAGGACGCAACGGTGTATCTGTCCCTTGCAGAAGGATCGGACGATAAGGCAAAGGAGCGGGCAATTGAGTATTTTGAGGATAAAGACAGCCGAGAGGCTTTCTTCAAGTTCTTCAGAGATGTGCAAAATCTCTATGACATCCTTTCACCGGATGCCTTCTTACGCGAATTCATCGCGGATTATCAGGCGTTGGCAACCCTCTACGGACTGATTCGTAACGCCTATTCCGATCATCCCTACGTCGATAAGGGGTTGACCGCCAAAACACGAGCGCTGCTACAGACACATACCGAGAGCGTTCTATTTGAGTTACCGGACGCCGTTTATGAATTGCACGCCGATACCCTGCAGCAGATAGACCAAAGCGATGCATCCGATACGGTCAAGGTACAGAATTTAAGGAAGGCATTACATAAGACGGTAACTAGCGAAGGTAGCTCCAAACCGTTTCTGATTTCGATTGGTGAACGCGCCGAAGCACTCACAGAGGCTTATGAAAGCCGTCAGGTTGCGACGCAAGATGTATTGGCTGAGTTCAGAAAGTTAGCAGAGGAATACGCCAATGCTACAAGGGAAAGCGACCGCCTCGGTTTGGATGATAATGCCTTTGCGGTCTATACGGTTCTCAAGAACGTTATAGAGGATGTTAATCCAGAGCAGGCACGAGCCGTTGATCAGGTTTTTTCGCAATTTCCTGATTATCGGTGGAATGACCACCAACAGAGCCAGTTCCGGATGACACTCTACCGCACATTGAGACTCACGGTGGGTATGGAAAATCTGATTGAAACGGTGAATAAATTGTTAAGGTTGGAACGCGTATGAACACTAACGAAGTCGCAGGTACACGTCGTAGACCTCCATGGCATCCAGCGGATTTAAGAGACGTAGTGTGGTACTGGGCAGACCGCATCGGTGTGAAGGTGCGAGAGATTCATTTCCGTCAGATGCAGCAGAAGTGGGCATCTATCTCAATGAAGGGACGATTAACGCTCAACACCGATCTACTCAACCTCCCGGAAACGTTGACGGAATACGTCATTGTCCATGAGTTGGTGCATCTTCTTGTCCCAAATCACGGTAAATTGTTCAAGAGTTTTATGTCTGCCTACCTACCGGATTGGGAAGAACGGCAGAATCGTTTGAGATTGCTCGATTGATGGTCTACACATGCCGCCCTGCTGGGGCTTTATTTTTTTAACGTCCCGATTTTCTACACAGATATCGCCCCGCTGGGGCTTATTTTTTCTGGGACGCGTTTCTACACAGATGTCGCCCCGCTGGGGCTAAAAGTCGTTAATACACAAATCTCTCTTACAATCCGCGCAATCCGTATAATCCGCGAAAATCCGCGATTCAGACAAGATACAAACATGTCGCCCCGCTGGGGCTTTATCCGTTTATTGAACCCCATGCCTATACACCTTTCGTCCCTCCGGGACTAAGACCCTGCAATCAAAAAACCACCGCAAATCCTAAAATCCTGTAAATCCTGATTCTGACAACTGATAACTGTTATATTTCCCTTGCATTCCTACCCCGTTTCTGATAGAATTGCCGACAAAGTTCACGGACAGGTGGACATAACAGCATTATCAGGAACCAGACAGATCTATAGCAAAAAATTATTCCCAGAATCGTAGCCTGCAACAACGGCGCAGGCGGCTCGCGAGAAAGACGCGTTAAAAATCTTAACTTGCGTCGTTCTTCTGCAAGGTAAATTAAAAAAAGGACGGAAACGCATGGCACTCCCAAAAATGACACGGATTCAGCAGACGTTTGAGGCACCCGTTCTCACCGACCTCCCCGCAGCAATTCACGCAGAACTGGCGCGGATTAACGCCGCTGCTATTATTAAACCCGGTGAGACTGTCGCTATTACCGCCGGCAGTCGCGGCGTTGCCAACGTCGCTACGGCAGTCAAGGCGACTGCTGACTATCTCAAAACACTCGGTGCGCGCCCTTTTGTCGTTCCAGCAATGGGAAGCCACGGCGGTGCAACCCCTGAAGGACAACGGAGTGTGCTGGAGCATTACGGTATCACCGAAGAGACCGTCGGCGCGCCCGTGAAAGCGACAATGGAGGTCGTGGAACTCGGAAAGACGGCAGACGGCTTACCCGTTTTTCTGGATCGGTACGCCGCTGAAGCAGATCACGTTGTACCCCTCAATCGCATCAAGGCACACACAGATTTCAACGGCTCTATCGAGAGCGGCGTGATGAAGATGATGGTTATCGGACTCGGCAAACAGGAGGGTGCGAACTTTTACCACCGGGCATTCTTTCAGTACGGTTTTGAACATGTTATTACGGCTGTGGGTGGCTTCATCCTCGACAGCGGAAAAATCGCTTTCGGGATCGGATTGATTGAGAACGCACACGAAGATACGGCGAAAGCGATCGCTATGCCCGCGGCACAACTCCTCCAAACCGAACGTGAACTCCTTGTTGAAGCGAAATCGCTGATGGGACGGCTGCCCTTTGATGAACTCGATCTGCTCATCGTGGATTGGACAGGTAAAAACATCAGTGGCACGGGTATGGATACAAACGTCATCGGTAGGATGATGCAAAACTTTGAACCGGAACCCGCAAAACCTGCGATTCTCCGTATATTTGTCCGAAACCTCACCGAAGAGAGTGACGGAAACGCGACCGGCATCGGACTCGCTGACTTCACAACGACCCGCCTCGTAGACCAGATCGATCGGCATTCCACCTATATGAACGGCATCACCGCACTCGGACCGCAGAAATCGAAAATCCCGTTCTATTACGACACCGATCAGGAGGCGATTGAAGTGGCACTTGACACCATCGGTCTCACTGAACCCGAGAATGCGCGGGTTATCCGCATTGAGAGCACGCTGAGATTAACGGACCTCGACATCTCTGAGGTACTACTTGAGGATGCGAAACTGCATTCGAGGTTAGAGGTTATCGGCGAAACGAAGCCATTTGCGTTTGACACAGTAGGCAACTTGCTACCCTTCTAAGGAGTAAACTTCATAGAAGTTTTATACCATAAAGCGCGTAGCTCGTAATGAAATGGAGAGCGGATATAAGAAAGGCATGTCAAAGTTCAAACGCACAATGTTTAACCGCAAGGAATAATTAAAAAAATGCGGAAACTCAAGATTATCTTGGAGATGATCAAATTTGAACACACGATCTTCGCGCTTCCGTTTGCAGTCATGAGTGCCTTTATCGCCGCAGATGGACTTCCTTCGTTGGCAAAGTTTGGCTGGATCCTCGTAGCGATGGTAGGGGCACGCAGCTGCGCAATGGCGTTCAACCGACTCGCCGATGCCGAAATTGATGCGAAGAACCCACGCACCGCCATGCGTGCGATCCCCGCGGGTTTGATTACGAAAGGTACCGTGTGGGGTTTCACCATTATCTCCGCTGGATTGCTGGTTTTTGCGGCATGGCGACTGAATCCGCTCGCCTTCGCACTATCGCCGGTTGCACTTGTCGTCGTTATGGGGTATTCCTATACGAAGCGTTTCACTGCCCTCTCGCACTTCTGGCTCGGACTTTCGCTCTCCATTTCACCTGTTGGGGCGTGGATCGCGATTCAGGGCAGTTTTGCGGTGCCACCGATAATCCTCTGCCTCGTGGTGCTGCTTTGGACAGCCGGGTTTGACATTATCTATGCGTGTCAAGATGTTAATTTTGACAAAAAGCATGGGTTGCACTCAATCCCAGCGAAAATCGGCATCCGAGGGTCGTTGTGGTTATCGTCGGGGCTGCACGTTATCGCCGTGTTGCTGCTTCTCGGCATTCCGCTCCTTGTCGAGTTAGGACTTTTCTATTACATCGGTGTTGGGATTGTCGTGCTAATCTTTATCTATGAGCACGCCATTGTCAAACCGACGGATCTATCCCGTGTCAACCTCGCCTTTTTCACACTGAACGGCACGATTAGCTTGGTCCTGATGGCACTTTCAATCGCTGATATTTTGTTTTCTTAACGATTAAATTTGAGCTGCTGCGTCCGTTGTCCTTGCAGTATTCCAATTGTTAAGAGACCTTTCACAACCTGAAGCAGGATTTTTAACAATTTTAGATTGGCGTTGACGACGGAAACGCCGCCCAAGAGCACATAATCAAAAAAACGTAGCCCGTAACGAAGTGGAGGGGTTTTTGCTTGGGTGTTTTTTCAGATATACGGAAAGGTGCTTCAAGATCCAAACCCCACTTATCGAACCGCAAGGTAAAATTAAAAAATGAAACTTTCACTTTCCGTACGCGTCGCAGAAACGGCATCAAAAAGAGATGCCACACATAGCTTTGAACAACTGACTGAACTGGCGGCAGGACTCGGCTACCAGGCGGTCTGTATGCGTGCCTCCCAAGTCGGTATCCAATCGCCTTTGGAGCAAATTACCGCCGCTCGCAAACAGGCAGCGTCGCTCAACCTGAAGGTCTCAATGATCACCGGTGATTTTCCGGTCCCTCTCAACAACGAACAAGGACCAGACGGACTCCGCAATATAACCCCCTATCTGGATCTAACGGAACTCCTTGGCGCGGACCTCATCCGCATTGCGATGAAGGTTGAGGCAGACATCCCGTGGGCACAACGTGCCTCCGATGAAGCCGCCGAGCGGGGCATTCGTCTCGCGCATCAATCGCATACACAGAGCCTGTTTGAAACGGTAGAGGGTTCAGTTGACGTGTTGAAACGGGTGGGTAGAAAAAATTTCGGGATTATCTATGAACCCGCCAACCTTGATCTGTGCGCCCAAGACTACGGTGTTGAGACGCTCAAACGGTTTTCACCGTATCTTTTCAACGTCTACCTTCAGAACCACATCCGCCGACCAGAGGGGAAAACGCGACTCCTGACATGGATCCAGGGCGAAGTCCCACACGACCCAATCCGTTTGCAGGACGAAGGTGGCATCGATTTTCCGTCGGTGTTTCGCGGACTCGAAGCGATCAGTTACGATGGGTATGTGACGGTGCATCAGGCGTTCCGAGAGATTATGGAACCTGAAGACGCAGCGGAGCAGAGTTATACCTATTTAAAACCGTTTTGTACCTAACCTATAATTTGTTTCAAACGAGTTTAAAATTGACATTGAATTGTGGGAGGTAGTCCTCATGGCATTTAGCGATTTTAAGACAATTTCTGAAGTGCAAGAAAAATTCAGAATTAAATACGCATCTAATGATTTTTTTGGCGTTGAGGCTCAAAATCCCTCAGAACAATTCTTACAAGAATTTGAGTTTAGTAGACAGTATATTGATGTTTTCGGATCTGAGGGATCAAGGTGTGAAGTCGTTATATTTCCTATTTTAAGAGAGGTTTACAAGGACTACGCCGAAAACTACGGACTTTGGGTAAAGAAATCCATCACCTATGATGAGACTTTGAGCGGCACTCCGGACTACCTTATTGCCACACGGTCTGAATTAGGCATGACTGTTGTTGGCACGCCTCTCGTAGTGTTAGTTGAAGCGAAAAAGAATGACTTTGAACAAGGTTGGGGACAATGTCTGGCTGAATTGGTGGCAGCGCAAAAAATAAATGACGATTCCGATTTTCCGGTGTATGGTATTGTTACGGATGGAAAATTGTGGGAATTTGGTCAGCTTGTTGGCGACACCTTCATTCAAAATAGAACTAACTTTACTATAGATAATCTGCCGATCCTATTCGGTGCTATGAATTTTGTCTTCAAAGCAATACAAGAACATTAAAACTGTCAATGCCAAGAAAAAAAATATCTATGAACGCACAGCAACCGAATATCCTGATTATCACGACCGATCAGCAGCGGACAGATAGTTTGAGCTGCTACGGGTCAACGTTTACAGATACACCACATCTGGACCAATTCGCATCCGAGGGTGTTTGCTTTGAACGAGCATACTGTGCGAATCCGGTTTGTACGCCTGCCCGTGCCTCGATTTTTTCGGGGCGATATGTGAGTCGTCACGGCGCGTGGAACGTCGGCATGAACGTCCCTGAAGACGAAATCCTGCTGTCACACCGACTTGCTGAAGTCGGTTATCGCACGCATTATATCGGCAAGGCACACTTCCAACCTTTCGGCGCCTCCGCCGCACAATCAATCGAAACCTTCAGCGATACGACACGCTATCCGGATTTCTGTGGTCCCTATTATGGATTTGAGACCGTGGAACTGGCGCTCGGTCATGCGACTTATGGTGTCGCGGGACATTATGGGGAGTGGGTGCGCTCGTGCGTCTCCGAGGAAACGTTCGCGAGTTACAGCAAAGCGACACGCTTGAGTGAACGGGGCTTCGGTGGCGAGGCATACGATTGGGATATACCACTGAAATATCATAATAGCGTCTGGACAGCGGATCGGACAATAGATTTCCTATCGAACCGAGATACCTCTCAGCCGTTCCTACTGGCAGTCGGTTTCCAAGATCCGCATCATCCACACTGTGTCCCAACTGAATTCGAGGCGCGCGTTGATCCCACACAAGTTCCGCTACCGGACTTTGTTGAAAGCGAATTGGACGACAAGCCACCCCACTTTTTAGAGGCGCGATGCGGGCAACTGGAAACGTCTGAGATTCGTGGAACGTTTGCCATCGCAGGACAGGGCGGCGGTGCGGATTACCGCACAGTCTCCGAAACCGATGCACGACTGGGTAGAGCGTACTATTACAATATGGTGAAGATTATCGATCAACAGATGGGACGGATTCTGGAGTGTTTGGATACACACGGATTGGCAGATAACACATTAGTAGTTTTCACGACCGATCATGGTGAACTCCTCGGTGATCACGGTCTCTGGATGAAGGGACCCTTCCATTATGAGCAACTCGTCCGTGTGCCAACGCTGCTGCGATTCCCCGCGATGATCCCTGCTGGACAGCGGACCCAAGCACTGTTCAGCCACGTCGATATTGTCCCGACAGTTCTTTCGGCAATCGGTATGCCGATCCCGTCAGATACCGATGGTGTAAACGCTATACCGATGCTTACAGGCGAGACGGCATCCCTCCGAGATTCGGTGTTAGTTGAGTGCGTGGACGACCCGCGCGGCTTGCGGCTCAAAACGATCGTGACCGATACACGGAAACTAACATGGTATTGTGGACATGCTTATGGTGAACTCTACGATTTGGAGAAGGATCCGAATGAACGGATCAATCAGTGGGAGAATGCCGCTTACGCCGCAGATAAGATATATCTTACGAGCCGTATTCTTGAGACGATGGAGCCTTTGGAGAGAAGGGTTGAGCGGTTATCGTATGCTTGAAGCGATATCGCTAATTATGGGGGTGGGATTTCTAAATCGGAGCAGATTTTCCTCGTTAGAAACGGGTTTAGTTCCCTATGGCGTGGTACAGGAGCACTCTTCCAGGTTCTACGATTAACATAGATAGTATGATTGCCGCCTTCTCGGAGAAATTCGCAACCGTTTTTTACAAGATGACGGATGAATTCACGTCTTTTCATGGACGGACAAAGATTGGTTCGCGAATAACCTCTTCTAATTCCTCAATGTATTCTTCAGCAAGCGTTCGGTTTGCTTTGAGCGTTAATTGGACCGCTTCATGAAGGTTTGCCCGTGCTTCTTCAAGTGTTTTTCCCTGTGTATTTGCCCCAGGTAATTCTTCAACAAATCCGATGTAGCCTTCTGGCACTTTTTTGAAAACAGCGTTGAATTGCATCTTAAAACTCCTGTTGAATCAGTGTATTGGCATCTATTGTAAGTATTGAAGATGTATTGAACGTATTTTATCATAGACGCTGCGATTTTGTCAAATGAAAGCAGCATTCGTTAGCAGTATTCAGAGGATAAGAGTCGGAAATCGGAGTTCCCTCCTACAGGTTATTCCTATAACGAAGAATCCGCCAGCAGAAGATCGAAATTAAGGGAGAACTGAATGGCTCTGCTGTATCTGTTTTTAGACTTGCATTTAAAAAAAGGATTGGGTATCATACTAAAGTAGGAGGTACACACCGTGTGCCGTAATCAGATTTTCAGCCCTCTTTAGTCCCTTAGGGACGATATATTTATAGAGGGAAAAACATTGGGGGCATCCAGATGGAGCCTACGCTATCCATTGTGATTCCGATTTACAACGAGGTTGCAAGCCTAAAGGAACTTCTGCAACAGGTCGCTAGCGTTGAAATCGGTATGAAAAAAGAGTTGATTCTCGTCGATGATTTTTCAACAGATGGCACACGCGATATTTTAAAGGAAATTGAAGCCATCCAAGCGGATTCAGGCGAAATACATAGGTACATCTCAACACCCCAGATGCCTCCAAACGAAGATGCCACTTTCGATAGGGACGTTCCGAGATCCGAGAACTCCGCAGAAAATACCCCTGAGATCTCCGCTAAAGTCTTTTATCACGAAGTAAATAAAGGAAAAGGTGCAACACTTCGTACCGGATTCCAGCACATCACCGGTGAAATTACCCTCATCCAAGATGCTGACTTGGAGTATGACCCCAAAGACTATCCTAAATTGCTTCAACCTATCCTAATTGGAGAAGCCGATGTCGTATACGGCTCTCGGTTTATGGAGGGGAGACAAACCGGATTATTGCGGAGTTACCTCGCAAATCAATTTCTGACGACCCTTGCGAATATCGTCAACGGCACAAGACTCACCGATATGGAGACCTGCTATAAGGTAATCCGTACATCGATTCTAAAGGAGATTTCGCTTTACTCCGATAGGTTCGGTTTCGAGCCTGAAATTACGGCGAAACTCGCCAGACGAAAGTGCAAAATCGTTGAGGTGCCTATCTCCTACCGCGGCAGAGACTATCATGAAGGAAAAACGGTGAGTTGGAAGGATGGTATCGCCGCAATTTTTCACATTCTACGCTTCCGATTCTTTTCGTAAAGGTTTCTTAACTATGGTCGCCTGGACTGTCCTCCATTCCATTACAGGCAGATTTCAGAGAACTTGTAGCATAATCTGTTAGATTGTGCAGTTCGGTAATTGTAGCCTGCAACAACGGCACAGGCGAATATACGGAAAGGATTGTCGTTCATTCCACACACCTCACCGAACCGCAAGGTATAATTAAAAATAAAAATATGTCTAACTTGCGAGACTTGCTTAAAGAGGTGGATGCTATCCTCGATTCGGGAACCGCTGTGTCAGAGCTGACACACGATTGCGAACCGCCGACAGACCCCGTCTCGGTAGCACTCGATACCTATTTCGGTTATACTTCCTTCCGTCAAGGGCAGCGCGAGATTGTCGAAGCGATCTTAGAGGGCGAAAACGTATTCGCTGTGTTCCCAACGGGACACGGAAAGTCGTTGTGTTATCAACTTCCTGCCCTGATGCTCGACGGCATAACAATCGTGATCTCACCCCTTATTTCATTGATGAAAGACCAGGTTGATGCCTTACGAGAACAAGGGATTCATTCAGTCGCGCTCATAAACAGCACGCAGACATGGGAAGAATACCAGAGCGAATTGGCACGCCTGAGACGCAACGAAGTAAAACTCCTCTATATCTCACCAGAACGCCTTCGGAGCCGACGGTTCTTGGACATCTTGAATGCGTTTCCTATCTCGCTATTCGTCATTGATGAGGCACACTGTATTTCACAATGGGGACGTGATTTCCGTCCTGCCTATTTGTCGCTCAAAGATACGGTCGATGTGCTCCAACCGCGCGTTATCTCACTTTTCACCGCAACAGCACCCCCAGAGATTCAAGAAGATATTCTCCATGTGCTAAACATGCCAACACCCCGTACGCTCACGCAAGGGATCGAGCGCCCCAATTTGAAATTGGTCGTCCAACAGAACGAGAATGACGATGAAAAGTATCAACACCTCGAAAAGTTCCTCACCGATCAAGCCCCAAACCCCCTACCCGTTCGCCTGGGAAATCTGAAGACTTCACCGAAAAACGGGATCATCTATGCGGGACGACGGCGAGAGACTGAAGAGATCGCGGACTTTCTCCAAAGGCGCGGGTTCCGAGCAGATTTCTATCACGCTGGGCTTGAACCTCATGATCGCACCCGCGTGCAAGAAGCCTTTTTCGACAATAGTGAGAACGGATTAGATATCGTTGTTGCCACGAATGCCTTCGGTATGGGTATTGATAAACCGGATATCCGATATATTGTGCATTGGACACTTACTGGCACCCTTGAAGAGTACTGCCAAGAGGTGGGTAGGGCAGGGAGAGATGGAGAGGATGCACTCTGTATCCTACTTTTTTGTAACGATGATCGCGGGTTACACGAGTGGTTTATCAAAGAGAACGCACCGGATAAACAGTCTTTGCTTAAGCTCTTAACAGTCGTTGAAAATTTCAAGGGGAGCGACAGATACCGCACAATTTCTAACGATGAATTGGAGTGGATGAGCGGTGCGAAAGGGACAAAAATCCACGTCTGCCTCAGTTATCTGGAAAAACTCGGATTTCTAAAGCGGTGGTACAACGTACCCTCTCAACTCTCTGTGAGATTCCGCGGATCTTGGATTGAAAAAGGAGAGCCAGCAGAGGTAACCCAGCGTGAATTACTCCACCAATTGCGAGGTGGGAAATTTCGGAGGTCACGCGATCACGCTCATCGTGATGGCGCGCCTCCGCAAAAAACGATTCTGGAACTCTGTGAAGCCGTTGGAGAAAACCCGAAGGTAATCATGGAAGATCTCGCCGAGTTGCAAAGCGACGGTTATATTCAGTACTGGGGACAGGAAGATTTGCTCCTCATTGAACTGCTTGAGGATAGCCAAATGCTCAGTACACTGACGGATGAGCAGATTGAAGTAGGCGACTATATCCGTCGAAAACAGAAACAGATTGATAAGATGGTTGTTTATGCGTTAGAGACCACCTGCCGAATGCGCGTAATTCGAGACTATTTTGGTGAACCTATTGACGAAAGTTACCGGTGCGGGACATGCGATTTGTGTCAATAGTTTTTTAATTCTCGGTGCGAAGTGCCTCAATAGGTGAAAGCCGAGCCGCGAGCACCGCTGGATAGACCCCAAAAGTGATGCCCATGAAAATTGAGAAGATAACTGAGGTCGATATCCACGGTACGGAGAGGACAACAGGCCACTCCGGCACAACCTGTACGATGCGGACAGCGAGTTGTGCCATGCCGTGTGCCGCCACCCAGCCTCCCACGATACCAAGCACCGCACCGCACAGACAGAGACAGATTGACTCCGTCAAGAATTGGCAGAAAATGTGAATCCGTTTCGCCCCTATCGATTTCCGCAAACCTATCTCTCGCGTCTTCTCACCGACGGAGACGAGACATATATTCATGATGCCGATACCGCTGACAAAGAGCGAAAATCCGGCAATGCTCCCCAAAGTAATTTTAATCACTTTTTCAATGTGGTCGAGGCGTCTTGCTGTCCGTTTCGCTATCCAAAGTCCGATAAAGTCATCTTTCCCACGATGTCTTTTACGTAAGATGTGCTTCACCGAATCAACGATGCTATCAATCTCCGTACCTTTCTCAAAGAAGACAACCATATCTTCAAGATAACGGGTGCCTGTGATCCGTTGCTGGTATGTCGTTAAGGGCACACAAAGCGCGTCATCTAAAGAATACCAGATACTGAGACTGCGCCCCTTTTTTTTCATCACACCGACGACCTGTAGCCTTACCGTCGCTCCCCGCCAATGATACCGAACTTTTACCTCTTGTCCAATTGGGGATGCCTCTCCAAAGAGTTCAGTAGCAGTGTCGGCACCCAAGATACATACCTGCTTTGCGTTTTCAATATCGCCCTCCACGAGGAATCTGCCATCCTGAAGTTCCCATCTCATGCCGTGTGCGTAGTCTGCCGTAACACCTTCTAAAAGCGGTCTGGCTTGGTTCCCGTTTCGGGCGGTAACGAAAGTTGTGTAGCCTTCATGTTTGGGTAGGACATAGAGAACATTCGGACAGTCTGCTTCAATCGCGAGAGCGTCCTCAAGGGTATATCGCTCAGTTGTGCGTCGAACAAGCCGTCGGCGTTTCCAAATAGAAGTTCGTGTCCAGAATTGGACCTGGTTTGCGCCGCCGAGCGTCTCAATGTCTTGGGCGATAAGAAGTTTCGCACCATCGCCGATGGCGATCATGCACAGAACACTGGCTATCCCGATGAAGATACCGAGAATGGACAAACCGGCACGGAGCTTATTTTGGGCAAGATGCGCAATACCTGCGGTGATAGCGTCACGAAATTTCATTTTTTCTAAGAACTTCCACTTATACGGACATTTGGATGCACTCTCAACGGGTTCAACAAGTCTCACTCAAGCACTGATTTAAAGAATGACAGGTGTTTATCACGCATTTTGAGGTTATCGTTACTACAGACAAGTCTTAAAATAGTTGCACTTTTCCCAACTTATATAAATCTCGTTTTTACTCGAAAATTCATTTTTCTAACCATTGAGTTTTGCACCGATTGGGCTTAATAAAGCTTCAGAATTTAATTCGGTAATATTTATTTTCTCCAACCCGGTAGGTGCGGTTTCTAACCGCATCGGATACAATCATGGAATTGCCGAAATACTTTATTAATCATCATACAGACAATCAGGTTTCCTATATACTTTCAGGGCTGCTATGGTTATTAAAGAGGCAGATTTTCGGCAAAAAGGTTGCAAAAAATAAGAGCCAGCCTTCTGGATATGTGAAATGGGAAAAAATGGGCGAAAGGCGAGTGTAGATTTCAGATCAATCTACAGCGTCAATAGAATTGAGGTTGTTGAGTGCCTCCGCATAGATCTGTCGGAGGGGGACGTTGTTCTCTTCCGCAAACCGCTTGCAATCCTCGTATTCAGGAACGGTTTTAATAAGGGTGTCGTTGAGATACCCACGTTTCGCTTGAATCGTCCCCCACTGCGTCTCGACTTGGACGAAGTCGCGCCGGAGTTTGACCCGATTGGCGGAAGAAAGTCTAACACCAAAGGTCGTGGTTTCGGTAAGGAGGAGTTCGATGAGTTTATCGCGGCGCGGCGCAGGGCAGAGGACAGTTATCTGCGTGGCAGGTCTGTTCTTTTTCATGAAAGTCGGCGTCAGAAAAACATCAAGCGCGCCGTGTTCAAAGAGTTGAGCGGTGACATATCCCGTAATCTCTGGTGACATATCGTCCACATTGGTCTCAATGATGTCCACGCTATCAGTTTCGGCGTGATGGTGGGTCGCTTGTGAATCATTACTCGCAACTTTTTCACCAAGACAGAGCCGGAGGAGGTTTGGTCTTTGTTCGAGATCGCGAGTGCCAGCACCGTACCCGACGCGATCCAATCGCATTTGGGGCATAACACCGAATTCCTGCGATAACGTCGTAATGAGTGCCGCGCCCGTCGGCGTTACGAGTTCCTTTGGGATATCGGTCTGATGAATCGGAACGCCCCTTAGGAGTTCCATTGTGCCGGGGACAGGAACGGGCATGAGTCCATGGGCACATCGGACAAAACCTCTACCAAGAGAAAGCGGCGATGCGCAAACGGCGTCAACGTCGAGATGCGCCAAACCGATGACAGACCCGACGATGTCCACAATCGAATCAATCCCACTCACCTCGTGGAGATGAACGTCGGCTTTGCTCATATTGTGAACCTTCGCCTCTGCTTCAGCGAGTCGGTCAAAGACGCGTTTGGCGGTATCCCGAATTTCAGGGTCTAAATCGCTGTCATCAAGCAATTTGAAAATATCGGAGAGGTGACGCGTCGGTCCATGATCGTGGTGATGCCCATGATCGTGATGGTTCGGTCCATGATCGTGGTGATGCCCATGATCGTGATGGTCATGATCGTGATGGTCATGATCGTGGTCATGGTGATGTGTATGTCCATGATCGTGATGATGCCCGTGGTCATGCTCGTGGTGTGAATCGGCGTGTGCGGTGTGTGCGGGATGCACCTCTACAATTGCCCGGGTCCCGGTAATGCCGTGTTTCGTGGCTTTTTCAAAATGTAGAGTGAACTCAGCGTCGAGTTTGAGCGTAGACAATCCTTCTGTAAGTATTTCTGGCGGCACACCGACATCAACGAGAGCCGCAAGCGTCATGTCACCACTAATGCCTGAAAAGCAGTCGAAATACGCGATTTTCACTGTATTGCCCTCTTTAGAAATCTTGAAGTAAATCTTGGAGCAATGTTTTCGAGTCGTGGCGTTTGAGCTTCACAATAGCTTCAGCTTCTATCTGTCGGACACGTTCACGACTAATCCGAAGTTTGTCTCCGATGTCCGCTAAAGTATATTCGGTGCCGTCCATTAAACCGTATCGCAGAATGATCACCTGTGTTTCACGAGGATTCAGCGTTCGGTTGAGGACCTCTGTGATAACCTCGATTTTAGCATAATCGAGCAAATAGTTTTCAGGCGTAATTTGGGATTGATCCGGAATAAGTTCGGAAAATGAACCGTCCGGAGAGTCCTCATTAATCGGTGCATCGAGCGGAACAGGATCCTTTGTGGCGTTGAAAATTTCGGAAACCTTTTTCTCTGTCAGTTCGACTTCTTTCGCAATTTCAGTTGTAGTCGGTTCGCGTCCGAGTTGGGTCGTCAGGTCTGACTGTGCCTGCTTAATGGCGCGACGCGCTTCGCCGATATAGCATGGAACCCGAATCATCTGCCCCTGTTGATCAAGGGCACGCTTGATAGATTGCATAATCCACCAAGTCGCGTAAGTGCTAAATCGGAACCGAAGGGTGTGGTCGAACTTATCCACGGCTCGCATTAATCCGAGGCTGCCTTCCTGCATCAAATCAAGGAAGGTTAGGGAGGTTTTACTAAAGTGATGTTGTTTGGCGATACTGGCGACAAGGCGCAGATTCGCTTCGACAATTTTTAGTTTCGTACCATGCGTGACTTGGTCCGCCGCCTCCAACTGTTCCGCCAACCACTTGACATGCGCAAATTCCCTTCGGACATCTTCAAGTACAAATCGAAGTGTGTGTGGCTTGCAGGGAGTCGTCCGCTCTACCAACATATTGGCAGGTAACTCCTCCAAAAGCGTTTCAATTTCATATCGGATGACATCGAATTCCTGAAAAGCCAAAGATTCCTGTTCTTCGTCAAAACATGCCGTTGTGATATGAGAGAGTTCGGGGATCGGATGGGCGCCTGTCAAAGGGAAGTCCGCTTGTCGCCGTTGTGCTTTCGCCGCCTTTTTATTGAAGGTGTTGATGTTGCTGCGAATCGCTTTTCGGGCGTATGTACGGAATTCGGTGCCACGTTTTGTGCCGCTGTCGTCAATAGCTTTCAAGAGCCCGAGACTTCCCACCTGCATCAATTCGGGCGATGCCGTCCGGTCAACGTACTTTTGTAAGAGATATAAGTTTTCTTCAAAGATTTTCCAGCGTGCCTGTTCTAATAAATTCGCCTTCGCCTCTAATTTTTCCAATAGGACGCCAAGCGCTTGGATTTCGGCGCGGACCTGGTCTATAATTAATCCGTGTTCTGATTGCGCGGGTCCTAATTTCTCGCTGCCATTTGAAGTATTGTTCTCAGTGATATTAAGCGAGGCTATCATCCAATCGGGAAGTTGATGCAACAGATTGGCAAACGCTTGGAAACCTTCTCGATATCTTTCAAAGAGGGTAATTTCTTGTTCAGGTTCCAACAAAGGTGTCTTCGCAATCTTCTGTAGGTACGCGAAGGTCTCATCTCTTGGTGACTCTGTGGGGTGCTCTTCTCTCTCTTCATCCTCTGCGAAAAGCTCCGCTTCTACCGGGTAGGTCGGGTAATAGTCTCTCATGTCTTCACCTCCCTATAGACATGTTGCCCCGCTGGGGCTTTATTATGAAAAAAGTTGAACTTTTTATTCTGTATGTGGTATGCTATTATGCATAATCTATTCGTATATCTACTGAGTAATATGATTGGCTTGCAAGCAGCCCCCTAAAAATATCGTATAACAATTGGAGGCAGTTAATTAATGGCTCAACTCACACAAAATGAAATAATTAAAAAGTGTCAAGCCGGTGAATCTCTTTCTGGTGAAAATCTTGCAAACTTAGATTTAGCGAACCAACCGCTCACAGGTGTTGATTTGTCGGAAGCGAACTTGAGCGGTACTGATCTTCAGAACGCGGATTTAACAGATGCGAATCTGAACGATGCGAATCTCACTGGTGCGAACCTTTCCGGTGCGACCTTACATCGGACATATCTGGTCGGTTCCAATTTAACCGATACCAACCTCGAGGAAGCGAATCTATGTGGTGCATTCCTGAGCGGAAGTCTACTCTGTGGCACTAACTTCCGACGCGCTGACCTACGTCGTGCTACCCTCGGTTGCCCAAAATGCGAGGTACCGGGACCTTTCGGTTCACTCACCAGTTTTGAGAACGCAAACCTCGGAGAGGCGATTTTCGGCGAAATTAAACTGATAGGTGTTGTTTTACTCGGTGCCAATTTTAAAGATGCATATCTATATGAGGTTGACCTCTCTGAAGCCGTCTATCGTGAAGCCGATCTTGAGGGTGCTATCACCAAAAAAGGGCGAAATTAGGCAACGGATTTTGCTGTTTTCTCCAGCACCTCTTACCAATTGCGTCCACACGGTTTCAACCTACCGGTCTTCCGTGGTTGAGACCGCAAAAATTGGTCTTAGGCATCTTTCCTCGTAGGAAACAAAAATCCAAGCCTGCAACAATACGCAGAAACACCGGATTTAGTCTCTCCCCAGACTAAATCCATAGCGCAAGTCGCGTGTGGACTTGCGGGACAATGTATTACATTGCAAAAACACGCAGGCGACTCCAACACGGAAAACGCCAATATCCAAGAAATGCATATTTACCCGCAAGGAATAATTAAAAAACCGCATTCTTCTAATATATGTGACGTTAACAAGTGGTAAGAGGTTTACCCAAATTGCATTTTTTTGTTCAAATTTCGATAATTTATTTGCGATTCTCTATAGACGAATAATTTCTACACAGGAGTAGCCTTGTGGTTACAAGCCTCACCTACTCCCTAACGCCCTTTAGGTCCTAACACTTTTTAGGTTAACTGAACTGCATTTCGCAGAGTTTTTGATACAGTCCTCCCTTTGCCAACAGTGTTTCGTGTGTCCCAGTCTCCAGAATTTCCCCATCCCTGATAACGAGAATCTTGTTAGCTCGGACAACGGTTGAAAGTCGGTGCGCAATAATAAAACTGGTTCTCCCTTCCATCAGGTTTACCAGCGATTCTTGGATGAGTGCTTCAGACTGTGTATCCAATGAGGATGTCGCTTCATCTAAAACGAGAATCGGAGCATCTTTTAAGAGCGCACGGGCAATAGATAAGCGCTGCTGTTCACCACCAGAGAGTTTCATACCCGCCTCACCGATCGGGGTCATATAACCGTGCGGAGTTTTCGTAATGAACTCGTGTGCGTTTGCCCTTTTCGCCGCTGCGATAACCGCCTCATCGGTAGCACCCGGGCATCCGTAGCCGATGTTTTCCATAATCGTGCCGTCAAATAGGAACGTGTCCTGTGGAACCAGCGCAATACTTTGTCGCAATGACTCCAAATTTACTTCGGAAATAGAGACATCGTCAATCAAGATTTTGCCGGTACTTACCTCATAGAAACGTAACAGTAGATTGAGGAGAGTTGTCTTTCCACTGCCACTCGGTCCGACGAGTGCGACGACCTCCCCCGGCTTTGCCTCAAAGGTTACGTTGTCAATGACAGGTTTCGACCCTATGTGTCGATTATCCGAATTTGTTGTCAAAGGTTGCGAGTAGGAAAAAGTGACGTTCTGAAATGTGACGGTGCCGTGAATATTTTGCAGTTGAATCCCACCTGCTGTGTCCTCAGACCTCGTATGGAGACTATACTGACGTTCATCGTTCTCCCCATACATCTCTGGTCCGAAGTCGAGGAGATAAAAGATCCGTTTCGCAGAGACGAGACACTGTTGCAAGGCACTGTTGACGCTACCAATCGTTTTAATCGGCTTGAACATCCAACTTACCATCGTAACATAGCCGATAAACCATCCTGTGGAGAGCTGTCCTGTAATGACCTGCCAGCAGCCTAACCCAAAAACAGTTGCAACACCGAGAGCCCCCAACCATTCGATCGTCGGTGGGAGAAGCGCAGCGAAACGCGCACGCCGGATTGCGGAGCAGTACTGATCCCAATTGATGGCTCGGAAGCGTTTCATTTCCGCTTGTTCAGAGGTAAAACTCTTGATAATTTTGATACCCGCGAGTGTCTCTTTGAGTTGTGAATAGATACTCGCACTCTGTTGTTGAATTTCTATGCTGGCACCGCGAATTCGGACACCGATAGATGTGATAAAGTAAGCAAGAAACGGGAGAATAAGCAGGACGAACAGCGTGAGTTTGAAACTTGTGATTAGCATTACAGAGACAAAGACACCCACGAGAACAACAGCACGGATAATGTTCGCCATCGCCGCGACGAGGTTATGCCACACTCGGACATCGTCTGTGATACGTGCCATGAGATCGCCGGTGCGTTCTTCGCGTAAAATGCCTAAAGGTGCGGATACAATGCGCTCGTAAAGGGTATTTCGCAGTCGGAAAGCGAGTTTGTGTCCGACACGCGCCATCACGTAATCGTTGCCAAAAACGAAGAAACCTTTGATGAACACAAGGATAAGCAATCCACCGAGTAACCATAGAAAGGCTTTGAGCGCATCACCGGCATCTGTCAATAACATTTCAAATCCGTCGAAGGCAAATAGACCTTCACGTTGGAAGTACCGGATGGATACGGTTTCGTCGAATGGGTTTCCACCGACAATTTCAAGCGTATTAATCGTATCTGCCAAAATCTGAATAGCCCCTAAGTCGCACACGGCAACGACTAAGGCAAAAGCCATCGCTAAGAGAAGGGAACCCGTATAGGGCGCGTGATACCGGACAAATCGAGTAAAGGTTGCGTTTTTTGTAAAAGTTTTTTTATCCATGCTGCGTCTATCCGTTGGATCGAACCGCAGATTAACTGCGGAAACACCCAAGCAAAACACCTATTTGATTTATTTAAGTTGGTAATTACCAAATTGGATGGCACATGCCCTCTTCGCGGCATCACTCTCCTTTGAAAACGGGAAACGAATACTGAATTCTCGTTTTTGGAAATCGACGGCTTCAATGATCCCGATGGCGTAGGTATCACCGGCAGCGTCAATGATTCCGACCAAACGGCGTTCAAAATAAGCGCGGACTTCTGCTGTGACGTGCGTTAGACTTAAATAGTTTTTGATCTGGGCGATGGTTGCTTTGGAAAGTGATTTTGACGCAATGAGGCACAAGGTACGATGTCCCCATTCAGCGTGGTAAACTTGCGTTTCAATGAGTCGAGAGAGGATTTCTAATTCCTTCTCATTTGCGATACGCCCGATAAAGAAAGGAGTGCGCTCACCGCGAATCTGTTCAAATGGTAGGGGTTGGATGCTGTTTTCGGACTTTTGTAAAGCAAGTTCTGGACCGCAAGTCTCGCCACTTTCGACAGCAAGCTTTGGCTTGCAAGCTGCACCAAAGTAGGCATCAAATTGGGCTTTTCTGTATCGGCTGCGCGCCTTGCTACTTTTAGATCGGACATTCCGGTGTGGAACAAGGTAATGTATATTGAGCCAATCCTGTTGACTGTAGCATGCGGTTATCTGCCCCAATTCGTTGGAACGACCGATGCATACCACGTGGTCCGGTCTGATGAGCGCAATCTTATGTTGTTTGAGAATAATAGCAGGTGCGTCGTGAATGTAACCCGTTGTATCAATGATAACGAAATCAGTTTCGGTTTCACGTGCGTGATCTACCATCAACCGTGTCCCAGTTAGCATTTCAAGGTAGTGCCCTCGTGGGGACAGATCTCCTACAAAATAGAGATGGTCGGCGATGCCATTGAACTGGACAGGGGAACTTTCTGGGGCAAGAGACTTCATACCGATTGTCGTAGGGGGACCGATTTGAGATTGACCGACATCTGTATCCACAAAAGCGGTTTTCAAACCCCGATCAACGGCAGAATCAGCCAAAAAACGACAGAAGGTCGTTTTTCCAACATCGGTTGACCCTATCACAAGTACAACCTGTTGGGGCTTGACAATTCGACTCGCAAGTTTTTCCCAGTGTTGGTTAACTTGATACGCGTCATTCATTTTGATTGACGGCTATTTGCCAAGACTCATTTCATAACGAAAGGTGACACCGGGCGGACTGAACATCTCATCCAAAGGGGGCATCTGCCTAACACCGACGAGTTGTTCGAGCAGTGATGTCTTTTTCTCCTTACGCACCACCTTGGGCTTGCCTTCAATACCTGCTAACTCTCCGGCGGTTTTGATCGCATCTGGGAGATTGCCGAGTTGGTCCAGCAGTTTTGAATCCAATGCTTGCTTTCCAGAGTAAATTCGTCCATCAGCGAGCTCAACAATTTCGGCACGCGTTAAGAGATGCCCCCGTGCCTCGAAGATTGTATCCACAAATTGATTGTAAACATCGTCCACGGTGGATTGGAGAACTGCCCGTTCCTGCTCCGTTAAATCACGGAAGGGTGAACCTGTATCCTTAAAGTCGCCGCTTTTAATGACCTGATGCCCTAAGCCGACTTTGTCATACAATCCTTTTAGTTGTGTGAATTGCATAATAACGCCGACGCTACCCGTCAAGGTACCAGGGTTCGCGAAGATTGTATCGGCGGCGCAGGCGACATAGTAACCACCAGATGCCGCACTGCCTCCCATTGAGGCAATTATCGGTTTCTCTATCTTCTTCAATTCGCTGTAAATCTCTTGGACTGGGGCGACACTACCGCCGGGAGAGTCGATTCTAACGACAATTGCTTTGATATTCGGATCATCGCGGTAGGTATGAATCAGCTTAATCGTTGCATCTGAACGGGAAATGATACCCGTAATGTCTACCACTGCGACCTTCTCCCCGAGCGATACGTTGCCGCCTATTGAACGTAAAATCAGCAGCAAGAAGAACAGCGCGATAATAGTTCCTAAAATAATGTAGACACGTCTCTTTTTCATTTTTTAATTTTACCTTGCGGAGGAACAGCGTGCATTTGAACTTTGAAGTGCGTCCCTCGAATCCGAAAAAACACCCAAGCAAAACCCTGCGTGTTTTTGATAGGGTACTTCTGCGTATTGTTGCAGGCTACACTTTTGGTTTAAGAAAAGACATGTCAAAATTCACAAATCCAGTAAAACTTGCCGAAAACCTGCGCGTAATGAAATGGAGCGCAGCCCAGAGTTCATAAATTAAAAACCTCATTTGGAACGGCGTGATGCGAAGATGACTACCCAAAAGGTTTTTAGCAACCATCCTATATCGGTGGCGATGCTTTGTGTCGCAACATAGTGGAGGTCTAATGTGAGTTTTTCTGGCATTAATTCTGTGATGTAATAATGCTCCGCGTCAAGTTTCCCTTTGAGTTTCTCCTCTTCATCACGGTTCGCAAGTTGCGATGGACCTGTCATTCCTGGCTTTACTTGTAGGACTCGCTTCTGCGCTTGTGTATAGTGCTTGACGTAATCGGGTGCCTCCGGACGCGGTCCAATGAGACTCATTTCACCCTTAATTACATTGATTAAGTTTGGGAGTTCATCCAACTTCGTCCATCTCAAAAACCTGCCGATGGATGTAATCCGCTCATCCCTATAGGTTGTCAAACTACCGCCGAGTGTATCCGCATTTACCACCATAGTCCTGAATTTGTACATTTCAAAGACGACTTCGCCCCTGCCGACCCGTTTAGCTTTGTAAAACATGGGTCCTTTTGATTGCAATTTTGCGAGCAAGATCCCAAGCAAAAAAAGGGGGGACAAAAACACGATCCCAATCGTTGCGAACAGGAAATCAAACGTCCGTTTTGCCCAGTCGCGTTTAGGTTCTATACCAACTTGGCTGTCGGCTTTCAACCGCCGGCTTTCAGCAAAGAGGTTCTTTGGTGAACCTACCGGCTCTTTCTGACTGCTGACTGCTGGCTGCTGGCTGCTATAAAAACGCTTGGTATGCGGCATGCGCTTATCCTATTTTGTGGGCTAACGACGGTTCGCTCTGGCGGCTTCCGTTTCCGTAGGAAACTGGATAATCTCAGACGCACTATCCATATCGCTTTCTGTCAAGAACGCGCGGTTCGGCTGATATGTTGGGACCAATTCCTGGAACTTAGAAACAATGCCTTCTGAATCCAGCGCGTCTGCGAATTGCGAGAGTTCCTCTATCTGTGAGAGGAGTTGACGTTCCTCTATCTGCTCCAGCTGTGCGACGAAAATACGCTGGTGTTTTGTGGCTGTAACGCCTTCTTGAGGGGTCAGGAGTTCCTCATACAATTTTTCGCCGGGTTCTAAACCTGTAAATTCAATCTTGATATCCCTGTCAACTTCAAGTCCAGAAAGGCGAATAAGATCTTGAGCGAGATCAAGAATTTTAATTGGGTCTCCCATGTCTAACATCAGGATCTCGCCGTCATTTCCCATCGTACCCGCTTGGATGAGGAGTTGCACAGCTTCTGGAATCGTCATGAAGTAGCGTGTCGCTTCGCGATGCGTGACGGTAACGGGACCCCCTTTGGCGATCTGCCGTCTGAAATTGGGGATTACACTCGCACGACTTCCGATAACGTTGCCGAAGCGGACTGCGATAAATCGGGTGCTATTCTGCTTCGCTTTGCACTGAACCAATTTCTCTGTTACACGTTTGGATGCCCCGTAAACGCTCGTTGGGTTTACCGCTTTATCCGATGAGACGAGTATGAAAGCCTCTACCTCATGTTCGATTGCGGCATTGATGAGGTTTTGCGTGCCAAGTATGTTGTTTTTGACGGCTTCATCGGGATGGTTCTCCATGAATTTAACATGCTTGTGTGCCGCGGCGTGGAAAATAATATCGGGGCGATACTTGCGTGTAACTTGCGAAACTTTAGCATTATCTCGAATATCACCAATCACTAAAGCGCGATTGAGTAGCGGTTCGGACTCCCGGAGTTCTATATCTGTATGATAGAGACTGTTTTCACCGCGCCCGAAGAGGATAAGGAGTTCTGGGTTCAACTTCGCCACTTGGCGACAGAGTTCAGAGCCGATTGAACCCCCGGCTCCGGTGACCATTACGCGTTTACCGGCGAGATATTTAGAAACTTCAGCGAGGTCCATCTGCGAGGTAGACCGATTTAAGAGATCCTCAAATCGGACTTCCCGGATCTGACTGACGCTGGCGCGCCCTTCAAGAATCGCATGAATGTTCGGGACGATTTTAAACTGACATCCCCGGTATTCGCACTGCCGAATAATATCACGAATTTTACCGCCCGGTGCTGAGGGGATAGCGATGACAACCTCATCGATTTCGCGCTTGCGAGCGATATAGGTGAGGTCGCGGGTCGTACCCAATACTTCAAGCCCTGCAACGCTTCTGCCGACTTTGTGTGGTGCATCGTCAATAAAGCCAACCGGGACATACCCTTTTTCAGGATGGTTTCTCAAGGCACGGAGCACACCGATACCCGTTTCACCTGCGCCAACGATAAGGACTTTCGTTGACAATTTTTGTACGGGCAATTGCGATTCAGAGTTCGGAACTACTGCACCTGCGTCCTTCTGATATTTTTTACGCCCTGACCGTTTATCTTGTTGGAGAATTTGCACAGAGAATTTGGTAAATCCGATGAGTGCGAAGTTATAAAAGCCATCGATCAAGAAAAGAACCCAAGCAATTTTCAATAGTATGGAAAGCCCGATGAGTCCTACAGTCGCGAACATAATCGCGGTTGCCAACGCCCGGAATTCCTTAGCCGCGGCATACTGCCATATTGGTTTGTAAAGATTGAAGGCTAACAGCAGACCGATACGAACTATGGTAACAATAGTGGCGATACCGAGTCCAATAACATGCTGTGGTTGGAAGGGAGATGTGTCTATACTCTGCAGTATAGCGAAAAGTGGTGCGGGTTGCTCTAAAAAATCAAAACCGAGCTGCCTACTGGTTAGGTAAGCGAATAGAAATGCAAGATTGACGAGAAGGACATCAACAACAATTGTAAAACTCCACTTTATTTTTGGTCTATCCATATTTTAATTATTCCTTGCGGTTAAACAGTGTGGGTTTGGGCTTTGACATGCTTTTCTTATATCCGCGCTTCATTTCATTACGAGCTACGCACTTGCTTTGATAACAGTTTCGTCGAGTCACCTCACAAGTCGGGAATCGGAGTTCCCTCCTACAGAAAGGCAGTCATGTCAATCCTGATTCATTTCTGTGTACGAACTGCCTGGGCATAGACATACTTCAGACGTTGCCCAATAGCCTCCCAACTATAATTAGTTTCGACACAAGTTCTGGCGGTTTGCGCGAGGGTTTCCCTCGAGTGCTCATCGTTGAGCAAATGAACGACATGTTTCGCGAAGTCAGCAGGCGTATCTGCAACGAGTAGCTCCTTACCTTTGTCTGCCTCCAACCCCATTGCGCCAACGGAGGTTGTGACGACGGGAACCCCCATTGCCATTGCTTCCAGATTTTTAGTTTGTATGCCCGATCCAGCACGTAAGGGGGCAACAAAAACAGATGCCTTTTCAAAATAGGGACGGACATCCGGGACATAACCGGTGACAACTACACCTTCCTGTGTTTCAAGCCGCTTTACCTGATCCGACGGATGGTTGCCTACTATATAAAACTGCGCGCTCGGATGGCTTTCTCGGATACGTGGAAAAATCTCATTACAAAAATAGATCGCGGCATCCGAATTCGGAAAATAGTTCATCGTTCCGGTAAAGAGCAGCAACGGCGCAGATTGTGTTATCGGCTTGGGTTGAAAGTACCCGAGGTCAACCCCCATCGGAACTATTGACAGATTCAGACCATTGTCCTGCTTCAAGAGATAGTCCCGATCAAAACGCGCGACAACGGTACCGCAGTCAAAAGCCTTCATAATGTTGACTTCATAACGCCGCACCCGTTTTTCCTCCAATTTTACCAAAAAACGCTTTGGAGTGCAATCTAATTTAATTTTCGCAAGCCAAGGATTGCTTTCAAGTTCAGCGCGCCTACTGAGATTCAGTGCCAACGAATCGCACAAATCTAAGACTTTGGTGGGACCTTGGACGTCCGTTACGTATTGTCCCATCCGAAAGAGTTGCGCGTGGATCAACTCGAAGTCCTCTTGTTCGAGGAGTTGGTTAATCTTCCGTTGCATCTGGGGTGCGTACCAGTAATGCAGTTGCAGTGGACGACGCGATAAGCAGTGGATCCCTGTATTTATGAAGGCAAAAGAACGATGGAAACGGACCCACTCTACGCGCTCACAATAAGGTTCTAAATGCTTCGCGGATTCAATATCGCTTTCAGATTCAGCAAAATAAACGAGGGTTACGGCATGTTGTTTTGAAAGCTGCTTAATAAAATTGTAAGACCGGATCCGATCGCCCCGATGCGGTGGATACGGACACCGTAGGCTTAAAAATAAAATCTTCATTTTTTAAACTATGGGACCCTGGTCATCGTTCCACTTCGTTTCACGATGGGATCTGGTCAATTTCGACGCGACGGGTGCTACGCACGTTTCTTAAGATATCCAATCCTCAGCCCATTTTCCTTTCGTTCCGCTTCTTCCCAGTAACGAGCGGAGTCCCGCTTGAGATTCATTCTAACCGGATCCAGACTATGGGACACCTTCATTAGCAAAGTTACTCACTCGGCATTTCTGCCTCATCAATGAGCATCACAGGGATGCCTTCACGGATCGGGTAGCGCCGCCGACATTCACCGACGCATACCAATTTCTCTGCGGCTTCATCGTACTCTATCTCACCTTTACATGCCGGACACGCGAGAATGTCAAGCAGCGTCTTCGAAAGTGTATATGCGTTTTTCGAGTCCAAAGCGATTCTCCTTGAAATAGCCGTCAGCGGTCAGTTTCCATCGCTTGTTTGTAGTGGCGCAATTGATTGCGCTTTAACAGAGGCGATAAATCGCCTCACTACGTACCATTTTTTACAATTTATTTATAAGGTGGACAAACTACTAACCACCATGACATCTCTTATATTTCTTGCCGCTTCCACAAGGACAAGGGGCATTTCTGCCGACCTTCGGCATATTCCCCATTGCTTGTTGTGAAGCAAATTCGGCATCATCATTGGCTGAGGCGGCTGCCCCGCGTTGGGGTGCTCTCGGCTGGGGTCTACGCCGTCTACCCGTCTGTCGACTCGGGACCCGGCGCGGTGCCTCTGTATTGACGCGAGATTTGAAGATGAACTCACTGACCTGTTCTTCAATCTGTTGATACATACTTTCAAAGACTGTGAGTGCTTCGTTTTTGAAAACGACAATCGGGTCTTTACCACCATATCCTGCGCCGAACCGAATACCCTCCTCAATATAGTCGATATTATGGAGGTGTTCTTTCCAGTGATCATCAATTCTATCCAAAAGGAGTAGACGTTCAAGGACGCGCATCATCTCTGGACCCATTTCGGTTTCGCGTTCTTCATAACCGGCGCGCAACATCTCCAAGGTCTGTTCTTGAACCTCCTCCGGACTCGCTTGTGCCAACGGTGTTTTCCATATTGGTTCGATCGGGAATGTGGTCGTCAACCATTGCTGGAACCTGTCAGGGGTTTCAAGAGGGATTCCCACCTTTTCTCCCATATTGTCCTCGACCGCATCTCTGACAACCCTCTCAATCATCCCCCAAATCGTGGTCTTGAGAGAGGTAGGAACTTGGGCATCTTTTTCAGAGAGTGCAGCGAGTCCGCCAGCTTCGGCGGCGTCTTCGTGTTCTGATAAGGCACCGACATCTGTAGCAGAAGCCAAGACGATGTCGCGCAAGGTATAGATGGTATCACGCTGTGTATCCATAACGTCATCGAATTTGAGAAGATTTTTTCGGATCTCGAAATACATCTGTTCAACACGTGTCTGCGCTTTCTCAATGGATTTAGTCACCCACGGATGTTCTAAGGGGACATCATCATCCATTCCGACGCGTGTCATCAGCCCTTGTAAGCGTTCAGAACCGAATTTTCGCATCAACTCGTCTTCAAGCGAGAGATAGAACCGAGACGAGCCTGGATCTCCTTGTCTACCCGATCGTCCACGGAGTTGGTTATCGATACGTCGGGACTCGTGGCGTTCTGTGCCGATGATATGGAGACCGCCAGCGGCTAATACCTTTTCTTTTTGTTCCTCGCAAATGGCTTCTGCTTCCGCAAGGGCTGCTTGGTATTCTTCGGACTCCGGGGACAGTGCTTCCGTCTTTGCTTTCCGTTTCCGCAGCGTTTCGGTCGCCATACCTTCGGGGTTACCGCCAAGGAGAATGTCTACACCCCTACCTGCCATATTCGTTGCGATTGTTACAGCACCCGGCACACCAGCCTGCGCGATGATGTCGGCTTCGCGCGTGTGTTCCTTGGCGTTGAGAACCTGATGCCGGATTTTTCGGTGTTTGGCCCTGAGCATTTTGCTCAATTTCTCGGAATTTTCAATAGAAACAGTGCCGACAAGGACGGGACGTCCCATCTCCGTCTGTTCGACGATATCTTGTAAGACGGCGTTGTATTTTTCGTCCTCGTTACTGTAAATTTGATCGGAATGGTCCATCCGGATCATCGGTTCGTTGGTGGGAATGACGGAAACCTCTAATCCGTAGATGTGTGCGAATTCGTTCGCTTCAGTCGCGGCGGTACCGGTCATACCCGCGAGTTTGTCATACATGCGGAAGTAGTTTTGGTAGGTAATCTTGGCACCGGTTTCGCTTTCCTCAACGACTTTAACGCGTTCCTTCGCTTCAATTGCTTGATGGAGTCCTTCGCTGAGCCGTCTACCGATCTGTTTTCGTCCTGTGAATTCGTCAACGAGGAGGACTTCGCCGTTTTCGACGAGATAATCGACATCGCGTTTATAGAGCTGATGCGCAGTGAGTGCTTGATTGACGTGATGCACCATAGCGATGTTCGTGTGTTCGTAGAGGTTCCCTACACCGAGACGGCGTTCGACTTCTTCAACGCCTTCATCGGTAAGGGTTACACTGCCTCGCGATTTCCCCTCTTGATCGATTTGGAAGTGCTCGCTTTCTCGAAGTTGTGCGACGACACCGTTAATTTGCCTGTAAAGTTCTGGCGGTTTACCGGAAGGTTCTGAGATGATGAGTGGCGTACGGGATTCATCTATGAGGATACTGTCAACTTCGTCAAGGATGGCGTAGACATGCCCGCGCTGCGTCTTATCTTCAATCGAGAGTGCCTTGTTGTCCCAGAGGTAATCAAATCCAAATTCGCTGTGAACGCCGTAAGTGATGTCTGATTTGTATCCAAGCCTTTTCTGTTCCTTCGGCATTAGGCTGAGTGTCAGTCCAACGGAGAGTCCGAGGAAGTTGTAGATTTTGCCCATCCATTCAGCATCCCGGCGTGCGAGATAGTCATTAACGGTAGCGAGATGTACGCCTTTTCCAGTCAATGCGTTTAAATAGACGGCGAGGGTTGAGGTAAGCGTTTTACCTTCACCTGTGCGCATCTCTGCGATACTGCCTTGGTGGAGTGCGATACCACCCATAATTTGGACATCGTAATGCCGCTGTTTCAAGGTTCGCACGGCGGCTTCACGGACGACAGCGAAGGCATCAGGTAAGAGGTCATCAAGCGGTGCACCGGCATCCAGCTGTCGGCGAAATTCTGGTGTTTTGGATTGCAGTTGTGCGTCGGTGAGTTTTTTGGTTTCAGGTTCGCGCTGGTTGACGGCTTCGACGATGTCGCGAAACTTTTTGACGTCGCGATCCTCTTTGCTACCGAAGACTTTGGTCATCATTTTCTGAAACATCTTTTTAACTATTGCTCCTGGGCGCCTTTCACGTTGTGAAAGGCGATATATTTCTAAGTCATCATCGACTTGGCATTTATGCTTCGTTCGTTCCAGTCAATTGCGATTCGGGGGGTACTAACAAATTCTGTCCATCAAGTTTCTTTCGCACTATCGTATAAATTATCGTGTTTCCGGCAGAAGCGATTGAAAACAGGTACGCAATCACTAAGCCTGCACCCATCAGGAGCGTGATCGTCAGAAAGATAGCAGTCACTGGGGTCGTAACTGTCGCTACCCCTGTCAGTGTCGGCATCTGATCACTCGTGCCGGTGCTGAAGATCCCGAGATTATTAATATAGGGCAGTGTTGCTACCCTTTCGACAGCCCCACCGAGCCATACATTTGCGTAGCCCATCAATTGCTGCATCGCTTCGGTGTGGAAGAGGTGCGTCGGAAACACCACAATCGAAAAGCCTGCGAGGCAAAAGAGTGCCCAAATGGGCACGAAAATAAATTTGATAAGGAGCAACATCGCCTCATAACACACTAACAGCCAAGGCTTGTTCCAAACCATTGCGAATTGCTGATAAATTATTTCAAATGCATCGGCACCTGTCGTAGCGGCGACGGCTGGTATAAACAGCAAACTGGCACTGAAAACGATCGCTATCAACGCCATCAAGAGACCAAAGAAAAATCCGATCGGCATGAACAGTGAGGCGATCATGAGAAATGGTTTTCCCACTGCTGGTAACTTCGCGATTCCCGCGATACTGAGGGGGATTATCGCGAGGAATATCTGGATGAGAAGTAAGCCGATGAACGCACCTAAAACGGATTTCCAATGTCCCCTGAGGAAGATCAAGGCATCTCCGACCGAAAAGAAGAAATCCCCACGGAGCTGCTCAATGGTGATCTTGGAAGCGACCGTGCTTGCCAAGAAGAAGATGCACGCGAAACTAACCATCCCTATCCACATTGCGATTTCAGTTGTCTGTGTAAGTCCTGCATCACCGAAGGGTGGCAGGGGTAGGAGAGCATACGTGTTCCAAAAGTCCTGCGCGGCAGTGCCTCCTACGATGACGAGACTGAGATACACCAAAGTTTCGTAAATTAGATATGCGAGAACGAGTCCGATGAGATGAACTGCGATCTTTCGTCCACTGAATCCGTAGCGGATAACCTGGAAAATATCCCTGAAATCGAAGTAGCGTTTTTCCATGAAGGGGTTCTTCTGTTTTTTGCGTGTTGTTGTATTTAATGATACTACAATTTGCGGTATTCTGTCAAGTGTTTCTTAGTGATCAGCGGGTGTGTAAAGTTTTTGGCATTCAACGTCCGAAGGCATCTTATGTCCTTTTAGGACGCGGTATACACCGATTTTTGACCTGTTTCCTCTTCAACCCCGTAGGGCTCTCACTGCGAGGCAATCTCTGTAGAACGTAGTGAGCCCCCCATCAGCGAACCCCGTAGGGGTGACACCTACCACCTTTGACAAAATATTTACACACCCGTGTTAACTTGACATTATATACCGAATTCGGTATAATGAGATAATACAGTTTGGAAACCAACGTGGAAGCGGTAGAGTGCGTCCGGGTGATCTCAGTGCAGGATCGTTTTTCAACGGAGCCATCAATGCGGTCGCCCGCTTCAACATCGCTCTATCCGATGCTGATATGAGAACTCTGAGGCAGGGGCTGGCAGTTTCCATGACGGCTCTCAAACTGTTTGATAATCTTGCCATTACATGGGGTAAGATTAAGCCGTAAGAGGACGGTTTTTCCATTTTCTATTCTATCTCAGAAAGCAAGGAGGAACTATCAATGATACGGGTATTGGTGATAAAGGTCATCGCTTGCGCATGTCTAGCTTTTGCCTTCCCTTTACTAAGTGCAGCTGAAGTTAGCGTAGATGACGCAATCGGGGTGTGGCTCTTTGACGAAGGTAAAGGAAATGTTGCTAAAGATTCATCACCCAATGGCAATGACGGCGAGCTCATCGCCGGACCCAAATGGGTTGAAGGGAAGTTCGGCGGTGCTCTGGAATTTGATGGCAGCGGGACCTCGGTTGAGACAGAAAGTGCTGACAAACTGAATGAGTTTGAACTCGGTGATAAGACCGACTTTACTGTTACCGCTTGGTTTAAAACGGATACGGGCACGGGTTTCATAATGAGTAAAACACGGCTGGCTGGAGACTGGACTGGGTTTGAAGTCAAGTTCAGTGGCGGTGGACAAATCAGGACCTGACTGCAGACAGAACCTGTCACAGTTTGTGACAACAGAGGCGCGGGGCTTGACGACGGGAAGTGGCATCATGTTGCGGTGGTTTTTAGCAGAACAAAGGGTGAGCGCTATGTCTACGTCGATGGAGAACAGCAGGGAAACCCGATTGACCATAGCTCGGTCAAAGGTAGCATTGATCACGAGAACGGCTTTGCAATCGGCGTCAGCATGGGTGATCACAGAGGCGGTTCATTTTTCAACGGCGTTATTGACGAGGTCGCCGTTTTCAAAGGCGAGCTGGATAAAGACGATATCGAGATGGTCATGAATAGTATGGAGGAAGTGCTCCCAGTTTCTCCATTGGGGCACCTCACTACCACATGGGGTCAGGTCAAGCAGGCTTCCCAATAGATACGCCCTGCGAAGCGCATAAGCCGAGTTTTTGAAAGTGAGAAAGCGGAGGTTTCACCGCTTTCTCACTTCCCCGGTTAACTTCACATTCTCCCCTTTTCGCCTCTGAGCTTTAGTGTGCTGCATTTCCTTTTGGGGTAGCATCCTTTTCCCTGATTCATTCTTCTAATAGCCCAGGCAAGGCATGGATAGAACACTACGATGAGATATATCTGGCGTTTAATCCTGATAATAACGGGTTTCTTGATACTGGCTCTGAGCGCGCCAAACGAAATTACGTATCCTGCTAAAGAAACTGGAATGGCCTATGAGATGAAGTATATCCAGAGCGCGCTTGGCGAGAACATGTCCATCGAGGTTAAATTCTTTGGATCCGAGTTCACTTTATCTGCGGGTGCCTTTCTCATGTCGTTAGCCGCTTTATGTGTCGGCATGATGCTGATAAGTCCCTCGGCCCGGAAATGCCTGAAGTCGCTTATCCGCCAGCCTCGGTGGCTGACGCTTCTGCTTCTCGCTTTGGGATATCAACTCTTCACGTTGACACCAAGTGAGAAAGGCTGGCCAATTGTGTTATACCTCACGCTTGGAACAGCGGGGATAACGATGATATTCGTCGGCGCCTCACCCCTGGTGGACACTTTAATCTTTAAGCTGAGAAGTCTGGGACAAAAGATTACGCGATGGTTCCATGGGATGCCAGCTTGGACGTTGCTCGCGTCACTTTTCGCCCTCGTCTTCACCGCAACAAATCTGGGTTCTTATTTCCTTTTCGAGCACATACCCCACGTCGCAGACAGCGTTGACCAAGTCTTCCACGCTAAGATATTTCTTCTCGGCAGACTCACTGTTCCATCGCCTGAACCCAGAGAACTCTTCGACTTCACACTCATGATTAACAATGGCAGGTGGTACTCCCAGTATCCGCCGGGACAGACCCTCTTATTGAGTCTCGGTCACATTCTTCACGCCCCCTGGATTATTAACCCTTTGCTTGGATCCCTCTGCATCATTCTGCTCTATTTCATCGGGAAAGAAATATACTGTGAAAGAATAGGAAGACTGGCCGCACTCTTGGGTGCTTTGTCACCGTTCTTGGTCTTCATGTCGTCTGAGTATATGAACCATACACCCACACTCTTCTTCTTCGAGCTTTTCCTGCTCGGATTTGTGCGTATGGTAAAGAGACTCAGGATAAGGGACGCTTTACTGGCTGGGTTTGCTCTGGGATATGTGGTCAATATGCGCCCACTGACCGCTCTTGCTATTGGCATTCCGTTTCTTATCTATGCCATATCCAAACTTGTTATGCTGTTTATGGCATCGCGGAAGGAATTATTTCGCTTTACAGTGCTCTGCTTCACGGCACTGGCAATGTTCGGAGTGATGTTCGGAGGACTCCTAACGTTCAACTATCTCACGAACGGCGATCCGCTTACCTTCGGGTACCACGTCCTGCATGGTAAGGATCATGACCCCGGCTTTGGTCATAGTGGCTGGGGTGAACCGCATACACCCCAACGAGGTCTCATCCAGACCCTCAACAACCTCAATGCCTTGAACAAATTTCTCTTTGAGCTTCCTATTCCATCTTTGATCTTCGTTTTCCTTGCATTCGTCTCTTTAAAAGCAAATACCTGGGATTTGCTTCTCATCGGTTATGCCTCGTCGCTGATACTTGCCTACTTTACCTACTGGCATCAGGACTGGTGTTTGGGTCCCCGGGTCCTGTTTGCCTCAACGGCCGCCTTCGTTCTGCTCACCGCACGTGGAATCGCCGCCGTGCCAGATATTGCCTACAACCTCTTCGGTATCGTCGATAAGAGCAGAGTGAAAGGTTACCTTGCCATTCTCCTCATAGCCTGCTTTTGTCTGGGTTTCGCATCGAACATACCCAGTCTGTTGAGAGTCTACTCGGATGGCTACTGGGGCGCAAACGCGCAGATTGTGAAAGCCGTCAAAAAGAGGCAGATAGAGAACGCCATCGTGTTCGTCAGATCAGAGAGACCTATGGGGTATAGAAGTGTATTTCCACAGAACCATCCGCTTTTGAAATCCGATGTTATCTATGCAAGGTTTCTCGACGAGAGAAAGAATGCCGAACTGATGAAGCAGTTTACGGACAGAAAGTTCTACATAGCAGACGGACCTTCTATTACAGAGTATTCTTTTTCTTCCAACGCTTCTCCATGAACGTTCAATTATTGTCAGAATCAAGTCTGAAAAGGAGAAATTTCATGGACAATAACGGTAGTTCAACCTTACTCTTTTTTGACGATTGGTACCTGCATCGCCGAGAAAACCTCGTCCGTCATGTCGGACGTCCTCAATTAGTAACTGACGGAATATTTATAGACCCGCATCTCGATCCTTCCTGGGGCTATCCAACTGTCTTTGTAGACGTCAATACCGGTCGCTGGCGTTGTCTGTATCAGGGTCAACTCGATCCTCAATACACACCGCCAGGCCGTCGGATGCAGCACGTCGCGGTAGCAATCGAAAGCGATGACGGCGTCAGATGGGAGATTGAAGACCTATCGGAGAAAATACCAATCCCAGATCGTGCGTGCTCTCACCAAGTCCTTCCGCTTGAAGGGTTCGGCGAATGGGGCCCGTGTTTCTTTGATGCCCATACGGATAACGCCGCTGAGCGGATTAAGGCGTTTGTCAGTTTTAGTGGCTCCCAAGGACACTCGCCTTTGTATGTTTCACCCGATGGTTTATCCTGGAAACTCATCGAAGATGCAAGATGGCACCCATTTGGAATAGACCCGGCGGTATCGGGTTTCTGGAACCCGATCCGGGGGAGCTACGTGATTGCAGCAAGGCCGAAAGGAGGAGATCGCCGGATCTCGGTGTATGAAACCAAGGATTGGCGTACCTTCTCCCACCCCGAGGTGGCTCTCCGGACCGATGCCCAGGATACGCCAGCCGCTGAGGTCTATGGGATGCCCGTTTTCCCCTATGAGCACATATTTGTCGGATTCCTGTGGATATATCAAGTGTCCCCTATTGTTGACAGCCCGGGTAAGTACATACATGGGAAGGTGCGGTGCCAACTATCTTACAGTTATAATGGGGTGCACTTCCAGCGAGCCCTCAGAGAGCCGTTTTTACCCAACGCCGAGCCAGGTGAATTCGGGTATGGGTGTATCTACCCATCGAGTATGGTCATCACTGAAGACAAAAAGATCAGGATCTATTCCAGTGCCTCAAAGGGAGAACATGCCCAGATCCACGCACGTCCGGATCTCGGGGAGGGGGCAATATTAACCCACGAGTTAAGGCTCGATGGATTTTCCTATTTTGAACCGCAGGGTGGTCCAGGATCTTTTACGACTCGGCTGCTCTTCGTCCACGGTGAAAAACTCATCCTCAACGTCCAGACCCCTCAGGGGGAGGTCCGGGTTCAGATAACAGATCCAGATGGGAAACCTCACCCAGGGTATACCTTCGAAGATTGCATACCGTTTACGGGTGATGATCTTTTTTGGCAACCAAGGTGGAAGAATCACCCATCCGTCTCAGAATTTATGGAAAAGGTGGTGCGGCTCGAGGTAAAACTCTTCAACGGCAGGATCTACAGCATCCGCGGTAATTTTTTCCCCATTCGGAGCGGAGATTACCGGCGATTCAAAGATCAGGGCATACCCCCAGATCCAAGTTATGAGTATTAAAGTCAATAACTCTAAACTAAAGCATGGGGTCTTGACACCGATATTGATAAAAAAGTTCGAGAGAACGAAGAGGCAAGGAGGCTTAATAATGGAAAATAATGAGAAAGAAATTCTATATAATGGAATTCGTCTGCCGGAAGAGTGGCCCCCACGAAATTTGTGTGACACAACCCTTTCACCTATCTCAGTACCCTACTTAGAAAATCCCCCGACCGTTATTTATATAGATACGGGAAGACAACTGTTTGTAGATGACTTTCTCATTGAAAATACCAATCTAAAAAGGGATTTTCACAACCCACGCTTATATGAAGAGAATCCAGTTTTAAAGCCTGAAACGCAACTGGAGCTCAATGATGGGAAATATCCGGTTGCCTCTCCGTTTAATGACGGCGTTTTTTATGATGCCGAAGAACAGTTATTTAAAATGTGGTATCATGCTGGATGGTTCGATGGTCTGGGTTATGCAATCAGTGAAGATGGCTTACATTGGGATAGACCCATGTTAGACGTTGTGCCAGCGACGAACAGGGTACTTCCGGTAAGGGACGGCTATCGGCGAGATGGCGCCACAGTCTGGTTAGATCCCCAAACAGACGACCCGAATCAAAGGTTTAAAATGTTTGCATACTTCCGTTCTCCTGACTGGTCAGGCGGGGAAGTTTATACCTCATTTGATGGTATCCACTGGGGGAAACCAGTCAGGACGGGTCCTTGTGGGGATAATACGACTTTCTTCTATAATGCCTTCAGGAAAAAGTGGGTTTACAGCATTAGGACCTCGAATCGTACGCTTGGACGCACCCGAAGTTATCGCGAACACGAGGATTTTATCAAAGGTGCTTCATGGAAACAGGAAGATGTGGTATTCTGGGCGAGAACTGATGAACTGGACGAAGCTGACCCTGACCTCGGATACGCACCGCAGCTCTATGACGTTAACGCAGTTGCCTATGAGAGCGTGCTTCTGGGCTTGTTTGCAATTTTTAAAGGTCCACCGAATGAACTGTGTGCCATAGGGGGATTCCCTAAGACGAATGAACTGGTGTTAGGGTATAGCCGCGATGGTTTTCACTGGCATAGACCGGTTCGCAGTCCTTTTATAGCCGCATCGCGAAAGGAAGGCACATGGAATAGGGCGTATATTCATGCGGCAGGGGGTGGATGTTTGGTAGTGAAGGATAAGATTTACTTTTATTTTGGTGCCTGGTCCGGAGCGTCACCAACACTCGGTAGCCATATGTATGCAGGAGGTAGTACTGGACTCGCAATACTTCGCCGAGACGGTTTTGCTTCCATGAATGCCGGTTTATCGACTGAATCTTTAACAACTCGACCCGTGATATTTAATAAGGGTAAGCATCTTTTTGTGAATACGAATACAAAAAAGGGTATGCTCCAAGTTGAAATTTTAGACAATCAAGGCAATACGATTGAGCCATATTCCCATAGAAACTGCGTTCCCATCAGCAAGGATACGACCTGTCAATTCGTCAGGTGGAAAACAGGAGAAGATGTATCTGCTCTGGCGGGTCAGTCGGTGAAATTTAGGTTTTATTTAACAAACGGACAGTTATATTCTTTCTGGGTCAGTCCGGATTTAACAGGCGCCAGCGATGGCTATGTGGCGGCTGGAGGTCCAGGATTTAGCACTGCCATTGATACCGTTCCTTGAGTTGATTTGGACTGAGATTTTCTATCGTTTCCATGCGATAGTGTCAATCACAGTCTTCATTATTCGGTCGAACTTCTATCAAAGGAGCCGAGAATGGACACATCATCTATACATCAGAGTCAAACCGACACCGTCGCCCCAGCAAGCCGCGTGCAGGACCTGCTGCGCCCGGAAGTGCTTCAGGCATTTGACCGCACATTCTTCGAGCGCGAAGGATATTGGGTGTGGGAGGGTATACTGACCGACGCCGGCCGCAAGCAGTGGACGGAGAGCTTGCAGAAACTACAGCAGATGAACGATGAGATCGTCATGGACACCGACTGGGCTGCCATCGACTTCGCGGGCCGGGGGCTACAGCCGCCGTTGCCGGAGCAAATCACCCCGGAGTTTTTGGCGACGTGTTGCGGGGGCTCGGAGCAGATGCGCTTCATGCCACGAGGCCTGATGCAATACATGCGCGACCCCGGGCTGTTCGGCCCAGGTCCTGCGTTGGTGACACGCGGGTACGCGTCGCAGGGAATTATGCCGGAACATTTCTCGATTGGATACGACGACTTCATCAGGGATGTCGCCACCGCCCACCCTCAGATGATGGAGCTCTTCACCAAACTTTTCGGGGACCGCTTCATACTCGACCACTGCAACATGCTCAACCGGACGCCGGGCTCAATAGGACGGCGGTGGCATGCGCACCAGTATCGGCAGGGGCAGTACGAGGTCGAAGATCCTATTGGGACCGGAGATGCCCTTACCACCGAGTATCTGCAACGGCAGTGTATTCGGACGCTCTGCTACCCAGAAGGTGCAACCCTCGAGGAGGGTGGGGAACTTGGGGTCATCCCGGGCGCGCATCTCTACCGCATTCCGTACAAATGGAGCACCGAGCGACCCGATGATGACGCCGCCATGAAAGCGGGCTGGCTGAAGGGAAAGATCCACGCCTTCACCGGCAAGCCGTTGGAAATGGTACGCTTCTCGCTACCGCCTGGGAGCATGGTCTCGTTTCCACATCACATGCCGCATCATGTCGGCCATCGCAAGCCAGGCACCCCGACCCGATGGGGCTTGCTGATCGCGTATCGGACACCCGACCCCGATGCAAGCCCGGCGAAGTGGACAAATGGCATACCTGCCCATTGGGTGGAACGGGCTGCGGCGGAAGGAAGGCTCTCCGCTGCGGAACGCCGAGTGCTTGAGGCGGATAATCCGCTCGACTGATTGGATATATGAACACGTCAAAACGGTTCGATACTTCCTTAAACCCGACAAACAAATCTGTTGGCGTATCATCGCGGGCAGTTCTCATTGGGCTCGTCTGTGCCGCCGGGGAATGTCTGATCGCGCCTTACAATGATTACGTGATTCGCAATGTCTTTCTCGCTGGCGGTCATTTCCCTGTCGGTCCATTTTTTGTCCTAACCCTCCTGGTGCTGATTGGCAACCGCATCTTGAGCGCAGCTTCTCCCAAACTCGCACTCTCGGCGGGTGAATTGGTGACGATCTGGTGTATCATGGCGGCCGCCTCCGGCATCCCTTCGACAGGCATGATGCGATATGCGTTTCGCCCGCTTGTCGCCTACCAGTATTTTGCAACACCCGAAAATGATTGGGAAGCCCTTTTCCATCAATATATTCCCCACTGGCGCGTTGTTCATGATGAGAAGGCTATCAAACTCTTTTATGAAGGCATCTCTCCGGGGGAATCCATCCCCTGGGGGGCATGGCTGATCCCGCTATTGGCTTGGACACTTTACGTGTTTGTCCTCTACTTCGTTGTGATATGCCTCTCGGTGCTGCTGCGCAGACAATGGGTCGAGATTGAGCGGTGTAGCTTTCCGCTGGTTGTGTTGCCTGTGGAGATGGCAAACAATCCACCGGGCGCGAGAAATTCACTCTTCAGGAACAGAGCATTATGGGTCGGATGTGCCGTTCCCCTATGCATTCACACGTTGAACGGCCTGCATGCGTTCTTCCCTAACGTGCCGGAATTTCCCGTCCGATTCAATCCCCATCCCTACTTAATTGAACAGCCTTGGCGTGCACTGAGACCTTTGCAACTCAACTTGTATTGTTCGATAGTGGGGTTCAGCTATTTACTGCCGCTTGAGGTGTCGTTTAGCCTGTGGTTTTTCTTTCTATTCTTCAAACTCCAATGTCTTATCGGCGCGATACTCGGTTTCCAAATCACCAAAGGTCCAGGCGTGCAGTGGAACGCGTATTCGTTCAGTGCTTCTCAGGAAATCGGTGCGTGCCTCACTTTTGTCATCTATATCCTTTTCAAAGCACGGCATCACATCAAAAGCATGCTTGTCAGTGCCTTTCGCAAAAGCGATGACGCAAACGAGGCGATGCCCTCTGGTTTGACAATTATCGGTCTCGTCGGCGGGATATTGCTGCTGGCGTTTGCAAATCATCTGATGGGAATGTCGTTTGGATTCGCACTGCTTTTTGTGCTGGTGCTTCTGGGAATTTACATTGTCTTGACATGGCAAGTCATCCACGGCGGCATTCCTTTTGTCAACCCTTCGTATTCAGCGCATTACGTTCTCTTTACCACGCTGGGGTCGGCGAGAATCAATCCTTCAACCATGACATCGCTGTTTATGCATCCGGTCTCTCTCACACGCGACTTGAGGGAGATTATGATGCCGTATGTGGTAAACGGTCTCAAGGCGGCAGATGAAGTCAAGGTCAGACGGAGGGGGTTGTTAATAGGTATGGGCGCGGCGATGGTTATCGGAACCCTTGTCTCATATTATTCCGTCCTCCAGGTCAGCTATGCACATCGTGCGCCGTACACGGGTGGGGCGGGCGACATGCGGTGGCTGACGTCTGTGCTCGTTAGTGCCGATACGGGGACGGACTGGACGAACACAGGGTTTATGGTCGGAGGCAGCCTTTTCATGGGACTGTTGATGTGGCTGAGAAGGGTTTTCGTGTGGTGGCCGCTGCATCCAATCGGGTATACAATGCTGAGTTCTTGGGCCTCATTAAAGCTGTGGCCCTCAATCTTTCTCGGCTGGATGATGAAGTATTCTCTCGTCAGGTACGGGGGATTGAGAATGTATCGAGGGGCGAGGCCGATATTCCTTGGGCTTGTGCTTGGCGAGATGATCTGCGCTGGCATCTGGGCACTTGTTGGAATGTCAACGGGTGTCAGCACGGGGTATCGAATCTTGCTGAGTTAATCAGTGCGGACGACCTTGGCGATAACCGGGAGGGTCAGTGTTCGTTGGTTTGGAAAGTAAACAGTGAGGAGTGATGAAAAGGTGCCGTTGTCTTTCAGGGGACCGAGTCGGATCGTGATGAGAGAGGTATCTGTCCCCGGATTAGGTGTCATCTCCCATGCCAGTGCTTCATGTCCGGACGGTAGCAGGCGAATATCCGATGTGTTGAGTGGAGCATTCGTAGTGAGTTTGACGGTTTTTTGATGTATCGTTTCGGGGTGAACCTTCCCAAATTCGCAAACGTTGGGAGTGAGCGTCGCAAATCGTTTTGCTGCGGCGACGATTGTCAGGTGCACAATCGGGGTCTTGGGACTATTCGTAAAGATAGTCCCGGTTGCCGAGGTCTCTTCATCGGGCAGCGTTTCTGGATTGATGACTATTTGGAACGTGTCTTCCGTATTCGGTTGGATGAACGCCGGTCCTGTGATTTCTGCATAACTACACCCCGTGTGAACCCTTTGGATGTGGAGTGGAGACTTGCCTATGTTTCGTGCCGTTACGGAACGTGTTACAGGTCCCCGCCACTCTGGAAGAGTGCCGAAGTGAACCCATTGCGGCATCAGGATGAGTTCTGCTGTGGGTGTTTGTCGGTTGTTAATGAGGAAGATAATAAGTCCAGAGATCAGCAGGACGGGAATGATGATAGTTGTGAGGAGTGTGCGTTTGGACATAGTTTGGTTTCATCCATGATAATGGATATTATTGGTTTGATACGTTATTGGATATACGTGTCCACTTCCTTCATAAAATGACTGGTGTTAGCTTGTCTTTCCTCCTCATATCCTTCGTCTCCAGGTGCGAGGAGCTCAAATTTTCTGCCTCTAATGTATTCTTGTATTCCGTTACTATTTAGAGGGGAGACGGCCAAAATATCTTGATTTTTGCATCTCAGATATTCAATGAAGTTGCGGATTTTTTCAAAAGGGGCTTCCGTCTGGAGCAGTTCTCTAAGTTTCTGTTCATCTTCCTCATCAAGTGGGTCAGGGGTTGCCATTGTCCAATGTAGGTATTGGCCTATCATTACCGTCTTAAATTCGTCTTCTTCATTTTCGAGTTGATCGAATGGGATTGCGTCAATGGTGCTTTTTAGGGTTTGGATGATCTTGAGCATCGTCGGTACGAGTTGCCGGACTTTGTCGGAGTCGGCGTTTTCGAGTTGCTCGGCACATTTTTCGTAAAGGGCATCGAGTTCTCTGACGACGTTTCGCGGATGGCGGAGGTAACTATCACCGTAGGTTTTGAGGTAGTGTTTCTTGTGTTGCTCATAAAGGACTTTGAATTTTTCGGGCATCTTCCCGTTTTTTGGGTCGAGTGTCCAGAAATTGTGGGAGAGGTATCGTCGGACTTCCCCTTCGCCGTGTTTCTCTATGTCGACAGCGAGCTCGGTTTTGAACTGCTCGACAACGGCGGTGACGACATCCGTCGGTTTCATGAACCGTGCGAATTGGCGGACAGCGAATTCTTTGTGCCTTTTTGCGAGTTTGAATTTGAGGTCTTTTCGTGTTAGCATGGCATTCTCCAAACCTTATAGTTAACTATTTGTTAATTTTCTATGAACTCGTAGGGCTGGGTTTCCGAAGGTGAACTGTGAACATTTCGTGAACGTGGCAGGGAATTTCATGAACATTGATGGTTTGTTCATTTTTTATATTTGCACTGGAATGAGATGTATATCCTTTGAATCCGTGCCCTTATGTCAGTAACAACTTCCGCGTATAATGATTTTTTGTCACGATGTTCATAAAATTGTTCACTATTCTTTTTTGTCCTCTATAGATGTGATAAATCCAGAAGATACATCGGTTTGTAACGTTATTGAATTCTCAATTTTCAAGGTTTTTATGAACAATTGGGCTATTTTATTTTTTGTGAGTGCCCTTCTGAATTGTCTCGAACGTAGGTTTTTACTGGCTCGGTGGCACCTGATAAATTCGATTTGTTTTCGGGTTGTTCATAAAATGCTAATTTCTCGGTTAACGTTCGTTAATTCGAGTGATATGCGAATTGTCTCGTAAAAAGGTTGCTTCAGTCATTTTTTGAAAAATTTGCTACCACATAACATATCATAACATATCTATATATAATAACATATTTTATTTGGAAAGTCAAATTTATCTTTCCTTTGGAATAGGCGAGGTTAAGAAATCTCGCCAACGGGGAGAAAGTCGGGTATCTATAGCCCTAATAGACGGGCAATGAATCATCCTACTACAGACTGGAAAAACTCGCTTAGTGGTGAGATAAATCCGGTGGGAAGATGTTGGGCGACCTCGACAGTAGCGAGGTAGTGTGTTTTTTGTCTGAATCTCGGATTGACGCGGATTCTGCAGATTTCGCGGATTTTTTATTGGTTTCCGCCAGCTATCAGCAGTTAGTGATGAAACGTGTATATTGTCTGAATTAGGATTTACAGGATTATGGATTTCGTGGAATTTAGAGATATGGCACACCTCCGTAGTGCAGAAATGGTGGCTGGTGTCTTTGAATCTCGGCTTTTCGATTGACTTTGAATACTTGGTATGCTATATTGATTATGTAATCTTACCTGATAGGAGTTTTCCAATTATCCACTTGACATTTATATTCGTTGTTGAGATCTTTACCCGGGTGTTTGTTGGAAGATTGATATTATAATTTTTTAGGCAATAAGTAGTTTTGGGCTTGAGAGTTTCATTCTTCTAATTACTGTTTAGTTTTGGGATAACTCGGAAGGAGAGAATACGAGTGGCAGATTATCAAAAATATATCCGCTCAAAAGAATGGCAGACGAAACGACAACAAAAATTAGAAGCATGTAATCATAGGTGCGAGTGTGAGGGACGGTGTTACAGAAAAGCAACCCAAATTCACCATTTACACTATGACACATTAGGTAACGAAAGTATAGAGGACTTGCAGGCTCTCTGCCCTAAATGCCACATGCAAAAGTCTGGTGTAAGAGGGTTTTATGGTAATGTGCCGCGGTATTGTTGTCAAACCGAACCGATAGACGAAAGTGAAAGTCCAAAGAAAATCTTACCTTATTCTGTTTGGCACGAGGCGAACTTTCGTTATCAAATGAATTCTGATAAGTATGAAAATATCGCAAGTGAGTCAGGGATAGACCCCGTAATTGCCGCACTACTCGACAACCTCGGAATTATGCTTGCCTGTGGCGATATAGCAGTTACACCTGAAATTACGAAGGCGATAGAAGATTACGCAGACGTTGTCCCTGCTTCAGAGGCGGATTTGGGAGGTTATTGTGATATTGCATATCGTATAAAACCAGAATTTAGAAAGTGTTTTCCAAGTGACGAGTATAAGGACATGGAATAGCCGGCATATTGAAACGCCCGGATATGAAACATTGACATCCTCACCCTGCTAAAGCATAGGTGATTCCTTTGTTCCTTATAGGACAATTCTCTATTTACATAGAGCGACTTAAGTGCCAATGGAATTTGACACCTAAGGGGGCTGCCAGTTCCCCGACTACAGGATACAACAAATATCCTGATACTTTCGACCAAAGATTCATCGCACCTACACCATCGCGGTGATACTTCAAACCGCAATGCTTGCAATGATAGTTGCGATTTGTAGGTTTCTTTCGGTTCGCACACTTTGGGCAGGTCTGTGAGGTATACGCTTCGGACTCACATATTACGCCGATACCTGCCATCTCTGCTTTGTAGCAGATTTTCTCTGCGATACGCGAAAATGCCCACTGGTGAATCTTCTGATTAGACTTCTTGGAAAACTTTGCGCGATCCCGAATGCCGTTGAGGTCTCCAATCACAATCGTATCCGCCTTCGCCTGTTCGCAGTCGGATATAAAGCGTGTGGTGATTTTGTGTTCGGCATCCTTAATCTGTGCGTTGATTTTCTCAAGCGTCTTGCGTTTGGCTTTCAGAAGTTTATACCAGCGTTTTGAACGCTTTTGGCATCTATCCATTTTCGCTTGAAAACGGGCAGTGACTTTGTTTCGGTATTGGATAATTGACCGAACAAAACGCCCATTATAGAGAATCGTGTTTTCGCCATCGTGAGAAACAATCGGGTGTATTTCGCCCATGTCTACCGCAACCGCTATACCTGTTTCTTTTTTCGGGGCAACGGCGACTTTGTCAACAAGCCCAAAATAGTAGCAACCGCGGTGAAAATACATCTCTACATAGCGAGGTTTCGTTTCCACTTCTTCAGGCATTGCTAACACAACAGGGTCACGCCCGCGTCCATTAGAGAGTATCAGTTGACCGTCTTTGTAGCGAAGTGCCCCCGACTTCCAACGCACCTTGAAATGTCTTGGCGTTCGCTTGGGAGGCTTCGCATCAGGGTTGACCTTGCGAACCTGAAAATAGGAATCCAACGCATCAAAATAGGAATCCGCGCACGCTTGGATACTTTGTGAATGCAAAGCAAAACCGCGGTGACGTAGATATTTCTGGACGCTTCCTTTGGAAAGCCACAGGTCCTTGCTTGCGTGTGTTTTTCTCACAAGCGAGCCAACTTTGGAATAACAGCGTCCAGACTCACGGGAGAGCGAATCCAGAAAAGCGGTTCTGTGATGTTTAATCGTTATGGTAGTATACATTGTTTTCCTCCTACATTGTGATACCGCTACGAAACGGTGCGGTGGCACTCCCAAGCGGGAGGTCGTATCCACCGCCACAATGTATGAAAATATTATACCACACTTTCTAACCAAAGTCAAAGGTTTTTTCAACATCACGTTTGGGTCCTTTCCAATAGAGCGGGCATTCATCACCCCGCTAAAGCATGGGTGCTTTCTGCCCGAAACGTTGGTAAAATTTCTCAAGCCCAAACTACTGATTTCGATTTTTCATTATAGGGATTATACGGAGGGACTGGATTAAATGCCGAAAAAAGCATCAAGACGCGTCAAAAAACTAAAAAGTTTTATGGAATGGGCGGAACAATTCAACGATGGTGAATATTCGCAATTCTCTGGAGAAATCAGCGGGTATTACTGAAGGAAATCTATTCCCTGATTTCGATGACTTTGCGAGTCAACGTGCTCAGAACAAAGCGTATACTGAACCAGATGCTCAATATTATTTAAATCGCGGTCGCAGTGCGGCTCAGGAAGGGAACATAGATGAGGCACTCGACTACTACTCCAAAGGTATATTGCTGAATCCAGATGAGGTTTTGCTTAGCCTTCTTTATTTATTCCGTTCCTATGTTTATGATACTATGGGCGAGGACGATCTTGCCATTAAAGACTGTAACGGGGCAATAGAAGCGAGTCCTGGTCACATCCTTGTCTATTACAATCGAGGGATATTCTATAGTAGGACAGGCAAGTACGACCTTGCTATTAAAGATTATGATGAGTGGCTTCGTCATAACCCAGATCATGCCGAAGCTTACGCCAGTCGGGGTTTTGCGAAATCAAAACTAGGACAGCATGAAGAAGCTATCATCGATTTTGATAAGGTAATTCACCTAGCCCCTGATGAGGCAGCTGGATATTTCAATCGAGGGGTTGCGAAATTGGAAATGGAGTGCCTTAGTGAAGCTGAGCAGAATCTTCAAACGGCACTGCAAATGGCAAAACAGGCTGAGAGTAAGGATCGCGTGGCACAAATTGAGGCAAAACTTGAGGAACTCAAATTGCGCGGCGAAGATGATGAATAAACTCTACTTCGGTGATAACTTAGAAATCCTGCGGGAGATGGATGAGGGACGAGTGGATCTCATCTGTACGGATCCGCCGTTCAACAGTGGACGCGATTACAACTCGTTCATCGGGGATTCGCTCGCACAGAAGAAGGCGTTTACGGATACGTGGACGTGGGATACGGCGGCACAGGATGCTCGCGCTGACATCGAACATCGCGCCTACACCAGTGATACCTACAAGGCTCTTGATGAATGCCTCAAGGAGTATGACCTGATCCTTCGTCGTGCTGTGTGGGGTAGCAGTGGCGCGATGCGTGCATATCTGGCGTTTATGGGACCCCGCCTCGCTGAGATGCACCGTATCTTGACGCAAAAGGGGAGTATCTATCTGCACTGCGACCCAACTGCAAGTCATTATCTCAAAGGCGTGATGGACGCTATCTTTGGGGTAGAGAATTTCAGGAATGAGATCGTCTGGCAGCGCACTAATGCCCATAACGATGGCAAGCAGTATGGCAGAGTCCACGACACAATTCTGTTCTATAGCAAAAGCAATCAAAGAGTGTGGAATCCGGTCTATACGGCACATGATCCTGAGTATGTGAAGAAAGCCTATCGCCATCAGGACGAAAGGGGACCTTATCGAGTCGGTGATCTAAATGCCTCTGGAATTAGACATGGCGAATCTGGGAAGCCGTGGCGGGGTGTGGATCCGAATGCCGTAGGGAATCATTGGCGGGCACCACGCAGAGAAGCGTGGCCCGAAGGTGTTGAACCGCCTGAGAATTATGAGTCGCTTTCGGTTCACGAAAAACTTGATGTGTTGGATGCAAATGGGTTGATTTACTGGCCTCCCAATGGTAAAATCCCAAGATTCAAGCGATATTTGTCTACGTCAAAGGGGAGAAGGGTACACGATATTATCACAGATATAAATCCCCTCACGAGCAAATCAAAAGAACGCCTCGGTTACCCGACACAGAAGCCGCTCGCGCTTTATGAACGTCTGATAAGTGCGTCCAGCAACGAAGGGGACATCGTTCTGGATCCATTCTGTGGGTGCGGCACGACGATTGATGCGGCGCATACGCTCAAGCGGAATTGGATCGGTATTGACCTAACGATTTTGGCGTTGGATCCGATGCGGCAACGGCTGGCAGACCGGCACGGATTGGAACCCTCAGTGGATTATCAGATCGAGGGGTATCCTACGAACATGCAGGAGGTCCGCAGGTTCTTGAAAGATGGTGACAAACGGAAATATCACGACTTCTCGAATTGGGCGGTGACACGGCTTGGGTTGAAACCGACACGGGATGTCGGGGACGGTGGGCATGATGGTGTCGGCGGTATGACGTTATGGGATACGCAACAGATGAAGGAATCGGATGCACGGATTCTCGCGGAGGTCAAGACGGGTAGACCCACGATTACGCAGGTGCGCGCCTTTTGTCAGGTGATGCATGAGAACAACGCGGAGATTGGGATTTTTATCACAATCGCGCCCATCAGTGCAGGTATGCGGCAGCAGGCGGAGAATATGGGGAGTTTTGCGCATAACGGACGGAGTTATCCGCGTCTCCAGTTCTGGCAGATTGATGATGCGTATTTCGAGAATCCTGAGATTATTAATACGTTCATTCGGTTGCCGATGGAGTGGCAGATTCGTCCGAGCCAGAAGTCGGAGCGACACTTTAGCGGGGAGCAGCGAGAGTTTTTGAAATAGTTGTCGGTTGTGAATCATCAACAGCCAGTAGGCGAGGTTGGGAAACCTCGCCAGCGATTTTAACGGTATGGATGCGATTGGGAAATCGCACTGATCCGTTTGTAATTCCTCTGTTTTTGTCGTATACTATTCTTAAGGTGAAATTTGGTAATCAAAAAGGAAGGATTTATATGGGACGCGTTATCGCTGAACAACCTACCGAAAAAGGAGTACTGGAACAACAAATTAAGAGCAAGCATATCGTGGTCTTTGAAATTACGGACCCAGAATGGGGAGAGACCTATACTGCCCATATAAGAAAAAAACCTGACAGATGGTGTGGCTGGATTCCTGATGTGCCAGAAGTTGACAAGTGTGAAGCAGACACTAAAAAAGTACTGATGACGACTCTAAAAGACAAACTTTCTGAAGCTTTAGAGGCTCGCGCGGATGCTTGGGACAAGCAGATCGAAGAAGATATAAAAGCTGGGAAACTTGAACATCTTCGCAAGGAGGCACTTGAGGATATTAAAGCGGGGAGGTTCACTGATCTATAAAGCGACCTCTAAGTTTTGGGAATATTATCACAACCTGCCACCAACTATTCAAGAACTCGCAGACAAAAATTTTGAACTACTCAAGCGAGATCCAAATCACCCATCTCTTGGTTTAAAGAAGGTGGGCGAGTACTGGGTGGCGAGAGTTGGATTGAACTATCGAGCATTGGCGACTGAGGACGAAGAGGGTTTATCCTGGTTTTGGATCGGAAAACATGACGCGTACGAGAGGCGGATAAAGTAAGTTTGCCGTCAAATTTAATAGAGAATTGGCATACTTTTTACGTTCATCTAACACCTCGGATCATTCAAAAAACTGAAGTTCTCCGTCCTTGACGATCATTAGAATCTGATCATACAGTGCGTCTCCGTCGGGATTAAAAGAGTAATTGCCTAATTTGCCCAAAATTGTGGGAAAATCCGTCGTCTGTGCGAGTGCGTCCCGAATGGCGGTCGAATCTGTTGACTGTGCTGTCTTAATTGCATTGGCGAGAACATAAAGGGTCGCATACGACTGTGCCGCCCACGGTTCAGGTTCAATGCCGTATTTCGCCCGATAATTCCGAACAAAGGCTTGGTTCCCGGGTGCGTCAGATATACTGGACCATCCAATAAAACCTATTGTTCCTTCGGCACCCTCCCCCGCCTTTTGGAGTTCATCCATGGTTAAATCCGGAGCAATCACCTGAATCGTGTCGGGAAAATCTACCTCGGGTGTCTGGGCGAGAATCCCTGCTATTTCTTGCGAAAGCGCGGAGATAAAGAGTGCGTCGGGTTCCATCGCCATGATACTGGTTAATTGCTGCGAAAAATCGGTATCGCCGGTTTTGAAAGCTTCCTGCGTTAGAATCTCGACCCCGTTTGCCTCAAGCACTGTTCTCAGCATTTCGTTGCTACTTGTGGAATAGACATCAATCTCATCATAGATCGTTGCCACTTTTTTATAACCGAGTTTCTCCCGAGTCGCCATCACCCCACTGGGAACGCTTATATTCACGGCGAGACTGGTGCGGAAGATAAAGCCCCCGATCCCGCTCAAACCTGCAGCGGAGGAGACCGAACTGAAAGCGATGACCTTATTCTCCTGCGCAATTGGCGCCGCCTCTTTAAGGTGCGTCGAGATAGCAAGCCCAACGATAGCAGGTACGCCTTGATCCACAAGGTGCTGTACCGCTGCCTTCGCTCCGTCTGGAGTGCTCATATCGTCAACAGTGATAAACGTGAGATTTACATCACCGAGGTTGTTAATCTCCTCTCGTGCCAATTCAAAGCCGCGTTGCATTGGAAACCCATACGGTTCGGCATGATGCCCTGTCAGTGCTACGACAACGCCGATGGGAATCTCTTCACTCACGATCCGAGGCATTTCGTCATCAGACACTACCGAAACGATCTGATCGCAACTGAAAAGCCCGACAGTAAGAATTGTGAGTAAAAATGTATATGTTATAACTCTTTTTATATTCATATTAAATTTCCTTGGTATGCTAAGTTATGAAATAGGTTCTACTTAAGTGGGATATCCTTCACGCATCGGAATCCGCGGAAGACACTGGTGTAGTGCTGCGGTCCCCAGTCTCGGTAAGCGACTCGCAGGAATAATCCGTTATCGCTCCAGCAGCCGCCACGCAGTACACGGTTTTTGTCTTTCACATCCTTGAAATTATTGAGAGTCGCTTTGATCGTCCCGTTTGGAAATGGGTTTTCGCGCGGGGATATTGCATAGAAGTCGGGATCGTATTCATCAAGACACCACTCGGAGATGTTACCTGCCATATCGTATAGACCGTAGCCGTTGGGTGGGTACTGTCCGACAGCGACCGGTGCGTTGTGATACCGTGTGTAGTTTGCGAGGGTTGCATCGTGAGTATCGCCCCATGGATACGTTTGCCCGATAAGTCCGCCGCGCGCCGCTTTTTCCCATTCCGCTTCCGTTGGTAATCTTTTCCCTACCCATTCCGCGTAAGCCATCGCGGCATACCAACTCACATAAATGACCGGATGATCAGCCTTGCCCTCGGGATAAGTGTTGCCGTCCCAAAGTCGAAGATAGACACCATCGTGGAACGCCGGTGGAATGTTCTCTTTTTGCCATTCGGGATTTTCGTCGATGAACGCCTTGTATTGTGCATTTGTCACCTCGTGGGTGTCCATATAAAACGCATCAAGAGTGACGGTATGCACTGGACGCTCATTATTTTTCCCAGTGTCACTCCCCATTTCAAATTCACCTGCGGGAATCAGGGCCATCCCCTCAGGAATATCATCTGCGTAAGGGAAGGGCTGTGCACCACAGATCCACAAAACGGTGGAAATAAGAATGAATGCAATTTTTTTTCGAGTTATCATGCAAGACCTCTATGTATCAATCCAAATTGTGTCTTTTTTCTAGACGTAACCCAAGTTGCTACTTATAAGATCTTAGCGATGAAATTCGCGTTTTTGTCGCGTAAACTGTTCGTTTGCGGACCCACGGGAAATCCAATGAAAAGATTATGCTACAAAAGTAACAACTTAGATTATAGTTATAATAGGTTTATTTTTATTAGAATTCAAATTAAAAAATTGTAAAAGCCCAAATATAGCCATTAAAGTCGTCCTCAACTCTGTTTGTTCACAAGATAAATCCCAGTCGCGACTAATCCAGTTCCTACCAACAACCCGAAACTCAGTTCCTCCCCTAAAATCAGGTAACTGAACAGCACGCCTGATATCGGCATCAGGAAGCCTAAAATTACCAGTTTGCTCGCCTTGTATTTTCTTAGCAGGGATGTCAGCACCAAAAAGCAGAAACCTGTGACAATCCACCCTTGGTAGAGCAAGCCTGCACTGCTTTGTAGCGTCCATTCGATCGGCTGATCGCCCTCAAAAATGAGACTCAGGACGTAAAAGCAGGGCAGGTTTAGACCTAACAGCCAAACGAGGAGTCGATAGGGGTGAATCTCCTGAACGAACACCTTTGTCAATGTGATGCGGAGTCCTAAGAAACACGATCCGAGGGTTACGATCACATCGCCCATGAGGTATCCTGTAGAAAGACCTTGTAAATTCGGTATAAGCGACAGAAAAACGCCACTGAAGGCAACAAAAATTCCCAAGACTTTCGTAGTAGAGAGTCGATCGTTGGGAAGATAGAAGTGTCCGAACAGGACTGTGAAGAACGGGTAGAGATAGAAAAAAATGGTTGCCCGAGAGGCTGTTGTGAGGTGGGTGCCGATGTTCAACGTAATCGTATGCAGGGCGTAGAGGACGGCGATCAGCAGCAATCGACGGAGTTCCTCAAAACGCATCCGCATGGACATCCCATAATAGAGTCCGATCCCACCAACAGCAATAATGCCTAATATGCAACGGAAGAGTGCCATTTTTAGCGGCGGGAAGCCTTGTAGACCGATTTTAACGGCGAGGGCACCGCCACCCATAAGGGAAACGATCAGCGATGCGAGGGCGATAATCTTGCCTGATGGATCTTCGTCCCGAAATTCTTTTTCAAGCATAGGTACAATAATAGCACAGTCTTGAAAGGTAAATCAAGATGAAGGCAATACCCTTTTAGCCCTCCGAGTTGAATTGAGGGGTTGAAGTGGCGGCGGTTATCTCTGTTTGAGTCGTCCCCATATTTGGGTTAACCTTATCTCTGGAGAGACATTCAGTCCGGAAATGGTGAAGGAATCCGCCCATGCCGCGCCGACCCATTCGTTCGCAATGTTGATGCCTTCCATGACGAAACCGAGAATTTCGATTTTATCAAAGTTGGCATCCTGAAATGCGGTACGGAGTTTGCCGTCCACGAACAGCACAAAATGCCCGGTATTAAATTGGAGTTCCATCTTTTTGAGGGTATCCGTTTCCCAGCGAATGCGCGGTTCTCTGGAGAGCCGAATTCGGAAAGGGTGGCTGCTCCCTTTACCGTCGAAACGCCGCGCTCTGATTTCATCTGGAAAAAACACGTAGAAGAACGGATCCTCCTTTGGGGTATCGGGAAAACGTCGTCCCACACAAAAACCGAAACGCGTTTTATCGCCACCGAAGTCGTTTATCGTGATTGTGAAGTTTCTGTAGGGCGGTGGGAGTGCGGTGAATTGGTAGAGTTCGTATTGTACATCCCATTCCCGATTGACCTCTGCGTGTAAGAACCCGTCCTCGACTTTCCAGATGGAATCGTTTCCGATGACTCGCCACGCTTCGGGGTTTTCCGCATCGAAATCATCGTGCCAAGTCTCGGCGGAAGCGAAAAGAGTGCAGCTCATGAGCGTATAAAGAAGTATGAGGATAGTTGTGTTTATGTTTGGCATCGGATAGTTGTCAGCAACCCCCTATATCCCCCTTATCAGGGGGACAAGTTAGAGGGATCGGAATTCGGTGCGGTTAGAAACCGCACCTACCATCTGTGCGGATGCAGAGACTAATTGATTTTTATGCAGTCGTACCACTGTTGTGTTTTCTTTCCTTTCCGACTCAAAACTCCAGGGATGCGTTCAACGGGGGGACCGAAGTCTCCATCCTTCTGTTTTAGGACGTTCCAGTCGGGAGGGAACCATGTTCTGAGAGTTTTGCAGTTGACTTCAACGGTTTCACCCTCCCATCCGCCGATTTTATAGTACATTGGGCAGACCCACCGTTCAGCACCACGGGCATACCGCCGCCAACCGACGACGGAGGCTTGCGCTCGGATAATGTTTCCGTCCCGCCAGTGCCGTTCAACGCCGCTCCATGGATAGCCGGTTGTTCCGCCTCCTACGCTAATTTCATCCCATCCTAAATCGTCTCGGAGCGTAATATAGGAGAAATTTGTGCCCCACGGTGTCTCGTCTGTGCCGAAATACCACCATTGACCACGATACCAACGGAGCGCGCCTCGGATACTCGAACGGGAGACCGCGGCACTTTCGATGGTTTCTACGATGTCGAACTGACCTCTATTGTTATAAGGGTTGTGAACACCGGCACAGAGCGTGAGCGAGTTGAGCTCAGGCCCGAACCACTTACCATTTGAACCGGGGGTTCTATAATAAAACCCCGAATTCGCGGGTTGGGCACGTTCCCCAGGGTTTAGCCTTGCCCTGGCGTGAGTGGTCCAAAACGCGATAGCAAGAACCACGATGAGCAGAAATGCGTCAAAAATCAGATCCAAGTTTTTTCGTAACATTTTTTATAGTTTTCAGTTGTCGGTTGTCAGTTTTCAGTTTTCAGATGCGCCCATGTGGTTGTTAACTTTCGCTTCGGTGAGACTGCGAGTCCGTCAATCATAAACGTGTCTACCCACGCGCTTCCTACGTTGACATCCTCTGTGACAAATCCGGCGAGTACGAAGGCAATGCTGTCAATGTAATCAAAGTTTGCGTCCGTGAAATCGAGGCGTGATTCGCCATCGGCATTCAATTGAAATCTGCCGTTCTTGAAGTGGAGTTCCATCTGCTGGAGTTCATCGGTGTCCCAAAGCTGTCCGGGTCCGACAAACACGCCACCTCTTGAAGCCTGCATATCGTTCGTGAAAAAGAGGTAGTAGCCGTCCTCCTCTACTTCGGTCACAGGATTTCGGAAGTGTCTTGCGAGTGCAATGCCGAATCGAGCGCGTGCGGCACCGGCGGTTTCAAGGGTAATTGTAAAATCATTATAAGGACCGGGATAGGCGATGAATTGATAGCGTTCAAATATAACACTCCACTGGTTTTGTGCCTGAATTTCCGCCCTCAAAAACCCATCCTCGACCGTCCAAACGGAATCGTTTCCGACGTGCTGCCAGTCATCCACTGCCTCTTGTTCAAAGTGATCTTCCCAAAAAGCGGCATTCGCGTCTCCTTGGAAAAAGAGAGAAAAAAAAACGATGAATGCGTTTAATGTGTGCGCGATGTTTTTCATAGGTTTCGACATTCGGGGTCACAAACCCCTCCCACAAGAGGTTGGAATCCGCCCAGTGAATTATAATTGGACTATTTCAGCGGTAGACAGTCGTACCAATTGTCTGTGCCTTTTTCGCGGCGACTGAGTTGGTTGGACTCGGGGCGAAATATCGGATCCGTCAAGTGTCCCTCGGTGTGACTGAGGACTTTCAGATTAAGCCATCCGGTGCCAGTCGCACAGATGTAGTCCAGTGTTCCGACTTTGACGTATTTCGGTGTGAGATATTTTTTGCCAGCGTGTTCATGAGGATAGTAGCCGACTATATCTGCCTTAGATTTTACGAGGTCCCCCTCACGCCAATGCTCCTCGAACCCGCTCCAAGGGAATCCGGTCGTGCTGTTTCCAGAGTCGATATCCGTCCAACTGATCTCGGACGCGAGGGTGACGCGGACGGTGTCTGTGCCCCAAGGCGTGTCAGCAGTTGCGAAACGCCATTCCTGTTTTCGATACCACCACACTTTCCCCGGTCTTGAGGAGGGCCAGACTTGGGCATCTTCTCTGGTATAGATGATGTCAAAGAATCCTGCGTCGTTAAATGGGTTTGCCATCTTATGACAAAGCACCCGACTGTCGATTTCGGGCCCAAACCAGCGATTTTCATCTTCGGATGCAATGAATCTGCCTGGGTTTCGGTAGTAGTCGCCCGCGGCTTTCGGAAGGGCAATCTCCTGAGTGATGATCCTTTCCCCGTCATTATATACGCCGTGCAAGCCAGCATTAACCGGGAAAATGAGAAATAGGAGGGTGATGATTGCTATTAGTGTGCGTGTAAAGAAGTGCTTATGTGTCATTTTGCAAAGGGTGTGCCATCTCGCCTGCCTATGTAGATGCGATATGCGGTGTCAGAGGCAAGAATTTCAACCTGTTTGTGAATAAGTGTCCGTTGATAACGCTCTGTCGTCGCTTCTAAGACGGCGTGGACAGCACGGATGTGGAGTTGATAGTAAGCCTCTGTTAGGTTGCGGAATTTAAATCTACCCTGCGCGTCCGTTTCGACTTCAAACCGATCCAGCGTCATTGACATGTCATAAGGCTGTAATTCCCACGGATACCATGAACGTGAAACGACAGCATTGCGGATAGGTTTACCCGTATCTGCCCAGAAAACGTGTCCTTGTAGTGTTGTCGTGGGCTGATCCGCTACAACACGTACCTGTTCGGAACCCTTCGAGGCGTCTACGTCAATTCGGGTCGCCGAGATGTTGTCTCCAACGATATAGAGAATATACTTTTCCGCGAAAAGTCCATCAACGACAAAAGCAGATTCCGTCCCAAGAAAGTGCTTTGATAAGATTGGTCTCTGCAACACCAATGGGTTCAGACTTGGCTGCATCCGGGCATCTATGGGGAACACCTTTACAGCATACCGCCCGTCAGCCGGAACATTCTGCGAGAGAACCACACGTCCCTTAACGCTCTTTCCCCTCTTTAGTGGTAGCATCGACGGCATCTTACCGAGATCTACGTTCTCATATACTCTCGAAAAGTATCCCTTTTTGCTGATTTCAAGTGAAAGCAGTCGCGGCTCAGTCTCCAAGACCTCCAACTGAAAGTTACCTGCCTCATCTGTTTGTGCTGATGAGAGGAGTGCACTATGCCCGTAAGACGTTTCTGTGTGCCGAGTTACGTGGATCTGCGCGCCTGTTATGGGTCGTTCTTGCGCATCGACAACCGTGCCGCGCAACGTCTTCAATTTCGGCAGATTGACGGAAACCTGCGCCTGTTCTTGCGGATTAATGGACGCTATAAACGCCATGATAAGACCGTTCCGAGAAATTGTCAAGGTGTATTCAATTGGGTAGAGTTCGGTAAAATGGAAATTGCCTGTGATGTCGGTCTTCGCCGCGTGTTCAATCGGTGCGGCGGCGCGAAAAAAGTCCGCCGATTTGTCGTGCATCTTCAGGTTCACAACGAGTCCAGCGACATTTTTTTTTCCAGAAACGTTGCCTTGCAAGGGTAGGGTCCGCTTCAACACAATCATCCCTAAATTATACTTACGTTTTCTGGGGGGCATCTCCTGGCGTAAGCGTTTCGCTTGATACTGTGGATGGAGTGCCATGAGTGAGAAAGCGTAGTAAATTTGGCTTTCGTTGGGGATAGTCAGCAAAAAAGTGCCTTTGGTATCTGTTGCTGTTGCGTGTGCGAACGCTTGGTCAGGATAGACCCGCTCGATTTTCTCAGCAGCGACGCGCACGAGGACCTCAGGGATAGGATGGCCATCTTCAGCATCAACGAACGTGCCGTAGAGGGTTATGTTATCCGGTGTTTGACAGATACCGGAGGCAGTCCAAAGAAAGAGCAGCAAAATCGAACGAATGACATAATTGTGCATGAGCGTCCTGACTCGGAGGTAGCTTCGATAAAAAGACAAGCCCCGTGATAACAGAGGCTTGTCTTCTAATGGAACTATTTGCATTTGCTTTGAGTGAGATACCCCCGACGAGATTTGAACTCGTGTCGCCGCCGTGAAAGGGCGGTGTCCTTGGCCAGGCTAGACGACGGGGGCTGAAAAATGTGAGCCGTACAGGGATCGAACCTGTGACCACCTGATTAAAAGTCAGATGCTCTACCAGCTGAGCTAACGGCTCAAGTTAACAACATTTAATAATACCATACTTTAAGTCGGATGTCAAATTAAAATTCAGAAATTTTACGGAATATAATAAACGACAGAGGTAGCCTTTCTGGGCTGATGTCATCGTCAGTCGTCAGTTACGATAGAACTCGCCCCACAGCAGACAGCCTCGGGATTCGGAGATCCCTCCTACCTTAAGTTTGACTTACCAGAGTGGCTGTCCGAGTTGTACGATCTGATCTCTGTCGGGTCCGACGGAGATCATCGGAATCGGCACGTCAAGATAATCTGCGACATACGCGATGTAGTCTTTGGTCCGTTGCGGAATGTCCGCCGCGGTGCGTGCCTCGGTCAAGGATTGCTGCCATCCGGGTAGCGTTTCGTAGACGGGTTCGCATTCCTCTAAGACCTGTAGGCTACTCGGGAAAGTCGTCATCTGTTTTCCTTTGTAGCGGTAGGCAACACAGACTTGCAGATCGGTGAGCGTATCAAACACATCCAGTTTCGTCAATACGATAGCGGTTAATCCATTAATTTGTGTGGCATATCGGAGTGCGACGAGGTCTAACCAACCACAGCGTCTTGGACGTTGTGTTGTGGCACCATATTCTTTGCCGATGTTTCGGATTTCCTCGTCAAGGTCAGGCGGCATCTCTGTAGGAAACGGACCACCACCGACGCGTGTGACATACGCTTTGGAAACGCCGAGAATCTCCTCAATTGCTTTGGGGCCGATACCGAGTCCGGTACAGACAGCACCCGCAGTGCAGTTAGAAGAGGTAACGTAGGGATAGGTCCCGAAATCTATATCAAGCATAGTCCCTTGCGCGCCTTCAAAGAGGATCCGTTTCTCGGAGGCGAGTGCGTCGTGCATGAAAGCGACGGTATCCGTCACATAGGGTGCGATCCGCTGTGCGTAACTGTGATAGGTTTCGCGAAGGACGTGTCGTTCCGGTCCGCCTATTTGGAGCGCTTCTGCTTTGGTTTCGAGGTTGTAATCCAATTTCTTTTGGAAGTGGTCAAACTCCAGGAGGTCGCCAACGCGAATGCCAGCGTGTCGGTTCATCTTGTCAGAGTAGGTTGGACCGATACCGCGGGATGTGGTGCCGATTTTGGTAGCGCTCCCCATCTGTTCCCACTGTTCGACAGCCTTGTGGTATGGCATAATGAGATGTGCGCGATCGCTGATCTTCAGGTTATCGCTACTGACTTCAATGCCCTGTGCCTGTAGCCGATCGATCTCACCGAAAAGTGTCTCCAAATTAATGACGACGCCGTTACCGATAACGTTCACGGTATCGGGTCGTAGGATGCCAGATGGAATCAAGTGGAGAATAAACGTTTTTTCTCCGAGAACGATGGTATGTCCTGCGTTATCGCCGCCTTGATACCGTGCGACAATATCCGCATCCGCGGCAAAGACATCAGTCAGCTTCCCTTTACTTTCATCGCCCCATTGTGCGCCTAAAATGACAATGTTTGACATACGAAACCTCTTCTTACCCACAAAAACTTATAAGCGCGGTGCCTGCCCGCGCATGATTTATAGCCCACGCGTCGTTTAGGAACTATAGTAAACTTATGATTTGACGGTACGCTGTTGCTGGCGGAGAAGGCATGCATGTGTGGCATCCCAAAAGGGGTTTCCAAAGAGGATTGAAACCCTGCCAGCGAGAGATGGAGACTTGCGTTAAATTCTGTAAACGCCTGAAGAACTCGACAATTTTAACGCTTGGAGAATTGAAAGCGTGCCCGTGCGCCTTTCTGTCCGTACTTCTTCCTCTCGACCATTCTCGGATCGCGCGTTAAAAAGCCTGCCTTTTTCAATGAAGCCTTCAAGGATTCATCCGCTTTGACAAGAGCCCGTGCGAGCCCGTGCGAGATTGCGCCAGCCTGTCCAGTCTTCCCACCACCTTTTACGTTGACGTGAACGGCATATTCGCCGATCTTCTCAACATGCTCAATGGGGCGTTGCGCTGCCTGCCAGTGGTCTGCACGTTCAAAGTAGTCTTGAATCGGTTTTTTGTTGACGGTCACCCCGGCTTCACCACCAGGAATGATTCGGACACGCGCGACTGAGGTTTTGCGTCTGCCGGTTCCCCAGAATTGTTCAATAGCCATACTATTCGTACTCTCCGTAGTCGTAGGAACCCTTCTGTGAACGGCTCCTCAACTCAACTTAAAGTGTTAAGACTTCCGGTTGCTGTGCTTGGTGCGGGTGTGTCGGTCCGGTGTAAACCCTGAGTCCCTTCATCAGTTGCCGACCGAGGTGATTCTTTGGGAGCATCCCTTTAACGGCGTTCGTGATAATCGCTTCCGGTTTACGATCCATCTGTTCACCAAAAGTTCGGTATTTATCACCGCCGGGATAGCCACTATGCCTGAAATAGACTTTCTGTTCCCTCTTATTACCTGTGACAACGACTTTCTCCGCATTTACAACAGCAACGCGAAAACCTAAATCGGCGTGAGGTGTAAACCGCGGGTCATTTTTTCCGCGCAGGACCTGTGCGATCCGGGACGCTAAACGTCCGAGCACCTGCCCGTCGGCGTCCACCACATACCATTTAATGTCTTTTTCCGTTTTCGGGAAATAGGTTTTCGTTTTCAGTACCATGATTCCTTGTCCCTTCAACCGAATTTAGCCCGTGCAAGGTCAAATTTGGCTTTGCTGTACACTGCTTATTGTCGTTTGTTGTTCGAGTATGCCCTTCTCAGAAAGGTATTTTCACAATTGCGAACACAACCGGATAATATTATACTATACAAGAGAGCGTTTGTCAAATTTTTTACAACTCTCCATAGGAAAGCATAGTCATCAGTTGCAAGATAGTCGGGTAAAAGAATTTACCCAAATTGTGTATTTGAACGGAGTATTGACGTAAAAAATGATTGTTGACTGAACAAATTTTGCGGCGTTAAGGGACACATATTTCCTAATTTTTGTGTCAATTTATGTTGCGAATTAAGCAAAAATTGTTCTATAACGGCTAAAAGTCATATCAACGCATTATGTTAAGAAAATGTAAATCATCTTTTAACAACCATTCATAGGATATAGATCAAATTGTCAAAAAGAGCGCGGTTTCACTTGGGAAAACACGTTATTCTGATTTGCTTTTTCCCCTTCTTTATGTTATACTATACACGTATAATAAACTGCCACAGACCGAAAGTCATATGTCAGGAATTACAAATGCGAATTATTCTTTACACCGGTAAAGGGGGTGTCGGCAAAACAACGATTGCCGCTGCTACGGGTATCAAACTCGCTGAGCTGGGTTACAAAACCATCGTGATTTCGCTTGACGTTGCCCATTCGCTCCGAGATGCCTTTGATAACCACGAAAAACTCGTTCGCCAGCGCGAAGAGAAACAGATCCAAATCAAAGACAACCTCTGGATACAGGAGATTAACGTTCAGGAAGCAATTGTTGAATACTGGGACGATGTATACAGTTATATCCGTTCGTTGCTTAACCGTTCTGGACTTGATAGCCTCGTCGCCGAAGAGATAGCAGTGTTTCCGGGAATGGAGGAGATTTGCGCGCTCCTGTATATCAACCAATATATCCGCGAAAAAAGTTATGATGTAATTATCCTTGATTGTGCACCGACCGGTGAATCGCTCCGGTTTGTCAGTATCCCCACGACACTGGAGTGGTACATGAGCCATATTTTCAAATTGGAGCGCAACCTTGCGAGAGTTGCGGGTCCAGTCATCGAACGGGTGAGTTCCGTCCCGATTCCACGAGACAATTATTTTCAGAATATTCAAGATTTGTTCGACAAATTGGAAGGGATTGATGGTATCCTGACGGATCCGAAGATTACGACGGTTCGCTTAGTAACAAATCCGGAAAAAATTGTTATCAAAGAGACACAGCGGGCATTTATGTATTTTTGCCTTTACGGGTTGTGTATTGATGCTGTAATTATCAATCGTATCTTCCCTGATGGCGTCGATGCGGCATATTTTGAAGCTTGGAAACGCTCCCAACAGCACTATATTGAAGAGGCTATAGATTATTTTTCAGACGTACCGATTTGGAAAGTGAACCTTTTTGAGGAAGAAATTGTGGGAGAACGGGGACTGCATCGGTTAGCAGACACGCTCTATTCGGAGATTGATCCGGCGGATCGGTTCTCTAAAGAACGTCCCTATCTATTCCAAAAAATGGGAGATGTCTATCAATTGTCTATGCGTCTTCCGTTTCTGAGCAAAGAGGAAATTGGATTGACAAAACACGGTGATGAGTTAATCGTCACCGTAGGTGGTTTCAAGCAACATATCGCCTTGCCGCGGACGCTCTCGAACAAAAAAACGACTGGAGCGAAACTCACAGGCGACCAACTCGTGATTAAATTTGAGGGAGAGCATCGGACCTGAGGTGTATGGACATCAAAACGGATAGAGCGGCTTTTACTGTAACAGGGACGACGCTTTTAACGTTCTTAATAGCAAGCCGCATCGGGACTATTTGGATACTTTATCCGAACATACTAATTGCGGCTGTTTTGTGTGTCTATCATATCCGTCGGATTGATGAGGATGCTTCGCTGCTTTTAAGTAGTTCTATTTTTGGGATCGCGACGATCCTGACATACGTTCCGATGGACTGGCTTTTCTCGCGAAAAGCGCACTTAGTCTTCTATCTGCGTCCAGATTTTTTAGCGGATCTAACGACACCGATCGGAATAATCCTGAACTGGATAGTGTTTGCGACGCTGGCTGGATACTGCTACCAGCGGCTCGCGATGATTTTCCGAACCCGTTTTGCGTCCGAGGATGGCAATGCGAGAATCGGTTTCACGGGAACTGCGATGTTGGCATCGGGTGTTACTGGCATCGGTGCAGCGGTGGGAAGTAACATAATTTACACGTTCGGGGAATCGCATCTGTGGGTGTGGAATGCAACACAGGTGGAGCGGATACCACACATCGCGTCTGTCCCAGTTTTTGTGCCGGTTTCTTTTTTGGTTACTTTTCTGTTGTGCCCTTACTTTTTCGGGGTAGCTGATGGTTTTCCAAGGGAACAACACGCGGGTATCGCTGGCGTACGGTGTGGCATCTTTATGGGCGCGCTGCAGTTCTTCAGCTTTCTTCTGTTTTATGTCTGGAAATAGGTGCCGGTTGATACGGGGTCGGTTCATTTCATTCATAACGTTACGATTCGATTTTAAGATTCTCACTGCGAAGCCAGTATAGGATCATCGAAAACCTGCGCGGAATGGGTAGGGACTGAGGGATTCAGTCTGGGAATAGACTGAATCCATGCCTTGTATTACATTCCTAGCCCGTACAAAGCGCAGTCCAGGAGCAATACATTAAAAATGCGTATTCGTTCAACAACGATTTTAGCCGTTCGCCGCGACGGTGAGGTAGCTATTGGGGGTGATGGTCAGGTCACTTTAGGAGATACGGCGATTAAGCACGGTGCCCGCAAAGTTCGCAAAATTCATAACGACAAGGTACTCATCGGTTTCGCCGGGTCCGCATCGGACGCGATTACCCTCTATGAAAATTTGGAGAAGAAACTGGAGCAGTACCGTGGAAATCTTCAAAAATCTGCGGTGGAACTTGCACGGGAATGGCGCAGTGATAGGATTCTGAGACAGGTAGACGCATTATTAATCGCCGCAGATACCAACGATAGTTACCTCATTTCCGGGAGCGGCGACGTGATTTCCCCGGATGATGATGCCCTTGCAATCGGTTCGGGTGGGTCTATTGCGCTGGCGGCAGCAAAGGCACTGCTTAAATATTCAGATTTGACTGCAAAAGAGATTATTTCAGAAGCGCTCCAACTCACGAGCGAAATCTGTATCTACACGAATGCTAAAATTGAAGTTGATACCATAAGGACTTGACACACCTAATGCGATGCTATTCGGATAGTATCGCATTATTTATGGATGCCCTCTCATAATGGATAGGTGCAGGCAGAATACCGGGCATTGTCGAGGCAAAACGGCTATGAGACGGTTGGTAGGATTGTTAATTTTACGGAGGTTTACCTTTGGACAAACCGAAATCAATGCGCGAGCGGAACACTTTAGCCTCTGCTCTTACACCAAGACAAATCGTTGAGGAGTTAGATAAGTATATTGTTGGGCAGTTTGAGGCAAAACGTTGTGTCGCTATTGCCCTGCGTAACCGCGCTCGGCGACAGATGTTGGCAGAAGATATGCAGGACGAAGTGTCGCCGAAAAATATTATTATGATAGGTTCAACAGGTGTGGGAAAAACTGAAATCGCACGCAGGCTCGCTCGCCTCGTTGAAGCACCTTTCATTAAAGTAGAGGCATCAAAGTATACCGAAATCGGTTACGTGGGTCGAGATGTCGAATCCATGATCCGAGATCTCACTGAAACTGCTATTAGCCGTGTTAAAGACGAACAAACGGAGGTCGTTGAAGAAAAAGCACGGGAATCAACAGAAGAACGGTTGCTTGATTGCATTTTTCCGGTGCCACGCTCGCTCCAACGACGCCCGCGTTTACAAGATGAAGACGCTCTTGACGAGCCGGAGGAAGAGGATGATGGCGGGGTTCTGCAACTCCCGTTCGACATGGGTCCCGACGTGGGGGATGAAGCCGAAGAAGCCAGAGAAAAGGAGCGCGAACGTTATCTCAAAACCCGAGAAAAATTTAGAGAATGGCTGAAAGAAGGCAGACTTGAGGATAAACCGGTTGAAATCAATGTCAAGCATCAGAACATGCCTTTTGTGGAAATCTTCTCGCCCGGTGGTATAGAGGAGATGGACATTAATTTCAAGGATATGTTCAGTAACATCCTACCCAACCAGACAAAAAAACGTAGAGTTCCTGTCTCCGAAGCGCGAACCATCTTGATGCAGGAGGAATCCGAAAAACTTATTGATATGGATGCCGTCATCAGCGAAGCAATTCAACGGGTTGAAGACTCCGGCATCGTTTTCCTCGACGAAATTGACAAGATTGCCGGCAGAGAATCCCGGCATGGACCCGACATCTCGCGTGAAGGCGTGCAACGGGATATCCTTCCTATCATCGAAGGTAGCACGGTGACTTCAAAATACGGAGCGGTGCGTACGCATCACATCCTGTTCATCGCCGCTGGCGCGTTCCATGTCTCAAGCCCGTCTGACCTTATTCCGGAACTACAGGGTAGGTTCCCGATCCGTGTAGAACTGAACAGTCTAAATAAGGACGACTTTAAATCTATTCTGACGGAACCGAAAAACGCTTTGGTGAAACAATACGCGGCACTGCTGAGGACTGAAGGCATTGAGGCAACTATTACCGATGATGCAATTGACGAAATAGCGGCACTTGCGTTCCAAGTAAATGAGTCGGTTGAGGATATTGGTGCACGCCGCTTGCATACCATCATGGAAAAACTCTTTGAGAACCTCTTTTTTGACGCACCTAACCTCGAAAAAAAGCACATCACTATTGATGCAGCGTATGTCAGATCAGAATTGTCAGAAATCGTCAAAGATCAGGATCTGAGTCGGTACATTCTTTAATAGCCATCAGTCTTCAGTTGTCAGTTATCAGTTAAAAAAGGGTGCTGCTAAACGAATACCTCTTAACCAAAACCTGAAAAGGTTTTCGTAGAAAACCCATACTGACAACCTACAACTAGTCAAAGGTGCCCACAACCTGAAAGTTGGGCTTGTGCTTCATAGCGACTGCGGTTTTCTCTGAGAGTCCACCGTCTGAGTATCGCTCCACTTTAGGCAGCCAAGCCTGCCCGTTTGATATTGATAGCAGCGTTTACGTCTCTGTCATGGTGTGAACCACATTCGGAGCATCTCCACTGTCTATCTGAAAGAGAGAGTTCTTTGTTAGGGTATCCACAATCACTGCAAGGTTTCGTTGTTGCTGTCCATTGTCCGATTTTGACAAAGGTTTTACCGTGCTTTGCACACTTCTGTTCCATTATTTGCAGAAACTGGTAGAAGGCATGGTCAGAGACTTTGCGTCCCCAAAGCCGTTTCATACCGTCAAGGTTCAAGGTTTCAAAACAGAATGTATCGAACTCTGTGCAAAGCTCGGTAGCAAGTTTCCAGTGCCAATCTTCTCGTTGCCTGGCGACTTTTCTGTGTTGTCTCGCCAAAGCACGGCACGCACGATACCAATTACCAGAACCTTTGACTTTACGGCTGAGGGCTTTGCTGAGAGATTGCAACGTTTTCAGTGATTGTTTGAAAAACTGCGGAGATTCTATCTTATTGCCCTCGTCGCTTGTTAGGAATGTTTTGTTTCCGTAATCAAACCCTGCGCTCTTACCCGTCTTGGGTTTGGGTTCAGAATCGTCAACATTCTCACACGAAAAGCATATCCAATAGTCGCCGCATTTATCGCGTTTGATGGTGATCGTCTTGATAATACCTGTGATTTCACGGTGTTTGTGGAAGGAAAACCAAGTCTCTATACAATTGATTTTGATACGATGCTCTTCTAATGTATAGCCGGCTTGTGTGAAGGTCATAGAGTTATATTTATGACGCGGTTTGATTTTCGGTCTACCGACTTTACGGGTTGTTTTACCGACTTTTCGGTCTTTGATATTGTCAAAAAAAGCGTCTTGAGATTTGCCATAACGTCGCACAACGTCTTGGACAACTTGACTCGGTAGGTCTTTCCAATGCGGTTTCGTCCGATTTTTGAGTTTGGCAACATGTGCGTTTAGGACAGACACAGATAGGTTTTTACCAAACATGCGATAATACCTACGTGCCAAAAGCAGGATATGAACGTGTATATCCCACAGATCGTCAATCATATTGCCGAGTTTGATGGTGTTAGATTGATTTTGAAGTTTGTATTTGTAAGATTTTCTCATTGTCCGCTTTGACCTTCAATATAGTCTTTTATGACTTGGAGTGTCACATTACCGCAAGAACTTACAAACTTTGAACGCGTCCAAAGGGAAGGGAGACGACTTTTTAGAGACGGGTGTTCTTCACGTAACACTTTTGAGGTATACCCTTTGATCTTAGCAATGATTTTATCTACAGAGTCTGTCGGAGATATTTCTATGAACAAGTGAACATGCTCCGCTTGTGTTTCAACTTCACGAATTTGATAACCATACTCACCTTGTTTTTCTCGTATCAGTTGCTTGAGGCGATCTTGTATGTGAGTATCCAAAACCTTACGACGATACTTGGTACACCAAATTACGTGATATTGACAACTATAGATTGTTTTGTTTATTGTTCGGTACTCACGCTTTTTATTGGAGATTTTGAGTGGCATAATATCTTACCTTTCTATTAGAATATATAGTATATTATACTACATCTTGATTAGATTGTCAAGTTTATTTTTTCAACAACACCTTACGTCGTCTACATCCCGCAAGCTAAAGCATGGGGATTTGACGGGGGAGTGTTAAAACCGTGAAACAGTCCCCAATTTTCCTCTTTCTATTTCTTTCTACCCTATTCCCATCGAGTAGCTTCGCCGAGGATGTGACGCAATGGCGCGTGCTCAAAAATGACCCAGCATTCCTCGGTCCAACCGCAATAAACGCTATAACCTTCTCTCCGAACGGTACACGACTGGCTGTCGCAACCGTAAATGGTATTGCCGTATATGATACCTACACCGGTGAAGGATTCACACTACTAGCCCCGCCAATTCGTCACGTGACGGCTTTGGCATTCTCAGCCGACAGCCGAATCGTTGCCAGCGCGACTGAAGATACTACCATCCACCTCTGGAACGCACACACTGGTGAACACATAAAAGACTTTACAAATCACACGGGTCCGGTTGTCGCGTTAGCGTTCTCACCCGATGGTAATACGCTCGCGGGTGGAAGTTTCAAAGAGATCCGTTTGTGGGATTTAACCTTGGAACAGATTACGGGTGCCACGGTTCTTCGTGGACATCGGGATATGGTTACCACGTTGGCATTCTCACCAGATAGCAAGACGCTTGCGAGTGCAAGTTTCTACGGTACAATCTTGCTATGGGATGTAGAAACTTCTCAACTCCGACACAGGCTCTCTGCACATACCGGTTCAATTTTGGCACTCACAGTCTCGCCGGATAATCGGACTTTAGCAAGTGGTGGATATTGGAACTCGGAGGCGGAGAGCACAATTCGTGTGTGGAATATACACACCGGGCATCTCTTGGCAACCTTCGAGAATCACACCCTCCCGGTTTTTGCCTTAGCGTCTGCCTCGAACGTCCACAGTACTCATGGGAGCACCCTTGCGAGTGCAGGCTGGGATAACACGATCCGTATGTGGGACCTATCCACCGGGCAATTACAGGCAATTTTTGGAGCGCATACCGCTCCAGTCCTTGCCTTAGCGTTCCTGCCAGATATTCAAGGCTCTGATGAGAGAACACTCGCGAGTGCGAGTCTTGATGGCACAGTCCAATTGAGACCTCTAACCACTTCCCTGGCGCGGATCCCGTGGGATGTCAATAACGATGGTGTCGTGAATATTTTGGATCTCACCTTTATTGCCTCGCGTTTTGGTCAGGATTCACCGGATCTCAACGGTGACGGCATCGTCAATATTTTGGATTTAACCCTTGTTGCGAATCGCATTGGAAAATGAAAATAGTTGCCACAGACACACTGTTTTTCCTAATAGGATAGGAGGCGGAAACCTATACCGCTGAAAACGTATATACCTCTGAAGAGATTCCTGTCCTATCCTCTTGATCAATATCAGCTCTTAGACATCCTCTCTTGTGTTATCACTGGTAAAATTTCAACCTAACCTGTTCAGAATTTACAACTTGACGCGATCCCTGTTTTGTGGTAGAATAGCAGTGTTAAATTGGATGCCAAAAAAGAAGGAGAAATGAATGAAATTGTCAAGATTCCACTTAAAAAAACACATGTTTCTACTGGCGTTGCTTGTCCTCGTCTCGCCGGTATTTGCTGAGGAACACGCCGCAGAAGAAACCGTTACTCCCGTTAAAAAATATGTTGAGTTCACACTGGATGGCACTTACACCGATACCAAAACGGTCAGCACCTTTGGCACATCCTCAACAAAAACTGTGCAGGGACTCTTTAAGAAATTAGATACGCTCAAAACAGATGATGAAATTGCTGGAATTATCTTCAAAATAGATAACGTCGGCGTGGGATGGGCGACGCTCCAAGAAATTAAAAATAAACTTCATGAATTTCGGGAAGCCCAAAAAGAGACAATAGGGTATCTGGAAAGCGGTGGTAATGCGGAGTATCTCCTGGCTGCCGCGATGGAACGCGTTGTCCTGATACCTACGGGAAGCCTCAATTTAACGGGGTTACGCGCCGAAATCCTTTTCTACAAAGGATTGCTGGAAAAGTTGGACATCGAAGCGGATATGTTGGCGATGGGAAAATACAAATCCGGTGTTGAGCCTTACATGCGGGACGGCATGTCTGACGCCTTTCGTGAGTCGATGACTGCGCTGCTCGACGATTTATACGCCCAATTGCTGGACCACATCACTGAGAGCCGAGACGGTATCACCGCAGAAGGTGTGTCGGATTTGGTTAATCGTGGTCCGTTTACGGCAGAAGAGGCACAGCAGGAAAAATTGGTCGACGCGTTGCAATACTACGACGAACTCCTCAATACCCTGAAAACAGCATCCCCAGACGAAGATGTTCAGGTCGTCAAGCCGGACTTCGAGCGCAAACGAAAAGTGCCAGATATGAATAGTTTCGCTGGCCTCATGCAGCTATTCAGTATGTTAAATCCACCGCAACGCTCTCGGAGCGCCACAGCAGAGAATCAGATTGCCCTTATCTACGCCAATGGGCCGATTTTACCGGATGTTGACTCGTTATTCCCTTCAACGTCAGTGATTATGCCGAACGCGCTGAAGGAAGCGTTTGAGAAAGCGCGCACCGATGATACCGTCAAGGCAGTTGTGCTACGTGTAAATAGTCCGGGTGGTTCTGCGCTTGCTTCCGATCTAATTTGGCGAGAAGTCATGCTCACACAACGCGAAAAACCTGTTGTCGTTTCTATGGGTGATGTCGCTGCGTCTGGCGGCTATTATATCGCGATGGCAGCAGGGACAATCGTCGCACATCCAAGCACACTGACAGGTTCAATCGGTGTGTTCGGTGGTAAACTGAATATGAAGGGGTTCTACAACAAAATCGGTTTAACGAAGGAAATCATCGCACACGGTCAGAACGCCACCCTTTATTCAGACTACGGCGGTTTTACACCAACCGAGCGGACGCGCGTCGAAAAGATGATGAAAACGATCTATCAGGACTTCGTTAGTAAAGCGGCAGCAGGTAGAGACAAACCGTTTGACGAAATTGACAAGATCGCACAGGGGCGCGTCTGGACAGGCAAACAGGCGAAAGCACTTGGGCTCGTTGACGTACTCGGTGGGCTTGATACGGCACTGTCTATCGCTAAAGAGAAAGCGGGATTTGCCGACGATGACGAAGTTAATCTTATCGTGTTACCGAAGCAGAAACCCTTTTTGGAGGAACTCTTGGAACGGATGGTTGAGGATATGGACGGTTCAATTCAGCTACCGCTTGAATTGACAACGAGTCATCCGGTACTATCCATGTTCGGAAATCGGTGGCAGCATGTCATCACGTGGCTGAATCTCTTTGGTTTTGAGGATGGAACACAAGTCGTAATGATATTACCTTATGACGTTTTAATCCGGTGAACGAAAGATCCTCGCATTCTTTAGAACAAAGTGGGTAGCCCGTAACATTGTCCTGCAAGCCTCTATAGACTTGCACGAGGAGGGCGGATAGACGCAAAGGCACATCAATATCCAAGTCCACCTCATCGAACCGCAAGGTAAATTAAAAAAATGAAATCCAACAACGATTGGCACGTTGATTTAACTGACGAACAGGTCTCCTTTTTTCAAGAGAACGGATATTTGAGCATTCCACGCATCACGACAGATGAAGAGGTGGAATGGCTTCAAGGCATTTACGATGAACTCTTTACGGAACGGACTGGGGAAGCGGAAGGACGCTACTTCGATCTCGCCGGTCCGCGTGCCCATAACGGACGAGAGACGTTGCCGCAAGTGTTAGGTCCAGAGGCGCGATTCCCGGAACTCCGTGAGACGGTCTACTTCCGAAATGCACAACGGCTCGCTGCGAAATTGCTCCGTGTGGCAACCGACAAGGTGAGTGGGGGTGGACACATGATTTTGAAACCCGCGAACTACGGAAATGAAACGCCTTGGCATCAAGATGAAGCGTATTGGAATCCAGAGGTACTCCCACACAGTCTGAGCGTTTGGCTCCCGCTTGACAAGGCGACCGTTGAGAGTGGCTGTCTCCAATTTATTCCGAAATCCCACAAAGGCGCGGTGCGTTGGCATCGCCACATTGACGATGATCCGCTCGTACACGGGTTGGTGACAGATGATGTTAACACATCGGAGGCGGTCGCATGTCCGATACCGGCGGGTGGTGCGACATTCCATCACTGTCGGACGCTGCACTATTCTGCACCGAACAGCACGGCAGCAGCACGCAGAGCGTATATTCTTGTGTTCGGCGGTCCACCGAAGAAACTGGATAAACCGGCACATCGTCCGTGGCAAACAGAGGAACAGGAAGCACTCGCGAATCTTTAAACTATTAAATATGAGCTGCTGCGTCCGATGTCCTTGCAGATTTCCAGTTGCTAACAAACTATTGGTATCCTAAAGCAGGATTCCTAACGATTTTGGATCGATGCTGACAACGGAGGCATCGCCCAAGAGCACATAATTAAAAACATGAGCTGCTATGTTCGGTGTCCTTGCAGATTCCCAGTTGCTAACAAACCATTGGTATCCTAAAGTAGGATTCCTAACGATTTTGGATCGATGCCGACAACGGAGGCATCGCCCAAGAGCACATAATTAAAAACATGAAAATCATTTGTACTGGCATCAGTTGTTCGGGTCGTAAAGAACTGATGGCGAATTTTAAGATACTTTGCATGAAAAGGAAGCTCAACATCGGTTTCTTCAATATCGGCGATGTTATGCACCGCGCCGCCGCGGAGGCGCGTGTCCATTTTACGGACAAAGTGCTTGATTCGGATCCAGCGGTTTTATCACTCGCTCGGCGCACGGCTTTCTATGAAATCGCTCGGCGCGCCGAGGACTATGAGCATGTTATCATTGGATTACACGCCTGTTTCCGATGGCGCGGGAGTCTGATTGAAGGGTTCTCTTTTAGAGATATTGAAATTCTTCTACCGGATCTGCTGATCAACGTTGTTGACAACATCACCGATATATCGGAACGGATGGAAAAAAACCCACAATGGGAAGGGATGGGAAAAGCGGCACTCAATGTTTGGCTGGATGAAGAGGAGTTCCTGACAAGACAACTCGCACATTTCACGGAGAAGCCACATTACACCGTCGCCAGACAACACGACCTCGAGAATTTCTATGAACTCCTCTTTTCACCGAAGCCGAAATTTTACCTCAGTTACCCAATTACACTCCTAAGAGATACACCGAAGGAAATTGAGAAAATCCGCGAGATTGGGGAAAAATTGAGCCGCTCTTTTATTGTCTTCGATCCGCTCACGATCAAGGACATGGAACTCGTTACGCTCACGAAAGATGAAGGAGATGACGCACCACGTGTGAGTGAAATGGGCGAGGAAGTGATTGAACAGATTCAAACGCGAACAATCTCACGGGATTATCAGTTCGTTCATCAGAGCGACTTTGTGGTTGTCATCTACCCGACGGACAAATTGTCGCCCGGCGTTCTCAGTGAGATGAATTACGCGACCCGTCACAATAAACCTGTATATGCGGTTTACCCGGGGACGCGGAGTATCTTCTTTGAGAACTTATGTGACCGGATTTTCGACACGTTTGAGGAGTTGGCGGATTTTCTGACTGCAACATATAAAACGGATAAAAGCTGACACCGAACTTAGGGCGAAAAGAACCTTGCTTGAACACTGGGCGAGGTTACAAACCTCGCCAGCGGGGTGTGGGACGGTGCGACGACTTCCCAGAATGCCAACTTATTTTTTTACTTTACTATAAATTCTAACTTGCCGGTGCGTCGGAGCATCGCTCCTACTATCGTTACAGAAAGGTTTTATTCATGGTTGATGCGTATTACACAACTGATGAATCTCATTACAATGAGTGTCTTGAGAAAGGCACTATTGTTCCGACGAAAGATTGGTACGGTAAAAGGTTTTGTATCGAAGATTTTTTAGCAGGCGATCATCAGTACATTTTTATGTTTGTCAATGATCGTTATAGTATTTTTGATGAGAATGGAAAAGATGAAACTTTCGGTTTTGTTTTGGACGCTGAGTCATTAGTTACAGAGAGTAATGCCCTTGTAGGACCCGACTTGCTCAACGAGTACCGCTCTCTGATTAACGAGTGTGCAACCCTTTCTGTCCAAGAGAACCCTGCACTAAAAAATGTCCAATTGATTGTTCGAGGCGTGCTTGCTGGCGCTGTTACCGAACCGGGGGTTGCTGATACGATGCTGCTTTTCAGAACACGCGCAGCTGAACTTCAAAATGAACGTCGCTGTCAGGGAGAGGCGGCACTGAAACTTTTGCGAGAATCAACGGAACCGCTGGAACTGCTCATAGGTGGGTCTTCACCCTCATCAAGATAGCACGACCTCTCCTATCCAAGCAAAGACAGAAGAACTTGCTAATGAAAATTGGTATCCTCTCGCGGGGAGCTCAAAATCACTCCACACGCAGGCTTAGCGAAACAGCCCTCACTGCAGGACACACCGCAGAAATTTTAGATCCCTTCGGTTTCTATCTCCATATCGGTGGCATCGGTAACCGCATTACCTATCACGGGAAACCGGCAGAAGACTTCGATGTCATCGTACCAAGGCTCAGCCGGACAACAGCACAGTACGGCGAAGAGGTCTTGGCACATTTTGAATGGGTCGGCACGCCTGTGGTGAATCGGCCAAAAGCGATCGCGGCGGCACGACACAAATTCCACTCTCTACGCATCCTGGCACAGCACGGCTTACCTATCCCACCGAGTCTCACCGTCGGTTCCGCCACGTTTTTAGAGGACGCTGTGGCGGAAATAGGGAATTATCCGTTTATTTTAAAACCGTTCCACGGCACACACGGCACGGGTGTTATGTTGTTGGATACACCTACATCGCTTACTTCAGCTGTGGATGCGCTGTGCGATCTCCATCAGGATTATGTCATCCAGTCCTTTATTGCGGAAGCAGGTGGTGTTGACATCCGTGTGCTTATCGTAGGGGGTGAAGCTGTTGCGGCGATGAAAAGGAGTGCCCCTCCCGGTGAATTCCGAGCCAACATTCACAAAGGCGGGTCTGGGGAAAAGATGACGCTGTCAGATGAATACATCCACGTGGCTATAGAAGCCGCAGCAGCACTTGAATTGGAGATAGCCGGTGTAGATCTGCTCCAAACAAACGAGGGACCTGTTGTTCTGGAAGTCAATCCATCGCCGGGTTTTGAGGAGTTGGAATTGGTCACAGGCATCGATATCGCCGGTGTGATTATTGAATTTGTAACGTCGTATGCGATGCCATGAATATCAGCCTGTCACACCGACAAAGGTTTTTAATTTTACCTTGCGGAGTAACAACGTGCGTTTGGACTTTGATAGGCGTTGCTCAAATCCACCTGCGCCGATGTTGCAGGCTATAGATTTGTTTAAAGCGCGCGTAGCCCGTAATGAAATGGAGGGCGGATCTACGCAGAGGAGCATTGGTCACTCAATCCCTCTGACCGAACCGTAAGGAAAAATTAAAAACCTGACCGAACCGCAAGGAAAAATTAAAAAGAAAATTTTGATGTTCAACCACGAATTTCCACCGATTGGTGGGGGTGGTGGTTGGGTTAGCTACTTCTTAGGCAAACACTTCGCGGCAGCGGGACATGAAGTCCATCTGATTACCTCTCAGTTTCGTGATTGTCCGATAGATGAGAAAGTCGAGGGTTTTCACGTGCATCGTGTGCGTGCGCTTCGGAAAAACCGTGATGTTTGTGCAGTCCACGAAATGTTAACTTACGCCGTGAGTTCAAGTCTCCACGGATTGCGGTTTGCGAAGCAGTTCCAACCCGACATCGTTCAGGTCTTTTTCGGCATTCCTGCGGGGGGTGGTGCGTATCTTCTGCGGAAACGCCGCAACGTCCCGTATGTCGTGTTCTTAGGCGGGCGTGACGTGCCGAGCCGTAATCCGGATCCGCCGTATTATCGCTGGTTATACCTGCTCCTGAAACCGATCATCCGAGCGATTTGGGGCAACGCATCAGCGGTTGTGGCGTGTAGCGACGGCTTACGCGAACTCGCGCGAGAGACGGATGGGAATGTAAAGATGAATGTGATTCCTGACGGCTTGGATTTAGGACGCTTCGAGGCAGTCCAACGCGATGCCTGCCCGGAAAAGGTCCGAGTGCTTACAATTGGGAGGCTTATACCGCGCAAAGGTTTCCAATTTTTGATCCGCGCGCTTCCGCAAATTATTGAAAACGCAGCACACAACTTTGAAATTGAAATTGTCGGCGATGGACCATATCAGGGGGAACTTCTAAAACTGTCAGAAGACCTCGGTGTAGCGTCACACATCCGCTTCGCGGGTTCAGTACCGTATTCCGAATTGCCACAAAAATATCGAGACGCTGACGTTTTCATCTTACCATCACTCGCGGAGGGAATGCCGCTTGTCGTTTTGGAGGCGATGGGGACGGGATTGCCGATCGTTGCCAGCCGTGTTCAAGGTATTGATGAACTCGTTGTGGAGAATGTTAACGGTGCTTTGTTTGACGCCGGTGATGTTGATGGACTCACACACTCCCTTGTCAAACTGATTAACGCTGGTGAAAGTCGTGTCGAGATGGGCACAGCGAGTGTTGAACGTGTGAAACCCTACGATTGGAAACACATCGCTGATGCTTATTTAGCACTCTATGATGAGATTCTATAGCCGTCAGTAGTTAGGTCGGTTTTTTCTGCGAAAAAACCTATCAGCGGTCAACGATCAGCAAAGAGAATATAACTTTACCAGAGAACCTTTTTGCCGATAGCCAATCGGTTAAGTCTACACCAGAAAACGTAGTCCGTAATGTAATGGAGGACGGCTCTTGAGCGAAAAGCGTCAAAGCACAACCACGTGATTTAACCGCAAGGTATAATTAAAAGATGAAAAACGGAGGTTTAAACGTAAAAAAATGCTGCCAACCAAAATACTTGCTATCGGTGCAGGTGGTCTACAACGCGCCTTAACCCACGAATTTGTACATATCCTGAACCAACGGAACCTCTATAACGGTGGTATTTTCGTCGGACAACCGCGCGGCACTGAGAAAGCCGATGCCTTCAACCAACAAGACGGCGTATACCATGTTGTCACGTTCGATTCAAGGGGTATCCACGACATTCAACAGGTCTCAAGCGTCGTTGGAGCGACGACACTCGCCACAGAGGCAGGGCGCGAGCAGTTCTATGCCCAGACCGAAAATCCGTTGGATCTTCTCCTCATCGGTGTAACTGAAGCCGGAATCGCCAAGGGTGAACTGGCGATGGATGTGTTGGAAGAGACCCTCTATCGCTATTTCTGTCATCACGGTGCAGATGCGACGCTTTGCGTCATCAACACCGATAACCTCCGAAATAACGGTGATATTATTCGCGATATTCTCTGCACTGAGTATCCGAGACGGAGTGATGATTACGCGGCGTGGCTGGAAACGAACGTCGGGTTTCTCAATGAAATGGGTGACCGGCTCGTGCCACAGGTCTACGCTGTGCCTGATGAAATCAAAGCAGCTGCGCGGGCACAGATTGAACTTCAAGATGAATTGATAACCTACGCAGAAGCAATGCCGGCGACCCCACTAATCCTGGAGGATCTCAATGATCTGTTGCGCGTGCCGTTCGACGAACTTCAAGACCAAGGCGTTGTTGTCAGTCGAGAGAGTATTGAACCGTATCATGACTGGAAATTGCTCTTGGTGAATTCCGTGCATGTGCCGGGGATTACGCATAAAGGAGCACTCTCTGGTATTGAATATGTCAACGAGGCGGCGGCACACCCAACGTTCGCTCCACATCTGGAACGTCTAATGAACGGATACGCCGAGATTGTGGAAGCGGACATCCCAATAGCCGGGAAAAGCGCGCGGGCATACTCGCTGGAATTCGTCAATCGTATCCGTAGCGTCAAAGACGACAATGCCCGGATTAACATCATTGAAACCGTGAAACTTCGCGAACGCGCCGCTGACATCGTCCGTTCACCGAACTATGATGCGAGTACAGAACTCTTCAAATCCGACTTTGCGTATTCTTTCGCAACCGTCCTCCGGTTTCTGACCCCGCATACAATCTCGTCTCCTGACGACTACAAGGGTATCACCGATACCGGCGAGACATACGAAATCCGTGACCCCGACCGGACGATACAGAACGTTTTGAAAGGAGCGTTTGGCGCAAGTCGATCAGATGTAGATAAACGGCTCACTGCTATTTTCTCAAATGCGGCACTGTGGTCACCCGCTGGAACTACGTCACCAAGCGGCTTGGACGGGAACCGGGACTTTATGACGCGCGCTGGGCAATATTATCATCGTTTGGTTAACGGAGAGACGTGCCTTGAGGTATTAGCAAGCATCAATAGTGAATAGTTATCAGTTATCGGTTATCAGTTACAAGAGGTTTTTGTTAAACGAACACTTCTTAACCGAAAACTGACGACTGAAAGGGTTTTCGTAGAAAACCCGTCCTGACAACCATTCCTCCGATAGCCATTAAAGAGAAATAACGCCTTTTTTGCGTTGAAGGACAGCATCATAGAACCGCATCGTGCCAACACAGTCGTGTATGCTGGATATTGGCTCTCGATTCTCACGAATGGCGTTGACAAACTCAGTAAGGCTAATACCATCGCCTGTTAATTCACCGTTGCGCTGATCAGAGAAGTTCGAGGTGAAAGTGTTTCCGGATTCGGTGAAGTGTTGCGCACCCCACAATCCATCTAAAACGATGTATTCGTGTTGCCCGGTGATTTCAATGTAGTCATAGTTGCGCTGCCACAAGCGTTGACTGGTTAACTGCAAACTTCCAACAGCACCGTTGGTGTATTCTACGGCGACAGCAAAGGCACCTTGTCCGTCAACTTCATTGTGAAAAACGCTAAGCTCTTTCACATCCGCACCGGCGATATGTCTCGCCAAATCGAAATGGTGGATAGCAAAGTCGAGCAGATAACTTTTGACTGTCGGATATTTCCCACTACAGAACGAGCAGAAGAGTTGTGTGAGTTGACCGAAGGATTCGGTCTGCATAATCTGCCTTGCCTCTCGCACACCGAGGCTGAACCTGCGCTGGAAGTTCACCATTAGGGTCCTGCCGTGTTGTTCTGCGGTTTCTGCCAAAGTGATGGTCTCCGCGAGCGATGGCGCTGGGGGTTTGGGGACGAAGACGTGGTATCCTGCCTCAAGCGTTTCGAGCACGAGCGGTTGCCTTGGGTCAGGTCCCATGGAAATGATGACTGCTTCCAAGTCTTCCTTTTCAAACATTTCGTGCCGATCGGTGTAATATCTGCCTGTACCGAATTTACCGGCAGCGTCTTTGGCACGGTCTTCGTCTGCATCGCAAACGGCTTGTAATGCAACTGGGGCGAGATGTAATGCGGGATAAATGGTGTGCCTTGCGAAACCGCCGGCACCGAGAAATCCAATCCGAAGAGGTTCCATATTTTAATTTTTCCTTGCGGCAGAACGACGTGGGTTAGAACTTTGACGCATCCTTCTCCAGAGTCGCCTGCGCCGTTGTTGCAGGCTTACGACCGGATCTTAAAAAGGATGTTCAGATTTTTAATTTTTCCTTGTAGGAGAACGACGTAGCTTAGAACTTTGACGCACTCTTCTTTGGAATCGCCTGCGCCGTTGTTGCAGGCTTATAATCCGATTTTAAATATGAAATTTAGCACAACTTTGGGGCACTGTAAAGGAAATTTTGTTTTCCTGCTGAACGAGCGATGGAAATTTCAATTCAACCTAATTACGAAAACTGTGTCAAAAGATAAGTAGCCATCAGCAGTCAGATCGTTGCGCTTTCAGCAGTCAGTGACATGTGTGATAATTGCTAACGATTATCGTACCGACAATATTCTCTGGCTGATAACCGACAACCCTATAGATACAAGAAACTTGGACAGGAACAAAAGAGAGAATGCCTAAAGTAGGAGGGGTTTCCAACCCCGATACCAAAACGCGAAACTTCCGATTTGCGGTGCTCCAAGGCACCTTCATGCGTATCAACTTAGCGTTTGCGGATTCATCGACGGTGCTTCCTGCTTTTATCCATAAGTTAAGTGGTTCCGATATTCTGGTGGGTTTAACGGGTTCAATGATGACAGCGGGATGGATGTGGCCCCAATTACTGATGTCGAACCTACTTGAACATCGTCCAAGAAAAATGCCGTTCTACGCGCTCGGTATGAGCGTCCGCGTTTTAGCATGGCTTGCTGTTTTTTTCTGTACGATTACAATTGGTGAGCAAAAACCAATGCTGCTTGCCGCCTCCTTTTTGGGTCTCTATTTCATATCCTCTTCCGCCATGGGTGTCTCGACGCTTCCGTACATGGACATCGTTTCTAAAGCGATAGCACCGCAGCAGCGTGCCCGTTTCTTTAGCCTGCGACAACTTTATGGTGGCTTTTTCGCGATCTGGGTCGGTTTCTTGGTTCGCGCAGTGCTCGGAGACGAATCCGAGTTTACGGGCGTATTGGGGAGTATCACGCACACCTTCAAAACATTCACCATGTATTTTATCGGTTCGGTTTGTCGTTTGGACACCGATCTTGGGTTCCCATATAACTATGCCTTTCTCTTTGTTTGTTCGGTGGCTGCAGCGTTCCTCTCTTTCGTGAGTTTCTTAGGCGTGCGCGAGCCTATTCATCCTGTCCATCCGAGACGCCAACCGATGTGGCAACATCTAAAACACGGGGCATATTTCCTACGGACAGATACAAATTATCGGCGTTTCATTCTTTTCCGTGTCTTTGCACACTTCTCGGGGATGGCAGCCCCGTTTTACATGCCTTACGCGTTGAATGAACTGGGATTTTCAGAAGCGACGATGGGATTTTTCATCGTCTGTTCCGCGCTAAGTGGTGTCGTTTCAAACACATTCTGGGGACACATCGGCGAAAAATACGGTGTTCGATGGTTGCTGATTATCACGGCAGGGTTGATGGGTATCCCGCCTGCGCTTGCTTTTTCATCGGGTATGCTGCCGACCCCATTACAAATGCCGGCTTTCTTGCTAATCTTCATCGTTGGGGGTGTATTGTCAAACGGAATGATGGTGGGCTTTATGGCATACATGTTGAATATCGCGCCGCCTCGGAACCGTCCGAGCTATATAGGTTTCATGAACACGCTGCTCATGCCTGTGAGTTTCGGGCCCCTTCTCGCTGGATTTCTGGCACCTCATATCGGTTATCAGTGGTTGTTCGCTATTTCAATAGGTATCTGCCTCGCGGCTTTTCGCATTGGATTACAGTTAAAGGAAATCATGCACGAAGATGAGATGGCAGAGGAAACTGACGATTCTTAATTTGCGGGTCTCTGAGTTCCCTCCACTCCGTTACGGGCAGATTTACAATCGTTAAGAAACCATTTCTCACCGAAATCCGATTTTTTCATGCACAGGAAACACCGCGGAACGTATAACAAAAAGAGTACAGCCCGTCCGCGTAGCGGAGGGCAGATGGATGGAAATGGAGGTTTGGATGAAAGTTGTTGCAAAATTCGGTCCCGAAAGTGCGGGCTTAATAGATAAACCCGACCCAATTGCCAAGGGTGAGTTCGCCGTCGTCAAGATTCATTCGGCTCCCATGTGTACGGAATATAAAGGCTTCAAAACAGAAGGTCAGAGCGATAGTTTCGGACACGAAGCCGCCGGTGAAGTGGTAGAAATCGCACAGGAAGGCACTGTCAAAGTCGGCGACCGCGTTGTCGTGATGCCACACTTCCCCTGTGGAAAGTGTTATATCTGCTTGGCGGGCGAATATGCCCACTGTCCGGACGACAACAAGATCCTAAACGTTACCGAGCAGACCGGTGTGACGTCAACTTTTGCGCAGTACATCCTTAAACAGGACTGGCTACTCGTGCCAATTCCAGACGGGGTCTCCTATCATCACGCTGGAATGGCATGTTGTGGACTTGGATCGACGTCCAATGCCATGCGGTTGATGAATATCAACGCGTTTGATACCGTTCTGATTACGGGGATGGGACCTATTGGGCTTGGGGGCGTGATTAATGCTGTGTATAGAGGCGCGCGCGTCATCGCTGTTGAGAGCCATCCGTACCGCGCAGCCCTCGCCAAAAAACTCGGTGCGGCAGAAGTTGTTAACCCACAAGATGCGGATGTTGTCGATCAGATTTGGGACTTGACAGGTGGCAGAGGCGCAGACAAAGGCGTGGAGTGCTCAGCGGCTTCCGCAGCAGTCCAATTATTGATTGAGGTAACACGCCCGAAAGGACACATTTCATTGATTGGTGGAATTGGCGAAGTGGCAATCCAGGGGAGTAGTATTATCAATAAAGGCTTGACACTACACGGCACGCGGCATTACAATCTCATAGATACACCTGATATGATGCAGATGATTCCACAAGTGAAGGCGCAACTGGAGACATTCATTACGCACACCTTCCCGATGAGCGAGATTCAGGACGCGTGGGCGTTGCAGTGTACGCACGATTGCGGAAAAGTCGTTCTCAACGCGTGGGATTAAAATTAACCGGACCTGCTTTGACGAAGGGAGATTGTTATGAAGTCTACAACAAACGACATACCTCTCTCAACACCAATGGACATTCGCCGTGGAATTACAAGTGCGGCAGATGTCGCTTTTCCGTTACGTTGGGGGATCCTCGGTGCTGGTAACATTTCAGCACAGTGGGTGTGGGCTTTACACGCTTGCGAAGGCGCAACTGTAACCGCTGTGGCAGCACGTGAAATTGACCGAGCGAAAGCGTTCGCGAGGCAGTATGACGTCGCGACGGCTTATGGAGACTACAGAGAAATGGTCACAGCCGATGACGTAGATATTGTATACATCGGCACGATCAACCCGCTGCACAAGGAACACACACTTCTCGCAATTGAGGCAGGCAAACATGTGCTCTGCGAGAAACCACTCACCGAAACACTCTCCGATGCGCAAGAGATGTATGCAACAGCCGAAGAGAAGGATGTGATGATGCAGGACGGCATGTGGACCCGTTTTTTTCCTGCGGTGGAGCATGCGCGCGCCGCCATTGAAGCAGGCACGATTGGAGAGGTTGTGCTAACACAGTCCGACTTCTTCGACCCAATCTATACCATCCAAGCGGCACCACTCGCCTTCGGTGCGTCAGCTGTCCCTGTAGCGATCACCGCTGTGGGTAATAGAGTCGGTGGCGCAATCGTGGATTACGGTGACGACAAGTACGCCGTGCTGACATTCCCGCCGCGTAACTCCGAACTGCCAGAGGTGACAGAACTCGTCGGCACAGAAGGACGCATCACGCTTGAGCGACCCGCACATTGCCCGACGCGTGTTTCTATCCGAATCCCACCACCGAACGGTGTCCCTTCGCAATACAGGACACGAAACGCCCCTGCCCCGCTGCAGTACTTCGAGTATCCGTTGCCGGGATCTGTAGCAATGGCAAGATCTTCTCCGAATCAGCACGGCTTTCTCTACCAAGCTGAAGCCGTCCACCGTTGTCTTGCGGCTGGTTTGCGTCAGTGTCCGCAATACGATAAAGAAGAATCGCTGCACGCCATGAAGGTGTTGACGGAAATTAACAAAGCAAGACAAGCAGCGGCACATCGTTAGTTCAGCAACCTGTCGTTTACCGCTCTACCCACTCAGAAGTTTTACCATCAGCGTGGGTCTCAGGGACCTCCGCTTGGAACCTCGCCATCCTTGCCTCGCGGTCGGTGTCCTCATCGAACAGGGCGAGTAAGCGTACTTCAATCGTTTGGCGAAGTGGCGCGTCCTCCGGTGTCGTTGGATCGTCTATCGCACCGTGGAAGGTTGTACGCATGTTTGACTGTTCTTGGCGCGTGTCGTACTGCTTGAAAATCAGTGTCTCCTGCGGTGTCATTCGTGGAAAGTAATACCAACGCTGGTTCGGGTTATGTACGAGCCGTAGACTAACGAGTCGTCTTGGCGTTTCCGTCTGAGACCAAGCATCTGCGGCAATTATATCCTCTGTCACAACCGTCGCCATGTCGCAAACAGCGAGTGGCATGACGAAGATGTCCTGCTCCAAGTCAGTGCTCCGCCAGACATTGTACATCTGAAAGTGTTTTCCGTCGGCAATCTTTTCAAACCCGTCTTCCGAATACGGACTCACATCGGCGTGTATGCCACCGTAGGTCCCTTCACTTCCATTTGCCGTTGGTTTGTTTCCGCGCGGATGTCCCTCAGGAAGTCCCCCAAACCCATTTCGATATTGGTGTTGCATCACCCGCGTTTCACTACACCCTGTAATCGCTGTAATGAGGTCAGAGCACTCTTGATAGAAGTGTGTCGTTACAGTATCCTGATCGTGCAGATCTCTTACCTGCGTATCCGCGTCTACTAATTGGAAGCCGTTCGCCTCAAGTGTTGGAGGTGGGTGCAACAGACGACCGTTGTAAATCTTGATCGATTCCCGTACATACATGATCTTCCGTTCTTCGGGATTTTCAACCCATTCTGGTGGTGGCATTCGGGTGCCTCGGTATCTTGCGTTTGCAAAACTGCCAGTCGATTCCACGAAAGGTAACATTCTTCGTTGTGCCATGGGTGTTCTCCTATGTTTTGGGAGAAAGAATGGTTTTGTTTCCGGTAACGCGTTTTGTGACATGATACGATAGGCTCAACTTACTGTCAACAGTGTATGCGATATGATCTTTTCGATAGTCAAATTGTCCGTAATAAAAAATCCTTGACATTTTTGCGAATTTAAAGCATAATGGAGTTATACAGAATTAACCAGATATGATCTTTTTTCCTATTCGCTCTCTGTCTTAGTGGAGCGACATGTTCATAGGAGGTGTACCATGTCAAAAATTGTTGAAACGACAATCGATGCGCAGAGCACTGCGAAATTAACTCGCCCCAATCGGTTGCCGAAACTCAGACGAGCATTTGCGACAATTTTCAGTGAGGAACTCCGAGTTCCCGAAATCGCCTTGCTAAGTGAATCCATGCTTACGCAAGACTGGTATCTTTTGGAGGAAGATGCCGCCCGGTCACACCTTCAGCCGGAGTAACTCCCGGCTTACGCACAAAAGTTTTTGGTCAATAAAGAAGTATTTCTCAGAATCGGCGCGCTTGCGGAGCGCGCCGATTTGCTGGAAGCGGCAAATTAACGATAATGCCCTTCCTTGACATCTTAATGCGTTTAAGGTATACTGAAGTTACAGATTAAGCAGGGAGAAGCAACAACCTTTTAGACAGAAATGAGGGGAAACGATGTTAAAAACCGTTGAAGCCACAATTGATGAGCAAGGCAATGTGAAATTAGTCAAACCGATTCAGCTGTCAAAAACCGCGCGCGCGTTCGTAACAATTTTCAGTGAGGAACTTCATGTTCCTGAAACCGCTGTGCTGAGTGAAGCCGCGCTCGCGCAGGATTGGCTGCGTCCAGAGGAAGATGAGGCATGGGCCCACCTACAACACTTAGGCAAGGAAAAGTCGTCTTAGTCCGCTTCCCCTTTTCGGATTTATCCCAAACAAAGTTAAGACCCGCAGTGACACTCGCAGATGCAGGACGAGCGGATTGGGTTCTTTGCCAAATTACGAGCAACCCGTATTCAGGAGAGCACCAAGCCGTTCTGCTAACCGATGCCAGTTTTAGTACGGGTTCGTTACGTCTGACAAGTTATGCCCGACCCAATAGACTCTTCACTGCTCACCATAGTCTCATAGAGGCACATCTCGGTACTTTAAAAGCAGACATCTTTAAACAAATTGTTGAGGTTGTTATCAATATTCTCCGGGCAAGCCTGACATCATAGGTATTAAACAAAAATATGAGCAAACCAAATATAGTCTATATTCATTCACACGACACAGGTCGATACGTTCAACCTTACGGGCATGCGATCCCTACACCGAATATCCAGAAACTTGCGGAAGAGGGTGCTGTGTTTCGGAACGCATTTTGTGCAAACCCGACCTGTTCTCCATCTCGCGCCGCACTCCTCACCGGACAATGGGCGCATAGCTGCGGTATGGGTGGATTGGCAAACCGGGGGTGGAGCCTTCCTGTCCCGGAGCACCTCATCACTTACACCTTGAATCAGGCTGGATATACCACCGCCTTGGCAGGATTCCAGCATGTCGTCCGAGATCTTAAGGAGACAGGATATCAACGGCTTTTATCCGAAGGCACCGTACGAGCAGGAGTAGAGGAACGGGCACGCGACTTCATCTCGGAGAAACATGATGCTCCCTTCTTCTTAGATGTCGGGTTCGGCGAAACGCATCGTCGAGCGAAAGGGTTCGACCCGCCGCCGGATGGTGAACCGAAGACGGATCCGCGCTATGTAAAGCCCCCCGCACCGTTCCCTGATACCCCTGTCACTCGGCAGGATATGGCGGAATACATAGATGCGGCTCGGACGCTGGATAGGAAAATGGGCGTGGTTTTTGACGCACTGGAGGAAAACGGTCTTGCTGAAAACACGCTCGTGATATGCACGACCGACCATGGACTCGCCTTTCCCCGCATGAAATGTCATCTCAGCGACCACGGCATCGGTATTATGCTTATCGTCCGCGGTCCCGGTGGGTTTAGCGGTGGTCAAGTTGTGGACGGATTGGTCAGTCAGATTGACCTCTTCCCGACAATTTGCGAATTGGCAGGGATCGAAGCACCCGCATGGTTACAGGGAAATTCTGTACTCCCGTTAGTCCGCGGCGAGGCAGAAGACGTTCGCGACGCTATTTTCGCCGAAGTCAACTATCATTGCTGTTATGAGCCGCAACGCGCCATCCGAACGAAGCGATGGAAATATATCCGTCGTTATGACACTGCGGAAAAATGGGCACTCCCAAACTGCGATGACAGTATCAGTAAAACCTTTATGATGGAACACGGTTGGGGCGATGATCCGGTTGAATCGGAAAGGTTGTACGATGTTGTGTTTGATCCATCAGAGGCACACAATCTCGCAGGGAACCCCAACTACGCAGACGTTTTGGCGGAGATGCGAGACCGTTTGGAACAGTGGCGGACGGAAACCGATGATCCCGTGAGCGAAAATCAGATTATGGTGCCACCGGAAACGGCTGTATCAAACGATCCGAGGGATATATCACCGGGTGATACACATTATCCGGCACGTGATATGGTGTAGGGAGCAGCGATCAGCCATCAACAAAGACGCAAGCGTTACAGAACGCCTCTTAACCGATCACCGATCGCCGAAGGCCGATAGCCAATACTCCGATAGCCATTAAAGCCGGTTTCCAGCCCACAGCGCGCCACGGCGAATAACTGTCTGAAAACTCGGATTCTCAAGCACTGCCATATCGTGTCCGAGAGCGAAGTAGAACACTCTGCCCTCGCCATACGTATGGTGAAACGCCATGACATGTGTTTCATCTTTCGTCTCGTCATAGGCGTGCATCAGATGGTGGGACGCATCGGGATTGTGCTTTAGATAATAGAGTTCATCCGTCACCTCAAAATCGGCTAATCCTTCGGTAATCGGATGCTCGGTATCGCCTACATTAACGGTGAAATCCATATAGGGACTGTGCCCGTCGAAGAACCCGTTGAGCATACCGTGGTAGCCTTCCGCTTCTCTGAACGAAGCCGCTGCGGTGTGCAGTCCAAAAAATCCCCCACCGGCTCGGATATAGGTGAGTAGACCGGTTTCTTGTGCCGCTGCGAGTTCCCCGACATCAGTATAGAAGAGCACGGTGTCGTATTTATCAAGCCCATCGGCAAGTAGGTCGTAGTCTTGCGAGAAATCGGCTTCAATATTATCGGTGTCGTTGAGCATCGATGTCAAGAACTGTCCGTTCCCGGCATGATCGTGGTAAATCCCTTCCGTCCCGACAAATATGAGCAGTTTAAGAGTCTCCATCTTTTAATTTTTCCTTGCGGTTCGATCAAATAGGTTTGATGAATGAAGTGCCCTTCCGTAGACCCGCTCTCCATTTCATTACGAGCTTCGTTTTCGATACTACAGATTCTAATCTTTCCTTGCGGATTTTTAATTTTACCGCCGCTAATGATTAGGCAACACGAGAACTTTGACAGATCCGTGTTCATCACGTCCGGCGGCGACTGCGAACGCTTGTGCAACGTCGTCTAAGTCAAACCGATGCGTGATCAGTGGATTCGGATCGAGTTTGCCAGCCGCGAGTAAATCAATTGCGACTTGGAACTCCGTTTTCCCACCCCGTCTGCCGTAACAGAACGACCAGATCACCGTGAGTTCTCGACTCCGTGCGAACCGTTCTGAGAAGGAGAGCGGGGTCCGATGTCCGCCTACCATACAGATGCGTCCGCGTTTCGCGGCGATTTCTGTCGCCTGTTCCAGCGTATTCGCGCTCCCACCGACTGCCTCAAAGACAACATCCGCGCCTCTGCCATCGCTCCACTCCTCGATAGCCTCGACAGCATCCGTCTTATCTACGTTGATAGGTACGGCTCCGACTGCCTCATGTGCGATCTGTATGGGACCGTCTGGCTTCCCCAACATGGCGATAGAAGTTGCCCCTGCGACATCCGCCACCTGAGCGATTGTTAACCCAACGGGACCGCTTCCGATGATGGCGACACGGTCTCCCGGCGACACCATCGCTCTGTTGACGGCATGGACTGCGACTGCGTAAACCTCTGCTAACGCGCCCCCTTCAGGTGATACACTGTCCGGCAATGTGTACACGTTTGGTGTCCGGGCGACCATAAACTCCGCAAAGCCGCCGCCTGCGTGCCGTAGGTTCGCACAGATATTGTAGTAGCCGTTAAAGCATTCGGGACAGTTGTTGCACGGTGTGATCGGTTCAACCGCTACACGAGCACCTTTTCCATACGCTGTAACGCCCCTACCTATATCAATAATTTCTCCCATCAATTCATGTCCACCAATACGTGGCGATAGCGGTTTCTCTGGTTGATGATGGTACCCGTGTAGATCGCTACCACAGATGCCTGCCGCCTCGACTTGTACCAACACTTGTCCCTCTTCAGGTGTAGGATCCGGGACCGTTTCGACCCTTATGTCTTTCCCACCGTAAAATTGTGCCGCTTTCACAATAGTCTCCTCAGATGTTAAGAGTGTGTTTGGAATATAGCATAGAACTGGAATTGTGTCAATACAAGTTTCGGCAGTCAGCCGTCAGCGTCAGCAATCGGCGGTCAACGTTGGAAATCGGAGTGTTTTTGCTTGGGGTTTTTGCTTGGGTGTTTCTGCGGATTTCCCCCTCCTACAAGAGGATTAAAGGTCTCCGATGAACACCCAAAATCTTTGACAAAACCCTGATTTTAGATTATACTTAACATGCAAGGCAGGTCGTGGATCAACATTCTAAAACCCGTTCTTCAGGCATCTCACGGAAAAGGAGGGACACCCATGCAAAATTCTCCGAATCAACCCAAAATCCCCTACGCGCCGACTGAAACGGAACTTTACCCAGAAACGGACGGAAAACCTATGGCAGCCAGTGATATGCACAGACGCATCCTCACTCGCATCATACAAACACTTGAGCATCATTTTACACAACGTCCGGAAGTCTATGTCTCTGGCGATATACTCATGTATTACGTGGAGGGGCAACCCCAGAAGGTCGTCTCCCCCGATGTTCTCGTCACTTTCGGAATAGGTCAGAAACCTCGGCTGACGTACAAAGTCTGGGAGGAGGGCAAGGTGCCCGATTTCGTGATGGAGTTCAGCAGCAAAAGCACCTATCGAAACGACTTAGGGGAGAAGATGGAGCTTTATGCTTCATTGGGAATACGGGACTATGTGTTGTATGACGCCGAGGGTCTGTATTTGCCGACCCCGCTGATGGGGTTTACCTTAGTGGATGGTAGGTATGTCGCGATCTCGCCAAATGCGGATGACGGTATCTATTCAGAGGTCTTAGGCTTAGAGTTCCGGTTGCGTGCCATAGAGGTTGGCATTTATGATCCTGTTTCAGGGTCGTGGCTGCAAACGCCTACAGAAGCGGCTGAATCTCGTGCCGAAACTGCTGAATCTCGTGCCGAAAACGCCGAAGCCGAAACCGCACAACTCCGAGAACAACTCGCTCGTTTGCAAGCACGCTCCCGATAACGTGAAAAGCAACAACGACATGGGGCGATTTGAAGACTCACGAGTAAATTCAGGGATAATTCTAACTAACCTACAAACAGAGCGGTGGACTTCGGTTCACCGCTCTCGTTTTTTAATTCATTGTCTGAATCAGGATTTACCGGATTCAAGGATTTGCAGGATTGATTTTTCGATAGTAATAACTTTCGGTCGCGATATTCTGCTAAGCCTATAGGCGTGGTATATGTATAGAATTTCTCTTGACTTCTGAATCATAGATGCGTTAAAATCAAGAGGACATAATACGAATGAGGAGATGAAAATGAGAACAATTAAATTAGGCTTGATTGGGGCAGGTGGTATCTCAGGGGCACACTGTCGAACGCTTGCTGAGATTGAAGGTGCTGAGATTATCGCTGCTGCTGACCTTGTCCCTGCAAACCTGGAACGTGCGAAAGAACAGTGGGGTATCAAGCGTACGTTCACTGACTACAATGAAATGCTCAAAATGGACGAGATTGAGGCGGTGTACGTCTGTACCCCTACTGGTGTGCATGCGGCACCTACCGTCGCCGCGCTGAATGCTGGCAAACATGTTTTCTGTGAGAAGCCGATGGAAGCGACATTAGACGCTGCCGCGTCAATGTGGCGTGCTGCAAAAGAAAACGATAAAATCCTCATGGTCGGTTTGAAGCTCCGATACTCACCAGAGGTCATTAAAGCGAAAGAGATTGTCGACGCTGGCACACTCGGCGATATCTATTATGTTGAGACCGTTGCAGATCGACGACGTGGGAATCCGGGTGGCAGTTTTATCCGCAAAGCGACAGCCGGTTTAGGTGCCTCGGCAGACATCGGTGTCTACGCACTGGATACGGCTCTTTATCTGATGGGGCATCCGAAGCCTGTAGCGGTCTCTGGTATTACCTCTAACTATCTAAGTCTACACAACACGTGGAATCCGGCACTTAAAGAGACCGAAGTTGAAGATTTCGGTGTCGGTTGGGTGGTTTTTGAGAACGGTGCGCGCATGGTCTTCAAAACGTGCTGGTGTATGAACATGGATTCGCTCGGTGGGACAATTTTCCTCGGCAAAAAAGCGGGACTCCGTCTCGGCATTGGCGAAGTCCGCGGTCCGCAGGACGGCGTACGCGTCTACGGCGATAAAGATGGTGAGATTTTTGATCAGGAGTTCACTGAGTTTGAATCAGTGAGTGTATTCCATGAGGAAGACACTGCGTTTATTGACGCTGTCCGTGAAGGGAAACCGTCACCGATTGATCCTTACGGTGTAATGCTCACAAACGTTATCATTCAAGGCGTTATCGACTCCTCAAACGCCGGCGGACGTGAAGTCGCAGTAACCGTGCCAACTTTATGATGTGTAGGACCAGGCTCTGCACATCAGTCCTACCATATTGGGGAGGACTCTCAAATGGCTTACAGCAATTTTACTTTAGAATCTGTCGGGGCAGCGTTCAAATTGGAAAGGGATGCCTCTATAAACCTCTTTTCTGAAATAGAGCCGATAACGCCGAGTTCACATCTTACAACGCAATTGGAAAAAAAAGTGCCGTTAGCCGTTGCCATCGGTACAGAAAAAGCCCGCTCGGAATTGATAGTTGCCGATGTCTTGTTTGAGCTCCGCGAGCATTTCGATCGCCGCATCAGTCTCTTTTCCGGGATTGATTTCAGTGTCGATGCAGAAAGGGGCTTAACAGGCGTATGCGACTTTTTGATAAGTTTGTCGCCAGAGCAATTTTTTCTGGAGGCACCGGTTATCGCACTTGTTGAGGCAAAGAACGCTGAACCTAAACTCGGATTCGGGCAATGTGTTGCCGAGATGCTCGCTGCGCAATGCTTTAATCACGAGAAGGAGAACCGTATATCCTCTGTTTATGGTGCCAGCACAACAGGAACAGAATGGCAATTCCTCAAATTAGAGGGGCAAAAGCTACATATTGATATGGCTGTCTACACAATTGCACAGTGTGACAAGATTCTCGGTATCCTCTCAAGTATGGTAGAACAAAAAGCGTAAACATGAAATATAACCTGACTATCCTTTTTGCTCTTGCGGACTCTATATGTGTAGTGAGGAGACTGTTTCAGGATGAAGTTTATTGAGGTTGCGGGCAAGAAAATCAAATTGGGATCTCGATTGGCGCGTTTATACGCGCTTTTCATAGATTTCACCTGTTTATCTGTTGTTCAAATCATTGCGACCACTTTGATGTGGGGGATAGCACATATTATTTCTCCCTCAATGTGGAATCGTCCGGAAGGTGCTTTGCAAGGTTTTATATTAGGAACCTTTGTTTTTAGCAGCATGGCTCTATGGGTGTTCGGTCTGTTTTTTATAGACGGGTTCAGAAAGGGACAAGGCATTGGCAAAAAGCTGCTGTCCTTACAGGTGCTTCGCTTGAAAGACGGCAAACCGTGTACTTTTAAGGATGCTTTCATTCGCCGGTTCGCAGGTATCTTTCAGCCGCTGGATTTCTTCTGGACGCTCGGTAAAAAACGGCAACGACTCGGGGATAAGTTCGCAGAGACAGTCGTTGTAAGATATGAGCCAGAATCGGAACAGACTGAGGTTGAAACTGGAGATCCAGAGAGGGTTTTAGAGAGTATTATTGTTGAAATGAAAAACCGACTTTCAGAAGCACGTGGAAAGGTTAACGCTTCTATCGGTGTTGAAAAACAATTTCAGGATGCTTATGAAAGTGCTGTTTCTCAAGCGGAACGGTGGCAAGAACGTGCTGTCATTGCCCTTAAAGCCGGACGTGAGGATTTGGCTCGTGAAGATCTCGAAAAACGAAACGAATACCGACGGTTAGCAGATAAACACAAAACGAAGTGGGAAGAACAGAAACAGATCGTCCGAGAATTTAGTAATCTTCTTGAGCATTTTCAGCAGAAAATGACGGAGGCAGAAGGAGAGAAAGCCGCCGTTGTGGCGAAACATAGGAACGTTGACGCCGAAGTACACCTCCGAGAGATGCTGGAAGAGATACAGGACAGTAAAGCACTTGAAACACTTGTACAGATGGATCAGAACGCAACAGAGGCAACCACATTGGCAAAAGCGGCCGCTGAGGTGGATGTCGCATATCAGGATATGAAATTAGAACGTGAATTTTCGAGTTATGCTGAAGACGCAGCACTTGACAAGGACCTCGCTGAATTAAAAGCAAAATTACCGAAATGATCGCTCAACGGCTGTGCGGAACAAATACAAAGATTTTCAGGATTTGAAGATGAAATCTATTAAGATTGCGGGGAAAAAATTTAAATTGGCATCCCGAATGACACGGTTATTCGCGCTCTTTATAGACTTTGCGATCTTAGGTGCAGTGCAATCAGTTTTCGGGCTTTTTTTATCGATTGCAATGATCCTGTTTATCGGAGAAGGATCTTTCAATCCGTTTGGGAAATTGATAACCGGTATTCTTGGACTCAGCATCTTCGCTTTTTTATTCACCGCTGCCTTGTGGATATTTGGTCTGTTTTTTATGGACGGCTTCAGGAAGGGTCAAGGAATAGGGAAGAAGTTATTGTCCCTACAAGTGCTTCGTTTGAAGGATGGCAAACCGTGTACTTTCAAAGACGCTTTCGTTCGGCGATTCGCAGGCATCTTCCAACCATTTGACTTACTCTGGTTTCTTGGGGAGAAACAGCAACGGCTCGGAGACAAATTAGCAGAAACAGTAGTTGTGCAATATGAACCGGAATCGGAACAGCCTGAGGCCGAAACTGATGATCCAGAGAGCGTTTTAGAGCGTGTGATCGTCGAGATGAAAAGCCGGCTTTCAGAGGCACGGGAGAAGGTTGCTGCCTCCATCGGGGTTGAAAAACAGTTTCAGGACGCTTATGAAGGGGCGGTTGCCCAAGCAGAACAGTGGCAAGAGCGCGCACTGATTGCCCTGAAAGCCGAACGCGAGGATTTGGCTCGTGAAGATTTAGAAAAACGAAACGAATACCGACGATTAGCGGTCCAATACAAAACGCAGTGGGAAGACCAGAAACAGATCGTCCGGGATCTCAATGATCTTCTTGAACATCTTCAGCAAAAGACGATGGAAGCGGAGGGGAAAAAGACAGCTGTCGTCGCGAAACACAGGAATGTTGATGCCGAAGCACACCTCCGAGAAATGTTGAATGAGATACAGGACAGTAAAGCCTTTGAAACGCTTGCGAAGATGGACCAAGACGCGACGGAGGCAGCCACTTTGGCAAAAACGGCGGCTGAGGTGGATGTCCCCTATCAGGATGCAAAATTGGAACGTGAATTTTCGAGTTATGCTGAGGAAGCATCGCTTGATAAGGACCTCGCCGAATTAAAAACCAAGCTACAGTAGATACAATATTTATGGCAGATTTTAGAAGCAATTGGACGCAGTTAAATAGCATACAACTGCCTTAACCTCCCTTATTAGGCGGAAATAGGGTCTATCTATTCTTAGAATTCACCATAATTCCATACCCCTTTTAGGAACTATAATGAATACACAAACTTCTCCGAACATTGTCTTTATCATGGCAGATGACATGGGATATGGTGATGTCGGCTGCTATAACCCTGACTCAAAGATTCCCACCCCGAATATGGATAAACTCGCTCAGGAGGGAATTCGATTCACCGAGGCCCATTCCCCCTCTGCAGTCTGTACACCAACCCGATATGGGGTCTTAACAGGGCGTTACTGTTGGCGAAGTCGTCTCAAACACGGTGTGCTTTATGGATATGAGCCACCCCTTATCGAACCCGATCGCCTAACAGTGCCTCGATTGCTGAAAGATGCTGGTTACAATACCGCTTGCGTCGGTAAATGGCATTTAGGTCTCGGATTTTCGACGGTTCCGGGATACGATTTCGATTTCAATGCGCCGCTACCGTGGCAGAATGCAGAACGCGAATTGGAGGAACACATCGATTTCACAGCACCATTAACCGGTGGTCCCATAGATCTCGGCTTTGATTATTTTTATGGCAACGCCGGCTGTCCAACCTGTCAACCTCCATACGGCTTTATTGAGAACGATACGTTTGTCGAGATTCCGAGCGTCTATCATGAAATACCAGAGTTTACAAGTCGTCCCGGAATGACGACACCCGGATGGGAACATAAGGATGCTGATCCGATTATCGCGCAGAAGGCGGTTGAATATATTGAGGGACAAGCCGATGCAGACGCGCCTTTTTTCCTCTATCTAACGCCTTCCGCACCACATGAACCCTGTACGGAGGCAGTCGTCCCAGATTTCGCACGTGGCAAAAGCAGTGCGGGTCCTCGCGGGGATATGGTGTGGCTTGTCGATTGGATGGTAGGTGAGGTGATGGATGCGTTAGCGCGGACCGGCAAAACCGATGAGACGCTTATCTTCGTCACAAGCGATAACGGTGCCTTGCCCGGTGACAGAATTCAAGGTGATAATACCCCAATGCCGTATCACCTCTATGATCATAAGTCGTGCGGTGATTGGCGTGGCTATAAGGCGCATATCTGGGAAGGGGGGCATCGTGAACCGCTGATTGCACGCTGGCCCGGGGTTATCGCACCCAATACGCAGACTGATGCATTAACCTGTCTCACGGACCTGATGGCGACGTGTGCGACTATCGTTGGAACAGAAGTCCCAGATGACGCGGGACAGGACAGTTGTAATGTCTTACCTGCGTTGTTAGGTGAAGAGACAGAGGATCCCTTGCGGGAGGCTATTGTACACCATTCCAGCACGGGTGTTTTCTCTATCCGTCACGGCGAGTGGAAGTTGATTCTGGGGACGCAAGGTTCAGGTGGATGGCCCCCACCGCGGGATGGGGGTCCGAAATCGGATGTGCCAGGACAATTGTATGAGATTTACGAGGATCCGGGTGAAACAAACAATCTGTGGGACACACATCCAGAGATTGTAGATCGTCTGACGGGATTGCTGGAGAAGTTTAAAGAAGATGGACATAGTCGGATGTGAGAAGTCTATAAAGCACAACCACCAATTGCATAAGGAGTTATGGCTATGGAAACAACTACGACACTTGATTCGCTTTTTCGGTTATCTGGTCCGTCGCAGGCGGATATTGATTCTTTTCATGACAATGGCTACATCGCGTATCCAGATGTGTTCACGGACGATGGTAGAGAAGGATTGATTGAGGAAATCACGCAGCGTTTTGAGCCTGCGCGCCAATTCATTGAGACTTTGCATAACGGTGAAGAACAGGCACGTTCCTATTTTACGCGCCCATGGAACGATCGCGGTGAATATAGCGATCGACTCATTGACGACCCTTTCATTACGGCCCTCATACGTGCGACTATTGGAGACGCATACCACTTCTGCCACTCTGCACTTAACATCGCACCCCGAGGGATTGGTCCCCTTGGATACCACCAAGATCATCACCACTGGAAACATGAGAATCCTGTTAACCTCGCGGAACGCGATAACTACTATATACAGATTCTGTACTATCCGAATGGCTTTACACGTGGCGATCGGAACCTCAAAGTTATATCGGGCAGCCACAAAGTTGCCCCGACGAAAGCGGCGACACCGGAACGGATGCTCGCAGGTGATTTTGACAGAGAAGCTGGATGCAAACTGGAAGAGAAACGACTTGAACTGCCACCAGGGAGTATGGTCTACATTAATGCCCGCATCTTCCACGCAGTGGAAGCGAAACCTGTAGATTCCTCGCAACTTTATCGTATCTTTGCTATTGACATCTTCAAGGAAGCGGGACCACCACACCGCTACACGCAGGAGATTCCCGAGGAATGGATGGCGAGTGCGACACCGTTCCGTCAGAAGTTATTTGAGCGTGAGGCGTATACAGAAGGGTGTTGGAAGTGATGCGTGTGTGGGTCTCAAACTAACAGTTTGCGCTACAAAAGAGAAACTTAAATGATCTGAGTGGCTTTGGCGATCCTATTGACTTAAATCACTGTTTGCGGTAGAATCGTTGCCAAAAACAGGAGTCAAAATGAGCACATCAGATCGCCCGAACATTCTTTGGATCTCTGTAGAAGATACGACGCCACGCTTCGGTTGTTACGGGGATATGCTCGCGAGGACCCGGAATATCGACCGACTCGCTGCTGGCGGATGTCGGTTTCCAAATGCCTTTTCAACAGCCGGCGTCTGTGCACCAAGTCGTTCCGCTATTATCACGGGTATGTATCAGACTTCCATCGGAACACATCACCATCGGACAACGCATACAGACCAAAGTACACCTAACCTACCTACGCCGTATTCTGCTGTTCCTCCACCTTATGTGAAAACCTTCACCGAATACCTGAGAGGGGCAGGCTATTATTGCACCAACAATAGTAAAACAGACTATCAGTTTACACCCCCTATCACAGCGTGGGATGACAATAGCAACCAAGGGCACTGGCGAAATCGTGGGGAAGGGCAACCCTTCTTTTCCGTTTTTAACCCAATCGTTACACACGAAAGCGGTATGTGGGAAAAGGAAGATCGTCCACTGACCACGAATCCAGATGATGTGGAATTACCTCCGTATTTACCAGATACACCTAAAGCACGTGCCGCATTGGCTCGCCAGTACGATAACCTCGCCACTGCCGATGCACGTGTCGGAGAATTGCTTGACCAACTGGAAGAAGATGGACTTGCGGAGAATACGATCGTCTTTCTCTGGAGCGATCACGGTGAAGGACTCCCACGCGGTAAACGGTGGCCCTATGATGCGGGGATTCGAATTCCGTTGATTGTGCGGTGGCACGAAGAACTCAATCCAGGGAGTGAAAGTGATCAATTGGTGAGTTTGATTGACCTCGGTCCCACTGTGCTTTCGTTATGTGGTGTTCAAGCACCGCAGCATCTACAAGGACAACCTTTCCTTGGACCCAAAAAAGTAGAACGTGAATATATTTTTGCGACGCGCGACCGCCTTGATTTATCGTATCACATGCTGCGTGCGGTGCGCGATAAAAAGTATAAATACATCCGAAATTATTATCCCGAAAAGCCGTATCTCCGCTGGGATCCTTATCGCAATAGCCATCCCGTGATGCAGGAGATGTGGCGACTTCATGCCGAAGGTAAATTAGAGGGTGATCAATTGGTCATGTTCCAATCACCGTGCCCCACGGAAGAACTCTACGATGTGGAAAATGACAAGTATGAACTCAACAACTTAGCAGAGAATGCAGCACATGCAAATGTGCTTAAACGGATGCAAGAAGCGTTGACAGCATGGCAATCGGAATTCGGAGATATGGGGAATATATCTGAAGAACAAATGGTGGCGCAGTGGTATCCTAATGGCACACAACCCCAAACAGCATCACCACTTTTCATTCCGATTAACGCGTCTAACCCCGGCATGGAGCCTGCTCATGAAGATGGAGAATGGAACGCACCGCTGCTTCTGCAACTCCACTGTTCAACACAAGGTGCCTCAATTGCGTATACAACCGAACAGGGTGAAGACGTCCGATGGCAGTTGTATACAGAACCTTTGCGTTTACCGAAAGGTGAAACCGTTATAAGAGCAAAAGCAATTCGGATCGGTTACAAAGAGAGCGATGAAAAATCTCTAAAATTCACAGTTTCATGATCCCTGGATAGTTTTGGCGATCCTATTGACTTAAATCACTGTTTGCGGTAGAATCGTTGCTAAAAACAGGAGTGAAAATGAGCACATCAGATCGCCCGAATATTCTTTGGCTCTCTATAGAAGATACGACGCCGCGCTTCGGTTGTTACGGGGATACGCTCGCGCGGACACCAAATATCGACCGACTCGCCGCTGGCGGATGTCGGTTTCCGAATGCGTTTTCGACCGCCGGTGTCTGTGCACCGAGCCGTTCCGCAATCATTACCGGCATGTACCAAACCTCCATTGGTACGCACCACATGCGTACAGCGCACACAAATCAAAACACGCCTGACATGCCGACCCCATATTCTGCAGTGCCACCGCCTTACGTCAAAACCTTCACCGAGTATCTCAGGGGTGCTGGCTATTACTGCACGAATAACAGCAAGACCGACTATCAGTTTACACCGCCAATTACGGCTTGGGACGAATGCGACAACACCGCACATTGGCGAAATCGTGAAGCGGGACAATCCTTTTTTTCGGTATTCAATCCGACTGTTACACACGAAAGCGGTATGTGGGAACGCGAGGATCGTCCCTTGACCACAACCACGAACCCGGACGACGTAGAGTTACCTCCCTATCTACCGGACACACCGAAAGCACGGCAAGCCTTGGCACGTCAATACGATAACCTCGCCACTGCCGATGCACGCGTTGGTGAACTCCTTGACCAGTTGGAAGAAGACGGACTTGCGGAGAATACGATTGTCTTTCTTTGGAGCGATCACGGTGAAGGACTTCCCCGCGGCAAACGGTGGCCCTACGACGCTGGTATTCGCATTCCGTTGATTGTGCGGTGGCCCGGATCGCTTTCTGCTGACAGTGTTAGTGACCAACTCGTGAGTCTGATAGATCTCGGTCCAACAGTGCTCTCGCTCTGTGGTGTGCAAGCGCCGGAACATCTACAGGGACAACCGTTCCTCGGAGAGGAAAAGATAGAACGCGATTATATTTTTGCGACCCGCGACCGTTACGACGAGTCTTACGATATGGTCCGGGCTGTGCGTGATAAACGGTATAAATACATCAGAAATTACTATCCTGAAAAACCGTATCTACTCTGGATTCCCTACCGTAATCGGCATCCGGTCATGCAGGAGATGTGGCGGCTGTATGCCGCGGGGGAGTTGGAAGGCGATCAGGCGGTTATGTTCCGGTGCCCGCGTCCTACTGAAGAACTTTATGATGTTGAAAACGACAGGTATGAACTCAACAATTTGGCAGATGATGCTGGACATCACGATGTTCTGGAAAGGATGCGCGGCACATTGACACAGTGGCAGTCCGAGTTCGGGGATATGGGGGATATACCGGAAGAGCAGATGGTCGCGACGTGGTACCCTGATGGCACACAACCCCAAACGGCGGCTCCTATTTTTATTCCGATTAATGCCGAACACTCCGGTACAGAAGTGGCACATGAAGATGGCGAATGGGCAGATCCTCTCATTTTGCAACTTCACTCCTCTACGCAAGGGGCATCGATTGCTTATACAACGGAGCAGGGTGACGACGCGCATTGGCAACTGTATACCGAACCGCTGCGTCTATCGAAAGGCGAAACCACCATGCGCGCAAAAGCAATCCGCATCGGTTATCGTGAAAGTGAAGAGAAAACAATTCATCTCAAAGTTTCATAAGGTTTTTAATTTATTGAATCTGGTCAGCGTTCCCTGTGCAAGCCTATAGAGGCTTGCAGGACAATGTTACACGCTGGTTTTTGGTTAATTCAAGAACCTGTTTTAGGTGTAGAGCAGCACTTGACTTAGACGGAAACTACTGGATAATATAATAGAGCAATCATTTAAAAGGAGATTCTGAATAATGGCGCAACAAAATAGCCAAGACTATTTCGTTTATGTCGGCACCTATACGCAAGGGGATAGCGAAGGGATTTACGTCTACCGCTTAGACGGAGCAACTGGTGCCTTGGAATATAGCAGCAAGATAACAGGCGTTGAGAATCCGTCGTTTTTAGAGATACATCCGAGTGGACAGTATCTCTTTGCTGTCAATGAATTGGGCGAATTTGAGGGTAAAGATAGTGGTGCGGTCACAGCGTTTTACATTCATAAAGAGACAGGTGAACTGAGTTACCTCAACCAGCGCGCTACCGGTGGTGGTGCTCCGTGTCATCTGAGTGCGGACGCGACTGGCAAATGCCTACTCGTGGCGAACTACGGTGGTGGAAGTGTTACTGCTTTTCCCATAGGATCGGATGGTAGGCTCGGCGAAGCTTCTGATTTCGTGCAGCACGAGGGATCCAGCATCAACCCGCAACGGCAGATGGAACCTCACGCACACGCGATTATGATCGATCCGGGCAATCGTTATGCCTTTTCACCTGATTTGGGACTCGATAAAGTCCTCATTTATCAATTAGATGCGGAAAACGGGACGCTCACGCCTAACACGCAGCCCTGGGTACGCGTGCAACCGGGCGCTGGACCGCGGCATTTCGATTTTCATCCGAACGGACAATACGCTTATGTGATTAACGAGATAGATTCTACTTTCACGGCTTTTCGGTACGACGCGAGTGCCGGAACGCTGGCTGAATTCCAGACAGTTTCCACGCTTCCCGACGACTACGACGGCACCAGTCATTGTGCTGATATTCACGTTCATCCTTCAGGGAAATTCCTGTACGGATCGAACCGAGGACATGATAGCATTGCGATCTGCACGATTGATTCAGAGACGGGAATGCTGAGCCCCATCGGTTATGAATCAACACAAGGACAAGCACCGCGGAACTTCGGATTGAATCCAGAAGGGACGTTCCTCTTTGCTGCTAACCAACAGACCGACACAATTGTTACGTTCGCAATTGACACTGAAACGGGTGAATTAAATGCGACAGGAGATGTAACAGAGGTGCCAACCCCGGTCTGTTTGAAAATGCTACCGTGTGCCTAATTTTTCAAGACGACGGGCGGGTACAGAACCCGCCCGAACATCCATACAGTTTTTCACGCTATTGGCGTTGCTGTCTGCGTTTCTCTTGAAGTTGATCCCATGGATAGATGAAACAGCGATCCGCCCAGTCTCGATAAAGCCCAACAAGTTCATCTAACTTTTGTGGATGCTTGGTAGCGAGATTATTGATTTCTGTCCGCTCGGCTTCCACGTCGTAGAGCTCCCAATCACCAGGGAACTTGCAGACCAGTTTCCATTTATCTTGACGGACTGCACAATTGCCTTCGTGTTCCCAATAGAGAACGTCTTTACCGTTATCCTTTCCATCGAAAATCGGTACTAAACTTGTTCCCTCTAACGGCAAAATCGGTTTCCCGTTATGTTCTTCAGGGTAGGTAGCCCCTGAGGCTTCGAGACACGTCGCCATGATATCCGGCAATTGCCCGGGTTGATGGCGCAATTCTCCCGCCGATTCTATAGCATCTGGCCAATGCGCGATTAATGGCGTAGCGATACCGCCTTCATGTACCCAGTGTTTGTATTCGCGGAACGGTGTATTGGACAGATTTGCCCACGGCACGCCGTAACTTTGATAGGTGGTCTCGGGACCGGGCATGATGCTTGGATCGTTACCACGATAAACGGGTTGTCCATCGGAAGTCGTCTCCGTACTGATGAGTGAATCGCTGTCGCGTATTGCAGGAGGTCCGCCGAGTTCTTCGGCGCAACCGCCGTTATCGGCTAAAAATAGGATGAGCGTGTTGTCGAGTTCACCCGTTTCTTCCAACGTGTCGATAATCCGTCCAATACCCGCATCCATCCGAGTGATTTGCGCGGCATAAACCTCCATGCGGCGTTGATTCCATTCCTTGTATTGTGCATCGCTCCACGGGAGTTGTGAGGGGTCGCGTGCCGTGAGTTGCCATGCCTCGTCTAAAATTTTCATTTCCCGCATCCGTGAGAGTCTCTCTTCCCGAAGCTCGTCCCATCCGGCAGCGAAACGTCCATTGTAGGCGGCGATGTCCTCTTCGTGCGCATGCAGGGGCCAATGCGGCGCAGTGTAAGCGACATAGGTGAAAAACGGATGGTCAGGGTTCTTTTCAGTGTGATTACGGATAAAGGTCGTTGCCTCGTCGCTGATAGCATCTGTGAGGAAGTAACCTTCAGGGAGTTCGTCGTGTCGGATACGTGTGTTATCGCGCGTCAGTGTGTTTGGTTTCCAAAAATTCGCGGCACCGGTGATAATACCATAGTACTGGTCGAACCCGCGCTGGCAGGGCCAACTATGCTTGGGTCCATCGGCACCGGCATGTCGGGAGATATGCCACTTGCCGCTCATATAGGTGCCGTACCCTTCTGAACGGACAGCATCAGCAATGGTGATACAGCGCTCGTTCAGGTCGCCACGGTAGCCTTCTAATCCATCGTCTTCCATCATGTGGCCGACCCCAGTTTGGTGCGGATGTAGCCCGGTAAGCATGGAAGCACGGGATGGACAACAGCGTGCGGTGTTGTAAAATTGTGTAAATCTTAGTCCGCCTGCAGCAAGCCGATCCAGATTCGGGGTGTGAACTTCACCGCCGTAGCAACCTAAGTCAGAGAACCCCATATCGTCATTCAGGATAAGGACGATGTTCGGTTTTTTATTTTTATTCATAGAATAACTATCCTTTTCGTTTTCACAGAGTCATTAGTTTTAGGAAATCATCGGATTTCACGCTTTTTTTGGCGGTCCGGTGCGGTTTCTAACCGCATCCACCGGGTCTGGTTCCTCAAAATCCTCCTAAAGAACGGAAAACTAAATGATCCTATTGTTTTCAAAATTGGTATTGCTTTCAGTGATACGGTATGTTACTATAAATTAAAAGAAATCCATGAAAAAAAGATACCTAACCTGAAAATATACAGCAACTACAAAAGCCTGAAGGCTTTATTAAATGGAGCGTTGTAGAACGAATAAATGTCTCACAGATCTCTGGAGGTAAAAAAATGATTGCAAATTTGATTACACTCTTCCGACTGATACTGGTTTTTGTTGTGATCTCCCTCTTTGGTGTTCATGTCTACTTAGACATTCTGCTCGTGGGACTCATAGGTTTAATCCTATTTCTTGATGCGGTTGACGGTTACGTTGCCCGACGACTCAATCAGACTTCTGATTTCGGTGCATTATTCGACATCGTTGGCGATCGGATTGTCGAATGTATCTTCTGGGTATATTTCGCCGTTGTTGGACTGATTCCGTTCTGGATTCCAGTTATCGTGATTGCGCGCGGCTTTTTCACAGATGGTTTGCGGAGTGCCGCCTTTGCGGAAGGTAAAACCGCCTTTGGTGAAAACACGATGATGTCCTCCAAATGGACCCGTGCGCTCACCAGTTCACGAGCGAGCCGTAGTATCTATGGTATCACGAAAACGCTCGCCTTTCTTTATCTCGGTGGTGTCATTGCATTCAAAAACTCGGGCGTTTTTCCGGAATTAGTTATCGGGTTGGAATTGGCAGGCGTGATTCTATCCGCCGTGGTTGTTGCCATGTGCCTAATCCGTGGCCTCCCCGTTTTGGTTGACGGCTGGAAATACGTCAAGAGTTAACCGTATTTTATCAGGGGCGTTTCAGAGAGTCGTTATCGGCTTGACATGCGGCTATAACTACCCATATTTAGCAGCAAATGGCTTCCATCTTCACTCGCAAGCGAGGTGAAAAGCAATTTTGCCGCTGAATATGCTGCTGACGGGAGTATCTTATCCTTAAGGGTAAATATAAGTCGGTAAGTGATGATATTTTCAACCTGCCTATACTGCCGAGTAAACTCCGCGCTCTTCATGGTATGATGGTTGTCTTCCGGTAGAGCCGCACTCCATCCATCTGGAATCTGAATACGAATCGTTTTCTCAACTTGTGTTGGATAACCGAAGTCCAATGAATAGACGCGTTGGTCGTCAGCAAACGCTTCAGCATACTCCCCAAATTCATCAATGGGTAAAGGCATCAACATGTTGTTGATTAAAGGTGTTGCGTAATTCTCCACGCGAAAACCGAGTCTAATTTCGACTGGCACATTGCGTTCATTGAGGTCTGACATCTCATGCCATATTATCTGGATACCCGGAAATTGCTGGCTGAGTTCAGTTGCCAAAGCAGCTTTTATCGCACGAGGTTGTATCTGTTGATACGCCCACCGCGTATTTAAGTCATATTGCCCGTTTGTCTGAATGTGGAGTGTTCCTTCTACAGTGCCTTGATTGTTTAGGGTCAAATCTGTCGTGCTCACGAGTCTATTGGATTCGGGTGGAAAAACGGGTGTTTTCACAAATTTACCGTGCGTATCGGAAATGAGAAATCCTGTGCGTCCTTGTGCGTTATAAGGTAAATCTCCGTAACTACAAGTTGCTGATGTGGGATCCAACCAAGTATAGGTCTTGGATCCGGTGGGGACTGCGGCGATCATATGATTAAACTGACTAAGTGCCGGGAGCGTCCTATCAATTCGTTCGTACGGTGCCATACTCATCAAAACAGGGTAAGCCTTGATCCCGACCAAATCTAACATTGAAATAAGGAGCGTCGTTTTATCCTTACAGTCGCCGTATTGCACTTGAAAGACTTCAACAGCAGATGAGGGTTGATAAGCACTCTGTCCAAGTTCAATACCAACGTAACGGATATTTGTGGCAACAAAATGGTAGATGGCGCGTATCTTTGCCGCCTCTGTCGTCAGATTTTGGGTTAGCTGCTGGACTTTTTCCTCAATCTTCGCATCCGGCGTGTATCTCCCTTTCGCAAGTTCTTTATACCACATGTAAACATCGTCCCAACTGGCAATCGAAGAGTAGCGCAAGCGTGGAGCGATGTCATTAATATGTGGCATGCCTTCCTCTATTGCCAGTGCGGGTGTTTCACCGTACCTCCAAATATATACAACCGTATCGTTTTCTGTATAGGACACCTCAGGTTTTTGTGCGCTTGTATTTAACGGCTCATTCGCAATTTTCCACTGGAGATGCCACATTTTGGGTATTTGAAGGGCGTAACTTGTCTCAAGTGTAGCCTCTGTTGACTGAAAATTGTACCCCCCTGTAATCCATGTCTCGCCTCCAGGCACTTTATCTTCAAGCGTTACCTGATACTCAACACAGACCCCCGGTGCGAGACCGACCATAGAGATGACCTTCCACATCGCGTCAGAATAGAGGTTTTGGGACAATAGTCCTGGGGGCGTTGCGTCGTTAAATGCTTCACCAGGCGGGTACAGCACCGTGCCATCCGCAGTAATTGTTCGTGCTATATTAACACCAATGTTTTGCGCGGTGGGTTGATAAGGAATAGCAATATCCCCGTATTTTTGGATACCTCTTTCGGTGAGAATTTTAACGACTTGATGCGTTGTATAACGGGACTGTCCTGTCGGCAGGATATCGTGGCTGAAATGGTTGAAGAGGACTAAAGTATCCGCATCAGGATAGTCGCTCGCGTCTGGGGCATTCACGATAATGTGCTCAACATCTGGATTGAGAAGCGTGACGGGGGGCACATCAACAATTTCTGTCGGACCCAAGTTTTGTCGGGCGAGTGCTTGGAGTCGTGTTAAAGCAAGAAGATTGTCTGGATCGACTTCCAAAATCTGTTGGTATTGGAGCTGCGCCTCAAAGTAACGCTGATGATTCTCATAAAGTGTGGCGAGCTGTTCCCTTGCCCAAATGTCGTTTGGAAACAACCGAATCGACTCCCGTAGTTCTGCGATGGCTTCACCTATCTCACCAAGCTCCAGATAGATTAATCCCAAATAGTTGTGTAAATTTTCGCTTTCAGGTCGTTCACATCTCGGATCGTATGACAATGCTTCATGGAGCACTTCAATCGCCTCATTGAAACGTTGTAGCTGCTTGTAGGCTAAACCGAGATGATTTAAGGCGTAGAGATTATCCCCTGAAATGTCAAGGACTCGTTCGTAGTATCCGGCGGCGGCTGTATAGTCATGCAATTTCTCAGAGATGTATCCTACGTAGTTCAGAGCCGTAATATTTTTCGGTTCCAGTGCCAAAAATGCAACAAATGCGTCTCGAGCGTTTTCATACTCTTCAAGTTGGAAATATATCTCAGCGATTTTATGTTGTACTTCACTTGCGTCCGGCCGAATTGCCACAGCGGTTTCGTAAGCGCTAAGCGCGGCTCGCAAGTTTCTGCGTTGTATTTCAGTATTGCCAAGTTCAACCTGTTCGCGCCACTCGCGATTCCGTTCAACAAGTGGATCAACCTTCAAGGGAGTAGATGTACTTTTTGGGAAAATAGCACACCCACCCATAATAAAAAGCAGGATTAAGACTAAAAGTATGTTGCCTCTATAGAGTATCATCGTCCGCCTCCTTCGGCGGTTAGGTGTCTGATCCTCGGTTTTTCAGAAGTTTCGGGTTTTTACTGTGACGTTCTTTATCTCGGCGTGTCTTTTTTTCCATTGACTTTTTGAATGCGTCCTCAAGTTCGATGCCTGTCTGATTCGCGAGGCAGATAAGTACGAAGAGGATATCAGCCATCTCTTCACCAAGGTCTAAGTCTTTCTCATTCTCCTTGAAACTCTGTTCCCCATATTGGCGCGCCATAATCCGTGCTAATTCGCCGACCTCTTCCATAAGGATGGTAGTATTGGTTAACTCCGAAAAATAGCGGACCCCAAAGGTGTGAACCCAATCGTCTACAAGTTTTTGGCAATTTTCGAGTGTATAGTCCATATCAGTTTTGACTCCATTGGTAATCTATATTCACGACTTACGAGGTGCGCGACAGCATGCGTTGAAAGCATAGAAGTGCCTTCAAAGTAGTTACGGGTAAATTCAATTTTTAATATTTTAACAAGATTTTTAACAGAAGTAAACCTTTTTTTCTCAGCGCGCGTTTAACCAGACAATCAGATGAAAATCCTTTGATTTTTCCGAACACTTGGTGTATACTTTAATAGCACAATTTATTTTCGAGGCGAAATCGGTACCATTTAGTTTGGTGAGCCAAAGTTTGGACGATAGTATGCTAAATGGAACCAAGGAGAAATCGTATGGGACTTACGAGCACAGAACAGCAGTTTTACGTGGAAAACGGCTATTTCCTGAAAAAAGGGCTTGTCTCTTCAGAAGACATCGCGCGAATTGCGGAAGAGATCGAAGATATACACAACCGTATGGCAGAACAACCTGCTGACGGCATTGGAATTTCTTGGGAAGTCTACGATACGGAGGACCATCCGCCACGTATCAAACAGTTGATGCACAGTGAGTTGGTGAGCCCAACGCTGAACCGTCTGCTTCGTTCTGACGAAGTGCTGGATATATTGGAAGTAATGATGGGTCAAAACATATCGCTCTACCATAGCAAATTACTTCCAAAAGCAGGTGGCGATGGAACAGCTATCCCATGGCACCAAGACTACGCCTATTGGAAAAATGATAACAACAAACCAGTTATGATTAATTGTCAATTGGCTATCAGCGAAGCAAACCTTGAGAATGGGTGCATTCAGTTTGTACCGGGCAGCCACAATTGGGGTTTACAAGAGCATGAACGGAAACAGCAGACCTTTGGCGTGTTTCTACCGGGTCACTATCAAGAACGAGAAGATGCTGTCGCTGTCGAGATGGAACCGGGCGACGGAGTCTTTTTTAATGCCCTGATTATTCATGGATCTGCCCCAAATAATTCGGTGGATGACCGTCTGATGAACACATTCGCTTACAATGTGACGGGAAACGGTGAGACCCAATCTCGTGAAGTCTTACGCGGTAAACCTCTTGACGCGTGAAAAAGTCAGGGTGTTGTCTGGCGAATGGCACTTCCCGACGAACCTCCCATCGAAATTCATGGAGATTGTGCAAAAAAGGTCATGTTTGGGGAGAAGACACCATGAAAACTAAAAGCGTAGTTAATGCCTGGAAAATTCTTTGGTTCTTGCTTATTGGTGCTGCGATAGGTTGCGGTGGTGATGAAACCGACAGTATAAACGTTGCCCCGCACATTCTGGTGTTTGAAGCAGAATCAGATATAGTTCTACCAGGGGCAGAGGTACCGATCCGCCTGAAAGCCAGCGACCTCGAAGGGCACTCCCTATCATATACGTGGGCAGCTACGGGTGGCGACCTAACGGAGAACGCCTCTGGTGCGCTCTGGCGCGCGCCACAAACTGAACGGAAATACCAGATTGAAGTTACAGTAAGCGATGGGGAAAACGCTACGAGAAGTACACTTGACATTCAAGTGTGGCGAACGCGTCCTGGAGACTATTATCCGTTGGCTGTAGGGAATGTTTGGCATTATCGCGACGCAACTGGTGCTGAGATTATTTTCGAGATTGTGGATACCATCCAGATTCAACGCGCAGGTGGCGAAACCATTGAGAGTTTTGTCCTCCAGAAATCGAGTAAGGCTGAGGGTTTAGAGAACGTTGTAAACTACTCTTACCTCGGAACGAGCCTCAATGAAAAGGGTGAAATTTCAGCGATTGTCCAACACGCGCAGAATACTACATCCGGCACTGGTGATACGATTCTGTTTGTGCCGTATCTCCCACTATACCAATTCCCACTCATCCCAGGCGAGAAGTGGGAGGTTAACTTTCAGGCACAATTAGTTCCCGAACTCTTTCCCATTGGTGGTGGGCTCGATGAATTTGAAGTAATTTCAGAAGAGACCGTGACTGTGTCAGCTGGAACTTTTGAACATGTCTTCCAAGTTCAGGAATCCTTCCGGTGGGGATTTGATATTGAAAATCAGAATGTCCCGCTTGACATCACTGTTGTAAAAAAATGGGTCGCACCAGATGTTGGGATCATCAAATTTACACAATCACAGACTCGGGGTGATGTGACTGTCGACACGGTCTTTGAACTTGAGTCCTTTGAGTTAGTTGGAAATTAAATCTGTGAAGAATACAACAAAAAAACCAGAAATTTTAACCACAACTGTGGGTTCTTACCCTGTACCGGCGTGGCTTCTGTCAATGCCAACAGAGCAGACCTTGCTCGATGCAACGCGGGTCGTCGTAGACATCCAACGGCAACGGGGTATTGATCTGCCGACAGATGGCGAACTCTACCGCTTTGATGCTAACCACCCAGATACCAACGGAATGATTGATTATTTTATCCGACCGCTTTCCGGTGTGAGAGCGGAAGTGGGAAGGCAGGAATGGCATGAATTCCGACAGATGCAGACGATGTCGTTCCGTGCGAAACCGGCAGGGGTTGTTGAGAATGCCCTCGGAGAAGGCACGTTAAACCTCGTTTCCGATTGCGAGCGCGCAGTGAGTGTATCTGGAAAAAATATCAAATTTACGGTAACGAGCCCTTACATGCTCGCACGGACCCTGTTGGATAAATATTACGGCGACTTTGATACTTTGCTGACCGCTTTGGCAGAAGTGTTAGCGACACAGGTCCAAGAACTGGATTGTGCCTGTCTTCAAATTGATGAGGCAAATATACCGGGTAATCCACAAGATGGACCTCGCGCTGCGGAGGCGATTAATATTGTCCTTGATGCATTTCGTGGGGAGAAAGCGGTCCACTTCTGTTTTGGCAACTACGGCGGTCAGGTGATCCAAAAAGGGAACTGGCGTGCTTTGGTGGACTTCTTGAACATGCTTCGATGCGATCACTTAGTTTTAGAACTGAAACACCGTCCTGAATCAGATCTTGAAGCACTCAGGGATGTTACATCAGATATTGTCCTCGGTATTGGCGTGATTGATGTGAAGGTCAATCCAGTCGAGACACCGGATGATGTAGCAGCCAGTATCGAAACAGCAGAAAAGATGTTGGGTGCTGGACGGATCGGCTGGGTGCATCCCGACTGTGGTTTTTGGATGCTCCAACGCTCTGTGGTAGATCGAAAGATAGAGGCACTCGTACAAGGGAGAAATAAGTATTTGGGGCTCACCTAACGAGATGGTGTGGGTAGGTACAAGACCTGCCCCTACAATGGTTTCTGCAAAAGGATACAGATGTTTGAAGTGCAACTGCCGATGTTGAAAAAATTCCAGAACGTTGCTGGTGCCGCTGCGGGAATAGGGTTTATCCTTGGTGCGCTGATTCCTGCCGTGGCTGTTTTTATTTTAGACTGGCATTGTCCATTTGGAGATGGAATTCTCCGGATCGGTGGTTTTTTGTTAATTGCAGGGTTTGGGAGTGCCATCGTTTTCGGTAATATTGCTGCTCTCGTTCTCATCGGTTTAGCGAAATATCGCCAGATACTATCCAATTCATCAAAACAGGGGAAACAATAGGAGGATAAAGTGGATTTCAACCTTTTGCACACGGTCTTGCTGTTTTGTACAGGCATTGCCGCGGGTTTCTTAAACACAGTAGCCGCGGGTGGCTCGTTGCTGGCACTCCCGATGCTTATTTTCCTTACCTCTGATCCGACATTAGCAAACGGCACAAACCGGATCGCTATTTTCTTCCAAAACCTCAGTGCGATTATGGGTTTCCGGCGTAAGGGGGTCTCTAATTTTCGGTATGGCATTTTACTCGCTGTTCCTGCAGTTATTGGTGCAGGGATAGGTGCTAAAATTGCGATTGGTACGGATGCGGCACTGTTCCAATTTATCCTCGCAGCCGTGATGCTCATTATGCTGGGGTTAACACTGCTGAATCCGACAGCACGGTTAAAGGATAGGATTGATAGCAAGGGTACAGGTTCTACAGTCCTCGCGATGGGTGCGTTCTTTTTTATTGGAATTTACGGTGGGTTTATCCAAGCAGGTGTGGGGCTGCTTGTTATAACGGCACTGCGCCTTTTGACGGGTATCGATCTCGTTCGAACGAATGCGATCAAAGTTTTAGTTATTTTCTTTTATACCGTGCTTGCTCTTGGCATTTTTATCATGGAAAAGCAGGTCGATTGGAGCTTAGGTGTGACATTAGCAATAGGGAATGCTACGGGGGCATGGGTTGGCAGCCATTGGGCAGTCGAAAAAGGCGATAAATGGATTAAAGTGGTCCTTGTTGTAGCGGTCTTGGTTTTTTCGGTGAACTTAGCGTTAAAGCCTTTTAACTTAGATATTATATCCGTGCTTGGACTCGGTTAGCGACTCAACTCTTGATACGAAAAGATGAGGCGGTGGATAGCGGTAATGTGTGAGGTGAGTGTGAGTATACCGAGTGTACAGAGTAGAATCATGCCTGTACTTTGGAGGAAAGGGAACTTGTGCAGGAGCGCTCCTTGTAGCACAGTTCCAGCACCGAGTAAAATAATGCGTTCCGGTCGTTGCATAAGTCCTACCTTGCAAGTCACCTGAAGTCCTTCCGCTCTTGCTCTTACATAACTAACAAGTATTGAACCGAACCATGCACTGAACGCGAGAATTATCCCGAGTAGACTTTCCAAACCGTAAAAGTAAATGAGGGCTCCAAGGAGAAGAAACCCTTCCGAGTACCGATCAATAACGGAGTCCAAGAGTGCTCCTGATGCGCGTGAGTTTCTCTGCGCGCGCGCCACTGCTCCATCGATCATATCGAAACTTCCCCCAAACAGAATCAAGATCCCACTGGTGACGAGACGCCCTGTTGCAAAGTAGAAAGTCGCAATGAGGTTCACGACGAACCCGAAGAGTGTGACCATATTCGCCGTAATACCGATTGCGACCATCTTATTTGCCACGACAGACAGAATAATTTCAAGCCGGGGTTTCAATTTCGCTTCAAACATCTTTTAAGTGTTCCTTGCGGTTCGGTTAGGTCGGTCCCAGAAACGAAAGACTTCTCCGTAGAGCCGCCCTCCACTACGCTACGGGCTACACGCCCTTTATAACTCTCATTGAGAAGCAACTGACAATTATTCCCTGCTTTTCGCTGCGAACTGTAAGGACTCTTGCCGATTTTTGACTAATTCTGAGGCAGGAATCGGTTCCGTTTGACAAAGGAGTTTCAAAATTGCAGATTCAATGTCTGTTGGGTGCGGCGCGATCTTTACTTTTTCGTGCTCAGAAAATTGTGCATCCGGCGGTTTCACGAGTACAATTCCGTCGTTCCATACAAGTTCCGGATACGCGTAAGTGCTGTCATAAGTCTCGTCGAAAACGGTGATGATCGGGTGCGGCAATTTTAGCAGTTCCAATTCAGCGTTCTGAATTGCCTGTGCACAATCTAACGAAATCCGCCGTTGGACTGTAGCGATGTGTACAACGGGCAGATTCCACAAAACAATAGGCTTTTTGAGGCGATGTGCCAATGTCGTTAACCGTAGAAAACATCGCCATTCCGCAGCACCTTTCAGGCTTTGTGCATCGCCTTGTACAAGGACGACTTTGGTGTCCTGTATCCACGCGAGACCGGCGAATCTAAACGTTCCTTTACTTCCCGCCCTATCGCCGTAAAGTTTGATTGCCTGAGTAAAGGGTGGTTGAGGATATTTAGCGATATTTGATGACATATACCCAGAACCTTTGATAAGTAGCAAATTCTATAAAAAAGGCAGGGAGGTGTTTGAAACACCTGCCCTGCCTAAAAGCTGATGGGTTTCGCTTATTCGCCGCTACGTCCACCAATAGCATTAATAGCAAACAAGCCGACGCCTGCTGCCACAGTCGTCAGAAACACCAAAGCGCGCTTGGACGAGGAGAGTTCCTCGTGGACACCTTTGGCATCCTCAAGTATCATCTTGATCTCATTGATTGCCTTTTGGTTGGCTTCAATGCTCGCCAAAAACATCTTCACATTCTCTTCGATTGACTCAATGAGTTCGTGGGTCGCTTTCGCTTGCATTTTTTGTGCTTCAAGCATTTTAACGGCTTCTCCAAGATGCTCGTCAAGGTGAGCGATCTGGTCAATGATAGCCGCTTTTTTCGCTGCCAGGGCTTCCTTGATACTGGAGGAGACTACGTCACCAGATTGACTCACAGCAGCCATTAACTTTTCTTGTGATTTTAGGCTTGCCTCAAGTGCTTCGATTTGCGCCTTGAGTTCGCCCATACTCATGTTGAGTCCGTTAATTTCTGCTTCGAGTTTATCCCGGGTTGCTTCGGATTCGGCCAATTCTGCCTTTAACTTTTCAAGTTCTGCTTGCTGCGCGGCAAGTTCTTCTTCAGCAACGTCCTTTACCTCTTTCATCATAGCGACTGGAATACGCAATGCTTCGCCCGGATAAATAAGGTGTGGGTTGGTGAAGTCGTTATATTTGCTCAACTCGCGCCACCGGAGTGGGTCCTTGAGGTGCTCTTGGCAGAGATCCCAGAGAGTATCACCCTTGACAATGGTGATGAGCATCGTGTCGTCGCCCCCGTCGTGCGGTGTGATTTTCGCGGATGCGGATAACACATAAACGCCACTGAGTGCTGCGCAAATGTACAGAACCAGTGCCAACTTCAGTGTGCCTCTTATCATTTTCATCAGTTATCTCCTTTAAAATCTATAAGAGAGGGACGCAAAGTGAGTCGATCCGACGCCGTTAATTTCACTTGCCATTCCATCTTGAATAGCATAGTCAATCTGCAAACCGCCGATGTTCACACCAAATCCTCCGAAGAGATTTTGCGTGTCGCGTGATGCTCTGGCTCCACCTCGAATAGCAAATGCGGTGGATTTGTAGGTGAGAATGGTGTATTCAGCACCGAGTCTCAGGCTCGTCGCGCTCTCGTCAAGGTTGACCATCTCTTGTTCGAGATCGGCTGCGAACGTGACAACGTTACCCATATAGAGGTTATAGGCTGCCCCGACGCTAATTACCATCGGCACAGTGTCTTCTCCGAGGGCTGCTCCCAAGTATTTAGCAGCGATACCGTAATGGAAGGTTGGAACCTTTTCCTCGCCTACATCTATGTGCAGGGCATGTCCCATCAGTCCAACATCCACGCCACCAAAGCCACTCTGGCTTTCAACCCCTTCTGCGCCAAAGTTATCCGCCAACATGCGACCTGTTAAGCCGATACCGAAGTTTCCGAGACCAACGCCGTAGGAGAGGGAATAGGCATTCGCACTATAGTTGAATGTGCCGCCGTAGCGTTCTCTGGCATCATATTGCTGGATACCACTTACGCCTGCATTTGTGACAGCAAGCCCGATAGATCCGGCAGAGCCGAGAGATTTCGTCAATGCGATGAAGTTATGGCTTCTATCCAGATCGAGTTGCTGTGTTGAAAAATTGAGACTTAAATCCGCTGCGGAGCCGAGTCCTGCTGGGTTCCAAACGGTTGCGGTGGCATCATCGGCGATTGCTGTGAAGGCACCGCCCATACCGATCGAACGTGCACCAGCACCAAGCCGCAGATGTGGCATAGCATCCACTCCGGCAAAGCTGACCGGTGACACCGCTAGGATAAGAAAGAAAAGTGGTATTAAACCGCATAGCAATTTCGGGCCCTGTTTGGAAGCCCATTTAGCAATTTGCTTTGTCATTAACATTATATCCTCCTTCAGTGTCCACATCGGGAACCGGACGGATGTCCAATTCCCGATATGCAGACTGCCGTATACTTAGCGCGTCAGTGCGAGTTTGAGAATGGCATACTCTGGCTCGAAACCATCTGCCACCATAATTTGACAGAAGTAAACGCCTCGAGCTAAATCTTCGCCAGCGGTGGACGTTCCGTCCCAACCGATTGCGCCTTTGCCAATGTACTCGCCTGCATCCCAAACCTCGTTATCTACAAGGACTCGAACTGGACGGAGCGTCATATCGTAAATGATAATGCTCACTGTGGATTGTCGAGTCAATGTGAAGGAAATACGAGTATTATCCTTGAACGGGTTAGGGGCGTTAATCGGACGCGATGCCAATACTGGACCTTCCTCACTCTCAACAAAGAACGTAAACTCATGAACCGCCATGTTCGCTTTACGGGCACCGGAACTCTTGTCAGAAACGTTGCCCTCTTGATGCGCCATGTCGGATACTTCAAGTTTAACGGTATGTTGACCGAAAGCGAGCTCGGCAGCGGGTGTATACACCACCTGCGATGCCGATTTCTGATTCGGTTTGAGGTTAATCAGTTGGTCATCGAGAACGAAGCGGATAGAATCAACATCTATGCCAGATTCAGCATCGGCGTAGGTTATCGAAATCTGCGGACGGCGTTCAGTCAGGCGCGCCTCATTCTGTGGAGACGACATCGTGATAACCGGAGCGGCAGTATCGAAGTCGATTGTGAAACCACCCTTCGCTGTGGCGGAGTTGCCGATTGTATCGGTTGCGCGGACTTCAATCGAGTAAGTCCCCTCATCGAGAGGTGCTTCAGGAATGAAATCTAAGCGTGTGATACCTTCGACATCGTCTTCGCCATCATCTTCGGTGTCACCTTTCACCTCTTTACCGTTACTATCCATCAGGACGATATCTATTTCGTCAACGCCTGATTCATCGTTGGCACTCGCGGAGATGACCGGGAGTCCAGCACGGATAGTTCCTGTTGGCGTAATTGAGGTGATCGTAGGTGCGACATTATCGACGACCAGTGTGAAGGTCCATGAATGTTCTCTTTTACCGCCTTCGCTGATAGCAATGATCTTGACGGTATGCGTTCCTGCTGTGAAGCTATCGGCAACCTGAAGTCGTCCGTCAGCGATCTGTGCGGGTGCTATAGAACGAAGTGGTTTGTCGTTTATACCGAACTTCACACTTATAACCTTGGATTCCGCATCGTTAACAACCGCTGAGATCGTTACCCAACTTTCACCGTGGATGGTTCCAGACGGAGCCGCCTCAGCGATGACCGGAGGTGTTGTGTCTGCAGGAGTCCCTTCAATAGCGAACTCACGTGAGGCCTCACCGACGTTTCCGAGTCTATCGGCAACTCGCACGGTCACTCGATACGCGCCACCACCGAGTTTATCAGTCCGGGTATAAACCAACGTGCCGTTATCCGTTTCAATAGCACGCTGATCGACTGCGACATCAACATCCCCTGCTTCGGGGTGGATGCGTGTTACACCAACTGTTGGACCGGCAGCCAGTTCCGTAGTTGCCCACGATAAGACTTCCTGACCGTTACTGTCGGTGCCACTACCTTCACCGTCGTTATAGGTTGCGTGAACGGTTGGCAAACTCGCGACTGTATGGTCTTCCGAAGGCGTTTGAATTTCGACCATCGGACCGGTGTTATCCAGATTGATTTCTTTCAACGGGAAACCCACCGAACCGTTGCGTTGCGTAACGACAGCGTTCGGTGTATACATTCCGTCGGATAACCCTGAAACATCTATCTTGAGTGAGAAGGTATTTTCAGGATTTTCGTCACTTTCGGTTGGCACTTCACTACCATCAATAATAGCACTGCTGAGTTCTTCAGCGTCTAACGAACCGTTGTCAACATCAAAACCTACAGTCAGTGAACTCCGAAGCGGAATCGGTTCCTGTGGCGTTCTCGGAACATCCACACCGTCAACGGCTGTAACTACCAGCCTTGTGACATCAGTGACTCGGAAGTTTAGCACATTCACCGTGATTTGTGGAGACTCATCGGTTTGTACATTACCGAATTCGTCAACGGCGAGAGCGTGAAGCATATAAACCCCATCTACACTAGCATCGGTTGTAATGTCCAACATCCCGACTTCACCATCGGTGGGGATTTCGTTGCCATCGGCATCTACTTGAATTATCTTAACCGAGGCATACGTGCTCGGATCAGCAGTCGGTTCAACGGTATAAATTGCTATCGGTGACGGAACTGTCTCATCAACAATTCCACCGACGGTGTAGTTGCCATCTGCGTCTGCTTCAATAGCACCAGCAACATCGGCTACAGCAACAATGTTCGTTGGTCCGAGTGGTGCTACATCGTCAACGTTGTCAAGTGAGAACGTTGATTTAACACCAATGGAGGATGGTGTCTCGCTGTCGTTCGCTGCGGACACTGCGATTGCACGTACGACATACGGGTTAGTATCTTGAGATACATCCCTCGCTGCCGGACTCTCGGCGTCGATGGTGTCTCCAAGTTCCAATTCTCTCGTATCTATACTAGCTGACCATTTTTGATAGGTTTGATCTGGAAGAATTGATGCCGTTTTTTCACCACCTGCGGCGGTTTCAGCAGCGTTATAAAGAAAGTCGGTAAAGAAGTCCAGATTTTGCGATAGTTCCTGGCGTTCTTCCTCGGTAACAGTCATACCTTCGGCGGCTGCACCAACTTCTTTCCACTCGGAATCATCAGCATCTTGGCGTTTGACCTCAAAACGCATTGAAGTGATAGGCGGAGAGCTTCTCTCACCAAGAGCGTAGCCGTTAAGCACGATGGTTCCCTGCGGTGCCCCACTATCGGGGTTCGTCTCTGCTGCGGGATCAACGGTTATCGCCACAATTTCAGGTGCCGGCCGTTCGTGATTTTCGACGTGGACCGTGATTTTCGGCGAGGCATCGGTTTGGATATTTCCAACGGCATCAACAGCTAAAGCGTGGAACATGTAGGTTCCATTTTCAAGCGCGCCAACGTCCACTTCAAATTCCAACTCTCCCGAGCTGCCTTCGGTGGAAGTTTCGGTACCCTCTGGATCCGTTTGCACTAAATTCACAGAGTCGTAGGTGGCTGACTGAGCAGTTGGTTCAACAGTGAACTTAGCTATCGGTGAAGCAACTGTTTCATCATATTTGTCAATGAGTCCACCCACGGTGTAACTTCCATCTTCGTTTGCTTCAATTGGCCCATCTGCATCCGCTACGGAGACAATATTTGTGGGTCCTACGGGTGGGACATCGTCAACATTATCGACCGAGAATCTTGCAGTGAGATTAGAAGACCATTCTGTCGCGTCCACGCCGATAGCAACTGCTCGAACCGTGTATTGTCTGTTGTCGCGAGCCGCATTCCGCGCACCAGGATTATCCTTGGTGATTGTATCTGGTAAGGACCGAGTGTCAACAGCGACCGACCATTTCTTCCGTCCACCGGCATCCGTACTGGTCGTTACTTCCCAATTCCGTCCGCCTCCAGACAACCGGATGGAGGCAATCTCTGGGGCTGTCCGTTGCGCGGTGGTATATGCACTAATAGTAACCGTGCCTTGCGGCGCATTACTATCTGGATTTCTCCCAGTGATAGACGAAAAGTTAGCCTCAAGTGCCAATATTTCAGGATCGACCGGGTAATTTTCAGCATCCAAGTTTATGGAAAACGGCATTGGATCGGGATCGGAGATTCCAAGTGCGTTCGTTGCGACTGCACGCACCATAACAGTGGTGCCTGCGCTGACCAATGCGTCAAAACCTACAACGTCCCACTCGATTTCAAATTCTGAACCCATGAGTGAAGCAGCCCCGATGGCTTGCCAGACACCGCTTGCATCCTGATATTCCACCACGATAGCGTCGATCGGATGCCCGGAGGTTTTTGTGATTTCCCCTATGAGTTTCACATTCTCCGTCGTATCTGCGAAGATAGTTCCGGTTTCATAGGTATCATCTATATCCCCATCACCGTTTCGGTCACCAATCGTTGCGAGTGTAATACCGGCTTTGTCATGGTCGGGCATGACGACTCTGAGGCGTGTAGGTTCAGCATAGGAACCGACGTTAAAGAGCGTATCAATCCCCATTGCGCGAATGCCATAGTCGCCTATCATGAGAGGCATCACCACATGATCAGAGGGATCAAAGGTTACCGGCACGAGATGATCGACGATGTCTACTGTAGCACCCAAAGCATCAATTATTAATTGGGCTTGGGATTGTGTCAACTGAAAACGCCCTATCAAAGGCTCCAAACTCTTCAGGAATGGATTTGCGGATTTCTGAACTAAATCCGGTGTTACCAAAGCCAAGATAGTCTGAGGGGTGGAAGTGGCCAAAAGTGTCTGTATGGCGGCATCATCCAATCCACCGACAAGTTGGGGAGCCATCTGCTTCAGGAATGACGCAATGTCTCTTCCCTGCCGTTCGACAAGTGCTGACCAAATCTTGGATGTCAACATCGTAGATTCAACGGTAAGTGGCATCCATGTACCTGCGGCACTATTTTCCGGATTACCATTAGCATCCAGTGCGATTTGCTGATAAAACAGGTATCCTTGACCCGCGCCTATATTCGCTCTCTTCGGCATCCCCATGATATTGAGGGTTGCCCCAGCACTCGGGTCAAGCGCAGCAGCGACATAGATACCTTCTTCGTTCACATAACCGGCAGCATTCCCGCCGGGCATAATCCGAATATCAGCTTCGGGGGCACTCGTATCAACGGTAAACGTCTCTTGAATCTGATCAAGTGGGTTCCCAGCAGCATCGTGGACAACGGCACCTAAGTAGTAGTTGCCATCAGCGATATTATCAATGTTTGCAACCCAGATCGACTCCGTCTCTGAATTGATACGTGGCACTGTGAAAACAGAAGCCAACATCGGATCAAAAGCTGTTTCAAATTTATTTACAACCCCATCCGCATTACGCTCCAGTATACGCTGAATTCTGCGCTGTTGATTTGGGGTGGCAACACTCAGGAATTCACTTACATTAATTGGCTGTCCCGCTAAGACTCTTTGGATTAGGCTGGCGGCCTTAGGCGAAGTCAATATATCTGTGACGACACGATTTAGATCCTGTGTAAATAGGGCATCGATGATACCGCGATCCACTATTTGAAGGTTCTTCGGATCCGGCATTGCCCACCCATTAATCCTGTATTTCTTTGTGGCACTGAGGACTTCTGCAAGAGTTGCAGTGGTTGGATCCATAGCGGCGATTGCGTCGCGATCCAGTGTCATAAACGATACTGGTTCAAAGAGCGTGACTTCAAAATAGTAATACGTACTACCCGATTCCTGTGGAAGACCTATCTTCTTTTCCCAAACAACGCCATTCTCTCCATGCATTGGATCCATAGCAATTGCTGTATACCCGCCCTTATCATCCTTGGGACTTGTGGTTGAATACCGCAGTGTAACGCTGGAGAACAATTGTTGGTTGCTTAGACTGGGCCATGCTGGCAAGTTGGTAGCAGCAAGTGCTTCCTCTAACCGGAACGTATAGGGAATGGTGTCGGCTTGGAACTCATCTGAGGTAACTTCTGCGCCCTCATATGTTCGTCCATTCGAGAGGTTAAAGGTAACACCATCAACCTTCGCTGGCACACGCAAATAAACCTGTAAACCGTCTCGGGTTAGGTGTTTGGTGCTTCTTTCTAAATAGGCAAAATCAGCAAAGTCTGGTGTTATCGCATTCCCGAAGTTTTCATAATCTAAGTGCCTCGCTTCGTTTTCAAAAATAGCGAGACGTTTTGCCATTAAAATTTGGCGAATCTGCTTTTTGGGGAAAAACCCTTGTGGAACCATATCAACTATCGCGTCTACCAGGTCATCTGCTCCAATAGGCAGCCCAGATGCACGGATAATTTCGTTTATAAACCCTCTGCCAGAAGCAGCATTTAGTGAAAGTCCACCAAGCCTCGATTTGCCACGAAGGTAATCATTTGTAGGCATTATCGGAGCGAATGGCTCTGCGGGTGGAAGCACCTCCACTGGTGGGGGTTCCGGTGTTGGCACGGGCTCAGGCGTTGGCTCTGGTTCCGGTGTGGGTTCTGGAGTCGGCTCCGGCTCAGGTGTGGGTTCCGGGGTCGGCTCAGGTGTTGGCTCTGGAGTCGGTTCCGGTGCACCAACATTCAATAACCCTGCGAGCTCATCAATCGCTGCTGGATCTTGAAGCAATTCCTGCACGGTTGGGTCGTTGAGAAGTGCCTGGAGTTCAGCATCTTCTTTCAGAAGGGTCACGAATTTCGGATCTATATCTGGCGCAAATTGTGGTAGGAGATCCGGATTAGCAACGACAAGCCCAATAGTCTGGGGGTTCAAGAGGGCTTGAATATTTGGTGCTTTCAGTCCCTCCAAAACATCTGGCAAAACTGCTTGAATATCCTCACGTTGAAGCGTCTCGCTGTGTTTTGCAGCTACCTGTTCTGCGAGAGAAGCTTCTTGCCCGAAAACGGTGTTCGGGATTGAAGTGTAAAGAACACACAATGTAAAAATCAAAAAACAAACGAGTGTTCGTTTTTTCATTAACTCATCCTCCTCGTTAAGTCTGCGCACTCGCAAGACTAAGTACTGAGTTTCTTAGATGGGCAAGCGAGAATACAACAAAGACGACTGGGGTAGATGTCCGCCCATCCAATCAACATCCTACCAACGAGCGTTAAAATTTCCCGATACCGATGTAACCATGGGATAGTGTTCGTATAGCCTATGGCACAGGTCAAAAACACATGAAAAAAGCGGGCATTTAACTTCAACGATTTGACCCTGCGGGAATTTTTTTATTATTTTAGCATAAAGTGGCAAAATTAAGCAAACATTTAATCGTTAAGTATCAGAGACATTACGTTACACGGGCAAAACCGGTAAACAGAATCGTCCTGCAGTTACGTGATGTTTTGTGCAATCGGTGAAAATTTGTTCCCGCCGCATCGGTATATCATCGATTAAATTGCAGTCCGCTATATTAATAATACCACAACTCTTAAAATATGTCAAATCAAAATTTCAAATTTTCCTATAGATTTCTGGCTATCTTGGTAGAAATCCACAATCTGTTTGACATATTACAAAAAAACGCTTAAACTGTCAAGAAAAATAATGTTGGAGAAAAAAATGGCTATCTTGACTGAATCTGAAAAGAACCAATTGGACCAACACGGTTTTTTACTGCTGGAAAGTCTTATACCCCCAGATACAGCGACACGACTTCGGGAACATTCTTTATCATTGGCTGCGGCAGAGCAAAAAGATGGCAAAGGTCATTCATACCTTGCGAATGACAGTGCCCAACGCGTCTGGAATCTCGTTGACAAAGGCGAGATATTTGAAGAGGCTATTCAACAGCCGAAGATGCTCGCCGCAATGGAGTATTTACTCGGCGCTGATTGCACACTGAGTTCCTTTACGGTAAATGTACTTTACCCCGGTGCCCCTGATACCGGCCTCCATATTGATTATCCGTTATCTGGACTCCCTACCCCACGTCCAAACTTTCCTATGGTTGCTAACAGCGTATGGTTCTTAGATGACTGGACGCTTGAAAATGGGGCAACCAGTTGTGTGCCGAGAAGCCATCAGCGGCTTGAAGCATTACCTGAACCCAGTGTGGAATATGACGACGAGTTGCAGATTTGTGGGCCCCGCGGCTCCGTCTTAATCGTCAATGGGGCAATATGGCACGGATCTTCAGAAAATAGAACGAATGAACCACGGGTTGGGTTACTGGGTTTCTTCTGTCGCTCCATCCTGAAACCGCAGCAAGCACACCTTGAATTGGTATCGGATGACGTTATATCACGCGCAACACCGACCTTAAGACGGTTGCTGGGTTTCGATTCGTTGCCGAATATGAACACTTAGCACTTCAACGAACAACGTGAATTTTTTCTGCCATCAATATCCACTCAGATCTTGGTGTCTTCGGTGTTAATTGGTACATCAATCGGACTGTGACTGTGTCACCGATCACCTCGGGTAAAGTGTCGAAAATATAAGTCCTCTCCTCATTGGGGAGAAGGCGGTTTTGATTCTCAGCCGAAATTGAGATTTGCTCCTTTTGCCGTTTAATGCCTTCTGAAGAGAGAAGTTCTGCTTCAAGAATGATGGTGCGCAATGTACCCCCCGGCAAGATGTGGCCGGTTTTGCTTTGTAGTTTCACATTCACTTTTTCAGGTGTAATTTCAAGTTGAAGCGTTGCAGCACGCCTGAGTTGTGCAACACTACGGCTGCCGCGCCATGTATGCTTCCTGCCCTTGATGCTTTCATAACTGGCTGTGCTTTGGAGTCGGTTCACAACTGGCATGTGGCACGTGGCACAACTCTTATCTCCTTCGGCGAATTTACTCTCGAGAAAACTGGAAACCTGGTCGTGCTCAGGAACGGTCGGTTGACCATGGCAGGTACTACAGAGTGCTGTTGGGGCAGTATAGATGGGATTGGTTACGTTTGCGTGAAAATAAGTTTCTGCGCTCGCTTGTGGTCCGTGCATCGCACCTTCAACATCGAGATGGCAAACAAGGCATGAAACGCCTGCTGCCCGTTGTTTATCTCTCAGTTTCGGCATTTTCCCAACGCCCGTGATGAGAATCGGTTGAGGGGCATGGCACTGGTCACATTTCGTTTCTCTATCCTCAATCCGATTTGCAACTTCCTGATAGATTTCGTCAACCCATGCCTTGGCGTGCATCGAATTTTCCCATTCTCTCCAGATTGCTGGGTGGCAACTTTTACACTTTCCTTCTTGAAAGCCCTGATACGCTTCTGTTACGCGATTTGCAGGATTCTCAGCACGAGGAGCAAGATTCCCAATTAATGTCACCAATACACATCCGAAGAGTCCCAAACTCGCGGCAACTATGCGTCGACGCGCTATCATAAATTCCATCACGTTCCTCATAGGGCATCTAAGAGTGTAAGTGCCGCCTCTTCTCCGCTCCGAATACAGTCTGGAATGCCAACCCCATGATAACCATTGCCTGCGAGAGCTAATCCTCGCAATTCGCTCGTGAACTGCTCTATACTACTCACAACATCTTGATGTCCCACTTGATACTGTGCCATTGCTTGTGAATGCTTACTAACCATGGTAAACTGTGGGGCGTTTTTGAGCCCGAGAAGTGGCGTTAAATCTGCCTGACACAATTCGATGAGTTCTGTTTCAGATTTTTTCGATGTGGGTTCGCCAACAAAGGCACGTAAAAGAATATGGTCGGCTGGCGCGCGACCTTCAAATTTAACACTACTGAAAGAACACCCGATGAGAGATAGATTTTCCGTAGCAGGGACAACGAATCCCATTCCATCCAATGCGTGTGTGATATCTGCACGGCGGAACGCTAAATTGACTGTTGCCGAGGAAGCATAGGGAATCGCGTTAAGTTTTGTGGTCAGTGGGCTCGATACACTTTCGATGAGTGCTGCTGCTTGTGGTGCTGGAAGGGCAATGCAAAGAAGTTCTGCGTTTAGTGTCTCTCCGTTAGCAAGTGAAACCTGCCATTTGTTGTCGCTTGTTTGGTGGATATGTTCTACTTTCGCATCTAATCTGATACTGTCGGATACTGCTTGGGTAAGCGTATCGATCAGTGTCTGCATTCCAGATTTAAACGAAAGAAAAAGGCTGTAACGCGGTCCGCTCGTGTCTCGACTGGTTTGGGAGGCTTGCTTTTTCTGCGCACGAAGTGCCTTGATAATGCTGCCGTGCGCCTTTTCCATTTCCAAGAATCTTGGGAACGTTGCCTGCAGGCTTAAATTTTCGGCATCTGAGGTATAGATGCCTCCTATCATAGGTTGAGCCATTCGTGTGAAAGCTTCAGTGCCGAGGCGACGCCTGACGAAGTGTGCTACGGCTTCGTCCGTATCTCTTTCCCTGCGCGGAATAAAGAGGTCGAGTGCCATCCGCAGTTTGCCGCGCCAACTGAAGAGCGGCGTTTTTAAAAACGGCTTGAACGACCCTGGTGCCATCATGTAAAAACCCTCCGGAACAGGATACAACGTCCCGTTCCGGATTACAAAACTTCGACGGACTTTTGGATTGGTCCCAATGAATTGATCCGCAATACCGAGTTCTTCGCACAACGCCTTCGCCGCCGGTTTGGTGGAAATAAAAGCGTCGGGACCGTGTTCAATGAGAAATCCATCGCGGTGTTCGGTTTCAACGACCCCACCGACACGCCCACTGGCTTCAAGGAGTGTAATGTCAAGCGGAATATCGCGTGTCGCAGCCTCGCGCTGCAAGCGGTAGCAGGCGGCTAAACCTGTGATGCCGCCTCCGATAACAATGGCATGTTTTCTACCCGATTTTTCTGACATAACCTATAGCACGGTAGGCACAAGACCTATCCTACAGACACCGGCTCAGTGCGGTTACAAACCGCACCTACCAATGAAACGTGTAAGTCCTAATTTACTTGTATTTTTTAGCCTTTTCACAGATAAAGTCTGATAACATGTTGATAAATTTGGGATGGTCCCCGACCGTACCTGCCCGAATGAAATCGATGCCACACGCTTCCGCGGTTTCTGCTGCCTCTATGTCCAAATCGTAGAGCACTTCGACGTGGTCGCAGAGAAATCCGATCGGTGAAGCGACAACGGTATCGACCCCTGCTTCTTTTTGGGTTTTAAGCCAATCATTGATATCGGGCTGTATCCATGGAATAGGGCTATTTTCCACCTCGCTCTGGTATGCTAAACCGAATCGGGTTTTTCCAATCTGTTTAGCGACGGCTTCACCCGTTTTCCCAAATTGTTGTGTATAGGGTGAAGTATCTGCAGCGGCTTGGGGAATCGCGTGTGCTGTGAAAACAAGTTCAGCGCGTTCTAACTTGTCGCCACACGCGGTTTTGATAATTTCAGCGATGGCACCAACGTAACCTTTGTGTGTGTACCACGGGTCGAGATAATCAATCGTGGGTTTCTCACCATCGACTGCGTCGATTCCTTTTTTGACTGTTTGTAGGTACCACTCCCAACTGACTGCAGATTGGTGAGGTGCCATGATAATGCCGAGTATTTTGCGGTGTCGTTTTTGTGCCATTTCCGCGATGACTTCTTTTAAATAGGGCGTCCAATGTCTGAATCCAGTGTAAACAGGTAATGGCAGATCGCGCGCTTGCAGTGCGGTTTCTAAGGCGTCGGCTTGTTTGAAAGTCAATTCGTTGAATGGCGAAAATCCGCCCAATTTTACGTAGTGGGCTGAGATGTCTTTTACGCGTTCTTTTTGAGATTCAGCTTCCCCGGCAATTCCTTCGACAAAACAGTAGGCTTCGCCGGGACATGCGTCGCTATTGTATTTTTGACAGCAACCCGGTGTTGGTCCACCGAATGCCACGAGTAAGACGCTATCGTATTTCATTTTTGTTTCCTCCTAAGCCATATTTGCTAACTGTGCCGGCATATATCTTGCGTCAGCGGCAATCGCCTTCGCGAAAGCTTCACGTGCGAGTGTCTCGTCTCCATTTGTGCGATGTGCGAGTCCGATACAGAAGTATGCCTGTGCGAGTTGTGTTCCTTGAACTCCGATAACGAGCGCTTTATAGACGGATTCGAGTCCTGTTTTTGTTTCGTCGCCGTTGCGATAGGCAGCGAGAAGGTGGTTGTACCCACGCAAAAGATGTGCTGGCGCGTGCTCGGGATTCAATTCAAGTGCAACATTGAGTGCTTTTTTGGCTTCGACGAAGAAGTCCCCCTTCTCAAGAACACTTGACACGGTACGGGACGCTTGCATGAGCAAATTTGCGTACGCCGTCCACGCATCGGGTAAATTCGGATATTTTTCGGTTGTGGTTTTCAAGATGGCAATTGCCAAACCAAAGTCATTGCCTTCGGCGACCTCTTCGGCGGTTTCTCGGTAAGCTTGAAAGTCTTCAAGTGTGTGTGTTTTTTGATGAAGTTTTTCAGTATCCGCAGTCGGAATCACTGAAGGTTTTAGGTGTTGCCAACCCGGCTCTGGATCGTCGATTAATCCACGATATACCCTTAAAATCGCATAGCGGGGTGTCCCCCACACCTCAGCAATAGAGCGAATCCAGTCGGGTAAGTTGGCTTCCATTTCGGTGAGTAGCGTGTTTAAGGACATGCCCTGTTCGACACGTTTTCGGACTTCTGTTAGGAAATAGGACTCGATTTCAAGCAACAGGTCAATTTCGGCATCACGTGCTAAGGGTCCGTGTCCCGGTAGGACGGAGTTAGGTTCATAAGCTCGAAGTTCCTTAATTGTATTAATCCAATCGTGGTTCGCCATAAGTCCTTCGTTCATGACAGGCTGTCCAAAAATGGGAAAACTCCCCGTCATAACGGTATCGCCAGAGACGATGCAATCCTCTGCTGGGACCCTGATGGCAGTGGCATCATCCGTTTCTGCCTTTCCTAAGTGAACGAGGTGCAGCGGTTGATTCCCTAAATCGAGTTCGGTTTCGTGTGTGAACGTCTGTTGTGGTAGAAAGGGAGGATCACCGAGTGTAAAGCCGCGGGAACGCAGGAATGCCTCCTGCCGTGGTGATCTGTTCACCATAAAATCTTTAGTCATCTCGCGAGCGATAACGGTTGCCCCAGCTTCATGAAAAACAGTATTTCCATTGGTATGATCCCAGTGGTAATGGGTGTTAATTGCGTATAATATGGGTTTATCAGTAAGGGTCCGGATTGCATTATACAACCGCCGCGCCATCATTTGGTTTACCTGCGTATCAATTACCGCAACCCCTTTATCTCCAATGATAATAGAAGAGTTCACAATATTGCGAAAGAGGTACACCCGTTCGGTCACTTTAACGAGTTGTCCGTATTGTCGGGGTGCAAAGGGGTTTTCAAGGATGTTTCTCATTTTTTTATTTTTTTAATTATGGGACTTCTGGGCTAAAAAACGCCCCAGCAAAAATCCCTCCATTCCATTATGGGCAGGTTTCTTGTGGAGTTCTCAACCGCTCATAACCTAACGCGGGTTCTCTACTTCTCCAGAAACCATCGTGAAACGGAGTGGAACGATGCTCAGGTTTTCATAGTTTAAAAAGTTTTTGCGATGCGTACGAAATGCTTCACATTTTCAAATGGCGTATCTCTGTGCAGACCGTGGCTCAAGTTCAAAATATGTCCAGTTTTCCCGCCCTGCTTTAGACAGGTCTCAACGGCTTCTGTGATATCGGCAGGTGTACCATCGCGAAGGATGTCGTTATCGACGTTTCCTTGAAAGGCAACGGCACCATTTGTATCTGCCTTGGCTTTCCCAAGATCAACGCATTTTCCAACGCTTAAAACACTTGCCCCGCTCTGATGCATTAAGTCCACATAATTGCATTCTTTTGCGAACAGGATCCCTGGTGCTTCTGGATTGAGTTCAGCGAAGATCTGCTGATGATAAGGGAAAGCGAACGCTTCATACATTTGCCTGGGTAGGACATCAGCGATGGACTCGAAAAGCTGCACTATTTGAACACCCTCGCTGATTTGGTAGTTCAAGTAGTTAATAGTCATTTCGGTCAACTTATTTAGTAGACGATGTAAGAGTTCTGGTGCTTCTTCCATCATTCGGAAGACAGGGGCGGCTTTCTCAGATATTCCCGAACCCCGTTTGATCGGGCTTTCCCCTGCGATGAGGAAAAAGGCAAGCGTCAAAGGTGCCCCGGCGAAGCCGATGAGCGGTAACTCCTCGTTCAACGTTTCGCGTAGTTTGCGAATAACATTTCCTGTGAACGCTAATTGTGTAGCGGGTTCATCAACGGGTCGGAGCGCGTCTACTTGCGCTTGCGTGCGGATCGGCGGGTTTAAAATGGGTCCCGGATCGAATCGGAAATGCGCGCCCATGGGTGCAAGGGGGGTGAGAATGTCCTTGTAGACAATGATGGCATCAACACCAATACGTTTGGGGAGCAGTGATATTTTGACGGCTGATTCGACCTCTGTTTGGGACATCGGTGCGGGGCAGGTCCGAAAGAGCCGTTCCAATGGGAGGTTAAGCTCACGTCGAATTTGACGGTAAACGGGGTCTGATCTGCCTGCCTGCCGCATCATCCACACAGGGACGCGTTCCACAGGCAGACATCTCGATGCGCGAAGAAGTAAGTCATTTTTTAATTGTCGTTTCATATTGGCAGGAATTACCTCTTTAGCGCATTTTCAAATTGCCCCACATCGTCGCCAATTTGCTTTCAGGTTCCACGGAAGCAACACCAAGCACTTTGCCTACACCTTCATCCATAAGCGTTTTGATATCCGCCTCACTTAAGGCATCACTAAACATCGCCACATCGTCAACGATGCCTTTGAAGTAGCCACCATCACATCCGTGACCTGCCGGACAGAGTCCACTGCCGATGAGTAAGCCTTTTTCAGGTTCCCCGACCTTATTGGGTCCCTTCGCCTTAAATTCACCATCAATGTAGAGTTCGTATTCAGTGCCGTTGTAAATACCAGCGACAAAATACCATTCATTTGGCTTATTCACGGGTGTGTTTGCGGCGGCACACCCCGCTTGACAACTCTTGAATTCAAAGTTGCCGCCGTTCCAGTATTCAAACCACCAATTCGCGCCCCCACCGTCTCCCGGATTACCGTTTGCAATGATGAGGGTAGCTGACCCTTTACCCCCTGGATTGTTGCCACCAACAGTCGTCGGATGCATCCAGAAAGTAACAGTGAACACCTCTGGGTTGAACAAGGGTGAGGGTGCGATTTCGACGTAATCATCTTTTCCATCAAATATAACGGCTTTCCCAAATTGTCCGTCTTCCCATTTCGTGCCTTCTTTGAGTTCACCATCGTTGCCATTCCCAGATAAATCTTCAACTATTTTCCCATTACCTTCATTGAAAAGCCAGATGCCAGCGACTGTCTTTGGATCAATTTTGGCGTTACTCGTCGCAGCACAGTATAGGGTGAGGAATGCAAACCCGAAGCCCATCAGTATCCAATACCGATTCGGTTTGTTAGCAAAGAATCTTGTGAGAGAATTCATTGTGAGAGGTCCCCCTTTTGGTGTCGTTCAAGAAACTGCCGTAGTTTGGCGAAACTTTTAACGTTTTTCATGATCCTACCGCTTTCTCGTTCCTCAAGATAGAGAAAAAAGCCCATAAAATAGAGGCTTGCTAAAAACAGGAGAAACCCTGTGAAACACTGCGCGATTGCCCAGTAGTTTGGTTGAAAACTCAGGTAAGGGGTGACAGCAACCGTGTCGCTCTTTGCGTCGGCGGCGTCCTGCTGCGGCCATTCCACCGAAACGAAGCCACCCCACCCAGTTATTCCAAGAGAAAAGAAAGCGATTGAAAGGACAAAAAGGATGAAAAATGGGATGCCCATGTTATTTGCAGGTTAATCAGAAACCTTTATCAAGCCCTTGGTGCAACCGTCTTCACGATTGCGTACCTTTGTTATCCCTTCAACAAGTGACTCAAGTGAGAATTCGTGGCTGATGATTTTATCCATGTTGACATCACCACTCGAAATGAGCTGTACTGCTTCTTCCCACGTGTCAGGTGCCAGCCAAGAGAACCGAATGGTTTTATCCATAAGGATCGTATCGAGGATGGGAACCTGCATCACATCTGTATCACCGGGGAGTCCGAAGATAACGACAGTGGCATGTCTGCCCGTGACCTCTAAGGCGGTATGGATAGCGTCAAGAGAACTGGTCGCTGTAATTGCCCGATCCGCCAATTCGCCGTCGTTGAGTTCCTGAATCATAGCACCCAAGTCTTCCACATAGTGAGGAGAGTTAGTATCACTCACGTTGACGACCACGTCAGCCCCGAGATCCTTCCCGCAGTCCAAACGATAATCACGGGTTCCGACAAGCAGGACGTTTTTCAAGCCACGGCTTTTTAGGACTTGCACCATCATCAAGCCGATGGGACCGGGTCCGAAGACGACGGCAGTTTGCCCTTCTTCGGCATTGAGATTGTTGACAGCATAAAGCCCACATGCGAGCGGTTCAGTGAGTGCACCTTGGTCATAGGTTACGTTGTCGGGTAACTTGACTGTCCAACGATAGTCTGAGACGGCGTACTCCGCGAAACCTCCATCAACACCTACACCTAAGACACGTTTTTCGGGACATAAGTTGGACAATCCCTTCTGACTCCAGAAGGAGTCTGGATTTGATTGAACAGGATTGACGACAACCCGATCTCCGACTTTGAATCCACCTGTATTTCCTGCTTCGCTGCCGACTTCAACGACTTCACCGGTAAATTCGTGTCCAAGGATAAGGGGTCCTTTCCCGTCGTCGGTTTCAAGCGAACTATTGCCGAAATAATATGCTACATCCGAACCACAGATACCCACCGAACGGACTTGGACGAGCAGATCGTTATCACCGGCTGCTGGTACGGGTTTATCTTCGAGGCTCATTGATTCGGGTTCATAGAAAATTTGGGATTTCATTATTCGTCTCCTTAAGTCTGTAATGAATGTAGTTATTTTAACATACCTGAAATTTAAATTACAATTTTTAATTTTTCCTTGCGGAGGAACGAAGTGGGTTTGGACGTTTAGGTGCTGTCAACATAACTCAGAAGATAAATCGCATTTCCAGAAACAACAATCGACTGCAGAACTCGCCAAGAAGCACTGTGATGATGGCGATAAAGAGGAAACCGGTCGCGGCTCGTGTCGCCCCGAGCAGATCGCGGGCGACAGATTTCGGACGTAAGCAGTCCCATGTAATGAAGTAGAGAAACAATGTGCCCCCGATCCCTATAAGTACCCGCATGCTGAAGATGATTTGATAGAAAAGGTTAAAGGAGACGGTATCTGCGGATTGATGTCTGAAAAAGAGGTTCAGACAGAGTAGCAGTGCCATACCCGAAAGTGTACAGAGTAGGACGGTATTAAACCGTTTCAGGTAGACCACCGGTAAATCAGGCACCACGAGGTACCAATGACCAAACCACATCCCACTGTGGACTGCCCCGAGCAGCGCGGCAGCAGTTAAGAATTGAAGGGGTAACAGGAATATTTCACCGGGAAGTTGCACGACTTGAAAATACCGATTAGCACTCAAAATCAACCACGTCACACCGGAAATAAAGCCAGCAAAGAAGAGGAGTCGCGTGAGGTGTGGTGTTTTGAACCACCAACTCAGTGTATAGACAAAGACAATGAGAACGAAACAGATGACAGAAATGGATTCGGGATTCTGCCAAGCCCCGAAGAAGTTGCGAAATGTGACAGGCAACTGATGAAGCGCAAGGTTCGCACACCGCGATAATCCGCTCACGAGCAGATAGATGCAACCCATCAAACGGTAGAAATTTGCACCCACTAATCCTTTTGGGACTAAGAGGAGAAGGGCAAATCCACCCACTGCGAGTTGGCTGAAAACAAGATAAAAAACATCAACGATACTAATTTTTAATTATTCCTTGCGGGTAAACTTCGGGCGTTTGAATTTTGATGTGCGTTTCTTAAATCCGCCTGCGCCGTTGTTGCAGGCTACACTTCTGGTGTAAGAAAAGAAACGTCAAAATCCACAGATATAACCAAAGTTGCCACGGAGGTAAACTTCAGGTATTTAGACTTTTAGAGGCTTTCGGAGAAAATGGCACTGATAAAAATGGCAACCCATTATAGTTCACCGTAAAGCGATGAATTGGGGCACCGCTATGCTCAAGAACCATAATGGGTTTACCTATCGTGCGCGGTTTAAATACGCGCTGTTCGTGATGTAAGACGGCACGTTTCCGTCTATATAATTTCGACTTCGGCACCGAGAGCTTCGAGTTGTTCTTTCGTTTTCTCGGCTTCCTCTTTGGCAATGCCTTCTTGAATGACGACCGGCGCCGATTCGACCTTCTCTTTGGCTTCCTTCAATCCAAGTCCAGTAATCGCGCGAACCTCTTTGATAACGGGAATCTTCTTGGCACCGAAATCTTTGAGCTGAACGTCGAATTCTGTTTGCTCTTCAGCTTCGGCTTCTTCTTCTGCGGCATCTGCTGCTGCAACTGGCATCATTCCAGGCATAGCCATTGCTGGCGCGGCTGATGCGCTGACTCCGAATTTATCTTCTAAGGCTTTGACCAGTTCAGAAAGTTCCAGAACGGTCATATTACTAATTTCGTCAATCAATTTTTCCATATCTGCGGCCATGTTTGTATCCTCTCTATAGGTAGTATCAAATTAACTTGATGAGAGATCTCCCGATCAAGTCGTGCAAAGGGTTACCCTGCGATATTGATATAAGCGCGCGATGCGCTTTGCGTTAGGCGTTTTCCGCCTCTTTCTTTTGGTCGGCAACCTGTGTCAATACAGAGGCTACCTGACGTATCGTTCCACTGAGTACGTTCACCATCCCTGTAATAGGCGAACCTTGATTTAAGGTGTTGACGAGTCCGGTGAGGGGTGCACCGATAATTCCGACAGTGCGGGCGATCATGACATCTCGCGATGGCATATCTTTCAGGGCTTCAACGCCTGCCTCATCGATGACTCGTGTTCCAAGAATGCCACCTTTAACCTTAAAATTTTCGTGTTCCTCGCCAAATTCAAGCAAGATTTTTGAAGATGTCGCCGGATCTGTACCAGCAGCGAGAGCTGTATTTCCTTTGAGATAAGGTGCTAAGCCGTCAATACCTTTTTCCTGAGCAACGACGTTTACCAGTGTATTCTTACAGACCTTATACCCGATATCGGCGGCTCGGAGCTGGTTCCGCAGTTCGTTAATCTCTGCGACAGTAAGCCCCTGAAAGTCTGTTAGCAGAACAACATCAGCATTGTCAAAAATCTCACGAATTTGTTCTGTTTGCTGAACATTTGCCTGATTCGGCATGTTTCAGTTCCTTTCTATGTAGGTTGTATAGTACCATAGCGCGGACCTGGGTTTACCTATAAACCTGTTAATTAGGTATACGATTGCATGCAAAAAGCCTCCAGGTACCTGGAGGCTCACATTCCAAAGAGGAGCGAACAGCGAACAACGAGATTTCACGGACGTTTCACTCGTACATCACTCGTTCTGTTCTATCCAAGCCTCGGTAGGCAATTAAGCCGATGGCACCTACGTTCTACGACTCTATTCAGTTGTAGGGCTATTCCATATCGTATCCTATACGGATTATGCAAATTGCTGTGGATCTATCCGTATACCGGTTCCCATTGTTGCTGATATAGCAACGGTCCGAATGTATCTACCTTTCACCGCAGACGGCCGAGCGGCAACGAGTGCGCTCATCACTGCGTTGAGGTTTTGTTTAATGCTGTCTTCCTCGAATGAAACCTTACCAATTGGGACCTGAACGACACCGGAGGAGCGTTCTACTCGATATTCGATTTGTCCTGCTTTGATATTTTGGAGGGTTTCGGTCACATCCGTAGTGACGGTCCCTGCCTTGGCGTTAGGCATTAAGCCTCGGGGTCCAAGGACTCGTCCGAGTTTAGGCATGATACTCCGCATCAGATCGGGTGTTGCAATTGTTGCGTCAAAATCGAGCCATCCATCAACGATTTTATCAACAAGGTCGTCTGTTCCAACGAAATCTGCCCCGGCTTCTTCGGCTTGCCGTGCGAGATCACCTTGGGCGAAGACGACAACACGGACAGATTTTCCTGTTCCGTGTGGCAGTGTGACAGTCCCGCGGATGTTCTGATCCGCCTGTCGGGCATCTATGCCGAGACGTGACGCTAAATCCACGGTTTCATCAAACTTCGCGCTGCCTGTTTTTTTGACCAACGAGACAGCCTCGTCTACCGTGTAAAGCTGCAGTCTATCTACGTGTTCGTTGATGTCGCGGTATCGCTTTCCTCTTTTCGCCATGTTGTTCTCCATGGGGCACATCTCTATAGCCCCGTTTCAAAGTGAACTTACCCGTATACCCATAATGCTGTGCTTCGTCAGATGGATAAACCTCGCTAATCAATCGTCAGTCCCATGCTACGAGCGGTTCCTTCCACCATCCGCATTGCCGCGTCCAAGTCTGTTGTATTTAAGTCAGGTAATTTCGTCTGTGCGATTTCTCGAATTTGTTCCATTGTAACGGAAGCAACCTTATTCCGATTAGGTTCACCAGAACCTTTGGCGATCTTTGCTGCGGACTTGAGTAAGATTGCGGCAGGTGGTGACTTTACGGCGAAACTAAACGATCGATCGCTATAACAGGTAATGATGGTTGTCACCACCATTCCGGTTTGATGCTGCGTCTGGGCGTTAAACGATTTGATAAACTCCTGTAGATTAATCATATACGGTGCGAGACTGGGACCAACGGGCGGCTGTGGCGTCGCCTGTCCGGACACTAACTGGAGTTTAACTTCACCTGCTACTTGCTTTGCCATTGTTTTTTCCTATTTTGGGTTGTGAGCATTTCAAGCACATTTTACAGTAGGGAGGTGCGAGCTCACAATCACGGTTCTTTATTTAAACAACGCCGTTTGAATTCAATTCAACTCTTCTACTTCGAGTAAGCCCAAGTCAACAGAGGTGGAACGACCGAAAAGCGAAATGCTGAGGCGTAACCGTTGGTGTTCCATGTCAATTTCTTCAATTTCGCCGGGGAACCCACTAAACGGACCGTTTATCACCTTGACCTTATCGCCTATTTCATATTCCATTGCGGGTACTGGCGGGGCTTCCTCTTCTTCGGTTGACATCTGGAGCATTGCTTCAACATCAGTCGGACTCAGAGGAGATGGATGTGAGGTGGGACCCAAGAAGTTCATGACTCCTGGTGTCTCTTGTATAAGAGCCCAACTCCTTTGCCCAATCGGATTGTCGACCTGTGGACCGAGTTCATGGGTGGTATTAACAAGGACGTAACCCGGATAAGAAGGGCGGAGGCTCACTTTCCGTTGGCTGTCTTTAACCTCTACAACCTCAGTCTCTGGGACATTAACTTGCAGGATTTCGTCCTGTAACTCTTCCCTCGCGATCATGTTGTCGAGGTTAAGTTTAACCTTTTTCTCATGTCCAGTGTATATTTGAACGACGTACCAATATCCATCCATATTCCGATTCACCAGTGTATGCAGATTATCGTTAACGAATAAAGAGGGTTCTGAGAAAAGCCATACCGAAACCTTCAAGGGAATTATTGAGGACATATTGGCTGACAAGTACAGCAACTAAGGGAATACAGGCGACTGCTGCCGCTATCACCTTCCGACTTCCCTCGTTTCCATCAGACAATTCGGCTTCTCTACTACTTTGTGGCTGATTCTCCCAACTTCGGACAAAAAAGAAAACAACAACTGGGAGAGCGACGAGAAAGATCCAACCCAGAGGGTTGTTCCACTTCGGAAAAGCGGAGTTGCCATCAACCAACCCGATGAAAAGTCCTAACACGCCAGAGGCAACGATAACAGTAATAGTGCTACCTTGGACTTCTTTGGCATCCGGTTTAGAAACTCTCTGCCATTCTTGACTAATTCCCTGAATGTAATTTTTCAAACGAGCTATCATAAGATTAAAAGGCAGGCCAGGAGGGATTCGAACCCCCAACATTCGGTTTTGGAGACCGACGCTCTAGCCGTTGGAGCTACTGGCCTGCAAGTTTTATGTAGGAGATCGCACACCTAATGTTTAACGGTTAGAGTAGTGTTGTCTGCGTCACCTACTCAAAAAGTTATCGCGTTTCCTTGTGGGATGTATGCTTTCGACAGAAGCGACAGTATTTCTTCCGTTCGTACCGGTTTTGGTTGGTCCGACGGTTCCGGGTCGTCACATAATTCCGTTGACTACATGCATCACATGCTAATACTACAATGTCTCTAGGCATAATAAGTACTCTACTTTCGGTAAATGGAGCCGATGACCGGGATTGAACCGGTGACCTCGTCCTTACCAAGGACGCGCTCTACCGACTGAGCTACATCGGCAAAGATAAAAACGTCAACAAGCGGGAGACGGGAATCGAACCCGCGACACATGGCTTGGAAGGCCAATGCTCTACCAGCTGAGCTACTCCCGCATAATACATAAGGGGAACTGCCATACTATTGAAACACAATAACCCGGAAACTATAGCAGATGTACCATGTCGTATAGGAAACCTGCAAGCTGTTCCGTCGACTTGCCCCTCGACCAGCTCCCGCTGCGATGATACTTCGTATAAAAGCATTCGTATAAAAGCAGATGGGGGCAGATGGATTCGAACCACCGTAGGCATAGCCAACAGATTTACAGTCTGCCCTATTTGACCGCTCTAGCATACCCCCATTAAAAAAGCTGACGAGAGGAATCGAACCTCCAACCTAGTGATTACAAATCACTTGCTCTACCATTGAGCCACGTCAGCAGCATTTTTAATTATACCCACTTTATTGGTAATTGTCAAGTGATTTTGGATTTTTCTGGCGAGAGATTGTTTTGGTAGGAGCGATTCCGCCATTGACGAGATTTAAAGACCTTCCTCGCGCTCCTCTGGCTCAGCATCGCCTTCGCGTTCGAGGAGTTCTTCACCGAATATATCACTCCCGTCGTCTGAATCCTGCGAGTCGGTAAAAATCGACGGTGTATTCTGAGCAGGTGCTTTGACTTCGCTTCTCTCAAAGTGAAGTTTACCATCAACCAATTCTTGTGTTGCAACGGCGACAGGTTTCTTTTTCTTATCTGCCGCACTTGAAGGCGCGATAGGCAAACCGTCTGCATTTATATCCCTGGCACGCTTTGCGGCAACATTTACTGCAAGGTATTTATTTGCTACGCGTTTCACTAAGTCCTCGTTGTAAACCACTTCGCTCATTTTGTTTCTCCTCATTAAACACAGATTCAGAACAAATGTATTATAATTATACTTATTTTTCTCTAAAAGTCAAATTAAAATGGCAGAAAAGTTGACAAACGGGTTATAAAATGTTAGAATTGGAATATTAGATTCGGCACCAGTATGCCTTAATGAATTACACTGGGGAAATTTGTAAATGGATACAAACATCCAACCTATTCTTGAGAAATCGCTTGCGGGAGAACGGTTAGACTTTGACGACTGCCTGACGCTTTTCAAGAGCCACGATCTACTTGCTCTGGGGCATGCTGCGGATATTGTCCGGCAACGCAAGCATCCCGAAGGCTATGTCACTTATATTGTTGACCGAAACATTAACTATACCAATTGGTGCTATGTTGACTGTGACTTTTGTGCTTTCTACCGTCATCGTCGAGATCCTGACGCTTATGTTATGGAACGGGAAGAACTCGGGAAAAAGATACAGGAAACACTGGATCTTGGCGGTGAGTTGATTCTCATGCAAGGTGGATTGCATCCGAAACTCAAACTTGACTGGTACGAAGATCTCCTTCGCTGGATCAAAGCAAATTATCCTATTCATATCCATGGGTTTTCTCCCCCAGAGTTGGACTGGTTTGCCAAGATAAACCGCATGTCGTTGCGAGAGATGCTTATCCGGTTGCGAGAGGCTGGGCTTGATTCTATTCCGGGCGGTGGTGCAGAGATCCTCACTGATCATGCCCGCAATGAAATTAGCCCTAAGAAGTGTACCGCCGATGAGTGGCTGGAGGTCATGCGTCAGGGACACTTGGTTGGACTCAAATCAAGCGCGACGATGATGTATGGGCATGTAGAAAGTTACGCCGAACGTGTCGAGCACCTCGTCAGGCTGCGTAATTTGCAAGACGAGACAGGCGGATTCACGGCATTTATTTGCTGGTCGCTACAACCCGCCAATACTCGTATGGATCATATACCACCGGCAGGGAGTTTCGAATACCTCAAAACGCTTGCCATTTCTCGATTGTTCTTGGATAATTTCGATAACTTTCAATCCTCATGGGTAACCCAAGGTCCGAAGATCGGGCAACTATCCCTTAAATTCGGTGCGAATGATATGGGTGGTACGATGATAGAGGAGAACGTTGTCAGCAAAGCCGGAACGGTCTATTGTATGCCCATTGAGGAAATCGAACGCACTATAGCCGAGCTGGGGTACACTCCCAAACGCCGCAATTTCTTCTACGAATACCTTAATTAACATCACTCGAGCCCTCTATCCGACAAAACGCCGAACCGTCACATTAAGATTTCCTTGCTTAGAGTTTGAGATGTCTGATACCCGTCCCAACATTCTTTTAATCACCACCGACCAACAACGTGGTGACTGTCTGGGCTTGGATCCCGACGGGCCCGATTGTTTACAAACACCAAACTTAGATTGGATCGGTCGCACCGGCACGCATTTTCGCCGTGGATATGCGGAATGCCCGAGTTGCATTCCGGCTCGACGCAGTCTGATGACGGGTACCGCGCCAGCCGCCAACGGCGGGGTTGGATTTAAAGGCGCGCAATGGAACCCACCCCATACCTTGGCAGGCGAATTGTCTGCAGCCGGTTATCAGACCGAGATGATTGGCAAACTTCATCTGACCCCATCTCGTAAACGGTACGGTTTCGATCACCTCCAACTGGCTGATGCCACCCGTGGTGATGATAATGACTATGTCGATTGGTTGCGGCAATATCACCGCCGCAACGAAGTTCATCCGGGTGTTGCTCACGGAGTCTCCGCTAACGGATGGATCGGTCGTCCGCATCATCTACCGGAAGAACAGATGCACACTTTCTGGTGTATCGACCGCACCCTCAACTTTCTGCAAAAACGCGACCCAACTGTGCCCTTTTTTCTCAACATCTCTTTTATAGATCCGCATCCACCCTTAACTCCACCGGCACATTATTATGAGCGTTACATCCGACGGGATCTCCCTTCACCCGTGGTCGGTGACTGGGCACCTGAATTCGAGAGGGCTGAGAAGGGGTTGGATCCAAACGCTTGGGAAATCTGCCTTGACGCACACGATATGCAGTGTGCTCGTGCGGCTTATTACGGGATGATCAATTTTATCGACGATCAGATCGGCCGCTTAATCCAGTCTATGGGTGGACTGACGGACTGCTTGGTCGTTTTCACTTCTGACCACGGTGAGATGTTGGGCGATCATAATCTGTACCGTAAAACATGGCCCTACGAAGCCTCGGCACGCGTGCCTTTTCTGGTACGGGCACCGGCGAAATGGGGCTACCCCAAAGAATCCGTCTGCCAAAGTCCCGTCGGTCTACAGGATATCATGCCCACTATTTTGGATGCGGCTGGGGTTGAGATTCCGAGCACCTGCACCGGTAGAAGCCTACTACCGATCATGCGAGGGGACACCGATCGAGTGAGAGACTATCTGCATGGAGAGCATTCCGGTTGTTACGATTACAATCACGGTAACCACTACGTAACCGACGGACGGCACAAGTACGTGTGGTATTCCCAAACCGGTCAGGAACACCTTTTCAATCTACAGGACGATCCTCACGAAACACACGATCTGGCTGGATCGGAAACCCTCCTAACTCCTTGGCGGAATCGTTTGATCGAGTTTCTCCGTCACCGTCCCGAAGGCTTTACGGATGGCACAAATCTCATAACGGGGCAAACACATGATGCCTTGCTGCCGGATTATCAACCCGATGCCATCTATCCGTACCTATAACGTGAGTTTAACTTAAGCGCAGATGGAATGTCTTACGTTGAACTCACGTTAATTTTTAATTCACACCACGGACCAGGGTGTTTAGCGATAATCTGGATGGATCCAGAGTTCGCTTGCCTTTTTGCGTGCGGCAAACCAATTCAAATATGTTTCCCGTTTTTTTGCTTGAATGAGGGCTTGACGATGTCGAGCTTTTTCAGCCGGGTCCATTTGGAATGTTTCAATGTCTGGTTCTTCTCTTTCAACGAGTTGAACGATGTAAACAGCATTGTTACCTTTGAAGGGACCACCGATCTCATCAACTTTCATCCGAAATGCGGCAAACATAGCTTCAGCCGAACTTCCCATACCTGCAATATAATCGCTGTTTGGGCTGAGCGCGAACAAGTTGCTTTCTTGAACAGAAAGTCGGTCTGTTGTTAAGCCTTCAGGAGCCTCATACTTCTCCAATAAGGTATCCAGCGATGTGATGTCCGCCCGTTTATTGAACAGGTTTTGTGCATCCGTAAAGGCACGCTCCTTGGATTTTTCCGTCTTCAGATCGCTGAAGATCTGTGGTTTGATTCCCGAAAAAGGTGGAATAGCCGCCGGTTTTTTCTCAAGAACAGTGGCGACAAAATAGGCTTCCACCCGTTCTCCATCCGATTTTTTCGCCTCAACAACCTTTATTACGTTCACTTCCATATCAAAGAGTTCTTCGATTAACCCTTGATACCCCCATCTTGCGCCGATCTGTGGGATAGTTGTAACATCACGGCTGAAAAACCCGGTTTCCAGTGCGATGAGGGAAAGTTCCTTATATCTTTCAAGTGCGAGAGCTGCCTCATAGTCCTGAATTTCGATTTCATACAGAAGGTCAGATGCAACTTTCTTTGCCTCATCAACGCCGCTGACTTGAACAAGTTTCTGTCGGATGTCGTATTGGACCTGGTCGAAAGGTTGCACCTCTGGTGCTCTCTTTTCCTCCAACTTGATGATATGATATCCAAATTGTGTTTCAACTAAACCGCTGACCTCTCCAGGTGTGAGGATGTCGAAGGCTGTTTCCTCAAAGGGTTTCACCATGTCACCACGTGCAAAGTAGTCACCGGGTGGAAGTTTTGGGTTTCTGCCTCTCAATGCTCCGCCTTGGGCACTGGAGGGTCCCTCTGAATGCGTCGTCGCAAGTACAGCGAAATCCGCGCCTGCGGCGAGTTCTGCATTGACGGTTTTGAGAAGCTCCTCTGCAGCGGTTTTGGTTTCCGCCTTTTGTTCGTCGGTTGCGTTGTCAGGAAACTTTTTCAAGATGTGGCGGGCTTTAACCACTTCGGGCGTCGTATACTGCGTTTGGTTTTCCTCGTAATACGCAGCAATCTCTTCATCTGAAACGAGAGCGGCAGGATTTACCCTGATAAACTTCACATTCACCTGTTCTTCCGTTTTATAGGTGCCCCGATTTTCCTCATAGTACGCCTCTGCTTCTGCTTCATCTACCTCAACTGTCGCGGTATAATCGCTATGTTTAAATTCAATAAATTTAACTTTGGCTTTATCTGATTCAAGTCGATATGCTTGCTCCGCTTCAGTATCGGTTACCAACTCAAGTGATTGAACACTATCTCGGAGTGCAGTGGAACTGAGTTGTAAACGAATATTCGCCGTGTAGAGGTCTACTGCCCCGAATTGTTGGTAAAGATTGTACTGCTCGACTCGGCTTGCGTCCCTTCGGATGTAGCGTTCTATCTCAGCAGGACCGATATCCAGACTTCCAAGTATGGTTTGTTGTACTAAGCGATCAATTACGGATTTTTGGGTTTCCTCTCGGTCAGGCGCGCCGAACCTCTGGTTCCGTCTTTGAGATTCCAAGTCGCTGGCAACGGCATTTTCAAATTCTCCGCGTTTGACTTCTGTGTTATTAATCCTGAGAACGACTTCACCCTCAGGACCTTCACCTCCGCCGCGTGTGTTGCTGTAGAGGAAAACTGTCCCGACAAGGAACACAATGGCGATTATCCACATAAAGAGTTGTGCAATAAATTTTTCGCGTAGAAAGATAATCATGTCTTAAAGGTATCTCCCGAATGTAATATAAGGAATGAATTTGGTCTATCCCCAGACCAAATTCGGTTTCTATTACTGTTAGACAAAGGTGTTAATATTATACACACAAAGGGAGAGTATGTCAAATCAGATCACCGAAAGTAAAGGTAGATTTTAGGGATTGAGAATAAAAATTTGATAATTTTTGAAATTTGCTATATACTAATTAGCAAATATTAAGGGCGTTACTTGCATGTCCTGATCAAACTTAGCAAGACACACGATGCAGATTCGGGATGCAACAGATTTTAGTTTGAAATATACCTTGGAATCGGGACAGTCGTTTCGATGGAATCGAAGAGATGATGCCTATTACGGTGTCGTGGAGGGGCGCATCCTCAAAATTTGTCAAGTAGGAACTACCTTGCGTGTTGAGAGTTCCGCCACCGAGGATAAGACGACCTTCATACCATTTCTCCGACACTATCTTGACCTTGGACGTGATGCCCCAAAGATCCTTACCGAAGTAGATAATGATGCCTATATGCATCGGGCAATTGAGAAACTTTGGGGGATGCGCATTCTCAACCAAGAGCTTTGGGAAACCGTGGCATCGTTTATTCTATCTCAAAACAACAATGTATCCCGGATTCGTGGGATTATCCGCCGACTTTCCGAGCGTTTTGGCGAGCAGTTGACACTTGCGTGTTACGTGGATTATAGTTTTCCGAGCCCAAAAGCACTCGCAACCACAACAGAGGATGAACTCCTCGCTTGTGGTGTCGGCTATCGAGCGAGTTATCTTCGAGACGCTGCGGCAGCGGTTGTCAGTGGTGAACTTTCGCTCACAGCCCTGAAAGAGATGCCCTATCCTGAGGCAAAGCGTGAATTAATGCGCCGAAAGGGCATAGGTGAGAAGGTCGCCGATTGTATCTGTTTATTTTCGCTGGAACATCTTGCAGCACTACCGATTGATGTTTGGATAAAACGAATTTTTGAGACCCTTTATTTGCGGCGGCGTGCGACGTATCATGAGATACGTGAGTTTGCGCACGCCTATTTCGGGGATCACGTGGGGTACGCGCAGCAGTACCTTTTTCACTACGTCCATGAATGTCCAAATTGGGCAGATGCTGAGCACCTATCTCTGATCGAAACGAGTGTTACTGCCGCGGTGGAGAATCCTAAATCCGCCGCGAATTAATAAACATACCACTTTGGAGGAATTAATATGTCTGAGGAACAAAGCATTGTATTGCTGCTGGAGGAACGTGTTGAACTCGCGATTTCAACCGTCCAGCAACTGAGAGCAGCCAAATTGGAACTTGAGGCTGAAATTGCCCGGCTCAACAGCGATTTACTACAACGCGATGCACAGATTCAAGATCTCGAAGATCGTAATAGCGATCTTAGGGAAGAACTTGACTCAGAGCGGGCATCCACCGCGGATGAACGATCAGAAATTCGCGAGAGACTTGAAGGCTTGATGGATGTCCTCATTGCCTCAGACGAAAGTCCTGTAGGTATAAATGATGAAGTCATTTTTGAGGCAGAGACTGAGGCATCGGACGCGGATACCTCTGAAAATGAAGAGCCAGTGAGTCCAAGAATTTTTGGGAGTGTTTAGGGACTCCATTACTCGTGCGTGTCTTAGTCCTTTCTCATTCCTATATTATGAAGCCGTACCGACGAAAATTCGCTCTCATTGCGGAACGTCCGGATGTCACATTACGGGTTGTGGTTCCTGCACGTTGGTATGAAAGTTTCCAAGATATCGTCTTTGAACCAGATCCGGACACGTCGTGCGAAGAATTTCCGTGTCCAATCCGATTCTCGGGGTACGGTAGTCGTTTTTATTATCGCCAAGGTGTGAAGTCCCACTTCCGCAATTTTCAACCGGATATTATCCACTTAGAAGAGGAGGCGTGGAGCCTCAATGCCCTACAGACAGTTCGGTTGAAGCGGAAATACTGTCCAAACAGTTGTTTTATTTTTCGAACATCACTGAGCATACCGACCAAACAGCGGTTTGGCTTTTTGCCTGTCTGGATTGAACGCCGCGTCTTTCGAGAAACGGATAGAGCCTTCCCACTGAGTGTGAATGCTGGCAAGATTCTAACCCAACGAGGTTACGCTGGGCAACAAACCCCGTTCCCGAATGGCGTTGATATACGGCATTTCCATAAAATGGATGCCAGTCAGCTAAAGGATTCATTACAACTCAGGGACTGTTTTGTCGTTGGTTACGTCGGTAGGTTGCTTCAGATGAAGGGAGTAGATACACTTCTTGAGGCTGTGGCGCGCCTTGCACGCCAAGATACGACGCGCACATATAAACTCTTAATCGTCGGGCAAGGTGAAGATAAACCGATTTTTCAAAAAACCGCCGAAACCCTCGGAATTTCTGGACAGATTGTGTGGATAGACGCGGTGCCTCCTGAAGAGGTCGCCGCTTATATTAATTGTATGGATACACTGGTCCTGCCATCTCGGACAACAACCGGATGGGTAGAATTCTTCGGTAGGGTCCTTATTGAGGGAATGGCATGCGAAGTGCCAGTTATCGGTTCAGATTCTGGCGAAATTCCGCATGTGATTGATAGCGCGGGGCTTATCTTCCCCGAAGGCGACACAGAAGTTCTGGCAGAACGGATACATCGTATCGCGCATGATACCTGTTTGCGGAACGATTTAGTTGAAGGTGGGCTTAACCGCGTCAAGGATTTCACTTGGGAGACGATTGCGGAACAGACGTATCAAGTATATCAGGAGTTGCTTGAGGATGCTTCGTAGGTAGTCACTGGCTTAGAATCTGGGAACCAGGAAAGGGAAGATGCCCCCGACTGGACTCGAACCAGCATGCCAATTAAGGCACAGGCCCTCAACCTGCTGTGTATACCAAATTCCACCACAGGGGCATCGTATGGTTAATTATACTTTACTTGGGTAGCAATGTCAAATTTTTTTGGGGAGGATTTAGAAAAATAGCAGCCGCGTTTATCACTCGCGATGTCTACAGTTTTTTGGATAACAAATATGGATCTTTCTACATCGGAAACCCTTGAACAAGAACTATCTAATACGCTCGCAGGAGAGGTACGCTTCGATCTGTACTCTAAGGCACTCTATAGCACAGACGCGAGCCTCTACCAAATACAACCGATAGGTGTTGTAATCCCGAAAGATAGCCAAGATGTTATTAAAACCGTGCAAATCGCAGCAGAACGCAACATTCCAATCCTTCCACGCGGTGGCGGCACGAGTCTCGCTGGACAGAGCGTCGGTGAGGCAATCGTGTTGGACATGTCCAAGGACATGAATCAACTCCTTGAGGTAAATGTCACCGAGCGTTGGGCGCGCGTGCAACCCGGTATTGTCTTAGACGAATTGAACCATAAGTTGAAACCTCACGGTTTGATGTATGCACCTGATGTTGCCACAAGTAGTCGAGCGAATGTTGGTGGCACGATTGGAAACAACTCCGCAGGTTCGCATTCCCTTATCTACGGCAAAACTGTTGATCACGTCATGTCGCTTGACTTAGTGCTTTCTAACGCTGATGTAATCACAGCATCCCCCATTTCTCTTAAAGAATTAGCAACAAAAAAACAGGGTGACACGTTAGAGGCGAACATCTATCGTGAGCTTTGCCGCGTGTGTGCGGATAACGAAGCCGAGATCCGCAAACGTTATCCTCGTATCCTGCGTCGTGTTGCTGGTTACAACCTTGATGAGTTTATTCCAAATGCTGGCTCAAAAGAGGTTACGCCCTATCGTCGTGATGGATGTGATGAGGAACACCCGTTTAGTTTGACGAAAATTCTTGTCGGTTCTGAAGGCACACTCGCAACGACTATCGAGGCGACGGTGAATCTCGTTCCGATCCCTAAATTAACCGCCCTGTGTGTCGTCCATTTCGAGTCACTTGTTGGCTCTATGGAGGCGATGCAACCTATCCTGGAGTGCAACCCGACTGCCGTAGAACTTATAGACAAGACAATCCTTGATATGGCGCGGGATTCATTGGAGTTTTCACGGCTTACCACCTTCATAGAAGGCGAACCCGCTGCGTTGCTTGCTGTTGAATTTTACGGTGAGACGCAAGCGGAATTGGCATCACAGTTAGATAGGCTCGAAAAGACGTTAAAAAGTACCGGTTTCGGCTATGCATTCGTACGCTGTTTCACGGCTGAGGAAAAGTCACGGGTCTGGGAGACTCGGAAAGCCGGACTTGGCTTGTTGATGGGTATGAAGGGTGATGCGAAGCCGGTTGGTTTCGTCGAAGATGCCGCGGTGCCAATAGAGAATTTACCGGAATACGTCCGCCGATTTGACGAGATTGTCACATCACACGATACCACTGCCGCCTACTATGCCCATGCGAGTGTTGGACTCCTGCATAACCGTCCTATTGTCAATCTCAAATCCGAAACCGACATTCAGAAGATGCACGACATCGCCCGCGAGGTTCGAGATCTGCTCATGGAATTAGATGGTGCCATGAGCGGTGAACACGGTGATGGGCTCGTCCGTAGTGAGTGGATAGAGAGCATGTTCGGTCCAGAAATATATCAAGCCCTCGTTGAAGTGAAAAAAGCGTTTGATCCGAACGGCATTATGAATCCGGGTAAAATTGTTGATGCCCCATCCATGACAGAGAACCTCCGCTTTGGTACAGATTATAGCACCATTAAGATTGATACTTACTTCGATTTCTCCAGTCAAGACGGATTTGGCGGGGCGATTGAAATGTGCAACGGCGTTGGTGCGTGTCGAAAGACACTGACGGGTACCATGTGTCCCTCCTTTATTGGCACACGTGAAGAGGAGCACTCGACACGTGGTCGTGCAAATGCGCTCCGATCAATTATTTCAGGGGCGTTGCCACATACGGAACTCACAGGCGAACGGCTTCAAGAAGTTTTAGACTTATGTCTGGGATGCAAAGCGTGCAAGGCAGAGTGCCCATCGAATGTAGATATGGCAAAGATCAAGTATGAAGTACTTGCACATTATCACAAAGTAAACGGTTTACCTTTGCATCGGCGTTTGTTCGGTGAAATCGGCGCGTTCGCGCCTTTAGGATCAATGTTTTCACCTTTCTCTAACTGGGCAGTCAACAACGGGCTTTCCAAGTGGATTGCCGAGAAACTCATCGGTGTTGACCGGCGGCGCGATATGCCGACCTTCGTCCGTCCTACCCATGAACAGTGGTTCCGAAAGCGAAAGTCCCGGCGCACGTCGGACAAGAAAGTCGTTCTCTTTTCAGATACCTTTATGAACTACAGCGAACCCTCTATTGGTAAAGCCGCGGTGGAACTACTTGAAGCATGTGGATTTGAAGTGTTATTGCCGAAAAAAAGGTGTTGTGGACGACCGCTTATCTCCGAGGGCATGCTTGACCGAGCCGTTGCAAATGCAAGCTACAATATTGACGCACTTCGCGATTATGCTGACGCGGGCATTCCAATTGTTGGATGTGAACCGAGCTGTACCTCTGCGATCACCGATGATTACGTTGAGTTGATCGGTACGTCCGACGCGAAACGTGTTGCTGAGGCGACCTATTCGTTTGAGGAATTTCTCGTTCAACTTGCTGAAAAGGGTGAATTGCCCTTGGAATTCTCGACAGAACCGCGCGACATCTTGCTGCACGGGCATTGTCATCAGCGAGCACTTGTCGGTACCCAGCCGACTGTGAAGATGTTAAGTTTGCCATCGGAACATAATGTCACTGTGATTGATTCGAGTTGTTGTGGCATGGCGGGTGCGTTTGGATATGAGAAGGCACACTATGACCTCTCCATGAAAATTGGCGAATTGAGACTTTTCGAGGCTGTCCGCGAGAAATCACCAGGCAGTTTTGCGTTGAGTGCTGCTGGCTTTTCTTGTAGACATCAGTTGGAGCATGGGACAGGCGTGCAACCGAAGCATCCGGTTGAAATCTTACGTGAGGCGGTTCTGAAATAGTTTTTTAAGGAACTTCAATGTTCAAACCCGCCTGACCGAACCGCAAGGTAAAATTAAAATGATTTATCAACCGCTTGACGATTTCAGGATCGTTGAATTGCCAGAGAAACAGTTACCTTTTTGGAAAATTGCGGGTCCTGGTGCTATCTTAGTTGGCCTATCTATCGGTGCGGGTGAGAGTGTGATTTGGCCTCTCATCGCTGCTGAGTACGGCGGGAGCATGATCTGGGCGGCTGTTCTCGGCGTATTCCTTCAACTCTGGATAAACTTTGAAGTGGGGCGCTGGACGATCGCTACAGGCGAGACGGTGTATACGGGGTACAACCGTATCTGGCGAGGTTTTGCTCCGGTGTTCATTCTACTGACTGTGGTGGGTTGGATAGCACCGGGATGGGCACGGACATCCGGACTTGCGCTCAAAGCACTCGTGCTTGGACCTGGGGGTTGGGGTCCTGACACCTTTTGGACGATAGTGACGTTTGCTGGGGTCGCACTCATCCTCTTTGGCCCGAAGATGATTTATCAATCCGTCGAACGGACGGTTGAAGTGCTCGTTGCCATTGTAACAATTGGTTTGATTCTGGTTGCCATCGCTGTCGGTTCAATGGAAACATGGCAGAAACTCGGTTCTGGTATCATAAATGTTGGATATATAGACCCTGGTATGTCGGTGAAAAAGTTGTTTAGTGCGTTGGTTTTCGCAGGCGCGGGCGGAACAGCCAACCTTTTCTATACCTTCTACCTGCGAGACAAAAACATTGGCATGGGCGCGCAGTTGCCGGGACTACAGAACCCGCTTCGAGGCAGGAGCGAAAAGGTGCCTGCGACGGGGTTTCTTTTCGAGGTGACGGAGGAAAACCGAAAACGTTTTGCCGCATGGTGGCAGTATGTGAAAAAGGATCAGATACTGTTTTTTTGGGCACTCAACACATTCACAATTCTGCTTTTTATTTTCGGCGCGCTCGCGGTTTTACATCCTCAAGGAATTGTCCCTGAACAGGGTAAACTCATCTACGACGAAGCGCAGATATTAGGTGAAATCTGGGGTGTGGTGGGGCAACGGATCTTCTTACTGGTTGGTGTTGCGACACTTTTTGGCACACAACTCGCGCTGGTTGATGGTGTGGCACGCTCTATCTCTGATATTATCTATACTAATTTCCGAGGAGCACAAAAACGAGACTTAAGTTGGTGGTACCTCCTTATCGCAGGCATCTGGATTGTCGGTGGATGTGTAATCACCTTCGTTATGGAGCGGTTAAACGTCAGCGAATTAGGATTTCTCTTTAATGCGGCGTATATGGGTGGTTTCGCAATGGCGATTTATGTGCCGCTTACCCTCTACATGAACTACCGCTTTCTACCTGATTTCGCAAAACCGAAAAAACTTTCTACCCTCATGATGGTAATCGCTTCATGTGTCTATATCGGATTTGCGATTTCAAGTATTATCTGGGAAGTTAAACAAGTAATTGGAGGCTAAAATGGATTTGAAGGAGCGAAAAGCATTCTTTGAAAAGGAAGGTTATCTCGTTGTCGAGAACCTATTATCGGCAGCAGAAGTCGAAGCGTGCCAAGCGGAGATCCACCGTCTGCATCAGTTTGCGGCAGGACAGGAGTCCAATGCGGAGAAGGAACGGGCGGAGGTTGCACGTCGGCACGTTCAGCATGAACCGTTCGCCAAAGATGAAACACAAGGGGACGATCTACCCGTGCTGCGGAAGGCAGAAAATACGCGTCAGTACTCCGAAGTATTTCGGGACCTCGCACAACATCCGAAACTCATTAGCGTCGTTCAAAAACTCATTGGGATAGAAGATCTGCTGCTGTTTAGAAGTACGCTGATGTTTAAACCGGCGTTTCATGGGTCTTCGCACGGTTTGCATCAAGACTCCGCGTATTGGCCCATGGAGCCACCGAACCTTGTTACCGTGAGTATTGCCCTTAATAACGCTACAGTTGAAAACGGGTGTTTCAAGGTAATTCCAAGAAGCCACCTGTGGGGAATGCAGTCGTGGGGACATATTGCACGTCAGCAGGGTGCAGAACTCACGGATCGCGAGGAAGTCTCGGAACAACAGATGGATGTCCCACTTTCTGCGGGAAGTGCTCTATTTTTCCATAGTTTAATGGTACACGGTTCCGGACCAAACACTACGCCTAACCCGCGGAACACGGCGTTATATGCCTACTTCTCACCGCAAGTCCGGTACGTCCCGAAAGATGGAAAGCCAGGAGAGAAAACATTTCCGGTTGTTGCTGGACTCGGTGGCAAAACGGAACTGACGCTTGTTGCCCAAACATAGAGAATCTTCAAACAATTAGAAAATACGCTAAGGGGTCACAGAATTCTGAAATTGTGACATTTGACTTTCCGTCTCGAGAGCAGGTGTAATACCTACTCCTATAGCAAATAGATATTTGCAGGTAGATGTGCTTGTGTGTATAGGGTAGAACGAAATGACCTTCAATATTCAGAAACTGAACGGAAATTTCACATCTTACGGAGGGCTATACTGCTATCACTATGGACGAAATTACCAAAGACGTTTTGACAGAAAACAAGAACCAGGTGCCTGTTGTTAGCAAGCAAAGCGGAACGAAAGTAGAACTGGCACCATCTAATGCCCTCGTCGTTTACGAGAACCAGGAAGTCGCGCCTAAACAAAAGGGGTTCTTCCGGAAATCGAAACGAAAGTCGCCATCGCCTCATGGGCAACTTGTGCAGTTATTTCTGGAAAAAATCGAGACGTTTTCCGAAGACGAGGTCCAACTGTTCCGGGCAATCCTTGATTTGAAAATATTGACGGCACAAGAGGTGATGGTTCCTTTGTCAGAAATAATTCCTCTGGCAGTAGGATCGCCGTGCTCTGAAATTCGGAAATACTGTCGCGCTTTCAATTATCGTTACATTCCTGTCTATAATGAGCGCGTTGACTGGTTGCTCGGAGTGATTGATGCGACGGAAATCCTCACGACCGAGCAACATGACCAAGATTTATCACAATTTGTAAGGGAGGTACGTTATATCCCCACACTGAAACCTGCATTGGATTTATTGAACGAGTTGCGGCAATCCGAAATTCCTGCTGGTGTTGTTGTTAACGAGCATGGAAGTTGTGTCGGAGTTGTAGAATTAGTAGATGTTTTAGAGAAAGTCGTAGGGGAAATAGCAGCAAATCGCAAACGGGATACACCTCGCATCGAGGAAATCGGAAGAAGTGAGTGGCACATTGATGCACGCATATTAATTTCTCAAGTCAATATGGCATTAGATACCGAAATTCCCACAGACCGATGTGATACTATAGGCGGTTTTATCCTCATGTTACTCGGACGATTGCCACAGCAAGGTGAAACAGTTGAATATGAAGACTTGGAATTTAATATAGATGAGGTCTCCAAGTACCGCATCTCAGGAATCCGGGTTATGAAAAAAACTGTAAGAAGAACTCGGTGATAAAGATGCCGAAGCCAGCATCAGATGAATCTTTCAGAATAGAGTGTATATTTAGGATTTACGCAAATTTCAGGTTTTCTTCATCAGAATGGACTCATATAATACGATTCTGTGGGACGAGGCTACCTGCTAAAGATGTTTCAGTATGAAGAAACGCTCTGGCAAACCTCACGGAAAAAGTAAAAGGAAAATCATGAGATTGAAACGCTCTCGTCATCAGATATTCAAAAGAACGCGCATTCGAACATTAATTGTATGGTACCTCATTCTATTGGGGAGTATCATCGTTCTTGTCTGGAAAATGCCAGCGATTGTCTCCCGGTTGTAAGACCCTCTAATGCACACCGCGAAAATTTTGATTCGTCAGATTGCATAACCTTAGATGTCTGTCCGCGAAAACAGGCGAACTGGGTAAATTCTTAAGAAGAGCGACACCAATCGCTGTCAATTGCAGTCTTATGATTTTCGCATACTTTAGCGATATTTTTAAATTGTAAAGGAGGTTTGATTGGATGTACACCTTTATCCTTATATCATCCCGTGGAAACTCAGTTCGTCAGCACGTAATCAACCAAGGACACATCCTATTTTTCGTCTCTATCATCTCAGTTTTACTCTTAGCAGGGATCAGTGGGATTGGATATGGACTTTTCCAGAAGTTCCATGACACTGGTGCCGAACAAAGACTACAGGCGAGTTTGGAAGAAAATGATAAATTAATGGAGGAAAAACTTCAGATTGAATTGGAACTTGCAGGTGTTAATGAAGAGATGAAAGATATTCGCCAGATGGCTGAAAAGATTCAGCAGGCTCTGGGGATCCTCGGTCAAGGCGGTGGGGCAAGTGATGTCTCGGAGACACTCGAAGGAACTGAAGGGTCAGCTGAGACTCAACAGGAAGATATTTCAGCGACCGACGATGCCTTGGATGATACACATGAAAAACCGGAAGTTCTAACGCCGAGTCTCCTAAAGCACGAAATTCTGCCGCTTTATGACTATGTCAGTGAACATCAAAAACAGATTGATGGATATCCTTCAATTCTACCGGTGAAACTTCAACAGGAAAACGGAGAGAAATACGGTTACTGGTATTCTTCTGGTTTTGGGTGGCGCATCCATCCACTGACGAAAAAACGCGAATTTCATCAAGGATTGGATATTAAAACCCGATCTGGGGTTCCCGTTATCGCTGCCGCTGACGGTACAGTTGTGAAAATCGAAAGAATCGGCTATTTAGGAAAGACCATTGAGATTGACCATGAAGGAGAGGCGTTCAAAACGTTATACGCACATTTGAAAGATTACGCCAGCGGTCTCGAAGTTGGACACAAAGTGACGCGCGATCAGATTATCGGCTATGTCGGAAATACCGGTCGTAGCACGGGTGCTCACCTACACTATGGCGTTTACGATATGAAACAAGAGAGATGGGTGAATCCGATTACATATATTTTGGATCAGCAACCCACATTCTCACCGTAATTGCATGTCTTCAGTAATTGCATGTCTTCAGTATTACTGTCTCTATGAAAAAGGAGCGTGAAAAAGATGTCTTATTTAAAACCCCTGGGACGTTGCAGCGTACATCTTGTGACGTGGGTGCTTGTATTATGTCTCTTAGCACTACCTACTGCCCTGTTTGCACAGGACGAACTTATCATCATTTCGCCACACCCGGAAGGTATCGAGACGGAGTTTGGAAACAACTTCGAGAAGTGGTACGAGGAGCAAACCGGTAGAATAGTCAAAACCGACTGGCGAGATGTGGGTGGCACCTCCTCCAACTATCGGTTCATCGAATCGGAGTTTAAGCGCGTGCCAGATGGTATCAGTATCGATATTTTCTTTGGTGGTGGCACCGACAATTATCTCCGCCTTTCAAACAACGGTTGGTTGAACGCCTACAAACTCCCTGAGGCGCAACTTGCGCAGATGACGCAATTGTTTCAAGGTGTCCCGCTTTATGATGCCGAATATCAGTGGTACGGTGCAGCGTTATCAAGTTTCGGCATCATGCACAATGAGGAACTGCGTGAAATGCTCAGTCTCCCTAAAGTCAAGACATGGCAGGATTTGGGTGATGTGGCACTGCTCGGTAAAATTGGTGCAGCCGATCCAAGAGAAAGTGGTTCGGCACACATGGTGTATGAGATTATTCTTCAAACGCTCGGATGGGAAGAAGGGTTCGCCCTCCTGACGAAAATTGGCGGTAATGTTCGCGGTTTCTCGGCTGGTGCCAATGTTATCCCGACGGATGTCGTCGCAGGACAGGTCATTTATGGACTCGCAATCGATTTTTACGCGTACGGTCAAATTGCGGTTGTGGGTGCGGATAAGATCCAATATGTTGTTCCAGCCGATGGCGCGGTCATCAACGCTGATCCTATTGCAATTCTCAAAGGTGCCCCGAATCTGCCTGTCGCACAAAAATTCCTTGAATTCGTTTTATCGGAAGACGCACAAAAACTCTGGATGCTCCGCGACACCGATTCGGAGGGACCTAAATGGAAAGGTGGTTTGAATCGCGCGAGTGTACTACCAGCACTTTATGACAAATTAGGCGAGCGATGCACCGTCCCGAATCCATTTACTATGGAGGGGACTCCATTCCAATACAACTCAGGTAAAGGCAGCGAGCGATGGAATATCGTCAACGACCTCTTCGGGGTTTTGATTATTGATTCGCATAAGGATCTCGTCAACGCATGGAAGGCAATCCGAAAGTGTAAGGACCCAGCGAAACGTGATGCAGCGATTGCGGTTTTAACGCAGATGCCGATAACCGAAGAAGAAGCGATGAAGATGGCAAGTGCCGACTGGAAGAACCCGACGGTCCGCAACGAGAAAATCAAGGAATGGGGACAATTCGCTAAGGAGAAGTTCAAAGAGGCACGAAATCTTGCCAAATAGTCTTGTATAATTCAAGACTTATTTGCGGAAAGTGGAAGCGGATCGATTTCTACATCTAAGAAGTCAGCGAGTTTTTCACACTCCTCTCGGTAGTAAGCAATTTTCGCTGAATCGTTTGCCTTGCTGGTCATCACTGCTGTCATAAATTCGTGCGGATAGTGCGTTTTCAGGTACGCCATGCGATACGCTAACATCGAGTAAGCAACAGCATGCGCCTTGTTGAAGGCATAGCGTGCAGAAGGTTCGAGCAACTCGAATACTTCTTCAACCTCTTCATTAGCGAATCCTTTTTTTACTGCGCCTTCAACGAATTTTTCACGCTGCGCCGCAAGCAATCCCTCGTTTTTCCCGTCTTTTCTCCTACTCATTGCGTGGCGGAGTATGTCCGCCTCAGCGAGTGTAAAGCCTGCCATATCGTGAGCGATCTGCATCACCTGCTCCTGATAGAGGCACACACCGTAGGTGCTGTTGAGTGTGCCCTCAAGTGACGGGTGTATATATTCCACGGGCTGCAGCCCATTTTTCCGGTCCATGTACCGCTGCATGTCCCCATTTTCTATAGGACCTGGTCGATAGAGAGCAATAATCGTCGAGAACTCCTCAAAATTGTCAGGTTTGAGTTGGGTAACAACCCGAGGCATACCAGGGGAAGTCTCCAACTGGAACAAACCAGCGATAAGTCCGTTGCTGACCAGCGAATAGGTTTCCTTATCGTCAAAAGGGATCTCTTCCAGTTTAATTTTGACCCCACGGTTCGCCGCAATCCTCTGAAGACAGTCGTATGTTTCAGTGAGACTCCGTAAACCGAGGGAATCAAATTTGACGATACCAACATCTTCAACGGTTTTTCCTTCAAACTGCGTCGCGACTTGGTCATGTCTATCCTTGAAGAGTGGGACGTAATTTGTCAACGGACCGTCTGAAACGACAATTGCAGAGGCATGCAAGGAAACGTGTCGTTTCATACCTTCGACTGCTTTACTCATCTCAATCAACTCTCGATTTTCAGGGAGTTCAGCGAGTGTCTGGAATTCAGGGACCTGTTCCAAAGCTTCATCAAGCGTGATGTATGGAATACTCGGAACGAGATCTGTCAATTCTTCAACCGTTTGGGAAGGCATATCAAGCGCGCGACCGACATCAGTGATAGCGGCTTTCGCACCCAAGGTTGCAAAGGTAGCGACTTTACTGACCGAATCTGCTCCGTATTTCTTCGCGAGATATTTAATTACAGGTTCACGAGCATGATCGGCGAAATCAATATCAATATCTGGAGTGCTGGGACGTTCAAGGTTTAAAAACCGTTCAAACAGACAACCGTGGTCCATCGGATTGAAACCAATCACATCGAGCGCATAGAGCACCAGACTTCCAGCAGCAGAACCGCGGGCGGAAAGTGGATATCCTTGTTTGTGCGCATAGCCGGTATAATCTGCCACAATCAAAAAATAGTTGGCATGATTTCCCTGTCTGATGATATCCAGTTCGTAATCAACCCGTTGTCGGATGGATTCGGAAAGTTCACCATACTTCTCACGTAAGCCTTGGTAGCACAATTCCCTGAGATAACTATCATGCGTATGCCCTGCGGGGACCTCGTATTTCGGCATCGGATCCTGTTGAGAGTCAAGTTCAAGGTTACACCGATTCGCAATTTCAAGCGTGTTGCTGATAGCCTCTGGCGGGTAATCTTTCAGTGCTTCTCGCATCTCATCAACGCTTTTAAAGTAGAAGTGGTTATCATAGCGGAGTCGCTCCCGATCATTGACGGTTTTCTTCGTCTGAATACAGAGGAGGATGTCGTGCATCCCGTGATCTGACTTGCGGAGGTAGTGACAATCGTTTGTGCCGACGATGGGAAGGTCGAACTCGTTCGCCAGCTGCACCATCACTGGATATACCTCAAGCTCCTTGTCGATATAGTGGTTTTGCAGCTCAACATAGAGATTATCTTTTCCCATGATATCCATTAGGGTTTTGAAGTTTTGGATCGCTTCATCGCGCCGGTTTTCACAAAGAAGTTGAGGCACTTGTCCTTGGATACACCCCGTCAGTGCAATAATTCCATCGTGATACCCGCGTAAGATTTCCATATCAATGCGCGGTTTGCGATCGAAGCCCTCCGTATACCCAAGGGATACCAATTCTAAGAGGTTTCGATAACCGGTTGCATCCTCTGCAAGCAGCGTGAGGTGATATGGATCTTCGTGTTCTTGACCACGCGTCTTTCGACTCCCGTGTGCGACATACACTTCACAACCGATGATTGGGTTGATTCCTGCCGCTGTTGCCCTATTGTAGAGTTCATAAGCACCGAACATGTTTCCGTGATCGGTGAGAGCGACAGCAGGCACACTGTTCTCAACTGCCCAGTCCACCATATCTGGAATACGGCACGCGCCATCGAGCATGCTATATTCGCTGTGGTTGTGTAGGTGAACAAATTCGGACGTAGTTGTAGACGAAATGCGAGTGCCGCCTCCAGGAGAACCTCCACGCTGCTGGGCAGACGGTGCAACAGTAGGTTCGCTTTGCGGCTCAATGCCCGCAGCAAGGATGGTAACATAAATTGTGCCTTCAGGTTCAGGATCGTCGTCTCTGTAGACCAGCCCAAAGATAATTTGCGCGTCGAATGCTTCGCCTTGGAGGACCTTCATCGCCGTATCCAATTCATTCATCATGAAGTCCTGCGGGGCACTAATATTAACAATCAGCCCAGTTGCGTTCCCGACGCTTTTCCCATCCAGCAACGGTGAGGCGATAGCATTTTCCATAGCGATTCGCCCTCGATTTTCACCGGAGGCTTGTCCAATGCCCATCAACACCGTGCCAGCATCCTTCATGATGCTCTCTATATCGGCGAAATCGACGTTAACCTCGCCTGACTCGGTAACAATATCAGAGACGCTTTTAATGCCGAGTGACACGGTTTCATCGCTCATTCGGAACGCTTCACGCGTCGAGGGTTCTGTGTCCAGCGTATCAAGAAGCCGCTGATTCGGGACTACGATAACAGCATCGGTGTTTTCTCGGAGTTCATGGCGTCCAAGTTCTGCGCGTTCTGTGCGGCGTTGTCCCTCAGAATCAAGTGGAAGTGTCACAACACCTATCGTTAAAATGCCCTGCTCTCGGGCGATGGACGCGATTAAGGGAGCGGCACCTGTCCCCGTTCCACCCCCCATGCCTGCTGTAACGAACACCATACGAGCGTCCGCAACCATAGCGTTGAGCGTTTCCAAATCTTCCTCGGCTGCCCTCCTGCCGATTTCGGGATTCGCATTTGCGCCGAGTCCTTGCGTGGTTTCAGCACCGATCTGCACCTGTGTTGTCCCATCGCACGTACGGAGTGCTTCCACATCTGTATTCACAGCGTAACATTCAATGCCCTTCAAACCGGGGGCAATCATCCGTTTGACAACGTTGCCACCTGCGTCACCTATACCGAAAACCTTAATTTTGTCACGTGCTGGTTTGGATACTTCTTTTTTATGCGCCATAGTTCTTCCCCTCTTAATTTCTTCAACGCCAAATTCCTCGCGCAGGAGTGCCCGAATTTGGCTGAGTTTTGTCTTGACGGTTCCAACCGCCAAATCCAGCTCCGCCGCAATCTCTTTGATCGTCCACATCTCTAAATAGTACAACACTGCGACAGCCTGAACCCGCTCTGGCAGGTCATGTACTGCCTCGGTTACCGCTGCACGAAGTTCCGTCTCTCGGAACCGGGCGAGCACATCGCGATCGATAGTTTGAGCAAGCTCCTCTGCGCTCTGAAGGATTTCACCCCTTGTGTGCGAATTGGCAGTGTAGTACCTTCTGCAAGTTGTGTAGGCGATTTTCCTGAGCCAAGCACTGAAACTGCTGACTTCGCGTAAGCCTCTGATGTTTTCCCAGACGGCTACCCAAATGTCTTGGAAAATCTCTTCAGCATCGCGGATCTGGCGGGAGTTCAAAACGACCAGTTGCCAAATTCTCGGACTGTGACGTGCTGCGAGTTGGGCAAACGCCTCCTCATTCCCGTCTTGCACGACGAGCTGAATGAGTTTTTCATCTGTTAGGTCTGTATACGTTGATGAATCGTATCGCATAGATGAATTCCCAATAAGATTTGACTATAAAGAGGGGGATTTTGGGGGAAAGGGTTTAAATTTTTTCTGTAAATAGTGGAATTTTGTGAATGATCTTTGTGGCAGGAAATATTTTATCGTCGCCGTGACGCCATGTCAAATCCGACCGCTGCGACAAGCACGACCCCTTTGATGATGTCTTGCCATGAAGCATCCATGTTCGCCATGCTCATCCCGTTGTTGAGGCTTTCCATGACGAACGCTCCTAAAATTGCACCGAAGATACTCCCACGTCCACCCATTAGACTGGCACCGCCGATAACACAGGCAGCAATAGCATCTAACTCCAGCAACCGTCCGGCTTCTGGACTGGCACTCCCGACACGTGCCGTCATGACGACCCCAGCGATCGCCATCAACGCGCCCATCGTTGCAAACACCCGCAATGTAATTCCACGGACGTTGATACCGGAGAGGTACGCCGCTTCGGCGTTTCCACCGACTGCATACACATAACGTCCGAAACGGGTGTGGTTGGCGATAAAATGGAATACAAACGCTAAACCGAATAGAATACACACAGGAAAGGGAATGCCCTTGTGAGCATTCATTACAGCAATAAACGCTACAATGAGTGCAGATGTCCCGATGAGCTTCAATAGAAGCGTTCTCAAGGATGTTTGCTCAGGACTGTATTGGAGTTGGGCGGTTCGTTGTCGGTAAAGGCGGTATCCGTTGATACCCAATCCAACGACCATGAGTCCCCATCCAAGTGATGACGAGAGATAAGCGTTCCCGATTGCTTTGAGCCAATTGTCTGGAAGTAGGATCGTCTCGCCTTTGGTAAACGCTAACATCAAACCGCGATACGCCAAAAATCCGCCTAATGTGACGATAAACGCTGGGATTCGCTGATATGCCACAAGGTAACCCTGCATCAACCCCATCAGGATGCCGACGCATAAGACAGCGATGAGCGTCACGAAGATCGATTGTCCCCACCAGACGTGTACAATCGCGGCAATGGCACCGAGCAATCCGGCACCGTAGCCGACAGAGAGATCGATATTCGCAGAAACAATGACCAAGGTCATGCCGACGGCGAGAATAGCTGTGACGGCGGCTTGGCGAGAGAGGTTGGACAGGTTCCGAGTGCTGAGGAAGGTGCCGCCGGTCAAGAGTGTGAAAATCACCCAAACACAGACGAGGGCAAGCACCATCGCATACATGCGGAGATTCAGATGCTTCATCTGTCAGGAATCACTCCTGTTTGGGTGGAAGTCGAATCCATGTTTCAAGGGCGTCGGCATCCTGAAAAAATGACCGGATGAGGGCAAATTCGTCGGGCGTTGAGATGGCACAGCGTAACAGCCCTTCCCGGGAACCGTAAGTCTCCAGCTGCTTAAGCCAGATTTTACGAAATACGTCTGTATCCAGTGGAGCCATACCACTCGGTACCGCACCCATCTTCATGACTTCAATCGCATCGGAAGTGGACATTTTTGATGAATACGTATCCATTAACGGATCAATCAGGTGTATCTTCATGAATGCTTCCATCTCCTCGGAATCGGAGGTAATGTCCGGTTCGTTCGCGATCAGTTCTCGGAGTTCAAAATAGAAGTCCATACAAATTTGGATTTGTACATCCGTTGTCTCTGGCGGAAGAATTTCTTTAATCGCAAATAGGGTAGCCGACTTGTGTTCGGTAGTAGGGACCGCGGTAAGATAGGTCGGGTAATCTTCATGGGCTGCGCCGCCCTGCTCTTCGAGATACGTCAAATACGGTTGACTCGACAAAACCATATCCAAATCCTTCTTTTCTTCAAGAAGTTGCACTAAGAGCTTTTCTTGGCGTTCCGTTAAAGGCTTTTCCGCAGATTCTGTCAAGAACGCCTCTCGTTCCTTAAGTTGTGCTACCATCCCCTTCATGAATCCTGCCATTTCAAAGGTATGCTTTACCGCACAACTGGAAAACAGAGCCGACATCGGAAGGAGTAGGAAAAGGTAGCAGAGAGAGTTCTTCCTCAGACCTCTGCGTATTGTAGCGATCCATCGGTTGTTTCGTTGCATGGAAGTTCCCCCACGAGTGCGGATCAATGTGCAAAAAGTTTCTGGAAGTTCTGTGTCGTTGTTTCGCCGATTGTCTCTGTAGTGGTGCCGCGGAGTTCCGCAATTTTTTCTGCCACGGCACGGACATAAGCGGGTTCATTCCGTTTGCCGCGTCGAAATTGCGGGGTCAGCCACGGACAATCGGTCTCTATCAGCAGCCTATCTTCAGGCACTTCCCGCGCGACTGCTTGGACATCCTTGGCATTCGGATATGTTACAATCCCGCCGATACCGATATGAAAACCGATGGCAAGACTCCTGTGCATTAATTCGACATCGCCGGTAAAGCAGTGCAACACGCCTTGGATTTTTCCCTGCCGCGCTTCTAAAATGGGGAGAATGTCCATATAGGCATCGCGGTTGTGGATGACAATTGGCATCTGCGTCTCTTCAGCGAGGTCCAACTGTTTTTCAAATGCCTCTTTTTGCATGGGACGCGGCGAGAGATTGCGGTAATAGTCTAACCCCATTTCGCCGAGTGCAATCACCTTCGGATGTGCGGCGAGTTCTCGAAAAATCTTTAGCACATCGCGAGTCAGATCCTTTGCATCGTGCGGATGCATCCCGACGGTGGCATAGATATGCGTATGTTGCTCTGCCAATTCCACAGCACCGAGGCTGGTCTCCATGTCGAACCCTATGACGAGGATATTGGAAACATCGGCTTCCTCCGCGCGCTTGAGCACTGCGTCGCGATCTTGATTGAATTGAGAGAGTTGAATGTGCGCATGTGAGTCAATAAACATTTCGATCCCTAATCTGGGTAGGTGCGGTTTCCAACCGCACTGGATCTGAAAGGGAGACTAAAACTGAAAACCTACATCAAGGGTGTTCGGATGACGGTTTCAAGCGTGTGTGCGCGGGGTGGTTGTGTCACCAAGAACAGAATCAGATCTGCCACATCTTCTGGAAGTGTGAGATGTTCAATCACATCGTCTGGATGGTTATCGCGGCGCATCTTGGTATCCACAGGACCGGGACAGACGACCGAGGCTTTTACACCGTGTGGTCTCCCCTCATTGTTGGTTGTCTCGGTGAAACCGACAACAGCGAATTTAGAGGCACAATACGCGCCGCCGTTGACGTGCCCAGATTTGCCGGAGACCGAAGAAACATTGACGATGTGCCCGTACTTCTGCTCGCACATGTGGCTGAAAACGGCTTGTGTACCGAGGAACACACCCTTGAGATTGACTGCCATCGTCAGGTCCCAATCCTCTTCTCGGATCTTCGGAATCGGGTTGTGGATAGCGATACCTGCGTTGTTAACGAGGATGTCTACCTTACCGAAGGTGTCAAGCGTTTGGGCGACCATGGCATCGACATCCGCTTTCAGTTGGATATCGGTTTTGATGGCGAGTGCACGTCTGCCGAGTTGTTTCACTTCTTCGGCGACAGCGGTTATCTCGGTGTCCGTCCGTGCGGCAAGCACGATGTCTGCGCCTTCTTTCGCAAACGCTAAGGCGGTCGAGTGACCGATTCCGCGTCCGCCGCCTGTGATAATTGCGATACGGTTTTCAAGTTTCATATTTTTAGTTACTCGCAAGGCGTTAAATTAGGTGGTTGGTTTGTCAAAGGGTTCCGATCATATCCGCCTGACCGAACCGCAAGGTAAAATTAAAAAATTTGATAGGGCGCGAGTTTCTCTTTATTGAACAGAATGCCGTGTCCCGGACGTTCAGGCGGCGAAAAGTGTCCGTCTTTGAGCGTCAAGGTATCGTCAATAACCGGGTCAAACGAAGGTATATACTCAACAAAAAGCGAATGTGGCACAGCGGCAGAGAGATGCACATGCAAATCCATCAGGAAGTGTGGTGAGACGGAAAGACCGAAGCATTCCGCCGTATGTGCAACCTTCATCCATTCAGAGATGCCCCCGACGCGGACAGCGTCAACTTGTATAATATCGGCTGCACCCTGTGCAATGTATTCCTTAAAGACGTATTTATTGTAGAGGGTCTCGCCAATAGCGATCGGGATAGTCGTTTTCTCACGCAGTGTCACATGACTGGCCACATCATCTGCTTCGATGGGTTCCTCAAACCAGAAAAGGTCTGCTTCCTCAACACGACATGCGAGTTGAATGGCTTCGCGTGCGTTCCACTTCATATTGGCATCAATCATGAGATAGGGTTCCTGCCCGATCGCCTTTCTGACGGCGAAGATTCGCGCCACGTCTTCGTGGAGGTTGTCTCGTCCGACCTTAATCTTGATACCTTTAAAGCCTTGCTCCACAAATTCCACGGATTGCCGAACGAGTTCCTCTTCAGAAAGGTGTAACCAGCCACCATCCGTATTGTAAACGGGGACAGCGGATCTTGCCCCACCGAGAAGTTGATAGAGTGGCACTCCTGCGCGCTTTGCCATTAGATCCCAGAGGGCGATGTCCACCGCCGCCATACCTAAACCGACGATGCCGCCTCTGCCGACCCAGTGTGTCTCCATCCACATCCGATTCCAAATCCGGTCGATGTTGGAGGCATCCTCTTCGAGCAGGATAGGTGTGAGGTAGGCATCCATCGTCTGCTTAATCGCTTCCCCACCCTTACCGATCGTGTAAGAGAATCCGGTCCCGACAACGCCATCTACATCTTCAATCTCGATGAAAGGGAATTCCATGGAGACGAAAGTTTGAATGGCATCAACGCGTTCAACTTCGGGTGGGATGTCGTAAAGAGATGTCCGAACTGCTTTAATTTTCATTTTTGCTTTAAGTTCTCAATCATCGCCAGCAAATTCTCAATACAGATACGTGAGGCTTCCTCACCGGCTTCAGAAAACGCCTGACCTGCTGGACGGTTGAGGATGGCTTCGTCAATTTTCAGTGAGGGTCGCCAATGCGTTTCAAGGGTGAGATGCCCTTGGTAACCGTCGTCAATGAGGGCTTGCAATTGCCCTTGCCAGTCAATGATGCCGTCGCCGACCGGAACGGATTCTATTTCGCCTGTATCGGGATTGGGACCGGCGTCCTTGAGATGTGCGTGGATCATTGTCGATTTCATGCGGTTGTATGCATCGGGATACGGGGTTTCGCCACCCTTTGCGTGCGCCTCATTGGCAGGATCCCAGATACCGCGGATATTTGGAGCGTCAATCTGCTCAATAAATTCCGCTGTAAGTTTAGCGGTGCGGAGCGAGGTCGTGGATTCGTTTTCCATGCCGAGGACGATCCCTTCACCGTCTATCATCCTGCGCGGTTCATCGTAAGAAGTGATAATCTCGTCCCACCGTTCCTCGGTTTCACCGGTGTCCCAGAAAACGAAAGTACGGATGAGATTGGTATCAAACGCCTTTGCTGTCCGGATGGACCCTTTGAGTATATCAAGATGTTCTTCCCGCTCCGCGGCGTTGTCCATATCGCATTTGAAGAACGGGGATGCGACACCAATAATCTCGATGTCGGTGCCGTCGAGCAAGCGTTTTATCTCATCGATGTCGGTATCGGTGAGTTCATGGGGAAGTTTATCCCAGACAGAGCGAATTTCGATGGAGTGTAGATTGAATTCTTTTACAAAATTGACAACGGTGGCAAAGTCTTGTGAAACTTCGTCGTTGATAACGCCGAGTTTAAACATAGTTATATCTCTCCTTTGAAACTTTCGCGATATGTTAGCACAACGTCGTGTTAATAGCAAGCAGGATTTTATCCGATTCAGCATTAATATGCCATTGGAATTGGGGATTTCTCTCGGCGCAAAGAAATGAGGTAATTAGCATCAGTCAACATGAGTTCAAGGAGGTAGTCAAAGTGGCAAGAGGACGGACCATCAAGTTTCCTCCCAAACGCGGGAAACTTACAAGAAGTCAAGCGAAACGAGCGGTGGAAAAAGTTCTTTATGGTAAAGAAGGTAGTAGAAAAGCAGCATCTTCAAACAAGCGAAAATCGCAGGCGACTACTTTCGAGGATTGAATTATCAATTTCGTGAGCACGGTGTAGGGTATCATTACGAATCTGGTCAAATAATTAAAGTTGATTCCTAATTACATAGCCTCATATATTCTACACCTGACTGCATCAAACATCCTTTTGTTGGCGAAAGCTGATGAAGATATAGATAGAAGTTAACGCCTGGTCGTTGATATAGTTTCTGTGCTTCGTCAACGATTAGGGCTCGGTAGAAGCCTCATACGGACGCGATTTTCATCAACAACGGAAAAACGGTTCGTCCAATCCTTTTGGCTTTCCAGAGCACTAACTATACTTTGCGCGATTCCTGACGGTGAGTCTGGTGGAAGTCGAAATAGAATGATTCCAAAAGGGGCACTAACCCCTAACCGAAAAACTAATTCCCCGAAATCAGTATCAAATGTGATAAGGGTCCGCTTCTGGGCTGTAGCAAGAGAGAGTACCTCTCGGTCTCTGATGCCGGGCACCACTTTTCCTACCCAAACCGCGTCGTGTCCACGAGAACACATAAATTCCACGACCAAACGAGGGATATTCTCATCTGCTAATAGACGCATCAGCTAATTTCATAGGGTGTTGATAGTCTTTTTGGGTATGTAACACGGCACTGGCATACGCAAGACAGGCGCGAATATCTGCTTGCACGATGTGCGGATAATTCTCAAGAATCTCTGCCTCAGTCCAACCGTGTCCAAGTAAGCCGACGATGAATTCAACGGCTAACCGTGTGCCTTTAATCACGGGTTTTCCCGTAAGAATATTCTCATCACAGACGATCCGTTCTGCTAATGTATGCGGGATCTGACCCTGCATGATGTTTTCCTCCTCCCGTGTTATCCATATTAAGAGCGCGTAGCTACGATCACTTCTATCGGATTCCAATGGGTATCAAGAATAGATAGAGGCGTGCTTGCTGTCGCTGCTCCACTTCTACCATATCAATAGACATTTTTATTATACTCCACTTCTCTACGAATGTCAAATGAGAAGTGAATTCAATATGTTACACTAAACATTTTAAAATCAACGATACGAGTGTCACATTCGGTTTTTGAATGATTTTGATTCTCTACACACAGGCTGCGTTTTTCTTCACATTGGCTTGCAACGGCGGGCAAAAGCGTGGTAAAATAAGATTAATCATAACGTTGCATAGAGAGGAGAAAAACATAATGAATTACACAGAATTGTCGCTCCCACAACGTCAGAAAGAAGAAATTCATCGAATTTTATCCAACGCTGCCGATAGAGCCGGTAGCATAGATAACGAATCTATATTACGAAGTCTTCAAGAACTCACCAGTGACGATGCAGACATCCAAGCATGCTTCGCGGACATCGTCATCCCTGTGCTGAAAGCCTCTATAGACTCACCCAACCCTGAAGCGGCTTTAAATCGTTTTTCACGTTTTGCAGAGGTATCGTTTAATCGTAGAGCACTTTACCAACTGCTGCGAGATGCACCGCACTTCATACGTCCTGTCATCTTAACGTTCGGTGCGTCCACCTATTTATCCGAGATCCTCATTCGCACACCTGAATATTTCTATGACATCATTGATCCGAATGTGATGGGGATGCAAAAGACTTCCAAAACGATGTATCAGGAGCTTGATCAATCCATCTCACGGTTCGCTTCGGTCGAGCAGAAACTCCGCATCTTGCGGCGATACAAACGACGGGAGACGCTCCGCATTGGGCTGCGCGATCTGCTTAAGGTGGCAGATGTTGAAACAACGACGTTAGAGTTGAGCAATTTGGCAGAAGCGGCACTGCAACACTGCTACGAAATCGGGCGCGACCAAATCATGAAACCGAAGTTCGGGACACCCATGAATGAAGAAGGCACTGCCCCGTGTCGTTTCGCTATCATCGGGATGGGGAAGTTAGGCGGCTATGAACTCAACTTCAGTTCCGACATTGACCTCATTTTTGTGTACTCAGACGATGCTCGTACAGATATGGGGACTGACAACAGCGAGTATTTCTCACGTCTTTGCGAATTTATCATCAAAGGGATGAGTGAGATCATGCCAGAGGGATACGTCTTTCGTGTTGACATCCGCTTGCGTCCGGAAAGTAGCGCAGGTGTTATTATCCGCTCTATGGAGAGTTACGAAAGTTACTATGAAGGATGGGGCGACTTGTGGGAACGTCAGGCTTTAATTAAAGCGCGTCCTGTCGCCGGAGATATGGTTTTCGGCGACGAGTTCATTCGCATGATTCAGCCGTTCGTCTATCAGCGTTACTTAGATGGCGTGACGCTCACCGAAATTAAGGCAGACATCCGACGTACCAAAGCGCGAATAGAGGAGCGGCTCGTTAGTGAAGGTGCGAACCTTGAGAAACACGTAAAACTCGGTCCGGGGGGTATCCGTGACATTGAATTCACCGTCCAGTGTCTTCAGATGATTCACGGTGCCAAGCGCAAATCATTGTGTTCGCACAATACTTTGGAAGTGCTTGCGGCGTTAAAGGAGAATACACTGCTCAGCGCGGCGGATGCAGACGTACTCATGGCGGCTTATAGGTTTTTACGCACCGTTGAGAACTGCATCCAAATTGAAGCGGATCAGCAGCGTTACCTAATCCCAGAGAGAGAAACGGAGGAACGGGAACTCGCCCGGCGCGTGGGATACCAACATACCGCAGAAACCGATGCCTTGGCGGTGTTTCAAGAAGATTATCGCGCCCATACCGAACAGGTCCGCAGTATTTTTCAGAAGATTACTGCGACTTCGATCCAGTCCGAAGATGGACTTGACATCGCTGTTTTACTTTCCGAAGAGGATCCACAACAATTAGAGACTTTCTTGAGCACTTTCCGTTTTGAAAATGTAAGAAACGCGCAACGTCTTTTAAGGCAACTCGCGAACGGTGGTGAAGGTATTCAATTCTCACCAAGCGTACGACGCACCTTTTTCCAACTCGCACCGACGCTTCTAAATGTCTTACGGGACTCTCCTAATCCGGATATGGCACTCCGTTATCTCTCGGCATTTACAGATAAAGTGGGCGCGCGGAGTAGCTACTACACAATGTTCGCTGAAAAACCGTCAACACTTGAAGCACTTACCCGTGTTTGCGGTTCGAGTTTATATCTCGCAGATATGCTCATCGCGAGTCCTGAACTCTTTGATCTGCTGACGGTCCCTACGCTGATAGAACGTTCCAAGACGCTTGCTGAGAAACAAACAGAGGCGTTGCAAGTAACAACACAGGCACCCGAAGGCAGAATGCTGTCTATGTTGCGACGGTATAAGAACGATGAAATTTGGCGTATCGCCCTGCGAAACATCCTCGGGAACGCGACATTGCCGGATACGACACAAGAGCTCTCTGATTTAGCCGAAGCTACTTTGCAAGCCATCTATCCAGAAACTGAAGCAGAACTCCGCGAAGCACATGGTACGCCACTCGCTCCCGATGGAACCCCTGCAACGTTCGCTATCATTGCAATGGGTAAATTCGGCGGACGAGAATTGAACTTCAGTTCGGACTTAGACGTTATGTACGTCTATTCGGCAGATGGCGAAACAACAGGAGGCATGCCAAATGTGGAGTATTTTTCAGCTGTCGGTTTGGAGTTAGTAAATCGACTTGCTGGAAACCAAGGGATGGGTATCTATGAAGTCGATCTGCGACTCCGTCCGCACGGGACGGGTGGTGCGATTGCGCTGCCGTTAACAGGCTACCAGAATTACTATGACCATACTGCAGAGGTTTGGGAACGTCAGGCATTAACGCGTGCTCGCGTCGTCGCGGGAGACATAGAACACCTCGGAAACCAATTTTTGGAAATCGCCCATGCTTTCTGTTATGGGGACGCTCTAACATCTGAAGAGATCGCTGAGATTGTGCATACACGTCAACGGAAAGAAGCACAAGCGACCCGAAGGACATCTACTCGGCGGAGACGGGGCAGCAAAGCCCAGACCTCTACAGTCAATGTCAAGTCAGGATACGGCGGGCTTGTGGATATAGAATTTGCTGTTCAAACCCTTCAATTGGTGCATGGTGGGCGGGAAACTTCTGTGCGTGTGCAGAACACACCGCTTGCGATTGATAAATTGCACAAGATCGGGGTCCTGACAGCGTCACAGCGTGATGGATTCGCGGAAGCGTATCAATTCCTGAGACGCGTCGAGAATGCCTTACGAATTGTTCACGATCGAGCACTGGATGCGCTTCCGAAAAATCGTGCGGAACTCGGACAGTTGGCACGCCGTCTCGGATATACAGGCAGTGATAACAAACCCGCGGCAGAAGCGTTCTTACAGGATTATGGAAAGTGGACGGAGATGACCCGTTCCCTTTTCAATGAAATTCTTGTTGGCGATTAGTGGATGCTGTCGGGTTTCACTGCGTTCAATCCAACCTACGACTTGTTGATGAGTGGGCAGCCACAAGGGCTGCCCCTACTCGGGTAAATTTATGTTGAGAAATTACAATAGCCTTGCTAAAATAACTGCCAATTCTTTTCGGAGTAGGGAGAAAATTTATGGTTTACGGACAAGGTACGCATCAATATACTGTTCAAGAGGATTGGTGGACACTGCCAGAGGGTTGGGAATTCGGTTGGGTTCCCGCTGTTGCTGTCGATTCACAGGATCGCATTTATGTTTACAGCCGGAGTGAACACCCGATGGTCGTCTTCGATCGGGACGGCAATTTCATCGACTCTTGGGGTGATGACATTCTCAAGGACGCACATGGGATTTTCATTGATTCCGACGATAATATCTATTGTACAGAACGTGACACACACGTTATGCGGAAGTTCACTACGGACGGCGAACTCCTGATGACGCTCGGTACACCGGATGTACCCGGTGCGGACGGCGAACCCTTCAATAAGCCGACAGATTTGGCAGTCGGACCCGATGGCGAACTGTATATCACCGACGGTTACGGCAATGCCCGTGTCCACAAATACTCACCTGATGGTGAGTTGATTAAATCGTGGGGACAGCCCGGCACAGGTCCCAGTGAGTTTGACCTGCCGCATTGTGTCAGGGTTGATCCGCGGAATAGACTCATGGTCGCCGACAGGGAAAACAATCGTATCCAGTTCTTTACCCTTGATGGTGAGTACATTGAAGAATGGGGAGATCTGTTGCATCCAGACACGATCTACATTGACGAAGAGGAACTCGTCTATATCGCTGAACTGGATCAACGTATCACAATTATGACGTTGGATGGTGAAGTTGTCTCTCAATGGGGCAGCGAACGCGGCAGTGCCGTCCCGGGTGAATTTATGGCATGTCCGCACGGGATCTGGTTGGATTCGCATGGCGATATATACGTTGGCGAAGTTCAAGCGGACGCACGTCTCCAAAAATTCGTTCGACAACGGTAGTATCGGTTTTCTCCGACAAAGTTTTTACACTGTATCGTTGTTAGTCTAAATTACTGTAGGGCGAGGTCTTTGTGCCTCGCCCGTTCCTACATTCAGGTTGAGCATCATGGAAACCGAAAGTTTCTCGTTTTTCCAGAAAGTGAACAAGGATTTTGACAAGGCGGCTCAATTCACTGACTATCCGCGCGGGCTTTTGGAGCAAATAAAGATATGTAATAGTTCTTGCCATTTCACATTTCCTATAAAACGGGACGACGGGACTATTCAAACCATTCATGGATGGCGCGCAGAGCACAGTCACCATATCCTCCCAACGAAAGGTGGCATCCGTTACAGCACGCTTGTTAACGAAGATGAGATAATGGCACTCGCGGCATTAATGACCTACAAGTGCGCGATTGTTGACGTGCCGTTCGGTGGTGCTAAAGGTGGTATTCAACTCGATAGACGCGAATATTCCGAAACCGAATTGGAGCGCATTACCCGCCGTTATACATACGAACTTATCCAGAAGAATTACATCGGACCTGGGGTAGATGTGCCGGCACCGGATTTCGGAACCGGTGAGACTGAGATGGCATGGATCCTGGATACCTATATCACAATGGCACCTGATAAGCTCAATGCTACTGCGTGTGTCACAGGCAAGCCGATCGAACAAAACGGGATTCATGGGCGGAAAGGGGCTACTGGACGCGGTGTCGCCTTCGGTTTAGAAGAAGCATGCGGTTTTGCAGAGGATATGAAACCGCTTGGACTCTCCCCCGGTTTACAGGGAAAAAGCATCATCGTCCAAGGGTTTGGTAATGTCGGCTACCACGCCGCCAAGTTCCTGATGGAGGCAGATGCGCGTATTATTGGGATTATCGAGCGAAATGGTGGTCTCTATGATCCACAGGGCTTCGACGTCGAAAAAGTCGCCATGTATCGTGCGGAAACCGGATCCATCCGCGGATACCCGGGTGCCGAACGCATCGAGAATCCGAGCGATGGTCTGGAATTGGCATGTGATATCCTCATTCCCGCTGCGCTTGAAAATCAACTCACAGCAGAAAACGCGCCTCGAATCAAAGCCGCTATTATCGCTGAAGCTGCGAACGGACCCACAACACCGACTGCCGATGAAATTCTCCAAGACCGGGGGATTCTGATTATACCGGACACTTTCCTCAACGCGGGGGGTGTTACCGTTTCTTATTTCGAGTGGCTTCGGAATCTATCGCATGTACAATTAGGGAGGCTCGGTAAACGGTTTGAGGACCAAACGCAACACGCGATGCGCCATGCTGTTGAGAAAGCGACTGGTTATAAGTTCTCAGAAGATGAACTTGCGTTGATACACGGTGCCGATGAGGAGGACCTCGTAAATTCTGGACTCCAGGATACGATGATAACCGCCTACCAAGAGATGCGTGAAACCCGCTTACAGCACAGTAGTGAAAACGATGTTATAGATTATCGGACAGCGGCGTTTATCAATGCCATCCACAGAATCGCGAAATCCTATATGCAGTTGGGAATTTTCCCATAAAAGGAACGGATAGATCGCGTTTTTTCTCTATAACCGCGTTGCGATTGGCGAAAGAAGGGGTACAAATGGTTTATAGTAACTTTACATTAGAAGAGGTCCGGACAATATTTCAATTAGAAGAGACTGAGTCCATAGGTCTCTTTTCCGAAATAGCACCAGTGGCCCCGCGCCCCCATTTCACAGAGGAGCTGGCAAAAAAGGTCCCCTTAGCTACTGCTATAAACACAGAAAAAGCCCGCTCGGAACTGATTATTGCTGATGTCCTGTTTGAACTTCGTGAACATTTCGAGTCCCGTATCAGCCTCTTTTCTGGAATTGATTTCAACGTTGATGATGAAAAAGGTTTGACGGGTGTGTGCGATTTTTTGGTCAGCTTGTCGCTGGGTCAAATTATTTTAGAGGCACCCGTCATTATGCTCGTTGAGGCGAAGAAAGAAAATTTGACCGGGGGTTTAGGGCAGTGTGTTGCTGAGATGCTCGCTGCTCAACGTTTTAATGCAGAAAAAGGAAACAATATTCCTTGTATTTATGGCACTGTCACTTCGGGAACAGACTGGCTGTTCCTGAAATTGGAGGGGAATCATCTACACATCGATTTGACCATCTACCAAATCGCGCAGTGTGCCAAAATTCTCGGTATCCTTACGAACATGGTCGCTCAAAAAGCCTAATTTTTCTTTGTGGTTAAACAGTATGGATTTGGACGTTAAAAAATAAATTAAAAATCTGATGGAGAAAAAATGATAGCATTAAGTGTCAATGTCAATAAAATCGCAACACTGCGCAATTCACGGGGTGGTGATATTCCGGATATTCTTACCGCTGTTGACACCTGCATCGCCGCTGGCGCGCAAGGTATCACTGTGCATCCGCGTGAGGATCAGCGTCATATCAGACCCGCAGATGTACAGGACATCGCCGAACGGTTAATAGAAATCAATACTCAAGAATCACCCAACATTGAATATAACATTGAAGGCGATCCGAGACCCGATCTCATTGATATGGTGCTACACACACAACCGACGCAATGCACGCTGGTCCCCGTTGTCACAGGCGAGATAACGAGCCACACCGTCTGGGATATTCGCAAAGATGGCGATATGTTGAAACCGATCATTGCGGCGTTAAAAAATGCGGATATCCGTGTGAGTCTCTTCAGTGGCACCGATGTGGAACAGATAGCAAGGACGCGGGACATCGGAGCAGACAGAATCGAACTCTACACCGCTCCCTATGCGATGGCACAGACAAGAACAGAGATTGAAAGCGAGTTTAAGTTGCTGGAAAATGCGGCGGTGAAAGCAGTGGATTTAGGACTCGGTGTCAACGCAGGACACGATCTCAATCTTGACAATCTACCATTGATGCAGAAATTAACGGGACTCCTTGAAGTCTCTATTGGGCATCATCTGATGGCGGATGCGCTCTATATCGGATTGGAAACCGCTGTCAAAGCCTATCGACGTGCGCTGGGACAGCAGACGACATGACAGAATCTAAAACATGTGCCATTTTCGACTTAGATGGCACGATCATCCGCCTCTCCTCAGAGCAAGTTTTTTTGACGTATCTGCTAAACCACGGCGAGATCCCTATATCAAATTTACTGGCGTGGACATCCAATTTTCTGAAGGTTAAGTCCCTACCCGTGGCGAAATCTAACAAAGTCTACCTCCGCGGTTTAGAAGCAGATCACATCCATGAGATTGCACGCCGCTGTTTTGTCGATCCATTGCGTCCGAGTATCGCGTCCCACATTTCCGAATTGATATATACCCACCGCGCCGAAGGACGAACGGTCATCCTTATGTCGGGTTCATTATCGTTTCTCGTCCAGCCGTTTCATGAGCATTTTCAAACCGATATGATGGTCGCCCACGAGTTGGAAGTCGTTGACGGAAGGTTTACAGGGCAACGCATTGGACTGCATCCATTTGCTGAAAATAAAGCGAAACTTGCCCAGCAACTTGCTACTGAACACGGTTTTGACCTGAGTGCCTCCTACGCTTATGGAAATCACCATACGGATGCCCATAAACTGGAATTGTTCGGGCATCCGGTTGCTGTCAACCCGGACCGAAAGTTACGGCAAATAGCAATGGAAAAGGGTTGGCAAATAGAAAAATGAGACTTGAAAAGTATATTGCTACCTCAGGAATCGCCTCGCGGCGGTCAGTGAAAAAGAGCATCCAAGCCGGTTTAGTCACTGTCAACGGCGAACTCGTTTTGGTTCCGGGACACCCGATTAACATAGCAATCGATACTGTTGAATTTGAGGGGAAACAGGTTGAACCGTTAGCAGAACACATCTATCTGATGCTGAATAAACCCGCAGGCTACCTAACGACGCGCTATGACGAACGCGGACGACCGACCGTCATGGATCTCGTCGCAGATCTGCCCGACACCATCTATCCTGTCGGACGCTTGGACTTGGAGACCGAGGGGCTTCTTCTCTTCACAAATGACGGAGACTTTGCTTATCAATTGCTACATCCGAGCCATGAAGTAGAGAAAACTTATCTCACGTGGGTGAAAGGTGTACCGAGCGACGACGCGGTGCAACGGTTGCGTCAAGGTATTACGATTCCGAGTGGTACAACGGCACCGGCGAAGGTCAAGTGTTTAAGAATAAGTAAGGACGGCATGTCAACAAAATTTGAGGTAGTGATTCACGAGGGAAAGAAACGGCAGGTCCGTCTCATGTTTAAAGCCGTGGGGCATCCGGTCATCCGTTTGAAGCGGGTCCAAATCGGTAATCTACAGTTAGGTACTCTCCCGCCTAGCGCGTATCGATTTCTAACGCCAGAGGAGATCTCCGAGTTGATGTTGTAGGTGCGGCTGAAGCCGCACCTACCGGAAATTGTTAGTTGGAACTCGCCAATTCTTTGACCCGTTCCAGCATTGCTTCGGCGTTCTGTCTTATGTTCCTGTCCTTAGCATGGTGGGATAACTTCTCAAGCGTCGCGATCGCATCTTCATAATTCCCTTTGATGGCATACGTTACACCGAGATAGTATTGGGCAGGTTCATAGGCTTTACTCTTCGGATACGTGTCTATGATGGTTTTGAAGTGAGAGACAGCCTTTTCAAAGTGCGTCTCCGCTTTTTCGCTGTTCTCAAGCATAGCCGTTTCAACGAGCGCGCCGTAAGCGAGCCCCAATTGGTTGTGCAGGTTCGGGATAAGCTTCGTGCGGTTTTTCGGGTCATGCTCAAATGCCTTTTCACTGAACAAGACTGCTTCTTCAAGCTGCATCCGTTCGAGGTAGGTTAGCGCGACCTGCGCGTTGAGTTTGGCATCATCCGATTTCGTCTTCAATTTCTCCAATTTCTCTTGGAATTCCGTCTCTTTTTTTAAGGCATCTTCCATAATCGGTGAAAATTGATCCGGTGTGAGAAATCCTGAAGCCCTTTGGATGAGACCGCCATCTGGGCTGACGAACAGGACTGCCGGGTAAGCAGTGACACCGTACCGACTCCGCGTCTCTTCATTGATGGGACGCTCCTTATCTTCTGGATTCACTTTGACGGGAACAAATTTTTCAGAGAGCTCGATAATACCTGCATCCGTAAACGTTTCGGCATCCAGCCGCTTACAGAACCCTCACCAATCGGTGTAGAAGTCCATCATCATCGGTTTACCGGTCGTCTTGGCTTTTGACATACTCTCTTCGATTGACTGACTCCATTGGACCTCTTCACTCGCAATGAGCGTGGGTATTGCGCATACCATCAGTAGTAGAACACCGAGTGATATACGGCGACACACAGAATTAAACATTATTTTCTCCTTCTTTGTTTAATAACACTTTAATTTACAATTCCATCCATTTCAGTAGGACTCTTCGCACCTTCGCACTACCGTTCATTTGGAGACTCTGCTTCGCTCTGCTCAAGCGCGGCGGCACTGGTTGTTTTACTCGACAGCGTCGTCCGACATCTGAAACAGGTAATAATAATTTTGACGAGCTCCTTCTGCCTGCCAACGAAGGACTGCTTCTGCTCTGTTTGTACATGCCTTTTGCAGCGAGGACACCACTGTTGTTTTGCTCCTAACATGATTCCCTCCTTTGTGATGTTGTGTCCAGAATCAATGTCCTCTACTCGTGTGCAGAAAATGGACACACCCAATCACGAGAAAAGTTCGCATTTATCACTTTCCGACGCAGAACTGAGAGAAGATTCTATCCAAAATATCTTCAGTTGTTGTTTTACCGACGATGTCTCCGAGACCGTCCAAACTGATCCGCAGATCAACAGCCACGAGATCAGGAGGCATACCGTTTTCGAGACTTTCTATTGCATAACTGAGTCCTTCGCTGGCGCGTCGGAGCGCCTCTTGGTGGCGAGCATTTGTCACAATCGGCGATTCACCGACGACCCATTCGCCTCCAAGTAATTCCTCACAGATCACAGATTTTAGGGCATCAAGTCCTTTGCCTTCAGGAATCACCGTCTCAATCACCCGTTTCTTAGGAGCGTGCACGAGCAACGTTGTTGACGGCGTCACAACTGGTAGATCTACCTTGTTGAGAATAAGGATTGCCTTGGTTGCTTCTGCTGCCTGTAAGAGTTCCAGATCTGCGTTGTTTAGCAGCTGCGAGGCATCGAACATCAACAGTAACAACTCTGACCTATCCAGTACAGCTTTGCTCCGCTCAACGCCTTGTTGTTCTACAATGTCATCCGTCTGTCGAATCCCAGCGGTATCAACGAGTTTCAACGGGATGCCGTTGACATTAATAGTTTCCTCAATTGTATCGCGTGTCGTGCCGGGTATATCTGTAACGATTGCGCGTGTCGCTCCAACGAGTGCATTGAGCAGACTTGATTTTCCGACGTTCGGTTTTCCCAGTATAGCGACATTGACACCTTCTGTGATAATTTTCCCCTCGTCCGCAGTGTCGAGCAGTGTCGTTAAGTCGCTCTGAACAACACGCGCCGTTTCGAGTTGCGTTTCCACTTTCATGAAATCCAAGTCTTCGTCGGGGAAGTCGATGGATGCCTCAATTTCCGCCAGCAAGCCAGCGAGTCGGTCGCTCAGGGAATTTACAGTATCAGAGAGTTTTCCGGCGAGTGCCTCTATAGCGATTTTTCGACTTAATTCTGTTTTTGAAGAGATGAGTTCGGCGACCGCTTCCGCCTGTGCTAAATCCAGTCTTCCGTTGAGGAAAGCACGTTTTGTGAATTCTCCGGGTTCGGCGACCCGTGCTCCATTCCTCACCACCAAGTCCAACACTGCTGTGAGTGTGACGATCCCACCGTGGCAGTTAAATTCAACGATGTCTTCACCGGTATATGTCTTCGGAGCGTGCATGACACCGAGTAGCACTTCGTCGATGATATCATCGGATGCGTTTATATCTATGACGTGTCCGTATGTAAGCGTATGCGTTGACAGTTCTGTGGGAGACACGCCGCGCGGTGATCGGAACAATTTAGCGGCGATCTGTAGGGCAAGGTCCCCACTAACTCGAACGATGCCGATGCCGGCTTCACCCCGTGCTGTTGCGACGGCTGCAATCGTATCGTGGAATTTCATAGAATAGTTGTTGGTTGTCGGAAGGATGGTTTTCAGTTCGCTCGCTACGTTCGCTTTCAGTTATCGGTTTTAACCATCAACTCGCCTCCATTATAAGTGTTAAAGCACGAGTTGATGGTTAAGATTACAAGAGGATTTTGTTAAACGATAATCTCTTAACCGATGACTGAAGACCGAAAGCATTGCGTAGCAATGCACACCGATAACCATCTATCTGATAGCCATTTCAAGAGTGTTGCGTCGTGACGACGACGCGTCGCATTTCACCCTCGCCTTGGCTGTAGGTAGACACGACCTCGTCCTCTTTTAAGGTGACATGAATGATACGTCTGTCGCGTGCGGACATCGGTGCCAGGACGACTTCCCTTTGGGTATATCTGACCTTTTCAGCGACTTGGTGTGCCATTTCGATGAGCCGTTCTTCCCGGCGTTCTCGGTAACCTTCTGTGTTGACGAAAACGCGTCTTTTTACAAGCGAGGCTTTGTTAACAATACAATTAAGCAAACGTTCGATTGCATCGAGGGTCTGCCCGTGTTTTCCGATGAGTAACGCGGGACTGTCGGTGACGATATTGAGGTGTGTGCTTCCATCAAGAAAACTTGATTCGACCCCTGCGTCAATCCTCATCCGGTTGAGCATCTCCTTTAGGATTGTCTCCGGTGCGGAAGAGACATCTTGTTTGAGCGTTGCGCGGACTTTCGCCGGTTTAGCACCAAAGTTCAAAATTCCTTTCGTAGGTTCGTTGACGATGTCAATTGTGACCTGATCGCGAGTTGCCTCGAGTTCGGTCAGTGCTTGTTCAATTGCTTCCTCTACTGTATCGCCTTCGGTTTCGATGTAGTGCTGCACAGGTTAATATCCTTTTTTTAATTAGACCTTACGGTTCGGTCAGGTGGGTTCATAATTTCTCGTGCATTTACGTATATGCTACTTTCGTTTGGCGTTGTTCCCTTTTTTCGTGCCTGCTGGTGCGGATTGATCTTCCTCCGTCTCGCCTCGGTTTTGTAAGTATTGTTGCGCTATTGTGAAAACATTATTGCACAACCAATACAACACAAATCCGGATGCCCAGTTATAAAAGATAAAAATAAAAATGAGGGGCATAAACTGCATCAATTTCGCTTGCATGTTGTCTGTCGTTGGTGCCATATTGCCGACGAATTTCTGTTGAAGCCATGTTGTTAAACCGTTTATTATAGGCAGTAGACGGACGGCATCTATTTGCGTGACAATCAATGGAATCGTGAAAGGCAGTTCAATGAGCGTGTCAGGTGCAGAAAGGTCATCAATCCATAAAAGGAAGGGTGCCCCACGGAGTTCCACTGCACTTCCAAGAAGTGCGAAAAGTGCCCAAAAAATTGGAATTTGTGGAAGCCATGGTATACAGCCACCTAACGGGTTGACACCGTGTTCCTTGTAGAGTCGCATTGTGGCTCGATTGAGTTTCTGCGGGTCATCTCTATATTTTTCCTTCAATTCCACTAACTGCGGTTGCAGTTTCTGCATCTCCTTCATAGATTTATGTGCTTTGCGTGTGAAGGGATAAGAAATAACCTTCACCAAAGCGGTCAGGAGGATAATCGCGACGCCGTAGTTTCCGAAAATATTGTGTAGACCTTTGAATATCCAGAGCATTCCCCATGCGAGGGGCCAGAAGAATCCGAAATCGATAATTTTCGAGAGACGTACTGGGTTCTCAGGTGCATTCGGTGCTTCTATACCTTTTAGGATTGTATCGTCCTTCGGTCCAATGTAGAGCCGAAAAATATCCGTCCGCTTCTCCTGTGCTGTGAGATAAAAACTGGGGACTACAAGGGCAGCGGTCTCCGTTGGTGCGGTGACAACAATGTCAGTTGTAACATTTGCCTGTGGTGTCTCTATAAATTGATAGGTAGCGGCAAGCTGGGGATCTGGAATCATCAATGCGCTGAAGTATTGGCTGTCCATGCCTGCCCAGAGAACTGCTGCTAATGCTTGTTCAGATTTGAGTTCACGCCTCGGTTTGTCCTCACCGATATAAGCTTTCGCGCCTTCACTGCCGCGCCGTCCACGTTTCCCGCTCTTCTTTTCATGTGGGAGCAGATCGGCATTGATACCGCGTCCCCATTGAAGTTGGTATCCGTTTGTGGGCTCGGTTCCACCCATAAGCAACGGTTCGTCAGAGATATTTTGGAAGGTTAGCTTCATGTCAACGAAGTAACTGTCCGGATTGAAGGTGAACTGCTTTGCGACCTGTAGTTTTTCCTCAATTGTTGTTCTAAAAGTGAGTGTTTTAGGGGCTTGCCCACCTGCGACGTTAATTTCCGATGTGTCTGCCCTCCATGCAGCACGGAGCGAATCGAGTTGTAACTGAGAATTGCCGAACCGAAGTGCGAGGCAGTTGAGAGCGTCTTCTGGAATCAGGTCCAAAGGGTTTTTGTCGGCGTCTGTCCGGTCTGGAAAGTGGTTTAATTGCCACTGTTTAGCGATTGCGAGTTTCTCGTTAAAAACAATCGTGTAGTTATCGGTTTGGACGTTGACTTTTGCATCGTCTGGACTCTCCTCAACGGGTGTCCAGAGGTCAGGGCTGACGGATGCATCGGTTTCATCGAATGTTTCCTGCGCCGTGGTATCCGATTGTGTTTCGCTTGGGCTTGATGTTGCCGGGGTCTCGGTAGTTGCGGGTTCATCGGGTTGCGGGGCAAAGCGTTTGCCGAAAAACAGGCTCCATCCGATCATCACAGCAATCATTAGAACCAATGCAAGAATGTAACGTACTCCCATGGAGATTAGATACTCCTCATTTTTTTCTGTTTTTTAAATATATTTAATTATTGAAGTTTGTCCCGTTATTTTAGAGGATCAAAACCCCCCGGATGGTAAGGATGGCATTTTGAAAGTCGTTTAATTGTTAGCCAGCACCCTTTGAGCATGCCATAGCGTTTTAACGCTTGGAGGGCATATTGTGAGCATGTCGGATAGAATCGGCAGGACGGTGGCAACAGCGGCGAAATAAAGCGTCGATAAAAGCGGATGGGTTGTAGAAGTATCGCTGTCGCGTCAAACTTATAGCGTGTCCGCTGGTTCCTATTTTGGTTTATATCTTCTTCGTGGTGCTTACAATGTGACACGCCTCTATTCCTCTTGGGAGGTCAACCACAAGGGTGGTTTCCCCTACCGCTTCTACCCTTTGGACGGGCTGGATTTTTTAAAACAGACGCTTTCCGAAAGAGGTGAAACAATCCATCTTTTGCTTCTTGACACGTGAGTCGACACGCTTGTGTCCTTCCGACGACTACGATGTCGTATTCAGTTTTTATCCGCGGGCGTAACTGCCGAAACGATTCACGAATGAGCCTCTTGACTCGATTCCGCTGAACGCTTTTTCCGACTTTTTTGCTGACGGTTATTCCCAATCGGAGGTTCTTGAAATGGGTGTGGAACACGTATATCACAAAGTAGCGATTCCAATACTTACTGCCCTTCTGATAGGCACGTTGGAATTCCCAACGCTTTTTCAGTTTTTTCGGATCTTGCATGATTTAGTTGATATACAGATATTTTCTCCACGACGGATGGCACCCGCGGAAATGACGATTGAGTTGCAAATAGGTCAAAATTGATGGTGTTTTCGGCTGCCGCTGCAGTTTCAATCGCGCTTCGTAGAGCATTTGACTGCCCTTTTTGTTATTACATTTCTTGCAGGCTGTCACAACGTTCTCCCACGTCGTCTCTCCGCCGCGAGAGATAGGGATTACATGATCCATCGTGAGTTGCGCCGCTGGGAACTCGCTATGACAGTATTGACATGTATACTCGTCGCGGACGAGAACATTCCTCCGTGAAAATTTGACGACGCTGCGCGGGACATGGACGTAGTTTACTAACCGAATTACATGTGGGACTTTCATCGCGGCACTGGGTGAGTGAATCTCAATATCCGAGACTTCTTCAGTTTGTGCAGTGCCCTTAAAAACCATTTTCATCGCGCGCCTGAGGTTGCAAACGTTGATCGCTTCGTAGCTGGCGTTAAGTACTAAGACAGATATTTCCACTTGCATGCCCTCTAACTTAAACAACTGGCTTAAACCACATTAACTCTTTATGAATTTTAACACATTTTCAGTGCAATTGCAACTAAAATCTCTGTTATTAGCCGTCGGTTGTCGGCTGTCGGCTGTCAGCAAAGAGCGGAGGCAGTCTGTAATTGTCTGAATCAGGATTCACAGGATTTTAGGATTCACAGGATTTTTTATAGAGGACAGCGGTCAGGTATGAGTTTCAGGGGAGCGAGGTTCGGAAACCTCGCCAGCAGGGGGAACGGAGAAAAAATAAAGATACACTTGACGCACGGTTTTGTGTATAATGTCCATATAACGCGAGTTGAATCTGAGAGGACTTTGAATGCATAACAGGTTGCGTGACGCTATTGCAGTCTTGAGTTTTACGTTCATTTTTAGCAGTTATGGATCCGATATCCGATTTGTGGATGTCACTGAACAGGCAGGCATCCATTTTGAACACGTCGGTGGTATTGACTTGCGTGTGGTCCCTGCGCTCGTGGGTTCAGGGGCGGCGTGGTGCGACTATGACAACGATGGGCAGTTAGATCTGTATATTGTAAATAGTGCTTTGGTGCGACCGGAATCGGACGCGGTGCTACCGAAAAACGCACTCTACCGGAATAACGGCGATGGCACTTTCACCGATGTAACGGATGCCGCTGGCGTTGGCGACACTGGCTGGGGGATGGGATGTGCCTTTGCAGACTATGACAACGATGGTGATGCCGACCTTTATGTCACGAACTATAAGGCGAATCTGTTTTACCGAAACAATGGCGACGGGACTTTCAAACGCTTTTCGTCCGGGGCTGGCGGCATTGGGCACGATGGTTTCGGTGCGGGGATCGCCTGGGGTGATTATGATCGCGATGGTTACCTCGATCTTTACGTCGGCAACTATATCGAATATACCAAAGTCCCGCAAGGCGATGAAGTCTTTTTCCCGTATGATTTCTTCGGACAGGCGAATCTCCTCTATTTAAATAAGGGAGACGGCGGTTTCATTAATATCACGGATGCCGCCAAGGTGAACGGTGGATTTCATCTGACGCTTGGGGTCGCGGCGGCGGATTACGATGCCGATGGCGACTTGGACCTCTATCTCGCCAACGATACCGACCAGAATATCCTCTATCGCAATGATGGGGAGTTAACGTTCACAAACACGAACCGTCCAGATGCCAGAAGCCGCACTGGCGACATACGAAGTGGTATGGGCATTGCTTGGGGTGATTACGATGCCGATAACGATTTGGATCTCTTCGTTACGAACTGGTTAGACGAAAACAACGTCCTCTATAGAAACAGTGGGGACGGCACTTTTACGGATGTTTCTGCACAGAGTGGCGTTTTTGAGTCGGGGCTCGGTAAAACATGCTGGGGGACTGCGTTGTTCGACGCAGATAATGACGGGGATCTGGATCTCTTTTTTTCCGCAGGACACATTGACCCGGCTTCGTGGGAAGCACATGGGCAAGCGGATGTCTTCCTCCAGAACAACGGTGACGGCACCTTCACTGATATTTCTGAGACTGTCGGGCTTCAACAATCCAACTCATACGGGGTTGGTAGAGGTGTTGCGGTTGCGGATTACGATGCCGATGGCGATTTGGATCTCTTTATCGTCAATAGTGGTGGGAAGCCGATGTTGCTCCGAAATGACGGTGGGAACCAACGGCAGTGGCTTCAGATCCGCACAGTCGGGACAGTGAGCAATCGGGACGGTATTGGTGCACTTGTGAAGGTGCGTGCTGGTGATCTTCATCAGATTCAGCAGGTGACAGCGGGAGGCAGTTATCTTTCTCAGAGCAGTATTGATGTCGAGTTTGGGCTTGCGGACTACAAGACAGTGGATCGAATTGTCATTCAGTGGCCGAGCGGCATTGTGCAAACGCTGACCGATGTGCCAGCGAACCAGCGAATTGTTGTGGTTGAGAGCGAGGAATGATGTAGAGCAGTCAGCGGTCAGCCATCAGCCGTCGGCAGTCAGAAACCAGGGATATCGTTAAACGAAAACCTCTTAACTGATCATCGGTCGCCAATATTGTCGGGACGGGAGTTCCATGCTACAATGATCAGGGCTATCCAGTTTTCCGAAATTTTAGATTTTCGGTCCCTGCGGATCCGCTGTAGGAGGGAACTCCGATTCCCGACTTTTCCGATACATTCGACAAAAACCTTAAAACTAAATGGTCCTGCTACAATGATACGAAAATATTGCAATTGTGACGTGGATGTGTTATTCTTAATTATTCAATATGTTCGTGTTTCTTAATTACAATAAGGAGGAAAACATGCGACGAAGTTTATTTTTAATTGTTCTGATTGCCGTATATGCTGCGGTAACGATCGTGCCCAATGCGAATTCAGCCGAAGAGATTCGGGTATGGGGTGGCAAATTGGAAGATTTTAAAGATTCCGATGGCCGTATCTGGCACGGTGGCCAGAACGAGAAAGAGAAGTGGGGTGGATGGATCGATCTACAGCCTCGCATCGCTGAAGTCCAAAACCTTACGAAAGATGCCCAAAAACTGGCGAAGAAAGAAGGGTATGATGAGGAACTTTTTTATGCTGTCAGTTGGGCAAAGTTCCCGGATGTCGTCAAGATGGATCTGAATACCGGCAAAGGCACCTTTAATGTTACCTATCTTGTCGGTGAACATTGGTCACCGAACAATCGTGGCTTCGATATTATCATTGAAGACGAGATTGTGGAGCCGCTCTATGTCACTCCCGGTAAAGACGAGATAGATATTAAACGATATGAGGGCATTGAGGTTAAAGACAAGGTCATGAGCCTTGAGTTTGCTGGGAATAATAAGACCGGCAAGGGCGACCTGAACGCCATGTTCAGTGGGATAGAGGTAATCCCTGCATTAGCCGTTGACCCGAAGCAGAAGCTCGCTACGACCTGGGGAGCCTTGAAAGGAAACCGGAATTAACGCATAGATGGAGGTAGTTTAATGAGGTTATTAGGTGTTTTGACGATTGTCGCTTTCATGGGGATTCTCGCGGTCCCGGCGTTGCTAGCGGCTGAAGAATTCCGAGTGTGGGGTGGCAAGACAGATGACTTTACGGATTCACAGGGACGGGTCTGGAATGGCGCACAGCAAACCGACCAGGCATGGGGTGGTTGGACTGAACTGGAACCTCGTGTTGCTGAAGTCGCAACCTTAACAGCGGACGCACAAGCACAAGCGAAAGACGCTGGTTATGATGTAGAACTCTTCTACGCTGTCAGTTGGGCAAGGTTCCCCGACACCGTTAAGTATCAGTTTAAGACTGGGGACGGCGTTTTCGATGTTACCTATCTCGTGGGTGAGCACTGGTCACCGAACAACCGTGGTTTCGATATTTTCATTGAAGAGGATAATGTCGAGCCGCTTTACGTGACACCCGGCAAAGATGAGATTGACATCAAAATGTATTCCGGGATTGAAGTCAGCGATGGCACCCTTGATCTCCATTTTGCAGGAAACGCAGAGACCGGCGCAGGCGATCTGAACGCCATGTTCAGTGCTTTGGAGGTCGTGCCTGCTGTGGGAACTGCTGTAGATCCGAAGGCAAAACTCACGACAACGTGGGGTGCGCTGAAAGGCAACCATCAGTAGGAAACACTATCGAAATTAAAATGCCCGCGGTATTCTCGTTACCGTGGGCATTTTTTGTGCGGTGGCTGTTGTCTGAATCAGGATTTTAGGATTGGCAGGATTATTGGGTATTTGCGGGTCGATCATCTAAATTGCAGATTACACGAATTTTGCATTGGCGATCAATGTCGGGAATCGGAGTTCCCTCCTACCGGAGAGGGTTGTGGGTTGACAGGGGCGGTTGTTTCCTAACCGCCCCGCTGTTTTTGAGGGAATATCATACTTTGGGTGTCGTCAAATCGCCACTCAGGATTGTGGGGCACCAGAATTTCTCAATGTATTCAATAATTAACTGTGTGCCTTCTTCGTGGCTGACGTAAGGTGGCTTGAACGGGTTGTACATCGCATCCGTAAGGTCACGTGAGAGAACGGCGTTGACACCCCAACGTACCATCTGTTTAATGGCGAAAGAACGCCCGAGGACGCACATATTGGTGTGAACACCCATGAAGATAATATTCTTAATACCTTTGTGATTCAGTAGGTTGTATACCTCCTGCCCGTTGTCGCTGATGGCATCTATATCAGAGATTTCGATAGCTGGGTGCTGACGGTGCCACGCTTTGTAACCATCAGTTTCGCCGGTATCCGAGCCTCCATCGGAGGCATCAACGGGTAAAGGTGGATCAGGCAGCTCGCGTTCAGCGGGTGGATCGGCGTGCGGTAATTCCAAGACTCCGCGGCGGGCTGGGTGTGCCTCGTAGAAGTCCATTGTGTCGGATGGCGCGTGGATAATCTGTATCCCCTGATCTCGCGCACGTTCGAGTACGATGTTCATCCGGGGTGCCATCACATTCACCCGTTCCGTTGCGCCCCATGACCAATGTTCGTTCCACATATCAACAACAACAATGGCGGTTTCGGAGGTATTCCAATTGACCTCTTCTTCGATGACCCGCCAACCGTTTCTGCCGATTGTCCGTGCTTCCTGTCGGCGGGTTGAGAGCGACAGATTCGTAGTTGCTGAAAAGGTATGGCTTAATACATTAAACAGCATGAGTTTCTTCTCCTTTTCGGAAAACGTAAGCGTCTTTATAGCGTCCGTAGTAGTTTTTTCGGATGCCACAGATGCGGAACCCGAACTGACGGTAGAGATATTGCGCAGGTAGATTGCTGACGGCGACTTCTAAGAAAATCTCGCGTCCGTCAAGTGTCAGTATCATTTCCAAGGCTGAGGCGATCAGGTGCTTGGCAATGCCCTGTCGCCGATAGGCAACCGGCACTGCGAGATTTAGGATATGCGCCTCTTCATGGAGAATACTAAACACGATGTAACCGACGATGGTGTTTTCGCGCCGAGCGACATAAAAATGTTCGTACGACCGGGGTCGCTTCAGAGACAGCGTGTAGTGTGTTTTGCTCCATGGATCCTCAAAGCACTCGTTTTCGATTTTTAGTACCTCCTGCAGATCGCACGAGCGCATCGGTTCAAACGTGAGGTTTGGGAGCGAGTTTTGAGTTATCATCTGCGTCAATGTGTGTAGGAAAACCAAAGCGAATCAGAATTAGTGCGGCTCTTGTAAAGATACCAAAGTATAGCACGATGGGGAGTTTGATGTCAATTGAGATAGTTTTCAGTCGTTAGTTGTCAGAAGGCACTGAAAACTATTAAAAACCGATAACTAATATCGGTCTTGCCTTTTTTCAGGGAGTCTGTTATAATTCATTTATGTGGAATCTGTCAAGAACAAGGAGCATATTATGAAAGACTTTGGTTTTACAGGCGGGCGTCCGGATCCGTATACATTCCCGACGGAGGGATTAATTGCCGCGAGTGAAAAGGCACTTCGCAAGTTGGGTGGCGATCTGGTTAACTATCCGGGCGAATCAGGCTATCAGGGATTGCGGGAATTGGCATCCATGCGATTTGAAAGACGCGAGGGTGTTCCACTGCCGATTGATAACATCTCAATTACCTCAGGCTCCATGCAGGCACTGGAATTGGTGCTGGGGACGTTGATTAATCCCGGCGATACGGTGCTGACAGAGGAATATACTTACAGCGGTACCTTGGGTATCATGCGGCACTTTAAGGCGAATATCGTAGGCGTGCCGATGGATTATATCGATGGCATGAATATGGATGCACTGGAAGCGAAACTTGCGGAACTCAAACGCCAGAATATCCGACCATCGTTCATCTATACGACATCGAACCATCAGAACCCGACAGGCGCGATTCTCTCGCTTGAACGTCGTCAACAGATGTTAGCATTAGCAGAGGAATACGACACACTGATCGTTGAAGATGATTGCTATGGCGATATTGACTTCACATCGACCCCGACACCGGCTTCACTTTTTAAGTTGGATACCGCCAATCGGGTGATTTTCATAGCGACTTTCTCCAAGATTTTAGGTGCGGGTGTCCGACAGGGTTATTTCGTGGCGAGAGAGCCTTATTGGGGACAAATTCACCAGAACCGCTGGGACGGCGGGACGAGTGCGTTGGCAAGTGCGATTGTTGCTGAATTCTTCATGGAACACTTGGAAGCGCATCTTGTGAAAACGAATGCGGCTGTGGGTGCAAAATGTCGCGCAGTGGTGGAGACGCTTGAAAAACATGTCAGTGATCTCTGCACATGGACACGCCCGCGCGGTGGACTCTTTCTCTGGATAGATCTGCCGGAGACCACGGATCTCAACAAGTTACAGGAACTCGCCTCAGCAAAAGGGGTCGGCTATAGCAACGGAAGTGCTTTCCACTATGCGAACGAGTCCGTAAAGGCGATCCGACTGGCGTATGCTTACTGCCACGTGGATGATATTCCTGAAGGGATTACGTATCTATGCGAGGCGATTCGTACGGCGCAAGTGACCTCAGCAGATGTTGCAGCAGGGGATTAGTTCTGAGAAAGGAGCCGTATTTTGCGCAATATCATCCTCATCTCGTTAGATACGCTACGCGCATCAAGCATGAGTTGTTATGGACATCGCAACCTGACAACGCCGCACCTCGATGCACTCGCAGAAAAGGCGACGCTTTTTGAGAAGTGTATCAGTCCGCATATCCCGACACACCCTGCTCATACGACGATGTTCACGGGCAAGGATGTCTTGTCCCACCAAATTATCACACAGGGTGGGACGCTCGATTTGGCGATGGATATAAAGACGGCTCCTGAACTGCTGAGCGAGTCAGGCTATTTCACCGTTGCCGCGGACAATTTGGGACGCTGGTTTCAGCGCGGTTTCCCTGAGGCACAGTATCGCGGCTACCAATGGGAAACGGGTTACCGCAATGCTCGGAAGGCGGAGGCAGTTAACGAAACGGCGATTGAACTTCTGGACCTCGCGCAGGCACAGGATAAACCTTGGTTCGCTTTTCTTCACTATTGGGATCCGCATACGCCGTATCTCCCGCCGCTGCCGTTTGAACGAATGTTCTATAGCGGGGACGAATGCGATCCGAACAATCGAAGCATGGAGGCGGTTTACGCATGTGAACCTTTCACGGACTATTTCCGGCAGTGGATGTGCACCCCAGACCCATCAGATCCAGACAACATCGCAAAGAAACGGCTCTGGACGGATAGGCGGTATGTGAACGCGCAATACGATGCCTCGATCGCTTATATGGATGCGTGCCTGGCGCAGTTGTTCCGATATTTGGACGATTGCGGACAACTCGAGGAAACACTTCTGATTATCACCGCCGATCACGGCGAAGAACTTGACGAACACGAACTCTGGTATGATCATCATGGACTCTATGAGACCAACTGCCACGTGCCGTTAATCGTTCACTGTCCGGCACTTATCCCTGAAGGACAGCGGCTTGACGGTCTCGTGAGTCTTACCGATATTGCCCCAACACTCCTTGATTATGCAGGGTTAACAACGGTGGCGTCGCGTGAAAAGATGGAGGGCACCAGCCTACGTGCCTTGATGGAAAACAACTCGAACGATGGGACGACGGAATCGGTCTATCTTACTGAGTGTGGATGGATGAAAAAGCGTGGGTGGCAAACCCAGAAGTGGAAATTGATTGTTGAAACCGGTGGAACGCCTGCCGTCTACGAGACACCGGATTTGGAACTCTATGATCTTGAAGAGGATCCCGACGAGGTTTACAATTTGGCTGAAGAGGCGGATGATGTCGTTGCGCGTTTGAAGGCGGATATGGCGGCTTTTCTACAACGCCGACTCGCTGAAACAGGTCTGCCGGATCCAACGGTTGAACAAGAGATTACCATGCGCCGCATCGGTGATAAGTCTAAAGCGGTGCCGCTTTAAAGAGGACTATCGTGAAAAATAGAGGTAGATTGTGCCGCGTTGCTTCAATTCTCAATAGCGTGATGCGAACGCGAGTCGTGCTTGTGCCGCTTGCGTTGATGTTCGTTTTTAACGGTTGTCGTGCCTTAACTGCGTTAGAAGAAGCGCAGCAACGACGCGAGAAACGGATACTCGAAGAACGCAATGCCACATCGCTCATGCTCAGACCCTCAAAGGCGACGATTCAGATTGGACCGGATGCGTTATTCGGTGAGAGTGATCACTACACCCTCAAATTTTCTGACGATTTGCGAGTGCTTGAAGAATTTAACGAAGCCGATGAACGGGAGCTATTCACACGAAGTGCGCTCGGTTACATGGAAAGTCTTTACGACGCGATGAATCGGCTCTTCGGTTTCCAACCGGAGCATAAGATTCACGTGACGCTGCATCACCTCTATAGGGGTAGTAACCTCTCGGCGGTTACACGTACGGATTATCGGTCTGGGGTTCTGGACGGACGCTATGTGAAGTTCATTAACGGTATCCAGATGGATTTTCCAATACGGATGTATGAAAAACACGGTGTGCGTGTCCATGAACTGACACATGCCTTTACGAACATCTATTTTTTACCGGTATGGTTCTCAGAAGGCATTGCGGTCCTGATTCAGACGGAATATGCGAAAGGCGGCACGCATCCGAAGTTCGATAGCCTTGAAGGGGATCTGCGCGTCGATCTTGATGGCGTGAATCAATTGGAGAGTTGGACGGGGCATACTGAAAACAATCCACTCACCCATTGGCGGTATAGATACGCGTATACGCTCGTTGCTGAGTTGTGGGAACGATACGGCAATGATTTTTATATTCGGATTTTTCGGTTGATGGAACGAGATGGCTTGCACCAAAAACTGGAGGGGACGATGAAGACCAGTTTTTTGGTTTATTACTTTAGCGAAGCGGCGGGTGAGGATCTGGTGCCGTTTTTTAGGAAACTGCATTTCAAGGTGCGGAAACTGACCAAAGAGGACATTCTCAATCAGATTGAAGCGAATAGGGTCCGTCGGAGGCGATAATGCGTGTTAAATTCAAGTCCTGCATGGGACGCGTATCCCTGTTATTGGGGTTGATGTGTCTATACTACGGTTGCAATCTCGCTCAACAATGGAGTGAGAACTATGCACTCTTGCCCGGTGTAACCGCCAGTGATCCGGCAATCATCGATGGGAAACCTGAGACTGTCGGGCAATCTCAACGTAAAAAGGGGTCAGGCAGTACCTTAACCGACCTTGATATTCCATCGGAGGCGATTGTTTATTTGCCGGAGAAGAGGTCCGTCTATCGGATTGTGATTCACTCCACGAATTTGGAAGAGTTCGAGGTGATGGCGTACAACTCGCGGGGTGAGTGGGACAAAATCTATGATCGGCGGAGTAACAAGGATCCGATCATCGATATCCGCCTCAATAAAGTGGTTACGACAACAGGTATTAAATTGATTGTGCACCGGACGACAGAAGACGCCGCTCGGAGACGGGAGAATGTCCAGATACGGCGCGAAAATGTGGAAATCAAAGAGGGACAGGTCCGGCGTGGACGCTTATTATACCATATAACAGGACCGACAACGGCACTCGCGAAGATTGCGGAGATTGAGTTGTACGGCTACTCGAATTAGTTATCGGCAGTCGGAAATCGTCAGTCACCCCTCTAAATCCCCCTTATCAGGGGACTTTAAAGGCAGTCGGGAATCGGAGTTCCCTCCTACAAACTCCTAACCTACATTAATCACTTGGGATTCATGCAATCCACTCGGCTTCAACAGCACTTAGACCGATACCTCGGCATCCCACTTTGTGTTCTGCTGCGTCTATTTTCTAAGCAGCCACCGACAACACCTACCCCGAAAAAGATCCTTTTCATCCAACTTTCCGCTTTGGGAGATACGATTTTGGCGATCCCCACCATTCGGGCAATACGACACACCTTTCCTGATGCCGAAGTCACGATCTTAGCATCCCCGACGAACCTCAATTATTTAGGAGGGTGTCCTTATATTGACAGACGTATCCCCTTCCATAAGCCGGAAGGTCGGTTGATTTCGCGGCTGCGTCGTGAACGGTTCGATTGGGCAATCGACTTAGAGCATTGGCCCCGATTGAGCGCGCTGCTCGCTTACGCCACGGGTGCGCCAAGGCGAGTCGGGTTTTCGACGGAAGGACAGCATCGTCATTTCCTTTTCACAGAGACGGTGCCGCACATCCAAGGACGGCATGAGGTCCGCAATTTCTTGAGTCTTGCGACGCAACTGAACTGTTCAGTCCAAGAACTCGGGCTTGAGGTTTGGTGGGATGAAAAGGACCGGGCGTGGGTGCGCGAAGTTTTGACGGAAGAGGGCATATCGCTGGAGACACCGCTGATTGTGCTACACCCGGAGGCAGGCAGACGTGGTGAACCTCGTAGACGCTGGCCGCAGGGACGTTATGTGGCGTTGGCGAATGCCCTTGTTGCGACGTATGGCGCAGAGATCGTTTTGACGGGTGGACCTGATGAGGTGGCAGTCTCTGAAGAGATTGCTGAGCGGACGAAACATCGAGCCGTCGTCCTGGCGGGACGGACAGATGTCAACCAACTCGCCGCGCTTTTTGCGGATGCGACGCTGGTCGTGAGTGGCAATTGTGGTCCGATGCACCTTGCAGCGGCAGTCGGCACGCCGGTTATCGGGTTGCATGGTCCCACGAATTTCGCGCAATGGGGTCCTTGGAGTCGTAACGCGAGTATTGTGCGTGCTCGGATACCATGTAGTCCGTGTCTTAATTTGGGATTCGAGTATGGGTGTCAAGCACTTCCGGATGGGACATCGCCGTGTATGCACACGATTGCGGTTGCGGCTGTGCTTCGGGAGTGTGAACGGTTATTGTCGGGTACATAAAAAAAGGCGAGGTTCGGGAACCTCGCCTTTCGTGGTACTCAGGGTTTAGTAATGCATGTCACCACCCGGCGGCATCGGAGGTGCCGGTGCTTCCGCTTCAGGCAACTCTGCGATGAGCGTTTCGGTGGTAATCATCAACGCTGCGATACTGGCTGCGTTTTGCAACGCCACCCGCACGACCTTCGTCGGATCGGGGATACCCGCTTCAAACATGTCGATGAAACGTTCTCGATGTGCATCGTAGCCAACGTTTCCGCCTTCATCCTTGACTTTCGCGATGATGACAGAGTCTTCTTGTCCAGCGTTCTTCGCGATCTGACGGAGCGGATCTTCGAGTGCACGGCGGACGATAGAGACGCCGACTTCTTCCGTGGCATCACTGAGTTCAAGCGCATCAAGAGCGGCTTGTGATCTCACGAGAGCAACACCACCACCAACAACAACACCTTCCTCAACGGCGGCGCGTGTGGCGTGCATTGCGTCTTCAACGCGCGCTTTCTTCTCTTTCATCTCGACTTCTGTCGCGGCACCGACGTTAATGACGGCAACACCACCGGCGAGTTTTGCGAGGCGTTCCTGCAATTTCTCGCGGTCGTAGTCGGATGTCGTGTCTTCGATCTGTCTGCGGATCTGGTCGATACGCCCCTGGATGGATTCGGTCGTGCCTTCACCTTCGACGATGGTTGTGTTGTCTTTGTCAATAACAACACGCTTGGCACTACCGAGATCGTTCAATGTGATGTTTTCGAGATTAATTCCGAGATCTTCGGAGATAACGCGTCCGTTTGTCAAGACGGCAATGTCTTCGAGCATTTCTTTTCGGCGGTCGCCGTAGCCGGGAGCCTTAACGGCAGAACAACGGAGTGTTCCCCGAATTTTGTTGACAACGACAGTTGCGAGTGCTTCGCCTTCAACATCTTCAGCGATGATCAACAGCGGTTTGCCCTGTTGTGCGGTACGTTCCAACACAGGAACGAGGTCCTTGAGGCTGCTGATTTTCTTTTCATGGATGAGGATTGCGGCGTCTTCTAAAACGGCTTCCATGCGATCGGCATCCGTCACGAAGTAGGGTGAGAGATAACCGCGGTCGAACTGCATACCTTCGACGACATCGAGTGTTGTTTCGAGACTTTTTGCTTCTTCAACGGTGATAACGCCATCTTTTCCGACTTTTTCCATAGCGTCAGCGATGAGATCGCCGATAGCGTTGTCGTTGTTTGCGGAAATAGCGGCGACTTGTGCGATTTCGGTTTTCTCGGAGACCTCTTTGCTCAAGCCGTGAATTGCGTTGACGACTGCCTCGACGGCTTTTTCAATACCGCGCTTGAGTGCCATGGGGTTATGCCCTGCGGCGACATTTTTCAAGCCTTCGCGATAGATAGACTGTGCGAGGATCGTTGCGGTGGTGGTCCCGTCTCCAGCAACATCGCTGGTTTTAGATGCGACTTCTTTGACCATCTGTGCGCCCATATTTTCGTAGGCGTCTTCGAGTTCCACCTCTTTTGCGACGGTAACACCATCTTTGGTGATCGTCGGTGCGCCGAATTTCTTATCGAGCACGACGTTCCGTCCTTTGGGACCTAACGTGACTTTTACTGCGTCCGCGAGTTTGTCAACGCCTTGCTTAATAGCGCTCCGCGCTTCTTCATCAAACGCTAGTTGTTTTGCTGCCATGTGTTTAACTCCTTTTCTTAGTTAACCTTGGCTAAGATATCATCTTCGCGCAAGATGAGATATTCATTGTTGTCATACGTAACTTCGGTGCCGCCATATTTGGCGAAAAGGACGAGGTCGCCTACTGCCACATCAACGGGCTGTCGGTCTCCGCTATCGAGAAGTCTACCGCTTCCAACGGCAACAACTTCGCCTTCCTGGGGTTTCTCTTTGGCGGTGTCGGGGATGATAATCCCGCCGCTCGTTGTTTGTTCATCATTATCTGAACGTTTGACGAGAATTCTATCGCCAAGGGGTACAAGTGCCATGTCGCTGAATTCCTCCTTGAGTATGGCGTGAAAATTGTGAGTCGCGAGTGAAACTCGCGCCTACAGTCGAATAAACAGAAACGTCGCGAGTGAAACTCGCGCCTACAACATACGTCGTAGCAATTTTCGTGCCAATCCCTGAAACTGCCATATCGTCAGGGTTACGCCGAAGAACGTGACATTTTGGCAGGTTTTTTGAAGTGACAATTTGTCGCTCACAAAAATGGGTTTGGGGAATACCGTGCCATTTTGGCACATATTGGCTATTAGCAATTACTGACAGCCATTCTACGTCGCAGGACAAGGGACCAGCCGCCCGGTTTCGCCTGCGCGATATGCGGCGGCAAGAATCTCGTTTGCTCTTAATCCATCGGTTCCCGTTGTGATGGGTGTCACCCCTTCGTGTACACATGCAGCGAAATGCTCAAATTGGTATTGATAGAGGTCCTCGTATTGTGAAGGGATTAATTGTTGTTCACCCTCAAAGTAGGTTTTGACTTTCCACCCGTCGTCGTTGTAGACCCATGCCGCGCCATCTGTGCCGTAGAGTTCTAAAACGATATCGCATTGAGGCACTGAAAAACTGAGGTCCGTGAAAGCTTGCGCGCCGTTATCAAAGCGCATGAAGATGCCACCGGTTTCTTCGACAGCGGTGTCTTGGGTTGTGGTGTTGTAAAACGCGCTGACGGCGTTCACCTCGCCGATGAGGTAGCGGAGTAAATCTACACTATGCGGACCGAGGTCCATGAAGCATCCGCCACCCCCTTTTTCCGGTTGTGCCCGCCATTCGTCTGGCGTGAGTTGGTACTGTTTCAGAAATGGCATACGCCCATGGACGATCGTGCCGAAACGCCCTTCGTTCACCCAAGCCCGGATCTGCTGGAAACAGGAATGAAACCGGAAGAGAAAGCAGACTTGCAGATGGATGCCATTTGTTTCGCAGGCGGCGATCATTTCTGTACATTCTTGTGGTGTGAGTGCCATCGGTTTATCGCAAAGCACATGCAAGCCGCGTTCCGCGGCGGCAATTACCTGCTCGCAGTGTAGATAAACGGGTGTTGAGACGTAGATTGCGTCGAGTGCATCGTCTGCGAAGAGTGCATCGACGGTGGTGTAGGCATGGGTTGCACCGTGTTCCTGTGCCAATTGCTCTGCCCGCGTAGCGTCGCGCGAAAGTAAGGCGTGGAGTTCTGCACCATCCGCCTTTTTAATAGCTGGCATTGCTCTGCGTTGTGCAACGCTTCCTGCACCTAAGACACCCCATTTTAAGCTCATTGTTTTTGGACCTCGTCTGTTTTGTTGTGTTGTATATTATAGGGGATTTTAGGATATATTTCAAGTTGGCTATCGGCAATTAGGTCGTTCGCTACGCTCACTGTTAGGGGTTAGTTGTTAGGAAAGAAAATTCTCTTGACTAACCGCTAATTACGAATCGCTAACCGCTAATGGCTAAAAGGGTTTCGCAGAAACCCGACCTAATTGCTAATGACTCAACAAGAGATGGACACCGGTCGCGAATAGGAAGAAGAGGACGATTCTTGAAAAGAGGAGCTCCGGCACGCGATTGTTTAGCGAGATACCCGTTAGCACACCTAATCCGATGAACGGGAGAAGCGCGAGTGCTTCAATCAGAATCTCGAAAGAGAAAAGTTGCAACTGGAAATAGAACGGAATTTTGATGAAATTGAGTAGGAAATAGGTGGCGGTTGTGGTTGCGACGAAGGCATTGTTGCCCAGGCGTTGTGGGAGCAGATACATAACAACAACGAGTCCCCCCATGTGCGCGAGGGTTGAGAACGCACCGGCGAATATTCCAGCGAGGAGTCCCTGCCATGTTTTGAATTGGAGTGCTGTTTGGACGGGTTGTCCGGAATTTCCGAGGAGTGGTTGCCAATACGGACGCAGGAATTCTAATATCGCAAATAAACTGGCGATGCCACCAATGACCTTTTTTAGATGAAAATCAGAGAGGTCCTTCAAAATCAGACTCGCCAAGGTGATACCGAGTAGAGAACCGAGAATCAGTCGTGTAACACTCTGGCGATGCCACCGTTTCCAGTAATGGGAGAGTGAGAAGATGTCTGTTGAGAACAGGAGCGGAAGCATCAATCCGATGACGTTTCGAGCACTACGGAAATGCGTGAACATGGGGACGACGATCATCCCGATGCCGCCACCGAAACCGGCTTTGCTTACACCGGTGAGCCATGCCCCGAAGCAGAGGACGATGATTTCGTAGATGGTGCTGCCTCCTTCTTGGTGAGGTGAGTATAGCAAGTCATTTGGCTATCGGCTATCGGCTTTCAGCAAAGAGCGTCTTGTTAGACGAAAATCTCTTTACCGACTGCCGATTGCTGATCGCCGACGGCTGAAAGCCGATAGCCAATAGAAGAAATATTTGACATTCGCCGTGAGATATGATATAATTGATGAGATGCTTTTGCAATTCTAAATCCTAATGGAGGCAAAAAAATGGTTCAAGTAGAAGTGAGTGTCGATTCAGGTGAGCAATTTGATCGTGCCTTGGCACGCTTTAAGAAGATGTGTGGAAAAGCCGGTATCGTCACAGAGATTAAAAAACGGAGTTTTTACGAGAAGCCGAGTGAGAAGCGTCGTCGAATTGAGATGAAACGGCAGCGGAAGGTGAAACCCCGCAGAATGGGGGGCGAACGTTCACAGTTTTACAATAGCGGTCGTAATGACAATTCTCGGTAAATAGCTTGAGGAGGGATGCATGGCAGATTTGGCTACTGGCGAGGCTTTGGAGAATTATAAAGGGCTTTTGATTCAATACTGCCAGGAACGCGGGTTGAGCCAACCGATTTATGCTGAAACCCAGCACGGACCGGCGGATTCTCCACAATGGCAAGTAACAGTGTCTTACGGAGACTGGGTCCATGAGACCCCAGAACCGATTTCTGGTTCAAAAAAATTTGCGCACCAAGTAGCCGCACAGCAGGTGTTAGACGATATTAATTCGCGGCGCGAAAGTTTTTTATCGGGTGATACAGTCGATACCGCTCCCGCACCTATTTCAGAACCTGTTCCAGATACGTCCATGCCCCTTGAAGTCCCTATACCCCTTGTGTCCAGCGCACTGACGATTGCAAATGAACGGCTTACCACATCGCAACCTTCACGATATCGGACGCTTACAGATGCCGAATTTTCGCAAAAACTTTCTAAACTGACGTTAGAGATTGTCAGGAGTCTGATTGAGAAAGCTGAGGAAGACAAGATCACGTTTGGGTAAGTTAGTGATTAGCAGTTAGCGATTCGTAATTAGCGGTTAGGCGAGGTTAGAAAACCTCGCCGTTTTTTTTTGCAGGAGGTGTTTGTTAATTGTCAGAATCAGGATTTGCAGGATTGCGGAACAGCCGGGAATCGGAATTCCTTCCTACAGACGTTTTCTTTTGACATTTCGTAGAGAAGTGCTATATAATACGGGACACGGACGTACTTACGGCTTCTTCCCAACGAAGTAGACGGCTGATGCCAAAATATGGGCCTCTTTATGTAAGGAGAGTGGCACATCTAAGAGTAGGATCGGAAATGTCAGCCATCCGACAATAAGAGAAATTGCTTTCGCGAGGAGTAGACTACCGAACGAACAGATCAGTCCGATGTATTCCCGGAAGATCCAGTGTAAAGAGGTCGTCGGACCGGCACAGGGACCACTTTCAAGTTCAGAGAAGGCGGCACAGAGTTGAACGATACCGGGAACTGTCCACCGCTGATAATCGTGAGGAGAGGCGTGGTAGCCCTGTAGGAATGGGACGGCGATGCAGATATTGCCCCCGGGTTTCAGTACACGATAGATCTCTGAGACAACGAGATTCGGCGATCGGACATGTTCAAGGACGGCTTCAGAGATTACCGCATCAAAGGTAGCATCACTGAACGGCAAAAAGTGTCCGTCGGCGACAATATCGACTTCAGGCGTGACCTCGATTTCGAGATTGATGACGTTTGGGGCGCGGCGGCGAGCACCGGCACCCAGATCCAAGACTTTCGCGTCGGGACCGAGGCGCTGAAGCAGTTTTCTGACACATCGATTCCATCGTGGGGCGGGATACGGGCATCCGATGAGGTAAGATAAGAACGGGTTTTGTCTGAGTTTGCGTTTTACGCGTGAAATCAAATCCGGTTTCGAGTCTGTCATAGGGGACAATGATACATAACCTTTCCGAAACATACAAGGGATATTTTCGTGGTGCCCGGGTATCTGTTTTACGTCTCGGCGTGAACGTCTGGCATCAATTCATAGCGCATAAATGTCTCCAACAGGCATCGTCGTTGGCGTTTAACACGTTGCTCTGTCTTGTGCCGCTGTCGGCGGTTGCGCTGTTTTTGCTGAAAACGTTTGGTCTTGTGGAAGATGATAACTCGCCATTGATTGCGATGCTCCGTGACAACTTCCTGCCGCGCTATAGTGCTGAGGAGATTGTATCAGAACTCTCAGGATTTGCCAACAGAAATCTTGGTGGGTTGAGTGTCGGCGGGTTCCTGCTGTTTTTGCTGGTCTCGACGATGCTGTTCATGTCGGTAGAGCAGCATTTTAACGACATCTGGGGCGCGCGGCGCCGGTTGCCGGTGGTGCAAGCGTTTCAGAAATACGCCGTTTTCTATACATTGCTCTCCGTAGGACCCCTGCTCATCTGGCTCTTCTTTTCAACGGCTACCAACTGGGTGTTTGCACATGTGTTCCCATGGGTGCTGGTCTACTGCCTGTTTTTCCTGATGTATATTGCGATGCCGAATACGTTTGTGAAGTGGAGTGCCGCGATGCTCGGGACATTTGTTGCCGGGACGTTCTTCCAGATCGCGAGGATCGCGTTTGGACGTTATCTGGAACTGTTGTGGCAGAACTATAGCGACATCTACGGTGCGCTGGCGATGTTGGTCACCTTTGCTATCTGGACATACGTGGCGTGGGTGGTGATCCTGCTGGGTGCGGAGGTATCAAATTCTGTCCAGCATTTCCGTCAGCAGGACGTTGCACGCGGGCAGCTTCCCTATGAGACTAACGGTTATTTGAATGCTTCCGGTGTCATTACGTTGTTTCTGATCGTTGCGGAGCGTTTTGCTAAGGGTAAGGGTGCGTGTTTGGTAGAGGAGATCGTTGCGCGTTCGGGTGTATCCGCAGAGGTTGTACATCAGAGTTTTGAACGGTTTAAGGCGGCGGGATTAATCTATGAGGTTGAAGGGGATACGGATGGGTATCTCCCGGCACGTGCGTTAGAGGATATTACGCTGGCAACGCTTGTAGATGCGGTTGAAGCTGAGACGACGAGGCATTTTGCGCAGGGTATACCGTCTGAGTCGGGCGAGCGTGTGTTGCGGACGCTTCAGCAGTCTCAGCAGGAATGTTTGGAGAATGTTACAGTCGCGTCGTTGTTGTAGATGGTTAAGGTGAAAATTCGCTGGCTTTGACGTAATACAAAAACCCGATGCACATTTCATCTGTCGTCTTCTCGCCCCAACCGACAGGGACCGGCGGATCGTGCGGGTTCGCTGGGTTTTCTGACGAATTATCGAAATGCGCGACGAGATCAACACGGGTGCCAGCGGGTAAGAAGATCGGCTCGCGATAGTGATAGGCGTCCTGCCAATTGAAATCCCAATCTTGGATCCAGATGAGGTCGTGTGTATCGCCGGATGGCGTTGTGGCGATCAGCCGCATGTCGCGTCCGAGTAGGTGCATGTGCGGCATCGTTGCTAAAAGATAAACATCTCTCTTGAACTTTTCCGATGCTAAGACCTCATGCCACTTTTCACCAGCAGGAATGACGAAATCGCTGTTGGTGGCATCTCCGATATGTAATTTGGTGGTTTCCGCGGTTTTGGAGAAGTATAATCCCAACCGCGAGCGATCTCGTTCGAGATGCCCAGTGCGGTAATAATGCACCTGCATGACGATGTCGGCACCTTTCGGTAAGAGATAGCCGATACCCTCCGGTAAGACCATTGGTGTAACGCCCGGTGCCCAACCGCCGACCGTTCCTGCGCTATCAAATCCCGGTCCTGTCCCCTCTGTAACATAGCCCGGTTTCGGGTCTTGTGCGTCGAGCTTACGCGCCTCGCCGTTCACGTCTAAGTAGGCAATGACGTGATGCACTGTCTTGCGATTGCCGGGTTGCACGTCAACGGCTTGGACGTACATGTCCGTCTCGAAGTTGGTGGGTATGATGAACTGCCGATATTCGTCTTCACCTTCGGGTTCAATCTCATATTCCACAGGCATTTCAGCGATCCAATCGGGTTCACCGAGTGCCCATCCTTCGGGGAACTCCGGTGGGGGTGGAACGGCATCAAGGTCGCCAGCGGGTGCCCCGGCTTCTACCCAGTGTGCAATCATTTGGATTTCGGTGTCTGTGAGTTGCCGTGCGTTCTTGAAGTCACCGTAGCCGGAAGCGGGTTTCCAGGGCGGCATGAGCCGTGCTCGTGTATATTCGGCGATTTCGGTTGCCCACGCCTTGGCGTCGCTGTAGTCGGTGAGTGTGAAGGGTGCGACCTCGCCGTGCCGATGACACGTCTGGCAATTCTTCTGAAGGATAGATGCGATGTGCGCACCGTAGGTAATCTCTGTTGGGAGATCGGTTTCGGGAAGATGGAGCGTGCATCCGAACGCCAGTGTCTCTTGCACAGGGATAGGCGTATCGGTATGCGTTGCGAGAAGCGCGTCTCGTAGGTAGTGGTGCTTGACGCGTGGCTCGTAGCGGCTATCGTCGATGGCACCGCGATAGGTGACCGTGTGGGTCGTATCAACGAGGACAGCTTGCGGGGTCATGGTTGCACCGAGGACATGTGCGAGTTTGCCTGTTGTATCCTTGACGACGTGGAACAGCCCCACATCAACGCTGGCGAGGTTTCCAACCTCGTCTCTTTTTAACGGATAGCCCGCTTTGACGACATAGTTTTTCACGTCGTCTTCGGAATCGTTTTCGTTGGCGTAGACTGCGACGAAGGTGGTATTTTTAGGGGCAAATTCGGCGTGCAACCGTTTCAGACGCATCGTGTAGCGTTGTGCGACTGGACATTCAGTTGCCAGGAACGTGAAGACGACGGGTCCTTGTGCGGTAAGAGTGTCTAAATTATGTGTCTTGCCGTGAAGGTTTGTGAAGGTGAGGCGCGAAATTTTTGCACCGATGGGAACGTTGCTCGGTTGTAAGGACGCCTCTTGGATGACGCGGTGTTTTTTTGTGATGGTGTATTCGGACGCGGCATGTCCTGTAAAAGGTAGTGCAAGTATTAAAAGTAGTATTGGTAGATGCTGTTTCATTATGGACCCCCTTTTGATATTTTCCTTGTTTTAGTATAGCACGTTTTGGGGATGCAGTCAAGGGGAAAATTGTCAGAATCAGGAACGACGGGATGAGAGAGACTCTCCTTTACGCTGGCGAGGTTTCCTAACCTCGCCCATCTCACCAATCCATATCAAATTTACACCACCAATATGGATAATCTCGCGCTCTTTCCACCAATCCTTTTCTCACAGGATTCTCATAACAATAGCGGATCATATTATTTAAAGCAGTTTCATTCCGAATCCCCCAATCCCTGTACTCAGGTTGCCAGAAATGCCCACGCTGCGATAAATATTCGTTAATTTTACGCGCCGTAAACAATTTCAACGAATGCAAAACCTTCGGGAGCGTTTGGTCAACTCCAAGTTCAATAACAGCATGCACATGGTCGGGCATAATCATAATGCATATCCACTTCAGCCGGTGCTTTGCCTCCAGCCAATTAAATGTTTCAAAGATGATCGAGGCGACATTGTCGTTTGCAAGAAGCTGTCGCCGTTGATACGTGTTAATGATTATATGGTAATATGCACCTGGTATTGAGACTCTACCCTTACGTAGGTTGTGGTTGCGGTATTTCATACTTCCTCTGTTGGTGGGGTCGCTCTTTTCTTGCGTTTCAGTTTTTCGGATTTATAATTCTGGGTGATTTTAGCCTCTTTGCTGAAGGATGTCAAGCGAGTTTTTCTATCTACATCAGGGCGAGGTTAGGAAACCTCGCCAGCGATAGTGGGAGACAGTAAAAAAAGGCGCGGAGACCTTCACACCGCGCCCTTTCCAAATAGTTTCGTAGGGGTTGGGTTTCCCAACCCGTGTGATTGTGGAAGGGGTATAAAACTCCGACTCCCCAATCCTGCAAATCTCTGAATCCTGTAAATCCTGATTCAGACGAATGCTACTTATAGTTTGTCTCATATGACCCCATGAGTTATACTGATAGTTATGCTAACTATGAGTTATGCTAACAGGTAGATGTATTTGCATCACCCAGACGGATTTCACGGAGGTCCTTATGACACGCAAAAAGGATGCGGTCTATGGTATCAAACGTCTCGAATCGAAGAATGCGAGATCGGCGATTATTCAGAAGATTTCAGCAGACTTTAATTTGATGCCGATCATGGCCGAAGCCTACTATAAACAGATTGCTGGCTATTTTCAGGAACACGCCGACATTCAACTCTCCTCAGGACAGATCTGCTACGAGGCGGTTGCTGCTGAGGAACCCGCAGGCAAACACATCGCTCTTGCGAAGAAAGTTTCCTGTCGTCTGACGCTCAATGATGTCCAAGACGACTTTGAAGTCTTAGCGGATTATGGTCTACCGGGTCTCAGACGCCATCGGATCCTGCGATTGACCCGAGAAGCTTATGACCAAGATGCCCTGTTAAGTTATGAAGATTTAGCGATCTTACTCACGACGAGTCCTGCCTCGGTGAAACGAGACATTCGATTTTTGAAACACGACGGGTATTTCGTGATGACCCGTGGGACGAAACACGACATGGGACCCGGTCTGTCTCATAAAACGCAGATTCTTGAGTTGTATTTCAAGAACTACACCTTCACCGAGATTCAGCAGAAGACGAACCACTCCGAACGCGCTGTCTGGCGGTATTTGAGAGACTTCACACAAGTTGCTACGTTGCATCATCAAGACTTTCCCAAGGGACAGATACGCCTGATCACTCGCTTCTCCGACCGGCTGATCCGTGAGTATCTCTCGCTGTTCGAGGAATACGAAGACACGGATCGGATGACCCAATTGCTTCACCCAGAACCCACGGATGAAAAAAAGGGGGACCTGCGATGAGTAAACCTTCGACGCGCATACAAGTCAATGAGAAGAAAATCAGACGCATCAACGATAAGTCCCTACGACAGTTGTTGATCCATCGCTTTCTCAATGACTACGGGTATGACAAAGGCGAAGTCACGGCGACGGCGATTGTCGATGATATCCTCAAGACTGTTGAGAATTATTTCGTCATTACCCTGCCTTTGGAGAAACTCGCCAAAGGCGAACAACCTCCCGAGGAACGACTCCTCAGGTATGGACAAATTGTGTGGATGGCAGTGCCAATTGATGAATACCCTGAAAGAGGCAAGGCCATCATTAGAACCCGTATGAAACCCATCATTTTGACCTATGTTGCCGCAGAAGATGTCGAATCGTTTCGCGACGGGTTTACTTCCAGACAACTCCGGATGAAACGCATGGTTCGCTGGTGTCATCAGGCTTATGACCAAGGCGCCTTATTGACTCAACTCGACTTAGCGGTCTTGCTGAACGTCTGTGACGCCGTTGTCAGTGATTATGTCAATGAGTGGCAGAAAACTACTGGAGAAGTCTTACCCACTCGGGGGAATATTCATGACTTATCGGGGGCGATTACCCAGAAGAAAGAGATCATCACCCTCTATCTTCAGGGGTTTCTCACCCCCACTATGGTTTCCGCTAAGATGAAACACTCCAAGGAGGCCGTTGACCGATACATTCGAGATTATGAGTCCGTCAAAGTCGTTCGCACCGCTACCGCAGATATTGACGAAATCTCACAGATTACACGGCTTTCGAAGCGCGTTATCACTCAATATCTCGACCTCATTCCAGAGGATCAACTCAAAACCATGGATGAAAACTTAGTAAAAAAGGAGCAGAGCCGTTGAAAATAGGGTTGACACCCCTTGATAGTATTGTTATACTTCAAGCAAATGTGCTTTCAAGCACATCATTACACTCATTCGGGAGTGCTGGGAAGCTAATAAACATCAGCCTCCCAGCACTCCTATGGTCATATGGTAGTGATAGGTAGAACCCTCGCGGGTTTTTCCCCCACTCCAAACCGTGCGTGCGACTTTCACCGCACACGGCTTTCCAGTTAAGTGTGGCGATATACGCTTTAGGTCAGAAACCACTTTTACTTTTTTTCCCTATTCATCAGTCATTGACTTCTATAGGTCGTCTGTTTTCACAGATTTACGATCTATAGATAAAATGTTTTCAGGAATGTTTCAAAGCACTCAACCTGATTATGCTCGCGCTATAAAATAACGCTACCTAATCTCCTCAACCTTGCCAACTTCTATCAAATACAAGTCGGGGTAGGTTCTGTCTAACTTCCCGCATAGAGACTTTATTGACGGATTTAGGGTCGCTCTCTATCCCGATACATACTTATCGTATGCCTGTGCTACATCATCCCAATCTGATAAAGTCTAAGAGACACTTTATCAATTAGCATGACATAGTATAAATCATGCCTGTAGCACCACAACTGTTTCAAGACTGTTGTGTTCCTGTTTACGGGACTTACAAGCGTTCAACTTTCGCTTACCCTTGTCCGTCGTGTCGGACGTTCCGATTTTGGACGTTAGCGTTATTACTAATGCTAATTTTGTCTGTGTCCGCAGGAATGCGCCATTTCCTCTTGCTTTCTACGATAGCGTTTCCCCTATCGCAGTTAGAGTAAGACATACATTGTTGGGTTAATGCAGTGGGTTTGCACCACATTCTCTATGCACTTGTTAAACCGCACATACTATTTCAAAATTACCATTTTGCGCATTGACGACATTTCGTCGGTCTCGAACTGGTAGAAATAAATTCCACTTGCAACCTGTTCGCCAAGCGCATTGCGACCATCCCAATACGCCGCCCGATCCCGACCTGTGTAGTAGCCTGCGGACTGATGTCCAAGCGCTAACGTCCGGATCACAACGCCTTGCGTGTTGTATATCGTGATATGCACATTCGTATCCGTCGCCAGTTCGTAGGGGATCCACGTTTCGGGATTGAACGGATTCGGATAGTTCGCAAGCAACTGCGTCTTCTCGGGACGTGCCGTTGCGATGAGCTGCTGCAGGTAAACCAACGTCTTCAGGGTTGCCGGTGAACGATCACTGGATGCAACCAACAGATCGATCTGTTCTTGGAGTCGACCTATCTGATCAGCACTCAGTTTCATACCAACGATCATCGGCGCAGCCGCCGCACCTTCATTCCGATTGTCGCGAACCAGGGCAATGTCTTTGTCGTCGACCGTGCCGTCGCCGTTAACATCGTACTTGGCGGTGGTCGTTCCAACGGCTAATGCGACTAAGAATACGTCCACGTTATCAACGGAGCCGCTTCCATCAACATCGTAATTAGCAGTGGTCGGTGTTGTCGTCGTTGTCGTGGTGGTGGTCGCCGCGGGTGCCGCAATGCTGTTGCTCAGCAGCATATCCCCCGGCATGCCTAACCCGTCAACGACGTTCTGTATCTTGCTGCCGTCAAGGTTCGCACTCTGGACCCTACCCCGGGAGTTCGTCCAGAAAATCTTGCGGCGTGACCCGTCAACAGCGATACCCATCGGGACGGCTTTAATAGAGGTCAGTTGTGTCACAGCTGACCCATCGAGGTTGGCACGGTTGATGGTGCCAGCACTCTGTCCCGTCCGTTCCGTCCAGTAGACTTTGCCGCCACTGATCGCCAGACTCATAGCGGCATCGGCACCCGTCGAGATGTTGCGAATGCGTTTTGTGCCGCTGAGGTTGACCACCTGGACGTTGCCGCCTTGCGTCCAATACGCATTACCACCTAATAGGGCGATATCCATCGGACTCGGCAAGTTCTGTAGCACGTTCTGTATCTTGCTGCCGTCGAGATTCGCCCTTTGGATTCTACCCCGGGAGTTCGTCCAGTAGAGTTTGCTATCTGCCCCGTCAACAGCGATGCCCATCGGGACAGCCATAATGGAGGTCAGTTCGGTCACACCTGTGCCATCAAGGTTTGCACTGTTGATTGTACCGGAACTTTGTCCCGTCTGTTCCGTCCAGTAGACTTTCCTGCCACCGATTGCGACATTCATGGCACCCTCAACACCCGATGCGAATTCTTGGACATCTGTCCCCACGAGTGCGTAAATCTTGCCACCGTCTACCCATAGCATCGGCGGACGATTCGCCGCACCCACATGCACAACAGGACTTATCTCCCTGCTGGGGGTTACACCGGGACCCGGAGTTCTTGTGTCAGTTGTTGTCTCAGACACTCCATTGATATCAAGAATGAAAGTGACCGGACTCACGCCAGACGCTGAGGCACGGACGACAACATCGCCAGTGCTTGTTGGCGTGAAGTCAGCACTTGCATAGCCATTCCGATCCGTCTCGTCTAAGATCGCATTTCCCCTGCCGCGGGCACCGGCAAAGGTACCCCGTGCGGGGTTCAGCACACGGAACGTCACTCGGACCCCTGAAACGCCCCTGCCGTTCACATCAATGACTCGGACACGCAGCGGTGCATCGAGTTGCTCGTTCACCACGCCACTGCGGAGGCGTTGACCGTCAATATCAAGGCTATCCGGCTCTCCGGTGGTACCCGTCGGTATTATCGGTGTCGTCCCCGGCGTTGTCGTCTGTCCACCCACGACCAATCGGGTTGTACCTGAATTATATCCTGTTGCGCTGGCAGTGAGCGTGTAGGTTCCTGCCGTTGTCGGTAGTCTAACGGGTGCGGTGACGGAACCCCCAAGAACCGTTGCCGTTGTGGTAGTGAATCCGGTACCGCTCAGTGTCACCGTAAAAGCATCGGCTGGAACATCGCCATCTGCATCTCGGGCGGTAATGGTAACGTTTTGCACGCCATTCACTGCCGCGCCGGCTGGCGAAATCGTGAGCGTGCCAAGTCCTGCGGCTGCTACCGTAACGGTCGCAGAATCTGAAACCGTAGCACCAGCGATTGAGCCAACAGCGAAGAAGGAATACGACCCCGTCGAACTCGGTAGTGTTAGCGTACTTGAGAAAGGTGTGAGTCCAGATTGCGGCGAGAAGTTGGTATTCGCGAACTCGTTACTGCTCAGCGTAACCAAAGTGCCTGTAGGACTTGAACTGACATTCACCGTTACGGTGTCGCCAGGATCGCCAGTGGTACTTGATGGCGAAATAGTGATGCTATTGGTTGTCGTCTGCTGTGGTTGTTGTGGTTGTTGTGGTTGACTGGAGCTTCCACCTCTGACGTTAAAAGTTACCTCTTGTAACTGGGTAATCACGGTAGTTCCTACAGAGATACTCGCGACGACTTCTAAGGTACCCGAACTATCGCCCGCGTTGTAAGTGACGCGCGCTTTACCTCCTGCATTAGTTTTAGCATATACTGTCTTAGCTGTTAAATCGTCAGAGTCATCTGAATTCCTACCTGTCAAGAGCCCTTTAGTTGTTGTAAACGTAACTGTCTCATTCGGATCCGCCTGTCCACCATTCTCCACGCGAGCCACTAAAGTATAGATATTTGTGGTCCCTTGGCGGTCAATGTCCTCTGCAAAGAGTTGTCTTGTAGCAGCTGTCCCCGTTGCTGTAGCCTTAATCGTCTTCGTCAAACGTGCTATATTCAGCGCACTCACGGTAACCGTTTGTTCCCCAGGAATGGTTCCGAGTTGGAAAGTAATTGAGGCCTGACCACTTGTGTTGGTTCGGACGTACATTGTGCTTCCAGGAATCGGACTACTTATCTCTTCATTTGAAGCATCAACTATAGTGGTTCCAGTTGCTTTGCTCAAGATGCCACCACTTGGGCTTTTATCTGTGACATCAAACTTGATTGGGACCCCTGCAACACCTGCGGGTGTCCCCGCATTATCTTTTAACGTAATTTGCAAGGCATTCGTAAGTGGAGCATTAGGGTTACCGGACTGACCGTCGCCCTCGGTTATGCTTAATTGAGGGTTTCCAAAGATATAGATACCCTGAGATTCCTCATATGAACCTCCAAGTGTTGCAATAATTGTGTTCGTCGATCCGCCCATATCCAGAAGAATTTTTGCGGCAGTAGATGTAGTGAGTGGAGTGCCAGCGTTACCAAATCTATTTGTTAGGTCACTAGCCCCCCGGTCACCCTCCTTTATATAAATGGTTCCGCTACCTGTAATACGATATGTAACCGGATAGTGACTGGAGTCGCCATTGTAAATGGGTTGATCCCTTTGATCGTCGTACCCGATCGCAACCCCATTCGTCACGCCAACGAGACGGATGGTTCTTGTGGCACCAACAGCTGCGGTGTACTGTGTGACATAAGTCGTGAGAACAAAGCTTGGTGCTTTGCGAACTCCCGAAGGATAGTCCTCACTTGGCGTTGCATCACTTGCAGTTATGGTAACTTCTCCATGACTGGAAGTACTGCAATTTACAACAATGTCTCCCTCCGCTAATGCTTCTGCACTACTGCCACCTTCCTTCACTGTGATGGAAGATGCAGGCGTAATAGTGTTAGTTCCTATTGACGTGATCTTTGCACCAGCACCACTGACACTAATACGAACCGCTTCATTGTTGTAATGGAAAGCGTTAGCGGTGCTTACCGTGGGCTCACCGCTATCATACTGATCATTATCTTTGTCACCACTCGTAGAGTCGAGAAAATAACGGGTGGCATCATTAGGGTCTACTATGTAATCTGCGTAGGCAGACTTTCGGACATCATCCTCCAGAGTTACAGCAAATGTAACCGAAAACGTATTACCACGAACTATAGTTTGTAAATCATTTGTTCTTGTCGTTCCGAAACTCAGCGCGTCTGCGGTGACCTGCACGCTGAACGCCAGCACAAGCGTCACCAGCAGTCCGAGGACAATTTTTCGCGTGGTTAAATTTTTCATGAAAATATATACCTCAATTTATGGCTGTCGGCTGCCGGAAACCGTCGGAAACCGTCAGCGGCGTGGCTTTCAGCGGATGAACGGTCAGCCGTCAGCGATTCGTGTTTTCGTCATCAACCGTCAGCAGATTGGTTGATGGTTCTTCGTTTTTAGGTTCTGATATTCTTTGGTTTTATAACTGTCAATTGGAACATCGCGAGTGAACTCGCTCCTACGAGAATGGCTGTCGGCAGCCAGCAACGTCTACAAAGCGTCGGGAATCGGAGTTCCCTCCTACAAGAATCGCTGTCGGCTGTCGGAAATGCACGCTTTTGTGTAGGAATTGGGGAATTAAGGTGAGACCCTTGGAATGAGGCTACACCCGTCTCCTCCATTTAAATCAAACTCTGGTGAATCAACGTGAACTTGGAAAAAAGTGTTAGCAGGCAGGACAGGCACACATTGGGCAAAATAGGGGCAATTTTAGGGAGTTAACCCCCGAAACTCTCAACTCCCATATCCCCTTAGATTTCAGGGAGGCAGGGGACCATAAGAGGAGATGCGTCTATCCTAAGATTTATCAAACTCACGTTGAATTCGGGAAACATGTAGATATTTCAGAATTGCGCGAAAAGATTACGTTTATATCTTTTTCAACGCATAATATGCGAAAATATCGCGTTTATATACTATATTTCTTAATTTTACCTTATTAAACGTATTTTGTCAAGTTAAGATACAAAAAATGCGTTTATTTGCGATAAAAACGCATAACTCGTCAAAAAGTGTAGAATCGTTATCAATCGTCAATTTTCAGTTATGGGAACGTGCGATGAATCGCACGACTACAAACCATACGGACGCTCGCGTTTGCAATATACGCTATGATATGCTATAATTTGATAAACAGAATACCCAAAACACACCACATTGATGGAGGCACGTATGTCATCTCTCGCAGCAGAAACTATTCTCACACCTGAAGAATACATCGCTTTGGAACGCAAGGCAACGCTCAAAAGCGAATATCTCAATGGAGAGATACTCGCGATGTCCGGGGCAAGTAGTGCCCATAATCTCATCACTCTTGATATAGCGACTGAACTTAACATCCAATTGAGACAGAGAGATTGTTTAGTTTACTCCAATGATATGCGCGTTCGGACTAGTCCGACAGGAGCTTACTTCTACCCAGATGTAACTGTTGTTTGCGATAGACCGGTCTTTGAAGATAATGTCTTTGACACACTTCTGAACCCGATCATCATCGTAGAAGTCCTTTCACCGTCAACTGAGGCGTATGACAAAGGTGAAAAATTCGCGCATTATCAAGAACTCACGTCCTTGCGAGAATACATCCTCGTTTCACAGAACAGGATTCGCGTTGAACATCACCGACTCGTCAAGACCCAGTGGGTACAGACCGAATTTCACAGACAGGAAGACGTGATGCCACTCGCTTCCATCGGATGTGAACTCCGCTTGCAGGATATTTACAGACGCGTGCCAGAAGTCATTCCATAAACTTAGCGATTAGCGATTAGCGGTTATGTGATGTCTTCAACTCACCCCACAGCGTCGTCGCTTTATCAACGGCTCCGACATGCCCTTTCAGACGCATCCCACGCGTCAACGTCTGACGATTCCCATCAAAAGAGACATCCTCTATCTGGTAGTAATAGACGACATTCGGTTGCGCAGTCATATCCGTATAGGTATAGAACTGCCTCTCACCTGTTGTGCCTGCGCCAAGGATCATCGTCGCATTGATGATTTCAAACGGACCGTCGCGTTGATTACTCCGCTTGATGAAGAAGCCAGCGTTGTTCAACTCCGATTGCGTCGACCACGTAATCACCACGGCACCCGTCGTTTTATCACGCGCAGGACGAAAATGTGAGAGCTCCACAGGCAACGCACCACCCGCACGGAAGCCGGGGGTGCCGACATCCGTTGGGAAGCCGTAGTAACTGTGTGTGCCAAGACGCATCGGTTGTGCGGGTTCCGTCTCTGAGGCAAGCACCCAAGACGCCAGCATCGTGCCGTCTTTCGGGTCCGCAGGCTCCATAGAAGCGGGGATGTGCCTACGGATCATCGAACTACGGGCACCACTCTCGTTTACCGGCAATGCCCACATCGCAGTGCCATCACCAGCAAGGTTACCGACCACATCCGTCGCCGCGGCACGAACAGTTGCCTGAACGATAGGTCTCGCCGGTGGAGCGAGCGTTATTTTGAACGCTGTATCGCTCAGCAACGCATAACGGGGTCGGGAAATATCCAGGTTGACGATCTGCCTCTCTGCCGTCCCACCGTCGAGGTTCGTACGTCCCCGTTTCGCGACAACAAGGAGTGTTGAGGGTGTATCGTGCTGCCCACTCGGATCGATTTTCGTACCTTCAGGAATCCTGAACTTCGCCTTCTCACTGACGAAAACATTAGCATCGACATCTGCATTCTCGACGGTCAGCGTCCAACCGCTCAAGTTGACCTGCTCTGTCCGCGAACCGTTGGCGATCTCAATCCACTGGGGTAAAAATCCACCACCCGCGAACATAATTTCGCTGATGTAGATCTGCCCTGCCTCTGGTATCGAGACAGAAGTATCTGCGGCTTTCACAGTAGCAGCAACAGTTTCCGTAGCGGCGACTTTAGTGTTATCACCACCCCCATTTTGGACGGTGGTCGAAGGGTCAGTCCCCGGAACGACAGTATCTTTCGGTACCGAAACCTCTACGCCTACAGCCGCGTCTCTCAGGTCCCGTTTGCCAACCTTCACCGTGAGTATATCCTTCCCCTCTGTCCGTCCGGCATCCGTTGTGGGTGGGGTATACTTCATAGGTGTCGGTTTCTCCTGATCCTCAAACGATTCAATTTTGATGACGATGTCCGTGTCAGCGTTCCTATACGCGGGTGCGACCCTCAAAAGATATCTATAAACCTTCCCATCTCGTCCCGTAGAAGCGAAACCTCCATTTGCATCAAAGGCACCTAAAGCTACAACCTGAGTGATGACGGCGTTTGTGATCGAAAAACGATCCTTCGTGAAGGTACCTGCTTTGGGTTCCTCGCTAATCTGAACAACGACATCAAAAGTTTCAGAGGTGACGGGGCGCGCGAATTCACCCGGTCTCTTGATAAAATGGACGACTGGCGTACCAAGGGTCGGCTGTATATTGACGTAGTGAATCGTCATATCCGCGGCGGCATTCTTGCCATCCGCGGTTTTGACACCCTCTTCATCAAGATCGGCTCTTGGATCCGCAGCATAAACCACATGTTTCGGTATCCAAACCACGACCCTGACGATATCAGTGCCAGGATCCGCGGCGGCGGTCCCGACAGCCGCTAACTGTATCGTGAAGTTCCTACCGTCGGGTGGATTCGCTGGTGCGGGATACCCCGTTGCTGTGAGTCCCGGAGGCGTTACTGTGCCACCAAACCTGTTATAGGCGATGATCTCGACATCGTCCTTCGCAAATGCGTCGGTGCCACTCCCAGCATTACCTGTAGCGTTCGCGGCAATACTATCATCATGATTGACCACCTTCCCAAAGCGAACCTTAATATTGACCAGCACCCCATATTGCACCTGAACACCCTCCGCAAAACTGACATCCGTGTTATCGTCTACGCTCAGCGTAATGCCGAATTCGACAGCCATTGCGGAAGGTGAAATACAGGCAAGTGTGAAAATTATAATTAAACGTACTGAGGAAAATTTATTAGACAACACGGTTTTTTCCCTCCATCAACTCTTAAAAAAACAGAGCGATGAACCGAAGTCCACCACTCTGTTTGTAGGTTAGTTAGAATATCCCTGAGTTTACTCTTGTGTTTTCAAGTCGCCCCACGTCGTCGTGAGTTTGCCAGCAGCACCGATATGCCCTTTCAGGCGGATACCACGGGTCAACGTCTGACGATTCCCGTCAAGAGAGACATCCTCTATCTGGTAGTAGTAGACGACATTCGGTTGCGCAGTCGTATCCGTATAGGTATAGAACTGCTTCTCACTACTCGTGCCCGCACCAGGTATCATCGACGCATTGATGATTTCAAACTGACCATCGCGTTGGTTACTCCGCTTGATGAAGAAGCCAGCGTTGTTCAACTCCGATTGCGTCGACCACGTAATCACCACGGCACCCGTCGCCTTATCGCGGGCAGGACGGAAATGTGAAAGTTCTACGGGGAGCGGACCCCCACCATCATAACCCGGGGTGCCAGCATCTTCATCGCTGCCATACCACGTCGCAGGTCCTGTGACAAGCGAGGTGCTGGAGGCGAGCACCCAACCGTTGGCGGAAGTGCCCATCGTCGCCATGCCATCAGCAAGCATTTCACGACGGATCAACGAACTGCGTGCGCCATCAGAGGATGGAATCTCCCACGCTTCTGCCGCACCGAGGTTACCGGCTGTGTCGCCATACGCCACTACACTCGTTTTCTGTGGCGGCATCAATGCGAGCATGAACGCCGTCTCACTGATGAGTGTGTAACGACCCGTTTTATCGACTTGGTCTGAGACATCAACGACGCGAGCATTGCCTTCGAGGTTTCTCGAGTTGCGACCATCCCAGGCAACCAGTAGGAGCGATTTCCCTAATGTGCCACCAGCGTCTGTGCCGCCACCCACACCGAGCGTGCCGCTGAGGTCAATCGTCACACGAGAACCTACAGCCAAATCATCTGCCGCTGTGTTCATCACGATCAGAGACCACCCGGCAAGACTCTTTTCTTCACCAGAGACGTTGGTGAGTTCAATCCACTGCGGGAGTCTACCGTCTGACGTGTCAACCATGATTTCGGTAATCGCTATATCGTCGACTTCAGCAACAGGGGTCGGATCGGGTTCAGGAGTCGGTGTTGTTGGATACGATACAGGTTCACGACCCGGTGAACCAATACGGATTCCCACTTTGTTCGGATCAAAGTTCACACCCGGTGCCTCTGAAGCCGTCCAACTGCTCATCATCGTGCCGTCTGAGGCAACTGACACTGTCGTGCCAATCAGAACGGTGCCTTTTTCTGAGGCTACGCCAGCAACTAACGCCGCCGCTTCATAACCCCGCTGCATTGAGACCAACTCTTGCGTCGGTGCAACAGCAACCGTTTCACCCGGTGATTCATCTATACCCGTTCGACCGCTCTGACCTGTGCCGGCGACTGACCAGTAGCCATTCGCACCAACGGTCCCAGCGCGGTCCTGGATGTTGTTCGCAGCAACACTCATATCTGGTAGCGTCGCACCAGCACCATAGAAAACTAACTTATACGTCTCTTTGGCGGCTTTTATCTCCGCACCAGACACGTTCCGGAGTTCCACATACTGGCTATTGACTGGAGCGGTAAGACTCGCATCCGAACCCCACATGATTTCACTAACAATCAAACCTTTGGGACCAACGACGTCTATCGTACCACCATTGTTCAGAAGCACTTCTAAGTTCGGCAAAGCTCCTTCAACGAGGTTATACGTCAGAGCAAACGGCTGACGCACCGTCGCTGCTGGAGACTTCTTGGCATCACCCGGATCACGAACCGCTGAATCGCCTTTGCTCTTCGCGACAACCAAGTACCCATCTTTCGGGATAATGATGTCCTCGCCTATGTAGACGACTACACCCGCGGTCTTGTCTTTCAGCACCTCTTTGCCGACCTTGACGGTGAGTTTGTCCGTGCCTTCTGTATAAGCAGCAGGCGTCGCAGGCGGCATATACATCTTCGGGTCTTGTTTCTCCTGATCGTAGAAAGACTTTACCTTGACGACGATGTCATTCTTATTCTCATACTTCGGCGTAAGCGTCACGATGTAACGATACAACATCTTGTCCCGACCACTGGATTTCATGCCAGTGGCAGCATCTTGAGCCGCTGCGTCAATCTTATCCAAGAAAGTCGGATCACCAGCGGTGGCGTTTGCCGCATCAATGTGATCCTTCTTGAAGCCGTCCTTGCGAGGCTCTTCACTCAGTGTAATCAGAACATCGAAAGTCGCAGCAGTGACGGGACGTAGCTGACCATCCGCTCGCGCAATTTTATGCACTATTGGCTGACCTTGGGGAATCGGTCCAGTCGTACCTGTAGCAGTAGTATCATCAACATTGCCTTCGGTTGCACCGACAAAGTGAAGTTCAATGGATGCCTCTTTGTTTTTACCAGCCGCCTTTCTCTTGCCATCGGCATCAAGTTCGGCTCTCGGATCCGAAAGTTCAACTGATCCTGCTTTCAGAACTATCAGAACCCGCGTTATCGGTGCATTAACACTCCCTAAGTCCATCGTGAAATGCTGACCATCGGGGGTTCCATCGTTCGCTACTCCTCCTCCGACAGCAGTACCGGCTTCTGTAGCTGTCAATGTTAGCGTATGCGTAACTGTACCGCCAAACTTATTGTAGGCGATGATCGTAAAATCGAGGGCTTCAATCGTATCAGCGTCTAGCGCGTTTGCGGCGGCAGTTTTAGTAACCACATCGTCGTCGTTAGTAGTATCCACAGAAGCAGCAGAAGCACGGCTTATCACCTTCGTAGACATGATGTTGATGGTGGTCGCTGCACCATATACCACCTGGTTGCCATCGGCGAAACTTACATCTTCGTCACTACCGACACTGAGTTTTATCTCAAACTGTGCCAGCGCAGACGACGCGATGAAGGCCAGTGACAGCATTATAACTAAACTTGTTAAGGAAAATGTCCATTTATTAGACAACATTACTAATTTTCCTCCATTTAAATCAAACTAAAATACATTCGTATATCGAACACTATGGGGCAATAGGGATAGATGCCCCCGCACACCTCACATCGTGTGCTTCATTCTCAAACAGCAAGAACAGATTTTCAGGGATGAAATCTATTCTGAACTAACCTTAGTGTGCGTGCCTGTGAAGTCGCCGAGGTTAGGGAATCTCGTCTACCGGTAAGGGTAGATGGCTTCGGAACACGCTTGGAAATTAGGATTTGGGGGTCTCGTTGTATGGCGGTGTGTTGCACATCGCCATAGATAGCACCAAACCACTTGTATAAACGTTGTTAATTGTAAAAGAGTTACGAAAAGATGTCAAGTCCTTTTTTGCGGTGTGTTAATGAATCGTCCAAATCAGGATTCGGAAGTCCATTCTACCGCAATTATGTAATTATTATACCACATTTGTGGTGTGGTGTCAAATTTTTCTTCAAAAAATGTGTAACGGGTTTTTTTTGGGTTTCGCTGACGCTCGACCCAACCTACATTATACGCTAATTATACCGTAGGTTGTATTTTTTGTCAAACTTTTTTCGCAACCTGACCTACGATGCTGCGTAAGTCCTAAAGATTATTCGTCGAGTGTATCACCGTTGAGGGTCGGCGGGGGTTCAGTGAAGGGTTGTCCTTTCTCTCGTGCTTCGGCTTGGCGGCGGTACCATTCGTTCCAACTGCGCTGGGCTTCGGCTTTCCCTTCAGCTATGCCTTCAACTCTTCCTTCAGCTATGCCTTCAACTCTTCCTTCAGCTATGCCTTCGGCTTTCCCTTCAACTATGCCTTCGGCTCTTCCTTCAGCTATGCCTTCGGCTCTTCCTTCAGCTCTCGCAGCTTCTACAATTGCTGCGCGTTTTTGCCGACTGATTTCTCTGGCTTCTTGCCAACGTCTCAACATAATATCAACTCCTTCTTTGAAAAGGATGAGGGTTGTCGCGATCCCGAAAAAGATGGGTACGTTTCTGAGGATCAGATACGTCGTCTCCCATCCGCCTTTCCACCCGTGGTAAATTTCATGGGCAATGATAACGAGTGGGTACAGCACTGTCATATAGGTGAAATAGAGGATCGCCTCTTCTACATCCTGGACGGTGAAAAGTGAGGCTCGCTTTTCATCAAGTTCTTTTGTGTTAACGCTATCGTTGTGTTGCATTACTTCAGACGAGTCGTTATTCTGCAAATTTTAACATACATCTCTATAGGTCGTCAAGTTTTTTCGCCAGAGGGTCAGCGGGAAACGTGTATAAAAACAGAGCGATGAACCGAAGTCCACCGCTCTGATATGGGTAGGTTAGTTAGAATATCCCTGAGTTTACTCTTGTGTTTTCAAGTCGCCCCACGTCGTCGTGAGTTTACCAGCAGCACCGATATGCCCTTTCAGGCGGATACCACGGGTCAACGTCTGACGATTCCCGTCAAGAGAGACATCCTCTATCTGGTAGTAGTAGACGACATTCGGTTGCGCAGTCGTATCCGTATAGGTATAGAACTGCTTCTCACTACTCGTGCCCGCACCAGGTATCATCGACGCATTGATGATTTGGAATTGACCGTCGCGTTGGTTACTCCGCTTGATGAAGAAGCCAGCGTTGTTCAACTCCGATTGCGTCGACCACGTAATCACCACCGCACCCGTCGCTTTATCGCGGGCAGGACGGAAATGTGAAAGTTCTACGGGGAGCGGACCCCCACCATCATAACCCGGGGTGCCAGCATCTTCATCGCTGCCATACCACGTCGCAGGTCCTGTGACAAGCGAGGTGCTGGAGGCGAGCACCCAACCGTTGGCGGAAGTGCCCATCGTCGCCATGCCATCAGCAAGCATTTCACGACGGATCAACGAACTGCGTGCGCCATCAGAGGATGGAATCTCCCACGCTTCTGCCGCACCGAGGTTGCCGGCTGTGTCGCCATACGCCACTACACTTGTCTTTTGGGGTGGCATCAATGCGAGCATGAACGCCGTCTCACTGATGAGTGTGTAACGACCCGTTTTATCGACTTGGTCTGAGACGTCAACGACGCGATCATTGCCTTCAAGATTCCTCGAGTTGCGACCATCCCAGGCAACCAGTAGGAGCGATTTCCCTAATGTGCCACCAGCGTCTGCGCCGCCACCAACACCGAGCGTGCCGCTCAGGTCAATCGTCACACGAGAACCTACAGCCACATCATCTGCCGCTGTGTTCATCACGATCAGAGACCACCCGGCAAGACTCTTTTCTTCACCAGAGACGTTGGTGAGTTCAATCCACTGCGGGAGTCTACCGTCTGACGTGTCAACCATGATTTCGGTAATCGCTATATCGTCGGCTTCGGCAACAGGGGTCGGATCGGGTTCAGGAGTCGGTGTTGTTGGATACGATACAGGTTCACGACCCGGTGAACCAATACGGATTCCCACTTTGTTCGGATCAAAGTTCACACCCGGTGCCTCTGAAGCCGTCCAACTGCTCATCATCGTGCCGTCTGAGGCAACTGACACCGTCGTGCCAATCAGAACCGTGCCCTTTTCTGAGGCTACGCCAGCAACTAACGCCGCCGCTTCATAACCCCGCTGCATTGAGACCAACTCTTGCGTCGGTGCAACAGCAACCGTTTCACCCGGTGATTCATCTATACCCGTTCGACCGCTCTGACCTGTGCCGGCGACTGACCAGTAGCCATTCGCACCAACGGTCCCAGCGCGGTCCTGGATGTTGTTCGCAGCAACACTCATATCTGGTAGCGTCGCACCAGCACCATAGAAAACTAACTTATACGTCTCTTTGGCGGCTTTTATCTCCGCACCAGACACGTTCCGGAGTTCCACATATTGGCTATTGACTGGAGCGGTAAGACTCGCATCCGAACCCCACATGATTTCGCTGATAATCAAACCTTTGGGACCAACGACGTCTATCGTACCACCATTGTTCAGAAGCACTTCTAAGTTCGGCAAAGCTCCTTCAACGAGGTTATACGTCAGAGCAAACGGCTGACGCACCGTCGCTGCTGGAGACTTCTTGGCATCACCCGGATCACGAACCGCTGAATCGCCTTTGCTCTTCGCGACAACCAAGTACCCATCTTTCGGGATAATGATGTCCTCGCCTATGTAGACGACTACACCCGCGGTCTTGTCTTTCAGCACCTCTTTGCCGACCTTGACGGTGAGTTTGTCCGTGCCTTCTATATAAGCAGCAGGCGTCGCAGGCGGCATATACATCTTCGAGTCTGGCTTTTCTTGGTCGTAGAACGATTTCACCTTCACGACGATATCGTTCTTATTTTCATACTTCGGCGTAAGCGTCACGATGTAGCGATACAACATCTTGTCCCGACCACTAGATGCTATGTCACCTGCGGTAAATGTGTTAGCAGTTGCACGGGTCTCCATCATCTTATCTAAAAAAGTAGGATCGCCGGCGGTTGCGTTTGCGGCATCAATGTGATCCTTTTTGAAGCCGTCCTTGCGAGGCTCTTCACTGAGGGTGATGAGAACATCGAAAGTTGCAGCCGTGACAGGACGCAGTTGACCATCCGCTCGCGCAATTTTATGCACGACCGGCTGACCAGTATTATCATCACCAGCAAGAGCATCGCCCTGTGTTGCACCGACAAAGTGAAGCTCAATGGATGCCTCTTTGTTTTTACCAGCCGCCTTTCTCTTACCATCGTCATCAAGTTCGGCTCTCGGATCCGCAAGTTCTACCGCATCTTTTGGCAGGTCTATAATGACCCGCGTTATTCCAGATGCAACAGTAACGGGACTTAAAGTCGCCGTGAAATGCATGCCATCAGCAGGATTATCTGCTGATGCAGCACCTAACGTTGGGGCACCATTATCACCAGTAGTGGTAACCCTGCCACCAAACTCATTGTAGGCATAAACCCTGAAGCCGCTAACAGTATTGACCACCTTCGTAGACATGATGTTAATGGTAGTGACATTCGCAGCATCAGTATTAGTAGCCTGAGTATCAACAGGAGCATACCGTACTTGGTTGCCATCGGCGTGACTGACATCTTCACCAGTACCGACACTGAGTTTTATCTCAAACTGTGCCATCGCAGGCGCAGCCAAAGCGAACGCCAATATCACAATTAAACTTGTTAAGGAAAATGTCCATTTATTAGACAACATTACTAATTTTCCTCCATTTAAATCAAACTAAAATACATTCGTATCAACAATCGTGGGGCAGTAGGGATTATTGCCCCTTGCACACCTCACATCGTGTGCTTTCGTATCAAACAGCAAGAATAGATTTTTCAGGGATGAAATCTATTCTGAACTAACCTTAAGTGCGTATCTTTGAATTCTGGTAGGGTTAGGGAGACCCGATGCGGTTGAAAACCACATCTACCAGTTATTTTTAAAATACGCTTAGAAATTTGGGTCTGGGGTTCTCCTTAGATGGCTGTATGGATAACATCGCCATAGATTACACCAAACCGCTTGTATAACGTTGTTAAGTGTAAATAAACCTTGAAGAAAATCTTGTTGGATTTCCTGAGCGTTACGATTCAGTATACAGTTAATAATAAACTAATTGTATACCGAAGTAGCGTTTTTTGTCAAATTTTTCTTGAAAAAATGTATTTGGGGCTGGAGCGTTCCGATTCTCGGGTTTAGGGAGCATTCGGTCTCCACGTTTCCTATGCCCTTTTTAACACCCGTAATTGTAAAATAGTTACGAAAAAAAGTCAACAAGTTTCCTTACAAGTAAGAATTTTACAGAAATTGGGTATTTTTGTCAAGTATTTTCCTTCAATACGACGCAAAGAACGCGTATTTCGGCATCTTTGCGGTTGAATTGATATTAATTATAGCATAGGAAAGGCTTTTTGTCAAATAATTTTTGTCTCTGGGTAGGAGGGAACTCCGATTCCCGACGCTTTATTCCATTTCATATTTACATCGCCAATGCCTATAATCTTTTGCTTGATCAACCAATCCCTTTCTAACTGGATTCTCATAGCAGTAGCGGACAATTTTGTTCAAGGATTCATCACGGCGGATACCGTGGTCGTAATAATTTTCTTGCCAAAGGGAGCCATTTCGGGCGAGGTGGATGTTAATTTGCGTGGCAGTGTACCGCTTCAAGGATTGCATGAGCTGAGATAAAGTCTGTTTGTTTCCGAGCTGGAATACAGCATGGATGTGGTCTGGCATGACCATGAGGCATATCCATTGCAGGCGTTCATTCGTTTCCAACCAATCAAAACATTGAAAAATGATCTCCGGCGTTCTGGGGGTTGTTAGGAGAGGGTTCCTGTTCTCGGTAGCGAGTGTCACAGAATAATAGGCACCCTGTATTGACTGTCTGCCTTTGCGTAATTGACGGTGTCCTTTGTTTGGCGTTTGGATCGTTTTATTCATTCTTTTTCCGTTTTGAAACGTTTGTCGGGAATCGGAGTTCCCTCCTACAAAAGATAAAGGTGATGTTCATAATTATAGCACCGGTGTGATGGGTGTCAAACGTTTTTTATTCGCCATTAGCCGTCAGCTTAAAGTCGGGAATCGGAGTTCCCTCCTACAGAAGGCACGTACCATAAACCGGGTGTGTAAAGTTTTTGGCATTCAACGTCCGAAGGCATCTTATGTCCTTTTAGGACGGGGGGTATACACCGATTTTTGACCCGTTGCCTCTTCAACCCCGTAGGGGTGATATCTCTGTAGAACGGAGTGAGACCCATCAGCCAACCCCGTAAGGGTGACATCTACAACTTTGACAAAATATTTACACACCCGGGCTGAAGACCGAATTTGCGAAACCCCTACAACTATGCTATACTATCTCATAGGAGGCGGTTCATCATGACAGCAGACCTTGCCATCGCACAGTTACTTTTTAGTACACTCCTGATTGGTGTTACCTTAATAGGGGGCATCTTTCGGTATCGACGGAGCGGTTACTGGCGGCGCGGTGTTCATAACAAATTGCAGGCATATCTGCTCTGGACGCTCAGCGCGCTCATCGCACTCAGTTGCCTCATACCTTTGGCGTATCTCTATACAGAACATCTCTGGTTCGAAAATATTGGACACGCCGATGTGTTCTGGGGATTCCAGAAGGTCCGGTGGGGCATCTTCGGTGTCTGTTTCATTGCCGCCGCCGGATTTATGAACGCCAACGCCGCAATCGCGCATATTTTGTGTCCGGAATCCCGCGAGTTTCGACGGTGGACACATACACAGACCTTCTCTTTCCATCGGATGGTCATCTGTATCACGCTGATTGCGGCACTCCTTCTCGCAGTCCCGATGCTGTTGTTGGACGATATAGTGCTTCGGTACCTGAATAAACCGGATGCGGCAGCGGCAGAGGGGTCTCTCCATTTCGGGATGGACCGGAATTTCTATCTCTTCAACTTCCCGCTCCACCGATGGGTGAGCCTCTGGGTAGAGATCACCCTATGGGTAACGTGTGTTGTCGTCGGGTTGCTGTATAATTTCTATTACCGACGAGACGCACACACGATGGCACGTGTGAAGCGACATATCATCTTCCACGGCTCGGTTTTATGGCTACTGCTGTTGGTCGTCGGGGGGTGGCGGAGTTATGTGCACCTCTGGAACACGGTCTACACGCAACCCTTGACAAATGGACTGCGGACGCTCCACGGCTTGTTCTACGTGGATTTTCACCTTGCAGGTGCCACGAAAATTTATTGCGGCGTGCTGATAGGTATCGCAATTGTTATCGTGCTTAATATCTTCTGGCGGAAACGGTTGTTGTGGTATGTGACTGCGGCTGTATGGGGATTGAGTTACGTGCTGTTGATTCACGTATATCCGTTGGGTCTCCACGTGGCGCGCATGCGTGTGGAACCGTTCCTCAAGGAAGGTCGGTACTTACAACGACACATCGAAGAGACACGGAGCGCCTTTGGTCTCGATGAGATTGTGAGGGTCGACCGCGCGCCTGGGATCGCGACACTGGAAATGATAACAGAGAACACCGAAGTCAAGAAGAACATCCAGATTTGGGATCGACGCGTGCTATACGAGGCACTCCGAGAGACACAGATTAAACCGCATTACAACTTTCACCCCTATACCGATGTCGATAGATATACAGTAGATGGTGAATACCGGCAGGTCCTGATTGCCGCACGCGAAATTGATCCCGGTGACGAGATTACAGGATGGGACCGTCTGAAAACGGATCTGCGTTCATTTACACACGGGTATGGCGTGTGTGTCGCACCGGTGAACGAGTTCGTCGGTGAAGGTCTACCGAAACTTTGGGTCAAGGATACCCCGATAGATAGCGAATATGAGGAACTGAAGGTCGCATATCCGCAGATTTACTACGGTGAGATGATCCGCAATTATATGATTGTGAACACCCATCGCGAGGCAAATAGTGCCGGACGCGGTTCGGACACCGAAAGTGTTGCTGATATTATGGAGACCCCAGAGACCCCCGAATGGATGCAGCATACATACACCGGGGACGGAGGTGTGCCTGTAGGCGGTTGGTTCCGCCGACTCTGTTTCGCGCTTCGCTTCGATTTCCTCCCAATCCTTATCTCGGAGAAGTTGACCCCGGAGAGCCGAATCATGTTCCGACGCAGAATCGGCACCCGTCGAAACGACCGTCTCGTTAAAGACCGTGTTTCATACATAGCACCCTTCCTGAATTACGATCCTGACCCGTATATCGTGATTAACAACGAACGGTTGTACTGGATCATCGACTTCTATGTGACGAGTCGGTATTATCCGAACGCGCAGATGTATGTGGATGATAAGACACAACTCACAGATAGTGAATTATATGAGGAGCCGGATTTTGAGACGTTCAACTACATCCGAAATGCCGGTGTCGCTGTCGTCAATGCTTATACGGGTGCAGTCGATTTCTATGCTATTAAGAAAAATGAAGATGATGAAGCTGTGATGCAGACCTATCAGAAAGCGTTTCCGAATCTCTTTAAATCACTATCGGAGATGCCGGAGGGGTTGGCGGCGCACTTGCGGTATCCCGATTACCTGACCCGGATTCAAGCGAAACTCTACGGCAATTATTATCGGCAAGCGAGCGGTTTTTATGACAATACGAACCCCTGGTCGATACCGAAAGAGGCATATTACTCCTCGGAAGCCGATCAGGAGATGATGCCCTACTACGCTATGCTGAAGTTGCCGGGTGAGGAGAAGGTCGAATTTGTGAATGTGATTCCCTTCGCGCCACGGGATCGGGAGAAGCAGTTGAAGGCGTGGATGGTGGCGCGCTGCGATCCACCCCACTACGGCGAGCGTATCGTTTATGTGCTCCCTGAAAATGCAGGTGTCGCCGGACCGACGCAGGTCGAGGACGATATTAATAAAAAGACGGGCGATCAGCAACGCGGTTGGCAAGCCGCAAACGATGTGATTCGCGGTAATTTGTTGATTATTCCGATTGAGGATGCCTTGTTCTATCTTGAGGCGATTTATCTGCAAGCGAAAAAGCCGGAGGGTGGAGACGGTGGTGATGACAAACCGCGGCGTCCGAAGTTAGAGATGGTTATCTTGAAAGCGGGCTCCAATGAACTTGCGGCGGTGGAGGCGCAGACGTTTGATCAAGCGTTGAACATGCTGTTGCTGGGGATCCCGACGAATGGTGAAGCTTCAAAGAATGGTGAGCAGTCGTCGACATTGGCGGAGTTAGTCCAGCAATATCGTGAACGCGAAGCCGATAGCGATCGGCTCCTTGAACAAATTCTTGAAAAAATGACGGAGAGTGATCGGTAGGGGATTAGCACGCTTTAATGAAAGCGAGAACCACGCCGATGACAGCGACTTCAGCCCCAATGATCCATTTCAGGGTTCCAATCCCAGCCTCAATGCGGTCTATACGCTGTCCAAGGGTATCCAATTTTTCGTTGTTCGCGATGAGGTCCGCTTTATCGGCTTTCGTGTCAAGCTTCGCGCTAAGGGCATCCAACTTTTCGTTCGTCGCGTCAAGGGTTTTCTGATCCGCTTTTGTCTCTATTAAGCGATCCATGCGTCCATCAAGACGATCCATACGTCCATCAAGACGATCGAGCCGGACGTTTATCTGTTTTAAGGTCTGCACCATCAAGTCGTTGAAATGATTCGCCATGGAAATCCCTCCTCTTTCATATTATACAGAAGTGGAAACTGGATGTCAAACAATAATTTTCTGATGATGGCTACACATGAATGGCATCTTCACGCAGGGCATTGTAATACGCCAAACACTCTGCCAATAACGCTTCCAATTCCGTCGGAAACGGCTCCGATTTCGGACGATACGGCGCAAACCCAGTGCTCTGATGCACGTTCTGATACCAATACGGTGCCCATACCCCGTCTGCAGGATTTCCACCTGCCTCCCAAGACAGCATCGCACGTTCAAATTGTAACCCAATCCGCTCACATAACTGCGATAAAACGCCGGACGGGTTTTCTAATAACAGTCGCGCATCGAGAATCGGGGGAGATTGCCCCACAGTGCGTAGGTCGGTTAAGAGATCGTACTGTGTCTTGAAACCCGTGTCGGCAAGTGTCGGTGTTCCGATGACTTTTGCGAGAGACGGGAGCATCTCTCGCGGGTCGCGGATGAGCAGGACGTTGCAGGTTTGTCGGAGGAAACTTCGATCGATGTTGATGAGGTGGTGCGCCATCTGCTTCATGAACAGGACTGGCTTCTCGCAGGGACCAAGGATTACCCGTTCGATCACCTGTGCGCTGCCCGTTGACATGGATGCCATCACTTCTACCGCACCCGGATGTGTACTATCGAGAGCCTGTGCCCCGTATTTTGTGTAGAGGTAGTGCGCGTAGAGGGGTTCGTCGATGACGTGGGTATCGCTGCGTTGGGCAAAGGCGTACATTAGTGCGGTTGAGACGTTTCGCGGTCCTGACCAGAGACAGATGCGTTTTGTTTCCAAGTTGTGTGCCCTTTAAACATTACCGCCGCCGGCGTCTACTCCGTTGAGGCGACTTCCCACCCTCGCCTTCCTCGGTTTCACCAGCGAGGTTACCACTCACGCCGCTTTCCACTACGCGGGGACGAGCGCGCATCCAGAAGATCAGCACAATACCTATAATGAATGCCGCGATACTTAAAAGTTGCGCCGCTGTCATCCATCCAAGCACACGAGGCGTGAGCCGCCAAAACTCGGCAATAAATCGTTCCACTCCCAACGCGATAAGACTCGCGCCGAACAGCGCACCGGGCGTCGCTTCAAACTTACGGCGTTGCGACCAGAGAATCCCGAAAAATGTAAATGACAGGAGGGTCTCGTAGATAGGGGTCGGATGGACAGGGATATCGGTGGGGACAGTGCCGTTAGGGAATGCCATCGCCCACGGTAGATCCGACGGCGGTCCATAGTCGCCGTCACCAGCAAGGAGACATCCGATTCGACCGATGCCGTATCCGAGGATAACTGTCGGACCGACGATATCGATTGTAGGTAGGAATGGGTTCCTGGAACGGAGGACTACAATAATAACGGCGAGACATCCGCCGATGAAACCGCCATACCAGACTAACCCGCTTGTTGAGAAGAGTTCGTGGAAAGTGATTTGACCGTCGAGCAACGCAGAATAGATTTTCGCACCGACAATGCCGCCGATTGCCGCCGCCATAACGATCGTCGAGGCGAGTTCTGGGACGAAACCGCGCCGCTTCAATTCGGCTTGTATAACAAAGACGACCGTAATAAACGCCGTGGCTAACATCAATCCATAAGAATGGATACCGATAGGACCGAAATCAATAAGTGTTGGATACATTAATACTTATTCTCCGAGATAAGCCTGTCGCACGCGTTCATCGGCTAATAGGTCGGCTGAGGCGCCCTCAATTGTAATTTCACCCGTCTCCATGACGTAGCCTCTATCGGTCACTTGCAGTGCGATTTGTGCGTTCTGTTCGACGAGGAGGATGGTTGTGCCATCGGCGTTAATCTGCTGGATGATCTCGAAAATCTGTTTGACGATCAGGGGTGCGAGTCCTAAGGAGGGTTCATCTAACAAGAGAAGCCTCGGTTTGGACATCAATGAGCGTCCGATTGCGAGCATCTGTTGTTCACCACCACTGAGACTGCCGCCGCGCTGTTTCTGCCGGTTCTGTAGGACGGGGAAAAACTGAAAGATTTTGTCCAAATCGTCTCTAATGCCGCCTTTGTCAGTCCTTGAATAGGCACCGAGTTCGAGGTTCTCGAGAACACTCATATCAGGGAAGATGAGCCGTCCCTCTGGAACCTGCGAGATACCGAGCGTGACGCGTTCCTCTGGTGATGTCGTTGTGATGTCGTTGCCATCAAAGTGTACACTGCCTTCAACGGGCGTGTGTATACCGGATGCCGTCATCAGTGTCGTCGATTTTCCGGCACCATTGGCACCGATCAAACAGACCATCTCATTCTCGCTGACAGCGATGGAGATGCCTCGAACGGCGCGTATGTTTCCGTAATAGGTATGAATGTCTCGAAGTTCAAGCATTATCGTTCCTAAATGGCTGTCGGCTGTCGAATACCCAATTTCAGCAAAAGATTCCTATTGATTAAATCCTCTTTACTGACTGCCGACTGCTATTCCTCTGCTGTTCCTAAGTATGCCTCAATGACGCGTTCGTCGTTCTGTACGTCCGCGGGTATGCCTTCACTGATTTTCTCACCGTGGTCTAACACGGTAACCCAATCGGAGATTTGCATCACCAGTTTTACGTCGTGTTCAATGAGCAGCACGGTGACATTTTGCTCTCGTATTGCGTAGATGAGGTCAATGAGTTCTTGCGTTTCTTGCGGATTCATTCCGGCGGCGGGTTCGTCGAGGAGAAGAAGTTTCGGTTCGGTCGCCAAGGCTCTGGCGATTTCGACACGTCGTTGATCGCCATAGGAGAGGTTTCCAGCCGTCTGATCACTGATGTCTTCTAACCCAACAAATTCGAGCATATCGCGTGAACGTGTGGTGATCGCCTCTTCCTCACTTTTTTCTTTTTTCGTATGGAAGACTGCACCAATAAACGTGCTGGTGGTACGGGGATGTCTCCCGATTTTGACGTTATCAAGGACTGTGAGTTCTGCGAAGAGCCGTATGTTCTGAAATGTCCTGCTAATGCCGAGTTTCGTGACCTGGTCCGGACGGAGCCCGGTAATGGATTCTCCCAAGAAGTTGACAGTGCCGAATGTCGGTTTATCCAAGCCCGTAACACAGTTGAAGAGTGTCGTCTTCCCTGCACCGTTGGGTCCGATTAAACTGAAGATCTGCCCGGGATGTACAGCCATTGTCACTTCTGACAATGCGATGACACCACCATAATGCCGGCTGAGTCCGTCTGCTGCAAGTAGACGTATGGGGGTATTTTCCATTTTTCTCTCCTCATTCGATCGTCTGTTTTAAAGTATACCTTTAATCAAGGAGAAGTGTCAATCTGTTTTTAACAACGGTCAGCGATCAGCAGTCAGTCATCAATAGGCGAGGTTTCCAACCTCGCCGGTGCAGAGTGTCTAATTTGACCTGTTTCCTCTTCAACCCCGTAGGGGTGGCATCTCTGTAGAACGGAGTGAGACCCATCAGCGAACCCCGTAGGGGTGACATCTACAACTTTGACAAAATATTTACACACCCGAAATATAGCACAGATTTGACATCCGCCGCGATAGTGTGCTATTATATATTAAGGTATATAATGGGTATATAATGAAACCTTCGCCCCTGATATAAATTGGTATGACAGATTCAAAAAAAAAGAACACTGCTCTCGAATACTGGCTGGCACTCGCCTCTGTTGAAGGACTCGGTAGCGTGCGGATTAGACGACTGATCGCCCGTTTCGGTAGCGCGCAGGCAATTTTTGAAGCGGAACTCCCCGAAATCGCGCGGCTCCCCTCCTTCAATCCCGTTCTCGCATCTCGCATACTCACAGTATCCGGTAATTTTCCGACCTTTCGCGAGAGACTCAGTGCGCTCGAAACTCAAGATGTCCGGGTAACGTGTCTTGAAGATCCAGACTATCCAGCACAACTTAAAAACTTGCCTGATGCGCCGGGGATTCTCTGTAGTGTTGGGACGTTAACCGACATTGGCGATCGGTGTGTCTCGATTGTAGGGAGCCAGAATCCGAGCATAGAGGGGATTGAGTTGACGCTTTCGCTGGCGACGCAACTTGCACTCGCCGGATTCACAGTCGTCAGTGGGTTGGCAATGGGTATCGATACGTATGCACACTCCGGTGCGCTCGCGGGTATGGGAAAGACGATTGGTGTTGTGGGAACGGATCTCTCCGCTATCTATCCCGGACGAAATAATCCACTCGCCGTGAAGATTTATGAACACGGATGCCTGTTTTCAGAGCATCCCTTCCCGACAGCCCCGTCACCGGGCAACCTCGTGCAGAGAAATCGTATTATTAGTGGACTTTCTGTAGCAACGATTGTGGTTGAGGCGCGAAAGACCGGGGGTGCGATGCACACAGCACGATATGCCCAACGTCAGGACAGATCCGTCATCGCATGCCGTTGGGATACAGCGCACGCGCAGCGCGAGGGACCCCAAGAATTGATACGGACAGGTGCGTTTCCTTTTGCACCGACCGAGGTCGATAAAGTGGTTGATGTGCTCACACATCCAGAACGTCTTGAAACGTATGCCAGCGGAGAAACGAGTGAACAGATGGGATTGTTTGAGGAATAGCAATTAGCAATCAGCCATCGGGTCGGGTTTTCTACGAAAACCCTTTCAGCAGTCAGTAAGAGGGTAAAGAAGCGGTCAGCAGTCGGAAACCAGAGGGATCGTTTAACGATAACCTCTTTACCGATCGCCGAGAGTGGAGCGTAGCGGAACGCCCCGATCGCCGATAGCCAATACACCGATAGCCAGGAAAAAAATTGCTTTTCCTTTCGATTTGTGATATACTATATATGTCCTTAAACTTGATTTTGCGAGTACATGAATCAATTTTTTTCTTGACAACGTTAAAATTTATGGTAAATTTACGAAAAAATGAAGTTTTCTCTTGACAAAAGAGACTAATTTTCATATAATTTTGGGAAAATTCGTAATTTTACCTTTACAAAGTTTGCAATTTTTGCTAAACTTTAAGGTACTCGTTTAGATATTGACTTTCGGGCGAGGGGTGCAACAATCCAATGGTGTTTTACTCTGTCAACTGCCCTCGCGGAATTCTGTTCTCAACGTGTCGGTTTGTTCTTTACGCATAGCGGAGGGAACAACAAACGAAATAGCCTTACGTTACTTGACTTAACGAGAATATGATCATAGGTTTCAAGGCGTTGCTGAATTGTACAAGCAGCAGCGTAAACCGAAACCGACTTTCCCGAGCGCTTTTGTGAGTGTCTATGGGAAAGGACCGAAAGTTGTTAGAACACCCTATCCGAAGGGTGTATTTTGATAAACTTTACAATTTAAGGAGTTAACTCTAATGACAAAAATGTTTAGAACCTTCGCTTTATTGCTGGCAGGCTTGTTTGCCCTCTCGCTGATAGTCGGCTGTGGTGGTGGCGATGATGAGGGTGGTGACGAAGCAGCACCAGCTAACTTCGTAAGCGCAACCCCACCAGGTGGCGAAATTGCTGCGAATGGATCGATTACGGTTACCTTTGACAACGCACCCGCGGATGTCACGGTAAGTGCCGGTACTGTCACAGTCGCAGGTAAAACAGCGACGATCACGGGTCCTTTCACCCCTGGTCCGCTCGCATTGACGGTCACTTGGGCTGATGGAACCCAGGCACTGAACTATACGGTCACCGCACCAGATACCGATCCGCCCGCAGTCACTGGTGGCACGGTTAAAGATGGTGACAAAGATGTCGATCCCGAGGCGATCAATACAGCTGGAAGCATCGAGATTGAGTTCAGTGAAGACGTTTCTGGTAACGTCGCGCTGCAGACCGAAGGCGGCGATGATGTTGGTTGGCTTGGCAAAGTCGAAGGCAACAAAGCGACGCTCGAGATTGTCAAAGGTAAAGAGATTGGCAACGAGACGACTTATGTTATCGCAGGTAAGGTCTCAGACGCTGCTGGCAACTCTACTGATGTTAGTGTAACCTTTGTAACCAAGGGTAAAGAGTAAAATTGAGGCTATTTCGACGAAGAGGGCGGCGTATTTTCAATACGTTGCCCTTTTTTAGTGGCTGTCAGCCGTAATTTTTTCTTTACACAATTTTTGGAATAATGCTATAATAAAATATAAAGTGTTTTATTTTTTGAACGGTTTTCAAAAAGGCGTTGTCTAACCCATTAATCCGTTAGAAACCTGAAGGAGAAAGTTCAGTGGAAAGAACTGAAGCCTTGCTCATTGCCGACCTTTGCGAAGGCGACGAGACAGCATTGGCACCGTTGGTGGAAAAATATAAGCGGATGGTCTACCGTCTCGCGATGCAGATCACCAAGAACCACGCCGATGCCGATGACGTCATGCAAGAGACCTTTATTAAGGTGTACCGCTCAATTCGGACGTTCCGGAAGGATGCGGCTTTTGAGACGTGGCTCTACCGAATAGCGGTCAACGAAGCACTGAACTTTGTCAAACGTAGAGAGCGTCAGCGAGAGTCTACACTTGAAACAGCATCGGAAGCGGATTATGAGGCAATCACGCGATATCGTGCCCAGATCGCCAACGACCCGCATGTCCATGCTGAAAAAGCTGAACTGCGACACCATGTCACAGAGGCAGTCAATAGTCTCTCCCTGAAACATCGGACAGTTGTTATCCTTCATGAATTTGAAGGTTTAACGCACGCGGAGATCGCTTCAATCCTCAATTGTTCCGAAGGCACAATCCGCTCCCGTTTGCACTACGCGCGCAAAAAGCTCCGAACCTTGCTCAAATCGTATGTCGATGCAAGTAACGTTTAGGTTTCCTTAAAACCAAACCGGTAGCCTGCAACAACGGCGCAGGCGGATCTAAGGAACGCATCTGACAGTTCTAACGAACATTATTCCTCCGCAAGGTAAAATTAAAAAATAGACGGGTGGAACACACACTCTCGAGGAGAATATCAATGAGATCGAAGTGTGACAAAATAGAACGCCTTTTATCTGACTATATAGATGGGACGCTTTCCGAACGACAGACAGTCGATGTCGCAATGCATCTCCGTTTCTGCGGATCGTGCCGACAAGAAGTCGTAGACCTGAAGAAAACGAACCACCTCCTCGAAAATTTCTACGTTGAACCGGAGGCGTCCGACGCCTATTACGCCCGGTTTACAACGCAACTCCAACACCGTATTGAACAGAGCCCGCCAACTGCCCTTCATCAACGGCTTGCTGCAGTCGCTACGCGTCTTGGGTGGCATCTACTCACCCAACTCCATCGACGTATCGATCATTCCCGTTTCGGTGGGTTTCTCTCCATCAGACAACACGCTTTCCCGTATTACATTTTCGGGCTAACGCTGACGATGTTAATCGTTGCGCCGCTTCTGCTCAACCAGGTCTCACCACACGATGACGGTGGTTCTATGCTCGGGCGTCTGTATGCAGCGGCGAAAATTCGGTTCTTCTCTGGCAATTCACCTATCTCGGTCCAACCCACCGCAGCACTTGCTATCAAGCAGGACACGGAAACCGGCACGCAACCGACTGACATCCGTCGATCGGTAGGGACTGGGTTACCCAGCCCGTACAAGCGTACGACAGAAACCCCCGTGATTGACTCAGGATCCGATGTCTGGCTATTCACCGATGAACCGATGACGGAGGGATATATTTTCACCACACGCCAAGAGGATGACTCTGATACAGTCCCGAGTGTGGCGTTAGACATTGACTCGGAATTGCTCGCTTATGCCGAACTCCCGGCACAGGGCGCGTTCTGGGCACGTCTCACGGATCGTGATGTCCTCACCGAAAATAGGTACACCCTCCTCTTGTTGCAGGGTATGGATGCTGGACAGCACGCACTTCAACAGTATGAACGGCAATGGAGCGGATTTAAAGACTTCTCACAAAAATTGTTAGATGTACCGTTGGAAAAATTGTCTATTCCAGAAGTCTACGATTCCAGAGAGTTGTAGGCAGGCGTTATTATAGTATAGTAAAGTCGATAATTAAATACCTTATCGAAAGTGTTTGAAGTTAGTTTAGTATTTAATTTCGTGGGCGCGTTTTTAGCGCGCACGACGTAAACAAGGAGAATACGAATGAACCCAAGGATTTTGGGCATTATTGGTGGTCTCGCCTTAATAGTTGCGCTCCTTTCACCTTTTATGATGGGTAGCTCAAAGAAAGTGGAGCAACTCTTCCAATCCGCTGAAGATCTGTATGGACAGGCGGATTATGAAGGCGCAATTGACAAGTATACTGAGGCACTCGAAGAATCAACAAAACGTGGTGTGAAAACCGAAGTGATTGACAAGGATTTCGCAACCCTTGCCAATTATAAGATCGCAGTTAGCTACTCACGTCTCGCTGAACAGTCAGGCGATGTGAATCACTATGACACTGCGATTGAGTATATCGAAAAGGTTGCCCCAACGGCAACGATTCCCAAACACCAAGAGGGGTTAACCTACCTCTGGGGACACATCCTCTATCGGACAGAGCAGTTTGAATTGGCGGAGCCAAAGTTCACGCAGCTCATTGAGAACTTCCCGAACAGCCTTTTCGTCGAAAACGCTTGGTACGCTATCGGGCAGTTGAACTATAAACTGCAGAACTACGAGGACTCCCGACAGGCATTCAAAGCGGTTCTTGATGGTTTCCCAAATTCCGATTTTAAAGATGACGCACAGCACCTGATCGCGCAGTCGTTCCTCAACGAATCCAACTACGAACAGGCGTATCAGGAATTCGATAAAATCGCTACAGAGGAATTCAAGAACTACCCGGATCTGCAAGCCGAAGCGATGTATAAAGCCGCTTACAGCTTGAACCAGCTCGGTAGGGACGATGAGGCGATCGGTCGGTATACCAACTTCATCACGCAGTTCCCGGAAAGCCAATATGTCACGGCGGCATACTTCGACCAAGGCGCGATTTACGCCCGGCAGAAGGACTATGACAACGCACGCGTGAACTACGAATTGGCACTCCAAAACACTGCAGACCGGACCCTCCAAGCAGAAATTCAGTCTGCCATCGGACGTACCTATTTCGATCAAGGGGACTACGAAAACGCTATTGTTTCGTATAACACGCTCCTTGAAGAATACCCGGAGAGCGACTACATCGCCGAAGCGAAACTCGGTATTGCCGATAGCCATTTCCGCTTAGAGAATTGGAGTGAGGCAACCGTAGCGTATCAACGTGTTATCAACGAGCACGAAGAAGCCACCGATTTTATTCCCTACTGCTCCTACCAGATTGGCGAAGCCTATTACAAACTCGGCAGCAATCAGGTGAAAGCTGGGGACGCTGAAAACGGAATGGCAACGCTTGAACTCGCATTGCAATGGTATCAAAAAACGGTTGACGACTATCCGCAGGATCCCGTTGCCCCGCACGCGCTCTACGGCGCAATCTGGGCACTCAACGATCTCGGACGCAAGGACGAGTTGGAAACAATCGCACGCGAGTTCATTGAGAAAAACAAGAACGATAACGAGTTCGACATTCTCGCCGCTGAGGTGCAACTCCGTTTCGCTGACATCAAGCGGACTGAATTCAAACAGTACGTTGAAGCCGCTGAAGAATATGCGAAATTGTGGGATTACCGTCCATTACCGAAGTTCCATCTCGTCAAGTTGATGGGTAAGTTCTTTGAAGGACGTTCCTACTACGAAGCCGCCAAACCCGACGGTTATCAGGAAGGCGATGCGGGCGAAAACTTTAACCAGGGACATCTGCAGAAGTCTGTTTCGGCATACCAGGAAGCTATCGCTATGTTCAATGACGATGCATTCCTCCCAGGTGTTGCCCAAGAACGTTACGATGACTTTGGTGAGCGTGTCGCTCAGGTGGAAGCGTGTATCATGAACGAAGCACTTTCTCACGAAATGCTCGGTGATTGGACGCAAGCCCGCGACCGCTACGCATCTATTCCTGACACAAGTGAATACTATGAACGCGCACTCCTTCTCGTTGCCAATAGTCATGTCAAGGAAGGCGATAAAGAGGGTGCAATTAGCTACTACAATAGCATTTTAGACAAGCTTGCCGACGCTGACAACCGTTCGTTAGCAGAAATTAAACTCGCTGACCTGCTCCGTGCAGAGGAACGGTTTGAAGAAGCCGCCGTCCAGTATCAAGCTGTGGTTGATGGGAATCCAACGGGTGAATACGCAGACGATGCGCTCTATCTCGTCGGACTTTGCTATTACCAAGCCGCTTCGGAAAACCCGGCACTCTTGGAATCCTCTGAAATGGCGTTCAAACGCGTGATTGCCGACTATGCCGATAGCCCGAATGCTGTTGAAGCGTATTACGGCTTGGCACTTGCCTATCGCGATGCGGCACAAAAGCAGGATGATACCGAAAAATGGCCCCTTATTCTGCAACTCGCCGACGAAGCAAACGATAAGTATTCATCGAGTGACAATGATCTCGTTCTCAAGACCCTCGGACATATCGACTTAATCAAAGCTACTGCCATTGAAAACAGTAGTGAAGAGGTCGATATCGATGCGCTCGTGGCTTCGCTCAAGCGGATTGTAGATAATACAGGCGCGCCGGAAGAAGCACGCAGTCGTTCGCAACTGAAGATCGGTCATACCTACTATAGTGCGAAACGCTATGATGAAGCACTTGCGGAGTACCTCCTCTTTGTGCAAACTTTCCCGAAGAGCGAACTCGCACCAAACGCGCAGTATCAAGCGGCAGTCTGTCATTACCAGATCGCCCAAGCCGCGACGGATGCGGGTAGCAAGCAGTTGAGCCTGCAGAACGCCGTCAGCGCGGCAGAAAAAGTGTCGACACTGACGGAGGATGCGAACAACCTCATCAGTGCTAACTACACTGCGGGTTTGGCGTTGCTCGGACTGGAAGACAATAAAGGGGCTGCAGACGCGTTTAAAGGGGTTACCGCCTTAGAGGGACAGACCGAAGACGAAGCACGTAAGTCGCTTATCTTCCAAGCACACTCCCGTCTCGCTGAACTCAACGCGACTCTCGGTGACTATGCTGCATCGGTGCAAGAGTATCAATACATCATTGAGAACACAGACGAGGCAGACATGAAGGGACGTTCCTACTTCGCAATGGCATTTGCTCAAGAGGAGCAACTGAAAACTTATCAGGATGCATTGATGAGTTACCAGAACGCCATTGAGTTAGTAGAAGACGCACTCGTCAAGGCGCAATCCTACTACCGGATAGGCTTGATTTATCAAGATCAACTGAAACAACCGTCTAAGGCGTTGGACACCTTCCAAACGCTCATCGGAGATTATAGCGGTTCGGCTGACTCCAATATCGCCTCAATGGTGGCAGATGCTGGTATCCGTCGCTCAACTCTCTACGTTGAATTGGGACGTTTGGATGAAGCAATCGCCGAAGCGGTTGAAGCGCTTGACCGAACAAAAGGGAATCCGAACGCGAGTGTCGCAGAGAAATCCGCTGCGCAATACAATCTCGGTTTCCTCTATTCCGACAAGGCGCGTTCCCTGTTCTCCACAGAGGCAGGCACAGATCTGCAGCCCTACATCGATGCGAGCCGGAACGCCGCAGGCGCATTCTTTGAAGTCGCTTCGATCGCCGCTCCGGTTGAAAAGGCGGACAAACAGACGGTTATCCCGTATGTGCAGAATTCGCTGTTCCAATCCGGTCAGATTTACTATTCTGTCGGTATTGGCGTGAAACTTCCGCAAGACTTAACGAGTGCACTGACACCGCTGACGACATTCGTGAGTTACGTCGATAAGGGACTCTTCCCGAAATCGGATGCCCTCCGCAAGAACACGGAGACCGCACTGAATTATACTGCCGCTGCGAACTTTGAACTCGGACGGATGCAGGTAGGTATGGACGGCGAGATGTCCGAAAAAGCAGTGAGTTACTTCATTGCCGCTGGTGATGTCTTCCGTGATATGGTGGGTCGTTATCCGAGCGCCAACGATGCCGCCTTCTGGCAGTATCATGTCGGCGAATCTTACTATGCGGCGCAACAATTCGAGAAAGCGATTGAAGAATACGAGAAGGTTCGCACTGTGAACAAGACTCACAAGAGTGCTGCTGAATCGTTGTATGCTATCTCGACGTGTGCGCAACTTCTCAGTGAAGCCGCCGAGAAGTCCGGTGATGAGGAGGCAAGGCAAATCTGGTATGACCGGCTGTTTGAGGCAAATGAAGTCCTCGCCGCTGAGTATCCGAACAGTCAGTACACTGCCGATGCGCTTATTAATATCGGTAATAAGTACTACAACGCAGGCTCCGAGCAAACTCTGGAGCAAGCAGAACGGATTCGTCTCTATCAAATGGCGATAGAGAACTACCAGAACGCAATCAATACGCCCGGTATCGGTGCGGAGTCGAAATCGACAGCGCAAGGATATCTCAATGACACAGCGAACGCTCTCGCTTTCTACGAGTATGAGGTCGCAACGAATCTACTGAATGAAGCGAAACTCGCGAAGGGTGAAGATCAGAAACCTGCTGTCGAAGCCGCTATCGCTGAATACATGAAGATCATTGAATCGTATCCGGGAACCAAGTATGCAGATCTCGGTCTCGTGCAGATTGGTGAAGCATACATGGTGTTAGCGGATAGCGACGATGCGTACTTCAACGATGCGTTGGATTACTTCAACCGTTTGTGGGCAAAATATGAGACAACACCACCCATAGACCCGAAGGTCAACCAGGCACTCACCTATGCAATTAGCCAGGTTCAGACGATTATAAGCTACATGCAGTCGAATAATCTGGAAATTCGTGGTGGTACTCCCGGGGGTGGCGGTGGTGGTGGTGAGTAATTGCCACATCCTGTTCCCGTAGTCCCGCTCTCCTGAGTGGGACTTCTCTGAAAGGAGGGTGCTGTATAAGCACCCTCCCTTTTTATGAACACATTCCCTCCCTTACGCCGTAAGGAAAAATTAAAATATCCGCAAGGAAAAATTAAAAAGTGTACGATGAATTAATAGCGTCACCGCGCGTGCTACTTGGTCCTGGACCGAGCGAAGCCAACGCGCGGGTTCTTAAAGCAATGACGACCCCAATGTTGGGGTATTTAGATACTGAATTTGTCCAAGTCATGGATGACACGGTCGGACTGCTCCGCCGGGTTTTTGGAACCGAAAATAGATTGACGCTCCCGGTCTCCGGTACGGGCACCGCAGGAATGGAAGCCGCGCTGACGAATGTTATTGAACCCGGTGATGGCGTTGTCGTAGGTGTCAAAGGGTATTTCGGCGAACGGGTCGCTGATATTGCCGCTCGGTGCGGTGGCGTAGTGACACGGATAGAAGCGGAGTGGGGCACACACATCCCTACAGAAAAAATCGCGGAAGCCGTCGCGAAGGTGTCTTCCCCAAAACTGGTTGCGTTGGTACACGGGGAGACCTCTACCGGTGTCCTACAACCCCTGAAAGATGCCGTTGAGATTTCCCATCAAAACGGTGCTCTCTTTCTGGCAGACTGTGTGACCAGTCTTGGAGGACAGCCTGTAGATATGGATGCCCTCGGCATTGACATTGCCTACAGTTGTACCCAAAAATGTCTTGCCGCTCCGCCGGGACTCTCGCCTATCAGTTTCAGTGATCGTGCCGTTGAAGTGATTCGGAATCGAAAATCACCTATCCAGAGTTTCTATCTTGATATGACGCTCCTCGAAAACTATTGGCACGGTGAGAAGGAAAAGCGGCGTTATCATCACACTGTCTCAATGTCCCTTATCTATGCATTGCGGGAAGCGTTGCGGGTTGTTTTGGAAGAGGGATTGGATGTCCGTTATCAACGGCATGTGCACAATGCCCGTGCCCTCCTCGCTGGGGCTAAAGCGATCGGTCTGCAACCTGCCGCCGAAGAGGGGTACCGCGCACCGATGCTCACCACACTGCGTATTCCCGATGGCATTGACGATGCGACGATTCGGAAACGTCTCATCGTGGACTACGGTATAGAAATCGGGGCGGGTTTGGGTGTCTTTGCTGGAAAGGCGTGGCGAATTGGGTTGATGGGTGAATCTTCAAACGAACGGAACGTCATGCTTGTGCTGAGTGCGTTAGAGAAGCTTCTCATTGCGTCAGGGCATAGCGTGGCGCGTGGCGCGGCTGTTCACGCCGCATCGCAAGTCTATTCAGGCTAATTATTCCCATTCAATCGTGCTGGGTGGTTTTGAACTAATATCGTAGACGACACGGTTGATGCCTTGCACTTCATTAATGATACGGTTGGAGATTTTGGCGAGCACATCGGTTGGTATGCGCGCCCAATCCGCCGTCATCGCATCACTACTCGTGACAGCACGGAGCGCGACGGCGTTTTCATAGGTTCGCGCGTCGCCCATCACGCCAACGCTTTTGACGGGTAGAAGCACAGCTAAAGCCTGCCAAATTTCGTCGTACAATCCGGCCTCTTTGATTTCAGAGATAAAGATAGCATCTGCTGAACGGAGCACCTCTAAACGTTCGTGCGTAACCTCCCCCAAAACGCGGACTGCGAGTCCTGGTCCCGGAAATGGGTGTCGTCCCAAGACGTGCGCTGGCACGTTCAGTTCTGCGCCAACTGCCCGCACCTCGTCCTTGAAAAGTTCTCTGAAGGGTTCAAGCAACTCAAACGGCATATCAGATGGGAGTCCGCCAACATTATGGTGCGTTTTAATCGTAGCCGAGGGTCCCTTCACAGAGACACTCTCTATAACATCCGGATAGAGAGTGCCTTGCGCGAGGAATCGGAGGTCATCTCCCAATTTTTGCACTGTTGTTTTGAAGGTTTCGATGAATTGCGCCCCAATCACTTTCCGTTTCTTTTCCGGATCGGTCACTCCGGCCAACCCCTCGAGAAACGGCTCCACTGCGTCAACAGCGATGAGCGGAATTCCGAGTTGCTTACAGGTTTTGAGCACTTCAGCGGCTTCGTTTTTCCTGAGGAGACCATTGTCAACAAAAACGGGTACAAGCGCATCCCCGATTGCTTGATATAAGAGTGTCGCCAGCACCATTGAATCAATACCACCACTCACAGCACATAGGACGCGTTCATTTCCGACCTGTGCCTGTATTTGTGCCGTGGCACGGGCGATAAAAGCACGCATTGTCCACGCGTCACGACATCCACAGATACTACGCGTGAAGTTCCGCAAAATTCGGTCGGCATCCTCGGTATGTTCAACCTCAGGATGGAATTGTAACCCGTAAAAGGCGCGTGCGGGATCCACCATAGCGGCGATGGGAGCGTTCTGTGTTTGTCCGATCGTTTGGAATCCAACGGGGGGTGCCTCAATACGATCACCGTGGCTCATCCAAGCAGAAAATTGCGAGGACAGTCCTGCGAAAAGTGGGTCAGCCGCATCAAGGACTTGGAGAGGTGCGTGCCCGTATTCTCGGTGCGTCGCTGGGTGGACCTTTCCACCTGCTAACAGTGCCGCCATGAGTTGCATACCGTAACAGATACCTAATATAGGTGTTCCCAACTCGAAGAGTTTCGGATCAATTTTTGGGGCATCAGTCTCGTAGACGCTTGCGGGTCCACCGCTGAGTATAATCCCTTTTGGTGCGATGGCTTCTATCCGCGAAACGGATAGCGTGTGCGGATAAATCTCGCAGTAGACCTCTTGCTCACGGATGCGTCGGGCAATGAGCTGCGTGTACTGTGAGCCGAAATCCAAAATGAGGATAGTTTCCTGCTGTGTGGATGCTGTGTTTGCGTTGTTCGTGTTCGTCATATCTCTGATTTTCTAACCGCACGGTACCGTTTCTCAAGTGGGCAGGCACAAGACCTGCCCCTACGTTAACCGTATGGAACTGTTTCGCAATCGATAATGTCACCCGTCATCGGCTCGAAAATTGCGCCGTATGCACCAGGCGGTGCGAAATCAACATCACTTGACATAGCCAAACCAGTGTTCGCGTCCTCTAAGTAGTAGCATCCACGGTGCGGATGTCCCGGTGTATTGATGGACCGCAGATGGTAACAGTGATTATGGAACTGAATCGTATTCCCGTAAATGATGATATATCTATCTCCAAACAGGCTGAATGCGACCTGATTGACGAGATAAGGGTCTTTGTGTTTCACAAGTCTTTAGTTTGTCTTGATGATTACATCAATCCTGCGGTTCTGTTCCTCTTTGTTCGCGCCATCTTCGACGATAGGTTGGGTTTCTCCGAGACCTACAGCGGTAAGTCGATCTGAATTAACCCGTCCTTCAACGATGGATCTCTTGATTGCGTCCGCACGCCCCATACTTACATTTCGATTGACGTTCGCATTTCCCAAGGCACTTGTGTGTACCTCAATTCGGACGGGATAACTGCTGAAATTATCCCTACGTAAGACGCTTGCGAGTTGCTCAAACGTCGGGGAAAACTCCTTTTGAAGTTGTGTGCTGCCGTGGGCAAACGCATTGCCTCTGATACGGATGAGGACACTATCCGTCTGCTCTATAACGATGGCTTTAGGGATTTGCCTTGCTGCCTTTAGTAAATCTGACTTCGCCGACGTTATCTGTTGCGCATTTGCAATGGCGCGTTCCAGATAGTCGCTACCCTCCGCGGAAACTTTGACAGCCACCTCATATTCCTTGTTCGCTAATGCGGTTTTTGCCTTTACGTGAGCCGTATTGGCGAGTTCATAGAGTCGTGCCTCTAACTGCGGGACCTGCGTCTTTGCTTGTGCTATGAGTTTTCTTTTTAGTGTATCAACCGCCTGCTGTGCTTCCGCCGCCTGCCGATCCAACTCTCTCTGTGCGCGTTGTCTAAATTCTGCCGCTTCAGCGATGATGACTGACTCGTCGGCGGTTTGTTGTGCTTGTTGCGCAAATTGTTGTGCTTGCTCGTAGCGATTGGTGGCTAACGCCTGTCTCGCGCGTTTCAATTGTCCAGTCGCCTCTTGGAATTGCTGAGGTGCGTGTTGGCTGGCGTTGAGATATTGCGCACGTTGGATGATGACTTCTGCCTTCGCGATTGCGATGTGTGCGCTTGTCCTGGCTTCTGCCTCTCTCTTCTGGTTTTCCTGTGCCGATTGGTAAAGGCTCTCGACCAACTTCTGGGCATCCGGGATAGCATTCTCCGCTTCGACGAAGGCCTCTTGCTCAATGAGATTGGCTATTGAAACGATTGATGTTTGGGCGCGCTCATAGTCCGCGGTTGTTTCGATTGCTGGATAGGTATATTTTGAAATGTTAACGAGCGATTCTACGCTTGTGAGGGAGAGGCGAAGTTCTGTTCGACGTAACGACGTTTTTAGTTGCGAGATTTCCGTTGAAAGTTGTTCTGTCTGCTGTTGTCCCTTGTCGCGAGAGTTCAGCGCACGGGCGAGTCGTTCCTCAAGGATAGCCTCACGGATACGCGCGATTTCGAGTTCGAGTTCGTGTGCCTTTATAATTTGCTGGTATATCTGTTCCCGGAGGGTAACAGCGTTTTGCCGAGCGTGTGTCTGCCGGGCTTTTGCGCCAGCGATCTGCGCGACCAATTCCGCCTGGTACGCGAATTCAGCACTTTGGGGGATGTCTCCCTCTTCTTGCGAATTTCGAGCGAAATTCAGAAGTTTCACTGCACGCCCGTATTCCTCTGGTACCAAAGGTTCAGCATCCAATGCGGCTGCATTATTGATCGCCTGCTGCGCGTCTTGGAGCTGCGTCGCGAGCATGACTTCATCAATCTCTGGTGCGGCGCATCCAGATGCGATAAGGCATGTAACTAAAAGTAGCAATCCGTAGTATTTCATGTTTATAGTTGTCAGTTATCAGTTCTCGGTTAAGAGGGTTCTCGGCAGTAGCACTCGATTTCCTTAGAATTTCTGTAACGCCTCAAGTTCAGCCTTCATAGCCTCAAGCCTTTGGCGCACTTCGTCAACGTTCTGCTCGGCGAGCGCGAGTTGTGCTTGGACCTCTTGAGCGTTTGCTTCCTCGCGAATCGCGATGGCGGTCTCAGTTGCGATTCGCGCGTGAAGATACGCGCGTAGTGCCAGTCGATATGCCTGCTCCACATCACCAGCATTCATTGCGGTTTCAGCCGTGGCAAGCATCTCTTGAGCGGTGCGTAACGGGGTATCAGCAGCCTCCTGTGCCCCCATCGCGTTGGCAGAGGCGAGCGCTACCTGAGCGTTCTCCATCGTTTCCATGGCGAGTTGTTGTAACTGTCCACCACACCCCAACACTACTGTTAGCATTACGAACCAAACTGTCCATTTCATCTTTTAAACTTTCCTTGCGGTTAAACACCGTGGGTTTGAACTTTGACCCGCCTTTCTTAAACCCGCTCTCCACTACGTTACAAGCTAACGGTTTTGGTTCTACCGTTTTTATAGTGGATCCTAAAAATAAATAAACATTCTCCACACACCCGGTAGGCGAGGATTGTATCCTCGCCTCTTTGGAGTGTCTAATTAATTCTAAACTTTACCATAATTAGACACGTGTGGAAGACAGAGCTAATGAAGATTCAGGATTGAATTCAGTTTGGAGTAAAAAAGCCTCGCTTGGGGTGGTGCGCGCTGCAACCCCCTAAGGCGAGGCTTCTGGTCGTTGATTCCTGAGACGGGTATATCCGTTAAAATTCAGGACGCTCTGTATAGACACTCACCTTCCGACGATATTTGTCTTTTCGCTCAAACCATACATATCCATCAATTTTCGAGAAGAGCGTATAGTCCTTTCCGACCCCAACGTTGTTTCCGGGGTGGATGTGCGTTCCACGCTGTCGGGTGAGAATGCTCCCTGCGGAGACATAATTTCCGGAAAATCTTTTGACACCGAGTCGTTTTCCGATACTGTCGCGTCCGTTGCGGGTGCTTCCGCCGCCTTTCTTATGAGCCATCAGATTGTTCCTCCACTGCACCAATCTCGGTAATTTTCACGCGTGTAAATGATTGACGATGTCCTAACTTACGTTTGTACCCTTTACGGCGTTTTGATTTGAACACAACCATCTTTTTTGCGCGTGCTTGTTGAACCACTTCGGCTGTAACTGAAGTATTGTCCAGATAGGGCGAGCCGGCTTGTAACTGACCATCATCGTCAGCGACAGCCAGAACGGATGAGAATGTGACGCTGTCACCGACCTCTGCATCGAGTTTTTCAACATCGATCAGGCTTCCTACCTCTACCCGATGCTGTTTCCCCCCGCTCGCAAAGACTGCATACATTTTTATCTATCACTCCTTTCTGCTTAAATTATACCCTAAAAACGCGTCGATGTCAATTCAGATTTGCAATTCGTTATAGGTACTACCTTAGAAGGTGCCTTCGATTGCGTTAGTCGAGAAACAATTCTTCACCTTTTCCGACAAAGATTCGGTAATCCTCGAGATGCAAGTCGGCATCGGGTTCCAGAATGAGATCCAATTTTAATGACTTCTTAAGTTCTCGCAATTTATTTGACATCTGCGACTTTATATGCGAAATGACATAATCATTAGCGATCACACGTAATTGGGACTGACGCGTTTGTTTATGCGCCGTCTTTATCGCACGTAGCAACTGAATGACAACGGTTTCGACGGATAGAATTGTGCCATGTCCGCCACAATAGGGACATTCCTCCATCAGCAGGGTAGAGAGGCTTGGACGGGTACGTTGGCGTGTCATCTCAACGAGCCCTAAATCCGAAAAATGAAGGATATTTGTGCGGGCACGGTCCTTCCGGAGCGCTTCCTGTAGCATTTTGAAGACCCGTTTCCGATGCGAAGCCTCTTCCATATCAATAAAATCAACGACGATAATCCCTCCCAAATCCCGCAATTGAATTTGGCGGACGACCTCCTCAACAGCCTCAAGATTCGCGCTGAGAATCGTGTTATCTGGATCAGATTTCCCGACGAATCGCCCGGTGTTGACATCAATCGAGACCATGGCTTCAGTCTGTTGGATGATAATATGTCCTCCACACTTGAGCCAAATTTTTTCACTGAGTGCCTCTTTGAGTGCACGTTCAACGCCGTAAGCATCAAAGAGCATTGGATCCTCCCGGTAGAGGGAGACCCGAGATTTCAGATCGGGCATGACGGAGGAGACGTATTCCATTGTCTCCTTGTACCCTGTCTCTGAATCGATAAACAGTTGCTTGACCTCCTTCGTGAGCATATCTCGGACGATCCTATTGGTGAAACTGAGATCTTTACTCACGAGACTGGGTGCGGATTTTCTGTCGGCGCGTGCGCATACCTGTTTCCATTGATCAATAAGGTACCGGATTTCGGCTGCGAACTCGGTTTCGCTCAATCCTTCAGCGGCAGTACGGATGATAAATCCACCTTCAACGTCGGCTTTTACTGTCTTTGCCATGTTACGGAGTCTGTCCCTTTCAGTAGCAGACTCAATGCGGCGTGATACACCGATATTCGAGGAATTGGGCATGTAGACGACATAACGTCCGGGGAGTGTGATGTTACTGGTAACCCGTGCCCCCTTCGTTCCGATAGGCTCCTTACCGACCTGAACGAGGAGTTCCTGCTTCTTTGAAATGAGGTCACTTATGAGAAATGGGAACCCGCGTCCACCGCGTGTCTGTTTGGATTGCTTTCCCTTCAGATCCAATACCGCGGCGTTTCTGCTGGATTTCCGGTCTCCGTTCTGCTTCTCATTTTCGTCATCATCTTCGTCAGCGTGCTCATATTTAAGATCGGAAATATGTAGAAATGCATGCCGTTCCAATCCGATGTCAACGAATGCTACCTGCATTCCGGGTAGTACGTTCTCAACGCGTCCCTTGTAGAGATTCCCCAATGTTTGCGTCGCTGCTTTCCGTTCAATGTAAATTTCATTCAGCACCCCCTCCTCAAGTACCGCACAGCGCGTTTCATACTCATCATCAGAAATAAGTATCTCCTTTTCCATTATTACCTCCTATCGTGCCTTTTGAAAAAAAGACACCTCGGTTAATTGTCGTGTCAAAAATCGGCAGCATTGCAAAAAGCAGTGAGGGCTTTGTAGAAGCGTGTCCTACGTTTCGTTGACGCGATGCGAAACGTATATCTCTTCGAGTCGGACACTTCAGCCAAATCAGCGAGTGTGCGGTTGCCCCCAGTGGGAGTGGTATCAAGTCGCAGCCAGTCGTCAGGCAATCAGTGGTTATAAGAGTCGCGAGTACAACTCGCTCCTACAGAAAAATCGAAAGGCTCTGGGAACTGGTGTCAACTTGATATAAACTATAGCGTGTGGTCTACCATCTATTCATCTGGGCTTGCAAGCTGCGTTTTACAGCCGCGGTGTCAGCGTGACGACAGGCGTTATCAACTCACCCATCGAGATACCACCGTGCTGGAACCCTCCTTGAAACTGCCGTTTATACTTATAAAAATCGTTCGGATAGACGAAATAATAATCGTCTTTCGCGAGAATGTAGTCCTTGCTTGCGTTTTCCGCCGGTAGTCGGTATTCCTTTGGATTTCGGAGATATACCGCTTCGCCTTCTTCGCATCCCAAGTTAGCGCCGATTTTAAACCGAAGGCTGGTGGTAGTCTCACGATTACCGTAAGCGCGGGTTGCTCGGTTACAGAAGACAGAGCCGTGATCGCTGGTGAGGACTACAGTTGCGTTTTGTGCCGCAATAATGCGTAAAATATCGAAAAGTACCGAATGCGAGAACCATGAGCGCGCCAGAGCCCGAAAAGCGGACTCATCAGGGGCAAGTTGCTGTAGAACATCGGATTGTGAGCGCTGGTGGGTCAAGATGTCAATGAAATTGATAACCAGTGCCGAGAGACTTACGCGCGTGTTCGCCGCGACCCGCTTTTTGTAGGTGTTGCCACCCCGTGTGTCAAAAATCTTGAAATACTGGATTCCGGGCTTCAATTTGACACCTCTGCGCTTCAGATGTGCTTCGAGAAGATGGCGTTCGTACCGATTCGTACTTGTGTCCCCATCAGATTCCTCCTGCCAGTACTGTGGATAGCGTTCGGCAATCTCTAGTGGGAACAAGCCACTGAAAAGGGCATTTCGTGCGTACATTGTCGCACTCGGTAGAATTGAAAAACTATATTGACGTTCGATAGAAAAATAAGGATACAAGAGTGATTCCACTGCTAACCAATGGTCTAAGCGGAAGCAGTCAACCACAATAAAATAAACAGATTTTCCAGCCTGGAGTTGAGGGATAACATGCTGGTCCAGAACGTTGACCGATAAGGGTGGTGCGTCTGAGCTACCCGCGACCCAATCAGGATAATGCGTCGCGACAAAGTCAGAGAACTCCGTATTGCACTCCTTCTTCTGGGCAAGATGTGTTTCCTCTAATCCACCCTCGGCTAACTTTTCAGATACCATATCCCATTGCAAGAGTTTCACATAGATATTGACCCAGTCCTGCCAACTCGGTGACGCCTCCTTCATGGCGCGGATAGCGTTGAAATCTGTCGTGTATCGACTCGGAATCTGATTTACAACAATCTGTGGCTGGTCGAGAACGCGCTTTAGCGTTGAGACAATCTGGGCTACACCGATCGGTTTCACCAAGAAATCGGTTACCTGCTTGCCGAGAGCGACCTCAACAAATTGTTCATCACTGGATTGGGTAACAAGAATGACTGGGATTTGTGAATTGATGGTACGGATTGCATCAAGCGTTGCCATCCCGTCTTTACCGGGCATCACCTGGTCAAGTAGGATAGCACTGTACTGCGTATCACCGCGCGTTAGAAGAGCAATGCCATCTTCGCCGTTTGTCACGGGTGTGACCGCGTAACCTCGGTCGCGCAGCACAAGAATATGCGGTTGCAACGCTTCTATTTCATCGTCAATCCATAAGATTTGGTGTGTCTGTGACATACGTAAGTTTTCAAAGTCTGCTCAGGTGCGACTGTGTACCCAATTAACGCGAGTGAAAGTTCTAACTCAACAGGAATAGGAAAAGTGTACAAGTCATTATTTTCCCTACCCGAGCTGTTAATGTGGGCTATGCGACTGGCAGTCGAATTTCAAAAGTTGTTCCGTCAGGACTCGTTTTAATCATGCGGATGTTTCCGTGATGGTACTCACGGATGATTCGCTGTACGACAGTCAATCCGAGTCCCCACCCGTGTGTCTTGGTAGACATCCCCGGTTCAAAGATCTTTCGTTGATTTTCGCGGTCAATCCCGCTTCCATTGTCGGCATACCGGATAACAACATCGCTGTGTCGTTTGTCGTGCGTTGGTTCAATCTGTATCCATCCGTCCGCTTTGTCCATCGCGTCCAACGAATTACGAATTAAGTTCTCAAACACCCAGTGCAGCAATTGCGCGTTTGCGAGTATAGGCGGTGTTTCATGCAGTTTCAATCGGATTTCAACGCGTCGACTAATATGCGGCAGCCGTTTTTCAAAATATGCTCGGACTTCTTCAAACACTTCATCCATATTGACTTCGGTAAGTGGTGGCTGCGTGCCGATCATACCGAAGCGCGCCGTTGTTTTCTGCAGGCGCTCCAGATCGTTTCTCATACTTTCGGAGAGTTCAGCGAGGGCCGCATCATTTTTCTCCTTACCTCGGTCATGCAGAAGTTCTGTCCATGCCAGCAACGACGAGATAGGTGTTCCGAGTTGATGCGCTGTCTCTTTAGCTAAGCCTCCCCAGATTGCCGAGTGCTCATAAGACTTTATCCGTTGATAGACAAGGAAACAGACAGTTCCAAATGCGAATAGGACCACGGGTGCTATGAGAGGCACGACTAATCCATAGTATGGCTTACTTTCATAATAGAAGTAGCCCTTGTGCCATTCGGGTGTTGTTTCAATTTCGGAGGATGCCGGTGCGTTCTGAATGAAAATTTTCGCTCGTTCCTGTTCCTCCGCAGTTGCCTGATCCGCGGTAATAATATCGCCCCATATCTGCCATTTCTGCGGTGTGCCAGTGGTATCGGTCATCACAAAAGGCATATCTGCCATTTCACTGGGTGCGGCATCCCCATAGTAAACATACCCCTTTAATTGCCTGTCTTCAAGGAGCATGTGTATTTCACGAGGTAGATATTTTTTTTTCATACGCGCTAACGTCGATTGTAACAAAGCGCGCTCACTTGGTGTTAACGAGATTTCCGCATTTTCGTTGACATTGATATCCAAACTGTCAATCTTTGCGTCCAATTGCGGGTCAACGCCTCGCGTAATTAAGACGTTTCCCTCTGCATCCGTGATGATAAACGAGAATGCGCGGGATCTGTCTGCAGCGAATGACTTCCTGACGATCGCGATTAACTTCTGTTGCAATCCTCGATTTTCCACGCCGGGGAGCTCCGCCGCCAGATCGGCAAACAGGTCTATCTGGGCTTCTATATCCGCGTTCAGTCGAGAAATCTGTTGGGTATAATGAAAGAACCCAAATATCAGTGCCCCTAATCCAACGATGAAATAAACGAGTATTAAACGGGTGGTCGTATACCCAGGGATAATTCGACGATTCAACCGCAACGTCGTATTCCTCCGCACACATCGGACGCAACATACTTGCCTATTGATTGCCTATCTGTTAATTAATGGTATCACTTTTGAAATGAAATTGCAAGTCTATTTTGATTTTCTAATTATTCCTTGCGGTTACACAACAAGAATTTGGACTTCAACGTACCTTCTTTATATCCGTCCTCCACTACGCTACGGACTATACACTTTGGACTCCTTTTTTATTATTCCTCGCGGTTACACAACGCGTCATTCTCGCTTGATTTTTGTGGCTAAATGAGGTAAAATAAAATTATGCTCTTTAATAGGTCTCGCTTCTACAGTGAATGAAACCGTAAATTAGAAATAGGAACACTTGATGCTTAAAGCGATTACATTCGATTATTGGCAAACCCTTTATGCTGATTCTGACAGCAACTGGCAAAAGCGTCAGGCGATACGTATTCAGCTATGCCATACGTACCTCGACAGTCGCGGTCACACTTGCACATTGGATGACGTGAAATTCGGACTTGAAGAGGCGTACGACTTGGTATCCTCTCTATGGCATCAACACCGAGGGATCTCAGTGAAACGGTGTATGCAGCGATTCGCTGAGGTACTTCACCTTGGGCTTAAGGAAGAAGACCTTGATCAGTTAATTGCATGCCTTGGTACGGCTTTCTTGGAAGCACCCCCAATTATGATGCCACATGTCAAACCGGTTATTTCTCGGTTGAGTGAAAGTTATCCGCTCGGAATTATCTCAGACTCCGCACTAACGCCCGGCAGTTTTGCTCGAAAATTGATGGCGCGCGACGGCATTTTACAATATTTTACAGCTTTCACATTCTCCGACGAAACGGATTATACGAAACCTCAAGTGGTGCAATTCCACTCAACTTTAGCACAACTGAACGCTGAACCCGCGGAAGCGGTGCACGTCGGCGATATTTTCCGAACGGATATTGTCGGCGCGAAAAACGCCGGAATGAAAGCGATCCGTTTTGCAGGCTTCAATAAAGGAGAAGGTGACGACACACTCAGTGATGCTGTCGTTGACGACTATCGGAAGTTAGAGACCGTTATCACTGAGTTGTCAAAATCGGGAACGTAAGGAGAAAAAATGGCAAATGTATTGGTCTCCGGTGGCACCGGGTTCATTGGCAGTCGAGTCTGCACTGCCCTCCACGAACAAGGTGATACCGTGCACGTATTATCTCGCAATCCGACACGCGCACAAACGAAATTGAAATTCGCAAGAGCGGTCTACGGTTGGAACCCTGAAACCGAAAAACTTCCTTCAGAAGCCACATCAGATGTGAAAGCGGTTGTTCACCTGGCGGGTGAAACCATCGCCGGTAGATGGAACGCCGAAAAAAAACGACGGATACGGGATAGCCGAATTCTTTCGACCCGAAACCTCGTTGAATCGCTTGCTGGAGTGTCTCCAAAACCCGATGTGCTTGTCTGTGCCTCCGCAATCGGATACTATGGCGATAGCGGCGATGAACACTTTACAGAGGGGTCCCCTGCTGGGACCGACTTTCTCGCCACAGTCTGTCAAGAATGGGAAACAGAAGCTCAAAAAGCGGATGTGTTTGGGATTCGGGTGGTTATGGTTCGTATTGGGCTTGTGCTTGGGATAGGAGGCGGGCTGTTAACACAGGTCCTTCCGCCCTTTAAAATGGGAGTCGGTGGCATACTCGGTAGTGGTCGACAGTGGATGTCTTGGATTCATGTCGACGATGCGGTTGGCATTGTGCTACACGCTTTAGAGAACGAAGAGATTCGGGGGCCTTTGAACGCAACGGCACCTGCCCCTGTCAGAAATATGGAGTTCACGAAAACGCTCGGCACTGTGTTACGGCGACCAACACTGTTTCCGGTCCCGACGTTCGGATTGAGGTTGATGATGGGCGAATTTGCGGACTTCGTTGTGCTGAGTCAGAACGTACTGCCAGAGAAAACGAAGGTAAGCGGTTACGAATTTCGCCATCGGACACTGGAATCCGCGCTGAGAGACCTGCTATAGCCCTACAGAATCCCAACGAAATATGAAGATCCGCGATATTCTGCTTTCTAATTACGGAAAAGCCTCAAGTATACCTTCTCCGGTTAATCAACTGATGACCGATTTTGCTGTCGGTTTTCGAGACGGACGCGACATCAATCTCGGTGTCGGATATGTCAATGAACGGACAATCCCGCACCAGCAGATTCAACACGGCTGTGAAAAAGTTCTCGCTCACCCTAAAAAATATCGCGCTTCTCTCAATTACGGAGGGGCGCAAGGCTCGCCAAACCTGATTGAATCGCTCAGGAGATTTTATATCGAAAACCGGATCGGTGGTATCACTGAACAGACCCTGAACAGCCGAGATATTGTTATCGGTGCGAACGGCGCGACGAGTTTGTTAGAGAGCATCACCCACTTACTCCCTGCCGGTATTGTGCTGACCGCGGATCCGATGTATTATATCTACTGCAACGATCTCGGGAGAAAAGGGTTCAGCGTTATAGCGATACCCGAGGATAACGAAGGAATTGATGCCGAACGTTTGAGGATGAAACTCACGATGCTCGGCCCTGAAAAAGAGGCTATCCGCTTTTTCTATATCGTAACGGTTAACAATCCGACCTGCACAATTCTATCCAATACCCGTAAGAGAGAACTCGTTGATATGGTTACCCGACTCTCCTATGAGGTCGGACGAAAAATCCCGATTTTCTTCGACAATGCCTATAGCGACCTCGTGCATGACACTGCCATTGAACCTTTGGAATCTGCACTCTGCTACGATACACTCGGTATTGCCTATGAAATTGGCACGTTGTCAAAGATCCTCGCGCCAGGGTTACGTATCGGTTACCTTATCGGTCCCAAAGGTCCATTTCTCGACGGCATTATCCAACGCACAAGCGACATCGGTTTCAGTGCCCCGTTAATCAATCAAGAGATCGCAAGCTACCTGCTCGACCACGGGATAGAAGCACAAATCCAAAAGGTTAATAGCGGGTATCACCAGAAGGCGAAACAGGTCAAAGCGTGGATGACAGAATTACTGGGTGATAACGTCCAAGAGTGCCGGGGTGGGAGTGCTGGATTCTACTATTACTTGACGCTGGCGAATGTCGCAACAGATACGATCTCTGACTTTTTCAAGTTTTTGACGCGAACAACTGGACGAGAAGAGATCGATGGACCTTTAGGTTCCCAACATCCCAAAGTGATTTACATTCCGGGTGAACATTGTGTCCATCCAGATGGCGAGATGGTCGAGGCTGGGAAACGACAGTTCCGTATATCCTACGGATTTGAGGAACTTCCCCAGATTCACGCGGCGTTGAAACTTATGAGGTCCGCGATAGCCTACAGCAATGAGAATTCGTTGGACTACCAACGCACCTCACAGAATTCTTCGTAATCAATCAATTCATGGATGGTGGGATTTTCGCCGCACACTGGGCAATCGCAATTTTGGCGGAGTTTGAGTTTGTTGAAATCCATGGATAACGCGTCGAAAAGCAGAAGGTTCCCGATGAGCGATTCACCGATGTCCAGCAGGACTTTAAGTGCTTCGACGGCTTGGATTGTGCCGATAATGCCGGGTAACACACCAAAGACCCCGGCTTCTTGGCAACTCGGTGCCATCCCTGGAGGTGGCGGTTCGGGAAAGATACATCGATAACACGGTCCTTTGCCCGGGTAAAGGACGGTAACCTGTCCTTCAAACTGGGAAATGCTGCCGTGCACAATCGGCTTGCCAAGCATAACACATGCGTCGTTGATGAGATAGCGGGTCGGGAAATTGTCGCACCCATCAACAATGAGGTCATACTGCTCTAATATCTCAAAAGCGTTTTCCGAAGTGATACGCTCGTTGTAGGGAATCACTTTGACATCCGGGTTCATCTCTGCGATAGTGGCTTCTGCGGACTTTGTCTTCAGAACGCCGATGTCGTTGACGCCGTGCAAGATCTGGCGTTGCAAATTACTGAGATCAACGGCATCGTCGTCAACGATGCCGAGCGTGCCGACCCCTGCCGCTGCAAGGTACATTCCAATAGGGGATCCGAGTCCTCCGGCTCCGATGAGTAGCACTTTCGATTCAAGCAACCGCGTCTGCCCCATCCCACCGACCTCTTGGAGAATAATATGTCGGCTGTAGCGTTCAATCTGTTCGTTGCTGAAATTAAACATCTTAGGCTCCCAGATTAGAGAGGAGTTCTGAAATCGGTTTATCTGAACTTGCGGAAATACGTAGAGCGAACCGTTCGCGTGCGTCTTCGGAGGTACGTTCTACCGTGAAATCGTCACCGCCGTACATCTGTTGTAGGACAGGTGTCAGCTCTGCCTGAACGGATTCCGCTATCTCCGATGTATTCGGTGCAATATGCCTGTTGTTTATCATAAACAGGAGACTTGCGCCGTTGAAATGCACTGCGTTTTCCAACTCTGCGGCGACTTCGAGTTGTTCACACTTGGAGAGCACTTCTGTGAGTGCCTGGCGAATCCTGTCAGCATTGTCGCCTTCGACCGCATGTTTCCGGTTGTAGAGGAAACCGTGCTCATGATAGGCGTTGTCAATACTGTAGTTCGCTTGCTTTAAAATCAACAGTACACCCGGTCCAGCATCGACGTGCGAATAGTCGGCGTAGTTCAAGTAATCTTCTGAATCAGCCTCCTCCATCCAACGGTTGAAGACCTTGATGAAGTTGGTATAGTTGATTTTGCTATCTTCGGTTGTAAAAACCTTGACGTTAATCTGTTGTAGATCCATTCTGGTAAAAAATTTCCTATAAACATAACGCCCGGATGGGCTTTTCTTCTAAGAGCAGGCTTCACCCGCGATATTTCAGTCCCTTTTGTTTTAGAATTACCAGCACACTTTCCGGCTGTATCTGTAGCTGCTGGATTCATTACAATCTGCTGTCCTTATTATACCGTAATTTGGTGAGAAAGTCAATTTCTATTTTTTCCCAGTATGACCCCATATACAAGTATTACAATGGTCCGAAAACTACCGCTAATAAACGCTACTGCGGTGTCCGACACGGTGAACAATAATTTCTCGGTCGCGCTTATTAAAGGTATAGAGAATTCGATAATGCTGTGCGACCGTTAAACTGAATTTGCCGCTATGTATACCCTTGAGTGCCTTGTGGTGCCGGGTCGCGCAATTTTCGCGCAATTTATCAAGTTCGGCGCGGGCTCGGGGACGAATCGCTGCATCCAAACGCCGCAGATCTCTTCGCGCACGTCGGGATATCTGCAATGTGCACACATCTATTCTCCATCAAGCTCCCGAAAAACTTCTTCAAGAGAATAAGTTTTCCCACCGGCTTTAACCTCTGCGATACTCCGATCCAGTTCTGCAGCCACTTCCGGGCGTAACTCAAGTCCTTCGTCGGGATCATAATCATAGTCCTCCAGAAACTGCTCTAATTCCAGATGACACACGAAAAATTCATAAAATGCGGCTTGCAACTGCGCGTGCCCTACAATTGACGGCGGCTCTTTTAGTAGTTTAACCACTCGTTCTCGCGCAGCAAAAAGCTGCCAATTCACCAATGTGTCCAGAAACTCTCGGAATTCAGTATCCAATAATGCCCTTACCTTTATCTCTGGCAAGGGGTCGCCGATTACGGACATTCCGACGCGCCGCGCCTCACGTCCCTTCTGCGAGATCTTCCGTTCACCTTCGACTGCTGCCACACGCTGTCGCAGATGCGCCAACGCTTCGTGTGCTTCCAAAATCGTAAGCACGCATGCTTCCTGTGCATCCAAGTCAAATGCCAGATCATAGGAGTAGGCTTCAAAAAATGCTCGGAACCCTTCTGTCAGCGTTTCTCGATCAACATCCTGAGCAAGCAAAGTGACAAGCTTATCCCGATCGTCAAAGAGTGCCTCATTTATAATCGGGTGGAGCCACTCGCGGAACTGCGCGGGGGTCAGATCTGTTAGGAACAATTCTTTAGAACTCATAACGTCGGACTCCTTATAATTATCTGGCATATAAAAAGGCGATTACCCACCCGCCCGTTTCGGGCGCGGGCGGCAATCGCCAGTATATGAAACTTCGTTCTGATGAACCACAATCTTGGACTTTACTCACCCTTCCGAACAGTGAGACGGTAGTGCTTTCCGACCTTCTTGGTGTCCACGATTTCATGCCCATCGTTGGTGAGGCTCGTCGGCACGTTCTCAATCGGTTCACCATCGTCGATGGTGACTTCAAGAAGTTGACCGAGGTCCATCGTTTCCAACCGAATCTTTGCTTGGACATAGTTGAACGGGCAGGCAACCCCTTTGAGATCGAGGCTATCCACGATTTCCTCAACAGGCTTCGTCTCCTTGACAACCCTCGGTTTCCGTGCCGTCCGCCGCGAGCGACGTGATTTGCGACGGCTCTCTTCCTCTTCCTCCTGCTTGATGCGCATACGATTATACACGTTATGCGATTCTTCGACGAAGAGGGTGGCTTCCTCAACACGACGGTGCGCCAATTCGTGGTTAAACGTAGAGGCATCTTCCTCTGTCGCTTTGAAGATGTGTGCGCCGTAACCGGGGAAGAAGTTACCAGGTTCAAAGAAATGGGGGCGGAATTCGTTGACGGTGGTCGCGTCATCAATATATTGCAAACCTACCGTCGTCAGAAGTCCGTCAGCGGCTCTAATCATCGCATTAAAAGCCAACTCCGCGGAATCCTGATATTCACCTTTTTCCAAGTTCAAGCCAGATTCATAGATAAGCCGATCCGCCTCTTCCAATTTCATAGAGACGAGCGCTACGACTTCTCCCGCACATTCACCGACACCTGTCTTGAGTTGGTAATCTTTCGTGTCGCCGGTGTCCACATAGAATTCTGGGGCTTCCTCATAAGACGGAATCTTATCGTACTTGGACAAGATCTGTTTGATCTCCGCCTTCCCGAGGCGTGCGACGTAATCGGTGAAGGATTCTTCCTCATTGCGTTCCGCCGTGTACTTACCGGTCAATTCTTCAATGAACGTCGGGATATATTTGCCGTGGATTTTACCAGTGGCAAGCCCGTAAGAACTGGCGTTCTCAATCATGTGTCCACCGAGTAGCACCTGATAGTAAGGTGCGATATGCTCACCCATTCGGCGCGAGGAGCCGAAGAAACCAATATTCGCGACGTGGTGTTGTCCGCAGGAATTGGGGCAACCGCTAATCTTAATGCGGAAGTCTTTGATTTCATTCTGCACACCAGTTTCAATGAAATGGTTTCGCAGATGCGCTGCTAAACCACGCGAAGAAGACACACCGAGTTTGCAAGAGTCAGTACCGGGGCACGCGGTAATGTCAACCATGGATTCCGCCCCTGGATCGCCGAGACCGATTGCCTTCAGTTCGCGATAGAGTGCTGGTAAATCCGTCATCGTTACCCAGCGGAGAACAATGTTCTGCTCGACTGTGGCGCGGATGGTGTCTTTAACGTATTTCCGAGAAATATCTGCCAAAGCACGCGTCTGATCCGCGGTAATATCGCCGAGTGGTAGCGTAATCGTCACAAAAGCGTAGCCGGGTTGACTCTGTAACCGTACATTAGATTGATACCACTCTTCAAATCCGTCAGGTTGTGAAGCACCATTGAGCTGCGTCGGTGCCTTGAGCGGACTTTCATCGTAAGCGTCGAGATTGTCCAGATATGCCGTCCATGCCGGATCGTGCCGTAGCGTTTCCCGATCTTCAAGCACCTGTCTACGGAATTCCTCAATGCCGTATTTGGCGATGACGAACTTCAAACGCGCCTTATTCCGATTTCTACGCTCACCTAAACGGGTGAAGACTCTGCAAATTGATTGTGAAATCGGCAGGAGTTCCTCTGCGGAAACGAAATCATCAAACACTTTCGCCTGATGTGGGACTGCACCGAGTCCACCACCGACATAAAGTTTAAAACCGCGTTTGACTTCACCGTCCACCTCTTTAACAGCAGCGACCGCACCGATGTCGTGCATATTTGCCAAACCGCATGCGTGTTCTTCGCATCCAGAAAACGCGATTTTGAATTTACGACCAAAATCTTGGGCATCCGGGTGCCCCAAAAGGAACGCTGACAACGCCTTAGAATAGGGGGTTACATCAAATGTTTCATCTTGGCACACACCGCTGAGGGGACATGCTGTAACGTTTCGCACGACATTCCCACAGGCTTCCTTTGTTGTAATGTCAACGCTTGCGAGGCGACGCATCAACTCAGGGGTGTTATTGATGTCTACATAGTGGTATTGTACATCTTGACGGGTGGTGATATGGATGATGTTATCCGAAAATTCTTCGGCAACATCCGCCAGCATTTCGAGTTGCGCCGCTGTAAGTCCACCGAACGGGATTTTGACACGGATCATCTGTGATCTATCATCACGCTGTCCGTAAACCCCGCGCCGAAGTCTAAATTCGGTAAAGGTGGTTTCTTCAACTTGACCGGCTTGGAACCGATCGAGTTGAATCTCATAAATTTCAATTTCGCGGGCAGCATCAGACTGGATTGCCGATACATCATAGGCTCCCGCGTGTTCAGTAGCCATTCTAAACTCCTTATTGACCTCAGATTCGTAGTGGGTGTTGATTAATGTCCGGTTGCTCTCTATTTAACCGAAGTTCGTGTGCCGATTTACATGGTATCCAGCCATTAGAAACCCTTTAAGTAGTATAGTATACCGTAAAATGCAATAAAAATCAAGCCTAATTTTCTGTTTTAGGTCTCTGGCGCGTCTCCCCAATCTGGAATCGGGAGCAATTCCCCATCTCGTAGAGCAGATTCGTGTGCGACAAATCCTGGGGCGCAATACCGAACGGCTTCCCAAACGTTGACGCGGGGCAATCGTTGCCGATTGACAGAATCCACGAATTCGTGTACGAGATAGGCGTGTGAACCGCCATGCCCGCCGAGATCCGCAGCGAGTGCTTCCGGGAGAGACTCATGGTATCTCGAAAGTTCGACAATTTCACTGCCCTGTTTGTCTGCCCAAACGCTCCCTGCGAGACTCTGTTCGTAACTCCCCTCTGTTCCGTAGATACCAGCGACGCGTTCAGATCCGGGATGCCCGATCCGTCGGAATTCGCAGATTTGCATTGTGGAACCGTTGCTCATCGTGAAAAGCCCAACTTCATTGGAATAGGGATTTTTGTGAATAGTGTCCGTCCGAAACCAATCGTCATTTGGATAGACATACCCCTGGGCAGAGACAGATGTTGCGTGTGCTTTCATCACAGAGATCGGGAAACAGGTTGAGTGGGTTGGATAATACATCGGAATACCACCCATCTTATCGCGCCCCCAGCGCGCGCCCCACCGATTTTTCGCCACATCGTAGAGTCCATGGCTCATGTCGTGGAAATACTCGGCACGGCAATGAACGAACTCCCCGAACGCACCCTCCGCCGCTTTCTGACGACAGAAGGCAGTGTCAGGACGGAAATAACTCGTCTCACCGTTCATGTAAATCATCCCGGTTCGTTCAACGGTTCTGATAAGGGCTTCGCATTCATCCAGAGATACCGCGGCGGGGACAGCGGTATAGACGTGTTTACCCGCTTCCATGGCTTGAATTGCCTGGGGGGCGTGTATCCAATGCTGGGTAATGATAACGAGAGCATCTAAATCCGATTTGCAGATGTCGTCAAGGCTTGAGTAGGTTTCAGAAATCTCAAATTGCTTTGCCCATTTCGTCAACCGATCTTCACGTAAATCGCAGAGCGCGAGACGATGTACATCTGGATGCGACTTATACGATTGGATAAACGCCGGTCCGAACATCCCCAAACCGACCATTCCGACACTGATACTCATCCGTCTTCCTCCTTCACGCCTACAAGGCGCCTGCTGGGATTGAGGTCGTAAATCCGTTATGAAACGATAGCACGCATAGGAATTGTTGTCAAGCGCATTTTAAAGATACTTGTTGACAAAACCGTGAATGCACTTATAATGAAATACAAAGTCTACTATAGGACGTTGCTTGCAAGCATAAATTGAGTCGGCAAGGCTTCGTCTATGAGCGAGATTAAACTTCATCATTGGAAGGAATTAACAACAAATGGCATTAAAAGTTGGCGTTGTCGGCATGAGTGGAATTGGTAACAACCATGCAAACTGTCACGCGAATGACGACTTAGCGGAACTGGTTGCGGTGTGCGATATTGTAAAAGAACGCGCAGACACCGCAGCGGAACGTCTCGGTGTAAAGGCATATTACAGCTTAGCTGATATGATTGATGGTGAACCCGACTTGGACATCGTCGATGTCGGCACCGGCGGGAATGAAAATGGTAGCTGGCACTATGAACCCACAATGGAGGCTCTCGATAAGGGAAAGCACGTGCTCGTTGAGAAACCGATCTCTAACGATATCGGACAGGCACGAGACATGGTAGCGAAAGCCACGGAAGAGGACCTCTATCTCGGCTGTAACCTGAACCACTATTTCACACCCCCCGCTGAGCAAGCAAAAAAATATATTGACGAGGGACACATCGGGGAGCAGGTCTATTGTCTTCACAAAATGGGATTTCCTGGCGGTGAGTTTGGCTATAGTTACTCGAAAGCCCCTCGTTCTGATGGATTTCCCTATTTTCATGTGAAAGCCTTCCTGGCACACCCTTTCAGTGTGATGCGCCATTTCTGCGGTGATGTGACACACGTTCAAGCCTTTATGAATCGTCCGCATTTTAGACGCGGTGCCGGAGATGTGATGGTCTCCATTAACAGTATACACCTCCGTTTTGAGAACGGGTGTATCGGTTACCTGTTGAGCCAACGTGGTGATGCTACGTTCGGTCTCGGGGGTTGGTGGAGTGTTGAACTCGCAGGCACACGTGGCACCTTCTGCATTGAAAACTGCATCGAGAAGGTGACCTATTGGCCCTCGCCTGGTGCCCCTGACTTCTCTGGCGATCCTATTGTCACGGAGTCTGGCATCAGTGACTTCGGTCAAACCTTCCCACTGAGAATTCATGCGTTTTTAGAAGACATCACGAACGGTGTCCCGAAAGAGCAGCTGCGTGCTTCCGGCAGAGATGCACTCGCGACACTTGAGTATACTTGGGCGGCGATAGAGTCTTATGAACAAGGCGGTATCGTGGTGCGTCCACAGCCGCTTCCGCCTTTGAAAGGCTAATTGTTGTAGCGTAGATGGTGCAATACCTATCGCTACGGAAGGAGAATCACAGATGAATCTGCATGGCCCGAAGTTTTTGGGCTGCAAGACCGCGTCTATGCGCAAGATTAAACTTCATCATTGGAAGGAATTAACAAAAAATGGCATTAAAAGTTGGCGTTGTCGGCATGAGTGAGATTGGTAATAACCATGCGAATTGCCACGCGAATGACGACTTGGCGGAACTCGTTGCGGTGTGTGATATTATGAAAGAGCGTGCGGACACCGCAGCGGTGCGTCTCGGTGTAAAGGCATACTATAACTTAGCCGATATGATTGATGGCGAACCCGACTTGGACATCGTCGATGTCGGTACCGGTGGGTATGAGAACGGGAGTTGGCACTACGAACCCACAATGGAGGCGCTTGATAAGGGAAAACACGTGCTCGTTGAGAAACCGCTCTCTAACGATATCGGACAGGCACGAGAGATGGTAGCGAAAGCCACGGAAGAGGACCTCTATCTCGGTTGTAATCTGAACCACTATCTTACGCCGCCTGCTGAACAAGCGAAGAAATATATTGAGGACGGACACATCGGAGAGATGACTTACTGTCTTCACAAAATGGGATTCCCTGGCAGTGAGTTCGGCTATAGTTACTCGAAAGCCCCGCGGTCAGATGGATTTCCCTATTTTCACGTGAAAGCCTTCCTGGCTCACCCTTTCAGTGTGATGCGCCATTTCTGCGGTGATGTGACACACGTTCAAGCCTTTATGAATCGTCCGCATTTTAGACGCGGTGCCGGAGATGTGATGGTCTCCATTAACAGCATCCATCTCCGTTTTGAAAACGGGTGTATCGGCTACCTATTGAGCCATCGGAGGGATGTGACATTCGGTCTCGGTGGCTGGTGGAGCGTTGAACTCGCAGGCACACGTGGCACCTTCTGCATTGAGAACTGCCTCGAGAAGGTGACCTACTGGCCCTCTCCTGGTGCTCCTGACTTCTCTGACGAGCCTATTGTCACGGAATCCGGCATCAGCGACTTCGGTCAGACGTTCCCTTTAAGGATTCACGCCTTTTAGAGGACATCACGAACGGCGTGCCGAAAGAGCAGTTGCGCGCCTCCGGCAGAGATGCACTCGCGACACTTGAGTATACTTGGGCAGCGATAGAGTCTTATGAACAAGGCGGTATCGTGGTGCGTCCACAGCCGCTTCCGCCTTTGAAAGGCTAATTGTTGTAGCGTAGATGGTGCAATACCTATCGCTACGGAAGGAGAAATTACATTTGAAATTAGGAGCAAATTCGGTACTGTTCGGTGGTTACGATATGGAAACCGCCTTTAAGCACATCGCCATGGCGGGTTACGATGGCATTGAACTTTCAGCGATTGATGGGATGAGCCAACACCTCGTCCTCGCGAGCTGGAAAGAACTCGCTGACGATATTAAACGATTCGCGAAAGAATATGAACTCGACCTCTTGGCGATGGAACAGCCCTCACGCGATCCAGAACGCATGGAACAGGCATTTCAAGCGGCGGCTGAGATCGGTGTCCCCATTATTAACTGCGGTCCCGGTGGTGCATCGGACGATGAGTCTGCGTGGCCCGAAGTCGTCGATTCATTGGGGAGTCTCTCTGAACGTGCGGAACACTACGGTGTGACACTCTGCGTCAAGGCACATGTGGGTGCGAGCATCTATAACACTCCGACGACACTCCGTATTATGGAAGCGATTTCATCACCGGCGTTCGGTATCGATATGGATCCGTCGCATATTCATCGTGCGGATGAGAATCCTGTGGAGGCGATCGCAGCGGTAATCTCGCGTGTGAAACACGTACATATTCGAGACTGCAAAGGCACACAACGCGGTCCCGGCGATCCCGAATTGCAGGCAAACGGGCGCGGGGACATCGACCTCGTCGGCTATATCCGTGTGCTTCATGAGAATGGCTATACCGGTCCGCTGAATCTTGAGGTTATCGGTGCGAAAGAGTATAGTTTAGCGCAGTGCTGCACGATTGCTGCAGAATCGCGAGGACACATGCAAGCGTGTTTGCAAGCGTGCGGCGCACGTTAAATCTAATTGAGTAGGCGGGTTAATAGCCTGCCTACTCGTGAAAATGCCTTACGCCATCTAAAACAGAGCGGAGGAGCAACGCGATGAAAGATAGGAGCCTGTTGACTGTGCTTCTGGTATGCCTCGTCTCCTTTTCTGCCAGTTGTGCACCAGATAAAACTTCAGAGAAAGCATCGGAACAAGCTGAGGTCTATAACAATCGTGGATTGGCAAAGGCGAAAAGCGGTGAATACAAAGAGGCTATTGAGATGTATAGCGCTGCTATTCTCCTGGATCCAGATTACGCAAAAGCCTACAACAATCGGGGAGTCGCAAAGAAAAGACTCGGTAGATATGAGGCAGCAATCGCCGATTATGACGCTGCGATACGCTTGGCTCCTGATCTGGGAACTCCTTATAACAATCGTGGGATTATAAGGAAAGACCTCGGTGACTACGAGGCAGCAATCGCCGACTATGACACCGCCATCCGCCTGAAGCCGGATTACGTGAACGCCTATTACAACCGAGGAATCGCAAAGGCAGAACTCGATCAATACGAAGCGGCGATCACGGATTACGATGCCGCGATTCAGTTCAACCCTGAGTATACCAGAGCCTACTATAGTAGAGGGTTAGCAAAGAGATCTCTCAACCAGACTTCGGCGGCAAAACAGGATTTTCAAACCGCCTTAGACCTTGCCAAACAGGCAGGCAATGTAAAGTTGGAAGGCAACATTGAAAACTTGCTACTCCAATTCAAATAGTGCGTTGAGACGGCAATAAGAACCGAATTGTTTTTCTACTGAAGTTGAATCTCTGATAACGGAATGCCGCTGTTAAACATCTGTATCGGCGGAATTTCCTCCTCCACTTCTGCCAATCCACATAACCAAAGCCATGTGAGTTCACCTCTCCGCCGGTCGCGGTAGGATTCCACCTCGGTGACATAAGGATGCCTACCAGCGTGTTGATAGGGTGGAATCTCATCAGAGTCCCGTGCCCAATCCCGTTTGGGCATTGCCATCCGGAAATAGGAGAACTTAATCATCCCGCGTCTATCGGCATTGAGTTTCGGACCTGCCTTATGCCAGATACCGTAGCGTGTCATGGCGACGGTGCCTGCCGGAACAGTGAGGGAGAGTTGTCCGAGGATGTCCCCGTAATGTGCAATCGCTTCCCTGTCCACAAGCCGATGGTGGGAACCGGGCAATATCATCGTCGGTCCATCTTCAATTTTTACCTCCTTCGGGTAATAGTAGCACTGAAGATGCGTAATACCGTATCCGTATTCGGTGAGTCCGTCGGAATGCCACGTTTGCCCGCGGTGTGGTGCTTCAAAAAGGTGATGATGGGCGCTCGTCGGCACGAGGAAATCCTCACCTAAGAGTGAGCGGACAACCCCAGCAACTTCCGGATGGAGCAACACGTTCCGACGAAATTCATCCGTAAGAACGAAATCGCTGAGATGTCCGCCCTCCACAGAATTACATTCCCGGTTAAAGTCGGCATCAATAACGCTCTCTAAGGTGATATAACCGTTGTGGATGAACTGCATGACTTGATGGTCATTTAGCGTTGGTTTAACGTCAATCATTGCGTTTTCCTTTACACGAATTTTTCCAAAATAAACTCATAAGTAAGATAGGCGTTATCAACATCGGAAAAGTTGTAGAGCTCAGGACGCGGAAATTGGACGATCCGCCACCCGTCGTTAACCGCATCAAGGACTGATGTATAGGGCGCATCTTGCGACGGGAGGACTGGTTCATCCGGTGCGGTTGGGTCGTACAACGCCCACCCACCAAGTGGTGAGCGTAGATTCGTTGATTTAGAATAGAGATAAAGCAGCAGTTGCTTCTCGGAATTCAGAACGGTAACTGCCCCGCGTAGATCCGCCTCGGTCAACTCGCCTGCCTTAAGTTTTTCAATACAATTGTCGAGCCATTCTTTTATCGCTGGTTTCACACGAATTTCTCCCTTCGTTACGGTTATGATGATTGTAGCATAAAAGTGAAAAATATGTTATAATAGTTGAGAAGTTGTAGAGTCATAATGAAAGGATTTATCATGAGACTGGAAGGAAAAGTTGCGATTGTCGCGGGTGCCGCCTGGGGTGGCATTGGGGCGGCGACTGCTTATAGGTTCGCTTGCGAAGGTGCGAAAGTCGTTGTTAACACGCGCCGCCGCAGGGAAAAACTTGATGAAACCGTCCATCGTATTCAAGATGCCGGTGGGCAAGCAATCTCCGTCATGGGCGATGTCGCCGATGAAAAGACTTGGCAGGCACTCGTCGAAACTGCCTTGTCAAACTATGGAAAAATAACAACGCTTGTTCATAACGCTGCACATTCCTACACCAAAAAAGCAATTGAATTTACGACCGAGGAATGGAACGAAAGCCTTGGCGTGACACTCGGCGGACCATGGCTCGGTGCGAAGTATTGCATTCCTGAAATGATCCGTAATGGTGGTGGCGCCTTGGTCTTCATCTCCACGGTCAACGCTACAATTACAAATCCAGGGTTTGGGCTTTACGGTGCCGGAAAGGGGGGCTTGAACGCCCTAACGCGAAGTATTGCCCTTGATTACGGTAGGGAAGGTATCCGCGCGAACGCTATCGCTCCGGGACAGATTGTCGGCGAAAGAGGTGAAGTCTCTCTCGCTGAGGATTCACTTGAAGAACAAGCCTCCCGTGATTGTTATCCGATTGGTCGCTACGGAAAACCCGAAGACATCGCTAATGCTGCGCTTTTCTTGGCATCCGATGAGGCGGATTTCGTTACTGGAATTGTCTTGACTGCCGATGGTGGCTTGACGCTTCAGTCTCCAGAGGCACTCGTGCGACCCTCTTTCCGTCTTCGTTGGAGAGATGATATTCTTGTCCCACAACCGAAAAAGGGTGTGTAGAACAATCCTCGTTCGATAGGAACAGACCTCCGTGTCCGTTCCGTTTAGGAGATTAAAAAATGTGTGGACGATTTACACTCGCAAGTGATGCTGAAGCGTTAAATCAAACGTTCTTCAACTTTGCGGGACCCATGAACCTGTCTCCGCGCTACAATATCTCACCGACACAAGATGTGGCTGTTATTGCAAATACATCGCCTGATACGGGGGTGGATCCAGAAACTGGACAGGTGGAATTCTTTCATTGGGGACTCATTCCGTCTTGGGCGAAAGACCCGAAAATCGGAAACCGGATGATTAATGCCCGTTCGGAAACCCTCTCGGAAAAACCCTCCTTTCGAAACGCTTACAAACGCAGACGATGTCTTATTTTGGCAGATGGCTACTATGAATGGAGAAAGATACCCGGTGACACGCTCAAACAACCGGTGTACATTCGGCTCAAATCGCAGAAGCCGTTTGCACTCGCAGGATTATGGGAAATATGGCAGGCGGATGGGATGGATGAACCGCTCCGCTCCTGTACTATTATTACATGTCCACCTAACGCTTTATTGGAGGAAATTCATCATAGAATGCCTGTAATTCTATCGCAGGACACTTATAGGGAGTGGCTTGCACCGAACCAACAATCGGCGGACACCCTTCAATCGCTCCTTGTTCCTTACGTTGATGAGGAGATGGAGGCGTACCCGGTGTCAAGGTTCGTTAACCGTCCTACGAATGATTCGCCGGAATGCATCGCGCCCTATTTTTAATTTTCTTTGCGGTTCGGTCAGGTGCGTTTGGATAAAACAGGACGTTTCCGTACGCCCGTCCTCCATTTCATTACGGACTACAACACTCAAAAAAGAAGGAAAGGAACTATGTCAAAACCGAGTAAAGATCAGATGCTTTATATGTATCGTAAGATGTTAGAGATTCGTCAATTTGAAGAAGCCGCTGGGACGCTTTATCAGAGTGGTCAACTTCCGGGTTTCTTGCACCTTTATATCGGCGAAGAAGCCACAGCAGTAGGGGTGTGTGCCCACCTGCAAGATGATGATTACATCACGAGTACACATCGTGGTCACGGTCATCTCATCGCGAAAGGTGGCAAACGCGACCGGATGATGGCGGAGTTGTTCGCACGTACGACCGGTTATTGTAAAGGCAAGGGCGGTTCGATGCATATCGCCGATAAAGAGACCGGTATTCTGGGTGCCAACGGCGTTGTCGGGGCAGGAATTCCGCTCGCGGCGGGTGCCGGGCTCTCGGCTAAACTCCGTGGGACCCAACAAGTCGCAGTGTCTTTCTTTGGTGATGGTGCGACGAACCAAGGCGTGTTCCATGAAACGCTCAACCTCGCTGCCGTATGGGAATTACCTGTTATCTTTGTGTGCGAAAACAACCGATTCGGCATGGGAACGCCACAACGAGAACATCAGCGAGTAGAGGATATTGCGGCTGTCCGTGCCCCTGCCTACGATATGCCGGGCATTACTGTCGATGGAAACGATGTCCTCAAGGTCTATGCGGCAGCGGACGAAGCCGTCACACGCGCACGTGAAGGCGGTGGACCGACACTCCTCAATTGCGATACTTACAGATTCCGCGGGCATCATATCGGCGATCCGGGGACATCCTATCGCGACCGAGAGGAAGTTCAAGAGCAGGAACGACAACGCGATCCGATTCGGAGACTCGCTGAGGTCCTCATCGAAGAAGAAGGGATGAGCCAAGAAGAACTCTCGGGACTTGAGACCGAACTCGCAAACGAACTTGAGGAAGCACTCGAGTTCGCCAAGAATAGCCCGGAACCAGATCCAGAAGATGCTTTGAATGATCTTTATGCCGGTTCTATTCAGCCGTAATTATCGTCAAGCCTATTATAGTTGAACAATCCACATCTGCTGGCGAGGTTTATAACCTCGCCTTTTTTGTCCAAAATCTAAGGCACTCATGAGAGAAGATGAACGCCCGAAATCGCACGGTGTTACATGGAAGTCTATTGCCATTACGCTCCTGCTGATTCCGTTTAATTTCTACTGGATTATTGCGGGTGAGGTCGGGCTTGTCGGTTATGCGCTGAATACTTACGCCGTGCCGTTCTACAATGTCGTCTTCGTCGTGTTTGCTTTCACGCTTCTCAATCTCACAGTTCGCCGCCGCTTATTCACCGATGCGGAACTCCTCACGATATACATCCTGCTCAGCACGGCGTGCGCTTTCCCCTCCATTACGTTGATGACGATCCTCGTCACGACCGTCGGACACGCCTTTTATTTTGCAACCCCCGAAAATGAATGGAAACAACTCTTCTATGATTATCTTCCAAGATGGCTCCTTGTCGACGATTCAAAGGCACTGGTGGGTTATTATACAGGAGAATCAAGTCTCTCTGTTGTAGACATCATCGGTGTATGGATAGTGCCAATCTTATCTTGGGCGGGGTTCATGACAGTCTTGGTCCTTGTGATGTTGTGTATCAACGTCATCCTTCGGAAGCAGTGGGTGGAACGCGAACGGCTCGCCTATCCGATCACGCAAATCGCGTTTCATGTTACCCACAATACGAAATCACTGTTCTCACACCGTATCACATGGCTCGGGTTCGGAATTGCGGCGTCTATAGCGATTTTCAACGGCTTGAGTTTTCTGTATCCGACACTTCCGACCTTACCGATTAAGCGGATTGGTGGCTGGCGCGGGTTTGGACACCTGTTCACAGAAAAGCCGTGGAATGCTGTCGGTGGTATTAGTATGTCTTATTATCCATTCGTTATCGGTCTCGGATTACTGATGCCGCTTGACCTATCGTTTTCCAGCTGGTTCTTCTTTATTTTCTACAAGGCACAATTAGTCTTAGCGAGTGCCGCGGGTCTATCCAGTCTGCCGGGATTCCCATATATCGATAGACAATGCTTCGGTGCCGCCATCGGGATTTTCATTTCTGTTGTAGTCCTGAACCTACGCCACTTTCGCGGTGTCCTTCGTATTGCACATCGTCGCACGGGTGAGGATGCCAACGAACCGATCTCCTACAGGTTAGCACTTTGGGGTATCGTCATCGGACTCGCAATCCTCTTTATTTTTTCCAAGCGCATCGGTATGTCTCTCTGGCTAATTCCGTTGTTTTTTGCAATCTATTTTATTATTGCCTTAGTGCTCACGCGGATGCGCGCAGAGCAAGGATTCCCCGTGCATGCGATGGAGAACATGCCGAATCATCATATCCTCGTTGACGGGTTCGGCACACGGATGTTGGGCACAAACAATCTCGTTGCTCTAACGCTCTACCGTTGGTTTAATCGGAGTTACACGAGCAATCCGATGCCGCACCAGTTAGAGGGCTTTAAACTCTCGGAACGTTCTGAAATTGCACCCCGACGGTTGTTCTTCGCGCTGTTAGGGGTTTCGGCGTTCGCTGCCGTGATGGTGTTTGGCGTTATCCTCTATATCTTTTATACCCATGGTGCCTTAAACATGGGTGGCGGCAGCGGTTGGGCAACCGGTTTCGGTGGGCGTGTTTTCAACGGACTCCAACGGTGGATTTATTACCCCACCGAACCGAATCTCTTCGCCACTGGCGGTATCGCGTTTGGCTTACTCTTTTCGACACTTCTGATGTTCATGCGGGCGCGTTTTTTCTGGTGGCCCTTCCATCCGATCGGGTTTGTTGTTTCCAGTGATTGGGGCATGCGGTATTTGTGGAGTTGTATGCTGGTGAGTTCGATTATCAAGTGGTCAGTCTTGAGAATTAGTGGACCACGAGCATCACAGCAGTTGGTGATGTTCGCGATTGGGTTGATGTTAGGCGATTTCACTGTCGGCGGTATTTGGAGTCTTGTTAGTGTGGTGACACAACAGCCGATGTACAATTTTTGGCCGTAGGCGAACGCGTGTCCTCCTTTTAATTAATTTGAGAAACTGTTGAAGATATGCTACAATTTGATAACATTAGCAATCTATGGCTCGAAAAAAAATCTACGGAAAAGGAGATAAACTTATGGGACCTCCAAATACTCTCCCATTTCCTTCCGCGCCGACAGAAATAGTGGACCTATATAAGGAATTAGAACGCTTGAGAGACTGCCGTTGAAAAGGTATTAAGGAGATAGCGGTATGCATCAATCCACAGATACCCATCGCACGGCAAAAGATTTATCGCCTGAAGAGTTAGAGGAATACCGGCGACGGCTCGATCAACACTTCCAAAATCGGAAAATAGATGAGGCATTGCTGCAGCGCGCATGGCAAACGGCACATTGGGTCGCGGCTATGCTTTATGAAGACTTTAATGCAACACAGGTCGCCGTCTTCGGTTCGCTTGCTGAACCAGAGGCATTCTCAAAATGGTCAGATATCGATATCGCTGTCTGGGGAATCCCGAATGATAAGTATTTCCGCGCATCATCAATAGCATCGGACATCAGCGGATTGTTTAAGGTTGACTTAGTCGATTTTGAAAGTTGTAAAGGGCTATTTCGCGAGAGAATTCAGCGTCAACTGATTCCTATTGAAAAAGGGAAAATCTACAAAGTGGACAGAAGCGAATTCATCCAACGTATCTCCAGCGATCGCAGTAAAATAGAAGAAACACTAAAAAAAATCGAGGAGCGGTTAGAAAAAATTAAAACCGCTCCTATTGAATATAGAGAAGAGATAGAAACGACGATTACCAAAAATCTTGTCGATTGCTATAGAGGTATGGAAAACATTTTTAGACGAATTGCCCTTGATGTTGACTTACGTATGCCTGACGGAAGTAGATGGCATAAAGAATTACTAACACAGATGGCAGAACCACAAGCGGAACGGAGACCCCGTGTGATTTCCCAAGCAACTTTTGAGACTTTAGAGGAACTTTTAGCGTTTCACCACGTTTTCAATAATATTTATGGAGAGGAACTGGTTTACGAACAAACGGAAAGAAATGCAAAGCAGATTGGCGAATTGTTTAACGGGCTTTCAGCAGAAATAGACACCTTCATTACCTACCTGGAGAACAAAGAAAATGACTGATCAAACCCTTCTCCAACAAATTACAGACTTCTGCCGTCTGCTCCGACAGATGGGGGTCAACGTAACAACGACCAACCAGCTGAGTTGGTGTGAAAGCGTTCAACTGATCGATATCGGCGAGCGGGAGGCGTTTTATCATACGGCGCGCACGAACCTCATCGCTGGAGAAGCTGAACGGGAGACGTTTGACACCGCCTTCGACCTATTTTGGCGATACCCGCGCCCCGAATTCCAAGCGGTGGATACGGAGGAGCAGACCGCTGAGCCGTCCAGTCTTCAAGACCTTTCCGACGCAGGCGATGAGCAGGACATCGTGGACCAGTGGTTGGATACCGAAACAGAGGATAACGAGGAGGGACAGGAGGACGATCCGGTTGCTTATAGTGCCGAGGACCTTCTGAGTCGGAAGGATTTTAGCGAATTTACACGGGAGGATATGGAGAAAGCGCGGGAGATCGTCGCAAAGTTGGCGGCAGTGCTGGCGACAAAACTCAGCCGTCGAAAGGTTGTCGGAAAAAAGGGGAAAACTATCGATTTCCGACGAAGTTGGCGGCAAAGTCTCGTGCACGGCGGCGAACCCCTTGAATTAATTCGGAAACAGCAGAAAATCAAAAAAACCAAGATCCTACTTCTCTGCGATGTAAGCGGCTCGATGGATTGCTATGCCAAGTTTCTCATCCAATTCATCTACGGTATGCAACAGGAATTGAGAGAAGTGGATGTAGCAGTCTTTAGCACACACCTAACGGACATCACAGGACTCCTCCGGCGGAAGGGATTGGCGGAAGGTTTGAATGAGGTTGCAAACGTCGTGCCGGACTGGTCGGGCGGGACAAAGATAGGTGAAAGTCTGCTGGAATTCTACCGACAGTTTGCGCCGTCTTTCTCGGCATATCGTTCAGTCGTTATCCTTATTAGTGATGGCTGGGATCGAGGCGATGTAGACGTGTTACGCCGTTCTATGGAGATGCTCCACCGACATGCATATCGATTGATTTGGCTCAATCCGTTGCTCGGCAGCGACGGCTATCAGCCGATTTGCCGAGGCATCCGCACGGCTTTGCCGTATGTGGACTATTTCCTCCCTGCACACAATTTGGAGAGTTTGGCACAGCTGACAAGGATATTGATCCCGCTCTGGGCACGATGAATGGTATCTACAAAAAAGAAAAAAATAAGATAAGGAACCTTAATTATGCAAGTTCAAGCGGCAGTGATGCTCCAACCGGGGCAGATAGAGATCCGTGAATTTGAGAAACCAACACCCGCAGACGACGCACTCCTTTTACAGGTAGACAGCGTCGGCATTTGTGGGAGTGATAAACACATGTATCTCGGGCATACTGCCCTAAAATTCCCGGTCATTCCAGGACATGAAGTCGTTGGCACGGTTGCTGAAATCGGTAAAAATGCGAATCAGGTTATGAATGTGATGGGAGGTCCCATCAAAGCCGGGGACCGAGTAACCGTAGTGCCCGGTTCAAAGAACTGCGGTAGATGCTATTATTGTTTGCACGTCCCAGGTCGTCCAACCCTATGCACTGGACGCACTATCTATGGGTTTAGCAACAGCGAAACGCCTCCGTATCTGAACGGTGAATTCGCCGAGTATACCTATATTCACGGTAACTCCTGGGTCTATAAGATGCCCGAAAGCGTCTCGGAGGAGATTCGCGTATTGACGGAGCCGGTAGCGGTTGCGACACGCGCTGTTGAACGAGCGTGTGCCCCGGGTCTGCCGCAGGTCGGTGACGGATACAGCATTGGAAATCGGGTTGCAGTCCTCGGATGTGGACCGATTGGTCTCCTCGTCGTCGCTGTCCTACGGGATAGCGGTGCCGGGACTATCATCGCCACTGACCTTGTTGACAGTCGATTAGAGATGGCGAAACAGATGGGAGCGGATGTGGTCATCAACGTCGGGGATACAACACCTGAAGAACGGGTCGAGCAGATTCAGGATCTCACGAACGGTGTCGGAGTGGACATTGCCATTGAGTGTGCTGGGATCCCTGCTGTTTTCTCTGAAGCCTTGGACGTTGTGAGACGGGGTGGAAAGGTCATCGAAGTTGGACATTACACCGATTCTGGAGATATTCAGGTACGACCCCACCAGATTTGCAACAAAGACTTAGATGTTTGCGGTGTGTGGGCATATCCACAGATTCAGTTTCAAACAGCGTTGAATTTCCTCGAGATAACGCGCGCCCCGTTGCATGAATTGATAACGCATCACCTACCGTTACACCAATTGGAAAAAGGCATTGATATGCTTGGACAAGAAGGGGTTTACAAGGTTGTGATTGAACCACAAATTTAATGATTCGCAAAGCGTTAAATCAAGCGATGAGTTCTTACTTAGAAAGTTGGAAGAAGAGAGATGGAAGAATGGGGACCTCCTGATTCCACTCTTTTATTCAAACCGGTAGCCCGTAATGAAATGGAGGGCGGATAGATGAAACGCACGCCAAAAATCCAAACTCACGTTGTTCCGCCGCAAGGTATAATTAAAAATTTGATATGTTGTTGTCTGTTGTTGAACTTTTTGATTGGCATTAAAGACGGAGTTACCGCGGATAGCGAAGGTCCCCTTTCCGATGAAGTGCCAGTAGAGGGACCGCCTCTCTTCAAAACCATAGAAGGCGCGAAAACTTACATTGTGCAGCACCAGAATAAAGATGGCGGCTGGCCCCTCATCCCTGACGGAGATAGCAATGTGGAGAGTACTGCTTTCGCGGTTTGGGCATTGATCGATGCCGGGTGGGGCACTGGATCACAGGTCGTCCGAATGGGGGTTCAGTACCTCAGAAATATGCAGTGGGATAACGGGAGTTGGAACAACAATACCGCACATACCACCTTCGCGCTTGTTGCCTTAGCAACAGCAGAGACCGATCCCGAAGTTCGTTTTAAAGGGCTCCGCTGGCTAAAGAAAGCACAGAATCGCAGTGGTGGATGGGGAAAAAAAGAACGGAGTCCTGACAACGTTCTTTACACTGCTGCTGTCTTAGCTGGATTCAGACGGCTCGGCTTCAAACAAAACTTCGAACCGATCTCTAAAGGTGCAGATTGGCTGGCTGAAGGCATTAATTTCGACGGGGGTTGGGCGTTAGAACGTGGGGGCAGATCTGACGTTTTCATAACATCTTGGGTGATACAAGGATTAGAAACTGTTTACGATATTGATGTCCAAATTGCTTGGTTAAAACAGTTCCAGAATGATGATGGCGGGTTTGGGCGATATAAGAGCAGTCCCAGCGATCCAGAAATCACAGCGATCGCAATTATGGGGCTCGCCGCTGGAAATGATCCACTCAACACCCGCCGGGTCGCTATCAACTATTTCACAAATGTGCGGCAGGAAGATGGTAGCTTCGTCAGCAATACACCGATTGAACTGTCAGAACCGACTGCCAATTTACAGTCAACCTCTTTTGTCCTTATCGCTATCCATGCCAAGACAGCAGATGAACTTAACTTACAGTGAGCGATAAATCACTATGGGCGGAGAGACAGCGCGCTTACCTCCGCTCATCAGCCCCAATGCCCTGCCTTGCCAATGCCCCCGGCATAATATAGTGTTCACCTTTGGTTACCTGAGCGACCTGCTGTTGGAAATTATCTCCGATGGAGTTGCTTCGCATGGAGGTAACCCCGCCGATGACGTAAACCCGAGCAAACGCACCGCGACAGACTGAAACTGCTTTGCCCGCGGTATATCCTTTTTCTGATCGTTTGCTCGTTGGTTCATCTGTGACGATGATGAGGACGAGGTTGCGTCCCTCTTCGGTGCGGAGTTTTGGCACGCCTTCAATGACGGCATCCAATAGATGCTCATCGCCGTTTTTTGGGAGGCGAAATAGCGATTTTACCTGCTCTGCTTCCAATGGCGGTTTGGTTACAACAATCGTACTTTCGCCGCCACCAACTGCCGCCCAAAATCGGATAATTCCAAATCGGTAATCCAGTCCCGCCGTTTTGAATACGGAAACCATGAGATCCAAACCGTCGCATGCGGGATCCGTCTTGGTTTGCATACTCAGGCTGTAATCGAAAACGAACACAACGTCTACTTTACCGGGGTTACTCGCAACCAGATTCTCGGCAATGCGTTTAAACAAGCCATCAATCCTGAGCAGTGCCTTGTCGGCAATTGTCCCACCGCTCCGAATGCGCTGTCCATCCATCTTCCGCTGGTTTGAATCAATCGGATACCAAACACCGTTCGTTTCATCAGTAAGTTCCGCCTGAACCTTTTCGCTAATACCGATAAAGTTGAGTTGTACATTATTTGTTCGACAAAGGTCGATAATCTGTTCACTAATTTTACTTTTTGCCTTTGCCTCCGTCCATGAAGTGCGCATCCGAGAGTTGGTTATCACGACAAACTGTGTTACGACTTCTTCCCGGAATTCCAACTCGTTCAAACCTTTTATTACAGCGTCAAGTCCATATCCAGATTCAATGTTGTTCCCGGATTCAACACGCATATTTTCGAAAGCATTTTCAATGCTGAGGTAGTCAAATGTCCATTGATGGAAATTGACGCGTGGTTCTTCGTATACCGAATGAAAACTCACCAACGCAAATCTGTAGTCCATCGTTTTCGCCTCCATAACAGCAAGCATGTCGATGAGTCTCTTTTCAAGATTGGCGAGATGTCCCAACATCTGTCTGCTACCGTCAACGACGAATACGACATCTACTTTGGGGTTCTGAGCGTGTTGCGTTGCGCGTTTTGCGATGTCCTTAAGACTGGCACCTATATCCGCCTTAAGAACCTTTTCCTTCTTCGCCCTTGGATCTACCATGATTCTGTGTTTCCGTCGAGGCGGACGCACCTGTGCCGATGCTTGCAATGTGCATACCAACAGACCCACTGCAAGCAAACAGCATATCCAGTGCTTTTGGGACCGCTTGGAAACTAAAACTTGCTTAGCAAAAATCATACAATCTCCGATTAGAATTCAAATAGAAACTGCGGTATTCACAGCTAATATGTGTCCAAGTCAATCTCCTCCTGGCTAAACCGGAGGTGTGCCTGATCGACTAAAGTGACGATGGTATCCCACTGCTCACGCGTGGCGTCAGAGATACCTTCTTTCTCAAGTGCTTCAGCGAATTTAAGGAGGGTTTCGCTAAACCTGTCTTGCAGATAGACATATTCCTCGGTCTGATCTGCGTTCTTTGGGGGTTCAAAGTCTGAAATGCTCTTCGCATATTTAGCGAGTCGTCTTGCGGCTTGAATGGCTTTCTCTTTGCTCTCTTTTTCATCAAAGTAATCAACGACCACAAAATAGTCATCTATCATCAACGCCATGAGGGCTTTTAAGTCTTCGGCTTCAGGTAGTTCCTCCTCTGGCATATCAGGTTCCGGTGCTTTTTCGGTATCTTCGGAAGTCACGCGATCCCGATCATCGTGAGGGCGTGCTTCCGACGACTCCAGCTCCTGTTTCCGATAGAGGGCATAACTCATTATCAACGTTTTTTTCGCAATTAGAGCGACGGCATTTGAAGCATCTTCATGCCCTTCAGCAGCCACAACATCTTCTCCAACCTTGAAAGCATTGTCGATACCCATGCCGATGAACTGATTAAGAAATCCATCTGCTGCAATAGCATCTGATTCTTTATGTTCATAGATTTCTACTTTTACGACCTTCCCCCGCATGTCCAGTCCGACAGCACCTTCAATGATACCGTTCGGTCCTTTTGCACCAACAAACAAGACAAGACCCATCGGTTTCTTTTCGCGAATTGGGATATAGAAGATCGGCTGCTGATCCTCTGTCCGAAGTTTCGCACCAAGCTCCTTCTCAATAGATGCCATTTTGTCAGCAGTTAGCATAACATCTCGCTGAACGAATTTCTTCGCTTCTGGAAAGATATCCATCAGTCTCTGTTCGGACCCTTCCTTTTCATGAAGGTCGGCAAGCAGCGGTGTGCTTAAAATAAAAAAGACAAGCCCAAGCAGAATCCCATCACGAAATTGGCGGTAGATTTGAAAAAACATCCGTAGTCCTCTTATAGCATTTCAAGTATTTTTATTTCCACACAAGTTTTTTGGTATTGCTGCAAGTTTACCAGAGATATTGATTTTTAGAAAGATTTTTAAGCGGTCAACAGGCATCGCGAGCAGAGTTCGCTCTTACAGAAGAAGAAAGAAAGCACAATTGAATTCTTCCGCTCACAACCCCAAAATCTCTAATCGAAAAGTAACACTATGGCGGTTCAACGACAACGCCTCAACGTCCGGCCTGGCAGGCACACTCACCTTTGGTCGTAAGAAACTGAACTGATAGCCGAGTGATCCGCGCAATTGTGCCACTTTAAAGATGCTGTCAATAAGTCTTATGTTGAGTCCAGTAGCCGCTTCCGCGCCAAAAGTGTTCTGAATATTCGCAGGGACAGCGAATTGTTCCCTAAAGGCGTAGAAATTTGTTCCGATCCCAATAAACGGTGCCCATTTCCCACGCCCACTCAGTGTCAACATCATACCAACGGTTTCAACGTCCAACGTTCCGAAGGGTAAGACATCGGTGCTGCCGCCGCGGGTATCCACGGCGTAACTACTAAAGGGAACTGAAAATCGGAGGGCAGAGGTCAATTGAAATCCCACTGAGAACGCTTCAGTGCGTGCGGTCTCGAGTTCATCATCAGTAATCGTTAATCCGCGACCCGTGCTTACGACCGCCCCTTTGGCAACATGTAAGTATTTTTCAAGTTCCATGGCAGGACCAACAGTTGGTAACCCGATAAGCCCGACAAGCATACAAATGCCGAGTGTCGTTAGAAGTTTCATGATTCCTCCGATACTTCGTAAAAGAAAGTAATCCCCACACATCCGTCTACCGCTCGCGAATCCAACGTTCAACGGGATAGAAGAGAGAGAATAACACAGGGGCTAAGATAAGGTTAGCCACTGTTGCCGAGGCCATGCCCCCGAAGGTAGGCACTGCGATAGGCTTCATCAATTCCGCGCCAGTCGTGGTGCTGATTTCTGCTAACATAATTGGCAATAACGCTAAGATCGTAGTTGCTGTGGTCATAATGATGGGTCGCACGCGCAATAAACCAGCATTCATCACGGCTTCGTCAATAGGTTCGCCACCGCGGACGCGTTCCAGTAAGTATTCGATTAAGACGATTCCGTCCTCAACGGCTATGCCAAATAAGGCTATATACCCCACCCACACGGCTGTACTGTATTTAATGGCGTACCCACCGCCGAGTGCTTCTGGTATGTATTGCATTAACCACTGCATCCACATGCCGCCGATGAAGGCAAACGGGATCGCAAGGAAGATCGAAAACATCGCGGAGGGCGACTTGAACTGGAGATATAGCAATATAAAAATGGCTGCGATACATACCGGCACGACAATCGTTAACCGATTGCGGGCTTCCAGTTCAGCTTCGTACTGTCCGCTGAAAGCGTAGAAATAGCCTTGGGGTAGCGTCGGTTTAATCTTTTCATCAAGCGTTTTTTGGGCTAATGCCACGAAGTCAACCAGCCCAATGGTGTCAACATCCACGTCACAAAAAACGCGAGAAAAGAGTAACGTATTTTCGCTCGCGATTTTCGCGGGACCAGGACGTCTTTCGATGTTTACGAGTTGCTCAAGCGGAATGTGGAGCCCTTTTGGTGATGGCACGAGGACCCGCTTGAGGGACTCAATATTATCCCGCAACTCTCTCATGTAACGGATACGAATCGGAAATCGCTCCCGTCCCTCAACGGTATACGTGAGATTCATGCCACCGATCGCTGTCATGATGATTTGTTGGACTGTTTTAATTTGGATGCCGTAGCGTGCGGCTTCCTCCCGATCGATGTGAAATTCAAGATATGGTTTATTTCCAATCCGTTCGGCATAGGGACCCTGGGCACCTTCAAGTTTAAGGAGTTCCTGCTCAATCCGCACAGCGATCTCCTCAATTTTCGCGAGGTCTTTACCAAACACCTTGATTCCGATTGGGGTTTGTATACCTGTTGCGAGCATATCAACACGATTCCGTATGGGCTGGGTCATAATAGGGGAAACCCCCGGCATTCGGGTCGCCTCTGTGAGTTCGGTGATGAGTTCGTTGCGGTTTTTGGTCCGAAAATACGTCTTATGTTTGAGGGTCGGCTCAATTTCCTCGGCAATCCGATGGAGTTTCGCCTCGGTCTCAGATTCCCCAATTCTGACCTGTTCCAATCCCATTCCGCCTGTCCGCTCTTCGGCGAGAAGTTCCTCCAAAAGGATTCGTAATAACCAGATGCGATAGAGTTGTTCGCGTTCGTTAACCGAAAGATAAGAATTGTGGTAGGTCGTCGCCAAGGTATCAAAGCGTTTTATAGCGGCTTTCACAACGGCATCCAGAAAGTCGGTGTCAATATGGCTTGCGTGTTCTTCACTTATAAGTCCGTCGCGTTTTAGGCGTTGGACAAGGCGGTAGACAAGTTCTGTTGTCGAATTGTGTTTAATAGCCCGCCGGGGCCACTTCGCTGGGTCAACTATATTGACAATGGTTTCAAACATGCCAATTGGAGCAGGATCGGTTGCTGTCATCGCACGCCCCAATTTCCCAACGACAAGTGAAATTTCCGGGAAGTGATTCATAATCAAATCCTGTTTTGCCATGACATCTTTCGCTTGCGTAATGGAGGCACCCGGAAGCAGCACCGGCATAAATAACAATGCCCCTTCGTTAAGTGGCGGCATGAATTCCTGCCCAATATTTTTATAGAAAGGGGTCAGTGGCATGCTTGCGAGAAAAATAAGTATCGCCAAAACAACAACAGCGAGTTTCGTCCAAACATTTTTTACAGCCAACCGAATAATCGGGCGATAACAGGTTCTGAGTACCCACGTAATTCCATCCGCTAACTTTCTCAGGGGCCAGCTGAGGAGCGCGAAGAATTGTGCTATTCGTTTGGAAACCACACCTGTCCGGGTCCGGGTTGGGTCTGCGAGTAGAAATGACGCTAAAACGGGCACCAGACTAATCGCTATGAGGGCTGCACCAAGCATAGCGAAAGTTTTTGTATATGCAAGTGGTTTGAAGAGTTTACCTGCCTGGCCGGTGAGAGAAAAGACAGGTATGAAGGCAACGATAACAATGAGCATTGCGAAGAAAATCGGGGGTCCCACCTCTTTAGCGGCACGGGTTGCAACTTGAAGTTTGCTTTCGCCCGGGTGCGGTTCCCGTAAATGGCGCGTGATATTTTCTGTCATGACAATACCGGCATCCACCATGACGCCAATCGCGATGGCGATACCCCCCATTGACATGATGTTCGACGGTAAACCAATAATCCGCATGCCCACAAACGACAGTAAAACCCCCATCGGTAAGACGAGTGCTATGATTAGGCTACTTGAAACTTGTCCTAAGAAAAGGAGGATAACAACCGCGGCGACGATGACTTCCTCCGTCAGAGTCTCCTTCAGCGTGTCTGTTGCACGGTGAATGAGATGACTCCGATCGTAGAAGGGGACAATTCGGACGCCTGATGGAAGACCTGGCATGAGTTCCGCTATTTTTGCCTTGACGTTCTCAATGACGCGCAGTGGATTATCACCGTAACGCATTAGCACAACCCCGCCGGTCGCTGGAATGCCTGCTTTGTCTAAAGCTCCGCGTCGAAAGTCGGGACCTTCGCTGACGGTTCCAAGGTTTTTGACATAGATAGGGACACCGTTATGCTCCTTGACAACGATGTTTTCTATGTCAGCGATGCTTTTGATGAAACCTAAGCCGCGAATGAGGAACTCCATTCCGCCTTCCTCGATAACCTTGGCACCAACATCGAGGTTGCTCCCTCGGACGGCATTGTAAACCATTGATAACGGCACGTCATACGCCAATAAAGTGTTCGGATCAATGTCAATCTGATACTGTTTGACGTACCCACCGACCGAGGCGACCTCGGAAACCCCATCAGCAGAGGCGAGATAGTAACGAACCGTCCAGTCTTGGAGCGTCCGAAGTTCATGAAGTTCTAAATTGGAGGCAACAAGTTTCCCTCCATCTTCAGGACAGGTGCCCGGCTCGGCATAGCGTTCTGTCGGATGATTCGGGCAATAATATCCATTCTCAACGGTATACCAAAATACCTGTCCGACACCCGTTGCATCGGGACCGAGGACCGGCACAACCCCTTCTGGCATGTCTTTCTGTGCAAGATTCATTCGCTCCAATACGCGGGTGCGAGCCCAATAGAAATCGACATCATCTTCAAAGATAATATTAATGTAGCCAAAACTAAACATTGAAGTTGAGCGAACATCTTTGACATCGGGGATTCCGAGCAGGGTAATGCTCAACGGATAGATAACTTGATCTTCAATATCTCGTGGACTCCGCCCGGGCCAATCTGCGAAGACAATCACTTGATTTTCGCCGATGTCCGGCATAGCATCAATCGGTGTGTGGTTCAATGCCCACCAACCCGCCATTGTGACGAACACAAAAATAACTAACACCAGTAGGCGGTTTTTCATACAGATTTCAATAACTCGGTTAATCATTTTTAGTGGTTATCGGTTGTCGGTTATCAGTTATCGGTTAAGAGATTTTCGTTTAACAACACCTCTTATTTGATGCCTGAAAGGATTTTTGAAAAAAAATCCGTACTGACAACTGACAGCTCCTTAATGTTGATGGGTAGGCGCGGATGATTCTTCACCACCGAGTGCACCACCATAAGCACCTGAGGCAGAACCTGTTAATTGTGTCTGTGAATCTATCAGAAAGTTGCCATGGGTGACAACCCTGTCACCAAGCGTAAGTCCACTAACAATCGGATAGTACCGACGTTTGGTTTCCGAGTCATCCGATGTTCCCCAAGCTTCGGGACCCACCTTAACTTCAATCTGCTCGTAACCTGATTCGCCGCGATCTACGAAGACTATCTTCCGCAGACCGGTGTCAATGACTGCACTTTTCGGAACAGTTAAGACTTCACCGGTCATAAGAAGTGGCTTTCCATCATGCGGACATAGCCCCGGTACGGTCGCATACGTATCAGGATGGTCAGGACACACGTATTTGAAAATCAGCGGCGGTTGATCTGAACGGATTGCAGGTGTAGCCAACGGTTGGTGCACATGAGAATGATCAGCATCGGCTACTATCTGTTTTTCGACGAGATCCATACCACAGATGGAGCATTCACCGAACTCGTCAGACTGCTCCTCGGGATGCATCGGGCAGACCCACATAGATGTGGTCGTCTCTGCTACAGGTGTAGACACCTCTGCCCTTTCAACGAGATCCATACCACAGATGGAGCATTCGCCAAATTCATCAGACTGCTCCTCGGGATGCATCGGGCAGACCCACTTTCCCGCTACTTCAGACGCACTGACATCGGAATGTGTGGGTTCCAGAGGGTCCTTTGAGATAGCACCCTCGGTATAGATTTCCGCAAGTGTTGGTTTTATTTGAAGCGTCACATACATCCCTGGACGGAGTCGTCCGGTCGGATTCGGGACTTCTATTTGCACTTTCTGCGTCCGCGTTTGTGTGTCAAAGAACGGATATATATAAGTGACTTTGCCAGAAAACGCCAACCCAGGCATCGATTGTGTTGTAATCTCAACCGCCTGTCCCATGTAAATCCACGGCAGCTCATATTCGTAAACGTCTGCCATAATCCATAAACTATTAAGGTCAGCAATATGGTAAAGATTCATACCCTTGTTCACGTGTTGACCTTGCGTGACGTTCATGTGAACCACAGTGCCAGCCATCGGAGCGAAGAGCGGCAAGGTCGTACTGACTTCTCCGCGGTCACGGATATCTTCAATCTGATTTAAGGTCAATCCATACAATTCAAGTTTGGACTTTGCAGCAGCAAGGGTCTGCTCAACGGATCTTCGTAGTTCGGCGTATTCCGTGTTTTGAAGCTCTTCAACGCTTTTAAGTGCTGTCAAATACTCCTCTTGTGCCGTGACCAATTCCGGGCTGTAGATAGACAAGAGTTCATCACCCTCACGCACTTTAATACCCGTGAAATCAATGTGTAAGTCCTCAATCCACCCTGAAATTCGTGTTGAAGCATACGCCATACGGGTCTCATTATAATCCAGAACACCAACGGTTCGGATTTCACGCGAAACTTGGCGGAAAACAACAGGTTCAGTGCGTACTGGAATCAATGCCTTCTGCTGCTCAGTGAGTTCCAATCCCGAACCTTCGTAAATAGGAATCAGATCCATTTTACAAACTGGACAGTTGTCGGATTCTGACATTTTGACTGTGGGATGCATAACGCACGTCCAATACCGGATTGTTTTTGCTTCATCTGCAGATGCCACCATTGGAGTATGATCGGCGTGTTCATTCATACCCGACGCACTTTCCGATTTTGTTTCGAGCTTTTCACTAACATGACGCTCCATTTCAGTGTTTTCTGATTGATTACAGCCGAACACGAAAAGTACGGTAATTACGAGTGCGAGTGCGAGGCAGAAATTTTTAGACATTTTGTGCCTTCCTTATTTTAAATAATTGCTCCTGGTCATTGCTCCACTACGTTTCATCGAAGAAACATCCAAGCAAAAATCCCTCCCAATAACGGACGGGGACCTCGGTTTTCAGTCAATTCCAATCAATTCCTTCTCGAATCCTGTAGGGGTGAAATTGCTTCGCAGTGAGAATAGAGGAACAACGCCCATATTCAATAAATTAAAAGCCTCGGATGAGTGGTTGTTTGGGCAATATCACGCCAACTGCCTGTTCCAACTGTGCGAGATGTTGGCGATAATCGCGTAATGCTTGCAACTCTTGGATCTTCAATTTTAATAAAGTGCGCTGGACATCCAGAAAACTCAAAAAGTCGATTTGCGCTGCTTGATACGCTGTATTCGCGGCATCCAACGCTTGCCGCGCTTGTGGTAGCAGCGTCTGACGATAGAGGCGAATACTGCGATTTGCTGTTTCCATTCCAAAATGGTGTTTTTTCACAACAAAGCGAAGATTGCTCTCCAATTCCTCGATGCGGTGCTCTATTGCTTCAATCTTTACATCCATTTCATAGATATACGATTTTCGGTGTCCGAACCACGCAGTATTCGCCGGATTCAACGTCCGTTGTGTGGAAAACGTCATCGGCATTTTTTTCGTGTGTTTTAGGTCCGCCATGCCCCGGTTTTCAAAGTAACTCGCACCGAGGGTCGGGTCAGGATATGTCATTTGCTTCGCCATTTCTACAACCAAAGCCATTTTACTGATTGCCAACTTCTGCTTTTGGATCTCCTGACGGTTCTTAACGGCTAACTCGTACAACTCAGCCAAAGTAGATATAACACGTTCCGCTTCAATTGGTACAGGGGATCCTAATGGTAAATCCGCAGAACTATTTAGCAACGTATTCAGGCGTGCAATGATAGTTTCCCGTTGTTGTTCAAGTGTAATAATCACGTTCGCCAATTTTGATAACTCCACCTGTGCCATAATGACGTTTGAATATTTGCCTTGCCCGACGCGAAACTTCGTCTGGGCAATGGCAATCATCTGCTGTAATAATTTCTGATTTTCTTCGTTAATACGGATTGCCTCCGTGAGAAAAAGATAATCGTAATAAGCTAACTTGATCTCGGTTACCAGATCCCGTAAGGCGATTTCAAACTCTTTTTGGGCGATTCGGACATCTTCAGTGATGATCTGTCCTTTCAACGTTAAGGTACCCGGGAACGGAAACTTCATTGCCATCATCTCTTTATGGCTCAATGGTCCGGCTTTCGTATCAAGTTGTTTTGTGAAAGCGTTATACTGACGTAACACATTCTCTAAGTAAACGGCTTGGGGATACTGCTCCAGTACCGCCCGAATTTTTTCACGGGCAGATTTTAAACCCGGGTTCCATTCGTATCCGAGCGCCACAAGGAGTTCCAATGTAATGGGTTGAGCAAGTTGGACTCTCGCTTCTTCCGGTGAGGCTGCCAATTCTCGATGTGCCTTCATGGTATCTGTTGAAAGATCGTAAAATAGACTTGGCGTTGGTGTTTCACTTTCCAATCGCGCTTGCCACTGTTTTTGGTATTTCAATACCTTTGCCTCAATTTCGCTGAGAAAAGGATCTGGTTCTACAATCGGTTCGCTTTCAGTATTGGCGATCTTTTTTTCGACTTCGGTATCGTAATACGCTGGTGGTTGTATATCAGCACTGCGTAATTCTTGGTACGTCTCCAAGCGACGATTCGCACACCCACCCACCAAAACAGTGAGCATTATGAGACCGATTTTAATGGTTATGTGAATCATCGATCCTTCCCCCAACGAGTTTTTCCAACCGAGCCACATTTTGTTGATAGTCCGTAATCGCACGCAGGCGAGCGAGATTAAAATTCAACCAAACGCTCTGCGTCTCCAGAAACCCCGCAATGCTCTTGGGACCTTCCTGATGCCACGTTTCAGCGACTTCAATGGCAGCCCCCGCTTGCGGAATAAGCGTGGTTTCATAGAGTTCGACAAGCCGTCGCGCGTTTTCAAGCCGAAAATAAACCTTTTGGAGGGCAACCTTGGTTTCATCTTCCAAAACGCGCTTGTTCGCCGTGACAGCTTCATGATTTTGCTGTGCTTCGCGAATCTTGCTACTATTCTTCAAACCTGACCACGGAATTGTTACACCAAAACCGATGCTAAACGGGTTTTTACCACTGCCGGGTGCGTCTAACATTAAGGCTTCACCGGTTTCTATTGTCATCAAGTCAAACTTAAGCATGGGCTTGGTTTGGAGTTCGGCAAGCGCAATTCCCTTGGTGGCTTTCTCGATGGTCAACGCCGCAATTCGCAACTCCTGTCGTTTTGCCAATGCCTGCTTTTCAATATCGGCTAACGCCACATCAAGAGGCTCGTAAGCAACAGGCACCGTTGGACCAAGCACAGTTGTTGAAGGGACAGACAGGACTCCATTGATGTTGGCGTGTTCAACGCGTTGCAATTCTTCCAGCAGAATAAGATCGTATTCCAACTGTGCCAATTGACTTTGCGCCTTTAGCACATCGTTGAGTGTGGCTTTCCCTTCGGCATAGCGCGCCGTGGCAATCGTGAGAATCGAGGCTATCAGTTCACGGTTTTGCCGTGTCAACGCAACCGCCTGCTGAAGATATGCCAACTCGTGGTAACTCAGTTTCAGTTCAACAATGAGATCACGTATGACTTGCTCGTGTTTCACCCGCTCAATCTCAATCGCCTTTTTGACAACTTCCCCTGCCGCATCAAGCGTACCAGGGTATGGAAATGCTTGTGAAAAACTAACCCGATGGCGTTGGGGTCCGACGCGTGTCTCCACGCTACGCAAGAAGTAGCCATACATGAACATCGGATCGGGCAATGCTGTCACTTGCGGGTATTGCTCAACTGTTGCCTGCCACCGTGCCTTTGCGGCTTTAACTTTAGGATTCCGATCAACAGCAACCCGAATTAAACTCGGTAGTCCAAGGGTTTCCACAAATAGAGTGGACACATCGGCTTGGTCTGGGGTTGTTGCCGTCTGCGTCATTCCATGCGCCTCCGTTTTCATCAGAATACCTAACACCAGCATGCACCCGATAACAGCTGCTGTCATTTGATGGAGTAAACTAATTCCACGCATTATCGTCTCCTTGTTAATAGTTATCAGTTATGAGTCGTCAGTTAAGAGGCCTTTCTGTAACAATTGACCGCACGCTGGAGTATTCCAAGGGTGGGAAGATTGCTACCAGAGCCCTCTTTAACTGAAAACTGACCACTGACGACTGATAACTATTCTGCCGATAGCCACATTAAAGCAAAATTTTGACAGCTGGGCTTGTTACGCGGATGCGAATCTCGTGTCCTTCACCCTTTGGCATAACAATGAACCCCTCATAGGTCCGCGTCATTTTGCTATATTTCAATAATGCCATCCTCGTTTCCCCATCGGCATTGGTAACCTGAAGGGCGAGTTTAACATCGCCTAACGCAATTTCTCCGTGCTCCTGCGTCGGGTACACACTGAAATAGTGCGTTTTTCCCTTAATCGCATCGGCTTTTATCATGCCCGCCATTCCCATGTGAGACATCATCATCTTGTACGCATCTGTCGTTAGCACGTTGAGATCGAATGTCAAATTTCCCACTGAAATTGTCTGGAGGTACTTATCAGGATTCGCCTTGAACATCTCTGCCTGCATGTCGTTGCAGAAATAGTAGGCTTTTTCGTCCAGCTCGACTTTGACCATCGCCGAAGGTTTCATCATCATGCCACTAAATGCGCAACGCACTTTTTCACCAGCAGCTGCGTGCTCGCCGTGCTGATGGGCTTTATCGTGTTTGTGTGCGTTCTCTGCCTTAAGTGAAAGAATTGAGAACAGTAGCACGGTTGTAATTGCTATGAAAGAGGCGAGGATTCGCCGCGTCAATTTGATTTTCATTTTTTTCTCCTTTTAAAATGAATAGGTTGTGGCCAAAGAGACCAAATTGCCAAATTCAATTGCGTCGCCGCCATCGTAAAGGGTTTCTTGCGTCAGTGGAAACATGACGTTGGCAGATACGAAAATACCGCTCAGTGCCGACAAGGACATACCCAATGCCGCCATGCTGTAACGCAACCCTGTATTGATATCTCGCTCCCCAGCCCACGCGGCAGGGGTTTGATAAAATCCGAGATAGTTCCCGTTAAATGACAGCCAATCTGAAAGACGGTACGTAAAGCCAGCGGTATAGGTTAACTCTGTTGAACCTCGATAGGTTTTGCTGTTCTCATAGAATGGAAACATACCGCGTGCGGAAGCAGTAACACTCATACCTCGATAGAGAGGTAGGTTGTACTGCAAATTTGCAATCGGGTTAAAGGTACCGGTACCGAACTGGATATGGAGATGTTCAATACCCGCATCTCCAAGTGTCCACGGGTTTTCCTCTGTTCTACCAGTGGGAATCGTGGTACCCAGTCGAGCAAACAGTAGGTCATCGTTCTTAAAGAATCCACGAATCTTATAGCCTAAGAACATATCCAGATCCGAAAGTCCGGTATAAGTTTCATCTCGGTGATGGATATCCCGACTCCGCAAAATGGCTTCCTCATCTTCAGGAGTCACTGGATCGATCCACTCAATACTTGCGTCCTGGTTCTTGACTGCATACGGAATTTTTGCTTGCAGCGTCCACTGATCGTTCAGCAAGTATTGGACCCCAACATCCATTCGGTAAGTGCTCAACCCTACATGGTGTCTATGTAAAGGAGCATCCACAATTTCTCCTGTTGGTGAAAGTCCCCTTGATTCAAGATGTCCACCTTGTGCGTCAGGGGACACTAACATATTGATATTCACTCGAAACTGATCTATCTCTTGTGAAGCCAAACTGACTTCATTCATCAGACCGCTGGGCGGTAAGACGGGATTACTTCAAGCGGGACAACTTTCTTGTGCGAACCCGAAAGAGATAAATACCGAAGTGAACAACAGCGTGCATAAAAACAGACGGATTTTCATAATTGTAATTTTCTCATTTGAAAAGTATTGTAGCGCAACGAGACACAAAACCTCGCACTACAGGTTTATTAAGAGTAAGACTTAGACACAAAACAGAATAATTTCATAGTTTTCATAGCAAAGCCGAAAATCATTGGTTTTGGCAAAAGGCGATAAACCTATACCCCGTTTGGGTTTTAGACGCTTTCGTCTTCTGTTACTATGAAGGCTGCTATGAAAATTGCTATGAAAACTGGGTGAGTCCAGTTTACGCTAAAATTCCATAAGACGATAGGTCGAGAACCTCTTGATTTTCACTAATATTGCGTAAGTCCTAAAGAGTTCCCCTTGCAAACCTTCATGAAAAGAAATCTCGGGAAAACGCTATGAAAAAGTAATGGGATCAAGGAATAGGAGCGTGCCTAAGCGTCTTTTGTGGAACGCACTTAGCACTGGGTAAGTGGAGGACCTCTATGGGATAGAGGGTGATCGGGAAAAAAGGTGGAGGTTAGCGGTGCGGGAGAATTCTTGAACGATTCCCAGGGTGTAACAGGTAAAGTTGCTGAAATCGGTAGAATTGAGACGAGAGACTGCTCAATCGATTCACGGGATTCGTGCGCGTTGTATCTATCGTCCGGAAAAACAAGTTCTAAATCTTTTGAACAGCACGAATTATCGCTCTCTGATGGAGTTTCGGCATCATCCGCCGCGCCTGTTTGGGTGCTTTGGCAACAGGTCGATCGGGTTTCAGTATCTCCGATTAGGACATTTTGAAGCACGGTGTGGCAGGACTGTTGTTCTAAAGTTGCACAAAGAAACGGGCATACCGAATACACGTACAAGAGTCCTACAAGTAGAATGAGAATGTGCTGATGTTTTCGTAACACGGTTCAATCAACTCCGTTATGCCGTCAGAAAGTGGAAACCGAATAAAATCCTTTAGGGTATTATACACCAAAATCTAAAAAAGTTGCAAAAAAAAAATCAGACACCCAATTTAATCTGAATCGCGGATTGACGCGGATTTCACAGATTTCGCGGATTTTTGGCACTCTGCGTATCCAGTGTCCTTTGTTATGTATTGAGTTTTCTCGTTTATTGTCTGAATCAGGATTTGCAGGATTAAAGGATTTGCAGGATTATGAAGCCCTCTTGATTGAAACTATTCTGTATAGAATTATCCAAATATTTTATTAAACTTCATTCTCACAAAAAACAGAAAACTGAGGGATTTCGATTCTCATTACAAAGGACTTGACTTTTTCCCCATTATCAGATACTATAGTCCGTCAAGTAGGCAACTATTGTACTGCCATCGGTTTTTTAGACCACTCTCTAAACCAAGGTTGTGCGACAACGACAATCTCACTGAAAGGAGTATTCGATGGCCAAACGAAAACGAAGAAACTTCACCCCCGAGTTTAAAGCTAAAGTTGTGCTCGAGGCACTCCGCGGTGAAAATTCGCAAGCGGAACTGTGTCAACAACATAACATCAGTGAAGAGCAACTCTCCAAGTGGAAGCAGCAGTTCGTTGAAAATGCGGCATCTCTCTTTGAATCGAGGGATAAGCCGTCCAAGGACGAGATGGAACGGATCGCTGAACTGGAGCAGCTCGTTGGCAGGTTGAGCGTGGCAATGGACATCCAAAAGAAAGCCTTGACGTGGCTGAATGAAAACGGTCTGAAAAACGAGGAATAGTTTCGGAAGTCTCACCGCTCCGCCTCTATGTGAGACGCAATGATGGCGATACCTCCCGTGAGGGTCATACAACCGAAAATAGAGCCTGCAGCAACGGATTTCATTTGAGACGATCGCATCCTCGCCTGATAGGCATCGGCGTAAAATTTGACATACTCAGCCGATTTTCCGATCAATCGCTCAGGTGGCGGATTCCGGGGACGGATATGATACCGCAACAGCAGACTGAAGGCTCCCACGGCACTCATTGAAGCCGTCAGGTAAAAAAGATCGTCCTGCCCCTGTCCGAGCGTTGCGTCAGCAATGAATCCCGTCATCAGACCACACATGCCTGCGGCGAAAGTCGCACTCATGCCCGCTCCAAAAGAAGCCAGCACCTCCACATCGCGTTTGGCATCCGCCGCCGCTGCTGCTTTTGCCTGAAGACGTATTGAGTTCTGCTCCGCAAGTGGCATCTGCGCATAATGTTTAGCACCGCAGCTTGTCAGTGCAATGATCCACACACTTGACAAACATCGTAAGAATTTCAAATAGCTGCGATAGTTTTGGGTGGAGAAAGGGGTCATATCCACACCGAATCCCTTCTAATGGCTGATGTCCGATACCCGCACAAACGCGTATCCCTCTCGTTTAAGCGCAGTAGTCAAGGCACCTACACGCTAAAGCGTGAGGCTTGTGCTTCGTAGCAGTCCGCCTTCCGAGGAAGGACTTACATCTGCTCCACAGAGGGATCCAAGGCAGCCCTCAAGATGTTTATCGCAGCGTTGATGTCTCGGTCATGGTGTGAACCACATTCAGGACACGTCCACTGTCTATCCGAAAGTGAAAGATTGTTATTGTGATGCCCACAGTCTGAACACGGTTTGGTTGTAGGCGTCCACGGTCCCACTTGAACAAACTCACGATTATGTTTCAAACACTTGAACTTCAGAATCTCAACAAACTGATAAAAAGCGAGATCGGAGACTTTGCGTCCCCAGAGGCGTTTCATCGCATCAAGGTTCAGCGTCTCGGTAGCGATAAAGTCGAACCGCTCACACAGGTCGGTCGCCGTTTTGTAGTGCCAATCTCTGCGTTGGTTAGCGATCTTACGATAAAGCCGTGCCAATTCCCTGACGGCACGCCACCAATTATGAGAGCCTTTGACCTTTCGACTGACCGCTTTGTTGAGTTTGCGGAGTTGGTTCAAGGAGTGCTTCAAGGGTTGCGGATGGTGGATTTTCTCACCCGTATTCAAAGTCAGATAGGTCTCCATACCGAAGTCTATCCCTACGCTTTCACCTGTAGCCGACAGGACTTCTTTGGCGGTGCTATCCGTTATAACATAGAGGTAGAATGTTCCGACAGCATCCCGACCGATTTGGATATAGCGGACGTTCCCCTCCCAATCGCGGTGATGGTGATACAAGATATCTCTGCGGACAAACACAAACTTCTGTTTCTCTGCGTCCCATTCTTTGAAAGAGAGACGGACACTGCCTTCAGTGAGTTTGTAGCCTGTTTGGAACTTCGCAGAGCGGTATTTCTCGCGTTTTTTGAACTTTGGAGGACCCACGCGTCTACCACGCCTGCCTTTTTTGAGATAATCAAAGAACTTTTCCCAAGCAAGGTGCAGGCGTTTTATCACTTCGTCAAGTGTATCGCGGGGTATCCATACCCAATGTTGATGGGTGCGTTGAAGCAACTTTGTCAGGTGCGGTTGCAGGCGAAAACGACCAGCGTATTTCCCATAGATGCGGTAATATCGTTTCTCCAGTGCAAGGAAATGGTTATGCACATCACCCAGGTCATCAAGCAGATTGCCCACGCGCATATTCTGCGAGTGTTCGCGTATTTGGTATTTCTCTGTTCTCATGGTGTTACCAGCTACCAGTCTTTAACCCCTACACAGTAGGTAGGCAGACACGCCACCAAGCGGTGACGCTGTGTATGTCTGCCAACTGGTATGTAACTATTATAGCATTTCTAACTATTTATGTCAAAAAAAAAGGAGCGGTGTTTCCTCCCCAATCTAAAATCCACACACTTGACAAATACCATAAACATCGTAAGAATTTCACTGGCTAATGTCCGATACCCGCACAAACGCGTATCCCTCTCGTTTAAGGGCGGTAATGATCCTGTCTGTTGCCGCTATGGTTCCCAGACGGGTAGCGTTCCCATAGACACCTTTTCCATCGTGTAAGATGATGATGGAACCCGGTTTTACCTTCCGCAACACCGTTTTGGTGATCTTGTCCGGGTTCTGTGTTGTCCAATCCCAACTCCATACATTCCCGCTGATGTGTGCGCGGTCGCGCTTCTCGAGCACCCACGCCACCGGCAGAAATCTTGTTAAGATAGGTGCCCGAAACACAATCTCACCCTTTACACCGATGTGGCGAAGCAGTGCATCCGTCCGTTCAATTTCCCGCCGGACAGAGGAGGGCGGCAGCAACCCCAGTACAGGATGACTATAGGAATGATTCCCGACTTGGTGTCCTTCAGCGATAACGCGGCGTGCCGTTTCAGGATTCCGTTCAATCCGATTCCCGATCATAAAGAATGTGGCTTTGACATCATGTTTGGCGAGGACATCCAGCAACTGATCGGTATATGGTGGACTCGGTCCATCATCGTAAGTAAGCGCGACGATCCGTTGATGTGTGTTCAGGTGAACAATGTTTTCTCCGAAGGGCGGTCTGAAGAAAACCCACAAGAATCCCACTGTTGCGACCCCTGACACAGCAGCGATTATTAATTTCATGTTTCCGTCCATTGGTTCACAGAGTTATTTAACTTTACAGTGTTAATTATATCAGGTGTTTTTATGTTTGTCAAATAATTTTTGAGCGTGACCTCGATGCCGACACTCTGAAATTTCAGAGTAAGTATTTCAAAGATTACCTATCAAAACCGTTCAAAACTCAATCATTATCTGTGTTTACGACTTCTTTGACATCCACCCTTTTTCAGTATTTACTCTGAATACTCTGAAATTCGCGTGTTCATTCACACGGAAAACATAGAGCGGGAAAGAAGATAGTCGGGAATCGGAGTGTTTTTGCTTGGGTGTTTCTGCGGATTTCCCCCCTCCTACAAGAAAACTGAATAGCCCTATACTTTGGACCGCACTTTTCCTTTTTTCTATTGATTTTCTATTGATTCTCTTCTGTGTGTATGTTATCCTTATTACATAGAGACGGTGGGAATATACAAAACAAGAGAGAACGCGCTGCGGAAAACATAAAGGAATCAACATCCTGTTTCAGCATACCAGGGATACTCTCAAGAAAATGGAGGTCATCATGAAGGTTAATTTTGAGAAGAAATTTGAAAAAATTTTGAAAGAGGAATCGAAAGGTTTTGGTATAAAATGGCCGTTAGTAGACATCAAATCCATATGTTATCGGTCTACACTGCTGACTGATCTACCTATGACGCTTGACAAATACACTGTTAGAATGAGAGTGGTAGAAACCGAAATTCCTGATACAGACAATATAGATGACTGGTTCAGATCTCATAAGTTCATATATGCCATGATGTCCAAAGGTGTTAAGAGTGACCATGCACAGTCAGATATGATGACTCTTGATCTCGGAACCATTGAGGCTATTGCCCTGAAAACTCGTAAGGCATTCAAAGATTTCCAAGGAACGTGAAGCGTAAATCATCAGGGAGCCATTTGAAAGAAGAATTTTATGTTTAAAGAACTCAGAGGCATCATACGACCTAAAGATGACACCACTTTGTGGCGATATATGAGTTTTGAGAAGTTTGCTGATATTTTAGCGACAGAATCTTTGTTTTTTTCAAGAGCCGATAAGTATGATGACAAATTTGAAGGATATATGCCGGAATCAATAATAGTGTTTTATGAATCCGCGGGCATCCGTATTGATCCAAACAGTTTCCGGCCATACATTATGTGTAATTGTTGGCATCACGGGAACGAGGAATCAATGGGGATGTGGGACAAATATCACCTACGCAATAGCGGTATAGCAATCAAAACAACTATGGAGAACTTGAAAAATAGTTTGCCGGATGAACCTGATGTATTTATCGGTCAAATAGAGTACATTGAGAATCACAATCAAATTGAGATGCCTGACAATCCATCAATAGAAAGTTTGGTGTATTCCGCTTATTTCTATAAGAGAACATCCTTTGAGTATGAACACGAAGTACGCGCGGTCGTTAGTGTTGAACCCTTTCTACATAATGACCCTTATGAATTTGGCATACCCTTTGAAATCGAGGTTAAAACGCTAATTGATAAAAATAGCGAAATAATTGTATCACCACACGCTGACGAATGGGTTACAAAGACGGTTAGATTGATAGCTGAACGGTGTGGATTCCAATGTGCCGTCAACCGATCAAAACTTTTAGATCCGCCATCTTGAAAAGGCACACAACAGGTTCTCGAACACGGAGGAAAATCTCATGACGTATATCAAAATTCCAAAGGGCTGGGAAATCCCTGAAAATCAGGCAACATCTGAGTCAGACTATATCAACCGCCGAAAGTTCATCAAAGATTTGGGAATAGCGGGCGCGGGTGCGCTGCTCTTTTCGAGTTCAAACGCGTGCGCCCAGAATAAAGGGGTCGTAAAGCAGTTGGAGCCTTTCCGTGCACAAAAACTTGCTGTTGAGAATAATGCAAACTTCACTGTAAAAAGACAGATGACTGATGAAATAGTTGCCGCTACTTACAACAATTATTATGAATTTACCAATAGGAAAAATACTGTCTGGAAAAAGGTGGATAAATTCAAAACACGCCCATGGGAAGTTGAAATATCGGGATTAGTGGAAAAACCGATGACGTTGGATGTGGACGACTTAATCAAGCAGATGCCGCTTGAAGAACGCATCTATCGATTCCGGTGTGTTGAAGCGTGGGCGATGGTGGTGCCTTGGATCGGTTTTCCAATGAAAGCACTGCTTGAAAAGGTTCAACCGAAGGCTGAAGCCAAATACGTTCGGATGCTCACATTTTTGGACCCTGACATGGCACCGGAACAAAACGATGTTCGCATGCCGTGGCCCTACTTTGAAGGACTAACACTCGCCGAGGCAATGAACGACTTGACCCTCCTCACTGTCGGCATTTATGGACATATCTTGCCACCGCAGCACGGGGCACCTATCCGGCTTATCGTGCCTTGGAAATATGGATTTAAAAGTATCAAATCCATTGTGAGTATTGAGTTGACCGATCAGAAGCCGCGGACTTTTTGGAATACGCTCGCGCCAAGGGAATATGGCTTTGACGCAAACGTCAATCCCAATGTTCCGCACCCACGTTGGTCGCAAGCCCGCGAACGGATGATTGGAACGAATGAGAGACACCCAACGAAGGTTTACAACGGTTATGGCAGTTATGTAGCACATCTCTATTAAAGGACATTTTTCAAAGTTGCAAGCCGACTCTTTGAAACAGTAGGAAATAATGAATAAAAAACAGATGACCACAAAAACTTTTCTTGGATTCTTATGTTCAGTTCTGCTACTACTCGCTGGATGTGATGAGATGCGCCTTGACATGTTTGACAACACGGAAGCTAAACCTGAGATTGGTTCCATTGATACCAATGTTGTCACAGCAAACACACAATTCGGCTTTAACCTGTTTGATGAAATCCGTAAAACTGAGCAGGACAAGAATATTTTCATTTCACCCTTCAGTATCTCCGTTGCCTTAGCAATGACCCTAAACGGTGCAGCCGGGGAAACTGAACAGGCAATGACCAACACATTGCAATTGCAAGGATTAGACTCCGAAGCGATTAATGTTGGCTATGCGGGATTGCGTCAAACACTTTTGACAGCAGATCCGAAGGTGACACTTGCCATTGCAAACTCGCTTTGGGCGCGCCAAGGTATACCCTTCAAACCGGATTTTCTGCAGCGGAACGTCCAATTTTTCGGTGCAGAAATTTCGACTTTGGACTTTAACGATCCCAGTGCTTCAAAAACAATTAACCAGTGGGTAGATACCAATACAAACGGTAAAATTCAAAAAATCATTGATGATACAATTGACCGAAACGCAGTGTTGTTCCTTATCAATGCTATCTACTTCAAAGGGACATGGCAGAGAGAATTTGACCCATCAAAGACACGAAATGATTCTTTCTATCTCGCAAATGGCGATGTAAAACAGGTGCCAATGATGAGACAGCAGCGTCGGTATCCATACTATCCAGGAGAGAACTTTCAAGCGATTAGCCTCGCTTATGGCGATGGGCAGATGCACATGTATATTTTCCTGCCTGACCGTGAATCTGACCTCAATACCTTTTTAGAAAATTTGAACACCGAACGTTGGGAGAATTGGGTGTCTCAATTTCGCGAACAAGATGTGTCCCTCGTCCTGCCCAAATTTAAGTTGGAATATGAAAAAACACTTAACACCCCGCTGGCATCACTGGGTATGGGGCCCGCTTTTGCGTCAAATCTTGCAGATTTCAGTCGGATGGCACCTTTAGAGATTTTGGGTGAAAATTTGTATATCGGAGAAGTGCTTCATAAAACTTTCGTTGAGGTCAACGAGGAAGGGACTGAAGCTGCAGCGGTGACGAGTGTTGGGGTCGTTGCAACGAGTGTGCCACCGCCCCCAATTCCTTTTACGATAGACCGCCCCTTTTTCTTTGCGATTCGCGATAATCAGACAAAAACAGTGCTATTTATGGGTGTTGTTGTAGATCCAGCCCCTTAGGTGGGCCACGTATGGTGCTGCAGATATATGAAAAATCTTATTTTCCTCCTATTCCTGTTGCCTATATTTTCTGCATGGGCAGCTTGGGAGTCAGTGGAAAGCCCACACTTTCGAGTCTACTATCGGGAAGGAACGACGGATCCAGTGTCAATTCTTCAGGTTTCGGAGGACTTTTATGCCGAAATGCCACAGTTGACAAGTCTCATGCCCCCGGGAATGATCGACATCTGGGTATGCGATACACAAAAGGAGTTTCAGGCTTCCGTTCACGCGCCGATTCAGGATTGGGCGGTGGGTTGTGCCTTTCCGTTGAGTCGGCGTATCGTTATCCAAAACCCGAAGTACATTGCCCTTGCGAAGTTGCAGTTGGTGCAAGTTTTGCGTCATGAGATTGCCCATGTCCTTTTTGGGCAATGCACACGCAAAGCCGTTAGAGAAATACCGCTATGGTTTATAGAAGGTATCGCAATCTATTTTGCTGAGGAGTGGGTGCCGAGCCGTCACGAAACACTGCTGAAGCATATCTTCTCAAAATCTATCATACCACTTCAAGAACTGGAGCGGAGTTTTCCACGCACGCAAGCCGGTGCGGACTTGGCGTATGCTGAAAGCCAAGATGCTCTCCGTTGGCTGGTCGAAGTCAAAGGTAAGGATGTGTTGTTTTCGCTGATTGCTGAACTGCACGCTGGCAGTAATTTCAATACTGCTTTTGAAACTGTCGTTGGATGGGATCTCGCTACCTATGATACTCTTTGGCGCGAATCGCTGACGGAGCGTTATCAATGGGCATCCCTTTTTTCTAATTCCTACGTCTTATGGGGAGGTCTCGGTGGACTTGCCCTTATCGGTTATCTCGTCTGCTGGAATCGTAGACGACGGCACTTGAATAGACTCGCGCAACAAGAAGACGCTATAGACCCATTCTTCAGATTTTAATTTTACCTTGCGGTTCGGTCGGGTCGTTTGTACCTATGACGTTCATTTCCGTATATCCGCCTGCACCGTTGTTGCAGGCTACGGGCTTTGGTGCTATCGTAAGAGGTGTCTTTCGTTAGACGACTTCCTCCCTACTGACAACTGATTACGAATTATCCCTTGCGGTTTGGATTAGCGGGTTTGGAGATTTATGAATATTTCACTTATTGGCATTGCCCTCTGCCTGATCTGTCTCGCCTCCACTGTGACCGCCCAACCCAAACGACTCTCACAGTACCCGAACCAGTTGACGCGCGATGGTCATATCGTTATTTTACCCAATCACGGCACCATCTATATTGTTTCCGACCTACACGCGCATTGGGACGACTTTAATCAATGGTTACAACTCACAAAACTGGTTGAACGAATCCAAGCGGACGAAGATGTTTACGGATTGATCCTTGGTGATGCAGTTGATTATAAGCCCGATGAACCGAGACATCCACCTTACGGGGATACACGCATCGTTGACCGGGTTATGGAACTCCAAAGACAACTTGGCGATAAGGGTGAAAGGATCATCTACCTCCGAGGAAATCACGAATTCGCTGCCGCAGATGCCTATGCCATGCTCAAAAGGCAAGGGATGACGGCACAGAACCGGAGGCACTTTATTCGCGCCCTATACGAGAGCCCTCTCGGTGCCTATTATGAGCAGTTCAATTTTATTGAAAGAATGACGGACACACATTATGAATTTCTGATGAACCTCCCGACAGTGGTCGTCGGGAAAAACGGCTTCGTTGGTATCCATGCGGGTCCCGCGCGTTTTGTTACAAGCCTTGCTGATCTGGTCAATCCGAACCCTAAAACCCTTGAGGAACTCCTTTGGCATCGTCCAGAGATCGCTTACAGCGGTGGATATACCCTAACACATATTAAAAATTTCCTTGAAGCCATCCACGGCACTTTCCTCATTGTTGGACATACCCCGATTCATTATTTCCCAAGACGAAATGTCAGAGATGGCATAGCGACGTTCGGTGAAAACCAACTCATTTTTTCGACAGGCTATAGCGGTCGACCTGGCATCCCTGCATATATTGAAATTGACTTGGCGGAGACGTACCCGTCTGTAAACGTACTGAAGTTAGGGACAAATATCCATCACCTCTATAGCGAAACTCGAAAGCCAGAATCTGACTAAACGGATATTCCCGTCAGAAAGACCTCACTATGCGACCACTCGTTTATATCATGACCCCAGTGTTGATTCTGACGATCACCCTCGCTTCTCGTTTCGTAACATGGGATGCGATAAAGGGGGCAAAACCACAGGCGCAAGCAGACGTACGGGCGGGGACAGCATCATTGAGGATATGGAAGATTCCGCACGCAATAGCGGCGTTTACACGTGCCATTGAAGCCGAACCCAAATATGCTGAAGCTTACGTGAAACGTGGACTCGCCTATTATCGTGTGGGACAGTATAAAGCAGCTATCGCGGATTACACCCGAACATTAGACCTGAATCGGTATCACGCCGATGCGTACGCAAGTCGTGGCGATGCTTACCGAGCATTAGGGAACAGACAAGACGCTATTGCAGATTATTCAGCTTCATTAGAAAAAAGATGGAACACTGGCGTCATGCGAAGGCGGGCAGAAACCTATCTTGAACAAAACGACATTCAGAATGCCCTCGCCGACTACGATACTGTAATTAAGCGACAACCGAGTGCCGTGGCTTACTACGCACGCGGTAGTGCTTACTTACGGTCTTCCACTGAAAGTGACACAGACCGTTTAAGACTCGCTTTGGCAGATCTGAATCAGGCTATTGATTTGGAGCAGCATTTTGCTGGTGCCTATATCAGTCGCGCCCAGGTTTACGTACGTTTGAAAGAACACGTATCGGCAACTGCTGATTATAGGAATACTGTAGAACTTTTGACCGAAACAATTCGTACATGGCAAGGTGAACCGAACGCGCTTACACAGGTTTATTTATGGCGTGCCTTCGCTTACCAAAAATTGGACGAAGTGAGTAAAGCAGAAACGGATGTCCATGAAGCATATAAACGCGTTTTTAGTTTTTTCTTGAAAAAAGTAAGAAATTGTGATATACTATAAGGGTGAGGTCAGGGTGAGATTTTAGCATTTTGCTTGATTTTTCCCTTTTTTTGCGCGCAGATTGGCGACCAGAAAATTGCTTCTATTGTACGACTCACAAATTAAAAACTTGGTTTCATTTTTGAATGAATTTTCAATGGGAGGCTATTAGAATAATATGACCGGAGAGGCATTGGGTTTAGTAGAAACGAGAGGCTTAGTTGGGAGCATTGAAGCTGCTGATGCTATGGTGAAGGCGGCAAATGTTCATCTTATTGGTTATCAGCAAATTGGTGCCGGCTACGTGACTGTCATGGTTCGTGGCGATGTTGGTGCCGTGAAAGCTGCAACGGATGTTGGTGCCGAGGCTGCGGCGCGCGTCGGCGAAGTGGTTTCAGTTCATGTGATTCCACGGCCACACGCTGAAGTCGAAACTATGTTGCCAAAATCTTAAATTAGGTAGCCCGCGGATTCATTGAACGTTCTTTGTTCCATGACGTTCAGTACATCCTAACCAAGAAGGCAGAACATAGATGCCAGACCGTGCCCTTGTTGAGTTGATTACTCAGCGTGTTGTTAATAGACTAACGACAGACCAAGCATGCAGCGGTTGTGCTTTGCGGACTTGCGATGCAGGAAACCGCGCGTGTGATGTTGTCACACAGCAGCAACAGATTCCGGTTGGGGTTTCAGCACGGCATGCCCATGTAACACAAGAGCACCTCGAAATTCTTTACGGTGCCGGACATCAACTTACTGTCTATGCTCCACTCTATCAACCGGAGGCATTTGCCGCGAATGAGACGTTAACTGTCGTTGGGAAACGGATGCGTGCTATCGAAGCGGTTCGTATCCTCGGTCCCGTGCGAGATTACTCCCAAGTCGAAGTCGCTCAAACAGAAGCGATCCGGCTTGGATTAAACCCACCCATTCGAGACTCAGGGGACCTTGTCGGTGCCGACCCTATTACCCTTGTGGGTCCCGCTGGAAGTATTTATTTGCAGGAAGGGGCAATCTGTGCGACGCGACACATCCACATGACCCCCGGAGATGCTAACGCACTCGGCATTCGCGAGGACGATCTTTTAAAAGTGCACTTCCGCGGCGAGCGCGCTTTAACTTTTGAAAACGTCCGTCCCAAAATTTCTGAAGATTATGTGCTTCAGATGCACTTAGATACCGACGATGCCAACGCCGCAGGTCTAAAAGGCGGTGAACCTGTTGAAATCGTACGCGATGCCGGTTGAAACGTACAGGTTTTCTAATAACTTGAGGCAGTATGAATCAGGAGTTGATTGACCAGATTAAGAGAGTCGTGGAGAGGGTTCTGCGAGAACAAACGCCGATTTCCACGCAAATTACACATGAAAAACGACTCCTCGCCATTTTTGGGGCAACACAACTTGCGTTGGATGAACCCATCCAGCAACTCCAGGCTTGCAGACAAAATGGATGGAAAATTACAATCGTTCTGTCAGACCTCGCAACTAAAGTGGCAAGCCTCGAACCGATCCACGCCGCATTTGGCGAAGAGAACGTCCTGCAGGAGAATACTCTAAACAATATATCAACGCTTTTGGAATCTTATCAGAAAATTGTGCTTCCTGCCTTCTCGTATCCGATGGCTGCGAAGCTGGCGTTAAGGCTGGTGGACACGCCATGTACCTATCTGGTGTTTGAAGCACTCTCTAAAGGGAAGAAGGTCATAGCCGCCTCTGACGCACTTAACCAGAGTGAAGTTTCCGTAAAAACGGCTCCTATTTTCAATAAACTTGAAAACAATTATGTAAACGCTTTGTCTGAACTCGGCGTTCAATTAGTATCAATGACCCAAATCGCCGAGTCTATCATAAAGAGTGTGAGCGGTTCGCGTGCTGTTGTGGAAAAAACTTTAATTAGCGCAACGACTATTTCAAATCTGGATGCGGATGTGCGAGAATTAGTTTATGCAAACCCAGCGATTATTACGCCACTCGCCCGTGAGCACGCCAAAAAGAGAGGTATTGAACTGATACCCAAAAACTAAGCATTGGTAAAACCGTTGAGTTTTCCCAACTATCATTAAGGAGCCCGTTGGTTCTTAAAAGGTAAGTCGTGATTAGGGTATCTGAACTATTGAATGGCGTTGATTAAGCCTTGACAATTCTTAAAGAAAATTGTATCATTTTTATGACAATTTGATTAAGATGGTTTACTTTTGATACTCACGCGTCACCGCGCTCGGTGGGTAGAAGTCTATCGGCAATGCTAAATGAAGGACATGAACATAGGAGGAGGATTCTCATGAAGACCCGTATTTCTATTTTAAGCGCAGTGTGCCTCATCAGCTGCTTTGCAATTGCTGGGTTGTTAACCCCTGCCGCTGCGGATTACGACTATTACGCGGATCGCTTGAGTCGAGAGCATCGCGTCGCGAATGATGTTGATGAATGGATAGAACGTGGGAACGCGACGATTACTGCCAGTCCGCGTTTTGAAGACGGTGTTCGGCTCACCGCTTGGGCAAATGGTGCCGAGGACGCAAATAACTATGAATTCGCGATTGCCAGCGCAGTATATCTTTTTGAAATTCCAACAGGGACACAGTCCATCGAAATTTTGGTGAGGTATCGAGGGGAACCCCATCATCTGGAGATTGAAGACTACGAAGAACCGATCGCGGGACGTGTTTGGATTCGTAATAGCCAGCGCGAGGCGACGCGTCGAGGCTACCACGACGAAAACGCTAAAGAGACCCGCTACGGTGACACCTTTGTTCTGCGAGCGAAAAATCGTTCTGAACTCATTAAGATTCCCGCAGTGGGTCATGTCAAAAATGGGTGGATGGAACTCCATATCGTCGCAGAAGGTGGCGAACAGATTGACGTAGAACATCTTGAGGTCTCTACTTATCGGAGACAACCGAAGGTTAAAGTGATTCAGCGGTATACACCGGCTTATCGCTGGCGCCCGTGGCATCGCTACACCTACCTCTATTTTTACGATGGTCCGATCTATTACGCGACAGACTACGACTACTATCTCCGGTGGAGTTACCCCATCTACGATCACCGCTATCTCTCAATCCGTTCGCATTATGGCGGCTATCTTGGACATTACCGTAGATATTATTCAGGTGCCTACTACCGCGGTTATTCGCCGTATTACGGTTCTTACTCTGGTCGCTACCGTGGCACCCCGAAGGTTTATCAGCGGCGAACGCGTCTGAATCGGTGGAGTGCCCAACATGAAACGGCACGTCGGCAGTATAGCCGTGGTCGACTGTCTGCGAACAGGCGTCAAGGAGAGCGCACAGCGGTTAGGAGAAATATTCGCAACACGCTCGAAAACCACCGAAGGCAGACGCCAGCGACAACGGAACGGATGCCGCGCCGGTCAATTATTTTGGAGAAACAGCGCTCACTTGCTTCCGCATCAACGCTTCAGCGGAGTAATGTAAGACGGAGTACATACTCTGGAAGTGCGCTGAGCAAGCAGCGGCGTTACTCGGGTTCGACAGCACATAGGGCCGGTAGTTATAGAAGCTCTGTAGAGACACAGCGGACTACGCCACTTTATAGACGCTCGACCCCTTCTTCAAATCGGTCATACTCGTCTGGTACAAGTGATAACTCGCGCTCAAGATATAGGAGTTCGACGTCCAGTTCGAGTTCGACGCGCTCGCGTTCAAGCGTAAGCCGTTCAACGGAGAGGTCTCGCGTCAGTCGTTCGAGTTCGACGTCCAGTTCGAGTTCGACGCGCTCGCGTTCAAGCATAAGCCGTTCCTCCTCTTCTACAAAGTCTCGGACGCGTCCGACGACATCAAGTTCGAGTTCATCGCGCAGTAGCTCAAGCAGTAGCAGTGATGACGATGATAAGCGGAGTCGGACAACGGAACGAACGAAACGCAGACGTTAATGCGTCTATTAGGAGTACCACAGGCTTTGCGCAACTTTTTCGGTGCGTAAAGCCTTCATATTCAGATGCGATTTTTGCTAATTTTATCACTACTGTTGTTGAGCCTCCACGCCAGTTTTGCGCAGGAGGCTGAAAACGTTACAGACATCGAACAGCAGCCCCCTGAAGCGGTGGAAGAGGAAAAACTCGTTTCACCGATTGGGGCTATAGTGCGCTCTGCCATTTTCCCTGGGTGGGGACAATTTTATAGTCGCGGTTATATCCGCGGTAGCCTTACGGTTTTGGGAATAGGTGGTTCTGTTGTCGGTGCGTTGTTGGCACAACAATCTTTTGAGACTCGTTACAATGCCTACGCGACGTATGTCAGCTTATATCCTAATGATGATAAAGGTGTGTTAGAACAGTACGAATTTGCGAATCAACGCTACAAACTCAGGACATTTTTCATGTACACGGGTATCGGTATCTGGGTCTATAGCCTTATTGATTCTTATGTTGGTGCAAACTTCTACAATGCTACTACATTAATTCAGTCTATTGAACAAGATGCACAGGATATCGAAAAATTGGGGATTGAGGTTGGGGCAACCCCATCACGTCTTTACTTAGGTATTGTTAAAACCTTTTAAAATTAAGGAGGGTACTTATTATGTTCAGGACTTTTGTGAAAGTCACCGGCGTACTCATCTTACTCATAGGTTTTATGGGGTGTGGGGATGCTGACAAAGTCGGTCAGGTTCCACCTGAAGAACTCCTTCAAATCAATAAAATCTTAGACCAATGGCGGCAAGGGTATGAGACGGAAGATGTTAACTCTTATATCGGCACTTTCTGGGAAGACGGTTTCCTTTATGTTTCTGATATGGGGACAGACGGAGACAAGACCGACGACTTGGAGTTTGATGACATTCGACAGGAACGAGACGCTGCCACTCGGGTTTTTGAGAAGTTTCAAGATATTGAGATAGAACTGTCTGTGCCACCAGAGATTTCTATGAACGAGGATGGCACCCAGGCAGAAGTGCGGAATCACTATAGAATCCAACTTTTTATATCCGATGGACACTCCCTTGAGGGTGGATTTAGTGGTGTGTACGCCGAAGGTGACAACCTCTTTATCTTTGAAAAAAGAAACGATGAATGGCGTATAGTTGAATGGCATGACGAAGCCTTTAACGAAGAAGAAATTCGTATCGCCAACAATCTATAGGTTTGAGAAAAGGAGGGGCAATTTCCAGTCCAAGAATTGGACGGGAATACCGCACGTTCATGCCGCAACAGGAGGAACATCTCCGCGATTATTTCCAACTTATCCGAAAGCATGATTTTACACTCTGCCTGAGTGTTTTGTTGGTATTAGGAACCGCCTTGGTTATTTCGCTCCGTTTGCCTAAAACGTATGCTGCCTCCACTTTAATGTTATTCGTCCAACCGAATACGACCTCTGCTCTTCCTTCAACGAACCTGTTTCAAAGCGTACTCTCCGGCGGTGTTGACAGGCGGGAAATGGAGACAATCAGTGCTCGATTTTCCACAGAATCAATGCTAAAAACGGCAATCGAAACCCTTGAAGAGAGTGGCAATGCTGAGGCGGTTTCTCTCCTCCCACCCGTAGGCAAACTCAAACGAATGCTGAAGGCTCAGTTGAATCCGGACTCCGACTATATTAATCTTTCGCTCGCTTTGACTGAGGCGGAAGGTGGGGAACGCAATGCCGCCCTTCTTGTTAACCAACTTGTCGAGGTTATGAAAATATTGAGGTATGGAGATGAAGAAACGAAACTCAAAAGGCGGATGGAATTTCTCGAAAATAAACGACGAGAAATTCAAATCAAAATAGAGAAAGATTTAGACGACCTCCTCTCATTTGTTCGCCAGAATGGCAGTCCAGAAACCTGGGTCCCGACGCTTACCAATCTACTTGAACGCCATGCCAGTATCCGGGAAAGGCTTGAAACGAATCAGCAGCAACTCTATGCGACCCGCGTCCACATTGCCCATCTACAGGAGGAATTAAAAGGCTTACCCGAGCAAACGAAAATATCAGAAACGACATCCTATGATCCGGTCTGGCTTTTTCAGCAGGAAAAACTCTTCAACCTTGAATCGCAGCGTACTGCGGATGCAGAAAAGGTAGGCAAGACTGCCTCAGAATTGAAGGGTCTCGATGCCCAAATCGTTGAAGTCCGCGAAAAAACCGCTCACACCTCCCCCACGACTACCACTGTTACTTCCGGCACCTCTGTCCATTATACCTATATAAAGAACCAACTATTGACGTTTGTTCCGAACCTCACGCGTTATGAAAACGCTATAGAACGCCTTAAGCAAGAACTGAGCACATTGGAAACTGAATTGACACAAGTGCTGGAACAGATCCCAGAAAACCAGATCATTCTCACGCAAATGGTCGCCAAACTTCAAAAAACCAATGAACTTGCTGAAGAAATTGCGAAACGGTCCCTTGAAGCTGAAATCCTATACGCTGAATCCAAGTTAAATACGACTCGCGACCAGATAGGTGGTATTGAAATCATTGATCGCGCGGCACCCAGAAAAATTCCGATCAGTCCTCAACTTAGGTTTGTCTTAGTGATTGCGGGAATCGCTGGTCTGTCGTTAGGTGTTACAACTGCCTTGTTTATCGAATATTTCAACAAAAGCCCTGAAAATCTAAAAGACCCACTGCCTTAATTTCAAAGTTTTATAGCCAATTTTCAGGCTTAGAAGCCTATATTGATGCGGGTCTGAAAAAAAAAATGTCAATTTTTCTTAAAATGTAGTATAATTATAATACGCCCAATGCGCAGAGTTGCATGATTTGTCTGCTGCCATTGTGAGGATGCTAACAAATTCATACGAGGACCCAGCAATATTTTACTTGGGTCCAAGGACAATACAACTTTATTATTTTTTCCTATTGTCTTCAGGTGTATTCCGGAGGCAGTAGTTGCTAAAATAATCCTCATATTAGGGACGCATCCACCCCTCACAGTACGCTGTGAGATAATTACTTGGGTGCATACAGGAGTGATTTGTAGATCGCGACTCATCCTTAAAGATGGGCGAAAAACCGAAAATAAAATGGTGCTGATATCATTAAACTTGAAAAATATGACGTTTGTGGTATGATATGTGGAGTTACCACCCCAATGCATGCGTTTTTTCTGTTAAAAACTTGACAGAAATTTGAATCAGTGCTATTTTAAAATGCTAAGAACAGTTTTGTGGGCATTTTATCACCTGTTTACTAAGAAGAATTCCCGCAAAACAAACCCTTAATTCGTTGGAAGGAGACTTGCTTTTTACAGGCTTCGCTTGGTGACCACAACTTTCAGAAACGTGCCTGACAGTAACACGAAAGAACGAAATTGAAGTAATGTTGGTTACATTAACAAGATTTTGGGACTTTTTGTTTACATTAAAATAAAGCAGTTTCATCCATTTTTAAGGTTTTTTGTCGGAAACCGAGGTAGGAACAGCGAAATGTGGAAAATTCATATCGCAGTTCCGTCGCCCAAACATCCGATTCATTATTTCCAAGGAGGAAAAACAAAGTAATGAACAGGCTAAAACAATCATTTGATGTTTTACTTGTAGCGACCTGTATCCTGAGTGCTTTTGTGCTTTACGGTTGTGGTGCACAGAGCCTTGGTCCACAAGAACCCCTATTGCCAACAATTGAGGGGAGTTCTAAATTTTCAGCACGGTTCCAGTTGGAAGAAGAACCACAGTTCTTCTATGACCTGTTTGGAAAAGAGCTGCTTGAGGGTAATGAGGTCTATAACTATATTGAAGAGAAAGAGTTTGACCAAGCTGGTACATTGATCGTTGGTCGGACCGGTCAGCTTGATAGCGAAAGATTCTCAGCGCAGCTGGATAGAACCGTCTTGACAGAAGACAGTTTCCGTGGTAGATATACCGAGTTTGCTATTGGCGATAGCATGCGTTTTAAGCCCTCTACATTGTTCCCGAACCGCTATATCCTTTACAAGACAGAGTTTGATGGGCTTCGTTGGGATATCTCTTTTGCCCAGGAACGACATCTTTTCACGCTCATTAACTCACGTATCTCGAACCCCGTTCAGCTGACAGATGCCGCGGCGAACCTCGCGCCGACCCTCGGACGTCGAAACGGTTTAAATGAAGACGCTGGCGTTCGACATATTGAAAACGCACGACTCATGGGCTTCCGAGCTCAAGGGCTTTTGGGCGATATTTTCCGCGTTGGGTTTACTTATGTCAACCTTCACAAAGAACACCCCGAACGCGTTGAAAATCCGATTATGGGTACTGTAGCGAATACACCACCAGAGGTGATCTCTGTTGTTTTCCGCGATGACTCTCCTGAAGACAATCATGGATCCGTTACGCTATTTTCTGGCTATGATGAAAATAAACATGGCGGAAATATCCAAGGTGGTGTCGGTGCAGCTTTCAAGAAAATGACAGCTACAGTCATCACACAAGAGTTGGAAGACTTAACACCTGAAGAAATTGAAGAGGGTGCTGAACCTAAAGCGCAACCCGCACAAACTCAAAAGATTGATATCTTTTCTACTGATGTCACTCCGATTGATGTAGGCGGACTTCCCTCTGATATCCGTACATCCGGGGATTGGGCAATTGTGGACGGCTTCAATAAAATGAAGTATGACCTCGTTTTTGAGGAGCATGACATTGAGCCACGGACTGTTCAATCGGTTGTTTTTGATATGGTCGTAGCCGGCGATTATAACATCGCTGTTATCGGATTCAGTGATGCTAACAAGGCTGCTGAAGGTGCAGATCCGTTTGTTGAAGAGTGGATCAAAACCGAAGATGGACACATCGAAATGCCATATCGCGATGTTATTCAAGCTCCCGGTAACTACGGGCAATCCGATGATTACACCCAAAATCGTGAGAGCCGCTTTGATCAGCCGGACAGCTGGACAGGTGAAGGCAGACCGCGTAAAATCCGTTATCGTTACGGTGCGGCACGCGCGGCACTCCTCTACGGGCTTGATTTGGAAGGTACCGTTGGTAACGTCTTCGTTCGTGCCCACTACTCCATCAACGGTAAATATAAGCAGTACCCGACGATCCCCAAAGGTCAGACTGGGTTTAGCAGACTGACACCGACTATTATAGGCGAGGATGGCGAGGAAGAAACCGGTATCTCTGTTGACCCCGCAACTGGCTTGCCGTTAGATCGTAACGGTGTACCGACCTATTCAGAAACCGAAGGTGAACGATTCGAAGCCAGGTTAGGTGGTGACGGAACCGACGAGAGCGGCGACGGAGAAATGGGCAGAGAAACCGCCTGGTTCGTCCAACTCAAATCCCGCTTTGGAAAGTTGTACCTTGAAGGGGTCTACTACCACATTGATCCTGGGTACACAACAACCTATCTCAACTTCGGTGCGAATACCGACAGAGACCAGCCCTACTCGCTGGAGCGAACTCCCGAATCTCAGGCTGAAAGAGATCCGTGGGATGAAGTTAATTACGCCCTCATTGAAGATGATGATGATGATGATGACTGGCCCGATGACATTGACTTCGACGGAGTCCTACCACGTGCTGATGATAGAGACCAGAATGGTGTTTTGGACTTCCAAGAAGACTTTCTCATCTTTGATGCCGACCCACCCGTGTTCACCGACCTTGTCGATCTGAACAACAACGGCACCATCGATTCCCTTGAGGACGACTTTGAACCACAATATGAGTACGGGGTAGACAGGCAAGGATACCATGTCTTCGCTGAATATGACCTCCTTGATAACCTTTCACTCAAAGTCGGATGGCTCAATGAAAACGAAGTTTCAAGCCGCCGGAAGAATGATTCCAAATACCTACATGTTACCTATCAGCGTGACATCCCTGATTTTGGAACTGTCCTTTTCCAAAACCGATTCGTCCGAGTCCGAGACGATATTCCAGATTACACCATTACACTGCGTGTTGGTGAATTAGAGCCTGTCCAAATTTCCGACGAGCTTGATTTTTACAATGCTCGCGTGAATACGACAACGCTACAATTCCTCTACACTGCTGTTCCTAACCTCACCCTTGAAGCGAAATTCCTCGTTGTCCTCCAAAAGCAGTTTGAGCAGGATGAGCAAGGCGCGATTTTCTTGGATGTTGAAGGATCAGGGGAAGAAGGCGATCCACTCAACGCCGATCAACGTGTTGACTTTATGGTTCCCATTGAGCAGGTCCGAGCCTCCGGCGACAAACGGGAATTCCCATTCTATCCAGATCACGGAATTAACGCTTTGAACCCTGAGGATCCAGGCTTAATCTATGATGCTGAAAACTGGAAGAAGCGTCGTTACCCGGAACGGGATATTCGTAACCAGCAGACGATTCTCAAAGCCAGATACGAGATCCCACTCGGTGACCTTCCGTTTGTCGACAGAATTGGTGAAGATTTGACCCTTACACCGATGGTGAAGTACATTTGGGATCGCGCTTTCGACCGCGGTGCTGAGGAAATTGGGGATGCCCTTAACCCACGTCTGTTTGTTCCGACTGATGACGAACCGATCGAATACTTGCGCTTCAACCGTAGAAGTCGTGAAGATGTTCTCGGCGTACGGCTTGACTATCAGTTCACGCAAAGAATGAACATTCTGGGTGGTTTCCAGTACAGGAAATTCACCAACCGGGATAATAACTTCAAACAATATTTGACGAATTTCCCGGAGGACGAGGATGTACCAGTCCTTTTCCGACCCGACCTGCGAACACGGATATTTGAAGTCCAAGCAATCAACCGCGGTGAATGGCTTGGGTTTAACATTGTTATCCTCGCTGGTTATCGGCGAACCACCATCCTGCTTGATCACACAACGAGTAACACGACGTTTGTGCGAGCAATGATGGGTTTCTAAGTGATGTTTGGATTGCTGGGCACAATTTTTTGGAGTCCAGCAATCCCTGTCTCGCTATATCACCCTTTGAATATAACGCGTAACTTCTTAAGTGCTTAGGTGTTATTAACGAGAATAGCGTTGCAAACGGTGGGCGTGGTTTCCTCATCGCTTCTACCGAATCTAAAAACTTATTGGTTTTTGAAATACTCAAGTATTAGTAAAATTGAGTTGTAATTGAGTTGTTGGACAAGGTGCCGGCAACATTTTATGAGATGACTTGTAAAAACTTGCCAACGTATTCGGCAAGTTATCCTAAGGAGGATCAAAACGAATGACTCGTTTAAGTTTGGTGTTAATGTTGGTCGCTTGTATCGGTATGTCTGCCGGTGTTGTCTTCGCACAAGACAGTGGCGGAACCGTCCGGGGTCAGATTGTTGATACGACCACAGCACAAAACCCAATTGACGGCGTTGAAGTCAAGATTGTCGCCCAAAGTGGCGAGGAATTCACAGCATCGACAGATGCTAACGGTGATTATGAGCGCTCCGGTGTTCCCGCCGGTCGTTACCTCATCAGTATCTATAGGGAAGGATACGGTGATAGGCTTGGTAAACCCGTTACAGTCGTTAATGGTGGTGACCACTTTGTCCCACTCAAAATGACCAAAAAAGACAATATTGTTACTTTCTTCCAGAAGTTCGGATTCGTCTTCTGGCCGCTCGCGCTCTGCTCTATCACAGCGTTGACTTTCATTATTGAAAGACTTTTCACCTTCGTTCGGAGCCGTTCGCGAATTGGAACCGAACAGTTTATCGCCAGTATTGCTGATTCACTGAGGAAAGAGAACATTATGGAAGCCGTCTCGACTTGTGAAGAAGCCGGTGGACCACTTGCTAACGTTCTTAAAGCAGGATTGCTGCGATACAGCCAAGCCCAAATTGAGGAACGCGATATTACCAAAGAGGAAATTCAGGAATCTATTGAGGAAGCAAGTCTGCTTGAAATCCCTGAACTCGAGAGAAATCTACCTGTCCTCGGTACTGTTGCAGTCGTGTCTCCGTTGTTTGGCTTGCTCGGAACAGTTACAGGTATGATCAGTGCATTTACTACAATCGCACTTGAAGGTACTGGTGACCCGCAGCAGCTCGCCGGTGGTATCTCACAGGCGCTCCTCACAACTGCTGCTGGCTTGACAGTTGCTATTCCCTGCTTGATTTTCTTCCAGCTCTTTGATAGTTGGGTCAACAGGCACATGGTTGAAATCTCCCAGGTTTCTACCGAGATTGTGAACCAGTTGATTGTTGGTGAAGGCGGCGATGCCTAATCTTGTAATGGAACGGGCGGGTACTTCACTCGCCCTCTCCTAACAGATAGGCTTTATGGGGTAGCAGGTACTTGTACCTTAGCCCACGTCTCATTACGAGAAAGGAGACTTTGAAATGCAAGCACAAGCTGGCGAAGTCAAATTGAGTCTACTTGCGACCAAGATCCGGGAACGCAAACCACCTACGCTCAGTATGGCACCAATGATTGACTGTGTGTTCCTGCTCCTGATCTTCTTCATGGTATCGACAACCTTCTCGCCGATTCCAGGCCTCCGTGTGCAGTTGCCCCCGCCGGGGAAACCGTCACCCGATAAACCGAAAGGGTTGACTGTCCGAATTGCAAACCCAGAACCCGGTGAAGATAGAGGCACTATGGTACTGAACGATGAGGTGGTCCAGGTTGATGAAATGTTCAATCGATTCATCAACGCCCCTGAAGAAGCGACAAGCATGCTCATTATCCAATCCGAACGAGAAGTACTACATGAACAGATCGTGCAAGTGATGGATATCGCGAAACAGGCAGGTATAGATAAAATCGGGTTCGCTATTGTCGCGAGAGATTGACCTGTCTCACGCGATAACAATAGCACTTCACTCTCTATAGAAGGAGAATACAGATGGCTTTGAACATGTCCCGGCGGAAGAAAACAGGCGATGATGAAGACATTCCGATGGCTCCTATGATCGATTGTGTTTTCTTGTTGCTTATCTTCTTCATGGTGTCTGCTGTCATGCGGGTTCCCCCGCCTTTCACTGTCACCTTACCCGATTCCGCAACCAAGCACGAGTTCACACGGAAGAAGTATAATCTCTTCATTAGCGGTGACGGTCGTATCTCGATTGATGATCAGGAGATGTTGACACTGGAAGATATGGAACTTTTCATTGCAGCACATGAGAACCAGATCAGCACCCTAATTATCAAGGCGGATAAACGTGCGAAACACGGTGACGTCATTGATGTAGTGGAACGAGCGAAACAGCGCTCCAGTAAAACGGAGGGGCTTGAAATCGCTTTCGCGGTCTCGGAAGAAAACTGAAGACTGTAATGCAGTTACCAAAAAAGGCAGCTTCGGCTGCCTTTTTTTTTAAGATAATATAGTTCGCGACAATTAAACTACGAGACAGATTCCTGATGTTCACCTCACAGTTGGTTTTTTAGCGTTTCCGCTTTCTACGTCCAGCGGCTCTTCTTTTAAGCTGAACAGGTGCCGGCGGTGGCGGCGGTGGCGGTGTTACAACTTTCCAGAAGTGTGAAAGGAAAGCCTCCCAATTGGTGAGGATCTTCTCAGCATATTCACTACCGGTATACGCCACGTGATTCTGGATAAGCGCCATCAGACTCTTAATATCCGTCTCACTGGTTACCCTTTCTAACTTCACCCAATCCGAGTTGTACTTCTTCTCGAACTGCTGTTTTTCGTCAAGAACGTAGACAGTTCCGCCTGTCATTCCAGCTCCAAAGTTTCTACCCGTTTCACCGAGAATTACAACTGTCCCTGCAGTCATATATTCACAGCCGTGGTCCCCCACACCTTCAATGACAGCAGTTGCCCCGCTATTTCGGACGCAGAACCGCTCGCCGGCTCTGCCTGCGGCGTAAAGTGAACCACCAGTGGCACCATACAATACTGTATTCCCGATAATTGTATTTTCATAAGTTAGGAACTGAGCAGTCGGAGCGGGTTTAATAACAATTTCTCCACCCGCCATACCTTTGCCTACATAGTCATTGGCTTCACCTGTCAACACGAATTGCACGCCGCTGATACAGAATGCGCCGAAACTTTGTCCTGCACTTCCTCTAAGGTTGCACTGGATGGTCCTATCAGGCAAGCCAACCTCGCCATGGTGCATCGCAATTTCACCGGATAACTTTGCGCCCACTGTCCGGTGGGTATTCCGGATGGGATAGGAGAGTTGGATCGATTTTTTCTGTGAGATCGCTTCTTTAGCATCCTCCAGAATCTGGTCGTCAAGAGAAATGTCATCCCGATCGTTTCGCTTCTGTAGATGGTAACGCGGCTGTGTTCCTGTTGGATCGGCAGGCGTCAGGATTTCACCTAAATCCAGTGTTTCCGTTTTCGGGTAATCTGCTAAATCGACGGGTTGAAGTAATTCTGGACGTCCGATAATATCGTTAAGGCTTCGGTGCCCGAGGTTGGCGAGGATAGCGCGCACTTCATTTGCCACACCGAGCATGAAATTGACAACCATTTCAGGGGTGCCCGGATATTTCGCACGGAGTGCTGGATCTTGGGTAGCTACGCCAACAGGACACGTATTTAAGTGGCATTGGCGTGCCATCACACATCCTGTTGCAACCATGGCTATCGTTCCAAACCCATATTCTTCCGCCCCCAACATTGCAGCAATAACAATATCGCGTCCGGAACGCATTCCACCATCAGCCCGTAACACGACACGATCCCGTAATTCATTCGTCACGAGTGCGCGCTGTGTTTCAGCAAGTCCGAGTTCCCAAGGGGTCCCTGCGTTCTTAATGGAACTGAGCGGGGATGCCCCAGTGCCTCCTTCATGTCCACTTATTTGTATTACATCAGCATAACCCTTTGCCACTCCTGATGCAATCGTTCCAACGAGAAATTCGGATACCAGTTTTACAGCTACCTTTGCCTGCGGGTTCGCTTGTTTGAGATCGTAGATGAGTTGTGCCAAATCCTCAATGGAGTAGATGTCATGATGTGGGGGTGGCGAGATCAGCGGTACTCCTGGTACAGAGTGTCGAAGAGAGGCGATTTCGGCTGTCACCTTATGTCCTGGAATCTGCCCACCTTCACCCGGCTTTGAACCTTGCGCCATCTTAATTTCGAGTTCCTTCGCCGATATGAGGTAGGTTGGCGTTACACCAAAACGTCCAGACGCCACCTGTTTGATGGCACTGGAAGCAAGGTCGCCATTGGGTTGCCGCTTGAAGCGCTCGCTGCTTTCACCGCCTTCCCCACTCCCTGATTTTGCGCCGAGGCGGTTCATCGCGATTGCCAAAGTTTCGTGGGTCTCGCGACTTAACGCGCCGAAAGACATACTACCGGTTGTGAAGCGCCGGACGATATCTTCCGCTGGCTCCACCTCTTCAATCGGAATAGGGGTACTGGGCTTGAAGGCAAGCAAATCTCGTAAACTGGAAGGTTCTCCATCTTCAACAGCGGCAGAATACTTCTCGTAGTCCTCAGGCTTACCTCCCTTGACAAACTTATGAAGCGACTTAAATACCGTCGGATTAAAGGCATGGAATTCGCCATTCCTCCGGAATCGGAAATAGCCTGCCTCTTCCAAGGACGTGTCGTCTTCATTTCCGGAAAACGCTTTTGCGTGGAAATGGAGCATCTCTGCTGCGATCTCAGCAAAGCCAATGCCACTTAAGCGTGAGGTAGTGCCTGTAAAGCATTTATCAATAACTGTTGCATTGATACCAAGGGCTTCAAAAATCTGGGCACCGTGATAACTTGATACCGTCGAAATTCCCATCTTTGCCATAATTTTCAAAATACCTTTTTCGACGGTTGCTTTATAGGTTTCAATGGCTTTCGGTGCGGTGAGTTGTGCGAATTCACCGTTCTCAGCAAGTTGAACAATCGTTGAGAAAGCAAGATAAGGATTGATGGCAGCTGCTCCGTAACCGAGGAGAACAGCGAAGTGATGTTCTTCTCTGGCATCTCCGGTTTCAGCGATGAGACTTGCCCGCATTCGCTTTTCTTCCCGAATCAAATGGTGATGGACAGCACCGACAGCAAGTGCCATGGGAATCGGAGCAAGGTCAGGGCTGACCTCTTTGTCACTTAGCACAAGGATTGTTGTTCCGACATCGATTGCTTCGGAGGCGCGTTGACAGAGTGTCTCTAAAGCCTCTTCCAAACCTTGTTTACCAGAGGTTATCGGGAAACAGACAGAGAGCGTTGCTATCTGAAAATCAGGTATATTCAGTTCACGCAATGTTTGTAAATCTGCGTTTGTCAAAATTGGCGAGGGTAGCCGAACAAGTCGAGCGTGTTCTGGAGTTTCTGTGAGCAAACTCTGTTGTTGTCCAAGATGCGTTGTCAAAGACATCACCAAACGTTCCCGGATGGAATCGATAGGCGGATTTGTAACCTGCGCGAAACGCTGTTTGAAGTAACTATAGAGCAAACGCGGATGCCGAGAAATCACAGCGGGCGGGGTGTCATCACCCATTGAACCGACTGCTTCCTTTGCTTCCGTTACCATAGGTTTAATAAAGCGTTCCACATCCTCAGTCATATAGCCGAAAGCTTTCTGGTATGTTGACAATTGTTCAGGAACAGGATCTGCCGTGACAGACGACCCATTTTTTTCGGTCGGGAGCGTCACGATGCCCTTCTGTAGCCACTCAGCATAAGGTTTTTGGTTGGCAATATCATGTTTAATCTCGGAATCTTTCAGCAATTTCCCTTGTGCTGTATCAACAGCAATCATTTGTCCGGGACCCAAACGTCCCTTTTCCACGACCCGGCTATCATCAAGTCCAATAATGCCAACTTCGGAGCCCATGACAACTGTGCCGTCTTCGGTGACCTTATAGCGTGCGGGACGCAGTCCGTTTCTATCCAAACTTGCACCGACGATAGCGCCATCTGTAAACGCAACCGCTGCCGGTCCATCCCAAGGTTCACTGACACAGGAAAGATACTCGTAACAGGCTTTCAAATCGTCCGGCATATCGGGAATCTGCTCATAGGCTTCGGGGATCAGGCACATCATGGCATGTAGAATACCGCGACCAGAGTGCGTTAACAACTCTAATACGCTATCCAAGCTCATCGAATCGCTTCCCTGTGGGTTGATAATCGGAACGAGTTTTCGGATGTGCTCGTTCCAGAGAGGCGATTGTAAGTCGGCTTCGCGCGCCCGCATCCAGTTCCGATTACCCATCAAGGTGTTGATTTCGCCATTATGTGCCAAGGTATGAAAAGGTTGGGCGAGCATCCATGTGGACGAGGTGTTCGTACTGTAGCGTTGATGGAAAACGGCAAGTGCTGCCTGAAAATCAGGGTCTTTTAAATCCAAATAAAACTGGGCAAGCTGAGGTGCTACCAGCAGTCCTTTATAGACAATCGTCCGATGTGAAAAAGAGGCGATATGGAATTCGTCAAGTGCCGCCGCTGCAACACGATGCTCTAACTCTTTACATATCAAATACAAGCGTTGTTCAAAAGCATCATCAGTGAGTTGCTCTGGACGTCCCACCAATACCTGTTGGATTTCTGGTAGGCTTTCCAGAGCCTTAGCACCGAGAGCGGAAAAGTCCTGAGGGACCGAACGCCATCCAAGGAAGGGAACACCATATTGCTGTAATATCTCTTCAACAATTGCGCGTCCTCGTGCTTGTGTATCCCGGTCGTTTCCCGGCAGGAAAATCATCCCGACACCCATATCACTTATCGAATCAAGATGGACTCCGAGTTTCTGAAGTTCTTTTTGAAATATTTTCTCCGGAATTTGTGTTAAAATACCTGCGCCGTCTCCTGTTTTGGCATCAGCCGCCACTGCGCCTCGATGCGTCAAATTTGTGACAGCTTGTGTCGCCATCTTGATAATCTCGTGGCTCCGATTTCCGAAGCGGTTTGCGACAAAACCAACACCACAGGCATCTTTTTCATTTAGATCTTTATACATTTGTAAATTGACTCTCCATACATTCTTCCATACTTCTTTTGCATTGGCATTTTAGAGTGGACGTTCTTTCTCTCGCCATTTGGTATTTAATCTGCGGGCGAGGTTTACCCGTCTGAGTCCTACTCCTTTTTATGAAGGGTACAAACAATCGAAAAACGGATTTCGCTTTTAAGGCTGGATAGAATGGTTTGTACGGCTTAAATCGGACGCTGACTACTCGTATCCTGCCAGAGGTAGCGCGCCCCAAGGCAAGAAAGCCTTTGGAATCAACGGCGATCAGCGATCGCGTCAACGGTGGTTCGCGACCGGCTTGGCGGGCTTATATGCTTCGGTTCGGTTCTCAATCTTGGAGCCGAAACCGCCTATTCGTTTTAATATTATACCTTAATTCAAGCCAAAAGTCAAAAAAATTCCCTTTCGCCTTAATAACCAACCGCGCATCCATCTCGTCTCGGATCTGAACCTGCGATGAGCGTACCGAGAGATGGATTGATGAAAATTGCTTGTCCACCTCCAAAAAAAGTGTGTCCCGGTACGATATGATGTCCTTTTTGTGCCAATGCGGCTTGTGTATTCATTGGAATGCCTGCCTCTAACATAATTCGTGAGTCGTCCATTACGCGAAATCGAGGCGCATCCAACGCGTTCTGTACGTCCATATTGAAATCTACAAGATTACATACAAACTGTAAATGTCCTTGTGCTTGCATCTGTCCACCCATGACACCGAAGGTGACCAACGGAACACCGTTTTGTGCAATCATACCCGGGATAATAGTATGCAATGTACGTTTATGTGGCGCAATACAATTTGCATGGTCGGGATTAAGCGAGAAACCTGCACCCCGATTCTGTAACATGATACCTGTATCGCCAGCAACTAAGCCTGAACCAAACCCCGCAAAGAGACTGTTGATAAAGGAGACGACATTTCGATCGTTGTCAACCACACAGAGGTACACCGTATCACTTCCCATTGCGGGTACACCAGGGTTTGGCTGCATGCTTGCTCGTTCTGGTGAGATGCGTTCTCGCTGGCTTTCTGTATAGTCGTTGGAAAGCAGCCCATCCACGGGTACATCCACAAATGTCGGATCTGTCACGTATGCATAGAGATCTGCGAACCCTAATTTCATTGCCTCAATTGTAAGGTGTAGATGCTCAGGACTGTTATGTCCCATTGTTCCGAGTTCACATCCTTCAACGATGTTGAGGGCAAGCAGGGCAGCGATACCCTGTCCATTTGGTGGTATCTCATAAACATCGTAGCCTCGATAATTGGTAGAAATCGGTTCTACCCAATCTGACGTGTGTTCAGCAAAGTCGCGTTGCGTAAACAAACCACCATTTTCACTGGAGAATTTCACGATTTTATCGGCAATTTCCCCTTGATAGAAGGCATCGCGCCCGCCTTCGGCAATCAATCGAAATGTTCGGGCAAGATTCGGTTGATAAAAGATTTCCCCAGGCGCCGGTGCTTTTCCATCTTGAAGGTATGTCCGTGCTGTATCGGGGTGCTGCGCCAACATCTGCGCACTTTCTTGCCATGCGAGACTAATCTGTGGACTGACAGGAAATCCTTTTTCAGCGTAATTGATGGCAGGCTGAAGGACCTCTGCTAACGACATTGTTCCACATTCGTCGAGGAGTGTTGCCCATCCGTCAATTGTACCAGGAACCGTGACAGGATGCATACTCCCAAAAGAAGGAATACGCATCAACCCCTGCTTGGTAAAGAACTCTGGCTCTGCGGCGTAAGGTGCTCTACCGCTCGCATTTAAGCCGCGGATGACACCATCTTTAGGTTGGTAAACGAGCATAAAGGCATCCCCACCGATGCCGGTTGACATTGGCTCAACAACGTTAAGTATCGCGGCAGTCGCGACGGCAGCATCAATGGCGTTTCCGCCCTTCTGTAAAATCTGCAATCCACCTTGTGCCGCGAGCGGTTGACTCGTCGCGACTGCTCCATGCTGGCAAACGACAGCTGAGCGTCCAGGCCCAAATCGGTTTGGGGAGTACCCATCAAACATCTTTTAACTCCTTGCTTAAGACCATTCTATTTACTATAGCAAGTCCTGTCTTTTTTGTCAAATGTATCTGAATTTGACAACCCTCCGCCTTTGTGTTAAAATCAAATGTATCTTGTAAAATAACGTGAGTTCGGTAAAGTGGTTCTTGTAGTGTTCTCTTGCTTCGCGGTGAGAGTGAAAGTTAGCCTCCTGCACAAACTAACAGTTTATGCTACAAAAGATGGCGGTCTCTGTCTGAGAATCCGACGTGGGACTTCTATGCCGAACTGACGTTAAAATAGGAGCAGTTATGGCTACGTATGATGTCGGAATTATCGGTGGAGGACCGGGAGGTTACGTTGCAGCTATTAAAGCGGCGCAACTTGGTGGCAGCGTCTGCCTGATAGAGAAGGGAGAATGGGGTGGCACCTGTCTGAATCGAGGGTGTATCCCAACAAAAACCCTTTTCGCCGTTGCCAATTTGGCGACACAGATCCAAGAAGCGTCTGCTTTCGGTGTGAATATCAATGGGGACGCAACAATTGACTACCCTCAGGTATTGACCCATAAAACCTCGGTTATCCAGCAACTCACAGGGGGCATTGCGCAACTGCTGAAGGCAAATGGGGTTGACACCTTCAACGGAACTGCGGCATTTACTGATAGAAATACCATTGTCGTCAGCAAATCCGATGGCACAACGGAACAATTACACGCAAAAAATATTATCATTGCCACAGGTTCCGAGCCCGCAGAACCGCCTATTTTTGAAATAGACGAGAGTCAAGTCTTGACGACAACGGGTATCCTCGATCTCACAGAACTTCCTGAAAGCCTGCTGATCGTTGGCGGTGGCGTTTCAGGATGTGAGTTTGCTTCCATCTTCAATGCACTCGGTTGCCGCGTGACTGTGTTGGAACTACTCCCTACAATTTTAGCGACTGAAGATATCCAAGTTATTCGACATATCCAACTCTTCATGAAGCGGAAAGGTATTACGATCCATACTGGCGCGAAACTTACCCACGTCAAAAAATCGGACACAAGCGTCACAGCAGTGCTTGAATCGGGCGAAGAGTTGACGGCGCAAAAGATGCTCGTCTCGATTGGAAGGCGTTACAACACAGACGGGATAGGTTTAGAAAAGGTTGGTATTCGTACAGAGGGCGGGAAAATTGTCGTGGATGCCCGACTGCAAACGAACATTCCAAGTATCTATGCCGTTGGAGACGTCGCGAGTCGGTATCTGTTGGCACACGTTGCCTCGGCAGAGGGAAAGGTTGCAGCACAAAACTGTCTTGGTGATAGCGCTGAGATGGATTATCAGGTTATTCCGTGGTGTGTTTTCACCTTACCTGAAATTGGACACGTTGGTATGACAGAAAAAGAGGCAACGGATGAGGGCTACGAAGTGAAGGTAGGACGATTTCCGTACGCAGCTAACGGGAAGGCATTGGGGTTACGCGAGACGGACGGGTTTGTTAAGACCGTTTCTGATGCCGATAGTGGGGATATCCTCGGTGCTCATATTGTTGGTGCCCATGCCTCAATTCTTATTCATGAAGCCGCTGTTGCGATTCGCACGGGCGCGACTGCGCTGGACATAGCAGGTACCGTGCATGCACATCCAACCCTGGCAGAAATGGTGATGGAATCTGCTGAAGCCGCGTATGATAGAGCAATTCATAGCCTGCATTAGAAGCGGACGGCTTCTTGAAGTTCGCGATAACGGGATGAGATCTCGGTAAACTGTACATCTTTTTGTCGATTGATACTGAAATCTTCAATATTAAAAGAGGCAACAACTGCGCCATACACCATCGCGCTGCGTATGGCTTCCTCAGAGGTATCTCCAATAGATGCGAGGTAACCCATCATACCACCAGCGAAACTATCGCCTGCCCCTGTAGGATCGGTTACTTGTGTGAGCGGATATGCCGGAGCACTGAAGAAGGATGATTCCGTCACACTGATTGCACCATGCTCCCCCTTTTTGACGATCACTCGCTTTGGACCGTAACGTAAAATTGTCCGTGCTGCCCGCATCAAATTAGTATCACCCGTGAACAATAGCGCCTCGCTATCGTTCAAGATGAGAATATCCACGCGTGCTAAGAGTGCCTCTAACGCCTCTCGCTCCTCGTTAATCCAAAAGTCCATGGTATCACATACAATAAGTTTCGGATTCGCTGCTTGCTCAATGATGCTTAACTGTAATACGGGAGAGTTATTTGCCAAAAAGATATAGGGAGTATCTTTGTACGTTTCAGGCAAAATAGGATGGAAATCAGCAACAACATTTAATTCTGTAAAAAGTGTATCTCGCACGTTAAAGTCTTTGGCATAACGACCACCCCATCGAAATGATTTGCCGTTATCAATTTGCTTTAAACCTTGGAGATCAATGCCCTCACCCTCAAGGAAGTCTGTGTACGCGTGCGGAAAATCAGCCCCAATCACACCAATAAGTTGGACAGAGTTCCTAAAAAAATTCGCGGCGACAGAAGCGTAGACCCCAGAACCGCCAAGTACATCTTCAACCCGTTTACTCGGCGTTTCTACTGTATCTAAAGTAACCGTCCCAACGACCAAAACTCCCATATTTTAAACTTTTGTCTCCCAAATGTGTAGATAGAATCTTTTTTAAGATTAGAAGGGACCCGGTCTATTCTTATTTTCCCGTAGTGCGCGAATAACGCGTCGCAGTCGGCGAACGAAAATAACACCAAGCACAATGATGACTGGATACTGCAAAAAACTCAGTACTTTTAGCAACGTTGGTGAAAGCTGTACCTGTTGAGAGGATGCCATCCAGATCGGTAATAATAACACCGCCGATACGAGTAATATCACTCCCTCTAAGATTTCTGATTTTTTCATAGGTGCCCTCACAAAGTGAGTATCCGTGATTGAGTTTGCACGAGGATAGCACAAACTAACAGTTTCTCCTACGAAATCCCCTTAGGGAATTCACGTTAAAAAAACGGCACTAAGTCCCCATTTCCCACGAGTTGAGGTATTTTTCCTGTTCTGCGGTGAGTACATCAATTTCAACACCGAATGCTTCCAACTTGAGCTGCGCCACGGTCTCGTCAATAGATTCAGGGACATCATATACACGATTCTCAAGGTTATCTTGATTTTTAGCGATGTACTCCAGACATAACGCTTGATTCGCGAAACTCATGTCCATAACACTCGCCGGGTGCCCCTCAGCAGCAGCCAAGTTTACCAACCTGCCTTCGCCGACAAGATAGAGTTTCCTGCCATCTCCGAGAGTGTATACATCTACATAGGGACGCGCGTTCCCTTTATCAACGCTCAATTCTTCAAGTGCTGGAATGTCAATTTCAACGTTGAAGTGCCCCGAGTTCGCTATAATCGCACCGTTTTTCATTGATTCAAAATGTTCCTGACGCAAGACGTGAATATCCCCTGTGAGTGTTACAACCAAATCTGCTTCTTGAACTGCTTTCTGCATCGGCATCACTCGAAATCCGTCCATCACTGCCTCTAATGCTTTTATAGCGGTGACTTCCGTCACAATGACGTTCGCGCCTAAGCCGCGAGCGCGGTTAGCAACTCCCCTGCCGCACCACCCATAGCCTGCGACAACGACTGTCGTTCCAGCAATGAGCAGATTCGTCGCTCTGATAATACCGTCTAATGTGCTTTGTCCGGTGCCGTATCGGTTATCAAAAAAATGCTTCGTCCGTGCGTCGTTCACAGCGATAATCGGATATTTCAACACACCCTCGGTTGCCATACTCCTGAGCCGTATAACGCCGGTTGTTGTTTCTTCTGTTCCTGCAACGACTTGCTCCACTAAAGCTGGATTCGTTTCTTCAGAATGGAGTCTTGAAACGAGATCGGCACCGTCATCCATGGTAATCATCGGTTGCAAATCAAGGGTGGCATCAATGTGTTTGTAATAAGTCTCTGTATCTTCTCCGTTAATCGCAAAAACACCTATCTCTTCGTCGACAACGAGAGATGCGGCAACATCGTCCTGTGTACTGAGTGGATTTGATGCACAGACAACCGCTTCCGCGCCACCTGCCTTCAGGGTTTTCATCAAGTTGGCTGTTTCAGTTGTGACATGTAAGCACGCTGCTACTCTCAATCCCTCCAACGGGCGTTCATTTTGAAATCGGTCGTGGATGGAATCCAAAACGGGCATGAACCGATTTGCCCAGTCAATTCGTTGTTTACCCGCAGATGCGAGTTCCGTTGTTTTTATATCGTAGTTCATTACTATCCTTTTTGTTTATTGGTATTCTCAATTTTTCCAATCTACTGGAGTTTTTCGACATAGTCGGTTTCTTCCCAAGTGAAGCCGGGTTCTTCACGTCCGAAATGTCCGTATGCGGCAGTATTTTGATAAATAGGCTGTCGCAATTTTAACCGTTCTATGATGCCCGCCGGTGTTAAATCAAAGTGTGTGTTGACAAGTTTAGTGAGTGCCTCTGCATCGCCAGTTCCAAACGTATCCACCATGACGGAGGTCGGATCTTTTCTACCGATCGCATAGGAGATTTGAATTTCGCACCGTTCTGCGAGACCAGCGGCGACAAGATTTTTAGCAACGTGTCGTGCGGCGTAAGTCGCACTCCGATCTACTTTGGTAGGATCTTTTCCAGAAAGCGCGCCGCCACCATGCCGTCCCATCCCTCCATATGTATCAACAATAATTTTTCGTCCAGTTAATCCGGCATCCCCTTGCGGACCGCCGGTTACAAAACGTCCAGTTGGATTGATATGATATTTAATATCTGGGCTTTGGAGATTTTCAGGGATAATTTCTTTGATCACCTCTTCAATGATTGCTTCACGGAGTTCGCTATCTGCAACATCAGGATCATGTTGCGAAGCAATGACAACCGTAGTGACAGCCTTAGGTTTACTGTCGACATATTCCACTGTTACCTGAGATTTTCCGTCGGGACGGATAAAGGGAAGGGTACGATCTTTGCGAACTTTAGCCAAACGCTGGGTTAATTGATGGGCAAGGGTAATCGGCAGCGGCATCAATTCTGGTGTCTCGGTACATGCGTATCCAAACATTAATCCTTGATCGCCTGCGCCGCCAGGATTTACACCCATTGCAATATCGGGTGACTGCTGATCAATGATACTCAACACAGCACTCCGTTCAGCGTCAAAGCCGTATTCAATATCAGTGTAACCGATATCAGCTATCACTTTTCGTGCGATCTGCTGGGCATCATAGTTTGCTGTCGTCGTGATTTCACCAGTGATGATCGCGAGTCCAGTTGTGACCAAAGTCTCACAAGCAACTCTTGCCATTGGGTCAGTTGTGAATATATTATCAAGTACTGCGTCAGAAATCTGGTCTGCGATTTTGTCCGGATGTCCTTCAGTAACGGATTCGGACGTAAACAGAAAATTTTTGCTCAATTCCACGTCTCCTAAGTCTACGTATCTATTCTCGCCCTGTTTTATAGATCAAGCCTTCCAGACCTCGCCAAGTCTTTCGTGAAAGAGATAGTGGGTGGGCACGTAGCCCACCCAGATATGTGATACAACAAAAACGGGCGCGCAAAAACCCGTGTCTACATTTTATTTAAACGTAGACACAACCTATAGCAAGGCTTTCGCTTTGCACTTCCGTCTCTGCTCCGAAAGTTTGGAACTGATCTGGGACGAAGATACAAGAAACATTACTTTTCGGAGTTCTCTACACTCTCAATGTCCTCAGAACTCTCTTCCTTCTCAACGTCCTCAGCACTCTCGACAGTCGCGGAAGCCTCCACAACCTCAACGGTCTCCGTGTTTTCGGTAGCCTCGGAACTCTCAGTGCTCACAACGTTTTCGGAGCTTTCGGCGTTAGATTTACCCATCTCCTCTTTGAGCAATGCTCCTAATGTGGTGACAGTTTCTTCGTGTGCTGGCATCTGTCGCCGCGGTTCTCGCTCACGCCGTGATCGAGGGGGTCGCTCGGATCGAGGTCTTGCGGGTTGTTCTTCTTCAGTTGCCACAGCGCGTTCTTGCTCGGCAAGGAGTGCTTTCAAACTCAGTCCGATCCGTCGGTCTTTTGGAGACAGATTAATCACTTTTAGATCTAACTCGTCGCCTACGGAAACCACCTCTTCTGGTTTCTCAATCCGTCGGTCTGCGAGTTCAGAAATGTGAATTAAACCTTCGATGCCTTCCTCAAGTTTGGTGAATGCTCCAAAACTCGTGAGATTTACAACTTTACCTCGGACGACAGAACCCACCTTATACTTCTCAGGTACTTCTGCCCATGGATCAGGCTGTGTTTGCTTGAGCCCCAATGAAACTCTACGTTCAGCCGCGTCAATCTGTAACACGACGACTTCAATTTCACTGCCTTCTTTAAGTTCTTCATTGGCTGCAGCACCCCGTTTGGTCCATGAGAGGTCTGAGGTATGAATTAAACCATCAATTCCGGGTTCGATCTCAACAAACGCCCCAAAACTCGTTAGATTTCGGATACGTCCAGTGATCTTACTGCCAACAGGAGATCTCTCCTCCAAAAGTTCCCAAGGATTTTGTTGTAGTTGCTTGAGTCCAAGTGAAATACGTTTGTCTTCCCTTGAAATTTCAAGCACAACGGCTTCAATTTCATCACCCTTATTGACAATTCTCGATGGAGCCACGTTACGGCGAGTCCAAGCCATCTCAGAGACATGGATTAAGCCTTCAACACCCTCTTCGAGTTGTAGGAATGCACCGTAGTTGACGATATTAACAACAACACCACTAACCGTGGAGCCGATCGGATATTTTCCCTCAATATCTGTCCATGGATCGGGAGTTTTCTGCTTCAAGCCCAAGGAAATTTTCTCATTTTCTTGGTTGATACCGATAACTTGGACTTCGATTTCTTCTCCAACAGAAACGACATCAGAGGGATGATGTATCCGCTTCCATGCCATATCTGTCTTGTGAAGTAACCCATCAACGCCCCCAAGGTCAACAAAAGCACCAAAAGCAGTGATGTTTTTCACCACGCCAGCCACGTGCTGCCCCACTTCAAGTGTATTGAGCACTTCTGAGCGTTTTTGGACGAGTTCGGCTTCCAACCAAGCCCGCCGCGACAGAACAATATTATGCCGCCGCTTACTCAGGCTGATAACCTTCATTTCAAGCGCTTGTCCTACATACTGCTCAAGGTTCTGGATAGGACGTAACTCAACCTGCGAAGCCGGTAAAAAACCTCGGAGGGATCCAACGCTGACTCGTAGCCCCCCCTTAATCCGTTCGGTGATCCGGCCCATGACGGGTGTGCCTGCTTCGTACGCGGTCGCAATTTCATCCCAAATGAGTGTTTGGTCGGCGATCTTTTTCGAAAGGACTATCTGCCCTTCAGAGTCTTCTCGCCGCACAATATAGACATCGATCTCATCGCCCACCTGAACAGTAGGCAAATCGTCTTGTCCAGCATCGAATTCAGATGCTGGTATATAACCTTCGGACTTAAAGCCGATGTCAATCATTACTTCATCGCGGGTGACATCTACGACGATCCCTTTAACAATTTCGCCATCTGTAAACGCCTTAATCGAATCATCATACGCTGCTTCAAGAGATTCCGGACTCATTGGTTCCGCTGGTTCTTCGGATGCCGCCGCTACCTCTTCGGAGGTGGTTTCATCAGTGGACGTTGCTGTTTCTGTAGCATCCTCAACGACGACTTCTACCGCCTCTTCGGGAACGGTTTCGTCAGTTTGCTTGGAATCAGCGTCCCCATCAGCCACTTCTGCCGCCTCTTCGGTGGCACTTTCATCAGTAAGCGTTGTCGCTTCTTCAACAGCGGTATCGCCAGCAGTTGCTTCCACTTCACCGTTCGTGGCTTCCTCATATTCCTCAGCATCTGCCTTGGTTGCAGAATCAGTTTCTGCAACTTCTGAACCCTCTGTTTCGCTCGCTACTTCCTGATTCACTTCAACTGAACCCTCAGTTGAATGTTTTTCTTCTTCCACATCAACAGTGGACGCATTTGTATTTGCCTGTTCGTTGTTCATTAAGATACCTGGTCCATTTAAAAACGCGCAATCGCGTTAATCCGCCAGTTCCTCCTTATATTCAAAGTGCTTTGAGCACTTTCAAATCGGTTGCATAATAGTATATCATAAATGCATAAAGAAATCAACAATAATTTTTTTACTGACATGATTTAATTCTCAGAAAGACTTTCCACTGGAAAACACCGTTTTGATTTGCAGTTCACATACAGAATTTTACTTGATTTTTTTGTTTATTTAAGATAGAATTTAAGAACGGTTCCTTGAGTCAGGACTGGCTCTAATCTATGAGAGGTGATTTCTATGGATTCGACAAAATTAATGAAACTCCGAGAGGAATCCGGTATCAAAGTAATTGAAATAACAACAGACTTGAGTAGTTACGCGGCATCTGATTTACGGAAGGTGCTTGAGGGGCTCTTAGCGGAAAAAGTTGAGAAGGTTGTTGTCAACCTCAGTCAAGTGAGTCATATAAACAGCACAGCTGTAGGGGCGTTGGTAGGTGTTGCAAAGCGGCTTCGCCAGAGCGGTGGCGACCTTAAGATCTGCGCGCTTGCGGACAACTTAACACGAACCTTTAACCTCATTGGCGCATCCAGCGTCGTCGAAATCTACGAATCAGAAAGTAGTGCCCTTGCAGCGTTTTAATCAGAGTAAATTGAGTACATGGCGCAAGCAGACATTCAACTCCAAATTCCGAGTGCTGCCTTTTACATAGAACCTGTTCGGGCATTTGTTGGTAACCTCGCACAAAGCCTCGGATTCTCCAGAAAACGTGTAGCAGACATTCAACTCGTGCTTGACGAAATCTGTAGCAATGCAGTACATCACGGTTCGGCTAATGCTACAGTTGGCGTTAAATTATGTATCCGTATTGATACAGATGCGCTTGAAATTTTAGTAAGGGATACCGGTAGGCAGGAGGCGGGAGAAAAGAGTTGGTTAACACATGAAAGACTATCAGAGATTGAGATGAACCGTTCTCCAAACAACGAGAGAGGACACGGTATTTTCATCGCTAAATCTCTCGCGGATATGCACGACATGCAATCGAATGAGGTCGGCGGCACCGATGTCCGAGTCGTCTTTCGCCTTTCGAAACCAAGAACTATCGCAATTTAATCTTCCCCTGAAACTTCAACAGCGATAAGTGTTAAATCGTCGTCTTTCGGGCAGTTGTCGGTGAAGGTATCAATAGCCTCCGAGACGCTGGTGATGAGTCCTGCTGCGGATTTTTTTTCGCACGTACATACTAACTTTTGAAGGCGATCTACCGTAAACTCCTCACCCTGTGGGTTTTTGGCTTCGTAAACACCGTCGGTATAAAGGAATATCCTGCTCGAGCGATCGAATGGATAATGTACCGTTTCATAAACCGAATCTCGCCAAATGCCCAATCCGTTTCCCGTATGCTGATCGCCAATGGCTTGGTATGTCTGTTGCTGTGCGTTGTACAAAAATGGGAATGAATGTCCGGCGTTTGCACAGATGAGTTTGCCTTTATCGAGGTCAATGATACCGCAAAAGGCTGTTGCGAACATAAACAGTCGCGAACTAATCAAATCATTAAAACGGGTGTTTAGTATTTCAAGCAAATACCCCGGATTATCTGCGACTTGTTGCTGGAATTCCGCCAAAATTGTTTTAATGAAGACTGTTACGAAAGCCGCTGAAACACCATGTCCCATAACATCAGAAATAAAAACCCCGAGTTGATTCGGTGCGGCTTCCCAGACATCAAAAAAATCTCCACCGACCGCCATTTCAGGACGGCAGTGTGAAGCAATTCGAAATCCCGACAATTCCTGCACACCATTCTGAGGGATCAGAATTTCCTGAATGCTTCGTGCCATTTGGAGTTCTTCTTGTAAGCGAGTGTTATATTCCGCGAGTGTATCTTGGTAGCGTTTGATCCGTAAGAGTGAACGTACCCGGGCGAGCACCTCTAAACTATCGAAAGGCTTCTCAATAAAATCATCAGCCCCTGCCTCAATGGACTTAATTCGATTTTCGCGGGTGTCCCGTAGGGCAGTTATCATTACAATCGGAATGAATTCGGTAACCTCGTTCGATCGGATTCGTTTAACAACTTCAAACCCATCCATTCTCGGCATATTAATGTCCAACAAGATGAGGTCCGGCATTTCTTTTTCGACAACATCAAGTGCCTCAAGCCCATCTGCGGCTGTGTAAACTGCATATCCGCGTGCGTTGAGTTGAATTTGGAGAATCCTGACATTTTTGGGTTCATCATCAACAACAAGGATTTTCGCGCCCTCTTGTTGTTCGGAAATTACTTCCTCGTTCATACCTGTGTCCTCTTGATGTGAGTCTCTACACGTTCCACCAAAACCTTTATATCAATAGGCTTACTGAGATAATCGTCGCATCCAGCTTTAAGGATGCGCTCCCTATCTCCCGACATCGCGGCGGCTGTCAGGGCAATAATTGGTATATCTACCCACGCCAGATTCGCTTTAATTCGTCTTGTTAAATCTTCGCCACTCTGTCCAGGTAAAGCAATATCCATGAGAATAAGTTGTGGTATTGCGTCTTTCAAGCTTGCGATCGCTTCGGTAGCATCCGTTGCTTCCACAACTGTATAACCCCTTGATTGCAGGACAATCCGCACAACTTTGCGGTTCAACTCCTGGTCTTCAATCACCAAAATCCGCTTTTGCGTTTCTATCTGCTCTTCGGCTGCGAGTGGGTTTTCAGCATTCACAGGTTGCCTTCTCTTCAAACCAGCAGTTATGAAATGAACCGAAGTTGCGGAGCCAAATCTTCTGCCCTGTTTGTCCTATGTTACTTTACCAGACCTATGTCGGGTTCACGCTTTAATTGTTGAAGGGGGATTCTCAGAGTGAAATTACTCCCTTCCCCTTCCTGGCTTGTTACACTGATCTCGCCACCGTGCAATATGATAAGCCTGTGTGTCAAGGCTAAACCGAGACCTGTTCCACCGTACCGCCGAGATTTTGACGTATCGATCTGTGTAAATGGAGCGAAAAGTTTCGCCTGATCTGCTTCGGAGATACCTATACCTGTATCAATAACTTCGGCTCGTAATTCTGTTGCCCCAACTTCGAGTTGCGTTGCTACTTTACCACCTTCCGGGGTGAATTTCACTGCATTGGAGAGTAGGTTATAGAAAATCTGCTTGAATTTAACTCGGTCAGCGACAATCATATCATTCTGATTGTAGTTCAAGGTAAGATCAAGATCCTTCTTTACAGCGAGTGCGGTAATAATGGCATTGACCTCCTCAACGGCTTCAACAATAGAGAATGTCTCTAATTGGAGTGCCATTTTTCCGGCTTCGATTTTTGAAAGGTCAAGGATGTCATTGATCATTTCGAGCAAATGTTCGCCGCTAATGTGAATGTCATTGATGCATTCCCTTTGCTCATCGTTAATGCTTCCAACGAGTTCATCCCGCAAGATTTCGGCAAATCCGATAATCGCATTCAAAGGTGTGCGCAGTTCGTGACTCATGTTTGCGAGGAAATCGCTTTTTGCGCGGCTTGCGTACTCAACGGCTTGTTGTGCGCGATAGTACTCAGTTATATCTCGTGAAATACCACACGTTCCCACTATTCGCCCATCTCTATCTCGGATTGGGACTTTAGTCGTTGATACCCACGTATCCTGTTCATGGGGCCAAGTCTCTTTTTCTTGTTTTGCCTCAATCGGTTTCCCAGATTCAATGACATCTTGTTCGTCCTGATACGCTTGTTGCGCATGTTCTCGGGTAAAGAAGTCAAAGTCGGTTTTATAGTTCGCCTCTGCGGGATTTTTTAACCCGAACCGATCTGCTAAAGAGCGATTGATTCGTATAAACCGACTCTCTGTATCCTTGAAATAGATGTGGTCAGGGGTGTTTTCCATCAGGGTATGCAACAGATCGGCTTCTTGGACGTGTTTTGCCGCCAATTGTTGGAATCGCGTTTCACTTTCTTTCAATTTCGCTTCTAACTGCTTTCGCGGTGTTATATCTGTTGCGATAACGTAACAGAGCTGTTTTTCACCGTCTTTTATTCCGCGCCATCTTAACCATCTGTAGGAAGCGTCTTTGCGCTGAAACCGGTTTTCAAAGGCAACAACATCACGTTTTCCTATTTTCACCTTTTCGATTTCGGTGACCACTTCCTCCCGTTCCTCTGGATGTATGAACGAGGCCCATTCAGAGTTTTGAAGTTCCGATCGTGTGAATCCCAGAATTTCTTCCCATACCGAGTTGAGTGCGACGAAACTGCCGTCACAACTGATATACCCGAACATATCTGTGGAAATTTCCAAAAAACAGCGAGGTTCAATGATTTCATCCGTTAATATGTGCCTGCCAGTTGTGTCTTTAAGTTTCATGTTTACCTCCACAAGATGCGAGGTAATGGCACCTCGTGAGTCACGTGAATCTATGTTGTTACGAGGACTGCTCGGTTTGCGAGTTTTACAACACTCTGCGTAGTGCTTTGGAAAACAAGCTCGTACAATCTTCCGTGATGACTTGCGCTCAGGGCAATGAGGTCGCAATCATTTTCTTCTGCGTTTTCCAAGATGTTTGTTACCGTAAAGCCACGAGCGGTGAGGAAGTCGGTTTGAACGTCATAATATTTCAAATACGCTTCCATCTGCTGCTTAATCTGGGTTGCTTCCTGTTGTGTGCTTGAAAGAGCAAGTCCTAAAATTCCGGCTTTCGTTAATTCCCCGATTTCGGCAACGAGTCCTAAGGCATGATCAGAATAGGAATCTCCATGATGGACAGCGAGCATTTTCCGTAACAGTGTGCATTGCTCGTGCACCACAATAATCGGTCTCGTGATGTGGAGCAGCACGTCATCAATCTGGCTCTGGATAAGTTTGAGGCGACGTTTTCTTATATCTTCAGGAAGTCCGACAACAACAAGATCGGCAGAATGTGCTTTTTCGCAGATCATCTGTCGCGGGTTGCCAGCGACAGCCTCAACGTGGTAATCCAAAAAATCGTAGAGCGAGCACTCCGCTTCCGTTCGACGTATGACGGTCGCGGCGACATCAGCGTTTCCCCCGTGCTGGCTGTCTTGAAAGAAAACACATGATAAGTGTGTTCCCAAAAGCACTGCCAGTTGCCCGGCGTACTCAAAGGCATTTTTCTCGTAATCCGTATCGCCGATGGCAACGAGGATATTTTTTATCATGAGACATCCCCTTATAGATGCGAGGCAGTAGGGCTTTACTTACAAGTCAAGGTGCCTCCCGCCATAATAAAACTAAGATTAACCTGAATCTCATTCGGAGTGCTGTAACAGGGCGGCAACAGCATCTTCTTCGCTTTCAAAGCTTTTAAAGACGGTGATTAATCGTGCCATGACAATGAGGTTTTTGACATGTTTGTTCACATTAATCACTGCTATTTTCCCCCCGTGCGGATGGATTTTGGAATAGATTTTCATAAGCACCCCAAGCCCAGAACTATCCATTCCCGTTACTTCTTTAAAGTCGAACAATAGCCTCGGAGGTGAGGAGTGCACTGTGAGTGCCTCCTCCACGGCTTCCGAGATCTCTTTAACCCCCGGGGTGATAATTCTGCCGCTCAGTCTGAAAATAACGACCCCTTCTTTCTCAGACACGGTGATTGCCATAGTGTACGTACTCCTAATGCTACGACGCGTTTAAGTTATGGGCGGATTTCCCCAATCACGGCACTTAACCTTCACTTGACAGTGCCGAAACTGCAGCATCCTCGGTCTCGAAATGTTCAAAGATACTGACGAGCCGACTGCGGACAATCAGATTTTTGATGTTTGTTCCAACGTTTATGACACCAATACGCCCCTTCTTTCGCGTTGCGGCGACATGTGCCCCCATCAGTGTGCCGAGGCCTGAACTATCCATCATGTTGACCCGATCGAAATTAATGAGAATGCGTGGCTCATCGGAGGCATCTATCTGTGAAGTAATTGCCTCTCGTAATTCCGATACTGAGGATCCCATTATTTTTCCACTCGGTTCTAAGATTGCAACACCATCTTTCTGGCGAATAGCGGTTGCCATGACTGTCTCCTTTTTTTATTTGCTGGAAAACTGAGATTTCGATCCACACCTCTAATTTTACATTATTTTAAAATATTTGTCAACCTGCAATTTGGGGATCTCTTTGATTTTGTCAGATCTTGCCAGAAACGAGTTGCTCTTTCCAATTTTAATACTTTTTTCAACTTTAAACTTCAATTTTAAAATTTTCTTCAACTTTAAGGGCAGCAGTTCAACGGCACGGAAAACGCCTCACTCCTGATCTATGTTTTTTGTATTCTTCGCGGAAAATGGATATCTCATTACGCTGAAGTCCAATCGGATTTTGTTTGTCTTTAACGCTGAAATAGAGTATAATGTTGGCGAATTTCTATTTTTATTATAAGGAAGAGAAGCAATGTATGAAGCAAAACCTGTACGCATTAAGGATCTCCCCAAGGATGAACGTCCACGTGAAAGACTCCACAAATATGGACCAGAGAGCCTGAGAGATTCTGACCTCTTGGCTATTATTCTCAAAAGTGGTTTCAAAGGCACAACTGCTATTCAACTCGGTGAACAGATTCTTATGGCGGTTGAAGGTGATCTGAAGCGGATGGCGGATCACAGGTCCAAACAATTTGAGAAGATTAAAGGCGTTGGTGAAGCAAAAGCAGCGCAGATCGTCGCGGCACTTGAACTCGGAAAACGATTGGCACGTTTCCACGCCGATCGCGATAAAATTACATCCCCAGCGGATGTCGCAGACCTGATGATGTCCAGAATGCGGTATCTACAAAAGGAAGTCGTTTGTGTCTTGTGTCTTGATACGAAGGGTGGTGTGACAACCAAAGGTGTCGCTGGTAATCTCAGTGATGATGTGACCTGGGGCAAAAAATTGTCAGAAGGAACAGTCTTTGAAGGCACACTGAATGCCAGTGTTTTTCATCCACGCGAGATTTTCCGATTCGCTATTGAAGAATCAGCGAACTCAATTATCCTCGTTCACAATCATCCATCTGGGGATCCTCAGCCGAGTCAAGAAGACATTCGGGCGACAAAACAACTGATTGAGGCTGGAAATCAAATTGGGATAAAAGTGTTGGATCACATTATCATTGGCGATGGGATTTTTGTCAGCCTGAAGGAAGAAAACTTCATTTGAAGTATGCCGATTCATTTTACAGCGCGTTGCCGAATTACTTCATATAACAGAACACCCGTGGCTACTGAAACGTTGAGAGAGTCAATTTTCCCCAACATCGGCAGATGAACAAGATAATCGCACTTTTGTTTCACCAATCGTCGGAGTCCCTTACCTTCACTCCCTAAGACGAGACACAACGGTACACGAAAGTCAGCATCTGTGTACGAGCAAGACGCCTCCTCAGCAGCACCCGCAACCCAGATTCCTCTGTTTTTAAGCGTGTCTATGGTATGTGCAATGTTTGTCACTTTGACGATAGGCACATATATGGAAGCACCTGCTGATGCTTTGTGTACAGCTGCTGTGATGCCGACTGCACGATTTTTTGGAATGATAACGGCATCGGCATTTACAGCTTCAGCAGTACGAAGAATCGCCCCAAGGTTTCTTGGATCTTGAATGTTATCCAATACAATCAACAGTGCGTTGCGCGCACCGCGTTCTATCTTCGCGAGTATCGATGATAGATCATTGTAACGCGTTGGACTGACAAAAGCGATAACACCTTGGTGTGGGACAGATGGCTCGAGTCTATCCAGTTCACGTCGCGGGCAGTGTTTTATAGGGACACCCGCCTTTTCTGCCATTGTGACGATATGCTGGATGCGCGAGTGGGTATGCCCCTTGGCAATCCAGATTTTCTCTACGACTTGAGTCCCGCGTTGTAGATGCTCTATAACTGGATTTCTACCAACAATGTATTCGGACATATCGAAATGTGGACAAATAGGGATATCAGCCCTTAGAGATTAGTCGCCGCGAACGAATTTAACATCTGGTCCGCGCGGCTCAATATTAATATCTGGGTCTGCAGTTTGGCATTTAACGCAGGTAATATCAGCGACGTTTGCGTTTTCCATGCGAGGCGCGAGTGTTCCCAACTTAAACACAAACCCCAAAATCTCATCCGCTGGGATTTTCTCGCCACATGAACCGCAAGAAATAGCCTCTCCGGATTTGACTTTCGCTAAAAGTTCTGATGCTTTCATGACATTCCTTTCATTCACATCCATTATAGTAAAGTCCACAATTACGTGAGCACTGGGGCGAGGTTAGAAACCTCGCCAGCGGGGTGTGGGACGGCGCGACGACTTCCTAAAATTGCCTCGCAGTGAGCGTTATTTTTCGACTTTCCTATAAATTGCTATAGGAAGTATCGCTCCTTTTGTTTGTCTACTTCGTATTCCTCGTACGCCTTCTGCGCCGTGTCAACTTCGGAGACTTGCGCGATAGGAACATCCCACCACGATTCGTAGCGCGGAACGCCTTGGTAATAGTCTACATCAATCTTCACAACGGTTGTGTGCTCAGCTTCGCGTGCCTCATGCAGGGCGGCTTTTAGGCTTTGCAAGGTTGACGCTTCAATTACCTTGGCACCAAGACTGGCGGCATTCGCGGCGAGATCCACTGGTAAAAATTCGCCTTCAAGTTCACCAGTTCCCTCGTCCCGGTAGCGGAAGCGGGTGGCAAAGCCTTGTGCACCAGTTGCCCGAGATAACCCACCAATACTACTATGTCCCTCGTTATTCACGAGCACAATAATAAGTTTAAAACCTTCCTGAATTGATGTGATGATCTCCTGTGCCAGCATTAAGTATGAACCATCACCTACCATGACGTAAACATCACGGTTCGGATCCGCCATTTTGATGCCTAATCCACCGGCGATTTCGTAGCCCATACACGAGTACCCGTATTCTAAGTGGTACTGTTTCGGATTACGGGTTCGCCATAACTTGTGCAAATCCCCAGGAAGGCTCCCTGCGGCACAAACCATAACATCCTCAGGACGCGAAAATTCGTTAACCACACCGATAACCTCACTTTGGCTCGGTAAGGGACCGTGGCCAAGGTGGTAAAGCCGATCCACTTCTTCTTCCCATTCGCGGCGATAATTCTCGATCTGTGTCGCGTAAGCCGCATCAACGTGATAGTTCTCTACAGCGGTAGCGAGTTCTTCGAGTGTGACGCGCGCATCGGCGACGAGCGGTAGGGCGGCATGTTTAAAGGCATCGAATTCAGCAACATTAATGTTGATGAAACGGACATTGGGGTTTTGGAAAGCAGTCTTGGAAGCAGTCGTGAAATCACTTAAGCGCGTGCCAATTGCAATCACCAAATCCGCTTCCCGGGCAGTGATATTCGCCCCTGGCGTTCCAGTCGCGCCTATTGCTCCAAGATTCTGCGGATGGTTGTAGGGTAAAGAACCTTTTCCGGCGAAAGTTTCACCGACAGGAATACCGGTTTGCTCTGCGAATTGTGCCAGCTGTGCGGTCGCTTCGCTATAGATAACACCACCACCGGCAATAATCACAGGGCATTGACTCTCACGAATCCATGCGGTTGCGCGGTTCAGCAGGCTTACATCGGCACGAGGACGAGATATAGTATAAACACGTTTCTGAAAAAGTTGTGAAGGATAATCATACGCCTCAGCTTGAACGTCCTGTGGAAGTGCTAAGGTTACTGTTCCGGTATCAGCCTGAGAGGTCAGCACTCGCATTGCCTCTGGCAACGCAGTAATTATCTGCTCTGGACGATTGATTCGATCCCAATAACGCGAAATCGGTTTGAAACAATCGTTCACCGAATAATCTTGTGAACTGGCGGACTCTAACTGTTGCAAAACTGGGGCGACTAAGCGTGTAGAAAAAATGTCCCCCGGAAGTAAGAGTACTGGCAGTCGATTAATGGTTGCGCCCGCAGCACCTGTAACCATGTTTGTTGCCCCTGGTCCAATGGATGTCGTGCAAGCAAAGGTCCGTAGGCGATTGTTCATTTTGGTAAATGCAGCGGCGGTGTGCACCATCGATTGTTCGTTCCGGGTCTGGTAGAAACGGAAGGCGTCGGAATACTGATGTAACGCTTGCCCGATACCAGCAACGTTCCCGTGCCCGAAGATTCCGAACATACCGGCAAAAAATTGAGTTTCGTTCCCATCTCGTTCGACATATTGTTGCCGAAGGAATTGAACGATGGCTTGTCCCATCGTGAGTTTTTGTGTTTTCATGAACATTGCTGTGCATTTTCCGCGAGGAAACTGCTGCTCCTTTGATATAATAGTGTATGGCTGCGGCATGGAACCCAAACCAAAGTTGTGTTACCATCCGCCGCGTTCGGCGACAAATTCATCAACTTCGGGCATTGTTGGCATAAAGTTAGCACAACCATGTCGCGTTACAACGATTGCACCGGTGGCATTGCCGAGGCGGGCAGATTTTTCCCAACTCCAACCACTGAGATGACCATAAATAAAACCACTCGCGAAAGCATCACCGGCACCGAGCGTGTTGTAAACTTCGACAGGAAAAGGCGCCGCGTGAATGATTTTTCCACTCGTCAAATGAACCTCTGCCCCTTCAATCCCACGTTTTACTATCAACGCATCTGGACCGGCACTTAAAAGCGTCTCAATGGCAAGTGTCATATCCCCTTCAATCGTAGGATTTGAGATTTGAGAGTGTTCAATTGTGAGCTGTGAAAGACTCGTAAGTGTTGCGGCTTTGATCTCTTCCTCTGTCCCGATGGCAATATCAATATAACGCAAAGCCGATCGCATGACAACACCGAATGCTCTTGGATCATGCCACTGATCTGCCCGGAAATCGAGGTCTAAAAAGACGTGTTTGCCGAGTGCTTGTGCCTGTTCTGCGGCATAGAGTGTTGCGCTGCGACTCGGTTCTTTACTCAAGCCAGTGCCAGATATGAGTACGGCTCGACTTTCAGAAATTGGTGCGGCGAGAACATCGTCAATAGTGAGTTCAATATCCGCACAGTTATCGCGATAATAAATCAATGGGAACCGATCTGGCGGTTCGATACCGAGCACGACGGCACTTGTTCGGCATCCCGGTTTGTGCGGAATAAACTGGATTTCAACGCCCTCATTTTTCAAAAACTTGAGTAAGAACTCTCCAACCGGATCCTCACCGACGGCGGTAAGAAGCGCCGCTTGAAGTCCAAGCCGCTGGACCCCAACGCTGATATTAGTAGGACATCCACCAACGAAGGCACCAAAACTCTCAATATCTGGAAATGCGGCACCGATGTCGTTTGCGTAGAGGTCTAAAGAACTCCGTCCGATTGTGAGAATATCGTAAGTTGCCATTTTTTTGTAGCGCGTGTCCTAAAAATTAAAAGTCGGTAAAACCTTCATTTGCGAGTGTTTGAAGCCTTTACCGCATTTTTGAATTTTTGATGTTCCTCAGCAAATTTACGGGTTAAGAGAAAAGCATCATTTCCGCATGCAATCAGTTGAACACCAAGACTCAACCACTGTTCACCGCTCTCAAAATCGTTTACATAACAACCTAAAGGGATATTACGTGTCTGTGTGAGGTTGATAATATTTTTTATGGCTTCTAAAAGTAGCGGATGATTGAGTTCACCAGAGATACCCATAGATGTAGATAGGTCGTAGGGACCAATAAATATAACATCTAACTCGCCGGTATCAAGGATTTCATTTAGGTTCTCAACGGCTTGGCTGGTTTCAATTTGCCCGATGGTGAGGATTTGCTGATTTGCGTTGTGGACATATTCTCTGGTATCGAGTTTTGTAAAGTCCCCATAATCGGTATGTCCAATGCCGAAAGCGACACCTCGGTCCCCTTCGGGGGCGTATTTTGTCCATTTTTTGATTTTTTCAATGTCTTCACAGGATTCGACTCGAGGAATCATAACACCTGTCGCGCCAGCATCAAGGACTCGCGAGACAAAATGCCGTTCAAGTGTGGGAACACGAACAATACAGGGAAGATTTGAACCACGTGCGTTCCGAATTGTACGCCCAATAGTTTCTATGGAGAAGGAGCTGTGCTCCATATCCGCGATAACAAAGTCTGCCCCGGCACTTGCGAGAAGTGTTGCAATCGCGGAGCCAGCGAATTCAAGGACAAATGTTCCGACGAGCACCTCTCCGCGTTTCAAAGCTGCTTTCACTTATGTTATTCCTTTAACTTTCGACCGGGATTTCCGACATCAATTTTTGTGCTTCGCTTACCATTTTTGTCGGTGTAGACATTTTTTCACCGACTGCCAAGATTAACGTGTAAAAGTCATAAGCGGTTTGTAATTCATTATTGAGATGAGCACTTTCAGCAGCGTTAAAATAACAGACGGTTGCCATTCGATGACATTCTTCAACCAACGATAGCACATTGGCGTAGCCGTGGTTGTAAGCGGCGAGGATATAAGATTTCCCTGCTTCTTCCCATGAACGCTGTAGTTCAAATTGACGTGCCAAGCGCGTGTAATAAATCCCACCTTTTTTGGCGTTTTTCTTTGCGAGACGCTGCTTCTCTGCGACCGTGTAAGCGAAGCGGGCGCGCGTATAACAGTTGGCAACGAGTTCTAAATCGTCTTTCTTGACGAAGTTGTTAGCCTGTTTTTGGTAGAATCTACCAAGTTTCCTATAAAGCACGTGGCATTGTCGAGTCCGTCCCTGCTGTTCATAAATTTGAATTTGCCTGAAGATACGAAACGCCTCTACTTCATGTGGATATTGGATGTCGCTGTGGACCTGATCGAGTAGGAATTCTGGTGAGGCTTCCTCAATTACAAGTCGATAACTGCCGGTTGCTCTAACGCGAGGTTGTATGGGGGTTACATCTGCTGTTTCTTCGGGTGCTGGTAATTGATGTTCAAGCCATGTCCGAAGGACAGTATCCTCGTTCCTCGGTAGTTTCTGAATGAGTGCAACAATTTCTTCAACCGTTGGATTTGCTGGGAAGACCATGTTCGCAGCATTGAGTTCTTGAAATAAATCGTCTATAACTTCGGTTAAATTCTGATCGTCAATATAGAGACGGCTTGCTTTGTGGAGCTCTGATAGGACGCCTCGAAAGTCCTGGTTTTCGATGTAACGCGTGGCGAGTGTATAGTGCCTTTGAACTTCGGTTGCCAATTTCTCGCGTTTACTATTTTCTTCTTTCTGCCGTCGTTGGAAAAAGAGGTTTTGATTCATCCGTTCAGCCTCTGGGAGCGGGAGGCGGAACGTTTTACGGTATCGTTCAAGTGCTTCTGCTAATCTTGGATTATTGGAATTAACGCTTGCATCAATAAGTTGAGAAACTTGTTTAACATACTCATCTTGACGAATTCGATCCAGTTCTTCGTACATCTCATCAGCACTCTGATGGCGTTCTGAGAGTTGCCGATGAAGTGCTTTTTGCAGGAAATTGCGGAGCACATCGGGGCATCTATGGATCTCTTCTATTTTTCCAGCGGCTTTCTTTTTATCAATGTCCTTGTTTTCACCTGAAAATGGGAATCGCCCGGTTACGGCTTGATACAAGATGAGTGCTGTGGAATACAGATCCGCACGATAGTCGTAAGCACCGTAGTGTTGTTCGGGTGCCATGTAACGCCGGGTGCCAGCCATAGTCTCAGCGAATTCGGTGGTTTCGCCAAATATGCGAGCGATACTAAAATCGGCGACTTTTGCCTCTTTTTCGGTTGTGAGTAAGATATTTTGCGGTTTGATATCGCGATGCATAATCTTGTGAGCATGCGCTGTTTTTAGTCCGCGACAAATGTCTAAGCCGATATTGAGAGTATCTGTTAAACTGAGTGCGCCTTCCTGCATGAGATCGTGAAGACTTTTGCCTTCAACATATTCCATTACAATCCACGCGACATAGTCATCTTCACCGGGCTCGACGGTATGGATGGAGACGATATTTGGATGCCGCCAAATCTTTGACATTGCTTGAAATTCGGTCAGCAAAAACTTCATTCTGCTGGCAGGATAGGCGGTTTTTGCTAAGGCTTTAATTGCAACAATTCGATTCGTCATCTCTTCGCGGGCGCGAAAAACTGACGAGAATCCCCCTGAATTGAGAAACTCAAGCAATCTATATTTACCTAAGATGAGTTGATCTATCTGCATAATAGTCTTTTAAAGGGGACAAGATATACATCTTAACTAATAAAATTAACAGAATTAAGATTAATTGTCAACATAAAAATACATTTTTAACAACCTTAGACTGAATTAGCGCCTGAACGGGCGCGTTGTACCTCCGTGACCAGTTTCTCAGCTCTCTCAGTGAGGATTGCGAATTCACCCGCTGCAATGAGTTGATTGTTAACGAGAGCACTTCCGACGCCTAAAGCGGTTGCACCGGCTGTGATAAAATCAGCCGCGTTTTCCGCATTGATGCCCCCTGTTGGAACCAGTGGGATCTGCGGTAGCGGGGCTTTGACATCTTTTATATAGTCAGCACCGACACCACTCGATGGGAACACCTTCACATAGTCCGCTCCTGTTTCCCATGCCATCAAGATTTCTGTTGGCGTAAAGGCACCGGGGATAACAACTTTACCGTAGCGGTTACAAATCTCGATTACATCTGGTTTTGTAACCGGACTGACGACAAAATCAGCACCTGATAACATCACAGCACGTGCCGTTTCTGCGTCTAATACCGATCCAGCACCTACGAGAACCGTATCCCCATAAGTAGATGAAACGTCGTTAATTACTTGTAACGCATTTGGTGTTGTCATCGTCACTTCAATTATGTTAACACCGCCCGCATGAATTGCCGCCGCTGCTTCAATCAATTCATTTGCACTATTGGCACGAATGATAGCGACAATACCACACGCCTCGATCTGTTGCATCTGTTCTAACTTTGTCATGGACCTCCTCAAAATTAGCACTCTTCGTTTGAGGTTAAGGTATATCTTAACATTGGCTTCGGAACAACATCCACAAAAGGTAATATTTTTGTTGCGATTTTTTTGTCAATATGTTATCATCAAGTGAGTAAGGAAGTTTATATTACAAATTATCGTTGATTCAGTGTACTTAATAACAATTTTTGGTTTGTAGTTCCACCGAAAAGTTGTTTTCAAAAAAAAGAATGGAAGTTGTTCCACTACTCCCCTATCTGATCAGTTTAACAGGGTTACTCGTCCTTTCAGGCTTTTTCTCCGGCTCCGAGACGGCTTTATGTGCACTTACCCGCGTCCAAATTGAAAGACTCCGTCTTGAAAAGGGCAGCACGTCTGCAATTGTTAGCTTTGTTGACAACCCACGCAGACTGTTTATCACCGTTCTCCTTGGTAATAACCTTGTCAATGTCTCGTTTGCGATCTTAATGCTATGGCTCGTTAAACGGGTTCTTCCGCAATATGCAGAGGTGCTCCAATTCGCTGTAGCCACAGCCGTTAGTGTCATCATTATGCTGATTTTCGGTGAGATGACACCGAAAAGTTACGCGATTAAGCACGCGGAATTTTTCTCAAAAGTCGCTGCGCCACCGCTATGGATATTTTCCGTTATCATTTCGCCGTTACGTGGCTTGCTGCGCAGAATCATCGACTTCCTCATTCCAATATTTGGTGGACACCCATCACCGACGGAACACCTCACGACGACAGATTTTAGAGATATTGTCGATACCTACCACGAAGAAGCACTGCCGCCCGATGAACGGGAAATTGTGAGCAATATTCTCCAATTGCGTGACATTGAGGCAAAAGAGATCATGGTGCCGCGGACCGAAGTCGTCGCAGTCCCAACATCGAACACTATTCAAGAAACATTAAAACAAGCCAAGGAATATGGATTTTCACGCATTCCGGTCTATCAAGAGCAGATCGATAATATTTGTGGCATCTTCTATGTCAAAGACTTAGCACTCTGGCGACACGCCGATGTGAATTCACTTACACTCGATGCTTTCCTCGAAAAACGGGATCAGACTTCTGAAGCCTCGTCTAATGCCTCCCTCATTCGCGACCCCATCTTCGTCCTTGAGACCCGTAAGATTGGGGCATTGCTCCTACAACTCACACGTGAAAAAACCAAAATGGCGATCCTACAAGACGAGTATGGAGGTGTTTCAGGAATCGTCACCACTGAAGACATTGTTGAACAAGTCGTCGGAGACATCGTCGATGAACATGATAGAGACGATTCTCCACCTGATCTTGTCAAACACTCTGAAAAACCGTTGTTACTCGAAACTTCTGGACGTATGAGCATTCGCGAACTCAATCAGCAATTTGCTGAACTCAAACTCAGCGAAGATGATGTAGACACCATTGGTGGCTATGTCCTCGGACTCTCTGGTCGCATTCCCTCCATTGGCGAATCCTACATTGATGAGAACGACATCGAATTTGAAATTACTGCTACAGAAGGCAATGCAATCACAAGCTTATTCATCAAAATGCCCGTTACTGACGGAAACCAAACCGAAGCATAATCACAACGGATATCGGATACGAAACAATTGAAAATTCTTTTTTTATCAATCTTTTTAATCGGTGCGGGTAGCACAGAACAGATAGCCGTGTTAAGTTCTCTTGCGTTGGCAGTTCTTGTCTGCCTTGTCCTGTCAGCTTTTTATTCTGGTTCGGAAACAGCACTCGTCTCCGTGAACAAGCTCCGAATTAATCAGCTTGTTGAATCCGAGAATCCCAGAGCGAGCATCGTTCATCGCTTAGTAGAATCGCCGCAGAGAATGCTTGCCCTCACACTGGTCGGGACAAACCTTGCAAACGTACTTATCGCACAACTCGGCGAAGGGCTTGTTGCTCGAGGACTCCCGAACCTTGCGGTAAGTCTACAGGGACTCATTGCAACGGCTGGTATCACAACTCTACTCCTCATCTTTGGAGAAATTTTACCGAAAACTATCTTTCGTGTCAAGGCAGATGCCTTGGCACTCCGCTATGCCTATCTCCTACGCCTTTCCGAAATGGTTTTAGCTCCGCTCATCTATCTTGTGCAAACTCTGACGCAGTTCATTGTCAGACTCACAGATAGGGGTGCGAGCACACCGAGTCCTGATGCCCAGCGTGAAGAACTCCGACTCCTTGCGACAATGGGAGAACGTTCTGGCAACCTGCACACCGATCAGCGGCGTATGATTCATAGTCTGCTCAATTTACAAAACCGGACGGTTGAACAGGTCATGGTGCCGCTCGTCGATATCGTTGCGATTGAGAAAAATACAAAATGCGAAGATTTTTTGCGAATCGCGGCTGACTCCGGCTACTCCAGGATTCCGGTCTATGAAGAACAAATTTATAATATCGTTGGGATTGTTAACCTCCTGGATGTCATTTATAATGACGCCGAATCAGCGGCGAATTCACGTCCTCGCGACACATCAGGTCCCCTGTCCAATACGATTGAACCTTTCATCCGAACAGCGTTGCACGTCCCTGAATCAAAAAACATTAACGCTCTCCTCAAAGAGATCCAGCATACCCGACATACAATGGTATTTGCCGTTGATGAATATGGCGGCACGGTTGGTCTTGTCACCATCGAAGACCTTGTTGAAGAAATTGTTGGTGAGTTTGCCGACGAACGCGATGCCCCCGAATTTATCCGTCTGATTTCGTCTCAGATCCTTGAATGTGATGCGAGAACTGAAGTAGATGTGCTTGAAGAACACTACGGACTCGCAATCCCCGAAGGTGATTATGAGACGGTTGCTGGCTATATTCTGGACCGGACTGGCACTATTCCAAAAATTGGCACTGAACTTGACTTGGATGATTCCATCATCACAGTTATAGATGCTGACGCACGTGCTATCCGCAAGATTCGCATTCGGCGACGACTCGGACGCTTTTTAAACTATTAAATATGGGCGTTGTTCCACTTCGTTCCATAACGGTCTCCGTCTAAGTCGAGAAACCTCTTTAGGATATGAGAGGTTTTTAACCTTACCAAAAACCACTGCGGAATGTAATGGAGCAGTGGCCAGATTTCCATAGTCAAAAATTAAAGAATTCCGAGTGGCGGCATTACGACAATCTCTTCGGTCACCATACCGGGTGGTTGCCGACAAATAGAGACAACCGTATCAGCCACATGCTCTGGTGTTAACATCTGTTCAAAGTCCGGGTGTTCTGGAACATCGTCCCAAAACGGGGTATGCACTGACCCGGGTAACACAGCGGTAACTCGAATATTCTGTTGGCGGACTTCACTGGCTAAAACCTTTGTCAGTGCCAATGCCCCTGCTTTCGCGGCACAATACGCACTTGAGGCTTGAAAAGTGACTTTCGCGGCGATTGAAAGTACATTAATAATCTGTCCACTCCCTCGTTCCAACATGGACGGGAGCGCGTACTTTGCGCAGAGATAAACAGCCTTTAAATTAGAATTGAGCACTGCATCCCAGTCGTCAGGCTCGAAGTCAACAACTGGTCCGAAATGACCGATCCCTGCATTGTTGATGAGAATATCCACGTGTTGGTAAACATCTAACGTCCGTTGGATGAGCTGCTTCACGGCATCAACGTCGGTAACGTCTGTTGGAATAGCGAGTACGGAATCGGGGTTAGAAACCCCTCCTACTCTCAACTCTGCTGCGACGTGTTCAAGTGTCTCACGCGTTCGGGCAGCGAGCACAACCTTCGCACCCGCTGCTGCGAAAGCGAAAGCGATTGCCTTACCAATCCCTTTTGACGCTCCGGTAATCACCACGACCTTATTTTTAATTTTTCCTTGCGGTTCGGTGAGGTGGGTTGGAAACCTTCAAGCACCTCTCCGTATATCCGCCCTCCAAATATAAAGCAAAGACAAATTATGCCATTTAAGGCATAATTTCATTACGGGCTTCGTTTAGGATACTTGGATGCACCTCAGAAACTCTGCCCGCGTTGCGCTATCCTCACGGAACGTCCCCCGCATAACATTCGTTGTCATTACCGGTGCTTGCTTTTCAACGCCGCGTGCCATCATGCACAGGTGTCGCCCCTCCATCACGACCGCGACACCTCGTGGGTCCAGTGCGGTTTCGAGTGATTCGGCAATCTCGCGCGTAAGGCGCTCCTGAACTTGCAACCGACGGGAAAACATATCTACAATGCGCGGGATTTTACTCAAACCCACAATTCGTTTCCGTGGGAGATACCCAACGTGACATTTACCCCAAAAGGGGAGGATATGGTGTTCACAGAGACTGTAAAATTCAATCTCTTTTACAATCACCATCTCGTCATAATCTTCGTCAAAGATGGCTCTATTCAGAATCTCATCAACGGTTTGACGATAGCCGCTCGTCAAGAATTCCATTGCTTTCGCGGCACGATGCGGTGTTTTCACTAAACCTTGGCGACTCGGATCTTCACCTAAGTTTTCAAGGATTTTTGTGTAAAGTCCTTCCAACTCAAGGGTAACGTTAGCCTGATTAATCTCCATTATGTTAAAATATGCCTCCAATGGGCTGTGTTTTTATATGTTTACTGGGTAGAAAAATGGATCACCCACCGTAGTAGTCGAAATGATTCTTGGGCGTCTCTCGCAAGCGAAGGCGGTGCAGAATCACTGGGTGCACATTCGGTTCTAACACGTCCCAAATCACTTTGACGAAGTTCTCCGAAGTCGGGTTGAGCGTTTCAAACTCAGGCGTGTCAAGATTCAGATGTTTGTAATCGAAACGCGCATAAACCTGTTTTTGAACGACTTCGTCAAGAAGGTCTAAACCTGCAATCAATCCGGTCCTTGCATCTACGTCGCCCTTTACGGTAACTTCAAGAACATAGTTATGTCCATGCCCAGCTGGATTATTGCACTTCCCGAAAATGTCCTGGTTCTCTTCATCAGTAAGCGCATGGCTGTGCAGACGATGGGCTGCGCTAAATTCGTAGACTTTCGTAAGATAAACCATAGGTCCTTCACCATAATAGTCCGCAAAATTTGTCGTATTTTCGTAGAGACGCACCCTGTGCAACATTCCCTGCGGCAAAGAAGGATCAAGCCGTTGCCAAATCTCTATAGTGATGTTCTCACATGTTGGTTGTAGATGAGGGTTCTTTGCGAATACCGGATGTTGACGGTTCAGATGTTTGTGATCGTAATTGGAGAGCACCTCGCTTTTCAACAATGCATCCAAAGTCACCAGATTGATCACCATACCGTCATCTACATCCACACTGCCTTTCACCATTACTTCAAGGACATAGTTGTGCCCGTGGCTATTTGGATTTGCGGCGGCACCAAACAATTCAAAGTTCTCTGCATCGTTCAATTCAGGGATACGATTGTAATGTGATGCTTCAAACGCTGTCTGCCGAGTTAAGTAGTACATCGGTTTTGCGGTGTTACGTTGGGGTCCTAAGGACCTAAGCGTTGTGCCGCGGAGGGACTACGAGCTCATCATCGATTGATTCATACTGGACTGCCATGAGCCATTCGCCCGTTCCGCGTATCTGGACATTGCACTTTTTCAACCACTCGATTAAGGTGACGCTGTCGCGTGCTTCCCATTCGCAGACCATTCGTCCTGACAGCGTATCGCAGAAGACTCGGATATTGATTACATCGGCATTTTCTTCTTCTTTGAAACGCTTCAGCAACCGTGAAACGTCTTGACGTGTCATACAGGCAATAGCATGGGCGGAAATAAATTTAGGCATTTTTAATTTTCCTTGCGGTTCGTTCAAGTGGGCTTGAAAAACAGCGTGCCGCTCCGTATATCCGCCTGCGTGTTTTTGCTTGGAGTCTTTGCTTGGGCGTTTCTGCGTATTTCTGCGTATTGTTGCAGGCTATCGCTTTAGGAGTTAGCGAAAACCTCTTTACTGGTAACCAACCGCTAATTATTTCCTGCGGTTCGATGAAATAGGTCGTGTTAAAACGCGTCTTGACACATATCCGTCCCGGCGCGATGCTTAGCACTACGATTTTGGGTTCAGGCACGTAGTAGGCATCGTCACCGGCAAAGCAAGTCGATAGCTGACAACTATTCCTTTAGTCGCGTGCAATAGGTGCTCCGACCAAATTGCCCCACTCTGTCCAACTACCATCGTAATTACGGACCTTCTCATAGCCGAGTAGATACTTTAGCACAAACCAGGTATGCGATGAGCGTTCACCAATACGACAATAAGCGATTGTTTCCTTGCTCTCATCAACGCCTGCACCGCCGTAGATGGCTTGCAGTTCATCGTGAGACTTAAAGGTGCCGTCTTCAGCGACTGCTGTTGCCCACGGGATATTCGCGGCACCGGGGATGTGTCCACCGCGTTGTGCCGTCTCACTCATACCGGGAGGTGCGATAACTTCGCCGGTGAATTCAGCCGGCGAACGGACATCGACAAGGTTAACAACGCCTTCCGCCAACGTCTCGCGAACGGTACCTGCTGTCGCGCGAACGTTGTCATCGGGAAACTTCGCCTGATATCCTGAACTCGAATGATCTGGAACGTCAGTGACAAGTTCTCTGCCTTCATCAATCCATTTCTGACGACCGCCGTTCATCACTTTCAACAGACTTTCATCGTGTCCGTAATAGCGGAACTGCCACAAAGCATACGTTGCGAACCAGTTATTGTTATCTCCATAAAAAATAACGGTGGTATCGTTGGCGATACCGCTGTCATTGCAGAGGGTCTCGAACTGTTCTCTCGTGAGAATATCACGTCGAACTTGATCGCACAATTGTGTTTCCCAATTGAGTCCCACTGCACCAGCGATATGTCCCTCAGCATAAGCTGAGGTATCCACATCAACCTCAAGCAGTCGGACGCCAGCATCACCACCGTGCGCAGCGACCCATTCTGTAGTTACCAAAACATCAGGATTTGCGTAATCAGCCATTTTTATGTCAAGCCTCCTTGTCGTATTCCTGTTAAGATTTATGCGTATGGGCATATAAACTGTGCCCGATAAGGACAATTCTTGTTTATATTATACATATCTACCCCCGACTTGTCAAATAGAAATGCGATTTCGCTATCATCTCGCCTATTTCTGCGGGATTTATCAAGTATCTCCGACAAAAATGGGTTGCGTCAATACTGCCTTCGGTTACCCGATACAACTCAAGTCTGATAAGGTAGAGATTAAAAAATAAAAGGCGGAGATAGAAACAAAGGATAAAAAAAACGAGCCGCGTCAAAAACTTGACGCGGCTCATCTTTTATCTCGTAGTCATATCCTGCTTTTGATGAGAACTCTTACAACCGACTGGCAGCATTCGGTGCCTGTTTCGGGGCACTATCTATCTCGCCATCAGCGAGAGCACTTGTAGGAATATAGTTGCTGTAATCCGAGACATGCCCGTGTGTCACCGCATAGATGACGATGTTAATAAGTTGCCGTGCCGCGGCTGGCGCGAATTCATCTAAGATTCTATTCCGATCCTGATAATGACCGAAGAAAGGTTTCTGGACAGCACCATCCATGACGTGCATCATCGCTTCCGTATCAACAAGAATAGCCAACCGATCATCGATGAAAACACCTTGCAACTGACGATAGGGACCGTGATGGAGAATGGTAGAACCAATTTTCCGGACGGGAAAACGGAGTGGTCCGCTCAACCCATAGTAACTGTTGTAAATCTCGTGGTCTTGAGGGATAGTTGTGAGGTGGTATTCAGGAAGAATCTGGCGCAAGACCCGCAGCGCAGGCTGCATCGCTGCTTCCGTGTTTCCGTGTGTCGGCATATAGATGAACCCACCGCGATTGATAACATATTCGCGAATCCGTTGTGCCTCCCGGTCGGTATAACCGAAGGAGGGGCGATCCCCTTTTGCGTTCCAAATATTGCCACCTATCAATCCGTTATGGAGTTGCACTGAGGACTTAGGAACTGGTTCCATAAAGATAATTGGTGCCTCAAAAAACGCTGCATCCGTAATCTGGACTGCGTCAACCATTTGGGTTTTGATGCCTGTTTCTGCATTCAGCGACTGGACTAAATAGGGCAGACCTGCCCCGAATCGGAGATGTCCGATGCCGCTGCCTCATATATCGAGGTTCGGATGCAATGGGTCGTCGAGACGGACGAGGTTAAGGCTTCCAATAATCTCTGTTCCGCGACCTTGAATGATGGCACCTGGGCTTCCCTTCGGAAGTTCTGGAACCCCATTACCGAGCACCATGTTCTGTTCAACATCCGACAGTGATGCGCTAATATTTGCGGCACCTGCGCCTGCTACGAGTGAGTTCAGACTGCCACTACTTTGTGTCCGTCCTTGTCCGAGATCAGATCCTGAACCGAAAGTTCCTCGCCCGGTCCCGCTACCTAAACTGTCCCCAATACCTACGCCTATGCCATCCGTCACTGCACCGCTACTGGGTAGACCTGCGGTGGGTAACCCATCTGATGCTGTCGGCAACTTCGCAGCCGTTGACAAGGGTTGGTGAGTATGCTGAATCACGGGAGACGTACTCGGAATTTTGACTTGCTGTCCTCTCGGTGCGGCTGGTGCGCTCGCACTTAGGGACGCCGCAGGCGCTGCAGTTGCGGACGATCTCACTGCGCGTGCGACTGTTGTCCGATGCTGCGTCGTCTCCGTTTGAGGAACGACTCTCAAATCTGGAACAGGGGTTGTTACAACGGCTGGTTTCTGGATAACATCCCTTTTCGCCGCTTGAGGTGGTGTAACGATGAAGAAACTCAGATCGATAGTATCTTGTGCCTTCAGTTGTTTAGATGAGATCGCCATGTACCCTACAACGACTGCGAAGCAGGCGTGTAAAACGAGCGATATCATCCATACAAGAGGCATACGGCGCGATTTCATTGTACGCACCTCCTATGTGTTTAAGTGTTAGAATACTAACATCCTGTTACATTAATTTTTCTGTCGTTTCTATTAACGCTGGTTCGATGTGTAAGAGAGACCAGAAGGAACCCCCTTCCTTATTAAAGACACAATTTTACGGTGGAAAGGGTGCATAATTAGAAAAAAAGAGAAAAATCTGAATTTTAACTCAAAAATTAGACACAATTCGGGTGTATTTCTGAAAAAAAAGAATCCTTCTCTAAATGTTTATCTCAAACTGCTACTATATTAGCAATTGCTAGCGCACATCTTGACACTTACGAAAGAGTTGAAAAAGCACACGGTTTTATCACGAAAAGACCATAGTGTACCTAGCACCAGGCCACTCCTGCTGGAACCGCCAAATTGCGTTGACTTGTGTTCAGTTGTGTCAAGTCATCTGGTCTTCATCCGTTAGGACTAACAGCTCTGATGTCACAGTGCTTGAGTCCAGCCCTACCGTTTTTTTAGCTCCGCCCAAGTTGTCGTTAAGCGATTCTGGGGATGCACAGCAAAACCCTCAATTTCATTCGGTAGTTTGGGGACAGCGTTGGGGTCTATTGCCATGTAAACGGCATCCAAACGGGTATCGCCTTCCCTAGACCAAAATGTAACGGTATGTTTCCCCGGTTTCAGATCAAAGGTCAACGGATTCTTTTCGCGCCATTTTACTTTTGACCACGTCCACTCCTGATGCTGACCTGTATCCCAGATCATGTTGGCATCACCCGGTTGTGGACTTTTCTTTTGATCGACTGTGACATGGAAAGAGTCCTTCGCCGTATCTTGGGCAATCACCCGCCCCCACATCGTGTACTGACCGGGTGTTCTAACGTTAATCACGAAATCGGCTTTACCGGGGTGGCGCCCTCCCCCGCCCTTTCCCGCCGATATATACATACCGCCTGAAGCTTTCTTATCTTCATAAATTTCCATGATTTCTACAATTTCATCTGCGTCTTCGGCTTCAAAGCCAACCTCAGTAGCAATGCAATAACCGACCAATCCCAATACAAGCAGTACAAATTGAATCAATAACAACCGCATATATTTCATGCATACATCCTCCTTAGGTTTGTAATAGCGCAATTCATTGCACGTATTTTTCTTCTCGCTTTACCAATACAAAACACTGACTTTAGCGTCTTAGATCTCAAAGCGCACTACCGTGGACCGAAGTATTTACAAGAAACATTAAAAAGGCTTCCACAAAAACCTGAACCTATTGTTATTGACCAACTCACTGAACATCTGACTTCTATTGCCTCTATTCATCAAACACCTGCTCAACTCAGGCCTGGATAAGTTGGTGAAGGTATTGTTGATACTAACAATATTAACAATACCTGCATTATTTGTCAAGAAAATTCCATTTTTTTTTGCGTAATATAGTTATGTCGCAGCAATTTTCATGCCAAAGTTAACTCAAATGTGAAATCACTTGGAAAAGAAAGTTTCCCGATAATTCCGCTTCACAAAGTGAGGTCTTGCTGTCCAATTCTTGGACAACTTTGTTCAAAAGCCGAATTCGAAAGGTTTATACACCAAACCAATACCGACACTTAATCAGGAAGATATTTTTTCCTTCATCGGTGAAACTGCTTCCCAACCGGTGGAACGGACGAAACTCAAGTTCCTCTGCACCCACTTCCTCTAACTGGATTGCGCGTGATTGGGACCACACTAAAAACAACGTACTCCCAGGACGGAATTCCCAGCGAAGAACGGTATTGCCCCTCAGCGAACGCATGTGAAAATCGGGGTTTCGCTTCAGTGGGTACGGTTTGAACTGATATGACTTCGGTTCAATCAATTCCTTGAAATTGGTATAATCTCCAATGGTAATGAAAGGTTGTACGTAGAATTGAAGACTCAGTGTCGGGGTAAAACTGATGTTCGCTCGTGTCGTGAAGTCAAGCGTTTGCGCCGTTAACTCTCCATAGACGTAGTGTCTTTTAATGTGCCCATTGATGTTTTCTTCAATTAAATCGACCCATTGGGCATCGTAAATTCGGTAACGATACATCGGTCCAATGCTTACCTCAACGTTCGACAGGGGACGAATGTTCAGGCGAAGACTGACCTCTTTTTCAGAACTCTTGGTATCATCATCCCATGCGAAGATTGGATTCAGTTCAAGTTGAATCATTTTACGACTATCGGTTCTAAGTTGGGTAAAAATCCACCACCCTGCAGGATTCTTAATCAGTGTTCCACCGCGTCGGACATCCTCATCCCGAAACGACTCCAAATTTCGACCAACCCACAGGTCATACTCCCAATAGTTCTTCAGTTTGCCATCCGTCCATATTTCGGAGTAACGACCGATGCTAACGCCATCGTAGTTCCATTCCCGCCAACCGTAGAAGCCTAAAGTGACTTCTCGGAAAATGCTGAAGGGTTGCTCTTTCTTGAACATAAGGTCATAGAACCATCGCATCATATCACCGCGTTGCGTATATCCTATGTCATTTATGTCTAAACCTGGGGAGCGAACATTAAAATCGGTATCAAGCCGCCACCATCCACCCTGTTTATCAAATTCAATATGTGCGAGATAACCTGACTTACGCGACTCAAGTTTTCCGGCTTGGCTTGCGGCGAGCATCCCACTTATCTTGTACCGTTCCTTTGCGAACCTCAAATCCCAGTCGAGTCCACCGACATACGCGGCATTAGAAGCCCTTCGATTTACCGATGTTGTTATCAATCCAATACGAGAATTGCCTTCCAAAATGTCTTGTGTTACTCGACTGACAAAGTAATTCGTCAACGGTTCAACGAGATAATCACGGTTCTTACCTTTCTCCTTAATCTGCACATACTCGGGTGCTGTAACAGCCTCCATGATACCGAAAGAGGTATTGCTATTGGTTCTTCCAACGATTTTGGCGGCACCCAAGATCGTTGTCGCCTCCGGACGATTCAGGCCAGTCGCACCCTCTGGCATCTCAAAATGTCTCGGTTGCCGTCCGATTCGTCTTGAGTAAAAGAATTGATTTTCGCCCTGTCCGAAGTTAAAAATGGACGATCCTTTGACGAAAAAGGGTCTCCGTTCCTCGAAAAACTCCTCATAAGCAGAGAGATTTAAAGTAGCAGGATCTGCCTCCACCTGTCCAAAGTCAGGATTGATTGTGGCGTTGAGGGTTGTTCCAGTGGTAATTCCATATTGGACATCGCCACCAACATTCCCCCACAAATCAGCCTCGCTGTTCAGAGTTGTCCTACCCATGGCGTAGGGAATCAATTCCAAATGTCGAGAGGGATGGATGTTCTCAATCCCTATGAGATCCCCAAAATGTGATAGCCAGCCCGGTGCTCCCTTTTTAATCAAACGCCAATGGGCGCGCTCTTTTCTACGACTGATTTCTCGTTCTACCTGTAATCCCCATGTGTATTTGTCTTTCGGTGAAAAGCGGAACATGTAAAACGGGATTTTACACTCTACTGCCCACCCGTTTTTATGGATGCGGGTTTTTGCTTCCCACACGCCGTCCCACGCATTGTTCCAGCCTCTCCAACCGCCGCCTTCGGTAATACCGTCTATGACAGAACCAGAGGGATAGATAGTAAAAGAGAAGGCTCGCTGTCGGTTGTAGTGCGGATCCAGGAGAATCTGGACTTTATCGGATTCAACGAAATCGTCGCGTCTGACGAGGCGGGAAACAATTTTATCGGGTTCACTGTCATAGCACATGACAGCGAAATAGACCGCTTCATCGTCATAAGCGACTTGGAAGGTAGTGCGTTGGGAAGCGGGTTCGCCTTCATCGGGATCGCGTTGACGGAAGCCTTCGTGGAGCGGTGCGATCTTCCAGATGTCATCATCTAAAACGCCGTCTAATTGGGGGAGCGCGTCTTTGATACGGATGGCAGTTGCAACTCTGTGAGCGGGATCTGTTTCAGCCTTCACTGCACTTGGGAGTCGTAAAACGAAAAACGTTGCCAACAACACCAAAGCGCGCAAAAACTCTGATTTGATTTCCAAGTGTTTTTTTCCTCGGTTCTCTATGGACTTGTTACTTACCGACTAAAATCCGATTCGGACAAAAAACTTCAAAAATTCTGCTGACTATTCAGCAATCTCTGTGCCGCATTGTGGACAGGTGTCGCCCCACGTCGAACGTCTGCCTTCGCCGCAAACATCACAGACCCCGAGCGGATATTCATCGGGCTTCGCACGAGCACCACCTTTCTTGTAGGTGATGATACGCCACACCGTTTCGCCATCTTCCTCATAGCAGAGCCAGACGCCTTCTTTTCTGCCATCGGCGGAACTGCCATCGTGTTCTCGATAGGGACCGCCCCATTTGCGGTTCCCATTCTCGTAATAGCACATGTACTCGCCTTCGTTCTTGCCATCGCGGAAGGTGGCTTCACTCGTCTTGTTGCCATTCTTATAGTACTGAATCCAAAGTCCTTCCTTTTTGCCGGCAATATAGCGACCCTCGCTCCGCTTGAATCCATTGGCGTAATAGGTAACCCAATAGCCGTGTTTCTTGCCATCGACCATCTCACCATCTGTCAGTGATTTTGCCATTTTTTTAATTTTCCTTGCGGTTTTAAAAGCAATCCGTTATCAGCAATCAGCCGTCAGTAAAGCGGGCGTACAACTTAAACGAGAACGGTTCCCTCTACAAAGCCTTACTGACAACCGACCGCTATTCTTTTGACTACTGACCGCTGACTGCTATTCCCTTGATGTTTCCCCAAGTCGTCGTCAATCTATCAATTGGAGAAACGGACAGTGCTTTCTCAAGTCCTTTTTCCATGATGCTATTCAGGTCATCTTCACCGAGGGCAGTATTGAAGATAGCGACTTCGTCAAGAACCCCTGCAAAGTCCCATCCCGCTCCACCTTTCCAACGGGTTAACCAGATTGAGCCGCCATCGTGCTGCTGACTGAAATCGGGTTTTCCGACACCTAAATCCGCGACAGCCTCGCCATCGACATAGAGGATAAGCGTTTTACCGTCGTGTGTTAAAGCGACAAAACTCCACTCATCCATCTCCCATGTCCCTCCCCGAACTTGGCTACTATCTATTCCGCCTTTGAGGAAACTGCCATAAAAGTCGGTTGGACCGATAAGAATGTTCGGATTATGCCAATCCCTTTCTATGAGTCGAACGTGCGGACCGGAAGGGTTGCGAAGTGGTTTCGCCCAGAGCAGATACGTAAATCCATCGAGGAAGTCGTCAGTGGTCTTACTCGCTGGAATAACCACATGACTGGCTCCGTCAAATTCGATGCCCATGCCTTCCTTTCCTTCGACCCGTTTCGCATCAACAATTTCTCCGTCGTTTCCGTTGGGCGAGGCGTCTTTAACGACATCTCCTTTTCCGTGATCAAAGAGCCACATCCCCATAAGGGTTTCTGGATCGATTTTCGCTGTGCTTTCCTGAACCCACATTCCTGCAATAAAGAGAACCGTCATAGCAATCAAAGCATTTATAACTTTCATCGTTTTTAGTCTCCTTTTTTTAAGAGTTATCAGTCTTCAGTTGTCAGTTATCGGTAGGCGTTTGGGGTCATTACGTTTCCTTTGAATACTACAAGCATTATTAACAACTATCCAAGAGGATCCAGTTCGTTACCGCACTGCGGACAAGTATCACCCCATTTCAACCGTCTACCTTCGCCACAGACATCGCAAACACCGAGTGGATATTCATCGGATTTCGCGCGACTCCCGCCTTTTTTGTAGGTTATAATTAGCCATACCGTCTTGCCATCGTCTTCGTAACTGTAAAAGGGACCTTCCTTCTTACCATCATAGGATTTACCCACATGTTTCGGAAAGGCACCACTGGATCGAAGGTTCCCATTTTCATAATAGGTGAAACAAGGACCTTCGTATTTTCCATCACGGAAGAAGGATTCACCTGCCTTGTTCCCATTTTTGTGGTAAGTGATCCAAGGTCCGTCCTTCTTACCATGAATGTAACCACCTTCGCTCCGCTTAAATCCGTTGGCATAATAGGTAACCCAATACCCATGCTTTTTGCCATCAACCATTTCGCCATCGGTAAGTGATCTCGCCATTTTTTTAATTCTCCTTGCGGTTAGACAACGTGGGTGTTTTTGCTACGGCACGACGGAGCGTGCCTACTACCTTGCCCTGCGATTTTTCAAGTGCATAAGTCTTGTCAGATGTCGCTGGTAAGAATGAATCCCCAATCCCACTTCTCCATACGATGATGAATTACTGTGGCTGTAGCCGATGGATAAATCGCTTGATGCTTCAATATCTCAAGCAGTGGATGATCCATTGAAATGCAGAACATGTGGACATAACCATCAAGAGGCTCAACCTGCCCCTGCTCGGCACATGACCCAAATTGAACGTGTAGCAGTGGCATTGGGGCACGAGTACTCTGCAGGATGATGTCTTTTTTGCCTTCTAACGATAGATAAGAAAGACATCCAAAGTGTTCTCGCAAAGTCGGCTCAACCTTTTGCATCCTCTTGGCATCTAAGGAAACGATCCCTAACTGTGTTGCGATTGACATTGGTGCAAGCGGAAAACGTTTTAGCATGAGTGCAACGCGGTTCAGACGCTCTCTGTTCGTATCCATGGAGATGGCATACGCGTGAGGAGAGAGTGGATACAGTTTTGGGAAGGCGTGAACGCATATTGAGAGAGGAAGATATCGTCCGCGGTATTCAGGATGAACTTTCAAATCACAAAGATACCATACCGCCTTTGGCTTTTCCTGACTCGTTGGCGGGACACGGCGCAAGATCGCAGCAACTACCGCTACCACTCGATCCCCGTCAAGCACCACATAGTAGTGGAGTTGCCCCAGACGCGTGAAGAAAGCGAAATAATCTTCACCGTGGTCAATCTCGAATCGGTCTTCTCCCAACGGATAGCTCGTTCCTTTTTCTAAGTCGGCGATCCGAGATTGGAAAACCTTCCACTCTTCATTGTGTAATTCTCGAATATTCCAAGAACGATTTATCCGCATCTGATACCTCAATGCCGCTATGATGCCCGTGTATGGGGTCCGCGCACATCGCGATGGATGCGCCGCTTTCGTGCCTTGTAAAGTCCGTCATAAAGCGAATTGAAGACGCACGCACCCAGACGCAACCCCTGTTCAATGTAGTACCTATTTTCGACATTAGCCTCCCATGCTGGCCGAAGCACATCAAAGAAATCGTCGGCATGTTTAATATCAAGGTCTTCGTGCAGATTATAGTGAATCAGCCTTTCCGCGGGGATCCAGCCATGACTGACAACCTGTTCGCCGAGCCATCCTGCAATGTCCGAGAACATCCGCTCAATGATCCCCATGACACCAGCACCAATCAAGTATTCATCCATCACGCAAGCACCGACGAGTACTGTATTAAAGGCGCGAACTTCGGGCCACATTGCCCGTTTCGCGATATCTTCGGGTTTAATTTCGGCTAACCTGTCAAGAAAAGCGAGAAACGTTTTCTCGTGCATCAGTGAGGTATTGCCTTCACCATGTTCCTCCCAAACATTGCGAATGACCTCTAAACGTAATTCTGATGTCGGAATCTTGGCGGCGAGTGCTGCCATCGGACGGTTGAAGAACACGACGGCAAAATAGAATTGAATTTGTGTTTCCACAAAATCGTCGAAATCAAAAGTTCCGTCTCGTAAAGATTGAAAGTAGGGATTCATCCGGACATTCGTCTCTTTCAGGATGTTGTCAATACTAACGTTCACTGGCACTTATCTCCTTCTTCCGACATGAACACTGGAATAAAATAAACTACGTTCGGCTTCGTGGAATTGGACTCCTAATGCTGGATTGAACTCGAATGAATTGCCAAAGTAGGTTGAAAGATCGGTGCAATTATTGAGTTGACGATACAGAACGCTCGCGCCCGATCTCATCCCGTTTTGAAGATGACCGATAAGGGAGTCAATCTCAACTAACGGCATCCAATCCATGATATTGGAGAGATATGAGATCAAAACGTTGTAACTCCGGCACCTGAGCCAGCGTACCTTCGACCATCTGAAAATGATAGTCCGTTGATGGTGCGAAGAGGTAGTAAGGTAAACTCGCCGGGCGTTGAAGATAGTATCCAAGAAATACATGGTGAAGGAAGTAATTATCAAACGCCTGCGCGGAAGTCAACCCTTTTTCAAATAACGTCTGAAAGTAACGCGGGTAACTCCCAGGTTCAGCGTGCTGCGTCGCATCCGGACCAAACATCGCATTCAGAAGCGAGTCGCTAAAGTACAGATCGAATGCCACTCGCCAATACTTATTCGAGAAAAGCACCTCCGAGACACGTGTAAGACGACCCTTCTCTTCAAACAACACACGAATTTCCGCTTCGTCAGCAACCAGATCAAAGATGAATTCTCGTAAACTCCGAAATAGCGATTCAAAGTTCCCACTCTGATTGAGTCCTTTTGGATCGCTGGTCCCAATATTAAATCGCCGATGCCGCCTCGTTTCATTAACATCCCGTAAAGCACTCATTTTTTCCCGAACCCGTTGTAGTTGTGCGGGATTAAAATCAAATAGAGTGATATGCAAATCAGGGAGCAGTGCTTGCAGTGTTAGAGCCGTACATCCGCCGGAAGCGACCAACAGTACATTGCGGGCACCTGTCAAACGGATCAACTCCGCTTCCACCATCGGATCTTCTCTGACGACTGCAAACTGGACTTTATTATTTCGCATATTGCTCAACTCCACAGATAACCCCTGTGCGTATCTCTGTTGGACAGCCCAATCAGTAACACACGTCCCCATCAACGCCTAAAAGAATATCACACATCCGAAAAGAAATCAAAAAATCAGTCTATTCTTTTACGACTATTCAGTTTCGGAAACCTTTTGTCGGTGCTGTGAGATACATCGCGACCGAGAGGTATCGGGATTCGGAAACCCTTCCTACGAATAGCAATCAGCTGTCAGAAACCCCCTAAATCCCCCTTATCAAGGGAACTGCAAGAGTCGGGATTCGGAGATCTCTCCTACAGACCTCAATACACTTATAATACTTCATCAAGATACGCCTCAATTTTCTCCAACGTCTTTTTGCCGATGCCACGGAAACCTTTGAGTCTTCCTTCGTCAATCGCTGATCGGAGTGAAACGAGGCTGTCCACACCGACCTCTTCGTAGAGTCGCTTAATTGTTTTGGCCCCGAGTCCGGGGATAGGGACAAGTTCCACAACAGTTCGTGGCGTATCGCCAGCAAACTCCTCTAGTTTCGCACTTGTCCCGGTGTCCAGAAATTCCTTAACAATTTGCTCCACGACTTCGCCAGCCCCCGGAATTTCCTCTATTAACCGTCCTTGGGCGATGAGATCCGATACGGGTTCCGGGAACCGAGAGATATAATTCGACAACCACGGATATCGCGAGGCGTGGTCTTCTGGATAATCGGCAATAATCAGAAACGTGTGAAGTTCCAAGAATTTCAGCGCAATTTTATCGTTCTCATGCCAGCGGGTGCGTCCTTTTGCATCAATATAAGATCCTTCCTCTAAATTTTTCTCATCGTTCATTCTTTTCCCTCCAGTGTAGAATTTGGATGGTAGCATCCCAAAGTGCGACTGCCAAATACTCACCATTTGGCGAGAAGGCTAATGCTTGAACGCCGGTTGGATAGGTTTCCCAGATCACCGATTCGCCTTCGGAAATGTCCCACATCCGAAGATCGCCCACTTCATCCCCTGAAGCGAGATAGTCCGACGTTGGCGAGAAAGCGAGTGCCCGTGTCCAATAGGCTTCAAACTCGGATTTCGTAAGGAGCTGTCTGCCGGTTTCAATTTCCCAAATTCGGATTCCAGATTGCGCGTTCTTTTGCGTATCAACGGCTAACATGGTTGCACCCGGTGAAAAAATCACGTTCCAGACCCCTAAAACCTCGCCCGTGTTGAAAACTTTCATCGGTTGTTCATCGGTTGCGTTCCAAATCTCAATAGCCGTCCGATGTCCTTCGCCGTTTCGGTAAGTTCCTTCCGCGGCGGCGATGAACTGACCATCACCAGAAAGCGCGAGACCGTTCCTGACGGGAAAACTTGTCTGAAGCGTTTTCACAGTCTTTGGACCTTGCTTCGCGAGTTGCCAAACCTCAACGTCGTTATCACCTTTTGACAGGACTGCCAGCGTGCCATCCGCAGACAGACTACCGCTCTCATACTGCCCATTTGTCAGTAGTGTTTCATCACCGCTTCCCAACGAAAGGATAATGATGCTATCATCCTCGTTTCGGACTAACAGTTGATTCTCCTCAATAGAATAGGCGAACCACCGTTTCGCGTGGATGTGGCTTATCTCTCGTTTCCGTCGACTCTGGAGATCCCATTCCACCACAGTGCCGCCCATCCCTTTTGCAATTAACTTTTTGCTATCACTGCTGAAAGCCATCTGTCGCGCGACATCAGGAAGCAGTTTGTCAAGCCGCGGCGGCTGTCTCTCGCCGAGTTGAAAAGCAAAATCCAATGTCGCGCCTTGAACCGACACAGATAAAAAAATGAATAAAAGAGAGACAGACAAATTTTTCATAAAATAAATATAAGTACGGTGAGGCACGGAGACCTCACCCGATTATACCAACAAACTGGTATCATTCATAGAGTTCCGTCGCGGTTTCACCCCGAGCGAAACGATGCGCAGTTTGCACAGCAGAATCGTTTCCAGCATTTCTACGAATATCCGTTGCCCAGCGTGCCAAGCCAACTATCAATTGATTTCTGGCAGGATGCGCTTCACACGTTTCCCATTCTTCGGACACGAGGCGAATCGAACTGAGGAGATCGTCGCCGTTATCATCCTTGAGGATACATAATCCCATTTCAGACATTAACCGTTCCGCGGAACACCCTGCGTTGAGATACTCGCGGGTACGCCGCCCGATTTCCTGGATACGGACGGATTCAATCCCCTCCAAAATTTCGGCGAGTGCCGTGTCTTCATCAAGAACGACGGTCGTTGAAGGTGTTCTTGACGCTGTAAGCGATTGATGTCGAATGTTAAGCCATCGGTTGTTGAAAAATCGCCATGCGGCATGGTAGAGCGCCTTGGCAGCGATCTCAGTTCCGCCGTACCGAAGTACCTTTCTCACTGTTGATGCGATCTCCATCTCATCCTGTAAATCCCACCAACCCGGACTCATGTTCACGGGTGTACGCGCCATTCTATCGGCTGCTGTCATGACCATAGTCGTCGCCAAGGTATTAATGGGGACACCCGCGGTAAGCATTTCCGTTACGGCATCAAAAACCTCGTCGAGATCCCCACTCACCAGAGCGGCTGAGAATTTATCTTCGTCGTAATCAACGGAACTCTCGGTTGATGTTCCCTGCGGAAGTTTATCAAAGACATGATCGATTTGCTCTAATTTTTGGATGGCTTCTCGGTGAAGTTCACCCGGCCTACCGCGTCCTTGCCCGAGTATCTTCGCACCAAGACTACAGACCAACTCCTCAGCCAACTCCCAACCAAATTGCTCTAAAAGTTCAGCTAAATGTGCGAGATCAATGAGGTTTCTGTAATGGTTGAGGAAGAAAGGCTCAACGGAGCACTCAAAGAAGAGCGGAATGACCTTTTCATCATTGCCCCCCAACTGACGTGCGGTGATCAGGCATTTTTCGATACCTTCCCACTCTTTATCGGTGGTGAACACTCGAATCCAGGCTTCCAGTTTCTGCCAGTCAACCGGAGGTGGGAGCGGTTTACGATCAGGTCGATCCCCGAGTCTCCCCGATGCGCCATCGGCAGCCATCATCAACGGGATGAGCCGGTCTTCAGGTTGGTACATCCGCGCGACACTTACCCCGTTCATCATCATTGCCAATTTTCTGCCACCCTCGAATGCGTTTCTATCTGTGGAGATATGGCGTCCCATGTGTTTCACCATCAATTCCAACGTCTCTTCTTCCGAAACGCCCTTAGCCAACATAATAGCAATCGCTTTAGAAAGCGTCCAGTTGTCGGTGGAGAGCAAGCCTTCTTTCAACAACAGAAAATGGGCATCGTCGCGTTTCTTTCCACCGCTTGCGACATCTATATAGATATCACCGTTCCGGACTTCAACGGGAAACGTGGCGAGATCGTCACAACCGCCTGTGAAGCATCCGCCGCCTTCCATGTCGTAACTCCAACCGTGCCAATCACAGGATAAAACCCCCTTTCTGACGCGTCCCCTTACGAGCGGATATCCCATGTGTGGACATTGATTGTCCGTCGCGTAGACAGCCCCTTCATGCTGAAAAAGGGCAATGCTATGTCCTTCAACCCTGACGGCTCTCGGTTTTCCTTCCGTCACATCACTGAGTGCAGCAACCTTGACGAAATCGGTTTTCTCTTTTAACATTGTATATTTCTCCCCCAAGGCGCGACTCTCGGATCGCGCATACGATTCTCACTACAATTGTCCTGATCGGACGAAACTCTGCTGTCAAACACACAGATGGGTTCGGTTGATAAGAAATTACGCTTCAAAGACCTCAATTGTCGTTCTACCTTCTGCAAACCGCATTGCGGTGGTTGCAGCAGATTTGTTATCCGTGTTTGATCGTATATCTGTGACGTAGCGAGCCAATCCGACTAAGAGTTGGGGCTGTGCAGGATGCCCATCGGCGCGCTTCCATTCTTCAAACACGGTTCGCAATGTTGGGAGGACTTGACTCCCTGTATCATCCCAAAGTGCTGTGTGTCCGATCTGTTCAATCAATCGTTCAGCACAGTAACCAGCGTTCAGATAGCCAAGGACGCGTGTCCCGACCTCTTGGACATTGAGGGTCTCGATTGTATCAATAATATTCTTGATTCCCTCCGCCTCATTCGCGACATTCAATTTTTCTTCACTCAGGGGTTGACTGAGAACTCGTGAGGGGATGTTTATCCAGCGATCCGCGAAGAGTTGCCATGCAACGTGGAAAACCCCTTTGGCGCCGGCTTTGTCTCCACCAATCTGCTGTGTACTCCGCAAGGACGCGGCGAGGTTGAGTTCCGTTGTTAAGTTCTCCCAACCGGCATCCACATTCACGGGTGTACTTGCCATCCTATCCGCGGCGAGGAGGACAAGCGTTGTAATGAGTCTCTCTAACTTTACACCATCGGTCAAGACTGCTTCCACTGCCGCAAACGATCGCTGGAGATTGACGCTTGTGAGTGCTTCAACGAAAGCATCTTCGTCAAATTCATCGGTTCGCTCTAAAGTAGCATCTTCAACAGTAGGAAGCATCTGACGCATAATTTGAATTGCGTCTCTACGATAGCGTTCTGGCTCATCCGGTCGATGTCCAATGAGCTGGGCACCGAGGTAAAATACGAGTCCCGCAGCGCGTTCCCATCCGAATTCATCGATGACTTCCGCGAGATAACTGATATTGATTGGAATGTGAGGTAGATCGATAAAATGGGGTTCGACTGCACACTCAAAGAGCAATGGACGCAATTTATCCGCGTCACCCTTATGATACGCTGTAAATAGACATCGTTCAATCCGTTCGGATTGTCCTTCATAAGAGAAGTTCCGGACCCATTGACTTATTTTCTCCCATGTGACAGGTTCTGGCAACGGGACAACCTCAAGGCGTTCCGATGCGGGTCCTGCGGCGGAGCACGCCGAAGTCGTAACAGCGATAAGTCTATCGGCATCCGTATATCTACGTCCGACTCTGAGTCCGTTGATGAGTCGAGAGACATCGCCTCCACCCTCTGCTCCGTGGGAACTAGCGATGTGGCGACTGACGTGTTCCAGAATTGTTCCCATTACCTCTTCTTCTGGCACACCACCTTTCAAGAGAAGCGAAATCGCCTTGGACATCGTCCATCGGTCTTCGCTCAAAAGTCCTTCTCGTAGCAATTGTTTGTGTTCTTCGGCGCGCCGATACGTCAAATCTCCAGATGCTATCCAAATCTCGTTCCCGCGGATGTCAACCGGAAAAGTGCGCAAGTCATCGCATTCAACATGGAAGCAGCCGCCGCCCTCCAAATCGAAACTGCGACGGTGCCAATCACATGTTAGAATACCATTTCGGACCGTTCCTCGTGTGAGCGGATAGCCCATGTGCGGACACTGGTTATCCGTCGCGTAAATTTGTCCGTCAACATTGAAGAGGGCAATGCTACGTCCTTCCCCCATCTGAACCGCTTTCGGTTTCCCTTCAGGGACCTCGCTCACTTGGGCGACTTTCACCCAGTTTTGTGTTTGCTGCTCCACGATTTTATGTGCCTCCAAATTGGGTTTCGGTTTCCAATTTTTGCTGTCTAAAAAGTCAATCTTTTGGAAACATTTTTCAATCAAATACACGATAAAAACAGACAAGTGTTACAAAATATTCTGGCGAAATTAAACATTTTTTTCTACTCGATTTGCATATTGCGTGAGGAAATTTGCAACGGATTTTCGCTTTGGTTCTTGCGCGTAGTCAAGTGGCGTTTTGCCGTCCGCATCGCGAATGTTAATGTCGCCACCGTGTTCTATGAGCAACTGCACCTGATTTTTCCCCACGCCTTTCTGCGCGACAATATGCATCGGGGTCCGTCCCTTGTCATCGGTTACATTCGGATCCGCACCATTTTCTAACAGACACAGAATACCAGGGGTCAGACCGCGTTGCACTACCCAATGTAGAGGTGTCCACATCCCATGCCGATGCTTCCGACGGGCATTGATGTCCAGTCCTTTGGCAAGAAAACTTTTCAGCAATGTCTCAAACCGCTTCGGTCCCTGTCCAACAAGGACATACCAATCTCGAAAGTTGATTTCATAACCTGAATCAATGAGCAGATCAACGATTGCTGGCTGTTTAGATTGAAGTGCTATCTCAAGCAGCGGCATCGTAGGTCCGACCTGATAGGCATAGACATGTCCACCGGGGACTTCATCTGTTTGCTGGTTGTCAAGATCCGACGATTTCAACGGTGGTATCACGTAGCCTTTGGGGGATTTCACATTAATCCTGAGCTTGAGGAGTTCTGGATTTTTTTCAAATTCCGCCCTTGCCCGTTCAACGTCACCCATCGCACAATAGAGGACAATATCTGCCTCGGCACCCTGTTCAAGGAGATAACGACACACCTCAGGTCGTCTTCTCATCGTCCATTGTGCAGGTGTGCCGTTGTGGTCGCGATCCCGGCGGTTTATGTTTGCGCCGTGTGTGAGAAGGAGTTTAGCGATTCGAGGTGTCGCGGCGAAATGGAGTGGAGACATGCCGTCGCTCCCCAGTGCGTTGACGACTTCAGGGTCTTCGTGAATTAATTCAGCAAGCGTCCCGGACATGTCCAGTCCCGCGGCGGCGTGGGCATCCACGGTTGCCCCTTGCTCAATCAGATATTCGGCGAGTTCCTTGTCGTAGTTTAGCATGGAGCCAGCGGCATGATGTAACGCCGAAGTACCACCTGCCCACCAACTACTCTTGACATCAATATCTGCACCAGCATCGAGTAGAACTTCAATGAGCGTGCGGTTACCGGACGCTGCGGCAAATACGATCGCCGGGGCATCGAAACTGAACCACGGTGCGTTGATGTGCGCGCCGAGTGTTTTATCGACCACTAATAGGTGTTTGAGGGTATCTATGTCCCCATCCTGTACCGCAGTGATAAATGATTGTTTATTTTTCATGAATATCCCCTTTTCTATACGCGTTTTTGCTAAAGATAGTATAACTATTATACTCTATCAGATTATCAAGTGTCAAGTAAAATTAAATCTTTAGATAGACGTTTAACTTTTAGTTTTCTATAAATTTCTGATTTTTTGCGGAATTATGCATCTATTTTATCTATAAGTCGCGTCACTATACGTTTAATTGCGACATCACGAAATTATCCCTTTCTGGAGATAGCCGATGAAAAACGACGATATTGAACTCATCCAACGTGTTCTCGCAGGCGATGAAAACGCCTTCTCTACACTCGTGAGAAAATACCAAAAGCCGGTTCACGCACTCGTGTGGCGGAAGATTGGGGATTTCCACATCGCTGAAGAGATTACGCAGGATGCCTTCCTAAAAGCATATAAGGAGTTGGCAACGTTGAAGAAACAGCACCGTTTTGCTCATTGGCTGTCTGTGATAGCGACCCGCGCTTGTATCGAATGGCTGCGTAAGAAACGTTTGTCAACACAGTCGCTGGAAGCTACGAACCACGCGCAATTAGAGAAAGCAACGTATTCGGAATATGTGATTCAGGAAAACGAGCGGACAACCACAGAAGCCCAGAGTGAAGTCGTCCAAAAGTTGCTTGCGAAATTACGAGAGAAAGAACGTACTGTCATCATACTCCATTACTTTGGAGAAATGACGCATGAAGAGATCAGCGAGTTTTTAGGAACATCGGTAGGCACGATTAAGAGTCGGCTCCGTCGTGCACAGCAGCGTTTAAAAAGAGAGGAACCGATGGTTCGAGAGGCATTAAGTGGTTTCCAAATCGCGCCGAATTTCACGGAGAACGTCATGCGTGAAGTTTCTCGGACCGCCCCTATTTCTTCCACTGGTGGAAGTCAACCATCTGTGCCGTGGGTCATAGGCGTTTCCGCTGTTGCTGCGGTATTATTGATATTGGGCATCGGGTCCCATTACGCAAACCGTTTCGGGCTGCCGTCCAGTTCTGAAGGCGACATCGCGACGAAAGCCCCGAAAACAGGGAAAATCGTATTTTCGTCCAACCGAGACGGAAACTGGGATATCTGGACGATGAACCCAGACGGAAGCGACCCTGTGAACCTTACACGAGATGTGGCAAGCGATCTTCACCCAACTTGGTCACCCACAAGTGAACAGATTCTGTTTACCTCCTTCCGAGAAGAAGGAAAGGAATCAAGTCTTTATCTCATGGACACAGACGGAAACAATATAAGAAAAGTTCTCGATAATTGGTACAGCAGATCTCCCGCAACATGGGCACCCGACGGAAAACGGATCGCTTCTGTGCGCGATGGCGTGCTTTACATTATAACGTTAGATGATCAATTGGCAGTACCTGTGGCGGAGACTGGCTTGAGAAGTGTCGGAGATCCCGCTTGGTCTCCAGACGGAACGGAAATTGCCTTTATCTATCTTTGGCGGAAGCAGGGTTATGAACTTCGCCTCCTTGATGTTCAAACACTCAAACAGAAGGTTATTCTGGCACAATTAGAGACATATCCAGTTAAGTCCTATCCAGCGTGGTCCCCGGACGGAAAGCAAATCGCTTTCGTCCTACACAAATGGAGAGCCATATTAAATTTTATAGACGCAGCGAACTGGCAGGATGAGGAAACCATCTACATTATCAACCGAGATGGGAGTAATTTGCGCCAACTCGTTTCAGAAAAGGGACCGGACGCACTCCATCCGACATGGTCTCCACACGGAGATGAAATTATTTACCAGCAGGGAATCCACCTACCAGAAGTTGGAGATATCAGGCAACTTTTCAAAATTAATATAGACAGCACTACGAAGACCCAACTGACACACGTGGGTAGCAATAATGGTGCAGATTGGTCTGGACCTCCGGCATTGCCGGTTCAGCCCAAGGAGAAATAGTTAGTTTTATGAAAACGAAGAATTCCAAATCTGAAAGAAAAAAAACTATGAGCGTTAGATTTTTTGCCCTGTTTTGTTGCATCAGTTTCCTACTGTTCAACAGCGTGGCATCTTTATGGGCAAACGCACCAACAACCGCAAAAGTTGTATTTTCATCCAACCGAGACGGGAATTGGGATATCTGGACGATGAACCCAGACGGAAGCGATCCCATGAATCTCACACAAGATGCAGCAGCCGATTTTTCCCCAGTCTGGTCGCCAACAGGGGAACAGATTCTCTTTGTTTCCTTTCGCAAAGGAGGAGAAAGCCTGTATCTCATGGATGCTGATGGAAACAATGTAAGACGAGTTCTTGACAATTGGCACAGTAGATCCGAGGCAACGTGGTCTCCAGATGGAAAGCGAATTGCATCTGTGAGCGATGCCGTGCTTTACATTGCAACGATAGACGGTAAATCGGTTGAACCGGTAGCACAGACTGGATTCGGAATTGTCGGCGATCCTGCTTGGTCACCCAACGGAAAGGAAATTGCCTTCATTCACTATAAATCAAAACAAGGTTATGAACTTCGTCTCCTCAACGTTGAAACGCTCAAACAAACTGTTCTGCTCGGTGAACTCAATAAGTACCCATATAAGAGTCACCCGGCGTGGTCCCCGAATGGGGAACGCATCGCTTTTGTTTTACACAAATTTAGGGCGATACTAAACCCTGCAGATGCAGTCGCCTGGCAAGATGAGGAAACTATCTACGTTATCAACCGTGATGGAAGTCGCTTACAACAACTTGTGTCAGAGAAGGGACCGGACGCACTCCGTCCGACTTGGTCTCCTCAAGGCGATGAAATCATCTATCAACAGGAAATCAGAGGTGCCACACAACTCTTCAAGATTGGCGTGGGAAGCCGTGTAAAAACGCAACTCACACATAACGGAGACAATAGTCGGGCAGACTGGTTTGATCCAGCGGTCCTATCCGTTCAACCTAACGTGGAGTTGTTAACAACAACGTGGGGAAAATTGAAGCGAAAATAGTATAGGAGTAGGCGAGGATACAATCCTCGCCAGCGGTGAAGTGGGGTCAAACCTTATTTCGTTTGCTTTCCTTTTTAATCGACGGTGAACTGGATTGTGTCGAAACGACGGGCGACTTCTGCGACCTTCGGTTTGAGTTCTTCAGGTGTCCCACCAGAGAGTGCTGAGACGATACATTCGGCGATGTCGGGAGCATCCATCGGAGTCATGCCCCATCGGGTAACCTCCTGAACCCCCATACGCAACCCAGATGTGCCGACTTCCGGGGACAATCCCGCCGCGCCTGCGATAATATGGCACGCTTCGAGATGGTTTGCGAGGGCACCGCCCTCCCCATACTTGTCCACAATCAGTATCAAGGTATGCGACTCCGTGAAACCGAGTTCGGCACCGAGTATCGGGACCCCGCGTTCCGCCAACGCCTGTCCGAGTGCCTTCGCATTCGTAACAATTGCATCCGCTTGTGCCGCACCGCATTCCATCCACTCTATAAATGTCCCTGCTAACGCTGGAAGTCGGTTTAGGTGGTGGTTGCTCATCAGCAAGGGATAGACCCCCTTGGCAACTCGCTCAGCAATGGAGGCATCGTTCGTTAGAACCATCCCGCCCTGGGGTCCCGCAAGTGTCTTATGTGTGCTGGAGATGATGACATCCGCGCCCTCATCAAACGGCGATTGGAAGTGTCCACCGGCGATAAGTCCAATGACGTGTGAGGCGTCGTAGATGAGGTAAGCGTCTGGATTCGCTTGGCGCATCGCATCTTTCAACTCCCGTACGGGTTGCGGGAAGAGAAACACTCCAGAACCGACGTTGACGATTCTCGGCTTGTGTTTCGCAATCAGTTCAAGCGTTGCTTCAAGGTCGATGTTTGAACGTCGTCCATCCCACGGGATCGGAATTGATTGTAGTTCTATCTTGAGCGGCGAGGACAACAGTTTTTGGGCATAGTGGTGTCCGTTATGAACCTCTAACGCCGTATCGCCGGGTTTAGCCAATGCAAACGTCGTTGCAATCCCTGCGATGTTCCCCGATAACGGTCGGAAATCGACGTGCGCTGCGCCGAAAAGTTCCTTTGCCAACGCCTGCGTGTACCCCTCTATTTCGGCGATGTAGCGGTTGCCTTTGTAATTCCGTTGGTAAATGTCAACGCCAGAATAATTCCCATATCGCCGTGCTAACCGTTCATCGAAAAGTTCTTCCACTAACGGCGAAGGCGTGTTCTCCGAAGCGATGAGATTGAGACAGGTGTCCCGATACGTTTGATGCTTATCGAGAAGTGAAGTGAGTTTTTGGACTTTCGTGTTGTGTGTCATTGACAGAAACCTCCATTTGGTTGCAGCACAAGGAGCAGAGAAATTGCTTGACATACCGCCAGAAACCTTTTAAACTTACCTTGCGGAGAAACGACGGGAATTTGAATCTCGGACGTGCCTCCCTTAAATCCGCCCTCCATTCCATTACAGGCTACCCATTTTGTGTTATCCTGAACTTTATCACTAAAACGGGAGCCTGCAACAACGGTGCAGGCGGGTCTACGTTGCGTAACACGATGTACCCAATTCACCTGACCGGACCGCAAGGTAAAATTAAAAATTATGCCGAAACCGACAGATATCCGTATCCTTGACGTTGATTACGATTTTGAAGAACACCAATACCGTACCCCACTCAAGTTCGGTGGCGTACCGACGGATCACTGCGTCCTCTTTAATGTTCGGGTGCGGGTCCAGACGCGCGATGGAAACCAAGAAGCGGAAGGCAAAGGCTCCATGCCGCTCGGTAACGTCTGGGCATTTCCACCGCGCTACGCGCCTTTCGATCAGAGTCTCGCCGCGATGAAAAGACTCGCCGAATTGGCGGTAGCGGCAACACAGAATTGCACGCTCTGTGCGCACCCGCTTGAGCTTTCTGAAGTGCTGGAGCCAGAATTTTTAAAACTCGCCGATGATTTGCCACACACGATGCAACTGGCGTCACCGATGCCGAAACTCTGCACCGTCGTTACAACGAGTCCGATTGATGCCGCAATCCACGACGCGTTCGGCAAAGCGAACGGGATCAATAGTTACGACGGATTAAGCGAAGACTTCATTGAAGCAGATTTGTCGCATTTTCTGAATGAACGGTTTACCGGCGAATATCTCGATCAATATACAGCACGCCAACCGAAGCCGAATATGCCGCTCTATCATCTCGTTGGCGCCCTGGATCCGCTCACCGACGCCGATATTCCAGAACGCCTCAATGACGGTCTCCCAGAAACACTCCCCGAATGGATTGTTGCCGATGGGCTGACGCATCTAAAAATTAAACTCAACGGCGACGACTTGGCGTGGGATGTCGCACGTGTCCTTGCAATCGATAAAGTCACCGCCGAAACACAAGCAAAACGCGGCGTTGATACCTGGCACTACTCCGCTGATTTCAACGAAACCTGTCAAGATGTTGAATACCTGTTAGCGTTCCTCAGCCAAATTCAAGAGGCGGAGATCAATGCTTTCCAACGCCTTGCTTATATTGAGCAACCGACGGATCGGGATCTGAAGGCGCATCCCGAAAATAAGATGCACAAAGCCGCCGAGATAAAACCGGTGGTCATCGACGAATCGCTCACAGATTTTGAGACTTTTCTGTTGGCACGCGAGCAGGGGTATTCCGGTGTTGCGCTCAAGGCGTGTAAAGGACAATCTCAGGCACTGCTGATGGGTGCAGCAGCAGCAGGATACGGTATGTTCCTCGCTGTGCAGGATCTGACGTGTCCGGGTGCTTCGTTTTTACACTCCGCTGGACTTGCCGCACGGATCCCGGGTGTAACGGCTATTGAAGGCAACTCTCGCCAATTTTGTCCAAGCGCCAATGCCGGTTGGCGGGATGAGTTCCCCTCAATTTTCAACATCACCGATGGGACTGTCGGAACGCATGTCCTCACTGCCCTGGGACTCGGTCACTAATACCGGTTGTTTCTGTTTCTTGGTCGGCGACGGTAATGTTGGTAACAACGTTCCGCTGTTCAGGGACTCGGACAGGAAAATCTTCGATGACGTCGTTAATCAGTTTTTTAATTTCCGCTTTGACCGGGTCGAAAGGTATGCACTCAAGGACGATGACAGCCCGATGTTTTGAAGGCGCGATGTGATACGTCAGCCCGTACTGGAGTCCGAGATGCATCAGTTCCGGTTCGACGCTGATAGAGATCTGTCGGCGTTCCTGCTCGGTGACAAAGAAACTATCAAGGATGAAGTGCGTGTGAATCCACGCTTCTCTTTCTTCAACAATCTTCATATTTTTAATTTTACCTTGCGGTTCGGTCAGGTGGGTTAGGAGTTTGACGTTCCTTTTGCGTTAATTCAACCCTATCGTCCATTATAGTATCAACACCGAAAAGTGTCAATCCTGCGAAAATGTAACAATTTGACGGATTGGCACTTTACTTAATTGCTGGATATCCCCGTTGTGCCATCGGATCCGGAGGTTCTCTATCCGCGAGGCGTTTCCCAATCCAAAGGTGAGACGCAGATCGTTGCCCGACAGGTAGCTTGCACCGCAGATAACCTCCCGCAAGAGGGTCATACCGTCCACTTCGAGTTGAACCTGCGCGCCGATTGCATCCGTATTGCCATCTGTCCCTACCAATTCCACCGTGAGCCATGCGTTCTCACTGCCGATTTCGTTGCTGAGAATGACCACGGGACGGTTCGATTGACAAAGCACGACATCCACATCACCATCGGTATCTATATCTCCAAAGAGCATCCCGCGGACGACGTAAGGTGTTTTATCTAGTCCCGCTTCGGTGGTAATCTCGGTGAAGCCAGCGTGGTTTTGTAGGGCACCCCCCTGATTGCGAAACAGCTGCACCGGCTGCGCGTAACTCTGTTTCGCGTCGATCTGTTTCACGTTGTCCCAGATATGTCCATTCCCGACGAGCAAATCTAACCAACCGTCGTTATCAAAGTCAATGAACCGAGTACCGAAACCGAGCGCATAGAAAGAAGGATCGGCGAGGTCTGTGTCGAATGTCATATCCTCAAAGTAGCCATCGCCATCGTTCTGCATGAGACAATTCGCCTCCAATGCAAAATTGGACACCCAGAGATCGATATCGCCATCGTTGTCATAGTCGCCAGCGTCTATACCCATCGAACCGTTTGCTATGCCATCGCCGTTGTAAGCAACGCCGCGAGGCACACCTTCCTCTCGAAAAGTGCCATCCCCGTGATTGATGAAAAGCGTATTCGGGGACATATCGTTCGCGACATAGATATCCACCCACCCGTCATTGTCTACGTCCGTGAAGACGACACCGAGCCCACGCGTCGTCGGTTCATAGACACCCGCGGTTTTCGTTATGTCTGTGAATGTGCCGTCTCCGTTGTTGCGGTAGAGGACATCGGCGATGCCGTGATATTCGTTCGGACCGCAGTAGATACGCAGAGTATTTTTGTAATAGCACGGAATATCGGTCTCCAAGGCGTATTCGACGTAGTTACACACGTAGAGATCCAAGTCGCCGTCCCGGTCGATATCCGCGAATGCGGCACTCGCACTTAACAGGGGACAGTCTACCTGTGCGTCTTCGGTTACATCCGTAAACGTGCCGTCTCCGTTGTTGCGATAGAGGACATTTTTGCCTAAGTTTGTCACGTACAGATCGCGATACCCATCAGAATCGTAATCGGCAGCGACAGCACCGAGACCGTAACCGGTATTCCCGACATTTGCGGATGCTGTGATGTCAACGAAAACACCCGCATCGTTTCGATAGAGACGGTTTGTGGGCGGGGATTCTGTTGATGGCGAGAGTGAATTGCCTTGAACGAGATAGAGATCCAAATCCCCATCGTTGTCGAAGTCAAAGAGTGCACCGCCGCTCCCCATGGTCTCAACGAGTCGCCGTTCCGCAGAAAATCCGTTGACGTGCCGAAAGTCAAGTCCCATCGTATTGGTCACATCTCGAAAATAGGGCGCAGTATTCCCGAACAGCGGAAGCAGGAGCAGGAGAAAAGACTGTAGTAGGAAGAGCAGGAGACGAGACAGGTCGTGTTTCCGTTGGAACATAGTGATAGAAAGGCTATTCTTTTATTGTTGGGCGCGGACGGACGACCCGAAATCCGATTGTATGTGTTGAATCCAAAGGATAAAATTTAAATCGTAGACCTGAACGGAGAAACGCTCTTCCGACATCCCACGCGCCGCCTCGAATGACTCTTGCGCGCAAGACATCTCGAAAGCGGAGATTGAGCGGATCTTGGGAGCCGGTATCGTTGTGTTGTTGATAGAAAGTTGGACTGTATTCATCAAGGCACCATTCCCAGACATTTCCGGCAAGGTCCGCGATACCGTTTGGAGATTCACCTTTCGGGAATTGACCTACGGGTACCGGACGATTGTAGCGGCGTGCGAAGTTGGCGTGTTGGCGCGCTTTCGGCGGTGTATTTCCCCATGGATATATCCGTCCCTCTGCACCACGAGCCGCTCGTTCCCACTGTGCCTCGGTCGGCAGGCTCCCGCCGATCCATTCTGCGAATGCTTGCGCATCGAACCATGTCACCCCGACGACGGGTTGCGTGTCACCGTTGAGTGTTTCATCTCCCCAGGTCTCCTCGCCGTTGTGTCCGCGCGGTGCGGGACGATTCGTTGCCTCAGTGAAAACTCGGTATTGGACATTGGTGATTTCATACCGTGATATTTCGTAAGTGCTTAGGTAGACCTGGTGTCGTGGCAGTTCAGCATTGAAGGTGTGTTGCTCCAGCATCGAACTCCGCAATTTCGCGTCCTCGTAGGCGGCTTTCGCTTCTTCGGGGGTTGAACCCATCAGAAAGGTGCCTTCGGGTATCGAGACCCACTCTATAGTGGCGAGAACCTGCTGAGCGGCACTGCTAACTTCGGAAATAGCGAGATTGTTGTAGAGAATAAGGATGAGTACGATAATTGTAAGACAGGCGCGTTTCATCAAAACCCTACATTTCAAGTAGTGTGTGGGCAGGCACAAGACCTGCCCCTACAGTGTCTTTCTGGAACAGAATTATCGAAATATTTATTTAAACTTCATGAAACCGCCCCTACCAAGTTCAGAGCGGAGGGCAATTACCGACAAGCGCGCCTACCACTTTTAGAATTGGCGTAGGAAACGGAGATCGTTCTCGTAGAGGGTGCGGATGTCCGGAATACGGAACTGGAGGTTCGCGATCCGTTCTACCCCCATACCGAAAGCGAATCCCGTGACTTCATCCGGATCGTAGTTCACGGCTTCAAATACTGCCGGATCAACAGCACCAGCTCCCATAATCTCGACCCAGCCAGTACCACCACAACTCCGACACCCTTTCCCTTGACAAACGGCACAGGAGATATCCATCTCCGCGCTCGGTTCCGTAAAAGGGAAGAAGTGTGGACGGAAACGCATTTGTGTCTGGTCCCCGAACATCTGCCGGGCAAAGGAGGTCAACACCCCCTTGAGTTCACTGAAAGTGGCGTGCGTATCCACAAGTAAGCCCTCTACCTGATGGAACATCGGTGTGTGCGAGACATCATAGTCCACGCGATAGCATTTCCCCGGCACGATAATTCGGATCGGTGGTTTTTGGTTCTCCATGGCGCGAATCTGAACGGGTGAGGTATGGGTGCGTAAAAGATGTCCGTCCGTTAGGTAAAAGGTATCGTGCAAGTCGCGAGCGGGGTGATCGGCAGGCGTGTTCAGGGCATCGAAGTTGTAATACTCGGTCTCAACGTCGGGTCCCGTCACGACTTCAAACCCCATCTGACCGAAAATCGCTTCAATCCGCTCTAACGTTTGCATGATGGGGTGTGATTTCCCGTAGGCAGGCTTCCGTCCGGGAAGTGTGATGTCAACGGCTTCTGCTTCAAGTTGCTGTTCCTGTTGCTGGCGATGCAGTGCCTGTGTCGCGGTTTCGAACGCCTCTGTGAGCGTGGCACGCACTTCGTTTGCGAGTTTACCTATTACCGGACGCTCCTCTTTGGAGAGTTTACCCATGCCTTTCATGACATCGGTGAGTTTTCCCCTACGTCCAAAATACGTGATTCGGAGCGACTCAAGCGCGTCTGGGGTTTTCACGGCTTTCAAAGCCTCAAGTGCCTCCGCTTGAATCGCTTGTAATTCTTCTTTCATTTTTTAATTTTACCTTACGGGGTACCCAACAAAAAACGCCCATCACTTCGTTCCATAAAGGTTAATCTCCTTCTGGGGACGAAAGCGATAGGCATCTACTTCCGCGGCACCACTGCCACTAACCTTTTGCGAGGGTGGCGAGTTGTCCGAAACCGGCTTCGTCATTCACGGCGATGTCGGCGAGAACTTTCCGATCAAGTTCAATACCAGCGGCTTTGAGCCCGTGTATGAATCGGCTGTAGGTGAGTCCGTGCAATCTGGCAGCGGCGTTAATTCTTGCAATCCAAAGTCGCCGAAAATCGCGTTTGCGTGCGCGTCTATGTGCGTAGGCGTGGTTCCACCCCTTCTCTACGGCTTCTTTAGCGGTGCGTTTAAGGTTGTTTCGTCCGCCACGGTAACCTTTAGAATGCTTAAGTATCCGGCTCCGACGTTTACGTCGCACAGACCCTGTTTTTACTCGTGCCATTTAAAAAACTCCTATTGCGATCGACAGTGCTATCGGCGATCGTGTCCACTATTTCGCCCGGGATATGTTGTGGGTATGGTATGTGCCGGGCATTTACTTCTACTTATGAATGAGGCGTTTTAAGCGTTTCTCATTGCTCGGATCGACGAGGGTCGCCTGTCGCAATCTCCGTTTCCGCTTTGAAGACTTTGAAATGAACAGGTGTCCGGCGTATGCGCGATTACGGCGAATTCTGCCCTTCGATGTGAACTTGAAACGCTTTGCCGCACCTTTATGTGTTTTAATTTTTGGCATTAAGATATCCTCAAAAAGTATCGCGACGAACGGGTCGCGCCTACAAAAAATGTCGTGACCGGGAGATCGCTCTACAAGAAATTACAAGAGGAAACACGCGTGCGACGACAAAAAATTACACAGATTTTGGTGAGAGGATCATCGACATGATGCGGGTTTCCATCCGTGGCGGTTGTTCCACATCGGCAAGTTCATCCAAGTCGTCCCTGAGCCGTGAAAGTAAACTTTTCCCAAGCTCGGTATGGAGCATCTCACGTCCTCGGAACCGTACGGTTGCGCGGACTTTCCACCCATTTTTCAAGAAATCCTCGACATGTCGCTTTTTGAATTGGTAGTCGTGTTCGGCAGTATCTGGACGGAACTGCATTCCTTTCAGAACGACCTTCGACTGCTTTTTCCGAGCCTCGCGTGCGCGTTTGTTCTTCTCATACTGATACTTCCCGTAGTCCATGATCTTGCAAACGGGAGGTTTGGCATTCGGTGAAACCTCTACCAAATCCAATCCAACTTCCTCAGCGAGTTTCATTGCGTCACGGGGTGTCATGACCCCTAACTGCTTGTTCTCGTGATCTATCAGTAAAATCTCTTTGGCTCGAATCTGATAATTGGAACGACTTTGTCTTTCCTTGGTCCTCTGAGTACGTCTGCCTTTGTAGTGTATTTTTCACACCCCCAAGTCAAGGCGCTGCAGCGCGCCGCTTGTAAGCTGGTATGAATTCACGATACGCGCCGCTTACAAGCTTATATGAAAACGAAAGCGAACAATTGATGTGTTACGCTTCGATACAAAATAACTCTTTCTACAAAACGTTCTGTATCCATTTGTAGGTACACTTAATTTTCATTTTCTGTCAATCTCGTAGGATAGGTGGGGATCCGAAAATCCCTCCTACGGGTGAACTAAATGCCCTACCGATTCGGACGTTGCGAAACACACCACATGCGTGATTCGCGCTGTTTGCCCGAACGAATTAATTAATTATACCATATCGGTAACAAAAATGCAAGTTAAAAAAAGCCGATCGTCCACAGCGTCCGTAAAACGATCAACCCGCCTGCCAACCCCCCGAAAACAACAATAAAACTGATACTGATCACGAGGGCGAGACGGATAATCCGTTCACCGAGTTCCGGTTGTTCGCTGACCCATGCCCGCGCCAACCAGAAGATTAGTATAATACTGACCAAACTCAGGAGGCACGCCCCTAAAACCGCTACCAATATCCCGGAGAAGTCTACCATCTGTATCGTTTCTGGCAGCGATCCGTATTGGGAGAAGTGTCGGATAACACCGATCAAAACGCCCCCCAAAACGACAATAAATCCGATGAAAACGATGAATGCTTTTTTGAAGGCGGTTCCCATTTTCGGGAGAATTCTCCTTAAAAATGTTACACTATTGTAACATTTGGTGTGCAGTGGTTATTGCTATAGAACCCTGTAACTGTAAGGGTTCATGGACGTTTTCTTAGAAATTTTCGTTTTGAAAAAAACAATAATTTGGTGAAAAGTGTAACATTTTACTAAAGGTTAATACATTTTCCTCGAAAATAGTTTTTAGGTTTTCTTTTATGGAAAAAAATAACATATTTTAAGTATAGCATGTATGAAGCAAAAAATCAAAGCAAATAACTGACTCTGACGGAAAATCTGAAACCGCTTGATTTATTTCGAGAAAGATGCTAAATTAATGTCAAATTATGACGAATTTGGAAGCTAAGGAGTTTTCTCATGGACGTAACATATACATCAGCAATTGCCGAAGTCATCGGAAAGTTAGAAACAGGGAACCCGCTCCCGACACTCGTGCCACAAAAGGCGTGGAGTAGCGAACTCACGGATACTTTGGAAGCGGCATCCCTCGATGAACTTTTCGACGGAGAATCGCTGAAAAATACGACGTTTGGTGAAGCCATTAAAAGCGGTCTACTTCTCTGGAACGACGCCCTGGATGAATCGCATACGATCTCGCAAGGGTTAGCGGATCAGACGGGTAGTTACTGGCACGGCATCATGCATCGCCGTGAACCGGATTATCCTAACTCCAAGTACTGGTTCGGCAGGGTTGGGACACACCCGATTTTCCCAGCACTGCGTGAACGCGCACTCGAACTTCTCAACGAAACAGCGAACCCATCGGACACCCTCACAGCAATCGGACAGGCGATTGCGGGAGAAGAAAATTGGGATTCTTACCGGTTTGTTGATTGGTGCCAAGCCGCCGAAGGTGATTCTGACTCTGATGTAACCCGTTTCCTGCAACAAGTACAGGCAGAAGAGATCAAGTTGCTACTGGCGTATTCCTACCGGCACGCTGTTTAGCGCACACCAATTCATCTGAAGGAGACAGATGATGTTTCCGAGAAATGCGCGTATCAGAAGAAATTGTTGGTATCACCTTAGCGTTATTCTCACGGGATTGCTATTGATGGCTTCCTGTGTGAATTCGACGCTTACCGCAACGATTTCGGATTCAATGTCAGCCAACCAGGCGTATAGCGAAATTAAATCAACGCTTGATGAACTTTCAAAGGGTGGTGAACCGGCTGATTATGATGCGTTGCTCGAGAAATTAAGGACTTTCATCAAGACTTATCCAAAATACAGGCAGGTAGATGAAGCCTACTATTTTCTGGGTTCCATCTTAGTTGAACTCCAACGCACTGAAGAAGGCATTGAGGTCCTTGAAGAACTTATTCGGGACTATCCTTTTGCTACCTATGTCGAACCGAGTCTGCTAACATTAGGATTAGCCTACGACCAAATCAGTGAGCATAGTAAAGCGGACATTCTTTACGAAAAACTGGCAAATCACCCGAAGTACCGTAGCGGCAGATACGCCGCAACAGCGCAACAACTCCTTGAACTGGATAAAACGCAGCGAACGGGTGAATTATCGAGCGCATCTGTAGCGAGTCCGAAACCGAGTGGGAACCCATTTGTAAATAAACCTGCACCAGATTTTCGAGTGATGGATACAAGGGGTGAGGAACTCACATTGGAACAGTATCGCGGGCAGGTTGTACTCCTCGATTTCTGGGCAACGTGGTGTGGACCCTGTATCGCTGAGATGCCGAACGTTAAATTGGCTTATGCCAAACATAGAGATCGAAAGTTCCAAATCATCGGGATTAGCTTAGATAGTTCAATAGCACCGCTTGAGGCATACATTCAAAGAGAGGGCATCGAGTGGCGGCAGTATTTGGACAATACCGGCAAGATTAGCGGTTTGTACAACGTGCGTGCGATCCCGTCTACGTTTCTGATTGACGGCACCGGTATTGTCCGCAGAGTGAATCTCCGTGGTCTTGCACTTGAAAGTGCTGTTGCGGAACTCGTGCGGGAAAATTTAGCGAATTAGGAATCGCGAGCACAGCTCGCTCCTACAACAAGAGGTAATCTCTAATACATCGCACACGGATTCACATAGAGGAGGTCGACGATGTTCTCCGAAAATAAAATAACCTCACAACAAAACGCAAACAGAAATAGAAGCCTCCGCGCTCATCTTATTTGCGTGCTCAGTAGCCTTGTGTTAATAGGCTTTTGTGCGAACCTCGTCGATGCCGCCCCGGTGAAAGCAGTTCACAAATATCAGGAAATCAAGGCAATTTCTAAGCGTCTCAAAAAGCAGAAGAAACAGGCAGATTTAGAGAATCTGGTTGAGAAATCCGAAGAATTTGTTGCTGCACACCCGGAATATAAACGGGTAGATGAGATCTATTATCTTCTCGGCAACGCCTTGGTTCAACTGGAACGCGTTCAAGAGGGGATTAAAGTTTTTGAAACCGTTATCAAGGAGTATCCCAAAGCCCGTTATGTGGAACGGTGCCTGTTAGATTTGGGGTTGGCGTATGACCAACTCGGCAATCACGACGCCGCAGACGGTGCCTACCAGAAACTGATAGACCACCCGAAGTACGGTTCACGATCGCAGGCGAAACTTGCAAAGAAGGTTCTCGAACAGGACAGAACTGAACGACAGGGTGAGTTGCCGAGACCGCCTGGGGCGAGCATGAATCCAAGGGCATGGATCGGTAAGCCAGCACTGGATTTTCAGGTGATGGATCTGAAGGGTGAGGAACTTTCTTTGAAGGACCTCCGAGGACAGGTTGTGCTCCTTGATTTTTGGGCAACATGGTGTGGACCTTGCATCGCAGAGATGCCGAACGTCAAGAAGACTTACGCGCAGTATAAAGATCGGAAGTTCCAGATTATCGGTATCAGTCTGGACAGATCAATGGAACCGCTTGAGGCTTATATTGAAAAAGAGGAACTGGGATGGCTGCATTACTGGGATAAAAGCCGCAAGGTGTCTACTATGTATAAGGTGCATGGGATTCCGTCCACCTTCCTGATTGACGGTGAGGGTATCATCCGCAAAACGAACCTCCGCGGACACGCGCTTGAACATGCCGTCGAGGACTTGGTGAAGGAAAACATTGCGAAACTGGCAACCGAAAAAGCGGACGTAGATTCCCAGTAATAGGACATTCGTACATCAGTGAAGTACATGGACGCGCTTAAAAAGTGCGTCTACCAGAAGATCAGAAATCTCACAGAGGTTTTAAGGAGAGGCGATGGCACACCTTACCTTGAAAGATGTCACCAAAATTTATGACGGTGATGTTCTCGCAGTCGAACAGGCAGATTTTCAGATTCCAGATGAGTCTTTTACCGTGCTCGTCGGTCCGTCGGGATGTGGGAAATCGACAATTTTGCGGATGATCGCCGGATTGGAAGAGATAACGGAAGGCGATATCTATATTGATGATGAGCGTATCAACGACACTCCGCCGAAAGATCGGGATATCGCCATGGTCTTCCAAAACTATGCCCTTTACCCACACATGACGGTGTATAAGAACATGGCGTTTGGATTAAAACTTCGCAAATATCCGAAGGCGGAGATCGACGAACGCGTCAAAGAGGCGGCGGAGATTCTGAGTATCTCGCATCTCCTGAACCGTAAACCGAAGCATCTTTCCGGTGGCGAACGTCAACGCGTCGCTGTCGGTAGAGCGATCGTTCGGCACCCCAAAGTATTCCTGTTTGATGAGCCGTTGAGCAACCTCGATGCGAAACTACGCGTGCAAATGCGGATGGAGATCAGTCGTCTGCACGATCGACTCAACGCTACCATCGTCTACGTCACGCACGATCAGGTTGAAGCGATGACGATGGGAGACCAGATTGTGGTGCTCAATGAGGGAAAAATCCAGCAGATCGCTGATCCGGGAACGCTCTACCATAAACCTGCGAACCAATTCGTCGGAGGCTTCATCGGCACGCCACCGATGAACTTCATAGAGACGGACATTGTGAATAATGGCAGTGCGCCGATGCTTGGATTTGAAAACTTCAAAGTGGAACTGAATGACCACCTCCAGTCGGCACTCAACCAACTATCAGGAAGTTCAGTGACGCTCGGCATTCGTCCTGAGGATATTCACGTCGGTGAAAACGGGAAGAACAGTGTTGGGACGCAGGTGGAACTGGTTGAGCCGCTCGGAAATCATGCGCTCCTATATCTACGGACGGAAAAGAGCAACTTCGTTGCCCAATCCGATCTTATCAATATACCGCAACATAACGCTCAAATAACAGTCAACTTCAATATGGACAAAGCGCACCTATTCCATCCAGAGACAGGCGAATCGTTGACAGCTTTTTAACTTACCTTGCGGATAAGTTTCGTGGTTTTGGTATTCAACGCGCCTTTGCGTAAAGCCGCCTTCCATTTCATTACAGGCTTGGTTTTTTGGCTAAGAAGAGATAAGAAAAGAATTGTGGCACGATGTTCACAGTGCCTGAATTTGTTCCCACGTCTCGGTGTCTATCGGAATGCCTTCTTGTTCCCGTTTGCGTTGTTCCTCCCAACCGCGTTCGCCTGGCACCCGGATTGCGTCGATCCCAGCGGCGCGCTTTGCCGATTTGAGATATTCTATAAATCGCTCTATCTCCGCGCTGAACCCCGGAAACCCTCTAAAACTCGCAACGTTAATTACCAGCACAAATAACCCGTTGCCGACGCGGGCATCTTCGCCTTGACTGCATCCCGCACTCGTGAGCGCGCCCGACAGGATATCAACAATAACACTCAATCCATATCCTTTATGTGTAGAAACCGCTCCACCGAAGGGTAATAATGCAGCTGGTGGCATAGCATAAAAATCGTCGGCATTCGTTGTTGACTCGCCTTCTGCGTCAATGAGCCAGCCGTGCGGGAGTGCTTCGTCCCGATGCTGTTTCACCCGAATCTTCCCCGATGCGACAACACTCGTGGACATATCCAACACAATTGGATCTTGTCCTTCAATTGGGACTGCACACGCAATCGGATTGGTAGAGAGTCGTCCTTCGACGCCACCGTGCGGTGCGACACACGTGCCACCCCCATGGTCGTTTGTCATGAGTAACCCAATCATCTCTGCATCCGCGGCGAGGCACGCGTATCCACCTAACCTACCGACCTCATTGCACCGCGAGACAGCAACCGAGCTTATATCCGTCTGCTTTGCTTTCTGAAGTGCCAATTCAACGGCGCGGGTTGCGATCACAGGACCGAACCCCCAATTCCCATCCAATACCGCGATTGACGCGGATTCGTGCAAGGTCTCCGTTGGTGCATCAGGCTGGATTAACCCCTCTTCCAATTCACGCACATACTTCGCAAGATGGATCACACCGTGCGAATCGTGTCCGACGCGATTGGCATCCACCATAGACTTGGTTACCACTTCCGCTTCGGCGGCTGAGATGTTTAACTTCTGGAAGACGTTTAGGCAAATTTCGGTGAGTTCTTCTGCTGTAAAGGTCAGCATTTTGGAAATCCTAAGGGATGGAACTACTTGTCTTTCGCCTGCTTTAGCAATTCTGCCAAGCGATCGGCAAAGCGGCGTTGGCTGTCGTCCTCTGGTGCGTAACCTATTACCTTCCGGGCATTGGCGATACTCCAGAATTTATGCGAATTGTCACTGATGCCGTAGAAGATCTGGAACGGGATCCCATTTTCGTCCGCTATGTCCTCTGTCTCAATGCTCTTGACGAAGAGTTGAACCTGATCTCGGATGCTCAAATACGCGCCGAGTCCTCGGTGCATCGCCTTCAAATCGTCCGCTGAAGAATTCGCCATATCCGTCTCTCGCGGTCCACCGATACGCAATTGGACGTTCTGTAATTTCTTACCGTCAACGTGTCCCGTCGCAAAGACAAAGCCGAGATGCTCATACGCCTCTTTTGCCCAGCCATAGAAGTTATCGGAGAGCGGACGCATCTCCGGTGTCACGACATCCCATTTATCCGCCCAGATAAGCCGCTCGTAATAATCGGCAGCGTGGTTGGAACTACAGACGACGACGCGTCGGACATCGGTTTCAATACAGGTTTGGTAGAGGTTGTATGCCATCTGGACGTTGGCAAGTTCATTCTCGAAACTGCCGCCCTTAAAAGCACAGTGAACGACTGCATCGACACCTTCAAAATGGTGACGGTATACGTCTCGGTCAGGATCAGTCAGCTCAGCAATCTGGACGTCTTCGACCTCTTCTCCCTGCCGATTCGTGGTTTTCACGTCTAATAGGACGAGTTCGTAGCGTTGGCGAAATTCGGGGAGCATCCGTCCGGCGATATAGCCGGATGCGCCCGTGATAAGGACTTTTCTACGGATTGGCATTTGCTTGGTGTTCCTTCCGTTGGGATATAACGAAGTGCTTAAGGAGTTAGATTGTGCGCTACAATTTTTCGTTCAATTTCTTGTATGAGTCTATCCATCAGAGGATGAAAAGGGGTCATCTTAAATGCAATTTCATATAAACCGTGAAGACTATGCTTGACCCGCCGGTTAGACTCGCTAAGAAAACGAACCAACATTTGAAAAAGTTGTTTTCCTCTGAGTTGAAGTTGATACGCTTCTCTTATTTGTTGTTCAAGTTCTGAATTAGACGAACGAAATCCGCGGCGTTGACGAAAGCCATCATCCATTTCAGTTTGACCAAGATGGACAATTTCATTGCAATGATGGTCAAACTTATAGTCCCTGCCTGCTAAAAATTCACCAACTTCAAACGCAAACCACTTTACGATTGTGTCAAGCACTTGCTTGTGCTCATAGGTTTCATCAGGATCCATCAAGCTTTCTAAACTCGGTTCAGCACCTGCATACAAATCATTTTCAATACTATACCCTTGTGTCCAAATGATTTCCTCATAGCCTGCAGGAAGCTGCGTGAACAATTCTTTATCTTGATCCGCGATGAAAGCAACAGGCAGATGGCCAAATTCGCTTTTTCTGTCATAGACAGCCAACAGATTAGGTCGTCCACCTACACCAAGGACATCTACTTCGTGTACCTCAAGAAGATCTTCCATCCACCGAAAGATCTGCATATCATCTCTACCTTCCACAACGACCGTTGGCAGCTTCGATCTACGCAGAGTAGAAACTAATTCGTCCACCGTTGGGTGCCGCTGTAGCATTAACGTTCTCCGCGATCTTCGTCAAGCAGAAATTCTTTGTCGGGGTACTTTGTATAGATAAAAGGTGAATGTGTAGCCAGAAAAAATTGATTATTCTGTCCTTGTTTCAGCAATGTTGGAAATAAATGTCTCTGCCAATCTACGTGTAGGCTTAACTCAGGTTCATCAATGAAGATAACCGTATCCTTGTAAACAGCATTGTAACACAAATAACTGAGCATTTGCTTTTCACCAGAGGAAAGTTTGTCGGAGGAGATTGCGTCATCTATTTTCTCAATTGTAAGGTCCTCACTTCCTTCGCTAAAGGCAATACCATCGCTTCTTTCTCCAAGAACTAACTTTTCGGTCACCAGAATCGCGTTGTATCGAAAAATCTTTCGAGTCAACTCAGACAGCACAGAAATCGGCTTCTTCATTTGTTCTGTTTCCTTATCAACCTTTTGGATGGCATCAAGAAGGGAGGAGGCACTTTCAGGGATTTCACCAATTTTATCCTTATCAGGATTCCTTTGTATTTCTCTTGAGATATTTGTTAATACCTGAGATTGAAGCGTGCTGATCTCTTGATAAATATCAACGAATTTTTGCGGTAATAATTTTATTATATCCATAGTTGAAACTGAGACTATGAACTTGTGTCTTTCGGTAGACATATCTTCTGATAGTTGTGATAGCGCAGTCAGAAGTCTCTCTGTCGTTGAACTTAATAATTTCAGTCCAGCCATGTCTTCAGTATATGCCGAACTTCTGGATCCAATTGAAAAACCACCTTCAATTCTCCTGAATGTAGGAAAAAAAAGACTTCCGTTGAACGATTCGGCGATTTGTTTCTCAAATTGATTCACCTTATCAACATCCTTTTCGTCGATCATCCTGGTTTCAGGATCTATTTTTATGGATGTCCCACCTCCTCCAATCGGATGGTTGAATTCCAGTCTAAGTTCTTCAGGATTCTGCCGATCCATAACTATCGAAAACGGCTTAGTTTCAATCGAAAGATAAGTAAACGGGATTTCAGATAGAATTTGCTTAAGATGCCCACTGATAAGGTACCATATCAACTTCAGCAATGTCGTCTTACCTGACCCGTTTGCCCCAGTAAAAATGTTCAGGTCTTCATGGAAATGAAAATTGAAATTTCCATCATCTCGGTTGTTCAGTCCTTTTACTTCAAGACTTCGTATCATGAGTTTTCACCTCACAAAGATAGTTACCAACATAAAACCTGAATATCTATGGAATCTCCAGTTTTTCTTTGCAATGCCGAGCGAGGATTTTCATTTCTGCGATAACCTGTGCCTCGGTTTGCATCAACTGACTAAAGATGGGTGGGAGCGGTTGCCTGCTGAAAAGTCTTTCAAAGAAACCTTGCTGGACATCGGGTGAGACCCCGAAACGTGCGGTTCCAACACGGTCAGGATCCATCCCTAAGTATTCAATTGAGAGATAGTGCGCAACCCCGTCCTGAGTCAGGTTGCCTTCATGAATACTGCCGGTATTCCTTCGTCCGTAACTCACGAGATAGACCCTGCCACTCATTCGGCTGAGGATGGTATAACCGCCGACATCGACTGCTTCATTCCAACACTTCTCAAATCCGTTTTTAGGGAGACGTTCGCGAAGTTCCCCAGCGGAACGGACTACGAATTTGTTCTGATGCGGTGTTTTGATGATACGGAACTCTTCACTTTGCTCCTCTAACGGCGGCTGACCTGTAAACAACTCAACAGAATCTAACGTCCAGACGATGCCATCTCGGATGCCCTTCGCCATGTTATGATGCCTCTCAACAAATTCCCCATTCAGTGGATGCAGGCGATACGCACCCCCACCGTTAAAGATACTGCGCAATTTTCGACGATGTTCTATAACAGAAAACCGTTTTTTCGTGACCGGTATCTCTAACCGGAGTGTATATCCGGTATGCAAATCGGTTGTGAGATTCAACTGGGATTGCTGAAGTTCAGCCAAGCGCGTCAAAGCCGTCTGGCTTTTCGACAAAACGCGTCCGATCAGATACTCGCGGCGGAGTCCAGGGATTTCCGTGGCAAGTCGTTCAAGCGTTGGGGCATCCAGTTGCTCCAACATAACCTTATGCTCCCACCGTGTGCCGCGTTCATGCATTAAAATTTGGAACTGCTGTGCGTCGCCAGAAGTTCGGATATAACCGAGGGCTGTCCATGGATCGAATGTCGCACGGTAGTTCCCACTGGTTTCCGCATCGCCATCCGCTAACACGCAATCTCGTCGTTCATACCGAGAATAGAGTCCAAACTGAAACTCGAAATCTTCGTAGGGTCCTAAGGCTTCACGCAAATCACGAGCAAATTCTTTTCCTTGTGCGAAACGTTTGAAAATTTGCTCGGTGCGTTTCGGTTGATTGAGCGCATCCAGGAACGTTCCAATCTGAATCCCACCCTCTTCTATACCTTCATCTTCATTTTTCCCAAAGACCTTGGTTTTGGTTTTGAAAGGCGGGTTCCTGAGCGATACATCGCGTTGTGAGACGAGATGTAACGCCGCATCATCGGTTACATCCTTGAGTGCGGGAGCATCGCCGAGGATTTCCGCGAGTTTGACATCATCAATCTTCTCTGTCAAGTCAATGCCGCGTTTTAATTCAGCGAAATGGATGATGTCATCAAGACGATACTGTAGAGGTGCACTCGAAGAGAGATTATCGTAGTTAGAGCGATGGAAGCGGATGCGTGGCTTGATGCGAAAGACCGGCGTGAGCCCGTAATCCTTCAGCAACACATACAGCGTGACGGTATAGGAATCGGCGTGAACCTTCTGTGCGAGGATCCCGTCCTGCTTTGTGTCGTTTTCCACGATTAACCGCTCCTGAACGAGACGGCTATCGTTGCCGAAAATCATCATCCGATGTTCTTCTCTGTTATCATCAACTAACATGGATCTACCCTCCCCCGACTTAATAAAACGGTGCGGTCATTGCTCGGTTTCGCTATGTCGCTTCAAACCTTTGCCGCGCTAAGGCTGCCGCGCCAAGGATACCGGCATTGTCTCCCAGTTTTGCCGGTACAATCTGAACCCCGCTGAGCGTATTCGGCAGGGCGTATTTTTCCGTGGCGGCACGGATATCGTTCAAGAATGTATCGTCCAGTGCTTCAACGACCCCGCCCCCTAGTACAATCATCTCCGGATTCAAGAAATTCACAATGGAACCAATGCCTATTCCAAGATATTTCGTTACTTTTTTGAAAATTTTGAGGGTCAATTTATCGTTCGCGCGAATTGCCTTCGCCAAGACCCCACTCCGAATTGCACTCAGGTCACCACCAGTGAGTTCGGAAATTATACTCTTTTTTCCCTTTTTTAAAATAGCCTTCTGGAATTGCTTTGTCATCGCCGTGCGGCTGGCGATGGCTTCCAAACATCCACGTGTGCCGCAGCCACAGCGAGGACCTCCCGCTTTGACGATGATATGTCCGATTTCCCCGGCTGTCTTACTCGCACCATGGAACAATTCACCCTGTAGAATGATGCCGCCCCCAATGCCAGTTCCAACAAAAATCCCAACGACGTTCTGGTAACCTTGCCCCGCACCGAACACGTGCTCACCCAGCGTCCCCACGTTCACATCATTGTCAACAAATGTCGGAAAGTTGACCCGCGCTTCCAACTCATCCTTTAGTCGAACATCCTTCCAACGGAGGTTGGGCGCGAAAATGACGATCCCTGTCGCCGGATCAAGCGGTCCTGGCGCTCCGATTCCGACAGCCTGAATGGATGCAGCGGCAACACCTGACTTGTCAATAGCCTTTCGGATACTGTCGGCGATCCGATCAATTACAACGGATGGACCTCTGTCCGCTTTGGTTGGGACCTTGGCGGTGCCTAAGATATTACCTTCTGGACCGATAACAGCCGATAGAATCTTGGTGCCACCCATGTCTATACCGATAACATTTGTGCTCATAATTTTTAACTTCCTTGCGGTTAAATAACATGCGTTTCAACTATCACGTGCGTTTCTCAAATCCGCCTGCGTGTTTTTGCTTGGGTGTTTCTGTGTATTGTTGCAGGCTACGGGTTTGGGATAACACAGAACGCTTTACCGACAACCGATAACTGATAACAATTCCTGTTTGAAACCTGCGGCGGAGAGTTGGTCCCACTTGCCCAAAAATGTTTCATAATCCGCTTTACGGGTTTTCTCTGTCCGAGCGATGAGCGTTGCCACACCCGATGGGATATCAACCTGTCTCTCCTGGTTTCCCGATTGAGATGTATAATCCGCTAAGACCTCCAAAACGACATCGGCGTCGTGAATATCGCCGAGTATCTCCTGTAAATCAACGATCACCGCGAGGTATTCAGCGTATTGGTTATCAGGAATCAGGTCACTACTCCTCTGATTGCTGACTCTCGACGGCTGACTGCCATTTTGGTAAGCCACACGAAAAAGTTCCATCGTATACCGGAGGCGTTTAATGGAAATCCGCATATTGTGGAGTTCCTCGCGCTTCGCCTCATCCCGAATGAACGGCTCCCATGTGTAGACCTCCTCAAGCCTTTGTGGGAGAATAATACGTGCGTTCTCACGATAACTCCGTAGCGGTTCTACACCGATAACTTTCTGCGCCTTCGCCATATTTTAATTATACCTTGCGGTTCGGTGAGGTCGATTGATGATCTTCAAAGAATTCCAAAAACTCGGTCTCAAAATCGGTTTCTTCCAGTTCCTTAAAGAGCGTCAACATCGGTTGCCGTGCTTCCTTGTGTTTCTGCTGCAGATGCTCAATCACGCCTCGAATGTCAGTCTGCTCTACTTCGGTTAGATTCGTTAATTCGTTCTGGAAACGAACAATTAGGACATCCAGATCCCGCACGGCTCCCATCGTTTGGGTTATTGCCTTTATTTTTTTGTAATGTTTTTTAAACAGCTTCTCTGAAAAGCAATCGGCGAAATTGTCCATTGCGGCTCGCAAGCGACGTGAGGTGACTCGCATCTCGTGGACAAACTCGATATCAGTTCCCTTTTTGGCACCCTCCTTGTAGGACATCATTTCATGAAAATAGTTCACGATTATCTGCCGAGCACACGTTTCCAACGTTTCATCAGATGAGATTCCTTTGATTTCCGATTCCGTAGCCATTGTCTCTTTCCAATTTTTAAACCATGTGCCTCTGAACTACCACGTCCACTTGCTTCACAATGAGAACACAATATTCCAATTGTTAAAAAGCCTTTCATGTCCCAGAGGGATCAGACTTAACCAAAAACCACCGTGAAATGTAGTGGAACGGTGACCAGATTTAATCATTAAAAAAGTAAAACTTTCGCCAGCAAAAAATAGGCAAAGATACCAACCACATCAATCGCTGTCGTAACGAACGGTCCCGTTGCAACAGCCGGATCAATACGAATCCGCTTGAAGAACATCGGTATAACTATTGGAAAATTTCGGAAACTTGAATGAAAACCTTTGGCTATTAAGATCTGGAACGATGCCGGAGTAGATGATCCGTGAGGACGAGTGCAGCCATCGCTTCGACAATAGCGGGTGCTCGCACTAAAACACAGGGATCGTGTCGTCCGCTCGCCTCTAACGTCACCTCATTCCCGTGCATATCAACAGTCTGTTGCGGTTTACCGATCGTCGCTGTCGGCTTGAAAGCGACTTGGAACAGAATATTTTCGCCGTTTGAAATACCGCCCTGTGTGCCGCCGGAATTGTTCGTGCGGGTCCGAATTCGGTCAGTCTCACCGCCGTCTTCCATATAAAAGGGATCGTTGTGTTCGGAGCCGGTCATTGCAGTCCCCGCAAAACCAGAGCCGATCTGGAACCCCATCGTTGCTGGGAGCGACATCATCGCTTTCGCCAAATCCGCTTTGAGTTTATCAAATACAGGTTCGCCGAGTCCTACAGGGACATTACGCGCAACGGATTCGATGATGCCACCGAGGGAGTCCTGATCGCGACGTGCCTGATCAATGCATTCCACCATTTTCGGCGCAACAATCGGGTCCGGGCATCGGACAGGACTCGCTTCTATCTCTTCGAGCGTCACTCGGTCTGGATCCACCTGGGCTTCTAATGTGTGAATCTGTTTGACGTAAGCAAGCGTTTCGGTGCCGGACACTTCGCGTAAGACTTGTTTCGCGATGGCGCCCGCCGCGACACGTCCGATGGTTTCCCGCGCGCTCGCTCTACCGCCACCTTGCCAGTTTCGGATACCGTATTTCTGCTGGTACGTAAAATCGGCGTGCGAAGGTCTGTAAAGGTCTTTCAGGTGTTCGTAGGCTGACGGACGCGCGTCTTTATTCCACACCAACATAGAGATGGGTGTTCCAAGCGTCTTGCCCTCAAAGACCCCAGAAAGTATTTCAACGGTATCGCTCTCTTGACGCGGTGTCGTGAGATGACTCTGACCCGGTCTCCGTCGATCCAGTTCAAATTGTATTGCGGATAGATCCAGGTCGATTTGTGGTGGACACCCGTCAACGACAACGCCAACAGCCCCACCGTGCGATTCGCCCCAGGTCGTAATCCGAAAAAGATGACCGAATGTATTCATTTTTTTGTTATGAGTCTCCGCTAAATAGTCTGGGCAAACGCCACATCGACCCTAAAAGCGTACCTTTACTTTATAGAATTGTATATTTTGGACATCTTATGGTATACTGTATCAAATTCTATCGCAAAAAGCAAGCAATTTTAAGGACTTTATTTTGTCAATCTTTAAACGTTATATCGCGTTGCTCCTGATTTTTGTAGGCATCGGATTTTTATGGAATACACCGTTTGTGTATCCGCTCAAAATCTTTGTCGTCTTCATGCACGAGGTGAGCCATGGGCTTGCGGCGATCGCGACTGGCGGTCGTATTGTAGAGATCCAGATTAACCCGCAGCAGGGAGGATACGCGTTGACACAAGGAGGCTCCCGGTTTTTGACGTTGACCGCGGGTTATCTCGGTAGCCTGTTGTGGGGCGGACTCATCCTGCTGTTGGCAGCGAGAACTCGACTCGATAAAGCGATTAGTATTCTTATCGGCGTCGGCATGGTGGCTATCTCCATCGGCTACGGCGAGAGCGCATTCACTTATCTGTTCGGCATCGGCTTCGGCGTTGCGCTGGTCGCCATCGGTTTCTATCTCCCAGAGGCAGTCAACGACTGGGTGCTCCGTATTATCGGCGTGACGAGTTGTCTCTACGCGATTCTCGACATTAAAAGCGATGTCTTGGACAGATCTAACCTCCGTTCGGATGCCCGAATGCTCTCAGAGATAACGGGGATTGCGACCGAGATTTGGGGGGTCCTGTGGATTCTCATTGCAATTGGACTCACTTTATGGTTCCTCTACCTCTCCGGCAAAACCCCGACTGATCAACAAACATCTACGGAAGAAAATACCGAGGAAATCTCTGACTTATAGGGACACGGATGGTCGATGTGCACGTCGGTTTAGGAAACTCATATTAGCCGAACGGACTAAAACCTCTCGATGAGACATCATAGAAGAAAAGGAACCAGACCCCGAGACCTAACAGAAAAAGTGGCACGCAGATAAGCACTATGAGAATGAGAAATCCCCATATCCACGATTTTTTGGATTTGGCAACCGTTGCCAGCCGTGCGAGCAACATACCCCCACATACCATAATTATAACAACGAAAGCGAATACCGCCATCGTCAACATCTCTATCTCCTTTTTTAACTATCAAATCTGATGGATCTTTGCAGACAATGGACGCAATAGATCAGATTTAATCACTAAAAAATCACTTGCTTTAGGTTATGAAAGGTCTATTCACAAGTGGAATACTGCAAGGACAACGGACGCAGCAGATCAGATTTAATCACTAAAAAATCAAAAAGCCCTATTACGCTACGCGCAACACTGATCGGTATCCTCCTCATTCCCTTTAATAGCTACTGGGTTCTACATCTCAGTTATATCTGGGATTCCAACCGACCTACGAGTTTAGCCTTACTGTTTAATGTCCTATTTACGTTGCTTGTCCTGATCGGATTCAGCGCAGTGCTACGCCGCTTACGCCCCACACTGGCGTTTACACAGAGCGAATTGTTAACCATTTATGCGATGCTGTGCCAAGCCTCCGTGTTCGCAGGACGTGATATGCTACAAGTTCTGGTGCCGTTGATGGGTAACGGTTTTTGGTACGCAACAACCGAAAACGAATGGGCACAACTCTTCCATCAACATCTCCCCGAATGGCTCGTCGTCGGAAAACAAGAGGTCCTACAAGGCTTCTATAAAGGTGAATCCACATTCTATCTTCAGACACACATAGATGCATGGTTGCTGCCAACACTAATCTGGGTGGGTTTCTGCCTTGTCATCGGGGTAACAATGCTCTGCCTCAACGTGCTTTTACGCAAGCAATGGCAGGAACATGAGCGACTCACCTATCCAATCGCACAACTTCCTTACGAAATCACACGAGCCGCTTCAAATGTAGGAAACTCCCTGCGAACGACGTCCCATCTATTTTTTAATAAACGGATGATGGTTGTCGGCTTATGCATCGCCGCTGTACTGAATCTGCTCTATAGTTTACACCAAATCGATCCTGTTTTCCCCACAATTCCGCTGTATCGCGGATTCCGACTGCCCGAGAAGCCGTGGAGTGCGATGAACAATCCCGGTTTCCGTATCAGTTTCTTTCCGTTTGCAATCGGCGTAGGTTTCCTGATTCCGCTGGATTTGGGGTTCTCCTGCTGGTTTTTTCACCTGTTTTGGCATTTCCAACGGATCGTCGGTGAGATGTTCGGTTGGCGAGGTGCTATCGGATTTCCGAGGGAAATGGCGCAAATCCGAGGTGTATGGATAGCGCTATTCCTCTGGACTTTGTGGATGGGACGCGCCCATGTTAAGGTCGTGCTACAGACGATTTTCGTAGGGACGAGGTTATCTCGTCCGGGTGGGCAGGGAAACCTCGAAGAAACACCCAAGCAAAAACCCCCTACGAGTGATGAAGGTGAAGCGTTACGCTACAGAACTGCCGGTATCGGGGTATTTGTCGGATTCATCTTAATTATGGCGTTCTGTCTCAAGGCAGGGATGTCGCTCTGGTTTGCCGGTCTATTTTTCGCCCTCTATTTCGCAATGTCTATAACGATCACCCGCATTCGCGCCGAATTGGGGCCCCCGGCACACGACCTTTACAACGCCGGTCCAGATTTGCTTTTGACAGATGCATTGGGGACACGGCGTATCGGGAATCGGAATCTTTCGGTGATGTCGCTCTTTTTCTGGCTGAACCACCTCTCCTATCGGGCGCATCCGATGCCACACCAATTGGAGGGATTGAAACTCGCACATCAAACCCGTTTCAATCCGACCCACCTGCTATGGGTATTAGCAATCGCTATCTTTGTAGGCGCACTCTCCGCGGCTTGGGGGCATCTCCACCTCTCCTACCAAGTCGGCTTAGAACAAGCGCGTTCGTGGTATGCCCGCGCCGCGTTCAACAGGCTCGCGGGATGGCTTTATAACCCCACCGAAACGAGTATCAGTGGGATGCTCTATACCACCGGCGGATTCGGTTTCGCTGTCAGCCTTTTGCTTTTGCGGTGGCGATTCGTTCAGTGGCCCCTACACCCCGTCGGTTATGTCGTCTCCAGTTGGTGGACCTTTACGGGTCTCTGGTTTCCACTTCTCATCAGCTGGATCGTGAAACGGATTTTGCTTTCAACGGGGGGTGTTCGGTTGTATAGGCGTTCTATCCCCTTTTTCATCGGCTTGGTTATCGGGGATGTAATCGTTGCTTCTATTATCAGCATTTTGGGACTGATTTTCGATTTTCGCGTCGTCTATCTGAGTTGGTGATGCCTAATGACGGGTGGGAAGACCCCACCCCTACAGCAAAATCCGATAGGAATGTGTTCGGAAGGTACGCCGAGAAGAGGGCTACTTCATACAGAAACGTCGCTTGCTGATTTGAATACAGTATTCACAGCACTAAAGAGGAGTGGCAAATTATCTACACTAAAACTCGTTCTGTTTTGCGTGAAAGCATCCCCAATCAGATGTCCAAATTGCCACCATGTTCCGTCGCTGACAATACCGTACACAGGGATATCTGGATCGTCATTTATCTTTTGTGCCGCCACTAACTCGGACAAACATTGCCCCCATCCGTGTTCAAAATCGTTTTTCTTCGCCTCTACGAGGATGATCAAAGGTGTTCCAACAACCCGTTTTCCTAATTCCGATCGTGTAGAGACGAGGTAATCCGGCGTGCCGTTGAGTGTCTCATCGTAGACGATAGGTTTCTTTATCCAAAGCGCATAGCCATCGGCATACGCTTTATAGACTTCCCGTAAAATGGGGTAGATAATCGCTTCACACCGCGAGGCCTCTGAGGCAAAAATATCAATGTATTCCCGGCTAAATTCCAGTTCCTGTAGAAATTGTTTCGAAGGGAACCCCACGGTTTCTTCAACATTAAGAAAGTCATTTTCCACGTGTCGAATGTGAAATTTTTCCTGAACTTCAGGGATTGTCTTGAAATCACTAAATGCCATGACGCAACGCCTCCAACGCATGCCAAGCAAAGACACATTTAAATTTGATTTGCGCGCTCTAAGGGATTATAGCACCACTTGAGCCATTCGATCAAGAAAATTCTTGAAATTTCCACGTAAATCTGCTATCATTTTTCATAATGGATGCAACAGATTTGTCCCTCAGTGTGAATATCGGCGGGATTCAGATGCGGAATCCCGTTATGACGGCATCTGGTACATTCGGCTACGGCAGTGAATACGTCGATTTTGTGGATTTGAACCGACTTGGTGCGGTGGTCGTTAAGGGCGTTACGAGCGTCCCATGGCCCGGTAATCCGATGCAACGCATCATGGAAACCCCGTCCGGCATGCTGAATGCGATTGGACTCCAAAACGTCGGCGTAGACGGTTTTATTTCGGAGAAACTACCCTACCTGCGCGATTTTGATGTCCCCGTGATTGTCAACGTCTGCGGCAAAACGGTCGAAGAATATCTCATCGTAACAGAGAAACTGAACAGCGTAGACGGCGTTGCGGGTATAGAACTCAATATTTCCTGCCCGAACTTAGACTGCGGTGGTATGAGTTTCGGTGTCGATGCGACATTGGCGCACCAACTCGTCAAAGAAGTCCGAGCGAAGACCCACCTACCGATATTGGTGAAATTATCCCCAAACGTTACAGATATTACGTTGATTGCTCGTGCTGTTGAGGATGCCGGTGCGAACGCACTCTCCGCTATCAACACACTTCTCGGCATGGCGATTAACGCCGAAACACGGAAACCGGAACTCGCAAACGTGACAGGTGGACTCTCGGGTCCCGCGATAAAGCCAGTGGCATTAAGATTGGTGTGGGAGGTTTACAAAAGTGTTTCGATTCCGATCGTTGGAATGGGAGGCATTATGACTGCGACAGACGCTGTGGAATTTTTCATTGCTGGGTCGTCCGCTGTGGCAGTCGGGACAGCGAATTTCGTCAATCCACAGGCATCAATTGAGGTAGTAAAAGGCATCCACACCTACCTCAAAGAGACAGATATAGGATCAATCAAGGAATTGGTCGGTAGTTTGCGAGTCGATTCGGAAACAATTGTTTGAGCCAAGATTTACAGGATAAGAGAGGTTGTGACAGGCGTATTGGGTATTTTGCTTGGTGTTTTCACCTTCCTATTACCGATTGGAAACCGTGATACCGATCTTCTCAGATCAAAAACCAAGCCTGTAATGAAATGGAAGGCGGATATACGAATCGGCACATCAAATGCCAAACCCGCCTGACCGAACCGCAAGGAAAATTAAAAAAAGGCACATGAGGCATCTGGTAACACTCGACGATTTGTCGAATTTTGAGATTGAGCAAATCTTTCGACTCGCATCAGGCATGCAGTCGCATTTAGAAACATGGGCAGGGATCTGCCGTAGTAAATTGCTGGCAACCCTCTTTTATGAACCGAGCACCCGGACCCGACTTTCGTTCGAAAGTGCGATGGGACGGCTCAACGGCGGCACGCTCGGTTTCGCCGACCCACAAGCGACTTCGGCAACTAAAGGAGAGACGCTTGCCGACACCGCACGGATGGTGACGAACTATGCCGATCTCATTGTCGTTCGGCACAACTGGGCAGGCGCGGCACGCGTCATTGCCCAGCACGCACATGTCCCAGTCATCAATGGCGGTGACGGGAGCCATACACATCCGACGCAGGCACTTGCGGACCTTTATACCATTATACAGCGAAAATCACAGATAGAGGGGTTAACTGTCGGTATTTGCGGGGATCTTCAGTTCGGACGAGCGGCACACTCTTTCGCGCTTGCAGTCGCACGATTCGGTGGGAACCTGATTCACATCGCGCCGAAACCCCTACAAATGCCACCGTGGGTGCTGGCACAACTGGAACAGTGTCACAGGCAGATACCGCTTGAGGTAGAAAGCATTACAGACGTAATTGATAGACTGGATGTCATCTATGTCAATCGACTCCAAGAGGAACGGCTCCCGCCGAATATGGATGCCGCTGCCGTACGGGGAAGTTATCTGTTGAACGCCACAATCATGAAGAATGCCAAACCCGATGCGATGATTATGCATCCACTCCCGCGTGTCAATGAACTCGCCTATGAATTAGACGACGACCCGCGTGCCGCTTATTTCGAGCAATCCGCGAACGCGGTACCGGTTCGGATGGCACTGATCGCCAGCCTTGTCGGACTGGAGCAACTCATCTTGACACAACCTCCAGAACGAGACATTGCCGCTTCTACACGGACGTGTGAAAACACAAACTGCGTTACGAATCACGAGACGTATCTCACCCCTGAACGTGAGACGTTTAAGGGTGCTGTCAAGTTGGACGCTTGCGCCTACTGCGGAAATCTACTCTCATAAGGTACCCACACGCAATTTACACGTTTTTTCTGTTCTGACCCCTCATCGGGGCGGACCTGGTAACTCCAAAATCAGATCTTCGCGGCGTTCTCCGACCTTCAGCACAAACATCTCCGACGTTGCACAAAGCCCCTTATATTCAACTGATACTCTGTAGCCCGTCGCTTTGTCCCTGTCTACATATTGCATAAAGTATCCTTGAGCATCCGTCTGCACCGACCCTTGAATGCCTCCAACAACATGACCCGCATTTAAATCCAACGCTCTTATGTTGATGTCAATCTCTTTATTTGCCAAGGGTGTGCTGTCTGAAAAAACGATTTTCGCGCGAATCCGCATCCCACCTTCATCAACAACGGGTCCCGAAAAACTCGCTGTGTCCCCTTCTATCCCGGTTTCGGATAAGGCGACAGAGGGCGTATCTTCAGTTTCACCGCAAGCCAATAGGGTACAAATCACGAGAGGAATTACCACAATTCTACACAAAAGGTTTTGGCAATTCATAAGCCATCTCTTTTTTATCCGAGCAAAACGTTCCACACATCCTGCCCAAGTTAGCGCATCAAATTGAAAGATATATGCCTAACATTAACGCATCATAGACTTTGTGGTGAGGATTGGCAAATTAATTGGAAAAAATTGCACAGGAGAAATCGAACGGCTGTAGATTCAAAACGATTATTTCTCTTGGGCAGGAGAGTTATCAAATACATCTGCTTTTTCAAGGATCGCCATCTCTGTCATACGCCAGATAACACTGTCAGGACTCACGGCATACCATTTTCCATCAGGGAGGGTCATAACGACAGAGTCTCTTTCACTGGCATCCAAGGATTCAGAAAAGAAATCGTTGGGTAACCAGTTTGCGTAGGTGATAGGGTCGCCGTTATCCCATTGCCACCACTCTTTTGTTCGTTTAGAAAGGGTCCCTGTTGTGGGAACGCGCTTGAGTCCAATCCAATAGAATTTACGTCCAAAAACTGCTTCCAACCACACCTGCTCTTCTGCATTAACCTGCTCTTCTGCATTAAATTTACGTCCAAAAACTGCTTCCAACCACGCCTGCTCTTCTGCATCATTAATCACAACAAGATGCGCTTTCTCGGCGATGGCTTGGGCGATGGCATCGTCGCGCGTTTCGCAATGAACCCTTTTATAGGCGTGCCCATTTTCGGGATTGACGACCCACACGTCATAAGAAGACGCTGGTATCGACGGTAGTTCTGGTGTAGGCGGAGACAGTTCAGGCTCGTCTGTTTCCGCTTTTTGAGTGGGACGTTTGGGCGGAATCGGTTCGCTGTCAAAGGTTAATGTCAGTCCGTCGAATCGGTCCCCCGGATCAAGGCGAATCGGCTCAGCCTCCGCGGAAAGACCTTGGTATTCCACGGAAAACGTGTAGAATGCAGCATCATCTTTCTCATCTATATAGTGGGTAAAGTATCCCTCAGTGTTTGTCCATAAGTCTCCGCCGCCGTCGCTGAAACCCGTATTATCCACATTACGAGAGCAAGTGTAGAGACCGACGCGCGTATTAGCAAGCGGGGTTCCGTCCTTGAAAAGGATACGTCCGCGAACTCGCATCCGTGGTTGCACGGTGACCTCCACGTCCTTAAGATGCGCGCCCGGTTTGAGACCAAAAGCAATTTCATCATAATCGTTGCGCGGGTATAAGGTCATCCCTTGGATACGGAGGGACAAAACTTCAACGTCTGGCTCAAAATCAGCTGGATCTAAGCCGAAGTTGCTTGAAATGAACGCCTCTATCTCGTCTGCTGTGGTCTTCCTCCAATCTCTGTTGGATGTGAATTCATCTACAATGTTTTCAAAGTCTTCGGGCAGGCGTGTATCTATGTCGTAAGGAAGTGCCCCGACGTGCATCGGACCTGAGGGGACACCCGTTATGGAAAACCGACCTTCTCGGTCTGTGCGCGCCCGACGTAACTGCGCGTGCTCATTCGGTAAAAACACCGGCGACATGTTTCCATCGCCATCATCATCAAGAGGGGCAATAAATATCGGCAATTCGGTAACCGGTTTCCCATCCAGATCAACAACACGTCCGGTAACAGTCCCCGTATCTTCCTGAGCAACACCCATCGAAACAAAACTGATGAGAAACGCAGCCACCATCATTCGGCAAATCCGAATTTTTCTCTCTGAATTTGTATATTTCATCGTTTTCTCCCCACAAAACATCCCTTGTGAACGCACAATGTTCACTTCCGCACAGGGGTTTTTGCCTTCTCAAAAAGCACCGTCTGAATAAAACGCCATCGGATGTCTCCAGGACCAATATCTATCCATTTATCACCCATCATAATGACGTAATCTTCATCACCTTTGTCAGTATTCTGCGGTTCATCCCTTGCCCAATTGGTATAAGTGACGGGTTCGCCGCTGTGCCACTGCCATTGTCCCTCTACCTCAATATCGCTGAGTCCAATCAAGGTTCGCATCGGGGAAAAGGCTTGCTCCAACCATTGCTGCTCTGTTGCATCGTTAATCGCGACGAGATGCGCATCTTCTTTAACTGCTTGAGCGATAGCATCCTCTACGCCGCTAAAACGGATCTTTTTGTAGGCATGTCCATTTGCGGGATTGACGATCCATACACCCGTCGCGTCAAGCCCATCATGGAAACGAGGGGCAGCGTCCCCGGGCATATTAGGGATTAGCGGGGTCTCGAACGTGAAGACCGCCTCATGCTTTAGATCTCCAGGTTTAACCACAATTGGATCTAATTGTGCGCTCCCGTCCCGACATGTGACAGACATAAAGTAAAACATAGGTCCATCTACATAAGGGGGAATGTACTGCACGAAATCCCCCTCGGCATCCGTCTCTGTGCCCCATGACGTTCTACCATCGTATTCCCCATCTAAACTGAGTTGCTTTACTCTGAACTTGACCCGTTGTGCATTGACGAGCGGGCTTCCGTCCATCTTCAGAACTTTCCCTCGGAACTGTAGAAATCGCTGCACCGTGACTTCAACATCCTCAATGGACTCCCTCGGTTCCACAGAAAATACGATGCCACGTCCCCACGATTCTTCAGATGAATAGAGAAACATGTCGCCAATTTGGACCTTTAAGATCTGTGCCTCTGGCTTATGATACGGAAACAATCCTAACAATACGGGACCGACAATGGCATCGGTAATGGCGAAATGCCCCTCTGCATCGGTTTCCGCTTGGAATGCCATCGGATCGTCTGGCCGCTCAAACGCATTCACTGCAATTGGAAACCAGGTGCCATGACCGTCTTGGACAGGAACAAGAACTACTGTAAGCCCGGCAATCGGATGTCCTGCTTCATCAATAACGCGACCAGAGAACTTGGTTAATGTTTCCTCTTGCGCGCGCATCGCCCCCACATCCGTAAACAAAAATGCTACAATTCCAACAAAAAATGTAAGGATTTTCTTTCCGAAATACAGATGTGTCATTTTTCTATCTCCTCTGGTTTGATATCACCATACACGCTGCGGACGGTTTTCATGATCATCAGAAACCCTAAAATTACCAATATACGCGTGGAACCCAACACTTTTTTACTTCCAAAGCGGTTGGCTTGTTGGGTTTCGCTATCTCTATGTATACCAAGGGTTTATCGGCAATCAGACACTTGCGTATAAACAGAGGTTCTGGAGCTTTTACCGCTCAACTCAACCTACATTTGTATGGGTATCTGACTTATCAAACCCACGTTATACGTACCGACAAAGCAAGGTCTCCTTTTTCAACAGTAAAGGATTTACTCATTGATAGTGGAAACCAATCCGTCTTTCTCAATGACTGCCCATCGTGCCATACGCCAGAGTGGACTTTCTGGACCGGCGGACTGCCACCCACCCTGTCTAAAGGTGACCACGACATAGTCCTTTTCGGCATCGGGAAGTCTATCAGGGAAACTTGGATGGGTTGTCCAGTTGGTGTAGGTGACAGGTTCACCGCTATCCCACTGCCATTCCCCTTCCTTTTCCACATCAGTGAGTCCGATCCAAAAGGGTTTGTGCGTAAAGATTACCTCAAGCCAATGTTGCTCGTCTTCATCGTTGATAGAGACGAGGTGTACGCCTTCGGCAACAGCCTTGCGTTGGGCATCCTGCCAGTCTTCACAAAGAATCTTTTTGTAAGCGTGCCCATTTGTGGGATTAACGATCCACACGCTTTTTGCTGATGGTGCGGGTGGCTCGCGGAATTTGACGTTACCGGGGGCTGGAATGTTATCAGCGGGTGGTTCAACGGGATCCGGTTTACCTTCAAGTGTTAGGACAACCTCCTCAGGCTGCACGCCATCCTTGAGCAGAAAGGGACCCGTGCCCGCTGAAAGGTCGTTATATTCTATAGACAGCGTATAAAATCCCGGTTCATCCGTATATTCCGTAAAGTAACCACCCGCATCCGTAAAAACGTTGGTGCTAAGGCCGCCACTATGATTCGGATGGATCTCATGACGCTGTTCCATGGAGAGATCCGCTTCGGCGTTAGCGAGGGGTGTGCCATCGGCATAAACAACGCGTCCATGAATCCGAAGCCGCGACTTGACAGTCACTTTGACATCTTCAATCATCACACCGGGTTCGAGTGCAAAGGTGAGTCCTTCAGAAAAGGGGTGCTCTCCTATATTGAAGAAGGTGACGGTTCCGACTTGAACAGAGAAAATCTTCTTATCCGGATGAAGTCCGCCACGACTCATCAATTCCGGTGGAATCGCCCCTTCTGGAGGGAATCTCTCGGGGTCAAACATCTCAAAAGCATCAAGCAAGGGGGTTGGAAGCACGATTAATTGAACAAGTCCGGGTTGGACATCGCTGATCGCGAAAGCTCCCACCGAATCCGTTTCCGTCTTGGGTAAATCGGCTGGGTTCCCTTGCTCCGGTTCCAGAAAACCGTCGTGTCGTTGGACGGGTCGAATGGCAAATGTGAAGCCAGCGACGGCGTTTCCCTCTAAATCGACGACTTTCCCCGAAAGTCCGCTAAGGTTTTCTGCCGCTTCAATGCCTGTCCCGACAAACGAAAGTATCAAGGCAAGTATTACCGACCTTGGTGTCGTGTAGATCCGGTTCATATCAGTATCTCCTCGTGTCTTGTTAGGGTCATTCAGGTGTTCCAACGGTGAAATGCTCTTTTTCCAGAATCGCTCGTTGCGTCAGGCGTGCGAGAGGGTTGCCCTGACGCGTTTCTTGCCACTTTCCTGTCAATCCGATGAGAACAGTGTAATTCGGGTTTGCCTCGCCCTCTTGACCAGACCCTTCACCGTCATCTGTCTTCTCTGGTTGACTCCAAGTGGTATAGGTGACAGGTTCACCATTATCCCAGTGTGGATTCTCCACTTTTGAAGCGTCCGTCAGTCCAATCCAATAATTTTCTCGTCCAAAGACCTCAAGGATCCATTCCTGTTCTGCTGCATCGTTGATAGCGACGAGATGTGCCTCCTGTTCAACAGCGCGGGTGCGCGCTTCCTCACGGGTTTCACAATAAATCCTTTTATAGGCATGCCGATTTTCAGGATTGATTGCCCACATACCTTGACGGTCCCGGTTCCACGCCGCTTCAAAGCGTTCTCTGTCGGGGGCGCGAGCGACCGCCCGGTCGGGCCTCAGAGGCGGTTTATCGTCGAGTGTCAAAACAAGTTTATCATGACGTTCCCCGTCTTCAAGTAATATTTCCTCGGATGTTGCGGACTGCCCTTGATACGCTACAGAAACGGTATAATAGGCAGGTCTTTCCACGTACTCCACAAAGTAACCATCGGCATCAAGGTCTCTCGTGCCGCCACCACCGCCTCTACCTCTACCTTCTATGTTGCGTCGTTCTATCCTAATGCCAACTTGTGCATTACGAAGAGGCGTACCGTCTGCGGAAAGGACGCGTCCACGAATCCGCATCCTCGGACGAACGATTATCTCCACATCTTCGACATCTGCTCCCGGTGCAATAGCGAACGTGAGACCCCCATAACGACCTCGGTGTTCATCAATATAAAAAGATACCCCCTCAATTCTGGCAGCGCGAATTTCATACGCTGCCGCACGAAACGGAAGCAACACCAATTGAACCGAAGGTGAAGTAATCTCACGAATCACGAACTTGCCAGTCTCATTCGTCTCCGCCTGTTGAGAAGGAAGAAACACAGGTTCATCTTGGTCTTGCGGTGTGGTCACTCTGAATCCAGGCAGAGCTACCTCAACGCCGGAAACAGGTTTTCCCGCTTCATCAATTACCCCACCGGAAAATGTTGTAGCGACACTCTCAAAAGACACCGAAACCAGAAGCACGATACTGCTAATATAAACCATAAGAGAAAGAATATAAGATCTACGCATTGTAAACGTCTCCCTTTGTACAGTTCAAATTCCTTTCAAAAATACCAGTCCAACTGCAAACTATGGCAGATTTTAGAATTAAATAAGACACACTTACGCAATTCATTTGATTGATTTCCTTATATTAACCATAGAGATGAAATCGAAAAAGTTTAGGGTAAATTTCACATTTTTATAATATACGGTGTCGGCACACCTAAAATCTTGTCCGCTGCACCTTGGATTAATATTGTTGATAAAATTAGGAGGAAATGATACTATAGCATCATAATACAGAAAACGATCCGTTTCAAGCAGGGAATTGCCGCTTGCAACAAGGTGTCCGTAAAATAGAAAATCGTAGTTCGTAATGAAATAGAGAGCGAATTCGAGAAAGGAATGTTAACGTCCAAACCCGCGTCATTTAACCGCAAGAAAAGGATTGGCAGTCAGCAATCAGCAGTCGGTAAAGAGGTGCTTGTTAGACCTAAGCGCGTAGCCCGTAAGCGTAGCGGAGGGGTTTTTGCTTGGGTGTTTCCCTTAGGTCTACGGGAAGGCAGCATAAAGTCCTAATTCCCCTGACCGAACCGCAAGGAACAATTAAAACATGAAGATAACAAAATTGGAAACTTTTCTGGTACAACCGCGCTGGCTCTTCCTTAAAATCCACACGGACGAAGGTTTAGTCGGCCTCGGTGAGCCAATTTTAGAAGGACGCGCGAAAACGTGCGCGCAAGCCGTTGACGAACTTGCTCCCTATCTCATTGGTCAAGATCCGAGACGTGTTGTCCACCATTGGCAAGCGATGTATCGCCATGCATTCTACCGCGGCGGTCCTATCCTCACAAGCGCATTGAGCGGTGTAGAACAAGCCCTCTGGGATCTCGCAGGGAAGTCGCTCGGTGTTCCTGTCTATCAACTCTTCGGTGGACCGACGCGCGACCGTATCAGACTCTATAAAGGCGGTGGCGATCCAGACGGAATCAAAGAGTGGATTGATAAAGGCTTTACTGCGTTCAAAACAGGTCCTGCAGGCGGTAGACCGGCACGCATCATCGAAAACAAAGCCTTCATCGACAGAGCCGTGGATCACTTCGCAGCGTTGCGCGAAGCCGCGGGTACAGAAGTTGACCTCGCGATTGACTTTCACGGCGCGGTCAGCCCACAAACCGCAAAAGTTCTAATCAAAGCGTTAGAACCCTACCAACCGATGTTCATTGAAGAACCGATTCAGTGCCAAAATGTGGATACCCTCGCCGAAATCGCGCGGAGTACCCACATTCCGATTGCAACAGGTGAGCGGGTGTTCACAAAGTGGGGTTTCCGTGAGATCTTAGAGAAACAGGCGGCATCGATCCTCCAACCCGACCTCTGTCACGCCGGGGGTATTAACGAAGTGCGCATCATCGCTGGTATGGCAGAGGCTTATTACGGTGGTATTGCCCCGCATAACCCTCTCGGTCCCATCTCTTTAGCGGCGTGTATTCAGTTAGATGCGTCCATCCCGAACTTCTTGATGCAGGAGCATACAACACTCGGTGAAGGGTATCTTAAGAACCCCTTCGTCTTCAAAGATGGATTCGTTGAACTCCCCACCGGTCCGGGACTCGGCATCGAACTCGATGAGGATGCACTCGAAGACAAGATTGACCACGATTGGCAGAATCCCGTGACATACCATCCCGATGATGGTTCTGTCGTTGACTGGTAAAGTACCAGGCACGCTCCGATGTGCCACGAACCTGATGGAAAAGAGTGGCTCAAATCTTTAAAACCGTACAGATCCTTATTTCAGTCGCGGGTTAACCAGACACCACCGCGTAATGAAATGGAGCGGTGCCCAGGAGGCCATAGTTAGAAAAATATGAAATTTATTATGTTTACTAAACATCTGGAAGGCTTAGAAATTCCAGATATTATCACGGCGTTGCAATCGGTCGGCGTGAGCGGTGCCGATCTGTGTGTCCGTCCCGGCTATCCGGTGAACCCAGAAAACGCGACGGAAGCATTACCCACCGCCGCAAAGCAGTTCGCCGCCGCAGGTTTGTCCATCCCACTTGTCACGACACCGGGTGATTTTCTCGATCCTGGACAGGAAGAGACGCGCCGAGTCTACGCCGCTGCGGGTGAAGCAGGCGTTGAAAACATCAAACTTGGATACTGGCACTGGCATGCAGAAGATGGCGGTTACTGGGCACAGGTCGATTTTATCCGTAAACAATTGGACGGGTTTGCGAAACTCTCTGCGCAATACGGACCTCGGACCTGTATCCATAACCATTCTGGTACCTCTATGGGTCTGAATTCGTGTGCGGTGATGAACCTCGTAAAAGGTTTTGACGCACAACATGTCGGCGTTTTTTCCGATACAGGACATTTGTCCATCGTCGGGGAACCGATTGACATGGCACTGGATATTGTCAAATCGCATCTCGCAGTTATCGCCTTCAAGGACCTCGCGCGTTCACCCGGTATGCGCGGCGGCAGCGTCGTCCGAATGGGAAAAGGCTTCGTCGATTGGGAAACGGCGGTCAATACGCTACAAACCATCGGTTTTTCAGGTCCCGTGAGTTTCCACAGCGAATACAGCGGAGAACCCGTAGATACCGTTATCGACCTTGCGCGTATAGATGTACGGTTCATTAGCGGTCTGATGGATACATAAGGGAAAATAGATAGAATGTTACAATTTCAGTTAGGATTAAACACAAGCACAATCCGCCCAGCCGGACTCATGGATAAAATTCGGATCGCTGCCGAAACCGGCTATTCAGCGATTGAGTTATGGAACGACGATTTAACGGCTTATGAGGAACAGGGTGGTTCGCTTACCGATGTCAAAAAAGCACTTGATGATCACGGACTTTCCGTGCCTACCGTTATCGCCTTGCACGGTTGGCTCGACACGACAGGTGAAGAACATCAGGAAGCGATCGAAGAAGCGAAACGGCGGATGGCACAAGCCGCTGCTATCGGATCGACCTATATCGTCTCAAGTCCACCGCGTGAAGTTGCAGATCTCCAATTAGGTGGCGAGAATTACCGTGAACTGCTTGAACTCGGACGCGAATTCGGCGTTAAACCTGCTATGGAATTTCTCGGTTTCGTTGATGGCGTTAACCAAGTCAAGCATGCGTGGGAAGTGATGGAAGTAGCAGATCACCCGGATAGTACGATTGTCCTCGATCCGTTCCATATCTATCGTGGCGGTGGCGAAATAGACGATATGAGAGGCATCCCCGGCGCAAAAATCGCCGTCTTCCATTTTAATGACGCGCCTGCGCAACCTGCGCGCGCGGAACAAACAGACGCTGATAGGGTTTACCCGGGCGATGGTATCCTTGACCTTGGAGAGATGATCTCCATTCTGAAAGACGCCGGATATGAAGGTGTCATCTCCTTAGAATTGTTCAATCCAAGCTACTGGGAGCAAGACCCCGCAGAAGTCGCACGCATCGGGTTGGAAAAGATGACAGCCGTTCTGTCTGATTCTTAAGCCAAAAAGCGTATTGATTTTCCACGCGTATGTGGTATAATAATAATCAAGAACATCTTATATGCCTCCTTGTGCTTCTGAGTGGGAAACTGAAAAAAAATAATTAATAAGGAAAAGTTGAATGACTTACGTTGACGGATTATTGTCGTCGTTGACGCGCGTTAAAAAAGCGCGTTCGTTACGCGCTTCTTCATGGGATATAATAGGCAGAAACAGCGATGCTTGGAATGTTGAACCCGGTGAAACCCGGGTTATCGCAGATCTTCAAGGACCCGGCTGTATCAACCATATTTGGATGACACAGCCAAACGGGTATCGAAACGTACTGATCCGAATGTTTTGGGACGATGAAGAGCACCCGAGTGTTTTGTGTCCATTAGGGGATTTCTTTGGACTCGGTAACGAAATTGTTAACTCCTACGATTCCATCCCATTCTCGGCTTCCACACATCAGAACAATCAGTTCAATACAGGTTGCGCGCTGAACTCCTACTTGCAGATGCCCTTTAACCGTAGCGCAAGGATTGAACTCGTCAACGAAGGTGATACAACCCATCGCCAATACTTCTATATCGACTATGAGCAGTACCCTGAGCCACTCAGTGATGATACTGCCTATTTTCACGCGCAATTCCACCGTGAAAACCCGTGTGACGGATGGGGACATGAAATTACTGTGAATACCCCAGAAGCCAATATTATCAACGCGGAACGGCTCGCGTGGGACAACAATTACCTGATTCTGTCCGCCGAAGGTAGAGGACACTATATTGGTTGTAACTTATCGGTTACCAACTTTCAAGGCACGTGGTGGGGTGAAGGCGACGATATGATCTGGGTCGATGGCTATAAGTGGCCCCCAGATCTGCACGGCACAGGTTCAGAGGATTACCTTAACCAAGCCTGGGGAATGCAAGATAACGCGTTTGCACACAACGGCTCTTCTATCCACGAAAACAATACCGACGGTTACCAGACCTCATACGTCTATCACATCGAAAACCCGGTCCGCTTTGAAAAAGAGATCCGGGTTACGATAGAGCACGGACACGGGAACCATCTCAGCAATGAGACGTCCTCTGTGGCATATTGGTATCAACTTGAACCGCATACGCCCTTCGGTGTGCTACCTGTTGCCCAACGCAAACCTGTGCTGAAGGACGAATCTGGCGCATGGCAGATTGAAGCATCTGCCCAAACGCCCTCGGCGGAACTCGTGCTCAATGACGAGATGAAGCAGATGAAACAGAAATGGAGCCGGTCGTAAGCCAAAGCACTTAGCCTGAAACGAAGTGGAAGGCGGACATACGGAAAGGTATATCAAATCCCTGGGGAAACACCCAAGCAAAAACACCCAGCTTACCGAACCGCAAGGAATAATTAAAATATGCTCACTGCTCCCTATATTGTTCAACAGTTTTTAGCCAGTTGTATCGGGAACACGGAGAAAGAGACCGATCCATCGGTTTCCGATGCACAGCAGAGTGACGGACACCAAACGGAATTAGAATTCGCAACTGACGATAATTCCACGAATGATGCTGAATCCGTAGCATCAGATAACTCTGATACCCCTATTTCTGAACCCTCGGACATCGAAAACGCTGACGCGGCGGATGCATCGGAGGAAACACCCTCTGACGACGAGGCACCGGAGGTCTTACCTATTTCCATAGACGAAGAGGCTCACGCCAGCGAGGACGACACTCCTGACGCATCCACTACAGAAGAAACACCGGTCGTCGAGACCGCTAATCTCGCGTCGCCCGATGCTGAAGCAGTCGAGTCATCGGAAGACACCGATTCCGTCTCCGAAAGTGAAACAGAATCTCCAACGGAAATTGTAATATCTGAACAGGAAAGTGAGGATGCTATGGCGCAGCACTCACAGGCCTCTGATACTGAAGCAGATAAGGACGAGGTAACCTCGCCTCTACCGCAGGAAACAGACGGAAGTGACGATACCGAAACAGAAGCAACAGCCCCCGAAGCAGAGCCCGAAACAATACCTTTAGAACTCGGCATTATTGAAGAGATTTATGACTTCGTGGAGATGTTTGGACAGAGCACTATTTCCGGCACAGATCAAGCATCCGTCAGTGGAACGGACTGTTCCGGCGGCGTGACAAAGCCAGCGATCTTTGAACATCCAACCCCAACAGAATCTGCAAAAATCGACTATACACTGTCCCTTCCAGATACTAATGAAAAAGAGAAACTTTTTCTACATTTCTCTATCGGCTTACGGGACGGTGTTGTTTTTGACGACGCGGAGCGACAGCCTGGGGGCGTAAAGTTCGCTATCGAAATTTTCGATCTTCATACAGATGTAGAAGTTGCACCGGAAAGATGCTTTGAATCTGTATCAACCGAATGCCAATGGGCAGAAGAAAGCATCGAACTCACGTCCTACGCTGGTAAAGAAGTCGTCATCTCGTTCCTGACGGAATGCAACGTAGAAAGCAACAGTAACTACGCGTGGGCTTTGTGGGGTAAACCGCAGTTACGCAAACTCAAGCAGCGCTCCCTTCGGAAAGCGAAAAGAGCCGCCGAACCGGAACTACGATGTGGAATTGCTATCTTACACGCCAGCGATGACACGATGCAACTCCGTGAGTTTAGTCAAGACAAGTCAACAACCGTTTCCGACTTAGTGAACATTTGTCTCGAGTCGCACGAATCAGAAGAGTCGCCTGCGAAAATATCGCTTTACGCGGCACAACCGAAATTAGAAATTGTGAACGTAGGTGCGACGGCTGCAGTCGTCACAGCGGGCGAAGATTTTGAAGTGCAATGCACACTTCGGAATACCGGCACTGCCCCGCTCGGTAAAGCGGATACGGCGCGAATTTCTATCAACGGTATGAAACTACGGCGCGGACGTCCCAGACAAACCATTAAAACAATTGAACCGGGTGAAGAAGCCTCTGTCTTCTGGATAGCCCGCCGTCCCCCAAATCCGACTGTAATTCCCGTTTCTGTCTCGCTCAAATGTCAAACCTCAGCAGGTGAAGAACGTCAAACAGCCCAAGAAAGTGTTGTGGTTCGTCCTGAATCGCCTAAACTCCCTGCCAAGGTGGTGAAAGAATTGCACACCTACACGGAAGAGGGTAGCGTCGTGCTAGGCAATAAACATCTTCGCATTGTATTCGTCCGCGGACCTGAAGCAACACACCAAAACAACCAAGAAACGAATCCACTTGACAAAAAGGATGTTGAGGGAGGGTTTGCGTACTACATAATCTTTGCCGCAAAAGGTGGTAACTACCAGCAGGTAGCAACCTGTCCGGCCCTCTCCGAGGTTGCCTATTTAGACGCATCACAGAACCGTCAAACGTCGCAACTTGTACCTACAGACTATCAACTTGCCGGGAACAACCAAGGGGAGTCAATTATCCGCCTCAGCGGTTCGGGTACGGATGTAGATGGGGTTGAGTGGACTTATGAGATGCAGTGGACGCTCAGCGAAAATGCAACGCGGGTGAAAACGGAATACCAGTTGCAAACGGATGGGAACCGAGAACTTCTTGCCTTCCGTGGTCCGATGCTTTATGCTGGGCAAGGGCGCAATCGCGAAAAGAAAACGGCAGCCCTTTTCCCCGGACTCGAATTCTTAGAAAACGATGAACGTTCTTCAAGTCCACGCGACGCAGCCCCGCCCCTCGATAACCGTCTTGTTCCGCATCCGTATAAAATTACAGTGCCAGTCATGGCAGTAGAGATACAGAAATCAGTGGTCGGCATCATCTGGAATCCTCTGGATACTTGGGATGGTGAGAATCAGATGCTCTCCGCAGTATTTGCCTCGCCCAATTGGCATCAGTATCAGAAAAACCATGCCCTCGGTATATTCGTCCCGACCGTGCCAACATGGGTCCCAGAAAATCAGACGGAAGCTTCTATCCCGTATCCACTCATACCGTCGCGTCCGGTGTCCATCAAAGCTGAAATCATCGTGGACGGAAACGCCACTATTTTAGATGCCATAGCACATTGGAACGAGGCTTACGGTGCTCCCAAACCGTTATCACCACCCCGTAGCGACGAAGAAGAGGTCTTACTTTCGCGGCACGGGTTTATGCAGACGACATGGGACGCAGGCACTCGAAAATCGCGTCACTGCGTAGACTGGGCATCGCACAACGAACCAGGTTTCGGCACTCTACTTTGGTACGACTACCTCGCTACAAAAGATGAGCATGTGAAGGAACGGGTGTTGGAAATAGCCAAAAACACCATAACCGAATCCGGAGAAGGCAGCTTGGCGGCACGCGGCTCGTGTCACATTTTAAGATGGGAATTGCCATTCTATATCGGTCCTATCAATGCCGCATTATCTTACATGGAGGAAGAAACGCAGCAACGCATTACTACACAAGAATCGGATGGAAGCTGGCGATGGCATCCAACAAACGCGAAAACTGCCACCCTTGGAACGGCAGGTGAAGCAGTGCTCGGTACCTGTGCTGAATCAGCACTTCTACTCCTTAAACACGCTCGGATTACCGGAAATAAACCGTCACGTGAAGCAGGTTTGAAAGCTCTTAAGTTCATTAAGCAATTCTCCGTACCGCGCGGCGCACAAATGTGGGAATGTCCGATGTATCAACCAGATGTTCTCGCGGCTGCTCACGCCATCGGTGCCTATGTTGAGGCTTACGAATTGACGGCGGATAAAGAACACCTCAAACGCGCAACGTATTGGGCGGCAACAGCGATGCCATTCCTCTACCATTGGCATCTTCCAGACCGGCCTGGTATGCAGTTCGCCTCAATCCCTGTTTTCGGGACAAGTTTCCACACGCACCCGTGGTTCGGTGTTCCCGTTCAATGGAACGGATTAGTGCTCGCGTATTACTTACAACGCTTGAACCGGCACACCGAAAATGATAGCTTACTTCAAATCGCTGAGGGTATTACGGTCAGTGCAATGTATCAACAGTGGGAAGACGGTGAATTCAAAGGCACCTATCCGGATGGATTTTATGGTTTCTGTACCGAAGGCAAGGGACCACATTTGAATCCAGAGGATATTATGGTGAATGTTTACACACTCCGCGGGCTCGATCCGGGAATAAAAACCGCTATCGTCGGGAAGATACACCTCAGTTCCGGGGCAATGGTAGATGAACTGAACGTGGCCGATAACGGTCAACTGAGCTGGCAACTCAGCTACGCCGATAATGAAACGAGTTATACCCTTATTGCGGGTTATGGACGCGCGCCACAAGCACTTCGGGTACGCTATCAGTTTTCATCACCCGTGGATGAGTCCCCAACTCCCGATACGGATACACCGTCTGACGACTCTGAATCTGTCAACACATCGGACAAATATGCAGAGATTGAGATTGCGAATGTGCAAACGCTCGAGGATGCCGAATCCGGATGGCTTTATATCGAAGATAAAGATGCTATATTGGTAAAGTACCTGCACATCACCACGAATGTGCAGTTCGAGATTTTTTAATTACGTAGGTCCTCGTTCTGCTCTCCACTACGTTTCGAGCAGGTTTCCGGTGAAGTCTAAACGAAAAGTAGGAATACGTAAGAGTTCCTCACCCGGCACAGAATTAACCAGAAACTAACGTGGAACGACGCTCAGAGGTCCGCAGTAAAAAACGAAAATAAGGAGACTGCTAAAATGGCTAAAAAAATTGTATTCACCACATTTATTCTGGTTGCTGTGGCAATTGTCGCCTCTGTCCTGTTTTCACACAATGCCATTGCCCAATCCGACATGGCTGCGCCTGGAGATGCCCCGATGATAGACTTCAAAGTCTTGGGTGGTTTTATCATTGAAGGCATTGTTTTTAGCATCGTTGGCTTAATCATTCTGATGGTAGGCTACAAGGTCTTCGACATGGCGACCCCGTATGACTTAAACCGTCAGATTGCCGAAGAGAACAACACCGCTGCTGGCATTGCGGTTGCAGGCGTTCTTATCTCACTCGGCATCATCGTTGCCGCAGCGATGGGCTAAATGCTATTCGTTGAACTCACGTTTCCTTCACTGGATGATGAGAAGACTGAAAGGTTGGAGCAGTGTTTATTCCGCTTCTGGTCTCTCAGTCTTCTATCCAAATGTACCTGCGAGAGCATGGAAATTTCCGTACTTTTTCGATGAATCTACCAACTTTGACTGAGGGGGCGTAGAACAATGGCACAAACAACCTACTTGGCAGATCAGGTTGTCAGTGATGAACAAATTCAGGAGTGGGTGGAAACCTTCCACCAACGAGGCTGCCTATTTTTGCAAAATGTCTTGACACCCGATCACTGCGCGCAACTTCGACAAGATTTAGAGTGGGCACTTGAAAACGATCCGAATGGCTTAAACGGTGGAGGTCCTGAGCGTCGTATGCACTTAAGCCATCGGATGTTTGAACATAGCGAAGCGAATCGTCGCTTGTTCGACCTTGAACCGATTGTCTCCTTCGCGGAAGCACTCGTAGCGGAAAATTGTCACGTCATCCACAACAACTCGTTCCAGACGTTTCCAGGAGGTGGAATCACGTCGTGGCATCAAGATGATGCCCCACACTATATCGTAACAGACGGCGAACCCCCAAAGAACGTCCGGTTGCCGGTGTTGCTCTTTACGGCGAATTACTACCTCACCGATGTCACTGAAATCGAACACGGTGGTACAGAAGTGGTCCCAGGTTCACATCTTTTCGGCGCATCGCCTCCGAATCCGATAGAAGGAACCGAGTGGGAGGACAAAGTTCAGTATAACCTTGGAAAAGCGGGAAGCGTTATCATGTTCAACAATCAGGTATGGCATCGCGGGGGTCCAAACCAGACCCAGCGCATCCGATATATCACACAGGTGACGTACGGACGCCGCCTTGTTGGGCATAAATACTATCCGTTTATGAACTACAACATGCCGGATTCTGTCCATAAAGATGCGAGTCCCCGTCTGCGCCGACTCCTCGGCTTCCTCAACCACGGTGCCTACGGATAAATTCCGCGCCATGCCGATAAATATAGCAACACGTCTGAGCAATTTATCGCAAAGGATTGGAAATGCATCAAGAATATCTGAAAGCATTTGCAGATAAAGCCACATCGGACGTGCGTATATTAGGGACGTGGCTTGAAGGGAGTTTCGCAAAAGGCACCACTGACAGATATTCAGATATTGACATTCATCTATTGGTCGCCGAAGAGAACAAAGAAACTTTCCAACAGGAATTAGAATCTTGGTTATCCGATATTCAGTCGCTGGTTCTCTTCAAAGACACGTTTCCTGGACAGATGATGACCTGCATTACAACAGCAGGTTTGCGAGTTGATGTCTGGTTACACACAGGCGATACAATCACTCTTGAACGTCCGAATGTTCACCTGCTGTCTGCTGTCGAAGGATGTATTCAATTCAAAGAAGCGGGCAGAGATCGAGAATCAAAAGATGTTAGTTCGGTCCTAAAGCAGCATTTCGATGAGTTTTGGCGTGTGCTTGCTATCCTTCCTACAGTCTTGGGACGCGAGGAACGCATCGCAGGATTTATGGGCACCACATTTGTTGTGATCCCACTGACAGAAGTCCTCATCATAGGGAGTGGAAATCAAAAGGATAGAGGTGCAAAAAATATTAATGCTTTTCTGCCGCAAGTTCTCAGAGAAGAAATCGAAGAGGCATTAACACTGCAAAGTATTGATAGAGAAAGCATTGCAAAAGCACACCTCCGGTTAACAGCGATCATGCAACGGTATGGACCAGATATTGCCAAACAGCACGGAGTCGTCTATCCGTTGGCATTGGAACAGGCTGTCCTTAATTATATCTCCAGAGAATTACAAATATTAGAACTTTCTGATTGCTTAGACGAGTTACATCGGCTCTAAACCACGAACCATAGCGTGAATCAGGAAGTCTGCTCTATCTATTGCCCGTTTTCCTGTGTCGCTTGAAAAAAGTTGTCAAGCTGCCCAACCGAGTTGGAATTCACCAGAAATCATCATAAAACCGTAGGGGCTGGGTTACCCAGCCCGTACAGAACGATGCCCAGAGTTAATCATTAAAAAATGAAAGCGATTGTTTTCTCAGAACAAGGCAGCGCGGAGGTACTTCAGTACACGGACGTCCCTAAACCGACACCTGGTACGAATGAGGTGCTGGTTAAAGTTGAAGCCTGTGCGGTGAATTATCTCGATATCCATGCCCGGCGGAATCGCCCCGAGATAGAAGTGAAACTCCGTCGGGGGGATACGCCACACATACTCGGCTCCGACATCGCTGGAACGATCGCTGAGATTGGTGAGGCAGTTCGCGGTGTTGCGGTCGGGGATAGAGTCGTTCTCGCACCTTGTATTCCGTGTGGTATCTGTAGCGATTGCCATCGCGGTGCCGAAAACTTGTGTGACACGCAAGAGCTCATCGGTTTCCAAACGAATGGCGGATACGCAGAATACGTGAAAGCCCCTGCCCAAAACGCCATTCAGATGCCAGCGACACTGTCATTCGTTCACGCCGCTGCGATGCCGATAGCGTATCTCACGGCATGGCATATGCTAATGACGCGGGCACAACTTTCTCCCGAGGACGATGTCCTAATTCTCGGTGTAGGGGGTGGTGTCGGAAGTGCAGGACTACAGATCGCAAAACTAACGGGTGCCAGAGTTTTTGCCACAGCGAGTAGTGATGAGAAACTTGAACGCGCACGACAAATGGGAGCAGATGTTACGATTAACTACAAAGACACAGATTTCTCGGAGATTGTCCTTGATGTAACAAACGGGCGAGGTGTGGATGTCGTCCTTGAGCATGTTGGTGCTGCGACATGGGATCAGAGCATCGCGAGCCTTACCAAAAATGGGAGGCTCGTTTCGTGCGGTGTGACAACAGGCAACATTGGAACAATTAACATCCGAAAGATGTATCAAAAGGAACTAACAGTAATGGGTTCCGCCCTTGGTACAGTCCCTGAACTCCGAACGCTTATCCATCTTGCTGGACAAGGGAAATTGGAACCTATTATTGACAGAATTTTACCGCTCAAGCATGCGAGTGAGGCACACCTACTATTAGAGAATCGCCAAAATTTCGGGAAAATCTGCCTCTGTCCAAATCTCCAAATTTAAACGGTATTTGCTTGGGTATTCCCCAGATTTCTTCACGAACAGAACCGAATTCTCACAACCCCAGTTAGATTTTGTTCAACACGAAACAACTCACTATATATTCGAGGATTTCTCCGCCTTCACCTTCAGAAATTCATAAAACTCGTAGAGCGTTTCCTTGTCTTTTTCCGTAAATTCCATCATCCCCTTGAACATAGCACTAATCTTCGGGTCGGCTAAGAGGTCATCGTAGCTTTTGTTGGCTTTTCCAAGTAGGTAATCGGTAGTGACTTTTAAGGCATCGGAAAGACTTGAAAGTGTTTTAAACGACGGTTTTCGGGCTCCTGATTCAAATTGAGAGATCGCAGCAGGCGTTAGGTTTGCCACCTTTGCAAGCTCTGTTTGTGTCAACTTCAGTTCACGACGACGTAGTTTTATACGTGAGACGACTTTGTCCGTATTAGACTCTTTTGGTTCTTTGCCCACGTTTGGCTCCTTAACATCAGACAGCGAAATTACTATTGGACTGCCGCTGAGTTCTTTAAATTTTTTAGTATTGCTGCAGTATTAAGTGAAATGCAGTTTGAAGAGAATTCTGCTTCAATGAGAGGCAAAAGCGTTAAATATATTTTAACCTTAAAAAGCGTTAAATGCAAATTTTAATTTGACAAAAATTGCAATAATAATATACAATATACATGTTACCTTCTAAAAAACCAGAAAAAGGCGGGAGACTTCACAACATGAAAATCCATAGTAGATACAAGTGCCGCTTGCGACGCTTCAGTGCGGTAATAAATGCATTAATGTTTTTCCTTTCCGTTTTGCTTGTCACCGAGAAACCACTGTCGGATACTGCATATGCACAAACAGTTTCCAGTACCGGTATGAAATCTGCAGCCATTCAGATTCGGGATGACCTCTCTATTGGCAACATTCGAAAGGATCTTGCACGCCTCTCAAGCCTCGACAGTCGAGTCACCGGCTATCCACAAGCCGCGAGTGGCAGCAAATACATTTTTGACCGTTTCGTTGAAACCGGCTTGCAGAACGTAGAAAGCCGCGAGTTCTCCGTCACTGTACCGATTGACCATGGTGATAGCGTCATTGAAGTCCTCTCTTCGGAAGCCAACCTACTACACACCTTTAAACTCACACCACTCTGGCCCAACCTTGTACGTACCTCCCTGTTAGCAGACGGAATCAAACATACTGCATTAGCAGGGGAAACACTCAAAGACATCGCAGAAAGTTACCAAGTTGACGAGACGGTTATCCTCGCAGATGACCGGAACAAATTTCTAGCGACTCCAGTTGTCGAAGGAAGCACCGTGTTTATTCCAACAGGAGGTTTATCTGGTCCCCTCCTTTACGGCGATGATGGTGAACTTGCCGATTTCAACGGCACCAACATTGGCGGATTTTGGTATAGGCTCCAAGACGGGGATACGCTCACAACGCTCGCCCGACGCTACCGTATTACCGAAGCCAGCATTACCGATGATATACTCAATGAACACCTTCAAAAAGCATCCGATGGTATCGATAACGATGAGGACGGCACTATTGATGAATACGGTGAAATTCCGCTGCTCTCCGAAATCCTTGGATGGGCAACAGATGGTATTGATAACGATGCCGATGGTTGGACAGACGAAACCCCGGGTGATGCGACCGATGGCATTGACAACAACAACAACGGACACGTCGATGAATCCGGCGAGTTTGTCGCCGCAAGTGAATCACACATCTTTATCCCGAAAGGTGCGATAGTCCTTCTCGATTTTAACTCCAGCACCCGTTATATCAATGCGGCAATGCTCGGCGGCACCGCTGTTATTTTTATCCAACCCGAAACAACCATCCGCGGGGAAGCAGAAAATAAGTTTGGTACCGTCCCCGCCAATATTCCGCGATTCTGGATTTCCAAAGACGATGCGGCTGTCCTAACCCATCTGTTAGAAGAACAACACGCTCAGGGTAATCAAGTTAATGTTCGCGTTAGAGGTAAGATGACCTGGGAACGCCGCGTAGGGCAAAATATACGTGGGTTCTTGGAAGGCGGAGATCCAACTTTACGCGATGAACTCATCGTTCTTACAGCTTATTACGACTCCATGTCCGTTGTCCCCGCAATGGCACCCGGTGCGGATCCGACCTGCGGTATCGCGACCCTCATGGAACTTGCCCGTCTTTTTAGTCAACCTCAATATCGACCTGGCTATTCTGTTCTCTTTGTTGCAGTTGATGGACACTTCCAAGGGCTTGCTGGCATACGCGCCTTCATGGAAGGCATTGGACAAGATATTGTCGGTTCTGTCACCGATTCACCCGGTACTCCAACAATGCACGGACTTCGCCGTGGACTCTCTACAGATGTCCTCGAATTTGAAGAATTGGGCAGAAGGCTTCTACTCTCCATTGACCGGAGCGTTCTCGTTGATCTCCCTGCTGACTTTTTCCACGGTATACATAACGTAAAGTCTGACTTGGATTCCCTCACAACCACACTGGATGGCTTGGCAGAAACACGGTCTGAGATTGAATCCCTAACAGAGCAACAGCGAGATTTTTCAGAACGCCAGAAGAAGCAGACAGATCGGAATCGAAAACGTGAAAAACAAGGTTTCACAGGTGAAGAGAAGAGTCGTTTGTTAGCAAATCTTGCCCGCTCGAAGAAAGAGGCTCTGCAAACGACACATTTCCTCCGAGATATTGTCAGTAGGTTAGCCGAGGTTCGTGCTGTTGCCCTCAATACCAGCCGAACCGCACAGCGCGAACTCATCGAAACGCTCGGGCTACCGATTGCCCGTCTTGATACATGGGCGGTGAAGAAACTCACCCACGCGATAGAGACCGGCACTGCCGACGAATATCACACGCACCCAAATGATGCATACCTTATTCCGGTGCAACAGGGTTCAGACTGGCAAATCCCAATACCGGAAGACCTTCCGCGAGAACTCATTCCTGATATCGAGACGCTTAACACAACCCTCGCAAACTGGGAGATGAGCGATAAACGTAAATTCGCGCTGATGTGGACACCTGAGAAGATACTTGACCGGCATCTCGATTTACATTCACTTAACAAAGCGAAAGATGCTCGCAGTGTTTTACGCGATGCCAGCGACACCCAAGAAGTCGCCATCCAGCGAGAGATTCAACTCCTTGAAAAGGTCCTGGCACAAATACCTGACAGCCAGCCCGTTGAAGACGATATTAAAGGTAGCATTCGGCAACTCAAGGAAACACCGATGGGGAGACCAAGCGGTGATTCTTTAATTTATGGCGGTAAGTTTTTGTCGAAAGCCGGGATAGAACGTCTTAACACGATTGATACCCAACTTCGACAGCGATTAAATGAATCTGAAGACACTGTTGATGCCGCTATATTGATAGCAGATCTTCTCAAAGACAAACAAGGCATCTTTGAAATCGCACTTCGGAACGCTCGATTGGAACAAACACGTATCCAGAACTTAATCGCGACAGCCGGAACGTTAGGGCGGGTATACCTGGATGAAGAACGCCTCATTTTGGAAAACTACCTATCAGACGATGAAGTCGAACAAGCACTTTCGCTGCGCTCTCGTATCTCATCACATATTAACGAAACAGAACTATTAGAGATCGTCAAAAAGCGTGCGGACACAGATATCGTAGCACTCGAAAACCTCGTTGAACGGTTGCCCACATTAGATACTGATTTGGATGCAGAGACTAAAATACTTCTACGCGATAACATGTTGACCCTCCGCAACGCACGTTTTCGTAACATTCAGAGTCGCATTGAAAAGATGTTGCGTATTGACACCAATGAATACAATCGGAAACTCGGGCAGATTGAGGCGGCTATCGCACTTCAAGACCTATTCAACCGGTATTATACCTCCCTCTATATTAGTATCGACCTCTCCTCACAATCGAATCAATTTGGGGTATTCAACAAGGGATGGTTCTACGATCAGCAACCCGAATTTGTATTACGTCGCGAGTTTGCAAGCATCGGCAATAAACTTGCCTCTTACGCCGAAGATGCTGATTTCGGTGTCCGGGTCCGCAAACTTTGGCAGTGGACAGATGACCAAATTCGACAAGCCGTTCTGGTACGTCAATGGACAGTTGCGAATGGGATCTCCGATAAAGCCGCCCTTGAAGGAAAGACGCTTGAAACGCTACTGAGTGCGCACTTTAACAAACTCACCGACCTCAGCGGCGTGAGCCGACTGATGAAAATGCAGTTTGAACAGTGGCGCAATCAAGGCGAACCCTCTGAGGATATGCTCAAGGATATGGATTATATTCGCAAAGAGGTCGAGCGTTTCATCCGAAACGATGTCCGCACTGCAAAGAAGAATCGGAAAAATAACATCCGTACCCGTGAGCAATTGGACGCAATGCTCCAACTTCGACATGAGGATCCGGACACTTTCTCCGATGAAGAAATTGAGGATATCAAGACCCTTATTTCAATCGCAGGCCTCGGCGGCGAATCAAACTTTGTTAACGCCATCTCCGCAAGTGGTGGAAAGACTTGGAAAACCTATATCCCCGGTAAAATCGCTTTTGACAGTGAAGTCGCAACGCTTGTCGGAAAAACCGGAATCGCTTTCGCAACTATCGAGGATGCGCGCGTCTTAACGGACACACCCCTCGATACGATTGAACGCGTTGATTTGCGCGAAGACGGAAATCTCCATCAACAAGCACGAACATTGGCATCGCTACTTATACAAGCACTTCGGGATGAAGAAATGCCCACTGCCGCCCGTGTCGGGAATTTCTACTGCAACCTCTTTGGGGATGTCGTTGAATTTGACGCACGAGAGTCCGCACTACCGAATAAACCCGTCCCCTATCCTATCATAACACTTCGTAGAAAACATAAGAGCATGATGGGTGTCCGCGGCGACCTGTTTGTGATGGGCGATAACAAGGGAAACTTTGAAGTTGCCGGGTTAGCCATGGAAGGTAGAGCCACCCGACGTCTCAAAGGGAAACAAGAAGTCGAAGCCTATATTCTCGACCCGGATTCTGGAGATATCATCTACGCACCTGATTTAGGGAATTACGGTGCCAAGTTGCTTCCGAATGAAATTCCGATTAATACTCGTAGACGGGGTTGTCGCGTTGTTACATTCCCGTGTGTATCTACAACCATCTACGACTTAGTGGATCAGCGATATCTACGCACCCTTCGGGAACTCGAAGTCTACGACGCGCTCACCGACAGTTCGCCGGAGAAGTTCGGGATGTCCAAACCGTGGCAACAGGAAGGTGTGTCTGCCGCCGAACCCATTGCCCTCGTGTATAGTGAACCTAACACCCGTATTAAAGTTGGGATGGCATATGGACAGATCGGTAAACGTCTCCTGCTCATCAAAGCAACGAAGAGCGGTATGAAGAATCCGACACTTTACACCGGTGAAGGATTTGTCGTTCGAGAAAACGGACAGATTCGACTCACGCCGTATGTCGTTGTCCGGGATATGTGGTGGCTCGATGAGAACCGCTCACGACTTTATAAACGGTTTGGTATCTCCAGTGACCGACTTGACAAACTCCATCAATTTGCGAACGATTATCTCGCACGCGCGGAGACTGAATTGCTCCAAAACGACTATCAACAAGCCCTCAAACTCGCTCGTGCGGCGTGGGGCTATGAATCACGGGCATATCCAGATGTCAAACAGACCGGTAACGATGTCGTTAATGGTGTAATGTTCTATCTCGCTTTACTCATGCCGTTTGCGTACTTTATGGAGCGGCTCATCTTCGGATTCCCGAACATCCACAAGCAGATTTTGGGATCGTTCGGTATCTTTTTACTGGTATTTTTCTTCCTAAGTCAAGTTCACCCAGCATTCCAGATTACTACCACACCTGTGATTATTCTCATCGCGTTTGTAGTGCTTGCATTGACGGTTATTGTCATCAGTATCATTGTCCGAAAATTTGAGGAGCAACTCGAAAAGATCCGGCAAGAGGGCAGTAAGGTTTATAAAGCTGATGTCGGTAGGTTGAGTGCGAGTGCCGCCGCATTTAGTTTAGGTATTTCCAACATGCGGAAGCGGAAAGGACGAACGATCCTGACATGCTGTACGTTGGTAATCCTTACCTTCACTGTTATATCGTTTACCTCCGTGCGGACGTTTATGCACCCGAATAGAACGAGCCTTCCACAAGTGACACCACGCTATACCGGACTCCTCATCCGTGACCAATATTGGCGTCCTCTTGAGGAACCGGTGCTTACCTCCGTGCTGAACGATATGCAAAAGACGCAAATCACGCTCACCGCCTTAGAACGACTTTTGGAACGTAAAAACGAACTCTTAGTCAAGCAAGGGCAACAACCGATTGATCTCGCGGAAGCACGTAAGACTTTAAAAGAAGGTGGGTTTATCGAACAGGTAGATGAAGAATCCGTATTGATCGTTCGGAATGTCGTCGCACCGCGCGCATGGTATCAATCCTCAGGGACTGGTGACCAATCGTTTGTCCAACTCACACGTACGGAAAACCCGGCAGATCCATCGCCCCCGACGCACCAACTCACGGGTGAAGCGTTAACCTTCGCTGCAAACATGCTCGTCGGTATGAACGAATCAGAACCCGGTGTCAGTGGTATCAACAGATATCTCCAATACGGAAAATGGTTTGACCCAGCAGATGCCAACGAATGGCCGACGGAGTGGCCCTATGCCATTGTGCTACCCAAAGGAATGGCAGAGTTGCTCAAGATCACCGAAAGCGATATGGGTAAAGCCACCGTCTCTGTTTACGGTGCCGACTTTACTGTCGTTGGTGTCCTCGGCATCGGATTCAAGGACCTCACTGATAACGATGGCGAGGAACTTACACCTGTTGACTATCAGTTGATGCAACAACAGCGGAGCCGAGGTGCTACTGGTGATGAAACGCTCGAAGGTGAATTACAGAAGTATCTCCATCTCACGCCAGACAGTGTCGCCATCCTGCCATACGAGGTGGTTATGAACCAAGGCGGGACGCTTCGAAGTGTTGCTGTTAACATGGAACCGAGAGAGGACGATCCGAAATTATTAGGTGCAATAGATAAGTTGGACCTCATCATGGCACCCCTTATGAACCGCATTGCCCTTGACTTCTTTGTAGGGCGTGATAAAGATACATACCTCTACAGTAGTATCGGAATGACGAGTTTCAGCGGGATGGGTAACCTGTTTGTACCGATCCTGATTGCGGCTCTTATCGTTCTTAACACTATGCTTGGAGCCGTCTATGAACGGGTCCGAGAAATCGGTATTTACAGTTCTGTCGGACTTGCCCCCGTGCATATCGCCTTCCTCTTCCTCGCAGAGGCATGCGTGTACGCCATCGTCGGTGCGGTGTTAGGCTATCTTATGGGACAAGCGATCGCAACAACCCTGGTCCATTTCGGCTGGCTTGCTGGATTGACTCTCAACTACTCATCAATGTCAACCGTTGTTGCGACAATTATCGTCATGATCGTTGTGTTGCTGAGTACGCTGTATCCAGCGATCAAAGCCTCACGGATGGCAGTCCCTGATATCGAACGTAAGTGGAAACTCCCAGAACCCGAAGGCGATGTATGGCATTTCAATCTGCCCTTCACCGTCCTTGAAGAAGAGGCACTCGGTCTGAACGTCTTTATGCGGGATTATTTCGAGGCACACGCAGACGAATCCGCAAGTGATTTCTACACAGACCAAGTTGCGTTCAGCCAAGATGAAGCCGAAGATTCCTATCAGATCGGGATGATGGTCTGGTTGGCACCTTACGACTTGGGTGTGAGCCAGTCTATTCAGTTTGTCACATCCCCAGTCGGTGGTGAAGAGGAGGACCTCTATAAAATCACATTGGATGTGCATCGCGAGAGCGGTGAGATTGCTTCTTGGAAGCGAGTTAACCGACGGTTCCTGAACTTGCTGCGGAAACAACTTCTGATTTGGCGGACGTTCAGTGTTGATATCCGAGCAGAATTCCATGAACGCGGAAGAACCGAAGGCACAGACGGGGCAGACGAAGAAACAGCACAGATGGATCCCGTCCCGACACCAGCGGATTGAAGATTTTTAAACTATTGAATCTGGGTTGCCCTCCACTACGTTTCGGGCGGGTTTTCGATGAAGTCTAAACGAAATTAGGAACATATTCCCAAACCCAGCACAGCATTAACCAGAAACCATCGTGGAACGTAGTGGAACGATGCTCAGAGGACCATAGTTAAAAAATGGAAAAAGTAGCAAGTTTTATCATCATCCTTGGCACCTTCTTATGGCTGTTCAGCGTTCTCGCCCTTGAAGGGCGCTGGCAATGGCAGATGTTCTCGGCTCTTGTGCTGATAGTTGGTATTTTCTGGGCGCATTTCTGGGAAGAACTCCGAGACACTGATGACACCGAAGAATCAGGCGATGAGTGAGAATTGGTTGTCAGTCATCAGTTATCGGTTGTCAGAAAGAAAGATTTCTTACCGATAACTGATAACCGATAATCAATAACTAATGGAAGGAGAACACTCAACTTGGCGAGAGAAAGAGTATCACAAGCAGATGAATGGCAAGCTTGGGCACAGCGATACGACATTGAAGGTGGTATTCGTACCTTTGAGTCGGGGCTAACAGTTAAGGTGTTCGTTGGAGCACTTTTCGTTGGCTTGCTGATGATGCCGGGTTCCATTTATCTCAGTTATGTATCGGGCGAATCCGGTGCTGGCGCAGCACCTTGGGTTGCTGTTATTCTATTTACTGAACTCGCGCGGCGTTCCTTCACAACTGCCCGACGACAGGAGCTTTACATGCTCCTCGGGTTAACAGGTGCGGCTGTCGGGAGTGGGCTTCAGTACCGGAACTTTATCTGGTACGCTTACTTTATCAATACCCCGCAGGCGGCATCCTACGAAATCGCAGACAAAATCCCAGACTGGATTGTACCCGCAGGCGATTCCGTCGGCGTGCTTACGCGAACTCTGATACATCCAGACTGGTTCCTACCTATCGGTATCTACCTCATAGGAAAACTGCTGGGGACCCTGCGTTTTGTCAGCGGACAGTATATTCTGTTCCGGCTTACGGCGGACCTTGAGCGACTTCCATATCCGATGGCACCCATTAGTGCACAAGGGGCAACCGCACTCGCAGAAACGACAGGTAAGGAAGAGACCTGGCGATGGCGCGTTTTCTCCATCGGCTCAATGGCAGGGCTTATCTGGGGGTTCCTCTATATCGGTGTGCCTTCGCTTACCGGTGTTATGATGAGCCAGCCGATTCAGATCCTGAAGATCCCGTGGATAGATTTCACGCAGAGCATCGAAGGCTTTGCACCAACAGGTGTTTTCGCTTTCCGAACCGACTTCGGACAGATGCTCTTTGGGTTCGTACTGCCATTTCCGGTTGTCATGACAGAGTTTATCACTGCAATGGCGACGCAATTTATTTTGAACCCACAAATTCTGTACCGGTATGAGATTCTCCACCAGTGGACTCCAGGTTTGGATGTCCGGGGTGTCGGCTTGTTCAACGGTCTGGATTTCTGGATTAGTTACGGTATGGGTAAGAATTTTAGTCTTGCAATCGTTGGCATGGCGGCTTCAATTCCGATGGTCATCAAACTACGGAAGACCCAAAAAGCCGCAGGCGAACGGGGATCCTTCGCGACACCTCCGAACCGCGGTGATTTCCCGATATGGTTGATGGGATTAATGTGGCTCGTCGGTATGGGTGGATTTATCTGGCTCATCCACTGGATGGTCCCGAATTTTCCACTGAGTTTCTTGCTTGGCTACGCATTCCTATACACACCTATTAATTCATATGTTACCGCACGAACCTTCGGTGTGCTGGGACGTGACCTTTTCGAGATACCGTATCTACACGAAATTACTTTTATTTTGAGCCGTTATGAAGAGGTAGATATCTGGTTCGCGCCACTCCCAGACGAAGATTATGGACGCGGTACCCAGAGTTGGCGAGTGCTTGAATTGACAGGTACCACCTTCACTTCAAACTTGGCTGGTACACTTCTGATTATGCCGATTCTACTTGTCAGTGGAATTGTGGTACTTCACTTCATCTGGAAGATTGCGCCTATCCCCAGTGCGCAATACCCATTCGCGCAGATGATGTGGCCCATTAACGCCACAAACGAGTGTCTCTGGAAAACGTCGCTTCGGGATGGAAATAGCCAGATGCTTCAAGCGATTCGCGGCGACTATGTCTCCGCTGGGCTCACCTCAAGCCTCGCGATCTACGGGATGTTGTGGGTATTTAAACTCCCCTCAATGTGGTTCTACGGTATTATCGGGGGTATCGGCGCGGATCCGGGAGGCATGGTTGCCCGGCTACTCGGCGCGGTTATTGGACGGTTCTACATGATTAAGCGATTCGGGATGCGGCGCTGGTATATGTTCAATCCGGTACTCGCGGCAGGATTCGCCTGCGGTGTTGGTCTCATCGGTATGGGAACTGTAGCAATTGCCCTTGTCTCTAAAGCCGTAATCGTCAAACCGTTTTAAGCTATTAAATCTGGGCGTTGCTCCATTACATTTCGCAACGATTTCCGGGAAAGTCAAAAACCTATTTTAGGTTTGAAAGGGATTTAGACTTAACCGTAAATCTGCCCGAAACGAAGTGGAGGACAGCCCAAGAGGCCATAATTAGAAAGATGGAATGGACTGTTTTTGGCTGGGCAGGCATAGAATTGGAAATCCCCACAACGTGGGAACTTAGTGGACTCAGCGGAGACCAGAAAACAGGGTACCTCCGACTTGACGATGCAGAGATGCCGCGCCTTGAACTCAAATGGGCGCATACCCGACGCAAAAAGCCAGACCTTCATGCGACGCTTGACGAATACTTCAAGTTGATTCGCAAGACTTATAAGAAAGGCACCGAACTCTCCTTTCGTCGGAACGTTAATCTCATCAAAGAAGACGAATTCTTGAATACGAAAGACGTTCTCGGTTTCAGTTGGAAGGGGAATATTCGTGCGAATGGGCTGATTTTCCACACCGGGAAACGGATTACCATCGTACAGGTGATGGGACGGCTCAAGGAGAATTGGCGACCCACGGTTATTCGGGTTTTCGAATCAATTACAGACCGCGGGGACGCACCCTTGACGTTGTGGAGTGCTTACGGACTCCAGTTAGGTGTTCCAAAAGAATACAAGTTGGAACGTCAGAAATTGCTCAGCGGCTATCTGTTGTTTGCCTTCGTTGCAAAACCTGTGCGCTTTCAGAACACAGTACGGCTTGCGAAACAGGCAACTAACCGTCTGCGGAACAATGGTCCTGTAGACGATTTAGATACTTCCACACCCGACAAAGGACGGCTGAGTGTGGAACGATACGGACCCGCAGAGGTGATGCTGAGCGACTATAAAGACACCCCAAACCCATTAGAGGCATGGTTTCGCGCCAAATACGCAAAAGCGATTCGGGGTTACGGGTTTGAAGTAACGTCCGATACAGACTCAGAAGACGAACGTCTGACGCTCGTTGGACAACAGACGCGTCTCTATGATGGAGTGCCACTTACGCCGGTGTTGACGCTTGATAAGCTTTCTAAACGGACAACACTCGTATTCCACCTATGGCAATGTAATCAATCCAATCGTATCTATGTCATCCAGTCCATCGGCAGTACCGATGGACGTTCGATCGTCCAAAAGGTTGCTGAAAGTATTGAATGCCACTCATAGAGTTATCAGTGCGGGTGGCTACGCAACCCTTTCAGTTGTCAGTTTGCCTCGCAGTGAGAGTTAAGAGGTTTTCGTTATTAACAAGGGAAATCCGCAGAAACGCCCAAGCAAAGCCTCCACGCAAAACATGCGCTTGTAACTGATAACCAATAACCGACAGCCTGCGTAGCAGGCGAACCGAAAACTATTATGCTAAACAGAATCCTATACGCCCTCAAACTCAAGAAACGTCCGGATATGGATCGGACTCGGGTGATGAAGTCGTTCCCCGTTCGGAACCAGTTAATAACTTGGGAAATAGACGACAAAGGCGAAGCCTCTCTCGTTGTTCCACAGACAGACAAACTCTGGATCCGACTCGCCAGTAAACTCTTTATGCTCCCTAATAAAAGAGTTATTGTGTTGGATTCCATCGGCTCTTATGTGTGGCAGATGTGCGATGGTAAGCATACCATTTCGCAGATTATAAAGAGGGTCCAAAACCAGTATCAGTTGACGCGGAAAGAAGCGGAAACGTCCCTCTTTACGTTCATGCAGCAGCTTGGCAAACGGAATTTCATAGGGTTCGCTATCCCAAACCCTCAACAGAACGCGCCCGTAACCCCCGAACCCGAATCTGAACCTGAAAAACAAGGCATTTTTGGATTCCTACAGAGACGGTTTTTCTAACGATGCGTCTTCTGTTAGATTGTGCAGTTTTAACGAAATTGTAGCCTGCAACAACGGCGCAGGCGGATCTACGGAGAGGATCGTTGGTCACCCAACCTACCTCACCGAACCGCAAGGAAAAATTAAAAAATGAATATCCCAACAGAAATCGGCGATGTGAGCACAATTCTCGCTGAAACACCAGAAAAGTTCCAACGTGTCCTTCCAAAGGAAAACACAGTTCGCGTCCGGAACCTTATCAAGCGATATGAAATGGGAACACAGACCGTGGATGCCCTCCGTGGCGTCAATTTCCAAATCCAGCGTGGCGAGTACATCTCTATCATGGGTCCCTCCGGTTCAGGGAAGTCAACACTTTTCAATATGATCGGTGGCTTAGACAAACCGACCGAGGGTAGAGTCTACATTGACGAGGTAGACATCGCACAACTTGACGCGTACGAACTCGCATGGCTCCGCTGTCGAAAGATCGGCTACATCTTCCAATCGTTTAACCTCATTCCTGTGATGACGGCACTCGAAAACGTCTCACTCCCGATGATTTTTGCCGGTATGAGTGCTGATGAAAGCAGAGAAAAAGGCGTTGACCTCCTTACACTCGTCGGACTGGGTGACCGCGTGCAACACAAGCCGTTAGAACTCTCCGGTGGACAACAACAGCGCGTCGCAATCGCACGTTCGCTTGCGAACGACCCCGCCATCGTTCTCGCCGATGAACCGACGGGAAACTTGGACACCAAAACCGGACTCGAAATCATTGCCCTACTCCGTCGACTCAATGCTGAAAACGGCGTAACTATCATCACCGCAACGCACGACCACAAGATGTTAGACGTCTCCGACCGCATCTTCCACATGGCAGACGGTAAGGTGGACAAAATAGAGTCGCGCGATGAGATCGATCTCCATGTCGGTAAATTGGACGGCGAAGAGGTGGGATAAATAGTTGTCAGTCCGCCTGCTACGCAGGCTTTCAGTTGTCAGTCATCGGTTAAGAGGTTATTTCGTAACAATCTACCCAAACTTGGAGTACTCCAAGGAGAAGTGAATTGTTACATGGAGACTTCTTAACTGATAACCGAAAACTGATAACCGAAAACCACTAAAAAATGAGCATCTACAAACGCTTAGGCATTCGCACAGTTATTAACGGCAACGCGACGCTCACACGGCTTGGTGGTTCGATTATGCCGTCTGAGGTAGTCGCGGCGATGGCAGATGCCGCGAAGCATTTTGTAGACATCATTGAACTCCAAAAACGGGTCGGGGAAGAGATTGCGAAACTCACCCACAACGAAGCGACGTATGTCTCCTGTGGTGCTGCCGCTGCCTTGACGCTCAGCACTGCGGCGTGTATCACGGGACTTGACCCTGATAAACGTGAAAAATTGCCTCACCTTGATGCGTCAATGAAAAGTGAAGTCATTGTGCATCGGCACGGTCGTGTCGGATACGATTACGCCGTTCGGCAGGTCGGTGTCACGTTTGTAGAGATAGGAGACGAAAAGGGGACGACTCCTGATGCGTTAGAAGATGCCATTACGGAGAAGACCGCCGCAATCTTCTACTTCGCAAACCCCAGTAGAGAACATCTCTGGGTCCCCTATGAAGAAGCCATCTCGATTGCCAAAAAGCACAACATCCCCCTCATCGTCGATGCTGCTGCACAGTTACCACCCCCAGAAAACCTTTGGCGTTTCACACAGATGGGTGCTGATCTGGCACTCTTTAGCGGCGGAAAAGGGTTGCATGGACCGCAGAGTAGTGGGTTAATCGTCGGAAAAAAAGCGTTGATTGAGGCTATCGCCTTCAACGGACCCCCACACCCTTTCATCGGCAGGGGAATGAAGGTAGGGAAAGAAGAATTGGTAGGGCTACTCGCCGCTGTCGAATGGTACTTGGGTCAGGATCACGACAAATTACAGCAATCTTACGAGGATCAGGTTACCTACTACGACGAAATGTTCGCGGACATCCAAGGCGTTACAGTCCACCGTATTTTCCCCTCCGAAGCCGGACAGCCGATGCCACGCACCGAAATCCGATTTGATGCGGAACAACTCGACATTACACGAGACGAAATCCTTCAGCAACTCGCGGAAGGTGAACCCTCTATTGACATTCCAAGCGCAGGAGAAAATGGTGTCATCATCAATGGACAAACGCTCATGCCCGGAGAGGTAGAAATCATCGCCCATAGATTAAAGGCAATTCTTCTTGGGAAACTATCTTAAGAGTAATGTATTCTTTGCAAACAAAAACCATAGCCTGCAACAATACGCAGAAACACCGGATTTAGTCTGGGAATAGACTGGATTTAGTCTGGGGAGAGACTAAATCCGTTCCTTGTATTACATTTCCATTCCTTGTATTACATTGCAAAAACACGCAGGCGACTCTGAAGAAAGGCACGTTATAAATACAACCCCCGTTATTTAACCGCAAGGAATAATTAAAAAATGCAGCTTAACAACGGTATCCGCCTGACATGGCTCGGACACTCCACCTTTAAAATCGAAGCAAACGGACAAACGCTCCTTATAGATCCATGGGTAATCAATAACCCAGTGTGTCCTGATGCGCTCAAGACCTTTGACAGTCTCGATGTTATCCTCATAACGCACGGGCACGCCGATCACATTAGCGATGCCGTGCCACTGGCGAAAAAACATACCCCGACAGTTGTGTCTATCGTTGAAATTGCAGGATGGCTTGGTAAACAGGGTGTCGAAAATACGATCGGTATGAATAAAGGTGGCACTGTCACTGTCGGCGATGTGAAAGCAACGATGGTCTCAGCAAACCATAGTAGCAGTTTCACAGAGGAAAACGGCACGACGGTTTATCTGGGTGAACCCGCAGGCTACGTGATTGAATTCGGGAACGGCTACAAAATTTATCACGCTGGAGATACGAACGTGTTCGGGGATATGCGGATTATCGGTGAGATTTACCAACCCGATCTTGCGTTGCTTCCTATCGGCGACCATTTCACAATGGGACCGCGTGAAGCCGCCTACGCCACACAATTACTCAATGTCCCAGCGATTCTGCCCATCCATTATGGCACTTTCCCACTATTGACAGGAACCCCTGAAGAACTCCGCAAGTTAACGGCATCTCAGGATGTAGAAATTATTTCGTTAGCGGTTGGGGAAACACTAGACTAAGACACTCTGATAGGGACCCTCGAGCCCAAAGGCATTTACGGTCTTTAGCAAATCCTGTGGGTTTCCTGTATCGTAACGCTTACCTGCGACGCGATACCCGCACATACCTTCCCGTTTTATCATTTCCGACATCGCATCCCGCAGTTGAATCTCTCCGTGCGTCACAATTCGGTGTCTGTAGTTGTAATCCAGAATGTCAAAGAGGAGGGGATTGAGAAGATCAATGCCGAAGTTGCAGAGGTATTGTTCCTCTGGAATCCCTTCAACGCGGAGGTGTTCCTGCGCGAACGCAACTGTCGGCTTTTCGGAGATTTGTGCTAACGTAAAAAGTCTCGAGGATTCAGTAGAAGGAGTGCCGTGGACGATGCCGTTGAGCGAGAGTTCACTCTCATGGCAAAGATCAAGACTCGTGACGGATTGCCCAACCTGTGTGTAGACATCCACCAATTGTTCAGCGCAAGAGACACCTGACTGGGAAATATAGAGGTGGTCCCCAAGCAGGATAATGACGGGTTCACCAGCGGCGAAATCCTTTGCGCAATAGATGGCGTGTCCAAACCCTTCCGGCTCTGCCTGAATCGCGAAATGCAATCGATCCCCTATTTCTGCCAACCGATCCGCCTGTGCTGCTAATTCCGCCTTTTCTCGAATGGCATCCGCAACGGTGCCAGAAAAATAGTCGGCAATCGGTTCGACCTGCTGGGGTTGGGCAACGAGACACACCGCCTCCACACCTGCCGTTAACGCCTCCTCAATAATCAACTGAATGACCGGCTTTGCGATACCATCCTGAGCGATAATTGGAAAGAGTGCTTTCGGTACGGCTTTCGTTGCGGGGAAAAGGCGTGTCCCGTATCCAGCAATAGGAATGATTGCCTTCTGAATGCGGACAGACATCGGGATTACAAATCCCTCCTACTATTAATTTCTCAACGCTTTGAGGTAGCCCCAAGTGGCTGAGAGTTTGCCAGCAGGCTCAACAGGCAATTGATCACTCTGTGACTCAAAATTCTGTGCAACCTCGTCTTCGTCAAGGATCCGGTCATAAATACGGACGTTATCAATCATACCGATCAGGAATCTACCGTCGTGTTCGCTACCGATACGGCGTTCGTCCATCAATTCAGGGGTTGCGCCAGCGTTCCCCTCGTCAACCAATTCACCATCAACATAGAGTTTCAACTCATTGTCTTTGGTATTGCTGGTGTAAATGATATGATACCACCTATCTTCCTCAGCATTTAATCGGATTTTCACACCATCGTTTTTATGGACCTGGATCTGGTTTCCCTCGAATTTGAAATGGACCTTACCAGCCGCCCACTGCCATGTAGACACGATGCCTTGAATGCCGCCGAACTGTCCTTCAAGCGCATAGCATTCAATACTCACATGCTCAAACTCACCCATCGCTGGAATTTCGATGTAACTATCCCCCTCAAATTCCAACGCCTCTCCAGTACCATCAGTCGCACCTTCGACGGATTTAAGGGTGCCTTCGATCTTTGCATCTTTGCCCCCAAAGACATCTTTGACAGTTTTACCGTCGATATCCGCTTCATTGAGCGTATATATGGCAACGAGTCCATCTGTTACAAAATCTTGTGCATCAGCCGCTGTCACATAACAGAACATTGTGAGGAATGCAGCGAGTACACAGACTATTCTGATATTCCTTAAACGCATTTTTAATTGCTGTTAGTAAAAATCTATGTATTTCTATTTAAACCCACAGATTTCTACAGGGATCCTACCCCCTTATGACGAGACTCGACAGCCTCTAAGCCTGAATATCACCAGTGTCGTCTGATACGTCGTCAGAAGCGATACGCGGCTTGCATACCTCAAGGTTGCGCGAGGTATGGTGTAACCCACAAAGTTAACACCGAAATGCTAACGCCTTATTTTACTTCCGAGTGTCCTCACAGTGTCAGGGTTCGTCTCACTCGTGTATGAACCCCTCGCAGTAGAACCGACGTGGTTTTTGTCGGGTATGCTTGGGTATCGCACGATGCTACTGGGATGCGGGAGAGGGGACTTGAACTCCTCAAAATGCCTACATTTCCCGTTAAACGGAAAAAAAACAAGAAAAACATAGAAAAAAACTATTTAGGAACTACTCCTTTTGGTTCCAGAAATTAGATTTCGTGAAAACTTTTGTATATTACATTTTACCTTATAGATTTCGGGTTTGTCAAGTCAATTCGCCTGTGTATTCGGAGATAGTGGCTCCGTTCCGTAAGTCACGTCGTTTCTCCGGAAGGTAAAATTAAAGAGTTGTCCTCGTAAACGGTTTTGATTAACTCCTCAATATCGGGTTCCTGAACGGATATGTCTACAATTTTGAATTTCTGAAGGATTGCACCGATGAGATCCGCCGTGCTAACTTCTTCTGGTGAGAATCGATACTGCGCACGAGCCCCTTCTTGATAGATAACTTGTGCGTTTGGGATACTGATGTCTGGGTAGGCTTCGGCGTAATCAACACTTAAAAGCCGTTCCGTTGAAACCAACCGCCGAAGTGTGGCGAGTTCCCCATCAAAACAGAGGCGCGCGCTGTCAATGAGAATGACACGTTTGCAGAGTTTCTCGACATCGTCCAAATCGTGTGTTGTCAGCACGACCGTGACCTCTCGTTCAGCGTTAATTTTCTGAATAAATTGTCGGATACGTGCCTTGGCGACGACATCCAAACCGATCGTCGGTTCATCAAGAAACAGCACATCTGGGTTATGGAGCAGGGCAGCCGCAATGTCGGCACGCATCCGTTGACCGAGACTCAACTGACGCACAGGCGTCTGGAAAAAATCACCAAGACTGAGCAATTCGTCAAACATCTCAACGTTGTAGCGATATTGCGTCTCTGGAATCCGATAGATATGTTGTAGGAGTTCAAATGACTCTTGAACGGGTAAATCGAACCACAGATGTGATCTTTGTCCAAACACGACCCCAATGTGTTTGGCGTTCTCTTTCCGCTGCCGATGTGGGATATACCCGTTCACAATTACACTGCCCGATGTCGGCACCAAAATACCTGTCAGCATTTTGATAGTTGTTGACTTTCCGGCACCATTTGGTCCCAAGTATCCCACAATTTCGCCACGTTTGACGGTGAATGAAACGCTGTCTACCGCTTGGACAACATGGTGTTTGCGAGAAAAAAGGTTCGCAAAACTCCCGAAAAATCCTTTGCGATGATGATAAACCTTGAAGGTTTTGCTAAGGTTGTCAACTTCAATCATATTTTTAACGATTATGTCTGAGCGGGGTTTCCGTTGTCAACCCCGATCTAAAATTGGTAAAATACCCGTTTTAGGATATAAAAGGTTTATAAACAATTCATATTTTTAACGATTATGTCTGAGCGGGGTTTCCGTTGTCAACCCCGATCTAAAATTGGTAAAATACCCGTTTTAGGATATGAAAGGTTTATAAACAATTCAGAATTTGTGAGAATAATGAATGCAGCAATCCAGATTCAATCATTAAAAAATCAATGCCCCGTGCTTTGGTAGTGTGAGACACCCCATCTCCAAAATAGTATTGTGACACTGAGAAAAAGGAAACCCGCAAAAGGTGCTAACAGGACACCAACAGACGAGATCCCTGATGCCTCAACTTTCTCTAAAAGAAAAAGAGATGGAAAATAGTTGACACACGCCAAAGGAACAATAAAGGTGAAAAAATGCCGAAACCACCACCGATAAATAGAAAATGGGTAACTTCCCATGAAAACGCCGCCATTCGTGAAGATATTAATAATCTCAATTGATTGGACAGTCCAAAAGCAACTCGTCGCGCCAACCACGAAGAGACCTACAAAAAAACAGGTCCCACTTACCAGCGAAATCAACAGATACCCCACCTTGGTAAGCGACCAAGGGATAGCTAACTGCGAATTGGCAATAAGTAACACGACCAGTGCTTGTGCGATCCTCCCTAACCGACGGAGTAGAAATTCGTGCGAAAACACTTGATAGAAAGTGCCAAGCGGGCGGATGAGTACCGTATCAAAGTCGCCGCGCACAATATTTCTCTGAAACACATCAAAGCCCCTTCCAACCATCTCAGCAACAGCAAAGCAGATACCAATCATGCCATAAAGGAATCCTACTTCCCACAGACTCCATCCCGCCAATTGTTTGAAACGGTTAAAGAGAAGTGCGATCATGAAAAAGTCGATGACAGAGATGCTCGCTTGCGCAAATACGTCAAAGACAAACGAGAGTCGATACTCCATCTGTGACCGGATACGGAGTTTGACAAAATGGAAGTAGAGTGAAAGATGGTGCATTTTTTGGGAAATCCGTTGTAGGGGCGAGGCATGTAATACAAGGAACGGATTTAGTCTATTCCCAGACTAAATCCCCTCGCGCCTACCCACCTTGTATGACCAGCCGCGAAAAGCCACGGGTTAAGAGAAACCGTCCCAAGCCGATAAAAAAGAGATTCCAAGCCATCTGTTTGCCTATAGCAATCCAGACTTCAACACCTGTAATCTTGCCCAAATAGATACTAAATGGTATGTCAATCAAGCCTTCAAAGGGTAGCCATCTGGCGACGTGTGCCAACCATTCGGGCCATAGCGCAATCGGAACCAACATTCCAGAAAACAGAGTGATTACGGAATACGACATTCCAGAGATCCCTGTTGTATCCAGTGTCCAGAACCCAGAACTAAAAATTGTTATCGTGATCGCATTACTCATGAAAACAGCAAGCGTCATTGAAAATGTAAACGTCATCAGAACGGTGGGTTGGTGCGGAATTGTAACCTTGAAGAAGAGAATACTGATAAGAAAGGTTGGCAATCCCCGCATGAGGAAGTAATAGCAGGCTCTACCGCACTCATCGGCAAACCAATATGCCTGGAAGTCGACCGGCTTGGTTAATTGGAGTGCAACGCTACCGTCTTTAATCGCGCTCGTAACTTCAGAGCGAGTCCCCCAAAACGGCATGAGCATAAAAGAAACCTGACACAGAACGAAATAGGTGATAATTTCATTTAAATCGAGGGGTTGGGGACCCGTACGCGCTGCGTAGAAAGCCGTATAGACAAAGATATGCACCAGCAGAAAGAAGAAATTGGTCGTCAAACCCACAAGGTTTGCTACCCGATATTGCATCCGTCTCTGAAACGATTTCTTTGTAAACGCCAGATAGACATGGAATGCCAAATAGAGGGATTTCATCTTTTTAAACTATTGAATATGAGCGTTGTTCCAAATGTAAAGCAAAGACAAATTATGCCATTTAAGGCATAATTTCATTCCACAACGGTGTCTGGTGAATTCAGAATCTTTGAGCGCCTGGAGGGGGTTAGACTTTACCGAAAACCACTGCGGAATGTAATGGAGCAGTGATCAGATTCTCATAGTTAGAAACTTAGATCTGCGATAGGCACAGATCGCCCCTTTTCTGCGGATTCGTAGATGCCATCAAGCATCTGCATTAGCATGATACCTTGTTCCGCTGAGGAGATAGGCTCTTTGCCATCAACGATGCATTCGACGAAGTGTTTTACCTCTTCGTCAAAACTGTTAATCGAAGGCGCGCTCAGCGGTTTATCCAAGTCCTTGCCATCTTTTTCTGTATAAAGAGTGAAGGGACTGAGGGTCGCTCCCGCTTTTGTTCCCGCTACTTTAATGTAATTGTCGCCCGGTAGGTTCAGTGCCCACGTCGTTTCAAGGATAATCGTCGCACCGTTTTCAAAGCGGATCTGTGCAAAGGTCGCATCGTCAACATCGTATTTAACGTCATCAGGCACCAGATGCTTGAAGTGAGAATATGACGTTCCCATAACTTCAACGGGTCTCGGGGAATTCAGTAACCACCAGACGCAATCTAATGCATGGACACCGATATCAATAAGAGCACCACCGCCTGCTCGTTCCTTATCGACAAACCAACCTTCTTTGCCGATAGGAACCCCACGCCGTCGAACGTAACCCGCTTTTCCGAAGTAAATTTCGCCGAGTTCTCCTTCCCGTATCAACTGCTTGAGCCGCTGGGTACTTCCATCAAATCGCTGTACGAGGGCATACATTAAGGTCTTTCCATTTTCAGTAGCGGCATCTGCCATTGCCTTTGCTTCCTGTGCGCTTCGAGCAGGAGGTTTCTCACAAAGCACATGCTTGCCAGCATTCAACGCGTCAATAGAGATAGGGGCGTGAAGGAAATTCGGCAGACAGACACTAACGGCATCAATATCCTTATTTTTCAACATTTCCAGGTGACTGGTATACGTATTCGGTATTTTATGTTCCGATGCCACCTGACTGACATGCTTCTTATCTAAATCGCAGATGGCAATCACTTCTGAACGCGGATCGGCGGTATAGCCTTTGAGATGTTGCATCCCGGGCCAACCGAGTCCTACGACAGCCGCTCGGACTTTCGTTGTTCGATTTGACACAACACGTACTCCTTTACTTATTGGTTTTCGTCAGCCATCAGCCGCCTTTGACGGTCAGCAAGAGGTTTATGGCAGATAAGAACATTCGCACCTACCTTTGCGAGCACAGCTCGCTCCTACAACTATTGATGGTTTACGAGGGAGATGCGAAACTCTGTGATTTTAGTCATGACGCAATGCCTCTGTTGGGGTGAGACCTGCGGCTTTGTTCGCTGGATAGAGTCCAAAAAATATGCCGATTAATGCAGAGACGCTAAACGCGATCAAAGCGGCTTGGACAGAAACAACAGCGGGCCAACTCGCCTGCATCAGTTTTGAAATAACCAAACCAGAAACAGAGGCGAGACTGCTTCCGATGAAAATACCGATAAGCCCACCGCAAACGCTCAAAACGATGGCTTCAATGAGGAATTGGATCAGGATGTCGCGACGTTTTGCACCAAGGGCTTTGCGCAAACCGATTTCACGTGTTCTCTCTGTTACGGAGACTAACATAATATTCATGATGCCGATACCACCAACGAACAGGGCAACACTCGCGACGCCACCCAAGAGTATTTGTACAATCCGACTGACGTTTCCTACCTGCTTTATAATCTCCTTAGCAGTGAAAAATTCAAAATATTTTTCATCACCGTGTTGTTGTCGCATCCCGACTTTGATTTCAGCGACGGCTTGTTCCACCTTATCATAACTCTCGGCTTGCGCCCATAAGTACATCCAGCCTTTCTGCTGCCCGATAAACCGGATTTCCATTGTCGTGATGGGGATAATCACCCGATTATCCCATCCCTCACTCGCCATACTATTGCCCTTCTCCTCCATCACCCCAATGACGGTGAATCGTTCCTCGCCAACTCTCAATTCAAGACCAATCGGGTCTTCCCTCTCAAACAGGTCTTTGCGAACCTCAGAACCGATCACACAGACGGGTTCTCTCCGCTCCATATCGCTCTGCGTCATAAATCTGCCGGCTTGAACGTACCAGTTATTAACTTCTTCATAGAAAGGTGTAGCCCCTACGATCTGAAGCGATTGATTCACGTGCTTGTGCGATACGGTGAGCGTCCACTCTGAGAGTGCCGTCGCTGCTTTAAGAGAGGGACAATTTTCAAGGAGAAAGTCCAGATCTTCGTATTCAATGTATTCGGGATGCTTATTTTCGTAGTAGGAACCATCCTCTCTACGAAATTCCCCTTTCCTAAAGCAGACAATCAGCCCTGCACCGCCGATCCGTTCTAATTCAGCGAGCATAAGATGTTCGGCACCGCCGCCAACAGAAACGACAGCTACAACTGCTGCGATACCGATGATAATTCCGAGGGTTGTCAGCACAGAGCGCAATTTGTTACGTTGCAGTGCCGACAAACCGACAGTAACCCCTTGTGTAATCTGCATAATAGTTGTCAGTACGGTTTTTCTTTCGAAAAAACCTTTCGGTTGTTAGTTGTCAGTTAACCGCTTATGACGGTTACGTTCATTTGTAATACCCACAATGCCCTCTTTAACTGCAAACCGATAACTGAAAGCGAACGTAGTGAGCGAACCGACCTCTATTCTTCAGGTTTCATGGATTCACCGTGCAACAAAAACGCACGGATGTCGTAACGCCCTGGACGTTCAATAGCCAACTCTCCGCTTTCAATCATCAAATCGAGTGGATTGGCATGTGTCCGCAACGGTAATTGGACGACTTCGTGCATACGTGCGGATTCATAGATCGCCATTATAATTTCAACAGCGGCACGCCCGTGTTTTGCCTCACCGCGGTGTTCAGGACCACCCTCAATCCATTCAACCAGTTCGGTTGCTTGTGCGACGTGCTGGTCCTTTCCATCCGAGGGGCGTTCTTCCCAGTCTGTAGCCTTATTGTTGAGGAGACGGACGCGCCCTTCCGTTACATCTGCGATACCGTCTGTCCCGTAGACGATGCCACCTTGATAGTTCGGTCTACCGATCTCCTGCAAAAGCATACCGATGCAACCGTTTGAAAAGCCGATAATTCCGGCACTTCGGTCCTCAATCTGAATATCTCGCTCGTAACGTTCCGTTTTCCGCTCAACGTTACCGATAACCCATTGCGGATCCGGGTCGCCAATGACATAGCGCATCATATCAAAGAGATGTGAGCAGTCATTCAGTAACCCTTGCCCCCCGTGACAGACAATCTGTCGCGGTTCGCCGATTGCTCCTTCAGCAATGAGATTACGAGCATCTGTCCATGCGGAATTGAAACGGCGTTGATGCCCGATGACGACCTTGACACTACTTCGGTTCGCGGCGATTAACATGTCATCGCATTCGCCGAGGCTTACACCCATCGGTTTTTCACAAAGTACTGCTTTTGGGCTCCTTGCACACGCTGCGATTGTCATGGGTGCATGGAGTTTATGCCACGTCGCGACACTGACAATATCAAGATTTTCGTTATCCAACATCTCGCGCGCATCCAAATAACAGTTTTCAGCGGATACGCTGTACGTTTCTGCAAACTTATCCAGAGCTACTTGAACCGGATCGGCAAGTGCGACAATCTCTGTTTGCTCAACGCCTTGATAGCCGCGTGCGTGAGCATTAGCAATACCACCACATCCGATAATTCCAACGCGATATTTAGATGCCATTTTTTAATGATTCCTTGCGGGTAAGTTATGAAATGTCCGTTTTACTGAACGGCGTTTGTATTTTCACCAAAATGCGAAGATACAAGCACTAAATCAAGAACATTCACGGTCCCATCACCGTTTACATCCCCTTTAAGAGATTCTCCAGACTGACCGAATTCGCTTGCGACCAAGACTAAGTCTTGAATATTCACAGTCCCGTCACCATTGACATCCCAAGGTGTTGGAGGCGGTGGCGGTGGAGGCGGCGCTTCTATAGTCGTTGTAGTTGTGACTTCGGCAGTCATTGTGCCATCTGTTTTGGAAGTTGCTGTTACACGAATCGGATAATCACCGGGTTTTGTGAAGAGATCCCCTGCAACCCCCACGGTTATTTCTGCAGCCGCACCGGCTTCAAGATCAACGGATCTGTCACTGAGGTCACCAAGGACACTCCCTTCAATGCCAACCTCCGCTGAGGCTTCAAGCATTACCGTGTCCACCATATTACCGGTATTCGTGACCTTGAGGGTATAACTCACACCTTCAACCGCATCCATTGTAGAGAGTGCTGCGTTTCCGACAATTTCCAAGGATACACCGGCAACTGTGGGAATTGGAGGTGTCGATTCTGACTGTTCTGTGTAAATATAATCACCCCCAGGTCCAAAATCACCATTGGCGGCGTTTCCAGCAGCGTAGAACGTAATAGGTCCTATGTCAGCATCAGGGGCGGTCCATTTAAGGGCCCACTGGTTCTCATCATTTGTGCCTTGCGCGCTGCCTACAGAAGTGTGCATAATATACTGCTTGCTGTTCTTGTCCTTCAACTGCGTATTCGTTGCATCTGTGATTTCAAAAGAACCGGCACCGGCACCATTACCATCCAGCGCAGTCATTTCAAACCCCCAACGGCTTTGCCCAGTACGCTCAAGACTGACAACAATCTCATACACCTGATTCGGTTGATATATTTCAGGGACCGTCAGTATTAACGAACCCCCTGAGAGATTGAGATCATTACCAACATGGCATCCTGCTTGAGCACACGTTCCTTCACTGGGTGCTCCTGTTCTCTCCTCCGGGGGTCCGAAAGAGAAAGCGAACACACTTCCGCTGCTTGCAACGAAAAATAGCACAAGCAACCCCCAAATAGGTAAAACATTCTGATAACTCAAAAAACTTCTCCTTTGTGCACACATTAAAAAACGCCCCAACGCCGATTGCTAATCGGCGTTGATTCGCGGTTAGCGCAACCGGCACTTCCGAATAGCACGGGGGGGCGTTTTATTTTTTAATTTTTTAACTATCAGATTCTAATCGTTAAAAAATCGCTGCTATACCTACTTGAGGATAACCATCCGTCGGGTCGCAGCAAAATCTGATGTCTGTAGCGTATAGAAGTAGATACCACTCGCTACACGCTCACCTACCGCGTTCTTACCATCCCAGTACGCAGCACTCGACGGCGTCATATAGGATCCTACCGGCTGCCAACCCAGATCCAACGAACGAACCAAACGACCCGATACATCATATATCGAAATCTTCACTTCCGTCGCTTTACTCAACTGATACGGGATCCACGTTTCGGGATTGAACGGATTCGGGAAGTTCTGCGCCAAAAGCGTGTCTTGCGGCTGAATGTCGCCAACCTTCAGTTGCAGACTCAGGAACGCATTGCGAATATCACTCGTCGTCACGGTGCGTTGGAACGGACCTGAGACGACTCTTCCACTTTCGTCGTAAAGGGAGACTTTGAGTCTATCTCCTGCCTCAACAACACTTTTACGATTCAGATCTGCCCAGACAGCAGAGGAACGTTTCGCTACGCTTGTGATGTTCTCGGTAGCGACGATACCTGTGCGAAGGTTTTCTGCGACGAGGGTATATGCGGTTCCAGTCTCCATGCCCTGGATGTCGCTGGTAACGATGAAGGCCCATGCGCTCTTATAGGTTGAGAGTGCGGGAGCAGCAGGTGCGGCATCACCAGCGTCAGCAGCGTCTCCACCAGCGTCAGCGGCATCTTCTTCTTCAGCAGCATCGTCCTCTGCGGCAGCATCATCACCCTCTGCGGCATCTTCTTCTTCAGCAGCATCGCCCTCAGCATCAGCAACAGGTGCTTCCTCTTCAGCGGCTGGTTCTTCAGGCTGCTCAGGCTGGTTGTCCCACGCATCACCTGTGAACTTCACCATGCCACCAGCAGGCGTATTCACAATATAACCCTTGCCACCGTCAATACCAAAGCCATCACCTTCATCGGCTACTGTGTAACCCGTGAAACTCTGGGTTGCCGCATCGAGTTGGATGACAACCGTCGCCCCCAGCATTTCTGCCAAGGATTTTGCAGTGTAGGGTTCTGCCGGCATCAGTGGAATCGAAATCATATTCAAACCCGCTTCAAGCGTCACATCAAAACCAGGACCTTCTACAACCGGTTCCGGCATTGGTTCTTCCGGCATCGGTTCCGCAGGTGCCTCAACCGGGGTGATCGTCAGCATCGCTACCGGTTCATCCCATGCAAACGCTTCTGTCACATCACCAACACCTTGAATACCTTCGTGTGCTGCTATAACCCCACCTTCCGTCGGCACCCGTTCATTGCTTCCTGGGGGATCCGTCGCTTCATCTAAACCGAGGGGTCCTGGAATATCAGAAGCCATCTCTGTGTTATCTTCACTCCCAGCATCATACGCCATCAAGTCAATAGTTGTCGAGACAGGCATACCGTCTTCATCAAAGAGGGGTGCATCAATAACCGCGATGAACGCATCGTTCGTTGAGACCAACATTGAGCCGATAGATAGTGAAGCGTTTGTTTCATCAGCAGTTACGGTAACAGTCGTAGATTGACCGGGCATAGTATACATACCCGTAGCGACCGTGACGTTTGCGCCAGCAGCTTGTGCAAACGTGGCGAGTCCTGAGGTATCTCCACCTTCAGCAAGCGCGACAATTAATTCACTTGCAGGTTGACCGACTTCGGCGAGTTTAACGCCAGCGCGGTGTGCTGCGGCAATCATGGGTGAGAAGGTTTGCCCACTGACACCATGTTCGCCAGTCGTCAGGTTCGTGAGGGTAATCTCGAACATCTGACTCACTGGCATTTCAGGAGCAGCGTCATCAGTTGCGGCATCGTCCGTTTCTGTATCATCAGCTTCCGCATCATCAACTTCCGCATCATCAGCAGCGGCATCGTCCGTTTCTGTATCATCAGCAGCGGCATCATCGGCGGCATCATCAGCAATTTCCTCTTCGGCTGCTGGACCAGCATCATCAACGGTAACCATACCGTCCATAGTCGTGACTTCCAATGCAGCAGCAGTGGCATCAGCAAGCGTAACATCTGTCAAACTGATCGTAGACGGTTTTGCCTCAACAACTGTAAACGTTACTGTAGCGAGTGTTCCATCGGCATCCGGAGCAGCTCCTGTCAAAGAGGTTCCAGCGATTGTAACGCTACTGTCAGTTATAGTAGGCGGCACTCCAAAGGCACCAGCAGGCAAATAGTCTGCATTCCCACCAGAAACATACTCAAGCGCAGTTGGATCAAAATTTACGGTTATCTGATATCCAGCAACACCTGCACCACCGGCTATGTTAATATTCACCATGAGTTCTTCCCCAGCTGCTGGGGATTCTACTTCAGCGGGGTCCACAGAAACGACGGCTTGGCCGTAACTCATTGCCGTAAACCCTAAACACAATACAACAGCTAATAAGGAAAAAAGGACTTTCCTATTAAAAAGCTGGTCTTTCATAAGACACTCCTTCATAATTCATTTATATTCTGACGTTCCTTACCTTTCGGTAAAGATTACAGCTCCTCGTTTGACAAAAGATTTCAACCGTAATAAATATTGGAGATTCTTCCGCACAGCGCATTGGAATCGGAGCACAAGGCGAGTCTCTCAAACGGGACTTTAAGGTTAAAAGATAAGTTTATCCTAATTTTAAAACGTTGTCAAATCAAATTCGGTTCAAATTTAGATAATTTTCCGTAAATTAGGCGAACGTACCCATTGTTATCTTAAGTATAGCACAAACACTAAAACAAAACAAATTAAAAATGAACTGAGCTACGATCGAAGTAAAAGTCCCGAAACGAACCATTAACTGTATTAGGTCATATTTTGTAATAACCAATAAAAATTATTATATTTGACTTTATATGGCAAATTACATTCCTGAAAATCGGCTCATCATTCAAATTAATTTGTGTGATTTCAAAATGAGATGAATCTACATGACATTCAAACCGACATAGAAACTGAACATCCAGAATTTTTTATATCGTAACTCGGGTGAGAAGTAAATTACTGGGTTACGCGCGGCGCAAGCGCATTCCAGACATCACCCAATTCAGCGACAGCCTTGTAAATCGGATAGATGGCTTCCCACATGGCTTTACGCGCTGCGGTGGCAGTATCCGCGTCGCCCTCATCGAGTGCTGTCTTAAGCTGAGTGCCCATCTCTTGCTGAACTGCTGCACAGGTGTGGGCAAGTTCCTCCAACAATTGTGCGGCATGTATCTGGCGCGCAACGAGTTCTGCTACTGACTTCTGCATATCCGGCTCAACATCGTAAGCGCGAGATGGGGTGAAGTTGTGCGGTAGCCGTTCACCTTCTTCTGTACGTGGCGTGTGTGTGGGGTGAATATGTGGCGTAACAGACAGATACATTGTTATCGGTTCATCACCGAGAACTCTCACTGTGTGTGGCTGGTCTGCCAAAGCGACACACATCTGTCCTGGTCCTAATTCTTCAGTTTCACCATCAATCTCAAACTCGACGCGTCCTTCCAGAATTAGGAAAATTTCATGTCCTAAGTCATGACTATGAAGTTGGGCACTCTGCCCAGGCTCCATCCTTAAAAATCGAGAGCGAATTTGTGGTGTCACCAACACATTCCGTATATCTGTGCGATAATCGTAAACAGGAAATCCCATTTTATACCTCCATGGACTTTTGACATAAATATATAATGTCCCGTGAAAATTGGCAAGGCAAATTAGGGATCGGTGTACTTTTTCTCTTGACACTCTTCATAAACATGATAAAATATTGTCAAAAGACCTAACACCTCATTTCTTGAACTGGAAGGACATAAATTATGGATTTGACACACCAACCGCCACGTCGTCCCTCAAATCTCGGCATAGCTGGGATTGTCGGTGTGGCACGCATGACAGATAAGGCACGCGCACATAACGCGGAAACCCTCGGCGATTATATCTACGGTGAGAGTTCCGGTTTGGATCAGCGAGTCTTAACGTTTTTGGGGATTTCCGCCGACGCTTACGCCGAAGCGGCTGACGCACACGACGACGACGCGCTCGGACACTGGGTGCTTGAAACAAGCGGAAAAACGGCAGCAGAGATTGCCGAGTTTAATGATGCCGCCCTCAGTCAATTGCCTGACACGGAAGGACATAAACAACGCTTGAAGGAGCGACTCGAGCGTTTTGCCCCAGGCAGAACCGACATTACAACGGTATTACAGTCGATGGAGCTCGACGATTGGGGGAGTTTCTGGCAGGTCGACCTGACTGCTGGTCCACCCCGCAGTGCACGTGCCAAAGATGTCGGTGGCATCTGCGGTGTCGCACGGATGACAGATAAAGCACGTGCTGAACGCGCAGGGAAAATCGGTGAGTACCTATACGGCGACGATTCCGGGCAAGACGTGCGCATTTTAACATTCCTCGGTATCTCAGCCGCGGATTTTCAGGAAGCGGCAGTCAACAACCCGAATCATCTCGAACTCGGTGCGTGGGTCCTGGAAAACTGTGGTAAATCACAGGACGAGATTGATGAATACAACGAAACGTTGGTTAACTATGGACCCAATGAAACGACACGGGAACGGTTTGAAGCGCGCTGTCAAGAAGTTGATCCAACCCGCACAGACATTACTACATGGGTCATGCTTCAGGATGTGGACGATCAGTTAAGTTTCGGTATTGTCGACCTCAATCGCCGCGCGCCACGGAGTCCCTACAACACCGATGTCTACGGAATGGTTCAACTCGCACGGTTAATTGACAAAGGCAGAGCCTCCAATGGTGCCACACTTGGTGCTTATTTTTACGGCGAAGATTCGGGAATTGACCGAGCAACCCTCGCTTTTCTCGGTGTATCTGTAGAAGAATTTACCGAAGCACTGAAAACGTTGGCAACCGACGCAGAGATCGAGGCGTGGCTGAAGGCGAATCATCCGAAAAGCGACGCGGACATCAGTGCCTACAACGAACGCATGAAACAAATGGGTCCTACAACTGAAAGGCACGAGGCAATGATGGCAAAGATGCTCAGCCGGATTGCTCCAGAGCGTACGGACATCAATACATGGTTCGCACTGATGGAACTTGATGATGAGAAGACCTTTGCGCTGTGATAGGGCATTGAGAAATTGACAAAGCTGCCAGCACGTCCGGTTTGTGACAGGCAGGCAGCTTCCTTTGTTTTGGCGTAGCCTCTCTGTGGAGATGCAAAATGAAAAATCTCGAAGCGATTGCGGATGTTCGTTCTGGAAAAAGAACAGTTGCCAACGCGGCGTGGTGGGGATTCGATCCAGAAGACGCAACCGTGGGATTGCAAGCGGCAATTGATTCTGGCGCGAAACGGGTGGTTGTCCCGAATATGCACGCCGATTGGATAATCCAACCGATTAAACTTGCGGGAAATCAAGCGTTGATTTTTGAGCGCGGGACGGTCGTCACAGCAAAACGGGGCGAGTATCGCGGTAGAGGCGATTCGATGTTCACCGCACAAGATGTTGAGAATCTCACCATCCGTGGCTACAGCGCAACCTTTCGCATGTGGAAACAGGATTATATCAACGGGCTTGTCCTTGAACAGTTTGGCTGGCACCGTTGGTACGGACAATACCCAAAAGCAGAGTGGCGCATGACTCTGGCAATCCGAGGCTGTAAAAACGTCCATGTGTCTGGCTTGACGCTCAAAGATAGCGGTGGAGACGGCATTTACATCGATGGCGGCAAAGAACGACGTGCCTCTGAAAATGTGATCTTACGTGACATCGTTTGCGACAACCATTACCGGCAGGGCATCAGCGTTATTAGTGCTGAAAACCTAAAAGTCGAGACGTGTACATTTTCAAACACATGGGGAACACCACCAGCATCAGGTGTGGACATTGAACCAGACAAAACTGAGCAGCGGATAAAAAACACAGTATTCTCGGGATGCCAGTTCATTGATAACGTCGGTGATGGCGTTGAGGTATTCTTGGCACACACCAGCGACGAATCCGATGACGTGACGTTGCGCTTCGAGAATTGCTACATCAGTAGTAAACACGGAACGGGTATCCGGGTGACGAAAATTGGAGATAACGGTCCCGGTGGCAGCATTGAATTTGATAACTGCACGGTTGAGAACACCGTCGGTTACGGCATTAAGGTCCAAGAAAAGTCGCTGAAAGGGGCACGGGTAAGGTTCGCCGATTGCAAAGTTATCCACGCTGCCTCTGATCGGCAGTTCGGCGGTGAGTGGTCGCCGATTTCGCTGTCTCTTCCTAAACCAGACTTAGTCCAGACGATGGGGGGTATCGATTTCATCAACTGCTTTGTTGAGGACAATCACGAACGTCCTGCTATCGAATTCACCCAACCGGAGAGCGATTTTCCGCTTCATGACATCACAGGAACTCTCACGGTGTTGAACCCAAAAGGTGTCCGTGCCGAGTTAGGTAAAGACTGTGAGAAACTCCCGCTGATCATTAGGGAATACCAATAGGGTGCCAGAACCACCGCCCTAACCTATATATTAGGATCCAGAGCCATGGAAACCAAAGAACAAGCACTTCCCGTTGCCCCTCTACCCCCAGACACTTTGAACGCTATCTTGGAGGATTTTTATCAAAACGGCGTGACGATTGTCCGAAATGTGCTCCCACGCGAAGAGTGCGAACGGATAGTCGCTCGCGTTGATGAAATCTTCGCCGAGCCTTACTTCATGCAGATGCGCAATGTCAAAGGTTCTCGGCAAGATGGTAAAGACCCTATCGTGGTGCATCGTCTCTTTGAGTGCGACCTCATGTTCCGAGACCTGCTGGTGCGCGAACCGATTATCAGCATCGCTGAAAATGTATTAGGTGAGCACTGCCACTGTATCGCGCAAGGGTGTATCCTCAACCGAACAGATTTAGGGATCAATCGGTTTCATATTGATGATGGTGTGGAATTTCCGATCACGCCAGAGATGGAACGGCATGACCCAAGACTACGGATGCCTGTGCTCCGTATGTCGGTGCAAATCGCGTTGACCGACCAAGATGATGTCAAATACGGTCCGTCCCAATTTGTCCCGGGTAGTCACTACTCTGGACGACAACCCGATGATTCGGAACATCCAACTTTTGACGGCAAATCACCTGTTTCACTGCTTATGAAGGCAGGGGACCTTTACTTGCTCAACGGACAGACGTGGCATCGAGGTGCCCCGAATCAATCAGATCGGGTCCGATACCTATTCCATCAAGTCTACGGGCAACGCTTTGTTGCCCAGCGGTTCTGGCCCTATTTAAACTACCGTATGCCCGATTACGTCTTGGAGGGGGCAGATGAACGCCTACTGCGTGTTCTTGGAAAACATCCTGAGATGGCTTATGGATGAATTTATCCTTCAACAAGTAGGAATTATCTATTATCTACGTCACCAAAAATCTAAAGGAGATTCACGATGTTTATTGAGATCGTCAACCAAGATGGAAAGTATAACTCTTCCTACCGAGGAATGGTGAATATTCAGTATGTACACCAGATTCAAATAATCAAAGGGCGGCATCGTTCATACGAGTTGCATATTAATCTGTCAAATTCGCCCAGCATAGAGCTACTCGGCACGAAAGAAGAATGCGAACGATTCTACAATCAGTTGCAAGAGGTCCTGAAGGCATATCAACAACTATCCACAACTGATACACTTATTTTCCCACCGAGATCGCTTTCAGAACCTTTTATAGACGAAAATGAAGAACAAGAATCATAACATTTTATTACTTCAGAATTAATACAGCCCAGTATAATTGTCCCTAAAAATAAGGAAACACCAACGAATGATTGCCACAATATTTGACATTGATGGCACTTTGGTCGAAAGTTTTGGTTTCGATGATGCTTGCTACATCTCTGCAATAAGAGAGGTTTTGGGTGAGGTTCACATCCATGACGACTGGAGCAAATACAAAAACGTAACCGACACAGGTAGTTTGCGGCAAATCATGGAAGAGAACAATATTAAGGAAAAGGGACAAATTAAGGAGGTTCGCACGAAATTCGGCGAATTGATTCGGCAGTATCTTCAAAACGGTGGCAAATGCCGTCCAAAGGAAGGCGCTATTCACCTGATTGATAAGCTCCTCGCTGCGGAGGACTATGAAGTTGGCATCGCGACAGGAGGTTGGAGACATACCGCCAAAATGAAACTTCAGCATGCGGGATTTAACTTGAGAAATGCGGTTCTGACTTCCAGTGATGATGGTGACGAGCGCGTAGCGATTATGACAAAATGTTTGTTCGCCTTAAAAAAGAGTTGCTTCGACCGCATTGTATATGTCGGTGATGCCCAATGGGATATGCAGGCAACCCAAGAACTGGGATGGCATTTCATAGGGGTAGGTGCACGGTTAAAGGGAAAGTGTGAATTTTGGGTTGAAGATTTCTCGTGTCAGGATACATTTATGGAAATGTTACACGCCTAAGAAAAACTAAAGTTTGGACAATATTATAAGTTTCAAGCTGCTTTGTCGAAAGGCAGCGTGGTATCGTGTTCAGATATGGAATGAATATTCTGCGAGTTCCTCTTTTCTTGGGAACTCGCAGAATATTCCAACCCCCTGAGCTGCGATTGTAAATAAGCGACTCGTAACCCTTGGGTCAATCGCTTCGGATGATACCAATGAATACCGAGATGCTCGCAGACCTCTTTGACGCTGAGACGATCCGAACCCTGTGGAGACGCAGACCTCACGAAGATCAACTTCGTCAGCGATGCTGCGACGAAACTCAACTGCACGAAACGATTGATGCTTCTCCGCGACTTGACCCGATACGCATCAAACCCGAAATGCTGCTTGACGTCTCGAAATGCCGTTTCGATCTGCCATCTTTGACGGTAATACTCAACGATCTTCGGAACCTCCAAACTCATATCTGTTGTAAAGACGCAGAAATACCGATACGGTTTCGAGCGTTTCGGGCGACTGCGGATGACGACGAGACGGACAACTACGGGACACATTTTCGTCCGCACAACCGCTGAAGCGACCTGATAGGGGGTCTCCAAGATTGACATCTCTTTATACCGTAAGCGACGGATCTGCAGACGATCTCCATATTTCTTCGGACGCCCGCGCTTGGGACGTTTCACAACTTTCGGTAAACGATAGAAGACAGCGTTAGACTTCGCACGACACAAGATATGATGTCCCAGCTCTAAGAGCATTTCAAAAACCTTGCGACGACTAAAGGCTCTATCAAAGAGGATCAGCCCCCGGGGGATCTTTGAACAGATGCGTTTCAACACCGCATCCCCTTTATCTCGCAGCGTCTCAGGAACGATGAGTTTCACCCAGACCGGAAATAGCACCCACTGTGTCGCCGTCTCACAGAGTAAACCGAGGGCCCCAAACTCATGCCCGTGGTGAAACTTTGATTGATTCACACGACCTTTCCCGTGATAACTGAAGTTCCTGAAAAAGTGCAACCCATATTGAGAGGTCCCTGTTTTCTGAGCATGCGTCTGATCATAGACATAAACCCAACTCCCAAAGACTTGTTGTATCCGTTTCAAGAGATAGATAGCAACCGCATCGGCGTCCCATTTCCCTCGGCAAAGGAACTTCGGAAATGACCAATACCGAGTCCCGGAACCACTCGATTGATAAATCCCCGTCAACGTCTGGCAACCCCCATTGCCGATCAAACCAAAGATAAACATTTTGAAAAGGGCGAAGTTTTGGCAGTTGAATAAATGTCGAAAATCCGATACAATACGTTCTAAGTGGAGAAGCAGGTCCATTTTTGACTTCCTTTCAAAACACGGTATGTTTATGAAAGGATACCTGCTTTTCTGCTTTCAAACATCTTAATTCTTAAAATTGTCCAAACTTTAGTAAGAAAAAACATAGCGACTTTTACTGACAAAAGGTTATGCCAATGATAGTCTCTGTCGAAACCCAAATGGAACTTAGCGATGGAACAATCACCATTCGCACCCATCAACCCAGCGACGTTCAGCCCTATTTTGAGGCCATTCAGGAATCAATTGCAGAAATATCACGTCACCTATCGTGGTGTCATCAAGATTACTCAATTGAAGAAACCCGGATGTGGATTGAAAAGATGACGCCCAGATTCTGGGAACAATGCAGTGAATATCACTTTGTAATTACGGATGTGGTAACCAGTAGCATTCTGGGCGGATGTGGTTTGGACCAGGTCAATTGGGTTGACCAAACAGCGAACCTCGGATATTGGGTGAGAAGTTCTCGAACACGACAAGGCGTTGCAACCGCTGCGTCAAGACTCCTTGCTCGCTTTGGATTTGAGCATCTTCAGCTTAAACGTATTGACGTGGTGACTTCAATTGAAAATGCTCCGAGTGCACGAGTCATTGAGAAACTCAACCCTTCTGAGAAGAAACAAGTAAAAAATAACTCTTCCGCTGATAAAAGTATGCCGGATACCATAGTGTCCGCACTATTCCCACAAGATATACTATGATAGAAGATCGCGATGATGCAACGACAACCTATACAGAACAAGAAGCTGTTAAAAAAGCCGCGCAATTTGACCCAGATTTCTGTTACGGTTCAAAGTTATTCCGATATTACACGACAAAGGAGGTTACATTATGTTTATCGCAACTGACAACGCAATCTATACCGTTGGAGATGATGGAAATAGTGAACCTACCCTCGCCTATGAAGGCACTCTTGGCGGAATGGCACCTCATGGTGCGATGGTTTCACTGTCAAACGGCAAAGCCGTGGCGTCTGCCTTGTCCGACGGAACACTACTGATTTTATCAGAAAATGACGAGAAACGAATTCCAACAGGTATAGCGGATCCAATCGCTTCGTTGCTCATTGTTCGTGAGGATCCTTTGAGTCTGCTCATCGGAACGGATGAGGGTGCTTATGTCTATCGTCTCGTTGGAGAAGAAGGACCGGCTGAACGGGTCGTCGCTTTCGACGAATTAGAATGTCGGAAAGAGTGGTATACGCCGTGGGGCGGTCCCCCAGCCGTCCGGACTTTTGCCAAAACCCAAGACGGGTTTTGTTACGCAGATATCCATGTCGGAAGTATCATGCGTTCCAACGATGAAGGGATTTCCTGGGAACCCGTCACGCCGGAACTTCATAAAGATGTCCATCAGGTCGCTACGTGTCCTGCAGACGACAATCGAGTTTATGCGAACACGCAAAACGGTGTTTATGTCAGTACAGATCGTGGAAACTCATGGGAACATCGGCCGCAAGGTTTACCTCGTCTCTACGGCACCGCTATTGCTGTACATCCAGCAGACCCAGACTTACTGATCGCCACAGTCCAAAACGGCCCGAGAGGCGGTGGCGCGTGGCTCTGTCGTTCGGAGAATGGGGGCGCGACGTGGATGCACTGCAACGATCAGCTTGTAAAATCCACTGATCGGATTAGCACAGGCTGTATTGCGTTTACATCCGACGGAACAGCATGGGCAGTTATCGGAAAGACACTTTACATCGGAAAGGATCGAGCCACAGATTGGCATCCATTCTGGACAGCAACCGAACACGATGGTGAATATCCCATCCAAATCCTTGCTGCTTAGTACATCACGGCAAGAGCGAGTAGAGGAGGCTGTAGCCGTGGATGTATTAGGTATCGACTTTACTTTCTTTGCGGTGAGCGATATGCAGAAATCGCTCACCTTTTATCGTGACCTGCTTGGAATCCGATTGGCGTGTTTGGTGCATGAAGGCACATGGGCAGAATTTGAAATAAATCCCGGCACGTTGGCATTAGGACAGGGGTATGACTTCACACATCCCGGTGGAGGGACGGTCGCGCTTGCTGTTGAGGACGCGAAGGTTGCTGTAGAAGAGTTAGAACAAGCAGGAATTCATATCCTTTCGCCTTTGGATGAATCCGCTGTATGTTTTTGGGCGATTATCGAAGATCCCGACGGTAATCGTGTCATCATACACCAACGAAAGGATAAGACAGTCGGGTGATAGCACCCACAACCTAAAGGTTGGGGCTTCGGTTTCGTAGCAACTGCGGTTTTCTCAAAGAGGCCACCGTCTAACTGTCGCTCCACCCGCAGGCATTTCCCTGATACTCTGAAATAGGTGAGCATCAGGCACATCGTCAAGTGACGGCTATCCCTGCCCGCAATATGTTGATCGCAGCGTTGATGTCTCGGTCGTGGTGTGAACCACACTCAGGACACGTCCACTGCCGATCAGAGAGAGAAAGATTTTCGTTTTTATATCCACAATCCGAGCAAGGTTTTGAGGTGGAAGTCCATTGCCCAACTTGTTTCAAAAGACGCTTATGTTTGCTACACTTATACTTCAATATCTCAACAAACTGGTAAAACGCAAGGTCGGAGACTTTCCGTCCCCAAAGCCGTTTCATACCCTCAAGGTTCAAGGTTTCAATCGCGATGGTGTCAAAACGCTTACACAATTCAGTGGCAAGTTGCCAATGAAAGTCTGTGCGTTGGTTCGTGATTTTACGATACAGACGGGCGATTTGTCTGACACACCGCCACCAGCCGTTAGAACCTTTTATTTTACGGCTCAATGCCTTGTTTAGTTTGCGAAGCTTGTTCAAGGAGTGTTTCAAAGGTTGTGGGTGCTGTTTTTTTTCACCCGTGCTCAGCGTCAAATATGCGTCTTTCATGCCGAAGTCTGCCCCAACGCTTTCACCTGTTGTCGGCAGACGTTTCATATCCGTGTAGTCCGTGATTATGCAGAGCCAATAGTCACCGCAATTGTCACGTTTGATCGTAATACGATTGATAGTTCCGTGCCACTGACGGTGCTTATGAAAAGTGTAAGGCACGCGGTCATATCGCCATTTGCCTTTTTCCCATTTACGAAAGTTCAGCGTGATACGATTATTTTTCAGTTCCCACCCCGCAGGACCGGGAAAGGTGATAGACTTGAACTTATGCCGTTTTTTGATTTTCGGTCTGCCCCCGAGTTTTTTGAAAAAACGATCGTATGCTTTGTCAATACGCCGCAACTCTTGTTGAATCGCTTGGCTCGGCAACGCATTCCAATGCGGGTGTGTCGTCCGTTTCAACTCCTTCACGTGGGCAGACATGGCATTATAGTTCGCATAGGGCAGCCCGTCTTTATATCGCTGACGGTGCCACTTATGGAAGTATTCATGCACTTGCCACATATCGTCAAGCAGGTTACCAATACGAATACAATTCGATGGGTGACCAAACTGATATTTATAGGTTTTCATGGACTATCACACATCACACCTTTAACCCCTTCACAGTGGGTGGGACCGACACGCCACCTTGCGATGACGCTGTGAATGTCTGCCAGTGTGATACGCCTAATTGTACTACATTTTTGACGAAATGTCAAATCTTTTTTGAACCATAAACCCAACACCCGTCTACATCCCACAAGCTAAAGCATGGGGTCTTGGCGGGAAGATTGATAATATGAATTCTAATACAACAGAAAAGACAGTTGCCCAGCATACTGAAACGGTATGTTGGGGTTACGAAGCAAAAAACGGACCGGACGTTTGGGCGCGACTCAGCCCAAAATATAGACTTTGCTGCGCAGGAATACATCAATCCCCCATTGATATTGTGAATCCTACACCAGCGAAACTCCCAGCCATTACTTTTAACTACCAGTCGACATCTTTAAATATCCGTAATACTGGCAATACAATCGAAGTTGCGTATCAGGAAGGGAGTTGGATTGAGATTGATGGGACGAAATATCACCTTCTCCAATTCCACTTCCACGCGCCCAGCGAACATACGGTGGTAGGCAATCTATCTGACATGGAGATGCACCTCGTTCATGAAAGCGAAGACGGTAAGTTGGTTGTCATTGGAGTGCTAATTGAGATAGGGAGCGTCAACACAGCGTTTGACTCCTTTTGGCACTATTTACCGCCCACACAAGGGGAATCTGAACAGATTCAAGATGTTACCCTCAATGCTCTCAATTTGCTGCCGAGCACAAAACATACCTATCGCTACAACGGTTCGTTGACGACACCACCCTGCTCAGAAGGTGTCAAGTGGCTTGTGCTGACAACACCCATCGAGATGTCTCACTCGCAAATCGCTGCGTTTAAAGCGATTTTGTATGGTAACAACCGACCCGTGCAACCTTTGAATGGACGCGAATTGTTAATAGATACCATCAAGAACGAATAAAAACGAGCCATATAGATGAAATATCTATCTGATCGCCCCTGAAAGAAACGAGATAAGCCTTTTGATACGATACGCGAAGGGATTTCTGACACTCCAAGTTAAATTTGCCGAAAAAATCGCTGAAGTCTCCAATCAAGCATTAAAAGATGTAATGATTGACTACACAATGTTGCGAAATCTGTTCAACTTGCGAGTCTCCCACGAAATTCCGAACCCACTATGGGATGCGTTCATCGAAGGTCTTGGCACATCCGATGTCCCCGAAGATTGGATATACGACTTCTATCTCCAGCGAATGGATGCAAAGCCAACTGCCCCAGACGATCGGCAATTCTTTGGGTGTTTCTCCTACGTCTACCCATGGCGCAACACACGTAAACTTCGGCTCCATTTTGAAAATCGTGAAACCTCCGAACACGGTGCGTTGAGTAAAGATAGAATGTCCATCCGACAGTCAGAACTATTGTTGATGTTTCGACACATCCAAGCAAATCATCCCGATGTAGAAACAGTGCGGGGCGGTTCGTGGCTCTACAATATACCTGCTTACCTTAGGCTCTTCCCACTGGATTATGTCAAGACAGCAAAACCAGTCGGTTATGAAACCGAGTTCTGGGCATTGTGGGGACAGTTTATTGGTCGAAACGGATCCATCCGACAACCCGCTTCCACGCAATTTTTGGAGTGTCTCAACAAACAAAAAACGGTTGAGGGCTGCCTCCGATGCTTTCCGTACCAAGTGCTGAGACCTGAATGTTCCATTAAAACTTTCTACAATTTCTATACCTTGTAGTCTTAAACAATGTATTCCGAAGGTAATTGAACCGTTAATATCCTCTATTTTGGGCTTTTACTAAAAAAATTTCAATATTTTTTGACATTTACAGAAATTGTGTGTATACTTATATATAATTCGTGCAGTTATCTGCAATTTCCCGCGAGTTTTCGGACCCTCGCGAGCAGCGCAGACACGGATATGAAAATGAGTCTCATTATCATTTATTGAAGAGGTGATTTCTTTCAAGCGTCCGCTCCAGCGCAAGATTGAAATTCCTACAAAGGATTGCAAGCCGTATTTGAGAATGAGACTCACTTTCAATAAACTTGAACGACTTGTTATCGCGTCAAAGCATTAATCACAAGGAGCAAAAGGGAAATCAATGGATACTAACAATCAAGAAGGAACCCTTAGTGAGGCACTTGACACCACTAAAATGCCCGGACACTGGCTTTTGGCTCGACTCGGAAAGCGTGTCTTACGACCCGGTGGGCGCGAACTTACCCGACAGATGTTGAATGGATTGTGTATAAAATCTTCAGATGATGTGGTAGAGTTCGCTCCGGGGTTGGGTTTTACGGCACAACTCACTCTGGAACAGAAACCTGCTTCCTACAGGGCTGTCGAACGCGACGAAGCCGCCGCCACTGCAGTACGTCGGTACTTGACAGGAAGTAATCAAACGTGTTTGATCGGACGGGCAGAAACGACAGGACTGCCAGACACAACAGCATCTGTTGTCTACGGTGAAGCCATGCTGACCATGCAGACGCCAGGTAAAAAGAAGCAGATTGTACAAGAGGCATTTCGGTTGATGAAACCTACAGGACGTTATGGGATTCATGAGCTTTGTCTTGTCCCGGAAGACCTGGATGAAAATACGAAACAAGAAATCCAGAAAGCCTTAACAGATGCTATACATGTTGGTGCACGTCCACTCACTGTTCCCGAGTGGCGGACGCTGTTAGAAGCTGAAGGGTTCATTGTCCATACACAAGCAATTGCCCCCATGCATCTGCTGGAACCTAAACGCCTGATTCAGGATGAGGGGTTTTGGGGGGCACTCCGTTTCGTGAGGAATGTTTTAGGTGACAGCGAAGCCAGACACCGAGTGAAAACCATGCGAAAGGTGTTTCAAACGTATGAGGAAAATCTCGCTGCTATCATGTTAGTTGCTGTAAAACGGAATTCAGAGCACAATTCATTATAAATCTCATAGTCGGTCTGATGACCATAACCACAGATGTTCGATTCAATTAACATCTATGTTTACCCAAGAATGAGGCTTAGAGAACTTCTTTGTTGTTTTAGACAGAGAAGATTCGTTAATCTTTATTTTTCAATTATTAAGGAGCAAATAATGGCACAGATTAACACCAGCAACAACGGAAAAATGTCTGTTATGGAAGCGATTGAGTCGCGGCGGACAATTTTTAAGTTTAAGCCAGACCCAGTGCCCAAGAACATGCTTGAAGATATTCTTTATGCCGGCATCTGGGCACCAAACCACCATCTGACTGAACCGTGGCGGTTTACCGTCCTTGGCGAAGAAGTGAAACTGAAACTCGCCGAACGATACGCCGAAATCCAGATTGAGAAAGTGACATCCAACCCGGAGGCGGCTAAGGCAGCGACAGAAGAAACCCTCGCTGAAATCGGAGAACGTGGATTCCAGAAGTTCATGTCCAAACCGACAATCGTCTCGATTTCCTGCATTCAAGAAGGAAATGACCAACGTCAGCGAGAGGATTATGCTTCCGTCTGTTGTTCAATGCTCAATATTCAACTCGCTGGTTGGGAACAGGGCATCGGTATGCAGTGGAGCACCGGTGGGATTACACTGGAACAAGGAACTTACGATCTACTCGGTATTGATTCAGAAACTGAGTATATCATAGGCTTCTATTACATGGGTTATCCGGAGGAAATCCCAACACCGAAGCGGAAACCTCTGCCCCAAGTCCTCCGATGGGTAGACTAAGTCAATCGCTTAGAAGAATAAAGGATCTCTATCGGGGTCTGTTGATAACAGTGGTCGATAAACCCCGATAGAAGACTTAAATCTTAGTGTAACGATCACAAACTCCTTTGAATTTGCTGTCGATTTGCAAACATAGGCAATTTTCTTCAAGTACAAACTCCAAGACAAGTTGAACTTTCGCAAAAGATAGAGCTGCCACCGTCATACCTTATTGATAATGAGACTCATTTTCAATAAATAGAGGTCTTCAAACTCTCCAATAAAAAGGAGTTCCACTATGTATCTGAAGAATCTGAAAAAAGAGAGGAAGTTACCTGCAAAAAGTAACGTGGGCTTTCGGAGTTTTTGGGTGTTCCTTGCAATTGTTCTAATCTTTCAAGCCACAGGCAATGTATTCGCCGAAGACGCAGCCGCGCACCGAACCGCAACCGCTATACGCATCACCGGCGCACCACCCGAAGTGGATGGCGTTTTAGATGATGAGATATGGAAAAATGCTCCCGTCCACGAAGGTTTTCGTCAACGTGAACCCGATGAAGCCAAACCCGCAACTGAACGCATCACCTTCCAAATTGCCTATGATGATGAGGCACTCTATTTTGGGGTGATGTGTTATGACAGTGAACCCGATAAAATTGTCTCTCGGTTGGTCAGGCGAGACACTGATATCGAATCGGATAGGGTTACCATCAGTCTTGCCCCGCATCAGAACCGGGTGCGTGGATTTTGGTTTACTGTCTATTCCTCCGGTTCTGTGACGGACGGTACCGTTACGGACGAATATAACCCTCCATTTGACGATACGTGGGACGGTGTATGGGACGTGAAACCCCAGATTCACGATAATGGTTGGGCAGCCGAGTATAAAATCCCGTTTTATATATTGCGTTTCTCCCCAAAAGATGAATACACGTGGGGATTACAGGTCGAGCGATACATCAGTCGTAAAAAAGAGATGGACCACTGGCGGTTGGTCAAACTCGATGCACCGAGTTGGGTGTCTCGCTTTGGTGACCTCACCGGCATCAGAAATATCAACCCACCCCGTCATCTCGAGATTGTGCCTTACGTCATGGGACGCACGCGGTTCGACGATGACCCCGACCTGTGGGGTAACATCGGCACCGATGTGCGACTGGGGATTACCTCAGGAATTACACTCGACGCAACAGTTAACCCCGATTTTGGACAGGTGGAAGCCGATCCAGCGACGTTAAATCTTTCGGCTTATGAGGAATATTTTTCGGAACGCCGTCCCTTCTTTGTCAAAGATTCAACTGCCTTTGACCACTCGGACTATCTCTTCTTTTACTCGCGTCGGATTGGGCGAAGACCGGGGCATTTTCAGGTCCCCCACGATGCTACCGAACTGAGTCGTCCGGAAGCGACAACGATCCTCGGTGCTGCTAAGATTGTGGGCAGAACGGAAGGCGGAACCTCTTTCGGCATCATGGAAGCCATCGCTTCGCCAGAGCACGCACAGATTGAAAAGAGGGTCAAGGGTGAAACAGTCCAAAGCAAGCACCTCATTGAACCCTTAACCAATTACTTTGTCGGTCGAATTAAGCAAAGCGTCCTAAAAGGGAACTCGACCGTTGGGCTGATAGCAACTGCTGTGAATCGATGGGATTCTAACGCGGCGTACGTCGGCGGCCTCGATTGGGATTTGAGATTTGCCAATGATATGTACCAGATAACGGGTACCCTTGCAGGAAGTCAGGCAGGGAGAGTGGATGCCCGCAAGTCGGGGTATATCGCGCTCCTTGAGATTGATAAACGCGGGGGATGGTTGAGAGGCGAAACCTATGTGGAGGCGATATCACCTGACCTTGATATAAACGACCTCGGTTTGCGTGGGCGTACGAACACGCTGGACTGGGGTTATTATCTCTCGGCGAACAAGGAGAGACCTTTTAGCATCTTCAGACGCGTTTCTCTTTCTTCCTTTGGCGATCGCATCTGGACTTACGAGGGTGACAGTCTTAGTGTTTATCATTATATAGCGGCGGAAGCTCAATTCAAGAATTATTGGGAGTATACGCTGGGCGTTGGGCGCAATTTTGAATCGTTTAGCGATCGCGATGTGCGACGCGGCGGAACGTTGATTAAGAAGCCAGCCGTCTGGTGGATGTTTACATCGCTCTCGACGGATAGCCGGAAAAGGATTCAACTCCAGTTGAATCCTCGTTGGTGGAGAACTTCTATCTATTATTGGGATGAGAATAGACAGAGTTATGGCTCCAATGTGGACCTCCATATTCGCATTCGCCTCGCACCCAATATTGAGTTTACTATCGGTCCGAATTATACCTATGGCGTGACGGATGCCCAATGGATAGATCTGATCGAAGAGAAGGTCAACGGACAGATCAAAAAACACTATGTCTATGGCGAGTTAGAAAGTCAAACGCTTGACTTCACCACGCGCGTCGACATCAGTTTTACACCGACACTGAGTCTGCAACTCTACCTGCAACCCTTCTTGACAGTCGGTGAATATACCAACTTCAAGGAGCTCGTGGCACCAAAGACCTATCAGTTCAAACCGTATCCATTGAAGGGAAACCGAGACTTCCATTGGCGGTCTTTGCGAGGCAACACCGTGCTCCGCTGGGAGTTCCAACCTGGAAGCACGCTGTTTTTGGTTTGGACGCAATCGCGAGAAGCTGACTTGGCATCCACCGGTGAAACTGACTTTGAGTTCCGTCCATTGCAGAGTTTGGGCAGCAGTTTCACCGATGATGGGGAAAACATCTTTCTCGTGAAATGCCGATATTGGTTCGGTATGTAATCATCCAACTTATAGAAAATTTTAGGAATTTTTTGACATTCACGAAAATCAACTGAAAAACGGAGGTAGACCTATGTATGGAATAGTGCGAAGTACCCAACGCTTGAGCCCGTCGATGGTGCGCGTCGTGTTAGGCGGCGGCGACCTGGACGGATTCACTTCCACCCCCTATTCGGATCAGTACATCAACGCCCAGTTCTTTCCCGGCGGGGAGCCCTACACAGCCCCATTTGATCCGGCTGACTTTGAAGCGCTCGACAGCGACCACCGGCCCCGTTCCCGCCGTTACACGGTGCGCGCCTGGAACGACGACCAGCGGGAACTCACTATCGACTTCGTCGTCCACGGAGACCACGGCTACGCAGGCCCCTGGGCGCAACGAGCCCAGCCGGGTGATTGCCTCCAGTTCAGGGGACCAAGCGGCGCATACGCTCCTGACCCCGATGCGGCGTGGTACCTCATGGCGGGCGACGAGAGCGCGTTGCCGGCCATTGGCGCATCGCTGGAGGCACTCACACCAAGAGCTCGGGCGGTGGTGTTGGTAGTCGTCGACGGTCCCGATGACGAACTGGTGCTCACCACGCCAGGCGATGCCAACATTACCTATTTGCATCGGCACAGCACCGAGGACCCTGTGACCCTGCTACCCGATGCGGTTGCTGGTCTGGACTTTGCCCCGGGCCCGGTGGATGTGTTCGTCCACGGGGAGGCCGGCGAGGTCCGAGCAGTGCGCAAGCATCTATTGTGCGAACGCGGGATCGACGGAAAAAAGGCCTCGATCTCTCCGTATTGGCGACGCACAATGACCGACGAGGAGTGGCGGACCATTAAATCCGCCTGGCTTGCTGACCAAGCGAATGATGTCTGAGGATTTCTCATTCGGCAGCCGAGGAAATTATTCCCGTGCTGGCCCCCCTCTTCCGACTCGGTCATTCACACGTTTGGTGGTCTGACAGATTTTAAAGGAGAAGGCACGATGAAAATTGATAGCGTATTTCTAACTGAGGCTGAGCACGTTCGGGCGGATCAGTGGATATTCGGGCTTTCGATCGAAGATGAGGAATGGGTGAGCTCGCTCGGGCTTATTGAGTACCAGATGCGATTTGGGTCTGCATACCTCAAGATGGGTGGCATCCGTGCAGTCGGCACGCGGGAAGCACATCGGAACAAGGGATACTCCCGGCGCGTCATGGAAGCCACCATAGCGTTTATGACCGAGAACGGATTCGATGTCTCTATGCTTTTTGGAATTTCAAACTTCTACCATAAATTTGGCTACGCAACAGTCATACCGGAAATATGGATCGATTTTAGAAGGGAGGAGGCACAAGCGGCTGTATCTACATATCAGATCCGAAAAGTTGAGAAGAAGGACGGACCGAAAATCTTGACGCTCTATGCAGCGAACAACGCTCAACGAACAGGGACACAGGTAAGAGAAGCAATCCGTTGGAAAAGGTACAACGTGGAACGCTACCACCCGTATGGAAGTGACTTTGGGGTTTTCGTTGACCCTTATGGGGAGAAATCACTCACCTTTGGGAGATACGGCACAAGTGATAGCAATTGGCAAAGAAAAGCCGTTGACTTTTTTGTTGTCTTGGATGAAGGCGATGAGGTCATCGGCTATTTTGCCTGCGATGCTACCGAGGAAAACTGCATTCTCTGTGACATCGGATTTCAGAACGAGACGATTTTTGAGACAATCGTCCGCTTTCTTGTGGATCGCGCCAAACGGATTGGAGTATCGCAACTTCTGTGCCATATACCTATCGATCATCCGTTTGCCATTTTCTGCCGACGCTATGGCTGCCGGACCCATACCTATACCCCGAAGGACCACATGGGCATGATGCGGATTATTAACCAACCAAGCACTCTAAAAAAGATTACCGGCGAGTTGGAAAAACGGCTTCAACGTTCAACGGATCTCGGACAGTGGCGTGGGCAGATTCTCATCTCAACGGATCTCGGACAGGATTGCTTAGAAATTGATCAGGGCAGCATCGCACACACCAACAGTCAGTCAAACGACTGCCATCTTGAAATACCGCAGGACAAGCTGATCCAACTCATAATGGGACGGCGAAGTATTGAGGACCTTGCCATTGAACCCGATGTTTCGGTAAGTGCGAAAATTCTTCCCGTACTGGACACCCTCTTCCCACTCGGTCATCCGCACGTGTGGTGGTCTGACAGATTTTAAAGGAGAAGACACGATGACACAAAACTTCGATTTCTCACCTGAACAAGTGGACATCATTGAATCCATAAGAGAAAAAGATGGGATTCTTGGGGTCGCCACCTCAGCGATAATCGGTATCTCGTTTGGTCTATATCCGGCAATTAAAGCATCCTCACTTCCCCCGATTGAAGCATTACGCAAAAGTTAAAACACAATAAATAGGTTTGGGATGAAAGTACATCAGATTGGTCAAGTTCAGGAAAAAAGTTGTGATAGAACTGGATTTCTGGGAGATTTTAATAACGGTCCCGTGCTTGCTGATTGGTTTGAGTCCTGCCTGGTTCGCTTTCACAAAGAGCACGCGTGTGCGCTGGATGTTGGCTATTGGATGGTGGGCTTTCGGACTTTTGCTTGTATTTGGTAATTTTCATGGGATGGGTGATCCTCCACCTCCTATAGTTCTTATAGGCTATCCAATCGGGATAGTGATTGGTGGTATCTTCCGGGCAGGTGTTTATCAAGTTATTGGGTGGTTCTGTGTTCGGATATGGAGATTTTTTCGCAAAAGAAAGTGAACCCAAAATGTCAAAAGTATATGGAAAATCAAGGATTTCAGCCCAAGACGGCTTATTCCGAAGGAGAAATAATCAATGGTATCAATTCACAAACGAAGTCAACTTTGGACAAGTTTACCGATTTTCATCTTGTTGATGACGCTTTTACCGATTTCCATCTTGTTAATGACGTTTGTCAACATCGTCACGATGTCCGACGATGCTGATGACTTCAAAGTACCGTTCGACAAGACGCAACAAGATTCGGTGTTCTATCTTGATAATGGTATGGAGGTTATCCTCGTCGAGAACCACGCAAACCCGATGATTGCTGCATTTACTATCGTCAAGACGGGCAGTCGCAACGAGGATGCCGCGACGAACGGGGCTGCACACTTTCTTGAACACCTCCTGTTTAACGGGACGAAAACGCGCACGCAGAAGCAACTCTATGACGAAATGGATTTTTATGGTGGCTACAATAACGCACACACGGGCCCCGATTACACGAACTACATGGTACTAATGCCGAAAGAGTTCATCGCAAAGGGCATGGATATTCAGGCGGATATGCTGTTTAACTCGACCCTGCCCGAAGAGAAATTCGAGAAAGAACGTGGCATCGTCATCGAGGAGATTGGCAGAAGTGCAGACCGACCGACTTATCAGGTTCAAAACCATTTTCTACGGATGTTTTTCGCTGGCACGCCTTATGAACGCCCTGTGCTTGGGACGGTTTCTACCATATCACATCTCCAGCGCGAGCAGGTTTTGGAATACTATCGGACGTGGTACGTGCCGAACAACATGACGCTGATGGTTATCGGCGATTTTTCAACACCAGAGATGATTGCACTGGTCAAGGAAAAGTATGGTGGCTATCCGACGGGTCAACCGCCCCATCCCCAAACGATTCAATTGACGGCTCCGAAAAGCCTCCGAATCATTCGGGCAAATGGCATGGGCAAATTCCCCAACGACCGTGTATATCTGAACATCGGCTATGTCTTGCCGCCGCCGACTTCTGAAGATTTTCAAGCGTTGGAGATGCTAACAGAATTCCTCGGCGGCAAAGAGACATCGCGTCTGAAAACGCTGTTTAAGCAGGACAGATACATCGATTGGGTCAATACCATCAGTGCAAGCATCGACTTCAATCGCGATTTCTCGACGCTGCAAATCTCCGCGGAGTTGCCGCTGGATAGCGATGTCGAGCGAACTGTTGAATTGATTACGGAGGTCGTAAAAGGAATGGCGGATGAGCCTCTCTCGGAAGAAAAACTCGAATCGGCGTTGGTTTCGCACGTCACTGGCGAAATCTATCTCCAAGAAAAACTCCATTACTATCCGATGATGAAAGCCCCGTATTTAACGTCGATCGGTCCCTCCTTTCTAAGCGATGCCATAGAAAAACTCAGCCTCGTTACCCCACAAGCCATCCAGAGCGTGGCGAAAAGATACCTGTCCGATCATTTTCCTGTCGTTACGGTGATGTTCCCATCCGAAACCGACGCCAGCGTTCCCATCGGTCAGTCACCAAATCTCTACCACACGGAAACGTTGGCAAACGGCTTGACCGTTGTTGTGCAGGAGAATCGCGATAGTCGTGTCATCGGCATCAACCTTTTGGCGAAGGGACGCGCCTTGAGCGAAGGAAAAGACCGATGGGGAATGACAGAGATTCTACAACGGATGCTCGTTTTGGGTGGTACGGAAAAGCATCCGGACGAATCACTCCATCAAGCGTTTGAGTCCATTGGTGCAGAGTTGAAAGTCCATGACAATCCGTACATCCCCTACGACAATTACTACAACTCACCACGCTTCGCCTACATTCGACTGAAACTCATAGATGTCTTTTTCGATTCTGGGTTGACGTTGCTGTCAGAGATGGTAAGGCAACCGAGATTGACCGAAAGCGCTTTTGCGCAAGCCAAAAAAGAGGTTATCCCGCTCGCGGTGACGAACGCCCAAAGCACACCCCGAGTCGCTGCACGACTTTTCTACGATAACCTGTTTGTGGAAAATCCCGGTTACGGTTGGATTCTCGGCAAAGCTGAACACCTTGAAGGCATCCTGTTATCCGATCTGCAAACTTTTCAGCGTAAATTCTACAACCCGGCGAATCTGATGTTGGTCGTGTCGGGCAACCAGCCAATTGACGACGTAATGGCACTGGTAAAGCAACACCTCGGCGGCGTATGGGGTGAACCGCAATGGAAACCTCCCACGTTTACGCCGCAATTTGCCGAACTCGGTCACACGGTTCGCGAGAAAATCGGCAAACAACAGTCATACATCTACCTTGCAAATCGGTTCGAGGCAGCGGAGACGGACCGACCCGCCCTGCTTGTTCTACGAAACCTGTTCTCTGAAAAACTCGCCTTCAATCTTCGTGAGAAGCAGGGATTGGCTTACAGCATTAGCATGTACGTCCAGAGGTACGATGAACTCAACTGGTATCGCATCACAATGGGGACACGTCCGGAAAATCTTGACTTAGCCCTCAAAGGCATCCAAAACGAGATTCAATCTGTTCGCAATATCACCTTTGATGAAAAAGCGATTCAGCGAGCCATTAATGCCATTTTGGGGCGATTTGGGATGCGGCGACTTGACCGCGTTAGCCATGCTTATTGGGTCGGTATGGCGGTATTCGACGGTAACCCCCCTGAAGCAGACGAACAGTTCTTCGAGCAGTTGAAAAAGGTCACCATGGCAGACGTTGAGCGGTTGAAGCGTCAGGTTTTCCAACATGATGACCCTCTAATTGTGATTGTGGAGTGAAGCTGACTTGGCTGATGATCATTTCCTTGGGGACGCATGGTTCTTTCCAGAGATTCGCTTCATGCGAGATGACGCTGGAGGCGTTGTGGGGTTTAAGGTGACGGGAAACCGAGTCAAAGGCTTATACTTTGGGAAAAAGATCCATTAAAGAGATGTTTTTAACTACCAAACTGGACAATTAAGGAGGAGATACGATGACACAAAACTTCGATTTTTCACCTGAACAAGTGGACATCATTGAATCCATAAGAGAAAAAGATGGGATTCCTGGGGTAACGGCTGCAATTGTTAAGGACGGAGAGATTGTCGCTGCCGACGGATTTGGTTATCGAAACCGGGAGACACAGTTGCCGATGACAGCTCATACTGTTTTGCCCCTCTGTTCCCTAACAAAATCCTTCACAGGGGTCGCAGTGATGCAGCTCGTTGATTCCGGGAAGCTCTCGCTCGATGAACCCGTGGCGAGTTACCTGTCAAACTTCCGCGTCGCAGATATAGAAGCCAGCCGTAAGATTACTCCGCGCAGTCTACTCTGCCATAAGAGTGGAATGGGGGATACTGGGCATCGCGACAGAATATGGCATGAGGAAGTGAATCCCTACAAGGATCGAGCCGACCTTGTCAACCAGCTGGCGGAAGTTCGGTTACAAACACCACCAAACGTTGCTTTCTCTTACTCCAACGAAGGCTATGTCACCTTGGGAGTCCTTGTAGAAACAGTAAGTGGTACCCTTCTCGAAGATTACTTTCAGTCGCAGATCTTTGATGCAGTGGGCATGCAACGAACATATCCAAGATTTTCGCAGTGGCAATCGGACACAGATAAATCGCACGGTTATGCGAAAAAAGAGGGAACTTATGAGGAGACACAACTCGTTGCAGATTATAGCATCTCGCTCTCTACGGGTGGTATCTGTAGCACGGCTTATGACTATGCCAACTACCTCATCGCTTCGATGAATTATGCTAACAGTGCTTTACTTTCATTGGGTTCACTGGATGCGATGCAGACCGTTTCAATGCCCTACGGTGACACTGGCTGGGGCTACGGCTTAGGTTGGGAAATTATCGGAAATGCAGGACGAAAGGTTGTTTCACATAGTGGTGGGCTTCCTGGCATTGCCACTCGCGTGTTAATAATTCCAGCGGAACAATTGGGTGTGGTGGTATTGACAAATTTGAGCGGTTGGGGCGCGCGACAGATTGCCAATCAATTGGCAAACAGTGCTTTGGACACACCTCTTTTGCGACCTACTTATGAAGATCCGCTTCCTGTCAACACGCGCTACCCCGCCCCAAGTGCTGATACCCTCACGCAATATGTTGGGACGTACACATGGGTTTATCGGCAAAATGAGGAGGCACAGATTACCATAGAAATGGACGGAGGCACGTTGATAGTCCGACCTTCCGATGGAGAGGCGACACCCCTTATCGCTATCGGCTCAGATATATTTATGGATCTACACGGAGGACCAAGGCCAAGTCATTTTTTAAGAGATGGAGAAGGAAATGTCAACAACCTATTGTCAGGAAGAGGTACCATGTTTCAGCGGTGTGGATAACGGTTAGAACCTTCTGAAAGTTTACACGCTCACATAATATAATGTCTGAGAATAACAACTGCAACAATAGAGGTGCTTTGATGGAAATCAACCACTATGATATTACGGATTCAGTAGACCGACCAGCTGTAAATGTCTGGGGAATCACACTCTCAACTGAGAATGAAAAGGATGTGAGCATGGTCACACTCCGTGAATACCAGATGCGATTCGGGTCTGCCTACCTCAAAATGGGCGGTATCGCCGGTGTCGGCACGAAAGAGGAACATCGGAACAAGGGATACTCTCGGCACGTCATGGAGCACACTCTGGCGTACATGAATGAGAACGGATTCGATGTCTCCATGCTCTTCGGTATTCCAAACTTCTACCATAAATTTGGTTATGCAACAGCGATACCCGAAACATACGTGGAATTTGATACAAAAGATGCGCAAACAACTGTCCCCACATATCAGATCCGAAAATTTGAAACAGAGGATGCACCGAAAATAGTGGATCTCTATGCAACAAACAACGCTGAACGGACAGGGACACCGTTGAGAACAGAAATCGGTTGGAAAGAATTTACGAAGAGGGGTGGGATTGTTCCTGATCCTTACGTCGTCCTCAACGAAGCTGGTGAAGTGATTGGTTATTTCGTCTGCGATGGGGATAATGCTAAGCAAGACATGATTGCGCGAAACTGTACCCTTATCGATATTGGGTTTCAGGACAGAACGATTTTTGAGACGATTGTCCACTTCCTCGCTCATGGCGTAGCGTACACCAGTGCGGAGCGGATTAGGTGTGCGGTACCCGCAGACCATCCCTTCGCCATCTTCTGTCGGCGCTATGGCTGCCGGACCCATACCTATACCCCGAAGGATCATATGGGTATGATGCGGATTATCAATCAATCAAGCACCCTAAAAAAGATTACGGGTGCGTTGGAAAAACGTCTACGCCGCTCTGCCAATCTCTCAGAGTGGCGTGGGAAGATTTTAATCTCAACAGATATCGGACAGGATTGTTTTGAAATTGATCGAGGCAACGTTGCATACACCAACAGTCAGGCGAACGCCTTCCATCTTGAGATGCCGCAGGACAAGTTAATCCAACTGATGATGGGAAGACGAAGCATCGAAGATCTTGCCGTTGAATCCGATGTTTGGGTAAACGTGGGAATTATTCCTGTGCTGGATACCCTCTTCCCGCTCGGTCATTCACACATTTGGTGGTCCGACAGATTTTAACGGATGGGAGGTTCACCCATTCATTGTAATCTTCATTTCAATGACCTTGAATTTTTGGAAATCTTGATATTTTTTGCAGATTTTTTTGACATTCGCAAAAATTGTGAGTATAATTAATACAATCTATGAGGTTATTTGCGAATTACTCGCGATTTTTTTGACATTCGCAAGAATCTTGTGTATAATTACAGATAATGAGATTCGTTATCAATTTTTTTAGAACATAATCTCCAATAAATATCAAACTACCGAGCGACCAAAGACCCAAAAATATGATAATGAGTCTCAATATCATATTTTTAAAATTATATTCATGAAAAAACAGTTGGCAAATTCTATAAGATTTCTCGCAGTTTGTGGAATGTTTATTTCACTAAATGTTAGTGCTCTTGCTGAACCTAATCCGTTCTCGGTCTCTGGATACGGAGTGATCCACTACTCTCATTTCGATTGGGAACTTGATCCGGGCAGGCGCGCCGCTATTGATGTGGAACGCTTTGTCATCGCGCCGAAATACCGCATCAATGATACCATTCAACTTGAATCGGAACTTGAGTTCGAGCATGGCGGTACCGGTAGCACAATGGAATTCGACAAATTTGAAGAGTTCGGGGAATTTGAGACAGAGATCGAAAAAGGCGGCGAAATTATTGTCGAAAAACTTGCCGTTGTCTTCTCCTTTCAACCCTCCTATAACTTCCGCGTTGGGCATATCATTGTTCCAGTCGGACTCGTCGCAAAAAGGCACCGACCCCAACACTATTTTACGACGACGCGTCCCGAAGCGGAAGCACATATCATTCCAACGATTTGGCATGAAACCGGTGTCGAAATTTTTGGTGCATTCGGTCCGTTGAAGTACCAAGCGCAAATTGTTAACGGCTTGGATTCAACGGGTTTTAGTTCTCGACACTGGATCGTTCGCGGACACCAACTTCGGTTCGAGACTGTGAACGCTGAGGCACCCGCATTCGTCGGACGTCTCGATTACGCGTTCCATGAAAACGCGACCGTCGGCATCTCTGGCTACTACGGAGACACCGCGGCGAACCGACCAAAACCTGATGTAGACTTCGATGCACATGTCGGGATTGTGAGTCTTCACGGATTTTATGAGGTAAATGCAGTGAAGGTTCGAGGATTGTTCCTCTGGGGTGCCCTCGAAAATGCGGATCGGCTGTCTAAAGTCAACCGGACCCTCTCCAATAATCTCAATGTAAAGCGAACACCGATAGGGAGTTCAGCTGTGGGTTGGTACATTGAGGCAGGTTACGATATCCTATCATTTTTCAGACAACCTAACAATAGCACGGAACACCAAGACCTGAAGGACGTGCCTCCAGACCAGGTCTTAGATGTTTTTGCGCGTTACGATTATTACGATACGATGGCGAGTGTTGAAGGTATTATCTTCGATAATCCACGATGGGAAAGAACTGCATGGACTTTTGGAGTTAACTACCATGTCCATCCAAAGATGGTTTTCAAGACCCATTATTCCCTTCGTCGATTAGCGGCAAAAGATAAAAACCGAGAAAATACCTTTTCGCTCGGTTTCGGTTTTCAATACTAACAAAAGAATCATTATGAGTCTTCATCGGCATTTGGCTAAAAGAGATAAAAGAGACTTTTCCCTTAATTTAGAAGTATTCTCTTAACTGAAGACTGATAACTGAAAACTAATAAAAACATGGAGATTTTTATGAAAGTCTATAAGATTTGGACATTGCTCTTCTGTTTACTCCTCGCATCCACTTTGGTCGTGGGATGCGGTAGTGATGAAGAAACAGATGAGCACGATGAACACGATCATGCTGAGGCCTTTAATGCCACCACGATGCTCAACGATTTTGCGAATGGTCTCGTGTTACCCACCTATACCGATCTGGATAATAAAGCGGGGGCACTTTTATCCGCTGTCAAGGCATTGGAAGGCGATACCTCGCAAGGGAATCTCGAAAAAGCACAGCAAGCGTGGATAGCCACGCGAATACCTTGGGAACAGAGCGAAGCATTCCTGTTTGGTCCCGTAGACACGCAAGGACTCGACCCAGCATTAGATAGTTGGCCCGTCGATCACGTAAATCTACAATCCGTTCTGGACAGCGGCGATTCCTTAACGGTGGATTTTGTCGGTGGATTAGAAGATACACAGAAAGGCTTTCACACAATTGAATTTCTGCTGTTCCGTGAAGGTGACCAACGCCAAGCATCGGATATAACTGATCGTGAGTTGGAGTACCTCGTTTCGACGACAGAGAATCTCAAGGCAAGCACCTCTCAACTTCAGTCGGCGTGGGCACCGGGCGGCGAAAATTTTGTCAGTGCAGTTGCCCAAGCTGGCACGGGCAGTGTCGTCTACCCCTCACAAAGTGCAGCAGTGCAAGAGATAGTCAACGGCATGATTGTCATCGCAGATGAAGTCGCGAACGGTAAAATCTCTGATCCTTACAACGAATCTGACACAACCCTTGTTGAATCTCAGTTTAGTTTCAATTCTATCTCGGATTTCCAAAACAACATCCGTGGGATTCAGAACGTCTATGGAAAAGGGCTCAACGGATTCGTGAACGGTCAAGATCCAGCGTTAGACGCTCGTTTCCAACAAGAGGTGCAGGCAGCGATTTCTGCTATCGGCGCAATTCCAGATCCGTTCCGTGATTCGATTACAGCCAACCGCGGTGCCGTTCAAGCTGCGATTGATGCTGTCAGCACGGTTCAACTGACACTCGAACAAAATATACTTCCGCTCGTCCAATCGAGTGAGTTTAATTAATATAGTTTGTAAAGAGTTTCATTCCAAAAATGTAAACACGAAAGGGCTATTTCGTTTTTGCGGGGAACAGTAGAAATGCTGTTCCCTCACTACACATTTATAGCCTTATTGTGATATCAATAGCGAAAGAGATGAAATCTTTTTTTAATTTACTACCTCTAACCCTTTTGATGTTAATTTTGCTAAGTGCGTGTGACTCCGAATCACCTGTGGCTGTAGAATCGACACCAGTATTTGCAACAAGCGAGTTCTCCGGTGGTGAGACGACTGTCTTCGATGCCTCAAGCCACGCGTTTTCAACCCCTGCTCCCAACCTTTCGGCCTCGGCATTTGAAAAGCATCTGGAAGGCGATGTCGAATTTGAAGCCAATTTTGTAACAGCTCCTGCGGAAGTAAATCCTGGGCTGGGACCCATCTACAACAATATTTCGTGCATCAACTGTCATTCGCGGGATGGTCGTGGACGACCGCCAAAGATTGATGAGAAATTTGTGTCTATGCTCTTTAGGCTCAGTCTTCCGAAACCGGCAGATGCGACGGATGGAAAACCTCCTATCCCCGTACCGGGATTCGGTACACAACTTAACAACCGTGCCATTTTCGGAACAGCTCCAGAGGGTAAGATCAAAATTGACTATATCGAACAAACGCTGACAACAGCAGACGGTACGCGTGTGCATTTGCGTTATCCGAATTACACATTTACGGAAACCTATCAACCACTGCCAGAAGAGGTTGAATTATCACCACGCGTCGCACCAGCAGTCTTTGGACTCGGTCTGTTGGAAGCGATCCCAGAAGAAGCAATTCTTGCTTATGCAGATGAAGCCGATATTGACGGAGACGGCATCTCAGGCAAGCCGAATTACGTATGGGACGTCGTAGCACAGCGTTACACGCTGGGACGCTTCGGCTGGAAAGCGAATCAACCGACCCTCCTTCAGCAGGTTGCAGCAGCCTATAACGACGATATGGGTGTAACAACCTCGCTGTTCTTTGTTGAAAACTCGGCGGGACAATCGCAACTTACCGAACAGAGTGCAATACCGGAGGTGAGCGACGAGATTTTAGATGTGGTGACGTTCTATGTTCAGACACTGGCGGTCCCAGCGCGACGCGATGTAGACGATCCGCAAGTCAAGCAGGGGGAACAACTTTTTGCTAAAGCACAATGCGCCAGTTGTCATGTGCCGACGTTAAGAACCGGAGTCTTAGCAGGTGTCCCTTCAGTGAGCAACCAAACGATCCATCCGTACACAGATCTGCTGTTGCACGATATGGGACCTGATTTAGCGGACAATCGTTCCGATTTTCGCGCCAACGGTCGCGAATGGCGGACACCTCCGCTATGGGGTATCGGTTTGGTGCAAAGGGTTAACGGTCATACCAATTTTCTCCATGACGGTAGGGCACGGGACTTGATGGAAGCGATCCTCTGGCACGGCGGCGAAGCAGAGGCATCACGGCAAGCCGTTGAACAGATGTCTAAGGCAGAACGCGATGCGCTCATTGCGTTCTTAGAGTCTTTGTAAAAAGCGTACTCTCGCACCAACATAGGTTGGTGCAATCTTATAGTGATATTGAGTCTCAATTTCAAAATATGACGGTATCAGATTAAGGATTTAGATGATGAACTTAGCCTCTATCGTACTCAGGATATTGTTGTTCGTCTGTGCTATATCAGCCAGTTTGGCTTTGCTCGGTTGTGAGAGTGATCCTATACTCGCGCCGCAATCCGAAGTTGCTGAAGAGGGTGGCAGTTACGGCAACACAAATTTACCTGTTGGTGGAACCGGTAACACAGAAACTACGGTTAAAGATGAGCAAAACAGTAAAATCAACAACCCCGTTACAATTACGAATCCAAAACTCTTTTGAAAGTGTAGGAAATAGAAGCGATGTATCAATTGTTTGGGACAACTCGCGAGTTTCCAAAAACTTGCACTAAAACGGCAATAACTGTAATCGTCTTAGCCCTCCTATTGGGTATGTCATCCCTTTGTCAAGGTTCAACTGAAATTAACGGCAAAGTGATTGACAAAGAGACAGGGCAACCGATTTCGAGTGCCGTTGTTAAGATCGAATCGGATGAACAGATTTTAGCAGAGACAACGACAGATAGAGATGGCAATTTCCGATTTTCTCAGGACGTTCAAGGGGAAAAGCAGATTCAGGTGAGCGCAATTGGATATAATCGCTACAACGAGATGCTTGAATTTACATCCAATTCAACGCGTAATTTAGAAATTTCGCTGTCCAGCCAAACCTTCCAGCTCGCTCCGATAGAAATTATTGGTGAATCGTCGCGTAAGCACCGAAAACTCACCGGAACAATGAGCATGCTGGAACCAGACACTGTTGACCTCATTAAACCCGTTGGCACACAGGAATTACTTGAACTCATACCGGGTATTAACGGTTATGCAGATGACGGCTTTGGCAACTCTCGCTTGAGCATCGGCATCCGAGGCCTAAACCCTCGCCGAAGTGCTCGTGTCCTTATATTGGAAGACGGTGTTCCGATACAACCCGCTCTTTACATCTATCCAAATGCCTACTACAATCCACCTGCAGATCGGATCCATGCAGTTGAGGTGATTAAAAGCAGTGCAGCACTCCGATACGGACCGCAGACAATGGGTGGTGTTATCAACTACACAACACGGAAGCCAGATGGGACAAAGGGATTAGCGAATCAGTTAACAGCTGGCAACAACGGGTACTACAGCGCATTTTCGGAGTGGAGAGGTATCGGCAATCCCGAAAAAATCGTGTCTGATGTCCAACTTCTCTACAAACATGGAAACGGATTCAGAGAAAATAATACATTTGATCAGGTAAATGGGACAGTAAAAACACTTTTCCAATTGAGCGAGGAAAAAACACTCTACCTCAAACTTAACGGTAATTTTGAAAACTTAAACGCAACATATACCGGTTTGACAGAATATTCCTTCCAAACAGATCCAAATTTCAATCCGAAAGAGGATGACAATTTTAAGATCCTGCGGACATCACTTGACCTCATCTACACCAACAAAATTTCGACGAACCTCGTCAGTAATACGACAATGTATACGAGCGCGTTTGACCGACGGTGGTGGCGTGAGGACGATATCTTCGTACGACCTATAGCACTCGAAACTGGGAATCTGGTACCAGTGCCGTATTTTCAAACGGGTGATCTCGTTAGAACCGGCAATGGGAAGAGCAACTTCGGTATTCTCCGTACCTTCTACATCGGTGGAATCGAGCAGAACTACACGCTCAACCACGGAATCGCGGGGAATTTAGGACGGGCTGAAATTGGGGGTAGAGTTCACTGGGAACGCTTTATCGATGACAAGAAAACCGGAGACGCGCCGGATGCACGCGACGGGGTTTACTACACTGGTACCCCCGGTTCCGAAGAAGACCCAGTGAAGATTGTGGGACAAAGCCACCATTACGAAACGCTTGCCTTGGCACTCTACGCCAAGGAGCAGATGAATTTTAAAAGGTTGACGGTTACACCAGGCTTACGGTTTGAAGTGTTCAAGCAGGATCGGGTGGATAGGTTACACGGCTCGGTACTCGCAGACAAGGTCTCATCAGTGCTATTACCGGGAATTGGTGTGAACTACGAGTTGGGACAATTAAACCTTTTCGGCGGCATTCACCGAGGTTACACAGCACCTTCCAGCGGTGCTTTGAAGATTACGAATTTCGGACAGAATATTGATGCCGGTGGACTTGATCTCAAACCTGAGAAAAGTTGGAACATCGAACTCGGATTCCGTTCATGGCTACAAGGGATTATCTTAGAAACTTCCGGATTCCTGATTAGGGTTGAAGACTTAGTCGCAGCCGGACGCGGGACAGCCTTCAAAAACTTAGGCAAGGTCGACCTATCGGGCATAGAGATGGCAATGACCTTAGGCATATCAGAATTCGTGTCAATACTACCTGACCTCAATCTCTCATATACATACCTTCAGACAAACATTATTGATGGCATCGTGAAGTCAGCCACTATCGCTGGTAATGTCGATGTAACGTTGGACGGTAACGAATTACCCTATGCCCCGCGACACACCTTCACGGTAGGATTGGCAAAACGCATCGGTGATAGCGTTCGCATGCGGGCAGATATGCGGTTTGTAGATGAAGTCTTCACGGACTTTGAAAACCTCCAGCAGACTTTCAATCGTGGAGATACCGGGCCCATTCCGAGTTACGCAATTGTCAATGCAAGCATAGATTACAAATTAACCGAACGGTGGCAGATATTTCTCACTGCCAAAAACATTTTCGATCACGTATATATCGGGTCGCGGCTGCATTCAAATGCCGGTCAACCTGAAGCCAACCTGAGCTCGGGCATTTTGATTGGACCGAGACGACAGATACTTTTCGGTATCAAACAGGGTTTCTAATACAGGCGTATACTGAAGCAGGGCGTATCCATCGGAGATACCACTTTTGAGAACCTCTTCTCATCAAAACGCGCCTATTAACAACTCAGTAATTTTTTAAGGATAATGAGACTCATTATCCTTCAATATAAAGGAGAACACATGAATTATCTGACCAAAAAGTTCCAATGGTTAGCCGTATTGCTAACTGTTGCGAGTCTATTTCTATCCGCCTGCGGAAGTGACGAAGAAGACAACCTTGATGAATTAGAAGAAAATGGTACTGCCACAATCGCAGTTCCACAAGCGTATGTCTTTGACAGCCGCTTTGTAGAAGGCGAAAGCAGTGTCTCTTATTCAGGGCAGGTCGTTCGCAATTTATTGTTGCAAGACCTGAAATCCCTCACCGACAGCGTAGGGAAAGATGGGGGACGTTCTGTTGCTGTCTCAGATATGCTTAAACTCTATGAATATGATGATGCGCTCAACCTGAAAACGCGGACGAGTACAGGTGCATTATCCGCAAGCGAAAGTCACTATTCCTCGCTTTCGACAGGTAAAAATCTCGTCGGCAAGATTTCAGATGAGCCGGTTATCGGTTACAATCGTACCGCTGATGACTTGGTGCGCGAATGGTTCAAAGGTATTGCGGAGAATTCGCAAGACTCAGGTAAACTTGGTACGCCTCTGGCTTATACCACCGATGATGGTGTCGATATGTCGCAGATGGTTAACAAGGTGCTTATCGGCGCGGTTCCCTATTATCAAGCGACAGGCGTTTATCTTGGCGGCCTACTTGAACGGGATAACAGTGTAGGAAAAGATGGAAAGGCTTATACCGCAATGGAGCACGCATGGGATGAAGCCTTCGGCTACTTCGGTGCGGCTCGTGACTACTTCCGTTATACCGATGATCAACTTGCCGGAAAAGTCGATGATTTCACGTTCGATTCTAACAGCGATGGAAGCATCGACTTTAAATCGGAATACAACTTCGGGCTTTCCAGAAATGCGGGTAAGCGGGATAAAGGCGGATCGGGTGTGGACTTCACACAACAGATCTTTAGTGCCTTTCTCGCTGGCAGAACAGCGATAACAAACCAAGGCTCGGTCGCGGAAATCAGTGCCTATCGCCAAACTGCTGCAGAAGGTATGGAGAAAGTTATCGCAGCAACAGTTGTTCATTATATCAACGATACACTCAGTGATATGTCTAAGTTAGGCACCGCGGAAGAAAACATCGCCAACTTAAACAAACATTGGGCAGAAATGAAAGGCTATACGGTCGCGTTGCAGTACAATCCGTTCCGACTGATTACTGATGGACAGCTTGCGGAATTACATGGTATCATGGGGAAAGCACCCGTATATGATGAACCGGGTAGCAATGCCTACACTACACAGGTAACCAATTACAAGCGCGCGAAAGATGTCATGCAAGCGGCTTACGGATTCTCCAATGCGAACATGGAGAACTGGTAGACATCAATGTAGGTGGGGTTTGAAACTGCAAAGATGTCTTTCCACCGGTAGCGTGCTTTGAAAGCGTGTCTATCGGGAAATAATAGGCGCGCTTTCAAAGCGTGCCTATCAAACTTTTTAAGTAAATGACAACGGAATTCAGGGTCTGGAGCATCGTCCTTCTCGGTTGCATAGGTTCCCGGCTGCTCAGCACTATCTACTATATCGAAGATTTGGACAGCCTCCGCTTTGCGCTGAGTATGGTAGACTACGATGTTGCCAAACTACAACCACACTTTCCAGCGTACCCTGTTTTCTGTTGGACTGCTAAACTATTTTACGCCGTTATCCGTCGCTATGCGTTAGCATTCTCGTTACTTGGCGGGTTGTCAACGTTCTTCACAATCTTCTTTACACTAAAGATTGCGAAGATCCAAAGCACCACATCACTGGGAAAAATTGCCCTCTTAGTGTTATTCATGAACCCTTTGCTTTGGCTAATGGGTAATCGCTACATGCCGGATGCAATGGGAGTTGCATGTCTGTTGGCAAGCCTTTACTTTACAACCTCACAAATGGAAAGCCGTAATCACAATCCATTGTGTTGTACCCATTGTGTTGGTTTTCTCCTCGCGGGTATTCTGCTTGGGATACGGCTTTCCTATCTTCCGCTTCTGGCACCTGCGCTATTACTGCGACTCAAACATCCTGAGCGGTTGAAATATATCATGGCGGGGATTATCGGCATGCTTGTTTGGCTAATCCCATTGCTCTGGATTACAGGATGGAAAGCGTTGATAACCGCGGCACAGGCACAAAGTCACGGACACTTTTCAGATTTTGGTGGTACTGTCTCCACTCACCCTGAATTATGGCTCCGTTTGACAAAAATTTTTGAGAGTATTTGGGCAGATGGATTCGGGCTCTACTGGCGTGGTCGTCACCTTATAACCGCTTGCACGGCAATCTTAATCGGGATTATTGTAATTTTCAATTGGAAGTCAACAGTAAAGAAATGGACAGTAGAAAAACTTTCTGGGGACGATTCCATACTTTCAAACCCGATTTTCATTGGTTGTATCGTCTATCTCGTATGGATATTCTTAGGACAGAACGTTATTCATAAAAGTCGACACGTTTTACCTTTGTTACCTTTTTTAGCAGTGGGGATTGCGTCCGCTTGCAACCGAACCATAGGAATCCCAGTCAATGAAGGAAAAGGAAGATTCCGATACATTTTCGCTTGGAGTACTATTACCCTCTTTTTTCTCTGTTATAGCTACGTTACACTCAATATAGTTGTTCAACACACAAAACCGACAGCGATCGCTCAGATACACGAATATCTGCGTGACAAACAGCGCGAACAGAGTAACCAGCTGCATATCGTATCCGTGCCACTGATCAAGTACTACCTGGCTGCTCAAGCAGTGGAAGCCGTCTATGTACCCATTAAGAGCGAGGCGGACCTCGCGCAACTTGATGAAATTGAAACCGGATTCGTCGTAATTGGAAGTCCCCTGTCAAATCGGGAACCGAATGTGGAAAAGACTTTTTATCACAATCCGTATGTGAACCGAATGTGGCCCGAATTGCCCTTATTTGAGTATTGAGTATGCACGGATAGATTCTTGAGGCATAGAACATAATGGAAACCACCAATCTTCATATCTTAGGCGGCGGTCCTGCTGGCTTGACAACAGGTTACTACGCCAAAAAACAGGGTCTCCTCAATTTTACCATTTTTGAAGCAGGCGAGCAGGTCGGTGGAAACTGTCGGACACTCAAAATTAAGGGAGCAGATTGTAGGTTTCGCGTTTTGCAAAGTGGTGATTTCCGATTTGATACCGGTGCGCATCGTTTCCATGATAAGGATCCACAAGCCACCGAAGAGGTCAAGACCCTCCTCGGAAACGATTTGCTACGGGTAGAAGCACCGAGCGAAATCTTTTATGAAGGGAAGTTCTATCGGTTTCCACTCCTGCTGAGCGATTTGACCCAAAAACTCGAGAAAAAGACTTTACTGAAAATCGTGTGGGAGAAACTATACAACGTCCGCGAAAAACACGCAGCAAACTTCGGGGAGTTCGCCGTTAACCAATACGGGAAAACATTGGCAGAACGGTTCCTGCTAAACTATTCTGAAAAGTTGTGGGGTGAACCATCACACAGTCTTTCTACTACAATTGCAGGCAACCGACTTAAAGGACTGGATCTGCGGAGTTTTCTCCGTTCAACTGTGTTAGGTCCACCACAAAATCCAAACCACTTAGACGGCTCCTTCTTTTATCCGAGGCACGGTATCGGCATGATTAGCGACAAATTGTGCGAATTTATCGGGGAGAGACACATCAAGTTGCAGCACCGAATCAGCCGTTTAATTCATAAAGATGGAAAAATCGAGCGTATTGTTCTAAACGATGACATCGAGATACAAGCTGCCACAGTGATTAATACACTACCGGTAACGCTTTCGATACGAATGTTAGAGCCTCCACCCCCACCAGAACTCCGTGCAGTTGCAGACAAGATTAAATACCGTCACCTTGTGCTCTGCGTTTTCTGCTTGAACCGGGATACTTTTTCACCAAACGCCTCCCTCTATTTTCCGGATGAAGAGTTTCCATTTACGCGCCTGTACGAACCCAAAAATCGAAGTTCTGAAATGGCACCCAAGGGACAAACGGTTATTGTGTTAGAACTGCCCTGTTACCGTGATGATGCCGTTTGGAACATGTCAGAAACGGCATTGCAAACCAAGGTATGGGAAGCGTTACAGCGCGTTAAACCGTTATTTCCAGAAGAGGTTATCCACTATCAAACTTATAAACTGCCATTTGCCTATCCTGTGCTTGAAGTCGGCTTTGAAGAAAGGGTAACGCGCCTCGTAAGATACTTTGAAACGTTTGAGAATCTGTATCTGACAGGTAGGAGTTCACTGTTTCGCTATCTACACTTGCATGACCTGTTTAAAGCAGGAAAGGAAGTGATAGAAAAAATTGCAAATGTCTAAAAGTGTAGAGACGGATAGAATTCCACAAATTTGGGTACAAAACAAAAAATTAGTACTTTTTCTTGATTATTATAGCTAAAATGTGGATTAAATTGAGATAATCAAGAAACCGATGAAAAAAATTTGACATCGGCCCATGGTGTACAGTATAATATATATGTTCGGATGATGTTCGAACGCGTTGATACACTGCCCATCTGAATGCCACTTTCAGATAAACGATAATGAGTCTCATTTTCAATTTTTGAAGGTGGTATTCAGATATATCGTTTTCCTCCAAGGGTGGAAATTCAAAAAGAGATGCGTACCAAACGGGAAATAAAGTTACATCCCCTGAAGTACAGCATGTTCTGCATGGTTGGCGGGGAACAGGATACCCCGCCTCACCATAAATTTGATAATGAGTTTCATTCTCAACATAGAAGGAGAACCTTTATGATAACTGTCGCGAACCGAATCTATGTCGCGTCTGAATATCAGGACGAATTTGAGGAACGGTTCCGAAACCGGGCTCGTCTCGTTGACGGAATGCCAGGGTTCATATCTAACCAGGTCCTGCGTCCTGTCAATGACGGTGACCCGTACGTCGTTTTTACACTCTGGGAATCGCGAAAGGATTTTGAAAACTGGGTAGAATCCGAAGAATTCCGGAAAGGACACGCCCAATCCGGCACGTTGCCCAATGAGGCGTTCACACAATCAAACAAACTCGAACTTCATGAGGTGTTTCTCGATTCCACACGATCTGAGTTGAAGGAGGAACCCCGCGGAGGTCCATTCAAGGTTCATTAAAAAAAATAATAACAGAAAAAGCGACGCAAGAAACAGGACATGCTTCTAACTGCCACCCAACTGCCAATTGTCAGCTGTTAGCTACTGTCCATGTCTCTGAGGGAAATCAACACATGCCGATTGAAATCGACAGCATTTTGCGTACCGCGGACTTTTCGCGCTTTTTTGTTCGCACGTTTTGTGCCCGATGCTCTTTCTGCCTTAATTAGATTACGCCATCAGCACTGGGATTGTCAAGAGAATTCGGAGACTGACATGTCAAGTTCTACAAATTCACCACCGGTTGAAAAAACAGTGAAAAAACTCGATAAACGGCGTCGACGTTCGCCTTACTCTTTCCTACCTCTGGCATGGAGCAGAGGCACATTTCTCAAATGGCTTAGACGAACACACGCGTGGCTTGGGTTATGGGGTGCGACTTTGGGAATCCTGTTCGGTGTCACCGGGATCTTACTCAACCACCGGGGAACTCTGAAAATTAACGCCGCCAAAACCGATCAGACGAAACGGGAACTTCCACTGCCAGATTATAAATTTGAAAATGTCGAGGCGTTCGCAGCATGGCTGCAAATAGAACTTGATCTCGATAAAAAATGGAACCGTGCGCGCTCACAGGATCCTCGGGAAATCAGTTGGGGTGGAAAATCCGTCACACAACCTGAAAGATGGAGTGTCAGTTTTAGCAATCCAAAGCGGAGTTACAGTGCAGAATACTGGGTCGGCAACGCTTATACGACTGTCAGGCAGTTTGATAGGAATATATTCGCCTTTCTCAATCGTTTGCACATGGCAAGCGGCATGGGTGTTGCCTGGATTCTTCTCGCTGATACGATTGCCGGCAGTCTAATTATCCTTGCCCTCAGTGGTATATTGCTCTGGACACGTTTACATGGACCGCGGCTACTCGCGGCGGGGCTTGGTCTCGGATCGCTAACCCTTGCCATATTCTTTGTTTGGCGAACCTTCTGACGAATCAAAGGGAAAAGATTATGCTTTTAGACAGAACAGTGAGTTCTCGCACCATAAATACTGCTTTCAAATGGCTTTTATGGATACTGATAAAACTGGTGTTGGGATTGATTTTATTCACAACATTGAGTTCAGCAGAGAGTAAGGACGATACTCTTGAAACCAGCGGTTCCGTGGCGTTAGAGCCGGTCGTAGTGACAGCAACACGGACACCTCAACGCCTGAAAGACACTCCGGTTATTACAAATCTCATTACGCGGGCAGAGATAGAAGCAACGGGGGCGGAGAATATCGGCGAGGTGTTAGAGCACACAGCGGGTATCATTATCCATCGCGATGGACACGGCGATGGTGTGCAACTCCAAGGGCTTGACTCTGAATACGTGTTAATTCTCGTGGATGGCGAACCGCAGGTTGGACGCATCGCGGGCAAACTCGACATGGCACGGCTTGCTGTCGAAAACGTTGAGCGGATAGAAATTGTCAAAGGCGCGACCGCTTCTCTTTTCGGAAATGCTGCGCTCGGCGGTGTTATTAACATCATCACCCGCAAAGCAACGACTCCCTTTTCCATGCAGGTTTCCCAAAATTTTGAGCAAAACAGTACCCTCGACAGTCGAGGCACGCTTGAATTGCAACGCGATAAATTAAACACACTTTTGACACTCAGCCATAATCGCCGAAGTCCAATTGATTTGGATACATCCGATCTCACAACCACAATTGACGGTTACGCGAATGTGACAGGTTCCGCACGGACCGAGTATCAACTCACTCCAGCGACCCATCTGGTGTTTTCTGGACAATACTTTACACAAGACCAAGAGGGAATCAGCGAAAACGGTCCTATTGCATTTGACAGGCTCGGTGAAATCGAAAACTTCAGTGGAAGTGTCGGAATAGAACACGAATTCAACGCTGGGAACCGACAGAATGTATCCTCGACTCTACTGACTGGAAAACTCTATGCAACCCGATATGACGACGAGTCAACGGTCATCAACCGAGAAACAAAGGAAACAAGTTCTGGAAATCTTAACATTCAGGATCTGGTTAAGGGCGAAGTTCAGTTTGACACACTACTCTGGGAAAAACATCAACTGACGCTCGGGGGCGAGGTCATCTTGGAGAATCTGCAATCCCAACGCATCACAGGTAGGGAACGCAGACTTTTTACGAATTCCCTCTTTGTCCAGAACGTATTTCGTCCGATTTCTGCGCTCGCGCTCGTCATCGGAGGACGTTTAGACAATCACTCTGAGTTTGGTTCCCATCTCAGTCCAAAGCTAAGTGCGATGTATCGAATAATCGACAATTTGCGGATCCGTGCCTCGTATGGACAAGGATTCCGCTCACCAGACTTCAAAAACCTTTACCTCGACTTCACAAACGTAACATCCGGTTACCAAGTGCTGGGCAATCCGAGTTTGAGACCTGAATCCTCACACAACTATAATCTGGGACTGGAATACCAAGTATTCAACGGTTTACTTACTAGGATCCACATGTATCGTAACGATTTGCAGAATCTGATTGAAGCGGAACGTGTCGGGAAAAGCGCAGCGGGTGGAAGCAAGTTTGAATACCAAAATATCAGTAGCGCTTACACAGAAGGGGCTGACGTCGAAGTCGTTGTGGGTTCAATAGGTGGATTCACCTCGGCTATTGGGTACGCTTACCTCCGTGGGGCGGATAAGGAGACAGGACTCCCCTTACTGAACCGTTCTACACACAGTGGCACCCTCAAATTGGCATACCTGCATCTGAATAGCGGTGTTCAGGTTGATTTACGTGGACGATATGCCAGCCAATGGGGCTTCTTTGATGATGGGGACAAAGTGCTTGAACCCGAAGAGTTCGCGCCGAGTTATTGGGTCTGGAACATTCGCGCCTCAAAGACACTTTTTAAAATATTCAAAGCCTCCATAGGATGCAACAACATTTTTGACTTCAAAATGCCGACATTTTATACCTTTACGGGCCGTTCATTTTATGGCGGTCTCTCTTTAACCTATTAATACTGGAAAGGATACGAAAGACATGACACGGCTCATGATCTACATAACTTCAATTATGGTTTTCACCGTCAGTATCGCTGTGCTCACAGCGTTTGCTGAACTTCATCAAAACATACTCACGGTTGATGCGACCGATCGTGAGAACTGGGCATATATCAACTTCACCGAAGGTGAAACGGTTGATATTGCTGATGCGGCATCCTCACTGGCGTGGGACCTCGGTTTTAAGCGGACCGAGGTCATCGCCAATGGGGGTGTTAGCGGTCCCGGGAAAACCGGGGCATTGGTTTTTAAGGACATCTCTTTTGAAGATGTCCTTGAAGCCCCGGAAGGTGACTACGTTTCGGACACCGACCAAATTATGACATTCGCGCGAGGCGATGGCTGGTATACCTATACCGGACCGCCAAACCACTGGGTCCTGCCGAACCCTAAAGTTTATGTCTTGCGAATTGCTCGCGATCCAAAGGCGCAGCCTGCAAGCCCATATAATTACGCGAAAGTCCGTTTCATTGGCTATTACGAGAACAACGAAACCAAAGAGGGGTCGGGACACATCACTATAGAATACGTTTTGCAAGATGATGGCACCCGAATCTTTGTTGAATCTGAACCCACGAGCGTTGATCCGAAAGGAAAGTTAACGACAACGTGGGCAGCGATTAAGTCATAGTATAGGCACGCACCACCGTGCTGTAAGGAGATTAGTAATGAGTTACAAAGCCGAATTTTTATCCCAAGCCGAAGTATGTGCCATCTATCAATGTCTTGATGGTCATATCCACCTGAAATATCGCACCTTGGACATCGCTATGGATTCCCGGGACTTCTACCAAGTCGCCGAAGTCTTCATCAAAGCATTGCATATTTTACGGAAAGCTGAAGATCCTGGGACTGAGGAGATCGATTTAGAAAATATGGATACGCTCGTGAAAGTTTAGTCGGAAGAATAGTTGTCAGAGTTAAGGGTTATCGGTTATCGGCTATCAGTTTTCGGTTAAGAGGTGTTCGTTTAACAACACCCTCTTGTAACCAATGACCGACGACCGAACCGATAACCATTTTTCCGATAACCACTAAAGGAGGATTAACATGAAAAAAATTAGAGATTTTGTCAATCGACACACCACTATTTCTCTCATGCTAATGTTAGGTGTTACCACCCTTTTTAGTTTCAGTTGTGATCCGGTTGACGAGAACAATATCGACCGGTTGCTTCAGCCAGAAGAAACCACCGACGCAACACCATCTGGAACCACTGAAGCGGATGCCCAAGTTCCCGCTGACGAACCCATCGGGTTAGAGACCTTAACGTTCACAATCGACGCGACGAATAGAGAGGCGTGGGCATACTTTTCTTTCGCGTCCGGCGACATCGTTAACGTTGAAGACGCCGAAAATTCGGAAGCGTGGGATATCGGATTCCAACGGACGCAAGTCAAACTTAACGGGGGCATCAGCGGACCAGGAATGGGGAGTGTTGCTATGCTCACTGAAACAACATTTGAAGCGGTAACTGTAGCACCCGCGGAGGGTTACCTCTCTGATACAGAGGACACACTTGCGATCGTCCCACAAAGTGAAAAAGGCTGGTATATCTACACTGGACCGCCAGCACACTGGATTCTCCCTCTGGAAGATCGTGTGTTTGTTATCAAAGCCGCTGATGGCACATTTGCTAAGGTTCGCTTCATCGGATATTACAAAGACAACGAAAACAAGAAGGACAGTGGCTTCGTAACGTTTGAGTATGCTCATCAACCCGACGGGAGTCATAATTTCTAAAGTTAGTACAACAAGAACTTTACACTGAACAACTGAACAACGAGTTCATGAGATGCTGGGCACGGAATAAATGTAAGGCAAAGACAAATTGTGCCTTAATGGCACAATTTCGTATAAACATTTCCTTTCACTTAAATGAATTCCATGCCCGACGACTCATCCTCAGAAGGAGGATACAATGCAAATTTTTCGATCAAGTTTACGTAAAGCATGGATATTAAGCGTTTCGATTTTCGTTCTGTTCGGTGTCCTACTCTGTCTTGCTGTCGCAGACTCAATTGAGGTGACAGATGCAGAAGGCAAAACCGTCGTCATTACGTCATCGGAACGTATCGTGAGTCTTAACGGCAGTACCACCGAAATTTTATTCGCTCTGGGTGTCGGCGATAACGTGGTCGGCTGTGATGCGTCATCAACGTATCCAAAAGGTGTGAAAGAGCGGCTTCCGAGTGTCGGATATCAGTATGGACTCAACGCCGAGGGGATTCTCTCCTTGAATCCCACACTCGTGATCGGACGAGACGATGTGAGACCCCCGCAAGTCGTGCAGCAACTCCGCATGGCAGGCGTAACCGTTTTATTGCTTAAGGAACCTCGCAGTTTTGAAGCAGCCAAGCAACGCCTACGAACGATCGGTAAAGCAGTTGGGCAGCAAAAAAAAGCTGAGGCATTAATAAACGCCTTGAACACCGACATCAAAAAACTGGAAACCAAACTCGCCTCGCGAGAAGCGCAACCGAAACAGAAAGCACTGTTCCTCTATCTACGTGGCACACAAACCACCTTGGTGTTAGGAGCCGATACTGCTCCTGGAGCAATGTTTAATATTATTGGCACCGAAAATGCCGCAGGCAGCATTAAAGGAAACAAACCGATGACGGCAGAAGCGGTGATCGCGGCACAACCGGACGTGTATGTGCTATTCACTGCAAGTCTGAAATCCGTTGGCGGTGTTGACGGCTTGCTCAAACTGCCTGGCTTAGCACACACACCCGCTGGACAAAATAGACGCGTTGTAACGTTGGACGGGCAATATTTATCTGGATTCGGTCCCCGTTGTGGGCGCGCCGCACTCGACCTGTTCCGAGGTATCTACGAAACTGATGGATATTTCGTTGCAACAGGGGACGAAGAAAGACATTAATTTGAGATCAAAATCTGATACTTTTTTCGACAGGCGTTGATACGAAAATAAAGGAAAGATTTATGAGAGATAGATTGTCCATTTCACTGATTTGGGTTGCCATATTTGCCTTGACAGCGAACACCTTTGCCCAAGATTTCACACATTCGGGTTTACCGGAAGGTGTCAAAGCCCGCCTCAACAGAAGCACGATAAGCGAAATCGCGTATTCTCCCGATGGCAAGCATCTCGCCATAGCAACTGGTACCGAGATTTGGCTTTACGACGCACAGACGGGTAAAGAACTTGACAGGATCGCAGCGCACGCGGATGTGGTTATTAGCATAGCGTTTCGTCCGGATGGTAACACCCTTATGAGTGGTGTTTCGGACGGTACTGTCGGTACTGTCCATCTGTGGGATGTTGCAACTGGCAGCAGGATACGAACCCTCACAGGGCACGCTGGAGCCATTAGTGTGGTGTTCAGCCCAGATGGCAACACCCTCGCAAGTGGTGATAGAGACGGTATCATCCGTCTGTGGAATGTTGCAACTGACAACGAGATACGAACCCTTAGAGGACATACAGGTTGGGTGAGTAGCATAGCGTTTCGTCCGGATGGCAATATCCTCGCAAGTGGTGGTTCGGACCGCACTGTCCGTCTATGGGATGTTGCGACTGGCGACGAGATACAAACTCTTACAGGACATACGGATGCGGTTATTAGTATAGCGTTTAGTCCAGATGGCAATACTCTCGCAAGTGGTGGTGCTTGGCAGGAAGGCATTGCCCGTCTGTGGGATGTTGCGACTGGCGACGAGATACAAACCCTCATAGGGCATACGGATGCGGTTGTTAGCATAGCGTTTAGTCCGGATAGTGATACCCTCGCAAGTGGTAGTAGGGATAACACACTTCGCCTGTGGGATGTTGCGACTGGCGGCGAGATGCGAAAGCTCACAGGGCATACGGATCCGGTTATCGGTGTAGTGTTTAGTCCGGATGGCAATACCTTTGCAAGTAACGGATTGGATGGCGTGGTGTTGTTGTGGGAGTTGACTTCTGCTGCACCGAAACAACTTGCTGAAGATGTCAATAAGGATGGTGTTGTTAACATCCTCGACCTGACTTTGATTGCGTCCAACTTTGGCAAAAGCGAAGAAAATGATGCGGATGTCAACGCGGATGGTCTTGTGAATATATTAGATTTGACGTTGGTTGCTGCAGCATTCGGAAATACTGCCGCTGCTCCTTAAATACAGAGGCACTACTTGGTGAATACATCCACACAACAGACCAGGATTTACGCAATTTTTTCATGAAACCTTACTGACCAAAAAACATCAATGCGACTCATAGGAGAACATGCGGATGGGACGATACACTGGACCACGGCTGAAAAAGATGCGGGCTTTAGGAGTAGAGTTGCCTGGACTTTCACGAAAATCCATATCCAAACGCCCTTACAGACCAGGTGAGCATGGACAGAATTCCCAGAGACCTAACGATTATAGGCTCCGTCTACAGGAGAAACAGAAACTCCGTTTCAATTATGGCATAACTGAACGGCAACTTCGCCGAATCGTTTGGGAAGCTGTACAGAGTAAAACCTTAACAGATGACAAAATTATTGAACTCCTTGAACGCCGTCTTGATAATGTTGTGTTTCGGGGAGGGCTTGCACCAACAATCCCTGCTGCCCGTCAATTAGTTAACCACAAACATATATTGGTTAACAATAAGCGGGTTAATATCGCTTCATATCGGGTTAAGGTTGGCGATACGATTCAGCCACGCGAAAAGAGCATAAAACTGGAACCCATTCAAATCGCTTTGTTGGATGGACCTGAGTTGAACTATCCTGAGTGGCTTGAGTTTGACGAATCAACAACTTCAATACGGATTGTGTCGCTTCCAAATGCCGATTCCGCTCCCTTTCCGTTAGAGCTTTCCTTAGTAGTAGAATTCTATTCTCGTCTACTCTGACACACCGTCAAGAACTTCTTGAAAAAACGGAGATAGAATGAAATTAAGAGTCCTTACCTTCCTATTCTTTCTGCTACTTGGCATCATATCCGGGGTCCGCGCAGAAAAATCCGCTCTCCAAAAAGGCTCAACGCGTTGGACAGGATTTCGAGGAAACCATGGGAACAGTCAGACCTGCGCGACTCATCTGCCTCTCACCTGGAGCGACACCAAAAACACAGCATGGACAATCGAATTACCGGGCTACGGGCAGTCAAGCCCCGTTGTATGGGACGGAAAGATTTTTGTCACTGCCAGTGAAGGTCAACTGAAAGAGACACTTGTTGTTTTATGTATCGAGGTAACCACAGGAGAAATACTGTGGACGAAACGTTTTGAAGCAAGCGATAAAACTGAACGAACAAACATGATTTCGCAAGCAGCACCAACCCCTACAGTTGATGCGCAACATCTGTATGTCTTTTTTGAGAGTGGAGACCTTTTCGCGCTGAGCCATCAAGGCGAAAGACGGTGGCATCGCTCGTTCACTAATGAATACGGCCCCTTCATCGGAAACCACGGTATCGGCAGCTCAATCACCCAAACCGATGAGGTAGTGATCTTGCTCATCGACCACGATGCTCCCTCATATCTTTTGAGTGTCAACAAGACAGATGGCACGAATCTCTGGAAACGTGACCGAGAGAAACGTGTATCGTGGACTTCCCCTGTTATCAACGAATCTGGAAATGTAACGGAAATTCTCATTAGCTCCAACGGAATTGTTGAGGCGTACAACGCCGAAAACGGCGAACGGCACTGGTATGTAAAAGGTGTCCAGAAAAACACAGTTCCCTCGCCAACAGTAACAGAGAAATGGGTAGTCGTCGGTTCATCGCAAAACGGGGAAACACTCGCAATTAAACGGGGTGGTACCGGTGATGTTACGGAAAGCCATATTCGTTGGAAAGGGGATGTCGCTTCAAGCTTCGGTTCTCCCTTAGTCCATCACGATAGTGTGTACATTGTCAACAAGGCAGGCGTTCTATCCTGTCTTCACCTTGAAACAGGCAGTATACTCTGGACAACACGAATCGGGAGTTCAACTTGGGCATCACCGATCGCTGCAGGAGATACGCTCTATTTTTTTGGTAAGGATGGAGACACGACTGTGATACAAACGCCACCACAGCAGCGGACAGAGATTCCTCCCATCGTGAGCATCAATTCCTTAGCAACCGAAAGTCGCGTCTATGGGGTAGCAGCGATCAATGGAGCGTTCTTAATCCGGACAGGCAATAAGTTGATTTGTGTTGGGGAGCCTTAAGATTTTTCAGTATGCAAAAGCGAACTAAGATTCTCTTAACACTCATCGGTTTACTTCCAATATCCATGTGTATCGCGGCAGGGGTGGGTGCCTATCAAATTCTACCGTGGCGGATCCCTGAGATTCTATTTTTCCGAGAGGATGGCTACGCAGTTCTGGTCCACGTCCGTTTCCCACGCGTTGTTCTATCCGCTGTTGTTGGCGCAATGTTAGCCATTTCGGGCGCGACCCTGCAAGGTATTTTTCGCAATCCATTAGCAGATCCGGGATTAATCGGTGTCACAGCAGGGGCGGGATTAGGGGCAACACTCTGGATTGTCCTGATCGGCGGAGGCGCGTTAGGTATATGGGGACTTCCTATCGCCGCTTTTGGTTGTGGGATACTCGTGACTGTTAGCGTGTGGAAAATCGCAGAGGAACGAGGAAGAGTTCGGACGCTGACGCTATTACTGGCAGGCATTGCCCTTAATAGTTTCGCTGGGGCAGGTATCGGTTTAATGACCTTCCTCGCTGACGATGAGCAATTGCGCAGTCTGACTTTTTGGCTGCTCGGTGGCTTCGGTGGCGCAACATGGCCCGTTGTTTTCATAACACTGCCGATTGCAATTATCGGACTACTTGTGTTGCTGCGGCAAGCAGCCGCATTGAATGCGATGAGCCTGGGAGAATCCGAGGCGTATCACCTCGGCGTTTCAACGGAAACTCTGAAAAGATGGTCAGTTTTCGGTGTCGCGCTAACGGTAGGTGCGGCGGTCTCCGCCGCGGGTGGTATTGGTTTCGTAGGACTCGTTGTCCCACACTTACTGAGACTTTTAGGTGGGGCAGATCATCGGTATGTTCTACCCGGTTCAGCAGTCGGTGGTGCGATACTACTTGTCTTGGCAGACCTATTCTCACGAACTATTGTTGTTCCTGCTGAATTGCCTGTTGGCATCGTTACCGCGCTGATCGGTGGCCCATTTTTTCTCTGGCTACTGCTCAGATTCAAACGTGAGGTTTTTCTATAGGAAATCGTGAGCACAGCTCGCTCCTACACTGACAATCGTCAGTATAACGCGCACTTATAGAAGTTTTTGGAGGTAAAGATGATTGAATTGGAAGGGGTTGGTTACCGTATCGGTGGGAATTGGTTAGTTCGTGACATCAATATCACAGTTGAAAAGGGGATGCTATGGGGTTTCGTCGGTCCCAATGGTGCAGGTAAATCAACACTCCTACGGTTGATTTCAGGGGAACTTTTGCCAACGACTGGAGAAATTCGGATCCTGGGTAAACCGATTCACACTTACACGCCCCAAAAATTAGCACATCTTCGAGCCTACCTCCAACAAAAAAGGGATATAAACTTCCCATTCACCAGCTTGGAGATTGCGCTGTTTGGGCGACATCCATATCTCAATGGCAGAAAAGAAACCACCGCAGATCTCTTAATCGCTAAGAAAGCATTGCGGCAGGTTGAAGCGCACATGTTTGCGGAACGGCTTTATCCAACGCTATCTGGTGGTGAGGCGAGCCGTGTCGATGTTGCGCGGATCCTTACGCAAGCACCTGAATTGTTCCTGTTAGATGAACCCACGAATCATCTGGATCCGAGACACCAAGTGCAGATACTTAATCTGTGTAAAACGATTTGTAGGCACGGTAAAACCGCTATCACGGCAATTCACGACCTGAATCTTGCGTCAATGTATGTAGACCAACTATTGCTACTGAAAGATGGGATTTCTGTGGCGTATGGCACGCCTGAAGCTGTGCTAACTCTGGATCTGTTATCAGAGACCTACGGTATTTCGTTTGAAGTTTTGCCGCATCCTAATGGCTATCCGTGGGTGATGCCGAGTCTGAATCCGTCGTAGCAATTCATCTATATTTTTGAAATAAAAAGGATTGAAATTCGTTCTGATATGTGCTACACTAATGGAGGTAGCAATGAGGACTGAAATTCTAATAACACTCATATCATGGGAGATACATTATGAGTCAAGTAACAACCAACACAATCATCGAAGAACTCGCCCGTGCCTATTGGCTTGAGGTAGAGGCAACCATCAACTACATTGCGATTTCCGTCGATTTGGATGGCATCCGCGCTGAAGAGATTAAGAAATCTTTGGCAACAGATATCGAAGCAGAATTAACACACGCCCAAGAATTAGCAAATCGCATCAAAGAAATCGGCGGTCGGGTGCCGGGGTCGTTCGGCTTCAAAGCGGAGCAGGCATCGCTCCAACCCCCAGAAGACTCCACAGATCTTATTTCAACGATTCGTGGAGTGATCGAGGCGGAAAATCTCGCGTGCGATCAATACAATAAGATTATCCGCATGTGCGATGGGATAGATTACGTCACACAAGACCTCTGTATCAAACTCCTCGCCGATGAAGAAAAACACCGTAGGGAGTTTATCGGGTTCCTTAAGGAATTTGAGGAAAAATAATCCCTTTAGAACAAATCGAAAGAAGAACAACGGGCAGTGATGTCCGTTGTTCTTTTTTAAGCCTGTAACTTGTCTAATATGGAACACGGCGTTTCGCTTGTTTATCTACTCTGTTCTTAATCTCGGATCTAAGGCATCACGGACGGCATCGCCGAAGAGGTTCGCAGGTAATACCAATCCGAACATAAACACAAACGCTGCGGTCAGATTCCACCAAACAACCGGATCACGAGCGAGTTCTAAGCGCGCCGTGTTAATCATATTGCCCCAACTTCCCGTCGTCGGCTCAACACCGATTTGGAGATAACTCAGCAACGCTTCTGTCAGTACCAACCCACTAAACCGTAAGATCGTGGAGATTAACACGATATGCATGAGGTTCGGAACGAGATGCTTGAGAATAATGAGCCCACGACGTACACCAAAGGCTTCGGACGCTTGGATGTACTCCAATTCCCGGAGCTTCAAGGTTTCACCGCGTAGGATACGACACAACCCCGTCCAACTTTTGATACCCATGATGAGACAGAGATTGAATAACCCCTGTCCAAAGAGGAGCATGAAGGCGACAATAAGAAGGATAGACGGAATAGAATCAAGCGTGGCGTAGATGTATTGAACGACATCGTCTATCCAACCGCCAAAATAACCCGCGATAACACCGAAAAATATGGCGAATGGAACAGCGATCAAGGTGGTAAACCCACCGATAACGAGTCCAGTACGGATACCCTTCAAAGCACGGTAGAGGACATCACTGCCCACCTTGTCGGTACCAAGGAGATGGCTGCGGGGATGCTGAAGCGGTGGATAGTCCCGAACCGTCCGTCCATCGGGGGTCTGGAGGGTACTTTTCGCATACAGATGGGTTGCCAAAGGAGCAGAATAGGTCTTCTCGGTTCGTTCCCGAAGCGGCGTACAAAACCTATCAAGGAGACTCAAACCTCTCGGTCTATAAACAACGGCACCACTTTCATTTCGAGTGAGTGTTTGGTCGGTCTGCCGTATGAGTGGGTCACGCCAACCGATGCTATCCAACACACCGACAAGAAGGTACCCTAAGAGAACGAAAAGACACACAATAGCGAGGCGGTTTCTGCGAATCTGCCGTGCGGCGTTTCGCCAATACTCCTGCTGCGAGGCGTATCGGAGGAGCCACCCGGCACCGACAAGGCATGCGATGATGATAAGATTCTGATAAGCATCGGAACGCCAAACCCAACTCAACCGATCGTCAATTCCGATGTCTGGGGCATTTGTTCCAATGAGAAAAACAGGCATTTTTTAATTATACCTTGCGGTTAAATGGCGTGGTTTCGGACTTTAACTTGGTACTATTCTTGTTGAGGCACACCCATGACTGAAGACGCCTCCATCAACAACTACTCCTGATAAACAGCCTGACGTGTATGGAATCCATCTTTAATGACAACTTCATCCAAATTCTCTTTGTCAACTTGGATGGGTGTTAGTAGGATTGATGACACGTCAATTTTGCCGTTGTTAACGGTCTGTGTCGCTTCAGCGATCGTTTCACCTTTTGCGAGTGCGACAGCGGCTTGTGCCGCCTTCGTTGCGATGAGGTGGATCGGTTTGTAAACCGTCATGGTCTGCGTGCCTTTGACAATCCGTTGGCACGCGGCGAGTTCCGCATCCTGCCCCGAAATGAGGACACTGCCCGCTAAATTCTGTCCCTCAAGTGCTTGTATCACGCCACCCGCTGTGCCATCATTCGACGCAACAACAGCGTCTATTTGGTTGTTCGTCTGTGTCAAAACCTGCTCCGCCTTTTTGAGTGCGTCACGCGGATCCCAATTAACCGCCCAATGCTCACCGCCTGCTACCAAACGAATGGCACCGCTGTCAATTGCGGGTTGCAAGGCGCGGAGTTGCCCCTGTCGGAGGAGTTGTGCGTTATTGTCAGTGGGTGCCCCGCCGAGCAGGAAATAAGCACCTTCTGGCTTCTGACGCAATAGGTATTCGGCTTGCAGATATCCAACCTGTTCGTTGTCGAAAGAGATATAAAGATCGGGTGAACTCTCGCGGATGAGCCGATCATAGGCGATGACTTTGATTCCCTCTGCGTGTGCGGCTTGGACAATTTGGGCGGCAGCGACGCTATCTTTCGGAATAACAACGAGAACATCCACCCCTTGGGTCATCATGTTCTCGGCTTGCTCGTTCTGTCGACGTTCATCTCCATCAGCAGACTGAACGATAACTTCGGCACCGAGTTTCTCTGCTTCAGCCGTGAAAATATCTCGGTCCTTCTGCCAGCGTTCCACACGCAACGAATCCATAGACAAGCCGATTTTGATTTTCTGAGTGGCAGTCGCATCCGCCTCTTCGCTTTTCTTTTGCGTGCTGGGGTCAGCACATCCAAATAGCAGGACGAGACACGCCGTTAAAATGGAGAAAATGGGGAGCAATCTCAGATAAATCTTACTTTTAAGAGTAGGCCTACTGTTAAAAGTCGAGCGGTGCTTCATGTATCACACTCCTTTCAAGATTTACTCTTGTTTCTCGGGTGCATCCGTTTCCGACGCCGGGGGCTCGGCGGGAGCCGCTCTAACGACATCACCGCGCTTGAGGGGTTCCGCTATTTCAACGACGCGGAAAATAGAGACTTTACCCGTCTGAATTTCGGAAACTGCCAAGGTACCAATCTGCTTCGGTACGTATGTTAGGATTTCACCGGTATTTATATCTCGTATTGGCTTGCCCTTGGTATGGACAGTAAATTCTTGGTTGATGGCTATCCCTTTATCGGAACCAATATTGACGTAGATCATATCCGGATTTTCCTCATCAACATACAGAATTTGCCCTTTGATAGGTCCATCCGCTGTCATTGAATCGGTTTTCTCTGCTTTTTCGGCAGTTGCTGGTTGCGATTCCCAAGGCGTAATGAAATTGGGTCCGACGTTATCTCGAAGTGCCAAAACGACCTTGATTAACGCCTCGTTGGTTACGACTCCGAAAAGGGTTCTGTCATATTCGGCACTCGCAAACTGGATCTGATTCAGTTCGGTGGGTCTGACAATCGGGCGTGGATTTTTCCGCTGACTGTCCCTTGTTTGACCAAAAGAGAGGTTTGTTCCTTCCTCGGTCACACTGGCTTCAAGAGAGGCGAATTTCGTGCCGGTGTACCGATGATCACGGCTGGCGGAGATTCGAGGCTCAGCCACAAGATTGCCGGAAGCATTGTAGAATTTCATGTTCAGTTTAATGGTGGCACGGTGTAGAGACCCTCGCAGGATAACAGGCGCCAAGTAACTCGCCCTCCCAAGTCCTTGTTGCGCTTCTCGTCCACCTTCCCGGAGCGTGCGCGAAGCGTTAGCCCGCAACCGTTCTTGATTAAATTTTCGGATATCGCCTATCACAATTATGTCTGCATTGAGATGCTTCGCAAGCGTTGCACGCTGCTCTTGATCCAACTTTTTCAGGTTCTGCTTCAGGTGCTGCGATGGCAGCGGTGCCATAAGTGCCATAGCCTCAAGGAGTTCATCATTACTAACGGGTTCATACACATTCGTTTCGACAAGCTTCCGCTCGAGCATGTTGGCAAATCCCTTCTCCAAATCCCATCGTTTCTTTGTGCCGAATATGTTGCCGATGAAGGTGGGAACACAGCCACATCCGGTAGGAGAATCAAACCGACTGCTATCCTCAAAATAGAGAACAGCAATGCGTTTCTTTGGAGCTGCCTCGCTAACAGCAATAATGCCAATCATGAAACACAGACTGAGTCCTGTCACGTATATGTATGAAAAGAAGCGTTTCACTCTTTTTTCTCCTCCTTTTTCTTTCATTTACCCTTCACGTCTATAGTTTAGCAGTCCTATGAAGATTTATCAAGGTTTTTAATTACAGATCTCTGGTCTGCTCTCCAAGTGTAAAGCAAAGACAAATTATGCCATTTAAGGAGAACCTAATTTCATTACGATCAGGTTCTTGATTAAGTCGAGACTGGGTTTTCAACGATCCGCGTTTATCCTGAAAATCCTAAAATTCTGTCAATCTTGATCCAGACATTAAAGCACTCAGCTATAATTTAAAAACTTGAAACACCAAAAAATATCTGGTATCATTACTGTAAATTAGCGGACACTGCTTGCAACGCCAAGGGTCCCGTTCAGAGTTCCCATCCATTACTGGAAAAGGACAACGTGTTGTTATACAAAACACAACGAAATGCCTTAAAAAAAGAAAACTTCATCAACCTCAAATCAATCGAAATTTAACCAAAAAAACCGATTTTGACAACGGAAAAATCGGCTCAGAAACTTAATAGTTAAAAAACGAAAAAGGAAACTTTATGTTTACAAAAAACAGATTCGCGTATCATAATTTACCAGATACATTTATATCCGCCGTCCTGGTTCTGCTAATTGTATTCTATGGGTGTAGCGACAAGCAGTCGGGTGAAAAAGCGAAAACGGGGGACACCTCATCCCAGCAAAAGGAGTGGCTCTCGATTTTGGGTGGTGTGATGGGGGGCAGTTTTTCACAATTCGCCGGTGGCGTTAGCCGTATTTTGACGCATAAGGAACCACATCTAAAAATATCCATCGGTGCTTCCGCAGGCTCGGTTGAAAATACGCGGCGTGTGAATAACGACCCGGAAGCCCTTGGTGTCGTCTTTGCCGCTGAAAGCTACCTCGGCTACCACGGTGAAGAAATTTTCGCGGAAGAGGGACCGAAAACCAATATCCGCATGGTGACGCTGCTTTTCATTGCCTATGACCAATTTTCAACGCTGGCGAACAGCGATATCCATCAGTTTGAAGACATTGTTGGGAAAAAAATCGCCTCTGGCGCGAGTGGGTCCGGTACCGCACAGACGTTAGAACGACTGTCAAAATTGGTGGGTATCTGGGGAGAATTTACGCCGATCTATAAAGGCGGGAGTGCCGCTGCCGAGGCTCTCCAAGATGGACAGGTCGCGGCTTTTCAATGGCTCGTCAGTGTGCCGAACAGTGCCGTTATCCAGTTAACAGCGATTAAATCTATTCGGATGATCGATCTTGATGTAGTTGCGAAGAAGTATGGGTTCTACGAAAAGTATCCATTTTATCTCTCCGGATCTCTACCAGAAGGGGCGTATGAAGGCAAAGTGGAACCGGTGAATACGATTCTGATGCCAACGGTCCTTATCTCGAACAAAGCGGTGAGCGAGGAAACTATCTACAAACTTCTAAAGCACGTCTACTCCGCAGAAGGACACCAGGCGATGCTTCAAACAAATCAAGCCGCAGCGGACATGACGATAGAGAATGGACCGAAAGCCTTTGTCATTCCACTACACCGTGGGGCATACAAATTCTGGAGCGAACAAGGCGTGGAAATTCCAGCGCATGCGATGCCAGTGGACTAAATATTTGCTTTAAAAATGGAGAATATGGTAGAATAATGAAATGACATTGTGGGGTGCTCTTATCCGCTTGAGAGCTGAGAAAACACCCATTGAACCTGATCTGGATCATACCAGCGTAGGGAAATATGCGAGAATAGTTATCAGCGGTCAGTTAACATCTGTCAATTACAAAAGGTGTATTCTAAACGAAACCTCTTAACTGAAAACTGATACCTATCAAAGCCGCTTCTGTTTGGTGTTGCCACGGCTGTGAATAGAGCCACTGGCGGACGGGCATGTTTCCCATATCCGCTTTTCGCAAGCAAGTTTTTGGCTTGCAAACTGCGCCAAAAAAAGAAGACGGCTTTTTGTTGTTAAGGAATAGATACCAATGCTCAGCAAATTTGCGGTACCCGTGGCTATCTTATTGATAGTCGTAGGCGTGTGGGAAGGTGTTGTCCATCTTTTTGAGATGCCGCGCTACATTTTACCAGCCCCTTCAAAAATTGTGCTAACGCTTTTTGCGGAACATGCGCAATTACTGAAACACACGCTTGTGACACTACAAGAGATGCTCCTTGGATTCCTCCTCGCGGTTAGCATTGGTATCCCATTAGCCGTGCTGATGTTCGAGTTCCCAGCATTAGAGAAAGCCTTCTACCCGTATGTTATCGGTTCACAAACGGTTCCAGTTTTTGCTATCGCTCCGCTACTGGTGCTATGGTTCGGTTTCGGTATTACCTCAAAAGTCATCATGGCAGCATTGATTGTATTCTTCGCAATTGTGCTGAACACACTCGATGGCTTGAAATCCACCGATCCAGATACAGTAAATCTGTTCCGAATTTTGCGGGCGACGCGATGGCAGATACTTTGGAAAGTCCGCATCCCGTCGGCATTGCCGTTTATTTTCTCAGGCGCAAAGATAGGTATTTCCATCTCTACGATTGGCGCGGTTATCGGTGAATGGGTCGGCGCAAAGGCGGGTCTCGGATACCTCATGCTGTATGCGAATGGACAACTCCAAATTTCACTCGTATTTGCGGCTATTTTTTGCTTAACGATTTTAGGTTTAAGTCTCTTTGGATTGATGACCCTGTTGGAACGGTACGCAATGCCGTGGCGGCAGCATCAATACGAAAAACCAGATTTCTAACGATCTTCTAACTATGGGAATAGTGAATTCCAATCCATTCCAAGGGCTCACAGGTTTCTGACCTCACCGGAGACCGTTGCGTAATGGAATGGAGCAACGCCCAGGAGGAATAAATTAAAAACATGAAAACAGCAATTTGCTTAATGTTTCTCATCAGTTGCGGTATACTTTTAATAGGACACATCGACAGCAACGCCGACAGCCATCAGAAGGTTTCCAAAATGGAGAAGGTCACGCTGCTCCTCGATTGGTTTCCAAATGTAGATCACGCGCCACTTTACGTCGCTCAACAGAAAGAAATTTTTGGCAAGCACGGTTTAGAAGTTGAATTGCTTTGGGGTGGTGACCCGAATGCCCCGTTGAAACTCGTTGCAGCCGGAAAAGCACCGTTCGCCGTGAGTTATCAACAGAGCGTCACAATCGCTCGGGCAAGTGAAGAGGTCTTGCCGGTTAAATCCATCGGCTTACTCGTGGAACACCCGCTTAACACGATTAGTTTCCTGAAGAAAACGGGCATTAAAACGCCAGCAGATTTCAAAGGGAAAAAAATCGGATACACGGTTGCCCCGTTGGATGTGCTGCTCTTCAATGCGATCGCAGCGAAGGCTGGATTAGCAGAAGATGATTACGACCTGATAAACGTGAGCACAAATATCTCGGCATCTCTCCTGAGCGGGCAAATCGACGCCGTGATCGGTCCGTTCCGGAATTACGAGATCAACGAACTGAAACTTGAAGGTGCTGAAGCAGATTATTTCGCGCTTGAGAAATACGGCATTCCTGACTATTACGAGTTGGTAATCGTCACCAACGATGCTTTTTTGAAAGAACATCCAGACACTACGAAAAAATTGATGATGGCGATTCGGGAGGCGATTCAATTCACGAAAGAGAACCCTGATGATGCACTGCAACTCTTTTTTGCAGCAAACCCAGACGCCCGCAAAGATTTAGAAGAACTGGCGTTCCGGGATACGCTGGATGTGTTCGCGACAACGCAGGTGCAATCCGCAGAAAAATGGGCAGCCTTCGCAAAATTCGCCTATGAAAAAGGCTTGATTTCCAAAACAGTTGAGGCAAAAGACTGTTTCATCAACGTGTTGGAAGAATAACAGTTTACCTTAGCGTTAATGAAAAACAAAAAGATTCTCATTATCGGTGGTGGTGTGATAGGGCTTGGTATCGGGTGGCAATTGGCGAAAGCGGGTGCCTCCGTTGCCATATACGAGCAAGCTGAAGCCGGGCGCGCTGCTTCTTGGGCAGCTGCTGGCATGCTTGCCCCACTCGCTGAAGCACATACCGAAGAACCGGAACTGTTGACATTGGGGTGCCAAAGTTTAGCACGCTATCCGCAATGGGTTCGGGAATTAGAGGCGGATGCCGGAATGTCTATCGGGTATCGGGTGGAAGGCACTCTTATCGTTGGGTTAGAGCCCGATGATACACATCAACTTCGGCATCTTTACGCCTCACAACAAGAGTTAGGGTTGGATGTCGAATGGTTGACAGGACGAGCGGGGCGTGACATCGAACCTGCTCTTTCACCGCGCGTGACAGCCGCTATCCGCTGCGAGACCGATCATCAGGTCGATAATCGACTGATGGTAAAAGCACTCCAGCGCGCCTATCAAGGATGCGGTGGTGCGTTACACGAAAACAACGCAGTCGAAAGCATCCAAATCGAGAATGGGGTCGCGACTGGCATAATGACCCAAGACGGCGAGAAACACAAAGGGGATATTATCGTGCTGTCAGCAGGATGTGAATCTGCTCAAATCCAGGGACTCCCAGATGCCATTCGTCCACCCGTCCGCCCTGTAAAAGGGCAGATGTTGGCGTTGCAAATGGAAGAGGGTATCACAGTTAAAAACGTTATCCGCACTGTCAGAGCAAGGTACCCGACATCGGTATATTTGGTACCGAGAACCGATGGCAGGCTCATCGTCGGTGCAACAAGCGAGGAGATGGGATTTGACACGCGTTTGACCGCTGGTGGTGTGTTTGAGTTGCTCCGCGGCGCATGGGAAGCAGTGCCGGGCGTTTATGAACTTCCCCTCCTTGAAACATGGGCAGGTTTACGTCCCGGGAGCAGAGACAATGCCCCGATACTCGGTGAAACACCCATTGAAAGTCTTATATACGCCACGGGACATTATCGCAACGGCATCTTACTTACACCCATCACGGCTTATGAGATCTCCAAACTGATTCTGACCGGTGAGACTTCAGAGACAATCGTCCCGTTTCGGTTAGACAGATTTTTAAGGTAGCAGGCACACGCCGTGTGCCGTAACCACACCTAAAAAAATGAAGATACATGTTAATGGCGAAGAAACAACGGTTCGCCCGAATTTAAATGTCTACGACCTGCTCGTTGCTTTAGAAATGGATCCAACGCGGTCGGGCATTGCTGTCGCCGTGGATCGGGAAGTTATCCCGAAAACGGCATGGCAATCAACGGAACTTCGCGAGAACAGTGAAGTTGAGATCATACGCGCCGTCCAAGGCGGGTAATGCCCTCATAGACACGCCAGCGCGGAAATGAGGATACCGGTTTAACGCTTGATAAAGAGGTTTTGAAGGTGTTATACTAATTCAAACTATCATTCAGGGATAAACGCCGGCAGAAGCACTATGAAGGGTCAAGAGATACGTTGGATTCAACGCGCGAATAGTTTTGGAAGGGCTTTCAGCCGATTAGCGGCAGAGGAAGGAGACCTTTGAACATGAAATACGGCTTGTCTGCCCAGACGCTCGGAAAAATTCGCGATGTTTTCACGCGATATCCACAGGTAGAAGAAGCTGTGTTATACGGCTCCCGCGCCAGAGGCGACTATAAAAACGGATCTGACATTGACTTGACGCTTCGCGGTGGGGAGGCACTGACACACACAATCCTCTCCCAAATCGCAAACGATTTGGATGATCAGTTGCTGCCCTATACCATTGATCTGTCTATTTTTAAAAATATCCGTAACCCTGAGATGGTTGAGCAGATTGCGCGTGTAGGTATAGCACTCTACAAAAAATAGGATCTGCTTAAATAAAAAAAATGCAAGAATTCAAAATCGCAGACCAGACATATACATCAAGGCTCCTTATCGGAACAGCAAGCTATCCGAATTTCCACATAATGACGGAGTCCATTGCCGCGAGCGGTGCCGAAATCGCGACGGTGTCGATGCGCCGTGTGAAATTTACAGATGCATCCGGTGAGAATCTGTTCGCGCTGCTACGTGAACGCGGCATGACGATCCTCCCCAATACTGCAGGTTGTTTCACTGCAAAGGACGCGATTCTAACGGCGAACCTCGCGCGAGAAGCACTTGAGACCTCGCTCATCAAGCTCGAAGTTATCGGGGACGAGGAGACACTATTCCCCGACGTCGAGCAGTTGCTCAGTGCAGCGGAGACGCTCGTAAAAGATGGTTTCACTGTACTCCCGTATTGTAACGACGATCCGATTACCTGTAAGAAATTAGAAGACATTGGGTGTGCGGCGGTGATGCCGTTAGGTGCCCCGATCGGCTCAGGGATGGGGATCCGTAATCCGTATAATATTCAGATTATCCGAGACCTTGTGCAAGTGCCGCTCATTGTGGATGCCGGGGTTGGTACGGCATCGGACGCAGCCATAGCGATGGAGTTAGGGTGTGACGGTGTTCTGCTCAACACAGCGGTAGCGAAAGCACACCGTCCGGTGCTGATGGCGGAGGCGATGAAAAAGGCAGTCGAAGCGGGTAGAGCGGCGTTTTTGGCTGGACGCATTCCCAGGAAACTCTACGCCACTGCCTCAAGTCCACAAGACGGAATAATTGAATAGCAGCAACAATAGCATTGGAGTCGGTGTGAAAAAAACATCCCATTTTTTCTGGATATGCCTGATTATTTTTTTGCAATCCGTAGGTAGCGTTCTTTTGTCCGAGATGCAAAGCGCTTTTGCACAACTCCAAGGCGAATTCGGACAGAGCCTTCTCGCAAGAGAACCCGAAACTCCTGAAACCGATCCCGCAGCACTTACAATCAGCTCCCACTTCTCCAATACATTTAACAATCACATTGAACTCGGTCTGAGTGTAGATCCTTATACCAGCGGCCTCGCCGGTCAGGAAGACCCACAACTCGAAGGTATGATTAACCGCTTCGGCATTGATCTGCTCGGGGATTTACCGGTAACTGACAAACTCCGACTCAAATTGCAATACGCACCACAAGTCGAAAACTACAGCGGTGCTGACGGAAAACTCAACGAATTCGATGCGTTTAGCGATATATTCCTAACAGAACTGAGTTTCCAACCGATTGCGAATCTGCCACCTCTTGTTACCTCGCATCAACTGCAACGTTTCGTGCGAACTTCAACCATCTACAATAACACCGACCGACAATTCAGGCTCCGCTTCGGGCGCGTCCTGGAATACAACCTACGGTTACACCGATTTGACGATGAAGACTCGCGAAGAGAGGACTTCCTACTTGTCGGTTCTACCAATCATCAAATGACTGGACGCTTGCAATTTGGGATCCTTAAACAGGTCCTTGGTAAAGTGGAATACGGGATAGAGCGGAGTATCTACCAAACCAATCTGAACAATCTTATCTTAGGTGTGACAGGACTCGACGACGATGAACGTCGAAACGATTGGCGACACATCGGTTCCGCAAAACTGATACAGGTCCCAATGGATAGGCTCGTGCTTCAGGAAGAAGTTAACCTATTTTTGAACCGTTCCAACGTCGATTTCTTTAACTTCGTTAGCACCGAAGTCGCCGCGAGTTCCTTTTACCGACTTGAGACGGGACGGTGGATACGGCTTCGACTCTCCAGACTGTGGGTGCAGTTTGAAGGTAGACAGATATTGGACGAGACTGGATTAATATTGGAAAATGCCCCAAATCGGCGGGACACACAGATAGGTGCGAACGTGCAACTGAACTGGCAATTCAATCCCTATCTAACACTCAACGCCGACTATCAGGTTACCCAAAACCGTACCAACGAGGCAGATCCACTGCTCGATTTTCTCAACTACACGCATACCATCGCGACGCTTACGCTTCGGGGTGAATATTGATTTTTTAATTCACCTTGGGGGTAAGTATCAGTTGTTTGTATCTTAACGTTTGCAGTGTTCGAGCCGCCTGCGCCGTTGTTGCAGGCTACCCATCCGGTTGTAAGACAACGCGTTGTTACCGCTTCCCCTTAAATAACTTCAATTTCCCCTCAGATGCCACCAACGTATAACACGCCGCAATCGCCTCGGCGACAATAGGTTTGTCTGGTGTGTCCCATAGCAATAGATAATCCACATTATTAGCATAAGCACAGAGATCTATCCTTTCTGGTTCCCAGTGGACGGTTTGTACCCACTCCTTCTCATCCAATGGCCTCTCAAAATCGGCGTTGAATCGGATTGGAAAGTAGTCGAACTGTATTTCATAGTTGCCGAGGTTGATGCCTCCATTGTCAAGGCAGTAGTAATTGGCGGCGTTGACAAAGATGCCAACACGTTTAGAACTGCCCCGTGGATCAAAGTGAAGTGGAAGGATGACTTTGTTCTTTCCAACCTGCTGTACAAAAGCGTTAAACTCGCGTATCTCGGCGTTGAGATTCTTGAAGAGAATACCAACATAGAGGATGTTAAGGAGCGTGAGAAGCACAACCACCGCTGTGAATACGCGTCTCCATGAAGGCAGATCGGGGATACGAAACCATGCAAACATAGTCAGGACCGCCAAAATAGCGAGCCTGTCATTCACCCAACCTCCGGGACCTATAGCGTTTGGTAAGACAAAATAGAGTCCGAAAAGCACACCCGCAAGACAGAGAAACGCCCTTTGTCCAAGAGAACTTTTTTCGGGGTCTTTCTTATTTTCCCAGATTGTTCCAGCAGCAAAAAAGAATAAGAGAACAGAGACCGAGGTGGAAATCCAATCCGGAGGATCGGCATAAGCAACAAGCACGTGCATACCTATTAAGTTATTGAATAACTCTCCGATCCGTCCAATTCCAAATTCCGGGGGTTCCCCTGCAAGGAGATCAGAGGTAGGCAGATAGACAAGGATGAGTACAGCCGCAGGTAGTAGATAACATCCTGTCATCAGGATCTGCTTGAGGTCCCGTCTGAAATGGAACAGTGCCAGCAAGGCGATAGAGAATAGAATGAAAGCGTACGAGATGAGGTGCGCAAAATAGGTAATAACGATAAGCAGATCGAGCAGAATAATCCGGGTTCTGTTCATCTCATCCTTGTGTTTCCACCAGTAGCCGAGTGCGACAAAAAAGAGTGGCACACTGACGGCGAAATTGTAGAAACCCATGAGGAAGAGATAATTGTAGATGAAGGTGAAACTGAGTATCACGAGCGGATACCGTCCGCGTTGGACAGCCTCAAGAAAATAGCGGATTGCCAGAGGAAACAGGATGACATAGAGACTCAGAAAAATTTTCTCAGCAATGAGAGACGGGAATACGAACATCAACACCGCTAACGAAAAGTGGGAAAGCCAGTTCGGGAAAGGGTACCAGTTAATTTCGTAATAGTCGCGAAACTGGTATTCTGCGTTGTTATACTCGGTCAAAATCTGTGAGTTATAGACGTGGCTCACGCCATCTTGTGTTGGAAAATAGGGGAACAACCATATCGGCAGTAAATAGACGACAATTAGCGCGCCCATCAAAAGCGATTCTCTTTGATGGAGAAGTGTGTAGAAACGAGAAAAGAATGTCATCGTCTTACCTTTCATCTCAAACTTTAGGCGTTGAAATTTTCAGGACTTTCGTTATAATGTTATCATGTTTCCGTATTTTGGAGTTAGCATTTTCATATTCGTTACATCATACTATTGTAGAAATAAATTTTAGGAGTATTCAGTTTATCTTCAAGACACAATCTCCTATTATAAATGTTTGGAGAATAATTTCATGAATCGAGATGAGGTCAAACGTTTCGTTGAAGAGCAAGGTATCGAGTTTTTTCTCTGCTCTTTCGTAGAGATGAGCGGTGCCCCGAAGGCAAAGGTTATCCCATCGACACACCTTGACGATATGGCAGAAGAAGGTGCTGGGTTCGGCGGCTTCGCGGCAGGCGAGATAGGGCAATACCCTCACGATCCAGAGATGGCGAGTATCCCTGACTTTAATTCGCTGACAATTGTGCCGTGGCGGAAAAACATAGCATGGGTAGCAGGAGACATGTATGTTGAAGGCGAAGCGTGGCACTACTGTCCGAGAACCATTCTGCGGCGGCAATTGGAAAAAGCGCGTGAAAAAGGTTACGTTTTCAATGTAGGCATTGAGGCGGAATTCATGCTGTTGAAACAGGACGAGACGGGTGCCTATGCCCCATGGGATAAACTTGATACGTTGGATAAACCGTGTTACGATCTCAGGGCACTCCATCGCAACCTTGATACGATGACGACCCTGATTAAATACATGCAAGAATTGGAATGGGAGCCTTACGCAAACGATCATGAAGATGGGACGTGTCAGTTCGAGGCGAACTGGACCTATTCGGAAGCACTTACGACAGCGGATCGACATACCTTCTTCAAGTGGATGGTCAAAACGCTGGCAGAGGAACGCGGCCTACTGGCAACGTTTATGCCGAAACCTTTCACCAATTTGACGGGCAACGGTGCCCATTTCCACATGAGCCTCTGGGATGAAGGAAATCAGACGAATTTGTTCTTGAATGAGGACGATAGAAACGGCTTGTCTCAACTCGCTTACTGGTTTACAGGCGGTATCCTGAAACATGCGCAAGCCGTAACGGCGGTTACGAATCCGCTTGTGAACAGTTACAAACGTTTAGTTCGCAGACCTCCGCGTTCCGGTTCATCGTGGGCACCGGTCTACGTCACCTATGGTGCAAACAATCGGACCCAAATGATTCGGATCCCGGCACCGGGACGAATCGAGAACCGATTAGGCGATGGCGCGGCAAATCCTTATCTCGCGGCGACGGTTCTGCTTGCCGCTGGTCTGGACGGTATCGAAAATCAGATCGATCCGGGGGTGCAGAACGAGGATAACCTTTACGAAGTCCCAGAGGACGAATTGCAACAGCGGGGTATTGGTGCCCTACCCGCAACGCTCGACGCAGCAGCAGATGCCCTCGAAAAAGATGAAGTGATCAAGAACGCGCTCGGAATGGAGTATGCCGATTACTACATTCAGGTCAAACGCCAGGAATGGCGCGACTATCACTGGAGCGTCAGCCAGTGGGAAACTGAAAACTACTTGGAAGTCTATTAAAGGTGTGTAAAGATTTTGCACAGAAAATTGGAAAACAAAAGGAAAGAATTGGTGAAAAAATCATTTAAACTGCTCGGTTTCGCACTCTTATGCCTGTCAGTCATTTACATAGTTAGTTGTGGAACGCGTGAAGATGACGACGAGATTACGCCAGTCGGACTGGTGCGTACAGAGCCGGTAGATGGGAGTACTATTGATGCAAACGGAATTATTACCGTTACTTTTGACGATATTCCCGAAAACGTGTCAGCGAATGTAGGTATTGTAAAAAGAGCCGGAACAACGGTCACAATCTCAGGACCTTTCAACCCAGGTCCACTTACATTAACAATTACTTGGGAAGACGGCGCGCGAACGCTCACCTACACTGTGGCAACACCTAAGCCGGGCACGACTGAACCCGTACTTGAAACCGAACAGGAACCTATCTTTGAGCCCGAACCCGTTATTCCAGATGGAATGGTCCTGATTCCGGAAGGCGAGTTTAAGATGGGGAGTAACGATGGCGGTGCCGATGCTGATGAACAACCGGTGCATACCGTTCATCTCGATGCGTTTTATATAGACGCAAACGAGGTAACTAATGGAGAATTTAAGGATTTCGTCCTCGCGAATCCGGGATGGCAAAAAGATCGCATTGATGAAAAGTTTCACGACGGCAGTTATCTGCAAGATTGGAATGAGAATAACCATCCTCTCGGTGAACGGGATCACCCAGTCCGCTATGTGAGTTGGTATGCGGCGATGGCTTATACGGTGTGGGTAGACAAACGCCTACCGACAGAAGCAGAATGGGAGAAAGCCGCACGCGGTGGATTGGACAAAAAGCAGTATCCGTGGGGCAATGGCATTAATTTGAACAGAGCAAACTACGGCAAGCGTCTTGGCGAGACAACCCCTGTCGGTGATTACCCTCCGAACGACTACGGTGTGTATGACATCGCTGGAAACGTGTGGGAATGGTGTCTCGATGGATACGAGGTTGATTTCTACGCCAACTCTCCACGTCGGAATCCTACGGCAGGTGCAAATAATGTCGAAGAGATTGTCAATGATTTCGAGAACATTGCGGATTTTCGCGTAATACGGGGAGGCGGGTGGAACAGTAATCCTGAATGGCTCCGCGCGGCGAACCGCCACGGGACGAGTCCAGCGTATGCCGGCATCGGTGCTCTCGGATTCCGTTGTGCGAAATCCGTATCCCCTTAATTGTTAACAGCTGTCGGCTGTCAGTAGTCGGTAACCCGTTCGTTTGTGGCAGGAGAAAACGTTATTACCCACCACACGTCCTACTGATAGCCGATAACCTCTTTAGCAATTTACTTTCGTATTAACATCTTCCGCGTGGCAGTGAAATCACCTGCGGTGAATGTATAAAAATAGAGTCCGCTCGCCACGCGCTCCCCGAAGGAATTCCGCCCATCCCAATATGCCGCACGGCTCCGACTCTGATATATCCCCGCCGGCTGATGCCCTAATGCCAACGTCCGGACTAACTTCCCATCCACCGAATAGATGGATAACGTGACATCTGCAGGCTCTGACAACTGATACGGGACCCACGTCTCTGGGTTGAATGGATTCGGGTAGTTGGACAACAGGACGGTTTCCTTTGGCATTACTTCCGTTTCCATCAATACTGCCAAGATTTGTTCAAGAACAACAATCCCTCTTTGATAGGTGAAAGAAGCATCCGCTGATAATCTGGATTCAGTCAGCCACTGTTGAACCTTTTCGACGGTGAGCAGATCCTGTACCTGGGCACGTGCAGTAGGCGCAGCGGCCACATTATCCAACATCGCCGCAACCAAGATGAGGTCGTTGGCATCAACAATTTCATCCGCGTTGACATCGGCGCTGTTTTGTCCGGTCCACCCATAATGCTGCATAACGTATACCAAATCTTGGAAATCCACGACACCATCGCCATTCACATCTTCCCGGACTGCTAATGCGATAGACTCGGAAGAGACACTTAGAACAATCCCAGTTGGGCGACTCAATCCAAGAACGAAGTCCTGAACATCTGTTCCATCGAGATTTGCCCGCTGGATTGTGCCCGTGTCAAAGTTTGTCCAATACATTTTTTCACCCGGCACATCTAACGCAACACCGTAGAGATTCCCTAATCCAGTGATAAGGTCTTCCACCTCTGAGCCATCCAAGTTCGCACGCTGAATTTTGCTTACCCCTACATTCGTCCAATACATTTTTTCACCCGGCACATCTAACGCAACACCGTAGGGACTCCCTAATTCAGTGATAAGATCTTCCACTGCTGAGCCATCCAAGTTCGCACGCTGAATTTTGCCTGCCCCCAAGTCCGCCCAATACATCTTGCCATTAACAACATCTACGGCGATATCACCTGGCTCGTTCAGTTCAGTGATGAGGTCTTCCACCTCTGAGCCATCCAAGTTCGCACGCTGAATTTTGCTTACCCCTACATTCGTCCAATACATCTTGCCACCCGGCACATCTAACGCAACACCGTAGAGACTCCCTAATCCAGTGATAAGGTCTTCCACCTCTGAGCCATCCAAGTTCGCACACTGGATTTTGCCTGCCCCTATGTTCGTCCAATATATCTTGCCACCCGGCACATCTAACGCAACACCGTAGAGACTCCCTAATCCAGTGATAAGGTCTTCCACCTCTGAGCCATCTACGTCTGTGTGCTGGATTTTACCATCCTCCCAGTCCGCCCAGTACATATAAGAAACATCCGTGAATTCGATCGTAAAGGGCCATGTCGTCTCAATGGTGTTACCATCTGCATCCCGGAGCGTTAACTGAACTGTGTGTTCACCATCAGATAAGCCCGACGGTCGGTATGAAACGACCTGATTGACACAATCATAGACATGGGAAACAGCCTGATTGTCCACCTTCATCACAATTGAATCGTGGTTAATTTTCCCTGTCGGTCCTGAGATAGCAGCACTGATACGGCTCGGTGCATAAGTGAGTGTTGCCCCCGCAGCGGGAGTCAAGGTCGCACTATCAATGGAAACATTGTCAATAGCCCCCACAACAACTTGCTCTTCAACCTCACGCGAGAACCCACTGCCGCTGACCGAAACGCGAAGCAGGTAAAGACCCTGCCGATTCACATTCTGGTACGTATTTGCATACACACCATTCCCTTCATAAGCCAAGTCGAGCGTATCAATGTGGCCATCTGGTCGAACGACTTCCGCTGAGGTGATCGCGCCCGACAAGGCACTCGTGGTGTTCCCGGTCTTCTCCCGAGCGCGAATGCCGACACGAAGGGCATCACCAATAGAATAACTCGGATTAAAGGCAAGAAAATTCGTGACAAAGTCCGAGGTAGCGGTAACAGTAACCTCGTATTTCCCACCCTGTACGGGAATATCAGTGCCGATGACCTTCATCTCATATTTACCCGATTTTGGCTTATCTACAGTATAGATAGCAAAGGTGTCCCCGGATTCATAAGTGATGTTGTTACGGGTAAGTGCCACAGAGTGGGGCGTTATCTCAATCCCCGTGGGATCCATGAGCAACATATCAATCTTGCTCCCGGTCCCGTAATTGGTGGCAAACTTCGCCCTTTCAACGGAATTATCAATCGGTGCATATTTGGTAACTTCCTGGCCAGTATTGACATATCCTTCGTATTTGCGAACAATGGAATCATCGGTAACGTTAGCAATAATTCTGTTGTAAACCGTCTGCATATTGTCAAGCGTCACCGAAAAATATCGGTCTTCAGCAGGCGCTCCAGCGATCTTCCGCAGTAATGCCTCATCTATATCGTTTCCCAAGCCAATTGTGTAAACAGACCAGCCTTGTGTAACATAAGATGCGACAGCGCGAAGTGGGTCCCCAGCCGTATCATTATTTTGACCATCGGTAAGCATAACGGCTGCTTTTTTCGCCTCGGGATAATTAGAACGAGCTAATTCATCGAATCCCTGCCAGAGTGCAAGAAATAAATCCGTCCCGCCATCGGAGTCAACCTGGTCAACGGCCCTCCTTAGCTGGTCCTTACCAACGGCATCAGCAAAGGTGAGTTGGGCGAACGTTTTCGCACTCCCATTAAAATCGACAATTGCGATCCGGACGTTGGGGTCGGCTAATCCAATAAAGAACTTCGCCGCATTTACGCGCAAATAGCTCGGATCGTTATCCTCCATACTTTGAGAACTATCAATGATGAGAACGATGTCGACGAGGGGCTGCTGCGTGTGTCCTACGCTTGCAGACAGAAGGGTCAGAAGAACGATTCCTAAACCGGTTATCCATGTAGATATTCTTTTCATAACTTTTCCTTAAATTGAGAATGTGTATGGGCGAATCAATGTCCGCCCGTTATCAGGTTAATTAGCACTTTTATTTTCGTATCAACATCCTACGCGTCGCTGTAAAATTTCCCGCAGACAACGTATAGAAATAGATGCCACTTGCCACGGGTTCGCCGAGTTCATTTCGGCCATCCCAATACGCCGCTCGGTTTCGGTTATGATAAATGCCAGCCGGCTGATGTCCCAATATGAGGGTTCGCACCAAGTGCCCGTTGGTAGCATAGATGTGCACCGTCACATTTGCAGGCTCGGCAATTTGATAGGGAATCCAGGTTTCAGGATTGAACGGGTTCGGATAGTTTGGTAAGAGTGCCGTCTTTTTTGGCGTTAACAGTACCAGGAGTTGCTCAAGCACCAAGATTCCCCTCTGATAGGTGGGAAAATCCTCTCCCAATAACGCGGCTTCAATCAGCCACTGTTGAATTTTTTCTGCGGTAAGCAGATGCTGTGCCTGTGATCGTGCAGCAGGGGCTCCCCCTGCATTGCCCATTGCCTCTATAACCAAAAGGATATCTGCTATATCGCTAACGCCATCGTCGTTCAGATCCAGATTATTCTGATCAACCAGGACCACGTCTTGGGCATCGACAATCCCATCGTTGTTCACATCCTCCCGCGCCATTACCGGCGGAGAAAATGTTAGCGATGTACCCAGCGTAATCCCAAATGGGGCGTTCAATCCGGTAGTGACGAGATTTTGCACACCTGTGCCATCAAGATTCGCACGCTGGATCCTCCGCGTACCGAGGTCTGTCCAGTACATTTTGCCACCAATACTGTCTAAGGTAATCCCTACCGGCGTATGCAATCCGGTAGTGACGAGGTTTTGTACGCTCGTGCCGTTAAGATTCGCACGCTGGATCCTCCGCGTGCCATCGTCCACCCAGTACATCTTGCTGGCAACGACATCCAACGCAATCTCATTTGGTAACTGCAAGCCGGTGGTAACGAGATCCTCAATCGTTGTACCGTCGAGATTCGCACACTGAATTTTACTGGCTTCGTTGTCTGTCCAGTACATTTTGTTACCGGCAACATCCAACGCAATACCGTGTAAACCTTTCACCCCAAAGACGAGGTCTTCCACGTTTGAGCCATCCAAGTTTGCACGCTGGATTTTGCCTGTCCCCCGATCTGTCCAGTACATTTTGTTACCCGGCACATCTAACGCAATACAAATTGGGAGTCCCAATCCGAGAGGGATAAGGTTTTGTATGTTTGAGCCATCCAAGTCCGCACGCTGGATTTTCGCTGTACCCGCATCCGCCCAGTACATTTTGCCGCCCGGCACATCTAACGCAATACCGTAGGGACTCCCTAAGCCGGTGGTAACGAGGTCTTGCACGTTCGATCCGTTAAGGTTCGCACGCTGGATTTTATTGGTATCCCAGTCTGTCCAGTATATGGCACCCGCTGTTTGTGTTTGCGCCGGTTGCTGACGGGATTCAACAATTAAATCAGGCGGATCTGGTGTTTCAACAGGGTCAGGTGTTTGACCCGGCTCTGGGGCTCGAACAGTGATAGCGACAGCTGAGGAACAGTTATTGCTTGTATTGCTCTCACCCCGGAGATACACGCAGACCCCATAATAGTAAATTCCAGGCTCGGTTGGTGCAGTGAGATATTCCCATTCAGTCTCACTGGGGTCTAGACCTATTCTGGATACGGTGTCTTCATCAACTTTCGTGTCGCTCTCCGAAATATTCGCATCGGATGAGAGGTAATAGCGTAACGTTGCATTACGTTCGGGTTGCCCGACCCCTTGGTTCCGGACAGTTGCCTCCAGCTTAAACCTTTCACCGGGGTCCAAGGTAGACTCGTTTGCCGAAACGGATTCAACGATAAGGTCAGGTAAACTCGTAGCCTCTACACGTTTTTCGCGCGCGAGATTGTTATGAAGCATATCAGGACTCCAATCACCTTTGTAATCCGTCTCATGAATGTTAGAAGGCAAGAGTGCCCCATAATAATAGCGATCAGGGATCATCGGAGCTTCTACACTGAGCGATACCTCTCTACTGCTACCTGCTCGCAGGGAAGGCACTTTGAGCGTTCCGCTACCTGCCACTCGTAAATTATCGCTATCTGCGTTTAATTCCTCCAGGTCCGAGTGGCGATTCGGGGAATAATAAAAATAGACTTCCGTAGGTGCAGATTCACCGGGACCTTTGTTGCGAATGCGAACTTCTATCTTAAATGTCTCGCCGGGTTCTACTACATCTTCACTTACATCCAAGTCTTGAATTTCCAAGTCTGGCGGTCGGCGAAACAGTATCTGTCCCCTGTCCGCTTCCACGCTCCAACCTTCTAAGTTTTGGCCGCGAATATCCCATTCTATGTACCACCATGTGAAACCCTCGTTGCTTTGAGGGCCGCGCTCGATGGTACCGGTGATACCACTCCCAATTCTTTCTCTGGGTATATTGTTCGTTCCAGCAACTGGTCTGACAGCGAGTGTAAAGCCTGGTGTGAGTTGCGTGATAACAGAATTCCCTATTTTGAGTCCAACAGAAGAAGTCGGCGTCGGGAGGTGGAAGGCCGGGTCCGAGGGTGGACGAACGATAGTGGCGCGATTTGTGTACACAAGCACCGGAATCGTCTGGATGGCGTATAAATTCCTGTTACCCCGATCACGCGCTGTGACAATTACACTCGTGCTGCCTAATTGCCTCGGACGGATTGTCACCCGCGAACCTGAGACACTCTCCGTTACAATACCACGTGGATTTGATTCCGCCTCGTAGATGAGCTCGTTTTGGGCGGAGAAGTATTGCGCGACATCCACTGTTTCAGGCGAAGCATCTAACAATAGGGGCTGGAGCGGGATTGTGTTGACTGCTTCCGGCTGATTCTGTGCAGTCCCTCCCGTGACAGTAACCGTGAAAGTCTGCGTGGCATATAAGCCATCAGGGTCTGTCGCCTTGACGGTCACCGTTGTCCTGCCAGTGTCCCACGTCCAAACTGTTAGTTGTGAACCGACTCTCTGTGTCGTTGCTACGGCTGGGTTGCTTGATTCCACAATGTAGGTCAGCGTGTTGCCATCTGGATCGACGAAGTAAGCGGATACGTCCAATGGTGGAGAACTGCTGCCCAGCGTCAGGTTTTGTGGGGGAATTGTGCTCACTGTCACCGGGGGCTGATTCCGTGTAGGTATTGTCGAGGGTGGGGTTTGATCGGGTATGGAAAAAAACTCAATTTTATGCGTTGCAGCACCCGTAAAGGGAACAGCCTCTTGCGATCTATTAATTACATCAAGGAAATAGGTAGTTCTTGGGTTGGGTAAGATAAATTCATTGCCGCCGATTTTTGCGGAATTTGATGCCACCTGGCTTACCATCGGAAGTCTTCTGCCAGTAACTGCGTCAGAAAGAACCAAATCTAAATCATGCCCTGGGTTCTCCCACGAAATGGCGACTTTTAAGGCAGGATCCGCGTTTAAGGTATAATCACCGTAACGTAAGTCCGTGAGCCGGGGAACAATCTTAAAGCGTATTTTTTTATTCTCCTCCACCGTTTTACCGAATATGATGTTATCCGCTTTCACAAGCCCCGCACCGTAAGTATTATCGGGCACATTCGTAAGCCCTTCTGCTCCACGCACTATTGCGGATTTAACCTCATCCGGAGTAAAATTCCATTCTTTTCGATCGTTTTTCCCAACAGCGTCAAGGATTAACGCTGCAACGCCAGCGACATGTGGGGCAGCCATACTTGTCCCTGGATACGAGGCATAACCTCCTGCACTTATTGTCGATTTAATTTGTCCACCGGGGGCTACAATTTCTGGTTTAATCAAATTTGTGCGAGAAGGACCTTGACTAGAAAACGAAGTTACAGAGTTACTACTATCTACAGCACCAACGGTGATAACTTTCTCGCTGTATCCGGGGACAGTGACCGTCTCCACAGGATTAGGTGAAAGAAAACGAACTCTTTTGCTTCCCCACACTTCATATTTCTGACGAGTTTGAACCTGATTAAAGGCTGCACCTACGCGAAGTTTATATGGTTGTGGATCAGTCACCTTAGATGTGAATTCTATTTCTTCGTAATAATCTCCATCAATCTTAGAGCTTGAGATAATTCCATTATTGAAATCCTGGAGTGTTAAGTCTAAATCGTTAGCCTTTGTGTCCCACAATAACGTAACAGTAATTTTAACATCTGGAATGACTCCTCCGCTGTAAACATTATGATTAACCCGAAATTCGTGTGTTGTCGTGCTATATCTAAGGGGATTAGGATCAGATAAAATGCTTCCGGTACTGCGATTTTCTTTCTCGTTACCGGCGGATACAACGAAAACGATACCGTCACTTATGACCTCGTCAACCAGTTTACTTAGCGGGTCTTTACCAGTTCTACCATCAGGTGTGTACTGCCATGGCACTGCGCCTAAACTCATATTGATAACGTCCGCTTTGGGGCGAGCATTCAAAACCCGATGTTTACTAGCCGCCCATCTGATCGCGTCCATTACATCACTGGAGTCACCAAACTCTCGAAAAAAATAAGTGTCATTATTCAGATCTACCTGAGCATCAAGTAATAGGACATCCGGTGCGACACCGGTCACCATATTACCTCTCGCCCCAATGATACCGGCTACATGGGTGCCATGGTCCACCTCGTCTTTGCGCTTATTAGATCCACCGCCACCTAAGACACCCCTAGTATCCACGACTCGACTTCTACGCGGGAACCGATCTTTTAACTCTCTTAACGCTAAGTGGCTACCATCTATACCCCCGTCAACAACAGCAACAACAACTCCCTCTCCCGTAACACCAAGATCAGGATGGGAGGCATTATGAACCGTGTCCGCTCCGATTTTCGGCACACTCGTGTTCAATGCCAAGTTCATTTTGGCATCTGGCCATATTTCCATAACAAACTGCTGTCTTATCAAAGCAGAAAGATTTTTAACAGGAACAGAAACACATGCTCCGTTAATAAGGTCGTAGGTATAGCGCACCTCGCCCTGTAACCTGCGAACTGCAGAGACTTCACCGAAACCTATAGGAGCGTCAGACATAATGATGACAGATATCTGTTCCTGATTGATAAAATCACGGATAATTTCTGCGGCTCTCTCGTGGAGCCGGGGCGCTCCATTACCTTGGTTTATTGGTGGCGTTTGGCTCGGGGAACCCGAATCTCGCTGTAAATCAAAATCGACAGTATGGACAATCCTGCCAAACTGCTCACGGAGATGGAAGTGGATTGGTGCCCGGATTTTCCACAGCACAGGTCCGCGTAACTTCTGATAATCCCACTCAGAAAGGACACGTAGGTTTAAGCGACGCGCAATCTCCCCTTCAACAACAGCAAATGCCGCTTTACTCCGTAAGATGTCATCCGTAAGAGGAATTGTTCCAACCGAATCGGGGTTCGTGTGCCCAACGGTTGCGGGTATCAGTGTGAAAAGTATGATGCTAAAACTGACGATTAGCGCAAAGATGTTTTTCAAAATTTTCTTCCTTGATTTAGTATAGGCCCCGGCTCGGGGCATGAGCATTTATGAAATCGGTGCTAATCCGCGCCAGAGGGCTACTTAATGGAAAAGGGTCATAACACCCCTAAAATTTATTTCTGTATCAGCATCTTTCGGGTTGCCGTGAAATCACCGGCGGTCAATGTGTAAAAGTAGAGACCACTCGCCACGCGCTCTCCGAAGGCATTCCGACCATCCCAATACGCCGCACGACTCCGACTCCGATACACACCCGCTGACTGATGTCCTAAATCCAGATCACACACCAGACTTCCGTTGATTGAATAGATAGAAATCGACACATCCGCGGGTGATGAGAGTTGATATGGAATCCATGTCTCTGGGTTGAACGGATTCGGATAGTTCGCAAGTAAGGCACTCTCCACAGAAACCACAGAAGTTACTGAACTTACTGAAGGCGCAGAGGCGGCCTGATTCGCCGACATTCCTGCTGTCCCTCCCAAAGCGATGCCAGTAGCAGGTCCAGCCCCGTGCCCTTCGCTCGTAACGTCCGTTTGGATACCACCCGTGAGCGGCGCACTCTGAATCTCCCCATCAGAAGTCCTCCAATAGACCTTCCCACCGTCGGGATCCACCGCAATCCCCCCAGGAATACTTTCTGTCCCAGCCAACAACTTGTTACCGTTACCCGTGCCATTCATAGATCTGACTTCCCCGACGCCATTCATTTGCTCCGTCCAGTAGACGACACCATTAGCAACTGCGATGCCACCCAACTCACCTAAGCCTTCCGCTATAGTCTCCCTTTTTCCTTTGCCATTGGCGGCCACCCCTATGATACGCCCCTCCTCCGTCCAATAGAGCTTATGCTCTCCCTCATCGAAGGCGATATGATTTGGAGGTGTCGAAAATTTCATGAAGTCTCCGTTAAAACCCGAACCGTCAACGTTGATACGTTGGATTTTCTTCGCAGAGTTCGTCCAATAAACCCAACGTTTGCCGTTCTTGTCAGTACCAACAGTAATGTTCAATGGAACAGCCCGTATTGACCTAACCATTTGAACACCGGTTGCGTCAAGGTTGGCACTTTGGATGCGTCCACTGATATGGCTGGTTTCCTCTGTCCAGTAAACCTTTCTCCCCATCGTATCGACAGTAAGCCCACCTCTTAAAGTTACCCCCTTTGGCTCCAAAAAGATTTCTTTTTCGTCACCGGTCGGACGATGATAGATAGTATTGCCTTCTATCCAATACATCGGGGGCGGGGAAGGCTTCGTTGTTGGAGGTTGCACAGACACGACTGGCTCCGGATCTGGAGGGGGTGGCGGCGCAATAGCGGTTGCGGTAAACGTTTGCGTCTGTGTGATACCCACAGCACTTGCCGTTACCGAATGAAGACCGGAGCGAGCACCGAGCGTGAGGGTGGTTTGCGCTTGACCGTATATATCGGTATGTATCCTGTGACCAGAGATGTGTCCCTTCCCGACAGTGGCGAAAGTGACCGCAACCCCCTGAAGCGGCTTTCCATCTTGATCCAGCACATCTACGACAAACGGCTGTGCCAAAGGTTTACCTGTCTCACCCGACTGGTTATTCCCTGAGACTATTGATAGTGTTGTTGCGCGTGGCGGTTCAGGCTGTTGAGGCACCTCACAAATTGTGTCTCGGGGGCGCGGCGTTGTTTCCCGAATCAACCCTACAAGTCTATCAATCTGGGTCGTGCTCCGTACCACAGCGTGAAATTGCCTATCTCTGAACAATGCTCGGAATTGATCATCGAGAAGTAAGCGTGCTAAAATGCTATCATGTGCCTCCGGAGCGATCGCCCGTATATATCTTGGTTTCTCAACCAAAAGATTTATAATATTAGAAGTGAGGGATAATTGCTTCTGAGGATCCCTGAAAGCACGCAGGACCCCGGGGAAATGCTCATAAACATCCGGGTGTTGAAACGTATTGAAGTACCTGTCAAACACCGCCTGGGCAAATTGCTTAGCAATTGGCAGATCCCCCATAGCACTCAACTGCTCATCCGGCCAATCTGCTTGAATATAGACCTCCGTGTCACCTGCTATCGTACCCTCTACTATCACCACACCAAGCACATCAGTTGTCCCACCATTACTGATAGTGACATCCGTTAGCCCACTGTGAGTCATGATTAGGCTTACGCCCATTGCAGGGTCACCGTTTTCGTCACTTGCAATAAAGGTTGCCTGCAGACGGTCACCTACATCGTAAACCTTATCTTCATCTGTGTCTCCAGTGATCATCGTGAGGGAAGCTCTTTGGGCATTTACATCAACAGTGTTAAAGACAAGAAGGAACACAATACCCAGAAAAACAAATACTTTTAAACATGAAAACATCTGCATCTATTCTCTTTTGCCCCCTATTTACATTCGGCAAAAATTTGACCTCGGTTGCTACGCAATTGGAATTTATCAAAATTTGGATTACTCGTCAATCAATTTTGCACCTCTTTCAAACTGCTTGAATCGTGGCTTTACACGGATGATACGAATTGAAAATCTCCTGATGCGAATCATGACGTATGAAGAAGGTGTTCGCTTCAATCCGCACGACGACATTATCAGTGAACTCACAACGTATGGTGTCATTCAGAACGGTGCTCATGGCAGATGTGAGATCGTCAACCCTATCTATCTACACCACATTCTGCAAGCCTTCAGACCGTTGTTCAATGGATTGGAGGATGAATACTTCTCTGAGGAGAATGGGGACGATTTTATTGATTACCTCACTCCCGATGGCGTGATTGAAATGGGGGCCCTCCTTAATAACTTCCAAGCGTTCATCGCACGCGCAGGATTCAGGATCCTTCAAGTCCCAGATACGCCGCAAGAATACGTTGGACAGCATCTGCTTTACGCCTATCTGGACACCTTCGTCCGGATCGTAGGCGGTGATATGTTTCTTGAAGTCCAAACAGGACGAGGTAGGATGGACCTGCTGCTCCTACACAATCAGCGAAAATATATCGTTGAAACAAAGATTTGGGAAGGCGATCGGTCTTATCAAGCAGGCAAGCAGCAACTATCGGCGTATCTCAAGTTGGAAGGCGTGACGGAAGGATATTACGTCGTCTTCGATCACCGCCAAAAACCTCAACCTCGCGTAGAAACCCAAATCGCGGAGGGTGTGCGCATTCGGAGTTATGTCATTCCCGTCATACAAGCTGCACCTTCAAACGCCTCTTGACGCACCGCCCGCGGTAGGGGCGGTTTTGAGGTAGCACGTAGCATTCCGTATGAAGATTATGAAATTACCGAAATATTTATTTAAACCTCATTAAGCAATTTTGAGTATTAAATATGCACATTATTTATTGGTAACGGGCGGGGAAACCCCGCCCCTACGGGTTCGATCTCCTCGGGGAAACCGGAACTTACTTTTTAATATTGCTTAACCCCGACTCTATCCAAATTACCCGCGCTTATTTCCGTATCAGCATCTTGCGCGTGGCAGTGAAATCGCCGGCGGTCAACGTATAGAAATACAGCCCACTCGCCACGCGCTCCCCGAACTCGTTGCGACCATCCCAATACGCCGCACGGCTCCGACGCTGATACACACCCGCCAGCTGATGTCCTAACTCCAGACGACGCACCAGATGCCCGTTCACTGAATAGATAGAAACCGACACATCCGCTGACCCTGACAACTGATACGGAATCCACGTCTCTGGGTTGAATGGATTCGGGTAGTTGGACAACAGGACGGTTTCTGTTGGAATCACGACGTGAAGCGCGGGTGCTGCTAAAGCGTCGTCTTCGGCAATCACCCGTGTCCCTCTAAAAAATTCAAAAACCCATCCAACACAAGGGTTTACATCACAGAAAACCTGATCTGAACGATCCCAACGGACCTTCCACCACGTATACCCGTTGGCACTCTCAGGACCATCCGTGATAGTGCCTGTAGCCCCATTAAATACCGAAATAATGTGTTTAAATCCAGTCCCGGCACCACTTCTGACGATAAGTCCATTGAGACCACCCCCCTTCGAATTTTGCACAACGATAGAATCGCCTCTACTCAAACCGCGGGGACGGACAATGATTGCGTCTGCCACTGAGACTCTGACGCCTCTTGAGCAATTATTGTTCGTATTGCTTTCATCCCTAACGTCATCCACGCAAACACCATAATAATAAGTTCCTGACTGATTCGGTGCTGTGATCGTTACCCTCTCTTCGCTGGTTTCATCCGCATCCAGAGAACGCACAGAATCTGTATCTTCTTCTGTATCCCGCTCTGAAATGCTTGAATCCGAGGAGCGATAGTAACGGAGTGTTGTGCTGCGAGCGTCTCCATTCCCTTGATTTCGGACAGTGGCATAAAGCGTAAAACGGTCACCGACTTCTACGGTATCATCACTGACTCGAACAGATTCAGTCACTAAGTCAGGCGAAGATGCTGCCACCGTGATTCTGATCCCTCTTGAGCAATTATTGTTCGTATTGCTCTCATCCGTCACGCTATCTACACAAACGCCGTAGTAGTAGATGCCGGGCTCATGCGGGGCTCTGAGGCTATCCCACTCCTCGTCGCTCTCATTCGGGTCTAAGGAGGTGACGGAATCCGTATCAACTCTTGTATCGGTTGTTGAGATCGTTGCATCGGATGAGCGGTAGTATCGTAACGTCGTGCGGGATGCTTCGCCTGCGCCTTGGTTACGAATGGTGGCATAGAACTTAAAACTCTCATTAGGCATTAAGGTATCATCACTGACCCGAACGGATTGAATCACTAAGTCTGGTGAAGACTTTATTTCGACGAGAGGCGCGCTGTTTTTCGCAATAACTCGGGTGCCTTGGAAAAGTTCAAAAACCCATCCAACACAAGGGTTTACATCGCAGAAAACCTGATCTGAATGATCCCATTGAACCTTCCACCACGTATACCCGGTGGCACGCTGAGGGCCGTCCGTGATAGTACCGGTGGCACCATTAAACACAGAAATGGTATGGGTAAAGCCTGTTCCGGCACCGTTTCTAACAATCAGCCCATTGAGACCACCCCCCTTCGAATTTTGGACGATAATCGCATCCCCCACACGAAAAGTAGCGGATTGAACAGTGACTGTAAAGCGGTGCGTGGCTGTCAAGCTACCATCGTTGACAGTTACGGTAATTGTTGCACTCCCGGCACGCACAGGCGTGATTGTTAAAGCGTCTCCTGAAATCTGCGTCGTCACAACATTCGTATCATCGGAGCGTGCCGTGTAGGTGAGGCTGTCCCCGTCCGGGTCTCTGAAGTAGCCTGATAACAGTATTCCTGCGGCAGCCCCCACTGTCAAGGTCTGAGCCGGGATTGCACCGCCCACGGTGGGGGCTTGATTCTGCACCTGCTGAGGTGGCTGCACGGGCACATCTACTTCTGGGGCAACGACGTTAGGAGGAGGTCGCACAGTCACACCTACTTCCGGGGCAATGTTGTTAAATAGATTCGTATCATCGGCATTCGGTGATAGCAACGCCCCATAATAATAGGTCTTTGGCGTGGACGGCGCATTTAAGCGGAAGACCTCTGTAATGCTGTCGCCGGAGGCGATTGCATTCAGCCACTGTGTCCCCTCTAACTGCGGCGGATCCGTCGGGGCGCGTCCTTGCACAGATGAATGATAATAGGACAGATGTACACTCCCAGAAGCACCCGGCCCGTTGTTCCGAATGGTAACAGAGAGCGTAAAGGATTCCCCAGGATCTAAGGTGCGCTTACTCGGTGTAACGGACTGAATCGCGAGATCAAAAGAGGTAGGATCCTCCACACGCTCTGCCGACGTGACAGTGACAGAAATACTTTGCGTCGCTTCCAAGCTTCCATCGCTTGCGGTTACGTGGATTGTCGTAGACCCGACTCCCTGCGGTGTGATCGTTACCTCAGCCCCCGACCTCCGCACCGTGGCAATATTCGTATTATCCGACCATGCCGTGTAAGTCAGGCTATCCCCATCTGCGTCCCGAAAATAGTTAGCGATATTCACACGCCAGCTCGTCCCATTTACTGTGAAGGTTTGCGGAGAAATCGTCCCGATTGCTGCTGGTGGCTGGTTTACAGGCTGCGTTCGTTGTTGCGATTGCACCTGCACCGTAAAGCGTTGTGTTGCCGTCGAACTACCATCACTGGCGGTTACTGTCACCGTTGTGCTGCCCGCTCGCACTGGCGTGAGTGTTAAGTCGGCTCTTGACATACTCGCCCTCACAACGTTCGTGTTATCAGAACGCGCTGTGTAGGTGAGAGTGTTCCCGTCTGGATCTCGGAAATACTCTGAGATATTCCCCCGCCCGGCAGTCCCTACTGTCAACGTTTGTGGGGTAATCGTCCCGATTGCCGCGGGTGGCCGGTTTACCGGTTGCGTTCGTTGCACAAGGACTGTAAAGTCTTGTATAGCCGTTAAATTACCATCACTCGCCGTCACCCTTACGTTCGCTCTCCCTATAATCCCCAGGGGTTGGATACTCATGTGGGTCCCGACGATCTGTAGAAACGCCACATTCGTGTTATCTGAAGTTATTATGTACTTCAAGGTGTCCCCATCTGCATCCCAGAAGTAGTTTAATAAATTCAAACGGACAACGGCACCATTCGCTACCAACGTCTGATCGGGAATTCTACGCACATTCACCGGGGGACGATTCGCAACCGGCGCAGCTGTGACACTGACAGAAAAACGTTGCACTGCCGTCAACACCCCATCACTCGCCGTTACTGTGACTGTCGTAACGCCCACACCCCGTGGGATCAGGGTCACCTGTGAACCTGAAGCGCGCGCCTCCGCTACACGAACATTATCCGAACGAGCCCAATAATCCAACCTGTTATTGTCTGGATCCCGAAAGTTTCCGGAAACATCTATGACGATTGATGAACCCCCTACAGTGAGCTTCCGAGTTGGAATTGTGACAGATGCAATAGGAGCTTGATTCACTGCTGCTGGGGCTCCAACCGTGATAGCGACGCGGTTAGAATCGTTATTGTCCGTATTAACCTCATCGCGCACTTTACTTATAGACGCATCATAATAGTAAACCCCCGGTTCCTCGGGTGCTTCAAGTTGAATGCTCATGTCACTCGTCTGATTTGGAAAAAGCCGCCTTATATTCCTTTTATCGACTTTGCCGAGCTTGTCATAGTAATGTAAGACTCCAAATTGCGATCTCGCTGTTCCTATGTTTCGGACTGTAGCAGATAATGTGAAGCGTTCACCGGGTGCTAAGGTAGACTTACTGACCGATATTGATTCAACAATTAAGTCCGGAAGAGTCGGCTGTAGAACCGTGATTTTGATGGCTTCAGAGCAGTTATTGTCTATCACACGCTCATCCCCTGACCTGTCGACGCATACACCATAATAGTAGACCCCTGGCACATCTGGTGCCGTAAAACGCTTCCACGGAGTAATTTGTCGACCAACATTTATTCCATGCACAGTCTGGGCATGGAGCGGGGTGTCGTCTGGCGAAATGTCTGGATCCGATGATCGGTAGAACCGTAACGTTGTTCGCTGCGATGCCGCGTTCCCTTGGTTCTGAATTACGGTATCCAGTCGAAACCTCCCACCGGGAGCTACGGAAGCCGCACTGGCCGATATTGATTGAACGCTTAGGTCGGGAAAATCAGTGTTGACAGATGCCTCAACCCTGACAGCAATATCGGCTGTGGTCGAGGCACCATCGGAATCTGTGGCGGCGACGGTCACCGTCGTCTCACCGAGCCCCCTCGCTGAAATCGTTATCACTGAACCGGTGGGAGGCTGGACTGTAGCGACAGAAGTGTTATTGGAGCTCGACATGTAGGCAGCAATACGTTCACTGTCCAAATCATAGAAGTAGGTCGTCAGATCCAATGCCTCAGAAGAACTCCCGGGGGTCAATGTTTGTGGAGGCAGCGGTCTGGAGAGTTGCGGTGGCGCATTCGCCGGTGCCACGACCACCTTAAAACTTTGTTCTCCGGATAAACCCTTCGGATCCGTTGCTTCAATCGTTACCCAGGCCTCACCTAAATTCTTGGGCGTGAGTTCTAACATCAACCTTGACGCTGATTCTCCAAAGGGTCTGATGGATGTCCACTGTACATCCACTACATCTTTATTACTTATCTCCTTAATTCTATAGGTGAGTGGGTCACCGTTGGGGTCGCTGAATTTATTCGTCATATCTATGAGTCTATAATCTCCACCGAACGTCAGCCAGCTCTCTTCTATCAATTCTTGCACCACCGGGGGCTGACGATTATAAAAACCTCCCTGTTCCAAGGTAGCGATTGTTTTCGCTATGGCCGCCTTGCTAAAAAGCGCATTTACGAACGGTGTGACAGCATTTGTGATTTCTGCTTCAGTTGTTTCAGTTAGCGTATTGAGATAATTTATCTCCTTTTGCTCCAAAACACGAGACTTCAAAAATTGGGAGGCACTGAGGAAGGGAAAAGAGGGTAAGGGAATCCAGCCGATTATATGCTCCAAAGGACTCCCAGCGTCGAGGATCTCCTCAGCCATCATTTCGTAAGTCTTTGATTGGTAAAACGATACTTTGAGGCGCGCAGACCAGACAGACTTTATTTTATCATAGGAGGTTTCATTTTGTTTATCCACAAATAACCAATGATCATTCACCATCGCTTCGTAGTGTTTCGCGTTTGCGGCGAACCCCAAAGCTATTAGCATCGCTTTGTACAAGACCCTTTTTTTTGCTTTGTAGTCTACGATTTCAAGACCGGTATCTTTAACGATATCTAGCGTATAAACAAGCACACCCGCACCGCCTGTAGCGAGAACAATTGTTGCAGCTGCGACTATATCAGTGGCTGCGAGCACGATTTCTGTGTCGAGTCTTTCATGATAAGCACTCCTAACCTCGCCTTCTAAATATATAGCACGCCCTGGCCCATGAAAAGGCGGTAGATTTAAAACAATCGCGGCATTATAGAGCTCCGCGGCGACCTCACGACTCGGAACCTCCCCCTTTAAACCATGAATATAGAAGTCTGCAACATTTAGGGGTTTGGTATATCGGATTTCGTAGACATGTCCATCACTCGCACGAATCGTCGAACGTTTATTTGTCGAGCCTATAACCTCCAGAAAGGTGATGTCTCCCAAATGAGGAACTTGGGCATGCACATCCACAGGACCACTGACAAACAGAAAAGCAACTCCCAAAAATACAAATACACAAATACGTGAAAATATACACATCTATTTTATATGCCTCCCATTCACATTTCATAAAAATTTTGACTCCAGTGGCTACGCAATTGGAATTTACCAAAATTTGGATTAACCGTCAATCAATTTTGCACCTTGACACGCCCGAACCCTTCTGATACACTAAAGAAACGAACGCTGCCACAAGGAGGAGAACACCCGTGAGAACTTTCGGAACACAGGGACCTGTCAATCCTCACGATAACTACATCGTCAGACGTGCTAAAGAAACCGCTGATTTCATCGAACGCATCAAGAATGGAAAATACATCGTCATCTTCGCACCCCGACAGACCGGAAAAACGACGTTCTTTCGAGCGGCACTTGCCGCACTCACAACTGAAGATTCCTCCTATTTCCCCATTCAACTCGATTTCCAAATCCAGCGCAACGCCGCGCCTGCCGCTTTTTACGCGCAGCTGTCCTATATGATTTGCAGTCAAATCAAATTCGTTTTCCAAAAACGAGGCGATGTGTTTCCTGAGACACTCACGCAATTCATGGAAAACACGCGCCTCACCGATCACTTTTCAATGATGACGTTTTTTGAACAATTGGGGAGTCTCTTAGGACACCATAGGGTTGTCCTCTTCATTGACGAGTTTGATGGTATCCCTGAGACGATTGTGAGTGATTTTCTGTCCGCGCTCCGCTATATCTATCTTTCGGAGGAATTTCACTGCCCACACAGCGTTGGCATCGTCGGTGTGAAAAATATCCGACAACTCAACTATGATGATTCTGTTTCACCGTTCAATATCCAAGATGAGTTCGTCGTGCCAAACTTCACCCTCAAACAGGTCCATGAACTCCTTGCACAATACACGGAGGAAGTCGGACAATCCTTTGCACCAGAGGTCATCGAAACGCTCCACAAACAGACTGCTGGGCAACCCTTCCTTGTCAACCGCGCAGCACAAATCCTTACCGAGGAATTGGACGTTCCCAAAACTGAGCGGATTACGATGGATTACTTCTCAAAAGCACACACGCAACTCCTTGAGGAAGGGAATACTAACATTAGTCATCTACTTACCAATATCCGTAGGGATCCCCGTTTTGAAAGCGTTCTCATGAGAATCGCTTCTTACGAGAGAGGTTTGCGTTTCAATCCAGACGATGAAATCATAGCCGAACTCGCAATGTATGGTGTAATAACAGAAGGGTCTGATGGTATGTGTGAAATCGTCAATCTGATCTATCAACATCGCATTCTGCAAGCCTTCAAACCGTTGTTTAATGGATTGGAGGATGAATACTTCTCTGAAGAAAACGGTGATGATTTTATTGATTACCTCACTCCCGATGGCGTGATTGAAATGGGGGCACTCCTTGATAACTTCCGGGATTTTATCGCACGCGCAGGCTTCAGGATCCTCCAAGTCCCAGATACGCCCCAAGAGTATGTCGGACAGCATCTGCTTTATGCCTATCTGGACACCTTTGTCCGGATCGTGCGCGGCGATATGTTTCTTGAAGTCCAAACAGGCCGAGGCAGGATGGACCTTCTTATCCTACACAATCGGCGAAAATATATTGTTGAAACAAAGATTTGGGAAGGCAATCGGTCTTATCAGGCAGGCAAGCAACAATTGGCGGCGTATCTTAAATCGGAAGGCGTGACGGAAGGATATTACGTCGTGTTCGACCACCGCCAAAACCCGGAACCGCGCGTAGAAACGCAAACCGTGGCGGGTGTGCGCATTCGGAGTTATGTTATTCCCGTCATACAAGCAGCACCTTCAAACGCGCCTTGACGCAGCACCCGCGGGCGGTTCAGAGATTTTCAAACGCATAAGTTTCCGCTGATGAGGAGGCATCATCCAGAAAGGGTCTTATGATCCTATTTGCGTATTAGCATTTTCCGGGTCGCCGTGAAATCGCCGGCAGTCAACGTGTAAAAATACAAACCACTCGCCACCTGCTCACCGAAGGCATTCCGACCATCCCAATACGCCGCACGACTCCGACTCTGATACACTCCCGCTGACTGATGTCCTAACTCCAGACGACGCACCAGATGCCCGTTCACGGAATAGATAGAGACCGACACATCCGCAGGTTCGGACAACTGATAGGGAATCCACGTCTCCGGATTGAACGGATTCGGATAGTTCGCAAGCAATGTGTTCTCCACAGAAACTACAGGACTTATTGAAGGGGCCGCCGGAGCCCCTGAAACCTGCGTCGCCCCTCCCAAGGCGATGCCAATGGCAGGTCCAGTCCCGTGCATCACGAGCGTTTGGATATCCCCCGTAAGCGAGGCACTCTGGATATCTCCACGAGAAGTCGTCCAATACACTCTCCCACCTACAGGATCCACCGCAACCCCCGCAGGAATACTTTCTGTCACAGCGAGCAGCTTGGCACCTGAACCCGCGCGATTCATAGATCTGACGCTCCCAAAGCCATTCTCCGTTTGCTCCGTCCAGTATATTGCACCATCAGCAACAGCAATGCCTCCCAACTCACCCAAGTCTGCCACGATAGTATCCCTTTTCCCAGTGCCATTGGAGGCGACTCCTCTGATACGTCCCTGCTCCGTCCAATAGAGTCTAAAACTTTTCTGATCAAAGGCGATGTGATTTGGAGGTGTTGGAGAACTCGGAAATTCCATAAAGTTTCCATCAAAACCCGAACCGTCAACGTTGATACGTTGGATTTTATTACGAAAGGTTGTCCAATAAACCCAACGTTTATCGCTCTTGTCAGTCCCGACAGTAATGTTCAATGGAACAGCGAATATCTCCTTAACCGTTTGAACGGTGCTCCCGTCAAGGTTGGCACTTCGGACGCGCCCCATGCCATCTTCTTTTCTCTCTGTCCAGTAGACCTTTCCATACACTGTATCCACAGCAAGCCCACCAGTTAAATTTCCATCCCGTGGTGTGATGAAGAGTGTTTTCTGGTCCCCGGTAGGACGGTAATAGATGGTATTGCCCTCTATCCAATACATCGGGGGCAGGGGTGACTCCGCTGTTGGTGGTATCGCGGGCGGCTCTGGAGGGGGTGGCGGAGCAATAGCGATTGCGGTAAACGTTTGTGTCTGTGTGATACCCGCAGCACGTGCCGTTACCGAATGAGAACCCGCATGAGAGCTGAGCGTGAGGGTCGTTCGCGCCTCACCATTTTCATCGGTATCTATCGTTCGCTCGGTTCGACCGGATAGCCGTCCACTCCCCTCGACTGTAAAAGTGACCTGAACCCCCTGACGCGGCTTCCCATCTTGATCCAACACACTCACGACAAAAGGTCGCGCCAAAGACTTACCAACCTCACCCGACTGCCCATTCCCTGACACTATATTTAGCGTTAGTCGTCTTGACAGTTCAATAGCGGTTGCGGTAAACGTTTGCGTCTGTGGGATACCGTCAGCACGTGCCGTTACCGAATGAGAACCCGCACGAGGGCCGAGCGTGAGCGTCGTTCGCGCTTGACCGTATACATCAGTAGTTTGACTGATTACCGAGAGCCGTCCGTCCCCCTGAGTGAGTGTAAAAGTGACCGTAGTTCCTTGAAGAGGCTTTCCCTTTTGATCCAGCACCCCTACGACAAAGAGTTGTGCCAAAGGCTTACCAATCTCACCCGACTGGTCCCTCCCTGACACTATACTTAGCGTTGTGGGTGTTGAAGGATCAGGCTGTGGCGGTAGTGGACAAGTTGGGTCTCCTCTGGGGTGAAGCGTTGTTTGCGAAATCAACCTTACAAGTTTATCAATTTCGTTCGGGTCCTGAAGCACAGCATGAAATTGTTCGTCCCTGAACAATGCTTGGAATTCGTCATCAAAAAGCAGGAGCACTAAAATGCTATCATCTGTCTCCGGATAGAACTCCCGGATAAATCGAGGATTTCCAACAAAGTGATTAATCACAACAGAATTCAGAATGTTTTGAACTTCTGGATTTTTAAAAGCACGTAGGACATCTGGAAAATGTTCATGAATATCCGGGTGTTGAAATATATCCCGGTACTCGCGAAACACCGCTTGGGCAGACATCGCTGAAGACTGGTGTGTAGTACTAACTCTATGCACATCACTAATCAAAATAGAGTAAGCTATCCTATCAGGTGCCCTGTCTCGGTCATAATCCAAATCACTTAGGAGCCGGACATTGTGGAGCCCCAGTGGCTCGTCAGCAACTGCCAGAACTTTAAATGCAATTGTTAGCAATGTTCCTCTCTCACCAGGCCCGAGAGGAATACCATCCAGTAAAAACGGGGCTTTTACTACATCAGGAAATGTTAGATCCGCATTCACTATCTGTCTGGTGCGATTCTGAGTGACGCTGATTTTACCCGAGGATATCTCCACAACAAAGAAGACATCTTCACCGTCCGATTCCAGAAAATCTCCCTCTGTGACACCAACAACCTCAAGTGTTAAAGGATCGAACACAACATCCATCTGCCACGCTGACAACGGCAAAGTCGACCATCGGGAATCCGGATTTTCGATTGAAATTGTCTGCGTGAAGGTGTCCCCAATCTTCAACTCTGTGTTAGGATCGGGTGGATTCACAACAATTATGACAGGCGCATGCCCCGGTTCTTCTCCTTCAAACCGTATCGTCACCTGTTTATCCGGCCCCGGCCATATTGCTTGAATATAGCACCGAGGTTCAACTACCGTACCCTTTACTGCCACTCTACCCAAAACATCAGTCGTGCCACCGTTAGTGATAGTTACATTTATTACTCCACTATAAGTAATGATTAACTCTGCACCAGGTAGGGGTACTGCATCAAGTGTAGCCTGAAACACTACTTCCACAGTGTCACCCACTGCGTAAACCCGATCTGCCCCTGGGCCTTCAATCACCTCCAGAGAAGCCTGGGCATGCACATCCACAGTGACACTGACAAACAGAAAAGCAACTCCCAAATACACAAATACACAAATACGTGAAAACTTCTGCATCTATTTTATATGCCTCCCATTTATATCTCGTAAAAATTTGACCCCGTTGCTACACATTTGGAATTTACCAAAATTTGGATTAATAGTCAATCAATTTTGCACCTTCACAATCAGCGAAAATATATTGTTGAAACAAAGATTTCGGAAGATGAAGTTTAAGAAAATACTTAGGTGAAAACAAAAAACAGGCGATTAATGCACATCTCAAAAGATGCACATCAACCGCCTGATCTTGATTAGATTCGGAGGCGCGGCTCGCAACCGCGCTCAAGGAATTGCCTACTTCACACACCGAAAACCGACATCGTTACTGGTGGCAGTCGGAATATCCGCGCCACGAAAGGAGACCCGCACGTCAAGCGCATGTGAGCTCCAAGATCCGCCCCGCAAGACGCGCGAATTTTCAATATTACCATACACATCAGAACACCATTCCCATACATTCCCCGCCATATCCGACAAACCGTAACCGTTCGCGCGGTACCGCCCGACAGAGACAGTATCTCCAACACCGTTGCCGTAGTTCGCGCTGTTCGCATCTATTGAATCGCCTCGGGGGTATTTTCTGCCGATCAACCCGCCGCGTGCGGCTTTCTCCCACTCCGCCTCAGTCGGCAGGCGTTTCCCTGCCCACGTCGCATACGCATTCGCCGCATACCAACTCACGTAGACAACCGGGTGGTCCGCCTTCCCAGACGGATAACTGTTCCCATGCCAGTGTTTGAGATAATCCCCATCATGGTACCTCGCTTGAATCTGGTGCTTTTGCCACAGGGGGTTGGCATCTACAAACCGCTTATACTGCGCGTTGGTTACCTCATATCTGTCCATAGAGAACGCCGCGACGTTGACGGTTCGGACCGGCTGCTCGTCAATGAATGCCTCTGGATCATTACTCCCCATCTGAAAGGTGCCTGCGGGAATCCGCACCATGTTACCGGACACAGGGATTGGGTTGGGCTGTATGGTAACAGGCGGCTGCGGTTCAGGCGTCGGCTCTACCGTCCGGTCCATCATCGAGTCCACGATCTCGACTTCCTCACCGCATCCCGTTACCATTCCAACCCCTATCAACACAATCAATAGAATAAAAACTTTCACGCGTAGACTCCTTCGCTTACTTATAGTTTGTCTCATATGACCCCATGAGTTATACTGATAGTTATGCTAACTATGAGTTATGCTAACAGGTAGATGTATTTGCATCACCCAGACGGATTTCATGGAGGTCCTTATGACACGCAAAAAGGATGCGGTCTATGGTATCAAACGTCTCGAATCTAAGAATGCCAGATCGGCGATTATTCAGAAGATTTCAGCAGACTTCAATTTGATGCCGATCATGGCCGAAGCCTACTATAAACAGATTGCTGGCTATTTTCAGGAACATGCCGACATTCAACTCTCCTCAGGACAGATCTGCTACGAGGCCGTCGCTGCTGAGGAACCCGCAGGAACCAACACATCGCTCTTGCGAGGAAAGTTTCCTGTCGTCTGACGCTCAATGATGTCACAGAGGACTTCGAAGTCTTAGCTGATTATGGTCTACCCGGTCTCAGACGCCATCGGATCCTGCGATTGACCAAAGAGGCTTATGACCAAGACGCCTTGCTGAGTTATGAAGATTTAGCCATCTTATTAACCACGAGTCCTGCGAGCGTCAAACGCGACATCCGAGCCTTGAAGCAGGACGGGTATTTCGTGATGACACGCGGGACGAAACACGACATGGGACCCGGTCTATCTCACAAGACGCAGATTCTCGATTTGTATTTCAAGGACTACACCTTCACCGAGATTGAGCAAAAGACCAACCACTCCGAACGCGCCGTCTGGCGGTACTTGAGAGATTTCACACAAGTTGCTACGTTGCATCATCAAGACTTTCCCAAGGGACAGATACGCCTGATCACTCGCTTCTCGGAGCGTCTGATCCGTGAGTATCTCTCACTGTTCGAGGAATACGAAGACACGGATCGGATGACCCAATTGCTTCACCCCGAACCCATGAATGAAAAAAAGGGGGATCTCCGATGAGTAAACCCTCAACGCGCACGCAAGTCAACGAGAAGAAAGTCAGACGCATCAACGATAAATCCCTACGACAGTTGCTGATCCACCGCTTTCTCAATGACTACGGGTATGACAAAGGCGAAGTCACAGCGACTGCCATTGTTGATGATATCCTCAAGACCGTTGAGCAGTATTTCGTCATTACCCTGCCTCTGGAGAAACTCGCCAAAGGCGACGAACTTCCCGAAGAGCGATACCTCCGCTATGGACAGCTCGTCTGGATGGCAGTCCCGATTGATGAATACCCTGAAAAAGGTAAAGCGATCATCAAAACCCGTATGAAACCCATCATTCTCACCTATGTCGCCGCAGAAGATGTCGAATCGTTTCGCGACGGGTTTACTTCCAGACAACTCCGGATGAAACGCATGGTTCGCTGGTGTCATCAAGCTTATGATCAAGGCGCCTTATTGACACAACTTGACTTGGCCGTCTTGCTCAACGTCTGTGATCAGGTCGTCTGTGATTATGTCAATGAGTGGCAGAAAACCACTGGAGAAATCTTACCCACGCGCGGCAATATTCATGACTTATCGGGGGCGATTACCCACAAGAAAGAGATCATCACCCTCTATCTTCAAGGATATCTTACTCCGACTATTGCTGCCAAGATGAAGCACTCCAAGGAGGCGGTTGATCGATACATTCGGGATTATGAGTCCGTCAAAGTCGTTCGCAGAGCTACCGCAGATATTGACGAAATCTCACAGATTACACGACTTTCTAAACGCGTTATTACTCAATATCTCGACCTCATTCCAGAGGATCAACTCCAAACCATGGATGAAAACTTAGTAAAAAAGGAGCAGATCTGTTGAAAATAGGGTTGACACCCCTTACCCGTATTGTTATACTTCAAGCAAATGTGCCTTCAAGCACATCATTTCCACTCATCAGTGATCGCTGGGAGGTCCAATGGACATCAGCCTCCCAGCACTCCTATGGTCATATGAGACTATTTCCGTATCAACATCTTCCGAGTTGCCGTGAAATCGCCTGCGGTCAACGTGTAAAAATACAGACCACTCGCCACGCGCTCCCCGAACGCATTCCGACCATCCCAATACGCCGCACGACTCCGACTCCGATACACACCCGCTGACTGATGCCCTAACTCCAAACGACGCACCAGATGCCCGTTCACGGAATAGATCGACACCGACACATCCGCTGACTCTGAGAGTTGATACGGGATCCAGGTTTCGGGGTTGAACGGATTCGGATAGTTCGCAAGCAACGTGTTCTCCACAGAAACCACCGGACTTATTGAAGGAGCAGCGGCACTCGGGACAGCACCCATTTTGTCCATAGATGAAGACACTACAGCAAGACCCACGGCACGTGTGTTATTCCCCTCAACGACAGGCTCGATTACACCACCGAGCGGCACACTCTGGATATATCCACGAGAGGTCGTCCAATAAACCTTGCCCCCCACAGCATCTACAGCTATCCCTTGTGGAATACTCTCTAATCCAGCGAGCAACTTCCTGTGTGAACTGTTCTCATTCATCGACTTGACTGCTCCTTGTAATGTTCCTGGTCCAGTGTCTGTTTGCTCCGTCCAATACACCGTGCCATCAGCAACTGCGATGCCACCCAACTCACCTAAGCCTTCCACGATAGTATCCCTTTTCCCAGTGCCATTGGCGGCCACCCCTCTGATACGTCCCTGCTCCGTCCAATAGAGTCTAAAACTTTTCTGATCAAAGGCGATGTGATTTGGAGGTGTTAGAGCACTCGGAAATTCCATAAAGTCTCCATCAAAACTCGTCTCAATGGAATTTCCGAAACGGTCAACTTTGATACGTTGGATTCTCTTACTAGAATTCGTCCAATAAACCCAACGTCTGTCGCTCTTGTCAGTCCCAACAGCAATGTCCAATGGAACAGCGAATATCTCCCTAACCGTTTCAACGGTCTTTCCGTCGAGGTCGTTAAGGTTAGCACTTCGGACGCGCCCGTGGTTGTGACTGTCCTTCCACCCCGTGCCATCGCCCTTCTTTTCCTCTGTCCAGTAGACCTTTTGGCCCACTGTATCCACAGCGAGTCCACCCATTAAAGTTCCATGCTGCGGCGTGTTGAAGAGTGTTTTCTGGCCACCGGTAGGACGATGATAGATGGTATTGCCCTCTATCCAATACATCCGGGGCAGGGATGGCTTCGGTGTTGAAGGTGGCATGGACACGACTGGTTCCGGATCCGGTTCTGGCTCCGGATCTGGAGGTAGTGGCGGAGGAGTAGCGGTTGCGGTAAACATTTGTGTCTCTGGGATACCCTCAGCACGCGCCGTTACCGAATAAGTCCCCGCACGAGAGCCGAGCGTGAGCGTCGTTCGCGCTTGACCGTATACATCAGTAGTTTGACTGATTACCGAGAGCCGTCCGTTACCCGGCGGAGTGATAGCAAAAGTGACGACAATCCCCTGAAGCGGTTTCCCGTCTTGATCCAACACACCCACGACAAACGGTTCCAAGGTTTCACCCACCTCACCGGACAAATCTTTTTCTGATACTTTCTCCAGTGTCGTTGCCCGTCGCGGCTCAGGTGTAGGCTGTGGAGGTAATTGACAGACTGCGTCCCGTGATCTCGGCGTTGTGTTCGCCATCAAAGCCACAAGTTTGTCAATCTCCGTCGGGTTCTGAAGCACAGTATGAAATTGTTTGTCTCTGAACAATGCTTGAAATGTGTCATCTACAGTTAGAAGCACTACGATACTATTGTCCACATCTGGAACAAGATCCTTCACAAATCTGGGTTCGTTAGCAAAGTTATTGATGACAACAGAAGAAATCAGTATTTTTTGAATATCCGCAGCCTTAAGAGCATTCAGTACATGAGGGAAAAAGTCATGAACATCTGGATGTTCAAACAACGTGGTACGATACTTTCCAAACACCTTATCAGCAGGTCCTTGCTGCCCCAAAACAGGATCCGGAATTGAAAGATGCAATAGACACATTGGAAAAATTAAAAAACAGGCAAACATTCGTTTTTTCATTTACTTTTTCCTTCCCTTTAAGGCTGCGCCGGGGAACGCAAGCACATTTTTGAAATTTTATGCAACCTACTATTTTATTTTTTTAGAAATTTTTGGCGGCACCCCAGAGTTGGTGAAGTTGAGATCAATACCAACCTTCAAACTACCGAGGGGCACAACCATAACTATTCAGTTCCACGTTTTCTGTCGATGCTACGAGAGCAGTCGCGATTCGGAGATCGCTCCTACCAATTTGTCGCTCTCACAAGATGATACACTATGCGGTTAAGTCCATTGTTTTATACGCAATGGAGACGAAATCGGTTTCATAATTCTTTGGTTAGGCATCGGTTTCCACCAGTAGTCGGCGATTAGCAGAGGCAAGAAGGTTTTTGTGTGGGATTTCTCGTAAGTTGGGTTGAAACGAAGGTGAAGTCTAAAGGCGGCGAAAGCACTTGAAGATACAAAACACCTCAAAATCCGCGAAATCTGATAAATCCACGTCAACCGGCAATTCTGACCTTTATAGTAAAGAAGTCATATTGAGTAAAACATAAAGATGTAGTAAAATAGAGGAAGTAGAGAAGATAGTTTATGTCTCTTTGTTTCAACTTCAGATAACCGTTTGGTTTATGAAAGGTGCTCTTATGTCAGACGCAACTGAAAAATCTCCGAGATATAATGGTATTCCAAAGCAGGTATCCCGCAAGGATTTTAATCGTTATATCTTGCCACATCTCTCGAAACGGGTCAAAGGTCCAAAGCCGAAACTCTCCTTCTATAAGATATTCAACTATATTCTTTATGTTTTACATACTGGCATTCAATGGGACCAACTCCGGACACGCCGTAATGAACTGCATGGGTCGAATGTCTATAAATGGCATAACCGGTGGTCAAAAGACGGTTCTTATGAGAAACTCTTTGAAGCATCGGTGATACATTTGCTTGACACCGAACAACTTGACACCTGTCGCCTTCATGGAGATGGGTCCAATACCGTCGTAAAAAAAGGGGCGATGCCACCGGATATTCAGGACACAAACACCAGAAAGGTGAAAAAGAACTGACGATCACCGATACTCATGGATTCATCATCAGTCCGATAACCACCAAACCCGTCAACCAACAGGATACAACGATTTTACCGCAAGCCTTTATCGGTCTTATGGCTTTGAGTCATCGGATTGGCATGGATCTCAGCGCATCCGCCCTCACACTCGATGCCGGGTTTGATTCTCAGGCGAATCGTGACCTTATCAAAGCACACGGGTTGATCCCCGTTATCTATCCAAACCGGCGGAATGCTAAGACCCCTATCGTCATTGCTCGCATGTTCCGCTGGTTCAGAAAAGATATATACAAAGACCGATATAAAGTTGAGCGAACTTTCGGCTGGAAACCAGATACCTATCGAAAACTCGCTCTGAGCTACGATAAACTCAAAGAAACCCGATTAGGGTTTCGGTATCTCGCATATTCTATGATTAACTTTCGCACGACTTTCAACGAGGCTTAGCCCGTACTCGCTATGAGTTCAAAATCAAAACATAAATGGACTTATGTCGCATAAACTGTATGAAGTTAAAAAAAATAAATCGGTAATTGTTTATGTAAACGTCCGGAGGGATCGCGAGCACAGCTCGCTCCTACAGTAAGAGGTTTCTGAGGCATTATCGAATTAATAACTTAATCTTCATTGAGTTTGTGCAGGGGTGGGCGCAAACTGGAAAGTTTGCGCTACAATCGGAGGGTTCACGTCATTGTGGACTTTACTATAAATAAAATTCGGGATTACAAACCTCTCCCACAAAAAAATAGAAATGAGGTTATTTGTAGCATAAACTTTTAGAAGGCATTGAACAAGGTAAAGCCCAAGGCAGACAGGAAGCAATCCTACGGCTCCTACGGCTCCGATTTCAGAACGTCCCAGAAACCCTTACCAATCGGATCACCTCCATCGAAAGTCTCTCAGACCTCAATACACTCTTAGAGCAGGCAATAACCGCTCAGAGTCTCGACGAAATTCAGCTCTAAATTAACCTAAGTTGCCACTTGTAGCACAAACTTTCCAGTTTGTGCCGGTAAATGCGCAAACTAAAAGTTTACGCTACCAGACCTGCGCGGCCCATGAACGCTTTTCACCGAAAAACGGTGTTCGTGCGTCTAAAATCACATAGGTAGCAAGTTGGGTTAAATTAGGTAAAAACAAAAAACAGGCGATTGACGCACATCCCAAAGGGAGGCATCAATCGCCTGATTTTAATTTCGTTGGTAAAGATTACGAGGCGTAGGGCAGGTATGAAAACCCAACCCTACACAACGCGAAAATTACTTCCGAACGAGCATTTTGTGCGTGGCACTGAAATCGCCAGCCGTGAGCGTGTAGAAGTAGAGACCACTCGCTACCTGCTCGCCGAATTCGTTACGACCATCCCAATACGCCGCCTGGCTCTTGCTCTTATAGGTGCCAGCTGCCTGATGCCCTAACTCGAGCGTCCGAATTAGGGAACCGTTCATGGCATGGATTGTTACCGTGACTTTCGTGGCTTCTGCCAACTGATACGGAATCCACGTTTCAGGGTTGAAGGGATTCGGATAGTTCAGCAGCAAACGCGTCTCGGTCGGAATTCTAAAAGCGAGAAGTGCCTCAAGATTCGCGATACCGAGATCGAAGATAGCAGAGCCATCGTCTTCAATCCGGGCGAGGTCAATCCAACTTTGAATCGTGTCAGGACCTACATTACGCTCCACAGAAGGAGCAGGGAGAGCAACTTCATTAACTTTTGTGACATCTTTAAGTGCCACGGATCCTGCCCAATGTTCACTCATGTAAATCGTGATAAGATCCAGCACATTGACAAACCCATCGCCGTTGACATCGGCGCGAGGTTTACCTGGGACCATCCCAATGCTACCTGCCACTTCAACCAGATCAAGAATATTCACGTCCCCGTCCTGGTTCACATCCACCGGTTGAGAAGATCGCTGCGTAGCAACAAATACGTCCGAAACCAGAATAGAGTAGGATATCCTATCAGGTTCCAAAGAAGATGGTTTCCCATCTCCATCCAAATCATCAGATATCCCATCTTTATTCAAATCGGGTAATTTGTCACGATCCAGACTACTTTGGAGTCGGACATTGTGGATCCCCAGTGCCTCCTCAGCAACCGCCAGAACCTTAAATGTGATCGTTAGCAATGTCTCTTTATCACCAGGTTCTAGCTTGATCCCTGCGGGAGAGGGTGCGCTCGCCACATTAGCAGGTGGTGGAGAGGCGTTCGCCATCTGTCCGGCGCGAGCCTGACTGACGCTGATTTTGCCCGATTTCATCATCGCAGCATACACAGCCTTTATATTCTCCCCTTCATCTACAACGATGTCCAAGAAATCGCCTTCTGCAACATCAACCACTTCAAGTATCAACGGATTGTAGACAACGTCCATCTGCCATGCTGACAGGGGCAAACTCGAACGTTTGGAATCCCTATTTTCGATTGTAATCTCCTGTGTGAAGGTATCCCCAATTTTTGCACTTTGTAACTTCTGATTATTCACATCTTTGGGTGAATTCACAACAATTACAAGCGGAGCTGGATGATCGCCAGCATCGTTACTTGCTTTAGCTCTTAGCTCTCCTCCAGCCGGCAATCCCCAAACTGCCTCAATACTGGCATTAACATCAGGCTGTGTGAATGTCCCTTCCACGATCAAAACACCACCCGGACCAGTCATGTGGGGACGGGAGACTGGCAACGGAGATGTGACGTTTATAGAAGCGGTCGTCACGGCAAGCCGCAGCGAAATTCCCATCTGTCCCTTCCCATCAAAGCCTGCTTGGAATATCACTCGTATTCGATCACCGACATTCGGACTTCCATCAAAACCCTCCGAGCCTATTACTTCCAAAAAAGGTTCTTGAGCATCAGCAGTTCCCCCGACAAGCATCAGAGTTATGCTCAGCAAAGCAAAAAATAAGCTTAAACGTGAAAACGTTTTCATCTATTAAATTCTCCTATTACATAAAGTTAAGTTTAAAAAAAACTTTCAACTTGTGTTGATGTACTCGAGCATTCATCAACCCCTACTGGTGTTAGCAGTAGAGACGCTACGTGCCTGCATGCGGGTGTACCGCAGTGCGGTTACGTCAGTTCAAGCCTCGCGTTTTTGAGGCAACAGGTGCGAAGCCTGTTCGCGGGGCAGGCCCCGCATCATTCTGAGGCAGACAAAACTGCCTGCTATCCATTCGATCAGCATAACGATCGAAGACCTTGGATCAAGGCAACCTTTTTCAGGTTACCTTAAATTATACACCATATACGCCTTAAATGCAAGAAATTCTTGGCACTCACGTGCATGATACGCCACTTACCCTTAATCTGTCAAGTCTTTTTTAGACTTATAGGGCATATTATACGTCATTTACAGAAAAATCGTCAAGTTCTTTCGGGTATACCGCGAGCCTGAATCAGCGGTTCTGCCATAACAGAACCGAAAACCGTTGCGGTTCTCATAAATTATACACCATATACGCCTTAAATGCAAGAAATTCCTGATTTGAGGCATATTATACAACATTTTCAATAAAATTGTCAAGAAATTTCTGATTTAGGATACATTCTATGCCATCTTCAACAAAATTGTCAAGCTTTTTCGGATGGATGCATCCACACCCATTAAATAAAATGGGCAAAAACTCTAAAACGGTATGGCTACTGAAACGGGTTATTTGTTAACCTCAGAAGAGTAAGGGTTGGGAAACCCAACCCCTACGTCAACGGTCCGGTTCGGTCATAGGGGCGAGGTCCCCTCGTCCGTTTCTTCTTGGATCTCATCGCCCGTTCAGAAATTACCGAATTAATAAATTGATCCTCATTTAGATTGTGCGTCCGAGGGCGCAGACTAACAGTCCACGCTACGAAATCCCCGCGGCTCATGAACGCTTCTCAATGAAAAGCGGGGTCTGTATGTCTAAAATCTTATGAGTAGCAACTTGGGTTATCTGTTAGTAACGTCATTTTGTCCCGAAGGGTAACAAGTTTTTCGGTTTTATTTTTTATTGAGACAAAAACGAAAATCTGTTAGAATGTGTCAAAGGTAGGAAAGGACACCAATTATTTTCTGCTTTTTGTATTTTGTATAACGTTAAACTATTTTTATTTTTCAGCGAAGGAGACGCAATGAAAATTTTTTCAGTCATCACGTTCTGTTTGCTCATCTGTGCGGCATTTTCGCACGCCAACTTAATGGATGGGCTCGTCCTATACATGCCTCTTGATGAAGGCTCTGGAACTGCAACGCAGGACTTCTCCCCAAACGGCTTTGAAGGTGAAGTGAAGGGTGGCGCGAAATGGATTGACGGGCAACACGGCAAAGCCCTTCAATTTGCAGCGTCTGCAGATCACGTCCTCATTGAAGACGATGCCGCCTTCCATCTTGAAGGTGCAATTACACAAGCCGCATGGGTACAGTTGGACAGGCTGCCAGGCGCGCACGCTATTATCTTCGGAACTCGGCAGGGCGGTGCGACTCGGCATATCGGTTTCGGGTTCGGTATGAATCCAGCAAACGGTATCAAAGTTTGGACGAACGGGGCAGCCGGTGGATTCAAAGACATCAACGATAACGACACAAAACTGGAAACAGGTAAATGGTATTATCTCGCCTATACCCACACAGACGACAGCAACGGCTTAGTGGAAATCTATGTAGATGGCGAGGTGACATACTCCGAAGAATCTGGAAATCCGGTTGCGCCTGCGCAAAATACGAGCGCGGTGACGATCGGTACCTGGGGCGGTGAAGCGTGGACAGGAAGTGTTGATGAGGTTCGGCTCTGGGATCGTGCTCTCTCGGCTGACGAAATCAAAGCGAGCATGGATCAAAATGCTGAATCATTCCTGACCCCTGTTGAACCGCAAGGCAAACTCGCCACGACTTGGGCGAACATTAAGTCGAACAGATAATCTATAAACGAATTACTCAATTCTATGCTAAGTTTCCGAAGGGCTGAGGCTTAGGCATCAGCCCTTCTGCTGATATACGGACAAGGAGGTTCATCATGAGAACGTTGTTATTTTGGTTAGCCTTAGGTGCGATCTTCGTGCTTTCTATGAACGTTGAAGCAATTCGGAATGACGCAGACCTGATACTCTACTATTCCTTCGATGAAGATGATGATAAAGAGGTTGCAGACGACACCGGTAACGGGTTTGATGCTGAAGTCTCAAATGCGGATTGGAGCAAAGATGGCAAACACGGGGGCGCGATGGAGTTTGACGGCGGCAGTGCTATCAAAAGCCCACAAGAAGTCCCGGGTCTCACTGATACCGAACTCACAGCGATGACGGTGGAGCATTGGGTGATGCTGACTGCAATCACCGGCGAGACGCAGCAAGTTTGGGAAGCATTGAACGCCGCAGGCGCGTGGCCCGCCGAAACCTTCATTGAAGGGACAGGAAACATGGTGTTTTATATCTACGACACCAAAAATACGGAACACCGGACACCGATTCCAGAACTCCCAGTTAAAAAGTGGGTACATATCGCTGGCACTTATGACGGCAAAGTCCAGAAATCCTATTTTAATGGCAAAGTGGTCGGCGAAGAAGCGTGGAGTGGAAAAATCTCCATCTTTGCCGCTCCGACGGGTGCCGTCGTTCTCGGTAAGGACAACGAGGCAGATATTCAATACCTGAACGGGTTTATTGATGAGTTCGCCTTCTATACACGCGCTTTGAGTGAGGACGAGATTAATGCTGACATGAACGACGGTGTTCTCTTTGCTGTCGATCCCAAGGAAAAATTGAGCACTACATGGGCAGCTATTAAGGCGGAGTATTAGAGAAGTCGTGGGACAGGTTTCAAGCCTGTCCCTTCAACACATCTGTATCAGAGACAGACGATAATAGTTCCCCAACGTCGCCAAGTTTTTAGCCGCTCGGGTCTACAGGACCTCTCCCTTGATACAAACGGAAACCCAATTAGAATCATATCTATCGGAACCGACAGACGGAGTGACAGCGTCAATAACGGCACTGGAAGGGGATATCCTCATTCTCGGTGTTGGTGGAAAGATGGGACCGACGCTCGCTAAACAGGCGAAACGCGCCATTGACCTCGCAGGGATAACTAAAAAGGTCATCGGTGTGTCCCGTTTCTCGACACCGGGTGTACGAGAAGGTTTACACGAAGCCGGTATTGAAACGATTGCCGCGGATTTGCTATCCGAAGACTGCCTACAAAATCTGCCTAACATTCAAAATGTGATCTTGATGGCGGGTAGGAAGTTCGGTTCCACAGATAATGAGAGTCTAACGTGGGCGATGAATAGTTACATGCCGGGACGTGTCGCAGATAGGTTTAGAGATTCTCGGCTGGTCGTTTTTTCAACAGGGAACGTCTATCCATTGACCCCAGTCTCCCATGGGGGTGCGACAGAATGTTTATCCCCTGTCCCAATCGGTGAATACGCCCAATCGTGCCTGAGTCGTGAGCGGATATGTACCTATTTCTCATCACAATTCGGTACACCCATGGCGATCTTACGCTTAAATTACGCGATTGATCTCCGCTACGGAATATTGCTGGATATCGCCGAAAAAGTCTACACAGAACAACCGATTCCACTTGAGATGGGCAATGTGAATGTAATATGGCAAAGAGATGCCAATGCTGTGGCTTTGCAGGCTTTCGCACACTGCCAAAGTCCGCCACTGATCCTCAATGTGACGGGACCGGAGACTGTTTCTGTTCGATACCTTGCTTTAAGTTTCGGCGCGCTGTTCAACAAACCACCACGGTTCGAGGATGAAGAGGCAGAAACGGCACTGCTAAGTAACGCGTCGCGGTGTCATCGTATGTTTGGATACCCACGTGTCTCTTTGGAGCAGATGATCGAGTGGACAGCAGAATGGGTTCGGATAGGCGGCACAACCCTCCGTAAACCGACGCATTTCGAGGTGCGCGACGGAAAATTCTGATTTTTTAACTATTGGGTTTCCGCTCGGCTTGCTACCGATGTCGCAAGCCGGTTTCTGTTAAGGTTGAGGCACTTTAGGAATCTTTTAGGAATCTACTGGGACTGAACTGCAAAAACAACATAGACAAAAAATGCGAATTCTGTTAGTATATCAGAGGAAAACATCGAAAAGTGCACAGCACCTTTGAACCCCGTAGGGGTGACATCTATGTAGTTGTTTTTGTGGTATTCGCACTTTCAACCGGTAGTGCTTTGTGCCAACCGCACCCACCGGTGACGATCGCTTTTGCTTCGGACGTGAGCGGCGATTGGGAAATTTACCTGACAGATACGAACGGTAAACAACCGGTAAATCTTACAGATAATCCGGCGGCGGATTATTATCCGACGTGGGCACCTGATGGAACCCAGATCGCTTTCTTCTCTCGGCGCGATGGGAATCACGAAATTTATGTGATGCGAGCTGATGGCACCCATCAGCGACGTTTAACACATCATCCGGCGACAGATAAGGCTCCGGCGTGGGCACCCGATGGTAAGCGTCTTGCTTTCACGTCAAATCGCGATGGGCATTTCAACATTTACTTGCTCCATCTCGATAACGGCGAGGTGACCCACCTCACCGAAAATCCATTTGAAGATGAAGCCCCTTCATGGGCACCCGATGGAAATGCCTTAGTTTTCCACTCGAAACGGGAACTTAATTGGGATATCTACGTGATTGATGTCGGCAATCGGGTAGAACGGCGATTGACACATCAGCCGCTGATGGATACCTATCCTGCTTGGTCGCCTGATGGCACCCGGATCGTATATGCGTCCATGCATCAAGAGTTAGACCTCGCTGATTTTGATTTGTACCTTATGGACGCAGTTGATGGTGGGAACAAACAAGCACTCACCGACACACCAACGGATGAAGCCGTTCCGGCGTGGGCACCGAATGGCAAAACGCTTGCTTTTCAATTTGAAAAAGACGGCAGATGGATTATCCACCTGATGCATGCCGATGGAACCCAGCGTCGTGAATTGATTAACAATGGGGCATGGGCGGCACAACCGAAATGGTTTAGTGGAAACTCGGACGTTCTACCTATAGAATCGTCAACATTACAGATTCAGCAATGGGGCAAAATCCGAATTTTCTAACTATGGGCCTCTGGTCTGCCCTCCAAATGTAAAGCAAAGACAAATTATGCCATTTGAGGCATAATTTCATTACGGGCAGGTTTTTGGGTAAGTAAAAACCTGCTTTAGGTGTGGAATTGAACCCCGTATGGGTGACATGTTTATAGGAAACGAGGGCGCAAAGGTCGATTATTTAAAAAATCGTGAAAACGATTGAAATATTGTCAATAGGTGTGCTTACACAGGAAAGTGCGCCTACCAGAATTAACCTAATCCAAAGGAGACATTTTATGCGTTTCAAAACGTTAGTATTAGGCATGCTTTTCATGTTTGGTTTACTGCTAACAAGCGGTACAAGTTACGGGTATGAACGGGCGATCGAGGCAGAAATGGCGGATGCGATCGAAGCACCGATGGTCGTCGCCGATGATGCAGATGCTTCCGGCGGCCAGTTCATCTGGATGGAAGGCGAACCCGTCGCTGGTGGTGGTGGCGAAGGTTGGGCGGAATACACGCTACATATCTCTGCCCCCGGCACCTACGCACTCTGGGGCAAAGTCATCGCATGGGATGGCAATAGCGATTCCTTCTGGGTGACATGGCAACCCGCCGATCCGGATGAAGATGCACAAGCAACCCAGAATACTGAGTTCCGCTGGGGCGTTGCTCAAGGCAACGACTGGCACTGGGATCGGATTAACCACTGGTTAGACGGCGGAACGTTTGAACGGGAATGGGAGATAGAGGCAGCCGGAGATACGACGCTGCGCATCGCCGTTCGGGAAGATGCTACAATGCTCGACGTGATCTACATCACTGACAATCTCTCAGAAGACGAAGCAGAGGTGAATCCTCGGGATCCGATTCCTGAAGATTCCGTAACGCCTGTTGAACCACAAGATAAACTCGCGACAATGTGGGGTCAACTCAAAGCAAGTTTTTAATTTTACAGGACTTACGCAAAGTAGCAACGGGCGGGGAAACCCCGCCCCTACGAAAACGGGTGGGGAGACTCCGCCCCTACGAAAAGGAGGTTATACATTAAAAAATGAAATACGGAATAATTTTTCCACTGCTTATACTCACAGTGTTTTTGTGCGGTATTGTGGGGCTTAGTGCTCAGGTAGAAATTGCACTTGAAGCCGAACTGGCACAAGAAATTGTAGAACCGATGATCATCGATGATGGCAAACATGCAAAAGGTGCCTCTGATGGAAAATTCATCTGGATGGAAGGGGAGCCCGTTGCTGGTGGTGGTGGTGCAGGACACGCGGATTTTATTGTCAACATCCCAGAACCTGGGAAGTACGCACTCTGGGGTCACGTTATCGCATGGGACGGCAACAGCGATTCGTTCTGGGTAACATGGGAACCCGCCGACCCAAAGGAAGATGCACAAGCAACCCAGAATACACAGTTCCGTTGGGGTGTTGGGCAAGGTGCCGCTTGGCACTGGGATCGCATCAACCACTGGTTAGATGGCGGCACATTCGACCGAGAATGGAAGTTTAACAAAGCCGGCGAAACGCTCTTACGTATCGCGGTCCGGGAAGACGCCACGATGTTGGATGCGATTTTCGTGACTACCAACGTGAAAGCAACAGTTGCGGACCAAGCAAACGTTCGACTTCCAACCGATAAAGATAGGAAGATACAAATTGAAGGACTCGCTGTGGACGCAAGAGGTAAAGCCGCGACCACGTGGGGCTCTCTGAAACAGGTGTATCAATAAGAAACGGTTTTTTAAATGTTTGGCTTTCGCGCTTTGCGCCACTTTGCTTCGTAATGGAAGGCGGTGCGAAGGTCCGTCTATAAGAAAAATCCGATGGCAGGTTGACACAGGGTACAGTTTCGATAAACAGATTGTTGCGAAACAGATAGCACTGTTCTCCGTGATAGTTGATGCGCCATCTATCAAAACCACGTTCAAACTGGACAACACGATCAGGTGGGCCGAGGCGAAGTTGTAACTTCTCCGTTGCCCGCCTGTCACGCGTTACAAGCACATACGTCGTATAGGCTAAACCCGAAAGAATCCCTCCCAAGGCTATTTTCCCTCTTAATTTGACCGAAATACCCTCCGCAGCCGGTGTTGATGTCGTAATTAGGCATACAATAAGAACAAAGGCACAGGCTCTTTTTTGTTTTAGAGAGGAAATATGGCATAAATTTAACATTTGTGTGTCCTTTTGAATATATTAGGGCTTGACAAAAAAATATTTTGGGAGTATCCTAATTGGAACGAATAAAAATGGGTTTCGGTTCGGATTTTCGTTAGAAAATCCTTTCGGTTCCCAGTTTTCGGTGAAGAGGTTTTCGTTTAGCGAAGTCCTCGCGTAACCGACGACCAACAATCGATAACCGACAACTACTTGGAGCGTGTAAAAAAATGACTGTCATGCATTCTAAGGGAGAGACTCCCGACACAGCAGATGCACCGAATTGTACGACAGAACTGAGTCTTGAGGACGTTAAACAGGAATTATATAGCCGTCACCATCCGAGTTTAACGTTTCTCGATATAGAAGCCCATGCGAAGACGATTCACAAGATACGGGCCCTGAAACAGAAACACAACGTTGTGATGCTCGGTCACAACTATATGGAGCCACTGGTTTTTGGACTATCTGAAAAAGAGGAACAGGGCGATTCGCTCGGGCTGAGCATGTACGCCGCAAAAACAGAAGCACCCTATCTCATCTTTAATGGCGTACCGTTCATGGCAGAAACAGCGAAAATCTTAAATCCGAGCAAAACAGTGCTGGTCGCAGATAAAACAGCAGGATGCTCGCTCGCCGATAACTTCGGTGCCGAAGATGTCAGGAAGTTGAAAGCTCTTTATCCCGGCGCGCCGGTGATGATTTATGTTAATAGCTACGCTGACGCGAAAGCAGAATCGGATATCTGTTGCACGTCGGCAAACGCAGCACATATCGCGAAAACAATGCCAGGGGATACAGTGATCTTTGTGCCCGATATCTTCTTTGCACAGAATTTAGAGGAAGAATTGAAGGGTGAGAAAAATGTCGTCTACCCCGGCAAGGACAACACAGCGCGTGGTGCAGTCTGTGAAGTTCATGAAAAATTCACACTTGACGATCTTCTCGGAATTCGTGAATCGTTTGAAATCCCGAAAGGGCATCCGCTCCGTAAACTATACGCGCACTGGGAATGCCGTCCAAACGTTTTACAGGAAGCAGATTATTACGGCAGTACCAGCCAGATTATGAAGGATATAGCGGAACGTGTTGCAGCGAACCAACTGGAGCGTGCTTTTGTCGCTTCGGAGTGCGAATTAACCTCAAATCTGGCACAGGAGTTTCCAGAGGTTCAGTTTTGGACAGCCTGCTCGGTCCGATGCTCACACATGGCACAGGTGAGCTTGGGTAAAATCGCGAATATTCTGGAAGCGATCGATCAGAATGCGGATCTCAGTGAATACGAAGTTACATTGAATCCTGAAACTATCGATAAAGCGCGCACACCGATCGAGCGAATGCTTGAAGCGAGTGTGTAGTAGTTATCGGTTATTGGTTCGGTTTTTCTGCGAAAAATCTTTCGGTTCTCGGTTAAGAGGTGTGCGTTCAACAAAACCTCTTTTAACTGATAACCGACAACCGATAACCGACAGCCATTAAAATCGTGTGATGATAGAAACGCGATGCGCATTGCCGACATACACATCCGGTACAAAGGCGTAGTCGAACTGGAAATCGATGTTTGCTAACGCATCCTCACCACTGCGTCGGACGCCGATACCGAGGGCTAACCCATCGCTGGGATTCTCGTTCATCCCGATTCGATATCCGATACGCGCAGCAATGCTCTCGTAAAACCACCGTTCCGCCCCGATATGAAAACTCGGATTGGCATCAATGAGAGGGAGGTTTGCGTCTGCAACGAATGCCCACACCTCCTGCGGCGGCATTGCTTCCTCCTCTTCTGCCGCAGGTTGTTTCCAAGTTCTATACGCCAACCCTGCCCGGAGCGCCATCGGCAAATTTTCCCCACCATCTAAGACCCCAGCGTTTTGGACAGCAACTCCGATTCCGAGGTGATTGTCAAGCAATCGCAAAATCACACCGACATCTGCCGCAACACCATAGGCATTCTGAATGTCCAATTGTTGTGAAATCATCTTTGCCGTGCCACCGACGGACATCGCTGAGCCAAGAGGGTAGGCGAGAGACAATCCCGTAGCGAAACCTCCGACCGTCACAGTACTGTCTGGGTCTTCTGTTGGTCCCTGTCGGCGTTCAATTTCAGTGAAACTCCCGAGGAAGCTTGCTCCCCAGACGAGCCGATCTATCCGTTGTGCGTATCCGATGGTTTGATTGTTAATGTCCGCAAATGAAAAGTGTTGCATTGCGGTCAATTCCTGATCGTGGACAGCCGTTAGCCCTGCTGGATTCCAAAAGATAGTGTTAACGTCATTAGCAAGTCCAGCGAAGGCACCCCCCATTCCAACGGGTCGACTTCCACCCTCAATTTTGAGGAAAGCGGCACCGGCTGTTCCCGCTCCATCGTGGATACTAACTGCGTGTGCGCTTAGGGCGGTCGCGGTTACCATGAAAAGCACTATTGCAATTTTTTTAAAAGGTGAGCAGTTTATTTTCATTTTTTAACTAAGGTCTCCTATAGGAGGGAACTCCGATTCCCGACTCTTTGTGTCTCCATTCTTTTCTGGTTGTCAGCCGTCAGTTGTCGGTTATCAGTTAAAAGAGGATTTTGCTAAACGAAAACCTGTCAACCGAAAGGGTTTTTTGTAGAAAGCCCACACCGACAACTATTTTTATGACAACTATTCCACGACCAGCACTTTTCCGACAACGTTGGCGCGATTTCCTGCTGCATTGATGGCTTCCAATCTGAAGACATAGATCCCTCGTGCGACAGGGGTACCCGCTTGATTCTCCAAATTCCATTTCACCAACTGATCATTGCGTTGTCCTGATACAACATCGGGATATGTTTGTGAGAGTACCATGTCACCACTCCAGTCATAGATACTCAGTGTAAGCTCAATCGTATCTCCGCGTGGGACATTGACATCAAAGGAAAAGAAGGCAACATCTCGTTTTGAAAGTCGGAGTGGATTGGGCCATCCAAAGGTTGTACCCCGGAAGGTGAGAGACACAGACATAGTATACTCGCCAATGTCATAAACCTCGTAGTTTCCCGCATTATCAGTGACCCGAACATCCAAGTCATATTCACCGGAACGTGTAGGCAGATAGTCAATAGACCAGACGCTCCACGGTTCCTGTTCTGCATCGCTATCATCAACAGCAGCAACAGGATCTATGGGCTGTTTGTCGGGTCCAATGCCGACGATCTCAACGAGCCACACCCCAGATGCCGGGACCGGAATTTCGCCATCAGGGGTCCGCCGCGTGCCACTTGGGTCAGAGGCTGTGCCCTCTAATGGTAGTGCCTTATCGGTGAGTTCGGTTTCGCCACCATCACTCGTTATAGCGGCAGTCGGCGCGGTAGTTTCATACAAAAATTCGGTGGTCAGTGAATCAGTTGGTGCGAACCCGAGGAGTTCGGAGTCATTTCCAATACTCACGACCGTGACGTTATAAATGCCTTGGGTTCTAAGTCCATCGGATTTGAAAATCAGCGTGTCCACGCCGTTTTGTTGTGTACTCCCTGAGATGTCCGATCCGTCCGGGCTTCTCACAATAATTCTCGATTGCGCCAAGTTGACCCCTAAACCTGTATCAAAGATATTTGCTTGGATGACAACACCACCAGTTGTCGAAACCGCAGTTGGATAATTTTCTGCATTGATGTCAACAAGAAGTGGTGCTTCATTGATAAGTAACGTGCTCGGGTCAATCATCGGCGGACTGGTATCGTAGACAAAGACCTTTTCATAAGGTTCATCGTCGTTACCCGCCCGGTCTTTCGGGTTAACGGTAATTTGATATTCACCATCCGCGGAACCATTGTCTGCGAGCGGAACCGTCAGTCGGAAAGTGAGATTGCCCTGTTCATCGTCGGATACCCGTCCCGAAATTTTGGTTGGATTCGGTGAGAGACGTTCAAAGGTTAACCATTTCTCGTCAATGTTTTCCCAATCGATTCCGGATGTGTCATCGGTAAGGTTAACGTGAATCTCTGTCAGAGAGTTATTAACCTCGGGCTGTGCGACAACGAGACTAATCGCTTCATCAGACTCAATTTCCGGTGACTGTGTGTCGTGGGTGAAGGTTAATCGTTGAACTGCACCGCTCCGTCCGGAAGCACTGATTGGCGTAAACTCAATGGTATAAACACCATCTTCGGACCCGTCGGTAGCAAGTGGACGGATGAGGTTATAGATTAACCGATCATTTGCTCGCTGCAGTTGCCCTGCAACGACCTCAGTGGCCGGATTCAGTAAACGAAGTGTTGACAAGTGATTCTCATCCTCGGTTTCGAGGGTTACTTCTATCCGTTCAAGTTCTTCATTCGTAAACGCTTCATCCACTGGTGCTGTCGTTGGCTTCGTGGAAACGACGGTGGGCAAGTATCTTGACAAGAGGAAACTCCGCTCAAAGTCCACTGCGTCTCCGTTGCCTGCGCGGTCGACGGCTTGTACACGGATGATGTATCGACCATCCGCAACCAGTTGATTGGTCGTAAGGGTTAACTCCGTTTCGCCGTCACTGACGAGCTCACCTGATATTTGAGTGCCATTCGGATCAATCAATGTCACCGAAGTCTCCATCCAGTCAATATCACTACCGCCTTCATCGTTGAGCGTTACCTGTATCTGTGTAATATCCTCGGTGAGCAGGTCACCATCAGCAGGCACTGTACTCACAAGCGTGGGTGCCTGGGTATCATAGACAATCAAGTGTTCAACTGTGTAGGGATTTCTTGCCTTGTCTATTAACTCAATAAGGATTGTGTACGCCCCATCCATACTGCCATCAAGGGGTAAGGGTTGGTCCAATGTGAGAAAGAGTTGGTTTTCAGTATCGTTCGTGAGTTGTGTCAGAACCAAATCTCCACTGGCATCACGGAGAGTAACTTTCTGATCCAACAACTCGAGGTCCGCCGGACCGATATCCGCGATAGTGAAGTTGAATTGCATTAAACTCTGGCTCATATAGGAAACAGGCTGACTTAAGTTAATCGGACCAGCCGCTATAATCTCAGGCTCCTGTGTGTCATAAATAAATTCACGATACACCGTGCTTCCGCGTCGTCCCGCTTTATCAACGGGTACGATGTACACTTTGTATCTTCCATCGGTGGTCCCATCAGATGTAAGGGTTATCGGTTCCCAAACGATCAGGTTTTCTCCATCGGAGCCTGTCGCCCCCCCAACGATTGTATCCGCAGAATCCACCACGGTGATATCCGATCCTTCAGTCCCAAAGGACAAACCTGTCTCTGTTGGGTCAAGCAGGAATGCTCCAATAACCATATTGTCTGCGTTGACATAAACCACATCACTACTCGTCTCTGTTTCTATCCCGCCAATCACAACAGAAGCGACACGCGGCAGCGGTATCTCCAAAATGAATCTATAATCAACAGCACCTGCTGCGGCATTCCCAGCGATATCTTGTGGTGTAACGGATAAGGTATACGTACCGAGCAACTCCAAGTTTAAGAAACTCAGGGTCATTTGAGAGACACCATCATTTTCCACTGTGAGCGGGAATTCAAATTCAATCGGTAGTCCAGAGTCAGGATCCGTCGCGCCAGATGGATCTGGACCCATCAATGTAATCTGCGTATTGGCAAAATCAATCTGCGTCGGACCTTCAAATTGAAGGGTGATCCTGTTCACAGTTTCCGTGATCTCAGCAACACGATTTGGGATAAGCTCTATTGGGAGATCTGCCGCTGCATCCCCGATAATAACAGAACTGACACTCGGCAATGGCATATCCAAAACGAATCTATAATCAACGGCACCCGCTGCGGCATTCCCAGCGACATCTTGCGGTGTAACGGATAAGGTATACGTACCGACCTGTTCCAAATCTAAGAAACTCAGGGTAATCTGAGAGACACCATCATCTTCTAACGTCAGCGGAATCGATGGTGTCGTAGACGCATCAGATATATCGGAGGATTCAGGTCCCATCAATGCAATCTGGGTATTGGTAAAATTAATTTGCGTTGCCTCTTCAAATTGAAGGGTGATCCTGTTTATAGGCTCCACGATCTTGGCAATACGAGTTGGGACAAGCTCCACGAGTGGATCTGTATTCACGACGACTGAAGTGACTTGAGGTGCCTTAGAATCATAAACGACGGTGTATTCCGCATCCGAACGATTCCCGGCTTTGTCAACGAGCGATATTTTTGCTGTATATTCACCGTCCACACTTCCGTCTCGAGGAAAAGAGGCAGGAAGTGCCAAAAAGATTTGATTCGTTAATTCGTCGTATGTCACAGCGACCGGAATATCGGCACCAGATGCATCCAAGATCTCAATGGTTTGCTCTTCTAAATATAGATCTGCTGGACCTACATCTTCAACAGTAAACGCAAACTGAAACTGTCTTAAAGCACTCCCGATATACGTAACAGGTTGTTGGTTAAATATTAAAGGCGTCGGAGCGGTGATCTGAGGGGCTTCCGTATCGATCAGAAACGCGTAACGGATAGCACCGCGCGCCGTATTCCCGACGATATCCCGGGGCGTTATCGACAACGTATAGAAACCGTCTTCCATTAACTCAACAAAACGAACGGAAAGTTGCGTGGCACTATACACAGAGACATGCGTCGGAATCGTCTGTTCCGGTTCTGTCCCGTCCGGTCCTGTTGATGTTAATGCAACCACAGTCCCAGCAAAATCAATATCAGGCTGTACGACGGCTGCTTTCTGAAAAGTTACGAGGATCTGTGAAAAATTTTCGGTAATTGCCGTTATGGTATCTGTAGAAAGTTCGGTTTCGGATTCGCTGGTCTTCACGTGAACGTTTTCAATTTCTGGGATTCGGGTGTCCAAAACGAACTGGAATTCTCGTGTGAAGCGTCTGCCTGTGAAATCCACAAACGTCGCCGTTATGGTGTATTCACCATCCGCACTCCCATCACGAGCGAAGGGCGCAGCAGCTGTCCACGTTAACTGATTGCTTGCTTCGTCGCGTTTAAGTTCTTCTTGTGGGACGAGACCGCGTTGGGGGTTTCTAACGGTCACCGTTGATGCCTCAAAATCGATACCCGCCCCCACATAATCCACCAATTCAACAACAACCGTTGCCAAATTGCTGAGCCTTGTGGCTTCGGGCATCGTTAATCGGACTTCAGGTGCGTGCTTCTGACTGACGAGGTAGAACTCTCGCACAACAGCCACACCCGTGTTGCCCGCATGGTCGGTAGGTGCTACTTTAATTGCATAGGTGCCATCGTCTGAACCGTCTAACGCAATCGGTTCAGCGAGCGTTAAAGTGACTGTATTCGCGCCGTTACTCGTGATATTTACAGGGACCTCCGCATCACCACGAGTGAGTTGAAAAGTACTCTGAAGGAAATCAATACCACTGGTTCCCTCGCTGAGTCTCACCTGAACCTGTGATAACGCTGAGACGGTCACATTCGCCGCCGGCACTGTAGAAACAAGGGTGGGAGTTCGGGTGTCTAAAACGATCGAAAATTCCTGTGTGAAGCGGCGTTCTGTAAAGTCCACAAACGTCGCCGTTATGGTGTACTCACCATCTGCACTCCCATCACGCGGCGCAGTGAAAAGCGTGCTCCATGTTAAGGAATCGGGGTTGGAAACCCCTCCTACAGTGTGTTCCAGTTTTTCTTCTGGGATTAGAACACCTTGCGGGTTTCTGACGCTTAGCGTCGAAGCATCAAAATCGATACCCGCACCCACATAATCCATCAGTTCAACAGCAACACTCGTCGGTACACTGTTGACGATTGTCGTTTCAGGCAGCGTCAACCGGATTTCGGGCTCATGTTTTTCACTAACGAGGTAAAACTCCCGCACAACAGTAACGCCTATGTTGCCCGCACGGTCGGTTAGGGTTACCTGAATCGCGTAAGTGCCATCGTCTGAACCGTCTAACGCAATCGGTGCCGCGAGCGTCAGGATGACTGTATCTGTGCCACTCGTGATATTTACAGACACATCCACACCACCGCGAGTGAGTTGAAAAGTACTCTGAAGGAAATCAATGCCACTCGTTAACTCGTTGAGTTTGATCTCAATCTGCGATAGACTGGAGACGGTTTCATTCGCGGTTGGCACCGTAGAAACGAGGGCGGGAATTTGGGTGTCTAAAATGATCGGAAATTCCTGCGTGAAGCGTCGTTCCGTAAAGTCTACAAACGTCCCTGTTACAATGTACTGCCCATCTGCACTTCCATCCCGGGCGATGCGTGCGGCGGGGGTCCACGTCAGCTGATTGCTTGCGGCATCGTGTTCAAGGTCTTCCTGTGGCACGAGCGTACCTTGCGGGTTTTTGAGGGTCACCGTTGACGCATCGACATCGATGCCCGCGCCAACATAATCCACGAGTGCCACGGCTATCGTCGGTAAAGCGTTGACGATTGTCGTTTCGGGAAGCGTCAATCGGACTTCAGGTTCGTGCTTCTGGCTAACGAGGTAGAACTCGCGCACGGCATTTCCACCTCTATTGTCTGCGCGGTCGATGGGAGCGACTTGAATTGTGTAAGTGCCATCATCTGAACCGTCCAAAGCAATCGGTTTCAAGAGGGTCAGCGTAACTGTATCCATGCCGTTACTCGCGATATTCACAGGCACTGCTCTTGCTACAGGTTGCTCTCGGGTTGCGTCCTCAAGAACATCTGTCGCTCTCCCTTTCCAGAGTCGAAAACTGTCGCTCGGAACAAAATTGATGCCGCTGGTTTTCTCATCGAGTTTGATTTCAACCTGTGATAATTCTGAGACGGTCTCATTGGAGGCAGGCGTTGTAGAAACGAGTGCTGGCGGCTGTGTGTCGTAGACGATTTGGTAATCGTAAGTCTTGGTATTGCCGGCGGTATCTGCTGCTTGAAGGTTGAGGAGATAGTGTCCATCTTGGGTACCATCGCGACTGACGATCGGCTGATTTAGGATGTAAGTTAATGTTTCCTCATCGGTATCTGTGACGACGCGTCCTTCAAGGACATTCACACCCTCCCCAGATTTTTTCGGAGTCCCAAACACAATCTGTGTAGATTGTCGTCTACCGGTCAGGTCAAGCTCAGCATCTTCACCAAAGTCGACGACAAACCCGGTGATGGGAAGATTGTAATAATTGGTATTGGGAAAAGGAGTAAAGCCAGTAAAGCCTTCGGGACTGCCCATAGGGCTTACCGACACGGGGCTCGGGGCTCGGTTATCGTAGCGAAACGTGATCGGCACCGCCACTACTGAGTTACCCGCCTTATCAAAGGCGGTGACCGTAACGGTATAGTCCCCATCTTGGGAATCGTCTCCGCCTAATAAGGGGGTGAAGAGTTCCCACCGGATTCTACCGTTTCCAGGATCCTCTATTTTTTCTCCTGGTACCAGTTTAGTACTATCATCGGGTCCGGCAAGCTCGATGGTAGATCTAAAGACATCAATACCGTCTTCGAGGTTATCCGTGAGTACCGCTTCAACATAAGTGAGGCGTTGGCTCACGCCAGCACCCGGAATAAGTCCCCCTCTGTTGGTGGAGACTCTTCTCAAACGGGGCGCGACGTTATCAAAGGTAAACTCCCGCAAGCTTTGGACCACATTACCGGCTTTATCTATTAAGATGAGAATAAGGGTATACGTTCCATTTTCAGAAGGGTCGTCTAAGGGATCCACTAAAGTAAAGGTTAGCCTGGCATCTTCCACTGTCTGGTCGTTCCGCCGTTCAGGACTATAAAGGAGGGTCCCCTGCACGACAGCCTGCTGTGCATTTCTCAGGAAAACAGTGTTTCGCCTGTTACCGAGATCCAGAGCACCGTCGTCATCTGCACCTGTTACTACATCATCTGCACCTGTTACTACAATTGATTCGAGTTGAGGCGCGTTGATAAAACTGCCCTCGGTAATTTCCGGACCTGAAGGGTCGTTTGCAAAGACACCGGAAACACGCGGTGCGCTCGAATCTAAAATTGCCGTTGCGTGCAAAACCTCCTCGGCATCATCATCAACAGTAACTCGGATCGTATAGGTGCCGTCTGGAAGTTGTGCGCCGTCAATGGTGCCGTCCCAAAACACGTTCACCGTCTCATCTGCCGACACGACCCCTTGCTCAATAACCCCACGACTGTTAAAACCATCTCCATCTCCATCTCCCACTTCAACGATATACGGATCCTCGTCGTCACTATCATCAACAGTAAAAATAATCCGCAACCTATCTACACCGCCTCTGAAACGATTATCCCCGCCTGAATCAACCGTCAAACTGATGAGATCCGCCCAAAGGGTCGTAGGCATCGTTAAGATGACAAGAGAGACAAAACTGAGAAAAAAGAGAGAATTTGCTTTTTTAATGAATTGCTTCTGGACTGCCTTCTTTACGGGTTGGGTTACCCAGCCCCTACGGTTCGTTTCAGGCAGGTTCTTGGTTAATTCGGCACTGGAATTGGGGATCGGTTGGCTTTTGCGAACTACACCGTACATATCTTTATTTTTTGACACTCGTTTCTCCCTTGTTAGCAGTCGGCAACCAGCGGTCAGCCGTCAGTTAAAGAGGCTCTCCGCAGGCAGAAAACCTATTGTCACTTTTCTTACTGCGAAGCATGATAACTGGAAGAGCTTTCACAGAAAACCCAGCTGTAGGCGATTCCTCCGACGACTGAAAGGATTTTTAAAAAAATCCGTGCTGACACTTATTTTTCTGATAACTATTAAGATTGACTGCTTTCGATTATTTGATTTCACGTTCTTGGGGAACAGACGTGCAAGAATCCCCTTTATCTCAATTAGACGCAGAAACTTCAATTAGGTTGATAAAATTATAGAGACTCCAGCGGAACGAAACGCCGTTACAATGCGCGGTTAACTATCAATCGCGCATTGTAACTTGTAGGCAAAGTGTCTAACCGACATCACCATTGGCAACCATGGTCAGTAACGCCGAATCGTCCACTGTCAGCGGCAAATGAATCTTTGCTCGCTGTCGGCTTGATTGATACGTTGCAAAAATGAGCTCAGTTGCCTGAAGTGCCTTGCGACCACTGAGTTCCGGTTCACGTCCTGTCTTTACACCGTGGATAAGATCGAGTATCGAAAGTGTCGTTGCGTCGCGTTCAGGGTTTAAGCCGCTTAAATCAGGCTCTTCCCATCCGTTCCCGCCCTCGCGGAGCATCCGCAACGGTGCCCCACCACCACCCACATCAATGATGCCTTCCGTACCGATGAGACGATTGCCGAAACCGCCTAAAGACGCATCCCCTGTTGCGAGGAGACCTTCAACGCCGTTCTTCCAGCGAATCCACGAGACACCACTCGTTTCAACCTGAACACCGAAGACAGTCTTTTCTTCTGCTACATCTATTTGACCGATAACCCAGTCAACAGGTTCGTCATTATTGTAGAAAAGGAACATATCGAACCAGTGCGTTCCCCAGTCAAGCAAATTCGGGCATGCGGCTTCGAGTCGACGCAACTCGCCGATTGCCCCTTCATTTGCCAAGCGTTTTGCCTTGACGAACTGCGCACCGAAACGGCGTTGATGACAGAACGTTATCACCACGTTGTTATCAACACACGCTTGATAGAGTTCCTTGGCATCACCCCAAGTGGGTGCCATCGGTTTCTCACAATGGATGGCTTTAATCCCACTATTGGCGGCAGCGATTACCATGTCCTTATGGAGTTCAATCCAAGTGCAGACGCTAACGAAATCCAGAGATTCTGTATCCAGCATCTCTTGATAACTTTCATAGGTGTTAGGTACCTTAAACTCTTCAGCGAAGGCGTTTCGGGCATCTTCAACCGGATCAGAACAGGCGACAATGTCCACATCTGTGGAGACTTGATACCCGCGTGCATGCGAGCGTCCACGTCCGCCACAACCGATAACTCCTGCTTTAAAAGTTGCCATTTTTTAATTATTCCTTGCGGTTCGGTCAAGTGGATTGGTTAAATAACACGAATCAACGTATGTCCGTTCTCCACTTCGTTACGGACTACGCGATTTTGAACTCTACCCTCTTTTAACGACTCCTTGCGGTTCGGTCAAGTTATTAATACGGTCGAGATGATCTCGCCGACACAATCTAACACGTTAATTGATTTACGAGTGTGTCTTCTAAATAGATACCGTTAGCGAGGTGTATTTCCCTTTGACGGTACGCGCGTTCGCCCGGGATCAGGATTTCTGCAATCCCTGCTTCTCGGCGATTCGCTTTGACGCGCGCAATGAGGATATCGACTTCCGCCTTGAACTGTGTCAATGGAACAAAACTTGTTGGGTCTATCGCAATAATGAGTAAGCCGTAGTTTTTACCGGGAGGTGGGATTGTAGCGGCGTTGACCAAGGCACCCGCAAGGATTTGGGTGATGAGCGCAAGTCCAAACCCCTTATGTCCACCGAATGGACGCACACTCCCCTTCAGTGCTGCATCAGCATCTGTGGTAGGCTCACCCTCCGGATCAAAGGCGATCCCTTCAGCAATTGGAGTACCTTCCTGCATCGCAACGAGTAGATCTCCGTTGGTAATCGCAGCAGTAGACATATCGAAGAGGAGTGGGACTGTGTTGGATGGGATTCCAACAGCGATCGGATTGGTGCCTAAAATGGCTTCGGTTCCGCCCTCAGGCGTAATTCGGGGCAGACAGTCAACGAAGAGCAGTCCAATGACATTTGACTTTCGCGCCATATCAACGTAGTATCCTGCCATGCCACAATGTGATGTATTGTAAACACCGACGATGCTCGCACCGCTCTGTTTTGCGCGTTCAATGGCAAGCGCCATCGCACGATAAGCGACGAGGTAGCCGGGTTGATTTCCACCATCAATCCGTACGCACGGTCCTCTCTCCTCGTCAACCTGGATGTCAGTTCGTTCACCCTGTTCATAACGGCTTCTAATTCCGGTTAATCGGATAAAGCCGTGCGTTTTTCGCCCGCGAAGTTCCGCTTCTAATAGGATATCTGCAATAATAGCGGCATCCGTTGGTGCCATGCCACTTTTTGCCAAAAAAGTTTCCGCGAGCCGCCGCGCATCATCAATGGAAATATGCACGTTGTCGCTCCATCCTTATAATATAAATTGCTTATTGACTTCTATTTTTGGGTTTGTTATACTTTAGCGCAAATCTGGTTCAAATTCAAGTCACTTTTTAACCCGTACTGTAGGCGTGGTTCTTTCAACCACGCAAAACACCCAAGGAGGTCCTACAGATGGCGAACGAAAAACACGACCTGGTTGAATACCCTATTCAAGACAACGTCCGATTAGAGTCATATTGGCGTGACGATGCCGGTGGACGCGGTCCTGCGGCTTCGTTATTCGTTTATGACGATGAGATCATGCGTTTCGACTGCTTCGGTGGTGATAACGGGCATTGCCATTTTAATCTGCGGCAGACACGCGGTAGACGGTGGATGTACCCGGAAGGCTCTTTCCAAGATCACATTCATCAGAGCCTATTCGATCTCCGCACAAATTTGAATTTCTGTCTCCAAACCCACCAAGATGAAAGGGTTCAAGAAATACAAATAGAGCAGGAAACCTTAGAACAGGCAATCCCGCAAATGGAAGCACACCTGTTAGTGCTCGCGGACAAATTGCAGTAGAATACCGGATGAAAAATGCCAGCAGCAAGTCGACAACGGAGACTTGCGGAACTTATGTTAAAACCGCGGTTGAACCAATTCCGCTGTTTCTCGCTTGGCGCAAGGACAGAAAACATGAAAGTCGTGACCGCGGCGGAAATGCGCCAGATCGATCAGGACACTATTGAAGGCATTGGCATTCCCGGCATCGTTCTTATGGAAACCGCTGGGAGTGCCATTGTCCGCACAATCGAACAACACTACCCGACCTGCCAACGGATTGGCATCTTCGCGGGTAAGGGTAACAACGGCGGCGATGGTATCGTTATCGCACGTCAACTCGCCCATGCCGGGCGCGATGTGCATCTCTTCTTGGTTTCTCCGCAAGACAGTTTTACGGGAGAGGCACACACCAATCTCCAAATTGCCAAAAATCTTGGGCTGCGAATTGAGGAAATATTAACGGAGACGGGGTTTGACGGTACAGGGACTGTGCCTACTACCTTAGCGAGTTGCGAACTCCTTGTCGATGCGATCTTCGGCACAGGGTTACGTGGTACTGTGCGCGCTCCAATTGCCACCATCATTAATGCGATCAATAGGCTTCCCACACCCATCCTTTCGGTTGATCTACCCTCTGGTCTGGATGCTGACACGGGACACCCGTTAGGCACCTGTATACAAGCGGATCGAACGGTAACGATAGGTTTGCCCAAAAGAGGGTTGTTGATGCATCCGGGTGCTGAACTGACTGGAAAACTGGAAGTCGCCGACATCGGTTTCCCAGAACAGGTTGTAGACGCACAAAACGTCAAGGTAAACTGGACAACAGCAGCACAAGCGGTGCAATGGATGCCACGGCGTCCGCCATCCTCTCACAAAGGGAGTTATGGGCGCGTTCTGGTCATCGCCGGTTCGACAGGTATGACAGGGGCGGCTGCCCTCGCAAGCGAAGCGGCTCTACGCACCGGGGCAGGACTCGTGACACTTGCGACCCCGAAACATCTCAATCCAATTTTAGAGGGTCTTTTGCCTGAGGTGATGACGCTACCATTGCCAGAAACGGACGCGGGGAGTTTGGCGGCATCCGCGACTTCCACCATCCTCGAATTTGCAGAAAAAACGAAATCAATATTGGCAATCGGTCCAGGGCTTTCCCAACATCCCGAAACAGTGTCACTTGTCCATCAACTGATACGCGAGAATCGAGAACAGACACTCGACCTACGGATGGTTATCGATGCGGATGGATTGAATGCCCTCGCGCAAGCCAAGGAAACCCTCTCATTACTCAATAGTGACGCAGTGCTTACACCGCACCCCGGCGAACTGGCGCGGTTAACAAGCACCTCAGTCCCTACGTTAGAAAAAGACAGAATCAACACCGCTCAACAGTTTGTAAGTGAACACGGTGTAACACTTGTGTTTAAAGGGGCACCGACTGTTACCAGCGATCCAAACGGAAATCTATGGGTCAATTCGACAGGGAACCCGGGCATGGCAACAGGGGGTATGGGTGACGTATTGACAGGGGTCACCGCGGGATTAATGGCACAAGGCATATCAAGCGAAAGCGCAGCTGCACTTGGGGTCTATCTACACGGCTTAGCGGGTGACATCGCCGCCAAGAGATCAGGAATGCATGGACTCATCGCCAGCGATGTACTAAAGGCGGTGCCGCAAGTAGTTTCTTCTTTAACCCAAAGAAGGTCAGAGCCAAAACGGTAGCCTGCAACAACGGCGCAGGCGGACCTCAGGAAGGCACGATACACATTCAACGCATGTCGTTTAACCGCAAGGAAAATTAAAAATATGGAACTCGGATTAACTGGAAAAGTCGCCGTTATTACAGGCGGCAGTGAGGGGATCGGTAAAGGTATCGCGCTCCGTTTGTGTGCAGAGGGCGCGAAAGTGGCGATTTGTGGGAGGCGTGAATCAATTTTGGCGGATGCCGCTGCAGACATCCGTTCCCAAACAGACGGTGAGGTTCTCGCAATTCCCGCAGACGTAACGGTACCAGGGACATTAGAGAATTTTATTGGAGAGACCGCAAGTCACTTTGGAAAGATCGACATTTTAATCAATAACGCTGGTCGTTCGGCAGGTGGTGATTTTGAAACCATGAGCGATGAAGCATGGTACGAGGATTTGGACCTCAAGTTAATGGGGGCTATCCGCTGTGCGCGATTGGTGATCCCACACATGAAAAGCAACGGCAGTGGTAGAATTATCAACATCACGCATCCGGGTGGTAAACAGCCCAGTGCGGGTTCCTGTCCGACCTCCGTCAGTCGCGCCGCCGGTATTGCTCTGACGAAAGCACTCTCTAAGGAACTTTTACCTCACAAAATCTTGGTTAACACGGTCTGCCTCACCTCGATTAAGAGTGCCCAAGGAGAACGCGCTTGGAAAGCAGCGGGTTCACCCCGAACGCTTGAGGAGTATTGGGAAGAACAGGGTGCGGAACACCCGCTTGGACGTTTAGGTGAACCGAGTGAGGTGGGCAATCTGGTTGCCTTCCTTGTGTCGGAGTGTGCATCGTTTATTACAGGGACTGCGATCAACATTGATGGTGGACTCTCCGCAGTGGTTTAGGCTATTCCGTATAAAATCGCGAGCGTGAAGAAACACCGGATTTAGTCTGGGAATAGACTAAATCCATAGCGCAAGTCGCGTGTGGACTTGCGGGACAATGTATTACATTGTAAAAACACTCGCGCCTACAAAAACCGGGCGGCTCTAATCCGTTGGACCGCCCCTATATTTTGCAGATAAGATGACGGAGGAGACTATGGAAACTTATAAAATTTATCCTGTCCCGGCGGCAGACGCATCAACTGCGTTTCAAGTGGAACTGGATCCGCGTGCAATTGCCGCATCGGAAGAACTTGAAAACAGTGGGGCACAAGGCACCGAAAGAGAAGAAATCCTACAGAAACACCTCGGCACCGATTACGAGAAAGGCTACCGAGGGACGGCATGGAGTCTGCACGGCATTTCCGAGGGGTTAACCCCAGCAGGCTTGGCAACTTTGCTGGAAGCACACGGCGAATACTTCGATCCGTGCGCCGAACGCGAGACCTTCGATCACAGTCTGATGGTTAACGTTGAAGAAGAGTTAGCATCGCAGTTGGAGGAGATTCCCGAATCTATTTTAGCGGCAATGGTTGAGGAATATAAGGCTGAATTGTTAGGCACGTAGCACCACAGTTTTTATACCAATTGTTTTTTCAGGAACTTTCTCGGAAAGGGGGTGTGCAATCCGATAACACAATGCCGCGCCTTACAAAATTGTAAGCACTAAGGAGATTTTGAATATGCGAAAAACAATCGGACGATTGAAGGCTCGCGTCCTCTTGCCCACAATCATATCCCTCCTGATTGCTACTCTATTAATCTTGACTTCTGCTACTTTTGCTGATGGAAATCAACTTCTATTTTCCCTGAAAGATCTCAAAGATCCCGGCAGTTTGGCAGCGAAACTTCAAGACACACGCGCTGCGGTCTCCAAACCTATAGCCGCACAACTGTCTACCAGAACACAGCAACTGTTAAGCGAATATGATGGTATCAGTAAACCTTCCCCGGCTCTTCAAAAAGCACTCCTCGACGACCTGAACCGATTGCTCCGGGTTCCCTTCCTCTACGATGCTCAGCATCTTGCTAATATCAAACTCAGCGAAAAAACCCAAGAACTCCTTGCGCAAAATCCTCAAAGTGGAGAAGCATTGGTTCGTCTAAACCGATTCGTTTTGGCAGATGTCTACCCCTATGAGTTAGCTCCACCTTTGAAAAAACAAGCTCCTGACGATTCCAAAGAGATTCAGACATGCCGAGAGAATTTAAGACAAATACAGATCGCTCTCGAAAACCACCGCGCTGAGGTAGGGACGGAACCGCAATGGCTTTCTGAACTTTCTCCACAATATCTGGACAGAAAAGTGCTGCTCTGTCCTGCCGATCCAACAGCAGGAGTCCCCGGGGTTTTCACCGAAAGTGCATCCGATCCGACACTGCCGTGTAGTTATCTCTATGAATTTCGTCCGGAACAGAAGGCAGGGCAGGAATTTTTATTGGAAATAGAGGGCGACATGGTCCCTATCGTGCGCTGCCAACATCATCTGCTTAACCTAAGCGTCAGTGGAAAACTTTATCGAAATGGACCGCAAAGGAATATCTATGACAGAACAATCGTGAAAATGATTTCCACCCAAACGCAACTGCCGGCGGACTTACCCGCAGAAGTCAGAAAGCAGATGGAAGAGCAGTTGCTCAAGAACCCCAAAATGGTAAAAAGGGCTACTTTCCAAATCAATCCCTCGGACAACTTAGAGGCGAAACTTAAAGAGCAGTTGGGTGAAGTGTTTGTTGAATCGCCGGAAGGAAAAGCACTGCTCAAGGAATTAACATCAACATCATCCGCGTCTATAGATCGGGAGGAATTGGCACTTCTATTGGGCAAACCGATGCCAGACATTGCGCTGACTGACCTTTCAGGGAAACCCGTCAAGTTAGAGACACTCCGCGGCAAGTTCAGCTTTGTGAACCTCTTTTCACCAGATTCTACCACCTGTGGCCCGAAGTTAAAGCAATTAGAGACGTTGCTTGAAAACCACGATTCCGCAGCATTGCAAACAGTTGGCATCAGTACCACTGATTCGGCGAAGACACTCGAGGCATTTAAGGAGAAACACCAACTCTCAATGCCCATCTGGATGGATAAAAACGATCAGATACAGACGTTCCTCAATATACAGGCACTCCTCAATAGAGATGCGTCCAAACCGCAAACGGAACTCATAACGCTCCTTTTAAATCGGGAACTGGTTGTCAAAGATGTGTTTATAGACTTCGATCTACAGACGCTTTCACAAAAGGTCAAGAGGTTACTTGATTCCAAAGAATAGTGCTTAATCCATCTTTAAATTGTGAAAAGAAGAGTTTGTAGTGAGGTGATTTATCGCCTCTATCAAGGCGCAATGAATTGCGCCACTACAAACAAATTTTAATTTTAGATTGGACAAACCAATAGTACTTCATCCAGTTTGAGTTTTAGGGTATAGAAATCGCGAGCATGAGGGAAATTGAGGAAACACCCTATCAATACCCAGAAATGCCCAAGCAAACATCCCAAGCCAAGCAAAACACTCGCTCCTATCAAAAGATGCGGTATTGTGAACGAAGGTGAAAACATGTTACGAACGCTTATCCAGAAAGAGATGATGCATCACATTCTGAGTGTTCGGTTTGTCGCGCTTCTTTTAATGTGTCTTCTCCTTATTCCGCTCACGCTTTCTATTAATTATCGAAGTTACCGTCAAGACTTAGTGGATTACCAAGAAGCCGTTAAACTGGCAAACATAGAAGAAAAGACAGTAAACCCGAAGAGGTCGCTGGAACCGGAGATTGAGGTCTCCAAACTCATTCTTAAACCGACCCCTTTGAGTATCTTCGCAAAAGGATTAGGAGACTCACTCCCCAGCTACCTTGGGATGACGCGCAACGGAATTACACAGGGACCTCCAGCAACGTTTTCAGCACCTCTCTCTCAGCTTTTAGGACATCTCGACTTTCTATTCGTGGTAGGTACCGTCTTCAGTCTACTTGCGCTGCTGTTCACATTTGATGCCGTTGCTGGAGAACGAGAGGCAGGCACGTTGCGGATTACGTTATCAAACTCTGTGCCGCGCGATCTCTTTTTGTGGAGTAAGTTGATTGGGGGCTACCTTGTGTTCGTGGTTCCGTTCTTGGTGTCGTTTCTATTCGGGTTACTTCTGCTTGTGTGGCAAGGCTTTCCGCTCGGCGAATCAGACATTTTTCCACGAGTCCTCAGCTTGACGGCTGTTTCACTACTCTACATTGGGGTGTTTTTTGGGATAGGAACGGTGATTTCTACCTACTTGGACAATGCCAAGACAGCACTCATCGTCGCTTTCACCGTTTGGGTGTTCGCCGTGCTGATTACGCCACGCATCGGTTTTCTTGCAGCGAAGGTTATCGCCCCAACCCGAACCTCACAGAGCGTCTATATGGAGAAGACGGCAATGCGAGACGATTTTGATACGGCACTCTCGGAGAAAAAAAAGAAAATTGTCATGGAAATGCCCCCAGATGAGCGAGGTATGAGGATAATAGCGGGGGAGGCACTGAACACAGTTGATGAACGTATGAAACCCTTTGAAGAGGCGTATCGACAGAGATTCCAAGATCACGCTAACAAACTTGATCGGGATTACAAACGTGAAACAGAACGACAAGAACAGGTAGGAGAAACGTTTTCCCGAATCACGCCAACATCATCCCTCATCTATCTCGCTACGAACTTGACACAAACGGGGAAGCGAAAAAGGAGCAATTACTTTCAAGCCGGTGAGCGTTATTATGATGCTCTCCATACGGATCTATTCAGTAAAATTGTAGATCATGCCTCCGCAAGAATGTGGAACCCGGCGACCGATATTGTCAAAATCACACAGCCACCACCTTTGGAGATAACACCTTTGGGGGAAACATTCCGCCAATCAGCAGTAGATGTGCTACTGCTCTGTTTCTTTGCAGTCGCGTTGACAACTGTAGCGTTCCTGAAATTCTTCAGATTGGATATTTGATGTGTCTATTAGCCGGTTCTGAAATTATGCACCCTTTTCACCTACATATTGTCTCATTAATTATAGAGACTCCATTTCTAAGAAGAAATATGTTTAAACCAGTCAGCACCAACGAGGAAGATATAATGAAAATGAGAAGTAAAAATGTTGTTAAAATGCTCATATTTTTCACAGTTTTGGGTATTATAGCTTTTTGGGGGAGCCCAGTGAACTCGCAAACAGTTCACACCTTCATAGAATCAATAGAAGTCAGGTCACCAGCACCAGATACCACTCCTGAAGCATATGAAGGTCCGCAAACCGTGACAGGATTGATGAACGCCTTTGATGCAGCGTACAACCAAAAGTATTCAAAAGCAAAGGTGATGGCACTCTGTGAGGACGGTGTTGTTTATAGTAGCGAACTTGCAATTAGGGGTGAAATAGACGCGAGACATTCACGAGTAGAATGGCTCCAGATGCTTTTGCAGAGAGGTATCAGTATAGAAAATTTCGACGATTATAGGATCTACCTGTCAAAGCGACATACCTTGGCATTTTTGGAGGACAATCCAGATTTACGGAAAATCGGGTTTCGTGGCATGCCTTTAACGGATGACCGGGCAGCTTATAAAGTCGCTTATATTAATAAACTGGTAGCCAAACAAATTGAACGCCTCAAGAAAAAAGTTGATGACACCAAGAAACGGATTGAACGCCTCAAGAAAAAAGTTGAGCGTGCTAAGAAACAATCCAATTCACAACAGCTTGAATACGTCAAACAACTTGAGGATGCAAGGAAACGACTCAAGCGTATCCAAGAGGCATTAGAACGTCCCAAAAAACTGATCTCACCCCAGCAACCAAATCGGAACATGCGGAAGAGGTCCGCCTATCCACCGCTATAGGTAAAGATAGGTTTGTCAACGGTATAAGGAGGACGCCAGATGTTAATGACGTTAATTCAAAAAGAGATGATGCATCACATTCTGAGTGTCCGGTTTGTCGCGCTCCTATTGATGTGCCTCCTGCTTATTCCACTCACGCTTTCTATTAATTATCGAAACTACCGTCAAAACTTAATAGACTATCAGGAAGCGGTTAAATTGGCAAATATTGAAGAAACCACGATAAACCCGCAGATGGAATTGAAACCGGAGTTGGAGGTTTCTAAGCTTTTTCTTAAACCCTCACCTTTAAGCGTATTCGCAAATGGATTAGGGGATGCATTGCCGGGTTATTTTGGAATGACGCGTAATGGGATTATTCATGGAGCTCCAGCGTTAGTTTCAGACTCCCTCTCCTACCTTTTGGGACATCTCGATTTTTTATTTTTGGTAAGCACAGTTTTCAGTCTGCTTGCCTTGCTGTTTACTTTCGATGCCGTTGCAGGAGAAAGAGAAGCAGGAACACTTCGAATTACTTTAGCAAATTCTCTGCCACGCGATCTTTTCTTGTGGAGCAAACTCATTGGTGGGTATCTTGTGTTTGTTATTCCATTTCTGGTATCGTTTCTATTCGGCTTACTCGTGCTGGTTTGGCAAAGTTTCCCCCTCGGCGAACCTGAAATTTTTCCACGGGTGTTCAGTTTAACCGTTGTCTCGTTACTCTACATTGCTGTCTTCTTCGCGATAGGAACAGTCATTTCAACCTACTTAGATAACTCCAAGACAGCCCTCATCATCGCCTTTACGGTTTGGGTGTTTGCTGTGCTAATTACGCCACGCGTCGGATTTATCGCGGCGAAATTCATCGCACCGACACAAACATCGCAGAGCGTCTATCTCGAAAAGACTGCGCTCCGCGAGAATTTCAACGCAGAACTTGAAGAGAGAAAAAGGGAAATACACCAAGAATTCTGGAAAGATCGACCGCAATCTTCCTTTGAAGAACAGATAGCGGGGGGTCTTGAGATGGATAAACAGGTGCAACCGCTTGAGGAAGAATTCCGACAGAAATTCAAGGATAATGCTGACGAAATAGACCGGCGTTATAAGCGGGACAAAGCGCGGCAAGAAGGAGTAGGTGAAACCCTTTCCAGAATCACGCCTACATCTTCCCTCATCTATCTGGCTACAAACTTAACACAGACCGGAAAGACAAAAAGAAATAACTACTTTCAAGCAGGCGACCGCTATTACGATGCCCTTGATACAGATTTGTTCAGCAAAGTCTTAGATCACATCTCTATGAGGACCATGAGACCAGAGGATACTGTCAAAATCACACAACCGCCTTCTTTGGAGACTATAAGCTTAGGGGAAACACTCCGTCAATCAGCGGTGGATGTTCTATTGCTCTGTTTCTTTGCAGTCGCGTTAACGACCGTCGCTTTCCTGAAATTCTTCCGTTCCGACATTTAATTCAACTCCCACACTGCGCAGATTCCATCCAGAAAAATCCTCCTATTTTCCTATCCCGCGTAGTTTTTGCTATCCTTTTTCATTTGAAGTGTCTCTAACAGACAAACCCCAAACTTTTAGGAGGTCCTATGCTACGAACACTTATCCGCCAAGAAATCCTTGCCCTTTTGATGAGTGCACGATTTCTCGCCGCTGTCATCATTACGCTCCTGCTTGTCGTTGCCAATACCGTGGTCCTGATTGATGCACATGAAAACCGAATGGTAAACTACAGCCAGCAAGAAAAGGTTCATCATGAGAAAGCAGTGGAGGCACCGACCTATTCAATGTTAAAACTGTTTGTTGAGCGCCCTCCGAATCCCCTCAGTCTCTTTAGTGCCGGGTTAGACAAACGACTCGGAACTACAGTTGAAATCCATCACGATACCGTGCCGACGATTTCAAGCGTCTCCGCTCGAAATTTGGAGAATCCGTACCTAAACCTTTTTTCGCAGATAGACTTGGTTTCTATCTTTCAAGTCGTACTGAGCCTTCTGGCTCTGCTTTTCGCTTACGATGCGATTGCGGGAGACTGGGAAAGCGGCACCTTACGTTTGGTTATCTCTCACCCGGTACGGCGCGGTGCGATTCTATTCGCCAAATATCTCGCCGCCATGATATGTCTGCTGCTACCTGTGCTGATGAGTCTGCTGATGGTAATGATTCAGCTTTCCCTCACGAGTTCAATTCTACTTGGCACAGCAGATTTTCTCCGAATTGGTGGGATAGTCGTCACCACAGTCGTCTACCTATCTGTTTTCTACCTGATAGGACTGCTGATTTCAACAACAACCCGCCGCACGGCTACCTCCCTGATGCTCTGTATGTTTTTATGGGTCGTTTTAGTGCTTGTCTATCCGAACTGGAGTCGGTTTTCCTTCAATCCAGCCAGCGACATGCGCGCAGAAAGCCAATCCGCAAGCCAACAGATTGATCAGATTTGGGAAGAAGCCGAACGGGAAGAGCAGCGATTCTTAGCCAACAGTCCACTTACAGGAGAGCCACCCAGGTTTGGTATTGGTTATTCAGGGGCATCTACCTCTGGCGGCAGAAGATATGGGTTTAACATGACCATGGTCAACACGGATTCAGAGCCACTCCTGCCACATTTCCAAAATTACCAAGCATTCATGAGGACGACGCACATCCGTGCCGCAGAAAAGGTGGGGTTAATAAATGAGCAGCGCTTGGCGCGGACCACACTCCAACAAGCGACATGGGATGAACGCCTGATGAAATTCAGTCCTGCGAGCCTTTATACCTTTGCCACTTCCGCTTGGGCAGGCACGGATCTGAATGGTATGTTAGACTTTAGTCGCGCCACCCAGGACTACCGCCAGACACTCATTCATTATTTACACGATAAGGATGCGTTCGCCAGTCGGCTTTGGTTCGCTTCTGACCGAGGCACAGCGGATTGGAGGGATTTACCACGATTTCGCTTTGAGCGGACGGATGTCTCGGAAAATGTGCAACGCGCCGTAGCCGATATGTCACTCCTTCTTCTCATGAATCTGGTACTGTTTATGGTGACATTTCTGATCTTTGTCAAGATTGAAGTATAGAAGGGTTGTCAGTGTTTAGTTATTGATTTTCAGTCAGTCCATAAGTTAGGGTCAATGGGTAGGACCAAGGCATATAAGCCCAACCAACGGGCGGGCTGGATATACGGAAGGAATCGTTTCTTCCACAACTGATCTGACCGAACCGCAAGGAACAAAAAAAATGATCGGACATATCGTTAAAAGAGAATTTTTTGACCACCTCAACAGTCTGAGATTTGCCCTGACTGCCTTCATCATGGCGGCATTAATGATAACCAACGCCGTAGTGCATCTTCAGAGCCACCCAGACAAGGTCCGAAGGTATTCCGAGAAGGTTACCACCGATCAAAACAAATTGCAGTCCCAGACGGACCTCTATCAGCTGCTAAAAAAAGGTCCCGGTAGACTTTACAAACGCCCTTCCGCGCTGACTTTCATTGCAGACGGTGGCGATGCTTTTCTGCCGGGGTCGGGAACAATAAATTGGGAATCTTGGAGTAGAACCGCGGGCTTCAGCGGAGAAGTAAAAAGCATCTGGTGGCTGGATTATCCGACTGCCAACCCGAATGCGCAGGATCTACGTCCCCAGGCGGCAAAGATAGACTGGGTATTTATCATCACCTATCTGCTCTCTTTTATCCCGCTTTTGTTTACGTTTGACGCGCTCTCCGGCGAAAGAGAAAGGGGAACGCTTCGGTTGTGTCTCGCGAACTCGATTTCCCGCCCTGTGCTGTTAGTAGGGAAGTTCTTCGGTGCGCTTATCGCCGTCCTCATTCCATTCTATTTTGCGGTGCTGCTGAATTTGGCTGTGATTTCCGTGGATAGCTGGACGCAGCTCGCGGCAGCAGACTGGGGACGTTTGGGAATGATCATGCTAATTGCTTCAGGCTACGCCGGGATTTTCGTTGCAGTCGGACTGATGGTGTCCGCCGGCACGCGCGATAGCCGAGTGAGTCTCGTGACGCTGTTGATAATCTGGGTAGCACTTGTCGTCTTCATGCCTTCCACCCTCGGCATGCTTTCTACAAAATGGATGTCTCCTGTTCAAAGCGCGCATCAACGGGAAATGGCAAAAAAGAGCGCGCTCAATCAGATTAACGCCGATTTTGACGAGCAACTGATGAACAAACAAATGTCGGGATCACAAACAGGAGACCTACTCAATCAACTGATGGACCTCGCGCAGACTTCACCTGAAGCGGCAGAAAAATTGGCGAAGGAGAAGGAGGAAGAACTCAGATTGGCGATAGCAGCGATGCAATCCCGCAAGGTAGATGAGACGGAAATGCGCCTTATGGCTGAGTTCGTCAACACAGATGCAGAGATTCGGGAAAGGTTGAACCGTGAACATCTAACGGCACAACTTGTGCAGGTCGAGCGAGCGCGAGGTATTACCCGATTTTCTCCAGCGGCAATTGTTCAATATGCGCTTGAATCCATGGCTGGCACCGGATTGAACCGGCATTTGCAATTCCTTGAAAGTGTGCATCATCATATCAGACAGTTCCGAAACTTCATCGTTGAAGCCGATAGCGCGGACACAGAGAGCCTCCATATCATCGGCATCCCTGAAGGAATGTCTGAAAAGCCGATTTCGTTCCAGGCACTTCCACGCTTTGAGGATAGGATTACTTTTAGCGATACATTTAACGCAGCGATAATGGATATGCTGTCCCTCGCTTTACTGCTCGGGGTATTTCTTTCGGGGGCATTCCTCGTTTTTATACGTTCGGAGGTATGAACGCCAACGAAAAATGCTGAAAAGCATCTCCCATTCTATCTATTAACACACTGAGAAACATTAACAACGCGTCATCAAGTAAAAGGAGAAACAACCGTGATTATAATGTTGAAAAGATTTTACACCTTTTTTATACTTTTACTCGTCTTTGGACTGAGTGCAGTGCTGATGAGCGATGCATCGGAAACTATTCAATATTTTCCGAATACACTCGGAAGTTACTGGGTTTACGAAGATCAAGATGGAAACGAATTAACGCGTCGTGTCATTGAGGGCAAAGAGATTGCCGGGGAGATGTATCACGCCTTCAGTTATGAACCAGCATTGGAGGATTCGGCAAATTATGACTATCAGATCCACCCGAATTTCTATCAGGTTGGTGAAGAAAGGGTTACGTTTTTGGTCGGGGATGCGGCACAGAAAGCAATCAAAGCACGTCTTAACAAAGAGATGGAGATCTTCCGGACGACCCTCCGGGTGCTTATGGAAGGATTTAATCTCCTCTACGATACCGAAGTAGAGACAAAAGACTCGTTCTATGTGTTTCCAACGTCTGTCGCTTTCAACGAAGCGTGGGAGGCAATGGAGATAAAAGCCAAAATTACGATGCGATCTGATCCACCACAAGCGCCTGAAGAAATCATATTTGACCTTACTATTGTTGAGACAGGCAAGGTGTTAGGCACGGAAAATGTCGACACACCCGCCGGCACTTTTGAAAACTGTTTGAAGATTGAATACCAGACAGAAACAAAAGTGGAAACATCCCCTTCTGACCAAGCACCAAATCCGCCTGGTGAATCCGTTACGACGCTGTGGGTAGCACCCAACGTCGGCATCGTCAAGTTTCACCAAAAAAGGGAAGATACCGTTCTGAAAACTATTCCGCCGCCTCCACTCCCTCTATTTAAGGTTTCAACCACGGTCAAAACCCTTGAATTAAAGAGGTATGAAGTTAAATCTGCTAATTCGGGGGCCGAATAACCTTATGAAGATCAAGAATTTAATCGGATAATTTTTACCGATGCCCGGTGCAGTTACAAACCGCACCTACCAGGTCTGAGGGAACACAGAATTACTCAAATATTTCATTTAACTTCATTCGGTTATTTCATCCGCGAACTGAATATCAACAAAAGGAGTCTCAGATGACGAAGTCTCAGAAATTCATCGCTTTTGTGATCTTTCCTCTGCTATTTCTATCATTGATTATCTTCGTTCTGGTCACAAGCGGAATTAGCAAGGCACACACGAGGCAAGAAGGGCACAACGTTCATCCTACGGGACATTTAACAGTTGATACAGAGTTTGGTACGATCACTATAGAAACCGCAAATCGCAATCATGTCGATATCACCGTCACAGAAATATGGAGGTCACGACCGATAATAATGCGACCGAAGCGTGTTGAATGGATTGACGAATTGTTTGAAGATTTTAAAGTCACGATTGAATACGACGATCCCGTAGATAACCAATCGAACATCCGAATTGAGGGCAAATTCAAGCATAGCCAGGAATATTGGCAGGAAGGTTTGAAGTGGTTTAAGGTCGAATTTCAAGTAACAGTGCCGCGCCAGTATGATGTCACACTCAAAACTGCATCTCGCGGAGATATTCACGTCGGCGACTTGACAGGGGCAGTAAGCGCCGAGGCTTTAGGCGGTAACCTCTATCTTGGTGAAATCCAAGGTGAAGTGCGGGGTCAAACCGGTGTGAGTGGGGATATTACCCTCAAAGGGTGTCAAAGTCGTGTGAACCTGACAACCGGCATGGGAGATATCAATGCAGAGATAACAACGCAACCGCAACATCCATGGACTTTACACGCATCGATGGGTGGAGAAATAGATGTCACGCTCCATCGGCGCCATCTTGGCATTGACATAGACGCTCACACCCAAGGAGAGATTTCAAGCGATTTCTCCATTCAACCTAAAGACGACTTGAAAGAAAATGGGTTAAAGGGAACACTTAACAGTGGTGGACCGCTACTGAAATTGCGCTCTTCTACTGGTGACATTCGTCTGAAACAACAGTAGATTATTTTTAAAAGCGGATTGACGCACTCATGGGAATAGGATCATATCATCCTCGGTTATCCCACCGGTAAATTAGATACCAACAAAAGGAGTTTCGAATGACAAAGTCTAAGAAGTTCGTCATTTTTGTGATCTTTCCTCTCCTTTTTCTATCAGTGGTTATTCTTGTCCTAACCATAAGTGAAATGGAAATCTCACAATCGGAAAGCATGAGTCACGATGATGTTGATCCTCATGGACATTTACATCTAACAGTTGATGCGGCGTTCGATACGATTCATATCGAAGCCACAGATCAACCCCGCGTTCACATCGGCATTGAAAAGAAATGGACATCAAAGGGTTTAATATTTCGACCTAAACCCATTAAATGGATTCGAGAAATGCTCAAAGACTTAGAGTTCACAATCGAACACGACGATTCAGATGGCAGATCAAATGCCCAAATTGAAGGTCGATTCCATCGTGGACGGGAACACTGGCAAGAAGGATTGGAGTGGTTGACGGTTGAAGTCCAAGTGACAGTGCCGCGTCAGTATAAGGTCACACTCGAAACCGTATCTCGCGGAGATATTCATATCGGTAACCCAGGGGAACAATAAGCGTCAAGGTTAGCGATCTCTTCATCAAAAAATAATTGGGTAATCGACGGGCAATAAATGGTCTCCCTACCACGAACGGAGCCTGCTTGTAGTCGTGCGATTCATCGCACGTCCAATAATTACCCAATCAAAAAATTAATCTTCATATAAAAACCCAAGTCGCCACTTTTCTATATAAACATAGCACCTATCCCTCCTTTACTCCTTGGATTCAGCGTTCGTTCATACTGCGAACTATATCCCTCAGTACTCAAGACTAAAAATCACTGAATATTGACAATTCTGACGATTTTTTCTATCTTTAAGAAAGATTTTTCCCAGAATTCCCTCTTTTTTGCAGAATTATGCAACCATTTTCCTTTCACACGCGTCACTATAAGCCAATTCGGAATCAATGCTGACTTCTTGAATCTCTCAGTACAAAAAACTCTGAGACAATCACGGTTAACCGGAGATCTCATCAGAGGAACTCGTCGAAATTTTCTCTTGAGATCTTTAATGAAACGAAAGTAACTCAGAAAACAGCACGACTGACCAGATATGAAAATTCCTTCTTGGAGGTGCATGATGAGAAACGATGATACCGAATTAATCCGTCGCACACTTGCAGGCGAGGAAACCGCCTTCACCATGCTCGTGAAAAAATACCATAAACATGTCCACGCCCTCGCGTGGCGCAAAATCGGGGATTTTCACATCGCCGAAGATATCACACAGGAAACCTTCCTGAAAGTATATAAGCATCTGGCAACTTTAAAAGAACTGGATCGGTTCCCGGGGTGGTTGTATGTGATTGCGACACGCCGCTGCATTGCATGGCTCCGTAAGAAACGGTTGAATGCCCAACTGGTGGAGGACATCGACATGGTAGCCAAAGGGAAAGGAACATATTCCCAATATGTAGCAGACCAACAAGCAAAAACCTCGACCGAGGCAAAGCAAGAAGTCGTCAAACAGCTGCTTGCCAAGTTACAAGAAAGTGAGCGCACCGTCATAACCCTATATTACTTTGGAGAGATGACGTGTGAAGAAATTAGTAAATTTCTGGGTGTATCGGCAAATACAATTAAGAGTCGACTCAGCCGTGCGCGGCAACGCCTGAAGAAAGAGGAACCTCTGATTCAGGAGGCACTTAGCAATTGTCAAATTTCCACAAACTTGATTGAAAAAATCATACAAGAAACCCGAAACATCAAACCTGCTCCTTCTACAGAAGGCAAACCCTTGTTGCCGTGGGCGGTAGCTGCGTCAACCACCATTTTAATTGCACTCACTCTTGGAATAGGCAATGGATACCTAACTCGCTTCCAGCAACCCTATAGTTTAGAGGCACCCTCAGAGGTACAGGTCGACTTTGTGGAAATCCCCATGAAATCCTCGATGAAGGTTAAACCTGCTGCAAGCACCCAATCGGGTCAGACAGATATGTCGGATAGCCATAGTCGACCCAACCGACAGACAGATAGGCACTGGGTTACAGGTACGCAAATACAGGAAACAGCAGAATCGATAGAAGAAGCACAACCGATTCAGACAGAGGTCTTAGACTTTTTTCGGACACCAGAGAGGGGGCATCAGGATTATACCGTTGTAAAAATCGATGCCACGGCGTTTGAAAACGGCGGCATGCTAACCATTGAGATCCGAGTCGGTAGTGGCAAAGCGGCAGGTTCGTTTGATCTGTTCCATGGAAACAGTGAGCTTCCTACAGAAGGAACACCAGACAACCCCCTTGCACATGAGTGGGGAATTTCACCCGGTGAAACAGCAATAATCGCCTATCGGTTCGATCAAGGTCAAGTCTTTCAATTAGGTGCTACTGGTGATTGGTTCAGCGAAAAGGGGAGCGTTAACGCCTTTCATGCGCGAATTTCTATTCGGGAACTCTCCATAGTTACGCCTTGATAACGTAACACTTGGTTCCTCAATCCCTTCAATTTTTGTCAGGAGATTTCAAAATGAAAACGTTAGGCATCGGTTGCCTGATTTTTGTTCTGTCTTTGCAATATGGGTTCTCGGATGAGACCCTTACCCCTAACAGAATCGTACTCACCCTTGACAATACCCCCAAAGTATTGATTAAAGGATTCATTGCCCCGATCGAGTACACCCAAGACAACTTCCATGTGACGTGGGATGCACTGGCGAATCTGCGAGTCGCTGAGCCCGAAAAGTACCATTCTACTTCAGTGTTTGAGGCGCTTCTCCCGACCGAAGCGCGCCTGCAGAAGGCAAAAGAAAAACCGTTTTTGCGGGAATTGAAGGGACCTCTTCACGAAAATCCTACAAGAAAAGGAAATAGTGTTTCTGTCAGCGAGGTCTGGCAGATTGAAGAGGACGGATTATTGGAATTGCTGAGCCAGCTTCACCCGAATCCCAATCTGGATATGCACATTAATCCGGGAGATTCCCGCGGGGCATGGGCATGTCTACGCGCTTACAATGCTGAATTTGCGGATATCGTATTCCGCGTTCATGCAGAGTTTAAGTTAGAGAACGGCTGGTTTACACCCTCACAATTTACTGGGCATCTTATCATCAATCGAGTCGAAGAGAAAGTCGCCTTCTTTCGGATGTACGTTCCTGAGCGGACACTCAACTTCGATGTCAACCGATACCATGGGGACGGTCCCTCTTTTGGGGCAGATACCGGCTTTTGTCCACAAATCGAACTCCGTACGGGCGCGGAAAATAGAGTTCAAGATCCTCAATTTTCTGAAGCAATCACCTTAGCAGAAGCCGAACGTGCATTGATACTACACTTTTACAAATCACAACAAATCAATTGGGTATCGGTGGACGAAGCCTTGGAAATGGCACGAGCACAACAGAAGCCAATTCACGTTGTTTCAACAGATGGTCCGCTTGATGACGAAGTATGCTGAGGGAGCGGCAAAAATTTGAGGGCAGTTGCTCTCTCTGATGATGGGAACATCAAATTCTTGAACGAAAATTTTGTCAACACATGGGTGCTTAATATCAACATAAAACGTTTACGCGATGCAAAAAGTATTGACGAAATGCCGCCTTTGACCCAAACAATCGTCGGGGCGTGGAAGAGACTCTCACCTGTAGATTGTTTAATTATCTCGCCTGCTCTTGAACTCATGGGCAGGCAACCCGTCAATGAACTCTCGCGGCACAACAGGCACAAGAGGGCAGAACACTACCGGTTGTTCCTTATAGAATCATTAGCAGGAAAACGTCCGGGATTGGGTGAGAAAGACCCGACCCGTTTGGCAAATAGCCGCAATATTTCTCTTAATCCTATGCAACCCTCAATAGAGATATTAGACACTTTTCAGATACCTGAGTCAGGCTCTCAAGATCATACTGTCATAGAAATTGACGCCACAGCGTTTGAAAACGGTGGCATCCTAACCATTGATATTCAAGTCGGCAGGACAGCTCCAGTAGGTTCGTTTGATTTGTTTGATGGCAATAGCGAACCCCATACAGAAGGTACACCTGAGGAAGCACTCGCCCACGCTTGGGGAATTCAACCCAGTGAAACAGGAGCAATCACACACCGATTTGACAACGGACAGATTTTTCAATTGAAGGCTACCGGCGGTTGGGTTGATGAGAAGGGGAGTATCAACGCCTTTCGAGCACGAATCTCTATTCAAGAATCCATCCATCAAACGCAATAATATCAAGTTTATGGGAATTACCCACATTTCAACGAACAGTTACTGACATTAAATGAGGTTGAAACATGTTACACACACTCATACGCCAAGAACTGCTCACGCATTTGATGAGTGCGCGGTTCCTTGCCGCCGTCGTGATTACGCTTCTACTCGTTGTTGCCAATACGATTGTGCTCATTGACGATCATGAAAACCGAGTGGCGAGTTACAGCCAGCAAGAGAAAGTTCATCGTGAGAAAGCGGTGGCAGCGGAAACTTATTCGAGGTTGGAACTCTTTGTTGAACGCCCTCCGAACCCCCTGAGTCTCTTTAGTGCGGGGTTGGACAAGCGATTGGGAACCACCGTCGAAATTTATCACGGAGACGTGCCGATGATTTCAAGTGTCTCCGCTCGAAACTTGGAAAATCCCTATCTAAATTTCTTTTCACAGATTGATCTGGTATCCATCTTTCAAATCGTATTAAGCCTACTGTCCCTACTCTTCGCTTACGATGCGATTGCAGGTGATTGGGAAAGCGGGACCCTGCGCTTGGTAATTTCACATCCAATACGGCGCGGATCCATTCTGTTTGCGAAATATATCGCTGCCATGATATGCTTGCTGCTACCCGTGCTCATGAGTCTACTGATGGTGCTGATTTTGTGCTCCGTCGCCAGTTCAATCCAGCTCAGCACAGGGGATCTGATCCGGATTGGGGGGATAGTCTGGACAACAATTGTCTACTTATCCCTTTTCTACCTCATCGGACTATTGATTTCCACAACAACCCGCCGAACTGCCACTTCTCTGATGTTCTGTATGTTTTTATGGGTAGCTTTCGTGCTCGTCTATCCAAACTGGAGTCGGTTTGCCATCAATCCAGTGGGCGATATGCGCGCCGAAAAACAGTCCGCGAATCAACAGATTGAACAGATTTGGGAAGAAGCCGATCGTGAAGAACAGCGGTTCTTAGCAAATAGTCCCCTTGAGGGGGATCCCCCCAGATTTAACATAGGATATTTCGGGGCAAGCTCCCGTAGCGGCAGGAGATATGGATTCAATATGACCAAAGTAGACACGGATTCAGAGCCATCCGTCCCGCATTTCCAAAAGTATCAGGCATTCATCGGTGCGACGCACATCCGTCTGGCAGAAAAAGCTGCGTTGATACGCGAACAACGCTTGGCGCGGACGGACATCCGACAAGCAACGTGGGATAAACGGTTGATGAAATTCAGCCCTGCAAGTCTCTATACCTTTGCGACTTCCGCCTGGGCAGGCACGGATCTGAGGGGCATGTTAGATTTTAGTCGTGCCACCCAAGGATATCGCCAAATGCTGATTGACTATTTCCACGATAAAGACGCGTTTGCCAGTCGGCAGTGGTTTGCTTCTGACCAAGGTGCCGTGGATTGGTGGGATTTACCAAGGTTTCGCTTTGAGCAGGTGGATGTCTCGGAAAACGCACAACGCGCCCTATCGGATGTGTCACTCCTTTTTCTCATGAATCTGATCCTGTTTATAGGGACATTCCTGATTTTTATCAAAGTTGAAGTGTAAAAGGAGAAACCTGATGATTGGACATATTGTTAAAAGAGAATTCTTTGACCATCTCAACAGTCTCCGCTTTGCCTTAACTGTCCTTATTCTGGCAGCACTCATGGTAACTAACGCCGTGGTGCATCTTCAGAGCCACCCAGACAAGGTCCGAAGGTATTCTGAGAAAGTTACTACCGACAAAAACAAATTGCAGTCCGAAACAGAACTCTATCAACTGCTGAAAAAGGGACCCGGTAGACTTTACAAACGTCCCTCCGCGCTGACTTTCATTTCGGATAGGGGTGATGCTTTTCTGCCGGAGTCGGGAACAACAAGTTGGGGGTCTTGGAGTAGAACCGCGGGATCCGGAGGAGAGGTAAAAAGCATCTGGTCGGTGGACTATTCGACTGCCAACCCGAATGCGCGGGATCTTCGTCCGAAAGCAACAAAGATAGACTGGGTATTTATCATCACCTACCTGCTCTCTTTCATCCCGCTTTTGTTTACATTTGACGCCCTCTCCGGCGAACGCGAAAGGGGAACGCTTCGGTTGTGTCTCGCGAATCCAATTTCTCGCCCCGCATTGTTGGTCGGAAAGTTCTTAGGCACCCTGATAACCGTTCTCATTCCTTTCGTCTTTGCGGTTCTGTTGAATCTAACAGTGATTTCTTTAGATAGTTGGACACAACTCGGGGCGGCGGACTGGGGACGTTTGGGAATGATTCTGCTGATCGCTTCAGGCTATGCCAGTATCTTCATCGCAGTTGGGTTGATGGTTTCCGCCAGTACGCGCGATAGTCGAGTCAGTCTTGTCGTGCTATTGATCGTCTGGGTGGCACTGGTCGTCTTTATGCCTTCTACCCTCGGCACACTTGCCACGAAATGGATGTCCCCTGTCCAGACCGCTCACCAACGAGAAATGGCAAAAAGGAGCGCGCTTGCGCAGATTAACGCAGATTTTGATGAGCGAATGAGGAACAAACAAGCAACTCGGTTACCAGCAGATAGTCTCCTCAATAAACTTGAGGAACTTTGGAAAACCTCGCCTGAAGCGGCAAAAAAATTGGCGAAAGAGAACGAGGAAGAACTCAAATTGGCGATAGCGAAATTGGAATCCCAAAAGGCAGATGCAGAAGAATTGCATATCAGGGCTGAACTCGTCAACAAAGATGTTGAGATTCGCGAACGCCTGAACCGCGAGCATTTAAGGGCACAGCTCGCGCAGGTCCAGCGTGCAAGAGGCATTACCCGGTTTTCTCCAGCGGCAATTGTCCAATACGCCCTTGAATCCATGGCTGGCACTGGGTTGAATCGCCACTTGCAATTCCTTGAAGGTGTGCATCTTCACATCAGACAGTTCCGAAACTTCATCACTGAAACCGATCGCGCCGATACAGAGAGCCTCCACATCATCGGAGTCCCTGAGGGAATGTCTAAAAAACCGATTTCACCGCAAGCACTTCCAAACTTTGCGGATAAGATCACTTTTAGTGATACCCTCAATGCATCGACAGTAGATATGCTGCTATTGGCTTTATTGTTTGGCGTGTTTCTTTCGGGTGCATTCCTCGTCTTCATCCGTTCCAATGTATGAACCTCCACATCTGATTTGTCAATGTACACCCTGCTAAAGCATGGGTGCTTGTTAAGAATATTAACAAGTCCCAATCACAGGGAGGTTTCTCGTTTCACAGAGGTTGGTAACCCAACGCTCTCCACGAAGGGTGCAAGCCACCCTAAAAAGTTTTCTGGATAACGTTTTTATCTCGCTGGCGGTTAGCCAATATTAATTACGAGTTTTTTTGAATTATCCGTATCCGTTTTACCAGTATTAGTGGGCGGACAGGACACCTACAGGGTTTGCAGGTGCTAATACTCCTGTCCAACGGATATAATCATTATATCACAATTCACAACCAAAGTCAAATGTTTTTTTACATCAGGCTTTGGTCTAATTCAATAGGGCGGATTTTCCTCACGCTACTAAAGTATGGGTGCTTCCAATCCGTAAGTTTGGTGAAAACTTGATTTGTCTGATCAGTATAGGAACTCCTCTGGAGAAATGGTGTATAACTAAGTGTGAAATAGCGGGAGTTTTTACTATCTTTTTCCAGTGAAGGGTTTCTAATAAACAAAACCTTCAATGTGCTTAGATTAAAATTCAGACTTTTCACGTTTTTTTCAAATCTTGCAACCTTTTTGCCTCTAAAACGCGTCACTATGACATAAGCCAAAATATTGTTTTGTCAATGTACACCCTGCTAAAGCATGGGTGCTTGTTAAGAATATTAACAAGTCCCAATCACAGGGAGGTTTCTCGTTTCACAGAGGTTGGTAACCCAACGCTCTCCACGATGGGCGCGAGCCGCCCGTAAAAGGATGTTGACTGCAGCGTTGTGGTCTCGGTCTAAGGACGTGCCACAAAAACTACAATCAAAGGTGCGTATCGCCAACGAAAGGTTCTTTGGCGACTTCTTACCACAAGCAGAGCACGTTTGCGAAGTGTTCTTGGGATCGACTTGGTGGAAGTGGAAACCGTCTCTTGCGGCTATGTTCCCACACCACTGAAAGAACTTTGCCCAAGACGCATCCGAAATGCTCTTACTGAGGTGTTTGTTCTTTACCATATTAGACACGCCTAAATCTTCTGCCACTAAAACATTGTTTTCTTTATGGTGGTAGAGTTTATAGACGAGTTTGCCGATAAAGTCTTTACGTTTGTTCACAGTGCGTTCTTGGTGTAAGGCAGACGCATGCACGGCTTTTCGCCAACGATTGCTACCTTTCTTACGCCGGCTTTGTGTTTTCTGGTGTTTGTGGAGTAATCCTTCTGCCTTGCGATACCAACGCGGATTCTTCTCCTTTTCACCTTCGGAAGTCGTCAGATAGTGGGTCGTGCCGACATCAATCGCAATCGCATCCGTTGGGTCAACTTTCGGAGGATCAGGGAGTTCACAGGTGATATGCGCATACCAACCACTTGCTTTTTTGACAAGCGTAACTTCTTTTGGATCTCCTTCAATCGGGCGGTGCATGCGTATCTTGACTTCACCCAACTTCGGCACTTTCAAGCGATTATGGCGAAAGCCGGTTTCTTTTATCGGGTTTTGGCGGACACGTTCACCTGTTTTCAGTTTATGCTTTCGCAAGCACCACGTCAGAGAACGCACACGCCTTTTGTAGCGAGGGTAGCCTTTTTTCTCCGCACCTTCTTGGCACCGCCTACGGAACGCATCAAAGGCTTCGTCAACACGTTTGAGGATAGACACTTGGAAATCTTGAGGGACTTCCCGAAAATCGTCATATCTCTCACGGGCAACCTTCAAAAGGTGTTCTTGGTCATATCGAGAAACAAAACGACCTTCTGCCTCATGCGCATATTTGCGATTATTGCGCGCAGAGTTCTGAAGTTCACAGAGGTGGTCAAACCATCCTTACAATGTTTGTTCCTGTGTTTTCGTAGGATACACAGGGTACTTAAAGGTTAATCTCATGGTATATCGTGTATCGTGCCTTTATCCCCTTCTCAGTGGGAGGCAAGCACGTTACCAAGCGGTAACGCTGAGAATGCTTGCCAACACGATACTCTAATTATACCACAACTTCAGACCAAACGTCAAGGAAAAACTGAACGTCTTGGTCCTTTCCAAGAGGGCGGATTTTCCTCCCGCGCCTAAAGGCAGGGGGTTTCCAATCCGTAAACTTTGATGAAAAGGATTTTGCAGAGTAGGGATATTCCATTCACATTCCCACTTTTCACAGTGTTAGGACTCGCTGTTCTTCTGAGCAGTTGTAACGCCCATTCGCACATACAGAGACACATTTTTGAAAGCGAAACACCGAATATCCGGTTGCGTGAATATATTGAATTCAACTGGTCAGCACCCTCCAATCACAAAAAATATACCGGCTCCCAAAACGCACGTGAACTCATGCAAGCATTGAATGCAGACTACAACCGTGGGCATTCAAAGACCGAGGTGAGCATCTATCGTAAAGGCACTGGCATAAAAACCAGAAATTATGACAGCACCTTTACGGAGCGCGAGATAGATGCAAGATACGCACGAGAGGAATGGCTTCAACACCTCCTGGACAGAGGTGTTACCATAGAAAATTTCGGTGATTACTCACGCTATCTATCAAAAAGGCACACTTTAGCACTTCTCGAAGACAATCCGAATCTGCGCCAGTCAGGCATTTTCGATATTCTACCGACGGAGGATTGGGAAACCTACAAAACTGCTTATATTGATAGGTTGGTAAATGACCGTATCAAAGTTCTGAAAACTACAGAACATTTTCATCACAGCGAGAACGGACCTTTCGGCACCTCTGTCAATATTATTGAGGAGTTTCACACCGGCAAAAGTGGAACTGATAAAATTACTCCTTGAAAATGCTTTAGATTTCCAGTACCATACAGACAGAAAAAACCGACTATAGGAGGAACCCGATGTTAGAAACCCGTGATCTTACGAAAGTCTATAACGAAAGCGTCTTAGCCGTCAACAAACTGAACCTAAAGGTAGATGACGGTGAAATCTATGTCGTCCTTGGTGCCAACGGTGCCGGGAAAAGCACGACTATCTCTATGCTGCTGAACTTCATCGAACCCACAAGCGGCACCGCACTGATAGGCGATATTGAGATTCCGAAGTTCCCACTCGAAGCGAAGAAGCACCTGGCTTACGTTTCTGAGAACGTCGAACTCTATCGCAACTTCACAGCACGCCAAAATCTCTCCTTCTTCGCGAAACTCGGTGGACGCAAGAAGGTATCCAACGAGGAACTTGATGCCACACTCGGACGTGTCGGTCTACCGGAAGAAGCGTTCACACGGCGCGTCAAGACTTTTTCCAAAGGGATGCGTCAACGCTTGGGTATTGCGATTGCGATCATGAAAAACGCACAAGCCGTTCTGCTTGATGAACCGACTTCGGGCTTGGATCCGAAGGGGGGTGCCGATTTCCTGCATCTACTTCGTGAACTAAAGGAGGAAGGCAAATCCATCTTCATGTCGACCCACGACATTTTCCGCGCGAAAGAGATCGCCGATAGAATCGGAATCTTGGTGGAAGGCAACCTTGAGCGTGAACTGACCCGCGAAGAAATTCAAGCTGAGGATCTCGAAGCATTGTACCTACACTATGTTGCTGGATACGAACCTGAAGAAGACGCGACCGAGTGAAAGATAGAAGGATAAAAAATATGGATGGATGGAAGCAAAGACGGAAGCATAGAAACCTATTGGAAGGGAAAGAGACAGAAACACGTATCCAATCTTCCAATTTTCCAGTCTTTCAGTCTTTGATGCTCGCGCTGGTTTTTATGAGTGTTATAGGGATATTGCTGCCTGTCCGACTGGCAGCGGAATCTGAAGAGACCCTACCTGCTAACGATAACACCCCAAAAACAAAAGAGGAACAGAACCGTCAAATCCTGATTGAAGTCGAGCGCCTGAAGATGGAATTGGCAGAAAAGCTAATGAACAAAAAGCAGGTCGACCTCGAAAACCTCAGGGCAATGATGATGGAAGAGGACAACATCGTCACTGTCTCTGAAGTGAACAAAGCCGAGGAGGCTTACGAACGGGCTGTTGATGAATATGAACAGGCAAAACTGGAGCTGCAACGGGTCGAACTTGAGTCGCTACAAGATGAGTGGCACATCACCGTTGAAACGACAAGACTCTATGAATCCGCCGATGGTCGGGAGTTATTCTCAATTACCTTGCGGAACAGTTCGTCTCCCGTCAAACTCGTTGAAAGCTCAAAAGTGTTGGGACGAGAGATTATCATCAGCGCACAGATTGACGACATCTTCGTCGAGATTAAAGAGCAAGAAGGTTTCGGTTCAAGCGGAGCGACCATCACTGAACCTTACGAACGGCGGATTGAGACGCTTAGAGAGGGTGAGTCTGTCACTTTGGAGTTTGAACTGATAAAAGAGAACGTGCGGGATGTCGTCGTAGAGTTGAAGTACTCGGGTCGTGAGGAGCAGAAGAATATCCATCTCAAACAGGAGGATCCATACATCTCCGTCGTATCAGCAAGGCGTTATAAACAGGGAGACCGGCGGCGTCTGGAGGTTGTCCTTACTTACGGTGCCTTGGAAGGCGAGACAGAAGAAGCAGGTGCTAACACCGCACAAGAAATCAATAATGTCTATGTCTCCATCAAAGACGAGACCGAATCTATCATCGGTTATCCTTATGAACCCCGTATTCCGACGCTGAAAGACGGACAGGAGAAGACCCTTGATTTTGAACTGCGGCGGAATGTGGACAACATCATCGTTAATCTCAAATACCTTGACGAGGATATTTCCTATAAAATCCATCTTGAGGAGGACACGCGCTACATCTCTATCCTCAGTGCGAAAAAGTTTCGCGTCGATAACCAGATGATGGTGACGATCCAACTGAAAAACACGTCCACAACCGAAGCGATGTCAAGCGATGCAACCCCTGAAGAGATTGCCGCGGCAAATGAGATTCGAGGAATTTATGTCTCTTTGCTCGATGTCACCGATGACACGAACATCGTTAAACCGTATGAAGAGAAGATCCCAGTGCTCGGATACAACGAAACCGTGGAATTGACGTTCCAACTCCAGAAAGATGTCGAGAGTCTGAAGGTATCCTTAGATTATCCCGAACTTGCCGAACCCGAAATGCGACTCATCTACCTGCAAAAAGAGTCCGCTCTGGATGTGGTCAATGTCAGTTCGCTCCGCTTTTCGCAGGAAGGGAATCTGGGGAGCAACGTCACCTATGATTTGACGCTCGATCGGTTGGCAGAAACAGAGAATACCTTCCAACTCCGAGTCATTAACCTTCTCAATCGACTTTCCTTTGAATTCCAAGACCCAGAGACGCAATCCCGACAATCTCAGGTAAAATTTACGCAGGAACAATCGAAGCGAAATCTATCGTTGATTGTCTATCTCCCGGAGGAGTTGGATGCCTCCTATCTCGACAGCACCCTTGAGTTCTACGTCGCTGTGATTGACGAAGCAGAAGCCGACGAACTTGGCGGGGTCAACAATCGGTTGGATTTACCCGCGGATAGGATTGCGAGCATACAAGGGGGTGTTGAACGGTTTGAACTGATTCCAAAGGGCGTGCCAGAGATTGAGGTGTTCGTGCCGAACGCCTTCCAAACGATCAAGATAGGTGAAGAGGTCAACATGACAGCGACGCTGAAGAACATCGGCACCCGCGATCTCGTTGACATCCGTATGCTTGTCGATGTCAACACGGATTGGAAATATACTGTTACGCCTGAAGTTGTCAGCACATTGGAACGTAACGAGGAAACAGAGATCCAACTGACGTTGAGTCCACCTGCGGACATCGGTGTGGGAGAATATCAAGCGAAGTTGAACGCCGAAGTCACGGTCGACAACCGTAAGTTTGAGGCACGCGACCGCTCGATAACGGTGCAAGTGGAGTCTCAGACGCAGATGTCGGTGACGACGCTGCTGTTCGGTGCGTTGATCCTTCTGATGATTGGGATTGTTATCGTCACCATCCGTATCAGTCGGCGTTGAGGAATGGCTGTCAGTACGGAAACCATTCGGGTTCTCCTTTCAGTGGTCAGTTATCTGTCACAAGAGGTGTTAGAACTCTCAAAACCCTCTTTAACCGACAACTGATAACTGACAACTATCAAAATGGAGATTGAGAATGAACAAAAGATTGACGGCACTTGCGGTCTGTCTGTTTTTGAGTATTGTGAGTGCCGTCTCAGCCCAGCGGAAACTGGTCATACTTCAGCCAGCACGTGTAATCGAACTCGCGCTACAGAATAATGAGGCGGTGAAACAAGCGGAAAAAGTCGTGGAACGCACCAAGGCGAACCTCCGTGTGTCTAAAGCCGTTTATCTACCACAGGTGGGTGTCACCGGCGAATATCAACGCCAAAAAGATGGCGATATCGATGAAAGAGACTATCTTACCCGGGCACAGGCAAGCATGCTTCTCGCACAATTCGGCGAAATCCCCGAAGGTCTCGATGCCGCGCAGGAGGATGTCCGCAAGGCAGAAATTGAATACGAACGCGCGAAAAAGCAGAGCGTTCACGATGTCCGCAATCTCTGGAACAATATCATCCTCACACAGGAAGAGATTCAGGAACGGCGTGCAATTGAAATGGAACTTAATAAAAAACTCAAAGGCACACAAATCAAGCACGCAGAAAAACGGATACCTTTCCTCAGTCGACTCAATACGGAACTTGAACTCTCCGAACAGCAACTTGCTATTAACGAACTTCAACGACGGCTCGATGTTGACACCGCGGAACTCATCAGTCTCATCGGACTCGATCCACTCTCACAAGTTAGCCTCTCACAACCCCTGCCTGACGATGATATGACACTCGAAACTGCCGTTGAACTCGCACTTTCAAACAACCTGGACTTGCGAGACCTCACTGGCGATATCGTCCGTCAAGAACGTCTCGCCGCAGAGACCATCTGGAACCGATTTCCTGAACTCTCTGCCGAAGCGCGCTATAAGGATCTCCATGTGCTGCTGGAACAACATCAACCCAGTGCAGGTGCCAGGGGGCAGACCTGGGACGCAAAGGCATTCTATGATCCGGTGATACTTGACCGAGAGCGAGATAGGTCAAGCATTTTTCAAACAAACCCGCGAACACAAGATGGCTGGGAACTGCGGTTCAACTTCAACATCCCGCTCTACGATGGAAACAGGACGAAGAACCTTCGCTCCCGAGAACTTGCGGAACTCGAGCGGCTTCAGTTGGTGTACGTCGAAAAAACGAAGTCGATCCGTGTAGAGGTGCGACGTGACTATCGTGCCGTGGCGAATGCCAAAGAACGGATGGAGATCGAAGAAACACGCGTGCGGATTTTTGAGCAAAGGTTACGAACCATAGAACGCGTGCTTGATGAAGTCACGGTTGAGATACCGGGGTATCAAAATCTGACGTATAACGATGCGTTTCAAACCCAAGCGCAATTTACGGAAGCACAACGCGTCTTTTATCAGACACGTCGAGATTATGCCAAGGCAAAGGAACAGCTCCGAGAAACAATGCAATGGATCGAATAAGGAGAAAAATATGAGAAACCCTTTAACAACACACACTGAACTCAATCATCTCGATGAGCAGGAACTCGTCGCGCGCGTCCAGAAGGGTGATGCAGAGGCGTTTACCCCACTCGTGTACAAATATCAAGAAAAAATTTATAATCTGATTTATCGCAAAGTTCAAGATCGTGAGATAGCCAAAGACCTCTGCCAAGAGGTGTTCTTGAAGGCGTGGCAGGCACTGCCGAACTTCAAGAGACAATCCGTATTCTATACGTGGCTTTACCAAATTGCTGTCAATCGTAGTATTGACTTTCTCCGCAAACAAAATAGACGCCATGTTATAGGATTTGAGGAATTGCCGCAAAACGCAGATGATACACTTCAAATGGCCGAGGTGCAACCTTCGCCTTGTGCTCTTCTCGAAAGGAAAGAACTCGAATACATCATCCGTAAAGCCAGTCACCAATTGCCTCTTATTCAACGCCGTGCCTTTTACTTGCGTCCCTCGGAGGGGCTTCCGATAAAAGAGATTGCATCACGCTTGGGCAAGTCGGAGAACACGGTTAAAACATACTTACATCACGCACGTCGGAAACTTCGGAGAATGTTGCTTCCCTACCTGCAAAACGAACCTATTGCATGGTACCCAGAAACTTGAACCCAAAGGTGTCTACTAAGGCTAAATCTCTTGGAGACACTGTCTGATGTAAGGTACATCGTCTACCCACAAGCCATCAATACCACCGGCTTTCTGTGGTGAAACCGCCCACGCGACATCTTGCGCCGTCTGAATAAACCCGGCATCCACAATAATCCCGTTCGCTCGGAGTTGCTTCACTTTGCGTGTAACAGTCCGTGTGAAAGTGTTATAAAGCCCAAAGTGATTAATCCCACTCCAGCCTAATATGATGCGGTCCGCATCAATAGCCGTCGCTGCCTTGAGAAAATTCGCCATCGGATTAATGAGAATCGCGCTCGTCTGCAACTTCGGTTCCAAACGTTTAGTATCTACAAGCAAGTGTTTTCGGATGTAAAAAGTGAGAATATTGACAAGGTGAACAACTTCAAAGTGGTGGATCCGTTCTACGACAATTGGGAGTAATTCTGGTGTGTCCGCCTTCGGTTCAATGAAACACGGCATTTGGTTTTCTCGTGCGAAACGGAGGGTGTCATCAAGGTGAGCAACAGGTTCATTCGACGCTTCCATCGTTAGTTGTTGTACGTCTTTCCAAGTAAGTTCACTGAGAGATTTGGAGCACCCGGTAGCTTTTTGAATATTGTGTCGGTTGAAGCCAACGTGAATCAGAACAGGTTGCTTATCTTGGGTGAGACAGACATCACATTCATATCCATCAGCACCGTCCGCCAATGCCTGCCTGAAGGAAGCAAGGGTGTTTTCGGGCGCCCGTCCCATACCGCCTCGATGTGCCAAGAGTTTAATTCGCATAGTTCTTACTCAATTAATTTCTACTGGATGTTCCCCCAAACTTAGCAATGCTCTTCGTAGGTTTATTCGCTGAGGAAGATTCATATGCAACGCTTCAATTGTCGCTCTGCCTATTTGTGTCCGTCCAATAAATGAACTCCTTGCACAGACTCCTCAGAGAATTGCGGTTCATCAAAATGAGACACAAATAGTCCTAATTCGGCCATAATTTCCGCTACAGGTTTGCCCCAACGTTGAACTAAGATAGCTAAGGCTTCAAGACGCTTGACGTTCATAGTCTCCAACTGCCTGATCAGTTCTTCATACTCTGACATTTCATTATCGCTTAAAGTTTCATTTTCACGTTTGTGCCGTAATTGCCAATAATGTCGATTCTTCTTTTTAGGCAATTGCGAATTTTTCCTTATGAATGCTACAATTGTAGCATCCGATGCATTAGGATCCACATCTTCGCCTATCGCTGCTTCCTGCCGCTGTTGCCATTCTGTTAACTTTCGAGTGAATTCGTCCAATTCGACAGGCGATAACTGTTTAACACTATGCAGCAAATGTTCAACCTTTAGTTCCGTTGAGTTTTCAATGCGTGCCATTCATACGCCTCCTTGGATGTTTGATAGACGTTTCTGGTCCAACTCACGCCTATCTACAATTTCTGAATGCTATAAGTTTAGCACAGATTTCAATGGGATGCAAGGTGCTGCGCGCGTGGAGGCCACTATAACTCAATCCTTCTTATGCCACATGCGCTCAAAGTTATCCTGAGGCGCGAAACCTAAAATCCGTTTCGTTTTCAGGTTCGAGAACTGCTGATGTGGTAAATCTGCGAAGATATTGAAAATCTCACAGCGTGATGGGAGGTCTTCCAAATCAATCTCCAAACCCAGTCGGAAGGCTTCGCCTGCGTCCCGCCAACTGACAGAAAACGGATTGAGATCGGAACCTTCTGCTTGATCGTCGTGCTCCCGGAAACTAAGGAACAGATAGCAGAGGACATAGATGTCATAATGTTCGGTGAAGACTTTACAGATTTCCTGTCCCAATCCCTTGGTTAAGGGATAGAGTCCAGTGCTTGTGTGTGGTGGAACATCCGGGTTAATCTCGTAATCGTAGGTGGTATAGTCATCCCCTTGGATGGTGAAATGGGGTCCCGTGTTGATAACGCGACGGATACCGTGTTCGACAGCGGCGCGCATCGTATTGTAACACCCACGCGTACTCACATCAAAAGCCAGCTGCCGATCGTGTCGCAGGACGGAGCAATTGAGAATCGCGTCCATCCCGTCAGCCGCTCGCATCACCTGATCCAGTGAACCGACATCAATGTGCATCGATTCATGTTTCGTCTCAATGTCGTTGATGTCTGTGACGCGCAACGTATAGTAAGGCTCCAACGCCTTGACGACATGCGGTCCAAGATACCCGTTACCCCCTAAAATGAGAACTCTCATTGTATTCCTCCTTGAGAAACGTTGCTCCTACTGAGATGATGGCACGAATTGCGGATCGAACTTCAGATGCCCCTTGGCTTTCCCGATCGAAAAACGGGAACCGGGGAACTCTGACTGGATGTGAAAAATTCGCCACGGTGAGGACGATTCAAGTGCTCCTTGAAAGGCGGTGACTGCATCGTTCATCTCAAGCCACATTGAATCCGATTCGGCGGTTGCGGCAGCATCAGCAGTAACGAGGTTACCGAGACGGAGACACGTCACGTTGAGTTTGCCTTCGCGACCGAATTCTCTACACGTGAACTCGCCAAGATGCTTCGAAAGCACGAAACCATCAACAGAAGGACGCGGTCGCCAACTCTCTGTAACCGTCCAGTCTTCACCGTGCTGCTCAAAGAGCCGGAGCGTGCTTGCGTAAATGGCATGTTTCACGCCTTCCTCGGATGCCGCCATCAGTAGGTTATAAGTGCAGCGCGTCTGATAATCGATAGCGTAATTGTTGGGTTGATCAGCTTCGGCAAGCAGATCCGGCGGTATTTCAGCGATGTGGATAATGGTATCTATGCCACGCACCAGTTCGTTTGTCGATTCATCGTGTCCAAGTTCGCTTTGAACGAACGTTCCTTCAATATCGTCAACAGGATATAACTCTGTCAAACGGAGGGTGTGCTCTGCCGCTAATGCTCCCGCTACGTTGCGCGCCAGTTCAGAACCGGCGGAGGTAATCAAGATGTTCATTTTTTAATTATTCCTTTTTTTAATTATTCCTTGCGGTTAAACAATGTAGATTTGCATTTTAGCATGCCTTTCTTATATCCGCTCTCCATTCCATTACGAGCTACGCCCTTGGTTCTACCAAGATTCTACGGTTTTGACTGGATAAGACAGGTTTTACAAAACTTCTCGAATTTTTGCCGCAATGTTGCCGATTTCCTCCATATCCCCTTCACTCGGTCGCCACGGTAACCGAATCGGGTCGCCTTCCCATCGTGGAATCAGATGGAGATGGAAATGGAAAACGGTCTGAAATGCTGCGGCTTCATTCGACTGAAACAGGTTAAGTCCATCAGGATTCAAGGCAGTCCGGATCGCGTTTGAGAGCAGAATCGCGGTTTGCATAATTTTACTGCCTACTTCTGTGGGCATATCAAAGATATTTCGATAGTGCTGCTTCGGTATAACGAGGGTATGTCCCGGATTCGCGGGGGCAATATCCATAAATGCGAAGACGTGTTCATCTTCATATACTTTGGCTGCCGGAATGTCACCAGCAACAATAGAACAAAAGATACAATCCATTTTTTAATTCCCTTGCGATTTTTTAATTATTCCTTGCGGTAAAATAATGTGGGTGTTTTTGCAAACGCTAAAATCCAATGTGAAGAAAGTGTTTCCCCTAGAACTTTGATATGCCTTTCTTATATCCGCTCTCCATTTCATTACGAGCTACGCATTTTGAATTAAGGAAAAAAATAAAAGAGTTTCAAAGAATGAGTCTTTTCGTTATTTTAGCAAATTCGGCACAGAAAATCAACGGGAATCTTGTCCTAAAAAAAGCAGAAACGTGATATACTGACTCACAGCAGAATCAGAAAAATGCCCAAAAATAAGAACAAAGGAGAATGAAAATGAAACCGGCTTTCATCCTTCCACTCATAGCACTGTTTGGCATTTGCGCCAGTTTTCTCCTCTTAGGGTGTGCCAGTAAACATATCAAGACTAAGGCGTCCGAAACGCGTTCTGAAGATGGCAAAACTGCCCATCTGTCGACAGGTAAAAACACGGAGGCAAAGCACACCACAGAAGATTTCATCATCGGGTTCAATCCGCTCAAGGATGATCCAGATAATCCGAGTCCGCACAACCCACTCATCAAGAAGTTCGGGGATATTCCGCAAGTTCGCACCTATATCCGGTTGGAAAGAAAATATTTGAGTGGCACATCACTTACAATTGATGAGGCGATAGAACTCCACACTGTAGACCTCTATCTGTATCCACACCCAAGCACAGAAGCGCGCTTAAAATATCTAAAAAAACACAAAGAGGAGTTAGAAGCGAGCGGACAAACGGCTGAATTTGAATGGAAGTATACTGGAACAACACACGTTGACTATAGTCGTAGCGACGGTTACACCATCAAAACAGAGGTTCGTCCTGACGGTAGCAAAACGATATACGATTCCCGTGTAGAAGGCGGTGTAATAGAAGTCCCACCGCAAACTGAATCCCCGTACACAGACGATAGGAGCGATAAAAAGCCTTGAGATGCGATTTTGTACGCATTACTCCGTGGAGCGCAGATACTTCCTAACTGGCGAATTAAGGGTCCCAACTCAGCGGCTTCCTAGTCAGTGAGTTCATTGAGCGATTCGATATGTCGTTGCAGAACCAACACCATCCACCCAAGCAAAGAGGTATCGAACGCATGCGCCACATCCCAGCATTCGGTCCGGTAAATGCAGTCCCAAAGTGGTGCTTTCCCCAGTCTTCTTCGCGTCGTCAATTCGCACGTCTTGCACGTACTGCTACCGTTCATGCCTGACCCTCTTGCAGCCTCATTATAGCGCTCACTTCCCTAACGATACGTCTTAAATCCAGCCTCCACACGCGTTCTACGATAGAGGTTTAGCACATTACCCTCAACGCGGGCAGTCACTTTTCTTCCATCGCTGAAGGTCACCTGAAATTGTGTATCGGAGTCCTGTGAGATCGTCTCTGTCGTCGGCAACGGAATGTCCTTTTGCTCTGCCCACTCTTGAATCAATTTCGTGAGGGAATCCGCATCACTTGGTGCAGATTTTGCGTCCTTTAATTCGATGCTGAATGCAGGCATGCTTTTCTTGACGTAGTTAAACCAACGCGCAGTCCGTAGGAACGGCACGAGAGCCTGTAATGCTTCAGGGGTGCCAATCTGACTCAATGCCTCCGAAGAGAACCCACGTACATACGCCGACTCGCTCATCAATGCCTCCTGCAATGCGGGGACAGCCTCCGTTGCATCGGGTCCAATACGAGTCAACGCCTGCGCTGCAAAGAACGCTAAATCTGTATCCTCGCGATCTTCCAGAACATCTATCAAGGCCGGGACGGTTTTCGATACTGGCACCTTAATCATACCCAGTGCAGAGGCTGCATGCCGACGCACCTCTTCCGATTCATCCGTTAATAACGCAATAAGCCCATCAACCGCCGCCGCGGCGACAGGACCCATCTCGCCTAACGCATACGCCGCCGAAGCGCGTACGTTCTCGCGTTCGTCCTGTAAAGCCGTTACGAGTGCAGACACGGTTTCCGACACACCCGTCGCTGCGAGTCCGTGTGCGGCATCACAGATATGGAGAATCGGCTCCATATCAAACGCCTCTTTCTCCGAATCAAGCGCGTTAACGAGAGGTTGAACAGCAGGTTCACCGATCGCACCCAAGGCATAGATGGCATTTCGACGGACAGGTTCATAACTATCTTCAAGCGCATCTACGAGTGCGGGGACAGCCTCGGCACCATCCGTTCGCATAAAACCTAATTCGTTCGCCGCTTTCATACGCTCGTTCGGATTGTCTGCTTTCAATGCCGAAACCGCTGATGCCACATCTATCATGGGATTCGGACGGTCGGTTTCATATAGATCGGTCTTGCCGTACATCCAATTCCAGATATACGTCCAGAGGATCTCCGCATCGTAAGGAACGTGGTTGACTTCAGGGGATTGCCACATAGAGGTCTCACTGTTCCACGAAGGTACGGTCGGTTGCTCAGTACGCATAAAGACGAATTTCATACCGTAGCGATTCAGAGGGACGTAGTTCTGTAGAAACGAATGCACCATATCAAAGTGCATAATCCACACCGTACCGAGTTCACCAGACATCGGGACGAGATTGCGATTCAGGAAATTCTCGGAAAGTCGTCGCGTTCCGTTTCCGCCCTCCGCATGTATCTCATGCCGTTGACGTTCATCGTTCAGCATAAATTCTCGGATGTATTGCGTCCCGGGGATGATACAGGTCGGTCCCTGATCGGCGAGACACGGTTGCGGATAATAGAAGAGAATCGCCCATCGAGGCGTTCGATGTCGCGGTCGTTTTCCGCCGGCGTGCCCATCTTTATGCAGCGGCATCATCAACCGCTCTTCGCCGTTTTCTTTCCCGCTCGGTGTGCTTCCGGAAAAATTGGGATGGCAATGCCGATGCGGATGCATGACATACCCGTTCCCTAAAATGCTGGTGAGCGCACCGCGCACCTCTGGTGATTCCAAAACTACTTGAAGTTCCGGCACCAGCGGTAAAATGTTATTGAGTGGGTTGTGTTGCCTATCACCTCGGAAATCCGCCGCGCCGGCAAAGAGTTCGTCGGTTTTGTCGTAGATGGTTTCGTGGATGTGCGTCGGCACGTCAGCGACGACGTTGGCATACCCATTCACAATAAAATGGCGAATCTGTTCGTCGTTTAAAAGGTCCTGTTTAACTGTTGTCATGCTACCGCTTTTTTCAAACTCCTTTTTAGCAGGTATGGGCTATAAAAAAACAAACATAAAACTATGCCTGGTGCGGTTGGGGGATTTAGTCTGGGAATAGACTAAATCCATAGCGCAAGTCGCGTGTGGACTTGCGGGACAATGTATTACATTCCGCACCTACCATGTTAGGGAAAATCGGCGAGGCTATTGTTTAAATTTTTTATTTCTCATTCAATAGTCGACTTTTACTTCTTAGTACCACGCCGCCTTATTGACGACGTTCTGCAACGGTGCACCTTCGGCGAACCGACGCGCGTTTTCCAAAAGAATCTCAAACCGCCGTTCCGGTAAGTTTTCTGCATCCTTCACAGCGATATGTGGTGTTATTAACACATTAGGCAGATGCCACAACGGACTTTCAGCAGGTAAAGGTTCGATTTCAAACACATCCAAGCCACATCCGGCAATACTGCCCTGTTCAAGCGCCTCAATAAGGTCAGCGAGTTTTGTCGTCTTACCGCGTCCGATGTTAATGAAGTAAGTCGTCTGTTTCATCAGCGCGAAACGATCCTTGTGCCACATTCCCTCAGTTTCAGGTGTGTGCGGTGTCGTGGTTATCACAAAATCGGCGAGTGGAAGGAGTGTGTCGAGTTCCGCGGGGTCGTGTTTCTCTACAAAAGGGATTTCATACTCCCACCTTGGATCAACACCAATCACTCTCATCCCGAATTGATCGCAGAGTCGTGCGGTTTCATGCCCGATACCACCAACACCGACGATTAATGCTGTTGCCTGCGCGAGGTCGATGTATCCACTTTTACGGGCATCTTTCTCCCAAGCACCTTCGCGTTGCGCATCCATATAATAGGGTAACCCGCGAGAAAGGGCAAGCACGAACATCATGATATGCTGTGAAATATGGTCGTTGTAGATGCCACGTGGGTTACAGGCAACCACGGGATGCTCAATCAACGCCGGATAATAATAGCCGGGGAAGGGACCCGCTGCGGGGTTCTGTAGCCATCGCAAATTTTTCGCTAACGGTAGCTGCTCCGGTGACACCCAACCGTAGACAGCATCTGCATCGGAAAGGTGTTCCTCCACTGCCTCGTCTGTCTCCGGTAAAACGACGGTGTATGCGGGTAACTCGTTTTGGAGACGTTGAGCCCATTCGCGTAACTCGGCATCTTGGGGTGGCATGATTATAAGTTTTGGCACGAGTTGTGTCCTCTCTGTGAATTTTATGTCTAAGATATGCCCATTTTAGCACAGTCGCATCAGAAAATCAAGACCTATTCGATTAAAAAACGCTTGAATACCCGCCGGATTTCGGTATAATAGAGACATTGGTAGTTAATGGAAAACCCGAATTTAAAATGTTGAGAAGCATTATGTCCTCGCCACTCAAAATCAATTTTGACAAAGGCACCCTCATCCTACAGAACGTCCCAGAGACACTCCAAGCACGATTACCAGATCTCCTTTGGGACGAACGCACCCTCACCTTCCGCGCGCCCGCCTACCGCTACCGGCATATCGTTTCGCAGTTGCGCGCACACGACATCTCGTATCAAGACACAGCACGACAGTTCACAGTTGAATCCTTTACACATCAACAAACAATGTCCCCCTATCCCTACCAGACCGAGGCGATAGACGCATGGCACGCTAACGGCAAACGCGGCGTGGTAACCCTTCCTACTGGTGCTGGTAAAACCTTTATTGCGATTCTGCTCATCGCCGACACGCAGCGCCCTACACTCGTGCACGTGCCGACAATCGACTTGATGCACCAATGGTACACCGTGTTGAAAGAACACTTCGAACAAGAAGTAGGACTCTATGGCGGTGGCTATCACGAATTGCGAGATCTCACTGTGACGACGTATCAATCCGCTGTCATGCATGCACCATACTACGGAAATCGGTTCGGCTTCGCCATTTTCGACGAATGCCACCACTTACCGAGCGATCAGTATCAGTATGCCGCAATTAGCAGCATCGCCCCTTTCCGACTGGGATTGACGGCTACCCCAGAACGTACCGATGGAAAAGAAAGCCGACTCTATGCCCTCGTCGGCGAACCGTGCTATGAAGTAAAGGTCCAAGAACTTTCCGGGAAAACGCTCTCTGCGTACCGAGTTGTCACCATAGCGGTCGAAATGGAAGATACGGAACGGGTTCAGTACGAAGAAGCCCGCCGCACCTATTTAGACTTCCTTAAACAGGAACGCATTAATATGGGGACACCGCGCGGCTGGCATTTTTTTCTCTGGAAAGCCTCACGAACGGAGGAAGGACGTGCCGCCTTTAAAGCGTATCTCACCCAGAAGCAACTCAGTTTTGCGTCAACCACAAAACAGGAATGGGTATGGAAACTCATTCAGAGACATAGCGGGGATCGGATCCTCATTTTCACACAGGATAACGATACGGCGTATCAACTCGGCACGCGTTTCTTTCTACCGGTGCTAACGCATCAGACGAAACTCAAGGAACGGAATGATTTTTTGAACAAGTTTCGCGATGGCACCTATTCCATCCTCGTCACCTCAAAAGTCCTAAACGAAGGTGTAGATGTCCCGGAAGCGAATGTTGGCATCATTGTCTCAGGAAGTGGAAGCGTCCGAGAACATGTTCAACGATTGGGACGTATTCTCCGCAAGCGGGAAGGCAAACAGGCAGTGCTCTACGAACTCATCTCCAAACAGACCGGCGAACACTTTGTTAACAAGCGACGCAGACAACACCACGCTTACCAGCCTCCTAAAAGGCAGAATTAAAAAATGCTCACCAAAGACCTACTCCGTTACAAAACTCAAAACGGGCAAATTTATCCGCAATTTGTCAAACCTACCGATACGAAGTTATTGGCAATTGCCGAGCAATTAATCGCCGTTTTTGAAGAATCGCCAAATAAATCACGCGCGACGCTTTTAGAAACCAGCAAGCACATTGTTGATAGCACCCCCGGAGCACCTATCGTCAAGCGTGGACTCGAAAAACTCCTGTTAGATCGGACAGAGTTTGATACCACGCCCAACGAAGAACTGATCGCGTTTCGGCAAAAATTCTTCACGGAGACGAGCCGTCTGCTTTCACAAGAACAGTTTGAGAATCACGCGGATTATGTGCAAGCCGCGTGTGGGATTGCGGGACAATGTAAAGTGTTAGGTACAATAGCAGAGGAACCAGGTCCAGAGGTTGCTCCCACAGACGGGGAGGACCTGGCTACCAAACTCTACGCAGATCTGCCGAGTTGTCAACCGGTTTTGACCTTCAAAACGCTTTCTGCTGAACGCTTGCTTCACCGCTATAACACCGCACAGGTCCAAGGTTTGCTTCTCCATAGTAATAGCCTCACGCTGACACTTACTGATTCCATGACAGCCGAACTCCGTCAACTGTTTAAGTATCTCAGATTCAATCAACTCCTCTCCACAATTCGGAAAGAAGAAGAACTCTACCACATTACGGTCGATGGACCCCTCAATCTCTTTTACAAAACAAAACGGTACGGCATGAATCTGGCGAACTTCTTCGTTGCGGTGCTGCATCAACCCAAATGGGAGCTTACTGCGGAGATCCAGTTCCGGAATAAACAACGTTATAGGTTATCCCTCAATGAATCGCGTGGGATTCAACCGATTTCGCAACAGTTTCTCGCCTATATCCCTGAAGACATCCAACTCTTTCAGGCAATGCTCCGCAATAAAACAGACGACTGGCAGATCCGTCCCGGAAGTCAGTTCATCCCTTTACCGGGGGATCTCTACTGCTTTCCAGACTATCAACTCGTTCACAAAAGCGGTGTAGAGACCGCTATTGAGTTATTTCATCCGTGGCATCAAGGACATCTCATCGCACGACTCAACACACTCGCTGAACAGACGGATGTGTCCCTTATTCTCGGCGTTTCAAAGGAGTTGGAAAAAAAACCGCTTATCGCTGACGCACTCGCGGCATCCGCATATTTCTCGCAGTTCGGCTTCGTATTTCGAGATGTCCCAACTATACGTACCTTACTCCCGATCCTGAACTCACTTGTGTAGCCTAACGATACACACTGCCCAAAAAATGTGACATTCTATGACTTCTGTGGTATTCTTAAAGGCAGAGACTCAAAATCTACAGCACCGAAAATCCTTCTGAAAAAATGAATATAACAGAATTAAGCCCTAATCTAACTGCAACACCGCACGAGGTGGGACTTTCAGCAAAACAACTTAAGCGTATCTCTACGACTTCGCAAAAGTTTATTGACGAAAAGCGACTTTCGGGTGCGGTCACAGTTGTGGCACGGCGCGGTAAAGTGGTGCATTTCGAGGCATCCGGCATGATGGACATTGAAGCGGATAAACCGATGCAAAGAGATACCATCTTTCGTATCTATTCAATGACCAAACCGATCGCCGCTGCGGCAGTTATGATGCTCTGTGAGGAAGGAAAACTACAACTCGATGCCCCGGCTTCGACGTACCTACCCGAATTAGATGGACTGAAAGTAGCAGCGGAGGCAGATGCGGAATCCCTCAGATTGGTTGACGCAGATCGGGACATGACCGTCCGTGACCTGATGCGTCACACCGCTGGATTGCCCGGTGCCGCCCGATACATGGCAGGACAAACAGCAGTCGACAAATGCTATCGCGAGGCGGGTCTACACCGTCTGCATGAATGCGATCTACAGGAAATGGTTGAGAGGCTTGGTAGAATCCCGTTGTTATACCAACCCGGAACGAAATGGCACTATAGTATCGCCGCAGACGTTTTGGGAAGATTGATTGAAGTCGTCTCCGGTCAGTCCTTTGATGTGTTTTTAGCAGAACGGATCTTTCAACCGTTAGGCATGTATGATACCGGATTTTATGTGCCGATGGAGAAAACAGATCGTTTCGCAAATATGTACGGTCCAAAATCGGACGGCGGTCTACAAACCATCAATGCTCCAGAAGGTGGAACGGGTCATGTATCCAAGAATAGTTTTATACAGAAACCAAAATTTCTATCTGCCGGCGGTGGCTTGGTCTCTACCGCCGCTGATTTTGCGCGCTTTTGTCTGATGCTCTCAGGCAAAGGTGTACTTGACGGTGAAAGGTTGATGAAATCTGAATCTGTCGAATTGATGACGCGCAATCACTTACCAGAGCATTTGATACCGCTCGATAAAAAACCCGATGAACGTTATGCCGGGCTCGGTTTCGGACTGGGTGTCTCGGTTCGTGTCCAGCAGACAGACTGGGTCCCCACTTCCCAAGTCGGTGAATACGGCTGGATTGGCGGGACAAGCACGGAATTCTGGATCTCACCGCGAGATGAATTGGTGGCAATTACCCTCGCACAGCACATCCCTTTTTCCGAACTGAGCGAGACAGTTAAACCACTCGTCTACGCCGCAATTGTAAAAGAAACGCCCGATGTACACCAGAAACCTTTTTAACTGACAACTGAAGACTGATAACCGACAACCCCTAAAACATGATTATCAAAAACAACCCTGAACACGTCAGTACAGATCAGATAGTGCTGTTTCCGTTTGACGACTACAGCATCCCGTTTCAACACGGTGTCCGCTTACAACTTGTGCCTTATAGAGCCGGGGTCGATCGGACCCGAATTGTGGTGCCTCCTGGTCCGCCGGGTGCACCAGATAGTGCCTGCGCCATCTACTACGGATCCGTGCACCGCGTCGGTGACGAACTCTATATGTGGTATCTTGGACACGGGGACGACGAGCGTTGGCACCAACGCGTGTGTTTCGCAAAAAGTCGGGACGGATACAATTGGGAGAAACCGGAACTCGGACTTGTCGCATATAACGGTTCCACCCGAAACAATCTCGTCGATATACAAGGCGGAGAATATCACATTCAGGCGTGTGTGGTGTATTATGAGCCAGACGATCCTGACCCCACACGCCGGTTCAAAGCGATTATTGAAACGTCCAAATATTCCCCAAAATTCGCAGTCATGTTCAGTGAAGACGGACTTCAGTGGGACGAAGCTGAAAGGCATCCGAACCCACCCTCCTGCGAAATGTCGGGTATCACGAAATTCAACGGATGCTATTATCTGAGTGCACATGGTGGAAACCACATCGGTCCCACACGGCAGATGGTAATGTATACGTCCTACGATTTTGAACACTGGATCGAAGCATCGTGCTTGGGGTTCAGGCGGGGAAACATCCCACCAAGACCCGTGGTGTCGGGGGCACACCAAGGTGAGCAGGTACACCTCGGTGCGGCACTATGGAATCGCGGGAATGTGATTCTCGGTTTCTATGGACAGTGGCACGGACCGGAAAATAACGATCGGCGGCACGTGACGATGGATCTCGGTTTGGTCGTCAGCAACGACGCCCTGCACTATCGCGAGCCGATTCCGGATTTTCAGATGGTAGAAGCAGCGGAAGACGATTTTGAACACCTACCAACACCGATGAATTTCAAACACGCCGCTCTTATGCAGGGACAAGGTTTTGAGAATGTTGGCGATGAGACGCTTTTCTGGTACGCTCCCTGGCCAGAGCAATTGAGTAACGGGGTTCGGATCGCAACGTGGAAACGCGATCGACTCGGCTACTTCAAAGCAGCAGACATGAACCGGGAAACAGAACAGCCGCGTCACGTGATTTCGGCACCCATTGACCTTGAAGGACAGCCTTGCACTGTGGCACTGAATGTTGACGGCTTGTCGGAATACAGTCAGGTTACACTTGACATTTTAGACGAGCGGTTCCAACCCATCAGAGGATATACCAGAGAAGACTGTCTTCCCCTCACATCGGGTTTTCATCAAACGGTGGCGTGGAAAAATCGAGAACGGATTGACGGGAGAAACGGCGCAATCCGAATCAGGCTGAATTATACCGGCATCCGTCCAGAAGACCCGAAAGTCTATGCTATCTACGTGGAAAAAGCACGGATACCTTGATTTCAATGCTATCTTCTGCTAATATTTAACGGAGAGATGGAGGGAATTATGAGTTTTCTATATGGATTGAATAAATTACGGTTTGGCGGGTTAATGTTAAGTACAGGTTTGATGCTTTGTCTTACTGCATGTGGTCCGAAAGCGATCCCTTATTCACAAAGCACAGATGCCCCTGAACCGAGCGATGTTGCCGTTGCTCACTATAATTGGGGTATGACGTACGCCAACGACGGCAATTTTGGACAAGCCATCATGGAACTCAGCTTGGCAATCGAGCATGAACCGGGGTGGGTAATGCCATTTTTCACATTAGGCGTTGTCTACGGAAATCTGGGAGAACTCGACAAAGCCATCCAAGCGTGGGAGCGCGCCACTCAGTTAGATGCTGACTTCGCGAAAGCACATTACAACCTTGCCGTCGCCTATTCACACAAGGCAGAGAAAGGTCTCTCAATTGCGGCGTTGCGTGAGGCAATTCGCGTAGACAAGGCGGCACTTTCCGCCGCGAAAACGGAACCCGCATTTGACAACATTCGTAATTCCCCAGAATTCCAAGAATTAGAGAAAGACACCGAATCAGATGAGTAAAGCCTCAGCGGCAAAATATGGCACGTTACACAACCCTTTCACCTACAGAACTCGCGCACATTGTCGCACAATACGCAATCGGCAAACCGCTGAAACTTGAGGAAATCCCTGGTGGATTTGGAAATAGCAACTTTAAACTGATGACTACAGCGGGAGAGTTTCTGCTCAAAATTTGCGATGAAAAAGACTCAGCAGAACTTAACATGCAAATCTCACTGTTGCAACATCTCCAGCGGCATGCTTACCCGACGGTATATCCTATCCCAACGAAAGACCATGAACACCTCATACACGAAACTTTTGGCAGTGTGATGCTCTATCCGTTCCTGAAAGGGGAACAACCACAATCCACACCAGGTACGCTGGCACAACTCGGTGAGGCGTTGGCAAAACTGCACTGCATTCCACCCATCGCGGGACTGCCCCGTTTTGCAATGGGGATTTCACAAATGACCCCTTTCTTCGAAGAGGTCCAAGGCACACAATTCGCCACGCACCCCTTCGTTGAATCGTTGAAATCGCAATTAGAATCGATAGAACAACAACTCAATGCCCCACTTCCGATGGGGCTTCTACATGGAGATCTCTTCTTGGACAATACCCTTTTCGATGGTGATCAGATGGTCGCGATCCTCGATTTCGAGGAGGGATGTTATGATACACTGTTAATCGATGTTGGCATGACCCTGATTGGTTGTTGTTATACACCGCAGCATGAACTAAATCTTAAGGCGGCGCAGCGATTTTTAGAGGCTTACAACGCATCGCGCCCCTTGACAGAAAATGAGTGGCAGTCCTTAGACTGTTTCGTTCATTACGCTGCTCTCTCCATAGCGTTCTGGCGATTCAGACAATTTAACATCCGGCGTCCAGACGCACACCGTGCCAACACATATCAGGAGATGATCACCCGTAGCACTGAATTTACGCGGCACAAGGACGATCTTTTGATAAAGATCCGCCACAGGAATAGCCATCAGCAAAGTCTAAGCGTCCGAAGTTCCTCCGCAAGGTATAATTAAAAAATGTCTTTAATACGATTAGAACACGTCACCAAATTATACGATCCAGACCTGATTCTCGACGATATTTCGGTTTCAATTGAGCACGGCGACCGACTTGGATTAATTGGCCGTAACGGAACTGGAAAAACAACGTTACTTAAAATTATAAATGGTTTGCTTGCCAATTTTAAAGGGAAAGTCGTATCTGCCAGGGGATTACGCATCGGATACCTCAGTCAAGAACCGGAACTCGCACGAGACTGCACCCTAAGGCAGGAGATGCTCAAGGTCTTTGAAAAACGGCGTGCGCTTGAAGATAAAATGCTCCTACTTGCCGAGGAAATGGAGACAGAAGAGGCACCAAACCTCTTAGCAACGTACGCTCGGATTCAAGAACAGCATGAACAACTCGGCGGCTACGATTATGAACACGAGATTAATCGTATCCTCGGTGGTTTAGGTTTCAGCGAACAGGACTTCAATCTCCCGATTCGCGTTCTGAGCGGTGGACAGAAAAGCCGAGCGACACTCGCGAAACTACTCCTTGAAAAGCCAGATTTACTGCTTTTTGATGAACCGACGAATCATCTCGACATTAACGGAATTGAGTGGCTCGAAAACTACCTCAACATCGAATACACCGGGGCAGTCCTCGTTGTTTCCCACGATCGGTATTTCTTAGACAAGGTTGTCCGAAAGGTTTGGGAACTCGAAGACCATAAAATAAAAATTTATCGCGGGAATTATTCAAAGTACATCGAAACCAAAAGGGTTGAGGCGTTAGTCGCAGAACGAGCATTCAAAAAACAACAGGCGTTCATTGAACACGAAGAAGACTTTATTCGCCGCAATATGGCGGGGCAACGTACACGAGAGGCACAAGGTAGACAGAAAAAACTGAACCGCTTGGAAAGAGTCGAAAAACCGAAATCCGATGCCCCTACTCTCAGCCTTAGCTTCACACCTGAAACTCGCGGCGGAAATGATATTCTCCGATGTCAAAATGTCGGTAAAACGTTCGACGACAAGGTCATTTTCAAGGATTTGAATTTTGAGGTATACCGCCGCGATGTTATCGGAATTATTGGGGCGAACGGCACAGGAAAAACAACGCTCTTCCGGATGATCTTAGGCGACGAAGCATCAACTGAAGGCGAAATGTGGGTAGGTCCCACGCTCAAGTTCGGGTACTATGCACAAGAATTGGAAGGACTCAACCCAGACAACGAAATTATCGACGAAATCTGGGCACTCCGACCCAAGCATACACACGGCGAAATACGTAGTTTCTTGGGCAAGTTTCTATTCTCTGGGGACGATGTGTTCAAAAGGGTCGGGGACCTGAGTGGAGGAGAGCAGAGCCGTGTGTTACTCGCGAAGTTGTTATTAGCGAATGCGAATGTCTTACTCCTTGATGAACCGACGAACCATCTCGATATCCCAGCGCGTGAGGCGTTGGAAGCAGCTCTGGCGGAATATCCAGCAACACTTTTTATTATCTCACACGACCGGTATTTACTAAACAGCCTTGCAACAAAATTGCTGATCTTTGACGGTAAACCCGGAGGGACTGCTGAACTTTTCGAAGGCAACTATGCCGAGTATGTTGCACAGCAACAACAAGCACTGCAAGCAGATCAACCGCGTGAAAACAACCAAGAAACCCAACATGCCCAAACGAACTCACCGAAATCTAAGTCGAAATCAAAACGAAAGCGAAAAATGAAGGCACAGCGCCTCGTCGGCAGCAACTAAAAACCGCTAACTTTGTAAAAAATGCAGATAATTTTAGGAAAACACCGAGTTTGGACGAAAAAAACGCCGAAAATTACTACTTTTTGCAGTTTAATTTGACATATAGATAAAATCGATATATAATAATTGTATCGTATACGATGGAAAATATATCCAATATGGGATATATTAACTTTTTATCTGATTTAAAAGGGGCTCGAAGGCAACACCCTACACCGCCGACTTTCATTCAACGGTAAGTTTGGCTTGCAAATATCGCCAAAAAATGTCTAAAGACCAGGAATTCCATAATGAAATTGATGTCGTGATGCGTGTGATGCGCCATGCGCAAGCGGCTGTCAAATCCAGGTTTGTTCAGGAAGTCGTCCCCAATCGTCTGACGATTGTTCAGTTCAACGCTCTCCAACATCTTCATTGGTACGGGCGCGAGGCTGGTATGTCAGTGAGTGAACTCGGCGAGCACTTGGGACTCGCCCATAATACAACATCCGCTTTAGTCAGTCGCCTCGAACGGCACGGTTGGGTAATTCGTCGTAAATGTGATCAGGATCGGAGACGTGCGCGGATCCAACTCACACCACAGTCTGAACAACTTTTCCGAGAGCGCGTCGTACACGCGACAAACTTTTGGGAAAGCACCTTTGGACAATTATCCCCACAAGAGCAGGAAAATCTGATTGAAAGCCTCAAACGGCTGAAACAGGTGATGGCAAAGCCGGTGTGGCCAAGTTATGCCCAGTTACATCCACGTGACGCAGACCACCTACAAAAACGGTTTGAAGCGGATCTCGACGAACTTGCACAAGCAAAACTCAAACTCGTCGGGATGCGATTGATTCTCGCACAAATCGCCGAAAAACGTAATGAACATGAACTCGCAGCGTACTTGAACCAAGCTGCTTCTGAGGAGATACGCCATACGAACCAACTGTTGGCAATGCTCGGACATGGTGAGAATTTCGAGAGCCTTCTCTCATCACTCATCCATGAAGATTCCTTGGTCTATGAGGAATTGTTATCCTTAGTTGAGACGAATCCGCATGCCGAAGAAGACGAGGAATTAACCGTCCTACAACAGATGGTTCAAGATAGTCAAAGATATAAACGTTGGTTTCGCAGTATCCACAAACAAACGAATCAGTGACTTTCATTTTGTCAATGACCACTTGAGTTTCTGATTGCCGATGACGGTTTAGCGACGTTTGTATAGCAAACCTCGCCGAAAGTTAGAAACCACTCTTCCGGTCAATGACGCTAAAGAGGAGAACATGCAGTCCCAAAGCCCAGAAAGCATCCCTCCAGAATGTAACGAGGATGTTGAATTAATTGAGCGATTTCAACAAGGCGACACCGCCGCATTTGATATGCTCTTTACCCGCTACCAAAAACGCACCTATCGTTTGGTGCAACGCTTCGTTCCAAACCCAGAAGATGCATCGGACCTGACACAAGACGCTTTTATACGCGCATATCAAGGATTAGGCGACTTCAAGAGCCAGTGTCAGTTTTACAGTTGGCTTTACCGAATCACGGTGAATCTCTGTATCGATTTCCTACGGAAAAAAGCGAGATCGGAAGTACTTTTGTACGATACCGACGAATCCGATGAACCGCCGATGTCCAATATTCCGGATCCCCGCTCAGAATCACCAGCAAAAGCCATCGAAAATAAAGAGTTGAGAGCCCATATTCGGAAAGCAGTCCGTCGGCTTCCACCAAAGCAGCGGCAAATCTTCATTTTACGACACTGGGACGGGCTATCGCTTAAAGATATTGCGGCTACCGTTGGACGATCTGATGGAACCGTCAAAGCCCATCTGCTCCACGCGCATCGTAATCTTCGCAAACACCTCCGTCCTTATCTGCGAGAAACCGATTCCTAAGACCTGTTGTATGCGTGCTTTAATAGCGCGCATACCTCTGTGATGTAGGTAACGCCTCACATGTAGACGACAGAACCCGACGTTTTTTTAAGCGTCTGCCGTCTCATCTGCGAAGAGTGCTTCAACGAAATCTGCCCCCGCAAAATCTCGCAAATCGTCGAGTTTCTCACCAATGCCGATGAGTTTGACGGGCGCGCCGATTTCCGCATTCACGGCGATAACGATACCTCCCTTAGCAGTCCCATCAAGTTTTGTAACTGCTACCCCCGTAATCGGCACTGCCTCATTGAAAATCTTCGCCTGCATTAGGGCGTTTTGACCAACAGTGCCATCAACAACAAGCAGGACCTCATGTGGTGCACCGGTGTGCGCTCGTCCCATCACACGTCCAATCTTCGACAACTCATCCATCAGTGGTTTTTTGGTATGCAGTCTGCCAGCAGTGTCTACAATGAGTACATCGGCATCGCGATGCTTCGCCGCGTGAATCGCATCAAAGACGACAGAGGCGGGTTCAGCATTTTCACCACCTCGGATGAGTTCTGCGCCAGCACGTTCACACCAGATACCGAGTTGATCTTCTGCTGCTGCGCGGAAGGTATCACCGGCAGCAACAAGCACGCGGTGTCCGTTGGTAGCAAAGCGACTTGCAAGTTTACCGATAGTTGTCGTTTTTCCCGCACCATTCACACCCAAAACTAAAATCGTATAAGGTTTCTCATCCTTAATTTGCAGCGGCACATCCTCTCCAAGCAAATTGAGGATCTCCGATTTTAGGACGGATGCCAACTCTGAAGAATCGCGCAATCCCTCTGACTTCACCCGTTCTCTCACATTATCCATTAAGGTCAAGGTTGTATCAACACCTACATCTGACTGGATTAAAATCTCCTCGATTTCTTCCATCAAATCCTCGTCAATTCTTCTTCCAACCCGGAGGAGCCCTGACAATTGAGATATGAACTGGTCCCGTGTTTTCGTCAAGCCGGACTTGAGCCGATTAAACCAGTTCTCTTGCTTATCTATAGCATCGGATTCATCGTGGCTTTTATCATCACCTTTAAATAAATTTCTGAGCATTATTTTTCCTTTTTTATTAGCGGTCAGCAGTTAACATTATCCCGCAGGTTTCCTCTATAGGCTTGCGCCCAGCCTGTAAGACATCGAATCGCGCTGCCTTTATAAGCAGAAACCGTATCTGCCTCTTTGATTATGATACAATACCAACAAGCAAAAGGCAAACGAAAATAGAGGCGTGTAGATCTCCTTGAAACTTCCCCTATTTTGTTATATACTAAATTGCGTCATTCGTTTATAATCTATTTCGTTTCACATATTGAACGACAAAAAAACATTCCTTTGTAAAATTAGATTGGAAAACAGTGAGGTGTTTTTGATAACGTGTTTTCCCAAAAACCTCACTCATAAAATATAAGAACTCATCCACTCTTGAAAAAAATGAGGTACCCATCATGAAAATGTACACACGAAACCTGCTGGCTTTACTGGCGATAACTTTACTCTTCACCGCTTGTGCCAGCGAAAAGCAATTGGAAGAAATTATTCAACAATCCGAAGAAGAAACCACGACTGTAGAAGAAACTGTTCAACCTGCAGAACCGGTAGTCGCACTCCCTGGTTTGCCCGATGACGTGGCAGGTTACACACAATGGCTTAAATTAAACGCAGAACCTATCCCGCCTGTGCCGGGTGGGGACCCGCACAACGGCACAAAAAACGTCTATGTTAATCAAACACGGGACACCATCGCACCGAACGGAACCCAGCAGTTTCCATATCCGGATGGAAGTATCGTTGTAAAGGATGCGACCCGTCCCGGTAAGGATTATATCGGACTTATCGCGATTATGCGGAAAAAGGCAGGTACAGATCCCGATCACAACGATTGGAAGTTCATTGAATACGTTCGAAACGCGCCGGATGCCGAGTTCAGCGTCATAGCGCAAGATCGTGTCTGTTGGGGATGCCACGCCCAGGTCGAAGACATCGATTACGTTTTCACGGAACTTGACTAAAAGATAAGGAGAATCTTTTGAATTCACACCACAAAGACTGGGTGCGATATCTGAGTAATATCACTTCACTGACAAGACCGTTGGATATATCCAGAGGTGTATCATTGTTTCCATGGCTCGCTCTCATGGTTTCCAGTATCTCACTCAGTCTTTTTTTCCCGATCACTGTGGAGGCACGACCTGAGTTTGCAACTGAACTTGAGAAAGAGTGTAGTTTTTGTCATCTTGACCCAGCTGGCGGCGGCCCCCGAAATCGGGTCGGCGAGATTTTTGAAGAGAACTATTTCGAGTTCCCCGAAGATTTCGATATGGAAGCCGTGACGGAAGAAGTCAAGGAAGTCGTCAAACGACTCACAACTTCGCTTGATTTTCAGACCGCTTTTATCAAAACAACGCATGTCGATGAAGCCGAAAACGCGATTGCCGGATGTAATTCATGCCACTCTTCAATCGACAGATTTCTACTCATGCAAGCAGAAGTAACATTCAACGCTCAAGCCTCTGAACACGTTCGACTTACGCTCTCCAATAACGCTGGAACAACCATGAATGCGTTTGCAACGGTAGATGCTATTCCAAAACACCTCTATGTCAAAGTTGGACAATTTCGACTGCCGTTCGCTATTAAACAGAAGGACCATAATATCCTTGTTCGGGAAGGATATGGACTTGGCTCTAATAAACGGGATGTCGGCGTTGAAATCGGTGGAAGCGCTGGAAAGATTTTCTACAACGCCGCTTTCTTTAACGCCAACAACACCGCAGCGAGAGGTGGACTCGGGACCCTTGGTGCCCAACTCGGACCGATCCGAGCTGGCGTATCCGCAATACTTGAAAAACCGAGCGAAGACTGGGACCGACTCATCGGGGCATTTCTCACTGCCTCCTACGCAGGCGTGAGTATTGAGGGTGAATTCAATTTTGGAAATAGCGGAGAGGTAGCCTCTTTCGCACCGGATGCCGTTGATTCAAAAGGGTATTACGTCGGGGCAAAATATCGCATTCTCCCCCAACTCACCGTTGCGGGCCGCTACGGTCTGTTTGACCCAGATCGAATAGTTAAGGGAGATGCAAGCCAACGGGTCACACTCAGTGCCCAGTACAACTTTATCGAAAACGGGGCAATTTCTCTCTTTTACTGGGCAAATCTCGCCAACGCTGATCACAGGGTTTCCGATGATACCACCAAAGACAAAGGCACATTACGCCAACTTCAGGGTACAGACCAGATTATTTTGATGTCGCGATTCTGGTTCTAAAGACTTTTATGCCGACATCAAGGTGCTTCGTTTTATTTAGAACACGTTTTGGTTCAAATACTACATCCAAAAATGCTTTAAGTGTAGGGACGGATCTCCATATCCGTCCTTATGTGTTTATATTTACACATAACGTCACCTAAAGACACCTTTTTCACCTTTCTCGGTAACGATTAGACTTGGCTACCACACTTTAAACGTTTAGTATAACAACCAATGTTCGATTGGCACAAAAATTGCTAATAAAAATTGCTTGGAATTTAAGTATCTTTGTCCCTTTAATAAATATTCGTTAAAAGGTAAAATTAAAAAATGGCAGCCAAACTCTCCAAAAATTTTTCGGCGAGATCTGGAAACCGAAACTTGCTCTTAAGTTTAATCGGCGTGATTGGGCTGATGTCGCTACTCCTTGTGGCGTGTATCCTCTACATTGTGCAGGGCAACGTGCGGGCGCGGACACGATACAGTGTCAAGACCTTCAGTCCAGAAGGTGAAGTTCCACAATTGGTCGATTTTTCGATTACGTTCTCGGAGGCGATTATTGATAAGTCGCGTGTCGGGACTGAAGTTCCAGCAGAGGCACTTCGGTTTACACCAGCCGTCCAAGGGACTGCCCGTTGGATAGCGCGCGATAGAGTCGGCTTCTTTTTAGACGCACCTTTAGCACCCTCCGCACAATATATTGTTCAACTTACACCAGAACTCAACCCATCTGAAGCATTCCAACTCACCGGACAAAAGAGTTTAAATTTGCTACCGATCCTTTCGCAGTGCAGCAAGCACGCATGGAATTTACTTCCAATGACGCCCGTGAACATGCAACAGGTTTCGGCACGATAGCGTTCAATTATCCTGTAACCATTGTCGATTTAAAGGCACACCTCTCTATTGAACTCGATGACGAAACAGAAATCCCATACCAGATTAAAACCAACACAGCGACAGCGCGGACCGTAAGATTCGAGACAAAACGCATAAAACGCGGCACCGCAGACCGAGAGATAAAGATTAAGATTGAAAAAGGGTTCAAATGTACAGGTGGGAAGATCGGTTTAGAAAAAGCAAGTGTTACACCCGTAATACTCCGAGGGAGAGGAACACTTGGCGTAACATATTCGGACGTATGGGAAAGTGATGGCACTCCTTATATTTCGGTGAGTTTTAGCGCACCGGTGCTCAGTGACGCTATTGAGCCGTATATAGAACTGACACCAGCAGCAGAATATCAGGTAACATCTGACTATCGAAACGTGCAAATTCACGGCAACTTCAAGCGGCGCACGACTTACACGTTGAAGATTCGGCGCGGTCTAACGGCTCGAAATGATGCCGTCTTAAAACAAGATTACATGACGCGCCTGAAGATCCCGGATATCCGCCCTCAACTTCGGTTTTTCGGCGACGGTTTCTTCCTCGCGAGAAAGGGTCAACTGAACTTAGGGCTCGCAACGATCAACGTTAAACGCGTGAAACTCAATATCGAAAAAGTTTTCGCGAACAATCTTATCTATGTATCGAAATTAGAGCGATGGAGTCGCTGGAGCAGAAATTTAGGCAAACCGATTCATACAGAAGAACTTGATATCTCCGCCCAATTGAATGAAGAGGTAACAACCCCTATCTCCTTGGAGGAATATCTCTCAGACGAACATGTTGGTATCTTCAAAGTTGTGGCACGAAACGCACAGAGGCAGTGGGATAGCGCGCATCAATGGGTACTCATCACAGATTTGGGCATCAGTGCCAAACGTACAGGAGATCGGTTATACGTTTGGGTGAAATCACTTGCTACTGGCTCACCAGTCCCAAGCGCGCGCGTCAAACTTATCAGTGATAACAATCAGATCCTACTCAATGGAACAACGAACTGGGCAGGATATGTGGAGTTTACAGACGTTACGGAGAAAACAGAAGACTTCACACCGTTTATGATTACCGTCGCGAAACGGGACGATCTTGCTTTTATTCAACTCAACCGGCACGAAATTGCGAAAGCAGACTTCAACATTGCTGGCTCCGCTTATTTGCAAAAAGGTTATGAGGCGTTTCTCTACACGAGCAGAGGCGTCTATCGTCCCGGCGAAACCGTCCAACTTGCCGGAATTGTTCGAGGACCGAAGCAGGTAACACCAAAACCACTTCCCGCGCGGATTGAAGTCCTCTCTCCAAATGGTAGAATCATGAGAGAGTTAAGGCTGCAAACAAACAAAAGTGGTGCCTGTGACGTGCAAATTCCGATTCCTGACTACGCGCTGACTGGTAATTATATTGCTAAGATGCGAATCGCTGACCGGGTCGTTGGAAGAGTCCAATTTCAGGTTGAAGAATTTATGCCCGATCGGATAAAAGTTGCTGTAACAGCGGATAAATCCACCTACAAACTTGGAGAGGAACTTGACATTGCAGTGTCTGCTATTAATCTATTCGGTCCTCCAGCAGTAGGTCGCAAAGTGGAAGTCTCCTGTGAATTGGAAGCAGTTCCATTTGTAAAGAAGGACACAATACCCAACGCGGATACAACACAATGGGACTCGTTTGTCTTCGGGAATGTTCGCTCCAATTTCGAAAAACAAAGAATTGGATTGGGGGAAGCCAAAACCGATACAGCAGGCAAAGCGTACTATCAATTCACGGTTCCTGAAACGTTGAAAGCACCCTGTCTACTAAACGGCACCCTGACAGCAACCGTCAGCGAAACCGGCGGCAGATCCGTCACCGCTTCTCACCGAGTTGTGATCCATCCGTACTCACATTACGTTGGGCTCCGACGCACAATAACGGGGGATGTAAAAATTAACAAGCCACTCCGATTCGACTACATTGCTGTTAACAATGCAATGGCGGTGGCATCGGGAAGAGACCTAAAACTAAGCCTCCACAAAGTTCATTGGAACACGATACTTCGCCAGAACAGTGCAGGACGCTACGAGTACATCTCCGAACCTCAGACCACGGAAGTGGAAACCGTGTCATTAACTTCGGCAAAGACAGTGCAGACGGTGACTTTAACGCCGTCGGACTACGGTGAATACCGCGTCCGGATTGAGGACACCGCCTCAACGGCGACTGCAGAACTCGGATTTTACGTCAGTGGTTGGGGAAACATCCCAGTTTCTATGGAACACCCCACTCGACTGGAATTGACGCTTAATAAGCCTGCTTACCGTCCAGGGCAAACGGCAAAACTATATATTAAGGCACCGTTTCCAGGCACCCTCCTGCTGACTGTCGAACGGGAAAAGGTGTTGAGCTACCGGACAATAGTAATGAAAAACAACACCACAACTTTATCAATCCCAGTCCGGTACGCCTATAGACCGAATGTGTATCTCTCAGCAACGCTGACTCGTGCTATTCCGATGGAAGGAACTGTGACCGATAAGAAGTCGCCGCTCCCTGCCCGCGCGTTTGGCGTAATTCCACTAAAGATAGATGAAACACGGAGACGGCTTTCGATAGAAATGTCGCTCAATCAGACAAACGATGCTGGTGATATGCAGAAGATTCCACTCGCCAGCCCAGAAAGGAATATAGAGCCTGCAGAAGTCTCTGTCCGGGCTGGGTTACCCAGCCCCTACGATGACGAAGTGACAGTCCTACCGAATACCGAAGTAACCATAGCGTTCCAAGTCCACGGTAGACGTTCCTGGCAAAAATACGATGTTTGCATCGCAGCCGTTGATGAAGGGATCCTCGCGTTAACAGACTTCAAAACACCCAATCCACACGACTACTTCTATCGACAACGCGGGCTTAAGACGCGCTCCTATGACCTATATAGTGGGATCCTACCGGAAATCGCAAATGTCACCGACAACTCAAGTACAGGAGGTGATGCGGCCACGACACGGCAGGCGGAACTGCGGAAGCGATTGAGCACAGGCAGCATCCGGCGAGTCAAACCGATTTCACTCTGGTCCGGATTCGTGAAAACCGATGGAAACGGTCGCGGTACCGTCCAACTCAAGATTCCACAGTTCAACGGGACATTGAGGTTGATGGCAGTCGCATTCGCGGGTGGAGACTACGGGGGTACGGAAGCGTATCTGACTGTCCGTGAACCTATCGTTTTAACGCCGACATTTCCACGATTCCTCGCAGGTGGTGATAAGGTTCGTGTCCCTGTTACTCTCTTTAACGGCACGGGGGCAGAAGGGGAATTCACCGTCGAATTGCAAGCATCAGGGGACGTACGACTCCTTTCAGCAATGGCTGATAGCGATCAGCCATCGATTTCCATCAGTGATCAGCAAGAGCACCTCTCTGCTGAAAGCCAACAGCCGATAGCTGATAACCAATACACAGTAGACAAACTCAGTGTAGACCAGAGGGTCGATGCAGGCACAGAAGCACAAGTCTTTTTCGATATTCTCGTCCAGGATGCAATAGGGGAAGCCAACTTCAATCTTTCCGCACACGGTAATACACAAACAACACAACTGGAAACGAGCATTCCATTACGTTCCGTCGCACCCCCTACCACGAGAACAGGACAGGGAGTGGTCCGCGTAGGTGAACCTGTTGATTTCATTTTCCCATCGAACTTAATACCCGATTCGTCAGAGTTTAGTCTCACCTTATCGCCGTTCCCAAATATCAGGTTTGCGGACAGTCTCCGCTACCTTATACGTTACCCACACGGTTGTTTGGAGCAAACAACGAGCAAAGTTTTTCCTCTGCTTTACTTCAGCGATTTGGCGCGAAGCGTCGAACCGATGTTGGCAGCAGAAGATTCGGTGGACTATCACATCACATCGGGTATCATGAAAATCGAAAGTATGCTGAAGTCGGATGACCGTTTCGCTTATTGGCCCGGCGGTTCTTATGTGAACCCATGGAGCAGTATCTATGCGTCTCACTTCCTCGTCGAGGCACGAAAGGCCGGCTATGAAGTAGCGGATCGGGTTTACGACGCAATGCTGAACGGTTTAAAAACAGAGGCGAAATTCTCACCAAACACGGAAAATGGGAATGAAGCAAAAGAGATAAGAAAAAAGATTTCATTAGCAACCTATGCCGCCTATGTCTTAGCCGCTGCTGGACACCCCGACCGAGGTACAATGCACTACCTGAAAAACAGAGGTTTGAGCGGACTCAGCGATTATAGCCACTTTCAACTCGCAGGAGCGTTCGCTCTTAGCGGTGAACTGGAAACCGCCTTGTCAATGCTTCCAGTGTCAGTATCGCCCAATTTTAATAAGGGTAACGGACAACGCGAGACAGGTGGAACACTCGATTCCCCTATTCGAGCCCAAGCCATCATGTTAGACGTTCTTGCCGAAGTTAACGAAAACCATCCGTCAATTCCGATGCTCGTCCAAAATCTAAGCGAGGCAGCCTCCGAGGGGAACCGATGGGCAACAACACAAGAGAACGCCTTTGCGTTTCTGGCACTCGGCAAGATCCTGAAGAAACAGATGGATAGAAACTACACGGGTACCTTAACGCTCAACGGTGAACAGTTCGCTGACTTCGACGCGACGGAGACCCGTTACACCGATAAAGCCTGGGATGGAACGCGGGTCCAGCTCTCTATTAAAGGTGAAGGCAGTTGCTACTACTACTGGAGCGCGTTTGGTATCCAACGCGATTCCTTTATCGAAGAATACGAACGCGAACTACAGGTTCGCAGACGCTATTTCAACAAAGATGGCGAAGAACGTACGGGCACCTTTGCACACGGGGAACTGCTCATTGCTGAGGTAAACGTCAAAGCTCTCACCGCCAATCTCGAAAACGTTGTCGTCGTCGATATGCTGCCTACAGGATTCGAGATTGAGAATCCTCGGTTAGAATCCCGGGCAGGTATTCCATGGTTGAAAGCACAGGATTTCAAACCGGATTATATTGATATTCGCGATGACAGGCTTATCTTCTTCGGCACGTTCCCACGCCAACGCGAACGTAAATTCTATTACGCGTTACGCGCCGTCACACAGGGTGAATTTACCTTACCTCCCATTGTCGCCGAGGCGATGTACGATGCAACAAAATCTGCTGTAACGGGCAGCATGCGTATCGCAGTGGTTACAGAATAATTTTTTAACTATGGGAATCTGGGCATTGTTCCACTACGTTTCACAATGGTATCTGGTGTATGTCAACGCAATTGGGGACCTGTTCGCCCAAAAGACGGGACCCTCTGCTGATGGTTTCCGACGACTGACGGCTATTCTGTTGACCGTCGATTACCAGAAAAAATGCAAAAAGATAGTTTGGCTGTTACCTCTCCTGTTAATCGCCATGCTCTTTATGCTCGGAAACTGGTGTTTTCCGTTGCCCAAAGCACGTCTTCATCCACCGGTATCTCAGATTGTATTGGACAGAAACGGCGAGTGGCTTCGAGCCTTTTTAGCCGACGATGGTATGTGGAGAATAGCAGTCAGCAGCCAGCAATTAGCAGCCAGCAATCTATCAGAGGGCGTTGTGGAAGATACAGCGATGTTTCCTACCACACGAATTACTGACAGCCGACGGTCTCCGATAGCTGATAGCCATTTATTACACCAAGCGATACTCACATCAGAAGACAGATGGTTTTACTATCACTACGGCATCAATCCTGTGTCGATTGCAACAGCCTTCTATGACAATTTGAAAGCGGGTGAAGTGGTGCGTGGTGGTTCAACGATTACCATGCAACTCGCTCGACTGATGGAACCGAAAGCGCGTAATATTCCGAACAAACTCATTGAGATGTTCCGCGCACTGCAACTTGAACATACTTATTCCAAATCAGAGATTTTAACGTTTTATTTTAACATGCTCCCGTATGGCGGAAATATAGTCGGGACAGCCGCCGCCTCAAGATTCTACTTCAACAAACCCCAACATACACTTAGTCTTGGTGAAGCCGCACTCCTCGCCGCCATTCCGAATGCCCCAGAACGTTTGCGACCTGATAGGTTCCCAGAAAACGCTCGAAAGGCACGCGAAAAAGTCTTGAACCGTCTCCTTGCCCGTCGACAAATTTCCAAACAGCAGTGGCAGGAGGCAGTACAAGAACCGATTCCCCACAAACGTCACCCACTTCCATTCAAAGCACCACATCTCTCACGCATGTTGGTTAAAGAAAACCGATGGAAGAAATTCGGGGTTACAAACCCCTCCCACAAATGGAAAACAGATGGCAGGATATATACGACAATAGACGCGAAGGTTCAGGCGACTGCAGTCCGTATCCTTCGTGAATACTTGGATGCAGAGCGTAAACCCAGTTTGCGCGGGTCTCATAGTACCAGCACAGGTGCAATCGTCGTCATGGATACCCAAAACCGCCATGTCTTAGCAATGGTAGGTTCCCACGACTTCTTCGACCGGCGTGCATTAGGGCAGATAAATGGGACGCTCGCGCCGCGTTCTCCTGGCTCTGCTCTCAAACCTTTCGTCTATGCGCTGGCAATGGAAGAAGGCTTGATTACACCAGAGACCCTATTATTCGATGTCCCTGTCACTTACGCCGGATACGAGCCAGTGAACTATGATGGGAAGTATAACGGTTATGTCACCGCCCGTCAAGCCCTGGCACGTTCTCTCAATGTCCCCGCCGTTAATCTTAATGCGCGCTTGGAAAACCGAACTGCCAACACGACTCCGATACAAGACCACAAAGCACGAGTTGGGGGTTCGACACTACACGCCTTCCTCAAACGTGCCGGCATCTCTACACTCGAGCCCGCTCGAAAGTACGGACTTTCTATGGTTCTCGGCGGATGTGAGGTGAATCTACTTGAATTGACAACACTTTACGCTGGGTTGGCAAATATGGGAGAATTTGGACGGTATCAACTGACGCTCCCAAGAAATAGCAGTCAGAAGAATGGCAATCAGCCGACAGCCGAAAGTGAGCATAGCGAAAGTCCCGAAAGCCATTTCACGCAACGTCTACTCCGAAAAGAGACAAGTTTCATCATAACTGAGATGTTAACGAACTCACAACTGCCGACCAACACGGTTAGAAATCCAGAAGCCTTTGAAAGGACGATGAACTTACCGAAAATTGCGTGGAAGACCGGGACTTCTTATGGGCATCGGGATGCGTGGTGCATCGGATATTCACCGAAATTAACAATTGGCGTATGGCTCGGCAATTTCGATGGAAAAGGTGCGCCGATGCTGAGCGGTACAGATGCGGCAACGCCTATCTTATTCGCGCTCTTTACTGCTTTGACAGGACAAGATACACACCGCTGGTTTACCGAGCCGGAACAACTAAAAACACGACGAGTATGTGCCATGAGTGGGGCACCGGTTTCATCACACTGTCCGGCCCACAAAGAGGATGTGTATATTCCGGGTATCTCGTCTGTAGCGGTTTGCGCGATTCATAAACGTATCTATATTGACGAAACAACAGGGTACAGTCTCTGCTCCCATTGTCGGATTTCTAACTATGGGAATCTGGGCACTGCTCCATTACATTCCGCAGTGGCTCTCGGTGAAATTCAACCCGCTCCAGGGACTCAAAGGGTTCTGACTTCACCAGACCCCCTCGTGAAACGGAGTGGAACGAGGACCAGAGTTGATAGTTTAAAATTATTTGAAGAGTGGCCCGCCCATGCGGCGACTTGGTTAGCGGAGAATGGATTTGCCGTGTCTGTCTTGCCGGAGCACAATCCTTTGTGTACCGGAACAATTGCGGGGAACGCTCCGGTTATTTTATCTCCAGCAGAAGATACTATCTATTACATTCGGGAAGGGATACCGTTGGAAAACCAAAAAATCCGATTGACCGCTTCGGCTTCCAGTCGGACCCAGGATCTGTTTTGGTTTCTGGATGGTGAGTTAATTTTCCAAGGAAATGCGGGAGAGCAATACTGGCTCACACCTGATAGAGGGAAACACGTGCTAACGTGCGTGGATGCGGAGGGCCGCTCAGCAACCCGTCCGCTCCACATCTCATTAATTCGGTAGACATGTTAGGTAAGACGCTTAAAACCTGATTCCATCAGAACCCGATTTAAGCTTACCCCATGTCGTTGTTAACTTACCCTCTGCTTGCACAGCAAGGGTTTTTTCCATACTGGCTTTGACATCATCAGCAGTGAAAGCGACACTCCACATCTTAAATTCGTCAACCATGCCGTTGAAGAAGTTGGCGTTGCCCTGACTCGCGGCGATGCACATCCCTTGGGTACCGAAATCCATGCGTGCATCTCCGCCGGCTTCCGTCTCAGCATCAAGTTCTCCGTTGATATACATCCACCCAGTCTTTTTGCTCTGCGTCCCAACGAAGTAATACCACTCCGATTCAAACGCATCATAAGTCGTGTGTATCGGTAATTCCACACCTTGCGTCGCAAAGTAGTACCCGAATAAAATTCCCCCACGATTGAACGTAACATGAGGTCGTCCACCCCCTTGCAAACGATAGAGCAGATCAATACGGGCACCACTGTCAATTTTATCGTCCGGTTTGAACCAGAATTCGATCGTCATTTCCTCTGGCTGATCAATTTTGAGTGGGTCGAAGTTGACACTCCCACCCTTAAATTGGAGTGCTTGACCAGAGACTCCCTCTACCCATTTCGCGTTCTTTATATCACCAACGAATCCATTAGGCCCAACATCTTCCGCCGTGTTCCCTTTACCCTCATCAAAAGGTAAATAGATAAGCAAATCTTTATCTGGATCGACTGCTTGCGCGAGTACACAACTCATCAAGAACGCCACAGCCACCAAAAGATATGTTAATTTTTTCATCCGTATTTCGTGTGAAAGCAGCACACAGACATGCTCATCCGTAGTGCCACTCTCACACTTTTCCTCCAATTGTCTAATGGCTATTTTGGGGATTTCAGGCTTCCCCAAGTTGTTGTTAATTTACCGGTCGGTTCAACCGATAAAACCTCTGGTAGGTAATAGTTAACGATGAATTCACCCATAATATCGCCCCATGAGACCCCCGGATGCGGCACATCCCCTACATAGGTCTGAACGAAAATGCCGAGGCGGCCACCGGTGTCTTTGTTGTATAGCACAGCCGGGTCAACCCGCGGATCTGCATCATCATTCTCAGCAAGCGCGATCTCTAACTCCCAAGGGCTTTTTTTGTAATCGTCAAGATGGAACGGATAAGAGGTGTTATACTCTTTCAGACTCGGTATGAGGTCTTTGCCCTCCTGTGTTGGCGTCATTTCCACTGGATTGGCTGCCCAAGCGTCCGGACCTCTATTCATCCACACGAAAGCTTCTGGAACATCAATGATATTGGGTAATGCAGCTTGTCCGTTCGTTTCATCGGGTCCTTCCGATGTGTAAAAGGTGTATTCACCCGTATTGAAAATCGTGTTGCCAGCGTCAAGGAACTCTTCAAGAAGCGATCCATCAGGTTTTGCGTTGCCAGCCGGATAAATCGTTGTAGGGGTGATACCTGTTAGAATCAGGGTATTGCCACCACCGTCCGTGTGTGCTTTGACCCAATCCGCTAATCCCTTAATATCCTTGGGGTCAAAAGCCGTTAGGTTTACCTTATTATCAATAATCTTAATTAAGGTATCAATTTCCTCCTGAGCACCTTTTGGGTCTTCACGCGCCCAAGGGTGCGAGTCGGTATGAAGCGCAAAATTGTAATTGGCTTCAACCTGCGTAGACATTAAAACCGTGAAAAAAAGAATAGCAAGTTTCTTCAATGTCTTTTCTCCTATATGTTGTAGGCGGGCACGTGGACCCGCCCCATCTTTACTTACTTTTCAATTCGCCCCATAGCGTTGCTAATTTGTCAGCAGGTTCAACTGCCGTTGGCGGGATGCCCTCACCATTAATCTCAACATATTCATACGCAACAGTTGAATCTCTGCCACCTAAGCCGGGACGACCTTTATCATAGGTCTTATCCTGATTTTCAACCATCAGTTTCCCATCAATATAGGTTCTGAGGGTTTCCCCTTCTACCTCAAAGACTATGGTATATGCATCGCCACCTTTGGTGTCCTTGGAATCGGGACGTTTCGGGCGCGGACCGCCCGTAATCTCATTCGCTCCACCGCCTTGAAACATGAAAACCGAAGTTGTATGCGAGTTGTAACTGATTTCCATGAAATAGAAATCTACGGCTGGTTCCTGCGTCCGAGCAAACAGATGAAAATAGGGTCCAGCAAGTTTCCGTGCCTTGACTTCCATTCGGTAATCCGTCCAGTTTTCCTCCCCAAAGTAGATACCCGAATTCTGCCCACCAGCAACAGTAAGTTCAAGCATGCCGTCTTTCACCTTTGCGGTTGCCTGCGGTCCCAACTCCCAATCCGCAATCTCCTTATCGCTATCAAACTCGTAAAGAATTGCCTGTGCCGTGTGCCCAATTAGCATAAAGCCCAAGCAAATGCACGTGTAAACCCATTGGATGTTCAACTTTTTCATGAGAGATCCTCCTTAGATTTATAGCCGGAGCATCGAATCCTTGCCTTCTATGCCAAGCAGATGTAGGACACTCGCGGTCAGCCAAAAGTAGGTGAGTCGGGTTCTCCAAATTTTAATTATTTTACACGAAAACGTGGCAGTTGTCAACCTTAAACGGGTTCAAACTCAGACGCTTACCCACGAATCGCTGCAAGTGTCAGGCAACCCCAACCGACAATAAAAGCCAACCCACCGATGGGTGTAATCGCACCGAGCCATCGGATACCCGTGAGGCTAAGGATATAGAGACTCCCTGAAAAAATTAGGATGCCTGCGAAAAAACACCATCCCGATGCAACCGTGAGTTGGTTCTGCCACTGCGATACCGCCCACGCTGCAGCAATCATCCCCAGACTGTGATACATCTGATATCGAACGGCGACTTCAAATGTCTCAAGCATCTCCGGTGAGAGTTTTGATCGCAATGCATGCGCCCCAAACGCCCCAAAAACAACACCGAGTAGACTCAAACCTGAACCGAACGCGAAGAAAAGATTTTGCATATTTTTAATTTACCTTGCGGGTAAGGCACGGAAGTTTGAACTTTGAAGTTCATTATTCCAGAGCCGTCAACCTCTACGGGCTTGACTTAGTTTTATAGAGGATCGTTTCCACAATCAATTGAATTAATTCTACCTTAAACCCGACACGTTATGCCAGACGTTTTACGCAAGGTAGTAAGGAAAAATTAAAAATTTTCTTGACATTTTTGCCACAGTATGATAGGATTTAGCTTTAAACGGCGTAGCTCGCTCTATTCCGTGTGGTTAACAGTAAAAGGAGAAATTTTTGGACGTATGAAACAATACAGGACAGACCAGATCCGAAACATTGCAATTATCGCGCATTCAGGAGCAGGCAAAACATCACTCGTTGAAGCGATGCTTTACAACGGTGGTGCTATTGAGCGAATGGGGGCTGTCGATAGCGGAACTTCTGTAGCTGACTATGCCGCTGACGAGATTGAACGCAAAACGACCCTCAACTGTTCAGTCTGTATTGCAGAATGGGAAGGACATAAACTAAATCTGATTGATACCCCGGGTGCAGAAGATTTTCACGGTGACCTTCACAGTGTACTCCGAGTCGTCGATGCTGTTGTTGTCGTCGTCGATGCGACAACCGGTGTCGAGGGTGGAACAGAAAAGGTGTGGGAAATCGCAGACAAATATGAACTGCCACGCCTCATCTTTATCAACAAAATGGATAAAGAGAATGCCAGTTTTGAAAATGCACTCGCAAGTGTTGAAGACATCTTAGAAACCCGGGCGGTCTCTACCCAACTTCCGATTGGTAAAGAGGATCAGTTCGCCGGTGTCGTCGATGTCATACAGATGGCGGCTTATCTGCAACCCGATGGAAGTAAGCGCGCAGCGAAATCCGAAATACCCGCAGACTTGGAAACAGAGGCTGAAGAAACTCGCGAAGCACTCGTTGAAGTCGCGGCAGAAAGCGACGATGAACTCATTGAGAAGTTTTTTGAAGGCGAACTATCGGATGAAGAGATTCAGAACGGCTTGCAACTTGGGATTTTCGAGAATCAGTTTACCCCTGTGCTTTGCGGTGCTGCCTTGAACAATGTCGGCGTCCAGCAATTGATGGATACACTGCTGACGGGTTGCCCATCTCCCGCCGATGTCGGGGCAGTTGCGGCTGCAGAAAATGAAGAGGACAGTCGCGAACCCTCACCGGATGCTCCGATGTCCGCCGTTGTATTCAAATCGATTGCCGACCCGTTTGCAGGTCAGTTGAGCTTCTTCCGTGTTTATTCCGGCACGTTGGAAGGAGATACTCAAGTCAGCAACTCGACACGAGGACAAGTTGAACGCCTCGGAAAAACAGCGTTCATGAACGGTAAAGAGGCCATCAGCACACCACAAGTAGAGGCAGGAGACATTGGCGCGCTCACGAAACTTGCCGCGACCCAGACCGGGGATACGCTCTGCGACAGAGACGCCCCCATTGAACTTCCAAGTGTCGATTTCCCAAACTCCGTCATTTCCTATGCCATCCACCCGACGCGCGAAGGCGACGACGAAAAACTGATGACATCCCTTACACGGATGTCCGAAGAAGATCCGACCTTTAGGATTGAGCGGAACGAAGTTACAAAACAACTGCTCATTTCCGGGCTCGGAGACCTGCACATCAACATTAATCGGGAACGAATGGCAGACAAATTCGGAGTCGAGACGGAAGTCTCACCGCCAAAAGTCCCGTATCGGGAAACAATTCGTCGGAGAGTCCAGGCCATCCAAGGCAGACACAAACGCCAATCTGGTGGAAGAGGTCAGTTCGGCGATGTCACGATTAATCTCGCTCCCATGCAACGAGGCGAGGGTTTTGAGTTTGTGAACAACATTGTCGGTGGCGCGATCCCGCGTAACTATATCCCGGCTGTCGAAAAAGGCATTCGCGAGAGAATGGACAGAGGTCTACTTGCAGGCTTCCCCGTTGTCGATATCCAAATTGACCTCTATGATGGTAAATACCACCCTGTCGATTCTTCGGACATGGCGTTCCAGATCGCTGGCTCTATCGCTTTCGCTGCTGCCGCCGAAGAGGCGGATGCATGTTTGCTCGAACCGGTGATGAGCGTCGAGATCACGGTGCCGGAACAGTTCATGGGTAGCATTATTGGCGACCTGAACGGACGACGTGGACAGGTAATGGGTGTTGAACAGATGGGAAGAAAGCAGGTCATCCAAGCAAACGTTCCGCTTTCGGAGATGCTCCGATATTCAATTGATCTCAAGTCGATGACGAGTGCGCGTGGCACCTTCACGATGGAGTTCTCACATTACGAGATCACACCTGACGATGTTGCCCAGAAGGTAATCGCTGAGTCGAAAACTGAAGAGGAAGAGTAGGTTCTTGTAAAATCCATTGCAGGCGCGGTTTGCAACCGCGCCTTTTCTGTTTAACTTGAAAAATCCCAGAGCTGTTTGATAAAATATAGATGTTATCAAATTAGAGAATGGAGGCTTTCTCTCATGGCATATAGCGATTGGACTTTAGAAACGGTGAAGGAAGCGTTTCAGTTAGAAGCAGTTAATACAGCTGGCATCTTTGCTGACGTAAAGCCGGTGGCACCCAGTGCACATCTCGCCACGGCACTGGAACGAAATGTGCCGTTAGCGTTTGCTATAGGCACTGAGAAAGCAAAATCAGAGCTGATTGTCTCCGCAGTTCTGGTTGAACTTTGGGAACACTTCAACCGCGGTATCAGTTTTTTTTCGGGGATTGACTTTAATGTTGATTCTGAAAACGGTTTGACCGGGGTTTGTGATTTTCTGGTGAGCCTGTCGCCATCCCAATTTCATTTAGAATCCCCAGCCATCATCCTTGTTGAAGCAAAAAGGGACAATTTGACGATAGGCCTCGGGCAGTGTGTCGCAGAGATGGTTGCCGCGCAGTGCTTTAACACCGAAAGGGGGAATGACATCCCCTGCGTCTACGGTGCCACCACATCAGGCATAGAGTGGGTATTCCTTAAGTTAGAGGAAAAGAAACTTCAACTTGACATGGCAGCCTACACAATTGAGCGGATCGACAAAATCCTCGGCATCCTCGCCGGCATGGTGGCACAAAAGGCGTGAAAGGGCAAGTTGCAGTAGGCTATTTTCTATAAAAACCTACTAAAATCTATAAGAACCTCTAAAGGTCTAAAGTTCTGCCGTTTTTTCTTGACAATCCGTTGAGAAAATACTACAATACTTACATCACGTGGCGAGGACTAACTACCTGCCCGCAAGGGCAGTCTCCTCGCCGACCGACTGTAGTTAGCGGTAAAAGCGTGATACGTGAGAATCCCATGACGTTACGCCCGCATCAGATAGAACTGAATCCGAATCACAAGCAAGCCACGCTCATGGCACAGCACGCCGGGTATGCCCGTGTTGCGTTCAACTTCGCGCTGTCGTCCTTCAAAGACGGACTCGATAAAGACGACTGGCGTAGCCATGTTGACATCAAACGTGAGTTCAACGCCGTCAAGCGTGATAAGTTCCACTGGTGTTCTGACCTTTCACAAAACGCTTCTAAGAATGCTATCCACAACTTTGGCGATGCCGTTGACCGCTGGAAAAAAGGACAAAACCGATTTCCTACCTACAAGAAACGATCTGATAGAATCTCCTATCAAGCAGACAATGGTGCCGAAACAGTTGAAGTCTACAAAAAGCGCGTCAAGTTGCCGAAAATCGGATGGGTGCGTATGCGTGAGGAACTCCGATATACCGGTGAAATCACCAAAGTTGTTGTCTCTAAACGTAATAATCGCTGGTTTGTGTCAATCACTGTCCGAAACCTTGATAGCAATAACTACGAACATCAACCCTCTCTCTTTGACCGAGAGGAAAAGCAACCGATTGGCATTGACGTAGGTATCAACACACTCGCCACCTGTTCTAATGGTGATACCTATGAAAACCCACGTCCTCTGAAACGACTTGAGCGGAAGTTAGCACGTGCCAATCGTGCTTTATCGCGTAAAGTGCTTTGGTCAAAGAACTGGCATAAAGCAAAGGCAACGTTGTCGGGTGTGCATTATCGGATCGCTTGCATCCGTGAGGACGCTCACCACCAAGCAACGACAAAGATTGTCCGTAAAGCGGGTGCTATTGGTATTGAGACCCTGAATATCTCTGGACTGCTACGCAATCGTAAACTTGCCAAAGCACTCTCGGACTCGGCACTCTCAGGTTTCCTCACACTGCTGAAATACAAAGCAGAGAGACGTGGAATACCGATAATACAAGCAGATCAGTTCTTTGCGAGTTCTAAAACCTGTAGCAACTGCGGACACAAGAAAAAAGACCTAACGCTTTCAGAGAGGCACTATCACTGCTCCAAATGTGGACTTGATATTGACCGAGATCTCAACGCCGCTATCAACTTGTGTCCATCTTGACTGCTAACCGTCGCCACGAGTTGCGAGGGGACGTAAAACGCCTGTGGAGTCCGTATAAGACCTCAATTGAGAGGCAATGGACCTTGAAACAGGAAGTAGACACAAACTCAAAGAACACTGTAGATTTTTATAGGTTCTTGAGGTTTTGATAGGTTCTACACAACGGCATTTGAAGGAAACGGGCAGATAACGATATCCACCCGTTGTCAAAACCTGCTAACTATCCAAATGGAAGATCGCCATCTTCAATTCGGTCATCTCTTCTATGGCGTATTTCGGACCCTCTTTGCCCATACCACTTTCCTTAACGCCGCCATACGGCATCAGATCCGCACGCCATTGCGTGCCCCAGTTCACCATCAGGTTACCAGATTCGACCTCACGGACAAACTTCATTGCCCAATCAACGTTCTGTGTGAAGATCGCGGCACTCAGCCCGTAGTTCGTATCGTTGGCAAGGGAGATCGCCTCGTCAATGTTGTTGACACGCGTCACACCGACAGCCGGTCCGAACACTTCATCACAGGAGATTTTCATCTCCGGCTTGACGTTGGCAAGGATAGCAGGCGTAACGAATTGATCCTGCTTATCGCCACCGGTGAGAAGTTCCGCGCCATCCGAGACAGCCTCCTGAATCCATTCGGCAACACGGGTAGCATCGCCTTCTCGAATCATCGGTCCCATCCGTGTGCCTTCTGCGAGAGGATCGCCGGTGCTGATTTGAGTGACTTCGGCTTGGAACGCATCTAAGAAGTCGCCGTAGATTTTTTCATGTGCGATGACTCGCTGCGTTGAGATACAGACCTGCCCTGCATTAGAATAACCGGATGCCGCCGCTGCCTTCGCGACCTTTTCGGGATCGGCGTCTGGCATGACGATGAGCGGTGAATTCGAGCCGAGTTCCATGGTGACACGCTTTAACCCTGCGACCTTACAGATATGCTCGCCGACATCACGGCTTCCGGTAAAGGTAATTTTTCGGACGCGATGGTCTGCACAGAGGGTATCACCGATTTCGCCGCCCGGTCCCGTCACACACTGAATCGCCTCAGGGGGTGTCCCTGCTTCCAGAAAGAGTTCCACGAGTTTCAGCGCGGAGAGCGGTGTATCCGTCGCAGGTTTGATGATAATTGCGTTTCCACCGGCGATCGCGGGACCCGCTTTATGGCAGACAAGGTGCAGCGGAAAATTGAAGGGGCTAATTCCAGCAACAATACCACACGGCATGCGCACTGTAAAGCCGAGTTTGTCTTTGACACCGGGTGCGCCTTCAAGGGGAATCGTCTCACCAGTCAATCGCTTCGCTTCCTCTGCAGAGAGAGCGATAATCTCGGAAGCGCGCGTCGCCTCAATTGTCGCCTCAGCGAGGATTTTCCCCTCCTCACGGGTGATAACCTCGGCAAGTTCACCTGACCGCTCCACCATCAAATCCGCAACTTTACGCAGGATCTCATAGCGTTCATAGCCAGTCAGCCCCGCCATGATTTTTGCGCCGCGTTCCGCGGTTTGAATAGCGGTTTCAACGTCAGCTGCGTCCCCTCTGGGCACAGTATCAACAACCGAACCATCAAACGGACTGAGTACATCAATTTTATCGGATTTATCAATCCATTCTCCACCTACGTGCATTTGCATAATGCGTTTTCTCCTTATTTTATTATATCTTGCGGTTAAAAGACGTGCGTCTGGACTTTGATATGCGTTCCTTAAATCCGCACTCCATTCCATTCCGTGCTAACGTTTTTGAATAATGCGTCATTCTGTTTCGTCTTAGACGCGACAATTATCAAGGGCATCCTCATCCAACTCAACGCCTAATCCGGGTTTATCTGGAATCGTTGCGTATCCGTCTACAAGCGGAATCGTTGAAGGCGTAACAAGGTCAAAAGCGCGCAAAGCATTCAGCGTAATCGCAGGCATGGTTGCATTCGGCATCACTGCGGCGAGATGCATAACGTAGGAGGTCGTAATACCGAGCCCGACAATTTGTATCCATACAGGGAGGTGTGCGGCATTTGAAATGACCGCCTCCCGTATAGCATTGGCAGCGCGTGAGTCCGGGTAAGCGATAATAAATGAATCGTTCATATTTGCCCGTATTGCTTCAATTGGATCGGGATTGCCGAAGTGAATTGTTATCGGTATATCGGTGTGCCGCTTGATCTCTTGGTATCCAGCAATATCGGCTTGTGGGATCGGCGTCTCAAATGACTCTATATTATGATTTTGGAGATGACGTACGACTTCAAGGGTGCGTGCCGGGGTCTCAAAAGAATCATTTGCATCGACGCGGAGCCGATAATCATCTGGTACAACGCTTGCGATTGCTTCGACCTGCTCAAGCACTTCAAACCACGGGCGGGCTTTGATTTTGTGGAGCCGATAGCCGAGGGCGTAAGCGTGTTGTGCTTCTGCCGCCCATTCTTCGGGGGTCATATCAATCGACCAGTAACCGAACTGCGTTTTGTCGTGAACCTTTTCACCTAACAGTTGATGCACCGGCACGCCAAGTGCCTTCCCCATGATGTCGTAAAAAGCCTGTTGAAGGGGCGTCGGTGCCCAGCCATTCATAAATTCAAATGGATTTCTACCGATATAGCGTTGAACAACTTCATCTGCCTGAAACGCTCCATCGCCAATTCCAACGAGTCCTACATCGGTGTGCACCTTGTAGACGTAATCAATCTGGTAAAGATTACGACGCGTCATGAGTTCATAAATGCCTTCATGATATGGCACTCTCACTTTGATAACATCAATCTGGGTAATCTTCATATTTTTTCTTATGGGCTCCTAGCGTGTGCTCCGCTGGCACGCAGGTTCTTAGTATAGTTCAAAACCGCGCAGGGGCGAGGTCCGCTCATCCACCAATAACGAAACCGTAGCACGTAGCGAAGTGGAGTGCGGATAGACAGCGAGGCATCTCAAACCCGCAACCATCCTGACCGAACCGCAAGGAAAAATTAAAATTATTCATCACGTCGGATCCAACTGACGACATCTTCTGCTTCACCTGTACCACCCTCAACGCCATCACTCCCGAAAGAGATAAGATCGTACCCGTACCGGTCGTGGTTGCCCGGACGAACATAGACATACGGATTCCCCCACGGATCTTCCGTAATCGGGATTTGAATATAGGGTTCTAACCAGTTTATAGGTTTTGGGGGTGCTTCAGGCATCTCCCAAAGTGCCTTTAAACCCTGTTCAGTTGAGGGATAATCACCGTTATCTTTTGCATACCTATCAAGAGCGATACCGAGTGTTTCGATATCCTCAGCGGCTTGTGCTTGTAAGGCGCGCCCAGCTTGTCCGAGCAACCGTGGTGCCAAAAGGACAGCCGCGATAATACCGAGAACGATGACGACAACTAAGATTTGTATTGATGTTAATCCTGCTTGTTTAGAATCGATTGATTTCACCTATTTTCCTCCGCTAATCTGACATAGCAAATTGGCTATTGGCTTTCAGTTATCAGCGGGTGCCCTTTCGGTTTTCTGAAACGCTCGCATCGAACAAAAAATTGATGACCATTCAAAAAGTTTCTTAACCGACAGCCGAAAGCCGACAGCTGATAGCCATTTTTTAAGTCTATCACATCCCGCGAATTGTGTCAACTTTTTCATCAAAATTCTCTTGACAGACTTTACCACGCGCCCTATAATAATCTAATTAGATTTACGCAAGGACAGAACCCAAGGCAAGATTAGAAACACGCTTAACAGCGTAAGTCCGAAATCTATCAGACATCGGAGGAATCGGGGATGGCGAAAACAGTTTGCATTGTCGGTACAATGGACACGAAGGGTTTGGAATTTTCATTTATCAAAGCGCAGATAGAATCAACCGGCACCTCAACATGTGTCATCAACACGGGTATATTGGGAGAACCGCAGTTAACACCGGATGTTTCTGCGGATGAAGTCGCACAAGCCGGAGGTTCATCCCTTCAGGCTTTGAGAGATGAGGGCGACCGAGGTAACAGCGTCGCTGTGATGGCGCAGGGTGCCGCCGCGCTTATTGCTGAAAAACAGGCGGCAGGCGAAATTGATGGGATTATTTCACTCGGTGGCTCCGCAGGGACTACCATCGGCACGACAGCGATGCAGGCAGTACCAGTAGGTGTTCCGAAAATTATGGTTTCAACTTTAGCATCGGGTGACACAAGTCCATATGTCCAGTCTAAAGACATAAGTATGATGTACTCTGTTGTGGACATCGCCGGTATCAACCGATTGTCCCGACAGATTCTCGCTAACGCCGCTGGCGCGATCGTTGGAATGGTCAACGCGGAAATGCCAGAGGCAACAGCAGACAAGCCTCTCATCGCAGCGACGATGTTCGGTGTGACGACGCCATGCGTTACAAAAGCGATGGAGATCCTTGAAGCCGCTGGTTACGAAGTCCTCGTCTTTCACGCAACGGGTACCGGTGGGCAAGCGATGGAAGATCTTGTCAAAGGCGGTTTCCTTGCCGGGGTGTTAGACGTAACGACGACTGAGCTTGCTGACGAATTGGTCGGTGGGGTGCTCAGTGCCGGTCCCGATCGACTGGAAGCCGCAGGAGCATCCGGACTGCCGCAAGTTGTCGCGCCTGGCGCGCTGGATATGGTCAATTTTGGTCCACCTGACACAGTCCCAGAACAGTTCAGCGATCGGCTGTTCTATCAGCACAATCCGACCGTGACACTCATGCGGACAACCCCTGAAGAAACCGCTGAACTCGGACGCATTATGGCGCGTAAACTCAGTGCAGCACAGGGACCTACAACGGTTATTATTCCGACCCAAGGCGTATCGGCAATCGATAAAACGGGACAACCCTTCGACTCTCCCAAAGCACGAGTGGCATGGATCGAAAATCTGAAGGCACACATCGGTGATAACGTCACGGTTATTGAGATGGACGCTCACATCAATGATGACGCGTTCGCAACAAAACTCGTAGAAACGTTGTTAGAGAATATTCAGTAATTGTAACCTGCAACAACAGCGCAGGTTTTCTAATTATTCGCAAGGCGTTAAATGAAGTCATTTGTTGGTTATCCGTTTTTCTTTTATATCCACCCGCGCCGCTGTTGCGGGTTGCTTTCTTAAGCTAATTTTACATAACCATAGCCCGTAAGCGAAGCGGAGGGCGGATAGACGGCAGGTATGTTAAAGATGAAACCTGCGTTATTACTCCGTAAGGAAAAATTAAAAAATGGCGAAAACTTACAGAACACTTACAGAAACAGATGTTAACCACTTCGTTGAGAAGGGACATGTTATTCTGAAAGACTGCTTTCCGCGCGAGCTGGCAGAAGAATGGCGAGCCTTCGCTTTCAAGCGACTCGGTTATGATCCAGAGGATCCAACGACTTGGGAAGAACCTCGCGTTCATCTGCCCTCTATGAACAGGGTATTAATTGAGGATGTTGCCCCGAGGGCGTGGGATGCCATTTGTGATCTACTCGGCAGTGAAGACAGGATTGTCAATTTTTGGGGCGACTCAAAACCCGGATGGGGCGACGGCTTTATTATTAACTTCGGATTAGGTGCGGACACACCATGGCAACCACCTTCTCCAGAAGTCGGTGGATGGCACAAAGATGGCGATTTCTTCCGCCATTTCTTAGACAGTCCGGAACAAGGACTCCTTACAATCGTCGTTTGGTCGGATATCTACCCAGAAAGCGGCGGGACATTTGTGGCGTGCGATTCGGTTCAACACGTCGCACAGCGGTTGTATGAACATCCAGAAGGATTGTTGCCTGGTGGTTTTGGTCAACTCATTGACAAATGCCAAGATTTCGTGGAAATCACAGGGAACGCCGGAGATGTTGTGCTACTGCACCCGTTTATCTTGCATGCCGCTTCGCAGAATCCTTCGGGACGCGCCCGTTTCATCACGAATCCGCCGGTTTCCCTCAAGGAACCGATGAATTTCAATCGTGAGAATCCAGACGATTTCTCACCGGTGGAGTTAGCAGTCCTGCACGGATTAGGAAAAAGCCGGTTGGATTTCAAACCCACGGCACAGCGAGAACGTTTAATCCCAGAACGCGTCAAGCGTCAGCAGAAGATGCTCGAAGAGCAGAAAAAACGACTCGAGGCCGATTCGAATAGGTGATGAGAAGACAGCACACGAGCCTCAATGTGCAGGTTCGTCGTGTTGTGCATAAAACTTGACTTCCCGGATCACAATGTCTTCAAAGGGCACTTCAATTTTCTGCGTCAAGGGTTCCCGCTCAGCGCGTGTCGGATCCCGATTCGCATGCATTACGATCCGAAGCCAACGCATGGGTCTGTCAACATTAATGCGGATGACTGCCCCATTTTCGGATCTCGCGATTTTATGACTTTTGACAGGCTCAAAGAGGTACTCTGACATTCCGGGTTGCGTCTCAGCAGTCGTTGTATATACCAAAAGACGATAAATGTTTGAAACGGGGTGTACCTCAATGTAGGCAACAGGGGTCAGCGTGTCAAGTTGAATCCACGCCTCAGCCTTATTTCTGCCTTCCAACCAGTCGCCATACCGTCTCGGAATAACTCCGCTCCGCCTCGTGCCACCTCCGCCAATGTAATCCTTTTCAACCATACCCTCCACCTTGAGGATACCGGTCGTGGCGAGGTTACCATCAACGAGTCTTGGATATGCCTCACATGACAGATGTGATGCGGCTATCTGTGTGGGAAGTGGTTGACGTAAGGAGGCACAACCGATGAAGAAAAGGCAGGTCAGACCTACGATTAACACAAATGGGGTTGTTGTGAAAATGCGGTTCATTTTTCAATCTCCTTTTCTCGTGAGATGTTTGGTGATAGCACCCACACGCTAAAGCGTGGGGCTTCGGTTTCATCGCAACTGCGGTTTTCTCAAAGAGTTCACCGTCTGACTGTCGCTCCACCCGCGGGCATTTCCCCCATATCCTCAAAAAAATGGATATGAGGCATATCACGTTTATGTCGTGGCTATCCCTGCCCGCAATATGTTTATCGCAGCGTTGATGTCTCGGTCGTGGTGTGAACCACATTCAGGACAGGTCCACTGCCTATCTGAAAGCGTTAGGGTTTCGTTATGAAAACCACAATCGCTACACGGTTTCGTCGTCGCAGTCCATTGACCAACTTGACGCAACTCACGCTTATGCTTACGACACTTATACTTCAATATCTCAACGAACTGGTAGAAGGCGAGGTCGGAGACTTTACGTCCCCACAAGCGTTTCATACCGTCAAGGTTCAAGGTTTCAATAGCAATGGTATCGAACTTTTTACAAAGTTCAGAGGCGAGTTGCCAATGAAAGTCTTTGCGTTGATTCGTGATCTTTCGATACAGACGGGCTATGGCTCGAACACAACGCCACCAGCCATGAGAACCTTTTATCTTACGGCTCAAGTCTTTGTTGAGACTGCGAAGTTTCTTCAAGGAGTGTTTCAAAGGTTGCGGGTGTTGTTTCTTCTCACCCGTACTGAGTGTCAAATATGCGTCTTTCATGCCGAAGTCTGCCCCAACGCTTTCACCTGTCGTCGGCAGACGTTTCATGTCCGTGTAGTTCGTGGTTATACAGAGATAGTAGTCACCGCAGTTATCACGCTTTATCGTGATATAAGTGATGCTTCCGTGCCACTGGCGGTGTTTATGAAAAGTATAAGGTATCTTTCTAAAAGACCAACGGTGTTTAGAAGCGTTCCATTCTCTAAAAGTAAGTGTAATCCGATTGTTTTTCAGGTCCCACCCCGCAGTACCCGGATAGGTGATAGACTTGAATTTATGTCTCTTTTTGAGTTTCGGTCTACCCCCAAGTTTTTTGAAAAAACGGTCATACGCCTTATCAATACGCCGCAACTCTTGTTGAATCGCTTGACTTGGCAAGGCATTCCAATGCGGGTGTGTCGTCCGCTTCAACTCCGTCAAGTGAGCAGACATGGCAGGATAGTTCGCATACGGCAGTCCGTCTTTGTAGCGTTGGCGTTGCCACTTATGGAAGTATTCATGCACTTGCCACATATCGTCAAGCAGATTACCAATGCGAATACAATTCGATTGATGTCCAAACTGATATTTATAGGTTTTCATGGTCTATCAAGTATCAAGTCTTTAACCCCTGCTAAGTGGGTAGGCAGACACGTAACCTTGCGATTACGCTTAGCATGTCTGCCAACTTGATGCTTTCATTATAACACAATTTCGGACCAAACGTCAAGGCAAAAATGAACATTTTGGTTCTTTCCAAGAGGGCGGTGTCTACATTCCCAAGCTAAAGCATGAGGTCTTGACACCGATTTTGATAATTCACCACAGTTCTCAACTGTTGGTAACGAGAAATCTCCCTCTGCAGTTTACATCAACATGCACGCACCGATACGGCTGGAAACTGCATCTATCACTATAGTTTAGGCATCAAATTGGTGCCGACTCTGACGGCATGCCGTGCCTTTCCCCCGAATCACATCCGCTTGCTGCCATGTATCAATAGCACCGCAAATAGCATCACTCTCACCAAAGCGTTGCTTCAGTTCAGATTTCGTGAACCATTCACAACCGTTATTGCCCAGAGCATCGATGTCTAAGTTTTCATCGGAAAATCCGTAGACGCGGCAGATACCATCCGCCTCCTCAACATCCTCAATATAGGACATCCAAGAGACTTCTAAACCGAGTTGCGTTTGGGTGAGTTCCTGCAGTGAGCCGATCCGAGCACCGACATCCCAACCGACACCTTTCTCCTCTTCCCAACCTTCGCCTCCGGGCAACTCCCAAGCATTTGTTTCGGCATCACGACGGAGCAAGAATTTCGATTCCTGACGTGATGCATCCTCAATTAGCAGACGCGTCGTTGTCATCGGCTTGTCAAAACAGACGGGAATGAGACGTTTCCCCTCATCACTCAATGCGTCCAAAGCGGCGGGATTGTAAGGATAATACCCCGCGGCGGGTGGTGCGTCTATTGCACAATACTTATTGAAAATCCCGCACCGATCTTCAGTTGTAGTGCCGGGAGGTGCTTCGTGCCAGACGTGCTCGTTGACGACCAGCAAATCCCCTGCTTTGAGTTCTGGATCGATGAAAGGCGGTAACTGTTCGGGGTCGGGACGGTTGAGGTCTAAGATGTGCGCGTCCGGATCAATCACCTGCGTCAATTTGTGTGATTTGGGCGACACGAGAAAAGGACCGTACGCTGTATCAAAATCGGTCAATGGGATGATAGCAAACACCCAGTTCATTGATGAACCGACAGGTCGCCAGCGTTTGTAGTCGCAATGCGCTCTACCGCCTTTATCGCCGGGTGTTCGCAAATACGCAACATAGGCAGTGAGATGTGCGGGTTGACCGAGTGCAGATTCGACGGCACCGATAACCGTTGGATGTTCGGCAATCTCGGTGAGTCCAGGATCCGCAAGCCGGTTGCCACTTACCGTATATTTCGCTGGTTCAGGATATTTCAGCGTCGATGGATAGGCATCGCGTTTCACCTGTTTTTGGACAGTGCGCCGAAGTTCATCCGCTTCCTTCGCGGACAAGGCATTGCGCACGATTACGTAGCCGTCCTCATGGTAGTCGGTGATCTGTTGTTCGCTGAGAGATGGAATCATTGTCCCGTTCACAATGCTACCTCCTTTAAAATAGGGTGCTCCAAAACGGATGCGACTTCCGTCCAAGCCTCTCGGCTATTTTCATGTGAAAGGTCTGGGGTGAAGCCAAAGTCAAGATAAACTTTGATGGCTGCAATACGCCCAGTGGACGTGCCGAGAAAACAGCGGTCGTGGGATTGTTTCAGACGCTCCATCGCTACAGTCATCATCGGTTTGGAAAGCCCGTTTCCTTGGTAATCGGGGTGAATCACGACCCAGTGGATCTGTCCCCACACTTCTCCATCTATATCTTGCCACCATGCCGTGATTGTGCCGATTTCCTCGCCTGTGTCCGTCGTTAAGTAAAAACTCCTATCCTCCATCACTGAAAGATGGCGTTTAAACTCGCGATCAAAAAGTTCGTCGTCAATTTCAGCGTAGGGTTCTCCGGCTTGCAGAATCCGCGTCCAGATATGTCCTTCATTCCGACGAAAGTTCCGGATTGCAAACCCATCTGGAACCCGGAATTTCGGAATATTCTCCATGTTCTCACGAATCATTCTGACGCTATAGTTCTTCATATTGGGTGTGGAATTGTGGAAGATGAAGTTCTGAAAGACTGTTTTTGTTTAGGATACTATAGCATAATTCCTAAAAATTCTGCAAAAAAGTGCAAATAAAGAATAAATTCGCATCGCATCTAAAAATGTGGTATACTACATACAGCATGCCTGACAACTCCAACAGGAGTTCGGGGTTGGTCTGTTGTGCGTAGACATGAGAATTGTAGACAAGTTGTAGAAGATATGTAGATAGGTTTAGAGGCATCGTCCCAGGAGGAAAACAGATATGGGAACTATTGTCATCGCGGAGATCCCCGCTATAGGAGTACCAGAGCAACAGGTTCAACAGAGAGACCCGCGGCCCATCCAACTGAACGACCCTCGTTTTGAGGAAACTTATACGGCTTCCGTAAAAAGAACATCTACTGGATGGAGCGGATGGATTCCTGATGTGCCTGAAGTGAAGATGTGTCAAGGCATTACCCAACAAGCCCTTTTGGAAGCTTTAGCAGACAGTCTTTATGAAATCCTAAAGGCCCGTTCCGCGGCATGGGACAGACAAATTGAAGAGGATATAAAAGCAGGTAGACTGGATCCGCTGCGCGATGAAATACTTGAAGATATTCAGGCGGGGAGGCTAACCGATCTATAGAGCCAAACCTGAGTTTTGGGAGCGTTACCACAGACTGCCACCCACTATCCAAAAACTCGCAGACAGAAAATTTGAGTTGCTCAAAGAAAATCCAAGACATCCCTCCCTTGAACTCCAGAAGGTTGGCGAGTGGTGGCGTGCAAAAGTTGGCGATAATTATCGAGCGTTAGCATTTGAACATGAGGAAGGCTTGATTGGTTTTGGATCGGGGACCATGATGCGTACATGTCGCTAATAAGGAGTCAAAGAAGAAGATAAATGAGCAACCCATAAATTTATCATGGAAAGACCACCCACCGCCATTCCAATCTATACCATAGGCTACGGGAGCCGTTCCATCAAGGAACTCATCGAAGTGCTACATCAGCACGAGATCGCCTACCTCATCGATGTCCGCTCCGCCCCCTATTCACGCTACAAACCAGAATTCTCCAAAGCCGCGTTAGCAAAGGAACTCGAACACCACGGCATCCACTACGTATTCATGGGAGATACACTCGGCGGTAGACCCGACGACGAAACGTGTTACGTCAACGGGAAACTTGATTACGAAAAGGTCAAGGAGAGGGAATACTACCAAAGTGGCATTGAACGTCTCCACACCGCCTTCTCACAACAACAATCTGTTGTCTTGATGTGCAGCGAGGGGAAGCCAGAAGAGTGCCATCGATGTAAACTCATCGGCGCGACCCTCACAACACAAGATATACCGGTCATCCACATCGACGAAAATGACGTCCAAGTGACACAGGAGCAAGTCGTTGAACGTCTGACGGGCGGACAATTGTCAATGTTTGGCGAAGAGACGTTTCATTCTCGGAAAAAATACACTTAATCCCACCTACTATGAAAATTAAAATTGTCACCATCGGCGTATACGGCTTTGACGAATCGGGTTTTTTTGAGGCACTCTGCAAAGCAGAGGTCGATACATTCTGCGATATTCGCAGTCGGCGCGGTCTTCGTGGGGCAACTTACGCATTTGCTAATAGTGTGCGATTGCAAGCGCGTCTGTCGGAACTCGGCATCCGATATATCTACCGAAAAGACCTCGGTCCAACGAAAACCGTTCGAGACAAACAGGCAGCAGCAGATAAAGCAAGCAAAACCCCTAAACGCAAACGCACCACATTGGGAGAAGCGTTTATTGCAGCCTACCAGACTGAATGCCTCGCCGAGTTTGAACCCCAAAGTCTGCTGGATGAGTTGGAATCGGATGCCAAAGTCGTTGCTTTCTTTTGTGTGGAAACTGCGCCGGAGGCATGTCACCGTTCCTTGGTAGCGGATAAATTAGCGAAAACTTTTGACCTGGAGGTTGAAGACATTTTACCGTGAGAGTACTCATTGTTGCGAAAACCCGAATGGGAGGTGGTGCGTGTATTGGCGCGATTACAGAAAAAGGGGAAAGCGTCAGGCTCGTCCCGTTTAACGCGGATCCACGTGATGGAGCGAACAAAGAATATGAAGTTGGCGATATTTGGAAGATTATTGGAGAACCTGAAACTTCTTTGAAGCCACCGCATAACGAAAACTTTGTTGTTGATAAAAAATCGCGTATTCACAGGACGGAAGACACGAGAGATTTGATAAGTGCAATTGAACTTTTGATGCCGCCGAAATCTGGGGATCCACGCCAGTTGTATGAAGGTTTGTTGAAAACTACAAGCAACGGATCACTCTACGTTCCGCCTGGGCATGATGTGCCATCTTACAGCACCATATTTTGGAGAACGGACAAGCAACTCACTCGCGAAACAGACAAAAAGAAAAACCTATGCTACCGCTACCCTACGGAAAACGGCGGTTGCACACTCACCTTCGTTGGTTTTCAAAAATCACTTAAAACCATTCCAGCAGGTACACTTTTACGCGTATCCCTTGCCGGCTGGTGGCGACCCAAAAATACACCATCCATAGAACTACGTTGCTATGTGCAACTTTCGGGTTGGTTTCTTGAGGAGGAAAGACAAGAAGAACAGGAATTCCGCCCTGAAAGGAGACAATCGCCAACACAAACGAAGGCACCTTCTTTAGAGATTCTCAGGAACGTTTTTGAGCATGAAGAATTCCTTCCATTTCAGGAAGATATTATTGAACACATTCGCAAAGGAGAAGATACCCTGGTTGTTCTTCCAACAGGTGGGGGAAAGTCGCTCTGTTACCAATTGCCCGCGTGTATTTTTAATGGACTAACTGTTGTTGTTTCACCACTAATTGCCCTTATGCAAGACCAAGTGATACAGTTAGAACAGAAGGGAATCCGCGCAGCTTTTCTCAATCACATGGTTGAAGAAGAAGAATATATCGCCACAATGCAAGAGGTCAGGAATGGTAAAATCAAATTGCTTTACATTGCTCCTGAAACGCTTGTCCAACGACCTGAAATTCATGTAATGCTTTATGACTCGGCTGTTGCTTGCCTTGCGATTGATGAAGCACACTGCATCGCTCAGTGGGGACACGATTTTCGTCCGAATTATCGTGAGTTGGACTGGGTTCGTGAGCAATTTCCAAACGCTGTTTGCATTGCCACAACTGCCACGGCGACTCCACGAGTCCAAGAGGATATTAAACAATCGCTCAACATCCCAGCAGAAAATCAATTCATTGATAGTTTTAATCGCGAAAATCTCTTCATCTCCATCGAACCTCGTTTTGAGTTGCTTGGGCAGACATTGGCATTTCTAAAAAAACACGCTAACGAATCAGGTATCATCTATTGTCAAAGACGGAAACATGTGGATTGGCTGTGTGAAAATTTAAAAGAGCATGGCATTTCTGCCTTGCCCTATCATGCAGGTCTGGACAATGAAACCCGCACACAAAATCAAGACGCTTTCATCAACGACGATACTCACGTAATAGTTGCCACAATTGCATTCGGGATGGGTATTGATAAGCCAGATGTTCGATTTGTTTTACATGCGTGGCTGCCGAAGGATTTGGAATCTTATTACCAAGAAATCGGTCGTTCTGGCCGGGATGGGAAACGGGCAGAGTGTCTCCTGTTATTCAGTCCGGATGATGAAGATACGATCAACGAATTCATTGATGATGGACATCCATCGCAACGTGAAGGACGGATTGAAGCGTTGCAAAAACTCATCGCGTGGGCAAATTCAACAGAGTGTCGACGCAAAGGGTTATTGGCCTATTTTGGGGAGCCGTATGAAAACGAAAACTGTGGGATGTGTGATAACTGTCGTAAAGCGAAAATGGAACAGGTGGATTTGACAACGCCTGCCCAAATGTTCCTATCTTGTCTTCATTGGGTTAATGAAAGCGAGACAAAGGAAGTTTTCGACGAAGCATATTTCATTGGCACTTTACAAAACGAAAATACGAGTATCCCAATTTGCCTACCAACCGGGGCATTGTATATCATTGACATTTTATGCGGTGAGAAGCAAAAGAAGATTATTAAGAACAAGCATCACAAACTTAGTACCTGGGGAATCGGCAAGGAGTATAGCAAAGCACAATGGTGTCATTTTGCCCTGCAATTCTTTCAAAACGATCTTTATGAACGCGATGGGGAAGATGGAAGCCTGCACTTGACAGATAAGGGGCAGAAAACCAACAAAAAAGAAGTCGAGCCTGACGCACGGTTTTGGGGATTTCTTGTGGATTCGGTAACTTTGGATTTAGAAAATAGTGTCACTGAAGAACTGAATACTTATGGGGCCATCTCCCACGAACAATACGAGTACGATCCAGCACTGTTTGAGAGACTTCGCCACAAACGTAGAAATACAGCAGAAGAAGAACTGATAAGAGCTTCAGAAGTTTTGTCTATTAATATATTGAAGGAGATGGCAACCGAATTACCGCAAACAGTAGAAGAATTTCGGCAGATTCGCGGGATAGGGAAAGTGAAAACCGAAAGGTACGCTGATATCTTTTTACCCATCATCCGTGAATATTGCAAGCAACACGAGACAGATTCGGTGGAAAGTACAACTGAAGTAACGAACACTTACGAGCCGGTATCTGAAGAATCGAATGAGCATATCCCTGCACTTTTTGAAAAACTTCGCGATAAACGCAAGGAATTGGCGGAAGCAGAACAAATACCAGCATCAAGGGTTATGACCATTAAATCACTGAAAAAGATGGCAGCCGAATTACCTCAAACAGTGGAAGAATTTGGGGAAATTCATGGCGTAGGAGAAGCGAGGATGAAATACGCAGATGATTTTTTGCCAATTATCCGTGATTATTGCAAAGCACATGGAATTACAGGTAAGTTTTGAGGTGACATCGTATGGCGGATATTGTCTGAATCGTGGATTAACACGGATAACGCGATTTTTTTTTATAGTGAGACCTAAAAATACTGAACTTTGGACAATTTCCCGTAGCAATCAACTATCGGTCATCCTGTAGGTTGGGTTGAGCGGAAAACTCAGGGACCTCTTGCTATCCAAACGGCATCTCACCAAGACGCGTTTCTTGGAAGCAGACAGAGCGAAACCCAACAAACCCACCCCCTCAGAAAAATATCGTTGGGTTTCACTCGGACTTTGGGCACTCAGGGGTCCCCTCTGGATTTTTACAGTGGATTGTCTGGGTCGGATGTTTCAGCGGCACGCGTTCGACCCAACCTACGGGGCACCCTAAAAAATCTGGATGTTCTACGAAGGTTGAGTTAATATCGCCTTGATGTCTTCGGGCAATTGAACATCATATCGCTTTTCAAAGTCCTCAATATCTTCGTAATTAGCATCAAACATAGGAAAAGGATCGCAGTTCATAGATTGCATAGCGACAAAATCCGATTTGGCTGCTTCCCATTCTTCCAAGCGTAACCATGTCCAAGCGCGAAGGCATTGGAATTTGGGACCAATCCCGAGCTGTACGGCCTTATTCAAATCTTGGATCACGTGGGCAAGCTTATCTCTTCCATCTTCCCCCCAATAGTAAAGAGAACCACGAGTTGCATAGATTTCTGCCCTATAAGGATCGGCATCTATCGCATTCCCTAAATCTTCAATAGCACGGTCACGATCACCCATACCGAGATAAACAGAGGATCGATTAAAATAAGCACTAGCAAAGTAAGGGTTTATTCTTACAGTCTCGTTAAAGTGCGCTATGGCTTTATTAGATAATTTATGTTTTTCCTCAGGGGTGGATGCTTCCTTCATTTCAGACATGCGCGAGACACCTTCATAAAACTCACCGACAGCGTTACTCTCTCGCGCTTGGATTCTAATATATCCATGAAGATCATTGTAAATGCTTCTGGCAGAGATATCATTATATTTCTGTAAATATTTTAATATAGGAACTTTTAGTGTATTCGGGATTTCAACTACACTGTCTGGATCAGGGATAAGATAACCCTTGTTAGGTCGGACGAATACACTTCTCTGGGTGACGACACGATGCATCGGTTCGTTAGGTTTCCAAGGGCTTTCGACTAATCCTTCTGTATCCTCTCTTTTTCGCAGAATAACTCTCCCTACCTCATCATAAAAACCGTCGCAAGCGAAGAAGAGTGCTACGCGAGCGTCAGTCGTAAAATCTATTAAGTTGGTTTTTCCACCATAATGCTGAAGTTGGATCAGAATTGGTAAATCACTATCCCCAGATCCAAAATCATTGTTACTGATGGAGCCTGAGAGATGTTGTCTTGCATGGTTTATCACCATTTCCCTCTGAATTAATTCAATATCAAGCTCATCCTGCAACATTTGTCGGTATCCTCTCCAAAGGCCTGAGGAGACCTCCGTATAGCATTGTGGCTCGCCACGGAAAATATAGTTTCCATCCAATGCTTTATCTTCTATTTCTCGGATTTTCTCTCGAACTCTTCCGAGTTCATCGTTGGATTTGGACTGATTCGTTGTGGTCATTCATTCAACTCCACAAGTATATGTTAGTCTCAAGACTGGGTTCTGTAGGACCATGTCATGAGGTTCTCGATACATTTTTTAAGAAAGGGTTGTACTGCTATCGGAAATTTGGATGATCACTTCCTCATGTTGACTTTCCGCTGCCTGGAGAGATGCTTCCCGATTGTAGGCAATCGTTTCTCGAAGGGTGATTTCTAAGGTAGTTAGCAATTCATCTCTGGTCCGTTCTTGGCAATTGGCACCCAGAATTTCTTGGAACCACCCGATCCACCAACCATCGCTTTGCTGTATAACAGCAGTGTAGTCCCGTTGCATTTGCTTCCTCAAATAGTTATATATAAAATTTGAATTGTGGTTTACGATGGGAAACCGTGGGATTTGAGATTAAGATTTCTCCAACGGCATCGGAAAAACGTACGGTAACAGGTTGAGATTCCCCTAATTTGCACGTATTATAGTTCAATTTTGTTAAGCCGAAAATATCCTGTGCGACTCTTTCTATCGGCGCGTCTCCGTGTTGAATGTCAATCCGTAATGGAATGGGAGTTTCCGATCCGTCATAGGTTGCAATTCGAGGCTTGAATCCACTTCCCCATAACAAACCTGCACGGTTATTAAGCCTCCAAAATGTCCCTCTCAGGACTGGTCTGGTCTCCGTACGAAATAACATTGGCGTATGCCGACGATCCACACGAACCCTTACACCAACGAGTTTAGTTCCCTTTGGACACGCTTTTTGATAACCGGAGAACTCCTCATTATTAATCGCAGATCGTGAATGCAAAAAAACCTCTTTAAGTTGCTTGCCCTCAAGATCTTCGTAGGTCTTTAAAACACCGTCTAAGAGTTGGCAAGCGGCAGATTTACTTAAATGGAATTGTTTCTTTTCCGGTGAATACCAAGGTCCATATTCACCAAGAAATACTATACCATCTCCGGTATCGAGAAACATCTGGGCGGCACAACAAGCATTTTTCCCATCCTCATGCATGTCAGTTTTACGAAAAGCAATTCCGATATAACAAACACCGTCGCGAGCAGTAACAAGTTTCCAAGGTTTTCCACCACATTTGTAATAAAGCGCAGTGCTAATATTCCACATACGATCTGATAGGGGAGTGAGACTGCGTTCCTTGCGTATATTGATGTCTACCAATCGTAATGTAGATTCGCGCACAATTTGTAAAGGAATTTCGTATTGCATCGCGCGCGCTTTAAACTGTCGCCGAAAATCAAGAGACAGTTGATACTGCTGTGGATCAAAATCTGGGAGTAATTCTGTTTGTCCAGCTCTCCTACTTTTTATTCTTTGGGAAGAAGCACGTTCGATAGGATCAGCGACCCGCGACTTTGGACGACAATTCTGCCAAATTTCCTCTGGCACAACACAGATTGCTACGCCAATATTTTCATCAAGTTTGGTTGTTTTTTTAAGTTGCTCAAGGTAACAATCAACAACACCAAACACTCGCTCGTATGGATCTGAGTAACGAGAGATTTCAATGAGTCGGTCCCGATCAACTTGATAAGATCTGACCGGTTCACTGGGCCAGTTCAAACAAAATGCCGCTTCAAAACCAGGAAATGGAGACCAAAGTCTCTGATTTCCGTTTGGGGCAGAAATGGCGGGACGATTCATAGCCTCTGCCCACTTATTAAAGTTAGTGATCCCTTTGTTCGTTCCAATTACGATATAAGACAACTTTCCTGGTTGTGATGATAGATCGATGTCAGACGGACCAAAGGTAGCAAGCCCATCCCGTGGATGTATCATCCTCTGTCCATATCGGAATTCCAATTCTGGTTCATCAAAAACTATAATTGATTCAGTCATCTTTAGATTCCCTCGTCCCTAAGATCTTCATCTAAATATTCCTCGTAACTTCTGAGCAGTTCTGTTTGTTCGTGACTAATTTCACCAAGTCCTTCTTCATTGATACCAACTGGAGCTTTGAAATGCAAAGGATTGGCATCGATAATTATTTGCACATCTTGCGATTCACCAATTGTTATTTTCCCTTCGCCAGCGAGAAATTGGCTGACAGCCAAAGTCCGATTAAACCACTCTTTATTCCACCAGTTTTTACATAGATATTTTCGTCGTGAAACGATCGTGCGATGACCTTTTAACGGTTTGCCTTTTGGGTCTGAAAGACGAACTCGTATCCGAATAAGGATAGTGAAATCATCAAAGAGATCTTGACGAATAAAAAAATCAGGAGCGAGTGAATATAGGTATTTGCCTCCGGAGGGGTGTTTTCTTTCGCCGTTGGCGAGTACATAGGTTTCTGAGTTGTCATCAGGACGAATAAAATTGAGCCGATCATTCTTCAGGAGGTCCGGAGGAAAATAGAGTAATCCGGCTTCAGAACAGTATTTCAACCCTTTCTGATGACATTTTACGATCAAAGCTTTCCGAATAAGTTCCGAAACCAAGTTAGATGATCTAATTCCATCTATTCTCTCAACTTCCGGCCATAGACCTCCACCCTTTTTGGTTACCCCATATTCTCTGGTAATTAAAGCAGGAGGTTTATGGAAACTAAGAAATGTATATGGATCAACTCTTCGGTAACTCCACTCGAACTTGAGTTTATCAAGTTTTTCTTTTGGAATTTCCTTTTGTGCTTTGAAACGATAAATAACCTTCGGTACCTGTTGAATTTGCAAACAATTTGAAAAAAGGATCTCTTTCTCGTTGGATCTAACATCGTCTCCTAAAAAGGTTTTTGCGGCAATACGTTTTCCATTCGGCAGCGATCGTGGACAGCCAATAGATTCCAATTTTTTCAGCAATTGCTTCAGCCCAACAGCCCAATTGTACTGAAATGGGATAAACTTTAAGGTTCTCGTAACGTGATCCAACTGTGTCTGATCTACGCCATCCACATTTAAAGGTATAAAGAAATCTTGATTTCGCTCACTCCGGACGTTTAGGGCAAGGGCTCTTTGCCGTACTACCTCAAGATCTTTCATGGATGCTCGTGAATACAGGCTAATAAACCTGAAAGTTTGATTTTTAATCGCCTCGTCAATATCATTTGGATAAGTCTCACCACCAAGTAATTGGAAACGTTCACACCAAACGAGATATCCTTCTGCTGTCAACTTCCTAGTTAACCAATCTGCAAACACCCCATCTTCATCAACAGAGCTAATGAAAAGACGATTTCGCTTTGTCGAAGGGTCAATCTGCTCTTGAATCTCAAGAAATGTTGGAGGGAAAATACCTGGATGTAGTTTTTTAATTTGTGGATGTCTCGCGTCAAGAAGAATTTGCAAACGTTCAACACCAAAAAGTTCTAATCGCCAATCAAATTTCTCCCTAATAGATGCAATTGCCTCATCCCGTTGATGTGCAGTGTATCTAGCAGTTGTGATAAAAATAAATTGGTGACAGGTATGACCGTGCTTATCAATCTTGTCTGCATCTTCAGCAAGTTTAGCTCTCCAATCCTCACGAACGCTATAGGCAAATATCGTAGTCTCATTAGACGCGTTGACATGAACAGCATCCCGCCCTTTATCATTAAAACGACCAAGAGGTTCAATAAGATTGTAACCTTCTAGGGACATCAAATGATGGCAAAGTCGCTCAAATTCAATATAATCTGTAACTTCCTCAAGGCAATAGATTGTGGGATTTGCTGCCATTTTTTCTAAACTACCCCAATTTCTGTGCTGTCAATAAAATTGAACCTATTTAATATGTTAACTCAATCGTTACCAGTTTTTCAAGGTGATTTAGTCTTATTCCTCTGCCAATAAGATCCCTTCAACTCTCTCTTTCGCCTGTTCTAAGACAGCATCGGCTTCTTCCTGCAGCCGTTTAGCCTGACTGCGCGCATTAGCGATATAATCAGCGATTTCAGTCTGCTTTTCAATCGGAGGCTTTGGAATGATTAACCCCTTAAAAAACTCACTTGAAACCCTCTGCTGCCCAGCGGAACCCGTGAAATGCAGCGTAGCATGTTTCCGTAGGGTTTTCAGGCGTAACAGCGCGTGTATATAGTGAATATTTATACCCTCTAAAGCACGAAAGACATGGAACTCGGTTGAACCACATCCAACACCATTTTTCAAATTATCAACAACAGCAGACTTCCCGTTTTCCATACACGGCGTGATTTTTGCCCAAATCAGATCGTTATCTCTAAACCTTGTGTACCCCTTTGCTTCCCCAACGACCTTGCATAGGGATAGGTCAGCTTCCCCATATTCGGCTGAAACTTTTTCCATTGGAACGAAAGTTACACTCGTGTCTAGTTCATATCCATGGAAGGAGAGCGGCGGATTGATAAGGACACAATTTTGAAACTTTTCCATCGGATAGGATTTCGTATATAGTGAGTAAACCCGATAATACATCTCTGGGTCAAATCGTCGTCCAGATACCTCGCTGAGTGTTGCAGTAAAAACACGGTTTTCGATACTATTTTCTTTCTGTTGAGGTATTTCAATGCCCAACTCCGCCAGCACGTAATCATCAATTGAATCCAGAAGAGCACCTGCTTCTTGCTCTTTCTGCTTTTTTTCGGAATATGCGAATCGCATAAAACTGGCGATATGGTTTTGAATGTTGGGCGGTGGAAGTAGGATTGGCAGCTTTTGAACATCGGAGGGCTGTAACCTCGGTAAAGTATTACCAGTCATTAAGCACGAGGTTTGATTAACCACCAACCTCGAGTTCAAAAAGGTAAACAAATACAGGTTATTCAGATTTTTTCCTCTTAGGACGTGGAACTCAGTCGAACAAACACCCTTAAATTGAGCTAAATGTACTTTATTTAAATATGGCCTCAACTTTGGAAATAGGATATCTCCGACTTCAAATTTGAGAGCACTATTAAACGATTCTTTTTCTCCAGTCGAGGGGACATAGAAGCCTGTATTTGATTGAACGTTTTCTAACCCCACATAAGGCAATTCAGAAGAACCGCTAACGATCTCTTTTCTAAACTCCACAGCATCTTTCAAACTCATCCATGGATATTTGGATGATTTAATTGCACTGATGCTGTTCGCTCTCAGTAATCGGTAAGCACTCGGATCTAACCTTCCCAAAATATCGCCCCGATAGGTGAGAAAAATTTGGTCTTCCCTATCAGGGCTCACGCGAAAAAATCTGGGTTTTCCGTGAATTTTCGATATTCTTCGCAGATGGTGTTAAGGTCGTTAACCGAGTCTTTGCGTCCTGTTGCGTCGTAGCCGATACGCTCGGCGATCGCCATGAAGATGGGGTGATTGGCGTTCTCTCGAACCCACTCGCGGATGTCTTCAGCGTTCTTATCTGCCCACTCCTCTTTAACAGCATCAATTTTTTCTTTATATTCTGCTTTGACTTGGCGTTCCCACTGTGGATCCGCTGCCGTTTTAAACGCTGCCTTGTATTCCTTCTCCAGTGTGTTCAATCCGCTTGTTTGTGTTTTAAGTTCCGCGCGTGCGGTTTGCAAGTCATACAATTCAAATTCTCTGGTAGGTGTGGACTCAATTTCTGGGAAGAAAAAGGCACTGAGTCTTTGAACCGTTTTCGTTGGCGGTTTGTCAAGTTTCTGATTTAAGGCATCAATACTGTCCAAAATAGCGATGAATTGCTGCCGATAAGTTTCTGTCACACCAACCTGTACTGGAGAGCCTTCTATGATAATAGCTCGATGTCTATTTTCAAGTTCCTCAATTTTAGGGGCATAGATCGCTTCGTTCTTTTTAGCAATTTGATTGATGGCGGCTTGATAGCGTTCATATTCCTGCTCCGAAAACTTTCGGAGAAAGAGAATAGACGTTTTAACACCCGCGCCGTAATGTGAGAAGGCAATCTGTGGCAGTGAAACAACAGCGAGGATTTGAAAGTGTCGTTCAATGTAATCACGGACATATTGCAGTGAGGAATTGGTCAAGATACCATCAGGTAGGATAATTGCGAGTTTTCCGGTTTCCCACTTGAGGAAATCGAAACAGCGTTCAAGGAACAGAATCTCTGTTTTTTGAGAAGTATTTCCCCTACCGAGTTCGTAAGTTTCGAGATACGGTAATTCTGTCTGTTTGATGACCGCACCAAAGGGTGGATTCGTAAGGATGACATCAAATTTCTTTTTTTCAAATTCTCTGTGCTGATTGTAGAGTGTGTTGAAATCAACAAGCGCATCATTCCTGATGACGTTGCTATGCCCATCATCGTGGATAATCATGTTCATCTTAGCAACGCGCGCGATTGAGTCGTTGACTTCGATTCCGAAGAGTCGCTTCTCGGCGAAATCATGCCAGTGGAGATAGTGCTCGCGACTATCTTCATCGTAGTAGTCGGATGCTTGTTTTCGGATGTAATCCATGGCATGCAACAAGAAACCCCCCGAACCACAGGCAGGATCAAGGATTCGTTCCTCATGGTTAGGGGTAACCATGTCCACCATGAATTCGACTACCTCGCGTGGCGTGAAAAACTGCCCGATTTCGCCCTTGAAGAAGTTGCCCAAGAATCGCTCAAAGGCAACGCCTTTTACGTCTAAATCGGTTTCATTGAGGCTAATCCCTTGCAAGTGATTGACAACCGAAAACAATCGGCTTTCATCAATTTCAATATCTTCTGCAAACACCTCTGGGTCCTGTGCTTTTGCTTCCTGATAGAGTGTGTTAATGCGATTCGCAACGGATTCTGGTTTTTCATGTGTCTTAATCTGAAAATCGTACGGTTCACCGTTTTGTCTCGCCTTCTTTTCATCTCGGATTTTGATAAAGAGAATCTTGGCGAGTTCATCAAATGCTTGTGTCGGTGCAAATTTACCACCCTGCCAGAGGGTATCGTGACATTTCTCAAGGATGCGGATGAGGTCTCCTCTTTCAATGACAGAAAGTTCCGAACGCGGAATACCTTTCAGATATCGCCATTCTTGAACTTTGTCGTATCCTATCGGCGGATCGGCGATGATATTTTCCGTGCGTTCACCCGGCTTGTAATTTTTGACATCAAAGGATCTACGGGTATTGCCGGCAACAACAACGGCGTAGTGTCCACCCAAAGAGTTACAGTTGCCAAAAGCTTGTTCAATCGCCTGTTTGAATTCTGCCTCGGAAATTCCGTCCTTTTTGCACTCAACTACAATGAAAGGATTTTTCTTCTCATCGTCTTGGAAAACGACAATGTCGGCGCGATCGGAAGGTGTTCTGCGTGGGACACGAACCTCTAAATCTATTCGGTTTTGGGAATATTGGAAATGCTCGATGAGCTCGACGTAAAATCTTGCGCGGACCTGTTCTTCGGGGTCGGTGAATTTGTCTTTTTTATCGGGGGTAATATAGCGGACTGCTGTGCCTTCACTGAGAAGTTCAATATAGCCTTTTTGCTCGCCAATATGAAGGAAATCGGTTTGATTCATTTCACTTGTGCCTGCCTGCCATTTGAATAAAATTAAAACGATTGTAGGCGTTTTGGGGCTGTTTGTCAAGTGAAAATCGCCTCACTTATCGCCATTTTTTGTAGATGTGTTGTGTTGAAAGGTGATTCAATTGAATACTTCTGTCTTTTTATCAATTATCCGTGATTATTGCAAAGAACATGGAATATCAGAACTGCCTTGAGACGTAGAGTGTAATTTATTAACTTCTCGAAAAAGTTGATCGACTGCTTTGGGCATTATGGGATTTCCAAATCTTTACAAATTTTTGTGAAAAGCGATTCAGAAATCTCGTCAGGCCGCGGTATGGAAATTGAGGCTTTAATACCCTATAATGAATCTCCTTATTGCAAGTGTCAGCAATCGGCAAAAAAGTTGGTAATTCAAGGGCATATATGGTATGATTGAGGAAAAGCGTTACCGTTCAGGTCAAAATGACGTTTAAACCAAAAGGTAGGTGAAAAAATGATTGACAATTTTGCACGGATAACACACAATTTGTCTCATAACTCGCACAAATGTTGACTATTTGATGTGAATGTAGTATGTTAACGTATTAGATTGTAAAAATTTTCTTGACATTTCGCGTCGAACAATGTATACTTTATATAAAAAACTTGTGTTCTGGATTTTCCCTGCCATTCTTTATACGTGCCTGGTAGTTTTAGGCGCGCTATTTCTATTGCCAAAAAACATAATCCGAAAAAATTGGTGAACGTAGCTGTATTCTAAGCCAGCTCAGCATAGGGTTTATTTTTGCAAGTAAATTGCAGGGGCCTCAAGGAACTTTGGTAAGATACTCATTCGGTAGTGAACTCATGCAATGTATAATTGGTTAGTTTCCGCCTGTACTTGAGTTCACGCGTAAAAAAACATCTTTTGAGAAACAGGGAACATTTTGGGAAGAAGATTGGATATGCTTGATCGGGAGAAAAATTTTGCGGTTATCGTACGAACATCGAGCCTTTCTCATCTTAGATACCTTTACACAGGTAAAGTAGATTTGGGAAACGCGCACGAAAATGATCCTGCCTTTGGTCACGCAGTCATAGTTCTAAAAATTGGTGACGATTTGTATTATCGGGGATATCGCCCCACTCTAGCAGATAGGAGGCTTCGTGAAGCCCTAGGAGCGAATGATAAAAGCGCGATAATAGATATCCTCCGTAAAGGGGTAACCGCGGAAATATGTGATGAGCGAAGCATGTACCACGAAGTTTTTCAAACTGTCTCTCCTGAGTTTGTTTATCATCACTTAAATTACAAAAAAAAAGAAGTAGATTCTATCTGGACTCAGGTTAAACAAGACGAAGAAAAAGAAGAAAAACATTATACACTAGAGCCAGATATAGCCAGACAATCTGGTGAATTTGCGGCGGATTCGTTCGTCCATAATTGTGTAACATGGATCATTGAAACTCAGCATGTATCGGTCAACCGCTTTCTTCTAAAACGTGTACGTAATGGTAACATTTCTCAATTTGCTGAGAATTTACACCAAACTGGAGATAGTCTGTGCCTAAGGAAAATTCAATTAAAATCAGCAAGTTTCAGATTGATGATGGGGGACTTTTGTTGATCTCTGAGGCTGATAATCTGCCATTTTTGGTAGTTGATGCCAAAGGGGTTACCTTCGATGCGGGGCCCTTCGCAGGGTTTTTCTGCGCTTTGGAAGGTTTATCCAAATTTATCGTAAACGGTAACAGGGATTCCGAGTGCTCTGTGCAACTCAAATTCACAGAAGGCGATGCTTACTGCATTGGAGACTTCCATTTTAGCGACGAGCAATATAGTGACGCATTGCGCTGGGTAACTACAGGGAACAAGCAGATTGCACAGAAAAAGGGAATGGAAAAAGAAGATTCTAAAGGCTATGCAGATGCGATTTTAAGCGTCATAGCAACATGTGTGGAGAGGGACAAAAAATCGCTTAAACCCAATATGACTATTAGAGAGGCTTTCAGTTCTTTAGATTCTTTGGATAGACAAAATTTGATTTATAAAGCAGAAGAGCGTTTCTCAATCATCATTCCAGACAGTGTTTTTGCACAAATTGGCTCAATCGCTGATATGATTGATTATGTGAAAGCACAAGTTGAAAACGAAGCGGATGTGATTGCTCATGTAAATTCACAAGTTGAACAGGAAACAGATTCCTTGGCGAACTCCTACCGTAAAGCTAGAAACACACGTAGGATAAAGCACGGGCACACGGCACAAAAACTATTGCAATAGAATCCGTTCAACTCTCTCTTTCGCTTGCTTCACAACTGCATCAACTTCTTGGTGCAGTTGTTTAACTCGATTTCGGGTATTGGTGATATAATCGGCGATTTCAGTCTATTTTTCGATTGATGGCTTTGGAATGATTAACTTCTTAAAGAACTCACTTGAAACCCTTCGCTGCCCAGCAGAACCTGTGAAATGCAGTGCGACATGTTTCCGTAAGGACTTCAGGTGCAACAGTGCGTGAATATAGTGAATGTTTATCCCCTTTAAAGCCTGAAAAACATGGAACTCAGTCGAACCGAATCCAATACCGCCCTTCAAATTATTAACGATAGCAGATTTCCGATTTTCCATTCATGGCGTGATTTTTGCCCAAATCATATCATTGCGCCTAAATCTCGTATATCCCTTCGCCTCCGTGATTGTCTTGCATAGAGATAGGTCAGCTTCCCCGTATTCAGCTGACGCTTTTTCCATTGGAACAAAGGTTACACTCGCTCCCAAGAAATGGTGTCTGCATACCCAAAATTTTGTAGGTAGCAACTTGGGTTATATTACCCAACAGGACTTATGTAATGCGCAATGAATTGCGCTACTACAAACCGTGTCCCTTTTGAAAAAACCCGTATTTTCAAGATCCTTCGGTTCGTAGTGAGGCGATTTATCGCCTCTTCGTATAAGTTCTAACCCAATTAGGTATCTGGGACATCTGAAGGCGGTTCCTGCATCACAGGGATGACATAGCTCCGAACCGTCAATCCTTCCAAAGTCTCCGTTTCTACCTGCCCCTTCCCAGTAACGGGTGGGGACCCCGGTTCTGGCTCCTGCCGATGGTCGAAGACGATGTAATATCCTTCCGTTACATCTTCAGAACTGAGATATGCGGCGAGCTGCTTTTTACCTGCCTGATAGCGATTGTCGCCTCTCCAAATTTTCGTTTCTACGATATACTTCTGCTGGTTATGCGTGATAATGATGTCCATCCTACCACGACCGGTTTGTACCTCAATATACATAAACCCACCGATAAGTTTAATAAACTGATCAAGATAGGCAAGCAGCAGATGCCTGCCAACCGACTCTTGTGGCGTATCTGGCACTTGTAGAATCCTGAACCCTGCCCGGACAATGAAATCTCGAAAATTGTCCAGTAACGCCTCCATATCAATGCGTCCAGTTGGCATCATATAATTGAGAAAGTCTTCATGACTCCCGCCGGGAAGGTACTCATGTTCCAGTCCATTGACTATCGGTTTAAAGGTTCTCATGATACGATAGAGATAAATCGGATTAAGAATTTCACACATACCGTCGGAGGCTCTTTTGATGACTCCATACATAGCAAGTTCACTGATGATGTCGTCGTCCATATTGAAATCCACGCCTTCATCTCGCGCCATAATCCGCATCAGAACACTTTCAAAACGCGGATTTCTGCGGATATTGGTTGTCAGATGCTCAATGTTAGTATTCTGTCCATGAAGAAGCTCGGTGTGTGCCTCTGAAAAGTGCGTTAGGGTAATCGGCTCAGTTTTCGGAATGTCTAACTCTTCTGTGAGAATCTGCGCGAACCGGTTGACAAGCACGGGTTGCCCGGCAGTCTGCTTGTGAATAGCGGCGATAACTTCTGGGGCGAAGGGTTGTCCGACTGTGTCTGTATATTGTCCAAGCAGTTCCTGCACCTGTTCAAGGGTAAAGTTGGGTAGATGGAACTCATCTTGAATGTTAAAGGGAGAAATTGACCGGTCATAGTTGAGTTGTGCAATACTCTTTACCCCGATGATGCCGACGCTGTGCGGACATCGCGGCTTGCCGGAGATGTAGATATGACGGAGGGTATGCAGAAAATCACTCAGAGCCGCTTGCGGGATGCCATCAAACTCGTCAATGATTAGGACGAATTTCTGGGGCGTTAGTAACCGGTCGAGGTGTCTGAAAAACCTTCTCATTGCATGCGGGTTTGTTAGTTTCGTGTTCTCCAATAATTGGCTTAAAGCCTCAGGAGGCGTACTGCCGCGTTGTTGGAACAAGTTTTCAATTTCTTCGCAAACGTCATGGTAAAGGTTGTCGTAAAAATCGGCAACTCCCGTGTTTTTATAGACATCAAAATTCAGTTGGATCGGGAAGCAGTCAATAATTTGTGAACCCGCAGCGAGTGCTTCTATGGCAGCTTGAAAGAAAGTCGTTTTGCCCGTTTGGCGTGGAGCAAATAAGACAATATATTTACCCTGTTCAACGCGGTTGATGAAATCGGCGATCTCCTCGGTCCGCGAAACAACGTAATGCTCTTGCGGATTAACAGGTCCCTGTGTCCCAAAACGTCTCATTTTCCCTCCTTTTCGCTAAACCCATGATACTTGATTGTATCACATCGGGTCGATGCGGTCAACGTTAAACATCCACAATTCTAGGGCTATCCAGTTTTCCATTTCTTCGCTGGATTTTAAGTGCCCAGCCCCGGTAGGAGCGGTTTGTAACCAGGGTTCCCACCCGTTACTGGGAAGGGACACCGAATCGTGAAAAAAGGCAGAAAACCCGATAATTCCTTAAAACTAAATGCCCCTGTCCACAATTCAATGAATAAGCGGATTATTCTATGTGGCGAAGTTATGCACCTATTCATCCGAAAATTGTGTCTTTAAATTATGAGAGGGTCTTACGTATCACGTTTATTATTCAAATTGTAAGATGATCTTAGGAGGGAAGTCTTATGGGAACGGTCAAGGCACCCACGCCCTAAAGGGCTTACTGTTACCCATAAGTATAGAGGGTGAGGTAAGATGCGTTGAGTTTTTCTTGTATGGGGTGGTCCCGTGTGTTATGTTTAAAAAGTCTTCTGAGTTTGGTCGTAAAAAGTATCGATTTCTTACAGAGGAGCTAAGAATGTCTTCACATCCACAAGCGTCCGTCGTGTCTTGGAGTCGTCAGGAGTTTTCAGGTCTTGATTTGGGAGATACCCGTCTCAATGACAGACTCGTCAGTATTGCGGATGCCCTTTGTGAGCAACCTATGTCGTCGATTAGCGCAGCTTGTGGCGATTGGTCGGCAGTCAAAGCTGCCTACCGTTTCTTTGACGATGAGAAAGTTTCTGCGCAACAAGTTCTCGATCCGCACTTTCAACAGACGATTGAACGCATGCGGGGTCATCAACGGGTCTTTGCGATCCAAGATACCACCTATCTTGATTATACCGATCATCCCGCAACGCAGGGATTAGGTCCAATCGGAAACGGATCTCACAGCTGCCAAGGGGTAGTGAAACACACAACCTTTGTCATCAGTGCTTCAGGACGGTCCCCTTGGGTGTCTGACGGATAAAGTGTGGGTTCGGGATGCGTCTGATAAGGGCGATTATAAAACCAAACCGCTTGAAGCCAAAGAAAGCTACAAATGGGTTGAATCCCTTTTACAGACGCAGACCCGCACCCCAGAAGGCGTTGAAGTGATCACTATCTGTGACCGTGAAGCAGATATTTATGAGTTTTTCGTTGAAGCCAAAGAACATCCTTTCGTGATACGCGCCGCCCAAAACCGCCGGAGTGAAGATATCTACGGGACGCTGCGGGATTTAGTCAATCATGCGCCCCTGGCCGGTGAGTTGACGCTTGATGTTCCCGCACGCCCGCAACGCCCTGGGCGTCAGGCACATCTACAAGTGCGTTTCGCCCAGACGACGCTCCGTCTGCCGCATCGCTGCCAACAACGCCCCGAGACGAAAAACTTGCCACGTGTGCCGGTCTCTGTCGTGTCGGTCAGAGAACCCAACCCGCCTGATGACATAACACCTCTGAACTGGTTACTGTTGACCAACGTAGAAGTTTCCAACTTCTCTGAAGCACGCCAGCGCATCGAATGGTATACCCAGCGCTGGCACATTGAAGTCTATTTCAAAGTCCTGAAATCCGGCACCAAGGTCGAGCACGCCCGATTGCAAACCAAAGACCGTCTCCTGCGGTATATCGCTTTACTAAGTGTCATTGCGTGGCGACTCTACTGGATAACACGCCTCAACCGGTCCCTCCCGGAGGCAGATTGCACGCAAGTGGTGACCGAAAATGAATGGAAAGCGCTTTACGCCCTGACTCACAAGACCCGCACTTTCCCAAAGAAAACACCCACCGTTGCCCAAGTCGTGCTTTGGATCGCCAAACTCGGTGGGTTCTTGGGACGCAAGTCTGATGCCCCCCCGGGTGCCACGGTTTTATGGCGAGGGTGGCAACGCTTGACGGATATTTCCAACACCTTTGCTCTCTTTGACGATTCTTCAGAAAACCATACGTCTTAGACACAGCAACACACCACAGAAATATTTGTGGGTAACAGTAAGACCTTTAGGGCAGGGCTTGTGCTTCGTAGCAGTCCGCCTTCCGAGGAAGGACTTACATCTGCTCCACAGAGGGATCCAAGGCAGCCCTCAAGATGTTTATCGCAGCGTTGATGTCTCGGTCATGGTGTGAACCACATTCAGGACACGTCCACTGTCTATCCGAAAGTGAAAGATTGTTATTGTGATGCCCACAGTCTGAACACGGTTTGGTTGTAGGCGTCCACGGTCCCACTTGAACAAACTCACGATTATGTTTCAAACACTTGAACTTCAGAATCTCAACAAACTGATAAAAAGCGAGATCGGAGACTTTGCGTCCCCAGAGGCGTTTCATCGCATCAAGGTTCAGCGTCTCGGTAGCGATAAAGTCGAACCGCTCACACAGGTCGGTCGCCGTTTTGTAGTGCCAATCTCTGCGTTGGTTAGCGATCTTACGATAAAGCCGTGCCAATTCCCAGACGGCACGCCACCAATTATGAGAGCCTTTGACCTTTCGACTGACCGCTTTGTTGAGTTTGCGGAGTTGGTTCAAGGAGTGTTTCAAGGGTTGTGGATGGTGGATTTTCTCACCCGTATTCAATGTCAGATAGGTCTCCATACCGAAGTCTATCCCTACGCTTTCACCTGTAGCCGACAGGACTTCTTTGGCGGTGCTATCCGTTATAACATAGAGGTAGAATGTTCCGACAGCATCCCGACCGATTTGGATATAGCGGACGTTCCCCTCCCAATCGCGGTGATGGTGATACAAGATATCTCTGCGGACAAACACAAACTTCTGTTTCTCTGCGTCCCATTCTTTGAAAGAGAGACGGACACTGCCTTCAGTGAGTTTGTAGCCTGTTTGGAACTTCGCAGAGCGGTATTTGCTACGTTTCTTAAACTTCGGGGGTCCGACACGTCTACCACGTCTACCCTTCTTGATCCAATCAAAGAAACATCTATAAGCGATATGGATACGGATAATCACTTGGTCAAGGGTATCTCGTGGAATCCATGCCCAGTGTTGATGGGTGCGTTGGAGCAACTTCGTCAGGTGCGGTTGCAGCCGATACCGACCCGCATATTTCCCATAGATACGGTAATACCGCTTTTCCAAAGCAAGGAAGTGGTTATGCACATCACCCAAATCATCGAGCATGTTGCCCACGCGCATATTTTGCGGATGTTCGCGTATCTGGTATTTCTCTGTTCTCACGGTGTTACCAGCCACCAGCCTTTAACCCCTGTCAAGTGGGTAGGCAGACACGTAGCCTTGCAGCTACGCTTGACATGTCTGCCAACTGGTATGTAAATAGTACAACATTTTTGACGCTTTTTGTCAAGAAAAAAGGAGCGGTGTTTCCTCCCCAACCTAAAGGATGGGGTCTCCACACCGAAGATTGATGATTGGGACGAGAGGAGTTTGACTTCTTTGCCACTGATCATTTCTAACGAATATTAACTGATCAACGAATAGGCGCTTTCAAAGCGCGCCTACCTCGGAACCGTGAGGGACAGTATAGTTGTAAACTTTCCAGACCGAGCCCATACTCCTCCGCGGCTCATTCCTGTTAAGGAGGTATTTCTCATGAAATATAAGGTCCAGTTTCTTTTTTATTTCCTCGGTGTATCCGTGTTGTGTTTGAAGGTGTGTGCTGTTTTAGCAAAGGCACCAGATACGGCGAAAATCGTCTTTGCCAAAGGCGGTATAGAGAATACGCGGGACATCTACCTTATGAATCCAGATGGTAGTGATCAGATGAATCTAACCAATCATCGCGCAGATGATATCGCTCCCGTCTGGTCTCCAACTGGGGAACACATTCTTTTCGCTTCCGATCGCGAGCACAAGGCATGGGGAACTTGGGATTTGTATCTCATGGATTCAGATGGCTCTAATGTACGAAAAGTTTTCGACAAATGGAAGAGACGAACCAGTCCTACATGGTCGCCGGATGGAAAACGAATCGCTTACAGTTCTGGGGAGCCTGGAAGTCAGTCTATCTATATCGGCACAATAGATGGGAAAACTGAAGAACGCGTGGCGATTGGATGCTGTCCAGCATGGTCTCCCGATGGCAAAGAAATAGTTTTTGTCGTAGGAGCACTTAGAGAACCGAAACGGATTAGTCTCCTTAACAGTCAGACGTATCGACATAGATTTTTCTTTCCCCCTAAGCGCGCATCGTGGGTTCGGTATCCTGCCTGGTCCCTGCTCGGCGATAAACTTGCCTTTACTTGGAACAATCGCGCTGAACTTCGGCGTGAGGATTTCGTGTTAGAAACGATCTATATTGTGAATCGTGATGGCACCGGTCTTCAGCAAGTTATCGAAGAAGGTCAAGCAGCCATTCACCCGTTATGGTCTCCGAGTGGCAACGAACTCCTTTACAATGCCATTGATGCCAACAGAGACCTGCAAATCTACAAAATTAGTCTGGATTCAGAGGTGTCAATCCAACTTACCGACGGAGAATTCTGGAGTTACTTGGGAGATTGGTTCGACCCGGCGTATGCATTGCCTGTTTCACCGCAACCGCACTTGCTTACTACAATATGGGCAAAAATGAAAAAGGAATGGTAGCAATAGAAATAAAATTGTCGCCGCACCGAAAGATACCCACGGTATCAGCAATTTTCCAGATGGTGGAACGGGCGGGTTAATATCGGCGACGTGGCGTGAGACAAATGCAAACAAGTATCGCTATCGACTCGTGAACAAAGCGTTGGGAAAACTTCCAGAGAGTGAGCGAACGATAATCGTCCTTTGTTACTTGGGTGAAATGGCACCTAAACAGATAGGTAACTTCTTAGGTGTGTCAGCGAATACAATTGCACGTAGGCTTCAGCGGGCGCACAAATTTTTACAAGAGGATGAGATACTCCTCATTCAAAAAGTGCTCGGTGGCGCGCAGATATCTGAAAGCGTAAAAGAGAACACTATACGACGAGTCTCCCTCATAAAATCGAAATCTCATTCAGTTAGAAAGCAGTTCCTCTTTACTTTTTTAACAATTTTGGTAATCGCAATTATAGTCGTTTCAGTGCTCAAACTCCTAAATATCTACTAAAAACCTAAATCGAAAGGATCTTCGTGTGTTTGGTCGAATGGAGTCCTTTGTATTAAGAAAATATGGAGGAATTACCTATGTCAAGCGTGTTAACTCAAAAAAGAGGGTGGATATGTATAATCCACGGACAGATGGGCACTTCCTCATGTCGGCTTTCCGATGGTACGCTTACGGGGGTTGATTACGGAACGCTTTCCTACACAGATGTTGAAGAAATATCCCACCAAAAACCCTACAGGGCTAAAAAACAGTTGAGGCACAGTGGTACGGTTGGAAACCACACCTATCCCCTTTGAACATCAAGGAACAATTATTAAATACTCCTAACCTTCCCTAAAATAACCCCAACTATATCCGATGTTGATCCCCGATCCAGCCACTCAATGCGTGTATCTTTGCGGAACCACGTCAACTGTCGCTTGGCGAACCGACGGGTGTTCTGTTTCAGTTGCGAGATCGCTTCCAGATACGTGCAGTCCCCATCCAAATACGCGATTAACTCCCGATAACCGAAACTTTGGAGGGCGATCGAATCGCGCGCATAGCCTGCCGCTAACAACGATTCAACCTCCGCTATCAACCCGTTTGCAAGCATTACATCCACGCGTTGTTCGATACGCCGGTAAAGCAGCGCACGCGGCATCGTGAGTCCGAAGGCGATGAACGGATACCGCTGTTTTTCCGGCTGCCACTGCTGCTGAAGTTTGGACATCGGAGTGCCTGTCAATTCATGGACTTCTAAAGCACGGATGACACGAACGAGGTTGTTGGGATGGATTCGGTCGGCAGATTCTGGGTCGCAGGTCTGGAGTCGTTTGTGGAGCACATCAACACCGAACTGTGTCGCTTCTTCTTCAAGTCGCTTTCGGAGTGCAGGATCCGCTCCGGGTCCCTCAAACAACCCGTCAACAACCGCTCGAAAATAGAGACCCGCACCACCAACAAGCAACACCCGCTTGTCCCTGTTTTGGATGTCAGCGATCGCTGTGTCCGCGAGGGATTGATAGTCGGCGACAGAAAAGGGTTGGGAAATGGCCACGCAATCTATGAGGTGATGCCGCGCGGACTTCTGTTCTTCAGGGGTGGGTTTGGCGGTGCCGATGTCCATCTGTCGATAGATTTGGCGGGAATCAACGGAGACAATCTCGGCATTGAGGCGTTGCGCGAGTTGAATGGCTATCTCTGTTTTGCCGACTGCTGTGGGACCGAGAAGGCAGACGAGTTTTGATGTCATTTTCCCACAATCCAACCGCCGCCGAGGACGTACTCTCCATCGTAAAAGACAGTGGCTTGTCCGGGTGTAATGGCGCGGCGCGGTTCGTCAAACTTCACAACTGCTGCTGTGTTGCTGATAGGCGTGATGGTTGCGGGTCCCCCGTCATCACGGGATCGAATTTTGACGTGCGCACGGATCGGTTCCGTTAACGCCTCAATGGCGATGAGGTTGATCCGTTCAACATGCATCGTATCCTCAAGGAGGGCATCGGATTCGCCGACGACAACGGTATTTTCTGTTGCGTTGAGCTCAGTCACATAGAGCGGTTTTCCAACTGCAATGCCTAACCCACGCCGTTGTCCGACGGTATAAAAGGGAACACCGTCATGTTTACCGAGGACATTGCCTTCCTCATCTACAATATCGCCACCGTGAATTTTTTCAGGGACTCTGTCCTGAAGGAAGCGTCGATAGTTGGTGTCGGCAACGAAGCAGAGTTCTTGACTCTCAATCTTCTCAGCGGTCCGCAATTGGTACTTTCGGGCGAGGTCCCGAACCTCGGCTTTTGTGTGTTCACCGAGTGGCATCATGGCACAGCGTAATTGATCTTGTGTGAGCGCAGCGAGAAAATAGGACTGGTCCTTGCTGACATCACGTGCTTTACGTAAGAGGTAGCGTCCCGTCTCTGGGTGCTGTTCAATGCGGGCATAATGTCCCGTAGCAATGGCCTCGCACTCCAACGTCTTGGCGAGGTCGAGGAGTCTGCCAAACTTTAGCTCCCTATTACATACCATACAGGGACTGGGGGTTCTACCGATGAGGTATTCCTCCACGAAATAGTCAATAATCTGTTCGCGGAAAGCGTCCTCGTAATTCACGCCGTAGAACGGGATGCCGAGTTGCGTGGCGACGCGGCGTGCATCCTCAATGCCTTCAAGCGAACAGCAGTTGGGACGCTCCGGGTCTACCTCAATAGTATCGGGCGCGCCGAGGCGCATGGTGATGCCGGTGACATCATAACCTGCGTCTACCATCATGGCAGCGGTGACGGAACTGTCTACGCCACCGCTCATTGCGACAAGAATCTTCTTCATTTTTTAAATGATCCGCAAAGCGTTAAACCAAGCAATTGGTTCAACAACGATATGCACTTAAAATTGTTCAGAGTTTAGTTTTCCTTAGCGATTACTCTTTAATTTTCCCCATGCCGTCGTGAGCTTGTCCGTTGCCTCCACAGCCGCTGCTCCGGAACCAGGCGTTAGGAATACCCAGTACGTGGGAGCCAAGTTCGCGGGTGCATCGTTGTTCCCACCAAGAGATATGTCCCCTGCGGGAAATTCCTTGTTCCGAAGGACGAAAATATCTGTATCCTCCTCATTGGTTTGCACCAAATAATCAGGTTGCTCTTCCCATCCTTCACCGTCTGAGGCCCATTTTGGCGGACTCCCCCATCTTTTGTCAGTAGCCAGCCAAACGACGACAGGAACATCAACTGTAAATGTGATGAAATCAGCACCCTTAGAGCCTTCATCGTCCATTGCCGTCATGATAAACGTCGCGCCTTCCAACTCTTTTGACATATCCTTGACGAAATAATCCCTATCAATGAGATAGACACTACCTATCTCAAGCCCTTCTTCACCGACAACGTAGTCGCCGACAACGCTCCTCGATTCGAGATCAATGACTTCTATATCCTGTGCCAAAACTTCAGGAAGATAGAAAGATGCCAATATAAAACACGACAAAATTAAAAACGCAAATCTTTTGATATACATGATACATTCCTTCTTTTTTTATTCCTACAGGCAGTGATAGGGTTGCCTACGCTTCTGCTTATCGCGACAAGAATCTTTTCATGGAATTACCCAGTACGGCTTACTTAATTATACCATATAATAACCGATTTGTCAGGAAAAACCAGCAAGAGAACGGTACCGTCATTTGGTTAGTCGGGAACAGCAAAGCGGTCAGGAGAAAGGTAGAGGCGGGTCGCTTTTAGGAACCGGATGCCTTCATAGGCATCAGCGTTTATGGAGGAATTGGGCGTTGTCGTAAATGAGCATATCTCCCATGCGCCATTTGTGTTGGTAGATATGCTCAGGACGAAACTGATAGGAAAGCAACTCGTCTTTAAGTGCTTTGCCTTCTTCGACTTTCAGCCCTTCAAAGCCGCGGGCACCGGGACCCACATAGAGTGTTTTGACACCAGTCTCAGGATTTGTGAGGACCACAGGATGCGCGACCTCAATATCCGGGACACCGTGCTTTTTACCCGGACTGTACAGCACCTTCATGTTGTCAACACGTGCTTTGAGCACAGTCGGCAGGGATTCGTATCCCATCCGAGTGCTACTGAAACTCGTACTTCCACCCGATTCTGGAGAGATCACGCAGAAGAGTGTAGATAAGGTGGCTGGATCTTGCCGATATGCTTGATCGGAATGCCATCCGCCATCCGTATTGTCAACAAAATTTCCTCTGATGAGGGTTCCGTCGAGACTATTGATGTTGGCGAGGTAGATGACGGATTTGAAACCGGGACTATGGTTATCTTTGGCGGCGGGAGGTTCTTCAACGGGTCCCAATGCTTTACTGAGTCGGTAGATATCATCGTCGTGAAGGGATTGTCGACGAAAGAGAAGGAGGGCGTGCTTCTGGACAGCCGATAAGATGGCCTCCGCCATATCCTCATCAATCTGCGTTAGGTCCACGTTCAGAACTTCAGCACCGAAGTTTTCTGATAAGGGTCTGGTTTGAAAGTCCATCTTTAATCAGGACAGGATAAAGAATCAGCCGATCTGCCAGTCCTCTTTTCCAGCGTAGCGATCCTCGTATACATCTTCATTGAGTTCCAGTCCAAGTCCGGGGGTATCAGGCACCGTGAACGTTCCTCCCGTGAAGTCGTAGCCAGAGGTATCAATGACATCGCTCGTGAGGGTTGCAACTTCGCCATAGAGGAAGTGCGGAATCGTTTTGCCGAATTGAAGACTGAGGAAGAAGCCGAGCAAGGAACCCCAGTTATGGGGTGCGCACCGGACACCGTGTGCGGAAGCCATATCAGCGAGCCGTCGCCAGCCGGTAACCCCGAGCCCCTTCATATCGTGCTGGATGACATCAATAACACCCGCTTCAAAAAAGGGATCGTAGAATTCAAGCGGGTCGCGCGTTCGGGTTTCGCCATCGGCAATGAAGGTTTTCAATCCCTTTTCTTGGATGAAGGCTTTGAGGTTGCGGTACAATTCAACCTCTTCTTCAAACATCTCCTCTATCCAAAAGACATCACAGTTGCTCGTCTCGTTCAAAAAGGTGATGACTTCATCGTAAGTGTAACCGTTGTTTGCATCGACGAGAATATTGAAGCCTTCTCCCGCGGTGCTACGGGCAAGTTGGACGAGTTCTATGTCTCGTTGCAGACCCGCTTTGCGCTCCATGAGATAACTACCGCGTCCGATTTTCATTTTGCATGCGGTAAACCCATTGGCGAGACTGCTTTTAACGTCATTCTCAATTCGTTCAAGCCCCTCGGCTTTCGTCTCATATAGGAGATCGTTGAAATAAATGGTGCTGTCGTAAGCAGGTAACCCGTTTGAGAAAACATCGCTACCGATGAGCTGATAAGCAGGCTTTCCGAGGATTTTGCCGATTGTGTCCCAGAGGGCGTTTTCAAGCCCGCGAAATGCCTCAATAACCCCGTCCTCAGGGTTTAAGAGGTCAAACGGGTTTTGGTTGAGCACGCCTTCTGCATTTTCAGCGGTTGTTGTCGCCCAACTGCCAACGCCCCAACCGAGTGTACCATCGTTGGTATGGATGCGGATAATACGCTCGTTCCATTTCCCGTTCGGGTCCGGCTGCTGAATCTCCGTTGCGCGGGAGTTACAACCAATCGCAGGCTGATCAATTTCGACCGTAACCTGTTCAACTTTGGTAATCTTGATCCCCGTTGGATAATTCTGCATATTTTAATTTTACCTTGCGGTTTTTTAATTATTCCTTGCGGTTAAACGACGCGAGTTAGCGCTTTAACGTTCCTTTCTCAAATCCGCTCTCCATTTCATTACGAGCTACAGTTACGAAAATTATCTTAAGACAGCAGCCTGCAACAATACACAGAAACACCGGATTTAGTCTGGGAATAGACGAAATCCATAGCGCAAGTCGCGTGTGGACTTGCGGGACAATGTATTACATTGCAAAAACACGCAGGCGGATGGAAGAGAAAACATTCAATAAACAGAGACCCCTCATTTAACGCCTTGCGAATAATTAAACGTATCTACTCAAGTACAAGGAGCAGCTCATTGAGTGCGTCTTTCACCATATCGTTGGTTTCGGTCTCCCTGAAGTAAACGTCAAGCTTATGGGGCAGGTTATCGTACTGGTCCGCTCCCTGAATCTGCTCTATCAAAGCAGGCTTTTTCAGAAGTTGAACGATACGGAGCCTGTCTTCATGGTCAGTGACTTCGGGGTTTGTCAACAATCCGATCAACCGTCCAGCTAATCCGTCGGCGAGTCCATTCTCGGCGTAATGGTTCAACGTATCCATAGCGGTTTGCTTCGTGTTGAGACTTGAGCCGTTTGTGAGAATCGCGACGAGCCCGTCAACAGCACCTGCGTCAGGATATTTCTGTAGTGCCTTTGCAATGTCCATACGTACGGTGTCATCGGAATCGCTAAGTGCAGCAATCAACATGTCAGCTGGGTGTTCTTTGAGGTACATCATAGACTTTGCGGCGGCGCGTCGGACAACGGGGTTCGCGTCGGTCAAGCCTTCAACGATTTTTGCTTCAGCATCTTCGTTTCCGAGATGATAGAGTGCGGTGTTAATTTCCATCTTCAACCCTTCATCAGCGGTTGCATTGAGGAGTGCCTCCAACTTGGCGGCGGCGGATGCGTCTCCCATATCCCCTACAATACGGACGAGCTGAATCTTCACATCAGGGGGTGTCTTGCTGTCGCTAACTGTCTTCAGAATTTCGCTAATAGCTGGACTGCCAATGTCCCTCAAGATTTGAATCAAGTCACCCTGGATATTGCGAAACCGATTTTTAGCGAGGTCTTCCAAAACGAAAGGCACAGCGGGTGCCCCCTTATCAACGAGGACCTGCATGGCATCTTTCTGGACCCTATGGCGTTCGCCAAGAATGTATAGAATCCTCTTCATCTCATACTCGCCCAATTCATCCACCCGGCGGTCGCGCGCAGTTTTATACCTATCTTCCACATTATGGATTCTTGCCGCGCCCGTTGAAATAGCATGACTATAAGCAATAATCAGGAGTGCACGAGGTTCAATCTTGTTTTCTTCTTCCTGTTCAGCATTCTCAAGATGCTGGACGGCTTCCAGTGTGAGTCCTGCGTCTAACAATTTACTCCTACCAACTTCAAGTTGGGTGATGACCTGTTCCTGCTGACAGCCGAAACTCACAACTCCTATAAGTAGTAATATCAGCAAAAGTTTTTTCATGTTCCGTTTATCTTTTCCTCCTGGAATCTCGATTAGACTCACCCGTTCGTGCCGTCTGTCATTTGCATGCTCCATAAAAACAGTGCGCACTATTCTATAGAACGCAACTTGCAAGCAAAGAAAAAAGTGCCGATTCAATACTTTTTAGTAGAGTTTGGCAGGGAAAACCGCAGATTCTGCATATCGCGACGTATTTGACACCCACCAAACAGGAATTACACGTCTGGGCAAGTACTGATGTAAAGAATATTCTAAAATAAATACATTTTTATGTCAACAATTTACTGAAGTGCGTCAAGGAGTTGTTTAAGCGACGTTTTGACGAGTTCGCTCTCTTCCTTTTCCTTTTGGTATTCATAAAGCTTGAACTCAAGATTATCGTACAACTCCGTCACCTGAATCTGCTTCACAAACGGTTCCCTCTTCAGAAGTTGAACAAGATGAAGCCGATTGTCTGCCTCACTAACGGTTCCACCAATGAGCAGCATTGTAATGCGCTTTGCCAAACCTCTCGCAAGCTTGTTTTGCCCATAAATGTCGAGCGTATTAATCGCTGCCTGCTTGGGATCTTTACTCAATCCACCGGTAAGAATATTTACAAGTTCATCAACAGCATCAGCATCCCGATGCACTGCGAGTGCTGCCACAAGTGATGCAACGACTTCAGAGTCGGTATCTTTTAACCCCGCAATAAGTGTTTTCGATGGTACATCGTTGACATCTGCCATGGCTTTTGCGGCGGCGCGTCGGACAGCAACATCACTATGGCTTAAGCCGGCGATGATATCCTTTTTGTATGATTCCTCACCGAGCTGATAGAGTGTTGTGTTAATTTCCATCGCCAAACCAGCTTCACTCGTTCCACTTTGAAGTGTTTTTAGCGCATCTATGGCTTTCGCGTCGCCAATCCCTGCGAGGACTTGAACGAGTTTAACCTTGACAGCAGGTGGCGTCGTTTCATCAGTCAGCTTTGCTAAAACCAAATCAAGACCGTCAGAACCTATCTGAACAAGCATTTCTGTGAAATTTGCGTGAAGCGTCGGATATCTCCCTTTGATGAGACTGTCGAGAATAATTACCGATACTTCAGGTCCTTTGTCTACAAGTGCCTGTAAGCCATCTTTCCGTACCCGCGACGGTGTACTGAGAATTTGTAGGATTTGCTTTATCTCAGCTTCAGTGAGTTCTTGTATCCGCTGTTCTCGTTGGTTTTTGAACTTGGCTTCAACACCGTGGCTACTTGCGCTTCCCGTGGAAAGTCCGTGAGAGTAAGCGATAACGAGTAAGGCACGTGGTTCCAGTTTGTTAACTTCTTCCTGCTCTGCTTTTTCGAGGTGCTCAACGGCTTCCAAGGCGTTACCGCTGTCAATCAATTTACTTCTGCCTACGGATAGGTTGCTCGGACCTTTCTGCTTTGTATCGCACCCAACACCCGCGAGCAGTAGGACAACGAGCGGAATGATCACAACCTTTTTCATTATGTTCCCTTCCCTCCTGACTTTTGTAGATAAGATGACATTTTTCAGGAATGCGCGTCGAATACAACCGTGCGCTACGACACGTTTCGACCTTTAAAACATCCACCTGTAACAATACCACAAAATTAGAAAAATGTCAAGTGCATATTATAGTCGTCGGTTTTCAGTTATCAGTTTGTCAGCAGCCAGTTGTCTGGATCAGGATTTACAGAATTCAAGGATTTTCAGGATTAGAGCCGGTCCGCAGTCGGTTTCCATTAAAGACATAAATCGGGGAAACACCCAAGCAAAACGCCTCTCCCACAAGGGGAATTTGTGACAATTGAACGGCTCTGCTGAATGTTCCGAATGACTTGACATAAGCACAGGCTTTGGTTATACTTGTGATAGGCATCAAACGTTGAGAACAGTGTGTTACAAACGAAGAACAGTGAAGATTAAGCCGCACGCGCCCATAGAAAGGGAATTTCTGATGAAAATTTCTGGCATTTTTTACCCCAAGTCCACACCTCCATCTCATCGAAAATCGGAGTTACAAACCCCTCCCACAATAGATTCTCAGGAAACTGATACCATATCCGTGTGGAATAGACTCAGTGTATTATTAATGTGTGCTGTGCTGCTGCAGGAACCGGTACACGCGCAACTGATGTCGCCTGAAGAGGTCCTCGGATTCCAAGTCGGTGCTGACTATCAGGTAGCGGGATGGCAGACAGTTTCTGATTATATGCGGCATGTGGCAACGAATTCAGATCGGGTTCTGTTGGAAGACCTTGGAAAAACGACAGAGGATAACGATTTCCTGATGCTGCTGATTTCTGCGCCAGAGAGCTTAGAGAATTTGGCACACTATCAGCAAATTCAAAAACGACTCGCGATGCCCAGTATACCTACAAAAGAAGGCAATGCACCAGAATTGGACGCGCTGGCAGAAGAAGGTAAATCCGTCGTGCTTATCAATTGTAATCTGCACTCTACAGAGATCGCCTCCTCACAGATGGCGATGGAATTTGTGCATCTATTCGCAACCACTGAGACGCCGCAAATTAAAGAGATTCTTGAAAACGTGATAATTCTGCTCATCCCGTCGGCGAATCCGGACGGTTTGAACATCGTGGTAGATTGGTATAATCGCACTGTCGGCACCCCTTATGAAGGGTCAGAAATCCCGTGGCTGTATCATAAATATACGGGACATGACAACAATCGCGATTGGTTCATGTTGACCCAAACAGAGACACAGTTGCTGACGCAGGTGCTTTATGAGGAGTGGTTTCCAGAGGTTGTCTATGATGTGCATGAGATGAGTTACCGTGGACCCCGGTTTGTGATCCCTCCCTACTTCGAACCGGTCAATCCGAATATCCCACCGCTTCTACAGCGGACGCTGTCGCTTATCGGTGCGCAACTCGCTTTCGATCTGACCAGCGAAGGGTTTACAGGTGTGCTTTCGAGTGCCGTCTACGACACATGGTGGCACGGCGGATTTCGGACGGTGCCGTATCGCCACAACATGGTAGGTATTCTGACGGAAGCCGCACGCGTTGAGATAGCAACACCCATTTTCCAACCGCATCATACGCTGAAAGGCTACCGACGCGGACTTGATAAATATGCGCTCCGCACAAACTTCCCTGAACCGTGGCCCGGAGGGTGGTGGCGATTGCGAGACATCGTAGAATATGAGAAAGCCGCGGCATTGTCAATTCTCTCCTTCGCCGCGGAGCATCGGATAACGCTGAAGACAAACTTTTACAAGATGGGACTCAATGCTATAGCGAAAGGGAAGGATGAACCCCCACGCGCGTTCTTGATTCCAAAACAACAACGCGACATCCATACAACGCTCAAGATGCTGGATATTTTGCGACGCGGCGGGGTAGAGATTCATCAGGCAAACGCGCCATTTATCGCTGATGGCGTAGAATACCCCGAGGAAACCTATGTCGTTTCGATGTCCCAACCGTTTCGGGCGCACGCAAAGGATCTGCTTGAGGTGCAACGCTATCCGGAACGTCGTCCTTCACCGGAATCGCCGCCCGAACGCCCTTATGACATAGCAGGCTGGACACTGCCGTTACAGATGGGAGTCAGAACAATCACAGTCGTGCATCCCTTTGAAGCGGATTTAACGAAACTTTCCGTACTCTCACAAGTAGAAGGAGCGTTAGAGGGTGCGTCTGAACCGACAGGCTACCTGTTTGAGAATCGAACGAACACCGAAGCGATTGCACTCAATCATCTGTTCAAAGCAAGATTCGCAGACAACAGTCCGAAATACACGTTCTACTCGGCAAAACGGGACATAGAACTCGGTGGCAAGACACTTCCCCCTGGAACTATTCTGATTAGAACAGCAGAACCGCCACTACAAGAGATTGAGGAGATGCGAGCACTCGCATCGGAATTCGGCATCCACATCCACGCCGATGCATCTATCGATGAGGAAACGTCAAGTCGAAAATTCTCAAGAGTGAACGCGCCGCGCCTCGGTCTGTATAAACCGTGGACAGCGAACATGGACGAAGGCTGGACGCGCTGGGTTTTGGATATGCATGCGTTCGATTATAGTAATCTCACGAACGCGGAAATGCGTGCCGGGGATTTGGCGGCGCGTTACGATGCAATAATTCTGCCGGATTTCGGTGCTTCCGGGATTCTTAACGGACACGCAACAGGAAAACTGCCGCCGGAGTATGTCGGTGGAATCGGGACAGAAGGATTGGCGAATTTACGAGCGTTCGTGGAGGCAGGTGGGACGCTTATCTGTTTGAATCGGGCGACAGAACTCCCTTTGAAATACTTCGGGCTTGGTGAAAAGGGCATTGTGAATGTGGTAGCAAAAGAGAATCAACCGAAGGAAGGTGCGTTTTTCTGCCCCGGTTCCTTACTACGGGTTCGGATAGACACAAAACATCCCATTGGGCATGGACTGGACGCAGAGATGGCAATTTTTTTTAAATTTGGACCCGTCTTTGATGCAGGACGCGGGGGCACGAACGTTATAGCGACATACCCTGAGTTTAATCCGTTGATGAGCGGTTGGCTCGAAGGCGAGAAACGGATTCGTCGGAAAGCGGCACTTTTGGAGGTTATCTTAGGCGATGGACGCGTGATTCTTTTCGGTTTCAAACCGCAGCACCGAGGGCAATCCCACGGGACCTTTAAGTTGCTTTTCAATGCGATCTTTTACAGCGCACAAGACTAAGAAGGAGGATCCCATCCCAACCTTATGACGTTGCCCCGTTCGAGTTGAACGCTGAAGAGGATTTGAATTTACGGATATTTATCGACAGAGCACTCGTGGAAGTCTTCATCTTAACCACTGGACTTAACTGAGGACAGCAAATCTGTTGCTTTCGTCAAGTCCGCTATCATTCTTCCAAACATCTATGATTTCCGCATCCAACTCACAAGATTAATCCAGCTCTTTGCAGGCTGTATTATTCAGCAACTTTTTTAGACAGTCACTGTGTGGTAAACCCGCCCGAAGATAGGACATAATTTTCGTCAGACAGACGCAGATATGCGGATCACTTTCGATGCCATATCTGCCAACCCTTCCACAAGAACACAAGTGTCCTGGTCCTTCCAAACTACAACTTTCAAGACATAACACTCACAAAAGACCCTCTTAAAAATCCAGATTTCTTTATTTTTTTCAAATCCTGCAGGCTTTTTGCTCGAAAATTCGTCTTTAATCACAAGGGATATGAACCGTATCGCATTGCTTAATTTTATCAGACCCTTTATTTTCTTAAGCCGTTTGGCGAATGCGAACACGACCCAATCCGTTCATTAGGAGGAAATCTCGTGGAAAGAGGAGACGATGTTCAACTGATTCACAGTATCTTGTCAGGGGACGACACAGCGTTTGATGCCTTGGTTGAAAAATATAAAAAAAGCGTCCACGGCCTTGTGTGGCGGAAGATCGGCGATTTTCACTATGCTGAAGAGATCACCCAAGACACTTTTATCCAAGTCTATAAAAAACTCTCGACGCTTAAGGATCCGAATCATTTCGCTGGGTGGCTTTATGTCATCGCGAATCGGCTTTGCATTGATTGGATGCGAAAGCGAAAACTGACGATACAATCGTTAGAGAACACATCTCTGGAAGATATTGAAAAAGTTTCCTATGCTCGCTATTTGTTAGATCGTCACGAGACCGAATCTGCTGAACGTCGGCATAAAATCGTCAAAAAACTTCTTGCAAAACTCCCCGAGAGTGAACGCACTGTCGTGACACTGTACTATCTCGGTGAAATGACGATGAAAGAGATCAGCAAATTCTTGGGGGTCTCCGTAAAGACAATCAGCAGTCGGCTGAGTCGGGCGCGAAAGCGTTTACGGCAGGAAGAGGATCTCTTCGTCCAAGAATTCCTCGGCGGTGTGAAATTTTCAGCGAATTTAAAACAGAATATCATGCGTCGAGTCGCTAACATGAATCCTACATCCCCATCAACTGCGAAACCCATCATCCCATGGATAGCTTTCGGGACGGCTGCCGTTTTCATTATACTCCTTTTAGGTGCAAGCAACCAGTACCTCGCCCGCTTTCAGAAACCGTACAGTTTCGAGGCACAATCTGAACCTACTATTGAAATCATTGATACATCTGTCGTCCTTGATATAGATTCAAAACCCGATACACGAGATCAAACTGGGCGGGCTCTGTCCTCTGGTAAAAGTAACACTGTCAGTTCACAGATACTTGAAACGCCTACGATATCTGCTGTAGGAAAAGATTTCCCCGCTAAACTTTCTACTTCGCAATGGACATCGCTGCGTGGACCTCAAAGTAGCCGCGTATCCGATATTTTTATAACGTCCGGAGGCACCCTCTACGCCCGTTCATCAATAGGTGTCTACAGATCGACGGCGGATGAATCTACGTGGACACTTGTAAACATTGACGTGCCGACCGGGAATTATCCTATGTTTATGACAGAATATGCGGACACCCTCTATGCTGTCTCTGGTAATAAAGTATCACGTTCAACCGATGACGGAGAGAAGTGGGTTACACTGGGTCTCCTGCCAGATGGAATTCCTACAGGATTGGTAGTTATAGGCACAACAGAAGAATACACCCCGCAGCGTGTTGTCATATATCTCGCACTTCGAAATAGAGGTGTCTTCCGGTCTACAGATCCCAGTAGGCAGTGGACATCCCTGAACAATGGATTGACAGACAAAAAGATTCACAGACTCGCTGCAATTGGAAACACAGTATTTGCTGGCACAAACGCAGGACTTTATCGTCTCAACGCAAATGTGTGGGAACAATTGTCGATGGAACCATCTAAAACTGTCCATGCCTTAACAGTTTTTGAAGATAACCTTTATGTTGGAACCGGCCGCAGTGTAGAAATGATAATGATCGTTGATGACTCACGTGCAGGTAAGATCTTTCGATCCAGCGATTTGGGAACCTCGTGGACTGAGATAACTCCTAAAAGCGATCGCGGTCTCTTTAAAGCACTACCAGGTATAAGCATAGCGGTTACTGGTGAAACGATCTCCGTACATGGAACAGAATCTTTCCGTTCAAGAGACAATGGGCAGACATGGACCGACCTTGAGGTAGATATAGATTCCGTTTCATTCGTAGCACTCAACGAAGACACTTTTTATAAAGCAGGAATATACGGTATTCAGCGCACAACCGATGGTGGGGCATCGTGGCACCCCTATATGAATGGAATGATAGGAACGGGTATCCGAGACCTCGTGGCATTCAATAACAAACTCTATGCGTCTACCCTTACCGGTCTCGTTCAATCTGTTGACGGTGGTGAATCTTGGACATCCGTCCCCACAATTCTCAGCGAACTCATATCTGAATCGTCAAAGTCACAATCTCCTAACAATGATCGCTATCCCCATTTGAAGTTAGCGGTTGCTGACAACGTTCTTTATGCAATTGGGGATCTGGGTATCTTCCGTTCATCCATCAATAGGGATGATACGGATGTGTTCGTCCCCGTTCAAGGTGCGCCTGCTTTTGATGAGATAACGCTTGGTGAGATAGTATTGCCGCCTGCGATGTTGGAAGAAACGAAAAAGGTCGCCGAAACTCACGGCATCTACTCCTCTGATAATCGTGAAAAAGACAATAGATTGCTGGAAAACCTTCTTAAATACCATGGGCGACCCGGGGCGTTTGCCGTCGGTAACGGTACATTCTACATTGAATACAAGTGGCAACTTTTTAAATGGAAACCCGGGTATTCAAAATGGGAAAATACCCGATTAATAGAATCCAGTCAGTTGTCTGGTGACAGTTGGAAAAATAGACTCAAATTAGCAGTGACAGAGGAAACCATCTACGTTGGTAATTATGATGGTAGACTGTTTCAATCGCTGGATGCGGGGAACAGTTGGCGGGATGTTACACCGAACTTTCCATTTAAATTTACGCGTTTCAATGAGATAGTCCTTGTCGGTTCAACAATTTATGTTAGCACGGACAAAGGCATCTTGGTTTCACAGACTGGGGAACACTGGCGCGCGCTCACCGATGGAAACGGTGCACGTATCGTCATGGATAGCGTTACTGAAGACGGTATTACGGTTTATGGTGCTGGCGATGCAGGTGTCTATCGCTTGGGCGATGGAGAACGGTGGCAACAGATTTCACCGAATGTTCCTGATAAAGTTCTCTCGCTCGTCGTTGGTAAAGACAGACTTTACATCGCTACACGACACAGCGGAATGTTTCACATTTCGCTTGAAAAGGAACATTACGACGAATTGTCTCACAAATAGAGCAAGGAGGACTCATGAAAACGAAACGCACAGGGATTTATGTAAGGTTAGCGGTTGCATTGTTATTGAGTGGTAGTCTTTTGACCCAAAATGTCCAATCCGCCGAAGATGGGACACTTTCTTTTATTTCTACCCACGAGGGAAAATCTGAGCTTTACCTTATGGATAGCACAGGAGGAAATGTCCAAAAACTCGAAACCAATAAAGCAAAAAAAGGGAGTGGACACACGTGGTCCCCTGCTGGACGCTTTTTTGCCTATGTATCCAGAGAAATAGGGAAAACCACCATCCACGTAATGGACATTCGGAACAAAGAATTCCGTCCCTTGATAGATCATCCCAGCAGAAACGGGTCGCCAGCGTGGTCGCCAAATGGAAAGTGGATCGCTTTCATCTCGGATCGAACCGGAGATTGGCAAATCTACAGAATTGATGTAGATGGTTCAAACCTGAAGCAATTGACAAACAAGGGAAACAACGGAGAACCGGCATGGTCACCTGACAGCCAATGGATCGTCTATGATTCCTATCGCGGCGGGAACCACGATGCTGGAGTTCGTGGGCGGCATTTTCTCTATAGAATGGATGCCGATGGCCGTAGATCGAAACAACTGAGAGAAGATCATCATTTCTTGGGATGCACATGGTCTCCCAATGGAAAACAGATCGCCTATGCCGCTGGAAACCTCGCGAATGAAGGCGTGAATATCTCCGTTATTGATGTTAATGGCGGCAATCTCCGAAAACTCACGCAAGTGGGAGCAGCCACATGGACGAGTCATCCCGAATGGTCCCCAGATGGACAGTGGATCGCCTATGCTTTCAAAAAGATCGTCCGATGGCCGGGACCCGGTGAGAGACTTCCGGTCGATGAAGTCTTTAGTGCCGGTGCCATCTATGTCGTAAATGTTGTAGATGAAGGGGCACCCGTTGAGATAATAAACGGGTTATCTCAGGGTGCAATGCCGGCGTGGGTCCCAGAGAACTTTCTCCCTGTTGCACCGAGCACAGAGACACAGATGACGCTGTGGGGTAAACTAAAGCAAACCAGTCAGTAATTATGATTAAGCCGTCTTGTATCATCCTTCCGGTGCATGATAGGTTTTATTCAGAAAGTCTACTAACTCCTCAAATGTATCAAAAATACGTTCACATAATTTTTCAAAGAAGATACTCCTCGCGCCAGTATAAACTGCATACACTGGCTTGTTATGATGGACGGCGTAGTTCATTTCACTGAGAACACCGGGCGACAACTTGTCCGTGGGATAGATGACAACTATAAAGTCACTTTGGTGGATAAATTGGTAATCCCGCGAAATGGTTCGTGTTTTAATCTGTTCGACCACGTCCACGTACTGGTCCACTTCGCCTATAGTTGTTGGTAGACTCCGTTTCCCTCCACCCCTATTCTCTGTCGAGGCAATCAGTTCCATATCCTGGATTGAGAGGGGGTCAAAGACGATAAAAGAGTGGCGTAATTTTTCGCCAAGTTCTCGGATTTTCTGAATCTTCTCCGGTGTATCCTCCAACATCACAATCGGATAACTCAAATAAAATTTTGGTTTACGAGAAAAGAGCAACTCATAAAAGTTATCAGGTTCCTGCTGCGCAGTAATAGTGTAATGCCGCTTTTTTGCAAAATTTGCGAGTTGTCTGGTCAGTAACTCTTCCTCGTCTAGCCAAACATTAAGGGTCCCTTTTCCCACCTCCGCCCACTGTATCGTCTTTTGCATCCGTGCGGATATATCGCTGATATTATCGACCACGTTAATAAAGAGATCGGGTGGTAGAATCTCAATATCTTCAAAAGAAAATCCTTCAATGAGGATACCACGCCATCTAAAGCAGGTGTGTAACCCAATCATGGCATGTTCATAGGCTTCAGCATACTGTGCGATCTCATAGAAAGCGTTGCGTCGCGCCAACGACAGAACTACAGGATCTGCATCAAGAACCTTTTCTGTGAAATGGACACCAGCCTTTGCTGCAATACGGTAAATAAAATCACCAACGTTAAAAAAACCAATGTTCAATTTCTTTTGTACGCAGAAAGCCTGAAAATCCTCCATTAATTCTCTGCGACCTGAACAACTAACACCCGTACAGATAATATTCATAACTAAAAATCCTCTTCTTGATCGGTTATTTTGCTTCAACCTTACGGATCAAATCCAAAACTACAGAATGTAGATTAGGAAAGAAATCAACGTAGCAAGCGAGTATCTTACCAATTGAATGCAATTTTTGTAAACAACTGATTGGCTGTCTCCTTGGCGTACTGGTCTCCGTAGACAATATATAAGACCAGATTTTCAATGAAGGTATATTTAAAAACGGCATTCAAATTAGGTTTGTGATTGCCACCGGAACGCAGTCGAACCGTTATCCATTTTTCGGTTCCCATTTCAATATTCATACTCGCACGCAGGGAAAACTCGCGAGTTGTCTGTCCATCTGGAAAGGTCTGCCAGAGATTTTCACCCTCTATACCCACTGACAAAAAGCGGAACGGGATCAGGTTCATTGCGGTAGTGACAAATGTTGCCTCGGCACCCTCAAACTCGCCATGTTGATAAACGACAAAAATACGATCCGGACTCTGCCGGTTATACGTTGCTTGTGCCGCGACCACCCAATTTGAATGGACATCATAAGACCAGTTTCTGTAGAAAAACCCTGTTTCTATCTTTTCTCCTAAATCGAAACCAACAAGTTGGAAATGATTGCCTCGTATTTTTTCTCCGCTTTGGTTCCACGTTAAGGATTGAACGGACTCAAAGTTAATGCTCCGTAAAAAGCCTTTCTCAACGGGCCAACGATATACACCCCAGAAACTGGGTTGTCGTATATCTGTGAGTCGAACGTATCCGTTAACGGGATTGAAGCCTGCTGTAAAGTCGCGATAGACGAGACTGAGAATCGGATTGCCTTTGCGGTATATTTCTGCGAGAAAAGCGCGTGTGTTTTCTTTTTCTGATTCCCAATTTCCTGCATAGGATGTAACAAAATTCAGTGCCCTTGGTAAGCGCACGGAACTGTCAAAAGCGATTGATCTGTTATTATATGTTCCGGGTATTTCTTTCGCGGCAAGAAAGAGACCGAGTGAGGATGAATTGCCTGCGTCCCAAAGTCCTCGTAGCAACATATTGTGACTGTCATCAGATTTCTCTTTGACATTCATCAATCCATACGTTGCTCTGCCGGTTTTACCGATCAGTTTTGCCCCGTAAGCCATCTCGCCAATACGGCGACTGTAAAAGAGAGAAATAGGTGCTCTAAAAATTCGTCCGTCCTCTTGAAAGAAGGGGCGGCGGTCGGTTAATCGTTGTTCCAGATCAGATAAAACGATCCCCTGCACCTCTGATTCAATATGGCTGAAGTCAGGATTTAGTGTACCAATAACAGAGGTACTGGTCGTCAACTTATAAGCAATATCACCACCTATCGCTGCCGTTAATCGTTCTGAGAGACTCCCAGATGCAGAAGTATCTCCATATTTGCCGGAAAAGTACCCACCGAGTTGAATCTTCCTGCCAGCGTCCTTTGGATTGATCTCAAGGTTTGTCAACGTTCCGAATCGGTTCGCGTCCGAAACATTGACCCCGGTGTCCGCCCAAATGCTGGTCCGATCAAGACTTTGATGTCGACGCACGAGGTTAAGCCCCCATGTCTGTTTTGCAGATTGCGGTAGATCCAGTATGTCGAATGGAATTTTCATCTCAACTGTCCACACAGATGGTTCTACGATTGCAGCGGCGATCCATTCACCATCCCACCCTAAATCTCCCTGTTTCTCATCTTGCTGTGTACCCAGTGGACTCACAGCAAAGCAATAGGAACGGCGTCGATCATGGTGTGTATCAAGATATACGGCAACATGGTCCTCATACTGAAAACTCCCGTCCCTTCGGGTCTGATTCGCAATGATGGATGCTTCTTCTTGAACGCAACGAAAACCGACGTAGATCGCTTCCCCATCAAATCCCAGAAATACTTCGGTTTTATCTGGAACCGTCATTTTCAACTCAGCGATCCTGAACGTATCAACCACCGTCGCGTGTTGCCAACAATCGTCGACAAGGTCCCCATCGATGACAGGAGGTGTTTGAAATTTAACAGCTTCTATGGTCTGAGAATCAGCAACAAGAGATGTTATTATGAAAAAACCTATAGAACTCAGTAAAACTTTCCAAGATTGATTAATAATACTGGTACCCATGAGGATATGCTCCTTTTAGAAATAATTTGCGTCGAATAAAATCAAGTGTTTTTTAATTTCCGTAAGAATTTCTTATTTCTATTGATGTGTTATAAGTTTTCGGCTAAGTCTCTGTATCGGGTGAATTTAAGAGAGATTTGAACTGTTCACGATATAATTGACTATAGAGATTACCGGCTGCTAACAAATCAGAATGACTTCCAACCTCAACAATCCGTCCCTGATCCATAACGACTATCTGGTCTGCATTACGGATTGTGGACAGACGGTGGGCAATGACAAAAGTCGTGCGTTGTTTCATGACATTCTGAAGTGCCTCTTGAATAAGTGACTCGGATTGTGAATCCAAGGCACTGGTTGCTTCATCCAGGATTAAAATTTTGGGATCTTTCAAGATTGCCATGGCGATGGCGACGCGCTGTTTTTGACCGCCAGACAACTTAAAACCGCGTTCACCGACAAGGGTCTCATATTGATCTGGTAGAGACATAATGAATTCATGAATATTAGCGGCTTCTGCTGCTGCGTAGATTTCTTCGTCTGTTGCGGAGGAACGCCCATAGCGAATGTTGTCTTTGATACTGATGTCAAATAAAATAGGTTCTTGTGGGACGATTCCAATCTGTCTTCTTAGAAATCTCAACTCCAATGCTTGCAAATCGTGACCGTCCAACAGAAGACGCCCAGTATTCGGCGCATACAAGCGTGGAATTAAGTTAGTGAGCGTTGTTTTGCCGGAACCTGAGGGTCCAACAAGCGCCACAGTGGTCCCCGAAGGAACATTCAAATTGATATCTTTGAGAACTTCAAGTTTGTCATAGGCAAAACCGACAGACTGAAACTGAATGTGCCCCGCTACATTTTCAGGTTTATCCTTTTGTTGATTTCTGTCTTCGCTGTGCTCATCTGTTAAGTCAAGAACTTGGAAAAGACGTTGTAGTACGGCTTTCGTTGCAGCAAGTCCAAGATGGAAATGGAGTATACGATATACAGGCGCAGACAGGTATTCAAGATACGCCGAGAAGGCGACCAGTTCACCGATTGTCAAGCGACCTTTTATGGCTTCTATGCCCCCAAAACAGAGAATCGCGATGGGTTGAATTCGGACAACAAACTGACTAATGTTGCCAGCAATTGACTCTAAAACTGAGACTCTTGCTTGGGAAAAAAACAATTCCTTTGATTCCCGAAAGAAGAAACGGTCGTGATGTTTCTCAGCCGCAAAGAATTTCACCAACCGGATCCCCGACAAGGTTTGCTGCACATATGAAAGGGTTGCGGCTGTGGCTTCCTGACGCTTCAAGGTTGCTTTATGAAAAAGCGGTCGAAAATAGACATAAGTGAGCCCATTCAGGGGAACAACGACCAAGGCAATCAGAGCTAACCGCCAATTGAGGTAAAACATTATGGCAATAATGGCAACTGCTGACAAAGTGTCCGTAAAAAAATGAAGGACATTATACGTTGCACTCGTAAGAATAGCTTCCACATCGTTGAGGACCATGGAGCCGAGTTCACCTGTTTGTCTTTTTGTTAGGCTCCGCATTGGCAGACGCAGGAGGTGCTGAAAAAAACGGTTCCGAAAATCGAGCAGTATACGTCTTGTTGTATAGATGTAGAATCGGTCGCGTATGAGAGAGAGCAGGACATACACGCCGATAGCACCAATGCCGCCGAGGCAGACTAACCAGAGCCAATTCCGATTTTCTTGCGGAATTGCCTCATCTATTACCAATTTTGTCAAAAAAGGTATTAGGAGTGAAAACCCGACCATTGCGATCATACACAACAAGGTCTTAACGATTTGGGGCCAATATGGAAGAACCCCCTTTAAAAATCGTCTTCCGACATTCCTCGGATTCTCTGTTGACATTTTTTTAGACCTCCTTGTTCTCAATAGCAAATTTTGGAAAACCGCAAACAATATTATGCCATTTGGTTGTAACCCAAGTTGGCAGCTTAAATTCTATGGGATCCCAATTAGCAACTTGATTGTATAATGGGAACAGTAAAGTGTCTCGACCGAAGAAAGAGCATTCTTCCCATACTGATATTAAAGACACAGTTTTGGAGCAGAATTAGTGCAGAGCGTGAAATAAATCTCAATTTCGCAGAAATTTTCCACGAATGTCCGGGGTTGGAGGCTGGATAAGTGGCTAATTAGGGAGAGGATAGTCGTGTTTATTCTACACGGAATGTCGCCGAAAACCGTTTGAGGATATGCTTGAAAGCGTAGATAGTATCTATTTTTCGTCAAGTGAGATGTGAAATATCCCTTGCTCATTAACTGCACTATAGAGTCGGTTGTTAATGACAGCGAGAGAAGTAACTTCACCTAATACTTCTGAAGAAATCTGTTTCCATTGCTTGGGAGTATTCAAACGATAGACGCCTGCATCGCCAATACCATAAAGCTTGTTACCATCTATAGCAAATCTATTTATAATGGGACGCTCTCCTACGCTATCGGTTAGCACGCGCCAATGTTCTCCCGTATGTGAAACTAAGACCCCACCGTCCGTTGCAACGTAAAGGGATGCACCTACAAAAATTATTTCATTGAAATGAGTGAAGTGGAGGGGAAGACTGGACGTGACATCTCTCCAGGTGTCTCCTTCATCAAGGGACTGAAACAACTTACCATTCCGCATCCCGACGTAGAGGGTCTCCGCCGAAACCGCTAACTTGAAACCGTCTTTTAAATTTGCATGAGTTTGTTTACCGGTGTCTACCAATCCGGTATCCGTCCACTTTGGATCACCGAGCTTCCACTTGAACAGTTTTCGCTTGTACGCCGCATAGAACACATTATTGCTGACGAGAATCGTTTTGACCGCCGCCTCTTTTTCAGGTGCTGACGGTAACGATTCATGATTAAAAGTAGGCACTTCTTGAACTGGAATTAACGTATCACCATCTGGAGATAAACGGTAAATTCGCAAGATGTGCCTTTCAGGTGAAAGAAAATAAAGACTGCTACCATCAACCATCAACTTTGAATTGAGAGAGGCATGGACACGTAACCTGTCCCGCTTTAATGGTTCACGCGCGGTCTGCTTCACAGCAAAGTCACCGGAAATCGAAAGTTTTTTCCAAGACCCACCTTCATCTGTTGATTGATAAACCTTATAGCCGGTATGCGTGTATAACCTGTTGTTGAAAACAACAAGGTCGTTTGCCTCTGTTCCTGCTATTCCATCCATAAACAGATGCCACGACTTACCGCTGTCAGTTGTGCGATGAACACCGAAGGCATCAGCTTTGTAAAATGTTCTCTCGTTTAGGGCTACAGCCGTCGAGTTCCCGATCGTGTGCCTATCCCTGTCGAGTCCGAGATCTGTCCAAGTTTGCCCACCATCTGTTGAACGAGATTGTGCAGCTCCCAAAGTTAAGATCGTTTCGCCCGCAGCTACGACTGTTATATCCGAGGGTCCCGCCTCCACGTCAGGTTTATCTATATGCATTATTTCGGTCCACGATGCTCCCCAGTCAGATGAATGAAAAATCGTGACAGAATGTTTCTTGCTTTTCGGCACGGCTTGCGCTGCCTCTATTGGCGTGAATCCGAGTAGGTCGGGACCTGTTTCAACATAAAGGTTATTATTAAAGGCTGCCAAAGAGTGGACGGTTTGTGACGCACCTACCGGCAACTTTTTTCGGATACCTGAATCGAGACGGTGCAGATCGGGACCCGTCGCGACATAAAGATTGTTATCAAACGCTGTCAAGGAGTGGACGGTTTGTGATGCGCCTATCGGCAGCTTTTTCCAGATACCTGAATCGAGACGATAGAGACCGCTATTCGTGCCTACAAATACTATTTTTTCGACAGCCGCTATTGCAGTGATCCTTTCGTTTCTGAGTCCATCGTCAAAAGGGTTCCATTGGGTGCCACCGTCTGCAGATCGGTAAATCCCTTTATCTTGAAGGGCATGTACTATTTTTCCGACAGCCGCTGTTGCAGTGATCCTTTCGTTTCTGAGTCCGTCGTTGAGAGCGTTCCATTGTGCGCCACCGTCTGTAGATCGATAAATCCCTTTATCTTGAAGGGCAAGATACATCGTAATAGATGCCTGCGAGATGCGCGCTTGTCCCGTGCCCGTGATGATGAATCCAATAACATATCCCTTTGGGCGAGTGCCTATCGAATTCCACGTCTCACCCCTATCATCAGAAGTAAATATCTCATCAGCAGAGGCAATATAAAGCGCACCTTCATGCGCTGCCATTGGCATTCGAGATTTACCGACCGGGATATTTGTATTGATGCGTGTCCATGTCGTCGCATCTAGTACCAATCTGTACATTCCTGTTGGTGAAACAGCATAGAGGGTGCCTTCAGGTCCAGCAAATATATTGTGGACATGCCCACCTGGCGGTGTGTTTCCCTGCATCCAGAGTGCGGTAGAAGGCCTGGCGTGGTTCTCCGATGTAACAGATGCTGAAGTCGTATCAGAAATTTGTGTACTATTCCCAACACTCTTACCGGGCGTGGTAGCCCGTCCGATTTGATTTTTCACAGTGGGTTTCACTACAACATCAAGGATAATAGGCGCATCAATGATTTCAATGGTAGGTTCAGATTGCGCTTCAAAACTATACGGTTTCTGAAAGCGGGCGAGATATTGCGCGCTTCCACTTAATAGCAACATCATCAAAACAGCAGCTGTACCAAAAGCCTTCCACGGGAGTAACGGTTTTATTGCTGAAGGAGGTGCGGGTTTAATGTCAGCGATTTGTCGCATGATGTTCTGGGCTAAATTCGCAGGTATCTGTACGCCGCCGAGAACTTCTTGAACCCAGTCTTCTTGCTGCAGTTCCTGTAGACGCCTTCGTCCACGCTGGAGCCGACTCGTAATAGTATTTATCGAAACTCCCAAGAATTTGCTAATCTCTTTGGTCGTCATTTCACCGAGATAGTAGAGGGTGACCACTGTGCGTTCGCTCTCTGGGAGCTGTGCCAGAAGTTTTTTGATGATAGCATACCGATGTTCGTGAGTTTGTGTTTCTCTTTGTTCGGATATATATTTCTCATAAGATAATTTCTCAATTTCTTTCACAGACATAGCATCCAGCGATTGCATCGCAGGTTTCTGCTTTCGCATCCAATTGAGGCAAAGCCGATTCGCGATAACATACAGCCATCCAGCAAACTGATGCGGATTTTTCAGTGTCGAGAGTTTCTTGTATGCTTTCAAAAAGGTGTCTTGCGTGATCTCCTCAGCGTAGTGAAAATCGCCGACCTTCCGCCACACCAAAGCGTGAATGCCTTTTTGGTGCTTTTCGATTAAGGTATTGAACGCTGCGTCGTCGCCTGATAAAACTCTGTGAATCAGTTGAACATCGTCTGCTTTATCCATGAGGTTTTCTCCTAATTAGCACGTTGGAATGTGTTGCATTTGTCAAAATGGTTAATCAGATGTCGTTGAAGTTAGCGATACGATTTATCCCCTGCATCATTAAAGACACTATTTTTGAATAGAAAACGTGCAGAATGTAAAAAAATACGTTTTTAAGGAATCCATGAGTTTTTTTGTTTACTATGAAATTTTAAAATTGGGACTCGATTCGACCCCTTGAGAACCCAGTCGTGGCGTAGGGTTAGAGCCATTCGGGGAAATCTTGTGCTTTTTGGGGTTACTATGAAAAATTTTTCTGTTTAAATATTTATAACATATTGATAAATATCACGTTAAAACGTTACACCAGTGTAACATTTGGTAGGTAACGGCTATCTGCCTAAAACCCAGCAACCATAAGGGTTTATAGCCCTTTTTTCTTTTTTTCACCGTTGGAAAAAAAATAATTTGGGGGAAAGTGTAACATTTGAGGACTTATTTGTGCGTTGCGAGTACTACGTATGACTGAGATTATCACTTGAATCCGCGATTTCTTGTCTGTAAGCATCCAATTTGCGGTGCAGTGTTCGGACCCCGATGTCAAGAATCTTCGCCGCCTCTGTCTTATTACCGCCTACTTCTGCGAGCGTTTTTTGGATAGCCGCTCGCTCAATCTCTGCCATTGTCATACCGACCCTGCCGATGACTTCCTCATCATCAAGCACGGGTAGATACTCGCCTGATCCTTGTGAACCACGGCGCTGTTCTACGGGTGCCGCGATCGGTAAAACTCCATCCTGTGCCCGATTTTCAAGTACTTTGGCTATCGTTGAAAGCACTTCCAACGCTTTCTTCAGAACGCCCGCTGCGTCGTCGGTTTCGCTCATTTGCAGCCAACTGGTATCTTCATCTGGTATCAGAAACGGCATCTCATCGCTCGTGGCAGCGGTCGGTTCAAGCAAACGGATTGCAGAGAGGATAAGCCCCAAGATCGTCTTGTAAATCGCCATGTTCTCTGCTGCGATTGCACTACCAGTGGTATCAACAACCTGCAAAGAACTGCCTGGTACATTAAGAAGTTCAGCTTCTTCGGTGGTAGTGTCAACTACCTGTGTAGGTGCGAGTTGCGTTCCTGAGGTTTCCACAGGAAGTAAGGAGACCCCCTGTTCAGATTCCGGATCCAACGGGAAATCTTTAAGTTGCAGTTCTTCGGTGGTGGAAAGAATAACAGCGGTTTCTACGGCATTCCTGAGTTCACGAACGTTGCCGTACCAGTCAGCATTTTGGAGGTAATTGAGTGCGTCTTGGGTTATGCCGGTAATGGGTTTACCGTGTTCTGCGCTTAATTCGGAGACGAACGCAGAGACGAAAAGTGGGATATCTTCGCGCCGATCGCGCAGTGGAGGAATCTGGATACGAAAAAGGTTCAGTCGGTAGTAGAGATCTTGTCTAAATTTCTTTTGCCTCACGGATGTCATAAGGTCAATATTTGTAGCGGCGATAATTCGGACATTGACCTTAATATTTTTTTCGCCACCGAGCCTTGTGAATTCTTGTGTCTCCAAGACACGTAGGAATTTCACTTGCACCTCGGGCGACATCTCGCCTACCTCATCCAAAAAGAGCGTGCCGCCGTCGGCTTGTTCAAACACACCCCGCCGTTGGGTGGTTGCACCGGTAAAAGATCCCTTCTCGTGACCGAAGAGTTCGCTTTGAAGGAGGTCTTGGTAAAACGCGCCGCAGTTGACGGCTTTGAAGGGTCGGTTTTTACGCGGACTCCTTTCGTGGATTGCCTGCGCGATGACATCTTTGCCAACACCCGTTTCGCCCGTGATGAGGACAGTCGCTTTCGTCGGTGCGACCTGCGCGACTTGACGCAAAACCGTCTGCATCGGTGCGGATTCGCCGATAATACGTCGTGAATTATCGTTGGTAACAGGTGCTGGGAGATTCATCTTCTCTTCCCTTTCTACAACATCCGAAACTGCGTTTATCTGTTAGCGAGTGCGATGTCAGGAATCCCTTGTGGATTCTGTCTAACCCTCTCAAAGACCTGTAATCCTTCACGACAGACAACATCACACAACTGTTTGAATACAAACCCTTTAAGGGCAACGCCCATGACGCCAAGCTCACGCGCTAAATCGTTGCCACTTGGAACGAAATGGACATTTGGTGAATCAAGTATCAACTTCCTGTAGCCTGCACCAAGTAGAAAGATCTGTACAATCGTATCTGGAACCTCAAAGGGAAGTTGTAACGCTTGGACGTATTCTTTACCCAATAAGAAGAAAACGAGATCGTAACGAGCGATTAAGGTTTTTACATGTTTATGGAGTTGAAGACTATTGCTACGCGCGAAAAGATCGCCTTTGTTAAGCCCTGAAAACGTGACATTGTAAGGAACAATAACATCATCTTCAGCAAGCAACCCGTACCCAGCGGAAATGATATGTAAATCAATAACTGCCGATCCATAAACCTTCCGAATCCCTTCCAATCCTGCCATCAGGTGTTGATGCTGCTGACCGGTGTACATCTCTGCAGCAGGAGTTTCGAAATCCTTCAGCTCTGTTGTTCGCTGGTGAAGACGCTCTGGTGAAGCAAAATCTTCATACTTGAGCTGGTTCGGAGGTTTGTGTTTTTTCCGACCTGTGCAAGAGGTAATAACCAATATGCGCATATATCGTGTTACGACTACTGATTATGGGCAATTTCAATTAACCGCTGAGGGTCTTGTTTGACTTGTTCAAACACACCGAAGCCATCACGACACGCTGCTTCACACAGTCGTCTCAGGACGACCCCTTTCAGTGCCCAATTCGTGGTGCGAAGGCTTTTCTGCAAAGCACTGCCAGTCTCAACAACATGGATATTCGGCAATTCTTCGTTCACGACGTGCTTGTGACTTTTCGCAAGTAAGAAAATTAGCGGTGTTGCCCGCTCGACCTCAAAAACGCGTTGTAGTGATAGAATATCATCTGGTCTTAATAGCAAAAAAACGAGGTCGTAGCTCTCGATTAAATCTACCGTCTGCTCAGGAATACCACTCTCGCCGAATTCTAAAACCTCAAGCTCATGAAGTGGTGCCGTATCAAAAGGCACGATAACATCTTCTTCGTTAACAGGACTCTTTTTCCCGTCAACGCGGCAGAAATACCACGGAAAATACAGATCCAGCGTTGTCTCGCCGTATTGCGCGTGTTCCCGAATCTGTTTTAAGCCTGCCCGTAATTGCGTATTCAAAGGTCCCGTGAACATCTCGCCAGCGGGCGCGCTGTAGTCTCTACTTTCATGATACCATCCCTCATCGTTGTAACCAGAGAGCTCTTTTATGCGCCGCGCAAGGTGCTCAGGTGAATCACAATCTTCACCGCGCAGGAGGTTATCGGGTTTATATTTTTGTCCTGTTGTATAAGGGCTTAAGACCAATATTTTGATACTCCCACGCCTAAAGTCGTGGGATTCTTGCTTCGTCATTCGTCGCCTCCTTGCGGAGGGCTTACACAAACTCCACAAGCGTTTTAACTCTCCGTATAGCCTACGGCGAGGTTTTTGAGATTTATCGCAGCGTTTTGGTCCCTGTCTATTTTCGTATCGCACCAATCACAGTGAAACACACGCTCCGATAACGATAGTTCGTCTTTGACATACCCACAACTACTACACGTTTTACTCGACGCGAAGAAGTGTGGAGCTTCTCTGATCGGTATCCCAAGCACTTTGGCTTTGGATTTGAGTTTCTCAAGGAAACCACCGAGGGCTGAATCTGATAATGCCTTGGCAAGTTTCCTGTTCTTCAGCAGGTTCGTAACTTTCAGGGTTTCTATGCCAATCGCACTCGCCATATTCACTATCTTTGTGGTGGCTTGGTGGTGCGCGTCATTACGGATACAAGCAATCTTATAGTGCAGTTTTGCGACTCTCTCTTTTTGCTTATACCAATTATTGGATAAAAACACTTTACGGCTTAACTTACGTTGCTCACGGGCAAGTTTTCTCTCATAGCGTTTCAAGGGCCTTGGGTTCTCATAGTGTTTACCCGTATCAAGGGTGGCAAGTGAGTTGATACCTACGTCTACGCCGATAACAGGGAGTCCACGTGTATCACGGGGAGTATTGGGTGTTCCTGTGTCAACGGTGATAGATACAAACCACCTATGTGCCGCCTTGGATATAGTAACACGGATTATCTTACCTTCAAAACGCAACTCTTGAAACATCTTTACCCAACCGATTTTGGGCAACTTGATACGCTTTCCTTCTACCTTTACCGCCTGTTCGTCTGTGGTATAGGATAACCTATGCCCGCGTCTTTTGAACTTTGGGAATCTACTAATTTTATCCTTCCAGCGTTTTATACCTTCTGTAAGGTTTCGGATCGCATATAATGCAGCACGTTGATCTTGTGCTTTCGTCCATTCATACGCCTTTTTTCTTTGATTAAAGCGATTATTTAGATCAACGCCTGAATAAAATATATCAGAATCTAAGCCGCCTTTAAAATCAGATAGAGCAGAGTTACACGCAAATCGCGCATAACCGCATTGACTGCGAAACCATGCGTCTTCCTTCGGTGTAACACGAAGAGCTATCTTATGGGATTTATGTGCCATGAGGATAATCACGTATCACGCCTTTAACCCCTACGAAGTGGGTGGCAGACACGTCACCTTGCGATGACGCTTCGTATGTCTGCCAACGTGATACTCTAATTATAATACATTTTTAGGTCACTTGTCAACCTCTTTTTTGACTTCGCACGAACAACGCTGGACGGACCTAAGCATAAATGCTTGGGATTGTTAAGTAAGTCCCTTCATGCGAATGAATAACCTTCAGTTGGTGTATTGGATTTCACTATCTTTACCTAATACAAACACGTCAGCAAAAAACAGCACGTTTACTGCTTTAGCACGATTTCAAGCAGCCGCTGGGGGTCTTGTTTGACTTGCTTAAAGACGTGGAAACCTTCACAACAAGCAGCCTCACACAATTTTCTGAATACTGCTCCCTGATGGTTATAATTACTCACACCATCAATTTGTCCGACTAAATCCGCGGTGTAAACAGCATGGACATTTGGTACATTAAGAACGCACCTACCATTGCTTCGCGCGATTAGGAAAATCAAGGGTGCTGTCCGTTCAATCTTAAAAACGCGTTGCAGTGATAGAATATCCTCTGGCCGCAATAAGGAAAAGGTGAAGTCATAACTATCAATCAGGTCTACTATCTGCTCAGATATATCGCTTTCACCCTTAATCCATGGCGCAATATTAAACGGGACGATAATGTCATTTTCGTTAACTGGACTGTTTTCCCCATCAACACGACAAAAAGGCCACGGAAAATAGAGATCAAGCGTTGTTTCCCCATACTGTTTATGTCCCCGAACTTGCCTTAAACCTTCACGTAATTGTGCATGCAATTGACCAGTGAACATTTCCCCGGCACGCTCGCTGTAACCACGTAGTTCCTCTTTTCGCGTTGCAAGACGTTTAAGTGACGAGCAATCCTCAGCACTGAGAGGGTTAAGGGGTCAATATTTTTGCTCCTTTGTGTAAAAAGCCAAGATTAAGATTTTCATTGGACTATGCCTCCGTCGGTTGTTGTCCTCGATTCCAGAGATACAGGATCGGACTTGCGATGAACACTGAAGAATATGTACCCACCAATATACCGACGATGAGTGCCAAGGCGAACGTGTTAATTTCTTCACCTGAACCAGTGACGAGGAAAATAACCAAAACAACAAACAGCGTTGTCAACGATGTGATAACGGTTCGGCTCAAGGACTGATTGATGCTCCTATTCAAAACTGCAATATAGTCAGTGCCGCGTAAGGTTTGTGAATTTTCTCGAATTCGGTCGAATACAACGATTGTATCGTTAAGCGAATAGCCAATAATCGTGAGGAACGCGGCAACGGTTGGCAGATTAATCTCCTTTGACAGAACGGCAAAGACCCCCAAAGTAATGAGGACGTCGTGTACAAGGGCGGCGATCGCACCGATGGCAAAACGGAACTCAAATCGCCAAGAGATATACATTAACAAAATAGCGATCGCACCGAGCACCGACCAGAGTGCCGCCAATTTAAGGTCGCGTCCAACACTCGGTCCGACTTCAGAGATATTGACACCACCAGCGAGTGCCTGCCAACCCTCTCCACCTTCAAGTAAGGCATCTGTGAGAATTCTTCCGACACTTGTGCCCTGCCGCTGAAATTCAGGACGATGCCCCATAGAGACGAACGCCTCATTTTTGCTGGCATCTATCTGGATTTTGGCGCGTTCATAGCCGATTTCAGTAAGTTTGGCTTGTAACTCGGCTTCAGTGACCGCCCTGTTGAATTTTGCTTGGATCTTAACGCCGCCGCGGAAATCAATACCGAAATTGGGTCCTTGATGAATCACGAGGAAAACCAAACCGATAACGATGATCACCGCTGAAAAGACAAAACCGGTTCGGTGTTTGCTGATAAAATCGAAGTTTGTATTTTTAAGTAATTCCATATTTTAATTATACCTTGCGGAGAAACAACGTGAGTTTGAACTTTGATGCGTTCTTCTCAAGAGTCGCCTGCACCGTTGTTGCAGGCTGCTGATTTTGAGTTTTCAGTTAAGAGGTTTTCGGTTAACTGAAGGCTCTTGTGACTGATAACTGACGACTGACAATCGATAACCATCAAATGCTGAGTTTTTGCACGTCTCTATTTCCGATCGTCAAGCCGTATATCTCACGTGTAACAATAATCGCAGTGAACATACTCGCGAGAATACCAATACCGAGGGTTACCGCAAATCCTTTAATCGGACCCGTCCCGAAATGATAGAGGACAAGTGCCGTAAAGAACGTTGTAAGGTTGGCATCTAAAATCGTTATAAATGCGCGCTGATAGCCGCTCGTGATAGCCGACCAGACGGTTTTGCCGGTTCTCAATTCCTCGCGAATTCGCTCGAAGATGAGCACATTCGCATCAACAGACATACCGATCGTCAGAACAAGCCCAGCAATACCCGGAAGCGTTAACGCCGCACCGAAGCCTGCCAATGCGCCAAGGATGATGAACATATTAAAGACGAGCGCAGTGATAGCGACAATTCCAGATAAGCGGTAGTAAATTATCATGAAAATGAGAACCCCACCCAACCCAATGAGTGCAGCGAGAACGCCATCGTCAATGGATTCCTGCCCAAGTGTGGGACCGACTGTGCGTTCCTCGGCGATCTGGACGCCTACAGGAAACGCGCCTGCTTTCAGGATATTGGAAAGGTAACTCGCTTCCTCATAGGTGAAGTTCCCTTGAATAATGGCGTTTCCGACAATCTGGTCTTGGATAACAGGGGCAGATTGCACTTTACCGTCAAGAAGTATCGCCAAGTGTTCGCCAATATGATCACCCGTGACCTGCGCGAATTTGCGTCTACCGACACTATCAAAACTCATTGAAACAACAATGTCAAAACTGGTTCTGCCTGTAGAGGGTCCAGCGTCGTTGATACGATCACCACTCAGAAGAACGGGGCTTTCAAGCACGTACCAGTTGCCGGTTTCGTAGTGATAGCGGACTTCACTACCATCGGGGATATTATCTGGTATCGGTGTATCAGAGGTTCCGCTCCACAAACTTCCACCCGTCGGTGATTTCCTAACAAGTTTAAATTCGAGTCTGCCCATGGTCTTAACGATTTGTAGTGGCTTCGAGGAGTCTTTGGCACCTGGGAGTTCAACGATGATTCTCGGGTGATTTGCCTCTCGGCGGATAGAGGGTTCTGAAACGCCGAATGCATCAACCCGATTTCGCAAAACAATGAGCACCTGTTCAATTGCTTGTTCGCTATATCTCTGGATACCTCGTTCGCTGAGTGTTATCTGATAGGTAGACTGTGTCTCTGTTTCCGCACTCACCTGTGCGTCTTCAAAAAATTCGATTTCGTTGAGGAGACTTTGGGCTTTTTCCAGATATTTCGTCTTTTCATTCGCATCCGACCGGAACCTGGAAGGGATCCCGACGAATACATTGAGTGTGTCTTGTCCTTCTACCTGTTTAACTTCTCGACATAAAACATCATCTGCGCGAAGCCGTTCGGGAATCGAAAGGGTATGTTCACGGAGCAGTTCGGTTTTGGAGGTTTCCAAATCCACCTCAAGGACGAGGTGAACACCCCCCTTGAGGTCTAATCCCAACTTCAATCGGCTATCGGGTATGAGTCGCCGAAGGACTGTTGGGAGGCTGCCGTATAGATGCAAATTGTCAAGTGTTGCGCGTGGGTTTTGGCGCGCTTTCTCCGAGATGAGCCGAACATAAAATTCGCGTGCTTCAGTGGTATCAAATTCGTAATCCCGCGTCTCCTCAAGTTCAAGTTTCCTTAAGTGGACTCGGAAGACATCCTGAAGCTCAAAGGTTGCATCCTGGAAGTTGATTCCTTCGGGGTATTCGACATCTGCAAGGCTCACCATCAAAGCGTTGTCTTCAGTGACTTCAAAGGGTGGGAGTTTCTCCTGCATCCAGAGCGGTAGGTTTCCGTACAACGGATTATAGAAGTCATCCGGGGTAGGAATGAGGTAGAGTACGGAAAACAGAAAAACCCCGAGGATCAAAACCATTTTCCAGATACTGAATCTGTACATTTTTTAATTATTCCTTGCGGTTCGTTGAGGTAGATTGGAAATTTTGACGTTATTCCCCGTAGATATAGGGGAAATACTCAAGCAAAAACCCCTCCACTCCGTTACGGGCTACGGTTTCGTTAAACGTGTATATGCGGTGAGAGAACCTCACCCACATGCAAACAATACGACCAGACGTTGCGATTTAATCAAGAACCTACGTGTCATAGAATGGAGGGCAGCCCAGGTGCCCATCGTTAAAAACGCGCCTGGGAGGAATCGAACCCCCGACACGAGGCTTAGGAAGCCCCTGCTCTATCCCCTGAGCTACAGGCGCATGCGTTGATCCTAATATTTAATGAGCGAAAAAACATCCTGATTTGGAATTTTCTCCCTGCCGTTGAGCTCAGTCAACTCAATTAAAACAGCAATACCAACAACATCGCCCTCGAGCTTTTCAATGAGATCGACCGATGCAGCAAGTGTCCCTCCAGTTGCTAAGAGATCATCACATAACAGGACCCTGCTGTGTTTCGGAAACGCGTCTCGATGAATTTCAAGCGTATCACTCCCGTATTCAAGATTATAAGTAGCTTCATGCGTATGGTAAGGCAATTTGCCTTTTTTTCGGATAGGGACAAAACCGACCCCAAATCGATACGCGAGCGCAGTACCAAAAACGAAACCGCGCGCCTCAGTTCCAGCAACAACATCTATTGTCTCAGATTTATAACGGCGCGCGAACTCATCAAGTACTCTGTGAAATGCATTTGCATTTCCCATAAGTGGCGTAATATCTTTAAATATAATACCCGCTTTGGGAAAATCGGGTATGTCTCGAATAAACCGTGAAAAATCGTGCATTACGTGCTTTCCTCCTCCTGATGCGGGTGTATCATTATCTTCATCCCTTGCCGAGATTCCATTGCCTCAAACGCACCGCCGATCTCAACAAGCGGAAAGTGGTGTGTAATGAGTGGTTTCACACGCACTAATCCTTTTTCAAGGAGCCGGACCGCCAACTCATGGTGTCGTGGCACACAGCCGTGTGAACCTGTGACAAAACACTCTTTATAGTGGATAACATTGGAGAGGACACTCATCGGACGCATGGTCTTCGGTAATCCACCAAATAGATTTACATACCCTCGGTGCGCTACCATTTCAACTGCTTGTTCGTGCGCCTCGACAGAAGCACACGTCGTAACGACGATATCGGGTCCTTCGCCTTCTGTTTCCGCCTTGCATCTCTCAATCACGTCCTCCTCTTCAGAAGCGATATAAGCATCTGCTTCATAGAACTTTGCAATTTCCATTCGGAGTTTACTGCGTTGTACACCAATCACCTTCGTTGCACCCATCACCCGAGCGAGGTCAATCATCATACATCCAATAGGTCCGAGACCGATGATGACGACGGTCTTCCCAAGAGACATGTTAACGAGTTCAAGCCCGTTGATAGCACACGCGAGGGGTTCTGCAAGTGCGGCTTCATCAAAACTCAGCGTCTCATCGAAGGGTGTAACAGGTCCCTCCTCTAAAACGAGACGGGGAAGTTTCATATATTGTGCGAAAGCACCGGGGATTTGGTAACCGATGGCGTAGTTGATGTCACAGTTGTTTCCGAGTCCATCTCGGCACCAGTGACATTGCCCACAGGGGACATCAGCACCGATTGAAACGCGATCACCTTCTTTGACGCGCGTCACGTTTTTGCCTGTTTTAACGATGACCCCGGAATTTTCATGTCCAATGATGGTGGGTGGTTTGACTCTTGGATTCCCGTGATGGAGAATACGAACATCAGAGCCACATATACTGACGGCTTCGATGCGCATCAAAGCGGCATCATCGTCAATTTCGGGCTCAGGTACCTCTTGCACACTCAAATTATCAAGACTTTCAAGTATAGCCGCTTTCATTTTTTTAATTATTTGCTCCTGGGCATCGTTCCACTGCGTTCCACGAGGGTCTCTGGTAAAGTTAGGACCCTTTCCACACCTCTAACAGGTTCTCAACTTAACCGAAAACCCATGCGTAATATAATGGAGCACAGCTCAGATACAACTTTTAAAAATACTCACCAGACGGATGAATTAAGACTTTTGCGTAAAATTCTCTTTTGTCTCGCATTTTATGTAACATGTCAGTACTATCAACCAGCGGAACTTTGTGTGTAATTAAGGGCATGAGCGTTAGCATACCAGAGGCAATCGCTTGGAGTACAGTACGCCAGTCATCATCATTGCCCGCCGCGCTATAATCGGAATTCCAAGTTCCAAAGATAGACACCTCACGCCGCATTACTTGCGAGATAAGAGATGCCGGTAGCGTCACATCTGCAGCGGGATTGCCGAGTAAAACGACATGCCCTTCGCGTCCAACACTCCCCAACGCATTCCGATAGGTGGCAGGGGCCCCCGCCGCTTCAATACAAACATGTACACCCTTTTCACCAGTCCGTGCATTTACGACTTCAATCGACTCTTCAGTCGCACTATTGAACACTTCGTTGAAACCGAGTTGCTTTGCCAGTTCCAGTTTCTCCGCAACAATATCAAAGAGAAGTACCTCTGCCGCTCCCATGATCCTCGCCCATTGCGCTACCATCAGCCCGATCGGTCCGGCACCGAAGATAGCGACCATTTTTCCAGCAAGCGAGGTTTCAACACGACGGAGTGCGTGCAGTGCCACTGCGGCGGGTTCTGTCATCGATGCTTCCTCGAGCGTCACGCCTTGTGGCACAGGTATCAAATTCGCTTTCGGCGCGACGACAAATTCAGCGAAGGCACCATCGCTGCGTGAACCGAGATAGTCATAATCCTGGCATTGGACATATTTCCCCTGTTCACACGCCGGACAGGTACCACACCAGAGCAACGGAAAGACGACGACAGGATCCCCGGGCGCGAAATCTTCAACTCCAGGACCACAGGTATCCACAACACCCGCGAATTCATGCCCGCAAACCGTTGGGAAACTATAAGTGCCTTTAACAAAGATTCTCGGAATATCGGAACCACAGACCCCACAGAACCCTATTCGGACACGCACCTCCCCTTCAGCGAGAGGCGGCTCTGGGATTTGTTCTAATCGTAAATCTCCGATTCCATGAAGGACGAGCGCCTGCATCATATCCCTCTTTCTGCGAGTCCGAGTGCAATCGCTTTCTGTGCCCGTTGAACGTTCTCAAGTCGTGATCCAGATTTTTGAAAAACGCTACTGGTCCCGCCGACCAAGATGTCCGCGCCTGCAGATACCATTTTGGGGATATTCTCAAAACTCACGTTTCCATCAACTTCAATAGGTAGATCAACACCGCGTTCGCTGAAAAAAGCGCGACATTCCGCTATTTTTCGGAGGGTCGCCGGTACTAACTTCTGTCCAGCAAACCCCGGATTCACCGTCATAATCAGCACGAAATCGAGCCGTTCCAGAACATAAGCCAACGCAGAAAGCGGTGTTGCTGGGTTGAGGGCGGCTCCCGCCTTGATCCCGTGTGCTTGAATCAGAGACAACGTTCTATCAAGATGCGTTGCTGACTCAACGTGAACGGCTATCTGCTGAACACCAATTTCAGCGACCGCATCGACAAAGAAATCGTTGTTTTCTACCATGAGATGAATGTCAAAAGCACAGTCTGTCTTTGCGCGTAATTGTTGAATAAGTGCAAGTCCGATCGGCATATTCGGGACAAAATGTGCGTCCATTAAGTCGAAATGTAACATACTCACGCCAGCGGTTTCCAGTTCCCGAATATCGGCTTCCAAGTTGCATAGATCTGCACACATCACAGATGGCGCGATGTGGATAGACGATTCTGAAAATGCTGCACTTACAACAGACAAAATAGCACTCCCAACTCTAAGCGAGCCCATAGAGGCTCGCAGGACAATATGAGGCAAAAATTTCTGTGCTTTTCCTAAGGTAGGCTTGCAAATGAAATCCTTAATAGTATAGCATAAAACGAAGGATTTGTCAAATTTCGCGCAGTGCGTGAGGTCAAGTACACGCCAAAACTTCGCGCAGTTGTGAATCCAAATCTGCGGGAGGGTCAAAAGGGAGGTCAATTGGCTTGTGAGAAATCGCACTCGCATAGATACCCAAAACCGCATTGAACTGGTGCAACGCGAGTTTCAAATTCGTCCCGACCGGACGGGTATCATCTTCAATCCAGTCGAACATCGCCTGCGTTAGGTTGGCTTGCGCGAGGTCATTTTTTGCGCGCCATGAATCGGGGGTTTGCACGTCGCGCTCGGTTAACCGAGTGGTAATGATTTCCCATCTGCTGAACTCTTCAAAGAGCACATGCCCATTTTCGCCATAGGCGGCAACGCGGCAGTGCTTGTAGATAGCATCATCGTCCATGACGCGTGGAGAGGTAGAGCCGGTGTTCCAGAATCCGTGGACCCCGTTTTCAAACAAAACCTGACACGACGTTGTATCGGGAGCAGGATAACCACTATCAAGATCTTCAGCACCGCTCGCAGTGCCGAAAACCCTGACAATAGGCGAATCGTTGTTTAGGGACATCGCCCAATCAATGATATGCGTGCCTTGGGCGGTGAGGTTCATCCCACACGAAAAATCTAAAAAACGAATCTTTCCCAATTCACCGCGCGCCACCGCCTGTCGGCAATTGGTGAAATCGGGATGCCACCGGTACTGTTTACCGACTCCGAACTTTGTAGAGGTCTGTGCCTCCAATTCACATAAGAAACGCCAGTCTTCGACCCCACAGGCAATCGGTTTTTCAACGATGCACCCTGGAACGCCCAAGTCTGATACCATCGGCATAAGCTCACGCCACTGGTCGGGCATTGCGACGAGGTGAACCAAGTCAGGTTGCTCGACGCGGAGCATCTGTTCAGCATCTGCATAGCCGGTGATACCAAAGGTCTCGGCGAATTTTTCACGTCGGGCACCATCTGAACGGTTTGCGCACGCGACCAACTCGCCGCCCGAAACGTGTTGATAGGCGTTCGCATGACCGTAAGCTCTACCCCCACAGCCAATGATCGCACTTTTTTTAATTTTTCCTTTCGGCGTCATGACGCACCTTATATTTTGACGGTTTTCACGTTCGAGTCGCCTGCGTGTTTTTGCTTGGGGTCTTTGCTTGGGTGTTTCTGCGTGTTTCTGCGTATTGTTGCAGGCCACGTTTTTGGTTGTAGGAGGAGGGAAACACTCAAGCAAAAACACTTCGATTCCCGATTTCGCTCCCTCCTACCGACAACCGATAACACTCAACTTTGTTCGTGATACTAATGCTCCGATTTGACGCGCGCCCACACCGTTGCCAAACGCCCTTCCGGAGACACAGGCGTAAACCCAAAGAGTTTACCAAGTCCCTCGTTCATGATGTCATTGACATCGGCTTCACTTAACGCGGTATTGAAAATAGCGACATCGTCCATGAGTCCCCACGCAGGTCGCTGATCCGGCATACCGCCAATATTGAGGGCTTGTCCTGTCAATCCAAAAACACCACCCGTATTGGCTTGTGCATCAACCTCTCCATCTACATAGGCGATCATTTTCTTACCATCATAAGTGAAGGCGATATGATGCCATTTATCATCATTGACGAGCGTTGGACCCGCAACCCATGCCGGTGCGAGCTGCCCACTACCGATTTCAACCTTACCGTGCCCACCGCCTCTTCCGGGTCCGAAGATGTTCAACAAGCAGGTATACATGAAATTAATGATGGCGTGGTCGTCATTACAGCAACCGCCGAGAACGACTTTCTCCTTTTTCTTGAGTTTCACCCATGTCGTCGCGGTATATGTCTTAGCACAACTGTCCAAACTCTTTGAAGTTTCGACCGTTGCGACTTGGAAATCGTCGTCACCGGAGAGACTCAACGCCTTCTCGAATTTCCCATCATCCACCAATTCGGCACCTTTTAACAATTCAGCGTCGTTGCCGTTCCCCGTAGAATCGGGAGACATGTCTTTGTTATCAACCTCATCAAACAGCCATACGCCAACGATACTTTTTGAATCAATTGCCGCATTGCTCACAGATGCACATATCGTTGGAATAGCCATTAAACAAACTATTCCCAGAATAGATAGATTTCGCAAAACAGTTTCCTCCATCGTTTGAAATATCTACTATTTTACCTAAAGGGGTCGAAGATGTCAACAAAAAAGATGTGCAGCTTCGCTCTGAATCTGCTAAAATAGAAAACATATCAACAAACAACCATAGGAGGAGATCAAGATGAAAACGCTAATAGGTTTGATGCTTTCAGCGAGCATTTTTTGGTATTTTGGCGTTGCTGGCGAGATTAAAAGTGCCGCCGCTGAAGCGATAGGTGTATGGCTCTTCGATGAAGGCAATGGCAATACCGTCAAAGATGTATCAGGGAACGGACACGACGGCGAAATTATCGGTGAAGTGGCGTGGGTTGACGGAAAATTTAAGTCCGCGCTCGAATTTGATGGCGGGCATGTTCTCGTGCCGCATGAAGATGTGATGAACCTCAGACAATGGACAATGACAGCGTGGATCAAAGTGCCTAAGATTGTCGAACCGTACCAAGTGATCCTTGGCAAAGAGGCGTGGCCAAATCGAAACTATACGATGTGGATTCGTCCCGGCGTGATGACGTTTGGGTTTACGCTTCCTGGCGGTGCACAAGACCTACAGGTAGGCAGTAAAGTCGTCACCGACAATCAGTGGCATTTCGTTGCAGGTGTATACAACGAGAAGCATCTCATTCCTTATGTTGACGGCGAACAATTTAATCCGCGGGGCGCCGCCGGCAAACCTGCAACGAGTAACGCGCCTTTGATTATTGGCGCACAAGGACCCGATGGCAGAAACGGACCGTTGAAAGGTATCATTGATGAGGTCGCTGTCTACAATACAGCACTCGATGAAGATGAACTTGCCGATGTGATGGAGAGTCTCACAAAACAATTCCAAGCCGTGGAAGCAGGGGGAAAATTAACCGTGACGTGGGGACACCTTAAAGAAGAATAGCGGTTCGTCATTAGAAGAATGGTTGTCAGTTGTCGGTTTTAACCATCAACTCGCCTCCGTTAGAAGTGTTAAAGCACGAGTTGATGGTTAAGGTTAAAGAGGGGCTTGTGGCAGTCACGTTTGTTTATCATCACCACACGTCTTAACTGAAAACCATTAAAAAAACAGCATCCATAGTTGAAAAACGCTCCAATAATCAAAAAATAGCGTTGATATAAAAACAGATGTAAACAAGGAGACCCAATTTGTCGTTTTTTAATTTTATCCTAAGTCAAGGACCTTAAGTCAAAGCAAAATTAAGAATCATCCACAGTGCGTCGCTCGTAATGTAATGGAGAGCGGATATACGGAAACGCACATCAAAGATCAAATCCACCTCACCGAACCGCAAGGTATAATTAAAAAACGTGCAGATACACTTTTTGTCGAATTTTGTGAACCAGTTAACCTTAATAAAAAGGCTAAACCCGCTGTTAAAAACTGGGATCATTCTTATTATTATCCTCTGTTCAACGCCCGAAGTCGTTGTAAGTCGTATCGCTGAAGAAGAAACGGAAGAACCCAAAAATCAAACACAAACAACCCCTACAACACCTGAGAATCGCGCTATCGTTTCTGATTCTGACACCCCCGAAACACCACCCGCAAATCAAGATTCTGTAGGGGCTGGGTTACCCAGCCCCTACGGGTTATTCACCCGCAACCCCTTCGACACCGATAGCGAATCAAAGCACTTCATCTGGCAAGAGGAAAAGGAACAGATCGAGGTTCCCGACGAGACAGAGGCAGAAGACCTCCTCATACAACCTTACCTAGACAGTCTCCAACGGTGGCGGTATCCGCCCGATTTAACCGATCTCAGTAAACTCTATGACTGGAAACCAAAGCCGAAGCGCGATGAAAAAGGCATTGCCCTCCCAATGGATTCCAATATCAGGATAACAGGTTTACAATCTGTAACGGTAGAGGCGAACAAAACCCACTACTTCGGTGAAGGCGATCTGAACCGATATGGGGGTTACGGTTACGGAGGCGGATATGGCGGATACTCATCAGGACTTGACTTGGGACTCACCTCGTCTTACGGGTACGAAGACTTCGGCTATGGTAGCAGTGGTTTTGGTGGTGGATACGGATCGGGGTTTGGAAGTGGTTACAGCAGTTATGGTTCAAGTTACGGCTCAAGTTATGGCTCAAGTTATGGCGGTGGATATGGCAGCGGTGGTGTCCCACGCGCAAGCGGGTTTAATCTGCGTCAAATACAGCAATTTGGGCTACACGGTCGCGTGGGGCAACGGATACATATCGCTATGGACTATAGTGCCGGTGGCAGTGGTTTCGGCAGTGGTGGATACGGTGGCGGATACGGCGGTGGCTATGGTGGTGGATACGGCGGTGGGTACGGCATCGGCGGCACAAAAGAACAGAAAATCAAAATCTGGTACGAAGGCACACCGGAGAGTATTGTAAAAACCCTCTCCTTTGGCGATATTACACTCAGTTTGCCGAACACCCGCTTTCTGAACATCAACCGGAATCTGTTCGGACTTGAGGGCGTTTTTGAATGGAAAAATAGCCGTCTTACGGCGTTCTATTCACGAAGTAAGGGGATACGCGAGACACGTACTTTCCGTGGACAGTCGCGGCGTGCGGGTGGCGGCTATGGCTACGGACCGCGCGGGATTCAGATACCGGACACCAACTACGTCAAAAATCGGTTCTATCATATTCATCAAGATGAAGACGGCACACTACATAACGCATACCTTCCGATCAAATCAGGGAGTGAGGAAATTTACATCGATGACGGCGTTGTGGGGAACAATCAGGGGGGTCAACGAACGAGTCGAGGCTATTTTAACCCGCAATTCTCCGGTCAGGACTACAATATTGACTACGAAACCGGTGAAATAGAATTTCTATCTCCGATTTCTGCGAATTATACCATCGTTGTTGCGTATGAATACTTAGGAGACGGCGGTGGCACCGTTGGTAACATTAAAAACGTCTTTGTCGACGAAAATGGAGACGGGAGGATAGATGAAGAAGGTGAGGAAATCGGCTATGTTGTGCTAAAAGAGAAGGGATTTCGCGGTACAGAGGCAACCCATGTCTACAGTCTCGGCAACCGCAATATTAACCCACGAGATTTCACACTCATAATCCTCCGACAAGGACAGAACGAAACCTTTCAGACGAACACCGGCTCTGTTCCGTACATCGACATTTTTGGATTGGATCAAAATGGCGATGGTATCGTGGATGCCCAATTTATAGATTACGACAGAGGTTTACTCCGTTTTCCTACAAGAGACCCGTTTCAAATCACAGACCCAAGTCATCCATATTACGCCTATCGAGATTCGCTCAACAACACCGCTATCTACCTTGAAGGCAGACGTACAGACGCCCAAACCTACACAATTATAGCCGACTACGCGTACCAATCAGAAACGTACAACGTAGGCTTGTTTGTGATCCCAAACAGCGAGACAGTCCGATTGAACGGGCAGCTCTTGACCCGCGATACCGACTATATGATGCTTTATGAGGTCGGGACGATCCGATTCTTTAGACAACTCGACGAGTTCGATGAGATCGTTGTGGAATTTGAAAAGACACCTTTCGGCGGTTCATCACAACAAGCTGTCGCCGGTGTCTGGTTGGAGTATTCGCATAAACCGAAGCCCAAATCCGATAGGGAACAGAGCCTCGAGGATAGATTTAATCGGTTAGGCGGCATACAGGGTATGGGCGGAGATATGCTCGGTGAAGGAACGGATGCCTTCGGTCAGGGACTGTCAGGCGGATCACAACGACGGGGTGGGAGCTTCGGGGGTTTCGGAAGCAGTTCCCGCTTCGGTAGAGGTGGTTTCGGTGGTGGATTCGGCGGTGGTGGATTTGGGGGCGGAGGCTATGGCGGCTACAGTAGTTTAGGCGGGCGATCACGAAGTTACCACGGTAGTTATGGCGGCGCGATGAACTATTTCAACCCGGTCTTTCAAAAAGGATTTTCGCTTTCAACGGGTTACATTCTGAACACCGGACAAAAACCAGCAGAAATACCAGATGTGAATAGTGTCCCCAACCGCTTGCAAGCGTTCAACGTCAATACGAGTTTTGGAAGGGAGTTTAACGTTGCTGGCATTTTTAACCTGTTGCCTTTCATTAACGTGAGAAACCTGCCTCTTTCACTTGACTTCAGTGGGGAAGCGGCTTACTCACATAACAACCCAAATAGTATCGGTGTCGCGCTCATCGATAGCATGGAAGGGGCAAAGGAATCAACGACCGTACCGACATTGAAATACAATTGGAAACCCAGTAGCGTGCCGCACGTATCGGAGGCAGAATCACAAAGTCGGGAATCGTCCGAATCATCCTCAGAAGTCCTTCATACAGATGCCGCCTACCGTGTTATACCGACCGACGAGAATAGGGCGATCTTTAACGTCGTACTGAAAGATAAAAACGAAACGGAAGCAATAGGAAACTACATGCGGAACCGGGACGTACCCGCCTCGTCCATTCAACCGCTTTCCCTCTCAACCGAAGAACGCCTCATTATGGAGATCGGCTACAATTTCACAGACATCATCGCGGAGTGGGGTGGATTCTCAAACGGTCTCTCCGCATCCGGGGTAGACTATTCGGAACGTAGCTTCGTTGAAATTTGGATGCGCGTTCAAGGCGACGACAATGTGACACTACATCTGAACCTCGGCGTAGTGAATGAAGATGTCGATGCCGATGAACGATTGGATAGCGAAGATCTTCCAGAAACGCTAACGGATATAAATGGAGACGGAAGTATTGATGCATTGGATTTAGACCTGGAGAATCTCTCGGAGGTCGATCGCTACCGTGGGAACGGTGCCCTCGACACAGGCGAGGACCTCGGATGGGGGCTTAACGGCCCACTCGAAAGAACATCTATTGGTGTAGGTAACCAGATTCTGGATAGCGAAGACCTCAACGGTGACGGGGTCCTGGACACTATAGACGCATACTTTGAAGTTTCAATACCCCTGAATGAGATTCCGAAAGAATGGGTTAAAAGCAAAAATGCAAACGGCTGGATGTTCCTGAGTATCCCACTCTCAAGATTTACGCCAGCAGGTTCCCGCCTGCCGAGTCTGGTTTTTGTGCAACACCTCCGACTCTGGTTAAGCAAAAACGCACCCGGTAACATAGAAGGTCTACTGCAGTGGGCGGATATCGAAATTGTTGGCAACAAATGGAAACAGGGGATTATCACTCGATCCAGTTCCCAGCCTTCCATCGAATCCATAACGAATAACCCAGCACTTACTTCCACCGGAGAGACCTTATCAACCAGTACGATTGTGGAAGACACACTGGAAAAATTCATCGTTGGGACAAGGGACAACTTCAGTTATGATGCGTATCAAAGTGCGTATCTGGATATCGAAGATAACGAACTTTTCAAAAAATTACACCCATTCACAGCCACTTCACTCGGTTTCCAAACACAACAGCAACGCGAACAGACACTGAGCCTCGAGTATTACCTCTTTCCCGGCTCCTACGGTGTTACCTCAAAACAACTGAAGGGCTTAACACAAAGTGAAGGACAGGACTTCAGCAAACACGACACACTCCGCTTTTGGCTCTATGGGGACAAAAGTGATACAACCTTCGTTTTACAACTCGCACCAACTGTCCGAACCGGTTATCGTAGCTCCTTCTACAGTTCAGATCCGTTTGTCGATCAGACACAACAGGAAGAAGACATCAACGTTTTCGAGAATCTAACAGACTACTATGAATATACAGTTCCAATCGACTTTGAGGGTTGGAAGTTAATTGAAATTGATTTGCGGGACCTACACAGAAATGATTATCCCGATGTTAGTAGTAATCAGCCGAATAGCAGTCAGCAAGCGGGTATCATTTCACCGGAAAACCTCTCAACAGATAGTTCCCAACAACCGCCAACCGACAGCGATAAACCGGATGGACAGCCTGACGGTTTCACGATTAGAGGTACGAATAGCACGCGGCTTTCTATCAAAAATATTGGCGGCATCCTTCTGGGTATACGTAACGACACTGGTGGTGAAATCAGTGGAGAAATCTGGATAAATGAGATTCATCTCGGCGATCCGCTCGTGCGTGCCGGATGGGCACGTCGTGGGAATATGGCAGTGTCCCTCGGTAGAATCGTTAAATTACGCGGCGGGTACGCAAGCCAAGACAAAGATTTTGAAAGTGGCGCGGGTGAAGTCGGTAGACAACGACTCTCCTCACGAGGGTATAGCACAACAAACAATGACTTCAATATCGATGCAGATGTCACCCTATTCCCGTGGTTGCCGATTCGGTACGGGATCCGACACCAAGATACGGAAACCGAAAGCCAGCGCGGTAGCTACAGCAGTTTCCAGAGTGGGAAAAGCGAAATCCGTACTCGAGATATTTCTGTGCAGTTCATCCAAAACCCGTACCCCAATCTCGGCTTCGCCTACAACTATCAAGACTTTTGGAACGAACGTCAAGGCACACAAATTAGCCATCTCTATACGGGTAGTTTTCGGTATGAACTCGGTTCAAAACTCGGGGTCAACGCCCAGTACCGGCACGAAGATATACTCGCCAAACCCGAAACCGCAACGGAGACTTCCTCGGGAACTTCAACATCCTTCTATAGTTACGGCTACGGTAGAAATCGAGACGAAAAGACAGACAGCGGCAATATCACATTTAATATCAGTCCAACGAGTATCTTCAGTCTGAACCCGAGTTACGATGTCCGCCGGACACTTGAGAGACGGGAAGAAGAGAACCTCGTGTCTACAGTTGCTGGTAATATAACGACAGGATTGGAAACTCCGGTATCTGAAGAAGAGGTATCAGCCGAAGACATCAAATGGTCGATTGCTGAGCGAGAACATCGGTTGTCGCTTACGCCGCGCTTAAACCGGGATTTGCTCGGCATGCGCCCCACCGTAACAAGCCGTATGAGTTTCCGTGAGAACTGGTTCCGTGAACAGAAAAACGCCTCACTCAATGGAAACATCAGTTTTGGCGTGAACCTCCGCATTCAAAAATGGTTCGGCTGGTTTCTAACAGAGAAGAAGGAAGAGATGGAAGAAGGGACGGATGGAAAGCAGGAAGAGGAGAAGGTGGGGGACCCCAATCTTCCAACCTCCCAACCCTCCACTCAAGAGTCTTCTACCCTTCCAAAGAATTCGGGGTTGGAAACCTCTCCTACGCCCGCTCCTACAACTGATGACACCAGTGAACGCCTGCGGGAAAATGGTATCGATGAAACACAAATCCAAGAGTTGGAAGAGAACCGAGCGGATTGGATCGAACGCGATAAAAGTGAGTTGCTTCCTACAGAGACGAAAACTGGAAATGGCGGAACGCAAGCGGGGGCAACACAAGGTGAGACCAAGGATGGTATCCTGCCCCGAATTCTGAAAAGTTTCACTGTTAGCACCAACGCAAACTTCACCGCCACCGAATCGTACCGGCAACTCGCCTCCGGGCTATCAATGTTAGAAATCTATTCGCTCGCGGACGATGCGAAGGAACGGACGAACTCTCGGCGCGGCAACCGCTATACAGTACGGAGCTCGGTAGACCCGTGGGATTGGGCATCTTTCGGCACAAACGTCAGCACTTCCGACAGCTTCCGAAAAAGCTCAGGTACAACCTACATACAGAACACCAATGCCTACGAAGCCGACGTAAAACTGAAGGCGCGAGAAACTTCCAGTTTCCAAATCCGCTATAGTTACACAACCCGAAACAACGGGACGCTGGACGCTATACTCGGCGACAGCAAAGCACACACGCCTTCACTCAGTTGGATACAGACATGGGGTAAAGAAACTCGGACATCGCTGGGTGTACGTACGACACTTCGAGACCAACTACGGAGCGGTATTCGGAGCAATGCGCTCATTGTCACGCCAAACGTGAGTATTGATTACAGATACCACACAGAAAATGGCATACGGATACCGTTTTTCGGTAGAATCCCCCTGAAACACGATCTCGAGTTAACCAATACTCTTTCTTGGGCTATCCGAAGAGAACAGTACGGTGCGAACCTTGAGGAGCGTTCAGAAAGGTATGAAACGACCCTACGCGTTGGCTACAAAGTCAGCACCCATATTACAGCGAATTTCCATCTCGGTCTCAGTTACAACCATGACAGGGTTGAAGAGGGTAGAGATTTCCTCTCCATCGCGACCGCACTCACCGTCCGCGGCGAAATCCAATAGCAAACTTGACAACGGATTCGCCCATCCATCCAAACAAGCATAGAAAAAAATTGGAAAGAAAAGCGATTTATGGTATAGTAGTTTTCGGTTCGCCTGCTGCGCAGGCTTTCGGTTATCAGTTATCGGTTAAAGAGAGTTTGTGGAACCTACAAAGCGTTTGACACTGCCACACGTCTTAACCGACAACCGACAACCGACAACTGAAAACTAAAAAAAAGGAAAAACATGATAGGAAACCACAACACAGATATACCTCGTCCAGAGTATCCACGTCCAGATTTCCAACGCGGAACGTCAGAAGGTATCGATTGGATCTGTCTGAACGGGACATGGGAATTCACTTTTGACCCCGACGATACCGGCGAAAAAAATCAATGGTTTGCCCTGGGATCCCCAAATACTGATTCACCGTGGACGTTGCAAATACAGGTCCCTTATCCTTGGGAAAGCCTTGCGGCATGGGGTGACGAAGAACACGCAAACAACGCAACCTATTTAAGCAAGAATGTATATATTAACCCGGAAGAGGTTACCTGCGGCGGCTTGGACCGTGAAGGAAATTACCGAGACGAGCCGAGACATACCATCGGTTGGTATCGCAAAACGGTCTCTATCCCTGAGAATTGGGGCGATAGACGCGTTATTTTGAAGTTCGGTGCTGTCGATTGGGAAACGACTGTCTGGGTGAACGGTCAGATAATCGGCAAGCACGAAGACGGTTATTTACCGTTTGAGTTTGACATCACAGATGCCTTGACCCCAGGGGAACCCACCCTTATCGTCGTTCGGGCTTACGATGCCCAAGACCACGGCGAGCAACTTGCGGGCAAGCAGATAGGTTGGTATGTTCGGACCAGCGGTATCTGGCAGTCTGTCTACTTAGAACCGAGAAACGAAACGTATATCGCGCAGTGTCACATAACACCTGACATCGACAATGCCTCGGCTACATTTGACGTTAAGATAGACGGATACACAGAAAATACAGAACTCAATCTACGTTGGAATTGTGCGGGCGAGGGGACCTTGAAGAAACACCCCAGCAAAAACCCCCTACGAGGGAGCGTTGAAGTTTCTGGGAGCGATACACACTGGACAATTACGATCCCTCCAGAACAACTCCGCTTGTGGGACGTAGATACCCCACATCTCTACGATGTGAGGCTTGAATTGGTAGCAGAAGATACCGTCATCGACAAGGTTTCCACCTACTTCGGAATGCGGAAGGTTTCCATTGCGAAAGCCCCCGGTGGAGACTATCAGTATATCTACCTCAACAACCGCCCTATCTATCTGCTGGGCGCACTCAATCAGTCGTTTAACCCGGAAAGCGTGTATACGTTTCTGACAGATGAAGCGATCCGTAGAGACGTCGAACGTGCGAAAGAATTCGGATTCAATTTTCTCCGACTCCACATCAAGGTAGATGAACCTCGCCTCTACTACTGGGCTGACAAATTGGGTTTGCTCTTCATGTGCGACATCCCGAATTTCGGCGACTATACGGAGAAAGCGAAGGCACGATTCGAGCAAACGCTTCGCGGGAACATTGCACGTGACTACAACCATCCGTCAATCATCTCATGGTGTAATTTCAACGAAACTTGGGGACTCGGGGGCAGGGAATATAAAGACATGCACGAACGGCAAGAATGGGTGCGCGAGATGTACCACCTTGCCAAATCTCTTGATACCACCCGCCTCATTGAGGACAATTCGCCTTGCTTGTACGATCACGTAGAAACAGACATCAACTCGTGGCACTTCTACATCAACGATTATGAAGATGCGAAAGAACATATCGCCAATGTCGTAGAAGAAACGTATCCCGGTTCAGCCTTCAATTACGTCGGTGGTAATGTCCAGAACGATGCTCCCCTGATTAATAGTGAATACGGGGGTATCTCAGCAGGCGCGGGCGATAAGGACATCTCATGGTGTTTCAAATACCTTACCAATGAACTTCGTCTCCATCCGAAAATTTGTGGTTACGTCTACACCGAGTTGCAGGACATCGAATGGGAACACAACGGTTTCATGAACTACGACCGGTCAATAAAGGCGTTCGGATATGACTACCTCGATATCAATACCTTAGATTTCATCGCTATTGATTATCCACCCGGCACAACAGTTACACCCAGTGAGAAGATAAAGGCTGATATCTACACGAGCCATTTCTCACACAAAGCCATCACAGACGCAACACTCCACTGGCAATTGGATACAATGTCAGCGACCGGAGCCATCACACGTGGACGCGTCTCAGGAAGCGTTGACATTCCATTTCCGCAGTATCAAGTGCAAAATGTGCATCAGCTTGAGCTGACTATGCCTGATGTTCACCCTGCGGTCGGTACGCTCCACGTCTGGGTAACAGATGGCACCGGTTCTGTTGTCGCCCGTAATTTCATCAACTTCGAGCATTTCGTTGCAGCGCATCCAACAGTCGTATCAAGCGACTCAGGATTGGTTAGTATCAATTACGCCCCTGGAGACGTGTTCAAATCATCTTGGGCTCTTGTAGGAGGGAACTCCGATTCCCGATTTTTGAACGAACATCTGTTCTCCGCAGAGGGAAGCGGTTACGTTGAATATGAGATTTCACTGCCAGACGGGATCAACACGACAAATCCCGCAGAGATGGAACTGATTTTTGAAGCATCCAGTTCATACGGCGGTGCGCGTCAAACGGAACCTGAGAAACATCCATCCGATGTGACGATCTCTGTCAACGGCGTTGAAATCGAGACGATCCGCATCCCCGACTGTCCGGCGGATGCCCGCGGTGTGCTCTCTTATATCCACGGTCAACCCGGCAATTATGGTTACCTTTACAGAGTCAAAATAGATCCGTCCCTCGTTTTCGAGAGCGAGGTAGACACATTAACAATCCGATATGAAGTGAAAGCAGATGCTGCGGCGAAAGGGGGGTTTGCACTCTATGGTGCACGCACGGGTAGATACCCGACTGGTCCCCACCTTTCTTTACTTTAACGATTAAGTATATCGGGCAGGAAGACCCCGCCCCTACGAACACTTCTACCTAACTAACTTCACACAGATTTTCTCATCAATTTTAGACCGATGCCGACATCGGAGGCATCGCTCAGGAGCGATAATTAAAAAAATGGCAAGTCCTGAATTTGTATTTACACGTTATCCCAATTTAGAAATTTCCTGGCCCTACGTACACGAACGGATGGTCAGTCGATTAGAAGAATTAGGCGTCACACTCGTTCTCAACACAGACAATCGAGACCCTATCCACAAACAGGTCGACTTAAGCGAAACCATCGGCATATCCCATTTCGGTGGAAACCTGACCGAAGACTGTATCGCGGCAGCCCCAAACCTGAAAGTTTTTGGAGCGATGACCGACAACTCTGGACACGGTATCCCATATCAGGCACTTCAGGCACGTGGTATCCCCGTGATTGAATCGACACGAGCGTGGTCGCAATCCGTAGCAGAATGTGCTTTCGGTCTCGCACTGTCTTCGTTGCGTCGGACGGCACAATGGCACCTGCGGATGGCACAGGGTGAAAAACTCTGGGATTGGGAGAACCCGATGTGGGGTTCGCTCAGTGCCCGTGAAAGCGGTGCCCCCCTCGATAAACTCCCCGCCGCACACCAGTTTTGTGACGATCCGGATTTTGTTAACGGGGACCTCGGCACGAAAAACATCGGGGTCATCGGTCTGGGACAGATTGGCGGAAAAATTGCGAAGTGGTGCAGGGTCTTCGGGGCAACGGTGACAGGTTTCGACCCGTATGTGTCGGAAGAACTCCTCCAAGAATGGGATGTGCAACGCGTTGACATGGATACACTCGCTGATAGCTCAGACATTGTTTTCGTGGCAGTCCCACCGACACCTTCAGCCAAACATCTGCTGAATCGCGAACGTATCTACCACTTACGGAAAGGCAGTTTGGTTGTCATAATTACGCGAGCGTTTGCCGTTGACATGGACGCATTACGAGAACGTCTCGTGAAAGACGAACTCGCAGGCGCGTTCGATGTTTACGATATCGAACCCGTGCCTGTTGATGATGAATTACGCAACCGAGACAACGTTGTTCACACACCACATATCGCTGGCAGAACGATAGATGCCAATTTACGCGTAGCCGATATGACAATAGACGATTTTGTGCGGGTCCTAAACGATGAAACACCCATCGGCGCGTTGACACCGAAAGCCGTTGAGGTCCGAACTTCACCGAGCCCTACCCAATGACAAATGGCTATCGGCTTTCAGCTATCGGCTTTCAGCAAGAGGGTTTTCGTTTAGTGAGAACCTTTTCACTGAAGGCCGACGGCTGACAGCTGACGGCTGACAGCGATAAAAAATGTATAAAAACCTCATTCGTTCAGATATCGCGGATATGGCAGCGTATACGCCGATCGTCCCTTTCGATGTCCTGAGTAAACGCCTCGGCATTCCTGCTGAAGACATCGTAAAGCTTGATGCGAACGAGAACCCCTACGGTCCCTCTCCTTCCATCTATCGCGCACTTGCCGATGAAAAGGATTACCACATATATCCAGACCCGGATAGCACCGCCCTCCGACAAGCACTGAGCCGGTACACAGGCATTGATGCGACACACATCATCGCCGGACAGGGCGCAGATGAACTGATTGATCTTATCGTTCGACTGTTCGTCCGCCCTGGAGACGCTGTCATTAACTGTCCCCCAACCTTCGGAATGTACCGTTTCGACACGGAACTTAACGGAGGAAAAGTTATTGATGTTGAACGAAAAGCAGATTTTTCTTTAGACACTGAATCAATCGTTGAAATTGCTAACCGTAGGGGCGAGGTTCCGTCGTCCGCCAAAAATACCAAAATCCTCTTTATCACAAGCCCGAATAATCCTGATGGGAGTGTCCTGAGTGATACCTGTCTTCGGCAGCTGCTGCAGTTGCCCCTTATTGTGGTATTAGATGAAGCCTATATCGAATTCGCCGGGGGCAGTCGTGCAGACTGGGTCTTAGAACATGAAAACCTAATTGTGCTTCGGACGTTCAGTAAGTGGGCAGGGCTTGCAGGGTTACGGGTAGGCTACGGTATCTTCCCGCACTGGATAATTTCGCACCTGTTGAAGATTAAACAACCCTACAACGTAAACGTCGCCGGATCAGCCGCGGCATTGGCTTCGCTGTCAGATGTCCGTTATCTACAGGAGAATATCAGAAAAATTGTGGAAGAGCGTGAACGCCTCTACTCCGCATTGCGAAATTTTGATTTCTTAGAGCCTTACCCGAGTGAGGCGAATTTCATTCTGTCAAGGGTTGTAGGAAGAGACGCGGCGGGATTGAAAGCGGCGTTAGCGGAACGAGGTATTCTCATCCGATATTTTAACACACCCCTTTTACAAGACCATATCCGGATCAGCGTGGGTAAACCGTCGCAGACCTCCATTCTTTTGGATGCGTTAGAGGTTGTCGGTTAACAAGTCATCAAATACTCACCAAAAACCGAATATCCGTGAAACACGCAAGACTCAGTTCTCGATCCTTTGAGTATTTCTAATCTATAAGATGCAAACGTATTTCGCGTTTTGTCACGTATTCGGTTTACTATTCCTCCCCCTTGATTTGAATTTTGAATTTTATATGGACTGCGTCTTTCCCATGTGCAATCTTCTGTTTCCAATTCATCAAATCTTCCTCTATTTTTTTGATGCGTTGTAGGTTTCTTGGTTTTTTATCCTTTTCTATTTGTAGTCTGATTTCAGTAAAACGAATCATATCGTCCAGAGATATTTTACCAACTATATCACTTTTCGTCACTATATCAACCCATTCTTCAACCAATTCATGGTCGTTAAAAGCGATCTGTGCATGTCTGATGAGGGCTTCACGCGCAGCACCAGGAAACTTATCTTTGAGTTCCATGTATTTTCTCAGTTCCTCTGTAGCTGCTTTACTTCGCTCTTTAAAATCATCTGAATATCTTGCAGCGGTAGTTGCAACCTCTGTAGGATCTATGGGTGTTACCACTGTTTCATTATCTTCACCACAACTGGATAGGCACAGTACTATGAGTAGGGGAATTATATATCGCATTCAGTATTCCTTTAAATCGCGCTACGGAAGGGCTGTAGTGCCGTAAACCCAAAAAACTGCTGATACCGTTTATACGATGTTAACATGTCTGTGTTCTTCAAACAAGAAAAAATGAAAAGTCGAAAAGTCCTATCCACAAAAGACAGCATCACCTAAATAAATCAGGACAGATACAGTTTTGACGATAGCATGTTCTATAACGAAAAAACGCCAACAATTTCCTGACACAACCTAACAGGTTATGCTACAAAAGAGCACCCTGCGTCAGTCCCGAAGTAATCAACACTTACCAAAAACCGAATATCCCTGAAACACGGAAAACCCAGACATTCATGCGAGCCAAGGTACATGTTGGTTTCTCAGGTAGGGCATGAGGAACTCTTGGAGCTGCAGACGGGCGTTTCGGAGATGGCTCTTGATGGTGCCTTCGGAGCGTCCAATTTCTGCGGCGATGGCTTTGATGGGCAGTCCGTGGTGGTAGTAGAGCAGAAAGACGCGTCGGCGGATAGGGGTGAGTGCCGTTAGGGCTTTCTGAAGGTGCTCTCGGAGTTCGGCGCGCTCAACGTCACGGCTCGGACACGGGTCGGTCTCGGTAATGCGGCTTTCGTCAATGAGATGCAGCGGTTCGAGGTTATACTTTTGTCTACGGAAATGGTCTATACAGACGTTTTCAGCAATACGATAGAGCCAAGAATAAAACGCTGACTCACACCGGTAGGACTCGATGGCGCGAAGTGCTTTCAGCCACGTTTCTTGCGTTAAGTCTTCAGCCGTCTCTACGTCTCTAACGCGTCCGTAGATGTGTGTATACAGGCGGGGCTGGTATTCGGCAACTAGGGGACCAAAGGCTTTAGGGTCGCCGGCTTGTGTGCGTGTGATGAGGTGTTTTTCGTCAAAGGGTCGGGACACAGTTTTTTACGACTATGAGTTCGTTTCCGCCCCGGTGTATCCGGGATATCGAGGCGGAATGCTTTGTTATGGAGCGTTACTGATACGAGACGGCTGTTGCTGTGAAGTCTCAGTCGCCGAGGTTTGTTGTGCTGCCGGTCTGCGTGCGCGAGCTTTCCGCATCTGTTTTTGGAGGCGTGCGATACGTTCGGCACAACATCCGCAGGATTTCTTCTTGACTGCAGGGGGTGTTGATTTCCCCTCTGTGGATGTGGATGTTACAGGAGCCGCAATTTGATCAACAGATGTTGTTGTGCTGCCGGTCTGCGTCGGATGCCTCTCGGTTGCATAACTGATAACACCGATAATCAAAGCAATCAGAGTAAGGGTTGCGAGACTGTAGAGTAGATTTTTCTTTTTCATTTTTTCTGCTCCTGTCGTTTGGGAAGTAACCGCTCCACTTGCTTTGCAACTTCTGGATCCGAGTCCTTAAGCCTGCGGAGTCCTTCTTGAGGTCCGTATTGATTCAAAGTCTTCATGGCACGGTTGAAACGATCAGGTGAAAATTGAGCACGGAGCGCGGTTTCAAGGCGTTTTTGGGTGGGAAGTTCAGGGTTCTTCGGCGAAGGCACGAACGACTCAATGTCTGTCTGCTGCGGGGTGGCCTCATCCGTGAGTATATCTTCAAGCGTCAAGATATTTTCTGAAAAAGACTCTGGCGTTTGAGTCTCCCTTGGTGACACTTCTGCTTCCGACTCGGGAAGGTCTGAACTTGTGAAATCACTGAGGGGAGCAGTCGTCGCGATATTCTCGGTGCTTAAATACTTCGCACGCTCGGCTAAACGAATCTCTTCAAAGGTCTCAAAAATCCATCGTCGCTCCGAAGGAGGTGCTAAACCAAACTTTTTATCATACCATGCGAGGAACTTATCATCTGTTGCCATCTGGTGCAAGGCATCCCCGTTATAGGAATCATCGGCTTCTTTATGAAGTTCGTTTTCGAGAATTGCATCTCTCATCAGCTGTCGGATAATAGACGCATTCTCATCAGCCGTCCCCGTTGGGAAGTGTTGACGATACCACTGTTCTGTTTGAGCTCGACGCTCTGGTGTATCTTGATAAAAACCGAAACCTTTGATTTTTTCAAAATACTCATCGGCGGTCGGAAAGCCATCCATAAACGCACGCCCCTCCTCGGATTCTAAATACGCAATCCAACGCAAGGCTTTCGGATCTTGGTGCCCACCGAGATTTTCTTTGAGAATTCGGATCATCTCATCACTGGGACTCTCATGAGTATGCGTGTGAGGGGTATCATCGGAATGACTGTGAAGATGCCCCGGGGCACTAGCGGGCTGTTGGACATCCGAACGGTTCGATCCCATCACTGTTTTATACACTGTTCGTGTCTCCTGTGATGTTGTCCCGCGCAGCAAAAACCAAAGGACACTGGTGAAAACGACACCACCGATTATGAGAAAAAGACATATTTTTGCAGATTTCATTTGATTGAACCTCTCTCAGAAATGAGTGGACACCGAAGAAGGTATCCACTCGGTCTGTTGCATAAAGCAATGTTATGCCTTTATTGAGAATGTCGACAGACATAAGAAGCCCACGAGCAGGCATCCCAGGCTTCTTGGGTTCTCTGCTCACATGCTGTTATCTGTGCATCATTAGAACCTGGACAAACGCGTGATGCTGAGTTAATTTTTATCGCACATGTCACTCCAGCCTCAGTGCACGCCCCACTTGAGAAAATATCACAATCGGCATCTGCCTTCGGAAGGAAGGGCGTAACCGTCAGGAAGCCTACAGCAAATAGACAGGCAATGGCAATCATCTGACACAAAGACCTTTTCATTAGGGATTTCTCCTTTATTTTATCGGGATTGCGGCGGAAGGCAAAAGAGAGAAAGGGGTTTTTTTGCGTTCTTTGGCAATCCTATGTATTCTGATAATATAAGGTACTAACCGAAAACGATCACAAAATGCATCAAAAGTATGATATAATTTCGGTTAGTGCTGTCATACCGGTTCTATGGCAGTGCCGCGCTGATGGGTGCTGATACCACCCTCGGCGCACCTCAAAATAGAGAGGCTGCCATTACAAGAATGTAAACTCGGTATGAAAATCGACGCGCTTGCGTCGAAACTCACGTCCTATAGGCAGCAAGTTTCGTGCCAATCCCTTCAATAAAATACACCGCCTGTCGAACCCACTGAAATCGAGAGAATCCTATCTATGACAATACGCCCAAGACATAGGCACACACTCAGTTTACCGAAAACTGTTCCGAAGAATAGAATCTTCTTCCTATTCTCAAGGTTTTTATTGTTATGTCGGATGCAGACCCATTTTGAACTATTCATTTTGATGCAGTGCATCACATTGATACAGGGAACCCGCGTCATTCTCTCCGCGTTCCGACACTCGCGCGTTCTACGGAAGGACTGTAGTGCCGTAAACCCAAAAAACTGCTGATACCGTTTATACGATGTTAACACGTCTGTGTTTTTTAGACAACGAAAACCAAAAGCCGAAACATCCCATCCTCAAGAGCCAGCATCACTGAAATAAATATCACAGGACTCACGCAATTTTGACCGTGGCACGCACTGTGAAAGGCGTAGCCCTAACCAAAAAACGCAGATGGTTTTCAGGCACAACCTAACAGGTTATGCTACAAAAGAGCACCCTGCGTCAGTCCTAATTATAACTTTTCAACTTCCTTTGCAGCGTGCTTCTGCCAATCCCTAAATTTTTCGCAGCTTGGCTCCGATTCCCGTCAAGCGATGCTAACACCTTACGGATGAACGTTTCTTCCACCGCTTCAAGCGTCATGTCGAGCGAAACCGTCACACTTCGGTCCTTTTCAGGAATATTCACAGGACGATTTTGATACGTTTGAAACTTTTCCGGTAAGTGTTCCAGCAACAGCATCTGCCCATTAACAAGGTGAGATGCCGTTTCAATCACATTTTCCAACTCCCGCACATTTCCGGGCCAAGGACACGCCTTGAAGACATTCAGCACGCTCGATGCTACTTGTAGAATTTCTGATGCATCGGGTCGGAGATGCTTCGCAAGAAAGTGCAGGACCAACGCTTCAATGTCTTCACGTCGCGTCGTCAACGTCGGCAGGGCAATAGAGGCAACATTTAAGCGATAATAGAGATCGTCACGAAAGGTTCCATCTCTAACGACTCTTGCCAGATCTTTATTGGTAGCCGTTACGATTCGGACATCTACCGGAATCGGCTTTTCGCCACCGAGGCGTTCAATCTCAGATTCTTCAACTGCATGTAACAGTTTCGACTGCATGGAAAGCGGCATCTCTGCGATTTCATCCAGGAAGAGCGTCCCGTTGTCTGCCCTTTCAAACCTCCCGATACGCCGTACCTCGGCACTTGTAACGCCCCTTTCTCATGTCCAAACAACTCACTCTCCAATAAGGTCTCCGGTATCCCTGCACAGTTGACAGAAACCATTTCTCCGGATCTACCGCTGTTTTTGTGCAGCGCACGTGCTACCATACCTTTACCCGTCCCTGTCTCGCCAGAAATGAGAATTCTCATTGATGTCGCTGCGAAGCGTTCAATTTGGCGTAGGACTTCAAATATCTGTGGACTGTCGCCGATGATTTCACTATAATCGCCATGTAATGTATGTCTCGCCATGTAACTTGAAGTCCTCCTACCTACGATAACCCAACATGCGACTTTTATCAAACACACGTTTCTCTATAATTTAAGGACACAAGTTTCGGTCAAAAGGGTGCATTCTCAAATTTAATGTGAGTTCGGTTTAAACATTACTTATGTTTTTATAATTAAAGACCCGGTTTTGGTGAGTAAGGGTGCATAACATAACTTGAGAAAATCAAACTCACATTACTTTCTCTTAATACAGTCGTCAGTGTTCAATGAACGGTTAAATCTAAACCCTCATCCAATTGTGCATTAAAGACTGCATTTTAGAGCGAAAAACGTGCATAATCTAAAAAAAGAGTGAAACATCTAAGGATAACACGCACCGGGGAAGACCAATATCACAAAAAACCGTTCCATCTCCACTGGACGCAGCGAAAGCAGAACGGGCAAAAAAACAGCGCAATGATACACGCTGATACCGTATTGTGAAAGATATTGATTAACGTGTGTAAAGGGGAAAGAGGCGTTGTTAACTCACCGCTAACATAGCACACTATGGGTGAGCGAAGCACCGAGCATTCCACAATATCCTTGCGGACATCATGGATAGGAGGGAGGGGAAAACCGTTTTAGCGATGTTAATACTCATGTTGATAACTCTCCAAGACTTCGTCTACGGAGCGGGTATTTGGAAACCAGCCGACGATTTTCTGTAATACCTCGTCCAACAACACATCGGGGCAAGAAGCTCCAGCAGTCAATACAATGTCAGTTTTATGGTTGTCGGTTGTCGGTTGTCGGTTGTCGGTTAAGAGGTTTTTTGGTGAAGGGACTTCCTTTTGCTGACGGCTTTTCGGCAAAAGCCAATCCTTTGTAATTTTTACCTGCTTTGTTTCCAACTCAAGGTGCCGAATCTCTTTAGGGCTCAGGAGTTCGTCTGCATCTCGAATGAAATAGGTAGGAAGACGTTGTTGACACAATTCCACGAGATGGCTGGTATTCGATGAATTATAACCCCCAACGACCACTGCGATGTCACCACCATCAGCAATGAGGGCGAGCGTTGCGTCTTGGTTCTCCTTCGTGGCATAACAGAGTGTGTCTCGCGTATCGGCGAAATGTGCCCCTATATCAGCGTCTTCAGTCCCCCCGTATGTCGTTCGGATTGTCTCTCGCAGTAAATCGGCAATTGCTTGTGTTTCGGTGGCAAGCATTGTTGTCTGATTGACAACACCGATGCGCTTGAGATGGACAGCCGGATCGAAACCGGGAGAGAATCGGTCTGCAAACTTTTCAAAGAAAAACGCGGTATCTTCTTTACCTGATATCACCTTGGCTAAAGCCTGTGCTTCCAAAAGATCACGAACGACGACAACAGGTGCGTCGGCTTGTGCGTGAGAAAATGTCGCCCGGGTTTCTTCATGGTAGCGTTTCCCGTGAATCACGACAGTGTAATCTTGCCTGCCGATTTCCTCACTCCGCCGCCACACTTTTTCAACGAACGGACACGTTGTGTTATAGGATGTGAGGGTAACACCGCGCGCTTTGAGAGCCTGTTCTATCTCAAGGGTTGTCCCGAAGGCAGGAACGATGACAACATCATCCGGCATTAAAATATCGAAGGGAAGGAGGGGTGTCCCGGCGGTATCCATGAGGAACCGGACACCGCGATGCTTCAAGTTTTCGTTGACACGTGGGTTGTGAATAATTTCGGAGAGTAGAAAGATACGTTTGTCCGGGTTCTCTGCTAACGCCTGATAGGCAATTTCAATGGCATTTTCGACACCGTAGCAGAACCCAAAATGGCGAGCGATTTTAAAGCGGACAGGTCCGAAATCTAATAAGGTTGGCGATAGATCTCGCTTTCGGGCATCCGTTTCTCGACGGGCGTGTTTAACGACAGAGATAACCGGACTGTGATAGAAATGCGGGAGTTTAAAAGTCCTTGGCATTCTTTTAATTTTACCTTGCGGTTCGGTCAGGTGGGTTGCACAGATAATGTGCTTCCCCGTATATCCACCTGCGCCGATGTTGCAGGCTACACGGTTTGGTTTTCGCTTTTGGGGAAGCATCCGCAGAAATACCGGATTTAGTCTGGGAATAGACTAAATCCATTCCTTGTATTACATTGCAAAACACGCCTACGAAAACCGAAGGGTTGTGTAGTCCCTTGAACCAATAACCACTTTCAGGCACTCAGGACTTTGCGTCCTTTGGCGCGGCGGCGCGCAATGGTTTGTCTTCCATGCCGCGTGGACATTCGTTTCCGGAAGCCCAATTTATTTTTTCGTTTCCGACGATGCGGTTGATATGTGCGCTTCATGTTTTAATTTATCCTTTTCCCAACTATGGGCTTAATGGTATTATACTTGGCTTTAAAATGATACTTCATTTACGGATGTTTGTCAAATTTTTTCCTTTGAAAAGGTAAGAAAAAAATGCATTGGGTTGCAATTGAACTTGATAAATTTTCGATTTCAGTCCAAAATATTTATGAGCGGACGTTGCAACCTAAATTGTAAAACCTTAAAAAGTTTTCTGCAAAAAATGTTGACATTTCTGCAATATTAATGCTATGATATTTCTTATAATTCATAAAAGTGGTATTTATGACCTTATCATAATTTCTTACAGGACATATGCTCATGCGGCACACCCCAAATGAAATCTGGCTGGAAATCTTAGAAAAACTCAGCGATACAGCAAGGCAGGATGTCTATCTTCACCAAGCCGTCCCGCTTTCAATTACAGCAGAGGCACTGAATATAGCCGTCCCATCGGCGTATACGCGTGCAAGGATTGAGGAGCGCTTTCGTGCCGATATCCAACGGGTGTTAGCGACACTCATCGGGGCACAATGTGCACTCATCCTTACCGTAGACGAACCCACCTCCGAAGACAGTGAAGACCTTGAAGAAACACGGACCGAAGAGAACTTTAATCGAGTGCCTGATTCAAGACAGGCATCCGACCCTCATGCACCTGTACCATCAATACAGAACGAGACGGGATTGAACCCCAACTATCGGTTCGATAGATTCATCGTTGGTTCCAGCAATATGATTTGTCACGCCACAGCCTTAGCGGTTTCAGAAAACCCCGGACGTGACTATAACCCGCTCTTTATCTACGGCGGTGTGGGGTTGGGAAAAACCCATCTGCTACATGCAATTGGTAATCGGCTTTTAGCATACCAACCCGATAAGAAAGTCCTCTACGTCACATCAGAAACCTTTATGAACGAGTACGTTGAGTCCATTGTTAATCGCGGATCGGCGCAAGGATTCCGGACAAAATACCGAACCGCGGATATGCTCTTGATTGATGACATACAATTCTTACAAGCCAAGGAGGGTACACAAGAGGAGTTCTTCAATACCTTTAATGCCCTTCATATGAATCAAAACCAGATCGTCATGAGCAGTGACCGGACACCAGACAACCTCGAAAACCTTGAAGAACGCCTCCAATCTCGGTTTCAATCCGGCATGGTCGCCGAAATCAGCATGCCACAATACGAAATACGTATCGCTATCCTCCGGCAGAAATGCCGAGACCAAGGGTTGGATAACCTCTCTGATGATGTGCTCAGTTACATCGCTGGAGTGGTCACAACCAATATCCGAGAACTGGAAGGAACGCTTGTGCGGCTCATTGCGCAAGCGACAATACTCAAAGAAGACTTGACCTTGGAATTCGTGCGGCAGGTTCTGAGTGATGTCGGCACTCCTTTACCCATTCGACACACAAGGAACGCCACATCCAAAGCCATACAAACTGCTGTCGCCGATTATTTTGGCATCGAAACAGAAGATCTCGTCTCTCAGAAACGAACAAGGGAATTAGTGCAACCGCGTCAGATCGCTATGTACATGTGTAGAGAACTGACGCAAATGTCATATTCCAATATCGCACAAGCGTTTAATAGGGAAGACCATACCACTGTCATCCATGCCTGCAGACAAATAGAAAAAACTCTCGCAGCAAATGGCGAAGATCGACAAACCATTACCCTATTACTCGATCAATTCCGCTAACGAAATTTGCCAATCCTGTCGTTCAAGTTTCCGCTTCCGAACTCTTAGTTGTCCCTTTTTCAGTTTTACGATTTATCTTAAACCTGTGGATAACCTGTGGATAACCTGTGGATAACTCGATTATCCTCTGTGGATAACCTGTGGATAACCTGTGGATAACTCGATTATCCTCTGTGGATAAATTGTGGATAAATTGTGGATATGTCAAAAAATTTTTGTATCTGTGGATAACTTGTGGATAAGTCGAAAAGTTATCCACAAGTTATCCACAGGCAATTGTCAATGGTGACAAGGGTTCAGGCGAGTTATCCACTTATCCACAGCCCCTACTACTACTACTACAGAATTACATATATATATCGTAATTAGTACTAATATTAAGATTGTGGATAACTCAGAAATTTTCAAACAAGAATTTTCAGACAAAAATTAATGAAAATCGTCAAAGCTCAATGAGAATTTTCAAACAAGAATTATCAAGGTTTTCAAAACAGTATTCGACAGTGAAGGAATTTTCACCTAAAACAAATGCTGCTCAATAATATTGTTCTCCGCAACTTCCGCAATTATGTCGATTGCGAGGTTAGTTTTTCTGAGCCTGTCAATCTAATTATCGGCGGCAATGCGCAAGGGAAGACAAGCCTACTCGAGGCAATCTATTTCCTCTGTACTGCTGAATCGCATCGAGCGACTCGTGATGGTGAATTAATTCGGCACAACGAAACAGGGTTTTATCTGAAAGGAACGCTGGGAAACAGTAGTAACGATGTGATGTCGCTAGAGGTGATGAAGCGTGCACGCGGGCAGTTTAAACTGAAGAAAAATGGGGTGCTTCAAACGAAACGCTCTGAATGGATAGGGCAGTTTAACGCGGTGCTCTTCTCACCGGAATCACTGGTATTGGTGAAGGGCGGTCCCTCAGAGCGTCGAAGGTTTCTGGACTTGCTCATTTCACAAATTGATAACACTTACTTAAAAAATTTGCAGAAATATAGACTGGTTCTCAGGCAGCGAAACGAACTTCTTAAACAAATTCGTACGACGTTAGCGGATGCGGTACAGTTAGATGCCTGGGACAAACTTTTAGTCGCACCCGGTACTGCAATTATCATAAAGCGATTAGAAATCTTTCACCAATTAAAAGTCTACGCCATGCAAAATCACCAAAAACTTACTGGTGGTAAAGAAGGTCTCGTATTGACGTATTGTTCTGCATCAGTGCGGGATAATACGTCAATGCACAATACACAGAATACAGAGGACGAAAACCCCGAAAATCCAATAGACGCATCAGAGATTGGGTTCCTTGAGACTAAAACTGAAACTGAGATAGCAGAGCACTTCGATGCAACTTTAAAAGCATCGCGCGGGGCAGATTTACAGAGAGGCACAACCCTCGTTGGACCGCATCGCGACGATTTCCTCATCGAACTGGAGAACGCGTTCGGAATATCCCGTTTTGATCCCGAAAGCGAAAATGGCTCCGAAGCCACGGATGCTGGGAAAGAGGAGGTGGATCACGAAGAAATCCAAAATCCATTTGCAAAATCCGAAATAGGAGCATTTCGAGAGGGAGCGCGCGCCTACGGTTCTCAGGGTCAACAACGAACGATAGCGTTAGCACTTAAACTGGCAGAGTTAGAGTTAATCCGAGTGGTGACGGGGCAGGATCCGATCGTCCTTCTGGACGACGTCACTTCAGAATTAGATTACAAGCGAACAGAGTACCTATTAAATGTTCTCCAAAATCTGAGTGCCCAAACCTTCATTACCGCGACCCACGCTGAACCCCTCGTGCAGCATCTCAACCAACCAAACGTCTTAACGGTAGAGAATGCCCAAGTGATAGCACTCACTACCTAAAGATAGGGGAACCTCTGTTTCATAGCGATTTCAGAAATCAACAGTTTAAAAATCGGAAAGTAGAAAATGGATAAAACTTACAATTTACGCTATCTTCTTAATGAACTCATCCGAACACACGACCTTGAGCCCAAAATGCTTGAACAAAAAGTATTCGCTCTCTGGGGGGAATGCGTTGACGCACCACTCAGTACGAAAACCGTCCCCGTATCGCTGGCGGATGGAATCCTGAAGATTTACACAGAATACCCCGCTTATAAAATGGCCTTGTCGTTCCATAAACCGAAGATCTTAGCCGACATCAACGCTGAATTAGGGAAACCCGTTCTCACTGACCTCCGGATAGAAATACACCATATCCACACGGCGGACTCTCATGAAACCGAAAAAGGGTCCTCAACCCCAGAAACGTCAAAAGAAGATTCTATCATCGACGACACCCATCAAGAAGTCACACCTGAACAGTTAGAGAAAATTGAACAGGCTCTCGCAAGCGTACCCGACGCACAAGTAAAAAAATCCTTGTGGCAATTATTCACTACACAAAGCAAGGACAAACCTTGACAACTCCTACTATTTTAGATTCGGGTTCACCCCACGTGTATTGTGCGAAAAAGTTCATTTTTCTCTTGACAAGAAGCACCAAAAAATGATATAATACCTTTACCGCAATGAGAGGGAAAGCGATCGTTAGCGACCCTGCTAACATTCCCTTTAATTACGTTAAGTAACGGACTATTGTTAATTACGTTAAGTACTGTAAGGAGGTACACAAGGTACTTTCCAACGTGGGTACCAACGCCCCTAAAAATTCTTACTGTAAAGCAAATCATGCCCGTTAGGGTCATTCATAGCGAGGGATCAAAATTAAAAATGTCAAAAAAAGCACGAACATATACAGCAAGCGATATACAAATCCTTGAAGGGCTTGAAGCCGTCAGAAAACGTCCGAGCATGTACATCGGTAGCACCGGTCCGACCGGGTTACACCATCTCGTCACAGAACTGGTTGATAACTCCATAGACGAAATCGGTGCCGGTTACGGGACACACGTCGAAGTTAAGCTTCATCGCGATGGCAGTGTAACGGTTACTGATGATGGACGCGGCATTCCCGTTGATACGCACGCGACGGGAGTCTCTGCCCTTGAGGTAGTTATGACCACATTGCACGCTGGCGGTAAATTTGACGGTCGAGAACAGGTCGGCTACCAAACCGCTGGTGGCTTGCATGGTGTTGGTGCCTCTTGTGTCAATGCCCTTTCCGAATGGCTTCATGTTCAAGTTTACCAAGACGGCGCAATTTACGAGCAACGCTACGCTCGTGGTATCCCACAGACCCCTGTAAAGAAAACGGGTAAAAGCAGAAAAACAGGCACCCAGACCACATTTATGCCCGATTCCGAAATATTCGACACGCTCGACTTTTCGCACGACATCCTTCGGGACCGGCTCAGAGAACTCGCCTTCCTTAACAAAGGCGTACGCATCCAATTTCACGACACTCGCGATGATGAAAACTCGGAACCCATTGCTTTTCAATATGACGGCGGACTCGCTTCTTTCGTTACCTACCATAACCAAAACAAAGAAGTCTTGCATTCGGATCCTATTTACATAGAGGGTGTCGAATCAGAAATCGCAGTAGAAATCGCCTTTCAGTTCAATACGACCTACACAGAAAATATTAGTTCCTACGCCAACAACATTCGTACCGCTGAAGGTGGGTTCCACGAGAGTGGCTTCAAGAGCGCCCTTACCCGTGCCTTCAAGACGTATGCTACTGCCAATGATCTCCTGAGAAGCGTCAAGGTAAATCTCACCGGTGAGGACATCCGTGAAGGAATGACCGCGGTCATCAGCGTCAAGGTCCCGGATCCGCAATTTGAAGGACAGACAAAGTCGAAACTTGGAAATACAGAGGTCGAAGGAATTGTACAAAGTTTTGTTGGCTCCCGGCTCAGAACACTTCTGGAAGAAAATCCGGCTGTTTCCAAGCGTATCATCCAAAAGGCAATCCAAGCCGCCCAAGCTCGCGAAGCCGCCCGCAGTGCCCGTGAAGTGATTCGCCGCAAAAGTGTCCTTGACTCCGCTTCTATGCCCGGAAAACTTGCTGACTGTTCTGAGCGTGACTCCGCCTTAACTGAACTCTTCCTCGTGGAAGGAGACTCTGCCGGCGGTACCGCTAAACAGGGAAGGGATCGGCAAAATCAAGCCGTGCTTCCCCTCAAAGGCAAAGGCATTAATGTAGACAAGTCAAGACTTGACAAGATTCTCAAAAATGCCCAAGTCATTGATATTATCACTGCGTTAGGAACAGGGATCGGTGCTGAGGAATTCACTCTTGAAAAACTTCGCTACGCCAAAATTATCATTATGGCAGATGCCGATGTTGATGGCGCTCACATTCGAACCTTGCTCTTAACTTTCTTCTTCCGGCAGATGCCCGAACTTATCGCCTCTGGACACCTCTACATCGCCCAACCGCCGCTTTATCAGGTCAGAAAAGGTAGAAATTCGCAATACTTGCAAGATGACGAGGAAATGGAAGACTATCTCCTCACCTTGGCACTTGACACTGTCCAGATAACAAACGCTCGGCGGGGTACACCTTACACGGCATCAGAGTATCGAACTATCGCCAACTCGGTTCGCAAGATTCAAAGTCTTATCGATCAAATCAAACGGAGCAGCATACCGGTCTCAAATTTCGGAAGTGAAGTGACAAATTCAGCGGAGGACCCCTCCGATAATGTGGACAAACTACTTGAAATGCTTAATGTGGCACCTATTCAGGTGGATGGTCCGCAAATTACAGAACAGGAGACTTCAGAAGACGTAGTTTCCACCGATCCACAGACGACGCTTTTTGGAGATGCTGAGGATACTGCAACCGATGAAGCCGTTAGTATACCGACTATCGCGGACTCTACCCCACGGACATGGCACCACGAACTACGGCGTGAACTGGAAAACCTCGCTGAGTTTGACATCCAAAACACGGATTTCCTTTCCGCGGAGGGAACAAGCGACTCAGCGGCATTAGAGAACCGAAAATTGTTTAGTGTTCAGTCGGAAAGTGGAGAGACCTATCAAGCAAATGACATTTTTTCGCTTGTACAACACCTCTTCGAGATAGAACACCGCGGACTCACTATTACCCGATATAAAGGCTTAGCAGAAATGGACGCTGAGCAGTTACGCGATACAACGATGCGCCGAGATGAACGTATTCTCCTCAGAGTGACGCTCGAAGATGCCGTTGAAGCAGACCGCGTCTTTACACTACTCATGGGGGATACCGTTGAACCCCGACGTGAATTCATAGAACGCTATGGAACACAGGTAAATCTCGATTTATACGGCGCCTAAATCCTTCATATATCGGTTGTCGGTTAAGAGGTACTCTATTTAACCCAAGGTCATTTATGGTAGACTTTAGAGTTCATTAAACATTCAGTACCGGTGCGGTTACAAACCGCACCTACCGGGCTGGCGGATCAAAAACGGGAAAAAAAGGAGTAATAAATACCATAAAAAGCAACATGGAAAACATCCAAGAATCTAACGAAAACATCCAAGAACGTAACATAGAAAACGAATTGACGACGTCGTATCTCACCTACGCGATGAGTGTCAACACCAATCGGGCAATCCCTGATGTCCGTGATGGCCTCAAACCGAGTACCCGTCGGATTATCTACGCGATGGGGCAGATCAATCTCACCGCAAATCGACCTTATGACAAATGCGCTGCTGTTGTTGGGGAGGTGATGAAGAACTATCACCCGCACGGTGATGGTCCTATTTATGGTACGCTTGTTGGATTAGCACAACCGTTTAGCACGCGATATCCATTAGTGGACGGACAGGGAAACTTTGGGAGCATTGATGATGACCCGCCGGGTGCGATGCGCTACACGGAATGTCGACTTGCTCTCATTGCCAACGAGATGCTCGTTGATATTGAAAAGCAGGTGGTTGATTTCCAGCCCAATTACAAAGATTCTCTTGAGGAACCGACAGTTCTTCCAGGGCTACTACCGAATCTGCTCGTCAATGGCACAACAGGTATAGGTGTTGGTTACCTTACCCGTATACCGCCGCATAACCTCACTGAAGTTGTCGACACGTTGCTTCATAAGCTCTCGGATCCAGATGCGACTTCAGAAGTTCTCATGGAACACATCCCTGGCCCCGACTTTCCGACCGCAGGTATTATTGTCGGCACGGGCGGTATCGAGCAGATGTATACTACGGGTAGGGGCAGCATCACGATTCGCGCCAAAGCGGTCATAGAAAGAATTTCCGTACGTGGGTCGGAACGGGAACAGATCGTTATCACGGAAATTCCATACCAAGTAAAGAAAAATCAGTTATTAGAGCGGATGTATCAATTGGTTGTCAGTAAAACTATTACTGGGATTGACGACATCCGAGATGAATCAGACGAAGAAATTCGCGTCGTCATACCCCTCAAACGCGGCGAAATTGCGCAAGTTATTCTGAATCAACTGTATAAGCACACACAAATGCAGGTGAATTTCAGCGCGAGTCTTCTCTGCCTTGTAGAGGGGCTCCCGAAGATTTTAACGCTTGAGGAGATTGTTCACCATTATCTTGAGCATCGGAGAGATGTAATTCGACGGCGTACAGAATTTGAACTTGCACGCGCCGAACGTAGAAATCACATTTTAGAAGGATATCTCTTAGCACTACAAAATCTCGAAGCGATTATCGAACTCGTTCAAACAGCAGAATCACCGCAAGCGGCAGAACAGGAGCTCCGAGACACTTACCAGCTCACTGAGCAACAAGCGAGGGAAATCCTCACGATGACGCTTCGGCAGTTGACAGGACTGGAACGTCAGCGAATCCATGACGAGTATACGGATCTGCTGGATCGGATTGCTGAATTTCGAGCAATTCTCGCCGATGAAACGTTGATAACAGATATTGTCCGAACGGAACTCGAAACCCTGAAAGAGAAATACGGTGATGAACGCCGTACCGAAATTACGGGTGAGGTCAAAGAATTTGAAATAGAAGATTTGATCGCCGATGAAGAAATGGTGGTCACGCTATCGCATGCCGGCTACATCAAGCGGTTACCTATGGACACTTATAGGAAACAACATCGCGGTGGGGTAGGCATCAGGGGTGCTGCGGCAAAGGATGGCGATTTTCTGGAACATATTTTTGTCGCCACTGCCCATCAGAGCATTCTGTTTTTCACAGATATGGGCAAATGTTATACGCTGAGAGTCCATCAAATTCCTGAAGCCAGTCGCCAATCGGCTGGACGTGCTGTCGTGAATCTGCTTCGTTTATCACAAGGTGAAAACATCACAGCCTATGTTACGGTCCGCCCCAAGGTCGCCGATCAAGCCATTGAAGAAGTTGAGGAGGCTGATGCAGGCGAGGTTGCATCGGACGAATTTGTCTTTATGGCGACACAGCAGGGGATTGTCAAAAAGACAGGGCTTTCCAGTTTTGAGAACACGCTATCAAGCGGTATTATCGCTGTTAAACTTGATAATGGCGATAAACTTGTCGGTGCGCAAGTAACTGACGGCAATTCCGATGTCATCCTTGTTACCGACAAAGGTGTTGCCATACGCTTCAGTGAAAACGACGTTAGACAGCTTGGACGCAACACACGCGGCGTGCGTGGAATAGACTTGAGTGACGATGACTTCGTCGCACAAATGGTTATTGTTAACAGTGAATCGTCTGAAACAGATGAGAAAAGCACCCGAAAAAGAAAAGGAAGCGATACGCTGTTAATTGTTACAGAAAATGGGTATGGTAAGCGGACGGCTGTCTCTGCTTATCGTTCACAGAAACGCGGTGGAAAAGGTATCATCGCCATCGGGAAATCTGCTCGAAATGGGGCAGTTGTTGCTGCCAAACGCGTCGCAAATGCTGATGAACTTGTTCTCATTAGTTCAAGTGGGTATGTCACCCGAACGGCAGTCGGTGACATCCGGCGTATCGGGCGTAACACCCAAGGCGTGCGAATAATGGCACTCCAAGCAGACGAAAAACTTGTTGACGCAGCCAAGATCGAATTCTCATCTTCTCTACTTGAGGAAAAATGAGATTCCTAAGGAGTGGTTGTCGGAAGAATAGCAGTCAGCGGTCAGCAATCAGTTAAGAGGGATATTGTAAACCATAACCTCTTATAGTTGATAGCTGAAAGCCGATAGCCGACGCTAAAAAACAATGAAACATTTTAAAGTGCTCTTGATCCTTGTTTTAATCACAGTATGTCTCCCTTTGGGTTCCAATTTGCAAGCGCAAACCGGAGGTGAAACACCTGAGTTGGTGGCGCTTAGTGATGCTGATACAGGGTTAAACGCTGACATGACTCGCGTAGCAGAACTCTATACCAACCTGATGCGAGCAGCATATTTCAGAACAGACGAGCGCAGCATTCCAAAAAGCAAAGCCCTCTATGATGCTTTAATCGAGAAAATTGATGACACCTCCGAGATCATCGAAAAGGGACTTCTATCTGCACGCGAGATAAGTTTTATTTATACCGAGCGCGCGTCCCTTCGATTTCCTAAATTGCAGGACCCAACCGGTGCGGAAGAGGACGCCGAAATAGCCATTAAACTGAATCCTGAAAACGTAAAAGCAACGTGGGTCCGCGCCCAAATAGTGACGAACCGATTCATTTATTATATGGAACGGAACAGAAACAGAACAATACCTAAGGTCCGACAAAAGGAGATGTTTGATCTTCTAAGCCGTGTGGTTGAGTTAGATCCAGACCACAATATAGCGCATTTTTACCGTGGCAGCATGGCGCGTGATCTCGGCGAAATTGAACTTGCAATCACGTCCTTCAAGGCACTCACACGTATTATGCCCTATGATGACCAGTATCATAAGGAACTTGCTGAACTCTATGAAATGCAAAACCGACTTGATGAGGCTTTGCAGTCCTATGAAAGAGTCGTCACCATTCGACCCGAACAGAGAAGTGCGCGAAACCGCCTTGGACAACTTTACCTTCAAACCGGCGATTATCCTGCAGCCATAAAAACTTTTTCCACTATTTTGTCGTCGATTGGAGAACAGTCGGAGACTCAGAATGTGAGGAACCGTCCTACGCGTAATATCGGCGAAGTTAAAATTGAAGCACATCACGGTATTAGTCTCGCATATCAGGCACAAAATGATTTTGAGCGATCTGAATTCCATATTACACGCATGATTACTTTGCTGGAGGAAAAGGCGAAGCAAACCCGGAGCAGTTTCCGGACCAGAAGTCGTGAACGTATTGAATTAGCCAAGCGGATCCAAGACGCACGCTATACCCTCGGACAGATTTACCTTAAATTCAATGCGCCCAAGAAAGCCGTACGAACCTTCGCGAAGATTTTGGATGTTGATGATAAATACGTTCCCGCGCTTTCTGGTATAGGGATGGCGTATCAAATGCAAGACGATGTGAAACGCGCAGAAACTTATCTCCGCAGGGCAATTGAGCTATCCAATGAAGAAGAAGTACCGGATGCCTACAACGCATTAGGATATCTCTATGCAGAACAGGGCATCAATTTAGATGAAGCCGCAACTTTGGTTCGACGCGCACTCAAAAGCGTCCCGAAATCTGGCGCATATCTTGATAGTTTGGGATTCATCTACTTTAAACAGGGAAAACTTGACGCGGCTATAGAAAATTTGGAACAGGCTCTCCACTATCTGCCCGATACACCTGTAATTCTCTTACATCTCGCTGATGCTTATCTTGGGAAAGGCTTAAAACAGAAGGCATTACAAACTTTGGAGCAGGCTGTCCTACTTGAACCAAATAACGCTGAACTGCGCCAGAGACTTGAAAGAAGCCGTCAGCAATCAACGGTCAACGGTCAGAAGAATAGCCATATCCCTGAAATTCGATAACCGGTAGCCATTCTCGCTGTTCGGTAATCTGAGCCATTTTAATGACGGATTGGGTGGGTAAAATGCACATCTCAACAATTCAAAATGCTTTTAGCAGACAACAAAATAGAAAATGGCTGGGATTAGTGGAAACGCCCAAGCAAAAAGGGCTCGTCAGGATCTCACATCTACATTCATTCTTCGATAGTGATGTGCTTGTGAGGTTTTTAATTGTTGTATTGTTGCTTTTGGGGTATCCCTACAGCAGTTCAGCATATCTCTGTGGGACACCGCATCTATCAAACCCAAAGCATGTAATTAACGCTACAAACGTTCCACAACAAGTTTTTTTACCCGGAAACCGGACTGCCCCTGTCTTGCCCGCGGCACCTGCCTTGCCAATTGGCACGGAACGCACTTTCTTCGCACCTGATTTTAGAAGCATGCAACAGTACACCGTTTCCGCTGTCCTACGTGGTGTGGGTAGTTTCTGCTATGTGTTCGTTGAGGAGGCCGAGTGGAACACACGGGTTACCGCCGGAACTGTGCAGGCGATAATCCGTGCATTTGATGCTACCACGCCAGCGAACCCACAGCAGGGAATTTATCCGACGTTGACGAAGTTTTTCGGAGCCCCACCGGATATTGATGGAAACGGCAGGGTTATCTTACTTCTCCTCAATATTCAAGATATCCGCGGCGCGGATCGTTACACAGCGGGTTTTTTCAATCCGGCGGACCAGCATCGGGGTTTACTCCGAAACCCGGGTTTCCGCGGGTTTCCGATTCGTAGTAACGAAGCGGAGATGTTATATATTGATACACAACCTCTCAATCCGAACAGTGAAAGAGCACACAGTGTCATTGCACACGAATTTCAACACCTCCTTAATTGGCATCATGATGCGAGGGAAGTAACTTGGGTTGATGAGGGATGTGCAACCTATGCCGCATTTATTTGCGGTTATTCTCCGCAAGAACATATATCCGCCTTTGAAAAAATGCCATCTGTTTCACTTGTAACGTGGCCGGAGGGCGGCGCGAACTCGCTGCCACACTACGGTGCTACGTTCTTGTGGATGCTCTATCTTCATGAACAGTACGGAGGGATAGGGACACTTGTCGAAATTGTCCAAAATCGCGGCACATCGCTCACGGGTATCTCAGATGCCCTCGCATCTCGCGGGGTAACCCAAGCAATTTCTGACATCTTTGTTGAATGGAAATTGGCTAACTATTTATCCGAGTATCGTACCGTCAGCCTCTCTCTCGCACCTCGCCGCTGGCATGACGCTTATCCAAGTGGCACGCAGCAGGGGGAACTGAGCAACTTTTCGGCGGACTATATCGGTTTTAGAGATGCCGAGGGGTTAACACTCGGATTTTCCAGTAGTTCTCCAGCGAGTAGTGCTGTTCATGCAATTGAATTTCATAACACTGGTAGTGTTGATATCAAGGAGATAAAATTGTCATCTGGTAATACTGGCTCCGTTGTGTTAGCGGATACTGCTACGGAGGTGCTTCTTGTTCCGAGTTTGCATATGGAATCAATCAACCTTCAAGCGCACAACTCAACCTACCAGTATAGTGCAACCCGCGGGGCACATATCACCTTTATCACTGCGTCACTCCCGAATCCGGTGCATCCGCGTTACTGGGATATCATCGCTGAATCGGCTGAACCCCTCGTCGGGCTAATTCCCACTGTAACGCTAATGCTCTCCGACAGCAAAACGGAACGGCTTCACCAGGAAGCACAACCGATGTATCTCGTAACACAGGATCCACAAGATAATCGCTTGTATCGATTCTCGTTCCTTCTTGAACCGGAAATAGCGCCGCAATCTGTGATATATCAGGTCTCGCTTGATTCAAGGCCTGTTGGTACAGGATCCTTAACCGATTTTTAATTATTCCTTGCGGTTCGGTCAGGTGGGTTAGCTCTTGAAGTGCCTTTGCGTAAACCCGCCTGCGCCGTTGTTGCAGGCTCACGTTTTTGATGTTATGAAGAACATGAAACAGATATATAACTCAGTCACACATTAACTATAAACCTGCCCGAAATGTAATGGAGGGCAGCCCAGGAGGCTATAGTAACAAAATGCAACCTACACTCTATGCCGGAACCATTGGACAAAGCGTCTGGCGCAGTACTGATAACGGAGACACATGGCGCAGGGCGAGTAATGAACTTTTTCCAGAAGCCGACATTCGCGCCATAGCGGTCAATCCGAGCAACTCGGATATCCTCTATGCCGGGACTGAGAAAGGTATCTTCCGATCAGGCGATGCCGCTGAATCATGGCAGCGTCTCTCAAGTCCTATGGATGAATTGGAGGTCTGGGCGATCACTATCGATCCAAAGACACCAGATACACTCTACGCGGGTACGTGTCCGTCTGCGCTTTTCAAATCCACTGATGGTGGTGATAACTGGAAGCAACTCAACGCGGATCTCGCACAAGAATGCGAAGGGGTTCCGATTATCCCGCGCGTTACAACCTTCGTGGTCGATCCCGAAGATTCGCAAACGCTCTATGCCGGGATTGAGATTGATGGCATGCGCCTCAGTACAGATGGCGGTGAAACATGGGTTGAACGCAGTGAGGGTCTCAGTAGTCTTGATATCCACGGGCTCTGTGTGGTCCCCGGTTCACCGAAAACTATCATCGCTGCGACGAACAATGATGTCTGTGTAACGACAGACATGGGACAACAGTGGACGCCCTTAAATGTCAAGGCACACTATCCATGGCCCTACTGTCGTGCCGCGTTTTTCCTCAATGGCGATGCTGGTCGGGTCTTTATCGGTGCCGGGAACGGTCCTCCGGGTGATCAGGGCGGAATCTTTTCGACAGGTGATGCTGGAAAGACGTGGAACCGCGCTGACATCGGTAGAACAGCAAATAGCACAATCTGGTGTTTTGCTCACAATCCGCAGTTTAACGACTTTCTGATCGCTTGCAGCGTGAGTGGACAACTATACCGTAGTACAGATTCTGGCGATTCGTGGACGAAGCTCGCCCACGAATTTGGAGAAGTTCGAGCGTTAGCCATTGGATAAATGCTTGACTTATTTCTGTAATTTATGGTATGTTGTTAGAAAATGTAGGGCTAAGACAAATATATAGGCGCGATTAAGCGATCGCGCCTATAGCAGATCGGGTTTATAAACCCGATCGTCAGGAAACCAGAATTCCTTGAGCCCAAGACATCGAATATGCCGACGAGATTTTTAAGTGGACACAACGCATCAGAAGTCTCGCAGGTTATAGGTTGGGATAGGAGACGGAATTTCTGACCCAGTCTACAAAAATTTGGATTTCAAGTTACGCCCAAAATTATAGGAGGCACACTTCAGTGATACGTTTCTTTACACTTCTATTCATACCGCTCCTCTGCGTTACGATGGTGGGTTGTGGTGGTGATGGTGAAGTTGACATTGATACCCCACCCCCAATTAGTGATGCAAAGCGCGTTGCAATTGTTCCATTCTTTGCTGAAACAGGAGCGGCAGAAGACGTTGGCAAGTTAGCTGGACGAATGAGCGTGAATCTCGCAACCCGTCTGGAGCTGATATTCAAAGAGGCAGAGTGGGTTTATGACATCTCAAACAAAGTTAAACCGGTTGATGATAAACTCACAGAGTTAGGATTAACGGTGGAGCAAGTCTACGCAGATCCTGCTTTGGCAGCGAAACTCGGACAGGCACTCGACACTGATATGGTCATCATCGGAAGGGTGGAAGAACCGAAGTTAACCGATCAGGACTACAACCAACTTCTTATGAAACAGGGTAGACAAGGCGGAATTTCCGGGACATCCACCTATATTCGCACTCGCCAAACTGCCATTGGTCGGATTCGTGTCAAGGTCATTGATTCAAGCTCTAACGAGATTATTTTCAACAACCGTATCCGATCGTATCTCAAGTATTGGTACGCCTATCAGACCCAGCAGAGCGAACAGCAAATATTTAAGAGCCGTATGGATAGGCTTGCCGATTTAGGTCAATATCTCCCGCTCAGAATCGCTTATATTCTCCATCCAACAGGGTTAAAATTAGAGTCGGAAGAGCAAATTCTACTTAAACCGGACATGGTGCTCAAGGGGACAGGCGGTATTGTCGAGTTTAACTAAATCGGATAGATACGGTTTATATCAAGTATTCGGTAGAATAGGCGCGGTTTATGACCGCGCTTATTTTATGGATGTGAAAGATTTACGAAAAAATTCTCGAGTTGCCGGGTGTAGGCTTCACCGTACGCCAAAAGTTGGAGAGCGGTATCATAGAGTTCTGAAGGTGCGAGTTCTTGGTAGGGATTCGCAATCTTCTCGTAGCAATCTAAAGCCTTCATGAAAAAATCCATGGTCTCTTTGTCAATAGCACCACTTTGATGTAAAGCACGGAAACTGTGATGCTTTTGCTGTGGTGGTGTTTGTCCACTAAATTCAATAATCACATTATTGATGTCCACCGCGCGTTGAATAATCATAAGGAAGCAGCTTTTAACATAAGAATGTGTAATCCTGTCCCCTTCAACATATTCTTCTTGATTCGCTGGCAACCCATGCCGTAATTGGTCAAAACATTCATTTATGGATTCCAACTTTGCTTTCACCGGATTGAATCGGCGATTCGCAGTTTTCTTTGCGTTTCTGATCTTCCTTTTTCCCATTTCCTCTTCCTCTTCTTGTATGGTTTTTTGTTCTTCTGGATGCTCAATTTTTTTAGACGTTGATAAACTTAAAAAGTTGTAATCTTCTTGCTTTTCTGTGCATTCGATTTTAATAATGTGCTAAAATTAGTGTGCAATATTTAAAGATAGAAAATGGAGCAAAACAGTGAAAGCTATTATTAGAACAGGTGATGGCGGACCGGAAGTCCTGCAATTAGGCGAAGTTCCATCACCGAGTCCAACAGAAACACAAGTCTTGGTGGATGTGCATGCGACTGCCTTAAATCGAGCCGATATGATTCAACGACGAGGTGGATATCCGCCACCACCAGGTGAATCCGAGGTCCTCGGTTTAGAGATCGCCGGTGTGGTCTCAGCAATGGGCGATGCTGTAAAAGGAGTATCGAAAGGGGATCGCGTTTTTGGGCTTGTCGGCGGTGGCGGTTATGCGGCGCAAGCCGTCATAGATTACCGCATGGCAATGCCGATGCCTGACGAATGGACTTTTGAACAAGCCGCCGCAGTGCCTGAAGTATTTTTTACCGCAAATGAGAACATTTTCACCTTGGGCGGATTATCAGCCGGTGAGACGATCCTGATTCATGCGGGAGGCAGTGGGGTCGGCAGTGCTGGAGTCCAAATCTCACATCATGCCGGTGCCACGGTTTTTGTTACCGCAGGGACTTCGGAGAAAATCGAAAATTGCAAGGCACTGGGTGCGGAAGCCGGGATCAATTATAAAGAAAACGACTTCGTTGCCGAGATTCTACGTTTGACAGATGGACAGGGTGTAGATGTTGTTTTGGACTTTATCGGAGCACCCTACTTTGAACGCAACCTCTCCATACTTAAAACAAAGGGCAGACTGTTGCAAGTCGGGTTAATAGGCGGTTCAGCCACGGAAATTAACCTCAACACAGTGATGCGCAATAGGCTCCAACTGATAGGTTCAGTCATGCGTCCTCAATCCATTGACGAAAAAATCGCTATCACGCAACGCTTTATGGATCGCTGGTTACCAGAGTTGAAGTTTGGCAAACTTCGACCAATTATTGACACCGTTTTTCCATTAGCACAAGCACAACAGGCGCATGAGTACATGGAAGCCAATCGCAACTTCGGAAAAATAATTTTAAAAGTGAGATAAGAAAAAATGAAGGACACTTACCTCACAAAACACTTATAAGAATAGTCGTTAGTTAACAGTTTCAGTTAAGAGAAATGAAAGGATGCGTGCCTAATCTTCCGACCCGCCAACCCGCTGATAACTATTATGCAATTATTCTTAAAACAGATAGAAGTGGTACCCCGATTCCTGGACCCAGCTGAAATGAACCGAAAACCGTCGCGAAACCGAGTCGAACAATGTCCAAGAGCCACTAATTTAAAGATTGGTATTCTATTGGGCATCTGCGTTCTCACCTTTGTAGGAGGGGTTTGTAACCCCGATTCCTTCGCAGAGATTACCCAAACGACATCAACAGAGGGAATCACCCTTCAATTCACCTTACCGGAACTGACTATATCCGAGGTAATTCGAGGTAATACCCGCTACCAAGAGGTGCGTTACGCCGACTGTCACTTCACCGACGAACCCGGAAACCCTAAAGTTCCAGTCACGCGCCTCATGTTAGGTATACCCGCGGCCGCTACAATTGAAGCAGTCAATGTCTCTACCGCGACTGCTGAGACACGTACTGGTGTGCGCCTCGCTCCAGTTCCGATCTTCGATATACATGAACGCAATTCACAGCATTCGGCTTCGCAGCATTGGTCGGAAAGTGGGAGCGCATATCAGTCAAAAGGAAACACCTCGTTTGCCAGAAACCGCTCATACCCTGGACAACCCCTTGCTCGGATCGTCCGTGAAGGCTATATCCGCAGTCAACGTGTTATCGCAGTGGCACTATATCCTGTGCAATATCTGCCGAATACTCGCCAACTGCGTTTGTATTCGCGCTTCACAGTGAACATTCATTTCTCTTATGGTAGTCAACAGTCAACGGTCAGCGGTCAGCAAGAGGGAGGCAGTTTATCACACAATCTTTTCACTGGCAGCCAATCTGTTCCGGAATCCGAGGCTTTCGAGCAGGCATTCTCGCGTCAACTCTTCAATGCTGAGCAAGCCGTTCACTTCCGCGCACCCCGTCCACAGGTCCCTGCAGCACCAACGCTCATCCCCAATGGAGGCGATGGAACACGTTATAAGCTATTTATCCAAGAGACAGGTATCTACACAGTGACAGCGGCGTCTCTGCAAAATGATTGGGGCGTGGATATTATTGGTACGCACCCTGCGAGACTTCGACTCACGCAAGGAAATAGAGATGTTCCTATCCACATCAGTGGTGCAGTAGATGGAAGTTTCGACCCGAACGATGCTATCTTTTTTCTGGGTCACAAGCCTACAAATCGATATAGCCGTTGGAATGTCTATTGGCTCTCGGTGGACGACAGGGGTCGCATTCCCACGCGGGTGCCACAGATTACCGCCAGTCCGACAGACCAAACGGCGACACAGGTTCCCACCTTCCGCTCTAAAGTAAATTTTGAAGAGGATCACCTGACGAGTAACCTCGAATTTGTCCATACTGAGACTGTTTCGCCTGGCGACAAGCACGGTTGGTTTGATGCCTTAGATTTCTGGTACTGGGACGGTATCAAAAATGGGGGCGATTCTGCCGAGATGCGTCTCGAATTTCCGCTTTATGATGTCGCAAAAAGTTTCGATCCACCACGGATCTCCGTTGATTTGCAGGGCGGTACACCGGTATCACACGAGATTTTGGTCGCTATTAATGGCGTTCGGATTGATTTTGCGCAGTGGGAACAGCAAGACACGCTCACTATTGGGCGTACCTTGCGCACATGGGATACGCTCAAAGACAGCGTCAAGGGCGAGCAGAACGTGTTGTCTTTAGCCAGAGTTGATAGCAACGTTGATGAGGATACCACCCGATACCCATATCATGTCTACCTCAATCGTTTTTCTGTCGAATATACCCGTCTCTTTCGAGCTGTTGCTGACGAGCTATGGTTCAGATCGCCTACTACCGATACATCTGACCAGAAGCAGTTTCCTGGAGGACGTAAACTCCAGTATAAGATTGAAGCGTTCCATGACCCACGGATACATATTTTTGAGACGGACGGCACACACCTCACTGCCCGGATGCAGGGGGTAAATGTGGAGTCAGACATAGCACGTCCTAACGCCTATAACGCACTTTTCCAAGTGCTCGATACCCGAAACACACAATTTATCGCTGTTTCCGACACGGCATTGCGTCAACCTGATCGCATTGACGTTGTTGCGCCTACAGACTTAGCGACTGCGGTGCACGGTGCTGATTACCTGATTGTGACACACGCTAACTTCCTATCTTCAGCACAAAGATTGGCGGCATGGCGCGCTGCGCCTGGCGGTGGCGGATACCGCACGAAAGTTGTTACAACCGATGAGATTTACAATACCTTTGGTGATGGCGGTGTGAGTCCGAAGGCTATTAAGGCATTTCTAAAACATGCGTATCAGTTTTGGACCCCGCCGGCACTGACGTATGTAGTTTTTTTAGGCGATGGCACCTTCGATTTCCGCGGCATTGACACAGACATCTACGCTGAACCACCCGAACTGACTGGGTACATTCCTACCCATTATATTCGAACCGATTCCTTCGGACGGACCGCCGCAGATCACTGGTACGCGACCGTCTCTGGACACGATGAATTCACCGATTTCTATATCGGTAGGCTCAGTATTGAGAACATAAACCAAGCGGATGCGGTTGTTGACAAGATCATTGCTTACGAACAGGCACCACCGAACGGGGACTGGCGAAGAAGAATTATTTCTGTTGCTGACGACGAAGTAAGCAACTCTGGAGATTTTATCTTCAAGAAAAGTCTCGATGAAATAGCCAAAGATCACACCCGTCTTGGATACGAAACGGTTGAGGTGTTCCTTGAAGATGTTATCGACCAAGTGGAAGCACATCCGGCGGATTACCCCGGACTCTTACCACAACGTGTCGCAAAAGATAAAATCATTGAGGCACTTGGGGAGGGTGCTGTACTCGCACAATACGCAGGACACGGCGGTAGAATCGTTTGGGCGCACGAAGCCATCTTTGATAACGCCTCCGTTGATCAGGTTGAGGAAACCGCAAAGATCCCTTTCATGTTAGTCCTGAGTTGTTACAACGGCTATTTCGACAAGCCCGGTGAACCGAGCATGGCAGAGAAATTGTTGCGCAAAGAGAGAGGCGGTATCATCGGTATGTTGAGTGCAACCCGACTCACCTATGGCAGTGGAAACGATGCACTCAACCGTATCATCTTTGATATGCTCTTTAAACGGAACGTTCGACAACTTGGTCCTTTGAGTTTCGATTCAAAGGTTGAGTTGTTGATGACAGAGGGCACGGGTCAGATTGATATTATGATGGAATATACCCTTTTCGGGGATCCTGCCTTGCAGATTGCGATCGCTAATGGTGAAATTCAGCCGACTATCGAGACGAAAACAGTTGCACCTGGGGATACCCTCCGAATTGCTTCAGGGCAAGTACAAACTGCCACTTACGATCCAGCGACCCGAACAAAACGTTTCGTTCCCAATACCACTTTTAACGGAAACCTTATCGTTAAAGCACTATTTCCTGGAAAAACAGCCGTTGCCCAAGGCGTTGCGGGTCCGGTTAGATACTATACCGGGGATGTGATTCTGACGAAAACGCTCACTGTTAACCGCGGCACCTATCCTGCGGTAACTTTCTCCGTCCCGAAAAACATTGCCAGCGGTGATGCTCATGTCGAGTATTACGCACAAAGTAATACAACTGTTGCTGTCGGCGGCGACGGGTTTACGGTCAATATCCCAAAAATTCTCGACATTAAACCTGAATTAGTCGGTGAGGATAAGTTCCGCATCTCTGTTCAGGTTTCAGATGAAAAAGAAGAACTGTTTCTTGTCCTCTTGGACTGGCGCAATCCAGAGAAAAGGGAATGGGAGAAGGTTGAACTCGTTCCGGCGGATCCTCCGTTGTCAGGGGAGGGGTGGTGGACGGTGCCCGAGCCTTTAAATGCACCTACGGACGGCTCCGCGATCCGGTATGACATTCAGGTTACGGATACGGATAACAATACGGTGACAAGTCGAAGACTTCAGTATTATCCTTACGTATATCCGAATCTTTCGATTGTAGAGGTCAACAGAGCCAGTAGGATTGCATACGGCTATAATTCCAAAACGGAGCAGTGGTACCTCTCAGCGGATGTACAGGTAGAAGGGGAGAGCATAAAGACCCCTATTGAAGTTGCTTTTTTCAGTGGGAACCCGGATGTTGACGATGATACGCTTGTTGATGACGATGTAAATCTCATCGGAACGACCCGTATCCGCCCCAACGACTGGGTGCAACGCACACCGTTGGCAGATACCGATAAAGGGAAGGATGTTTATGAACCGGATCCGTTGAATACACTACCAATTGCGACTGCTACTTTAAATCTGAAGGACCCACTACCTCTCGGCACACTCGATATATTTGTCTATATCGATGTGACAGAAACTGAAGCGGATCAGCCGGGCAATGTCCTTGAAAACAATGAAGATGATAATATCTCTTACCGACGACTCTTAGTTGATATGGGTGTGGTAGGAACAACTTCTTCAGGTCAGATTACCAGTTTGGACCGGAACTGCGTCATCACTGTCCCCCCTGGTGGTTTTCAAGAAACGGCAGTATTGGCAGTTCGCTCCTTAGATGAACGGAAGTTTGCGGCTGTAGGGGCAGGTTCCCTTGATGCTTCTACAGAATCTGACCCCCAGGGAATGTCCAAGCGCGCGCCGCTTCCTGGGCATGCCACCCACGGCTATGAAATCGTAGTCGTCGGGGATAGCGATCAGCCATCAGCGATCAGTCATCAGTCAGAAGGTGGCACTTTACCAGAGACTTCTTTACTAACAGCTGACAGCCAACAGCCAACAACTATTAAACTTGCCGCTCCGGTGGCAATCGACTTGAGTTTCGACCTTGGTGCGCTCAGAGCACAACTCACGCGAGAATTATTGGGCGGTATGGAATCCGAGGAGACCCCTTTAGAAGAGGAACCCAATGAATTGGGGGTTGCAGAGGCAATTAACACTGCTGTCGCATCCCGTGCCCGGGAGTTGGGTATCTATATATTTGACCCAACACTCGGAAATTGGATCAGACTCCCTTCCCAACAGCTCGCCGACACGACGGGCGCGTTACAGCAACGTATACAGGCAACAAATGTGAGTGAGGAAAACATCGGGGAAAGTGCGCTCCGCGACGTCCGTATCCAGCCCGAAGGCGCGCGGACCGGCAAATACGTCCTTTTTTTCACAGGTCCTCAAACCTATCGGCTTTTCCTTGCTCCTTCGATAGATGATACGCGGGCACTTGCGCCATTGGAACTTATTTCACCAGCGGAACAGCTTGCAAACTTTAGTACAGACCTCCCTAACTTTAGACATGGCTTCTCGCTTAATGTAGAATTTAATTTTGAAAAACCTTTGGCATTCGGAGATGTCTTGACATTCAACATAACTTCCCTGATACAGTCTGCGGATGTTGACCCCGATCTCAATACCCCTCAACAAGAGCAGCGTTGGTATGCGTCCGGGTTCAGAGACACCAACCAAGGCACGGGGACTATCAGTTACATTGAGATTCCGCCGGACACCGCCATGCCAGAAGATAAGTGGACTATCCTCTTTCTGACCGACACTGAATTTCAGGTAGAAGGTGAGAGAACCGGTATTTTGCGTTCCCAAACTGATGGAAACCAGCCACTGCGTGGAACAGTCGAAGAACCTTTTTCATATAAGTCCTACGGCTTGCGTTTTCAACTCACACAAGGCGAACGGTCCTTTGCTCCTGGGGATAGATTTTGGTTTCAAACCCGACCCATCGGCACCATTCGGGCTACAACGGATCGGCTCGGACCGATTACGCTGTTGTATACTGACGATACTGTGCCGCCAGATATACAACTCACTATCGGCAATCAACAGCACTTTATTCCAGGGGATGCAACGGATGCGGAACCTCTCATCGGAGCAACATTAACTGATCCGAGTGGTCTTGATTACCTCACGCGTCCGCTGTTATTGGAAATAGGAGACGCGTTCGGCGAATATGAGCGTATCCATCCAGAGGCATATCAGGTGACACATCATCCGGGCTCAAATCAACTCGTGTTAACGTATCCGTCTCCAGAGCTTGAACCGCGGGAATATGAGGTTCGCCTAACGGCGAGTGATGTCCATGGAAACACGGATACGAATCAGATCACATTTCGAGTCCATGATACTTTGCAGTTGCTGTCGTTTCTCAACTATCCAAATCCTTTTCCACGTAAAACGACACTCACCTGCGAATTAACGGCACCTGCTGACTCACTCGTTGTGAAAATTTATACGCTGAGTGGACGACTCATCCGAGAACTTTCCCTCCCAGCAACTCCTGGATTTCTTATGGTGGAATGGGATGGCAGAGATGCTGATGGGGTTGAGGTAGCAAATGGCGTTTACTATGCTAAACTCCGGGTCCAGCGCAACGGTGAGAAAGATATAACCGAAATACTCAAAATGATGAAATTGCGTTAATGGTTGTCAGTTCGGATTTTTTCGAAAGAAAAAATCCTTTCAGTTGCCAGTCGTCAGTTAAGGAACTCCTTGTGGTCATTACAGGAAACTTACTGACACAGCACGCCTCTTTAACTGAAAACCGATAACCGATAACCGATAACCAAAAAATGAAACATCCGAAAAAAAATAATTTCTACTTCATTGTGATTGTAATTACGCTCTGTATGGGTGCTCTCCAATCTGTTGATGCAAGATACACTGCTGATTTTCTAACGCTTGGGGTTGGAGCCCGTGCCCTTGCTATGGGCGGCGCGGGGACCGCTCTGAGCGATAATGCTTACGCACCCTATTGGAATCCTGCTGGATTGGGGCAACTCACTCGATATGAAGTCAGCTTCATGCATTCCACGCTCAATGGTGAGGACGCTTACGATTTTGTCAGTTATATCCATCCGCTGAAAAAGCGAGGTGCGATCGGGGTCAGTTGGCTCCGCGTTGGTGTTGACGATATTCCTATTACCAGTCTACCCGTGGTCAGCCGTCCTGTGGGACCCGCAAACCGTCCTGAGGTCGTCGGGTCTTTTAACAATACCGATAACGCCTTTCTCTTCGCGCACGGTTGGAAACTTCCAGCTTTTCGTGGTATTCATTTACGGCTTGGTGGGACGCTCAAACTCCTCTATATGAGTGGGTATCGAAGCACAAACGCCATCGGCGGCGGGGCAGATGTCGGTATTATCGCAATGACGAACCCAGAAAAGTCTCATCAACTCATGCTCGGATTGCAGGCGAGTGATGCCTTTACGACGAAACTCTATTGGAATACGCCTCCGCCATCGACGGATCTTACGTCTCACACCGAAACGATACTACCACATCTCAAGATCGGTATCGCCACAATACACGCGCTTCCTATTTTCCGAAGCACACTTATCCTTGCCCTGGATACCTACCTCCAAAATCGGGGTGGCTCAACGGCGAAACCTGACACCGAGGCACCGCGGGGAAGTCCAGTTGAGTTGCATGCGGGTGCTGAGTGGACGCTCTTTGATTTGCTCGCCTTACGCGTTGGGATGGCGGAGCGGAGTGGAAGTCTTGAGAGTATTCGCCAGTTGACTGCGGGGGTTGGATTGAACCTCCGATTCGTCACAGGGGCAGGGGCAGGGTTAGATTATGCGTTTGGGAATCATCCTGCGTTAGGCGGAAGCCATCGTATATCCCTCAGGATTAGATTTTAATGGTTGTCAACTATCGGTTAATTCCTTGTGGAAGGAAAGAATGTTCTTCCTGCGAGTACTGACAACTGTTTTCTTGTTATAGATTTCATTCAGACGCACCTTTGATGATTTCCTCCCAATCCCAGAGGAGGATTGTACCATCTTGTCCTGTGCTAACGAGTTTTTTCCCATCGGGCGAGAATACCACCACTTCTACTATAGCAGTATGTCCATTAAGCGTTCTCAGTTTGTCCCCTGTTGCTAAATTCCATAATTCAATGCTCCCATCTCTCATCCCAGTAGCAAGGATGGTGTCATCGGATGAAAATACTAACGCCTGAGTGCCGCGTGGTGTATCTTTAAGGGGTGGATATTCACGACTGCCCAGCAAACGGATTTTTTGATCGCTTCCTACGGCAAGCAGCCTGCCATTTGAGGAGAATGCCAAGGCTGTGATAGCATCACGATAGGTGACACGAAAATTACCGGGGCCGCCTTCTATTGCCTCCTCCATATTCTGCCCCTCAAAGAAAGGTGCTAGGGCAACCCCGGTTTCTGTGTCCCACATCTGAACTTTTCCGCCCATGGTTCCACTGACGAGTTTTTTCCCATCCGACGAGAATACGAAAGCATTAATATCAACTGGCGGGGAGAAAAAATCGCCATTTCCATCGGCAACGTGTTCATCTACGAGAGGTATGTCGAGACTGTTACCTGTCTCTATGTTCCATAGGTGAATTTTATCTGGACCCTCGAAGGCTATCATTTTTCCATCCGGCGAAAAGGTCATACATCTACCTGGATTGATTTCATCGACTGTCTCTGTTAAAGTTGCTAACTCACGTCCGGTCCTAACATCCGTCAAACGTAACAGACGCTCTGGTGTCCATGCAGAGGTAGAATTGCCTGAACCTGCCTCAAAGAATATCTTTGCTTTTGCCCCAATACTGGCAAGTTTGGTTCCATCCGGTGAAAGTGCTACAGCCCATAGGGATTCCGCAGGTTGCATCGTCTGGAGACCGATGTTTTGTGAGGTCTGCATATCCCAAAATGTAATGACCCCGTTAAAATGAACACTCACAAGAGTCGTATTATCTTTCAGAAAAGATACGGATCTCACCCACTCCGTGTGTTCTATAATATCAAGGGGTAGCCAATTTCTCGTTTTTGTGCTCCAGAACCGGACCGTGCCGTCTGTGCTTCCACTTGCAAGCGTGGTGCCATCAGGTGAGAACGATAAAGCAACAATACCGTTGAGGGGTCCCGTTAATGTTGCGATCAGTTCACCTTTGGCAGTATTCCACAGGCGTGTTGTCTTATCGGTACTGCCGGTAGCAAGCGTCTTCCCGTCAGGAGAGAATGCTAATGCATTTATCCATCCTGTATGTTTGCGGAGAACAGCCAATTCGGTGCCGGTAGTTGTATCCCATAATCGGACGGTTCTATCCTTACTCCCACTGGCAAGCAGTCTGCCATCCGGCGAGAATTCCAAGACTAACACATGGTTGCTTCTGTCAACAGGAGGCTCTCTATGTCCACCGAGCGTAGATAGTTTTGCACCGGTCATTGTGTCCCACAACTCAATTTTCCCGTTCTCATCTCCAACCGCGAATTTATCGTATGTGAGTGCATAGGGTTCGGGGCTACTTCGCCGATTTATCCGTTCCCAAGATCGTCCTGCTATATTCTTTACCTGTCCCGCTCCGGTCTCAACGTCTAACTGCGCGATTAATTCACCCCAGTTTCCCAAACTTATCAGTGTTTTCCCATCTGCGGAGAACCGCAATGCTGATCCGACAAAGGGGCCACCACTCAGTGAGACTTTTTGGTTAGTAGCGATCTCCCACAACTTGAGTTCCTGTCCCCGAAATCTACCGCCGCCACTGGCAATGAATTGACCGTCCGGTGAGAATGCAAGAGATTGGCACATTCCTGCGAATAGGGATAATTCTTTACCTGTCTTCACGTCATAGAGCCACACACCGATATTACTACCTACTGCGAGTTGTGTTCCATCGGGTGAGAATTGAATCGCATTGATCCCGCCCTTGCCCAGACGCGCTTTTGCCTCTTTCGGCAGTTCCCATTTTGTATAATCTTTGACGGTTTCACCTGTCTGTGCCTCTACAGAATGATTTCCAATACTGAGCATTAGCAAGACGACTGCTGTTGTGGAAATAGCGATTGCCCATGGCATAGACAGTCTACCACTGGATGGTGTAAGAGGTTTGAGGTGATCGATTTTTCGTATGATATTCTTGGTAAGATTCGGTGGGATTTGAAAATTGCCTAAAGTGTTTCTTATCATCGGTCCCTCCTTCCTTAAACACTGTTATGGGCGATTGAGCAGATCCGGGGGCGACAGCTATCGCGTATTCCGTAGAATTAGGTTTTGGATGGTGGTCAACTGTCAAAAGAGATTTCGTTTCATTGAAATCTGTTCTTTTGACAATCGATAACCGATAATTATTATACCACTATTTATCCTTTACAGACAAACCCTTGATGATTTCATTCCAATCCCACAAGAGAATTGTGCCGTCCTGCCCTGCGCTGACGAGTGTATTTCCATTAGATGAAAAGTGCAAGGTCTCTACCTGTGCGGTGTGTCCGTTGAGAGTGGTGAGTTTGTCTCCTGTTGTTATGTCCCACAACTGGATGCTGCCGTTTCTGTCCCCATTCACAAGGATCGTATTATCCGGTGAGAACAACAGGACCTCGGAACCTTGAAAAACTTCGCTACCGTCTTTATGCCCGTCAATTGAAGTAATGCCTTTTCCCCAATTCCCGGTTTCCATGTTCCACACATGAATCTGCTTGTGACTTCCCGCAGCGAGTCGTTTGCCATTTGGAGAGAATGCCAACACTGAAATAGGATCTTGATATGTGACTACTACAGTTACGTTGGGAGATGTGGTTGTTACTGTGGTCGCGCCAGGGTCCGCTTCTGCCGCCGCCTTCACCCCATACGTTACATCGTCTGGCTCTTGCTCTGTGAGAGAAACTAAGCCAATTCCAGTCTCCGTGTCCCACATCTGGATATTTCCGCCCATAGTTCCACTGACTAATTTTTTCCCATCTGGTGCGAATACCAAGGCACTGATTTCAGGCTCCAACCCCTCGGGAAAATTGTTCTTCGGATCCGAGAGCGACATATTAAGAACAGACCCTGTCTCTGTATTCCACAAACGAATTTTACCGTGATTGCTGAAGGCAACCGTTTTTCCATCAGGTGAAAACACCAGGTTTGCGACCCCTTTCTTATCCTTGAAAGTTGCGACCTCGCGTCCTGTGATTACGTCAGTCAAACGAATTAGAGAATCCGGATTGATTACACGACCAAATCCGACGACCATAGTGCTTTCTGCGCCAATACTTGCGAGTTTTTTTCCATCGGGTGAAAACGCTAACGTCGCTAACCAATCGCGATGTCCGGCAATTTGGTAAGTGGTTCTTTGTAATGTCCTTACATCCCAAAAGGTAATTACACCGTTAAACGCCACACTGACAAGTGTATCATTGTCTTTAAAGAAAGGCACTGGTTTTCCCAATTCCGTATGTCCGTCAAAATGAACGTGTAACATTGCTAATGGAAAACCTTGGGGGAAAATCACCGCTTTTATCCACTCTGTATGTCCGGTGATATGAGTAGCGAAGGCATCTCCGGTCTTGATATTCCAGAACTGAATAGTGCCGTCTGTGCTTCCGCTTGCGAGTGTGGTGCCATCGGGTGAAAACGTTAGTGCATTAATACCGTTGAGATGTCCGGTAAATGTTGTAATCGGTTCACCCGTAGTGGTATCCCATAACTGTATCGTTTTATCGGTGCTTCCACTTGCAAGCATTTCTCCGTCAGGAGAGAATGCCAATACGTTTGTCCAACCTGTATGTTTTTGAAGCACAATTGGTTCGCTATCGCTGGTGTTATCCCATAACCGGACTGTGTTATCCTTACTTCCACTTGCGAGTGTGGTGCCATCGGGTGAAAATGCCAGTGCCAAAACATGTTTCCGGTTCTGTAGCGGTGACGGCGGCAGGCGTGAAGGAAATGGTTGCGGCGGTAAATCTGCATGACCGCTGAGGGTGGATAACTTTTTGCCAGTCGTTATATTCCATAACTGGATCTTCCCGTCCCAACTCCCGATTGCCACCTTATCATGCGTGAGCGCGTAGACTTCAGGAATATCCTCACTCTGTGATTCAGATCGTCTTTCGAGCGTCGTCAAACTTCCTTTTCCAGACTCAATATCCGACCAGTGGATTGTGTCTCCCCAAGTACTCAAGCTGATAAGCGTTTTGCCATCTACAGAAAACCCCAACGCTGAGGCAGAAGACGGAACATCAACGAAGGACACTTTGTTTCCTGTAGTCGTGTCCCAGACTTGTATTTCAGTTGTTGTATATTTCCCGCCACCGTTGGCAAGGTAACGTCCATCAGGTGAAAATGCGAGGGATTGACACATCCCCGCGAATAACGACAGTTCTTTCCCTGTCTCCACATCATAGAGCCACACGCCGATATTACTGCCGACTGCAAGTCGAGTGCCATCCGGCGAGAATTGAATCACGTTGATCCCACCCTTACCGAAACGCACTTTTGCCTCTTTTGGCAGTGCCCACTGTGTATAATCTTTGAGAGTTTCATCCGTTTGTGCTTCCGCAGATAACGCTGAGGTATCATTAGGTTTCCGTTCAGGTGTCCTGCTCTGATTGCGCGCGTCTGGATTTCCGAGTTGCGTTCGCCTATTCGTTTTAGACGCGCGGTTCAGTACAAGGGGTGCCTCAATGAGTTCAATTGTCATCTCTGAAGTTGCATCGAAACTGTATGGCTTTTGGAAACGTCCTAAGTATTGATAGTTTCCGATACCTAACATTAACAGAACGACTGCTATTGTGGAGACTGCGATTGTCCACGGTACGAACGGTTTACCGCTGGACGGTGTATCGGGTTTGATACGAGCAATTTCTCCCATAACGTTCTCTGTGAGGTTCGGCGTGATTTGGAAGTTCTCTAAAGCCTCTTTTATCATCGGCTCTTCTTTCCTTAAACGCTGCTGTGCTCGGCGAAGCCTGCTCTTAATCGTATTTGCGGAAACACCTAAAAATGTGCCAATCTCTGTACACGACATCTCACCGAAGTAGTGGAGCGTCATAACTGTGCGTTCACTTTCTTGGAGTTTCGCAAGCAATTTCTTGACAACTTCGCGTTGTGCAGCGACGGCTGTGCGCTCGTTTTCTTCAATAACGTATCCAGAATAGGTTGCTTTTTGTAACTGCTCGTTGTCTGTCTCCTCCAACTGTTCCAATGGCTGCATCCACAACCGTTTTTTACGGAGCCATGAGTTGCATCGGTTTGCGGCAATCACATAAAGCCAACTCGCAAAACGCTGCGGTTTCTTCAGTGTTACGAGTTTCTTGTATGCTTTCAGGAAAGTATCCTGTGTAATTTCCTCTGCGATGTGGAAATCCCCGATTTTCCGCCACGCGAGGGCGTGGACCTGCTTTTGATATTTTCTCACCAGCAGGGAAAAGGCGTTATCATCGCCCGCGAGGACGCGTTGGATGAGTTTAGCGTCGTCGTTTTTCATCAGTCGCCTCCAAAAAGAAATGATTTCATAATCAGTTATTTGTATCTGGTGACGCCGCTTGCAGGTGAGACGGGTGCATAATTCCGCAAAAAAATGGGAGTATGTTTGGATAGAGCGTTAAAGGATTACGGACACACGAACTTCCCCAGTATTTTCCGCACAGCCGCGCCTGTCGCGGAAGGTAGGTTTCCAGCTTGTCCGTGAAGTGATTCGTTCGCGAGGATTGCGAACGCTATCGCTTCCTTTGCATCCGCCGAGATGCCTGAGGTATCTACAGGTTCAACGCTTGTGTTTGCTAACACTTCGTTGAGTTGTCGCATTATTGTTCGATTGTGTACCCCACCACCGCTCACATAGAGTAGGTCTATCGGGTTCTGTTCCACCACAAATTGCGAAATATAACAGGCAATCGTCTGGACCGTCAATTCGGTCAGGGTTGCGATAGAATCGTTATCGGTGAGGCCCTGTTCACGGCATGCTGTTAGACACTCCATTGCAAAGGTGTGTCCGAACATCTCGCGTCCAGTTGTCTTCGGTGGTGTTAGTTGGAAAAAAGGATGCTTTAACCATTCGTCAATGAGAGATTGGTAAGGAGTCCCCTGCGCGGCACGCTGCCCCGCTTTGTCATAACGTTCTTTTCCATCTGTTATCTCGCTCACGATTGCGTCAATACACATATTTCCCGGTCCTGTATCTGCGGCGGAAACTGAATCGAACGATCCGTTTGCGGGAAGCACTGTAAGGTTCGCGATCCCTCCGATATTCAGAAGTCCTACTGTTTTAACACTGTCATGGAACAACAAATAGTCTGGATATGATACCAACGGTGCCCCTTGCCCGCCTGCCGCCATGTCTGCCACCCGAAAGTCAGCAATAGTGGGGATACCGGTTTCATGTGCGATGACCGCAGGCTCACCAATTTGCAGTGTTGATGGTATTTTAATTTTACCTTGCGGTTCAGTGAAAGGGGGTAAGTGGTGAATCGTTTGACCGTGTGAGCCGATGAGGTCAATATCACTGGTAGAGAGTCCGTTTTTTTGTAGAATATATTTGACAGCCTCTGCGAAAAGGCGTCCGATGTGAAAGTTCATCTCACAAATATCGTCGACGCGGCTCGTATCGGGTTGGCAGAGGGCGAGGATGCGTTGTGGGACATCAGGTGGAAAAGGAAAAGTCTCAAAGGCGATTAAGTTAACTGCCGTTTCCAAACCGTGTCCTGTAATTTCAACAACGGCTGCATCAATGCCGTCAACAGAGGTGCCAGACATCAAACCGATGACATGCTTTTTCTGTTTTTCCAGAAGTTCATAAAATGCTATCATTTTTTTAGTAGTTTTCGGTTCGCCTGCTGCGCAGACTTTCAGTCATCGACTATCAGTTAAGAGATTCTCGCTTAACAAGGGAAATATCCTCTGGCAACTGACAACTAATCGTAGGCGTGGTACTGTGTTGTATTTTCACACCATATCTGGAGTTCATCAGTCCACTGTGCTCGGATTGTATCTACCGATTTTTCTTTTAGCAGCGCGTCTCGGAGCCAGTTGTTTCCTGCCAATTGATCGAAGTGCGCGGGTCGGAACGCAAAACGGTCCTTGTATTCGGTGATTAAAGTGGATAACATGTGAATAGCCGTTTCCACCGGAAGGAAGCGTTCTCTATCGGTAATGTGAATTGCAACACCACCACAGGTCTGTTTCGCGTGCTTTGTGCTTTCAGCAACTGGGGCAGGCGTAAAAACGACTGGACGAAACAGGACACCGGGTAAACACAATGCATTTAGTATTTCAGCCCATTTTTCACCGTTACACCAAGGCGCGCCGATGTATTCAAAGGGCTTCGTCGTTCCTCTGCCCTCACTCATATTCGTTCCTTCGAATAAGCATAAGCCGGGATAGAGAACTGCGGTTATGAGTGTCGGCATATTGGGCGAGGGTGGCACCCACTGCAAACCGGTCTCATCGTACCACATGCCGCGCTCGTATCCGGGCATCCATGCAACCTTTAGACGACACGATGGCACACGTTCCGCCTTCAACAGGGTTGCCAATTCACCGATTGTCAATCCATAACGGATGGGCACCGTATGTATACCAACAAACGATTCGCACCCATGCACCAATATCGGTCCCTCCACGGCATTGCACGTAATCGGATTCGGTCGATCTGCAACGACAAACTCGATTCCATGGTCACTGGCAGCTTCCATCGCATGCAGGAGCGTGGAAATATAGGTATAGTAACGCGCACCGACATCCTGTATATCATAGACGAGCAAATCGATGCCTTCAAGTTGGTTTGTTGTTGGACGGGTTGACTGTCCGTATAGACTATAGACCGGGACGCTTGTGAGGTGCGACTGCGATAAGTTTTCATCCGAGACATCAAGGTTATTGACAGCAATACCGTCCTGGACCGCGCCCCAGAACCCGTGCTCTGGAGAAAAGATTGCAGAAAGCCGACACGATGGCACCTCTGATAAGAGTCGGTAATTGCTCCGTAAGGTGGCATCAACCCCCGTGTGATTTGTAATCAGACCAATTGATTTCCCCTGAATCCAATCGCGTTGCTCTGTGAGCAGGACATTCAATCCTAATTTAAATTTTTGCTGTTGTGCTTGGGTACCCACTTTTCCATCCTTCCCCTCCCATTTCAGTCTTTTAACCGACTACCGGTCGCGACGCAAGCCGCGTGTGGGCTTGCGGGTCAATGCTGAAGGCTATTGCGTGAAAGATTTTTCGAAATTCTATAATACCACGCCGATCCGCATTGGGATGCACCCGATTTGTCAACAGAATCGCTGCAAGTTTTCTTTTTAAACATATTCGTATCGAAGTGCCGGTGAATCCAGTGTGGTAAAGACAGCCGTCATTTGTCAAAGCCCAGCCGATGCCCCGGCGTTCTCCTTCCGCTGAAGCGGCTTGTTGCATCGTACAGAGACTCTCCGGGCGTAAGAGTCTGCCTCCGTTGTTCATCAGCGTTCGGCAGAAGTTACCGAGATCTGTTGATGTAGAGAAGAGTCCTGCATTGCCGGAAACGCCACCGAGGAAATGTGCGTTCTCATCGTGGACCTGTCCGATGATTACACCTTCTCGCCAATCGTAGCGTTCATAGTTCACCATCCTGCGTTCAAAACTGTTGGAATCCTCAGTGGCTGCACAGTGCCCACGCCATGCTTGTGGTGGGTTGAACCGCGTCCATTCCATGCCGAGTGGTGCGAAAATCCGATCGTGTGCCAATGTATCCAACGATTGTGCTGTTACGCTTTCAAGAAGCGCACCTAACACGATATATCCCAAGCAACTATACACGGCTTTTTTCCCCGGTCGGGATTCCAGTGGCACGCCTCCGAGATGGGAGATTACATCCTCTCGTGATGGTGCACGCAGATATACAGGTAACCATGCGGGAAGTCCTGAGGTATGTGTCAGCAGATGTTTAAGCGTCACCCCTGGCTGTCTAAACGCCGATAGATATTTCTCTACGGGGGCCTCCAAAGAGAGTTTACCTCTCTCAACGAGTTGCATGCAAAGGGTCCCTACGACAATTGGTTTCGTCAGCGATGCTAAATCGAATATTGTCGTGTGACGCATCGGTAGCCTTTTCGGTTTGACACATCGATGCCCAAACGCTTCGTGGTAAAGCACCTCTTCATCAGTAAGGATACAGGCGACGGCACCCGGAAACACCTTTTCGGAGATGCTATTCTCAATAAGATTTTTTAAATTTACCTTGCGGTCAAATGATGTGGGAGTGGAACTTAACATTTCTCTGTAAAAAATCCGTCCTCCATTTCATTACGGACTACGGGGTTGGCTTGTGTTGAAGTATGTGCCTCTTTTGAGTTGACGCCAGTCTATTTGTATGATACACTATCCTTGTGTTTTTGTAAGCATTTTTCTATCTTTGCCTTACATTACTTTGACGGATCTGTCCTACAATTCGGAGAATTTAATCATGCCTTTATGCCCGAAAGAACTTCAGGAAATCGTGACAATTGAGAAACCTTGGGGTCGTTTCATACAATACGTCCTCAATCAACCTGTTACCGTCAAAATTTTGGAAATTCGGGCAGGCGAGCAGGTGAGTTATCAGTACCACCGCCATCGAAGTGAGTTGTGGGTTCCACTTGATGAGGGTGCCTGTGTAAACCTTGAGGGCACCATTCAGCGTCCCGCACCTATGGAACCGGTATTTATTCCACAAGGGGCTAAACATCAACTCATCGGGGAGTCTAAAGACTATCGAATACTCGAAATTGCGTTTGGTCACTTTGACGAAGAAGATATCGTTCGTCTCTCAGACAAGTATGGCAGAATGTAGGTTTTTAATTGATGGACTCCTGTGCCGCTCTTCCTTTCATTACGGGCAGTTTTCTGGTCAGTTATCGGTTAAACATGAGTCCAAATCGCGTAGCCTGCAACAACGGCGCAGGCGGCTCGAACGCGAAGAGCCGAACCCGAAACTCGTGCTTTGCTGTCTTGTATCGGAATCGAGTTTCGGATTCGATGTTACAAACGCCGTTACCTATCCGCAAGGTATCATTAAAAATTGGACAGTAAGCTACACTTTTCAGTTGACGATGGAGCAGTTGATTCGTTCCCGCAGGCGGCGCAGCAGAAGGTTGATACCGCTTTGCAAAAGATCCATCTGCTATTTCAGGACGAGACGGAGGCATCGCTTGCCGAGTTGGAGCATGGGCTTCGCGCATGGACACGCAGTCATCTCCAGTCCGAGGATATTGCCCAAGTTGCGGCGTTAGCGACACGGGCACGTGAGGCGTTTTCGGTATTGGTCACTATTGGTGTAGGTGGCTCTGATCTGAGTGCCCGCGTCTTTCACGATTCCTTCAACCATCCCTATCATAACTTACTGTCGGTTGAAGAACGCGGTGGTGCCCCCGAAGTCTATTTCACAGGCGATACCTTCGACCCACGCAAGCTTACCGGCTTACTTGAAATGCTCAAATCGAGGAATCTCCTTGATAAAACGCTCTTCAATGTTATCAGCAAATCCGGAACAACAGCCGAAACTATGGCGACGTTGATGATTATCCGTGATGCACTCGGTGATGTAAATTGGCGGCAACAAGTCCTCGCCACTACTGGGTTAACCGCCGACAGTGTGCTCTTCCGGATGCATGCACAATCACCTTTCTATGGGGACACGCTGCTTCCTGTTCCTGATGGGGTTGGCGGACGATTTTCGGCTTTCTCTCCAGTCGGCTTGTTTTTTCTTGCTGCGACAGCCGGAAAGGGTGAAACTCCCGATACCCGAATTCGTGCCGCTGTCGAGGGTGTCAATCAAGCGCACGAGGGCTTTAATCTCGCCTATAATCATCAGGATAACATCGCCTATCGATTGGCACGATGGATTCATCTTTCTGAAGAAGCTGACGGAACCAAACATCCGAGTAAAAATACTATTGTTTTTTACAACTATGCTGACGGTAGTTGTCTCGGTGAATGGTGTGTCCAACTTTATACAGAATCTATTCAAGAGCGCGGCGGTGGTGCTAATGTCATAAATGCGAAGGGACCCACGAGCAATCATTCTATTCTCAACGGTATTATCGCCGGTCCCAGGGATAAAATCGTTTTGTTTATCCATTGGGAAGAACTTGGTCCAGATTTACGACTGCCGAGGGAGACTGGAATGGACAGCAAATTAACCGAGTTTGAAGGTTTATCCATGACGCACATGCAGACTGCTTCGTATCGCGGGACTGCTTTAGATTTTAGTGAGAACGGTGTCCCGAATGCAACGCTAATCGTCCCGAGGCGGGGTGTTCAGTCTGTTTGCCAGTTGATGCGTCTCTTAATGGACACGATTGCCGTAAAAGGTAGACTCCAGGGGTTACATCTTGACAATAAGGGCGGGAGTGAGTTAACATACCTACAAGATGGTGTTGAGGGCTATAAACGAAATTTCCGATCTTTTTTAGAGTCTCCAGTTGACAGTTAACTGACAACCAAACTATAGAAAAATGAGGAATAGACTCTCCGGTTTACGACTCCATGATAAAATATTTATCGCTTACGGCTTCGTCTTCCTTGTTATGTTCGGCGTTGTCTTTGGGAGTACCAGTTTCCTGATTCGGCTCGCTTTTAAAAGGGAAATTGACACTTATGTTGAGACGGTTCAAGCCCAGATTTCAAACAATTATCAAAAGTTGCTCAACGGAGTTCAGAAAGAAGTCCACGCCACAGCCACTGATGTAAGGTTGCACCGCGTCATAGAAAGAGGATCGTCATCCCCCTATCTACCAGCACCGGAATTTGATCTCTTGGAGTATGGCACTGCGGATGGAAGACTCCTATATCCGGATACAAGGATAGGAAGAAGGACACGAACATATAACTCGTTGGATGAGGATGGACATATACAACTCAGAAGTATTCCCGAACAGCGTGATCTGGGGTTGCAGTATGTGGTTCAGGTAACGGAAGCTGGGGAGTGGGGATTTGTGACGGGAGGCCGCCTCTTACAAACGTGGTTAGAGACGACCCAAACGAGCATCCAATCAGATGAACACCCGATCTTTCTTGTGGGACAGACACAAATGTCGGAGGCAACATCCTTTGACACCGAACCCAAAGCAACAGCGGCGCAGGATTGGCTGCCGTTAAATTACGCATCTCAGACAGCGCAGGGGCGAGGATGGTTTAAATCACTTCCGAGTTGGCTTCCAGAACGAAAGATGTTTTTACAGGGAACAGAAGAGACCGGTGGGCACTCTTTTACTGCTTTTCGGATAACACCTTTCAACTCACCCTTCGCAACGACGCGCGAGATCCCCTCTGTTGGCTTAGTCGTTGCATATTCGCATGAACGTCAAATGAGATGGCAGCAGCAACTTACGATTACACTGCTTTTGAGTGGTATCGGTGGGCTTGCGTTAGTTTATCTCATCAGTTATATCATGAGTCGTCGGATTACCCGTCCTATCGCAGTCCTGCGCGAAGGGGTTAGTCACATCGCGGCGGGTGATCTCGATCATCGCGTTAAAATCCAATCGCGTAATGAGGTGGGGCAGCTTGCTGAAGGATTCAATCAAATGGCACAAGACCTGAAACAGAGCTTGGAAGAACGTATGGCGGCAGAGCGGGCAGCCACGTGGAGAGATGCCGCACGGCAGGTGGCACATGAAGTTAAAAACCCACTCTTTCCAATTCGACTCTCCGTTGAAAACTTGCAGCAGGCGAAATCCAACCCTGAAGTTTTTGAGCAAATATTTAGTGAATGTACGGACACGGTTATTGAAGAGGTCGATCGGATTGGTAAACTCATTGACGAGTTCCATCAATTCGCTCGGATGCCGAAACCTCAGCGGAAGTGGAGCCAGTTGAATGACATTGTGAGATCTGTTCTGACGCTCTACACTGGTAGACATATAGCGGATCTTGAACAGGAAAATGAAGGGGCACCGATGAGTTCAGAGCAGGTGGACTCCGTCCTACAAGATTCTACTGAGAAGTTTTGGCTTGAAAACATCTCGAAAATTAAGGTTAAGACCGAGTTAGCTCCGATTCCACAACTCCTTGTTGATCCAGAGCAGATTACACAGGCACTTGGTAACCTCCTAAAGAATGCAATTGAAGCTATGCCCGAAGGTGGATTACTTCAGGTAAAAACCTATTTCACACCAAATGGTAGTCAACCGTCGGTTTCCGTTGGCAGTCGGTCAGAGCAAGTTGTGGCAGATGAAAACGATAGCAACCGTCAGGCACCGAAAACTGATGGTTTCCGAAAGCCGAAAGCCATTAATGGTACAGTTTCACTGGAGATCCGAGATACAGGTTACGGTATGTCCGAGGAAACTATGACGAATCTCTTTGTGCCGTATTACACGACCAAATCAGAGGCGAATGGTAGAGGGCTCGGCATGCCAATTGTCAGAAGGATTGTCACGGAACACGGTGCCGAGATCGACCTTCAAAGCACTGAGGGCGAAGGCACGACCGTTCGTATCCATTTCCACCAGAATCAAGAGACTCGCTCCGAGGAATTTGTATAAGGTAAAAGTAAAAGATGGAAACTATTCTGATTGTAGATGACGAAAAAAATACGCTTAAGATGTTGTCCCAAGGGCTGAAAATGCGTGGGTATCAGGCTCTCACAGCCCCAAGTGGCGAGGAGGCGTTGCAACAGTGCACCAAGTCCGATGTGGACATTGTGCTATTGGATATCCGCATGGAGAATGGGATGGATGGGGTTCAGACGCTTGTCAAACTGCGTGAACGCTATCCAGAGTTAAGTGTGGTGATGATGTCTGCCCAACAGGATATTGAAATTGCTGTTAAAACGATGGAACTCGGTGCGAAACGATATATCACAAAACCGATTAGTATTGATAAAATCCTCTCCAGTGTTCAGCCGTTTTTAGATATATCGCGTTTGTCGCAAGAAAATGAGATTCTGAAATCACAAATTACACCCGCCGACGAGATGGTAGGTGAAAGTGCTGTTATTTCGCATCTCCGCTCCCAGATTGAGCGGGTCGCCGGCAGCAAACTCGGGGTCCTCATCTCTGGCGAAAACGGAACCGGTAAGCAACTTGTTGCGAATGCGATCCATCGACAAAGCAGGCGTGCCGCAAAGACCTTTATTCCCCTCAACTGCGCCGCTTTGCCCGATGAACTCATTGAAAGTGAACTCTTTGGACATGAACGCGGCGCGTTCACTGGCGCAGATTCACGAAGACAGGGACGTTTTGAACTCGCTCACGGTGGAACGATCTTTCTCGATGAGATTGGGGATATGAGTTTAAAGGCGCAAGCGAAGGTCCTTCGCGTCATTGAAACCGGCGAAGTTGAACGTCTCGGAGGAAACCAAATCCGGACGGTAGATGTGCGAATTATCGCCGCGACTAACAAACACCTCCCCGAAGAAATTGAGAAAGGACGATTTCGACGCGATCTGTTCTATCGGCTTAATGTCGTGCCGATTACCGTGCCACCGCTCCGAGAGCGGACAGAGGATATTCCGCTACTGGTTAAATACTTTGCTGAACGTTTACAACTCAATATAGCGTCCACCCCGAAAGTCATTGATCCAGGGGCTTATGCTGTATTTCAAAATTACAATTGGCCTGGGAACATCCGGGAGTTGAAAAACATCGTTGAACGCCTCCTTATTATGGTGAATCGAGATGTTGTGATGGCGCCCGATGTCGCCGAAGCTTTGTCTTTGATTCCTCACCCCACTTCGTCATACCCATCGCCTGTAGGGGTTCGGTCACCCAACCCCTACGATCAAGGTGTTTTACAGTCTGCTCTGGGGATACCGCTCTACAAACCTGGAATGGCTCTGAGTAAGATGATGGACACTGCCGAGGCGCAGTGCATCCTTGCGGCTTTAGAAGAGAATAAGTGGAACATCCGTCGTACCGCAGAAGCGTTAGAGGTTGAGCGGAGCAACTTGTATAAAAAAATGAACCGATATGGCATTTCTCGACCAAGTTCTGAGAATTAACGTGAAACGAAGCGGAACGATGTTCATATCCCGAATAGTTTAAAGATTCTGACGATGTTAGAAAAAAATATCAACGAAAACGATGGGATGACTCGACTTCAGTTGCTCATCCTTGTTATTATAGCCATTGTCATTGTGGCACTCTCTTTTCCACCATGGCAGGAATACCGAAAAGTGAGCACAGCGGATATAGATGTCGAAACTATTGCCGTTGCGATCAAAAAGTACTTCAAGCACACCGGTGGGTATCCAACAAATTTAGATGCCTTGATAAAGGATCCCGGGGTTGAAGGATGGCGTGGGAACTATCTGGAGTCTATTCCGAAGACCCCTTGGGGTGGAAATTATGTGCTCCATCAAGATACCTATAAGGTAGGAATTGCAAAAAATCATCCGCGTGTCCCCGAAAAATATCGAATCGGGGGTGTCGCGGAGATCAGCAGAGTCTATCATGCGGACGCGCGCCTCGGTGAACAGTATTGGTGGTAGTTAGTTATCGGTTCGCCTGCTACACAGGCTTTCAGTTGTCAGTTTTCGGTAAGAGGTTTCGTTTCACAGAAGCCTCGTGTAACCGATAACTGTGAAACCATAGAAAAATATGTGGGCTATTATTTTTTTATTCGGTGCAGCGATCGGTAGTTTTCTTAGTGTATGTATCTATCGCATTCCGCTCCCAGACGTGTCGATTCATTCGCCACGTCGCTCTTTTTGCCCTGAATGTCATGAAACGATAAATTTTTATGACAACATCCCCATTTTAAGTTATCTGCTTTTGTGGGGAAAATGTCGGTATTGTAAGGCGAAAATTTCCCTGATATACCCGTTGGTTGAATTGGCAACAGGGATACTGTTTTTGCTCGTGTTCTATCACTTCGGGTTAACCCTTGAATTTCTGCTCGCTCTCGCCTTCATTGCTGTGCTGTTGCCAATCTCTGTGATTGATGCAAGACACTATATTATTCCAAACGTCATCACTGTAACAGGATTGATTCTCGGTGGGGTTATCGTCTGCGCCATCACTTATCAACGTGCCGATGTTTGGTATCTGCTCACGCGTTTCATCGGTGCCGTTGCTGGGGGGCTGGTATTATGGTTGATTGCCGTAATTGGGAGCGCAGTCCTACGTAAAAAAGCGATGGGTGGTGGGGACATTAAATTGATGGCACTCATCGGATTGTTCCTCGGTGCGTGGCCCGAACTTGTGATGGTACTCGCCTTCTCTGCCTTCAGTGGTGCGATTGTCGGGAGTGCCTTGATTATTTCTGGACGGAAAAGTCGGCAGAGTCCTATCCCGTATGGTCCCTTCCTTGCGGGTGCCGCTGTGCTTGTGCTTTTATGGGGAGATAGGCTCTGGAGTACGTACTTGCGATTCGTCGGTTGGTATTAGACAGTTTTCAGGAGTCAGTTATCGGTTTTCGGTTAAGAGAGGCATTTGGATTCACCAACGTTTTTCGGAGAAATCAGGGGTTATTTTAAATTGTCTGAATCAGGATTCTCAGGATTAAAGAATTTTCAGGATTAGAGGCACTTCTTGACAAACAACTGTCCTTTACGGAATTACCGAAATATTTTTGGGGAAGATATGAAGACCTTTTACACAATTTTCTGGCTATTGATATTTGTCTTGAGCCAGCAGGTTGTGCATGCACAACAACCGACTGCGACAGAACCAACGGAAGAATCTGCCGAAGGTTTTATTGAACTCGGAATGCCTTTGCAAGAAGCCCTCACCAAAATTACTTTCATGTATCCAAGTTTAAAAAGCGGCGACTTGATCGGAGCGATCGTTTTTGAAGGTGAAGGTGTAACCCGGGAGAAAGACTACATACAACTCAGGAAACCAATAAAACGTCGGTGGGCCGGTGAAGAAGAGGTGTACAGGCACAGTTATTATACGCTTCTATCTGAATATGCTGTTGAAGGGAATCGGTATATTTTTGTGCCTTTAGGAGTGAATGGCGGGGGTTCAGGAACCTTTTGGGATCTCAATGTAGTGGACAAAAAAACACTCAGAACTGTTGAGGCAGTTGGCCTGGGAGATCGCGCGCGTATTGAAGAGATCGCTTTGGCTGATGCTGACAGTGATACCGTGTCCATTACCTCCATTAGGCGGGAGGTTATTAATTTTAACCCCATACATGACCCCAAAAAGGCAATAACGAAACACTTTAGGATGATAGGAGGTATACTGCGAGAGGTGGGAGATCCTTTAAGTCCGTCCGATCCTAACATGATGTTCATTCCTGCTGGCGAATTTGACATGGGAAGCAACGATAAAGATGCGGAAGCTGATGAAAAGCCCAGGCACACTGTCTACCTTGATGCGTTCCATATAGACAGATATGAAGTAACAAATGCGCACTATAAGAAATTTGTTGATGCGAATCCAGAGTGGCAAAAAGATCGTATTCCTGAAAAGTACCATGATGGCGATTATCTAAAACATTGGAATGGAAACAATTATCCTATTGGTAAAGGCGATCATCCTGTTGTTTATGTGAGTTGGTATGCAGCAATGGCATACGCCGAGTGGAACGGGAAACGTCTTCCAACTGAAGCAGAATGGGAGAAGGCAGCGCGCGGAGACAGGTTTGGCAGAGAATACGCATGGGGCGATTCACTTGACCCTGACAAGGCAAACTACGGAGAGAATATTGGAAATGCGACTCCTGTTGGAACCTACGATATGAATGGATACGGTTTATACGACATGACAGGCAACGTTTGGGAATGGTGTCTTGATGAATACGATGCAGATTTCTATGCCACTTCTCCGGCTCGTAATCCGCTTGCGGGTGGGACTGTGGATAATATCTTATCTGATTTTGAAAATGTTAAAAGTGTCCGCGTGCTACGTGGCGGCTCTTGGATCAGTAACGCCAAGTTTGTGAGAGTTTCTGATCGCACAAGGTTCACGCCAAAAATTACGAACAAAGCTCGTGGATTTCGTTGTGTGAAGCCTGTAACACCTTAATGCGAAGTTAGCAAATTGCGAGAAAACGGGTGTGTAAAGTTTTTGACATAACACTGGGATAAAAGCATACAAATGCCACCCCTACGGGGCTTAGAAACCCCGAAAAAAACGTGTCTCTACACAGATAGCGTCCCTACGGGACGCGGGGTGTAAGATTTATCATTCAATGATCTAAAGCGTCCCATATCCTTGGAGGCGGGGTTTATACTTCCGATTTTTGACCTGTTTCTCTCAACCCCGTAGGGGTGACATCTTTGTAGAACGCGTATGAACCCTAACACAGAAGCCCGTAGGGGTGACATCTATAACTTTCGACAAAATATTTACACACCCCGAGGAACCGGTATCTTGCAATTAACCATTCTATAGAGTATAATTATGGTAGGTTCAAAAAATAAATAAACATCTTGTAGGGGCAGGTCTTGTGCCTGCCCACCCATTGCATTCCCTCTTCAATGTCCACTTAATTGTAGGATTTACTATAAATCCCATAAGGAGGATCTGAGTTATGGATGTTAAAGACGCGATTCTTTCACGACGCACCATTTTTAAGTTCAAACCGGAACCCGTACCGAACGATGTCATCGAACAGGTTTTCAGTTTCGGGATATGGGCACCGAATCATCATGTCACCGAACCGTGGCGGTTCACTGTCATTGGCGAGGAAACAAAGCTAATTCTCGCAGACCGCTACCGCGAAATTAAGATTGAGGATACACCCGACCACGTTGATGCCGAGAATCTTGCCAAAATCGGTGAACTGGCTTACGAGAAATTCATGTCCAAGCCGACAATTATCGCCGTTTCGTGCATACAAGAGGGTGATGAGCAACGCCGACGCGAAGATTATGCCGCTGCCTGCTGTGCAGTGCAGAACGTCCAACTCGCCGCATGGGATGCCGGCGTCGGCATGCAATGGAGCACGGGCAGAATTACGCTCGAAGAACAGACGTATCAGTTGCTCGGAATTGATTCGTCACAAGAGTACATCATCGGCTTCTTCTACACCGGTTATCCTGCGGACATCGGCGCACCAAAACGACAACCCGCAGGCGAGTTTATCCGCTGGGTGGCTTAACAGTTATCAGTACGTTCGCTACGCTCATTGTCAGTTATCAGTTTTCGGTGAGCGGTTATCAAACAAAAGCGTTATGTGAACAAAACACAACTGCCATAATGCCTACTGACAACTAATAACTGACAACTATTTCAGTTGATACGCTGCCTTGGCGTTCTGATAGAAGAATTTTGCCTTGACCGCATCGCCTTTCGCACTAAAATAGTCGTTCACGATCTGTTGCACGACTTTATAGGGCGCGAAGCGTTCAGATACGGGCCAATTGCTCCCGTAGATGAGCCTGTCCTCACCAAACGCGTCCCATAAAACGTCTATCGTTGGGGTGTAATAGGCGACATCCGTCGGCGCCGGAATTTGTCCTGTGTGTTCTGCGAGTCCAGATACTTTACAATAGATGTTTGGGTAGCGAGCCACTTCGTGGATTGCGGAAACCCAACCCGGATCGGGGGGTTCTTCTGATATTCGAGCACCTGCGATGTGGTTGATGACGATGCGCATCTCTGGTGTATGTTCAACTAGGGTCGGTAGTGTTGATAACATTTCTGTGTTAATCAGCAGATCCAAGCTGAGTGCTTTCGCTGCCAACTTTTCAAGATTGGCTAAGAAGGTAGCGTCACCGATGGCGCGTAAGTGTCCACCACCGAGGCGTATCCCGCGAAAGAGTGGATTCGCAGAAAACCTTGCCAAAGATTCTTCAAAATTCGCGTCGTCGGGTTCTAAATGTCCAACAAACCCTACAATGAAAGGCTCATCTGCGGCGAGATCCAGAATCCATTGGTTATCCTCAAGCCATTTGCTCGCCTCAACGACGACGGTACCTGTCGCGCCTTCAGGAACTGCGAGTGCTTTGAAATCTTCTGGCATAACCTTTCGGTAAAGCACATTATCATCTGGATTCGGCCATGGTACGCCTTCGGGACGCGTTGGATCATAGAAATGTGTATGTGTATCAATAATCATTTTTTGATTTTTCCTTGCGGTTCGGTCAGGTGGGTTTGAAGAATAATGTGCCTTTACGTATATCCGCCCTCCGCTACGCTTACGGCTAAGGGTTTTGGGGTTATCTTAACGTGAGTTTGATAAATAATTGAAGATTTCTTTCAAGACAGAGAACCCCTTTGGTATAATGAAGTATCCAATCTTCAACCCAAAGGAGTTCTCCGATGAGTATCGTATCACTTTTCTGTAAAATAGACGACTTTTTTCTTGAATATCAGGCGTATCAGGCATCACGTTCGCTTGAGACGGCGAAATCACCTGAAACACGCGGACGTCCGAGACACCTGCATCCCAGCGAGGTAATGACGCTTCTGATTGCTTTCCATCAAAGTGGATATCGGACGTTGAAGCACTTTTATGAAAAACACGTCTGCCTGTATTGGTCTGCTGAGTTTCCGAATCTGGTGAGTTATTCTCGCTTCGTGCAGCTGAAACAGGAGGTATTCTTACCTCTGCAGATTTATCTTTATACGCACCTCGGCAAATGTAGTGGCATCTCTTTCGTGGATTCTACCAAGTTGCGGGTCTGTGACAATAAGCGGATTTCAGCACATCGCGTCTTCGCCAAAGTCGCGGGACGTTCAAAGACCTCTATGGGGTGGTTCTATGGCTTTAAACTTCACTTGGTCATCAACGACACAGGGGATCTCTTAGGCGTTGAAGTGACGACCGGCAATACCGACGACCGGCAGCCTCTGCCAACTTTAGCGTCGAGACTTCACGGAACCCTCTACGCTGATAAAGGCTATATCTCCAAAGATCTCCGCAAGGCACTTGAGACTCAAGGCATCACCTTGATTTACAAAGTCCGTAAGAACATGAAACCTTTACCGCTATCGGTTTGCGATGAGGTGATGTTGAAAAAGCGGGTGCTTATTGAATCGGTCATCAAGGAACTGAAAACGCAGACACAGTTAGAACACTCTCGGCATAGGAGTCTTATAAACTTTCAAGTCAATGTTGTTTCGGCATTGATTGCATATCAGCTTTTGGAAAACAAACCCTCAGTGAACCTACATCAACTTGGAGAAATCAACGATTTACCTGTGATGTTTAATGCCTAAACTTTTTTCAAACTCACGTTATCTTAAGAAAAACTCTTTGTGGGACGAAAATCTCTTCACCAAAAATCTGCCCGAAATGTAAGGGAGGGCAGGACAATGGCACATACATTAAAAAATGTTAGGCATTTTATCGTAATAGGACTTTTAACCTACTTGCTGTCGGGATGTAATCCTTCCGATCAGACACAGCAACAGAGACGGGAGCTTCAACGTGATGTGTTAAAGCTCAGAATGGGACAGGCACTCAACCCGACAGATGCGGAAGGGTATATTCAACTCGGTAAAGCGTATCGTGAATTGGGTGAGTATGATAAAGCGATAGATGCTTTCCAAAACGCTATCTCACTTGATGACGAGCACCATCACGCCTATAACAACCTCGGTTTGGTTTACACCGATATCCGTATGTTCGCACTTGCGATTGATATGTTCCTCGCGGCACTTGAATTATCACCAGGAAACCCTGCCTTCTCTAACAATCTCGGTTATGCTTACGACATGACAGACCAGTTTGACGAGGCACTTGCCGCCTTTCAAAACGCAATTGAGACGGAACCCACCTTTGTTGATGCCTACTACAACATGGCAAGTGCCTACCTCCACCGCGAAATGTATCAGGATGCCATTCAAAATTACGAGGCTGCCCTTGAAATAGAGGAAGGGGACGCCGATACCTATTTTAACCTCGGTCTTGCTTACGAGGAGAGCGAGGAATATCTTCGCGCCATCCAATCCTACGAAAAAGGCTTATCCCTTGATGATAGCGACGCAGAGGCTTATTATCGTCTCGCACAGGCGTATCAGAAAAATGACGATCCGCTCATGATGCGTCGCTATCTGGAGATTTTCTTAAAACGTGCTGAAAGGGTCCCCTACCTTGAAGAGAAAATCCGCACCGCTGAGCAGATGCTTGATAGATAGCGGCTTTCTAATTTTCCTTGCGGTTCGACCAGGTGAATTTGCGATTTCACGTGCCTCCCCGTATGTTCGCCCTCCTTGTGCAAGCCTGTAGAGGCTTGCAGGACAATGTTACGGGCTTGCGGTTCAGTTTTGTTTTTAAGACAGCGATTTTTCGCAAGTCATTTTGAAACAGTCTATTGTAATTCTTCTTCCGTTAGTTGAAAATCAAAAACCTCTTCCCCTTCTTGAGTTCCTCCAATTTCTTCTTCTGTCAGCTGAAAATCAAAGACTTCCTCCGCTTCTTCAACCACTTCCATCTCTGTATCCGCGGGCATCGTGCTTTGGGGCTGTTCTGAGGGTTGCGCGGTTTCCTCTGTTTCGAGTTTCGGAGAGCTTGCACCGAGGAGCGTTAACCCCACAATTCCCGCGACACAGACAGTTGTGACCGTCAACGCAATTGGGCGTTTCCAAAGTACCTCACGCTCACTTCTGTCTAAGAACGGGAGGAATAGCAAGAGCACCATACCAACCGTCGGGATTACAAACGTTCCAACGATTTCGAGGGGACCTTGGAAATACTTCAGCAGTTGAAACAGGAATAGAAAATACCATTCGGGTCGCGGATCATAACTCGCATTTGTTGGGTCGGCGACATCTTCAAGCGGGACAGACATGAACAACGCACCGGCCGCCAAGGCAACAAAGAGGATTAGCATGCCGACAACATCTTCAAAGACCTGATCTGGATAGAACGGTTTCCCCATCTTCGTCTCTTCTGGGGTGTTCTGTGGGGTGCCCGAGGAACCGTAGTACCGGACGAAGAAGAGGTGCACACCCACCAAGCCGAAAGCCAGCCACGGCAACCAGATTGTATGGAGGGCGTAGAACCGCGACAACGTCACCGCACCTATCTCAGTCCCACCGCGCAAGACCTTCGCCACAAAATCACCCAAGATAGGGGCAGTGCTGGCGATTTCGACACCGACAACCGTTGCCCAATACGCCTTTTCGTCCCACGGGAGGAGGTAGCCTGTGAATCCGAAGCCGAGTACGACCAGTAGCAGGAGAACGCCGACGATCCATGTCAATTCACGCGGGGCTTTGTATGAACTGTAAATAACGACGCGAAGCAGATGCAGGAAGACAATAATGACCATCGCGCTCGCACCCCAATGGTGCAAACCGCGCACGAATGATCCGAACGGCACCTCTTCACTAATATACGTTACCGCGTTGTGGGCATGCTCTGGTGAAGGCGAATAATATAGTGCCAGAAAAGCACCCGTGGCCGCCTGAAGTAAGAGCAGAAACATCGCCAAACTGCCGAGTGAGAAAAGCAGATTGATGTGTTTTGGCAAGGGTTTGCGTAAATGTGCGGAGAACTCCGCTAACGGGAGACGCTCGTTGAGAAATTGCATTTTTAACGATTAAATCTGGACGGGATGTCCGTTGTTCACCCCGATCTAAAATTGTTAAGAAACCTGCTTTAGGTTATGAGAAATTTTTCAAAGATCAGAAGACTGCCCTGACAACGGAAGGGCAGCTCAGAGTCAATCGTTAAAAATCCTTCACGTACAATATGCCAGCTTCGACTTTCGTTTGGAGTTTCTGCAATGGACGGGGTGGCGGTCCGGCAACAACGATCCCGTTCTTGTCGAATACCGCGCCGTGGCACGGACAGAGGAAAGATTCCTTCTGATCGTCCCATCGGACGAGACAACCCAGGTGTGAACAGGTTCTCGAAAAGACGTTCCACTCCCCGTTCCCGGAGTCAGTTACATAGACAGAGCGTTTTTTCGTGGCTTTGACCCAGCCGTCTTTTGCAGTGAAGGTATAGTCCACTTTTTTAAAGCGGCTGTCTTTGAGCCGGTCAGCGAGACCTAGGTCAACCCATTTCGATTCCCCTTTTTTGAAGGCAGGCGAAATCGCAAAACCGATGAGTGGGATACCAGCGGCGAGACCTAGCACTCCACCGATAATAGCTGTCGCGACTTCTAAGAATGAGCGTCTACCCCTTTTCTCCATCCATTTCTCCTTTTTTTTATGGTTATCAGTACGGGTTTTCTGCGAAAACCCTTTCAGTTATCAGTTTTCGGTTAAGAGGTTTTCGTTTAAGACAACCCTCTTGTGACCTTAACCATCAACTCGACTCCATTGGAAATGTTAAAGCACGAGTTGATGGTTAAAACTGACAACCGACAACCGATAACTATTAAGGCTTTTTCCATGTCTGCCCTTCAAAGGGTTTTCGCAAATCGTATTTTCCTTCCTCTAAGACCGGCAGCGTACCATCGTTAACCATGAGTTCGAGCGGTAGTTCCTTCGTTTCCATCGGGATATTGACGACGTTCTTGATACGCAACGATTCATAGATAGCCATCATGATTTCAAGCGTGTAGCGCGCCTGAACACCACTGCCGCGATGGTCGGGAATTTCACCCTCAATCCACTCGAGGAATTCATCGTACTGGTTTTTGGTTTGTGGTGGTGGCGTAATGGTCTGCCAGCCCTGCGCGTCCCCATTTTGGAGCAGAAGTGTGCCGTCGGGTCCATTGCGAATTTGTCCCTCTGTTCCAGCGATTCTGGGGTGGGAGACTGACGGTTCCGGCAGATCGCCTTCGTAGATACCGCGAGCGCCGCCTTCAAAGCAGACTAAGCCCATACAGAGGTCCTCACAAATCGTGCGGCGTTCCCAGCGATCGGTTGTCCGGGCGGTCTGTCCAATCACCCAGAGGGTCTCAGGATCCGACAGAATGAAACGCCAGCCATCGATGGCGTGTGTGCCTGTATTCAGCAGTCCAGCATGCCTCTTCGCGCTGTGATGGACGGTTGTCGGTTCGCCAATCGCGCCAGCGGCGACGAGTCTGCGGGTCTCTATGTTTGCAGGTGCGTATCTTCCTTGGTGTCCGATAATAAGTTTGACATCATTCTCTTCACAGGCAGCAATCATAGCGTCGGCTTGTCCGAGTGAGGCTGCCATCGGCTTCTCGCCGATAATACCTTTCACACCTGCTTTCGCCGCGGCGACGGTGGCTTCCGCCCTCGGTCCCTGCCATGTTGTGATACTGACGATGTCCAAATCCTCTTTTGCCAACATTTCATCAACGTCGGTATAGATAGCCGGGACATCGTATTCGTCCGAGACGCGTTGCGCTGCCTCTTCAAAGATGTCCATTGCGGCTACGACTTCTGCCCTCGGATGCGCCGTCCATGCTCTGGAATGGGATCGACCCATTCCGCCGCAGCCAATGATTCCAACACGATATGTTTGGTTTGCCATCTGTCTAGCCTCCTTCTATATTAGCAAGGATTCTATCAATTTTTGTGCTTTCGGTCAATAATTTTCTAATGTTCCTTGCGGTTAAGCCGTATATGCACCCTTTCCATTTCAACAGCGTATCTTTAATTATAAAAGGATTCTGATGTCTCTGGGTGGTTTTGGCTTTTTTAAATGGGTGTGTATCGCACGAGATGCCAAACGACCGGGCACTGGTCAGACAATCTTTAATAAACTTTCTGGAGGAAATCGTAATGAAATTGGGACTTATTGGGTTAGGGATATTTTTTCTCGCTTTCCCTGCCATGGCAGGTACATTTCTGGATACCTTTGATGACGGGAAACTCGTCGATTGGCAAGAATTAGTTGTGTTGGGTTTTGATGCTCCCGGTACTTGGGAAATTATTGATGGTGAACTTCAGGCAATAAGCGAGGGAGGCGTAACCCGTTTGCTTACAATTGGAGAGGAAACGTGGGAAGACTATGACATTGAATTTGATGTTAAACCGCTTGAGAAACATGGTCCTGCGAGCGTTGGAGTTGCTGCTCGGATTAAGGGAACATGGGGTGTGGTATGTGAGGTTGGTGACTCTTGGGACCCTGGAAAACCGAAGGTGAAATGTTTCGGCGGTGATTTGCATGGAAGAAGATTTTTGGTCTATGGTGAGGAACCTCATCCTTTGCTGGAATTACAGAAATGGACAGCTATCAAATTGAGCGTTCATGGAAAGCACCTGACCCTCTGGATAAATGGGAAGCAAGTCTTAGATCCTATAGCTTTAGAACCCCTCCATGGGTTTCCTGAGTTTCCAACCGGTAGGATTGGATTAGGTCTCGCAAGTTACACAGCGAGATTTGATAATTTCAAAATCACGGGACCCCGTATTCCAGATACAAATAAATTGTCAGTAACACCCCGCGCGAAACTCGCAACAATGTGGGGAAATTTGAAACGATTTTGAAGATGTGCCGTGAAGTGCCTTCTACTGAAATGCCCCAAGGACGGTGTGTGAGGATCCTGTTGGCAAAACCTGTCGAAAAACGGAATCTCTCTAAAATCTTGACAAACTTTCACAGACGTTGCAAACTATAGAAAGCAGTATAGAATTGATACACAGATAAGGATATGTACGGTTTTTTATGGGGTGCTATATAGTGTCTTTATTAAACCAAAACGGTAGCCTGCAACAACGGCGCAGGGTTTTTGCTTGGGTGTTTCTTCAGATTTAAGAAACGCACGTTAAAGTCCTAACGCCCGTTGTTTTCCCGCAAGGAAAAATTAAAAATGGCAGATTATGAAGATAAAGGTTCCCAGATTCGGGTGACCAACCTTGAGGCTTTTCCGATGGGTGTGAAAGCCTATGTCAAGATTGAAACGAACATGGGTGTTACGGGGTGGGGCGAGATCAACAATATGGAGACCACCGTCACCTGTGCGTTGGCGCGTTCCTTGTCGGAACTGATTATCGGAGAAAACCCGACGCGCATTGAACATCACTGGCAGCGGTTGTTTCGGGCGCACCGCAACATTCGAGGTGGTGGTTTGATGGTACATACCATCTCCGCCATTGATATGGCACTGTGGGATATAGCGGGAAAACTCTGGGGCGTACCCGTCTATCGCCTACTCGGCGGTCCCTGTCGCGATAAGATTTGGAAGTATCCGAGTCCGAAAGCGATTAAGACGGGACCCGGAGGTTCCAAACCCTTTGCCGGGTCGCCTGATGAGATTGCGGATCTCGTTCAGCGCGTACGGGATGCCCGGGAGCAGGTCGGTTCCGATGGTGCGGTGATGTTCGATGCACATAGCTGCCTACCCCCACCGATTGTCAAGCAATTCGCGAGTTATCTGCAGCCGGATGACCTCCTCTTTTTAGAGGAAGCGTGGGTTCCAGGCAATATTGAAGTGATGCGCAAAATTCGGGAATCCGTTCCAGTACCGCTCGCCACTGGAGAGCGCGATCGCACAATATGGGAGGTCCGCGAAATCCTTGAAGCACAAGTAATTGACATCCTTCAACCCGATGTTGGACATGGAGGAGGTATTACACAGGTCAAGAAGGTCGCGGCACTCGCCGAGGCACATCACGTCCCGATTGCACCACATTGCACGATGTCCTACCTCGGTCTCACCGCAAGTTTCCACTTATCCGCGGCTGTGCCGTTTTTCCTTATCCACGAGGGGTATGAGAACGTCCTTCCAGACGGTGTTGCCCACAAAACGTGGGAGATGGACGAAGAGGGCTACGTTTCGCTTCCAGAAGGACCTGGCTTAGGGGTTACCGTGGATGAAGCAAAGGTTATTGAAGTCGGTCAGGAAGAGGGTAGACGCTTCACCTGGCCCAACAGTCGATTAGCGGATGGCTCCATCGCCGATTATTAGAAGTGTAGTGACCACAATTATAGGCACGCTTTGATGAAGAGGGACTTACGCAAAGCGCATTTTGACCATCAACTCGTGCCTTTGAATATTGTATCGGAGGCGGGTTGATGGTTAACCGCAAGCCCACACGTGACTTACGCTATTGCGCTACTACGAACCGGGCTACTTTTGAGAAACACACGTATTTCCAAAGGGCATCTGTTTGTAGTAAGGCGATTCATCGCCTGTCTGTGTAAGTCCTAAAACTTCATACAAGTGCGCTGATCTGCCTCTAAGCCCCTCTATTTTTCCCCATAACAAAAAAATTTTAAATAAAATGCATTTTATGCAACCTTACCTCCGTTAAAATACGACATAACGTCACGAGGCATTTCGGCGAAGCTTGCAAACCGAAACTTGCTATCAAATGACGCGGAGGGTAATCGTGAAAAACGAAGATGTCGATCTGATTCAACGCATCTTGTCGGGTGATGAAAGTGCCTTCACTGTACTGGTCGAAAAACACCGGAAGTGGATTCATTCGCTCGCGTGGCGTGAGATCGGTGATTTCCATGCCGCACAAGAGATTACGCAGGATACATTCATACAGGCGCATAAGTCGCTTCCAAATTTGAGAGACCCGAATCGTTTTTCAGGATGGTTACACGTCATAGCGAAGCGTCAATGTATCGAGTGGTTGCGACGGAAACCGATGACGATGCAGTCCCTGGATGCAATGCCGGAAGCCGAATTGGAGAGGTTATCCTATGCCCGATATCTTGAGGAGGAACGATCACAAGCGTCAACGGATGGACTCCGTGAAGTCGTGGAACGTCTCCTCCAAAAACTGCCAGTCGGTGAACGTTCTGTAATGGTATTACACTATTACAAGGGTTTGACGTGTGAAGAGGTGAGCGCACTTTTAGATGTATCGCTGAATACAGTAAAAAGTCGGTTGTATCGCGCTCGGAAACGATTAGAGACGGAGGAATCAATGCTGAGTGAAACCTTAGGCACAAATATCTTAAAAAGAGAACCGCGCCGCGTTGACTTTCAAACGACTGCAGCAACGGAAACCGGTAAACATTTAGCAGAAGGTGGTTTCAATTTCAACCATACCGATAAGGTTTTCACGTCTTCTGGATTTCATACGAGGGGACGTAGCGATGGGGATCCGTCGCCGATGTACATGTTGCTGCACTATCTTAACCATGGTGGGATTGACATCTTTAGATTTCCTTTAGTTGTCGGGAATTCTTGGGAGCAGGAGGGTGCTTGGAAATCACAGGCGACAGCAACCTTGGAGGGGTGTGAAACAGTCAGTGTCTCCGCAGGCACTTTCTCGGCGTGCCTGAAACATAAAACTGTTTTCACAGATGCGGATGTTGAAGATACCGATGCTGAATTGCGAAACGCGCTTGTAAACGGCACGCGTTACCTTTGGTTCGCCAAGGGCGTTGGGCTCGTAAAGATGCGCTATGAGCACTCGAATGGTGTTGTCACGGAAGCCGAATTGCTTAAGTATGAAATCCCGATTCAGTCGGAGGCACCCCACACAGTGACTGTGTCGGGTGACCTCCGAGACGAGGCATATCTCCCTGCACAGATAGGCACGCAGTGGGCATACAAATGGCATAACACCTATCGCGACGAAGCGGTTATTGAGGAATGGCACGTCATCAGGAATTTCCGGCAGTTAGAAAATCTTGAGAACCCAATGGAACTGGCATCGGCAAGATATAAGGTCAAGATTGATACTGATAATCCGCGCATGGCGTATGTCAAATGTGTGCTAACACCCAAAGTTAACAGCAGCACAGAGGAAGGGCAAAAGCCGTTGCTGCTCTCCATGAGCCGTTTTGGGACGGAATGGCTGGACGACGGATATGGTCATTATCTGCAAGACTTGACTGTTACCGATGCGAATGGAAAGGGATTGGTCATTGAGGAGATTGATAAAACGCAGTGGGCGGTTGAAACACGCGATGAATCGCCTGTAACACTGCACTACAAAGCACTCCTAAATCATGATGAACGGGAATGGCATTGGGGCAGGGATGAAGCCCCTTATGCCCAAAATGACTGTGTTTTCTGGCCCGGATATGCGCTATTTGTAGTTGGGGAGGTAAACGATATTGAACTATGTCTTGACGTGCCTGATAATTGGTCGGTCTCAGTCCCTTGGGAACGGAGTGAGCCTAATAGACATCGTTTTGTCATCACAGATCAGAGCGACTTGATGTATGCGTATCTTGTACTCGGCGAACATGCTGAACGTCTGGTAGAAACCGGAACGGAAACCAAGATTGTGCTTGCTCTTGGTGGACACCTTAGAGGAGCTATGGATGAAATAGAGCAAACTGTTACGGCACTTCTCCGTATGTATTCACGGATTTTCGGTGGCACTCCGAAAGATCAACTGCTATTTGTCGCGAACCCCTATGGCAAAAAAGGATACAGGAGCGGTGGTGCCTCCCGACGTAGCATGAGTATTCTGATAGGTGATACTTTAGACGAAGCCAACAGAGGTTTTTGGCTACCGCTGATAGCACGCTTGGTTTGCTATCTCTGGAATGGAAGTTATATTGATATCCGGAATGGAACAAGCGCCATCAGTTTTAAGGAGCAAGAATACTGGTTTTGTGCTGGTTTTACGCAGTACTATTCAGAAGTCGTCTCTGTTCGCCTTCGGCTTGCCTCCGAAAACGATTTTCTCAGAAATCTTGAACGGACGTGGGAGGCGTATCTCTCTCGACAGGGAGAGCTCTCCATCCACGAGGCGGGAGAAGACAAATCCGCCAACCGCGAACTCGTCTATGACGGTGGAAGTCTGATTGCTGCGGCTTTGGACTTACAGATTCGTTCACTCACGGAAAATCGGCGCAGTTTAGACGATGTGATGAAACAGATGTATCGGAGGTTTGGTCTCACCGGTGTCCCTTATACAATGAACGATGTCATCAGAATTGTAAATCGAATTACAGGTAAGGATTTTAAACCGTTCTTCCGCAAATATGTGACGGGGACAGAACAATTGCCCTTAGAGGAATACCTGAAAGAGGCAGGTGTGGATGCTGAGATAAAATTTGGCGAAAGACTCCCGCGTATTGGGTATATCGTGCATGAAATGCTCGGTATTGGTGGCATCGAGGGACCCCCAGGTGGAGGTTTGTTCATCGATAATTCACGTCACTATCAAAACGACGACCAACTGATAGGCATCAACGGCACGCCGGTGAAAACCTTTGACGACCTTAGAAAAGTTGCCGTGGATTGGGAATCCGGTGACGTGGTGGAGTTGACCCTTGTAAGAGAGGGTCAGGAAATTGTTATGCCTGTCACCTTAGGAGGTGACGTGTCTAAAAAACCGCCGTTGGAGGCGGATACTATTGACGTTATCATCACGAAGGGGACCGAGCGGAGTGATTCGCAACACGCCATCTGGTCAGGAATATTAGGAATCGGAAATTCTAACGAGGGAGAAACTGACGTTGGGGCACGGGGACCCCAACGAACAGATGGGCGTTAGGTTTTACCTAACTTGAGGTCAAAACTCATCAGGAGAACTGAAGAGCCCTAACACGCTTATGCCAAATTATTCGGCTCCAACGACCCGTCGCTGAGAGTGTACTCCTGCATATATCGCTAAATGATTCAGTTCTATAGATGCTTGTGGATGGGATTATCAGCCTCAAACACGCGCTGCATCGCAGCAGACAGTTTTCCTTGGGCCGCGGTCTGTTCCACCCAATGGGTGGGAATACCATTTGTCCACTTTTCCGGTTCTGCATCCGGGTCGGGCGTTCGATACGCCATAAGAAGTCCCCACCGAGTCGTCGTCCCCGGCTTTCGGTAACCAACATAATGCGGCATATGATGGACAAAGGACACCATGCTTCCGGGCGGTAGCGAGAGGTGTACAATTTCTAATGGTTTCCTTGTAAAGGCGTGGATCTTACCCTTCAACCACCCTGCTTTCATGGCAGCGTCATCATCGGGTCGTTCTGTGCTCCATTTGTACGGAATGCGATAGAGATGCGCTCCAGGAATAATTGCAAGTTCTCCACCATCTTCGATGGTTGCTCCTTCTGGATAGCACAGCGTCCGAATACACTGTCGTTTTAGAAATTCAGTGGTAAGGGCGTTTCCAGTCCCAATGGGGTCTTCAACTTCGTACTGCCCATCCCGATACTGATGTGCGTGCCATCGACGCCCTTTTGAACCGATCGCCCGGTTGAGCATAAAACAGTGATCAAGTATGAATCGGTCCCCGAAAAGTTTCGTGAAGAGCGTCATCATTTGCGGGTGAGCACTGGTCACATCCATGATAAAATCGTCATATCCGGCAGGAAAGTATTCCGGCATAACGCCTTGCGACTCAAATCCATGTGTGCCCAACGCAGGTCCTGGTCCGAATAACCCGTAGGTGTGCATATATCGACGCAACTCAGCAGTTCTGAGGAAACCCGGCATTTGCTCTGAACCGCCACAGCACGCTGTCAGAAACTCCGGTGTGATTTGTTCCGGCAAAGGCGGAGGAAATCCCCGCGCCTCAAAGTCGATAGCACTCCACTCCGTATCCATGAGGATCGCATCGTTCATCTGCTGTAACTTCTGCAAGCTGGCTGTCCACCGTTTACGGGCAGCGTCCGTCAGTATCCCTTCCCACACCCAATATCCATCGCGCTCAAACGTAGCACGATCAAACGCCTGAAGCACTTCCGATCGTAACAGATCGTCCACGCGGTTTTCCGGGGAGCAGTTATGCGTAGATAAGGTATCCATTCACGCCTCCTTTGACACGAAAATTCAAGGTGTTTATGGTGAATTATGAAAATAAGTAGACATCTTGTAGCGGAAATCTTTTTGTGGGTGCCTGAAAACTCACGGGTCATAATGTCCAAGTCATTCTGAAATTTACCATAATTAACAAAAAAATTGGCATAAAATTCATTTTGTGCAACCGTTCCTCCCTTAAAATACGACATAACGTCACAAGGCAATATATATTTTTCTATATTTTTCAAATTGTCCCTTGAGATTTCATCAGTTTTCAAGCTAAGTTAGAGAAGATAAAAAAATGGCAACCACTTTTATCCTGTTGGGCGTGTTGATGATCTTTTTCTGCGGTGCATCAGCCACCCTTTTGGCGCAGCGAGAGACAACGCCACCACAAATTGAGAGAACTGTTCCCGATTTATCTGAAAAAGTTGCACCAGAACTGAAGGCGATACGCATCGTCTTTAGTGAGAAAATGCAAGGGATGGATGTAGGATTTTACGGGGTCCCGGTGGGGGACCTTCGATGGGCAGATGACGACACGACCCTCGTTGTTTCGTTTCGGCAACCCTTATCGCCTTCAAAAGTTTACCGCCTTATATTAGGAGGTGACGGGAACATCACGGATAAAGCAGGCAATCCGTTGGCAGAGCATACCCTTACCTTTACCACCGAAGGTCCGGATCCGGTTACGCCCACTTTTGCGGACATAACGCCTGTCCATGTAACGGGTAGTGAAAAACTTGATTTTTCAAAGGAGCTGCTTTGTCGCGTTTCTGAGGTGCCTGCAGAAGGGTTTAACTACCCATATTATCTGTTCATTCCGCACGGTGTAGATGTCAATAAACCGCTTTACTTACTGGTAGAACCGTGTAATTCAGGCACAACGACAGACAATTTTAAAAGCCACGATAAGAAAGCCAAAGGTTTAGCGGAGGCATCCCATGCCAATCAGATCGCAAAAAAACTGAAAGTGCCGCTGCTCGTGCCTGTTTTTCCGAGACCTGGTGGCGATCGATGGCACATTTACACACATGCGTTAGATAGAGATACCCTCCTGATTAAAGATGGAGACCTTCAGAGAATCGACCTGCAGCTTATCAAGATGATTGCCCACGCCCAACGGTTCCTACAGCACAACAACGTGAAGGTGAAAAAGAAGGTCTTTATGAACGGGTTTTCGGCTTCTGGGACGTTTACGAATCGGTTTGCCATTTTACACCCAACGGTTCTTCGCGCAGTTGCGACTGGAGGGGTCAACAGCATTCCGACCTTTCCAACGGATCGCTGGAGGGGGACCCCGATGCGTTATCCGGTGGGCATTGCGGATGTGAAAGAGATCGCTGGTATTGACTTTGACGAAGCAGCTTATGAGAAGGTCTCCCAGTACATCTACATGGGTGCCTTTGATGACAACGACACGGTTCCGTATCGTGATGCCTACGATGAAGTGGATGCCGAGTTGGTCAAAAATCTTATTGGTGCGAAGATGATGCCGGATCGGTGGGATGTGAGCCAAGTGATATACAGGGAACTCGGTATTCCTGCACAATTTGTTACTTACGAGAGTACCGGGCATGAAATCAAAACGGAGATGATTGATGATGTCGTCGCATTTTTCAAGGCGAACTCGGACGCGGAGATCATTGAAATTGAACCGCATCAATATGGACCCGAACGCCACATCGTCTTGAATGCTAACACTGCTACAGAAAGCGGACGACATTTGGCAGAGGGCACCGTCGATCTCAGGAAAACTGATGCGGCTTTGACGTCTGCAGGTTATAGTACCCGTGGAATGGGTTTGGACGATCCCTCGCCGAGGTACATGTTGCTAAATTATCTTGTCCACTATCCAACGGATTTGTTTAGATTTCCTTTAGGTGTCGGAGATACCTGGACGGAGGAAGGAAAGTGGGATACACAAGTGGAAACCACCTTGACGGGTTATGAGCAAGTAGTAGTTTCCGCAGGCACTTTTCCAACGAGCCTCAAGCATAAAACTGTCTTTGCAGATGCCAATGCAGGCTCTGACCTCAAAGATTCACTTGTGAACGGCACGCGCTATTTATGGTTCGCCAAAGGTATTGGCCCTGTGAAGATGCGCTATGAACATGCCAATGGGGTCGTCACGGAAGCCGAATTGCTTGAATACAATGTCCCCATTAAAGGCGACGCATACTTCCCCTTAGAGGTTGGTAATCAGTGGACCTACAAGTGGCAAAACGGTTATCGCGCCGAAGCCGTGATTGAGACGTGTCGTGTTGCCAAAGAGTTGGGAACATTCGAGGCATTCGATAATCCGATGGCACTTAAATCGGCAAGGTATGAAGTCACAATAACTGCCGATGAACCGCGGGTCGCAAAAGTTAAATGTGTTTTAACCCCGACAGTCGACGGTGGCGAATTGATTGGGTTGTACATGAGTCAGTTTGGGACTGAAGGGATACTCAATGGATATGGGGGTTATCTTCGCGACCTAACAGCGACGGGCGCTGATGGTGTGCAATTACCCATCGTGGAACTCGGTAAAACGCAATGGGCGGTTAAAGTAGAGAATGAATCCCCTGTGATGCTAAGTTACAAAGTCCTGCTCAATCATGATGAGCGAGAGTGGCCGCCAGGTAGGTCTGAAGCCCCTTACGTTCAAGAAGATAGCATTTTCTGTCCGGGATATGCACTGTTTATTGTCGGTGAAGTGAACGATGTTGAACTACGCGTCAATGTTCCTGAAAGTTGGCATGTCTCGACCCCTTGGCACCGCATTGGAGGTGAAAAGCACCGTTTTGCTATCACAGACCAGGACGATTTAATATATGCCTATATGGTGCTTGGGACGCATTCTGAAAAGGTGGCAAAATCTAATGACGCCGAGGTTGTATTGGCTATCGGTGGCAGTTTTAGAGCCGCTGTTGATGAAATGCAAGGCATCGTCGCAGCATTTCTACAGGCGTATTCAAGGGTTTTCGGAGGGACTCCGAAAGGCAGAATGCTGTTTGTTGCGAATCCGTATGGTGGAAAAGGCGAAACGCAAGGCGGCGTTTCTGGACGCAGTATCAGCGTGTTAATCGGGGGTGCGTTAGATGAAGCAAGCAGGCATCTGTGGGTGCCGCTTGTCGGACACGAGGTTGTCCATATCTGGAACGGCAAAGCGATTAATTTTCGTGAGCAAGAATATTGGTTCAGTGAAGGGTTCACCGAGTACTATTCAAGAGTCGTTTCTGTCCGCCTCGGTTTTACTTCTGAAAGCGATTTTCTCAAGAATCTTGAACGCGCCTGCGAAGCGTATCTGTCCCAACAGGGTGAACTCTCTATACGCGAGGCAGGGAAAAACAAATCCGCCAACAACAGCTTAGTCTACCAAGGTGGGAGCCTGATCGCCACCGCAGTGGATGTGCACATCCGCAAACACACAGCGAACCAAAAGGGTCTTGACGATGTGATGCAGCAGATGTATCGCGAGTTCGGGACCACCGGCGAAACGTATACGATGGAGGATGTTATTCGCATTCTCTCTGAGGTTGCGGGTAAAGATTTTGAGCCGTTTTTCCGCAAGTATGTGTCCGGGACAAAAAGATTGCCTTTTGCTGAATATTTCGGAGATGCCGGGTTGGATGTCCAAGTGGAGGCGGAACTTCCCGATCTCGGTTATGTTCTCAAAGAGATGCTCGGTATTCAATCCCTGAGCCAAACCCCGGTAGGAGATTTGATTATCCATAGATCTCCTGCGTATCAAGATGGGGATAATCTGATGGCTATCAACGGTATGCCGGTGGATGCGTTTGAGGATATAGCGAGACTTGCGAAAGATTGGCATTCAGGCGATGTGGTGGAACTAACAATTGGAAGAGCGGACACGGAAATTATGATGTCGATTACCTTAGGTGGCACGTCTGAAAAACCGCCATTGGATACGGGGCTTGTTGATGTTACTATCACGAAACGGGCAGATAGCACAGCTGCACAGCGCGCCATTTTGACTGGTATTTTGGGTGGTCTTCGGTGATTTCGTTTTTCTTATCTTAATCCAAGGTGTTACGAACAGCCTCTAAACGAATGAACGGGATTTTTTTTCGCCTTTTCGCACGCCAGCGGAGTGCTATGTCTATAGAAAACGGGGTCTGCAAACCCCGCATTCCATGGGAGGAAATACTCATGAAACATATACAGGTTCTTTTCATCGTTGTGTTATTCGCTACAAGTGCCACGGCAGGACTTGATGAAGATCTCATCGTTTATTTTACCTTTGACAACGTGAAGGGCAAGAAGATTCTTGACGCATCCGGTAACGATCTGGATGCGGATGTCGTTGCCAATGTGGATTTTATCAAAGGCAAATATGGGAACGCTATACATATTGCCGCTGAACCAGAAGGCAATGAGTGCGTCCATGTCCCCGCGGACGATCTACTAAAGATCGAAGGCGAGATAACGGTGATGGCGTGGGTGTATCATGAAGATTGGGACGCGGCTTGGGGATCGTGGCTTGATAGAGGCAGCCAGATGGTGAATCAGGTAAAAAAATCCTACGGCATGGGGTTCTTTGATGGTCATTTTGTGTTCGAGGGTCAAAAAGCCTTCAAAGGTCCGCAGTTCGGTATGATCTTGGGTGGGGGTCAAAAGTCATGGAGTTTCATTACCTCGGGCTTCATGGTGAATAAAAGTTGGCATCACATCGCTGGGACTTACAGTGGCCGGACCAGGAGAATCTATCTGGATGGCGAAATCCGTTCTGAAGGCGAGCAGAACTTTGAATTCGTGGGGACTAATGACGTGGACCTGCGCATCGGGTGCGCAGTGAGCCATCCGGGGTATATCTTCAAGAACGGTTCTATTGACGAGGTTGGTGTCTGGCGACGCGCCCTCACCGAAGCTGAAATTAAAGAGGCGATGAAGGACATCTTCGCGGTTTCACCTAAAAACAAGGTTGCCACGATTTGGGGGGACATCAAACGGGGAGCAGTCGCTTACGAATAAGCATCTTCCTTTCAACTGAGAAAAGTTGCCTAAAGGTGCATTTTAGGCAACCTTTCCTTTCTTAAAACGCGACTTAAGGTCATAAGGCAATTTTAACCCAAGTTGCTACGGGCAAGATTTTAAGCAGACAGACCCTGTTTTCATTAAAGGGGTTGATGATCCGCGAAGGTTTTGTAGCGTAAACTGTTAGTTTGCGCTCTCACGGGAAACCCAATCTAACAGATGATGCTACGAGGGTGGCAGCTTAGGTAACTTTAGGAAAGAGTAAAAAATAAATCCTTTAACGTTCTCCGATGATTTTCAAATCGTCGGGGTGGAGGTGAAAAAGATGAAGAATCAGAGCAGTCTTTTAATGGGAATTACCGCTTTGCTAATTAACTTGGGCTGTGGAATAACTGCGGCTTTTGCCCATGATGCCCCGCAGGACATCAAGGGAAATTTTCATGTCAAACCGGGTGGCACATTAACGATTGATTCAGAAATTGGGGCAATTAACGTGCAAACTACAGACAAGAATGAGATCGAGGTTGTCGTCACGAGGGAAGTTGAAGGAAAACTGGATAGTATCGCGCAAAAAGCACTTACCGATTTTGAAGTGACATTTGAACAAAACAATTCCGATATCCGTATTGAAGGAAAGTTCAAACGCGATCGTCAATACTGGATGAAAAATGGGCACCCATTACGATGTCATTTTCAAGTGACAGTGCCGTCCCAATCTAATGTTGATCTGAAAACTGCAGCTGCCGGAGCTATTCACGTTGACAACCTTGATGGTACGGTGAGAGCGGAAACTTCTATTGGCAACATACATCTTGGTGAGATCCAAGGGACCATCTGGGGAAAAACAGGGGGTCCTGGGAAAATCACCTTAAAAGAGTGCCAGAGTGATGTGGATTTAGAATCTGGCATTGGGAATATTGAGTTGGTTTCTGTTGCTGGAAAAGTTATCGCCAAGACGGGTGGTCCTGGGAAAATCACCTTAAAAGAGTGCCAGAGTGATGTAGATTTAGAATCTGGTATTGGGAACATTGAGTTAGGTTCGATAACAGGAGAGGTCATCGCTAAGACGGGTGGTCCTGGCAAGGTTGTGCTAAGAGAGTGCCAGAGTGATGTAGATTTAGAATCTGGTATTGGGAACATTGAGTTAGGTTCGATAACAGGAGAGGTCATCGCTAAGACGGGTGGACCTGGCAAGGTTGTGCTAAAAGAGTGTCAGAGTGATATAAATGTAGAGTCTGGTGTTGGGAATATTGAGTTGGTTTCTGTTGCTGGAAAAGTCATCGCCAAGACGGGTGGTCCTGGCAAGGTTGTGCTAAGAGGGTGTCAGAGTGATATAAATGTGGAATCTGGCATTGGGAACATCGAGTTAGGTTCGATAACAGGAGAGGTCATCGCTAAGACGGGTGGACCTGGCAAGGTTGTGCTAAAAGAGTGTCAGAGTCGTGTAGATGCCGAGTCTGGCATTGGGAACATCCACGCTGAAATCCCAACACACCTGATGCATCCATGGACTTTACGGACATCGGGTCCTGGAAAGATAGAGGTCGTGCTCAGTTCCAGCACTGCTGTAAACATAGATGCCGAAACGAGTGGCACCATTTCAAGCGACATTCCGATTCAAGTTCAAGGTCTTTTGACAGAAGATAAGTTGAAGGGAACGCTTAATGGGGGTGGACCGTTGCTAAAACTTCGGACCTCTCTTGGGGACATACGCGTAAAAGGAAAAAAATAATCATGAGATCTCCAGATTTCAGACAACCCCTTATGGCTCTCGTTGGGATTTTGGCACTTTTGCTTGCAGCACCCTTGCCCAGCAGTGCTGAGGAGGACGCGGGCACCCTTTCTGGGCGCGTTGTTGATATGGAGGGACAGCCTGTTTCCGATCTCACGTTGGGAATTCAGCCGATTGACATGATTGAGGGTGAGATGTGGCAGATGCCTACACCGATGCAACAATCGCGGACCAACTCAACTGGGAATTTCCGTATCGGCGGCATTGTTCCGGGACACGCGAAATTAGTAGTGGTTCCAAAAACAGAAACCTTTGAACCCGATACAGAAATTCGCGCCATTGAAATTGGAGGCTTGAGTTTCTTACCAATTGACAGTCCGAATTTCAAAATATCGCATGAGCAGCGTATTAGGTTCCTTTCTACTTTTGAAGTCGAACCGAAGAAAGTGTCAGCTGTAGGTAGCATCCCGCTTTACATCAAGTCAGGGGTGGATATCAAAGACATAAAGGTAACAGTGCGACCTCGAATGCGCATCCGCTGTCAGGTCCTTTTGGCGGATGGATCACCCTTAACCGACGCAGCTGTAAAGTTGCACCTCCACTATCGGAGTTTGGATGGTGTTAATAGCGGGAAGGGCAGCAGGAGTCCAACCTATACAGATTCGGATGGCTACATTGTGATGTATGTGAATTTGCCGGCATTTTGCACAGTGTCTGTAGAATATAAAGGGGATACGGCAATGGGGGAAACGTTTAAGATCGGGGAAGGACAGCGGCGGCATGATTTGGTTTTCCAATTGAGCAAGGCTTCGATGCCGCCTGTTCCGAATACGCCAACGCCGCCTCCGGAGGATTTCCAAGTACCGCCACCAGTCCCACCGATACCAAAAAAGGTTCAAGCCCCGCCAGTCCCACCAATGCCGAACTCAATAGGGGCGTGGGTGGTGAATCCTGCCAATGGACACGCTTACAAAAGGATTGAGTGTAAGACTTGGAAGGATGCCCGCGCTAAAGCGATTGCTGAAGGGGCACATCTCGTGTCGATTAACAATGAAGCAGAACAGAAGTGGCTCATGGAAGTATTTGGGCGGGATCCGTTTTTGATTGGGCTAACCCGTATGAAAAATCAAACCGAATGGCAGTGGACAAGTGGTGAACCGGTTACCTACACCAACTGGGCACTTCGGGGATTAACCACGGTGCAGGAGGCGTTCGTGTTTGTGAGCATGATAGATGGGAAATGGCGTATTGGGACACCTGAGAGTTTGCAACGTGTTGGTATTGCACTCCTCGAAAAAGAGGATATGCAATCTGAGCGATCGATGGAGAATAAATAGTTGAGGCTGGTTCGTGGTTGTTTGTAGTAGCGCAATTCATTGCGCATCCTTCGCGGGGCAAACGGGCGATGAATCGCCCTACTACGAACCGAAACCTACTATCGGAGGTGCCTTGATGCATACACTTTGGCTGGTTATTCAGCGCGAATTCGTTTCAAATGTGTTGACTTCCCGATTTATGATTGGATTTATTGTGTGTGTGCTTTCAACGGCTGTTGCCGTTTTCGTTCAGGTGGACGATTATGAGAAGCGTTTATCGGGGTATAATACTGCTGTCCGGGAGGCAGGGGAGGAAGCGCGGGAATGGGATCTCTATGTTGATATCAAACCGCAAGCGCATCGAAAACCGAATCCTCTGAGTATCTTTAACGTCGGAACGGAGAATGACGGTGCCAATACGGTCACTGTTGAGTTGGGAAAGCCTATCTTTGAATTCACTTCCACAATTTGGGGGGCACCAACGCAGAAGCGAGGCTCAGACAACCCCTTCCTCGCAATGTTCCTTTCCATTGATGTGGTTTTCATCTTCAAAATCGTGTTGAGTGCGTTAGCGATTCTGTTCGCTTACAATACAATTTCAGGAGAAAGGGAAGATGGGACGCTGAAGCTTATGTTATCCAATTCGATACCGAGGGACACGGTCATTTTGGGAAAATATCTCGGCGGAATGCTGTCGCTGTTCCCTATTGTTTTAGTGAGTTTAATTGTCGCACTCTTAATCGCTATCTCTTCCCCGGTTACTGGCTTTGATGGAAACGATATTGCCCACATCCTCCTGATATTCGGTGTTTCGTTGTTGTACGTGTCAACGTGGTATCTATTAGGATTGCTCCTGTCAGTTTGGACAAAGGAAGCCGCAACGACGCTAATCCTTTCCATGTTTATCTGGGTGGTTCTGACAAGCGTTCATGCGAATGTTGTAACGTTTACGGTGGATAAATTATCGCCCTATCAGTCGCAACCTGAAGGTGCATTTCTCCAACCTGCCTTCGATGTCTGGGACGAGTACAAAAGGGAACGGGATGCCTACTTCAAGCAGAGAGGCTACGACGATTTGCGAGCGTCAATTACTTGGGAACCTGAGACGAGTTCAACGGGGTTAGGCTCGAGTTCCTATACTGGTGGCTATTTCAGACTAAGGCGTTATAGCGTTACAAGTGTTGACAAGGCAGATACCTCCATCTTTCAAGAACTTTTAGGGTATCAAGAGCGGCTTCGGAGTGAATATGCGGGTAAAGCGGAGGAAATTCTTAACAAACCTGCGGAGGAACGAGAGCGAGCTGCAAAGTTTGCAGACGCGCTCTCCCGTATCTCGTTCGCAGATGTATATCACTTCGCTGTTGGTGCCATAGCGGGAACCGATAGACAGAGTTATAACGGTTTTATTGAGGATGCCAGAGCCTATAAACGTGAAATTGTTGAATATCTGAAGGATAAAAAAGCGTTTTCTTCGCGGGCGTGGTTCTCCACGGATAAGGGGACTGCGGATTTGGCAGATCTACCTGTTTTTAGACATAAAAGGCTCTCTATCTCAGAAAGTTTCGTACGCGCGTCGGTGGATATTTTGATTTTATTCGCATGGAATATCCTTCTATTCATGACGGCTTATGTGTCCTTCCTTCGATATGATATGAGTTAAGAAGGAGGCTGTCGGTTGTCAGAAGAATGGTTGACTGCCTATCTTCCTGACGAATCTAACGGGAGCATTAAAAAAACGACCGCAAGGAATCATTATTAAACCGAAAGTGTAGCCTGCAACAACGGCGCAGGCGGATCTACGGGGAGGAACATAATCTACCCGACCCACCTGACCGAACCGCAAGGAAAATTAAAAAAATGATCTTGCAAATTGCGATAAAGGAGATTCATCACAATCTCACGACACTCCGGTTTGCGTTGATGATAATCCTGCTGCCTATTTTGTTTGTGGCGAATGCGCTGATATATAGCCTCGGCGATGGTGGTTATACGGCGCGGATTCATTCCTATAACGAACAGATGAGACAAAATAGGAAGCATATTACAGAACAAGCGAACATAAGTTTAGCGGAGTTAGCACTGAGGGGACCTGGAGATATCCCGAAACGTCCCAGCCGCCTGATCTTCTGTGCCGGTGGCGTTAATGAAGTCGTATCGCGTTCTATTAAGTTGAGAAGTGATGGGAGTATTAGTCGAAGTAGCGGTGTTGAGGATGAGGATTACGCGTGGCGACATCCATTGAGTTTGGAATATAAGGTCGTAAGTTCTGGCAGCAATTCAACGGGACGTGTCAAGATTAACTGGGTCTTCATCGGTGTCCTCATGAGTTTCTTTACAATCTTGTTCACATTTGACGCTATCGCTGGGGAACGGGCGCGCGGTACGCTAAGCCTCATAATGTCGAACACGGTCTCACGCGGGCAAGTATTGTTAGGGAAATATCTCGGTGCATTTGTAACAGTCTTTCTACCACTTGTTATGGGTATTCTCGTGAACCTCTTAGTCGTTCTCCTCATTGGGGGTATTCCATTTGACGGAAGTGATTGGCTGTGCATTTTGGGGATGGTTGGATTGTTTGCATTGCTCGTTTCTATTTTTATTTTTCTCGGACTTTTTTTCTCAAGTCGCGTCTCAAATGCCATTACGAGTTTAGTGTGGCTCTTACTCACTTGGGTTTTTTTAGCATTTGTGTTTCCGAGTCTGCTCGGGATCTTTGTCGGTAATCTGAATCCGATTCCATCTGTTGATGAGATTTCCATGCGGAGACGTGCACAATTGGACCAAATCGAGGACCAATGGCAACGGGAGCCGGAAAAGAAGTTAAAAAAATCACCTGCCATCGAAAGACCAGCCGTGGCACGTCTCTGGGCGACATACTTCACCGAAATCAGCGACACGGAGACCCAGATCGCCGATGGACACATCGACCGGCAACTTCAGCAGGTGCAACTCGCCCGTGATCTCACCCAAATCTCTCCGATAGCGACTTTTCAATATGCAATGGAGGGACTTGCGAACACGAGTATCGTCGGTTATATGAATTTTGTCAAACAGGCGCGCCGTTACCGACAGACGTTCATAGATTTCGTTAGAACAGAAGACCAGGGTGATCCTGAAAGCCTCCATATCTATCCTGTGAAGGAGGGATTGTCTCAAAAACCTGTGGATCCGAATGCTGTTCCCGTATTTTCGGAGCAGATTTCCTATCGGAATGTGTTATCCCAAGTCGGTTTATTGGTGCTCTTTAATCTACTCTTCTTTATTATGGCGCAGGTCTCGTTTCTGATGAGTGAAGTAAAATAGTACAGAATAGTTGTCCGTCGTCAGTTGTCGGTAACATTCCATAAGAGGTTACTGATAACTGACAATGTCTAATTTACCTTGCTGTTTTATGCGGAATGTGTTACTATAACGTGAGTTTGATAAAAAGTATTAGAAGTTACAGGGACGATAAAAAATTAGAATACTTTCCAATGGAGCCCAGCTTTGCTCAAAGGGATAAACGTGGAAAAAATAAAAAAGGTCGAAATTCATGACAAGGTCTTTGAGGAGACCTATACTGCCCACATCCAGAGAAACGGCACCGGTTGGCTTGGGTGGATCCCAGAGGTTCCAAAAGTCAAGTGCGAGGAATTCACGGAAAAAGCACTGCTAAAAACTCTTGAAAACAAACTTCATGAAGCCTTAATCGCTGAAGAAGAAGCGTGGGAGAAGCGGTTTGAGGAGGATGTAAGAACCGGACGGTTGAATCACCTTGCGGAAAAAGCAGTTAAAAATTATCGAGAAGGTAAATACCATAGCATAGACGAACTTCAGAAGCTGTTGTAGTATGGAACACATTCTCGATGAAGATTTTTGGGAATCTTGCGCCGAACTACCGCCCACTATCCAAAGACGTGTCCCTCAGAAGTTTCAACTCCTTCAGCAAAATCCCAGACACCCTTCTCTCCGTTTTAAAAAGGTGGGAGACCTTTGGGCAATACGCGTCAGTAGAGGTTATAGAGCGTTGGCTCGTGAAGAAGACGGGAATTTCATCTGGTTTTGGATTGGAACACATGATGAGTACGAGCGACGGATTTGATACGTAGGTCTATCCTCTGTTTTAATATATGTATAATATGAATGTCACCGTCTGCAACCCATTGTTAAGGACTCCGCTGTCCTTGATCGTCGACGATTCGTGTCCGGTGGTCAATCTCACCTACTACTGGATACATCAGCGGCACGCGTGGAAAAGGCGACACCAGCCGAATATCCCTCCAGAACGTTGGGAAGGCAACGCCACGCAATTGAAAAGCATACCCCCTACAATCCCCTCAGATTTCGCTTATGAGTGGGCAGAATGGTGCTGGGAAAACGGTGTGAAAGGCAAATTTAGCCTCATTCCTTATCCAGCAGGGGTCGGACGCGTCGACAAAGGATTCCCAGACTTTCCAACACACGAATATCAGGCATGGCTGCGAATCTACAGGGAACTGATTTGGCCGAGTTTCGACTTGACTCCGGAGATGCTCACGCATACCGCTGTCGTTGATCTCGACACATTCAGCCTCACCGAAGAGTGGGAACAGGTCGAATGGGTCGATCCGCCTGTTGATAACAGACTCACAGACTACATCATCACAGCGATGGAAATGCTTGATAATGTCGGCATTCCGTGTGAGGGCGTGACGAGTCCCGGTGCCTTTGGAAAACGTCAGGAGGCGGCGTATGCGAAAGCCGTGTTAACCGCCTCTCAACACGTCAATAACAACCCACGTCCGTTCTACTTTCTCTGGCTCAAGCATGATGAACTGCCGGATGTACCCATCTGGTATCCTGAGAAGGAGAAAGGGATTGCGATTGCCAGTATCGTTTCATGTGCTGGGGACTGGTTTGGTGGCTGGACGGGCTACGATTTGGGGGATGCCGATCGGTTCATTACAGAAGATTTACGGGGGGGTCGCTTGCCGCCGATTCTCGAAAAAGAACTTCCGTGTGTCCTCGTGGGACATTGGCCCGGGTTCTATTTCAACGGTGAGAAATCTGGGTTTGATATACTAAAAACCGTCAAGGCACGGCTCGACGCTTATGACCCGGATGGCGTGAGAACGCTCTGGATGAAGAATTCGGAGATTGGTCACTATTGGATGGCACGTGAGTTTACCGATATCGCAGTCTCAGAACACGGGTCTTTTTACCCCCTTGATAAGGGGAGAACGGGGGTTACGCGGCAGATTCACATCTCTACCCAATTCCCAACAGCAAACTTTACACTCGCTATTGATGCCCCGATACGCCATATTCAGGTGAACGGTTGGGACCTCCGCGAAGTTCGTTCCCGACGCGATTTTCAGAGAGATACGTTCCTCGTTGAAGACAAACAGACCTTCGTTGCGTTCGATTTAGAGGTCGGCGACGCAATTCTTTCGGTTATGGAATAAGGATTCTGCCCCCACTTGCGATAACCGTCGAACCCGTCATATAACTCGATTCCTCGCTCAAGAGAAACGCTATTACATCTGCCATCTCTTCCGGTTCACCGAGCCTGCCGAGGGGTGTCGTAGACCGGAGTTGTTCCACCATCTCTGATGAGACTTCTCCTAACATATCTGTCGCGATTGCCCCCGGGGCAACCGAATTGATACGGATGTTGTGCGGTGCAAGCGGTCCACAGCACGATTTCGTCAGCGCAATGACACCGGCTTTCGCTGCTGCATAAGGCAATTGATTCGGACGGACTGCCAACGCCGCGATTGAGGACACATTAACAATACGTCCAAACTGTTGCGCAATCATCCCCGGTTTGACTGCCCATAACACGTTGAAGGGACCTGTCAGATTAATCGCTATAATCCGGTCCCAGTGTTCAGGCTCGAGCTCGTCAAACGCGATATCACCGACATCCCCGGCGTTGTTTACCAGCAATTCGATCGCACCAAGTGCTTCTGTCACCGTCGTGACCATGTTGTTCACAGCATCTCTGTCTGCGATGTCGGCTTGGACAGGTATTGCTTTCTGCCCCAAGTCGCGAATCTGTTCACAGACGGCTTCGGCTTTCTCAACAGCGCGAGAATAGTGGACAGCGACAGTCGCACCTTCACTGGCAAGTTGAATTGCGGTTGCCTTTCCAATTCCACGACTTGCGCCGGTTACCAATGCAACCCTTCCCTGAAATCTCATTTTTTAATTATACCTTGCGGAAGAATAACGGACGTTAGGACTTTAGCGTGCGTTCCTCAAATCCGCCCTCCATTACATTACGGGCTACGGGTTTTGATGCTACCTTAAAAGTAGCCCTTTGTTAGATGAACACTTCTTAACCGACAACTGACTGTTCTGTTACTTACAAAAGTACCTGTAATTGTTCCCATACATCGTCGGGAACCGGGGTCGTAGCGGCGGCGAAATTCTGCTCTACTTCTGCCGCATTCTTAGAACCGGTCAGACTCATCGCAATGCGCGGTTGACGGAAACAGAATTGAATGGCGAGATTCAGAACATTCAGATTGTTGTCGGTTGCCCACTGGTAGAGCCGATGTGCTTTTTCAGCATCAGATCTGCCTAAGTGCATCCTTTCAACGGATACATCCGGCTCAATCCCTGAAAGCAACCCCATCGCAATGGGACTTCCGTTGATAACCCCGATGTCGTTTTCAGCGGCGAGCGGTAACAACCAATCGTTTGCGGTTTGGCTCAGGAGCGTGTAATCCAAATACGTTAGAATTACATCGACGACGCCGGTTTCGATGGCGATTTTGTGAAATTCGTGTTGTCGAACCCCAAGCCCGATGAACTTAAGCAATCCTTCCTCGCGCATGCGTTGGAGTTCGTCGAATGCCCCGTCTTTTGCCACAACGGGGTCCATACTGTCTGGGTCGTGCACTAAGCAAACATCGAGATAATCTGTCCCCAACAGCCGCAGACTATTTTCGACACTTCGGCGCGTCCCTGATGCACTAAAATCGCCGCGCCATTCAGGGTGTGTCCCTATCTTCGTGGCGAGGTAGATCTTCTCACGCCAGCCGTCGGCGAGTGCAAGCCCTACCCGCCTTTCACTCTCACCGTAGAGCGGTGCAGTGTCAAGATAGTTTATCCCTAAGTCGATGGCTCGGTGTACCGCTTCGATCGCTTCATCGTCGGTAACATCGCCTCTACCGACGCCGGCACCTCCCATGCCGAGGCATGTAACCTCTAATTCTGTCCGGCCTAAACGTCTGCGGGGTAAAATGTTTTGATTTGTTGGCATGGTTAATTCTCCTCTGGAAAATCCCGATGCAAATGTCCACGGCGGGCATTAGACGGAATCACGCTCACCCACTGCACCCCTTTAACGACATCGTCCGGGGTATGCCCATGCTCAACACCTTTGGGCGTGACCACCAAGTCTCCAGGACCAATACTGTAGGATTCGGACTGGCCATCAGCGTTTCGGAGCGTCACAGTCGTCGTGCCTTCCGTGAAATACCAGTATTCATCGAAATCGTGGTAGTGAAGTTCGGTAGGGTTTTCTTTTGAAACGGCGAAAGCCCCAATCGTTGTCATGTCTGGGGTAGCTAAAACCTTCCCGAGCACATCACCGATGCGTTCCCCTTCACTCAATCGAATAACACAAAGATTCGTATCCATTTCGTTTCTCCCCTTTGTAGTCGAGAAAACGTAGTCCGTAATGTAATGGTTCTCACTGCGAAGCAGGCTCTACGGAAAGGCGCGTCAAAATCCAAGCCTCCCCATCGAACCGCAAGGTAAAATTAAATAACGCCTATGTCTTTTAGGTGTTGCAGCGAATCTGCGACCCGTGCCTTGGCACCCGCTTCATTGAGGTTTTCGCCCTCAACGCCTTCCAATTCCATTGTGAAGGGACCGTAAAAACCGGCATCGTTCAAGGTCTGAAATACCGCTTTAAAATCGACCACGCCCTCACCGAGCGTCGGGAAATTCCACGTTCGATAGCCACCGTTTGTATCCTTGAGATGGACAGCACCGACATGTCCGATGACCTTCTGAACTTCCGTAACGGCTGTCACATCGTGATTGTAGTAATAGACGTTGCCGGTGTCGAAGTTGACACAGATATTCGGATGATTCACGGCTTGCATCGTTTTAAGTGCGATGTCTCCGTTGTGTACCAGGTCTGGGTGTGTTTCCAGACACACTTTAATACCAGTGGGGGCCGCATTTTCGCCGATGGCACGGAGCCGGTCATAGACCGCACTGATGTCAGCATCACCGGCGTGCACACTCACAAAAATGATCTTTACACCCATTTTATCAGCGGTATCCAACGTTGTCTGGAAATCTGAGATGACCGTTTCAGACTGGACATCACAACTGCCAAGCAGGCTGGTAGCGGTGAGTCCGTGGGCGTTCAATTCCGTTTGGAGGGCATCGACAGATTCAGGTTCAGGCACGCCGATCTCCACGTTCGTCAAACCGATTTCCGCTAAGTGGGCATACGCTCCGGCACGAAATTGTCGGTAGCTTCCCAAATTACATGCGATAATATTTTCCATTCTTTTATTGTTCCTTGCGGTTCGTTTAGGTGAATTGGTTAAGGAATATTAAGGGATTTTCCGTAACACTGTATTACTCAATAAAATCTCGGTTCCCAGTAGGAATACTGCGGGTATTAGAAAATATGCCGCTAACTCTTTATGGACGACTGAAAAGACTGTCTCAAATTTTGTCTTTTCAAAACGGTCAATTTCTGCGTAAATTTGCTTCAGTGATTGCGTGTCTGTAGCGCGAAAATAGCGACCCCCTGTTATGTTGGCAATCTGTTTTAGGGTATCCTCGTCGAGATAGGTTAAAACCTCGCGATAGCGTTTGCCGAAGGTCGTATCGGCGTAAGGAATACGTGCACCCCCCTCTTTCCCCATGCCGATAGTGTAGACCTTAATCGCAAAGGAGTGTGCAAAAGAAGCCGCTGCCCCGGGTTCAATGCTACCGGCGTTATTTTCACCGTCGGTTAAGAGGATAACAATCTTCGTTTTCGATGCCGAGGCGCGTAACCGATGGGTAGCAGTTGCAAGCGCGTCACCGATAGCCGTTCCATCCTCTAACTGCCCGATCTCTACGTCGCGGAGCAATTCGACTAACACCGAATAGTCCGACGTTAGGGGGCAAAGCGTAAAACTTTCACCGGCAAAAACAACTAAACCGATACGATCATTTTGGCGGTGCGTCAGAAAATCGTTGACAACTGATTTCGCGATCTGGATGCGATTGGATCCTTCAAAATCCTCTGCCCGCATGCTTTCCGAAATGTCGAGTACTAAGAGAATATCAATGCCTTCGGTGAATTTATGCTCACGGCTTTGGGACAGTTGCGGACGGGCAAGGGTGACAATAAGGAGCGCAAGAACAATAAATCGGATGACTCTCAGTATCGGCAGCACTTTCACCGAAAGCGCATCCTGCATCTGCCGAATACCTGCGGCGAACCCGTGTTTGAAGTCAGAAAAGCGCACGGTCGGGACGATTGTCGGTTTCCCCCGTAGCCACCTTAAAGCGAATACCAGTAGTGGGACTACGATGAATAAACTCAGGAAAAAGGGGGACGCTAACTGCATACTGACTACACTCTTTCTTACTGGGTGCCCCACTCATTGCTGGAGAGCGGGGAGATATTTCTACGCGGTTCTTGCGAACGTATCCTACCGATGCCGCTTAGTAGGCAGAGTCCAATGGCGATATTGTTGACAATGAGAAACACTACCCAGTCAATATAGGGCACGGATGTTGCCATGAAGTAAAGGATATAACCAAATATAACCGCGAGCGGTCTCCATCGTCCTGAAAAGAGGGTACTACCGAGTGTCAGGAAGATCGCTGCCTTACCACAGATTGCCAAAGGAACCAAGAGCGAAAGAGACAATAGCATAAATGGTACACCGATGATTGACAGGGTCAGCAGTGTAAGAAGGAGCGGTATCATGACTAACATCAGGATGCCAAACAGTATACTACCGATAGGTCTTCTGGCAAAAAGTTCACTTACGGCGTTTATCGGCTTTGAGAGGACGGCTACTATCAACAGATACATCAAGAGGGATATTCCAAGCTTGATAAATATTAGACGAAAATTTGCTTGCTTACTGATACCCCAGAAAGTGTGTGGATACATTACAAGATAGACTGCAGCGGGGACCAAATGCCAGTCGTTGCTTACTTGAAGGTCGGTTACACCTTGTGCGTTTCCCGTAATCTGTCCGCCGACGATGTGAAGCGTTCCATTCACTTGCGCCTCTGGCGACAGTTGAACATCTCCGCCGATTACCAATACATTGCCGGTCACACGTCCCTGTAATCGTGCGTCTGCAGCGATTATAACGAGTGTTGTTAATACCTCACCTTCTACTAACTCGTAGTCATTTATAATCTTAAATATCCGCCCTGCCTTTTCCGAGTGAGCGGGTCCTTCTTCGGTGGTTTCCGCCTCATTTTCCGAATCGGCAACATTATTTTGCTTTGTAGGCTCGTCGGAAACCCCATTCATATTCTGTGCTGTTAAGCCTTGCGCGATAAGAATACCGCTCGCTGATTTTAGATGTTTAAAGTTGGGGTGTTTCGAGCCTAAAACTTGCAGGGTGTTATTTGGAATCTGTCCAAAAACGGGCAGGATACCAAAGACCAAAAGTAAAGAAATAAACCCTATTTCCTTCATATTTTCCTACGCTTCACATTGAGATGGGTGTATAAGAACATTATAGATGAAAAATTCCTTTCATGTCAACGGTTTTTTAAATGTAGTGCCCCATGTTAATGAACCGACGTGACTTCTGTAAATTTGTGCCTTCTGCAGAAGTCCACCACTTAGATCGAGTTCCTAATTTTTGTATGGGAGAAAGAACTGGAACGGGGGGACATCGAAGCGTGCGCGGAACCTTTTGGCTGAAAGTGAAGTCGTCTTGAATTTCAATTTTTCCTTGACATGTACCTGTGAATCTGATATGATAGATGTATGTGATGTTTTAGCGGCGGTTTATGTTTTCGTACAATGGGATGCCCGTATAAATCGCACAAGTATGTGTATAAAGTCCTTAGAATTTGTAATATTGAGCAGGAGGTAAAAATGAATTTCAGTATTATTTCTGGTGGCAAATTTTGGCTCACAAGTTTGGTGCTCGCGAGTTTCAGCCTCTTTTCTGTCGGGGTTTTGTTCGTCTCCACCACCGCTGCCGAAATCGACCCTGATACGATTGTCGGGATGTGGCTTTTTGATGAAGGCAAAGGAAATATGGCAACCGATGATTCAGGAAATGGACTGGATGGGGACTTCAAGGGTAAGCCGAAATGGGTGAAGGGCCAGTTTGGACAAGCCCTTGAGTTTGATGGTAAGGGTGCTTACGTTCAGATCGCCGAACATGATAACCCAAATAAAGCGATCACGATCTCAGCTTGGGCAAAAAGTGCAGGTGATACGTGGAACCAACACGGCTGGATGGTTGAAAAGCGTCCCGCCTATATTATTCATCCCAACCAAGGCACGAAAAATATTGCGTGGCCCATTTGCAACGGAGGTTGCTGGAATAAACCCGGCGGTTGGAATGACGGTAATGTTGGCACCAAAGATATTACCCAGTGGCACATGTACACAACCACTTTTGATAGTAAAACCGGTAAGTGGGCGATCTATATTGATGCCGAAGAAGCGAGCACAATGGATATCGCCAAAAACCCTATTGATGCCGATAGTGGTCCCGTCAATATCGGATTTGATGACTGCTGCGGTGGCGCACGCTTTGGTGCAGCGACTATCGACGAGGTTGTCATCTTCGATGTCGCTTTGGAGCAATCGGACATTGAAGAGTTAATGAACGGTATGCTTGCCGCGTTAGAGATTGATCCGGCTGACAAGATGGCAACGACTTGGGCAGATGTGAAGATCAGGTACTAATCGGCTTTCTTAACCATCTACTCGTGCATTTAGATATTGTATCAGAGACGAGTAGATGGTTAAAGTTAGCAAGGTGGTTTTCTTGCTGACTGCCGACGATTCTTCGTAAAAAATAGAAACATGGAGGGAAAAATGACATCATTTAGTTACGACGAAACAGATGATTTTGATGATGAACCACAAGATTCACTTCTCGATGAAGAAGATGACGATTCTGTTGATTTAGAAGATGATTTAGAAGATCCTGATACTGCACTCTCTCATGCTTTTCGCGAGGCAGTAGCAACGGAGCCAGTAGAAGACGACGATGAAGAAGATGACAGTGCGGAAGACACAGAAGACCATGAGACTGAAGAAATAGAAGACCATGAGACTGAAGAAATAGAAGACCATGAGACTGAAGAAACATACAAACAGCAGATTGCTGAAGCAATAGATGCATTGCCGGACGAAGAAGACTTAGAAGTAGTCGTTCCGCCGTTGGAATTACCGCCGTTGGAAGTTGAGTTTTTCCGACCGCAGGAGCAAGGCAATCTCGCTTATGCAGATGCTGTGAAAGCCTACTATGAGGAGAAAGATTACCAACGTGCAATCGAAAAATTTGGAGAGGCTATAGAAAACGAAGCCCACCAAACGGACGGAAATGTGACAGATTCCAATTCGGTTGTAGCGAAGGCGATGTATTGGCAAGCAGAGGCGTATGTCAAACTGCAAGACATTTCGCAAGCCATTGTAACTTTTGAGAGTCTCATCCAGAATTTTCAAGAACATTACCTTTCGTTGGCTGCACAGCGGAGAACGGCTCAGTTGAACCCAGAATAGCCGTCAGAGGAAGGGTTATCAGTACGGGCTTCCTATGAAAACCCTGTCAGTCATCGGTCATCGGTTACAAGAGGGTGTTTTAAACCAACACCTCTTAACTGAAAACCAACAACCGATAACTTTAACCATCAACTCGCCTCCGTTAGAAATGTTAAAGCACGAGTTGATGGTTAAAACCAGTAAAAAAGGATTAGCAAAATTTGTGGAAACCTTAAAAGATTTTCTTAAACAGAAAGCAACGAACCTGCGCATTCATTCAGTTATCTCCACATCGGAGGCAGGTTCTGGACATCCGACCACGTGTCTCTCGGCTGCGGATATTGTCTCAGCACTCTTTTTTGACGCGATGCGTTATGACGTAACCGATGCTCAGAATCCTAACAACGATAGGTTCATTTTGTCCAAGGGACATGCGGCACCGCTACTTTACGCTGCTTATGCGGAAGCAGGTATCATCCCAATCGAGAAACTACGCACACTACGGCAAATTGACAGCATCTTGGAGGGACATCCGACCCCTCGATTTGAATGGACAGAGGTCGCAACGGGCTCGCTTGGGCAAGGCTTATCGCTTGGACTCGGTATGGCGCTCAACGGTAAATACTTAGACGATTCTGACTACCGTGTCTATGTCCTCCTCGGCGATGGTGAAACTGCCGAAGGTGGGGTCTGGGAAGCAGCGGCTTTGGCCTCACACTACAAGCTTAATAATTTGATTGGGATTGTGGATGTCAATGCGCTTGGACAAAGTCAGCGAACGATGTATGCCTTCGATGTTGATACGTATTGTCAGCGTTTTGAGGCATTTGGTTGGCAAGCCATCGGCATTGATGGACACAATTTTGATGAGATCCTTCCTGCACTCGATCAAGCTAAGGCTTCGAACGAGAAACCGACGATGATCGTCGCTAAAACTTTTAAGGGAAAAGGGATTTCGTTTCTTGAAAACGCCGACAACTGGCACGGAAAGGCACTTGAACAAGGTGAGGAACTTGACAAGGCGTTAGCTGAACTTGGACCGTTACAGTCGAATGTCCCGATTCAGATTAAATCGCCAAATGCTGTAAATGGGAGTGCCGATCGTCCTGCCGTGACTGAATGTGAACCTCCTGACTATCCAACGGACGAAGAAATCGCAACACGTAGTGGCTACGGTGCGGGGCTTGCGAAACTTGGCAGCGCGAATCCGAATGTTGTCGCTTTGGATGGGGATACCAAAAATTCTACTTACGCCGAGGAATTTATGACGCTCCATCCGAACCGCTATTTTGAGATGTTCATCGCGGAGCAAAATTTGGTCGGTGCTGGTATCGGTTTAGCAAAACGTGGGAAGATTCCGTTTGTCTCTACGTTTGCTGCGTTTTTATCGCGTGCCTATGATCAGATTCGGATGTCCGCGATCTCACAGGCAAACATCAAATATGCGGGTTCACACTGTGGGGTCTCAATTGGCGAAGACGGTCCCTCACAGATGGGTTTAGAAGACATAGCGATGTTCCGTGCGATTCCGGGAGCGGTTGTGTTGTATCCAAGCGATGCAATCGCCGCCGAACGGCTTGTCTCGGAAGCCGCGGCATACGAAGGTATCGTTTACCTCCGTACCTCACGTCCGAAAACCCCTATTCTTTATGATGCTAACGAGAGTTTTCCAATCGGTGGATGTAAAGTTATTCGGGAGAGTCGGGAAGATAAAGTGACCGTCGTTGCCGCGGGTGTTGCCCTTCACGAAGCGTTGAAAGCACACGAAATACTCGCTGAAGAAGGGATTGCTATACGTATTATTGATTTGTATTCCGTCAAGCCGATTGATGAAGAAACACTGCAAAAGGCGGCATCCGAGACGAACAATACCTTAATCACCGTTGAAGATCATTATCCTGAGGGCGGTCTCGGTGATGCTGTCCTTGAGGCTGTGGCAACGAAAGGGGTCTGTGTCCACAAACTCGCTGTTACAGGAGTGCCGAGGTCCGGGAAACCGGAGGAGCTTTTGGAACATCACGGCATTGGCACGGACGCTATCGTAGAAAAAGTTAAAAGTTTTCAGTAAATTAGCAGTCAGCAGTTAGGGGTTTTTGCTTGGGTGTTTCCCCAGATTTTTTTTCAAAAAATCCTTTCAGCTGTCAGTAAAGAGGGTATCGTTTAATAAAGATCTCTTTACTGATTGCTGGTTGTTATTCCTCTGAAAACTATAAACATGCAAAATACAATTGTTTGGATTACTGTTCTGGGTGTTATTTTTCTCGTTGGGATTGGGATGATCTACGCCTTGCGCGCCCCGCGTGCGGTCCCTAAAACTTATCCGGCGGATGAGGGTCCTAACTTTATTGATGTTACTACCTATTCACCTGAAATGCAGGAGACTTACGAGCTTTTTACCCGTAAATGTAGCCGATGCCATACCGTTGCACGCCCAATTAATTCTACTTTCACCCCAGAAGAATGGCGAAAGTATGTCTATAAGATGATGCGGAAACCGGGTTCGGGACTCACTCCCAAGACCGCGGAAAAGGTTATTAAATTCCTGATTTACGATTCAGAACACAGGGAGAAGAAGGCGCAATGATTCTCGCAATATCAGTTCGCAGGTTGGGTGTTATGGTGGGATTCATAATGTTGACAGCGGGTTTGCTCTGTGCAGTGGGTTTGCGAATAGCGGCAGCTGAAGAGGAGAATATGAATAGAGAGAATTTACAGATGACCGTAGATGCACAACGCGTTGCATTTGCCGCACCGCCTATTCTTAAAGAGGGTAGATGGTTCGTACCTCTGGAACCTTTTGCTAAACAACTCGGATTAAAAATCGAGTATCCAGAGGGTGCGAAGATGGTGGTTCTCTGTGGTGGGTCAGAACTCTGTGTGCCTCTCGAATTCCAAGATAGCGAGAAGGGGGTTGTCGATATTAATGGCGTAACTTATGTCCAACCGGCACGAATTACGAAACCCTTCGGCTTTGAAATCTATGAAGTATCAGCAAACCGATTGGAGGTTATTCAACCCATGCATCTGGCACCCGAATTCACGCTTCCCGACCTTGAGGGAACTCCAAAACACTTACGGGATTTCAGAGGGAAAAAGACACTCCTCTATGTTTGGGGTTCGTGGTGAGGGTGTCGTGAACAACTGCCAGGTTGGCAGCAGTTTTACGCCAAACACCGAGAAAACTTAAACCTTATCTCCATTGCTCTCGATGCACAAGGCGCATCCGTTGTGCGTCCTTGGCATGATGCGGCAAACGCCGATTTTGTCACGCTTGTTGATTCACAGAATACATTCGGCACCCTTTATGACCTCAAAGCTATCCCCTATGGTGTTATGATTGATGAAGCCGGACGGTTGGTAAAAGGACCTTTCAACATCAATGTTGCGGATCAAAAGACCCTCGCTATACTTGAAAAGTGGTTGTTGGACCCCGATTATAATGTGAAGTTACTTCGTGATGTGAAACCCTTAGATGGCCTAAATGCGCAAATTACTACTGAAGCCTCTGCCCGTTTCCAACTTGGTCTGGTCTTGTTGGAGGTCGGTAAAAAGGAGGAAGCGATCGCAGAATGGCGGAAAGCTTTGGCATTAGATCCGAAGAACTGGATTATCCATAAGCAAATTTGGGCAGTGGAGCATCCGGACAAATTCTATGACGGTGATGTCGATTACGGTTGGCAGGAGGCACAGTTAGAAGCAGAAAAAAGTAAACTGTATGAACAAACTCCGGATTGAGGTCGTGTTTGCCACCTGAGCATCGAAATTATGAGAGAGAGTTGGCGAAATCTCATTGATCTCATTGCAAACCCGAAATCCACATTTACGCGGCTGAAATCCAGACCCAAATGGGGAGTTGCGTTCGGTGTCTTCTGCTTTCTTGTCGTGGTATTGGCATGGATAGTTTTCCCGTTTACGCAGAAGTTCATTAACCCACAATATGCAGGTAGTTTAACTGATATTGAGTTATTTGGATCTACCAAAGCGGCATCTATGGTGTTTGTTGCGGTGGGTGGGATTATCCTTGGGATTCTCTGTGCTGTTGTGTTTAGTATTATACTCACTGTGGTATCGCGGGTTTTCAAGGTAAATGCGGCGCTCAAATTTAAGCATATCTTCGCGGCGTGGTGGCATACTATCTTGATTAATCCATTGGTGTTTTTTATCAATATCGCGTTCCTTCCAGTTTTTAGGCGCCTTGAGGATATTGAAACAGTTGTTGATATGAGAGTTATTCCGGCAATTCACATGCTGGTGACATCCGTCGAAAATCCGTATCTTCTGTTTTTTTTGAGTTATATGGATATCTTGGGTATATGGAGTATCTTCGTTTTAACTGTGGCGGTTGCTACACTCGCGGAAGTCAGTAAAACAAAGGCATGTCTTACGGCAGTAATCATTTGGTTATTAAGAATTGGCGTTGATACTTTCTTCCAAGTGGGTTCTTCTTAGAAGATGCGGACGATAGAGAGTTGATAGAATTTTGTGGATCGTGAATAATGTCGGTGGAGGAGAATGATGAATACAAAAGAAGGTTACGCGGAATTACAAGCGAGAATTCTGGGTGCGCGACGCGTCTGGAAACGGAGTCTCTTTTGGGCAGGGTTTGCTATCGTTCTAACGGGTGTTATCGCTTTACTTGTGGGTGAAGCCGTCGTTGATTGGTTGATGCCGCTCCCAAGTGCTGTACGCATCGCTTTATTGGTTATCGGGGCAGGTGTTATTGTTTACCTGCTATATAAATATCTCGTTCAACCGCTCCGAGCGTCACTCACGCCCCGTGATATCGCCCTCAACGTTGAACGAAATCACCCGGACCTTGAAGACAGATTGGTGAGTGCTATCGAATTCGGAAACCGAGAATCGACGGATCCGATTGAAGCGCACATGCTCCAACGCTTGCTTGAGGATACCGTCGAGCGGGTAAAAGGCGTCAATTTCAAAGCAACGATCGATCACAGTCGAACCCGTAAGCATGTCGGCATAGCGGCTTTGGTTATTGTCGGTTGTTTTGTGCTCTCACTGCTGTTTCCAACAGAAATTCATACGAGTTTGCTGCGTGTGTTGGTTCCTTGGGAGAAAACGGATCCGATTTTAACGACCAAACTCGCTGTTGAGCCGGGGAATGCGCGTATCCTCCGCGGCAAGAGCCTACCGATTCATGTAACTGTCACCGGTAAGTCTGCCGAAAAGGTGGTCTTGACGTATGGAGATATTGGCGCGCAGCAATCCTCCACTTCAGAAGTTAAGAAAGACCAACAACAGATTAACATGTTGCAAAACCCGAACGATAAACGCGGATTTGCCTATGAAATTTTTAACATCGACGCCGATATGGAATACGCTGTCGTCGCAAATGAGGCGACTTCAGAACGCTATACTGTTGAAGTCTTTGAAATGCCAAAGGTGACTGAAATTTCCGTTGCTTACACGTATCCTGACTATACGGGTCTTAAACCTGTTGTGCAAACAGGAACAGGCGATATTCATGCTGTCGTCGGCACGCAAGCAGAAATTAGGCTTACGACGAACAAAGCGATTCAAACTGCAACGTTCTCCCGTAAGACTGATGTAATGGGCGACTTACAGGTTTCTGCTGAGGAATTGCGCACAACTCCAGAACCTGTTTCAACCGAAATGGCTATTTCTGGTGGAAACACGCTTACGACCACTACAGGTGTTGTTGAGAACGGAAGTTATGCAATTCAGCTGCTATGTATTGATGGATTCAACAACGAGATACCGATCGAATACACGATCAAAGCCATTCCTGATGCTGTTCCAGAAGTCGTTATCAAAGAACCCGGTCGAGATGTGAAAGCTACAAAATTAGATGAGGTGGAAATCATTGCTGAAGCAACAGATGACTACGGCGTTGCAGAATTGAAACTCATGTATCGCGTCGGATCCGATGCATTGCAGGAACTCGTGATGGAATCCTCGAAAGAAGCAGTCGACAGTCATCCGTCAGCAGTCAGTAACGAAAACCTCTTACCTGAAAGCCGCATTGCAGACGGCACCTATACCTTCTATTTGGAGGAATTTGACGTTGAACCGGGGGATATTATTTCCTATTACGCGCACGCTACCGATAACAACACACGCACCGGTCCCGGCGAAGCCAGTAGCGACATTTACTTCATTGAAATCCGTCCCTTTAATGAGAATTTCCACGAGGGCGAAAGTGAGGGTGAACCTGGGCAGGCAGAACCTAATCCACTTTCGGAGGTAATTAGTTCACAGAAGGAGATTATCCGAGAGACATCGAAGCACATTCGCGCGAAACCTGTAACGATTACCCAGAAATATCAGTCTGCCGTTAGGAAAACGGGTGAAAAACAGACCGAATTAAAGGATAAGACGCAACGGGTTGTAGATGAATTTAGTGCGGCAATGCAAATGAACTCGGGAGTTTCGCCCGAAATCTTAATGAACTTAGAGGATGCAATAGATAGAATGGCTGAAGCGGGTGATAGCTTGAACGCTGTCCGTCCTGATGAAGCGATTCCACCGGAACAGGAAGCACTTGAACTGCTCATAAAAGTCAGTCTTGAGATCCCGAAGGTGCTGATGCAAATGCGGAATAATAACCCGCAACTCGCTGAAGATCTTGAACTTGAAATGGAGGAGTTGCAAAGCGAACTTGAGAATCAACAGAACGAACTCGATATGGAAATGCAGGAGCAGACGCAGGAGATGTTGGATCAAGCGCGTCAGATGTTAGGGGAACAGCAGCAACTGAGTGAACAAAGCCAACAGTTAGGACGTGAAAACCAGCCCTCGCCGAGTGAGATGCAGCAGAACAGTCAACAGCAGGGGCAGTTATCACAACAAGCGCAACAGATGGCACAGCAGCTCGATGCGATGCAACAGAGTGGGCAAGGCACCCAAGGGCAACGCCTAAACCAAGCTGGACAGGCAATGCAACAAGCGGGTGAACAGATGGAAGAAGCCGCGCAGGGCATGCAACAGGAGGAACCACAGTTGAGTGCCGCCAAGGGACAAAAGGCGGAAGAAAGACTTGAGGAGGCCATTGAGCAGTTGGAAAAGGTCGCCGCAGAGTACACAGATGCCGCGCTTGATAGAGCCTCACAACAACTTCAGCAGTTGACAGAGGCGCAATCTGATGTTCAGCAACAGACACAGGAACTCAGAGGTCGTTCTCAACAATCAGAGATGCGCCCTGAAGATTTCCGGAAGGCGTCCGAGCTTGCCAATCAGCAGCGCGAACTTCAACGCAATCTGGAGACACTTGAGCGCTCACTGAGAAACATCCAGGAACAACTTACTCCGGACAATCCGGAGGCAGCCCAAAATGTGTCGGATGCGACAAGACGTCTCGCTGAAGAGCAGACTGCAGGGGATATGGCGACTGCACAGCGTGCTTTACAGTGGCGTAGTTTCCGAGCCGCTGACCAGAATCAGCAAGATGTCTTAAATACACTGGAGCAGACACAAGGGGATCTCCAGCAGGCGCGAGCCAATATGGCGAATACTGAAGAAGAGCAGCTTGAAGCCGCACTTGAACAACTCCAACAAGCGCGGGAACGGATGCAAGACATTCAACGCGAACTTCAAGCGATGGAAGGTCAGGAACAGACGGAGGAACAGCAGCGTCGGCGGGAACAGCTCGCTCAGCAACAGCAACAGATTCAAGAACAGATGCAACGCGCACAAGAGGCGCGGCAAAGGCAGACTGGGAACCAACCTGGAAACCCCGATGAACCCGCAGATCAGGAGGCTTCCCGTGTAGGTGGCAGAGAGTCAGATAGGGAGATTGATAGACTCTGGCTTGGTATGCTTGATACGATGGATTATCGACCCGGAAGTCGCTCAAATCCGTTTCCTAACTACGAATTCGTTGTTAGGGATCTCGATAAATTGGAGACTGCGCTCGAAGAGCGACTTAACACACTTCAGGAAAAGAAACGGCTTGCTCAGGTCACAAAGGAAGATGTTCCGCCTGAGTACCGTAGACTCGTTGATAATTACTATGAGTCTTTGTCGCAGTAATTGGTTTTCGGTGTGGGTTGCTACGCAGCCCTTTCGGTGGTCGGTTTTCAGTTAAGAGATTTTGGTTTAACAAAATCCTCTTGTGACTGATAACTGACGACTGATAACCGATAACTATTAACGCTAACAACTGAAAGGGTTTTCTACGAAAACCCGTACTGAGGACTGATACCTATTAAAAATATGGAACTTGAGACGAAGAATATCATTAGACCCCACGAACTCGTTAATTTGAACGATTATGAACCCGATTTTACAGGGGGTTACGAAAAGAAAGGTCAAACGAAGCGCAGGCTGAAAAAACTTCATAAGCAACTCTTGAAACTTCAGGAACTGCTTTACGCTGAAAGTCAGCATTCGCTTCTCATCATTCTGCAAGGCATGGATACATGTGGTAAAGATGGCACCATTCGGCGGGTAATGTCTGGCATCAACGTCCAAGGGTGCGATGTCGTTAGTTTTAAAGTCCCTTCTGCGGATGAGCTTTCCCGTGATTTTTTATGGCGGGCACACAGAGCCGTTCCAGCAAAAGGGAAGATCGGTATATTTAATCGTTCACATTATGAAGATGTCCTCGTTGTTCGGGTACATAATTTAGTGCCAGAGGGGGTCTGGGCGCAGCGTTATCAACAGATCAACGATTTTGAGAAGATGCTCGTTGAAAATGGAACCGTCGTCCTGAAATTTTACCTTCACATCTCAAAGGATGAACAGCGAGCACGTCTTGAATCTCGGATTAGCGATCCGACAAAACATTGGAAAGTCGAGGCATCCGATGTTCGTGAGCGCGCCTATTGGGACGACTATATGCAAGCGTATGAAGTGATGCTCCAAAAATGTAGTACCGACTGGGCACCGTGGTATGTGATCCCCGCGAATAAGAAATGGTATCGGAATCTCGTTATCACGGAGTGTATCGTTGAGACGCTCAGGAAACTGGACATGAAGTATCCTGAGCCTTCTGTTGATATTACCAAATTCACGATTGGGGATTAAACGATGAGGGGTGTTAAATGCTTTCAAAGCAAGAGTTAGCGCGATTTGAAGAAGAGGGTTATTTACTGCTTTCCGGATTGATTCCGCAAGAGACTGTCACAAAAGCGGAGGAAGCGATGTGGCACATGATGGGCATGGATGCGGATGACCCAGACTCGTGGGGGCATTTTAAACGTCCGCCACTCGCCGGTTTTTATATGGAGAAAATGGCAGATGGAAAGCGAATTGAACTTTACGGCGTTACCCATCTGGATGTCTTAGCGTGTTTTACACCTGAGTATCTCGCTATCATTAAGCAACTCGCCTCCGGATACCCAGAGATTCCACATTGTAAGAGTCAACAGCCGGACGGCATCTGGGCACTCAATCAATTTCCTGTTTCGGATTCCGAGTGGGAATGTCCGTCCCCTCATTTGGATGGTGGCTTTCGGGATTTACGGCTGGATCCTGGGACATTCCGAGTAACCAGTTTAACCTACCTCACCGATGTGAATTCACATGGCGGAGCGACTGTGATATGGCCCGACGGTCCACAACGGATTCGAGAATTCCGTAAGAAAAACCCAGAATTTTCAAACCATGTTCGTGATGTTGGTGCCCTATTTCCAAAGATGGATTTAGGCGAACCGATGGAAGTTGTTGCCAAACAGGGAGATGTTTTATTTTTCCACCATCTATTGCCGCATTGTGGGGCAATGAATGTCGGTTCTGCCCCGCGTTTCGCAATCCGATCTATGTGCTTATGCCTCGCATGCCGTAAATGGGAGAAGAAAGGGGAGTGGAATCTCTGGATGCCGTGATGAAGATTTGATGGAGGGATGGAAAGTGATCCAAGATAAACGAATTACCTTTTACCAATATATCTTGCGAACTCTCGCTGTTGTTTTGAGTTTCGCTGTCGTGAAGACCACAATCGCGCAAGAGGTCTATATGCAGACTGGGTTCGAGGAGTTTGCTGTCGGTGATCCGCCTCCTGACTGGGAAGCAATAGGTGGCGACTTTGAGGTTACTAAAGACACCGTTAAGACCGACAAAAAAGCACTCGCTATCTTAGGCGGGGCAGATGGTAATGGGCTTGGTGTGCCTATAGAGACCGAGAACCCTATCATTTCGGTTGAATTCTGGATTTATATTGAAAGCGGTGGTAGATCTTTCAATCTCAAAGTCGCCACTGCTGATGGCATTGGCGAAAACAACGGGTGCACCTACATCAACTGGGACGCTGGCATTGTCCGGCTTTACGATGGTGCGGCGTGGCAACCCATTGGCGAATTTGAAACCGATACATGGAAATATGTTCGAGTTATTGCCAATGTTGATAAAAGCGAATTTGATTTCTACGTAGGAGACGACAGAAACGGTGCCTTAGGTGCCAAGGCGGAAAAAGGGCTCCCTTTTCGAAACGCTGCCCTCGGTCCGGTTGCCAAGTGGGTCGCTTTCTATACGTGGGGAATGACATCTCCCGGCTACGTTGATGATTTACTGATTTATGAAGGGGAAGATCCACTCGATCTTGCCGTTGACCCGAACGGAAAACTCGCAACACTCTGGGGACAGATCAAGCATGGGTTGTAGGAGCGGTTCCCCGATTGTGCTCTTTCACTGTCTGAATCAGGATTTGCAGGATTAAAGGATGACCAGGATCAGGAGGGCACGGGTGTTGGGTTTGTTTGTAGTAGGGAAACCATTCATTGCCCGTCGTAAGGTGTAATGTATCAACAACCCCTAACATTGAAACGGGGCAGTCCGCTCGGAGGAAAAATAAAAAGTAATGAACAAGACATGTTTAACGCCAGCACAACGACTCCACTTCGACATCTACGGTTTTGTGTTGTTGGAGAACGTCCTAAATGACGATGAAATTGCGCGTATGAAAGGCGCGCTCTACAGGATGAAAGCCGACGAAAATCTGGATGACAAACGGGTCTATGTCCGGGGACCGGGTGAACACCATGTGCTTTTCGGGAATCTTGTTGAATACGATCCGGCGTTATTAGAATATGCCGTGCATCCACAGCTCGTGCCGTTGGTTGAAGAGGTGGTAGGTGGCGCAGTCCGCCTTGAGGAAACCGAAGCGATCATCAATAGTCGGAATCCAGAGATGGAATTGGACGAACTCTATAAACGCCGCTATAACCCAACCGGCTTTCATCGTGGAACGCAACACGGGTGGGGCACCTATGTGGAACAGAACAAGTTCCACTGTATCTTCGTGAAGACGCTTGCCTACCTCACCGATGTCGGTCCCGACGATGGTGGGACGTGCGTTATACCCGGCAGCCACCGCTTAACGTGGGATTCGAAAGATATGATCGAAGCGGCACTCTCTGATGACAAACTCATCTACCAAGTTGAAGCACCAGCCGGTTCCGTGCTTCTTTTTGCCGAGGCGTTGATCCACAGTACGACTGCCATCCGTAGCGATAAAGAGCGTGTCATTCTCATTTCTGGCTACACACCGCCGATGGTGCGCGAATGGCCCGGCAACGAGGTCAGCCCTGAGTTTGTTGAGACATTGCCGGAGGACATTCGTCCGCTCATTTCGGGAAGCGACAGTTGGCACTGGAAACGGCGGTATTGATTTACCATATTTCTAACTATTTGCTTCTGAGCATTACTCCGCTACGCTCCAGATGTTTTCCGGTTTAGTCTAAATCCTTTTCAAACCTAAAGTAGGTTTTTTACTTTACCAAAAGCCGTTTCGTAATGAAATTATGCCTTAAATGGCATAATTTGTCTTTGCTTTACATTTGGAGAAACGCCCAGATTCAATAAATTAAAAATATTAATGCTTGAGTTTTCCCCATGTAATAGCGAGTTTGTTTCCGCTCGGTTCTACCGGAAGCGTTCCGGGACCGCCGTTCGGAATATTATTCCCCGTGATTTCAACATCATCAAACCGAACTTGCGCGCCTGAGACTTTGAGCCCAGGCTTTCCACTCTTTATCCGATTTTGGTCGGTGACAGTGAACACTTCGTCGTCAATTTGAAATTTAAGTTTCCCTCTACTATCAATAGCGGCAGTGAGGGTATACCATGTATCAAGTTTTGCTGCGAAATGGAACTCGCCCAATGTATTTGCACCCTCTGGGGTCACCTTTGTAATATGGACGATCTCCCACGGGTGCAAAATTTGACATGCATAGAAGGAGAGTCTCTCCCACTGCTGATGGAGTACGATTCCTAAGATAGCAGGTTCTTCTTTGGTTTCAACCAATTTGGCTTTGCATGAGAGTGAATAGTTTCTCCAAGTAAGTTCACCTGTTGCCCATATACTCGGAATAGAATGCGCGTGCCCTTCAAGTTCAAACGTTTCGCACACTGCTTCACCCGCATCAATCCACCATTTCGCTTCCTCTTCGTCAAAAGTATTAAAGATTTCCCATTCTTGCGTGTTGTCATCTTCAAAAGCGTCTGCCCATGTACCAGCAAAACCTTGTTGATGAAAGGCCATAGCACACAGAACGATATGGAAAAGGCATAGAAAATCTCTGAATTTTTTGGATCTCATTACTTCCTCCTTTTCAACTATGAAGGAGTGTTGGTATAACAACGCTCCATCTATGCGCCCGAAGTCCTCGGCATCCACAACGGTTCTTTCCCCATCTCCGCGAACAATAACTTCATCACCAGCTCCGCCTTCAACTCGGCATGCTCAGCAGAATTCCATAGGTTCTTGATTTCTCCAGGATCCTCTTGCAAATCGAATAACTCGCCATAATCTCTGTTATAGTAGACGGTGAGTTTATAACGATCGCCGACATAGGTTTTGACGTGCACCGTTGTCGGTTCATGATGGTTTTCAACGAGAATATGATCGCGCGCCTGTTCTACTTCTCCCGACCAGACCGGCATCTGATTGACACCCGTCATCGGACGTGGAATATCAAGACCAGTGGCACTGAGGAATGAGGGTGCTAAGTCTACCAGCGTCTGCAATGCGTCAGAGTGTCTTCCCGCAGGCACGACCCCCGGATACCGCACAATAAACGGCACTCGGATGACATCTTCATAGTGGAATGCGCCTTTAGCTACGAGTCCATGTTGTCCGTAAAAATGTCCGTGGTCGGATGTGAAGACAACCAACGTGTTCTCTGCCAGTCCGAGTTCGTCGAGTTTCGCCAAGATTTTCCCGATGTATTTGTCCATCAGGGTTACCATCCCATAATAAACGGCGATGTCTTTGGCGAGTTCATCCCGATCCCGTAAATGTGAGTTGAAGCCGTGGACCCCCTTTCCACTTTCACGCCAAGCCGAAAAGTCGGGGTTTTCTTGTTGTGTGAGTTGAAAATGAAGGGGGTTGTTATCGTGTTCTCCTTCGGTTACAGAAGGCACTGTCAACGCATCTGGGTCGTACAGCGTATCCCACGGTTCTGGCACAAGATATTTCGGATGTGGATCGAAGAAGCTTGCCCAGAGAAAAAAGTTTTCGCCGTTCTGCTGATAGGCTTCCATGAGTGCGTTGGTGCGTTCCGCAATCCATGTATCGTAATGGTATTCTTCTGGGATGTGCCATTTCCGAAATTGACCGCGGGCATTCCCTGTCGGCGGCGCGAAGTAGTCGCGCCAATTTGGGCAGCCGTTTTCCTCCATCCAGATAGCATAGTGTTGTCCGACGTGCGCTTCGTCGGCGTGGTTGCGTGCGAGTTCAACGTGTTCAAACCCGTAAAACGGCTCGTTGAAACTGCGCCAAAAGTCCAAATCTTGGAGGATCGGATAGGATTCGAGAGATGGGAATTCCTCAGTTCCGTGGAGCGGTTGAAAATGCGCTTTTCCGACAAGTGCCGTCCGATACCCCGCATCCGTGAAATCTTCACCGACGGTATGCTCATCTTCAGAGAGTTTTGTGCCGAGCGACCAGGCGCCGTGTTGGCTCGGATATTTTCCGGTAATAATGGAGGCGCGTGTCGGTGTGCAGGTGGGGTTTGGGCAATAGGCTCTATTGAAGAGTGTGCCTTGCTGTGCCAATGCGTCCAAGTGCGGTGTCTGGATTTCAGGGTTGAGGCAGCCCAAGGTGTTCCAGTGTTGCTGATCGCTGGTAATAAGTAGGATATTAGGTCTGGTTTCGGCTTCCATATTGTTTCCTTTGTGTTTTATTTGTTGGTAAAATCAGCATAGCACCTTGTAAAGAATAATTCAAGAGGAATGCAGATGGTCACGATCTCTGTTTTCCTATTGACAGCATGAGCATGAGGTGCTATCTTAGAGGAAACCTGCTACACTCAGGATAGAGGCACTATGTCTCCAAAACGACCTCCCAATCTCCTCGTCATCATGTCCGACGAGCATGCACCGATGTACAGCGGTCCCTACGGGCATCCTCTCGTCCAAACGCCGCACATGGACAGGCTCGCTGAAGAGGGTGTTACCTTCACGAATGCATACTGCAATTCACCGCTCTGTATGCCGTCTCGAATGTCCTTTATGACCGGCAGGTATATCCACAAAATCGGGGCGTGGGACAACGCCGCGCCCCTGCGTCCAGATGCGGTTACATGGGCACATCTCCTGCGGGCAGAAGGTTACGATGTCGTGCTTTCTGGAAAACAGCACTTCGGGGGCATGGATCAGCTCCACGGATTTCGGACACAGCTCGCCCGCGATCTGCACGCAGAACGACAGCACGCACTTACGGATTGGGATAACGGCACACCACCAGCACCGCGTCCGTGGCAAGGACTCGCACAAGCCTGTCCGGGAACAACGGTGGAGATTGAGGTGGACGACCTCGCAGAAACAGAGGCTTTGGCGTATCTCCGAGATCCGGCACGGCAGGAACAACCGTGGGCACTCAATGTCTCGTTTATTGCACCCCATTTTCCGCTGATCGTGCCGCAACGATTTTGGGATCTCTATCCGCTTGACGAGATCGATCTCCCCGACCTTCCAGAGGGACACCTCGAAAACCAGCATCCCGTCTACCAACGGATGCGACGTATGTTCGGGTGTGTTGACTTCCCCGAAGAACTGGTGCGTCGTGGAAGAGCAGGCTATTATGGATTGATTACCTACCTTGATGAGAAGATTGGCAGGTTCCTCAAGACGCTTGAGGAGACGGGACAGTTGGAAAACACGGTTGTCATTTATACCAGCGATCACGGTGAGATGAACGGCGAGCACGGGATGTGGCGGAAGTCGAATTTCTATGAAGCGTCCGCTCGTGTCCCGCTACAGATTCTGTTTCCTGACGGGTTATCCGCAGGCAGGCGTATTGAGGAAGTGGTTTCACTCGTGGATCTGACAGCAACACTCATTGATGTTGCGGGTGCGCAGCCCGTAAATCAGCTTGATGGGGAGAGTCTGTTATCTTTGATGCAAGGCACCACAACTGATTGGAAGGATTTCGCCTTCTCTGAATACCTCGCTCACGGTGTCGAACGCCCGATGGCGATGGTGCGAAAAGGTCGATATAAATTCAACTATAGCCTCGGTGATCCGCCAGAACTTTACGATATTGCCGAAGACCCCAATGAATTTCAAAATCTCGCCAATGACGAGGCATACCAAGCGATTTGCCGAGAACTTGAGGCACAACTGTTAGCGGAGTGGGATCCTGTTGAAATCGAGAAACAGGTTCGGGCGAGTCAAAAAGCCCGTATTCTGATAGATCAGGTCACTGAAGGGCAGTGGAGACAACCACCTGAGTAGCGGGGTTGTCAGTTATCGATTAAGAGTCGCTTTGTAACAATCTCCCCTAACTTAGAATACTCCAGAAAGTAGTGAATTGTTACATCAGGACCTCTTAACTGAAAACTGACAACCGATAACTATTTATTTTCGGATAACCATTTTCCGAATGGTTTCCGACGACTCACCCGTTCTCAACTGGTAGAAATAAACGCCTGAAGCGAGTCTTTCCCCTAAATCATTGCGTCCATCCCAATAAGCCGCACGCGACTTGCCAATATAATAACCCGCCTGCTGGAATCCAAGATACAGATGTCGAACGAGTTGTCCCGCTGATGAATAGATACGAATCGTAACCTCAGCGTCATTTGCGAGTTGATAGGGCAACCACGTTTCTGGATTGAAAGGATTCGGATAATTCGCAAGGAGAACAGTCCGTTTCGGGATGAGGTCGGCGGGTGTGAGCCGAACTTCAGTAAACGCTCGGTGGATATCTGTCCCGCTGATTTTATGCGGGAGGGTGCGAATCAGGTCACCAGTTGTGTCTCGAACTTCAATCGTCAGTATATCACCGGCAGAAACAACGGCTTGGCGGCTCATATCTGCCCAAGCCGCATGGTAATTGTTACGCGCAACCGCTTCAGCGACTCTGATGGTGCGGTTATAGACAGTGAGCGTTACATCACTAATGCCTTCAAGTTGCGCGCGTAGGACAAATGCCCATGCCTCCATCCCTTTTCCAGGAACAGTTGAGGCTGCCGGGGCTGTGGCTGTGTTCTTCCATGCACTGCCTGTGAAACTGACAGTCTTCGGTGCAGTGACGTTGACAATATAGCCCTTTCCGCCTTCAATTGGAAATCCATTACCGTCGGAATTTGCCGTGAATCCCATGAAACTTCCAGCCGCTGAATTGTATTTGACGACAGTGGTTGCTCCAGTTTTTTCCATGAAGGCGCGTGCTGTGTAAGGTTCACTCGGCATGAGGGGTAAACTAATCATGTTCAATCCTGTGCTGAGTGCCACGTCAAATGTATGCTCGCCTGGTTCTGGTACGCTAAGACTGTCGATACGAAATTCGAGATTCTGTATACGTTCATCGCTTTCGGGTCCAACATCCGCAATCGCAAACGGCACTTCAGAGAAATTCGCCGCGAGGTATTCCGCGAGTGCGTCTTGCTCCGTACCGGGGTCAGCAAAAGTCGCTTGCCCGCCAGACTGTTCCTCCGTCATCACTTCCGCAAGGTCAACGCGATGCGTGTTCGGGAAATTAGCATACGGATAGTCGTTCCCGCCATCGACAAGGAAAGTGATCGTGACCATTCGGAAAGTGCGATCCGCATCTCCCACGATTTCACCATTCTGCACGACTGTGTCCGTCGAATTTCCGTCTGCGTCGGTGATGACAAGCGATTGAACCCTTGAACCCTCCGGCAGTGAAGTATCAAAACTGAACGCCATTCCTGCGATTTGTGGGAAACGCCCAGGGGTTGAACCGCCACCTGATGCAGCAACTGTGTGTTCAATAACTTCAAGGAGTTCCGCTGCGCTCAAGGTCAAAAGCGTCAATCCGTTGTTGAATCGGAGTATATTTTCTATGTCGATTTGCGAAATCTGACCTGCCATTTTACCCACCAAAGCGTTTGCCGGGGGTGGAAGGCGTTCGTTGCCCACTATTACACCAATGGGCGCGCGAATTCCCCCGCCGTTTTTCAAGGAGACAACCACGTTGGGATCAACCTGTTGCCCTGCGGCAAGATTTGCCTCGGCGATGAGATTACCGACATTGGTTTCCTCCGTCCGAATAGAGCCACGGTTGCCATTCAGATAGACGCTTGTTTGCCCAAAAATGTTACCGTCCTTTGCGACCACAATATTCTGAACGGCTTCTGTGATCTCAACCACACGTGCTGCGGGTTCCGCATTGCCAGTATCCGTAACACCCTGTTCGTCGGTAACAAAAGCACCACTGATTGCTGCATCAATCGATTCAGGAATTAAAACACCTGCTGCGTCAAAATCGACGACTAACCGTCCAACGTATCGGTAATTTCCATCTGTCCCCACAATTGCAATCGGTTCATTGGTAGCGGATTGGGTCAAGATCGGATATGGGCGGTCCGCAGTGTCCCCGGGATGGAGGCGATCTGTTTCATCGGCGAGAAGGGTGTTTGAACCGCCAGCAATGATAATGTCAACATCTTGCAAATGCATTGCGATGGTTTCATCAAGGCTAATTTGTTGAAGGTGTCCGGTAAGAATAATCTTATGAATGCCGGTTGCTGTCAGTGCGTCAACGGATTCTTGGATGATGGCTGCCAATGCCGCCATATCGTTTGGGTCTGCGGGTGCGATGCCGACGTTCCCAAATAAAGAGAGGCTTCCAAGCAGCGGTGTCGTCATGCCGACAACCCCTATCTTTTCGTCCGAAGATGTAGTGATAACCACGCTCTTTGTAATGCTGTTCGGAATTGTGCTTGCTTCCTGTCCAGGGGCAACAACTAAAGCGGCGAGGTTGCTATCAGGACTGAAGTCTAAGTTCGCGCTCAGGAAGGGGAAGGCTGTGCCGACGTAATCCCTATCTGTCGCAATCACCCCCGCAAGTGTGCTGGTGCCTGCGTCGAATTCATGGTTACCCAAGGCACCCGCCATGAAACCCATGGCGTTGAGCATTAAAATGTCAGCGCGTCCTGAACCTTCTCGTCCTAATACCTCACGAAGACTTCCGTTATTCGCAGCGGCAAAAAAGGGACCGGGAATGTAGCTATCTCCAGCACCGATGATAACTGTATTTTCAACCTCAGCTTTAAGCGCATTCAGGACCGATGAAAAGCGAGGGGCATTTTCCAGTGCCTCAATACCCCCCTCCATGTCTGCCGCGTGGAGAAGTTGAAGCGTAAAACTCTCCTCGTTTTGGGAGAAGGCAGGCATGCCAACTAACATAAGAGTGCCTAATAGTAGGATAGAAAGAATCGTCGTTATCGTATGGGCGTTCAGAAAACGCCCTATAAAGTTTGGAACGCAGGATTCCTGATGTTGCATCAAAATATACCCCTTTAATTGGATTATACTAAATTTGTAGGATTTTTCGGTTCGCGCTTTGAGCCTTACCAAGATGAAAAGTTACCTAAAAATGTGATGGAAATAACACCTTTTGTTTTTAAAATAGCAACTTGGATTATAGTTATAATAGGTCGAATTTAATTTTAATTCAAAATAAAAAATTATAAAAGTTTAAATATAACTATTACAATCCAAGTTGATAGTTGTAAATCCATGGGATATTCTTTATAGTGTTTTTATCCGAAAAAACAACTTGACTTTTGTGTATATTGCGAAAGTCTGTTTTTTCTTGAACGATTTGCAGGAATGTGATATACTACACACATCATAAATTATAACAATTTTTACGTCGGAGTCCTTTGATGTCTCGTTCAACAATACAGCAACTGAATCTTGTCTATATTTTCGCCGATCAACTTCGTTACCAGGCGTGTGGCTATGCTGGCGACACACGCGCACGGACCCCTAATATCGATAGGCTTGCTACGGAGGGTACGAATTTCTGCAATGCTGTCTCTGGTAGTCCGATGTGCGCTCCGTATCGTGCCTCACTCTTCACCGGTAAATACGCAAGTAGCACCGGTATGGCGATTAATGAACTCCGCATGAACCCGAATCATGACTGTTTCGGTCATGTTTTGCATCGCAACGGGTACCAGACAAGCTACATCGGGAAATGGCATCTGTGGGCAAATCAATTGGGGAGGCACAGCGACCCCCAGAATTCCTACATTCCGCCGGGACAGCATCGGCTCGGTTTCGATGGCGAATGGTCGGCCTACAATTTTCATCACTTATACTTTGATGCGTATTATCACAAAGACTCGCCGGAAAAGATCCTGCTTCCGGGTTATGAACCGGACGGTCAGACCGATATGGCGATCGATTACCTGCAACGGGCATCAACGAGTGATGATCCGTTTGCACTTTTCCTCTCAATCGGGACACCGCACGATCCATGGACGCAAGACAACGTTCCAGCCGCTGATTATGAGATGTTCCGTGACGTTGATTTTCCGTTACCACCAAACTATCGCGATGAAAATGACCCTTACGGCGATACATGGGCAATTATGTCCCCAACAGAAAGAGCCCAGTTGTCTGAATGGATGCGTGTCTATTATGCCATGACTGCCAATCTGGATCGGAATATCGGGCGATTGCTGCAAGCTGTTGATGACCTTGGATTGCGAGACAACACGATTTTTGTGTTCACTTCCGACCATGGTGAAATGTTTGGTGCGCAGGGTCGCCGCGCAAAGAATATCTTTTATGAGGAGGCGGTACGTGTCCCGTTTCTGATCCGGTGGCATGATCAAATACCGGTAGGGCACGTCTCGGATGCATGTCTGAACACGCCTGATATCATGCCGACGTTGTTGTCTCTGATGGATCTGCCGATTCCGAGGGCGGTTGAAGGGAGAGATCTCAGCAACGCTCTGTTTCACCAACCCGCTGATGAACCGGATGCGGCGTTCATGCAGGGAATGGGGTGTACCGCCAAGTGGGAGGACGGTTATGAGTGGCGCGCCCTCCGGACAAAGCGATATACCTACGCCATCCATCGTCGAGATCGAAGTGAGAAACTCTTTGATAATGTCGCGGATCCGTTCCAAACCCGTAACCTGATTGATGAACCCGAATCAACTGAACTCCGGGATCAATTCCGAATTCTTTTACAGCAGCGCATGAATGCGATTAACGATACCTTTGAAGCGTGTACGTGGTATCGCGATAACTGGACAGAGGATCGGATTATCTTGCGAACTGCGACATTGACTTAGCGTAAAGCGTAGTGGTGTATACCAACAGAAGTTTCGGAAAGGGGTAAAATTATGGATAAAAAATACCGTGTTCAGAACGTTGAGATGATACCGAGTCCATCGCTGGTTGTCTATCTCGCGCAGGTTCAGTATAACATTGAGCATGCGATTGCGACCGTTGGTGGCGATGTCTCGAAACTCAGACCGCATGCGAAAACGCATAAAACGGCTGAGATTATTGCCATGGAACGTGATGCTGGTATCCTTAAACACAAATGCGCGACGTTGCGGGAAGCAGAAATGCTGGCACAAAATGGCATAGCGGATATTCTGATTGCCTATCAGATGGTGGGCCCCAACGTCAACCGTTTCGCCTCGCTACAGCAGCAGTATCCGGAGGCTGATTTCAAGGTCGTCGTCGACCATCAAGAAGCGGTGACGGCACTCTCGTCAGCGGTTGCAAGGTACGGCTTGAGCGTCAAAGTCATGCTGGATCTGGATGTCGGGATGCACCGCACAGGTGTACCCGTCGGTGATACCGCTGTGGACATCTATGCGCAGATTGAAGCGGCAGAGGGGTTACAGCCGTGGGGGTTACACGTCTACGATGGGCATATCCACGATGAGGACATCGCCGAGCGGAAAGCATCCTGTGATAAGAGTCTTGTACAAGTGGAAGAGATGAAGGATAGACTCACTACCAAAGGGCTTGAGGTGCCGTTGATTGTGATGGGTGGCACACCGACCTTCCCTATCTATGCGGAGACGCCGGGTGTGGAGACATCACCGGGGACTTTCGTTTTTCATGATTATGGTTACAGCACTCACTTTCCTGATCTCGGTTTTACCCCTGCCGCACTGCTCCTGAGCCGTGTGATTAGCATTCCTACGCCGCATAGAATTACCCTTGATTTGGGGCATAAAGCCATCGCTGCGGATCCTGATGGCGCGCGAGGGATCGTTTTGAATGTTGACGCTGCTGAAGTGGACAAACAACACGAGGAGCATTGGGCAATTAACGTTTCTGACAGTTCGCCGATGCATATCGGACAAGAGATTTACGTCTGTCCGACGCATATCTGTCCGTGTGTGGCACTCCATCCTTTTTACTATATCGTGGATACCGATGGCTATTGTCGCGGGACATGGGAGGTCATCGCACGGAATCGGACTTTTTAATTTATGGTCTCCTGGACCGCTCTCCATTTCATTACGAGCGGGTTTCGGGTCAGAACGCAACTAAAATAAGGATATGTGCAGCATAACATCAGAAACTAAGCCTACAACAACGGCGTAGGGTGTTTCTGCGTATTGCTTGGGTGTTTTCAACTCGAGCGCGAAAATTGTTAAGTTCACAGATGCTATGACTTATCCGCAGGGTATAATTAAAAAAACGCTCAGGGCCACGGGAAAAAAGGTGCGGGGGTGTTCGCGCCCCAACTGATGAGCGTCCATAGAACCGCCATGCTGAATTCCCCGAAGACCATGCCTAAGAAGAACGGACGGAGCCGCTGATATTGACGGATACCGCTGTAACGGAGGAGCGGCGTTTTGATGCCCCATGCGATAAAAACGGGAAACCAGAACACAATCAGTGTCCACGAAGCCGATAGGGCATATCCGAGTGGGTGGAGAGGCCACCACCAATAGAGCATCCTCAAGATAACTAAACCCGTTGTCACGAATGCGCCAATACCGAAAAAGAGCCCACCTGTTGTGCGGAGGTCTGTCCCTAATCCTTCCATCGCTGCGACGTTGTCCTGAAATGCCCAGAGCGGATTGCCGCGATAGGTGTAACTATACATGTAATTGGCACCGTGGGTATAGGGAAGCCACAGATGGATGGCTGCCGCACACAGGAATGCGAGCGTACTGCCTAACACGAACACTCCTACCAATGAACGGTGAGACATTCCGACCCGATCCCTAATCTTTAAACCGTCTAAAAATCCTGTGAGGATGAGTCCGCGCTGATCGCGGGTGAAGATCGCATCGAGAAGTGACAACACGGTTAAACTCTGCGCGCCCAGTGCGGCTTTGGTTGAAACGAGTTGATAGAGATCTAACGGGCGGAACGATGTTTCTGTCATCAGCAGCCCACCTTCCGCCGTGCTACGTGCCATCACCACGGCAACAATGCATACATAGACCAGTATCTCGAACGCCGCGAACCCTAAATTCAGTCCTGCGGCATAGCACCACCCTATCGCGAGGATTAAGCTGAGGATGAGTCCCCAAACTGCCGTTCGGTAAGGCAAAAGTTCCGCTGTGTCATCTGTTTTCGGTAGGGACTGGGTAACCCAGCCCGTACAGGCACGACGAAACACCTGCCGAAAGTGTGGGAACCCCATATAGATAAACGAAACGACGAGTACCATATAGGCGCCGGCAACTTGATAACCGATATGGAGTCGGGTTGGGTAGAGCGGCATGGCGCTCACCCGCCAACCAAACATCGCAGCGATGACGTCTTGGAACCGTGTGAGTAGAAAAAAGAACCATAGGCTGAAAAGGAGTTGGGTGGGGAGTAGATAAAAGAACCCTACCGCCGCGAAGGATAGAAAAATCGGTGTGTAGACCATAGCGTTGAACGGTCGTTCTGTGAAGTATTGATTGAGTATGGACCGCAGCGGTAGCTTCGGGATTTGGGGCCAAATTTCATGAAGTCCGTTCAACGTAAAAATAAGGGCGGGTAGTGCAAACCCTAACCACATAAGACGGTTCCGAAGAAAGCCGCGTCCCTCGTGCACAAACTCAAGCGGTAGTGAGACTAAAGGAAATGTGAGTTTCTCGTTTTCAATCCACTGTTTACGTAGAATTGCCGCTAAGCAGAGAAACGCCGTGAACACCAAAAAGACAAGCACACCCCAGACACATAGCGGTTCTATCCATGCGCGCCACGGAATGCTGTCACCTGTTTGTATACCCTCATAAAAACTGATGGCAATCGTTGCTTGTCCTTTTTGTTCAGGTGAAAAGGGGATGAGCCACGGCTTGATATGTGGGAAAAAGAGGGTGTCCCAGCTGTTGGTTTCGTTAGTGAAATAGTTGACGGCGATGAGTGCGGGGATGAGTTTTTCCATGACACCGCGCGATGAAATCATCGATGCAACGAGCATCATACAGTAGATGCACATCAATTCGCGTGGGGATAACCCAAAACGATCGTTCAGTCTTTCGAGCAACCGATTCCCTAATACCAGAAAGAAGAATAACCCGATAACCGCAGGAGGCAGTTGTAAGAACCCGATTTGGATGTAGGTAATTACTAATTCGGCGTAGGAGACAATGCAACATATAGCGATAACGAAGCAGGTGCCGAGCAGGAAGGAACGCCCTGAGAGACGATTTTCATGTGTAGGAAGCAATATTGCACTACCCTCTGTCAATAGCACCCACACGCTAAAGCGTGGGGCTTGTGCTTCACCGCAGTCCGCCTTCCGAAGCAAGGTCTTACGTCTGCTCCACAGTGGGACCTAAGCAGCCCACTCAACCGAAGTTGACTCTTTGTTTTTGAGAGTGCGTTTTATCGGATCGGGGCTTTTACCTCCTCGCATCCATTACACTCAAAGCAACTTCCGTGTCTGTTTCTTTTCCGTATTGTGCTGCAGCTTTACACGAGTCGCACACGGGGGTAGCGAAACAGCAGCCTAACTCGCAACCTTACACTGAAGTCATATTGAGTAAAACATAAAGATGTAGTAAAATAGGGGAATCAGAGAAGGTAGTTTATGTCTGTTTCTTTCAACTTCAGATAACCGTTTGGTTTATGAAAGGTGCTCTTATGTCAGACGCAACTCAAAAGTCTCCGAGATATAATGGTATTCCGAAGCAGGTTTGCCGCAAGGATTTTAATCGTTATATCTTACCCCATCTCTCCAAACGCTTCAAAGGCCCAAAGCCGAAACTCTCCTTCTATAAGATATTTAACTATATCCTCTATGTTTTGCATACGGGTATTCAATGGGATCAACTCCGCACACGGCGGAATGAACTACATTGGTCGAATGTCTATAAGTGGCATAACCGATGGTCAAAAGATGGTTCTTATGACAAACTCTTTGAAGCATCGGTGATACATTTACTTGACACCGAACAACTTGACACCTCTCGCCTTCATGGAGATGGGTCCAATACCGTCGTAAAAAAAGGGGCGATGCCACCGGATATTCAGGACACAAACACCAGAAAGGTGAAAAAGAACTGACGATCACTGATAATCATGGATTCATCATCAGTCCGATAACCACCAAACCCGTCAACCAACAGGATACAACGATTTTACCGCAAGCCTTTATCGGTCTTATGGCTTTGAGTCATCGGATTGGCATGGATCTCAGCGCATCCGCCCTCACACTCGATGCCGGGTTTGATTCTCAGGCGAATCGTGACCTTATCAAAGCACACGGGTTGATCCCCGTCATCTATCCAAACCGGCGGAATGCTAAGACTCCTATTGTTATTGCTCGCATGTTCCGCTGGTTTAGAAAAGATATATACAAAGACCGATATAAAGTCGAACGAACTTTCGGGTGGCAGGATACTTATCGAAAACTTGCCCTGAGCTACGATAAACTCAAAGAAACGCGTTTAGGATTTCGGTTTTTAGCATATTCTATGATTAACTTTCGTATAACTTTCAACCATTCTTAGCGCGTACTCGCTATGAGTTCACTACAAAAGGTATTATAGCATTTTTAACATTAATTGTCAAAAGGAAAATCTGAAGAATTTGATGAAATTTGATTGAGTTTATCATGATGTCCTGGATTTGTCAAATGCAACTTAACAAAATCGCTGCATCCTAATAGGCTACGATGCTTGTGTGTTTAAAAAAAAATGTCATGAGTTTATTTTTTTTGTAACCAATTCGTAAATGAAGACGTTATTCAAAATATGAGTAATTCTGTTTTTTTAAGGGCTGAAGCAATGCGGAATGGATCCCTTCAATCCTTTGCTAAAATTAATCCCCTTGTTGGACTACCTCCAAAGACTTTGCGTTTGTATAGCGTGTTAGGGGTTATCAAAAAAGAATATTGTTCTGGTGAAGAACCGGGATGGTTTCACATGCCAGAATCCGACCAGCGTCTTAAGAATATCGGGTTTTCTAAGCGGGGGCTTAGAAACGCATTGCAAGAGCTGGTTCAGGTGGATTTATTGCAAATCCGCACGGAACAAGGTACACGGTTGTACTACCTAAAGTAGCATGCAAACGTCCGAGTCCCCTTTAAAAATCCCGAGATTGGTTCTTGCCTCTGCGTCCCCTCGTCGTTCTGCTTTGTTATCGCAGATTGGATTAACCTTTGAGGTGCGCCCGAGCGATATTGTTGAACCACCACACAACATACATTCAAATAATCCTGCGAGTGAAGTAACACAAAATCTTGCCTTGCTAAAGGCAGCGGCTGTTGCCCAGCACTTTGATGATGCTATAATTATTGGTGCGGATACCTTGGTATCGCTGGATGGAAAACTTCTCGGTAAACCCGCTGACGATGCAGATGCCTTCGACATGTTGACACACCTGAGTGGTACATCCCACGAGGTTGTTACAGGTGTCGCCTTAATTGACGCGCGGACAGAACACGAAACCGTCTGGTCAGAAACAACGCAGGTTTACTTTCGGGAGTTACATAGTGCTGAGATAACCGCCTATATTGCGAGCGGGGAAACATCAGATAAGGCTGGCGCGTATGGGATCCAAGGACGCGGTGCCGCTTTCGTTCGGCGTATTGAGGGATGTTATTTTAATGTCGTTGGACTTCCATTAGCGGGTCTCGTTGAACGTCTATCAAATTTTCCTTAATGAACGTTATTCACCCAACACACCTCACCGAACCGCAAGGTAAAATTAAAAGACCTACCGAGGGCTACACTGAAGTGGTGACGCCCGGCGAAATGGGCATCACAAAGCTCCATTTCGGAATTCTGAATCTCACCCCCGAAGCAACCTTCTTTGACCATTCTGAAGATACCGAAGTCGCCTTGATTGCGTTAGGTGGACATTGCACCTTGCTGGTGGGTCATAACGGCAACAAGGCGAACGGAATTTTGGGCGAGCGTCCGGACGTCTTCCACGGCGAGGCGTGTGTCGCGTATATTCCACATCATACCACTTATGAGGTGCTTGCAGGCGAAACGGGAATTGAGGTGGCAGTTTGCAAAGTATCATCCTACGCCGAATCCGCTGCGATTATTTTACAGGCAGGGGAGACCGTAGATGAGGGTGAGACACACCTCAGGATATGGGAAACCGCCTTATCGGAGGAGGCAGATATAGGGGCAGGGGATGTGCACATGATGCTTGCCGGAGCGGAAGCAATCTGTCTACAGAGGTTCCAAGATGCCGATGGCGTTGCGACTTTTGATATCACGCGCACCGAAGAGACGGTACGCGTGCAATTGTCCCACAACGATGTGTTAGCGGTTCCAGAACAAGATATCATTGTGGCATTGACTTCCGAAACGGCTGGTTACCGGTTATGGGTACAACCAGATCTCTAAAAAACCCAAATGCCTGTGCCGCTAAAATGAATTCAGTGTTATTCGCCTTCGATGAGTTCGCCACCCTTTTTGAGAAAAGCGACAGCACTCCGTGAAATTTGAACCTTTACCTCTTGGCTATTCAGTTCACCAACAGTGATGAGAATAGTATTCTTATCGTTGCTGAGTCCAAGAATTTTGCCGTGCAACCCGCCATTCGTTACGATTTCATCGCCTTTGGTCAGATTTTCCAGCATATTCTGATGTTTTTTGCGTTTCGCTTGTTCGGGTCGCCATAGCAAGAAATACATAATAGCACCCATCGCGATGAACGGAACAAGCAAACCTGTTATTTGATCCATGAAGTCGCTCCTTCTCTTTTGACGTAGCTTGCTTGTAGGGGCTGGGTAACCCAGCCCCTACTGCTGTTAAAAAATCAAAGAATTAGCATGGCATCGCCATAACTGTAAAAACGGTAGTTTTGTTGGAGTGCCGCTTGGTAAGCCTGCTGGATCAGGTCCTTCCCAGCAAAGGCACTCACGAGCATAAGTAAGGTTGATTTGGGGAGATGGAAGTTGGTAACCAACGCATCTACCGCATTAAATCGGTGTCCGGGATAGATAAAAAGCTCACTGTAGCCGCTATAGGGATGAACAGTGCCTGTTGTGCCTGCGGTTTCTAAGGATCGCACGACTGTGGTTCCGATAGCAACAATCTTCCTTCCCGCTTCCCGCGCGATACGAATCCGGTTCGCTTCTGTTTCAGCGAGGTGGATATATTCGGCATGCATCTTATGCGCCACAATATTTTCCACTTTCACGGGTTGAAACGTTCCGGGTCCAACATGCAGTGTTAGCATCGCTGTTTCTATCCCGTTATTTTTCAATTCCTCCAGCAATTCAGGTGTAAAGTGCAGACCTGCCGTAGGGGCTGCGATTGCGCCTTCAGTCGCCGCATAAACTGACTGGTAGCGAACCTTATCTTCAGCATTCGGTGGACGACGAATATAAGGTGGCAAGGGCATCATACCCACGTCTGTCAGGATATCTGAAAACTTGCCAATATAGTCGAAACGAACGATACAGTGTCCGTCATCCGGTTTCTCGAGCACCGCTGCTGTTAGGACACCGTTACCGAATACAACTTGTGTGCCGATTTGGAGGCTCCGCCTCGGTTTGGCAAGTACCTCCCATGTGTCTGGCTCTTTTTCGCGAATGAGAAGGAGCTCTATCCTTCCGCCGGTTCCGCTTTTGTTGCCCATTAACCGTGCCGGAATTACCTTGGTGTCGTTGAGGACTAACAACGCATCGTCAGGTAGGTATTTCCCAATCTGCGAAAACTGCGTATGGTGGAAAGCACCAGCGTCGCGTTCAACTACCAAGAGTCGTGACGCATCACGCCGTTGAAGTGGGCTTTGCGCGATCCGGTCAGCGGGTAAATGATAGTCAAAATCTGTGAGTTTCATTGCAGTAAAATAGATGGACGATCTGCAACTAATAGAATAGCGATGGTTGGGACCCTACAGGATAATCGAAGTACGCATAAGCAGCCTCTGTTGCGACGCGTCCACCCGGTGTTAGTGTTAAAAACCCCTCTTTGATATAGTAAGGTTCGTAAACCTCTGCGATAGTGCGTTCATCCTCGCTCAGGGCGACAGCGAGTGCCTTGAGACCGGCACGTCCGCTGAATTTCTCGATGAGCGTCTGAAAATATGCATAATCCTGTGCGTTCAATCCGCGTTCATCGATGCCAAAGAATTTGAGTGCCTCTTCTGCGACTTCAAGCGAGAGTGTACCGCCGCCTTTGACTTGGGCATAGTCTCTAACATTGGCGAGTAGTTTATTTGCGATCCGCATCGTGCCACGCGAGCGGCAAGCTAATGCATATTCTGCGTCTTCATCGATATCAATGTTGAGTTTCGCACTGTTAATGCGGATAGCTTGCTGAATATCTTTTGCCTCGTAGTAGTTAAGGTGAATGCGGATGCCGAATCGATCTCGGAAGGGACCGGCAAGCAATCCTTCGCGCGTCGTTGCACCAACAAGTGTAAAGGGTTTGAGTCGAAGTTGCACAACATCTGATGCGGGTCCCTGACCGATTGTTAAGTCGAGTTGATAATCTTCCATCGCGGGGTAGAGCGATTCTTGCACATGCCCTTTCATCCGGTGGATTTCATCGATAAAGAGAATGTCAGTCTGCTCAAGGTTCGTCAAGGTTGAGGCAAGGTCGAGGCGTTCCATAACGGGACCGATCGCCTGTTTAAAGTTACTCTGAATTTCATTGGCAATAATTTTGGCAAGCGTTGTCTTCCCAAGCCCCGGTGGACTGACAAGTAGAACGTGCTCTAACGCATCGCCACGCCTTTTGGCGGCTTCAATGTGAATACGGAGTTGTTCTTTCGCCTGATCCTGCCCGATAAATTCGCTCAGTGTCTCCGGACGAAGGCTATATCCAAAGTCATCATCTTCATCTTGCATCTCAGAGAAATCTGGTATTTCGTGGTGTTCCATTTTGTTTCGTCCCAGGGCAAAGCATAAAGGATATCTCCACTGCCTTTCCTGTTTGCAGTGGGTAATCAGTTCACATTTTTAAACTAATTCCGGATATAGCGGAGTGCCTGCGCAGCTAAATTTTCCCGTTGTGCGGAATCACCAAGCACTTTCTGCGCCTTTTCAACGGCTTGTTCGGCTTCGAGTTCCGAGGCACCGAGATTGACAAGCATTTTGATCACTTCTACATTTAGAGTTCCAGTTTCTCCGAGTTCGGTGTCACCTTCGAGTTTCAGTTTCATAATGTTCTTTTTCAGTTTGGTGATGATGACTTGGGCGATGTCTTTGCTTAAGCGTGGAACCCGCATGAGGGTCGTTGCGTCTCCGCGGTGCACAGCGCGTTGGAATTGTGTAGGGGACAGTCTCGCGACGATGTTTTGTGCGAGTGCTGGTCCTACACCGGAAACGGTCAGAGCCAATTCAAAAACTTTGAGTGCGTCCTTTGAAGCGAACCCGTAAAGCGTGATTTTGTTGTCGCGGTTTTGGTGATAGTATGTGTACAGAATAACAGTATCACCTATGGATGGTAAGTCTGTTACGATTCTCGCTGGTACGTCGATCGTATACCCAATGCCGTTTACATCTACGACAATCTGTGTTGTTTCTTTATCTGCGAGAACCCCTTTGATGTAAGAAATCATATTTTAATTTTTCCTTGGCATATATTTTTCACGGAGTTGAAGGACTTTATAGGAGCGGGCATGGCAGAGCGCAAGCGCAAGGGCATCTGCTGCGTGATCAGGGCGAGGCGGTTCCTTGAGTTTCAGCAGTGCTTGTGTCATCTTCTGCACCTGGGATTTTGTGGCTTTTCCGTAACCAACAACTGCCTGTTTAACTTGGGTTGGTGTATACACAGTAAGAGAGCAGTCTGCATTCGCGGCTGCAAGTTTCACGATACCTTTAACTTCACCTACGACGAACGCACTGCTTACGTTTTTACTGAAGAAAACATCCTCAAGCACTATACTCTCAATAGTGAATTTTGCAATCAGATCGGTTACGGCATCGTAAATTTGTTTCAGCCGTGCCTCCGACGCTGTTTTTGGACTGGTTCTGATGTTTCCAAAACTCCGCGCAATAAGGCGATTCGTGTGTGCTTCAACCACACCGTATCCAGTATTCGCAATGCCCGGATCGATGCCAAGAATGTTTTTAATTTTCCTTGCGGTTCGTTGAGGTGGGTTTTGCATTTGATCTTCCTTGCCGTAGACCCGTCCTCCACTACGTTACGGACTCTGTTTTTAGTGCTATGAAAGATTTTGAGTTTTCCTTGCGGTTCGATGAGGTGGGTTTTGCATTTGATCTTCCTTGCCGTAGACCCGTCCTCCACTACGTTACGGACTCTGTTTTTGGTGCTATGAAGGATTTTGAGTTTTCCTTGCGGTTCGATGAGGTGGGTTTTGCATGAGTTAGGCTGCAGCTTCTAAAAGGTCATCGGGGATATCGAAATTGGCGTAGACCTTCTGTACGTCATCGAGTTCGTCGAGGGCATCCATGAGGCGGAGCATCCGTTCCGCTTCTTTCCCATCAAGTTTAACGGTGTTTTGTGGAATCATACTGATTTCAGCGAGTTGGATTTCAGCGGATGTTTCCTGAACTGCTGTTAAAACGCTATCGAACATCTCAAACGGTGTAACGATTTCCATACCTGTTTCGGAAGCCGTTACATCTTCAGCACCAGCTTCAACTGCGATCAAGAACAGTTCTTCTTCATCAATACTATCAGGTGTAACGACGATCAATCCGCATTTATCAAAGCCCCATGCGACGCATCCACGCTCTCCGATTCTGCCTTCATGTTTGGTGAAAGTATGTCGAATCTCCGCAACTGCCCGATTTCGGTTGTCGGTCAGAACTTCTATCATTACTGCGACACCCCCGGGTCCGTAACCCTCATAAAGGAGTTCTTCATAGGTTTCACCCTCGAGTTCGCCGGTGCCTCGAAGGATGGCTTTCTCAATGTTATCGTTAGGGACGTTGCTTGATTTTGCTGCTGTGATTGCGGTTCGGAGTCTCGGATTCATGTCCACATCGCCGCCGCCGATGCGCGCCGATGCGGTAATCTCTTTCACCAATTTTGAGAAGAGTTTGCCCCGTCTGGAATCGTTTGCTGCTTTTTTATGTTTAATTGTTGACCATTTAGAGTGTCCTGACATAATCTGTGTCCTTTCTGATTGTTTATGGTAGAATTAATATAGCATAACGCTAAAGAATATGCAACGCAAATATGGGCAAACCTGTTAGAATTAACTGGAAAAAAATGGGAATGTGTGCTAAACTTGTTACACCCTTCCTTTAAGGAGTCTATACAGGTTGCTATGTTACCTTTTATTCTGAAAATCGCAGACCAACCCATAGAGCGTTTACAGCGTATTGATGCTGAGAGCCAGCCTCTTGATGTTGATGTGCAAATGGAGCTTTACGCTCGGGAAATTGACCGTGCCGATGTGGAGCGTGCAGCACAGCCTCGGCGGTTAAGCCAGTTAATCTTACACGAAGCCACTGAGAACGCTTATACGACATTTATTAGGTTCCTCCGAGATAATGCAGAACCGGAGGCTTTTCTGCCGTTTGAACGCCTCTCTCAGTACCTTTGTCGGCAATATGCCTTGATTCTTTCTGCATCACGGTCTCATGAACTCTTTGAAATCTGCCAGATGCAACCTGATACCAGTCCTTCTATCCTGCACTATGGGGGATACGAAATAACAATCAAACCTCGCAGACACATTCTGGATACCGCCGCTTATTTAGTAGCACCGGATAAGTACACACTTTTTATACGACAGGTGCGGGAAGATGACACAATTCGGGTCTACCGTAGCGATTTTATCAATCTCACTCAAAATTCACCGCCGCCGTTTAAACTGGATACCCGCGATATAATTGAAAATGTTCAGTTGGAACTCGTGGGGGAACGGGGACAGGCTTTGCCGATAGAGCAATTGCTCATGTTTCCACCGAGTACCGAAGAGGCGAACTCCGTCCGTCTTGTAAAGTGCCCCGAGTGTGGCGGGCGTGTGCGCCAACTCGGCAGGGAAGGCATTTTTTGCCTTGAGTGTGATTGGGATAACCTGCCACCCCTGAAACATCCATGAGGATGTAACACGGAAGTGTGGATTCAAATGTGTTGGATTTATCGGGTATAAGGTAGGCGCGCTTTCCCAACCCTTTCTGCAGTAAAGGTAGACGTTCTTGTCTGCTAACTGTGCCCCCCAAGTTTCGCCATATACAAAATGAATACCGTGTTGCCAACAGCGAGCACTGCGCCGACGACGGTTTGGAGAAGTGTGTGTCGTTTTCGGTAAACCCGCGCCCAAGCAATTAGTGGAGTTAGCAGAAATAGCCAACCGAATTGTGGGCTGACGAGCATAACAAGGACGGTAACACATCCAGTGGCGACACTGCTGTGAAAGCTAATTTTCCACACCGGGGTAATCGCGGAAAAAATAACGCTGTTTACAATGTAAGCGATGCCTGCCCAAACGATTTCCCGTGCCGCACCGAGCTGATGCAGTAGGACAGTCCCTACAACCATACTGACAAGTGTAAAGCATAGAGGGAGGAGTCGTTCTTCCCTGTTATGCAAGTGCAGATCGCTGACTTTAGCATACCGTGCCATCACCGCAATTGATAGGACCGGTAGCACGGTAACAAATAGGATAACAATTACCAACCAGCGGAGTACGTTTTGGGGAGCCGCGTGTTTTTGGATAACGCCAACAGCGGTTACGATTGGGACCAAAAATGGGCTAAAGAGAACGGAGGTACCCCACGCGATACGTGCTGGAATTGTCGATAAATCGCTACGCTCCATCAATTAATGTGACGTTTCCAATGTTTTGAAGAAATCAACCAAGTCCGCACCGTGTGTGCTCGCGTTGACCTCTTTATCAATTTCAAGGATTTTCCCTGTTTTATCAATAATAACAGCTAACCGTTGGATTTTTCCATCTGGAGCGTTCGTCGCACCAAAGAGGAGGGCGAGATTGCGTCCAGTGTCTACCAAAAGCGGGAAATTCAATTGATTTTCTTCCGAAAATTTTTGGTGAGAATCCGCATCGTTCGACGTAATCCCAAAAATCTGTGCATCGTATTTCGCAAAACTACTCGACTCATCACGGAGTGAGCAAACTTGAGTCGTTCAGCCACGTCCAAAATCGCGTGGGTAAAATGCTAATACGACGTTCTTTTCTTCGGACAATTCGCTTAATTGGTGCGTTTTACCGGTGCCATCGGTCGCAATAAAATCTGGAGCGGGTTGTCCAACCTCTACCTTTGGTAGGACTTCCTTAAGCAGTGCAGCGACATCTTCACCGTGGGTTTTGACACTGACATCTGTATCAATGGCACGGATGTATCCCGCTTTATCAATGATAAAAGTTGTCCGTTTTGAGGCGTTGAAGCCTTCAATGATACCACTATACTGGTTGCTCACTTCAAATTCGGTGTCGGCTAAGAGTGAAAATCCAAATTTTTGCTCTGCTCTAAACCGCTTGTGCGATTCAACATCGTCAACGCTGACGCCGAAAAGGACACTATCGGTTGCTTCTATCTCGCTCAAATTATCACGGAGCGAGCAAAGTTCAGTCGTTCATCCACCTGTAAAATCTTTTGGATAGAAAGCGAGGACGATATTCTTTTGTCCTAAATAGTCGCTGAGACTCCGCTCAACGCCTTCTTCATCTTTCAACGTGAAATCTGGGGCGACCATGCCCACTTTTAGTGTGTTTGGCGTTGTCACTGCTTCCTCCCCTGAAGCTGCTGGAATCAAAATCGCTGTTATGAGGATAACAGCCCAGACGCTTGCATTCAGCCGCGTGTGAAACATCGCGTTATGCCTCCGTTAGATACGTTAGTTAATGAAATTATACGCTATTTTGCTATCAGTGTCAAGTAAATTTGCATTTAGCATAGCACGGTTTTGTGCTTCAGGAACCTCATCATTTCAGTCGGAAATGATGCCTTTTTCTTCAAGCCATGTCTTCAAAGGCACGTCTACATCTTTGGGTGTAAAATGTCCGTTTGCGTTGCTACCACCACCGAGTAACTGCTGTCGAATCGGGTCGTTCCGTTCAAACATCTCTGCGGGTATAGTCATGTCGTCCTTACTGCGTAGCCATCGGTAGCCGTAGCCGTAAAAGAGTCCCTTTCGGGTGATGTCTGAGTCGTTTTCGCTGCGGGCGTGCCATATCCGTCGATCGAAGAAGACTGCATCACCGGGCTTACAGCAGACAGGCGTTGCACCGTCCGGCATCGAACCGTCTTCGGGTCGATCAAGTTTATCCCAGAGATGGCTTCCCGGTATGACGTAGAAATTCCCGCGTCCCGTTTCGGAACAGTCGGAGAGCCAGTAAACAACTTTTATGGACAAGCGGGGTCGCGGTGAACTTTCGATCTCAAAGTTGACGCGTCCACTATCCTGATGCCAGCCGAGTGGGGCCGGTTCACCGCGAACTTCATCCGGTCGCGGCGGTGTGATAATGAAATGGCTGTGGTAGGAGTAGATATTCCATCCCAAGATTCCCCAGACCTTCGGGAACGTTTTATACCAATCCAAAATATTCACGAAAACCTGGTCAGTGCCGAGAAAATTCGGATAGAAGAAGTTGTTGTGCGCAGTGAGTTGGCTCTTGCTATATGGATCGTAACCAGTCTCAAGATGGTTCTGGTAGATGCTGTCTACCTTTGTTTCGAGTCGTTCGACGAGATCTGACGGGAGGGCGTCTTCAACGGTAAAATACCCGTTTTCGTTCAGTTCGCGGCGTTGCTCGTCGGTAATCTGATGTTGTATGTGTCGTTCGTCAAGCATAGGTTAAGTCTCCAATGTGTGATGTTTATCCGGTTACACGAATCGGTTAATCCGGTAGCGGACCCTCTATCTGGTCGACAAAATGAATGGAGTGTATAACATCACGGAGGTCTGTAAGCGGGACTTGCCGGTTGCGGACACAATCGGCGAAATGGCGATGCATCGTCAGCACGCCTTCGTAATTAGGGGTATCGCGTTCGTCGACACCATCAACTTCCCAACCTCCCATAACACTTCTGTTGTTGTCCTCATGAATTTCGATTTCTTCTGGGATTTTCATGTAACAGCCGATACCGACACCGTGCAATTCGGAGCGTAATACGCGTCCACCGGATGCCCGACTCCCAAAAAGCACACCTGTAACGTTGTTATCGAAACGGACGAAGGCGGTGTAGAAATTGCGTTGCTCCGCATCGAATGTATCGCGATGCGCCGTGACTTCCACTGGTTCGCCACCTGCCATATAGCGGAGTAAATCGACGACGTGGCAGACATCGTTCCAAAGCGTTGTCGTAAATTCTCGGTTCTGCCCGATCATTTGCTTGTTAAAGGTGGTGACGGCTAAGGTAACAGGTCCCTTCTCTGCGACGCGTCGCATGGCTTCGCGCGTAACAGCGGCAAATCTGCGCTGAAACCCTACCATACAATAGACATCGTTGGCGACTGCCGCTTCAAGGAGTTGTTGCGTTTCATCGCTATTTGCCCCCGGTGGTTTTTCGATAAACAGATGCTTGCCGGCGTTGAGGCAATCCAGAGCGGGTTGCAAAATCCACTTCTCATTCATCACACAATAAACGACGTCTAAGTCTAAGGTATCCAACATCTTCCTGTGGTCTGTGAAGGTGTGTGGAAACTCATATTTCTGGGCAACCTGTGCGAGTTTCTCCTCGTCGAGTTCACAGGCTCCGAGCATCTCGACATCATCTTCCAGCCGGTTCACGCTCGGATAATGTGCGCCTTGACTGCGTCCCCCTGCACCAATAAATCCTGCTTTAAGCATTGTGACTGCTCCTTCGTCTCAATATTCACTCAATTTTGTGGATCGGAGTATCCGTACTTTAGCACAAGCTTCAATCGTTTGCAAGAAAATTTTTCAAACGTTAAGCGGCACTCGCGTATCACCAAAAAGTTTGATTTTCCCAATCTTTTGTGGTATTCTTAAAACTACATTAATCTTCAGGGAGTCAAGATATTTCTCTGTTCGCAGAATACCTCGAAACTGAATCGATTGATAAGGAGAGACTCATGCCAGTTTTTGACGCAGAAGCCTTAGAATTTTGGGAAGAAAATGGTTACGTCGTTGTACCAGAGGCGGTACCCCTTGAGAATTGCCGCGCCGCGGAACAGGCGGTCTGGGATTTTCTTGAAATGGACCGTGACAATTCCGACAGTTGGTATCCCGATCCGCCGCGTCGGAGTATTATGGTGGAAATTTATCAACACCAAGCATTATGGGACAATCGCCAATATCCTCGTGTACATCAGGCGTTCTCTGAGATTTGGGATACTGAGAAACTTTGGGTCAGTTTTGATCGGGCAAGTATGAACCCACCTGAGCGTCCAGATTATACGTTCACCGGTCCGTATTTGCATTGGGATATGTCGTTAGACGATATGCCGGTGCGCTTAAAGGTGCAAGGTGTTTTGTATCTGGCGGATACCCCTGGGAATCAAGGCGCATTTACCTGTATTCCGGGTTTCCATCGGAAATTGGAAAAATGGTTGAACGACCTACCTGATGACGCAAATCCGCGGGAAGTTGTGCGCGATTACCAAGCCGAAGCGGTTCCAGTTGCCGGGAAAGCGGGAGATCTGGTTATTTGGCATAGTGCCTTACCACACGGCAGTAGCCCGAACTCCGCTGAGCGTCCCCGAATGGCGCAATACATCACAATGTCTCCAGCACCAGAGAATGGGAATGCTGAATCCCGAATTGAAGGATGGCGTGAACGTTTAACGGGTCTCGGGAGAGAGACAAAAGAGAAAGAGCACTACCACGGTAAAACAGCCGAATTGACGCCTTTAGGGGAAAAACTCCTTGGGCTTGAATCGTGGCATATGTAATGGTGTCTTGTAGTTAAGTGGGTGGGTCCTCTGCCCGCCCACCGGTGTGTAGCTGGGGCATGACGGAGGTTCCTCTCATGACGGATTTGTTGGCAGCACGCGCACAGATGGCGATGTCGCTCGCGTTTCACATTATCTTTGCAGTCATTGGGATAGCGATGCCGTTGTTGATGGTGATTGCCGAGGGGTTATGGCTCAAAACGCGAGAAGAGGTCTACCTGACGCTTGCGAAGCGGTGGGCAAAAGGCACTGCGATTATGTTTGCTGTCGGCGCGGTCTCTGGCACCGTATTGTCTTTTGAACTCGGTTTGTTGTGGCCCAATTTCATGGCTTACGCCGGTCCAATCATTGGTATGCCGTTCTCGTTGGAAGGGTTTGCGTTCTTCCTTGAGGCGATCTTCTTAGGGCTTTATCTCTACGGTTGGGATCGTATTCCAAAATATGCACACTGGTTTGCCGGTATGATGGTACTGCTTGGCGGCACCTTGTCCGGCATTTTCGTTGTCACCGCGAACGCATGGATGAACACGCCTACCGGATTCACTGTTGTTAATGGAGAAGTGACAAACGTCGATCCGATTGCAGCGATGTTGAATCCTTCGTCATTCACCCAGACACTTCACATGACCATCGCGGCGTTTCTGGCAGTCGGGTTTGCAGTGGCGGGCATCCACGCCTATTTTCTGCGGCGCGATCCGAGCAACCTTTTCCATCGTCGAGCGTTCGCTATCGCCTTGAGTGTCGGTGGTGTGTTCGCACTCCTCCAGCCGATTTCGGGCGATCTCAGTGCAAAAAAACTTGCGAAGCACCAACCCGTCAAACTCGCGGCAATGGAAGCGCAGTGGGAAACCGAACGCGGCGCGCCTTTACGCATCGGTGGTATCCCGAACGAAGACACTGAAGAAACCCGGTATGCGCTTGAGATACCGAAGGCACTCAGTTTTCTTGCGCATTCCGACTTCAACGCTGAGATTATGGGACTCAAGGCGGTGCCACGCGAAGATCGTCCACCTGTGGCAATCGTTCATTTCGCATTTCAGATTATGGTTGCGTGTGGGATAGTGCTGATTATCGCTGGTGTTCTCGGTGGTTGGCTGGCGTGGAAACACAAAAGCCTGCCAGATCAACGCTGGTATCTTCGGTTTGTTACGTTCTGTACACCCCTTGGGTTTATCGCCATTGAAGCAGGTTGGACGGTCACGGAAGTGGGACGACAGCCGTGGATTATTTATAATTACATGCGCACAGCAGAGGCGGTAACCCCAATGCCGAACCTCGTTGTTCCGTTTATCGGTTTTACAGTGCTTTACATTTTCCTCTCAATTATCGTTGTTATCCTATTGCGTCGCCAAATATTTTTAAACTAACGCCAAGCGTTAAACACCGTTATTGGTTAAACAGTATTTCTCGGATAAGTTCCGCAGGACGCCGATGTTGTCCTGCTGCTGGCACTTTAATATGTTAAGCCTTGAATTCTGTATCGCATGCGTGATGCTTATCTCCCTGATTATTTATATGTTGACCGGTGGCGCAGATTTTGGCGGCGGCATCTGGGATCTATTCGCGACAGGTCCACGGACGAAGGCACAACGCTCGCTTATCTCAGAGGCTATCGCACCGATCTGGGAAGCGAACCACGTCTGGTTGATTGTGATTGTCGTGCTGCTTTTCGTGGCATTTCCTGTCGCATTCGCAGCGATGAGCACGGCTCTGCATATTCCGCTGACGTTAATGCTCGTCGGTATTGTGCTCCGCGGCACGGCATTTGTATTTCGCACCTATGATGTCCAATCGGATACAACGCACCGCCGGTGGAGCCGAGTATTTGCCGTTGCGAGTGTCATTACGCCTGTGATGTTAGGGATTACGTTGGGCGCGGTCGCGTCGGGCACGATTCCCGTTGACGTGGAAACTGGACAGGTAGAGACGGATTTCATCTCGGCATGGTTTGCGCCGTTCCCGTTTGCAATCGGTTTTTTCACCTTGACGTTGTGTGCCTTGCTTGCGGCGGTGTATCTTACCCTTGAGACTGAGGACACCGCATTGCGGGAGGATTTTCGACGACGCGCCCTCATCGCGGCGGTGAGTGTTGGTGCGATGGCTGGACTGAGTTTTATCTTGTCTGCTGAAGGCGCGCCAGCGATTCGACGGGGTCTCAGTAACGCGCCGTGGTCAATCCCTTTTCAAGTCCTGACGGGCGCGGTGGCACTGTGTGCAATCTGGACGATTTGGAAGCACCAATTTCGGCTGGCGCGCATCCTCGTTCCGATACAGGTTACGCTGATCGTTTTCGGTTGGGGACTGGCACAGTATCCGTATCTTGTTACACCCGACTTAACCTTTTCAAATACGGCGGCACCCGATGCCGTGCTGCGTCCACTGTTGATTGTGCTGGGAGCGGGTGGTGTTTTGTTGGTCCCTGCGTTCTGGTATCTCTACGCCGTGTTTAAGGGGACCGCGCAAAAGACGAGGCAAACTGAAGAGGAGAGTAATGCGTATCAAGACAACTCGGTGTGAATCCTTCGTTTTTCCTTGAGTTTTCCCTTATTTTTTGCATTTTCTTCAACCTTATGTGCAACACAATCATTTTGCTGATTGCGGATAATTCGATGTTGCTACTGTCTTATCCCGCCTATCCTTTTCCCTTTTCCTTGACTTCTACCTCATTTCCTGCTAAACTTAAAGCGGTTAGGGATAGTTTTTCATTGCTTATGGTTTAGCGCGCACTTGCGAGTCCTGCTAAAACACTTCATCTCGGATAACAAATTCGCTCAAGGCATTGAAACAACACTCAAAAAACTACACCTTTCTTACAGTTTCGGTGCTGTTGTGCCTCTTTATCTTAGCCGAGGTCAACTATCCGCAATTGACACCGCAATCGGAGTTAGCACTCTTCGCGATGCTGGGATTAATAGTGGTGTTTTTGAGATACCCTGTTCATCCCCGTTTTGCGGACAATCGTGCTTTTCGGTTTCTGGATGTTGTGCTGATAGGGAGTGTGATTCTCTGTTTCGGCTACGTTTTTGTTCAGACGGAACCGGTTTTTCAGGCGTTCTGGTTAGACGGTAAGTCCCTCGGGGACCGGGCGGGAGCGGAGGTGCCACTGGATTACATCATCGGCGGGCTCGGACTTCTCTTAATCTTAGAGGCGACCCGCCGTTCTATTGGGGTAACGCTTCCACTGCTCTCTCTCGCATTTCTTCTCTATGCCGGCTTTGGACAGTTTATGCCGGATTGGCTATTCCCGCATCGCGGGTATTCCATTCAACGCATCGTCAGCCAGACGTTTTTACACAGTCAAGGCGCATTTGGCATCGCACTTCGGGTGATGTTCACCTATGTGTTTCTGTTTGTGTTGTTCGGGACGTTGTTGGAGCGGACAGGGGCGACGAATTATGTCCTGAATTTGGCAAGTCGCGTGTTCGGTTCGAGTACCGGGGCACCTGCGAAGGTCGCTGTCCTGAGTAGCGGCATGATGGGATCGCTATCGGGTTCGGCTGTGGCGAACACGGCAACGACTGGCACATTCACGATTCCGTTGATGCAACGCGCAGGGTTTCAACCGGCAATCGCAGGCGGAATAGAAGCCGCCGCGAGTTCTGGTGGCGCGTTGGTACCACCGATTATGGGTGCCGCGGCGTATATGATGCTGGAGATCGTAGAACCTGCTGTTACGTATCTGGAGATTATCAAGGCGGCACTGCTCCCAGCGGTTCTATACTATACAGGAATGCTCTGTATGGTGCACTTCGCGGCGAGGCGTCGTAGGGATACACTGGAGGTTTCCGTTCGCACCCCTGAAGAAGCGGATTCGGGGTTGGAAACCCCTCTCACACAGGCAGAAAAAGACGGAAGACTTCTGACACTGCAAGGAGGTATCTTTCTTGCGGCGTTTGTTACACTCATCGGGGTCCTGTTGATGGGCGCTACGGCGTTTCGGGCAGTGAGTTGGAGTCTGTTGGTAGTCGTCGCGATAAGCCTGTTAGACTTCTTAGTCCGCCGAATCCGTGGACGGCACGCCACAGAAGGCGCGGAAACCTCGCCCCTACAAGCTGGCGTGGGTATTTCGGATTTATGGAGGGGGATAAACTTCTTAATATCGCCGTGTGAGCGGGCGGCACAGAGCGGTGTATCATTGATTGCGGCGGCGGCGTGTGTCGGTATCATCTTAGGTGTGGTGACGCTGACAGGCATTGGTGGCAAGTTGCCATCGGCACTCTTACCGCTCGCGTCCACGAACCTGATGTTGGCACTGTTCTTCCTCATGATTTCAACGATTATTCTGGGGATGGGGTTGCCTTCATCGGTCTGTTATCTACTGATGGCGATCTTAGTGGGTCCCGTGCTTCTGGACTTGGGAGTTGTTCCGCTTGCGGCGCACTTTTTCATTTTCTATTTCGGGATGATGTCGATGGTGACCCCACCTGTCGCATTGGCGGCGTATGCGGCATCTGCCATCGCGGGGTCAGGGATCATGGCGACGGGATTCGCAGCGTTCAGGTTCGCACTCGTCGGTTTTGCGTTGCCGTACGCCTTTGTTTTGAGACCCGCATTGCTCTGGCTGAGTGAGAGTGGTGGAACACCGGGAGTCTGGACGGTTTTCGCGAATTTTTCGCTGACGCTCATCGGGACGGTTATCTTGGCAACTGCTATCGCGGGTTATATCTTTAACAGATTATCGTTTTGGATGCGCGGCATCCTGTTTGTTGCGGCACTCATACTCTTTTTTGCGCCGACCGGTATACAATTTGTATGGATTCATGGGATAGTAATCCTCGCAAGTATTGCCATTTTTTATTTTAATTTTACCTTAAAAAAACGCAATAGGTAGTTTTCGGTTTGGGGAAAAATAAAATGGCTGATAACGATTTTGAACGGGCAGAACAACTGGCACGAGAAGGATATAGTCTAGATGTACCTGGATTCTATCGTGAAGACAGTAATGCTGTTTTGATGAAGGGAGAATGGCTATATCTGAACGATGAACAACTTACTATTATCCACAAAATCGTTCAACATTCCAAAGGCGATAGAAAGTCTACCGCTTTTTTCGCTTCCGCAAGGAAAAATTAAAAAATTGTACTTTTTGCTCGTAATATTATTCCTACTTCACAACGATTTTTGGCTCTGGGAAACCCCGCAGCTTGTTTTAGGAGTGCCGGTAGGGTTGCTCTATCATATAGGATACTGCGTTGTCGCAACATTGCTAATGGCGGCTCTCGTTAAAGCGCGGGGGGATTGGGGAGACCGATGAGCCTTGCGGTCATTTTTATTTATCTTGCTGCGGTCTTGGTTCTTGGTGCGCTGAGCCATAAACTTTTTCGCAATACCGGAGAAGATTACTTCGTCGCGAGTCGGACGATTAATTGGTTTATCCTGTTAATGACGCTTTTCGGCACGAACATGACGGCGTTCTCGATCCTCGGTGCGTCGGGTGAAGCCTACCATAGGGGTATCGGTGTTTTTGCACTGATGGCGTCTTCTTCGGCGATAGTCATTCCGTGTATATTTCTCTTTATTGGGACGCGTCTCTGGCGGATTGGAAAGCGGTTCGGCTATGTGACACAAGTGCAGTACTTCCGCGACCGATGGGAGTCCGATGGTTTGGGACTGCTCCTCTTCGTTGTGTTTGTGTTGTTGATCATCCCGTATCTGCTGATCGGTGTGATGGGTGGTGGTGGGACGTTAGCGACACTCACAGATGGTCAAATTCCACAATGGATAGGGGGTTTACTCATTTGTGCTGTTGTTCTGTGTTATGTGACCTATAGCGGTATGCGAGGGACTGCGTGGGTGAACACGTTTCAAACGCTCGTTTTCATGATTCTGGGAGGCATCACCTTTTTTGTCATCACGCATCGGATGGGTGGGTTTTCAAATGCTATCGCTAAGGTGGACGCAAGTTTATTGATGCAGGCGGAACATATCAAGCCGTTGGAACTCTTGACGTATCTCTGTGTTCCGCTCTGTGTCGGCATGTTCCCACATATCTTTTCACATTTCCTAACGGCGAAAGATGTCGGGACGTTCCGTTATGCCATTATATTGTATCCGTTGTGTATTGCGATTGTATGGATTCCGAGCGTGCTACTGGGAATACTCGGAAACGTGGATGTCCCAGGTTTGCAAGGCGCACAGGCAAACAATGTGCTGATTCAGATGATTCACATACACGCCCCTGGCGTCTTAGCGGGGTTTTTAGGTGCCGGGGTCTTCGCGGCGATTATGTCATCGTTGGATTCGCAATCGCTTGCTATTGGGAGTATGTTCACACACGATATTGTTGGGCATTATCGTCAGGAAGCGTTTTCGGAGCGGCAACGGGTGTGGGTAGGACGGTTATTTGTGAGCGGCGTGCTTTGTGTTACCTATCTCATCTCACTCATCGCGACACCCAGCATTTTTAGGCTCGCTGTTTGGTCGTTCACTGGGTTTGCGGGTCTTTTTCCAATTGTCGTTGCGGCATTGTTCTGGCAGCGTAGCACAAGGCACGGTGTGTTCGCCGCGATCATAAGTGTAATTGTGTTATGGCTCTATTTCTTTCTGCAGAACTGGCAGACACCAGGGTATAGTGTCGGTGGTGTCGGGATTATGCCTGCTGCGATTTTGGTTGCTGTTTCGTCTGTTGCATTAATAATTGTTTCTTTGTTCACACAACCTCCGAAATTACAAACGCTTGAGAAATTTTTTACTTAATAAAAAACTCACTAATGAAGTACGAAAACTTTACGCCACAGATGTGAGCGAAAGTAAATGTGAAAGATATGAGAAAAAGGAGGGTAAATACACCATGACACCCACCAAAAATATTTTGTTTCTCCTACTAATGGCTTGCATTTGCGCATGTGGAGAAGCGGAGGAAACAACCGAACCTGAATCTGAAAAACCGGTAATGCTCCAATACGGCACGGTCTCTGGAACCATCACCGATGCTGGAACCGGAAATCGTATCCCTGGGTCAATTGTGACGCTACTCGGACAATCCTTTGAAACCGGCGTAGATGGCAATTATACTTTTCAAGGTGTTCTTTACGGGGATGTTCATACTTTGACCGTTGTGGATCCAGATTACAAACCGTATAGCCAGCCGGTTGTGCTTAGCCAAGAACGGTTAGTTGTAGATATTACGCTGACACCCCTACAGGATCCAGTGGTGGAACTACAGGAATTTTTTGACAATTTCGCAGACCTCCTTGAATCGGTGGATATGGAAAACATCGAAGTGATTGAAGCACTCTTTTCGGAAACCTATGTCGCCGCGGACGATCCCGCCACACTTTTCGGCGTGGCATCCGGGATTATTCCTGAAAATTATGCGGATGTCATTCCGGCAATGACGCAGCTTTTTGAGGAGTACGTCTCGCTTCAATTCCTATTCGAAGATATAGAAATGGATATAACGCATGCCCGGAAGGCGGCAGCAACGCTTCAGCTGGATGTTGACGCTGAAAAAGGGGAGGAACGTGACTTAAGGGAGCTCAAAGCCAGTTGCAAGTTCGAATTCCGTCGTGAAGAAAGGGACTGGAAAATTGTGCATTGGCAACTCTTTGAATTAGATATCCGCTTATGATTTTTAAGTTTACCTTGCGGCGTAATTGAGTTGGTTTCGTATTTAGCGTGCCTTCCTGCTATTTAAAAAAAAACCGCAGAAATACCGAAACAAAAACCCCAAGCAAAAACTCCTCCATTTCATTACGGGCTCACGGTTTCGTTATAATTAAAAAACAAGAAATTTGCGAGGGCTGCAAATTCCGTAATATCCAATGTTTCGGCACGACGCTCTGGAGCGATGCCGAGTTCCTCGAAAGCAGTTTCCAATACCTTCACCGATGCCAGTCTGCTTCTAACTAATGTATTTTTTAGCATTTTCCGTCGCGTCCGAAACGCTGTCCGTACGACTTTAAAGAAAAATTCCTCATTTTCAACCTTAACCTTTGGATGTTGGCGCATTGTCAGTTTCAGGAGTGCAGAATCCACTTTCGGTGCCGGATAAAAGTTTTCTGGCGACAGCGTAGCGATGAGGGTCGCGTCTGTACGATACGCGACACCGATTGTTAAGGCACCGTAATCCTTCCCACCGGGTTCAGCGACAATCCGTTCGGCGACTTCCCTCTGCATCATCAATACACAACTATGAATCTGTTTGTGATGATCGAGCAGTTTCCACAAGATTGGGGTCGTAATACTGTACGGCAGGTTCGCTATGACTTTAAATGGAGTGGACATAGTCTCTGTATCGCAACACAAGAGTGACTGGAGTTCCAGTTTGAGGATGTCAGCGTTAAGGAGTTGAATGTGTGAATCTGTTGAGAATTGCGCTGCTAACGCTTTGTATAACAATTCGTCGACTTCAACGGCAATTATACGTTTGGCACGTCGCGCCAAAACCTCCGTGAGACACCCTAAACCGGCACCAATTTCTATGACAGTGTCGGTGTCTGTGAGTTCGCCTGCTTCGAGGATAATTTCGAGGATTCCTGGGTTAACGAGGAAGTTTTGCCCTAATTGTTTTTTAGGGCGGGTGTGATTCAGCGCAAAAAAATCGCGGACCTGTCGGTAGTTCATTTGTAGGAGGGGCTTTGTAAACCCGATTGCCTGAACAGTCTATTTCGTCCTGTTTCGCAGGGAGACAACTTTTGTTAGAATGGCATCCGCTACGTCGCGCTTTGAAGAACGTGGAAGTTGTTCACAGGTACCGTCCTGATCGAGCAGGGTTACGATATTCGTATCGACTTCGAATCCGGCTCCCTCCGCAAGGATGTCGTTCGCGACAATGAAATCGCAATTTTTGCGTATCAACTTCTTTTTCGCGTTCTCGAGGAGGTCGTTCGTTTCGGCGGCAAAGCAAACGAGGATTTGGTTCGTTTTCTGTTCGCCAAGCGTCTGCGCGATGTCCGGATTCCTTTCGAGTGGAAGGGTCAAGGTTTCGGTGGTTTTTTTGATTTTATGGGGTGTAAATTCGCTCGGTCGGTAGTCGGCAGGCGCGCCCGCCATGATGACAATATCTGTTTCGTTGAAAACTTGCAAGACTGCATCGTGCATCTCAAGTGTCGTCTCGACATGCTGCGTCTCAATGCCAACGGGGGTCGGGACAGTGGCAGTGCCGCTAATCAAACGCACCTCTGCCCCGCGCTGTGCCGCCGCTTCAGCAATGGCGTATCCCATCTTGCCGCTGGAACGATTGGTAATAAATCGGACGGGGTCGATATATTCGCGCGTCGCCCCTGCTGTGACGAGAACGCGTGTCCCTCGTAAATCCTGTGCTTCGACCTTAGGTGCCGTGTCCGTTCCCTCAGCAAGAATATCACGTATCCGTTGCAGAATTGCCTCTACTGTGTTCAGCCGTCCCGTTCCTTCATAACCGCATGCCAAGTCGCCGCTGGCGGGTTCAATGAAATGGATCCCGTGTGTTTTCAAGGTATCAATATTCCGTTGCACAAACGGATTGTGGTACATGTGCCCGTTCATCGCCGGTGCGAGGAGGATTGGGCAGTGAACGGAAACCGCAAGGGTCGAAAGCGCGTCATCAGCGATGCCGTTTGCCATTTTACCGATGATGTTCGCTGTAGCAGGGACGATTGCGAGGAGATCCGCACGGTCGGCGAGGTCGATGTGAGGCGGTTTCCAGTCTGTTCCGGCGTCAAATAGGTTCAGGAGGACAGGATTCCGAGAGATGACTTGAAATTGCAGTGGTTGCACGAGACGCGTGGCGTTTTCCGTCATGACAACGTGGACAGAGGCACCGTCTTTGACGAGTTGGCTTGCCACGTCAATCGATTTGTGGATGGCTATGCCGCCTGTAACACCTAAAATAATATTTTTAATTTTTCCTTGCGGTTCGGTGAGGTGGGTTGAAGGAACAGCGATCCTCTCCGTATATCCGCCCTCCATTTCATTACGGGCTTGATTTTCCTTTTGCTGGTTTTGGAGTGATACAGGGTTTAATTTAATCTACACTGTCAATGCCGAATAGAGGGTTGATTGTCTCTATGAGTTTCGTATCAATACGCGATCGCTCGGCAGTGATAATCGTCTGAATTTGCTGAACTGCTTGTTGGATTCTGCCTTGTGGGTTGCTAACCCAGTAGTCGTAATGCTGAATCTCTCGGACTTCAGATTTTGCTATATCCAATCGTTGTTTCAGTTCCGTCTCCGATTCTGTATTTCTGCGGCGAAGGCGTTTCTCCAAGGTAGCGAATGATGGCGGGATAATAAAGATGAGGATACTTCTTGCTGGTGCGAGGTTTTGATCTCGAATTTCCAGAGAACCCTTTACTTCAATCTCTAAGAGAGCATCTTTCCCGGCTTCACGGGCATCGGCAATTTCAGATTTGAGCGTGCCATAGAGGTTGTCGCCATATTCTGCCCATTCTAAGAATTTGTCCTGCTGAATAGACTTCTCGAATTCTGCTTTTGACAGAAAGTGATAATCAACGCCATTTACTTCACCGGGTCGTGGCTTACGCGTCGTTGCAGAGACAGATAATTGTAGGGTTTCATCCGCTTTGCAGAGGGCATCAATGACGGTGCTTTTCCCTGAACCGGAGGGACCAGAGATGACGATGACAAGGTTCGGTTTATAGAGATGTGTGTTCGCCATTTTTTAACGATTGCTTATGAGGCGCTGCGTCCGTTATCCTTGCAGTCTGTCAATTGTTAAAAAACCTTTTTAAACCTCAAAATAGGCTTTTTAATGATTGCTTCTGTGCTGATTTACCGTTATTGGAGCGAATTCTAAATCTTTAAGAACCCTCTTAACCTTGAATAGGTTCTTATCAATTTTAGATCGGGGTGGACAACGGACACCCCGTCCAGACATAATCGCTGAAAATATTAGTCTGCGGCTTCAGCTTCAGCCAGTTCCACAAGCACGGGGGATTCAACGCGGATAGCGTCCTTGATACAGACCTCTTCGCACAACTTGCAGCCGACACAGTCTTTGGGTTTAACCAGTTCGCAGATGCCAAAGAAGCTTTCGGCGTGTTCGCCGGTCTCTGGGTCCTTGAGTTCAAGACAATCCCAAGGACAAATATGGACACAGAAGTCGCAGCCAGAGCAGAGTTCCTCGTAGATAACGGCGATAGGTCGGTGTGTGGGACGACGAATGAATTTGCACACCTCTCCGAATTGGTCACGGATTGCTTCGACGGGACAGACCATCCCGCACGCGCTGCAATCAATGCAAATATTCGGATCGATGATGTGTAGCATGTTCCGATCGCCCGTGATTGCGTCAACCGGGCAGTTTGTCAAACACGCCATACATCCAATACACTCGTCAGTGATATAGTATGCCATAAGCCTTTTTCCTGTTTTTGGCGCAGCTTGCAACGCCGGGGTCCCCACCCGTTACTGGGAAGGGGCTAAACTTGCTATTCTAAAATCAGGCAGAATCTTGTACGAATACACTCAATGCAATATATTTTAACACAATCTTTGTTAATTGTCAAGCGTGTTTTTATTTCAAACAGGGCATTCAGTTCTCTTGTAGGAAGGAACTCCGATTCCCGACGATACTGTCAATTGACAAATGGTTTTCCACTAACCTTGATAAAAACTGATAGTTATCTTCCTGACCGTTGACACTTACAAGAATCCTGCGAATCCTGATTCAGACAATGGCTGACGGCTGACAACTATCCTGTTGATATTTTTCGGGGTTGTCCGCTATAATAGCGACATAGAAATGTTAGGGCTTGCTTTTAAGCCCATACTACAAAAAGACATAGGAGATCCAATGGACTTAGGACTAAAAGACAAAGTGGTCGTTGTAACGGGGGCAAGCCGCGGCATTGGACGTGCCATCGCGCACGGTTTCGCTGAAGAGGGTGCCCGCTTGGGCATCTGTGGCAGAACCCAAGATACACTCCAAAGCGTAACAGATGAACTGACAGCGAAAGGCGCGGAGGTCTTCGCCAAACTCACAGATGTTACCGATGGCGAACAGGTCGATGCCTTCATATCAGGCACAGTGGAGACTTATGGCGGAATTGATGTCGTTGTGAACAACGTCGGTGGCAGTAAATGGACGCCTCTGGAAGAAATCTCAGATACCGAATGGCACGAAATTCTTGATCTGAATCTTGTTTCTGCGGCACGAGTGAACCGACGCGCGATCCCTGAAATGAAAAAGCAGGGGAGTGGTGTGATTCTGATGATAACCTCTATCTACGGCAGGGAAGGTGGCGGACACATCACCTATAACGCCGCAAAAGCCGCCGAGATTAGTATGACAAAGTCGTTGGCAAAAGAACTCGCACCGGACAATATCCGTGTCAATAGCGTCGCTCCGGGTTCGATTCTCTTTCCCGGTGGGGGTTGGGCGCGCCGCATCGCAGCAGATCCCGAGGCGATGGAGGCTTTTGTGAAAAGTGATATGCCGCTTGGGAGGTTCGGAGAACCCGAAGAAATCGCGAATGTCGTCGTTTTTCTCGCATCGGAACGCGCAAGTCTTGTGACGGGTGCCTGCGTGAACGTTGATGGGTGTCAGTCGCATTCAAACATTTAACCCGCTCGATATATAAAAAATATGGGCAAGTCTATGTGTTGTCTTTAGCAAAACGACGTATTAGACCTGCCCTATTAATATTTAAGAAGCGAATCAGTCCGTTCCAGTATCGGTTGTTGTGTCGATGATTGGTAGTTGATAACATGCTGCCTCGCGGTCATTACGCACCAGTAAGTAGGGACCCGCGAGTGCCGGTGTGTTCCATGTTTTACCCTTTATAGCCGCAAAACGTGCGTGTTCAATATGACGCTCCGGGTCTGGTTCAATGAGGACAACTTCGCCGGATTCAGTGGTTACCAACAGAACATCTGAAATTAAAAGTGTTTGCCCGTGTCCGTATCTACCGCTTTTCCATTGACGTGTGCCGTCGGCTGGATTGACACAAGCGAAAATTCCGTCATCGAGTCCGTACAGGTAACCTTCGTAATGGATAATATTGGTGAATTTTGCTTTGAAGTGTATGGTTTCCCATATAATTGAAACGTCGAATTCACCGGTGGAATTCTGAGAGAGTTGATAAAGCTTCGCACCGACACCGTAGCCGGTTGAGAAGAGAAGTTTGTCATCAGAAATCGGCACCGGTTGTGCGACACATTCTGCGTATGTTTGCACCCACGGTTGCTTCCACAAAAGTTTTCCAGTGAAAGGTTCCTGCGCGGTGATTAAACCTTGATTAAAGATAACAACTTGCTCGGTGCCAGCTAAAGTTGTAAGGAGGGGTGAGCTATAACCGCTTTGTGTTCGGTAACCTGTCCACACGATTTCGCCTGTATCTTTGTGGTATGCGACTGCACCACCGGCACTGACGATAACAAGTTCATCGAAAACGAGTGGTGAAATACTGACACCCCAAGGCGGTAGGTCCGCTTTGTTCTCTTCAAAGGTATGGGTCGTCCAGAGTGGCTTGCCTGTTTCAAAGTCCAGGCAGTTGAGGATCCCCGTTGAACCGACGGTGTAGACCCGATTCCCTGAAATTGTGGGTGTGGCACGCGGTCCGAGTCCAGCAGGCGGCATATTGTAGCGCGCGTGGTCTTTATGACTCCACTTTACGTCGCCGGTGTGTAATTCATAGCAGACCACTTTTTCCCAGTCATCTTCCTGCTCTTGCGTGATTGCTGAATTGCCAACGACGGCAAAGCCTGACCAACCCGCGCCGATCGGTTGTCGCCAAACGAGTTTCGGTGGATGTGTGTCCCAATCAAGGTTTAACTGGATACCTGTCACTACGCCGTTCCGATGTTGACCGAGGAATTGTGGGTAATCAGCGATGGATATTTGGGCGTCGGATGTATTGCTTGGAGTTTGTCGGAGGGTCGTCGGTTCATCCCGCCACCGCCATTCAAATATCGGGGCGAGGTCACCACTGAATCCTTTGAACTGAAATAGATTGGCACCGAGAAAGACTCCCAAGATGACGATGGCAAGGGTCGTTAACTTAACCCGCCAACCCAAACGCGAGAAACCTAATAGCCACAAGACACCCAGAATTGCTGTGAGGAGGACGACCGCGGCTGTCCAGAATACTTTGCTTTGACGATGATCCATGTCCAATATCTGGATGATCAGGATGCTTAAGATGGCAACGGCAATGATAACGGACAGAAGCCACCAGCGGATCGGTTTTTGCATACGCGACATTATAGAAAATTACTCCGTTGATCGTGAAACGTGAAACTAAGGCATAAATTTCGACTTCTTATACTATCTCACTAACTATAATATCATTTTTACAATAGGCGTATCAAGTGAGAATACATAGAGGTCTACTCATCCAGACTGCTGCCGTAACTCATAAGTCTATTTCGTTTTTTATTTTTTTATCGTGGAATATGAAAGTATGTAGATTTGTTAGAGATGACAGGTATACCCTCCACTTTGCATCTTGCTTATACCATTTTCAATTGAATATTTTTCATATTTATGTTATTCTCTGCTGCATTCTTCCCAAAGGAGTGAGATGCCTCTATGAATAGAAAAGTACCAGAGATTACTGAAAGTGTTGAAGACCTGAAAGTGCTTTTACGTCAATCGCAGAAAAAGCACGAACTCCAACGTCTCACCACTCTGCATCTTTTGAAAAGTGGTGGTGCGAAAACTCGAAAGCAGGTTGCTGATTTGCTCGGTGTCAGTCGGATCAGCGTTGGCACGTGGCTTGAAGCGTATGAAACAGGCGGTCTTGCGCGAATGCTCGCCCGGGGGTTGGCTCCCGGACGCGTCTCGGCTTTGACGGAAGCACAACAAGCAAAGTTACGCAGTGCCCTTGAGAGCCCCGAAGGTTTCGGGAGTTATGTTCAGATCCAAGCGTATATTGCTCAGACCTTTGGTGTCGAGATGAAATACACGACTGTCTATGCGATGGTTCGAGGGAAATGGGGTGCGAAACTCAAAGTCCCTCGTCCGAGTCATAAAAAAAAACAGTGTAGCCACTCAAGAGTTCGGTGCTGACTTTTCTCAGCATGTCGCTGAAACGATTGCTGAGAAAAGCAGCGACCTTCAAAAAGTCCGTCTTTTCAGTCAAGATGAAACGCGATACGGACTTTTCCCTCAAGTCAGCAAACGCATCACTTTACCCGGCATCAAACCCGTCACAGAGATAAATCCACGCTATGAGGCGGTTTATCTCTATGGGGCGGTTGAACCCCGAACAGGCGAGGGATTTTTCTTGGAACTTTCACATCTTACGGCTGACTGTTTCCAACTCTTTATGGACCAGTTTTCACAAGCATTCCCAGAGAGTCTGAACATCCTCACCCTTGATAACGGGCGCTTTCACCACGCAAAATCCTTGGAGATCCCTGAAAATATCGTCTTGCTTTTCTTACCTCCTTATAGTCCGGAACTCAACCCGATTGAGCGGTTCTGGCAGGACCTGAAAGCGAAGGTGTTCCTTCAAACCTATAAGACATTGGAAGATATGCAAGCCACAGTCACGGAGATACTTCTCAACTATTCTCAGACCGCAATTGCAAAACTTACTACATTCTCGCACTTCATAAATGCTGCTAATGAAATATAATCTCTTAGAAATGGTATTACATAAAATTGCTTTGTTTAAAAGACACTGACGTGTTAAAATGGTAGGAATGAATGATTGAGAGGAGCGTGGACATGGACGCGAAATTGTGGGTCCCAGAATACGATACGCCAGAGTTATGGCATAAAGAAATCTCACGCCGCTGTTTTGTCAAAAGTGGTATCGGCAGTTTTCTGGGGCTCGTCGCGATGCAGCACTTCAGTTCGAATAGCCTTGCGCAGCTTGAGGACGTTCTGCCGCGCGCCAAACACTGTATTGTGCTGTTCATGAGCGGTGGCGCGAGCCAATTGGACACTTTTGATCCCAAGCCTAGCACCAAAAATGGGGGTCCTTTTGCCGCAATCCCGACAAGCGTGGAAGGTATAAAGGTTTCCGAACATCTCCCGCATGTTGCAGAGCAGGCGCACCATCTCTCTATCATCCGATCGATGGTTTCACGGGAAGGCAATCATGAACGCGCTCGTTATTTGCTGCATACGGGTTATGCACCTGATGGTGTCGTCAGACATCCAACCCTTGGTTCGCTCACCTCTTATTATCTTGAGGATAGCCACTCCGATCTTCCGAGTTGCGTTGATATTAATTCGCCGACGTACGCCGGCGGTTTCCTCGGTGCAACGCACGATCCGTTTGTCGTCAAAGATCCGATGAAACCTGTAGAGGATCTCTCTTATCCTTCACAGATGGATACACACCGTTTTCGCGAACGTCTGAAAATGCTGAAAACGATTGAGGCGGATTTTATCGCGAAACGGACCGGACGCAGCACGGAAGCACACGAGGCGATTTACAAAAAGGCGGATCAGCTCATCAACTCCCCGAAAATAGATGCGTTTCACCTCAACGAAGAACCCCTGGCTATCCGAGAAGCATACGGTATGAATAAGTTCGGTCAAGGCTGTTTGATGGCGCGTCGACTTGTAGAAGCTGGGGTCAAATTTGTTGAAGTTTCACTGGACGGTTGGGATACACATGAAAACAACTTTGAACGGACAAAAGAACTCCTTGCTGTGGTAGATCCAGCATACGCAACGCTCCTGAGAGACTTGGCTGAACGGGATCTTCTTGAAGAGACTCTTGTGCTGTGGCTTGGCGAATTTGGTCGTACTCCGAAGATTAATAGGAATGATGGACGCGACCATTATACGACCGGTTGGTCTGCTGTCGTCGCTGGGGGTGGGACTCGCGGGGGACAGGTAATCGGGAGCACAAACGAAGATGGGACTGAGGTTGTCAGTGGAACCGTCAGAGTACCGGACCTATTTGCCTCGCTCTGCTTTGCACTTGGAATTGATGCTGACGAAGAGAACTATTCTCGCTCCGGACGACCCATCCGTGTCGTTGACGACGGCACAGTGATAGAGGAGTTGTTCAAATAGTTAACGGTTATCGGTTGTCGGTTATCGGTTAAAGAGGAGGCGGGTAACAATCTTCCCCAGTTTGGAATATTCCAAGGCACTGGTGAATTGTTACCGAAAAACCTCTTAACTGAAAACTAATAACTGATAACCGAAAACCACTAAAGATGAGAGTGATTGCTGGCACATTCAGAGGCAGGCGCTTGGCTGCTCCGAAAGGGAATCGGCTTGTTCGGCCTACTGCTGATCGTGTTAAAGAGTCGGTTTTTAGTATCCTGCAGGAACGGGTAGTGGATGCAAATTTCCTGGACCTTTGTGCAGGGACCGGGAGTATGGGAATTGAAGCATTGAGCCGTGGGGCAAAACATGTCACATTTTTGGAGCGCGACCCGCGGTGCATCAAAGTTATCGAACGTAACCTCCAGACGTGTGGTCTGCTTACCGAATCCGACGCTCGGTATCATCTGCTCCGTCGCGATATTGTGAAAGGGATTGCATACCTCTGTAAGCGATCCCCGATGTTTGAAATTATCTATTTCGATCCCCCGTATGGTGTTGATTTAGCAAGGGGGTCGCAACTGTATACGACCTGTTTATCACTGCTTGCTGAGAGTTCGCTACTCTGTATCGGTGGTGTCCTACTTGTTGAACATGCAAAGCAGTGTGTTGTGCCAGATGAAGTCGGGGATTTGAGGCGGAATCGGCACGCGCGTTACGGGGATACGGTTGTATCGTTTTATGAGAAAAATCTTTAGGTATTAAGAAATATAAGGCATCTTATGCTTTAGAGACTGGTGAAAAATATGGAAATTTTGAATCTCCAATCCGGAACACCCTTTCAAATGGGAAAAGGTAAAAATTGGCGTGTCGTGCATCCCGATATGGGTTCCAAACAATTGACCTTAAATCATGGGGTTCACGCCCCCGGTCAAGAGTTTACGCAGCATTATCACGATGCATCAGAAGACGCGATTGTCGTTCTCGAAGGTGGTGGTGCTATCCGCCAAGGAGAGGTCTATACACCGATTGCTGCGGGCGATGTCATCTTTGTGCCCGCGGGCGAGGTTCATGGCACGGTGAATACGACACCGAACATGGCGCGTTTAATTAGTTTCCAAGCTCCACCGGATATGGCACTCTACCGGGGCGAACGGGATACCCCGAATACAGCCCCTACACCTCAAAACGGACATCGCAGTAACGTCCAAGTCATCAATATGGCGCGCAGTGGTCCTGTTTTTGGAAAATCCACCGAATGGCGAAGTGTGGTCTCTCCACAAAAAGGCTCTGTACACCTTTCTTTGGATTACATCTATCTCAACAATGGAGAAAACTTTGCACATGAACCGATAGGCAGTGAGTCAATTTATGTATTAAGGGATGGATGTGCTGAAGTGACGACGGATACTGGAGAAACATGTACTTTGGAGAAGCATGATGTCCTTTTCCTCGCCCCTCGAGACACCTTTTCACTCTCTCAGGTGGGGGATCAACCCGCGGCAGTCATATCTTGTTGGGCAGTTGCCCCTTCTGGAAGTTAATGGCTGTGTCGGGTGTTTCTTCAGATATACGTCGAGGGACGTTATTCATCCAATTGACCTCACCGAACCGCAAGGAAAATTAGAAAAAATGAGATCAGATGTGATAGCAGTTTCACGGCAGGGCAACCTTGCTGTGATAAACCACGCTAATTTTGAAATTAAGTTTAACCTTTCAAAAGGAACATGGGATTATGTTGATGAGAACGGCGACACAATTATCCGAGATGGATCCGCACAAATAACCCTTAACAATGGAAGTGTTGTTAAAACTGAAGACGCGGGCACTCGCGAGTTTCTCACTGAACCTCCGAAGACCGATGCTTTCGGCAGTTACCACCAAATTCGCTTCTCTCATGAGGCGACAGGTAAAGGGGTACGGATAAATACCTATCTCAAGTGCTACGCAGAGCACCCCGCAATACACCTCACAGTTGGTGTTGAAAACCTAAAATCGGAGACACTACGACTCGACAGTATAACCGTGCTTGGGGTTTCAGCCAATCGTGGGGCTGTGGCGCTTGGAGGCCTGCCATCGGATTACCATCTCTTTATTAACACGCCGCCTGTTTCCGCCGGTGTCAGTAGAAGGCTCTATGAAGGATTTCTACTGAGTGAAGCCGACGCTATGCATCCGAGCAATGATGGTGTACTTTGCGATACAAAAGGTGGGAAGGCACTCGTCTTCGGTTTCCTGACGACTGAGAAATGGTGGCCCCGAATTCAAATTGGCTGTGATAAAAATGGTGGACGCGGCTCGCAATCGCGTGGTAAGAAATCCGCGTCGGGTGTTAATCCGTGGGCACTTTATCATGAGTGTCGGCAGCAGTGTAAGTCCGGTGAGGAAATCACCTCCGAAACTGCTTACATCAACTTTACAGGTAAGGCGTCTGTCGCTTATGAACATTATACGTCGCTTATAGCGGCGCGGAATATGGCACACAAGGACAACGATATTGAGGCTCAACCCGCCCTTGAACACAGCACGCCGACGACTGTGTGGACGTTTTCTGGTACAGAAGGATCTCTTGATGCGGATGCTATCGTAACCCAAACAGACGCACTCGCCGAGAATTTGATATTTCAGCCGAACTATCCAGGTGGTATTGATTGTATTCAGTTAAATGCAATCTCGGAATCAGAATTAGGGGTTTTTACGCAAGGTTCAGAGGCTTCGGTATCGCAAGATCGTGGGGAAATGCAAGCGGTTACCCGTCACATCCGAGCCAAAGGGTTCAAAGCGGGTATCCGGTTCAATCCATTCTGTGCCGCACTTGATTCGAAGCTGGTCCGAAACCATCCAAGCTATTGTATACAAGAGAAGACCACGTCCCGTGGTGGAAAAAGATATTCCCGTAATCATTCAGCGCGTAACGGCTACAAACCTGCCACAGTTCATTTGCCAGAGAATGGTAAAGAGGTCGCCCTTTTGGATGTTTCGCATCCTGAGGTACAGTCCCGTATTCGTAAACAGATGAAACAGGTGATTAGCGAATGTGGATATTCATTCATCAACGCCGACTTTACAGCCTATACGATGGGGCTTACGAATGCTTCACACAACTTGCGCTGGCATGATAACAGCCTGACTTCGGTCGAGCTTTATCGTCTCGCTGGGAAATTGCTCAGGGAAGCGATCAATGAGACCCAGTTAGAAAACGTGCCGCTAAAGGATGATATTCTACTCGCTGGGTATAATACTGTACCGGGTCCGTGCCTTGGGAGTATTGATGTTAATACCCCACTCCTTAATCCCACCCTTTCTGCTGTGGGCGCGGCTTCCAATCGGGCAAGTGACTCGTGGCATCATCAGCGTGGTACAAAGCATCGTCTGAGCAGATATGCCGCACATATGCGGGAACATAACGTTCTCTGGGGACACGTCTTTGGTGAGATTGCCGTTGATGAACCGCGCCCGGTCAACGAGGCAATTGTGGAAATGACAGCGGCGGCATTGAGTGGTGGGACAGTCTTGTGTGCAGACCAATTTGCAACACTGACGCCGTCGCGTGCGGGATACTTGGCAAAAATCTTTCCGCTCATAGGTAAAGCCGCTACACCTATAGATCTTTACGATGAACCTTTTCCCAAAGTATGGAGCCTACCGCTATCAACACCTCGTGAAACTTGGTATATCGCCGCAGTTTTCAACTGGGATGACCATGAGGATGATGCCCATTTTGAACTGGAGACACTTGGGTTACCCAAATCTGAAGAATTCCTCGTTCACGACTTCTGGATGCGCCAATATCTCGGGAAAGTTTCACACAGTGTAACCTTGTTGAACATCCCACCCCGTTCTGCGAAGTTGCTCTGCTTCCGTGAAGAACAGGACGTACCACAATTGCTCGCCACGGATATGCACTATACACAGGGCGGCGTTGAGATTCTATCTGCTGGTTGGGATGTACACAGCCAGAGTTATATGCTCGTCTGCAAACCGCTTCGGCAGGCTGACGGGACCTGCTTTATTCATGTCCCCGATGGTTACCTGCCGGTAAGTGTGGCGACCTATGGAAGCGATTATCAATATAGTTGGGATAAACCGATTTGTCAGTTAACCTTTACTGGCGTTCAGCCAGATCAGTTAGTACACGCCAGTGTTCACTTTACGAAGACTTCAGGCGGCAACCTGTAAAGAAGTCGGTGTAAAACGATGAGCAGTGTTCATACACAGATACAAGCCCTCAAAACGCGGGCAAGTGTTTGTACGGCTTGTGATTTAGCGAAAACCCGTACGAATGTGGTGTTCGGTAGTGGTGATGTTACCGCAAACTTAGCGATTGTTGCGGAAGGACCGTCTGCCGCTGATAATCGGACAGCACTGCCATTTTCAGGTCCCGCTGGGGAGATGCTCGATGATGTTTTGACCGCAAATGGGTTAACGCGTGGCGACATCTGGCTCACGAATATCATTAAGTGTCGTGCCGCAAGTCCTAAAGGGGATGTGTTGAAGAACCGTCCACCGAAGGCATCAGAGATTAAGGCGTGTTCCAAATGGCTTGATGGTGAGTTGACTTTGATGCAACCTTCCGTGATTTTGTGTATGGGCGCGCCTGCCGCGAAAGCACTTATCCATCGCAGTTTTCGCATTACGGAAGAACGGGGTGTCTGGTTTACAGATACGACCTATGCTCCCTTCGCTATGGCGACGTTTAACCCTGCGTATGTACTCCGACAGGAGGGTGAGAATTTTACAGCACTCCGACAGGTCCTTGTTGACGATATCGCCGAGGCGGTGCAAAAGTTACAGGCGGCGGTTGAAATTCCACAACTGACGCTTTTTTAAGGGCAATACCTCCGGGCGCGCGTCTAAGCGCGCCTACCGGAGATTGCTATTCGCCGTTCCTACCTATCTACTCTGCGTCCGCCCTAACTTAATTTTGCCCCAATTTGTTGTGAGTTTACCCACCGGTTCGACGGCAAGCGTGGCTTCTAACCCGTTTTCCATGAGTGCCTGAATGTCCTCTTCCTCCAGTGCGACATCGAAGAGTAGCATTTCATCGAACAGACCTTCCCACTCTCTGCCGCCACCGTCCCATGAACCGATCCGTCCGGGTCCAAATTCCCCGGGCAAGGGTCCCCATTTACCCTCTGCATCAAGTTCACCATCGAAGTAGACGCGAACGAATTCGTCGGTGCTGCTGTAAGCAACCGCGAGATGGAACCATTTATCCAAGATGGCTTTGTCTGCCGTGAAATCTGAATTGGGCCACCCTGGGTGTCGAACTGGGTTGTTGGAGTGAATAGCCATTTCCATCTTGTTGTCTGGGCGGAATTGATAGTGGACATACCCAGCAGCCCAACCGTCACGGTTGAAGAAGCATCTCCAGAGTCCGACCCTACCCGTCGCATTGAACCATTTCATGAGTGTAAAATCATCAAGCGGCCCGATTTCTGGAACAGTGACCCAAGCGTCCTTACCATTGAGTTCGATGGCGTTGCCAAATTTACCCTTCACCCATTTCGCACCACCGACAAGGTCGCCGTCGTTGCCATTGTCCGATGAATCTTTAGCGACTTTTCCGCCTGTTTCATCAAACAACCACGCCCCTACAATAGATCCCGGATCGACTTCAGCGTTGCAGAGGTGTGCGAACATGAAACCTATGGTGATTAAACTGATTATAAAGCGAGTCATTTCCGCTCTCCTTTATTTATGTGTTCATGGATCATTGATTTCTGAAAACTGAGAAATTTCTGGGTTAGATTTTATCACAGATCGTTGGGAAATTGAACAAAATTTTGCTAATTTCGTATTGGAAGGCGAAAGATACAACGGGCGGTATGATCCCGAGGTGGGATAGAAGTTAGGAATAGGTTACCTGTCCTACTATTTTCTATCAATTCAAATTTGGCATACTTTGTATGAAAAATTGAAAAAATTGGTTGACAAACTTTTGAAGACATGTTATAATATTTAACGCTTAATTGCGCAAAATTGTTTTCGATGAACTTGGCACGATTTCAATCGAACCCATCGGGAATCAATGCGCCTGTCGTGTTTGTGTGGAGTGGACTTTTGAATGCAGAAAGATTTTGATGACATTTATTTTTAATTAGGTTATAATGTTTGCGGTTTACCTTTTATTCGTAGGGGTTGCGCGTAAGCGTTGCTCTACAAGATCGGGGGTATAAGTGGTATCTCGACGTAAATTTTTTAAATTTCTCGGCTGGGGGAATTTCGTGGCAGCATTGGGTTTGACCTTCGGACCGGGATTGGTTCGGTATTTGTATCCACGTGTGCTGTTTGAACCCTCCTCTGTTTTTAAAGCAGGATTTCCAGCAGAATATCCACCGGGCAGCGTTAGCGAAAAGTTCAAAAAAGAGCCGTTTGGGGTTTGGATTGTCCGGAAGCAAGACGGTGAATTTTACGCGCTCTTAACGATCTGCACACACCTCGGGTGCACGCCGCGCTGGCTCGGTTCTGAAAACAAATTCAAATGCCCATGTCACGGTAGCGGTTTCGACCGAGAGGGCATTAACTACGAAGGTCCCGCACCCCGACCCCTTGAACGTGTTAAAATTACCTTGGCAGAAGATGGTCAACTCGAAATCGACAAGTCTGTGAAGTTTTTAGGTGAGAAGGGGCAGTGGACCGACCCAGGCTCCTTTTTGAAGGTCTGAAGAAAGGAGAGCATTTGTGCCTGGCTCCTGTCAGGTAGAAAAGGCGTTTCGGCGTTGTAAGACGCAGTTTGGAAGTTCGTATCGCAACGTCCACGTCGAAACTTGCTAAAAAACGTATGAACGAAGAACGTAAAGGGCTCAAAGAAAAGATTACGAATTCCGACATTTGGCGCTCTATGTTCCGCCACGGATATGAAGACACTGGGCGCCGTTATACCTTACAGGTCCTCCAAAACGTCTGGTTACATCTCCATCCTCCCCGGATTTCTCGCCACGCGTTGAACTTCCGATTCACATGGTGTATGGGCGGTATCACTTTCCTCATGTTCCTCGTGACAGCCGTCACTGGCGTACTCCTGATGTTCTATTATCGGCCGACAGCTGAATACGCCTTCCACGATGTCCAGTACCTCGAATTTGACATTCCGTTTGGGATGCTCCTGCGGAACATGCACCGCTGGGCGGCACACGGGATGGTTATCTCGGTGATGCTCCACATGTTCCGGGTTTTCTTGACCGGTTCCTATAAGAAACCTCGAGAATTCAACTGGGCAGTTGGGGTTATTTTGTTGCTTGTGACATTTTTCCTGAGCTTCACTGGCTATCTGTTGCCGTGGGATCAGCTGGCGTTTTGGGCGGTGACTGTCGGCACGAACATGGCACGTGCGACACCGGTCTTGGGGCATGAAGGTCCGTTCGCCCCACAAGACATCACACAATCCAACGATGTCCGATTCGCGCTGCTGGCGGGTACAATCGTAGGCCCCTCAACGTTATTGAGGTTCTATATTTTACATTGTGTTGCGGTGCCCCTGTTGGCAAGCGTCCTAATGGCTTTGCATTTCTGGCGAGTCCGTAAAGACGGTGGTATCTCTGGACCTCTATAAAGTAGCTATCAGCCGTCAGTAGTCAGCGTCAGTTAAGAGGGCTATGTATGCGCCAACATCTCTTGGGATTGACTGCTGATAACTGAAAGGATTTTTTGAAAAAATCCGTACTGATGGCTATGAAAAGGAGCAGAAAAATATGGAGCATTTTATAGCACTGGTGACGAAGCCGGATAATGTCCCCATTGTTGCTATTCTCTTTTTGATACCTTATTTCATCTGGCTTTCATACCGACAGGCACGCCAGACGGACAGAACGGGTGTCCCTTCGGATGCCGCTCTTAACGATAAGGTTTACGTGTGGCCCTATCTGTGCCGGAATGAGTTTATCTGCGCTATTATCGTGATGCTTGTGCTCGGTGTATGGTCGATTATGATTGACGCACCCCTTGAGGAACCCAGTGATCCGACGAAGACACCGAATCCTTCTAAAGCACCGTGGTATTTCCTTGCACTTCAGGAGATGCTCGTCTATTTCGATCCGTGGATTGCTGGAGTGGTGCTCCCTGGCTTGATCATTGCAGGCTTGATTGCTATTCCCTACATTGACATTAATCCGAAGGGTAAAGGGTATTACACAATAAAAGAACGTCCCTTCGCGCTTGCAGTATTCTCGTTCGGATTTATCATTTTATGGATTGTTCTGATGGTCGTTGGAACATTCCTAAGAGGTCCTGGATGGAACTTCTTCGCGCCTTGGGAAGCGTGGGATCCACATCTTGTCGTTCCACTGACAAACGTGAATTTGTCCTATCTTTTCGGCATTCGCGATGCGGATACCGCCAACTTCTTCGGGTTTGTTGTGGTCGCAGGCTATTTCGCAATCGGTCCCATTTTCTATGTATGGAAGTATAAGAGTAGCCAATTCTTACAGGAACTCGGTCTTGTCCGATATATTGTCGTTTCATTTTTATTTTTAACTATGCTCGCACTGCCAATAAAAATGATACTGCGTGTCGTTTTAAATGTAAAATACATCTGGGTCTCCCCGTGGTTTAACGTTTAAGAATGGCAACCAGCAGTCAGTCGTCTTCGTTATGCACAGGTTTCTGATTAAGAATGACTCCTAAACCTAAGTTGTAGCCTGCAACAATACGCAGAAACACCCAAGCAAAAACACGCAGGCGGATATACGGAAAGACACGGGTATGCACAAACCCGCTTTACCGAACCGCAAGGAAAGTTTAAAAAGAAAAAGGGAGAAAATTTCGTGAGGAGCAAAAAGGAAATTCCTGCTGAGAGTAAGTCGTATTCTGCTTTGTTCTTTATTTTGTCCGGATTATTAGGACTGGTGACGATATGGGGGTTCTGGGATGAGATGATTACCCGGCGTCCGTGGAAGCAGATCCAGCAGCAATTTTATCAATATGAGTATGAAAAAACACGCGCGGAATTAGATAACGCAAAATTGGTTTTGCCTGAACTCCCTACACCTCAAGAACCCGATACTAAGGAGCTCACGAGGTTAACAAAGGAGGTCAGGAACGCTCAGGTTGCCTTAGAGGAGGCACTGCAGGAACGCAAATTCCGACAGAGTGAATCCGATGCCATTAACTATAAATATCAGCATAGCCTCCATGAGGCGAAAGGTAAACACAATACTACCGTTGATAAATGGCAGAAAAAATTAGCGGCGTATGAGTCCGAAATTGAAGGCGAACTCACCGAAGCCGTTTTGGAAGCGGAAACTAATTTTGCAAACGCGAACATAGCTTTGGCGCAGTTTTATCAAGCCGATGGGGACGCACAAAGTGCCCTCAGCACCTATCTCATTGCCCAGAAATATAACCCTACAGCTACGGAAATTACGACGGGTATCACCGCCGCACAAGCCTCCCTGCAATCATTGCAAGCGGATAAAGCAAAACACGACGAAGTTGAGCGCCTTGAAGAAAAACTGCATTCGGTCGGTGGTATCAAGCGAACCTTCTTGGGAAGTCTGTTAGAAAATCCTTTCCGTGAAACCCGAACCATCGTTCAATACTATCTTGAAGACTTCAGTCACACCGCAGATAGGTGTGCTACCTGTCACTTCTCCGCAGACACGATCGGTTATGAGCAATCTGCGCAAGAGGTGTTTGAGGTGGAAGGTGATGGCGAAAATCCTGTTGTACATCGTCTCAAGCATGCAAGCGTCAAAGTCGGTAGTGAGAATATTATCATTGATGGATTTGACGCAGAAGCGGATGAATATACATTGGAAGAGAACGGTACGCTTACTTTTACTGACGTAGATGTCTTCGGTGAAGTTGAAGTCTCTTATGAAACCGGCTATCGTTCTGTCCTTCAGACGCACCCACACCGCGATGTCCTTCTTGAGAAACACCCGGTTGATGAATTCGGGTGCACGCTGTGCCACGGTGGGCAGGGACAGGCACTCACAGCGAAATCCGCCCACGCCTTGACGCACGCTGAATACTGGCTCACCCCTGTCCTCGGATTAGATGAACATACCGGTAGAACGTCCGAAGAGACGAAAGGGTATATGGAATCCAACTGCCGCCGTTGCCACGATGGCGTGATGATGTTGGATTACGGCGTGAACCCCGAAACAGATGAACCGCAGGACTACGCGCCGAATTTGACCAAAGGATTGGCACTCTTTGAAGACCTCGGATGCCACGGATGTCATGCTGTTGAAGGGTATAGCGCGATCGAAAATATCGCCAAAGTCGGTCCATCACTTGCGAAAGTCGGCAGTAAGGTGAAGGACACAGCTTGGCTTGAAAGTTGGATTAAGAAACCAACAGCGTACTTGGCAAATGCGACAATGCCGAATTTCTTCCCCGTTGATGGCATGACACAGATCGTTTACCTTAAAAATGGTGGAAAACGCACTGGCGTTGTTACCAAAACAGCCAATGGTATCATCATTAAAACGGACGATGGTACAGAATATCCCTATCCTGATAGTTATGTCCTCCGTATTGTTGATGAAGTGAAATCCATCTCGGCTTACCTTGCCGGGATGAGCGATGCGGGCTTGGATGAATCCAATTCCGATTATTCGACATCCGATCGTGCTATTAAGGCAGGCGAGGAAACCGTCAAAACCGTTGGTTGCCTCACATGTCATGCTGTTGACGGCTTGGGGAGTGATTTCGCACCAGCACTCGACAGTGTCGGCACAAAAGTTACAGCGAGTTATCTACACCAGTGGATCAGTGATCCGAAAGCATACGACCCAGATACAAGCATGCCGAGTTTGCGGTTAAGTACCCGCGAGGTTGACAATGTTGTCGCCTATCTGATGAGTTTGCAACAAGCAACGACAAACGTGGATACGGACTCTATCGGCGAGGTGGATGTCGCGGAAGGTGAAGCACTCGTCAGAACTTATGGGTGTTTCGGTTGCCACGAGATTCCAGGCTTTGAAAATGAGTCAAAGGTCGGTGCGGATCTCGGTGAATTCGGCGCGAAATTGGCTGATGAACTTGACTTCGGCGACACAGTGGGCATTGAACACAGCTGGACAGGGTGGACGGTTGGTAAGGTTACCGATCCACGACGCTATCAAACCCGCCGTATCGTTTCCCGGATGCCCGTTTTCCAAATCGACGATGAGGACGCGAGAGCACTCGCCGTGCTTTTGAAGGGTTTCCAGCCGGAGAAGTATCCGCTGGGTTATATCCATAACCGATCCGAGAAATTAAACGACATTGATGCAGGTAGGCGCTTGGTGAAGCGGTATAACTGCAGCGGATGTCACGAGATTGAAGGCGCAGGTGGCGATTATCAGGATGTTATCATCGCACACGAAGGATTGGGTGAAATGGTTGCTAAGCAATTGGCACCGCCACCCTTGAAGGCTGAAGGCGCGAGGGTTTATCCTGACTGGTTATTTACATTCCTCAAAGAACCTTCAGACATCCGATATGGGCTTAAGGTCCGGATGCCGACATTCGGATTATCTGATGACGAAGCGACAACGCTTGTCAAATACTTCTCCGCCCTTGACGATGAACCGTTCCCGTATGAAACGCTCGAAACACCGACACCGACGCGTGCTGAATTGCGAGTCGGTAAGCAGATTTTTGATACACTTCAGTGTATCTCTTGCCACCCTTCACAGGGCGAAATTATTCCTGAAGGGAGCGACAAGGCGGGACGACCAGATCTCGCGTTGGCGAAAGAGCGACTCAAAGCGGATTGGCTCATTGATTGGATGAAGGATCCGCAGACGTTCCAACCCGGAACAGCGATGCCGCAAGCGTGGCCGCTTGTTGGTGGACAACACATGCCGCTTGATGGTTATGCTGACAACGATGCTGAAAAACAGATTCGACTCGTCCGAGATTACCTCATCTCCTTGGGACGCTAATTGTTATTCAGAATTTGAGCATCGTTCCGCTACATTTCACGATGGCTTCTGGTTAATAACGTACAAGTTCCCATTCTGAGTCGTAACGTGACCAGAAATCTGCTCGGAGTATAGTGGAGAGCAGTCCAGGAGCTCATAAATTAAAGATATGAGACACCTTGCGGTCATTATCGTCATGATTATTGTGTGGCTCAACGGCTTAATCTGGCTGGGTAAACAGATTGATCCGAGTACGAAGTATCACTCGGAGGTTGAATACAAATACGCCCGCTACTGCGCAGGGTGCCATGGAAACAATGGAGAGGGCAACGGACGTATCGGACGGTTCAAGAAGTTGGATCCCGCAGACCTAACGGACAACAGTCTTTGGGACATGCACAGCGATGAGCAATTGCTGGAGAGTATCAACGCTGGGAAAGATGATATGCCGGCGTTCTACTACTACCTCAATGATGAGGAACAACGCGAGATCCTCGCCTATATTAAGGAGCAGTTTCGTCCGTAACTTGTTTTAAACTCTACCGCAAGGTAATTAGAAAATTTGTTTGCATCCTACAACTTTGGGGTGTTAATATATTGCAGGCTAAATTATAGTATAAAAGGAGAAACCGATTATTATGAAAGTTTTAGTCGCTTCGCTTGTTTTTGGAATGTTAGCAAGCGTTGCATTCGCAGGCACTGTCACTGGGACCGTAATGTATGAAGGCGATGCCCCGGCGCGTCCTGCTTTAACGGCTACGAAAGATCAGCATTGCATTGACGCTGTAGCAGGCACAAAGTCCGAGGCACTTGTTGTTTCAAAAGGCAAAGGCATCAAAAATGTTGTCATTTATGCCCGTGTTCGTGGTGCAAAGCCTACCGTCCCGGATAAGAATCCTGTTATGGACCAGAAGGCATGCGCTTATTACCCGCACGTCTTGGCAGTCGTTGCTGGCTCTACTGTTGATATTACTTCCAGTGATCCAGTCGCACACAACGTCCACTCTCATGCGAAAAAGAACGACGCGATAAACTATCAGATTCCACAGCCCGGCAAAGTCATTCCGCATAAAATCGCCAAGGCTGAAGAAATTAAGTTCACATGCGATATCCACGCGTGGATGACGGGTTACATCGTCGCTGTTCCGAACGACTTTTTCACGGTTACCGGTTACAAAAACGCTGACGGCACATGGATCAGTTCAGATGACTATGAGAAATCCGCGGATGCCGGTTCTTACGCAATCGCTGATGTGCCAGCGGGTAGAGCCCGTGTTGTCGCATGGCATGAAGAACTCGGTTCAGCAAACAAAACTGTTGAAGTGCCAGCGAGTGGTGATATCACGGTAAACTTCACAAGTGCTGACTTCAAAAAACGCTCAAAATAATCTTTTAAATGATTAAGTCTGGGCTGCTGCGTCCGTTGTCCTTGCAGTCTTTCAATTGTTAACGAACCTCTCATAATCTAAAGTAGGTTTTTTAACGATTTTAGATCGATGCCGACAACGGAGGTATCGCTCAGAGGCACATAGTTAAAAAAAGTCTGGGCTGCTGCGTCCGTTGTCCTTGCAGTCTTTCAATTGTTAACGAACCTCTCATAATCTAAAGTAGTAGTCTGTCCACCCTCAGATGATAGGTAGAAGTGTTCGTAGGGGGTTTTTGCTTGGGTGTTTCTTCAGGGTTTCCCCGCCCGATATACCGATCATTTATGACGTGACAAAGCAGTAGGTTTTTTAACTATTTTGAATCGATGCCGACAACGGAGGCATCGCTCAGAAGCACGTAGCTAAAAATTGGATCGATGCCGACAACGGAGGCATCGCTCAGAAGCACATAATTAAAAAAAGAAAATGTCTAAAAAGAGACTCTATCTTATATTTGGCTGTGTATTGATTGCTTATGCGGTGTTAGCTGTTGCACCCGTATTTGCGCAGGACGTGACCGAGGCGGAATATCGCGCCTTCCCGAAGATCGGCAGCCGAAATGCAGCATGGATCGCTGCCCAACTCCACCTGTTGTTTGGATCTTTTATTCTCGGTGTCCCGATGTTCGCCGTTATCATCGAATTTATCGGCTGGAAGACGAAGGACATGCGATACGACCGGATGGCGCAAGAGTTCATTAAACTCTGTATGGGCGCGTTTTCGACGACAGCCTTACTCGGTGGTGTTCTCGTCTTCATCCTCATCTGGTGCTATCCCAAGGTCATGACAAAGCTCAGCGGGATATTCGGACCGACGATGATTTTTTACGTCATCCTATTCTTCGGTGAGACCTTTACACTTTACCTATATTCCTACGGATGGGATAAGATGCAGGGGCGACACAAAGGATGGCATCTCTTCCTCGGCGTGCTTCTGAACGTGTTCGGCACTGCGATCATGTTCGTTTCTAATGCATGGTTGAGTTACCAAACCAGTCCTGCAACCCAATACGGCGTGCTCTCTGAGGGGAGACGGAAGTCTTGGATAGAGGAGAAACTCTCTGCAGATCCCGCACTCACACCTGAAACCGCTATGGAAGGTGTCACAAGCCATACGATGGTACCCCTCCACAACGAGACAACAGGTGAGTTCATGGGAACCGTTTGGGATGCCGTCAACAACTTTACGTGGATGCCCGTTAATATCCATCGCCTTGTCGGTAACATCGCTTTCGGAGGTTCCATCGTAGCCGCATACGCGGCGTTCCGTTTCCTCGTTGCTAAGACGAAAGAGGACAAAGCGCACTACGATTGGATGGGCTATACCGGAAACTTCATCGCACTTTGCGGACTGATACCACTGCCTTTCCTCGGTTATTGGCTCGGTAGAGAAATCTACATGTTCAATAACACGATGGGCATTAACATGATGGGGAGTCTGTTCTCTTGGCTATTTATCATTCAGGCGGTGATGATTGGTGTGCTTTTTATTGGCGCAAACTACTACCTTTGGTCAGGCATGGGACGGATTGAAGGGGCGGAGATTTATGCACGGTACCGTCCGTATATGATCACCGTTATTATCATCTGTGTCGCAATCTGGATGACCCCGCGGACGCTCTCTAAGATCTCAAGTGCCAGTGAACTGAGTGCGATGGGCGGTGCAAACCACCCACACCTCGGATTGTTCGGCTTGATGACTGCCAAAAATACCGCTGTTAATATCATTATTCTCACGACTTTCTTGAGTTTCCTGTTTTATCGGCGTTCCGGTAAGGTACCTACGGCAAATTGGAAAAAGATTGGTAACATTGGTATCTCTGCGGTTTTCTTCCTCGCGACGGTCTCAATTGTCGTTATCGGTATCGTCGGATTTAGCGTTCCGACGGATTTGCGTGTCAATATCCTTACCCCTTATCAGGTCCTGATTGCGCTTGCAGTGATGGCGGTTGTTACAATCGTCGATATTTTCATGTACCGCAAAGCGACTACATCTGGCACTATCAAATGGGGGGAGATGACGGATCGCTCACAATACGTGTTAATTCTCGTGGCAATTACGTTTACATCTCTCATGGGACTGATGGGGTACGCACGCTCAGGACTTCGGGAGGCGTGGCATATCTTCGGCGTCATGCAGGATACATCTCCTGATGCCTTTACACCCCTTCTCAGCGAAGCGGTGAACATGGTAGCGATTATCATGGTAGCCTTTTTTGCACTCGTTGGGTTTATTTTCTGGCTCGGTTTGTGGGGCGAAAAGAAGAAGGAAGAGAAAGCAGCTGTCGCTGAAGCGGCTGTTCCTGCTGAAGGTGATGACTAATAGCGGACTAAAGACGTAACTTTATTAAGGAAGCACCATGAAAAAAGATGTGCGTTTGCTTCTTTTGATGGGTTTGATAGTCTTCAGCATTTCATTGCTTTTGGTGGTTGAATGTGTTGCAATCATTGACACATGGGAAGCACCAGAGCCAGAAGGATCGCTTGTGGCCATCGCCAGAGATGATGCCATGACTGATGTAACTACTGCCGGGCGGGTTGATACATGTCTATGGTTGTCAGGTGGTTTTGGTTTAGGGTTTAGCGGCGGCTGTCTGTTAGGGTCTCTCGGCATTGTGGGGGCTTATTTTTATCAGCCATCACCGCCCCTAACACGGCTTATTGGCAAATCGCCTGAATATATTGATGCTTATATAGCTCGCTATAAACGGGCAAGGAATCAAGTCGCGTTAAGTGGTGCGGGTCTTGGGTGTATTGCCGGGGCAGTCACTGCAGGATGCCTCGTAACACCGTGGGCAGCGGCGTTAGGAACTTTTGTGGGAAGAATCGCTGACGAAAGAGGTTGGTAACCCTGACCGAAATTGGCACTTAACCCCAATGTACTTAATCAGAAACCTGCCTGTAATGTAATGGAAGGCAGGACAGAAACTTAATAGTTAAAAAAATGTCAAGAAATACACTCATAAAAATCGCGAGTCTCATCTTAATGGTGGTGAGTTTCATCGCCTATATTGCGGGTGCATCCGCGTTTCCGATTGCTTCAGAAAATTTGCTGCCGTGGTCGGTCTGGTTTCTAATTTCGGTAATCGTAAACATCGTTTTGTGGTCGAGTGTCATGAAGTTATTGACGTTCTCGCTTGCCGTGATTTGGTTTTACGCCTTTGTCGCAGGACTTGTTCCGGAAAGTTCCACAGCGGTGAATCTGACTGAGTTGGATTGGAGCGATCCAGAGGCGGTTGCTGAACAAGGTGCCTTGGTGTTTAACGGAAAGGGACAGTGTAGCGCGTGCCACACCGTCGATACCTCCGCACCGAAAGGGCGATGTCCTGACCTAACAGACATCGGCATTAACGCGGCGAGTCGCGTGCCAGGTACGGACGCAAAAACCTATCTCATTGAATCGCTTTATGAACCTCACAAATATCTTGTACCCGGATACGGCAAGATTATGCCAGAGATTTGGAAGGCGCCTATCGCACTCTCCAAGTTGGAGATTGAGGCAGTTATAGCATATCTCCAGAGTTTGGGTGGTGAAATCGATCCGACTCCATTTGATGAACCTATAGATCGCGCAGACACCGCAACAGCCGCTGCAGCACTCCCACCGTTGCTTACGGGGGATCCAGAACTCGGCAAAAAGGTTTTTGTGACTGCGGCGTGTATCTCGTGCCACGCTGTGACAGGTATAGAAAGCCCAGCTGCGGGTGAGACGAGTGCGGACTTTGAAGTCGTCACTGCGCCAGATCTCTCTGAAATTGCCGCCTTTAACGATATGCGGTATCTTGAGGAATCCATCCTGAAACCTGCTGCGCAAATTGTGAGTGGTTACGGTGCCGTTATTGTCCGTGCCAATGGAACGACCTATCAAGGAACGCTTGTCTCGCAGGATACAGAAAGCATCGTCATCCGAACCAAAACTGCGGATGGTGTGGAAGAGGAACATACCCTCTTGTTGAGCGAGCTTGATGATGAACCGATTGAGGATCTCGCGAATCTACAAGCGCGGGGTTACTTCACGCTAACGCTAACGCCTATGGATGCAGATGCTCCTGTGAGTGGTGAAATCGTTTCGGAAACCGAAGATACTGTGACGCTAAAGGTCGATGGCGAGGATCGGGCATTCTCTAAGACGGATGTGAAAAGCCAGATGACGGTTATCACTTTTGATGGCGATGAAATTATTGGCGAATACGTTTCAGGAACGATGGACGACGACGAAATCATTCTAATAATTGACGGGAGCGAAGAGGTATTTGATACATTTGATCTCGAGGAAGCTACGTTTACCCGTGCCTCCGGCAAAAAATTGCTGGTTACATCGCCGATGCCCGAAAACTTCCCGCTACTGCTATCAGTATTGGATATGAGCAATTTGCTCTCTTTCTTAAGTACGCTTACAGGGGCAACGGCAGACGTCACTTCTGAAGGTGCCACGGAGGCGACCCCGGCTGAATAATAGACAACACAGTGCGCTCGAATAAAACATTGAGCGTGTAAAACAGACAACTAAATCACACGCAAAAAAAGCATCATTCCCTTGAAGTTCTTGATTGGTAAATCGAGGCTACGGAAAGCGAATGGAGGAAACACCAAATGAGAAGGCTGTCACTCTTCACAATATGTCTCATAATTCTGATTGGTTCTTGGGCTGTACTGCGGTTCGCCATTGGTGGCATCGTTTCAGTGCCAATACCGGGCAGCGTGATTGCGATGTATATGGGGTTAATTATAATCGCTATCTTGGTGCATATCTCCGTTGAGGATTCACTATTCCGAGAATTTCTGCGCCCCATCCATGAAACCCTCGTTGAGGACAGACGCCGCGTCCGCCGCCGTGTTATCGCGGTGTTGATCCCACTGTTTTTACTCGGTTATACCTATTCAATTATTGCACAACGAGCAAACCCGCCTGGGAATCCACGTGACGCACATCCATCACCCCCTCTTGAATTGACTTACAAGGATGAGGTTATCGGCACGATGCAAGATGTCGTCAACCCTTTCCGGCATTATGAAAAGGATGATCCGGAAGCATTCAAAGCGCATGTTGAGAATGGTAGGCGTGTTTACTATAACAACTGCTTTTATTGCCACGGGGATCATCTTGATGGACAGGGGCATTTTGCACCCTATCTCCAGCCGCTACCCGCTAATTTCCAGGATCCAGGGATTATCCCTAACTTCCAAGAGTCTTTCTTTTATTGGCGAATAGCAAAGGGCGGACCCGGATTACCTGCAGCGGGAACACCTTGGGATTCAGCGATGCCTATCTGGGAGAACTACTTGACAAAAGACGAAATTTGGGACGTAATCCTCTTTCTATCTGAGTACACCGGTTATCAGTTCCGAACCTTTGGGGAGGCACACTAAAAATGAAAAACAGAAATGTGGTTTCCCTCCTGATGCTGATTTTCGGAATGCTGTGTGTGCTGACGTTAACACATGCGCAGAACGCGCCAGAGGCTTCTGAGAAAGGGAAAGAGGTGTATGAGCAGAGCTGCGCACATTGCCATGGGACTGAGGGGAGAGGCGACGGTTCTGCCGCTGAAAATCTCCTTCCAAAACCGAGGGATTTTACACGGGGGTTGTATAAGATTCGTTCTACAGAGAGCGGTCAACTCCCAACAGATCAGGATCTCTTTGACATTATTACCATAGGGATGCCCGGATCGTCAATGCCGGGATGGGAAACCTCCCTGAGTGCCGATGATCGCTGGGAAGTGGTGGCTTATATTAAAACCTTCTACGATGGATTTAAAGAGGGTGAGGCACCACGAGAGATCAGTCTGGAAGGTAAAATTTCTTATTCTGAGGAGAGCGTGGAAACCGGAAAAGGACTTTATGTTGAACTCGGTTGTGTTGAATGCCACGGTAACGTTGGACGCGGGGACGGGACGTCCGCCCCTACACTGACGGATGAATGGGGCTTTCAGACGTGGCCCGCGAATCTCACCCAAAGTTGGAATTTCCGCGGGGGTGCTGACACCGAAGCCATCTTCAAACGATTCATCGGCGGTATCGCTGGATCACCTATGCCCGCATTTGAAGGCGATAGTTTCCTGCATTTCGGATTGACGGTGGAGGAATCTAAACGCCTCACCGAATTGGAGAACAAAGACGAAATGACGGAGGCAGAGGAAGCGGAATCCGAAAAGTTTTACGAGAAAATGGATGTCGCCGTTGACCTCGCCCTCAATCGGACGGAAGGTATAGAGTTATCTGCCGCTGAACAGCAAACGTATGATGACGCGATGAAAGTCGTCTATGAAAAGAGTTGGCATTTAGCGAACTACGTTAAATCCCTCGCGCCTGAAAATGAAAAACGTCCAGAATCCGCGATTGGGAAAAACGTCCTCCGCTCACAATACATTCAAGGCGAGTTGCCCGAGATAGACGATGCCGCATGGGAAACGCTTCAATCCAGGTACTTCCCTCTCGTTGGACAAGTCGTTATTGAACCTCGACAGTTTAACCCAACAATTGATTCTGTGAACATCAAATCGTTTTATAACGACACAACGGTCGCGTTCCTCTTCACATGGGACGATCGGACGCACACGACTGGCGACGAAATGGATGAGACGACAGGAAAACCCCTTGAGGACGCATTGGCGATTCAATTTCCCGTGAAGGTGCCGCAAGGTCCCACCGCTCCGAAGCCTTATTTCTTATGGGGGGGTAGACTCCCCGTCTATCTCTGGCAGTGGAAAGCCTCCGCACCTGATCAGGTGACCGAGCTCACCGCTAAGGGTATCAACAATGCCGAAGTTCAGAAAGCACAGGGCGAATTACAGACGCAAAGTGTCTACACGGACGGGCAATACAAATTATGGGTAAAACGTGCCTTGAAGACCGATGACAAGAAGGACTTACAACTTGAACCCGGTGTCTTTGTACCCATCGCTTTCTCTGCATGGGATGGTGCGAACGGTGATATTGGCACAAAACGGGTCATGTCCAGTTGGTATACTTTTGTACTTGAACCCGTTCCGTCTTCAAGGCGGTTCGTTTATCCACCTTTGATTGCAATTCTCTCCCTCGGTTTGCTCTTTGGTTTACGAGGGTTCGTACAACGCAGAAATTCGGAAGAATAACGCAAAATAGATAATCAATAACATCTTCAGTTATCGTAGGGGTTTGGTTTCCCAACCCGATGGATTTCCGAAGCGGACGAGGGCACCTCGCTCCTATGACAACTGATAACTACTAATAAAGGAGAAAAAATGAAAACCTATCTGTTAGCAGGGCTTGCCCTGCTTCTTGCATGTTGCTATGTTGGTAATGCTTTTGCGGCTGACAGCGGTGCAGGCGAAGTGGAAATGTTGGTATTCCCTAAATCATATAGTGCTGGAAGCGTTAGCGGTGGCGGTACAATTAGTGGCGTCGTAACGTTTGAAGGCGACATGCCTGAAATGAAGAAGCTTGAAATCACAAAAGATCAGGCAGTCTGTGGTGCTACTGACAAATATGATGAATCGCTTGTTGTTGGTGAAGGTAGCACTCTAAAAAATACCGTTGTCTACCTCATTGACATTTCAAAAGGCAAAGATTTTGACAAATCCACCAAACTGGAAATGGATCAGAAAGGCTGCAAGTTCACGCCGCATGTCCAAATTGTTCCGGTCGGTACTCGGTTGACGATGCTCAATACTGATAAAGTTAATCACAACGTCCATATCTTCAGTAGTATTAACAAACCGGTTAACAAACAGCAGACGAAAAACCGCAGGAAAATGCCGCTTGCTGGTGTAAAAAAGGCGGAAGGTCCCGTGTCTGTCAAATGTGACATTCACGGATGGATGTCCGCTTGGATCGCTTATGTTCCACATCCATATTTTGCTGTGACGAACGAAAAAGGCGAATTCACGCTTGAGGATGTTCCAGCGGGTACCTATAAACTCGGTTATTGGCATGAGGCGTGCGGCACAAACAGCGGTTCTCCTGCCTCTGTTACCGTGGAAGCGGGTGGCACTGCCACGCAGAATTTCACGCTGAAACTTAAGTAGCCATCAACAGCCGGCTGTCAGCGGTCAGCAAGAGGTTTCCTTGTGGCAGACACAGAGGTTTTGCATTCCATGACGACTGACAGTCGACAACCGACAACCGATAGCCAATACGCCGACAATCAAATTGAAGTAGAAAATCTTTCGCATGCATATCAAACACGGCGTGCACTCGACAGTGTCAGTTTTAGCGTCTCATGCGGCGAGATTTTTGGGCTCCTCGGACCGAACGGAAGTGGAAAAACGACTCTTTTTAGAATCCTGTCCACACTGATGCCGGTCACCTCTGGGACTGTTCGTGTTCTCGGGCACGATTTAACCACCGAGGTGAAAGCAGTTCGGAGTCTCTTGGGAGTTGTTTTCCAACACCCGGGGCTGGATGGAAAACTCACCGTTGTTGAGAATTTGCGGCACCATGGACACCTTTATGGACTTGCTGGCAAATCCCTGCGCCACCGAATTTCGGAACTGCTCGAACGTTTTGGCGTCGCGGATAGGGCGAAGGAACGTGTCGAACGCTTATCCGGCGGTTTACAAAGACGGGTTGAAATCGCGAAAGCCATGCTCCATTCCCCCCGTGTTCTGCTCCTTGACGAACCGACAAGTGGGTTGGATGTAGCGGTACGCCGGCAACTCAATGACTATCTTGGTGCACTCGCGGGGACAGAGAATATTCTCGTTCTCCTCACAACGCACCTACTGGATGATGCCGAGGCGTGCAACAGAGTCGGTATTCTGGATGCAGGCAAATTGGTCGCCCTTGGAGAGCCTGATGAACTCAAGGCACAAGTCAGTGGCGATGTTATTCTCATAGAGTGCACGGACAATGAGGTCCTCTGCACCGAAATTACTGAGAGGTTTGGCGTTTCGCCGGTGCTGACTGATAACCAACTGCGTGTTGAGTGTGAACGGGGACATGAATTCGTCCGAGACTTAGTTACCGCGTTTCCAGATGAGATTCAATCGGTTCGATTTGGGAAACCCACACTGGAGGACGTATTCATAAAGTTGACAGGAAACCCGTTCGTGTACGGGAAGGATAGCGAAAATTAAAAGAATCCAAAACTGCAAGCCTGTAACATTGTCCTGCAAGCCTCTATAGGCTTGCACAAGGAGGGCGGATCTACGAAGAGGTCGGTGTCTGTTTAACCCACCTCAACGAACCGCCAGGAAAATTAAAAATCTGCTACCCATTGGAACGATATGGTGGCGCGAAATCATTAGATTTTATCGCCAACGGAGTCGACTCTTCAGTGCTATTGCGCAACCTTTGGTATTCTGGCTCCTCATCGGGAGTGGTTTGAGTGCCTCTTTTCAACCTTCCGGTGCAGTAGATGGGCTCAGTTATATTGAATACTTTTATCCCGGTATCGTTGTTTTAGTCTTGCTTTTTACGTCCATTTTCGCTACAATCTCTGTCGTGAACGATCGGCGCGAAGGCTTCTTGCAGGGCATACTCGTTGCGCCTGTGCCAAGGTGGCATATTGTGCTTGCCCAGGCGTTAGGTGGGACGACATTAGCACTTTTACAAGGCGTGTTGCTGCTAATACTTGCACCTATAACCGGTATCCGATTCGGCGCAGCGTCGCTCTTTGCCACGCTCGGTGTGATGGCATTTTTAGCGTTTGGGTTGACAAATCTCGGACTCCTCATCGCGTGGCGGATGGACTCAACGCAAGGGTTTCATGCAATTATGAATCTTCTGCTGATTCCGATATGGCTGCTCTCTGGTGCGTTTTTTCCGAGTACGGGTGTGCCGGGTTGGTTAGAATGGACGATGAAATTCAATCCGTTAACGTATGGGCTCGCCGCTTTTCGGCAGAGTCTCTATCTTGACACCACCGTGAAAGCAATTGGAGAGGAACCGACGTGGGTGCTTTCTTTGCTGATTACCGGTTTATTTTGTGCTTTGACGTTCGTGGGGGCAACGCTTACCGCGTCTGCACAAACGAATTAGTTTTTTAAACGATTAAGTCTGGGCTGCTGCGTCCGTTGTCCTTGCAGTCTTCCAATTGTTAACAAACCTCTCGTAATCTAAGGTAGGTTTCTTAACAATTTTAGATCGGGGTTGACAACGGAAACCCCGACCCGAAGCCCATAGTTAAAAAAACAAAAATTTTACGCGTTTTCACTTTCAATAAGTGGGATCGCTGTTAAGGAGGACTTATGCTGCAATGGCTCCCAGAGAACGTATCAACGTTCGGGCAAAGCGTTGATAGCCTCTTTTACGGTATTTACTATCTTACCCTTGTTGTGTTCATCCTTGTGATGGGAACCCTTATCGTTTTCCTGATTAAGTATCGTCATCAGGAAGGGAAGCGGGCGGACTACATTGAAGGGAGCACAAAGTTGGAAATTGTCTGGACAGCCGCTACAACGGTAATTGTCTTTGGGCTCGCGATGCTCAGTTACCCGCAGTGGAACAATATTAAGTCGCCCACACAATTTCCTGAGAATCCAGATGTTGTTGTCCAGGTCAGTGGAAAGCAGTTTAACTGGGATATGACCTATCCCGGTCCCGATAACGAATTCGGGACGGATGATGACTTGGACTTGGAAAACGAGTTGCATGTGCCGATCAACGCGGTCGTGCATATCCGCTTAACCGCTGAGGATGTCATCCACAGTTTTTTCGTGCCGCAATTAAGGCTCAAGCAGGACGCCTTGCCCAACCGGTTTATCAATGTCTGGTTCGAGGCAACAAAGGCGGGTCGTTATGAGATACCGTGCGCCGAATTATGTGGATTCGGACACTCCGGAATGCTCGGGTATCTCAATGTGCATACACAAGAAGACTACGATGCTTGGGTGCAAGAAAGATGGCAGTAGGGGCGTGGGAACCTCGCCCGTACAAGCTGAAGGAGAACAATAACGATGCACGATAACGAACATGCGTCACATCATCACGAAGAAAGTTTTATTAGCAAATACATCTTTTCGCTCGACCACAAGACAATTGGAAAGCAGTTTCTTATCTACGGATTAATCATGTTTTTCCTGGGTGGGGGACTCGCACTCCTCTTTAGATGGCAGCTCGCTTATCCTGAAAGACCTCTGCCTATCATCGGCGCATCGCAGCAATACATGGATGAGGGTGAAATTGTCACGGGTGCTGATAGGATGTGGGAGAAAATTTATGAATCCGAGAAAGAGGAATGGCTTGAAGTCAATATGCCCAACGGGGTCGTCGAACCAGCATTTTACAACATGCTGTTTACGATGCATGCCACCATTATGGTATTCTTCGTCGTGGTCCCCATCTTGGTCGGTGCCTTCGGGAATTTCCTAATTCCGTTGATGATCGGGACGCGGGATATGGCGTTTCCTGTCCTTAACATGCTCTCTTTTTGGCTCGCAGTTCTCGCTGCCATTATTATGACAATCGGGTTCTTTGTACCCGGTGGACACGCTGCAGCAGGATGGACAGGCTACGCGCCGCTCTCCTCCGATGCCCAGTGGACAGGTGTTGACTGGGGACAGAACCTCTGGGCAATTAGTCTGCTCATTCAAGGATTCTCCTCACTGGTCGGGTCTATTAACTATATCACGACGATTATCAATATGCGCGCACCCGGGATGACGTTCTTCCGACTCCCGTTGGTTATCTGGTCGCTTTTCATCGTCGCGATTCTACTACTGCTCGCCTTCCCCGTGCTATCGTCTGCACTCGCACTTCTCATCTTTGATAGGCTTGCGGGAACGACATTCTTCAGTGCAACAGCAGAAGGTGGCGGCGACCCGCTCTTATGGCAGCATCTCTTCTGGTTCTTCGGACACCCTGAGGTTTATATTCTCATTTTACCCGGTATGGGTATCGCCTCTGAATTAATTGCTGTCTTTTCACGAAAACCGATCTTCGGATACCGTTCTATGGTGTACGCAATGATCGCCATCGCGTTTTTGGGGTGGATTGTCTGGGGACATCACATGTTCCAAAGTGGAATGCGGCCCGGACTCGGTTCTGTGTTTATGACGACAACCATGCTTATTGCAGTGCCTTCGGCTATCAAAACATTTAACTGGCTGGGGACAATGTTCCGGGGTGCAATTAAATTCACGACACCCATGCTGCACGGTATCGCTTTCGTCTCGATGTTTGTCATTGGTGGGTTGAGTGGTATCTACATGGCAAATACACCTGTTGATATCTTCATCCACGATACGTATTACATTGTCGCACACATTCATTACGTTGTGTTTGGTGGAAGCCTATTCGCTATTTTCGGTGGTATCATCTTCTGGTTCCCAAAGATGTACGGACGCTATATGAACGATGTACTCTCCAAAATTCATTTTTGGCTGACGTTCGTCGCTTTCAACTGTACCTTCTTCCCGATGCATATTCTCGGTGTAGGCGGACACATGCGGCGTATCTCTAACCCGATGCAATATGAATTCCTGCAAGGGTTTGAAGGGATGAACGTCTTTATCACGATAAGTGCGTTTACCCTTGGATTTGCACAGTTGATACTGGTCTTTAACTTCTTCTGGAGCATCTACCGTGGAAAAGTTGCCGAACAGAATCCGTGGCAGGTAACCACCTTGGAGTGGGAGGCACCTACACCGGTACCGCACGGTAATTTCGGTCAAATTCCGACTGTCTACCGCGGTCCCTATGAATATAGTGTTCCCGGTGAAGAGGAGGATTGGACCCCGCAGGCGCAGCCTGAACATGCACCCGCGACCAGCGGTGATTAAATGGCGAGCGGCGCGGTTCCAGCCGCGCCTCTCTGAATTTCTGTAAAAAACGCAGCATGAAAGACAACACCAGTTATAGTCCGTGGCTACACAGAATAGCACGCTTTACCGCAGGCGCGACGTTCTTATTGATTGTCATTGGTGGGATTGTCACGAGTACCGAGTCCGGGTTGGCTGTGCCTGATTGGCCGACGACCTTTGGGTACAATATGTTTCTCTATCCACTCTCGGAAATGGTAGGTGGCATTCTATACGAACATAGTCATCGGCTCATGGGCTCTCTCGTTGGATTGTTAACAGTCGGTCTCTTTATTTTTTTGTTGGTGAGAGATTCCCGCAAATGGCTGAAATGGCTTGGACTTGCTGCTCTGATCGCTGTCATTGTTCAAGGTGTGCTCGGTGGACTTCGGGTTACACAGATTAATCGCAACTTTGCGATAGTGCATGCCTGCCTCGCACAAGCATACTTTGCCCTTCTCTGTGGGATCGCTTGGTTCACCTCTCGCGATTGGTGGCAAGAGGCGGGTGGACCAATAATTGCGTCAGCACAGAAGCTGCGCCGGTTAAGCCTGATTACGACGTGCCTTATTTATGTGCAACTCATCTTTGGCGCGATTTTACGGCATACCGGGAGTAGGCTTGACGCACATCTTCTCTTTGCGTTTTTGGTGGCGCTACACATCTTTTTGTTAGCGAGACGTGTGCTTAAGGTAAATGGGGGTGTGCAGGGAATAGGACAGTCGATGCCACTGGTATTGCTGGGTCTGCTTGCTGTTCAGTTGATGCTCGGTACTGGGGCGTTTTTCGCGAAACTTACAGCATTCGGAGAAACGTTCGCAACCGCACTCACAGTCACAATCACGACTGCACACGTCGCAGTCGGTGCGCTTATGTTGGTGAGTAGTTTTGTGCTGACCCTGAAAATCTACCGATTCACCGATGCATCGGTAGTTGTCGGTGCCCCGGCGAGTGATGCGCTGCTGACAGAGTGAGGACGTTCGTGGTAGTGGATTCATCCACGTTCTAAAGATGCATACAACGGGCAATAAGTGATTTCTCTACTATGAACCAATGAATTTGAAGTATGGAAAACTGAATAGCCCTAAGCGTAATCCGAATCCAGTTGACTTAATCAGAAACCATCGCGAAATGAAATTATGCCTTAAATGGCATAATTTGTCTTTGCTTTACATTTGGAGCGATGCCCAGATTTAATAGTTAAAAAGATGCGTTCAACAACGATAACCTTACCAGACAATACAGATACAGCGAATCCGCCATCAAAGCAGGTGACTTTTGTGCATCGCGCCGCAGACTTTATCGAACTCGTCAAGCCGAGATTGGTGATGATGATACTCATTACGACCGCTGCGGGCTTCTATCTCGGTGCACAACAGACCGTTGATTGGCTCCGATGCCTACATACACTTGTCGGGGCAGGATTGACCGCGGCAGGGGTCTTAGGGCTCAACCAATACCTCGAGCGCGATGCAGATGCTCAGATGAAACGGACGCAGGAGAGACCCCTCCCCGGGGGTAGAATGAATCCCCTGACCGCACTGCTTGTCGGTGCTGTCCTCACGGGTAGTGGGATGCTCTACCTGACGTTTATCGTCAATATGCTGAGTGGTTTTGTCATTTCGCTGATAGTGGTGAGTTATCTCTTTCTCTATACACCGCTCAAGCGGAAAACCTCGCTGTGTACGCTTATGGGTGCCGTACCCGGCGCGCTTCCGCCCGTCGTCGGATGGGTTGCAGCACGCGGTTCGCTAACAGGCGCGGCGTGGGTGTTGTTTACGATACTTTTTTTATGGCAGATACCGCACTCTCTCGCAATCGCCTACATCTATCGCGAAGACTACGAAAAAGCGGGATTCCGTTTGCTACCGGTCATTCATCCGGATGGAACGAGCACGTGCCGTCAAATTGTGGTGAATTGCGTCGCACTCCTCGGAATAGGCTTATTACCAACGTTGTATAACATTGCTGGGACCGTTTATTTCTTCACAGCACTACTGGCGGGAGTAGCGTTTCTGGCGGTCGGTATCTATTTAGAACGCACACGTTCTGTGAAAGCCGCCCGCTATCTGCTATACGCTTCACTACTCTATTTGCCGTTGGTATATATCACGATGGCGTTGGACAAAACTTTTTAAACTATTGAATCTGAGTTGCCCTTCCGTTGTCAGGGCAGTATCCCTATTGTTAAGAAACCTTTTCAAACCTTAAACAGGATTTTTAACAAGTTTAGATCGGCGTTGACAACGGAAATACCGCCCAAAAGCACATAGTTAAAAAACATGAGCGAACTGGAACATCGCAAGCGAAATCGCCGCCTTGGACTCATTTTATGTTTGCTGTTTGCAGGATTATTTATCCTCGTAACAGCGGCGATTGTTACAGGCAGCAAAGCACCTCAGTCTGTTGAAAGTGTCCTTAGCAGCCTTGTCGTCCCTGTTTTAGGTATTATTGGATTGCTACTGATTATCGCAGCAGTGGTTGAGATCGCTCTCCGGATTGGAAGAAGTCGTTAAAAAACTATTTAAAAACTGGTTCAGAGTTAGGGGTATTCCGTTCTTCAAAACAAGATTTTGAAATGCGCTGCAATGAAAAGAGGTTTGTTAACAATTGGAATACTGCAAGGACAACGGATGCAGCAGCTCAGAAGCAATCGTTAAAAAACCCTTGAGCAACGCACGATTGGGGATATTAGTCTTGCTCGGTGCCGAGACGATGCTGTTTTCAGGTTTGATTGGAACATTTCTCGTCTTTCGAGTGGGAAATGTCACCTGGCCCCCGCCGTCGCATATCGGGATTGAACTCCCACGTGCGGTAACGGGGATCAACACGGTGCTACTCCTATTGAGCGGCTACACGATGTTTCAAGCACGCCGCGCGATTCAGAAAGACCGAGTAAAGCAACTTCGCAATTGGCTTTTACTGACAGGAGGGCTGGGTTTACTCTTTCTCGGTGTGCAGGGAAGCGAGTGGGTGCAACTCATTCGCAACGGACTTACGCTCCAATCTGGGGTGTATGGGGGTATCTTTTATGTACTCATCGGGTGTCATGCCGTTCACGTGCTGAGTGCTGTGATTTGGTTGTTCATCGTTTTTGGAATGGCGATGGCGGGTCGTTTCTCAGCCGAACGTTATGTCGGCATCGATACGTGTACGATCTACTGGATTTTTGTTGTCGCGCTCTGGCCAATTCTCTATGTTTTGGTGTATCTTTTATAGGCATCGTGGAAGGAATTGTTGGAATGTTTAAATTTTTTTTCTGGGCATCTATCTTGATACTCGTTATGCTCATCGTACCGATGTCTCTTGAGGCGTGTCCTGGCTGTAAAACACTTGACGACCCGATCAATAAAGGTTTTAATTGGAGTATCCTTTTTCTCATGGCGATGCCGTTCACGGTTTTCGGTCTCGTCGGTGGCACAGTTTATTTACATTGGAATGGTTATCGGTTATCGGTCATCGGTCATCGGTTAAAAGAGGCTTTTATTAAACGGAAACCTCTTAACTGATAACTGAAAGGGGTGCGTAGCAACCCGCACCGAAAACTATTCCACTGACAACTTATAACGAATAAAGGAGTTAGATATAGTGGAACACACGACCACTGTAGATCACACTGAAGACATATATGAACCTTCGCTGACGCCGGATAGCCTCGGTAAGCTCGGCATGTGGATCTTCCTCGTTGGGGATACCATGTCGTTTGGCGCGCTGTTGGCGGCGTATGCCGCTCTCCGGGCAGGGGCAGGCGTCGTCGGTTGGGTCCCACCGAGTGAGATTCTCGGCATTAACCTAACCGCATTCATGACATTCCTGCTGATATGCAGTAGTGTCACGATGGTGAAAGCGCTGGAGTCGATTCAGAACGGCAATGTTTCACGTATGTGCACGTTTCTCGGATTGACGATCGGGGGAGGCGTAATCTTCCTTGGGCTGCAGGCTTATGAATGGTATCATCTGATTACCCACGGATTGACACTGACGGGGATTCCCGACCACGGATTGTCGGGGGCCGCAATTAGTGGCTCAACGCTTTTTGGTCCGACTTTCTATGCTATCACAGGTTTCCACGGGATGCACGTGACTGGCGGTGTCATTTATCTCATCGTCATCTTAATACACGGCTTACGTGGCAGATATACTGCCGAGTTTAACCATGAGGTAGAAATCGTCGGGCTCTACTGGCACTTCGTTGACCTTATCTGGATTATGGTTTTCACCTTCATCTATCTATTGTAGGAGGAATGGAAATGGCAGAGAATGGACACAAAGAGCATCCAAAGTATTTCAAAATTTTCTGGTGGCTTCTTGCACTCACTATCATTGAAGTCGCTGTGGCGATACCGGAATACTCGATTGTACTAAAAGCTATTTTGCTCATCGGACTTGCCTGTTCTAAAGCCGCTTTAGTGGCTATCTATTTTATGCATCTGAAGTTTGAAAGAAAAACACTGACAGTTATTGTTCTGACACCTTTTATTATTTGTGTTTTTCTCGTTTTTGCACTGATGCCCGACCTCACGGCAGATGATCGGCATGAAGGGATAGAAAAACCGGTGGAAGTCGTCAATACGTCTGCTCACTAATTTTTAAACTATTGAATCTGGACACCGCTCCATTACATTACGCGGTGGTTTCTGGTTAATTCCAACCGTCTCTGGATTAGGAGAGGTTTCTTAACAATTGAAATACTGCAAGGACGAAGGACGCAGCAGCTCAGATTTCATAGTTAAAAAGCTCGATAAAAGTACACTCATCTGGGTAGTACTCGGTGTGATTATTATCGGCATCGCGGGACTCAATTTATGGTCGGTCTTTGACACCAAATCGGAGATGCCTGCCTCTAAAAGTGCCGCTGTCAGTGTGCCAGACTTTCGCCTGACAACACAACAGGGAAAGCCGTTGGCACTCTCCGACATGAAGGGCAAAATTTGGGTCGCAGATTTCATCTTCACCAATTGCCCAACGATTTGTCCGGCAATGACACAGGAGATGGCACGCCTTCAGTCCGAATTTGTCGCAGATCCGGTCTATTTCGTCTCTTTCTCCGTGGATCCGGAGCGGGATACATCAAGCGTCCTCGCGCGTTACGCAAAGGCGTATGGTGCTGACGATAGACGTTGGCACTTTCTGACCGGGAACAAGGCGGATATCTACCAATTAGCCGAGGACGGATTCAGTTTAGCCGCAGGGCACAACGGCACCGAGATCCTTCATAGTTCGCGGTTCGTCCTCATCACGCCAGATGGAAACATCTATGGCCACTACGATAGTCGAAGCAAACCGGCACTCCTACGCCTACGACGGGATATCAAAGTACTGCTCGGAAAATGAATGATTTGAACCTATTAATCTCCCTCGCGGCTTTTGTGGTTCATTTCACGTTCGGATTTTTCCGTGGGCGGTTTAAGAGATTCAGTCGTCCGTGGAGCAGATGCCTTTACATACCGATTGTTATTAACATTGTTATGCGGCGTTTTGTTCTCCATTGGGACTGGCAAACCGCGATGATTTACCTGTGGCCCGCAACGTTAATCGCTCATATACTCGGTGGATTTCTGGGGGCGCGTTACACAAAAAGTGAACAGGATGAACTGTAGGGATAAATACCAAAACCATAGTCCGTAACGTAGTGGAGGACGACTCTTGAGGAAGGCGCGTGGCATACGAAACCTACGTTGTTCGTCCGCAAGGAAAAATTAAAAATCCGCAAGGAAAAATTAAAAGATGATTAAAAAAATCTATGTACCCGTCGACAATTCCGACTACTCGGACGCAAGCATCGCGCTATCAGTTGCGTTCGCGAAGCAGTTCGGCTCCCAATTGGTAGGTTCACACGTTTACGCCGCAAAAATGCACGATGTTCGCTTTAAACAGATGGAGTACACCCTGCCAGAGGAGTATCAGGATGAGGTCGAACTTGAGAAACAACGGCGTATCCACGATACGCTCATTACGATGGGACTGCAACTCATCTCGGATTCCTATCTTGAGGTGATGAAGCAGAAGTGCACTGAATTTGGGATCCCGTTTGAAGCGAGAATGCCGGAAGGCAAGCACTTCATAAAACTCGTTGAAGACATTCAGGAAGGCGATTACGATCTTGTGATTATGGGAGCACTCGGTATGGGTGCCGTCAAGGATAGCCTCATCGGTGGCGTCTGTGAACGCGTCGTCCGCCGTATCAATACCGATATGCTCGTCGTCCGTGACCTTGAACCGATTGAAGAGAGTGAAGGAAATATTCTCGTCGGAATTGATGGAAGTCCAGAATCTTTCTCAGGCTTGAAAACCGCGATACAACTCGGACGTAAGTTCAATAAACAGGTCGAAGCCGTTGGTGTCTACGATCCGTATCTGCACTACATCGTTTTCAATTCTGTTGTGAATGTACTCACAGAACGCGCCGCAAGAACCTTCAGATTTAAAGAGCAGGAGCAACTCCACGAAGAGGTAATAGATACAGGTTTGGCAAAAATTTATCAGTCACACTTAGAGGTTGCGCGCTCTATCGCAAAAGAGGAACACGACTACGCGCTAAAAATTACACTACTTGATGGAAAAGCCTACGAAAAAATTCTACAATACGCACGAAAAACGAACCCGTGGCTCCTCGTTTTGGGCAGGATCGGTGTCCACAGTGAACAGGATATGGACATCGGTAGCACCGCCGAGAATCTGTTGCGTCTCGCGCCGTGTAACGTCCTCTTATCGAGTCAGCGTTATTTCCCACAGATCGACGTGAAAGCAGAAGAGACGCTCGTTTGGACGCAGGAAGCGTTGGATAGGATGGAAAAAGCGCCACCGCTCGTCCGTGGCATCGCGAAGACAGCCGTCCATCGGTTTGCTATAGAGCGCGGGCATTCCGTGATTACCGAGAGCGTCATTGATATGGCGATGGAAGCAATTATGCCGCAACGTGCCTCTGAAAAATTGACACGGGTCGCCAAGGAAATCGCCGAGCAGAAAGTCTTGGAATCGGATGCCGTACAGACGTACATCTGTGGCGAATGTGGCTATGCCGCCCACAATCAACAGCCCATGAAATGTCCCGTCTGTAGTTCACCGCCTGAGCGTTTTCAGATGGTTGACAAAGGTTCGCTGCAGCATGTTGCTGTAGATGAAGGCGGCACTGCCGAAGAAGAGACGTTTGATGGCGTGCGACTCCAATGGTCGGAGCAGGCGAAAAAAGCATTGCGCGGTGTGCCGCGCGGCTATATGCGCCGAAACGTCAAAGCGCGTATTGAGAAATCCGCACGTTCTCAAAAGATTGCCACTATCACAAACGCCTTCGCAACCGAAATTATTGACGACAGTATGGGTGAAGCGGCGGCTGTCCGTGAAGATGCTCCCGAACTCAGAGCCGTGCAAGCGCAAACGGAGGCACGCCATCACGATGATCACGATGGCGTGACCTCCGAGACCGACGCTCAGGGTGTTGGCCTCGTTCAGGACTTTGAGAGTCCGGTGCAGTGGACCGAGGAGGCAATCGAACGTTTAAACTTAGTGCCTGCTGGGTTTATGCGGAATATCACGCAAACTCGGATTGAACAGCGAGCGCAAGAAAACAACCTTACCCAGGTTACGCTTGATTTCGCCGCACGCGTCATTGAGGACGGCAGGAGTCTTGCCAATGAGGTGCTTGGTCAGTACTACCAACAGCCAGATCAGGAATAGTGGTTTCCGTAGAAAGGAACTTCGAGCGACGACGATTGCCAAAGAACTGTTAGGAGAGGGAGGTAAATTATGTCCGAAATTCCAACGGTCACATTCCAAATTCTTGGTCCCAATGAAGGGACAGCGGAAGGCGGAGTCCAGAGTTTATGGTTTAAGGTGCAATCGACGCCCCCGCCGCCAGAGGATCTTGTCGTTGGCGTGAAGGTCTGCGCCTCTAATGGGAAAGTTCAACAGTCCGGCGTCATCATGATCCTCAAAGGTGAAAGCCATTCCGCAGATCTTATCTATAAAACGGTGGAAGGTCAGCTCGATATATCGCTGGAGATTGAACCTTTCGCTTCCCTCTCCAATCTGGAGTTTCCCATTTTCACAAACGAAGGCTATGTGATAGAGGCTGGACATGCGTTCCTTGAATACAACGTAGGGAGTTTATCAAAGATAGTGCCTTATCAGTGGAATGGTCCTGATAGAGGCGTATGGACAGATGAAAAGCGTTAAGGCTTGACAAAATTGGTCTCCAACCAAGGTAGGTGCGGAATGTAATACAAGGAATGGATTTAGTCTATTCCCAGACTAAATCCCCTAACCGCATCGGATCTGCAGATTGTAAGTTTCGTCGTAAATCTGTCGCGCAAAAGACATAGGGTCTCGACGAGGATTACTAAGGAGCAGGGTCATCATGAAACATATCCTAAGAAATACACTCATACTTCTACTTGGGGTGCTTATCCTTGTCGCGAATAGTTTTGCTGGCAATTGGCACCAGTGGCGCGGACCGAACAACGACGGCGTCAGCCAAGCGACGGATGCGCCTATCCAATGGAGCCAAACCGAGAACATCCGATGGCGTTTGCCGCTTCCCGGTGACGGTGCCTCTACTCCCGTTGTCTGGGAAGATAAAATTTTCCTTACCTCTGCTGAAGGCAACACGCTTGTTTTGATGTGTATCAGTACGGGAGGCGAAGAACTCTGGAAGCGGACGTTAGGACGTGGCAACCGTGTTGTCCGCGGTGGCGAAGGCAATTCTGCCGCGCCGTCTCCTGTGACCGATGGCGAACATGTCTGGGCGTTCCTCGGCACTGGGGATCTCGCCTGCTACGATTTCGATGGGAATCAGGTGTGGCACACCAATCTCGCCGACCGTTACGGTCGGTTTAACCTCTATTTCGTCATGTCAGCAACCCCATTGTTGGATAAGGATCGACTTTACATCCAGCTCATCCACAGCAACGCGTGGGTTGTACTGGCACTCGACAAAATGACGGGGAAAGAAATCTGGAAGCATAACCGCAAGAGCGACGCAACCGAGGAGTGTGAACACGCCTACACCTCTCCTATCCTCTACCGCGATTCAGAACGTGAATATCTCGTCGTACACGGCGCAGACTATGTCACTGCTCACAGCCTTGAGGATGGCAGTGAAATCTGGCGGTGTGGTGACCTGAATCCGAAAGATAGATATAACTACACCCTCCGATTCGTTGCTTCTCCGGTTGCAATGGAGGGACTCATCGTCGTCCCATCGGCGAAAAACGGACCTGTTGTGGGCATTGATCCGGCGGCACAGGGTGATATTACAAACGGCAAATGGCAACGTTGGAAACTTCGGCAAGGCACGCCGGATGTCCCGTCTCCACTTATCCACGACGGTTTAGTGTATCTCTGTCGGGAAAACGGGGATCTGATATGTCTTGATGCCGAGACCGGCAAACAACTCTATCGTAAGCGAACACATCGGCACCGACACCGCGCCTCACCGATCTATGCGAACGGATTCGTCTACCTTACATCTCGGGACGGTGTTATCACTGTTGTGAAGGCGGGACGTGAATTTGAAATCGTTGCCAGCAATTCGATGGGCGAGGTCATCGCTGCATCTCCCGTTCTGACAAACGGGACGCTCTATCTGCGCAGTTATCAGGCACTCTATGCGATCAGTTCTTTGAAGTAGATCTTTAGAGCCGGTAGGTGCGGTTTTGCGGCGTACTCGCCCAAATGCGACGTGCATTCTAACCGCACCGAATTTTAGGAACAAACAATGAGGACTTACAAAGAACTTCCAGACGATGCCGGTTCCAACATTATCGGGCAAGTCACGGCACAGGCGAACCGAGTCCAGAAACGACTCGCTTCGGTCAAGCATACGGTCGCGATTATGAGCGGGAAAGGCGGTGTCGGCAAGAGTGCACTCACTGCGAACCTCGCTACAGCACTCACGTTGAAGGGGAACACCGTCGGGGTCGTTGATGCCGACATCAACGGACCGACGCTTGCCAAGATGATGGGGGTACGTAACGCGACGCTGGCGTACACACCCGCTGGCGTCAAACCTGCTATTACCGCGCTCGGCACGAAACTTATCTCTATGGACCTACTCTTAGCGGAAGACGATGCCCCGGTCCTCTGGAATGCGCACACCCAAAAGGATGCGTTCACGTGGCGTAGCACGATGGAGGTCAGCGCACTCCGAGAGTTCATCGCCGATACCGAATGGGGAGCGTTGGATTATCTCCTGCTGGATTTGCCACCCGGAACCGATCGACTTCCAAACGTGGCGGAGCTTATCCCTGACCTTGGCGGTGTCGTCGTCGTGACAATCCGGTCTGAGGTATCGCAACTCATCGTCAAAAAATCGGTAACGATGGCGAGAGACATTCTCAAGGTTCCCATCATCGGTGTCGTCGAAAATATGGCTTCCTATATCTGTCAGCACTGTGGCGAGGAGGGACCGCTCTTTTCCACTAACGATACACTGGACGCTGCATTCCAGCAAGTAATTCTCGGCAGTATCCCCTTTGATCCGAGACTCGCCCGTTCTGGTGACGACGGAACGCTGTATCTTGATGAATACCCGGACGCACGGGCGAGCAAGGCACTCATGGAGGTAGCTGAAAAAGTCCAAGCGTTTTTTTCAAAGTCTATAGAGTCAAGCCGATAAATAAGTGGGGGTGTGTAAAGTTTTTGGCATTAGACCTCTGTCTTTTCTTGTGGGAGGGGTTTCTAAACCCGGTTTTGACCTGTTTCCTCTTCAACCCCGTAGGGGTGACATCTCTGTAGAACGTAGTGAGACCCCATCAGCGAACCCCGTAGGGGTGACATCTACAACTTTGACAAAATATTTACGCACCCAATAAGTGGAACTCTTTGTAGTGTAGGAAACTGTTGACTCTTGTGCCCGAAGATGCCCAGCCTATGCTACAAGGTGGTCATTTAGGTCACGATAGCCTCAAGACCCGTAGCTCGTAATGTAATGGAGAGCGGATTTGAGGAACGCATGTCAAAGTTGAAACGTCCGCTGTTTCCCCGCAAGGAAAAATTAAAAAAGGAATAATTAAAAAATGAAGTTCTTATGTACAGACTGTGACACAGCGATGAAATTTAAAGACGTAACCCGTCCCGAACAAGGCTCCGTGACAGCACTCTTTGAATGCCCTGACTGCTTTACAGAGATCGCCATGTTCCTCAACCCGTCAGAGACCCAGATGTTAAAATCCTTGGATCTCAAACTCGGTGGGAACAACGAAGTCGCGCAACCGATGCAGATGGTACGTTCACAGTTAGAGACAGCAAAGACTGAAACGATGCCGAACGAGTTTTCTCCAGGGATGGGGTCAGGTGCGGACGAGGCAATCTCGCCCCTACAAGAAGGCGGCAAATGCCCCTTTACTGGCGTTATCTCCGAGGCGTTTCAGGAAGAACCTGAACCAGTCGTCGAGCCGGGCAGTCCCGTCTGGTCAGCGGAAGCACTCGAACGTTTGGAGCGAATTCCGGCGTTTGTGCGTCCCATGGCGAAAATGGGGATTGAAAGTTTTGCGAAAGACAACGGCTACGATGAGATTACAGGCGAAATTATGGATGCCGCACGCGGCAACTTCCCCGCACAATTCTAAAACCGAATTAACGACACACCAACCGCTGGCGAGGTTTCCGAACCTCGCCCAGACATCATGAAATACGGTTTATCAGACCGCACCCTCCAAAAAATTCGAGTTCAGCTTCAGCGTGTCGGTGTAAACTTTTACGAGAAATACACGGATGCCTGAGAAAACTGCAATCCTGAAAATCCTCTAATCCTGTAAATCCTGATTCAGACAATACACTCCACATCCCGCCTTCCCCGTTCTCCTGCTTTTATAGTAGTTTCTGAAAATAAGTTTACATTTTAGAAAACTGCGCCTTATTTCACGAACACTGTAGGAGGGAACTCCGATTCCCGACTTATCTCGCGAGGGTGTAAAAGTAATTACAGGCTTTACTATATCACATTTTTTTGTAACGTCCTTAAACGAAATAACGTTAACCCCTTCAGGAGAGGAATTTTTGAAAATTCGCGTTAAAAAAACCGAACCCGACGAAAAAACTCCAAAACATGTTCCTGCGTTTGAAATCGTTTGAAGGAGGAAAATGACGAATGTTTTTTAATAGATCGAGATTTATCTTAATTTTAGTGGTGCTACTCGTTGCTGGATTTATCTCTCTTGCAACCCCCGCACTGGCAGCAGTGGTGCCGCGGCTGGCGGTAGTAGATGAGTTAGCGGATGTTACCGGTGAGACGAACACGACAGGCATACAGGTATACGGCATCAGAGGCGAATTGGTTTCTTTCGAGTTGACTGTCACGTTTCAGAAGGACAACAATACTCCGGATAACCTGACTGATGACGTGAATACCGAAGTAACAGGCTTTGGTGACGAAGATGGGGATATTGTATTGTTTGCTGCAGATGGCGACGACAGGATTATTGAAAACGGTGCAACATCTTTGCGTATTCAACGCAACACTGATGGCAGCGTATACACAACCACAATTACTGCCAGAGGGAACGTCGCTAAGGTATTTATACAAGTGCCGGCCGGGGCCGCTAAAACCCCTACTACGATTGAAAATAGTGTTCCTATACCAGGCGCTGCTACTGGGGCAGCAGAGAGTACGGCTTTGCACAATACTCTAATAGATAATACAGACCCAGACCCAGACAGAGTCCAACTGGTAGTCAATATACTTCGGAGTGCCGCACCCCCGCTCGCACTGACCTCTGATAAGTTTGTTCGTGGCGACACGCCCTTTACGGTGACATTAACCTCAACGAAACCGATTACACTGACGAGTGCTGATCTCAAAGTCACCGATGGATATCTTGATAGTATCGTCCCCGACACTGCCAGAAGAGTGTGGACGCTAACAATTGTCCCTCTTCCAGGCAGAACAAAGATAACAGTGGAAGCGGCAAGTAACGGCGCGTATATTTTCCAGAAAGGCACGTTTACCGTAGATACGACTGGACCCGTCGCAACGATTGCTGGCGCGCCCTCTCTCAGCGGCGGCTCCTTTCCTATGACGATCGCCTTTAACGAATCGCTGCAAGCGGGTACCACGCTACTGGCGAGCGAAATTAATGTCATCGGTGGCACAATCACCTCACTGACCCCGATCCCGGGTTCAAACGTCTACTCCGCAATCCTCACGCCCAATCCGGCAGTTAAGACTGTGATCGTGCAGGTCAAGACTGGGGCAGTCGCGGATGTAGGTGGCGTCCAAAACGCCGCAACACCGTCCCCCGCACACACCTTTACGGTCACTCCAACCGCCGCACCACCCGTAACCACACCACCAGCCACCACGCCAGGGCGCGGAAGTGACGATGTGACGATTAGTGAGATTATGTTTGCTTCTGATGGCGGCACAAATGACATCCAATGGATCGAGCTTTCCAACGGTTCTAAGACGCAAACCGTTGCTTTGGATGCTGGTGCCGGATGGGAACTGAAAATTGAAAACTACGATGATCAGGGTGCAGCGAACGCACCCTTGTCGGGAACCATTAATTTTAAAAATAAGGGTAGGGTGAAAACGATTCCCCCAGAAGAGTCCGTACTCATCGTCTCATCGAGTGGCAGAAACTCGGATAATACTCGCTTCGCAGCTACCCGCGTCTTCAAGGTCTACTCAGAACTCCCCGATGAATTTGGGATGCGCACCCGACGAGATACTTTCTTGCACCCGACCCAAGGATTTCACATCGAACTCGTTGATGGAAGCAATAACTCTATTGATGAAGTGGGTAACCTTGATGGAAGAACCCGGACCGCCGATGCACCCGCATGGAAATTACCGAACGGTTGGACAGCGGATGGGGATCGCTCCTCCATCATCCGCCGGCATCGGGAGTATCGGAACGGCAGGTATTTTAATAAAGGAATCGCTCAAGACGGCACCAAACAGAACGGGTGGATCCTTGCCCTAAATACCGCTTTCTTGGATTACTCAAAGAACACCGAAACGTGGTACGGTAGCTCTAACGACTATGGCACCCCAGGGATCCGTGCAGCAGGGCATCCACTGCCCGTTCAGCTCTCCCAATTCCGTCCGGATCTCACCGAGACCGGCACGGTTGTTATCCAATGGACGACCGAATCTGAAGTGGACAACGCCGGATTCAATATATTGCGAAGTCAAACCAAGACGGGTGAATTCAAGCGCATTAACGCCCAACTAATTCCAGGAGCAGGCACGACTGCTGAACGGAATACCTACACGTGGACAGATACCACAGCGAAGCCGAACGTCGTCTACTACTACCAAATTGAAGATGTATCTCTTGATGGCGAGCGCCAGACGTTAGCGACTGTCCGTCTAAGAGGGTTCGTTTCCGCCAAAGGTAAGCTGACGACGCAGTGGGGCGAATTGAAACGCTCACGAGATTGACCAAGGGATATTCTAATTTCAATCCCTGAAATAACCAGCGGGCAATGGATTTCGGTCCATTGCCCGTTTTTTTTATAGTAAAGCCGGAAAATAAGTGAACACTTGTAGGGTGTTTTTGCTTGGGGTGTTTTTGCTTGGGCATTTCTGCGTATTGATAGGGTATTTCTGCGGATTTCCCTAAGTCTTGTGCCTGCCCAAAACTCGCCAATCTTGCCGTGTCCAAATAATTGTGGGCTATAATTCTTCCTCAAGGTGATGCACAACGGCGAGCGGTGTTGCGGCGAGTAACCCCGCATCAATCGGAAACGTGACACCGGAGATCCATTTCGATTCATCACTGGCAAGAAAAACGGTTGCCCAAGCGACATCCCACGCTGTCCCTTCTGTTCCGAGGGGTCCGATAAGTCGCCGCCGTTCCCGCTCTTCTTCGCTCATATACGGCGCAGGAAATGAGGCGTAAAGATGTCCAGGCGCGATGCAATTCACCCGGATGTTATCGCGTCCGTGATGAACCGCCATCACTGTTGTTGCGGAAATCATCCCACCCTTCGCCGCCGCGTATGGCAAGTTCTGAACCCAACCCGCGCGCAACGCATCGATGGACGAGACGTTGATAATGGAGCCTCCCCCTGCCTCAGCCATCCGAGGCACAGCGTGTTTGCACGCCATAATCATACTTTTGAGATTGACATCCATGACTCTGTCCCACTTCTCCTCGTCCACCTGCGTGACCGTTCCGCCGCCGCCAAACCCGACGTTGTTGAAGAGTACGTTCACTTTGCCAAAGTTTTCGACGGCGGCTTCTACCATCCCAGCACAGGTTTCCTCTGTGGACACATCGCCAATGAACACTACCGCTTCACCGCCTTCTGCCTCGATCTCTGCAAGCGTGGCGTTGGCGTTCTCAAGAGAGATATCCGCTAACAGGACTTTCGCACCCTCTCTCGCGAAGAGCATTGAGGTCGCATAACCCGTGCCGTCGACTTCCCCTTTTTTGCCAGCACCTGTAACAATCGCAACTTTCCCATTCAATCGATCCATATTTAAATGTTCCTTGCGGGTAAGTACCGTGAGTTGGAACTCTCACGTGCCTTTCTTTGGAGTCGCCCGCGCCGTTGTTGCGGGCTTGCGTGTTTAGGTAGAAGGTTGCAAAATTGGTATTCCATCCTTCTGTCCTTCTATTCTTCCTTGCTGATGATCCAATCGTGGCTTAAGCGAAAACCTACTATTTTATCAAGATTGCGTTTATGGTCAGTAGGTCGGGTAGAGTGTCAACGAAACCCGACATCTTCAGGCATTCTCTCTAAAAAAATCCGAAAACCGACTCTCAAACTCAAAGTCGAACGACGACGACTATTTCATCAAGATTGCGTTTATGGTTAGTAGGTCGGGTAGAGTGTCAACGAAACCCGACATCTTCAGGAAATTTGCATTTAACCAATGCCTAATTTATCGTTGATTTCCTTCTGATAGCCTTCCAATTCGCAGTTTTCGATCTCCTCAATCGTCACCGGACGACCGAACCATCCCGATTCATAGACTGCCATGCAGATGGCTTCTGACCGCATGCCTTCGACGGCATCCACTTCCGGTTTACCACCGCTCCGAATGGCATCGGCGAAATATTTCAGTTCAATCGCGACGGTATCTTCCACACCGCCCGGGAAGTAGTATTCCCGTTCCGAGTCGCTGAGGCTATCCGTAAACTCCTGGATGAGGTCATCGTTGGAGATTGGTTCACCGCTGCGAGGCACCAATCCTTGGTTCCAATCAAGTGAGCCTTCGCTGCCGTAAACGGTGTGTTGACGGAAACCGTGTCCCGGGGCAGAACCGACCCAGGTCCACTGCGCCGTAACGCCTTGCTCAAACTTTATGGTGGCGATCATCGCGTCCTCAACGTCAACGGCGTATCCGCCTTCTCTTTCTGCTGGGTTATCATAGCGGAAAGGTTCATAAGCTTTGTTGATCGCATAGGCCTCCTCGGCTTCCATACCGAGAATATAGCGCATCAGATCCGTGAAATGCACACCACCATCTAATGCCCAACCGCCGCCTGCATCCATCTTGAAGTTACGCCAACCCCATTTCCCTAAGCCTTCGCCGACCTCTACCCAGAAGAACATACGAGGATCACCGATACGCCCTTGGGCAATTGCCCAACTGCGGGTGCGTTGGATACGCGCCAGACGATAGTTTTCAGCGACGGAGATAATCTTATCGTTTCGATCCGCGGCATCCATCATCAGTTTACATGCCCGCATTGTGATGCCGAACGGCTTTTCAATAATAACATGTTTTCCAGCATCGAGCGCAGGTACGGCGAGCGTATGATGTGCGCTGTGGAGAGCACAGATGTCAACACACGCCAGATCGGGGTGTTTTGCCAGCATCTCGTCAAGTTCTGTGTAGACCGCGGGTTTCGTTCCGCCTTGGAACTCGTGCGCCTGATTTGCACGTTCTTCGGCGCGTTCCACTGCGATGTCGCACGCCGCCACGATCTCAAAATCCCTGATGCCTTTCGACCAGAGTTCGCGATACCCACCCATGTGTGCACCGGACATACCCCCGCATCCGACCAATCCCATTTTAATTCGTTCGGTTTCCATGTAAACCTCCTTATGTGTTCAACTCACGATTCGCGCGTCCAACGCGTCTAACAGGACATGCGAAATTATATGAGATACCCAATCTCATGTCAACATTTTTATGTCTGGGTGAAGTCATTCAGTTCCCCCTGATTTAGATTTTCCATTCGGGTTCAATGTCTCAATCGAGCAAGTTCTGTCATCCTGAAAATCCTCTAATCCTGTAAATCCTGATTCAGACAATTAACGCCTAACCACTGACAATTGACAACTGTATACGCCGCCAAAACGCTTGACTTAAGATTTATCTTCTGATAGGATACCACAACAAAGGAGGGAATGACTATGTACACTATGGATAGAGAATCTTTCTATAGCATCAAGTGTCTCTTCATCGCAACAGCGGTTTTGGCACTGCTCAGTGGTCCGTCTACAGAGGCAGCGGTTGACGAAAACACTGTCGCCGTCTGGCTCTTTGACGAGGGTACCGGTGATGTGGCAAAAGACGCTTCCGGCAACGGACACGATGGCGAGTTCGCAGGGAAACCGAAATGGGTCAAGGCAAAATTCGGGGGCGGATTGGAATTTCCTGGGAATGACAGTGGTTATGTCGTCGTCGAGTCTACCAAGAAACTGGAATTAGAAACGCTCAGTATTGAAGCGTGGGTCAAAGTGGCAGAGGGCACAGGGAAATGGCAGGGCATTGTTTGCAAACAGAAAGCAGGGTGTGGCAATCGTAACTACGGTATCTGGGTGCATGTAGATCAACATGTATTGCATTCGGAAATCGGAGCAAATGGAGCATGTGGGTTTAGTATAGATGGTACAACCAAGATCACCGACGACAAATGGCATCATCTCGCCTTTACCTATGATGGCAAAATGGGACGCGCGTATGTCGATGGTGAATTGGAAATCGAGGCACCCAATGGGACTACGTTTCAGAGTGCAGATCCCATTACAATTGGTGTCCCGAATCTCAATAACGCAAACGGATTGAAAGGGGTCATTGATGAAATACGTATCTCCAATGTCGCACGAACCGAAGCGGAAATTCAGGAAGCGATGGATGTCGGGTTAGCCGCAATTCTCAATGTTGAACCCAGTGGCAAACTCGCAACACGGTGGGGATACCTCAAGCGTGTCCCATAAGCCTTTTCAAAACCGGTAGGTGCGGTTTCCGAACCGCACCGAATACAGGTAAGGAGAACGGATTGAGCAAGTTATTAACCTGCACATATTTACTGCTGTTTTGTGGTACTACACTCGCTTTCGGACAAGGGCTGCCCACGGCAATACCCGAGGACGTCGGTGTCTCTGCTGAACGCCTTGAACGCATCCGTTCGGTGATGCAAGGGTATGTTGATAATGGGCATCTACCGGGAATCCTAACAGTCGTGGCGAGACGCGGGAAGATCGTCCATTTTGAAACCGTCGGCATGCGAGATATAGAAAATAAGAAACCCGTTGAAGCAGACACAATATTCCGTATCTACTCCATGTCGAAACCGATTACCAGTGTCGCTGTGATGATGCTCTATGAAGAGGGACATTTTCAACTCGACACGCCTGTATCGGATTTCATCCCTGAATTTAAAAACATGAAGGTCTACAACGAGGACCAAACCGAAATCTTGGATGCCAAGAAGAAGATGACAATCAAGCAACTCCTTATGCATACCGCTGGGTTAACTTACGGCTGGGGCAATGGAGCGATTGATAAACGTTATCGGGAGGCGAACCTTTTTCAGCCTGGCACACCGCTCGGGGATACGATAAAAAAACTTGGTGATATTCCGCTCGCCCATGAACCGGGTGATAGGTGGACCTATGGGGTCTCTACGGATGTGCTCGGCTACCTCGTCGAAGTCGTTTCAGGAATGCCGTTTGAAAAATTCCTCCAAACACGACTCTTTGAACCCCTCGGTATGATAGACACCGCATTTTCAGTGCCTGTAGAGAAGTTAGACAGGTTTGCCGCACTCTATCAAGTTACCAAAAAAGAGGAGGAACATGGTAAAGAGAAAAAAGAAGGAAACGAACATCGTGAGACAAAAGAAAAGAAGATGAAAGGTGATAAAGCCGAAAAAATAAGGCTGAAACGTGTGGATAAAGATCCACGACGCTCGAGCGGTGAGGTCCATTTCTTTCCATCTGGCGGTGGCGGACTCGTCTCAACCGCTGCAGATTATATGCGGTTTTCTCAGATGTTGCTCAACGGCGGTGAACTTGATGGGGCTCGTATCTTAAAGAAGGAAACGGTTGAACGCATGCGCTACCCCCATCACGAGGGTTGGTTTGGACTCGGTTTTTCTGTCGTGAATGATAAGAAATCGAAGGACACCGATGATAAAGAACCCAAAGACACGCCGGAGTCGATAGGAAGTTACAGTTGGGGCGGTGCCGCCGGGACCCTCTTCTGGATTGACCCCGAGAAAGAGTTGATCGGTTTGTTCATGACGCAAATCGGTGACGTGTCCACGTCCCACGATCAATTTAAAGTGCTGACCTATGAGGCATTGTCCCGCAAGCCTCTACAGACTTGCGCCCAGGAATAGTAGCCGTCAGCGGTCAGGAAGTTATCAGGTGTACGAAGGTATAGGAGATGAAAAGTTTGCAAGTTTAGAAGTTTGCAAGTTGGGAAGTTATTAAGGAATTTCCGCTTTGACCTTCACCAAAAACTATGGTATAATGAGAGTATCAGGTTGGAGACCAGCATACATAGCAGTGTTGCTTGACACTGTGCTGGTTTCCTCCCACTCTGTAGGGGATAAACACCTGATACCTGATATACCATGAAATTAACCTTTGAATACCCTGTGTATCCAACACAGACACAGGAAGAAACATTGTTAGGATGGCTTGACCATCTCTGTGAACTTCAGAATTCCGCGCGCAATAACCGCAAGTTTGCGCACGAAGAAGAAGGTCGTTTTGTTTCGCGATATGACCAGGAACACCTTTTGAAGGTTGCCCGTGAGAAATATGACGATTTTCGGGAAGTCCCTCAAGATTTCCAAGTGTCTATCCTCAAACGTGTTGACAAAGCCTTTGATGCATTCCGTAAGCGGTGTAAAGAAGGAGCGAAGAAAAAAGGCTACCCTCGCTACAAAAAGCGTGTGCGTTCTCTGACGTGGTGCTTGCGAAAACATAAACTCAAAACAGGTGAACGTGTCCGTCAGAACCCGATAAAATCAACTGACTTTCGCCATAACCGCTTGAAAGTGCCGAAGTTGGGTGAAGTCAAGATACGAATGCACCGCCCATTTGAAGGTGACCCCAAAGAAGTCACGATCGTCAAAAAAGCAAGTGGCTGGTATGCTTATATTACCTGTGAACTTCCCGATACTCCGAAAATTGAGCCAACTGATGCGATTGCGATTGACGTTGGCACGACCCACTACCTAACAACTTCTGAAGGTGAAAAGGAAGATAACCCACGCTATTATCGTCAAGCAGAGGGGTTACTCCGAAAACACTCCAAAGACCTTTCTCGAAAGAAAAAAGGCAGTCATCGTTGGCAGAAACAACAACACAAACTCGCATTACACCATGAGCGAACAACAAGCAAACGTAAAGACTTTATCGGCAAACTCGTCTATAAACTCTACCACCATCAGAAAAAGAATGTGTTGGTAGCTGAAAATCTAAATACCTCCAATATGGTAAAGAACAAACACCTTAGCAAGAGCATTTCGGATGCGTCTTGGGCTACATTCTTTGAGTGGTGTGGAAACATAGCCGAAAGAGACGGTTTCCACTTCCACCAAGTCGATCCCAAAAATACGTCGCAGACCTGCTCCGCCTGTGGTAAGAAATCGCCAAAGAAACTTTCGTTGGCGATACGCACCTTTGATTGTGGTTTTTGTGGCACGGTTTTAGACCGCGACCACAATGCTGCGATAAACATACTTTTACGGGCGGCTCGCGCCCATCGTGGAGAGCGTTGGGTTACCAACCTCTGTGAAACGAGAAACTTACCGGTAGACCGGTAGGACCTGTTAACACTCTTAACAGGTCCCCCAAGCTTTAGCGGGGGGTACTATGACGATGGACCATATTTCTAAGGGGTGGCAGCCCAATCAGAGAACCGGATCCGGGTTCGGGCTTGGGTTTGCCGTTGTTACGGATGTCGCTGAAACGCACACGCTCGGTTCCTTAGGCACTTGCGGTTGGGGCGGCATGGCAAGCACGACGTTTTGGATTGATCCTGTGGAGGAGTTGATCGGCGTTTTTATGACGCAATTGGTCGGTGCCGATTCACCGTTCCACGCCCAATTCCGGGTCCTCACCTATCAAGCACTCACCGATTAGTTATCCGTTATCGGTTGTCGGTTAAGAAAAGATGTCTCCTTTAAAGGAACGCCTCTTGTTACCGATAACCGACAACTGAAAGGATTTTCTAACGAAAATCCGAACCGACAACCATTTCAAAGGAGGTTTTTATGACAAGATATGGATATGGTGGATTACCGCGCGCAGTGCCTGAAGATGTCGGTATGTCAACATCGCGGTTGGAACGCATCGCGCCGGTCATGCAACGCTGGGTGGATGATGGCAAAATCCCCGGGGCACTAACGATGATCGCCCGTGAAGGCAGACTCGTCCATTTTGAAAAGTTTGGTACACAGGATGTTGCGACTGCGAAACCGCTGGAATTTGATACCATCTTCCGCATTTATTCAATGACAAAGCCGATTGCCAGCATCGCGGTCATGATGCTTTACGAGGAAGGACATTTTCAACTCGGCACCCCCGTCTCCGAATTGATTCCGGCTTTCAAGGACATGCAGGTTTACACTGAGGGCGGCGAGGCTATTGTTGACGCAGAACGCGAGATGACAATAAAGCATCTATTGACACATACCTCTGGAATCATCTACGGTGGCGACTGGGATCACCCGATTAATCAGCGGTATAAGGAAGCAAATTTCTACGGTGGCGACCTCGCAAACATGGCGCAGGAACTCGGAAATATCCCGCTCCTTCACCATCCCGGTGATGCCTGGAATTACGGGATGTCTACCGATGTGCTCGGATACCTCGTTGAAGTCGTTTCTGGAATGCCGTTTGCGGAGTTTCTGAAAACCCAGATTTTGGATCCTTTGGGGATGACGGACACCGCTTTCTCGGTGCCGGACGAAAAGGCTGATAGATATGCAACGTTATATGAACCTTCTGAGAACGGTGGTATTCAAGTGATTGAGAACGCGCCTGTCTCCAGTGGACCGCGCAGTTTTTTCCATTCTGGGGGTGCCGGACTCCAGTCAACCGCGGCGGATTACCTCCGTTTCTGTCAAATGCTACTCAACGATGGTGAACTCGATGGGGTTCGACTGCTTGGAAGGAAAACCGTTGAACTCATCAGGATGAATCATATCTCTGACGATTGGCAACCGCTTGAGAGAACAGGATGTGGTTTCGGACTTGGGTTCGCTGTTGTTACGGATGTTGCTGAAACGCATGCTCCGGGTTCCTTGGGGACTTACAGTTGGGGCGGGCTCGCAAGCACGACATTTTGGATTGATCCTGTGGAAGATTTAATCGCCATTCTGATGACGCAATTGATAGGCGATTCACCGTTCCACGCCCAATTCCGTGTCCTGACATATCAGTCGATTATTGATTAGATATAGGTATAGTTGCTCTGGCATTCTCGGTAGGTGCGGTTTTGCGGCGTACCCGCCCAAATGCGACGTGCATTCTAACCGCACTGGATTAGACCTGAGCGAAACCCAACGTTTGTCTAATTTCGGAATAAAAACGATGAACCTCCTTCAACTCGAAAATGTTCATAAACGATTTGGCGATTTCACGGCTGTATCGGATATCTCTTTTGCTATTGAAAAGGGAAGCATATACGGACTCTTGGGTCCCAATGGTGCGGGAAAAACAACGACCCTCCGTATGATAATGGACATTATCGCGCCGGATGCAGGCAGCATTACGTTCAACGGCACTCGGCGTATCCAAGATTTTTTAAATCAGATTGGGTATCTGCCAGAGGAGCGTGGCTTATACCGGAAAATGAAGGTGCGGGATGTCATCCTTTTTATCGCCGAATTAAAAGGCTTGTACAAGCAGCAGGCACTCGGCGAAATTGAACGATGGTTAGAGAAGATGCAACTCTCGGAATGGGAGAACAAACGGGTTGATGAACTTTCTAAGGGAATGGCACAGAAAATTCAATTCATCACGACGGTCATTCATAAACCGGAGTTGATTATTCTTGATGAACCCTTTTCTGGGCTGGACCCGCTTAACATGACGCTTCTTAAAGATTTAATACTTGAACTCCGTGAGAATGGCAGCACAATTATCTTCTCGACCCATGTGATGGAACAGGTGGAAAAACTATGTGATCGCATCTGTCTCATTCATCAAGGCAAGGTGTTGCTTGAAGGTGAGCTCCGCGCTGTTAAACGGGCATTCGGCAAAAATTCCGTTGAGATTGAATACGTAGGGGACCTTGAACCGATTCGCAACTCCGCTTGGATTCACGGTTTTAACGATTTTGGTCAATACGCTGAAATTAAGTTGAAGACACCAGAGGATTATCGCCCATTACTTCGCGAACTCGTTGAGAAGGGCGTTGATGTGACACGATTTGAATTGGTTGAACCGACGTTACACGAGATTTTCGTCCAAAGTGTTGAGGCACATGGGGGAACGGTGCAGGATGCCGAATAAGATTGTTACCGTCATTAAACGTGAATACACGACACGCGTTAAATCTAAGGGATTTGTTGTTTCTTTGTTTCTTATGCCCGTGTTGATGTGTGGCTTGGTATTCCTGTCCAGTTTTCTCGCCATCATGGAGGACAAAACCAAAGAGATGAGAAAACTCGCGGTTATTGATGAGACGGATGAAATCTTTACGGAGATGCAGGCGGCTATCGCCGGGCATTCGACCTTTCAACATAAAGGGGAACTCGTTTATCAACTCCATGAGGCATCCGCTACGACAGAGGAAGAAAGAACCGCACTCCGAGAACGCGTCAACACAAAAGATCTCTACGCCTATCTTGAAATCCCGAAGGATGTTTTTGCAAACGGGGAGGTCCGTTTCTATGCCAGAACCGCGACGAATTTTGAGGTGCAAAGCGCACTCCGCCGTATCATTTCAGACATCGTCCGCGACAGGCGATTCGCTGAAAGTGGATATTCTCGGAGCGAAGTCAGTCAACTGATGCGCTCCGTCAGATTCAATGCTTACGCCGTTAAGGGGAGCAGAGGGAAAGACGGAGAGGCACAGGTTGAAAGTCCTATAGAAACAGGCGCGCGGCTCGGACTCGGTTATCTACTTGTTTTCGTGCTTTACCTGTTTGTTATCATCTACGCCAACTCGGTCATGCGGAGTGTGCTTGAAGAAAAAACGACCCGAATCGTTGAGGTAATCGTTTCATCGGTAAAACCCCATCAACTGCTACTCGGAAAACTCGTTGGGGTTTGCTCGGTTTGTTTGACAATGTTTGCTATCTGGGTGCTATTTGGTGTGTTATTGGTGATGAACATAAAGCCGCTACTCGGCATCTTTGGCATTGAGAGCCTGCCGATACAGTTTATCCAAGTCATAGAGACTGTCAAAGCGAGTAGTGCCGAGATACTTACCTATTTCTTCGTCTATTTCATTATCGCTTTCTTCATGTATTCGACGCTTTATGCTGTTGTTGGTGCGATTTGCAGTAGTGAAGAGGAGGCGCAGCAGACAGGAGGACCCCTCACGATGCTCATCGTTGTTCCCTTCATACTGATGTTCCAATTGTTTAGAATTCCCGATTCGACCGTCAGTGTCCTGCTCTCACACGTTCCCTTTTTCTCACCGATACTGATGTTCATGCGTATCAACGTGCTAATGCCGCCCTTATGGGAGATTCTATTGAACATCTTATTGATGTGTGCCACTGTCCTGATGGTCACACTTGTCAGTGGGAAAATCTATCGGGTTGGGATTCTGATGTACGGTAAACGTCCCACCTTGCGACAATTATGGCAATGGGCGCGGTATTAAGAATTGGTAATTCTATAAGGATAGTTTTCAGTCAGGAAAGACATCCAATCCTGTTCATCCTGTAATCCTGAAAATCTGCCGAAGTCACCCGATCACGATCATCGTGATGGGGTGCTTCGGACTGATTCAGACAATCAACACCACGCAGTGCCGAATTAAATTCTGAATCTTCACCGAACTTGGATCATATAGTTTATAGTAGTTTCTGAAAATAAGTTTACATTTTGGAAAACGACGCACCCTATTTCACAAACACTGTAGGAGGGAACTCCGATTCCCGACTTCTCTCGCGATGGTGTAAAAGTAATTATAGGATTTACTATAATTATCGGCTTTACTATAAAATTTGAAAGGAGAAAGAACCATGAAAATCGCAGTCGTAACCGGTGAACACGGGTTCCAAGAGAAACAGTTTGATGCCGTGTTTGAAAGCATGGAAGGTGTTCAATTCGTCCGAGAGGATCTGGATGTTTTTGTAGACGATCCAAGCCAAAAGGACTACGATACTGTTGTCTTTTACAACTTTCACCGTCCCTATCCGACGGATCCGCAAGCGCAGGCGATTCTCGGTTTAACAGAACGCGGGCAGGGCGTGGTAATTCTACATCACGCCATCTTAGCGTTCCCAGAATGGGATGCCTACTCTGAAATGTGCGGTATTCATGAACGCGATTTTGGCTACTATCCGCGGCAAACGCTACAGGTGCAAATCGCTGATACGACACATCCAATCACAGAAGGTCTCACTGAATGGGAGATGGGTGACGAAACCTATACCATGAAGTCCGCTGGTGATGATAGTTCGCTGCTGTTGACGGTCGATCATCCGAACAGTATGGATGTGTTGGGATGGGCGCGTGAATACGGCAATTCTCGCATCTTCTGTTTCCAAAGTGGACACGACGATGTCACCTTTTCGAATCCGAACTTCCGGGAGGTACTGAAGCGCGGTATTCACTGGTGCGCTCAAAAGTAGTAAGCACGCGCCGCCGTGCCGTAAAGCATAAGAGAGGGACGAATCAATAATGGACATTTTTTCTTTTCGTCGATCTGGAGAGAGGATATGGTACCGCGCACTTCGAATTGGAATCGGTTGTGCTCTTTTCTTAGTTTCAATAATATTCACAAACGCAGATGGAGAGGAAACAATGGCACATACAACATATTCAGTAATGGTGGAGACGGTTGATGGCTTCCAAGTTTACTACATCCAGCAAGATGGAAAAGCCGTTGCTGAGATCGTGCCTGCACTTGGTAATAACTGCTACGCCTTCAAGGTCGCAGATGGGGATACTTGGTTAAATCTGATAGATGCCCCGCCGGATCTCGCCACTTTGGAGGAACGTCCGACTGCCTACGGCAACCCGATTCTGTTTCCTTTCCCCAATCGAATCCGCAACGGGACGTGGCAATTTGAGGGAGAAACCTATCAGTTTGACAAAGCACCGGAGTCTCCAACAACGATCCACGGCTTATTGTTAAATCTACCCTATCAGGTTGAAAGCCATGTCGCCGATGAGAATGGAGCGACACTCGTCTGCTCACTTAATTCTCAAGACTTTCCCGATGTCGGTCGCCAGTATCCGTTCCCTTTCAGAATTGAAATCACCTATACCCTCAAGGATGCCGTGTTGACAATGGGGATTTCTATCAAGAATACGGGTGATCGAAATATGCCGACGGGGTTCGGTATCCATCCCTATTTTAGCGTAGACCTCGGCACCGAGGCGAATGCTGCCGAAGCGATAATTACTGTACCTGCCGCGAAGTATTGGGAATTGGACGAGGTACTCGTGCCAACCGGTACACAATACGATGTCGCCGACACACTGGATCTCCAAAATGGGCAACCCTTCGCGAAACTAAAACTCGACCATGTTTTTACGGACGTTCAATTGGTTGAGGGTGTCAGTCGATGCCGCATTGAAAACAGAGATACCGGATACGGCATGGTCATGGAATCGGATGCGCAGTTTAGGGAGCTTGTTGTCTATACACCCCCTGATAGAGATGCCATCTGTTTTGAGCCTTACACCTGCCCGACAGATGCCATCAATTTAGAGGCAAGGGGTATCCCCGCAGGTGTGATAGTGCTTGCTCCTGATGAAACCTTCTCTGGAACCGTCCGCTTTATGCTGCAATGAAACTGATTGCCCTGCTGCTTTTTCCTATTTTGCTGCTAACCGCGCAGCCGTCTATGGCAGTCCGAGAGGGCACAGCGACCGCTGAAGTCTTTATCAAACGCTACGCGCAGGCCGGCGATTTTGGTAGACTTGCCCTCTGGCACGAAGCCGCGGCGGAATGTCTCATGTGTATCTCTGTTCCGATGAATGAGATTGCACACGCTTACTATGTGCGGCATGGCTATGAGAAATGGGTAACGCGCGCTGAAAAAGAAGCACAAGAAATTCAAAAGCAGTACCGATACCACCGCACGAGTGCCGAAATCGCGTGGCAGAAATTTGTGGGTGAGGAGTTTGTGGGAGGGGTTTGTAACCCGGATGCCTTGCGCGGGACAATACTGGATACTGAACGCCAGAGTATCGCGAAATTTATCGCAACGTGGCTACCGCGCTACCCAATTCGGTTTTACGAATTTGGTATCTATCCTACCTTTTTCAAGAAACAACTGGAGTTAGCAGCGCAAAAGGGGAATTACGCCGAAGTTTTGCGTCTCGAAGCGGATGCCGCGGAGATGTGTGCGGCGCAGTACCAACAAATTCCAATCGCCTACGGACTTAAGCGTTATGAAAAAATTCGCGATGCCTACCTGCGACATGCAATACACCTCCGCGAACTCGCGAAGCGAAATCCAATAACGTTACCCTCAGAGATAGACAAAGGCAAACAGATACTCGGTTCGTTGGAAACTCAGAGGATCCCTTCTCAGAAAACAGCGGATGTAATTCTCCGCATCGCGAAATCAGACACACGAGTAGAGACAACCTTAGCCGGTCAAAACGGAGTTCACGCATATCCGTCATTTCAAGGATTCGTATGGATCGTCAGTTTCTCTAATCACAGTCGTGGGAACATTGCCACTGTGATTGTTGATGATAAAACTGCCACGGTGTTGGGTGTGTATTCCCAGTCCCGGTAGGTGCGGTTTCTAACCGCACTGGACTGGGTTGAGTTATCACCTTGCCGCTTTCAATCCTGTTCAGCCTTGAATCCTGAAAATCTGCCGAAGTCACCCGATCACGATCATCGTGATGGGGTGCTTCGGACTGATTCAGACAATTAACACCTATCGGTTTCCGGTAAAAGTGATTTTTGCTTGAATCAAACGCCTCTTAACTGACTGCTGACAACTGATAGCTATTAGCGCTGAAAACTGGTAACTGGAAACGAATCTCTACGTTTTTATTTTATTGACAATAATTGCTAACTATCGGATAATAGGCAACAATTAATGTTCACAACAGAAGGTTGTCTGTCTGAGAGTGCTTGATCCCCAAAGCGGTTTTCGGGTATGAATAGGGGCTTAATACAAAAATTGTTGTGCTTTGGCGACAACGAATCCAGTTGAGGGCGGTGGCGATTTTACTGTTTTTCTTAGTTAATTGCCCTGCCTGAATTTTTCATTTGAAGATATAGGAGATTTATCATGAACATAAGAAGAATCGTAACATTCGCGTTTGTGTTTGCAATTATTGCTTTGACAGTCGGGCTTTCCGGCTGCGAAAGGGCCGCGCAAATGGTGCCTGACGACACAACGACAATGCCTGAAATGATGGATGCGGATCTCCCCATCGGGGTCGTTGTATCCCTGACAGGGAAAGATGCCGAACCGTATGGACTCCCCATGGAACGCGGCTTTGAGTTGGCACGCGAAGAGATTAATATGCTCAGCGATGGGAATCTCATGTTCGTTACTGTGGACGATCAGAGTTCCGAATCGGGCGCGGTCGCAGCCGTCCAGCAATTGGTGGATCAAGGCGTATCTGTTATCGTCGGAATCGCTATCTCAGATTACCTTGAAGATGCTTTCCCGATTGCGCAAGAGAATGGCGTGGTCGCTTTTAGTTCCGTTTCGTCCGCGGCGGGTTTGAGTTCGATTGGGGATTATGTCTTCCGCACCGCTCTCGCTGTAGACATAGTGAATCCCAGTGGTGTGATGATCACTCACGAGAAACTCGGTTATGGGAAAGTGGCTCTGATATATGATGCCGCTGATACCTACTCCGTAAGTAGCAACGATGAGTTGAAAAAAGCACTTGCGGCAAGCGGTGTTGAGATTCTGACCGAGGAAACTATCCAAACCGGCGACACCGATTTCACTGCGCAATTAACCAATGTAATGAGCATGGAGCCTGACGCGCTCTTTATCTCTACGCTATCAGTAGAGATGACACAGGTTGTCGCTCAAGCGGGGGATCTCGGTATTTCCGACACTGTTCAACTGATTGTGCCTGATTTGACTGCAAAAGAGATCCAAGATGCGGGTGATGCTGCCGAGGGAGCGATAGCTTTTACAGGGTGGTCGAGTTTGTCTAACATCCCCGGAAATCAAGACTTCATCCAGAAGTATCGGGCGAAATACGGGATTGAACCCGAACCGTGGGCGGCACAGTCGTATGCGACGCTCTATATTCTCGCCAACGCCATTGCGAGCGCACAATCGGCAGATGCTGCTGCGATTCGCGATGCCTTGGCACAGACGATGGATTTCCCGACGATTTTAGGGAATTTCTCGTTTGACACTAACGGTGAGGCAGTGTATGACCCGATCGTCCTTATGGTCGAAGATGGAGAACTTCAGCTCTTTGAAGCAACAGCCCCTGAGATGATGGATACTGGGATTCCCATTGGTGTCGCCGTAGCACTGACAGGCGAATACGCCGAACCCTATGGGCTACCAATGCAACGCGGTCTTGAGTTAGCAAGAGAAGAGATTAATATGCTCGGCGGTCCGAGCATCACGTTCGTCTCTGCCGACCCGATGAGCACTGTAGAGGGTGGGGTTGCAGCCGTCCAGCAATTGGTCGATCAAGGTGTCCCCGCCATCATCGGCATTGGTATCTCAACGCATCTCGAACAAGCGTTTCCCATCGCACAAGAGGCTGGGGTCGTCGCTTACAGTCCGATCTCCTCCGCTGCCGGTTTGAGTGGAGAAATTGGAGATTTTGTCTTCCGCACCGGTCTGGCGACTAATATACTGAATCCGAATGGTGTGGCGGTAACGCAGGCGAAACTCGGCTATACAAAAGTAGCGACGATATACGATGCCGCGGATACCTACTCCACGAGTAGCAACGAAGAGATAGCGAAAGCACTCGAGGCGAGCGGTGTCGAGATTCTGACAGAGGAAACCTTCCAAACCGCTGATACTGATTTCTCTACGCAATTAACCAATATCATGGGTATGGAACCTGACGCTCTCTTTATCTCTGCACTGGCACCGGATATGGTAGAGATTATCAAGCAAGGGCGAGCTATCGGTATTCCCGATACCGTTCACTTTATTGCTCCCGATTTGACCAGAGACGAAATGCAAAACGCAGGGGCTGCCGCCGAGGGTGTAATCGCTTTCAGGACCTGGACCAGTACGTCTGATGCCCCCGGAAACCAAGCCTTCATTCAGAACTATACAGCGAAATACGGAAATGAACCTGGGCAGTGGTCAGCGCAGGCGTATGCGACCTTCCATATTCTCGCCAATGCGATTGCACATGCAGAATCTATGGATGCAATGGGGATTCGGGATGCACTGGCGCAGACGATGAATTTTCCGACGATTTTAGGGAACTTCTCGTTTGATCCCAACGGTGAAGCGGTCTATGACCCGATTGTTCTGATGGTCAAAGATGGCGAACTTCAGCTTTTTGAATAAGCTCACCATTGGATGAATATAACCAGAGCCTTGTCATTAGCTACCCGCTGATGGCAAGGCTCTTATTTTTATCCCAATTCCGCTTTTGCTGTTTTTTTCTTCAGTGATATGCTAATATAATTGAACTTGTGAACGCCAATGTATGCGTTATATTCATACTTGCTACAGGTCCCTGACTTTGATCGCGGAGTTGACGGAAAGAGACACATTATCCTGCAAATCCTTTAATCCTGTAAATCCTGATTCAGACAAGTGAAGGTTCGGCGAAATAACCGATAATTGATAGCCATTCATTATGAAACACAGTAAGGTTTTATCAATAACCATCCTACTTTTAGCAATGGCAATCTCCTCCGAGTTCTCTCCGATGAAGGCGGAGAACTTGCCTCTCGCGGACATCGCTTCCGAAATAACCCCCGGTGAGTTGCTAATCCGTTTGACATCTGACGCTGCCTCGGATGTTGATCGGTTGCAAGCGAACGCGCCTATCTCCATCCTGCACGTCCAACATAAGGTTGAGTCCTTACGCCCACTGTTTCCGTATCTCGCGCGTCCGTCCCTGAATCCAAACCTAAAACGGACCTATCTGTTGCGATTTGCCCCTGACGCACCGCTGGAGGATCTCAGGGCTGTTTACGAACAGAGTCCGCTCATTGAGGCTGTCGAATATAATTACCTCCGTCCAACCCTCGCGGACCCGATCATTCCTAATGATCCAATGTATCCTGAGCAGTGGAACCTACCACTGGTGAAGATGCCGCAAGCGTGGGCGATCGAAAAAGGCGACAGGAACGTTGTAATCGCCATTATTGATTCTGGTATCGATTATAGGCACGATGATTTAGCACCCAAGGCGTGGATAAATCCCGGTGAGGTTCCTGAAAATGGATTAGACGACGACGGCAACGGTTACATTGATGATGTCTATGGCTGGGATTTTACCGACGCACCTAATTTGCAGGCGGAAGGGGATTACCTTGAAGGCGATAACGAACCGATTGATGAGAAAGGACACGGTACACACGTCGCAGGTATCGCAGGTGCTATGCCTGATAACGGGATCGGTGTCGCTGGCGTCGCGTGGGAATGTCCGCTCATGGCAATACGCGCAGGACTCTCCCTCGGTGGCAGTTCCCGGATGCAGGATGATGACTCCGCCGCGGCGATTGTCTACGCGGTTGACAACGGCGCAAGCGTTATCAACATGAGTTGGGGCAGTGAACGTCGCTCTTTCGTTATTCAGGACGCTATTGATTATGCTTATGCACGCGGTGCCGTCTTGGTCGCCGCTGCTGGCAATTCTCAGAAACCCGCCGCAATCTTTCCCGCTGGCTATCGGAAGGTCATCGCTGTCGCATCTACTGAACAGAATCAGCAACGGTTCTACCAGTCTAATTTCGGGGCGTCTGTAGACATCGGTGCTCCGGGTAACGTAATCCTCAGCACACAGATTAATAACCAATATCGGCTCCTGACAGGGACGTCGATGGCATCGCCACACGTGGCTGGCGTCGCAGCGTTGTTACTCGCCAAACGTCCCGCGCTGACGCATGAAGAGGTACGACACATACTCATTAGCACCGCCGATCCTGTTTACCAAGAGGATAGCGATGCATTGGATGAAAGATTTGTAGGGGCGGGCACTGTCAATGCCGAACGCGCACTCTTCGCAAGCGGCGCGTTACAGGCACGTATCCTCGCGCCTGAAACCAATAGCGGGGGCGCAGATTCAATTACCGTCGTCGGGACCGCAGGTGGCTATAAGTTCCATTCTTGGCAGCTCAGTTATGGCGCATCTACAGTCCCCACCGAATTTACACCTTTCACGCAATCTTCCAGAACACAGAAAATCGGTGAGACCTTGGCTATTTGGGATACCACGATGGTTCCGGAGGGGATTTACACCGTCCGTTTAACGACAACAGCCACGGATGGACAACAGTTGCACGACCAGGTTGTGTTGAGTGTAGACCGTACACCGCCTCAAATTATCTCCCTTACCGCAACGGACACGCTTTACGGTGAGCGACCCCTTACGATTTTTACCTGGGCAACGGATGATGTTACCCTGAATACACTCTATTACCGGCGAAAGGGGAGCCTCGCTCCTTTCGCTCCTATTGAGACAACTGATCTCGGGATAGAACATTTCTTATTTTTAGGCTTGGAGCGTGGGACTTACCAGTTTTATGTTGAGGCAGAGAATACGACAAACCTCACGACGAGAGAGGATAACGACGGGGCGTTTTATTCTGCTGATGTTGTTGCCGGATATATCTCACCGGGCGGATTCACTGAAAAATTTCTCGATATTCCACCACTCCACGTTGCAAGCGTCACCGCAGACTTTGATGGAGATGGTCAGCTTGAAATCGTTGGGAGTCCGTTGTCCTCGGAAACTCTTGACACCGTAGGAGCTGGGTTACCCAGTCCCGCCGCTATCCTCGCAGTTTATGAGCGTCTGCCAAGCGGAAGATATGAGTTGGCGCATACGCTTGAAAGTGTAGACGGGCTCTCGAATCTCGAAAAATTCGTTACGTGGACGGTAGACGACACCGATAACGACGGTTTGCTTGAAGTTTTGGCTACCGACGATGCGAGAACCTTCCTCATTGAGAGTCTTGTCCCGCAAGGGTATCCACAACAGATTATCTGGGAAACCCCATTTCTCTCTGGTGGCACGGTTGCTGATGTGGACGGTGATGGACAAAAGGAAATTATCGGCGCGGATAACAACAACGACCGACTCCTTATTTTTGAATACGACCCTTTTACAAGAACCTATATTGAGAGGGCTGTGTTGGTTAACGAATCCGCTGGCTCTAATGTATTCGCGCAAAACTTCGCTATTAACGATTTTGATGGTGATGGAAGCATGGAACTGATAGCGGCGGATAGTGAAGGCGATCTTTTCGTTTATGAATCTACCTCTATCCGCAACACGTTCCGCCTTGAGTGGCAAATGCAACTGCCACTTAAGGACATCACGCAACTCACAGCAGGGGATCTCACCGGTGATGGTGTGCCTGAGTTTGTTGTTGGGGGTCTACTGTCGCTGCCGGATAACCCTTCGGGACCGCTCATCTGGAAGTTTTTCGTCTTTACGCACACGTTACGGGGCTACGCCATGCTCTCAGAAGGGACGCGCACTGCAACTGTCGCGATCGCACCACACCGACGAAACGGAAACAGTATCGCAATCGCAGACGTCGGAGGTGATGGTCACAATAAGTTGGTCATCGCTACGTATCCGAATCTCTATGTGATGCAGTGGGATGGCACGGCGATGCTACCCCTCTGGCACCGAAAGATGGAGGAAACCCCCGCGCTTCTTACCGCGGAACTCAATCAAAACGGATTTGACGAATTTTACGTTAATCTTGAAGAGGGTATCTACCGCTTTGAATCCATCTTTGCAACAGATCCAGATGCCATTGATACGCTCAAGCCGTGGAATGTTGAAGCGAGACCGTTGACGCAGAAAGCGGTTCATGTTACATGGGATGCCGAGGAGAACGACGAGATAGATGGAGAACCGTCGGGGCAGAGGCGCTACTTTACTGTCTACCGCGCACAAGGGGAAAAGAAGGAAGCACCCGCATCTGACGCTTATGAAAAGGTGGCGGAGAACCTGACCGTCACAAGGTTCCTCGATAGACGTGTCACGAAGGATAATACCTACTGGTACGCTATCACGACGAAGGACGAGAAAGGTAACGAAACGAAACGCACCGAACCCGTTTCTGCTACACCACGGGATCCACCGCAACTGATTGGAGCAACCTATCACCGTCCAGGGAATGATGTAGATACAACACAGCCTGAATTGCAGGCTCCCATACCTAATTCGGTTTCTATGGACGAGAATTTCTGGGTCCTCGTTACCTTTGACCGTCGGATGGATCCTGGGATTGGGGACGAGAATCGGTATGTCTTACGAGCCGAACAACGGATTGGGGGTGTGAGTCCTGTGTCTGCTATTCGGGACCGGATGGGCAGACGCGCCCTCTTGGCGTTTGATACAGACAGTCTTCTTGAACACTTCGGGAAATCGCTTACGGATACAACGGATCAATATGAGATTACCGTCTCCAATGTCGTTGACATTGATGAAAACCCTATCCGCGCTTCTACACGTCCACTGGAGATACCCTTTGGTGCTATCGGAGCAATAGTGTCGGATCTGACGCAGGTACGGGTCTATCCGAATCCGGTACGTCCCGGTATCGGTGACAAAGGGACAATCACTTTCGACAGGTTGCCTGCCGGCACACGTATTCAACTCTTTACCACAGGCGGTGAGTTGCTTGAAACATTGGATGTGACCGATCAGGATCACAACCGCAAGGAGTGGTGGCTTACGAGCAATAACACCGCAGACGTATCGACTGGTATCTATATCTATGTTCTTGAATTTGATACAGAGAAAAAAATAGGAAAGATCGCGGTGATAAAATAGATGAACAATTTTGCTCTCATCGCAAACCCCATTTCCGGTAAAGGACACGCGAAAAACGTTGCTGAACAGGCGTATACTGCTCTCACCGAATCTGGAGCTCAAGGGCAATTGATGTTCACTTCGGCATCCGGCGATGCCAAGCGTTTCGCGCAGGAAGCGACCTCTGATGGAATCCGATCCGTGATTGCTTGTGGTGGTGATGGGACACTCCACGAAGTCGTTAACGGCATCGCGACGGTTCCCAATGTAACTTTGGGTGTACTTCCGTGTGGTCGTGGCAACGATTTTGCCGCTGCAGTCGGTGTGCCCCTGAAACCTGAAGCCGCCATCGCAACCGTCTTATCTGGTACCCCTATCCGTGTGGATTTAGGATGTTGCTATCAGAACAGCAGTCGGCAGTCAGTTGTTAATCCAAACGATGTAGCCCGTAATGAAATGGAGGGCAGATCTACGGAAAAGGGCTTCAATGTCCAAACTCCACTAACCGAACCGCAAGGAAAAATTAAAAACTATTTTATCACCATTGCCACTTGTGGTTACGATACGGAAGTGAGTCGCCGTGCGGCGAAAGGAACGCCGTTGTTTGCAGGCACTGCCTCCTACGCTTACGCCGCCGTGGAGACCCTTTTCTATTACGACCCTCCGTTTGTGCGTCTTGAAGGCGACTTCGGTGTCCACGAGGGATCGATCCTCCTCGCCGCAACAGGCATCACAAATCGATACGGCGGCGGGTTCCAGATTGTACCAAACGCTCGCATCGACGATGGGCTTTTCGATGTCTGTATTATCCGTCCAGTGTCCTCTCTAACGGTGTTACGGCTCATGGTGACGCTCTTCTGGGGCGGACACGTTTCACATCCTGCTGTCTCCATGCACCAGACCCGCACTTTAACAATCGAGACCGACACACCTATGCTGTTATATGCCGATGGCGAGCCGATGTGTGAAACTCCTGCTACAATTGAGATCATCAAAGGCGGACTTACTGTAATGGCACCCAAGTAAACTGCGATCCCTCCTGAGTCCTCCGCAAGCGCGGAGAGATACAGGCTACCGTCTTCAGTAGGAAGAGACTCCGATTCCCAACTGCCTTTTTCAAAACTGTAGTCCGTAATGTAATGGAGGGGTTTTTGCTTGGGCGTTTCTTCAGCTCGAACACAGAAACCGCTAAATCCACAGATGCCATGACTTATCCGCAAGGAAAAATTAAGAGTCTTCTGGATACATCTCCTCAATCGCATCCCCGTATCGCTCGATAATAACGTTCCGCTTCAACTTCAGCGTGGGTGTCATCTCGTCCGCTTCTTGAGAAAATTCCTTATCGAGCAGCGTGAACCGTCGTACCTGTTCAAAGTCGGAGAAATCGGTTAAACGGCTTCGGATTTCGCCTTGAATGAGTTGTTGCACCTCGCGCGTTTCATGTAGGGGCGTGGTCTCCCCGTCCGTCCTTCCCGTTTCAACGTTATTCTCTGTCGCCCACGCCTTGAGTGCGTCGAAATTCGGAACAATCAGGGCAGCGAGATTTTTGCGTTCATTGCCGACCAGCAGAATCTGGTCAATAAAGGGACTTTGCACCAATTCGCTCTCTATCGGTTGCGGTGCGACGTTCTTACCGTTGGAGAGCACAATGATATTCTTCTTCCGATCGGTAATCCTGACGAACCCGTCCTCATCAATGAGACCGATGTCGCCTGTGTAAAACCAACCCTCTCCATCGATGACCTCTGCTGTCGCCGATGCGTTATTGAAATACCCCTTCATGACGTGTGGACCGCGGGTTAAAATCTCGCCATCTTCAGCGATGTGCACCTCTATCCCGGGAACAGGCACGCCAACGGTTCCGAACTTCCATTGCGCTGGATGATTCAGACTAATGACAGGTGAGGTCTCCGTTAAGCCGTAACCCTCCAAAATCAGTATGCCCGCCGCGTGGAAAAATTCGGCGATCGATTGGGGTAACGCCGCCCCACCTGAGACGAAAAAGCGGAGCCGACCCCCCGTCGCCGCCTTCAACTTCGCGAAGACCAGTTTGTCCGCGATGTTCTGTTGTAATCGCAAAATTGCGGACGGTTTTTGCCCCTTTTGAATCGCTGAACTGACGGATGAACCGACGGAAACACCCCAGTGGAAAATCTTCTGCTTGATCGGTGAACCTTCCTGCACGGCACGCAGAATTCTGTCGTGCATGGTTTCATAGAGTCGCGGAACGCTGAGCATCACTGTTGGAGCGATCTCCCGCATATTCTGTGCGACCGTGAATGTGCTCTCCGCATAAGCGACCTTTGCGCCGGAGAACAACGGCACGTAATGCCCGCCGAGTCGCTCAAACACATGCGATAAGGGTAGAAACGACAACAACACGTCTGCATCCCTGACCTCAATAAGCGATCTACACGCCTCTAAATTAAAAATAAAATTCGCGTGTGTCAACATGACACCCTTCGGGTCTCCTGTCGTCCCCGAAGTATAGATAATCGTTGCGGTGTCGTCTTCACTCGCGGCGGTGTCTGTTTCCTGTCCTTCCAGTTCGCAAACTGCCTCAAATTGGATAACACCTGCTGGGGGTTCACCTTCAATCGGGTCAAAAACAATTATCTGTTCAAGCGTCGGCACCTCGTCTCGGATGGTGATGACTTTCTCCAACTGTCTACCCGTGGAGACGCAGATAATTTTTGATCCGGAATCTTTTAGGATATAACCGACCTGTGCGGCGGTCAGCGTTGAGAACATCGGTACGGTTACCGCACCGGCTTTGAGGCTACCAAAATCCGTGATTGCCCATTCGGGACGGTTCTCGGAGAGCAGCGCGACCCGATCGTCCTTTTGCACCCCTAAAGCACTTAACCCTTTACTGAAAGCGTCCACCGATTCGCCGAGTTCAGTGTAAGAGATGTCTTGATAGGTGCCACCTTTCGGTTTATGTGCCAATGCGGGTTTGCTGCCGTAGTGTTGGATTGAATGTTCTAACATAGTTATGAGTGTCATAAGAGTGCTTCCCCTGTTTGCTTCGCAGATTTCTTGTAGGAGGGATCTCCGAATCCCGACGCTATCCTAACATACGGACTGACGGAAGTCAAGTTAAACGAAATTCTACCTAAACTTGTTTTTTTATTGCATTCGTGTTGCAACTTGTGCTAAACTATTGAAAATTATCGCAGCAGACCGCAATTTTAGTGGAATCTGAATAAATATTCGCAAAATTGTGGGAAATGTGGTAAACTCTATCCTAAAGTCATCCGCTGCTGTCTGAGGAGACGTTCAAATGTACGATAAGAAGGATCGTAAAATTACTGGTCGAGACCCTGATGGGAACGACCTGTTTATTGAAGATGACGAGGAACTTGAAGAGGAACTCACTCCCGAAGAAGATGCAATGAGTTCCGGCTATTCGTTGCAGTTAATTCACCACATTATTGCCGAGACCCCGGTAGACGACCGACGTCGTCGCTGGCTCATGGAACTCCGTCGCTCCATTCTCAACGATGAAGGCGAATTTCAGGAGAGGGTCCGCTCGATTCAGCAAGAGGCACTCCGTATCCACGCCGAAATGGAGGAGCAGATTGAGAAGCTCACCGCACCCGCGAATCGGATCGGAACCTTACTCGGATTGCCCAAAGAGGACATTGCCCGCGTCATCGTGGGTGGCTCCGAATACTATGCGAACGTTGATCCGGAACTCGAAGGCGCCGACCTAAAAAAAGGGTTCAGTGTCCTCTTGAACGACGCTTTTGTTGTTGTCGGTGAACTTGGATACAACGATGCGGGTCCTATTGCAAAGATAGCCGATGTCATGCCAGATGGACGGCTCCGTATCGGGCAAGAACCGAACGCTCAATCTGTCATCCTTGAACGCTCCACAGACCTCGTAGATACGAAACTGAAACCCGGTGATGAGGTTCGGATTGACTCTAACTTCCGTGTCGCCGTTGAACATATCCCCGTGCAGGAGACAGACGCTTACGCCCTTGAGGCAGTGCCGAATATACCGTGGTCCAAGGTCGGCGGGCTTGACGATACCATCCAACGCATTAAGGACACGATTGAACTCCCGATCCTGCATCCTAAACTTTTTGAACGCTTCCAGTATAGCGCACCGAAAGGTTTCCTGCTCCACGGTCCTCCGGGATGTGGGAAGACGCTTATCGGTAAGGCGACCGCTTACAACTTAACCCAACGGCTGCGAAGGGAAAGTGGTGAGGACGTTGAAGGCTGTTTCCTACATATCAAAGGTCCTGAGATTCTCAACATGTGGCTCGGTGAATCTGAGCGGAAGGTGCGAGAGATTTTTCAGATTGCCCGTGAGAAAAAGGAAGATGGCAAGTTGGCATTTGTCTTTATAGATGAAGCGGAGTCGATATTAGGCACCCGGCGCGCACTCAGATCCCATAGCATCTCGAACACACTCGTCCCAATGTTTTGTGCAGAGATGGACGGTATTGAATCTCTACAGGATGTCGTTATTATCTTGGCAACGAACCGCCCTGATCTGATTGATCCTGCCATTTTACGTCCGGGACGCATTGATAGAAAAATTAAAGTAACACGTCCAGATGCAGAGGCTGCGAAGGATATCTTCCGTATCTACCTTACCCCTGAGTTACCCATCGCTTCACTCCTTGATGCGGAGAACGATACCGAAATAGGAGAAGGTGAAACACCCCCCGAAGTTATCCCGGCTGAGAAAGCGGTTGCAGATCTTATCTCACAGGCAGTTGATGAGATGTTCCGTGAAGACGAAGACAACCGATTCCTCGAAGTTTCTCTCAGGAGTGGCAGACGCGATATCCTCTATAAGGGACATCTGTGCAGCGGGGCAATTATTGAATCGATTGTACAGCGAGCCAAGGAGTCCGCACTCAAGCGTGCGATTCAGAACCCAGAGAAGGAGAGTGGTATCACACGTGCCGACCTGTTAGATGCACTCGCCGCAGAGTATGGCGAAAGTGAAATCTTCCCGCCAACTGAGGCAACGGAAGACTGGCTCAAGCTCCTTGATTACGATCCTGCGAATGTCGTCAAAGTTACGCCCATCAAGACTGAAAAACAGGAACGACGCAAAGCCTCCGGATCACGCGTCATTTAGGGGTTGCTTCGAGGTTTCGCCAATTCTTCATGTTCTTGTTAAGTTTCAGTAGCCCGTAACGAAGTGGAGGGCGGTTCTACGGAGAGGGTTGTTGTTTGTATAATTCGCCTCACCGAACCGCAAGGTAAAATTAAAAGACTTTTTGGAATCGAAACTGAATACGGAATAACACTCGAAAATGAAGTGCATATTGATGCTGTCAAGCAGTCAATTGAGTTGATAAAAAGTTACCGACAAGAAGATTTTCGACCTGTGTGGGACTATCGAGGCGAGGATCCGTTTCGGGATGAACGCGGTTTTCGGGCGAGCGCACTTTCTAATCACCCTGATGAGAAAGAAGAGGAAAAGCGCGATCGGAAACGCAATATTAAAGAACGGCTCTCTTTTGCTGAGATTAAGAGCGATCACATCCTCGTCAACGGGGCGCGGCTCTACAATGACCACGCACATCCAGAGTATTCAACGCCTGAATGTAGCAGTCTCTTTGACCTGGTCGCACACGATAAAGCCGGCGAACGCATTCTTCAACGCTGTGCCGAAACACGCAGCGAGAAACTCGGAAAACGGGTGCTTTTGTACAAGAATAATACCGATTTCCATGGGCATAGTTACGGGTGCCACGATAACTATCTGATGGCACGCGAAGTCCCCTTTGAAACGCTCAAGCAAGGTATCATGCCGTTCTTTATCACACGCCAGATCTTCGCAGGCTCAGGAAAAATCGGCATTGAAACAGAAGCTGGACTCGCAACCCCAGGACACTACCAGTTATCTCAACGCTCCGATTTCTTTCACGTCGAGGCGAGTGTGGATACGATGCACAATCGTCCTATCGTCAACACGCGAGATGAACCGCATGCAGATGCATCCAAATACCGTAGGTTACACGGCATCGCTGGGGATGCAAATATGTCCGAATACGCAACGGCACTCAAGGTCGGCACGACGGCACTCGTGATTGCCTTGATTGAACAGCGGAGGATTCCAGAGAGTTTAGCACTCGTCAACCCGATTGATACCATCAAGACTGTATCGCACGACCAAACGTATCGTTGGATAGTAATGACGGCAGAAGGGAAAACGATGTCCGCTATCGACCATCAGCGTGAGTACCTCGCACTCGCACAGAAGCATCTCGGTGAAACTGTCGGACTTGAAACTGACTGGGTGCTCACCGAGTGGGAGGATACCCTCAACGCACTTGAGGCGGATCCTATGTCACTCACAGATCGACTTGATTGGGTCGCCAAGAAATGGTTACTTGAGACGTTTGCTGAGGCAGAAGGAATCGCGTGGGATGACCCGTGGCTCCAAAGTTTGGATTTAGAATATCACAACATCGATCTTGATGAAGGGCTATATTATGGGATTCCGATGCGGCGTGTCGTCACCGACGAACAGATTGAGGCCGCGCTCCATAATCCGCCTGCTGATACACGGGCATACTTTCGCGGGCGCGCTGTGGATCGATTCAGCAACTCTATAAAGGCTATCCAGTGGGATAGTATTACCTTCACTGTAAAAGGGCGCACCCGCGAAATCAATCTAAACGCCCTCGCGGATGCAGCGATCGCACGTCAGTATAACGAGGCACTCGATCAATCGCCGACCGTTGAGACGCTCATTGAAAAGTTGGATCTATAAAAAAGGAGATACAAAATGACAGCTAAAATGATTGCTCAGCTTGAACGTAAGCAAAGAGATACCAAACCCATCGGACCCGGTGATGGTGATGGCGATAATGAGGGACCCAAACGACAGAAAGTCAGTCGGCCCGATCCGCAAGAACTACTCAAACGGATGCGTCGTGTTGACAAGGATCAGTCCAGACGTTACCGCCAAAGAACGGGGGAGTAATGAGCGATAACGGCAATTTTCTGAATCGAATGGACGCGAGACTACAGGAAAGCCTCAACCATAAAGGTGACTTCCTAAACCTTTTAAAACACGCAAACTATCCCTTGAAAATAGATTTGCCATCGGAAACGACACAGCACGGTGGTGACATTGAAATAGCACACAGTACAACTGTTGTCGCTATGCGTTACCGAGACGGCGTCATGATAGCCGGGGACCGACGTGCTACTGCTGGCACTTCTGTCATCTACGATCGGGCAGAGAAAGTTTTGCAGATTGATAGGCATTCCGTACTCGCTATTTCAGGTTCACCTGCGATCGCATACGAAATCGCCAGAATATTGGAACACTCGTTTCAATACTTTCGCCGCAGCCAACTCCAAGAGTTGAGTCTTGAGGGCAAGCTCCGAATGCTATCGCGACTCATCCGGGAGAATCTGCCGATGGCGCTTCAAGGTATCGGAGGCGTTATTCCAATCTTTGCACTCTACGATTTGGATGCCGATGATGACGAGAATGGCGGAAAGATTTACTTCTATGATGCACTCGGTGCACACTTTGAAAACGTCAATTTTGCCACAACCGGCTCCGGTTCCATCTGGATTCGTGGTGTTTTGCGTTACCTCTCTCGATTTGGTGATACGCCTTTACAAGAGATGGATACGCGACAGGCGACTATCACGATCTTACGCCTTTTGGACACCGCAAGCGAGTACGATGCCGCGACAAGCGGTTATAACGCAAGAGCACAGATTTTTCCAAATATCAAAACTGTGACACGCACCGGCGTTGAAGATATTACCGATGATGAATTGGAAGCATGCTACGCTGAAGCACAACCAGTTGGAGAGATGGTTTAAACGATTGCTGCTGAATTGCTGCTTCGCTGTAAGAATGCGGATTCCCACTTGTTGAGAAACCTTTCATAGCCCAGAGGCGGTTGACCTTAACCAAAAACCACCGTGAAACGAAGTGGAACGGTGACCAGATTAAATAATTAAAAAATGCGAGATGAACCGTATCGCTGGATAGAAGCGATTCAAGACCGAAGAGATTATATTGAAGATCAGCTCCGGGTCGGGAGTCCTGTTGTAGGACTTACCTATGACGAAGGCATGGTGCTACTCACGATTGGTAGAGGACAACGCAAAATTTTTGAGGTACATGACCGAATTGCGCTCTCTGCAATCGGACATCCTGCCGATATTGAGCGTCTCCGAATGCTTGTTACCGATACCGCCAGCGTCCAAGGTTTTCAAAATGCCACCGAAGATGTAAACCTACACCGACTCACGAACTTTGTCTTAGCACATACCTTCAAACAAGCTTTTGAATCCATTGTCGGTGAAGCGTATATCATCAAAATGTTGCTCGCCGAACTCGGCAGCACTGATGATAAAAACCGTTTTACCTGTATCAACTATGACGGTAATGTCCGAACAGACACAACTTCTACTGTTATCGGCGGTACAGAAGCAATCGAGACAGGGATGCAAAACTATCTCACGACTGCTTCTACAGATGCCGACAGAGATTTAACCGCTGCGCTCCAGTTGGGTTTAGAAGCGTGGGCAGTTGGTAGAGAATTGAGTTCACGGGAACCGGAGGAGACTGAATCGGAGGAAACCCAGATAGACACCGATCAGATGCACGAAATTATTAATACTGCACGGGAAGACGGTGAGATTGAAGCAGGGGTTTTGGAAACCACGCAGCGCGGTACGAGTAAGTTTCGTCTCTTAACCTCTCAGGAAGTTGAAGCTGCCCTCCCGTAATTTTTCTACTGACACGCTTTGTAAGACCCATTCGGAAAATCTGTCGGACCTTAGGAAACCGTTTTCTGAAAACGGTATTAAGGACGGCTGTGATGACCAGTCCCATTGAACCTAACCAGAAATCGCCGTGAAACGAAGTGGAACGGCAACCAGATTTAATAGTTAAAAAGATGCAAAAAAGAATTTTTGGGATCGAAACTGAATTCGGATGTATGACAGATGCCGAACGGGTTCGCGGCACCTCTGAGGGGGTTGCGGCACGCGTACGCGATTATGTTTTCGATGTGTTGGAACTCGGTCTTCGGGATATTCACTATCGAGACTGGGGTGAACCTCCCGGTAACGGCGGGTTCCTCTTCAATGGCGGTCGTCTCTACATCGATATGGGACATCTGGAATACGCGACCCCCGAATGTGGCACACTCTTCGACCTTATCGCTTACGATAAAGCCATTGAACACGTCATCAACGGTATTCTTACGGATACAGGGCTGCCCACAGCTTTCTTCAAAAACAATATCGATCATTTTACAGGGGCAACCTTTGGATGTCATGAGAACTTCCAAATTAGTCGAGACGTTCCCTTTTACCGTATTGTCATCCCGACGCTTATGCCTTTCTTTGTTACACGCCAGATTTACGCAGGCGCGGGTAGAGTCGGGGCTTATGATGAAATGATTGAATTCGGCGATTTTCAAGATGAACTTGGTGAGCAACAGTACTATCAGATTTCACAACGCGCCGATCACATCGTCACTGAGATTTATGAATGGATCCAGTTCAGTCGCGCAATCATCAATACACGGGACGAACCCCTCAGCGATTACACGAAATACCGTCGTCTCCATCTTCTCGTTGGGGATTCCAATATGTCGGAATACGCAACCGCATTGAAGGTTGGCACCACTGCTCTCTTGCTTTCTGCGATTGAAACGTTCCACGAGATGCATGGCGAAAAATTGCCGCTCCCCGGCTTTGAACTCGCTGATCCGGTCTACGCGATTCGGCACATCTCACGCGATAATACCTTCACGTGGCGCGTTGAACTGAAATCCGGAAAGACGATCTCTGCTGTTGATTTACAGAGAGAGTATCTTAACTTCGTTCAGGCTTTGATTATCGAACGGGACGAAGAGACCGAGTGGGTGCTTACCGCATGGGAGTCTATCCTTGATGAACTCGAAGAGGATTGGCTAAATGTTATTGATCGGGTCGATTGGGCGGCAAAAAAATGGCTACTGGAAGCTTTCATTGATGAAGAGAAATTAGATTGGGAAGATCCTTGGATTAAAAGTCAAGATTTAGAATATCATAACATCCATACGGAGAGTGGACTCTACTACGCACTTCAGGAACAGGGACAGATGCAAAGAGTTATTACCGATGAACATGTTCAGCACGCCATAGACAACGCACCGCAAGATACCCGTGCCAAAGTTCGATCGTTCCTGATGCGTACCCTCACCCAAAACCGGATGCCCTGTATTGTTGATTGGCATCAAATATATGCCGGACATACAGAATACTTTGAGATGAAGGAACCGTTTGACACTAACATCACGAAGGCACAAAGATGGATGAAAAGGCTACGGAAACGGCCCGCACGAACTTGATTTTTTAACGATGGGTTCTTGGACTGCCCTCCATTACATTATGGGCAGGTTTCTGGTTAATTCTGTACTGGGTTTGGGAATTTGTGCGTTTTTTAGACTCTTGCTAAGACTTAGATTTTGGGATCCCGCCGCTTATCTTATGAACCACTGTCACAAATGCCCGACACCACCCCTTCGTTAAGGAGGAAAAGGATCATGGCAGAAAACAGATGCGTACATACAGATTGTGAAGGATTTTACCGCCGAGATTTTCTCAAAGCCGGTGCCCTCGGTTTGTTCGGTCTCAGCCTCACAGACCTGTTCCGACTCAAAGCGCACAGTGCAACCACATTTCAGGGAAAGGAAACCGCTACCTCCGTTATTCTCGTCTGGCTGGGAGGCGGTCCCAGTCACCTTGATATGTGGGATCTCAAGCCGGATGCCCCTGAAGAAATTCGTGGGATTTTCAAACCGATATCGACAAACGTTACCGGTATTCAGATGAGCGAGCATCTTCCCAGACTCGCTCAACAGACCGATAAACTCTGCATTATCCGCTCGATGACCTCGCCAGAGGCGGCACATGAGCGTGGAACACACTATATGATGACAGGTTATCAACCCTTACCGGGTTTTGCTGTCCCAGGGTATGGTGCTGTTGTCTCCAAGCTCAAAGAACAGCGGAGTGCATTGCCTCCCTATATTGCTGTGCCGGCTCCAGTTGCTTATGGTGGCGGTGGATTTTTAGGCGCGTCGCTCGCACCTTTCTCACCCGGCGGAAACCCGGCAAGCAGGAACTTCAAAGTGCGAGATTTGGAGCCTCCCAAGGAGATTTCCTTTGAACGCGTTGAACGTCGCCGCTCATTACGACAAGCCGTTGATGCTGCTTTCAAGAAATATGAGGCAGGCAATCCGGCGGCTGAAGCAGTCGACAGTTTCTATACTTCCGCTTATGACCTGATGAGTTCCACCGATGCACGTGCGGCGTTTGATCTCGGCAACGAGTCAGACAAAACGCGCGATGCGTATCAACGGAATACCTTCGGACAAAGTTGCCTCCTTGCCAGAAGGCTCGTTGAGGCAGGGGTTAACTTCGTCACTGTCAGCAACGGTGGATGGGACAACCATAACAACATCTTCTCATCGTTGCCGGGTAAACTCAACGCCTTTGATCGTACGATGGCTACCTTAATCGGCGACTTGAGCGATCGAGGATTGTTGGAGACGACCCTCGTTTTGGCTATGGGTGAATTTGGAAGAACCCCCGTCATTAACCGCGACGGCGGACGCGATCACCATTCCCGTGTTTTCTCGATTATGTTAGCGGGTGGTGGCGTCCAAGGTGGGCAAGTCATTGGTGCTTCAGATCCACTTGGCATGGAACCCGCGAAAACCCCTGTGCGTCCCGAAGATTTGTCAGCAACGCTCTACCGATGCCTCGGCATTGATTATAATCAGCATCTGGAATCGCCGGATGGTGTTCGCATTGTTCTCTCACGTGGCGGCAAACCCATTCGCGGCGTTCTCGCGTAGTCAGCAATCGGCAGTCGGCAATCAGTGGTCAGTGAAGTCAGTCTCTTATTAAATTGAGTGCTTCTTTACTGATTGCTGAAAGGGTTGCGAAGCAACCCGTGCTGACACCTGAAAGCGAACGGAGTGAGCGACCTGATCGCTGACAACCATTCCCGAGGTCTCAGCATGGGTGAAAGACTTCGCAATATAGGAACGTTATTAGCAACGTCCTGCATCATCTTCGCAGCGTCCCTCTGTTTTGCCGCAGTGCCTCTATCCCCGATCTGGTCCCTTGAATTTAGCGCCGATGGTAAAACCCTTGCTGTCGGAAAATATCAGTGGGTTGAAATCTGGGATCTGGAAACGCAGCGCATTATTTACACGTATGAACCGCATGCCGGTGAGGTGCGGAGTCTCGTCTTTTCTTCAGATGGCAAAAAACTCTATACAAGCAGTGGTCTTGCTGCTCGGAGCGGCGAAATACGCGTTTGGGATGTCGCCTCTGAAGAACTCATTAAAAGCTTCGAGATTCATGGCGATACCGTTGAATCCATCTCGCTCAGTCCACGTAACACGACGTTGATCACTGCGAGCATGGATGAGTATAGTGCTGTTATCGACTTAACACGGCTTGAGGATACCGACTTTTCGATAGATACACAGGTATCTAAATGGCTCACCCAACACGTTGGCAGGGTCCTCTGTACTTTGTATCATCCAGAGGGTACTTACTTTGTCACCGGTAGCGAAGACAAAACCATAAAGGTATGGAATCCGAGTACTTACACCGTCTTGGTGAATTTAGATGCCAACGATGACGCCGTCTATAGTCTCGCGTATTCAGCCGACGAAGGTGTGATTGTCTCTGGTTCTGCCGATAATACTGTCCGAACGTGGCGTGTTACACCGGCGGAAGGTGGCAATCAAGGTGCTGTGGGACGAAATTCGCTGGAAATGACAGGGGCACTCGTTCGTGAATACAACGGGCATCAGGGTGCCGTCTATAGTGTTGATTCCGGGCTCGTTCCACTAATATCCGCGAATAATCGGATAACAATGATTGCGTCCGGTAGCGCAGATACTTCGGTAGTTATCTGGAGTCTCCGATCCGGCAACCGCTATGAGACGTTCGATGCGTCAACGGATGCTATTTACGCCGTCCGGTTCAGTCCAAATGGCGAATTTGTCGCGGCGGGGGGTCGCGATGGCAAAGTCCGACTCTATAATCTCCGTAAGCGCACCTTGACCCACGAGCTCGGGGAGGAATGAAGATGCACAGCGCGAAATTTCCAATCTTCCAATCTTCCAATCTTTCGATTTTTTTATTAAGTTTCCTCCTTGTCTTTCCGGGTAGCCTCTTCGCGCAAGGTGTCCCACGGCTCAATTCCTTGTTTCCGGCAGGTGGACAACTCGGAACAACTATCGAGATCGCAATCCAAGGCTCCGATTTAGAAGGCGCACACACCCTTATTATTGAAGGTGCCCCCGGTATTACTGCCCAGCTTCATCCTGGTGGTGGCGAGGTTGATGACACGTATAAACCCGTCTTTGAGGCGAATTGTGGGCAATGTCACGAACTCCGATCTCCAAATAACCGATCAATGACACCAGCACAGTGGGAGACCACTGTCCGACGGATGGTTACGGAGAAAGGCGCGGAGATCGATGCAGAAACGCAGTCCCAAATTATCGCGTATCTGACGTCGGCAGCGAGAGTCAGTGGTGGGTTAACCGCTGAGTTGTCAATCGCATCGGACGCCTCTATCGGGACGCGCGAAATTCGAGTCGTCGGTAAGCACGGCGCCTCCACGGCGTGGCCCTTTGAGGTTAGCCAGATCGCCGATGTCCTTGAAACAGAATCGAATAATACCCCAGAAACCGCTACCATTATTGAATTGCCGAGTCTCATCAACGGGTTAATCAATCCCGGTGGAGATGAGGATTATTACGTTTTTGAGGGCGCGAAGGGGCAACGGTGTGTGTTCAGTGTCAGCGCGTATCGTCTCAACAACATTAGCCAGCAATTCTTCAATCCCACACTCTCTCTTTTTGATGCAAAGGGGGTGGAATTGGCACGGAGTAACGGATTCTACAGTTTGGATCCACTTCTTGACGTTACACTTCCTGCCGACGCGTTTTATGTGTTGCGCATCCGAGATCTGTTGCATCGCGGCAACCCGGATTCCGTCTATCGCTTAACAGGCGGCGTTCTCCCATACAATACCTATCTTTTCCCCGCCGGTGGCACCGTCCCGAATGGAGCTCGGGAGGTAGGGGCAGGTCTTGTGCCTGACCACTTCTACGGACCGCCCACGCCTCCCGAAGCCAATATCGTTCAGTGTGTGATTGGCGGCGAGAATCTCCCCCAAACCGAATGGCAGGTTGAATTGACTGCGGATGAACAACCAGGACTCAAGCAGATTCACACACCTTACGGTATTTTTCCATTCATCATCAACGTACATTCGGAAGCCGTTGAAGAAGATGTGGCAGTCCAATCCGTATCGGATGAAACGGTTGCCCAAGAAATCGCACCTCAAAATCCAAACCTACCGGATCGAACTTCAAGGAAAATTAGAGAACCTGAGATCCTATTTCAAGCGAAATGTACGGCGTGTCATGAACTCCGTTCACCGAGTAATCGCGCACTCTCTGCTGAGGAGTGGGAACGCACCATTACACGTATGTCGAATAAAGAGAACGCTGACATTACGCTAACTGAACGGGATCGTATCATTGCTTTCGTTGCCCAGGAAGCACAACGTTTAGCGGGACTCGTCGCACGGCAACTGGAACGTGCACAGCACCTCACGACCCCAGGTGCACTCAGCGGGCGCATCTCAGAGCCCGGTGAAGTCGACGACTACCGATTTACCATTTCGGAGGGAACAAGTCTCGGTCCGTGGTGGGTAATTTTTCCGTTTGATAACATTGACGAAAAGGGGTTTGATACCGTCTATCCCCCTGAGACTGAGATAGATTTCAATAAGGAATACATCGGCAAAGAAGGTCGAAAAATCGGATGGTATAAAACCGAGAGTCGCGGCGAAAATGTCTTCTCAAATGTCCCGGAAGACGATGTTACAGGCTATGCCCTAACCTATCTCGAATCTGACCGCGACCAGAACTATCTCTTATCCCTCGGTTCTGACGATACAATCAAGATATGGGTGAACGACGAACTTGTTTTTAGCAAATACGTCCACCGACCGCTTCGCCGTGCCGATGATGTTATCCAACTGCCGATCTCTAAGGGTAGGAATAAAATTCTGGTGAAAATTACGAATGGATACGGACCCTGGGGGTTTTTCGCAGATATAGGTGGTTATTCGTTGACCGTCTCCGCAGAACGTCTCAATTCGCCATTGAGTCCCTCACTCACCTTACTCAATGCCCGCGGCGAGGTGTTGGCAAACAATGCTGGTGTCGGTGGCAGACGTAATGCCATCATTGATTACAGTTTCGATGAGCCCGGTATATATGCTGTTCGTATTGAGGACATCGCTGGCAATGGAGGACCCGGATACGTTTACCATTTAGATGCCCGTCCGACAACCCCAGATTTCGCTATCTCCGTAACCCCCGATAACCCGAATATCGGGCGCGGTGGGACTGCCCTATTGGAGGTGACCCTACAACGCCGCGTCGGGTTTACAGAACCGATACGTCTCTCCGTTGAAAACTTGCCTCCTGACATGACTGCCAGCGAAAGCGCGATTCTCTCTGGGACCGGCGTGACACAGGGATACGTAACCCTCACTGCCACTCCCGATGCCGAGTTGACGCATCGCGTCGTTCAAGTCGTTGGTGCTGTCACGACCGCCACTGGTAATGAATACCGTCGCGCCGCGACACCCGTTGAAGTCTATCGCATTCAGAACAATGACCAGACTGTCCAACGGAAAAATGTTGTGGTCAGCGTTACGGAAACTGCCGCTATTATAGTGTCAACGGGATTGGAGGAGGTTGTGGTAACTCCTGACACCCCGATTGACATCCCCGTCAAAATTGCGCGGCAGAACGGCAATCGACAGAACCTGAACCTAACGGTTGTCGGTCTACCCTTTGGTGTACGGCTCCAACGGCGAACGACTGTCCTCCGAAAGCATGAAACCGAAGCCACTTTGAGGCTTATGCCGAATATTATTACGGCAGGTACTACCTTCAATCAGTTACGCCGTAATCCTTTCATCGGCACACAGCAGGCGCTCCCGTATACTGTTGTCATCAACGCCTCAGTGGGTCGAAGGATTGTGGCAAGCAGTCCTGCCATCAAACTTTGGCTTGGAAATTCAGATCAAGATGCGATACTGGGCGGAAATTAGACTTCATAGTAAAGCCCGAAAAATTGTGCGGTGACCCCATGAAAATTTTGAATACTCTATTCGGAGGTTTGATTCTCATCATCTTACTCTTCGGTTGCAATACGAGGCGGGTCAATGAGCCGCTCCAAAATCCAACACCCGTCCCTGATGAACAGGAGCCCCCAGATGTTGCCCTCGTTAACCCTCTCACGGATGATCCAGACAATCCGAGTCCGCATAACCCTTTCGTCAAGAAGTTCGGGGATGTTCCAGAAGTCCGCACCTATCTCCGATTGAAGCAAAAACTCGGACGCGGCATCGGACTTACCATTGATGAGGCAATCGAACTCTATACGGTAGAAGTCCACCTCTATCCCACGCCTGCCGCAACGGAAATACTGAGAGATCTGAAAACCGACAAAAAGCGATACGAAAGACTCGGAATTCCAGTGGCTGGGCATTTACCCTCCTACATCCTTGATGCCGTCGTTGATGCCAGTGATGAGTTCCTTCAAAACCCACCCGTCGTTGATAAACAGAAGTCCTCAGATTTTGTCTTTGTTAATCCTTTCACGGATGATCCAGACGATCCGAGTCCACGCAATCCGCTCGTCAAGAAGTTCGGAGATATTCCAGAAGTCCGCACCTATATCCGACTCAAACATAAATTCCTATACGGCATCGGACTCAACGTTGATGAGGCGATAGAACTCTATACTGCGGAAGCCCATCTCTATCCGTCTCTTGAAGCAAAGGCGCGGTTAAAAGCGTGGAAAAAGGACAAAGAACGATACGAAAGACTCGGCATCTTAACGGATGAACCTGTATTAGGGTGGAACATCTCCAGTGAAACGTGGGATTAATGTCCTTTTTGATGTGAAAGGAGTTGCTTGTGAGACAGTCTATAAAAATAAAAGTGGATTCAACAAAAACCCTGATGGCATTGGTATTTCTTCTGACGCTGTTTTCTGTTATTCCCGCTTCCGCGCTCTTTTTCGACTTTGATGATAACGAAAAGCCGGAACAATGGAAGGAAGAGGGTGGGAAATGGAAGGTCGAAAACGGTGTGTATGTTGGAGAAGAACTCAACGCCGTAGAAGGTGTCACCTTGATTGGTGAAGAAGACTGGACCGACCTCACCTTTGAAGCGACTGTCCGGAAGGCCGAAGGCAACTGGATGGCATTAGTCGTGCGATGGGTGGATGTTAACAATCATTATGGGTTGTGGGTGAATCTCGGAAATAGCACTGCTGAATGGTGGGTGAAAACTGGGGCGTATGCCCAACACGGTGCTGGCGCGATTAAATTGAATAAGGAAAAATATAAACTTAAAATCGTTGCCGAGGGTGATACCTTCAAAGGATATTACAACGACAAGTTGGTTGTAACCATGGAGCATAAGGATCACGGACAGGGCAGAATCGGGCTTCTGGTGTGGCAGGGGAGTTCCAGTTTTGACGATGTAAGCATTGTAGGACCGGGGATTCCCGGGTTGGCGGTAACTCCCAAAGGGAAAATAGCCTCGACATGGGCGCGGATTAAGACGCAGTATTGATCTGCCTGATAGCATAAGCTGTTAATTTCTGCACGGCATTTCCCAATCCGGTAAATCCTTTAATCCTGAAAATCCTGATTCAGACAATGCCTCGGAAAAATAAATTTGACATCTATCATTTTCTGTGGTATACTTAAACTCTACTGCAAAATAAATTTGACATTCTCGGATTTTTGTAGTATACTTAATCTCACGTCGCTTGGAATTCCGAAGGATTCGCGTTTTTGGAAAGTTTACGGAAAATAAATTTGACATTCTCGGATTTTTGTGATATACTTAAAAGCGTCTTGTGGGCCAGTTGCTCAGATGAGGAGTATCGGTTGAAAAAACCGTAAGTGAGGTGCGATTCCTCCCTGGTCGATTTTCTGAAAATAAATTTGACATTTATATCGTGATTGTGGTATACTTAAAAGGTGCCACATGGGGGTGTAGCTCAGTTGGGAGAGCATCTGGTTTGCAACCAGAAGGTCAGCGGTTCAACTCCGCTCATCTCCATCGTCTAAGAAGGGGTCTAAATCTTTCTTAGGCATTGTTCTTTGACAATTGTATATAGAGGGTAAATCGGTAGAATAATGATATTACTTATCAAGCTACTAAGGGCTTACGGTGGATGCCTTGGTGCCAGGAGTCGACGAAGGGCGTGACAGGCTGCGATAAGCTTCGGGGAGCCGCTTAATAGGCTATGATCCGGAGATTCCCGAATCGGGCAACCGAGCAGGTTAATCCCTGCTACTCGTGTTTACACGAGGGACAACCAGGAGAAGTGAAACATCTCAGTACCCTGAGGAACAGAAAGAAAACCTCGATTCCCCCAGTAGCGGCGAGCGAAAAGGGAACAGCCCAAACCCGGTATATGTTCAAGCCTGTGTGCGTTGTATATCGGGGGTTGTGGGGTTCGTTAGGTGTGGATACAGACACGCCGGAAAGGAACGTGCTTTTAGTCTAATGTCTCTGGAAAGAGCGACCGGAGAGGGTAAAAGTCCCGTGGACGAAAGAAGTGGCGCCTTTCAACGAGTACCCCAAGTACTACGGGATAGACGAACCTGTAGGAATCTAGGAGGACCACCTCCTAAGGCTAAATACTCCCTGGCGACCGATAGTGAACGAAGTACTGTGAAGGAAGTGGTGAAAAGTTCCCCCATTAGGGAAGTGAAAAGCCCCTGAAACCGTATAGCCTACAAGCTGTGGTAGTGCTAAGTCACGCAAGTGACATGCATAACCGCGTGCCTTTTGCATAATGAGCCGGCGACTTACTCTGTGTAGCAAGATTAAGCATTTTTGATGTGGAGTCGTAGCGAAAGCGAGTCTGAATAGGGCGTATAGTTGCATGGAGTAGACCCGAAACCAAGTGATCTATCCATAGGCAAGGTGAAGCATATGTAAAAATATGTGGAGGCCTGAACCCACCAATGCTGAAAAATTGGGGGATGACCCGTGGATCGGAGTGAAAGGCTAATCAAACTTGGTGATAGCTGGTTCTCCCCGAAATAGCTTTAGGGCTAGCCTTATGCGTTTGGCAGTGGCGGTAGAGCTCTAATTGGACTCGCGGCCCCACCAGGTTAGCAACTCCAGTTAAACTACAAATGCCATTGTCCTAAGCATGGGAGTCAGTCAGTAGGGGATAAGCTCTATTGACGAAAGGGAAACAGCCCAGACCACCAGCTAAGGTCCCTAAATACACGCTAAGTGGTAAAGGATGTTTTGTTGCTGAGACAGCCAGGATGTTGGCGTAGAAGTGGCAATCATTTAAAGAGTGTGTAATAACTCACTGGTTGAGCGACTTTGCACCGAAGATTTCCGGGGCTAAGCGTGTTACCGAAGCTGTGGATATCCCACAAGGGTTCCGTCAGGAGCCCAGAAGGGGTGTGGTAGGGGAGCGTTCTATAGTAGGACTGAAGGAGAATCGTAAGGCGCTCTGGACGAATTAGAAGTGATTATGCCGGCATGAGTAACGATAAAACAAGTTAAAAGCTTGTTCGCCGAAAGCCTAAGGATTCCTGAGCAAGGTAAATCCTCTCAGGGTTAGTCGGATCCTAAGCCGAGGCCGAAAGGCGTAGGCGATGGGAAGCAGGCGTAATATTCCTGCACCACCATGACACGTATGAAACTAGGGGAGACGCAGACAATAAGGACTACCAGCTGATGGATATGCTGGGTTAAGCCCGTCGGAGCGCACCAGGTAAATCCGGTGCAATATGCTCCCCAGGGTGAACAGGATTCCGTAAGGATGCAAACTGTCCCCACGGTCTGCCAAGAAAAGAACCTCGAGTGGACAACTCATGGTGACCGTACCGTAAACCGACACAGGTAGGCGAGGAGAGAATCCTAAGGCGCTCGAGAGAACTCTCGCTAAGGAACTCGGCAAAATTACCCCGTAACTTCGGGAGAAGGGGTGCTTTGAGTAAGTGCCGCGTTCTACGTGATACCGAAAAAAGCCGCAGTGAAATGGCTCATGCGACTGTTTACTAAAAACACAGGTCTCTGCTAAATCGCAAGATGATGTATAGGGACTGACGCCTGCCCGGTGCCAAAAAGTTAAGGTGAGGAGTGAAGGGCAACTGGAAGCTCCGAACTGAAGCTCTGGTAAACGGCGGCCGTAACTATAACGGTCCTAAGGTAGCGAAATTCCTTGTCGGGTAAGTTCCGACCTGCACGAATGGCGTAACGACATGAGCACTGTCTCGGCGAGAGACTCGGTGAAATTGTAATACCGGTGAAGATGCCGGTTACCCATACCAAGACGGAAAGACCCCGTGAACCTTTACTATAGTTTGATATTGGGTTTTAATGTTGCATGTGTAGGATAGGTGGGAGACTTTGAAACTGGGGCGCTAGCTTCAGTGGAGTCGCCCTTGAAATACCACTCTTGTTGCATTGGAATTCTAACTCCGGCACGTGAATCCGTGCCGAGGACAGTGTCAGATGGGTAGTTTGACTGGGACGGTCGCCTCCCAAAATGTAACGGAGGCACCCTAAGGTTCCCTCAGTGCGATTGGAAACCGCGCGTAGAGTGTAAAGGCAGAAGGGAGCTTAACTGCGAGACGGACGCGTCGAGCAGATGCGAAAGCAGGGCTTAGTGATCTTACGGTGCTGTGTGGAAAGGCCGTAACTCATTGGATAAAAGGTACTCCGGGGATAACAGGCTAGTCGCCCCCAAGAGCTCATATCAACGGGGCGGTTCGGCACCTCGATGTCGGCTCGTCACATCCTGGGGCAGAAGCATGTCCCAAGGGTTCGGCTGTCCGCCGATTAAAGTGGCACGCGAGCTGGGTTTAGAACGTCGTAAGACAGTTCGGTCCCTATCTGGTATGGGCGTAGGATATTTGAGAGATGCTGCCCCTAGTATGAGAAGACCGGGGTGGACGTACCTCTAGTGTGCCAGTTGTCACGCCAGTGGCACCGCTGGGTAGCTATGTACGGAGCGGAGAAACGCTGAATGCATCTAAGCGTGAAACCCGCCTCAAGATAAGATATCCCACAACGTTAAGTTGGTAAGGCTCCTTCGAGATAAGAAGGTTGATAGGCCAGATGTGTACACCGTGTGAACGGTTCAGCTAACTGGTACTAATAAGCCGAGGGCTTGATAACTTCTATCTTTCTACCGACCCCTCACTACATATACAATTGTCAAATATTCTTGTAACGGCTCAGCAACATGCGAATGCTGAGTCATGCAAAAAATTTTCCGGTGGCTATAGCGAAGGGGATCCACCCGTATCCATCCCGAACACGGTCGTTAAGCCCTTCAGCGCTGATGATACTTCGGGGGCAACCCCGCGGGAAAGTAGGTCGCTGCCGGGAATCTTCTTGAAAGGCAGGTTCATCACCTGCCTTTTTCCTTTTAATGTTTTTCAGCAAATTGCGCATTTTTACAATTTAGTTTGACTTTTTTGTTCCTTATAAGTATAATTAAGTTGTGACAAGACTCCAATATTATAAAAAGTATTGAAGAATATATTGGCTTGTTATAACTTATTTGTTGCCGTTCGGGGTCAGCCGAAAGTCGTGAGCTCTTTGGCTCCTACCACTGACAATTGACCGCTGATGGAGGAAATATGTAACGTCTCAATAAACTATTTCTCGCGCAAATCGTTTCTATACCACAGGAGGAATGAAAGTATGAAACGTAATCTGTTTTTTTCACGAGGGATTCGGCACGCATTACTTACAGGATTCCCATGTTCTACCGTATGTGTTTGCGTTGCATCGCTCGTTTTTGTCCTGCTGGCGATCAATTGCGGTCCCCCGCCCCAAGGACAGTTCGATGTCCCTGAAACTGCGATGCAGGCTGCGGAAAGGACCACAACATCGCAATCAACAGAGAGCCAAGCGAGCTTACCTGAAAGTGCTGCTGTCCGTTTGCAGGAACAACCTTACCTGAAAAATGCTTTCAAAGAGCCTGTGCGTGCGAGTCGATCCGGACTTGATGATTTCTTTGCAAAAACGCGCGGGACAGTTCAGCATGCCGCTGTCGTCTCCGGCGGATCGCTTGAGGTCCTGAAGGCGTTTATTGCCAAGGGATGGGCTCCGATTGTAATGATCCAATTTCAAGGACGCACCCCAGAAATCTTACCCATGTCTGACTACAACGACCAACTCAGCGAAGTCTCTCTTCAAAATCCGACCAATCTCTCCAAACGCCGATTGACCTACGAAGAATTTAAGACGGCTTGGAGCAAGAATTCCCAAAACAAGTGTGTGTTGATCACACCGCAGAAACTCACAGAAACCGACCTTCAGAATGTGTTGGGAAAATATTTACCGGCAGAGGCATCCCAGCAGGTTACCATCAGAAGCCGCTAACGTCAATTTCACCAATCCGACTGATATTCTGGACGCATCGTGTGTTCTTATCGCACGGTGCGTTGTGCTTTGTGGATGTGTTGGAAACCGCTCACCACAACGGTGTGCACGAATATCGCTCAACTCCTTGTTATAGGATTCATCAAAGCAATGTAAACGAAATTGAGTAAGTTATCGTTAGACAGGTTCATAAAATCGATGTAAACGAGATTGAGTCAGTCTCGTTATAGGATTCATCAAATCGATGTAAACGAAATTGAGTCAGTCTCTTTAGATGGATAGAAACAATCGGGTAAAAATCGCAGTCTTAAATTTTGGCACGTAGATTATATCATTTCGGATGATCGCACATTTTCAGAATGGACAGCGTACCCCGAAGTCGGCGGCAGCACTGCTTAAAAAGATAGGACTTATACAAAATCGAATCGAAATGTACACCCGTTGGCGGGGTTTGAAACCTCGTCAGCAGACATAACAGGTTTACCTAATTCTTCATGAATTAACGTTTACCCGTAGATGAAAAGGAGCACACCCATGAAATACGACTTGGGAATTCTCACAGCAATCGCTTTCACACTCATAGCCGGGATTATCGGATGTTCAAATACCGACGAAACGTCTTCTATTACAGAAGAAAATCTCGCCGTAGCGAATCCAACCACAGTTGACGCAGGTGACGAAGAATCAGCAGTGCAACTCGGCCTTACCGATACATACGATAGTATCCGAGCCGGGGCACATCTCATTCTCGCTTACGATGCAGCCACAAATTCCTTTAAAGGCACTGTTAAAAATACCACGGGTGCAATTTTGCCTCAAGTTCGCGTTGAAGTTCATTTATCAAACGGCGTAGAACTCGGTCCGACAACACCCATTGACCTCGCACCCGGTCAACAAATACCCGTTGAACTCATGGCAGAAGGTCCACCCTTTGACAAGTGGGCGGCTCACCCTGAAGTCGGCGGCAGCGGTGGTGAAGGCGGCGGTGAACATGGCGGTGAAGACGGCGAACACGGCGGGGGCGGCCACGATTGATGACCCCGTAGGGCGTTGCGCCTTACCGGAACACCTCTGCAAGGGGAATATATCAATCGATATTTTCCCCTAAATACACTGATCAAACGATTGTTGATAATGTTTTATCTTTTATTTATTACATACATTATATACATTTCATACATTTCATAACTTTATCATAAAGGAGCACACTCATGAAACGCAATTTTGGAACCCTCACCCTACTTCTGGTTGCCATATTGATGGCAGCGGTTCTCGGTTGTGACCGGGCAAACCGGCAAATGATACCCGTAGGACCAGCACCAGCAGATGACGAAGAATCCACGGTTCAACTCGCCCTGACCGATACATACGATCATATCCGAAACGGGGCGCATCTGATTATGGCTTACAATCCAGCTACGAATGCCTTTGAAGGCACTGTCACAAATACGACCGGTGGCATTTTACCCCTGGTTCGTGTCGAAATTCACTTATCAAAAGGCGGAGTTACAACAGTGGAACTCGGTCCGACAACACCCACGGATCTTGCCCCCGGTGAAACACAGGATATTGTGCTGATGGCAGAGGGTCCATCCTTCGACATGTGGACGGCGCATCCTGAAGTCGGCCCAATGAGTGGGGGCGGTGGTGAAGGCGGTGGTGAAGGCGGCGATGGTGCCGGTGGTGAACATGCCGGTGGTGCCGAAGGTGCTGAAGGCGGCGGTAATTAAACCTGCCACTTCACAGTTGATGCTATTTCGGAAGGGAGCAATACACCAATTGCTCCCTTTTTCGTAGATGTATCTACTGAGTCTAATGTGTCGTTTAAAAAAAATAATGCTCCAATTCCTATCTTTCAGAAAAGGATACATCCATGAATCCTATTTACGGCGTTCTTGTCGCAAGTGCCATCATGTTGGTGGTTAGTATAAGCGGATGCTCAAAAAATGAAGAATTGTCCATTGATGATGGCGGTGAAGAATCTAACGTTGAACTTACCCTTGCCGATACGTACGATAAAGTCCGCAACGGAGCCCGACTCATTCTAAATTACGACGCACAGAGTAATTCCTTCAAAGGGACTGTGGAAAATACCACAAACGAAACGCTGAAGCGGGTTCGAGTTGAAGTTCACCTATCGAACGGAAAAGAGCTGGGTCCTACACCATCTAAAGACCTTGCTCCCGGAGAAAAAATGGAGGTCCAACTCATCGCAACGAACACCAATTTCAACGGATGGACTGCCCACCCCGAAGTCGGAAGCGGTGAGCATAGCCACGGTGAGGAACATGGCGAACATGACTCAGAACATGGCGGTGAACACGACAGAGAAGGTGAAAATGAACATGATTAAAAGAACTCTGATGCCTATCTGTTTACTTGTGTTGATAGGGGTGTTCGGGTGTGCAATACTCACACACGCAGAAAAACCGCCCGAAAACATCCTCAAAAACGGTGATTTCGATCTCAATCTTGAAGGGTGGCACCACTGGACGCATGCCGATGCCGCCGCTCTCTTTCAACCCGAAGGCAAAAAAGCGGAACCGATCGTCGGGAAGAAAGTGGCATATGTCAAAATCAGTAAGGCGGGTAATGCCGTATGGCATGTCCAGTTCTATCAGCAACCTTTCACGCTGGAGAAAGGCACCACCTATACCTACAATCTGTGGGCAAAAAGCGAAAAACCGAGAACTGCCATAATGCGCATTCTTCATCAGGGTGATCCCTGGAATGAATACGCGAGGCAAACAATTAATCTGTCTGAAGCGTGGCAGGAATTCTTCATCACCTTCAAAATGCCCGCAGATGATGTCAGTTCACGCGCCGGTGTAATTATGGGCGGACAAAAAGTGGATGTCTGGCTCGACCATATCCGTCTCTATGAAGGCGAGTTCGTCAGCGACATTGAAGGCGCGAAACCACAATCCGTTGAACCCTCCGATAAATTAACAACCACATGGGCAACCCTCAGAACGTTATCTTTTTGATCGTAAATCTCAATTCGGTGGCACAGGCAAATCAGATTGTGGCAATCAGCCCAACATCAGAGGTAATGTAAACCAAATCTAATTCGTCCTCGTTAAACCGGGGCAGTTGGAAGACAAACAGGACCAGTCAATGTCTTCCATGTTAATGTTGGCAGTTAAGAACACAAGAGATTTGGTTTTTTGCTGCATCTTATTATTGAAGAGGCGTTTAATCACGCCCTTTCATCTGCTCTTTTAGGACTAACTTCTGAGTGCTTTTGAGAAATATCCGTATAGCATATTTCGCATCATTATCGCGGAAGTATGTTTTAAAGAATTACCAAAGGGAAATCTATGCTTACCAAAGGAAATCTATTACTATTCTCCTTTATACTTTTACTTGGACTTAGTTCGATTGGTTTATGTAACACAACTGACACTGATTTTGATTACAACAGAAGATTTAAAGACGGACAGCAAAAGGGTTCGGAAACACTTAAATCTAAAAGTGGCGTTATCGGTGAAGACGGTATGGCGCGTTATCCACAATATGAAAACCCTAATACCATTCAGTATAATGCCTTTTTCTTAGGCACTTCAAGTCTTTACACTTTCTTTCAAGGTACAGTCTATGGTGGATTTACTGCTTATTTGGGCGGACACAAAACTTCCAAGGGGTTTGGTATATTAACCTCATACGGAGTTGGGGGATCAAATATAACTGGATATGACACTCGTATTCAAATTGCTAATATATCTCCCTCTTTTTCCTATAAAATAGGAAAATCAACAATACTTTCGTCCGTTGGAGTTACTTATGTTCATGCTTCTGCCACAGATTATGATGTTACGGAAGTAGAAGTAGGCAATCCAACTGTCTCACTCAGTTACCTTTATCAACCTAACAACCTATTTACACTAATGGTTCAAGGGCAATTGCAAAGTAGAGGGATAGTGGGTTCTATCTTTCATGAGGATCCGCCGAAGCTCCCTTTTCAAGGGCGATTGCATGGAGGTATAATGTTTTCTATTGGCGTAGGATTCTAAACTTAAATACCGCGATACCCAAACAGGTGTCACAATTTTTATCAATCTTTCCGCCAAGACCGTATGCTTTAGCATGCTGACGGCCAAGGTGCTGACGGCGAAGGCCCTGAAGGCGGCGGTAATTAAGCCAAGCACTTCGATTCGGAGAGGGAGCAATCTACAATTGCTCCCTTTTTTGTGGACCTACCTTGGCGTGTTTAAAAAAACAAACTTTACAGTTCATGTCTTTAAAAAAAAGGGTATATCCATGAACCCTATGACCGCCATACCCCATACCATTTCTCTTGCATTCGCGTCCAAAACATTATATAATGTATATCGGTGTCAAATGGAAGTAGCGAGCTGCTTTGCTCCTATTGGACGAATACATTGCACATCACGGGTTTACAAACCCAGGAGATGAACCGATGAAACATGAGTTATTTTTTTCGCTCTTCTGCGTGGTAGTCGTTGTTTTTGCGTCCGCGCATACAGGAGTAGCACACGCGCAATCTATTGAAGATGGATTGGGAGGACACTGGACTTTTGATAAGAGCGATACCGATGCGAAAGTAGCCAAGGATGCTCTCGGTGAAAACGACGGGGAGATTAAAGGTGCCCCCAAAAGTGTAGAAGGCATTGTTGGAGAGGCACTCAATTTCAATGGCGAAGAAGATTATATCGTCATGGGTGCCGCCACCACAGGACAGAATCTTACCTATGCCATGTGGATTAAGATCGCGGCACTACCCGAAGGTCCAAAAGTCATCATCTGGGACGATGATCCCCAAGGCGGTGGCGATTCATGGTTGGAACTCTTGGCAGATGGCACGGTGCAGACGCAGAGAGGCGGCGATGGGTTCGGCGTCTTTAAAACCGAGACACCCGTGGAAACAGGTGAATGGACGCATATCACGTTTGTTGCCGATGGCGATAGCGAGAAAAAGTTCCTCTATCTCAACGGTGAGCTTGATGCCGAGGCGGATGGAAAGATAAACAGTCGCGACACGCGTAGCCATGTTGTTGTCGCAGTCGGACACGACCGCAACGCCTTTATCAAACCCTTCTATTTTGAGGGTGATATTGACGATGTTGCTGTCTACCATCGTGTGTTAGATAAAAAAGAGGTCATGGAAAATTACCAGATCGCCTTTGATGTTGAACCCGCAGGGAAACTCGCTGTCACGTGGGGTGCCATCAAAGCGCGCTAAGTTTTTTGTAGAGGCGGTCGGATATATAAAATTTCATATTCGGCCGCTCTCCCAAACAAAGAGATTTAACACTATGGCAAAGTTGTACACTGAAATCCCGCAAAAACTACAGCAATTCATCGAAAACCAAAAAATCTTCTTCGTCGCAACCGCAACAGCCGACAGTAGAATCAATCTATCTCCAAAGGGAATGGACTCCCTACGCGTCCTTGGTCCGAACCGCGTCGCTTGGTTAAACGTGACGGGGAGTGGGAATGAAACCGCCGCGCACGTTCAGGAAAACCCTCGAATGACGCTTATGTTTACCGCTTTTCAGGATAACCCCACGATTCTCCGGCTCTACGGCACCGCGGAGACTATCCATAAAGATGATGCTGAATGGCAACGACTCTTTCCGTTGTTCACACCGCTTCCCGGGGCACGGCAAATCTTTGATCTCAACGTTGATCTCGTGCAAACCTCTTGTGGGATGGCTGTCCCGCTTTATGAGTATGTCGGTGAAAGGGAGCAACTCAACGCTTGGGCGGCGAAAAAGGGCGAGGAAGGCGTGGAAGCATATTGGAAAGAAACCAATCATACCAGCCTTGATGGAAAACCAACCCGTTTTGCGTAGCGACTTGTGCATATTTCACACTATATTATCCTTATTAAAGACGCGAATCATCACACTCGCCTCGCTGGCGAGGTTTCCCAACCTCGCCAATCTTTAGGTGTATAATTAATTGTGGACCTTACTATAAAAAGATGAGATTGTTTTTTATTTTTTTCATTGCGCTCCTTATAGCATTTTTACCTGTCACACACGCGCTTCCACCGGATCCCGAACTCCAAAGCGCGATCCAAACGGCGCAACAGTTCGCCAATCTCAAACCGAGGTACACCTCAAGCGAAATAACGGAGTGTGTAACCGATAGTTTTGTCACCCTCGCCAAGAATTGGAGGAACTTGCCCTCTATACATCGGCAGAAATTAAAAGGTCTCTTTCTTCGACCCGGACTCCCCGGTAGTTTCTTCGGTGAGATAGAGTTACCAGAAAGGTTCGACACACCGCATTTTAAATTGCATTACACGCGTGTCGGACCGCATGCACCACCGCTTGAGGATTTCCATCCGCGCAATGGCGTTCCTGATTATATCGATCTCTGTGCCGATGCCATGGAACGGGCATATCACGTCCAAATTGACCTCATGGACTTCAAAATCCCTTACATCGATTTTTGGGCGGCGCAGAACGGCGGCGATCATAAATATGATGTCTACCTCTTTACTTTTCCTGCTCTTGGTATCACGACGGCGGACTGGTTTGAAGGACGTGTCTTGTCCACCGCACTGACGGTCGCACCCTATTTCATGATTAACTCCCGTATCTACGATTACGTCGGAAAAGCAGAGGGCATCCGCTATCTTGAGACAACCTGTACACATGAGTTCCTGCACGGTGTCCAGTTCGGATATAATGCCTATATGCCGACATGGTTCATGGAAGCCTCCGCAACGTGGATAGAGGTCATGACTTACGATGGCGGACTTATTGACGATGGCGATACACTTCCAGACCCCGATGAACCCAACGAAACCAACTCCTATAACTACTATATCCATCAACTCCGACGCTGGTTTCTCATCCCCGATATTTCCCTTGAGAGCCGCATCGGCGACCATGAATACGGCTCCGTTATCTGGGCGTTGTATATGGCGGAACGGTTCGGGTACGACATCATCCGCCAATTTTACAGAAACACCACCGATGGCAGTTATCGCGAGATGGGCAATTTCTACGAGGTCTTTACGAATAACGGTACAACCCTCGCTGAGGCGTTCAAGACCTTCACGGTATGGAACTATTTCACGCATACCCGTGCCAATACAGCAACCGAGATACCTGGCTACAGGAACGCGCATCGTTTCCCACCGATCGCTATTCATCCCAACGATGTACACGCCAGTTATCCAGTTCGCTCCGATTTCGATTCAGAATCAATGCCTGAGCATTTCTCAGCACGCTATATCGTCTTCCGTCCCGCAGGTACTCTGCCGGAATTCGCTGTCAAAATTGATGGCGCAGATCTCGCACCGATAAGTCTCCAACACCTCGCGCCTGATGATCGGCAGGACATTCAGAATGAATTGCAGCGACACGCAGCGACCGGTTTACGCGGATGGGCTGCCAAATTTGTCGTCAAAAAACGGGATGGGACCACTGAGATTAGAGAGGCGTTCACCTATCATCGTTCCCAAGAGGCGCAGATGACGTTCAAGGATTTTGGGGGAGACATTCAGGAGATTGCGCTCATCTTAATTAATATGCACCCCGATGTTGAGCGCGTCGTAATTCCGGGTGGGAGTTTTGGGGGTTCTGTCAGTTATATGGCGGGTGTGCCACCAGCAGGGACGCTCTCAAACGCGCAGGTCGTTCAAGGTTCTAATGGGCCGCTTGTGAAGTGGGATGTTGAGAATCCGTCAGGGATTCGAGAGATCGCTGTCGTGCGAAAACGCTATATGCTACAGAATGAAACGGATGTCCCTCAGTCTTTTCAGGCTCCCGATGAAGTACTCGCTGCTGCCGACCGCGATGGAAACGGTATTCCCGAAGATGATATAACCATTGTTGGACGCGTTAATATCACACAAACTCAGTTTGAAGATCCCACTGTCTTTGAGGGAATTGATGTCACCAGCGAGTTCTTTGATCCGAACAATCTCCGCTACTACTATGCTGTTGTGCCTCTTGGCGCAATGGGGCTGATGGGGACACCGAGCATCGTTCCTGACAGCATCACACCGAGTGTAGATACCGTGAACGGTGCACCTGCTTTCTTTATTCGGACGCAACCGCATGGTACAGGCGAATGGAATGTTGAAGTCCAAAGCACGTCCCCGTTACAGGCTGCACCCCACCTCATGGTGGAGGGTCCGAATAGAAATGAATACACCGTCTTTTTGACACAAGCAACCGAGACAAAATGGTTGGGCACACTCCGCACGAACGGATTTCCACCGACAGGTATCTATCTCTATAAAATTCGCGGACAAACCGCTGCTGGCGTAACAGGGACCCGGATCTGGCAGGGACAAACCTTCAATTATGTCGCAAACAGCCAGAACCGTAATGTCGTCGTTGCACCGAACCCGCTTTATGCGGGACAGGGTAAACATCTCACCTTCTATCCGAAGGGCTTAACCGTTGAAATCTACGATGCTTTGGGAAACTTAATTAAAGTGCTCGATGGTGCCTCCGAGTGGGATTGCACGAATGCACGCGGCGAAATGGTCTGCACCGGATTATACTTCTTCCGGGCAACCGATGGAAACGGATTCCAAAGTACCGGCAAATTCTGTATAGTAAAATAGCAATCAGCCATCGGCTTTCAGTCATCAGAAAGAGTCCTCTTACACCGAAAGCCGAAAGCGAATCATGATAAAAATGTTGTATTGTTTTTCCACTGTTTTTTTTCTACTGCTCTTGTTTGGGTGCGGAGATGAAGGGCTGATTGACCCACACGGCGAAACAACCCTTCCGCCACCTGAGACAAGGGGGTTCCAGGCTATTGATCTTCCGACGGCACCGGGTTCCGCGTGGACGTATGTCAACGTTGACACCAATCAGGAGTTCACACTCCGAGTCGAAGGCACCCGCGATATCGGTGGCACAACGCATCGACAGTTGACCATCAGCGGAATTACCACCGAGGAACCAGACCAGATCAGAGTTGAGGCTATTGATCACTTGGTAGCGAATGCATACTATTTGCGGATAGACACCGAGTTTTTTGACGGATTCCCGTTCCCAATTTTTGCCACCTACTTTTCTAAGACCCATCAAGCATTGGTAGAATCCGCATTTGATATGTACCTCCCAAGTGTTGATAATCTGGGCTTTCTCCAGATATCGCACCGAAAGCATTTTCCACCGCGCCGTCTCTGGGATTTTCCATTGGAAGTCGGGAAAGAGTGGGTGGTTTTTGAGAAGACCGCTGGAATACCGGTCACGGTTACACGCTTTGTGGTGAGCAATAATGAACAGGTTACCGTCCCCGCCGGTAGTTATAGGACTTATGTTGTTCACGAAGAGGTCGTTTACGGGGATAGTCCAGAGCCGTCGGTTTTCTTGATTAGTCCACCCGCAATTTATTGGATTGCGCCATCCGTTGGGGTCGTCCAGTATCGTTACAGCATCTATCGTGCCAGCGATGAACCGTCGTCACGGACCTTCGCGTTGAAAAGCGTACATCTGCCAGCACCGAATGCGGATTAATTAGGTTTCTACAGAATGAGTAACCATCGTGTAGGGGCGGGGTTACCCCGCCCGTCAGCAATCAGCATTGTCCCGCAGGTTTCCCACACGCGGCTTGCGTCGCAGTCAGTAGAGGAGATATCTGGTGAATCCAAAACCCTCTTGCTGAAGGTTTCCGATAACCGACAACCGACAACTGACAGCCACTTGGCACATCGGAACGTCCCGATTACCATCATCGGTGGTGGGATACACGGTGTGTCTATTGCAATTCGACTGCTCCGTGATATGCCAGCGGTAGCGAAAAGCCTCGCGATTGTCGATCGGCATCCGCAGCCCCTTACCCAATGGCGGCGTAAAACAGAACGCCAGGGGATGACCTTTCTCCGCTCACCCGCTGTCCATCACATTACCCCGGATGCGCTCGGTATCGTGGAATACGCCGAACGTCACAGCCGAACGAATGAGTTGGCACCCCCGTATTCGCAACCCTCTACCCAACTCTTTTGGGATTTCTGCGAAAGCGCGCTCGCTGAACTCAGAGAACATCGGGTCTATTCTCAGTTTGATGTGGCGAAATTGCGGTGGGACAAAGGGGCGGGTCGATTTCCGTTCCGCCTCATCTCAACAAATGATGAAGGGTTTCGGAGCCGTTGTGTTGTCCTCGCAATCGGAGCCGATGACTGCGCTTACGTCCCACCTGAGTTTGTCCAGTGGCACCACAAATACCCCGATCAGATTTTACACGCCTCCGAATTTACTGTGGATTGTGAGGAGAAGCCAGACGATAAGGGAGACCACATTGTTATCGTTGGGGGTGGATTGACGGCAGGGACGCTGGCAAGGAGTCTCAGCGAACGCGGACATAATGTAGCACTGATTGCTCGGAAAGCGTTAAAGACGGAACAATTCGATTTTCCGCCGGTGTGGTTGGGTCCCAAGGCACTCGCCGAATTTGCAAGCGAGACTGATTTTCAGCGGCGTTATGAAACAATTCAACAGAACAGAGGGGAAGGGAGCATCACTCCCGATGTTATGGAGGCTTTACTGAATACGCCGAAGGTTGATATCTATCCTGAGACCCGTATCCATAACATCACTGCGGAGGACGAATGTCTACCTGCACATAAACTAAGGATTGAAACAACACGTGGTGTGATTACGGACGTATCTCGTGTTATCCTCGCGACGGGGTATAGGTTCAATCTGCGTCGTTACGGATTTTTAACGGAATTACTCACACACCACCAAGTCCCGCTTGTCTGTGGACTCCCACGACTTGATACCAATTTACAACTCCATCCCATCGAGAACCTATTCGGGTCTGGCACCATCGCGCAACTTCAGGTAGGCCCGGCTTCAGGCAACATCGCTGGCGCGAATCTCGCCTATGAACGCCTCCGAGAAAAAATTTCCGCGCTTCTGTAGGATGGATCTCCGGATCCCGACTCTTGCTGACTGCTGACTACTGAAAGCCGATTGCTATTGTAGGACGGATCTCCGATTCCTGACTCCTAACCGCTTTGACTGACCGCAAGGTAAATTAAACAGTTATCGCGTCAATGCGTATGCGACAACGTTCATTCCCTGTTTAAATGCCCAAGTCCGCTGTTCCTCACCACCAGGTTCACACGGTCTACCTTCCCATGCGCAATTCAGGTCACTTGGGGAAAAATAGACAATCACACGATCATCGTCCATGATCGCCTCGTCGTAATCGGAGATGTCGGGTATGCGTTTATCACCGCCGAGATACTCATCATGATCATAGAGCGTATGATAAATCGGATGACTCATCTCCAACCGTTCAAAATTCTTTTCTGGGTAAACCTGCCGCATCATCTCATAGATATGCGGGCGCAAGCCGCCGCGATAATTGTTGAGCCGGACATCGCAATCTTCGACATGAAGAAAGCCACCGCGTTCAAAATATTCTCTCAACTTGCGGACCTGTTGCGGAGAAAGCCGAATCCCGATATGTCCCGTCATATAGAGGAACGGATAGGCGAATAACCCTTCATCGTCAATATCAACGTATTGCGGATGCTCACGGACCTCGACATCAATCGTCGTCCATTTAGCGAGCTCCTCAGTAAACTTCAGATCCGATTGCCAGTAATAGTGGTTGACAATGTTCGTGTACCAATCACCGCCCGGGTACTTGAGTCGCACAAACGTAAATTTCTCACCTGTCGGATTCATCTCAGGATAATGATGTTCGATCTTTCCGTATCGTCCGTAGTGATAGTCCCCTGCCGCGTCATAAGGAAGATATTCTCGGAACCGCCACTGAGCATGTGCAGGCGAAATCAACTTATCTGCGGTGAATGCAGCGGCAGCAAGTCCAACGGAGCCTTTGAAAAAGGAGCGTCGCGACAGTCTTTTGGTTTCCGGTTTCGATCCCCCGCTGGATATAAGTTCCCGGTGTTCGTCACCAGTATCCGATTTCTTTGGCTGTTTTGGATTGTTGTTTAACATAACTTCACCTCTTGTTCCGACTGTTCGATATATTCGTGACCAGAGACAGGGTTTTGGATTTTAGTTTTAATCTTCCTGTTCAGTTTCCTTAATAATTGTATCAATACTTGGCATTGGACGTTTATGCCGGTCCAAAGAATAGTCGCCAGCCAAAGGTTCACATTGTGAGAGAAATCGGGACAAGCCAGCGGGACCGAGTTCATCTTTAAGATACTTGATTCCAACTTCATAAACCTCAATATCTGTCATTTTTTGCGTATCCACTTGACAGGGAACGGTTCCCCATGCTTTCGCACGTGGCTGTTCCGTCGCTTGGACGCGTTGAATCTCCTTTACAATTGTATCCATATTGGGTTGCGGAAGTTTGTGTCGATCTACAGAATAATCACCCTTACCCGGATCGCCTTTCCGAAAAAAACGCATCATTCCGGCAGGACCCAGTTTGTCAATAAGGAGTTCAATGCCCAGTTCGTAGATCTCAAGATCCCTCATCTTGCGAACGTTCATTTCCAATGACCTCCTGTAACCATGTGTGTGGATTTTCAACTCGGACATGAAGTTGTTCAGAAACACGTTTCGCTCTTCTCACGAATCGGTCATCAGTTGTTAACAAGATATCTGCAGTGCCACTTTCAGCGGAGGCAATATGCAGAGCATCAAAAGATTTAAAACCCAAGGATTCAAGCGTAGTGGCTCGTGATACCTCTGCTTCCGTGAGTAAAACAAGGACGTTCGCACGCGCTAGTAAGGATCTTACTCGGAGGCGTTGGCTAAAATTAAGGTTCCTGTTAACTTCAATTTCTAAAACTGTACTAACAAGCCATCTCCACTCTCCATGGCGAAAGGTTTCAAGAATTGTACTAATGGCTTCCGTTTCACGTCGAATTCGGTCTTGCATTTGATCGTCAAAAAAGCGACTAAAGCAGCAGGTATCAAGATAGATTTTCCAGGATTGAGTATTAGTTTGCAAGCTTTCCGTCTCTGATTCGCTTCTTTCGGCTTAAAGGACGTGTGTTGTTTCTTCTAAAACCTACTGACAGAATATTCCTTTACCCCATTATAACCTAAAAGCGGGAAAAAATCAAGATTGCATCCGCGATTGCACGTCCCTGTTGCTTTGGCAGTGGACGTATCCGAAGATTCCCGCGGACGGGCTTCGTGTTCCTCTCTGCTCGTGCCTTTTTCAGTTCCGGCTTCTCACGAGAAACCGATTTCAATTCATCTTTAGATACGGGCTTGTCAGAATCTTTCTGTTTGACACTTACGACCTCATCCCGAATGACGAGCATTGATGAATTGCCGCCGTCGAGATTCAGCGCGTCTGTCGCACCCCATTCCAGAAACAGTTCCGCAAGTCGTGGCAACATAACACCACGTCGAACGCCTGCCTCTGTTGCCGTGATCGTTACAAAAAGAAGGGTGCCATCCGCCTTCCTACCGACTGCCGTTCGCGGGTGCCAGAAACTGTGAAATGCCTTATCAAAGCCTTCTTGTTCATACGCCTTCGTAGAAGACGCGATACCACCCTGTAGTAGTAACGGACCACCGCCGACAATATGTGTGAAACTTGCCCATAACTTGCTGTCTCCGACGCGTTCAGGGATGATTGTCTCACGAATCTGAACCGTATCCCCTTCAGCGATATGCGACGAAAGTTCACCGCGTTTCTTACCGCTCGCAGATAGAACGTAACCGTCTGAAGGAATACGCGAACTCCCCTGTCCGTTGTGGGTACCGACGACCTCGCCGTCTCTCACGACGGCTTCTACGCCATCGGGCATCGTCAAGGTCACTACATGAAAATGCGGACGGTAAATGACCAACTCGTTTCTGCCACGACTCCGGTTCATACCGTCAATTGGCAGTGTCTCACCGCTCGGTAAGACGAGTTCCAGCCGCAGTGCTATCCGATCGATGTACGCTTCAATTCTTCCATCAACCGTTCGGAATCCGATTACCGCTCTGCCCTGTTCCGGTTCGCTTCTCCATTCACCGTCAATCTTCAACGCACCCACGGACTCACCACGAAACGTACCCACCATCTCAAAAAAACCGCCGTTTATCGCCGCGAGCGCCTTGTGCCGCCGCGCAAGCGACACCAATGTTTCAGTCCCGATCCCCGCGCTCAACGCACGGTATGGACGGATGTCCACAGCCTCTGGAGACACCATAAGAATGTTTGTTAACATACCCTTGTCTTGTATCTGCCGATGCATAACTCCCTGCGCAACCGATTTTGTCACGTCTGTCCGTTCACGATCCGTAAAGGAGCGAAAGTAATCGGTTACTTTGCTGAATTGGACCGTCTGTCCCAATCGGATACCTATACCGAGGATCAGCAGAAAACCAACGATTGTCCATGTACGTGGATAGCGTCTGATGAAACGGAAACATCGTCGTCCTAAATAGGTAATATCAAACATCTTTTTAATTATTCCTTGCGGTTCGGTAAGGCGGGATCTGGGATTTGGCGTTCATTTCCGTATATCCGTCCTCCACTTCGTTACGGACTATGCGCTTATGCAAAATTAGCTTAAGACAACAGCCTGCAACAATACGCAGAAACACCGGATTTAGTCTGGGAATAGACTAAATCCATTCCTTGTATTACATTGCAAAAACACGCAGGCGGATCTAAGAAACGCACGCGAAAATCTAAACACACGAAGTTTAGCCGCAAGGTAAATTAGAAATCCGTTCCTCCCATTCATCGCAGGTCGCGTGGGTACGCCGCACCGAGGCACCGATATAATTCGTCGGATCCCGGAGTGCCTCACGCTGCGGTTCTGTCAACTTGTCGAGAAATGGACGGAACATTTCATCTTCCCACAACAACGTCGTCAAACTCTTTCCGGTCTCATGCACCTGTCCGATTAACTTCCGGGTATGATCGTACGCATCGGGGAACCCATAATACGCCATCAACAGATAGATCGGTTCTGCAATCGTATCCTCTGCACTCAGCGCGAGGTTCCGCTGCATATTATCCGCTTTGACATCCATTTCGTCCAATGCGCGCCGAAGCCGATAGATCGCGTAATCGAACGCCGTGAACAGTTCCGTCACAAACCGACTGGATGCCGAATTCGTCAGATCGCGTTGATGTTCGAGGATACTGTCCATAAAGACGGTCTGCATGCGCGGCACGAACGCCTTCCACAAACTTTTGATGTTCTCGTATGTCTCTGGATTCACTTTGTGTGGCATCGTCGATGAACCGACCAGTTGTGGATTATATTTCCTACCGACCTCAGCGATTTCAGTCCGATAGAGGTGACGCATATCGTCGGCGAAGTTCGCAAGCACCGTGTACGCCGCCGTAATCTGATACGCCAGATCCGAGATAAACTCCGGCTCGACACATTGCGTTGAGGTATGTGTATCCGACGGCTTCAAACCGAGCAGTGCGAGGAAATCCGCCTCAATCTGCTCTGGATGTTCATGAATCAGCGTCAGTCCGTTGAACGCACCGACCGCCCCTGAAAATTGACCACGCAGGTTCTGTCCCGCTCTGTGAATCTCTTCAATACGGGTACCGAGACGGCTGACATAGAGTGCTAGGGCATAACCGAACGTCGTCGGCTCGGCGTGTTGTCCGTGTGTCCTGCCGATTTGCACCGTCTCTGCGTGCTCGCGCGCCAGTGCAATGAGTTGCTGTTCCAACGCAACCAAATCAGGAACAATGACGTTTTCGGTGAGTGCCTTGAACCGCAAAGCAGTAGCCGTATCCAGGATATCCGCAGAAGTAGCGAATAGATGCACATACGGGCGCGCTTCGGGACTAATATTCCGCCGTATCACATTGACGAGTGAGCGGATATTGTGCCGAATGCGAGACTGTTCCTCATAAACCTCTTCCGCTGTTACCATATCTACCGCTTGCTCCACCTCATCGGCGATCTCGGAAGTGCAGACCCCATAATTTGCCAACGTGCGTACCAGTGCCGCCTCCACCTTCGCCTGATAGGTAACATATCCTGCCTCAGAGACATAGGGCAACAATCGTTTCATAAAAGTATCATCACCGCCGTAGTACCTAAAATCCAACGGACTGACGGCTTCAAAAAGTTCCATAAAATATCTTCTCCATCAGAGCGGGAAACCCCACCCCTTCGTGTTTTTTATTTTTTATTATATCCGCGATTTAGGGAAATGTAAAGCGTTGTTTCCATGTAGATCAGGGGCATTTAGTTTTCCGAAATTATTGAGTTTCGGTCATCAGGGATCCGCGTCCCTCCTCTGTAGGAGTGACCTCCGATTCCCGACTTTCCGCAGAAAATCGACAAAAAACCCTAAAACTGAATAGCCCTGTGAGTGTTTGTGTTTTCCATTGACAAACACGCAATTCCGTGGTATACTATTTCTACACACCTTAACATACATTGGTATACATTAAAACGGCGGGTTCAAGGTACGTCCAGACTCTTAGCCGCTGTACTTTGTCCCTTATTGTTTTTTAAAAGCAGGGAGCGAATGAAATCATGAGCATTGATACAGACCGGGAGCGGTTGTTGCAAAAACATAACTTAGAATGGATTCAGCGCGATTTGATCAATTTGTGAAAACTGAATGTATCAGGAGCACAATTAGCGTTCACCGATAAAATGTTACACTTTTCACCAAATTATTTTTTTCCCAACAGAGAATCGCAACCGAGAAACACCCAAGAACCTCACGTCCCCACTGGGTTTACGACCGAAAACCTCACAGAAATGCCGATTTAAAAATGTTATAAAAACGTAACATTTTATACGATTGGTACTAATTAATATTTTATGGTGTTAATCTTATATCAGACTTTAAGGAGATGCGGAAATGAAACGCGGCAAAATCCTCAGCGTATTTTTGGGTTTCGCTTGGGGCATAGGACTATCTTTCTTTATCGGTTGTGGCGACCCAGAAGACACGGATTCAATAGTAATACCAGACGAACTTTACGACACCAGTCAACTCACTTACGACATTAGCGATGCAGAGATTCGGGAACTGATGGTATTAGATGTTCCTACAAACTGGGATCAGACGAAAGATCGGAAGTTACGCGCCGAATACTACTATGCGCATCTCCTCAAACAATTCGGGAACATTCCAGCCGTTCATATCGTCGCAGCGCATGAGCGAAGGAGAGCAAAAGCATCGGGAGGTTACGTCACATATACACTTGATGAAATGATTGACTTTGACAAAGCAAAATATGTTCTCTGGCCCACCAAGCTTAATCGTGACAAACTTGAAGGGTCGCTGAAAATAAAAATGAGACGTGAGACAGATGATCCAGAACTGTTTGCTAAACTCTACAGAGAGGAACTCATCGAACAGCATGGGGATATTCCAGAGGTTGATGTTGTTGTTAAGGGAGAGACCAAGTTATGGTTTGGAGGTTTTAAGTTTCCCGGTGATGAAGACGAATACATCGCTTTTCTCGAAGCGGAATATATACTGTGGCCTGAGGACGTGAAGTTAAAAACACTGGAAAAATACCGAAAGGCGAGAGCAGAGAGAACGCCTTTTCACCTCGTAGATTTGGACAGCGGTGACGAGTAGGATTTTCTGAAACATCACGGTAGAGAGGACCCCTCCTACTCCTCTATCTCACACAAGATTTTTGATAACCGGAGCATACGCTTAGCATCTTTTAGGTGTCTACGTGCTACAGCATTTTTCCGATCTAACGCAAGTGCTTGGATATAAGCGTCAATCGATTCTTGAAAGTATCGCGTTGCTTCAACAAAATCTTCCGCATCCGTCTTAATTGTCGCGATCTGGAGGTTAATGCCGCCCAGATTCACGTACGCCAATACATACTCAGGATCAAGTGCAATCGCTTTATGGATGTCATCGAGTGCGCCGTGTGTATCTTCAAGATGGGCTTTCGCGGATGCCCGATTGTTATGGGCGAAGATATGCCCAGGATTAATACTGAGCATTTTATCAAAGTCCCTGAGTGCGCCCTTCATATCACCAGTACGGGTTTTCACGATGCCCCGTCTGGAATAGATTTCAACCAAATCCGGGTTAAGTTTCAAGGCGGCGTTATAGTTTTCTATCGCACCTCTGTTCTCATAGAGTTCCGCCTTATCGGATGCTTGTGCTTCTAAGGCATAAGCATGAATACGCGTCTGCTTCTGAAACCGATCCAAAGGCATGACCTCTCCTGAATGCGCGAGCAATTCCTTAAGCACATTCGAAGATATTGCAGTCGCAACCGTTGCGGTATCGCCTCCCGAAACAGATCCTGTGCCATAAGCAACTACACCTACAACTTTGCTCTCGTTGTTTAGGAGAGGACTCCCACTGGCTCCAGAGGAAAATTCGGTTTTTATTTGCCACCATTTGTCATCTTTGTATCTGCTTTGGAGCCTGCTGGCTGTCCCCTTATATCTTAAGTCATCGTGATAACCTAATGTATAAACTTTCTCACCTATCTCAACGTTATCACTGTTGTCGAGGGAAAGCGGAACACCCGTCTCGGCAATTTTTAGAAGCACAAGGTTATTTTGCGCGTCAAACGCGGTAACGCCTTCAATATTGACCCCTGTCTCCTCGGTAACCTGACCGTGATTCCCTTCGCAAAGCAACTCAATTACGTTATGGACACCCACCTTCATAAAGCGTTTTCCGGGGATTGCAGCGACCGCAATAGCACCAGCGAGGACTTCAACAGTCGTCACAATTTTGTCCGGTTCTACAAAAAATCCTGTTCCTGTCTCAGCATACATGATTACCTCGGTGTCTCCTCTCCCGAATTCAACCTGCTGTTCGTCAGTCCGTCCTGTGAGAAAGAAAACTGTAGATTCTTTATTGTTTTCGGCAATCTGTTGTAACAGTGCATCTCTTTTCCTTTTCATAGTCACCCCCTTCTGGTGTTTATGGCATTATAATGGACCTAAAAGAATAAGTGAACATCTTGTAGGGGCAGGTCTTGTGCCTGCCCACTCACAGCGTTTCCTCTCCAGTGTCCACTTAATTGTGGGATCTACCATAATACGTAAGGTTTAGATCTAACTCAGGTTAATTATACCCAAAATTTAAAGTTCTGTGAATAAAAAGATTTGACAATCCCTCATGGAATATGGTATCATAATTAATAAGGATAAGTTTTCGCCGAGTCTGAGAAAGGGCTCCGTATCTACAACACTATCACACATCGTTCAAACGAGACATGAACCCGAAAATGCTTACGACACCGACATTGCAATATAAGGAACCATTGCGCGACAACGCCCTACATCCAGACAACCTTCAGGCTGTCTCGGGTTCGCGCGCCATATCCATTATTATTATTGCTATTCGTCGTGCTGTGGTGGGCTAATCACGAGCAGTTAAGAAGTTTCTATTACAGCGCCCATCACTGGAGCAGACAATTTCAGTGAGGGTGTTTTCTTTTTTAACGAGGTAGCAGATCAAAACCTTTAGCTTTTCTGTAGGAGGGAACTCCGATTCCCGACTTCTAAATCATTGTAACAAAATAGGTCCAGGAGGCGAATAGTAAAAAAATGTTTGAAGAGGTATCCTCCCAATTCACGTTTGCTGAGAAGGAAAAACAGATCTTAGATTTCTGGCGTGAAGACGACATCTTTCAGAAGAGTATGGATGTCCACAAAGGCGATCCGCCCTTTGTTTTTCTCGAAGGACCCCCGTTTGCGAATGCACCGCCCGGTGTGCATCACGTCCTCGCACGTATCATGAAAGATGCCGTCTGCCGTTACAAAACGATGACGGGGCATTACGTCCACCGCAAAGCGGGTTGGGACACGCACGGACTGCCCGTTGAATATCAGGTCGAAAAACAACTCAATATTACAAACAAAGCCGAACTCGAGGCTTACGGCGTTCAGAACTTTATCGAAAAATGTAAAGAGAACGTCTTCCAATACGAGCAAGATTGGCGGCAGATGACCGAACGCATCGGATTCTGGGTCAATCTTGATGAAGCCTATATCACGCTGTCCAATGATTACATTGAAAGCGTCTGGTGGGTGCTGCGGCAAGCCTGGGAGAAAGAACTCCTGTATCAGGGACATAAGGTCCAACCGTATTGCTATCGGTGCGGCACAACCTTAGCGAGCCACGAAGTCGCACTCGGTTACCAAGAGGTCGCCGATCCGTCTATCTTCGTCCGATTCCCGCTGAAAAACAGAGAGAATATCTACCTACTCGTCTGGACGACGACCCCGTGGACGCTGCCCTCTAACGTCGCTGTCGCTGTCGGTGAGGATTACGATTACGTTGCCGTTGAAGAAGCCGACGGACGGCATCTCATTCTCGCGAAAGAGTGTATACCGAGTTTATTCGGAGATGAACCCCCAAAAATCGTCGAAAATTATAAAGGCAAGGATCTCTGCGATTGGGAATACGAGCCGTTGTTCGATGGCGGACAGCACCCCGAAAAATCACACTACATCGTCACGGGTGATTTCGTGACAACGACTGAAGGAAGCGGTTTGGTTCATATTGCTCCCGCTTTCGGACAGGATGACTATGATATTGGACAGGAGTACGGTCTGCCGCTCGTGCAATTGGTCGGTCCCGACGGTAGATTTGTTCCAGAAGTTAAAGATGTCTGGGCGGGTGAATACGTCAAAGACGCGGATCCGAAAATCATCGAGAACTTGGACGGACGTGGACTCTTATTTAAGGCTGCCGAATATACGCACCAATATCCGTTCTGTTGGCGGTGTGATACTCCCTTGCTCTACTATGCACGCGAATCGTGGTTTATCCGGACGACCGACATCCGAGATCAGATGCATCAGCACAATCAGCAGATCAACTGGTATCCAGAGCATATCAAAGACGGACGTTTCGGCAATTGGTTGGAAAACAATATCGACTGGGGATTGAGTCGTGAACGGTATTGGGGCACCCCCTTACCCGTCTGGATATGTGACGACTGTGGACATCAGCACTGTGTCGGCAGTATCGCCGAATTACAAGAACTCGGCACCGATGTACCGGATGATATTGAACTCCACCGTCCTTATGTAGACGAGGTTGCTCTCACGTGCGAGAAATGCAGTGGCACGATGCATCGCGTGCAAGATGTCATTGATTGCTGGTTTGACTCCGGCTGTGCGCACACAGCACAGTGGCACTACCCGTTTGAGAACAAGGAGATGCTGGAGCAGGCGTATCCCGCCGATTTCATCTCCGAAGCCATTGATCAGACCCGGGGCTGGTTCTATAGTCTCTTAGCGACGGGCACACTCCTCTATGACAAGCCCGCTTACAAAAACTGCCTCTGTCTCGAACTCATTATGGGACCCGACGGCCAAAAGATGAGTAAAAGCCGAGGGAACACGATCGATCCGTGGACCATTCTGAACGAACAGGGTGCAGATGCGATGCGTTGGTATATGTTCACCGCAACTACGCCGTGGACACCCCGCGCTTTCAAAACAGAGGGTATTGATGAAGCGTTGAAGAAGTTCATGGGAACGCTCCAGAACGTCTATAGTTTCTTCGTCATGTACGCCAATCTGGAGCAGGTCGATGTCCTGCGAGGCGCACCGCCTGTCTCGGAACGCGCAACGGTAGACAGGTGGATCCTGTCTCGCCTCCAGACCCTCATCGACAGGGTGCGCGACGAGATGGAAAACTATCATCTTACAAATGCCCCGCGCGCCATTGAGGCGTTTGTGGACGATCTCAGTAACTGGTATGTCCGCCGCTCCCGGGACCGCTTCTGGGGCGCGGAAGCCGGACCTGATAAGCAGGCCGCTTACGCCACGCTTTATGAGGTTCTTGTAACCGTTGCGAAACTCGCTGCTCCCTTCGTTCCGTTTTTGGCAGATGAACTCTATCGTAACTTGGTGTGTTCGTTGGAGACTGAGGCACCTCTAAGTGTTCATCTCGCGGAATACCCAGTTGCAGATGCTGCACGCAAAGACGCACAATTAGAAGCAGATATGGATTTCACACGCGAGGTTATCAGTATGGGACATGCCGCTCGCAACCGTTCCGGCATTAAGACGCGCCAACCCTTGGCAGAGATCACACTCGGTGGACTCTCCGACGCAGAGAAAACGACCGTGAATCGTTTGGCAGCCCTCATCTACGATGAACTCAACGTCAAAGCGATCGGCTTTACAGAGAACTTGGACGCTTTCGCACAAGTGACACTCAAACCCAACTTCAAGGTATTGGGCCCCAAATACGGCAAGGGTGTGCAAGCCATCGCCAAAGCACTCGCCTCTGCAGACGCAGGCGCGTTGAAAGCGGAGTTAGAAGCCACCGGAAGTTTGCAGGTGGAGACATACAAGCTTGAGCCGTCCGAAGTTGATGTGCAGACCCAGAATCGAGAGGGTTTCTTTGTGGAAGCGGATGCGAAGAAATTCGTTGCACTGTCAACGGAATTGACGCACGAATTGACGTTGGAGGGCTTGGCGCGTGAGTTCGTCAATAAAATCCAGAATATGCGCAAGGATGCCGATTTTAACGTCTCCGATCGGATTAAACTCAGCCTCAATACTACTTCTGAAATTGTGGAGGAAGCGTTTCAGACGCATCGAGACTATATCCTCAGCGAGACCCTCACGACTGCGGTCGTAGACGCACCGAGTGAAAAGGCTTTCACCGTCGCACAAAAACTGAACGGTGAGCCTGCAACCTTGAGCGTTGAGCAAGTCTAACAGGAAAGTGCTACTATATGCAAGCAGACTTGACAAATAGTGCTACTATATGCAAACGGACTTGACATATAGTAGTGCTATATACCCAATGAAGACTATTCTGTTTTCATTTTTTACCCTTGTTCTCGCTTTTTAGAAAGAATGGGTTGATAATTCTGTAAAGGATAGTTGTCAATCAAGAAATGTCCATAATCCTGTAAATCCTTTAATCCTGTGAATCCTGATTCAGACAATAGGCACTGCACATCGCCCAATTAATCCCCTTAAGCTTCATGAACCCACATCTACTGAAAACTAACGGCTGACTGCTAATTACTGATTACTGATTACTGATTACTGAATACCTCTGGTATACCCAGAAAAAAACTTGCCTTAAAACCAAATTTTTGCTATAGTACGGTTTAAAATAAATATCTTTAAAACCTATCTCATAAATACCGATTTCTGTGGCGGGGTCTCCGCGCCTCAGCCCTCATGAATTCCACTTAATAATAATGAAAGGAGATTCCGTTCATGCAAGATTTTTCGTATGTTTCCGCGAAAACCGTCCCGGAAGCCGTTGCCCTGCTTGATGAAAACGGAGAAAAAGCTCGCATCTTGGCGGGTGGAACCGACCTCATCGTTGAAGTCCGAGAAGCACGGCGAGACGTTGGCTTGATGATTGATGTCAAATCCGTTCCAGAGGTGAACGTCTTAGATTACGATGCAAACACCGGCTTGACACTCGGTGCTGCAGTTGAATGTTATAAGATTTACGCCGTTGATGCTATCTGTGATGCCTATCCGGGTTTGATCGATGCAACCAAAATTATTGGTGGCACCGCGATCCAAGGACGCGCTGCCGTTGGCGGTAATTTGTGTAACGCCTCACCCGCTGCGGATTGCATACCGCCACTAATTGTACTCAGTGCTACCTGTGTCATTGCCGGTCCGAACGGTGAGCGTGAACTACCTGTCGAACAGTTCTGTACAGCACCGGGGCAAACTGCTCTGGAAAAAGGCGAAATGCTCGTCTCTCTGAAAATACCAGCACCCGCAAGCAATTCCAGTTCCTTCTATCTCCGGTTTATCCCGCGGAATGAGATGGATATCGCTGTCGTTGGTGCCGGAGCATCTGTGACACTTGATGATGCGAAACAGACAATCGTTTCTGCCCGTATCTCACTCGCTGCGGTTGCACCCACGCCGCTCTTTGCGGAGGAAGCGGGAGCACTGCTCGCCGGTCGCGAGGTTTCTGATGCCGCAATTGATGAAGCCGCACAAGCCGCGCAAGCCATCGCACGTCCAATTAGTGATATGCGTGGTACCGCCGAACAGCGGACACACCTCGTTGGGGTCCTGACGCGGCGCGCACTCAACGGTGCAATCCAGAGAGTCCGAGACGCATCATAAATTTTTGTCTATTTTTTTAATTTATTGTTCCTGCTGGATTGCGCTCTATTTCATTCCGCGCAAGTTTCTGGTAATCATCATGTATAGGACTGCGACAGCAGCCCTACTTAATAAATTAAAGAATTAAGGCTCACAAGTTTTCAGGGCATCGTGAATTCATCGGAAGCCCGCAAGGACAACGGACGCAGCGGCCCAGAGGCCCATAATTAAAAAAATGAAAGGAACCATACTATGGCGAGAAAATCGCACGTTCAAACCACTATCAACGGCGAAACAGTAGAATTTCTCTGCGAATCCCGGCAAAGCCTACTTGAAGTTCTTAGGGATGAACTCCACCTTACGGGTGCTAAAGAGGGGTGCAACAACGGAAATTGTGGAGCTTGCAGTGTCATCCTCGACGGTAGACTCGTCAACTCATGTCTCGTTCTCGGTGTAGAGACTGAAGGCAAATCTGTCGATACCATAGAAGGTCTCGCGGAGCCAGACAAGTTACACCCGATCCAAGACGCATTCTTAGAGAACGCCGCGCTCCAGTGCGGTATTTGCACACCCGGCTTTATCATGAGTGCCAAGGCATTGTTGGATAGCAACCCGAATCCAACCGAACATGAAATTCGGTACTGGTTAGCGGGTAATCTGTGTCGCTGTACCGGCTATGATAAAATTGTCAAAGCGGTGATGGATGCCGCTAAGGAAGCCTCTGCTTAACTTCATACAAACGCAGTCTCATAAATCGGAGGAATATGCGTAATGGCAACCGAAAAAAAAGAATATAAAGTCATCGGCACCCGTCCCATCCGCCATGACGGGGTCGACAAAGTCACCGGTCGCGCGCTTTACGGGGCAGATTTTCAAATGACTGGACTCCTGCACGGGAGAGTCCTGCGCAGCCCACACGCCCATGCGCGAATTGTATCGATTGACACCAGCCGTGCCGAAGCCTATCCGGGCGTTAAAGGCGTTGTCACCGCTCAAGACTTGCCTGATGCTGAAGACAGAATCGCGGACCTCGGTGAAGGTGCGGTCAATCTCAAGTATCTCTGTGATAACATCTTGGCAAGCGATAAGGTCTTGTACAAGGGACACGCCGTTGCCGCTGTCGCCGCGACGAGTCCGCATATCGCGGAAGAAGCTTGCAAACTCATTGATGTCGAATACGAGGTGCTGCCACCCGTCTTAGAGGTGCGCCAAGCAATGGAGGCGGATGCACCCCTCCTGCACGAGAGCCTGAAAACCACCTCAATGGGTGAGACGGCTGACGAATCGAGTAACGTCGCAAGTCATATCCAGCATCAATTGGGTGACCCTGAGAAAGGGTTCGCCGAAGCGGATGTCGTTGTTGAACGCGATTTCGTTACAGGCACTGTCCATCAAGGCTATATTGAACCCCACAACGCCACGGCACATTTCAACCAAGATGGTCAACTGACCATTTGGTGTAGCACGCAAGGTGCGTTTACGGTGCGTGAACAGGTCGCCGAAATTCTCCAGTACCCGATTTCCAAAATTAAGGTTGTTCCGATGGAAATTGGTGGCGGTTTTGGTGGCAAGATTAGCGTCTACATTAAACCGGTCGCCGCGTTGCTGGCAAAGAAAACCGGTAAGCCGGTCAAGGTCCTAATGAGCCGCCCGGATGTGTTTGAAGGCACAGGACCCACACCTGCCTCCTACATCCGTGTCAAAATGGGTGCGACCAAAGAGGGTAAGATAACCGCCGCTGAAGCGTATCTCGCTTTTGAAGCAGGTGCCTACCCGGGTGCCCCCGTTGGACCTGGCGCGATGTGTATCTTCGCTCCTTACAACATTGAAAACGTCATCATTGACGGCTACGATGTCGTTGTCAATAAACCGAAAACTGCACCCTACCGCGCCCCCGGCGCACCAAACGCCGCTTTCGGTTCAGAGACAGTTGTTGACGAGCTCGCCGAAAAACTCGGCATCGATCCGCTTGAGTTCCGGTTGATCAACGGAGCAAAGGAGGGCGACCGACGCGCAGATGGACCCGTTCACCCCCGCATCGGTTGTATTGAGACAGTTGAAACCGCAAAAGGGCACCCACACTATTCTGCTCCGAATGGGAAAAAGCATCACGGTCGCGGGGTCGCTTCCGGTTACTGGTTCAATATCGGCTTGGAATCCAGCGTGACGATTAATGTCAACGCCGATGGTACAATTAACCTCATTGAAGGTTCCACAGACATCGGTGGCACTCGCGCTTCGATCGCTATGCAGGCGGCGGAAGTTCTCGGTATCCCCGCTGAATCGGTCAACCCAAGTGTTGTTGACACCAATTCTGTCGGTTACACCGCTGTAACAGGTGGTAGCCGCACAACCTACGCAACCGGTTACGCCGCGTATGAAGCCGCACAGGATGTCAAGCGGAAGATGATCGCTCGCGCCGCGAAACTCTGGGAAGTTGACGAAGACAACGTGCAGTTCGCAGATGGCGAATTTTCATCCATCAACGGTAAAGAAGAACAGATTAGTTTCCGCGACCTCTGTGGACGGCTCGGTCAAACCGGTGGTCCAGTTGTAGGGAGTGGGACAGTGAATCCCGGTGGTGCGGGTGGTGCCTACGCAACACACATCGTAGATGTCGCAGTGGACGAGGATACCGGTAAGGTTGAGATTCTCCGTTATACCGCAGTCCAGGATGCTGGAAGAGCCATCCATCCGAGTTACGTTGAAGGTCAAATACAGGGTGGTGCCGTTCAGGGTATCGGATGGGCGTTGAATGAGGAGTATATCTATAATGACGAAGGGACCATGACCAACGCCAGTTTCCTCGATTACCGGATGCCAACCTGTTTAGATTTACCTATGATCGATGCTGTCATCGTTGAAGTCCCGAATCCGGGGCATCCCTATGGAGTGCGTGGGGTCGGTGAAGTGCCGATTGTGCCACCAATGGCTGCCATCGCCAATGCTATCTACGATGCAATCGGCGTTCGGATGACCGAACTTCCGATGTCGCCCGGTCGGCTCCTGAAAGCCATGGGCAAAATCTAAGGCATTGCGAATGTGTAGGGGTAGGTCTTGTGCCTACCCCTCCTTTGTAAGTCTCGTGCCTATCCGCATATCGTCTGTAGGGGTAGGTTTTATGCCTACCCCATTGACAACTGACAACCGACAACCGATAACCGATAACCACTAAAAATGCCAACCGTAGTTATTCCACCCCTCATGCGTAAGTTTACAGGCGGCGAAGAGAATATTACGCTCCCCGGTGCGACTGTTCGTGAAGTGATTGACAATTTAGAAAGTCGCTATCCGGGTATAAAAGAGCGGTTATGTGAAGAAGATCGTCTTAAACCGGGCATTGCCATATACATCAATGGTCTCCTCACTCGGGGATCCTTCCTCCAACGCGTTGACACCGACGCAGAAATCCATTTCCTTCCTGCTATCGGCGGTGGTGTTGCAGAACCCTCTAACTGAACTTCTATAACGTTTTAAAACATATTGGCTGGACAAGTGTGTTTTCTGATTCAAACCAGAAAGGAGAAGTTGTGATGAGATTCAGCAGTTTCGCACTCTTTTCATTCATACTCATCTCAGTGTATGTGCCTCTTTGTATTGGTGAAGTGCTGTTTGAGGATGACTTTGAGAAGAACGACATTGACAAGGGTAAATGGGCACCAACAGGGGGTTGGTCCTTAGATGGTGGGAAACTGGACGTTAACGGCGGGGAAGTCGGGATGTCCGTCAAGGATGACTTCACTGACTTTGAATTCTATGTCGATTTCTATATGCTAAATCCGCTATGGGCATCGAATTGGGTCGTGCGTGCGGAAGACCCAAACAATTGTACGCTGGTTCAAGTTGTGGCAGATAATCGTAATCAATTTTGGTGGTTCACAAGAGTCGGTGGTAATTATATCGTTAACGATGATGATAAGTTGGACAACGAATCAGGTCTGCACCCTGAACTTGAAGAGTGGTATACGATAAAGATCGTTGCCGAAGGTGGGCGTTACGACCTCTATCTGGGTGAACAGGGTGAGGAATTGGAATTGTCTTGCACATGGGAAGATGATACCCATAACAAGGGCGGCATCGGTTTCAGAGCGAGTGCCGGTGAACATAGCTTGTATGACAATCTGTTAGTTACGACCGTGGGACACAGTTTTGCGGTGAATCCCGCGGATGCCCTATCGGTCACATGGGGAAAACTCAAGATGCGATAATGCGTTCAGAAGGAGCAATCTTCATGCACACCGAATTACCATTTGTAGACTGCACAGACTTCATCGGAGACCGTTCTCGACTTCTTGACCACAGCCATCAGAACGGCTATCTCTTCTTCCGCGGGCTACTCCCTGTAGAACCCGTGCTTGAACTACGTCAACAGGTGCTCCGTGTGGCAGATCAACATGAACTCCTTGAACCAGGCACCCCTCTCGATGCCGCTATCCGTAGAAAAGGGGTTTTCATCTGTGAGCAGGATAGATCCGAGACTTTCTGGCGTTTCTACATTGACGTTCAGAAACTCCGGCTTTTTCACGCCCTTCCCCATCACGAGCATATCGTGCGAGTTCTGGAAACCCTGTTTGGCAACTCTGTTTTGATTCATCCACGGCACATCTGTCACGTCATCTTCCCCGGAGAACATCAGTATACCACCCCTCCGCATCAGGATTTCCACCCGGTTCGCGGTGCGCAGGATACGTGGACCGTCTGGACACCCTTGGGAGACTGTGATGCCGAGTTAGGTGGTTTGGCAATGGCACGTGGATCAAACCGCCGCGGATTCTTACAGGACAACGATGTCCGCTCATGGAAGTTGCTCGAAGAAAGTACAGAATGGGCTTGGAATCCCTTCAAGTGCGGAGATGTCCTCATGTTTCACAGTTTAACGATTCACCGAGGTCGTGACAACATGACCAAAGATCGCATACGACTCGCAACGAGTGCCCGTTACCAATCGGTCAGTGAACCCGTTGATGAAGACGCTCTCACTGTTCATTTGGGGTGTGCGAAATGGGAAGAGGTCTATTCGGACTGGAAAACGAACGATCCGCTGAAATATTACTGGAACGCAATTAACATGGATGTCCAGCCAGCCTACCATCGCCGTAGGACAAAATCCGAAAATCGTTAGGTGAAAAAAATGCAAAAAGACAATCAAGAATTATCTGTAGTTGAAGCTCGGCAACCCATTCCCGACGGGTTGGTGGTCCTCACTTTTGATGACGGTAACAAGTCGGATTATGTTTATGTTGGACCGCTATTGAAACGTTACGGTTTTGGGGCAACGTTTTACATCACTGAAGGCTTAAATTTCCTCAACAGCAAGACGCACTATGTCACATGGGAGGAGATCCGTCAATTGCACGAGGAAGGTTTTGAGATAGGGAACCACACCCGTTATCATAAACACGCCAACGCACAATCGAAAGAAGAGTTGCTGGCGGACTTGATACACATTGATAAACGATGCGAGAAATACGGTATTCCTATCCCTGAGACCTTTGGCTATCCGGCGGATTGTCGCGGACCGGAAGCGTTAGAAGCGCTGATAGAAAAGGGGTATCGTTTCGCGCGGCGTGGCATTGGACCGGAGTTTCCATTTCATCCAGAGGGCGGGCGTGGACCGGCTTACGATCCGAATGTCCATCACCCGTTGATCGTTCCGTCAACAGGGGTTCCCGGTCCGAACTACGGGTTCGAGGATTTGGTCTGGGCGGTTGAACAGGCAAAGGATGGGAAAATCGCAGTCCTGACGTTTCACGGTGTACCCGCTCTGGAGCATCCATGGGTTAATGTCTCGCCTGAGCAGTTTAAGACCTACATGGATTATCTTCGTGACAGCGGCTGTACTGTTGTTGCATTGCGCGATTTGGCGAAATACGTTGACCCATCAGAAACGATTGGGAAAAGCATAACGTATTGGCCATAAAAATCCTCAGAAGGTTCATAGGTGGTGTGACATTTTGTTGTCCACAGTTTGAAGATGTCGGTTGCGTCTTGTTTGCATCCGTTTGTGTTATGAAAGGCCCGCGAATCGCGCGAAATTGCGTAAAAATTAGGCAAAAATGCCGAAGATTCCCAAAAGAGACTTTTTTATGGAAAAAAGTGATAAAATTGTTATAAAAATGGGCTTTTGAGGGTAAAATTATACATTTTTTTTACAATTTTATTTGACAAACCTTTTCTGAGGGTGTATAATTAACATTACCTTTCAACAAGAAAGGTGAATTTGTTCTTTGAAAGTTAAATAGTGAACGTGACGTGCCTATTAATAGCTTGTGAGTGCACTTCAATTTTTTGATGATGTACTTCAATACTTTTGTGGAGAGTATGATACCGGCTCAGGACGAACGCTGGCGGCGTGGATTAGGCATGCAAGCCGAACGAGAAGCCGAGCTTCGGCTCGGTGGAAAGTGGCGAAAGGGTGAGTAACGCGTGGGTAATTTGCCTCTGAGATGGGGATAACAGTTCGAAAGGACTGCTAATACCAAATACGATTCGGTTGACTTCGGTCGGCCGAATGAAAGGTGGCTTCGGCTGCCGCTCGGAGATAAGCCCGCGTCCTATTAGCTTGTTGGTGAGGTAACGGCTCACCAAGGCTACGATGGGTAGCTGGTCTGAGAGGATGGTCAGCCACATTGGGACTGAGACACTGCCCAAACTCCTACGGGAGGCTGCAGTCGAGAATATTTCGCAATGGGGGAAACCCTGACGATGCGACGCCGCGTGGGGGATGAAGGCCTTCGGGTTGTAAACCTCTGTGTTACGGGATGAATTGAGCGTTGCTGATAACGCAGCGTTTTTGACGTTACCGTAGTAGAAAGCCCCAGCTAACTACGTGCCAGCAGCTGCGGTAATACGTAGGGGGCAAGCGTTGTCCGGAATCACTGGGCGTAAAGCGCGCGCAGGCGGTAGAGTTAGTCAGACGTGAAAGGGTTCGGCTCAACCGAGCCATTGCGTTTGATACTGCTTTACTTGAGTCTAGAAGAGGAAAGTGGAATGTATGGTGTAGCGGTGGAATGCTTAGATATCATATAGAACACCCGTGGCGAAGGCGGCTTTCTGGTCTAAGACTGACGCTCATGCGCGAAAGTTTGGGGAGCAACCGGGATTAGATACCCCGCTAGTCCTTACTGTAAACGATGGGTACTAAGTGTAGGGGGTGTTGATTCCCTCTGTGCTGTAGCTAACGCATTAAGTACCCCGCCTGGGGAGTACGGCCGCAAGGTTAAAACTCAAGGTAATTGACGGGGGGCCGCACAAGCGGTGGAGCATGTCGCTTAATTCGAAGCAACGCGAAGAACCTTATCCAGGGCTTGACATCGCAGTGACCGCTATAGAAATATAGTTTTCCTTCGGGACACTATGACAGGTGCTGCATGGCTGTCGTCAGCTCGTGTCGTGAGATGTTGGGTTAAGTCCCGCAACGAGCGCAACCCCTGTCTTTAGTTGCCATCAGGTAATGCTGAGCACTCTAAAGAGACCGCTGGTGACGAGCCAGAGGAAGGTGGGGATGACGTCAAGTCCGCATGGCCCTTATGCCCTGGGCTGCACACGTGCTACAATGGTCGGTACAGAGGGACGCCAAACCGTGAGGTGGAGCAAATCCCAAAAAGCCGACCCCAGTTCGGATTGCAGTCTGCAACTCGACTGCATGAAGTTGGAATCGCTAGTAATCGCGAATCAGCAGGTCGCGGTGAATACGTTCCCGGCCCTTGTACACACCGCCCGTCACGCCATGGGAGTTGGTAGCATTCGAAGCAGGTGACCCAACCTTCGGGAGGGAGCTTTCTAAAATGAAACCGATGACCGGGGCGAAGTCGTAACAAGGTAGCCGTAGGGGAACCTGCGGCTGGATCACCTCCTTTCTAAGGAGCATCAACAGATGGATTCTAACACAGTCCACCTGTTCAGCTCTTTACCTTACAAGACACGCACCCAAACTGTTTAACTTTCAAGAACATCTTCTTTAGGATACAGCAAACCTTTTGCTATACGAACCAATCCGATCTTCCTTTTTTATACCAATCTTATTTTCTTAGAACTTCACTTACGTAAAAGAATTTAATTTTTCCGTTTCTCAATTTTCCTTGTCAGGGTCTGAATCACTGACGCAACCACCGGAGGGATGAAATGAGAACAGCGGTATTTGTTCTAACGCTCCTTTTTCTAACAGGACTTGGTATTGCAAACGCTGAAATTCTTTTTGTTGATGACTTTGAACAGGATAAAATTGGCGAAGAACCCTCGAAGTGGGAACATCTCAACTTTAACTCGGGCAACTCAAAAATCCTTATTGAGAAAGACCCTGCTGATCCGCAAAACAAAACAGCGAAAACCACCGGTATCGGACTCTACATCCCAATAGTTGATGACAGAGAAAAGTGGCGAGATTACATTTGGGATTTTGATTGGTTGTGGGAAAATGACAGTTTTGTGGGCACGATCTACCGAGTGGAGGGCGGGCTTAAAGGGGCGGAAGCTCATTTTCACGGCACACGCCGTACCGGGGCAGTGAATGTTCAAATTTATACACGCAAAGCTGGAGCGTGGGCACTGCTTGGAACCGGTCAGTTCCCCAATGAAAACAACGTATGGTATACCCATCGACTGGTGATGAAAGGCGGACAACACCAGATGTATCTGAGGAAGCGGGAGAAAGAATTACCGCCCGCAGATTGGCATCTCAATGAAAAACCTGTTGTGGAAGTTGATAACGACACTTTCAAAACGGGCCCCGTTGGCATGATGGGAATTACCAGCGGCGTCAGTTATTTCGATAACATGGTTGTTGTCGAAAGTATCGCCGATATTGATAAAGTTCGTCCTGTTTCACCCCGTCTTAAGTTAGCAGCGACGTGGGGAGCAATCAAAACCGGATTTTAACAACAAATTAATTTGACAAATCTGCTTTTCGCGTGTATACTTAATAGTGCTTATTGACAAACGAATGCGAAACTATTTTTCGTGAGTATCTCTCCTTTTTGTGGGCTTATAGCTCAGACGGTTAGAGCGCGCGCCTGATAAGCGCGAGGTCCCTGGTTCGATTCCAGGTAAGCCCACTTTCCCCTATCTTTTTTTCACCCCGTCTTCAACGCATGCGCGCTTCTTCTCATGGAATCGCGACGACCTCTCCTTTTTTACAAACCTGCAGATTACTCCTACATCTAAAAACTTTTCCTAACAGTTGTGACGAAGCGTAAAGAAAAGTTTTAGTGAAGACAAATAGGTAGATTCGGTTATAATATACCAATACCTTTATGTTGGCATTGTATGACTCGTTGACAAGGTTTGGAACTTTGACAGTAGTAGATTTAGGCAGAGGGAGACCAGATGTTGATAACACTCATCCGCCGAGAACTCCTCGACAATCTCATGACATTCCGATTTGCAGTGGCAGTGTTCATCATGTTGTTACTCGTTGTCGCGAACACCGCTGTACTGATAAAGGACTACGAACGGCGATTAGCAGGGCACAAAACGGAGGCTCAAAAGAGTCGGAAGTATCTATTGGACGGAAAGACGTATTCAGTAGCGGACTTAGCCGTTGATCGTCCGCCTAACCCACTGAGTATCTTCAATACCGGTTTGGACAAACGGCTGGGCAACGAAATCTGGATACACTATGGTTATGTACCAACACTCTGGGACGCGGAGAAGCATAGTTCTCAGAATCCGTTTATGAATGTTTTGTCTTCCATTGATATCGTTTTTATTTTTCAAGGGGTTCTGAGCCTACTGGCACTGCTCTTCGCCTACGACACAGTGGCGGGTGAATACGAACGGGGCACGTTGCGTTTAGTTTTGACACATCCCGTGAGTCGTGGATACATATTACTTGCGAAATACATAAGTGCGATGGTATGCCTGCTTGTGCCAATGCTCATGAGTTTGATCCTCGTGATGATCCTGCTAACGACATCCGCCTCATTTTCACTCAGCACACCTGATTTTCTCCGCATCGGTGGAATTATGGTTGCCTCCATCGCGTACCTGTCGGTGTTTTACCTCATCGGCATGCTCATTTCAGCAATGACGCGCCGGACAGGTACCGCATTGATGCTCTCTATGTTCGTGTGGGGGTTTTGGGTACTGGTGTATCCAAACATGATTGTTGCAGTGATTCAGCTGTCTAACCCGTCAGAGGAACGTCGGGCATCCGCTCACAATCATATCAAACAGATGTGGGAGGAATTTGAGAGAGAGCGGAAACATTTTCTTGCCACTGATACGCACTTAGAAGGGGACCCATATGGTAATACGCACTGGAATGGTTACTCTTTAGAGCACTTTGAAGAAAAGGCGTCAATCCTCCAGTATTACTATTACGCCGGCGCAGAAATTGATGGGTTTCACGAAGAGTCCAAACCCAAAGTCCCTCACATTCAGAATTATCACCGTTTTCTTGTGCCACTGATTATTGATACCGCAGAACGCACGTGGCGCGTCCGAAAGCCGGTACTTGAGGAGGTATTCGTTCTACCGGCAACAATTGACAGGGCATGGTTGAGGCTCTCTCCTACGGGGATCTATGATATGGCCACTCAGGCACTGGCAGGAACGGACTTAAATGGCATACAAGATTTTTTCACTGCGGTTCAACGGTACCGACAATCGATAATAGACTACTACTATGATAAAAAGGCATTCGCGTCTCGACAATGGTTTTCCTCCGACAAGGCGGCAGTTGACTGGAGCACACTGCCTGAATTTTCTTTTCAAGGAAGTGACATCAGCGTCAATGTAAAACGAGCCTTACCGGATGTGTTCCTGCTGCTCACAATTAACGTCGTTCTCTTTATAGGGATATTTTTGGTTTTTGTTAGAAGAGAGGTATAAAATAGTTGTCAGTTGTCAGGTGTTGGCTTGCCTCGCAGTGAGAGTTAAGAGGTGCTTTGGTTAAGTCAAAACCGCCTTTTATACAGATAACCCGTGCCTAAAAACTGAAATCTATTCCACTGATAACTGATAACTGATAGCTGATAACCAATGTGGCATATTACAAAACGTGAGATTTACGATAACCTGAATAGCCTCCGCTTCGCACTGACAACTGTGTTACTGCTGGCGTTGATGCTGGCGAACGCGATCGTCCATCTACGAGAACATCCGAAGCGCGTCCAAAGGTATAACGATGCTGTCTCCGCATATCGGAATCGTTTAGCGTCTTACGCCGAGGAAAGTTTATATCTACTCGCGCAACAGGGACCCGGGGACCTACACAAAAAGCCATCATCGCTCCACTTCTGTGCAGAGGGCGGTGACCCCTTTTTGTCCGGCACTATAAATGCCGGTAACCCGTTTGGGTACTCCGAAGATATGACAGGGGTGTGGAAACTCTCATATCCATCTGTGACCCCGAATCTGGAGAACGTTCGTCCGGACGCTATCATACTGGATTGGGGATTTATCATAGGTTACGTTCTAAGCCTTGTCGCGCTCCTTTTCACTTTTGATATAATTTCCGGTGAACGTGAGCGCGGTACACTGCGTTTGATGTTAGCGAATTCAATTCCGCGGCACACTGTGCTGATTGGCAAATTTTTAGGAGCCTTAATAAGTGTCAGTATCCCGTTCACGCTTTCGGTATTGATGAACCTGATGCTAATTTCCACAGCCAGTAACCTTCACCTCAATGCGGAGGCATGGGAACGCTTAGGTATTATCTTTTTTATTGCGATCTTGTATATGAGTCTGTTTCTGGTGTTGGGTCTGTTAGTATCAACGCGTGTACGACAGAGCGCAGTGAGTCTCGTGGTCCTCCTATTGGTTTGGGTCACCTTGGTCGTTTTCATGCCCAACACACTCGCTTCAATGACTGGCGAATTTTCACCATCCATGTTGTCCGGTGAGTTTTGGAAACGTTATCGTCAACTTCATCAGGAACTCGATGAAAAATATGAGGATCAGGTCTGGTCGAATGAATCGGACACAAAAACGCTGACAGCAAGGAGCGAGTACTTCATTGAACACGCGGCATTAGACGAACTTTTAAACGAAGACCGCTTAAGCCTACAGATTGACCAATTTCGACACGCCCGTTCCATCATACGTGTTTCACCCGTGACAATTGTCCAACACCTCCTTGAATCGTTTGCTGGAACGGGGTTTGAGCGGCATTTGCAATTTGTGGAAAATACGCAACGTTACGCCCGTCAATTTCGTGAATTCGTGGTTGACACGGATAGAGAGGATCCAAAAAGTCTTCATCTGATAGGTATTCGTGAAGCCATGTCCGTGAAACCTATCAGCCCGGAATCGGTACCGAAGTTTGAAGACACTCTGAGTCTCAGTAAAGATTTCAATACCAGGGCGATGGAGTTATTATTGTTGACGCTGTTTGTCATAGTGCTATTGTTGAGTGCGTATCTTGCCTTTGTGCGCGTTGAGGTGTAATAGATGCTCATAACACTGATCCGTCGAGAACTGCTCGATAACTTAATGACATTCCGTTTCGCGGCAGCCGTCTTCATCACGCTGTTGCTTGTTGTTGCCGTCACTGCTGTACTCATCCAAGATTACGAGCGTCGCTTGGAACGTTACAATACGTCCCTCGAATCAAATCGACACCGATTACGGAGGTGGCAAAGTTATTCGCCCGGGATAGCGAGATTGGATGTCGATCGACCTCCGAATCCCCTGAGTCTATTCAATGCCGGGTTGGATAGGCGATTGGGTAACAAAATTCAGGTGTCGCATACGTTTGTCCCATCACTGTGGGATGCCGAAATGGATAGTTCCGATAATTCGTTTCTCAATATCTTCGCCTCCATTGATATCGTCTTTATCTTTGAGGTGGTTCTCAGCCTACTCGCGCTCATCTTCGCCTACGATGCGCTTGCTGGAGAGCGTGAACGCGGCACGTTACGTCTCGTCCTGACGCATCCCGTTCGTCGTGGACATATTTTGCTTGCAAAATACATCAGCGCGATGCTCTGTTTACTTGTCCCCTTGATAATGAGCCTGCTCCTCGCGGTGATTTTGCTAACCACATCCACTTCAATTGCCTTGCGCACCGATGATTTTCTCTCTATCGGTGGCATCGTGCTATCGTCGCTTGTGTATCTCTCCGTGTTTTACCTCATCGGACTGTTAGTTTCAGCCGTAACGCGCCGCACCAGCACCGCGTTGATGCTGTCAATGTTCGTTTGGGGATTCTTGGTATTGGTCTATCCGAATATGATTCTTGCTACGACTGTTCCCCAGGACACCTCAGGGGCACGCGCGGCATCCGCGTTCAATCAAATCAAGCAGATATATGAAGAATTCGACAGAGAGCGAAAAAACTTTTTGGCGAACGACCCTGTTCCAGGAGATGATCCAACATTTGACATGGATAGTCCCGGTAGATGGACCTTTGGTGATGGATTTATAGAGAACCAATTGACCCTATTATATTACTATTGGAGTGTTCTCTCCTATAACGAATTCTATGACAGACACCTTTCTCAGGTGCCACACGTCCAAAATTACTACGGTTTCCTCGGGCCTCGAATTGTCAATACAGCAGACAGAGTGTGGCTTATCCGAAAGCAGGTATTAGAGGAAATTTTCGTTCGTCCGGCATTTGTTGATAGGGTATTGTTGAAACTCTCGCCCGTCGGGGTTTACGATGCTGCAACGCAGGCGTGGGCAGGCACCGATTTGAAGGGGATTCAAGATTTTTTCACGATAGTTCGGCAATATAGACAAGAAGTGATTGCCTATCTATACGATAAAAAGGCATTCGGATCTCGACTGTGGTTCGCTGCGGACAAAGAGAAGGTAGACTGGGATACACTGCCGAAGTTTTCCTTTCAAAGAGGTGATATAGGCGTAAATGCCAAACGAGCATTTCCAGATTTGTTCCTACTGTTGGTGATCAACATAGTTTTGTTTGTAATGATATTTCTCATTTTCATCAAGAGTGAAGTATAAAATGGCTGTCGGCTTTCAGCATTGTCCCGCAAGCCCACACGCGGCTTGCGTCGCGGTCAGCAAGAATGGACTGTGGTAAACAGTCAGATTGCAACCGCCCCAAGAATAGATTGAAGGAATAAACTGACGGCTAACAACCGAAAATTGATAAGCATATCCAACGAACATAAGCCCAACCAACGGGCGGGCTGGATATACGGAGAGAAGCGTTTTTCCACGGGAACCCTGAACGAACCGCAAGGAAATTAAAAATATGTGGCATATTGCAAAACGTGAACTCTACGATAATCTCAATAGCCTCCGATTTGCCCTGACAACCGTGTTACTGCTGGGCTTAATGCTCACCAACGCCGTTGTGCATCTCCGAGAGCAGCCCGCGAGAGTCCAGAAGTATCTCACTGCTGTCACAAATGCTCGTAATGCTTTAGAAGCACGGGTGGACAATTTGTATGAACTCGCACAAAAGGGACCCGGAAAACTTTACAAAAAACCGTCCGATCTTCACTTCTGTGCCGAAGGTGGTGATCCCTTTCTGTCAGGTACTGTTGAGTCATATCACTACTTTTGGGAGAACGCTGATCTAAAGAGTTTCTGGCGAATGCGGTATCCAGATGCAACCCCAAATCTAACAAATATTCGCCCGGACGTTACGAAAATAGATTGGGCATTTGTCATCGGTTATGTGTTGAGTCTGATAGCACTTCTCTTTACCTTTGATGCCGTTGCGGGTGAACGTGAAAGCGGCACACTTCGATTGATGTTAGCCAATGCGGTGCCGCGCCATACTGTACTCATCGGCAAGTTTTTAGGGGCGTTGATGAGCGTGAGTATCCCTTTCGCGCTGGCTGTTTTGATAAATCTGTTGGTGTTTGCCACGTCACATGCTATCCATCTCAGTGCTGATACATGGGGACGCTTAGGCATTATCTTCGGTGTTGCCCTCTTATATGTATGTCTGTTTCTGGCGTTGGGGTTGCTCGTCTCTACGCGCGTGCAACGCAGTGCCGTGAGTCTTGTGATACTTCTACTGACGTGGGTTACGCTTGTGGTTTTTATGCCCAGCGTTCTCGCGCTAATTGCCAGCGACTTCTCCTCTCCCATGTCAAAGGATGAATTAAGGGTGCTCGAAAAACAAATTACTAACAAACACCTTGAGGAATACCAGAGTGTGTTGGGTAGATCCAGATCAGCAGCTTTACAGGCAGGGAGTAAGTATGTCATGCAAGATGCATCAGAGCAGAAACGCCTGATTGAAAAACGTTTGAACGAGCAAATTGCACAGGTTCAACACGCCCGTGCCATTACCCGTATCTCACCGACTGCCGTTGTCCAGCATCTGCTTGAATCCTTCGCCGGCACCGGTTTTGAGCGGCATCTACAATTTTTAGAGAACGCCCAGCACTATGCCCAGGAGTACCGCACCTTCATCGTTGACACCGATAGAGGAGATCCGGCAAGCCTCCATCTCATAGGCGTTCGTGAAGGCATATCTCAAAAACCTGTGAGTCCAGAATCAATCCCGATCTTTGAGGATACGATCAGCCTGAGCAGAGATTTCAACACAGCGACGGTAGATTTACTGTTGTTGATACTGTTTTTCCTTGTTCTTTTGTCAGGTGCGTATCTCGCTTTTGTGCGTGTTGAGGTATAATAGATGCTACGAACACTCATCCGTCGAGAACTCCTTGACAATCTCATGACCTTCCGATTTGCGGCAGCTGTTTTCATTACACTGCTGCTTGTCGTCGCCAATACCGTTGTGCTTCTCAAGGACTATGAACAGCACCTCACCGCTTACAACACGGCTACCCAGGAAAGTCACCAAGAATTACGCGAGCAAAAAGTCTACTCCCGTTACGCTATGGATTTAATTGTCCATCGCCGTCCAAACCCCTTGAGCATCTTCAATTTGGGATTGGATAAGCAGGTGGGTAACGAAATTGCTGTATATCACGCATTTGTGCCGACAATTTGGGATGCAGTGAAGCACGGAGCGAATAATCCATTTCTCAACCTCTTCACTTCAATTGATATCGCGCTTGTTTTTCAAGGGGTACTGAGTCTGCTCGCGCTGATTTTCGCTTACGATGCTATCGCTGGCGAACGTGAACGCGGGACGTTACGCCTCGTACTGACGCACCCAATCCAGCGCGGATACATCCTATTTGCTAAGTACATCAGCGCGATGCTCTGCCTACTTGTACCGTTACTGATAAGCCTTCTCCTGTCCATCATCTTGCTAACGACATCCACCTCGATTTCTTGGAACGGAGATGATTTTCTTCGCATCGGCGGGATTGTTTTGACATCACTTCTCTATATATCGCTGTTCTACCTCATCGGCTTATGTATCTCCGCGATGACGCGTCGAACCAGTACCGCGCTCATGCTTTCCATGTTCGCTTGGGGATTCTTAGTGCTGGTGTATCCAAATCTGATTCTTACCGCAGTTGACATTGTCCCGAAGCCGGAGACGCAAATCTCCGCCTATCATCAAATCAAACAGATGTGGGAAGAATTGGACAGAGAAAAAAAGAAGTTTCTCCGTAATGATACCATCCTCGGGCCCCTATCGCGTGACGGCGAAAGTTGGGGATTTCGCTTGAAAGGTGGTGAATATTCCTTCTTGAGGGATGAAGACGAATCGTCAACACTGCTCTATTTCTATCAAAGCGGATTCTATGCTGGAAAAATTAAGCCAGAATCTGAACCACATGTCCCACTCGTCCAGAACTATTACGGCTTCCACAATAGAGAGATTGTCAGTACCGTCAACCGAACGTGGCTTGTCCGTGAACCGGCATTAGAGGCTGTCTACATCCAACCCGCGAATCTCGGTCGAATGCTGTTAAAGTTTTCACCCGTCGGGTTGTATGATGCGGCAACGGAAGCTTGGGCAGGCACAGACGTGGAGGGGATTCAAGACTTTTTCAGCGCGGTTCGACGTTACCGGCGTACAGTCATTGATTATTTCTATGACAAAAAAATATTTGAATCTCGACAATGGTTTGCTGCCGACGAAGGCACAGCTGACTGGGATGCACTCCCTCGCTTCTCCTTTCAGAGAAGTGGTATAGACATAAATGCAAAACGAGCGTTACCAGATCTGTTCCTACTGTTGACGATTAACCTCATCCTATTCACAATCATATTTCTGATTTTCATCAAGAGTGAGGTATAAAATGGCTGTCGGCTTTCAGCATTGTCCCGCAGGTTTCCCACACGCGGCTTGCGTCGCAGTCAGTAAGAATGGACTGTGGTAAACAGTCAGATTGCAACCGCCTCAGGAATAGATTGAAGGAATAGACTGACGGCTAACAACCGAAAATTGATAAGCATATCCAACGAACATAAGCCCAACCAACGGGCGGGCTGGATATACGGAGAGAAGCGTTTTTCCACGGGAACCCTGACCGAACCGCAAGGAAAATTAAAAATATGTGGCATATTGCAAAACGTGAACTCTACGATAACCTCAATAGCCTCCGATTCGCCTTAACAACTGTTTTATTGCTGGCACTGATGGTGACCAATGCCGTTAAGCATCTCCGAGAGCATCCGAAACGGGTACAGAGGTATCAGGACGCTGTCACCGAGTCTTTGAATCACTTAACGGATCGCGCCGACGACAACCTCTATAAACTGGCGCAATACGGACCGGGAAACTTCTACAAAAAGCCGTCTCCACTTCACTTCTGTGCAAACGGAGGTGAGACCATTTTACCAGATACGGTTGAAGTCAACGAACCCCCTGTATTTGCGACCGATTCAGACAGTAACGTGCTACTCCAAGGGATCTGGAGTCTGTCCTACCCAGATGCCAATCTCCAGAATAAGGACGTTGGACCGAACGTTTCACAAGTGGATTGGGCATTCATCATCGGTTATGTCTTGGGTTTAATAGCCATTTTGTTCACCTTTGATGCCGTCTCCGGCGAACGCGAGCGCGGCACACTCCGATTGATGTTAGCAAATTCAATCCCACGACACACTGTCCTTATCGGCAAGTTCTTAGGGGCATTGCTCAGTATTAGTATCCCATTCGCACTTGCTGTGTTGGTGAACCTTTTATTGATTTCTACTGCAAATGCCGTTCACCTGACGACGGAAGCATGGGGACGTTTAGGTATCATTTCCTTTCTCGCGCTTTTATACACGAGTCTGTTTCTGGCGTTAGGGCTGTTAGTCTCGACGCGTGTACAACGGAGTGCAGTGAGTCTGATGGTGCTTCTTTTGACGTGGGTAACCTTTGTCGTTTTTATGCCCAGCACCTTCGCTTCGATTGCGAGTAGTTTCTCACCTGACATGTCCTTCGATGAATTTTGGCAGCAGCGTAACCCAATTCGAGAGGACTTGTGGGATAAATACGAAGAGGGGCTCTGGTCCAGTAAATTGGACGACAGGACGTTAAGGGCAAAAAGCGATTTTTACACCGAAAACGCTGAAAGAGAGGAACGCAGGCACGAAGAACGATTAAAGTACCGGGCTTCTCAGGTGCACCGCGCGCGTGCCATCACCAGCATCTCACCCGCCACACTTCTGCATCACCTTATTGAAGCGTTTGCAGGAACCGGATTTGAGCGACATTTGCAATTTGCGGAGAACGTACAACGTTATGCCCGGCAACTTCGTGAATTCGTTGCTGACACCGATAGAGCGGATCCCGAAAGTCTCCATATTATTGGTGTTCGTGAAGGCATGTCGCAGAAGCCTGTCAGTCCGGAGGCAGTTCCGAGGTTTGAAGACACACTCAGCCTCAGTCAAGATTTCAACACCACTGCGATGGAGTTGCTGTTATTGGCGTTGTTTGTTGTGGTGCTTCTATCGGGTGCGTATCTCGCGTTTGTGCGCGTCGAGGTGTAAGACAAAATGCTTAAAACACTCATTCGCAGGGAACTGCTTGACAATCTCATGACCTTCCGTTTCGCAGCCGTGCTGCTCATCACGCTGTTACTCGTGGTTGCAAACACAGTAGTGCTTATCCAAGATTATGAACAACGTTTGGAGAGTTACAATGATGCCGTCAAAATGCATCATCAGGATTTACGAAAAGCAAAAACCTATTCTACGATGTTCGTGATGGTCGACCGGGCACCGAATCCGTTGAGCATTTTCAATCTCGGATTGGATAAACGCTTCGGCAACCTGATCGGGATTTGGCACGGGTTTGTGCCGACGCTCTGGGATGCCCAAATGCACGGCACCGACAACCCGTTTATCGCCTTCTTTTCTTCAATTGATATTGTCTTTGTCTTTGAGGTTATTCTGAGCCTGATGGGATTGATATTCGCCTATGATGCGATTGCGGGGGAACGTGAACGCGGCACGTTACGTCTGGTCCTCGCGCAGCCTATCGGACGTGGGCAGATTTTGCTTGCCAAGTATGTCAGTGCGATGACGTGCTTGTTGGTTCCGCTGATATTGAGTCTGCTTTTTGTGCTGCTGTTGTTAACGCGTTCGATTCCGCTGTCAACTGCTGATTTTTTCCGTATCGCCGGGATTGTCCTGACATCGTTCGCGTATCTATCCCTGTTCTACCTCATCGGATTGCTGATTTCCGCAGCGACGCGTAGGACCGGGACGGCGTTAATGCTCGCGATGTTCGTTTGGGGGTTTCTGATACTCGTGTATCCGAACCTAATCCGGGCGATGGTGAACCCAGGGGACGACATTCAAGCGCGTATGAAAACCGCCGAGAACCAAATTCAACAAATTTTAGATGACTATGAAAGGGAACGTCAAAAGTTCCTTGAAAACGAGGGAATCGCAGGAGAAACATCAACGGACGCACGCCCACACGATGATCGGGATCGCGTGACTTCCGAAGAATTTAGCAAAGCATTAGGACTCTATACCGACGCGCATGTCGATCCAACAACCCTCATGTCTTACGTGGAACACATGAGCCTCATTTCAGAAATCCGTCCAGAATTTGAGAAGTACGTTCCGCTTGCGAAACGCTATTATGATTTCGTGGAACCCCTGACCATCCGCACTACAGAAAAGGCATGGCGCATCCGCAAACAGGCACTGGAGGACATTTTCGTGCGCCAAGCCACAATCGACAGGATATTGTTGAAACTTTCGCCGGTGGGCATCTACGATGCCGCAACGCAGGCGTGGGCAGGGACAGACCTGTTAGGACTTAGAGATTTTTTTCAGGCGGCGCGACATTACCGAAAAACCGTGATTGACTATCTCTACGCGAAGAATGCTTTTCGGTCGCGGGAGTGGTTCGTCGCTGATAAAGGTGCCGTCGACTGGCGCACGCTCCCAACGTTTACTTTTGAAAGAAAGGATGTTGGGACGAATGCAAAACGGGCGTTACCCGACCTGTTTCTGTTACTGATAGGTAATCTCGCTCTGTTTATGGGAATAGTTCTTATTTTTATCAGAAGTGAAGTGTAGGAATGTGGCATATTGCGAAGCGTGAACTCTACGACAACCTGAATAGCCTGCGTTTCGCCTTGGCAACAGTGTTGCTATTGGCATTGATGCTAACCAATGCGCTCCTATATCTGCGCGAACACCCCAAACGAACACAGGCATACTATAACGCCGCTGCTGATGCTATAAAGACATTAGAATCGCGCAGCACCAACGTGTATCGCCTCGCGACAGAAGGTCCCGGGGATCTTCACAAAGTGCCCTCACCCCTCCGTTTCTGTGCGGAAGGCGATGAGGCATTTCTACCGACGCACGCCAGCGGGAGTAACTACGTCCGCGACATAGCCGGGGTGAGACCCCTCTGGCGGATGGGGTATCCACAGGAGACACCGAATCTCTTCAACATCCGTCCCGATTTTACCACACTTGATTGGGCGTTCATCGTCGGTTATGTGCTGAGTTTTGTTGCAATCCTGTTCACTTTTGATTCAATCTCTGGCGAACTGGAACGCGGGACGCTGCGGTTGACTTTAGCAAACCCTATTCCACGGCATGCTGTGTTGATTGGAAAGTTTTTAGGCGCGTTCATCAGCATTAACATTCCCTTCGCGCTTGCAATGTTAATGAACCTACTCCTCATCTCTACTTCAGACGCAGTACACCTCAGTGTCGAAGTATGGGGACGTCTGGGCATCTTGTACGGTATCATTATCCTTTATGTTTGCCTTTTTACTGCCTTGGGGATTCTCATCTCTGCTACAGTCCGAGAGAGCGGGGTGAGCCTTGTCGTTTTGCTTTTAATTTGGGTGAGTTTTGTGGTGTTTGTACCGAATACGTTGGCATCTATCGGCAGTCGCACGTCGGTCCCGATGGCATACATGAAATTTTGGCAGCAACGCATCCAAATTGTAGATGAGGCACGCGAAGCGTATCGGGATAAATATGGCAACACACAAACGACCCCATCGGGTGTAGAGACCTCTTACGGCTGGATGACAGCAGAACAGAATAAACCCGACGACGCACATACAAGACCACCGGTGCATGTGCTCGGCGAGTATGTCGCCACAGAAGCCGAGCGGTATGAACGTTTCAACGAGACATACTTGAATCAGCAGATCGCGCAAGGGAAACGGGCGCGAGCGATCACCCGACTCTCACCGACGGCAATTGTGCAACGTCTCTTTGAGTCTTTTGCGGGGACGGGGTTTGAACGGCATCTGCAATTTATTGAGAACGCTCAGCGTTACGCCCGTGAATACCGAGAGTTCGTCGTTGATACGGATAGAGCGGACCCAAAGAGCCTTCATGTTATTGGGGTTCGTGACGGGATGTCACAAAAGCCTGTCAGCCCAGCGGCGATCCCCAAATTTAAAGACACGCTCAGTCTCAACCGCGATTTCAACACCGCAGCGACGGATTTAATGTTGTTGGTGCTATTCCTTGGGGTGCTTGTGTCGGGTGCGTACCTTGCCTTTGTGCGTCTTGAGATTTGAATGAGTGATAGGGAAAACTGAATGATACTGCTTAGAGATCTGAACCACTTGCTTTTTCAAAATTTTTCATATATACTTTATGATAAGTAAACTTGAAACTTACCAACGAGGGAACAGCAATGAATGACTACACAGGCATTATTACCGTTGAACCGGACAAACGTAGTGGGCAACCATGCATTCGGGGCATGCGGATCACCGTTTACGATATCTTTGAATATCTCGCATCCGGTATGACAGTGGCAGAAATTCTTGATGATTTTCCCTATTTAACTGAAACGGACATTCGCGCCTGCTTTGCGTATGCCGCCAACTTGAAGAAATCGCAGACAGTCGTTTACACGAATGAAACTCCTATTCGATCAGAACCTGTCGCCGAATCTTGTAAACTTGCTGACGGATCTGTTTCCTAATTCCATTTTTTTATCTTTTTATTCAACAGCGTTTAAAGGCAACGGTTCACCTTCATTAGCGGTCAGTTCCGCGTAAAGTTCTTGCAGTCGAGTCGTCACAGGACGAATCCCCTCCTCTCCAATCTTCCTGCCGTCAACCTCTAAAACAGGACTCAACTCACCGACAGTGCCGGTCGTGAAGACTTCGTCTGCTGTGTAGACTTCAGTCAGCGACACATTGCGCTCCGTCATGGGAATCCCCGCCTTGCGAGCAATACCGATGACCGTGCCTCGCGTGATCCCCGGTAGGCAACTATCGGCGTGTGGAGTCAGGACTTCCCCACGTTTTATCAGAAAGAGGTTCGTCGCGTTTGTCTCTGAAACGTAACCGAAGATGTCGAGCATGATCGCATCATCCACACCAGCGACGTTCGCCTCAATCTTTGCGAGGATATTGTTAATCAGGTTATTATGATGGATCTTGGAGTCAACACACTGCGGGGGATTCCGTCGGATCGCTGAGGTGATTAAACGGATGCCGCTGCTGGCGTAAATAGGTGGCTTCCATTCCGCGATCACGATTAAGGTAGTCCCGTACTGGTTAACGCGTGCGTCCATGCTGGAGGTAACCTTTTTCCCGCGACTGAGCGTTAGGCGTATATGAACACCGTCCCGCATGCCGTTGGCTTCAAGCGTCTCAAAGATCGCTTTTTTAATCTCATCGCGCGTCGGAATACCTGCGAACGCCATGGCGTGTGCAGAGTCTATGAGTCGATCCAGGTGTGGGTCGAGTGCGAATATCTTTCCATTATAGACGCGTAAACCTTCCCATACGCCATCTCCACCTTGGACGAGACTGTCGAACACGGATATCTTCGCGTCTTCACGGGGTAACAATTCACCATTAACGTGGATTAATATGTTTTCATTTCTTGCATCAGGTAATTTCGGGGTCATATCTCCTCCATCTTAATAGTTATCAGTTATTGGTTGTCAGTTCTCAGTTACAAGAGGTGTGTTTTTGCTTCGGTGTTCCCCCAGAGTACCATAAGTCTCTTGTTGTGGCTATCGGTTGTCGGAGGGAATAGTTACCAATACAGATTTTTTCAAAAAATCCTTCAGTTATCAGTTAAAAGAAGGACTTGAAAACTACAAAAGCCTCTTTAACCGACAACCGATAACCGACGACTGATAACCACTCCTACCACGTATCGCGGACGCTCACACCTTCATCTGTCAGATAGGTTTTGATGTTTTCAATTGTAAATTCGCCGTAGTGTGTGATAGAAGCGACAATCGCGGCATCGGCGTTGCTTTCGACATAAACGTCCCGTAGATGCTGTGGGTTCCCCGCACCACCGGAAGCGATGACCGGCACCGGCACCAGATCGGCGATGGCGCCCGTCAACGCGAGTTCATATCCGGCTTTCGTGCCGTCTGCATCGATGCTATTGACGACAATTTCGCCAGCACCCAGATCAACCCCACGCGCCGACCATTCCAGGGCATCCCAGCCGACCGGTTTTCTCCCACCATCTATGTAAATTTCATAGCCGCTTGGGATCTGTTCGCTTTTCGGGACCCGTTTCACTTGCATACTCAACACAACGCACTGGCTACCGAACGCTTGTGCACCCTCCGCGATGAGTTCAGGGTTCCGCACGGCACCGGAATCTATGCTTACTTTTTCTGCACCTGCGAGTAGCACACGGCGCATATCCTCAAGTGTACGTAACCCACCGCCGACGGAGAACGGGATAAAGATTTCGGCGGCGACTGCAGAAACGACGTCAATCATAATATCGCGTCGTTCGTTGCTTGCCGTGATGTCGTAAAAAACGAGTTCATCGGCACCGCCTTCGTAGTAAAATCGCGCCATCTCGACTGGGTCGCCGACATCGACATTGCCTTGGAAAGCAATGCCTTTGGTGACCTTTCCCGCGCGCACATCTAAACATGGAATTATCCGTTTCGTTAACATTTTTAATTATTCCTTGCGGTTAAATATCGTTGGTTTGGACTGTAGCGTCCTTTTCTTAAATCCGCCCTCCACTATGTTACGGGCTATGCCCTTGATGCTACAAAGATTGTAAAATTTGCGAGTTTTCCTTAAAATCCTCAGAGACATTGTTTGAATATATTCAGAATATCGTCAAATTCCAAAACCTTCAGAAACTTATACATTCCGGCAAGTGCCAGCAGACTCAATCCGATGGGGACAAACACACCAGTAATCCGTGGAATGATGCCTACCGTGCCGAGCCAATCCTGCTCAATGACGCCGTTTGTCAACCAGCAGGTGAACCCCATCACCACTGAAGCGGTTAAGATTTTGAGCGTCAGCGGGATGAGTGATCGAAGCCCCAATCGCCCAACTTTACGGCGGAGCAGTAGCAGTAAGACGGCACAGTTCAATGTCACAGTCAGAACCGTTGAAAATACCACAGCACGTGGCTCCAAAAATAATTCTCGGTAAATAAACAGATAGTTGAGACAAATATTGAGCACAACGGCACAAATGCTGACAATAACCGGCGCGCGAATATCTTTGTGGGCATAGAACCCATCTGTAACGATCTTAAGGGTTGAAAACCCGCATAGACCGAAGGCATAGACCCATAAGAGCCTTGCTGTTTCGATTGTGTCTTCTTCGACAGTTACGCCCCATTCGTAAAGCAAACGGCAGATCGGTTCTGAGAGAACCATGAGTCCGATTCCCGCGGGAATTGTCAGAACAAGCATCAAACGGAGTGCGTAAGAGAGTGCGTTGCGGAAATTCTCTGTCTCTCCTGCTGTTACGAGTCTCGCGAGTTGTGGCAGTGCTACTGTTGAAATCGCAACGCCAAATATCCCAATCGGGAGATGCATAACGCGATACGCCCTACTGATCCAAGTTAACCATCCGGAGTCTGAAGTAACAAAAAACGTGTTCGTCAGTAGATTCACCTGCACCGCCGCGACCCCCAATACAGCAGGTCCGATGAGATGAACAACTTGAAGTACTCTCGGATCTCGCAGACTCAGCAGCGGACGATACCGAAAGCCAACTCGGTACATAGACGGCACCTGAATTAGGAATTGGGCGATGCCACCGACAATCACACCAATAGCCATGCCTGTGACTGGGTGGATCTCTACCAGTGGACACAAATAGTAGCCACCTATTCCGACAACGAGAGAACTCACGTTAAAGAAGGTCGACGCACAGGCTGGGATACCAAATCGTCCCTTGCTATTCAATAATCCCATAGCAATTGCCGCAAATGACACAAAGAGTAGATACGGAAACATCAATTGCGTGAGATAAATTGCCAGTTCAATCTTGCTGTCAAATCCAAAATGTTCGATGGTGTCTAAGTTTCTATTAAAGTTATCTCGTGCCAACACATCGACAAGAACTGGGGCGAAGATGATACCGAGTGCTATGATACCAATTAAAACGAGGAACGTTAAATTAAAGATGCGGTTCGTAAGATTCCACGCCGCTTCTTCGCCGTCTTCAGCCTCTGTCGCGAGGAATGTCGTAATAAATGCCTTGCTCAAGATGCCTTCGCCGAACATATCGCGTAGGAAGTTCGGTATACGGAAGGCAAGATAAAAAGTGTCCGCACTGACTTTTGAAGGGAAGTAGTAACCTATCGCCGTTTCACGGGCAAGCCCCAATATCCGAGATATCATCACAGCAATGCTGACAACTCCAGCAGCACGGGTGACGCTCTGATTCTGTTGCTCTGTGGGTTTCGTTTCGTTTTCCATTTTATATTGGTTATCGGTTATCGGTTATCAAAAGGAATCGTCTTTAAGTGAAAGCCTCTTAACCGAAAACCGATAACCGAAGACTGAAAACCACTTCTCCTTGACATTGCTTGCAATTCAGTGTAAATTTTAGAGCAGTGCTGATATAAATTTAATAAACACTATTCACTATGAACGTAAGGAGACTCATAGATGCAGGAAAAGCGATATTTTACGCTTGAAGAAGCAAATCAATGCATCCCCGAATTAGTTGATGAAATTTCACGGTTAAGAGCAATAAGAGCGCAACTCGCAGGACTCCACGCAGAAATTACGCCACTTTTAGAGGTGGTTTCTTCCAACGGTGGCAGCAAGCATACAGCCGCACTGCTCAACGCAACTAAACGCTTTCAGGAAATTCTGGATCGGATTGAGGCACGCGGGTGTCATTTGAAAGGACTCGATCCAGGATTGGTCGATTTCCCACACCTCCGCAACGGCAAAGAGGTCTACCTCTGCTGGCGGATGGGTGAAAAGGAGATCCGCTACTGGCATGAAATTGAGGACGGTTTTGAGGGACGACAGCCGTTGTAGTCAGCGCACCTACGACTTGAAGAAATGGTTCGTCGGACCGTGTCCGTGCCCGATATCTAAAGCGTGCTGGATAGCACCGGTGATATATGCCTTTGCTGTCCTGATGGCGTCGTTCAGATCTTGGTTTCCGTCTGCGAGTTGTGTCGCTATTGCCGCTGAGTAGGTGCAGCCCGTACCGTGCGTGTTTTTTGTCTCAACCCGTTCTGCCTCAAAAAAGGTCCACTGACCGTCGCAGTAAAGCACATCGATTGCCTTGTTCCCAATGAGATGTCCACCTTTGACAAGAACAGCGTGACAACCGAGTTCCGCGATCGTTTTTGCGGCACTTTTCGCATCATCTGTGTTTCGGATGTCCTGTTGCGCGAGGAGTTCTGCCTCGTAGACGTTCGGCGTAATCACTGTCGCAAGCGGAATCAGCGCTGTTTTGAGGCTATCAATTGCCTCCTCTTTCAACAGTGGAAATTTGCTTTTGGAGATCATCACAGGGTCTACAACAATGGCTGGCGGTGTATGTTCCTTCAATTTTCCCGCAACTGCCTCGACAATCGCTGGCGAGGAGAGCATCCCCGTTTTGACGCTGGCGACCTCAAAATCTGTGAAGACAGCGTCTAACTGCGCTTCAATCAACGAGATAGGCAAGTCAAAAGCGTCTGTGACCGCGACTGTGTTCTGTGCTGTAACAGAGGTAATCGCCGACATAGCGAAGCCGCCATTCGCCGAGATTGCCTTGATGTCCGCCTGTATACCTGCGCCCCCACCTGAATCTGAGCCTGCAATTGTTAAAATCTGTTTCATTTTTTTAATTATGTGCTTCTGGACCTCGTTCCATTACATTCCACGAGGGTTTTCGGTTAATTCTAACTGTCGCTGGATTATGAAGGTTTTTTTTGGAATACTGCAAGGACAACGGACGCAGCAGCCCAGGATCTATAAATTAAAAATCGTTAAAAAAATCAAGATAACGTTTCGCTTGTCCGCCTGCACCTTTCGGTGACATAACACCTGACATCACCGCCACTCCGAAAGCCCCCGCGATTAGACATTCAGATACTCGTGCGGGTGTAATGCCTCCCAATGCGAAGACTGGCAGTTTCACGCCATCAACCACCTCCGCGAGACTCGCTGTACCGACAGCCGGACCGTATCCGGGTTTGCTTGCTGTAGGGTAGATCGGACTGTAGGTGACGAAATCAGCCCCTTCTGCTTCCCGTTCTTTTGCCGCATCAAAAGAGTGCACCGAGCACCCAACATAGAAGTTATCGCCTGTTTCGGTTTCCTTTATGGAGCCTACAGATTCTGCATGCGCTGGGAGATGAACCCCGGCGGCACCGACATCACTGGCAATACACGTATGTGTATTGATAAAGAGTTTTGCTTCGTAATTGTGGCACAACACTGCAATCGGTTGTGCTAATTTAATCAACTCGGTATCACTTAAATCTTTCTCGCGCAATTGGAAAGCGGTGACACCTGCATCTAACAATTCCAAAATAACATCGACCAATGGAGTAGGCGCGCATCGGTGTCTATCGGTAATGGCGTACAGCTTAAAGTTAATCATTTATTCTGTCGAAACCCGTCGGAGACGTGCCGCGAACGCTCCGTCAACCCCGTGTTCATGTGGAAAAGTCTGGACAAAGCCTTCTGGTGTTATCGCGCTCGGCGGAACATCGGGCAAGAAACGTCGTGCGTTTTCTATCCTATACATCGGGAAATCTTTCAAAAGGCGTTGGATGACTGCCTCGTTTTCCATCGGTTCTATGCTACACGTACTGTAGACAAGAATACCTCCGGGTTTGATGTGTGCTGCTGCGTTCTTCAGCAGGTTATATTGTATTTCGCTGAGGGCGCGAACCTGTTCAAGGGTTTTGTTCCATCGGATGTCGGGATGCCGTCGGAGCGTTCCGAATCCTGAACAAGGCGCGTCGATAAGCACAGCATCCGCTGTTTTGATAAACGCCAAGTCAGCTTTCGTCGCGTCCATTACGCGAGTCTCAACATTGTGTGCCTCGACGCGTCGACAGTTCTTTTGCAGCAACGCTATTTTTTCTGCTGAAGCATCCACAGCGATAATTTTTCCGGTATTCCTCATGAGATGTGCCAAATGCGTCGTCTTGCCACCCGGTGCGGCACACAGGTCTACGATGAATCCCGCGTCCTCCGGTGAGAGTAAGTGTGCCACCAACATGGCACTCTCGTCTTGGGCATAGATGTCGTTTCGGTTGAGGATGTCCTTCAGATTCAGTTCGCCAGCGGTGTCTGAAGGGGTGATTGTGCGGTTTTTGAGTGCTATCCCATCGGGCGCAATTTTGGAAAGCGACGCCGATAAACCTTTCGTTTCCAAAAACTGGCAAACTTCTTCGCGCTGTGTCAGGAGGGTATTTACACGGAACGCGAGCGGGGCAATTTGATTGCTCGCACGACAGAACGCCAGCGTCCACGAAACGCCGCGTGTTTGAAGCCATCGCTTTACTAACCACGTTGGATAGGACAGCGAAAGCGCAATGTGTTCAGTCGGATTTGCATCAAGTGGCGGATAGGCGATTGTTGCGCTTTGGCGTTGGACAGAACGGAGCACTGCATTGATAAACCCTGCGGTCTTCCGTCTACCTGAAAATTTGCGTGGGTGGGCAGTGGCAAGTTGGACGGTTTCGAAAATCGCTGCGTGTGCAGGTATCCCATCGAGGTGTAGCAGTTGGAACGCGCCAAGTCGTAGAATATTACGATGCCTCGCGTCTAACTGAAATCTGGGGTTGATGAACTGGTCAAGCACCCAGTCCAGTTGCTTCTGCCACCGGATAACGCCATAGACGAGCCCATTTACCAATCTGCGTTCACGTCCGTCGATCGCGTACCGTCCGAATGCACTGTCAACAACGGATGCTATTGACGCGCTGCTGTGCGAGAGGGTCAACAGGCATTCTAAGGCGACTGTGCGCGCGTTCATATCTCGCGATAACGCGAGGTTTCGGATCCATTGTTCCGATGCCTCGCGAATCTCCTATGTTTCGACGGCAATGCGTCATGAGTATGAATTGGATTTTAAGAAAAACACCCAAAGTAACGGTCTTCTTCATACAAACCATGTAGCCTGTAATGAAATGGGAGGTTTTTTATTTGGGTGTTTCTTCAGATTCGAGAAAGGAATGTTAACGTGTGAACCCACGTCGTTTAACCGCAAGGAATAATTAAGAAGCCACAGTGAGGGCATGCAATTTGCGGGTGAGTCGGGACTTTTGACGATTTGCTGTCCCTTTTTTGATAACACCTTTACTGGCGGCTCTATCTAAGAGGCTTACCAAAGATTGGCACAATTCCTGTGCTGTTTCGACGTTCCCTTCTTCAAGAGCTGTTTCTGTTTGTTTCATCACTGTCCGAAGCGTTGCTTTACGGTGTCGATTGCGTATCCGCTTTGCGTTGTCCGCCCGTGCGTGTTTCTTTGCAGATTGTCGATTCAAAACGATGCTCCTTTTGAAAACTGGTCTCCCGATGTCTTGAAAACGATCGAGGTATTAACTATCTTTACATTGTGTATACTTAATGATACCACAAAATGTCGAGTTTGTCCATATTTTTTTCAAGGTTGTTGCGTGAAGTGGATTTAATATTTCATGCTTTGTTCAACCCCTCCTACCGTTTCAATAGCAAAGTGTCTCATCCCATAAATAACCCTAAACACGGTGAAAAACCTATTTGATTTTTCATCGCAAAGGCTGTAAAATATATATCAAAGGAGAATGCTTTAATGAAATTGCCATCCCTACTACTGCTTTTCGCGATAAATATCGGATTTTGCACCGCTGTAGCGGCACCCCAAGACCCCATCGACACACCCCCGTGGCAACCCACAGGACAATACATGCATCCCGATATCCAAGAGAGCTCCGGCATCGTCGCGAGTCGGCAGTTTGAAGGCGTCTATTGGACTCTCAACGACTCTGGAAACCCCGCCGCACTTTACGCTACAAAACGCAATGGCGAATTAATCCAAAAGGTCGCAGTGCACGGTTCCCGGAACTTCGATTGGGAAGCACTCGGGATTGACGATAAAAATCAACTCTGGATCGGTGAAATTGGCAATAACAGCAGGTTGCGATTTGATCTAAAGGTCGTTGTTGTTTCAGAGCCAGATCCGTTCACTGAGACGGAGGCGAAGGTCATCGCGAGTTATCCGTATCGATACCCTAATGAAAATGTAGATGCCGAAGGACTTTTTATTCTTCAAGATGTCCCCTATATCGTCTCTAAAGAACGCGAACGCGCCGTGCTTTACCGCTTTCCAGTTCTGAAACCAAATAAAAAACAGGTATTGGAGAGGGTTGGCGAATTCACCGAAGCGAAGTTCGTGACAGGTGCGGGAGTGTCAGAGGACGGAACGCGTCTTGCTGTCTGTACTTACGACACACTCTGGGTATATCACGACACAACGGGTGATTTAGCACAGATGATTCAGAGCGCACCGTGGTCCTTGCCTCACTATTTTTTTGGGGAAGCGGTCTGCTTTGATGGTTACGATCTCGTCTTGACAAATGAGGCGCGAGACCTCTACTATCTCCCACAATTTTGGTATGAGAAGGAGTGGACATTACCACCGAAGGACACACACTCGGCTGTTGATCTATTACCTAAGACAATGGCAAACGGCGTAGTCGTTCGGACAGAAAGTTACCGAGCGGAAGGCGTTGATATTGGTGGAAACTATGTCACTTTCACGCCAGAAACTGCTGAACAGGCGGCTTCCATAACCGTCCCAATTGAAGTGCCTTACAGAAATGTGTATGAGATTCGTGCCATTTTAATGCGTGGACAGAAGTATGCGCATGTCCAATTGTCTGTAGACGATACAGGGGTCGGTGCCCCTTACGACTGCTATTCTTCTGAACCGATAGCTGGGACGTTGGTATCATTCGGGACGGCCCCTTTAAATGCTGGTGAAAATCAGATTGTGTTCAGTATTGTTGGAAAGGCATCTGAAGCCACAGACTATAAAATTGGTGTTGATTCCTATCAAGTGTTGAACGCCTCTCCATTTGTGAAGCGCTACGCGGTTTTAGGTCCGTTTCCCAAAACAGATGTTGCTACGGTTGATGAATTGTTGCAGTCTGGCGGTCGATTGGACTTGGAGAAGACTTACACAGGCGTTGATGGCAAATCCATCCAATGGCAGGAACTTACCGCAAGAGAGGACGGTTATCTCGATTTACGCAGAGACTTCAGTCCAACCCCAATGACTGTCGGATACATGTTGGTGTACGTCCACGCCTCGAAAGCAACCGATTCTGTGATGTTGATTGGAAGCGACGACGAAATCGCTGTTTGGCTAAATGGAACTGAAATTCATCGGAAAAGTATCGATGCTGGCGCATCAATAGACGCCGATGCGGTTCCGTGTCAACTGAAAGCCGGATGGAATACGGTTCTGTGCCAAAAAGTGGATCTCGGCTGGTCGTGGGGACTCTATTTGCGATTCACGGACGCAGAAGGTGTTCTCAAATACGCTACGCAACCAACGGACTAAGAGGGATAAGTTAATCTTTGACCCGGTAGGTGCGGTTTCCAACCGCACCGGTCGGCGTTGGCAAGTTCCCACATTAATTTCTTAATCTTCATTCGATCCCCTTTAAATCTCACTCCTTCTTTTGGTCTGTTGGATTTCCCTATCTATTAAAATCACAAACGTGCCTGCCTGTACCCATTTCCATTAATTCAACGTTAAACGGTGTAGATACGTATCTCACTAACGAAGTTACAGCGCGTTATGTGAGCCTGACTGGGTTTAAAAAGCACCCAGACTCACCGAAAACCTGCTCGTAACATTGTCCCGCAAGCCTCTATAGGCTTGCGTAAGGAGAGCAGTCCAGGAGGCGATAAATTAAAAAATGCAATTCAATTTTTTTCGATGGAGTAAGCAACGCCTGCTGCGAATCGTCCCAAAAATCGGTGTCGTTGGAATGATGTTGGCAGCCGTATCCGTTTCCGCGGCGACTTCCAGCATAAGTCAACGCGATATTTTTGTCGGGGCAAGTGCCCGCGCGGTTGGTATGGGCAGTGCGTTCACTGCAGGTCCCTCCGATACCAACGGTTTTCTATGGAACCCATCTTCATTAGGATTTATGGATGGTGTGGAAGTCAATATGGGTGGAATGCCGTTTCCAGGGAACTTCTCAAGCCGCGATCAGGCGTTTTCAGTCGCTGCGAATCCGCAGACGTTCGGTGTGACGAACAGAAATTTAGGAAATGTCTCTTTTGCGACATGGCTTGACGGCTGGAAAAATAATACGACGGAATCTACACAGATTGTCCTTTTAGGGTACGGACTTGCGCTCGGACATCGCGCTTCGGCGGGTGCGAACCTGCGCTACTATCAGAACAACACACCTATCAGGACCAATTTTCTATGGAGTGTGGACTTAGGGATGCAATTCGCCTATCCATTGCAAAAATGGGGTGATTCGGTAACAGTCGGTATGAATTTTTCTGAATTGAGCAGCGGCATTCGTGAGAACGGTGTACTGCTTGAGAGCGCACCCTTAGCCGCACGCTTCGGGACAACATACGAGGTAGCCGGGAACACACTCTTTTCGGCAGACCTCGCCGTCCGAGGTCAGAACGACGTAAACTGGGGTGAACGCCTCCGATTACACTTCGGTGCAGAACATTGGTTCATAGATGGGCATGTTGGGTTCCGTTTCGGTTATACCGCTTTGACCGCTTCTGAAAGGTTCTGGAGTGGTGAATTGGCACGGGGACTGAGTTTCCGAAATTCTTCGGGACAACTCGATTATGCCTACGTGAGCGGCAGTGAATTGGAACAAGGCGTGCATTGGATCTCGGCGACGTTACGCTGGGATGGAGGCGACTTGGCACCCGTATCAGTGGCGACCCACACCGAGCCATCTGATACCGATGAAACCGCACCGATTTTAATGCCGGAAACACTCGAAATAGACCCGGAAACCATTGATGGAGAATTGGATATCTCCGAACCCGCAATTTCGCCGAATGGCGACGGTATTTCGGATAACACCACATTTCGTTTGCATCTTGGAGAGGATGGCACCGCACCGCTACGATGGCAGTTAGACATCCAAGATGAGTACACCGAAAGTGTATGGGAAAAATCTGGGACAGGTGTGCCAGCGGAAGGTGTCGTCTGGGACGGTTTTGCAGATACCGGCAACTTGGTTCCTGACGGAAATTACGAGGTTCAGCTCCACGTTCTTGACGCACAGGACACACGACACTTCATAGATACCGAGATGGTGACAGTAGACCTCATTCCAACAACATTGGAACTTTTCGCGAAAACACCGACAACTATTGGTGTGAAAGTATGGGACATCAATCCGCTTACGGGTTGGAATCTTGAACTTTTCGATGCAGAAAACGTACTTATTGAGCAGGCTGAAGGAAACGGTTCGCCTCCTGACGAGGTTGTTTTGAGCAAAATTCAAGCAAATCCGAACGCTGTCTACACTTGCAAGTTGTCCGTTCAGGACGTTGCTGGCAATCGGAGCACAGAACAGACGCAGTTACAGTTTGGGGCGAACAGTCAGGTAAGAAGAGCGTCGGTATCCAAGCTAACGCTCATGGTGGGTTCATTCGTAGAACGTTACTACGCTGAAGCGATGGAGGAAAGATTACAGTTGCAGAATCCGAATGAAAAGGTCGCCCTCCGTGTTGCTACTGTTGATGGCAGGACTGTACACCGTGTAACGATCGGTGAATTCAGCACGCGGACTGAAGCAGTAGCATTGAAGCAACACATTCAAGAGACCCTCGGAATTGAACCTGTATTGATTTCGCTCCAATAGTGCCTTCGTCCTTTCTCCAACAACGGGTAGGTGTGGTTTCCTAACCATGCGACTCCAATCTGGTAGGTGCGGTTTCCAACCGCACCCTTTCCTTTTGTAGGAGCAAGCTTTGCTCGCGATACCTCCCGCTGGCGAGGTTTTTAACCTCACCTACCACGAAAACGCTCGCTAATCAAAAACGAAACCACGATCCTGTCCATCCTCTAATCTGGTAAATCCTGATTCAGACAATATACACCCGACTCTTTGGACGACCGTCAATTATCATTCTATATCGAATAAAATTCCGCAGCGTTTTCGTAAAAGAGCCTATTTTTCTCCGCATCCGACGCATCCTCAACGGTCCCTAAGAGTGCCGCTACCCAGTCCTGATAGGTAGCCGCCAAGGTACACACGGGCCAATCACTTCCAAACATCAGCCGTTCATAGCCGAATGCCTCCACCAGATGGAGAATATACGGCTTGAGTTCCTCACGCGTCCAGTTTTCACTCGCAGTCGTCACAATCCCCGATACCTTGCAGTGGACATTCTCAAAGGCGGCGAGTGCGTTGATATGCGTTGCCCACGACTCGAATTGTCCGCCTTTTATGTCCGGACCCCCGCAGTGGTTAAGGGCATGCCGAACGTCCGGTGTCGCCTTGACGAGTTCGATTGCCGCTGGGAGTTGTGCATGGTTCGCGCAAAGCTCAAAAGAGAGATCGAACTTCGTCAGCAGTTTCACCCCATTAATCAGTTCAGGTGTGGCGTAAAACTGCGGATCTGGATGATGCCACGCCATCCGACGCACCCCGACGACAAGTCCGAATCCTGCGAGTTGTTCAAGAATCGCCTCGGCATTCGGTTTTTCAAGCGGTGCCGCTGCCGCTATCGCGCCTATCATCCCATCTGTCTCGGAGATCTGTGTGAGCCACTCGACCTCTTTGACAACATCCGCTTCAGCGGGGTCTCCCTCAACGTGTACCGATCTGACGACATTAAGATCCCCAATCGCCGCACGATAGTCTTCTGCTGTGTATCGTTTTCCCAATAGGTCGAACCCTTCTAACCAAGGGTATTCCAAATTAGAGGTATCCCAGAGGTGCTGGTGGGTATCAATTATTCTGCGCATCTATCGCTCCTCGCTTAAAAATGATTTGAATTTCGTCAGAATATCCTGTATAATTTCTTAAACGAACAGATATTTAACAACAGTCAAACATTCGTCTTAAAATCGAACCGCAAGGTAAAATTAAAAATCCGCAAGGTAAAATTAAAATTTGGAGGTGTTTATCATGTTTTTCGGTTTCTTCGATCCACTCTATTTCGTATTCCTCGCACCGGGACTGGCACTGTCCCTCTACGCGACGTTTCGCACAAAATCGACATTCTCAAAATACTCACAAGTCGGATCGCGTAGCGGAATGACGGGCGCGCAAGCCGCCGATCTGATGCTGGCAAGACACGGTGTCAGCGGCGTACGGATCGAACGTTCAAGTGGATGGTTAAGTGACCACTATGATCCGAGTCAGAAAGCACTCAGATTATCCGATGATGTCTATTCAAGTCAATCGCTTTCCGCAATAGGCGTCGCTTGCCATGAAGCCGGACATGCGATGCAGGATGCGCACGGCTATGCGATGCTAAACCTCCGTACCGCCCTCGTCCCGGCAACGAACTTTAGCTCGATGGCCTCTTATATCCTGATAATGGTGGGTTTCTTCATTCAACCCTTTCTGCTGTTCGGCGTTGGGCTTTTTGCGGTAGGGGTCGTCTTTTCGTTGATAACGCTTCCCGTTGAATGGGATGCAAGTAAACGCGCCAAGATTGCAATGGCGGAAGCAGGAATGCTCACACGGGAAGAGAATGAACACGCCAGTAAGGTCCTTAACGCCGCATTTTTGACGTATCTCGCGGCGGCAGTGACGAGTCTCCTTACGCTGCTCTATTACCTATTCCGATTGGGACTGTTGGGTGGCAGCGACGAGTAGTTATATGGATGGCGCGGTATGAAACCGCGCCTCTTGGTGTCACGGCAAATTATTGGCTTGAGTGCTTGCTATCAATATCTACACCGGGCCACTGGTCGTCTTGTTCAGTAATATCGACGACGATGCCGTCCGGATCCTCTATCTTGAAGGCTTCTGAAGGCAACTCATCCGAATTTGGGTCGTAAGGTTTGTCACCACCTAATCCTTCCCAGGTGATTGTGAAACCGAGGTCCTCGCACCGTTGTGCCGCTTCCCGCAGGTTCGGGACACGAACGCCAATATGGAGGTAGTCTAACATCCCGCCGACATGTTGCGGACGATCCGGACCGCGGTGCTGAAACACGCGAAAGTTGTGATAACCATCCGTAAGGTCATAGCATCCATTCATCGTTGAGAAGACTCGCAATCCGAGCGCATCGCGCCAGAAGCGAATGCTTTTTTCCAAATCGGTCGTACGAACGCCGATGTGTACAAGTGTTGTTGACATAAAAGGGTTCCTTTTTTGTTACGGCATACGGCGTATGCCTACTACTTTAAATCCAAACCGTCGGTTCCCGATTTTCTGCACGATGCTCATAGAGCAATTTGACATCATCCGGTAACTTATCGAACGTTTCGCCGGGAATCTGGGCGGTGTTCGCACCAAAGAGTTCTAAGTTCAACCACCACGGCGCGTATCTGACGACGACCGCAGTCCGTTTACCGGCACTCGGATTTTCTGCGTTGGAGTGCCAAATCCGGCTGTCCATGATGAGTACACTGCCCGCACTTCCAACGGCTTGCATTTCCCCGTCGATTGGATTCCGGTCTCCAATGTTGTCGTCTTTGCCTCTGGGGTTCCGAAGGTCCACATGCGTTTTGGGAACAATCCAGGTCCCTCCGTTTTCTGTTGTAAATTCAGAAAGCATCCAGAGGGTCGTGATACCGATCACAGCACTTGGAAACGGTTGTGGGATGTGCCACTTCTGGTTCAGATCGTAGGGAAAATCGGAGTGGTAGGCACGCACCAATTCGTAATGTGGAGGTCGGATCTTATACTCAGTCTGTGAAATACGCACTTGTGGTCCGAGTAACTGCTGGATAGTAGTGAGGAGCCGTTCGTTCGCAAGGTGTGCGGCGAATTTCGGCATGAAACTAATGACGTTACGCCCCCATACACCGTGCTCTTTTCTGAAATCGTTATAGTCCGCTTCAGACGTTTCGACCTCTTCGCGAACCTCATTAACTACATCGGTGGGAATAACGTTGTCTAAGACACACCACCCCTCTTCCCGTAGTTGTGTAACGTAAGGTTCGAGCGTCTCTAATAGGTTGTCTGCCATTGATGCCTCCTTGGACCTTAAGAATCGAAGCTTGTTTCTCGCTCGCGGTTGTAACGGACTGCTGTCTTAATAAGCGGTGCAAGCCGCATCACCTTACCAAGGGAACCGATGACACCGATCTCGCGTGTTGTTATCGCTCCCATAACGTTGAGTTCGCCTGTCCAAAATTTATAGGCGACGTCACCTGTCATAGTGAGTTCAACATCTGGGGAAGGGTCGTCACAGGTGCCGCGGGCGATAGTATATTCGCCATTTGCTGCCGTTAGGGTCATCTGGCAATCCGGAGTGCTGTAGTTAAATTGAACGTTCAGCGTCACCGACTTCAATGCCTCTTTTGCTTCCGGTAGCGTGGCGATTTCTTCAAACAGTTCACTGATATAACTATAGAGCTGATCGGGTGTTTCAAATATAGCCATAGTTTGCGATATAGCATACTGCATAACAAATTGGAAGTCAAATAAAAAATGAAAACCAATTCATTCAAATTGTTTCGTGATGAAATCTCCAAGGAGATACCTTTTGATGCGCAATCTTGCGAAGATGTGCGAAATTACTTTGTTCCTCGGACGGTCGCCTACGAATCTCCGATAGGGTGTATGGGCATAGTCGCCGCGGATCAGGAGCATATTTCGCATGTTTTCTTTACCGATGATTTTCCTTTCGGTAAACCATCACCCATCCAAGTGCAATATCCTGTGCTAACTTATGCACAGGAACTGTTCAACCGATATTTTGCTGGCAAGTCTCTTGAGTTTTCTGAGGTTCCGATCCAAGTGGACTGTGGAACGGAATTCCAGAAGCAGGTCTGGGACACTATCCAACGAATCCCTTATGGAGAGGTGCGCAGTTACAAATGGGTTGCAGAACAAGTAGAAAGACCAAAAGCAGTTCGGGCTGTTGGGAGTGCTGTTGGCGCAAATCCAGTCTCTATTCTCAACCCGTGTCATCGTGTCATTAGAAGCAATGGGGCGTTGGGAGGCTACGGCGGCGGTTTGGAGCGGAAACGTCTATTGTTAGCACTTGAAGGTCATTCTATCGAAAAATTAGGGTGAATTATCAAATATGTATGTATCTTAACTCTTCCAGAACACAAAATCTCCGAGGAGTTTTCATGACCCAAAACAATTTAGGTAAAGCTACCCAAGCCATCCATGCCGGTGAGGCACGGACATCCGCCACTGAGAAAACCGGTATCCCTTTGGTGCCGCCTATCTATCAGAACAGCACTTTCCGCTTTGCAACAGCCGCTGAATGCGCAGAAGCGTTCCGAGATGAGGAGAGCGGCTATGTCTATACGCGTTGGGGGAATCCGACGCAAGAGGTATTAGAGCAGAAACTCGCTGTCCTTGAAGCCGGTGAAGCCGCGCTCGCTACGGCGTCCGGGATGGGAGCGGTCAGCACGGCACTGCTCACTGCCTTAGCGGATGGTGGACATGTCGTCGCAATGGAAAACCTCTATTCCGCTACGTTCCAAATCCTGAGTGAAGAGTTCCCACGATTCGGGATTGAGACGACGTTCGTTGATGCGACAAACCCTGCACACATTGAACGCGCAATCCGAGCGGATACCAAAGTCCTTTATCTTGAAAGCCCAACAAACCCACTCCTAAAACTGGTTGACTTACAGGTAGCTGCCGAGATTGCGAAAGCACACGGCTTAACCTCAATCATTGACAACACCTTTGCCACCCCGTGTGGTCAACAACCGATAACCTTTGGCATTGATGTCGTCGTTCACAGTATGACGAAGTACATGAGCGGTTCTGGGGCTGTTATCGCGGGTGCGATTATTGGGCAAAAGGAATTCGTTGTGCGTGCCAAGGAAGGGGCACTCCGCAACTTTGGAGCGGTTATCAGTCCATTCAACGCATGGTTAACCCTTCACGGTCTCACCACGCTGCCTTTGCGGTTTGCACAACACAGTGAGAACGCTACACGTGTCGCTACGTTTCTTGAGGCGCATCCGGCAGTGGAATGGGTCCGCCACCCCAGTTTGCCGAGTCATCCGCAACATGAACTCGCCAAACGCCAGATGGACGCCTTTGGTGGTATGATAACGTTGGAGTTGAAAGGTGGACGCATCGCCGGTGAACACCTCGTTGATCACATCCAGCTCTGTTCACTGGCAGTCAGTTTGGGCGACGTACGCACCCTCATCTGCCATCCTGCGTCAACGACGCATTCACATGTTCCCGCAGAGATCCGCCAGCAGATCGGAGTTACAGATGGCTTAGTCAGAATTTCTATTGGACTGGAAGATGCTGAAGATATTATCGCCGACCTCGGACAAGCGTTAGAGTCCTGTGCTCCTTAAATTTTGAATGTAATTCTCATTGATATTATTAGACGGATGGGTCGCCTCTTTGTGGGGTTCCGGAAATCCTGTGATCAATTTCTGATATGCTTCTGCGGCTAAATCTGCGTCGCCACCGTCCTCATAAATTTTGCCGACCGAATATTGTGCTGCCCGCCGGGTGTCGTAATCGTAGCCACTGTTATCCGCCACCTTTTGATACGCGTCAACGGCACTCGCCATATCGTTATTGGCATAGGCGATTTGTCCGATGTAAATCTGCGAGTTAGCGGCGTTTTCATTGCGCGGGTACAGGTCAATGGCTTCTTCAAGTCGGGCAATAGCTTCGTCATATTTGCCAAGCCGTTCATATGCCCATCCCATATAAAAGTACGCATCCTGCCCTACCTTGGCGTCTGGATAAAGATCTATGACTTTCTGGTAATCGTCAATCGCCTCCTGATATTTCCCTTCCGCAAGGTAGGTTTGTGGGATACCGAAACTCGCAAGCGGTCCAAGATCCGGGTCTCCGGAATCCACGACGTTTGTAAATTCCACTCGTGCTTTTTCATACTCCTGCTTCTTGAGGTAAATTTCGCCGGTAACGTATAGGATCTGATAGAGCAGTGGGCTATCGCTGAAGGGTTCTCTGAGCGCATCAAACTGGGAGAGTGCGAGGTTCAATTCACCCTTTCCATAGTAGCACATTGCCGTGTTGAACTGCGCCTGATCTGACAATTCGCTACCCGGATATACCGCAATGAGTTGGTTGTAGAGCGCGAGAGCACGATCGTAGTAAGCATCCACGGATTCAAGCGTGCCGGTCTTTTTTAGCTGCTCCGCAATCTGGTAAGAAGCGAAAGCGATGGCGTACATCGAATCGTCTGCCCACTCGCTATCTGGATAATTGTTGATAAGTCGACGGAAGAGTGCGAAAGCCTCTTCATCGGTACGTGGAATACGTGAAGCGAGTTGATAGATAGCATCGTCTGCCCAGAGGCTGTCGGGGTATTCGTCAAAGACTTCGCGGTACGCAGCTCGGACTTTGCGTAAACGGCTTTTATCTGGTTCGTCAAGTGTTATTGGCGGATTATCGATTGCCTGTGCTGCTGTCCATGCTTTGTCGGCGTTGTCGTAATAATTTTCGTAACTTTTGTCACCGCTTGTGAAGCGCCCGAGCCAAAACCCAACAACAAGCGCGATCACAACGCAAATTTCTGCGATTATGAACTTCTTCATCTTATTTCTCCTTGGTAAGTATGGGTTCAAACTATACTAACAAGGTTTCCGAAATATGTCAAGTGTAGTTTATAGTAGAATCCAAATAAATATGTCGTTTACTGTAGCAAATTCTGTGCCGAGCTGAGCTATACCGACTGCTGTGATCTTTAGTCGAATACGGAAAAAATACTGCACGAAATAGGGCATGCTTTGTGTCAAGTTGCACGGAATGGGGCAAATTGACAAAGCCTTTAATTTCCTTGACAACATAGGGGCGGTTTGATAAAATGAATAAACGTATAGCAACCGCCTTTCTTTTTTCGGAGAAAGGTATGAAAAAGATTTTGGTAAAATTGTTGACGATTCTAACAGACTTGACTTAACCTAAAGTAACACTTTAAATGACCTCTGCGATAGGGGGCATATCGAAAAGAGAGGATTTCTGTGCGTAAATTATTGTTTCGTATTTCTGCATTGGTTTTAGCAATCGCATTGGTAGTTCCATTGCTCGCCGAAGGTGAGGAAAGTATTCTTGACAAAGTTAAAAACAGAGGCCGACTGATATGTGGTGTGAACAAGGAATTGCCCGGTTTCGGTTTTCTCGGTCAAGATGGTGAATGGAAGGGGTTTGACGTGGATTATGGTCGGGCGATTGCTGCTGCCGTTTTGGGGGACCCGAATAAGGTTGAGTTCCGTCCCTTAAAGGCTGCTGAACGTTTCCCCGCTCTCCAGACGGGCGAAATAGATGTTCTTATCCGCAACACCACTTGGACACTGACTCGCGACACGGATCTCGGGGCTGACTTCTGTCCGCCGACCTTTTACGACGGCCAAGGTTTCATGCTCCGCAAGGATCTCGGCATAACATCACTCGAAGAACTGGCAGGTGCCACTATCGGTGTTACCGCTGGGAGCACCACTGAGTTAAACCTCGCCGATACAACACGCGCCTTAGGGATCGAAGTTGAACCTATTGTTTTTGCAGAGACTGAGACGCTTTACCAGAGTTACGATCAGGGACGTTGCGATGCGGTGACAAGCGATAAGTCGCAATTAGTCTCCCGCCGCCAATCCCTGAAAAACCCAGACGACCATATTATTCTTGACGTAACCATTTCGAAAGAACCTTTGGGGCCTGTCACCGTTCATGGAGATAACAAGTGGAATGACATCGTGAGTTGGGTCGTTTATGCCACGTTCTTTGCCGAAGAGCATGGCATTACGCAAGCCAACGTCAACACCTTTGAAACAGAGAACCCCGAAATCAAGCGTTTTTTAGGGACAGATGATGGTACGGGTATGGGTGGAAAACTCGGTCTGCCGAAAGACTGGGCGCGTCAAGTTATTGCTGCTGTCGGCAACTATGGCGAGATTTTTGAGCGTAATCTGACACCGCTGGGCTTACCGCGTGGAGTCAACAAACCGTGGACACAGGGCGGCTTGCTCTACGCGATACCGTTCCGTTAAAGATGGAAAATAATTCACTTACAGCTGGATCCGGAAAAATCCCTTTTTGGCGAGATGTCCGAGTGCTACGCGTCTTGTTTCAGGTTGCCTTTCTGCTCGGTGTGATTCTGTTGTTAGCCATTCTTTATACGAATATGTTAAGGGGACTCCGTAGTCTTGGACTGACGCTGAACCTCAATTTTCTTCAGGATGAAGCTGGGTTTGGCATTTCAGAGGGCATCTCTTATGATCCTTCAGATACCTATTTCAAGGCGTTCTGGGTTGGGGTTCTGAACACTCTCAGAGTCAGCATCATAGGGGTAGTCTGTGCTACACTTATCGGACTCTTTTTCGGGATCGCTCGATTGTCAAGCAACTGGTTAATCCGAACGATAGCGACCGCTTATGTTGAATGTTTCCGTAACATTCCGCTCCTGCTTCAGATTCTGTTTTGGTACACCGCCGTTGTCGGTCAACTCCCCAGAGTTAGGGAGAGTATAGCCCTCTTCGGAGGTGTGTTCATTAACAACCGAGGGATATATTTACCTTCACCTGAGCCGACCTCGGGTCTAAAGATTTGGCTCGGTTTTCTCAGTGCAGGTTTGCTCTTGGCAGTGATCCTTTATGTTATACGATGGCGGCAACTCCAGCAATTGGATCGTCCCGGTTTTCGTGCCAAGTGGGCACTGCCTGCCTTCCTTATCGTGGCACTTTGTGGATGGTTTCTCACCCCAGGCAGACCGTTCACGCTGGATTTACCGGTGTTACAAGGTTTTAACTTCAAAGGCGGGATGCGCTTTTCACCTGAGTTTTCTGCCCTTTTAATTGCGCTTTCTGTGTATACAGGGGCTTTTATTGCCGAAATCGTGAGAAGCGGTATACAATCGGTCGTTAAGGGCCAACGGGAAGCCGCGAGAGCCGTCGGTTTGAACGAAGGACAGACATTGCGATTGGTCGTTCTCCCGCAGGCTATTCCTATTATCGTGCCACCGCTTACAAGTCAGTACCTGAACCTCGCGAAGAATTCAAGTTTAGCGGTTGCAATCGCTTTTCCCGATCTGGTTCATGTAGGAGATACCATGATGAATCAGACGGGACAATCAATTCCAGTTTTTGCGATGATTATGGTAAGTTATCTGGTTATGAGTTTAACGACATCAACAGCCATGAATTGGTATAACCGTTGGATTAACCGCGTTGGACGATGATTGAATTATCACTGACTTATTACCGATTAGGAAGGCGCATCATACAGTGGAAGAACAAGAAGTTACGCAAGAAATGAAGCCCCCAGTCCATACAAAAGGTGCCCCACGATGGCTGAAGGACAACTTATTTAACTCTTGGTACAACGTGCTTTTGAGTTGCTTGGTGCTTGTCGTCCTTTTCTTTGCTTTTAAGGCACTTTTGACGTGGGCTTTCACAGAAGCAAAATGGGACGTTATTCCGGCGAACCTTCAGCTCTTTGGTGTTGGATCTTATCCACGGGAACAGATATGGCGCGTATGGAACGCGATTTATATCGTAAGTGCGCTCATCGGTTTGAGTGCCGGGATCTGGGGTGGTTTGGTATTCCGATTTGCTGCTGCTCTCAGTGGTGTTTGGTTTATCAGTGCGCTTCTCCCCTTTGAACTCTCAACGCGAGGATGGTGTTTAGGCGCGATCGCTATGATAGCGGTTTCGTTCTTCCTTGGACGTGGCAGAACAGGGTGGCGACCTTGGATTTTGGGAGGGTGGATACTCTCTTTCCCAGTAATCATGGTGGTGTTGCGTGGGTTCGGGGAGAATGGCGTTCTGACAAGCAATTGGGGCGGACTGCTTCTCACGTTGATTTTAGCGGTCGTAGGTATCGTCGTCTCTTTCCCACTTGGCGTATTTTTAGCACTCTGTCGCCAGAGCAATCTCCCTGCTATCCGATGGGTTTCAACAACTTACATTGAGACGGTTCGCGGGGTGCCGTTAATAACAATCCTATTCATGGGGAATATCTTGATACCGATCTTCATGCCAGGTCTTGATATTAACCAGGTTTTACGGATGGGGCTCGCAATCACCTTCTTCTCTGCTGCCTACATGGCAGAGAACGTTCGTGGGGGCCTCCAAGGGATTCCTCGCGGACAACACGAGGCTGCACAAGCCGTGGGACTTAACTATGTGCAGACGACGTTATTTATCGTCTTACCGCAAGCACTCCGATCTGTCATCCCAGCGATTGTTGGACAATTCATCGCGTTGTTTAAGGACACATCTCTCGTCTCTATCATCGGACTCATTGATCTCTTGGGTGTTGCCAAAAGTGTCATCGCTAATCCGGACTGGCTCGGACTGCAAGCGGAGGTGTATCTGTTTGCCGCAGTTATCTATTTTGTTTTCTGTTATGCGATGTCCTACGGCAGCCAGGAAATTGAAACCGCACTCGGTGTTGGGAAAACTTAGGAATAGGTGTCGGAAGCATTTCACTGCACTAACCTACTTCGTTTAATGAATGGTCTCCTGGACTGTGCTCCATTGTGGGAGCGCAGGTTGCTGGCGAAGACCGTAGCCCGTAATGAAATGGAGGGCGGCTCTACGGAAAGGCACGTCGCAAAGGAAGACGCACCTGACCGAACCGCAAAAAAAATTAAAAATCCTATTATTACCTGCGAAGATGTACACAAGTGGTTTGACGATTTTCACGTCCTCAAAGGGATTACGACCTCGTTTGAAAAAGGTGAAAGGGCGGTGATATGCGGTCCCTCTGGCTCCGGGAAGTCTACATTTATCCGAACGTTAAACCGTTTGGAGGAGCATCAGCGTGGCACAATTATCGTCGATGGCGTTGAGCTCAGCGATGATGTCCGCAATATCAATCTTATCCGTCAGGAAGTCGGTATGGTGTTCCAACAGTTCAACCTGTTTCCCCACCTGACGAATCTACAGAATATCACCTTAGGTCCCATCCGAGTCAGGAAGATGACGAAGAGTGAAGCCGAAGAGATCGCTTTATCGCTTCTGGAACGGGTGGATATTGCAGATCAGGCGTACAAGTATCCTTCAGAAATTTCGGGGGGGCAACAACAGCGGGTCGCAATCGCAAGGGCATTGGCGATGGAACCGAAGATTATGCTCTTTGATGAACCGACAAGTGCATTGGACCCGGAGATGATTACGGAAGTGTTGGATGTGATGCGTGAGCTTGCGCGCTCTGGCATGACGATGCTTGTTGTGACGCATGAAATGGGATTTGCACGTGAAGTTGCTGATCGGATCCTCTTCTTTGATGAGGGAGCGATTGTTGAGGACGCACCACCCGCAGATTTCTTTGATAACCCACAACACGAACGCACGAAACTTTTCATTTCACAGACGCTGCAACATTAGCATGTATCTCATAAATGCGATTTTGTTGAAAGTGCGTGGCGTAGAACACAGGTTTTCAATCTCGCTCGATTCCAATCTCGGTAGGTGCGATTTCCTAACCGCACCGGGTCGTTGGTATTTCTATTTGATGACGTAAAGGGTCGTTTTAACGAAAAAACTCAGGGCAAAACAGATGCGATTGAATAATAAAATAGCCATTGTCACTGGAGCAGGGCGCGGTATCGGCAGAGCAGTCGCACTTCGGTTCGCCGAGGAGGGCGCGAAAGTCGTCGTCGATGACGTGAACGATGCCCTCGGCACAGAAACCGTCGCTACCATTACCGCTACGGGCGGTGAAGCACTCTTCGTCAACGCTGATGTCTCTGATACTGCCGATGCGGACAGTCTGATTACGAGAACTGTTGACACCTACGGCACTGTTGATGTTTTGGTGAACAATGCGATCTGTTCCACTGCTGATGTGCTGAACAACAACTGGGAAGCAAACTTGGCGGTTGCGCTTCAAGGCACCAGCCACTGTTCCAACTCGGTTATCCCTGTGATGCGCGAGGCTGGTGGCGGTAGCATCGTCAATATTGCTTCTGTCAATGGGCTCATCGGGTTACAGGCGATCCACGCGTATTCTGCTGCGAAAGGTGGTGTTATCGCCTTGACCCGCTCGATGGCAGTGGCACACGGTAAGGACAACATCCGTATCAACTGTATCTGTCCCGGGACGATTCAAACCGAAGTTTGGGAACCGATGATTGAACGTAACCCACAGATCTTAGACGAAATCACGCCGTGGTATCCGTTGGGGCGGATTGGACAACCCGTTGACATCGCGAATGCCGCGCTCTTCCTCGCATCCGATGAAGCCAGTTTTGCAACAGGGGCAGTCTTCGTCATTGATGGTGGATTGACCGCGGGGAATCACCAATTTCCTATCTGAACGTTGGTAGGAGAAAATACCTAATTCAGACGCAGGACAATTAGAACACGGAGAAACGAAATGGTAACACAAGAGCAGGTTGATTTTTTTCAGGAAAACGGCTATCTCAAGTTTGGGAGAGTCTTAGATAGCGATGGCGTTGAAGCTATGCGCGCGGGATTAGATGCGGTCATTGAATTGGAACTTAACGAGGGCGACGATTCCTCGCCAGAGTTCAAGTATGGACACGACCGACGCGAAAATCGACTCAATCGGGGAAGCGGGCACCCGCGTGCAATTCACCAGTATGTGAACATGTGGAAACGGGAGTCACATTACGAGGCAGCCATCCATCACCCACTCATCGCTGGGACGGCACGCGCACTGCTTGATACGCCTGAAGTCCGTCTCTGGCACGATCAGGTTATTTCTAAACCGCCTCATGATAACGGGCATTTCGCATTCCATCACGATTTCTTCTTTTGGCCACTCAGTCCACCGAACATAGTGAGTTGCTGGCTCGCTTTGGACGATGCAACCGTGGATAGCGGGTGCATGCACGTTATGCCGAAGAGTCACACAGACGAACGCTTCTCTATCGCCGCGAGGGCTGCAGCAGATGCGGCAGCGGCAAAGGCGCGCGAAGAGGGACGGGAACCACCCCATGACCAGTGGGCAGAAAGACGCGACTTGGACATCAGCCACGGTAAGCCAGTAGAATTGAAAGCAGGCGAGTGTATGTTTCATCATTGCCTCAACTTCCACGGCACGCCGCCGAATGTCACGGAACGTCAACGCCGCGCCTTCGTTATGATTTTCATGGCGCAAGACGTCTGCTATAACAACGCCCAATCCCCGAACCACGTCCTCGTTCCAACAATCGAGGTCGCAGATGGTGAACCGCTCGTCGGTGACGGATTCCCAGTAGCGTAACCTGCATCGAATCGGGGTTACAAACTCCTCCTACAGCAGAGGGACCGAGGTGAGGTTTAATGACATGAAAGATTCAGCCTTTATTACAAGAGTTGTCCTAAAAAACTATAAAAGTATCGCCGTCTGTGATGTGCGGTTGGGACCCTTGACCTTCCTTGTGGGGCGCAATGGGGCGGGTAAGAGCAATTTTCTGGATGCGCTGCGGTTTGTCGCCGATGCATTGAATTCACCCCTCGACCATGCGATACGCGATCGAGGGGGTATTAACGATGTTCGGCGACGTTCTCGTGGACATCCAAACCATTTTAGCATTCGCCTTGAATTTGTTCTACCTGAAGGTGTAACGGGACACTACGCCTTTCGTATTGGTTCCGGTAAACGGGGTAGTTACAATGAATATAGGGTTCAAACGGAAGAGTGTAAATTACAAAACGAGAAACTTCTGATGCCTGAAGTATACTTTCGGGTTGATGAAGGCATTGTAACGGACACAAATGTAGAGGTGGCACCGGCTGCTACGACTGATCGGCTCTACTTAGTAAATGCTTCAGGTTTATCCGAATTTCGTCCTGTCTACCAAGCATTTTCTCGAATGGGTTTTTATAATCTTAATCCCGATAAAATCCGGGATCTTCAAGCCCCCGATCCTCGGGACGTGCTACTTCGTGACGGGAGCAACCTTACAAGTGTTTTTACCAAACTTTCACCTATTGTAAAGAAAGACATTGAAGAGTATTTATCAGCAGTTGTTCCGGGCATTCATACGGTAGATGTTAAGGGATTTGGCCCCAAGGAAACATTAGAATTCAGACAGGATGTCGCAGGTGATACGCATCGATGGCGATTTCTCGCAAACAATATGTCCGATGGCACACTCCGCGTGCTGGGGATTCTCGTAGCACTATTCCAAGGAGATGACGACGCTCAAAAAAGCGTGACGCTCGTAGGAATTGAAGAACCGGAGACCGCACTTCATCCAGGAGCGGTGGCGGTGCTGCTTGACGGCCTTCGAGATGCTGCTAATAGGACGCAGGTTATTATCACCACTCACAGTCCAGAGCTGCTTGATGACAAGCACCTGGATGTAAACTCAATTCTGGCAGTCGAAGCACACGATGGCGATACAGTGATCGCTCCAGTGGATGAGGCAAGCAGATCTGTGGTGCAAGATCGACTGTTTACGGCCGGGGAACTCTTACGCAGTAATCAATTGCAACCGGATCCGGCAGCTCTTCCTGCTGCAAAGGAGAAACAACTGTCTCTGCTTGATTTTGAGAAGTCGAAATCTACTAAAGCGAGGAGTAAAGGAAAGCACAAATGACAGTCAAAATCGGTTGCATTGTCGAAGGGGAAAGCGAGGTAGCAACTGTACCCCTTCTGATTCGTCGGATCGCTGCGAATCTTTATCCAGAACTGCCGATTGTTGTGCCACCACCTATTCGCCGTCCGCGGAATCAGGTTGTTAAAGAGAACGAACTTGAAAAAGCGGTTGAATTCGTGGCTCGGCAGATTGGTGGGCAAGGTGCTATATTTATCATCCTTGATAGTGACGAGGACTGTCCAGCAGAACTGGGACCTGCCCTGCTTCATCGGGCATCGCAAGCCCGCAGTGATTTGTCTATTGCCGTTGTGATTGCTAAAAACGAGTTTGAGGCGTGGTTCCTTGCGGCAGCTGAATCGCTCCGTGGACGGAGAGGACTAAAAAATGATATTCACACTCCAAGCGATCCGGAGGCCGTCCGTGATGCAAAGGGATGGTTGGATAGACAGATGGAGAACAACGAATCATATAGTGAAACAACCGATCAACCCGCGCTCGCAGCACTTTTTGATATGGAACAAGCCCGTCAAGCCGACTCATTTGATAAATGCTATCGGGACATTGTTCGCCTCTTGGCGCAATTACGAAAGGAAACCAATAATTGATCGCTCCCACTTCATTGGTAAACTGGAGGATTCTATATGGAAAATAAGCCGAATGTCATCTTTATTTTAACGGACGACCAAGGACCGTGGGCAGCGGGCTGTTGCGGCAATGATGAAGTCCGAACACCCTATCTTGATCAGTTAGCCTCAGAGGGGACCCGCTTCCCCAATTTCTTCTGCACAAGTCCTGTGTGTTCACCGGCACGCGCGAGTCTCATGACGGGTCGCATCCCTTCAGCACACGGTGTACACGATTGGATCCGAGACGGAAATATGCCACCAGATCCCGCGCAATACCTTGATGGATTAACCTGTTATACCGATGTTTTAGCCGATAATGATTATACCGTCGGGTTGAGCGGCAAGTGGCATCTCGGTGATAGCTTAACTCCACAGCACGGCTTCAGTCACTGGTTCGCTTTGTTGACAGGCGGAAGTCAGTATAACGATGCGGATATGATCCGAGCCACCCCCACTTCAGAGGGACAGGTTGAAATGCAACCCGGCTATCTGACCGATGTCATCACCGATGATGCATTGGACTTTATCTCAGCGAATCAGGAGGGCCCCTTCTATCTCAGTGTCAACTACAACGCACCGCATACACCCTTTACGGGACACCCGCAAGACATTGTTGACTCCTATGACGATTGTCCCTTCAAAACATGTCCACAGGAGGCGTTGCACCCGTGGGCTGTGCAAGGTGCCGCTGTGCACATGGGCAATCGTGAGTCGTTGAAAGGCTATTTCGCAGCGATTACCGCACTCGATTTGAACGTTGGACGCATTTTAGAGAGGCTTGCACAGTTAGGGATCCGTGAGAATACGCTTGTTGTCTTCAGTAGTGACAACGGCTATTCGTGTGGACATCACGGGTTTTGGCATAAAGGGAACGGGACATTCCCGCTGAATATGTATGAAAACTCCGTCAAAGTCCCCTTCATTATCAGCCAACCCGGTAGGATTCCAGAAGGTCGCGTCAGCGAAGCAATGGTGAGTCAATACGACTTCATGCCGACACTCCTCGATTATCTCGGATTACCCGATCCGAATGATGATATGTCACCCGGCAGGAGTTTTGTGCTCGCGCTCTCTGGTGAGACGAACGACGCGAAAGATGAGATCGTTATCTTTGATGAATACGGTCCCGTCCGCATGATCCGGACACAGGAATGGAAGTATGTCCATCGGTACCCCTATGGTCCGCATGAGTTGTACGACTTGGTAAATGACCCAGATGAACGGAAAAATCTGATAGATGACAAGTCTCAAAACGCCCGCATAACTGACATGAAACAACAGATGGGGGCATGGTTTCAACGATACGTCTTACCGGAATTAGATGGCGCGCGGTGTTCCGTTACCGGTGGCGGTCAAGCCGCAAAGATAGAGGCGGGACAATGTGGTGAGGGTGCCTTTCATCCCAGATATGCCCCACCTCGACAGGATGTGTAAAAAGCAGTTTTCCGAATGATCCAGTGGGAAATCTTTTAGAATCCAAGGCAATTGGATTTCACCGAAAACCACCGGCTCTGGGTTATGAAAGGTTTGTTAACAATTGAGCATCTGCAAGGACAACGGACGCAGCAGTTCAGATTTAATCGCTAAAAAAATGGTGAAAGCCTTTGCTCCCGGCAACATTTCGTGTGTTTTCAAAGTTATTCCGCACGCCGATGCAACCCATATGCACTCGCTCGGCATGGGGTTCACCGTTAAAGAGGGTGTAGAAGTCACCGTTTCTGAGCACCATGAGACAAAAGTGCTATTTAACGGGCAAAGCATCGATTTTCCCACGGTCCAAACTGTTGTTGATCGGCTAACCCAAAACACAGGTACGGCAGGGATGAAGGTAGACATAACTTCCCCGCTGCCTCTCGGTTGCGGTTTTGGACTCAGTGGTGCGGCTTCGCTCGCAACGGCATACGCACTCAATGAACTGCTCCATCTACACAAAGATACAGAGACGCTCGCGATGGTGGCACACGTTGCAGAGGTTGAAAATCGCACGGGGTTAGGCGACGTCTGTTCGCAGTATCATGGGGGGTGTCTCGTCAAGTTGAGGGAAGGCGCGCCGTTGGTTGCCGATCGGTTGCCGATAACAGCGCAACCCATCTATTACCGCTACTTCGGACCGATTCAGACGAGCGAGGTACTCGGAAACAGGGAACAAACAATCCGAATCAATCGCGCCGCTGATGCTGCGCTAAGCGTTTTACAGACGCTTACCAGTGCCAAGTCGAGTACCGGACTCTTTAATGCTTGCTTTGAGGTATCAAAACGGTTTTCAGTGGAAAGTGGCTTGCTCAGTGATGAACGCGTGATAGAAACAATCGAACAGATTGAGGCGGAGGGCGGTGTCGCTTCGATGATTATGTTAGGGAACGGCGTTTTTAGCACGCATCCATTTGAGGAAGCAGTGGAAACAAAACTTATTCATAATCCAGCACGTCTCATATAGCCAAAATGAAAACTGCTCTTGTTTTCTCATTTTTCGTGGTATCTGTTGCTGTTGGCGCGGTAGAGGTTGAGAATGTGACATTCGGGTTTGGCGATGGTTACAGAATAGGCACGTGGGCACCCTTAACGATAACGCTACGGAATCAAGATAAACGCGCTGTGTTGAGCGGCGAGTTGATTGTGGAAGTACGGAACTTCTCTTCCGACACACCAATTGAGCGTTACGCGGTGCCACTACGACTCATCGGACCTGAATTACAACGGAAAAACTTCTATGTTTACTGCCCAAAAAACGCTACACAACTCGTCATTCAATTTGTGCCTGTTACACCGTCAGAGGACGCCGAGTTACGTGGGACAGCGACCGATTTGTTGAAAGATATACTGCTTCCAACACCCCTTGCACGCAAGGATTACTTCGTGCTGGTGTTGGCTCCGAGCGGCGATAAGTTGAAACGATTCGTTGATAAGAAACAGTTAGCGGTTTCTGGTGGCGCACAGGCGCATGTCAGGTACCTTCCGAATCCGATGTCGCTGCCGCGCGACTGGATAGGCTACACTGCTATTGATGTACTCGTTGTTCGTGAGACTCGCTTGACCGAACGGCGTATCCTTAAAGCACAGCAGACAGCGATGCTTGATTGGATACAGCGTGGCGGTACGCTTATTGTCTCCGGCGGCAGTAGTTTTAACTATCTGCGAGGCAGTTTTATAGAGCCTTTTCTCCCTGTTGAATTAAAGGGTATAGAAAAGACGGATACGCTCCCTGTTGCTGTGCAGGAACAACTTAATAAAATGGCAGTCAGCAGGAATAGCCGTCAGCAATCAGCAGTCAGCAGTCGGTTAAAAGAGCGTTTGGTTAAATCAGAACCCTCTTTAACTGATAGCCGACGGTTTCCGACAGCCGACAGCCGTTTTGAGTATATCCAATTTGCTCCGAAAGCAGGATGTGAGGTGTTGATTGGCACACCGGAGCAGATGTATGTCGCAAAACGGAACTTTGGGGATGGACGGATTATCTGTCTCGCTTTTGATTACAATGCACCTCCCTTTGGCGTAAGCGAAAAAAATAACGTAAGAGGGGTTTCTGAGGGAACACCGGATTTAGTCTGGGGAGAGACTAAATCCATTCCTCGTATTACATTGCCAAAACACCCCGATTCCTCTCTCGCTGAAGCGTTCTGGCACGAATTACTGAGTGAACACGGTAAATCCCCGCGACATCTCCCGGATCGGTACGCACTTTCACTCCAACATGAGGAGGAAATTCATAACCACTTTCTATCAGAGATGCCTACCCGGGTGCCGCTCATTAAACTGTTGGCTATAGTTTTGCCAGTGTATCTACTTGGTTTTGGGGGTGTTTTGCTCTATTTCGGGAGGTCGAGGCAGAAATCACGCATCTATTGGATAGGCGGGTGTTTCTTCGTTCTGCTTTCGGTGAGTGTAATTGCATCGGCGCAGACAGTCTGGTTTCCGAACACTGTTACGGCTGATAGATTGTCAATTTTATCGGTTTACCCTGAACGACAGCGTGCACACTTATTAAGTTATGTTGCCCTCAGAGCTGCATCGCGTGCCGAAACGTCTATCGACTTCACAGAAGGAACTTTCGTTCGTCATCAGGAGGTTGAAGCGTCAAAAGGTGAACCTCTTCAAAAAATTGGGACGCTGGTTCAAGGTTCACGTGTTCAACTCCGAGACGTATCGGTGGAGCCGTGGCATCCAACGACTTATGTAGAGGAAAAATTTTTGGCGTTGGATACCCAACAACTTCTGAACACGCTTGAGAACACGTGGCGCGTTGCGGGAAAAGAGATGACTTACTTAGGAAATATCGCGCAAAGAAATGAAAACGTGTTGGGATCCGAGCCTTCAATGGCACGTCTTCGGCTGCGAGTCACACCGAAAATGCCGCCTGATGAGGAGTTGGACGCTATCCGAAAGGTGTTTGCGCAAATTCTACAGCGAGATTACGTGTTGCGGTATTTGGCGACAGAGGCGAACCTGAATCCCTCACCCTATTTTATTGGGTGGGTTTCTCAGGATATTGCTGGTGCTATAGCAGATGGGAAAGAAAACAAAAATGAAACTTTAGTAATTTTCCGTCCGGGTGCTTTTTAATTTATGGTCCTCTGAGTTAAAGAAACACTTTCTTCGCATTGGATTTTAGCGTTTGCAAAAACTCCTCATTACATTACGGACGGGTTCTTGGTGTCCTACAAAGTGCATAGTCCGTAACATTGTCCCGCAAGCCTCTATAGGCTTGCGCAGGAGGACGGATATACGGCGAGTGATGTTATTTTTCCAATTGGCCTGAACGAACCGCAAGGAAAAATTAAAAATCCGCAAGGAAAAATTAAAAGATGGATGTGCTATCGCTTGGCATTTATGTTGTTGATGTACTGGGACGACCCATAGATCAGTTTCCTGAAAAGGGAAAGTTAGCCCTCTTTGATGAACTCGAAATTCATACTGGAGGTTGTGCTAACAACACGGCTATTGCGCTCACGCGCTTAGGTATCTCTGCTGGCGCGATGGGTAAGGTTGGCACTGATGCTTTCGGTGACCTAATCCTGCAAGGACTTGTGGATAATGGTGTTGACACGTCCGGCATGCAACAGGATGCGAGTGCCAGCACTTCCTTGACATTCGTCGCGGTCGCCTCTGATGGCGAAAGGACTTTCTACCATTATATCGGTGCGAACGGTGAACTCTATGAGGCAGATCTCGATTGGGAGGTAATAAAGCGTGCCAAAATTTTGCACATCGCTGGTGCGCTTGTCATGCCACGTTTTGATGGGGCACCGATGGCGAACGTTCTACGGGAAGCGCAATCTTTGGGGATAACCACCTCGCTGGACACAGCGTATGATGCTACGGGGAAGTGGATGGAGATACTTGAACCCTGTCTGTCTTACGTAGACATGTTTATGCCAAGCATCGTTGAAGCACAACATCTCACCGGTATATCCGATGCCCGCGAAATCGCCCAATTTTTGAGGAGCAACTACGGTATCCACACCATCGTCATTAAAATGGGTGAAAACGGTAGTTACGCCTCTACGCCAGAGGCAGAATACTTCGCACCAGCGTATCCTGTAAAAGCCGTTGATGCAACGGGGGCAGGAGACGCTTATGTCGCTGGTTTCCTCGCAGGGACTATCATGGGCTGGGATCTGGAAGCAACAGCGGAATTGGCTTCCGCAACCGGTGCCGCCTGTGTCACTGCCATCGGCACAACTGCCGGTATCCAAAATCTTGAAGAGACTCTGAAAATTAGCAGCCAGCAGTCAGAAGAATAGTCGTCAGCGGTCAGAAAGAGGGTTGTCTCGCAGTGAGAATTTACCAGAAAACCTCTTAACCGACAACCGATAGCCAATACACTGATACGAAAATCGACAACTATAAAGATATGAAGAACACAGCAATTGTTCAGGCGGAAAACCTCTCCAAGTGGTATGGCGAAGTGATGGGGGTAAACGATGTAACCCTCACAATTCATCCCGGAATAACGGGTTTGCTGGGTCCGAACGGTGCCGGAAAAACGAGTTTGATTAAGCTCATGACGGGGCAACTCAAACCCAACCAAGGCGAGGTCAGAGTGCTGAACCAACCTGTATGGAATAACTCGGAACTCACAAGGCGAGTCGGCTACTGCCCAGATATAGAGTTGGCGTATCAATTCATGACTGGCTTTGAGTTTATCACTTTTTTTGCCACGTTGAGCGGGTACGATAAATCAGAAGTTGAGTCTCGGAGTCTACGTGTTCTCGAAACAGTGGATATGCTACCCGCGAAGGATCGTCCTATCGCCTCCTATAGTAAGGGAATGCGGCAGCGTGTCAAACTTGCGCAAGCATTAGTCCATGAACCGGAATTCCTCTTCCTTGATGAACCTCTCACCGGCTTAGATCCGAATGGAAGACGGCATGTTCTCGCACTTCTTCAGGAACTTGCTGCTCAGGAAATTAGCATCATCGTTTCGAGTCATATCCTCTATGAGATTGAGGCGTTGACAGAGACAATACTGCTCATCCATCAAGGGCGTATTCTCGCGGAAGGCACGATCTCCGATATCCGCGAACTCATTGACGAACACCCACACAAAGTCTACTTGAGCACGGATGAACCCCGCCGTTTAGCACAGGTTTGTCTTCCCTTTGAGGATATTCTGAGCGTTACCTTTGTTGATGGCGATGGGGAAACCGTCGGCGAATCACAAGAAGAAAAAGAATCAGGTGATATTATCATAGAAACCGCCAAACCTGATGCCTTCTATGCGCGGCTCCCCGAACTTCTCATTGAGAATGAATTGCGTGTCTCCCAACTCTACTCACCTGATGATAATCTTTCTTCTGTGTTTAAATATCTTGTTGGGTAACCTGTGGGGTAGGTAAATTGTTACTTGAGTGTTTCAGTTGCTGTAGCTTGCCCCAATTTCACAAACTGCCCAATATCGGGTCCACTGTCTGCTAACTGTGCGAAGCTCCCATCACAGATGGCGCACCGGATCCCGCGCATTAAACTGACATAGAAATGCAAGTTGTGCAATGTGTGCAATTGTGAACCGAGAATCTCATTTTCGACGTGCAGGTGTCGGAGATAGGCGCGTGTAAAGTTCTGACAGGTATAACAGGTACACGCTGCATCCAGTGGACTGAAATCGTTCTTATATTTCGTATTGCGGATGCGGATAATGCCTGCTGTCGTAAACAGAGAACCGTTGCGTGCGTTCCGGGTCGGCATCACACAATCGAACATATCGATCCCACAGCGTACCCCATAGACCAAGTCTTCAGGTGTACCAACTCCCATCAGATAGCGAGGTTTATCTTCCGGTAAGAGCGGGGCAACGTACGCGAGTGTCTCATACATCAAATCCTTTTCCTCACCTACACTTAAACCACCGATTGCATATCCCGGAAAACCCATTGATACAGTCCCGTCAATACTCGCCTGACGAAGATCACGCTCCATACCACCTTGCACAATCCCAAAGAGGAGTTGATCCGGATTTCCATGCGCCTTTCGACACCGTTCTGCCCACCGCAAAGTCATCTCCATCGAATTCTTGAGATATGTGTAATCGTTCGGTAACGCAGGACACTCGTCGAACGCCATAATGATGTCCGCACCGAGAGCGTTTTGAATCTCGATGGAACGTTCCGGGCTGATAAAGTGTTCAGTTCCGTCTATCGTGGAACGGAATGCTACGCCTTCCTCCGTAATTTTACGCAACGGACCGAGGCTAAAGACCTGAAATCCGCCGCTATCCGTCAGGATGGGTCTATGCCATCCCATAAACGCATGCAACCCCCCCGCTTCTTGGACAATCTCGTGTCCCGGACGTAGGTAAAGGTGATAGGTATTCGCAAGAATGATTTCTGCCTGAATTTGATCAGATAGCGTTTCGGGTGTGCATGCTTTCACCGTCCCGCGTGTCCCGACGGGCATGAATATCGGTGTGTTCACAACACCGTGCGCCGTTTGGATCTTTCCGACTCGGGCTGAGGTAGTTGTGTCTTGATGGATGAGGATATACGGGGATTCTGTCATGGGAGGGGTCTTCGGTCGTCGGTTTTCAGTTATCGGTCACAAGAGGTTTTAGTTAAATCATATCCCTCTTTAACCGATAACCGATAACCAATAACTGATAACCAATTAATGAATAATCTTTACCTTGACGATAGGACTATCCTGTTCAAACGGTTTATCGTTAATCATCACAGAGCCGCGGAATTTGAACTCGTACGTTTCCGGTGTTAAGGAACTGAGTGCCTTTAGTGGAACTTTGGCCTCCGTCTCATTCGCTGGGATAGTAACCGCTTCCGTGGTGAAACCTTCTGGAACCTCGATCGGTGTGAGTGTGATTTCATCTGTGAAGCCGCCTTGCCGGACGACCGTTAACGTCAATATCGCTTCCTTTGTTTGCGGATCATCATTTTTTCCTGTTTCGGTGTCTGCTACTGGATTGGTTTCCGTAAGTGCCACGGTCTCGACTTCAGACCCTGCGGTTGGGTCGCTTTTTGCGGAAGTTCCCGTTGCGGGGAAAACGATGCTAAAGCGCAAAGGCTCAACCGTTACAATAAAGGGCGCCTCGACGATCGTCAAAGGGATGGCAGGGGTCGATTGTTTCACCGGCTCGCCATTGACAGTCGCCGTTCCGGTAACCGAAATATAACTCGTCCCGGGTGTTGGCAGAACGGAAAATTCCTCTCTCCGTTCAAAAGTTCCAGCTTTAACCGAAACCTTCGCTTCTGTTTCGCCTTCTGCGATAGTGACAGGTTTTTCGGAAATAGGATCAGGAAGTGCCGAAACGCGATTTGGAAGTCCTGATACCGATAATTCGATCGGACCGACGAAGTCATCACGTCGATCTGCCGTCACGTGGAGGTCAACGACTTTGTTGTGCACAGTACTTAAGCCGATCTCTGCGAGCGTCAGTGTGAATTCCGGCGCATCCATCACGGTAAGCAGGATCGGAGAAGGGGTAGCGGCCCGCTCTATCTGACGACCCCCGACAGCACAAACCCCAACGATGGAGAGCGACATGAGTCCGAGTGGTGCATCCCACGGAGCCGTTATCGTGAGCATTGCCCGGTTTTGGTCGGCTCCAATAATAGTCGGACTTACATCAAATGTTTTCGGAAGGTCTGGACAAAGCAGACGAATTGGACCATCAAATAGGTCGAGACGCGTAACATCAACCTGCAATGTAACGCTGCTGCCTCTGCTGACGCGTGGGTTATCCATAGCGGTCGCTTGATTCCGAATGTTAAGTGCTACTACACTGAGTTGACAGTCTGGTTCCAACGGACGGATGTTCAATCGATACGGGTAGGTTTCGCCGCCTTGCTTATTCAAATCTCGGATGGCGACAGAATACTTTCCAGTCGCTTCAAAATTCCAGTCAATGCGGGCATCGGCACCGCTGACAGCATCGTCGTTTACCATTAAGACCTGTTCTTTGTCGTCATTCCATGCCATTTCTTCCGAGCCTTCCATCGGTTTTCCGGGACCATAGAGCGTGAGGAGGGCATCAAGGTTTGATGACAGTTTATTTCCTTCTACCTCAAAAACGAGGAGTTGTGGTTCTTCAATCTCAAACGAAAACCAGTCAACATCACCGGGTTTGTCGATTTTTCCGTTGAGCGTTATCGGTGTTGTTACAGCATTCGCATTTCCAGTCGTGTTATTCGGTTCAGTCTCTACCATTTCTGTCCAATTTCCGATGGCAAACGGATGTGGATTGGTAGCCAACCCAGAGGGCGTCTGGACTCGCAGAGACTGCTCGCCTGCTTGTGTTTCAGTTCCTATTGAAACCTGTATAGATTCTACTGTGTCGAGGTTCGCGCCGGTGACAGCAATCGTATTCTCTGTGCCGCGCTGTCCACCCAGAGGGAAAATTGTCTCAAGGTACGGCAATTCACCCATGCTCAACCGGTAACCGTAGCCAGCTCCGCCTTTGTAGCGAATATCTCGAATGTGAAGCGTATATTTCCCGGTTTCAAGTGCTGTGTAATCTAAAACGGAGTCAAAGGCATTGCCAAGACCACTATTGGCGACCTCAGTCCCGTTAGCATCTCGGAGAACGAGGTAGGAATCCAGCAACGAGCCTATTTGCTGTGCTGCCACTTCGCAGATGAGCCGGACATCCTTTTTCAGTTGAAAGGTGAAACTATCTTCATCATCGATTGAAGCGATTGTGCCGTTCACCGTAACTGGCAGTGCAAGCCAGTCGGCTTCCATCGTGGACAAGGTCTCCGGTTCCGATTCCTCTGTCTCTTCTTCGATGATTTCTCGCAGGTTTCCAACAACGAAGCTACCTGCGTTGGAAACACCATAAGGGGTGACGACACGTATCTGTTGGATACCTAAGGGTGCATCTGGAGCAATCATCACGGATGCAAGCACTTGTGCGTCGCTCGGAATGCTACCAGAAACGCCAGCACCGTTGAAAACGACAGCGGCTTGCCCTGTTTTTTCTTTAATTTCCGCGGTGATACCCTTCCCACTGAACCACACCGCTGTTGCCGTGCCAAGATTCGTACCTGTGAGTGTGACTTCTACACTTCGTCCCTGTTGACCGCCTTGTGGAAAGACAGCCGTCAAGGTGGGTTGCACCTGGGCGTATGCGAAATTAATCGTTAAGAGAAAGATCGCTATTACGAGAATTTTTAAACTATTGGCTCTGGGCATCGTTCCACTTCGCTCCACGATGGTGTCTGGTGAATTTCGAGGCGACTGGGAATCTGTGTGGTTATATCCCTTTGGTTTCCTCTCCTGAAATAACATGTTGGGCATTTCGATCACCTTATTTGTTAGTAGTGAAAGCCTGCTCATAAATAAGCATCATCGATTCAATCCAGTAGATCGGATCTCTGCGGACGTACACCATCACGATGATCGTAATCGTGTGATGTCCGAGTGCTTAAACATTTTTCGTTTTTTAAACCATTAACGCTGGTCACTGCTCGATTACATTAATTTTGATGTTGAAGGCGTTGCGGCTTCCTTTCGCACTATACGGACTCCCGGTAACGCACAAGCGAAACAACTTGCCTTCATCAAAAGAGTAAGTGACGCTTTCGGTTTTTTCGGGGTAAACCGCTTCTGTTGCGAGGGCACCGAGTGCTTCCAGATAAACCTCGCCTTCTTGACGCTCCCAGACAGAGGTTGGTACGCCTTCAGGTGCTTTTTCTGTTGGGAGGTCTTTGTCGTCATCAAACAGGTAGAAAACCCCTTCCGCTTTACCTCTCCCGGCTCCGATATCCAGCGTAAGCATGCCGCCGTCTTCAAACGCCGTGGTATCAATCTCTACGACAGTGTAGTCTTGATGCGGAACCATAGGGGTCTGAAAAGTATCCATTATTTCCGATGAAGGGCACGCGCGGGTGAGAACGATTCTACCCAACCCAGGGCACTTTCCTTCTAAGGCTTCCGATAGGAATAGACGGTACCACTCTGTTTCGGAGAGTCCCCTATCTATACTGTCTTGGTGGAGTTCGTTGACGAGTTGCCTCCCCATCAGTTCAAGTTCAGGCGAGATAACGAGACAATCTACTGGTGAGTGTAGTTGCCACCCGTTTATGATAGCTTGTGCCAAGGGGTGTGTTGTGTCCACCCCTTTGAAATCGCGCTGTGCAGTGTAGGCACGCTTATTTGGTGTACGCCCAAAGGCGACATTGGACACCCATGTATTGATAAAATATTCGTTCAAGAATTTAATGTTTTGTTCGTCGGAGAGAGCACCTGCCCTCAGGGCTTTGCCACTCCCTCAGCAAGTTTCGTCTGCCAAGGGACCGTCTATAGAAATGATGTGAATCGGTTTCTGCTGTGCTTGCGCTAATTCCAACGCCACTTCCATTGAGACCCAATCTATTTGCTCCGATCTGTAAAACTGACAGTTTAGCGCACGCTCGGCTTCCGCCTGTGTAATAGCAGTAGAGTTGCTCATTTCGTTGTCCAAACGGGTTGTGACGTCTCGTAGAACATCTTCGGCACCAGCACGGAGTTCCATTTGCGAGCAAAAACCGCTATCCATGATCCAGTTGAAGTCATCCCAACTCCTTTCGTCCTGCCAGGCTACCTCAAAGTTCACTGGACCTTCTGGAACACGCATCTGAAAGAACGAGACCCTCTCTTCTGGACGGTTGATAATGAGATGTCCCGTAAATTGTGAAGGTGTGAACCAGCCATCTCTTAACTTGAATTCTGCATGGATACGAAATAGAATGTCCGCGAATTCGTCAGAGTAAGCACGTAAGCAAGCCCACAACCCAGGGATCCCATTTTCGCCTTCCGTATAGCGCATATCCAAATCTGAGTTTGGGTGAAGTTGTTGGAGCAGTTCAAGGGCACCCTCTTCTTCAATTTGCCATAGGTTTCCAACAGATACCGCTTCGTCTGGTAGAAACGCGCGAAAAACGGATGCTGAGTACGCCTTTTCTGGCACAGTGACTCGGAGATTCGCCAACCCGTCCCACTCAAACTCCACATGGTGGTTACTAAGGGTATGTTCAATTGGGGCAATGGAACCTTTGATGGAAACTTTGGTATCACCATCAATATTAAGCGCAATTTTGTCGGGGTTTGGGTTCATATTTGTAGAAGGGTTGTCGGAAGAATAGCAGTCAGCAAGCAGCGGCCGGCAATCAGTAAGAGGGGATAGGTTCATCAGAAAACCTCTTTACCGAAAGCCGACAGCTGAAAGCCGATGACCAATGCACTGATAACCGATTAAAAGATTCCTGCAATCGGTTCGCCTTTCACCAATTCGCGTGGCTGATCCAAGTGGTTGTACACGATGGTGTGTGGGTCGATACCGAGCGTATGGTAAACCGTGGCGAGGATGTCTGTCGGATGCACCGGGTTCTCAAGTGGTGTTGAACCGGTTGCATCGGACTTCCCATAGACCTGTCCACCTTTAACACCAGCCCCTGCAATCAGACCTGTGTAGCAATAGGGCCAATGATCGCGTCCATCAGGCGCGTTGCTGTTACCGGAGGTGCTAATACCCATCCGTGGCGAGCGTCCGAATTCGCCGATCGTTAAGACGAGTGTGTCTTCCAACATACCGCGTTGATCCAAGTCTTCCAGCAATGAGGAAACCGCGCTGTCTAACTTCGGGCAGTGAAGGTTCTTCAACGGACCAAAGTTCGTTGCGTGCGTATCCCACGCTGTCGTATTCGGATCACCGTTAGCAACAGAGGGCCAGTTCACCTGCACGAAACGAGTGCCTGCTTCCACTAAACGGCGAGCGAGGAGTGCGCTCTGTCCGAACGTGTGTCTACCGTACTTATCTCGCACCTCATCCGGTTCTTGAGACAAGTCGAAAGCATTGCGTGCCCGCTGTGACAAGATGAGATTATACGCCTTCTCGTAATACTCGTTCAAAGCGTAGGAGTCTGCAACCTTATCAATTTCGGGCATCCCTTTGTTAATCGTTTCGAGGAGGTTTTTACGGCGTTTCAAACGCACGGGCGGCACCTCTGGACGTAAACTCAGATCGTCAAGGTTAATCTCCTGATTCGGATCTTGGAAGAGGAAATACGGATCGTAGGCTCTACCAAGGAAACCAGCATTTCCACCTTTACCGATGATATTACTCTCCTGCATCGGGCGCGGGAGTTGCACTGCCGCGAGCATCGGTTCATCGGGTGGACGATAATTTGCGATATGCGATGCGGCATTCGGATGGTCAGCGGGTGACGGCGGATCAAGCTGTCCCGAGGGCGCAACCTTGTCCGGCGTTTCACCGGTTACCATTTGGTACATCGCAGCGGTGTGGTTGAAAAGTCCCGCCGGTGTGTAACTTACGGAACGGATAAGACACGCTTTATCCATCTGTTGTGCCAAACGCGGCATCGTTTCAGACAGCTGGATTCCCGGCACGTTGGTCGGGATCGGATTAAATTCACCGCGAATATTCGAGGGGGCTTCCGGTTTCGGATCCCAGATGTCAAGGTGGCTCGGACCGCCCTGCAAGAAAAGAAGGATGACCGAATTGGCTTTCCCCCATCCGTTGAGTGGCTTGGCGGGGTCAACCGTTGTGTTCGCGTTGGCTTGTTGGAGTGACAATACCTGTGGCAAACTAATGCCGAGCATCGCCGCACCACCGACACGTAGAAATTCACGACGTGAGAACCCATCACATAAGCGTCCGGGTAGTTGTGGTAACGATAACATCTATTGTTTCCTCCATTGTGTTGGTGCTATCTTCCGTATCTGGGACAGATAACGGAAGTAGCCCAACCCATTTCAGTTTTAACGATTGAATAAAAACGCAGGGCTGTTAATGAGTGCCCACAACAAGTCTTGCGCGCCTTCTTCCTTAGATTCGGCATTTGCAAGATGTTCAATCGCTACTGCGTATTCGTTCTTCTCTGGTAACCGAGAAAGTGTTGCGAGATATAGTTCCTCAACAAGCACTCGGTCATCATGATTCGTTTCGATAAGTTGTGCAATACGTCCTTCTGGATCGATGAGGGACTCTGCAACCGTCGGTCCATTGATAAGATTCATTGCGTGCGCGAGGCTGACCTCAGTGGTACGTTCACATTCACACGAAGTTTCACGCTCAGGTCTGCCAAACAACTTCAAAAATCCGTCATCTTTGACTTTGCTGTCTGGCAACTGTACTGCACGGAATTTTTTCGGCACCTCTTCAAACTTTGGTCGGCTGCCCGTCGCGACCCCGATGGCATCTAACAACTGTTCTGCCGTCAAGCGTCTGGCAACTGCGTGCGAAAAATTAATCGTATCAGCCTTGTTCCACTTATTGGTTATGATGCTCTGCTGATAGGTTCGGGAACGTGTGATTGTCTTCATGATATGTTTCATGTCAAATCCGCTGTCCACGAAGTCCTTTGTCAACGCATCAAGCAATTCAGGGTTCGTCGGTGGATTACTTGTGCGGATATCGTCTACAGGTTCGATAATCCCACGTCCCATGAAGTAGCTCCAGATGCGGTTCGCACCTGCCCGAGCGAACATCGGGTTCTCTTCAGAGGTGAGCCATTCTGCGAGCATTTCGCGTTTGTCGTCGGTTTCTACTGCGATTTCCCCAAACGGTACAGAGGGTTCAACTACGGCTAACGTCCGAGGGTGTTTCACAGGTTCTGTGGTGTAGTTGGCATAGACGACCTCATCGCCCGCGAGTTGTCCCGGTTTGACCCTGACATCCGCGAAAAATGCGCCGAGCTCATAATACTGATTTTGCGTCCATTTTTCAAACGGATGATCGTGACATTTGTTACAGGAGAACCGAACGCCTAAGAAGAGTTGCGTCGTATTTTCCACTGCTGCCGTGTATTCACGGGAGACACGGAAATAGTTTGCTGCAGGATTCGCGTAGGTGCTACCGTTTGCCGTAATCAGATCTCGTACAAACTCGTTATACGGACGATTCTCGTCAATGGCTTGATAGATCCATTGCTGGAAAAGCCAGATCCCGCGCTCGCCGAGGAATTTACGGTTAGACTGCAATAAATCGCCCCATTTGTGCGTCCAGTGGTCGACGAACTCCGATGTTTCGACGAGGGTATCAATGAGTTTTTCCCGTTTGGTTTTAGAGGCGGTGGTGTCGGTCAAGAAACTCCGCACCTGTGCCGGAGTCGGTGGGAGACCCGTCAAATCAAAATAGATGCGCCGTACAAACTCTTCATCCGTACAAAGTTCAGAAGGTAGGATTTTCATCCGCTTCAGTTTATTGTGAACGTGCGTATCAATATAGTTATATTGCGGGGTTTTGACCCACTTGTAACCGCTCCTGTCACCCATAACGATGATGCCATTTGTGCTATAAGCACCTTCATATCGGGTGAGGATCCCCGTTTCGCCGCGGCGTTCTGCGGTTACCACACCGTCGTCTGTGACCTTTGCCACTTCATTGACACTACTCGTGAACTTCGCTTCACGGGTGACATCCCGCGTTGTGCCGTCGGGATAATGTGCAATCACTATCAGTTGTTGCTTCATACCCGGCATTGCGAGCTCAGCTGCATCTGGTATGACCTCCAACCTTTCGACGCGTTTTGTGGTATGAACGTCAGGGGTAGCCCCTTCGGCTATCCATTGACGGATAATTTCATAATCCCGATCCCCTGGAACGATTACCTGTCCGCCTTTGTGCGGCACCTCTGATGTCGGTTTTAGCAACATCAGGCTTTGTTCGGGAAATGCTCGGTTAAACCGCCGTCCGGATATGTCCTCGATTAAAAGCTCATAGTCGAAATCGGGATCGTAACCACGGAGTGAGAGTTTGAACCCATTTTTGCCCTTTGCCGCACCGTGACATGTGCCGTTGTTACATCCAGCATGGCTCAGGAGAGGCATGACATCTCGCACGAAGCTGACGGGTGGCGCGTCCATACTTTTAACGTTCACAGGCAGTTCAGTGCTGACCCCTTTGACAGTCACCGTAATTTTTGTTGTGCCTACTGCCATCGGGAAAATATAACCATCTTCATATACCTTCACGCCTGCAGCAGGGGTCAACGCAGCCCATGGTGTTACATCTACCCATGCGCCACTCTTCGTCTTTCCTGACACAAGCACCCGTCTACCGTCACGCGCGTGCTCCAATGTCAGTGACTCAGGATGAACTTTCAACGCTTGCACCGTCGGGACTTTTGCACTCGCAGGCTGCTCCATCTCGCTTGACGCCGTCAGTTGGAACGTCAGACAGATAGAGAATGCAACAAGGAATGTTGTTACAAAGTTAGACCTGGGTTTCATCAAAAAACTCGGCGTGGGACCCCCGACTGTAATTAACGGAGGGTACGCCGTCCTCCTTTTTAAATTTTACCTTAAGTAAAGTCAGTAAAGTGTTCTAAAATCTGTAAGGTTTGGAAGTTAGAAACTTTCGCACACTTGCACACTTCGCAACTTTGAAACTTTCGTCAACTTATTGTCTGCCTTTATTTTATCTGTCTGATTTACGTGAGATCCCAGATTAATACGGTATGGTCATCGCTTCCACTGGCGAGGATACTGCCATCAGGAGAATATGCGACATTTCTAACACTGCCTGTATGTCCTGTGAGCGTTCGTTTAAGTTCCTCTGCCTCGACATCCCATAAACGAACGGTGTTATCATTCCCACCACTTGCGACGGTTTTGCCATCAGGTGCGTAAGCGACGCCCCAGACATAGCCTGAATGTCCTGTAAGTGTCGTTATCAATTCTCTTGTGTCTGTATTCCACAACCGAACCGTGCCATCAATACTGCCGCTCGCAAGAACTGCTCCATCGGCGGAATAGGCGATCGAATCGACAATATGTGTATGCCCTTTGAGTGTTGCTTTGTGCCTTCCGGTAGTGGCATCCCATAATTCTATTGTGTCGTCTCCGGTTCCAGCGGCGAGTGTACTCCCATCAGGAGAGTATTTTACACATCTGATAGAGTCTGCGCGTCCTGTGAGCGTATTTTTCACCTCTCCTGTGTTGGCATCCCACAACCGCACTGTTCCATCAGGACTTCCACTGGCGACGGTGACACCATCTGCGGAATATGCAACACTCCTAACAGCATCGGTATGTCCTGCAAGCGTCGCGGTCGGGGATCCGCTGATCGCGTCCCATAGAACGACTGTGTTGTCTATACTGCCGCTGGCAATCGCGCTACCATCAGGCGAATAGGCGACACATCTGACGTATTCCTTGTGCTCAACGAGAAGGTTCAGTCCGAGACCGCTGTCCACATCATAGACCCAAACGCCAATGTCACAGGCGACTGCGAGTTGCGCGCTGTCCGATGAAAATGCTATATCTCCGGTTAAATTTCCTTGATCGAGGCGTACTTTGACACCTTCGGGTAGATTCGATTGTGTGTCTGTCTGTGTGTTTAGATTATCCATTGTCCTGTAAGCCTATAGAGGCTTGCATAGCATATCCTTTTTAGGCAATTAAACTAAAATTTGTTATTGTTGTTCGTACGATAAATTTTACAATTACTGATACAATGTAAATCACAGTCAATCATCAGTTACAAAAGGTGTTGGGCGTATCAGAAGGTCGAGAATCGGAGTCCCATCCTACTGATAGCTGAAAGGATTTTTTGTAAAAAATCCGACCTGACCGCTAATGGCTATTCTTCAGTCGTCCCCACACGATCGGTAACTTACCGCCAGCGGAAACCTCCGCATATTCCGATTCACTTGCTAACCAATTAATGACGTTTTCTGTCAGTTTCTCGAGTTGTTCGATATCCTCGTTATTCTTGTGGTAATTCGGAAGTCGCCAGTTCATATTGAATACTTTTCCATCACCGGCTTCCCAATAGCCGAATGCCGCGATCCGGTCCCCCCAATCATTGGCTGGCGGTCCCCAAGCATTGGCAAGCGTAATGAATTCTGTCCAAATCTTGTCGTAATAGTCCCCGCTTTTCGGATAACCCGTGGAATTGACTTGGATTCTGTCGTCTACCTGCGGTGCTTTTCCGTCGATATTTTCGAGTCCTTCCACTAAACCGCGTTCAATCGTCTCTTTTAGCACGGTAATACCCACTGCGATACCGTCTGCTGGGACAGGACCGAACTGGCGTGCCACCGCTTTTTCAAGTCCGAAGTTGGTCGCATGACGGATTGCCCATCCTGTTAAGAGAACAGCCCCACCGCTCTCCGCGTAGTCCATGAACGCACCAATTTCCGCAGGGGACAGTTCACCCGGATCGGTATCACCTTCATGCCACCAGATAACGCCAAACTCCTTGAATGTATTGCTTTTCAAGTCTGCTTTCGCGAGTTGCTTTGTTTTGAATGTTTTTTCGGCAAAATCCAACGCGGGCGTAGTAAAGGGACCCTTATCGCCGAGATAGATAAACCCGACCTCCACCGCTGCGTTGCTTATACTTATACCACAAAGGAGAAGAAATGTCAAACAAAATCCGATTTGGCGACACTTTTGAGCCAAACCTCGCAATTTAGAAGTCTGTTTCATGGGGCTCCTTATATCTTTGCGCGAAGTGGTACGCGGAGGCTTACACCTACTGAGAGTATCCTCGAAAAATAGGGGTGATGTTCGTATCAGACTTCTCTTTCCTCTGATTTACTACAAATAGTATCATGAATTAACGTTTTTGTCAAGGTTTTTGGCGTAGAATTCGCGGATATTGTTCCTATAAAGGCAAATCTGAATCGTTATAGCACTCACGAAGCCGTTCTTCACCTGCTTTAACAAAATTCTGATCAATTTCGAAAGCAATGAAATCTCGCTGGTGCCGCTTACACACCACAGGACAAGTGCCGACGCCAGCAAAGGGATCCAAAACCAAATCCTCCGGTAATGAACTCGCTAATACAATCCGCTCAATGAGCTTCTCCGGCTTCTGGATCGTGTTGAGTGTCTTTCTACTCACCAACTCCTTGGATTTGTAGGTTAATTGCTTGATATCGCCCCAGACATCGCCCGGATTCTTTCCTTTCGGATTATATTTCGTCTTGCCAAATTTGCCGTTCTTTACGGATGGCACATTTTCGCACCGGCTCCGATGCTCTAACTCAACAAGTTGGGCGACTCTGATAGCATCTAAATTATAGCACCGCGGCTTTTTGCCCTTGATAAAATAACAGATAATATCATAGTTATTGGTGTAACTGATTCGTCCCTGTGCCAATCGACTCGGCTGATACCATACGATCTTTGAACGAAGGTTTAAGTATGCCCGATAATCTATGAAGTCGATGCAGTCCGGTTTTCCGAACAGATAGAGCGCGCCTCCGTCCTTCAGTTTCGGTGCAAAATCTTTGATAAGCGTGAGGTTGAATTCCTGAATTGAGGAAATTTCGTCCCACGAATTCTCCGTTATGCCATACGGTCCATCACACACAATCAAATCTATTGAGGCATCTTCTACCTCTTTGATGAGTGCAAACGTGTCGCCGCAATGGATAGTGTTGCGCTCAAGCATAATTCCGTTTTATCAAAATTTAATCTTTGCCGGCGTGGTGTATCGTCTTTCCAGCGACTATCCCGAGTCCAATGATGAACACTGCAAACGTGGTAATTGCAACCTATTCCATCACAATTCCTCTTACATCGGTCCCACGCGCCGCGGTCCTCTGTCCATGGCGGACATGGAGGCATCAAAACTTTGTTTTAAAAGTTCAAATTTGATGTCCTGCATCGCATCAACATACCAGAGATTCTCAAATTCATCCGGATCATTGGTCAGGTCGTAGAGTTCACCCTCTTCGTGTCCGTGATACACTACTAATTTGTAACGTTCATTTCGGTACATTGTTGCGAAAGTGTGATCCGGCAGATCCACAGCGTCGTAATACTCGCATCGGACGAAATCGCGGTGATGGTTCGGATCCGCTTCACCTCGAAGAATAGGTAGTAATGATGTGCCGTGCATCTCCTCGGGGACTGCTAAGCCTGCCAATTCCAAGAGCGTTGGGGCTTTGTCAACGAGTTCAACGAGTGCGTCACTTTTAAGTCCACTCGCAAACTGCTCCTGCCATGAGAAAATCAGTGGCACCCTGACCAAGCCTTCGTAAAACCTACAACCCTTTTGGATGAGTCCGTGGTCGCCGAGTGTCTCTCCATGGTCGCTCGTAAAAATGATGACGGTGTTTTCCCGTTGTCCTGTTTCATCAAGCGTTTCAAGAATCCTGCCCAACTGTTCGTCAATCAGTTGGATCATCGCGTAGTAGGCGGCTATAAGTGTTTTGGCATCTCTTGATCCGACTGCCTCTGCTTCTTGGCGCGGTGTCTGCGGTAAGATTGGGCTCCGAATATCCAGTTCATCGGGTGTACGTACTTTGGATTGAAAATCGACCGCTTGCAGTCGGGTCTGCTGTTCGAGATCGCTGTTTCGGAAAAGTGGCTCTGGCATTTCTGCCGGATTATATTGTTCTCGGTGTGTTTGTGGTGGATTGAACGGCGGATGCGGATCGTAGATATTGACACTCGCGAGCCACGGACAATCCCGATCTTCGCGAATGAACGCAATCGTCTTTTCCGCACACCAGGTTGTCTGATGCAACTCCGCTGGCACACCAGCTGGATTCTGGTTCAACTCACCTAAAATGTACCCCTGCGTGCGGACCCAATCGGCGTAGTCGTGTCCCTGTTTCCAGTCATCGCGTGGGGCATGGCTGTATTGCCAATAGCGATAACCGTCGTTTACGCGTGGCTCCACCCGACCGTAAGCACTCGCAAGATGGAGTTTGCCAATCAGTCCGCAATCATAACCGATGTCTGCAAGGGTGCGCGTTACAAGCGGATACGCATCTGGAAAAAAGTCGTTTCCGTTGCGGATTGCGTGTGTCGCGTTTGGGTACATACCTGTGAGAAAGCTCGCTCGACTCGGCGTACAGATAGGGCTTTGACAATAAGCGTGTGTAAACGCGACACCTTCCGCCACCAAATTGTCGATATTCGGTGTCGACACATACGGGTTACCTAATGCGCCGATTGTATCGTAACGCTGCTGATCTGTGCAAACCCAGAGTATGTTGGGTGCCTTAACAGCCATACATTAGCCCCTTCACGCGGACTATTTAGTTTTCGCGCTAAATCCGGTCTCTTTTACGAGGTTCGCGAGGTCATCTGCAGTAACGGTATTCTTCCGGACTTTAATGATGGCTTGATCCGGGAGAGAGACCTCAACGCTGATAACGCTTTGGTGTTGTGTAAGTGCATCCTGCACTTTGGCGACGCAAGCCCCTCACGTCATGCCCGTCACTACGAGAGCAACATCCTCGCTTCCGGCGGGTTCGATCGGTACAGACATAAAGGCATTCAGAAGTTTACCGGTGGTGGCATCAAATATCCGGATCTTTCCGTCAAAGCCGCCTGTGGCGAGTTGTGTGCCATTTGGATGGAACGAGACGGTGAAAACACCAACCGCATCGCCTTGCATGCTTGCTAAACGCGTTCCGTCTTCTGTGTTATAGACACGCGCTTCACCACCTGTACTACCAGTAGCGAACCGACTGCCATCTGCCGAAAACGCGACACCTTCAATTGTACCCGACTGTGCTTCATACGCTTGGATGAGATTAAAGTCCGTATTACCTACATCTCTCCGTATTTCGCGAAAGATTTTATAGAGTCGTGGAATCCGATCTTCACCGCCATTTAGAACCCAATCTTCAGTCGGGTGCCGGGCAATAGTGTTGATTTCTCCGTAACCTTTGTTACTGGAGTTGATGTCATCAACGAAAGAACCTGTGTCTACCTCAACCAACTTGAGGGCGGTATCCCGTCCCGCACTCACGAAATGAGAGCCATCGGTAGAGAAAATCGTACCGAAGACCCAGTCACTGTGGTTGTCGAATTTAATCAACTCTTTCTCATCTTCAACGGACAGGACGCGTACCGTCTGGTCTGAACATCCGAAAGCGACACGACTCGCGTCTGGTGAGAAAGAGAGTCCATATACGGTGTCATAACTCGAACGCATTGCCTTGATGAGAGTATTCGTTGCTGTATCCCATAGCTGCACTTCGCCGAATTGTGCAGGGGAACCACCTGCCATGCCTAAAATCTTTCCATCTACCGTATACATCAGCGATTCTATGCGATGTGCTTTGCCTACTAACCTTGCTTTGAGTTCAAAATTCGTTGTGTCATACAACAAAATTTCGCGAAATCCGGACACCGCGAGTCTGCTACCATCAGGCGAGTATGCCAGAGCGGTAACCACGGGAGGCACTGTGTAAGTTGGGTAGTTTCCCTCACCCATATCGTCAACTTCATCGGGCGTGTCGTCGTGTGCACCTTCGAGAATCCAACGTCGAAACAGTTCGACCTCTTCGGCTGAGAGCGGTTCCATGTTCTGTGGCATTGCCGGTTCATCGCCGGAGATAAGTTCAATGAGGAGACTTTCATCCGGTTTCCCGGGCACAATTGCATCACCCGCCATTCCGCCTTGCTTGAGATCTTCATAGGTTGTTACAATCAGGTCACCATTCGGATCGCCGGGGTGATGGCACCCTTGACAACTCCGTTTGAGGAGTGGGACAATCTCGGAATGAAAACTGACTTTTGAATCTGTAATGTGTCCATCTGCCCTTACGAACGGGCTTAATGCTACAAAACAGAACAGATACACCCCTAAATAAATTGCAAACCTTGATCGCGATACTTTCATGTTTGTCGAAAACCCTCCCTCTCATTACACCACTTTAGTCAGCTGCACCAAAGAGATCGTAGTTAACATAACTTTATTTAATAATTATATCACAATTTTGTAATGAAATTCAAGAAAAATCTTGTCCCGAACATTTCACGTTGACATCTGTCAGAAGATACGATATACTTCTTTTGCCGAATGCAAGGCAATATACGCTTACAAAACTTAACTATTAGATCAATTAAGGAGATTTTCCTCAATGAAAACAGACTTAGGACGTAACCTACGAATTTCCAGCACGGCGGGTCTCATTTTAGCGTTGCTCATCGTCGGCTTCGCTGGAAACATACAACTCGCGGATGCCGCAGATACGTACGAAATTGATACGGCGCATTCAATGATACTTTTCCGAGCAAAACATAATGGGATTACCTACAACTACGGAAGGTTTAATGAGTTCACCGGCGAGATCACAATGGACGACGATGTGTCCAAGAGCACAGTAGCGTTTGAAGTAAAAACAGCGAGTGTTGATACCGCCAACCAAAAACGCGACCAGCATCTCAGAAGCTCCGACTTCTTCAGTGCAAAGCAGTTTCCTGTCATTACTTTCAAAAGCACGAAGGTGAGTATGAAGGAAGGCGAAGAAGACATGTTGGAAGTCACGGGCGACCTTGAGTTGCTCGGTGTTAAGAAATCTATCACCGTGGATGTCGAGATTACTGGGAGAGGCAAAGGAAGAGGCGGAGAATCCCTGATCGGGTTTGAGAGCATCTTTACGATTAAGCGGAGCGAATTCGGCATGACTTACGGCGCAGGTTCTGTCAGCGATGATATTCGCCTTACTGTTAGTATTGAAGCGAAACAGAAATAAAAATATCCACTCCGATTTCCTGTCGGTGTGCTGTGCGAGACCGTTACCTCCGAAAAATACACAAATGGACATTCAGCGATGTTAACACTCAAACAACTTTTCCTCGGTTTATTTTTGCCGGCTGTTGTTAGCGGTGGGCTTCTTATATTCGCGAGATCCCTCTCTTCTAAACAGGATACAATGAATACTGAGAAGAGGGAAACTGGATCTTCCAATTGGCTCATTGCTGTTGCACTGAGTGTGGGTTACATCGTTGGTTATCTCGGTTTGGAAGGTCTGCCGCCTTTTCCTCCCCGTTTGGGGGCACATTGGCTCTGCTACCTTGCTGTTATCGGACTGATCGTTGGTGGGTTTTGGCATTTTTCTTTTTCGGGGCGTTTGATAGCACAGATAGTCCTATCGATTGCTATACCGCGACTTCTTCTAAATTCAACATTTAAGTATACGTGGGGACAACTTGAAGGGATTATCTGGTGGGTGTGCATCGCTGCGGTCGTCTTTATCTTTTGGAGTTTAGTGCAACAGAGTTTCACAACCCTGATATCTGATGCTTCTGTTCCGTTTGTCTATTTTGGGCTTTCGGGCGGCACTGCCTTGATTCTCGCGCTTTCCGGAAGTTTACGGTTAGCGCAGCACGGCGGCATTCTGGTAGCACTTTTCCTTACGAGTTGGATTATCATACTTGTACTGCAGCGTGAGAGCAAATGGCAAGTCTTTCCATCCAGCGCATCACCAGTCCTGACGCTCCTATTTGCAGGTATCTGGATGAACGGCTATTTTTTTGAAGAAGTCCCGACAGCGAGTGCTATTCTATTATTAATTTCGCTACTCTTTGTGCATGTCCGACGGATAGAGGCAATTCAGAGACTCGGTGCACGACGCTCTATGTTTGTCCAGATAGCGGTGATTGCGCTCCCAGTCGTTATTGCAATCGGTATTGCTATCGCTCAATCTGGCTTATTCGGTGACAGCAGCGATTATTAAAAAGCATGAACAAATGGTTGAAGAAGTCTGTCTAAAAAAACAAACAATCGGAGGAAAAAAATGAATTTGGTACGTAATTTAAATTTTCCTATCGTAGCGTTTCTGCTGGGTATTTTAATCCTTTTTAACGGTTGCGTCAAGATGGAGGCGACTCGGAAGGCGGATTGGGAGACACATTTCACAGATTTGCACTTCGTCAATCATAAACTGGGATGGATTGTCGGGCAGCAGGGACTGATTATCCATACCGCAGACGGTGGTAAAACGTGGAAGCAACAAGAAGTTGACACGACAGGCGTTGGCTATCGCATGCCCGATGCCTCCTTAGACTTCAAGGCGGTCTACTTCACGAACGCAAACTATGGCTGGGCGGTTGGCAATGAAGGATTAGTTGCGGTAACTGACGATGGTGGTAAACACTGGACGCTGCAACGAAGTGGCACTTCCGCAATGCTTCTTGATGTCTTTTTTGCGAACTCAAAAGAGGGTTGGATTGTTGGGGAAGATTCAGATGTCCTCTACACCAAGAATGGTGGAAAAGAGTGGAAACGGTACGAATACGTCAGCGAGTTTATGCTCAATGGGGTCTGGTTCGTTAATGATTCGATGGGGTGGGTTGTTGGTACCCATGATAGAATTCTTCACACCAAAACCGGCGGTGAATCGTGGCGGGAACAGAGCAATCGCTTTGCGGGTGAGCGCGACCGGATGATCAATGACAATAAACAGGTCTTCTTCGTCAGCGATAATGAGGGTTGGATTGTCGGCAGTGACGGCTCTATCTTCCACACGATGAACGCTGGTATCAATTGGGAGCGTCAAGATAGCCGTATTCCGCTGATTAATGGGCACGTCCGGGATACCATCAACAGCATCCATTTCACAGATGAAAATTATGGGGTCGCTGTGGCAGATGTCGGCTTTATTACACGTACCGAAGACGGTGGCGACAACTGGCAATTGATGGACAGTGGAACCGAAAATAATTTGACGGGAATCCAGTTTACAACGCCTACAGAGGCATGGGCAGTTGGGTGGTACGGCACTATTTTGCACACGACGGATGCAGGGGCAACATGGGAGATGACCAGTGGAATTACTGCGAATGACCTGCAGAATGTTCAGTTTACGGATGCCAACCGGGCAATCGCAGTCGGCAGACGCGGCACGATGGCGATGAGCAATGATGGCGGACAAACGTGGAACGAAATTGAGACGGATATCTGGGACGGCATCTGGAATATCTATTTCGCGACGAACAAGCACGGTTGGGCTGTCGGTGAGCGCGGACTCATTGTCCATACAAACGATGGTGGCGCAAACTGGGAACGCCAGCGCGGTCCTTCCGCCTTTACACTCCGTTCTGTCCATTTCATTAGTCCTCAAGTCGGTTGGGCTGTCGGCGACCTCGGTAGTATCATACACACAATTGATGGTGGGCAAACGTGGCTCTCGCAAACTGCTGTCGGTGATTTTTTGTCTCTCATGCTGAAGGGTGTATTTTTTCTTGACGACAAGAAGGGGTGGGCTATCGGATGGCCCGGGGTTTGCCTCGCGACGGAAGATGGTGGTTTAACATGGAACCAGCAAACTACTGGGACCTTCAATGAGCTCTATGCCGTTTACTTCGTAGATGAAAACACTGGCTGGATTGTTGGACAGTTTGGCGAAATTCTACATACGAAAGACGGTGGAAAGCGTTGGAATTTCCAGCGCAGCGGCACCCAAGAGAACCTCAATAAACTCTATTTTGCGGGTACACAACACGGATTGATCGTCGGTGATAACGGTGTGATGCTTACCACCGTCAACGGCGGCAAAAAGTGGGAAATGCAAGAGAGCGGCACCAACAACGACCTGTACGGACTGGCGCTCTCACCCGATGGTGTCGTCGCTGTCGGTAAGGGCGGAATTGCGATGCGCTACTCTGTTGAAGAGGCAGAATTGCCAGCAAAATTGCCACCTGTCGCCGAAGAACCAGAGATTATTACGGCTGAAGAGGAAACTCCTGTTGAACCCATTGCCTATCATTGGGACATTATCCGTCAGGCAACGTGGCGAACGAACTTTGCCGATACGCATTTCGTAGATGCGCAGAACGGATGGGCAGTCGGTTCAGGTGGCGCAATTGCACATACCACAGACGGGGGCAAGACATGGCTGCCGCAACACAGTGGTGTCAGTGAAGATCTGCGCCAAGTCGAATTTTCTGACGAAAAGCACGGGCGAATCCTTGGATCTGGGGTCTTACTTCAGACCGAAAATGGTGGTGAAACGTGGAAGCCGATTCTTCAAGCAACCAAGCAGAACTTGCCACGTGTGAGCACAATGCACTTCCTAAATGCCGAAGTGGGATGGCTCGGCGCAACGATTGGGCAATTCGTGCATACCACGGATGGCGGCAAAACATGGAAAATCCAGAAGACCGGAACCACACTCGCAAATATCACCGACATACACTTTATCAACAGTCAGATAGGATGGGCAGTCACACCGCAACGTCGAGATGGTGGATTCATTCTCCATACTGTTGATGGTGGCGACTACTGGAAAATTCAGGCAAAGACGAATCAACCCGGTATTGCTGTCCATTTCGCTGACGAAAACCGAGGGTGGGTCGTTCTCGGCAACGGCAACTCTTTGTTGAGTGAGGACGGTGGTGAAACATGGAGATTGCAGACCACGGCGCAGAGCACATCCGGCTTGCGACGCATCACCTTCCATTCGCATACCAACGCTTGGGGACTCGGCGGCGGTGGCGCTTATGTTACCAAGGATCAGGGGTTGACTTGGAAGGCAGTTCCTATTGATACAGGAGAGGGTGCAGACGATAACATGCTCGCCATGGAAGAATTCAATCCGCTATTCAATCCACTGTTACCCGAAGAATCCGAAGAACCCGAAGAAGTGGAAGAAGAGATTTCGGAGGGACCGACGCTAACTTACGACGAGACACCGGAGGAAATTCAAAATCGGCTGCGAGCGCAGCGGCAACGTCCTGGGCGTTTCGCGCCTGAGGGTGAACTCCCGCCTAACGCCGAACCGGCGACCCCTCAAACAGTACAGAGGCAACAACAACCACCTCCACCGCCGCCAGAACCTGAAGGACGCCGCAGACGCGGAGGACGTCGAATTGCCAGCGTATACTTCTTGGATGCAGAGCATGCTTGGGCTGTCGGAAGTGGCGGCAGTATCTACCACACCGCAGACGGTGGAGAGACATGGGAACGTCAACTCGGTGAACAACAGCGCAATGACTTCCGAGAGGTCCTCTTCTACGACGACAAAAACGGTTGGATAGCAGGGGATGGCGGCGTGCTATTGGAGACCCAGGACGGTGGACAGACGTGGGAGACGCTTCCGAGTCGGACGCGTCAACGGCTCATTGGTGTACACTTTGCGAGTCTCGAACCTGAGAAATGGGGATGGGCAATGCAACGCGACGGAACTGTCCTCTATACGACGGATGGCGCGACATGGACAGCCGGGGATACCCCTGAGCAGCCGCCTTTCATGGAGGGCGATTCACCGGGTACGTTCTCACTGAACGATGTTGACTTCGGTAAGTTTTCTGAAGGTTGGGCTGTCGGAAGACTCGGATACATCATCCATAACAAAGATGGTGGTCCCACGTGGACAGCGCAACGCACCACTGCAAACGACACACTTATGGATGTGGATATGAAATTCGCACCGCTCGGTTGGGCAGTCGGGAAAAGTGGGGTGACCCAACGCACCATCAACGGTGGTCAGTATTGGCGGATGCATGAGACCAGGTCGAATTACGATCTCAATGCGGTTTCATTTGTCGCTAAGCGCACAGGATGGGCAACAGGTGAAGCGGGTATCGTCCTGAAAACAACCGATGGTGGTTTTAATTGGGAACCGAAATCGACTGGCGTTAACAAAACGCTTCACGGTATCATTGCGCTCTCTGAAAAGGATATCTATGCAGTCGGCGAAGAAGGGATAATTATCCGATCAACCGATGGGGGTGAGACGTGGGAGCAGGAGCACACCGATATCGACAACAATCTCTATGTCATCACCCGTTCTAAGGATGGTAAGGCGTTGTGGGTTGTTGGACAGTGGGGTGTTGTCCTGCGTCGGAAATTAGAGACACCCGTGCGAGTGTCGATGCGATAAAAAGGTAAAAATAAAAAATGAAGTCAAAATCCAGCAAAGCATTATTTGTCTCTGTCTTGTTGCACCTCGGCGTTGGGGTGCTTGGATTCTTCTACTGGTTTGGTACCCATCCGCAGCGAAATGCTGATGCTATCAATGCCCTATTTGTCATCGAAGAAAAGCCGAAGGTCAGACGCGTGACACCTCCGAAACGTACACAAGTCAGGCACAGAAGAACTCGGGATGTCAGCCAGCCGCGACTGAAAATCCTCACGAGCAATCAACCTGCCAGTACTCGAGGGGTCGTCTCTGCAGCGGAACCCGCACCTTTCCAACCCTTCGATACCGAAGACGTGGGCGAGCCTGTCGGCCCCACCGCAACCAATGTCGAATTTGATAATGCTCCGCGTGTGCAAAGGGTTATCGAGCGTCCTTTCAGAAAAGAGAAGAAAACCAAAGCACGTTTCAAAAGTCGGTTGGTGAGGTTCATTGAGGCACAGGAAGGACCGCAGCGTATCGTCTACTGTATCGATCTGTCTACGAGTATGCAAAACCTACCGCCGCGGAAACTCAAGCGGATTATAGATCTCATGCGAAATTCGCTGACCTTCCTTGAACCACACGATAGTTTCAACGTCGTAGCGTTTAGCACGGAACTCATCGTCTACCAAGAAGGTTTCCTCCCTGTAACAGAGCAGACGGTTGCCTCCTCGTCAAATTATCTCGCCGACATCCAATCCCAAATCCACACAAAAGGGACCGACCACGATATGCTATCGGCGTTGACCGAAATTGCCAAAACCGCGCCTACCCTCGTTGTCCTCTTTAGCGACGGCATTCCTACCACAATTTCGGGACCCGATCTCACGCTCGTTGGTGAGCACGCCGCAGGCAACGGACGCATCTTCGCGATGGGGATCGGGATGGCACCTAATTTTCCGGGTGCTGTGATGTTGAAACGACTCGCTACCGTCAGTGAAGGGGATTTATGGCTCGTTGACAGAGGTAGAAGTCGATAAAAAATAGCCTCAAAAGCCGTGGTCTGTAATGAAATTATGCCTTAAATGGCATAATTTGTCTTTGCTTTACATTTGGAGGGCGGATTTAAGAAAAGACTGTTTAAGTTTCAGTCCATGTTGTTTAACCGCAAGGTATAATTAAAAAATCCGCAAGGAAAAATTAAAGAACGTGCTGAAGAGATTGCCGAGGGGCTCTATCCACATCAAATAGAGGGGGTCGCCCTCCTGCTGGGTCGCCGTCGGGCACTTCTTGCCGACGATATGGGGCTCGGTAAAACCCGACAGTCCATCATCGCGATGACTGAAGCGGAACCGGAGGGTCCCTATCTCGTGATTTGTCCCGCCTCTGTCAAACGGAATTGGGCACGTGAAATCGAGTTTGTGTTCCCCTTAGCTGAACCTGTCATTGTCGGTCCCGGTCCTCTCCCTTCAAATCCCGGTAGTGTTGAAGGGCAAGAGTGGGTTATCATAAACTATGAAATTCTCGGTAAACACCTTGAAGGACTCCTCACGTTTGAATGGAAGGGTATTGTCTTTGACGAAGCGCATTACTTGAAAAATTACCAGAGTCAGCGCAGTCGGAACGCCGCTAAACTGGTGAAAGCGATTCAACGCCAACCGATAATCCACGCGTTAACGGGGACCCCGATGACGAATCGTCCTCGTGACCTTTTCCCAATTTTACAGTTAGTAGATCACCCCCTCGGCAAAAGTTTCCTCAGTTTCGCCAAGCGGTATTGTGATGCCTATCAAGGAGACTTCGGATTGGTAGCAGATGGCGCGAGCAACATTGAGGAACTGACTGTTCAGCTACACGGGGTGATGCTGCGGCGCACCAAAAATGAAGTGTTGGATCTCCCACCCAAAGTACGGACATGGTTGGACGTTGAATTGCACCCTTATGCGATACAGCATTTCAATAACGCTGTCCGCGAATTCCTAACGAAGTTTGACGCACCTGAATCCATTGGGACAATTGAAGATGAATCGGAAAATTCGGAACGACGACAGGCGGTTGGTAGGTTAACGACAGCGCGTCGAAAACTCGCTTTCGCCAAGTGCCGACACACTATCAAATTCGTCGAGAACGCGCTGGAACAGGGTGAAAAGGTCATTCTCTTCACCGCCTTCCTCAATACACTCGAACGGTTCCACAAACATTTCGGGGACCGAGCCGTTTTCGTCTCTGGCGAAGTTCCTACCAATGAACGGCAGGACCGGATGGATCAGTTTCAGAACGATGAAAACGTCAAGCTTTTCATCGCCAATATGCACGTCGCGGGTGTGGGAATCAATCTGACCGCTGGGCGACAGGTTGTCTTTAACGACTTAGATTGGGTGCCAGCGAATCATTGGCAGGCAGAGGATCGTGCCTATCGCATTGGACAGACGGGAACTGTTAACGTTACCTATATGATCGCACGCGGCACGGTAGACGAATTCGTCAAGACTGTATTGGAGACGAAGGCCGCGTTGATGGAGGCACTTGTTGAAGGTACGTTGTTGATATCCGGTGAGGACGGTGCCCTCCAACCCGATGTGCTCAGTGAACTTAAGCGGATGATGAATGCACTCTCTGTACGTGCCACCGAGGTTGAAGAACCACAATTGCTGGATGTACTCCAACAAGCGAGCGATGTCTACCTCGAAGAGAATGCCGACCATCTTGAAGAAGCGACGCGTACACAACTTCGTCCATATTCGGAAGAAGCCATCCGTACCTTAGCCCAAGTCCTCGCAGGTCCCGAGCGGAACGTCTATCACGCCGAGAGTTCATCGCAGAAGGGCAAGTTTTATACGTTGGAGGTTGTCGGTGTAGATGTAACGTGTGATTGTCCGGGTTTCACGCACCGCGGCAGTTGTCGACACATCCGTCCGCTGAAATCTGCCCTCGTTGCAGGAAAGCCGTTGCCGAGAGGGTATAAGAAAGTCTCCTACGATTAGGCACGCTTATTCTCTCACCAGTGCGTGTATATGCCTACTTCTGTGGTAGGGCATACACACCCCATCGGACCTTTACGATCTCGCCTGCATCTACAAGACGTTTGAGCTCATTTTTTATCGCTTTTGGATGTCCTTCGATAGCCGCAACGAATTCGGCTGTTCTTTTTTCGCCATCAGCAGATAGAAGTGTAAGGATTTGCTGGCGGAATGGGACGCGTAAGCTTCTTCCACCCCTAAGTCTTTGTAGCACACGATTTGCCTGCCTTGAGGAGCATCCTAAGACCTGTTCAACTTTTTCTCGGCTGGATTCGGCGGTTAAATTGACACGTTCTGTTTCAAAATGCTGACGCGTGGCGATCACTTCAGGGAGTTTGTCTAACCCACCGGCGACCTCAAAATCTTCCCAGTCGAAAAGAAGGGTTTCAGGTCTATCGGTGATGTCAGGGAGTGCCAAACTGGAGATTAACACAACTTTCTTACCGGACTGACGGTCCAATCTAAAACGTACGAGAGTTCTCGCGAGTACGCGAGCAACGGCTTCTTCATAAACACCTTGGATCCGTTCATCCTTATAGCGGAGAGTATTCGTTTCTTCTTCTTCATAAGAGAGGGGTTCCTTGTCGTTTCCAAACAAAATCTGAGCACTCCGCCAAACGAGATCCGGATTCCATTGTGGCGTGCCGACTATCCAAACGACTTGTGCTTCTCTAAAAGCCGAACTCAATCCTTTCACACTATAGAAATCGGTCACGAAACAGACATTTTCTTTTTCTGCGATGTCTTCCAATCGCGCGGCAATTGACTTATAAGTGATAATCGCATGCTTAACGCTCAGATCCCGCTCAATTTCTGTGCGGATACCAGCAAAAAAGCGCTGCCCAACTTTAGATATGCCGATGACATCTCGGTTGTTGTTATAGTTTAAAATTTTATGTCGTGGATAAATACCTGTACGTATCTGAAAGACCCGATTTCCCGCCATCCATGCTGCTGGTTTGGTGTGAGTGATTGTGATGTCTTCATCTGGGAACGCCCTGCGAATGTGTCGCTCAGAAAGGATTAGCGCTGTTAGCATGAGGTGTTTGACGCGCGGGTGTAGCACTGGTAGTATCCAGAACCTCAAGACATCGTTATTCCACCGTATTGGTGCGTCAGCATCCCGCGTGTAATGCGTGAAGAAATGCTTGAGTTGGTGCCAATACGTCCAGTGTGGATTCTTGCTTTCTACATTGATTTCGCACATCTGTTTGACGAGTTCTTCTTTCTGCCATTCAAATGCCTTGACCACTGTCCGAATCCGTTTGACAGAATCGGCATGGGATTTGTCCTTGATTTCTACTGCATGCAATAGGGTTTTGGCGAAGTTCCCTAAAGCACTCCCTTGCCAGTTGATACTCCATTCTTCTAATAGGTTTTTAGATATTTTACATTGCGGAAAGAGTCTATGTGCTTTCGTCCTTGGGAGAATACAAAGTTGCTCTGTATCATCTATCTTATCAAGCATTTTTTCCACCACTTCTGAATGTTGTGGATCGAAAAACAGTTGATGGGGCGCTGATATCTGTATCCTCTCGTTTGGCAAATTTTGCTCTCGGAAGTGTTGTTCTACTTCTTCTGCCAGTTTGACATTTGGTAAGTTTAAACAGAGAGCACCGCCATTGAGAACATGGGATTCAATTCCGTAGTTTTTCTTTCTATCTATCTGGGTAACAAACCCAAAGACGCGCGAAGTTCCATCGAAACTACGCTGTGCCTTGATGACACTCGTTTCAAAGCTTTCATAAACTGCATCGGGATGTTCTGGTTTTTGCAGTACCGGAGGAGGGCGTTTTATCGCCAATGGACTGAGTTTTCCTTCCCGCACAGCAATCACCTCATCGGAGACAGACAACCCCATAGTGGGTACTGGTCGTAGAATGTCTGTGTCGTCCCAGATGTCTATGATTGGCGTTGCTGTTGTAGGCAGCCCGGCATCAGGTGTAGAGGCGCGTACCCATACAATGCCGTCGCTTTCCCATAACGATATATATTCGTTGCCCGTAGTAACATCAGGGGATGTCCAATAATGATACTCGTTCTCTTGTCGGACATAAGAAAAATTGTGCTTCAAAAGTGCCACTTTTGCCAAATCAAGATTATGCGAGCCAAGAGATTCTGGTGCAGTCGCGATGTTCCTCGCTTGTGCTTCATTTTTCGCAACCGGTATTAAACGCTCGTCTTCAGGAGGAACAGGTTCGTGGAGTTCAGCGCGGAGTGCATCAATCGGTGCAAAGAGGACCTCTTTAGCAATAGTAGGTGGATCCAGCAAGTTTCCGAGTAAAATCTCATAGCGCGCGTCCCAGCGGCTGTATCCTTCTTCCCCAAGAATTTCAAGATATACGTCGTGTTGGGCTGGTGTGTCTGAGGTGGGTGTATGCTTATAGATATATAATCTTTCTTGCTCGGTTTTTGGGTGGAGATAATCAAACACTCTGCAAGAAAAACGTAGTCCGCCAGATTTTGACATCGTCAACAACGGGTTCGCAACGGTGTTAACGAGTGCTTCAATGCAGGTAAAGACGGCATCGGGAGCGGCACAAATCGCTTCATATTTAAAATCAATGTCATGCCATCGGGCACCGTCGCGTTCTGAGGGGACGCCTGTATACATTTGGAGTCCCCATGAGGCATACCATCGTCTTATACCCCAATTTTTTAGACCTTGGCGTTCCAAGAACCGCTCACCACCAAAATCCCTCGGACCCCGGTCATACTCTGGGGAGCGTCCTATTGGCATAAATGAAAGGTCTACCTGCTCCATGTCAGCAAGTTGCACGGGATATCTCTGCGCACAATAAACTGTAACCTGGTAAGAATGACTTTTATTATATAAGGCAGGTGTTACCACTGTTCTTCGCTGCCGCAACGGATTTTCGTGCCGTTGATGGCAGCGTTCAATGAGATCTTCCAAAGAATTCATTGTCATTAGAATATTCCCTCAGTTAAAACAAGGAGTTTTATCCTCTGGAAAGGGCAAAGTGTGGGGTCAAAATGTGATAAAATATAGCATTATTACAAAGTTAACATTATATAGTATCACATATCTGTTTTTTAATCCAATTTATTTTTCCTTTAAGGCAAGGAAAGTCAATGCAGGTAAGGATTTTAGAAAGTAAAACCGTATTGATACATTATTAAGAAATTTCACTATGAGTTATATTCTATGAACTTAACACGGTTTTTCATAGTTTAATTAGCGTCCTCTTATTACCTATAGAGTGTGACTTTGATTCAAAGATTTAAGGGGCAACATGCCTTTTAGAATTGCCTAAATATTTTGTTTTTTTCTACTAATTTTTTGTTTGACAGCTATCCAAGAATTTGCTAAAATTGACATAAATCAACGCAAGGAGGCGTGACAAATGAGATTGATGATAATCGTAACTGTCTTGCTCTGTTGCTTGTTACCCGTAGCGACGCGGGCAGAATTGCCCCTTGATGATCTTGCCCTCTATATGTCTTTTGACGACATTCAAGGCAACAAAGTTATGGACGGTTCAGAACACGGAAACAATGGCACGATTGTGAAAGCATCCCTTGCAAAGGGAAAAGGGAAATACGGCGACGCCATGGAATTCGAAGGCGGAGATAACCATGTCCTGATCAAGAGTTCAGATTCGCTTTCGATTGCTGATGAGGTCACGATTTCGGCTTGGGTGAACTGGAACGATGCCCCCGGCAATGGCTGGTTGTGTATCATGGCGAACGGAATGCAGGGTGGACCCTGGGAAAACTACGGACTCTTTGTCAACCGTGGTGCTCGCTACTTTTACTTTACACTCTCTGTCGGTGGCGAGGGTGCCCATAAGGTGATGAATTCTGGTAACGGCACGACGGAACCTGAGAAATGGACACACTGTGTCTGTGTCTATGATGGCAAGGATGCCAAAATTTATATTGATGGTGATCTGGTAAATTCGGCACCTCATGGGGGCAAATTGATTGCTGGAGAACAGGATTTGAGGCTCGGTCATCGTGGCGGCAGCGGGCACTGGTACAACGGTCTGCTCGATGAAATCGCAGTGTTTTCGGTCGCTTTGGATGAAGATCAGGTTAAAGAGGCGAGCGGCAACATTGATGAAGCACTTAATGTTGAGGCTCGCGGTAAATTCACAACCGTCTGGGGCAAAGTAAAGGCGGGACGGTAGCCTGATCGCTCAAGTGTTGTTTGTGTTTCTTATATGGAGGTGCAACCGATGAAATTACCTATCAGCGTAATCGTTTTGCTCTGTTGCCTGTTACCTACGGTAACACGAGCAGAGTTGCCAATTGATGAGCTTGCGCTTTACATGTCCTTTGATGACATCCAAGGTAATAAAGTTATGGATGGTTCGGAGCATGGGAATCACGGGACAATTATGAAAGCATCCATTGCGAAAGGTAAAGGAAAATACGGCGACGCGATGGAATTCGAAGGCGGGGACAATCACGTCCTGATTAAGAACTCTGAGTCTCTTTCAATATCGGGTGAGGTCACGATTTCCGCTTGGGTCAACTGGAACGATGCGCCTGGAGACGGGTGGCTGACCGTGATGGCAAACGGAATGCAAGGTGGACCGTGGGAGAACTATGGACTCTTCGTCAACCGTGGCGCTCGCTACTTCTATTTTACGCTTTCTATAGGTGACGTTGCGGTGATGAATTCTGGCAACGGCTCGACTGAGCCCGAAAAGTGGACACATTGTGTCTGCACCTATGATGGCAAAGATGCCAAAATCTATGTTGATGGCGATCTGACAAACACGACACCACATGGCGGCAAATTGGATGCCAGAGATCAAGATTTGAGGCTCGGTCATCGCTTCGGAAGTGGGCACTGGTACAACGGTCTACTTGATGAGATCGCAGTGTTTTCAGTTGCTTTAGACGAAGATCAGGTAACGGAAGCGAGTTTCAACATCGAGGAGGCACTCGATGTTCAGGCACGTGGAAAACTGGCAACGATCTGGGGCAGAATGAAAATAGGAAGATAGCCTGACCTATCAGGCATGATTTGTGTTCTTGTATGGTTGCTGTTAGAAGCGTTTCTAATATAGAAAAAGGGCGGGATGGATTCCAACAGAGACCTTCAATACGGTTTCTGTTCCATTTCGCCCTTGTTTTTGTATGGCTTGCCTGTTCCGAGGAGGAAGTGGCGCAATCGCCCGAAGGCATGGTTCTCATCCCCGCAGGCACCTTCCAAATGGGAAGTACCACAGGAGATGTCAATGAAGCACCTGTACACGCTGTGGAACTTGATGCCTTTTACATGGATCAGTATGAAGTAACGAACGCTGAGTATCAGGCATTCGTCGCTGCAACCAGACACCCTGCTCCACGCGGAATCGGTTATACGGCTGTCTATGAACTCCTTAAACACGATTATGAACCGTGGGATGACCCGGATTTCAATCGCCCAAACCAACCCGTCACAACCGCGACATGGTTTGATGCGACTGCTTACTGTGGATGGGTAGGCAAACGGTTACCGACGGAGGCGGAATGGGAGAAAGCGGCACGCGGTGGCTTGGAAGGTGCACGCTATCCATGGGGTGATGCCGAACCGAATAACACGAGGGCTAACTTTGCTGACAGCCAAACCGAATTTGAATGGCGGAGTTCCGATGTAAACGATGGATTCCTTTTTACCGCGCCCGTTGGAACGTTTCCTCCCAACGGTTACGGTTTGTATGATATGGCGGGGAATGTCTGGGAATGGTGTGCCGACTGGTACAGTTCAACCTACTACAGCGATGTGCAAGGTGTGGAGAGTCCCGTTCGGAATCCGAAGGGACCTGACACCGGTGAACGCCGCGTTTTACGGGGCGGAACGTGGTACCGTGCTGCACATACGATTCGTAATGCGGAACGCATTAGTGATTATCCGGACAGTAGCCTGAACGTTGTCGGGTTTCGATGCGCGATGGATGCCCCTTGACCTGCTCCTTTGAATCCGGGTTCAGACAATTTTTCTCCTTGACATCTATCTAAAAATCCCATAAAATTAAAAAAAGTGCGCAGCCTGAAACGAAGTGGAAGGCGACTCCGCATCAGATACCGTGAAATCCCAAATCCACGTTGTTTAACCGCAAGGAAAATTAAAAAAATGTCACAAAGTGATACAAATCAACCGAATGTTATCGTCTTTTTCACCGACCAGCAGCGGTGGGACACCTCCGGCTTGCACGGCAATCCACTTGATTTAATGCCCAACTTCGACCGGATGGCACAGCGTGGGGCACATGTCCACCGCTCTTTTACGTGCCAACCCGTCTGCGGACCTGCCCGCTCATGCCTGCAAACGGGATTATACGCAACTCGCACCGGATGTTTCCGAAACGGCATCCCACTGTCGCCCAACCTCAAGACCCTTGCGCACCACTTCGGTGAAGCAGGCTACGCCACTGGGTACATCGGCAAATGGCATCTCTATAGCGGCGGCACCGGTCCGGGACCTGTGCCAGCTGAGCACCGAGGGGGGTATGACTACTGGTTAGCGTCCAACACCCTCGAATTCACTTCCGATGCATATCAAACCACACTTTACGATAACGACAATGAACCCGTTGATCTCCCCGGTTATCGCGTGGATGCGCTCACGGATGCGGTGATACGTTACGTTGATCGGCATAAGAACGACCCTTTTTATCTCTTTACGTCATACATTGAACCGCACCACCAGAACCATCTGGACGATTATCCGCCGCCGGATGGGTATCGGGAACGGTACGCTGGGAAATGGATACCACCGGATCTCGCCGCGCTCGGTGGTTCGACACATCAACACTTAGGTGGCTACTACGGTATGGTGAAAAGGCTGGACGAAGCACTCGGCAGACTTCTTGACGCACTCAAGAGCCTCCATCTACTCGATAACACTGTTATCCTCTTTACCTCTGACCACGGCTGCCATTTCAAAACCCGCAACGGTGAATATAAACGCTCGTGTCACGAGAGTTCCATCCGTGTCCCGACGGCGTTCCATGGACCCGGATTCATCGGTGGTGGACAGATCCAAGAACTCGTTAGCCTTGTTGATCTCCCGCCGACGCTCCTTGATGCCGCGGGCTTGGAAGTCCCCGGTGAGATGCAGGGTAAATCCATTCTGCCACTGCTACGTGGGGAAACAGATGACTGGCAAGAGGAAGTCTTCGTCCAAATCAGCGAAGCGCAAGTGGGACGGGCAGTCCGAACACAACGCTGGAAATACGGCGTGGATGCCCCCGATAAAAATGGCGGCAGCGATGCCGGGTCGGATCGGTATGTCGAGCAGTATCTCTATGACCTCCAAGCGGATCCCTACGAGTTACGAAATCTTGTTGGACTGCAATCGCACGAAAATGTCACTACTGTGATGCGGGAGCGACTCATTCGCCGGATGTTAGAAGCAGGTGAAGAGACACCTACAATCGAGCCAGCACCTGCACAGAGAAGCGGGCAACGCAGTGTCTCCGAAGCAGAAGCGAGAAGTTAAGACCACTCATCAGAGGACTATAATTAAAAATATGAAAATTACAGATGTCAAAACCCTTGTCATGGGGACCAGTTGGCGCAACCTAACATTCGTGAAAGTTGAAACCGACGAAGGCTTAACCGGTGTCAGTGAAGTGCGAATGAACAACCGTACGGACGCACTCGTTGCCTATATCGATGGCGCGAAACGCCGACATGTCATTGGAAGCGATCCGTTCAATACCGAGGACCTCTATCAACGCCTGTTCCGCGACGATTACGGTCGCGCCGGTGAGATCGTTGCGACCGGTATCAGCGTTATTGAAATTGCATGCTGGGATATTGTCGGTAAAGCATTGAACCAACCCGTTTACCGCTTACTCGGCGGAGCCTGCCGCGACAAAATCAAGGCGTATGCCAACGGCTGGTATCGTGTTGAACGCAGTACTGAGGAGTTTCACACCGCCGCCAAAAGGGTGCTTGAAAAAGGTTACCGAGCACTCAAGTTTGACCCTTTCGGTGCCGGGTATTATGAACTTTCTTATGAGGAGAAGTTGAAATCCGTTGAACTCGTTGAAGCCGTCCGTGATGCCGTCGGACCTGATGTCGAAATTCTTGTTGAGATGCACGGTCGGTTTAGTCCGTATATGGCAATCGAAATTTCTGCAGAACTGGAGAAATTCCAACCGAGTTGGGTTGAGGAACCTGTGCCACCGGACAACATCGCGGCACTCGCGAAAGCCTCTGAGAAAATTAACCTCCCCGTTGCTACGGGTGAGCGGCTCCACAATAAGTATGAATACCGTGAATTGATTAACTTACAAGCGGCGGATATCCTACAGCCCGACATTACGCAAACAGGCGGATTCTTGGAAACCAAGAAGATCGCAGCGATGGGCGATATGTGTTATATGACGGTAGCACCGCATAACGTCGGTGGACCTGTCTCTACAGCAACTGCCTTGCACTTTGCCGCGTGTACCACTAATTTCAAGATTCAAGAGCATTTCAACGATTTCTCTGAAGCGTGGGTTAAAGAGGCTGCCACTGGGTGTCCTGAGGTCATTGACGGCTATTTTAGTCTGCCCAATGGACCCGGACTCGGCATGGAATTGAATGAAGATCTCATCGCTGAACATCCCTATCGCGAAGGTTCATTCAACCTCTTTGAGGACGATTGGCACAAACGCGAATATTAAAAGGAGCCTATTCGGAAACAGATGAGTTTTCACTATAAAGACGGGTACCTCTACTGCGAAAAATTGAGAGTTAAAGACATTCAAGAGCAGGTGCCCTACAGTCCATTTTACCTCTACAGTCTCGCGCAACTGGAGGCGAACTACACCGCATATCAGAAAGCACTTGAGAGGATCGATTCAATCATCGGCTATGCGATTAAGGCAAACAACAATCTCGCTCTGCTCAAACGTCTCAGCACGCTTGGCAGCGGTGCTGTCCTTGTCAGCGGAAACGAGTTGCAAATGTCGCTTGCCGCGGGGTTCGATCTGAAACGGACCATCCTAAACGGCAACGGAAAAACGCTTGAAGAGCTCAGACTCGCCGTTGAACACGGCGTACTGATTAACATTGACAGCGAATTCGATTTAGCGCACATTCAGCAGACTGCAAAAGATCTTGACGAACCTGCGAATGTCCTCATCCGCATCAATCCAGATGTGGATCCACAGGTGCATCCGTATGTTTCTACAGGCATGAAAAACTCCAAATTCGGTATCCGTAATGAGCGGCTCGATTGGTTTTTAAACGAAATTCGCAAGGATCGGTTGTTAAATTTAGTCGGTGTCCACTGCCACTTAGGCTCAACGATTAAGAAGGTGCGAATCTTCCGAGATGCTACTGAAATTATGCTCGCTTTCATACGTGGAATTCAGGAGGAGGGGTTTTCACCGCGGTATCTTAACATCGGCGGTGGTTTGGGAATCGATTATGAACGCACCGGTGAGGAGATTCCAACACCGTCCGACCTCATTGATTCCATCCGTGATCTGCTACCTCAGGAAATTACGCTCATTATTGAACCGGGGCGTTCTCTGGTTGGCAACACTTCTGTCTTTGTCAATCGTGTTACCGGTGTGAAGACTAACGGTAACAAGCATTTCATCGTCACCGATGGGAGTATGTCAGAACTTATCCGACCGAGCCTCTACGATGCCTATCAGCATATCCAGTTTATCGAACCGATTGAGGGTGCGGCTGAAACGTACGATATCGTCGGTCCCGTCTGCGAATCCGCAGATTTTCTGGGCAAAGCGCGTACCCTCCCGACACCGCATGAAGGGGCAGGACTGGTGGTTTGCGATGCGGGTGCCTATTGTCACGCCATGAGTTCCAACTACAATCTAAAGATGCGTCCGCCGGAGTATCTTGTTGACGGCGACACCTTCACCTGTATCCGCCGGGTTGAAACACTCGACGATTATCTGCGATTGTTTGAGGTATAGAGTGGCAATCAGTTGGCAGTTCTGTAATTCTTCTTCATATCGGAAATCCTGCCCATGATGGTGAATGGATGTCAGAACTCTATTAGTTACAGGAGTCGGCACACAGGGTGTGCTTGCTACCTTCTACAACCGATCCTCCAAAAACGCGATCCCGGTTTCCAAATCAATCTCGTGTTCACCCTGAAAGTGATCCAGTACTAATTCATCCCGTTGTCCTGATGCTGTATAGATGTTCTCCAGTTGCCCGAACGCCGCCAAAGCATCTGACTCGATAAAACACGTATCATCGGAACCGATCTGCACCATGCACGCTCTCGGGGCAATGAGTCCGGCTACGTCGGCGATGTCCCCTGCTTTCCGAAGCCCGAACATAAACTGCGAACCGCACGTATTCCCACGTCCCCTGTCATTTAGCGCATCCGTCAATGTGCTGAGGTAACAGACAATAACCGCCGCCTTCACTCGCTGATCCAGGGCAGAAATATAGGTTGTCATTGTGCCACCGAATGAACATCCCATACATCCTAAACGACGCGCATCAACTTCCGGGAGCGACTGGAGGTAGTCCAAACACCGTTGTCCGTCTGAGATATTCAGCTGCATCAGTTGATAACCGAAGTACCCGTATGCGAGATAAGCGACATTGCATCCATCGCGACTGGGGCGGCGTACCCACTCGTCTCTGTCCTTTCGTTCACCGAAGCACCGCCAGTCGGGTGCTATTGTAACAAAGCCACGCCGCGCCAATTCAACGGCATACTGTTTCTGATAGTCCTCCACAATCCCCACTGCCCCGTCTTTACCGACGCCGTGTCCGTGTGCACATAATACTGCGGGGGCTGGGTTTTTCGCGCTTGCACTTTCTGGAATTAAGACATACGCTGGAATTGAAGAAAATGGGTCTGGATTAAAAATTATCTTTTTTCGTGTATAGCCGTCTCGTTTTATCTCCTCTAAGGTTTCAACTTCCAATGGTAATGCTTCCGGTGAAGGCCCGAGGTCCTTGACGAGGTTGCGCCGGAACCTTCTTCTCCATTCTTGCCATTCTGTTTTTGTCGTCCCATTGAAATGGAGCAGTGGGGTTGCTTTCAGAAGTTGTTCAACGCCTTGCTCTGCTGTCAAAAAACGCCGTGCTACCATAATCCTGTTTCCTCCTGCTAACGATATGATTTCCGCCTTAAGTGCACTCTCTCCTTATTTTTCCCCTTATTATGTATACCGCGAATTCAAGAAAAAATCAACTGTTATTTCTTTTCTCAATTTCCCTTGACTTTCGCAAAATTCCATGCTATAGTAGTCTTATGCACGACACGTTGCTTAGCGTACAAAACCTCAAAACCTATTTTCGCACTCCCGAAGGACTTGCCCGTGCCGTTGACGGCATCTCTTTTGACATCAAACCGAACGAAATTGTCGCGCTCGTCGGGGAGTCCGGTTGTGGTAAAAGCGTCACCGCGCTCTCTATCATTCAACTCATCGCGCAACCTGCTGGGTTCATCGCTGATGGTGCTATCTATTATAAAGGGCAAGACATCACACGCTTGTCTGAAGTTGAGAAACGGAAGGTCCAAGGCAATGACATCGCCATGATATTCCAAGAACCGATGACCAGTCTCAATCCAGTTTTCACCATCGGCAACCAGATTTCGGAGGCAATCGAAGAACATCAAGACCTTCGCGGTTCCGCCGCAAGGAATGCGGCAATTGAGATGCTCGACCTCGTCGGCATTCCAGAACCTGCTGCGCGTTACGACGAATATCCACACCAAATGTCTGGTGGTATGAAACAGCGCGTCATGATTGCTATGGCGCTCTCCTGTCGTCCAGGACTCCTCATCGCCGATGAACCCACCACCGCGCTTGATGTCACCATACAGGCACAGATCCTCGAACTTATCCAACGCCTCCAGCAAGAATTGCAGATGGCGGTCCTGCTGATTACACATGATTTGGGGGTCGTCGCTAACATCGCTGATCGGGTTGCTGTTATGTACGCCGGAAAAATTGCAGAGACGGGGACATGGGAACAACTCTACGAAATGCCACAGCACCCTTACACGGTAAAACTCCTCGAATCGACACCGGCGCGGGACAAACGCGGAACGGAGTTGCACACAATTACCGGTAGAGTCCCGAAAGCGACCGAGTATAATGACGGTTGTCGATTCGCCGATCGGTGTCCGAAGGTCATGGACGGATGCGATAACATCGTTCCAACGTTACATGCTGTCAACGGTACCGAACACAATGTTGCTTGTCATCTTTACAACCCCGAACCCCCTTTTAATGCTACAGTCGTTCCAGTTACAAAACTTGAGCTTGAAACAGAGATTAACGAAAAAAACGAAGCGTCTTCAGAACAACCGGCAGCGTTGCATCCGCAACTTCAGGTAAAGGACCTGTGCGTCCACTATCCTATTCAAAAGGGCATCTTCAAACGAACGGTCGGTTATGTTTACGCCGTTGATGATGTTACGCTTGATATCCCACGCGGCAAAACGCTGGCACTCGTCGGAGAATCTGGGTCCGGTAAGACCTCCTTCGGTAAAGCTATCCTCCGATTGGGTGTGCCTGTTGAAGGCGACCTTGTTTATGATGGCGTTAATATCGCTACGACCTCCCGTCAACAGATGCATCCTTACCGAAAAAGAATGCAAATTATCTTCCAAGATCCCTACGCGTCCCTTAACCCGCGGATGACCGTTGGTGCTATTATTCAGGAAGGGATGCAGGCACACGGTATTGGTGTATCTGACGAAGAACGACAGGCACGGGTCGCAGAATTGATGCGTCGTGTTGGCTTATCTCCAGATATGGTAACCCGCTATCCGCATGAATTTTCTGGTGGTCAAAGACAGCGTATTGGCATCGCACGGTGCCTCGCTGTCGATCCAGAGTTCATTGTCTGTGACGAGGCTACCAGCGCATTAGATGTGTCCGTGCAAGCACAAATACTCAATCTGTTGAAATCGCTACAGGTTGATTTTAATCTCACCTACCTCTTTATCACGCATAACCTTTCCGTTGTTGAGTACTTTGCGGATGAAGTCGCGGTGATGTACCTTGGTAGGATCGTTGAGCGTGGGACAACAGAGGAGATTTTCGATTCGCCTAAGCATCCTTATACACGTGCACTCCTTTCAGCGGTACCGAAGATGGATGAACAGACGGGTGTTGAAAAGATTCGGTTGGAAGGTGACGTGCCTTCGCCAATCAATCGTCCGGTAGGGTGTCATTTTCATCCACGCTGTCCGGAAGTGATGCCGATTTGTGAAGACGAATATCCGGGTGCAACCGATTTTACACAGACGCACGCATGCCGTTGTTATCTGTATGAGCCATAATCGTAAGTAAGAAATCGCGAGTAAACTCGCTCCTACAAGTTCCTATTGACCATAGCCCGTAAGCGTAGCGGAGGGGTTTTTGCTTGGGCGTTTCCCCTGGATATACGGAGAAGCGCGTTAAATATCTAACCTGCCTGCCCGAACCGCAAGGTAAAATTAAAATATGCCAAAGATTAAGATACTTTCCGCAGATGTTTCAAATAAGATCGCCGCAGGCGAAGTCGTCGAGCGTCCTGCATCAGTCGTCAAAGAACTCATTGAAAACGCTATAGATGCAGAAAGCACCTCGATTCGCGTCGAAATTCGGGCAGGCGGAAAACGCCTCATCCGCGTGTCCGATAACGGTACCGGTATGGAACGCGAGGACGCGCTCCTCGCCTTGGAACGCCACGCGACGAGCAAAGTAGGTCGTATAGAGGACCTTGAGCGTATTCAAACCTTTGGGTTCCGCGGCGAAGCTTTAGCGAGTATCGCCTCCGTATCGCAATTCGAACTCCTCACCCGTACCGCTGACGCGCTTGAGGGAACAAAGGTGGACGTTGAGGGCGGCGTTTTTCGTTCCGTGCAAGAAAGCGGATGTTCCCCCGGCACCCACATGTCGATTAACAACCTCTTTTACAATGTGCCCGCACGCCTGAAATTCCTCAAAACCGATACGACCGAGATGAATCATATCACGAATCAGGTGACATGGGCGGCACTTGCGCATCCGAAGATCCATTTTTCGCTGACGCACAACGGCAGGTCGATACTTGATGTCCGTTCCTGTGACGCATACCTCGAACGGGCGCGTCTCCTCTACGGTAGAGAGTTCGCCGAAAACCTCATCGAATTTACAGAGGAACTGCCTGACCTGAAAATGTACGGTTTGCTCGGTAAACCCGAGTTTACGAAGCCGAATCGCGAGTATCAACTCTTTTTCCTCAATCAACGACCGATACGTAGCCGTATCATCGGTGCCGCATTGACAGAAGCACTCGATGCCATGGTTGCTAAGGACAGGCAGCCTGTTGCTTTGCTTTTCCTAACGCTGGACCCCGAAACGGTTGATGTGAATGTACATCCCGCCAAAATCGAGGTGCGTTTTCGAAACGAGCGGACGATTTATAGCGGTGTCGTCCGGATGCTTCGTGACGCTCTCCATAAGACAAAATATATCCCCAAAATTGAAACGCCTATTGAACCGACGCAACCCGAGAGAGACACCGAGAGTCGCGATACGAGCCTATCACAACGGGTTTCCACATCCGTTACTGGGAGAGGGCACCGCACACCTCAACGAACAACACCTATTGCTCAAGGAAGGGAATCGCAGTTAGAAACCACTCCTACAAGCGTGCCACAGGAGATGGAAAACAGGGACCCAGTTATTGACGCTTCGGAAGCGCAAACGCCACCTACAACTACTGAGGTCGTTGTACAGCCACCGCAGCAGCGGATTCCTGATGATGCAAATCTCAGTCTACTCAACTTCGAGAATGTCCAGCTCAAGACGAACCTCTTTAAAACCTATATTGTCGTTGAGGCGGCAGATAAAATCTTTTTCATTGACCAGCACGTCGCTGCTGAACGTGTTCTTTATGAACGTTTCGTCAACCAAGTGGAAACCGATGGGATTCCTGTACAGGGGTTGCTACTCCCTGTAACTTTAGAAGTTACACCGCAGCAACTCGGTGTCCTCAAAATCCACGGCGATATTTTCAAGAAACTCGGCTTCGATCTGGAGGAGTTCGGTGGGAATACGATCCTGATTCGTGCGATTCCGTCGCCGTTACCGACTCGCATCGCCGCACAGACGGTCACCGATCTGCTTGACAAACTTCCCGAAGAACCCCATACCGACGTGCAAATCCCAGAGGCGATCGACAACGCCCTGATAACCCTCGCCTGCAAATCAGCTGTCAAAGCCGGGGACACATTGGATACGAAAGAGATGATGAACCTCATCAAGGAGCTATCCGAAGCGAAACTCCCGTTCAATTGTCCACACTCACGTCCTATCATCGTCGAGATGGGACGCGATGAGTTGGAACGCCGATTCCACCGGTAAGCCATCCCTATAGGACTGTCTGGCACAGTACGTACAGAAATCTGGAACGTCTGTAAATTGAGTGTATTGCACGCATCGCACATTCCTTCATAAAAACACTGATACGAAACGTTAATTTAGTTTTCACATCTGTTTTTCACGGAGAAGAGACATATTGCGTTTTGGCGACCCACGTCACGCCTATGTCCATAGACCCCTCCGTGAAGCCTCCGTGAAAGTTAGTTTCCCTTCCACACATTTCAGAGTCAGGGATAAAACCGAATGTCTCTGTAGCGATATCTCCTAATTGGAATTCGATTTTTTTCCCATCTTGCACCTTTTCGGCTTTGCAATCCGTCTTTAATAATAGAGGACGTAAACCGTATGGCATGACTTAATGTTAAAAGACTTGACATCAGATTCAGTCTTTTAGTGAAGAAAAGGCAACCTCACCTTTTCATCAGGGGGAATCTCGTGGAGAGAGAAGACGATGTTCAACTGATTCAGAGAACCTTATCCGGGGACGATACGGCATTTGGTGTCTTGCTCCGAAGACACCAGAAAAGCGTCCACGCGCTCGTATGGCGCAAAATCGGGGATTTTCACATCGCTGAAGATATTACCCAAGACACCTTCCTTCAAGCCTACAAGAAACTCTCAACGCTCAAGAATCACAGTCAGTTTGCCGGATGGCTGTATGTTATCGCAGATCGGCTTTGCATTGATTGGAGCCGAAAGAGAAGATTCATAACGCAATCGCTGGAGGACACACCTATGGAAGAAATCGAGAGATCCTCTTATGCACATCACGTATCGGAAGCACGAGAAGCAGAGCGGACTGAGCGTCGGCATGAACTCGTCAGAAAACTGCTCGCAAAACTCCCAGAGAGTGAACGCACGGTGGTTACACTCTTTTATCTCGGCGAAATGACGACCAAAGAGATTGGGAAGTTCTTAGGGGTGTCGGTGGATACAATTAAAAGTAGACTTCGCCGCGGACGGAAGCGTTTGCGAGAGGACGAGGAACTGATGATCCAAGAGGTTCTCGGTGGCGTGCAAATACCGGCGAATTTAGGCGAAAATGTCATGCGACAAGTCTCCGAGATTAACCCCGCACCCTCTTCGACTTCTAAACCCTTCCTCCCATGGATGGTTGTGGGTACAGTTGCGGTTTTGATCGTTTTACTCCTCGGTGCGAGCAACCGATACCTCACCCGTTTCCAGAGACCCTATAGTTTTGAAGCACAATCTGAGCCGACGGTTGAAATCGTTGACGCGCCTATTATCCTTGATATAGCAGCGAAACCCACGCTGCGAAATCGAGTCGGACGCGTTACCACTCCCGACAAAACCAGCAGTGCCGGCACTCAGGTTTCTAATGTGACCGCAACATCTACTGCCCCAGAGAATTCCACCAGATTCTCTACCGCACAGTGGTCGCAGGGAAACGGACCGCCAGGGGGACCTGTACGCAATATCTTCGCTACACCTGATGGAACCGTCTATGCTGTTATACAAACAGGGATATACAGGTTAACAGCAGATGCGACTGCGTGGACACGCGTTGACACGAGTGTTCCAATTGGCACGTTTTGGATGCCAATGGCAGCGCATGGAGGGACGCTTTATATTGTTTCTACTGATGAGGTATTTGCTTCAGACAACAAGGGTGAAACGTGGAAGACGCTCGGTCCTCGACCCGAGGGAGATGCCGTTGAACTCGTCATCACAGATACCGAGCAAGCGTCCAGTTCACGGGTGCCTTTGACGATGTATCTGGCACTGAGAGATAAAGGGATCTTCCGATCCACAGATGGTGGCGCGCATTGGCGTCCTCTGAACGACGGATTGACAGCGGAAAAGGTTTCCACAATGGCTACTATTGAAAAAACAGTGTTTGCGGGTACGGAGAACGGTCTCTACCGTCTCGATTCAGATGTTTGGAAAAAATTGCCTTTGGATACATCGGGAGCCGTCTGTTCTTTGGCAGTCTCTGGAACTGAGCTTTATGTAGGGATAGGGCATGAGATGTTGGTGAGATTAACGCGAATGGAGTGGGAGGGGATACAACACGGAGATTTACATTTTGTCAAAATGTTCCATTCGACTGACCTCGGAGCGTCGTGGACTGAAATAAAGCTTGGAGGTGGACATCTTCGCAAACGTTCACCCGCAGGTATAACGGTTTTAGCAAGGGGTAAAACGCTCTTGGTATTGAGTTCCGCCCAATCTCGTTCAACAGATGGCGGACAAACGTGGACAGAACTTGAAAAGGATTATAATTTTTCGCGCGAGAGTCGCCTTCCAGCTGTGATGGTCAACGAGAGTACGTATTACAAAGCGAATGTCGGAGGCATTCACCGCACGATGGATAGTGGGGCATCATGGCATACATTTATGAATGGGGTGATGGGAACTACTATAAAGGATCTGGTCGCGTTTAACAATAGCTTATACGCGCATACTGGGTATGATGTTTATCAATCGACGGATGCGGGTGTGTCTTGGAAAAAACTGTGGAATCATGAGCGGGAAACTGTCCTCAACATTCCCACTACCAGGTCGATTTTTGGGTCAAACTTGATACCCGTTGGCGACATTCTTTATTCTCTTGAAGGTCCAGAAACCGGAGTAGACAATGTGGGTATTTTCCGTTTATCGACGGATAGCGATATGCTCATTCCAGTTCGAGGTGTCCCAATTTTTGATCGTATAAAAATCGGCAATGAAAAATTTCATTATAAGTCAGAGGATCGAGGAGAGTATATTCGTATATTTCGTCTGAGAACTGAGACTGCTGCAGCGAGTCGTGATACCTTTTATGTAGAATACGGAGGCGAGCTCTACAAATGGAAATTGGGGGATCCAGAATGGACAGGCACTGGATTAGTAGATGATAGTTATCGACATGGTGAAAATAAAACATTCAGAGAGGGATTCAAATTAGCGGTTTTAGGGGAAACCGTCTACGTGGGCAAACGGAAGGGTGAGTTGTTTCAATCACTTGATGAAGGGGAGAGTTGGAGAGACATCACATCAAGCCTGCCACTCCACTTCACGCGCTTCAAAGATGTGGTCTTTGTGGGGTCAACCCTTTACGTCGCAACAGATAATGGCGTTATAGTCTCCAAAACCGCGGAACATTGGCACGTGATCACCGATAGTGCAGGCACGCGTCCCATCATAAATAACTTTGTTGTAGATGAGAGTAAAGTTTATGGTATCGGCGATGTCGGTGTCTATCGCTTGGATGCCGGTAGTCGATGGAAGTTAATTTCTACAGAGGTGCCAGATGAAATTGTTTCCCTCGCTATCACTAACGATAGACTCTATGGTATCGTCAGAGGACAGGGAATATTTCACACGTCCCTGGTTTCCGAAGAACGGTAGATAGAAACTATCGGAGTCGTATGACCTATAGACGAAACGGTATTGACCTCGTTGTTTTATTCACCTACTTATGCAAATGGAATCCTTTGCTAATAAGGGCTGGGAACTGAGGTATATGACGAAACTCACAGGTTTATCTACGAAAAGGAAAAAAATGATATATCGACAAATCCTCGCATGTCTCCTACTAATATTACTTCCGTTGAGTGCGAAAGCGTTTCCACCGGCTTCACCCGCAGGTGGAAACTATTTAGTCCTTGATGGGGTCGACGACCACGCCGTTTTAGACTTTAAAACCTTTGGTAGACCTTTACGGAACGGCACGGAAGAGTTCACCGTCGAAGCATGGGTATATCCCACTACATCGCCCGACAATGGGAACACATCATTGACGATACTCCATCAACAGGTGCGCATGTTCATCGTGAATGATGAATTTCAACCGTTCGTAAATGATCTGGCTAATGCGCTAAATATCGAGCCTCCGAAGGGAGACCTAATCTTGCTAATGAGTGCTTATATTGAGGGAAAACTCGGTCGGAGATTACCTTTCCCGATCCCGCTTGCGCCGAACCAATGGCACCACATCGCTTATCAGTCAAATGGGCCTCACACAACAATGATCGTCAATGATTTCGTAGCGATATGGCCACACGGAGATCCTCTGGGACACAATGCTGCGCGTCCACTGGACTTCGTGCTTGGAGGGTTTGGAAAAATAATTGAGGTGCCTGTTGGTCCGAACGAACTATGGTTTTGGGATTCCTTCACTGGATATATTGATGAAGTTCGCATTTCAACAGAGGCTCGTTACGATGTCGGCAAAAAAGATTTTATGCCAGATGGCAAGTTTGAAAATGACGCAAAAACGGTTGCCTTGTGGAATTTTGATGAGCCGAGCGGAACACGGGAATTCTCAGACACATCGGGCAATGCATATCATCTGGAGGGTAAAAATGGCGCGAGGACCAGCACCCCACTTGCAGTCGAAGCAGCAGAAAAACTCACCACGACATGGGGACGACTTAAACAATGAAACGGTTTTCGGTTTTTTCCATGATGCTTCTTTGCTGCCTCAAAATCCTTCTTTCATAATGCACGATGTAAACCTTATTACATTACTTAATGTTAAATAGTAAAAGACTTGAAATCGGGTTCAGTGTTTTAGTGATAAATTGCAACCTTATCTTTTCATTGGGGGAATCTCGTGGAAAGAGAAGACGCAGACATTAAAGTTAGGGCATCAGGAAATTGGTATCCACAAGAGCAGAAGCCGTGCGACTGATGGGAATGATAAAAATGAATAGGGTGAACCTATAAGGAGAAATTACGCTTCAAATGAAAACCAAACTATTTTCGATTTTCGTTATACTTTTGGCGATATTCACTGTCGTGGCAAGCACCTTTGCACAAAGCTACACAACGTTGGGATTACCCGAAGGTGCTAAAGCACGTCTCGGCAAAGGTAAGATAAATGAAATAAAATATTCGCCAGACGGCACACGTCTGGCAGTCGCAAGTAGTATCGGTATTTGGATCTACGACGCACAGACAGGCGAAGAACTCGAACTGATCAGAGGGCATACGTCTGGGGTTCTCAGCGTCTCGTTTAGTCTGGATGGCATGACCCTTGCCAGCGGGAGTGCAGACAACACCGTCCGTCTCTGGGATGCCAACACGGGTAGCGAGCTCCACACGCTCACCGGACATACGGATAGGGTCTTCAGCGTATCATTTAGTCCTGATGGGGTGATGGTCGCCAGCGGGAGTGCAGACAACACCGTCCGTCTCTGGGATGCGAACACAGGCAGCCATCTCCGCACGCTCGACGGGCATACACGGTCGGGCAGAAACCTTATTAGACCTGGGGTTCTCAGCGTCTCGTTTAGTCTGGATGGCAGCACCATCGCCAGCGGGGGTGAAGACCGCACCGTCCGTCTCTGGGATGCCAACACGGGTAGCGAGCTCCACACGCTCACGGGGCATACGAGGTTTGGGGTCAACAGTGTATCGCTGAGTCCCGATGGCAGCACCGTCGCAGCTGGGGACCTCATCATTCGTCTCTGGGATGCCGGCACAGGTGATCCCCTCCGCACACTCACCGAGCATAGGACGACGGTCACCAGCATAGCGTTTAGTTCGGATGGAACGACGATGGTCAGCGGGAGTGTGGACAACACTGTCCGGCTTTGGGATGCCAACACAGGTGATCCCCTCCACACGCTCACGGGGCATACGGATTGGGTCGTCAGCGTATCGTTGAGTCCCGATGGCAGCACCGTCGCAAGTGGAAGTGAAGATGGCACCGTCCGTCTGTGGGATGCGAGCACAGGTAACGAGCTTCGCACGCTCACGGGGCATACGGCTGGGGTCGCCAGCGTCTCATTGAGTCCCGATGGCAACACCATCGCTAGCGGGAGTGGTGACCGAATCGGCCGTTGGATGGCTGGTGACCACTCCGTGCGTCTGTGGAATGCGACTACGAGTCGTCATCTCCACACGCTCACCGGGCATAGGGATAAGGTCAACAGTCTATCGTTTAGTCCCGATGGCAAGATCCTCGCAAGCGGGAGTTATGACGACACCGCCCGTCTGTGGGATGTGAGCACGGGTTCACATCTCCGCACGCTCACCGGACATACGGATTGGATCAGAGATGTATCGTTTAGTCCGGATGGGACGCTCATCGCAACCGCGAGTGGTGACAACACTATCCGTCTGTGGGATGCGAACACAGGTAATGAGCTCCGCACACTCACGGGGCATACGCATTGGGTCAGAAGTGCAGCGTTTAGTCCGGATGGGATGACCATCGTCAGTGGGAGTTATGACAATACCGTCCGTCTGTGGGATGCGAGCACGGGTTCACATCTCCGCACGCTTACGGGGCATACGGCTGGGGCTGCCAGCGTCCTGTTTAGTCCGGATGGGACGCTCATCCTAAGCGGGAGTTATGATAGCACCGCCCGTCTGTGGGATGTGAACACGGGTAACGAACTCCACACGCTCACCGGGCATGAGGATGCGATCGTCAGCGTCTCGTATAGTCCAGATGGGACGACCGTCGCAACTGCGAGTTGGGATCTCACCGCCCGTCTGTGGGATGTGAACACGGGTAACGAACTCCGCACGCTTACGGGGCATACGGCTGAGGTCAACAGCGTCTCGTTTGGTCCGGATGGCAACACCATCGCAACCGGGAGTTATGACGGCACTGTCCTCGTATGGGAACTCAATCCATCCACTGAATCAGATACCACTGAACCTATAAGACGCAAAGAAGATATCAATGGAGATGATATTGTTAACATCCAAGACCTTGTATTGGTCTCATCAAATCTTGGGCAATCGGGAAGCAATCCTGCGGATGTCAACGGTGATGGGATTGTCAATATACAGGATCTTGTCCTTGTAGCGAGTGCCTTAGACGCAAGTGCTTCAGACTTGCGTTAGGCACGCAACGGGTGGGAATCTATGAATCGCGTAGCCGTGCGGCGTATTGGGACGGTAAAAATATTTCGGGAGAATTTGTTGCGAGCGGTATCTATTTCTATACGTTCACTGCGGACAATTTCAGAGCAACGCGGCGGATGTTAATTCTAAAATAACCCAAGTTGCTACCTATGTAAAAAGTTGTTTGATATTGGTAGCCATGATAAACAAAAAGGTCTTCACCTGAAACCCCGCAGGTGTCACGGAAACCTGAATCGACGTGGGTAGCAATTGTTCAATAAAACTATTTGATGTTTCAACACGCTCTTACCCACCCCCACAAACAACACGCAACATGATGGCGTTGGGCACGATATATCCCGTCCGCCCGCACCCCAACACCCACCCGAATCACTTCACTTGGGGACCCTTGCGAAACTTTTTCATGGCCGCAAGTTGGTTTTCCAAGTCGCTTCAGTAGGCCTCCACCTTAACGTCTCCACACTCTCACGTAAGTTCCCATATATTTATGCGAGATTCACAATTTTTATGGAAATAATTTGTTTTTTTCCTGAAACTGTTGTATAGTGATGGTTAGGCATAGGCTTTATTATATTTTTAATTGAAAAATAATAAAATAAGTCTTATTATAACTTGATTTAAGTTGCTACTGGCAAGATTTTATAGTGAATCAGGATTTACGCAATGCGCATTTTAACCATCAACTCGTGCCTTTGAATATTGTATCGGAGGCGAGTTAATGGTTAACCGCAAGTCCACACGCGACTTGCGGTATTGCGTGACTACGAACGGGGTCCCACCCGTTACAGGAAACTGAAACTCAGAGTTGATGCTCAAAGCGACAACTTGGCTACTATTAATATTGCGTAAGTCCTATTGAATTATATTGCCTCTCTTGTTGGACCAGTATCAGCACTTATTTTTTCACCCAGTCCGTCAACTGAACGATTCATCGAGAAATCACCTGAATATATTTCAGTTTATACCGAGGTCCAACTTTTTGACCATAACTTAGAACACTTAGAAAGTATTACGCAATGGAGGATATTATGAGAACCTTAGCATGGGTATGCGCGATCGCTATATTCATCGCAGTGTTGACCCCTGGGGCGTATGCCCGTGTGATTGGGGGCGATTTAGAGAACGGGGTGGCTGTCTATTACTTCAGTTCCTTCACAAATTTGGAGAACGTTCTGGATCATAGTGGCAATGGATTGACTGGGTCTCCATTCAGTGGTGCGCAGTTAGACACGGTTTCGGGTCGGAACTGCCTTTCACTCGGGAGTAATGCAGCTCGTTTTCAGGCACAGAACGACAATAAGCCCTTATCTGTTTTAAGAAAGTTCTCTATCGTTGCTTGGGTGAAAGTCCCTCAGCAACTCCATGATTTTTTGATTGAGATATACGCCTATAATGGTACGATTGACAACGCATCGAATGCTGAAGGCACGGTAACTTTAGGCGTTGGATCTGATGATAGCCTCTATGGGGAGTATGCCTATTATGACAGCGAGGTTTTTCACGATGCCGAAAGCATAGGTAGGAACATAAACAATAACCGGTGGCAGCACGTCGGTTTTGTTGTTAACAGCACTTCGATGAAACTCTATTTGAACGGCGTTCGCGTTGTCAATCACTCCGTTAGTGGACTTGAATCTTTCAGGGGGACTGGGACTCTCGTCGTCATAGGTGAAAATGCAAGAGGGAATGTTGATGATGTCGGTTTCTTTAAAAATGATTTGACCGACGCACAGGTTCGGTTCATCTATAATAGCAGTCTCTCTACAATTATTAGTATCGCCTCGGTGGATCCCAGTGGTAAAGTTGCCACGACATGGGGAGCATTGAAGCAACGATAAACGCGGGATACCCTACAGATCCAGTCAAGTACGCAAGGCAGGCACTCGGAAACAAGTTTGTCAAAACGTAATTTTGTAGTTTGGCATTCGTAAGGTAGCGGTCCCGCTTGCCGAATCATAGTGCCGTAGACTTGCGTTAGGCACGCAAGGAATAGGTATCTATGAATCGCGTAGCCGTGCGGCGTATTAGGACGGTAAGAATATTTTGGGAGAATTTGTTGCGAGTGGTATGTATTTCTATCGTAAATCCTTCGCCTTTTGGAGTCTAAAAATAAGCAGTTGTCATCAGGTATCCCCACACTGCCATATCGCTATTGTTCTTAAATCGTGATTGCATCAGCGTATCGGGTAGGAATACCGACAGACCGAGTGTAAAATTGAGTGCTTTATGATAAGCAGCCGCAAGCGTCAAATCTACCTCTTGACCGTAACTGTTCATTGTATTGTTTCCTTTCATATTTTTATTTCGGTTCTAAAGGTGTACGAACAAAAAAAGGCGTCAATCCGCAAAAACTTTACGAATAGACACCTCTGTCGATAGTGGAATCAGCTTTGTTCCACAATTAATTCATGTAAGTGTTGTGACAACTCGGATGCGGTAATAAAAATGGCATCTCTCGAATTGTATGTATCATGTCATAAGCAAGAAGCGTGCCAATTTGGATAAAAACCACCGGAAGGCTGACGCACGTTGGGGATTATTGGCGGGGTATAGAGATAAGAAACAGATTATGAAAGTGAAGTGGCAAGTTTTTTCAACAGGATCTGCACAAATTTTGTGCAAAAAAAATGGACGGATTATATATCCACCCGGCAAATAAGGAAAGAGGAAACTACAAAACCCATACAGCCATCTGTCCCGCGCCGCGATTGCACCATGCGTAATATGGGATCGCCGTAACATCTGTTCGCTTCAGGTGTGGTTTTGAACGTAGATAGAGGTTATTTCCCCAATCGGAGGCATCAAGTACTGTGCCTGTACCATGGATACGGGTGACACCCCCTAAGAGTTCACTGTCAAATGCTGCTTCTAAGGGAGCACCCTCTACCAACGACAACGTCTGGAAAACGCCATTGGGATTGTCCACATCCTCAAAGCAGTAGACCAAGGGACCGCGGCGTAAAGCGAACCGTCCAAGATTTTCTTTGACAAGCGGATGTGCGTAAACCCGCTCGACGGGCATAGCGAGTGTCAAGTTCACTGTGTCTTTTGCATGCCATTGCCGCGCAATTGAGAGATACCCGTTAGCGTTCGTTTCAGGCTTGTGGGCTGCTCCATTGACACGCACTTCAAACGCGTCACACCACGCTGGGATACGTAAATTCAATCCGAATCTTACAGGCGTTTCCGGTTCCACCGTTATCTTGACATCACCCGACCACGGATAATCCGTTTCTTGGGTCACTTTCACCGAAACGTCTCCGGCAACAGTTGCGTCGACGGTGCCACCGATATAGAGGTTTACCCATAGACCTTCATCCGATTCGGCATAGATGTACTGCCCGACGGATGCGAGAAGTCGTGCGATGTTCGGCGGGCAGCACGCACAGCCAAACCACGCATGCCGATGCCGACCACCCTGGCTTGCCAGTGGGTTCTGATAGAAGAAACCCGTGCCATCGAGCGAAATTCCTGAGAGCGCACCGTTGTAGAGAGCCGTCTCCAGTACATCAACAAAGCGCGACGCACCCTGCAATAAGAACATTCGATGTGCCCAAAATATCAGTCCGATAGACGCACACGTCTCGGCGTAGGCGGAGACGTTCGGTAACTCATAGTCATTTGTGAAACCTTCGTTGTGTCCAGAAGGACCCACACCACCGGTGACATATAAGCGTTTCTCTGTTACGTTCCGCCAGAGTGCCTCCAGAGCGTTTACAATTGCAGTATCGCCTGTCTTACAAGCGATATCGGCGGCGGCACTATAGAGATACATCGCACGCACGGCGTGTCCAACACACTCCGTCTGTTCCTGTATCGGGAGATGGGCTTGTGCGTAATATCCCTCAAATTTGCCGTCGCGCGTGAAGTGGTGTCGATACGACTCAAGCCCGCCTGGGATGTCCGGATTCTCTAATTCCTTCTCAAAAACCGAGGGGGAATGTCCGCGTCGGGTGACAAAGTATTCCGCGAGTGCCGAGTAGCGTGCTTCACCTGTAACGCCCGCCAACTTCACGAGCGCAAGCTCGATGCCTTCATGTCCGGGCAGTCCATCCTGTTTATCGGGCCCAAAGATACTGTCGATGAGGTCTGCGAACCGGCATGCAACGTCAAGTAGGATACTCTTTCCGGTGGCTTGGTAATGCGCGACAGCGGCTTCGAACAGGTGTCCTGCACAGTAGAGTTCGTGCATGATGCCGAGGTTTTGCCACCGCTTCGTTGGTTCAACCAGCGTGAAATAGGTATTCAGATAACCGTCAGACTGTTGACTTGCTGCGATCTTTGCGATGACCGCATCCAGATCTGATTCCCATGCTGGATTCGGATGTGTTTGAAGTGTATACGATGCTGCCTCCACCCATTTGTGGACATCGGAATCGTTAAAAAAAATACCTTCAAATTCGCCAGACATCAAGCCAGCGGCTTTCGCGAAGTTATCTATTCGACCTGTTGTTCGGCACTGCGCGAGTTCATGCGGAATCGTTGCCTCGGAATTCGTCTGTTGCCGAGGTGCCCAAAACCGATCATTAATTGTAACAGCCGTGAATGGAAGAGCTCTCAAAATTGTATCCTTGTTCTAAATTAAGACAATGGTGGGCTGAGGTGCACTGGAACTCGGGTGAGAAGCGTATTAGCGACTTCTTATGCTAATTCCTTGGAACGCTTCTGTAGGTAAGTATTTACCTAACACATTCTGAACGTCTATGTCCGAGAGTCGTTGCGGTGTGATTAAAACACATTTATTCCGTGAAGTTTTGCTCCAAGATGTCTCAAAATCCGTATAACTCAATCGACGTTTGGCTGAGCTATTCGGATTTTGAAGTGATACTTCGCCTAGTTGGTCGTTGTAGTCGGTCAACGATAAAATTTCCGGGCTTCGTCCTTGCATTTGAACCATCACAATCGGGGGCCACTCTTTCGCAACAAATGCCTTTAAGACATCGAGCGAACAGTTGGAGATAATAGCGACATGCTGCACTGTCCCACGAGTCGTTGCATAAAAATCATCGAGTCCGCCTCTACTTCCAACGCGCGGGGGTTCTTTGAAGGCGTTTCTGACGTAGGGCAATCTTTGTAACTGGATGGTAGCACTTTCAGGTAAGCTAACTTGGCTCTGTCCGGATTGAGGACTCGTGTTTCTTTCAGCGGCAGCAAGTGCTGTTTCAGGAATGTGATACTGCCCCTGAGGTGGTGGACCACAGTTGACTGCCAGTAGCGCGAACACAAGTAAGGCAACACAAGTGCTCACCGTTGAATATAACGAGCCTGTAGGGAGTGTTTGACGAAATTCTCTTAGATAAGACAGATAATGTTTCATGATTCATCCTCCTTACATATAGAAACGGTCTGCGTGGAATATGGTTTACGTGTCGTTCTTAATCGATCTGAACTGTGACTTCCCGTTTTTCCTTCCACGATTCCACAATAGCTTCAGTAATCCGTAACGCTTGCAAACCATCTCTCCCCGTGGGGGCAGGCGACCGGTCAGCGAGTAGGTCATCGACAAGAGCCGCCACCCGTAAGGCGAATGTTCCATCAAACGCCAATTGTTCCTCTCTAAAAATGGAGGGACGGTATTCTTCGACGACCTGGTTATCCCGTCTCATCAAAGTCGCTCGTGTGAGGACATTATCTACGACGATTTCGCCATCTGAACCGCAGATTTCGAGTCGCTCGATCGGATGAATAAAATCGCTATCCCAACTTGCCAACAACGTAGCGACGGCTTCTGTTTCGTAACGGAAAGAGATAGCCATGCTGGTATAACACGCATCTTCACCTTCACGCGCTTCATGCTGCCGCGGCTTCGCCATTTGTGCACAAACAGCGACAATTTCGCCGCCAAACCATCGAAGCAGATCAATCGCATGGGTTTCCAGTTCATAGAGTAGGTAATACTCTCCCTTCCACGTTGAGGCGGGTCCACCTTGGGATAGTTTCATATCCAAGTAGTAAGTCTGCCCAATCGCACCGGCGTCAAACCACTTCCGTGCTTGGACATACCCAGGCGCAAACCGACGATTGTAATCTATAGCAAGATAGACCCCTTTTTCGTCTGCCTTTGCGACCATCTGTTCTGCTTCATTAATGTAAAGGGACAACGGTTTTTCAGAGATTACATGTTTTCCGGCTTCCAGACATTCCATTACGGGTTCAAAGTGCAGGTAATCAGCGGTTACAACGTCTACGAGGTCGCACTCTTCATTCGCAAGCATCTCTTTGATGGAAGGATACCACTTCTCTATGCCGAGTTCTTCAGCACGTGTCTTCGCTTTAGCAGTGTCTATATCGCATACTGCCACCAATTCCGCACCCGGATGCTGAAGATACCCCAGTTGATGACGATGCCCGATGCCACCGCACCCAACTGCTGCTACTTTCAGTTTCCCTGCCATGATTGTGTTCTCCTTTACGCGCTGAGGCGCGTCATGAGCACAGTGTGCTCCTACCAAAGTTCTGATGAAGACTGACAACCGTCTGCTTAAAATTTTCCTTGTGTTTGTTGTATTGACTTACAAATTTCGACCTAAACATATAATATACAATGCCAAAAAAAATAACAAGGGAAAATTGCCCTGTAAAACTATGCTTTTGGCAAAGCGTACATACCTCGACGGACCTTTACGATTTCACCACTATCTACAAGCCGCTTGAGTTCATTTTTCACGGCTCCTGGATGACCTGCGATAGCCGCAATGAGTTCCGCTGTCTTTTTCTCACCGTCTTCAAGGAGAGAGTGAATCTGCTCTTGGAAGGAAACGCGTTGGATTTTCCCACCTCTCAATTTCATCAGCACACGGTTCGCTTGACTTTTTGAGATTCCCAAGACCTGTTCCACTTTTTCTCTCCCAGATTCCGATGTAAGATTGTCTCGTTCTCTCTCAAAACGCTGGCGTTCCGCTATTACCTCAGGAAGTTTGTCCAGCCCACTAGCGACCTCAAAATCTTCCCAGTCAAAAAGCAGTGTTTCGGGTCTATCGGTAATATCGGCCAATGGAGTGCTCGTGAGTAATACTATTTTTTTATTTGGTAGCTGGGTCAACTCCACTTGATCTATAATCTCTGTGAGAATACCAATGATATTCTGTTCACACAACCTTTGAATTCGCTCATCTTTGTAGTGATAGGGATCCATATCTACATCGTAACATAGCGGTTTCACGTCGTCTCCAAACAAGATCTGCGCTTGCTTCCACATGAGATGCGGCGGCCAGTAGGGTGCCCCGACTATCCAGATCACATCTGCCGATTCAAACGCCCTTCCTATCCCTTCTACATTTATTGCTCTTTTGATATGACTCAGGTAACGGGCGTTTTCCTTTGATGCAATATTTCTTAACAGTTCAGCAACTTTTTCACCGCAGACAACTACGTGTTGAACTGCCGAATCTTTCTCAATTTCTGTATGGATACCGTGGAAAAAACGCTTCCCGATTTCGGAGAATCCAAGATCGTCCCAACTGTTTTCGTAGTTTAAAATTTGACGCATTGAATAAATACCGGTGCGAATTTGAAAAACCCTATTTCCCACCACCCACGGTTTCGATTCGGCATTTTTCATCCCGTTTGGATACACTGTTTGTGCCTTTGGTGCTGATGGTAACCAGAACTGCAGCACCTCTTGGTCCCATATAAGTGGAGCATCCTCGTTCCGCTGGTAATGTGAAAAAAAATGATTCAGTTGATGCCAAAATTTACTCTCTTCGCGCATCTGCTGGATAAGTGTTTCTTGTTGCCCCTCAAATGCCCGCATTACCATGCGGATCCGTCCGACTGGATTCTCATAAAGTTTGCTTCCGCTCTCTAAAGTATGCAGCAAAGCTCTCGCAAAGTTCCTTAAGACAATCATTTCTTCATTGACACCCCATGCCTCCAATATGGATTTAGATATCTTAATTTCGTGGAACAGTAGATGTGTCCCCGCTTCGTCGGCCGCATAGAGCCATCCTGTTTTTTGGTCGTGTTCGCGGACACGTAAACCAAGGACCTCTCGCGGCAAGTCCTTATCTTCCAACTTGCACAGCACCGGAGATGGCCGTTTTATCGCCAGTGGACTCAATTTTCCTTCCCGTACTGCAATCACTTTCTCATCTATAGGTGCCGGTGCTGGGGGCGAGATAGTGGTCGCTTGAAAAGTAGATTCCAAACTATTTTTTGATGTCGATGCTGGTTCATGTAGCACAGCACGAAGTACATCGGTAAAGGCAAAGAGAACCTCTTTGGCAATAATGGGTGGGTCTAATAGATTTCCAAGCAGGATCTCGTAACGGGCATCCCAGCGACTGTATCCCGCTTCACCTAGGATGTTGAGATACACATCACGGTGATCAGGATTTTCCGACGTCGGTGCGTGTTTGTAGATATATTGCTTTGCCTCATCAATATTCGGATGGAGGTAATCCATCACTCTGCAAGAAAAGCGTAACCCCCCCGACTTTGTCATCGTCAAAAGCGGATTTACAACGGCATTGATGAGAGACTCAATACAGGTTAAAACGGCATCAGGGGCGGCGCATATAGCATCATACTTAAAATCAATATCGTGCCATTGTGCCCCATCGCGTCCGGAGGGAGCACCGGTATACACTTGAATACCCCATGACGCATACCATCGACTGGGTATCCAGTCTCGCGCCTTTTGCCGTTTCAAAAATCGCTCGCCGCCAAAATTCCACGGGGCATGGTCGTGCTTCGGGGCGCGTCCTATCGGCATGAAGGAGATGTCTGCCTGCTCGAGTTCATGGAGCTTTACGGGATATTTCCACGCACAATGAACCGTGTAATGATAAGGCAAATCTTTGTGTAATACAGGGGATACCGTTGTTTTTCGCTGTCGAAGCGACTTTTTGTGCCGTTGGTGACAACGTTGGATGATGTGTTTCAAGGAATTCATAGTCGGTCCATAAGAGCGAGGTGTTTAGTTGGTTGTTCTCATTTCTGACCTCTGATTAGGTTTTCTGCTTGATGGTTATCCACAAGCGACATCTTGAAATTGAACGCACTTCAATATCACGTTGGTCCTATGGTGGAAGGTATGTATTGGATATTACCATAAATCCATTTTCTAATTCAAGTTTTTTCATTTTATATGTATAAAGAAAATATGGCTTTCCTATAGGAGGGATCTCCCAATCGCAATTTATCCCACAGAACCGACAGAAAGTCGAAGACTAAATAGCCTTAAGCCTAAAACATGGTTTATTGCTAAAGTGATGGTTTTATGGTATACTGTTTTTTATCATATTTTGAAGGAGAGTACACCGCGATGAACTGTCCGCGCTGCAAACGAGAAAACGCTGTCAAAAATGGGAAAGCCAGGGAACGCCAACGCTATAAGTGTAAATCTTGTGGATTTCAGTTTACACGACTTACCTCCCGTGGAAGGCCCCCATGGCAGAGAGCCTTAGCGGTTTTCCTATACTGTCGTGGGATTTCTATAAGCACAATCGCACGGATGTTTTCAGTAGCGCCGAGTACTATCTTCAAATGGATTCGGAAGTTTGGTACACCACTCGGACCTACGCCTGAATCTGATATAGATGGTGCGGTCCTTCTTGACGATGCTGAAATATCACAGTATCTGAAGACACAGAGCGAAAATTGCGAATCTGGAAAGATTTTTGTCGTCATACCGGAAGATGTGTCATCTGAGGATGTGGTCGTCGGCATAAAGCGAGATTGACGACTGTCCTCAAGAAAAAGGGACTTTTGCTATGGAAAACATACATTTAAGATGGTGGGGATGCGGCGCGTTTGATATCCGATTTGGAGACATCAATATCGCTTTCGATCCATATCTGTTTGACCGGAACTTAGCGGATGCTGAACCGATATACGACTATATTTTTATCTCCCATGAACATTTTGACCACTGCCACCCCGTAACCTTACAGAAATTGTGTTGTGGTGAGCGTTTTAAAAAAATATTCGTCAACGTTGGGTGTATGACACCCGCACAGCCCATCGCTGAAAAATACGGGGATGCCGCGTTTGAACGCGACCTACCGATTACCAAGCATGTCCCCGCCGATAAGGTCCAGGTTCTCTACCCAAAACATCTCAACGAAAAACAGGGAGTATCGCGCACCTTTCAAGGATCAGATACGCTTAATCTGGGACATATTCAGATTGAGACGATTGAAAGCGGCGAGAACCAAACGCCAAATCTCCCGACAAACGGGTATCTGATAACACACACGGCGAAAAATGTCTCCATCTTACATACGGGCGATTTACACGAACCCTATCCGGCGTTAGTGAACCTCCAAGGCAAGGTAGACTTCCTGATTCACATGAAACTCGGTCTCGGTGAAGGGCTTTCATCTCGGCTGATAGAACTTGTAGAGTTAATCCAACCGCGTTTCGTGATACCGACACATTATCGAACTGATCGGAAATCCGACCCGATACCAGCAGGACATTGGCCCCCAAACGTCACAGATGAAATGGCATTTATTGAATCAATCCGTGAGATAGTGGGAGACAGAGCACACATCCTTCCGTTCACCGCAGGCATAGAATACGAGGTAAAAATGCCGGAAAAACGGGTGATCTGGAAATGGGATTGGTTTAACACATGGGACGTTCCCCCTTGGAGAGAATAAAATCCCGTAGAAGGAATTGCATTAATGAAACTGGCGCGATTTTCGATTTTGGTGATGTTTTTTGTTGGGACGGTATCCCTCCCAATCACCTTCGCCCAAGATTACACCCAATGGCATTTACCTGAAGGTGCCAAAGCGCGACTTGGTAAGGGGGCAATCACAGGTAACGTCCAATATTCTCCAGATGGAGCACTGCTCGCGGTCAGCGGCTCTATTGGGATCTGGCTTTACGATGCGGTTACCCATCAGGAAGTTAACTTACTCACTGGTCATGAATCACAGGTTTTGTGTGTTGCATTCTCTCCTGACGGACAGACGCTTGCAAGTGGGAGTTGGGACAGAACGATTCGGTTGTGGAATCCATATACGGGTCAACACAAGGCGACCCTTATGGATGACGGTATGTGGGATGTTACGTCCATTGCGTTCTCACCAGATGGCAGCACGTTAGCGAGTGGGGGTGGAAGGTGGAGCAACAAAATTCAATTGTGGAATATTGAGACGGGAAGCCGCACAGCGATTTTTGCTGGGCATGAGGGAAATGTTACTTCTGTCGTATTTAGTCCTGATGGAACGATACTTGCCAGCGGCGGTGGCTGGAAAGACAACACGATTCGGTTATGGGATGTGAGAGCTGGGTACCAGATCGCTAATTTCACAGGACATAAATATTCGGTGACGTCAGTTGCTTTTAGTCCAGATGGATTGACGCTTGCCAGTGGAGGGTTAGGCGACACGATTCGATTGTGGAACCTACATACCGGTGAGCATAAAGTAAATCTCACAGGACACACGAAGTCGGTCAATTCGGTGGCGTTTTCCCAAGATGGACAAACGCTCGCCAGTGCGAGTAATGACAACACGGTTCGATTGTGGGATGTTCTCACTGGTGACCTCAAGGCGACTTTGACCGGACATACGCATCGGGTGAGGTCAGTTGCCTTCAGTCCAGATGGCAAAACACTGGTCAGTTCGGGCGATGATCAGGTAATTCATTTCTGGGATTACATCACTGAGCAACACGATGCAACCCTCACAGGGCAGACGCTGGCGGTTAATACGGTTGCCTTCAGTCCAGATGGCGAAACCCTCGCCAGTGCAAACGATGACAAATCGATCTATTTGTGGGATGCGCACACAGGGCATCTCCAAGATACTCTCACAGGGCATGGAGGACGTGTCTTGTCCGTTGCGTTTTCTCCGGATGGTAAGACCCTCGCCAGCGGTGGAGGAAACCCTGACACCACGATTCATTTGTGGGATGCACACACAGCGCAACCCAAGGGACCTCTTGCAGGTCATAAGTATGGCGTTGAGTCTCTCGTGTTTAGTCCGGATGGTCGCGTGCTTGCCAGCGCGAGTTGGGACAACACGGTTCGGTTGTGGGATGCTCAGACAGGCGGAAATCGAGCAATACTCGGGGACACGCAAGATGTCTATGCTGTTGCGTACAGTCCTGATGGTCGTACGCTTGCGAGTGGCGGTAGAAACACCACAATTCGCTTATGGAATGTAAGAACTGCTCGACGTCAAGAGACTTTGACAGGGCATACCGAACCGATTAAGGCTATTGTGTTTAGTCCAGATGGCAGTACACTCGTCAGTGCAGGTCGGGATAGAAGAATCCAATTGTGGGATATCCATGCTGGAGAATCCAAAGCAACTTTCGGTGGGAATATAGGTCAGATCGATTCTCTCGCGTTCTCCGCGGACGGTCGCACGCTTGTGAGTGGCGGGTGGGATGGCGCAATTCGATTATGGGATGTGGACAGTGGGCGCCGTTTAGATGTTTTGACGGGACACACGAACAGAGTTAATACGCTTGCCCTGTCTCCCGACGGTCGCACGCTTGCCAGTGGGAGTGATGATGGTACGGTTTTGCTGTGGGACTTCACGCCATTCCTCTTTGAGATACCCGGGGATGTCAACAGTGATGGCGTGGTGAATATCCAAGATTTGGTGTTGGTCGCATCGAATTTTGGGCAAACCGGGGTGAATATTGCGGATGTGAACGGTGATGGAAGGGTCAATGTTCAAGATTTAGTACGAGTTGCCTCGTATTTCAAGCAAGATTAACGGAGATCAATAAAAACTTTTATCACGAAATTTTGGAGAGTATATATCGTGTCAACAACATCACGCATTCGCGTCGCTTTTTATGGATGTGGGAACTTCGCGAATCGCACCCGAATCCCAAACCTATTACAGACGAATTCAGTGGATATTGTCGCTGTGTGCGATAGCAGCTTACAGACCGCACAAGAGACGGCGGCACGCTTCAAGGTCCCGCGTGTCTACCAAGACGCACATGAAATGCTTGACACCGAAACAATTGACGTGCTATACTCTATCGTACCGGCGTACGTACGAACCAACGTTGAGTCGACCGCTGCAGAAAACGGAATCCACATCTTCAGTGAGAAGCCACAAGCACTCACGATGCAGGTGGCACACCGAATTAACAATGCGATTCGGCAAGCGGGGGTTATCAGCACTGTTGGGTTTCGCGAGCGGTATCGTCCAATCTTTCAAGAAGCACGCCGATATTTAACGAACAAACACATCGTGCATGCCCGATTTCAAAGTTTCGGCGGCTTACCGCCTTCAACGGAGGGTGGACCCAAAACATGGTGGGAAGAGATGGACAAGTCTGGCGGGAGTGCCCTCGATTGGGGGGTTCACGCAACCGACTATACCCGATTCATGACAGGATTGAACGTTGCCAAATCCCAAGCGTTTTATTGTGAACGCCCGGCTTATGCGACCGCGCTGTCTACCAGTTTCAATTACTGTTTTGAGAACGGTGCTACGATGACGCTTAGTTTTGTCGCAGCCGGTCCGGGTCCGAAAAATGAACCGCGGTTTACTATTTTCTACGAAGGCGGATGCCTCGAAATCCACGGATACGATAAAATTGTAGTGAACGGCGAGATCCTTTATCAAGCGGACGAATTCGATCCGTGGTTGGAACAGGATAAAACCTTTATCCGCGCCGTTCAGACTGGGGATGCAAGTCTCTTGCAAAGCGATTATCACGATGGGCTTTTCTCTTTAGCCCCAATTTTAGCAGGTTGGGAGTCTTCCCGACGTGACGGAGAGTGTATGGATGTCGCGGCGTTCATGGATGATCTGTATTGATGGGGGAATGGAGACAAGGATGGAGAACCGCCTTTCAATCTTTTGGCTCTTTAGAAGCGTAAAAATTCCCAAATCCAGCCACGAATTAACCGAAAACCTGCAAGAACAACGGACGTAGCAGTCCAGGAGGCCATAATTAAAAAAATGGATGCAAAATTGAGAAAAATTCAGATTACACCAATGAAATTCGATAAAGATGGCGAAATACAAAAAGAAGAATTCGCCACGCTCACCATTGAAGTGCCGATGGATAGCGCAGGACAACGTGCCGCAATTATAGAGTTGTGTGAACTCCTCGATCAGGAGTACGTTCTTGTGAACGTTGAAGGCAAAACGGTTGTGGCTGTTAACACTGCTTGATGTTTTGCACAAACATGCGGAATCCTTTTGTGGCAGAGAAAATCTTCATAATCGCACAGATCCCCAGTAGCATCGGACTTCACCAAAAACCATCACGAAACGAAGTGGAGTGATGCCCAGGAGCCCATAGTTAAAAGAATGAAGAAGAAATGGCTTTTTACACCGGGTCCTACGCCGATTCCACCTGAAGCGTTGTTGGCAATGGCGCAACCGGTAGACTATCACCGCAGCGAAGATGCTGTAGCCTTAATCAAAGACATTCTCGAAAAACTCAAACACGTTTTCCAAACCGAGAACGACGTCCTTTTTCTAACATCGTCCGGAACCGGTGCTATGGAAGGGGCAGTTGCGAACCTTTTATCTCGTGGAGACAAAGTAATTGTCATTCAGAGCGGTAAATTCGGAGAGCGATGGAACGACATATGCGCCGCCTACGGCATCGAAGTAATCCTAATTGACGTGACATGGGGTGATTCTGTTGATCCACAGGCGGTCGAGGCACTCTTAACGGAACACCCCGACGTAAAAGCGGTCTTTGCAACGCTCTGTGAGACATCGACAGGTGCCTTGCACGATATTGAGGCGTTAGCAGATCTAACGCGAGCGCGTCCAACGCTCTTAGTTGTTGATGCCGTCAGTGCCCTTGCCGCTGATGATCTACAGATGGATAATTGGGGTGTGGACGTTGTTGTCTCCTGCTCCCAGAAAGGCTTAATGACACCACCCGGTCTGGCGTTCGCTGCGCTCAATCAACGCGCGTGGGATGCCGTTGCGTGTTCTGACCTTCCGAAGTATTATCTCGACTTCCGAAAAGCACACCAAAGCGGTTTGGAGGGATCTGTGCCCTACACGCCAGCAATAACACTGCTTACCGCGCTTCAATGCGCCTTAAATCGTATCTGTGCAGAGGGTATTCACAATACCATTGCCCGTCACAGTCGCTTGGCGATCGCGACCCGAAGTGCGGTTAAAGCACTGGGTCTCCCACTCTTTGCAACCTCTCCAGCGAATACCTTGACCTCTATTCGCTTGCCAGCGGAAATTGATGGGAAAGCGTTTGTCAATTTGATGCGCGATACGTATGGTATCACCTACGCCGGCGGGCAGAGTCAGTTAAGCGGCAAAATCGTCCGGATCGCGCATCTCGGCTGGATGAACGAGAACGATGTGATCGTTGCTATTTCTGCCTTTGAGCGAGGTCTCTACTCCATCGGATCCAACATTCCACTCGGTGCTGGCGTTACCGCTGCCCAGGAAGCTTTTAAATGTTCGCGAGGCGAAAAATGAGGCGTTTTTTCATTGAGGATTTCCTCTTGTATCCGTCTGTGCCGTTGTTGCAGGCTGCTATCTTGAATAAAATGAAAAACCGTAGCCCGTAATGAAATGGAGGGGTTTTTGCTTGGGTGTTTCTTCGGGTATACGGGAAGGCAGGTCATTATCTAAGCCCGCCTGACCGAACCGCAAGGAAAATTAAAAATACAATCTGAAATCATTGGGAACCGTAGCCCGTAATGAAATGGAGGGCGGGTATACGGGAAGGCAGGTCATTATCTAAGCCCGCCTGACCGAACCGCAAGGAAAATTAAAAATACACTTTTTGATGCTTCTTACGAACACCGAAAAAAACCGTTATTGACGCAAACACTGGAACGTCTGCGTCCCATCTATAGCAAGTCCGAACTGAACGCCTTACGTATTGACAGTATGAGTCGGGAGGGTTTAGCCCAACGCTCTGGACGCGGATTTGTTAATCGGGATATTCTTGAGACTGTGCTCGGTAATTTACTGGAATGTGTCGCACCGGGATCACATAACGCACCGCAGTTGCGTAACCAAAGACGTGAACTCTCAGAGGCGATTGAAGAGGTAGCTGACCAGTTGTATGCAATGGTAGCGCAATCGTTTTTGGCTGTTACGGACGAAACACGTCTCGGTGCTGCGCTTGAAACCGCTTTTTCACTCCTCTGGGAACTGCCACGACTCAAAAGTCGAGCCCTCTGGAATCGCTTCGCTTCTCTTAAAGATCCGGCTGTCTGGGATGCCTATCTCCTCCACACCGGCATCTCTCGTGAAGAACTCGCCGCACTTGATTTCCGTTCCCAAGTAGATACCGCAATTCAGCAGCGGACCTTTGAACCCTATCAAGACTTTCTTGGTAGTTTGAATCTCGCATCCGTTTTGGATTATCAACTCCAGTTGGTCGGGAGTACGTATCCCGGTTGGCGTGTCCTCTTTTACCACGATGTCGCACACGCTTTAACACGCAGCGATGATCTTGAGGAGAGTCCAAACATCCACAGGATCCCGGTTCCGTTGCTACCCCGCGCTATCTCAGAACTCGGTGGACGCTACTATCAAGCCGATTTACATCCGGAGACGCAAATTGGCGATGCCAATTTCTTGGAGCATCCCCATCGCGGGGTAACCACCGGACAGACAGGTATTATCGGTTCCGGGTGCGTTATCTATCCCAGCACGTTCGGTGGCTTAAGCGTCAAGGTAAAGCAACGGCATCCTGTCATCGGCGATTTTGTGGAAATCGGCACGGATACCAGTCTACTCGGACCTGTCCAGGTGGCTGACCATTCGTCTGTCGGAACGAATACCGAGATTTATGGGTTTGTTGAAATTGAACAACGGTGTCGCATCGGTTCATCGGTCGTTATCGGGACGATCCGAGGTGCCGCGGAGCATCCCGGAAGAATCTATATCGGAGATGAGGTGCGTATCGGAGATGGCACTGTCATTGAGAATACATCAGAAATGGACCTGATTATACCCAATCGCTCGCAAATTCCGGCGCGAAGTCACGTCGCAAACGATGGATTTGGGTTCCCCCGATATGTTACATAAAGGTAGTAGGCATACTCCGTTATGCCGTTTAACTTTTGAACTTCTTGTTGGTGAGGTTTTAAACCTCGCCAGCATCCTCGAAATGAACCAATAGTATGAAAAAAATAAAACGCGCGCTTATCAGCGTCTACGACAAAACGAATCTCTTAGAAATAGCCAATGCCCTCGCACAACGTGATGTGGAAATTCTCTCCACCGGTGGCACTGCTCGGCACCTTCGAGACGCTGGCATCGATATCCTTGATGTTTCTGACTATACTGGGTTTCCTGAGATGCTGGATGGTAGAGTTAAGACACTCCATCCCAAAATCCATGGAGGGCTCCTCGCTGATCGGGATAATGCTGAACACAATACCCAAGCGGAGGCACACGGCATTACTTCCATTGATATGGTGATATGCAATTTATATCCGTTTGAAGCAACTGTTGCTAAGCCTGACGTGACACTCCCCGAAGCGATTGAAAACATTGACATCGGCGGTCCAACGATGATTCGCGCCGCAGCGAAAAATTATCGTCATGTCGCTGTCCTCACGGAGGCAAGTCAATACGCCGAAATTATCGCCGATTTGGATGCAAACGACGGCTGTCTTTCTGAAGAAAGGCGGTTTGAACTGGCAAAGGCAGCCTTTGCCCATACCGCACACTATGATGCTGCAATCGCTGCTTATCTCGCTGACGTAGATTCACAACCGGACGAATTCGTTGTACGGACTGGGTTACCCAGCCCGTACCTGACCCTCCGTTTCAAGAAGGAGCGGACACTCCGCTATGGCGAAAACCCGCATCAACGCGCCGCTTTCTACAAAACTGAAACCAGCCCAGGGGCGTGCGCTGCGTGGGCGAACCAACTCAGTGGACAGCCACTCTCCTTTAATAACCTCCTCGATTTGGAAGCCGCTTTAGAGATCGTCAAGGACTTCGAGACCCCTGCTTGCGCGATTATCAAGCATAATAACCCGTGTGGACTTGCGACGGCAGACAATCTGCAAGATGCCTTCACGAACGCATTGGAATGCGATCGAACCTCTGCATTCGGTTCGATTGTCGGGTTGAATCGGAAGGTGACGATCCAGACGGCAAATATCATCCGCGAAGCCGCAAATGCCGGTGTGAAAATTGACGCAATTATCGCTCCGAGTTACACCGAGAAGGCACTGCGTGCTTTGTCTCGCGTCAAACGCCGACCGATTCTTGAAGCCGGATCGCTCTCGTCTGTTGAACCTGTCTCGCAGATTCGCAATATTACCGGTGGTGTGCTGGTCCAAGACCCAGATGTCCACGACTTAAACGCTGATGATTTGGAGGTAGCAACCTCTCGGGTGCCAACGGAAGTAGAGATAGGATCCCTGCTTTTTGCGTGGAAGGCGTGCAAACATGTCAAATCGAATTGTATCCTGCTTGCCAACGGCACACAAAGTGTCGGTATCGGCGCGGGTCAGATGAGTCGTGTGGATGCCGCTATCATCGCGATCCGGAAGGCGGGTGAAAAGGCGAAAGGAGCGGTGTTAGCCTCGGATGCCTACTTCCCGTTCCCTGATGGTGTTGGAATCGCTGGTGAAGCGGGTATCAGTGCGATTATTCAGCCCGGTGGTTCCGTCAATGACGCCCCTGTGATTGAGACAGCGGATGCTTACGGTATGGCGATGGTGCTGACAGGTATGCGACATTTCCGACATTAAGACGCGCCGCTTGACATGAAAGCCTCGTGCATTTCAGTCGTTTTTTTGTAAAATATACTCTATAATGCCAACTCTTGAGGTGAAACATGGTGAATTTGGAGGCAGTTTGGTATCGGGTGTTAAAGGACACCCCTGTTGCATATTACTCTATTCACGGTCCCGAGCATTGGGCACGCGTTGAAAGAAACGGTCTTTATGTCGCACAGAAAACAGAGGCGGATAAGACAATCGTGCAGCTGTTTGCGGTATTCCACGACTGTATGCGCTGGAACGATGCTGTTGATCCCGGTCATGGACATAGAGGTGCTGAATATGCCGTTCAAATCAAGGATGAACTCATCAATATTCCCCCGGACGACTTTGATAAATTTTACTATGCATGTGAATGGCATACGGATAAGCAGACAACAGATGACATCACGATTGCGGCATGCTGGGATGCGGATCGGTTAGATATAGGTCGGGTCGGATATATATTAGACCCCCAATTCATGAATTCTAAACCCGCCCAGGAAATCGCCAAACATAACGAGCTGAGTCCATTAGATCGCATCAAGGTAAGAAACTGGGAGAAATTGGTCCTCGGATCAAGTGACTTCTGATCCATGTACTACAAATTTTGAAAGGTTGGACACCCGATAAGTTTTATGATATTCTATGACATTATTGAAGTCTCAAAGATGACTGAAAGTGCGAAGTGCATCAAGGTCGTTGAATGGTCAGACGAAGACCAATGCTTTATTGGAGTTAAAAATTGCTTTCGACATTAACACTCCCACACACGATAATTACAGGCGCAGGTGCCTCCGAGAACGTCGGTGAACAGGCGAAACGACTCGGTGCAACGAACGCCCTTATCGTCACCGATCCGGGCATCGCCAAAATCGGATACGCCGACAAGATCGCCCAAAATTTAAACGATACCGGCATAGCGTCCTCATGCTTCTCTGATGTCACACCCGATCCAACCCTACAGAATGTGCGAGACGGCTTAAAGCAATATACTGATGAAGCCTGCGGTGTGATCGTGAGTATCGGTGGCGGAAGTGCGATCGACTGTGGAAAAGGCATCGCCATGAAACTGACGAACGACGGTGACTTCGCCGATTACATGGGTGTGGACAAAATTCCGAATCCGGGTGCCCCTCTCATCGCGATACCGACCACGGGTGGAACGGGTAGCGAGGTTTCCAAAGTTACTGTCATCACTGACACTGAACGGAACGTCAAGATGATGCTCAGCAGCCCGTGCCTATTGGCATCTGTTGCCTTGGTGGACCCACTGCTATCCCTAACAACCCCACCACATCTGACTGCGGCAGTCGGTGTTGATGCGTTGACGCACGCAATAGAGGCATACATCTCCAAACGCGCCCAACCGATAACGGATGCACTCGCCTTGAAGGCGATTGATATGATTTCCGGCTCACTGCGACAGGCGTGGGCGGACAGTGAAAATATCCCTGCTCGTACGGATATGATGATCGGTGCATCTATCGCGGGCATGGCGTTCAGCAATTCATCTGTGGCTCTGGTTCACGGGATGTCTCGTCCCATCGGTGCGTATTTTCACATCCATCACGGGTTGTCAAATTCGGTGTTATTGCGTGATGTGATGGAATTTAGCGTCGTCGGTGCCCCTGCCCGCTTTGCCGATATCGCGTATGCCATGGGCGAGCTGATCGACGGATTGTCTCCAATGGAGCAAGCAGACGCAGCAATTGACGCGGTGGAACGGCTCGTCACCGATATTCAGATGCCACGACTCGGTGAAATCGGTATTGACAGAGAGAAATTTGAGGCTGTCATTGAGCAAATGGCGAAGGACGCGATTGCGAGTGGAAGTCCTGCGAACAATCCGCGACAAGCGACGGTTGAGGAGATCGTCGCGCTGTACCGTCAGTGTTTTTAAAAAGTAGTAGGCACGCTCCGTCGTGCCGTTCACGTTTAAAAGATAGTATGCCTCTGATATCTCGCACCGCAGTTTTAAAAAAAGAGTCTTAGCACTTCTATTGTGTCTAATGTTTGCTGGGTGCGACACATTTTCAGATTTCTAATTCAGAATCCGCAGCCTGCTACAACGGACGCAGGCGACGCTAAACCAAGAACCGCTATGAAACCAAAAACTTCATCTAACGCCTCGCGAAAATTAAAAATTATTGTTCCCGGTGATTCACCGCCGCAGATCCAAGGTTCCGCGCATCTGGAACGTCTCGAACCCTATGGCGATGTTGTTCTCTACACCGACCGACCCGAAACGCCTGAAGAGCAAATTCGCCGTGCCGAAGATGCGGATATTCTCATCAATTCACGCGGGATCGTCAAATGGCCCGCGGAGATCTTACGTCAACTCCCCAAGCTCAAGTTGATTTCACTGTGCTCTATCGGCACCGATATGATTGGGCTTGACGAGGCGAAAAGTCGTGGAATTACCGTTTGCAATCAACCCGGACGTACCGCGCCAGTTGTAGCGGAGCACGGGTTTGGACTGATGTTCGCGCTCGCCAAAAGAGCGGCGTTCCTGACAGCGTCTATGAAGGCGGATGGATGGCCCCGGATGGATAACATCTATCTTCAAGGGAAAACCTTGGGCGTTATAGGCACTGGGCATATCGGGGCAGAAATGGCGCGTCTTGGGCGAGCAATCGGGATGAATGTTGTCGCGTGGACATATCACCCTTCAACAGCACGCGCCGAGGCGTTGGAAGTTGAGTTTGTTTCTCTGGACGAACTGCTCCGGACTGCCGATGTTGTGAGTCTGCACGTCAGGTTGACAGAGGAGAGCCACCATCTCATTGGGGAACGTGAACTCGGTTTGATGAAGCAGAACGCGCTCCTCATCAACGTCGCACGTGGTGGTGTGGTTGATACAGATGCGTTGGTTGCGGCTTTGAACAGTGGACACCTCGGGGGCGCGGCTATTGATGTCTATGATCAGGAACCGCCTCCGGCGAACCATCCTCTGTTGGAATGCGAGCAAGTAATTTTGACCCCACATTGTGCGGATATGACCCCTGAGGGCGTTGAGCTTCTCAATGAAGGTGCCGTGGACAATATCATCGCTTTTTTGGAAGGCACACCGCAGAACGTGGTCGTCTAATAGCCATCAGCCGTAGGGGCTGGGTTTCCAGCCCGCACAAGAGAAAATTAATGCCCAACTACCACACAATCTTTTTAAAGGTAGGGGCAGGTCTTGTATCTGCCCTTAAGCGTAGCGGACACCCTGATAGTCGAGAACTACTAAAAAGTATCGGAGTCGATACCGGTGGCACCTTCACCGACATTGTGATGCGTATGAATGGCGACCTGTTCACGCACAAAGTCCTGTCCACGCCGCAGAATCCCGCACTCGCTGTTATCCAAGGTGTCCGTGAAATCTTGCGTATGCACGACACCGATACGCAACGGCTGGACATTGTCCACGGATCGACGGTAGCAACGAACGCACTTCTTGAGCGTAGAGGTGCACGTATTGCCCTCGTCACGACGAAAGATTTTGAAGACATTTTAGAGATAGGCAGACAGGCACGTCCGAACCTTTATGATTTCTTCGTGGAACGTCCGGCACCCCTTGTCCCTGCCGATAAACGTTTCGGTATATCAGAACGGACACTGCACACAGGTGAAATCCAAACGGAGATTGAACCAAGTGATTTAGAGGCACTCGCATCCGAACTCGCTACATTGGAACTTGATGCCATCGCGGTCTGTTTCCTCTTCGCCTACGTCAACCCAAAGAACGAACAGATTGTTGCGAAACACCTTTCACGGCTTGATATACCCGTCTCCTGTTCACACGAGGTCTTACCCGAATATCGGGAGTATGCGCGTTTCAGCACTACTGTAGCGAACGCGTATATCCGTCCGACTTTGGAACGGCACCTCTCGACGCTGACCGATTCTGATCGGTTTCCAGCCTCCTTCCGTTTAATGCTTTCCAACGGCGGTTGTATCTCTGCTGAGAACTTTGAATCCGCGGGTATCCGCACGGTCCTTTCCGGTCCCGCTGGTGGTGTTATTGGAGCGTATCAAGTCGCTAAGACCGCAGGCTACGATCAGATCATCACGTTTGACATGGGTGGCACTTCAACGGATGTGAGCCTCTGCAATAGTGGCATCTCCCTCACGACTGAGAGCACGATTAGTGGACTCCCGATCAAAGTTCCGCTGATTGATATTCACACCGTCGGTGCCGGAGGTGGTTCCATTGCGACTGTGGATGCGGGTGGCGCGCTACGCGTCGGGCCTGAAAGTGCAGGAGCAGACCCAGGTCCCATCTGCTACGGAAACAACGGAGAAAATGTCACGGTAACCGACGCGAACCTCTATTTGGGACGCATCGCCGCGACCCAGTTTTTAGGCGGGACGATGTCCCTTGACGCCGATAAGACGCGCACGCATATTGAAGAATTTGCCCGACGTCTTGGTGTTCCACCGATGCAAGCGGCGGATGGCATTCTTAAGGTCGCTAACGCGGCGATGGAGCGCGCCATCAAAGTCATCTCTGTGGAACGCGGATTCGACACGCGAGACTTCACACTCGTTTCTTTCGGTGGTGCTGGTGGTTTGCATGCCGCATTGATGGCAGAGAATCTCGGTATTGAGACGGTGCTTATTCCGCCAAACGGCGGTTTGCTCTCTGCTTACGGAATGCTCTTTGCTGATGTCGTTAAAGATTACTCACAGACAGTGTTATGGCAGTTTGGAAAGAGCGATGGAGATGGCGGAAATCTTGTTAAAGCGTTGAACGCCGGTTTTGACACACTCTTGACCCGCGCAGTGGATGAAATGAAAAGTGAGGGGTTCGTCTCACATCAGCTTAAAATTGACCGTTCGCTCGATATGCGATATGAGGGACAGTCTTATGAGTTGAATATCCCGTGTTTTACCACAGGACATGTTCCTTCAACCGAGATAGTGGAAACCCTTGTTGAGAAATTTCACGCTGCGCATGCGTTGCGGTTTGGTTATGCTCGGACCGATGCGCCAGTGGAGGTGGTGAACCTTCGACTTACAGCCACTGGGGAGACCGACAAACCTTCCATCCAATCCGTCCCACTTGCCGATACGAATGCCGCTGTAGGGGCGAGGTTACCTCGCCCCTACTACCAAAACCCTGTTATCTTTGAAGGTGAAACACTCCCAACCGATTTCTATCGCCGTGAGGCGTTACGTCCCGGCGATCGAATCGCAGGTCCCGCGATTGTGACAGAATTTAGCGCGACGACTGTTGTCCCCCCGAATTTCTCCGCTGTTGTTGATACGTATCAGAATCTTATTTTGGCAAAGGAATAGGAGTGGGCAAATTACTTTGGTACAGTTTAGTTTCATTAGCCGCAAGCCCGTAACATTGTCCCGCAAGCCTCTATAGGCTTGCGCTAGGAGGGCGGGTCTACGGAAAGACACGCTTTTTATCAAATTAACCTCATCGAACCGCAAGGAAAGTTAAAAATATGGAGATTACAGACGTTAAAACGATTCTAACGGCACCCAACGGAACTCGGCTTGTCGTTGTTAAGATTGAAACGAGCGAACCCGGTTTATACGGCATCGGTTGTGCAACATTTACGCAGCGTCCACTCGCTGTGGCAACCGCAGTCGATGCGTATCTCAAGCCCTTTCTCATTGGGAAAGATCCGGCGAACATAGAGGACATCTTCCAGACCAGTTTCGTCAGTTCCTATTGGCGGAATGGACCGGTACTGAACAACGCACTCAGCGGTGTAGACATTGCCTTGTGGGACATCATGGGCAAACGTGCCAATATGCCTGTCTACCAACTGCTTGGCGGTAAATGCCGAGAGGCAGTGCCGCTTTATGCACACGCAGGTGGTGGTACTTTTGAAGAGGTAGAGGAAAGCATCCGTCGTTATATGGAGCAAGGCTATCGCTATGTCCGTGCACAGGTGGCGATACCGGGCTATTCGACGTATGGTGCAGGCAGTGGAAGGCGGAGTTCACCCGCTTTTGAACCGACACCTTATGTCAATACCGTCATCAAACTTTTCGATCATTTGCGGACACACCTCGGTGATGAGGTGGAACTCCTACACGACGTGCATGAACGCATTCCGCCCATCCAAGCGATTAATCTTGCGAAAGGACTCGAACCGTATAACCTCTTCTTTCTTGAGGACCCGTTTGCCCCTGAAGATGTTGATTATTTTCAGCTGATGCGTCAACAGACGAGTATCCCGATTGCGATGGGTGAGTTGTTCAACAACCCAAACGAATACGTCCACCTTATCAAGGATCGGTTGATCGATTTTATCCGGGTGCATATCTCACAAATCGGGGGTATCAGTCCTGCGCGTAAACTCGCCGCGTTCTGTGAATTTTTCGGTATACGCACCGCATGGCACGGTCCCGGTGATGTCTCGCCGGTCGGTCATGCCGCCAACGTTGCGTTGGATCTTGCATGCTATAACTTCGGTATCCAGGAGCAGCATGTCTTCGGTGAAAACACCAAAGAGGTCTTTCCGGGTTGTCCCGAAATTCGAGAGGGTTGTTTTTGGGTGAATGAGGCACCAGGGCTCGGCATTGATTTGGATGAGGAACTCGCGGCACGATTCCCATTTCCAGAGGATCCACTCAACGGCAGTTGGGCACCCGTGCGGCGGATGGACGGTACAGTTATCCGACCTTAACCTCTAATAGTTCCGTAGGGGCAGGGCTTCTACCGGTTTCCCTAATCGAACCCCAATCGTTTTACCTCTGTCTGTAGGGAGATTCCTGTCTTTTCACGCACCTGCTTTTGGATGTAGGCGACCAAATCCAAAACATCAACCGCTGTTGCGTTGTCGATGTTGAGGATAAAATTCCCGTGTACCGTGGAAACTTCTGCGCCACCGATACGATGACCTTTCAAACCGCTGATGTCGATCAGCCGTCCTGCGGAATCACCGGGTGGATTTTTGAACATACATCCCGCATTTTCTTCGGCGAAAGGTTGCGTTTCGACTTTTTGCTTGTAGAATGCTTGCATCTGTGCCGTGATTGTATCAGCGTTCCCGGGTTCGAGTTTCAACGTCGCGCCTGTAACACAGAAATATGCGTCCAAACCGCTGTGTCGATATTCAAACGCTGCTTCGGTGTGGGTTAAGGTGAGCAACTCACCGGTGTCGTTCATGACTGTGACGTCTGTGACGACATCTCCAAAACTACTCCCCCATGCCCCAGCGTTCATAATCAGGGCACCGCCAACGGAGCCGGGGATGCCGAGCGCGAACTCCACACCGCTCAGCCCCTGTCGCGACATCGCTTTGGAGAGTCGCGGCAATGAAAGCCCCGCGCCGACCGAAACAACGTTTCCATCAACCTCCAGTTTCGCTAACTCCCCGACTAATCTGACACCGATGCCGTTGAAACCGGTATCGCTCACCAACAGGTTTGAGCCACGACCAATAATTGCGACCGGAACGTCCCACTGCCGATGAAAACATGCCACTGCTGCCAATTGGCTTACCGTACTGACTTCAATGTAAGCAGCAGCTTCGCCACCGATGCCAAAGTAGGTATGCTTTGAGAGGGGTTCCCCAAACCGGAGTCGTGAGCCTGAATCCTTTACGATGTCCAGCAACGTGTCTTTCCAATCCATTCTACGCTCCCTTTCTCTCTATTATAACATGCACATTGAAAGGTGTCAATGGTGCGATGGCTTGTGTTAGGTTCAATTTGACTCTATTCTCGGCGACCGAGAGAAAATAAAAAACGAACCTTTTCCGAACAGATCTGACTAAAGAAGCGAAACCAATTTTTGTCTATTATGTCTGAGCATTGCGAACATAGGACGCAACAGTCTAAAAAATTATTAAGAAACCTACTTTGGATGATGAAGGGACTCTTAACGATTTTGAATCTGCAAGGACAACGGACGCAGCAGCTCAGATTCAATCATTAGAAAAAGGAGAAAAGAAAATGAAGCAGAAATTTTTGACAATCGGTGCAATCGCAGTTATCGCAATCGTAGGTTTGTTTGTTTTTGAACACGCAACATCGGCACAACGACCCGACCGGAACGCACAAGGTCAACGTGGGAACCGTCAGGGCGGCGACCGAGGCGGCAGGGGGATGACAGGAATGATGAATCCCGCTTCTTTAGTCGATAACTCTTGGATCGATTTGACCTTCACGCTGAAAGTCGATGATGAAACGCTTGTGAAGGCACGCCCTATTTATCAAACGGCTCGCGATAAGTTTGAAGCGAAGATGAAAGAGGCACAGGCGTCCGGCGATATGAGAACGGCTATGGCGGACATGCAAAGTTATGCTGCAACCGTCGGTAAAGAATTCCAAAATGGCCTCAAAGAGGTATTAACTGAAGACCAGATGACGAAACTCAACGAATTGACGAAAAAGCGTCAGATGGAACAGCAACAACGTATGAACCGTTGGCAAGGCGGCCGTCGCGGTGGCGGTGGTGCACGACAGTAGATAGTCGTCGTACAGCAACAAAGGCAAATCTCATTCGTTATGACACTCCGGGGTCGGGCTTCTTGCCCGACCTTTCTACTTTTAATTACCCTTGCGTTCTTCAACCCAATCGAGAATCATCTCACGGTTTTCGGTATCCCCGTGTTGTTGGAACCGCTTGGCGAGTTGTCTACCGGTTTCAATGAGGAGTAGATCCATCTCTTCAGATTTAGATTTTAACGCAAGTTGATATTTTTCGACAGCAGCAGTTGGCTGTTTTCGATGCATCAAGGCGATGGCAAGGAGACATCGGACCTTGACGAGTGTAGCCTCTCTCATTTTAGTCCCGCGTCTACGGATCAACTGGGATTCTAACGACAGTAGATTCCTAAAGGCAGGCATATTAATCGGGTCTTTCCGTAGGACAGTTTCAAAACCAGCGAACGCTTTCGCATGTTCGCCTTCCACGAGATAAAGGTAACCAATCGTGTTATAAATTTCGATGTCGCGCTCAGATTCGGGAATCCCCTCAAATTCGGCGAGCGCAGCGGCGTGTTGTCGTTGCCGCATGAGGGCGTTCCCGCGTCGGATTTTCAGGTTAATCTGCTCTTCTTTTGCTTGTAGATTTCCTGGTGATTGTGCCAAAACGCGTGATATTTCCAGAGCGGCACGCTCATAATCTTCAGCACCTTGGTATGCATTCGCCAGACTCAGCCGTAAATTCAGATCGGTAGGCACGAGTCGAAGAGTCTCTTCAAGCAGTTGGATCGCTGTCGTGTAGTCTCCGGCGTTACTGAGATTTCGCGCATAATGATGGTAGGCAGCGATGAGGTTGTGTAAGGCATGTTCGGCGTTAGGAGTAGCGTTGTAAACGTGCTGGAATGCCGACAACGCCTCGGCATAATCACCTTTTTCGAGATATAATTCCCCAAGTAAATTGCGGATGTGCATTTCATGCGGATGGAGTTTCTGCAATTCGAGGTATGCCGCCACGGCTGCGTCCAATTCGCCTGCCTCACTATGTGCCTTCGCCTTTCGGGTAAATGCGTCGCTCAGATTTGTTCTGGCGATTTGGAGCGTCGGCATCAACCGTAAAGCGTTGCGATACGCATCAATTGCTTCGTCCCATTTCTCACGGTTCCGTAGCGATACACCGTAATTGTTATAGCAGTGTGCGAAGTTTTGCTGTGTCAATGCGTCAACGGGGTTAAGGTCAACCGCTTTCTGATAGTAGTTGATTGCCTTTTCAAATTGTCCGGCTTGGGCGTATCCGTTGCCCATAAGTTGATAGGTAGGCGCGTCGAGGGGCTCTATCTGTAGCACCTTTTCAAAGGTGGTGGTGGCAGTCTCAAAGTCTTTTGATGTCAGTGCTTTGAATCCTTTAGCCCGGAGAAGTTGATGTAGGTTTCGCCGTGCGGCTTTGTGATAAGGGGCGATATGAAGTGCTTTTTCAAACGCTTGTATCGCTTTCTCGGCATCTTTTTTCTCATAATAGAAGATGCCGAGCGTGTTGTAATCCGCTGGCGACGGTTTCTGAGTGATCCGTTTCTCGAGGAGGGCAATTGCCTCATGCGTCTCGTCTGTTTCGTGGTAAACTTGGATCAGTTTCTCTATGGCGGGTCGAAATTTAGCATCTAACTGCCTACAGGTCTGAAAACTGTCGATTGCGGAGGCTGTATCGCCTTTATCGAAGTAAATGGCTCCGAGTAGATAGTGTGTCCGCAGTCGTGTTTGAGGATCGGCATACGGTTTCTGTTCAATCTCGGTTTTCAGTGCCTTGATAGCGACATCGTGTTGTGGTGTGTTAAGGGGCGTGTCATAGAGTTTCCGCAGCGTGGCTATATCGCGGTCAGATGGCTGTTGTGCTGTCGCTGTCGGATAACAGATGTCTCCGGGATGCGGGCTGTGTCCCCACAAGCCGATTGCGTGTCCGAATTCATGGACGCACACCGTTCGCATCTCTTCCTGCGACAGGTCTCCGACGGTTCCGGAACCTTCTAACATGAGGATAACCTCTACTGTAAAACTGATCTCGTGTACGGTTTCGGTCGATCGGTCTTCAACTGCAGTGATAGAACCCACTTCTAATCCGTTAGAAAAGGTGCCGATTTGGACGCTATCTTTGAGGCGTGTTAACTCTGCACTGCCGAGTCTCGTATCTTGGAAATCGGCGAGGAGACCGGTATATCCCCAGCTGACGCGGATATCTGCGTTCTGAGGTATCTCGGTTTCTTCAAATTGGACGTCGCCGTCGCTGGCGGTGTGCCATGCTTGCATAGCATATCGGATTTCTGGTAAATACGGACTGTCTTTTAAGACAGGAGAGATGTATACCCGAATTGGCATCTCTGTAAAACGGGTGATGCGTCCCTGAGAGAACAGTGTGATGTGATCGAAATAGTCGGCATTGGTCGATGAAGTGACTTCGTGTGCTATTGTGTGTGTCGTGGAAGAGAAAACTATGAAGATGACAACGAAGAATGTCTGTAAAGTGCTGGTTTGCATAAAAACTCTTTCCTTTTCCGCGATGAATTAACTCCGACTTGCCAGTTTGTTTGAGAAGATACTGATTAATCCACCCAACATCACATACCCGAAAATGACCTCCAGCGCAACAAGAAAGCGCGCAGAAGCATTGTCGGCGACGACATCCCCAAAACCGAGCGTTGTGAATGTCACAACACTAAAATAGAAGCAGTCCGAGAAGGTTAACGTTCGGCCACTATAGAAACCCGTTGTTTGATGGAAACGCGGTGCCCAACTTTGCACCCACGCCGGCAACCATTCCGGAAACGGCATATAAGCAAACGTAAACAGGATCGCTAAGAAAAAAGACCAGAGTGCCCAAAGCCCCAGACTCCGTCCATAATCGGAACTCCACCGCCATAACCTTGCCAACACAGGATTCGCCTGATTAAAGGCACGGATGAACTGCTGGTCGGCAACATAACGTTTGAAAAAAGGGTTCACCGCTTCGCCTATCTGTTGGCTATCCAAATAGAATTCGGTGGGACGATGCTGCTCTCTGCTAAGTTTCGCTTTCACTGCCTGAAAAAGTGTGTCTGGGATATACTGAACATCCCGAAAACTGGCAACAGAAATGAACCGTGCGCCAGTAAAGTTGGCAGATCCCAGAAATGCAGCGTTACTGAACGTAGTAACTTCAGGAAACAGTGTTCCTGTACAATCAAGCGTGCCTTGAAATAGCGTGCGACGAAAATTGACTTCAGTATGGAAGTCAGCCTCGTGAAAAACGGCGTTCTCCCGGAACTGAACCCCATGGAAATCAGCAACGTTGTTAAATCTCGCCCGCCAAAAACTGGCACTCCTGCGAAACATCGCACTATGAAAATCAGCGCGCCTCTGGAAGATAGCCTCACGGAAGGCACAGGGACCGTATAAGACGGCTTCCTCTAAATCAAGAATCCCCTCAAAGAGTGTACGCCGAAAGTCAACCTCCTGTTGAAAAACGACTGCCCGGAAATTGACAATGTTTCTAAACGTACATCCCATACACGTGAGCGACTTCTTGAGAAGAATCCTGTCGTGCTCATCTCGTTCTAAATCGGTAGAAAAGATGTCAACAACCCCCTCAATTACGCAATTTGTAAGAACAACACGTCCAGCATCGCCCTGTAATGCGTCAAGGAAGGTTTGTGCATTGATTGTTTCTCCGTGCTTCTCATACATCTGTCTTTTTAACCTTAAGTTTGTGTTTTATGTCATCGGATCGATGGTGTGTGCTTGCTAAATGTCTGCAAGGAGATCGGCAAGTGGGTTCTGAAGAATCGATTTCCTTTTCGGTTGGACAATGGAATGGCTTATCCCATCTTTAAGATGATAAACTTCCACATCTTCGGGCATTAACCAACATAACTTCGGGACACGCGCCTCTATTTCAGAAGTCGCTTTTGGATTCTTCTTGGAGCGTCGCCCAGCGGTTAGGAGCTTTTTAAGGACCGCCAAAAGATACGGGCTATGGGTGGTCATAATGATCTGGCTATCAATGTGATTTCGCATCAAGGCAATGATGTGCATGAGGTGTTTCTGGGTTGTTGGATGAAGGTGCGCTTCAGGTTCTTCAATGACACGAAAAACCATTTCGTTGTAAAGCATACTCATGAACGCATCTTGTAGGATTCGAATGAGATTTTGCTGTCCTGTCGATGCGTTTTCTAAAAAAGTTGTGTTCTCACCGGTTGGGTGCGAAAAGAGTCGGGATTGAGAAATCTCGTTTATTGTTTCATATTCACCGTTTAAGATGAGGGAAATCTTCTTGAGCAGGAATTCCATGATGGGTTTATCCACTTCTTCTGATTCTTCCTCAATTCTTTCATCGAAAAGGCTCCGAAAGTTCTGTGTGCTAAAGGTATCAAGGAACTCTTCATTTTTTTCCAAAAAGCGTGCAATGAAATGGAGATTGGCACGTGAACGGGTTGCAGCGCGTGTGTGAAGATCGCTTTTTATACCGCCATAGAAGATTCTTTTAAGGGCATCTGGATAGTTGGCAGCGATATTCCTGTCTGCTGGAATAAAGAGGCTGTCACGATGTTTACCGGCTAATTTCTCGGTGATGTCGCTCATTCCGATCGCCATATTCAAAATATAATGGAATTGATCGGTGTTTTTATTTATCGGAGGGGTATCCTCTGACGGTGCATCTGTTGCTTCGGGGGAGTCCGACGCCATTGTGGCACTATCGGACTGTTTTATGTCAACACTTTTGAGTCTCTCCAGTAAGTTGTAACAGAGGTCTTCAACTTCGTCCATAACGGCGGGTAATTCGATATGGAGCGATTTCTCATCAGTTAACGTCAGTCGGATGGCACTTTCAGCTGTATAATAATAAGTGATTTCAAAGTGGCTGTCGGAAACCGTCGGTGTTCGGCTTTCAGTAAAAAGGTTTCCTGATGAAGTAGAATCTTCTTGCTGACTGCTGACTGCTGACTGCTGATTGCTATTCAGTTTTGGGAACCCTGTGGCATCACCAAAAAACTCACGAAATTTACGGGCAATTTGCGTGCGAAACACTGTTGACAATTCTTGTCCGGGTGTTTTCAGGTGTTCTGGTGGGTAGGAATTAATTTGTCTGATGTATTGACGAAAGTCACGGATTAACTCTTGAAAAAGGTAGAGCAACTTCGCGAGGACGCTTTTCCCACTGGCGGTTTCACCGACGAAAACCACCAAGGTTTTATCCATATCGATTTCTGCTTCGCGAATATTTATGAAATTTTTGACAAATAGTTTAGGCATGGAGCCTCCAGGAAGGGGAGATGACGCTTGCGAACCGATTGAAGGGTCGGTTTTCAAGCAGAATAACAAGCAATCTTGTGGTTAGCCAGGGATCTGTGTCCATCCCTTGCTTGTCCTGATTGCATCAATGGCGATTTGATAACGCCAACCATCTTGAAAGGTCAGATAGGGTTGGTGTGGACGGTTCTCAATATCCGCGAGAAAATCTCGAACAAGCGCGACCCATTTATTTTGAATATCGTCACCGATCCGTGGTAACGCATTGGCGAGTCGTTTCGGCACGGGCAATTCTTCAGCCGTATCGTCAATATTTTTCAGCGTAGTTTGCGAGTCCAGCGTGTACAGCATAATCGGAGATAAAATATGTCTGCCTTGCCCAACAAGCGTCCCGTTACTGCCGTAAAAATACCAACCACCGATGGGCGTATGCGTTGGCACACCCGGATGCGTCCGCATAGTTACCAAGATTTTTCGTGAAAACTTCGATGCCTTGGCAGGGTCGGGTGCCATCCAGAAAAGTGCCGAAAAATCGTTCTCTGCATCGCATACCTGCCACTCAAATTTGGATGCCTCTTCGACCGTAAGTTCTTTACGAGCCCACACTCGAAAATCGCGGATTCCCGGCACAACAGGGGCCTCCCTGACAACTGTCCTTGCTTCACCTATAGCAGAGACGACTTTCATGCCTGTCATCCGTTCCAGCATACCGAGTTGATGTGTGAGCCCATTGTTCAATACGCCACCGCCGTGCGCTAATGAATTCATCCAATTCCACGGTTTTACTGTCTCGGAGGAAGTCCCGTTTGTAATCCGACGATTGTATCCGATGTCAACTTCTTTTAACTCACCGATGACCTCTTGCTGCGTCAACAGTTGACCCATGTAAGCGACACTCGGATCGTATAGATGTGTCGCCGCGAAGCCGTGCTTCAACCCTGTGTCTTTGATGAGGTGGTAGATGTGTCCTGCTTCTTCCGAAGTGAGTGCTAAGGGTTTTTCGCTGATGATATGGCATCCGAGGTCCACTGCGAGTTCAATCACCTCGGTCCGCAAAATAGCGGGAGTTGTGAGTGCAACGATATCCGGTTTGTGTTTCAACAGGCTTTTACGCCAATCGGTTGAAGCTTCAGCTACACCTAATTGAGATGCAACTTTCTGCACGATCTCTGGTTTGCGGGCACAGATAGCCAAAACTTCAACACCGTAGTGCTGAAACGCTTTTGTGTGTCCTTCAGCTGACCAGCCAGCACCGACAACTACCGCTTTTAATTTTTTCATCAAATTCCAAGTCTTAATCGAGTGTTAAAAAAGCGAGATTTCTTAGAGAAACACCTCACCAGCAGGGCACCAACCGTTTCTCAACAAATAAGCGCGCTTAATGAGTTATAATAAAATATTTCGGTAACTCCATTTGGAAAAACGACTGTAGGGGGTTTTTTGCTTGGGCGTTTCCCCTAGGTCTTGTGCCTGCCCGTGCATTACCGAATTAATTTTTTAATCTTCATCAAAGCGCGCCTAACGATAAATGTTTCGGGTTATGCCAAGAGCTCATTGACAATGCGCGCTTTCTCCTCAACGCCCGTTAACCGATGGTCAAGCCCTTGGAACTTGAAGGTTAACCGCTCGTGGTCGATGCCGAGCAGGTGGAGAATCGTGGCATTTATGTCCCGAACGTGGACGGGATCTTTGACGATATTGTAGCTGAAGTCATCGGTTTCACCGTGGACGACACCCCCCTTGATACCGCCGCCTGCCATCCAGCGCGTAAAGCATTTCGGATGGTGGTCGCGCCCATAATTGTCCGGCGTAAGCGTGCCTTGACAGTACACAGTTCGTCCGAATTCGCCGCCCCAGACGACTAAGGTTTCATCGAGCATACCGCGTTGTTTCAAATCTTTGATAAGTCCAGCCGAGGGCTGATCGATATCTCGAGCTTGGTTGCGGATATTCGTGGGCAGTTGCCCGTGTTGATCCCAACCACGGTGGAAGATTTGAGCGAGACGGACATCGCGTTCCATCATCCGACGCGCAAGGATACAGCAATTGGCGAACGTGCCAGGGGTTTTTACCTCAGGTCCATACATCTCTAAGACGTGTTCGGGTTCCTGAGACAAATCCGTAAGTTCAGGGACACTCGTCTGCATGCGGAATGCCATTTCGTATTGTGAAATACGCGCATGCGTTTCGGGATCACCGACTTCCTCATAGAGTTCCTTGTTGAGTTCAACGAGGGTGTCTAACATCTGTTTCCGCGTCTTTTCATTCATCCCTTCCGGGTTCGAGAGGAATAAGACGGGATCGCCTTGGCTACGAAGGAGCACGCCTTGGTGTTCCGAGGGGAGGAAACCGGAACCCCAAAGTCGATTATAAAGTGCCTGTGCCCCCTTCGGACCGCTCCATGTGGCGTTCATCACAATGAAGGCGGGAAGGTTTCTGTTTTCGCTACCGAGTCCATAACTCAGCCATGCCCCAAGACTCGGTTTGCCGGGACTTTCATCACCCGTACAGAAGAAGGTAATCGCAGGATCGTGGTTAATCGCCTCGGTATGTACCGTCTTGATAAACGCAAGGTCTTCCGCCACTGATCCTGTGTGCGGTAGCAATTCGCTAATCCATACACCGTCACCCCCGTTATCATGTTTCTTGAATTCAAATATAGAGGGCGCGATCGGGAATTTATCCTGTCCTGAGGTCATCGTTGTGAGACGTTGGCCCATCCGGACGGATTCTGGGAGGTCCGTATCGAACCATTTCCCCATATTTGGTTTATAGTCGTAGAGATCGAGCTGGGACGGGGCACCGGACATGAACAGGTAAATAGCACGTTTTGCTTTCGGGGCAAAGTGTGGTAACTCCGGTAAACCCCCAAATCTCGGTTTCGCTTGACTTTCAAGGGCATTGACGATGGCATTCGGCAGCAGCGTAGCAAGTGCTGCACTACCGAGACCTGACGCACATTTACCAAAGAATTGGCGGCGGGTTTCAAGTTTCAAATATTCCTTAATTGGGTCCATTGTCTATCTCCTTGCTTAATAGTTGTTGATCGTCGGTTATCAGTCTGCCTCGCAGTGAGAGTTAAGAGATCTCCGTGTAAAACAATTCACTACTTCTTGGAGTACTCCAAGTTTAGGGCGATTGTTACAAAAGCGGCTCTTAACTGAAAACTGATAACCAATAACCGACAACCATTCTACCCCTTGTTCAGGACTTCGTCCAGGTTGAGAATCAGGTTCGCAATCATTGTCCATGCAGCGACTTCGACTGCATCTAAAGTCTCATCAGGTGGCGATTCACCGACAGCAATGAGTTCTTTGGCGGCTTCCGGGTTTGCCTCTAACTCTTGATAATGCGCTTGGAACGTCTTCAATAGCAGTGCCTCCTCCTTCGGCTTCGGAAGGCGAGCGGTTGCTGCTTCAAAGATGTAGGCGATACGCGCTTCGGGTGTTTCGCCTCCCTCCTTAATGGTGCGCTCTGCGAAGGCACGCGCCGCTTCAAAGAACTGTGGATCGTTCATCAGCATGAGTGCCTGCATCGGCGTGTTCGTACGTTCACGGCGGATTGTGCAGGCTTCACGGGACGGCGCGTCCAGAATGTTCATCTGTGGCGGTGGTGCGGTACGCTTCCAGAAGGTATAGAGACTCCGGCGGTATATCTTATCAGCACCGGTATCTTTAACGAACGTGTCGGTATTAGATCCCGTAAACCCGACGGCTTTCCAGAGTCCATCTGGTTGTGGCGGTTTGACACTTGGACCGCCAATTTGCGTATACAACAAGGCGCTGAGAGCGAGCGCGTTGTCTCGCACGATTTCGGCATCAAGCCGGTACCGTGGACTGCGGGAGAGGAGTTCGTTGTTTGCATCGCGTTCCAATTTTTCGGGCGTGACGTGTGCGCTCTGACGATATGTTGCTGAGGTAAGCATCAGTTTGAGCATGGTTTGAATGTCCCATCCCGATGCAACAAATTCGGTCGCAAGCCAATCAAGAAGTTCTGGGTGCACCGGTGGGATGCCCTGTGTCCCGAAATCTTCTGATGTTTTCACAATCCCTGTCCCGAAGACGTTTTGCCAAAATCGATTAATCGTGACACGAGCCGTAAGCGGATGTTCCGGTGACAGCAGCCACTTCGCAAAGCCGAGACGGTTCGGTGCTGCATCTTCTGGCATAGGTGACAGCACTGACGGGGTTTGCGGATAAACCTGTTCCTCCCGATGCTGGTATTCACCGCGTGCTAAGACATAGGCACCTCTCGGTTCCTCTCGCTCTTGCATGACGAGTGTGGTCGTTACCTCAGCATCGAGTGTGGTCCGTTTTCCTTTGACCTCCGATAGGTCTGCAAAAAGTGTTTCCAGATCCGCGAAGGCGCGCTTGGCGTTTTCGTTGATGCTCTTATCTGGCGTGATGTTCTGCCTGTAGAAATCTCGGATCTGTTCCATTTGTGCGGTCTCGCGTTCGCCGCGAGGCATCCCCGCGATATCAACAATATTGGCTGGCACCATCGGTGGCGCGCTTTCAATACGGAAGTAGAAACCGGACGGACCCGAGTAGTTGACGACTTTCAAGAGCAGGGTATTGTTACCGGGCTTGAGAGTGACCTGCATCTGTTCTTGATCAGCAGTCGCATCCCGCTGGACGTTTTTCGCAAGCAGTTCTGTGCCGTTCATCCAAACCTTCAGCGCATCGTTGCTTCCAATATACAGGAATGCTTTCTGTTGGGTAACAGAGGTTATGGTCCGAGAGAGGTAAGTAGCACTATTTTCGCCAATGATGTCGTTATGCACCTGTTCGTCGACCCAATGCGTCTGCTTCTCCCATTTGACGGTTTTACCGTTCACCTCAAATGTATCGCCTGTGTTGACGTTTTTCGTTTCAGGTTCGTAGACTTGATAGAAGGCGAGGTTACCGTGTTCAGCAGTAAATGGACCTGCTGCGTGCCAGTCGCCTAAGGTGATTTTAGAGCCAATCGGGTAAATCGTTGGGGTATCCGTAAGCGCAAGTCGGAAGCGTCCAAGTTGCTTGTGCCGCAAGTCATATTCATGCTTGAGGCGGACTTTCAATCTGCCACCCTCTGTTCCGAAGGGCGCGGCGACAAGGAAGATGGCTTGCCGGTTTTCACTTTGTCTGTCAAGTGCCCATCCCGTTTCCGGCTTATCGTCAATCGCATTTGCAACGACACCCTCAAGATTATTTTCCCCGAGGGCTTGTTCGTGGTCTGCCCATGCATGCACGACTTGGATACGTGTCCATGGATCGTCGGTATCGGTGTTTTCAGTCTCGCCTTCCACACTCGCGTCATCTGTTGATGCGCTTTCCGTTTGCGCTTCAGCATCGGCATCAACAGTGGGTGTGCTTTCCGTTTCGGCATCAGTAGCGGCGGCAGGTGTGCTTCCGGTTTCTGTCTCAGTATCAACATCAACGGTGGTTCCGCCTTCTACCTGCGTCTCAGCGTCATTATCGCTGCCTTCTTCTATCGAAGAGGCATCGCCTTCTACGGCTGGCGCAATGAAGAGCGCGAAATCTGTCAAAACGACATTGCCGTTATCGCTCCTACCGAATCCACTTTCCGGCAAGGACTCGTGTGTGAGACCTTCTAAACGAACCGCACTCCATTTGCCGGGTGGTATGTCAACAGTAACCTCGTAGGTCTCCTGTTCAGGATTGTTGCCACTGACTAATATGGAGTTGTCCTCTAAAACTTCCAATGTCGCGTTCCCTTTTGAGTAAAGCGAGGTCGGTTTCAGCGGCGTCCAGTGCGGTATCCTATTTTCCCAAGCGATTTGCGTTGCATCTACTTCAGGGATAGGAGCTTTCGTCTGCGTGTCCAGCTCGGCGATCTGTTCATCAAACGCGGCGAGTTCAGCTTCCTGCTCCGGGGTCGGCAATTTCACAACAGGTGGAGAATCCTTGCGGTTGCCATCCATAGCCTTTTCGGTGATGTTGTTGAAATAGGCGTAGAGTTGATAGAATTCCTTCTGCGTAATCGGGTCGTATTTATGATCGTGGCATTGCGCGCATCCGACAGTTAATCCCATCCAGACAGTAGAGGTCGTATCGGCTCTGTCAATCGCGTATTGGACATAGTATTCCTCATCGATCGAGCCGCCTTCGCTTGTCGTGACATGGCATCTGTTAAAACCTGTAGCGATCTGTTGTTCAAGTGTCGGTTCCGGCAAAAGATCACCCGCTAATTGTTCGGTCGTGAACTGGTCAAACGGCATGTTTTTATTGAATGCCGCAATAACCCAGTCGCGGTAGGGCCACATTTCACGATAGTTATCTAAGTGAAGTCCGTGCGTATCGCCGTATCGCGCGACATCTAACCAGAAGCGTCCGAGGTGTTCCCCGTATTCCGGTTTTGCCATGAAGGCATCAATAACTTTTTCGTAAGCGTCGGGTGAATCGTCTGCGAGGAATTGGTGGATTTCTTCACGTGTCGGTGGTAAGCCAGTGAGGTCTAAACTTAGGCGTCGAATGAGCGTTCGTTTATCGGCTTCGTTTGCGGGTTGTAAATCTGCTTTTTCGAGACGTGAAAGTATAAACGCATCAATGGGGTTTCGTACCCAATCTCCGTTCTTGACCTCTGGTGGTGTTGGGCGGACGGGTGTGGTAAATGCCCAGTGCTCTTCCCATTTCGCGCCTTCGCGAATCCACTGCGTAATTGCTTCAATTTGTGCTGGTGTCAGCGTCTTATTGAAACCTGCTGGTGGCATGCGGTAATTGTCATCATTGGAGATGATGCGAAGGTGGAGTTCGCTTTCGTCCGGTTTACCGGGGACGATGACCGGGTATCCGCTCGGTTCAGAGAACGCACCTTCTTTGGTATCAATGCGTAGGTTCGCTTGCCGAGTCTTTGCATCTGGTCCGTGGCACGCATAGCAGTTGTCCGAAAGAATAGGGCGGATATCAAGGTTGTAATTAAGGGTGGTTTGTGGTGTTTCGCTCTGTTCCGCGTGGACAATCGGAAGTCCTAATACGGCGAGGCAGAAACATACCAACAAGGTTTCCATGAGTGGCATCGTATTCTTAGCAGTCTTCACTGGTATTCTCTGTTCCTAAAAAACTACGTTTTTCCGTGTATGTCTATGGAAAGAGGTAGTTCTTTAGAGGGATCCTACCCCCTGTTACGACACCCGCCAGTGTCTAAGCCTGCCGACACCCAACTCTATCTGCCACGTTAGCAGAAGATGTAAGCGGCTTGCATACCTCAAGGTTACGCGAGGTATGGATGAACCGTCAAAGCACAGGCAACATTCTTAATGAATATGCCACGTGCGCCGTTCAAATCCCTATCCATCCGATGACCTTCCGATGACTTGATAACCTTTGAACCACCAAGGTTCGTGATGATTTCGCCAGTCCAAGACACCGTCTTTGAAGTGTAAGCCTCACAGACATCAATGACTCGCACACTATATTCCAATGCCTTCTGCTTTAGGAATGCTTTGAATCTATAGTGAGAAAGCGTCAACATCTGCCGAACTGATTTCTTCCGCAACTTCCGCGCTCCTCGTTTTGTCATCTGCTTCGTCTCAAAAGTTGGAAGCAGAATGATGTCAAAGTTTGTCACAAGGAAGTGTGCGATCTTCTTATGAAGTTCATCAATGAGGTTACAGATTTTGACTTTTAGTCTGTTCGCAGCTTTCCGCAAAGCACGCCGTAGCGGGCGTTTCTCTTGCGTCGCGCGTGCGTAGAGATTGTCGCAGTGTTGACAGAGTCTTTGGATGCGGTTGATACACTGCTGTCCTAACCAACCGAAGCAATCTTCAGCAAAAAACGTCATAAAATCACGGACACCGGGGTCAAGTGCTACTATTCGGTTTCCACTTGGTTCTCGGGTCTTTTTCTTCTCAACGTAGGAGACACACAGAAAATATCTACCATTTTCCATGACGAGTTGAGAATCCTTGACTTCGCTATCCGTATCACGTTCTGATACCTTACCTGTTCCTTGGGTTTTCGCTGGCAATGGTTCTGCCATCTTCATTTCGCCTAACAACCGCACATAGAATCCATTTTTTTTCAATGAATCTGCGCGTAAGTAAAGCGTCTGTTTGCGTTTCCTTGAACGAAACCTCACTTTTTGGAACGCACCGGTTTCCTTACATTTTATCTTCGCATTCCTTATCGATTGGCAGGCATCCATCACCGCACCGACTTTTATCTGTCGAGGCGTTTCGGTATGCCACTCTGGGAGTCCGTCAAGAACAATCGGCACGAGTTTTTTGAAAGTTGTCGGTGTGTCCTGACGCTCCAGCAGGGACACTGATGCATTATAGGTATACCGGGAAGTGCCAAACCATTTACGGAGTATCACTTTCTGAGCTACCGTGGGAAAGATTTCTATCTTCTTTGATTTGGTTACGGTATCGCCGGAGTCCAGACATTCTACGGGAAAACACGTGGAGTATGGTGAGTAAGTCGTCTGTGAGTTCCTGTTCGGAACTATAAACATTTTGGTCGAGAACCACGACTTTCCCACCGTTTTGTTCGACCAAGAATTGTATGACTTCGCTGCCGAAGCGGGCGAGTCGATCCCGATGGGTAACAACAACTCTGAGTTTATCGCCTCGCAAGACGCGTTCCAATAAGGAGATAAGCCCTTTTCGTTTGAAGGTGATACCGCTACCGAAGTCTTTGATGATCTCTGCCTCCGGGTAGTGTTTCTGCAAGTAAGCGACTTGGGACGTGAGATCGTCTGATTGCGATCTTTCACTAACCCGGCAGTATCCAATGGTAACAATATCTGTTTGGGTTTGAGCATCAATATAACCCTGCACATCATAACGCCTTTGTCCACCAGGCGTTCTAATAGTAGAGATAGTGTTGTAGACAGCAGTTCGCAAGTCGGCTGATGACAAATAAAGTACAAGCCGCGACTTACTATAACAGAATTAGCAATTGTGACGCTAAATCTGTCAAAAGGTTTAGAAATTCACCTATAATTTTACGGTGAGGTTGCTTTTTTGTCAAATATTTCACGCATTGATCGTCAAATTCTTGTTTATGCTTAAAATGATAAAGAAGAGTTTTACTGTGTCGCAATCTTCTCAAAAATGATAACATGCTGCCACGGTAAGTCGTGGAAGGTTTCTACCCACACAAGCGGATGCGGTGTCGCCTCTTTAATCACCTGTAGCTCACTCATCTTGTGCAAACGCTTGATCGGGACACTCCGATCTTCCGCACGATATTCCACAAAAACGACCCGACCGCCCGTTTTGAGCCCACGACAGATATTCTGCAGCATCTCATACGGATGTGAAAACTCGTGATAGACGTCCACCATAATCGCCACGTCTACCGATTCCGGCGGCAGTTTCGGATCGGTGATGGTGCCCAACACTCCCTTCACATTCGTGATACCCGCTTTCGTCATCTTCTCATCAAGGAGGTCGAGCATCTCCTGCTGAATGTCAACACCGTAGATGGTGCCTGTCACACCGATCTTCGGAGAGATACGCCGAGCGATATAACCCGTGCCAACACCGATATCCGCCACGACATCTCCTTCTTTGAGTTTCAGGAGTTCGACGAGGACGGTCGGCATCTCTTCGCGTTCACGTTCCGGACGCTCCAACCATTCTGCGCCTTGATGTCCCATTACGTGAGAGATTTCGCGTCCCATATAGAATTTGCCGATACCGTCGCGGCTGGGGGTGCGCTGTTCATAGCGCGTACTTGCTGGACGTTGTGAATTTTCTGCATGTATGGCGTCACTCAGTAGGAGAGCGATGCCAACAATCAGCAATTTCAGATAGGTCTGCTGAGTAAACTCACCAAGTTTTCTGAGCATTGATTTGACTCCCTATTTTTCAAACACTGATAATCCTGCCCATCCTCAAAAGTTTACCACCTGCCGAGGTAGAGCCCTCGGTTTTCCATCGGCATCGGCACTCGGACGCCCTGCTGCCGTTGTGAGTCAACGATTGCGAAAACCATCTCGGTACTTCGGTGTGCGAGGCGGATATTCCCTTGCGTCTCAGTATCGGTCTCAATTGCATCGACGATATCTTCAATACAACCGACGGTGCCACTCTTCCGTTCATAGGGCGGGAATTGCGCTTCCAGAATCTCGTTAAACTGTCCCTGCCGTTTGCGAAGATAGAAACCGAGTCCGTTATTGAGTGCACGAACTGTGCCTTCGCTACAGTTCACCTCAAATTCATAAGCCGTGCCGGGAATGCTAATGCCGTTAATACCGTTCTGGAAACGGATAAATCCCATGACAATGCTGGGATCGGTTTCGGTGCGGTTATCCTCAAAATCGGCATCGTTGACGGCAACGTTGCCTTGCACGTATTCTATTGGCGAATCGCTTGCCAAGAAAAGGAGCATATCCGCGGCGTGCGTATATCCCCAGAGAGCAGAGCCACCGCTATAGGCAATAATGGAGCGTCTTTCGCCAAGCTCACCACTCTCGAGAATCTCGCGCATTTTGATGTAGCCTGGTGTGTAACGCCGCTGCGTGCCAAGGTTGAATTTGACGTTGTATTTTTCACATACCTCTACCATAGCATCTGCCTCTTCCATAGAGGCACAAAGCGGTTTATCACAATAGAGGCCTTTTACACCGTTTTCTGCGGCGAATTGTGTGATGTCGGCATGATTACCCGGACGTGTAGCGATGCTAATAATATCCGGTTTCTCTTCAAGGATCATCTCTTGATAGTCTAAATAGTACTTCGGGATATCCCATTTATCGCAGACATATTGCGCCTTCTCTTCAACAACGTCTGCAGCGGCAACGATGTCTGTCTGTTCAAAAGCAGTATACCCCGCGGCGTGTGAATAGGGTAACGCGCCGTGTGGTGTCGCACGGACTTCTTCGTCGATTGTGCCACCCATTCTACCACAGCCAACAATGCAAACACGGTATTGATTCGTTCCCATTTTTTTAATTTTCCTTGCGGTTCGGTCAGTTGGGTTTGGGCTTTAATCTTCCTCTTCGTAGACCTGAGGAAACACCCAAGCAAAAACCCCGCCACTATGTTATGGGCTGCGCGCTCGAGCTTATCAAGACGGACGCAGTTTTGACCCATAGCAGATCCTATTAGAAATACGTTAAACGGTTAATTCTACGACATCCTGTTTGATAATTTCCTTCGTATGCTGATAAGACGCTGTTTGCACCAGTTCTTGAACTTCCGGTGTTAAACGGTTGACAATTGGCTCCGGCAGACTTATCCGACCTTCATATTGTGGACGGTATCGGAGAATCAGGAAACGTCTATCCCGATCCTTCGGTTTCCATCGCAAAACGCCGTGTGTCAATAGTTCGGAGATGACGACAAAATCGCCCGCCTTCGGCGTGATATTCGTAAAAACGTCATCGGGTTCTGGATCAATGCCGTCGGGTCCTGGGGTGAGGAGGTCTTCAGGTCTCTCGAATTTACTCTTATGCGAACCGGGGATAACAATGAGTCCGCCGTCGTCGGGTTGCACGTCTGTCAGATAAAAGAACGCCACAAAGTCGTTGCAGTAGATCTGGCTATTCTGGACCTCATAACGGGTAAGCCAGTGCCGTCCCTCACGAGCGCAGTGCAGACCCGCTGGATTTGTTCCCATCGGTTGTCTATCTGGGTTGTGCTGTTCCAGCGTGAGGGTGCCAGTGACAAATCTCGGTTTATCGTAAGTGAACTCTTTGATAAGGGGCCAGATAGCGGGGTGCACTGTCATCTCTTCGAGGCGTCGGTCGAAGGCGAATCCGTGTTCGTATCTGCCACCTTTACCGGGTTCTAAGTCGCGGGGACGCGTCGTAAACTCTTCGGGACGTTCGTCAAGCGGCATGTGGATATACCGATCCACAGCTTCCTGTGCTTCCTTGAGTGCAGCTCCTTTAACTGCCCCTTCGATGTGCAAATAGCCTGTAACGTCAAACAGATAGCGTTGTTCTGGTGTCATTTTTCACTCCTTTTAGGTTATCTGGACATGCTCACTTTTGACAATATCCTTGGTGTGTGTATAAAATGCGGGTTGCGCCAGTTCAAGGGTTTCAGGGGAAAGTCGCTCCATTACTTCAGGCGGGAACGGATCCCGATGTCCCCTGATATCTTGGAAAAACTGTGTTTTGTAACGCAAGATGATAAACCGCCGATACCGTTCCTTCGGTTTCCAGATGAGGACCCCGTGTGTCAGCAGTTCGGACAGGACAATGGCATCGCCAGCGCGTGCTGTCACGTTAACTAACGCCGGATGGAGTTCATCGGGTGGATCCTCCGGATCTGGGAAGAAGAGTCCCTCGGGACGTTCAAAGTTCGCTTTATGGGAACCCGGTAGTACGACTAAGCCACCATCACCTGGACAGACATCGGTGAAATAAAAAAAGACGACGAAGTCGTTGCAGTGAACCTGTCCATCTCTGACCTCATGGCGACGGGTCTGCCATCCACAATCCTCACGAGCACAGTGCAACTTGCCGATAATCTGATCATGCTCTGGACCCTTAGCAACAAGACTACCTCGATTGAAAAGCGGCTTATTGTTGGTAAGTTCCTTCACAATTGGCCATGTTTTCGGATGAAGTGTGAGTGCCTCAAGCGATTTATCGAACGAAAAGCCGTTGGAATAGCCGCCACCGCCATAACTAATACCCGGCGGAAGCGCATCCGGCGGCGTTTGAACGCATCGCTCAACGGCATCTTGGGCGTTTTGCAATTCTTCATCGCTAAGGACGTTTTTGAGGTGAATATACCCGGTTAAATCGAAGAGGTATCGCTGTTTGGGTGTCATGTGTTGTTCCTTTAGGAAAAGGCGTTGAGAATAGAAAACTCACGTTATGTTGTAAAATCTACCGATCATACCACGAAAATTATAAGAGCGATTCCGATTTCCGTCAAATGTTTTTTCTCAAATGTGAACCTTGAATGCTAAGGGAAAGGGGTTTTTGCAATGTAATACAAGGAATGGAAATGTAATACAAGGAACGGATTCAATCTCTCCCCAGACTAAATCCGGTGTTTCCTCAATTTCCTCGCCAGCGAAGTACAAGGCGGTCTCAAAATACACTTGCGAGTCGCGGCTGTCTATAGTAAAATGTCTAAAAAACGGAACAGAGGTTGTCTATGAAACTTGGATTTGTGAGTGCTATTTTGCCGGAACAAACATTGGCAGAAGTTGTCCAGTTCGCGGCGGACACCGGTTATGATTGTGTTGAATTAATGTGCTGGCCCAAAGGAAAAGCGGAACGCCGTTACGCCGGTGTTACGCACGTTGATGTAGCGGAACTCTCCGAAACAGAGGCGGATGAAATCCTGCAGTGCGTCTCGGATGCGGGGATAACCATCAGCGGGTTAGGCTACTATCCCAACCCGCTAACACCCGATGAAGCGGAAGCCGCTATCTATAGCGAACACCTCAAAAAACTGATTCTGGCAGCGGAACGTCTCTCGATAGACATCGTAAATACATTTATCGGTAGGGATCAAACGCGCACGATAGATGAGAATTGGCACCGTTTTAAACGGGTATGGAAGCCCTTAATCCAATTCGCCGCCGACCACGGTATCCGCGTCGGGATTGAGAATTGTCCGATGTTTTTCACCGAGGATGAATGGCCCGCCGGACAAAACCTCGCCTATTGTCCCGAAGTGTGGGAACGGATGTTTGACGAGATTCCCTCCCCAAATTTCGGGCTCAACTTCGATCCTTCACATTGCATCTGGCTCCAGATGGACTATCTGAAACCGCTCGCGACCTTTGCGGATCGAATCTTCCATGTGCATGCAAAGGACGCTCGGTTGGACAGAGCAAAACTTGACGAGGTGGGCATCCTCGCAACACCTTTGTCGTATCATACGCCGAAGCTACCGGGATTAGGGGATGTTGATTGGGGCAGTTTCTTCTCCGTTTTGAGTGATACCGGCTACGAAGGGGCAGTCTGCGTTGAGGTGGAGGATCGAGCCTACGAAGAGACCTTGGAAACACGACAGCGCGCCTTAAACCAAAGCCATATCTTCCTGAGACAGTTTATGGGTAAATCTGCTACGGTATAGCCTCAAAAACTAAGCCCGTAAGCAAAGCGGAGGGGTTTTTGCTTGGGCGTTTCTTCTAGATCTACGCAAAGAAAGATGAAATCTAAGACTCACCTGACCGAACCGCAAGGTAAATTAGAAAACTGGCTGGCCACAGAACGTGAAGCACTGGAGCAAACTGGCTTGCTTCGCCATCTCCGAACCGTCATGAGTGCCCCAACAGGGACAATTAATCTTGATGGACGGGATGTTGTGTTGCTCGGTTCAAACAACTATCTGGGGTTAAGCACGCATCCGAAGGTAATCGCTGCCGCTGTTGAGGCGACACGAACTTTCGGTACAGGTGCGAGTGGTTCCCGTCTCATTTCCGGGAATAACGAACTCTACACAACCTTAGAAACCAATCTTGCGGCGGTAAAAGGAACCGAAGCTGCGCTGGTCTTCAATTCCGGCTATGCCGCCAATACGGGTGTTATCCCCGTGCTTGCGGGGGAAGGCGATCTTATCTTAAGCGATGCGCTTAACCACGCCAGTATTATAGATGGATGCCGTCTCAGTCGTGCAACCAAAAAAGTCTATCAGCACTGCGATGTTGAACACCTCGGAACTTTGCTATTAGAATCCCCCGCATTCCGGCGACGGCTCATCGTGACAGATGGTGTTTTCAGCATGGATGGTGATATCGCTCCCTTGCCCGATATTTGCAACCTCGCTGCAGCGCACGATGCAATGGTGCTGGTAGATGACGCTCATGGATTTGGCGTGTTAGGGAAGGATGGTAGCGGTACCGTCGCGCATTTTGGATTAGAAGGGAAAGAAATTATTCAGATGGGCACGCTTAGCAAGGCGGTTGGCGCACTCGGTGGATATATCGCGGGAAGTCGTGCCTTGATTGAGGTACTCATCAACCGGGCACGTGGTTTCATCTTCACGACAGGACTCCCACCAGCAACGTTGGCTGCTGCAAATACAGCCCTTGATGTTATGCGATCTGAACCCGAATTACGGCAACGCTTGTTTTCCCATGCAAAGCACCTCAAAACAGCATTGATTGATTTAGGGTGCACCCTATTACCGAGTGAAACGCAGATTCTTCCCGTAGTATTCGGCAGTCCGCAATGGACAACAAGTATTGCAGATGCGTTACTCGCCGAGGGCGTGTTCGCGCCAGCGGTCCGTCCACCAGCAGTACCGCCAGACACGAGTCGTTTAAGACTCACCGTCATGGCAACACATACCAAAGCGGAGATCCAATGTGCGATTGACGCATTTGCAGCAGTCCTTCCGTAAATTTCGCCTCTTGAAATTTTTTCCTCTTTCGTGCTAAACTGTGGTAAATCTTAGAAAAGAGAGACGCGTTATCCATGAGCACAAAAGCGCATATCATCGACTTTGAGAAGCAAAACCCTATAGATCGAGGAACCGGCGTGAAAACCGTCCCATTAGCCGGTAAATGGATCGATTCCACGTCACTCACCAACGGTGTAACAATGTTTGACCCCGGTGCCGCAATCGCACGCCATTACCACAACTGCGATGAATCCGTTACGATTCTTGAAGGCGAAGCCGCCTGTGAGGTCGATGGTGAGGTTTTCGCCATGAAAGCTTTCGACACGACATTCGTTCCAGCGGGTATCCCACATCGGTTTTGGAACGAAAGCGATGCACCCATGAAAATCCTATGGACGTATGCGTCTGTCAGCGTAACTCGCACCTTTACGGAGACAGGCGAAACCGTGGAACACTTGTCATCGGGCGATCAGGCGGTTGTCAAATAAGGGTTTTTAATTATCCGCAAGGAAAAATTAAAATACGAACCGGTGATTATTTTGTATGTCCTTCTTAAAATCGGATCCCGAGTCCGTAACGAAGTGGAGGGGTTTTTGCTGGGGTGTTTCTTCAACTCGAACACGAAAAGCATTAGATTTACAGATGCTATGACTGATCCGCAAGGAAAAATTAAAAGTCCGCAAGGAAAAATTAAAAATGTCCGTTCAAACCTATATTAAAGACAATCAAGCCGCGCTTTGTGCGTTGCTGCAGGAGCTCGTTAGGATTCCTACGGTTAACCCACCCGGCGAAAATTACGCCGAGATTGTTGGGTTACTGGACGCGAAGTGTCAGGCATTGGGAATGCAGACACAGATTGCCGAGGTCCCCACGGTGCGTGCCGAACAGGTTATCCCGAACGCCGACAGCCATCCGCGGTTGAACCTTATCGCCCGTTGGGATGTCGGGGCAGAGAAGACGGTACACTTCAACGCACACTACGATGTGGTCCCCGTTGCAGGGGACTGGCGTTTCGATGATCCATTCAGTGGCGAGATTGAGGGTGAGTGGCTCTACGGACGCGGGTCCGACGATATGAAGGATGCCATTGCCGCGCTCTTGTTCGCAATTCGGGCTGTCCAAGAGACAGGCATCAAACCGCAGTTCAACATCGAATGTTCTTTCACTTGTGATGAGGAAACCGGCGGAGAGTTAGGCGCGGGGTATGTTGTTGCGGAAGGATTGGTCAACGCCGACTACGTCGTCAACTGCGAAGGTGGTTCGGAAATGAATATCGGCAATGGACATAACGGTGTACTCTGGTTAGAAATTGATGTCCAGGGCAAAGCCGCACACGGTGCACAGCCAGATAAGGGGATAAATGCCTTCGAGAAGGCGGCTGAACTCGTAACGGCACTCCAACGGGTTAAACGGAATTTGAAGTCGCCAGAACGCGCATTTAAACTCCCAGATGGCAGCGATCGTTATCCAACAGTGAATATCGGTGGAACGTTCCGCGGAACCGATGGTGATAAGGTCAACACTGTTCCGGCACGTGTCACGTTCTCAGTTGATCGGCGGATTACGCCGAACGAGGAACTCGAATTTGCCGAACTCGAATTACGGGAAGCGATTTCTGGTGCCTGTGAATACTATCCCGATTTGGTTGCAGAAGCAAGAGCCATCTTGCGAATTGAACCCTGTTTGACAGATACCGCATCACCGATAGCGCAGGCGTTCGCTGACGCGGTGCGCACAATCCGTTTCAATCAACCGAGATTTAAGGGCACTACCGGCTTTACAGACTTGCACTATTTCGTCAATACAGGTTTACCCGGAGTTGGCTATGGACCGAGCGGCGAGGGTGGGCACGCCATCAATGAACGCGTGAATATTCCCGATCTCGTCAGAACCTCTGCTATCTACGCAACCTTCATGACGCGCGCTGAACTGTAAAAATAATCCTTTCAAGGATTCAGTTTCTTTGTTGATGAGTTTTCCAACCTCATTCTCTTTAGTCTTTAAAACAGGGCACATGGTAACACACCAGCAAGTAGATTTTGGAGAATCTTACTTGAACAAAAAGTTTCAACGTTACATTGAAAATTTCATCTGCGCGCAGTGTGGTGCCGCTGTCAAGGGGAACGGCTACACCAATCACTGTCCAGAATGTCTCTGGAGTCGACACGTTGACGTGAACCCCGGCGACCGAGCCGCGTCCTGTCGCGGCTTGATGGAACCGATAGACTTTACGATCAAACACGGCGATTATATACTTACCCACCGATGCACAACGTGTGGCGTAGAAAAAAAGAATAAAACATCAAAAAATGACAACTTTGAGGCTATCCTTAGTCTACAGGGAGAATTATAATGTCTAAACAAGGAATCCTCGCAATTGTATCTATCTCTGTTGCTGCTATCGCTGCCATCGTTCTGGCAATAATACTCCATTCGACCTCAGGCAAACTCAAAGAGACACAGGCGGAACTGGCTGCTACCAATGTCACCTTACAGAGAACCGAAACCGTAAAAGCCAATCTGGAGAAAAAGTTAACCCAAACCCAAAGCACATTGGAAAAAACCCAAAACACGCTGGCGGAAACGCGTTCAGAGCTCAGTCAGACGCAGGAGATATTACAAAACGCAAGCGAAGCCGCTCGAAAGATCGCTGCCGAACGGAACGCGCTCCAGCAGGACAAAAGTGCCCTTGAACGCGAGAAGGAGAGTCTCCGCACAAAATTGACCGGGATTGAATCGGAATTACAGCGGATTCGGGTCCAGTCGCAACGTTCAATTGTCGCTATCCAAGAGAAATTTAAGGATACAGTCGGCGCGGTGTTAGACGACGCAGGACGGTTGAGACTCGATGTGAAAGGGAAAATTTTGTTTGAGACAGGCAGTGCAATCCTGAGCACGGAGGGAAAAGCACTTCTTGATGCAATTGCTGAGGAGGTCCTACTCAATACGAATTATGCGGATTACGCCGTGCGGGTTGAAGGACATACTGACAATGCCCCTATTGGTGGTTCCGAACTCCGAAACTGGAATCTCTCAACCGAGCGGGCAATTGCCGCTGTGAAATACCTACAGGTGCATGCGAAAGTCAATGCCCAACGCTTGGCAGCGACAGGATACGCGTTCTACCAACCGATGGATACCGCCGATACACCTGAAGCGAAAGCTAAAAATCGGAGAATCGAGATTATACTCGTGCCACCCCAGGATTTCTTATCCGAGCTACTGACATCACTTCAAAAGGTAATGGAATCTATTGAGACGAAGGCGTCTCAGTAGTCTTATCTGCTTCTTTTTTCTTGGTCGCGGCGCGTTTTGCCCCAACCATAAGTGCCGTCGCCTGTTGGATCAGTCGTCTGGTCTCATCAATCTGTTCCAGCAGTGGTGCATTCGTCCACGAAACAGCGGCAAGATACCGCAATTCGTCTGGGCTGTTCAGGGTCTCAGCACCGAGAGCAAGTTGAAGTCCACTTGAAGTGATATATCGCATCCCCGCGTTCACACCTGCACCATCGAATTCCAAGTTCATCGTGATGTCGCCTCTCGCGAAAGCCGGTTGAAATTCTTTGCTGAGACCGACAAACAAACCTATCGGATTTTCTCCAAAAGCAAATCGTTGTGTGCCGACACCGATGTGCCCAGAAAATTGATGGATCCGTGGCAGGTTAAAGGTTTTACTGACGGTGAGAAACGCGGACAGGTTTTCATCTTCTTCCCCCGAAAAAAGTTTATCACCGAGATTCTCAATCCCTATCGCTACACTCGGAATTGCCCCAACCTCTTGTTCCTTTAAGAGTTGAACCTTCAGATTGACAGCCCGCTCGGTCAAAGACTCGGAGGTGTCTTCATTCCATAGGTGTTCTAATCCGACTTCAACCCGATCAAACAGCCCGAAGTTAAGGCGAATCGCAAGGGCGTTAGCGAGCAAGTTGTCTTCCGCAGTTGCGGACAGATTTTCAGATGGATACTGGAAAGCAACGTACGTCCCTGCCCCGAATATCCCGTGTCTTAGCACACCACCTGTTGGGATGTCCACCAATCCACTCTCTGTGAATATTGCACCGCTAACCAGATTGGAAACCGTGATGCAGACAAAAAGGAACAAAAGAACCAGGGCCCGGTGCTTAACCATTCGTTCTACTCCATGTACTGGATGCCGGAAGGCGTGCCGATGATGATTTTGTCGGCGCGATTGACGAAAATCCCATTCTCCACGACACCGGGGATATTGTTCAGTTGCAGCTCAACCGCTTTCGGATCAAGAATCCCATCAAAGTGGCAATCAAGGATATAGTTGCCATTGTCAGTAATCAGTGGGTGTTGATTCCCGTCCTGAGCAGATGTGAGGCGTAACGTCGATTTCCCACAAATCCGATTGACTTCCGTTTGCGTCGCTTCCCATCCGAACTGAACGATTTCCACAGGAAGCGGAAAGATCGTACCGAGGACGCGTGATACCTTACTTTCATCAACAACAATCAGGATCTCTTTGGATGCGTTAGCGATGATTTTTTCTCTCACAAGTGCCGCACCGCCACCTTTGATGAGGTTGAGGTGTGCGTCGACTTCGTCGGCACCGTCGATCGTCAGATCAATACTGGGGTGGGTAGCGAGCGTCGCGAGGGGTATCTGTTGTGCTGTCGCAATTTTTTCGGTGCCTGCAGAGGTCGGAATGCCGATGATTTCAAGCCCGTCCTGCACCATCGCACCGAGTTTCAAGAGCGCGTAGTAGACTGTAGAACCTGTCCCTAATCCGACCACCATGCCAGACCGGACGTTCTCTGTCGCTTTTTCTGCGGCAATTTTTTTCTGATTTTCTGTGTTCATGATGCATAAGTTTACCAGAAAATCGCCTCGAAATCAAGCGATAATCCGATTCCTGTTAGAGGGTATTTCCGAATCCTAACGCTTACAGACTGCTGACTCCGATTTGACTTATTTCTTCGATTCTGGTAAAATAACCCTTATGAGGAATAAAATTCGCCATGGTCAACTGGTAGTTGGGCAATTAGTCGCCGAACCCGGAACCCGAATAGACGGGCATATCAAGGTCGGCAGCATGCCCGATGGAACGGCTGTTCGACTGCCTGTTGTGCTGATCAACGGGAGGTACCCCGGCAAAACACTCTACATCCAAGCGATAAGCGACGGAGATGAACTCAACGGAATCGCTGTTATTCACAAAGTACTCTCCGCGCTCACACCAGAACAGTTGTATGGAAAGATTATCGCCGTACCACTTGTCAACTTCCATGCCTTTCACACGAAACAGGCGCTGAACCCCGTAGACAACCGCAAAATGAACCGCTGTTTTCCCGGTAGGCGTGATGGAACGTCAAGCGAACGGATAGCGTATCATCTCTTTCGGCGCGCGATCAAACAAGCCGATTACTGTCTCGATCTGCACCAAGGCGGTGTACATCCGATGATTGACGAGGTCCGCGTGCGTGTTGACGAGAAACACACGCTTCATAGTGACTGCCTTGAATTGGCACGCGTTTTCGGCATCGGACATATTCTCAATCAGAAGGGACCGGAAGGGCAACTCGCGCAAGCAGCACCGGAGATCGGCATTCCAACGATTGATCCCGAATTAGGGGGGACCCACGGATGGGATGCAGAGAGCATCGAGAAGGGAGTGCGCGGTGTGCGCAATGTCCTACAATATTATAAATTCATTGCCGGAACCCCACAGATTCCTGACCGCCAGATCGTTGTCAAAAAGTTTGTACCCGTCCTCAGCAATGAGGGTGGATTCGTCTATTACAAAGCGGAATTATATGACCAACTCGCGATGTATCAACCGATAGCAGACATCTGCGATGTATTTGGCAATGTGCGGGAGTCTATCCGTGCGCCGGTCGATGGTGTTTTCTGGGCAAAACCCGTCTATCCAATGGTCGCCAGCGGTGGGATCGTCGGTAAAATCGGCACACCCATTGAATATTTCTAATTTTTAATTTTACCTTGCGGGTAAACGACGTGGGTTAGGACGCTGACATGTCATTCTCAAAAGTCGCCCTCCGCTTCGCTTACGGGCTTGGTTTTCGTTTTCATTTTTCTTCCGTGGATCCATTGATTTATTTTTATCAGGAGGGAACGGCTTGCATAAACAGAATCGCGAAGCCTTTATTGAAAAAATGGGACGTGGCGGGGTCGCTATCTTCGCCAGTAAACCCCCCGCAGTCTGGAATCACGACACCGAATATAATTATCGTCCGGATCCGAATTTTTATTACCTGACGGGGTTTGAAGAACCGGAGTCGATCTGTGTCATCGCGCCCGATCATCCGAAACACCAGTATATTCTGTTCGTCCGCCCGAAAGATGAGCAGGCGGAAATCTGGAATGGTAAACGCGTCGGCGTTAAGGACGCTCGTAAACGCTACGGGGCAGATAAAGCCTATTCGATAGAGAAATTCAGTGAGAAAATCGGGAAATACCTACAGGGTGCCGAACGGCTTTATTATACCCTCGGTTCCAATGAAGACGTTGACTCTGAAATCCTCACGCGTTTCACGCAGTCCGTCAGGTCAAGAATCCGATCCGGAAAAGGGTTTGATACGCTTGTTGATCCGAGTCCGATTCTCAGCGAACTGCGGTTAATCAAAAATGAAACCGAATTGCAGCGCACCCGACTGGCAACAGAGATTACTGTAGCCGGGCACGTCGCTGCCATGAAAGCGGTTCGTCCGGGGTTGTATGAATACGAACTCGAGGCTCTTGTTGAATCCACGTTCCGTATGAACGGGGCAAACGGCATCGCTTTTCCCACTATCGTTGCAAGTGGTGGCAACGCGACGACGCTCCACTATACAACAAATGACTGCCGAATTGAAGACGAAACCCTCGTACTCATTGACGCAGGTGCGGAATATGGTCGGTATGCTGGCGATGTGACCCGTACCTTTCCCGCAAACGGCACCTTCACGAAAGCGCAGCGGGAAATCTATCAGATTGTTCTTGATGCTCACTACGCCATTATTGATGCTATCCGTCCTGGAGTTTCCATTGACGAACCGCACCAAAAATCGATTGAATTGTTGACGGAGGGAATGCTCAGTCTCGGTCTTCTTGAGGGAAAAGCGAAGAAACTGATAAAGAAAGAGAAATATCGGCAGTTTTACATGTACCGGATCGGACACATGCTCGGCTTAGATGTCCACGATGTCAATTGCGTCCACGAATCCAACGGCGATTTCAAAACCTTCCAGCCCGGAATGGTGATGACAATTGAACCCGGACTCTACGTCGCTGAGGGCACAAAAGATGTTCCACCGGCGTATCTCGGCATTGGTGTCCGCATAGAGGACGATATTCTCATCACTGAAGACGGTTGTGAAGTGCTAACAGACGGTGTCCCGAAAGAGATTGACGAAGTCGAAGCACTTGTACAATCAACAAAGTGGTAGATGTTCTTCATGAACTTCTGGAATGCGAACGAAAACGCGCACATCAACGCCTAATTCCACGAACACGGACTGCAAGAAAATACCTTGTCATTCGAGATTTAGATAGTTTGAAAACTGAGTGTCTCTGATCAGAAATGGATTTTCGGTTGACTCTGCTGGGCAAGTTGTGTTACATTACACTTTGTGGCGGAATTAGTAACCTTGATTCCAAGGAATTGCATCATGATTGAAAAGGTGAGAAAGATAGTCACAGAAAAAAAAGATGAAATCCGTCGGCAATATAAAGCCAAAGTCAAAGGCATCTTCGGTTCACACGTCCGCGGCGAAGCGCATCCGGATAGTGATGTCGATCTCTTAGTAGATTTTGATGAGGGGGTCAATCTTTTTGATATGATTGGGCTGGAGCAGTTTCTGGAGGACAAATTGGGGTGCAAGGTTGATGTCGTTCCCCGTAGTTCACTCCGCACTGAGCTCCGCTCTTCCGTTTTCAGCGAAATGATAGATTTTGAAACCAGCCCAGCGGATTTCGCTAAATGTCGGTCCCGCCTCCGTCTTCAACGACATAAGAAATTTATGAGAGACTATCGACTTTATTTAAAGGACATCCTCGCAGCAATGACCGACGCACAAGGGTTCGTTGACGGAATGGATTTTGAAGCGTTTGCCGCAGATGATAAAACCGCTTCTGCTGTCGTCCGCGAACTTGAAATCGTTGGTGAGGCAACTAAGAACGTCTCGGAGACGATTCGACAAGCATATCCACAGGTGCCGTGGCGACAGATGGCAGGGATGTGGGACTCATCCATGGATACTATGACGTTAACTATTCTGTTGTCTGGGAGGTTGTTACGGAGCTCATTTCCCCGCTCCAACCTGTTATTAAGCAAATTCTGAAGGACATGGAAGGGGAAGCAGCCCATGAGTAGCAACACATGGCATGAATATTCCTTAATCTATGGACACTCGCGACGGTATATCTTGAAGTCCTTCTACGTTTGTTGATTAATTGGAAAAACTTAGAAAATTGTGTTACAATTCTGATCTGAAAATCGGAGGAAACAGATGCCAAAACATGGAATTCCGAAGCAAAGAAAAATGAGAGGTCTGAACAAGTATCAGAAGAAAGCACATCGCCGCGGTGAGGATCGGTTGCGCGGCAACGAGGTCGAATACTACCTCTCTCTCGCGTATTCTTCCGACCCTGATGATCGTGTCGAAGCAATGGACAATCTCTGTCCGTGTCATGTTCGGAAAAGCATTGATAAAGTCTGGGTGGCACTGTACAAAGGCTTAGTTGACCCCGACGTACGCGTCCGAAAAGCCGCGTGGCACACACTCGACGACGGCGGGAATCCAAACGATCCGAGATTGCAACCGCTCCTTGAAAGAATTGCCAAAGAGGAAACCGATCAGAAGCTTCGTCAAAATGCACTTGACCTCATCGCCGCTACCCGGAAAGTTGAGGAGCAGAAGGAAGTACTGTTGGGGCAGAAAGCACACACCTTTTCTGGACGCTGCGATTGGTGTGGCGAGTCAAACGTGCCGGTCAGTTATGATTACGAGACCGAATTTGAGGCAAACGGCACCAAACGTTTCGCCTTAGTCTGTGAGGCGTGCGAATCCGTATAACGATTTGAGACTTAATGGGTCAGTCGTAAAAAATTAGGGGATAGTTTCTCTTTTTTTGAAAAAATAATGAAGGAAAATTGATTCCGATGCAACAAAGCAAATAACATCCCAATTTTTGCCACTTTTGAAAAAAGTGAAGGGAAATCAATTTCGCTTTTTAATGTATTACTTCTGATCTGCGCCCCATTCCATTACGCGCAGGTTTTTGATGCGTTTTTACTGGGTTTGGGAATTTTGGTGTTTCTTTTCTTAAACCAAGCCTGTAGCCTGCAACAACGGCGCAGGCGGGTCTACGGAAAGGCAGATAAAAGCCCAAATCCAACTGAACGAACCGCAAGGTAAATTAAAAGTATGATTCCTGATGATGTATATGTACACCAAACAGTGGAGGGCGATGCCGAGGCGTTCAACGAACTCGTCAATCGGCATCATTCAAAGATTTATGGGCTTGCGTACCGAATGCTCGGCAATCCTGAAGATGCCGCCGACGCGACACAGGAAACGTTTTTAGAGGCATATAAGTCAATTAAAGCGTTTCGGTTTCAGTCGCAGTTCGGGACATGGCTATATAGTATCGGCATTAATACGTGCCAGCAGTATATCCGTAAATCCCAATCCCATGAACGCAAGCTTACCGCTTACACCAGAGAAACGGAAGTCGATGGGACGGTTTCTGAAACGGATTCACCCGAACGGGCAATGGTGAATACCGAACAAAATGAAATGGTCCAAGGTGCCATTGATCGGTTACCACAGAAACAACGCGAAGTCGTCACACTCTACTATATGCAGCACCTCAAGTACCGGGAGATCGCTGAGATCTTGAAGTGTTCCGAAGGCACCGTGGCTTCACGGTTGAATCAGGCACTGAAAAATCTTAAGCGGAAACTGAGCAAATATTATCTCTTGGAAGGAGGGTCTTGATGAATTTGAATTGCGAACAGACTCTTAACAATTTGCCGCACCTCGTCATGAAAGGCGAGACACGGACAACAGAACCGATTTCTGAAGAAATTTCGCGACGCTCCCTTCTCGAGCATCTGCGGAGCTGTCCAGAATGCCAAAGAGAGTACGAAGCGTTATGGCACACCGCGGCTGTGTTAGAGGATACAGATGCCCCAATTCCGCCGCCGGAATTAGTCGGGAACATTCAACAGCGCATCCGGCAACTCCATCGACAACAGCAACTCGCATTCTTCGCGAATCCCTTAGCGTGGTGTCTTGACCGATTAAAGTTGGATCTCTCTCCGAGGTTAGTTAACGCTATCGTTCTACTCTTTTTTCTTGTCGCTTCCGGTTTTGTCATGAAACTTGCATTCTTTACAGATTCACCGGAACCGGAGTTTGGTTTGACCGCAATGGAAAAGACACGGCTTCAGCACGTCAGGATCTCACCATCTCCATGGGCACTGATTAAAGACACTGAGACAAAAATGGAGAACTCCCACAGGCCACAGCAGCCTGTGATCGCTGTCCAGAATGGGAATGATTATTTCTTCAGTTCAGCGCAGAATTCGTCAGAGATGTGGCGCACCGATACCATAGGTTATGAGGAGCAGACAAGTGAAGCCAGCGTTGTTAACTATGCCCGAGATATTACGAGCGAAAAGCTGACGGTGTTTTGGAATCACATTAAAACAGAGTTGTAGCGTTGTTGATTTGATTTATCATTGACGCTGAGAATCTCTCCAGTTACGCAGGCGCGGTTACTAAACCGTGCCTGCGTTTTTTGGGGGCGATTTAACGGAATACTCAATAGCCTTTGCCAAAATCAAAAAAGGTTGACACACAACAGTTTTTCGTGTATAATCGCCTAAAGTTGAGTATACCTCACCGATAACAATCCTATGTTGGCACGCAAAATTAGGTCCGAAATCGCAAGCCTGCAGCACCGACATAGGCGACTCGTGAGGAACCGATGTCAAAGTTCTAATGCTCGTTGTTTCTCCGCAAGGTAAAATTAAAAAAATGGCTTCAGCACAAAATACATCTAATGAAAAATCGCTCTTGGAAATTTCGGGATTAAAAACAGTTTTTCCAACAGATGATGGTATCGTAAATGCAGTGAACGATGTTAGTTTTAAAATTGACAGCGGGCAGACCGTTGGGGTTGTCGGCGAAAGTGGCTGCGGAAAAAGCATCACCGGACTCTCATTGCTCCAACTCGTGCCGTCTCCCGGACGTATCGAAGCCGGTGAGATCCAATTTTATCGCAACGGTGAAGATGATCCCTTAGACATTGCACAGGTGTCGCCGAAAAGCGAATTGATGCGCCAAATCCGTGGTAACGAAATTGCCATCATCTTCCAGGAACCGATGACCTCCCTCAATCCAGTCTATACTGTTGGAAACCAGATTGCTGAGGCGATTATCTTACACGAGCAGGTTGATAAAAAGACTGCGCGCGAACGCGCAATTGAGATGATCGCGCGTGTCGGTATACCTGCCCCTACCCAACGCGTCGATGAATACCCGCACCAACTTTCCGGTGGCATGCGTCAACGTGTCATGATTGCGATGGCACTCTGTTGCTCACCGACGCTGCTCATTGCCGATGAACCCACAACCGCACTCGATGTGACAATTCAAGCGCAAGTGCTGGGTCTCATGCAGGAACTCCAAGCCGAGATGGGAATGGCAATTATGCTCATCACCCATGATCTCGGTGTTATCGCCGATCTCGCTGATGAAGTCGTCGTCATGTACGCAGGTCGTGTTGTCGAGAAAGGTACCGTTGACGACATCTTCTATAATCCCCTACATCCGTACACCCAGGGATTGCTAAAGTCCATACCCGTCCTCGGAAGAACACCGCAGAGAACCTTACCCTCTATACCCGGGACGGTGCCACATCCGTTGACACTTCCAACGGGATGCTCGTTTCAATCCCGGTGTTCAGAACGGATGCCGGAATGTGAGCGGATGCCGGAACTTGCGGTAATCAATGGAGAAACGGAAAATGATGGACATGCTGTCCGATGTTGGCTTCACACATTTTAATTATACCTTGTGGTTCGGTAAGGAGGGTTTGGATATTGAAGTGCCTTTCCGTATATCCGCACTCCATTACATTACGTGCTACGTTCTTTGGGGATCTCGAGGTAGGGTGAGACAAAGTGTAGCGTAAAGGGATATTTTAATTATACCTTAGAGTAGCCTGCAACAACGGCGCAGGCGGGTCTACGGAGAGGGAAGTAAAATTCCAAAGTCAACTGACCGAACCGCAAGGAAAAATTAAAAGATGAAGTTGCTTGAGGTGAACGATCTCAGAAAATATTTTCCGATACAGAAGGGTATCTTTCAACGCACTATTGGTTATGTCAAGGCGGTCGATGGTATCAGTTTTGATGTCCAACGCGGTGAAACGCTCGGTCTCGTCGGTGAAAGTGGTTGCGGAAAGACCACAGCAGGGCGATGTCTACTCCGATTGATTCCACCCACGAGTGGGAGTTTCATTTTCGGTGAGGAAGAGGTAGATTTAGCGAAGCTATCTCACCACGACATGCGTCCGTATCGTAGACGTATCCAGATGATCTTTCAAGATCCGCATGCGTCACTCAATCCACGGATGACGGTGGGAGATATTGTCGGTGAACCGATGCGCGTCAATCAGACCGAAAAAGGGACAGCACTTCAAGACCGAATTGTTGAACTGTTGGAATCTGTAGGGTTGAGGTCGCAAGATATGCGCCGATACCCACACGCCTTCAGCGGTGGACAGCGTCAACGCATCGGTATTGCCCGAGCATTAGCACTTCAGCCTGAACTCATCGTCGCGGATGAGCCGGTCTCGGCATTGGATGTTTCCGTACAGGCACAGATTCTCAATCTGTTGGCGGAACTTCGTGAAGAGTTTCATCTCTCTTATATCTTTATCGCACACGATTTAAGTGTTGTTGAGCACATCAGTGACCGCGTCGCAGTCATGTATCTCGGTAAAATTGTGGAGATTAGCGATGCTGAAACCCTCTATCAATCGCCGCAGCATCCCTACACGGAAGCGTTAATTTCCGCTGTGCCACTTCCAGATCCGAGTGCGCAGCGTAAGCGCGAACACATCCGTCTTGAAGGCGATGTCCCCGACCCATCTCAACCGCCTACCGGATGCTATTTTCACCCGCGGTGCCGTTACGCAACCGATATATGCAAACAGGAAACGCCGGAACTCCGTCAGGTAGCATCGGGTGTTCAGGTGGCATGTCATCACAGTGATACATTGGAGTTACAGGGAGTGTAATGATGTCAAAACAAAAGATGTCTGCAGCGAAAGTCCTGATTATCTTGCTGATTTTGGTCGGGTGTTCAGGGAATCCATTGGAGAATGTTTCTGATTTTCCGCGTGGGCTTGAGGCGAAAGAGGCACCAATGTGGGCAAAACGCGTCGCCGAGGGCAAACTCCCGTCTCTCGCTGAACGGCTCCCAGAAAACCCACTCGTCGCCAAGACGAACTTTGATGGTTATGAACGTCCTGGTCCCTACGGTGGGACGTGGCATCGGTTCCATACACATCCAGATTTAGGGACGTGGAAGATGACAGCGGGTTATGCGCCACTCATCCGATGGAAATTTGATGCCTCTGGTCTGGAACCCGGTCTTGCTGAAACATGGGAGTTTAATGAGGACGGAAGTACGTTGACCTTGCATCTCCGCAAGGGTGTTAAATGGTCGGACGGACATCCCTATACTTCAGCCTCGTTCGCTTTCTATTATGACCTCTGCCTTGATGAGCGGTACAAGTACAGTCCACCGGTTTGGTGCAAAGTAAACGGCATTCCCATGGAAGTCGAAACGCCCGATGATTACACGATTATCATGAAATTCGCAGGTCCCAATTGGCTCGTGCCGCTCTGGTTGGCAACCGGTTTTTGGTGGTGCAATCAGTATAACGTCCCCAAGCACTATATGATGCAATTTCATCCGGATGGAAACCCGGAATACACAGACTTCATCCGATTTGAGAAGGAAAACATCCCACACCAAAACCCGGAACGTCCGACGTTGTGGCCCTGGCGGGTGATAAAATATGAAAAGGGTGGTTTCCGTGTTGAACTCGAACGTAATCCCTATTACTATGTTGTTGATGAACTCGGCAGGCAACTCCCTTACATTGATAGAGTCAAAACGAGTTTAGTGCCTGAACCGCAGGTGCGTGTACTCAAAATCCTCGCCGGGGAGATCGACTGCCAGTACCGTGGGATGGAACTCCGCGATCTCGCACTCTATTTGAAGGGGCAGGAGAAAGGGAACTATAAGGTACGTCGTTGGAAAAGCACAGCGGGCGCGCAACCCGCTATTTTAATCAATTGGACCGATCCGGATCCTGCTTTAAGACAAATCATTCGGGATCAACGTTTTCGCAAGGCACTCGCTTATGGCATCGATCGCGAGAAATGTAACGAAATCGCGTGGCGAGGTTTGTTGGAACCCCAAGCGGCGACCGTCAGTCAAGAAGGGTGGCACTTTGCCGATGAAGACGGACAGACCCTTTTTGAGGAGTGGAAACGCGCCGATGCCGATTTTGATATTGATGCAGGAAACCGACTTCTTGATGAAATGGGACTCACAGCACGTGATAAGGATGGGTATAGACTCCGTCCGGATGGTGAACGGATTGATATACTCATGGACGTTCCAAGTTCTAATCTGAACAGCCAACAGAATGACATCGGGCTGATTATTCAGGAAGGATGGGAGCAACTCGGCTTGAAAACCCTGCTCTATACCCCGCCGGGTGCGGAATTAAGTTTGCGTCGCACGCTCGGTAAATTTACAATCAGTATGCACGGTGAAGCGGAGATGGATCTCTTCACCTATCCCGATTGGGTATTTCCGACACTCCCGAAGTACTGGCATCCGAAAGTAGGGAAATGGTATGAAACGGGCGGTGAAAAGGGTGAACCCGCCACCGGACCCCTAAAAAAGTTGCTTGACTTATACGACGAGATTAAAAAGGAACCCGATGAAAAGCAACGGCACCAGTATGTCCGGGATGCCGTCAGGATTCACATCGACGAGGGACCCTTTCATCTCGGATCTGCAGCGCGTTCGCCATCGCTCTTGGTCGTAGCGAACCATTTTCACAACGTCCCAAACGACGGTATTTTGGGTCCATGGGCAATTGTCACGCCTGCAACCAGTTATCCCGAACAGTGTTGGCTATCTAATTTTTAATTATACCTTGCGGAGTAACAATAGGCGTTTGGACGTTGACGTGCGTGCCTCAAATCCGCCCTCCATTTCATTACGGGCTACGGGTTTGGGTTTATCCAAGACAGCAGCCTGCAACACCGGCGCAGGCGGATATGAGAGAGAACGGATAATGAACCAATTGCTCTATTTAACGCTTTGCGAATCATTTAAAGAATAAAAAGGAGATATACCCATAATTACCTATATCATTCGCCGATGTTTGATCGCAATTCCGACACTCATGGCGATTTCTATTATCTCTTTTATCATCATCCAGCTCCCACAGGGCGATTACCTTGATCGGGAAATTCAACGCTTGGAGGAGGAGTTCGGCGATAGCAGTTCATTGGCGCATGTTGAGGAATTACGGGAGCGCTACGGTTTGAACGAACCGCTTTGGAAACGCTACTTTATCTGGATAGGTGGCTTTGTGCGTGGCAACTTCGGCGAGTCGTTTGAGTATAAACGAGAAGTCCACGAACTGATATGGGATAGAATCGCCTTCACCCTGATTATCTCTATCGGATCGCTCATTTTCACCTATGTTGTCGCTATCCCTCTCGGTGTCTATTCCGCCACGCATCAGTACAAATGGTCGGATCATTTTCTCACCTTCCTCAGTTTTGTTGGGATGTCCATACCGGCGTTTCTCTTAGCACTATCGTTGATGGTCTTCGCTTTTGACATCTTCGGCGTTCCGCTGTTTGGGCTATTCTCGGCTTACTATGAAGGCGCGCCATGGACGTGGGGCAAACTGAACGACCTTTTCAAGCATCTCTGGATTCCTGTCATTGTCGTCGGGATTAACGGAACTGCGAGTTTGATGCGGATTATGCGCGGCAACCTCTTGGATGTTTTGGGACAACCTTTCGTCCAGACGGCAAGAGCGAAAGGGCTTAAAGAGATCGTTGTGGTGAGTAAGCATGCCGTGCGGATTGCAATCAATCCGCTCATCAGCATCTTGGGGATGAGTCTACCCGGTATCCTCTCAGGTTCAGCGATTGTCTCAATCGTTTTGGGGTTACCGACAGTTGGACCGATTCTCTTGCGCAGTTTATTGAACGAGGATATCTATCTTGCGGGGACGTTAATTATGATGCTGAGTCTCCTTCTGGTTATCGGCAACTTGCTCGCAGACATAGCTCTTGCTTGGGTGGATCCGAGGATACGCTATGAATGATTTTTAATTTTACCTTACGGAGTAATAACGTCTGCTAAATCTATAAATTTATTATGAACGAGATACCAAGCATAGATGATCAGGTAAACCAGACTGCCGAAGCAGTTAAAGAGGCATCTGAAATAGGGCAACTGAGTTATCGCCAACTGATATGGCGACGGTTCCGCAAAAATCGGATGGGGGTTATTGCGGGTGTGTTGCTGTTGCTCTTTTACATCCTCGCCGTCGGTGCCGACTTTTTCGCGCCCTATCACTACAATGAAATCAACATGCGGTTGCGCCATGTGCCGCCACAACGTCTCTATTTCTCAGTCCAAGATGGGTTCTATGTCCACGGATTAAAATCCGTCCGCAACCCGGAGAGTCTGGAATTGGAATTCACCAGAGACTTGGCGAAGCGTCATCCCGTTGAATTCTTTTTTAAGGATGCGGACGGCAGGCGTCACTTTTTCAGTTCCGCGGGTCCTATGTTCCTGTTGGGCACTGATCGGATGGGACGCGACCTGCTTTCACGAATCATGTACGGGGCGCGCGTATCGATGACGCTCGGCTTAGTCGGTGTTTTTCTGAGTATCATTCTCGGTTCTATCCTCGGCACTATCTCTGGATATTGGGGCGGATGGGTAGACAACCTCATCCAACGCGTTATTGAAGTCCTTTCGGCATTCCCGGACATCCCGCTCTGGATGGCACTCGGTGCCGCGTTACCGCCCGGTTGGTCGAGCATCCAAATCTATTTCGGCATCACCATTATTTTGTCGATTATCCGTTGGGGCGGGTTGGCGCGGCAAGTGCGTGGTAAGGTCCTGGCGTATCGGGAGAGCGATTTCGTGATGGCGGCGCGTGCCGCAGGTGCGGGACATTGGCACATCATCACACGGCATTTGCTACCCGGATGTTATAGCCATATCATCGTTATCGCCACACTCGCTATCCCCGGCATGATTCTCGGGGAGACCGCACTCAGTTTTCTTGGTTTGGGCATCCGTCCGCCGATGACGAGTTGGGGGGTTCTGCTGGAGGAGGCACAACGTGTCACCGTTCTGCTCCATTATCCGTGGCTCATTTTTCCCGCAGTGCCGGTGCTCGTCGTTGTAATTGCCTTTAACTTCTTAGGAGATGCCCTCCGCGACGCCGCAGACCCCTACTCAGATTAATTAATCACTCTTGGGCTGCTACGTCCGTTTGCTTCGCATTATCCCGCAGGTTTCCTCTATAGGCTTGCGCAGAATACAGGTTTTCAGCGAATTCACGACTCTGTTTGAGCATTCTGACGTTTCTTTTATCTTGTGAACATTAAACCAGAACGGTAGCCTGCAACACCGGCGCAGGCGGATATACAGAGAGGAACTTTCAATGCAAAACCCACTTGATCCAACCGCAAGAAAAATTAAAAAAACAGACCTTGGATTCTTCGCAACAGATGTTTCATTCACCGACAAATCCGCAATCGTAACGGGTTCCAGCCGTGGCATCGGACGCGCCATCGCGATTGAATTAGCACGTCAAGGTGCCGATGTACTTATCAACTACAATCAGAACCGTGATGCCGCCGAGTTCGTTCAACAAGAGGTGGAAGCACTCGGCAGAAGAGCCGTTATTATCCAAGCGGACATCAGCGACCTCGATGCACACCAAAAACTACTCGATACCGCACACGATGCTTTTGGGAAGGTAGATATCCTCATCAACAACGCTGGTATTACCCGTATCGCTGACATTCTTGAAGAGACACCGGAACAGTTCGACCTGATTGTCAACACCAATCTCAAGGCAACCCACTTTCTCACGCAGCGCGTCGCGAACGACATGATAGCAAACGAGATTCGCGGGTGTATTATCTATACACTTTCAATTTCCGACATCATGGCATCCGACAACCGCACCGCCTACTGTATCTCAAAAGCAGGTTTAGAGATGAGCATGCGCGCCTTTGCCGGACGATTGGCGGCACACGGTATTAAGGTGAACGGCATCGCCGCGGGCGTGATTGATACCGACTTGTCGCGGGTTCGTATCCCCGATTATGAAGAAGCAGCGGAGAAAGGCTATATCTTTATGGTTCGCGCCGGTGCACCTGAGGATGTCGCGCACGCCACTATTTCTGCAATGAAACTTTACGATACCGGGGTTGTCCTCCCCGCTGCCGGCGGCGTGATGACACCTCTGTTGAACCTCAGGTCCATGGCAGGGTTAAATATGAATCAAGAGTAGGATTTACGCATTGACTCTTAAAGTCCCCCTGATAAAGGGCGGGGAATGCCATAAGGATTTATACCGGGGGAAGCCCATACGGGCTTCATACCGTTGATTCTGATTCTTTAGGGGGTTAAATACAACGAAGTAACCACTTTGCAGCAAAATATACTGTTTTTCTGCTGGCGAGGTTTGTAACCTTGACGATTTTGGATGGCTTTTCAAAACTACAGCATATCTGAAAATTTGGAATCTCTTATGAGAGTTGGAGTTATCACAATTAACGCAAGACCTATTAAATTAACGTGAGTTCGATAATAACATCAAAGTAGATGTAGACTTCGGGGTAAACGCACGTGAAACCTAACACCATACACAATCTGGTGCCTTTGCTCCAGAGGAGCAATATGTCTATAGCGGTCACGTAGATTTAAATGTGCCTCAATTAAGGTGTTTATCATACCAGCTGAGAATGCGTTCCCATAAATCGATTCGATGTTCAGGCTGCCATGTAGGCATCCCATGCTCCTCACCACGATAGTACACAAACGTCCCTGTTTTGTTAAGCCGACGTAAACCAGAGAAGAGTTTTCCGACTTGCACGAAATCACGACTGGCACCACCATCACCGCTGAAGATAAGTAACGGTGTCTCGACCTTATCCAAGTGGAATATAGAGGAATTGTCAATATATTGTTGGGAGTGTTCCCACAGCGAACCGCTCATATGCCTTGGTCTACCTTCCGCCCAACTGGTGCCGGTGTTACGTCCGTTTTTATCCAGCCAAGTGTAAAAACTGATTAGATTATAGACGCCTCCTTCGACAACAGCGGCTTTGAAGCGTGTGGAATGCGCAATCACACCCACAGTGCCATAACCACCGTAACTGTAACCAATGATTCCCAACCGATCTGGATCGGCAATGCCCATTTCAATGACTCTGTCAACTGTCGGTAACACGTATCGTTGTATCTCTCTGAGTGGCTCATTTCGGGACTTCTAAACCATATATTGCGCTACCCGGTTTTTCGCTAATTTGTCTTTGTCTATTTTCGATTTTATCCCAAACCCAGAGTTGTGGCGCGCCCATGCGATCAGAGTAAAAGGCGACATAGCGTCCATTAGGAGACCATTGAGGTGCCCAATTGCCTCCTGCATCTGAGTAGAGTTTGTATGTTCTTCGGGTGCTGATATTAGTAACCCAAATTTCGCTATTATAATTCTTCTTTAGTGCCTTGGTCGGGAGAAAAGAAGAACTCTGTGTGGTTTTGGGTAAAGGAGCTGATCGTCGCTCAGGATTTATCACAGCATAGGCAAGATACTCCCTATCTGGAGAGAGTTTCAACACTGTGCGAAATGCGAACGATTTCATTTGAATAATATCTGACGGGTTTAGAGTATTATAAGACATTTTTTCTCCTATGCCCACGCTGGTGGTCAAGGTAATTAAGATCAAAAAGACAAGTAACCCTTCCCTTCTTCAGTGGAGTGAGAGGCTAAAGGTTTGTAAGCGTTTCCGCGCACGTTGAAGTTGACTCTTCACCGTGTTCACCGACACACCCAAAATTTTACCGATCTCTTTCACGGACATTTCACGGAGATAATAGAGCATTATAACCTTGCGTTCATGCTTTGACAGTCTCTTCAGAAGATTATTCACGATCTTATAACGACGTTCGTTGGCTTCTGTTTCCTGGTGCTCCGATAAATAACGCTCATAGGAGTGTTTTTCTACCAAGTCCACGGATGCCGTCTCCAGAGACTGTACCACCAATTCCTTTTTTCGGATCCAGCGAATGGAATACCGTTTTGCAATAACATGGAGCCACCCAGCAAACTGATTCGGATTTCTGAGCGTTGCGAGTTTCCTGTATGCCTGAATGAAGACATCCTGCGTTATTTCTTCAGCGTAGTGGAAATCCTGGGTCTTGCTCCAGACGAAAGCGTGAATGCTCTTCTGGTATTTGCGGACTAAGACGCCGAATGCAGTGTCGTTGCCAGCTAAAGTATCTTCGATGAGTTGAATATCGCTTCTGTTGTCCATAAAGTTGTCTCCTCACGAACAGGTTAGAATGTTGACAGTTATGGCTGACCGCCCCAACATATACAATCGTGAATGTGAAAAGTCTGGAAAATATGTTGACATCTTGTAGGGGCAGTTCTTGTGGCTGTCCCATATCGTTATATTAGTTAAAGAGACTTTTTTGGAGTAGAAAACGTGCATCCAGTGAAAAAGTCTGGATTTTATAGGATTTAAGGCGGATATGACGATTTTGTAAGGGTTGTAAGTTTAAGAAAAGCATATTCGCAAGTATATTTCAGGGGTATGAAACTTCGGGCAGTTGCGAACCGTTGACATTCACCGCAGGAGATTTCTGTGCCTTCACCATCTTCGTAGGACCTTGGGTTGAGGAATGTATCTAAGCGGTGGGTGGGATTCTAATTCTGTGTTGGGGGATTGGGTAGGATATAAACAAAAGAATGAAAAAAACGACACCCGTAATGATAGTTTTTTTAGCATTGTATGACTTACGCACTTCTTCTTGAAGTCCCCTGATAAGGGGGATTTAGGGGGTTAAATTACGGAAATAACGCCTTTTTTGATGGAATATATCGCCTTTTTACACAATTTGCGTAAGTTCTGAGCATTGAGCAGGTTCGGCATTCCGAATTTCTCTATTGTGTTGAATGATGTTAATGTCGAGACAGATGCTACTCTTCTTCAAACGAGATATGAAGAAGTCCGTGTTCACCGGTAGCACTATAGAGTTTACCGTTAATGGTAGCGAATGCATTGATTCCATTTGGCACTTCTGACACCATCAGTTTCCATTCACCGCGCGCGTCCGAACGATAAACCCCAGCGTCTCCGATACCGTAAACTGTATTGGCATCGGCAGTAAATGTGTTAATGATCGGAATTGCGCCGGTGGTATCGGTGAGGACGCGCCAGTGTTCGCCGTTATGTGAGACGAGGACGCCGTTGTCTGTGGCAGCGTATAGCGAGGGACCCACAAAGGCGATCTTTTTCAGATGGGTATACTGTAGGGGTAGTTTCGGGGTGACATCTCTCCAAGTGTTTCCACCATCAAATGATTGAAACAGGTCTCCGTTGCGTTTACCGACGTAGACGGTTTCGCCCGAAACCGCTATTCTAAATCCTTTTCTGGAATCCATATCATACAATAGATTGGTATCTGCGAAACCGGTATCAGTCCACGCTGGATCTCCTATTTTCCACTTAAAGAGTCTTCGTTCATACTCTACGTAGAACACATCATTCGAGACAGTAACTCTCTCAGCTTTTATATCCGTCTCAGGTGGTAGTTGTGGCACTAAAGGTTTTACATCATCAAAAACGGGAACACCTTGAACGGGTATGAGGGTGTCGCCGTCAGTTGATAAACGGTAAATTACTAATTTTCTGGCTTTTGCATTGCCATAAGTACAATAAAGATTATTGCCATCAATCGACCACTTTGTAGGATAAATATAAAGGGAACCGAGGTTAAGTGAGTTATCCTCCTCGTCAATCCAAACTTTTTTCCAAGATTGACCGCCGTCAGTTGACTGATAAAGCTCATAGCCGGTAGAAGCGTAGAGTCTGTTATTGAAAACGATTGTATCCCTTAATCTCGTGCCGACTATCCCATCCATAAAGAGATGCCAAGAGTCCCCAGCATCCGTTGTGCGATGAATGCCGAACACCCCTGCTCTGTAAAATGTTGTCTCGTCGCCAACAGCAGCTGGGAGCGTCCCAATCAGTGGCATATACTTAAGTCCCCCGAGGTCTGTCCAGGTTTTTCCGCCGTCAGTTGAACGTGATTGCCTTAAACTAAGTACCAAGAGCGTATCACCAACAGGTAAAACTGTTATACCCCTCTGTTCATAATCACCTCTCACTGTTTTAGGCGGCGTTATGTCTGTCCATGACGTTCCAAAGTCATCCGAATGAAAAATCTTGATAAAATTTAACGCACTTCTCGGGTACACTTCTCCTAATTTGGGTAGAGGTACACCTATCCTATTGGGACCTGTCCCAACATAGAGATTTTTTTCAGAGACCGCCAAAGAATAAACAGATCTGGATGGATCATTGACAGGTATCTGTTTCCAGAGGTTGGAATCGAGTCGATAAAACCCGAGATTTGTGCCGACAAACATGGTTCCTTCAACAGCCGCTATCGCAGCAATAACATCACCACTGAATCCATTGTTAAGAGAGTTCCATTGTGTGCCACCGTCGGTAGACTGGAAAATGCCTTCATCTTCAAGTGCAAGATATATCGTGATAGGAGCTGGGGTCTCGCCTGTAATGGCGATTCCAACGGCACGCCCCGTCGGGCGGGAACCCTTTGAATTCCATGTTTCACCACGATCTTCTGACGTAAATAACTTATCAGCCCCGACCGCATAAAAGGTGTCTTGATGTTCTGCCATAGGCATTGGAGATCTACGATCAACCTTGATATCGGTATTGATCGGTGCCCACGCGCCCGCATCTGTTGAGAATTTGTACATACCTGTGTGTGAAATAGCCAAGAGCGTGCCGTCAGTTGCCCCTAAGACATTACGGACAGGACCCCCCGGCGGTGAGTTCCCTTGTGCCCACTTCGTCGTAGAAAATCGTGCGGGATTTTGCTGTGTAATGGATGTTGAAGTTGTGTCAGAGGTTTGCGTGCCAGTGCTACTGGTTTCCCTGGGCGTAGTCGCACGCCCGAATCGGTTTCGCACAGCGGGTTTCGCTGGGCTATCAATGACGAAAAAGGCATCAATGATTTCGATTGTTGGTTCAGATTCTGCCTCGAAACTATAGGGTTGCTGAAACCGTGTGAGGTAGTGGCTACTCACACCGAGTATCAATAGTGCCAAGATCACGGATGTGCCGAAAGCTACCCATGGTAGAAAGGGTTTGCCGGTAGGTGTGGGTGTTGGACTCAGATCAGCGACTTCCCCCATGATACTCTCGGTGAGATCGGTAGGAATTTGGAGACTCTGGAGTGTTTCTTCAACCAAAGTTTCTTCTTGTTCTTCTTGTAAACGTTTTCGCCCACGTCGGAGTCGGCTGGTGATGGTGTTCACGGAGACGCCTAAATACTTGCCGATCTCTTTGGTTGTCATTTCACCGAGATAGTAGAGTGTGACGACGGTGCGTTCGCTCTCTGGGAGTTTAGCGAGCAGTTTTTTGACGAGCGCATGGCGATGCGCCTGGGCTTCGGATTCACGTTGTTGGTCCTCATGATGTTTGTAGGATGCCCCATCAATGATTTCCACAGATGTGTCCTCCAGGGACTGCATAGCGGTTTTGTTCTTTTTTAGCCATCTTAAGCACATTCTATTGGCAATGACATAAAGCCAACCGGCAAATTGCTGTGGGTTCCGAAGCGTTGAGAGTTTTTTGTAGGCTTGAAGGAAGGTATCTTGTGTAATTTCTTCAGCGACATGAAAATCACCAACTTTCCGCCACGCGACTGCTTGGATACCCTTTTGGTGTTTTTGGACTAAGATACTGAACGCGCCATCGTCGCCTAACAACGTCCTCCGAACCAGTTGAGCATCGGTTTCTCTTTCCATCAGGACACTCCATGATCGTCAATGGATCCGGCTGTGATCGTTTTCTCCAGGGCAAAGACAAAATAGGTATACAATAGATGCCGATTCCCGATGCCAATACTCCCGTCGTTGGGTGTATCGGAAAGCACGCATCGCAAGTTGCTTCTATGATTCTGGGTAATGTATTATACCCTATTATACCTAAAGAGGCAATTATCTGCAAAATAAAAATAGCTCGCAAGGCGACCATATTCTGAGTCAATAGGTTCAGCAAGCCTAATTCAATTGCGGATTTAAAGAACATCGGTATTATAGTGAATCCTAAAAATAAATAGACATTCTCCCACCCCCGGTAGGTGAGGTTTCTAACCTCGCTGGTGCGGAGCGTCCAATTAATTCTAATACCATTTCTAGAAGTTTATATTGCATTAGCAGCGTTGATGAAGTGTGAGAATCCAGTAAGTTTAGCAATTGCGGTCTGAGAGTAGTTGAGAAGTATCTCAGTGACCTTCGCTTGCATATCTTCAAAGGTCTGATACGTTTGAAGAAACAACTTAGTTTTCAGATCCTGCCAGAATCGTTCAATCGGATTGAGCTCTGGACTGTAAGGGGGTAAGAAAAGCAAGACGATATTCTCAGGAATCTCTAAGGATTTGGCGTGGTGGAAGCGTCCATTATCGAGGACCAAGACGTTCAGGCTCTGCGAGAAGGCTTGCGAAACCTGATCCATAAAGAGTTGAAAACACTCTGCGGTGAGATGCGAAAGTTCCAAGAAAAATCCTTCTCCTGTTAGAGGTTCAACTGCCCCATAAAGATAAATCGCCTCATACTGAGGGTTTATCTTTGCGCTGGGTTTGATACCCGGTAAGGTGATACGTTTCCTCATCACAGGGAAAAGCCCGTATCGCGTTTCATCTTGACTGAAAAGACGGACGTTTTGAAGATTGCGACTTTTCTCAGCAATCGCCTCGGCGATGTGCTGAGAAAAGTCAGCTCTGAAAACTTCAGTTTCTTCTATGTTTTTTTTTCATGACTCGGACGAGGCACTTTGAGTTTCGCACCCCATTTGCCACGAACCATCGCATAAACCGCCTTGTAGTTCATCTTGACACCAAAGGTGTCAGCAATATACTGCTGGATCTCTACATAACTCCCAAAACCTTCGGCGGTCTGAAGTTTGCTGCGTAAGTGTTCCTGCTGTTCGGCTGTCAAAGACGGAAGACGTCCCGGTGCGTAGCCGCGTTCGAGAAGTTTCGAAAGACCCCCAGTTTCGTAAACTTTCAACCAGCTCCCAACGCTCATCCGATCCACACCGAGGAGACCGGCGACCTGCTTTCGATTTTTCGCTGCACCGCTTTTCAAAAGATACAGGGCGGAGAGGCGGTGGATTTCATGCTTTTTCTGCGATTGACGCAAAAGCTCTTTCAGAGTTTCAACACTCTCAGTAATCTCTGGCACTTTTTTATTCATCGCTGTTTCACTCCTTTCCGTAAGGATACAGCAGAGAATAACATAATTATGATAAATATTCAATTAGATATGGTATAAACTTTACTATAAACCTCGTTTGTTCTGAAAAACTTGTATAGTCGTCTCAAGACTATTTTCCTACTCTAAAGATTTACACGATGTGCCTCTTTTCGTGTGTGTGCGCTAGCAACTTTGCTATTGGAAACTATTGTGTGAGCCGATCCTCATGGAAGTGTTGAGGGAAATATGCAAATTTTCAATCAGTTCTCAGTATGATCGTTTTCCTCATTCACCGATATCCAAATATTTCAGTGGGTATTCTTATGATATAATCTCCCAAATTCTCAAGAAACTGCTGAACTAAAATCACGACTAAGTTTTTTTCAAAGAACAATTGCGCTTTTCATAATATTACTCCTTAATATAGATTTGATCGGAAAAGAGTTTCAAGCCGCCAGTAGCATATTGTGGATGAAACCGCTGCTCTATGGTCGATTTTGGGGTTGTGCTTGAGTTATCCCAGTTTGTAGGAAGTTTACCGTTTGCCTCAACCGCACGAAATCCAGTAAGAGATTTTATTGTTTAAGTTGTCCCCAAGTAGCGGTGAGTTTTTCCTATGGTTCAATTGCAAGCGGGATGCCAGTCGCTGCACCGCCTTCACCTACCAGATGATGCTCGTTGCCTGATGCCTCTGAGAATTCCGTTGTTCCACCCGGCTCATCAAAATGCCACAACGCAACCATTTTTGCGTCGTCTTTGAATTTGCCTCGCGGCGTGAACCTTTTTTATTGATATCGTAACGAGCAACCGTTGAGGGGTGGACCTCATCAATATACCCAGCAAAGGAACCCCAAAACCATTTGTCCTTAAAGGGCATCTCAATTTTTTTTCCAAACCCTCCAAGCACGAAATCCTTTGGACGCTGACGCTAGGCAAGCCCGTTTCCAATATGTGTCCCGTGTTGCCTTGTCCTTACGAGATCATTGACGATCGTTATTGTCTGGTGACCATTTGACTGGTAAGCGATGCAGTGCCATTGGTTCGGCGGAAGTGGGATTGGGAAAGGGACTGTCGTACCAACGCGTCCCTCAATATGGGCATCCATTATCAAGATTAGGTCACCCTTCGGGGACTCGATGTTTAGCACATTAATCACATTAATTAATCTCGGAAATTCATCGTCCACGACGCGCATACGCATCTGTTGACTGAGTATTGTCAGTGCCGTGTTCTTCTTGTTGGGGAACACGGTGGGACATATCCATGCTTCGATGGTGAATTCGTCTGCACCTTCCGGTAAAAGCATACCAAAGGTCTCAAAATCTAAAACGGCGTGGTCGTCCACCCCATCAAGGACTAAATAGTTTCCACCTACCGGTGAAGCAGGTGGAAACGCTTTCGCACTCAGCGGAATTAAAGGAAGTAAAAAGAGGCGTGTAAGGATTTTTCGGTGTCTCATTTTGTATCTCCTTTTTCGTCTAAAAAGAAAAACATGTGAGTTTCATCACTGTGCTTAGTTTGGTGAAAGTGCCTTGCTCGCTTAGCGCGTTCAATCTGCCTCTTTCACAGAAATCCTTGCCTGAAAAGCGTTGACATACTCCTTCATATCCGTCAGTTCGGAAGCCGCAATTGCGAGCTTAAAAACTTGACCTCGGTAGAACGGATACGTAATTTGCGCCGTTTCACCGAGCGGAATATCTGTAGCATTCGCAATGGACTGGTCGTAACGCTGACCGCGTTCTGATGGGAATTCGGTATCGCCATCGTACAAATAGAAGCAACTTGTGAGTTCAGCACCTCCGACACGTATGTCGATAGTTAGGATCCCACCCTTTTTAAATGCAGTGGCATCAATTGTCACGATAGTGGATTCCTGGTAACCTACCTCCCGAGTCCGGACTACATCTAATACTTCTAACTCGGGCTGCTCAGAGTTCAGCACCACATCCAAATCTGTTAAGAAAGATTTGAAAGGACTTTCCTGCTCAGGGACGTCCTCCGCATCATCTAATAGATATGCGAAAGAGTTATCCGCACTAAGTCCCGGGGATTTCCCTTCTAAGGCTTCAATGAGAAAGAGACGGTAATTTTCTGCTCTTGTCCTACCACCATCCCAATCGTGTTCGCCGTAAAGAAATGAATTCAAAGCAAGTTTCGCTTTCAATTCAAAGTCGGGTGATATAACAAAACAGTCCACAGGTGAGCGTTCATGCCAACCGCTCTTGATTGCTTGCGCCAACGGATGGGTAGCATCAAACGACTTAGATTCGTGTGCGTATCTTTTGGTAAGATATTCTTGCACGCTCGGCTTTCTGCTTAATTCAAAATTAGACACCCATGTGTTGATAAAATTTTCGTTTAAGTAATTGATAACGCGTTCGTTTCCGAGGACAACTGCCCTCAAGTCTTTACCGCTCCCTCAGCAGGCTTCATCAGTGAGCGGACCATCCAGAGAAATGACATGAACGGGCTTCTGTTGTACCGGTGCCATTTCCAATGCTTCTTCTAACGATACCCAGTTAATTCGCTGGGATTTGTAGAATTGCTGTATCAGGAGACGTTTGGCTTCCTCTTGGGTGATGGCATCTATAAATTCCGCATTACGCGGATCTTCTTGGACCTCAGTCCAAAGTTCCATTCTTGAACAGAAGCCGCAGTCTGTAATCCATCTCGGAGCGTCCCAATCTCCTAAGATCGTTTCCCAATGAACATCAAAGTTCACCGTCCCTGCGGGGAGGTACGTCTGAAAAAACGCGATTCTTTTTTCGTGCCGATCAATAATCAGATGCCCGGCAAACTGGGATGGGGTAAACCAACCATCCGTTAAAGCAAATTCTGCATGAATGCGAAACGCGATGTGCACAAATTGGTCGTTGTATGCCCGCAAACACGCCCAGAGACCTTTGGCTTCTTCTATACCGTACATCTCCACACGCATTTCCAGAGAGGCATTCGGGTGAAATTGTTTCAGTAATTTCTGGGCACCGAATTCTTTAATCTGCCAACATTCACCCACCGAGACCGATTCAGTTGGGAGAAAATCGCGAAAGATACCAGCTGAATACTGCTTTTCGGGCTCCGCGACTCGTAGATTCGCCAACGCATCCCAATCCTTATGAAAGTTGCCCGCAGTACACACAATCGGAGCAATAATGCCTTTAACAGGCACTTCTGCGTTACTTATAAGACTGATTGATATTTTGTTAGAAGATTTCATTATATTTCTCCATTAAAAGATTCTATCCATGTTTTAATTCGGTTTCGAGTGATTTCTATAGCACGCAGAAGTGCTTGTGCTGTTTGGGGTCCTGTATATTGTTTTGGGGACGGGATTCTTGGGTTAAATTCTGTCCGTACAAATGCCATCTGTGAGGGATCCCTTGTATCTCCGATATGCCCCCATGTGACGGAGCGTTCCAATGTTTGACGCGCGGAAAAGGTGGAAACCCCCGAATGAATTCGGGGTATTTGACTTAATATTCTTTATTTTGTTTGATGCGACCCCATAGCGTTACAGACTTTTCCTGTGAAGAAACGGCGAGTGGTATCGGTTGCCAACTCGGGTTTTTATCGTTTCCGATACCATCTTGGGTGAGATTGACGAGATTCGAGCCATCGGCATCCATCACATAAATGTCAAAATCTCCATCTTGGTTCGAAGTAAAAGCGATTTTCGTCCCATCTGGAGACCAATCTGGGTGACGGTCTGCCTTTGGATGTCGTGTGAGATTGATCTGATGAGTGCCATCGGCATTCATCACATAGATTTCATAATTGCCACTACGGTTTGATTCAAAGGCAATCTTCATATTAGCCGCTGCTGTCTGACTTGCCGATCCTATAATAAAACCCGTCAACAGGGCAAAAATCCATCTCATAATTCGCGCAGTAAAGGTCTTCATGACACTGCTCCTATTTTATTAACTTTGAGATAATTCATTGGTTATATGGCACGTGAAATTTCCGATCTTGCTATTAAAGATACAATTTTTGTGTAGAAAGGGTGCATATTGTTAAAAAATAGGAGATTTAGGAAATAGCCCGAGATGCCTCAAGCACGAAGATCTCAATCTGGTGGTAGCACTCTATAGAACATGCCATATCCAAGCCCAGTTATTCCCATTTTACTCTGCTCTGAGTGCCTCGATTGGTGAGATTTGGGAAGCTCTCACAGCCGGATAAAGCCCAAATGCGATACCAATACAGGCTGAGATACTCACAGAGACCGCTATCCAATATAAGGAGATGACAACGGGCCACTGCGGAATGACCTTGACGATTTTGACAGCGATATGTGAGCAACCGTAGCCGATACCCGTGCCGAGTCCGATACCCAATAGACCGCCGATGCCACACATCACAACGGCTTCAATGAGAAACTGGAAGAAAATGTCTCTCTGTTTCGCGCCAATCGCCCGGCGGACACCAATCTCGCGGGTGCGTTGGTTGACTGAAACGAGCATCATATTCATAATGCCAACGCTCCCGACGAACAGTGAGAACCCTGCGATACTACTCAGCATAATCTTGATAATACGACTGATTTTATCGAGCTCTTTGACGGCGGCAGTGGCATAACTAACATCGAAAAAGTTATCCTGATTACGATGCCGTTTCCTTAAAACAACCGTGATCTCTTCAACAGCTTCGTCGATGGTATTCTTGTCTATTGCCCTGACGTTGAGATAATTGACGTGTCGTTTACCTTTGAATCTATCTTGTGCGGTCGTCAAGGGTATGAACACGATGTCGTCCCAACTGAACCCGTATTGAAGGCTTGTGCCGCGTTTCGCCATTATGCCTAAGATGCGGAAACGGTCGGGTCTCCCGCCTTGAAGCGAGAGCTTGATTTCTTGACCAATAGGATTCTGATCTCCATAGAGTTCTGTGGCGACTTCTATGCCGAGTATACAGACTTTTCTGTGGTTGTTGAACTCATCTTCAGAGAAAAAGCGTCCCTGTTGAATTTCCCATCTCATCGCAACGGGGAAATTTGAGTTGACGCCATCGTATTCCGTCCATTTCATGGCACCACCTTGCGCTTGTGCAAGAACCTCATCAGCAATGCTTGGTATAACACATTCAACAGATGGACATTCGGCTTCAATAGCTAAGACATCCTCATATTTGATGTATTCACCGCTCCGGTTTGGAAAGACGCGATCGCCGCGCCAAATCCATGGATTCCGTCGCACGAAAAAATGCCCACCATACTTTTCAAACTCTTCCATGACAATACGCTTGGCACCTTCGCCGATAGCGAGCATTGCGAGGACGGCTGCGACACCGATGATGATGCCGAGCATTGTGAGCACTGTGCGCAGTTTTTCCCGTCGCATGACAGAAAGCCCTGTTAAAATGCTCTCGTATAGTTTCAAGGGTCTCACCCCCCTTTCGCATAAGTGTAAAAGTGTCCGATATCCTCTGGGGAAATAGAGGCGTTCCGTAGTCGTGCAATGACTGCCTGCAATGTATTGCTTCCGAGAACCTACCCTTTTACCCAGTAACCAGATAGAACCCCAAGGACACTTGAAACTTCGTTAATTGTGCTAATACTTCGGAATGAAATAATCAATTCAACTTCTTATCTATGGCTCTCTCATGAATCGAAATTCTTGTCTGTTTGCGGAGGCAGTTGGCGCGGAAGAAGTATCAAGCAGGTGATATTAATATGTGATAATATCACAGGTATCGTTGATTTCCGCTAGTAGATATAGTCTTAGTTTGTTTTCAGTCTTCCCCAAGTCGTTTTTATGGAGTGCGCTGACGGTGAAACGCTATAAAAAGGATCGAACCAATTCGGACTCGAATTACTTCCGTCGTCTGTTAATTGCGCTGCGTTGTGACCGTCCAGATCGGATTTGAAAAGTTGGGGAGAGCCTATCCGAATGCTGCAAACCAGTTCATCGCCGTATGGAGACCAAGCAGGATCATGCGCATTATCCTCCTCATCGGTAACCTGATGAAGCCCTGTGCCATCACTGTTCACAGTGTGGATTGTCCCGCTCCTATATGCGAGAAAACCTTGACCATTAAACCTGGCACCATCGAGTTTTGTAAAGGCTATGCGGTTATCTCGAGAAGACCAAACTGGATCAAATGTCCACGGCATCTCCTTTAAAAGGAGAGTGTTCTTAGAGTGTTTCCGCAAATCGTAAATACCCAAAGGTGTATGTTTGAGACTACCCACTACATATACTATCTGTTGCCCATCAGGAGACCAACTCGGATTAAATCCTTCAGTCAATTTCCTAACGGAGTCTCCATTTACCGTCGCAATGCAAAGCGTAAGGTCAGCATAAGGGACAAATCGTAACCCGAATTGTTCAATTGCTTTACCGGAATCTCCCTGTGCGTATGCGATCCATTTGCTATCAGGAGACCATGCAGGTTCCCATCTATATTTGCTGGTTTCAAATACCTTTCGGACATTTGTGCCGTCTGCATCCATTACATACAAATCAAAGATACCATCTCGATCCGAGCTGAACATGATCTGCTTTCCATTCGGTGACCAAGCCGGAGCATAGTCGGAGGCAGGATGCTGGGTCAAATTGATCTGTTCAGACCCGTCGGTGTTCATGGCATAGATTTCAGCATTGCCGTCCCGCTTTGACATAAACACGATTTTCCCTTGTGCCCACACCCCAGAACCACTACTGAATACGAGTAATACACTGATAGTGAAGCCGAGTATTAGAAATTTGATGTAACTCCCAACTGCCAAAGAGAGAGCATCAGGCATGCGTTTCATAATATGCACTCCTTGTTTTGATTATTGAATTTTATCCTATATTGTGCCAAAGAGAGGACGATACGCAAACATAACCTCTACTACAAAATCTCTGTCTGCGTAAAACCTCAATCCATACAAATTTGCCCATCAGGCTCGGTACTGTTAAAGAGACATCTCAACGATAGAAAACGTGCATTTTATGAAAACAAAGCGAAAGAAATTTGATTTTTCTTGGAACAGTTCTACAGGAGTATGGCTATAGTTAACGTGAGTTCGATAAGTGTTTTTAGAAGTTATATGTACTGCCATCGGAAATTCGGGTCACTATTTAAACCAAGATTGTGTTATAATAATTGGCGGCCTGCGTCCGTGGGTCAATCGCTTGGAGAACCTTGAGGTCTCTTGAGGCGATCAGGTCTGGGTTGGGGACATTACTTATGTCTGACTCAAGGCGCACTGCGTCTATGTTTGTCTGCTCATGGATGTCTTCACTCGAATGATCAGAGAGGGGCAGGTGAGTCAACACCTGACCCAACCGCTGACCTTGAAACCGCTACAACAAGCATTACGCCGAAGCGTCCCGGAGATTCACCACAGTGATCAAGGCGCGCAGTATCTTTCAACCGCCTACCTCTTCACACTCACAAGGAGACCGAGATGTCTGATTTTCCCTGTAGTCCGATGCGTCCGCATCGATGGAACGTAAGAAAGAGTGGACACATCACGAAATCTCAGTTGGGCTATCGCGGCACAATACTGACCGAGGGTGAACTGATGGCGTTTGAGCAGGAGAGAGAACTGAAGACGCCTGGCGTCATAACCTTTGACGACTTAAACCAACCAAGATTTTTCCACTTCGATTCGATCGTCGAGGCTGAGCGGGAAAAAATGCTTCTTAATATCCACGATCGCACGCTACGAAAAATTTATTGTGAGATTCACAGCATAAAGATGCCCAGCCACCCAGAGACACATTTTTCGAGAACCGAGTTGTTAGACCGCGGACACTGGACGGAAGAACGCATCAACATGTTCTTAGAACCAGAGTCGTTTTCCACATCTCTTCTCGGCGTTCGTATCGAATATGTGATCTATGCTAAGACATCCGTCCGCAAAGTGGAGAGATCCGAAGCATATAAATCTTTGTGGCAGGGAGAAAAAGCAAAGAGAGCCGCGAGACGCAAAGAAATCCGTGAAAAAGAGAAAATCACGCAATCACGCCTGATCTCCGAACGTGGCTGGACGAAAGGATTAATAGATGACCTGTTGGGCGAACCTGATCTGCTCGTAGACAATCCACATTACAAAACAGCACCACAAATGCGGTTGTACTTCCTTGATCGCGTCAAAGAGATTGAAGAAACAAGTCCGATTTTTGCTAAGCGACGCAAAAATCGGCTTAAAAAACCGCTTGTCAAAAGTCCCCTTGCGTCTAATAAAATCCCGAGACTTTAGGTCGGGGATATCAGATCTGCTTCTATATGACGCTGCAGAGGTTCCTCCGCCTTTGGGGCAAGGTCTATCACTACGGGGATTGTGTTCACGTATTACATAATTCCAATATCACGCAGTATCGATTTTTTGATTTTGCAGACCATCGTATACGCTGGATCAAACACGTTACCCATATCATATTCTACGGCTTGCCCTAACAAGGTATGTGCGGCACGTTTCTCCAAACCGAGTTCATCCAACCACCGAAGGAGTTCTGTCGTGGCGTGTTGTACCGCCTGATCCAACGGGCGTGCGTTGCCCGCTGTGAGAATATAATCGCTGTTTTCCGCACGGGGCCAATTGATGCTTTTTCCTTTCAGCACTTCAACCGTAAATTGCACATCGAAAGAAATTTCGATACCAGTCCCGACAATTTCACCATCACCTTGCACGGCGTGTCCATCCCCGAGAAAAAAGAGCGCGCCAGAGACAAAAACCGGGAAATAGACGGTAACACCCTCCTGAAAACCCCGATAATCCATGTTCCCGCCGTGTGTAGAGGAGGTCGCTGTCGAGATCGCTTGTCCCCGCGGCGGTGCAACACCGAAACATCCGACCATCGGTTCAAGCGGTAGTGTGAGTTTACCTAACTGTGTTTCTGGGGTCATCAACGTCGCCGTCCATTTTTCCACATCCACATGCCATTCTGCAAGACCTCGACCGCCTTCTGGCATCTCGGATGCCGCATAGTCCGGGTCGAGGACATTCGGAGCGACAGTCATAGCCGTCCGTCCGATCGAACGATTCGGGACGATCCGATCGAAATGAACCACTAACGTATCTCCCGGTTCTGCTGATTGAATATAAAAAGGACCTGTTTGTGGGTTTCCTCTTTCGGTTACCTGTGTATCGGTGGCATCGTAGCCTGCGTTATCCACGGTAGTTGTGAAAACGGTGTCGCCGCTCTCAATGTGGAGCACCGGTTCGTGGGCGCCGATTGCTGTATAATAGACTGTCGGTTCAAAGTGATGTGTCGCCATTTTTTAAATTTACCTTGCGGTTCGATGAAGTGGGTTTGATGGATGAAGTGCCTCTCCATAGACCCGCCTGCGCCGTTGTTGCAGGCTACCGTTTTAGTGTAAGAGTAAAGAAACGTCAAGAATCCCATACGCAATCAAAACGCATCAAAAACCTGCGCGTAATGGAATGGAGCGGTTTTGCTTGGGTGTTTCTTTAGCCCAAGAGCAATAAATTGAAAAGTAATGTGAATAATATACCACGTTTAAGATACTTCGTCAAGAACAGACAACGCATCACGGAATCACGGAAACCAATCCTAATCATGGTGAGTCACATAAATCACTGGTCAAAAATGATTTGACATCTCTGACTCCCTGTGTTAGACTCTTAAGATTAAAAAAATCCAAATTGGAAAAGGGAGCATCATGAAACAGATCTTTGGAACTCTGGTTAAAAACCGCACGAGCGGCACAATCTTAACAATTTTTTCGATTTTAATTTTCGTCATGAATGCCGATGCCCAACATGACTGGACAGAACAGGTTGCCGCCTACAAACCAATGGTGGTGAATGTCGAAACCTCTTCAGAAGTGGTCTTTGAAACAGAAGTGAAAGGTACAAATTTTGCCACCGGGTTCGTTGTAGATGCGGAACACGGCATTATCGCCACGAATCGTCATGTCACCGGCAGCAGTCCCGCCTATGTTAAAATCAACTTCCACGACGGTAGTTTTACGGAAGCCCGTATCCTCTACTACGATCCGACGCATGATTTCGGATTTTATCAAATTGATCCCGCTGAGGTCGATTTTGAGCTTCAAGCCGTTGAACTCGGTGAATGGGGTGAGCTTGCCCTCGGAGATGAGCTCCTGCTCATCGGAAACAACGAGAAAGAGGAATATACGATCAAATTCGGAAGAATTACCAACCTCAATGTTAACAAAGGCGACCGCCACTCCAGTTATATCCACACGACATTCGACCGAACAGGCGGATCCAGCGGGAGTCCTGTCTGGAATACGGCAGGTGAGGTCATCGCTATTCACGCACGCGGTACAGATACTTCCAGTTTTGAACTACCGATTGACTATCTCTACGATGCCCTTGAATTAATGCGCAACAAGTTGTCAATCCAGCGTGGCGAAATCGGTGTCGATTTGGAGCTTATCTCTATTGGCGAAGCCATCAAACACTTCAATTTCCCAAGTGCTTTGCGAAAAGAGATAGGTCCCTCCAAAGCCGGAACACCCAAGGTTATTCAGATTGAGTCCATTGTCCCGAGGACAACAGGCGAAGCCATCCTCCGGGCATCTGATATTATCTATCGTATTGATAATGAGCTTATCAAGGATGATCTTTATACCTTTGATGCCATCCTGAACCGGAATGTCGGAGAAAGTGTCACATTAGAGGTCTATCGGAACGGTGAAAATCTGAAACTTGATGTCCCTGTAGAGGATTTGGAGGCGAAGAAGGTACGTCGGTTTGTTCGGTTTGGCGGTGCTGTCTTTCACGATATTACACCCCAACTCCGTCGGATACTCTTCTTAGAAGCCGATGGTGTTTATTTGCCCCACGCCGCTGCAGGGAGTAGTTTCTCGCGTGTCGGTTTACAGGAGCGGAATGGGAACTCTAAGGTGGTGATTCTTGATATAAACGGAAAACAGATCCGCAACTTAGATGACTTCATTGAGGCGTGCGAAACCATTACTGATGGACAACACACCTACGTTGTCGTCCGAGATTTCAATCTGTTCGATAGTTCACCGACCCCGAAAAGCTTGACGATCAACCTCAAATTTGGTCCATTGCAGCAGTTTGAATGGAATCAAAAGGCATTGGATTGGGAGGAGATAGGGGACGAATAGTTGTCGGTTATCAGTTAAAGAAGGTTTTGGTTGACTGGTAGTCTTAACTGACAACTGATTACTGAAAACTGATGGCTAATTCAATAAAATCAGATGCGGAGGGCTTCTCGAAAATACGGGCGTAATTGATGTGAACTCCTTTCCATGTAATACCTATTCCACCGGTGAGTGAGCCATTTGAGATGCCGAGACGGATAGGGAGTATCGAGAAGGGGTGCCACTCCACACCGATGTATAATTCTGGTGTATCATCTTCAATGGGAAGGGCGAGATCGACTGAAAATTCGCACGGCGCGCTTTGTAACCAATACTCCGCATAACGATAGGAGATGCCGAGCGTAAGCCATTGGATCCCATAACCTTCGAGGTTCTGTGCAAGGCACCCGAACTTGAGATTTGGATGTGGTTTGAAAAGCAGCCCGAGATCATACGATGTCTCGTAGCCGAAGAATTGATAGACATCGGAGGGGTGTCTTCGTTTAAACTTGAGGCTTAATCCAGCGGCAGCATACGGACCAAATTGGCGAGCGATGCCGTAGTAGTTGAAATCAGGAACACCGCTATCGACACCGAGGGCGATTTTATTGCCCCAAAATAGGCTATAGCCGCGGTAACTGTAGCCGATACCCTTTGGGTCGAATCGGTAATCGCTTCGGTCGTGAAACTTATTGACTGCGAAGAGTTTCACACCCTGCCACTGAATGAGTCCGGCTGGATTCCAAAAGCCTGCACTGGCATCATCAGCGACGGCAGTAAAAGCATTGCCCATCCCTAATGCTCGTACACCCACATAGAGCGGGCGCGCCGATTCAAAGGGTCTTTTATCAGAAACCGTCTCTGCACAGACTGGGAGCATCAACCAGAGAAAACTTATGATAGCGTAGGTCGTTTTCATTTTGGGTAACTTAGCATGAAATACACAATATCGCAAGGGGAAGTAACTATCGGTCTTCAGCCATCAGTAGCCAGATTCTATCCCCATTTCTGATTGCTGACGGTTTCCGATAGCCACAAAAAAATGAACACGCCATTCGGCACGCTTTACCTCGTCAGCACGCCCATTGGGAATTTGGAAGATATTACCCTGCGCGCACTCCGTGTCCTCAAAGAGGTGGATCTCGTCGCCGCTGAAGATACCCGTCAGACACGCCGTCTGCTAACACACTACAAGATTCAAACACCACTCACCAGTTACTTTGAGGGGAACCAGCAAATGAAAGGCAACAAACTGATTGAACGCTTGAAGGCAGGTGAGACAATCGCGCTTGTTTCAGATGCTGGCACACCGATCATCTCCGATCCGGGGTATCCACTCTTACGCGGGTGCATCGATGCAGAAATTCCGATCGTCCCTATTCCCGGGGCATCAGCGGTCGTCACAGCGGCATCCATCTCTGGGTTACCCCTACATAACTTTACTTTTGAGGGTTTCCTCTCTCCAAAATCTGGGAAAAGAAAGCGTCAGTTGGGTGTACTCGCCGACGAAGAAAGAACGTTAATTCTCTTTGAATCCCCGCATCGACTCCGACGTTTCCTTGAAGATACCCTTGAAGTGATGGGGGAACGGGACATCGTCATCGCACGCGAGTTGACAAAACGGTTTGAAGAGGTATTTCGTGGGAATGTCGGTGAGGCACTGGAGAAATTCCGAGATACCGAGCCGAGAGGGGAGTTTACAATTCTTATTGCTGGTACACGGAGGTAATATGACAATACATGATGTTTCCCAAATCGCTGTTATTGGGGCAGGATTGATGGGACACGGCATCGCACAAGAGTTCGCAAATGCAGGCTACAGTGTCTCTTTGCACGATGTCACAGACGAACAACTCGAAACCGCACGCACTCAAATTGAGCGAAATCTAAATGTACTCGCCAGAAATGCTATTATTGAGAAGGATAGTATTTCTCCGGCACTGCAGCGAATTCAGACCTCTACGGAACTCGCCACAGTCGCTGAAAATGCTGACTTTGTAGTGGAGGCTGTTACTGAGAATTTGACATTAAAACAGCAGATATTCGAGGAATTAGACGCAATATGTCCACCGCACACAATTTTGGCGAGCAATACGACGGCGTTGATGCCGACCCAAATCGGTATAAATGCGAGTCGCAAGGGGCAAATACTTAATACCCATTACTTCAATCCGCCCTACCTGATTCCACTCGTCGAACTGATTCGCAGTCCTGATACCTCTGATGAGACAGTTGAAGTAACGTTTGAACTCTTAACGGCTATCGGTAAAACACCTGCAATTATTGAAAAAGAAGCACTCGGTTTCGTCGGACCGAGGCTGCAAGCCGCCTTGATTCGGGAAGCATTCGCCATCGTTGAACAAGGCATCGCCAGTGCAGAGACCGTGGATCTGGTTGTGCGCAACAGTTTCGGGCGGCGGCTTAGCGTCGCTGGTCCCTTTGAGGTCTTTGAGCTGGCAGGGTGGGACCTCGTGCTTGCCGCTTTTGAGGAACTCTATAAAGATCTCAACAGTTCTCCTGACATTAATCCGCTCCTTCGACAGATGGTTGAATCCGATAAACTCGGCGTAAAATCCAAAGAAGGCTTCTACAGTTGGACGGATGAGAAGATAGAACAACTTCGGGATCGGATGAACCACGCATTGATACAGCAAGCGAAAAATGTGTAAGATTGTAGGTAGACTCCGCTCGATTTCCCTCCACAAAAAGCGTCGTATTATATTACTGCTTGTGGTGCTGGTTGGGTTAGTGCTTGGTGGTGTCTACCGTAGGCAGGTTTGGGGATATGTCCTCGAGCTCACCGTGGCTTTTCAGAGTATTGAGACGGCGCGCGCGTACATCGCGGGGTATGGCGCGCTTGCCCCTGTTGTGTCGGCGATACTCATGATCTTTCAGAGCGTGATCGCACCGTTGCCAGCGTTTCTGATTACCTTTGCAAACGGTTTGCTGTTCGGCGTGTGGTGGGGAGCCGCCTTGTCATGGAGCAGTGCGATGCTCGGGGCTGCGCTCTGTTTTTTTATCGCACGTTTCCTTGGCCGCCCCGTCATCGTCAGAGTGTTGAGTGAATCCACCGTCAACATGTCTGACCGATTTTTTCAACGATACGGCAAACATGCAGTCCTTATCGCACGTTTGGTGCCTGTCATCTCTTTTGATGCTATCAGTTATGGGGCAGGACTCACCGGCATGCGATTTTTATGGTTCGCTATTGCCACTGGTATCGGACAACTGCCCGCGACGCTACTTTATTCCTATCTCGGCGATCGCGTGACAGGAAGTGTCAAAGCACTCTTTTGGGGCTTTGGAATCGTCATAGCCGTTTCGATTGTGATTGGACTCATAAAACGCCGAGGAAAGCAATAGGCACAGGCTCCGTGCTATAAATAGAGAACCCTTACACTTATGCAACTAATTCGTATCGTTTCCATCAGTTTTCTGATCATGACCTTTTCCTGTCAACCCACAGCACCACAAAGTTTCAAAGCCGAACAGCAAAGATACCCTCGCGTTCGGACAGCGTTTGAAGAGAAAGACAGCTACCTTCGCAACTTGTTTGCCGACCAGGGGATCCCTTATCCACCCCAGAAACTTTTTATCCGAATCTTCAAACAGGAGAAAATCCTGGAAGTCTGGGTGTTTTCAACACCTGATGGCGTTTTCAAACAGGTAAAATGCTATGCTGTTTGCCGTACGTCAGGCGATTTGGGACCTAAAAGACGTGAAGGTGATTTGCAAATTCCAGAAGGTTTTTATCATATCGACAGATTTAACCCGAAAAGCAACTTTTACCTATCGCTTGGCATTAATTATCCAAACCGATCCGATCAGGTGTTAGGCACGGAGGGAAAATTAGGGGGCGATATATTCATCCACGGGGGATGCGTAACAATTGGGTGTATTCCCATCACTGATGACGCTATCAAAGAGGTTTATTGGTTAGCAGTGCAAGCAAAATCGAACGGACACGCAAAAATCCCCGTGCATATTTTCCCGACAAAATTGGATGATCACACAATGGCACGCTTAAAAAGCACTTTTCCAAATGACGACCCCCTCATAAACTTTTGGAAAAATCTGAAAATCGGGTATAATTGGTTTGAACGGGAACGGAAATTGCCGACAATCTCAGTAAGTCGGCACGGCACGTATCAATTCTTGGATGCTTCGGAGGAATAGAGGAGGTTCAAAATGGTTCGCATAGGTGTAGTCGGAGTCGGTGGCATGGGGAACGCCCATTGCAACTCGCTCCCGAATGTTGAAAATTGTGAATTTGTAGGTGTAGCAGATCTCCGCTTGGATGCCGCGGAAGCCGTTGCCCAACGGCATCAAATTCGCGCCTTCCAAGACTATCACGAATTATTTGCTGTTGTGGACGCTGTCGTCGTTGCAACACCGCCTGTCGCGCATACGCAGGTGATCGTTGATGCCGCTGAGGCGGGCATACATGCCTTCTGCGAAAAACCGCTCTCATTGACCCTCGCTGATGCAGATGCCATGATTGAGGCATCGGATAAGGCGGGAACCCATCTGATGGTAGGGCAGGTGTTACGTTTCTATCCGGTCCACGAACTCGGTAGGCAGATGGTCAATGCTGGCGATATCGGGGACATTACATACATCGAGACGGATTATACAGGTCCCTATAATGCCCCGCGCAACCGTCCCGAAACTTGGTACGGCACTGTCGGTGGACTTCTGGAAAACGGTATCCACAAATCCGATCTGATTAATTGGTTCGGTGGCACTGCGCTCACTGTCGCCGCCGAAGTCGGCAGTTTTTCTGGGCATGACGATTGGGAAGATTACACCGTCTCGCTCATCCGTTACGATTCCGGAGCGGTAGGTATTCTACGGTGGGGCGGCTTCCTCGGCGCACGCGGCACCAACGAAACCATTATTGACGGTTCCGAAGGTTCACTCCGATTGGATATGGCAGCCGATCTCGCCTATCTCAAAAAGCGAGGCGGTGAGTGGCAAGAAATCGTTCCTGACCGAGATGGACCCCACGGTGTTGTCGGCGAGCTAACCCATTTTGTCGACTGTGTCCGAGAGGACAGAACGCCTATAATTGACGGTAGGGGTGGAAAACATGCCGTAGAGGTCGTTTTGGCAACCTATCAATCCGCGAAAGAGGGAACCAAAGTCGCGTTGCCGATGGAATAATGAAAACTCTATAACCTCCCATACCCCGTCTTATCAGGGGACCAGGATTCAAGAATTTTCAGGATTATCCGAAGCGCGGAGCCCGTAAGCGTAGCGGAGGGCGGGTCTACGGAGTGGTACTTTCAGTGCCTCAATTCGCCTGACCGAACCACAAGGTAAAATTAAAATGCTTTTCCTTGTTCTCAACATCGTCCTGCTCTCCGGCTTTGGACTCTTTCTCAAGCACGCTAAAGATAATCAACAGCGTCTAAATCCGATCGGCTTTGTCAATTACCTCGTTGCTTTCTTTATCAGCATCTGGGTCCTGTCACAGGAACAGGATTATGAGTTCTCAAAGTTAACCTTCGTATTAGGTATATCGAATGGTGTGACGTACGCCGCTGGGTTTGAGCTATTTACGCTTGGCATCCAACTCAGCGGGATTGTTGTCACAGCGGCACTCGTTAGGCTATCGATCGTGGTCCCAATTATAGTGTCGATGCTGTTCTGGAAGGAGATTCCCAATCTCTGGCAAACCATAGGACTTCTCTTAACTTTCGTAGCAATCCCACTCCTCAGCCAACGCGAAAAAGAACCAACCTACAAATTCACGCCTGACAAACCGGATGTCCCGCAAGGTTTAGGATTCGCTATTGCTGCTATAATTCTGATTGTCACCGGTATCTCACGACTCACCATGAAAGCCTTCAACGAGATGTGTCCTATTGACGAGAAATCGCTCTACATGAGTCTGCTTTTCGGTGTCGCCACGGTTATTTATCTGGCGATATGCCTCTATCAGAAAACGTGGCCGAATTGGTGGGAGGTCTTTTACGGCACGCTCATAGGCATCTGTAATGTCGCCGGAAGTTGGGCATTGCTCATTGCGCTGGATAAGGTGAGTGCGTTAATCGCTTTTCCGATGTCAAGTTCAGGGGGCGTGCTTTTCACAATGTTCGTTGGTATGGTATTCCTCCGTGAGCGGTTGGGTCGAATCCCGCTCATCGGTGCGCTACTCGCAGTAGTCGCACTGATTTTCGTCAATTTGAAGCCGTAAAGTCATTAACCTTTACACACGCCAAAGCAAAGACAAATTTGACTTTGGACGCAAAATGTGGTATCATTTACAGAAAAATAGGGATTCTGAAGAAGAATGCGGGAGAGCGTAGAGCTTGTCATCCGAGGTGTCCATCTGTTAGCGGCGATCGTCTGGTTCGGTGGTGTTATCTTTTCTACCTTCGTCGCGATGCCGATTCTACAGCGCAACTTACCGCCGCAAAACCTGTTAACAATTCACAATCGTTTTCAGGTCCTGATACGATTGATGATTCATGTTTTGCTGACGACAGGCGCGATGGTATTTTTTATTCTTGCATGGAATAACGGCTTTTTTGCAGGGAATACTAACGATGACTTTGGATCCTATATGTTAGTTTTTGTTGCAAAACTTGCGGCATTTGGTGTCATGACCCTCTTTTGGGGATTGTACAGCTCGATCTATCGGCGTCACCTTGAAGCTATTTCGCCTGATGACAAAACATATCACAACCCAAACCCATATATCAATGTGTGGAGAGGTTTAATGCTGGTAGCGGGCTTAATTGTTTTCGCGCTTGCCTTGCTGTTGAAAAACTAATTTCAAATCTAAAAACATGACAAACACAAAAGTTCAAGCAGTTTCGTGGAATATCACCCGATTGTGCAATCTAAAGTGTACGCACTGCTATCTCCCAGCCGGGTTTGTAGATACGAACGAGTTAGCGAATGGAAACTTTAACCCGTCTGATATTCAAGGTTTACATGGACATTCAAGGGATGCGGAATTAAGTCAATCGCAATGTTTCCGTGTCATTGATGAGATAGCCGAAATCAACCCGCACATCCTCCTTATTCTCACCGGTGGTGAACCTCTATTACGCCCGGATATCTTGGAGATATCGAAATATGCCTCCGATACCGGGTTTCTTGTTGTGATGGGCACAAACGGGGTTTTGTTGAGCGATGAAGTCGTAGAGAGGATGCAATCGCACGGTGTTACCGGTGCAGGCATTAGCCTCGACTCCATCCAGCCCGCAAACCATGATCGGTTTCGTGGTATGGAGGGCGCGTGGAAGGCGACGATGAACGGTGTAGAGGCACTCAAACGCGCACAACTTGACTTCCTCGTTCAGACCTCCGTAACGCAGTGGAATTACGATGAAATTCCAGAAATTGTGGAGTACGCGTATCAACTCGGCGCGAAGGTGTTGAATCTCTATTTTCTCGTCCGAACCGGAAGGGGTAAGACGGTAATGGATATTACACCTGCACAATACGAGAAGATGCTTGAGACGCTTTTCAAGTTACAGGCGGCTTATACTGGAAAAATGCTCATCGCCGCGAAATGTGCACCGCATTACAAACGCGTCATCTATGAACAACAGTCTGACTCTGCGTTCCTTCAGGGGTACCCCAGTGGCACGTGTCCATGTGGGATTTACTACTGTCGTATCACACCTGAAGGCGAACTGACGCCATGTCCCTATCTCCCTGTTAGTGTTGGAAACCTCAAAGATGAGAGTTTTGTTAAGCTCTGGAATGAATCAAAGACTTTTCAAGATTTACGGAACCGGAACCTGCTTGAAGGAAAGTGCGGCGCATGTGAATTCAAAGAGGTCTGCGGCGGCTGTAGGGCACGTGCCTATGCGACGACCGGTAACTATCTCGCTGAAGATGCATCGTGTGAATATCAGCCCGGACAACACAATACACCTCCCGTTCAAATTGAGAAAAAGATTGCTTTTGCGACGGAAACCGATTATGATTTGCAGTGGACATCAGCAGCCGAAAAAAGGTTGAAACGTGTGCCATCGTTTGCACGTGGAATGGTCGTCAAAAGCGTTGAAAGATACGCACGCGAACACGGGCATCGCGAGGTTACCCCTGAGTTAATGCAGGCTGTCAAGAAACGATTTGATAAAACCGGAATTCCATCCTTCAGACCGAAACGTTTTTAATTGTTCCTTACCGAAAAAAACGGGGTGAAGGTTTCCCCATCTTTTAGGTTGTGGAATGAAACCCCGCCCTCGTGAACAGGTCCACGCGTCAATGCGTGAAAATTCACTTGCTTTTTGGCTGTGAATTGTGATAAAATTAATGTATCAAGTTGGACCGACATGTTTCGCACAATCGCTTGATTGTGTGTCGGTCCCACCCACGAAACAGGGGTTAAAGACTTGATACTTGATAATCCATGAAAACTGAAAAATATGAGTTCTATCATCAGTCGAATATCATACAGATTGGTAATCTGCTTGACGACTTGCATGGTGTGCATGTCCACTTGCTTTTATTGCAGAGACGCTATTATCGTATGTATAGCAAGTATGCACCGTTTGGGCGTATCTGCGCGCACATAACGAAGTTGAAACAGCGGACGAAACCGCATTGGAAACAACTACCAAGCCAAGTGATACAACAGGTTGCCAAGCGTATCCATCTCGGTTATGAAAAGTTCTTTGACTATCTTGATGATAAAAAGAAAGGATTATCACGGCGTAAAGTCGGCAAGCCACAGATAAAGCCACAACACAAATATAACTCATTGACATTCACACAAGCAGGTTATGAGATTCAAGGCAATCGTATTCATATCAAGTGTCTGAAAAAGTCGTTCACGTTTTGGAAACACCGTGAATGGACTGGAACGATCAAGACAGTAACAATCAAGCGCGATACTGTGGGCGACTATCACTTGTATCTCGGTTGTGAAGGTTCAGAACCCACCGAAAAACTCTCACTGACCAGTAATGCGGCAGGAGCAGACTTCGGTATGAAGACGTTTCTGACACTTTCAGACGGTATCAAGATAGCCTCACCCGAGTTTTTCAAGCAAAGTCTCAATGAGATTCGTTCCGCAAACAAGGCACTCTCCCGTAAGCAGTATCTTTCTAACGGCTGGTTTCGTGCCAAACGACACCTCGCCCGCGTCAATAAGGATATAGCCAATAGAAGACGCGATTGGTTCTTCAAGTTGGCACTCCGCCTTGTGCGTAGATACGATAAGATTGCGATTGAGACGCTGAACCTTGAGGGTATGAAACGCCTGTGGGGTCGTAAAGTCTCTGACCTTGCTTTTGGTGAGTTCTCATTGATCCTTCACTGGATGTGTGCCAAATACGGTAAAACCTTATTGAAAGCAGGTCGTTGGGAAGCCACTACCAAACCTTGTTCTGAGTGTGGGCATCACAATGAAAAACTAACGCTTTCAGATAGACAGTGGATGTGTTCTGACTGTGGTTCTCACCACGACAGAGACATCAACGCTGCAATAAACATATTGCGGGTTGGGGTACCCTGGACCTAAACCAGATAAAACCGATCTGATTCGGAATAAGAACCCGCAGGTGGAGTGATATTAAGACGGTGGACGCTTTTGCGAAAACCGCGGTCACGACGAAACCGAAGCCCCAGCGTTTACGCTGTGGGTGGTATCACGGGCTTCGTTTTTGGTGTTATTGAGGGAAGGAGAGTCGCATGCTCACAACAGAACAGATAGCATTTTTTCAGGAACATGGATACTTAATCCTTAAGGGTTTAATCCATCCTGAAATAATTGATGGATGGCGGACCCAAGTATGGGAACATTTTAATTCCAGCTTTGAAACACCGGAGACATGGCCCAATGACTACGAAATTCCCGGCTTCACCTTCTCACCGCTATTTGGACATCTACCTGTGATGCAAGAGATTACCGATCAGCTTGGCGGCGGACAATTTTTTACAGGCGGTGGTGGCTCACCGATCATCAAATGGCCCAGTCCCGAAGAAGAGTGGGCGATGCCCAAGGACGGACACATTGACGCCTATGGTGCTGTTGCTGGCTGGAGCCCGTTTATGATAGGGGCAACAACCTATCTTTATGATGCTGAACCCGAGGGGGGTGCTTTCATCTTTTGGCCCCGAAGTCACCGATCCACGCACAAGTACTTCCTCCAATATCCAGAGCAGATTGACGGCAGTTTCTACGATATCGAAGATTGGGGCTGGCACGTGCTTTCAGATTTATCGCCGGAGGGACCCCGCGAGTTTATCGGTAATGCGGGCGATGTTGTGCTGTGGCACGCGTTTCTCTGTCATACCGGATCGGAAAATGTGAGAAGCGTCCCCCGTTTTGGTCTCTTTGCACGATATGCCCATAAAAAACAGGATGAGATTAAATACGAAATTCCAGAAGATCTCTGGAAATATTGGGCAATTTAAGGGAATGGTTGTCGGTTATCAGCCATCCGCCCGTTACCGATAGAGGGAACCCAGATGCTTGCAGCGGAACAGATAGCATTTTTTCAGGAACATGGATACTTAATCCTTAAGAATTTAATCGATCCTGAGATAATCGATGAATGGCGGGAACAGGTCTGGAAGCATTTTGACTCCAGCTTGGAAACGCCAGAAACGTGGCCCGGCGATTACGTGGTGCAGAACTTCAGTTTTTCGCCGTTATTTGGACAATTGCCTGTGATGCAGAAGATTACCGAGCAGCTTGGTGGTGGGCAATTTACAGGGGGTGGTGGTTCACCGCTCGTCAAATGGCCCAACCCTGAAGAGGAGTGGTCAATGCCCGGTAGCGGACATATTGACGCATACGGTCCCGGTGGCTGGAGTCCTTTTATGCTCGGGGCAACAACCTACCTCTATGATGTCGAACCCGGCGGCGGTGCCTTCGTCTTTTGGCCCCAGAGCCACACTTCAACGCACAAGTACTTCCTTCAATATCCAGAACAGATTGATGGCAGTTTCTACGATATTGAAGATTGGGGCTGGCATGTGCTTTCGGATTTATCGCCAGAGGGACCCCGTGAGTTTACTGGTGCCGCGGGTGATGTTGTGTTGTGGCACGCGTTTCTCTGCCATACCGGTTCAGGGAATGTCAAAGATATTCCCCGTTTTGGGATCTTCGCACGCTACTCCCATGAAAAACGGGAGGAGATTAAATACGAAATTCCAGAAGACCTCTGGAAGTATTGGGTGATTTAAGGAGAGAAAGATAGATGAATGAACAAACAAACGCACAAGAACGGCTTACGAATGTAGAAGAACGCTTGACACGTTTGGAAAGTCTGCTCGTCAGTATCAACGAGAAATTGGAACAACGCGCCGATGTCGTTGAAGTTGATACCGAGAAGACTGAAGAATTCAAGCAGTGGGTGACGGGTTACGTCTCGATGCGACTACAGCAACTCGTGCCAGAGACCTGCGACCACCCTGATGAAGTCGCACTTCAGGACGGTCCCTTCCTTGACAGCACCACAGTGCCTTGTACAGAGGAAGTCGAGCATCGGGTCAAGCGGATACCGATTCCGTTTGTCCGCGAGATGGTTGTCCAGCGTGTCGCTGAAAATGCACGACAAGCCGGTGTTGAGCGTGTAGATATCGAATTTTTCGAGAAAGCAGCAACATTCTGACAATGCAAAGCCTCAGAGGAGTTTCCTCTGCCCAATTTTGACTGGAGGGACTTCTTAAAGGCACCGCTGTAGAGAAAATAATCTTAAAAGTTGTAAATGTTCCCAACTCGGTCACGATTTACTGTAGACCATCGTGGAACATGGTCCTGCAAGCCTCTATGGGCTTGCACAGGGAACGATGCCCAGGAGACCATAGTTAAAAAAATGGAATGGGTTTTCAACACGTTTTCAGAATATCTTGAGAACGACTTTAAAAAACGTATCGGGAAACTCGAGCCCACTGTTTCCGACCTTTGGCAAGCCTTTCAAATGCTTTTCCCTGCGACGTCGGCACAGTTACTCGTGCAAGAACCGGTGGGCAATACAGTCCGGTTTAAGCCGCTTGCCTTCTATCACGCAGACGAGATGGGTCCGTTAATTGAAGCCCCGTTGGAATATCTCAAAGAAAATTTCGGCGGTGGCAAATTCAAAATCAACTTCTATCACGGTATGCAGTTCATCGCGACAATTAATTTCAAACCAGAGGGTCCTGAAATCTGGCGTGAGCTACCTGAATTGGAAGGAAACCCTACGATTGACGAGGCTGTGACGACCACCGAAAATAGGAACTGATGCACACCGAGTACGGCGCGAAAAGTAGGCGGCACACGGTGTGTGCTGTGATCAAGGACAATGGACAAAATCATAAGTCAACAACAGGAATTTGAGGAATGTCCCTCGTGTGGAAATGCGAACCTCCGTCGGTTGGACGGGAATTCATGGTTCTGTTTGGATTGTGATTGGGATAACTTAGGTGTCATTCCGAAAGGCAACGATGAATTGCTCACCTCTCTCCTTCACGGAGACATCCATTCACGGCGACTCGCCGCGCAAGCATTGATTAATATCGGTGATGCTGACCGACATCTTGCCTCTATGACGGATACAAACGCACTTTTAGAGGCATTGGACGATGAAGATGCCGATGTACGCTACTTCGTCGCAGTTGCCCTCGGTAAACTGGCGGCGAGCCTCAGCCTCGGCAAACTGAAGCAACTCGCTCGAGACGATACCTCCGCACTCGTACGGGAAGGTGCGAAAACCGCCGTTGAACAGATAGAATCGCGTCTGTCTTAATGGCTATGGGCTATTAATCCTCGGCCGGCACGCCAGAACCCAACCAACAGGCAGCGGTGGATATACGGAAAGGGATCGTTTTTGATACAACCTGCCTCATCGAACCGCAAGGAAAATTAATAGAGTAGAAATGCCAAATGGAGTTGTCGGCTATTGGTTATCAGCCGTCAGTCTTTGGTCGACGCGCGGAAACCCAACCAACGGGCTGGGTTGGATATACGGAAGGGATCGTTTTTGGTACAACTCGCCTCATCGAACCGCAAGGAAAATTAAAAATATGGAAAAAATTCGACTTGGTTATATCGGCTGTGGGTTCATGGCACAGAAGGTCCACATCCCAAATTTTACAAGTATTCCAGACTGTGAACTCATTGGGCTCGCAGAGGTCCGAACGGAGCTCGGGAAAAAAGTCCAGAGCCGTTTCGGTATTCCCCAACTTTATCGCGACCACGGTGAACTCGCACAGAATGCCGATATTGAAGCGGTCGCGGTATCTGCTGATTTCGCATTACAAGGTGAAATCGCAAGGGATCTCCTTTTAGCAGGGAAGCACGTCTTCATGGAGAAACCGATGGCTGTTTCCGTTGAACAAGCCGAAGCGATTGTGGCGGCATCACAGAAGTCCGGCAAAAAGTTGATGGTCGGTTACATGAAGCGATACGATGCCGGGAACGAGATCGTCAAGGCAAAGGTCTCACAATTCCGAGAAACAAACGAACTCGGACGCTTGACGTATGCAAGGAATCACGGATTCGGTGGGGATTGGGTGTGTAATCTCGATACCCACATGGATGGGACAACAGAAACAAAACCGAGCGCACCCGTCAAAACACCAGAATGGATACCCGAACAGTGGCGCGGTTCCTATTTGGGATACCTGCAACAGTACACGCACAATATCAATCTAATGCGCTGGTTTCTTGATGCGGGCGACAAAGTTAGCGTCAAAGCCGTTGATTTGGACGCGAATGGGTATTCTGGTGTTGTTATCTTCAATATGGGCGGCATCCGTGCGACGTTGGAGACCGGACATGTCTCCCATTACCGCTGGGATGAGCATAGTCAAATCTACTTTGAGAACGGATGGGTGCATACATGGGCACCACCGTTACTTTTGAAAAACACGCCTGCAGAGGTTGAAGTCTACCGTGCTGGAGAGGAACAGGAAATCACGCGTCCGATTCCGATACCGAGTTGGACCTGGGCATATCATAGGGAAGCGGAATACTTTGTAGCGAATGTCCGTAACGATGAACCTTTCCGATCTTCAGCTGAAGATACACTCACAGATGTCAGACTTTTTGAGGACATCTACCGAATCTTCATTGATCAGCAGAAATAGCTGTCAGTCTAATGAGGTTCCTTCCGCATCAGAATCTCCGTGTCATTAATGTTCACCGCGGGTTCATAGTTCTCCTGTAAATATGCCGCAATCAGCGGATGCCGTTCCTCGACCGGAATAGCGTCAACAGCATCGAACCAACCTCCCGTTTTAAAGATCACCAAACGCGTTTTGTCCTTTTCAAGAGCTGAGATAACTTCTTGCTGCATCTCAGGTGTCGATGCGTACGAGGCTTGATGAAATCGGGTAACGCTCAGTCGATCTGCGAAGAAGTAGTAAGCACCCTGACTCGTGAAATCGAAAATCTTTTCATTCTGTGCCGTATTTTCCTTGATATAAGCGACCACCTTTTGAACCTGTTCAACCTGATCGTCCGGAATGTCCACCTTTCCTGCGCGTACTAATTCCTGTGTTACAACGCGCTGTTTGAACGGATTCTGACGCAATCTCTGCCATTTCTCGTGGAAACCCGCCAGCGGTTGATGCGCTTCCCCGACATACCAACAGAATATTACCGTCGGAATTAGTATCCACACTGCCTTCAATGCGGGCTGCCAACGTCCGTTCCCTCTTAAAAACAATAAGCAGGCACGGAACATTCTGGAAATGCCACTCTCTAATGGGAATAAACAGAGCAGCCATAAAAAAGTTGCGCCATAAATCAGATGACCACCATCTGAACGTCCCAATGCAGTTCGGAAGAATGCAATGCCACCGAGCAATAAAAGCAGGAGCTTCATAGCGTTCGGTTCCGATGCAGTCCCACATAAGCACCGATAGGTCAGGTACGCCGCGACAATCAGAAAGATACAAACCGGTAGATACCATCGAAATCCTTCGCTGAAGACGAAAGCGTTCCAACCCGCTGTTGACAATAGGGTAAGTGTTTCAGATAGAGATGGAAAAGCGAGTCCCCACGTTGCGAGTTGATAGCGACACTGGATATAGGAATTCCAGATGACATCATCTAAGGCACCGTGGGTGAAAAAGTAAATACCTACCGAGAGGAAGCCTAACAACACCCCGCAACTATAACTGATTAAGGGTAATAAGTATTCTTTCCTATGTTTCTCTTGCTGGCTTCCGCGGCTTTCATGCTCTATTCCAAAACCGCCTTGGAACACATATATAACCAGGAACAATCCAATCGCACCGAGCGTGTAAAGCCCAATTTCAGTGCTATACCAGAACGCCAAACTCGTGGAGATCCCAGCGAGGAGCAATTTCCATACAAATGCAGGGACCTTGTTTGTGCGAGTCCTTTGGAAGTGCGTAAGGGAATTCGCTACAAAGGCGAAACTAATTAAGCCGAGACTATGTCTTGCAGATACCCAAAACTCCGTTCCAGAGGCAATCACCACACAGATAAAGGCAGTCAAAAATCTACCTCGGAATATCTGCAAACCGAGTACGTAGAGAGCAATATAGCCGAGCGGATCCAATATGTCTTCCATTGAACGCACACCGAATAGCGTCGGTTCAAAGAGTTGGCTGCCCAACCATGCCAAATAAGCGTTTTGGAAGAGTCCATGTTGGATATAGATGTCCCGAAACGGCACCGCGCCATGCAGCATTTCGTTGAGAGGTGCGAGTCGTTCGCCTTCGTGAAATAAATCTATTTTGCCATGGATATCTCCAGAGTAGATAAGGAGATAGATGAAAATCGGGAGGATAATATATTCAAGTCCACCACGCTTTTTAATTATACCTTGCGGGGTTATAAAGTAAGGTTCAGGATGAGGCTGCTTTTCTATGAATCCGTCTGCGCCGTTGTTGCAGGCTACGTTCTGGGTGTTTCTGTCATCAGAAACATCTGAATTCCACAGCGTAGGGAAGTACCGCTTATACAGCAGTGCCAACTTCAGCAAAATGGATAGACTCATCGGTAGGAGTAAGCCTGTGAGCATGCCCTGATCGATAGGATAGACTTGTAGCCAACAGAGCCACAACGGAATGGATGCCAACGCGTTTGCTTTCAGCACACGCTGTATCGGTTGGTCGGTTCGTTGGGCACACCAGCGCGAATAGACACACCACGCGAGCCAATACAGATATATTGTTGCTGGGATTCCAAGCAATGCCAGCAGATAGAAGAAGTATTCCTGTTGTTTTGGATACGCATTAACGCTGAGCCAACCGACGACACCGGAATTTGAGTGATATTCAAAAGCAAGGTGTCTGCTGACGGTTATCCCGATAGCGATTGCGAGGGAAGCGGCGGAAAAGGTGAGAAGTCCGACGTAGGACCTGAAGGCAGGGGTTTTGACAACGCGCACATCCAGCATCAATTGCTGACATTTGTTTGCAAGCCGCACCAAAAGGTCTCGCAAGCGTTGCATGATTCTCGCCTCAATGGAGTCGTGTTTGGGAAATTGCTTCTACCGTGTTAGGTTTCTTCAAACGGACCGTCAATCTCAGTAAAATCTTTTGCTGTTTCATCCCATGCAAAAGCCTTCACTGCACGTATTTCGGTATCGTAAACTGAGATAACCAGATATGTGGCACCCGGATAAGCAGGTTCACCCCATACGGTTGCATCTGTCTTGTCTTTTTCGGAGAAGTACGCCTCGTGGTTTGGGTGTGAGTGGTAAAACGCCTTAATCTGCCGTTGCTGTGTATCAGCCTCTTTGTGAATGGTGATTAAATCATCGGGGTGTATGACGTACGCTGTGCGGGCATCGCGTGGATATGTGTCTGGGTCTTCCTGATGCAGTTCATTCTGTATGTTCCGGCATCTCCGGACAAAATCTTGTGTTTCAGTTCCCAGAATGACACCACAACATTCATTGGGAAACTCCGATTTCGCGTGGTCACAAATCTCGCTGAGGATTTCTGGTTGCAAAGTTAACATTTTTTAACGATTATGTCTGAACGGGGTGTCCGTTGTCCACCCCGATCTAAAATTGGCAAACAACCTTTTCAAGTTATCAAAGGTTTCTTGGTAGTTAAAATACTGCAAGGACAACGTCCGCAGCAGCTCAAAATCAATCGTTAAAAAAGTCCGCCAGCGATCGCGGGAATAATTGAGATTTCAGCATCATCTTCGACAGCGGTCGCTTTTCCATCGAGGAAACGGATGTCTTCATCGTTGAGATAGATATTTACAAACCGACGGATATTTCCGCCGTCATCACAGAGACGTTCTTTCATCCCTGGATAGTTTACTTCAAGGTTGTCAATGACACCTTCAATATTGGCACCTTCTGCTTCAACCTCTGCCAAGTTTTGTGTCAAGCGTCTCAGTGGGGTTGGAATACGAACTGTTACAGCCATGAAATAAATTTTCTCCTTTCTAATTTTTTAATTTTACCTTGCGGTTCGGCGGGGTGGGTCTGATTTTTTTCGTCATTTCCCGTATATCCACCCTCCGCTACGCTTACGGGCTACCGTTCGGTTTAATGCTTTCAAGATAAAAGAAACGTTGAGACTTAATCAGAAACCCGCTCGTAATGAAATTATGCCTTAAATGGCATAATTTGTCTTTGCTTTACATTTGGAGAGCGGCTCAGGGGCGATAAATTAAAAACCATTAAATTGAATAGTGCAATCCACACTCTTTGGTGTTTTCTTCTGTAGAGGGCGCGTTCTGCCAACGCCACCGTCCTGCCCGTTTCGGTTCTCCCGGTTTTATGGGTGTTGTACAGATGACGCACCCAAGCGATTCGTAATAGTGACCATCGGCATCCGCTTCAAGCAACGGATTCACAGGGATTTCGTTTTCACGGACAAACTGCCACACCTGATCGCTTGTCCACTGAACAAGCGGATTCACCTTGAGTACGGGGTGCGTTGTTGAGGATATGATTTCCGCCTTTCGCAGTTGTTGTCTCGCATCCGACTGGTCGTGCCGTAAACCGGTTATCCAGACATCCAGCGTTTCCAGGAGCCGTTGCATCGGACGAACTTTTCGGATGTTACAACAGTATTCCTGCTTCGCTTTGCTGTCAAAAAACAGATATTCGCCGTGTTCTGTCACCATCTGCTGTACTTCTTGGGGATCCGGCTGAAGTTGTTCGATCTGGATACCGTAACGCGCCTCCACCTGTTCAAGGAAAGTATACGTCTCAGGAAAGAGTCGGAGCGTATCAAGCGTACAGACCCGAAACGGCAATTGGTTTTCTGCCGCCATGTGGAGCAGCACCATGCCTGAAAGTTGTCCACTCGTGACAATTGCGGCGCGCGCTTTGAATCGCTTAAACAGAGAAAAAAGAATTTCTTGAGGCTCCGCCGTCAAGGCAATTTCTTGACAGAGCGCGTGGTCTACTGAATAGTTCAATTCTTTGTCAATTGGCTTCATAGTAGTAGGCTGACTCCGTTCTGCCGTCCACACATAAAAGTAGGCAGACTCCTCTTGGTTTTCATACACAACACTTTAAGGGAGTGCCTCCATGATGTCCGATTCGATTTCAAAGTAACGACTCAAACTGAAATAACGTTCCCCTGTGTCGGGGAGAATCGTAACGACGGTTTTATCCGGTCCTTGATCTTTAGCAACCTGTAAGGCAGCGTACACATTCGCACCCGACGACATACCGACTAACAAACCCTCGCTCGTTGAAATTGATTTCATCATTTGATAGGCTTCTTCTTCGGAAACTGTGATGACTTCATCAATGACATCTACATTGAGCACTTCAGGGATCATTCCCGCACCAAGCCCATCAATTCGCGTTGGATTCGGGGGACCCCCGGAAAGCACGGCTGAAACCCGCGGCTCCACTGCGACAATCTTTACGTGCGGGCATTCCGTCTTCAACACTTCCCCAACGCCTGTCAATGTACCGCCTGTTCCGACCCCAGTAACAAAAAAATCGATGTCGTTACCCATAGCTTTAAGAATTTCAACCGCGGTCGTGCGCCGGTGGATCTCTGGGTTCGCAGGATTTGTGAACTGGTTCGGCATATAGTGCCGCGAATGCCGTCTGACAATCTCTTCTGCCTCCCAAATGGCACTTGCCATACCCCCGTGTTCCGGTGTTAGCACAATTTTCGCACCGAAGGCAGAGAGGAGTTCGTATTTCTCACGACTGACGTTTTCTGGCATCGTCAGAATTACAGGGTAGCCTCTCGCGATGCCGACGATAGAGAGCCCTAAGCCTGTGTTACCAGCTGTCGGTTCAACGATGGTATCTCCTTTTCTAAGGATACCGCGTTCTTCCGCATCAACCACCATCGCATAACTAATTCGATCTTTGATGCTACCACCGGGGTTGTAGGCTTCCAATTTCGCGAAAATAGTCGCATCGTCCTTACCGGGCAAGGCGTTCAAGCGGATCGTTGGCGTATTCCCGATGAGGTCAGTCAGATTTTTGGCGATTCTCATTTTTCAAACAGCAAGGGACATTTAGTTCCCCGGTAGGAGGGATTTCCGAATCCCGACTCTTCGCTTAAAGTATACCATATACACTACAAAAAGTCAAATTTTTCATAGACGTAAAACGTCAATTTGTCTTCAGGTATGCGCTGTGACGAAGCGTTGCTTCCGTCCACCTTTACTTCTGATTGTCACGCCATTTCGCAAAGTCTGCCTCAATCTCTTCCGACCATTTCCGGTCTATCTCCCCGGGCGTGTATACACCTTCGCGTAGCCGTTGATGCCCGAACCGATCTCGCAGAGCTACCTCCTCGCCTTGTTCAACGACCTGTTGCACAAAGTGCGGCGGAATAAAAATGATCCCACCGCGCCTACCTAAGACGATGTCTCCCGGTAAAACCGTCGCCTCCGCAATGCGGACCGGGATGTTGATACCCGTGAGTGTGACGTTCGCAATACCTGTCGGATCTACACCGCGCACGAACGTCGCAAAATCCGGCAATTCGTAGATCCCATCCAGATCCCGGATGCCACCGTCAATGACCATTCCTGTCCCTGTTTTCGCATAGATGGCGTTGCCGAGATTGTCACCAGCGAAAGTCCCATCTTTAACTTTCCCGAAGAGGTCAACTACGATGACGTCATCGCGGACAAGCGTGTCAATCACCCACGAGTTTTGACCGCCGACGCGTCCCTCTTTTTCGCCTTGCGCAGAGATAGCGTCGTTGAAATCAGGACGAATCGGTACAAATGCGCACGTTACGGCTCTACCGACAAGGATCCGATCTGGATGCAGATTCATCCAATCGCCAGCGAATTGAAACTTATAGTCGTTGCCCTGCAGGACACCCCACGCCTGTTCGATACTGATAGCTTTCATCCGCTGAATAATATCATCTGGGACGCGGGGCCGTCCATCAGGGAACCGGTCACCTTCCCATAAATGTGTCATCGCGAGGATGCTCTCTTTATCAATGAGTTGCACGTTAAGTCACACTCCTGTACTTGGTAAAATCTGCTCCATCGGTAATCATAGAAGAATAATTTTCAAATGAGAGCCACCCATAATCCCATAAATCCTTGAATCCTGCAAATCCTGATTCAGACAATGGGCGCACCGCATGAGCGAATTAAATTCTGAGTCTTCATGCAACGCGCCTATGGTAAATAGAACACTTATAGCCCTGCGTTTTCCCACACCTGATCCAGTGATTTCGCAGTCGCTTTCGCCGCATCTGCGGGTTCCATACCGTTCACCTTTTCGCTGAAGGGTTCCGGGGTCACGGGTCCTTCATAGCCGAGCTCCGTCAGGATGTGCATCAATTCGGTGAGCGGAATCACGCCGGTTTCAGCGGGAAGACATCTGATATTGTCAATCTGGTCGTATGGGTCAATACCAGCAGGTGCATCGTTGATGTGAACGTAAACGACATCCGATACGGAGAGTTTGCGAACATCGTCGGTCGTGGAGCGGCAGGTGTACCAGTGCCATGTATCGAACAGGAGTCCAACGTTCCCTGTACCGACGGCGGCGGCAAGCCCTAACATCGCATCCATGGAATAGGCAAAGAGGTACTTGGACCCTTGGCGGCTCGTTGCCGGTCCAATGAACTCAAGCCCGATAGAATGCCCGTGTTCTTTAAGAATCTCAGCGATAGGACGGAGTCGTTTCACAGAAAAATCCCAGTTCTCCTGAAAGGTCATATCATTGGAAGCGGGTCCGACAACGGTGGTCGTCCGGTAGCAACCGAGTTCTGCAGCGAGTGCTGCGCGTTCGGGGAGTTGTGCTAAGCCTGCGTAATAATCCGCCTCGGGACCCCGCCAATTCACGCCGAAACCCCATCCGCCCATGGCAACGCCTGCTTCTGACCAGAGGTCTTTAACGTGTTGAATGGAGTGTTCTGTGGCGAGTTGACTGGCTTCGTCGATGTTCAGGTCGAGACCGTCAAAACCAGAATTTTTTGCTAATGCTAAGCCTTCTGTCATGTTTGCCCGGATGCCGATTGCACCGGTACTCAGATTTTTAAACATATTTTAATTTTTCCTTGCGGATAAGTAGTGGCATCCGCGGATTTAACGGCTTACGTGTTCGAGTCGCCCGCGCCGTTGTTGCGGACTTACGTTTTTGGTTTAATGTTTCATTTTGAACCAGAAACCTGCGCGTAAGCGTAGCGGAGCGCAGTCCAGAGGACCATAAATTAAGAAAACGATCTTTCACCGCGTAAAACCTTCGCCGCAACAGCCCACGGATAATCGGTATCTTCCGCGTTTGCGTCGCGATACGTGGGGATCCAGACCCACCGTTCTTCGCCAGAACGATTGGGATGACTGGCGTGAAGCGTCAAATCGTGGAAGAAAACGGCACCACCTGCTTCGATCTCCGCAGTAACAGCTCGGCTTTCGTCAACTGCCCCCGGGCGGAGTCGATTCCCGAACCCATTGCCATCACTGGCATCCCCATCGTGGACGATCGCGGATTTGTGGGAACCCGGAAAGAGTTTGAGACACCCGTTTTCGACAGTTGCATCGTCAAGCGCGACCCAGATTGAGAGTTTGTGTGCACCGTACCAATAGGACCAGTCTTGGTGCCAAGGACTGGCGAAGGTCGTCGTCTCACTCTTGAAAACCACCTTATCGCTCAGGAACTCAATGTCGGGTGCGTAGATACTTTCTAAAATATCGAGTATCCGCGCATCACCGACTGCGGTTTGGAAAACGGAACTCCGCGCCGCTAAACCGACGTAAACACCGTGTCCAGCGACTGTGCCCGTTTCCGCCTTGACGGCTTCCAAGATGTCGATGCATTCTAATTTGAGTCGTTGGACTTCGCTACGTTCAAACAAATTCGGTGCGATAGCGAAACCGTTTCTCGCAAAATCGTCGCGAAGCGTCGTCAGATCAGGGGTCATGTTTTATGCCTCTTTAATATGAACTTCACGTCCTGTTTCGGCACTTTCGAGCAGGCCTTCCATCATCTGCTGCACAATCAATCCGTGGCGGAGCGGTGCCTTGCACTCTACATCGTCTAAGATACACGTAATAAAGTGGTCGGCGATTGCATCCCACGTTTTGTCGTATGGACTCGGTGGCAGATTAACGTTTATATCCTCAGACATGCCGGATTCGTCCGTCCGAAAAAGTCGCAACGGCTTTAGTGTCGCGCCTGCCTCCGTTCCGAATAATTCGATTTGGAACTCGTCGGGTTGGTGTGATGCCCAAAAACTTTCGACCTGTAAGCCAACGCCGTTCTCGAAAGTAATGAACCCACCTGCATAGTCGTCTGACTCGTACTGTTCGTAGGTTTCCTTTGGGGGTTGACTGCGATTCCAGTAACCGCGACCCCGCGGTCCGAATTTCGCACCAGCGGCACCGAGTACAGCAATCGGTTTTGGCAATCCGAGAATCCACCAGGCGGCATCAAGGACGTGAACACCCATATCCCGGAAGGCACCGCCTCCCTTCTTAATGAAACCGAGATTCCATGCAGGGATGCCGTTACGGCGCACACTGCGTGCCCGAGCGTAATAGAGTTCGCCGAAGTAGTGATCGCGTGCGCTATTACCCAGATATTGGCAATCATTTCCAAAGCGCGTTGAGAGCGACATCATATTAACAACGCCTGCGGCTTCCGCTTCCGTGACAAGCTTTTGTGCCGCTTCCTCGGAATCAGCAAGCGGTTTCGTTACCATGACGTGCTTGCCATTCCGTACCGCTTCCAGTGCTATCGGCACATGCCATTGATTTGGTGTACCAACAAACACTGCGTCTATGTCGTCGGCTTTGCACATCTCTTTGTAGTCTGTATAGAATTTAACCTCGTCCGGTAGGTCTTTGGCGAAGGCTTTCATCCGGTCTTCAAACAAATCGCAGAGTGCGACAACAGTGCCTCGCGGATTACTAGCGAGTGCCATCCCATTGGGCCTACCTATACCCATACCGACGACGGCGATTCGAACACGGTTTTTTGCTGCCATAAAAAATGTCTCCAAATTTTTGAATTGCCCCAAGTAGCCGTTAGCGGTCAGTGGGGCGTGTGGCAGTTACAATCGTTTTGAATGCCACAAATAGATTACTGGCAACCGACAGTGGAGCGTAACGGAACGCCCTGATGGCTGACGGCTAATTAGTATGGACGACCCCGTGAATTCAAGGGCGAACTCACTTCGTTTTTGACAGGCTTAATCGTCCTGAGATACGCCCAAATTGCTTTTAAGTCTTCATCGTTCATTTGGGCATAATGCTTTGTCGGCATCGGTGGAAAGATTTTCCGATTGCCTTCCATGCCTTGATGGAGTCCAGTGCGCATCGCTTGGATGAACATTTCCTCTGTCCATTCGCCCAATCCGGTTTCTTTATCCGGTGTCAAGTTTGAAGAGAAACTCGTTCCGAAAGGACCGGAGAATGCTGTCATTTGTGTTGATGTAAGGATGAAAATGCCCTGCTGCATCATGCTGAAATTGTAGCGTGGATACGGCGCGTTCGCTGGATGCCCGGCGAGATACATGTTCATATTGTAGTCGGCACCGGCGCGTGGCGTGTGACAATGTCCGCACGCACCTACCGTGTCCACGAGGTATTTCCCGCGCTGCACCCTATCGCTCTGGCTTTGAACAGAGTTGATGCTCAGCGCAATAATGGCACCTATAAAGAGCAACGTCGCGCAAAAGATTAAGAAGTTTCGGTGCATTCAATAAATTCTCCTTTAAATTTCAAGCCCCGTACAAGTCTCGCTCCAATTTAGCAGACTCTGCAAATACATGCAATAAAAAACACGTGGTTAAAAACTGCGCCTTTGCCTTCTGGTAAAATTAGAAACGATAGGATAATTTCGCGTAGTAAAATCCACCATTGAAACCGAAAGGTGCCGCCCTACGGTCATACGTGAAAACTCCTGGAGAATCCGCAATGACTGTCCCAGTACTATCTATTAAGGTACCACCACGTGCTTGTCCCACCTCATTCAGGTCAGGCAGTTGATTAAGAAAATTGTTTATCCCTAACGTCAGTGTTAAAAATTCGTTGAGCTGATATATCCCTTGGATATCGGTGAGCCACTTTCCTCCGTAGGTTTGTCGCTGAGCACTCTCTCCACTTCCTTCTTGGACCCTGTAACTCCCAAAGTAGCGTAAAGCAGATCCAATCTTAAGGGGACCGACGATATAATCTGCTGTGAAATTTATGCGTGTGTTTGGTTGCCATTCCTCAATGATGGAGCGTTCTCGTTCCGGGAAGAGAATTTCCTCAAGACCAATCAGAATAGGACCGGGAGCTTCCACATCGCCGATAACTTCAGTATCCGCCCACGTTGCCGATAACTTGAAATTCAGAATAGATTCGTTGTCAAAAGCGTGTAGGTAACCTGTGGCTACGTCAATCCCACGGGTCCGCGTTTGCGCAACATTCGTGAAGACTTGTGCTTGGTTAACGCCTGCCTGTGCTAAGACAGGAATAGCATCGGCCTTGAAGCTTCCACTAAGCACAATCCGGTCATCAATATTAATCTGAAACACATCAAGTGTCAGCCATAGATTTTGGATCGGTTTGACGACGAGACCACCTGAAACATTGACTGAGGTTTCCTCTTTAAGTTCTGGAATGTTGAGCGTACGCGCGGTATCACTATCATTCCGAAATGTCCCTATCTCGAAAGGTAGGAGTTCTATTGTGTTTCCATCGCCATCAATGTCATTGTTGTCCGCCTTGAACTGTGTGCTAATGTTGTTAAAGTAGAGCTGTTGAAGCAACGGAGCACGGAAGCCAGTGCTACCCGCAGCGCGGACTGCAATCTGTTCCGTCAAATCGTAGCGAGTTGTCGCTTTTCCTGTGACGGTAGCACCGAAATCGCTGTACTGCTCCCCACGCACCGCAGCACCGACGAGAAGACCTGTTCCGGGTTGTCCACTCAGGTAGGATTCAAAGTCGGCATAGCCTGCGATGTTGGTCCTGCTTTCGTCCACTTCGTTATCGGGTCGGAAACCCGGGAAAACCTGAATACCGCCTGCGGCACCTTCCGCGCCGAGACCCGCGTTGAACCAAGAGACGGGTTCACCCGCTCGGATCCCATAACCTTCCCTCCGAAACTCGACACCGCCTGCGAGGTTCACCAGTGACGATTGATACATAAGCGGGTAGGTAACATCCACGTTAAAAGCGGTTTGATCGAGCCGAAATCCACCCGCATCCGCGGCGGTCGGGCTGCTCGCGCCGTAAGATGCATTCAGGGAGTTAGAAACGAAAAAGTCAAACGTATTCAGACCGTGATTGATGCCAATATCAATAGCCAAGTCCGTTGAGGCGTGGTTCCAAGCCACTCCCAACGCCATAGATACGTCTTCAATCGTTGTGTTAATTTCGGGAAGGAAGCCATCGGGATAGATTGCCTTTACATTACGGCTAACATCTTTGGCGTTGCGATAAAAACCTGAGCTATTATTTTTACGCGTGGAGTAACCACCGAATGAGTATAACTCCAGTCCTTCCATCAGCGGCAAGCCAAAATTGTAAACTCCAACTTTTTGTGAGGCATCAGAATCCCCGACCCGAAAATTTTTCCGATTGAAATGATATTCGCGCGGGTCAAACCAGACCTGTTTTTCACCTGTTACATTACCGTTTACATCCTTTACCTCAAGTGTGGCATCGGGCGGCCTGCCGGGATTTGCTTCTACCCAATCGTATTGTCGCGTCCCGGTAAGTCCAGCGCGGTTCGTCCGATAGCGTTCCCGCCACTCCAGGGTTAGGTTGAGAAAGCCAGAGTCACCTACTTTCACGCCGTAGTTTCCATTTCCGCGCCACGTATCTCCATCACCTTCATACGTTTGCCCCCAATAGATGTTAGCGTCACCTTTGTCGACATCGTTTTTCAGCACAATGTTGATAACGCCGGCGATAGCATCAGAGCCGTATTGTGCCGCCGCACCATCCCTAAGAACTTCAATACGTTCTATCGCCGCGGCGGGAATCGCGTTGAAATCTGTTCCTGCGGTGCCGCGACCGACGGAACTATTTACGTGCAGTAAAGCACTTTTGTGACGACGTTTACCATTGACCAGTACCAACACTTGATCAGGTCCCAAACCTCGCAAAGTCGCGGGTCTCAGCGCATCGGTGCCATCACTAATGGTTGAACTTGGGAAGTTAAAGGAGGGGACTAACATCTGAAGAACACGGCCCGTTTCAGATTGACCGGTAAGGCTAAGCTGCTCCCTGCTAACGACTTCTATCGGGACAGGAGCCTGTAGGGCTCTTCTGCTTATACTTCGAGTTCCAATTACCACAACGGATTCAATTGTTTGGATGGGAGCAAGACGAACTATTGCTTCAGTTTGCCCAGCGACGGTATTAATGCGTTTACTCGAAAATCCGATCGCTGTTACAGTTAGCGACTGTGCACCTGGCACGTCGCGAAACGTAGCCGCTCCGGATGCGTCAGTTGTTTGTTCTTGGTTTCCGAGTTGTATTTTTGCGTCTGGTATAGCATTTCCATTCTGATCTTGAACGACTACCTTGAGTGTATCAGTGCTGACAGCGGTTGGTATCACTGATGTGATGCCGAATAGAATGGCAACAACGTACCAGAGATACCGTTTGTTATCTGAAATTGTCATTTTAGTATAACCTCATTATAATTTAATGATAAAAATAGATATGGAGCACAGAAACGTCTAAACGTATTTCCGCTTACAATAATGATTTAATATTATGTATTCTTTTTTCCTAAGATGCAAATTAAAGTCGTGAAAATGTAAAGTGTCAGTTTTTTTAACCACAAACTCTGTTTTTATGCTAAAATCATGAGAAACTTTGACGATTGTTTGTGTGAGGGTCCCGGAGAACATGCACGGTATGATGATGAACTACCCCCTGACACTTGCGCAGATTTTGGAACATGCGCACCGTATACACAGCAGTAAGCGAGTGACCACACTTTTGCCCGATCAGACGTTCCATAGTTACACCTATACTACGTTATATGAGCGTGTGAAGCGGTTAGCCAATGCTACCACGCAACAGGGGGTTATACAACCGGGGGACAGAGTTGCGACATACGCGTCCAACACCTATCAGCATCTGGAACTCTACTATGCAATTCCGTGCATAGGTGCTGTGCTACATCCACTCAACGTTCGTCTCTCTACCGTTCAACTGGCGCGGATCGTGCAAGAGGCAGAAGACAAAGTTATTTTTCTAGATGGTGCATTTGCTGAGCAGTTTGAGGAACTCCGAGAGAAAATAGAATGTAAACAAATTGTCCACTTTAATCCGAGTTCCGCGCATCCGAATGTCGCTTATGAGCAGTTGCTCTCTGAAGCCGAGCCAGTCTATTCATGGAATATCCCTGACGAAAACTGGGCGATGGGGCTTTGCTACACCAGTGGGACGCAAGGGGAACCGAGAGGCGTTCTCTACACCCATCGCTCCATGTTTCTTCATACGCTTGCTGTAAATCAAGCCGATGTCTTCGGGTTAACAGAGGCAGATGTCGTGATGCCGCTCGTCCCGATGTTCCATGCGATGGCATGGGGACTGCCCTACGCGTCCATGTTCGCTGGTGCGGACATAGTGCTTCCGAGTGCCAAGCCCGTGTGTATGGCAGACCTTATTGCAGAGACAGGGGTTACCGTCGCTGCAGGGGTTCCTACAATCTGGGCAAAGGTGTATCCCGAGTTATCAAAGAGGAAGCAGGACATCTCCACGCTGCGACGATTGATAGTTGGGGGCGAGGCGATGCCACCTGCACTCATTGAGGCATACGAAAAGAATCTCGGCGTTGAAGTTTGCCACGCTTGGGGGATGACGGAGATGTCACCAACCGGTACGTTCTCGAAACTGCGCGGGATACATCAAAATTTATCGGATGCTGAAAAGTGGCGGATTAAAGCGAAACAAGGAAGACCCATACCGGGCGTTGAACTCCGCCTTGCAGCTGAAACATCTAACGGTTTCACGAAACTCCCTTGGAATGGTGAAGTCGTCGGGGAACTGCAAGCGCGAAGTCCATGGACAGCAAGTCGTTACTATAATATTGAGCCTACTACGGAGCATTTCACTGCAGACGGGTGGTTACGCACAGGGGATATTGCTACGGTTGACGTAGACGGTTACATGCAGATTGTGGACCGCGCGAAAGCACTCATCCGAAGTGGCGGAGAGTCTATTTCAAGTGTTGCCTTAGAGACTTCACTCCTAAAGCACCCGTCCGTTCTGGAGGCGGCGGTTATCGGTGTGCCTGATGAAAAGTGGGGAGAACGTCCACTCGCTGTCGTTGCACTTTCACAACGGATGGATGAGGACATCTCAGATACCCTTAAGCAACACCTTTCTGTTGAATTCCCTAAGTTTTGGATTCCTGATCGGTTTGTCGTTGTTGATGAAATCCCGAAAACAAGCGTCGGAAAATCCGATAAGCGTGCGATTTTAGGAATGTTTGTATCCACTGGTAACTCGGATTTACCATGATGATGGGTAGTCAGAGGTTCCGACACCTCGCCCGATAGCATTTTAATTGATGGGCGCTTGGACTGTGATCCCTGTATCCGCCGCCTCTGGGAGATACGGGGGAGTCCAGGTTCTTGGTATTGTAAAAACCTGTAGCCCGTAACGAAGTGGAGGACGACTTTTGAGCGAGAAGCCTAAAGGCATAAGCTCCGTCGTTTCTCCGCAAGGAAAAATTAAAAAATGAGAATGAAAGCTGCTATCTACACAGGCATTGAAGGAATTGAAATTCGTGACGTAGAACGGAACGAACCGCCTCCGGGCTTTGTCCTCGTTGACACAAAACAGACCGGCATCTGTGGAAGTGATCTGCATAGTTATTTCGGGAATTGGGGACAGTCCCATGAATACGCCGCTGGGCATGAGACATGTGGCGTAGTCGTAGCACTCGGTGAGGGTGTAACGAAGTTTGACATTGGCGATAGGGTCGCCGTGGAATGTTTTGCGCACTGCGGCACCTGCAAGTATTGTGAAACGGGACAGTATAATCTCTGCTTCAATAGGACCGGGGTCTCACCAAGTATGCACGGCGGATTTGCTGAATACACGTCGACGCACCAGTCTGGGTTGTTTAAAATACCGAAGGACATGACGTTTGAGCAGGGAGCCCTTGTTGAACCGCTCGCTGTTTCACATCGAGCTATCGCGCGAACAGGTGCCAATTCCAGAGATACCGTCGCAATTATCGGTGGCGGGACTATCGGACAATTCGCTTTAGCGGATGCAGTCGCCGCCGGTGTGAAAGAGACGTTGATTACCGTCAAGTACGAGCAGCAAGCAGAACTGGCAAAAGCACTCGGCGCGGATCATATCGTGAATGTCAGCAACACCGACGTGCGAGAATACGTCAAGGATGTCACAGATGGCATCGGTTTTGATGCGGTGGTTGAAACCGTAGGCGGTGGGGAAAACTTTGACACCGCTATGAATATCGTTCGGAAACAGGGGGCTGTTGTCCTCGTCGCAGGATACTACAAACCGCTTGAAGTGGATCTTTCCAAGATCGTCTGGTCAGAAGCATTCGTTACAGGGTCTAACTGCTACGGTTATAGCGGGATGGAGACCGACTTTGAGGCGGCAATTGAGTTGATTGACTCCGGTAAGGTCGATGCTACAAAATTGGTGACACACTACTATCCTCTTGAAGATATCGCCGAAGCGTTCCGAGTGTCTGCCGATAAGACCTCCGGCGCGGTTAAAGTGCATGTCTGTCAGGAATGAGGAAAGATAGCGATTAACCGTCAGTAAAGAGGTTTTGATTCAATAGGACGGACGTTTGTTGCTCCTCCGCAAGGTAAAATTAAGATGGGTCCGAAGATGCACAGCCTAACAGGCTCTGCTACAAGTTAGCATTTTAGGGTAGGTTAGGATAATATCAAAACCCGTAGCTGGCAACAACCGAACCCGATACTCGTGCTTTTAAGTATTGTATCGGAGACGAGTTTCGGGTTCGGCAGGCGGGTCTACGGAAAGACACTTCAGTTGTCCAACCTACCTGACCGAACCGCAAGGAAAATTAAAATATGCAGAACGGAAATCATGCGTTGAGTCCCGAAGAAAAGGAACAGTTTTGGCGGCAGGGTTACCTCGGTCCTTACAAACTCTGTAGTCCTGAAGATATGCTCAACATGCATTCGGAAATCGAGACAGTCCTTGAGACTGCACCGCCGGATCACAACCAATTGGAGCACAACCGCCATCTTGACTCTGCATTAATTCATAATCTCGCCACGCATCCGGCTATCATCAAACGGATGGCATCTCTCTACGGGCCCGACCTTCTGCTCTGGCGGACGAACTTTTTCATCAAAGAACCGGGCGCGAAAGAGATTCCGTGGCATCAAGACTTCAACTATTGGCCCCTTGAACCCCCTATTATTATTTCTGCGTGGATCGCTGTTGATTCGGCAACGTTGGAAAATAGTTGCCTCCAGATCGTTCCCGGCTCACACCGTAAAGTGGTACCCCACGTGAAAGCGACCTCGGATATGGCGTTCAATCAGATGGGTGATCTCGGGTTCATTGATACCACGACGATTGTCAATCTTGAGATGCAACCGGGTGAATTTGTCCTTTTTAATGAACGCACCTTGCATCACTCGGAAGCAAACCGCTCTGATAAACGGCGTATCGGTTTAGCGGTTAGGGTCATCCTGCCGATCGTCAAGGTTTTCGATTGGGATGCGCCTAAACACGAACTCATCGTCGTCCACGGTGAAGATCCCGTACAATTTAATCACAGAAACTAAACAACGCGCATAGATAGGTATCGGTCGTCAGTTTGCGTCCCAGTGGGAGTTACAAAAGATGTTTGGTATATCAAAACCTCTTTGCTGACAGCTGACAGCCGATGGCTGATGGCTATTAAAAAGGAGAAAGGCTTATGAATCGTCAAATTACCCTCGCTTCTCGACCCGTAGGGTACCCAAAAGAATCGGACTTTAACTTAGTCGAGGTGCCGATCCCAACGCCTGAAGATGGTGAGGTATTGGTAAAAACTATCTACCTCTCGGTTGATCCATATATGCGGGGACGGATTAATGCCGCGAAATCATACGCCGCTAACGTGGAAATTGACGAGATCATGGTGGGGAGTGTGATCGCTCAGGTTGTCGAGTCGAAACATCCGAATGTTGAGGTAGGTGATATCGTCAACGCCGGTATCGGATGGCAGGAATACGGTACGGCTGCCGGCGACCACTTAAGGAAGATTGATCCGACAATCGCACCCATCTCAACGGGGGGTGGGATTCTCGGTATGCCCGGTCTGACAGCCTATTTCGGCTTGCTTGAGGTTGGCAAACTCCAAGAGCGGGAGACGGTATTTGTCTCTGGTGCCGCTGGCGCAGTTGGTTCCGTTGTCGGACAGATCGCAAAAATCAAGGGGTGTCGGGTTGTCGGTTCCGCCGGAACCGATGAAAAAGTTGCTTACATTGTTGATGAACTCGGATTTGATGATGCTTTTAATTATAAGGAAGTTACCGATTATCACGAGGAGCTCCAGAGACTTCTTCCTGATGGCATTGATGTTTATTTCGACAACGTCGGTGGCACCATCACGGATGCGGTTTTCCTCAATTTAAGAATCAAGGGGCGCGTCGTGATATGTGGACAGATTTCACAATATAATTTAGAGAAGCCAGAGACAGGACCGCGTTTCCTCTGGCACATGATCACTAAACGCGCAAGAATCGAGGGATTCCTCGTTTCTGAGTTCGCCGATCAGCATGCGGAAGCACTCGTTGAGATGTCAGAGTGGTTACGGCAGGGCAAGCTGAAATACCATGAAACGATTGAAGAAGGCGGGATCGAAAGCGCACCCGCAGCGTTCATTAGCATGCTAAAGGGCGGCAATATCGGGAAGCAACTCGTTAAAATCGCTGATCTCTAATTTATGGACTCCTGGGCACCGCTCCATTCTATTACGCGGTGGTTTTCGGTGCATTAAAAAACCTACTTTAGATTAAAAATGGTTTCTTAACGATTGAAAATCTGCCCGTAATGTAATGGAGGGTAGCTCAGAAGCAATTAATTAAAAATTAATAACCTTTTTCCTTGTCAATCACACTCAGGAGCGGTTTCCCAACGAGAAGCCGTTCCAAATTATCACAGAAAAGCCCAACACTCCGGTCCAAACGGATCGGGGACCCACCCGCAACGTGTGGTGTAACAATTACGTTCGGCAGATCCCATAACGGGCTATCGGCAGGTAACGGCTCTTCAGGTGTAACGTCCAACCCCGCACCACCGATGCTCCCTGACGTAAGTGCACGGAGCAGTGCCGGTCCGTCTACAATCTTACCGCGTGTGACATTAATAAGCAGAGCATGCGATTTCATCTGCTCAAACGCCGCATCATCGAACATACCATGCGTCTCCGGAGTCAGCGGGGCACAGATAGCAACGACGTCTGACGCCGCGAGGAGATCATGGAACCGATCCATCTTCCATACCTCATGGACAAACGATGGTGCTTCAACCGCTTCTGGATCCACGGCGATGACGCGCATATCGAACCCTTGTGCCCGACGCGCAACGTCAATCCCCGTTCCACCGAGTCCGACAATCCCTAACGTCTGTTCGCTGAGTTCCCACGTCGCCAGACGGATTGACATTCGATTATCCCACGTCCGTTCGCGGACCGAACGTCCGATACCTCGGAGGAGACCGAGGAGTAAAGCCCAGGTCTGGTCTGCCAGGTGTGGACCAACAAATCCTTTCGCGCTCGTTAGGATAACGTCGCTTTTAACAAACTCCGGAAACAGCAAGCCGTCAACACCAGCGGAAAGCACTTGTACCCATTTCAGTTGCTTCGCATTTTCAAAAAGTGAACGGTTGAATCCACCGAGCACAATATCGGTCTCTACAATTTCTCGCAGTGCCTCTTCTGAATCTTGTGGGCACACAAGTGAAAGGTCGTCAGAAACCGATTCGATCTGCTGCTGTTGATCGGGCGTGATATCGGTGTTAATCAGAATTTTCATTTGACATCTCCTTTGCATCGTGGTATTCTATATACATACAAAACAACGAGATTTCTACACATTTAACAGCAAGTTTTGGCTTGCAAACTACGCCAAAAAATACATTTCTCAAAAAAGGAGAATCCTGTCGTGATTGCTTCGTCTTTGATACATACGCGTAAACGATACCTTCATTCCGTTTCTATTCCTATCTTTGCCATGAGTCTCTTTCTCATTGCAATCTTCGTCGCCAGTTGCGGTGATGAAGGTGACACCACTGAGGATACCCCCGGTATGACGGATGTCCTCCAACCCACTACAACGCCTCCTCCTGCTCAAACACCGGTTCCGCCAGCAGAGCAGCCGGTTGTTGAAGAACCCGTTGTTGCAGGCATTTCCTTCAAGGACGATATTCAGCCTATACTCGCTGAACGATGCGCCGTTCCAGGATGCCACGCCGCACCCGGTGTCGCAGGACTTGATCTCAGCAAATATGATACCTTCAAAAAGGGTGGCGCGAACGGGCCTGCATTTGCCGCAGGTGATGGTAAAGGAAGTCTTATCGTCAAACGCATTGATGGTGGTGGTATGCCTCCCGGCGGCCCACCGTTGGATGGAGACCAAGTCCAACTTTTCATTGATTGGATTGACGAAGGTGCCAAAAATAATTAATATTACAGTAGCGTAGCATTTCTACGCTGTTCTGTCAAGTTGAAAAAAACGAATATGCCCGGAAGGCGCATAACACATGTGCCTTCTTTCGCGTCCGTCTTCCTATTCCTTAAGTCCCTCAAAATTTCCTCTTTTATACAGCACAAGCATTTTATTCCACACAGGCGGATGTATCTAACGTCTCTAACACTGGAATAGAAATTGCTGACTTCTTTGCAAACATAATCCAAGTTGCTACCTTTTTACTTTTTAATTTGACTTGTAAATCGAACTATGATACAATCGCCTATATGGAGACTGGATATTAATTAGAATAGTATTATATAGATAATTGTCTTAATATGGCTTTTCGGAGCTTAATCAGTCTTTTGTACGTGTATGATGACTTGACGGACAACGGTTAGATTCATGAGATTCTCATTTTGTATGGTTTGGATAGAAACGCTATAAAGGAAATCCCGTGAATTGGCAGTGAGCGACTTGATTATTGATGAGATGGCGTGCCTTTATGAGATTTTTGGAGAACACAAATGAGAGCCGATGATGTTACATTGATCCGACGGACTTTAGAGGGCGACCAAAACGCGTTTACTGCCCTCGTGAATAAGTATCAGAAAAGGGTCCATACGCTTGTCTGGCGGAAGATTGGCGACTTTCACATCGCAGAAGAGATCACGCAAGATGTTTTCTTGAAGGTTTACAAAAAGTTGTCAACACTGAAACCGCCTGAGCACTTTCCCGGATGGCTCTATGTAATTACCACGCGACACTGTATTGCATGGCTCCGAAAAAAGCGACGACCAACGACATCGCTCGATGCAATGCCCGCCCCTGAACTTGAGGAACTCTGTTATGCAGAATATGAGGCATCGCGTGGTGAAACAACCGCTGTTGAGCACCAGCGCGAGATCGTCAAGCGACTTCTCCAGAAACTTCCAGAAAGCGAGCGCACCGTTGTAACGCTACACTATCTTTCAGAAATGTCCTGTGAAGATATTAGCGAATTTCTGGGTGTATCGCCGAATACCATTAAAAGCCGACTCCACCGCGCCCGTAAACGATTGGAAAAACAGGAACACCTGCTCCACGATGTCTCAGGCATCTTCCGTCTATCGCCAACCCTAACTGAAAACATCATGCGAGAGGTCGCTCGTATCAAGCCGCCTGCGCCTTCTGTCAATAAACCGTGGTTACCGTGGGGAGCTTCTCTTGCATCAGCTCTTCTCATTATTCTGATGATAGGTTTCGGTGCACGCGCCCTCCTTCGTTTTCAGCAGCCTTACAACTTGGATGCGGAATCGGAGATGATAATTGAACTGGTGGAGACCCCCGTTGTCCTTCCGTTGCAATTAAAACCCGATGTGAGAACACAACTCGGTAGCACGAATACTATTGGTAGAAACAGCAGTACCGGTTCAAGGACCAATGCGCAACCACTGGTCGCTCTGCAGTCAGAAGCAGTAGAAGTCCTGGATACAGAACCACAGTGGATTCAATCGGAGAAACTAACAGGCGGAGATGTAAAAAACCTCTTTCTTACATCCGGTAAGGCACTTTACGCTGTCGGGAGCACCGGACTCTATCGGTTATCAACAGACAATAATAGCACGGAATGGGACCTCATCAATGCCTCTCTGCCCTTAACACCCCAAAGTGAGCCGATGGCGGAATGGGGTGAAACTCTCTATATTGCCACGCGGACGAGTTTGTTTTCATCCACCGATCATGGTGTAACATGGCACACCGTTGGTCCGCGCCCACAAGGGCGCGCAATCGCATTACTCATTATTGATCCAAGCGAAGAACAGCACCCGCAAGATGTCCAGATTGAAATGTACCTTGTTCTTGTAGATGGTGTGTTCCGTTCAACGGATGTCGGAAATACATGGCACGCCTTTAACGATGGCTTGACCGCGCCAGCGATACAGAATGCTGTCGCTATCGAAAACGTCCTCTTTTTAGGAACGAGGCGAGGGCTTTATCGGCTCAATTTAGGTGTGTGGGGGAAATTGCCCGTTGCCCAATCACAATCTATTGGTTCATTGGCAGTTGCAGGCAACCGAATTTACTTGAGTACTGAGAAACAGGAGAGCCAAGAGCCTGGATCGCTTTTGCTTCAGATGACTTTGGGGAGTCGTGGATGGACATAACACCTTCAGGTCAAGATTTCCCGTCATCTTCCCTAACGTTCGGATCTGTCAGACTAGTGGCAGTGAATAATGCTGTCTTGGCTCTCGGTGCTGGTGTGTTGGGTTCAACGGATGCTGGCAATACGTGGAAATATCTCGGTTTTGGCCAACATGCGTTTACTCTTGGGACTGATCCGGTAGCCGCGTTAGACGAAAACACTATTTTTGTGGTAGGAACAAGCGGGATTAGGTGTTCCACTAATGGTGGTAACACATGGCACTCTTTCATGGCAGGTATAACGGAGCTCCATATTCATGATCTCACACAGGTTGACGATGCACTCTACGCCGTAACCGATGAAGGCATCGCGAAGTCCACCGATGGTGGCGAACTCTGGACTTATGTCGGAACGGGGTTGCCCTCCCCTTTGGACAAATCAATTGATACGTTGGAGTTGTCAAATTTGACAGCCGTAGGAAGTGCACTTTATGTCAGAGCAAAGCAGGGCGGAAGCACGAACTCTCTATTCCATCTACTTCCTAATACCGATATACTACTCCATATTAAAGGCATGCCGGTTTATGTGGATTCGAACCGCAATAAATGGTTAGAGAGCATAGCGTACACCTCAGGTACACTTAATCTAAATGAAGCAGATCGAGCAAACCTTTTCCGTTATCAACTCGGCATTGAAGAGGTAGCTACAAAAACGACTGGAGAATTCGCCGTGAGCGGCGGAACGTTCTACATTGAATATGAACGGAGGCTCTACCGCTGGACCTACGGAGATCGCAAGTGGCACGATACCGGTATGCAAGACACTCCCGTGTTTGCTGATTTCTACGCTACTGACGGTTTCCAGTTTGCTGTTTCAGGAGAGATTATCTATCTCGGAAAGAGCAACGGCGACCTTTTCCAATCGCTGAATGGTGGGGATACTTGGAGAGATGTTACTCCGTATTTTCCCTTACCGCTTAATAAAGCAGAGCCACAGAATCAACTCCTAAAGAAGTTGCCGCACTTCAAAGAGATAATCTTTTCGGGTAACACGGTATACGTTTCAACAAACAATGGTGTCGCGATGTCAAACGACGGAGAGAACTGGCATGTGCTCACCGATGCAACGTCCGCACCAATCCCTATGCGCCAATTGGCAATCAATGGCACAACACTTTACGGTATTTCCCAGACAGGTGCTTATCGATTGGACAAAGATACGGGTGTTTGGACACAGATTACCTCAGAAATCCCGAGTCGGGTGACCTCCCTTGCTGTTGCCAGAAATACCCTCTATATCGGCACAGAACACCGTGGGGTCTTACGCTTCCCTTTGCACACCCTGTAATTTCTCAGTAAGTGTGTCTTTCCACATGTCCCTAAACACACATCCTTTCCCAAAGGTTACATTTTATGCAACCTCCCTGCAACTTATGCGCGTTACTATATGATGAGATGCCTCATTAAGATGCCCAGAGTATTGGGTCAATGCCTATGTCTTCTGAAGTTAAGCAAAATATGCCTAAGTCCTGAGTATAATAAAATGTGAAATACATAGGCATCTTATGGAACAGCAGAAGCACTTTCTTATACCATTTCTAAAAGTTTATACTGCATGAGCAGCGTTGATGAAGTGTGAAGATCGAGTCAGTTTGGCAACCACAGCATCGCAGTAGCCTTCAAGTATCTCCGAAACTTTCGCTTGCATATCTTCTAAGGCATTATACGTCTGTGTAAATAACTTCGCTTTGACATCCTGCCAAAGTCGCTCAATCGGGTTCAACTCCGGACTATAAGGCGGTAAGAAAAGTAAAACAACATTCTCAGGAATCTTCAATGACTTTGCCTGATGAAATCGACCATTATCCAGCACGAGGAGGTTTAGACTCTCTGAGAACGCTTCGGAAAACTTCTCAAGAAAACATTGAAAACAGTCTGAAGTCAAGTGTGAAAACTCCAAGAAAAATCTCTCACCGGTCAACGGTTCAACCGCTCCGTAGAGATAAACCGACTCATAACACGGATTTATCTTTGCAATGGGTTTCAGACCGCGTCGGGTGATGCGTCGACGCGTCAGACCTAAAAGACCGTATCGGGTTTCATCTTGACTGAAAACACGCACGTTTTCAGACGCAGAACGTTTCTCGGAAATCGCTTGACAAACACGTTGAGAAAACTCATCACGGAACGTCTCGGACTCTACGACGTTTTTTTCACATGACTCGGACGAGGCACTTTGAGTTTCGCTCCCCATTTATCATGAACCATCGCATAAACCGCCTTGTAGTTCATCTCGACACCGAAAGTCTGAGCAATATATTCTTGGATCTGCACATAACTGTGAAACCCCTCAGGGTTCTCAAGTTCTTTACGTAAGACGTCTTGTTGTGCTTCAGTAAGGATCGGGCACGTCCCGGGGCATACCCACGCTTGAGAAGATTCTCAAGTCCACCGGTCTCGTAAGCCGCTAACCATGTCCCGACACTCCCGCGATCGACGCCGAGGAGTTTGGCAACTTCGAGACGGGTTTTTGCCTGTCCGCTTTTCAACAGATACAGAACGTTGAGACGTTGGACTTCATGCTTCTTTTTGGCTTGACGTAACAGACTTTTCAGGTCTTGAACACTTTCGGTAATCTCTGGCACTTTTCTTTTCATTGCTGTTCACTCCTTTGGAAAGAATGCAGCAGAGAATAACACATACATGCAGAATATTCAATTAGATTTGGTATTACTTCACTGGCGAGGTTTCTAACCTCGCCAAGTTTCTGGCGTATAGGTAGTAATTGTATGTTTTACCATGGATAGGCTGTTTACGAATGTCGCATCTAATAGCATGAAGGTATAACCTACTCATTGAAAGAAGAGGTAGAAAGATGAAGGAGTATGCAACCTATGTCACGTCCGTGATTGGTGGTGATGCCTTTAATACTTCGATTAATACTTCGATCCAAACAGTTCGCTTAGCAAATATAAACGCTCCCGAAAGTAGCACCCCACAAGGACAAAAATCTGCTAGCTATTTAAAAACGCTCGTAGAAGGGAAACGGGTTGTAATCAAATCGGTCGCTACTGATGTTTACGGTCGCGTAGTCGCTCACGTCTGGCAGTATTCGGATGGCGTGTACGTCAATCAGTTGATGGTTGATAGTGGACATGCCGATTGGGTGTAGTTTATGCCTTGTTCCTATTTTCCTGTTGACGTTCGTTTTCAAGGTTCCACCCGCTCGTGATATTGTATTTTGGAGATATGCAGGGCTGATATTTATCAAAGTTATCATGGCGGCAGTAATAACGAAGAGATAGCAGGTATAGCCAGGTGAAAATGCGATGGTTTTGAAAAAGGTGCTTGATTTTTAGCACATGAAATGGCATCCTAATGATTCAGAGAACCACCTTTGAGCCATTAGGAGGCCATCGCATGCCTGATCATCTTATCAAATCCACCCTCTTTTTTCAAGACCTTCTTTGTTCTTACTTTCAGTGTATCAAGCGTCAAGTCGTTGAAACACTGCTGCTGCTCTGCGTTTGCCATCTCTTTGGACTTTACAACCCGAATCAAGTTGCCGATGCCTTGGAACTTCCGAAAGCCGGTCTTTATCGGCATCTTGGTTCTCTGAGTCTCTATCACTCGAAGTCTTTGAATCTGCGCCTCGGATGTGTGATGGCAATCGATTTCATCAAAGACGCTGAAAACAAGTCTGCTTCAACGCAATCGCGTCGGCGTATGACCGTGAGTGTTGATGATACGAATCTGCCGCGCGAGGGAGAAACGCTCTCTTACTGTTCAAAGTGGTGGTCAAAAAAACACAAGACCTCTATCTGGTGTCAGAACGTCTTAGGGATCACACTAAAAGTTGGTGATCGTGTGATCCCCTTAGATACGCGTCTTGTCAGTAAACAAGGACGTGGCAACACCGATAAACCGAGTCTCGTCATAGCGATGCTCACAGATGTCTTAGATTTCTTTGATACCCACGGCGTTGATCTGAGAAAGTATCCGATCACCTTCGATTCGTGGTATGGCAGTCGTAAACTCATTGATACGTTATCGGAGTTAGGGTTTGCTTGTATACTCGTTCATGGTAAGAACAACTATGTCATGACCATAGGCGATACGACTGCGAAACTTTCGGTTCATAAAAAGGACGTAGAGTTGCGTGAAGATCAATGGGGGTGTGATAAACCCGTCTGTCGTCTCAAAGCGGAAAGCCCAACTTTTGGAGCGTGTGTCGTCATCTTCTTTGTGGATCGGAAAAAGATACGCACCCTCTTGGTCTTTGGCAAACCGCTACGCACCTGCGAGGCGCTGAGGATTTGGTCGCAACACCACGGTATTGAACAGTATTGGCGGTATTTGAAATCGAGTTTGCACATCTCCGCCATGAGTTTGGAAAGCAGAGAAGGTGCGTATGTGAGTCTTGGCATAAAAGTCATCAGCTACCTGATGTTGCTTCAAGTTAGCATCTCAGAACGGCGCACCTTTCATCAAATACAGCTTCAGCTTACTGGAGAAAGACAGATGCTCATGGAGTTCATAACGCATTTTCATAAACCTAACCCTAAAGAACCTTGATAACTATGGCTTTAGGACAACTTTTGAGAAATATCAGCAGGGTTTGCAGATCAAGTGTGCAGGATTTACAGAGACTGTAAGATTTGCGGAAATAAATTTCGCTGAGACCGCTAACGGTGTGGTTTCTTACCAATTGGCACATAAATTGCTCTGGTATAAAAATGTGAAATTTAAGACTGATTCCCTCTTAGGGGATTTGTGAATCTATACTCCGTACTCCGTTGAGGAACAACACAAGGAGAAAATAATCATGAGATCTACTTTGATTGCGAGCATTCCGGCGCTTGTAGTCCTCTTTGGACTCGCATTTGGCTTCGTAACATTCCACCTGATAGCACAGAACGCGGAAGCTACGGGTGCAGAGTGCAATTACCTTGAATATAATTGTAGACAGGAAAGAAGATACGCAACAGAAGCGTGCAATAGTAATAATACAGAACGGTGTAGAAATGCGCGGAGTGACGCACTAAGAGTGTGTAGCGAATATTATAGACTCTGCCAATAATCTATAGGAACCGTTTTTTAGTCTTCAACCTATTGCAGTGGTTGCCCACTATGGGAGGTGCTACCGCAATAAATAGGAATCAGAGGAATGAAAACGAGACTGGTATATCTCTTGGTCATCATTGCAATGATGATTGCAATCGGTGTTAGTGTGTGGGTGATGTTTTCACCGAGACAGATGGAGCGAATTAGAAAATACGTGGCAGTTCCACTTGAAGAAGGCAACTCAACTGAGGGCACAGACACAACTAAAACGTCAGTATCCAGAAAAAAAATCACACCGGAAGAACTCGCGCTGGAAGGAAAAGAGACGTTTCTCGCACAACTGGAGTTTGTCGGTGTTGACACAGAGAACGATCCGTATTGGAAAGCACTCTACGAAGCTGTCAATTCCCCAGAATATTTAGAATACCAGAAGAAGCAGGATGCGCGGATTGGAACAGATCTTGACTTGTGGTGGAGTTTCCTTGAATCGAAGGGACTCAGCTCCGGTCGGATGGCGCAAGAGGAAAGGTTTCGCGAGTACTTTCCTACCGGCGAATATATTGATTACGAGCCTGAGATGCGAAAACGTCTCGCCGAGCTTTTTCTTGAGACGGGACTTTCCTCAATAGCAACGAATAATGAAGTGAATGTCAGGCAGACGATCGGTGTCCTGTCGCAGTTTCGAGGCGAGGCAGAGGCAAACAGCGTCTGGATGCGCGGATATTTCAACGGGTATGTTGGCGACTTAGAGTGGGCACAGGAGGTGAGGGAAAATGCTGCCAGTATTGTCACAGATGCCGACAATGTTGATGCCATTGCTGAATTCACAGAATTCGATACCGTTGTCGAACCCGCGCCAACTAATGTAGCTGAAGAAAGCTCCGGCGATGAACCGAAACCCCTTTTGCTTAGCGAGGGAGCACCGACCATTGAGGGCGTAACGCAGGTGCCGAAAACCGTTGAGGAAATTGAGGCGGGACTCCTCAAAACGCTTCTCCCTGATGAACGAGCACTCCCCACACAGTCGAATGTTGAAAAGGCCTTGCACGAACAATTTTCACCCCAACGGTTTAACACCGCTGTACAGACGCTGAGCCAGCACGGACCTCAAGAAGGGCTCCGTAGACTCAAGGAATCCGACCCTGAGATTGCCGTATATATCGAACGGCTAATCCAACGAAATAAGGACACGGTTAAATGAAGGATACACACTTCCTATACATTATTGCTCTACTTGCTATTATTGGTATCTCTGTCACCTTCGTCGGTTATGCAACCGACAGATTGCCCATCTATACACCACAACAGATAAGCGCAATACCTTCTGTCAACGCCGACACCACCAATACCAAGAAAGGCTGTGGTTGTTGCAAGGAGGACTTAGCGGAGTTCAAAGAATTCATGGAGAAGCGTAAACGTAGGAAGGAAACTGAGGATCAGAAAATAGGGACACAGAATATTGTAGTAAAATAAAATGCTGATTTGCCAGAGCGGTATTCGTAGAATTTTCTGTGCCTTTACCGCTGACAGACCTTTCTCAAGGGTCGTTGCGTCTCTAAACTCTCAAATTGAACCATAGCAAACACGCTGGCAAAGGGGGACATCGCACCAGTAATATGATGAAAGTCGAAAAATTAATGGCTGTTGTTCTGATTGTTAGCATCCTATGTGTTGCCGCTTTTATTCGGCTTCAAGGTATCACAAATGTCCCGTCAGGACAATTAACTGGACCGGATGGTTACTTCTACTACTGGCAGGCACAGCTCATCTCTGAACACGGGAAGTTGCCAGAACGGGATATGAGTCGATGGCTCCCACTCGGTAGAGATTTAACCCAAACCCTCAATCTCTACGGATACGCTCTTGCCTACGTTCACAAAGGCGTCGCATGGGTATTCCCAGGCATTACACTCTATCACGTTACCGTCTACATACCCGTCGTCTGCTTCTGCATTGGACTCGGTGTTCTCTGTCTCTTTTTCTATCGCACTTTCGGCATTCTCTTTTCAAGCATTGTTGGCGTGCTTTTAGCAACACTCCCTGGTGCGATTACCCGTAGCACTGCGGGTTTTGGAGATAGAGACAGTTGGTGCCTCATGCTCGGTGTCCTGACGGTCACAACCTATCTTGCTTCACTGCGATCACAACAGGCACGTAAATGTCTTCTATGGACACTGGCGAGTGGTGTGGCTATGTTCCTCGGAGGTATCAGTTGGGAAGGTTTTGGCGTTTTTCTCAGTATCATTTTACTGGTTGAAATCTGGCGTTTTCTCACCTCTGAAACAGAAGACAGATTAGGGTTATATCTGATCTGGGTTTTCACTTTTGTGCCACCGCTGTACCTTGTATCCCCTGCTTATCGGAGTGGACAGGGTTTCTCAACACACATCGCCGCCCTAATGCTCGTCCCTCCACTTGTCCTTTTAGTTATCCGTTACCTCCGCCATCTCCTCATTACTCAGATTTCCTTTGCTGAGAAACTTCGTCCACACACACGCACCCTTGCGCTTGGGTTAACCCTTGTCAGCATCACACTCGCACTCGGTTATATCCTAATGCAATACAATACTTTTGCCAATACCACCGTGCCTTTCAGTCAAAATACGCTTATGCAAAGCATTGAAGAACTGGAAAGCACTGTTCTTATCTATTGGATGATGCATTACGGCAGTGTTTTTGTATTAGGGAGCCTCGGTATCGCTATGACAATTTTCCGTTTTTGGAAAAGGCAAGGACTGGTGTTCGTCGCACCCTTGGTCCTGTTCACGGGAACAACCTTTTACCGCAGTGTGCTTGATTCACTTTTGGGAACATCCGTTGCTAATATACTATTTGGTATTGCTATTGCTATTTGCGTCGTTGGATTTCTTGTGCTTTCATGGCGGCGACAAGGTTCTGTTGAGAATGAATTCATCTACATTGCCTTTATCGTATGGTTTCTCTTTTGGGTAGCACTCGCACGAGATGCTAAACGCTACAATTTTTTTGTCGGGATATCGATCGCTTTCTTTACCGCAGATATCCTCATTTTCTTAGCCACTTTCTATGCCAATAAAGTGAAACACCGTATACCCCAGCTCCTATTAAAAACAGCGATCCCTGCCTTGATGCTAATCCTGATCCTGTTCTATTCACCTGTGGGCGGGCACGCAAACCGTGCGCTATCTACCGCTATCAAATCTCACAGAGCTACACCGGGAAGGGGTAGCCTCGCTCACGCATTTGATTGGATGAAAGACAACCTACCATCTTCTGATGTTGTTGCCGCGCATTGGAACCATGGGAGTCAACTCAATGTCATTGCTGGTGTGAAAACCATTGTTGATCAGGACCACTACATCCCTCATTGGATAGACCTCTATCGACAGCACGTCAACTTCGCTAAAACCGAACGCGAGGCATTAGAGTTTCTGAAATCCCACCGTGCAACCCATCTCATGTTAACCGGTAAAGAAACTGCTACGGCACCCTTTCTACGCGGCGAGCCAAGCACTGCGTTTGTACCAATCTATCCCACAAATAATTTTACGAAAGCACTCGTTAAAGTGTGGGAGATACACTATCCACCCGACGTCAAATCAAATCCGAAGTACCTCGCGACAAAATTTCCCTCAGAATAAGCAAACATCCCTGTAAATCCCATAGCACGTGGGAAAAATTAGGAAAATTATGCTATAAATTGATGCAATTTTTTCCTATTACCGCATTTTGTGCAATTTTTATTGCATTTTATGCAACCTTCCCATCTTCCATACGCGTTATTGTATTTTGAAGTCCCTATTATGTGGGAAAGTGTGTAAAAAGTGAATAACGTCTATATCTAAAAAAGGGGAAGGGAATGATACACAAAACCAGAGAAGATAGACCCTATGACAAGGGAAACGTTTTTATTTTTGGCGATGTAACCCATGAGACCCTAAGAAGTTTAGAGATGCTTCTTGAGAGAGACGGTTACGATGCTGCTGTTGTGGAGAAACAAGACAACGCGCCCCGGTTTCCAGACACCGCGTCCGAGTCAGTCTTACTACCTTCCGAGGATGGTGATCATCGTCCAATTCCGCAACAGGTAGATAATACAAGTTTGGTTACAAAAACAGGAGTGCCGCAATTTTCCCATTCTCGTTCCTTTGCAAGAGATACGTTACGACGGAATTATGACGGCATCGTTGGGAGAAGTCCACAGCTCTTTACTGTTCTCAAGCAGGTTGATAAGATCGCAAATACCACAGCAAAGGTGCTTATTTGCGGTGAGACCGGGACCGGTAAAGAATTGATAGCACAGGCTTTACATCAAAACAGCGATCGGTCAGAGAGTGAAATGGTTTCCATCAACTGTGCCTCGATTCCAGATTTGCTGCTTGAAAGTGAACTGTTTGGACATGAAAGAGGCGCGTTTACGGACGCAAAAACGCGACATATCGGCAAATTTGAAAGGGCGCACAATGGAACACTCTTTCTTGATGAAGTTGGAGATATGCCCCTTTCCCTTCAAGCAAAGTTATTGCGGGCAGTCGAAACAGGTAAAATTGAACGTCTGGGTGGAACAAAGCCTATTCCAGTGGATGTCCGAATCGTTGCGGCGACTCACTGTAACCTCGCCGAAGCTGTTGAGACTGGCATTTTCCGTAAAGATCTTTACTATCGATTGAATGCTGTGTCTCTTTCTCTGCCATCTTTACGTGAGCGGCGAGAGGATATTAGTGTGTTGGCGGAATACTTTGTGGAAAAACACTGCAATACCTACGCGCAGCCGGTGCGTAAAATAGTTCCAGAGACGCTTGCACGCCTGCAGAACTATCCTTGGCCCGGGAATGTGCGAGAGTTAGAAAACGCCTTAATCCACGCAGTTATTTTGGCAGACGCGGAGGTTATACTACCCGTTCATCTACCTGAAGAAATTTTGGCGTTCCAGAAACTACAAGTCAGTGCGCCAATGGCATCTCACACATCTGAAAACCAACAAAACACGCCTTTGCCTCTCGGCACAAGCCTAAAGGCTGTGGAGGAAGCCTTTATCCTCGCGACTTTGTCGTGGCAGAACGGGAATCGAACGAAAACAGCGAAGATATTGGGGATTAGTATTCGGACATTGCAAAATAGGTTGAAAGACTATAAAAAATCAAGCGGTCTTTAGTTTTTTATCGCTTCAGAGACCCTTCCACTTTCTGCTATACCTATGGCATTTGTCCGTCTACGTTCCTCTGACGATCTGTTCAGAAATGAACGGAGAGTCTTATATTGTATAGACCATTTACTGATTAACACACTGCAGGCGAGGTTTCTTGTGGAAATACCCAAGCAAAGCACCTCGCCTTTTTTGCGAATAATAGAGACTTTCACTTTTTTATTATTTAGTATTGACAAAAATATGCATTTTTGCTATGTTTTAGGTATCGGTTTCATGAGAAACCATCCTATTGATAGGAATCTGCCCTTAGCAGGCAAGAGTGACTTTGGGGTAGACTACTTAACTTGTGGAAGATCAAACAATAAAGGAGTGAAAAAATGAAAAGAACCCACCTTATGGTGTTCATCGCGCTTTTTTCAGTCATGCTGATTGGCCACGCCAGCGCACAGGTAATTTTCTATGCTGATTTTGAAATAAGCGGTTCTAAAGCAATCCCGGATGTTAGCGTTAATGATCCGGCAAATTGGGTGCCAGAAAATGCTGGAACCGTTTGGGTAGAGTCGGATGAGTTCCCTGATGGCACTGGTGCCTTGCATCAATCTGCCGAAGGATGTGGTATCTCCGGTGATACACCGATTCCCGGTGTTGAAGACTTCTCTGACGGTATCATCCAGGCAGTGTTTTCATGGCAAGATGATGATAGTGTTGGATTCATGTTACGTCGCGTCGGCGACGATAGTGGCTATCTCGTTTCATTCGGCTATAACGAGACCCCCCAAATTATCATCGGTAGCCTTGCGGACGGATGTTGTCCTTCCGGACAATGTCTCGACCAGTGTAGCTGCGAAAACGGCGGAAATGAACTCGTCGGTGTCGACCACGGCTTCGGACCAGACCTCACCCAAGACAACAGCGTTGCCTATTTGGCACGCGTTGAAGTCACTGGAAGTCTCATCCAGGTTTGGTATATGGAACTTGACGATGCTCCCGGTCTCTTTGTGGCATCTGATGAACTCGGTGATCCGGTCGCTGAATATGATGGGGCAGATGATTTAGGACCCGGTACCGTGGGTATCTGGCACGAAAGTTGGGGCAACGGAAGAGTCGGTAGCGTCCTGGTTACGGGTGCTGGCGGCACCACTGATGTTGACCCACACGCCAAACTCTCGACGACGTGGGGCGACGTTAAGAGTAGTTATTAGTCTCCTTCCTAATATAGACTAATAGCGTAAGATTAACTGGCGTTGCAGGGCGAGGTTACCATGCCTCAGTCTCCCCGCACCACTCATCTTTGTCGGGTGAGGTTAATGCCTCACCCAACACCACTTTAACTTTGCGACGAGGCACCTTTGTTGGGCGGGTATCTAACCAACGCTGTATAGCCTTAAGTTAGCCGCGAAACCGTAAGCCCGCAACAACGGCGCGGGCGATTCGTGAGAAACGGATGTTATATTTGAAACCCGCGTCATTCTCCCGCAAGGTAAAATTGAAAACCTCGTCATCATGTTGTTGCTTGCGAATAAACGGCAACACAACTTTTTATGAAATCAAAGGAGACATTCATGAAGACACGTTTTTTTCTCTTGACCCTCATTTTAAGTCTATTTGTTTCACTTCACGCCAGTGGTCAGGTTGTGTTTTACGCCGATTTTGAGCCAGGCTCTAAGGAGGCAATACCCGATGCGGGTGTGAACGATGTCAAAAAATATAAACCGGAAAACGCTGGTACTATCTGGGCTGCGGATGATTTTGAAGGCGGCAAACTCGGTGGTAAAGGATCCATGAAGCAAACCGCTGAGGGATGTGGCATCTCCGGTAACACACCACTACCTGGGCTGACCAACTTTACCGATGGTATTATCCAAGTCGTCTTTTCTTTTGGTGATGATGATAGTTTCGGCGTGCAGTTCCGCAGAAAAGGGGACGATAAAGGCTATCTCGCTGTCTGGGGCTATAATGAGACAGCGGCGGTCCTTTTCATGAGTCTGGAAGACGGGTGTTGCCCCTCTGGGCAATGTCTCGACCAGTGCGGCTGTGAGAACGGTGGGAAGGAAATAGATAGTGTGCCACACGGCTTAGGGGGTGGACTCGACCAGACGAATGCCGTTGCCTATTTGGGACGTGTTGAGGTCAAAGGCAACAACGTCAAAGTCTGGTACATGAAACTCGATGAAGTCAAAGATCTGTTCGCACCCTCCGAAGAACTCGGGGATCCCATTCTTGAAAGCAACAAAGCCACTAACAAAAGTGCTGGCTCCGTCGGGGTCTGGCACGAAAGTTGGGGAATGGGACGGATTGACAGTATTCTCGTTACAAATGCCAACGGCTTTGATGTTGATGCCAAAGGCAAACTCACTACCAGCTGGGGTGCGGTTAAAACCTCTTATTAATATCGTAGAGAGCGAGGGGATGACTTCAATTAAATCCCCTCGCCTTTTTTCCTTTTCCAAACACATTCCAAGGTACCCATACATCGCATCCTTCCATTGAACCTTAGGAGTCCTTCCATGAAAGTCACGAACGTTGAACGCCTGCTTGTAGATGTCCCCTTCACCCCGCGCCAACAACAGATTACCACCCAGAGCGTGTCTACCGTTTACAACTGGTCGATCCTTGAACTGTGCAAGGTTACCACGGATACCGGACATGTTGGTTGGGGCGAGACCGTCGTTCACTATACCTATTCCCGAGTCAGCGACGCCAGCGTCGAACGTGTGCTTGGACAAAGTCCTGCCGAACTCATGAATGATGATTCGCTCGGTGCAGGCTTACAGATGGCGCTTTTTGATGTCGTCGGTAAAATTTTGGAAGTACCGGTCTATCAACTTCTTGACAACCAGTGTCGTGAGGCGGTTCCGATTTCATGGTGGTGTATCGATTCTTCCCCTGAAAATTGGGCAGCAGAAGCCGCAGATGCCGTGAAAAACGGTTATACCAGTTTCAAAAATAAACCGCGTCCGTGGTGGGATATCACCGCACAGGTAGAGGCAGTCTCAGAAGGCGTACCAGCCGACTTCAAACTCGACCTCGATCCAAACGGTTCTTGGCGCGACGCAGAAACGGCGATCCCAATCCTACAAAAACTCGCTTCACACCCAAACGTGGCAATGTTTGAGACGCCTATTCCGCAGAGCGATGTTGACGGAAACAAGCAGATTCGCCAAACCGTTGGGTGTCAGGTTGCCATGCACTTCGGATCACCCCCCTATACCACCTGCGTCCGTGAGGACGTATGCACTGGATTTGTTATCGGTGGCGGTAAATCGCAAGTAATGCGTGAGGGACAACTCAGTGCCGCCGCAGATATGCCGTTTTGGCTCCAGATCGTTGGAAACGGCTTGACAACGACGTGGGCAGGACATCTCGGAAGTGTACTCACACATGCGACGTGGCCCGCAATCACCTGTATTAATCTCTACAGCGACCATCTGTTCACACAACCGATACAGGTCTCGGATGGATGCCACAAGATCCCCGATGTCCCTGGGTTAGGCGTTGAAGTCGATGAAGACGCAGTTGAACGCTTCCGCGTGCCGGATGATCAGTTAGACGCTGAGGGTTACACGATTCATCCTGTCCCGCGTATCATCAAAACCGCTGTTTATCCCGACGGCAGTTGTATCCACATGTCCGGTGATGGTTTGAGTTATTTCAATGCCGGCAACGGTGAGGCACAGGTAGAGGGTGCGCGTCTCGCATTAACCTTCGACGACGGCACTGACGAATGGGCAGACCTCTTTGAGAAAGCACGCGAGACCCCTGTACATGGGAAGTGGTAAATCTTCTCTCCCCCAGCAACGTGTCTTGACCTGGCGCATCCTATGCATCTTCGTCATTAGCGCACCGATCAACTGTTATTTTCTCATCCAGATGGAACTCGTGCGCTATACCTTCCCGACGTGGGTAGTCCCCCTGTCCAATGTCATTTTTATCCTCACCGCAGTGATGCTAATTAACGGGGTTATCCGTCTCCTGAGAAGCAATTTTGCCCTTGGACAAGGCGAACTGTTATTCTTGTATGTGACACTCAGTTTCGCAACATCCTTGGCTGGATGCGATGTCTTTCAGGCGATCCTCTCTGTTCTTGGGCATAGTTTCTGGTTTGCAACGGAAGAGAACGAGTGGCGCACCCTATTTTGGCACCATCTCCCGGAATGGCTCACTGTTTCAGATAGGAACGCGCTCCGCGGTTATTACCTTGGTGAGTCGAGCCTATATAGACCGCTTCACTTACGGGTTTGGGTGCCGGTGATAGGGGCATGGTTATTGCTGTTTTCGGTGATAGCGTTCATCTTTCTCTGCCTCAATACGATCCTCCGTCGACAATGGGCACAGCGTGAACGTCTCACCTTCCCGATTATTCAACTCCCGCTTGCGATGACAAATCCCACGTCTGGGTTCTTCCGAAACAAGCGAATGTGGATCGGCTTTGCAATTGCTGCTGGTATCAGTCTTTTCAACGGATTGAGCCATCTCTATCCGGTAATACCACATATTCCAGTGACACGCCGTTTTTTTTCGTTTCAGGAGGCACCCCTGAGTCTTTACGGCACCATCATCACTGCCTTTTACCCCTTTGCTATTGGGATTATGTTCCTCATGCCGTTGGATGTCCTCTTTTCGACGACGCTTTTCTATTTTCTCTATCGGAACGAAGTCGCTTTAGCAAAAGCAGTTGGATGGAGTAGCATTCCGCGTTTTCCCTATCTTAACGAACAGACGATCGGGGCATTCGTGGGACTCTGTTTCTTTTTTGGGTGGACAGGTAAACGGCATTTCAGCGCCGTCTTGAGGAGCGTGCTACCCTCGCGCGGGCGAGAGCCGCCCATCGAACAGCACGACGAACCGATGTCGTATCGAATGGCTGTCTGGGGATTAGTACTTGGCGTTCTGTTGTTTGCGTTTCTCCTCTATAAGGCGGGCATGGCGGTCTGGCTTGCGCTCACTTTCGCTGTCCTGTTTCTCATAACACCGTTGGTAACGACGCGTATCCGCGCCGAATCCGGTATTTTTGTCCATGCCTACCACTGGCAGGCACCCCGATACATCTTAAACACCATTTTAGGAACACACCGCCTCGGTGCCCGGAACTTAACGGCACTCTCGGTCTGCTTTTTCAATCGGGATTACCGTCCACAGCAGATGCCGCATCAGTTAGAGGCGTTTAAAATCGCCGAGCTTGCCAATATCAACCAACGCCGGATGCTCTTGACAGTTATCATCGCTACCGTTTTCGGTGTGATTATCGCTCTCTGGGTGCAGTTACATTTCTATTACAAATTCGGTGCGGATTCCGGCTATTTTGGACCCTGGGCACTCGGCTACGGGAGAGAATACTTCGGACGGTTGACGAACTGGATTACGTATCCGCTCAGTACAGACTGGCTCGGCGTAATATTCATGGGTATCGGATTTTCTGTTATGATGGTGCTGACATATCTTCGGGTCAAATTCTTTTGGCTACCGCTGCATCCACTTGGCTATGTGATGGCGAGCAACCAAGAGATGTCCGACCTTTGGATTCCATTGCTAATTGCTTTGACATTAAAATGGCTTATCCTTCGACACGGCGGTATTCAGAGTTATCGGCGCGCCATCCCCTTCTTTTTAGGGTTAGTTCTCGGTGATTATCTCATGGGAAGCACGTGGAGCCTCCTGAACATCCTTCTGAACACCACGATGTATCAGTTCTATCCATAAAAATTATCAAAGATCAAAAATAACCTGAGCGAACCAACTACCATCACACTTTCGCACGACTTGCAGCTGATGATATGTGACACTCTTAATTTCAGTATAAACCTCGTGTTTATCGGAGTTTGCTGGTTCACCGTAAACCGTCGCTGATACCACCGTTTCGCTACAGTCTTTGATGTCGGCGCGTTTAAAGAATATCTCCTTTGTTTCGTGCTGAAAGATGAGTTCGTCAAGCCACCCCACGAAAAGATCTTCCACAGATTCAGCCGTGAGGTGGATCTCAACTGCGTCCGTCTCATCGATCGTATCCACGACCGCTATCGTTTCAAAGAGTCCCTGTGCCGCGTTTTTCAGAAGTTCAGACAGATTTTTTCCCCGAACCAGCAGTCCCATATCAGCCGTGTGTTCAACATATTCATAAGGCTTGATACTCTCACGCCTAAAGCCGTGGGATTCTTGCTTCGTCATTCGTCGCCTCCTTGCGGAGGGCTTACACAAACTCCACAAGCGTTTTAACTCTCCGTATAGCCTACGGCGAGGTTTTTGAGATTTATCGCAGCGTTTTGGTCCCTGTCTATTTTCGTATCGCACCAATCACAGTGAAACACACGCTCCGATAACGATAGTTCGTCTTTGACATACCCACAACTACTACACGTTTTACTCGACGCGAAGAAGTGTGGAGCTTCTCTGATCGGTATCCCAAGCACTTTGGCTTTGGATTTGAGTTTCTCAAGGAAACCACCGAGGGCTGAATCTGATAATGCCTTGGCAAGTTTCCTGTTCTTCAGCAGGTTCGTAACTTTCAGGGTTTCTATGCCAATCGCACTCGCCATATTCACTATCTTTGTGGTGGCTTGGTGGTGCGCGTCATTACGGATACAAGCAATCTTATAGTGCAGTTTTGCGACTCTCTCTTTTTGCTTATACCAATTATTGGATAAAAACACTTTACGGCTTAACTTACGTTGCTCACGGGCGAGTTTTCTCTCATAGCGTTTCAAGGGCCTTGGGTTCTCATAGTGTTTACCCGTATCAAGGGTGGCAAGTGAGTTGATACCTACGTCTACGCCGATAACAGGGAGTCCACGTGTATCACGGGGAGTATTGGGTGTTCCTGTGTCAACGGTGATAGATACAAACCACCTATGTGCCGCCTTGGATATAGTAACACGGATGATCTTACCTTCAAAACGCAACTCTTGAAACATCTTTACCCAACCGATTTTGGGCAACTTGATACGCTTTGCTTCTACCTTTACCGCCTGTTCGTCTGTGGTATAGGATAACCTATGCCCGCGTCTTTTGAACTTTGGGAATCTACTAATTTTATCCTTCCAGCGTTTTATACCTTCTGTAAGGTTTCGGATCGCATATAATGCAGCACGTTGATCTTGTGCTTTCGTCCATTCATACGCCTTTTTTCTTTGATTAAAGCGATTATTTAGATCAACGCCTGAATAAAATATATCAGAATCTAAGCCGCCTTTAAAATCAGATAGAGCAGAGTTACACGCAAATCGCGCATAACCGCATTGACTGCGAAACCATGCGTCTTCCTTCGGTGTAACACGAAGAGCTATCTTATGGGATTTATGTGGCATTCGGGTATTACCTATTCTGTGAAGTTTCCTATTCCCTCTGTCAAGGTGTGGCAGGAGTGACAGCTCCTACCACTGAATAGGTAATTTAATTGTACCACAAAGTATCTCCTTTTGTCAAATCTTTTTTGACTGCGGAAGACTCCCATAAGTGATTTGACCCCGGGGAATGCCATAGGGCATTCATACCCAGGGAAGTCCATACGGACTTCATATTTCGGATTTTACTCTGAAATATTAGTAAAATCTGCAGATATATAGACACCTCGCGGGCAGACACTCTACCCTCAAACTCACTGCTGAAATTTCCAATACTCAATACCTGCCCCTCCTATGACGAATCACTGAAGACCGACTACTAATAGTTAATATTCGAACTGCTGACGACTGATTGCTGACGACTGCTGAACACAAATCCGTTGACAGGAAACGGTTTTTAGGGTATAATTATAAAGATTCGGGCGTGGCTTGAAACGCCTGCTTTGCTTTCGGAATAGCACCTGCTATGCCGTTTGCATTATGAAACTGAACCTACGCGCACCGCAGACAATGTTAACAGCAAATCTTGATTTGCAAGCTGCGCTAAAAAATGAGGGATGACAATGTCAGCAGCGAATTTGAAACAACGGATCCATAACGGAGAACTCGTCTATGGCGCTAACGTCTCTATGGCAGCCTCTGCCGACGCGCTCGTTGCCAAAATCGAAGAGGATGGTTACGATTTTGTTGCCGTGGATAGCCAGCACTCTCCATACAACGAGGATCGGCTCGTCGCCTTCTGTAATATGGCGAATGAACTGGGTATTCCAGTCAACTTTCGGATTAAGCACACCCGAAACACGTATCTCATCGGCAACTATCTTGACTTAGGGCCCACTGGCATCGAGGTGCCGCAGGTTGAATTAGATGAAACCGTAAACGAGGCGGTTGCTGCTTTCTATTACCCGCAACAGGGGCTCCGGAGTTGGGGTGGTGCTCCCCGAGTAAATTCTGAGGGCAAAGAACGGCTTGAGTATGCTGATTGGTGGAACTCCAACGGCATTCTCTGGATGCAAATCGAATCCATTGAAGCTGTTACACATGCTCGACAACTCGCAAAGCCAGGTGTTGATTGTCTCTCTTTCGGTCCTGCTGATCTGACATTCAGCATTGAGAGCCATCCAAATCATGCACTCCAAACCGTGGATGCCTGTGTTGAGTACGTCGCGAGAGCCTTGGAGGGAACTACAACTGCTGTCTGCTTTAGAAACGGCAATCCGAGCACCCGCCAAAAATACGCCGACATGGGTGTTACCGTCTTTTTGGAATAATCCGAGCCGTGTCAAGATTAACAAAATCTTCTTAGAACCGTCCAGATTCCTAATTGTGCCGGAATTAACCGAAACCCCGCTCGTAATGACATGGAGAGCGGTCCCCGAGGTCGATAGTTAAAAGATTTGAATTACGGATTGGTAAGCACAGCAATAGCGGAAGACCGAGAGCGACTGCTTGAAGGCATGCGGCTGTTAGCAGAAGTCGCGCACAAACACGATATACCCATAACATGGGCGGTCGATACCAAATCTGCTCCAGTCGTCGCGAAGTTGCTCACAACATGGCACGCCGAGAACGGTGACGCTCCTTTGTTGATGCTTGACATCAGACCGATCTGGGATGCAAACTGGGAGAGGGCAAGAAACGCCAATCCGGGTGCCAGCACGGAAGCCATGGCATCGCATCTTGTCACGATGCGAGAGAGGTTGCCGGAATACATAACAAGGGAACGGGAAAGACTCACGCGGGCAATACCTTGGGCGGAAATTAACATCGCAGGGGCAGTCTTCAAGAATGATGCTTTCCTACGGGCACTTGATCAGACTGGATTCCGAGGACTTTGGGGTTACCATTGGAATCAGCCGAATGTTGATGACACAGACCCAAACGTTCCTGAAATTGAGGTTGCTGATCGTGGGGGTTTTGGGTGTTTTTACCCGCTTGAGGCTTCAGCGTCTCTTGATGCTATTGTCGCACGAGGAAGCACTGGTGCAGATCGTGCGCAATCATTTGAGAAGATTGTCGGTGTCCCCTACCATACTGCTGATCATCTTGCTGAAGACGCACATAATCTCCGCGCTGCCCTCTTAAACGGAACAGCGCAACAACATTATGAGGTCTATGTAGGAAGCACAGCGTTGAATCAATGGCTTGGTTATGTGGAACATATTGATCCACTTACCGTTGCGCACCTTGGGCAAGAGGGGTTGGAACGACTGGATGCCTACTTCGCACACGTCGTTGGTGTTCAAGACACAGAACCGCTGCTTCTTTCTCAAATGGTTGACGATTACATTAAAAATTGCCAAAAAACCGAACCGACAGCGATTGTAACCGAGATTACGGAGATCCAAAAGGAAACTGCTAAGCCAAAGTCTACGTTAAAGATGTTTTACTACGACGCGGCATGCGAATTCACCTTTATTGAAGGTGTTATGGATCCCATTGAAATCGTAAACTATACCGGTGAACGGGTGTTACAATCCGGGGCGAATAAACCTGTCCTAACCGGCTTTTTACCGACGCGGCACCGGACACAACTGCACATCGCTATTGTGGTAGAGTCAACGAGGACGATGCCTTATGGGATAGTGGTATGGGGCGACCACGAAGGTTTACAATTAACCGAATCCAACGTTGATGATGTCAGGTGGATAGGGGAGCATTCGCTTTTTATACGTCTCACATTACAATCCGGGAAAAACGAATTTAGCGTTAAACTGACAATCTAATCTTCTGATGATGGTGCGCCACGACGACACCGCAAGGAAAATTAAAAATATGGAAAAAGTATTAGGGCTCAAGTGCCGTGAATGTGGGGAGAAGTATCCCAAGGAACCTCTTCACGTTTGCGAGTTCTGTTTCGGGCCCCTGGAAGTAGACTACAACTATGAAGAGATACAAAAATCTATTTCAAGGCGTTCAATAGAAAACGGTCCAGAGAGCATGTGGCGTTATGCAGATCTCCTGCCGGTAGATGGTGAACCGACAGATGGCACGAACACCGGGTTTACGCCACTCATTCGAGCGAAGAATCTCGGAGACGCGCTCGGGGTCAAGGAACTCTATATCAAAGATGACACCGTCTGTCATCCAACCTTTTCCTTCAAAGATCGGGTTGTAGCAGTCGCCTTGAGCAAAGCAAAAGAACTCGATTTTGATACCGTTTCTTGTGCCTCTACTGGCAACCTCGCCAACGCTGTGGCCGCACACGCTGCCATCGCGAAACTGAATTGTTTCATTTTCATCCCCGCGGATCTTGAGGTGGGCAAGGTCGTTGCCTCTCTCGTTTATGGTCCTACGGTCGTGGGGATCACAGGCACTTATGACGATGTCAACCGACTTTGTAGTGAAATTGGTGGGGTCTATCCGTGGGCATTTGTTAACATCAACATCCGCCCTTTCTACGCTGAAGGCTCGAAAACCCTCTGCTTTGAACTGATCGAACAACTCGGTTGGGAGGCACCCGCGCATATCGTCGCACCTGCCGCCGGTGGTTCTCTCATCACAAAGATTGGCAAAGCTTTAAATGAATTCTACATTTTGGGATTAATAGATAAACCGAACACTAAAATCCATGTCGCCCAAGCCGAGGGTTGTGGACCCATCGTCAATACATACAAAGAGAATGGCGATTTTGTGAAACCTGTTAGACCGAATACAATCGCTAAATCCCTCGCTATTGGAAACCCCGCAGACGGCATTTATGCTGTTGATACAGTTCGGAACTCCGGCGGTGTCGGCGAGCACGCCACCGATATTGAGATCGTGGACGCGATCAAACTCCTCGCTTCCACAGAGGGGATCTTCACCGAAACCGCTGGTGGTGTAACGCTCGCCGCCGCGAAAAAGTTGATAGAGAGCGGACACATTCAGCCTGATGAACCAACGGTTCTTGCCATCACAGGCAACGGACTTAAAACCGTTGAAGCGCTTGAGAACAAAACGGATACATCACATATCATCGCCCCACAACTCAACGCTTTTCGGAAGTTGATGACCGAGATTGGTTAGACTTCAATTGAACATCGCCGATAGCGGCTGGTCTTGTGCCTGCCTAAAAGAAACAGTAGACTTCCTACCTTTCCTATTCAAAGGTGCTTGGGCTTTTGTGCCCTGACGATTCCCGTTAGGGCTAAATTAAAAGTCCTATAGAGTCTAAAAAACTTAGCCGGAGACGGCAGCCTATAGCCGAAGGCAAAAGGCGGATTTCTGGAAATTGCCGTCCAATGTCAATGAGTCTTGACGATTCCCGTTAGGGCTAAATTAAAAAATGGAAACGCTACAGGGTATACTTGAACGTATCGTCTATGAAAGCCCTGACACCGGCTATACAGTCGGAAGACTTTCGGCGCGCGACCATGCCGAGCTCATCACTGTCGTCGGTAATCTGGCATCTATTAACCCAGGTGAGAGCCTTCTCTTACAAGGTGAGTGGGTAGATAACGCTAAATACGGCAGACAGTTCCAAATCGAGAAGTATGAAACCATCCTCCCCGCAAACGTCGTCGGATTAAGAAAATATCTCGGCTCAGGTCTCATCAAAGGCATCGGTCCCAAAATGGCAGGACTCATCGTCCGTAAGTTCGGTATGGATACGATGGATGTCATTGAAAACGAGCCTGAAAAATTGGCGCGCGTTCCCGGTATCGGACGGAAGCGGGTGCAAATCATCAAGGAAGCGTGGGAAGCGCAACGCGAGATAAAAAACGTCATGCTCTTCCTGCAATCACACGATGTGAGCACGGCGCACGCCGCAAAGATTTACAAAACCTATGGAAACGACGCAATCCCGATCGTCACTGAAGATCCCTATCGTCTTGCCGATGACATTTACGGTATCGGGTTTGTAACGGCAGATACAATCGCACAAAAACTCGGCATTGATAAAGATGCGCCGCAACGGGTACAAGCGGGGATCAAATACGTTCTCAGCCAGAAGGCAGATGATGGACACGTCTTCCAATACCGTGCTGAACTTATGGAGGCGTGCCAAACCATGCTTGAGTTGAAACCTGAAGCCATTGAGCAAGGTATCTCTGTCCTCGTCAAAGAAGAGGAAATTATTAATCCCGGTTTTGTAGACTTTTTGGACTCCGACGAACAGATTGAAATAGACGAGACACAAGGTGATTACGATATTAGCAACCGACAATCAAGAACCGCCAGCCAAGAAGAAATTCCCGATGTGGATCAGGAACCTCTTTCAACTGAAGACCGACAACCGACAACTGATGACCACTCCGCCATCTATCTCGCCCCTTTTTACTACGCCGAACTGGGAGTCGCAAATCAGTTTTTAAGACTCTTAGCTTCCAGCCAAAAGCAAAGCACCACTTCATCGTTACCGAATAGTACGCCATCCCTCACCCAATTGGAGGGCGAGATGGGTATCCGTTTCGCGCCGCAACAGCGCGAGGCGATCCATACCGCGATGTCTACACGCGCTATGATCCTTACCGGCGGACCCGGGACCGGCAAAACGACAACTGTTGTCGGTATGATTCGTCTGTTTGGAGCTGAAGGCAGACGTATCACCCTGACGGCACCCACCGGACGAGCAGCAAAACGTCTCAGTGAAACAACCGGTAGCGAAGCCAAAACCATTCATCGGCTCCTTGAATTCTCTCCGCAGAACAATGGATTTAAGCGTAATCGCCAGAACCCTTTGGACACAGATGTCGTCATTGTTGACGAAACATCTATGGTCGATCTCGTCCTGATGAACCGTTTGATGCAGGCAATCCGTCCGACAACGACTGTCATTCTCATCGGGGATACCGATCAGCTTCCCTCCGTCGGCGCAGGCAATGTCTTGAGAGAACTCATTGATTCCCATAAGATACCCGTTATCCAGCTCACTGAGATATTTCGCCAAGCGCAGGAGAGTATGATCGTCACAAATGCCCATCGCATTAACAAGGGCGATTTTCCAGAACTCACTGGCGACACGGATCGGAACTTTTTCTTCATAGAGGAGGAAGATCCCGATGCAATTACCGAATTAATATGTTCCCTTATTGCTGATCGGTTACCGCAACACTATGATTACCATCCGATGGATGATATTCAACTCTTATGCCCCATGCGGCGCGGGATGCTTGGCACTGAAAGTTTCAACAAACGCCTCCAAGAGGTATTGAACCCTGAATATGTTGCCCCCATATCCCATCCCTTAGAAAAATCGAGATTCGGAGTTCAGACTTACAGGCAGGTACCCCGTAGGGACGAGGTTACCTCGTCCGTATCTCGAACCGCAGGCGGTTTCCGCGTCGGGGATAAGGTGATGCAAATCCGCAACAACTACGACTATGACGTGTTCAACGGCGATATCGGGAGAGTTGTCGCAATTGAGCATCTCGACAAAAAGGTCTACATCCAATTTCCCGATAAGCAGGTCGCTTACGATACCGCAGACCTTGGGGAGCTTGTTTTGGCTTACGCCACGACTGTCCATAAAGCGCAGGGGAGTGAGTATCCTGCAGTTGTTATCCCCTTACACACGCAACACTATCTCATGTTACAGCGGAATCTGCTATACACCGGCATTACCCGTGCGAAGGAGCGCGTCGTCATAGTCGGCACCAAACGCGCACTCGGTATCTGTATCCGTAACAATCAAGTCATGCAACGCAATAGTTACCTCGCCGAACGCCTTCAAGGTAGAGATGAAAATTAACGCATTCTTACTAAGGTAACCGAGATAACTTTCAGTCAAGGCGGATTTCCACTCCTGCCAATCCTTGGATCCTGTAAATCCTGATTCAGACAATCAACAAGGAGCGACAACATGAAACGCATTACGCTATTTTTCATTGTTTACTTATTACTCCTCACACAACCCATCGTGCATGCTGAGGTTACATTGCCGCGTGTCATCGGTAGTAACATGGTACTACAACGCGACATGCCAGTTCCTATCTGGGGTTGGGCGTCCGCAGGCGAAGAAATTACGATAACCCTCAGCACTGAAGATGAAGGAGCAGAACCGCTTTTCTCAACCACCGCGGTTGCCGATACGAGTGGTGATTGGCGAATCAAACTTCCCACAAGGCAAGCCGGGGGTCCCTATACCCTTCGTGTTACTGGAAATAATACCCTTGAATTGACGAACATCCTTTTCGGGGAAGTTTGGGTCTGTTCCGGACAGTCAAATATGGAATGGTCGGTCCGCGCATCAAAAGACAGTGAGGCAGAAATCGCTGCAGCAGATTATCCGACGATCCGACTGTTTGACATTCCGCATAGACCATCCGGGTTGCTTCAGCAAGATGTAGAAGCCGACTGGTCCGAAACCACTCCAAAAACAATCGAGAATTTCTCCGCTGTTGCTTACTATTTCGGGAGGAAGCTTTACAAAAATCTCAATGTCCCGATTGGATTAATAAGTACCAATTGGGGCGGCACGCGTATTGAGCCGTGGACACCACCTGTCGGGTTCGCGACCGTCCCTGCCCTTGGATCCATATCCAAGGAGATCCAAGAGGCAGATGCAAGTTACCGCGAGCAACTTCCACAAAAGATGAAAGAGATTGAAGCGTGGATAGCAGAAACACGGAAGGCGTTAGAAACCGATGCTCGCCTTACACAGATACCCGAAAATAGACACGCTCTGAGACATCACGCCAGACCGACCGGACTTTACAACGGGATGGTACATCCGATCGTCCCTTACGCCATACGTGGAGCAATCTGGTATCAAGGCGAGTCGAACCTTCAAGACGGGATGCTCTACCATGAAAAAATGAAGGCGCTCATCAGTGGCTGGCGCGAGGTTTGGGGACAGGGAGATTTCCCTTTCTATTTCGTGCAACTTGCCCCGTTTAACTACGGTTGGGGAGCCAGTCCATTTTCGCTACCGGCAATTTGGGAGGCACAAGCGGCGACGTTATCCGTTCCACATACCGGTATGGCTGTGACAACGGATGTCGGCAACCTCAAGGACATTCACCCTCAGAATAAGCAGGAGGTTGGTAGGCGACTTGCATTATGGGCACTTGCGAAAACTTACGGCAGAGAGGATGTAACCTATTCCGGTCCAATTTACAAGTCGATGGCGGTAGAAGGAAACAAGATCCGGCTGAGTTTTGATTTTGTCGGGAGTGGCTTGATAGCAAGAAACGAGAAGTCGCTCACATGGTTTGAAATCGCAGGCGAGGACAAGCAATTCGTCGAAGCGGAAGCAACTGTTGATGGTGGCACAATCGTTGTGTCCAGCGATACTGTTGCGAATCCAGTCTCGGTTCGATTCGGTTGGCATCAAAGTGCGGAACCGAATCTCATCAACAAGGAAGGATTACCTGCATCCCCGTTCCGCACACATCCATGGTAAAGAGGAGCAGTCAGTCGTAGGGACAGTCCGTTGTGGCTGCCCTACTGTCATACGCCTTACTGAAAACTATTCCGCACAAGTTCCAAAGTCAATGCGACTTAACCAAAAACCTGTCTGAAACGAAGTGGAAGACAGAGCGGAGGCTCATAGGTAAAAAAATGAAAATCACAGCGATTAAAACCTTTATGGCACGATTTGGCAACCGACCTCGCGGTCTCATCAAAGTCGAAACAGACGCAGGGCTTTATGGATGGGGTGAAGCCTATTCTACAGGTCCCGATCTCTCTGTTGAACCGATTGCGGACTACATTTTTGAGATGATTCAGGGAGACGATCCGAGGCGAATTGAATATATTATGATGAAACTGCATCAGCAGTTCCGTTTTCCACCCGGCGGTGCTGGACTCGCTGTCATTTCTGCTGTTGATCACGCACTCTGGGACATCAGTGGGAAAGCGGCAGGCTTACCGGTATACATGCTCCTCGGTGGACACGCTCGCGACCGCATCCGCGTCTACCGCGGCATCGGCGGCAGAGATGGCATCGAAGCCGCGGATCAAGCACACAAACTCCACGAGGACTGGGGATTCACTGCTTTCAAGACGAGTCCTTACCAACTCGATCCCGATGCAGATCGCTGGGGACGCGTCTGCGATGCAGCCGCTACCTATTTTGAGCAAATTCGGAATAACACACCCGCGGATTGGGAGTTCGCCTTCGATCCGCACGCCAAGATCTTCGAGCCGATTCGTGCGCTCCAACTCGCAAATGCCCTCGCTCCCTATGATCCGTATTTCTATGAGGAACCGCTCCGACCCGAACACATGCCCGCGTGGGCACGTCTACGCGCCCAGATGCAAGTGCCACTCGCGACAGGGGAATCTCTCTATACGCGCTTTGAGTTTCTGGATGTTATTGCCGCACAAGGGGCTGACATCATTCAACCCGACATTTGTGTGTGTGGTGGGCTGTTGGAGATGCGAAAGATTGCGGCAATTGCCGAAGCACACTACGTCAGTATTGCACCTCACAACCCGATGGGACCGCTCGCAACGGCTGTTAATGTTCACTTCTCCGCCGCAACCCCGAATTTCAAAATCCTTGAGTATCTCCTGCCCACTGAGACGGAATGGAACGATTGGGTAGACGAACCTTATCTGCCAAAAGATGGGTATTTGGAATTGCGTGACCGTCCCGGTTTGGGGGTGGAGGTGAACGAATCCGCAATCACTGACAACGAATACATCCATTGGCAGCGCACCAGCCCCATCCGACCCGATGGTTCAACTGGCTACATTTAGGAATAGTTTTCAGTGCGGTTTTTCTGCGAAAAACCTTTCAGTCGTCAGTTAAAGAAGTATGCTATGGTCGTAAAGTTTAGTGCAATCGCCACAAAATCTTAGCTGACAACTGATTGCTGATTGCTGGCTGCTATATATGCCTGTAGGTGCTTCAACGCGCTTCCATCGTCCATCACCGACTGTGCGCGGGCGAGCGCATCTTTAGGTTCTGGGCTGATCCCCAACAGGTAATCTACCATCGCTGTGTTTAGGAGAATCCTATCGTAGATATGCCCTCTTTCACCGGATAGAGCCGCGACACCGGCTTCCGCGAATGCATCCGCGCTGACAACTTCCGGACGTGGGCTTCTCGTATAGTCAAAGCCATAGATCTCCGGATCTATATCCAACGCGAAATCTTCACGAGCATCCTTTACACGACGAAAACCTTGAGAATAGTTGATTGCCATCCTATCGCTCGTAGAAGGCTTCCCAAGTCGAAGTGCGTAATGGCTTGTCCCTTCCTCACCCTTCACAGCGACAGCGGCGTCAAATCCGCGCTCCCATGCCAATTGGAGAAGTGGTTTCTCGTAACCGATGTGATAATAGCCGAGAACCATGTAGTTTGTCTCTCGTGCTGAAAAAAACTGTTGTGCTTTCTCTGTCGCTGCCCACGGCGGACGTTTCTTGATGTGTACCCGTAGTTCGCGCAGATCATAAGCAGCGCGGCAGTACTCGCGTTGACTGATATACCCGAAACCCACCGATTCGTCTGTAATCAGTGAAGCCGTCTGTGCGAGCGATAGTTGTGTGTTCGCACCGAGTGCCTTCAGGATAGTTTCCTCTGTTACACCGTTTTTCGGAGGCATGGCATCGACACTGTGAAGGAGAGATGCTTCACCGAGTGCAGCACGCACTGCGGCGACGAACAGGGTCGGACGAAAGTAACGCGTTGCGCCGTCGTAAGGTTGTCCGAAATGCGTTAACGTCCCAATATCAATGGGTTGGACTTCTTCGGGTCCGAAAAACGCGTCAAGATAACCTCGCACTTCCTGATAAGTTTCGCGGTTCATTCTTTGTCCGATAAGTGCGGCACCTTTGAAAGCAGGTTTCACGTCGTCGCTAAGGATGGCTTTACACATTTCTCGGGTTTCAGCAGAGCCTAAATGTTTTGCCCGTAGAATCTTTTCTAACGCGTTCACGACGATTGCCTCTGTCGGATTCGCTGGTACGTATCCGTGCTCAGGGCTCATGAGGTATTGGATTTCCGGGGGCAGTTGGTTTGTCAGTTCTGAATTGTATTTACGAAATGCCGCTTGCTCTGCGGGACTCCACTGTGTCGCTTTTGGGAAATAGGCGCGGAGCGTCATTGCTGCAAAGAACGCACCCATCTGTGCCTCTGAAGCTGCCTCCGATTCCGGGAGTTCACCCCTTAGGGATTTCAGAAGCGTTTCAAGGAGTGGCTCCGGTTGCGGAAAGTCCGAAGGATTTATACCTAACGGGCGTGTCTGATGCGGTCCCGTGCAGACTCGCGCTTGCGCCTCGAGCAAATCATCGTTCGGGCCCCGGTATACCGGTGTGTATGCGTGAGAATCAGAGTTCGCCATTTCACAAGGTCCTTTTTTATCGTGTTGAGTGTTAGAAAGAAAGTTGATTTTATTATACTGCATTTCGACATTTAAAACAAATTTCTCGCATTTCCACCGCTCTACAAGAATCTTGACAAGGTGCACAAAAGAAGATATAATAATCTGTGCTTACGGAATTATAGTAAACGTAAAAAATATGTGGACAGGTGAGGTTTCGCGCCTCCCCGCAGGCGAGATTTCCTAACCTCGCCAGTGTATGAGTAATTTCAAATTTTACGATAAATGGAGTTTGGGTTGAACGGAAAGTAAAACCCAGCTTGACACTCGATATTTTTTTTCAACGCGCTGCATTTCTTAACACATTGCTATGCTTTTGACAATATCAACTACCTATTCTCCCGCAACCGATCTCGGTTATCTGTTGCATAAACACCCCGCCCGAATTCAATCCTTTGGGCTTGCTTTTGGACAAGCACATGTCTTTTATCCGGAGGCGAGTACCGAGAGATGCACAGCCGCACTACTTCTGGATGTTGATTCGGTCGGGCTTATTCGTCGCCCGCGCGGGCAAATTGCAGAAAATTTCGCGTTGGCGCAGTACGTCAGTGATCGACCTTACGTTGCCTCGTCGTTTTTGAGCGTTGCAATCGCGCGGGTGTTTGGGAGTGCACTGTCCGGCAAGTGCAAAGAGCGTCCACAACTCGCTGAAACGGAGCTCCCTTTAAATGTGAAATTGTCTGTCCTGCCGTGTCGCGGCGGCGAGAAATTGTTGCGACGACTTTTTGAGCCACTGGGTTATATAGTGCAGGCAAAACGACATGCGCTAGATACACAATTCCCGAATTGGGGTGAAAGTCGTTATTTTACAGTGACGCTTGAAAATACCTGTCGCTTGAGCGAACTCCTCACGCACCTTTACGTTTTGATGCCTGTACTTGACGACGAAAAACACTATTGGGTCGGCGCGGCGGAGATCAAAAAATTGTTAAAGCATGGCAATGACTGGCTCGCTGCGCATCCAGAACAGGAATCTATTGTCCGTCGCTACTTGAAACATCAACATCGGTTGACGCATGAGGCACTTGCCCAATTGCGCGAAGAAGATGCTCAAGAGACTGACGGAGCAAATCAAGCGCATGAGGAGGCACAGATTGAAGAACGGATCGGTCTGAATGAAATCCGCTTGGCTGCGGTCACCGAGATCCTCAAACAATGTGGTGCGAAACGCGTTCTTGATTTAGGGTGCGGTGAAGGAAAACTTCTTCGTAAGTTGTTGGCTGAGAAGCAGTTTGAAGAGATCGTCGGAATGGACGTTTCACATCAGGCACTGAAAATCGCACAAAAACGACTCCATCATGACCGGTTGCCGGAAAAGCAGAAAGAACGCATCCGTTTGTTCCAAGGGTCGCTCGGATACCGAGATAAACGCTTGGTTGGATACGATGCGGCTGCCGTTGTAGAGGTGATTGAACACCTTGATGTGCCACGACTAGCAGTTTTTGAGCGCGTGCTTTTTGAGTTTGCCTCCCCTCAGACAGTTGTGTTGACAACACCGAACATAGAATACAATGTGAAATTTGAGAACCTACAAGTTGGGAACTATCGACATAAAGACCACCGTTTTGAGTGGACACGCCACGAATTTCAGTCTTGGGCGGGAGGGATCGCCGAACGCTTCAATTATACCGTTGTGTTTCATCCGATCGGTCCAGAGGTTGAAGGCATCGGATCGCCAACGCAGATGGCGGTCTTTACTCGAGGAGCTTGATGAATAAGATGGACGCAATTCCTTTCTTCTCAAAGTCCGAAGCCACAAGCCCGTAATGAAATGGAGGGCGACTCTACGGGAAGGCACGTAAATGTGTAAACCCACTTCACCGAACCGCAAGGAAAATTAAAAATATGAAAATTCCTGAGCCGTCCCTTGTACTCCTTATTGGACCCTCAGGGTCAGGCAAGTCCACCTTTGCACGTAAGCATTTTAAACCGACCGAGATTCTTTCATCGGATTTCTGTCGAGGACTTGTTTCAGACGATGAAACCGACCAGACAGCAACGAACGATGCGTTTGAAGTGCTGCGTTTCATCGTTGCCAAACGGCTTGCTGCTGGGAAATTAACGGTTATTGATGCCACGAACGTCCAGGTTGAAGCGCGAAAACCTTTGTTGGCATTGGCGCGCGAATACCACTACTTAACCGTTGCTATTGTGTTTGACCTGCCCACAAAAATTTGTCAGGAAAGAAATGAGACGCGTCCCGACCGAAATCTAAAACCCCACGTCATCCGTCAACAGAGCCAACAACTTCGCCGCTCGTTGCGCAATCTCAAACGCGAAGGTTTTCGGCACTTCCTCTATGTGATGTCCACACCCGAGGCGGTTGAAGCCGTCTGTGTAGAAAGACAGTCGTTGTGGGTGAACCGCGCCGATGAGCAAGGACCATTTGACATTATTGGTGATATTCACGGCTGTTATGATGAACTCGTTGAATTGCTCAAAGAACTCGGTTACAAGATTTCAACACGACCAGACGGCGACGCCATTGTTGAGCCGCCACAAGGCAGAAAAGCGATTTTCGTGGGCGATTTTGTTGACCGAGGTCCAAAGGTCCCTGAAGTGTTACGCTTGGTCATGCGAATGCAAAAGACTAACACTGCCCTCTGCGTACCGGGGAATCATGACGTAAAACTGATTCGGGCACTTCGCGGCAGGAATGTGAATCCGACACATGGATTGGCGGAATCGCTTTCTCAATTGGAGAAGGAATCAGTCGAATTTAAGACGCAAATCATAGAATTCTTAGATGGTTTGGTGAGCCACTATGTACTTGACAACGGAAAATTGGTCGTCGCGCATGCAGGAATGCGGGAGAAATTACAAGGCAGGGCGTCGGGACGCGTGCGAGAATTCGCACTCTATGGCGAAACTACCGGAGAAACCGATGAGTTCGGTTTACCCATTCGACACAATTGGGCTGACGAATATCGCGGGTCCGCGATGGTTGTCTATGGACACACACCGGTCCTCGAGCCACAATGGGTAAACCGAACAATCAACATTGATACTGGATGTGTTTTCGGCGGTAAACTGACAGCGTTGCGATACCCTGAAAAAGAACTCGTGTCTATCCGGGCACACCGGACGTATTATGAACCGACTAAACCAATTCTTGTAGGAGGGAACTCCGATTCCCGACGATCTTCTGTCGAAACGCCGGAGTCTGATGACATTCTCGACATCAATGATGTACTTGGCCGACGGGTCATTAGCACACGGTTGCATCATAATGTGACAATCCGTGAAGAGAATGCAATAACCGCGCTTGAGGTGATGAGTCGTTTCGCTGTGAACCCAAGATGGCTTATATATCTTCCACCCACGATGTCCCCAACTGAAACCACAGGCAATCCGGGTTTGCTTGAACATCCGGCCGAAGGGTTCACTTATTATCGCAAACAAGGCGTATCCAAGGTCATTTGGGAAGAAAAGCACATGGGATCCCGCGCTGTCATTGTCGTTTGCCGAGATCCAGAAACCACAAAAAGACGGTTTGGTGTCTCGGACGATACGCTCGGCATCTGTTACACACGGACGGGTAGACGTTTCTTTAACGATGCCACGATTGAAGCCGAACTGTTGCAACGGGTGAAAGCAGCGATAGACAAAGTCGATTATTGGGAGATCTTCAAGACAGATTGGTTCTGTTTTGATTGCGAATTGATGCCTTGGTCGGTTAAAGCGCAGGAATTGTTACAGCAACAATATGCACCCGTAGGGGTCTCGGCGCGTGTCGCGTTAGAAGAAACGATTGCCTCTCTAAAAACAGCCGCCGAACGAGGTGTTGACGTGGATCGTATGTTGGATGACTATCGTCAACGTGCAGAGGCAGTGGCCGCATACGTTAGGGCATATCGGCAATACTGTTGGGATGTCGAATCTATTGCGGACTTGAAACTGGCTCCGTTCCATCTGCTTGCGACAGAAGGTGCGGTGTATTTCGACAAAGAGCATCTGTGGCACATGCAAATGCTTACGAAACTCTGTCAAAATTCTGAAGACGACCTACTGTTCGCAACTCACTACGGAATGGTTGATGTGACGGATAGTGTGAGCCAAACGGAAGCGATCCGTCGGTGGGAAGAACGCACCGAGCAGGGGAGTGAAGGGATAGTCATCAAACCCTTGGATTTCGTCGTTCAAGGCAAGCGCGGTTTGGTACAACCCGCTGTAAAGTGTCGAGGTCGTGAATACTTGCGAATAATCTATGGGCCTGAATATACATTGCCTCAAAACTTAGAACGTCTCCGTTCTCGCGGACTTTCTCACAAGCGTTCTCTCGCACTTCGAGAGTTTGCCTTAGGTATTGAGGCACTTGAACGTTTCGTGCACCGTGAACCGTTGTCTCGTGTTCATGAGTGCGTTTTCGGAGTTCTGGCACTCGAAAGTGAGGCAGTTGATCCGCGACTCTAAACGTCCGCTTTGGAACGCGGACCAGATTTAACAGTTAAAAAAACCTTTGTATCCAAATTTTTTGACGAAAATTTCCGAGAATTGCAACAAATACTACAAAATCAGAACTTTACTGCGACGGCACATAAAAAAATGAAAATTCGATTAATATACTACCTATTAATCTTCTGCCTTAGTTTAGCGATGGGTGTAAGTTGTACGACGCAAGAAACCTCTAATCCCCTATCACCTAAAGAGGGCTCCGAAGTTGTTCTTAAAGACCATCAACTGACTGAAAATGAAACGTGGGACCCCGAGAAAACGTATATTGTACATGGAACGTTGAAAGTTCCACAGGAGATAACCCTCAACATACTACCCGGCACGATTGTTAAATTTAAACGGGATGCCCTTCTCACAGTGAGAGGTATTCTAAAGATCGGAACATCTTTAGATCAAGATCGGGTGACTCGACTTGTGCATCTCACATCCGACAATGTCGAACCTACACCCGGTGATTGGACCGGTATCCTCTTCGACCACACACACGATTTAGAGAGTTTTATCAGAGGCGCGGTTCTGGAGCACGCCACAGTTGCCCTCGACATTAAAACGACATCGCCGACTGTTACAGAATGCACCCTTCGTCGAAATAAAACTGCCATCGCTCTGGACGGGAGTGACGCTCTCATTCAACACAACGATATTCTTGACAATCATATAGGAATCAACACGATCGGACGCCAAACACGACCAAAAATTGAGAGAAATAATATCACCAAAAACGAAACTGGAATCTTCTGTGAGAATGTTCAATCTATTATTCGAAACAACAATTTAAACGCGAATATCTTCGCACTCCGTTTGAATGTGAAATTTGACTTGGTGGTAACCAACAATTGGTGGGGAAATTCAGATACTACTAAAATAGCGGATGTTATTGTAGACGCCGCTGATCCAGTGCTGAATATTAAACAGATAGGCACAGTCTATTATAAGCCGTTCGCGAATACACGGATCGCCGATGCCGGCTTTCCATATCCGACACTTCTCACCGATCTAGAGGAATAGTTGTCAGAGCGTTCGCTACGCTCACTGTCAGTTATCAGTTAAAGAGCGGATTGTTGAGCGAAAACCTCTTAACCGAAAACTGAAAATTAGCAGCCTGCAACAATACGCAGAAATACGCAGAAACACCCGAGCAAAGACCCCAAGCAAAAACACGCAGGCGGGTCTACGGAAAAGGACATGAAACGATCAACCTATCTGACCGAATCGCAAGGAAAAATTAAAATGAAAATTCTGAACGTCTCACAAAACCACTATGTCCGTGGCGGTTCCGATCGGTACTTCTTTACCCTTGCCGAGTTGTTGCAGAAACACGGACACGGCGTCGTTCCGTTTACAACGGCGAACCCTAATAATGAACCCTCTGAGTGGGAACGCTATTTCCCACGCGGTGCCGACTTCGAGCGGCCCGGTGCAGGAGATCTATTGCGCTTTTTATATTCGCACGATGCCGTTAAATCAATCCAACGCTTGTTGAGAGACACAGACATCGATCTCGCGCATTTCCATATCTACTACGGTAAACTCACTGCTTCAATCTTGGAAGTCCTGAAAAAAAATGGGATTCCGCTCATCCAGACATTACACGAGTACAAGTTGACCTGTCCGGTCTATAGCCATCTCTCAAACGATGAGATTTGTGAAGCATGTGAAGGGAAACACTTTTGGCGCGCACTTCCGAAGCGGTGCAACAGAGGTTCAATCGCACGGACTGCGTTGAGCGTTACAGAATCTTATGTGTCTCGTATGCTCGGTGCTATTAAGAAATTCGATCATTTCATTTCCGTCTCTCATTTCCTTCGAAAAAAGATGATCTCACACGGTCTCCCGGAAGACAAAATCTCAACCGTTCATAACTTTGTTGATGTCTCCGATATCACGCCGAGTTTCGACGTAGGAAATTATATCCTCTATTTCGGACGATTGCATCGAAGCAAAGGAATTTTAACGTTGATAGAAGCGGCAGCACCGCTCAAACAGGTACCGCTCTATATTGTCGGTGATGGTGAAGCCATGCCCGAAGTTCAGCGGATAATCGAAGAAAACGGATGTGAACATATTCACCTCCTCGGCTTTAAGCAGGGCGATGAACTCCAAGAACTCATTCTGAATAGCATCTGTACGGTCTTACCATCGGAATGGTATGAAAACTGTCCGATGTCTGTTTTGGAGTCTTATGCTTACGGCAAACCGGTCATCGGTGCTGATATAGGTGGGATTCCAGAACTCATTGTAGACGGTATTGATGGATTTCTCGTTCCGTCGGGCGGACAAGAAGCACTTCGAGAGCGTCTTCTATGGATTTCCGAGCATAGGGACGAAGCTGTAGAGATGGGTCGCATGGGTCGCCAAAAGATGGAGACAGATTTTAATGCCGACATTCACTATGAAAGGATTATGAATGTCTATCAACGGTTTTTGTAGGGGCAGGTCTTGTGCCTGTCCTTCCTGCTCGGTTGTATGTCACAACGCAATTTTAAAGGGAAAGAAATGCGAGTTTTAATACTGCTATCAATTTTCTGTTTTTTATCCCCTGCGTCGGGGAACATTCAGTTTGAAGATGTATCACAACAGGCGGGGATTACACGGATCGGTGAAAGCTGGGGCAACGCTTGGGGAGATTTCAATGGTGATGGTTACCTGGATTTATGGGCTACCAACCATAAGCAAAAACCGAGTCTCTATCGCAACAACGGTGATGGGACTTTCACGGACATTATTGACGAAGTTTGGGATGCGAATCCGCATGCGGACACACACGGCGTGGCGTGGGCAGATTTTGATAACGACGGTGATCAGGATCTAATTGTGTTGTCAGGTGGCGGCGGCGGCACCAATCCGACGAATCCGAAAAATCATAATCATTTCTATGTGAATGAAAATGGGGTACTCGTCGAGAAAGCAGCGGAATTTGGTATATCACTTCCATTGCTTCGAGGACGCGCGCCGCTTTGGTTTGACTGGGATGGGGACGGACGACTTGATCTGCTCGTCACTGGTAGGGTCCGACCAGATCCGGCAGGGAACCTTGTCACTTCCACTATTTTTCAGCAGACCCCCCACGGTTTCGCGAACGTGAATGCGATGGCGGGTTTCCAAATCGACACAGATACCGCATTGGCGCAGATGACAGATGTAACAGGGGATGGATGTATGGAGATCTTTATTGATGGCAACCCTTATCCGGGGTGGGTCTATGATGTATCCGTTCAGCCGTTTAAGGAGTTGAGCGAGACACTGCGTATGCCAAAACTGCTCTATAACGTCAAGGACGCAGCTTTCGCTGATTTCAGCGGCGACCTTCTCACGGATGTCTTTCTCGCACGGGGTCTCACCCGTAATTACATTGATACGAGAGATCCACATCGAATCAGGGCATACATTCAGATCAACACAGGGGAGCGAGGTTTTCGTTTTAAGACGGAAGGCGAGGTCCGGTTTGAGATTTATTCGGTTTGGGCAACTCGTTTACGTCATCTATCTATCGGTGAAGCCGGACATCGGTTAACAGCGTTTGACGGGGAATTTATCCCAAACGATCCTGTCCGAAATGTTGCATCCTTTATTTTTGTGTTGCATCCTGATGATCCAAGGGTCATTGGATTCAAACCACGTCCCAAAAACGAACTCTGGGGGATGTACGTCGGATACACCCCAAGTTCAAAACAGTGGACGGTATTATATCATACAAAGCCTGATATCCAAACGAATTGGACCGGATTTGAGGCACTTATAGAAACAGATCAGCCGATTGAAGCCGTGGAACCCCTGAATTTCTCTGCGTCTGACCTCTCTTACCAACCGCGCTCTGTTCTTCTCGTCAACCAGAGATCAGATACATTCGCGACAAAAACCACTCATTTCGGAGCAATCAACGGACGTTCTGTTGTCGCTGGCGATTTTGATAATGATATGGACATTGACCTCTATGTCGTCCGCTCAAGTAGTATTAGCAATTTCCCAAATCAACTTTATGAAAACCGAGGGGATGGCACTTTTGTTCAGTTAGTCGGAGCAGGTGGGGCAGAAGGAAGCACACAGGGTAGAGGACAGAGTGCTACCATGGCTGACTATGATAGAGATGGATACCTTGATTTTTTTGTTACCAACGGTAGAGGGGCATACCCCTTTAACGAGGGACCCGATCAGCTTTTCCGCAATATCAGCAGTGGCAATAATTGGTTACAAATCGACTTGGAAGGAACCGTTTCCAATCGAGATGGAATTGGTGCGAGACTTTTCGCAACCACGCCTGATGGAAGAACTCAACTCCGGGAAAATGGAGGTGGTATCCATTGGGCGCAGCAGGATCAGAAACGCATCCACTTCGGGCTCGCACAGAATCAAACAGTCAGTGAATTGGTCATCCATTGGCCCAGCGGCATCATTCAAAAATTGAAAGACATACCGGTAAACCAAGTCTTACGTGTCGTTGAGTCGGACGGGCGAGTCTCTTTCTCTGCTGATGTTAATCAGGATGGTCAGGTAGATATACTTGACTTTGTGCTTGTCGTTAATCATTTCGGAGAGAATCCACCTACAAACCCTCAGACAGATGTCAATAAAGATGGTAAGGTAAATATCTTAGATCTTGTTTGGATTCTCAGATCGGTTGAGAGCAACCGAGCGGTTGCAGCGGCACCCTATCATACAGGGCATCTGTCTACTGAAAACCGTTTATCAAATGCTGACCTCGCGTTGCTCGCTTCCTTTTACGGAAAGATTGAAGAAGTATCAACAAATGCTACACATAAAGAATTAGTCAAACGTTTTTTAAAGGCATGGTTGATATCTGTTGAAGAACCGTTAGATACCAAACTCCATGCTAATTATCCGAATCCGTTTAATCCAGAAACCTGGATTCCATACCAACTCGCCGAAGATAGCGATGTCACGATACGCATCTATGATGCCTCAGGACATATTGTGCGGACACTCTTCGTTGGACATCAAACTGCTGGATATTACCTGAACCGTAGTGAAGCAGCCTATTGGAATGGCAAAAACGAATTAGGAGAGCGCGTGGCGAGTGGGGTTTATATTTATGAGTTAGAAACACCGACGTTCAAACAGACAAGACGACTCGTCATAGTAAAATAATATCAAAAAAAGGAAAATTGGGCATGCAAGACTCTCTTAAAAGTCCTGCAAAACACGCAGCCCGTAATGAAATGGAGGGGTTTTTGCTTGGGCGTTTCCCCTAGATCTACGGAAGGGAACGTCGAACTTGAAACCGACCTGACCGAACCGCAAGGTAAATTAAAAAATGAAAAAGACAGCATTAGTCACAGGTGGTGCGGGTTTTATGGGCGCGCACATAATTGATGAACTTCTTCGTCAGGGAGACACAGACGTTGTTGCACTTGATGACTTGAGCGGTGGCTTCCGTGAAAATCTTAACCCGGCTGCAACCTTTGTTGAAGGAAGCATACTTGATGTTTCGCTAATAAATGAACTCTGTGAGCAGTATCAATTCGATCATATCTATCACCTTGCCGCTTATGCAGCCGAAGGACTCAGTCACTTTATCAAACGATTTAACTATCAGAACAACCTCATCGGGAGTGTAAATCTTATCAATGCGGCGGTGAACTACAATGTCAAGCGGTTTGTGTTCACCTCTTCCATCGCTGTTTACGGGGCGAACCAGCTCCCGATGCACGAAGCACTTCTCCCGATGCCCGAAGATTCCTACGGTATCGCCAAATATGCCGTTGAACAGGAACTTGTCGTCGCAAAACGACTCTTCGATTTGGATTATACCATTTTCCGTCCCCACAACGTCTACGGTGAACTCCAGAATATTGGTGACAAGTATCGAAATGTCATCGGTATTTTCATGAACAACATTATGCAGGGGGAACCATTGGTTATCTTTGGAGACGGAGAGCAGACACGCGCCTTCACGCATATTGCCGATGTCGCTCCGCATATTGCCCGCTCTGTGGACCTTCCCGCAGCATCAGGAGAGGTTTTTAACGTCGGCTCGGACGAACATGTTTCTGTCAACGAATTGGCAGATTTGGTAATGACAGCGATGGGAAAGGAGGTCCGTGTTATCAACGTGCGTGAGAGGGAAGAGGTTAAACATGCCTATTGCGCACACGAGAAGTTCCACGGGGTCTTCGGCACGACATCACAGGTCGCGCTTCCAGAGGGTTTAGAGAAAATGGCGGCATGGGCGACGTCCGTCGGACCGCGGGCTTCCACGTTGTTTACTGACATCGAAATTCGCAAAAATCTGCCCGAAGGCTGGAAATAGGCTTATTCATCCCCAACTTGCGAAGTGTTGAGAAGCGAGAAGACGGGTCGGATTCCAGTCTTAAAATACGTACAGATGCACAAACCCAGTCGGAAATTAACCGGAAACCTGCTCGTAATGAAATGGAGAGCAGTCCAGGGGCTCATCGCTAAAAAGACGTTTTGGGTGATGGTGATTACCCTTGCTGGAATGGGGTTGAGCCTTCTCGTTCGGGTTCTATTGATTCCAAAACGCTTCGGTTTCAGCGATACAGCGGACGCACTCACCGCTGCACTAACGGTCGTGCTCTTAGTGGATACGGTTGTTCGGGAAGGTGCTAAATTTAGTCTCGTTCCAGTCTTTGTCTCAAGCGAGAAGGAGATGACTCGCACGGAATACCAGCGTTTCACGAATAGTCTCCTAATTTTATTGCTCAGTGTTGGATTCGGGGTTTTCATTCTGATTGAGTTTTTCGCGCCGGGGATAGCAGGTGGATTGTTGCGGAAATCGTCTGTTGATGTGCAGAAGGAAACCACGACCCTGTTGCGATTTTGTGCGCCACTCCTTATCTTCGGATGTGGTAGCACAGTACTGGGTGCTTTCCTAAATAGCCAGCAACGCTTTAAGACGGTTGCGCTCCGAAACGCTCTACCCGCTGGCACCGCGGCGTTTGTATTTCTGTTCTCGTGGAATACAACACAGAACCTCGAAAACTGGGTGGCGGCGGCATACTCAGGCGGCTTTATGGCATACTTTGTATGGCTGTGTGTTGGAGCATATCGAACGGGACACCGATATGCATTTACAGGTGTTTCTGTGGACACACTGCGTTCTTTGAAAAACACGGTTACCCTACCGACGCTGGGCTTTGGAATACGACAAATCGTAAACCGCTTATTGGTTGAGGTGTACCTTGTCTCGCAACTTGGAGGTGGAGCAATTACGCTCTATAAGTCTGCTTTCCAAATCTTTTCGGCACTACAGACTCTTATCGGTATTAGTCTCGCAACAACCGGCTTGCCCGATATGGCGACGTACGACGCGACAAACGATAAAATCGGATTAGGGCGTACACTCAACCGAAACGCACGCGTGGCTATAATCATTGGATTCCCGGTAACCTTGGTCCTGTTGATATTCCATGAAAAGATCAGTTGGATCTTGTATGGGAGGGGGACAATCGATCAAGCGTCGATTGAATTGATAGGGCAACTCCTCTTTTGGCTCAGCACGGGAATGATATTTTCCTGTCTGATACCGGTGCTGAATGCCGGACTCTACGCGCAAAAAGCCTACCGTGCTGTTTTCACAAATATGGTGACAATGGCAATTCTCAATTTCCTGCTGGCGTATGGATTGATCGAGACGTGGTGGCTTCTATCTGTTGCGTTATCTGTATCAATCACGGCACTCCTTGCTGTCGGGAACCTGACGTATCTCCTCCGAAGAACACGGGTGTCTTGGTTTTAGTGGTTATCAGTTATTGATCTTCAATTAAGGAGTTCTTCGGATAAAAATTTTAAGAATCGTACGTATCCTCAATCGCGTAAGAATTCACCAAAAACTATCGTGGAACGAAGTGGAACGATGTCCAGATTCAATCGTTTAAAAAATGTTGCGGACTATCGCTATCTCATCGTAGGAGGCACTACAAAGGCAGCGACAACGTCACTGTTCACCTACTTGGCGGATCATCCGGCTATTTGTGCTGCCACCTACAAGGAGACTCGGTTTTTTCTCAGCCGCGACTATCCACTCCCCTCAAAATACCGGTATAAAGGTGATGTCGAAGAATACAATCTTTTATTTTCTGATGCTGATGACGCGCAGCTTCGGATGGAATCGACGCCCGACTATCTGTATTGTGAGGAAGCCCGCGAGAGAATCGCCACATCGTTACCCTATGCAAAATTGGTCTTCAGCCTCCGTGAACCGATTTCAAGATTAATCTCTTGGTATCGGTTTGCGAAGCAAATTGGAAAGTTACCAGAAACTCTGAGTTTCAACGCGTATGTTGAATCGCTTTTCGCTGCCGCGAATAACGGTGAAAAGACCGAAGAACAGTACTTGCAAACGCTTCAGCAGGGGTGTTATACTATCTATCTGAAGCACTATTTTAACCGATTCGGTCCAGAACGTATCCATACCCTCTTTTATGAAGAACTTGCCGCACAACCGGCGGATACTATGACGAAGGTGTGCCACTTTGTTGGTATAGATGCCGGTTTCTATGGCGATTATGGGTTTAGAGTAACGAATCGGAGCCAACAGATGCGAAATTCTGAATTGCATCAAAAGTATAGAGACTTTCGGTTTCGATTGCGACAGTGGACACATAACAAACCGATCATTCATATCCCGTTACGGACAATCAGACGAGCAATTGAACCGCTCTATCTTCGATTGAACACGCAGACGGATGAGAAGATTCGAATGTCAGAAGAAACGAGGCACCGTTTAATCGATTATTACGCGCCAGATGTTCAGGCTCTCGGCGAATTGATTGGGAAACCGATACCATGGGAAACTTGGCGAAAATCCAGTTGATGATTGTTGGCGCACAGAAGGCAGGGACTTCTTCGCTCCTCCGCTATTTGGCGCAACATCCCGACATCCAGACGCACGCACAACCAGAATTGACGTTCTTCCTGCAGACACGTGAATACACGCGCGGGTATGAATGGGCTTTTGCGAAGTACTTTGTTGGAGAGAATGCCGACGATGAGATTAAGGATAAACACCTTATCGCGAAGAATGTGATGGTGATGCATTCACCGGAAGTCATGCAACGGATTTATGAACACAATCCTGATATACATCTCGTTGTTCTCCTACGGGAGCCTGTGGCACGGGCGTATTCTGCCTATTGGTGGGCTCGCCGGAGAGGGTGGGAAAACATCAAAACTTATGAGGAAGCACTCGCTGCCGAGGAAGCGCGCCTGAACGAAGACTGGTTTAAATGGCGACAATGTGCCTATCAGTACAACGGCATCTATTACCCGCATGTCAAGAACTTGATAACCCAATTTGGCTCCAGTCACGTGCATTGCATCTTAACTGACGATTTGAAAGATGATGCCGAAGCTGTCTGTCAGCACCTCTTTGATCGTATGGGTGTCAGTGCCGATTTCAGCCCCACAATCGGTGAGCGACATAACCAAGCCACGCTACCGCGTTCTGAAAAATTCAACTTTCTTTTTACACAATTTCTGGCATCTCATAATCCGCTGCGGAGAGCGATTCGGAAATTGTTGCCCGATGCTACCGCTTACAAGTTGAGAAAAACTGTTCTCGATTGGAACGACAAACCAAAAAAGAATATGGAATCGGTTCCACCGCCACTCAATCCTGAGACACGCGAACACCAGATGGCGTATTTTAAGCCATTCAACGAGCAATTGGCTGAGTTATTAGGCAGAGATCTTTCTTCCTGGGATTTTTAATTTTTCCTTGCGGTTCGGTCAGGGCGGTTTCAAGTTTGGCGTTCTTTTCCGTAGATCCGCGCTCCATTACATTACGGGCTGTGAGTTTTAGTTTACCCAAGACAGTAGCCTGCAACAACGGCGCAGGCGGATTTAAGGAACGCACATCAAAGTCCAAACGCACGTCGTTTCTCCGCAAGGTAAAATTAAAAAATGATTTACTTTTTGACAGGATACGTTGCTTTTGAAGAGTTTATACTGAAGTTTTTACCTGTTAGCGATACGCTCTATTCCTATTTAAGATTCTTCGGCGAAATCATCATCTATGTCGCTTTTGGAAAACTCGTTATCCATAAACTCCACAGGGGTATTCCGTTTGTCAAAACAGCGATCGACTTGCCAATTATCGGCTTTTACTGCGTTGTCCTACTCTCAATGCTCGTCAACAGTTCGCCCTTGATAGGGAGTCTTTACAACATACGACCATTTGCTCGATATATTGTCCTCTTCTATCTCGTCGCGAACTCCGCGCTGTCAGAGAGACGAATTACAACCCTGTTACGCATAATTCTTGTTGTCGGGGTCTTCCAACTTGCTGCGGGTATCGTTCAATGGGCAGGCGGACCCTCCGCGTTCGATTTCTTCTTGCCTCGTGAAACAACACTCACCATCGGTGGGTTTACCAAAGAATACAGATTGCTTGAGCTCGGTAGAGAGATTGGTAGCGTCTACGGTACTTTGGGGGATACCGTAATTTACGGTGTCTTCATGATTCTTGTCCTTATTATCTATCTTTCTCGTATTAAGCGACTGGAATATCTGAATCTGCTCGGTGCAGTGATACTATTTTTCTTTATCGCGCGTTCGTATTCACGCGCCGCAACCTTCTCTGCTCTTCTCGCCGGTGGCGCATGGTTCCTCTTCCACCACGGGTGGAAACAGACCCTTCGCTTAGCATTAGCGACTGTCCTCATCTTCGGAATTCTATTGGTAGTGGTGAACCCGTTTAACCTTGAATACATCAATCCTCGTAAAGCAAGGGTTGGACTCGTTGGCAACGTAACAGGGGTGTTTTCTGGATCCTATGTCCGTGTCGCGCAAAAACAGCGGCTGGGGGCTTTGATGGGGAACGTCCCGACGGTCCTCGTTAACAAACCGATCTTAGGATATGGTGCCGATCAGAACACCACAATTGAAAGACTGAATATGAGTAAACGGTCATTTCTCCTCAAAGTCCTCAGTAAAAACGGCTTCAAGGATGTGTATTGGGTGGCAATCCTCTGTTTCTATGGTATATTGGGACTGGGCTTTTTCGCTCTGATATTTTACCAACTCTTCCGCGCTGCACTACGGCTTTACAAGCGGTCTATCAACCTATCATCGGTCCCTGTAGGGACAGGTCTTGTGCCTGCCCATTCAGATCTTGTGCCTGTCCGCTCAAGTGTAACACAACGGATCGCTATCATTATGCTCTGTCTTGTCGCTGTCACCGTATTCCTACTTTTTTTTAATCGGACCCTTGAATTTCGAGGCTATGGGTTCTACTTCTGGCTCTGTGCCGGGCTCATGTTTGCCAGCGATAGGTCGCTTCCAACCTATAAACCTCTGAGGATAACATTATGAATAGTAATCAGCAATCAGCAATCAGTAATCAAAAAACCAAAAGGGTGCCCGTTGAAAGCCGACGGCTGAGAGCCGACAGCCATGTCTTGTATTGTGTCGGATTGCTGGCGATGATGTTGTTTCTGGCAATCGGTTGTCAAACCCAAAAATCGCTTCCTGATACGCTATCTTTTGAAATTGACACGCGTAAAGGACGACCACTCCGTCAAGCACTCTACGGCTTCAACTCAAACATGATAAGCGGTGATTACGGTTATCTTGATGCCGATTTTGTTGCCTTGACCAAGGCACTCGCGCCCAAGACCTTACGATTTCCCGGTGGGACGGTTGGAAACTTTTATCATTGGGAACCTGGCGGCTTTTTTGAGAATGAAATGGCATCAACGCTCAGTACGAAACTTAATAGACGGATGAAGGCAAATTACGTTAAACTTCAAAAACGGCAGAAGGGTAAAATCGATTTTGACGACTTTATGCAGTTATGCAGCACCCTGAATATAACGCCTGTTGTTGTTGTAAACCTATGGACAGGAAGTCCAGAGGAGAGCGCGGCGTGGGTCCGCTACGCTAAAAACAAAGAATATGAGATTACGCATTGGGAACTCGGTAACGAATACTATCTACCACATTACCTTAATAAATACCCAACCGTTGAAGCCTACATAGTGGAAGCCAAGAAACATGCTGCAGCGATGAAAGCCGTTGACCCAGATATAAAGGTGTCCGTGTGTTCTTCTCCAATTGCTTTCCACAAAGAGGGGTGGTTGGTAAAAAGGCAACAACGGAAATGGGATGAAGGTCTCTCAGCTGATACCAGTTTTTATGATGCTTATACCGTCCATGTCTATGCCTATAAGGCTGTCCGAAAAAAAGAGATCGAGGAGATGCGAGGCTACCTGATGGGGTGGATTCACTTTGGTGTCGCAGAGGCAATTGATTACTATGAAAAGTTATTTCCAAATAAGGAGATGTGGATAACCGAATGGAACATCGCCAACCCCGCAAACCGGGTCGCAAATACACAGCTCCATGCCATGTACGTAGGTGATTTTTTTCTAAAAATGTTAGCGATTCCAAACGTCACACAGGCGAACTTTCACGTCATCACGGGTCCCGGTAAGGGCTTCCCTGTGTTTTCGCGTGTAACGCCTCCAACGCCCGGGACATTCTGGAAATATGGGGGTGAACCAGAATCCGATTTTGGGAACACCATTCGGCGTACTGTTTACCCTGCTTTTCAACTCATCGGTGAAGCATTTGCTGAGTCAGATACACAATTCGACCTTTCGATTCATAACCAACCGCTTCTTGCAGGAGCCATGGAATATGGAGAGAAACAGATGCCCGGTATTCAGGCACAAGCCATCGGTCGGAATGCTGCGGAACATCTGACCATCCTCATCAGCAATCGTACAGGCGAACAATACGAACCGCAGCTCTTAATTGACGGTAAACGCTACAAGGGTAGTATCAACTACCGTTATGTTGCTGATGAAAGACTCAATGCAACGAATGGTGGGAACGCCGAAATGGAGGGGTCTGCCAAAGTTGAGGTCCGTATTCAAGAATGGCGTGGGAAGTCAACGGAACTCGTCATCCCTAAAAATAGTTTTGGTATCCTCAAGGTAAGGAGATAGGGACTTACAGTAGAAGGTTTTTGCACAGGGGTTTCTGCGGATCTCCCAAGTTTTGTGACTCTATAGACATGATTTTTTCTTCGGAAATCTACTTGAAAGGAATTCCTTTGAACTCTTTCTGAAAAAAAACGTATAGATTCTTAGTCACGCCAGAATTAACCAAAAACCGTTGTGGAACGTAGTGGAACAACGCCCAGGAGCCAATAGTTAAAAAAGTGGTATTTGTTGTAGGGAATAGTCGCAGTGGCACAACAATGATGGGTCGGATTTTGGGAAAACACCCCAGTGTTTATACCTTTGGCGAACTTCACTTCTTTGGTCAGTTGTGTGCACCGCCGTTTGCATCTAAATCAAGTAAGGAGGAGATAGAGAGACTCGCGTCACAGTTACATTGTATCCAGCGAGAGGGATATCGCACGCATGGAGATCCACGCCGTTTCCTCAGCGAAGCACAGTCGCTTCTTGAGAATCTAACCGCTTACCCTGAAACGCAAGCCGAACTTTTTGAAGTTTTTCTCCACCATATTGCGGCTAAGAATGGTGGAACCATCCCTTGTGATCAAACACCGCGTAATGTCTTTTATATTGCTGATATCCTTCAGCTTTACCCGAAAGCACGGATTATCAACATGATCCGAGACCCACGCGATGTGCTATTATCTCAAAAAAGGAAATGGAAACGCCGTTTTCTTGGTGGGAGCGATCTGCCGATAAAAGAAACATTCCGCGATTGGGTGAACTATCACCCAATAACCATTAGTTACATCTGGCGAACCGCTGTTACTGCTGCTGAGCGGTTTTTACAACACGAACGAGTTACCTCCATCTATTTTGAGGAACTCCTCGCGTATCCCGAGGCAACTATCAAGCATCTCTGTAATTTTGTCGGTATTACTTACACCGATGCAATGCTCCAAGTCCCACAAGTTGGCTCTTCTGTCGCTGAGGACCAGCCACAGCAACTCGGCATAAATCCACAGCGAGCACACAGTTGGCACAACGACACAACTGGCGGAGAACTCAGTTCAGCTGAGGTCTACCTTAACCAGACGATAACTGCAGCCCTCATGAAAATACATAACTATAGCCCTGTGTCAGTGCGTCCGAATGTGGCAAGTTTGGCATTACACCTATTGATGTTCCCTCTGAAATTGGTCGGGGCATTCCTTTTTAACCTTGATCGAGTGAAGAGCATTCGTCAAACGCTAAAAAGGCGAATTTTTAACGATGGCTTCTGAATTGAACTGTTGTTGTCAGGAAAATCGTATTTCAATTGTTAAGAAACCTTTTTAAATCTATAGAAGGTGTTTTACCAATTTTATATCGGCGTTGACCACGGAAACGCCGACCAGAAGCACCTAATTAAAAAAATGATTGCACAAATAGATTCACGTTATATCAAAACACGTCCGACGAAGGTCCTAACACGTCTCATGAGTTACGCGTTCTTTGAAGGTCGTCCTGTAACCACAAAGGGTCGCTGGATAAATCCGCTCGTCTTTTCTCTTTTGAAAAAGTTCGCCTCGAACAATAACAGGTATAAAGCTGTTGAAAAACCGATTTTCATCTTGGGGACCGGTCGCAGTGGAAGCACGATACTTGGTATCGTGCTGTCTATGCACAGGGAAATCGGCTATCTCAACGAACCAAAGGCTATGTGGCACCTCATCCATCCGCATGAGGACATTATTGGTAACTATAGTCAGGTTCCCGATGTCAAATATCGTCTCACTGCTGAAGAGGCGACAAACGAGATGCGTCAACGCGCTTCCCAGATGTTCGGTGCTTATTTGATGGCAACCTGCTCAAAACGTCTTGTCGATAAATATCCAGAACTTATCTTCAGGGTAGATTTCGTTCGCGCGTTGTTTCCTGATGCGCGTTTTATCTTTCTTATCCGCAATGGATGGGATACGTGCCATTCAATTGCGACATGGTCGAAGCGACTCGGTGTCCAAATGAATAGCGAGAAACACGATTGGTGGGGCGTGGATGACCGAAAGTGGAAACTCTTGGTTGAGCAACTCGTTAAAACGGATCCTGTTTTCTCTCAAACCGCTGATGAGGTTAAGTATTTCGAGCGACATCTTGATAGGGCAGCCGTGGAATGGATAGTCACTATGCGAGAGGGGCTTCATTTGATGCAAACCTCACCTGACTATATTCATTGTGTTCGTTTTGAGGATTTGACATTACAGCCCGACAAGACACTCTCAGCTTTATGTGACTTCTGTGAACTTCCAACGGACGCAACATTCCGTGAGTATGCTCGGCGAACCTTGCATTCCGTCCCTGCTAAAGAATCTTTTGATATTCATCCAAAAATCGCTCCGCTTTTCCATGATACCATGAGAGAAATGGGATATAGTACTTAGGTAGACTTTAGAATTGGTATAACGAGATCCACTCTTTCTACTACCAAAATTAGGACTCATTCATACGATGCACATGAATTCAATCGAACAGTCACGCGAATACCCGTCAGTTAAACACCCCTTCACCCGACGCGACTTTATCTCAACAACTTTAAAAGCTGGTGCCGCTGCTTTCACAACCGGACTCCTACCGAAATGGAATGCTGATGCACAAGGGCAGTACAACGTGCTGTTTATTGTTGTAGATGACTTGCGACCTTTCTTGGGATGCTACGGTCATCCGGAAGTTCATACTCCCAACATTGATAGACTCGCTGAACGAGGAACAGTTTTCAACCGGGCATATTGTCAGTACCCACTCTGTAGTCCGTCCCGGACTTCAATGCTAACAGGATTACGCCCAGAAACAACAGGGGTCCTGAATAATTCGCAAAATTTTCGAAAAAAAACACCTGACGCTGTTACACTTCCTCAGCATTTCAAAGCACATGGATATCATACCCAATCCGTGGGTAGGATCGCACACCTTCCACAACTCCAAGATGATGAAAATTCGTGGAGTGTCACATCATGGAGACCGATATGGGTGCCTTTCGATATAAAAACTACCCCATCTTGGCAAGCACTTGATGTTGAAGATGATGACCTCAGAGATGGTAAAACTGCGAGACGAGCAGTTCGGGTACTGAACCAGATTAAGGACAGGCAATTTTTCCTTGCTGTCGGATTTTACAAACCGCATTTGCCGTTTAAGGCACCGCGGAAATATTTTGAGTTATATGATACCCAGACCTTTAATTTGCCTGCTTCTTCTGTGCCACCTAAAGATGCCCCTGATAGTGCACTGACCGATTGGAGTGCGATCAGGGCTTATCAAGATCTGCCTTTGGGAAAAACACCACTCTCTGATGCGAAGACCTTAGCGTTAATTCGTGCGTACGCCGCCGCTACGAGTTATACGGATGCACAAATTGGGCGTGTGCTAACACAGTTAGATGCCCTCGGTCTTACGGAGAATACTGTCATCGTTTTTTGTGGGGACCATGGGTATCATCTTGGTGAACACGGAATATGGGGAAAACAGACTCTTTTTGAGGCTTCTCTCAGATCTCCTTTGATTGTCAGTGTCCCACAGCAACAAACCTCAGAGACTGAGGTTTTGACTGAACTTGTTGACATCTATCCGACATTATGTGATGCGTGTCACCTGCCTATTCCAACGGGACTTGAAGGCAGTAGTATGATGCCAGTTATTGAGCAACCAGGACTCCCGTGGAAAACTGCCGTTTTTAGCCAATTCGGCGGGACGGCGCATGGAGGACTCTCTATCCGAACGGAACGATATCGATATACCGAATGGGGACAAAAGGGCAATCGTGGGATGGAACTCTACGCTTATGAAGCGGATCCAGATGAAACGGTCAATATCGCGGGGCTACCGGAAAATAGGGAACTCGTCGCACATCTCAGCGAACGGCTTCACGCCGGATGGCGAGCGGCTTTGCCGGAAATGCGCCAGCAAATTCCCGTTCCGCAAACCCTACCTTGGGACGTAAATAACGATGGGATTGTTGATATCCGGGATCTCGTCCTTGTTTCCAACAGTTTTGGTGAGGACCTGCCAGCACATCCGAAGGTTGATGTGAACAAAGATGGTAAAGTTAACATTCTTGACTTGCTGCTGGTTGCTGTGCATTTCGGTGAATCCAGCACGCCTGCTTCACCATCGACTCGTGTCAAGATTAGCACAGAGCATTTTGACTTGGTGGCGCAATGGCTTACTGAAGCACATCTCGTAAATGATGGTTCGCTTCCTTTTCAGGAAGGTATTGTTGCCTTAGAACGTCTAATGGATACAGCGATGCCCCTGGAAACAGCTCTCTTACCGAACTATCCGAATCCCTTTAATCCTGAGACGTGGATACCGTACGATTTAGCAGAAGATGCAAAGGTCGAGATCCACATCTATAACCTGAAAGGTGAATCTGTCCGCCAATTATCTGTTGGTCTTCAAAGTGCTGGCACCTATCGAACTCGATCACGCGCCGCATATTGGGATGGTCGTAATGCTGTAGGTGAGCTTGTGGCAAGTGGTGTCTATTTTAATACACTACAGGCAGGGCAATTCAGATCCACACGCCGAATGGTGATTCTCAAATAAGATGGACCGAAAAATATGATTATCTTACGTAGTTTGCTAATTGTTTACTTGGCAATGTTAGTCTTGGTTTCTGCAACCGTAGAGGCTGCCTCGCTTATCAATGTTCCGCTCAATCCGGATTTGTCTGATTTTAATCGTGAAACCTATCGTTTTGTTCATCGTTTACTTAACAAGCGGGTTTTGCCCGGCATACGGCGCGGTTCGTTACCCCTCACCCGTAAACAGGTCGTGTCTTATCTGTTAGAGGTGGATCAGAGACAGAAAAACGGCGAAATTACACTGAGTGCTATTGATCAAGAGCGACTAAGCACTCTGTTAACCTTTTACCGAGAAGTTCGTACCCCTATAACACAAAGCCCGAAACCGGTTATAGAAAACAGCGGTGAGGAAACCATAAAACAAAGTCCACCGAGCAGACGATTACATCTGATGACGATGGCGGGCAAAGACTATCGTTTCTCTTTCGACTTGAGAGCTTCACAACGTGTTATCGCTCATCTTGTCGATAATGTGTCGGTAGAGGCTGGGGCACCCAGCCTCTACGAAGGAAACATGCACGTTACCACCCTCTATCCACATCTCTATGGACAAGTGGGTGAAACGTTTGCCTTTACAACCGATATAGCGCATAGGTTCGTCTACGGTGAATTGTTTGATGATTTCTTTCCTGACGAGACGAAAATTAGGCAATTGGAGGGTGGACTCAAAAATCGTACTGCTATTAACGCCTATCTGAAGTTTGACTTGCGGTGGTTTGAGTTGCAGCTTGGACAGGATACACTTCAGTGGGGACCTGGCTATCATGACAGTCTTTTGGTCTCCAAAAATCCACTCGCCATGGACATGATTAAACTCCAAGCCACCTATGAACCCGTTACCTTCACAGCGTTCACCGGTATACTGGAGGATATGTCACCGGAGATCAATCATAAGTATATTTCAGGACATAGGGTTGAGGGATATTTCTGGGACAGGTTCGGTTTTGGTCTCTCTGAAGTCGTCGTTTATGGTGACCGTTTTGAACCCGGGTATCTGAACCCAGTCAATATCTACCTGATTAACGAGCAACCGATTTCACGGGCAGATGGGCGCGTCCCGGGCAGCGGAGACAACGTCCTTATGAGTGTTGATATGCGGCTTCGCCTTGTGGATGATTTTGAAATTTATGGCGAACTGATGGTGGACGATGGGAACCCCGCAGCGAATTTTAAACATTGGGATACGAAGTTCGGTATCCTCGGCGGTATATATCTAACAGACCCTTTTGGCATCGCAGATACCGACTTCCATGCCGAATACGCTTTTATAAACCAATACGCGTATACACACGTAAACCCTGTGAATGTCTATAAACACTTTACCACACCTATTGGGCATCAGATCGGTTCTGATGCTGACAATCTCTGGATAGAACTGCGTCGCCGGTGGACAGATAGGCTCGAAACGACTTTCGGTTACGAGTTGGAACGCCATGGGTCGGGTGGTATTGACAAGCAACATCCGGCGGATGCCCCGAAAGATGATGTTTGGACACCGTTATCTGGTATTACAGAAAGTGAGCACCGTCTCTCGGTCGGGGCTAATTGGGTTGTTATCGGACATTATTCGCTCTACGCAGAGTGGACACGCGTGTGGAGACGGAACTTGGGAAATCGTAGAGATGTCCGCGAAAATGCGAATGAAATTGAAGCCAAATTCCTCTATCGGTTTCCGTAATAAAAAACTGAAGATTTAAGCACTTTTCATCATCCAATGATGTACGATGTACGGATGGCGGCTAACCCAAAAAACCAAGTGTTTTGCTTGGGTGTTTACGAAATGAAATTGGGTTCTCCTTAAATGGCATAATTTGTCTTTGATTTACATTTGGAAGGTAACTCAAGGCGGAAGAGCACCAATATCCAAAACCTACTACTTAACCGCAAGGAAAATTAAAAAATCGATCGTGAAAACAAATTGGACTTTTGCGCTTAAAATGGGTATAATATATATGTAGAACCCAATCTAAAACAGAGGCGAACTGTGCTTTAATAGCACAATTTAATCTTCTTAATTTATCTTGCGGTCGGTCAGAGCATTCTTAAAAAAAGTTTTTTGTCGTGTCCGTCCGACGCGATCCTTGAACTACAATTTTTAGCCGAAGTGCATAGCTTGGAACGTGGTAGGGGCTGGGTAACCCAGCCCCTACAGAAAGCGGGTATACGGAATAGAATATGAATTCACAGACTCACCTCTCCGAACCGCAAGGAAAACTGGAAAATGAGGATTAGGGTGTTGGGCATACGCGGGCTCCCCGCTACTTACAGTGGACTGGAAACTATCATGGGTGAACTCGCTCCCCGCTGGGTAGAAGCGGGTCATGAAGTTATCGTCTATTGTCGGAAGGCACTTTTCAAGGAGAGACCTGCGGAATGGAAGGGCATCAAGCTTGTTTATTTGCCAAGCATAGAGCATAAGATGTTCAGTACCCTGAGCCACAGTTTTCTCGCAACACTACACGCTTCGGTTACCGCATCTGATGTCATTTTGGCATGGAATGCTGGCAATGGTCCGTTCGGATGGTTCTTCCGTATCGCAGGGAAAACTGCTGTTATCAATGTTGATGGGATGGAATGGCTCCGTCCAAAATGGAAAGGGCTTGGTGCCCTTTACTTCAAGTGGGCAGCAAAGATGGCGACGGCGGCGTTTCCAATTGTTATTACCGATGCTTCTGAAATGAAACGTCTCTATCTTGAGGAATTAGGCGCGGAAACTACCTATATCGCTTATGGTGCGAATATTGAGCCATCGGAACGTCCAGAGGTTCTGGAAACCTATGGACTTGAACCCCAGAATTATTATCTTATTGCCAGTCGGCTTGTCCCGGATAACAATGCCGATCTCATTTTAGAGGCGTTCGTTGCTTCAAAGAGCCAAAAGCAACTCGCTATAGCTGGAGGCGCTGATTACAAAGGCAACAAACTTGAGAACGAATTTCTATCGAAGTTAAAAAATATTGCTAACGAGAACGTCAAGTTTCTCGGACATATTGACGATTCTGAACATATTAAAGAGCTTCACCATCACTGCTTTGCCTACGTCCATGGACACCAGTTTGGTGGCATTAATCCTTCTATCCTAAAGGCGTTAGGGTTTTCCAACTGCATTCTTGCACTGAATACGCCCTTCAACGATGAAGTGCTCGAAAGTGGGCGTTATGGGGTGCTCTTTGATAAAAACGTCGCGTCGCTCACAGAAAAAATTCAAATGTTGGAACAGCATCCTGAACAGGTTGAAGATTTCCGACAGCGCGCACCAGAACAGATCCGAAAGCGATTCAATTGGGAAAACATAGCACAGCAATATCTTGATGTTTTTGAAAAGCTCCAGCAGAACTAACTTTTATCAGTTGTCCGTGATATTTATAAAGCCCTGAAAATTTCGTCAGGGCGCTGCTATGCAAGTGAGTATAGGCTCGTAAACCGGTGCCTAATATCTCGGATGCGCCAAAGCACGTAGCCCGTAACGTGGTGGAGGGCGGTTCTTGAGGAAGGCGCGTCAAGTCCGAAACTTCTGTGAGTTAACCGCAAGGGAAAACTAAAAATTGCGATAGAGGACTTAACCATGCCATTCCTATCAAGAAGCATAAACCAGATAGGAAAAGATGCAGGCAGAACTGGCTTGCAAACTTCGCCAAAAATATCAAAGACAGGGACTCTTGTGGAACGACTCTCCTCTTTCTACGCAACGCGTGGCAAACATTTGTTCGATGCTATCGCCGCATTTCTCCTTATCATTATCTTTGCCCCTCTAATGGGGCTGATTGCCATTCTAATTAAGATCACCTCACGCGGGGCCGTCTTTTTTTCACACAAGCGGGTCGGTTTAAACAACGAACTGTTTGTTATCCACAAATTTCGAAGCCTCCATGTGGATACACCCTCCTATTCCGAGAAACCTGGCGCAATTGACGACAAACGCATTACACCGATCGGCAAATGGCTCCGTAAGACGAGTTTGGATGAGTTACCCCAACTTTTTAATGTACTCAAAGGCGAAATGAGTCTGGTGGGTCCGCGTCCCGAAATGCCCTTTCTTGCTGAGCATTATGAGGCGTGGGAAAATCAACGCCACCTCGTCCGTCCCGGGATGACAGGTCTCTGGCAGTTGAGTCCACGTCGACAAGGGACTATCCGAAATGGCATCTCGGTTGATTTGGAGTACATTGAAAATCTATCCTTCTGGAACGATTTCAAAATACTCCTCCGAACCTTCAAAGTCTTTTGGGATAACAACACCTACTAACGCAATCGTTTTTTCACGACTGGGTTTGAAAATCTGTGTGTTTTTTAACACGCAACCCTGAGCTCGTAATGTAATGGGGGTTTTTGCTTGGTCGTTTCTCCAGATTTAAGAAAGGCACTTCATTCGCAATTTCCCACTATGACTCCGCAAGGTAAAATTAAAAAACTCGGTCGAATTCTGCGCTGTAGCTTTCAACTGAAATGTCCACGATGTGGTGAAGGCGCGCTGTTTCAAACGTATTTCAGGATGTTTACCCACTGTACAGTATGCGATTTGAAGTTTGAGCGAGAATCCGGTTACTTTATCGGTGCGATGTATATTAACTACGGCGCGACGGTCCTCACCGCTTTTCCGAGTTATTTCCTATTCGAGAAATTTACTTCTATTCCTTTCTACATTAATTTAAGTGTGTGGGCACTGTTTTCCGCTATCTTTCCCGTTCTTTTCTACCGTTATTCAAAAAGTTTGTGGTTGAACTTTGACTACACTTTTTCCGCATAGGACCAAGAGGTGAGGTGTCACCTTGTGAAGATTTGCCCGCGCGTATAGGAGGCTGCATCAGACGCGAGGAACGTGAGGACCCGTGCGACCCCCGCTGGATCACCAAGTGAATGACGGGCGTTAGCAACCGCCGCATCTGGATCTTGTCCATCTCGCTTTGCTGATTCTGCGATCTGTCCGAGTTTGAGTGGGGTTGCAAGTCCGCCGGGACAGATAGTGTGCATACGGATATTCATTGACCCAACCTGATTTTCTACCGTCATTACAAGCCCATTGACACCACCCTTGCTGGAAGCGTAAGCAACCGAGGAGCTTCCACCGCGAACCCCTGCACCAGAAGCGATACATAGGATAACACCGCCCCTACTCTTCATTATTGGAACGACATGTTTGAGAGCGAAAAAAGTCCCTTTGAGGTTCACGTCGATAACTGAATCGAAAGTTGCGGCTTCAAAATCATCGATGCGGACACTCGGTCCACGCAGAACGCCTGCGGAGGTCACTAAGGTGTCGATTCCTCCGTATTCCGTATCAGCAGTTTTCATCAAATCCGCTACTTCAGTTTCAACCGTGACATCGGTACGTTGAAATTTGGCAATCCCTCCTGCCTCAACAATTGTATTGAGTGTTTTTTCGGCGCCTTCTTCATTGATGTCACCGAAGACGACTTTCGCTCCTGCTTTCGCATATTCAATCGCGGTTGCTGCACCAATACCTGTAGATCCGCCTGTAATCACAGCTACCTTATCGTTAAGTCGAATATCCATCGTTTATCTCCTTGGAAATGGTGGACAGAATCCCCATATCATTAGATTTGGTAGTGAAGATTATAGGTCGGATGTGTTGATAGTGCAAGTATTTTTGTTTGATATAGAGGGAGACCCAAGTAGAGTTTACGGTCTTAGAGAGGAGATTACCGCGGAGAGACCTAACTTTTAAACTGAAAACGGTAAGGGATGCGAAGACGTTGACTGACAACCATTTTACCCCGTTTCGCTGGTACGAATCGGGACGCTTTGAGTGCCGTAATTGCCGCTTCTTCACAACCTAACCCACTAATCTCAACCACCTTGATAACTTTGATGTTTCTCGCTATGCCATCTGTCCCGATTGTCGCTTCAAGCACAACGAGTCCCTCCTTGTGGGAAAGGCGAGCAGATTCGGGATATATCGGATCGACTTTACGGAAGAACCGGGCATCTTGCGTTGGTTCGTCCGGCAGTACCGAAACTGATGGAAGTTCGGAGGCTTCAGCACTCGCGATAACAGTCGGTATCAATGTCCACTCTGGACGTGGTATCCCTTTAGAGGTCAGGCGTATCGGTTGTGAACCACGATCCGGGGACCGGAGAGGTAAATTACGCTGAAGTTTTTTCTCGCTGCCTATTCCAATTTCGGTTGGAGTTGTCTCATCAACATTCGAAACCGGAAGCGTATCAACGAAGAGTTGGGTCTGGCTTTGCAGCGTGTGGGCGACTTCTGAAATCGTCCGAATACGCTGCGGTTGCGAGCGAATGAAATCTGGCTGTGTTAATGCTGGCATTCTGGGTTTTCGACGTGGCTCAAGCATCGGTTTTGTCTCTGAGAGCGAGACAAATTCAGCCATAATCGCATCGCCGTGTTTATCTACTGTCCCGACGATAGATAGAGCTGCGATTGCAGCACCTATCAAGTGGACACAGATGGATAAAGATATAGACTTGTTCAGAAATTGGATAGACTTGTTCATAATTTGAACACTTATTGTACGGGCGAGGTTACCCGCCCTTACCTGTGTATCCGTGGGTTACGCTGAGCATAGTGGTGGTGTATACTTTACAACTTTGTTTCTGTAAACAGAGCGAGTATTTATGCTAAATATATAGCAAAATCTATGCCAATTTTTGCTAATTTGTAAAGCAGACGAAAAAACTTGCAATTTTCCCGTATTTGTTGTAAAATTTTAGAATAGACGATTGAATCTATTGTGATAGGCAATCTCAGAATTAATGAGGAGGATGATTTCATGGAAGTAAGAATTGAGTACTGCACCGCTTGAAACTACCAGCCACGGGCAGCCAGTTTGGCGGATGCCTTAAAACAGAAATATGGTGCGGCGATTAAAACAGTCGATCTGATCCCCGGTAGTGGTGGGGCTTTTGAAGTCTCTTTAAACGGAACACTGCTTTATTCAAAGTTAGAAACCGGACAGTTTCCGACAACAGAGCAGATAACAAGCGCAATGGACGCAGCGGCATAATCGGCGTCTCTGAAAGGGCGGAGGTCATTATAGTACGCAGGTTCCTTACAGAGGAAACTTGCGGGACAATGCCTCCGTCTTTTTTGTTATTCTATAGCAACGATTGCAATCTTCCACCGGTCTGCTTGCCGAATGAGTACATCAGCATCCATCACAAATGTTCGCCGCGCTTCCACTGCTAACACACTCGCTTTCACTTGATGCAGCATCTCGAGTGTTTGCATTCCGACTGTCGGTACATCAATACGAAAATCGTGGTTCTCAGCGGCGGCTTTCGCAACAACGACTCCCTGCTTTCCTAAGTTTCCTCCCCTCTGAATAGTCGCGTCTGTCCCTTCAATGGCTTCCATAGCAAGGACAATCTGATTCTTAACGACAACCGTTTGCCCAATATCCATATTTGCTATTTGTCGAGCCGTACTGATACCGAGTTCAATATCTGTCCATTGGCTATCAGTGGGTTGTCGAGTTGTTAAGACGCTGGGTTGTGGAAGAAGGTGTTGGAGATACTGATCTTGCGTAAGGATGGTAAGTCCGGCGGATTCAAGATAGTTAAGTGCTGCGTTGACAATTACGGAAGGTTTTTCGCGTCGGTTCTGTACAAGGATTTTAAGGGTTGTTGTGTCGATTTGAAAGGGCAGAAGGAGGATATTTTTTTCGACTTTCCCGATGATCACAACCTCTTTCACGCCTGAATTAAGAAGCGTTCGGGTGATCTTTTGAATCTGGCCGACGCCATAAGTATAAAGTTCGCATGCGATTCCGGCAAAGCGTTGCGTGTCGGACTTGGTAATTTGGATAATAACGGGTTGTCGCTCATGAGCAACAGCGGCGTGTGCTAATAACACCGGCAACTCACCTGCGCCTGCAATAATACCCAATTTTTCCACTTTTTTAGGGGGTGCTTCTGAATGGCTGCGTCCGCTGTCCTTGCAGTATTCCAATTGTTAAGAAACCTTTCATAATCCAGAAGGATTGGAGTTAACCAAAAACCTGCCCGAAGCGTGGTGGGAGACAGTCCAGATTGAATCGTTTAAAAGATGCTGCAAAAAAGCTAAAGGCTAACCACTCGGAGTGCGGTTCGGTTGACTGAATCCTATGCCACGTTTGGAGGTTTCTATAAATTTGAGTAGATATTCAACTTCCGGCGTGGGTTCAAGTGTTTCTCGGACTCTGGTGACGGCATGCTTGAGCGGTAGCCCTGATCGGAACAAGATGCGGAATGCCTTTTTTAACGCCGCGAGCGCTTCAGGTGGGAGTTGGGACAATGGGTTGATCCGCGATGTTCGGATACCGATACGGTTAAGGTCCCGGACACGCGCCGGTTGTCCGGCGGAGAGGGCAAAGGGTGGGATATCCTGCACGATCTTTGAGAAACCTCCTGCCATTGCCATCTTGCCTACGCGGACGTATTGGTGCAGTGCCGCATGCGCTCCGAGTCGAACATCATCTTCAATCACGACGTGCCCTGCAAGCGAGACGAAGTTTGCCATGATTATTCTATTGCCGACGATGGTGTCATGTGCGAGGTTAACCCAATTCATCAGCAAATTATTGTCACCGACGATAGTCGCTTCCTCTTCAAAAGACGATCTGGAGATGGAGACATATTCGCGTAGTATATTGCGGTTCCCAATTTTCACGTAGCTCCGCCAACCCTCATACTTCAGGTCTTTGGATTCGTTACCGATAGTAGCACCGAAGAAAATTTTGCACTCTTCGCCGATAGTTGTCCATTTTTCAATCTGAACATGCGGTCCGATCACAGTGCCGCGCCCTATATGAACATCTTCACCGACAAGACTGTAGGGGCCAATCTTAACCCCCTCTTCCAACGTTGCTTTTGGAGAGATAATAGCCGTAGGGTGAATGTTGGTTTCTAACACAGATGTCCCTCCGTTTATAGTAGCAGTCGGCAATCAGCCGTCGGCGGGCCCACTTTCGGTTTCCTGGAACTCTCAAATCAAATCGGGAACTGCTGGTCGTGAGAAACCCTCTTTGCTGAAAGCCGAAAGCCGAAAGCCGAAAGCCATAAATCAGACAGATGCCAATACGATTGACAGTTCCGCTTCTGTAGCGAGTTCGTTGCCTACGTAAACGCGCCCTTCGATGCGCGCAATTCTGCTCCGTAGTTGCGCGACCTCTATTTCGAGTCGGAGCTGGTCACCTGGAATGACAGCGCGTCGGAATGTTGCCTTGTTGATCGAACGAAAATAGCCGAGTTCACCTTCCTTACCGATGTCTCGAAGCACGAGCCATGCAGCGAGTTGTGCGAGGGCTTCAATCTGTAGCACACCTGGCATCACCGGACGCGTCGGGAAATGCCCCTCAAAAATTGGTTCATTATAAGTCACGTTCTTGATGCCTACGGCGCGCTTTTTGCTTTCGTATTCAATAACTCTATCGACCATGCACATCGGATGTCGGTGCGGCAACACTTCATAGATATCCATCACCTCGATCGGTTCTTGGGCTGGTGCCTGTTGAAGATGGCCCGCTTCAGCGAGGGCTTGCACAAATTCTGCATGGAACATATGTCCAGTCCGCATCGCGAGAACATGTGCCTTCGGTAGGTGTCCAGCTAAATAGAGATCGCCAATCAAATCAAGAATTTTATGTCGAACAAACTCGTCTTCAAACCGTAGGGGTGTGCTGGGTTCACCCGCGGCATTGATAACAACGACATTATCGTAGTTTGCCCCTTTCCCAATACCGAGTGCCTGTAGTGCTTCAATTTCATTTTCGAAACAGAAACTCCGCGCTGGAGCGATGTCGTCAGTATATGATTCTGGGGTTATTTTGAATGTCGCCGTTTGTGGTTTCGTCTGTGGATGCGCATAAACAAACGTCACTTCTAACGCGTCGGCAGGTAGCAACACGAGTTGCTTATCCGCTACAGACAGCGCGAATGGTTCCGTGACCTCAATAAACTTCCGTGGTGCCTCTTGTGGGACAAGCCCTACTGCTTGAATATTTTTGACGTATGGTGTCGCGCTCCCATCAAGTCCAGGCGGTTCCGATGCGTCAAGTTCCACTGTCGCGTTGTCAACGCTGAGACCACCGAGTGCTGAAAGGATGTGTTCAACGCTGCTAACCGTTGTATCACCGTTGCGTAAACTGGTACATCGTGGCAAAATATCTGCCCAGTTCTCCTGACATACTTTCACTTCTGGCGCGCCAGCGATATCCACGCGTCGAAAGACGATGCCGGAATCTGCCGGTGCTGGTTTCAAGGTTAACGTCACAGGTTCCCCTAACATTAACCCTTTTCCTGTCATTGTTATTTCGTTTTGAATTGTTTGCTGTGAATCAGCTTTTGCCATTCGTTTTTGTCACTTTCTGTGGCTTGAGTCTCGATCTTCCAAACGAGAAAGATTTTCTAACTATGGGCCTCCAAGCTGCCCTCCACTTCGTTTCGGACAGGTTTTTGGTGAAATTCATACGGGGCGGATTTGCTGAAACCCTTTCCCACTTAACCAGACACCATCGTGGAACGATGTCCAGATTTAATAATTAGAAAGACGCCGCATTTTTCGTATCATTCTATTGTGTTCTGAAAGCGTCTTTGAAAAGTGGTGCTTTCCCTCGCCTATCGCCACGAAATAGAGATAGTCGGTTTTTTCAGGTCGCAGCGCAGCTACAATTGAATCAATACCCGGATTCGCAATCGGACCAGGAGGTAAACCTTTGTATTTATACGTGTTATAGGGCGAATCAACCTGTAGATCGGTTTTCGTTAAGGGGCTTTCTGGGTTCCCTAAGGCATAAAGCACCGTTGGATCTGCCTGAAGCTTCCACTTTCGTATAAGCCGGTTATGGAAGACACTTGAAATACGGGGACGTTCGAGCTTAACTTGTGCTTCCTTTTCAATGATAGAAGCAAGCGTTACGATTTCGTGACGGGTACGCCCTAAATTTTGTGCCGCCTCGTCGAATTTTTCAGTCCATTGCCGTTTAAATTCATCAAGCATCATTTCAACAACCTTCTTAGTTGTTGTGCCTTTTGCGAATTTGTACGTATTCGGAAAAAGGTAGCCCTCCACAGTTTTGTCTGTAAGTCCGTATTGCTCCAACAAGCGTGCGGATTCAGAGGCTTTCCGAAATGCCTCTGCTGTGCCAAAGCCGCTCATTTCCCAAAGTTCAGCAATGTCGGATGATGTTAAACCCTCTGGCACTGTCCAGCTAACCAGCGTAACCTGCCCCTTTTCAAATTCATTGAGTAGGTCCCACAACGCCATATTTCGTCGCAACACATAGGTTCCAGCTTGTAGACGTCTACCAGTTCCTCTATATCGAACAGCCAAACGAAAAGCGTGTTCGCTGCGTATCAACTTTTGTTCAATTAATCGTTTGGCTATTGCGCGTGAACTACTCCCTGTTGGCACGTCGAAATTGACGACCTCTTTTGACGATGTCGGTGGTAGCGTCAGGGAGACTCCAACCAACAGCACGATGAGGCAGAGAATACCAAGACCGCAGAGTGCCAATACGCCTATCTTAATTTTTCGTGTTTTCGAGAGAGAGTGTTCCAAAATGTTCTAAAGTGTTTGAAAGTGTTTGAAAGTTATTGCCGGTGAAGGGAAATTACCACAACTTTAGCACACTTCACGACTTTCTCGGTCCCTATTCAAATAATCTCTGAGAATAATGACTGCTGCTACCTCGTCAATAAGTTCTTTCTGTGCTTTTGTGTCTTTGTTAAGTTCGCGCAAAATCTCTTCTGCTTCAGCGGTTGTAAAGCGTTCATCCTGAAATTCGATCGGAATCTCAATTACGTGCTCCAAGCGTTCCGCAAACTTCTGAACCTTCTCCGCTTGTGTGCCGATAGAGCCATCGAGCGAGATAGGCAAACCGATGACGACACGTTCCACCTTGTGGATGGAGATGAGATCCGAGATAGCAATTAAATCAACCTGCCGGTTTTTTCGGGTTAGTGTACACAGTGGGTGTGCCGTAATACCGAGCGCGTCGCTGAGCGCAACACCGATGCGTGTATCACCAACATCTAATCCGAGTAAAATTGCCATTTTTAAACGATTGCTTCTGGGCTAAGAAAACACCCAAGCAAGACCCTCCATTTTTTACGGACAGGTTAAGGATATATAGGGTATAGCCTCAAACGCTAAGCCTGCAACACCGGCGCAGGCGGCTCGAACACGAAGATTGTTAAGTTCATAGATGCTATAACTTATCCGCAAGGAATAATTAAAAAATTAGAAACGACCTGAACGTAAAATAGAGATTACCAATCCGAATCCAAAAAAAGTTGCAGTTAGATAGCCCATAATGCCGAGAAAAAACTTCCATTCCCAGATTTCAGCGACTTGTAGGATGATCGACGAGCCTACAATCAATGAGGCAATGATGAGGCTGAAAGCGATCCGATTGACGACTCGGTCGAATACCTTAATCACTGCTTCAAGGCTCAAATGCTCAAGTTCGAATTTAAGAGAACCTCGTTGTAATTTTTGCAGAATACGACGCAGTTGAAGAGGCGTGTCACGGACCAATTCCGTAAAATCTTCCATAGAATCTGCTATCTGCCGCTCCCACCGTTTGCTTCCAAAATTTTGGACGAGGAATTGGGCAATATACGGTTGGCTGAATTTCAAAATGTCGAAATCAGGATGCAGTTTCATCACAACCGATTCAACCGTCGCAACGGTCTTGCCGAGCATCAAAAAGGCTGGCGGCACATGAATTTGATGACGCAATGATGCGTTAAAGACTTCATGAATTACCTCGCCGAGACGCAGCCTACTCGGCGGCATATTGAAATGACGCTCTAAAAAATCGTTCATTTCTAACTTTAACGCTGCGATGTCTGTTCCGTCCCCCAAAATACCCATTCGGATATAGCTTCTAACGACTGCATCTACATCTTTGGTTAACACAGCACTCAGCCAACTGCAAATATGTCGCAGCATATCGTTACTTATCCTACCGACCATGCCAAAGTCTACCAATCCGATACGTCCATCTTCTAAAACGAAAATGTTTCCCGGATGCGGATCGGCGTGGAAGAATCCGTCGTTCAGCACCTGTGTATAGAACATTTCCACGAGCGTCTCAGCGAGTTCCGTCCGATCGAACCCCATCTCGTCCAATTGGGCAATTGCGTTGATCGGCACACCATCGATCCGTTCCAAAGTCAAAACACGGCGATTCGTGAATTCCCAGTAAACTCTGGGAATTTTCACCTTCGGTGACGTTGCGAACCTCTGGTGGAAAGCATCTGTATTTGCGGCTTCGATTGTAAAATCGATCTCTTTCCGAATCGAGCGAGAGAACTCGCGGACGAGCTCAGTCGGTTTGAAAAGATGCATCTCTGGGTCCCGATTCTCAAGCCGTTCTGCTAACTCCATCAATAGGTTGAGATCCGTTTGAATGATCGTTGCCACGCGTGGACGTTGGACTTTAACGACTACAGGTTCACTGGTCTCTAACGTCGCCGCGTGCACCTGTGCGATTGAAGCCGCTGCGAATGGCTGCTGCTCGTAGGTTAAAAAGACCTTCTCAAGCGGCAGTTTGAATTCCTCTTCAATGGTGGCGCGAACCTCTGAAAAATCGAACGGTTGTGCGTGTCGTTGCAGTTTCTGGAATTCGGTGCTCCACGCCAATGCTTCTTCTTGTCCAACGAGTTCAGAGAGGATATCCACTCGGGTGCTGAGAACTTGTCCTAATTTAACAAACGTTGGTCCCAACTCTTCAAACGCAAGTCGCAAACGCTCTGGAACAGATAGGAGTGTCCCTGAAGCATGTGCATCTGAATCCTTTCTCACATTTCGGAAATCCCACCATCTCGATTTCTGACGTTGGGTATCTTCTCTTACCTTCCGCGTGAACATACTTTTGAGTCTGAAACGACTTGTCCGTCCTCGCTCAAAAATTTGTGAAATGATATGTCCGAAGCCGTGTCTCGCAAGGATGCTAACGATCTCAGGCAGACGTTTCGCACTTTTGAGTTTACGATTCAGATTCAGAATGCGCATGAGGTTTACGTCTCTTTATAAGTCTGAAATACCGCTCTTAAAATTTTACACGAAAAATTATGTGGAGTCAAGAAAAATCTCATGGATGCCAACATGAGTGAACATAATCTTGATATATTACCATAGTACTGGTATAATTTGCTGGGAAGAAGAGAAGCAAGCTCACAAGGGGTGTTGAGAACTGGAATCGATTTCCCTTTTGGCATTTACAGAAGGAAAGTCGCTTACACCCTACTGTATACAGAACAGGAGATCAATGTCTAAACATCAACTTTATTATGGCGATAATCTTGAAATTCTTCAGAAGTATGTTTCTGATGAAAGCGTCAACCTGATTTATATTGATCCACCGTTTAACACCGGGAAACTTCAACGACGCACAGAGATCCAAGTCGAACCAGATGCCGATGGTGATCGGGTTGGTTTCCAAGGTAAAACATACCGAACCCACCGAGGCAAAACCACACATTACACCGATAAGTTTGAGAGTTCGGATGCGTATTTGCAGTTTTTGAGACCTCGTTTTGAAGAGGCATATCGTGTGCTTCATCCACACGGTAGTTTTTTCCTCCATATTGATTACCGTGAGGTGCATTATTGTAAGGTAATGCTTGATGAGATTTTCGGACGCGAAGCTTTCATCAACGAGATTATTTGGGCTTATGATTATGGGGGACGCTCCAAGTCGAGGTGGCCCGCGAAACACGATAACATCTTGTGGTATGCCAAAACACCTGAGCACTATACCTTCAATTTCGATGAGATGGATAGAATCCCGTATATGGCACCTGGGTTGGTCGGCAAAGCGAAGGCGGCACGTGGCAAAACGCCGACTGATGTCTGGTGGCATACCATTGTTAACACCAATGGGGACGAAAAAACCGGTTATCCCACACAAAAGCCGCTCGGAATCCTGAATCGTATTGTCAAAGTACATGCGTCACCGGGTGATACACTTTTAGATTTTTTTGCCGGCAGTGGTACATTCGGTGAAGCCGCAGCACGACACGACTGCTCCTCAATTTTAATCGATAATAATATTCCCGCAATCAACCTAATCATGAATAGAATGGCTCTTTATGGTGTCGAACTCGTCAATGCTGATTATGCGGCGTTGTGTTCCCATCAGATAAAATAGCCGTATCTGATTTTCTCGTTCCATGCCAAATGCCGGAAATTGTTTCTTTGACTATCCTTATTAAAGACTGGTGTTTCTAATTAAGAGTGAGTACTACATAGTGAAGGTGGGCGCAGAGGAAGGTTAGATCTTCCTGAAGATAGAAGTTTCCACTTGATTTTCATTGAGAAGATGAATATAATGAGCGATGGAGGCGTGGATAATGAAAACGCTTAAGGAGATTTCAGAACAGATTCGAGAAAGTATAAACCAGTTTCTGGAAACAGTAGACAGTGCCGAATCGCTACTGGAGACAGCCGTTGTTGACATGAAAGCGAGACTCAATGAGGCAAAAGATCTGGTAGCAACAGCGATCGCGGAAGAGCAGAGGCTCAAACGCGCCTATCAGGAGGCTGTCGATACAGCGAACGTATGGAGTGAGAAGGCTGACGCCGCTTTGCAGAATCGGGACATAACACGTGCAAGCGAAGCACAACAACGCAAGCGACACCATCTAAATGTCGCTGAGGGTTATAAGCGTCAGATTGCTGTGCAGACAACAGTCGTAACGTCCCTCAAAACAGCACTTCACGAATTTTATCAGCAATTCCAGAGCGCAACGGGGCACGCTGAGACTCTATCCCACCGTCAGAAGCAGGCGGAGACGCGCGCCGGACTCTATAAATTAATCACGACAGCGGAAGATGCGATCTCCACTGCCTTGACACAGGCTGAACGAAAATTGAAAACGATGGAAGAAAAAGCAGAAATTTGGGAAAACCGAAATCGCCGCGATGCTACTCATGTGAAAAAAAACGCAGATAGTTCCAACCTCGACCAGTCTCTGGCGGAACTTAAAAGCGATGTCTTAGGCAGTAACCACAAATGATCAAAACCTTGAGTTTGACGAAATATTTCGGTAAATTGTGTGCTGTAGATGCATTGACACTTGAGGTGGAGGCGGGCGAGATATTTGGATTCCTCGGACCGAATGGGGCAGGGAAAACGACGACAATCAATATGCTGACGGGCTTACTCCGTCCAACATCTGGCACTGCAACGCTTGGCGGTTATGACATTCGGAAGCAGAGTTTACAGGCGAAAGCGATTCTTGGTTTGATGCCGGATACGCCTCAACTTTATGAAGCGTTGAGCGGTAGACAGTTTGTCCGTATGATAGCGGATTTATATGAAGTGCCACCGGAGCAAGCCGAAAATGAGATGGACCTGCTACTTGAGCAACTTGAACTTGTCGATGCTGCTGACGACCAGATCAAGGGGTACTCTTACGGTATGCAGAAGAAGATTCTGCTCATCTCGGTTCTCGTGCATCACCCACGGATTCTTTTCCTTGATGAACCGACCAGTGGTCTGGATCCGAGGAGTGCACGCACTGTTAGGGAGATCTTGCGTGAACGCTGTGAGCAGGGGTCTACCGTGTTTATGACAACACACATCCTTGAAATTGCCGAACGTATTTGCGATCGAGTTGGTATTATCAGTAAAGGACAACTCGTTGCTGTGGGAACCCTCGCGGAATTGCAGCAGAAGAAGCAGAAATACCGTGGATGGCCTGTTGATGGCAACAAAGACCAACCGGAGACACTTGAGGATATTTTTCTCGACCTTACGGCGGATTTTTAAATTTTCCTTGCGGATAAACGACGAGGTTTGTACTTTGACGATTTTCGTGTTTGACCTGGAGAAACGCCCAAGCAAAAACTCCTCCACTTCGTTACGGGCTGCGCGCTTTGTTCTGCTTTCCGTCAAGATTCTCAAATCCAGTCGCGAAGCGACCGAAAATCCGCAAGGACAACGGACGCAGCGGCCCAAAAGCAATAGTTAAAAGATGCTAAAAAATGTGACAATTCTGCTGAAAGCGGATTGGCAAGGGTGGTTGAATGGACTTAGATACGGTGGAGAGGCATGGCGAAAAGCCGCTTTAAAGGGTATCGGTTACCTCGTTTTCATCGTCGCACTATCGGTGTTAGGTAACTCACTTTTCAGGCATTTACGGCTCACTGAGGCAGAGCCCACGCTGATGCTCAGTGTAATTAATGGGTTCATGGTCTTCGGGATTATCGTTGTTGCCAAGGAATTGATGGAGAGTTCACTGAAAAGCCTATATGAAGCACCCGATACCACATTGTTACACGCTGCACCGATTCAACCGATCGCAATTTTCGGATATAAGTTCATCCATCTCACGATCGCGCGCTTTCTGAGTATCCTCTGTTTTTTGGGACCGCCATGGGTAGCGTTCGGTCTGATATTTGAATTGCCGTGGCATTTTTACGCCGTGCTGTTTCCAGTATGCTTGTGTCTTCTATTAATGATTGCGAGTTATGTTACTATCAGCGTGATGTTGATCGCGCGTTTTTTTTCATCTGGATGGCTTCTCGCAACACTCAAGGTGCTCGGAACTGCAATCGGCGTAGCAGTGGGTTTTCTGTTATCGTTGACCCTGTTTTTCGAGTTTGAACCGATCCACATAAAGCAATTTTTGCTCAATTGGGCTGCCGAGAGAACGACGGATACGACCGCTTCATGGTATTCACACGAATGGATTGGCAAACTTCTGTTGAGTTGGGTGACTGAATCTACGATAGGGGTCCGATTGAGGTGGGCACTCGGAGGTATCAGCGGGAGTCTCGCCGCTGTCGGGATGGCAACGCTCGTCGCCCAACTCATTTATCAGCGTGGATGGGAAAATATTCGGCAGTTAAAGGTTGCCAAGCGTAGACCCCTGCGGAACACCGATGATTCTAAGGCATCGCATTTGGAACGCATGTGGCAGACGCTTGGGCGCGGCAAAGTACGGTCTATGATGCTGAAGGACTTTCTCATTTTCGTCCGGCACAGTGGACGGCTCATTGCCGTTGTGATGCTGACCCTGTTTTTGGTGATTCACATCGCTATTTTGTTCGCGCATGAAGGGAGTCCGGATGTGAACGCCGGGCTGGTGCTGACTGTGCAGATAGTCCTGTATAGTATACTTATTACCTTCGGTATTAGTTGTAACGGTCTTCGAGATGAAGCGAAAACATGGTGGATGCTGAAAGTCTCCCCTGTTACACCGAATTTGGTGTTCACGAGTAAATTCCTGACTGCGCTTGTCTGTGCGTTGATTTATGCTGAATTCTGGTCCGTGTTCGCTGTTGGTCTACTCCGAATTCCAAGAGACGCTTGGATACCGATGCTGTTGACGCCTGTCTTAACACTCCCGACAGCGTGTGCAGTGAATACAGTCATTGGGACATTGCCGTGGATGGCAGAATTGACACATGAGCCGAAACCGATCTTGCGAGTTTTAACGTTCACAGGGACGCTTATCGTTGATGTGGTCCTTGTCCTCGCGCCGGTGATAGCGTGGTATACGGAAGGTTTCATTGCGTTTATTGGATTGGTGATTCTCCTCGTGGGTGTATTCGCCCTGTCTTATAGATGGGGAATAGGAAACCTCCGTAGGTTGTTGGTTGCGCAGCAATGAAGTTGGTAATTAGTACTGAAGCTTTGCGAGCGAGGTGTTTTGCTTGGGTGTTTCGCGCGCAGGAAAGAAGGAAAAATGTTGATACAATACGAGGGGGTAATGCCAGATGTGCATCCCTCTGTTTTTGTCGCTCCAGGGGCGATGATTATTGGTGATGTAACGATTGGAGAAGAATCGAGCATCTGGTTTAACAGTGTACTCCGCGGGGATTTAGAACCGATCCGAATCGGGTGTCGCACCAACGTTCAGGACGGTGCCGTGATACACATGGACAAAGAAATTCCGTGTCTCATCGGTGATGATGTTACGATCGGGCACGGGGCTATCCTCCATAGTTGCACTATTGGAGACGGGGCACTGATCGGCATGGGGGCGATTCTTCTAACGGGTTCGGTGATTGGCGAGAATGCCGTTGTCGCCGCTGGCGCGCTTGTCCGAGAAGGACAGGAAATCCCACCGGGTGCCCTTGCAATGGGGGTCCCGGCAAAAGTGCGGCGTGAGGCGACCGAAGCAGAACTTGAACGCGTCCGACACGGTAAGGATGATTACGTCTTACGTGGCAAACTGATGCAGAAATCTGCTTCGTAGAAATACTGTCAGATACAATGGTTTTTTTATTTTGGTTGTAACCTAAAAGTTAGGAGTTAGGCAGAGCGCGTAAGTCCAAGCATCGCGCCGGGCTGGATATACGGAGAGAATCGCTCCTGCAAAACCAGCCTTATCGAACCGCAAGGAAAATTAAAAATATGGCAAAACGAACATGTTTAATGATTGGTGGCAGTGGCATGGCGGGTGGCTGGATTAACAATTTTACGAATAATTTCAGCGACCGGATCGAAATCGTTGGCTTAGCGGATGTGAGTACAGAAGTCCTCACTACGCAGGGTGAGGCATTGGGGCTCGGCACCTCACAACTTTTCACAGACTTTAACGAAGCGTGTGCAGAAGTTAAGGCTGACTTCTGTGGCATTGCTGTTCCACCGCAATTCCATAGCCCTGCCGCGATTGCGGCTATGGAAAATGGGATGCCTGTTATCTGTGAAAAACCGATTGCGGATACCTTAGACGCAGCAAAAGCGATGGTGCGCACTGCCCAAAAAACAGGATTGCCGTGTGCGATTATTCAAAATTATCGTTATGCAGACAATAAGCAGGAATTGATTCGCATCCGAGATGAAGGGAGATTGGGACGGCTTCAACACATTGTCGGGAGATACGCGTGTGATTACCGCCGTTATCTTTCGTGGGGCAAAGCGTGGCGACACGATATGGATTTCGGGCTTCTTTTTGAAGGGTCCGTCCATCACCTTGACATGCTTCGGTTCCTCTCAGGCGGTGATTGCGAAACCTTGATCGGGTTTGGATGGAATCCCGAATGGTCCAGTTTCCAACATTATTCCAGCGGTTTCTATGTGATGCGGATGGACAATGGGATCCATACCTCTTATGAAGGTAATAGCTCATCGGCGGGTATCGTCAACTGTTGGAACCATGAACACTATCGCGCTGAGTTTGAGGAAGGTGCCGTGGAAATCGCAGGCGGCAACCAGATGACAATCCATCGTGTTGGTGGAGAGACCGAAGTCTACGAAGCACCCGGAATTCCGTATCAAGCGCATCAGCATCTCTTTGATGAGTTCCTGAATTGGCTTGATGGTGGCGAACCTTCTGATACGCGGATTGAGGACAATATCAAAAGTTTCGTGCTTGTTATTGCCGCAATGGAGACAACTCTTGATGGGCAACCCAAACAGATCGCCGATTACCTGAGCGACTTAGAGATTTAGGGTTGTGTATTGCAAGGACTTAGGTGCTCGTTGTGTTCAATCCAAACTCTGAAATACCACGTGTCCTTGAAGATATTCCTGAATCCGAGCAACGCGCCCTACTTGAAAAGGCTGCAACGTGGATTGTGCGGCGCGGTCTAACCGCGCCAGCAATCCTCTTTTTAGAGACCGGTAAGCCGCTTAACTTTTTGGGAAGTCAACTCTTAATTGCGTTTAGTCCGTTCATTCAAGCGATTTTCAAGGGCGATGAGTACCATAAATTCGCACTTATTCTGGAAAAAGATGCGAATGTTGAATTATTGATTGAATTGATTGAGGCACACTCATGAGGCTGTTCTCCATGACTGAGGACGCATAAGCCCAAGTATCGCGCCGGGCTGGATATACGGGGAAGAACGGTATACACCCAATGCGGCTGAACGAACCGCAAGGAAAAATTAAAAAATGGCAATTGAATTAAGAATGCTTCAGATGGATCAGACGATGACCAAGGGTAAAATCGGGAAATGGCTGGTTAAGGAGGGCGATACTGTCACACAAGGACAGCCTTTGTTAGAGATTGAGACCGATAAGGTCGTCCATGAGCAGGAATCCCCGACGGATGGTGTTATCGCGCAATTGCTCGCTGAGGAAGGTACCAATGTCCCTGTCAACGCCCTATTAGCGATTATTGGTGCACCCGGAGAGGAAGTGGCACGCGTTGAGGCGGACACTGCCCCTGAGTCCGTTGAAGTGGAAACTACGCCGGAACCGCAAGCGTCAGTACAACCTGCGCAACCGAAGGCAACACCACCGACTACAACCGTTGCACCAAAAGCGTCACCAGCGGCACGCCAACTCGCCGAAAAACTCGCTATTGACCTGACCGAGGTTAAAGCCTCTGGACCCGGCGGACGCATCCTTGAAAGCGATGTTCAGCGATATATTGACTTGAGGGGACCGGCTCCAGTCGAGGAAACGACACGACTTAAGGCTTCGCCGCTTGCTCGGCGATTGGCGAAGGAGCACGGCGTTGACCTGATTTCAATTGTCGGTTCGGGACCCGATGGCAGAATTGTCCGTGACGATGTGTTACAAGCGAGCGCAGCCGCTGCTGAAGCTCCCGTTATGGAGGCACCTGCTTTCCAACAGGAGGCAGAGGTTATTCCTATGGGTGGCATCCGTGAAATTATCGCAGAACGGATGACCATGAGCCTTCAAACCAACGCCAGTGTCACACTCCACACAGAGGTTGACGCAACGGCTTTCGTCGAACTGCGTGGGATGCTTAACGATAAGTTACAGGCGAGAGAGGTAAGTCTCACCTACACCGATCTGCTCGTTAAAGTCGTAGCAAACGCTTTGCGGGAACATCCGCGACTCAACGCAACACTCACGGATGAAGGGATTCATCTATTGCCGGAAATTAACATCGGGGTGGCAGTCGCATTGGAAGACGGGTTGGTAGTCCCTGTCGTCAGAAATGCCGACAAGGAGCGGTTATCCGAAATTTCTGAACAGGTGAAAGGTTTCGCAGAGCGGGCACGTAGTAATCAATTGACACCCGGTGAGCTCCAGGGTGGCACTTTTACTATTACAAACCTCGGGAACTTCGGAATTGACGCGTTCACACCTATCATCAATCCACCGGAGAGTGCCATTCTTGGGGTAGGACGGATTCTGAAGAAACCGGTTGTTCATGACGATGAAATTATTGCGCGTAGCATGCTGACGCTGAGTTTGACGTTTGACCATCGTGTCGTAGATGGCGCACCTGCGGCGCAGTTCCTACAAACAGTCTCCAGTTATATTCAGGACCCGTATTTGTTGTTGGTATAGTGTTTACCAATGTTCTGTTTGCAGGGATTCAATCTCATCAAAATGTGAATCTCGCGTGACAAGAATCAAGTCATATTGTAAAGCAATTGCTGCGATCCAGAGGTCGTTATTTGGGATAGGGCGGCCCTTCCGACGCAACTCGTCTTTGATGATTCCGTACCATTGTGCTGTCTCTAAATCACAAGGAAAGAAAGCATTTTGTTGCACGAATCTGTTAAGTCTGTGGAGGTTCTCTGAGACTTTATCAGATTTTTGTGCACCATAGCGAAGTTCACCGATTATAGGTGGAACCGATGCTACAACTGCGACCTCTCTCACTTTCTCTTGTACCGTTATTTCTTCGGAAAACAGAGCAATAACGATATTCGTGTCAAGCAGATATTTACCATTCTGATTCATCAATCTGCTCACAACCTTCCTCAATTGCTTGTTTCATTATTTCTAAATCTTCCTTTGAAATCGTACCAGCGAATTGAAGCAGATTTTTTCCCGGGTAACGTTTTGACAGTTCACCCGAAAGTTCTAACGCAAAATCCAAAACCTGTTTCTGTTGCAAGGGGGTGAGTTTTTCTATCTGTTCCAGAAGTTCCTGCTTTAAATTTTCCATGGCGTTGCCTCCTTTTGATTCAGGCATGGTAAGAATTTACACCGACCGAAGTTGCTACAATAGAGAGTTTACCATCAATTGTAGCAAAAATCAACTTTTTCAGTAGAAAAGCCGGACTGAAAATAGCGAGGTCTGCGAACCGTATCTCTCATTCACGAAAGCATAGTCTAAAGTAATATTACCGCGTTGATAACCGAATCCAGCGGTAGGTCCAGTGCCGAAACGCCATCCCAACCGAAGCGTGAATTCTCCATACCGAACATCGCTTCGATACTCACATCCCATAAGCGGAACACCGTTGGCAATTTCAACAGCTGCTAACAGTGCATCCGGTTTCCTATCTGATGTATCTGAGTCAAAATTGATTTTTACAGCAGAACCGATACGCCATTCACGTAGCAGCGACTCATTGTAAGTGCTCTCGGAAGCCGTCTTTTCAAGTCGATGATAGGACAGGTTGGAGAACAGGTTCGGGAAGACTATGCCGATTCTAACGATCTCCGTCATAAGGTCATATTGAATGCCGAGATCGGTGCCCCATCCTGTGCCGCGCCCTAACGGTATCTGTTCGAGATTGACCGAAGTACTAAAATATTTCGCGTTAATACCGATGTGTAACCTTTTCCATACACGGATTGCGGAAGATAACATCACAATCCGCTCTTGAGAGATGCCTTCTATGTCGCTTGAGTTCAGGAGTGCCGCGCCGACGGTTTGTCCGCTTCGTATTGGGTGTGCCACGCCGACGAAACTGTAGCCCAACACGCCATGTAGATCCATGTAACTGATGCCGATTTCAGGGGCAGATGATCGTGCCAAACCTGCTGGATTCCATATCAGTGCGCTGGTATCCTGCGTTGCCGCCGAGTACGCGCTTCCCATCCCTGCGGGGCCCGCCATGAGTTCGATGTTCTCAAACGCCGCGTTAACCGATCCATTCAGCAGAAAAATTAGTATTAACAGAAGGTTTTTAATTGTTCCTTGCGGATAAGGCATGCGGGTTAGGGTTTTGACGATTCCCGTGTTCAAGCCGTCCGCGCCGTTGTTGTGGACTACAATGTTGTGTCTAATTTTAATGCTGAGCGGACCAGGACTCCTGTTCATAAATGTTTAATAATGGAAGAATGGAAGTGATTCGCGTTTTTCGTCCGTCTGTTTCCTTAAGAGCTTGATAAGATGGTAAGCACAGACTATTTTACCGAAAGGTCCTGCCTTTGTCAATCAACGACGTTGAGTCCTCCTGTAGGAGGGATTTCCGAATCCCGACTTCTGACTGAGTCCCAGTTGAAACGCGGTAGGTTGAGTTCCTATGGATAATGAACATCCCGCACTTTCTTCGGTTTGCTATGTTTGTGTTCGCAAAGATAGGTTATACCTGGATAGAAAACTAAATGACCCTATTGATAATGGAACCTATAGTTAACGATTTACCGTGTCCAAACGTGAATGAGAACTTGAAGATAATTACAGCATAGCACAACTAACCTAATGACTTCTGCCTAAGACGGAGGGTTTTTGTGGTTGTTAACTTTAGGTTCCTATTCATCGTAGTGCTACTATTCCACTTAGTTCTGTCCGTTTGCGCTTTCGAGCCTTCTGGTGGTGTCTTGGTACTGGATGGTGATGATGACTATGCGGTACTTTCATTTGTTAAACACGGGTATCTGATCCCGGCAAACACCTTTGATTTTACCGTCGAGGTATGGTTCTATCCAAGATCTGGACCCAAGCGTGGAAGGGATAATCTCACAGAGAGGAATCTCATTCTCAGGCAGCAAGTTGGCTTCGGGTTGACCTCAAATACTCAGGATTGTAACCTCGATAAGAATCAGCTCTGTTGTTATGGTGTAGCTCATCTTGAAGGAGAAGTTAAAGGCGTGATAACACTTGACGTTGAAGTGGAGAAAAATCGATGGAACTATCTGGCAGTCATTTTCAAAGATGGCGCATTTAACTTCGCATACAACAATCGAATCCTTCAAACACGGTTTCCTTTGGTGGATCGAGTGGCCGCGGATCTCAATTGGGCTGAAGAATATAAAAATTTCTTTGTCGGGGGCTTTCATAAAGTTCTAATCAGAGTCAGTAGGGACGGCATAATATTATCGCGAACGACCCGTTTTCATGGCGAAATTGATGCAATAAGATTTTCAAATATTGCTCGCTATGACTTACCTGCTAAAAAGGGTATTGAACCCTTTGATCCGCCGCATCGTTTCGAGAGCGATGAACACACCTTGGCTCTATGGAATTTTGATGAACCAGTGGGGACAGACCAATTTCGAGATGCGTCAGGGAACGGCAAGACGCTCATCGGGATGAACGGTGCTACGACCAGCGGCTCGCTTGCTGTCAATCCTGTGAATACCTCTCTCACCACCACATGGGGTCAAATCAAATCGGAGTCGCGGTGAACTTGACGTATGAAACCTAAATACACTTATCCGTTTCAATTGACATAACCCTCCTGTAGATGGTATACTATAAGAATTAGCGCGTGTGTTTGATATTTCATCACTCGCAGTTGCCCCTTTTTGTGCATGCTGGAGCGAGAATTGCCCCATTTCGTGCGAAATCTCATGCTTGAGGCAGAAAATGAGATGGCACAGAAATTGCTTATCTGTTGTTGTGAGTTGACTTGATTTTGAGGAGGAACGGTAATGTTTTTATCTAAAAATGTACGAATAAGTCTTGCGAGTTTTATGGCGATCTTTTTACTGATAGCACTGCCCAGTTTCGCTGAGATTGACCCAAAGAGTATCACAGGAATGTGGCTTTTTGAAGAGGGAAAAGGTAATGTTGCCACCGACTCGTCAGAAAACGGGAACGATGGTGAAATCCACGGTGCGAAATGGGTGGATGGAAAGTTCGGGAAGGCGCTTGAATTTGATGGTGCCAGCAATTGGGTTGAAGTTCCACACTCAGACACTGTCGGGTTTAAGGCGGGTGTCTCATTCACGATTACCCTCTATTACAAAGGTAGTAAGGTTGGCGGCTCGCTTGTCGGTAAAAACTATGAGGATACATCACAGGTATTGCCGTGGTATCTTCTTTGGGACAATGGATCCAAGAACACCGTGAGTCTCTATTTGCGTGATAGCGCGTCAACAAGTTTCCCTTGTCACGGCACCACAGTTGTTGCCGACGACAAATGGCACTTCATTGCCGGACGAGCGGATGCTTCCAGTGGCAAGTCCTCAATATGGGTCGATGGCAAGATGGAAGCCGAGATTGATTTCAACAAAAAAGATGGATACGGCACCGGTGAAGGCGTATTTCATATCGCACGACATTATGATCGGTATACTGAGGGTATTATTGACGATGTTGCCCTCTTCAATGTTGCTTTGGAAGAAGAGGATATGAAATTTCTCATGGACAACGGGGTTGAAACTGCTGCCGCTGTTGAGCCCGTGAACAAACTGACAACGACATGGAGCAGAATCAAAAGACAATAGGTAAATAGGGGAAAAATCATGAAACAGATATTGGCACTTCTTGCATCCGCGTTCCTGTTGTTCGCAGGATTGAATTGCGGAACGGAGAACCCCATTGAAGAAACGGTAGACACCTCTGCAGTTGAGGCACTAACAGGTACACTGCGTGGGGAGGTGCAATCTATTGATGGGGTACTAATTCAGGTGCGCTTACTAAGAGATGGGCAACTCTTAACACAAACTGAGGCGCGGGCGACTTACGAACTCGCATCAATCGAAGCTGGAACCTACACACTCCAAATATCGGCAAAAGGCTATGAGACCAAGGAGGTGAATGTCACAGTCACCGCTGGACAAGTCGTCTCGCTGGATAAGGTGGCACTTGTGGCATTGGAGACCCCTGTCTCGCATCTCCGCGGTGTTTTAACGGATAAAGCAACCGGTGAACCTCTGGGTGCAGTCAATCTGCAACTTACGGATAAGGCAGGAGAAGTTTACGAAACGTTAACAACAGGGGCAGGTGTTTTCACCTTTGAAAACCTCCCTGTGGAGCAAGCCTTTACCTTAGCAGTAACACATGTGGGGTACGAAAAGACCGAAGTCGCTGTGCATCCGATACCTGCGGCGGAGACATTGGAATTACAGGTTCGACTGACTCGGTTACCTGAACCGGACAAGTTGGATCCAGGACAAGGCTTGAGTCTCGAAAGTCAGGCGCCCGCCTTTGAGTTACCGGATGGCGATGGCACATTGCACGCACTCGCTGATTATGTCGGCAACAAAAGCGTCGTGCTTGTATTTTACCGCGGCGGCTGGTGACCGTTCTGCAGAGGACAACTCGGAGAGTTGCAAAAAAACTATGCTAAAATTCGGGCAGCTGGTGCGGAGCTCATCGCTATCAGTTCCGATGATGAAGGCGACACCAAAAAGACAGCACAAGGCAGTGGGCTTGAATTCCCTGTACTCGCCGATAAGGATAGAGAAGTCATCAAGGCTTACAATGTCTTGGATCCTGGTAACAACAGGATAGCACGTCCTGCATCCTATGTGCTTCGCAAGGATGGAACAATTGCTTGGAAATCCATTGACGGGGTAGCGGTACGTGTTCCGACAGCGCAAATTCTTACAGAATTAGGTAAACTCTGATGAAATCTCACGACCCTGTTATAGCAGACATTATCGCCGACAGCCAGGAAGCGGCACAGCACCGAGATGCACTTGACCGCCGGCAATTCTTAACCCGGCTTGCCGCTGGTGTTGGAGGTGTCAGTGGCGCATTAGGGGCACTTCCGGCGTTCGCACAACTGAGTAGCGGACAGTTACAGCCCGATACTACTACTACAACAACACCCCTTACGCCTGTCGTCGAGGCTGTCAGTGGAAACGTTTGGGATGGCGATCGGCTCGATGAAGACGCTGTCAGTGAACTGATCGATCAGGCAATGATGAAGTTTACTGGACGTGCGTCCGCGAAAGAGGCATGGCGAGATATTGTCCTGCCTGATGATATTGTAGGTATAAAAATCAACCCACTTGGTGGTCCCGAACTTAGCACACATCCTATTATCGTTGATAAGATCGTTGAGGGATTATACGGCGCAGGTGTTCTAAAAAAACAGATTATTATCTGGGATAGGTTTGAGAGCCACCTCTTGAACGCTGGATACCCCATCACGCAAGATGAAGGCGAAGTGCAGATTATTGCTTCTGACACAGAGGGTATCGGGTATGATGATGAAGTGTTTTACGAAAGCGAAAAAGACAGTGTTAACCGCCGAGAAAACGAAAGTACTCGTTCCCGGTATTCCCAAATCGTTACGCAGTATGTTGATGTGTTGATTAATGTTCCTGTTTTGAAACACCATGAAATGGCAGGGATTAGCGGATGCCTAAAGAACCTCGCTTTTGGGAGTGTTGATAACACACGCCGGTTCCATGCGAAACCGCTCTACTGCAACCCGGCTATCGCTGAGATTCTGGAACATAAAGTTCTGAAAGATAAACTTGCCCTTAATATCGTTGATGGGTTGGTTGCATCCTTTGACCGGGGACCGACATATCACGCAGAAAGCGCATGGAAATACGGTAGTCTTTTTGTCGGTGCGGATCCGGTTATCCTCGATGTTCTTGTCCTTCAGACCATCAACCAGAAGCGCGAGGAGATGGAGTTGGATTCTGTGTCTAAGTTGGCAAATCATATCAACACGGCGAGTTCGGTCGGTTTAGGCACAAATACGCTTGACCAAGCCGACCTTCAGAGAGTTGAGATTTAATAATGAAACACATACAATTTAGTTTATTTTCCCTTCTGATTCTCTTCATCGTCGCGATCGCTCTTTTCCAGATGACAGCATGTACCGTGACTTTCACGCAAAGCGATACCCTCCAACTCAGTATATCCGAGCCAGCAGAGCAAACGATGTCGATAGTCGCCGAGTTTGAGGCAGGCGAGGCTGAAAGTGTTGCGGGTGATGTAACGCAAAAGGCGGGAAGTGCCTGCGCGGGTGGGGCGTGTATTATCTATTAGGGGTTTGTCGTCTGTGTTAAAGAAGTGGAAAAAAGAAAGCGGGTTGATAAGCCCGCTTGTAGTAAATTTGCTTTGAATGGGAACGCTATTGATCCGATTTGAGGTCGCCCCATGTTGTCGTTAGACTCCCAGCTGGGTCAACGGGAAGCACGCCTTCTTCAAGGAAGATCGTCCACATGAGGACCGGGTCTCCGATGACTTCGTCGATGCCGAGCAATTCCACTGTTCCTTCCGGATGCGGTTCATTAGATTTGTAAATAAAATACTCGGTTGGCGCGTGTGGAGCATCCAACATGAGAATTTCTTCCGTATCCGTATATCCCTTTGTAAACCAGCCTTTCGGATCCTGCCCACGTTCTTCCGGACGTGTATGTCGGCTATCCCATGCTTGGTAGATATAAGCCGGCCGATCGATTTCAAACGTGAGTCGGTACTCTTGTCCGCCAGGACAGTCTGCTGACGTCGAGACTTGCGTTAAGCCAAGAAATTCTTTCGGGATATGCGTAATCGTATAGTCCCTATCGTGGAAAAATTTTCCACCCTCTTCTAACTCGACGGCTTTATAAATCCCGCCCTTGTTATCCTTTATTTCTGTGACGACCACTGGATCAGCAGCGAAGGCAGTTAACGCGGTCGCAATACAGAGTGCGGCGATACAAACATAAGTCAGTTTCATTTTTGATACTCCTTTGTCGTTAGTTTGAGAGCCTCTTGGATACTTGAAAAAAAGTAACGTTTATGCCATACTTAAATTATATAACAATTTTTTTCAATTTACCAATTTTCTAGCTATTAAAATCTGTAGGACTTAGGCACTCCCCCGGTAGGTGTGGTTTCTAATTGCACCGAATCCTATGAAAATAGGTGAAATTTGGTCATTTTGCGTAAGTCCTGATCTGTTCATCGTTAAAAAAATGGAAGAAGGAAGTCATAATGGTTGAACACATCGTCCTCCTAAAGTTAAAATCAGATGTTACCGAAGTTCAATTGGAAACTTTGTCCGATGCTCTCTTAGGAATGGCTGACGAAATTCCCGGCATTGAGTCCATAACTGCTGGCACAAATAACAGTCCTGAGGGCAAAAGTCAGGGGTATGCATACGGTTTTATCGTGCGTTTTACAGACGAAGCGGCACGCGACGCATATCTGCCACACCCTTTTCATCGCCAAGTCGCGGGCGAGCACATCCGCCCACTTGTTGAGGATGTCCTTGTTTTTGATTATTCCGCCCAATAACCAAAGCGTGTAACTTGGAAGGCGTAGGGGCGAGGTCACCTCGCCCGTATAGAGAGCGGATATACGGAAAAGAACTAATTAACCAGAACCCACCTAACCGAACCGCAAGGAAAATTAAAAAATGAGTTGGAACATAGTTGTTGTTGTTTCAGATACACTGCGAACTGCATATCTCAGTCCTTATGGCAACGATTGGATTCAGACCCCGAATTTGGCACGATTTGCCGATCAGAGCGTCAGATTTACGAACGCGCACCCGGAATGCTTACCCACAATCCCGACGCGCCGCACCCTACACACCGGTAGACGCGCCTATCCATTCAGCACCTATACCCCGGTGCCGTGGGACAACGTCTATACTCCGGGTTGGCAGCCGATGTCTTCCGATGAACCCGCAATCGCCGAATCGCTTGTACAAAATGGGTATCATACCGGTTTCTTCGCCGATGTGCCGCACTATTTCGTGCCGGGCATGAATTTCACGCGTGGATTCCGACAGTGGGAATTCGTCCGTGGTCAAGCTGAAGACAGGTACCGAGGTGCTGCGCACGCCGATCCTGCACTGGTTTCCCGTTATCGGGGAAATCCGGAACGTATCCGTGCCCATATTGTGAACGTCCAACCTGAACGTCCAGAGGAAATGTGGCACGCCGCGCGGTTATTCCGCTCCGCAATTGAATTCGTTGAACACAATCATCAAAATACGCCCTTTTATCTCTATGTGGATAGTTTCACGCCCCACGAAACATGGGAAGCACCCATCCACTACTATGATCTCTACGGTAAGCGCGAAGACCGCGAACCTATCTGTCTCAACCTCCCGTACGGTTCGCTTAATGATGCGGAACTTGAAGAACGGTTGCCGAGCGTTAAAGCCAACTACGCAGGCTTGGTAACGCTTGTAGATACTTGGTTCGGCAGATTGGTAGATACGATTGATCGACTCGGACTCCGTGAGAACACACTCATCGTCTTTCTCGCAGACCACGGCACCAACTTCGCAGAGAATCCAGACAAAGCCACCGGAAAACCGGCGAACTTTATGTATCCGGGCACGATGGACATTCCTATGATGGTTAGCCACCCGTCTGGCGTGAACGCTGGTACAACATGTGATGAATTCGTCTATACACTTGATGTTCCCGCTACCGTCATGGCAGCCAGTCAAGTCGAACCCGCTGGCGAGATTCAAGGACAGAGTTTGCTTCCGCTCGTTGAAGGGAAAAGCGATTGGACATCGCGTGAATACCTGACCTGTCGCTATGTCAACTCCGTTTGGTATAAGGATGCGAGAAGTTGGTATTTCTCCAGTGTCGATTTTAAGGATGATGTCCGGCTGTTTGATCTTGAAGCCGACATCGCCTGTCAGCACGATATTGCCGACCAAGGTGCTGACCGGATTGCACTCGCAAAAGAGCGGATCTTGGCGGATGCAGGTGGACACCTGCCTCACTACAAACGCCAAGGCAGGACGGATGCCCTCGGCAGACCGCAGTTCGCGGAGGCTTAGGCTTTAGGAAGAGGATACCTAATGCAAACCCGCTTTTCTCAACTCAGCCGTCATCTATACATTCATCATGGGCATGTTAACACGGGCATTCTCCGCGATGGCGACCGCGCGCTTCTCATCGATCCGAGTGGAACCGCTCTTCAAGCTACGCTCGCGGAACTCGGGATTACCAGCGTCGAGCAGATGCTGTTTACGCATCATCACCGAGATAACACAGCAGGCTTCCCGATTTCTGATAATATTCGTGTGGGAATTCCAGCCAAAGAGGCGGCATGGTTTAGCGAGGTCGATACTTTTTGGAACGATCCGCAATATCGATGGCACCTCTATAATTATCATCCACACAATCTCATGCTCGCCAATGCTATCTCCGTGACGGATACGTATACCGAGGGTGTGCAGTTTGAGTGGGGTCCGGCATCGTTGACAGTCCTTGAAACACCAGGGCATACCGATGGAAGTGTTACCTATCTCATTGACGTTGATGGCGAGCGTTTCGCCTTTTCTGGTGATCTCATTTATGACGAGGGTCAGTTGTGGGACCTCTACAGCTTACAAAAGGGGCAACAGACGAGTGACTATCACGGGTTTCTCGGTGCCCGCGACGAACTGACTGAGAGTCTTGAGAAGGTCCGTCAGACATCACCAACGGCACTTATTCCGACGCACGGTGTTGTGATGAACGATCCAAACGGGGCGATCGACACGCTTCTACAGCGGTTGGTGCATTGTTACGATAAATACGTCGCAATTTCCGCGCTCCGGCACTATTTTCCGAAACTCTTTGCTGAATTTGAGGGACACACCGGACACATGCCTATCCGAGAGGGCAAACCGCCACCGAAATTCTTGCGTCATTTCGGTACAACATGGCTGATAATCTCCGAAAACGGTGGAGCGTTCGTTATGGATTGCGGTTCACCGAATGTTATCAAACAGATCCAGCAGTTACAAGCAGATGGCGAAGTTTCAGAGGTCACACAGTTTTGGGTGACACACTACCACGACGATCATGTTGATGCTATCCCTGAATTTCAAGCAACTTTCCCCTGTGAAACGATAACCGATTCAGTTGTCGCGCGGGTTATCACAAACCCGATCGGTTTCCGACTGCCCTGTATTTCGCCTTCGGTTACCCGAGTGGATCGCATTACCCGTGATGGAGATTCTTGGCAGTGGAATGAGTTCACAATGACGGCATACCATTTTCCGGGGCAGACCTATTATCACGGTGGATTGCTCGTTGAGGGACGAGGGGCTCGGATGTTCTTTGCAGGTGATTCCTTCACGATGGCAGGAATAGACGACTATTGTGCCGGCAACCGAAACTTGCTCGGCAAAGATGCGGGTTACGAAAAATGTCTGCAGCGTATTCAACAGCTCGAACCGACGCATATCTTTAACTGTCATGTCGATCCAGCCTTTGACTTCACTGACACCGAGATTCAGTGTATGCTCGACACACTCGCTGAACGTGAAGAGTGCTATACCGCACTCTTTCCTTGGGACCACGCCAACTACGGCATGGATGAACATTGGGTCCGCTGTTATCCTTATGAACAGGAGGTCGCACTTGGCGAAACTGCACAGTTACGCGTGGAGTTAACGAATCATTCATCTGAGCCGCGCACTGTAATCGCCGAACCGATCCTTCCGAGTGCCTGGAATATGGAGCTTTCCCCCACAGAAACAACGATTCCAGCACGATCAGATGGTCACATCGATTTTTTTGTTCCAATTCCACAGGGTGAGTGGGAGGGGTTTGTAACCCCGACAAGCAGAATTGTCATACCCGTGGACATTACCTATGACGAGCGTCCGCTCGGTCAATTTCGAGAAGCAATCTTCGTTCTGGCAGGCGGTAGCACGCCATCACGATGATCGTGATCGCGTGACCACCGAGGAGGTTAGAAACCCGTGCTAAACTTATCGCATCCCACTATTGATATTGCTATTACCTGTAGTAACTTTGAGGCGTCGCTGGACTTTTATCACAATAAATTGGGACTTGAGATTGTACTGGAGCTGGAGATTCCAGACGACCTTGCACGCGGTGTAGGGCTTGCGCCGACAGGCTTTCGTCAGGTCCGACTTCAAGCCGGTAACACACTTATTAAACTAATGGATATTGAATCGCCACCGCCGACACCAGCGGCTGAATTCGCGGCAGGTGTCCGATGGCTGACCTTTTTTGTAGAAGATATTCAGGGTACCGTCGAAGCCTTAAAACAGAACGGTGTTGAATTTCTATCTGAACCTATAGGCGCGCCGGACGCAGTTGGCGTTGCGTGCGCGAAGGACCCAGACGGCATTCTGGTTGAATTGGTCCAAATATAAGACTATTTCTAATGAACCACTTTTCAAAAGACTTGTAGCATAAACTGTGAGTTTGTGCAGTCTTGTTTCTCTATGAGAAAAGTCGTAGCGGCAACATCTATTCTCAGAAATGGTATGAGCAAATCCACGCAAATCCACGATTTTAATGAAAACGGTTATCTGTTAATCGAGGATGCCCTTTCACCGGACGATCTGAACCCGCTTATCGCAGAGTTTGAGGAAATTGTTGACACCGGTGCATCAGAACTCTATGCGGAAGGTGAAATTGACTCCGAATTCAAAACGGAGGGATTTGACACCCGTTTGGCAAAAATTACGGCACAATCCCCTGTGGTGTTCCAGAAGGTGTTCAGCGGTGCACATACGGGACCGGCACTCTTCGATCTGCTTATCAATCCAAAGTTGCTTGACATCGCCCAGTCACTCGTCGGACCGGAGATTATGTGTCACCCAGCATATCGGGTTCGTCCGAAGCTCCCTGAACACGACCGCACCCTCGTCCCGTGGCACCAAGACGCTGGCTATATGGAGCCTAAATGCGATGCTGTCTTGCAACTCACGATCTGGATTCCATTGATAGATGCCACCGTTGAGAACGGGTGTATGGAAGTCATCCCGCATGCCCATCGGAAGGGTGTGTTCCGACATCGTCATTCTGAACGTTTTTATCTTGAAATACCGGATGAGGCATTACCCGAAGTCGATCCGGTTGTGGTTCCTGTCAAGTTCGGCAGCATTCTTCTGCTTACGAATCTGACCCCGCACCGCTCTATTCCGAATGTCAGTCATCAAGTCCGATGGAGTGTTGATTCCCGCTATCAAGACGCTTCTAAACCGACAGGCTATCAACCGGAAGCAGGCTTTCTCGCGCGGAGTCGGTTGCATCCTAATGATGTTGTTACCACGCCTGAAGAATTTAAACGCGTTCGTGATGAACACCAACCCGGTCCCGGTCCGAATCGGTGGGCGAAGGAGGAGAATAGCGATGCGTAATTTGCAATGGTTATCTTTATTTTTTATCGTGCTAATTCTATTCATGAGTGGGGCTACACCTCCAACCAAAGAGCAGAAACCGCAAGAGGTTGAACTCCGAGGTAAAATCGTCTGCTTAGCGGAGGAGATGCACAACCACTATGCCGTGGAACTCTTTAAGACCCATGATCATCTATACGGTGTCAAGACCGAGGATGGCAAATACTACACCCTTCTGCGAACATCGTTGGCGGAGGCACTCTTTATTGATGAGCGATTGCATGAGAAAGATCTGATTATTAACAGTCGCGTCTTTCCCAACACGCAGCTACTGGAAGTCATCCGATTTTACGGCATCAAAGATGGTGTTGTGCATGAACTCTACTACTACTGCGACACTTGCTACATCCGAGCGGTTGCCCCGGGGAATTGCGATTGTTGTCAGGCACCGGTTGTGCTAATAGAGAAACCGCTGAATGTCGATTCTACGATACCCTCGCCGTAGGCAGATTTTTTGTGTCTTATACGCAGCTGACGGACCAATTTTATGCACCTTTTCCACTCTAAAATTGTGTCTTTAACAGGAAAAAGGTTCTCTTTCCGAATATCTGATATCGAACGCACGTTCTAAACGTATAAGGAGAAAACTATGTTCCCAAAATGCAGGTATTTGCAATGGATTATTATCCTTTTTCTCGTGGGTGCCTCTAACAGTTTTGCTGGGGGTTGGGAACGGATATCCGAACTGCCAACATGGAGAAGAGGCATGGCAGCCGCGGCTGTGAATGGTAAAATTTATCTGACCGGCGGTTTCGATCACCATGAAAATTTAGGAGGTGGTGCCCCCGCACTTTCAACGGTAGATGTCTACGACACACGCACGCACACATGGCGGAAGGCTGCAAGTATGCCAACAGCGCGGATTTCTGCCAGAGCTGTTGTTTTCTCCAGCGACATCTATGTGTTTGGGGGTAGAGAGGAGATGCGCGGCGAATACACAAAAACCGTTGAGATGTATGACACACGTGCCGATACATGGATCAAGAAACGGGATATGCCGACGCGCCGTAAGGGTTTCGTCACAGCGGTCGTTGACGGAGAGATATACATCATTGGAGGGAGCATTCACAACAATAAACTCGGCAAGCGGGAGGCTACAGGTATTGTTGAGGTTTACGATCCCTTGACCGATAGATGGGAGAAGCGGAAGAATATGCCGACAGAACGAGAATGGGCGAAGGCTGAAGTTGTAGACGGTAAAGTTTATGTGCTCGGCGGTGAAGTTTCGTTCCACGGACCCCTTGGTGATCGTCTTGTTAATACTATTGAGGAGTATAATCCGAAAATCAACACGTGGCGTAAACGTCCTGATATACCCATGCCGAAATGTTGGTTTGAAACCGTTGTCGTCGGTAATGAGATTTGGACAATAGGCGGCTACGATCGGAACAATTGGTTTAAACGCATTAATGCTGTGGATGTTTATAATCCAAGAGTCAACAAATGGCGCAAAGCACCACCCATAACAATCCCAAAAGCAACAACGGCAGTTGTTGTGAATGGCACCATCTATCTCTTGGGAGGTTGGTTAGACAACGGAGTATTTTCACCAATCGTTGAGGCGTATGACACCGGCTTTCTGGCGGTGAACCCACAAGGCAAACTTCCCAGACGCTGGGGAGAACTCAAGAAGGAGGAAGATAAAAAGTGATATACCGAATTGAGAAAACCTTAGCTCGTAATGAAATGGAGAGCGGATTTAAGAAAGGTGCGTCAAAGTCTAATCTCACGTTGGCTAACCGCAAGGAATAATTAAAAAATGGAAAAACGTCCTAAGATCGCCGCGATTGCGACGATTTATCACAAGTATTCGCACACGCAGCACATCGTTGATCGGTTCCTAGAAGGCTACGGCTGGAACAGCCGACACCATCATCCACCGATGGATCTCGTCTCCCTTTTCGTCGAGCAGGTTAAGGACAACGACCTCAGTCGTGAGCGGCTGGAGCGTTTCCCAGCAATGAAGGGATATCCCACAATCGCGGAGGCACTCACCCTCGGCGGTGAGGAGCTTGCAGTTGACGGGGTTTTGATCATCGGTGAACACGGTGAATATCCGGCCAATGAAAAGGGGCAACGCCTCTATCCGCGCTATGAGCACTTCATGCAGATCGCTGAAGTTTATGAAAAAAGTGGGCGCGGCGTGCCGACCTTTAACGACAAACATCTCTCATGGAACTGGGAGTGGGCGCGTGAGATGTATGACATTTCCCAGTCTATGGACTTCGCTTTTATGGCGGGTTCGTCCCTACCGGTTACGTGGCGCACACCTTCCATTGACATGCCGCTCGGTGTGTCGGTCTCCGAGGCGGTGTGTGTCGGCTACGGTGGTGTGGACAGTTATGACTTCCACGCATTGGAAACCTTGCAGTGTATGGTGGAGCGGCGCGAAGGTGGTGAGAGCGGTGTAAAATGGCTACAGGCGTATCGCGGCGATGCGTTCTGGGAAGCGTATCATACCGAACGCTGGTCGCGAGAACTCTTTGAGGCTGCCCTCTGTCGGAGTCATACCCTCACACCTGCACGTCCTGGGTTTAATAATCCGTTTCCAAATATTGATGAATTGAAGGAGCTCGTGAAAGATCCGATAGCGTATCAGTACGAACACAATGACGGGCTCAAATCTACGATGATCCTGATGAACGGGTTGGTGCAAGATTTCAACTTTGCCGCTTATATCGGATCGGGGACTGAGATTCTTTCGACACAGATGTATCTCCCGATGCCACCCGCACGGACGACATTGGCGAATTTCTTCTCGCCGCTGGTGAACAATATCGAGAAAATGTTCCTAACGGGCGAGGCGACCTATCCGGTGGAACGCACACTCTTGACGACAGGACTTGTTGCCGCAGGTGTTGACAGTCTCTTTACTAACAGCACACAGCAGGAGACCCCTCATTTGGATATTGCATATCAACCCACTGAAGAATCAACTTTCTGGAGAACATGAACGGATGTCGATTCTACAATGCCGTTGCTGTAGAAGATGTAGCATAGCCTGTAGGAAACCGTGTCTTAGAACGTATCCCTAAATAGCAGCCTGCAACAACGGCGCAGGCGACTCGTGAGAAAGGCACGTCAAACTCGAATCCCGCGTTATTCATCCACAAGGAAAAATTAAAATATGAAACGAATCGCTGTTATCGCTACCATCTACCGTTACCTATCGCACGCACAGCACTTTGCTGACAGATTTCTCGTTGGCTATCCGACTGAAGGGAGATGGCATCGTCCGAATATGAAAGTCGTCTCGCTGTTCGTCGATCAGACACCGGAAGGCGACCAGAGCGTTGACCGTGCCAAAGAGTTCGGTTTCTCTGTCTATCCTACCATTGCCGAAGCACTCCGGTGTGGTGGCGATGAGATTGCTGTTGACGCGGTGCTACTCATCGGGGAGCACGGCGATTACCCACACAATGAGATGAACCAAGTGCTCTATCCACGGTACGAATTTTTCAAGGAGTGCGTCAAAGTCTTTGAGGAAGACGGACGTGCCGTGCCAATCTATAACGACAAACACCTCTCCTACAGTTTCGAGAGAGCAAAAGAGATGGTAGATGATGGACACCGTCTCGGTTTTGGTGTACTCGCGGGTTCATCGCTGCCGGTCACATGGCGATTGCCCGATGTCGAATTGCCATTGGAGTGCGAGATAGAGGAAGCACTCATGGTCGGTGTTGGCGGTTCAGATCCGATGGATTATCACGCCTTGGAGGCGATGCAATGCATGATAGAGCGTCGAAAGGGTGGTGAAACAGGGGTCGCCGCTGTCCAATTAATAGATGGTGAGGAAGTCTGGAAGGCAGGCGAGGACGGACGCTGGTCTCTGGAGTTGTTGGAAGCGGCACTTTCGAGAAGTGATACGCCGTGTGGTTTAACGGATGAAGACGGTAGAACGCAAGATCTGATCGGTACGGGTGAACTCCAACGACTCGTCGAAAGCCCAGCCGCCTATTTCATTGAATATAACGATGGATTGAGGGCAACACTTCTCATGCTCAACGGTGCCGTGCGGGATTACTGCTTTGCCGCGAAACTGAAGGACGAACCTGTCCCGGTGTCAACCCAGTTTTTCTTAACACCTACCCCGAACGTTACCTATTCGGCGTGTCTTATCGCTAAGATTGAGGAACTTTTTGAAACCGGTGTCGCACCGTATCCAGTAGAACGAACGTTATTGGTGAGTGGTACTTTGGAGAGTTGCCTGACCTCGCGATTGCAAGGACATATCCATTTAGAGACGCCACATCTTGGTGTTGAATACCGCGCACCTGCTGAGTCACAGCATGCGCGGCGGTAAAAATGTAAGGGCGGGTCCTTGGACCCGCCCACTCCTAATGTATGGGGTGCAGCCTAATCCATAGTATCAACCGCGAGATCCCACAACAACACAGTGCCATCCCAACTCGCACTCGCCAGTGTTTTTCCATCCGGACTGAACACTACACTCGTAACACCATTCCGATGCCCTTTTAGTGTGTGCAGATGTTTGCCGGTGTTTACCTCCCACAACATCACGGTGTGATTACCACCATCGCTTGCTAATACCTTCCCATCCGGACTAAAGGCGATGCTATAAATAAACCCATGCCCTTCCAGCGTCCGAATGGGTTCACCCGACACTGCATCCCAAAAACGCACAGTATGATCCGCACTGCCACTTGCCAATATCTTTCCATCCGGACTGAACGCTACGCAATAAACATTACGTTTGTGTTTATCCAACTTCAAAAGCGGATCGCCAGTGTGTACATCCCACGTGCGCACGGTGTTGTCATGACTCCCATTCGCCAGGATCTTTCCATCTGGGCTGAACGCTACGCTTGTGAACACATGTTGATTCACGAACTTCGTTTTTATAGGTTTATCTGTTTTCACATCCAATGTTATCTCATTTATACGTTTCCCTGTTTGCATATCCCACAAATAAATGAAACCTCTTCCATTCGCACTCGCAAACTTTTTACCATCTGGGCTAAATGCAACGTAGCAAGGCGTAACGCTGCTTACTGGACCGGTTTTAACATTGCCTTGAAGCCGCAACGGACGTTCTACACCTGTTTTTATATCCCAAAGAAACACGGTTTTGGCGAAACTACCACCCGCCAGTGTTTTTCCATCCGGACTGGAGGCTACACTTACAAGAGAATACCAACCCACAGTTGACGTTTGAAGAAACTCACCCGTCTGTATATTCCACAAGTAAACTGGACTGTCCGCAGAACCGCCACCTGCCAGTGTTTTTCCATCCGGACTGAACGCTATGCCACCGGTAGTCCACGTATGCACTACCATCTTCCGAAGTTCTATACCGGTTTTCACATCCAATAGCCGTACAGTGTTGTCCTCGCCTGCGCTCATTAGCATCTTACCATCTGGGCTAAATGCCAAGTTTTTCCCATCAACCCCATCCCCCAACTCTTGCCGGTATATCCCTGTCTGTACATCCCATAGACGGGTGTAGTAACTTCCACTCGCCAGCAACTCCCCATCCGGACTGAACGCGACACTCAGAACAGTATTGTGGTTAGGATCAATCAACGTATGAAAAGACTCTCGTGTCTCTACATTCCACAAACGGACGGTGCTGTCTTCGCTTGCACTCGCCAGCAGCTTTCCATCCGGACTAAACGCGACGTCTAAGACTTTGTCCCGATGCGCTATAAATGCGGGCAGCGATTTCCCTGTCTCCATATCCCACAGACGAACGGTTTTGTCCTCACTTGCACTTGCCAGCAGCTTTCCATCTGGATTAAAAGCGACGCTTGTGACCCCCCCAATATGTCCTTCAAGCGTGCCCAGATGGGTACCAGTGCTTACCTCCCACAAACGGATGGTCTTGTCCTCACTTGCACTCGCCAGAATTTTTCCGTTGGGACTAAACGCTACGGCTTGGACATCTTTCCGATGTCTTTTTAGTGTCTGTAGCTGTTTGCCGGTACTTACCTCCCACAACATCACGGTGCGATCATCACTGCCGCTCGCTAATATTTTCCCATCCGGACTAAATGCAACACTATTGACGATGTCCCGATGTGCTCCTAACGTCCGAAGCATTTCACCTGAAACAGCATCCCATAAAACCACAGTACTGTCCAGGTCCCCACTGGCGAGTATCTTTCCATCTGGACTGAACGCTACGCACTTAACTTGATTTCCTTTTTTATCCAAATTCAAGAGATGTGTGCCGCTCTGTACATCCCACGTGTGCACAGTGCCGTCATTAGATCCCGTTGCTAAGAGGGAACCATCTGAGTTGAACGCGATGCTTGTGAAAGGAACCCAATTCAACGCCAACGTCTTTATACGTTTACCTGTTTGCATATCCAACAAATAGATGCTACCATCGTTTATCGCACTTGCCAGCGTTTTGCCATCTGGACTAAATGCAACGTAGCTCGCTGCAACGTTGCTAACTGGAATGATTGGCGGATCAAAAATATGTCCAATTAGTGGCGGCAGCGGTTTTCCTGTTTTTGTATCCCACAAAACCAAGGTCTTATCGAAACAGCCACTCACCAGTGTTTTGCCATCCGGACTGAACGCGACACTAACGACGGAACTTTTATGCACAGTCAACTTCCGAAAAGATTTGCCTGTCTGTACATTCCACAAATAAACGGTATCCCTCACGGTGCCACCTGCAAGTGTTTTGCCATCCGGACTGAACACGATGCTAAGTATATTCTGCCAACGCGCTACCATTTTCCGAGGTTTTGTGTCAGTTTTCACATTCCAGAGACGGGTAGTCTCATCTTCACTATCTTCGGGTGAGTGCTGCAAATGCAAATCCTGCGCGGCAGTGTTTTGTGGAATAATACATACTGCCAACGCAATCGCTAAAATCAAAATCAATGTTTTTTTCATGAGAGTTGTCCTTTCTCGGTGGGATTGCTTTTGATTTTCGGAAAAGGCTTACTTATAGTTTGTCTCATATGACCCCATGAGTTATACTGATAGTTATGCTAACTATGAGTTATGCTAACAGGTAGATGTATTTGCATCACCCAGACGGATTTCACGGAGGTCCTTATGACACGCAAAAAGGATGCGGTCTATGGTATCAAACGTCTCGAATCGAAGAATGCGAGATCGGCGATTATTCAGAAGATTTCAGCAGACTTTAATTTGATGCCGATCATGGCCGAAGCCTACTATAAACAGATTGCTGGCTATTTTCAGGAACACGCCGACATTCAACTCTCCTCAGGACAGATCTGCTACGAGGCGGTTGCTGCTGAGGAACCCGCCGGGAAACATATCGCGCTTGCGAAGAAAGTTTCCTGTCGTCTGACGCTCAATGATGTCGCAGAGGACTTCGAAGTCTTAGCGGATTATGGTCTACCGGGTCTCAGACGCCATCGGATCCTGCGATTGACCAAAGAGGCTTATGACCAAGACGCTTTGCTGAGTTATGAAGATTTAGCGATCTTACTCACGACGAGTCCTGCCTCGGTGAAACGTGACATTCGATTCTTGAAACACGACGGCTATTTCGTGATGACACGCGGGACGAAACACGACATGGGACCCGGTCTGTCTCATAAGACGCAGATTTTGGAGTTGTATTTCAAGAACTACACCTTCACCGAGATTGAGCAAAAGACGAACCACTCCGAACGGGCCGTCTACCGGTATTTGAGAGATTTCACACAAGTTGCTACGTTGCATCATCAAGACTTTCCCAAGGGACAGATACGCCTGATCACTCGCTTCTCGGAGCGTCTGATCCGTGAGTATCTTTCGCTGTTCGAGGAATACGAAGACACCGATCGCATGACCCAATTGCTTCACCCCGAACCCATGAATGAAAAAAAGGGGGATCTGCGATGAGTAAACCTTCAACGCGCATACAAGTCAATGAGAAGAAAGTCAGACGCATCAACGATAAATCGCTACGACAGTTGCTGATTCACCGATTTCTCAATGATTACGGGTATGATAAAGGCGAAGTCACGGCGACGGCTATTGTTGAGGATATCCTCAAGACCGTTGAGCAGTATTTCGTCATTACCCTGCCTCTGGAGAAACTCGCCAAAGGCGACGAACTTCCCGAAGAGCGATACCTCCGCTATGGACAGCTCGTCTGGATGGCAGTCCCGATTGATGAATACCCTGAAAAAGGTAAAGCCATCATCAAAACCCGTATGAAACCCATCATTTTGACCTATGTCGCCGCAGAAGATGTCGAATCGTTTCGCGACGGGTTTACTTCCAGACAACTCCGGATGAAACGCATGGTTCGCTGGTGTCATCAAGCTTATGACCAAGGTGCCTTATTGACACAACTCGACTTGGCGGTCTTGCTCAATGTTTGTGATGCCGTCGTCAGCGATTATGTTAATGAGTGGCAGAAAACCACAGGCGAAATCTTACCGACTCGGGGGAATATTCATGACTTATCGGGGGCGATTACCCACAAGAGAGAAATCATCACCCTCTATCTTCAAGGATATCTCACCCCCAGTATTGCCGCAAAGATGAAGCACTCCAAGGAGGCGGTTGACCGATACATTCGTGATTATGAATCTGTCAAAGTCGTTCGGGCGGCTATCGCGGATATTGACGAAATCTCACAGATTACACGGCTTTCTAAGCGCGTTATCACTCAATATCTCGACCTCATTCCAGAGGATCAACTCCAAACCATGGATGAAAACTTAGTAAAAAAGGAGCAGAACCGTTGAAAATGGGGTTGACACCCCTTGCTAGTATTGTTATACTTCAAGCAAATGTGCTTTCAAGCACATCATTACACTCATTAGGGATAGCTGGGAAGCTAATAACCATCAGCCTCCCAGCACTCCTATGGTCATATGATACTATTTCCGTATTAATAACTTTCGTGTCGCTCTGAATTCCCCAGCCATCAGCGTGTAGAAATAAACACCGCTCGCGACAGGTTCACCCAGTTCGTTTGTGCCGTCCCAATACGCCGCACGGCTCCGGTTCTGATACATTCCCGCAGCCTGATGCCCTAACGATAAAGTCCGAACCAAGGTCCCATCGGTGGCATAAATGGCGACCTTCACCTCTGCGGGTTCGGCGAGTTGATAGGGGATCCACGTTTCTGGGTTGAACGGGTTCGGGTAGTTGGCGAAAAGGGCGTTTGCCTCTGGAACTCCTCTTGACAGGGCAGGTGCTGCACCCACATTCGCCGAAGAAAGGGATAGCCTCTTCGACCGTCGATTGAACCTGAAAACATACGTAGGGACCCCATCTGTGTTGTTACCAAACTGTAGGGACGTTTTCAGCGGATAAGCGCGGTAGGTAACCCCTTGATCCCCGATAATGTGATCAAAACGGATTTTCGGGTAACCTTGGGGAACATTGTTTCCATTCCACCGATGAACCCGACCGCCTTGCGCCCTAACGGACTGTTGTTTCCAGTTGTGGTTATGTGTCCACTTAATTTGATAAGGGACAGTAACACCTGTGGGGTTTCTAATCCTGAATGTATGTCTGGGGCGTAAAGTCTCCAATAAGGCTCTTATGTTTCTTGTTGGAGATGCGAGTGCGAGGGTTTCATCGTTACCCGCTGTAAGGATTCCGATGAGTGTCCCTTGCCCGTTGAGTACGGGACCCCCACTATTGCCCGGTTTCCCATCCGCTTCGAGTTCTAAACAATCTCCGCCACTCGGTAAGCAATTTCTCCCGCCTTGAACGAAAGTTCCCTGCATCCAATTCCATAACCGTTCCCCTGGGTTTCCTAAGATATGGACCTTATCCCCTTGCCTCATGCTATCTTCAACGTTTCTACTGAAGTTGTGCTTAATCTCGCGGGCTCCCGGAAAAAGTCGATCTAATTGGATGATTGCCAAGTCGTTTCTAACGTTTTGTTTTATGACTTTTCCTTGCGTCGCGTACCCCCTGCTCTTGAGCCATGCGTAATTGTTCACATAGAAACGCTGGTTTCTATTTAGCTGGCCCTGCTGATTTCGCCGTGGAAAAAATACATGTATCTGATCGGCGTTTCTCGTAACGTGTTGATTGGTAACAACGAGTCGGCGATCTTTGTCAATCAGAGCCCCACTTCCGCTCCCAACCCGAGTGCCTTTCCTTGTATATATCCACACTACAGAGTGAATTGCCTGATTGTAGATCTGCTGTGCCGGAAGGTCTTTCTGCCGAAATTCGACACCAATGCCTAACAACCCGGCGAGTTCATAATTGCCGCTGGACTCTGAAGCAATTTTTGCACTTGTGGATCCCTTAATAAATTCTTGAGTTCCTGATCCCGCTTCAGCAGTGCCACGAATTTCGGATCTATGTCTGGAATAAAGCGTGGCAGGAAATCCGGGTTATTGACAACGATACTAATGGTTAGCGGGTTTAAACGGTCTTGCGTGTCTGGTGCTTTTAGTGTTTCCAACACCTGTGGCAAGACTCCTCGGATATCTTCGCGTTGGAACGTCTTGTTGTGTTTGCGATGTACCCGTTGGGCGAGGGAAACTCCCTGCCCTAAAGCAGGGTTCGGCATTGAACTATAAAAAATACACAATGTGCAAATTAAAAAACAGAGAACTATTCGTTTCTTCATCAAAATTCCTTTTTTATCAAACCTACGTTCAAGCAACTACGCTCTTCAAGAGAGGGATTTTAGGGCTTCCCTTGGCAACTCAGCATGCAACCCGTATCACCAGACTGGGTAGAACTCGACACACGGGTGTGTTGAGGTGAAACTCCTATCTGATAAGTTATATAGAGTCTACCATAAAAAAACAAAAAAAATACAAATAAAAGCGTCCCAACTGACTGCCGAAGCGTCCTAACCTCACCCTCATGGTCATATACGACTTCCGACACCGGTTTCTGTTCGCACGCCCCACATCTCATTCTGAAAGATAACTTGGATTTTTCAAAGGGGTGTAACCGATACCCAAACGCAGCAAAGCCGAGGCATCCTTGTTATTGTGGCAGCTGGGTTGTTCGCAACGCATACCCGCGACGCGAAGGAAATCACCAGACTACTGGATGCCACCAAATGGAAGGTTTATCAATGGACGGAACGGGAAAATCGGGGAGGATTTGATGATTCTTGGCTATGCAGGAGGCTGACTACTTCCGTATCAACATCTTCCGTGTCTTAGTGAATTCTCCGGAAACCCTGAGTGTATAAAAATAGATCCCACTCGCTACAGGTTCACCCAGCTCATTCCGACCATCCCAATACGCCGCGCGGTTTTTGCTCTGATATATTCCTGCAGACTGATGCCCGAATGTTAGCGTCCGAATTAATCGGCCATCAGCGGCGTAGATCGTGAGCCTAACATCTGCTGCTTCGGTGAGTTGATACGGTATCCATGTTTCCGGGTTAAACGGGTTCGGATAATTAGGCAAGAGACGTGTCTTTTTTGGCGTTAGCGTCTCCATGAGATGCCCAAGCACGCGTACGCCTCTTCGTAGCGTTGCGTTGTTCAGGTCAAGTCGTTGGGCTTGGGCAAGCCAAAGTTGGATGTCTTCAGGCTGTAAGGATGGATTATCGTAGTGCGTTGTTGTAGCGGCATAAGCAGAAGGTGCGGCGTTCCCGGTAGTTATTAAGGCCGCAGCCAAAACAAGGTCCCGAATATCGACTGTCTTGTCCCCATTGACATCCGCGGCATTACTCCCTTTTTGCCCGAAACGCGAGGCGATGGACACAAGGTCCTGGATATTTACGACCCCATTGCCGTCAACATCTCCAGGTTGTAGGTGTCTGCGTTCAGGTATTTTTACATGGGAATCGTCGGTAATGAGTCCAGCGAACTCTGAAAAAGCCTCTGGATTTTGCAGCAGCGTTTGAAAGTCAGGATCGCTGAACATGGTTCTAATACCCGGATGTGCTTTAAGGAATTCGATCACTTCATCATCTACACCGAATGTTCCCAGAAGATCCGGATTTTTAACAACAGCATCTATCGTAACAGGCGTTAACAGTGCTTGTATTTCGGGTCTTTGCAGATGCCCCAGGACAGTCGGCACTCGTCCTCGGATTTCCGGTTGTTGAAGGATTGCCCTATATTTTTCAAATATGTGCGTCGCGAGGGAAATTCCAGGCGTTCCAGTAGGAAGTTCGGTGATGAAATCTGTTTCGTTAAGATAAATCTCAAAGAACATACCCCAGTGCCCAAATCTATCTGTCACCTTGACAAGTAGGAGATTACTGCCAGTTCTTAGATCGACACGAAACAGATCTTGAATACCCGTAGTGCCCCTATTGACGTTGTTCACGTGTACGACTTTTCCATTGAGCCAGACTTTAACCGCATCATCGCTACCCACACCTATTGCGACATTTTTTCGGTCGCGCGGCAAGACAATGTTAATCAAAGCATACGCTGCGTGGTAATTGATTCCACGGTCTGCACTTAGCCCTATTTCGTTGATGACATCATTGACGTTGTCGGAATTGCAGAACCAGTCCCGGAACAAGCAATCGACTGTAGGGCGTATCCGGCCGCGGGTCCATCGCAACTGTCCTACACTATCACCTTCGTTGACACCATATTCAGCGACGAGGTTTTCCGTAAATTTTCCTCTGCTTGCCACGGCAAGTTGGTCTTCATTTACTTTCTCACCACTGGCAATCATCCAGAGCCAGGGCCCTTCTATGTAAGCCTCAGTAGGAAGGCAGAAAGTTATCATGAATAGGACGATACAACCTAAGAAAATAGGACTCGTTTGTTGCCCATATTTCAAAGAGGAGCAAAACTTTTTTGTTAGGTTTTGATAGCAACGTAGTGCCGGATTGGCAGGTGAATTTTGAATGATCGCTTGTAAATCTTGCCAAGAACGATAGGGATTCATGGGTGTTTTCTACTTGAAATTATCTCTCTTATTAAGGGTTGACGTGCTGCAGGAAGTTAAAAATATTACACCAAATTCAATGTTTTGCTATAATGTATATAATATACCACATCCAACCATCATACGTGAAGGGTAACTACTCATGAAATTCAAACGCGAAGAAATTTTAGCGCAATTGCGCAGTAACATTGACGCGGGCAAACCGATCATCGGGGCAGGGGCCGGGACAGGTATCTCTGCCAAGTGTGAGGCAGCCGGCGGTATTGACTTGATTATTATCTACAATTCCGGCAGATTCAGAATGGCAGGCAGGGGTTCACTTGCTGGGATGATGCCTTACGGCGACGCGAACCAAATTGTCGTTGAGATGGCGAGTGAAGTACTACCCGTTGTGCCAGACACACCCGTCCTTGCAGGGGTCTGCGGCACGGATCCGTTCCGTTTGATGGATGTCTTCTTGAGTCAAATAGATGCAATCGGGTTTTCCGGTGTGCAAAACTTCCCGACGGTAGGGCTGATTGATGGCACATTCCGTCAGTTGCTTGAAGAGACTGATATGGGATACGGACCCGAGGTGGAAATGATCCGGACGGCACATCAGTTGGGGATGCTTACGACACCGTATGCCTTCAACGAAACCGAGGCAGAACAGATGGCGGATGCCGGTGCGGATCTCCTCGTCGCGCACATGGGATTGACGACGAAGGGTTCTATCGGTGCACAGACTGCCCTCACACTTGCGGATGCTGCTAAAAGGGTGCAAGCGATTCACGACGCGGCGAAAGGGGTTAATTCGGAAATTCTTGTTATCTGTCACGGCGGTCCCATCGCTGAGCCGGAAGATGCAACATACGTTCTGGAAAATACCGAAGGGGTTGTGGGGTTCTATGGGGCATCAAGCGCGGAGCGTCTCCCGACGGAACGCGCGATTACGGCACAGATTGAGGAATTCAAGAAGATTCGATTATAATCTCATTCACTTTCGAGATAGTTTTCGTTGATATAGCGCGTAATGAGTTCGATCTCTTCTTCTTCAAGGTAAAGCCCATTGTCTATCATCCGTGCTACCATCTCAGTTGTCTCCTCCTCAAAGCGAGGTGGATAATCTTCGACATCGGTGAGCGGATGACATTGCGAACATTTGTCCTCAAAGAGTGCTTTCGCCTCTGCCTCGTCGTAGGGGATTACTGTTGTATCGGTTTCAACTTCTATGTCCATTTCCATAGCGAAAGTTGCGATTTGGGCAGCTGCCTTCGCCTCATTCGCGCGCATCTGTTCTTGCCGTTGTTGCCGAACCGAAGTTTGGATATCTGGCGTAATCGCGATAAGATATGCCGAGACAGTCCATTCCTCTTCTATGTGAATCGGTTCGCCAATCATAGGCTTTATCGCCATGCGGTTGACAAGACGGACCCAATCTGTGGGCGTGCGTGGTTTCGCAAGAATGGTGCGTAGGTCGTGGCAGACGACGCATTTGCGTTGTAAGACATGTTGACCCTCCCGCAATTTTCGCTTCGATGCTAACTGATCGAGCGGTGCTTCCGTTGGCAATCCAGCATTTTCAATCAATCTACGGGTTCGCGCGATACCCTCCTCGCTAAATGCCATGGTCTGTGTTCGCAATGCCGCTTCTCGGAAGGTGAACGGCACCGACAATCCGATCAATAGATAAGTGCAAATCAGCAGGGTGGTGCCAATATACGGCATCGCTTCCTCGAAGTGTCGGAAAAACCGAAGGATGGCAATCTTGACGAGGATCAGCACGCCGATCGTAATGCCAAGCATCAGGTGCGCGACGGTACGCGGCGGGAGTTCAACTTGATAATTCCACAAACGCGGCACCATGTGCCACATCATAAAGATATAGAGTATCGCATACGCGTAGCCGATGAGTCGATGAAGCAGCATCAGGGATCGTGGGGCGGAACTCGTATGCGTCTCTTTGTCAAACGGGTAACCCCATAGTTTAAACATCAAGAAAACGGAGGCATTCGCGAGCCCTAAAAAAATTAAGCCAAGAATCGCGCTTGTTGAAGTAGACATTTTAAACTTTCCTACGTCTCTAAGGTTGGACGATTTAATCGCGAATGATAGGGCGGCTCCATGACAGCACGTTGACGTTCATTTGCCCATTCCGGTATTTCATAGGCCGGGACATACGCCATATTGCCTGCCGTATAGCGCGTCAGAATGGAGCGACGCGGATGTTCGGCAGTCCATGGGAGTGTGCCGTGCGTCACCGCCTCCGTGAAGATCGCCACATCGCCGGCGTTGCAGACGAGTTGACAGATGTGCTCTTGATGTTCCTGATAAAGCCGCATCTTTTGTGGACACGGGTAGTTGCTCTTATGGCTTCCCGGTATAACGATTAACCCTCCTGCTCCGGGTGGCACGTCGGTTAACTGGAACGTTACAACAGTCAAACCGTTGTGCATACGTCCATCGCGGAAAATGTAGTATTGGTTCGGATCGAAGCCAGGACCGGAAGAGCCGTGGAAAATGAAGCCCTCCGCACCTTTGTCCATCGAAAGCAGGAACATCTGATGATCCATACGGAAGCCCCTTCCCAATATCTCATTGAGATAAGGAACAAGGGTCGGATGTGCGAGCATGTGTCGGAACGGATGACACCACGGCTCTTCCCATCCGAGCATGCCCCCAAGTTCGCCTCTGCCCTGTTCGCCTTTCAGTTCTGCGGAGCCGCCGTCGAGCGTCTGATCGCGTGGACGAACCCGTGCTTGATCACTGTGTTTATCAATCGCTTCGTTCGCGAGTGCTACCTCATCAGGTGTTAGCACATTCTTGATGATAAGATAACCGTTCAGATCGAATAGATATTTTTCATCAGCGTTCATTTTTTAACTTTCCTTATTTCAGTTGCGACCTCACCAGAAACCTGCGCGTAAGCGGAGCGGAGCGCAGTCCAAGATCCCATAAATTAAAAACCTTCCTACGTTTCCAAGGTCGGACGATTTAATCGCGAATGATAAGGGGGTTCCATGACAGCGCGCTGGCGTTCATTCGCCCATTCCGGTATTTCATAGGCAGGAACATACGCCATGTTGCCTGCGGTATAACGGGTTAAAATGGAGCGGCGCGGATGGTCGGCAGTCCACGGAAGTGTTCCATGCGTCACTGACTCCGTGAAGATTGCTACATCACCAGCGTTGCAAACGAGTTGCCGGATGTGCTCTTGGTGTTCTTGGTAAAGTCGCATCTTTCGCGGACACGGGTAGTTGCTCTTATGGCTTCCCGGTATAACGATTAACCCTCCTGCTCCCGGGGGCACGTCTGTCAATTGGAATGTGACGACAGTCAAGCCGTTGTGCATGCGTCCGTCACGGAAAATATAGTATTGGTTCGGATCGAAACCAGGACCGGAGGAGCCATGGAACGTATGTCCCTCTGCGCCCTTGTCCATTGAAAGCAGGAACATCTGATGATCCATTCGAAACCCTTTTCCCAATATTACATTCAGATACGGGACGATTGTCGGGTGTGCGAGCATGTGTCGGAACGGATGACACCACGGTTCTTCCCATCCAAGCATGCCGCCGAGTTCGCCTCTCCCCTGCTCCCCTTTTAATTCCAGGGAGCCGCCATCAAGCGCCTGTTCGCGTGGACGGATGCGTCCTTGCTCACTATGTTTATCAATCGCTTCATTCGCGAGTGCTACCTCTTCGGGGGTTAACACGTTCTTGATGATAAGGTAACCGTTCAGATCAAATAGATATTTTTCATCAGCGTTCATTTTTTAGGGGTTGTCAGTTGTCAGTCGTCAGTTGTCGGTTACGTCTTCCGTAGTGCGAAAGTCTTCTGACAAATTCCAACCGGCTCCTTCTTTTCAAGTTATGTTACCGTCATCAGTATCCTCTTTCACCGATAACTGATAACTGATAACCGAAAACCATTTTATACTGCGTAAGCGACAGAACCGTCTTCACGCAAAGGTGTCGTGCCAGTGTTCATCGGTCGGTAGGGAGTTTCCTCGATTAAACTGTCGTCAAGTTCAATGCCCAAGCCCGGAGCTTCGGGGATTGGAATGTATCCGCCTTCCCGCTGATATGCGACTTTGTAGACAGCAAAGGCTTCGGATTCATCTCCCTTCGTATATTCTTGCGTGATGAAATTCGGGATACTCGTATCTAAATGAAGCGATGCAGCAGTGATGAGCGGTCCGAGGAAATTGTGCGTGACGACTGCGCTGTGATACGCTTCTGCAATCGCGGCGATTTTCTTGCAGTGTGTTATTCCGCCCGCTAAACCGAGATCTGGGCGGACATATTGCGGTCCCCCTGCCTCTAAGAGTTCACGGAATTCCCAGATACTTACATTGCGTTCACCGATCGCGAGAGGCGTTGTCATCCTTTTCGCTAATTCCCCTTGCGTTGCAATAGTATCTATCTGGATCGGATCTTCGATGAAATAGAGGTTAAATGGTGCCAACGCGGATTCTAAGAGGATGCCATTCATCGGTGTCAGTTTCCGATGCACTTCAACAATCAAATCGAGATCGGGTCCACCGCCTTCACGTGCTGCAGCGACGATGTCGCGTGCAGTTTTGACGAGACGATCGACTGCCGCATCCTGAAAACCACCGACCACCGGATCAAACTTGAGTGCCGTAAAACCTTCTTCGACAGCGGCTTTCGCTGCGTCGTACATCGTTTCCGGTGTGCTTCCGCCGCCAAGGAGGTGCAGCCGGATTTTGTCACGACAGTTTCCACCCAACAACTCCCAAACTGGGACACCGAAATGTTTGCCCTTGATGTCCCATAAGGCGATATCCACCGCACTGATAGCACCGCTCAAGGCAGTCCCGCGGAATGGACCCATGCGGTAAAGGTACTGCCAGTGATGCTCTATCCGCAACGGGTTCTGTCCAATGAGGTATTTCTTAAACGTGTTGATGATGCTATCAACGGCTTCTGGGTAACCCCAGCAGGCAGTCTGCCCCACGCCGCTGATACCCGTATCTGTATGAATCCGAATCACATAGCCGTTCCCGATAAAAAACGACTCAATTTTATCAATTTTCATATAATCCTCCTGTCAAAAGTGCCTTAACTTCGTTCGTTGCATTGTAACACAAGGACACGAATTTGACAATAGAGAAAACGAGTCAATTAGGGAATTTAATGGGGAGTCAGGAACCGGAGTGTTTTGCTTGGGTGTTTCCTCCCTCCTATAGTAGTGGGGATTGAGATTTGGAGACCTTTCCTATGCGAGAATTGAAAGTGTACTTCAAATGAACGGTTGACACAAATTTGTGAGCGTGTTAATATAATAGCAAATTTCGGAGACCAGCAAACTGAACGCTTCAACGAGGAGGCACGTTATGGGAATGTATCGAACTGGGATCGTTGGTGGAAGGCGGGGTGTACACCATGCCCGACGTCATGAAGGCATCGAAAATATAAAGGTAATTGCCATCTGCGAAATTGACGAGGAACGATTAAATGCAGCGGTCGAAGAGCTCAACGTTCCGGGGTACACAGATTACGTTGAGATGTTAGAAAAGGAAAAACCTGATATTATCCATGCCGTCACAGAACCAACGGTGCCGCGACATATCTGGGTAGAACCTGCCGCTGAAGCGGGTGTTAAAGCATTGGTTATAGAGAAACCGCTTGCGCTCAGACCCAGTGAAGCAGAGGCGCTCGCCGCCGCATACGAAAAGACAGGTTTGAAGATTATCGTCAATCACCAACGGCGCTATCTACCCTTCGCTGAGAAGCTTCTGGAGTTCTTTGCCGACGATAGTCTCGGCGATATACACTTCATTCGTGCTTGCACCGAGGGCGACATTACCGATATGGATACTCACTTGATGGATGTCGTGCTTTTTGCCCTTAAAGACATTCCAATTACGCATGTGTGGGGTGCCGTTCAAGGGGCAGAAACCTATCACATTCCGCATCGGCAGTGTCCCGAAGATTTGATGGCGATTTACACGTTCGAGAACGGTGCCCGCGTCTTTTTTGAATCCGCACGGACAGCATTTGGAACCATTGATTTCCCTGGCAGTAATCCGCGGTGCAACCTTGATTTCTGGGGGACGAAAGGCAGGATGTGGTGGCGAGAAAACGGTTCATGGGGCTATCAGTTTGACGGTATGGCACAGCATTTTGTTGAGGAAACCCACTTCGGTGAAGATGACAAATTCGGACAGCGCGACTTTACGCAAGCGGTTGCGACATGGCTTGACGACGAAAATCAACCGCATCGCAATAGGTTAGAGTACGCCCTACTCGGTTTTGATTTGATTATGGCGGCGTATCGCTCCGCACTCATCGGCGAACGAATTGCGTGGCCCCCGAAGCTCTCTGATGAAGAGTGGGTGGAACTCAGGGATAGGATAGTTGGTGCCTAAAAAAGGAACATTAAAAAATGCTCGATCAAACTCAAGTTGACACATTTCGTGAAAAAGGCTTTCTCCTCGGAAACCGTGTTTTAAGTGATGAACAGGTAGACGAATTGCGTGAAGAATTGGCACGTGTTATTGATGACTATGAAAAAGAAGAGGTTGCGCAACCCGTGCGCATTGCCAATCTCGGCGGTAAGCAAGAGAGTCCAGTCTGGCAGATCGTCAATATTTGGGAGGCGAGCTCTGCCTATCACCGACTCGTTCACAATCCGGTGATTGTGGAAGGGATTGGGCAATTGATGTCAGCAACGGAGCTGCGCGTCTGGCATGACCAGATCCAATACAAACCCCCAAAAGTCGGGGGTGTCAATCGTTGGCATCAGGATTCGCCGTTATGGGGGATTCTTACCCCAAAAACGAGTCAGGTATCGGCTTGGGTTGCGCTGGACGATGTTGATGAAAGCAACGGATGTATGCGTATGGTCCGTGGCTCTTATCACTGGGGGAGTCAGATGCCGTTTTTGCGCGAGGTCCCAGATATCGATGCGATGCCAAATCAATTTGAAGGGAACGAGTTGGAAGTGGAGCTTTGTCCTGTGCCGAAGGGGCATGTCCATTATCATCACGCCTTGACATGGCACGGATCGCACGACAACACAAGTAATGATCCTCGGCGTGCGATTGCGGTACATTATATGACGGGTGAAACCCTTTACGATGCGGAGGGGACTCACATCATGAAACGTTTTGTTACCGTCAAGGGTGGTGATAAATTAGCTGGACACCATTTTCCGCTTGTGATGGATGCTGGGACGCCGACGAAAGCCAACATATAGATATTTTCTATAAGCACGACGAGAATTAAGTGAATTCCAAAAACTAAGCCTGTAACGTAGTGGAGGGCGACTCCGGAGAAAGGCACGTCAAAGTTCTAATCTACGTTACTTATCCGCAAGGAAAATTAGAAAAATATGCTCAATCAAATCCAGATTGACACATTTCGTAAAAAAGGGTTTCTTCTCGGAAACCGTGTTTTAAGTGATGAACAGGTTGACGAGTTGCGCGCGGAATTGGCACGCGTTATTGAGGATTACGAGAAAACCGATATTCCACAGCCGGTGCATATCGCCAATCTCGGCGGCAGGGAGGAGAGTCCGGTCTGGCAAGTCGTTAATATCTGGGAAGCGAGTCCTGCCTACCACCGACTCGTTTATAATCCAGTGATTGTGGAAGAGATTGGGCAACTGATGTCAGCAACAGAGTTACGCGTTTGGCACGACCAGATTCAATACAAACCGCCGCAGGTCGGTGGTGTCAACATGTGGCATCAGGATTCGCCCTATTGGCCAATCCTTGCCCCGAAAACGAGTCAGGTAAGTGCTTGGGTTGCGTTGGACGATGCTGATGAGAGCAATGGATGTATGCGCATGGTTCCCGGTTCCTATCATTGGGGCAATCAGATTGCGTTCCTGCATTCCGTCAAAGACATCGATTCGATGCCGGATCGTTTTGAGGAACATGAATTAGAGGTTGAGATTTGCCCTGTGCCGAAGGGGCATGTCCATTACCATCATTCCTTGACATGGCACGGATCGCATGACAACGCAAGCAGGAGTCCTCGGCGTGCGATTGCTGTGCATTATATGACAGGTGAGACCTTATACGATGCCAGCGGAACCCATGTTATGAAACCTTTTGTCACCGTTAATGATGGCGATAAATTGGAAGGCGATAGTTTTCCACTCGTGATGGATGCTGGGAAACCAACTAGCTCCAGTGTATAAGTCTTTTTTATTTCATGAAAAAAACCAAAAACAGAGTCCGTAATGTAATGGCATTTTATATTACTTTGCAGTTTGATAAGGTGATGTTGATGATTGAAAACGTTGCGCCATAGATCCGCTTTCCATTTCCTTACAAGCTGCGTTTGTGTTCGTCAACAACCGTAGTCCGTAATGTAATGGAGGACGGCTCTACGGGGTAGCACCTTCAAATCCAAACTCGCCTGACCGAACCGCAAGGAAATATAAAAAAACCGAACCGCAAGGAAAGTTAAAAATATGAAAGTTGTTGATGCAGTTGCAAAAGTCCTGAAAGCAGAGGGAGTCGAGTACCTATTCGCCTATCCTGTTAACCCGATCATCGAAGCGGCAGCGAAATTAGACATCCGTCCGATTATCGTTAGACAGGAACGCATTGGGCTTCACATGGCAGACGCGATGAGCCGAATCACTTCCGGAGATAAGATCGGTGTGTTCTGTATGCAGAGCGGACCCGGTTCCGAAAACGCCTTCGGCGGTGTCGCCCAGGCTTATGGCGATTCCGCGCCAATTGTGGTTCTGCCGGGTGGCTATTCCCGAAGCGTAACGCAAGTCCAACCGAATTTCAATTCTGCCCTGAACTATCGACACGTAACGAAGTCGTGTGAGCAGGTCACAATGCCTGAAGCTGTCCCGGAAGCGATGCGACGTGCCTTTACCCAAGTCAGGAATGGCAGACCGCGTCCCGCGCTTGTGGAATTCCCGTCGGATATGTTTGGTGAAGAGATTTCCGATTCCTTCGATCCGGAACCAGTGCCTACCGTGCGCTACGGACCTGACAGTGCGTCGATTGAAGCTGCTGCAGAGGCGCTGCTGGATGCAGAGTGTCCTGTCATCTACGCTGGGCAAGGCGTGCATTACGCCCAGGCTTGGGATTCTTTAAAAGAATTGGCAGAGTTGCTTGGCGCACCCGTAACAACGAGTCTGGGTGGCAAAAGTGCATTCCCGGAAGATCATCCGTTAGCATTGGGTTCCGGCGGACGGGCGATTCCAAAACCCGTACATCACTTCCTCCAAAAAACGGATCTGATTTTGGGTATCGGATGCAGTTTCACCCGAACCGGCTTCGGGGTCAGGATTCCCGATGGAAAACGGGTGATTCACGCGACGTTAGATCCAGCGGACATCAACAAAGATGTTCCGGTCGAAACTGCTCTCGTTGGTGATGCGGGTTTAATTTTAGATGGGTTGGTAGAAGCCGTTCGCGATCGTTCTAACGGTGCATCTGAAGAGCGCATGGCTGCCGTCACTGGAGAAATTGGTGCGGTTAAAGCGGAGTGGCTCGACCAGTGGAAGGCGAAACTCACATCGGATGAAGTGCCGATGACGCCATATCGCGTCATCTCGGATCTGCTACAAACCGTTGATGTCGAAAACACGATTATTACGCACGATGCAGGAAGTCCGCGCGACCAAATGTCACCTTTCTGGCAGTCTGTCGCACCGCTTACCTATATCGGTTGGGGCAAGACGACACAACTCGGTTACGGTCTCGGACTCGCGATGGGCGCGAAACTCGCCAGACCGGATGCGCTCTGTGTTAACGTCTGGGGTGATGCCGCTATCGGCTTCACTGGGATGGATTTTGAGACCGCTGTGCGGGAAAGGATCCCGATTTTGTCGGTGCTTTTCAACAATTTCTCCATGGCGATTGAGATTCCGATTATGCCCGTGTCTACCGAAAAATTCCGTAGTACAGACATCTCTGGACACTACGCAGACATGGCGAAGGCGTTCGGTGGCTACGGTGAGCGGGTCGAAACGCCTGACCAGATTATCCCGGCTATTCAGCGCGGTATCCAAAAAACACAGGAAGGCACGCCTGCGTTGCTGGAGTTTATTACAGCGAAAGAAATTCAGATTTCTTCTTTCTAAATAGTTATCGATTTTAACTATCTACTCGTGCCTTTGGATATTGTATCAGAGACGAGTAGATAGTTAAAGTTAAAAGACTGCCACACGAGTGACTGACAACTGAAAGATTTGCGTAGCAAATCGTACTGACAACTGAGAACCCTAAAAAAGGAGTTCACTGTTATGAAACTGATTATCACAGTTTTTTGCCTCATTGCACTCAGTCTGAGTGTTAATGCGTGGGCAATAAACGATGACAAGGCACTCATGCTGTATTTCACTTTCGATGAAGACGAGGGTGGCACGGTGACGGATGTAACTGGCAATAACATTGAAGGTGCTTTTGAAGGTGCAGTCTGGTCGAAAGACGGAAAAATCGGTGGGGCTGTACATCTTGAAGATTCTGGACAGTTTGTAGAGGTTGACGCTGTCCCCGAACTCGACATTACCGATGAAATCACAATTCAGGCATGGTTTTTCCCGGAAGAATCCCAAGGCGACTCTAACTTGATGGGGCGCAGGAGTTCAGCGAATGTCGGCGGCTATTGCCTTCAATGGAGTGCTCAGTTTACGGGTTCCCCGCAAATTGAGACGTGGATTAACATCGGTGGATGGAAAGGTTCGCGGAATAAACAGACCATTAAGCCTGATTTGGAGGAGTGGCACCACGTTTCTTCTACTTACGATGGTAATATGATTCGCCAATACATCGATGGCAAATTAGATGTCGAATTCGAGCCACCAAAGGGTAAAATTAATAGCATTGAGGTCGTCTTCCGTATCGGTAAAGCACAAACGGGATTGCCCGGTATGGTTGGTTTGGTTGATGAGGTTGCCATCTATAACCGTGCCCTTACCGTTGACGAGATTAACCAAGATATGGAAAACGGTGTCTACTTTGCTGTATCTCCCAACGACAAGCTTGCCACAACGTGGGGTAAGCTAAAAATGTATTAAGTTTTTGTGCATCGCTCCACTACCTTCCGCGATGGTTTCTAGTTAAGTACGAAAGGGTTTCAGGGACCTGTCCCGTGTAAATTGCACCAAGAACCTGCCCGAAACGAAGTGACGGGCAGCCCAGGAGCCCATAGTTAAAAAGTCAAGTTTTCTTGTGAGGGCGGGTTATGGACCCGCCCTTCTGTTCATCTTATAGGGAGGAATCACTGATGAGAGCTCGGATCCTTACGATACTATGCGTTTTTCTCAGTTTATCTATCTGCCAAGTAGGATTAAGCGCCGGTGGAAAAGGCAACGTAAAACAACTCGGCGAGAAGATATATGTCTGGCATTTCGACGAAGGCAAAGGGAAAGAGGCTAAAGATGAAACTGCTGGTTTGGTCGGTGAATTCAACGGCGATGTAAAGTGGGCTGAGGGCATTTCGGGGGATGCCGTGCAAATGGCTGGCAAGGTTGGCAAAGGTGATTTCATAGAGGTCGCACACACCGATGAAATCGATATAGACGAAGCCATTACGATGATGGCGTGGATTTATCCCGACGAACTTCCAGCGGGTGGGCAGGAAAACAAATTCACGATTTTCTACAAGAACACCTACTATCTACAGATTGAACCGGGTGACGGGAAACTCGCTTACTACTTCTACGATACCAATAACCCGGGTTACCATATTTCTGATGGCAAGGTGAAGGCGAAGGAATGGACGCATGTTGCCCTTGTGTGGGATGGCACTGAAGCCCGTTTCTATATCGACGGGGAATCTGACGGCAAAGTTATCGCACAGAAGGGACCGGGTCGAAGCATGGCGAATAGACCCTTGCGTTTTGGGGGTGAAAACAACGGGTGCTGTCCGCGTTTTTTCCAAGGACGTGTTGATGAGTTGATGTTAGCCAACTATCCACTCTCCGAAGGGGACCTCCAGAAAATCATCAAGGACACCCTTGATGTCTCAGCCCGCGACAAACTGGCAACGATATGGGGTAAGTTGAAGATTTAACTGCGTGCTGCCTATAGTTTCTCCATTCAGGGGAGTTCAGATACAACGCCCTTAAGCGCGCCCTCTTGTTCCGCCAGTGCTTTGAGGTCCGGGTTGAGATCTATCGCTTGCCTGAGCGAGTCTACTGATTTTTGCGAGGCACCCTCCAATGCGTAAGCACACGCAAGGTTGTAATGGAGCAGGGCGGTCTTGGGGAAGGTGTGAAGGGCACGTAGGCACCACTCACGCGCATCGGTGGAGAGATTCTGCCGGAGATAAGCGGTGGTCAAATTAACGTAGCCTTCAGCAATATCCGGTGCCATCACAATTACTTTCTTAAAATTCGCGACGGCGGGAGCGTATTGCTCGTCGTATAGATAGGCTTGCCCAAGGTTATTGTAAACCGATGGTTCTTTGGTGAAAAAGAGTGTGCGAGCCTTGTTTTTGATTGCCTTCTGATACGCTTCAATTGCCTGTTCTGCCTCACCGTTGCGCATCAAAAAAGTGGCTTTCCGATAGTGATCGTTGAACTGGGTTTGGTGATGCCAGACCCAGAGAAACAGCACTGTCACTGCAAGACAAAACGTCATACAGACAATTCTGAAAGTTTTGTTGCCGGGTGTCTGCTCTTCTTCTTCTATAGATGGATTTTCTGTAATTTGGTTTTCGTTAGAAGTCATAATTTTTTAAACTCACAGCTGCAAATCTTCGCTTTATAAAAGGAATACACAAAATATGAAGACTTACGGATTTGGTATTATTGGGTGCGGAATGATTTCCGATTTCCATTCCGCTGCAATTTCTGAATTAGAACACGGACAATTAGTCGCCGTCAGTTCACGAAATGCTGAGAACGCCAAACGGCTCACCGATCGCTACAACGTTGACAGTTACACCGATTATGCGGAGATGCTCAAACGGGACGATCTTGATATCGTCTGCGTCTGTACGCCGAGCGGTGCGCATTTGGAGCCCGCTGTCGCTGCCGCGGAAGCCGGCAAACACGTCATCGTTGAAAAACCCTTAGAAATCACGCTACCCCGGTGCGATCAAATTATTGAAGCATGCGACGCATCGGAGGTCCGGCTATGTGCTATTTTCAATTCCCGCTTCACGAAAAGTACGCAACTCGTTAAATCCACAATCGAGAGCGGACGGTTCGGCAAGTTAACTTTAGGCGATGCCTACATCAAATGGTACCGTTCCCAAGAGTATTACGACAGCGGTGGCTGGCGCGGAACGTGGGACCTTGATGGTGGTGGCGCCCTCATGAACCAGTCCATCCACGCTATCGACCTGCTCCAGTATTTTATGGGACCCGTTAAATCTGTTCAAGCGTTTACCGATACCTTGGCACACGAACGGATAGAGGTCGAAGATGCCGCTGTTGCGGCACTCCGATTTGAAAACGGGGCACTCGGTGTTATCGAAGGCACGACTGCCGCTTTTCCGGGCATGCTTAAGAAAACTGAGATCTCCGGCACAAAGGGAACCGTCGTCTTAGCCGAAGAGGACATCGTAACTTGGGAATTCGACCCAGAGCTGCCTGAAGATGCGGATATCCGAGAGAAATTCGCCCAAAGAACAGACACAGGCGGCGGTGCATCTGACCCACGAGCTATTAACCACGCCAATCATAGAAGACAAATGGAAAACCTCATTAACGGGCTTGAACACGATGCCTCGCATCTCGTTGATGGGCGCGAGGGACGCAAAGCCGTTGAGATTATCCTCGCTATCTACCAGTCCAGCCGTGAAGGACGTCCCGTTGAATTGCCATTGTAACGGCAGAGCTGAATCTGCATACTATTTTATCCATTTTGAATCTTAGGATAAGTTCGTAGTCGTGCGATTTATCGCACGTCCACAGTGCCAACGGACAATGAATTGCCCTACTACAAACCAAAGCAAGCACCATAATTTGAAAACCGATAGCCGATGGCTACTCATAGTCGAAGACTATCTTAATCGCCTCGTCTTTCCTGTTCAATGCCATCTCAAATCCGAGTTGTGCCTCTGTAAAAGGTAGATGATGCGTAATAATTGGTGACACATCGAGGCGTCCTTGGGCAATCATATCCATCGCCAGTGGAAAGTCATTCGGTGCATCCGGTCCAACGGAACCGATGAATCTAATATTTTTCCGGAAAAAGTCTGCGAAATGAAAATCGTAAATTTGGTCGTCCGGGACGCCGAAAGCGAGAAGTGTCCCGTCCCGCTTCAGGAGTTGAAGACACTCATTGATGGTTTCCGTTTGGTGCCCAACAACCTCAATAACCAGATCCGCCATTCTGCCCTCCGTAATTTCCTCAATGACAGCGACAGGATCTTCCTTAGCGGCGTTAATCGTGTGTGTGGCACGCATCTTCTTGGAAGCTGCGAGTCGAAAATCGACCAGATCTGTCGTAATCACTGTCTTCGCACCAAGATTGCTCAACAAGTGTGTGAAAAGGAGCCCCATCGGTCCCTGTCCGATAACGACGGTGTCGAGATTCAGGAGGTTCGGCAACTTCCGGCACGCCCAAACAACCGTTCCAAGCGGTTGGGACATCAGGATACAGTCCTTTCGCGGGTAATCCGTCAACGGCAACGTGACGCTTTCATCCGACAGGAAGTACTCTGAAAGTCCACCGATGTAACGTGGGAGCGCGAGGACCTCGTCCCCTGCCTTGAATTTGTCCGATGTGCTTTCTACGACGATGCCGATTGCCTCGTGAATTGAGAGTCCCGGCCCAAGCGGATAACTCTCCGCTGGATGTTCAAGGACGAACGATGGCATGTCGGTACCGCAGATGGCACTATGGGCGGTTTTGATCATCACTGTGCCATCAGGGTAATCGGCGAGGTTCGGTTGTTCTATGTCAACAATTTCGATCTGAAGGGGTGCAACAATTTGCCCAGCTCTCATTTTTTATTTATAGCCTCCTGTTATAATAGTTTTCGGTGTATTGGTTATCGGAAACCATCGGCTTTCAGCGTAGGAGGGGAAACACCCCAGCAAAAACACTCCGATTCCCGAAGGAAACTTTGGTTCACCAGACGCCTCTTAACTAATTGCCGACTGCTGACGGCTGACTGCCATTAAAACCTGTTGATGCAGTTTTCCGTTGGTTGCGATGATACCGCGATTCTCATGCATCCGCTTGCCGGTCAAAAAATTGAGCGGGATGCCGTTCGCGTCTGTTACCGTACCGCCTGCTTCTTCGACGACGATCAGCCCTGCAGCGTGGTCCCAGATGCATTCGCGATAATCTGGGTAATTCGGGTTCGGAAGACGGATATAGAGCGACGCTTCGCCGCGAGAAACGACCCCGTATTTCGCTTGGCTGTCCATGCGAACAGGCGATTCTGTAATTTCGAGGGCATTCGCAATACGACTGTGCGCATCACTGTCGCCGTGCGTGGACTCGACACTCTCTGCGAAGCGATGTACCGTTTCCGATACGTGTACGTGCTCTATAAAGTCTCCTGTTTTCGTGTAGAGCCGCGTGCCTTCACCGCGGATAGCGACAAAAAGGCATCCGCTTTCTACATCTTCATCGTTCAATCGAGACGGTAAGTTTGGACACCCTAAAACACCGAGTTGAACAGTGCCATCGACAATATGAGCCAAGGCGATTGCGTACTGATCTCGACGAAGAAAGCCTTTCGTACCGTCAATCGGGTCAAGCGTCCAGAAGTTTGATCCGACTTCACCACTCCCCCGATCAATCCATTCACAGACGGTCTCTGCCGAGGGCGGGGCATCTTTACAAAATCGGTTCACATAACCTGTGACGCGTTCTAAGAGCGACGCGTTCTCTTTCAGTGCCTGCGCGCTCTCCTCAGCGACGATAACATCGTCAGGACAAGCCTCACCAATCGCTTTGCATATCAGTGCCTGTGATCCGAAGTCTGCGACAGTCACGGGACTCCGGTCTGTCTTTTGGATTGCATCCGTTAATACCATCTCAGCTTGCACCTGTTCACAGAGCCGCATGGCTGTTATCACGGCATCAATGGCGATTTGTACTTTAATTGTCGGAAGCCGCCGGCTTTCGGTTTCCGTCAGCGAAGAAGATTTTTGATGTGTCATCAGTTTCCCTGGCGTTATTGGTTTTCGGAGTTAATAGTTATCGGTTATCAGTTGTCGGAGAAAAAGAAACCTTTGTTAAACGAGTGCCTCTTAACTGAAAACTGAAAGGATTTTTGAAAAAAATCCGGACCGAACACTGATAACTATTAACAGCGTCTGTTGAATTGGTTCATTGCTGTAAGAATATCATCTTTGACGAAAGTTCCAATGGCATCAACGGCGCGATCAATGGTATGTGTTATTTCGATTTCTTCGTCTTGTGTAAAATCTGTAAGAACATAATCGGTCATGTTGCCGATGGGTTCGCCGATGCCGATGCGTAAGCGCGGAAATGCAGTCGTGCCCAAATGCTGGATGATAGACTTCATCCCCTTCTGACCCCCATCGCTCCCCTTCTGCCGCATCCGAAGCACACCAATGTCTAAGTGAACATCGTCGTAGACGACACACAGTTCCGAGAGTTGAATCTCGAACTGCCTGATGAGTGCGGCGACAGCGGTGCCACTGTTGTTCATATATGTCATCGGTTTCGCGAGGATAATAGCGACATCGTGCCATGTCGTCTGCATAATGAGTGATCTACATATTGATGTATGGGACGTACTTCGACTGCATTCCTCGTAGAGCGCGTCGATCACACGGAAGCCGATATTGTGTTTGGTTTGCTCGTAGTGTATTCCTGGGTTGCCGAGTCCAACAATGAGTTTCACTTTTTAATTTTTCCTTGCGGATAAATAGCGTGGTTTAGGATTTTGACGATTTTCGTGTTCAAGTCGCACTCCATTTCATTTCGTGCTTAGTTTTTAGTGTTATTGAAACAAATGTAGCGGTTGTGAGAGGTTAAGGTGTCCCGCGAGCGTTCTCACTTCTTCGCCGTCAATTAAAATCTGAACCTGTTTAATTTCTTCAGGAAATGCGTCGAAAACGGTTTTGAGAATTGCCGTGATGGTCAAAAGTTCTGCTGTTGTCCCGCCGATATGCCCATCGGTAAGATGGTTTGAAAAATCCAGATACGCCGTTTGTTGGCTATCAATGTAGGCTTCGTTTAGGACTGTTCCACGCGGAATCGTGTTTCTAAAGTTAGGGGGCGTTTCCTGGATGAGTGCTGTGACTATCTGGCTCAAGCGTTTCGTAAGTTCGGCATGGAGTCGTCGCTCGGTTTTAACGGGGACTAGCATCAGCGCAGTCGTATCAAGGAGAAATAGGTTAACCTCTTGTGGAGGTGGGGGTATATCTGACGGGTTGGCGGCGATGGGCAATGGCGGTGGTGCTGTCGGAACCGCTGATTGCTTTGACCGTTCAATCAGATATAACGTCACCCCGAGTCCAAATGCGATGAGAACCAAAGTTGTTCCCCATATCACGATGAGTCTTGAAAATCCGGCACTACTGTTATGTTTCACCGTTTTTGTTCCTTTATAGCGGTCAGTCGTCAGGGCGGATTTTTCAAAAAATCCTTTCAGCAATCAGTAAGCAGAGGTTATCGTTTGAGAACGTCTCTTCGCTGATTGCTGATTGCTGATTGCTGACTGCTGGTAGAGGAAATATGTCGTTGGAAAGCACGGACAATTGCTTGCGCAAGATTTGCGATGTATTCAGAATCAGAGAGTTTCTCTAAGTCCTTCACGTTGGAGAGATAGCCGAGTTCCAGAACAAGGGCTGGCATGTAGGCGTCGGACAGTGCTGCAAGTGGTAGTTCGATAATCTTAACGGGTATTTCCGTTAGGAAATTCAATTCCGTTTGTAGGGCGAGTGCAAAGTCTTGGCTCTGTTTTAGGAAATTGGCTTGAGCAAGGATTTTTAACCGTTGTCCTGTAAGTGCTGACTGAACGTTACTTGGGAATCGAAGTTGTCCTTTGGGACTGTTGAGATAAATCTTAATCCCTTTCTCGTGTGGTGAAAAAGAAGCATTGCAGTGTAAGCTGAGAAAGAGTTGTCCTTGGTTCCGTTTTGCAACCTGGATACGTTCAAAATGTGTCTTTTTCGTATCTGTCTGGCGTGTGAGATGGATCTTTATTCCCTGCTCTTCACTCATCCGCTGAAGGTGTTTTGCGAGCGTAAGTACAATGTCTTTCTCAAGGAGACCCGTACTACTTTCGCATCCATGGTCGTCTGCCCCGCCGTGTCCTGGGTCGATGATAATTGCCCAATTGACAGAATCGCCTGTCACGGTTGGTATCCATGTTCCTTTGGGTCTAAGTTGGACCCTTTTCAAACTGGGATTGTAGAGGACTTCGAGGTTATAGAAATCTGGTAGGGTTTGTGTGAAAAAAGCAATAGGCAACATCGGTTGTTGCGCGATGATTATCGGAGGTGTTGGAAGGGTGTGTGTCAGACCACTGGGATCGATACTGACAACCGGATGCCCGATTTGTAAGCGGATTTGCTGGTCTTCGGTTTTCAGGATAAGTCGTTTTCGCGGATGATTGTATTGATCCGTCATGTCGGGATCGAAAACCTGCCTCACGGCGTCAACGGGGAGATAAATCTGCTCTGCTTGGAGTTGGGCAGGCACTTCGGCGATGGTTTCTCCATTGACATTGATGAAGCGAACGGCGTTTTCTTGAGCTGGACTATGGGGTATGATAATCCACGCGAGGATGCTTAAAAAAAGCGCGCTAACCGTTTTTCTAATGTTCCTTGCGGTTCGGTTAGGGAGACTTGGGACTTTCACGTTCCTTTCCGTATATCCGCTTTCCTGGTGCAAACCTATAGAGGTTTGCAGGACAATGTTCCAAGTTGCGCGCTTCGTTTGGAAAGAGTCACGATCGGGAAATCGCGCCTATGGGTTAAGTGCGCTTTGGATTTTATTTGTTGGTACGCGGTTCGCGTGGTTTTTTCGTGTAGACACCATTATTCGTCGTCATCATCGTCGCGCCTACGAGAAATAATTTCTGGTTCCGTAGGTTGTTCTTCAGTGACTTCTTCCTCTTCTCCTTCGCCCTCTTCAGCCTCTGTGAGTTCATCATCGAGTTGGATACGCGGTTGGCTCACCGTCGCAATTATCCGTTCGGGTTCATCTAAGATGTCGATTTCGTCGTCCAAGGTTAACTCGCTCACATGGACAGCGTCACCGATATCCAAATGACTGACGTCAATGGTGATATCGTTCGGCATTTGCATAGGTAGGCAGTGAAGGGTCACTTGACGGAGCGGGAATTCAAGGACGCCACCTTCTTGAACACCGGGTGGGTTGCCCACGAGAACTACGGGCACAGCTGATGTTACGGGTTCATCCAAAGAGATTCTGATAAAATCCGCATGAATTAACTTCTGTTTATCTACCGGATGGCGTTGAATTTCTTTGATAATGACAGTTTCAGTGTTATCTGCACTGACTTCCATATTGATAATGACGTTTTCACCGTATGTTCGTAGAAATTGTCTGAAGGCTCGCGCGTCGAGTTGGATTGCCAAGGTGTCTTGTGCACGACCGTACAGCACAGCAGGGACCCCGCCCTCTTTCCGAAGATCCCGCGCCCGCTGCTTTCCGAAGGTGTCGCGTTGTTGGACTTCTAATTTTGCTTGTTGCATCTTTTAATTATACCTTGCGGTTGAATAACGTCGGTTTGAACTTTAATGTGCCTTTCTTAAATCCGCACTCCATTTCATTACACGCTGCGGGTTTTGAGACTATCAAAAACCTACACGAGCTGGAAAGACACACAGGTCAAAAACCGAATCATTAAAATTTTTTTCTTCATAGTCAAAAAAGACAGGGCGGGTAGGATTCGAACCTACGCATGCAGGTGCCAAAGACCTGTGCCTTACCGCTTGGCCACCGCCCTTTAATCGTTAATATATGAACACACCGACGGGACTGGTTACCGTGGTTGTACAGAAGTTGACTCTGTTTTTGAAGTGTGATTCACCCTGACGTGCTACGTCACTATCGTGCATCACAGCGAATACCGTAGCACCACTCCCGGACATCAGCGCGCCATAAAACCCAGTCTGCGTAGATAACTCAGTTTTTAGCGCAGCAATTTCGGGATATTGGGAAAAAACTGGTGCCTCAAGTCGGTTATATAGGTTTTCCCCGATGCCGACGACATCACCCTTCTCCAAAAAAGTCTTTATAATTATACCTCTTTTTTCTCGTGTTGTCAAGGAAAAATTCAATTTCTTGAATACAGTCGCTGTTGAAATTTGGATACCGGGATTTAGCAGGAGGAGCGGTACATCAGGGAGTGCGGGAAGACGTGTTAACTGATCACCGATGCCGAGTCCTAATGCCGCGCCGCCATGCAAGCAGAACGGGATATCTGCTCCCAACTGTGCGCCGAACTGCATTAGCGTTTCCTGTGTGAAGCCTAATCCGAAAAGTTCGTTCACGCCGTGAAGAACGGCAGCGGCGTTCGCGCTCCCGCCTGCGAGTCCAGCCGCAACCGGAATCCGCTTATGGATGTCAATCGCAATCCCATCGATACCGCCTACCGTATCACCGAGAAGGTGCGCCGCGCGGTACGCCAAATTACGTGAATCACGCGGAACCGCTGGGTGCTCACAGTGAACTGTTATACCCTTCGTTGCCTGTTTGCGGATGATGACATCATCGTGCAATCCAATTGACTGGAAAATCGTTTCGAGGTTGTGATAACCATCCTCGCGTTTGCCTACGACATCCAGATAAAGATTAATTTTCGCATGGGCGCGGACCCTTATCTCTCGCACAATTTCTGTCCACTACTCCCGTAATTCTGACAAAGGAATAATTTCGAGGTCCTCCGTTAGAAATCGTTCGGGATCAAACTTGCTATCGCTAATCTCGACGTTCAGTTCAACTTTGGCAATTTTCACGGCGACTCGTGTTTGTTCCAATGGACGTTCGATTTCTACTTTGTGGGGTCGAAGGATACCGCTCACCTCACGGTAGTCAGCGAAAGTGGCATGTTGTTCAAGTGTGCCGCCTTCATCGTGGATATGCCATTCTGTAACTCGTGGTTCATCCTCGCGAATAAAGAGCGTGATGGTTTCCACATGCCCAGTTTCAATACCCGGACGCTTAATAACAAATTTTGCGCCTGAACTTTCAACGGATATGAAGTCATCGGTGCGTTCATCGAGAAACGGATTAGCGAAGATCGCGCTTAGGACATCTGATACACGCAAATCCACACCGAAAATCTCTCGCAGTGCCCCGTCCGACAGGGGTCCGGGATATGCTTTCTGTTCGTTCAGAAGAATAAGTACGAACTGATTCTTGTCCTGATTAGCGATCACGATACCGCGCGGTTCATTCATTGCCCCAAGTGCTTGGATATGGAGTAGTTCTCCACCCTTTTCCGATTTTTTATACCACAACAATTCTCGGAGTTCCTCACTCCGTTCACCTTCCTCAATCCTGACTGCCATGCGGGTGATTTTCAAGGAACCCGTCAGATCGTATCTCGCTTGCAGTGTGTTGAGGATAGCATCCAATTCCATACGGGTCGCGGGCGACAATTCAATCGTGTTCATGCTACCAATGCACCCTACGAACGTAAGGAGGAGACAGAACACATAGCTTTTTGTCCATGCAGCTGCGTTGCGTTTTGCGATGTATAACATCTAAAGGGTTTTCTAACTATCAGGTTTTCGGTTGTTCTGTGGTCGCTCTTGAAATCGGACCCGTAGCTCGTAATGAAATGGAGAGCGGATACTAAGGAGGCACGTCAATGGCGCAAACCTATGTCGTTCTTCCGCAAGGTAAAATTAAAGAATTTCGGACATCGATTTTTCAACGATGTTAACGGCTTCCTCAACATGACCAGCGTTGATATTGAGCGGCGGTAAGAACCGAAGGACATATTCGTTGGTACAAATAGTGACCAGTCCGTTCTCAATACATTGTGCGGCGAGCGATGTCGCATCGACGTCCATGACTAAGCCGCGGAGCAAGCCTTTACCGCGTACCTCTTTGATCGGATATTTGTCCTTGAGTTCCATCAGTCCACCGGCAAGGTAATTCCCCATTTTAACGGCATTCACGGCGAGGTTTTCCTCCAGGATGGTTCTGATAGTTGTGGATGCTGCCGCAGAGACTAACGGATTTCCGCCGAATGTCGCGGCGTGGGTGCCGGGTACAAAACTTTCTGCTATGTTTCGTTTCGCCAACATCGCGCCGATCGGTACACCGCTACCGAGAGCTTTTGCCATCGTAATTACATCTGGCACAACACCGTAGCTTTGGTATCCGAAAAAGGTGCCTAATCTGCCCATCGCCGTTTGGACTTCGTCGAAGATGAGTAACAGGTTATGTGTGTCACACAGTTCTCGTAGCCCTTGGAGATACCCATCACTGGGGATATTAACGCCCCCTTCGGATTGGATCGGTTCGACTAAAATGGCGCACGTCTTTTCACTGATAGCGGCTTCGGTTGCTTCGAGATCATCGAATGGCACGTATTTGAAGCCTTCGAGCATCGGCTCAAACCCGACGTGATACTTCGTTTGGGCAGTGGCGGTGATAGTTGCCATCGTCCGTCCGTGGAACGAGTTATCCATCGTGATGATTTCGTAGGCGTCTGTTCTACCATTGTCCTTGGCGTATTTCCGCGCCAACTTAATTCCTGCCTCATTTGCTTCGGCACCGCTGTTGCAGAAGAAGCATTGGTCCATATCGGAGTTGTCAATAAGCAACTTCGCGAGTTCTGCCTGCGGTTGGATATAGTAGAGATTGGATGTGTGCAGCAAGTTGCCTGCCTGTTCGCGGATGGCGGCGACGACTTTCGGGTGACAGTGTCCTAAGCCGTTAACGGCGAGTCCACCAAGGAAATCGAGGTATTTCTTGCCATCGGCATCCCAGAGATAGGGTCCCTCGCCTTTGACGAATGCGAGACTTCTGTCACCGTAAGTATTAATGATATATTCCGTCGCCATTTCTTTGATTTCAGCAGTTGTCATTCAATTATCTCCTTCGTTGTTAGGTATGTACTTTCTAGACCGGTGCGGTTGGAAGCCGCACCTACCGCCTTTGGAATCAGGGTTACCAATTTGTATAGGCACCGTCGTCGCGTTGGTAGCCGTGAGGCGGTCCATATTCTTGCGTTGAGACGTCAGCAAGTGCGTCTTCGTTGAATTCGATACCGAGTCCCGGACGTTCAGGCGGTAGGAGATAGCCTGATTCCCACGGCACTTGAACCGGAAAAGCATCGGTGAGAGCGGACATTGGTGCACGTGGGAGTTCCTGCACGCCGACGAGTGACGAGGATAAGCAGAGATGCAGACCCGCTGCAGCAGATACAGGTCCCAACGGATTGTGTGGTGCTATATAGATATAATGCGTTTCGCACCATCCAGCGATTTTACGCGCCTCTGTTAACCCGCCAGCGATGCAGAGATCGACACGGCAATAATCCATGAGTTCTTCTTCGATGACTTCTCGGAATGTCCACTTGCTGTCGAATTGTTCGCCGACTGCAAGTGGCACCGAGGTCTGTTGCCGCAGCCGTCTGAGACTCGCGGGGTTCTCAGCTCGAAGCGGATCCTCAATGAAAAACGGATTGTACTGTGCGACCTTGTTACAGAAATCAAGACTGTCTGCTGGATCGAGACGGGTGTGCACGTCGATCAGTATTTCGAGATCATCCCCTAATGCATGACGAACAGCTTCCACCTGTTTAAGGGTGTTTTGGACGGCGCGTCTGGGTTCAAACGTCCCCCCACTGTCAGACTGATCAACCACACTCCATCGGACGAACTTCCAACCTGCTTCGTAGGTTTGCCGACAACTCTCGATGATTGCATCAATTGAGCCACCGCCGTTATGCGGATAGCAGACGACTTTGTCTCTCGTACGTCCGCCCAAAAGTTCATAAACCGGAACATTCAGGGCTTTTCCTTTGATGTCCCAAAGTGCGATGTCTACGGCACTCACTGCCGCGGATTGGACGACGCCGCCGGGGAAAAAGCCGCCGCGGAACATCACTTGCCATAGATGTTCGATTCGGAACGGATCTGCGCCAATGAGAAAGGGTTCAAATGAGCGGACGACTTCGGCTAAGGCGAGTGATCGACGGCGTAGACCGCCCTCACCGACACCGTAGATACCGGCATCGGTTTCGACTTTCACGAAGAAATGTCCATCCGCTGCAGCAAACGATTTCACATTCGTAATCTTCATATTTTAATTGTTCCTTGCGGTTCGGTGAGGCGGGTTTGAATATTGACGTGCCTCTCCGTAGATCCGCCTGCGTGTTTTTGCTTGGGTGTTTCTGCGTATTGTTGCAGGCTGTGTTCTTGATGAAAAGAGAAAAATAAAACTTGCCCCTACACCGAAAACCCACTTGTTATTGGTGAGGTTTGTAACCCCGCTTTACCTTACCTAAATTGAAATCCATAAATTCACTCTGTTCAACCCAGCTTACTACACAGCATCCAAGGTCGGCGTGTTGTCCTGACAGTGAACGGGTCGAAAGAGCGTTTGGCGTTTAAATGGCATCTCTTCAACGTGCTTCGGATGCGGTTCCCACTTATGCCATTTGTTTCCAACCGTGTTGTAACAGTGGAAAAGCGCGACCCGATCAATGGATGCATCGGTCCATCTCGCACCGGTATGCGTGATTGCCTCTGTGAAAATAAGCACGGAACCAGCGGGACAGGTATAATCCTCCCACAGCGGTGAATTGCGATCTTTCGTTGATGCCGGCGCAGGAAATGCCCCTTTATGACTACCGGTGAGGAACATCGTGCCACCGCCACCTTTCTGGACGGGGTTGAGTTCCCAGACGACGCGCGTCAGTCCACTGTGTGCGCTGTCATGGTGTAGATGATAAGTGTGTGAGTTGCCGGGAAAGTTGAGCATCCCGCGCCCGCCATGTGGGCTGAAATTGTCATGTCCATTCGGACGAATCGTTAGGAACGTGCCTTCCAATCGGAATCCGTAACAGTTCTCGTTCGCATAACCCGATGTAAGGAATTCGTTCATGAATCCGAGCACAACCGGATGATCGGTCAACGGTTCAAGGGGACCGCCGATGGGAGAGCGGTGGTGTTCAGGATTTATTGATTCGGGTTCCTGTTTGAGTTGATAACAGAACTCGCGCATCTCTTTGACTTCGGCTTCGCTGAGTATATCTGGGAACAGGATCCATCCGCGAGTATCAAAGAGAAAACGTTGTTCTTCCGTGAGTGGGATCGGTGGTAGATTGTCAGCATTCGTCGTAGGATTCGGCATAGTTTTCCTCATCGTCTGAATCGCGGATTATCGCGGATGTATCAGATTTCGGGGATTTTGGGTTTCCGTCTATCCAACGTCTTCCGTAAAGTGTTGAATTCATTTGTAGAGGCGTTCGTCTTCTAATGATAGCCAAGTGCCGTAATCGCGAGGCATATCCCTGATTTCACCCAAACCGGCTTCAGCACGCCACTGCAGGAGTGGATGCTCTCGGTTTTTCTGGGGCAACTCCACACGCGTGCCATAGACGGCAGACTCAAAAATTCCCATGAGAATCTCAATGACATGGCGACCCTCTTCGCCGTTGGATTCGTGTTCACGGTTCTCGTCCAATGCGTTTACGTATTCGTCGACGAAACAGTAATCGTCGGCGTTCGCGCCCTTGTCCGGATCAAAATGCTCTGGATAAATAGACGCGAGTGTCTCCCACTGGTCGTGTGTGCCGTCGGGGACAAAGTGTGGCGTGGGTAGCCACCACGAACCTTTCAATTCCGACCAGAAGAGTCTCCCTTCGGTGCCGTAAAGTTCCATGACGTAGGCATCGGTATCCACCTTCGGGAATCGGTGCTGGATGAGGGTGCCGGTGACATTTCCGTCAAATTGGAGCGTCGCCGTGGTGTATTCGCCTGCGACTGTGCCCATACCAGCGGGTGAAGGGAGCACATCGTCGTGTCCGATGGTACGTCCGCCTGTCGTCGCTTGTGCCACGACGCTTCGGCAGTGTCCACCGAAACGCGTCATGTTGTTGACGACATGTGTTCCGATGTTCATTAACCCGTAACCGGCATAATAGCCTTTCCCACTGGCGTAGATGTAACGAAGATCACCGATTTTTCCTTCGTCTAAAGCTTTTGCAACTGCCTGCATCGACGGGCTGGTACGCCGTTGATGATGCACAGCGACGCGAGCGTTTTTCTCTTTCGCCTTCGCCAGCACCTCATCCGCTTGAACGAGATCAATGCAGAGCGGTTTCTCCACTTCGATGTTCACACCGTGTTCCAGAACACGCATGCAGAGCGGATAGTGTGCCTCTGTTGCTGTGGGGATTGCGACAATATCCGGGTTTGTCTGCTGGATCATCTCGTCTAAATCGGTGAAATGTGCTGAGACGTTCACGATGTCACCGAGAGCATCCAGTCGTTCTTGGACGAGGTCGCAGAGTGCCACGATTTCGGTGCGTGGGTGTGCGTAATACGCCTTTGCTGCCGAGGTGCCGCGACTCCGACACCCTAATATGGCAACGCGATAAGTTTTCATATTTTAATTTTACCTTGCGGTTCGATCAGGTGAATCGGATTCGTTCTGATATTAATGTGGAAATATTAACCTATTTCGGTTCTGCTGTCAAGTTTTTTATCAGAGATCTAAAATCGCCTATTCTACATTCCACTGCATGGCACGTTTCATGAATACCAACGGATCCTGCAACCATTCTCCATAACCGATGTTCTTGTTATCTGTGAGATAGTCAAGTTTTTCATCAATGCAGGCGGCGAGATCGGCATCTTCGAGAGCGAGCGTAAATCCACCATACTCTATCTGTTCATCAAAGGCGGTGACGACAAGTTCGCCATGTGAGGCGTATGCAGCCTTCTGACTACCAACCTCACCCCTCGCAATCGCATCAATACGACCCGCGATGAGTGCCTCAAGCAACTCTGATTCTCCCAAGGCACCACCGAGATAAATTACCTGCGGCAGGGTTTCCGTAGGTGGATAGAGGTGTTGCCTATCCGATAGGTTCGGAGATGCACCGGCGGCTGTAATCGTGTAAGCCGTTGTGCCATCGGCAACTACAGTCCTGTTACGAGTCTCAATTCGGGTACCCGATAGCAGAACACCGTCGACATCAACGAGCCCGGTAATTTGAAGTAAACGCGCCTCGCCCGTTGTGCCGGGAAGGGCACCAACACGAACTTCGCTGTTGAGGGCTGCATGCGTGGAGAGACGTTCCGCATCTTCAGCACGCACCAAAAGCGTTTGCCGAAACGTGATATGTCCGGATGTAAAGGTGACGACGGGCATACCTGTGGCATCTTGCCTCCGAGATTCCAGAATGGTGATGCCGCCTCCGATAATATCATACGCGGGTGCAGCGGACTTTAGCCAAATGCCATCCCATTCGGCGATAGCCGTTCGGGAGAACGTCAAACCCGCTCCCTCCATCGCTTCAAGGGCAGTCAATAGATCCGCTTCGTAACCGAGATGTGTATTGAACGCAGCCGAGCCAGAATCTTCGTCAGCACTGTAACTAATGGGTGCGAAATGGGCATAAAAGCCGACCTTCAACACGCAGGTCCCGTCCGTACAGGTACCCGTGGCTGTTACCTTTTGTGGCGTAACGAGTTGTCGCGCCTTCTCACAACCTAAAAGCATCGCTGTAGTGAATATGAGTAAGACAAAAAGTCGAAATCGCATTGAAATCCTCCTACGATAATTTCAGAGTATTCAGAGTAAATGTGAAAAATTGATATGACAAGAAAAGGCTATAAGCCCACGCATTAACTGGATTCTTCGAGTCTTCGCAGAAGGTCTTTAGAAAGTTTACTCTGAAATTTTCTGTGTGAGAATCTGTTTGAAAATGTTACATTGGTGTAACATTAGGTATACAAAGTAGATTGGCAGAGAACCCAGTAACTGTAAGGATTCATAGGCTTTTTTGGGAGGGGTTCGGATGTGAAAAAAATAATTTGGTGGAGAGTGTGACATTTTTTATTCTACGCGAAGATGAATCGTTTGAGTAGTCGCAAATCTGACGATACTTTCACAGTTTTCATAGCAAAGCTGAGAAATCAATAAGTGTCGTGAATGGTGTACTACCACGTTGTTGCAGGTCTTTTTCAAACCACTAATCCACTCCTTTTTGCAGGTTTTTGGGCAATATCTACATTTCTTCAAACATGATCTTCTCCCGTTACGGTGTTAATAGAGGCAGCACCTGTCCCCACCGCTATCCTGTGCTTCTATTCGTTCAACATTTGCGTGAAGGCTTCGATGTTTTGCACCCTCGCGGCTGCATAATGCAACTCCTCAAGTCGTTGCACATTGCTGATGTTCTGAATAACAGGCGTTAAAGCGTTCACAATATCTGCAGGGAATTTCGCCTTGAGTACTACCGAAATGTGGTTGATAGTGTTTTCTCTGAGTATTCTCTCGCGTTCGAGTTGGTAACCCTTAGATTCTCGCATGAGTTCCTCCGGTATGCGTCGTCTGAAAGTTTGTGGGTCATACACGATACTACCAAAAAGATAGAGGGCGTAAAGTAAATCGGCCTGTGTTTGCTGATCGACAGGCGTTGCCCGCGTCGCATCAATACACGTTTGCATCCAACGATCTGAGTCCATGCCTGTAGGCGGTTGCATGAGCGGCGTGAAGGGCAGGAGTCCGGGTGCCTGCCTCTCTAAGATCGCCAGTCCTTCTATTTCAATGAGCCGGATGACTTTATAGCGATTGGTGTGTTCGTAGCCGTTCCAACTATAGGTGTATCCGCTTGGGTCATTCCTGCCTGCGTTCAGGTGAAATTAAAATTCCGCAATGCGAATCTGTTGGTTGGGTTTGATATTCTTACGTGTGCTGACGGTGCCACTGGGCCACTTCACTTCGATTGTCTCAATTATAATATCCTCGTTTATGCCGAAGATGGCGGTGAGTTCGCTCTGTGAACAGTAGCTGGAGCCGCTCTTGACTGTATGCGTCTGTGTTCCCAACGCGGAGGTTATACGGATCTGCGCACCGATGCCGTCTCGGTTGCTTGTTTGTCCAACGAGTTGAATCTTAATCCACGCCTTGCGGTTACCACCGTCGTTTCGGAAGAGATGTGCGGGTCCGTTGGAAGTCGTAACGAGCAGATCCCAATCGCCATCGTTGTCGATATCGCCGTATGCACCCCCTCTTCCAACCATTGGCTTTGCCAAATCCGCGCCGACTTTGTGGCGTACCTCGGTGAATTTACCTGGGGAATCGTTGTGAAATAGGTGTGGCGGTTGCGCATAGGTGACTTGGGTCTGGATGGCGTTGATATCGGTTTCGACATGCCCGTTGGCGGTGAAGATGTCGAGGTTACCGTCGAGATCGAAGTCGAAGAAGAAGCATGCGAAGGTGAGTGTCAATAAGGTCGCATTTCCGATATGCGCGGCAGGGGCATCGTCGATGAAAAAGTCGCCTTCGTTGTGATAGAGGTTGAGCATCTCGTTGGAAAAATTACCGATGACGAGGCTTTCCTTGCCGATGCGATCGTAGTCTGCGGCATCGATCCCCATTGCCCCGGTGGCAACACCGCTTTCGTTATAGGCGATCCCGGCGAGCATTCCGGTCTCGATAAAGGTGCCGTCGCCGTTGTTTTGATAGAGTTTATTGGGTTGTGTGTCGTTTGCTTCGAAGATGTCCGGTAAGCCATCGGCATTGTAATCGAAGATGCAAACGCCGAGTGATTTGCTCGTGTCGTCCTCAATCCGTGCGATACGGGAGACATCGGCAAATGTGCCGTCCCCCCGATTTCTGAAGAGTTTGCTGGACTGCCCTGTATAGGATTCAGGTGTACAATAGGATTTATTGATACCGTCGAGAGTACAGAACAGATCGTTCTCTCTGGTCCATTCGACATAGTTCGCGACGTAAAGATCGAGGTGACCGTCCTTATTATAATCGAACCATGCGCAACTTGTGCCGAAACCGGGGTTGTGGATACCAGCAGCATCTGTAACGTCAACATAAGTGCCGTCACCGTTGTTTTGGAAGAGCCGATCGGTTTCAAGGGTGCTGATATAGATGTCTGGATCACCATCGTTGTCGTAATCGGCGACAGCAGTACCCATACCGTAGATTGGGACAGCGAGCCCTGCCATTTCAGTGACATCAGTGAAGGTGCCATCCCGATTGTTGCGGTAGAGTGCCAGCGTTTGTCGCTTCTGGGTCGGTTCGCCTTCCCAATCCTTGCCGTTGACGAGCAGGATGTCCTGCCAACCGTCTGTGTTGTAATCGATGAAGGCACATCCTGAACCCATGGTTTCAGGGAGGTATTTCTCGCCGTAGGCACCCGTGTTATGGACGAAATCGATGCCTGCTTCGTGTGTAATATCGGTGAATTGCGGCAGGGATTGTGCGGCGGTGTTGAGGGAGATGAGCAAGCAGCAGATGAATATTGTATTGGAAACCATCAGTTTCATTGGGTTCTTCTGTAGGACGGAACTCGGATTCCCGACCTTCTCCACGTAAAATTGTAGCCTGCAACAACGGCACAGGCGGGTATACGGCGATTAACGTTATGCATCCAATTTACTTGACCGAACCGTAAGGAATAATTAAGAAACGGAAATCCACCGATTCTCCTTCCATGAGGTTTGAATGGCAGTTTGCACATCAGCAACTGCGGCGGCTTCTCGGAAACTCGGATTTCCCTGTTTTCCTGTATGGATGGCTTGCAAAAACTGGTGTGCTTCGATTGTCTTCAAGTCGTCGTAGCCCAATCCGACTGCTGGACCGGGATTGAAATAACTATGGAATGGGTGGCTCGGACCACTTAATACACGGGTATATCCATCAGGGTAACCGTCTTCGGCGGGTAGGTACACCTCAAGTTCGTTCATCTGCTCGAAGTTCCAGCGCAAGGCACCATCTGTACCATGCACCTCAAACGCCATTTCACACTTCGGTCCGGTGATAACCCTACACGCCTCCAGTGAGCCTCTGACACCGTTCTCAAACCGGACTAATGCCCCGACGTAGTCTTCATTTGTGACGGCATCCATATCTCCATCTGCACCGAGGGTGAAATGTGTGCCGGTCCCTGCTGTTGCTACAGGACGTTCCGGGATGAATGTTTCCTGTTGTGAAACGACGCTGTCAATACCACCGACAATGAAGTGCGCCATATCGATGACGTGAGAGAGCAGATCTCCCAACGTTCCCAACCCAGCGATCTCCTTCTGGAATCGCCATGAAAGGACTGCCTGTGGATGACTCGCGTAACCCGCGAAAAATCTACCACGATAGTGCGTGAGTCTACCGAGTTTTCCCTCTGAAATCAGTTGCTGTGCGTATTGGACGACAGGTGCCCATCTGTAGTTATAGCCGACACAGGTGAGTACCCCCGCACGCTGTGCAGCGACATAGATTGCTTTCGTTTCGGCTGGGTTCCGTCCGACGGGTTTCTCACAAAAAACGTGTTTTCCTGCGGCAGTCGCGGCTTCGACGATTTCAAGGTGCATGCTGTTCGGTGCGGCGATGTTGACTACCTGTACGTCTTCGTGATCTATGACGTGTCGGTAATCGGTCGTTGTGCGTTGAAATCCGAAACGAGTTTTTGCCTCGGTTGTACGTTCAACAACATCATCCGCACAGATGATGAGCTTAGGCTGGAGAGGACTGTCATAGAACCGGTCGTTAATCTGTTGATATGCGCGAGCATGCGTCATCCCCATCCATCCCATGCCGATGATGCCGATACCAACTGTCTGCTTGGTCTCCATTTTGTGTGTGCCCTTCTTATTGCCTCTTCAGATGTCCCCATGTTGTTGCAAGTTTGGTTTGCGGTTCGACGGGACGTGCTTTTCCGGGGCCACCGTTGTTGATATTCGGACCTGTGATTTCGACATCGTCAAAGTGGGCTTGCCCGTCTGCGACAACGAGCCCGGCTTGTCCGCCTTTTAGGGGGTCGTCGTCAATCACAGTGAATACCTCATCGTTGACTTGAAATTCAAGCGTGCCGTCTTCATGAACGGTGGCGGTGAGTTCATACCACGTATCGATTTCGGCATCAAATGGAAAGATGACGGGAAACCAGTTGTCTCGAAGTGCTTTGACAATTCGGGCAGTGCCGAAAACATAGTCAATAAAAAAGAGGTAACGGGTATCTTCCTCACCTCTGTCGTGAAGTGTCAGCCCGATACTGGGGGGTTCGTTCTTGTCTTCCACTAATTTTGCGCGACAGGAAAGGGAGTAGTTCTTCCATGTGAGTTCACCTGTGATCCAGAGACTCATAAAACCGGGCAGAAAGATTTCTCCGACGGCTTCACCGTCACTAACCCACCATTTTTCGACCTGTCGGTCAAGGTTAAAGATTTTCCATTCACGGGTGTCTTTATCTTCAAAGTCATCGCGCCACGTCCCAGCAAAGGTGGGTTGCCATGTCTGGATCGAAAGGCAAACCACTATGATGATTCCAATTATGGGTATTAATTTGTTCATTTTAGGTCTCCTCCATGATTATGCACTGTCCATCTGGATCCGCATAAGGACAGGAACAACAGTGTTCGAGATTCTTTTCATAAACCCCACGCTGCAAAGCTAAAATCTTTTCCTGCCACTGTTCCTGAGCTTCCTGCAATTGTGCTGAACTGAAGCGCATCTGTTCCCATCCACCGTGTTCGGTAAAAAAGAGATTAATTGTCACGGTCGATTGGTTCGGATAACGCCGGTGCACAAGTAGACTGTAAAGTTCCATTTCTGGATGGGATGTATCTAAATTTTGTGCCTCGTCGGTTTTATAATTGATGATCTGATAGTTTCCTGTTTCATCTTTAAAGAGTCTGTCGCATCTGCCATCGACGATATGGCCGTTGATGTCTGCGTGAATGTGCTGATTGGTGTGAACCGTGGATGCAGAGAATACCGTTTCGCCGAGTTCGGAGTTGATGAAATTGTTAACCTGTTTACGAAGTGTTTTTGTTAATTGAGTTGTTCCTTCTTCAACCCCAGCGGGGTGATATGTTTGTAGAGCTGCATTAATCGTAGCGTCAAGATCTTCTATGTCTGATCGTCGTCTTATTCGTGAGAATGTATAGCGGAGAGCGGCGTCCATCTCGTCTTCATCTTGATCCGATTCATCTTGCCCGTTTGTTGGAATTTGTAGAACATTTTGTAACTGATACCGTAATGGGCACCGGGCATAATTAGCGAGTTCAGAGACAGAAAACGCTGCGGAAGCCCCAGTTGACTTCAATTTTCGTAGAGGCTCAGGAAAATCAACAGGTGTTGTTTCGTCGGAAGCTTCATCTCCGAGTGCAGTTCCTGTGAGTGTCTGATGAATCGGGATTTGGAGTTGGAAGGATTCAGCACGTGTGCTGTTTCCTCTGAACACTTCTAATTCGACAGGAAGGTTCAATAAACTATCTGTTTCATCAATGTCGAGGTGTTTGTGGAGCCATTCAAGCATTTGTTGTGGTTTACCGCTGGCTGAAAGGGTTCCTGATAAGATGAGCCGATCTCGGGCGCGTGTCGTACCTACATAGAATAATCGTTTCTTTTCGGCAGTCTCTTTCGCACTACCCCGATTTTTGATGTGAGCGACAATTTCCGGTCCCGTTTTCCTATACCCATCATCTGGATGAAGCGGACTGAAACCGATACCAAATGCCTCATCAATGAAAGGTTCTCTGTCAATCTGTGCGCCTCGATCAAGTCTTGGAAGTATGACGATGGGAAATTGAAGTCCTTTAGCGGCGTGGATCGTCATAATCCTGACCGCACCACTACTCGCCTCAATAGGTGCCTGCCCCTCTTGGGGTTCCTCTGTTATTAAAATATCCAGAAATTCAATGAAATCTGGGAGGACCCGTTTGTTTTCATCTCCATCAAAGTTTCTCGCAAGTTCCAGGAGTTTTTGGTAGTTTGACCACCGTTGTTGACCCTGTTTTCCGGTTTTCAGTGTTCCAATCATTCCTGTTTCATTAACGATGGTTACGATGAGTTGGTTTACAGGCATTCGGTAAGCGAGTTGGTGGTGCCTTTCTAAAATGGTTATTGCGGTGCGAAGATTATCAGAGTGTGTTTGGTATTTCTGCGCTTTATCCCAGAAATTTTCTTCTTCTTGGAGCGAAATTTCGTAGAGTTCGGTATCGGAGATACCGAAAGCAGGACCGCGAAGAACGGCAGCAAGAGATGTTTGGTTCTCTTCTGGCTTATTAAGGAAGTTGAGATAGTTCCAGATGTCGTAGATTTCCTGTCGTTGATAGAAACCGACACCACCAGTGGTGAGATGAGGAATGTCTGCTTCAAGCAGGGCGTGTTCAATATCAGGGAGATGCCTTCTGCTCCGGATAAGAATAGCAATGTCGCCGTAGTCAATTGGAGGTTCTACTCCCAACCCATTCTTGCCTCGTTCCGAAATTGTAGCCTGATTCTCTCTGATGTTTTTGATGTGTTGTGCGATGAGCGTGTATTCATCTGCTGAATCCTCACCCTGTTTCCCGAGAAGGATTTCGACTGCGCCATTTGTCTCAGCTGGACGCGCTTGCGTAAGGGCTTCATATTCCACTTCAAAGTCATTTTCACGCCCATCACCCATTAAGTGATGAAAAAAATAGTTGACGAACCCAACAGGATCACGGAGGGATCGGAAGTTCTCTGTGAGGCGGATATCCTTACCTTCAGCATCGACGATATTTTGCTTAGTCTTTTCAAATACGCGAACATCTCCGCCGCGGAACCCGTAGATACTCTGTTTTGGGTCGCCAACGATGAAGAGGTTCGCGCTTTCGAGATTGTTTGTCAGCAGCATTACCAATTCGTACTGGAGTTCATTTGTATCTTGGTATTCGTCTACCATGAAGTATTTATGCCGTTCGATTAATGCCTGTCGGATTTCCTTGTTGTTTCGGAGTAAATCACGAGTCCTCAGCTGCAGGTCAGTAAAATCGAGTTGACCTTGGGATAGTTTAGCAGTCTGGTAATCGGTAGCGATTCTTTTATAGGTTATGAGGAGGTCGCGCGTTGTACTGATTAGGAAATCGTCATCGGTTTCAATGTCTTCTTTTTTTTCATCGTTTCTTTCAAGAGTTGGAATGTTTTTAATCTTTTTCGCGGTTGATACCAGAAAATCAATTTCATCTACGATTCCTACTCTGTCAATGCTTTTCGGCAGAAAGCCGTTTGTCGCAATAGCGTCTTTTCCAGTTGTAATTAGTTTCGCAATTTCCCTGAGTAAGTTCAGTACTTCAGGCGAGTCTGAGTTCAGTTCATATCGTTCTTCTAATTGCTGCTTTAAATTCTTAGCTTGCTCTGCTTTCTTCCCTCTTGCAACCTGCAAAACAGCATTTAGACATCGGATAAATTCTGCAACATCAACTAACGACATCAGTTCTGTAAGCATGCCTTGTTTCCATGATTCGCGTATTTCCGCCTCGCTTTGCTCACCGTAGATGCCTTGCATGAGTTGCTCCACCACATCGCGTTGATTTATCATAGTGGCGAAAAAATCCACCAGTTTCTGCTGTCCTCCATAGCGTCGTAGGAGTCGAGTAAGTTCTGAGCGATGTTGATCGTTAAGGTTTGTGGCGATGGATCTGAGGGTTTCCCGAATGATTTGCTGTAGTGAGAGCTTCTGATCAATGCCTTGTAGAATGCTGAAGTTGGCTGGTACACCTGCTTGGAAGGGGAATTCTCGTAGGATACGTGAACAGAATGCGTGGATAGTTGAGATGTGTGCCGTGCTCATCTTATCGCGAAAGCCTTGTAGCGAATTGTCCTGTTCTGAACTATCACCGTCTTCTTGAGGGGACAGTTCTTCGATAATTCGCTCCTTCATCTCGGCAGCGGCTTTCTCTGTGAAGGTGATGGCGACAATTTCTTGGGGATCGACGTTCCCTTCACGTAAAATTTTGAGGTAACGCTCAACCAATACCATGGTCTTACCGGATCCGGCACCAGCGGTTACGCAGATGTGTCTGTCTATGTCAAGGGCTTGTTGTTGACTCGGTGTTAGTCGCATATTTTTAACTATTAGACTCTGGTCTGCCCTCCATTTCATTACGGGCAGATTTCTGGTTAAGTCGTAAGGTCTTGTAGCATTATCTGTTAGATTGTGCAGTTTTATCGGTAACGGTAGCCTGCAACAATACGCAGAAACACCCAAGCAAAAACACGCAGGCGGATATACGTCCACGCAGGCGGATATACGTCAAGGATCGTCGGTTATTCAACCTACCTCACCGAACCGCAAGGTATAATTAAAAATCGGGTAGTGGGATCACTGCCTCTGCTGATATTGCGAGTTGCACAGTGTCTCCGGGCTTTTTTGTTTCTGTGCCCGGATTGTAATGGACGGCTTTAAGGGGAATGTCTGTGGCAGCGATCAGTTGATATTCCTCTATCCTACCCAAATAGTTGACGGCAGTCACTGTCGCAGTTATCCTGTTTTCGATGGGGTTTTCGCCATTCTGACCGCTGTCAATAATGAGTGCCTCTGGTCGAATGGAACACTGCACAGGTGTCCCTTGTGTGAGTTCGTGATAAACAGTTGTGGAGTGGAGGGTGCCAGCAGGTGTTTCTATAGTGGCACTACCCTTTGATGCTTGCTCGACCTTGCCTGAAATAAAATTGGTTTCCCCGACGAAACTTGCGACAAAAGCGTTCTTTGGAAACTGGTATATCTCACGCGGTGTGCCGACTTGGATGATAACACCGTCCTGCATAATTGCCATCCGGTCCGCCATAGAGAGGGCGTCCACCTGATCGTGTGTGACATAGAACATTGTGATGTTAGTGCGATCGTGGATCTGTTTTATTTCGTCGCGCATCTGTTGTCGGAGTGCGGCGTCAAGGTTACTAATCGGTTCGTCGAGGAGTAAGACACTCGGTTCAATCACGAGGGCACGAGCGAGGGCGATTCGCTGCTGTTGTCCGCCAGAAAGTGTGTTGACGGCACGGTCACGAAAGTCTTCCATCTGCACCATTTCGAGGGCACTCGTGATTTTTTCGTTCCGTTCGGTTTTTTCGAGTTTCCGAAGTGTGAGTCCATATTCGATGTTTTCGGCGACGGACATGTGGGGCCACAGGGCATAGTTCTGAAACACCATCCCTGTGTTGCGTTGATGCGGTGGCACGTCGTTCACGATGGTGTCATCGAACCGTAGTTCGCCGGTATCAGGTTTGTAGAACCCCGCAATGATTCGGAGAAAGGTGGATTTGCCGCAGCCGGATGGACCGAGAAGAAAAAAGAATTCGCCCTTCTTGATTTGCAAGCTCACGTCATTGACAGCGAGCGTTGTGTCGAATGCTTTCGTAACATGGGTTAATTGAACTGCAACTGCCATATTTTTAATTATTGCTTCTGATCTGCCTTCCACTTCGTTTCAGGCAGGTTTTCGGTTAATTCTGTACATCCTTATTAAAATTGAACAGGTTTCTTAACATTGATTACCAGCAGTGCGTTAAGAGGTCTTCGTTTAGAACTCTCACTGCGAAATATGCTGGCAGTTGACAGCCATTCTCCTGACAACTCTTCTTCTGTTTATGGGATGTCTTGGACGCATCGAAATCCAATAGTGCTTCCGGATGAGAGGTGATACCATCGATCTGCGACACGAAGATCTTCGGGACTCCCGCCCCAACCGCCACCACGTAGGATACGAAAGTTTTCGGTATCTGGAGCGATTTCTCTACCGAAGCGAGGGTTATTTTCAGGACTGATGCTATAGAATTCACTGTTGTATTCATCAAAGCACCACTCCCATGCATTGCCTGCCATATCGTAGAGATTGTAGCCGTTGGGGGGGAAACTCCCAACTGGTGCTGTCCACTTCCATTTATCCGGTCCACCTATGTTGCCGAAGTTGGCATCAGCATAAGTTATTATATCACCATTCGGGTATCGTTTGCCAGTCAGACCTCCGCGTGCGGCGTATTCCCACTCTGCTTCGGTAGGCAACCGTTTCTTCGCCCACGCCGCGTACGCAGCCGCATCACGCCAGTTTACGCGAACAACAGGCGCGTCGGGGGAATTGAACCGTGGGTTATGCGACAGCGGTGGTTCAGGATAGCCTGTGCTCTGGACGAATTTCTGATAGCGTGCGTTCGTTACCTCGTGTGTATCCATGTAAAATGCATCGAGAGTGACAGTGTGCACGGGTTGTTCGTCGCTATCACCTGTAGTAGAACCCATCTGAAACGTGCCTGCCGGGATCAGCACCATTGTGGCACCATCGACCTCGGAAACGATTTCTGCTGCATTTTCAGTGATGGATGATTCTTTTTCGCTTTGCCCGCAAGCGTAAACACCAATAATGAGGATGGTGATGAAAAAGATTCCTATAATCCTCATAAACCTTCTGCGATTTGTGTGGCAGCTTCGACAATCCACGCCTGTTCTCTTTCATAAACTGTCCGCAGGTCCAGCCAAAAGAGACCGTCCTTGATTCTACCGATAACCGGAACAGGAGCGTTTCGGAATTGTGCGGCAAGCATTTCAGCGGAAACCTCTGAAGGTTCAAGGACGAGTGCGATGCTCGGTAACGTCTCAACAGGGAGGGCACCGCTTCCGATTTGTCCGTAGGTTTCTGATATCTGAATGCCGACTTTTTCCTCAAAGAGGGGTTCTAACTGCGCTTTGAGCTCCGTGGCAAGGGTGTGGAGTGTCTCTATTGATCGGGTATAGCGGTTGAGCATCGGGAATCGTTCAGTTAGGGTGGTATCCTCTGTGAGATAGAGTTGCAATGTCGCTGACAGGCCGGCAATGATGAGTTTATCGACCCGAAGTGCCCGCATCATCGGATTTTTACGCATCTTTTCGATCCATTCTGCCTTACCGACGATAATTCCGGCTTGGGGTCCACCGAGCAGTTTGTCACCGCTAAAGGTGACAATGTCAACACCGCTGGCGATTCGTTCTCCGACGAGCGGTTCATGTGGGAGTCCATAAGTCGTCATGTCAATGAGCGCACCGCTCCCGAGGTCTTCCATGGTTGGGATGCCGTGCTGCGCACCGAGTTCCGTCAATTTTTCCATCGCTGGCGTTGAAGTGAAACCGAGAATTTTGTAGTTGCTCGGATGCACCTTGAGCAGTAGCCCTGTGTTTTCATTAATAGCCTCGGCATAATCTCGGAGATGGGTTCGGTTGGTGGTGCCCACTTCACGGAGGACTGCGCCGCTTGCCGCCATCACGTCTGGAACCCGAAACGCGCCACCGATTTCAATGAGTTCTCCGCGCGAGGCAATAACCTCTTTACCACGTGCCATCGTCTGAAGTGCGAGTAAAACCGCCGCGGCGTTGTTATTAACGACTGTAGATGCTTCACAGCCCGTCAACTGCTGTAAGAGCGGTTCGGTGATCCTATCGCGGTGGCCTCGGTTACCTGTTGCGATGTCGTATTCGAGGTTGACATAGTTTTGTGCGGCTTGTTGGATCGCTTCACAGGTCGTATTGCTTAACAGGGATCTGCCTAAGTTGGTGTGTGTAACAGTGCCTGTCGCATTGACGACGGGACGCATACGCGCACCTATCTTTTCCAGAATTTTCTGATGTGTCCGTTCGGCGTATTTTGTCTGTTCCGGTAATTGGGTCTGGTTTCCGCTCAGAATGTCATTTCGGGTATCGGCGACGACAGTGCGCAATGCCTCCGTCACAAGGGAACGCGCGTAGGTGGCTTGCAAGTCAAGCATTTCCTGTGTGTTCAGGAGTTTTTCGATGGCGGGCAAATGCCGTAAGAGGTTTTTTGTATCGACGGTTGTCAAAATAGGTTCCAAGGAATAGGTTTCTTTAAAGAAAAATAGTAATTTTAGAACAGCCTGTTTTGTAGGATAGCATATTATAGGTGGATTGTCAAGTGCTACACCGACATCGGAGCATATTCATCCAACAGGCTTCTTAAGAGTTTTGCTTTGTCCAAAATTGCGTGGCTTTCAAAGTTGCGTATCTCGAACAGGTGTGGCAGCCGTTCATAGAGTTCTGGTAATCTCAAAATCTCCACGATCTGTTCTTGGATCCACTTGTCGTAAGCGATGGGATAGGTGCGTCTGGCAATAAAGAGGGCTTGTAGGAACTCACGAAAGGCATCGTAAAAACGGTTGAAACACTGAAAGTGGAGTCCACGCGCAACGTAAAGTGGGATATGGTCAAGATTGTTGAGACAATACTTCCGCACCATTGATAGCCGATCGTGGCGTAAGGTTTCATCGTAGTATGGCAACCACTTTGCCTTGAGTTCGTCGAAGTAATTGCCTTTCTGATAGAGTGGAACGCTGTAGACTAAGTAATTGCCGATCACGAGTTCAAACGCATCGGGTCCACCGACCCAGTAGTGTTCTGTGGGGACGAAGTGTCCATCGCTGAATTCGAGATCAACGTGTGCGTATTTCCCGACAGCGGCGAGTTTTTGGAAGACGGGGTCGGTTGTATAGAATTCGTCCCAAATTTTCTGAAGGTCTGCTTGTGCTGTGGTCATGGGTTCAGGTCTGCCGAGCACGAGGATATCGAGACAACTGTCTCGGCTTGCCTTGCCGCGAGCACATGAACAGATTAGGCAGACTGCCTCGATTTCTGAAACTGCGGCGAAGAAGTCAACAACCGTCTCAGCGGCATGCTGGTGCTCAGGGGTTGGGTAGCGGTTCATAACTGTTAGTGTGTTCGTGAATCCGTTGACGTTCACGGTTGACATCCGCATCTGCGCGACGAGGGATACCCGTGATTGCATCGACCGATTCGTCTGCCTTGAAACGTAGATAGAGTTTTTGCGATTTGGCGGCGAGCGAAGGGTTCTTGAGGGCACGGTAACAGCGCATCATGTTGTAATGTGCGTCCAGATCTTCTGGATCAACAGTGAGTGTCTTCTGGAATTCAGATAGGGCAGTTTCGTAGTTGCGTTTCAGGAAATGCATACGTCCGAGTTTATTTCGGACACGCGTATCACGCGGAAATTGCGAAGCGGCGGTCTGGAGATGCTCAATCGCTGTGTCGTAATTGCCGTAAGTCTCCTGAATGAGTGCGTAAAAGTAGTGGACCTTCGCGCGATGTGGGTTTTCGGGTGGCAATGTCTTCTGGATTTCAAATGCCTTTTCGAGCATCGCTTCTGCACCTTGCATATCTCCTTCTTGGATTCTAACTCTCGCCACATTTACCCATCCATCGAGGTACGCTGGTTCTATCTCAGTTACTTTGAGGAACGCAATCTCTGCGGCTTTCAGATCGCCCTGTAGAAGGAGCCCGATGCCGTAGTCGTTCCACCGTTCGCGCATATTTTCATACGTTGGTTGTGGGTCCATAGGTCGGGAATCCGAGTGTTTTTGCTGGGGTGTTTCCGCCCCTCCTACCGAGACCTTTAAGGTTGCTTCGGTAGATGCCATGACGACAATGGGTAGGTTTGGGATCTCCTTAATTTTTCCTGCGACATCTGAAGTGTCTCCAGTCCAGACCCATTTGCCATCGTCGTAGCCTTTATCTACCTGAAAATCTGTGTCTTCTGGGTCGCGTACGCCGGCATAAGCCCATTGCGTATGCCACCAATTGAATTTACGATAATTGAGTTGCGCCTCGACTGTGAGAAGATTTCCACAGTCTTTTGGAATTTCGAGTCGGTAGCGCGCAGTATCGGCGGCACCGGGCGGGATTGTGTTTGAATAGAGGATTGTTCGGGTTGCCCAGGCATTTCGTTTGTTAATCAGGTTTCCGTGTGCATCCAGCATATAAGCGCGATAGAAATGCGCGCCTGGATCCACAGGTCCGTTGCCATTGGGTGCGGCGATCCTACCGTTCCAGAAGACAATTTTTCCGTTTTCGTCGGTGGCTTTCACTTCCAGCCAGATGTCAAAGGCATCAATCGTGCCAGTTGGGAAACGGTGACCGACACCGCGGGTGCGTACAACGACATCAATCCGTGTGCTCTCACCTCGGACGACCTCAGTGCTGTCACGTGAGATTGGGCTACCGTCTGCGAAGAGGTCCAACGTTACCACGTCATCCTGCAAAAAATCTGTTACGATTTTGAGTTGCTCTGGATGTTGATTCACAAAAGGCAGTGCTGTGTTCGCAGCAGGGAATCGGTGGTTGTGGACCTTGCCGTTTATATTTCCCGCATCTGTGGAGTCAACAAGTGGCATGTGACAATCGACACACTTCTTCGCCGTTTCGGGATAGTAGAAGGACAACGCACCTTGATGTGAGACACCGCTCTTTTGCCACTGATCGTAGTCGTTGAAACCGCGTAGCCATCGAAAATTATTGACGGGTTCGTCAAGATGCACTTTATGACAAGTCGAACAGAATTCGGCAGTGTTTTCACGGTGGAACGGTTTGAGGAAACTCTTTTTGTGTGGTTCTGGATCCAACCGAATAAGGTAGTTATGTAGATTACGGATAACGGGATTCTCACTGGCAGCAATATCGTGAAGCGGTGGGTATTTAATCACATACCCACTGTTGCCCATCGTGTCTTTGACCTTTTCAATGGAGTGGCACGCCGTGCAGGCGAGTCCTGCTTGCGCGGCGGGTGTATGAAGATTTTCACGGATAGGTCTGTCCATCACACCGTTGAGTAGGATTGCTGGGTCATGACATCCCCCGCACCATTTAGAGGGTTGAATACCGTTGACCTCCTGCATATAGATAATTGACTTGCGATACCACTGGTTATTGAAAGAGGAAAAATGGTGGGCAGATTCGTTCCATTGCCGATAGATATCTGGATGGCATCCCTTGGTGGCGCAGGTCTCCGATGTAAGGAAGAAATCGGTTGGAATCAGCGCACCAGTTTCTGTTTCGACGGATGCAGGAAAAAAGTGTCCTGTTGTACCACCACCTTCCTCGTACATACTCGTAGGGGGGAGTGCAGGATTCTCAACAAGGTATGTTTCATTCGGTAAGTAGTGTTGTGAGAGTTTCGCACCTATCGGGAAAAATAGAACAACAGCCAATACGCCGATACTAATTTTTTTCAATAGTGGCGTGAGGAGTTCTGTGTCTCTTAATAGGTGAATGCAGAGAAGAATACTCCCCGCACTTACACTGACGATGTGCGTGATGAGTAGCCACCGATAGGGCGTTGTCGCGCCGACTATCATCAGATAGCCACCGCTGATGATACCAACGATTATTCCAATACTTCCTGCTTGTCCGAGTGTTGAAATTTGCTTCTTCTGAATATCGGCTTGCGAGCTACGCCGTAAATATTGGTAGGTGTAGATGCTGAATGGAATTATGAGAACAACACCGAGTCCAACGTGAAATAGGACGTTGAAAATATAAAAGAGCGTCGGTTCACCGAAGCTGAACAGGTACGCGCTGTTTATGAGTAAAATGAGAAAAGTAATCAGGGAAAGTTTTCGCATTTTTTTACCCTGCGGTATAGCCACCGTCAATCGGTAAAGCGATGCCTGTAACGAAGGCTGACTCATCGGAGGCGAGATAGAGTGCGCCGTAGGCGATCTCTTCGGGTTGCGCGAGCCGCCGCATCGGATGTCTGTCTCCAAGACTCTGATATTCCTCTGGCGTTTTGATGACACCCGCGACTAACGGCGTTTCAACGAAGCCGGGACAGATACAGTTAACGCGAATATTCTCCTCGGCGTAATCGAGTGCCATCCCGCGGGTGAGGTTTGTTACACCCCCTTTGGAGGCGACATACGCGGCGCGAACGTCCGCGCCGACGAGTCCGTAGATAGAGGACAGGTTGATAATGGAACCGCCACCATTTTTCAGCATGGCAGGAATCGCTGCCTTGGCACAGAGATAGACACCGGTGAGGTTGACATTTAGACACCGATGCCAGTCTTCCTCTGGCAAATCAGCGACAGGGAGTCGCATCGCAATTCCGGCACTGCTGAGCAGAATATCAAGTTTTCCGTAAGTGTTAAGGGTTTCCTGCACCATGCGCTTGGTGTTATCAGAAATTGTTACATCCGTTTGGACATAAATCGCTTCGTTGCCTGCATCTCGAATGGTGGAAACAGTCTGGTTGGCGCCGTCTTCATCAATATCGGCGACGACTACCTTCGCACCGTGTTCAGCGAAGAGTATCGCTGTGGCTTTTCCGATGCCGGATGCGGCACCTGTAGTGATGGCTACCTTGTCTTTAAGTCGCATTTTAATTTATCTGCCTCTGTACTGCCCTCCATTACATTACGGGCAGGTTTATGGTGAAGTCGCAACTGAAATGGGGGTATATACGGTATATCGTCAAAGTTCAAGCCTGCAACAATATGCAGAAACACGCAGAAACACCCAAGCAATACGCAGAAATACGCAGAAACACCCTATCAAAAACCCCAAGCAAAAACACCCCAAGCAAAAACACGCAGGCGACTTGAACACGAAAAACGTCAAGGGACAAGCAACCGATACTTATCCGCAAGGTAAAATTAAAGACCTTTTTCTGTCCATTCGGCGGGGTTTACTTCTGGTTCACCGATTTGGTTGCTGAGAACGCCGATGTTTTCGACCTCGAGTTCAATAACGTCTCCGGGTTGGATCCAACGGTCGAGTTCCCATCCACACCCTTTTCCAACGGTGCCAGAGCCTAAAAACTCGCCGGGATGGAGTGTTTCTGATTGTGAAACAAACGAAATCATTTCTTCGAACGAGTAATACATATCCGAGGTGTTGCCGTCTGCCCAAACTTCGCCGTTGACTCTGGCGATCATTCGGAGGTTGTACGGATCGCCGATCTCATCTGATGTAACGAGGCAGGGTCCCATAATGTTGCTATTGTCAAAATCTTTCCCTTTCGCGGGACCGAGTGCCAGGGTCATGTGCCGAAATTGAATATCCCGAGCGCTGATGTCATTGTAGATGGTGTAGCCAGCGATGTACTCGGAGGCTTCATCTACGGAGATATTTTTCCCGGTTTTACCGATATAGACACCCCACTCCAGTTCAAAGTCGAGTTTTTGGGTATAGTTGGGCCAAGTGACGACGGCTTCGTGTCCGGTGATGGAGGATGGACTCGTGCTGCCGCGGTAGTAGTTGGGCAATTTGAACCATTCAGGTGAGATCTCTTTGCCGGTAATCCGCGCCGCAGCATCCATGTGGGTTTTGAATACACCGAAATCCCGCAGGCTTGCAGGACGTGGAAACGGCGCGAGCAGCTGCACATCAGCAACAGGGAAGATAACATCGGATAGGTCTGTGCTTTCGATGTATCCTTGCGCGTCGGCAATGCAATTCTGCTCAAAGAGTTGGTACATATCTGAAGCAACCGCAGTGATATCCGCAATGTGGTTGTCATCAATCCACGCGCCGAGTTTTGGTGTGGTAGCTGTCGATTTGGTTTGAAAGGTAACAAGTCTCATAATTATTCTGTTTTACGTGATCGTGCCTCTCTGTTGAAATGATTTCGTAGCACAGATTATACGATAGATACATCTATAAATCAAGATTTTTTCGAGAACGGATTTTTTCTTGTCTACGTGACGGAGATGTGGCATAATTACCCATAGATGTTTTACCGACATTGACGGTAGGTTTCTGTTGTAAGTAGACCGAACAGAAGAGGGCATGAACATGGTTACCCGTCAAAAGATTCAATCGACCTGTGATGACATCGTGCGCGAATTCGCGCCGTTACAAGTGATACTGTTCGGTTCTTATGCCTACGGCACACCTACGAAGAGATCGGATGTTGATCTGTTAGTGGTGATGCCGGTAGCGAAATCGGAAGCACGCCAGCAAGAGATAGAAATCCGGGAGCGTCTCGATCGTCCTTTCCGCCTGCATGTACTTGTGCATTCGCCTGAAGACTTGGCGTATCGCCTCGCGTATAACGACTGGTTCCTTCGAGAGATCACTGAAAAAGGCGAGGTGCTTTATGAAACTCCTAATTTTTTCTTGAAACCCCCAAAGAAGGAAAAACACGTGATAAATCCATTGACAGAGGAATGGGTGCAGAAGGCTGAAGGCGATTATACTGTGGCGCAGCAAGTGCTTCAAGGACAAAATCCAGTAAACGATGTTATCTGCTTTCTTGCTCAGCAGTGCGTTGAAAAGTATCTGAAGGCATGGCTTCAGGAAGCAGATATTCCGTTTCCAAGGACGCACGATTTACAAGAGTTATTGAATCTGATCGTCCCGACGCTTCCTGCTTGGGATGCGTGGCGGGAAGATTTTTCAAAGTTGTCGGAACATGCGGTGGATCCCCGCTACCCCGGAAAATTCGCGACCGCCGACGAAACAGCACACGCGGTGCGTATCTGTGATGAGGTCCGGCAAGCCGTTCGCGAGCATCTAAGACTACCGCTTGATGCGATGCCAGATAACTAAGGGAGTTTGGGCTTTATTAGCAGATGTGAAGGTGGAGGTTCTCCTGTCAATGTCTCTAAAAACTCGACAAGATCCTTTTTTTCTTGTTCGTTGAGATGGAGGGGTTCCACTGGGACCGCGCTCCTGCCTACAAATTCGTTTGTGGTGCCACCAGCGTTGTTAAATTCGATGACGGAGGCAAGCGTTGGAAATTCGCCGGTATGGAAATAAGGCGGCGTGAGTGCGACGTTACGGAGGGTCGGCGTTTTAAATTCGCCTTGGTGTTCCAGTCTCGGTTCCAGCAGGTTCAGCATGCGTGTAGCATCCGCCCTTGAATCGCTATAGATGCTTGCACTGTTAAACGGATCGGCTAAGAGTTTCGTGATACCTTGGAAACGTCCGGTGTCTTCCGGCAACTGTCCCTGTGGTATTCCAAGGTTATGGAAGTCGTCATCTCTGAAATATGGCGTCCCGTGACAGAGCACACAAACACCTTTTCCAATGAATATCTTTAAGCCGCGCTTGGCTTCAAGCATAATCGCTTCTTCATCACCTGCCACATACCTATCAAACGGTGCGTCCCGACGAATCAAAAGGCGTTCGTAGGCTTCAATTGCCTTACCGATGTTCGCAAAGACGGTGTTCACAGCGACCTGATCTACTTCGGACATGTTATCAAACGCCGTATCGCCGGGCTTACCATTGGGTGGGAAACGTCTGGCATCTTCGAGTTCAGGAAGGGCACCGAAAATAACTTCATATTTTGCTTCGTAATGCCGTTTGATGAGGTGTGCGTACTGAAGTCGTGTGCCGGCTTGTTCTTCCTCCCCTTCAAGTGCAAAGAGTGCTTGTGCCCAGAGCGTCTCTGCGCGCCCGTCCCAGAATTGCCATTTGTTATAGGCGGCATTGAGTACGGTTGGCGCATTTCTTGTGCCGCGTCTGTTCCCTAATGATGTAGCTTCAACATCGGCAAAGCCATGAAATGGTGAATGGCATGTTGCACAGGAAATGGTGCCCTCCTTTGAGAATCGTGCGTCAAAGAAAAGCATTTGTCCTAACTGTGCCGCATCTGGATTGTCGGCGACGCGATTTGTAGGATTTGGTGGTGGTTTGTCGGGTAGAGGCGATAAACTTTCAATCACTGCCCATTCGTTCTCGGTAAAGAGATTAAAAGACTCCGTGAGTTGCTCTGACTCGGATTCGGGTTGCATCTCCTCAATGCTTTCCTCACCGCACCCAAAGAGAAGTAGGGCGAAGGTGCCTATAATCCAGACGGTTATTAAACGCATGATTGACGTTTCCAACAGACGAGATGAACCGGTGTCGTAGCAGATAGAGTGCTCTATACCGTCAAGGACAGGAATAGTTCCTCAAGTGACATTTCGGTCGTATGCATTTCAAGCAGTTGCCACCCGTGTTTGACGATAGTTGCTGCCACTTCTGATCGAATGTCGGTTGCCAGTGTATAGTGAAGATGGAACGTCGCCGTGTCATCTGTATCGGTATCGATCTGCTCAACTTGAATCACGTTTGGTATGTCGTGGAGTGCGGCTGATATATCGTCTGCTGACGCTCCTGCGACTTCAAGTGCAAGAATGGAGGGAGCAACTTGTAAATTCTCTGTGTTCTCGGTCGATTCATCACTCTGTCTGGGGACAGCACGTCCATCTTGCAGCAGAACATCACCCGTAATTTCACCGCGGCTAATGATAATTAACCGTTCGCATGTGAGACTGGCTTCGGGTAAGATGTGGGTGCTGAAGAGGATCGTCCGTTCCTTGCCGAGTGTTTTGATTAATTCTCGGATTTCGACAATCTGCCGTGGGTCTAATCCGGAGGTGGGTTCATCGAGAATTAAAACATCTGGCTCGTGAATGAGTGCCTGTGCTAATCCGACGCGTTGTCGAAAACCGCGCGAGAGTTGTCCGATAATCTGATGTCGGCGTTCGGTGAGACCACACGCCTCGATGGCGTTATCCAGTTGACTATTGATATTGCTACGCGGTACGCTACGAATCTTTGCCATGTACGTCAAGTACTTTGTCACCGTCATTTCCGGATAGAGCGGAACGTTTTCAGGGAGGTAACCGATACGTTTCCGGACCTCTCGCGATTCTTTGAAGACATCGTATCCGGCGACAGTAACGCGTCCGCTACTCGCAGGCATAAAGCAAGTGAGGATCCGCATTGTCGTTGTTTTTCCTGCGCCGTTAGGACCGAGGAAGCCGACAATTTGTCCCTTGTCTACTTGGAAGGAGATGTCCTTGAGTGCTTGGAAGAGACCGTAGTTTTTGGTGATATTTTGAACTTCAATCATTCTTTTTAACTATTAAATTTGGTCACCGTTTCACTTCGTTTCACGGTGGTTTTCGGTTAATTCCAACCACTTCTGGATTATCAAAGGTGTGTTAGTAATTGGAATACGGTTCTCTTGATAACGGAAGGGCAGGTCAGAGATGATCGCTAAAACAACCGTGGAATGCTAAAGTTTAGATCCCGATCTCTGCCCAATAGATAAGGGTTGTTATCTGGATTGACTGCTTCTGATTCAGCGAGGACCTCCGGTAAGTCAACCGGTACGGACTTCACATCAATTCTGTCGGGGTATACCAGGACCTGTCGCCACATCATCGGATAACAGATAATACCAGAGGAAACGATACACAGCATACCTTGTTCTCTGAAGACGCGATTGAGATGCAGATGTCCACAAAAAAATGCCAGAATTTGTCTTTCAAAGGGCGCTGTGACTTCGAGAACCTCTGCGGAGTTAGCAACTCTTGAACCGATTCCTTGGAACTCAACGCTTGGAAACGGGAGTTGATGTGAAAAAACGAAAACCTCTTGGTCGTAATCGCGCGCCCTTTTCAATTCACGCTCTGCCCATGCCAGTTGGTTAGTGCTGATATACCCGTGTGTGAGATCTTCGGGAACCTCCTGCGAATCGAGGAGGATAAACCGGATATTTTCGTGCACAAAACTGATGGATCCCATACCGTTGGTGCTGAAGCGTGCCAAATAATCATCTTTGGAACCGGTTCCGGGATGCAAATCGTGGTTGCCGGGAATGTAATAGCAGGGAGCATTTATGCGTTGTCCAAGTTGTTGCGCGCCATCAAGTGCGGCTTCATATTCTTCTGCGGACATGCCGAAACTTTGACCACCACACACGATATCCCCACCATGAATGACAAAGGCAGGCGCAAACGCATTCAGTTGTTCAACCAACTTTTCGTAAAGTTGTAGACTCTTTTTTTGTTGCTGGAGTCCGCTTGCGAAGTTCCGCGGCGCATTTAGATACAGATGTGTGTCCGTAATAAAGGCAAATTTGAAAAGTGTCATGACATATCTCGTCTTTCGGCGAGGCTGCTAATCTGTACGGGCTGGGTTACCCAGCCCCTACGGTAATATAGATATTCTTGACGGACGAGATTTCCCGCCTCACCAGCAACGCGCCTACCGAGACTATTATGATCAGGAATGCATACGTTTCGATAAAATTGCGACATAAGTCGGTGTAGTGGCTGCGTCAATATAACGTTCAACTCGCCAGGCTGTTCCGTCAAGGATGTCTTCGATCTCCGTCTTTGAAACAAATAGGTAATCGAACCAAGGTGTAGCATATTGTTTGTATCGGATTCGTAGTTTCAACTGACCGCTCATCCGCCCTCTATCTTGGTTCAATTGATGATACGCAAGGTGAATAGGATTTGTCGTTTCGTAGGGATCCAGTGTCTCAGCGATAATTTTCGCGGTATCTGTGGTCATAGCTGCGAAGCGTCTCAAGAGCCACTTTGCCCTTTTGGAACTTCCAATGAGCCCGAAATTATGTCCCATCATGAGGATCGTGTCAAAGGTGCCGATTTTGGAGCTCAACTGCGTGACAGGTGTGACAAGCGCATTTTTAAGCCCACGGCTTTGACAGGTCTGAATGGCTAACGGCGAGATGTCGGTTCCTAAGACATCGTGTCCCTGTTCTTGGAGATAGAGGCAGTGCCGTCCGGCACCACAACCGATATCCAAGACTCGTCCTGTCGCGTGTTCTATTGCAAGCCTTTGGTGTTCAGCCCAGTCCTCATATTCAGCGAAATAGTTCGAAGGTCCGAGTTGACTGGTATCAATGAACCCGTCTTCCCGCTCCACAATTTCGACGTTTTCTTGACCGTTATGATAATCTGAAAGGAGGTGCCCATAGGCATCTTGGATGTCAGTTAGCACGTTATCGCCCCTTGACGTAACCCGTTGTACCGTTCGGATTGACCCATTCGGTTTCCCAGTGCGTTTCAATGCCTTCGCGCCATGTTTGGGCGGCTTCCGTCAATTCAGTCGTGAGTTCCGGGTGTTCATCTTTAAGATTTTGCGTTTCACCCATGTCGGTATCGAGGTTTGCGAGATGCACATCGTCTTCTGGAGGTGCCCCCTCTACCAATTGACCGTTGAGTACCAATTTCCAATTATCACGGCGCACAGCGGTCTGCTTACCCATCTCCCAATAGATTTCCTGATGTGGTGTGGATTCGCTGTTTGTAACCATAGGTAAGACATCGAGTCCATCGAGTTCGTAGGCGGACGGATCTCCACCGGCTGCAGCGAGGAAGGTCGGGAACACGTCCATTGCCGCGCCGAGCTCATTGATGACCTGTCCTGCTGGAATTCGCTGGGGCCAGTTCATAATTCCGGGTGAACGGATACCGCCCTCGTAGAGACTAAATTTATGTCCTTTCAGTTTACCCGCGGTGCCGCCATAATACGGGTCCTGTGTGCCATCTAACCAATTTCGGGTTTCACGCGACGGACCGTTGTCGCTTTGGAAATAGGAGAAGGTATTTTCTGCGAGTCCAAGTCTTTCTAATTCGGCAAAAATTTCGCCAACGCTATCATCAACGGCACTCAGCATTGCTGCCATAATCTGTCTGTCCCACGGCAAATTCGGGAATCGATCTACGTATTTTTGCGGCGCGTGCATCGGATAGTGCGGCGCGTTGTAAGGCACGTAGAGGAAAAAGGGTTTACTGAGTTCAACAGATTTTCGGATGTATCTGATGGCGTATTCGGTGATAAGTTCTGTGAAGTATTCACCGTTACGATAAATTTCTTCACCGTTTTCCCAGAGGTCATGTGTCTGGTCGATGTCAGGTTGTCCTAAAGCCCAGTAGAAGATGTGTGAGAAGAAATCAATACATCCTGCCATGAATCCGAACCAATCGTCAAACCCATGATGTTCCGGACGTGAACCTTCCGCGAGTCCGAGATGCCATTTTCCGGACATCGCCGTGTAATAGCCACGTTCCTTCAGTGCTGTTGCGAGCGATGGGACGGAAGGTGGTAACCCTGTAGCGGTGCGATGTCCTGCTAAAATAGAACGGACCCCAGCATGGCACGGGTATCGTCCTGTCAGTAATGCTGCGCGTGAAGGGGAACAGACGGGTGAATTTGAGTACCAGTCCGTGAAACGTGCGCCCTCTGCTGCCATTCTATCGAGGTGTGGCGTTTTGAAATCAGTTGCACCCATGCAGGACAGATCACCGTATCCTTGGTCGTCCGTTAAAAAGATAATGAAATTAGGTTGCATTTTTCCTATTCTCCAGCGGGTTACTTTTTCCAGAAACTTCGGTCGAGACTCCGGTATTGTATGGCTTCAGAGACATGAACTGCCTCTATATGTGGGTTTCCGTCTAAGTCGGCAATGGTGCGCCCTACCTTCAAAATCCGGTCGTAGGCGCGGGCACTCAATCCTAATTGGTTAATCGCGACCCTGAGGAGTTCCTGTGCTTGGGAATCAATTTTACAATATTCTCGTATCTGTTTAGATTCCATATTTGCGTTGGCGTGTATAACGGTATCTGCAAAGCGTTGCTGTTGGACGTGGCGTGCCTTTTCAACCCTGTCTCGGACGTGTCCCGAGGGTTCGCCGGTTGTTTCGTTGGCGAGTTCTGCATATTTCACCGCTGGCACTTCAACTTGGATGTCGATTCTATCTAAGAGCGGTCCAGAGATACGGGAGACGTAGTTTTGAATCTGAGTGGGTGAGCATTTGCAATCTCTGGTTGGGTCACTGAAAAACCCGCACGGACAAGGGTTCATGGCAGCAACGAGCATGAAGTTCGCCGGATAAGTGAGGGATGCTGAGGCACGGGATATGGTCACTTGCCGGTCTTCAAGCGGTTGTCGCATGACTTCAAGAACGTTTCGCCGGAATTCGGGGAGTTCATCTAAAAAGAGCACACCGTTATGCGCGAGGCTCACTTCACCGGGGCGCGGTACTGTTCCGCCGCCGATTAAACCGGCGTCAGAGATAGTATGATGTGGGGCGCGATATGGACGCGTCGCGACCAGCGGTGTATCGCTTGGCAAAATGCCAATAATACTTTGGATTTTCGTTGTTTCTAAGGATTCATCCATGGATAGTTTCGGCAGAATCGACGGAATTCGCTTCGCTATCATGGTTTTTCCGGAACCCGGGGGTCCAACCATGATGAGGTTATGCCCACCTGCAGCAGCGACTTCAATGGCGCGCTTAACGTGTTCTTGTCCCTTCACGTCGAGCAGGTCAAGATGCGCTTCAGGATGTCCGTTAGTGCTGAGGGTATGGGGTTCTGGTGCGATCTCTTTGTCCGAATTGAGGAAGGCAGCCGCCTCTGTTAAGCTTGCGACTGGATAGACGTTGATCTCTTCCACGATCGCTGCCTCTTTTGCGTTTTCAGCAGGTAAAATGAGGTTTTGGATACCGTTCTCTTTTGCAGTGATGGCGATAGGAAGTGCCCCTTGTATGCCGCGAATGCTACCATCCAGTGCGAGTTCACCTAAAATTATGACGTTTTCAAGCTTTGAAAGATCCACCTGATTGGTGGCTGCCATGACCCCAATTGCGATCGGAAGGTCAAACGCCGATCCCGCTTTTCGGATATCCGCAGGGGCTAAATTCGCCGTGATTCGGGTGGGTGGAAAGTAGAAACCGGAGTTCTTAATGGCTGCGGTAACCCGATCCCGACTCTCTTTAATGGCGTTGTCCGGTAAACCGACGGTACTGAAGGATGGCATTCCACCGGCAACATCTACCTCAACTTTCACGATATAGGCATCAATTCCCAGCATTGCACTGCTTAGGACTGTTGCGAGCATACGTATATGTCCTTCCGATTTGCGATAGTTTAAGAATATATTGCAAGATTGTATTTTGTAAGTGTGTTTTACAGCGGAGAGATTCAATCTCGTCCGATAAAGCCTGACACTATTATATCATGGCAGAAGATAACAGGTCAACGATTTTCCTCTAACTTGCATCTCCGGTAAGTTTGTGTAATGTTTGTAACTGCCTTTGGTTGGCGATTACTAACAAGGCATCACCGGCTTCAATTTTCATATCTCCAGGGGGATTATAGAGGAACGTCCCGTCGTTATCATGGATTGCGATGACAACTAATCCAGTTTGTTCGTGGATGCTGGCGGCTTTGAGCAAGATCCCATCCAGAGCAGAACCTTCTTGAATAATGGATTCAGTGAACTGGGCACCGTCTTGATTTTGGGTGATGTTTTCTAAGAACCCTACGAGTTGGGGTTGGAGGATGCCGGATGCGAGGCGGAGTCCACCGATATGGTCGGGTAGCACGACCTCATCGGCGCCCGCGGTGATGAGTTTTCCGGGCGAATTATCTTCAACGGCTTTGGAGGCTATCCTTAACTGTGGATTGATTTTTCTTGCGGAGATCACAACAAATAGATTGTCTTGGTCGCGGCTGAGGCATGTGACGAGTCCTTTGGCGCGCTCAATTCCCGCCCGCGTGAGTAATTCATCATCGGTTGCGTCGCCTTGGAGGTATAGAAAATCTCGTGTATCTGAGAGGTGGATGAGCCGTTCTTCCTCGGATTCAATACCGACGAAGTCTACTTCTGACTTTAGCATTTCGTCAAGCACATGCACGCCGGTATCACCGAGTCCGCAAATAATGTAGTGATTTGATAATTTATCGACAGTTCGAATCATTTTTTGTTGTCGGAAAAAACTTTGTAATTGCCCTTCAATCAGGAATGCGGTAGCGATTGTAACACTATAAGTAAACACACCGAACCCACCGATGAGCAGAAATAGGGTGAAAATTCGTCCAGCATCACTCATTCCCATGTTCTCGTAACCGACGGTTGTTAGGGTGATGACGGTCATGTAGATTGCATCGAGAAGTTGCCACTGTCCTGCGGGATTATTCCTTTCGAGAAATAGATAGCCAACGGTCCCTGTCCCGAGCAAACTCACGAGCAACGCCAAGGCGATGATGATCTTGCGTTGATAATTCATTCCTCTCTTTTCGTATGACTTCTAATGCTGCTTTTTAGCACTGCGCTTAACAGCAGGATTTGGATCGTGTCGTGCGATGTCGAAGAGTGTTCGGTACTCAATTTTGTCGAGCATCGGTAAAAGCCTTGCGACTTCCATCCGTACGCACGCCTCTGGATCTTTGAGTCCACGTTCAAACCAGCGTTCGGCATCATCAGTGGCATGCTTTGCCAATGCCGCGAGTGCACTCGCGCGGATACGTTTGTTTTTTGATTCGGCATGTGTCAGAATAGGGGCAGTGTATCCATCATCACATCGCTGCATGATTCGCAAGGCGTTGCATACCACATCCACCGATTCATCTTCAAGGTGCAGGACACACCAATCAAATAAATCCTCAGTTCCGATTTTTTCGAGCGATTGCAGCCCACGTACCCGTCGTTTCGGATTCTGATCAGAAATATCAGTTACTGCTTTGGCGTAGTCAGCATCAACTTTTACCGACTGAACCGGTTTTTCCTGCGTGTCTGGGTACGACATGCTAACTTCAATCGTGTCATTCTGAAGGTGCTGAATGGGGAGTACTTCGGGGCTGAACGGAATCCTGTCAAAGAACGTGGGTAACCACTGTTTACCTTTCATAAAAAACTCTTGCCGGTCAATGCGGTTTCCGGTTCCCGATTGCATTCGGTTATTCATCCAGTGCGCCAACCGCACGATCCCCCAATGGTTTTGACTCACGCCGTTGTGGGCATAGAGTCCCAATTGACGGTTGATCCATTGTGCGAGTGCTACCGGACACGCGAGCAACTCAAAAAGGTTGGATTGTAGGAGTTGAGCGGACAGGTGTTCGTTGACGGCTATAATGCCGCCCCGTACTTGAACTTTGCCCGGACCGAGATGCGTCCGAAGTTTTTCGCCATCCAGTTCGGTTTTGATTACAACTGGACGACCGTTTTTCCGTCTCGCCTTATGTTCAGCGCGATTTTTAGCATAGCTCCGATTATTTGTGAACCAGACGGCTCCGCCTCGTGGACGGAACCCGTTTTCAATGATCCCTCTCGCACTGTTTAATGTCGTGCCATGATAGAATTCCATAAATGATTCTCCTCGAGCATTTAACAGAGTTAACCCGATTTATGGCAAACAATTCATGAAAATGGACAGTGTTGAGGTTTGTGTGGTGGATTGCTTATCTCAAATACGATAATTGTTGTGCCTTCAATTAAGAAGAATTTACAGTGTTTTCAGTGGAAGCCTCTTCCTCCGTTTCTTCAGTTTGTCCTTCTTGCTGTGCGACTGTTTCTTGTTGACTGATGGCACGGACGTAGCCCATTCTGAGTTCATAGAGGGTATTTGTCAGGAAGTTGGCTTCTGGCGCAGTGAGATTGCCTTTCGTCTTTTCCTCAAGCATCTCAATAGTATCAATAATATGTTTCACGAGCGGGAAATTTGTGACTACCTCATCCGTTTCGGGGTTCGGGAACCCTTCTAAATAAAGTCGTCCCGTTTCTACAAGGTTGGCAAGATAACTAATAAAATCGACAGGCGGAAGTTGTTGTGCTTCCTCCTGAGCGGTGTTCTCTTCCATATGTGACTCCTGATTCCGATTCGCTGGGTGTAGGCAGTAGTGTTTATACGCTCCTTATTCATCATCAAAGATAATGATTTGTGCGAGTAAACTTCCTGCTTGATTATTGTTGTTTGGGCTTTCGTTCATCGCGAGGAAAATAACCCCGTCAGCGGGAGCCGGATTGTCGTAGCGTGAACCGACAGCGAAGACGACATCTTCGATCTTAGCGATGAGTGCACCGATGTTTGTTCCAGGAAGCAGGTAATCGCTGGAACCCGGGGTCTTGGGAACACCGTCCGCACCGCACCATCCGGTCCGATTTTGCAAATCCGGTGACCACGCGCCTTCCGCGTCAATAATGAGCCGTTGTCCTTTTGCCACACGCACGTAACTTTCCTGCCAAGCGGGACTTGGACGCGCTGTGCGGATAACTGTTAATGCCATACATACCTCCATATTGGCTGTCGGCAGAAGGGCTGTCGGCGATCAGCAGTCGGTAAAGAGGTTCTCGTTTAAGAATACCCTCTTTGCTGACTGCTGACCGTTTCTTTGCCACTCTTGCTGACTGCTGAAAGGTTTTTCGTAGAAAAACCGACCTAATCGCTGACGACTGATTGCTATTCCTTGTCTCGGATGGTGATGTTCGTAATTACGTCATCGACGACGATGCTGTCAACCACATCCATGCCACTGGTGACGTTTCCGAAAATGGTGTAATCACTGTCAAGGATGGCGTCCCCTCGACAGATAAAGAATTCGGATGCGTACGAGACGCTTGCCCCCTCCTCTTTTGCCATAGCGACAACGCCTCGCGACATTTCTTGCGAACCGTTCTCAATGGGGAGGGTATCTCCAGCGGCAAGTTTAGAACCTGCTTGAATGAGGAGTTCTTCTGCGCGATTAAATTTCTCACCCTTGTAGTACATCACCTGCGCGTTTTTGATGAAGTTCTTGGAAGTTTCCGGTGCTTCGGCTGCAAGAAATTCAAATTCAATCGTTCCCTTTGCCGTTTCAACAACTGCGACCACCGTCGCGGGATTGATCTGCGGTTTTGCCGCGGTTGTAGCAGTACCGGTGCCAGCGCGCCGAGCACGTGGTACGGGAGCGGCTTTATCTTCTTGTGCGCAACTCAGCACGAACGTAGCGAAGAATGTCGCTAAGATGAAGAGTGCTGCGGATGCGAACTGCCGATGTTGCTTACTCTGCTGTTGCCTTAACATATTTTGACTTTGCCTCCAATTGGATCTTAGTCATGACATCGCCCATCGATAATTGATCGACGACAGCCATCCCTTGAATTACACCACCAAAGGTAGTGTAGTCTCCGTCAAGATGGGGTTGGGGTTTCAAGCAGATATAGAATTGGCTCCCGGATGAATTCGGCTCGGAAGTCCGAGCCATTGCCAATGTGCCTCTGACATGAGGGCGTTGATTCGGATGTGTGTATTCGTCGGTAATAGTCCAGCCGGGACCACCTGTTCCATCGCCTTTTGGGCACCCGCCCTGAATAATATTCAGACCACGGGTGTCAACTTTCCGATGAAATGTTAAGCCATCGTAAAACTTCTGGTTAATTAACTTGATAAAATTGTCCACTGCCACAGGGGCAGCATCGGGATAGAACTCAAGCACAAAAGTGCCTTTGTCGGTTGTGACGACCGCGACCTGTTCTTCAAGGGTTAGGTTCTGGCTGAACGGAAGCGCACAGCCGATTAGAGTCAGTAGTAACAGAAAAAAAGTTGGACTTTTATAAAGCACATTTTGGCTTGTAAGCTGCGCCAAAAGATAACGTGTCGCTTTCATCAAACCTCCTGCGTTGTGTGGATTAGTCGGTTTTGAGACGTGCCCAAACGGTTGTCAGTTTGTCCTGTGCGTCAACATGCAACGTGACAGGCTCTTCCATATCCTTGAGCAACTCTGCCTTGGTTAAGGCGTAATTATACATTTTAATTTCATCTAAGGCACCGGTGAGAAAACGTCCACTTCCACCGCGTGCACCAATAAAGAGTGGATCGTTGTTCGGTTTTAGTTCACCTTTACACGGCATCTCCGCTTCCAGTTCGCCGTCGATGTAAAGCAGAATCGTTTTTCCGTCCCACGTTCCTGCGAGAAAATGCCACTCGCCATCCTGAATACTGGGACCGATGTTGTCATCGTTACAGGCATCTGGTAAATCGAAAAATTGAAGGATTGTTCCACCGTTGTAAAGGGCTGCGAGATTATACAAGCCAGAAACCCAAGCGACGCCTTTTTCAACACCGCTCTGGATTGCCTCGCCCCCTTTAACAATCGCCCAGAATTCGATGGTAATTTCATCAACGATATCAAGGCTCGCGTGGTCGGGAATTTGTCCGGAGGTCTTTCCATCGAACTCCAATGCTTTTCCGAAAACCCCTTCAATGAGTTTTGGCGAACCCTTGAAGGTCGCATCGTTGCCGAATTCCGAACGGTCTTTTGCAACCTTTCCATCTAACGCGTCAAAGGAGAGATGCAGCACTAACTCTTGTGCCTCGCAGACCGCCGCAACACACATCAAAATGAAAGGGAGTAACCAGAAAATAGCACACTGTTTCAAACTTTGATCTCCTCAGGTAGAATTATAAGCGACATCTTTATCAAGTGTCAACAAAAAACGAAAATTTCTAAACGGTTAATACAATTTTAAAATAGCAACAGTGAAAAAAAAAGTCAAGGAATAACCCGTTTTCTTGAAACAATTTTTCACTTGTGCTAATATGATAATAAAGACTACCTCGAAAACGGAGGAACGTACAATGAAATGGACAAAATATTGGTGGCTTGTGATAGCAGTGATGTTGATAAGCACACTAGCTGTCTTTGCAGTGCATGATGAAGCGCAAGGACCTGAAAAGTTCGGGCGTTACGAGTTTAAGAAGCAGGACAAAAAAGCGGCAACGGATGAATGTGATGCCGGAGGCAAGCCGGGACCTGAATTTGTGCCGACGGTTCGGGACAAGGAACCCAACTTGGCACTTCTCAAAGATGCGAAACCGGAAGCCTCTTCGCAACTTGAGGGATGGTGCCCGCGCAGACACTGTGTTGAATACCTCAACGATGGTTTTTACAACAACTGCCGGAGCTGGATCATCGGTGCGATACCCGGTTGGGCACAGATCGATATAGGGGATGTTGCCAATGTGAACCGCATCTACTTCGGTAGCGATCATTCGCAGGGGTTTGTCGATAGGACAACGGCTGACTTTGATATCCTTGTCGCAACCTCAAAAGCGGATCCAAACTCCGATGCGAATACATGGAAAAAGGTTTATACGCACAAGGGAGATCCGATTAGTGAAACTACTGAGTTTACCTTCAAAGATGTAGAAGCACGGTGGTTGCGCCTTCATATTCGCGCCAATGGTGGTGCTCGCGTCGATGAAATCGAAATCTACGGCGGCAAGGACCCGATGGATGTTGAACCACATGGAAAACTTACCACAACATGGGCAGAGGTTAAAACAGAATAATCTCGTTGACTGTAGGTGCGGTTTTATCAAAGACTGCGGGACTAAAACCCCCGAATTCATTCGGGGGATACAGTCTCGCCCTCGTGAATTAGACCATAGGTCTCTATTGAAAAAACGCTTGATTTTTACGCTGAAATGTGGTATAATTAAAGTAGCATAGTTGGTAGAGAATACGACCCTCGTCGCAAGGCGAGGTCTCTACCACAACCGAGTCGTATCGGGAGCTATGCTGAGGAAAACTATGCGAAATACCACACATAAACTTTTTCATGATCAATCATTGAGGTGTCTACACGATGACCTGAATATCATAGGGATTGTGCGAAATCATTTCATTGCCTTATCTATGCGATATTACCGCAGATATGGCAAAGGGGTATCATATTCCAAAATGTCGAAGCATTTGACGAAACTGAAGAAACTTCCAAAATACGAGTATTGGAATATCCCCTACTCGTGGAGTCTTCAGAATATGCTCAAACGCTTAGCACAGAGTTTCAGAGAGATGCGGACGCTCAAGAGAGGACATCCCCAATTCAAGAAGTGTAAGAAACACAAAGGGATGACGTTCTCTGGTGAACACGTTGCTTTGGAAAAAGTCTGTGGCAAACAGAAACACCAGAGAAAGTATCCGACGTATAAAATCCGTCTCAACGGACGTTGGTATCGTTTTGCGTTGCATCGTCCGATAGAAGGCGACATCAAACGCGTTCAAGTTCATAGAGACGCACTCGGAGATCTGTATATTACGCTGACAGAAGACTATACCGAGATCAAAATTGAACCCAAGACGGGTAAAGCCGAAGGGTTTGATATGGGTATTAAGGACTTTCTGATTGGCAGTGATGGTCATAGGTATACTTCTCCGATGTTCTACAAACACAATGCTAAGGAGTTAGCAAAAGCACAAAAGGCGTATTCTCGTAAGGTCAAAGGTTCTCAGAATCAAGAACGGTGTCGTCAGGAAACCGCACGTATCCATAAAAAGACGACGAATCAACGAACAGACCACCATTGGAAACTTGCAATAGAACTGTGTCAAAAGTTTGATATTCTGTTCTTTGAAGACCTGAACCTTGAAGGCATGAAACGCTTGTGGGGCAAACAGGTCTCTGACCTCGCTTTTGGCGAGTTTCTGCGAAAACTCAAACACCAGAGTCATAAGCGTATCCGTTCTGTACTGAAAATTGATCGGTGGTCTCCAACGACAAAAGCGTGTTGTGTTTGTAATCAGGAGAATAAAGACCTAACGCTTGCAGATAGGGAGTGGAGGTGTGGAAGTTGCGATACGTACCTTGACCGCGACCAGAACGCTGCGATCAACATTCTCAAGGAAGGGGTAGCTTCCTTTGGCTTAGGAGTTGTAAGACCTATTGTTTTGTTTACCAAGATCGTAGGCATCTCCGTTGAATCGCACCATCCGATTCTGAAATCCACAAGTGCTTCTGTGTAACTTATGCAGAAGCCTCGCCCTTTAGGACGAGGTCTATCACGTGCTGGCACTGTTACCGCCGATGTTCTCTTTGAGGACGATTTTGAGGGTGGAGACATTGACGATTCCAAATGGGCAGCGCAAGGAACATGGTTGATTCTGGACAACGCTGACGGCCATGATGTGCTTGGTGGTAAAGTGCTTGACGTTTGGGGCGGTGGTGTTGGACTCAGTGCTGATGATTTTCCGGAAGATTTTGACTATTATGCTGATTTCAAAACTATGGATGCTGGACTTACAGGTTTTGTCTTCCACGGAACAGATGGCAATAACATCTATATGCACCAAGTCTCAACTGCGGGTTCCGGACATACACCGCAACACATCCGGTGGCACCGAAGGGTCAATGGCGCATGGGCGGCAGAACCCGGGGCGTTCGCTGATGGCGTAGATCGGGAGCAGGATGTCTGGTATCGCATCAAATTTGAAGTGCGAAAACACGAATTTAAAGCGTATATTGGGCCGGTCGGCGGTGGAATAAGTGAATTGACGCTCGTAAGCGAGTGGACCGATTCTGAGAGTGCACACTCTGAGGGAAAAATCGGTTTCCGAATGTCCGGTGGAGACAGAGCCGGTGAACACGCGCAATACGATAACATCGTTGTCGTTACACCTGACTTCAATCCAACACCCGTTGAACCGCAAGGAAAACTCGCGGTAACGTGGGGAAACCTCAAAATACAATGAACGATCAAAAACCGTTAGCAATAGGCATTATCGGTGCTGGCAATATGGGGAGACATCATCAGGGGGCGATAACCAATTACGGTGCGCAGGTTGTCGCTGTCCATGATGTAAGGCTTGAGGCGGCACGCGAACTCGCAAGGCATGCCGACTCAGCACTTGCTACTACGGCGTTAGATGCCTTCTTCGATGTGGACATGGACGGCGTGGTTATCACGACACCCCCTCCTATTCGCCTTGAGCCGATCCAGATGGCATGTGACCGCGGTATTCCTGTGATGGTTGAAAAACCACCTGCCTTGAACATGGCTGAAGGCAGAAAGTGTCTCGCTTATATTGAGGAAGCGGATATCATCGCGGCTGTGGGGTTCCAACTCCGCTATCACCCACTCTATGAACGGCTGAAGGCGTTAATCGCCTCAGAAACGGTGCATCTCGTGCGGACGGTGTGTACCGTTAATTATTACCTCAGTTTTCGGATGTCCCCTTGGTTTCTACAATATGAGATAAGCGGTGGTCCCTTGCCGGAACAGGCGGTACATGTATTGGATTGTGCCCGTTTTGTGATGGGAAATCCGAAACCGGTGCAAGCGCACGCGCTTGCTGCCAAGAATATGGCATTGGAACGCACCGAATTCGATGCCGAAAACGCTATTCAAATGACTTATCAGTTGGACAATGGTGTTTTTGGAACACACATGAATCACTGTGGCACCGAGGGATTTAGTTTTGAGGTTGAAGTCGTTGGACCGCATCTGCGGCTACAAGCGTATATGACAGATAATACTATCCGTGGATACCTTAATGGTGAGGTCGTCAATGAAACCGGGAGTTCCGAAAACAGTCTGGGTTTGGATAAATCCGGGGCATGGTTGCGTGCCATTGAAACAGGGGATAGGACGCTAATTCGCTCGCCATTCGCTGATGCGATTGAGACGCTCGCCCTAATTGATGCCGCGGTCCAGAGTCGCGACACTGGTAGATTTATTAACGTGGAAGAATTGAATTAGAAGTGCCCGAAACAGTAGCCTGCAACAATACGCAGAAATACGCAGAAATGCCCAAGCAAAAACACCCCAAGCGAAAACACGCAGGCGGATATACGGGGAAGCAGGTTCAGACTCAGATTCACCTGACCGACCCGCAAGGAAAAATTAAAAAATGATAGATTGGATTTATTTTCGGAATAGCTGAAACTCATGTAAAAAAGTGCAAGAGTTTCTTGACACACATAACTTACAACCAGAGAGCCGGACTGATGCCCGAAAAGAGCGAATGGATGCCACCGCAGTATGGGATTTGATGGGCAGCGCGGAACGAATCGTTGTTGCGAAAGGGAGACGTGTAGAAACCTTTGTGCCGACCGAGGACACGCAGGAGTCAATCCTAAAAACGGTGATGGGACGGAGCGGTAGCCTCCGGGCGCCGACACTACAAAGGGGGAATGTTTTCTTTGTTGGCTTCAATGCAGCACTTTATGAGACCGAAGTACCCTTCGCGTAAATGCCTTGTTACGGCACAGCGGAGTGTGCTTACTACCTTCAAGGAAAACCAATGTCGATTAAGAAGATTTTAATTACGGGTGCGAATGGGTATCTGGCGCAATTTATCATTGATCGGTTGCGTGACGCGTATGAACTGACGCTAACTGACATTGTTGAATTGGATCGCGCGATTGCAGGCACAACTTTTATCAAGGCAGATGTGACAAATGCCGCCGAAATCGAAGCAGCCTGTGCAAATCAGGATGCTGTTGTCCATCTTGTTGCTTTGGTCCGGGGGCGGTCTGATAAGCCAGCTTCGCTGTTTGCGGATGTCATGGTGAAAGGCACATGGAATGTCGCGGAAGCCTGTGTAAAGCAGGGTGTCAAAAGATTGGTTAACATCTCAAGTATTTCGGCGTGCCCTCCGGCTCCAAGCGCAAAGTTCCCTTACGAGGTAGACGATAACTTCCAATTCGGTACGGGGGATCTTTACTACGCACTGGCGAAGTATCTCGGCGAGCAGATCGGTGCGGCGTATCATCAAGCGCATGGGTTGGACGTGATTCATGTCCGTCCGGGTGTTATAGATGGAGACGGACAGAATCCGGGTCCGACGGCTCCTGATAGTGTGACAGATCCTTGGTTCGTTTACGTGGATCCAAGAGATGTTGCGCAGTGTGTTGCCCGCGCAATTGAAACAGAGACAGTCCGGTATGGTTCTTATAATGCTGTCGCGGGTCGTGCGGATTCCCGCTTTGCGTGGCGACCCGCAGAAGAGGATTTAGGATATTCACCGGAACACAATTGGCCAGATATCCCTGGTGATGATACGTAGCGTTTCTCGTTTAATATCATCTCATTTCTCGCTTGTTTATAATCCCTTGCCCCTCTTTAATACGGAGAATTTGGTTCGATTTTACATTAGAAAACCGCTCTGTCAATCCGCTCTGCCAGTGAATTTCCAAGATATCAACCTCTGAATTTCCCCCAAGCCCAAAGTGAACGCGGAGGTCGCTTTGTGAAAGGTAACTCGCCCCACTCCGTACTTCTTTGGTAAGAGACAGTTCACCCACTTTCGCAACTATTTTTGTGCCAATACCGGACATGTTGCTTTGGGTGCCGATGGGTTGGATTGCCAGCCAATGGTTGCTGTTACCTCCCTCGTTTCGGAGAAGTGTTGCGTGTTGATTGGAGTTGTTGAGGAAAATATCAACATCTCCGTCATTGTCGTAATCACCGAATGCGGCAGCACGGCTGACTTTTTTCGGGAGTTGTGCTAATCCCACCTCAGTAGACGTATCAGTGAGATGATATGTGCCATCCTGTCTGCGCACGTTGCGGAAAATCAAATCCATCTGTGGATAGGTACTCTCCGAAAAGAGCGAGATGTTCTCTTGGAGATGTCCATTCGCAACGAAGAGGTCAAGGAGACCGTCGTTGTTGTAGTCTAAGAATTCGACCGCCCATTTAAAGTAGGGGAGCGTCACTGCTCCGATTCCTGAGACAAAAGAGACATCGGTAAAAAATGCAGCGTTTTCATTTTGATAGAGAAGCGCAGGCAGCCCAGAGGCGTTGCTGACGACGAGATCAAGGTAACCGTCGTTATTATAATCACCGAATGCGTTTCCCATACCACTTCCTGGGAAACCGTTTTCATCATATCCTGTTCCGGTGAGGTCGGCGGTTTCGGTGAAGGTGCCATCACCGTTGTTGTGGTAAAAGAGGTCTGCTTCCATATCGTTGGCAATGTGCAGGTCTGGGTAACCGTTGTTATCGTAGTCTCCGACTGCGACTGCGAGACCGAGGCCGCGATGTGAGATTCCGGCAGTTTCGGTGACATCTGTGAAGGTTCCGTCGCCATTGTTGCGATAGAGAATGTCAGGCTCGCTTACAAAATGACTACCGGCAATCTGATCTGTTGGACTGCAATATGTTCTGATACCCTGGGTTTCCCACCATTCGTTTTCCGCGACAGAAAATTTCATGTAATTGACGACGTATAGATCAACATCCCCATCTAAATCGTAATCCAGAAAGGCGCAACTTGTTCCCCAGCGTTCATCGCCAACGCCGGATTTTTGCGTCACATCAGTAAAAGTACCATCACCGTTGTTGTAATAAAGGCTGTTGCGTCCGTAGTTCGTTACGTAAATTTCGGGATAACCGTCATTATTGACATCGGCTGCTGCGCATCCGACGCCATAGCCGGTATCTCCAACCCCCGCACTGTCTGTAATATCAGTAAAAGTGCCGTTTCCGTTGTTTTGATAGAGTTTATTTTCTGGAAGTGTGGAATGTCTCTGTGAGGTTTTTTCGCTCGTTGGTGGCGGGATGTGTGTAGCGTTCACTACATAAAGATCCAGTGCCCCATCAACATCGAAATCGAAAAAGACTGCGCCGGATCCGAGCGTTTCGAGGAGATATTTCTCTCCTGTTCTGCCATCGATATGCCGGAATGTGATTCCTGCAGCGGTGGTTACGTCAACGAATTGGACTTCTGCGGAAGTGGGTATGCTCAAAAGGAAAAGGAGGACAATATAACCGAAGCGTCTCATTGTTCGTTAGTGTGTTTTTTCTCTCCTTTTACCGAGCGGATACGCGCGTGTTGTGCCTCACTTTCCAACCCGAGAGCAGTGCAAACTTGCGCAAGCGTGTCCCAATAGTTCGTCTCAGTCGGAGCAAGACGAACAGCGGTTCGGGCGTGGGAGAGTGCTTTATCCAAATCTATCTCCGATTCTATATAACAGACAGCGACATTGTTATGCGCAATCGCAAGTGTGGTGTTGATGGTGAGTGCTTGTTGGTAAGCCGCGATCGCGAGGTTCATCTGTCCTTGTTTATGGTAGGCATGCCCTAAATTGTAGTGTGCAGTGGCTAAATCAGGCGCGAGAGAAATGGCGCGTTTGTAACTCGCAACTGCATCCTCAGAACGACGACGTGCGAGATAAACGATACCAAGATTATTGTAGCCTCGCGCGTCATCGGGATGCCTTTTCACCCATGTCTCGGCTTCCTGAAGAAGTGGATCTGTCTGACGGAGGACTTTGAAGAACGCCATTGCTGAGGCGGCTTTTTTCCTTTCCCCGCGTTTGACATAAATTTGGGCGAGTTGATAATGTGCTTCGGTGTTATCCACCTGAATTTCAATCGCCTTTTCAACCGCGGTTATTGCATCATCTAAGCGTCCCTGTTTTACATAAGTCTTGCCCAATCCCAAAATGGCGTTCGGATTCCCGTTTGGATTGAGACGTGTGGCTTGTCTATAGGCGTGAGCGGCCTGTCCAAGGTCGCCTTGCTTCAGGTATACCTCACCGAGTCCCGTATAGGCATCTTCCCACTCCCTATCGAGGGTAATCGCGCGTTTGAATGCCTCAAGGGCACGCGGGAGATCGCCTTGTTTAAGGTGAACCAATCCGACATTATAATGCAGTTCAGCCGTCATGGGAGACAACGCAAGTGCTTTTTGGTAAACATCAAGTGCGGCATCGTATTGCTTCAGTTCAGAATATGCGACACCGAGTCTGTTGTAAATAATAGGGGAATTTGGATTAAGCGTGATGGCTTTTCTGTATTCGGAAATGGCTTGCTCAAATTCTCCGAGATCATGGTAGGCAGTGGCATCTTTATAATGCTTTTCAACGGGCGAGGAATCGGATAGAGCGGTATTTATAAAAGCACCGCAGAGGATGAATATGGCGAGATATTTTAGCATACGCTTTCCCTATGGTGTAAGGGCGGTATTCTACCGCCCTTGTCAAGCGTATTTTTAATCACGATCAGCTTTAATGCTACCCCATGTCGTTGAGAGTTTCTCCGCGGGTTCCACTGGCAAAAAGTCGCCATTTATAATGTCATCGATTTCCGCCTGAGTGATGATTCGATTAAAGAGAAACACCTCGTCAATAACACCGGTGAAAAACTCTTGACCGGGGTGGCGGGCACCTACCATAATAGAACCATCAATTTCATCAACAGGTGGCGGTTTGGGTCCACCACCGGCTTCTTTCCCATCATTGTAGATGACGACTTTTGATTTGGTGTCATGTGTGACTACCATGTGCACCCAGTCTTCGGGTTGAATGTCCTTACTGACGGCTTTCTGTGCCCAAGCGCCACCAGAGGTCGACCAGAAATAGGTCATACTGCCACCATTTTTAAAAATTGTTGCCCATTTCAAGGAACCGGCTGCGACCATGTAATTCCAATCCCGAATTTGGGCTTTCCCACGTTTAACCCAAAAAGCAACGGAGAACTGTTCTCTTAACTGTAAAGTGTCGTTGATAGGCACGATGACATGTTCTCCTTTGGTCCCATCGAATTCCAATGCTTTGCCGAATTTTCCATCTACCCATGTGGGATTTTGGACAAATTCACCATCATGACCATGTACAGAACCATCTGCGGTCTTTCCTCCCTTTCCTTCATCAAAGGAGAGGTATAAGACGAGGGATTTGTCGTCTAATCCAGCATGTAAGGATGTCGTAAAGGTGAACAGGACGCATATTGCGACAAGTCCACCTATAAATTTTTCATATTTGCGCACAGTGAATTCCCCTTCTTTAATAGTTATCGGTTCGGGTTGCTAACGCAACCCTTTCAGTTATCAGTTTCCAGTTAAGAGAGGGTTTGGTTAAGTGAGATTTCTCTTTAACTAACGACTGACAACTGACGGCTATTCCTCAGCAAGCACCACACTTCTTACAAACAGCCGTATCGCATTCACTCGTCGTGAATCCTTTTTCGTGCTTGTGGAACTCAAGTTGTAGGAATTGCGGTTTAACGTTGAGATCAAGATGATCCCACGGGTTGACCTCATGCAGTGAACGTTGACGTGTCGCATAAAAATGTGGGACTAATTCGTGCTTACGAAAGGCTTGGTTCCATGGCATACCGTGTGCAAGCTCAAGGATGACTTTTCCGAGTCGCCGGTCGCCACGTGCAAAGACGGCTTCTTGGTGTGCGAGTCTGGCGCTCGCGGAGCCGACTTTTATACTACCAAGTTGGTTAATTTCGCGTTTTAGAAAGTCAAGTTTCCGAGAGATGGTCTTAGGGGGTTCCATCGCTACCCACTGGAAAGGTGTGTGTGGTTTTGGGACCATCGGTGAAATGGTAAAGCTGATACGGGCTATTTTCCCTGTTCGCTTCGCATGCGGGAGAAGTATGGTTCGCATCTCCTTTGCCATATCAACAATGGCTTCCACGTCCGCTGGTGTTTCATGTGGGACACCGATGAGGAAGTATAAGCGAAGGTTGAGAATGTCACGTTTCAATGCTTCCTCAAAAACATAATAAAGGCGTTCACGCGGTATAGCTTTATTGACAACCTTTTGAAGTTCTTCGGTCGCAACTTCTGGGGCTATAGTGATGGTCCCTTGTTCGCTGTCTGCGAGCGCATCGAGCAGCGGCGTACGAACGGTTTCAGCGCGGAGTGAAGCACAGGAGATACGAAATCCACGTTCTACGAGACCTGTAGCGATTTCGTCGATCTGTGGATGGTCAGAGATAGAGGCGCCAACGAGTCCGATTCTATCTGTAATGCCGCGGGCGCGTTCTGCAAGCGCGAGCGTGCTCTCTACAGAGCGGTGTCTCGGCCATCGACGGGCATAATCTGCGACACAGAAACGGCACTGCCTGCCGCATCCACGTACAATTTCAATGAGATGTGCGTTTGCGAATTCGGTATTGGGTGTGTGGATGTGTGTACAGGTTTCGACATCGTCAAGTTTTGGGACAGCTCCTGCACGGATCTGGGGCGATATGCTAGGCTTTGGGGTAACGGCATCAATCGTACCATCATCGCGATAGGTTACGTCGTAAAAACTTGGTACGTAAAGCCCTGGAACAGTTGCGAGCGTTTCAAGCAATTCGCTCTTCGGTGCGCCGGATCTTTTCCACTCATCGAAATGCGCCATGAGTTGATGGATAACAAGCTCGGCTTCACCGACGACAAAAATATCAACGAAGTCGGCAATCGGTTCGGGGTTATAGGAGATATTAATGCCACCGGCAATGACGAGCGGATCCCATTCTGTTCGCGCTTCAGCAAGCGGTGGTATGTTCGCCAGTTCTAATGTGTGAGGAATGTTCACATAGTCTGATTCAAAGGAGACTGAAAATCCGATAATGTCAAATTGGTTCAAAGGGGTCTGCGTTTCAAACGAAAAAAGAGCCTTTTTTTGAGAGGCAAGTTTCCGAAGATAATCAGGCTCAGGAATAAACACACGTTCGCAAGCGGTGTCCGGTCGGTTGTTGAGTGTGGCGTACATAACCTGAACGCCGAGACTTGACATACCAAGAGCATACGTGCTCGGATAGACCAGCGCGAATTTGTTGGGTTTTCTGAAATTACTGTGTGCGCCGTGTTCCTCACTGCGCAAGTGTTGATAATGTTGATATAGGTTCACTGTTGCCTCTTTTTTTACTATGGATTCTTATCTAACGTGTTTCCAAGCGAAAAATGAAAAAGCGAGGCACGCCGCACTATTTTATCCAAACACAGTGCGGCGTTAGTTTTTAAGGAATCTCAATCAAAAGGTTTCGGGGTTACAAACCCCTCCTACAAAAATCAAAAGCGATAGGAGTCGGTATAAAGGTAGTTCCTATTTGTCGTTCCCACGTCTTTTTTGAACGCGCAGAAAAGCCGGAATTTCCCAATCTGTCTCACGTTGCTGTGAGCCTTGGTCTCTGCCGCGGACAGGTTTCTGCGGGTTGCTTGGGGGGACGTTATCCTCTTCTATAGGTGATTCGACAGGGGTGCCCCTTCGCCCACGCCCCGGAATCCTTGGTCTATCGGATGGCGTTCTGGCGGTATTCTGTCTCACTCTGTTGGGACTTGGTACACGCTGTTCAGATGCTCCCTGCGGCTGACTTTGATACGTATCTGCATCATCGGTCTGGTAGGCTTGCTCTCCCATACTATCAAACCCTGTTGCGATAACGGTTACAAGGACTTCATCTCCAAGTTCCAATTCATCTTTATAAACAAGTCCAAAAATAATTTGTGCATCAGGGGCTGTATCCTGAATGACACCCATAGCATCATCGAGTTCGTGCATCATGAAATCGGGTGGTGCGGTGATGTTCACAATCATACCGACAGCACCGGCAATATTCGTTTGCTCAAGGAGAGGTGAGCTAATCGCTTGTTCTGCGGCAATTTGGGCGCGATTATCTCCCGTCGCGTGCCCCATGCCCATCAACGCGCTTCCCGCGTTTCGCATGATGGATTCGACATCGGCAAAGTCAACGTTAATTTCGCCGGATTCGGTAACGATGTCGGATATGCTTTTAACGCCGTGTAAGAGAATCTGATCTCCCATACGAAATGCTTCTCGGATTGGAAGTTTTCTGTCCATAGTGTCGATGAGACGCTGGTTTGGTACAACAATCACGGAATCGGCAGCCGCTCGGAGTTCCTCAAGTCCTTCTTCGGCAGTGGCTGAGCGACGTTGCCCTTCAAAGTTGAAAGGACGTGTCACAACCCCGATAGTAAGTGCGCCACGTTCTTTTGCTTGTGTAGCAATGAGTGGTGCCGCGCCGGTACCAGTGCCACCGCCCATACCTGCGGTGATGAAGACCATATTTGCGTTCTCTACGATAGTTTGAAGATGTTCACGGTCTTCTTCGGCGGCTTTTCTGCCAATATCTGGGTTTGCCCCGGAACCTAAGCCTTCGGTGGTGTTAACACCAATCTGGATTTGGGTGGCACCGCGGCAGGTCACAAGTGCTTGCTGGTCAGTATTGACGGCGTAAAATTCTATGCCGGTAAGCCCTGCTTCAATCATACGTTTCACAGCGTTTCCACCTGCTCCGCCGACCCCGATAACCTTAATTTTTGCGCGTAGACTTTCAAATTCTTCCTGTTCAAATTCTATCATCTTGGATTTCAGTTACTATAACAAGGACACAGCAACCTAATTCCTCCTATCATTATAGCCTCAATCTCCAGACCGAGGTTCCTTAATAATTCATGGATTCGCTTTTTCACATTAAATTATACGCTATTAGCGAAGTTAAGTCAAGCGTTGTGGCGAGTTTGGCATAAGTGGATGCGTCCTATTAAATAATGCGCAGGACGCTTAATAGCCAAACCATTCTTTGACACGTTGTAGGAATGATCCAAAGGCATTTCCTCCATGGCGTGCGGTGTGTTCACGTTCTAACTGCCGTAACGTCTCACCATAAAGAGCGAGTCCTATTCCTGTCGAGTACATTGGATGGTTCACCCGATCGGTCAAGCCTTGCAAGCCACGTGGGTATCCGATCTGGACGCGCAACTGAAGCATAGCTTCAGCGAGTTCTTGCAAACCGTCCATAAGGGCAGTACCACCAGTGAGCACCAATCCACCTGGAAGCGGAATATCACCTAATTCGTCACCGATTGCGTCCAAAATTTCAGCCATACGATACTCAATAATTTGAGCAAGTTCAATCCGGTCGATAAAACGCGGGGGCGTTGAATCACTCGCGACTGGAATAGATCTAACTTCATCAGGATCGACTAATTCTGTCCAAGCGCAACCGCGGTGAAGTTTAAGTTCTTCCGCTTCTGGAAGGGTGACTTTTAAGTATTGCGCAATGTCGTTGGTAACGTGCTGTCCTCCAACAGGAATTACTGCTGTGTGTTCGATTGAGTCCTCTTTGTAGACGATAATTTCAGTTGTTCCATCACCGATGTCAACAAGTGCGATGCCGACTTCACGCTCATCCTTTGAGATGGTAGCTTGTGTTGCTGCGAGCGGGGCAGCGACAAGCGTTTCAACTATAGGCACGCCTGCTTTTTCGATACTATTGAGCAAATTTTGAATAGCCGTTGTGCCACCTGTAATAATATAGGCGTAAGCTTCAAGACGCGCACCAGACATACCGATAGGTTCCCTAATACGACTCTGGGCATCAACGACGAAATTCTGTTGGATGACATGCAATATTTCCCTGTCTGCGGGAATGGAGATTGCTTTCGCCGCTATCATCGCTCGGTCAACATCGTCCTCTGAAATCTCAGTGTTTGCCACGGAAACAACCCCATGGGATGTTTGCCCGATAATATGTTCACCGGAAATGCCGACACAGACGGCGTCTATTTTCACACCTGCCATCAATTCAGCACTGGAGATGGCTTTACGGATAGCCTCGGCTGTTTGGTTGATGTCAACGACGACCCCCCTGCGGAGTCCTTCGGAAGTCGCGTGACCAACACCGATAATTCCTATTTTTTCGGGACCCCCCTGCAACATGTTCCCAACAACTACCGAAATTTTACTCGAACCGATATCAAGTCCTGCGATAATATTTTGTTTTGGCATTTAAATGTTTTCACCTCCTTCTTCTGTAGGTATCAAGGGAAACCGTAAACAGGTGTGGAGCCGATATTCTATAGGGCTCCTATAGGTGCTATAAGCATAGACCTACTTGCTTTCAGTATAACCCCCCAAGTAGAGTGTATCTTGGTACCTTACGTCAAGATACGGCTTTTTCGCACTCGGCATCTCACTAATAAGTTGAAGGATCCGAGTTTTGTGCTGTTTTAGAAGCAAAGCAGTATGATAAAGCCCAGATTCGATCGCGTCTCCGGCAAGCCATATGGGTACAGGCAGGGCATCGATCTGTATCTTAATTTTTTGGAGATCGCTTGCGTCAATAATCCGTATTTGTGCCGCAAGTGCTGATTCCTGAAGTAGGGCAGTCTTTAAAACCTTTAATCCCAATTTAACTTCGCTTCTCTGAACAGTGGTACCAATTTTCGGTAGTTCATTACTTACTACCGGAAGTATCACCATTTCTTCAGGTATCCCTTCAGATTTCCACTGACTTATTTCTTCAATCTCTATATTTTTTAACACATGTCCTTCGCTATCTACCAGAAAAAACGAAATATCATCATTGAGTAGTGCCCTTACAGCGGATGGTTTATTACCTAACGTTTGGACGCTGGATGTGTGTGCTTGAGAAATTTGAGAGGCATTACCGAACCCCAGAAGAGCAAAAGGGGCACGTTCGGTAACTTCAATGGTGAGTATCCGCTTCATCACATGTTTAAAAACATGTGCTTCTTTTATGTAACTCAAATTCTCCTTCAAATAGTCGGCTGTTTGTTCTTCGGAGTCTATGACGATATTTTCTAACTTCTCGCCTAATACATCGTAGATTTGTACATCAGTATAGTGTATGTTCCCTGAAAGTTCAAGTGAAACGTATTCAGCCGCAAAAAAACCGAGCACTATTTTTCCTGCAAACGATAAAGTAACCAGAACCGCGATGACGAGAATGATACGCCGCCACATGTATATTTTGGCGTTCGGATGTTTACCAAGCCGGCGCGCAGGCATTGAGGGCTGCCATGCATATCCATTCCGCTTTTTACCAATTTTTAAACGATTGAATCTGGTCATTTTTTAATTTATTGGCTTCTGAGCGCTGTTCCACTTCGTTTCACAACGGTTTCTGGTAAAGTCAGAAATCTTTGAACCCATGGGATGTATTGTCATTCACCAAAAGCCACTGCGGAATGTAATGGCGCAGCGACCAGATTTCCATAGTTAGAAAAACGTTTCACGTGGGTGTTTGTCTAATTCTGACGCGACCGAGGACATGTACGATTCTTATCTGCTTATATCCACTGCCTATCCTTATCAAGAGAGGGTTGGATGCATTGCGGAACCCACCGTAAAAATTAATGGAACGGTGCTTGGCGTTAATTGTTTGAAAGTCTCTTTAAGAACTCGTGTCCTACTTTGCTGATGTCTCCGGCTCCCAGCGTAATGACAATGTCTTCTGGTTGTGTTATTTTCATCAGAACATCCGGAATTTCATCTGGGTCTGGCACATAGTAAACATGGCGATGTCCGTGCGATTGTATCGCTTCTGCCAGTTTTTCAGCCGTGACGTTTTCAATAGGTGTCTCCCCCGCACTATAGATTGAGGTAACAATGAGGACATCTGCCTGATAAAAAGAGCGAGAGAACTCATCTGCTAAATCTCTAACACGTTGGTATCGATGTGGCTGAAAAACGGCGACGATACGACGCTTATATCCGTCGCGGGCACCGCTTAATGCGGCTTTCAACTTCGCTGGATTATGGGCGTAATCGTCAACAACAATGATGTTGTTAACTTCGCCAAGTATTTCAAAGCGGCGATGTACGCCCTGAAATGACTCAAGACTCTCCCGAATTTGATCGAAAGGAATATCAAGCTCAAGCCCAACGGCTATCGCTGCCAAAGAATTAGAAATATTATGGCGCCCCGGCATTTGAAGGTGAATTTCGCCATAGAGTTGTCCATTTTTCCGTACTCGGTAACGAGATGTGGGACCTTCCACAGTAATGCCTTCAGCAATCAGGTCCGCTCGCGTTTCAAGTCCATAAGTAATATAACGCTTTTTAATCCGCGGGATAAACCTTTGAATATTCTCAGCATCTAAGCAGAGGACTGCAGTGCCGTAGAACGGAACTTTATTGGTGAATTTAAGAAAGGTTTCACCAATCTCGTCAACGCTATCGTAATAATCCAGATGGTCGGCATCAACTGATGTAACAACAGCAACAGTTGGATAAAACATCTCAATTGAACCATATGCTTCATCTGCTTCGACTACCATAACATCGCCTTCGCCACTTCGAGCGTGACTGCCATTCATGAGTTTCCCACCTACGACAACCGTCGGATCGAGACTGGCAAGGACTGTGGCAGTCATAGCTGTTGTAGTTGTTTTTCCGTGTGTTCCGCTGACAGCAACACTGTAGCGCATGCGAGTAATTTCATTCAACATCTCCGCGCCCCTGACAATTGGAATTTTCTGTGTTTCTGCAGCGAGAAGTTCTGGGTTGTTAGGTGGAATAGCGGGAGAAAAAACGACGACATCAGCCCCCTGTATATGTGATGCGGCATGCTCATAATAGATAGTCGCACCCCGTCCGCGCAGGTGTTCCGTGGTATATGATTTGCGGATATCTGAGCCTGTTACTTGGAATCCGAGATCTAACAGAATCTCAGTGATGCCGCTTAATCCGGCACCTCCGATGCCGATGATGTGGATATGTCGTGTTTTTCCAAACATTTTTAAAGATTCGCAAGGCGTTAAATCAAGCAATTCGGGTCCATAACGGCGTTCATTGAGGAGTCGCCTGCGCCGTTGTTGCAGGCTGCCATCATTTTTTATTCGTACTGGAATTCACCGAAAACCACCATAAAATTTTCTAACGATTAAATCTGGTCATCGTTTCACAATGGTTTTCGGTTAAGTTAGAAACCTTTTGAAACCTAAAACAGGCTCATCACTTAGAGGAAACCGCTGCGGAATGAAATTATGTCTTAAATGGCATAATTTGTCTTTGCTTTACATTTGAAGCAGTGCCCAGATTTAATAAATTAAAGGTAGTTTAAAAAAATCGACTTGGCAATGTTATCGCTGGCATTCGGTTTACCGAGTGCTCGACTTGCGGTTACCATCCGTTCATGCGTGTTTCCGTTCAAGGTCATGTTCGTTAGATTTTTAACCAATGCCTCTACTGTGAAGGTGTTTTGTTCAAGTACAACAGCCGCACCTTCTTCTGCAACAGTGTGAGCGTTTAATACTTGGTTGTTTCCAGTTTGTGAGGGTAAAGGTATGAAAATTGCGGGGATACCACATGCAGTGATCTCGGCGATAGTCATTCCCCCAGCTCTGCATACCATAACGTCTGCGATACTATAGATTTCCTCAACAGTATCAAAGAAGGGTTTAACGCAGTATAGGAATCCCGAACCTCCAACTCGTGCTTTGCTGTCTTGTATAGGAGTCAAGTTGGCGGTTCGATGCGAAGCGAGTATTCGATCATACGCCTCTTGAACCTTTCCTACTTCCATCGCACCTGTTTGGTGAACGATCTGAATCTGATCGGCATATTCGACTAAGTGTGGCAGTGCCTCTACAATCGTTTCATTTATAGCGTGCGCGCCTTGGCTTCCACCCATCACAAAAATAGTTTTCCGCTCTGGGTGCAACCCGAATTTTCTGTAGGTTTCCTCGCACCTCGGAAATACCGAGATTGCAGGACGAATAGGGTTTCCTGTTATCTCTATACGTGTGGTTCGGTGGAACGACTTGTTCTCGCGAACCGATTCCATGGCAAGGTAGGCGACATCCGCCCATCGTGCCACTATAGCGTTCGTTAAGCCAACAGAAGCATTCTGTTCTTGGATAGCAATCGGGATCTTGCATAGAAGACCAGCTAACAGAACCGGACCTGAAACATATCCCCCCGTTCCTATAACAACGTCTGGTTTCAACGCCTTCATATATCGCAATGACTGAATCAGTCCATGAAATACCTTCCAAATGATTGGCAACCACTGTAAAGTGAGGCGACGTGGAAACCCCGCAACCGAAATAGGCAAGAAACGGAACCCATGTTGTGGAACAAGCGTTGATTCCAACTTGCCTGAACCACCGATGAACGCAATATCTACACTGGCATCTAAGCGTTGCAATGCCTGGGCGATACCAATCGCGGGATAGATATGACCACCTGTTCCACCGCCTGCGATAACGATTTTTTTCTGTGTCGCACGCCGTTGCAGTGCCAATGCCCTGCGATCGTCGCTTTCTGATGAATTATTGTCGCAAGACTTAGAATTTTTTAATTTACCTTGCGGTTCGATAAGTTGCGTCTGGGGTTTCATGTTGCGTTCCATCCAGAAAGTCTGTAAAGTGTTCTAAAATCTGTAAAGTCCATAAGGTTGCGAAAGTTTTCTTTTCAACGTTAGTTCACTTCAGGACACTTTCGTTACACTTACAAACTGTTCCTTTCCTCCGATGGGTCAGTTTCGCTTTTACTGCTACGTGACACATTCAATAGGATCCCGACGCTCACCAGACTCAGAACGATTGATGAACCACCGTAACTGATAAACGGCAATGTAATCCCTTTTGTCGGCAATACGCCTGTCACAACGCCAATATTAATGAATGCCTGAAGACCGATGAGGGTCGTGATTCCGGTTGCAAGTAAAGAAGCGAATAGATCATTTGCATGTCGGGCAATACGGAGGCCTCGCCATGCAAAAAGCATGAAAAGAAACGTCACCGTCACAGCACCGATAAATCCGAATTCCTCACCTAACACTGCGAAAATAAAATCTGTGTGTGGGTAAGGAAGACGTGATATTTTCTGAAGACTGCTATCAATTCCTAAACCGAGGAGTCCGCCACTTTCGAGTGCATCCAGTGAACGTGTTAACTGATAATTCGTTGCATCTGGGGATTTCAACATTGCCATATAATCCATGAGCCGCTTTAATTTATACGAATCCCGAACGATGAGCAAACTGAGAATGCCGCCGCCTGCACCAGCGAGTGTTAGTACGTGCCAGATACGCATACCGCCGACAAATAGCACGATACAGACGGTTACTACTAATAAGAACGCTGAACCGAAATCCGGCTGGATGTATACAAGACCAAAAGCGACACCTACAATTAAGATATTCGGAAGTACGCCGTTGAAAAAACTCTTGATCCGTTCTGGGTTACGGCTTATGAAATTTGCCACATGCATAACCAACGCTATTTTCGCAAATTCAACAGGTTGAAAATTGATAGGTAGTCCTACATTGATCCAACGTTTAAATCTACCGCCTTCTGCACCTTGGACGCTTGCCCCTAAACCTGGGACGAAAACCAATAATAACCCTATGAAGGAGAGTATCAAAAAAAGGTTTGCGAACCTCGCATAAAATCTGTAGGGTAGATGGGAACTAAAGAACATACCAACTAAACCGATCCCGCAGGCAATGATGTGTATCTGTAAATAGCGGTAACTATAACCATCATAGTGTCTTGAAGAAAGAAGATGGCTTGCACTGTATACCATCAGAATTCCTATCGCAATAAGGCAGAGCGTAAGAGCGATCAACCCTCTATCCATTCGTCCCGATCTTTGCGGAGGGGATGGTTCTACGACCTGTTTCTGCTGTTCCTCTACGACAGAATAGACGCGCGTGTTTGCCCATTTGAACCCAGATTTTGGTTTGGATTTGCGGTTCTGATTGCTACGGGTGGAGTTTTGGTAATTGCGTGCCATTTTTTATCTTCCTTGCGGTTAACTAACGATAGATTGAACTTTGATGTTCCTTCCCCCAGAGTCAGCCGAGGAGCCCATAGTTAGAAAAGCGTTTCAGGCTTGGCGTTTTGGATTTTGATCAGTGCCCTTGGAGTGGAGTGCGTCAACTGCTTCTTTAAAATCAATGCCTCTTGCTTTGTAATCGGAATACATGTCAAAGCTTGCGTTTGCTGGGGACAACAAAACGACATCGCCCGGCGACGCGTGTGTATGTGCCATCTGTACAGCTTCTGCCATTGTTTCCGCTTTCATTATTTTCGTACTATCGGCGAGAGTCTTTTCAATCTGTTGGGTATACTCTCCGAGCATTATTGCCCTTTTAACCTTAGTTTGAACGATTTCATGCAAAGGTGTGTAATCATTACCTTTGTCGTATCCTCCCATTATGAGTAAAACTTGGGAGTCTACTAACGATTCAAGAGCGGCTTTGACCGCCGCCACGTTTGTCGCTTTTGAGTCGTTTATGTATCGGACCCCTTCTAAGGTCCGTACTAACTCAAACGCATGGGATAAAGCTGGATGCGACCGATCGAAGCATTGGAGTGCTTCTCGGATTTCTGCTCCTGTTACATCGAAAATTCGTCCTACAGCAATAGCGGCAAGGACGTTCTGGAGATTGTGTGCTCCTGGAAGTGGAATGTCCACGATGTCACATATCTTTTCGCGGATCCCATTCTGCTGCGCGAAAAGGCTCGAACCGGCTTTAAATGTGCCTGAGAACGACAAGTTTTCGGGAGCACCTGTATCTGTAAAATAGAGCACTTCCGCCAACGTTGATGCTGCGAAATCCTTGACAGATGCATCTGAATCATTGAGAACCATCCAGTCGGCGGTTGTCTGGTTGTCAGAAATTTTTAGTTTTGCCTCTCGATAGGCGGACATTGTTCCATGTCTGTCCAAGTGATCGCGAGACAAATTAAGCACAACACTAACCTTTGGGTGAAAGGTCACGGTGCTCTCCAACTGAAAACTGCTTGCCTCAACAACGACTATATCTCGATTTGTAAGCTTTTGAACCTCTGCCGCCAATGGAACACCAATGTTGCCAGCAACGCGAACGTTTGGGAATCTTCCGCCGGCTTTTAGTATGGCAGCTGTCAGCAGTGTCGTTGTTGATTTCCCTTTCGTGCCAGTGATAGCGACAAGGGTTGCCGGACATACGCTCGCGGCGACCTCCAATTCTGCAAGAATTGGGATGTCTCTCAACCGCGCTTCGCACAGGATCGGAATATCAAGCGGCACACCTGGGGAGACTACAATAAAATCTGCATCTGTAATGCATTCCAAAGGATGGCCACTAAAGTATGTTCGATACGGATGACGGGTGTCTGACAGTCTGCTGTTAGCGGTCTGCGCTTTGCTGGGTTCTGGGAACGCATTGAGCGTAGCAATTTCTGCTGAGAGTGCTTCTTGAGAACGCGTGTCTGTAAGCGTAACGGCAGCATCGTGTGAGTATAGCAATTTCGCCACGGCGATCCCACTCCGATTCAAGCCAAAAACTGTAACCCGCTTTCCTTGTAGTTGTATCATAGTCATCGGTCGTCAGCCCTCGGCTTTCCGGCACTCGCTTATGGCGGTAAAACGCCGCAACTGCCACACGAACTACTGATTGCTGATAGCCTTTCCTCACCGCAGTTTTAATGTGCTTAAGGCTATTAAGACCAAAATAAGTCCCACGATCCAAAATCGGATGACAACTTTGGATTCCTTCCACCCTGAGAGCAGGAAGTGATAGTGGATCGGAGACATCTTAAACACACGTTTACCAAATGTACGGAATGACCAGACTTGGATGATAACCGATAATGTTTCAACGACGAAAATGGCACCGACTATCACGAGTAGAAATTCTTGCTTTATAAGCACTGCTACTGTTCCAAGTGTGGCACCGAGTGCCAGCGATCCAGTGTCTCCCATAAAGACTTGGGCAGGATGCCCATTATACCATAAAAATCCCAGTCCCGCCCCGACTAACGCTGCAGAAAAAACTGTTGTAACTTCTCCGCCCACTGGCAGATGAAAGATGTTCAGGTACGCTGCAATCTCACTGTGGCTCGTCATGTAGCCGACTATGCCTAAGGTCCCGGCAACAAACAGGGTACATCCAATTGCTAATCCATCCATTCCATCCGTAAGATTAACCGCATTAGAGGCTCCAACGATGACCAGTGCTGCAAAAGGGATAAACAGGATCCCTAAGTTTGGGTAAACATCTTTGAAAAAAGGGAGAACCAGCGATGTCCGTGTTGTTAAATCTCCTGTATGCACAGGACCCCATTGGTAAAGATAACCAGCAATCACTAAGGCGCCTACTGTTTGAAGTCCAATCTTATGCCAGCCTTGAAGTCCCAAGGATCGTTGTTTTACCAATTTGCTGTAATCATCTATGAAACCGAGTCCGCCGAACCAGAGTGTTGTTAGAATCATCAAGTAGATGTACGGTTGATCCAAACGCGACCAAAACACTACCGATATCAGGACAGAAACGATAATAAGCACGCCTCCCATTGTTGGAGTCCCTGCTTTGCTCTGGTGATCTTTTGGTCCCTCTTCGCGTATGTGTTCGCCGATCCGAAGTTGTTTGAGCCGATTTATCATGAACGGTCCCAAGACAAGCGCGATAATCAACGATGTTGCTGTCGCATAAATCGCTCGGATACTGATATAGCGAAAAATGTTGAATGGCGAAAAAACTTCAACGAGATTCTCATATAGGAGATGGTAAAACATTTTTTTATTAGCAGTCAGCTGTCAGTCGTCAGCCATCAGTCCTCAGCAAAGAAGCGGTCAGCAGTTAACAAGAGACCTCTGATTAATCAGAAAACCTCTTGACTGACGACTGAGAGCCGAAAGCCATTTTACGCAGTGCCTCCTAACTTATCGCCCTTCTTCAATTTGGCAAGACTCGCACCTGCTTGGCTTAGGAGGTTCGTCGTATATGTATAGGTTAGCGCGTTTTTCTCCGCATGTGCCGTGAATGCTAAGTCGATGAGATCCGATACAAGTTGCGGAAACTCAATGCCTTGGTGCGTCCATAAGTAGTAACTATATGATCCGGGAATGGTGTTGATTTCATTCACGTAAACATTCTCGTTTGCATCTACGAGGAAATCAATACGCGCGACACCAGCGCAATCTAAAACCCGAAAAGTATGTACCGCAAGATTTTGTATATGTAACGTCAGTTTTTCTGAAATGGGTGCAGGAATTTTCCTGTCTGCACCTGCCATTCCTGAAGATTCTCCATCCTGATGAATGTATTTGTCGTCGAAGCTAAGAAAATTTGCCTGCGTTACGGGTTGCTCGCAGACAGAGGCGGTTGGATCGTCTATCCCCATTACAGCACAATTGATTTCGAGAGGATTCTCAACCGCTCTTTCGACGAGAATTCTACGTGAATAGTGTCCTGCAACTTCCGCAGCAGCGCAGAGTTCATCCTGATTTTTAACATGGCTGACCCCGATGCTTGAACCACTCATTGCCGGCTTGACAAACAGCGGGTAGGAAAGCGATGTTTCCACCTTCTCGAGAAGTTCGTCACGGCGCGTCTCCCAGTCATGATGGCTCCAACATAAATAGGGGAGTATCGGCAGTTCATTTTCGTTAAGAATTGCCTTCATCATGATTTTATCCATACCGACAGCGGCACCGACGACTCGCGCACCGACGTAAGGCAGATTCATAAGCTCAAGTAACCCTTGAAGCGTTCCGTCTTCGCCGTGCATGCCGTGGATTGCTGGAAAGACGACATCTACCGGAAGAACAGTTCGCTTCTGAACGTTCTGGCCGAGCCAATGCTTAGAAGTAACAACGAATTGCGGGTCCGTATGGAATTCAACGCTGACTTTGTCGAAGTCGGACGGATGTGGCAAATTTCCATCAGTAAAGGCGGACAAATCGCCAAGGGCATCGCCGGTTAACCACTCGCCATTTTTCGTGACATAAATAGGAGTCACCTGATGGTTGTTTTGTAAAGCGATGCAAACTTGATGTGCTGTTACGATTGAGACTTCATGTTCAGGTGTGCATCCACCAAATATAAGGGCTACATTGTATTTTGACATTTTCTGTTTTTGCCTCCGCTCCAATTGTCGGACCGGTAATTCGGAAGACTTTGACGACACGGTTACAGCGCAAAGTTTGGGTGCCGATATTACGAGGCAACTCTTTCTTCATTGTAGTTGTCCGGGAGGTCGTTTTCAAAAAGGACGACATCACCGGCTTGCACCTGTGTTGCTAAATGTTGTTTGACTTCTTCAAGGTTGAGTGCGACAATGATTTGCTGATTTGGATATTGGGCGGCTTTCAAACCGTCTAAAATCGGGGTAGTCCGCTTGGGTCCCACTAAAATGACCAAATCACAGACATCGGCTGCGTGTTCTCCGAGACGCTTATTTTCTTCGTATTCCCTGTCGCCGAGTTCTACCATTCCGGGTGTCACTAATACCTTTTTACCGCCTTGGATCTCGGTGAGGACTTCAAGTGCCGCTTTCGCGCCAACAGGGTTCGAGTTGAAACTATCGTCAATGATGGTTACGCTGCCTTCACTGGAGGTCAATTGTAAGCGATGTGGGACGGGTGTGACATTAGCGATTGCTCCCCGAATTTCCTCAAGCGTCATCCCACATTCTATTGCAACTGCCGTTGCAGCGAGGATGTTGGACACGTTATGCCTGCCCAAAAGTTGTGTCCGAATCTCTACGCTTCCCTCAGCCTCCTTCGCTGGCGAGGTTTCTAACCTCGCCTCTATTCTGAAAGCAAGACCTGCATCGGTGTGTTGAATGTTTGTGGCGGTTAACTCAGCATGCGCCGCAGCCGAAGTTACAGGAAAGGGGTCTGTCGCGTACCGACGCACTGGATTTCCATCTTGCTCCCGCTTATCGGCAAGTCCAGCGCAGATTTCATTGTCGCAATTGAAGACCCCAAGCCCTCCCGGTGGGAGGGACTCGATCAACTCATATTTCGTTTTGGCAATATTCTCAATACTTTTGAATCGTTCTAAGTGTTGAGGTCCAACGGCTGTGAGAATGCCCGTTTGGGGGGATGCTAAGTTACATAACTCTCGGATGTCGCCACGTTTGTAAGCCCCCATTTCAACGATAAATATCTCATGTTCGGCGGTAAGGTCCCCGCGGATGACCTTGCAGATACCCATGGGGGTATTGTAACTATCGGGTGTCATCAGGGTGTTAAATTTTTGGGACAAAATCTGATGTAGAATATATTTGGTACTCGTCTTGCCATAACTGCCTGTGATCCCGATAACTTTAGGCTGAAACGTCTTGATTCGCTTTCTTGCTGAAAGGAGATACGCCCCATTTATGGTCCGTTCCAGAGGATAGATAAGGAGATTAGCAATCGTTAAATTAATGACGGTTACTTCGCTAAGGAGGAAGATTGCAATTCGCCATGGACTTGTCTGTGCTATAAGCACGAGTGTTGTCGCGATGCCGACGAGTAAGCAGATTGAGAGTCCAAACACCCGTTTCGCGCGTGCCGTGTAAACGAGCGGTTTTTTTGTTTCAACAGTTTTCCTTTGCGTGCTCATGTAGATTTGGAACCCTCCCCAAGTCAAGCACAGCGCAGGAAACAGCCACGTATCGTTATATTGTGGGTAGAACGCCGTTAGGATGAGAATCCCACCGATGATAAGGATCTCTTTAGTTTCAAAGCAGTTCCTCAGGTGCTGACCCATCCACTTCAGGTACCGACCTGTCTTGTAGCCATCGAGTTGGAGTATATGGAGTCCACGCGTAGTCCTGACGACAGCTCTGACGAAACAGGTTAGCGTCACGAAATAAAAAAATACAGTACTCATCATTTCCATTTTTTTTAGTTATTCATTTTTAAAAAACTTGCAACAATTCGGCAAAACTGTGGAAACTGATCAAGATACGAAAAATGTCCCGCTTCCTTTAGGACGACTAATCCCGCGTCAGGTATTTCTTTCTCCATGATTTGTCCGAAAGACACGGGTGTGTCCTTGTCGTCTTCACCCCAAATGAGCAGTGTGGAAGCGTTTATCCGAGGCAAGAATGCGCGCAGATCTTGATTCACGACTTTGACGAGCGTGGCACGCATATCTCCCGCATTCTGATAATCTTTGGAGCCGGCGCGTGCGGACATCGCGTCCGCAACGAGATCCCCATATTTCCCGCATCGACGGAGCAATTTACCGATTTTTGCCAAACCTACGCGAAGATGGTATTTTGCAGTTCGACGCGGTTTGATGCCCGCGCTGTCAACCAAGATAAGTTTATCGACTTTTTCAGGGTATTCCGCTGAGACGATAATAGAAATTCTACCGCCAAAGGAGTGACCGATGAAGTGAGCCTTTGGAATGCGAAACTTCTCCAGAAACGCTATAACGAACTGCGCATAGTCGGTGGTATTCCACGCGGTAGGTGGAATCTGACTCTTACCGAACCCCGGCAAATCAAGTGCGTAGACATTATGAGATTGTGCAAGCCAATCAAAAACGGGTTGAAAACTTGCAGCTTCTCCACCCCAGCCATGCAAGAGGAGAACTACATCGCCCTCTCCGGCAACCTGATATGAGATTTTTAAACTATTGAGTATGAGCTGCTGCGTCCTTCGTCCTTGCAGATTTTGAATCATTAAGAAACCCTTCGGATCCTAAAGCGGGTTTTTTAATCAATTTCAGATCGAGGTTGACAACGGAAACCTCGCTCAGACATAATCGTTTAAAAAGTCTGAAGCCACAACCCTATCGTCAAATGGAAATTTCTTGCCGTTAATTTCCTGGTAATCCTCGTGTCCTTTACCCGCGATGACGACAACATCACCGGATTTTGCCATCGCGATTGCGTGATGGATAGCATCGCGCCTCTCTGAAATACACATATAATTGGTATCATGTGGTAAATTTGACACAATTTGCGCGATGATGTCATCAGGGTCTTCAGTGCGTGGGTTGTCGGAAGTAATCACGCTATAATCCGCAATTTGGGCGGAAATATTTCCCATCTTAGGGCGCTTTCCGTTATCCCTATCGCCACCGCATCCGAAAACGCAAATCAAATTCCGTTCAGCAACGCGCTTGGCGGCAGTCAGAACATTTTCTAAACCATCGGGGGTATGTGCGTAGTCAACGATGACAGCGAAATCCTGTCCTCGATCAATAAGTTCAAACCGACCCGGAACTACGGTAGCGGCAAGACCTTCCTGAATTGCTGGGATCGGGCAATCGTAACGAAGCCCAACAGCAATGGCAGCAAGAGCGTTGTAAAGGTTATATTCTCCGAGTAATCGTAACTTAACAGGGATTCGTCCATCTGGCGTAACGGCTGTAAACGCCAATCGATTATGGGAGAAATTAATATCCTCGGCATGTAAATCCGATTTTTTATCAAATCCGTACATCAAAGGCTGCGAACCGGAGCAAGCGTCGGCAATGCACTCTGCTACCGATGAGTCGTTGTTCAAGACTGCAACGCCTTTTTTGTCAAGTTGCTCGAACAACATCAGTTTTGCCTTTAAATATGCTTCCATCGTTTGATGGTAATCGAGGTGGTCCTGAGTGAAGTTGGTAAAAACAGCGGTATCGAAAGTCAGCCCTGCCAGTCGCTGCAGTGCTAACCCTTGTGAGGAAGTCTCCATCGTAACGTATTCTACGTCTTCTTCAGTAAACTGCTTGAAAAGAGCATGGAGTGCGAATGCATCGGGAGTTGTGAGAGAAGCGGGGAGTGTTTCATTTTCGCCGTGGGCGTTCGTGTACTGGTGGCCAACTGTTCCAATGAGTGCTGTTTTCCGTCCGCTTACCTTGAGTATGGCGTGTATGAGGTGTGCTGTTGAAGTTTTACCATTCGTGCCTGTAATACCGATGAGTTTAAGACGTTTTGCCGGGTTCCCGTGCCAATTGGCGGCAATCAAGGACATCGCTCGGCGTCCGCAGGGAACTTGTACATAGGTAATTGGAAACTGTCCTTGTGTCTCTATAGTTGTTATCGGTTTTTCACCAATGACAACTGCTGCTCCTTTTTGAAGTGCATCTGCGATGAAGTTGTGACTGTCCACGCTGATGCCTTGATAACAGACAAAAGCATTACCGAGTACAACTTTCCGATTGTCGCTGACGACACCAGTAATATCAATATCCAGCGATCCAGAACTTGTGGTAATGTTAAGTCCGCGGAGCAGTTCATGAAGCTTCACAGCCCCTCTCCTTTCACAGTGTCCCGCAAGTTTCCTTTATAGGCTTGCGTCGTGTCCGTCGGTGCTTGTTTTGTCACGACGGGTGAAAATTCAGGAGGCTTTTGAAGTTCCGGTCCGAAGAGTTCGGTTTGCTTCAAGTATTGCATTGTTTGAGCGGCGACTTTCTGAAAAAGAGGGCCGGCGATTTGTCCACTGAAACGTGCACCTTTCGGTTCATCGAGCATGACGATGATTGATACCATAGGATTCTCTGCGGGTAGGAATCCCATGAAAGACATGATCTCTTTTCCGGCGTAGCCTCTACCATGTTTTTCAGCTTTTTGGGCGGTTCCTGTTTTTCCTGCCACGCTATATCCTTCAACGCGTGCCCGCCGGCCACTACCATCTTCAACCACACCGACAAGTATCTCTGTCATCTGTTTCGCTACTATCGGGCGGATTACCTGTCGGACTTCAATCGGGTATTTCTTTTCAATCACCTTTCCGCTACTGTCCCGAATTTCCTGGGTAATATGTGGGCGGAGGAGTTTTCCATCGTTCGCAAGGACATTTAGTGCGCTCACCATCTGAAGAGGCGTCACCATAATACCTTGTCCAAAAGGAACAGAGCCGAGGGAATGCGTATCCCAATGCTTTACGGCATAAAGACTTCCGCTATGTTCATAAGGCAAATCTACACCGGTTGCTTTCCCAAAACCATACTTTTCGATATAAGCACTAAAGTTCTCACGTCCCAATTCCTTCACGACTTTAATCATACCGATATTACTGGATTTTTGGAGGACTTGTTCTAAGGTAAGCCATCCTTTTCCCGATACGTCGCTGATGATTCTACCATTTGAGAGTCGGTACCGTCCATTCTCGCAAAAAACCGTTGATTCGGGGCCCATAATGCCCTCGTTCAGGACAGCGGAAGATGCAACGATTTTAAAAATCGAGCCGGGTTCATACGCGAACCAAACACCAAGATTCCTTTTTCCTTGTTCGCTTCCGAGCGTGTAATGATTCAAATCGTACGAGGGGTAGCTTGCGAGTGCCAATATCTCCGCCGTTTTTGATGCCAAAACGACGACCGTTCCCCGTGGTGAGTTCCATTTTCGACACGCTGCTGCTAATTCCTGCTCGGCGACGTACTGGATATATTCGTCAAGCGTCAAAACGACACTGTACCCATAATCGTCAGTAGAGTCACCCTTGGTTAACAAGTTTATGGGTTCATTGCGGGCGGCTTCTGCCCGCCGCGCCGCTTGTCGCTGTCTCGCGCTCAGAAGGTAATTGTTGTACTGATACTCAATTCCCTCACCCATATTCTGATCGTTTATATGTCCAATGACTTGTGCGGCGAGTTTCCCTTTCGGATAGGTACGCTGCTGTTCGACTTCGTGCTTTATGCCACGGATGTCTTTCTCAATTGCGCGGATCTCATCAAGCAACTCGTAATCCATATCCTTTTTCAGCCATACGAACCGCTTGTCTTTGCGGCGAAGTTGGGGAATCAATTCAGATTCGGGAACACCTAAAACCGGAGCGAGCCTGCGAGCGGCTTCACTCGGATCGGTCTTCATATACATCGGATCAGCATAGACAGAGAGGCTGTGGCGACTCAGGGCTAAAACATTTCCATGTCTGTCCAGAATTTTGCCTCGTTTTATCGCTGCTGTACGCGGGGAACTCCAAGGGTGTCCAGTCGGTCCCTGACGTGTGGCATCGCTGGAGATCTGTACTTTGAACAGTTTGCCAACCAATAACAGGAAACCCACTTGCAGTATAATAAGCACGAAAACCAGTCGGCGAATAGATAAATGCGAATCGTTTTTCATTTTTTAATTATTCCTTGCGGTCAGACGACGTGGGTTAGCGTTTTAACGTCCTTTTCTCAAATCCGCTCTCCATTTCATTACGAGCCACACATTTTGGTTGATAGAAATAGGGACACTTTTACTGTTTATCCCTCAGTTATCTATCCCAGATGACTTGCGAGGCTTCGGTGGGTTCAACCATTCCAAGTTCAGTCGCGATTTGCCGAATCCTTTGCACACCAGTTAAAGTTGATTCTTTCAATTCAAGCCGATGAATTTCATCCTGAACTTGACGCTTCTGTCTCTCGTAAGTAGGCTGTCGTTGCAAAGCGACCTTCTTGGCGTAAGATGAGAACCAGATGCTGCTAGCGAAGGTACAGAAAGATAGCATCAAAACAATATATGCTAACGGAAATTTCTTTTTCGGTTTTGGGTCTTCTGTTTTCGTAATGCGTGTCGAATGACTACTATGTAATGTTTGCATTTATTCAACTACCTAAACGGAGTTGGAGGATGGATGCTATGCTTCAATCCTATGTCCTTTTACAACCTTTCCGCGCGTATTCATTAGGCGGTAAAGACTCTCCTTTTTTAAACGTTGAATACTATATTTAAGATACATTATAATTGCAAAATTCATCGACGTTCGCAAAGACGAATGGACTTAACCAAAACCATTGTGAAACGGTGACCAGATTTAATAGTTAAAAAATCATTTTTTTGCATAGGGCGGGAGATAAAGGCACCTTACCCTACAATTTGCGAGCGACGCGCAATTTAGCACTCCGCGCTCGCGGGTTGTGTTGAACTTCAGCCGCGTCTGGTAATATAGGACGCTTCGTGAGAATTTCCAGGGATGCGGTGTGTTCACAAATACAGATAGGCGTTTTCGGCGGACAGATGCACGCCCGTGCGCATGTCTGGAAACGGTTTTTGACGATTCTATCTTCAAGTGAATGGAACGTGATTACACACAGACAACCACCCGGTTTCAAAAGTTGTATCGCAACGTCTAAACCCTTTGAAAGATTTTCCAATTCGGTGTTGATGTGAATGCGAAGTGCCTGAAATACACGGGTCACAGGATGGATTTTAGATCTGCCCTTGGGAACAGCTCGCTTGACAATTTCTGCAAGTTGTGTTGTCGTTGCTATCGGTATTTCTCGTCTCGTTTGAATAATCCGATGGGCAATCCGTTTCGCAAATCGCTCTTCGCCATACCGTTTGAAAATATCAACGAGGACATCCATTGGGCTGTCATTGACTACCTGCATCGCCGTAAGGGTTTCCGCTTCCTGCTCGCTATTTAGCGCCTGCTGTGAGTTCATCCGCATATCTAACGGACCGGTGTGGTTAAAACTGAAACCTCGGTGTGATGCGTCCAGTTGTAGGGAAGAAACCCCTAAGTCAAGCAGAATACCGTCTACGGCATGAACCGAGTGTCTGGTTTCCAATAAAACATCCATCTCAGCAAAATTACCGTTAATGAGAGAATAACGCTCCCCGAAGACGTGTAATCTACCTTTTGCGAGCGTGAGAGCCTCAGCATCTAAATCAATTCCGACCACACGTCCATTCGGTGTGGAAGTCTCTAAAATAGCAGCACTATGCCCTCCTAATCCGACAGTGCCATCTATGTAAACACCATCCGATTTTGGACTGAGAAAGTCAATGACTTTATCACATAAAACTGATATGTGGCGTGTATCCATAGCTTTCACAAGTGACCTACTAATAATATAATTCCTAGCAAGAAATAATTCCTAGCAAGAAACATGCCAATTTATTTTTGATAGTTTGGCTGTTCAAGCATCTATCCGGTTTTGATAGATAGCCGTCACGAGTTCCATCGTCTTGACTGCATCCGCGAAGCAGGTTAACGGTTGCTGGTTCTGCTGGATAGCGTCGACAAAATGTCTGCTTTCTCCGTAAAATCCGTAAGCCCTGTGTGAAGCATCAGATCCGGCGGCGTCTTCAGGGGTGATTTCAGTTGTGCCTTTGGGAGTGTGAAGGATGGCACGTCCACCAGGATCGGGGTTGATATAGGCGGAAATCTCACGCGCATGCATCTCAAATGTATGGATACGTCCTCCAACTGCCCAGTTGGTACAAAGGTAACCGGAAGCACCGCTGGTAAATTTAACAAGCGCGTTGAAACTGTTTTCGCGCTCGGAGTAAAAACTATTGATGTCGCTCGCGACGGCTTTCACTTCACCACCGCCAAGCCATCGGAGTGCGTCTACGGCGTGAATCGCATCACATGTTAGAACGTCTATCACACCCTCGTAATAGCGTGCGTCCGGTGTGTTTTTGTGGAAGGTGGACATACACTGAATGATCGGACCTCGCTTTTCGACGATTGTTTTGACTTCTTGCAAGAGTGGGATAAAGCGACGATTGAAACCTACCATGGTCTTACAATCGTTTTTCTCTGCGGCGCGTGCCATTTCCTTGGTTTGGTGGAGTGTAACGCCGGGTGGTTTCTCAATAAAGACGTGGTGTTGCTGTGAGAGACAATGGATGACGAGCGGGAATAGATGTTGCGGCGGCATGAGGACATACACCGCATCGGGGCTTGTCTTCTCAAGCATCTCTTTATAGTCAGTGAATGTTTCCTCAATCTCAAAGCGTTCCGCTGTTGCCTGAAGTTTTGATGGAACCATATCACACAACCCAACAAGATTCACATCTTCACACTCTCTGAGCGACGGATAATGAACACCGTTTGCCATCCCACCCGCGCCGATGAGCGCAATATTGACCTTTTTCATTTGGAGTCCTCCTGACCAATCTTTCCTTGCATATTATAGGAGAGGGTGTTAAAATGCAACTAACTTTTGAATAGGGACACTACTTACCAACCAACGTAGACCTTGACAACACAATGAATACGGATCCTATTAAATTAGAACTTTACAAAAATATGCTGACCTCGGTTGCCGAGGAGATGGGTGTAACGCTACAATGTACAGCGTTCTCACCGAATATCAAGGAACGGCTTGATTTTTCATGTGCCGTGTTTGATAACACCGGTAGGATGGTTGCACAAGCCGCGCATATCCCTGTGCATCTCGGTTCCATGCCACTTTCGGTGCTCGCGGCGATTGCCCATACAGAAATGGTGCCCGGTGATATGATTGCTCTTAATGATCCATACCGTGGTGGCACCCACTTACCGGATATCACACTCGTCGCGCCTGTTTTCTCAGATGAACGCACCGCAAGCAAAATTAAAAAACCCGTCTTCTTTGTCGCAAATCGCGCACATCACGCAGATGTGGGTGGAATGACTCCCGGTTCAATGCCAATTGCAACGAGTGTCATCCAAGAAGGTATCCGAATTCCACCCATTAAGCTCATCCGCGGCGGTGAATTGGACACCGACCTCTGGGAATTCATTCTCGCCAATGTTCGCACGCCTGCGGAACGTCGCGGTGATATGGAAGCGCAGGTGGCGGCAAACCGTGTCGGCGAACGGCGACTCCAGGAGATGATGGGTAAATATGGCACACCAGAGATTACGGAATACATGCAGGAACTGTGCACGTATGCGAGTCGGATGGTCAGGGCACGACTTCGGGAAATTCCGAACGGACGCTATACATACACGGATGTGCTTGATAATGACGGCATCACCGATGAACCTATTGAGATACGGGTCGCGATTGAGATCGAAGATGATACCGCATTAGTTGACTTCACTGGCACGGCTCAGCAGGTCCGAGGTTCAGTTAACGCTATTTACGCGATTACGCTCTCCGCTGTTTTTTATGCCTTTCGATGTATCGCGGGTGCCGACGTTCCTGCCAATGCTGGGTGTTTAGAACCGATCCGAGTCGTTGCACCAGAGGGGACAGTTGTGAATGCAAAGTTTCCGGCGGCAGTTGCCGGTGGGAACGTTGAAACATCGCAACGTATTGTTGATGTCCTGCTCGGAGCGTTGGCGAAAGCCTGTCCTGATCAGATTCCCGCTGCGAGTTCCGGCACTATGAATAACCTCACGATAGGCGGTTATGATGTTTCACGCGAGAAGGAGTTTACGTATTACGAAACGATTGCAGGCGGGATGGGTGCGCGCCCGAATCGAGATGGAATTGATGCCATCCATACGCACATGACCAATACGATGAACACACCTATAGAGGCAATTGAGACGAACTATCCGATGCAGGTAACGGCGTATGCGATTCGACGCGGGACAGGCGGGGCAGGGGAATTCCGAGGCGGTGATGGTGTTATTCGGGCACTACGACTTCTTGCGGATGCCGAGATCACTATCCTTTCGGAACGTCGGACGCGGGGTCCCTACGGCTTACAAGGTGGTGAACAGGGAAAGCCTGGATGTAACGTACTAATTTCCAATGGAGAGGAACATCCGTTAGCGGGGAAGGTATCCGTTTCTACGCGCGAGGGTGATGTCATTCGGATAGAAACACCCGGGGGCGGCGGTTTTCTAAAGGATTAAATCTGAGCTGCTGCGTCCGTTGTTCTCGCAGTATTCCAATTGTTAACAAACCGTTTATAACCTAAAGCAGGTTTCTTAACGATTTTAGATCGGTGTTGACAACGGAAACACCGCCCAGACATAATCGTTAACACTCCCCCGTCAAATCCCCATGCTTTAGCTTGCGGGATGTAGACGGCGAAACAACCTGACAGAAAATAAACTTGACAATCTAATCATAATGTGATATAATATACTATCCACTATAATAGAAAGGTAAGATATTGTGCCACTCAAAATCTCTAATAAAAAGCGTAATTACCGAACAAAAAATAAAACAATCTATAGTTGTCAATATCACGTGATTTGGTGTACGAAGTATCGTCGTAAGGTTTTGGATACTCAAATACAAGGGCGTCTCAAGCAACTCATACGAGACAAACAAGACGAGTATGGTTATGGAATCCGTGAGGTTGAAACACAACCTGAGCATGTTCACTTGCTCATAGAGATACCTCCGACAGACGCTGTAGATAAAATTGTTGGCAAGATCAAAGGGCATACGGCTAAAGTTTTGCGAGAAGAATACCCTTCTCTCAAGAGTCGTTTACCTTCACTTTGGACGCGTTCAAAGTTTGTAAGTTCCTGTGGTGGTGTAACGCTCGAAGTGATAAAAGATTATATTGAAGGTCAAAGCGGTCAATGAGAAAATCTTACAAACACAAACTCCAAAACCAATCGAACAGCATCAAACTCGGCAATATGCTTGACGATATGTGGCAAATCCACGTGCATATCATGCTTTTGGCACGTAGGTATTACCGTATATTTGGCAAAAACCTATCTGTGTCTCGCCTCAACGCACATATTGCGAAACTCAAAAAGCGGACAAAACCGCATTGGAAAGACCTACCGAGTCAAGTTGTGCAAGACGTTGTGCTGCGTTATGGTAAATCTCAAGACGCGTTTTTTCAGAACATTAAAGACCGTAAAGCCGGCAAAACAACGCGTAAAGTTGGCAGACCGAAAATCAAACCGCGTCAGAAATATAACTCCATGACGTTTACACAAGCAGGCTATACACTGGAAGACAATCGTATCAAAATCAATTGTATAGATACATGGTTTTCCTTTCACAAACACCGTGAATGGACAGGCAGAATCAAGGCAATCACCCTCAAACGCGATAAGTGCGGAGACTATTGGATATGCTTTTCGTGCGAGAATGTTGACGATTTCGAACCGAAATCCAAGACGGGTAAGAGCGCAGGATTTGATTACGGAAACAAAACATTCCTAACAAGCAGCGAAGGTAATAAGATAGAATCCCCGCAGTTTTTCAAACAATCCCTGAAAACGTTGCAGTCTCTCAGCCAGGAACTGAGTCGTAAAGTCAAAGGTTCTGGTAACTATTATCGTGCGTGCCGTGCTTTAGCGAGGCAACACCGAAAAGTTGCCCGACAAAGAGAAGATTGGCAATGGAAACTGGCGACCGACCTTTGCACAGAGTTCGACACACTCTGTTTTGAAACGCTCAACCTTGACGGTATGAAACGTCTTTGGGGACGTAAAGTCTCTGACCACGCCTTCTACCAGTTTCTGCAGATACTGGAACAGAAGTGTGCGAAGCACGGTAAAACCTTCGTCCAAATCTCTCAATGGACAGCAACGACCAAACCTTGTAGTGATTGTGGATACCCTAACAAAGAACTTTCTCTTTCGGATAGACAGTGGACGTGTCCTGAATGTGGTTCACACCACGATAGAGATGTCAACGCTGCTATCAATATCAAACGGGCAGGCTTGGCTGCCTAAAGTGGAGCGATAATAAGACGGTAGACGCTAAGCGAAAACCGCAGTCGCGAGGAAGCACAAGCCCCAACCTTTAGGTTGTGGGTACCATTGACAAGAACTTGAGTTGAGAATAAGCCGGATTCTGTATGTGATGATCATTCATCTGGGATGGATGTTACCATCCACCTCAAGCGGTTACCTGGGGACGAGGCGGGCACACCTGTAGATGTCCCCCATTTACCTTGCTCCAGACGGGGTTTACCAAGCTCCATAAGTCACCTTATGGACTGGTGCGCTTTTACCGCACCGTTTCACCTGTACAATGCCCAACTTAATACATAAAAGCAGGCGTTGTAGTCTACTCTCTGTTGCACTATCCATAGCGTCGCCGCTCCTGGGTGTTACCCAGCATCCTGCCCTGTGGAGTCCGGACTTTCCTCATCCCGATGGTAAGATTACGATCGGGACGCGACCATCTACTCAACTCAAGCCTTTCTATTATACCCTATTTAATGACTTGATGACAACGAAATCAAGAATTGTTTGAAAACACAAAAAAGGCGCGCCTGCAAAGCGCGCCTACAATTTGTTTGTTAATACAGGAAATTAGGAACATCCGCTCGTTGCGCCACAATTGGCACAGCGATAGCAGACACCACTTCTCAGCATAAGGGAACCGCATTCAAGGCACGGCGGGGCATCGGCATGCTGAAGCGAAATTTGCTTCTCATGCTCCGACCATGAATCTGTTTCACCGTTGCTACCATGCCCGTAAGGATGGAGTTCTTCAGGAGGCACCATCTCTGCCTCCATATCTATCATGTTGGATCCTTCCTGCGGTTCCTGAGCGAGAAACTGTGTACCGAGCCACCGGAAAACGTAATCTATAATCGACTTTGCCATCGGAATGTCAGGGTTAGATGTAAAGCCTGACGGTTCAAACCGGACGTGACTGAACTTATTAACAAGCGACTCTAACGGCACGCCGTACTGCAACGCAATAGAGGTGAGGACCGCAACAGAGTCCATCAGTCCAGAGACGGCTGTTCCTTCTTTGCTCATGCGGAGGAAGACTTCTCCAGGGCTACCATCATCGTAAAATCCGACATGGATGTAGCCTTCATGACCCCCAACGCTAAATTTGTGCGTCATAGAAGAACGGGTGTCTGAGAGACGTTTCCTGATGGGACGTTCAGTAAGAGTATCAGCAACAGCCTCATCGGTTTCACTCTCCGCCTCCTGTTGACTTCGGGTTGAGAGTGGTTGGCTACCTTTACTGCCATCACGATAAACGGCGAGACATTTGACACCGCGTCGCCACGCTTCCACGTACAGTGTTTTGATGTCATCTACCGTTGCGTTGTGCGGGACGTTGACCGTCTTGGAGATAGCACCAGAGATAAAGGGTTGCACAGCTGCCATCATTTTCAGGGGTCCCATGTGATTTATATAACGGGTTCCGTGCTTACCACACTGGACGGCGCAATCAAAAACGGCGTAGTGCATAGGTGAGAGATGTGGCGCGCCCTCAACCGTGCCTGTACCACAGATGACTTCTTCAGCAATACTAATTTCATCCTCGCTAAATCCAATTGCAGAGAGGAGGTCGAAACTCGGATCTGCTGCTACTTCTTCAGTGATACCTAACCGCTCAAGACACGCTTCTCCGAGGAAGCCTGGGGCAAAGGCGAGGTTCAGGTCAAACGCACTCGGTAACATCTCCGCAACGCGGGCGATATCTTCCTGTGTGAATCCTTTCCGCTTCAATGTATCCGCATTGATATTCGGTGTCCCTTCAAAAGTGCCTGTTCCGACAATGTACGTAATAATCGACTCTGTCTGCTGGAGCGTGTAATCTAAGTTGTGTAGGGCATCGCGAACGCTCTGGTTGACAATCTTCATGTATCCGCCGCCCGCCAACTTCTTGAACTTGACGAGTGCAAATTCCGGTTCAATCCCAGTTGTATCACAATCCATCAGGAAGGAGATCGTTCCGGTCGGAGCGATGACGCTGATTTGGGAGTTTCGATAGCCCCACTGTTCACCTTTTTTAACACAGACATCCCAATCTGCTTTTGCTGCGTCGAAAAGATCCGACGGACATACAATTGGATCGATATCGTAGGCGGCATTGCGGTGCAGCCGCATAACATCTAACATCGAATCCCGATTCTCTGCGTAACCATCAAAAGCTCCAATACTCTCGGCGATCTCTGCACTGGTGTGATATCCGTGTCCGCTCAGGATCGCAGTAATGGCACCTGCATAGGCACATGCTTGGTCGCTATCGTAAGGAATACCTAAACGCATCAAGAGTGCGCCCAAGTTAGCATAGCCGAGTCCAAGTGGACGATATTCATCAGAACGTTGCGCTATATCTTTCGTCGGATACGAAGAGAGACTGACTATGATTTCCATCGCAGTGACAAACACCCGGACGGTCGCTCGGAAACCTTCAATGTCGAAACTATCATCGTCTCTCAAGAACTTGGCAAGGTTGATGCTGGCAAGATTGCAAGCGGAATCGTCTAAGAAGAGGTATTCGCTGCAGGGATTGCTTGCGTTAATCCTGCCCGTGTTTTTGCATGTATGCCATTTCTGAATCGTGCTGTCGAACTGGACACCCGGATCGGCGCATGCCCACGCGGCATAAGCGATCTTTTCCATCAGGGTCCTGGCGTCATATTCGTCAGCAACTTCGCCGCTTGTCCGGTACGTTGTTTTCCATGAATCTCCTTGTAAGTAGGCATTCATGAAAGCATCCGGGATCCGAACGGAATTGTTGCTGTTCTGTCCGCTGACAGTGCTGTATGCCTCACCATTAAAGTCGGCTGGATATCCTGCGGCGATGAGTGCCTTTGCTTTATCCTCTTCCCTGAGTTTCCAGTCAATATAATCAGAGATTTCTGGGTGATCCATGTCAAGGATAACCATTTTGGCTGCGCGTCTTGTGGTGCCACCGGATTTTATACTCCCTGCCCATCGATCGAAGCCTTCAAGGAATGAGAGGACTCCCGAACTCTCACCGCCGCCGGAGAGGAGTTCACCCTTCGCGCGAACTTGACTGAAGTTGGAGCCTGTACCACTGCCATATTTAAAGAGACGCACTTCGGATCTCTGGAGCTCCAACATAGAGTCCAGAGAATCGTCAACGCTTTGAATGAAGCAGGCGGAGTTTTGCGGGTGTTCATACGCGTTGGTGGTGGTCTTGACTTCTTGTGCGTCTCGGTCCCAATAGTAGTTGCCGCCACCGCCCTCAATACCATATTCATGCCACAAACCGCAGTTAAACCAAACAGGCGAGTTGAAAGCACCCCGTTGTGTAACGAGGATATGCGTCAGTTCCATCTCAAACGTCTCTGCGTCTTCGGGGGTAGCAAAATACCCACCGAATTCTTCGCCTGCGCGACGGAGCGTGCGCGCCACACGGGTAACCAATTGGCGGGCACTGTCCTCCGATTCTGCACCGGGGACTCCAGCTTTTCGGAAATATTTCGATGACGCAATATCTGTCGCGAGTTGCGTCCAGTCTGCCGGTACTTCAACCTGCTCCTGCTTAAAGATAACATCACCCTTTTCGTTGTAGATGACTGCGTCGCGGCGTTCCCATTCTAACAAATCGTAGGGATGAACGCCGGACTTCGTAAAATAGGGTGTGAAGGTGAGTCCAGCACGATTACCTTCGTTTGACTGTTTTGGAGAGGTTGCCTCTTCATCAACCCCTGTCGGATTATCAACCGTCATACTCATACCCCTTTGGTTGTCAATACGCCCGAAGAAACACACTGATAACCGTTTTATGATGATATGCGCTTGAAAGCGCGTCTGTAAGAATTTCTATAGTTATAATTAATTTTCAATAATAATTCGGTGGTAACGCTTCTTCCCGGCACGGAGAAGCAAAGCATTCTCCTCAAGCAGATCGGTACCAACGATTGTATCTATCGCACGGTACTGTTTTTCGTTGATGTAAGCACCCCCTTGCTGAACGAGCCGCCGCGCTTCGCTGCGTGAATTTGCCAAGCCGACTTCATGGAACAGTTCCATGATTGGGATCCCACCGTCAAGTCGTTCTGGCGCGATAACCGAAGTCGGCATTGCGACTTCATCAAGGTTCCCACCACCAAATGCAGCGCGTGCTGCTGCTTGTGCTTTATCTGCCTCTGCCTTTCCGTGAGCAAGTGTTGTGACTTCATATGCCAGGACTTCCTTTGCCTCCCGAATTGCTTCATCTTCCAAATTACCGAGTCGTCGAATTTCATCCATTGGAAGGAAGGTAAAATACGCTAAAAACCGGGAGGTGTCGCGGTCGTCCACGTTAATCCAGTATTGATAAAATTCATACGGTGATGTCCGTTCAGCATCGAGCCAAACTGCACCGCCTGCGGTTTTTCCCATCTTCGCGCCGCTCGCTGTCGTGAGTAGCGGAAAAGTGACTGTGTGAACACGTTCGCCTTCGACGCGACGGACGAGATCGACACCAGCAAGAATATTGCCCCACTGATCATCGCCACCGAGCTGGAGACGGCATCCGTGTTTCTGAAAAAGATATAGATAATCGTATGCTTGGAGGAGTTGATAGTTAAATTCGAGGAATGAAAGTCCAAGTTCCCGTTCAAGACGTTGTCGGTAACCCTCTGCCTTTATCATCTCATTCACCCGAAAGTGTTTACCGATGTCCCGTAGAAATTCGATATAATTCACAGATAACAGCCAGTCAGCGTTGTTAAGAAACCTGCCGGTTTTTGAAGCGGTCTGGGATCCCTCGTTATTTGCTATTTCGTTATCAAGATTTAAGTAACGTTGCAACTGCGCAAGGATGCCTTTGCCGTTGGTTGAGATTTGTTCCTGCGACAACATGGGACGCATTTCGGTTTTGTCCGTGGGATCGCCAATCATCGTCGTGCCGCCTCCGATAATTGCGATCGGCTTATGCCCGGCGCGTTGCAGGTGTGCCATCGCCATGATGGGGACAAGGCTCCCAACGTGCAGACTCGATGCTGTCGGATCAAAGCCGACATAGTAGGTGACCTGTTCTTCACCTAATAGGCGCGCGACCAGTTCAGCGCTGGTAGTTTGTTTAATAAAACCCCGCTCATTCAGGGCTTCAAAGACGTTATCCATTTTTTATCCTGTGATGATTTAAGTGTGCTTGGCTTTATTCATTAAGGCAAAAATTGGGGAAAGGGTTTCCTGTTGGAATATTCTCATCCGAATTATTATACAAGATTTTTGCATGCCTGACAAATAGTTTTTTGACGTTTTTCAAATTTTTGGGATTAACCCGAAGCGATCTCGCGGATGACATAATTTACTCCCCGACTTCCCTTAAAGTAGCGGACTCCTCAGGAAATTGGATGCGTCTGTAAATATCGTGCAAACGGAGTTTACAGCCTATAGAAGTCAGCGACAGCACTTCCTCAAGCCCTCGAAATTCAGTCAAGAGCCACTGTGTACCTTGCCGGAGATAATGCTCTACGCGAATCCTATCCTGTGAGACGAGAATGTATTCTTGCAAAGAAGCAATTTGACGGTAGTGTGCGAATTTCTCACCCCTGTCATACGCCTCCGTGGATGGCGAAAGCACTTCAATAAGCACAATCGGATTCAGCAGCGTATCGAAAACATCATCCTCAAAGCGCGGTTCATCACAGACAACAACGATATCCGGATAGGTATACGAGTCTGTTTGATGATGCTTCACGCGCATCTCACTGACATACGTTTCACATGCTCGATCTATCAATTGGGTGTAAAGCCCATTAAATATATTGCCAGTGATAAGATTATGCTCGCGACTCGCTCCGGACATAGCGACGATCTGTCCGTTGAGGTATTCGTGTTTGGTCGTCGCCTTGCGTTCAAAAGCGAGGTATTCTTCAGGGGTTAGAAAGGTGTGTGCTGCGGCGGATGCCATGCGCGCCCCATAAATCTTACTTCGGAGTAGTGCCGATTCCGAAAGAGGAACCGGCATGGAAAATTACAAAAAGATACGTCTATTCCTCATCATCTTCGGCGTAGGAGTGTCCGCTGAAAATTGCCCGGACCTGCTTCGCTGTCTTCGGACCTGAAAGCAGTTTCCCAATCCGATCACCCTCTTCTTCGAGCAGTGCCTTGACGTTCGTTAGGACCGCCTCCAATTTGTCGGCTGGGAATTTACACGCCCCGTTCTCGTCCATGTGGATAATTTCACCGGGCGCGACATCCATTCCCGCTATTGAGACGGGGACGTTGACCGCCTGAACCGCCATTGCACCGTGTCCCGGTGTGATACCACTCAACAGATACTGGAATTCCATTGGGCGGATTTCATCAATATCGCGTGAGGGACCATTTGAGATTGCCCCCAGACAGCCGATTGATTTCATTGCCGCTGTCATATTGCCGCCTGCTAAACCGACCTTATTCGCAAATTCGGGTGGAAACTTCTGCTCAAATGCGAAGATCGTCGGTTGCTTGGAGGCACCCAACGCATCGATGACATCCATAAAGGAGAGTTCCGAATAGTTCGGATCCGGTACGCTGTAAACGCACGTCACCGCATAACCTGCGATGGCTCCGAGCTCAGGATACATACAGCGGATGGTTGTATCCGTATACCAATTTTCTGTCCACGGGTTGTAGAGTCCAAGGCAATGAGGACTCCCTGGGTAGGTGGCAACCACGTTTGTGATGGAAGGCGTATCATATTTGCGCAATTCCGCCAACATTTCCTGTTCTGTTAATGACATAATTACTTGTCCTTTTCTCAGACCTGCAGTTTGAATAAAAGATATGAAGTTGGTGCATGGAGGTCAGTCGTTAGCGATGAGCAATCAGTTATCAGGTCGCTCGCTTCGTTCGCTTTCAGGGTTCAGGTTATTGACTGCTAAGCGTGTCGCAAAGTAGTATGCCCCTGATTGCTGACAACTGATCGCTGATAGCCAATTAGACAGGCATTGTTCTACCGGCGTACGCCCGTCCGATGCGTGCGGCTTCTTCGCCGCCACCGGTGATCCTGACACCCGCGTCGATGCTCGCTTCAATTGTATCAGGTGAAGTGCTTTCCAAAAACGCGATCCCGGCGGCTTTGCACGCCTCGAAAACGCGATTCCGGGCATCTTCCAATTCTTGTGGACGTGGGCTCGGTGCATTCTTGTAGCCAAATGACATGCTCATGTCACCGGGACCCCATTCAGCGAAGGCGATTCCGGGGACCTGTGCCGTGATTTCGACGTTTGCTAACGCCCGCTTGTTTTCGAATTTGAGACCCAAGAGAAGTTCACCGTCCGGGTTCAGGGGCCACGGATCAGCGACATCCAAGTATTTGTCAACGGAAATGCCCCAGATCGGTGCAGCGGAACCTTGACCTGCTGAGCCGCGTCTTCCGACATCCAATTGTGTGCCGACGCCGATCGTCTGGAAGGGGTAACGGCATGCCTCAACAAATGCTTTAACGGCTTCTGGGGATTCAGCGTGACACAGCAGTAATCCGTGCACACCGCGTGCAAGGAGTTGCCGCATCTGCCAACCGTTGGCGCGAATCACATCTGCACTGATGCCATCTACTGGCAATTCAACAATAATAGCCGGGGTTTGGTGTCCGCTATTGGTGGGACCGCCGTCAGCAAGCCCACGCATGAAACTATCCAATCCAGCGAGATCGAAACTCCCATGCTCCATGCCGACGTTGATGTAGTCTGCCCAAGTTTTTGCCATCGCGCGACCCGCGTCATAGTTCAGGTTCGCGCCCGTGTGACTGCCGGTATAGAAGACAGGTTGATCGTCTGCTAACAATTCAATCGCTTTATTAACGCGTTTCGGCATTGCGGATTCTCCTTACTGGTGTGCAGTATTACAATATTTTTAATCAAAGATGGTTTCGATCGCTTTCGATTCCGTTCTGGAATATTAAAAAATTGTATACGAAGTGCGAGAATCTGTCAACATAATTTTTTGAGGAGTCGGTGCGCTGTTTGGAGCCGAAATTTCAGAAAAGTTTAATTTTGGGGAGGATTTAATTTTATCTATGTTTTTATTTATTTTATCGTTGATTTCCTTAAAAAAGTTACAAAATTATGTCCTATTTCTGTTTCATTATTTTTACTAATCTGCATGCAACTTAGTCATCATATACGTCTGAGAGCATCTATTTTTTTTATGATGATGTGGGAAAAGTGGATGCCGGACAATTACGGGTTATTAATATTTCTATTTATCAATAAACAGTTTTTCTGACAACAGAAGGAATTTTGAAATTCCTTGACAAATCCGCAGGTTTTGAATAATCTAAAGGAAGAATCACACATTAAATTTCTCTAAGGAGTGGTCAATATTGTGAGAGCACTTGTCGTTAAATTATTGCCAGATAAAACGCGCGAGAAAATTGTCGTCACCGATTGGGAAGAACCAGCACCACCTACCGGAAACGAAGTGCTGTGTCAATCTGTTTTTACAGGTCTCACCAACGGTACAGAACGAAATCAACTGATCGGTGGGAACTACTCAGCCTCCGATAACCGACTACCAACCACCGATGGATACCAGAACGTAGGTAGGGTCATTGAAACGGGACCCGACGTAATACAACTTCAGATCGGCGACCTCATCTATGCGAGTGTGAACCATGTCGAACGGTTCACTATTCCAGAGGATGGACTCCTGTTCAAATTGCCGGAAGATGTTGACCCAGGCGAAGCCGCCCTCTTCGGTATCTCTGGTGTCGCGATGCATTGCTGCAGGCGTGTTGATCCGCGCATCGGAGAAAAAGTCCTGATTGTCGGACAGGGATGCATCGGTATGTTTGCGGCACAGATCATCAATGCTATGGGAGCCCGCGTCACAGTGTGCGACATCGAGGAATCTCGACTGGAACAGAGCCGACAACTGGGTGTAGCAGAAGCGGTTTTCAATACAAGTGGTGAGGGTTGGGATACCCAAATTCAGGAGGGATCCTTTGATGCTGTTATGGATTTCGCTGGTGTTCCAGACATGGTAACACCGATGATCCAAGCTTGCAAAGTTCGGGGACGATTGCTTTTGGTTGCTGGACGGTTCGATGTCAATTATACCTTTAACGTCGGTCAACATAAGGAGATCAGCATCTTTCAGTGTAGCCATTTCACATGTGACGATCTGGAAAATCTTTGTCGATTGCTCCGCCAAGGTTCTGTCAAAATTGCGCCACTTATCCGGCATCGGGTGGGTGTTGACGAGGCACCCCAGATATATAGATGGCTCCGCGATGAACCGATGCGTGTGTTGGGTAGTGTATTTCAATGGGAATAGGGCCAGATTTTGCTTCCCCACACTGACCAGAAGCGTGTCGTCTTTAATAGTTTGGGTGCGATTGCATGAGGTTTCACTAAATATTTCGGTAATTCTTATGAGGGAGACCGTTTTCAGGCACAAGGACATCCAATCCTGAAAATCCTTGAATCCTGAGAATCCTGATTCAGACGATTACGTTCGCGCATTACTGAATTAAATTCTGAAACTTCATCAAACCGCACCTATCACATCCAATCAACCCTGCCTAAATTCCTCCGAAAAATATTAAAATTAAAAAAAATGCAACTTTTTTGCAACTCGTTTGTAGTAACGGCAACCTCAAAATGCGCGGAGTTGAAACATGACAGAAGATAAATTTCTTGAGCTTGTCCATACACACAAGACTCAAATTTATCAACACACCCTCTATCTACTCAGAAATCGAGAAGATGCAGAGGATATAACACAAGAGACGTTTATCACGGCGTGGAAACACCGTAACAAATTGCGTCCGAAAACTGTGCGTTCATGGTTGCTAAAATGTGCACAGAATCTCTGTTTCAACCTGCTAAAGCGAGACAAATTTCAGGTGCATTTAACAGGCGGAGACGATACAGATCCCGAAACAGAACTCGAAACTTTGATGCACACGCATTCTGGTCGGTCGAATCCATCACCAGATGAGATTGTGATCCAACAAGAACTCAAAGACTCCGTCCAGTGTGCGATTAAAAAATTGCCGTCGGAGATGCGATCAGTGATAATTATGCGGGAATTGAACGGCATGAGTTTCAAAGAAATTGCAGAGGTCTTAGAACAACCCGAAGGAACCGTGAAATCAACAGCATTTCGTGCCCGCAAGAGACTACGGGAACTACTGCGTCCCTATTGGAGAAATGACGAATGAACCAATTTACCTCTCGTCAAGATTTAACGTGTACGGAAGTTCAGGATACCTTAGAAGCGTATCTTAACGACGAATTGGATGCGAACACGCATGTGACAGTAGCATCGCATGTTGCGTCCTGTTCAATGTGTCAAGATGAAATTCGCTTCGCACAGGCAATTAGCGGCGCATTGCACGAACTTCCGAAACCAGAGCCACCGCCGGAAATCTTCAACGCCGTTGAGGCTTACGTCCGCGCGCATCCCGACAAGGGACCGAGCTGGCTACATCGGATATTTCAACTGTTTACGTTCTCGAATGATTTAACTTCGATGCTCGCTCGCGCAGGCGCGGTGGCATGTCTGATCGGAGTCGTCTTGTTCGGGACCTACCAGGACCAACAGCATCTGAAAGTGCAGCAAGCCTCCCGTGACTTGGCTTATGCACTCAGTAAGTTGAATTACGCAGTGGAGCGAACCGGCACCATTGTTAACGAAAAACTCCCAGATGTGCGGATTGATGAGGTTTCAAGTCGTCCCTTTGTTCAGATTGAAACAGCCTCCCGCCACGTATCAAAACAGAAGAGAAATATTTCATCGGCAATCCATCGAAGTTTGGATAGCCTTGACCAATTACCGCGGAACGCTCCGGATACATCGAGCGATCAACGTTCATATTAAGGAGAAAAAAACTCATGAAAAGATCCACCCTTACAACCCTTTTAGCAGGTATAGCCTTTTTAGCAGTTTGCTGTTTCTTCACCAATGGGCACGCCCAGAACAGCAACGTAGAAGAGACAGTTCGAGGTAAGATAGAAATGGATCTGCCGGATGCCCCTGTCCCAAAGGTGGAAATTACCTTGGACAAGAGCCTCTTGGGCCTCTTTATCAATTTCGGTATCGCAAGTCATCCGGAACTTTCTGGAGATAAATCGATAGATGTGTCGGAATATGCGGCGTATGCCGAAATGCTAAAAGGTGTCTCTATCCGGTCTTACGATAAAGAGATGAAAGACCTCGACCGGATGGTGGACCACTATCGTGGTATCCTTGAAAACGAAAAGTGGGAACATCTCGTCAAAATCAGGAATAAATTCGATCTCAGCCTGCTCTATGCGGAAAAATCGGATATCGTGCACGGTATCTTCATTATGTTCACCGATGATGGCAATTCGGGTTTTGTGAACATCTATGGAGAGATCGATTTTCAGAAACTCGGCACTCTATTTGGGCAACTTCTGGAATCTAATTCGGAGGAGTCAATCTCCGAAACAGTTCGCAATTGGATAAACGTCCCGATGTCCCACCGGTAGGAAGTAAAGCGCAACGCTGAAAAACCGGATCATGCCCTGAAATCAGAAACCGCAACAATTGACCGTTAAAGTCCCGTAGGGGCGGGGTTTCCCCGCACGTCATCAAAAGGAGTAGAACTCATGAAACTGCAAAAGCACTTTATACGACTGTTCACGCTGCTGTTTTTAGTTGCATCGTTAACACTGATGCACGCAGCAGTCGCGCAGCAGAAAAAATCGGACAAAACCGATAAAAAAGGACTTATCCTCTTCGATTTCCCAGAGCCGCTTGCGGCAAAAGTCGAAGTTAACTTAACCTCGAAACTCATCGGTTTGGTAACCAAATCGGTGAGCAATCAACCCGAAGTCGCTGAACTCATCCAGATGTTAGACGGCATCTATGTCCGCACCTACGATAGGGCGACGATTGATGAGAAGAAGTTGGTTAACTATTTCAAGGAAAAACTGAAAAAGGATGAGTGGGAGGTCCTCGTCAAAATTGAGGAGCACAGTGAAACGGTGGAGATTAATCTACTGTTTGACGAAAACAAGGTTTATGGGATTTTCGCTATCATCATCCCAAAAAGATCTGGGGAAGCCACCTTCGTCAACATTGTCGGGGAGATTGCACCAGAACGCATTGAGGAATTACTCGGGAATCTCAGCAATTTCGGTGCGGTAGACATCGATTTTGGTGACAAATTGAAAGGACAGTGGAGAAGGGAAGACACACGAGAAAAAGCGACAGTCATGATTCTCGGTAGTACATTTTTCACAAATCCGGACATCAATGTATTCAATACAAGAATGGATGATGTCCTCGCGCCCAAGCGCCAACGCGAAATGGAACAATTGCTGGCGCAACTGAAAGCATTTGGTCCCACCAAGATAGCCGTTTATATAGACGAAAGGGATGATGAGGAGATTAACGCAAACTATCAGGGCTACTTGGAGGGCACTTACGAACTCACACGGAGCCTGCATGACCAATTCGGCTTTCGGTTAGCCAAACAGATGGGACATCCAAAGGTTTACTGTGTTGCTGATTGGCCAAAGCACCGGCCGATATATGATGAAATTGATAAGAGTTTATTAGACTACGCCACGTTTGCGGAGACGCATAATCAGGAGCATCTCTTATGGAGCATCTCCTCAAGCGGAGTGAAAGTTCGGGCGGACGTAGATGGCACGGTCTGGGTTGAACGTGAAGAATATGAACCTCTGATTGACATGTACATACGGATGAACGATCCTGAACAGATGCGCGCCGACCATGAATCATATCTGCGCACCGCACGCATCGGACTCAAAGACCAATACCCAGGTGCGAATTGGGTTGCACATTGGTGGTATGCGCATAATCTCAAGAATTTTGTGAATTTGACGCGAATCACGGAGTCTACTGATGATCGCATTCTGCTAATTGTTGGTGCTGGGCATGTCTACCTGATTCAACAGTTTCTTGAGGATTCGGGAGACTACATCGTTGAAAGTCCGCTGCAATACTTGAATCCAGCACCAACCGATTGAGAAACCCCAAGTTTGCGACAGCATAAATTTATGTAAAACAGTAACGCACTGAGACACAGGAAAAGATAGTGCTTCCAGTGTAGATAGGAGAAACACGCACATGAAACCCACAGTCATGATTCTCGGGAGTCACCACTTGGCAGGTTGGGATGGAGATAATATAGATGATATGCGAGCGCCTAAACGTCAGCGCGAACTTCAACAACTTGCTGATCAACTGGCTCAATTTCAACCGACGAAGATAGCTGTTGAAGTCGACCACCTTGACTCCAATCTTCAGCAGGAATATAACGCCTATCTGAAGGACGAATTTCAACTTGAACGCCATGAAGTCCATCAAGTCGGGTTTCGATTGGCGAAAATGATGGGACATCCAAAGATCCATTGCGTGGATTACTTCCGAAGCGCTGAGGAGAACCCAATCTTTGGAGGGGATCCTGATGACGATTTGACAGATTACTATAAGTTTGCCAAAACGCACGGCCAAGACCATCTCCTGCGTCTCCCTTCTACCAAAGAAAAAACCGCTCAGGATGAAGACGGTACAACTCGGACTGAACCTGAGTACGAGCCAATTATTGACATGTACATACGGCTCAATCAACCTGAATGGATACATTCAGACCATCAGAAATATCTGCGGAGCGCGCGGATTGGGTCAGGCGATCAATATCCAGGTGCCAATTGGATGGGGTACTTCTGGTATCCGCGTAATCTCAAGACTTATGTGAATCTGACGCGAATTACCGAATCTGACGATGAGCGAATCCTGCTGATTATCGGTGCTGCCCATACCTTTCTAATTCAGCAGTTTCTTGAGGATTCGGGAGCTTACATTGTTGAGAGTCCACTACAATACTTGAATCCAAACGAGACGTAAACGCCTTAATCTGTTGTTCCATTTTTTGAGGTAGGGTTACCCATACCACAGGTAGGAGAAAGTTTTATGAAAGCCTTAGTGAAATACAAGTTCTATTTCTTGATATTGCTCACCGCTGTATTGCTTACAATCGGTACAGTTTCCAGCGATGATCAGACAGAGTTATCTACAGAAGGAGTTAAACAAATGACGCAAAAACCCACAGTCATGATTCTCGGCAGTAGCCATCTGGCGAATCCCGGAGCAGACGCATTCAATTTCAGGATGGATGATGTCCTCGCGCCTAAACGCCAACGCGAGATTGAACAACTGGTGGCGCAACTCAAGGCGTTCCGTCCCACGAAAATAGCCCTTGAGGCGGACGAAAGATTTGACGCTGAGATTAACGCAAACTATCAACGCTATCTAAAAGGCACATACCAACTCAAGCGCGGAGAAGGCGACCAGATCGGGTTCCGGTTAGCCAAACAGATGGGACATCCGAAGTTGTACGGTGTGGATTATTGGCCAGAGCAAAACCCGTTTTTTCCAGATGATTTTGACTCGGATTTGATAGATGTTGACAAGTTCGCAAAGGCGCACAATCAAGAACACTTACTGCCAAGCATAGAGGACTTGGCTGCTCCGGACGCGAAAATAACCCGTCAAGAGGAAGATGGTAGGATCTGGATTGAACCTCGGAAATACGTCCCAATCATTGACATGTACAGACAGCATAACGAACCTGAAGGTGTACGTAACGACCATCAGTTATATCTGCAAAAAATAGCGCGGATTGGGTCAGGTGACCAATATCCGGGTGCGAATTGGGTTGCACACAGTTGGTATGCCCGAAATCTCAAGATTTTTGTGAATCTGACGCGGATCACTGAATCTGTGGATGATCGTATTCTACTGATTATCGGTGCTGGTCATGTCTTCCTCGTCCAGCAGTTTCTTGAAGATTCAGGAGATTATATCGTTGAAAGCCCGCTGCAATACTTGGATGCAGGCGAGGTAGAAATGCCTTAACCTGTTGTTTTGTTGTTGAAAATTTGGTAATCCTTTTTGAGAGGGGTTTAACTCGACTACAAGTAGGACAAAATTTTATGAAAGCCTTAGTGAAGTACAAATTCTATTTGATGATGTTACCCGCTGCTCTGTTATTGACAGTCGGTCCAGTTGCGAGCGATGATCAGACGGTTCTACCTACAGGAGAAACTAAGCATATGCCACAAAAACCGACAATTATGGTTCTCGGCAGTCCGCATCTGGCGAATCCGGGGGCGGATGTATACAACACAAAAATAGACGATGTCCGCGCACCCAAACGCCAACGCGAGATTGAACAACTGGTCACACAGCTTAAAGCGTTTCGTCCCACCAAGATAGCCATTGAGGCAGATGAAAGGTTTGACGCTAAGATCAACGCAGACTATCATGGCTATCTGGCAGGCACATACCAACTCAAGCGTGGGGAAAGCAACCAGATTGGGTTTCGGTTGGCAAAACAGATGCGACATCCAAAGATGTACTGCGTTGATTATTGGCCGGAACGTTGGCCAATCCTTGAAAAAATTGATGATCATTTGACAGATCGTTATGCCTTTGCAGAAGCTCACAATCAGGAACACTTCCTCCGTCCGCCACCTGTTACTGAAGGGAAAATTGTCAAGGATAAAGATGGCACAACTTGGATTGAACCTGAGAAATACCAGTCAATTATTGAGATGTACATACAGCGTAACAAACCTCAAGGTAGACGCGCGGATCATCAGGCATATCTGCGAAGTGCACGCATTGGGTTAGGCGACCAATACCCGGGGGCCAACTGGGTCGCCCACGTTTGGTATGCTCGAAACCTCAAAATTTTTGTGAATTTAACCCGTATCACCGAATCTGCTGATGATCGAATCCTGTTGATTATCGGTGCAGGGCATGTCTTCCTCGTTCAGCAGTTTCTTGAGGATTCAGCGGATTATATCGTTGAAAGTCCGCTACAATACTTGGATACAAGCGAGGCAGAAACGCCTTAACTTGTTGTTCTCATTATTGAAAATTTGGTAACCCTTTTCAGGCAGACCCATCCCGCTACCGATAGGAGAAAGTTTTATGAAAGCCTTAGTGAAGTACAAATTCTATTTGATGGTGTTACCCGCTGCTCTGTTATTGACAGTCGGTCCAGTTGCGAGCGATGATCAGACCGACCCATCTACAGGAGATACTCCGCAAATGACGAAAAAACCAACGATTATGATTCTCGGCAGTTGGCACTTTACAAGTTCGGGACTGGATGCCATCAATGAAAAAACGGATGATGTCCGCGCCCCCAAGCGTCAGCGCGAGATCGAACAGTTGGTTGAACAACTCAAAGAATTTAAACCTACCAAGGTAGCGGTTGAGGTAGATCCAAGTCGTTGTGACAGGGAAATCAAAAACTATCAAGGCTATCTGAACGGGACCTACCAACTCGGACCGTACGAAGGGGAGCAGATCGGATATAGATTGGCAAAAGAATTCGGACATTCAAGGATGTATTGTGTCGATTATTGGCCGGAACACTGGCCTGTCCATATTGATCACGAGTTAATGGACACAGGGACATTCGCAAAAACGCACAATCAGGAGCACCTTCTCCAACCACTACCTACAGGGAAAGTCACTCGGGACGCGGAGGGCAGAATCTGGATTGAACCTGAAAAATACGAACCAATGATCGACAAGTACATACGAATCAATCAGCCCGAAAGTAGACACGCAGATCACCAAGGATACATCCGTGCTGCTCGGGTTGGACTCGGTACTGAGTACCCGGGTGCGAATTGGGTTGTCCACAGTTGGTATTCTCGGAACCTCAAGATTTTTGTGAACATAACACGCATCACTGAATCCGCTGATGATCGCATTCTGTTAATTATCGGTGCAGGGCATGTCTATCTGGTGCAACAGTTCCTTGAGAATTCAGGGGATTACCACTTAGAAAGTCCGCTGAAATACTTAGATGCGGAGAAGATACAGACCCGTTAACATGTTGTTCCAGTTGTCGAAAATTCGGTAATTCTTTTTTCTATAGTATTAACTTTACCACGAATGGGAGAAAGTTTTATGAGATCCTTAGTGAAATGCGAGCTCTGTTTGATGATTTTGTTCGCCACTGTGTTATTTACAGTCGGCACAACCGTAAGCGACGACCAGACAGACGTATCTACAGGAAATACTACGCAAATGATGAGAAAACCGACAGTTATGATTCTTGGCGGTTCACACTTGGCAAATCCGGGAGTGGATGTATACAACACAAAAATGGATGATGTCCTCGCTCCCAAACGCCAAGCGGAGATTCAGCAACTTGTTGAACAACTTGCCCGCTTCAAACCGACGAAAATAGCGGTTGAAGTTGACGCACGTTCGGACGCTGATGTTCAGGCAGAATACGGTGCCTATCTGGATGGTAACTTGCAGCTTAAACGCCATGAAATTCATCAGATTGCATTTCGATTGGCAAATCAGATGGGACATCCGAAGGTCCACTGTGTGGATTATTTTTGGACAGAACAATCGCCTCGCATCCCAGAGAGTGAGATTGATTCAGAATTGATGGACTATCAACAATTTGCCAAAATTCACAATCAGGGGCACTTACTTCCTCCGATACCTACTACTGATGAGAGAGTTACGCCCGACGAAGATAGCACAACCTTGATTGAATCTGAGGGATACGAATCTCTTATTGGCATGTACATGCGTCTCAATCAACCTGAAGGTAGGCGTGTTGATCACCAAGAATACATGCGCATTGCACGGATTGGAATAGATACTCAATACCCGGGTGCACATTGGGTCATTCATAATTGGTATGCTCGGAATTTCAAAGTTTTTGTGAACCTGACGCGGATCGCGGAATCTGATGATGATCGAATTCTACTGATTATCGGAGCTGCACATACCTTCCTGATTCAGCAGTTTCTGGAGGATTCGGGAGATTATATCGTTGAGAGTCCATTGGACTACTTAAGCTCGGAAGAAACACAATGAGATAGAAGGCTGAAACGCCTTCCCTACACTTTATTGTAATTTAGGACTAACCGAGGTCAACAGAAAATCATGTGGGATAAAGTAAAATTAACCCGTCCTTCATTTCGAGACCTACTCTGGCTGTTCGCACAAGTTTTGAAAGCGTCGCCTTTTATTGCCGCTACATGGCTAATTCTTGTACTCATCAACGCAGGTGCTGCCGCCGCCCATCTGCTGGTGCTACGGGAAACCGTTAACACCCTCGTCGATGCAGACCTCCTGAGCAGTGCTGTCCCATGGCTGACTGCGCTCTGTCTCCTCTTTTTGATAGAGCAAATGATCTTAACGCTCCTTCCACTGCTGCGCGAACAACTCCGCATTAGAGCCGGTTTCACCTTGCAGCGTGATGCCTTGCAAAAGACAGGCAAACTGCCATTGGAGGCATTCGATGACGAGGAATCGCATAATCTCATCAATCGCGTCGTTACGGGAGGGGATTCGAGCGTGGTCCAATTGATGCAAAATGGCTTAAGTTTTATTGAATACACCCCTGTTTTATTCACCAGTGCCGTTGTTTTAGGACTGATTTCAATTTGGATTCCCCTGATCATCATCGGCGGTGCAGTATTACTGAGGGTGTTTGAAATTCGGATGGGGGCGCGAGTGCGCCACTTCGAGGTAGAAAATACACGCAACAAAAGACTTGCGGATTACTACGTCCAACTGCTAACAGAGCGACGCAGTGGTGCCGAAATCCGTTTATGGTCGATCGGCGAAACCCTTCTCCAACGCTGGCGGACGATCCTCGCCCAATATCTTCAGGAACGCTTGCATATCGATTTTCGAAATGCCTCCCAAGGTATTTTCCAAGTGTTTATTTTCGTAGCCATCACCGCTGGGGCACTGCTCGTTACATCGCTTTCACAGGGAAGAGTTGAAGCCGGACTCGCCGCTTTGGTGTTAGAAGCACTCCGGAATATCACTGCAGGTATGAACTCCATGCAGTATTTCGTCATCGGTTTTGTCCAACACGCTGGCTACGGAGAAGACCTTCGCCGTCTGTTAGAAGAAAAGCAAGATGAAGACGCTCCCGAAGCACAGATGCCGTATCCGCACCCGATGCGTGAAGGGATCCGCTTGCATAGCGTCGCGTATCGTTACCCGGGTGCAGACACAGACGCGCTCTCCGACATTAACATTCATATTCGTCCGGGCGAAATTCTCGCTATCGTCGGTGAAAACGGTGCAGGGAAAACGACTTTGGCGCACATCTTAGCAGGCTTGCGTTCTCCAACAGCGGGACACTTCACAATAGACGGTATAAATACCGCTACAATTTCCCCCGAAGCCCTCCGGCGTGCTTGCACCGTAGTGTTTCAGCATCCAGCACGCTATCCGACCACCCTACACGAGAATCTGGTTTTAAACGGGGAAGATACCTCTGATCCGCATGCTGAAGCGACCTTAACCCACGTCGGGTTGTCAGTAGAAAGGTACCCTCTAAATTCGCTGTTAGGTCCCGAATTCGGGGGTGTGGACTTCTCTGGCGGTGAATGGCAACGCGTCGCTATTGCTCGAAGCCTGATAAAAGAAGGAGACAATTTTGTCATTTTTGATGAACCCACGGCAGCCCTCGATCCGCTCGCTGAGTTGGAGATTTTTCAGCAGTTCGTTGAATTGGTAGAGGGTAAAACTGCACTGCTCATCGCCCATCGACTCGGACCCACACGGCTTGTCGATCGCGTGGTTGTTTTAGATAATGGACGCATTGTGGAAATCGGAAATCCCACAGAACTCCTACAGCGAAATGGAAAATACGCCGAAATGTTCGCAGCCCAAAGTGAGTGGTACCAATGAGAAACACAAACACATTACCTCGACGCGCAGTTCTTAGATTAATCTGGCAATTTATACGGATTGCCCCACTTCCGCTCTGTGTCATCCTTCTGCTCCGTTTGATAAACGCCGGAAATCGCGGTTTTTCGCCGATTATCATCGCTGGATTTACAAACGCGTTAATAAACGCTGAGGGACTCCTTTTATGGATGGGTGCTTTTCTCGTGCTAATGACCTTGGAAATATTAACCGATGTTTTCAATGGCGTAACACAGATGTGGTTCTCCAATAAGGCAGTGCTCCATTTTCAGCAAAATCTTCTACGTCAAGCTGGACAAACACCACTGCTTGATTTTTTGGACCCTGACTTTCACGACAACCTGAGTCGGGCAACGCAAGGTTTCAGCGATCGCGTTGTCAACTGGTTTCGGAGTGTTCTGGACAATATCCATAGTGTCGCGAGTGTCTGCGGACTGTTAGGCGCAATCTTCATTATCAGTAGTGATATATGGTGTATGGTTGCTTTGCTTGTCAGTTCCTCCATCATTCTCTTCACAAGGAAACCGATTGCAAGGCTTGAACTTGAGCAAGACCGAGCGGCGGCACGTCCCAACCGAGCGCAGATAGCGTGGGCGGCTCGACTCTACGAACGAGTCAACAGTCCAGAGGTCCGCCTTTTTTCACTGCAACGCTGGTTACTTTCAAAGTGGGAAGACGCGTATCATCAACTCGCTGCGGTGGAAATAGGAGCACTCAAAAGGAAAACCGCTTGGAACGCACTTGCCAACCTCAGTGCTGTCTTCGGATATTGTGTGATCGTTTTCATCGCCGCTCGAGTCGCCCATAACGGGGACCCTGAAAAGATCGCCGGTATCTTCACGGGTTTAATGACCGCCGCCATTGGGTTACAAGGGTTTCTCTCGTATATGGCACGCTCTATGGGAAATCTCGCCGAACAGAGCGGCGTTTTACGGGATCTCGCGACGCTGTTCACAACGCAATCTACCAAAGAGCGTAGCGTTTCTGATACGACGGAGAAACATCAGGACGGTCAAGGGCAACCACAAGGGATGCCGCTACCTGCCACAGAAGCCGGAGAGATGACAGTTTCTATGAACGATCTCTCATTCCAATATCCGGGCGCAGCTACGCAGACCCTCAGGGAGATTACCGCGAAAATCGCACCAGGCGAAACCGTCGCACTCGTCGGCAAAAATGGCGCGGGGAAGACAACACTCGCAAATATATTACTCGGTTTATACGCCCCAGATAGCGGAACACTCGCGTTTTCACGAGGTGCTACGGCTTCCGAAAAACCCACAACGAGTGCTGTTTTTCAAGACTTCACGAAGTTCCTACTGCCTGTCAGGGACAACGTCGGTTTTGCTGACCTGAATCGCATGCAAGACGATACCCTCATGCGGCACACGCTCGACAGAGCAGGTTCTACTTTCACACGCGACCTCGATACTTGGCTCGGACATGAGTTTGGCGGACGCGATGTGTCGGGTGGAGAATGGCTGCGCCTCGCCGTTGCGCGTGGACTTTTCCGACAGAGCCAGTTCGTCGTGTTTGATGAACCCACTGCCGCCATCGACCCGGTCGCCGAAGTTGAAATGATTCGCGAACTGCTCACCAAAGACGCATCGCGTACCACGCTTGTCATTTCCCATCGACTCGGGGTTGCCCGTCTCTGTGACAGAATTCTCGTTTTAGATGAAGGTCAACTCGTTGAAGACGGCACACACGAAGAGTTGCTCGCCATGAACGGATTATACGCCGAGATGTGGAACGCACAAGCGTCGTGGTATGCTTAGACGCAGCAATTCAATGCGCAATGAATTGCACTACTACGAACCGGAGTCCCTATCCATCCATGTACGGGCGAGGTGACCTCGCCCCTACGAAAGTCCTCCCTTGATTTATCGCCTATTTGCGTAAGTCCTAGCACATTTTATCAGCCCGATCAATCCCCAGAACCGCATCCACGATCCTACCCCAAGCCTTTCCGATTCGAGGGAAAAAAGTGCAACTTTTTTCCCATCCCATTTGTAGTACCAACCATAAGTTCCTGCCGCGTCTTTGTGAGTCAACCCAATCAAGATGTTGCGTCGCTATTGACCCGGCAGACTCCGAGTATTTCTTGACATTTGATCTTTGTTTGGGAATGCTCTACTAAAATTGAGTGGGGAAACCGAAGCACAGGAACCTACTCTTATACAAGTTACGATCAATTGGGTATAAATTCAATATAATACACAAAGGAAAAAAGGTAAACACATGAAAGCGAATTTGTTAGTTATTATCACCCTAACACTCACCATAGGCTCTCAACTCTGGGCTGTTCCAAACGACACAGCGATAAAAAAAGAACTTCCGGCAGTCAAAATGGAACACCCACCTACGATTGACGGTGTTCTTGATGATAAATGTTGGCAGGGGGCACCGAAAGCGAATACCTTCATTGATGAACGCACCGGAAAGCCGGCGAAAAACCAATCTGTGGGGCATCTGGTTTATACAGACACCGCCCTTTATGTTGGGCTTCATCTCTACGATGATATGCCCGATAAAATTGTTGCCCGTCAAACCAAAGATCAGACCCGGTTTCAAGGCGAAGACTCGGTATCTTTCAGTCTCGACCCGTTCCACACGCACCAGCTTTCTGACAGAAATTTCTTCATGGTCAATCCACTCGGCACGAAATACGCGCATCTCGCTACCGGACGCGCGGAGAAGAGCGAATGGATTGGATTGTGGAACGCTGCCGCACAGATTGTGGAAGATGGCTGGATCGTGGAGATGGAAATCCCGTGGCAGATGCTGGATTATCCCGAAACAACCGAACCTATCGGAATGGGTATCAACATTGATCGCTTCCAACAGCGGACAGGCGAAAAATCCTGGTGGTCTAATTTAGGGATTCCCGAATTTCGGGAAAACGATGGATATTGGGTGGACGTCTTACCACCCCCCCGAAGACGCGAACTCAAGGTATTACCGTATATAATTGGGGGTATCAGCGAAACGGAAACTTCTGTAGGAGCGACCTCTGGATCGCAAAGGGAATCCACTGCTCGCGCGGGGGCAGACCTCCGTTATGAGGTTACACCCCAACTACGGCTCATCGGCACTGTCAACCCGGATTTTGAGAATGTCGAACAAGCGGTAGAGGGTATTGATTTCTCTTATGGTGAACGCTATGTCCCGGACCGTCGTCCTTTCTTTTCTGAAGGTGGCAAGGTCTATAACACCGGGGTGTTTGGCAACCTTTTTCATTCACGGCAGATAGAGGATATGGACGGAGGGCTTAAACTCTTTGGAAAACTGGGGAAAAACACCTCAGTCGGCACTTTAGGCACCTACCATCGCAACAACCAGAACTTTATCCTCAGTGCCTCCCAACCCCTTACAGCAACATCCAAAATCAGTGCTACGTTCTTATCACACCACAAACGAGGCGATCCGTTGAACAACGTCGGTCATGTATCAGGTAATGCGCGACATGGTAGGTTTTCAGTCCACGGTGATTTCACCCAAAGTTGGGCGGATGAATCAGATGGAAGAGAAGGACTTATCGGTTTGAGATACAACGGTTCCCTCATTCAATCCTATTCAAATGTTTTTTTTGTAGATCCGGATTTCGTCAATAATCTCGGCTACCATCCGTTCAAAGGTTATCGCGGTGTGAATCTGGGTGCTATATTCAAGAACGAGTGGCGTGAGGGGATTGTTCGCAGTCTTATGCTCTTTGCGCATACTGATGCCTATAATACCTATGAGGGTGAGGTTTTCAGCCGCGACATCAGGCTTGCCACGCAACTCTTGACACACAGTGACTATTCAGTTATGACTTTCTGGAACGGTGGTCAATTTAAAGAATTCACAGATTCTGTATTCAGCGTCAGTCTGGGAGCCCGTGCCTCGGACCGCTTCAACAACATTAGTGTCGACTACGCGTGGGGTGAACAAGCAGGCGAACCGATTTATCGCATTAGCGGAAATCTAAATGTGCGTGCTTATGGCTTTACAGCTGGATTGACTTCGCAAGTCCAGTGGCATTTCGAGCGGCGATACCAGCAGATCCTAACCCTCGCGTACGATTTCACGCCTGCCTTAAGCCTCGGAAGTCGATTAATCTGGCAAGCAGAAGGCATTAACGCCTACTTCGCATTGCGCCGTTCTGGGTATGCTGGTACCGACTTCTTCATCATCCTTGGCGACCCAAACGCCTTGGAATTCAAACAGCGGTTGGTCGCAAAGGTGATCCGTGCATTCTGATTCTTTCCAAGTTTCGGTTGTTTATGTTGGAAAAAGTGCAACTATTTTGAAACCCGTTTGTAGGAACGACAACCTCACTTTTTAACAGCAAGTTCAGGTTTATCAGCACATCCTCTATCTACTCGGAAATCGGGAAGATGCGGAGGATATAACCCAATCAACCAAAAAAAGAAAATAGGAGAAAGTTTTATGCGATGCCTATTCAAATGTGAATTCTATTTAATGGCGTTACTCGCTGCTGTGTTATTCACGGTCAACTCAACCGCAATCGGGGATCAGACAGATGTATCTACAGAAATAACCAATCAGATGGCAAAAAAACCGACAGTCATGATCCTCGGTAGTGCGCACTTGTCGAATCCAGGGGCAGATGTCTTCAATAGAAAAATGGATGATGTCCTCTCGCCCAAACGCCAACGCGAGATCGAACAACTCGTCGAACAACTCAAGGAATTTAAACCTACCAAGATAGCTTTTGAACGGGATGAAAGAACGAATGGTGCTGGAACGCAAACAGAGTATCAAGGTTACCTGAAAGGCACATACAAACTCAAGCGAAACGAACATGACCAGATTGGCTTCCGATTGGCAAAGCAGATGGGACATCCGAAGGTGTACTGCGTCGATTATTGGCCAGACGAGCACCCTTTCTTCCCAAACGGTTTTGATAGGGATTTGACCGACTACCGCAAGTTCGCAAAAATCCACGGTCAAGAACATCTCCTATCTGTCCCGCCTAAAGGTCAAATCACGAAGGATAAAGATGGCACAACTTGGATTGAACCTGAAAAATACGAACCGATAATTGATATGTACATACGCCTCAATCAACCCGAATGGAGCCGTTCCAGTCATCAGCAATATCTGCGACTGGCGCGTATTGGGTTGGACAACGCATATCCGGGTGCGAATTGGATGGCACACTGGTGGTATGATAGAGATCTCAAGATTTTTGTCAACCTAACGCGTATCACCGAATCTGCCGATGATCGAATACTGCTGGTTATTGGTGCTGGACATATCTTCCAGATTGAGCAGTTTCTGAAGGACTCGGGAGATTACATCGTCGAAAGCCCGTTGAAATACTTGGATGCGAACGATGCGGAGAAACCTTCATCCGAGGAGACCAATTGAGGGTATGATTGTGTAACTCGCCTTTTTCTTGTGTGGGTGTTGCTAAGTAGTCCCGGCAACCCCGCACGAGCGATAAAGATGATCCTATCATTCCTTTTGATGAATTTAATTGGGATGCGGACAAAGTGCGAGCCAAACACTTCATGGCATCAGTGCACAGCTGAAATTCCGCGCATACGGTTTCACTGCCGCACTCATAACGCAAATCCAACGCCACTTTGAGACCACCCATCAAAACATACTGACTGTCTCATACGACTTCACGCCTACCCTAAGTCTCGGGAGTCGGCTGATATGGCAGGCAGAACACAGAAACGTCTACTTCGCACTTCGCAGAAGTGGCTACGCTGGCACAGACTTTTTCATCATCGTCGGAGATCCGAATGCTCAAGAATTCAAACAGAGATTCTCCGCTAAAGTTCTCCGGTCGTTTTAGGGTTCCTTCAATCAACGCCTCGGATTCATACACGAGGACGGACTTTCCTCTTGGGGTCCCCGACCGTTACTCGGAAGGGGACCTAAAGAGTCCGTGAATTTCAGTATTAGGTGAATTATAAAAATATTCTTTCTAAACTTCGGTTGTTTATGTTGGAAAAAGTGCAACTATTTTGGGACTCATTTGTAGTAACGATAACCTCACTTTTTAACAGCAAGTTTTGGCTTGCAAGCTGCACCAAAAGAGCGAAGATGCGAGATAACAGAAGATAAATTTGAGATTGTCCATCAACACAAAGTGCAGGTTTATCAGCACATCCTCTATCTACTCGGAAATCGGGAAGATGTGGAGGATATAATCGAATCAACCGCACAGCGGAAAATAGGAAAAAGTTTTATGAAAGTCTTAGTAAAATGCCAATTCTATTTGATGATGTCATTCGTCGCTTTATTGCTTACAGTCGGTACAGCCATAAGCAATGATCAGACAGACTTGTCTACAGGAGGTACTACGCAAATGACCCAAAAACCCACAATCATGATTCTCGGTACTGCACACTTATCGAATCCCGGAATGGATGGCATCAATCTCAAAATGGATGATGTCCTTGCCCCCAAACGCCAACGCGAGATTCAGCAGTTAATCGAACAACTCAAGGCGTTTAGTCCTACCAAGATAGCAATGGAAGTGGATTTCTCACGGGATGCTGAAATTAATTCAGATTACCAAGGTTATCTGGAGGGAATATTTCAACTGAGACGTAACGAAGGGCACCAGATTGGCTTTCGGTTAGCAAAACAACTGGGACATTCAAAGATATACTGTGTGGATTATTTCCGAAGCAGTAAAGACAATCCAATCTTTAGAGGTGGTATTGATAGTAATTTGATAAACACAATTGACTTTGCCAAAAAACATAATCAGGAGCACCTCCTCGGATCCCATCCCGTAGATCCAGGAAAAGTTATAGTGGATGAGGATGGTACAGTCTGGATTGAACCGGAGAAATATGAGCCAATAACTGACATGCTTATACGTCTGAATCAGCCGACATGGAGCCGGGCAAGCCAGCGAGCATATTTACATGATGCGCGTGTTGGATTGGGGGACGAATATCCGGCGGTGAATTGGCTTGTCCATATTTGGTATGATAGAAATCTCAAGATTTTCGTGAATATAACGCGGATCACCGAATCTGCCGATGATCGCATTCTGTTGATGATGGGTGCCGGACATATCTTTCTGGTGCAGCAGTTCCTTGAGGATTCGGGGGATTATATTGTTGAGAGTCCACTGAAATACTTGAATGCGGACGCTGTAGAGAAACCTACATCCGAAGAAACTGATTGAGCGAATGATCTATCTAACTTCCTTCCTTGTGTGGGGTGTTGCTGGAGAATCCATGCAACCTCACACAAGCGATAGTAGGCTTCTCGTTTCATAGAGGATGTCATTCGCAAAGACCCTCTCCGCGAAAGCGCGACCCTCCCTAAACTAAAAACATGCGTTCGGCGTAAAATCTCATAAAAGTAATGCACCCTTTTGGTCCCTAAACCGCGTCATTAACAACAGAACTTGCGCAAATTAAGCCGAGACACCTGTCTTTGGACAATATAGACGTTCCCTCTCTGAGATCGGTACGGTTACAAACCTCATCTACCTGTGAAGTGCGTAAGTCCTATAAAATTAAGACTATCTTTTCGCGCCTAAATTGTATCTATAATACTTAAGAAGAAAGAACACTTTTTTACGAATACACAACACCTAAAAAATCTAATCGGGAATCAGTAAACACAGATTTCACTATAATTTGGAGAATCAAATGCGTATAGTCGAAGCAGTATCCGTCGCAATTTCTGCGATGCGTCGGAATAAAATGCGTTCATTGCTGACGATGCTCGGCATTATCATCGGCATCGCTTCGGTATTAGCGATGATAGCAATTGGTGATGGTGCCAAGGAGATTGTCCGGCAAGATGTACAGAAGTTAGGTGGGGCAAATCAGTTCTTTGTGTTCCGGTCTCGGCACAAGCGCGTAAACAACAGGCTGGTCCGTATTCGACACAATGGATACCTGAAATATGGTGATGTGTTAGCAATTGAGGCAGAATGTCCATCCGTTAGTACAGCCACACCGCAAATCTGGAACTGGGGCGGCGTGCTCATCCAAGCTGCAGGCGGCACGGAAACCCGGGCAGGTTGGAACGGTGTAGATGCTAACTATACAACCATAATGGACTGGAACCTTAAAGAGGGACGTTTTATTACAGATGAAGACGTTAGGAACGCATCAAAAGTTTGTGTGCTTGGAGACGAGGTCGCAACCGCCTTGTTCGGTAATAAATCCCCATTGGGACAAGAAATTAAAATCGCACGAGACAGCGATTATCACAACCGGTTTGGCACAAAAAAAGACGGAAGGCGATACACAGAGCGCTTCAGGGTTGTTGGAACATTTGTGCCGAGAGGAACAAATCTCCGGTTCGGTGTCAGTTTTGACAGCCTTGCCTTTATTCCTGTATCAACCAGCCAAAAACGCTTCATTGGCACCGATGAGGTTCAGAATATCACGGTCCATGCACATAGCGTCAAGGACGTTCCTAAGGTGGTTGAAGAGGTAAAATCTATTCTCCGAAAACGGCATAGAAATCAAGACGACTTCATCTACATCTTTGAGATGCATAAAGGTATGGCGCAGTTAGATAAAATTAGCAGAATCATAAAAATCACCTTAGGCAGTATCGCAGGATTTTCGCTACTTGTGGGTGGGATCGGGATTATGAACATGATGTTAGTCGCTGTCACCGAACGCACTCGTGAAATTGGACTTCGGAAGGCACTCGGTGCAAAATCTCTGGATATCCTCCTTCAGTTCCTCACAGAGGCAGTGATTATGTGTGGTGTCGGCGGTGCCATCGGCGTTGGGTTAGGCATGCTCGCGGGTGAAGGCATGGCACTGCTCGCCGTCAAAATCGTCAGAATTGTTCCCGAATGGCCCGCCGTTATCTCCTTGCAATGGATACTGATTTCGGTATCCGTCTCAGCGATAATCGGCATCTTTTTTGGCCTGTATCCCGCTCTAAAGGCCTCGTCGCTTACGCCTATTGAAGCCCTTCGTAAAAATTAGGATTTGAAGCCACAAAGATATTTATGGTAAAGCCTATATAAAGAGGAGAACACACGGATGAAACCCATAATTATGATTCTCGGCAGTAGCCATCTGTCAAATCCGGGATGGGACGGCGTTAATCCAAAAATAGATGATGTCCTCACGCCCAAACGCCAAGCCGAAATTGAGCAGTTGGTCACGCAACTCGGGAAGTTTCAACCTACCAAGATTGCTCTTGAAATAGATTTCTCACGGGATGCTGAAATCAACGCCAGTTATAAAGGCTATCTGGAAGGCACCTATGAACTCAAACGCTATGAAAGCGACCAGATCGGCTTTCGGTTAGCCAAGCAGATGGAACATCCAAAGGTATACTGTGTAGATTATTTCGGAGAGGATCCAATCGTTCGGGAGGACATTGATGAACGTTTGGTGGACTACGACGCGTTTGCAGAGGCGAACGGTCAGGAACATCTTCTGTCTTCGCCGTCGCCTACTGAAGGAAAAATCACGCAGGATGCAGACGGCAGAACTTGGATTGTGCGTGAAAAATATGAACCAATGATTGACATGTATATCAGGATCAATCAAGATGAGGGGATACGCAAGAACCTCCGCGACTACTTAAGGATTGCTCGAATCGGTCTACAAGACGAATACCCTGGAGCGAATTGGGTGGCACATGCTTGGTATCCTCGGAATCTCAAAATTTTCGTCAACCTCACGCGAATTACGGAATCAGAGAATGAACGTGTTTTGCTAATAATCGGTGCTGGGCATTTAGGATTTCTTAAACAGATTGTGGAAGACTCTGAATTCTATAACTTACTAAAGTTTGGACAATATTATAAGTTTCAAGCTGCTTTGTCGAAAGGCAGCGTGGTATCGTGTTCAGATATGGAATGAATATTCTGCGAGTTCCTCTTTTCTTGGGAACTCGCAGAATATTCCAACCCCCTGAGCTGCGATTGTAAATAAGCGACTCGTAACCCTTGGGTCAATCGCTTCGGATGATACCAATGAATACCGAGATGCTCGCAGACCTCTTTGACGCTGAGACGATCCGAACCCTGTGGAGACGCAGACCTCACGAAGATCAACTTCGTCAGCGATGCTGCGACGAAACTCAACTGCACGAAACGATTGATGCTTCTCCGCGACTTGACCCGATACGCATCAAACCCGAAATGCTGCTTGACGTCTCGAAATGCCGTTTCGATCTGCCATCTTTGACGGTAATACTCAACGATCTTCGGAACCTCCAAACTCATATCTGTTGTAAAGACGCAGAAATACCGATACGGTTTCGAGCGTTTCGGGCGACTGCGGATGACGACGAGACGGACAACTACGGGACACATTTTCGTCCGCACAACCGCTGAAGCGACCTGATAGGGGGTCTCCAAGATTGACATCTCTTTATACCGTAAGCGACGGATCTGCAGACGATCTCCATATTTCTTCGGACGCCCGCGCTTGGGACGTTTCACAACTTTCGGTAAACGATAGAAGACAGCGTTAGACTTCGCACGACACAAGATATGATGTCCCAGCTCTAAGAGCATTTCAAAAACCTTGCGACGACTAAAGGCTCTATCAAAGAGGATCAGCCCCCGGGGGATCTTTGAACAGATGCGTTTCAACACCGCATCCCCTTTATCTCGCAGCGTCTCAGGAACGATGAGTTTCACCCAGACCGGAAATAGCACCCACTGTGTCGCCGTCTCACAGAGTAAACCGAGGGCCCCAAACTCATGCCCGTGGTGAAACTTTGATTGATTCACACGACCTTTCCCGTGATAACTGAAGTTCCTGAAAAAGTGCAACCCATATTGAGAGGTCCCTGTTTTCTGAGCATGCGTCTGATCATAGACATAAACCCAACTCCCAAAGACTTGTTGTATCCGTTTCAAGAGATAGATAGCAACCGCATCGGCGTCCCATTTCCCTCGGCAAAGGAACTTCGGAAATGACCAATACCGAGTCCCGGAACCACTCGATTGATAAATCCCCGTCAACGTCTGGCAACCCCCATTGCCGATCAAACCAAAGATAAACATTTTGAAAAGGGCGAAGTTTTGGCAGTTGAATAAATGTCGAAAATCCGATACAATACGTTCTAAGTGGAGAAGCAGGTCCATTTTTGACTTCCTTTCAAAACACGGTATGTTTATGAAAGGATACCTGCTTTTCTGCTTTCAAACATCTTAATTCTTAAAATTGTCCAAACTTTAGTATAACTTAGAAAGCCCACTGAAATACTTGGAGACAGGCGAGGTGGAAATGCTTTAACTTCAATCAGTTTATCATCCTAAGTGCTTATGGCAATATTTTTCTTAGAACAGGATAAAGCCGAGAAGGAACACACCAAACGGCACGAAATTATTTTTCTTGAGTGAAGCAGGGAATTTAGTTAAAATAACGCAAGTTGCCACTTATTTATAGACATAGCAAACCGAAGAGAGCGCAAGGGTTTAAATACGCCGTTTTCTATAGACCTATTCCTACCTTTCTGTTTTAGACAACCCTTCCAACCAACATTTTGGCGTAAGTATCCCACTTTTTGCAGAATTCTGTGAGTTTTTACGGACGCGCCGCGTCACTATAATATATGACGAAATAAGTATTTTCTACGTAGAGGTGTTTGATGAGAAACAACGATGCTAAGCTGATTGAACGCATCCTTGAAGGCGATGATGTTGCTTTTGCGTCCTTGGTTAGAAAGTACCAGAAACGGGTCCACACGCTCGCATGGCGGAAAATCGGGGACTTCCATATCGCTGAAGATATTACGCAGGAAACGTTCCTACTGGTCTATCGGAATCTGGCGAAACTGAAAGACCCAAGCCAGTTTCCCGGGTGGCTTTATGTGATTACCAACCGCCGCTGCCTCGCATGGCTCCGCAAGAAACGAGACCGAACGCAACCCTTGGAGGAGATAGATATAGCAATGACAGAAGGGAATGCTTATTCCAGACATGTCGCCGCAGAACAGACAGAAAGTGCAGCGGAAACAAAACGTGAATTGGTCAAAAACCTACTGGCGAAGTTGAAAGAGAGCGATCGTACCGTCATCACACTCTACTACTTCGGTGAAATGACATATGCGGAGATAAGTGAGTTTTTGGGTGTGTCCGTCAATACAGTCGCAATGCGTGTTCACCGTGCGCGGGAACGTTTAAAAAAGTACGAGCCAATGATTCGAGAGGCACTCGGCAGTTTCCAACTATCTCCCAATTTAACCGAGAACATCATGCGCGAGATTCCGCGTATCAAACCTCTGCCGCCTACCGGAGGGAAGTCACCGATAGTCCCATGGGCAATCGCCACTTCCACTGCTATTCTCGTTGTGATGATGTTCGGCGTCAGCAACCAATACTTCGCGCGTTTCCAACAACCCTACAGTTTTGATGCGACATCCGAGATGACCGTCGAAATTGTTGATGCTTCCATTGTCATAGACCTCCCATCTAAGCCAGATGTCCGAAATCAGCTTGGACGTGCCGTTACCCTCAATGAAGCCAATAGTTCCGGACAACAACCTCACCCAGCATCTGGGCTATCTACGCCAAATCAATTGTTAGATGAGACGCAGGTCCCTGTCCAACAACAGTGGAGTGGAGTACGCGAACTCGGGGGTACACCGGTGATGACGTTATTTCCTGCACCTGAAGGGGAACTCTATATTGTTGATGGTAAAGGCAATATACACAAATTACCGGCTCATGGAGAGGGGTGGCAACACGTCAGAAACGTGAGTTCACTGGTTGACAACTGGAAGGGTAAAGCACCTATGATGCAGTGGCATAATACCCTCTATATTGTGCTATCCAACGAACTTTTTGCTTCAACCGATAGCGGCGCAACATGGCGTTTTGTCGGCAATTGTCCGAGTGGAAATACTGTAGGTTTGTTAGTAAGGAATGACGTGTTTTATCTTGCTTATGAAAATGGAATTTTCCATTCTGACGATATCGGAAAAACATGGGTGCCAATGAATGATGGATTAACAGGGAAAATCAATACTTTGGGTGCTATTGAAAATATACTTTTCGTTGGAACGGACACCGGACTTTACCGCTTCAGTGGTGCCAGTTGGCAGCTTATACAATTTCCGGAATCCCAAGCTGTCCGTATCCATGCAATGGCAAGGGGTGATAATACGCTCTATGTCGCAGCAGGGGTAGATTTTCGGAAACTCGATGGCGAAACCCTGCAGCAAATATTCGGGGGACACAAGCGTTCTTGGTGGATATTTCGTTCAACCGATAATGGCAGGTCGTGGACAGAGATAACACCTACCAACGCATGGCCCATTCTGGGTCATTTACCACCTATTGTACTTGTCGCAACGAAAAAAATATTATTCATCTTGGGGATGAATGATGGGGTCGTTGTTCGCTCAACTAATGGAGGAAATACGTGGATTTCGGAAAAAAACACCGGCATTTCTCCTACCATGTTCAGTGTATCCAATGCTGTTGCTTTAGACGATACAACATTTTATGCAGGCGGTAACAGTGGAATTCACCGCTCTATTGATGGCGGTAAATCGTGGAAACGGTTCAATATAAAGTTGAAAAATAGAATCGATAACCTCATCTGTATTCCAACGCATAAGCAGCAGAATACACCTGAAATACTTTACGCGATAGCCGGTATTGAAATTTTCAAATCTAATAATGGCGGAAGATCTTGGAGTGCTGTTAGTCCAGAAATACAAATTACAGCCCCTTACAGAGAAGAACCACCACTCATCTTCAATATACTGGTATCTGGGGCACTGCTTTACGCAAAAGGTAAGACTATCGGAGATAGTACAGGTCTGTATCAAGTCTCCACAGATACTGAGGCACTCATATCGATTGATGGGATACCCTCTTTCCACTCACGTGAGTTAGTGGACCGGTTGTCCCAGACAGGAAGTCCCTCCTTTCAAGAATTAAAAAACGCTTTTGTTGAGCATCTACAGGAAGACGCTTTTGGGGCAACCCAGTTTTTCAGACAGTTGGTAGAACTGAGTTCGTCGGAAGCAGAGAATCTTATCCGAGGTGGCTTGCGTGGAGCATTTGCTGTCAGTGAAAACACATTTTACATGGAATACAACTTTAAGCTTTTTCGATGGAGGCGTGGCGAAACACAGTGGTATGACACCGGTGTGCAAGAAACTGCTCAACTCTCAGGACATAGTGTGATGAAAGGATTCAAGATTGCTGTTTTGGGAGATACGGTCTACGTCGGGAAACGAGATGGACATCTCATGCAATCGTTGGATGCCGGAAATAATTGGAACAATGTGACGAAAAACTTGCCGTTTCCTGTTGACGTTTTCAACGAGATCGTATTTGTCGGTGCCACGGTATATGTAGCGACGAACAATGGGGTTATTACCTCACAGAATGGAAGAAACTGGTATCCTGTTACCGATGCATCGGGAACGTGTCTGGTTATGGAGCAATTGGCAGTAAGCCCTCTAATAGTTTATGGTACTTCTAAAACGGGTGTCTATCAACTGAAGTATGGTAGCAACACATGGGAACAGTTCGCCCCGAAGGTGCCTGCTATTGTTACGGCTCTGGCTGTTGGTGATAATGGACTGTATGTCGGCACGGAGTCAAGTGGGATACTGTACTTCAACATTAAAAATGATGAGTAAATCAATGTAGATAATGCTGGTGGGTTCATAATAAACGGCAACCCTTGAAGGTTGTTCCAAAAGCGAGTCCAATGAAATACCTCATATTACAAAGGAGTGAAACTGTGAACATTAAACTTTTTGTCTTTTTTTCTTGCATCAGTTTAATTCTATTCAATGCGGGTGTTTATTGCTCGTGGGCAAAAGCACCGGATTCAGCTAAAATCGTTTTTGCCTCGAATCGATCAGGGAATTTTGATATCTATCTGATGAACCCAGATGGAGGCGGGGTTGTCAAATTAACTGATAATCCAGCGGGCGATTTTCAGCCGGTCTTTTCACCAACAGGGGAACAAATTCTCTTTGTCTCTACTCGGGACGGAAACCGGGACTTATATCTCATAGATACCGATGGTAAAAATGAAGAAAAGGTATTCTCTTCCTCTGTTGATAGGTCTGTCCCAACATGGAGTCCCGATGGCAAAAGAATTGCTTACTTACGATACGGTGAGGCAACACTTTACACTGCCGAAATTAATGGAAAAAACGAAACCCCTCTGGCAAAAACAGGACCATTTGGAGGACATCCGGCATGGTCACCAGATGGTGAGACAATTGTCTTTACTTTTGGTTTAGGGGGGAAGGATGTTGATGGATATCCGCTCGTTTTAATCTCACCACAAGGAAATAAGCGCAGAGAAGTGTCACCTGATCCGAATCTACGTCTGACTGCCCCTGCGTGGTCGCCAGATAGTGAATGGATTGCCTTTGCCGATTTTCCGTGGTTCCTTCATGAGGGTGATAAGGGCACAATCCATATTATGAAGCCAGATGCTACCAATCTGAAGCAAATTGTTCCCAAAGCAGGTGGATATGCTTGGGATCCTACATGGAGTCCACGTGGCGATCAAATCCTTTATGAACAGGAAGTCGGTGATCAAATGCAACTCTTCGTAATTGATTTGGCGAGTCGTATGAGGAAACAACTTACACGAGGAAGCAAAAATATTGATGCAGATTGGTTTGATCCAGCGGCGTTACCTGTTACACCGCAACCCCATTTGCTAACAACAACATGGGGAAAATTGAAACAGAAGTAGCAGGTTTCTAAGCATAAGAGACCTGCATCTGTTTCTAATGACAGAGATGAGCAAACGTCGAGGATATTCCTTTTGTTTTTTCGGATAAAAACACTATGAAGGATATTCCATGGATTTACAACTGGCAACTTGGATTAAAATATATGTAATTAGAGAATGAGGGTGATTGTTAACCCTCCTTTCAGAATGATAGGATGTTTCTGAAAGGGTGCCTTTTTTCTGCTTTTTTTGCGATTTTTTCGCTGCTCTGCAGAATTATGCACCCTTTTTTTCTCAGTTCGCGTCACTATAGTGAACGTGAGTTCAACACATGGTTTAGAAGGGGACCATAACAGTGACAGTTAACGTTAACAGTGACAGTTAACGTTTAGAGGAGACAACGGGTTGGATGAATCGAAAAAGGAACAGAATTTCGGAAGTGGCAGAATTGCTGTCCGTTTGTTAGGCTATCTCAAACCGTATTGGGGGTTAGCCCTTTTGTGTCTGCTCTTCCAAGGTGGCATGCGTGCCACCTTTCTGGTCTTCCCATGGATGGAAGGTCAGTTTTTTGACAGGGTCATTGGTGAGAAAGATGCCGATTTTCTGCCAATTCTTGTTGGGTCATGGATGGCTATTGCGGTCGTCACTTATCTCACATCGATTGGATTCGCGTATTTTTTAGCAAAGGTCACAGGTCAAACCCGCCGTGATATGCAACTACAGGTTTACCGACATCTGCGATTCTTACCCTGCCGTTTTTACGATGACCACACAACAGGACAGATTATGGCTTACATCGATTCCGATACAGCGTCTGCCGCGGAAGGGATTTTGGCAAGTGGATGGATTATCCTTGCGGGGATTGAATTTGCTATTACCCTAACTGTTGTGTTCTGGGTCAATCCGTGGTTGGGTCTGTTTAGTATTCCGTTTACCCTCGCTGTGGTGGGTCTCCCAGTTCTCTTCCGAAGACCTGTCCAAAACGCTTCAAAGCAGGTTCTACAAGAAAGAGAAAGTATTTCGTCAAGGCTCCAAGAAGGCATTGTGGGGTCCCGGGAGATTAAATCTCTCGGGCATGAAATGCGAGATATGGGGCGCATCCGACGTTCCATAGAAACCCTCATTCGTGCAGAAGTCCATCAAAGGTTAATCGGAGGACTAACAGCACTCGGCGGCCTCGCTTCTTGGGTGGGTAATCCGCTTTTCTTTTTTATTGGTGGAAAAATGGTACTTGACGGACACATCAGTCTCGGATTTTTGTGGATGGCAAATCGTTATTTGAATCTACTCACCGTTCCCCTGTACCAAACCCAAAATGAATACCAAACGCTCCTCAGAACCGGCGAAGGGGCAAAACGAGTTTTTACTTTTTTGGACGAAAACCGAACCGAACCCACTGATGGTATTGAGGATGTTGATTTGCGCGGAAAGGTCCGATTTGAGGATGTCCACTTCAGTTATAACGAAACCTCGGAAGTCCTGGAAAACGTCAGTTTTGAGGTGTTGCCTGGTCAGATCGCTGCACTCGTGGGACCCAGCGGCGCGGGAAAAAGCACAATTCTCAACCTCATTCCGCGTCTCTACACCCCTACCCAGGGACAGATTTATGTTGATGAACACGATATTGCGACACTCAATTTGAGTGCTCTACGTTCACAGATCGGCACGGTGTTTCAAGACCCTTATCTCTTCTCGGGTTCAATTGAGGAAAACATCCAAATGGGGGCACGACACCCGGAGCGCGTGAGAATGGAGGATATTGTTGCCGCCGCCACAGCCGCAAATGCCCACGGATTTATCACGCAGTTCACAGATGGCTACGCCACGGAGATAGGTGAGCGGGGTATCCGGCTCTCCGGCGGCGAACGACAGCGGATTGCTATCGCTCGTGTGCTGACTCGGAATCCGAAACTTCTCCTTTTGGATGAAGCCACTTCCGCACTCGACTCGGAGACGGAACGGGGCGTTACGGAAGCCTTAGAACGGTTGATGAAGGGAAGGACTTCCTTTGTGATCGCACACCGATTGTCTACGGTGCTAAATGCTGATGTGATTCTTGCCATGGAAAATGGCAAAATTGTGGAAATAGGGACGCATCGAGAGTTACTGGCTCAGGGCGGACTTTATGCTCGGTTGTACCACTTACAATTTGCGGCATCCGACGCTCCGAAACAGTAATGACCTGATAAGAAATAGATGTTTCAAGAGAAAAACGCCTCTGGTATAATATTGTATAAATTTCGTGAATAAAAATAACTTTTCTGGAGATTTTTAGTGAGAAACGATGATACTGTATTGATTCAACGCATTCTTGCGGGTGACGCAATTGCCTTTGAGCACCTGGTGAGGAAGTACCAGAAACGGGTTCATACGCTTGCGTGGCGGAAAATTGGGGATTTCCATATCGCCGAAGATATTACGCAGGAGACCTTCCTGCAAGTCTATCAGAAATTGGAAACCTTAGAGGATCCAACGCGGTTTCCAAGATGGCTGTATGTCATTACGGATCGTCTCTGTATCGCTTGGCTCCGAAAAAACCATCGACATACCCAACCATTGGAAGACACTGACATCTCGGAAGTAGAGACAGAGGCGTATTCTCGGTATGTCGCGATGGAACACGCGAAAACTATTGCCGAAGCGCGACGCGACTTGGTGGAGGAGTTGATTGCGAGATTGAAGGAAGGCAATCGGACGGTCATCACGCTTCATTACCTTGAAGGCATGACGTACGCAGAAATAAGTGATTTTTTAGGTGTATCAGAAAATACGATTAAGAGTCGGCTCCGCCGGGCGCGGCAACAGTTAAAGAAGTATGAATTCATGATTCAAGAGGCGTTAGATATCACAATTGAAAGTGAATACCACTCCCAAAAACATTTGAACGGAGATTATGGAATGAAATTAACTTTTGAAAGAGATAACTTTTTGTCCTCCCTACAAGCACTACAGGGCATCGCGAGTGGTCGGGATACCGCACCTATGCCGTCAAATGTTCTCATCCGTGCGGAAGGGGACACAATTGAATGCATGGCGACGGACACGGAAATCGGTATCAGGATGAAGGTTGAAGGAACCATTAAGGAGGCGGGAACAATCGTTGTGTCTGCCAAAGAATTGGAGGCTATCGTTAAAGCGTGGTCCCCTGAAAAACCGATAGGCTTGGCAACGATAACAGACGATCAGGTCGAAATTACCTCTGGAGGTAACGTTCGCAAAATTGTTGGATTTCCCGATAAAGAGTTCCCACAGTTTTCCTCGGTTGACGCGGGAGCATTCGCGATTAATGGAGACACCCTACGGTCTGTCCTTCACAAAACTGAATTTGCTGCATCCACGGAGAAAAAACGTCGATTCCTAAACGGACTCTATTTTAACCTTTTTGAGGACAGAACTGAAGTCGTTGCTACTGATGGGATACGGCTCGCCTTGGCACATTGTGAACCCTTCACGTTGTCGGGGGAAAGTGATGGATTCATTATACCGCTCAAAGCCGTCAAAGAAATCGAGCGAAATTTTGCCAATTCCTCGGAAGTAAGGATTTCACGCATTAAGAACGAGATTCTTTTTGCCGATGAGCACGCGACGTTGACGGCGCGATTGGTAGACGCTGAATATCCGAATTATGAGCATCTCATTCCAGAGTCTTTTGAAGGGCGGGCGGTTGTGTCCAAAGAGCATATGTTGCATGCGATACATAGGGTTTCGCCGCTCGCAAATCCAGAAAATCCTACGATCTGTTTAGAGATAGATGCGCAACACATTCGGATTACCCCGAAGACTTCTGAACCAGATACAGAGCATGAGACATTGGCAGTGGCATCCAGCACTGGGAATATCCGTATCGGTTTTGATCCTCGGTACCTGACAGGGATACTCGCGCACATTGAAACGGAATTTCTGTCTCTGGAATTCTCGGGTGCGTTGGATCCTGTATTTGTTAAACCGATTGGTGAAGAAGGACAGGTCTACCTCGTCATGCCGAAGAAATTTTAGCAAAGAGGACCAATGTTACGGACCCTAATACGCCAAGAGCTCTTGATGCATCTGATGAGTGCGCGTTTTTTTGCCGCGGTCGTCATTACCCTCCTGCTTGTTGTCGCCAATACGTTTGTCTTAATTGGTGCATACGAAGAACGTCTCGCCGACTATAATCACAAAGAAGCCGTGAATCGCGAGGCGGTCGATGCAACCCCCACCTATTCGATCTTAAAGTTAAAGGTTCAACGTCCGCCCAACCCCCTGAGTCTCTTTAGTGCCGGCTTAGAAACGCGTTTTGGTAGCGACCTTGACATAGCGTTTGACAGCGTGCCAGCTCTTTCAAATCCCATTGCTGATGTCAGATCCGAGGAAGAACAGTGGGTGTCTGGCAGCGTCCCATCCCTTTCAAGCCCAGGGGCACCCCTCGGTATAAATAACCCCTATCTGCATCTCTTTTCACAGATAGATCTGGTCTTTATCTTCCAAGTTGTATTGAGTCTGATCGCCCTGCTTTTCGCTTATGACGCGATTGCGGGAGATTGGGAGACCGGTACCTTGCGTCTGGTGGTTTCGCATCCCATTGGACGAGGAAGTGTGCTACTTGCCAAATATATTGCGGCGATGGTTTGTCTGCTACTCCCCGTGTTGATGAGTCTATTGCTCACACTAATTCAGTGTTCCTTGGCGCGCGCCTTGCAATTCAGTGGGGATGATTTTCTGCGAATTGGTGGTATTGTTTTGACGACAATCGTCTATCTGTCGGTTTTCTATCTGATCGGTCTGCTCATTTCCACGATAACCCGGCGTGCGGCTACATCCCTGATGCTCTGCATGTTTTTATGGGTGGTTTTGGTACTCGTCTATCCAAACTGGAGTCGGTTTGCCCTAAATCCAGAGAGCGACCTACGTGGAGAAAAAAGATCCGCCGAGCAGCAGATAGCACAGATTCGGGAAACGGCAGATCGAGAACGGCACCGGTTTTTAGCCAATAGTCCGCTTAAGGGAGAGCCTCCAATATTTTCAGAGTCTGAAGCGTTTCCAGGTCTCTTTAGTGGAACCGGATATTTCTTCCTTGGGGACTTCCCTCGGGTTAACCTTGAACTGAAAGATACAGGGCACCCTTTAGTGCCACACTTGCACCGTTATTATGAATTCGCCGCGCCTCTGCAAATTCGGAATGCCGAAGAGATCGGTTTTGTCGGTCAGCAGTTGGTGGCACAGACCTCCCTCCGGCAAGCACACTGGGATGAACGTCTCATGAAGCTCAGTCCGGCAAGCCTTTATACGTTTGCCACTGCCGCGTGGGCGGGCACCGATTTAGACAGCATGGTGGATTATATCCAAACAGCGCAGGCATATCGGCGCACCCTCATTGACACCTTTCATGAGAGAGATGCGTTCGCCAGCCAGCAGTGGTTTGCTCCGAATCAAGGGGATATAGACTGGTCGATTTTGCCCCGATTTCACTTCGAGCGAGCAGAAATTGGCATCAACGCGCAGCGCGCCCTACCTGAACTGTTTTTGCTGTTATGCACCAATATTGTCCTATTCATGGCGACAGTTTTGATTTTTATCAAAGTTGAAGTATAGAATAGTTGGTGGACTTCAGCTATCGGTTTTTAGTCAGTTTGGAGCTTAGGTTCAACCGACGACCCAAGGCACGTAAGCCCAACCAGCGGGCGGGCTGGATATACGGAGAAAATCGTTCATCCCGCAACTGCTCTAATCGAACCGCAAGGAACATTAAAAAGATGATTTGGCATATTGTCAGACGTGAACTTTTAGACCATCTCACAAGCCTACGCTTCGGCTTAACCACGTTCATCCTTGTGGCATTAATGGTAACCAACGCCGTTGTACATCTTCAGACCCATCCCGAGCGAGTTCGGAGGTATTCCGAGAAGGTTAACGCCTCTCAGACTGAGTTGAAATCCCGAACGGAGTTATATGCGCTGCTGCAAAAGGGTCCCGGTAAACTTTACAAACGTCCTGCATCCCTCGCCTTCATTGCGGATGGCGGGGACGCGTTGCTACCGGACGAAAGCGTGAGTGGTGGTTTCTGGCGGCTATACGATCTTAGCTATATTTGGTCACTGGGCGTTCCACGTCTGAATATGGAGGCGATCAGCAATTTTCGTCCCACTGTCACGGTGATCGATTGGGTCTTTATTGTTACCTATCTGCTCTCTTTCATTCCGCTCCTGTTTACCTTTGACGCGCTCTCCGGGGAACGGGAACGCGGGACACTACGGTTGTGTCTTGCCAATTCGATTTCGCGTCCTACCCTATTAATGGGTAAGTTCCTCGGTTCCCTCATCACCGTCCTCATCGCCTTCTATTGTGCCGTGTTGTTCAATCTCGCCATCATTTCTACGGAAAGTTGGACGCAGTTCAGCAGCGCAGACTGGGGACGTGTGGGACTCACCGTGTTGATTGCTTCTTGCTATGCTGGTATCTTCATCGCAATTGGGCTTATCATCTCCGCCATGACCCGGGAAAGTCGGTTAAGTCTCGTTGTCCTGTTGCTCATCTGGGTGACCGTCGTGGTATTTATGCCATCAACCCTCGGGGCACTCTCCACAAGATGGATGCCTCCCGTTCAAACACACCATCAATTTCAGGTGGCAAAAGGGACTACCATCGACCAAATTAGGAGCGATTTCTTGAATAAAAGGGAAACTTTGAGAGAACGCCGTCAATCGGCAGAACCCTTCCAGGAGGAAGTTACCGGAATAGACACTTCGGAATTGGAGATCCAGCGAGAGTTCGTCAACAGAGATATGGAGATGCGTGAGCGGATTAGCCGCCAATATCTCGCGGCGCAGAGTGCCCAAGTCTTACACGCGAGGCGGATAACCCGATGCTCTCCTGCAGCAATTGTCCAATACGCCCTTGAATCCATGGCGGGCACAGGCTTTAATCGCCATTTGCAATTCTTAGAACGCTGCCGCCTTTATATTCAACACTTCCGAAACTTTGTTGTTGAAATGGATCGGGCGGATCCAGAAAGTCTTCACTTCATCGGTATCCGGAAAGGTATGTCGGAAAAGCCTATCTTACCAGAGGCTATTCCGGTATTTGAGGATAAGTTGACTTTTCAAAATACGTTCAACCCCGCAATAATGGATATATTATTGCTCATTTTACTACTCGGTATATCTCTTTTAGGTGCTTTTCTTGTCTTTTTGCGTTCGGAGATATAGACCACCGGGAAAGGCGCAGTGAAAAATCAGATAATTTTACTTTTTTTAAACCACCTCCCGAAAATGTTCACTCTTTAGGTTAAAATCAATTGGGAACTGTTTATGCGATACGATCTATCAACGCACACCATTCTAACAGATGAAGAACTCATTGGGCTTACCCAAGCCGGTGATGAGTTGGCATTTGCGGAACTGATGTCGCGTTATAGTCGACGCATTTGGAAAGTGATTATCGCAAATTCGAGACAACCCCGCGACGCTGAAGAAATTCTCATGGACGTCTGGAAGTCGGTTTGGGAGAACATCAGCGGACTGCGGGACGTTGAAAGTTTTGGTGGATGGGTGCATCGCATTGCTTACAACGCTTGCAAGCGGTACTATGCTGCTGCTGGTCGTTCGGGAAATGACATTCCTTATAGTGATGCGGATCTGACGGATCGTATCGACCAAGATGCCGTCGCGCGTTTCAGGGAAACGGAACGCTACGACGCTATAAGGGATGCCGTGCATCACCTCCCGGATAAAGTGCGCCGCGTTGCGGTCCTATACTATCTGGAATTGTGGAGCATCAAGGAGATCCACGCTGAACTCGGATTGGCGATAGGCACAATCAAGTCCAAATTAAGACAGACACGTGAACTCCTGCGTAAGGCGTTCGGTGTCGAACCTGAAAGAGGGAGAACTATGTCATCTAAACGAGAGGAATCCAAGCGCATTCACACCAAAATCAAGGTTATTGGGGTCGGTAGTGCGGGCGGTAACGCCGTTAAACGAATGATTGAAGACGGTTTGACGGACATTGAATTTTATGCCGTGAATACGGACGAGCAAGCACTTGATAAGCACCCTGAAGCAACACCGGTGCAGATCGGTGCTAACACCACCCAAGGGCTTGGTTGTGGCGCGAACCCAGAGATAGGTAAAAGAGCCGCTGAAGAGGACAGGGAAACGCTCAACGCCATCGTTGCGGATGCCGATATCATCTTTGTTGTAGCCGGTATGGGAGGCGGAACAGGAGCGGGTGCTTCGCCGCTGATTGCATCTCTTGCTCAAGCACAAGGTGCTTTGGCTGTAGGTGTTGTGACCTGTCCATTCAACTTTGAGGGTCAACGTCGCGCCGAACAAGCGAAACGTTCGCTACAGGAAATTCAAGAGACTGCTGATTCTGTCGTTGTCGTGCGAAACCAACAATTGCTCGATTCGATAGAACAGAAAGGGAAACTGTCAATGACAATACGCGAGGCGTTCCATCTCAGTGATGAGACGCTGCGCCGAAGTGTTGAAGAAAGCATCTCGGAATTTCATGCCAGCACTGCGCGAAATGTCACGTAGTTTTCTCGGACTGTGCAAGAGAACAGGGGTAAGGGAAATATATCTATAGATTTCCGATGCGTTTCCTTGAAAACATTTCCGTTGGCATAAAAGCACTGCTCGCTAATAAACTGCGTTCTTTGCTGACAACGCTTGGCATTATTATCGGTATTGCATCTGTACTTGCTATGATTGCTATCGGTGATGGTGCCAAAGAGGTTATTCTTGAGGATATTCAAAAACTCGGCGGGCTTAACACCTTCACACTTTACCGCGTTTCTACCAAATTAGTAGGTGGCCGCCGTATACGGGTTCGGAGCAAGGAACACTTTACCTACGCTGATGTCTTGGCAATTGAATCAACATGTCCATCTGTGAAAGGAGCTACCCCGCGTCTGCCCGCCTTTTCGCGAGTGCTGGTTCTTGCTGAAGATGGTTCAAACATGCGTGCTGGCTATTACGGGGTCAATGAAAACTACACCAACTTGATGAAGTGGGACTTACAAACAGGACGGTTCCTCTCAGAAAATGACGTTGACAAGGCAATGAAAGTTGCTGTTATCGGATCGGGTGTGGCCGCTGGGCTTTTTGGAAGCACATCGCCACTCGGTAAAGAAATAAAAATTGGAAGTACCAGTAACCAATATAAGTATACACGTCGCACCGAAAGATTTACTGTTATTGGCACGCTTGTCCCTCGCGGACGAAATCTGAAGTTCGGCACGAATTACGATGAGCAGATCTTTATTCCCGTGACGACGATGCAACAGCGATTTACTGGCGACGACACAATTTTGCAGATTGTCGTTCATGCATCTACCGTAGAGGCAGTGCCCAAAGCTATTGAGGAAGTTAACGCTGTTATTCGCAAACGCCACCGAAACGAAGACGACTTCTTCCGCATCTTTGAGGTGCGAGGAAGGTTAGGAAGTCTCTTAAAAATCAGTGCTGTCCTAAAGATTGCGTTGGGCAGTATCGCTGGGTTTTCACTTCTTGTGGGTGGCATCGGTATTATGAACATGATGCTGGTAGCGGTCGGGGAACGCACACGCGAAATTGGCTTGTGCAAGGTACTCGGTGCCAAAAATTCTGATATCCTGTTGCAATTTCTAAGTGAATCTGTGAGTTTATGTAGTATCGGTGGGTTACTCGGCGTTGGACTGGGTGTCTTCGCAGGTAAGGGAATGGCGCATCTTGCTGTGAGAATAGTGAAAATCGTTCCTGCATGGCCCGCAGTGTTCTCCACGCAGTGGATGTTAATATCGGTTTCCTTCTCCGCAGCACTTGGCATCTGTTTCGGACTGTATCCTGCTGTAAAAGCCATGCGGCTGTCACCGATTGAAGCATTACGTGCCGAGTAAACGAAAAAAAAATGAAACCATGATTTACACCAGCACCCTGCGGAATCAACATCTGAATCGGAGGAAATTAAATTAATTGATGAAAACATCGAAGTTTACAACGACGAAGGCTCGTGTAGCGCACAAGTGTATCACAAACAAACGGGTAAAACAGAAAAATTACGCGATAGTATTGTTCATCACGCTATCATTTACCTTAATCACAAATTTACAAACTTCGGCAGTTGAAAACACACAGACCGTCCAGAAAGAACTCCCCGCAGTCAAAACAGATCAGCCACCCACCATTGACGGTGTCCTCGACGATGCCTGCTGGCAAGACGCACCGCAAGCCATCGGTTTCACCGACGAACGGACCGAAAAACCCGCAAAGAACCAATCCATGGGCCGCCTCGTTTATACAGACACAGCCATTTACGTTGGACTTCATCTCTACGATGATATGCCCGACAGAATTGTGGCACGCCAGACCAAAGATCAGACGCGAATCCGTGGAGAGGACTGGGTCTCGTTCAGTCTTGATCCATTTCATACGCATCAGTTTTCGGACAGGAATTTCTTCATTGTAAATCCACTCGGCACGAAATACGCGCATCTCGCTACAGGACGCGCCGAGAAAAGTGAGTGGATTGGGCTCTGGAAAACTGCTGCGCGGATTGTGGAAGACGGGTGGATTGTAGAAATGGAAATCCCGTGGCAGATGCTGGATTACCCTGACACAGCCCAACCGGTTCGCATGGGTATCAACCTTGACAGAGAACAGCAACGCACAGGCGAACGTTCATGGTGGTGTAATCTGGGAGTGAACGAATTTCGCGAGAACGATGGACACTGGATCGATGTGCTACCACCGCCTCGAAAACGTGAACTCAAGGTGTTACCCTATCTGATTGGTGGCATCAGTGAAACGGAAACTGAAGAGAGAGAATATACTGCCCGTGCAGGCACGGACATCCGTTATGAGGTTACCCCACAACTGCGACTTATCGGCACAGCCAACCCCGACTTTGAAAACATCGAACAAGCCGTGGAAGGTATCGACTTCTCCTATGGAGAGCGCTATGTGCCCGATCGGAGACCTTTCTTCTCAGAAGGCGGCAATGTCTATCGTCTCGGTAATCTGTTCCACTCGCGGCGGATAGCGGATATGGACGGAGGGCTTAAACTCTTTGGGAAAATCGGGAAAAACACCTCTATAGGGACCTTGGGAACGTACCATCGCAATAACCAAAATATTATTCTTCAAGCCACGCAATCGCCAACAGCAACCTCTAATATCAGCGCGGCGTTCCTTTCGCATCATCACCGGAACACTCCAGCAAACAATGTCGGTCATCTCTCAGGAAACATGAGATTTAGCAAGTTTTTAGCCAGATCTGCCATCACCCAAAGCTGGGCAGGCGAGTCAACTGGAAGGGATGGATATGCCAATTTAATCTATCAAGGACGAGTCGTTCAACCCTACTTTTCCGTATTTTTTGTCGATTCGGATTTCGTCAATAGACTTGGGTACCATCCGTTTACGGGGTATCGCGGTCTAAGTTTAGGCAGTTATCTCCAGAACGAATGGCGAGAGGGATTTATCCGCAGAGCATCCGCCTCTGTCCAAAGTGAAGTTTCTAATACCTACGAAGGCGAGGTCTTCCGGCGGAACCTATCGATATCTTCACTTATCGTGACACATAGTGACTATGCACTTGCCGCTGGCTGGAGGGGCGGGCAATTTGAAGAATTCAGCGACAGTGTTTTCAGCGTTGGATTCCGTGCGCGTGCTTCTGACAGGTTCAATAATGTTGGTATTACCTACAATTGGGGTGAACAGGCAGGCGAAACGATTCATCGCCTCAGTGGAAATCTAAATCTTCGCGCCTACGGCTTCACCGCAGGACTCTCCTCACAAATCCAGTGGCACTTTGAGAGACGGTACCAACAGATTCTAACCCTCACCTATGATTTCAGTCCCGCCTTAAGCCTCGGGAGTCGATTAATCTGGCAAGCAGAAGGCGTCAATATCTACTTCGCATTGCGCCGTTCTGGCTATGCCGGCACCGACTTTTTCATCATCCTCGGAGATCCTAATGCCTCGGAATTCAAGCAGCGTTTCGTTGCTAAAGTGATCCGCGCATTTTAGACCTCTTCGTATTCCCACTGACAAATTTTTTACTGTCTTTTTTCCCTGAACGAGACTCTATATAAGCAAGAGGAGCAAAACTACAAAGGTTGAGGGGTTCGGAGAATGCATCTTCTATCTCTCCATCCTTTCAAATTGCGTTCATTTGGTTTCAACACCCTTTTTGAAAATAATGCAACCTCTTGACATCTAAGGTGAGTCACTTAAATCAACGGCATCCCAACGAATTATCCATATCAGATGATTCCGGGGAAAAGAAAGACTTTATGACATCAGTATACAAGATGTAAAGTTTTCAGAATGCACCCTTTCCACGCAAAAATTGTGATTAAATAGCGGATAGGATTTGGGTGTTTCTATTAACCGAACCTCAAGATGGAAAAAATAAGGAGGCAGATTTTCCTCTCTAACCTGAAGGTTGGAGTTTCCAAATCTGAAGAATTTGATGAAAAATACTTTATTAGGTATCACAATTGTCACAATTATCTTGTCTTGCCTACTCACGAGGGCAACTGCAGAAGATATATCACACGGAGTCAACAAGGTTATTGAAAAAACTTACAATGTCAATCCAGATGGGCGTTTAACAGTTAATGCAGATATCGGGCGCGTTGATATCCAAACGCATACGCAGGATAGCGTTGAAATAATAATCACCAAAAAATCGAAAAGGCCGTCAAATAGACGCCTTCAAAAAGTACTCGCTGACTTTAAGGTGACATTTGATGCAACCCCTTCGGAGGTTTCCATTACAGGCGAGTTTCAACGCGGGAAGAACTACTGGAGGTGGCATCCGTTAGTTAACTTGTGGCACATAGACATTCGTTTCCTGGTGACGGTGCCGCAACGATATAATGTTGACTTAAACACGCAATCAGGCAATATCAATATCTACACAGACGGTCTCACAGGGGCAGTCCAAGCGCGAACTGGCGGAGGCGATATGCGGTTTAACGGAATCAAGGGACCCGTCTCAGGTAAGTCCGGTGCCGGTAATATTACACTCGCAAATTGTCAAGGGACGGTTGACGTAAAAACTTCCGTGGGAAACATTCATGCAGAAGTGCCAACACAACCCCAGCATCAATGGAGTTTATGGACCTCTACAGGCGATATAACAGCTGCACTTAATTCCAATATTGCAGTTGAGATAGATGCACGCATCAGCATAGGGGATCTATCAACTGATTTTAGAGTCTGGGGAGATGTAACCAGAAGTAGAGTGCTTGGAACTATTAACGGAGGCGGACCGCTGTTGAAGTTCCGCACCTTTGTTGGGGATATCGCTTTAGTAAAAAAATAAAGTTGAAATTACAACCCATCCCCCTAAACAAGTCCCACGGCTATCCCTGCCTGCCAAGTATGAAAGGGAACTGGTTTTTACCGGTTCCCTTTTTTGTTGCCTGACACTCACAAAACAACTTCTAAAAATTCAGTTTTTTCATTTTTGCCCATAATGCACGTTTCCTGATCGAGTTTTCGTCTTTAATAATAGAGAGTATCACCAGTAAAGGAATCATCTGTACGTTTGTATATTCTGAAAATTTTATAGGACTTACGCGTTTCCTCTTAAAGTCCCGCTGATAAGGGGGATTTAGGGGGTTAAATTACGGAAATAACGCCTTTTTTGGTGGAATATATCGCCTTTTTACATAATTTGCGTAAGTCCTGTTTTAAATAAAAAATGCAACTGTTTTGGAACTCGTTTGTAGTAACGACAACTGACAAATCTTTTACTATCTTTTTTGTTTGAACGAACTCTATATAGGCAAAAGGAGGAGAAATGCAAAGGCTGAGGGGTTCGGAGAAGACATCTTCTATCTCTCCATTTTTGAAAATAATGCAACCTTTTGACATCTAAGATGCGTCACCTAAATCAACGAATGAAAAAGGAAAATTTTAGCAAAATTGCCACTTCCGAATTCAAATGCAAGTCCTATTCTAATAAGGAGAAAAAAATGCGTTTCCTAATGATTAATCTACTCCTCGTCTGTTTGTTACTCTTCGGCATCGGTTACCTTGCTTTCGGCTCTGATGAGACTGTCGTGCCTGCTGAACGGCGCGATCCTCATACGGAGGAGGGACCTTGGGGCGCGTCTTTTGAAACATCCCATAAACGCCTCAAAACGGACACAGACTTGGACTTGCGTTAAAAAGATGGTGTTTTAATAGAATTCGGGTTAAGTCAACGCATCCTTAAATTGAACGTTTGAATCGTATTAAAAAACAATTAACAGTGACAAATTTCACAAATAAAAAAAGGAGAAAAAAATGACAACGCAAATTCGTCAGCAAAATGGCATCTCGATTTTGAAACCCTCTGGAAAGGTGGGCGGACGTTCCGTATCACACTTACGGAAAGTTATCTTGCCACAAATAGAGGCTTCTGATACCCCACGTATCCTCATCAATTTCGAGCAGGTCAATCGGATCGATAGTTCAGGTCTTGGCACCTTGATGGAGGCATACGCGGCTGCGTCACGAAAACAAGGACGCGTGGGTGTCATCAATGTCGGGAAACATATCAAAAATCTTATTGTTCTGAATCGTTTGGTGAATCTGTTTGAACATTTCGACAGTGAGGACGCGGCTGTTGCCGGATTGTCGGCTTAGTTTCCGAAGTCCAATAGAATATCCACAGGGAACTGGTTTTTTACCGGTTCCCTTTTTTGTTGCCTGACACTCACAAAACAAATTCTAAAAAATCCAGTTTTTCATTTTTTTTCCTAGGATGCAAGTTTTCTACCCAAAATTTCGTCTTTAATATATAGAAGATGTAAACTGCTTCATATTACTTAATTGCATAAAGCTTGGCATTTAATTAAACTCTTTGGCGAAGGCATACAGGATCCAATTTGTTCGTTAGGGGGAAATTTCGTGGAAAAAGAAGACGATGTTCAACTAATTCGCAAAATTTTATCGGGTGACGACAAGGCGTTTGGCATTTTGGTCGAAAGGTACCAAAAGCGTGTTCACACCCTTGTATGGCAGAAGATCGGCGATTATCACTACGCTGAGGATATTATGCAGGAGGCCTTCCTTCAGGCATACAAAAAACTCTCGACCCTCAAAAATCCCGATCAATTTGCAGGGTGGCTCTATGTCATCGCAAATCGGCTTTGCATTGATTGGATGCGAAAGCAAAAGAGGATACAGAAGCAAAAGCCTGCGATGCAATCTTTGGAGGGCACACGTTTAGAGGAAATTGAGGAATCCTCTTATACACACCACATGTCAGAACAGCGGATGACAGAGAGAACGGAGTATTGCCGTGATCTGGTCCAACAGCTTTTGGAAAAACTGCCAGAAAATGAACACACGGTCGTAACACTCTACTATCTTGACGAAATGCCGACGAAAGAGATCGGCAAATTCTTGGGCGTGCCAGTGAACACAATTGCGAGTCGGCTCCACCGGGCACGAAAACGTTTACAAACAGATCCAGAACTCTTGGATCAAGAATTCTTTGGTCATTTACCGTTATCAGATAATCTGGAGGAGAATATTATGAATCAATTAGAGCAACTGCGCAGCACGTTCGATGCATTCGTGGAAAAAGTGAAATCTGATCCTGCATCAAGGGAGGATATTCTTAAGGAAGCAGCCAACGAGATTGAAGCTGCACTTAAGGGTGAAATTACGCCTGAATTAGTGCGTCTTGTGGTTGATGATATATACCCGTATATGGGGAGTCTCGGCATGGAAAAACGGCTCCCCCTACTCCGTAAGTATATGGATGACACACCAGCTGATACGGAGCGTTCTTGGGCACATCACAGGTTAGTCAAAAGCCTCGCTTTTCTTCGGAGAAATCGGGAAGCTATTGAGGAACAGATGCGTCTTTACCGTTGGGCAGGCAAGCGCTCAGAAAAATATGTGTTGCGGATTGTTTCTAATCCGAACACTGCTGGATGTTGGAAAGCGGAAGGCCGTATTGATGACTGGATTCAACTTTACAATGAGGCATCTGAACGCTTAGAGAACCCTGAAGTGAGTCAGTACAGTTGTTGTGATTTTCTGCAATTCGGATCAGATATCTTAATAAAGAACGATAGGTTAGATACGGCACTTCTTGAGATAGAAAAGTTGGAACGTGCCAATGGCGAACCCGGTTGGCGAAGCTATTTTCGGTTCTGGTTGGCGATAAGAGAGAATCGACTTCGGGTGTATAGCAAACAGGAAGATTGGGAGTGTTTCGATCAAGTCTTGATGGATACAAGGACGTTTATCGAAGGGGAAGTTGAAAAACGGAATGCCGGTTATCCCGTAAATATCTACGAGCTTGTTTGTACGGCTCATAATATCGGTTGTTGTTTGGTATGGGCGCAGAAGTATGATGAAGCGAAACGTTTGCTACAACTCGCCATCGATTTGGGAAATTACAACGATTATAATCACTTCATGCTTGCTGTGAGCGTCTGGGCATCTGAGAAAAACCGAGAAAAGACGTTACACCATTTGAAGGTCGCTCAGAACGATTATATAGTGAGCTCCTACAATTATATGGATAGTTACTACTCGTCTTTCCTTGAAACCCCCGAATTTTCGGATGTAAAGGAGGATCCAGAGTTTCTGAAAGTTCTGGGGCAGAAGTAGGATAATGCTGTATCCAGTTCGATTTTAAGGGGAAACCATGTTAACAACGCTCATCCGCCGAGAACTCCTTGACAATCTAATGACGTTCCGCTTCGCCGTAGCCGTCCTCATTGTATTGTTGCTTGTGGTCGCCAATACTGCTGTACTTATCAAGGATTATGAGCGACGGTTAGCCGCTTACAACACTGTTCTCAAAACGCAGCATCAGCAATCGCGGGAACTGAAAACCTATTCGGGCGGAAGATTGAACGTTGCCCGCCCACCAAATCCGTTGAGTATTTTCAATGTCGGGTTAGATAAACGGTTGGGCAACGAGATTTGGATATCTCACGGTTTTGTCCCGACGCTGTGGGATACTGGAACGTATAAATTGACGAATCCACTTCTCAACCTCTTCACTTCGATTGATATCATTTTTATCTTTGAGGTGGTTCTGAGTCTAATGGCACTTATTTTCGCCTACGATGCCATTGCGGGGGAACGTGAGGGCGGCACATTACGTTTGGTCGTAACGCATCCGGTGCGTCGCGGTCAAATCCTGCTTGCGAAATATATCAGTGCTCTGCTCTGCTTGCTTGTGCCGTTACTGATGAGTCTACTCCTCGCGATAATTTTGCTGACAACATCCACCGCTATTTCTCTGAGTATTGATGATTTCCTCCGGATCGGCGGGATTATCTTGAGTTCAATTGTCTATCTGTCGGTATTCTACCTCATCGGTATGCTAATTTCAGCGGTAACCCGTAGAACCGGTACCGCGCTGATGCTTGCTATGTTTGTCTGGGGGTTTTGGGTGTTAGTGTATCCAAACGCGATTCTTGCCGCGATTGTCTCTCCTCAGACTTCCCAACCACGTATGGTATCCGCTTACGAGGAAATTAAACAGATATGGGAAGCATTCGACAGGGAGCGAAAGCACTTCCTCGCGAATGATGACTTTCCAGGAGAAGACCCACACTTTGGCATGGTAGGAGAAGACCCGAATTTTGGTCAGATATGGGGATCGGGTTACCACTACGAATATTTTCATAGAGATTCATCAATACTTAGGTATGACTACCACGCTGTTTCAAACATTGAGAAACTGAGTGAAGCCTCCAAACCTCAGGTGCCACACGCACAGGATTATCACCGCTTCCTCGGCCCACAGATCATTAACGCCGCAGAACGCGCATGGCTTGTCCGAAAACAGGCACTCGAAACTATCTTCGTTCAACCAGCGATTCTTGATCACATCCTTTTGAGAGGCTCACCAGTCGGGATGTACGACGCTGCAACGCAAGCGTGGGCAGGGACAGACCTGCGCGGGCTCAGAGATTTTTTTGAAGCGGCGCGAAGGCATCGACGGACCTTGATCGACTATTACTACGATAAGAACGCTTTCGGGGCTCAGCAATGGTTTTCTGCCGACAAGGGCGCGGTAGATTGGGATAGTTTGCCTCAGTTTTCTTTTCAAAGAAGCGATGTTCAAACAAATGCTGAGCGGGCGTTGCCGGATGTATGCTTGCTGGTTATGCTTAATATAATGCTGTTCGTCATAATATTTCTTATTTTTGTCAAAAGTGAGGTGTAGAATGGCTATCAGCGATCGGCTGTCAGCCGTCAGCCACTGATATACGGCATGCACATCTCGCTTGAATATCACAAGGATCCTTGCTGATTGCTGTCAGCCGACAGTCATAAAAAAATGATTTGGCATATTACAAAACGTGAACTCTATGATAATCTGAATAGCATCCGGTTTGCGCTGGCAACCGTATTGTTTCTCGGCTTGATGCTGATCAATGCGGTTGTGCATCTCCAGGAACATCCTGTGCGGATGCAGAAATATCACGATGCCGTCACAGAATCGTTGAATCGCTTAAGATCTCGAACACATTTGTATAACATTGCGCAAGAGGGTCCGGGATACCTTTACAAACAGCCGTCATCTCTCCATTTCTGTGCAGATGGCGGTGAGGCATTTTTGTCAGATAATGTCCACGGCGGATTTTACGCTTGGGCCACCGATGGCTTAGCAGGTTTCTGGCAGTTAGATTATATGCCTGCGACTCTCAATTCAAAAAATATTCGTCCGGACACTATCAAAATAGATTGGGGGTTTATGATCGGGTACGTCTTGAGTCTCATCGCGATCCTATTCACCTTTGACTCGATTTCTGGCGAACGCGAGCGTGGCACGCTACGTTTGATGTTGGCAAACTCGGTCCCGCGCCATACCGTATTGATTGGTAAATTTTTAGGTGCATTGGTAAGTATTAGCGTCCCATTTACGCTCGCGGTGTTAATGAACCTGTTGGTAATTTCCACCTCCAACGAGGTCCAACTTGGTACCGATGCTTGGAGCCGTTTGGGTATTATTTTCTTTCTTTCGATGCTGTACCTGTGTCTGTTTCTTGCGTTAGGTTTGTTGGTGTCGTCACGTGTGCGGCAGAGTGCAGAGAGTCTTGTGATACTCCTATTGATGTGGGTCACCTTCGTGGTTTTTATGCCGAGCACGCTTGCCTCCATTGCAAGTGGATTTTCAACACCCATGACTTATGATCAATTCGACCAACGCGCCAGACAACTTGTAAATGAACTTAGGGGTGAATACGACGCTCGTTTGGAAGGCACGCGTGAGGATCCAACGAAAAAAATAGAGTTGGCGGGTGAATATGTCATCAAAGACGTAACGGAGCGGGAACGTTTGAGCCAAGAATACTTAATCCAGCAGCATGCCCAAATTCAACTGGCGCGTTCTGTCACCCGCATCTCACCCGTCGTGCTTGTCCAGCATCTTCTTGAGGTTTTTGCTGGTACTGGGTTTGAACGGCATCAACAATTTGTGGAGAACGTGCAGCGTTACGCTCGTGAATACCGAAAATTTGTCTCGGATATGGATAGAGCAGATCCTGAGAGTCTCCATGTCATTGGGGTTTATGAGGGTATGTCGAAAAAGCCCATCAGCCCAGAGTCAATTCCCACTTTTGAAGATACGCTCAGTCTTAGTCGTGATTTCAACACAGCAGCAATAGACTTACTGTTGCTAACACTATTTTTCGTAGTGCTTTTATCTGGTGCGTATCTTGCATTTGTACGCGTTGAAATTTAGAATGTAGTTTTCAAGTTCCGTATCTCGCAAAGAGCCGAGTGTTCCGCTGTGTGCTTTTCTTCGGATACTGCACCACAGAGATGTCTGCTAGGAAAGTATGTGTGCTGCCCTTTTCGTTGTTCCCTCCATTGATCGTCCCCAACCTATGCAGAATCTACGGTTACTTGTAGATAGACGTGGTTGGAACCCCGCCAGCGAAAGTGGGATGTTTTATTTCCCAAAATATTTTCCGAAGCTGGTTTGACAAATATCTAAAATAATGTGGATTGGCTTTGACTTTACAAATTTTTCCCATGATGCACGTTTTCTGATTGAAGTTTCGTCTTTAATAATAGAGAACGTGAATAGTAAACGAACCATCTGTGTTTCGTATATTCGGAATCAACCCTTGAACCGTTCTGCACATAAGGAGATATTGGTATGTGGAATAAAAGAAACATCGTTGAATTTTGCACTGGATCGATCATCTGTTTAGTCGTTTTTACGGCAATAGCCTGGAGCGAGGGAGAAGAAATGAATCTTTTGACACTTAAGGATATTCGCAGCAAGTTTGATGCATTCAGAGAACAAGCAAAATCCGATCCTACATCGGGGGAGGATATTCTTATGAAGGCATACAACAATATTGAAGATGCACTGAAGGGTGAAATCACGCCTGAGTTGGTGCATCTTGCCGATGACATATACCGGTATATGGGCAAACTCGGATTAGAGAAACGCATCTCTCTGCACCGTAGATATCTGAAGATCATTTCAGATAATAAAGAGCGTTTCTGGTCGCATTGGCAATTAGTTGATACGCTTGCTGTTCTTCAGAGAAACCGAGAAACTATTGAGGAGCAGATTCGACTTTATCATTGGACGTGTGAGCATCTGTCGGATGATTATGTGTTAGAGGCTCTTTACGATACGACCCAAGCTGCATGTTGGAAAGGGGAAGGGCGTATTGATGAGTGGTTTCAACTTTATGATGAAGCCTCTGAACGCTTAGAGAAACCTGGAGTTAATCGCTACGCACGTTGCCTTTTCTTACAAGCCGGGGCGGAAGTCTCATTCAGCAATGATAGGTTGGATGAAGCGCTTCTCGAATTGGAAAAATTAGAGCATCTCAACAGCATTCCTGGGTTGGAACACTATTTCCAGTTCTGGTTGACTGGGATAACCACCCGACTTCTGGTGTACAGCAAACAGGAAGATTGGGAACGGTTCAATCAGGTCTTTATGGAAGCCAGTGCGTTTATGCAAAAAGAGATAGAAAAACGGAATGCTGGTCAGTCTGTAAATATTGGGAACCTTAGATGGGCTGCTCATGATATTGGATGGTGTTTGTTGTGGGCGAAGAAGTACAATGAGGCGCGACGTTTCCTACAAATCGCCGTTGATTTCGGAAACAACAACGCTTGGAGTCACTTCTTTCTTGCAGTAAGTATTTGGGCCTCTGAGAGGGACAGACAGAAAACCTTACATCATTTAAAAACTGCTCAGGATTTCACGCTAAATTCTTTGAACCGGGATATGTATTACCCGACTTTCTTGGAAACCCCCGAATTTTCAGATGTAAGGAATGATAAAGAGTTTCTGAGAGCACTCGGACAGAAGTAGAAGACTCATTGAACGTGCGTTTGCCTTAAGAATTTTTTTTCCGATTTTTTCGCCTAATGCACGTTTTCTGATCAAACTTTCGTCTTTAATAATAGAGCGTGCGAATCGGAACGTATTGCTTAATTTTACAAAACCCAGCATTTGGTTAAGTTTTTTGGCGAAGACAAACACGATCCAATCTGTTCGTGAGGAGGAGGTTTCGTGGAAAGAGAAGACGATGTTCAACTGATCCACAAAATTCTATCAGGTGACGACGCGGCGTTTGGCATCTTGGTCGAAAAGTACCAAAAGAGCGTTCATGCCTTGGCATGGCGGAAGATCCAAGATTTTCACTATGCGGAAGAGATTATGCAAGATACCTTCCTGAGGGCATACAGAAAACTTCCGACCCTCAAGAATCCCGATCAATTTGCCGGGTGGCTCCATGTGATCGCACATCGGCTTTGCATTGATTGGATGCGAAGCCAAAAGTCTGTGGTGCAATCGCTGGAGAACACACCTGTAGAAGAAATCGAGGAGTCCTCTTATACACATCATATATCGGAACAGCGGATGACAGAGAGAACCGAGCATTATCATGCGCTTGTGAAAAGGCTTTTGGAAAAACTGCCGGAGAGTGAACGCGCAGTTGTAACACTTTTCTATCTTGACGAAATGTCAACGAAAGAGATCGGCAAATTCATGGGCGTGTCGGTGAACACAATTACGAGTCGACTCCACCGGGCGCGAAAACGTCTGCAAACAGATCCAGAATTCTTGAATCAAGAATTCTTTGGTCATTTTGAACTATCAGATAATCTGAAGGAGAACATCATGAGTCAATTAGAAGAAATTCGCAGCAAGTTCAATGCATTCATGGAAAAAGTGAAAGCGAATCCTGCATCCAGAGAGGATATTCTTAAGGAAGCACACAACGAGATTGAAGATGCACTGAAGGATGGAATCACACCTGAGTTGGTCCATCTTGCTGCCGATGATATATACCCCTATATGGGCAAACTCGGAATGGAAAAACGGATCTCTCTACTCCGTAAGTATATGGATGACGCGCTGGAGGATACGGAGCGTTTCTGGGCGCATGAGGGATTAGTCTATAGTTTCGCTTTTCTTGGAAGAAATCGGGAAGCGATTGAAGAACATTCTCGACTTTACCAGTGGACGTGCCAGCACTTGCTAGATAAATATGTATTGGAGATTACTGCTAATCTGGACGTGGCTGGATCTTGGGTGGCGGAAGGTCGTATTGATGACTGGATTCAACTCTATAATGAGGCCTCTCAACGCTTAGAGAATCCTGGCGTGAGTTACTTCAACCGTTGCGAGTTCCTGCAAACCGGAGCAGATGTCTTACGAGGCAACAACAGATTCGATGAAGCACTCCTTGAAATAGAAAAGTTGGAACGTGCGAACAACGAACCCGGTTCAGAGCACTATTTTCAATTCTGGTTGATCGCGAAAGAAAACCGACTTCTCGTGTATGGTAAACAGGGAGATTGGGAGCGTTTCGACCAAATCTTTACGGAAGTGAACACCTATCTGGAAGGCGAATTGAAAAAACAGGATGCCGGTCAACCTGTAAATCTTGACAACTTGATGTGGTTTACTCACGATATCGGTTGTTGCCTGTTGTGGTTGGGGAAGTATGACGAGGCGAAACGTTTCCTACACGTCACCATTGATTTGGAAGATAACAACCATTATGGTCACTTCCAATTTGCTGTGAGTATCTGGGCTTCCGAGCAAGATCGAGGGAAGACTTTACATCATTTAAAAGTCGCTCAGAATTACTACGTGCTCAGTTCCCATAATTATCGAGATACATACTATCCAACTTTCCTTGAAACCCCCGAATTTTCGGACGTAAAGGATGATCCAGAATTTCTGAAGGTTCTGGGACAGATATAGGGCAGCACTCATGAAGCTTCGTGATGCTATCATCGCGGGCGTAAAGCCCCTTGCACAAAATAGACTCAGGGCAGGATTGTCCATTCTCGGCATCTTCATCGGGATTGCGGGGGTGCTGTGCATGATCGCTATCGGCGATGGTGGGAAACGTATCATCGCTCAAAACCTTGAAATGATGGGCGGTGCCAACCAAATCGCATTCTGGACACGGACAACGATTTGGAAGGGACCGCGGCTCGCTCGACGCACGACGGAGCGATATACCGTTGAGGACGCTTCTGCAGTTGAGGCAGAATGCCCCGATGTGCTGTATGTCTTACCGAAAGTAGAAGACTTCAACACCTTTGTTAGCAATCGAAACGGGAATCAAGCGAAGGCACGTTTAGAAGGTATCACAGTAGATTACGCTCTCGGTATGGGGTGGGAAGTTCACACCGGCAGATTCTTTTCCGACAGTGATATCAAAAATGCCAATCAGGTCTGTGTCCTCGGTGCTAATACCGCCAGTGAGCTTTTTGGAGAGACATCGCCCATCGGGCAAGAGGTGAAGGTTCGGTATCATTGGCGGCAATCGCAGATTCGGTTACGGGTTATCGGGGTGATGACAACAAAAGGCATGAGCCTCAGCGACACGTATTCTTTGGATGATGCTATTTCTGTGCCGTTGACAACCTATCAACAACGGGTGAAGGGTTTTCGCTATGTTGACTACCTGCTCGTCTTTTTTAAAAAAGGGACAGAGATGAACAGTATTATTGATTCTGTTAAAAATACGCTGCGTAAAAGACACCGTGGGAAGGATGAGTTTATCGGTGTTTGGATAGCGAAACTGACGGCTCACCGACTTTTCCACATTCAAAAAGTGCTAAAAATCACCTTGGGCAGCCTTGCGGGGTTCTCGCTGTTCGTCAGCGGCGTCGGCATCATGAATATCTGCCTCGTCTCTGTCGGTGAAAAGACACAGGAAATAGGTTTACGGAGGTCAGTAGGTGCGAAGGGAATTCACATTTTTTGCCAATTTTTGACGGAATCGATCTGTCTCTGTTTGTGTGGTGGGGTGCTCGGTATCGCTGGCGGTTGGGGTACGGCGCACGGAATGGCATGGCTCGCGGTTCGAATTGTGCCAGTTGTGGACGTGTGGCCCGTCGTCCTCTCCCTTCCGTGGATATTGACTTCTGTTATTTTCTCGATTGTCATGGGCGTGGGGTTTGGTGTCTATCCTGCGATGCGGGCGGCGCGGCTTTCGCCTGTTGACGCACTGCGGACCGAGAATTAACATTTACTCCTTTTTTCTTGACAATTTTTGCTGAACCCATTATCATTTCTGCAACTATGGACTAAGGAGGAATAACCAAATGAAGGTCAGATTGTTGTGGGTCAGTGCGGTCGTCCTATTCATCATTGGGACGTTAGCCGTTTCAAGTTATGCAGTGTTAGACCCTGACACCCTCGTAGGCGTATGGAAATTTGATGAGGGTAAGGGGAATACGACAAAAGATTCCTCGGGAAATGGAAATGACGGAACACTCACGAATAAACCGAAGTGGGTGGATGGTAAATTTGGCAAAGCTCTTGAGTTTGATGGCTCATCTTTTGTGGATATGGGAAATGACGATTCACTGCAGTTCCACGGAGATGTGACAATTGTTGTTTGGGTTAAACCTGAAAATGTAGCGGGTGGTCGCCAAAACATCGTTTGCAAATCTTATGGCGGTGAAGGCTGCTTGACACAGGAACCCGATGGTCGGTTGAGTTTTTATTGGGGCGATTGTGGCGGCAATTGCCAGCCGTATGTGGAGGTTAGGAGACCCATCCCAGGAACGTTTGTAGATGACGAATGGATTCACGTGGCTGAGACGCGTAATGTCAAAAAACGTGAGTATAAGATGTACAAAGACGGTGAGGTTGCGTCTGAGGATAAATGGTTAAAGTGTGGGGCGCACCCCTGCGGAGATTCCAGTCCCAGCGGTCTTAATTTGCTCATCGGTTCCGGTTATGCTGGTAAGTACAGAGGCATCATTGACGATGTAGCTATCTTTAATGTGGTTCTGAGTCAGGATGAGATTCAAAGTATCATGGATGATGGATTGGAAGAGGCTTTCGCTGTTTCCGCCAACGACAAACTCACTACCACATGGGCGGTCCTAAAGAAATAACGTGCTACGTGTGGAGGCGGGAACACGGCGTTCTCGCCTCTTTGATAATTGGCGGTTTAGACAACCAGTGGCTATATTAACCCATAACCGCGACATCCCTCCTCTAAATTGATACCTATGGATCACTCCCAAGAGAACTTTATACAAAACCTGTGGAAACCACACCAGTTTGTGTGGGTTTTGTCCATATTTGTTTTCCTCTACGCAGCAGCACCAGAAACCAAGTCCGAAGAAGATACAGAAATGAAAAAAGAACGGATCCAGATTTATACAGAAAACCCGCGTTACTGGCAGTATAAAGGTGAATCGATCCTGCTCATTGGCGGTTCAGTCGAAGATAATCTCTTTCAAATTCCGGATCTCAGAGAACATCTTGAACTGTTGAATTCGGTCGGCGGTAATTATGTCCGGTCTACGATGAGTTGGGTTGATGAAGGTGATGTGCCGCCTTTCAAAAAAGTTGGTAATCAATATGATTTAAATCAGTGGAACGACGAATTTTGGAGACGTTTTCGGAACTTCATCACATGGACCCACGAGATGGATATTATCGTCCAAGTTGAGGTATGGGCGACTTTCAACTATTACCGAGAGCCTTGGGCTGCGAATCCTTTCAATCCAAAAAATAACAGTAATTACACCGCAGCAGAGGCAGGATTACCCACCGTCGTTAAAAGCCATCCGACTGCAACGGAGAACAACTTTTTCTGGTCTATCCCGAAAGAGCGCAATCAGCAGATCGTCTTGAAATATCAACAAAAATTTGTGGATAAACTTCTCTCCGAGACGCTCCAGTACGGGCACGTGCTCTACTGTATGGACAACGAGACTTCTGTCACGCCTGCATGGGGTGAGTACTGGGCAACGTATATCCAGAAGCAGGCATCGGCAGTTGGACGGGTCGTTGAAACAACAGAAATGTGGGATCCGTGGGATTTATCCCACGAGATGCATAAAGCAACGTTTGACCATCCTGAAATCTATTCATTTTGTGATATATCACAGAACAACCATCAGAAGCGGCAGCGGCATTGGGATAACGCCCAGAAAATTCGAGCACAACTCTTACCGATCCGTCCTATCAATAATATCAAAATTTACGGTGCAGATGGTGGACGGTTCGGCAGTACGCAAGATGGGTTGGAGCGGTTTTGGCGAAATATTTTCGGTGGATTTGCGTCAGCACGGTTTCACCGTCCCGACAGTGGGGTTGGTTTGAACGAAACGGCACAAGCACACATCAAGAGTATGCGGATCCTCACGGATAGCATGGACATCTTTACGTGTGAGCCTCACAATGATCTACTTTCCAACAGGGCAGCAAATGAAGCCTATACTATCGCAAACCCAGGTCGGGAATACGCTGTTTACTTCCCGAAGGGTGGCTCGGTCGATGTCAACCTAAGTAGTGACGGAGCGACAGATGCCAGAACAGTAACAATAAGATGGCTGAATATCGCTAAAAGTGAATGGACACAGGAAGCGGAAATTCCCTTCGGCGATAGCATAACGTTATCTGCTCTGACCGAGGATCATTGGGCAGTCTTGATTCAATTAAAAAAATTATAGGACAGAAGGACAGATCCTACCCTCGTTTCTATAATTAATCCTTGCCAACTCCTCATTGAGAGAATATTCTATTTTTTTTTGCATTCCCTGAATCTCCGTGTTATAATATATAGCGTTGTTTGCTAAGAGGTTACCATCTGATAAATGTGTTCCATTTTTTCAAGGTACAGCGATGTTTATATTTAAGGATCGACTGAAACAGTTGAAAAATGAAAACATAGGGATGTTTGACCTCGCTTCAATCGGGATAACGCTTGCGCTCGCGATCTGTATCGGCTATTTCGGGGGCAAGTGGCTCGGTGGAAAATTAGGCAACGCAGCAGTTGGATCATATATTGGTTTCGGAATAGGGGTTGCCGCCGGATTCATGGAGATGTTTCGTTCGGTAGCACGCTGGAACCGCCAACTCGAACGTCTGGAACAACAGCGTCGTGACACTTCAGAACAAACACAGGACACTGAAGAAGGATAAAATCTGAAAGCAATCGAGATCCGGAAATTTCGGCAATCATAATTTGCTGTAATTTTGACAAAGGAGTCGCTTGGATGGGTCCGGTTTTGGAAATTGGTGACCGATTTATCCGCCACGTCTATATCTTGACAATCTGTCTCACCGTCGTCATTTCGGCAGCGTTGTTAGGATTTAAACGCGACGCGCTCCCCAGTTTTCTCATCGGCAGTGCTATCAGTCTGAGTCTCTTTTGGTCCATCGAATTCGTGATTCGACGACTCGTGCGACCCGGGAGCACAAAACGCACAAAATACTTGCTGGGTTTCATCGCAATCGGTAAATACACAGTACTTGGTGGAATCCTCTATGTTCTGTTTAAAATGGAATGGATGAATATATACGCGTTCGCTGGAGGGATTGCTTTAGTCCAAGTCGCCATCATTATCAAAGCGATCGGTTTGATGGTGACCATCCTTTCAAATAAGGATCCGAATCAGTCTTAAGGCAAATTTACAAGTAGATTTCAAGCGGGAAGTGTCCGAAACTCTCCGCGCGCTTAAAAGACATAACAACAAAACATGAAAAAAATACCATTTATCTGCTTGGTTGTTGGACTCAGTTTGGCAGCAATCGCCGGGAGTTTCGCAGCCGAGAACGGTCACCGTAGCTTGCTCTATCCGATTTCAAGGCTTTTGCCAGATGAAATTATTCCTGAACCGACTCGGTGGCATCAGCCCGATCTAATTCCCAACACATACTTTGCTGTTCTCGTTTTAGTCCTGTTTTTCATCTTCGCAACCCGGAAGTTGAAACGGATACCTGAAGGGAAAGGACAGACCCTATTGGAGTTGTTTGTGGGGAGTATCATGGACTTCTTCGGGGGTATTTTAGGGGATCACGGCAAAAAGTATATTCCATTCGTTGGTTCTTTCTTCATCTTCATTCTCTTCCTGAATTATCTTGGAGTCATTCCGGGGCTTCAACCACCAACAGCAGATTTGAATACAACGCTTGCGCTCGGCATAACGGCCGTGTTGGGCGTTCAAATTATCGCTATTAAAGAGAATGGGATCATCGGTTATCTCAAGCATCTCATCGGTAATCCACCGTTGATGGGTGTTTTGATGTTTCCACTTGAGGTAATTGCGCAATTATCGCGTGCGGGTTCACTTGCTGTCAGGCTTTTCGGAAACATTTTTGGCGAAAAATCGGTTGTTATTGAACTGACAAAACTTGGACTTATCGTGCTGATTGCAGATGCCATACCGATTATTCCAGTGCAAGTGCCTATGCTGTTCTTCGGACTGTTTGCTGGATTCCTGCAAGCGTTCGTTTTCACTATTTTAACATCTATCTATATCGTGCTTTTCATAGAACACGATGAAGAAGCGCATGAAGCGCATCACTAATTTGTGGGACACGTGTAAACTGTCCCTTATCTGTCCAAGGAGGACATTTCATGATTTATTTAGCAGTGTTGGCGTTTGGTGTAACTTTAGGGTTGCCGATCGCTGTTATTTTTGCCTCAACGGCGCAAGGTAGGGCGACAAGTACTGCTCTTGAAGGAATTGCGCGTCAACCCGATGCCGCGCCGCGTATTCAAACCGCAATGATTATCGGTTTGGCACTCATCGAGTCGCTCGTTATCTACGCGCTCTTAATGTTCTTTATCTTGCAAGCAAAACTCCCCGCAGACGAGATGCTGAGAGGGATGATTGAGGCAGACGCACAACGAGTTGCGACAGATGTCGGAGACGGAAATTAATATATTGCTTGACTGAAGACGGACGGCGAAACTTGCAAGCCTAAACACAGATGATGGGCTGCTGAAAATGGCAGGTTAATATCGGGACGTTATCGGAAGCACTTGACCCGCAACTCGTGCCTTATCATAACATATCGGAGGCGAGTTGCGGATCAAATCACGATGATCGTGATCGCGTGACTTCCGAAAGTCTTCAGTTTCAACAACAGAGTACGGTAAATTTATGCGAAACATCAAACATAGGTTTTCACTTTGCAAAAGACGCTTGCAAACGGCGCGCTACATGACGTTATATGGATGCTGCTTCGTTTTAATGAGTACGTGCCTCAGTAGTGCTTTCGCCGCTGAAGCTCCTGCCGGCGAAGGTGGGCTTTTGGCACTGCTCGGCATTGATCCGAAGACGATTATCATTCAAGTCATCGGTTTCCTTATTGTGCTCTTGGTACTTTGGAAATTTGTTTTCGGCAAGGTAGGCGGACTTTTAGAGGAACGTCGCACTGAAATCGCTACGCAGTCGGAACAATTGAGGGCTGATCGAGAAGAGCTGGATCGACTCACTGCAGAGACGCGCCAACGCTTAGCCGATATTGAGACCGAAGCACAAGCCAAAATTCAAGCGGCGATTGAACAGGGAAATGCTGAACGTCAGGAAATTCTCGCACAAGCGCGACAAGAAGCAGAAGACGAAGTCGCAAGAGCCAGAGCGGAAATTCAGCGTGAAAAAGACGAAGCGATCTCGGAACTGCGAGGCGTTGTCGCTGAACTCGCAATTGATGCCGCCGGCAAAATCATAAGTGAAGAACTCAACGCAGAGAGACATCAGCATATCATTGATGCGTCTATTAGCAGGTTGCCAATTTCTTAACTATTAAGTCTGGTCATCGTTCCACTACGTTTCACGATGGTTTTCGGTTAATTCTAACCGTCCTTGAGTTGTGAAGGGCTTCAGTGAACGCAATCCAGAGGCAACTTTACCAGGAACCTGTCCGAAACGAAGTGGAGGACAGCCCAGAGGGACGTAATTAGAAAGATGAGAGACATTCGAGTCGCAAAGCCTTATGCCCGCGCCTTATACGAGGCAGCGATGGAACAGAACGTCTTGACACCTATCGTCGCAGATGTAGATAGACTGCGGGAGCTGATTGAACAGTCTGAGGAATTCACGCAGTTAATCCACAGTCCTATTCTGTCTCCGCAATTTAAGGGCGAGACGTTTCAGCAACTTTTCACCGATGCGATGCAACCGCTGACCGTTAATTTTTTACAACTCCTCGCGTTGAAGCAGCGTGAGCGCTATCTCGTTGCAATAATGGATGCTTTTTCAGCAATCGTTGACGAAGCTGCTGGTAGACTCACCGCAAAAGTGACAACGGCTGTGCCGATAACAGCGGAGCAAGAGGAACGCCTCGCGCAACAGTTAAGCACGTATTCAGGAAAACAGGTGCGATTGGAAACCATAACTGACCCGCAAATTCAGGGTGGATTCGTTGTGCTGTTAGACGACACCGTTTTTGATGCCAGCGTTGCAACACAACTTCAACGCCTGAAGCAACAGCTTGCGAGAGGATCTTAAACCTCTAATTCACCTGACCGAACCGCAAGGAATAATTAAGAATGGGTTTGGGTATTTTGAGTTTCTTGTATCTTGGAAACATGAACCCCAATTGTAGCCTGCAACATCGGCGCAGGCGGATATACGGAGAGGAGATCGAACCTCTAATTCACCTGACCGAACCGCAAGGAATAATTAAAAAATGGCAAGAGAAGTCCGACCGGACGAAATATCAAATATCCTTAAACAACAGCTGCAACAGTTTGAACAGGACGTGGATGTCTATGACTCCGGCACTGTGCTGGAAGTAGGTGATGGCATCGCTCGGGTGCATGGGCTTGCCAACGCCATGGCAAGTGAAATGATCGAATTTCCTAATAACATCTACGGTATTGCTTTTAACCTTGAAGAAGACAACGTCGGGTGTGTCCTGTTCGGAGAAGATCAACTCATACACGAAGGGGATACCGCCAAACGCACAGGACGACTCCCCGAAGTCCCTGTAGGTGAAGCACTTCTCGGACGGATTGTCGATGCACTCGGTCAACCTATTGACGGATTGGGTGATATTGAGACAGAACACCGACTGCCAGTCGAACAGAAAGGTCTCGGCATCGTCCAACGGCAACCGGTGAGCGAGCCTCTTTACACAGGTTTAAAAGCTATTGACAGCTTAACACCGATCGGGAGAGGTCAACGTGAACTGATTATTGGTGACCGTCGAACCGGCAAGACCGCTATTGCCTTGGATACTATCTTGAGTCAGAAAGATACGGATGTCTACTGTATCTATGTCGCTATTGGGCAAAAAGGTTCCACTTTGGCACAAGTCGCAGCGACGCTTCGTGAGCATAACGCGATGGAGTATACGACGATCGTCTCCGCACCTGCGAGTGCGCCGTCACCGCTTCAGTACCTCGCTCCCTATTCGGGTACTGCAATGGGTGAATACTTCAGAGACAACGGCAAACACGCCGTCATTATCTATGATGACCTGACGAAACACGCGTGGGCATACCGTCAAATGTCCTTGCTTTCACGAAGACCTCCAGGCAGGGAAGCCTATCCGGGGGATGTCTTTTACCTGCACTCACGCCTGTTGGAACGTGCCGCGAAATTGAGCGATGAATTAGGCGGAGGTTCTCTCACTGCCCTGCCGATTATTGAGATCTTTGAAGGCGATTTGACAACCTATATCCCGACGAACGTAATCTCTATCACCGATGGACAGATATATCTCACAACCGATCTCTTTAACCAAGGCGTGAGACCCGCGATTGATGTCGGTTTATCTGTCTCGCGAGTCGGCGGAGATGCGCAAGTGAGAGCCATGAAATCGGACGAGGTTGCGGGTACCCTTAAATTGGATCTCGCGAGTTTCCGGGAAGTTGCTGCATTTGCGCAATTTGGGTCGGATTTGGACGCGACCACACAATCCTTGCTGCTACGCGGCACACGGCTTGTTGAGTTGTTGAAACAGCCCCAATATGAACCGATGTCTGTCGAGCGCGAAGTCGCCACTATCTTCTGTGGCACCAACGGCTATCTGGACGATATCGAGGAGACAGAAGTTGCAGCGTTTGAATCCGAATTTTTGCAATACCTTGACCGGAATCACCCCGAACTCCTCACAGAAGTCGCAGAAACAGGTTTGTTGGGTGATGAACTCCTTGAGTCCTTACATACTGCCGTGAAGACGTTCAAGGAAAATTTTAATTATACCTTGCGGTTCGGTCGAGTGGGTGTTTTTGCTTGGGTGTTTCCCCAGATGAATAGCGTTTATTTCCGTATATCCGCTCTCCACTTCGTTACGAACTGCGCGCGAAAGAAACGTCAAAATGCCCAAACCCAGTCGAGACTTCACCAGAAACCCGTTCGTAATGAAATTATGCCTTAAATGGCATAATTTGTCTTAGCTTTACATTTGGAGAGCGGACCAGAGGCTCATAGTTAAAAATATGGCAACTTTACGAGAAATTCGCAGGCGTATCACCAGCATTCAAAATATTGAGCAAGTCACCGATGCAATGCGCGTCGTGGCTGCTGCGCGGCTCCGCCGTGCCCAAGAGAATATTAATGCGACGCGTCCTTACGCCGATAAACTCAACACGATCTTGGGACACCTCATCTCGCAGATGGATATTGAAAGCGAGGCACTGACGCATCCGTTGCTTGAAAGACGTGAGATACAGCATGTCTGTATCATTTCTGTTGCCGCAGATCGCGGGTTGTGTGGGAGTTTCAACAGTAACGTTATTCGGACAACGACACAACGCGTAGAACATTATCAAGAGAGTGGCGCAGATGTAACGCTTATCTGTATCGGTAGACGATCGCAAGAGCATTTCGCGCGGCGTGGTTACGACATCACCGATGCATATATCAATATTTTCCGCCAACTTGAGTTCCAAACGGCTGTTGATGTTGTTCACGAATTTGAACATCTTTATACCGATAAAAGCATCGATAAAGTTGAGGTTATCTACAACAACTTTAGGTCCGCTATTCTTCAGACGGTGCTTGTTGAGCAACTTCTCCCGTTAGAACCTGAAATACCGGAGGGTGATGAACTTTTTCTCGATTATGTCTATGAACCCGGGCAGGTGGAACTCTTTGAAATGCTACTCGGTAAACACCTGAACATGCAAATGTGGAAAATACTGCTGGATTCCAATGCTGCAGAGCAAGCAGCGCGAATGGCAGCAATGGAGAATGCCACACAGAAAGCAAAAGAGCTTATCGATGAGCTCATTCTCCAACGCAACAGGGCACGTCAAACGCAGATCACGACAGAGATTTCCGAGATCGTGAGTGGTGCTGCCGCACTGGAGGGTTAAGGGTTTTTAACCGAACCGCAAGGAATAATAAAAAATGCCGATCAATGTCAACAAGCAGATTGAAGAGGCGATGGCGCGTGGTGAATTCGCTGATTTGCCCGGCGAAGGCAAACCGCTCAAGTTGGATACAAATCCCTTCCTCACACCACAAGCGCGGATGACGAACCGGCTTCTGAAAGAGAACGGATTTGCGCCGCGGTGGGTTGAAGTAGAAAAAGAAATTAAGCGGGAAAAAGCGCAACTTGAAAGAGTTCTCATAAACCTGAAAGCCCGCCGAGAACGGTTGCTGGTTATCGTCCAACAGTATCCGCATCGGCATGGGGTTATCAGTCGGACTTTTGAACAGGAACGGGCTCGCGCTATGACGCAATATAGTGAAAAACTCGAAAACCTAAATCGGAAAATTCAGCGCGTGAATCTCCTCATGCCGACTCGAAATCGGCAATACGCATTAGTGAATCGAGCACAGGTACTCGCTCGCTTCCAAAAAGCGTGTCCAAGTCTCTGACTGTGCATAGGAGTGCGCAGTGTTCACGAAAACTATGACGTGGAAGTGCCGTGCAAAACAGAAATACCAGAAATTTGGGTGTAACGAAAAGTCAACGACTCTGAATTAAGTGCGTCTTAAAAGATGATTCAAATTAGGCAGCCTGCAACAACGGCGCAGGCGGCTACAGAGAAAGACATGTTGAGGCACAAATCCCGCCGTTCCACCGCAAGGTATAATTAAAAACATGAACCAAGGAAAAATTTTAGAAGTTGTCGGTGCGCGAGTTGACATAGATTTTTCGGAAGGCGAATTGCCGGATATCCTGAACGCTGTTAAAGTTCAACGTTACGATGGAACTGAACTCGTCCTCGAAGTTCAGCAGCATTTAGGCGAAAATCGGGTACGTGCAGTGGCAATGGATACAACGGATGGCTTAGTCCGCGGCACCCTCGCAACCGATACTGGCGGGCCGATCACCGTCCCTGTTGGTGATGCTGTGCTCGGTAGGGTTTTCGATGTAACAGGACAACCCATCGATGAAAGAGGCGAGGTCGGTGAATCCGAGCGATACTCTATCCACAGACCACCCCCCGCACAAGCGGAACTCAGCACAACCACTGAAATGTTAGAGACCGGCATCAAAGTTATTGATTTGATTCAGCCCGTCGTTCGGGGTGGAAAGGTCGGATTCTTCGGCGGTGCTGGCGTGGGGAAGACAGTGCTGGTTGCTGAACTGATTTACAACATCGCCACACAACACGGGGGGTATTCCGTCTTCTGTGGTGTCGGTGAACGGACGCGCGAAGGAAATCAGTTCTGGCTTGAACTTGACGAATACGATGTGATTGATAAAACGGCAATGGTCTTTGGACAGATGAATGAACCGCCCGGAGCACGTCTACGCGTCGGACTTGCCGGACTGTCTATGGCAGAATACTTCCGCGACCAGCAAGGACAAGACGTTCTGATTTTTATCGACAACGTCTTCCGCTATACACTCGCAGGCGGTGAGGTCTCAGCACTTCTCGGACGGATGCCCTCCGCTGTCGGCTATCAACCGACACTCGCAACCGAAATGGGTGAATTGCAGGAACGAATTACCTCCACGCAACACGGGTCTATCACCTCATTCCAAGCCGTTTACGTTCCCGCTGATGACTATACCGATCCGGCTGTCGTCTCTGTTTTCGCACACCTTGACGCTGTGACAAGATTGGAACGGACGATCGTCCAGAAAGGAAGATACCCCGCAGTGGATCCACTGACATCAAGTTCGCGTATCTTATCAGAAGACGTTATCGGTGATGAGCATTATCAGACTGCCTTTAGAGTCAAGCAAGTATTACAAGAATATGGCGACCTGCAAGACATTATCGCTATCCTCGGTGTAGATGAACTGTCGGATGAACAGAAACTCGTTGTCAACAGGGCACGGAAGATAGAGATGTTCCTGACGCAACCGATGTTTGTCGCAGCGCGTTTCACGGGGATACCGGGCAAATATGTTAAAATTGAGGATACCGTCCAGGGCTGTCAAGCGATTCTAAATGGCGATTGCGACGAGTTACCCGAGCAGTCACTGCGCTATATCGGGACTATTGACGAAGCGTTTGAACAGGCAAAAAGCGCAGACTTAGAAGAAGCAGCAGATTAGTTTTTAAACTATTGAATCTGGGCACATAATTAAAAATATGCTTAGTAGAAGTTTTCACCTTGAAATTCGGACACCGGAACAGTTGGTTTACGAAGGCGATGTAGCGAGCGTTAGCGCACCGGGAGTTGAAGGCAACTTTCAGATCCTCGCTGGACACATTCCGTTTCTGACTGCCTTGGAGGTCGGTGAGATCCGCATTCGCGAATCGGAGACACCGCAGTTGATGGCAACCAGCGGCGGTGTTTTTGAAGTGCTTCGCACCGGTGTTACCGTCTTAGTTGAAACGGCGGAGTGGGCATCGGAAATCGATGTAGCGCGTGCTGAACAGGCACTTGATCGTGCTCAAACACAACTCACAGCGAATGCACCGGACCTAAACCGTCCGAGGGCAGAAGCGGCACTCGCGCGAGCACAAAACCGGATCAAAGTCGCAAGTAATTTGTAGTTGACAAGTTCGTATAGGCGCGTTCCGGCGCGCCTAATCCCACCTATACCGTCAGCGTAACCTCATCCTGTTTCACAATTTCCTTGGTATGACCATACGCCGCAGATTCTACCAATTCCAACGTCTCTGGAGATAACCGATCCAGAATAGGCTCCGGAAAATTATGTTTACCGGTGTATTGTGGGAAATACCGCAAGACGAGGAACCGACGGTCTCGATCCTTCGGTTTCCAGCGCAGCACGCCGTGTGTCAGCAACTCCGAAATAATTACGATGTCGCCTGCTTTCGGTGTAATGTTGACGAAAACGGGGTCCTCAAGTGGATCGATGCCATCCTCTTCGTCAAGCGTCAGTAGCTGCTCCGGTCGCTTAAACTCACTCTTGTGCGAACCCGGAATTACGATGAGTCCACCATCCCCTGGATAGACATCCGTGAAATAGGGAAAACAGACGAAGTTATCGCAGTAGATGCGTCCGTTATCAATCTCGTAGCGCGTGCTATACCACCCGTAATCGTCACGAGCGCAGTGTAATCCACCCGGATTCACTTTCGCCCGCTCTCCGGCTTCCCACAAATCGTGTTTATCATACTTCAGGGAACCCCTACCGAATCGTGGCTGATTGTCCGTTAACTCTTTGATAATCGGCCATAGCGCGGCGTGCGATGTTAGGCACTCAAGCGATTTATCGAAGGCGAATCCGTGCTGATGGAGTCCCTGTATCTCAAACCCTGGCGGCAACGCATCAGGAGGCGTTGTGATGTATCTATCGACTGCTTCAGCCGCCTCTGCTAACGCGTCACCGGTGATAACATTTTCCAAGTGCAGGTATCCGGTTACATCAAACAGATAACGTTGTTTCGGTGTCATTTTTTAATTTTTCCTTGCGGTTCGGTTAGGTGGGTTGGTGGTTTTCGCGTTCCTCTCCGTAGACCCGCTTTCCACTTCGTTCCAAGCTACGCGCTATTTTAACTGCTGACAGCTATTCATAGTGCCATGTCGAACTTTGTGCCGGTGACGTTGCCTTTTACGTAAGCATCTCGAAAAAGCGTCTGGCGTTTGGGAGGCATTTCGTCAAGCTGCGCCTGCGGGGGTTTTGAGAGACTCCATCGCTTGTCCACAGAGTTGTAAGCGTTGAAAACCGCGACTCGATCGGTGTCAGGGTTTTGCCACGGCTGCCCGCTATGTGTAATTGCCTCTGTAAAGATGATGACGGATCCAGCCGGACAGGCATAGGTATCCCAGAACTCCCAGCCTTGTGTATGGGCACCTTCCGGAGCAGTATAAGCCGCCTTATGACTCCCTGTAATGAACATCGTGCCGCCATCGCCTTTCTCCACGGGATTAAGTTCCCAAACGACGCGCGTCAAACCACTGTATGCTTGACCGGGAAGGCATGAATACTGATGACAGTCTCCCGGCAGGCGTAGCATGCCGTTGCCGTTATGGGCATGGAATTTGAAAGGCGTTTCGTCCGCTGTGGAGCGCAATGCCAGAAAGCTCATTTCCATACGGAAGCCGTAACAGGTGTCCGATGCGAGATAGGACGAGGCGAGAAATTCGTTTCCGAATGCCACGACGACCGGATGATCTGTCAACTTATCCAAAGGACCACCGTAAGTCGAGCGATGATGTTGGGGAATTGTTTCAGGGTCATGCTTTAAGCGGTAACAGAAATCGCGCATCTCCTCGATCTCTGACTCCGTCAGGACCTCTGGAAACAAAAGCCAACCGTTCTTATCAAACAGATATTTCTGTTCCTGCGTTAGAGGAACGATCGGTTTGCCATCGGCGTTTGTTTGCGTTATATCCGCAGGTGCTGTTCCCAACGGGCTGCCTAAGTCTTTGTTAAATTTACCTAACTGTTCCATTATAAATTCCTCCCTCTCTAACTGTCTGCAGGGCAGAATGCACTGACTGATGCAAGACTAATGGATACGTCCCCCCGTGAAATAATCCGGGTTTGCTCCCATTTTTTCTAAAAGTGGTGCGGTAACTGCGTCAAGGCTCTCAATGACATCAGCAGATGGCGTGTATTCGATGACGTGCAGATTTGCCTCCAGTTCATTTACATTTCGGGTACCAACGAGCATGCACGTGATGCCGGGTCTTGCCATCGCCCAAGCAATCGCCAGCCGACTCATCGGGACCTGTTCCGCTTCCGAGATGTGCCGGATAGCCTCCAAAGTCTCAAACATTTCTTCTTCGGCACCTTCTTCGCCGTGCGAGGCTTGTGCTCGGTCATCTCGAAAATGGCGGAATCGAGAGTGCACCGGTGGTATCTCCTCCGCGCTTTTGTACTGTCCCGTCAAAATTCCCTGCAGCAGTGGCATGTATCCCAGAATACCAACGTTCTGCTCTCGACACAGCGGAAGCAATTCCGGTTCTATCCCCCGTGACAAAAGGTTGTAGCAGAGTTGATTCACGGCAATAGTCGCGCCTGTATCGAGAGCCGCTGTGAGTTGTTCCACTCCGAAGTTGCTCACGCCGATGGCACGGATGAGTCCGTCCTCCTGTAAGCGGGTTAACTCAGCCATGCTTTCTTCGATAGCAATCTCATCGTCGGGCCAATGAATCATATAGATATCGACATAATCTGTTTGCAATCGTTGAAGACTCGCTTCGCAGTGTTCACGTATCGTGGCGGGGTCTGGTCTGCTGACCTTCGTACCAATAACCGCCTCGTGCCGTCTATCCTTCAGTGCGACGGCGAGTGCCTCTTCGCTGCGTCCTTCATTATATCCCTCTGCTGTATCGAAAAAATTGATACCGGCATCCAATGCCGCGTTCGCAACAGCGGTAACATCCGATTGTGCCTGCGGTCCCCAGTAGTCGCCACCACCGTATGACCAGCATCCGATGCCCATCGTTGAGATTTCAATTCCAGATTTTCCACACGTCCGCATCTCCATTTTTCAGCCTCCATGATGTATGGCGGTCAGCTGTCGGCTTTCGGCTTTCAGTTAAGAGGTTTTCGTTTAACCAACCCTCTTGTGTTGACTGCTGATTGCTGACGGCTATTCCAATTCTGCACAGAGTTCCGCAACTAACTGTGCGTTCTGACCGATCTGATCGCCGAATTGTTGATACATGCCAAGCAAAAGTGGATCGATCGGTTTGGTATTTTCTATTGCGAATTTCACCTCTTCACGAATCTGATCCGGATTTCCGATCGTCCTACCCGCGGCAAGCACTTTGAAGATGAGACACGGCTTATCTGTACGCTGTATCGCTTTACACATTTCATCACGATCCTCCCGCGCGTAGATTTCGCCGAGCGGCGCGTAACCGAATTTCTCCGTGAACTTGTCGGCACCTCCGTGGAGATTGTAAAGCCCGGTCATGTAATAGTCTATATCCCAATCCTCGTCTTCAGCGATGTGCAGGAGTCTCGGATCATGGACAGATAAGCCAACGAGAGTCCCGGTATCACGAACCCGTTTGAGAATGTCCTGTAGGTGATCGAGTCTGTTTTCGCGTAGACACCTGTGACCAACACCACCCCCGTGTGGTGCCATGCCGAACGGATCGTGCTTTGCCGCTTCAAAAACAGCGTCCGGTTCATCATACCAAAGTCCACCCGGACTGAGACAGAACCAATTCAATGTACCCCCTTCATCTCGGTACCGCAACAGATCAGAAAGCGAACGTTCCGTTAAGCTATTCTGCCACGCATTAAGTCCAGCCGCTTCTGCCCGTTTAAGCGTTGCCACAACTCGTTCGGGTGTATGGTATTCCTGCTGATGCTGCGAAAGGAGTTGGTTAAAGTGAGAATAGCCGTAAATAGGATTATCCCCAATCACCAACTTACTGATTTGATGATTACAAAACGAAATTTTCGGTAAGGTTGCCATTACTGATCCTCCGATAATGGATTTAGGGACTCTAAAACGAACCTACAGCGCAACGAACCGCGTGCCTAACCGAACAAAAATCCTTCCAAAGCAGATGTGTCAATCTCACGCACAAGGTGCATCGTCAAATCTAATGCGGCGTTGTAGTCATCAATGTTAATGATTGAGACGTGGCTATGGATATAACGCGATGGCACGCCGAGCACAACAGACGGCACGCCTCTGCCGGATTGATGAATTGCGCCACCATCCGTTCCACCGGACTGACGCACCCCGAGTTGATACGGTATCTCATGTCGTTTTGCTGTCTCAATTGCAAAATCTGCTAACTTTGGATTGACAATCATTGAAGAATCGATGATCCGAATTTGCACACCGCCCCCAAGTTTCCCTTGTGTCGCACCGACGCTTAATCCTGGGGTATCATCGGCAGGCGGTCCCTCAAGCACAATTGCGAGATCGGGTTCAACACTTGCGGCTACCGTCCTTGCCCCTCGCAATCCTACCTCTTCTTGGACACTCCCTGCCCCAATGACGGTATTCGGATGTTCATCGAGTCTCAGGAGTGCCTCAATTACAATCGCAACACCGACACGATTATCAAACGCCTTGGCGGAGAACAATTTGTCATTTTTCAACGGCACAAAGGGTCCGTAGGGTGCGATCGGACATCCAGGTAACACACCGAATTCCTCTGCCGCCTGCTCTTCGCTCTCCGCACCTATGTCAATAAAAAGGTCTTTCATGTCTAAAACTTTATCACGCGAGCCTGAGAGTAGGTGTGGCGGTGTAGATCCGACCACTCCGGGCACTTTGCCCAACTTCGTTGTAATCGTGACACGCTGTGCTAAGAGTGTGTGTGCCCACCATCCACCGAGCGGTAGAAACTTGACGAACCCGTTATCTGTGACGCTTTGCACAACAAAACCGATCTCGTCTAAATGTGAATCCAGGAGTATCCGTGGATGTTCAGCATTTCCAGCGCGTGTGCAGAAAATACTCCCTAATCTGTCCGTCCCGATTGGACCTACACCGGTAACAGTCTCACGAAAAATCTCGCGGACTTCTGTTTCGTAACCCGGAATTCCATCGGCTTGTGTTAATGATTTGAGCAGTTCAATTGATGTTTCGTTCATCTTGTGTTCCTTTGACGGCTGTGCTATTATTTGTGAGCATTATAGCACGTCTCCGATTTTGTGCAACTTTTAATAAGTAGTTGTGTGCAAGGATATGCGATTGGCATGCAGTTCTGATTTATATTATAATTTTCAACTGACGTATTTTAAAGCACTAAATTAGAAACACAAACTTCTAAATAGGACTTCAATCATGAAAAACTACACACTTATGCTCATACTACTGCTTGCCATCACCTCTTGTGCAAGTGCCGAAGATTCTGAAGATTATAGCGACGACGAGATCCGAACCCTACTACCTTTCGATGCTATTCCGGCTATCACCGATCCGCAATTCGTTTCTGCTGGTGCCGCAAAATTAGAACCAGATACTCCTGTCATCGGTGTAACCTTTAACGGTGAAAGCCACGCCTATTCGCTTTACTTGCTGAACGGACACGAGATCGTCAACGATGTTGTGGGCGGAATGAACGTCGCTACCACGTGGTGACCGCTCTGTAATACGGCTATCGTGTATAGTCGGGATCTTGACGGTAAGACGTATACATTTGGTGTTAGCGGGAAATTGTGGCGGGACGCGTTGTTGATGTATGACCATCAGACCCGTTCCCTCTGGTCGCATATCACCGGGGAAGCGGTACAGGGTCCCCTCAGCGGTAAGCAATTGAAACCGCTCGCCTCCATGCCGCAGATCGCATGGAAAACATGGCAGTTAAACTATCCAGGGACCCAGGTGTTGTCCGTACCTACCAGAGGTGGCATGCGGGAGGGCGTAAACCAAGATATCTATGCAGACTACCATGCCAGCCAGCGTGCTGGTGTCAGTGGAATGCAATATACCGATAATAGACTGCCGAATAAATCTCTCGTGATTGGTGTTCAAGCACCAGCGAAAGGTGGCAATACGCAGTTTCGCGCATATCCACTGACACACTTCACAGAAACCGCTATCATCAACGATACACTTGATCGGATACCCCTGCTCATCTTTCACGATAAAATGTCGTTTGCAACGGCAGTCTTCAAGCGGGACGTGGCAGGGAAAGTCCGAACCTTTAGCCAGGAAGACAGACACTTTGCAGAAGACGATACCGGAACACGCTGGAATCTCATTACAGGTGAGGCAGTATCAGGTAAGGATGGAGGCGGGCGTTTAGAACGACTGCCTGCTGTCAATATCTATTGGTTCGCCTGGGCACGTTACCATCCTGAAACCTCGATCTACCGCTAACTATAGTAGGCTTTACAATTGACAGTGCAACCTCAATAGGCGCGCTTACAAAGCGCGCCTACCGTTAGGGTCTACATATTTTATATTCCACCATCATCTGGCAACCCCAGAGACTTTAATCGTCCAATTCAACAATTTCGCCTGTCATATTGCGGTGCATCGTCGGACGGATGACTAATTCCGGGATGTTACTCCGCTGCGGGAGCGTCGCAATCAGCAGAATCGCCGCTGACGTCTCGTCGACATCTACCATTGTAGCGCGGGCAGCGGCGTCCGGGGGAACCGGACGATTGTCCAGAATCGGCGTTGCTACCTCACCGGGGACAACAACGCTCGCTCGGATACCGGTGTTCCGTAAATCGGCGTTGAGAAATTCGGTGAAATTGATCACCGCTGCTTTCGCCGCGCCGTAGGCAAAACCGCTAAACGGACCCGGGGTGACCGCCGCAAGCGACGAGATGTTAATAATCGTCCCCGATTTCGCTGCCAGCATCGCAGGCACAACCGCTTTCGTACAGAAAAATGTGCCCATTAGATTTGAGTCGATAACTGAACGCATCTCTTCAGGCGGCGTGTTGAGGAGTCGTCGATGTTGTGAACTGTGCCCGGCATTGTTCACAAGCACGTCAATCCGCCCGAATTTGTCAAGCACATCGGCAGCCATCTGTTCCACAGCATCGTAGTCAGCCACATCAAACGCGTAACTTACCGCTGTCCCACCTGCCGCTTCAACTTCAGCCTTGACAGAGACCAACTTCGATTCTGTTCTACCGTTAATAACAACCGTCGCACCCTCTTGTGCCATTGCGAGGGCGGCACCGCGGCCGATACCGCTGCCGCCCCCTGTAATAATACAAACCTGTCCTTTTAATCTCATTCTTTTCCTCCATTGGGTAAAACGGGTTTCACTGCCGCTTTCACCTCTTTTGACAGCGATTCCAGTTCATATTGTGCGTCCGATATCTTATCGCGATGTTCGTCAAGTGGGTATCCACCCTTCCCTGTCTCATTAAAATAAGCGCTCAGTTGGTAGCGTTGGAAGATGTTCATCCGCGGGTAATCCTCTGTCCATGGACTGGCATCGTGGAGCAGATTCGTCGAGAAGATCGCTACATCGCCTGCCTCCATCGGGAGTGTAATCGAGGTGGGTGGATCATGTTTCACGGGCAGATTTTCTGGTGTCTGAAACAGGGATTTATGACTGCCGGGGACGAGACAAAAGCCGGTTCCGGGTGGCACATCTACGAGCGCGACCCACGTCGCAATATGGCTGCAATAGATATGACCGGCAGCGGCTTGATAATCGTTGTGTGGATTGCGGAATCCCGGTGGGAATTTGAACCCGCTATCGTCACGATGAAAGTGTTGTGGCGCATCGTGCTTTGTCATCATCGTGAAATTGCAGTGAAACAACCGCGGGGCATTCATCGTCAACCCCGCCACGACTCGCATAATGTCAGGATTCATCGCAAGGTCTTCAAAGAGACGATGCCCATACTGGATGTGTCCGATGTGTGTCTTGCAAGGCTCCTGTCGTCCGCGATCGAGCGGCAGTGGAATGTCGGCTTCATCGATTGCCAACCAATGCCGAAGTACCTTTAACATCTCTTTAATTTTGTCTTTTGGGATAACGTTCCGTAAAACGAGAAATCCGTGTAAATCGAAATACCACTTCTCCGCTTCCGTCAAAGTGGAATGGATTATATGCATTAACTCTACTCCACAGTTTTTAGTTGTCAGTTTGCTTGAGTCTTCCCCAGAGGGTTGTCTGCTTTTCCGTACTTGGAGATACAGAGAGAAACCCCTCCGGCACCCATGCAGGGGATACATCGATTCCCGCTTCCTTTACAAGCGGTGTTCCACGCTCTTTACCCTTCGCGTCAATAATATAGAGATCAGCGGTTTGCCCGAGTATTGTATCTGAATAAACGTAGGCAATCCGTTTACCGTCAGGAGACCACGCGGGGGAATTAACCTCTGGAAGCGGAATACGTGGTAGTTGAACGTTCACAGGTTTCTGTCTTTCTGCTATCTGCGGATTTGCTATGGGCCCGCCTCGTGTCAGTTGGCGAAAGTTTTCTCCATCCTCGTCAATCACGCAGAGGTGATATCGCTGAGTTTGACGGATATAGAGACTAAAAGCGATCTGTTTTCCATCCGGGGACCAATCACATTTACTTGTAAACATGCCTCTGTTTCTGTCAGCAACCCGTCTCAACCTTTTCCCATTGGCATTCATTACATAGAGACCGTTCCTCATACCTACTTTATCGTGGGATAAAGAGACAAAAGCGATCTGTTTTCCATCCGGGGCCCAGGCAGGTCGCCCGTAGTATCCGGGGGCTGTTAGTTCTACTGGATGTGCTCCGTTGATATCCGTTTTGTAGATGCGGGACCTTTCGGCATCACCAGCGACATAGGCAATCCACTTTCCATCTGGGGACCACGCCGGGTACAATTCTCTCTCGTTATGGTCTGTGAGTCGTCGATGTTCGGTTGTTCTTGTGTTCATGATAAAAGTCTTGGCATTTCCATCTCTGTTGGAGGTGTATGCCAAGAAACGTCCATCTGGGGACCATGTCAGATCCGGTGGCCATGGCGGTCCACCAGCTTTACGGACGAGGTTTGTTGCGAGCCTACGAAGTCCCTTTCCATCGGTATCCATAATATAAATGTCTAAAGTCCTTGATCGGTTGGAAGCAAAGGATATCCGCTCACTTCCCGCGGCGTGTGCCCAGTTATTTATGAGCAGCAGACATGCACTTAACAACAACACCGTTCCTAATACTACATAACCTCGCGTACGTTCCATGTCAACACCTCCCTCTTGTGATCTAGCAACTACTTGGACGCATCTTCCATTTGCTTAAGTCTCCCCCAGAGGGTTATCTGCTTCTCTGAACTCGGTGAAACGGAGAAAAATTCCTCTGGCACCCAGTCGATAGAAGCACTGGATACTAATCCTCTTGTCGCCTCAATTGGTTTCCCACCCTCACCGGTTGTTGGATTTACGACACAAACGACTCTATCTTCAAAGTCTGCATCAATACGGATGACCGGTTTTAACGGTCCGATCATTTCCGACAAAACATAGGCAATCCATTCTCCACTCGGTGACCATGCAAGTCTATTGAAAATGAATGCTCGTTGATCCAACTGAGTGAGTTGACGCAGGTTTTTGCCACTTATACCAATGCTGAAAATACCCATTACCCCTTCAGCATCACGGGAGACAAAAGCGATCTGTTTGCCATCGGGCGACCACGCGCATCCAAAGATACGGATATTCCCCACGAGCCGCTTTAACCCTCTGCCATTAGCACCCATCACATATACAAAATATCTTCCCTCCGAAGAGGAAATAAAGGCGATTGATTGGCTATCCGGGGACCAGGTGGGTCCGTTACACTCCCCTTGGTTCGTTAGTTTCTTCACATTCTTTCCATTCGTATCCATTCTATAGATGTCCGTATCTCCATCGCGATCCGAGGTGAACGCAACCCATTTCCCATTAGGAGACCAAGCCGGTTGGAAGTCGGTACTGGGATGGTGCGTCAATCGACGGTTTGTCTTTCTTTGGAGGTCCATTACATAAATATCGTTGTTTCCATTCTTATTGGATACATAAGCAAAAAAGCCACTGTCAGGCGACCAAGTATGGCCATACATACTTGGCGTTTTGAATGTGATTTGGCGGAGCACCTCTCCGCGGATATCCATGAGATAGAGATCAAAGTTTCCTTTTTTTCCCGAAATGAAGGAGATGACATCGCTCTCAGCCGCCCATCCACTGCTGACGAATGGAAGACTACTTAGCGATAACGCTATGCCTAATACTATATGAGCTAGTGTGCGCCTCATTGGCATATTCCCCCTATTGTTAAGAATACAAATTGTTAAGAATACAAATTGTTAAGAATACAAATTAGCAGAATTCAGCAAAAATTTCAAGATTTCGGTTGATTTTGAATTTCATAGAACCATTGAATTTGCTGTTTTCTCTAAATTTTACATCTCGTTGAGGAAAGCCAGAAAGCTTTGTGATTCCAAAAAGACTTGACAAAAATCTCAAAATGCCTATAATGGACATCACAATATGGTTGAGTCCTAAGGAGGTCCTCCCAGTGTCTTTAAAACAACGCATCCATAATAAAGAAGCAGTTAACATTGCGTCTGGTGTTCCGTTTGGTTGTACCCGTGACGAGATGGAAGCGGTTCTCGGTCAAGGCAACTACGATTTAGTCAGTGTTGACCATCAACATGGACCCGCAAATGAAGATAAACTCGTCGAATATTGTGCGATGGCGAGCGAATTCGATGTTGGTGTCCAACTTCGTATCAAACATACGCGCAACGCGTATCTCATAGGGAATCTATTGGATTTGGGTCCCCTTGCTATTGTTGTACCACAGGTCGAGAGCGTTGAAACGGTGGACGAAGCAATTGATTTCTTCTACTATCCTCAGATGGGAAAACGGAGTTGGGGTCCCAGCGGTGCTTACGGCATAAAACAGGGCTTGGACCGCCTTGAATACGCCGAGTGGTGGAACAACACCGGCATTCTCATCTTACAGATCGAGTCTGTGGATGCCGTGATTAACGTCAGCAAATTCGCGAAACCCGGTGTAGATATGGTAACTTTCGGTGAGAACGACCTGAATTTTAGCATTGAATCCTATCCGAGTTCTCCGTTTCAGAACCTTCAGGAGTGCATTGCGCACGTGGAAACGCAGTTGGCGGATACACACGTCAAAGTAGGGGCTGGAAGTTCGCCATCGGGTTCACTGTAGACACAATTTCGTAATCGTTGTTAATCCCTTACGTTGGAAAGTGGCAGATTTCGTGTACTAAGGCACGCAAACAAAGGCTTGCTGTCGAGAGACTTGCTATCAAGGAGTGTTATAATGTCAAAGCGAATTAAAATCGGGATTATCGGATGCGGTATGGTATCTGGTTCGCATGTCAACGGGTATCTCGACCATCCGCAGCACGCCGAAATCGTTGCTGTTTGCGATACGATGGAAGCGAATGTCAAGCGGCGACATGCAGAAGTCCTTTCCGGGGCAGCTTCGCGAGCGGAAGCCGCAAAAGCCGAGGCAGAAAAGGCGGATACAGCGGAAGCGCGCGAGCAGTTAAAGGCAGACGCTGCCCTCTGGGGAGAATATAGCGACAACGGTGTCAAAATCTTTAGCGACTATAACGAAATGTTGAGAGAGTGCGATTTAGATGCCGTGAGCCTTGCCCTACCGCCGTTTGTCCACGAACCCGCTACAGTTGCAGCGGCGCAAGCCGGAAAGCACGTCTTCTGCGAAAAACCGATGGCGCGCACCGCAACAGAGGCGAGAAATATGCGGGATGCCTGTGATGCCGCTGGCGTTAAGCTCGCATATCAGAGCGGTGGCACATGCCTTGACCCGACAAGTTACGCCATTCGGGACTATGTCACCTCTGGGAAACTCGGTGATGTCTATTACGGCAGACTCACCAGTTACCGTGTCCGTGGCAGACCGAATGTGGATATGTTCGGTTACGGCAGATGGTTCCTCCATTCCGTTTACAGCGGTGGCGGCACGATATACGACACAGGGGTCTACCTCATCAACCGCTCCATCTATCTCCTCGGCTCACCACAGCCCGCTACAATTAGTGGTATCGCCTATCGTGGGATGCTCCCTGAGTATACAGGCGACGAGATTAACGATGTCGAAGAACACGCATCCGTGTTCGTCCGATTTACAAATGGGATGTCGTTTACATACGAAAACGGTTGGTCGAGCAATATGGCAGGGCAACCACAAGGCATCTTCATTTTCGGATCTAAGGGTTCGTTTAGCAATGACCAACTCTTCCTTGAAAAAGGGGAGTGGGATACCGACGATCAGGGCAATCGCAGGCGTTATCAAGGCGATCTCGTCGAAACGCCGTTGGAACTGCCAGAGAGGTCTTTCCCAGATAAGTTCCGTGATTTCCTTGATGCCTGTAACAGCGATGCACAACCCGTCAGCAATGGAGACGTCGGTCTGAAGGTTACAGAGATTATGAGTGGTGCACTCCTCTCAGCGAAACTCGGTCGCGAGGTCAGCATAGAAGAACTTTATGAGTTGGAAGGACTCCGCGCCGAACCGATACCGGGCTGGCACATCCCATAGGGCACATTCAGCGAATTTAAGGTTGACAAATTACGCTTCAATCGGATATTCTTTAAAGTGTTGTTGGGTGTGTGGAAACATATACATATCTTATTAAAGGAAGGGAATAGTGGGTTGTGATGAATAGTCTCAAAAACGTAGCCCGTAACATTGTCCCATAGGTCTCCTTTATCGGAAATTTGCGCTAAGAGGACGGATATACGGAGAAGAACGTTCAGGCACAAATCCACTTGATCGAACCGCTTTTATCTTTTCTTTATTAGCCTCGAAAGCGTAGCCCGTAACGTAGTGGAGGGCGGATATACGGAGAGGGACGTTCAGGCACAAATCCACTTGATCGAACCGCAAGGACTAATTAAAAAAGGACTAATTAAAAATGGAGGATTAGATTTGAAAGGTTTTGAGTTTTTTGAACCCACCACCCTCGCGGAGGCATCTCGGTTATTCGCACAGGAGCATACGCAGCTCCTAGCAGGCGGGACAGACCTCGTTATCGGTATGAAGGCACTCACCGAAACGCCGCAGTCCGTGATTAGTTTGCAAAAGATCCCGGGATTGGCGGGTGTTACCGCAGAAGCCGATGGTGGTATTAGCGTCGGTGCGATGACGAAGGTGCGGGAGGTCGAGTTATCGGCGAATATCCAGAAACACCATACTGCCCTGGCAGAGGGTGCCTCAGAAATCGGCTCTATCCAGATTCGCAATCTCGCAACTATCGGTGGAAATATTGCACACGCTTCTCCTGCTGCGGACACCGTTGCGGGTTTACTTGTTGCTGGTGCACAGGTTGACATCGCAAGTGCAGATGGCGAGCGAAGTGTATCGATTGACGAACTTTTCACAGGACCCGGTCAGACCGTTTTAGCACCCGGTGAGATTATCACGCGCTTTCGTCTACCGAGTCCGGCGTCTGGTTCTCACTACATCAAGCATAAAATCCGAGAAGTGATGGATCTGGCGTTCATCGGTGTTGCCGCTGCTGTCAATCTGGACAATGGGACGATCACGGATGCCCGAATCGGACTCGCAGCTGTCGCGCCTACACCAATTCGTGCGACGGAGGCAGAGGATCTCCTAAGAGGAAATGAACTTACAGCGGAACTCTTGGAACAAGCCGGTGAAGCCGCAGCGGCGGCCTCCAGCCCGATATCCGATTTACGATGCTCCGCAGAACATCGCAGAGAAATGGTCGATGTACTTACGAGGCGAACCTTACAAGAGGCAGTCGCGCGAGCGTAAGTGGAATTATTTACTAAAAACGATAGCCTGCAACAACGGCGCAGGCGGATACTCTGAAAAAACCGTCAAATCTTTAATCGCGTCGTTCTTCCGCAAGGTATAATTAAAATAAGGAGAAGAAATATGGCAAAACATCCTGTCAGCCTAAAGGTTAACGGGGACGAACACGATTTACTCATTGAACCGCGCAAAACCCTGTTGGCTGTACTTCGCGATACGATCGGTTTGACCGGAACTAAAGAGGGGTGTAGTACAGGCGACTGCGGTGCCTGCACCGTTATCGTTGATGGTAAAGCCGTTACATCCTGCATGGTGCTCGGTGTCACCGCCTCTGGAAAAGAGATTACCACTATTGAAGGTTTAGCCAGCGACGGTGAGCTCCATCCTGTTCAACAGGCGTTTATTAACACAGGCGGCTATCAGTGTGGTTTCTGTACCCCCGGTTTCATCATGGCATCGAAAGCACTTTTAGACGAAAATCCGGACAGGACCGAAGAAGAATTCAGGCATGCACTCGGCGGGAATATCTGCCGTTGCACCGGATACACAAAAATTCTTGAAGCAGTTCTGAAAGCCGCCGAAGAAGTCCAAACATCTGCAAAATAACCATCAGCCATCAGTCATCGGCATTGGCCTGCAAGCCCACACGCGGCTTGCCTCAAGAGGACATCCCTGAACCAGAAATCCTCTTCACTGATACTTGAAAGCCGATTGCTGATAGCCAATATTAGGGGAAAACATGGCAAAGACGCATCGTGGATCAGGCATAAGACACCTGTACGTAGATCCAAATGGGCAAGTTCACAACGGCGAATATAACAATGGTCGAGGAACCTGCCCGGTTTGTGAACGCACCGGTGTGAAAGTCCTGTATGAACGAGAAGTCGGAGAGGATACCGTGAAAGTCTGTAAAAGATGCAATACTGCTATTGGACGCGGTAAACTCCACCAGCTCGTTGCAAGTGCGTGATAGTTATCAGCGGTCAGCGGTCAGCATTGTCCCGTAAGCCCACACGCGGCTTGCGTCGCGGTCAGCAAGAAGACGTGCCTTCATCGGAAATCTCTTTGCTGATGGTTGATAGCCGACTGCCATAAAAAAAGGAGAATTCAATGTCAGACTATACTGTTGTTGGACAAAAAGTTGCACGCGTTGACGCTGTTGAAAAGGTAACCGGTGCGGCGCAATACGGTGCTGATGTTCATCCGCCCGGTATGCTCTACGGCCAGATCGTTCGCAGTAAACATCCACACGCCAATATACTTAGTATTGACACCAGCGAAGCCGAAAAACTTCCGGGTGTCAGGGCGATTATTACGCAAGACGACGTGCCGAGTGGGAGAAGGGTCTTCGCGACTGACAAAGTGCTTTATTTAGGCGAACCGCTTGCTGCCATTGCGGCAACCGATCCCGATATTGCCGAGGAAGCCGCTGAACTCGTTAAGATTGAATACGAAGTGCTACCGGTTGTGCAAGATGTTATGGAAGCGATTAAAGAGTCGGCACCGCGCTTGCACGGTGACGCGACAAAGGATGGTCCCAAGCGACGCGAAATCAGCACACAGATCCGGAGACTTTCTCGTGATAAGGAGAACGATCACAGCGACGAAATCAGCAAACTTGAGGCGGCGTTAGAGGAATATCCTGATGAGGTTTACTATAACATCTCTGCCGAAAGCCACTCCGATGCGGGTGATGTTGAGAAAGGGTTCGCTGAATCTGATGTCGTTGTTGAGGATACCTATGTAATTCCGAGAGTTCACCAAACATACATGGAACCGCACGTCTCTGTCGCCAGCGCAGACTCATCCGGAAAAATTACTGTCTGGGCATCCACGCAAGGTCCGTTCGCTATCCGTTCGGGTATCGCTGGAACACTCGGTATTCCGTTGACGCAAATTAATGTCATCGGCACAACAATGGGCGGTGGTTTTGGTGGACGTTTTGGGGTTATTATTACGCACGTTCCAGCTGTGTTGCTTTCGCAGAAAACAGGGCGTCCGGTCCGCGTCCAGATGACGCGCGAAGAGGAGTTCATTGATGGGAGACCGGCACCCGGATGTGTTATTAAAATCAAGACAGGTGCTACGAAGGATGGACGTCTTCTGGCACGGGAAGCACTCGCTTTTTGGGATTCCGGTTCCGTCTCCGGCGCATCGATCGGAAGCACGATCCGAGTCCGCGGGGTCTACAAAATTCCGAATCTCAAGGTAGACGCTTATGGTGTTCACACCAACAAATCTGGTACCGCTGCCTACAGAGCACCCGGTGCCCCGCAAGCCATTTTCGCAGGTGAGTCCCAACTCGACGAAATTGCTGAACGCATCGGTATGGACCCCGTTAAATTCCGTCTCATGAACATGCGCGAAGAAGGCGACCTTGTCCCCGCAGGTGCTGCGGAACCCAAAGTGGGTTACAAAGAGACTTTGGAAGCGGTCGCCGATGCCGCTGGATGGTGGGATCGGGAAGCGGGTGAGAACCAAGGTTGGGGCGTTGCTGTCGGTGATTGGACAAATGGTTGCGGACCCGGTGGCGTTTATGTTTCTGTCCATGAAGACGGGAGTGCTCGTGTCTTCCACGGATCTATGGACATCACTGGAACAGATACCATGATTTCGCAGATTATCGCTGAAATCCTGACTGTGCCCTATGAAAGCGTCACAATTCGCCGTGGTGATACAGATTCCGCCCCGTACTCTACCGGTTCAGGTGGAAGTGTTGTTACCTTCACAATGGGCAACACCGCAAAGTTGGCGGCTGAAGACACTCACCAACGGATTCTCGAACTCGCTTCAGAGAGACTCAATATGAATGTGGACAACCTTGAACTCAAGGATGGGGAGGTCCATGTTGTTTCCGCAGACCCGCCGAAATCCATTTCATTGGGTGAACTTGCGGCATATAGTTTGTCTACAACCGGTGGTCCTATTGTTGGCAAGGGTTCCTTTGCCCGACAACCAAGCACACCGGCGCTCGCGGCACAGATCGCGAAAGTCGAAGTAGACCCAGGCACAGGTAGAACGCGAGTCCTCAAACTTGTCGCTTCGCAAGATGTCGGCTACGCCATCAACCCGATGGCTGTTGAAGGACAAATCGAAGGTGGCACAGTGCAAGGGTATGCATGGGCAATGATGGAAGAGATGCAGTACGGCGAAAACGGTAATATCAATCCGGGCTTTGTCGATTACCGTGTCCCAACCTCAGCAGATCTCCCGACGGTCGAGTCTGTCATTGTTGAAGTGCCTGCACCCAACGGCCCCTATGGTGCCAAAGGTGTTGGTGAACCCCCTATCACGCCAACATTGGCAACGATGGCAAACGCTGTCAAAGATGCCATTGGTGTGCGGATTACCGAATTGCCAATCAAGCCAGAGAAGGTTGTTGAAGCATTGAAAAGCAATGGACACTAATCCAATATCCGTTTTGTAAGGTGGCGAAAATTAGCAGTAGCGTAGCTTCTCGCGCTGCTGCTAATGTATTTGAAATAAGGTCATGATACATAACACTGATGAACGGGCACCACAGAAGAATATCTGAAGCGATCTTTGCACAACCAATCTCAAGTAACATCAAAAAATCTGCCTGGAACGAAGTAGAGGGCAGCTCAGGAACCATAAATTAAAATATGTTTGGTGAAATTAGAAACGAACACGGTGAATGCCTTGATTACTCGTTTCACGAGGGCAAGGGCGACAGAATTGTGGTGATCGGACACGGAGTCACCGGCAACAAGGACAGACCTGCACTCATCGCTTTGGCAGAGGGACTCGCTGCTGCGGGTATCTCCGCGTTGCGCTTCTCCTTCTCCGGTAACGGTGAATCGGAGGGGGCATTTACGGATTCCACTATCACGAAAGAGGTGGCAGACCTCGGAAACGTCATTGACGCGCTCAGCGAATACAAAATCTGTTATGTCGGGCATAGCATGGGAGGCGCGGTTGGTGTCCTGCGCGCATCCACGGATGAACGGATCCAAGCACTCGTCTCGCTCGCCGGGATGGTGCACACGAAAGCGTTTGCAGAACGTGAATTCGGCGATGCCACACCTGATGAAGGCTTTATGTGGGATGAGCCCGACTGTCCGCTCTCACAAGCCTATGTAGATGACATGGCAACGATAGACAGTGTCGCAAAACGTGCCAGTAAATTTGCGGTTCCGTGGCTACTGGTTCATGGCACAGAGGACGATATCGTTCCTATCGAAGATAGCCATGACATCCTACAGTACGTAAACGAAGAGACAGAACTTCTCGAATTGCCGGGCGTGGACCACGTTTTTTCTGGCGACGGGACCGCTGTTATGGTTGAAAAAGTCGTCACGTGGATTGACCAAAACTTGTGATTCAATAAAAATGAGTCAAGCACACTTAGCGTATGAGAGTAGAGTCAATTTAGGGAGCTACTATACGCCGACTGAAATTGTAGATAGAGCGTGGGAGATGATTGCGCCTTATGTGCATTCACAGACCACTGTCATTGATAGCGCGTGTGGATACGGGGATTTCCTGAGAAATAGCGGACAATCTGTCACAATTGGATGTGATATAGACGAAACTGCAATCAATGTCGCTAAAAAGGACAATGATAAAGTCCGGTTCTTCCAAACGAACGCTTTATGCGATGTATCAAGGGAAAAATTCGGTATCCCTCAACAGTCCGATTTGATAGTCGTTGGGAACCCACCTTATAACGATAAAACATCCCTCATTCGTCACAATATCAAAGATGTCGATTTTGACATTGATGAGGATATAGCGTGTCGGGATTTAGGCGTATCCTTTCTCCGTTCCTACAATAAACTTGAAGCGGACCTCATTTGTGTATTGCATCCGTTATCTTATTTGATAAAGCCTACCAATTTTAGGTTGTTAAAGGATTTCACTGCAAATTACAGATTGATAGAGGGGCTATTAATCAGCAGTTGGGAATTTCCTGAATCAGCGAAACATACACCTTTTCCAATTGTCCTTGCGCTTTACCAGAAAGACGCTCAAGGAATGACTTACAGTTTTATCCGTTCTTTCCGTTTTCGTATAGCAGGTAAAGATCACAAAAAGTGCACAGCACCGATAAAGCCCCAGCGGGGCGGAATGTCTATAGAAGGTTTCTGTCTTGACGATTTTGAGTATATTACCGATTACGTTGATAAATATCCGAAAAAAAAGCATTCACCGATACCTAGGGACGCCTTGTGTGCCTCGACGGATGGAGGGACCCAGCACCCTAAAAAAAACAATTCTCTGTTTTTTTGGACGATGCGGGACATCAACGCATTAAAAAGAAATCGCACGTTTGTCGAGGGTTATAGCGCAAATACGATTGTGATTGACAAGCGAAAATTAGAGTATTACGCCTATGTAGATGTGTTCAAAAGAAATCTGCATAGACTTCCTTTCTATTTCGGTAATTGTGATGTTCTTATAGATAATGATCTATTCAGGCGATATAAACCTTGCTTTATCAGCGATACTGTTAGACATCACCCTTATCTGAAAAAGCACTTTCAGATGAATCCGATGGAAGAGCAACAAGTTGCGTCTGGATTGGATATGTATTTCAAGTTGTTATTCGGTGAGCATCATGTTTAACGATCTCCTGATCGCAAACTTTGGAGGAATAAAAATTATGGCAGCACCCCGACTTTCAGTCTCAACGTGGAGTTTACATCGACAACTCGGAAAACCCGGATTCACCGGACCCGCACACGGCATGCAAATCCCGATTGAAACCCACAACAAGGGACCTATTTCGCTTCTGGAGTTACCCGCACGTGTCGCCGAATTCGGCATTCGCACCTTGGAGATTTGTCATTTCCATCTGCCTTCTGTCGAGAAAACCTACCTCACTGAACTCCATGCCGCACTTGCAGATGCCGATGTTGAACTTTTCTCTCTGTTGATTGACGATGGCGACATCACCCATCCCGCTGATGCAGAACGCGACATCGCGTGGATTGAGAAATGGATCGACATCGCTGGTGAACTCGGTGCGAACTGTGCACGCGTCATTGGTGGGAAAGCCGATCCATCCGCAGAAACCGTCGCACAGAGCCGTGAGGTACTCGCACAACTCACCGAACGAGCAGACACCGCAGGTATCCGCTTGATGAGCGAAAACTGGTTCTCCATCTTTTCTACGCCTGAAAACGTCAACACCATTTTAGGTGGGTTGGACGGTAAAGTCGGGCTATGTCTCGACTTCGGCAACTGGCGTGGGGATACAAAATACAAAGATCTCGCTGCGATCGCTTCGTGGGCGGAGTCGTGTCATACCAAAGCGCATTTTGAAGCACCGAGAGAAATGGACAAGCAAGACTATGTGCAATGCCTTGATCTCGCCCAAGAGGCAGGGTTTGCCGGACCCCATACCCTTATCTACGATGGACCCAGCGATGACGAATGGGAAGGCTTGGCGATTGAACGCGAAGTCGTAAATCCATACCTCAATTAGAATTGGGAGGCTCGGACGATGGCTTCTAATGCTATTGCTACAAGTGCCCGAATGATGGAGACCCTGCCTGAAGCGTTGCAAAATCAAATTGTAGAGCATTTGCGTGAGTATATTGCCGAGTTAGAGGATGAACTTCGTTGGGAGGTCTCCTTCAACAAAACGCAAGAGCAACTCGTCGCCGCTGCTCGTCAAGCAAAACAGGAGATCGCCGATGGAAAAGCCGAACCAATGGATTTGGATCGGTTATGAAATCGGCGACATTGCCTTCATTTTGGACAGCCTATCGAACGCTTGATCCAAAACACTAAGTCCGTAATGTAATGGAGGACGGATCTTGAGTGAAAAGCGTCAAAGTCCGAACCACTTGATTTCTCCGCAAGGTATAATTAAAAATATGTTTTCACTTTCACAGACACAACACAATTTAACTGTTGCTTGGGACGGACAGCAAGTCTTAGGCTATCATTTTCCTGAAGACGGCAACCGTCCCTTCTGCCACCCATTGAATTTGCCCGGTGCCCCGCCGCTCACGATGAACGAACCCGGTGACCACGTCCACCATCAAGGTCTATGGGTCGCGTGGAAAAAGGTGAATGAAGTCAATTTTTGGGAACAACCGACACCCGGTAGCGATCCGACCGGCTTCGGCAAGATCGTCCATCAGCGGATTGTCTCACAAAGTGCAGATGCCGGCAGTGCGCGTTTAGTAGCTGAGAACGCTTGGATAGATTGGCAAGGCACGACACATCTCACCGAGCATCGGGAGATAACCGTTCATCCACCGACAGCGGATGCGATGCAGATTTCCGTGTCGTTGACATTGCAGCCGAATGACCGTGAGGTCGTTTTGGATCTACGGCGCGGTGAGCCCGGTGCAGACGGCAGATTCTATAGCGGTTTAGCAATCCGATTCGACAACATCATCACGCCAGGAAACCTGTTGGATGCTGATGGACGCACCGAACCGGTGGACATCTTCGGCGAGCAGAGCCGTTGGTGTAGTTTCACTTCTCAGCACCCGACTGACAACAAAACCTACGGAGTCGCTATTGTCGATCACCCGGATAACCCTCGTTATCCGACGACGTGGTGGGTCCGGAACCGGGAAAACTACTGTTTAATCCACCCTTCGCTTGTCTACTACGAACCGCTCCATCTTACCTCCGATGAAACTTTGAATCTGCGGTATCGCGTTGTTCTCTATCGCGGCGAACCCAACGCAGCATTATTTGAATAGATTATCTGACCTCTTTGATAAGTTGCTTCGGTGACGTTTCGGAAGGTTTTTCTGTCCTAAAATTCTCTTGCAATTTTCTGTGAATCCATCTATACTTTAAAAGTAATAGGACTTACGCAATTCCACGGTAGGTGCGGTTTCCCAACCGCACCGATTGTGTAGGAATAAGCGTAATTTCGGGACTTTGCGTAGGTCCTGAGTAACTTAAATTATCACCATTGTTCAAAGAATGGTGATAATACTTGTAGTAGTAAGAGACAAAGGATCTACAACGGGAGGTGCATTGTGAATACTTCAACCCCTACCCTTGAAGAAACCGGTGTCGGTTCTATTCATGTTGAAGCGTTACCAACAGCGGTTTTAGAAGAAACCGAGCTTATCTACCACCAACTCTGCCCTGCTGATGATTTTCAGGAACTGGAAGGGAAACCGTTTCATGTCAGTGGTACGCATCTGGCTGTTTTCAAGTCCGGTGACAAATTTTACGCCGTTGACAATCGTTGCCCACATATGGGCTATCCGATGTCTAAAGGGAGTGTCCGCGATGGGGTGCTTATCTGCCACTGGCATCACTGGGAATTCGATCTCAAGTCGGGGGCATGTTTTTTGGCATTTGGGGATGACCTGAAAGCGTTTCCTGTTGAAGTGCGGGATGACGGTTACTTGTACGTTGGATTAGCAAAAGGTGAGCAAGAGGCAGCAAAACGGCGAGTCATTGAGCGTGGCAAACGCGCACTTGAACGTGGGCTCAAAGACCGGAGTACCTTCTTTATCGCGAAAGCCGTTACAGCACTTCGTGATGCGGGAGCGGCACCAGAGGAGATTATTCAACAGGGACTCCATTATGGGGCACATAAAAGTAGTGATGGGTGGTCGTCAGGTGTTGCTATCCTCACGCTTGCCGCGAACCTGTGGAATGACGTTGACCCGAAAGATCATAACCTGTTTCTCGTGCACGGATTAAGTCAGATCAGCCGTAGAACGACGGGAAGTTCACGTCCCTACCGCGCACCCTTTCCAAAAGTGATTGAGGAACACGACTTGGAAACATTGAAGCGATGGTTCCGCTATTTTGTCGATAAACGCCACGCTGGCGCAGCGGAACGCATTTTGCTAACGCTTAATGATCGGGACTACGATAAATCGGTCATCGCAGACTTTGTGTACACAGCAGCAACAGACTTCTACTTCACTGGCGATGGTCACGCCCTTGATTTTGCTAACAAGATGTTTGAAGCGTTGGATTACGTCAAATGGGAAGGGGCACACGAGATTTTGCGTCCGATTGTCGTTGATTTAGTCGGTAGAACGCGACATGAAGAGACCTCTCGGTGGGCTGACGCTGTACCCGTCTTAGAGCCCGTTTTTGAGAGGCTCGATAGTATGTGGGAAGACAATCAAGGAAACGAAGCAGAACTGGATATTTCGGACTTTACACAGACACTGCTCGGTGACGACTTTGAACCCATTGTCGCCGCCGTTGAGCAGAATATTCGTAAAGGCGTTAAGCTGACCGATATCTGTCGCGCCATGACCTATGCCTCGGCGGTTCGGACTGCTCGGTTCCATCTCAAAAATGAAGGGGACTGGCACGATGTCGCGAACATCTACTCGTACGCCCACGCCCTTTATCACGCTTTCCACTATGCCCCGAGTCCGAATCTCCTGCGCGGAATCTTTCACGGTGTCGTTTACTTGGCATATCTGCGTTGGTTGAACATGCCTGCCGCCCGCGTTCCGAGACCCGGGCAACGGATACCTGATGAGACGTACGACTCTTCTGACAAAATGTTAGATCGGCTCCAAGAGTTCGCCGACTTCCAAAAGGTTTACGAGGCGGAAATCCTTGTGAATCAATATCTCGAAGAAGGGCATGAGATTGACGCCCTGAAACGAACACTCGCGCACATTCTGCTACGTGAAGACGCAGAACTCCACATGTTCCAGGTCCTTGAAGTCGCCTTCCGGCACTACGAATTGTCAGACGACCTTGAAGAACAACGGATGCATCTATTGGCAGCGACGCGTTACATCACGGCTCAGAAGTTGATGAAGAACATTTTGTGGTCTACGGAGAACGCGGAACGTCTCGCACGAGGTGAGTTGCTGAGCGAACGCGACGATGATTAGATTTAGCGATTTCTAACGTTTCGGGCTTCCCACTACTTTCATGGTAGGTGGAAAGCCCGTCTCCTTTTTTCAAATAAGTCCAATATGTATAGAAATTATATCAATAGAAATCTTGTAGAATTGCTCTCAAATATGTAGGTGGAAAACTTGTTACAAAAGGCCAAAACCTTTCCTACAGATAGACTCGACTCACGACGAGACTTTCTTGTTAAAGTAGGCAAAAGCGCGCTGCTCGCGAGTCTGGGCATGTTCGGTGCAGGATGTGAAGCCGTTGACCGAGGCTTGTTCGGCAGAGGACTCGCACCGATTGTCTTGGTGGAAGCAACAGAGGCCGGACTCCCGAAATCGGATATGCTTGTCCATTCGGAGAGTCCTTTTAACGGCGAGTTCGCACCCCACCTCCTCAACGATGACATTACCCCGACAGCGCGGCATTTCGTCCGTAATAACAGCGGCATTCCAGAACGAGCCGTAAGACAAGATCTCCAAGAATGGAAATTGGTCATAGATGGTGAGGTCCATAAAGAGTTAGCACTGTCCATGGATGCCCTTACCCGTTTTCCGCAGGTTACTATGGAAGTCGTATTGGAATGTGCGGGAAATGGGAGAAGTCTATTTGAACCACAGGTCAGCGGGACCCCGTGGCAACGCGGCGCAGTCGCCTGTAGCGAATGGACGGGTGTCCGCTTGCGTGATGTCTTGCAAGCCGCAGGTTTGAAGTCAACTGCTGTCTATACTGGGAACTACGGCGAAGACGTTCCCAATGACGGCAGCGAACCCTTCTCACGCGGAATTCCGATCGAAAAAGCGATGGACGCACACACCCTCATCGCTTTGAAGATGAACGGAGAAGTGTTGCCAGCCGCCCACGGATTTCCCGCAAGACTGATTGTGCCGGGATGGATCGGTAGTGCCATGCAAAAATGGCTCAATCGTATCTATGTGCGGGATAAGGTTCACGACTCCGAAAAAATGAGTGGGTATTCCTATCGTATTCCGGCTTACCCAATAGCACCCGGCGATAAACCGCCAGTCGAGGATATGCGTATCGCGACTGCATGGCGGGTTAAGTCGCTCATAACCCGTCCCGAACCACATCTGGAATTTGGGGTAGGGGTGCCTGTAAAGGCAAGGGGGCATGCATGGGCAGGCGAAAACCGGATTGATAAGGTCCTTGTCTCTACAGATTTTGGTCTTCAATGGCAAGAGACCCAGTTGATTCAACCCTCAAACAGATACGCGTGGTATCATTGGGAAACCGAACTCACCTTTGCAAATAGGGGCTACTATGAAATATGGGCACGCGCGTATGACGATACAGGTGCCGCGCAGCCTTTCACACAACCTTGGAATCCCAAAGGTTACCTTGGAAATATCATTCACAGGGTGCCTATCACGGTAGCCGCCCCAAAAAAGGAAAATTAAAAATACGAAGGATAAACCTTTACAACCCCAAGCATTTATGCGAATCAACGGTATGAATGCCTTATGGCATTCCCCGAGGGCAAACCCATTAATTTATTTTTTTCTTGACAATATAAGTGCTGATATGGTATAATAGTATTACCTTATCAGTGGGGGTGCTGTCAACACTCCCACGCCTTTGACAGAGGGATAAGGAATCTTCACAGATAAGGTAATACCGTAATGACACATAGATCTCATAAGATAGCCCTTCGTGTTACTACAGAACAAGACACATGGTTTCGTAGTCAATGCGGATACGCCCGATTTGCTTGTAACTCTGCCCTTGCTGATTTTAAAGCAGGCTTGGATTCTGATATATTTTATTCAGGTATTGATTTAAACAACCGCTTTAATGAGAGGAAAAAGGCGTATGACTGGACGAAAGCACAGGATCAACGAGCTGCTTTATATGCTATCCGAAACCTAACAGAAGGCATAAATCGCTGGAAAGATAAGATTAGTGGGTTTCCAAAGTTTAAAAAGCGTGGACATAGACTCTCCTATACTACAGACGAACAGGCGGTAAAGGTAGACGGAAAGCGTATTAAGTTACCCAAAATCGGTTGGGTCAAAATGTTCCAAGAGTTGCGTTTTGAAGGTAAAATAATCCGTGTGACTCTATCCAAGACAGCACACCGTTGGTTTGTATCTATCACCGTTGACACAGGAACACCAAACATCCCACGTGACACACGTGGACTCCCTGTGATTGGCATAGACGTAGGTATCAACTCACTCGCTACACTGGATACAGGCAAACACTACGATAATCCAAGACCCCTCAAACGCTATGAACGAAAACTGGCACGTGAGCAACGCAAGTTAAGCCGTAAAGTATTTCTTTCTAATAACTGGTATAAGCAAAAAGATAAGGTAGCAAAACTACACTATAAAATTGCTTGTATCCGTAATGACGCACACCACCAAGCCACCACAGAGATTGTGAATATGGCAAGTGCGATTGGAATAGAAACGCTCAAAGTTACGAACATGCTCAAGAACAGAAAACTTGCTAAAGCATTATCAGATTCAGCACTTGGCGGTTTCCTTGAGAAACTCAAATCCAAAGCAGAAGTGCTTGGAATACTGATTATAGAAGCCCCACACTTCTTTGCGTCCAGTAAAACATGTAGCAGTTGTGGGTATGTCAAAGACGAGTTATCATTATCGGAGCGTATATTTCATTGTGGGTTCTGCGATACTTCTATAGACAGAGACCAAAACGCTGCGATAAATCTCAAGAACCTCGCCGTGGGCTACACGGAGAGTTAAAACGCTTGTGGAGTTTGTGTAAGACCTCCACAAGGAGGCAATAAATGACGAAACAAGAATCTCACGACTTTAGGTGTGGGAGTATCAAACTTGGTGTTATGTCTGACAGCCACGACAACATCCCGAATGTCAAACGCGCTGTCGCACTCTTCAATGAAATCGGCGTAGATCTCGTCGTCCATGCAGGCGATTTCATCGCTCCGTTTGCTATCGCGCCGTTAGCTGATCTAAACTGCCGCGTTGTCGGCGTTTTCGGAAACAATGACGGCGAACGCGTCGTCGTTGCCCAACGATTTGAGGAAATCGGTGAGGTGCACCCGAATCTTGCGAGCGTATCGCTTGGCGACAGAAACATCGCCGTGATGCACTATCCTGAACTCGCTATCCCGATCGCCAAAAGTGGCGATTACGACATCGTCGTCTACGGACACACCCACGAGATAGACATCCAAAAGGGCGAATCGCTTCTACTCAATCCTGGAGAAACCGGCGGTTGGACGACAGGAAAGGCGACGGTTGCCGTTGTCGATCTCGATACGCTTGAAGCAACAATTCACGAACTGTAGGGATGATGTGGAAAACATGAGATACAGGGATCTGTTCACATTACCGAGCGGAAAGGCACTGGAAAACTTACATCCATCAGAACCGAATCAACAGTGCCTTATCTGGTCTGAGAATCATGAGCACGCTGTTGCCTCCATAGACGATGAGATTCACCCACAGGCAAAGCGCGTCTGGTTGGAATTTGAAGGGCTTGATGTTATTTATGCCTACGAAAGGCACTGGAAAACAGGCGACTGGGAGCTCGTTGAGCGAAAAAAAGGGAATATCCCGTTAGTCAACAACAATCCTTTCAAGCCTGACAGTGAGAGTGTCTTTCTTGCTAACAAATAGGGAACACAGGCATGCGACACCATCTCGCAATCTTCACTCAACATAGCCGAGGTCCCGCAACCTACCTTCCAAAATCTCCGTCTCCTCAGCTGTGGATTCTTGTGATAGTAGGTGCTGATAATTAGAATTCATCAAAATTTCGTCGTAAGCGTCTCGGAAACGATCTGGGTCGTCACAGGTGAGGTCTTCACCGCTCAGCACATGCCGATACACAAACTCACCTGTTTGTTCATCTTCACGGTAGAGGTGCTCGCCATCCGTCAGTGACCAGAGTCGCACGCCGTCCGAATACCTGTTAATTTCCACGTTGTCGACCGATGTCCGAGATGTCACGCGATGGTGTGGCATTTCCAAGTTGTCCCGACTCAGGAATCCGATCCCGAAGAGGCTATCCAACTCTGATAGGACCAATCGGTTTGCATCGATGTCCGATGGAGACAGTAGATCTCGTCCGTATCCTGGATAGTCCACATCAATGCCTGCCAGATGTGTAATCGTTGGGAACAGGTCGATCGCTGAGATCGGTGGGTTTGGAAATTCAAAGTCTGACACACCCGGGATATGCGCCAACAGCGGCACGTGTAACACGTTCTGATTGAGGGTGCCACCGTGATCGGTAATCTCCTCACAGATACCTTCACCGTGGTCGCCGAAGATGAAAACCGCCCAGTCTGAGAGTTGGAGTTGCTTCAGAATTTCGACTAACTTGAATTCGAGGATATGCGTCGCGGCGGCATAATAGAACCGCAATGCCTCATCTATCCTGCCACGATCCACAAGTGATTTGAGACTCGGTGCCCCCGGGATCCCGCCCATACCGTAACCGCCGTGTGTGTACCAGAAATGTAGAAAACAGAATTGCGGCACATCTGCGGGCTGCTTGAGTTGCGCAATCATGTCCTCAAGCGAACCGAGATGTTGCGCCTCCGCCTTCGGGTCCACAGATGTGATGAAAGACTCGAAGTCTAGAAAACGGAACACTTCCGGACGTTCGGAGCGTCCCGTAATGTGGTAACCTGCGTCATTAAATATCTGAAACAGGTTCGGTATATCCTCAAACATCTTAAGGTAGGTTTGCCCATAGACCCCGTGTTCAAACGGGTAAAGCCCCGTAAAATAGGAGGTATGCGAGGGACGGGTCGCGGGGGCTGTTACGAAAAACTTCTCGGCGAGCGAGAAATCTTGCGTCAGCAAATCGAACTTCGGCGTGTTGAAAAGCGGATTCGTTCGACTGAGGGCATCGAACCGCCAGCAGTCGATCGAGATGAGTAGAAATTTACTGACAACGTCATTTTTCATTTTTTAATTATACCTTGCGGTTCGGTGGAGTGAGTTAGGTATTTGACACGTTTTTCCGTAGTGTCGCCCGCGCCGTTGTTGCGGGCTTGGTTTTCGTATTAATTTTTTTATAGTAGAGCCCAAAAATACGTGAACACTTGTAGGGGAAACCCGTCTTGTGCCTGCCCAAAACACTTTAATCCATTAAACGGGTGTTATATTGTCGCTCGGTGTGCTGATATTCATTGAATCGGTCGGGTTGGAACGGCGTAGGTGTGTAGATGTAAACAGCATCGCTATATGGATCGTAGAGGATAACCTCTTCGCGCGCATCTCCGCAGACATCCGCAGGAAAACAGTGATACCAGCCCATTTTGCCACCAGTAGAAGGCGGCAGTTCAGGGAACGTCACCACCTTGGCTCCTGCACTATCGTAAAGCGCCGCCGGACTATAAATCAATTCACAGGTTTCGTCTCCGTGCCAACGGATAATCTCCAAGCCTGTATTGTTCGGTGTTTCATCGACGTTGAACCTGTTTTTAATCTGTCCGTTGTTGTCGACTACCATCAGGTCCGTGTGATGTCCGTTATAGCGGACGACCAAGGCATTCTCAGAGGTGTCTGGTAATAATCTGCCACATCGGATCTCTTGTCCATGCGGCACAACGTCAAAACCGAGTGACAGGATTGGAGTGCCCTCAGCATCAAGCACCTGTCCACCACCAGAGAGGATAGCCCGATTCTTACCGTTCCAGTCGGAAACTAAAACCGAATCCATGTTGTCGCCGAAAAAGTGGTTCCAGAGTACTGTCCCGTCGGCGGCAAGCCCAAAATTACCACCGTTGACTTCATCGAGTCCGTCGCCATTAAAGTCGCCGACTGCTGGGATGTATGCGGAGTGCTTTGGATAGCGGAACCACTCATCGGTATACTGCCAGAGCAGTTCCAATTTATGGTTAAAAGCGAGCAGATTCACGCCTACTTTCACAACAAAGTCTTGTGGCTGCGCGTTTCCGCAGAGGTTGGCGATCATCAATCGCTGGTGGACATAGTTGGAGATATGAAGTTCACCTTCAGCGTAGGCATTACACTGACGCAACGCATCTGGCGCGGAGGCGTGTTTAACCGCGCCTGTAGCACCGTCTAAAATCATGAGGCGAATCGCCGATAAATCCCACTTGCTCACTTCTGGAGCATCCGTATCTACCCAGAAACAGATGACCTCTGCTTGTCCATCGGCATCAATGTCGTGAATAGCGACGGGACCGGGTCGATCGGGTGAGAGGGTCGTTAGGGTCGTATCCTTTGCGTCCGCATCTCTGATTTCGAGGTGTTTGTCACCGACAGACCAGAGAGGTTCGCCTTCCAGTGTGAACGCGCCGAGGAAGCAGGGATGAATGCCACCGAGCGATTTATACACGAGAAAGTCAACCTTTCCGTCGCCGGTCAGATCGCCGATTCGGATATCGCCGCCCCATGTATTTCCATCTGTTTCGTTCAGAAATGCATCCGGAATTGCGACCTGTTTATAAAGGTGTGCTGATTGTGAAGTGTCCATTTTTAGGTAAATGCTTTGAAGATTCCAACGTAGAGGGCGAGGACTTTCTCAGGGTCAGGACCCGTATACGCACATTCATTGGATATGTAGCCTGAGAAACCGGTACGATCCAGCCATTGGAACATCTGACGGTAAAGATCGAACGTCTCTGGTTCTTCTACTCGGTGTGTATGCACCGCGGTAATGTGCGGACCTACACGCGAAAAGAGAGGGTCGATACTCCCCGCATCACAACCGATGAATTGCGAATTGAAGACAAAGCCAACGTTTGGGAGATTCACGCCTTCGATCACTTCCATCGCTGAATCCGGGTCTGTGAATGAACCGTGCATTTCGATAGAGACAGTAATGTCTTTTTCAGCCGCGTAAGCACCGAGAGCCTTCAGTCCATCAGTGACGTAACCGACAACAGCATCGCGATTCTCATCAGTATATCGGTCGCCGAGCACTCGGACATGATCGCAGCCCATGAATTCCGCCATGTCTATCACGCGTGTAACGCGTCGGACGGTTTCCTCACGGTCAGCGGCGTTTTCGGAGTGGAAATTCTGGCAACTCGTGAGTGAGGAAATAACAACGTCGCTTGCGTCGACCTGTGCCTTGAGTCCATCCCAAGCCGCTCTTGGCGTATCCCACTCGAATCCGTGCTTCTGCTTGTAATCCATCAACAATTCGACACCCTGGTAACCGGTGGTGGCGGCGGTGTCAAGTATACGTCCGAGTTCCCACTCTTGGCAGGTTTGATAAGTATTCAATGACCATTTCATTTTTTAAATTTTCCTTGCGGTTCGTTGAGGCGGGTTGGATCTTTAAAGTGCCTTTGCGTAGATCTGAAAAAACACCCTATCAAAAACCCCTCCATTACATTACGGGCTCACGTTTTTGACTACATACGTTGATAAACCGTGTGCAAAAAATAATTTAAGACGATAGCCTGCAACAATACGCAGAAACACCCAAGCAAAAACACGCAGGCGGATATAAGAAAAAACAGGGAATAAACAAATGACCTCATTTAACGCCTTGCGAACAATTAAAAACTACTCCTGTATTGGAATCGGAAACCAGAGTCCCCCGGTTTTCGTCGTTAGTGCTCTATGCGTGGTGTGATTAATGCCAATGACATCTACGGTGATGTTGTTCTGAAAACACTGTGCTAATACTTCTGGTAAGGTATAGGATCCTTTGCTCGGTTCATCAGTGACAAGAATAAACCGACGGTCCACGTCTTCGCGGAAATTGACACGGCGGATCGTTTTTACGATGGCATTGTGTGCCCGTTCATCACCTGCAGCGGCAACAACATGCGAAGTCAAGAGCCGCTTGTATTTCTCAGGGTCTCGCGTTTGCGGATGGATGATCGTATCGCCTTCAAGATACCTAAAGATAACGATGCCGAGCGTGAAGTCAACCCCTTTTTCCTCAAATACCGATACCATCCGATTGAGTTGCCTACCGACTGCACGGATATTATCTATCATACTCCCACTAATGTCAAGCAGAAAAACGAGGTCAACAGCCGTTTCGATTCTGCTGTCAGCGACACTCTCCGCGATACCTTCTAATGCTTCTCCCATCCGTGCGTCTCTGTTAATCGGTGGTGCAGGACTATTATCTGTCGCTGTGTTCGTCGCCGCTTCTCCTTCAACGGTTCTGGGCTTGGGCGCGATTGTGGGAGCTTGGGCATTTGCCGTCGCAATCGTTTTCCATGCAAGGGTCTCTGTGGTCTGCTTCTGTAGAGATGTCTCAGCCATCGGTAACCGGGCATCTGTCCTCAGCACGGGAATGGATGCCCTGGACGCTGTTGGCGGTGCTGAATGCGTTAACTTTGCAATGTTTTGATTAACGGTGGGTGAGGTCTTGGAACGCGTAGGTGTCGACCGTCGCGTAGCCGGCATAGAACGCTTGCGCGTACTGCTCACATGAAAACGTTGGAGAGATGTCACGGAGATGGCTTCCGAGATAAGCGGATCCGAAGGTTGCATCGGTCGATACCACTGAATGTAACTGAGACCTATAATTCCTGTCGCAATGGCATGTAGAACCAACGAAACCAGAAAGGCACGTCGAGTTTTCCGACGCCTGTGGTGTCTAAAGTGCTGAAATTTATCTGAATAAGTGTCGATCAACAGCATATGTCGTCTTTCCACTACGAGACTGCCTACAAAATTGAGAGCGTCCCTTGATTCCCGTCAACCCGAAGCATCTGTCCATCAGTGATACGGCGGGTTGCGTTCGGAATGTTCGCCACAGCAGGCACACCATACTCTCTGGCAACGACTGCCCCGTGTGACAAAAGTCCACCACGCTCCATCACCAGTCCCGCTGCATGAAAAAAAAGCGGTGTCCATGCTGGATCGGTTGACGGGCATACCAGAATATAATTTCTGTCAGATGGATGAGCATCTGCTGGTGTCAAAAGCACGCGGGCTTCTCCTGTCGCGACACCTGCCGAAACGCCCACTCCTGTAAGTGTATCCACCGCATCAATTGACATTGATGTACCAATCTGATCCAACGAATCGCTGAAAATGACATCCGGCACCTCAATCTGTAGCACCCGTTCACGCTTCATTTTGCGTGTGGTGATGACATCATTGAAGACCTCGCCGTTTATGAGTTGCTGTAATTCATTAGGCACGAGATAGAAGATACCGCCATCGAGTTGATAACGGCGATCCAGTTCAAGCAGTGGACGGCGGATCTGTTCATAGCCGAGCATTAGGTAAAATTTCGCTGTCTCCCTGAAAGGCATATAAGTTCTTGTGAAGTCCAGTTCGCTCTCAATCTGCTTTCTTAAACCCGTTTTATTTTCGAGCCGTGTGGTGAGTTCCTTTTCTGCCGACTCACGTTGCTCTATCTGTTGCTTCGCATCGGCCCTCTTTGAAAGAGAGGTTCCATCGTTTTTTTGCTGGAAAGATGCAACGATCTGTTCAAGATAGGTAGTATCTTCGCGCCAACGGGGCTGTGCTAATTCAAACTCGCCAACGGCGCGATGTCCGTAATCTTTTAGGAAATCGGTAAGGGTTATGTCTCCTGTTGCCACTTCCCGCAATTTCGATGCAAGCCGCGGATGGGAAACCTGCGGGTCAATAGTTTCAACGGTGAGATTGCCAGAAATCCCACTCATAAGCCTGTTCGCGAAGGTTTTTACTTCTGTTTCGTTCAAGCACTTCTGAAGAGCCGCCTCCAATCGTTGAAGTGAAAACCCCGCAAGAAGTGTAGCGATAAGGGCTTTCGGTGCGAAGCCATCCAGAGTTTTGGTGCGCCATTTTTTGAACTTCCCCACTAATTCGGCATCCGTTAAGTCTGAATATGAAATGTTTCGTTCTGCTTCTACTTCCTCCTGAAACGTTGGAAAGACCTTTTCGGTTAACAATTGCGCGAAATCAGAGCGACACTGACGTAGACGCATTTCTGCTTTGCTCATACGAATGATATGGAGTGGCAGTTTCAACCAAAATGAGGCGTTACTCCGTGTAATATCGGTTTGTGCTTGTGCATACATCGCTTCTTGTGGATTTTGCTTCAAGGCGTTAAAATCGTGCGCAAAAGGGAAACCCTCAAAGTGGAGTTCCGCCTCGCGGTTCAAATTGACGTAGATCCGTCCACATATCAGGTCAAGAATCCCTTCATTATGGACCCGTTCACTCGGGTAAAATCCTAAGCCTCGATACGCTTTGCCTAACCCACCCGCGCCCGACATAAATTCCTTCATAATCTTCCACGTCATCGGGAGTGGAGCCGGTAATACCTCCGCAAGGTTGTGGTGGCACCAAACCGTCCCGTGTCTTTCGGCACATGCCTTCAATTTCTGAATCTCCTCTTGACGGGCTTCCTCAACAACTTCATTATCAACCTCAGCGATGGAATATGCCCGCTCAAGATGCGTAGTAGGTTTGGGGGGTGTAGTGATGTAGCGGGACTGCAACAGGATAAACTCTTCATTTGCGAGTGCCCACTCAATGTCCATCGGTTGCCCGTAGTGGGTTTCGACTTGCATACCGAGTTGCGTGAGTGCCTTTAGTTGTGCGTCCGTTAGGCTCGGAACATTCTGCTGCGCAGAGGATACCTCACTTACGCCAAAAGCAGTTACCATTTCGCTTTTTGTAGCGATGTTTCTTTTCAAAACCTTACCCGTTTCCCGCGATACGTGAAAACTATCAGGCGTGATAGCACCAGATACAACCGACTCACCCAATCCCCAATTCGATTCAATAATAGAGGTATTCTCATTAAAAGGAGCGACAGTAAAAAGGACACCGGAGACATCTGCCTCGCACATCTCTTGAATGATGACTGCCATTGCCAGCCCTTCATCAGCGATTTTCTGCGTCTGCCGATAGGCGATGGCTCGTTCCGACCAGAGTGATGCCCAGCATGCTTTGAGTGCATCTAAAAGTTCATCGGGTGTTACATTCAAAAACGTATCTTGTTGTCCCGCGAAACTCGCTTCTGCCAGATCCTCCGCTGTGGCACTGGAACGCACTGCGAACGTAGCAGTCTGCAATTTTTCTCGTGCCGTATGGATTGCTGTGATGAGCTTTGGCATCAGTTCAATATCTTTGATACTTCCTTCATTCTGCTTCGATAGACTTTGAACAGAGAGTCGATAGGCATCCGTAGTGACACAAAAGCCACTCGGCACTGAGAACCCAGCGCTCGTCAGTTTTCCGAGGTTCAACCCTTTTCCGCCGACGCGGGGCAGGTCAGCATCATCAATTTCTGAGAAGTATTTGATAAATTGCATTTTTTGATTTTATCTTGCGGAGTATTGTCCCGCAAGCCTCTATAGGCTTGCGCAAAGGGCATTTGAACTGTTGCGTGCGTTCCCTCTATCCGTCCTCCATTACATTACGGACTACGGGTTTGGTTGGAAGAGGGAAAGAAGTGAAGATAGTATATCAGAATCTGTCTGCCGAATGCAAATGGGTTTGGATTTGCTTTTATAGAATAGAAAGAAGGTAGGCTTAAGCATAGTGGCTGGTCTGAAACCAGCCACTATGTTCCTTTGAAACAAGGGAATCGGAGCAGTTCTTAGTCGTCATCATCGTCATCATCGTCATCATCGTCATCATCGTCATCAGCATGTCCGTTATCATCGTGGTCATCACCAGCATGTCCATCATCGTCGTCATCGTCATGCCCGTCTTCGTCCTCATGAACATCATCCAGATCAACATGCTCATCTTCTTGCTCATCATGGTGATCATCATGCATAACGATGTCATCTTGAGGTTCTTGGTGGTTAATCCAATCAACGAAAACTTGGATTTCGGCAGTTGTCAGTGGCGGACCGCCAGGGGGCATTCTACCTGAAACGATCTGTTCAACAATAGCACTTGCTTGGGCGTTTCCTGGGATGAACGCAGGACCGTGTTCGCCTCCCGCTATAAACGATTCGTATGTTCTGAAATCCAAACCGTGAGGACCATCGGCGACGTGACACCCCGCGAGCGCACATCTTGCCGTGAGAATAGGGTGAATGTTCTGTTCAAAGGAAGCCTCGATGTCGGTGGATTCCATAATTTCCGTGGCGTGTGATATGTGATCTGGCATTAGCATATGACCGCGATCTCGGGTACATCCAATCACACAAAACAGCAATCCGATAGTGAGTAAGAAAAGTCTTTGTATACTTATACGCATGATAATTACCTCTCTAATCAAGTGATAAGAATTGAAAGATTTTCCAATTGAGGTTAAAGGTGTTGGCGGAGATATATTCCTTTTAACCAGATTGAGGATAAGCATAGCACTTTCTGTCAAAACGGTCAAGGAGAGTGCTTAATTTATTGTCTTTTGTGATATATTTTTTCTTCATATTTTGCGGGTTCGCTAGGCAGAATTCCCTTTGACAAATCCCCGAAAATTCGGTAAACTGCAAAAGGATGTTTCAGAACGCGACCGAAATTCTCACTTTAATCGCTTCTGCTGTCGTACAGTGGCTCTTTTATCGGAAACGTTTACCGAAGGACTTCGCACCTGAACGGATCCTCGTTATCAAACTCGATCATCTTGGAGATGTTCTGTTAGCGACACCGGTGTTTTCCAATCTCCGTCGGGCGTATCCGAACGCAGAACTGCACGCCCTCACTGCTGCGTGGAGTCGCGTCGTTTTAGAGAGGCATCCTGATGTCAATCATGTCGTCGAATACAATGCCCCCTTTTTTTGTCGGACTGGGCAACCGACATCACTCAGAGAAACGTTTAAGCTCTATCGCCAGTTACGCCACCAAAAATACGATCTGATGGTGGATCTCCGCAGCGATTGGCGGATTGTCTGGTTTGCGTTCGGACGGCTCACACCAAAACGCTTCAGTCGTGCCGCCCTACAAATTGCAAACAAATTGGGTTTTGCACAATTCAGTGGAGTCCATGAAACGACGCGTAACCTCGATGTCTTAAGGCAAGCAGACCTCCCAACGCCTGTACAAACCGCAATCTTCTCAGTAACAACGGAAGATAAAAAATGGACATCCGATCTGCTTACCACATATCAGGTTGAGAGGCAACACCCCCTGATTGCTATTCATCCGGGGTCTCCGATTGCACTGAAACGCTGGTTGCCTGAGCGGTATGCGGAATTAGCGGATTGGCTGATTGCCCAAAAACGTGCACAAATTCTGTTCGTCGGTGTGAAAGATGAAATACCGATCATCACCGAAATTCAAGCACGCATGCGGGGAGAATCAATTAGTATCGCCGGGATAACGACACTGACACAATTGGCATCAATCTTGCATACATGCAATGTGTTTATCGGCAACGATAGCGGTCCAATGCATCTCGCTGCAGCCGTTGGCACGCAGACAATCGGACTGTATGGACCCGGAGATCCGACCCGTTTCGGTCCAGCAGGTGAAAGGTGTCAAACAATTCGGCGGGCGTCAGGATGTATGTCCGAAATTCAGGTCGCTGATGTGATTCAAACCCTTGAAACGGCTGCATATTTGGCGGAAATTGAAGAATTTGACGCTAAACAGCGAACAGGCATCGGCGATAACAAATTAACTTGACATATTTTTGTAAAGAAGTTATAATGTCTTAAACAACATCCGTGAAAAATCGTCATATCCATTAAGCATCTGGTTCTTGACTTATACGCCCTTAAGAAAATTGGAAAGGCAATTTTGGGGATGTAATTGGACAATATTGGTTTGCAAGCGATGTGATGAATCTAAAGGAGGAATTTAGAAAAATGCAATCGAGATTAACGTGGCTCGTGCTTGTCCTTTTCGCAGTAGGCATCATGAGCGTCGGTATTGTAGGATGCGGTGGCGACACCGAAGAGGAATCCGCTGAAAAGCCGACAGAAAGTTCTTCATCCACGAGTTCTGATACGCCAGCAGTTGCTGCGAAACCGCCTATCGACTTCGCAGCAGAAAAAGCCGCAATTCAAGCGGTTTATAGTGAGTTCTACAAAGCCTTTAACGACAACGATCTCAAAGCCATTGGGGAGACTTTCCGGACGAATGACGGCAAGGTTGCCTTCGGAACAATCTTTGCCGGAAATGAACCTGTGCCAATTGCCTTCGGTTGGAGGAATGTTGAAATCGCTATTGAAGGTTTATGGATCGGTATCGGCACAAAGGGATCCAAATGGGGACGGGACGATGTGTTGAAGGATTTCTGGATTCGCTATAAAGGTAGCAAAATTGAAGCGAGTGCTATAGGCTACAATTGTTACAAAGGCTCGTTTCCTGGTGAAACCCACCTCTATCTGATGAAAGAGGAAAAGGATGGGTGGAAGATCCACGAGTTGGATAGCAGCACCGAAAATAACCTTGGTATCTTTGGCTTTCACAAGGGTAAACCCCGGCTTAAAGAGGCAGGTCGCTTCTTTACGACATCTGCTGACAAAGTTCCCGAATAACGTTCCAGATGCCTTGGTAAAAACTGCCCCTTTTTGTGCAGTATTACAAGGGACTGCCCCTTTTTGTGCAGTTTAACCCGTTTGATGTAGGGATTTATCGCAGATTCAGCGTTTTTTATGTTGGCACGGAAATTGCATATATGCCTGACATCAACAACTTTTGTTTTTTCTGTAGGATACGCAAATATCCCTTGGAGGTAATTAACGAATGAGTGCAAAAAGAACCTCAGGTGCCTTTATGACTTCATTGGTACTTCACGCGGTCATAGCGTTCATTGCTGGCATTTATCTTGTCACGCAAACTGAACAGTTCAAAGATCTCGTGGGTGCTGAAGTGCTCCAACCCAAGGAGCCACCGAAGCCTAAGGTACGGAAACCCGTTGTAAAGCCTGTTATTAAGCCGACTGTTCCAACACAGAACACCGTCGTTGTTGAACAGGTTCAGGTACAACCTCGTGTAACGACTGCGTTTGTTGCCAAGTCGAATTTCCAACCGCAGACGGTACTCGAATTTTCAAACCAAACCGTCAAAGTGGACGCCCCGATTAATCCGAATGTACCGAGAGTGGTTACGCCGAACGCACCCGTGCCGACAGTTGTAACACACGCCGATCTACCTGTTTCGGATGCACCCGGTGCCTTGGCGTTCTCCGCACCCGTCGCAACTGCTCCCTCCGCTGGACCGGCGAATATCGGTCGTGGTGTCGCAGGCAGCGTCGTACAGGTGAAAGTCGCTTTTGAACGTCCACCCGGACTCGCAATGGTTGAAAACGTCGGTGCCGCACGCGATGCCCTCGGTGATGTCGTTGAAAACATTACCCTCGGTAACGTTGAAGTGCCACCCCTGCCCAGAGGTGAACCCGGTGGACGCGTCATCGGTAAAGGTAAGGACATCCGCGGTGTATTCCGTTTCACACGGATCCGCCACAGTCTCTCTGACTGGTGGGCTGATGCTTCTTCCCTCAACGCATTGACGAAGTGGCTCAACGAACGTACGAAGATCAAAACCGACATGAACGTTGAAGGTGGCGCACTGAAACTTACAGATGCCAACCTCTTCAAAACACCCTTCGTCTTTATGACAGGACACGATCCATCACTCACCCGTTCTCGTAACTTGCTCGGACGGCAGTATGGTGGTGGTAAAATGGATAGCCGTCTCACCGAGACTGAAGCCGCTGGTATGCGTCGTTATTTCGTTGAAAAAGGCGGATTCCTCGTCTTTGACGACTGCGGTGTGAACGCTCCTGCACAGGCGATGATTCGTCTCTTCCTCGCACAGATGCGCTACGTCATGCCTGAGTATCAGGTTGAACGTATTGCGAACGAGCACGAGATTTACGATAACTTCTATGAAATGGGTGGTCCCCCTGTCGGATACGACATCTTCTGGTGGGGCACACGTCCGCCGAAACGGAACTTCCTTGAAGGTATCTCCGTCGGTGAAAAGTTATCTGTTATCATGGTGCGTCGTGACTACATGTGCGCAATGGAGTCTGTCAGTCTCCCGACACGGAGTGTCCACTATTCACCCGGTGTGTATCGTTTCATGACGAACGTTGTGGTGTATGCGTTGACGCACGGTCAGATTTCTGACTACTCCGGTTATGTGCCTGAAGATACGTTAGCTCAGAAAGAACTTCCGACAAGCGCACCTGAAGCTGCGAAGGTCGGCGGTTTCGAGTAGAATTTTTGTATCTAAGCGCGGTTTTTTAACCTCGCACTTTGTTTGGGCTGTTTAGTTATCCTCTAAGGACAACTGGGCAGCCCTACATATTGCAACCTAACTCCCTTCCAACCAACCTGTATAATATAACACCCGATTTTCTCCAACCTCTAAAAAATCCGAATTTCATTCATTTTTTTTCACATGATGCAATGTTTCCTGTCCAAAATCGCGTCTTTAATAGATAATGGAAAGGATGAAAGGTATTGCTTAATTTTACAAGGCTTGGTATTTGGTGAAGCCTTTCTGCAAATGCGAACATACCCTAATCTGTTTATTAGGAGAAAACCTCGTGCAAAGAGAAGACGATGTTCAATTGATTCGCAAAGTTCTGTCAGGCAACGACGAAGCATTCAACACTTTAGTCCAAAAGTTCGGGAGTTTTTAGAGCAGTATCAACCCTCCTGGCCCGTTCTACTTGACCCGCATCGGCAGGTGAAGAAGGCGTATCAGATTGAAAGAATCCCCGCGTTTATCTTGATTGATAAATCGGGGAATTGGCAATACAGTTTTATGAGTCTGGATCTCATAGGCGGTCAGCCCTTAATTTCGATGATTGAAGCACTCCTATCAGATTAGGTAATAATTCCATGTTCCTAATACTCATTCGGCGAGAGTTGCTCGCCAACCTTCTAACATTTCGGTTCCTCGTTGCGCTGGTCGTCACGGTGTCGTTGGTTGTTGCGAATACCGTTGTCCTGATTGACGATTACGAACGCCGTCTGATAAGTTATGATACCGCGGTGACAGAACACCATCAAAAGTTTTTAAGAAGAACAGGGACCTATTCGTGGGTGGAAGGCGCAATCCTCGTAGACCGACCCCCCAATCCACTGAGCATTTTCAATGCGGGTTTAGATCGACGGCTCGGCAACTCTATCGCTATCGGGCATACCTTTGTCCCAACCCTTTGGGACACCGAATCACACAGCGCCGATAATCCTTTCCTCAACCTGTTTTCCAGCGTCGATTTAGTTCTAATTTTTCAGGTAATTCTCAGTCTGCTGGCACTGCTTTTCGCCCACGATGCAATCGCTGGAGAACGGGAAGCAGGCACGCTCCGCTTAATGCTGACAAACTCTGTCAGTCGTCCCGTTATTCTGTTGGCAAAGTACATCAGTGCACTGGCGTGTCTGACGCTTCCTGTCATCATGAGTTTGCTACTCACACTCATCTTGTTTTCTCTATCTGGGTCGATTTTGCTGAGTGGAGATGATTGGCTCCGGATTGGCGGTATTTTACTCACCTCAATCATATATCTCTCCGCTTTTTATCTCATAGATTGTTAATCTCGGCAATCACACGCCGAACCGCGACTGCCCTGATGGTGTCAATGGTGATATGGAGCACCTTGGTCCTCATCTATCCAAGCCTCATTGTATTCTCGGTCAATCGGCTTTGGCAGACCCCTTCTCAATTGGAATCCTCTTATCGTGAAATTGAGCAAATCTGGGAAAGTTTTGAAAGAGAGCGGATGGATTTTTTAAGGAACGATGCAATTGAAGGGGAAGACTTGAATGCCAATATACTTTATTCTGGAAGTTCGGCGGCTCCTCATATTTCAGATCCGACGACGCTCAGGTATTCTAAGGCAGAAATGCGCAGTATTCGGGTCAAGCCGGATGCAGAACTCCTGATGCCTCATGTCAAAGCTTACTTTCAATTCTCAGAGCCGCGACGCATTCGCGCAGCAGAAAGGACATGGCAGATTCGACAGAAAGCTTTAAATCAGATCTACGTTCGCAAGGCAAATGTGGCAAAAAACCTGATGCGTTTCTCACCGGCGGCGATGTATGATTTCGCAACCGAGGCATGGGCAGGAACGGATTTCCACAGTATTGAGGATTTTATCACGACTGTCCAGCGGTATCGGCAAACGATTATCGATTATTTCTATGATAAGAAGGCTTTTTCTTCAAGGAAATGGTTCGCTGTTGACCAAGGAGGAGTCGATTGGAGCGATTTACCACGGTTTTCTTATCGTCGGAGAGATATATGGAAGGGCATGCAGCACGCCAGCGGCGATATTGCCTGCCTGTTCCTCATCAACGTTGTGCTGTTTATGACAACATTTTTAATCTTCGTGCGACAAGAAGTGTAGAAATGGTGGTTGGTAATCGGTTAAAAGGGTGTTTGAAAACCTATCCAACACTTGTAGTCCCAACCAACGGGCCGGGGCGGGTTACGAAATGGGATGTCCTTTGCCAAGTCTTGCCCAACCGCACCGCAAGGAAAATTAGAAAGATGATCTGGCATATTACAAAGCGTGAACTTTACGACCATCTGAATAGCCTACGATTTGCCTTTACAACGGTCCTGCTTATCGCACTGATGATCGTCAACGCAATCGGGTATCTTGGCGAATACACAGTACAATCGACAGAATATGAAAAAAAGGTCTCAGCGTCTTTAGATAAAATGCGATTGAACGCAGACAATCTGTATAATCTGTTTAAAGAAGGACCCGGCACTCTGTATAAAAAACCGTCCGCCCTCTCCTTTTGCACGAGCAGCGGTGAAACATTTATACCCGAATCCGCTGAGGGAGTTAGAAGCAGTTTTGGCATATTCAGCGATGGTGGTTTATCAATCGAAGGAATATGGCAAATGGAATACTCACAGTCTAATCCAAGTCTGTGGGACATCATGCCAGATTATACAAACACTGATTGGGGGGATATAATCTCCATAGTGCTGAGTTTAGTTGCGGTTCTATTCACCTTCGACGCGATCTCTTCGGAGCAAGAGCGCGGCACATTACGATTGACACTCTCCAATAGCATTTCACGCGGCACTGTACTCGTAAGCAAGTTCCTCGCCGCGTTGATAACTATCAGTATCCCTTTTCTGATTGCCGCATTAATTAACCTTTTTCTACTTTACACGTCGGGAAGTATTCCACTCGGACCAAGCGAGTGCGGACGATTAGGAGTCATTATCTGCATCGCTTTTGTTTACGTGTCAATTTTTCTCGCCCTGGGGCTGCTCATATCTTCCCGGGTCAGTAACTCCTCCACGAGTCTCACGATTCTTTTACTGATTTGGACTGTTTGGGTGATCTTGCTACCCTCTACGCTCGGAGCACTTACCAGTGGCTTACAGCCGACAATGACCAGTGATGAATTCGGAGCCCATAGACAGGAAATGCACAATAATCTTGATGCGCAATACGACTTCCGCCAGCGTTCCGACGATATCCCGTCACGAGAGATTCCTGCAACAGAAGGAACGTTATTCTGGTCGAAATACGTCACCGAATATGCGAAACGCGATGAAAAATTGAATGAGGAACACTTGAATGCTCAGATCGCTCAGATTCAACTTGCGAGATCCATAACCCGTATATCTCCAGCATCAAGTGTACAGTATGCTATCGAATCCCTTGCCGGAACCGGTTTCACACGGCATGTTCAATTCTTGAAGCAAGTGCGCCGATACGCCGATGAATTCCGAGCGTTTCTCATAGAAATTGATCGTGCCGATCCAGAGAGTCCCCACGCAATCGGTCCCAAAGAGGGCACCTCACAAAAGCCCGTGCGCTTTGAATCAATCCCGAAATTTGAAGATCACATCAGTTTCAGCGGTGCCTATAACGCCGCAGCTACAGATATTCTGTTATTACTCTTATTTTTTACGGTGTTCTTCGCGGGGGCATTCCTTTCCTTCCTCCGTGTTGACGTTTAGGCGGTTTTCTCTCAATAAGTGGAGTTGCTGAATGTAACAGAACCAACGTTTCGGCTTGACAAAGCACTACTTTTGATTGTATACTGTCTCACAATGGACTGCAAAGACAAGGAATTGGCTTCTGATGGAATATGTCGTTATTTTTGAAGAATTTGAGAACAATTACGGTGCGTATGTCCCCGATCTTCCAGGATGCGCCGTTGTAGGTGCGACACTCGATGAAGTGCGGAGATTGATTGCCGAAGCTATCGATTTTCATATCGAAGGGCTGCAAGAAGCGGGCTATAGTGTACCACAGCCGTCATTGACATTACCTGTTCAAACCCCACCAGGACAGTCGTCCGAATTAATCGCGACGCGGATCTAGTTCGGATGTATGAACGCTTAACATTATAGGGATAGACCTTGTGTCTACCTGTGTTCAGAAAAAAAGAAATACCCAAGCAAAAACACCTCCACCACCCCTGGTACGGAGAACCTCTCAAAAAGACGGGAATTTCTAAGTCAACTTCAACCCCTTTACGTTAATTTATGCTAAATTTTTAGCATTTTTGCTTGACATCATTTTTCGTAAATGCTAAAATATTAGCATATCATCTAATTTGACGTGAATGCGATTTAAGAAAGAGGATCCCTTTCGCAACTATCTCAACCGATTTGAAAGGTGCCCACTTCTGGAGTTCAAATCTCATGAACGGTCAACCCTTAATTTGGCTGATTGAAGCACTTCTATCAGACGAGTGACAACAAGATGTTTTTAACACTCATTCGGCGAGAACTTCTTGACAATCTCATGACATTCCGATTCGCGGCAGCTGTCGTGATTATGCTATTGCTTGTCGTTGCGAATGCCGTTGTGCTCATCAAGGACTATGAACTGCGGTTGGCAGACTATAACGCCGCTGTTAAAACCCATCGGCGGGAACTCCGCTTGGAGAACAAAACCTATTCAGATGGAATGCTTAGTTTCTGGGGGACGATAATCGTTGACCGATCGCCGAACCCATTAAGCATTTTCAACACCGGTTTAGATAAGCGACTGGGGAACGAAATTAGGGTTTCTCACATTTTTACGCCGACAATTTGGGATGCCAACAAGCATGCGGCGGATAATCCATATTTCAATATCCTCACTTCAATTGACATCATCCTCATTTTTCAGGGGATCCTCAGCCTGCTGGCACTCACTTTCGCCTATGATGCCATCTCCGGAGAATACGAACATGGCACTCTGCGTTTAGTGCTAAGCCATCCCGTGGGACGCGGGTCCATCCTGTTCGCCAAATATATCGGTGCGATGGTGTGCTTGCTCGTGCCGTTGTTGATGAATATCCTCCTTGTGCTCATTTTGCTGACGACCTCCGCTACTATTTCCTTGGATACCCATGATTTTCTGCGTATCGGCGGAATCGTTCTAACATCACTCGTCTATCTGTCGCTGTTTTACCTCATCGGCATGCTCATTTCTGCAATCACACGGCGAACCAGCACCGCACTCATTCTCTCGATGTTCGTCTGGGCGTTCTTAGTGCTCGTCTACCCAAATATGATTCTCACCGCAGTCAATACTGCCCCGCGGGTGGACACGGAACCCGCCGCTTACAATCGAATTAAACAGATGTGGGAGGAACTTGAGAGAAAGCGGGATCAGTTTCTCCGCAACGACGCTGTTCCAGGAGAGGGTTGGGGATTTAACTTGGTTAACTCGGAAGAAATAGACTTCAATTTCTCGGGGCGTGAAGATAAACCATCAAGATTACTATATTACACTTACGTTGGATCCGAATTGGAAACAATTCACGAAAAATCCGAACCATATGTGCCACACGCCCAGAATTTTTATGGCTTTATTGGACGCCTGACCGTCAATACGGTAGAACGAACATGGCTCATCCGAAAGCCGGCACTCGAGACGATCTACGTCCAACCGGCAAACAGAGGGCGAATGTTGTTAAAATTCTCACCTGCGGGTTTGTATGATGCCGCAACCGAAGCGTGGGCAGGCACCGACCTCAATGGCACCCAGGATTTTTTCACAGCGGCACAACGCTACCGACAAGCAATCGTCAATTACTTTTATGATGAAAAGATATTTGGGTCCCGACAGTGGTTTTCTTCCGATCAAGGTGCCGTCGATTGGGACACGCTCCCGCAGTTCTCTTTTCAGAGAAGTGATATAGGTATCCATGCAAAACGAGCATTGTTGGATTTGTTCTTATTGTTGATGAGTAATATAATCCTATTCGTAATAACATTTCTAATTTTCATCAGGAGCGAAGTGTAGAACAGTGATGAGTCGTCAGTTAAGAGGTTATCGTTTAACGGAACCCTCATTTAACTGATAACTGATAACCGAGAACAAACAAAATGATTTGGCATATCGCAAAACGCGATCTCTATAGTAATTTGAATAGCCTCCGATTTGCGTTGACAACTATTTTGCTGCTGGCACTGATGGTAACCAATGCCGTTAGACATCTCCGAGAACATCCAAAACGGGTCCAGGAGTATCGCGACGCTGTCGCTGAATCTTTGAACCGATTAACTTCTCTCGCAGATACCAGTCTCTATAGACTGGCGCAACAGGGACCCGGGACACTCTACAAAAAACCGTCGCCACTCCATTTCTGCGCCGAGGGTGGAGACACCCTTTTACCGGATAGGGTTGGAGCTGGGACCAGATCTCAACAGCGTTTCTGGGAATTGACATATCCAGATACTAACATAAATATGATGAACGTTGGACCCGACGTTTCCCAGATTGATTGGACATTCATCATCGGTTATGTCTTGAGTCTCATCGCACTCTTATTTACTTTTGATGCCATCTCTGGCGAACGCGAGCACGGCACACTCCGATTGACGTTGGCAAATTCAATCCCACGACATACTGTCCTGATCGGTAAGTTTCTGGGAGCGTTGATAAGTGTGAGTATTCCCTTTGTGCTGGCTATGTTGGTGAACCTTTTGATGCTTTCCACTGCAAGTACTATTCACCTAAATACCCAAGCGTGGGGACGCTTAGGTATCATTCTCTTTATCGCGCTTTTGTACATGTGTCTGTTTCTGGCGTTAGGGCTGTTGATATCGGCGCGTGTGCAACGGAGTGCTGTGAGTCTTGTGATACTTCTGTTGACATGGGTCACTTTCGTCGTTTTTATGCCGAGTACACTCGCCTCACTTGCAAGAGGCTTTTCATCATCTATGGCATCTCATGAATATACAGACCGATACGGCCAAAGTTACAGGAGACTTAAGAAAACTTGGCGATACGCTTGGTACCAGTCAAATGACGAAAAAATGCTAAGGATAAGAGGGGAATGGCACACCAAAATAGCAGTAAGCGGCGAACGCTTGGCTGGAGAATACTTAACCTTTAAGATTACCCAAGTTCAACGTGCGCGTGCCATAACCAGCGTCTCACCAGCGGCACTCCTCCAGCATCTGCTTGAGGCGTTCGCTGGAACAGGTCTGGATCGGCACCAGCAATTTATCGAGAATGTTCAACGTTACGCTCGCGAATACCGAGAATTCGTCGTCGATATGGAGAGAGGCGATCCGGAGAGCCCGCATATCATGGGCGTTCGCGAAGGGATGTCCAAAAAGCCTGTCAGCTCAGAAGCGGTTCCCAAATTTGAAGACACACGCAACATCGGTAAGGATTTCAACACCGCGGCAACAGAGTTGCTGCTATTGATGCTGTTTGTCGTGGTTTTGCTGGCGGGGGCTTATCTCGCGTTTGTGCGCGTTGAAATCTAATTAATTAAGGAGTAAAAAAATGGAAGATTATCGAACCGTCAAACTGAGTCGTCGGGAACGGCAGATAATGGATATCGTCTATCAACGCGGTAGCGTTTCCGTTGCCGATGTCCTTGAAGATATCCCGGATCCACCAAGTTACTCTACAGTACGGGCATTGTTGCGGATTCTTGAGGAGAAAGGCTATCTCACCCACGAGAAAAAAGGTAGACGCTACATCTACCGTCCGACGCAACCCCGCCATCAGGCAGGACGTTCCGCACTCAAACAGATTTTTCAGACGTTTTTTGATAAATCCGTTGAGAAAACGGTCATGGCACTGGTTTCCGATGCTGACCTCTCGGATGAGGAACTCGACCGTTTGAGCCAACTCATTGAGCAAGCGAAAAAAGGAGACACCTCATCATGATGCGATTCGTCGAGACGCTCTATGCGGATCCATTGCTGAAATTTCTCGCTGATACGACGGTGAAAAGTTTCGTAATTTTCGTCATTGCGGGTGTATTCGCGTTCTGCCTCCATCGCAGGTCGGCGGCGATGCGCGGTTTCATCTGGAGCATGGCAATCATCGGATGCCTTATCATCCCGCTGCTTTCTCTCGTGCTTCCGAAATGGGAACTCGGTATCCTACCGGCGGAAGGACCCGTCTCGATTGCTGAGAGCCAATTGTCGCCAAAGCTGGTATCGTCAACAACAATTACGCTGGGACCGTCTCAACCCAATTTTGTGACAGATCAGAGCGGGAGCCTTACCACACTGCATTGGTCTGACTGGATAGCGGTAATCTGGGCCGGTGTTGGACTGTTTCTTCTTATCCGCTTGATTGTCGGAATCGCTGCTGTCTGGCATATCTCTGTTCGTAGTACCCACTTTAGCCGCGCTGCTGAGCAGTTCCAATCCAATTGGAATCGACGAGCCAATGTCCGGCTCAGCAACAGGATTACAGTCCCAATGGTATGGGGTTTCTTACGTCCGGTGATCTTGCTACCGGTTGAGGCAAATCATTGGCAAACCGAGCAGCTCCGTGCTGTTCTTCTACACGAGTTGGCACATATCAAACGCTGGGATTGGACGATACAAATGGTTGCACAGGTCGCGTGTGCGATCCACTGGTTCAATCCGCTTGTATGGTTCGCAGCGCATCAGATGCGGATAGAAGCAGAACAAGCCTGCGATGACCAGGTCCTAAACGCTGGGTATCGATCAACTGACTACGCGCAACACCTACTTGATATTACACATAACGTGAAAATTGCAAAGGCGACTTCGCGCGCAGCTGTAGCGATCGCGCGTTCCTCAAAGATTGAAACCCGACTCCGAACCGTTCTCGCCGAAAATCTAAATCGCCATCCGGTGACAAAGATTGCCGCCGGGATTGGATTGCTCGTTCTCATCTGTTGTGCTGTCCCGATGGGCACGATGCGTTTAGCACAAGCAGTTAGCACAACGGAAGTCACGTATCAAAAAATTCAGGAGGTATCCACGTTTCAACCAACACCAAGCGAGAGTCGTTCTGATGAATCCTCGAATACAGAACAGATCGACGAAAACGTTGAAATCTGCAAACAGCATCTGGTCGAAATTGGCAAGGCGATTCAAGCTTACCACGATGAAAATGGTGATTTTCCCGAATGGCTCTCTGAGCTTTATCCGAGATACTTGTCAGATGCAAACCTCTTGCTTTGTCCAGCGGATAAAATCGGCGGCAAAGCACTCTTTCCGCCGAATATAGATCCGAAAATGCCCGTGAGTTACGGGTACGGGTTGCACCCTGGGTATCGAGAAAGCACGCCGAAAAACCGAGCGATGTACGGCGATGTCCTACCACTTGTCCGTTGTCGGCATCACGTGAATAAACCGTTTGAGTGCCTAAACTTGAGTTTCGCTTTTAAAGTATATCCCTCATCCTAGGTTTGGGAATACACACCTGAAGAGATGTATGGAACCCCTGAAAAAGCTATTAAGGCTTTGGAAAAGGGACTTCAGCAACACGCGGATAATGAACAGTTCTTCCATGTCTATCGCTATGTCTATCGTGCACTTGCCCGTCTTTACATTGAAGTCGGACGCGAAAAGGATGTTGATAACCTCGTTAACCGTTTCAAATCGACGATGAAACCTGACAATCTTCAAGCACATTTCGACCTCGGCACGATGCTTAAGATGGCGAATCGGGATAAAGAAGTGCTTGAAGTTTTCGAGAAACTTGAGAAACGGTATCCTGACAACGACTACGTTCTTGATGAACTTGCCCGAATTCACGAGGAACTCGGCAATTCTGAACTCGCAGGAGAATATCGAAGAAAGGCAGATCCTATGTCAGAGGCAGTTGGGAAGGTTGTTTCTGACTTCTCTGCGTCTGACCTTGATGGGAATCTGATTTCGCTTCAGCAGTATCGCGGGAAAGTCGTTCTACTTGATTTCTGGGCGGTTTGGTACGGACCCTGCATTGGGGAAATGCCGAATGTCAAAAGGGTGTACGATACCTATAAGGACCAAGGATTTGACGTTATCGGTGTGAGTCTTGACACTGATGAGACGAGGCTGCGCAACTACCTGAAGAATAATAACATTGCTTGGCGGCGGATTTTCAGTGGGCAAAAGTGGAAAAGCCCTCTCGCGCAACAGTATCATATTCAGACAATCCCTGCCCCTTGGCTCATTGCCAGAGATGGTACATTAATCTCGCGCGAAGCCAAAGGGGTGAAGTTAGAACGACTCGTAGTGGAAGCACTCCGAGACAAAATCAAGAATGAATAGTTAAACGTGCCTGAGACTTACGCAAGCACCTTTTGAGAGGCAAGCGCGCGATCTCTGCTGGCGAGGTTTCCTTGCGAATTTCAACAAGGTTTTTCAGACCCTCTCCCCACCCCGTAGGGGTGCTATGTCTATAAATAGGTGGCAACTTGAGTTATAATTGTGGATTTTACCATAGTAAGAAATCTGAAAAAAGAGGAGACTGAAATGAAAGCAATTTTGACTGTAGCAATCGTGCTGGGTCTACTGATAACTTCTGCGAACGCGGATACGTCTGTAGACAAGCCAAGCGAAGATCTGATTACGGAACAGCATGAGAAGAACATTGAGATTTGCACCCAAAATTTGCTTGTGATCGGCAAGGCAATCCAAGCCTACCACAATGAAAACGGCGATTATCCAGAGTGGCTCTCAGATATGCATCAGCCCAAGTATTTACCGGATCCAGATGTGTTGCTGTGTCCCGCAGATAGCAGAGGCGGCAAAGCACTCTTTTCGTCGAACATAGACCCGAAAATGCCCGTGAGTTATGGTTACCAGTTTCATCCGGAGTACCGGGAAGGCAAAACTGAGGAACGCCTCATGTATGGCGATGTCTTACCACTCGTCCGTTGCCGACATCATGCGAACCGAGAGTTTAAATGTCTAAACTTGAGTTACGCTTTTAAGGTGTATCCTTCATCCAATGTATACACGCCCGATGAGATGTATGAAACCCCTGAAAAAGCCATTGAAGCTTTGGAAAAAGGACTTCAGCGACAGCCGGATAATGAACGGTTCTTCCATGTCTATCATTCGCTCGTTCGTTTTTACAGCGAAGTTGGACGAGCGGAGGCTGCCGAAAACATCATTAACCGTTTCAAAGCAGTCATGAAACCTGGTAATATTCGCCATTATTTTTACCTTGGCGATATACTTCAGATGATGCACCGATATGAGGAAATGCTTCAAGTCTTTGAAAAACTTGAAGAACAGGCACCAGAAAACCGTAGTGTCGCCCGAAAGCTTGCCGAAATCCATGAGATGTTGGGCAACGCTGAACTGGCAAAGGAATACATGGAAAAAGCTGAGCCAGTATTGGCATTACTTGGAAAGACTGTTCCCGACTTTTCCGCAACCGACCTTGATGGGAATCCGATTTCGCTGCAGCAATATCGCGGGAAAGTCGTTCTACTTGATTTCTGGGCAGTCTGGTGTGGACCCTGCCTCGGAGAGATGCCGAATGTCAAACAGGTTTACGGTACCTATAAGGATCAGGGATTTGACGTTATCGGTGTGAGTCTTGACACTGATGAAACAAGACTGCGCGATTACCTCAAAGAGAATGAGGTCCCTTGGCGGCAGATTTGCAGCGGACAAGGGTGGCAGAGTCCACTTGTCCAACAGTATGGTATCAATTCCATCCCGGCACCATGGCTCATTGCCAGAGATGGCAAATTAATCACGCATAGAGCCAGAGGATCGAAGTTAGAACGACTCGTAGTAGAAGCCCTGAAAGATAAATCTGCAGACCGATAATCGTCCCAACAATAGGAGTAAAGACAGTGATAGACCTTCGTAATGTGATAAGAACTTCAGCGAATATCCCGGTGCAGGCATATTGGGATCCGATTGAGAATACAGCGAGTAACTTACATCAATCGACAGAAGAAAATTTTAATCGAGCCAAAACACAGTGGCACGAGCCAATAGATATGACCTGGGAACAGTGGTTGAAGGTCTTCAATCCCGGACCTACACATCCGCTGCAGCACTACAGCACGACAGATTTTCAAGTCTTTCTGCCACCCTCAACCGTTAATGTCGGGGACATCTGGGACTTGGATCCGAAGCGGATTCTCCCGTTTCTTCGCCAGTTTCACCCTGGCGCGACAATGGATGTCGGATATGATGGGAACGGCGCGAAAGCCTGCTTACGGGCATTTTCGCCTGAATATGCTGACATTGCCTTCAGAATCCATGCGCGCTTTACACTGAACACGTCTATCGAGGCATACTTGAGGCCAGCGCAATTTGCTGGGCATCTGCGCATCAATCGCAACAACGGAACGATTTATCAATGGACGCTATCGCTTCCGAACCGCAACAGTAATGTAGATATGGGAGCTTTTAGAACGCACGATATAGGGTTTGTGCCGCGTATGGAACTCTGCAGTTTATCGGAGACGCAACCGAAGTCGATGGCTTGGGAGGCAGCCATCACGGAGGAAGAAGCCGATAGAAAGTTTCAGAACGCGCTCTACAAGTTCGCTGAAATTGAATGGATGCCGGTTGAAGATGCGGTTGACCTCGCGAAAGCATCGAATCGTCCGATTCATGCTGTCCTCCTATTCGGGGTCCTCGACGATGAATCCTGCTGAGGGACGGGCAAAGTTTTGAGAGCGGGTCCGCTCTCCTCACCGGAAATTATCAATGTACTCAACACGCACTTTGTGAACGTCTGGGTTCTGCACAGGGAGTTGCCCGAACTACAGACAGGTGCCAAAGGCGCAGCAGCAGGTGCCTTGGCAACGAAACTCCGACAACATTACTCCGATTCTCTGGACAGCCTGACACTGACCCCCGAATTGGAAGTGATTGAACATCTGCCCAGCAAAAGTTTATTGCATCCGGATTATCTGCCTCGCAGTGAGCGGATACCACGGTATTTAGAATTACTAAGGTCGTCTGTGAATGTGGAAGTTACGGCACAAAATCCGAGGCAACTTGGAAAGCACGGTCTATCCCGTAGACTTACCGAGGCCTATGAAAGATTTGGAAAACCCGCACCCGATTTTTCTACAATAGATCTTGATGGCAAACCGATTTCGCTCCAGCAATATCGTGGAAAAGTCGTCTTACTCGATTTTTGGGCGGTCTGGAACGGTTTCTGCATTGGGGATATGCTGAATTTGAAAAAGATTTACGATACCTATAAAGATCAGGGATTTGACATCATTGGGGTGAACCTCGATACCGATGAAACGAAACTGCGAAACTACCTCAAGAAAAACGACATTCCGTGGCGACAGGTTTACAGCAGTCTGGAACGGCAGAGTCCGCTCGCGCAACAGTATGATGTTCGTTCTATTCCAGCGCGATGGCTTGTTGATAGAGATGGTAGGTTGATCGTCCATGAAGCCACCCACAAGCTGATCTCCCCCAGAGGTAGGGAAGCAGATTTAGAGCCACTCGTGGCAGGAGCAGTGGCGGATAAACCTAAGAATCGGTAACCTTGTTCTACCAAAAAGGGGGCGACACACGGAGTTGCGCAATATCCCAAAAGAAAGGAGAAGACCAAATGAGAGTAATTTCGACCTTAGGAATCGTATTGAGTTCGCTGGTCAGTTCCGCTAATCCGGAGGCGGCAGAACAGGACCAGCAAAACGTCGAAATCTGCACTCAAAACTTGACTGCTATCGGCAAGGCGGTTCAAGCCTATCACAATGAACACGATGATTTTCCAGAGTGGCTCTCGGAACTTTACCCGAAATATTTGTCAGATGCAAACCTTTTGTTGTGTCCAGTAGATGAAGAAGGCGGAAAGTCAGCTTATCCTATCAATGAAGACCCGAAAATGCCTGTGAGTTACGACTATCAGTTTCACCCGAAGTATCGAGAAGAGAAAACCGAGGAACGACTCATATATGGGGATGTTATACCACTTGCGCGTTGCCGGCATCATGAGAATCAAGCGTTTGAGTGTCTAAACTTGAGTTTCTCCTTTAAGGTGTATCCCTCAACCGGTATATACACGCCGGAAGAAATGTATGGGTCTCCCAAAAAAGCCATTGTAGGTTTGGAAGCAGGACTTCAGCGACTGCCGGACTATGCACATTCCTTGTTCTCCGAACGGGCTTCCGAACTCTATCATTCGCTTGTCCGCCTCTATAGTGAAGTCGAACGGGAGAAAGATGCTGAAGACCTCATTAACCGTTTCAATTCAATCATAAGACCCGATGACCTTAAGGCACAATTTGTTCTCGGTGAGACGTTTCAGTTGGTGAAGCGGTACGAAGAAGCACTTGCGGTTTTCGAGAAACTTGAGAAGCAGAATTCGGAAAGTTACAGTGTCCTCAATAAACTTGCTGAGATTCATTGGAAACTCGGTAACTCTAAACTGGCAGAGGCGTATCATCACAAGGCTGACCCCAGCAAATCAGAATTGATTGGGAAACCTGTTCTCGACTTTTCGGCAACCGATCTTGATGGCAATCCAATCTCGCTTCAGGACTATCGCGGAAAGGTCATTTTGCTCAATTTTTGGGGCGTTTGGTGCGGTTTCTGCATCAGAGAGATGCCAAATGTCAAAAGCGTTTACGATACATATAAGGACCAGGGATTTGATGTTATCGGTGTCACTCTCGACACCGATAAAGCAGAACTGCGGGACTACATTAAAAGCAACGATATCCAGTGGCGACAGATTTGTAGTGGTAAAGTATGGGAGGACGATCCACTCGCACAGCAGTATAAAGTTACTGGTGTTCCAGAACAGTGGCTCATTGCTAAGGATGGCACACTCATCTCGACCGATGCCAGAGAGGCAGCATTAGAATATTTGGTGTCGGAAGCACTCAAGGACAAACCCGATGACTGATAGCCATATTTATCGAAACGGCGAGGTTAGGAGACCTCGCTTTCTGGCAACTGACGGCTGATACCAATCAAAAAAGTGGATTTGGCATGCCGAGTTATGCTATCATAGCGGGAACAAACATTCCCAATTGAGGTGACAAATTGAAACTCGGTGTATCCACTTATTCCTATTGGCATTTCAAACCTGAACGGGTACCAATTGAGCACGTTATCGAGGAAGCCGCGCGGCTCGAACTCGATGGCGTTGAAATCTTACATCAACAGATGGCATCGGAAGCCAATCCGTATCTCCAAAAACTGAAACGACTCGCTTTCATTCATGGACTTGATCTCTACGCACTCTCCATCCATCAAGGCTTCGTTTCGCCAGACGAGGCAACACGGCAAAAAAATATCAATCACACCGTCCACTGCATCCGATTAGCACACGAACTCGGTATCCCGTCAATCCGTCTCAACTCAGGGCGGTGGGGGACTGTCCCTTCTTTCGATGAATTGATGAAAACCGAAGGACAAGAACCGACACTCCCGGGACACACAGAAGATGAAGCGTTCGAGTGGGTTATCGCCGCCATTGAGAAATGTCTCCCAGACGCTGAGAAGTACGGGGTCATCCTCGGACTCGAAAACCATTGGGGACTCACCTGCACCCCGGAAGGTGTCAATCGTATCGTCTCTGCCATCGACTCTGAATGGCTGAAGGTGACGATGGATTGCGGGAATTTCCTTTCAGATCCATACCAGAAACTGAAGCAGATTGCAGATGACGCTGTGCTTGTCCATGCCAAAACCTATTACGGTGGGGGCGAGTGGTATACGTTAGATTTGGATTATGCTAAAATAGGTAATATTCTAAAAGAGGTCGGATTTCGAGGATACGTATCCATTGAATTTGAAGGAAAAGCCGATGCACATGTCGGCGTTCCGCAGAGCGTGGAAATGCTTCGGAATGCTCTATAATCTTGGTCATTCTTTAATCCTGAAAATCCTGATTCAGACAATGTAGACACATTTTTTGGGAGAATCGTCTCATGGAGAAAAAAATCGTAATATCAATTCTGGCTTTCGCGTTGCTCGGAATAGCAGGAGGAAATGTGACAATGGCAGATACTGGAGAAATGGCAGGAGCAACAAACGCTTCGGAAACTTGGCGCGCCTTACAACGCCTACAAACCACCGCCACCGTCCTACACACCGTCGCGCACCCTGATGACGAAAATGGTGCATTGTTGACGTGGCTCAGCCGAGCACGCGGTGTCAGAACCGGATTATACTCAACCACGCGTGGTGAAGGCGGTGCAAACCTTATCGGACCCGAATTATTTGATGCACTGGGTATCGTACGAACCGAGGAGCATCTCGCCGCTGTGCGCTACTACGGTATCGATCTTTTTTTTAGTAGTGCTGTCGATTTTGGGTATTCCAAGCGACTGGACGAAACCCTGGAAAAATGGGACTATCAGATGCTTTTGGAGGATATGGTGCGCCTCATCCGTCTCTATCGTCCGGATGTTATCATCTCTCGGTTTCAAGGCAACCGCCAAGATGGACACGGACATCATCAGGTATCTGGGGTCGTGACTTTGGAGGCATTCCGTGTTGCAGGCGATGCAAATCGATTTCCGGAGCACCTCACAGCAGGGCTACACCCGTGGCAACCGAAGAAACTCTATATCTCGCGTTCCAGATGGCGGCGCAGCAACACCGAGACGCCTGATACACCTGTGCTAAAGATTGATACAGGTGAATACAATGCTTTGTTAGGACTCTCTTATGCGCAAATTGCGCGTCAGGGACTGAGTTTCCAACGGTCACAAGGGGTCGGGCAGACCCGCGCCTCCAAGGGATCTGCCGTTACGGAATTACGGTTAGTGGATACGACCCTAACCGCCGAAAAAGAAAAACCCGAAAAGAGTCTCTTTGACGGGATTGACACGACAATTATGGGCATGGCGAAGCTGGCAAATACATCTGCCTTGGATGCAGAATTCACACAACTTCAAGAAAGCGTTGATGCCGCAGTCCGTGATTATGATGCCCGTCACCCTTGGACAATCGTCACACATCTCGCAAGCGGGTTAAAAACAACTCGCGGCTTGATCGAAAATGTCCAGCGTATAGATCTTGATGACAACACGCGATCGCATCTTCTTTTTTTCCTTCGGAATAAAGAACAGGAGTTTATGACCGCCGCGAACGCTGCCCTCGGTTTGTCTTTAGAGGTGCTGGTTCAACCGACAGCCGGAACCCGTTCATCTGAAACCTTTGCCGTCGCAATTCCTGGACAAAAGTTTTCAATTGGGATGCGGATGGTGAATCCTGCTCCGGTGACAACTGAACTCGTCAATGCCTCGCTGAATGCTCCTGAAGGTTGGAGCGTACACCGTGTTCAGGAGGAGGCGAATCGGGAAGGCGTAACACCTATACAGACGAACGAACCCATCTCTGTCGTGTTTGACGTGGAGGTGGCGCGGGATGCAGATTACACACAGCCTTATTGGACCCGCGCTTCCGAGTACCACGATGCTGTCTATACACTGAAGCGTCCAGAATTTCGCTTTCTACCTTTCGCACCGCCTGAGGTCAACGGTGTTGTAACCTATCGCGTAGATGGTGTAGATTTTACGCTGACGCAACCAACACAAACGGTTTCGATTAATAGACCTTGGGGCGAAAGACGGCGTTTGCTAACGGTCGCACCTGCTATTAGTGTATCTGTTTCACCGCGTATCGGTGTAATTCCGATATCTGAATCCGATGTGACAGGTGAGGAAATCACATTTACTACAACGGTGGAGATGCTAAATAATGTTAAGGGTGAGGCGGAAGGGACACTTTCACTCAAATTGCCAGATGGATGGCAGTCATCCCCTGAGAACGCGCCTTTCGCTTTTACGCACGAGGGTGCGAGCAAGACGTTTGCTTTTCAGGTATCTGCCAAGAATGTTGAAGCCGACACGGCGTACACGATCCAGGCAATCGCGACGTACAAGGGCGAGGAATATACCACCGGCTATCAGGCGATTGATCATCTAGATCTTGAACCGCGGCACCTGTATCACCCAGCCATCATGACACTTCACAGCATTCCGCTCAAGGTCCCATCAAATTTGAGCGTTGGGTATATCATGGGGGTAGGCGACAGAGTGCCCGAGGCACTGCAGCAGATCGGTATTGACGTGGAGATGCTTGATAGAGAGGAACTCCGCACTGGGGATCTGAATCAATTTGATACAATTCTCATTGGTATCCGAGCGTATGCCGTTCGACAGGATCTTATCGCCTATAACGGCAGACTCCTCGATTACGTGCATAACGGCGGTAACCTCATCGTTCAATATCAGACCCCAGAATTCGATGCCGCGCCTTTTGGTCCCTATCCTTATATGATGGGTAGACGACCGGAGGAGGTTTCCGAAGAGTACGCACGAGTAACGATTTTGATGCCCGACCATCCGATCTTCCACCATCCTAATCAGATTACGGCGGCTGATTTCGAGGACTGGGTTGAGGAGCGCGGTTCTAAATTCCTTACCGAGTGGGACGCGAACTATCAGGCACTCCTCACATGCAATGACCGTGAGCAGGAACCGCAACACGGCGGATTCCTCACTGCGAAATACGGGCAAGGCACTTACACCTATGCCGCTTACGCCTTTTATAGGCAGCTGCCAGCAGGGGTAGCGGGTGCGTATCGCTTGTTCATCAACATGCTAACCCTTCGGTAGGAGGGAACTCCGATTCCCGACGCTTGCTAAGCGTCTTCCCACGGTGCCACATCGCCAACCGGCTGTGGTGCAGGGAAGCGGCTCACGACATCGATCGGTCGCCTCGCGTCAGACGATTCGATGATCCGCTCGCATACCTCTAACGCGTGCCGTGCTTGCGCGCCGTTACAGCGCGGGTTCCGGTCAGACCTGATAGCGTCCGCGAAATCCGCAACCCCTTTGCCCCAATCTAATCCAGTGAAGGCTTTCGGCGGGGAAGGTTCGTCTTGCCACCGGTCCTGCGGCGTAAACTTTTGGATACCGCGTCCATCGTCGTGTGCCTGAAGCGAGAATCCGCCTGCGGTGCCGTGAATCTCATAAGGTGGAATCCCAGAAGCGACAGTAAAACTGTGATAGATAAATCCGTGTGCTCCGTTCTCAAATTCGAGCACAGCAAATCCGTGATCCTTCTCATTCACCTCAAATTCAGTGCCTTGACGCGGTCCTTGATGTAAGGTCCGTTTTGGAACAGCAACTCGCGCGAAACCGTGTACCGTTTTGACCGGCGCGATCATCGTTGTCATGGCGGTAAGCGGGTAGGGCGCGACGTCTCGAAAGGGACCAGCGTGCATGATGAAAGCGTCTGCGTTTGGGTGCCAGTGTTCCAAGGGACCCCCGAAGTTACCGATCGCGGAAATCACATCGCCGATTTCACCCTCACGAATCCGTTGCCAGACATTCTGCTGAACGTAGCCGAGGATTGCCGATGGTGCACATGCCAGTTTCAACCCCATTGTTTCCGCTGTTTCCACGAGTTCGTTCGCCTCGTCTGTACGGATAGAAATAGGCTTTTCAGAGTAGACGTGTTTTCCTGCTTTCAATGCCGCTAATGAAACCGGATAATGGGAAATGTGAATCGTCAAATTCACAATTGCTTCTACGTTTGTATCGTTCAGGACTTCCTCAAGTGATTTGTAGACGTGTCCGCCGTTTCGTTCTGCCAATGCCGATGCGCGTTCTTCATCTTGGTCATAGTAGCCAACGAGTTCAATGCGATGTGGGTACGCTTGACAACGGGGTTGATAGCCTCCTGCGGATATCATACCGCAGCCGACAATCACCGTGCGGACTGGGGTCGTATTAGACATTCAAATAATTCTCCTCTTTACGTGTTAATTTTATCACGATGTCTGAGATTTAAAGTCTATCAGATTTAGACATTCCTTTCAAGTCTATGCTGGATATAGAGACCTTATGCTGAAAAGGTGATGTTTTTTCGAGATAAATCTGGGGACGCGGGTATGACATCGGCGCCTAGCACCCTTAAATAATTTTAAAACGATTAAAAATTCTAAATTAAGCAACAATTAGATAGGGTATCAAGCGTTTTTTCGAGAAGACATCTCTGTGACTGCGTCGTTTAATGAAATGTGTATTTAACAGTTCCAATCTTTTGGGTATAGGCGTATTGATATTGGCGGTGCGTATAGAGAGCTCTTGCAAGACTTATACATTTTTTCACATTCTGCACATTAGGAGGGAGAAAGTTGAAATACTCAGCACATGTATATCTTACAATGGTCCTGGCTGTCTTTATTGGATTTCTCGGGTGTAGCGATACAGACACAGAAGAATCCACACTGGTTCCCAAAGTTTCACCGGAGGAAGTCGCGCGGACAGACGACCCGTTAGAAGCATTAAAAGCACGGGAGGTAGACTCCAGAGAACATCTTAATAAATACCTGGAACTCAAGGAGACCGACCCCGATGCCGCTTTTGAAGCACTGAAAGTCGCCGCATCCGTCCTACACGATAACCATCCGAGGTCAGACGAGTATGCAAAACTCCTCTTTGATATGGATACCGCGGGTGTGGCAACACTGCCGCAGATACTGGCTATTGACGAGGTTCTACTTGAGATCGCCATAGACAACGACTACGGTCAAGAGCTTATTCAACACCAGAAAGAAGCGATACAAGAGACAAAAGAACGGATCAAAGAACTGAAAAAGGATGGGATAGACCCTGACGAATTCACCGAGCCGTTTGTTTTCGTTCCGACACGGTGAGATTTCGTTGATCTAATGTCTCTTTTCCAAGATAACAGCGTTTCAGTTCTAACGCCCATCAAAATATAATGTCCGCAAATGCCCAATTTTTCCCTTGACGCAAAAGGTGGATACGGTGTAAAATATACGATGTGGTTTGCAAACCAATATACACAAAATTTTGGGGTGATAAACGTGTTAAAATACAGTCAACTCGCCTCTATCGCTATTCTCTTCTGCTCGGTCCTGCCCGGATGCGCTATAATATCGCGGGATGTTACGCGGACGGAAGCTTACAATCGATTCGCAATCAAGGCTGCACAAGCGCAGCTCTGGAATGAAGCCGTCTTCCGGTGGAAGCAGGTTATCAGTATCGATCCAGAGGACGCGAAAGCTCATAATAATCTCGGTGTTGCTTACGAAGCACTTGGGAACATGGATGAGGCTATCGCTTCTTATCAGCGTGCGGCGGAATTAGAACCGAATAATAAATACTACAGACTCAACTATCGGCGGTGCCGTATACACCTTCGGCGGAGTGGAGGGGACACTGAAAATGCACCCCAGTTAGAAGAACCACCCCACCTACTAGACGAGGATACACATGATGCAGATAGCGAAAAGGATAGGGATCCTATTGGGCATCTTGACGCTTTGCGGATGTAGCAGTGCTGTGACGCGCGTCTCTATTCCGGTAAAGGTGCAATCTGAAATCGACATCACCCGCTATTCCAACTTCGCCGTTTTACCCTTTGTCAGCGAAAAGCAGATAGAGCGGAACGAAAAAATACCGCCAGAGGTCGGCGAGGAGATCGCTTCAATACTGCGGAGGGGTTTGGCACGCCAAAAACATTTCGAGGTCGTCAACACACAGGAAACGGCGAGACTGCTCACTGGGGAAACCGTGGACGAAGAGTGGCTTTCTGATACAAAGCACTTAAGTGAGCTCGGTGAGTACTTTGAAGTAAAAGCAGTTATCATCGGGAGTTTCCGATTTTATTCCGATAGTCGCCCAAGACGCTATTATGGGGAACGCTACTCCGTACGACGGCAACGCTACGTCTTGGATTATCAGGATTACATGCAGAAAACCTATCTACTCTCACTCCGTGTAATGATTGTTGATGTTGAAACCGAAGAGATCGTCTGGGATAAGTCTTACCGGAGGAGTACTGCTGAAGCGCATACGATCGGGTCGTTCATTTTCTCACAGGTTGGACCGCAAGCGACTACGATTCGGGAACTCGGTAGACGTGCTGTTTCAGAATTTACACGCCAAATTTCTCCACATTATGAGAATGAAGATAGATATTTAGTAAATTAAAGGAGCATATCGATGCGAACCTATCCGAAAGGGAAACCTCCGATCCGTTATGCACCCACAGAGGAAATTGACGTTTACTACCCTGATAGCGATGGAGAACCGATGGCAGCGAGCGACCTGCATAGAGATCAACTGGTATGGCTTTTACAAGCACTTGAGACGCATTTTGCGGCGCAGTTGGAAGTCTATATCTCTGGCGATATTCTGATGTATTACGAGAAAGGAAACCCACGCCGCGTCGTCGCCCCCGATGTCCTTGTTACTTTCGGGATAAGGCGCGGACAGCGTCGGACGTATAAGGTCTGGGAGGAGGGCAAACCCCCTGATTTCGTGATGGAATTTTCGAGCGAAAGTACCTACGAAAATGACCTCAGCTCTAAACGTGAACTCTATGCTGAATTGGGCATCCGGAACTACATCCTTTATGATGCAGAGGGTCTGTATCTGCCTGCTCCGTTGATGGGGTTTGAAAGGGTTGATGGGGCGTACGTAGACGTTCCCTTAGATACAGAGGGCGGGCTCCATGCCTCGGTGTTGGGGTTGGATTTTCGCGTTCTCGAAGATGGATTAGGGGTTTACGATCCTGTCGCAGGGGCGTGGCTTCAAACGCCAGCGGAGGCAGCTGCCGCGCGCGCGGCACAAGAGGCCCTGGCACGCCAAACAGCCGAGACACGCGCCGAACAGGAAGCCGAAGCACGCCAAACAGCCGAGACACGCGCTGAACAGGCGGAAGCCGAAGCCAAGGAACTCCGAGAACAACTCGCACGCTTGCAAGCACTACGCTAATGCTAAAGATGTCTTTTTCGTTTTCTAACTGTCTGAGTAGAAGACCATGAAAAGGTGAAAATTGTGACAAACGGCAAAAACAGAACCGCATCGGGTGGCCTGGAAGGTGGAAGGGAACGGGAATGGGGTGTTGCAAGAACGGATGGATGGAGGCCTAATCTTCCAGTCTTCCAATCTTCCACCCAAGATTCTTCCAATCTTCCAATCTTCATCCATGGTAGAATAGGACAATGGGTAGGTGGGTATGTCCTGTTGATACTTGTCGTCCTAAGTTTGCTATCGCCTGGTGTCGCCTGGTCGCAGAGTTTTGGAAAAAACAAGATTACCGGGCAACGCTTCGATTGGCATATTCACCGAACAGAGCATTTTGATATCCACTACTATCCAAGTGAAGCGAAACTTGTGCCTATTATGGCGGCTATCGCTGAAGAAGCCTACGAAAAACACAGCGAAGATTTTGAACATGAACTGCGAGACAGAACGCCCCTTATCCTCTACAAATCCCATAAAGATTTTCAGGAGACCAACATAATTCTCCAAGAACTTCACGAAGGCATTGGCGGTTTCGCGGAACTCTTTAAGCACCGTATCGTTATACCCTTCACCGGATCCTTAGAAGCCTTCCGAGAGGTAATTTTTCACGAACTCATTCATATTTTTCAATACGATATTATCTATCAGAAACCGCATGCCCGCATCTATAGTGGTGAGTTCCTCTATTCCCCACCAATCTGGTTTATAGAGGGGATGGCGGACTATTTTGCAGAAGACAATGATGCGATCGGGGAGATGGTAATTCGCGATGCCAGCATGACGAACAATGTTGTGCCACTCCCGCAACTTCACAATTTCAACCGACTCAGTTCACCCTACATTGGATACAAATTAGGACAATTGGCGGTGGCGTATCTCACAGAAACTTATGGACGAGAGAAAATCGCTGAGATTTTGCAGGGGTTGCGACAAAGTCGCACAAAAGACATCGACCATGTTTTCAAGGAGGTCCTTGGGGTAGAACTCGAGGAATTTGATAAGGCGTGGCGACAGACAGTCCGAAAACGCTACTGGCCCCTCGTTGAGCACAGGGAATTACCGGATCTGGTATCGAAGAACCTTACAGAAGAAGCTCGGTACTCCCATAACATTAAACCGGTCTGGTCTCCGAGTGGCGATCTTATCGCTTACGTCACAGGAAATGAAGGATTTCTGGAAATTGTCCTCATGTCTGCAAAGACAGGTGAGCGTATCGAGCGAGTCACGAAGCGATTTTTCCGTGAGAAATATGAGGAGATCCGAACCGATTTCGGCGGATTTGGGAGAAGCCTCACGTGGGCACCCGATGGCGACAGGATCGCATTCATTGCCAAACATCACGATGCGAATTATCTCCTTGAAGTCAACATTTTAACTGAGGAACTGACGCAGTACTTTGAACTTGATTTCGATAACGTCACTTCACCGGACTACGATGGCAGTGGCGAACGGGTCGTCTTTTCCGCACTAAAAGAGGGACAAACGGATCTCTATGTCATCGAATTGCTGACGGGTGAAGTGGACAGACTGACCTTCGATCCGTTTAATGATACGCATCCATCATGGCACCCAAGAACTGGCGAAATTGTCTACACTTCTGAACGAGGTGCCAAAAATAGATTGGTACTGATAAATCTCAGCCAAGGTACGGAACGCGTGCTAACCGATGGTGCCTATAACGCTATCAGTCCAAGTTGGACACCAGATGGAACATCGATTCTTTTCTGTTCAGATCGGCAGAGTATTTACGATATACACAGACTTGAAATCGTGGAGAAGGACAGCAGTGAACAGAATGGCAATCAGGAAAATAGCGGTCAGCAATCAGCGGTCAGCGATCAGAAAGAGGATATTGTGGTGGACGGAACGTCGGAAACCACCGCCACACGAACTACCGAGAGCCAAGAGCCGAGAGCCGAGAGCCAGTACACTGAAAATGGTGGCGTGGAACCTGTGGGTTCTCGACCTGTGGAAATTGAGTTGACGCGTCTGACCAATATGATGACAGGGTGTTTCAATCCGAGCTTGGCTCCGGATGGCAAACACCTGCTGTTTAGTGCCTACCAGAATGGAAAATACGATGTCTGTATCATGGAGAGTGCCAAAACGATTGCGGAAACAATTGAGGTTTCAAGCGTGGCAGAACCTTCAGTAATTTTAACGGAGGAAGCACCAGAAAATTATAGGATTGCTAAACGAAAATACAGTACAAAATCCTCTTTCGTATTAGATGCGGTCTTTCCAGATTTCAGTTTCGGGGCAGATGGTCTTCTCAGAAGTTCGGTGCAAATTGTCGGCAGCGACATGTTGGGTAACCATCGTATTGGGGTTAGCGTGATGAACCAGTCCAGCTACCTGGCACCGGATTTTATCGCACAATACGGTTTTTTAACGCACCGAACCGATGTTGGCGCGATGATTTATAACTACCATGAATACCATATTTTGGGCGGTATACAGAGAAGGCGAGGCATTCTACAACGGATTACCGGGCTTGGTGCGTATGTCAACTACCCATTTGACAGATACCATCGACTTGACTTTACGTTCTCGATGTACTCGAAGCCGTTTTCCTTCAACTTCCAGACGCGCGAACCTTTGGATCCATTCGATGATAGAGGCTTGCTCACGATGGGTTCCATTGCGTTTGTTGGAGATACAACGATGTGGCGGGAGTGGGCACCTTATACAGGTTCACGGTACCGCGTTGAACTTGAACAATCCTTCCCGGCACTCGGGAGTGAATTGTCGCTAACGAATGTTATTTTTGATGCACGACGCTATTTCGGTGTCGGCAGACGGTCTACCATTGCCGCTCGATTATTGATCGGCGGTAGTTTCGGTGGTGATAGATCCTATTTTTATCTCGGGGGAATCGATACGCTGCGCGGCTATAACTATGAAGAATTGGTCGGCACACGCATTGGACTCCTCAATTTTGAAGTCCGTATCCCGTTCATAGATGTGCTGCATTTCGGGTGGCCCATCCGATGGACACTCGGCGGAATACGCGGAATAGCCTTCGCAGATTTCGGAGGGGCATGGTCAGATTGGCAGTATGGACCTGAAAATCCTTTCGAGATATTTGTTCGTGATAAAAACCGGATTCGCCTTGAGGACATCAAAGGTGCCGTCGGTGCTGGACTTCGCTTGCAACTTGGTGTGTTTTCAGTGGATTTCGCCGCCGCATGGCATACGGATCTGACGAGTGTGGAACCCGGTATGAAATATCACCTCGGACTCGGACAAGCTTTTTAAGCCGTTGGACTCTGGTCGCTTTCCTCCGTTGTCGGAAAGCGGTTTCCTGTTAATTCAGATAGTAACATGGAAATATTAAACCTGAATTGTAGCCTGCAACAACGGCGCAGGCGGATTTTATTAACGGACTACAAAGACCGAGCGATCTTTGTTTAACCGCAAGGGAAATTAAAAAAATGGATTCACGAACTAAACGCTTTATTATCACTATCACTGTACTCGCCGTTGTTGGCGGATTAGGTGCCATCTGGGTTAACCTGTATCCCGACTTCCTATGGTTTAAAGTGGTAGACTATTTCAGCGTTTACACTAAAATTCTCACAACAAAAATCTTTGTCGGTGTGATAGTTGGGGTCTGCTATTTGGCAATCCTCCTGACGAACATTGCCCTGATTTATCGATTCACACCAGCACATCTGAGTCCGGCTTTTATGGGCGGTACGGAGTTCATGGGCGGTGCCACAGAAAACCCCGGTGATACGCGAAAACTAATTTACGGTGGGCTTACACTGCTCGCGGTCCTTTTTAGTGTCATGATGGGGTACGCCGCCAGCGATCGGTGGGAGGTCTACCTACGCTACACCAATGCCGAGAATCTCACTTTCCGTGCTGCTACCCCTATTGTCGTCGAAGAAAGCCTCAACTCTACCGAAATTCCTGTCTCGCAACTCGAACTCCAAGCAAAAAATATAAGAGTCGGGGATCAGGTAAGCGTTCAGGTGAACGGAACAAATCAAGACGCGCGGGTTGAAGCAATTTTGGGTAACGCCATCCGTTTGAATACGTCTGTTCAAATAGAACCGGGGGAGAAAGCGTTTTTCACATCTCCTGCCCGCGATCCTATCTTTGATAAGGATGTCGCCTATTACGTCTTCAGGATGCCAGCAGAGCGTTATGTGTGTGGGACGCTTTTCGGTATCTTTATGTTGGTGACGATATTTGCAGTCGTCATTTACTTTTTTCATGGGCTCATCACAGGAGATACCAGTCAGTTTCGGTTCCGTCCACCTTTCAACGTGAAAGCGCATTTGTTCACGCTTGTAGGGCTGACACTCCTATTCCGGGCGTGGAACTACCGCTTTGCTATGTTTGACCTGCTCTATACGACAAACGATGTTGTCCGTGGTGGTGGTGGATATGCCGCAATGAAAGCACGACTCCCGATATTGTACTTCTTAATAGGGCTTACAATTCTGTGTGCTCTCATTTTCATCATTTCTATCTTCCTCCGACGTAATACTTTGGCTTTTGGTGGATTTGCTGTGTTTCTAATTGCTGGATTCCTTGGACAAGTCTATCCCGTCGCTATACAGAGATGGCAGGTTGAACCCAGAAAACAGGTATTAGAGGCAGACTATATCAACTACAACATCAAAGCGACGCTCCAAGCTTATGGTTTGGCTGAGAACACTGTGACGGAAGAAGAATATCCGCTAATAGAACAACTCAGTTATGATGACATAAGAAGTCCTGAAAACGCTTCTGTTTTCAATAGTATTCGTCTCTGGGATTGGCGACCCTTGCGCAGGACTTTCCGGCAACTTCAGGAATTGCGGACACAATATGATTTCAACGATGTCGATATCGATCGTTATGTCGTTGATGGTGAGATTCGACAGGTAATGCTCTCTGGGCGGGAACTCAATATCAACGAACTCCCTGTCGAGATCAGAAACGACTGGTATAAGCAGACGTACACCTACACGCACGGATACGGTGCAGTTGTAAGCCCCGTTAATGAAATTGATAATGGCAAACCTAACATGTATATTCAAGGCTTGCCACCCATTGACTATGACGAACAGTGGCAACATCGGTTCAGCGAAACACCAGGACCCCGTATCTATTATGGTGAACGCACAGATCGCTACGTTATCGTACATCCGGAACGGAGTCAAGGACTTGAGTTTGACTATCCGCAAGAGGGACAGCAATATGCCGAGTATGCATATCAAGGAAAAGGCGGCGTACAACTGAACTCTTTCTGGCGTAAAATGGTGTATATGCTTAAGTTCGATAACGAAATTAACTTCGTGCTACCCGGTGAAATTTCATCGACAAGCCGAATCCTCTACGAACGAAACATCAAAAATCGGATCCAAAAAATCGCACCCTTCTTACGATACGATGGGGATCCTTACATCATTCTCCATAATGGCAGATTGGTTTGGATGATTGATGCCTATACCATCACACATCGATATCCTTATTCCGTTTCAATGCGAGAGTTCGTCAGCGAGAGAAGACGACAGATTGCAGATGCACAGCGAGACAATGAACCGTGGGGAAACTACATCCGAAATTCTGTTAAAATTGTTGTTGATGCTTACGATGGCACTGTCGATTTTTACGTTATGGAGCGAGAACAGGATCCGATCGCAGAATGTTATCGCAGAATCTTCCCAAACCTTTTCAAGCCGTTTGAGGAGATGCCGGATGAACTCAAGGCACATATCCGCTACCCGACATCTATGTTCCTTATCCAAGCCCGTGTCTATCGGGATTATCACATGAAAGATCCGGTAACCTTTTACGCAGGGGAAGATAAATGGGAGATCGGCAGAGAACTTTATGACAATACAGATGCCCAAACGCGACAAACTGCGCCTCCGCAACCAAGGAGTCCGTTCGCACCGCAACAGGTTCCCCAAAGTTCCGGCACAAATGGACAACCCGTTGAACCCTATTATGTCGTCATTAGACTACCGGGGCAGGAGCAATCGGAGTTCATGTTGATGTTGCCGTTCACGCCGCTCAATAAACCGAATCTTACCGCATGGCTCGCTGCGCGGTGCGACTTGCCCCAATATGGGCAGCTCCTCGTTTATCGGTTCCCGAAAGGGAAACAGGTCGCAGGACCGATGCAGGTGGAGAACTTTATTAGCCAAGAACCGGAGATTTCACAGCAGATTAGTCTCTGGAATACGCAAGGGTCCCGGGTCTTACGCGGAAATCTGTTGATTCTGCCGATGAACAACTCGCTGCTCTATGTTGAGCCTATCTATATACAATCCGAAGATGAAAAAACCGCTATTCCCGAATTACGGCGGGTCGTCATCGGATATGGGAACGAAGTCGTATGGGGTGAAACTCTTGAAGAGGCACTCGTCAAGATGTTCGGACACGGAACAGGGTTCCAAACCGACGCTGCAACAATGACGACTGATGGCATCGGTACAGCTGATACTGGGACAGACGAGGTCTCGTTGCAAGGGCTCATTGACCAAGCAAACCGTTATTTTAACCAGGGACAGGATGCGCTACGCACGGGTAACTGGACGGAATATGGACGGTATCAGCGACTTTTAGAGGACACTTTACGTCAACTTGAAGGAAATATACGGGAATAGTTGTCTGTTATCAGTTACAAGAGGTATTGTTGAACGGGAATCTCTTGACCGACGACCAAAAGGTTTTTCGGAGAAAAACCGTACCGACAACTGATAACCACTAAAAAAAGGAGGTGAAACAGATGGCGCTCGATTGGAAACCACGGCACCGGGACATGATTATCGGGGATATCCCATGGTTAGCCAGAATCAGTGATAAAGCCAATGCAAAACTGCAGGGTATTCTCGGGGAATATATCTACCCGTGACCACAAGATAAGTTGTTCCTGGAGGAACACAAGATAAGTGCTGAGGCGTTCACTGATATGGTGAAAAATAACCCCTCAGACGATGAAATGATTGCCGCTATGAACAAATTGGATTCCTAACTATGGAAATCTGGTCACTGCTCTATTACATTCCGCAGTGGTTTTTGGTGAAGTTAGAACACTTTCAACCCTTAAAGTGGATTGGAATTCACCAGAAACCGTTGTGGAACGTAGTGGAACAACGCCCAGATTCAGCAAATTAAAGATGGATTTAACAAAGTACCGAGACCAAATCAACGAGATTGACGACCAGATTCTGGCACTGCTGCAGAAACGGGCTGAAGTTTCCAAGCAGGTCGGTGCGATGAAAGCAAAAACAGGCATTGCAGAGGTCTATGTTCCGCATCGGCAGAAGCAGATTATTGAACGTTTGAAGGAACAAAATCACGGGAGGTTCCCTGAGTCCGCACTTGAGGCGATCTGGACCGAGATTTTATCTGCATCCCGCTCCTTGCAGGATCCAGAGCGGGTAGCCTTCCTCGGACCGGTTGGCAGTTTCGGACACTTGGCGGCTTTATCTCACTTCGGTACATCAACAGAGTTTATTCCTGTCCGCCCACAGGTTGACATTTTTACTGAGGTGGAATCTGGTAGAGCGGACTACGGTGTGGTGGCTATTGAAAATTCGGCACATGGCACTGTGCGTGATGTTTTGGAACGCTTCCAACGCACGCCGTTGTGGATTTGCGCAGAGACATTCCAGCCGATAAAACAGCACCTTTTATCAAAGTCACCGCTCGCGGAAATTCAGTGTGTCTACTCGCATCCGCAACCTTTCGCGCAGTGTAAAACATGGCTAAAGCAACATCTCGGTGGTGCTGAGCAGATTGAGGTCATTAGTACGTCTGAAGCGGCGGAACGCGCTGCACAAGAATCGTCAGCTGCTGCCATTGCAAGTGAACTTGCAAGCGAAATTTATCAGGTTCCAATCATCGCAAATTCCATTATGGATGATCCTGATAACACAACTCGCTTCTTTGTGATTGGAAAGCACATCCCAGATCCAAGTGGGTATGATCGAACTTCGCTGTTTTTTGCAATTCCGGACAAGGTCGGGGCACTATACCAAGCCTTGGGTATTATAGAGCAAGCAGAATTGAATTTGAGTTATTTAGAATCTTTGCCGTCGCGAGCTAAACCGTGGGAATATGTTTTCTTTACTGAGATGGAGGGGCATGTCACCGACGAAAGCGTCATCGTGGCACTTGAGCATCTTGAAGAATTGTGTCGGCACGTCAATGTCCTCGGATCCTATCCACGCGGAACTTTTTAATTTATTGTGCTTGACGAACCCAAACCTATAGCCCGTACGCGTAGCGGAGGGCGGATATACGGGGAGGCACTTGAAAATCCAAACATACCTCACCGATCCGCACGGAAAAATTAAAAATCCGCACGGAAAAATTAAAAATCAGATTTATGCGCGCGCAAACAAACTGGGATTTGAACTCGTCGGAATCACACCCGCCGCGCACAGTGAAACGATCGCACGGTATCGGCAGTGGATAGAGAGCGGTTACGCTGGGAAGATGAGCTATCTTGAAAAGCATCTCTCCCTTAAGACAGATGTCCGTCAACTTCTATCAGAGGCGAAATCTGTGATTAGCCTCGCGATGAACTATTATACGCTTGATCCACCGGAGGCACTCGCACAGGATCCAGGACGGGGACAGATCTCCCGCTACGCGTGGGGTGATGATTATCACGAACTTATTCGTGAACGCCTTTTAGAACTGGTCACTTTCATCAAGCAGACCGCTGAAAGCGAATTGCGAACCCGCGTCTGTGTTGATACCGCGCCTATCATTGAAAGAGAGTATGCACAGAGAGCCGGGATCGGATGGATTGGCAAAAATACAAACCTGATTCATTGGCGTTCCGGTTCTTGGTATTTTCTCGCAGAGGTTCTCATTGATGTTGCATTGGAATCCGATACGCCAGATCTGCGCGGGAGTTGTGGGACTTGCACACGCTGTATTGAAGCGTGCCCAACAGACGCATTTGTTGAACCGAATCTGCTTGACTCCCGACTTTGTATTTCTTATCTGACAATCGAATTAAAGGAGAGCATACCGAAGGCACTCCGCCCCAAGATTGGGAACTTAATTTTTGGTTGTGACATCTGTCAAGAGGTCTGTCCGTGGAACAGTAAAGCGGTACCGACGACCGAACCGGCGTTCCAGCCGCGCGATGGAAATCTCGCACCTGAGTTACTCTCACTTGTTGGTATGACGCAGCAGGAGTTTAGCCGACGGTTCAAGGGGAGTCCCGTCAAGCGAGCGAAACGTCGAGGGTTCTTGCGGAATGTGCTTGTTGCTATTGGTAATTGGCGGGCACAGCGTGCTGTTCCGGCACTTGAAGGTGCATTGGCGGATCATGAACCTTTAGTTCGGGGACATGCCGCTTGGGCATTGGGAAAAATCGGAGGCGAAACTACTAAACGGATATTGCAAACGCGACTCACCGTTGAAACGGATCAGGGTGTTATCACTGAAATTCAAGACGCGCTCTTAGAGACAGAGCAATTATCAGGGAGAAAAACAAATGCGTGAAACAGCTGGACATCAAATCCCGGCACCCGGTGCTGGCACGAATGGACTCGCATGGCACGAAACATCGCTCTGGAGTGTTGAGGGGGTTGGACCCGTCCACAAAATCAATCCTGAAACCGGCGAGGTTGAACTAACGCTTACACCTTCCTATCCTGGCAGTTCTGGCATAGAGTGGGATGGAGAGCATCTCTGGTATAACAGTATATGGCAACAAACCTTTTACAAACTCACAATTCCTGAGTTGGAAGTCGTTACGACTTTCCGATCACCCGGAGAAGGACCGCACGGGCTGGCATGGGATGGAGAGCATCTCTGGAGTGTTGACATGAACACAGGACGGTTCATCAAACAGTGTCCAGAAACTGGTGAAATCCTTGCTGAACTTCAGACCCCCGGTGGTCGCGCACACGGGTTGGCATGGGATGGAGAGGCACTTTGGAACGCCGATACAAACGACCATATCGTTTACCGAATCCATCCTGAATCGGGTGAGGTCCTCAATAGCATCGCATGCCCCAGTGAACCGCATGGGCTCACTTGGGATGGCACGGCGTTATGGTACGGCGAAGATAAAGCGAAAAAGATCTATAAGCTCAGCGTATCAGACTAACGTTGATTGGCAGTTCTGTTCAATAGTTATCGGTTAAAAAAGGGGTTTGTTAAACGAAAGCCTCTTAACCGACACCTGGTGGCTGACAACCTTTTTTTAAATTATGCACCCTTTTCGTCTATAAATTGTGTCATTAATAATTAAGTAAAGACAGGTTCATTACAACAGAATTCAGGAAAAACGTTACCAATCAAAACAATTTTCTGACTATGGACTTCTGGTCTGTTCTCCATTACATTACGGGCAGATTTCTGATAAAGTCGAAAACCTGCTTAAGATTTGAACAGGATTTAGACTTAACCGAGAACCATCGTGGAACATTGTCCTGCAAGCCTTTATAGGCTTGCACAGGGAACGATGCCCAAATTCCAATAGTTTAAAAACTGTTTTTGTCGGTTCAGCGCATCAGGTAATGTTCAATAGCGAGGGAAAGAGAATTGAAAAAATTACAGATAACCATACTAACCCTATTCTTCGGAGTCGGGTGGGTCATGCAAAGCAGTGCCGACCGGGTGCAACTCAACACGAGTGCCGCTGTCCTCCAAGACAATCTCGGTGCAAGTGTCGGTATTAGTGGAGATTATGCGGTAGTAGGTGTTCCGAGTGATGATACCGACTTCGGTAGAGACACGGGTTCGCTTCAGGTCTTTCTGCGCACGGAAACTGGATGGGTTCAACATCAAAAGTTGTTCGCTAGCGATGCCGAGGCGGGCGACCGATTTGGCACGAAACTCGCCATGAGTGGTGATTACCTTGTTGCTGGCGCACCAAGGAAAGATGGAGCTGGAAGGAACTCAGGGGCCGCATATATCTTTCGACGGCAGGGGACTGAATGGATAGAACAAGCCAAACTCCTTGCGTCTGACGAAACGCGTGGCGACTATTTCGGTATCTCGGTAGCGATTGATGGAGATACCGTCCTTGTGGGTGCGCATCGGACGAACGAACCTTTGGCAGATTGCGGTAACGTCTACGTTTTTGAGAGGAACGGAGAAATTTGGAATCAGACAGCCAGACTCATTGCGCCAGATCCTGACAGTTTCGCATACTTTGGCTTCTCCGTTGGGCTTAGTGCAGATACCGCTATCGTTGGTGCGATTCGGGACGATGAAGCTGGAAATGATGCCGGTGCTGCTTATATTTTCGTCCGAAACCAATTCGGATGGGCATTTCAAGCGAAACTTATCGGAAACAACACGGAAGCGGAAGATAACTTTGGATACGCAGTCGATGTTGATGGAGATTTTGCAATTGCGACCTCGCCTAAGAATCGAGGTGATGGGGCTGCTTACATCTATAGACGGGAAGGAATCCAATGGGAGCAAAAAAGAAACCGCGTCCGCATTCGTATGATTCCGATTGATCCAGATGGCGCGTCCGCTTTCGGTACTTCTGTTGATATTAAGGGTGAAACCGCTGTCATTGGCGCGACAGGGGGCAACGTCGGTGTAGAGGTGGTCGGTGCCGCATACGTCTTTACACAGAATGAACCTCCATTTTGGAACCAACACACAAAGTTGGTCGCAGGTGATAGAAACGGTGGGGACCTGCTCGGATTCGCTGTCGCGATCGGTGAAAACGAAGTGATTGCCGGCGCACCAAAGCATAACGCTGGTGGATTATCCTCCGGTGCCGCATATATTTTTCAACAAAGGGAAGATGCCTCGTGGGTAGAGAGTGGCAAGTTGAGTGATGGTGAAACCGCTTCAGAGGATCAGTTCGGCGTATCTGTCGCGATAAGTGGCAACTTTGCTATCTCCGGTGCACAACAGGACGATGACATCGCACCTAACGCAGGTGCGGCGTACGTCTTCGAGCGTAGCGGAACGCTCTGGCTACAGCGCACGAAACTTACCGCTGACGACGCAGAGGCTGGAGATCTATTCGGAAATGCCGTTTCAATGGATGGCGCAACGGTCATTGTTGGCGCGCCGGGGGTTGATCAGGCGGGACCGGAAGCTGGTGCCGCATACATTTTCGTACAGGTCGGCGATGGATGGATTCAACAGGCGAGGCTAATCGGTAACGACATCGGAATCTTCGATCGGTTCGGATCAGCCGTTGCAGTACATGAAAATACCGCTATCGTCGGGGCTCACGGAAAAGACGAAGTCGGGGCGGATTCCGGTGCCGCATACGTTTTTGTGAGAAATGGAGCCTCTTGGACACAACAGGCAAAACTCACCCATCGAGGTGCTGTCCCGGGGGATCTTTTCGGTTTTGCGGTCTCTGTCTATGGCGATAATGCCATCATCGGTGCGCATCAGAGCGACGCCGCGGGACCAGATTCAGGCGCAGTCTATCTCTTTACGCGCAATGGAGGCACATGGATACAAGACCTCCTGCTGATTCCAAATGATATTGGTATCGGTGACGAATTCGGTTACGCTATTAATTTAACCGAAGGTGCTGCTATCATCGGCGCACCTAAAGAAGATCGGAACCTTGAGGACCTCGGAGCGGCTTATGTTTTTGTGGAGACACGAGATGCTTGGGTACAGCAGGCGAAGTTAACCGCATCCGATGGCGAGACTGAAGATGAATTCGGTTCAGCAGTCGCTATTCATGAAGATACCGCCATCGTCGGGGCATGGAAAGATAATCATCCCTTGGCTGATCCGCGTGGAGATCCAAACACAATGATCGACAGAGGTTCAGCTTACTCCTTTTTGCGCGATGGGTTGTCTTGGGTAGAAAAACGCCGAATTGAGGCGGGTGGCACAAACCGATCAGATAGGTTTGGGGCATCCGTCGCGATTAGAGGCGCGTTCGCCATCGTCGGTGCTGCTGGTAGCGATAATGCCGGTGATAACTCGGGATCCGCGTTTATCTATAACCCCATTGATCTTGGATTCCGATCTGCGGATGTTCCTTTTTCTGTAGATCCAGATTCACACGCGCTCTCGATGCTCGGATATATTAAACAGACGACGATTCTTCAGAATTATCCGAACCCGTTTAACCCAGAGACGTGGTTTCCCTACGATTTGGCAGAGGCGGCAGAAGTTGTTCTGAGGATCTACGATGTCCGTGGAGGACTTGTACGCCAGTTAGATATTGGGTTACAGGAACCGGGCAGTTATCGGAGTCAAGAGAAAGCCGCGTACTGGGATGGGAAGGACCAATATGGAACGAAGGTCGCAAGCGGTATCTATTTCTACACGTTTTCCGCTGGCGATTTCCAACGCACCCGCCGGATGGTAATTCTGAAATAGTTTTTTGGGAAAGGTGTTGGGTTTCACGATGAGACTCAGACGCAGCCTGCTACAACGGCACAGGCGGTTCTACGGAGCAGCACGCTATCTATCAAATCGGCCTGACCGACCCGCAAGGAAAAATTAAAAAATGAGCCAACATGCTGGCTATGATGATTTACAAACCCATATCCGTCAACTGAAAACACCCGCAATCGAGACATGGGAAAATCAGTATAGCCACCGAGATTACACGATCGAAATTACGAACTTAGAGTTCACCGCGGTGTGTCCCAAAACGGGACTCCCAGATTTCGCAACCCTCTGTATCACTTACGTGCCAGACCAGCATTGTGTAGAGTTAAAATCGCTGAAAGAGTATTTCCTTTTCTACCGAGATGTCGGTATCTTTCATGAGCACGTCGTGAATAAAGTGCTGGAGGATTTTGTTGAAGCGTGCCAACCGCGGAGTACAGAAGTTGTCGGAGACTTTAACATCCGCGGTGGCATCAAAACGGTCGTGCGTGCGAGTTATCAGGGTTAAGGTCGTCAGTGGTCAGTACGCAAGTCTGCCACGCAGACTTGCTTTCGGTTATCAGTTAAAGAAGTACCTGGTTTAACGAATCCATTTCTTAACCGACGACCGATGACCGACAACCGATAACCATTTAACCGCAAGGAAAAATTAAAAAATTGGGACGGAACGACCAATTCGCGCGGATTCATAGAGCGCATCGAAGATCTTCGCAACGTTCAACACCTCTTCAGCAGGAACGGGGGATGGCAACCCCTCTCGAACAGCCGTGTGGAACGATTCAAATTCACTCGGTAACCCCGTGAGAAGTTTCGGGGTATAATTCACCATCTCATCTTTCTTATCCAGATAAATCTGAAGCGGTTCGTAAGTCGCACCGGCTAAATCTCCCATAAAGAACGTCCCACCGATGTTTTCGATATGCGATGCCCATGCCGTTTCTAAGGTTACCGTCAATCCGCCTTCGAAGTTGATGGTGCCCATCGCAAAATCTTCTACTTCAAAATCTTCAGGATCCCATTTGCCCCAGGGATTGATGACATTCTCTTTATGCCCAAACTTCGTTGCCGTCACGCCGAACGCCTCAATAGGTTTCGGACAACCGATCATCCAGAGGAGCACATCAAGGATATGCACGCCGATATCAATCAACGGTCCGCCACCAGCGATGGCTTTACTCAGAAAAGAGGGTGAAGCAGGGACCCCACGCCGCCGCATTGACATTGCACGGGCATAATAAATGTCTCCGAAAAAGCCTTCGTCATAGAGTTTGCGTAGCGTGCGCGCTTCAGCACGGAACCGAGATTGTAACCCGATCTGTAGGATTTTACCACTCGCTTTCTGCGCATCCACCATCGCTTGTCCGTCAACTGCAGTAGCAGCGATCGGCTTTTCACAGATAACGTGTTTTCCCGCGTTCAGTGCTGCAATCGTTGGACCCGCATGGAAGTTGTTCGGCGTGCAAACGCTCACCGCATCCAGTTCGTCCATCGCCGCTAATTCCTCGTAATCACTGAAAACGTGCGGAATGTCGTGCTCTTTGGCGAACGCTTTCGCACGGGTTTCGTCGATGTCGCACGCGGCGATAATCGAAACACCTTTGACGCCTTTATGACCCGGAAGGTGTTTACCGCCAGCAATGCCACCACAACCCACAATACCAACCTTAATTTCTTTCATTTTTTCTCCTATTTTAGATTGCGACAACTTGTGGGGCTTGTTCCAAGTTCAGATTGTGCGCCGCTGCCCATTCTGTACCCGCCCAGTGAACCCCATTCGGATCACGCCTGCCTTGTGTGTCCGTGGAGGCCCCGAGAAACTGCCTGCCGAGATCGTCTAAATTTTCCACCAGTGTTTCATCGGGTTGCAGACTGTCATCGTAATAGCGCAGATAATAATCCGGCTTAATCCACCGGTAATGGTACCCGTAGATGACGACCTTAGAGATGTTCTCTCTGAAGTTCAGGCCCGCGGCATGATAGATGCGGCTTTCAAACAGAAAGGCATCTCCTGCCTGGAGGAGCGGTTCGTCATATACAGGCGGATCCACTGCACCTTCAGGGATACCCAACGGTTTACTCAGTTTGTGGCTACTTCGGATAAACCATGTCGCGCCTGAGTTCGGTACACTGAAATCCGTTAAGCAGTAGCCTACCTTCAATCCGACACGCGGACACCCCGCGTGCCCAACGTCCAGATGCACACCAACATCTCGATGCCAATTGCGGTTTTCAGGTTTTTCAGGTGCCTGTGGGTGTTTGTGGATAAGTGCCGTGTTCGTGATATGGATGTTTGTACCGAGCAGTTGCAGGATCAATGGCACTGCTTTCGACTGTGTCGCGAGGTCAGCGAATGCGGGTTCTTGCACCAACCCATCCCGCCGATGTGCGTAATAGTTGTGGTACGCAAACGATTCCATGAGCCGGTCACCTGTCTCGGTCAGACGTTGGATCATCTCACTGTCAATTGCTGAGCGCACGATGAGGTAACCGTTCTCTTCAAATTCTTGGCGTTGTGTCTCTGTCAACTGAACAAATTCCATTTTTTAATTATTCCTTGCGGTTCGGTCAGCTGGGTTTGGGACTTAGCGTTCCATTCCGTATATCCGCTCTCCATTTCATTACGAGCTTCGCGTTTTCTTGAGTAGGAGGGAACTCCGATAATTATTCCTTGCGGTTCGGTCAGTTGGGTTTCGTACTAACGTTCCATTCCGTATATCCGCTCTCCATTTCATTACGAGCTTCGCGTTTCCTTTAGTAGGAGGGAACTCCGATAATTATTCCTTGCGGTTCGGTCAGCTGGGTTTGGGACTTAGCGTTCCATTCCGTATATCCGCTCTCCATTTCATTACGAGCTACGCGTTTTCTTGAGTGGGCGGGAACTCCGAATAGAAAGTTGATAGACATTTAGAAGTATGCTATCATAAATGCAAAACGATGTCTATTGCAACTTAAAAAAATGGAAGTGAATCTTCTTCGCCTTTCTTTCCTAATTTTCCTATCGGCGGCGGTTCTTTCACCAGCAGAACAGGGAAACCAACCGGACGAGGTTGCGCGTGCCTATGAGACAGGCTTACAAGCACTCACTCAAGGCGAGAGTCATAATGCTTTTGCAGCGTTTCAGCGGGCAGTAAAACTGGATCCAACCCTCGCTGAAGCACACTATCAACTCGGTGTGCTTTACGGCAAACAATCGCAATGGAAACCAGCCATTGATGCGCTCCGGATGGCGATTCACCTCACACCCGATTTTGTTGATGCACACGTTCGCCTGGGTGAAGCATATCTGATCGGCATGGCGAGTGCTAAAGAAGCAGCTGAATCCTTGGAACGCGCCCTACAGTTGCAGCCCGATCACGCACGCGCACGAAGGCTTTTAGGCGATGCATACCTCCAGCAGAACCGATACGACGATGCCATTCAGCACCTTAAACAGTTGGTCCAGGATAATGAAGCCCGTTACCTTCTCGGTCTTGCTTACTTCCAAAAAGAGGATTTCACGCAGGCGATACCACACTTTGAGGCGGTTATTAAACGCGAAAATCGGCATGCCAAAGCGCATTTCAATCTTGGGAATTGCTATCTCCGGACGGGAAAAGTCACTGAAGGGCGTACTGCACTCCGCACGTTTGAGAAACTCACGCGTGAAGAGGAACAATTGGCATCACTGCAGCGTTTAGTTCATAACGATCCACAACGTCTTCAGCCCCGTTATGAACTTGCAGAACTCCTTATAAAAAGGACGGAATGGGAACGTGCTACGGTGGAACTTAAAGTATGTCTCGCCATCGCGCCGCACGATGAGAAAGCCTCTGAGTTGCTGGGTTACATCTACCTACAAACAGAGGCGTATCCAGAGGCGCTTGAAGTCTATGGCGGTCTCGTTGAAGCACACCCAGAGAGCGCGATATACCGGAACAGTCTCGGCATTGTCTATATGATGCTAAAAAAACCTCGGCAGGCGATCCCTCAGTTTGAGGCAGCGACACGTCTTAACACAACGAACCCGCAACTCTACCGAAACTTGGCGAACGCTTATCGTCAAATCGGGGAACGGGCGAAAGCGGAACAGGCGTATCGGCGTTACCGCTCCTTAACACAGTGAACTTCGGCTTACAGCCTCACGCGACGCTATGAATAAATCACAATCTTGGCTTTCAAATGCTACCAATATTCGACCCGCGTGGTTGAAGAGGAAAAATATACAGCGGCAAGAGCGCGCCGATGTGTGTGTTATCGGTTCCGGGGCAGGGGGTGCTGTCGTCGCGAAGGAACTCGCTGAAGCCGGGTTATCGGTGATTATTTTAGAGGCCGGGGAAAATCACGATCCAAGTACCTTCGGCAACTACGAACCCGAAATGCTGCGTCGCCTTTTCTGGGAGAGCGGTTTACGGCGCACGCGGGACAACGCGATTCTCATTTCACAAGGCAAAGGCGTTGGTGGTTCAACGGTACATAATCTCTGTTATGCGATCCGCCCAGCCCAAGCACTCTTATACAAGTGGCAGGTCCCAGAGATTTGGCCCTACTTCAATCAGATAGAGCAGATCCTCGGCGTTACACAGATCCAAGAAACAGACGTGAACGGATTAAACGCCGTTATCCGCCGTGGATGCGAGGCAATGCGGTGGCGCGGTGGCGTGCAAAGGCACAACCGCGGTGAATGTCCTACATGTGGCGTTCAGTGTCTTTTTGGATGTCCTGTTTCCAAAGCCACACAAAGCGATGCGAGAGGAACGGGCAAGCAGAGCATGGCGGTTACGTATATCCCTTTGGCACTTGCCGCAGGTGCGAAACTTCATAGCGACTGCATGGCTGAAAAAATTCACGTGGAAAAAGATCGAGTCGTTGGTGTATCCGCTCGGTTGCCATCAGGGAGATTGCATATTCAAAGCGAGATTGTGGTACTCGCTGCTGGAGCTATCAACTCGCCACAACTCTGGTTAAAAAGCCGACTTCCCAATACAAATGGGCGGGTCGGAAAAAATCTTCATCTGCATCCCGCTGTCTTCGTCGGTGGTGTCTTTAACGAAACCATTGATGGACATCTCGGCATCCCGCAAAGTTACTATATTGATCACTTTCTGGATATGAAACGCCTACCGGACAGCGGTTATCTGCTCATGCCAGCTTTCGGTCCGCAGATGATAGTCGCGGCGAGTCTACCGGGTTTCGGTGAGGATCATCGAGAATTAATGGAACGCTATCGTTACATCGCCGCGCTCCTCGTCCTTTTGCATGACAGAACCGCTGGACGGGTATCGGTAAATTATAAAGGTTCTCCGAACATTGCCTACCGACTGCGTCGTTCGGATAGAAAGGTATTGGTAGGAGGGATAGTCAATGCCGCTCGACTCCTTTTCGCCGCAGGGGCAACAGAAATCTTGATGCCTTACACACAACATTTCCCTATTAAAACGGAGGCTGACCTTGAGATTATCCGCCAACGCGGTATCGTGCCAAACGACATCATGTTGGCTTCCAGTCATCCGCAGGGCACACTTCAAATGGGTGAGAATCCGAATAGAAGTGTCGTTAATCTTTCAGGAGAATCCCACGCTGTAAAAGGCTTATTTGTTGCGGATGCGAGCCTCTTCCCGACATCTGTCGGTGTGCCACCGACATTGACGATCGCCGCACTCGCTACGCATGTCGCCCATCGGATTACGGAGAGCAGTATCATATAGCCACACCGTAGGGGGTAGGTCTCGTGCCTGCCCATTGGTGAAAGATAAGACTACAAGATGATTAAATCAATTTCATACCTTCCACTCGGGAACTTCCCAACACCGGTGGAGCATCTTTCAAACCTTGAACGTGCTCTCGGCTTCAAGTCGCTCTGGATAAAAAGAGACGATCTCAGTGGTCCGTTAGGCGGTGGTAACAAGGTGCGTAAATTGGAATACATGTTCGCAGCAGCGCAGGCACCTCACGATGAACCAGAGAAAAAAACGCTCTTTACAATCGGTCCGACAGGTTCTAACCACGTCCGGGCGACAGCGGTTTATGGAAAAGCATCGGGATTTCGCGTGGAATGCTTGCTCTTTCAACAACCACCGACTGAGTATTCTGAAACAAACTATCGCAAAATTTGTGAAAATGCCTACCGAGTCTACGAAGTGAAACGTATGCATACGATGTTCGCCCGTTACGCCTATGAGCAGACGAAAACGATTCTTGGAATAGGAGCGGAACGCTACTTCATTCCAGCGGGTGGTTCTTCACCCCTCGGTTCCGTCGGTTATGTGAAGGCGGTTTTAGAACTAAAGTCCCAGATCGAGGCGGATATCTTGCCAGAGCCGCGGTTTATCTTTGTTCCGGTAGGCACTTGTGGGACCCTAGCAGGTTTGATCGTCGGCGTACGACTCGCCGGGTTGCGTACCCAAATCGTCGGTGTCCGTGTCGCTGATTCAGTGGTAGCAAATTCGTGGGCAATCTCCCGTATGGTGCGCCGTATCCTGCGTCTCATCGGTGCCGTGGACGCTCATGACATCAACCCACACCGTATTGAACTCTGGCACGACGATTTTGGAAAAGGGTACGCCATCCCAACGGAAGCCGGTACGCGGGCAGTCGCAATGATGGCTGAGCATGAGGGCATCACACTTGAGAATACCTACACAGGCAAGACGTTAGCAGGAATGGCTCACTACATAAAAGAGCACGGATGTGAAGGCGAACACGTCCTGTTTTGGAACACTTATGGGACAACGTAATTCGATCCTAAATACAAAGGAAAAAATATATGGAAAACGAGAACGGTAAACCCAGTTTTGTTCAGGCGGGCACGTCCATCATCGACTGCGACCTTCACAATCGACTCCCCTCACATCAGATGCTCTATCCGTACTTACCCGATTACTGGTGCGACTATTGCGAGGAATCCGGATTCCCCGGACCCGATGCAGACGACTATCCCGAGGGTGCCCCGACTTCAACCCGACCGGAAATCATACATCCCTCAGAGGACCGTCCCGCCTCCGATTTAGCACTGCTGCGTAAGCACGCCCTCGATTATTGGGACGTCGAATACGGAATACTCACCTGTGGCTATCGGGTCCAGAGTGTACACAACGAAGACTTCGCAGCGGCACTCGCTTCGGCAGTCAACGACTGGCAGATTGAACATTGGCTGGATCCTGAACCCCGATTACGCGGATCGCTGATCGTGCCGAGCCAAAATCCTGAACTCGCCGCGAGAGAGATTGAGCGTCTCGGAGGACATCCGGGGTTTGTACAGGTGATGCTACCCGCCCGATCCCAAGCACCTTACGGCAATAGACGCTATCATCCGATCTATGCCGCGGCTGCCCGTCATCAACTCGTCATCGGTATCCATTACGGCGGCGCACCCGGACTACCACCGACCTCCGTGGGATGGACCTCCACCTATCTCGAAGAATATGTCGGTATGTCGCAGGTGTTTCAGGCACAGGTCCTGAGTCTCGTCTCTGAGGGGGTCTTTGAAGTGTTTCCCGATTTACGCGTCGCACTCATAGAAACCGGTGTCACCTGGATGCCATCGCTCATGTGGCGGTTCGATAAAGAATGGCGCGGCTTACGAAGTCTGACGCCGTGGGTCAAACAGCCACCGTCGGCATACATCCGCCAACACATGCGTATGACGCTCCAACCGATTGACGCGCCCCCGACCGCGGCAGAACTCCTTCAGATCGTCGGTCAACTCGATTCCGAGGACATGCTGATGTTTTCAAGCGACTATCCGCACTGGCACTACGATTCACCTGATGAAGCATTCCCTACACAGTTACCCCAATCATTGGCACGCAAAATCTTGTCCGAAAATGCAAGAGAGTTCTACCGCTTTTGAACGTGTGTTGAGTGTTGTGTAAAATGCCTTCCTGAGACAGCCTTGTGCATTCCTCACAATTGGCGATTTAGCAAGTTTCCCTAATCCAGTTCCCTCCGAGCACCTTTTATAGTGAAGTCAAAAAATAACTCTCACTGCGAGGCAATTTTAGGAAGTGGCAGCCCCGCCCCACGTCCTGCTGGCGAGGTTTCTAACCTCGCCCCAGTGTTCACGTAATTGTGGGCTTTACTATAATAAATCCATATCTCGTTTATTTTTCTTATATTATGCACGTTTTCCATCCCAAAAACGTATCTTTAATTATAAGATCCTAACACAATGTGTAAGTTCCCAATATTGGAAGACGCGGCTTATTCAATCTATTCATTGATTATGGAGTATCCTGATGGAAAGAGAAGACGATATTCAACTCATTCGTAGAATTTTATCAGGCGACGATACGGCATTTGAAACCTTAGTTCAAAAATACCAAGGGAGTATTCATGCACTTGCGTGGCGGAAGATTGGGGATTTTCACATCGCTGAAGAGATTACCCAAGACACTTTTCTCCAAGTATACAAGAACCTCTCGCAGCTAAGGAATCCGAATCAACTCTTAGGTTGGATGTATGTCATTGCCAATCGTCTTTGCCTTAAATGGCTCGAAAAGAATAAGTCTGTTATGCAATCGCTGGAGGACACACCTGTGGAAGAAATCGAAAGAGCCTCTTATACACATCACGTAGCAGAACAGCGGGAAACAGAGCGCACCGAGCAGCACCATGAACTCGTCAAAAAATTGCTCGCAAGGCTTCCAGAGAGCGAACGCACCGTCGTGACGCTCTATTATCTCGGTAAAATGACGACCAAGGAGATTAGCAAATTCTTAGGTGTGTCCGTGAACACAATTACAAGCCGCCTCCAGCGAGCACGAAAGCGTTTACAAGAACAGCAGGAAGTGTTAATTCAAGAAGTTCTCGGCGGTGTACAAATACCGGCAAGTTTATGCGAGAACATCATGCGACAAGTCGCTGACATAAAACCCACACCGGTTCCGGCTCCTAAACCGTTCCTCCCATGGATGGCTTTAGGTACAGCTGCAGTTTTGATCGTTTTACTCATCGGCGCGAGCAACCAATACCTTACCCGTTTCCAGAAGCCGTATAGTTTCGACGCACAATCTAAACCCACAATTAAAATCGTCAATACTCCAATCATCCTTGATATAGTAGCAAAGCCTGCTGTGCGAAATCAGGTCGGACGGGATACCAGTCCCGGTAAAGCCAGCCGTGCCGGCACGCAAGTTTCTGATGTAACCTCAACATCTACTACACCAGAGAATTCCACCAGATTTTCTACCGCACAATGGTCGCAGGGAAACGCACCGCCATCTGGTCCTGTCCGCAATATCTTTGCCATATCCGATGGGACTGTCTATGCTGTCATACGAACAGGAATATACAGATTAACAGCGGATGCAACTGAATGGACGCGCGTCGACACGAGTGTTCCCATTGGTACGTCTTGGATGCCGATGGCAACGCATAGAGGGACGCTTTATATTGTCTCTGTTGATGAGATATTTGTTTCGGATAACAGGGGTGAGACGTGGAGGACGCTGGGTCCGCGACCTAAGGGAGATGCCGTTGAACTCGTCATTGTAGATGCCGAACGAACGTCCAGTTCACAAGTGCCTGCGACGATGTATTTCGCACTGAGAGATGAGGGGATCTTCCAATCCATAGATAGTGGCGCGCACTGGCATCCTCTGAACGACGGATTGACAACAGAAAAAATTTCCACAATGGCGACTGTTGGAAAAAGGGTATTTGTGGGTACGGAGAACGGTCTTTACCGTCTCGATTCAGGGGTCTGGAAAAAATTGCCAATAGATACATCAGGAGCCGTCTGTTCTTTGGCGGTCTCTGGGAATAATCTCTATGCTGGGATAGGGCATAAGGTATTGGTGAGGTTAACGCGAACGGAGTTACAACAGATAGATCACGGAGATTTACATTTTACCGAGATCTTCCATTCGACTGACTTAGGCGCGTCGTGGACTGAAATAAGGCTTGGAAGTGAACATCTTCGCAAAACTTCGCCCGCAGGTATAACGGTTTTAGCAACCGGTAAAACGCTCTTGGCATTGAGTTACGCCCAATCTCGTTCAACAGATGGTGGCCAAACGTGGACAGAACTTGAGGCTGACCAGAATTTTTTCGGCAGGAGTCGTCTTCCAGCTGTGATGGTCAACGATAAAACGTATTACAAAGCGAATGTATGGGGAATTCACCGCACGACGGATGGTGGTGAATCATGGCATCCATTTATGAATGGTGTGATGGGAACTGTTATAATCGATCTCGTCGCGTTTAACAACAGATTATACGCCCATACCGGCTATGAAGTTTATCAATCAACAGATGGCGGTGTATCTTGGAAAAAACTTTGGAATCATGGGCAAGAAGTTGTAATCAACATCCCCACTACCAGAATAAGTTATGAGTCAAAACTGATACCTGTTAGCAACGTTCTTTATTCTCTTTCAGGTGTAGGGGACAATTTGAGTATTTTCCGTTTATCTACCGATGGCGATATGCTAATTCCGGTTCAAGGTGTCCCTGTTTTTGATCGTAAAAAACTTGCTTATGAAAAATATCATAAGTCAAAGGACCAAGAGGATCTTCGTTGGGGTCGTCTCAAAACTGAGACTGCTGCAGCGAGTCGTGACACCTTTTATGTAGAGTTCTTAGGAGAGCTTTTCAAATGGAAATTGGGTGATTCGGAATGGGCAAGCACCGGATTAGTAGATGGTGAGCATCTACGTTATGACGATTTTAGAAAGGGATTCACATTAGCGGTTTTAGAGGAAACCGTCTACGTAGGTAAACGGGACGGTAAGTTGTTTCACTCGCTTGATGAAGGAGATAGTTGGAGAGATGTCACACCACGCCTGCCGCTCCGTTTCACTTGCTTCAACGATATAGTCTTTGTAGGGTCAACCCTTTACGTCGCAACAGATAATGGCGTTATGGTTTCCAAAACCGCGGGACAGTGGCTTGTGCCAACCGATAATACAGGAGAGCGTCCTATCATAAATAACTTTGCTGTAGATGGGAGCAAAGTTTATGGTGTCAGCGACGTGGGTGTCTACCGTTTGAATACCCATAATCAATGGAAGCAGGTTCTTACAGACGGACCAGGTGGACTTGTTTCTCTCGCTATTACTAATGATAGACTCTATGGTGCTACCGATCAGGTCGATAGTGCTAAAGAAAACGGGATGTTTTACATCTCGCTTGAAGAGAATGAAGAGAAATAAGTAACATCTAACGACACCTCATCAACAAATCGAGTTGTAAATGAAAAATAAAATTAAAATCAAGGAGAATTACGAAGATGAGACATCTACAAAATCTGCCTCTTTTTGCTTGCCTCTTTTTGCTCGCCTTAATCCCGTTGAGTGCCAAAGCATTCCCACCTCCTTCCCCCGCCGGGGGTAACTATTTAGTCCTTGATGGGGTGGACGATTATGCCGTTTTAGACTTTAAAACCTTCGGTATCCTCTTGCCAAAAGGCACAGACGAGTTCACCGTTGAAGCGTGGGTGTATCCGACCACACCCCCTGACAAGGATACACGCGCAACGATCCTCAGCCAACAGGTACTGATGAATGTCGTGGGTGACGATCAAGACGGATGGAAGAACATAAAGAGGGAGATCGATTGGCAGAAGGGAGATTTAATGTTAGCAATGCAAGCGTATATTGATAGGGGGCGAGGGGATGCCGGAACAGGGTTCCGTCCGGTAACACTTTCCCCAAACCAATGGCATCACATCGCTTATCAGGCGAAAGGGAGAGAGACAGCAACCATCGTTAACGATGTCGCAAAGATCGTACCCCAAGGAATAAGGCTGGCACACGATCTCGCAGAATTCAAGCAACCAAAGGATTTTACACTCGGAGGATTTGGGAAGAAAATTGAGAAGCGCAATAATTACTTTTGGGGCTCTTTTGCGGGATGTATTGATGAGGTTCGTGTCTCAACGGTTGCGCGTTACGAGGTCGACAAAAACGGTTTCACGCCGCGCACAAAGTTCAAGAATGATGCAAAGACGATTGCGCTGTGGCATTTTGATGAACCCGGTGGCACCCGGAAATTCTCAGATGCATCGGGCAACGCACACCATCTGGTGGGTAAAAATGGCGCAAAGACTGGAAACACACTCGCAGTTGAAGCACAAGGAAAACTCACGACGACATGGGCACAACTTAAACGATGAGGACGCCCACCGCAGTAGATCAGAAAAGTTTCTTCAGGGAAGCCGCTGATGCCTTTGCTATTGATCCCGTCGGAAAATTGGCAACAACTTGGGGAGATATTAAACGCAAATAGAACACGCCACAGTTTCTATGGACCTGTTTTCTAACCTTATCCTTACACATGGCGGATTTTTTTATCACTATCTTGTGCTATAATCCGCCGTGTTTTTTTCTATCTCCCTTTCGCTCAATTTCTTAAAACTGAATGCTTCTGAAACCCGTTTTCAGAAGGAATGATTCCAACCTCATTTCAAGCCTTCACCAAGAACCTTTCACATTTTCTAACCGCTTTCTTCTTGACTTTCAGATGAAATCTTATATAATGCGAAAATTAAGATCAATTGTGAGCAATTGCCAATCGGGTCGAAAATTGTCAGAAATGCCTCTACTTTCTACTTTTCATAACAACTTTGAACGTATTGTATTCATCGGGACAGTCCTTTTAGTTTTATTATCTACTCTCCTTCCGGTCATGGCACAAGACGAGACTTCCGCAGATCCCCACCAGTCCTGACAGCGGCGAAACTAACAGGCACGCCACCCCGCATAGACGGCAACCTCGACGAAGATATATGGGAGCACGCACCAGTTGCAACAGGTTTCGTGCAACTGGTGCCAGACGAGGGAGCACCAGCCTCCGAACGGACTGAGGTACGTGTCCTATACGGCAACGATGCACTCTATATAGCGTTTCGCGCCTTCGACACAGACCCGAGTGCGATTGAAGGGCAACTCACACGACGCGACCAGCAATCCTTCTCCCAGTGGGTTCATGTCGCAATCGACTCATACAACGACAAACGCACCGCTTTCCAGTTCGGTGTGAATCCCAAAGGGGTCAAACAGGACATATACCGCCTCAACTACTAACTACTGGCTGAATCTACACGAAGTGCTGCAAAAATAATCTTAAAACCGTTTATCGAGAGGAGATGGCTATGACGATTCACGAGACACTTGAAGCAGAAGTCGATCAATTGTTTGCAGAATGGAACCGATCAGATTCCCCCGGTGCCGCCTTGGCGATTGTCAGAGAGGGTGAAGTTGTCTATAAACAGGGATACGGGATAGCGAACCTGGAGTATGACGTTCCAATTACGACGACGACCATCTTCGATATCGCTTCAGTGTCCAAGCAATTTGCGGCGTTTGCTATTGCCACATTATCACACGAAGGGAAGCTTTCGTTGGATGAGGACATCCGAACGTACCTGCCTGACCTCCCAGATTTTGGAAACACAATCACAATTCGGCATCTCTTGCATCACACCAGTGGACTGCGAGATTGGGTGCAATCTCTTGTTATTGCAGGTGATATGATGGATGACGTGATTTCCTTTAAACACATCTTGAAAATGGTCCGACATCAGAAGACCCTCAATTTTGAACCCGGAGCCGAGTTTTTATACAGCAATACAGGGTACAATCTGCTGGCAGAAATCGTCGAAAGGGTAACTGGAGATTCATTCCGTGAATGGACGGACACTCACATCTTCAAACCTCTCGGCATGACCGACACCCATTTTCACGATGACTACGAAATGATTCTGAAAAACCGAGCGTATTCATATCAAGTTGATGAAAACAGTAGGTTTAAGCACGCTGTTAACAATACAACCGCCCTCGGTTCAAGTTCTCTCTATTCAACGGTGGAAGATCTGGCGAAATGGATTCTGAATTTTGAAGACACACGGATTGGCGAACAAACAGTGATTGAGCAGATGCACCAGCGTGGCGTTCTTAATAACGGCGAGCAAATTGATTACGCTTTCGGGTTGAATATCGGTGAATATAGAGGATTAAATACGGTCGGACACAGTGGGTCGTGGCGCGGATTTCGGAGTCATTTGATACGTTTCCCGGATCAGAAATTCGGCGTGGTCATCCTATGCAATCTGGACACCTTTAACCCACTCAGATTAGCGGAAAAGGTGGCAGACCTCTATCTCGCCGATGTCCTTGCTCCCGTAGAAGCCTCTGAAACAGATAAGGCATCGGAACCTGATGAGAGTATTAAATCTGAACCTCTATCACCTGAACAGTTGACAGAAATCGAGGGAGATTATTATACCAAGGAACTCGACACAACCTACACCATCGTTATGCATGAGGACGGACTTGTGGCGCAACATAGACGGCACGATGACATAGTCCTAACCTACACCGATGGTCATTTCCTTGGGGACGCGTGGTTTTTTCCAGAGATTCACTTTATACGAGACGATGCTGGACGTGTTACAGGATTTAGGTTGACAGGAAACAGGGTCAGAAATCTACACTTTGAGAAAAAGACGGGTGAAAGACCAACAGATGTCCAACCCAAGCGACAAGAGATAGATGTGCTGTAAATCAACTGCTTTTCAAGCCATGTTTCGTTGTCGGGGCTGACATTTATAGTAGGTCTTAGAATTACTTATACACCTTTGATCAGTGCTTAACCTTCTAACCTCCCTTACCATGGAGAATTTGGGGATTTCGCGGAGGGTATATCTATTGATAAATGTCTGCATATTTTGATAATTCACTCTAAATAATATCAGGACCCCTTTTCAAGTGGATACAATTTTACCTTTTGATGAGATTGCCTGAATGCTATAATATTATCCAAATTTAAGTAATTCAGACAAAGGGTATTCTAGATGATCGAGTTGATCTTTTTCCTTTTATTTTTTGCTGTTTTACTTGTCCCGATTGGAATTATAATGCTAATTGTACTTCACCGCGAGTTTGGTTGGAATAAATATATTTTACCGATTAGCGTAGCCTCCTTTTTGTCTTTATTAATGACGATTGCGATGGAGATAGAAGCGTATTTGAATCCGGATCTCGAAACAGGAATGGGGCTTTTTTTGCTTTTAATTCTTGTTATTGGTTGGTTTTTTCTTTTTATTGGTATGTCCATAGGAACTGGAATTAGTGGGCTAGCGACTCGAGAAGATGATCTGGCATTACTATCTGCAACGGTTTGGGTGCCATCTGTTATAGTCTCTATTGTGGATACTATAATAATTGTTGGGTGTATTTCAAGTCCGTGGTTTCCTATAATCCTGTAAATCCTGATTCAGATAACCTAAATCTTCGACCTCCTTTCGCTATGAAATTTCCTATCTAAAACCGAGTCATTTTCTGTGTTTACGTTCTGTCTGAAACCTACCGGTTTTCAGATTTTATACCATTTTCAATTGAATATTTTTCATATTTATGTTATTCTCTGCTGCATTCTTCCCAAAGGAGTGAGATGCCTCTATGAATAGAAAAGTACCAGAGATTACTGAAAGTGTTGAAGACCTGAAAGTGCTTTTACGTCAATCGCAGAAAAAGCACGAACTCCAACGTCTCACCACTCTGCATCTTTTGAAAAGTGGTGGTGCGAAAACTCGAAAGCAGGTTGCTGATTTGCTCGGTGTCAGTCGGATCAGCGTTGGCACGTGGCTTGAAGCGTATGAAACAGGCGGTCTTGCGCGAATGCTCGCCCGGGGGTTGGCTCCCGGACGCGTCTCGGCTTTGACGGAAGCACAACAAGCAAAGTTACGCAGTGCCCTTGAGAGCCCCGAAGGTTTCGGGAGTTATGTTCAGATCCAAGCGTATATTGCTCAGACCTTTGGTGTCGAGATGAAATACACGACTGTCTATGCGATGGTTCGAGGGAAATGGGGTGCGAAACTCAAAGTCCCTCGTCCGAGTCATAAAAAAAAACAGTGTAGCCACTCAAGAGTTCGGTGCTGACTTTTCTCAGCATGTCGCTGAAGCGATTGCTGAGAAAAGCAGCGACCTTCAAAAAGTCCGTCTTTTCAGTCAAGATGAAACGCGATACGGACTTTTCCCTCAAGTCAGCAAACGCATCACTTTACCCGGCATCAAACCCGTCACAGAGATAAATCCACGCTATGAGGCGGTTTATCTCTATGGGGCGGTTGAACCCCGAACAGGCGAGGGATTTTTCTTGGAACTTTCACATCTTACGGCTGACTGTTTCCAACTCTTTATGGACCAGTTTTCACAAGCATTCCCAGAGAGTCTGAACATCCTCACCCTTGATAACGGGCGCTTTCACCACGCAAAATCCTTGGAGATCCCTGAAAATATCATCTTGCTTTTCTTACCTCCTTATAGTCCGGAACTCAACCCGATTGAGCGGTTCTGGCAGGACCTGAAAGCGAAGGTGTTCCTTCAAACCTATAAGACATTGGAAGATATGCAAGCCACAGTCACGGAGATACTTCTCAACTATTCTCAGACCGCAATTGCAAAACTTACTACATTCTCGCACTTCATAAATGCTGCTAATGAAATATAATCTCTTAGAAATGGTATTACTATGAAACGCGTTGCATTTTTCCCATATTTCTGAATCACATTTCCGCGTTCGTGATCTTACTGGTTACTGATAACTGATAACCTATAATTGAAAACTGAATGTCTCAGCCTGTAAGAAAGTTTTTCTTGACATCGAAATAAAATCTTATATAATAACGCAAGTTGCCACCTTTGTAGCATAATCTTTTAGATTGTGCTATTACGTGCGCAAACTGAAAGTTTACGCTACAACATTCTACGAATCACGACCATCTTTCATGAAAAAAAGGGTCTGCACCCCTAAAATTTTGTAAGTAGCAAGTTGGGTTATAATAGGTAAATTAAGCTAAATCGTAAATAATATACGAGTCAAATCAAGACTGAAACCACCACTTTCGCTCTGAGGAAGTGTCAGGTAAATCTACGCCGCAACTGAATTTTCGTCAGGGTTGACAGGAAACGTTTATTAAGCAATGACACTCAAGGAACACATTGACGACATACGCAGAAGTTTAGAGAAGGGAGAATTTCCACCAAATGAGGCTGCAGTCTGTGATGACATTGTGCGCAGGCTAGTTCATGAGCTGGGTTGGCCCAGATATCAATCACAGATTGTCTATCCTCAGTACCCGGTTCAGGGAGGGAAAGTTGACTTTGCCTTATGTCACCCACCGTCGGAGCCCTGCGTTTTCATTGAGGTGAAGCAAGTAGGAAAAATTGAAGAGGCAGATGCAGAGGAGCAATTGTTCAGATATGCTTTTCGCAGAGGGGTACCGATCGCTATTCTCACCGATGGGCGAGAATGGCACTTTTTTTATCCAATTGGACAGGGGGACTATAAAGAGCGCAAGGTACACGAGATCGATCTAACTGAAAGTGATGGTGAGGAGAGTGCCACGCGTCTTGACAGATACCTAAATTACGAGTCAGTATGTACGGGTGGAGCTATTGAGGCAATCAAGAAGGACTATGAGACGCTTGTTCAGCAAAGACAGGTTGCAACACGGTTACCAGAGGCATGGAGCAAATTAGTGGAGGAGGCAGATGAGTTTTTGGTACACACCGTAGCAGAGAAAACCGAAAGTCTGTGTGGATATAGACCAACCGATGAACAGGTATTAGGTTTCCTGAAAGACTTGCAAAGGAAAACCAAACCCAAAAACGGTCCGGATCCTTTGAGTTGGAATAAAGGGCTTCTTGTTACTATGCCTAATGGAGAGAAGATCAACCATAAGGTTTCAGCAACAACCTTCGCTGAGGTAATTGAAAAATTAGGGATTGAACGAATAAAAAGCATTAGACCTGAACTTAAGTTAAACGCTACTCCCCTCATATCTACCTTTGCTCACCCGACGTACGACCAGCGAAAGTCTGGACGGTATTATATAATGACCCATAGCGATACAAAGGGGAAAAAAAGACTTCTTGAAAAAATTGCTTCAGAACTGGGTGAGCCATTAAAAGTAGAAATAGTAGATAAATAGTGAGATTGTTAGAGGCATTATTCTTGCTTATTTGCTACACCAGTGTAAAAAGAGACTTCACACTACCCGCGAGGACAATAAGAATGAATAAAACAGAGATACCCAGACAACAGCAGAGACCATCCGTTATCGACTGTGATGTGCATAATACCCTCGCTTCCGAGACGGTGTTGTATCCATACCTGTCTGAACGGTGGCGAAAGCATCACGGTATGGTTGGCACAACCGATCGCGTCGGCGCATATATTCCTCGCGCCCAACCCTTCGGTGCGAGATACGATGCGTGGACACCCTCCGGACACCGCCCCGGATCCGATCTCGATTTTCTGCGTGAGCAACTCCTGGACGCATTCAACATCGAATACGGCATTCTCAACTGCTTGACCTCCGTCTGTGAAATGCCCAATCTCGCGTTCGCCGCGGCGTGGGCAAGTGCCGTGAACGACTGGCAAATCGAAGAGTGGCTTGAAAAAGAACCGAGACTTCGTGCCTCAATGATCGTCGCGTGTGACGACGTGGAATTCGCCACCGCTGAGATTAATCGGTTGGCAGACCATCCCGGGTTTGTACAGATACTGCTGCTCGCCCGTACGATGGAACCTTTAGGACGACGGAGATACTGGAAGATGTATGAAGCGGCAGTCGAGCATGACCTTCCAATCGGCATCCACTTCACCGGTGTTGGTGTCGGACCGATTACTGCTGTCGGTAGACCGTCACACTACATTGAAGACCATGCCGGAATGACACAGGCGTTTCAAACCCAGGTAACCAGTCTCGTTTGCGAGGGAGTCTTTGAGCAATTCCCGACGCTCAAGGTCGCTCTCATTGAGGGCGGTTTCGCGTGGCTACCCCCGTTGATGTGGCGATTGGATCGGGCATGGAAAAAGCTACACGATGAGGTGCCTGAGCTGAAACGGTTGCCTTCTGAGTACATCCGGGAACACTTTTGGATTACAACGCAACCGATTGAAGAGCCACCCAAACAGGAATACTTCGATCAACTGCTCGCGCAACTCGACTTAGATGATAAGTTGATGTTCGCAACCGATTATCCGCATTGGGACTTCGATTCTCCTGATCAAGCGCTTCCGAAAAATCTCTCGCCAACGCTCAAACGCAAAATCATGGCAGAAAACGCTCGCGCCTTCTATCGACTTTAAGAAGGGAAAGTTAGCTAAATTGTCACGACGTGTGGGACTTCCTCAAACTGCAGATTATGCCCTGCTGCCCATTCCGCCGCGGCACCCCCGCCGCCACCGAGAAATTGTTTGCCAAGGTCATCGAGGTTCTCCATCACCTTCTCGTCAGGTTGCAGTGTGTCGTTGTAGTATAGGAGATACGGTTCCGGCTTGAGCCATGCGTAGTGGTATCCGTAGATAACGACTTTAGCGACATTCTCCGTGAAGTTGACACCGGCAGTGTGATAGATACGGTTTTCAAAGAAAAACGCATCGCCTGCTCGCAAGACAGGTTCATCATGCGGTTCGATCGGATCAATTTCGCCTTTAGGGATACCCAACGGTTCACCTGAGAGGTGGCTTTTTGGAACAAACAGCGTTCCACCGGAATTCGGCACGGGGAAATCCGTCAAGCAGTACCCAACTTTCAAACCGACACGTGGACAATTCTTGTATCCCAGATCTAAAAATATACCCGCATCCCGATGCCATCCACGACTTTCCAGTTTCTCAGGCGGTTGCGGATGTTTGTAGATGAGCGCAGTATTCGTGATATGGATATTTGTGCCGAGCAGTTGGATGACCAACGGAACCGCTTTTGTCTGCGATGTTAACTCAGCAAAGACAGGTTCCTGCACCAAACCGTCCCGCTTATGGGCATAGTAGCCGTTGTATTCAAACGAATCCATGAGCCGGTCTCCTGCCTCGGTCAAGCGATCTATCATGTCGCTGTCAAGCACTGACCGCACAATGAGGTATCCGTTCTCCTCAAATTCCTCACGCTGTGCATCTGTCAACTGGACGAATTCCATTTTTTAATTATTCCTTGCGATTCGGTCAGAGTGGATTGGATAAATAACATTCTTTTCCATATATCCGGATGTTTCCTCCCCGACCTAAAGGTTCGGGACTTCTACACCGAAACTAAGGTGAATAGAAATGTCTGAATATGGTATCATAAATTTAAACGACTGTCTACTGATATCCTTCTTCCGTAGGCGCGAGCCCTGCTCGCGATGCGTGCTACTGGTTGATTGCTGACAGCTACACTTTCAAGGGGAAAGAAAAAGTGGTAGGTGGATCTATCGGTTTTAACCTATCGCACGAGAATTCTTAAAATTGTCTTTAGTATTGTTTTAGAAAAAACGTATAAATTAACTTGACACAACTTAACAAAAATTGGTATAATTAAGGTAAAGTAATTTATCAAACTTAAAAGGGTAAGGTGAACATGAACACTCGTGGACATACATTTGGTGGGCCTTGGACGGAGCAAAAACTGGAATGTGTGAGCAAGTACCTGCGCGCTTACACACAAATTATGAAGGACAGGGATCATCTCCATTTCACATACATTGATGCTTTCGCGGGTACAGGGTACCGTGAACTGCAACACAACGAAGACACAGAATTACCGCATTTTTTAGCTGGTTCTGCGCGTAAAGCTTTAGAAGTAATACCTCCATTTAGAGAATACATTTTTATTGAAGAAGATGAAGACAGTTTTGTCGAGTTACAGAATCTCACTGATGAGTTTCCAAACCATAATATTGAATGTATTAATGCCAATGCGAACCAGTCCTTGACAAATTTATGTCAACAAAAAGAATGGCGAACTAATAGGGCATTGGTATTCCTTGATCCCTATGGGATGCAAGTGGAATGGAAAACAATAGAAGTAATTGCAAGAACTAAAGCTATTGACTTATGGCTACTTTTTCCTATTGGAATGGGAGTAAGTCGGTTACTAAAAAATGATGGAGAAATAGCTCCATCTGAACGTCGGAAACTTGATCTGGTTTTTGGTGAAACTGATTGGTTTGATAAATTTTACCAATTGGCTCTACAAAGCTCGCTATTCAGTGAAGGAGATGAGTGGGAAAAAAGAGACGATGTTTTAGCAGAAATTGAACAGTACTTCCTGAAGCGTTTAGAAAGTGTGTTTGCAACGGTGGCCAAAAATCCCCTTCCTCTCCGCAATTCAAGAAATTCCCTAATGTAACGTGAGTTCGGAAAATAATAAAAGTTTGTGGTTTCAAGAGAACCCCTTTAGTATAATAAGGTAAATCCAACCTTTTACAAAAGGAGTTCTCCCATGTCTATGATAACACTTTTCTGTGAGATTGACGACTTTTTTCTCGCACTTATGAAACATCAGGCGGAATACCACCTACAAGAGACGGCGTCTGAAACACGAGGAAGACCGCGAAGTTTACACCCGAGTGAGATCATGACGATACTCATCGATTTTCATCAAAGCAAGTATCGGACATTCAAGGATTATTATCAACGCCATGTCTGCGTTTCTCTGCGATGGGCATTTCCAAATCTCGTCAGCTACCATCGCTTTGTTGAACTGAAAAAAGAAGCGCTTGAGTGTTTGTCGCTTTATCTCTACACACGCTTGGGGAGTTGCGATGGTATTTCGTTTGTCGATTCGACGAGACTCCCGGTCTGTCATAACCGTCGCATCCCGTCGCATCGCGTGTTTACCAAAGAAGCAGAGCGAGGGAAAACTTCTATGGGGTGGTTCTATGGATTCAAACTTCATTTGGTTATTAACTCTATGGGAGAACTCCTCGGTGTTGAACTCACCCCCGGAAACACAGATGACCGGACCCCTGTCGCAGCATGGGTGGAACTGCTTTCGGGTAAACTTTATGGAGATAGAGGGTATATCTCCGCTCCGTTGCGTCAACAGTTGGCGTCTCAGGATGTAGACCTGCTTTACAAGGTTCGCAAAAATATGGATCCGCTTGCGTTATCACAGACCGATGAGGTGTTGCTGAAGAAGCGGACGCTCATTGAGTCTGTCATAAGGGAGTTGAAAAGTCAGACGCAAGTTGAGCACACGCGCCATAGAAGTTTTGAAAACTTCCAAGTCAACGTTGTTTCTGCGTTGATTGCTTATACGTATTTAGAGAAGAAACCCTCGCTAAACCTGCGAGACCTTCAGGACAGTCAGGTGGGTTCCCACGCTCCCTGAAGTCATAAATCTTTTTCCGAACTCACGTTAATGTATCTACTTTGCTTTGCCGCTGGGAATCCAAATGCTCCGAAAGCACTCAAAATTGCACAAGAAATTCTAGAAGGGGTGCGGAATACGGCTCAGCAGACGCTCCCATTATAAGAAGGTGAACCAATGGCAACCCAATCCTCAAAAATTGAATGGACAGAATCCACGTGGAATCCTGTGCGTGGTTGCACCCGTGTTTCAGAAGGTTGTCGGTTCTGTTATGCCGAACGGATAGCGGCACGATTTTCGGGCAAAGGCTTGGCTTACGAGGGCTTGGCTGAGAATACCAAAGCAGGACCCCGGTGGACAAAAGAGGTACGCCCTGTTCCGAAGTTGCTTAACGAGCCACTGAAATGGAAAACACCGCGTCGAATCTTCGTCAACTCCATGAGCGACCTGTTTCATGAAAAAATTGAACTGGCTTATATTCAGAAGGTTTTTGCTGTGATGGAGCAGGCACATTGGCACCAATTCCAGGTCTTGACGAAGCGATCAGAACAACTACTGAAATTCAGCCCACAGTTACCATGGTCCCCGAATGTTTGGATGGGGGTCAGTGTTGAAGACAGTCGCGTAACGCATCGGATTGACGCGCTCCGTCAAACAGGCGCGCAGATCAAATTTCTCTCGCTTGAACCGCTACTGGGTGCCCTCCCAAATTTAATGTTGGAAGGAATAGACTGGGTTATTGTAGGGGGTGAGTCCGGTCCTGGTGCCCGCGAAATGAAGGAAAAATGGGTTATTGACATCCGCGACCAGTGTGAGGATGCCAACGTGCCATTTTTCTTTAAGCAGTGGGGTGGCAAACGCAAATCGAAAACGGGGCGGGAATTAGATAAGCGAACTTATGATGAGATGCCAGTTTGAAATTCTCCCTACTTCTGGCATCTTGGAGCTGTAGTGTCAGACCCTCGGTAAATCGTCTGCGAGTAACGCCTCGGAAACAGATTTCTTCGCCGCTTTACGCGCTGGACGTTCAATATGAAAATGACGGAACCACTCTTTAAAATCTTCATCAAGAAAATTTCCGACATACTCTTCCTTGAACCCGTCGTGGCATTCTTCCATATAGACGCGTAGATAGCCACTGGCGCGTTCAAGTGCTTTCCAATCAAAGATATTTGAGGGCATCTCAACAATACCCCCCTCAAGCATATTGCTTCGCATCTTTAAGTAGTAAGAATACCGAGTGCTCATCATAAGATTAATGAGTTTGTCTAAGATTTTTGAAGGAATCTGTACGATTTTACCGTTCAATAAACTGTGCCGAGCACCGATCTCCTTATCCAAATCTCGATTAAGCATAAATCCAACGATAACATCAAAAATTTTGTCTAACATTTTATTCGTCCTTTAATAACTGTGAACATAATACCCACTCGGGTTTGGTTCGCGTTTATTTATTTTTTCTAAGAATTAATCCTAACATTAATGTGCAAAATCGTCAAGCAAAAAAATTAAATCTATTCAGCAATCTGAAAGTGGATTTTTAATTGATTGTGCCTATGCCGTTGTCTCTGTTATCCTCGTGGATTTTTCCTTTGGTGGAAAAAAGATAAATCCAAGCGCGTAGCCCGTAAGCGAAGCGGAGGGGTTTTTGCTTGGGTGTTTCTTCAGATATACGGAAAAGCACTTTCAGACTCCAACTCACCTGACCGAACCGCAAGGTAAAATTAAAAAATTGCATTACGATCCAAATTCTGCTATAGTTACACTATGCTAACATTCTATTTGGCAATTGCAGTGGCGACGGTTCCGCTCGGGGCGGGAATCGCTTTTGTTTCGCGGGGGCGGCAGAAACATTTCGGGCATATTTTTGGATTGACAGCGGGCGTAGTACTCGGCATCGTCTTGATTATGATGATGCACCTTTTCGACGAAGTGGGTTACATCGCAATCCTTGTGATGTGGGGCGGGTTTTTCCTAATTTCAACGGTAGAACACCTCACGACGCATCGACGCGGTGATACGGAGAGGCACACAAACGATACAGACAAGAGATGGGGCATCAACTTAACCGTTCTCGGACTATCGCTGCACTCACTAACAGACGGACTTAATTTGGTTATCGCCGCGAGAGAGGAAATGCTCGGTGGTGCACTCGCATTCGGCATACTGATCCATCGTCTACCAGTCGGAACACTTATCGCCGTCGCGCTCCTCCGGAACCAGCCTTTTAGTAGGGTCCTGATTCGATTGACACCGCTGATACTTGGACCGGTTATCGGAGCGGCACTGGGGGAACAACTCCTCCGCGGGGCTTTCGGTGAATTGACAAAGTACCTCACTGCATTCGCTGTTGGTACCCTCTTACACGTCGTGCTGGATGGGTTTCGTGGCAACTATACTGCTGAAAGGACAGGAAACCTGAGTCGTTTTGCCAAAGTGCTTTTTATTATCGGATTCGTCTTAACCTTTTGCGTGATCTCTTTCTTTCAGGAATTTGAGGGTGAACATCTTCATTAAGAATAGCCGTCGGCAATCAGGTCGTTTTTTTTCTTCCGAAAAAAAACTTTCGGTGATCAGTAAATCATTACGGCAGTTGCAAACGATTTTCACCGCTACACGATCCTCTTTGCTGACTGCTGATGGTTTCCGACAACCGATAGCCATTCTTCTGATGGTTATCTTTTGTGTTATCGTGTTCGTCTTGCCAGCGAGGAGCGATCAAATTCCGATCGCGGTATCCGGTCAACCCAGAGCGACGCTTCAGGTTGGCGCGAACGCCTCGGAACAGGAGCAGTTCGCAGCTGCAGAAATCCAATCCTTTATCCAACAATTCACGGGTGCTACACTCGATATTCGCACCAATCGTCAACAAACCGAAACACAAACGGTTATTGTGCTGGGCACTCCGAGGTCGAATCCGACGATCGCAGGATTACAGGCAAACGTAGAACTCACATTGGCAAAAGAGCTTGGAGACGAAGGCTATCGTATCAAAACAGTAGAAGTCGGCACAGAAATCGTCATTGTTGTGACAGCACACACCGAGCGCGGAGTGGTTTATGGCGCGTATGCCTTCATTGAAAACTGTATTACGGCGTTGACAGGTTTGAAGCCCGTACATCCAGGGTTACCGGTTGCCAGAGCGCAAGCTCTACTCGTGCCGTTCATAAACGAGACGTCATCGCCATTTTATCCCGTGCGTGCTGTGTTAGAGATAGAGGATCCGGACTGGCTCGCACGCCACCGTATCAACATGAGTGGTGGCGAAGGTGTTTGGACAGGCACGGGTATTGAAGATGGGTTCGGGACGGCGTTTAAATATGTGGATACGCCTGCCTTTGAGGTTTTACAGGATGAACCGATAGGGCAGCGGCGGGAACGCATCGCAATGCTACAAAATCGGTTTAATGCACTCAAACGGCGTGGCATTGATGCGTATCTTTTTATGTATGTGACTGGCGAACCGACAGAGTCCCTGATTCAACAGCGTCCCGATGTCCTTGGACCGGCGGTGCTTTACGGGGCTTCTCGGAATGAAGTATCTTATCGCCCGTTCTGTTGGTCGAAACCCGCGTTTCATACGCTCGCGAGGGAACTGACGCAGGCGATCGTGCGCACCTATCCTACACTTGCCGGTTTTCATCTACGTTCTTGGGGACATGAAACACGCGCCTGCGATTGTCCTGACTGTGGCGATAGGACGGAACAGGGGCAAGCAAAACTCTGGCAAGTCTACTTTACGATTATCAACGCCGCACGGGAGATACGTCCGGACTTCAAATTTTATATCTCCGGATATGACAGCAGTTGGCTCAAGGATGCCGCAGGCGTTTATGCACAGCAGTTGCCGAAAGGCACTATTTTCTCGCGAAAATGGGGTGCAGACGGCGAACCGGTTGCGAGTGCAGGCTTACCTATCCCACAAGTCAGGGCACTCGGAGAAATCGGGCACCGCTTTATCGTCCTTTCGCATGAAGTAGAGGAGGTAATGCCGTTTTGGATGATTGAGAGCGATCTGTTCGTGCAAGGTGTTCGGCAACTTGCCAATGACCCCGAGGTTGTCGGGCTTGGTGGGTTTACTGTCCAAGGGGCAACACAAGGGTTGGGATACCTCGATCGTCTCGTCAGTGCAAGCCTCAATTGGGATATCAATCTTGACCATTATCAACTTCTCCGAAACGAGTTGATAGCTCGGTATGGTATTGAGGCTGCGCCACACATTCTGAACGCCTTGCGGGTAAACGGATGGAATATGGCAAGTTATTTCACGGATTATGCGGGATCCTTGACTGTGGGTGGCACATACGGCAGTGGCTCCGCGGGGCTCGCAACGCGATTCTGGACTTTGATTGGACCACGGGCTGTTGAAGATACGTTGGCTATCCCGGAACTGGAAATTGCAAAACTCGCTGTAGATCGGTTCACTGCACTTTTGGCACCACAACAGCAGGCGGCAAACGAGATGCGGGTAGCAAGTGAGATCGCAGAGCCTTTTGATCTGGAAGCAACCGAGGATTTACGCGATGCCGTCCACTTAATGGAACTGTGGGTCCTGTTCTTTGAGAGTCGAGCCAAGTTAGTGGAAGCGATAGCACTCGGCTACGAGCCAGGGACAGGAGAGGCTATCCGTGCAAAGTTAACGAGCGCGGTGGAATTCTCAAAATCCATACAACCCCATATCAGAGGGATTGAGGAATTTATCCCTCTCTTCGGATATTCGCATCGGACGATTGAAGCGGAGTTGTTGAGTGCCTTAAACGCAGAAGTCGCTTGGTTAACGAGTTTCGATTATATGACGCTCCAAAAACACGACGAGGATTTCTCACCAGAGGAAACCCTTTTCCGAATTTGGGATGTTCACAACTATCCGAATCCTTTGAAAGAAAAAACAACGTTTACCTATCAGTTATCGTTGGATTCAGATGAAGTCTCTATTACTATTTACACCACATCCGGACGGGTCGTAAATGTCTTGAAAGGGGCTTCTGGAAACGAAGGCTACAACGAGTTTATGTGGGATGCCCGAGACGCTGACGGTTTGTTGCTTGCCAATGGTGTCTATTTTTTCAGAGTCCGCGCCGTCGTTGGAGACCAGACAACACAGACACTCGGACGCTTGGCAGTGTTACGGTGAAACGAAAAGGAGGTTAACAATGCTTCGTATATGTATTCTATGTCTGACCCTCTTGCTTTCAGTGATAGGTTGCAGGTCGCAAATTTTGCAGGAACATCTTTTAGAACCGCCACCACCCTTCATCAATTTTGCGCTGAGCCGAAATGGAGCAATTGCAAGTGCCTCACAATCCGTTCCAAACCACCGGGCAGAAGAGGTAATCGATGGAGATACCAACTCCGAGACATGGGATGAGGGTAGTGGATGGGGGAGCAGTTTAGAACATCTCCGCACCTCGGATTTGAACAAGCGACCTTATGTATCTGTGACGCTTGCGAAACCGATCGATATTCGTAAAATTGTTATGTGGACGATCGACTCCGAGAAATATCCGGCACCACAATTCGGGTTGAAGGACTATCGGATTGAGTATTGGCACGGCACCGGTTGGGGGCTTATTCCGTCAGGCGATACGAAAGATAAGCAGTATACAGCGCGAGATAATACCAAAGGGAAACGGATTCATGAGGTGCGCCAGCGCCTAATAGCGAGCAAGGTCCGACTCGTTCCCGTTTCCTCAAATGATACGGTTTTCAATTACCAACACATGGCAGGTAGGCGACCTGTGTATGCGGTGGACGGCATTGCACGGGTTATGGAATTGGAGGTATGGGGATATGCTGCGCCGGAAGTGCATACACTTAAGCAGATTGCACAAGGAATTCCACCGGAATCAATGGCGCATGCTGTAGTAACAGAGACACAAAACAGTAAATCTCAAACCGAACCGACGATCAAAGAGATTATTCAGCGCGTCTTAAACCGATATGAACTCGGATACGACATGGCGGACCTCACGGAGGTTATGTCCTGTTTTTCAGAAACGTATCTTTCCAACGGGCGCACATACCAAGACGTTAAAACAAAGGCATCCGAGTTTTTTGATCTTTATCATCAGATTGACATGACGTTGACTGACATTGACATCCATCCGAACATAGCCGACGATACGGCGATTGTAACGGGGGGCTACACGTTGCAATATGCCCCGAAAATGAACGGTCAGGTCGAACAGACGTCCGGTAAGTTGACGTTAGTTTTCGCGAATGAAGCGGAAACATGGCGCATTATCCGGGCAGAATAGTTAAAGGTAGATTAAAAAGATGGTACAAGAGCAGTCCAATCTTTGGGCAAAATCATACATCAATGATGGATATTTACTGCTTCCAGATATCATTACACGCCAAGAGTGCAGTGATTTGAAAGCAGAGATGCTAAGAATCTTTCGTGGGGATTACCCGTGTGAAGCGATCCCACAGATGCCGGAGAAGGCAAGCGAAATGGAAGTTTTGGATAGAATCATGTGTGTCGGCGAACCACACGTCTTTAGTCCTTTGGTTCGACGTTATATTGAACATCCAAAAATCTGTGAAGTCCTCCGGGTGATTGTTGGCGCACACATTCCGTTTTGGGATGGTGGTGTGAAATGTATGCAGTCAATGATGTTGAGCAAAGTGCCGGGGCATACGGGGAACCCATGGCATCAGGACGAACACCCGATTCCGACGCGTGATCGATCGCTGCTCGGTGCGTGGATTACATTGGATGATGCCACAATTGAAAACGGCTGTCTCTGGGTTTTACCGGATAGCCACCGTTCCGGCGTAATTTACGACCGTTTCCCACACGATAAACGTCATGAATTCGACAGTTGCCACGAAGCAGCCGGCTTTGATGATACCAGTGAGATTCCCATTGAAATGTCAGCCGGTAGCGTTCTCTTTTTCAACGGTTACCTTTTACACCGTTCTAAAAAGAACCGGAGCGATACATTCCGGCGTATCCTTGTGAGCCATTATTGCTCAACAGCATCGTGGTTAGGCTGGAAGGGACAGCGGAATTACCGGGGTGTTGTCACCGTCGCGGGCGAAGATCCGTACGTCGACGAGGGGTATGTCACACCCAATGTCTGGGCGCGGTGGGAGTAGCCGGACATATTCTCTCTTAAAAATCGTTACCGATTTAAATGCAGCATGAGATTAACCAGAAACCTGTGCGTAATGAAATTATGCCTTAAATGGCATAATTTGTCTTAGCTTTACATTTGGAGCACAGCCCAGGAGCAATAGTTAAAAAAATGAAGTTGACAGAATATCAAGTGAATTTCTTTAATACTTTCGGCTATCTCGCAATACCGGGCATGTTTTCGCCAAGCGAGATGGAATGGATTATCGAAGAATTTGAAATATCAATTCAGGAATTTGGGGGCGGTAAAAATCATGATGGAACCAGCCGTACTATGTTCGGAGGTCCGATTGAGCATCGTCCTCGACTCTGCACCCTCCTTGATGATGAACGCGTGAAAGGACTCATCGGTGGCGTGATCGGTGAAGACTTTAATTACGCTGGCGGCGATGGGAACTATTACTCAGGCGATACCGGCTGGCATCCGGATGGCGGTTGGGGACGACTCTTCGCTTGTAAGGTAGCATTTTATCTCGATCCTTTGACGAAAGACACGGGATGCTTACGGATTATTCCAGGCAGCCAGAATCCGGCGCACTTTGTCAGAGCCGGAAAGATTGATCCAAATCAATCAGAGGCGTTATACGGTATACCGCCGCGCGATTTTCCAACCAGTGTCGCCTTGGAGAGCACGCCCGGCGATGTCGTGATTTTCAACCACGACACCTATCACGCAGCATTTGGCGGTGGAACCCGGAGAAGGATGTTCACCATGAATTGCACACAACATTGCACGACTGAACCGGATTTAGAAACGCTTCATCAGTACTTGAGCGTCCATTCAGCAGGCGGATATAAAATTGAGACGGGCGCGGGGATGTATTTCCCAACAATGGTTGACACTGCGGACGCGGAACGGCAAATCCACCTTCAGCAATGTAGTGATATTCATGACGAATTATTTCCGCAATATGCTCGGCGTTCTTAGGTTTGAGCATTTCCGTTGCAATCCCTGCGTTTTTGTGGTATTTTATAGTTATCAGTTTTATAGTAAAGCCCACAAATATCTGCACACCCCCGGTAGGTGCGGTTTTGAACCGCACGAATCTGGTGTAAAAGTAATTACGGATGCTACTATAAAAATTATCAATCATCAATTATTAGTTATGCGTTAAAGAGGACTCTGGTGAGACGAAAACCTCTTAACCGACAACCGACAGCCATAAAAAAATGGTTTCATCTGCATTGAGTGAGCATTTAGGGCGCATTGGTAGGAATGTTATCTCCGTAGCATTCATCTGTGGGATAAGCACATTTTGTGTGGCTGCGCCGCCAAAGGCACGCACCCACTTGCCTTCAAGTTCCATCGCTATGAGCGATGATGCGCTTGCCACCTTCTTTAATCCATCCGGACTTGCCACAGGACACGGTCTGAACCTATACTACCTCCGAACATATCAAAGCGATTGGGCAGGCGATGACGCTTTCTTTCTGGCCGTCCCTGGCGCTGGTTTCGGTATAGAATTCGGCACCGCCGATGCTGATACCGACTTCACGCGCTATACGTTTTCGGGTGGCTATTATCTCGGGAACGCACTCTATTGGGGAACGAGTTACAGTTGGATGAATTCGGACAATAGAGGATACGACAGATTCCGTTCGCTCTCCATGGGTTTAATGTATCGACGACGTTATTTCTCAATTGGCGCGGCGGCACGCGATCTCAATCGCCCCAAATTGCTCGGAGAAAAACTCGGACGCACCTACGGTTTAGGGGTAGCACTCCGTCCGGGGACATGGCGCACAACCCTCTCAATTGACATGCAGAAGACGCAAGGGATTGAGGGTGTAGAGCTCCACTATGCCTTGGAGGTCCGCCCTATTCGCGAAGTCATGCTCCGCGGCACTGTAAATAACGATCTGGGTTTTGATGTCCGTTTCGGTGTGAATATCGGGAATTGGGGATTCGGAACCGGCAACGCCTTTGATAACAATCGAGAAGCACAAACCGGTGTCGGTTATTTTCATTTTTCCAACGCACCTAAAACCAAGCCACTGCCTCGCCGTAGGACGTTCCTCGACTTACCGATGCGCTCCCTGAAACAGGTTCTACCTATCGCAAAATGGGATGACGATGTCGTTGGGGTTCTTGTCCGTATCGATGGGAGCGGTTACGGTATCGCGCAGCTTCAAGAGATGTCGGATGCCATCTTGGATTTTAGAGAATCCGGACGTGTTGTTCTCTGCTACCTCTCTAATTGTTCCACCGGTGACTATATTGTCGCGTCTGCATGTGAAGGGATCCTGATCCATCCGTCTGCTGAGGTCCGATTGATTGGTATACGCACGGAGCATTCCTTCTACAAGGGCGCGTTAGACATGCTCGGCATTAGGGCGGATCTTGAGCATATCGGTAAGTACAAATCCGCATCCGAGGCATTCACTCGGCGCGAGATGTCCGAAGCGCACCGCGAGATCCAAAACATTATTTTGGATGACCTGTATGAACAACTCGTAGAGGCAATCGCAGTGGGGCGTGGATGGACGCGCGAGAGCGTCAAAGCGCGTATCGACAATGGACCTTACACAGCACGTCAAGCCTTTGCTGTTGAACTCGTGGACAGGCTCGTCTATGAAGATGAATTGCATGATGTCGTGACGGAACTCGCTGATGCCAGAACCGATTTGGTGCCACTGAATGAATACGTCCGAAGTGGGCTGTACGCACAAGATTGGCAGGTGCCAGAGCCGAAGGTCGCAGTCATTAAGGCTGAGGGATTGATGTTGACGGGCGATAGTTTCGTCGATCCGTTGATGGGTACACAGGTGATGGGAGCGGATACAATCACGCGTATGGTCAAGGATGTAAAAGACGACGATTCTATAAAAGCAGTTGTGCTGCGAATTGACAGCGGTGGTGGGCTCGTTGTTGCCGCTGACATGATATGGCGTGAATTAGTGCAACTCAAAGAAATTAAACCGCTCGTGGTATCAATGGGTGATGTGGCGGCATCAGGAGGCTATTACATCGCGGCTCCCGCAGATACGATCGTTGCTGAACCCGGAACGATTACGGGCTCTATTGGTGTTGTTGGCGGTAAGTATAGTTTCAAGGGACTTTATGGCAAACTCGGCATCCATAAAGAGATTCTCAAACGAGGCGAGCACGCTGATTTTTACACCGATTACGGAGACTATCCGCCTGCTGAAAAGGCGATCGTACAGAAACAGATTAAAGAAATTTATGACGATTTCATTGAAAAAGTTGCTCTCGGTCGAAGCGAGTTAACGGTTGAAGATGTAGATAAGCTCGGACGCGGGCGTATCTGGTCAGGCAGACAAGCAAAGGATAATGGACTTGTAGATGAATTAGGCGGTTTAAGCCTCGCAGTCGCAATCGCACGAGAACGCGCAGGATTGGGAGAGAAGTCAGTTGAAATCGTCGAATTTCCGAAAAAAACATGGATGTCACAACTACTCGGCAACCTCGGGCTTCCGTTGGCCTTATTGTGGGAGGCGAAACGCCCAACAAGCAAAAATACCCCGAATTCCTTTGAGAACGGTGATATGGAAGACAGGGGGGTGGGAACTGATTCTTGGCTGCAGTTTATTACACGGTATGGTGGCTTGAGTACGACCGCGAGACTCCTAAACATCATCAGAAAGCATCGGTTATTTCTCCTTATGCCTTATCATGTAAGTGTGGAATAGTGGACGACTGACCACTACTAAAAAAATGCTCTTTGCCAAGAACTACACGACCTTACGTCGTAAAATGGTTCAAAACCAGATTGAAGCACGTGGTATCCACGATCCCCAAGTGCTTGCTGTTATGCGGAAAGTGGAGCGACACCTGTTTGTGAAATCGCAATACCTCAATGTGGCATATCAGGATGGAGCTTTGCCGATTGATTGTGACCAAACGATCTCACAACCGTATATCGTTGCATTGATGACGGACTTGCTAGAACTTACCCCAACTTCAAAGGTCCTTGAGATCGGAACGGGGTGCGGCTATCAAACGGCGGTACTGGCAGAATTGGCGAGAGAAGTTTATTCTGTTGAGATTATATCTGGGCTTGCCAAAAGTGCGAAAGCGCGATTGGCGTCACTTAACTATCGAAACATTCATCTCAAAAAAGGGGACGGATATTACGGTTGGCCGGAACACGCCCCTTACGATGCTGTGCTTGTCGCGGCAGCACCTACGAATGTACCGGAGCGGCTCGTTCAGCAGCTCAAACCGGGCGGTCGGATGGTGATTCCTGTCGGTGGCTCTGAACAAAATCTCCTTTTAATTCGGAAAGGACTTCAAACTGATGAGAACTCGGTGCAATCTCTTGAAACCACCGAGATTATCCCTGTCCGCTTTGTACCGATGACAGGTGGACTGAATTAAATCCCTTATCAAGATATCCGTTTTCAGAGTCGTCAGTTATCAGCGATCGGCAGTCAGCAGCACGTAATGAAATGGAGTGCGACTCGAACACGAAAACCGTTAAATTCACAAACACTATAACTTATCCGCAAGGAAAATTAGAAAATTGAAGCATATATTCTGTCTAATTCTACTCATCGTGTTGCTTTTTCCAGTTGTCGCCGCTGCTACATTCAATAATATTGGTGTTGGCGCGAGACCCTTAGGTTTAGGTGGAGCGTTCGTCGCACTCGCCGATGATAGCAACGCTGCAGATTACAACGCCGCAGGATTAGGCTATATTGATGAGATCCATCTCGGGGCTACGCACGCACAACGCTTTAATGGGCTCATTACCTATAATGCCCTCAGTGGCGTGATTCCCTTCGGAAGAGCAGGATCAATTGGAGCAGGTTTCGGAGGCTTGGCAGAAGACTCCGAGGTTTATAGTGAACAGACGTTGCGCCTCTCTTATGGAAATGCCCTTTTCAAACAAGTCGCAATCGGTGCAAATCTGAAACTCTTCCGTACCTCTTTTGACGAGGTAAACGAATTCGTCGCAGAGAATCCATATTTCGTCAACACCTCCAGTTCAGCCGTTTCATTTGATCTCGGCGTGATTGCCAGACCTTTCCAGAGTCTGAGTCTTGGTGCATCGGTAGAGAACCTACTCCCTGCAGATATGAGTATATCTGACACGCAAACAGATACGGTGCCGTTAAACATCCGTGCTGGTTTGGCATACAGACTGGCGTCTATCGCGGAGATAAGCGCACAAGGTGCAGCAGTCAGCAATTTGTTGAAAGGCAGTCTGGCGAGTGTTGAGGTTGCGTCTCGCAATAGCGAAATTTATATACGCACAGGCATGGAAGTCTGGTTGAATAAATCCATCGCTGTTCGCGGCGGTTATGGCGTGAAAAATGGACGGAGTTCGGCAACAACTCTGAGTTTCGGGGGAAGTGCGAAACTTCCGATCAGTGGGACTGTCCTTCAACTCGACTACGGATTTCAGCTGCTCAGTGGGAGTTTTCAAGATAATATAACACAACGGTTCTCCCTCAATTTGCTGCTTTAAGAGTTATCAGTCGTCAGAGGGATAGTTTTCAGTTAAGAGGGAGTCGTCTCACAAACGACACCTCTTAAGATAATCGCAAAGTTTGTAGCCTGTAAGCGTAGCGGAGGGCGGATATGAGGAACGCACATCAAAGTTCAAACGCACGTTATGCCTCCGCAAGGAAAAATTAAAAATTAGAAACATGAAGAATATATCCATTGCTTTGATACTTATCGGTAGTTTGTTCTTTGGTGCTAATAGTTATGGAGCAGTTACCTCTGTCGGGGAGATTAACGTCGTCGGGCAAAAGGAAGGCATTGTTCCTGCAAGTTCGACCGTGCCATTACTCGTGACGCTTGTGATTGACCGATCGTTGGCGGAGCCGGGTGAAGAGATTAAAGTTATTGAGATCACGATGCCACGCGGATTTCTAACCCGAACCTCCTTTTTCGGAGGAATCTTGCGGGATGGCAACCAAATTGTAGCAAGGGCTGTCGTCTTAGGAGAGAGCGTTCTACGCGTTGAACTCGCAGATGTTATTGTTGATTTTCAGAACTCGCTCTATGAAATTGCCTTTGAGTGTCAGACCCCGAATACGCTTATTCCAGAGGCGGTTTTCAGAGCGCGGCTTCGCAACCTGCAAGACGGTCCCATCGGTGAATTCATCCGACCCGGGCAGGCAGACGGAAAACTTAACAACGACGATTTTACCTTACAGGTTATTCCAAATGTTCCGCCTGATCCGGTTATAGGCTTCACCGCTGAAGCCGACGGAACCGGAGAAAATGATGTAACCCTTCGTTGGCAGAAATCAACAGATCCAGATGTCAACGGTTATCTCATCTACAGAGACAAGGATGATTTTACTATTCAGGTCGAAAATCGTTCGTCAACCACATTTCGCGATGTAGATGTTCCATCGGGAAACCATACCTATCAGATCACCGCCTACAAGACGCGGCACTTGCAATCGGAACGCTCACCGATACAAACAGTGAATGTATCACCGGATACTGCCGCACCGGAACCTCCGACGATGCTCAGCATTATTACCTCCAGCGATGGGGTCGAGGTGCTCTGGAAACCGAGCGTCAGTCGGGACGTGGTAAAGTATCGGATTTTTGAGGGAGATACGGTGCTTGGAGAAATAGATGAGATAAAAACAGAATATAAATTTCTTGATAGGCGTCCTTTAGCTATAGGCAGTTTTACCTATGCCGTTATTGCTATTGACGAGGAGGATAACGATTCCGTACGAATAGAGAAGAAACTTCGCATATTTGACAAACCCTATCCGAACCCGTTTACACCGCTTTCGCCAGACGAGGACTTCAATCGGGTTGTCTTCCCTGCGCGCACACTTGAAGAGGCTTCAGGTGAATTCACGGTGCTCATCTTTGACATTGACGGAATGCTCGTCAAGACTTTGACTGCACTCCCGGGTGAGACGGAGTTAATTTGGGATGGGCACGACGAATCGGGTGAAATCGTGGAAAGCGGCGTTTACGTCTATCAACTTCAAGTGGGAGAGAGTTTTAAAACTGGGACTTTAATTGTTGCGAAGTAGGAAGGGTACCTAACATTAAAACACATCCTCGCAACAGTCGGGATTTTAGTTTTCTGGGTTCGGTTCCTACGGCTTTCAAGGTCCCTGTCCCTTGGAGGCTTCGGAAAAATTTGTTGACTTAATTTCCGATTCAAGGTTATATTATAATTTCATTAGCAAGTCGCTGGCTTGCTAAACTACATCACGCTTTATAACAGCAAGTTTTGGATATCTGCAAGCTGCACCCAAAAAAATCTGCTGTTAGCACATATTTCTATGAAAAAGGAGATACGATAACAATGAACAGGCTTGAGTCACGCCTACTGACGGGAATAATACTACTCACGACCCTCGGTATTTTGGGGACAGTGCTACCGGCGTTAGGAAACTGGAGCATTTTACAAGAACGCGATCCAGAAGTTCGGGATTACATGTCAATCGCTTTTACAGGTAAGAGTACCGGTTGGGTCGTCGGTGCCGCATCGTTTGAAGATTTTGAAAATCCTGGATTTATCGGATATACCATGGATGGTGGTAAATCGTGGCAAAAATCGGAAATCAAGATTCCTGCCGATTTAGCAGAAGTGTACTTCCTCGATGATAAATACGGTTGGGCTGTCGGCGCGAATGGCGCAATAGTCAGTACCGATAACGGTAGAGATTGGGAGATGCAAACCAGCAAGGTTGGCAATGGGCTTAAAGGCATCTATTTTACGAGTAAAGAAGCCGGGTACGCAGTAGGAGAAAGTGACACCATCCTTTCTACGAAAAATGGCGGACGCTCATGGAAGATTCTTCAAGGTGGGCAACTCGGTGCGATCGGCGATGATGACGCGAATATGTACAACGCCATCCAATTTCTTGACGAAGAGACCGGATGGATTGCCGGAGTCCGCGTGAGTCCGAGTACGCAAGGTCAACATGCCTTGATTCAGAAAACAACAGACGGGGCACAGACTTGGGTCACACAAGCGACCAACAGAGAGGATATCCTTGAAGACATCTTTTTCCTTGATGCGTCAATGGGCTGGGCTGTTGGTGAAAATGGTGTAATTCTTCATACTACTGACGGCGGCGAATCATGGAAAGATCAAGTGAGTGGCACAGAAGAAACACTACGAAGTGTTGGGTTCGCAGATGAGAAGAACGGTTGGGCTGTTGGTGGCGACTTTGGCGTTGGTGCCATTCTACGGACCAGTGATGGGGGCGAAACTTGGGAACTTGAAGATTCCAGGGAAAAATTAGTCAAAGTTTTTGTGCTTGACGGACAAAATGTGTGGATAGCGAGTTCCACCGGAGCTATAATGCAAGCAGAATAGATAGTTGTCAGTACGGATTTTTTCAAAATCCTTTCAGTCGTCGGTCTTCAGTTAAGATTTTATGGTGATTACAGTAACTTTACGGTTGCCGCGTCACGTCTCTCTAACTGACAACTGAAAACTGACAACTGAAAACCATTAGCGAGGTATAATTTTGGAAGTAGCCACATTCGCAACGCGGATGAGTCGATTAGGCACGGAATCCGCATTTGAAGTCTTAGCTAAAGCCAAACAATTAGAGGCACAAGGCAAAGACATCATCCACCTGGAAATAGGACAGCCAGATTTTCCAACACCGATTAATATTATTGAGGCAGCGTACAAAGCAATGAAGGATGGGCATACCGGTTACTGCCCATCTGCTGGTGTACCGGAATTTCGCGAAATTGTCGCACAACATATAACAGAAACGCGTGGGGTCCCCATACACCCTGACGAAGTCACAGTGACACCGGGAGCGAAACCTATTATTTTCTTCACTATTTTGGCGTTAATCGATGAGGGTGATGAGGTAATTTACCCCGAACCGGGTTTCCCTGTCTATGAATCTGTTATCGACTTCATCGGCGGGAAAGCCGTGCCGTTACCCCTTCGCGAGGAGGTAGACTTTCGATTCCGGCTTGAAGATCTTGAGGCGGCAATCTCTGATCGGACGAAACTGCTGATTCTTAACTCACCTCAGAATCCTACAGGTGGCACGTTAACCGCTGAAGACCTTCAAGCGATCGCCGAACTCGCACAAAAACACAATTTTTATGTGTTGACAGACGAAGTCTATTCACGCATTCTTTATGAAGGTAAACACCACAGCGTCCTCAGTCTACCCGGTATGAAGGAACGAACAATTCTGATCGAGGGGCATTCTAAAACCTATGCAATGACAGGATGGCGCTTGGGTTACGGTATTGCTCCCCAAGCGATTGCTGATAAAATCACGCAGTTAACTATTAACTCAAATTCCTGTACTGCTACCTTCACACAACTCGCTGGGATGGAGGCGCTGACAGGACAGCAAGACTCTGTTACGCAGATGGTTTCAGAATTTCAAAAACGACGCGACGCGATAGTAGATGGATTGAATGCAATTGAAGGGGTCAGTTGTATCAAACCGCTCGGTGCCTTCTATGTGTTTCCCAATGTGACGCAACTGCCGATTTCATGTGAAGCACTCGCTGACTATCTCATGGAAGAAGCAGATGTCGCCCTATTGCCAGGTACCTCTTTCGGCAAATATGGTGATGGGTACCTCCGTCTTTCGTATGCCAATTCGTTAGATAATATCCAAGAGGCATTACGCAGAATGGAAACTGCAATCTCGAAGTTGTAGCCAATAGTTATCAGTTATTGGTTGTCAGTTATGGGTTTTCAGTTAAAGGTCGCTAAAAACCTATGATTGTTATCAGAACCGTCTTAACTGAAAACTGAAAAACCGTAGCCTGCAACAATACGCAGAAATACCTAAGCAAAGACCCCAAGGAAAAACACGCAGGCGGATATGAGGAACGCACGTCAAACTCGAAATGTCCGCTGTTCCTCCGCAAGGTATAATTAAAAATGCCTCCTACTTTTGATCGAAAAGCTACGGCGCGAATCCCAGCAAGCACAACGAATCTGGGACCTGGATTCGACGTGTTGGGGCTCGCTCTCCAGCTCTATAGTACAGTTACGTTAGAACCTTCTCAAAACGGCACTGAGGTTATTGTAAGTGGCGTAGATGCCGATAAAATACCAAGTACGCCAGCGCATGTCGCATTTCAAGCGGTAGAACTCGTTTTTCACCGAAGTGGAGCAAAACGTCCGAAAGGCTTTAAATTGCAAATAGAAAATGGAATACCTGCGATTCGGGGGCTCGGCGGCAGTGGAACAGCCATTCTTGGCGGACTGATCACTGCAAACGCCCTCTGCGGCACACCATTTTCTGATCCAGAACTCCTCAACTTTGCGACGGAACTGGAAGGGCATCCGGATAACGTCGCCGCCTCATTGTATGGTGGGCTCGTCGTTTCAGCACAGGAGGATGCCCAGGTTCATACCGTTCGATTAGAATGTCCGTCCCTCCTTTCGATTGTCCTGGCAATTCCCGATTTTCCACTGTCAACAGAACAAGCACGAGGGGTGTTACCAACATCAGTGGGCTTTGCAGATGCAATCTACAATACAAGCCGGAGTACACTGTTAATCGCCAGCATTGCCACCGGACAATTTGATATGTTGCGTGTTGCAATGAAGGATAGGCTGCATCAACCTTACCGGACTTCACTGATTCCAGGATTTGATGATGTGGCAGAAGCCGCTACCGCCGCTGGAGCACTTAGTGTCGCGTTGAGTGGGGCAGGACCGACTGTTGCAGCCTATTGTCTGGAGCACACAGAACAGGTTGCTGAGAAGATGCAGGTTGCCTTCAAAAAGCACCAAGTTGTGGCGGATATTAAAATTTTAAAGCCGGATGCTCGCGGCGCAACCTTAAGTCTATAAAACAAAGTGCGTAGTTCGTAATGAAATGGGGATATGCTACAAAACCGTAGCCTGCAACACTGGCGCAGGCGGATATACGTAAAGAAACTTTGAACCTGAAACCCACCTGACCGAACCGCAAGGAACAATTAAAAATCCGCAAGGAATAATTAAAAAATGTCAAATTTTCATGCGGAAAACATTGCATCAATACTGAATAAATTCGACTCCAACATGGAGCAGGGGCTGAGTGTCGAAGCCTTTCAGAGGGCGAAAGCACGGCACGGTAAGAACGAGATGTCCCCAGAGGAAAACGCGTTTCCTTTTAAAGCGTTTCTGAAATCATTGCTCACGTGGCGTTTGATTGTTTTGGGACTCGGGACAGTTATCCTTGGTGCCTCCTTCGTCTACGGGACAAGCAACGTTACGCTCCATGCAGTCAGCATTGTCGGAGCAGTTTTGATTATTCATGCCGTGGCCGCATACATGATGGAACATCGCATTCGCAGCCGTGATGCCAATCATAATAGGCTCATGGCGCATAGTATCAAGGTTATCCGACAAGGAAAAATAGATGAATGCGCGCCAGAGGACATCGTGCCTGGAGACCTACTCCCTTTCAGTGCTGGGGATTATGTGCCTGCTGATGCTAGGATCATTGAATCAGAAGGTCTTATGATTGACGAGTCCGTGCTCTTTGGCACTGAGGAACCTGTGCAAAAAGTAGGGGTGGATATTCAAGATAATACTTTACCGCCTCAAAAACAGAGAAACATGGCGTTTGGCGGGACATACGTTGTAGCAGGGCATGGGCTGGCAATCGTTGTGCAGACAGGAAAGCAGCTGGAAATATGGAGGCAACGTCCAAATGCACGTCCAACGCTTGTCATGAATACGCTTGCTGAAAGTGAGACAAGAGGTTTATATACCACTATGCAGGTTGTGGGTATGGTTGTAGGAGCGGTGGCTGTCGCAATCGCGTGGTGGTTTGAATATCAGAATCATGCTACCGATTGGGAATCTCTCATCCATTTAGGGATGCTATTTGTTATTGCATCTGCACCTCAAGATGTAATTCAACTGCTCCGTTTATTCTTTTCTAAACACGCCCAAAGATTGTTGGAAAAAGGGGTTGTGCTGCGAAATTCACGTAGCCTTGAAAAACTGAGTCGCATTACTACTTTTTTTTCCAATGAAAGAGGGCTTTCCACCACACGCTCACTAACAATTTCAAGCCTTTTCGTTGATGAACAACTGGTTGATGGTAAAACATGGAACACGTGGTTAAATTCTCTCGATGATCTTACCCCTGACGAGCGACAAAACGCTATTGCGGCAATGGCGCCTAGCGGAAAAATTCCACAGGGCGCCCCACACTTAGTATTCACAGCAGGACTTGGTGCCTCTGATGGGCAGTATACCGACGGTGCCGACAGTTTTAACACACGATCAACCTCAGAGGCTTCCGTGTCTTCCGAGATGGAACTGTCCCCTCAGTTGGCCATCCATAAAGATGTGCAAAAACTCGGCTACCAATTGGAAAGTGTCAAGGCTCGACTGCCGTTGGTGAATACGTATCCCTTCACGCGTAACTACCCTTATCAAATGCAAGTGTTCGAGTCAGCACCAGAAGATTATCTTAATGTCATTTTTGGGGATGCTCGAACTGTGCTTGAGACTTGTGGTTATGTACTCATTAATGGCGAAGTTACGCCCTTATCAGACGACAGGTACGAAATATATCATGAAATCATAGATTATCTGATGAGTACGAAAGCCCAGGTCTATGGCGTAGCCTTTCACTCCTCTGATGTGGTCCTGAAGCCACAGGAGATGGAATACAATCCCATCTTTTTAGGGTTTATCAGTTTTTCTGCCAATAATGACGAACGGACGAAGGCAATCCTGAAGTCCAGCCTTGATACTGGACTTAAAATTATCCTTATCACTGAAAACGATGAGCAAGAAGCAGTCGATCTTGCGAAGGATCTTGGGCTTGTCCACAACCGGAAAGCAGTGGTGTCAAGGAAGGAACTCGAAGAGGTCTCGCGTGAACAACTCGATAGTGAAACAGCAAAGTGGATTGCTTATTCGCAGCCAACATGGCATCAACGTCGGAATATTGTCCTCAGTTTAAAACGTCAAGGACATGCAATAGGGTTTCTGGGGCAAGGGAGAGATGATCTCCGAGCTATGACCGTTGCGGATATTACCCTTGCACATAGAGTCGATGCATCACATGTTGTGCAAGCCGCAGCCGATGGACTCATTAACAGCGGAGGTTTCCAAGCCGTAAGGGATATGCTGCTTCATGCTCGCGAGGCGTACCATAATGCCGCCGGTTTGCTACGCTGGAACTTCTCTTGTACACTCTCCCTGCTCCTGACGCTGACCTTCGGGACGGTACTACACTATCTCTATAAGATGCCTATGCCGTTGACGCTAACACAAATAATTTGGACCCAATTTCTTCTCACCCTACTACCCTCATTAGTTATAGGCACGGAACGGATATTTGCTGATGAAAAACATCACCGTCCAACGCTGTTTTCAGGATCGCGTTTCCTTTCAAAAATGACAGGTGTGGACATCATTTGCCGCGCTGTGACGATTAGTCTGATGACAATCATTCCGTTCTTCTTTATCCTGTGGCGTTCGCCTGCGTTATCCGATGTATTCGGTGTTTCGACATTAATGAGAGATGTTCTTTCGATTGGGAATATGGAGAATTCAAATGCTCCGGATATCGCGATCGCGCGGACAGCAGCGTGTACCACGCTTATTTTCACGCAATTAGCTACATGCTGGCAGGCTTTACGTTATCCATGGGAAGCGCTCGTTCAGAGGGTGCTCGCGAACTCCCGCCTCATCATTATTTCACTCGTCATTATAGCACTCCATTTGACAACGCTCTATGTCGAACCTGTGGCGCAATTTTTGGGAATGGCGCGCCTCAAGTGGGAATGGCAATGGACGCTCCTATTTAGTCTAACATTACTTCTATTGCCGCTAAATTTGGTAATAGGTTCGCGACCGGACGAGAAATAAAAATCCTGCTACACCCAAAACCCATAGGTTGGAATACCAGCGATAATCCCTAAGATTGTCCAGAGACTACCAACTGTAAATTCCCCTAAGATTAACCCTAAGAAAAAGGGTGCTATCTTGCGATGCCGAACGACGCCGCCGTACTGAAGAATAAGCCACTTAATTAACCAACTCATGAAAAGGCAACTCCACGTAACGTTCATACCCCAACTCGTAGAGATAGCGAACCCTGCGGGATGAAATGGCCACCAAACAAATCGCATCCGAAAGAACATCAATACTGTCGTCAGCAGAAACCCAATGCCCATGAACCCACTTTCAGGGATAAGCGTTTCGTCTGGGGCTTGCAACCATCCTGCCAGACGACGATACGGTTCTATCCCAAAAGCACTCAAAGAGGGCCAGTACGCACGTACTTCCATGCCTAAGCGATAGCCTCGGTCAATTAATGCCCAAAATCCTGCCAGCGAACCCAGAACAGTCGCCAGTGTTAAGGCGAAAATGATACGATTCATCGTCATGTTGGACCGTTCCATGATCTTGAAGCCTTCTAACTGGTGCGGCATAGGATGGCTCCGATGTGCCCGATTAATAAACCAAAACATAGAGAACATAATGAGGTTGTCTCTCCCCAATCGACGCGTTCCAACGGTCCGGGTCAGAATTTCATCAGGACCGGAATAGTGCAGATCGTGCACAGGTGTACCCAGTTCGGCGCGCATCCGGGTTATGGCGATCGAGATCATGTAATAGATAACAAAAAATGCGAACATCACCCAAAGCTCAGCACCACCATAGTAGCAGAAGAGCACAAGGAATACCATTACCGCGATAAGACCGAGCGTCGCCCCGCGATAGGACATCGGTTCCCGCGTTTCGCGCCCTGAAGCACTGATGACAGTATTGTCCTGTTGGGTATTGAGTCCCACAACGGTTCTCGCGACATGCAATAGATGTCTGCGACTCGCCCAAATTGCCAAAACGCACAACGCAAGGTAACCCCCTGCTGCTTGCTCGTTCATGTAGGGAAAACGGGGTAGACTCCGCAGTCCCAGGGCGGCACCGAGAACCCGCATAAACCGCCAATACCAGAAGAAAAACCAGCATGAGAACGAGAGGTCAAGCGGGATAAAGAAACCGAGCCCGATTGCAAACGGGTAAAGTGAAAACGGAATTCTCCCCATAGCGTTCCAAGGACTCTCCGTAAAGATTTGGATACTTCGCACGCGGGTCCGGAGTTCAGGTAAAATCGGATACAGAAAGTTAACACCATTCCACAGCGCAAGTGCGCCAGCGATCCCAAACCCGAGCCACATCAATTTATTTTGAAAAAGGCGATTCTGTGGCGTCTCGGTCAATTGAAGCGGGAGTTGGATGATCGGGTAACTTAATTTTTCATGCTCGATCCATTGTTTGCGAACAATTATATTGATGCAAAGCATGCCGAAAATCAACACAGTAATGAAGGCAGTCCACCAGAGGACGGGCGTTGTCCAGCCGAGCAGTGTTTCAACTGTATAGAGGGGGAGTTCACCCTCATAATAACCGTGTAAGAGGGACGGATCGCTAATCGTGAGCCACTTTGGTAGGAACGGGACAAATAACTGTTGCCATTCGTTTTCTGGAGTCGCAAAGCGGGTCGCATGCCCTAACATCGGCACCAGAATCTCGAGCATGTCGTGCCCGGTAATTCCCGAAGCGATGGAGAGCATCAGGTAAACAACGACTAACTCGCTTTGTGCCAGTGCCAGACTCGGCGTAAAACGGCGCAATAGGTAGTTTACACCGATAACCATGAACAGGCTAAAGATCACATTGAAAAAGAGGGAAATGGTCACAGGGTGACCTGAATACCGAATAACCTCCATCTCAATAACCCAGTAGCAGTTAATCGGTATTAGAATAACAGCAATAAGAATAGATTTGAGTGTGACACCGTGGGCAGGGATTCGTGATGATGTTAGCGAAGAGGAAGTTTCAAATTTTTTAATTATTCCTTGCGGTTCGTTGAGGCGGGTTTGATGAATGAAGTGCCTTTCCGTAGAACCGCCCTCCACTTCGTTAAGGGCTGCGCGTCAATGATTAAGAATATGCACATAGATATACTGCAAGCTTGATAGTAGATGGATACGTATTAGGTTAGCGACCGTCGAAAACGCCCGACCGCCATCCGTGGATATTTCCAAATAAATTTATCACATTTGCTACAACATGTCAACCTTAAATCTCTGCAATGGCTATCGGCTTTCAGCATCCGTTTATGGCGGACAAAACTGTTTCGCAGTGGAACAACTGCCACGCGAACGACTGACTGCTAATAACTGATGGCTGACTGCTATTCTGCTGACGGCTAATTATAGACTTTTCTAAATAACGCTTCCATGTTATACTAGATGCCGCAATATGGCCTTACAGGTTGTGCCTAAATTGCATCTGTAACAACTCAGGATACATATATGAAGCCATTCCGCTATATTAAAAATCGGGTTGAAAGATTTTTTTACAGAGCTTATCAGCGGCGTTTGGAATCTGAAGCCACTGCATGGAACATCCCACGCCATATCGGTGTAATTTTAGATGGAAACCGTCGCTATGCGAAAGCCAGTGGGCTTGGAGATGTCATTGAAGGGCACCACGAGGGGGCTAACAAACTTGAAGAGGTCCTGCATTGGTGCGACGAACTCGGGGTTGAAATTTTCTCAATCTGGATTTTCTCCCTTGATAATTTTAAACGCGCAGCACACGAAGTCGAAGGAATTCTCGGACTTATTGAGGGCAAGATGCGGGAACTCGTTACCATTGAAGGACTCCATGCGAACCAGATTAAGGTGCGAGCGATGGGGCAGATAGAACTATTGCCACCCAGTCTGCAAGAAGCGATCCGGGAGGCGGAAGAAGCAACGAAACATTACGACAAGTTTATCTTAAATGTCGCTGTCGCTTATGGGGGGCGAGAGGAAATTGTTGATGCATTTCGGGGACACCTAAAAGCCGAAAGTGAAAGTGGTAAATCTGTTCACCAGATTGCAGACGAACTCACAGTGGATAAGATTACACCCTATCTTTACACGTCAAACCTTCCCGATCCTGAATTAATCATTCGCACCAGTGGTGAGGTGCGGTTATCAGGGTTTTTGCTTTGGCAGAGCGTTTACTCAGAATTCTATTTCTGCGATACGTACTGGCCCTCATTTCGAAAAATTGACTTTCTCCGTGCTTTGCGTGCTTATAGCCAACGAAAACGACGATTTGGAACATGAAGATAAAGGAGCGAATGTATGAGATTTGGGGTTTGTACAGGTTTAGAGAACGTCAATCGGCTCGCAGAAGTTGGATATGACTACATTGAATTAGGGGTGCGTCCGGGATTGATGCCCGAGGCGGATGAGGCTGAATTCCAGAAAATTCGTGAACAGGTAGCGAACGCGCCTTTAAAGCCGGAGTCGTACTCGGGGTTTATTCCGGGAGACTTGCGGGTCGTAGGCGACACCGTAGATTTTCCACGTTTATCGCGTTATGTGGAGACTGCATGTCGGAGAGGCAGTGAAATTGATGGCGAAGTGATCGTCTACGGCAGCAGCGGTTCGCGGAGTATAGATGAGGGCTACTCGCGCGAGCGGGCATTGGCGCAAATTGCTGAGTTCCTCGATATGGCGGCGGATCATGCCGAAGCGCATAACATGACGATTGTCATCGAACCAATTTGTTGGCGAGAGGGCAACATCCTTCGAACCGTCGCAGATGGACTCGCTATGGCAAAACGCGTGAATCGTCCGGGTATCAAGGCGTTGGCAGATCTCTATCACATTTGGCAGGAAGAAGAACCGATGCAAAACACCATCGATGCTGCTGAGTGGCTCGCGCATGTTCACATCGCGGAACCTGTCAAGCGTTCCTACCCCGGAAACGATGATTTCGATTTCACAGACTTCTTCACGGCACTGCAAAAAGCGGGCTATGACGGTCGCGTCTCGTGTGAGTGCAAGTTTGACAATTTTGACGAGGATGTTGCGGTGGCTTTGGAAACCATGAAAACTTATATTTGACAAATTTTTAATGTAGGGTCAGTCCCTTGTGGCTGCCCTTCAGTTCCTTCCACACTTTTGGGAGGTGGGATCTATTCTGACACGCGAACAAGGTAGAGTCATCCGGGCGCGGACAGGGTTTTATGATGTCCAACACGAGAATATTATCCTGCGATGTACACTCCGTGGGACACTCAAACGGAGATACCGCTCTGAAACCGGACGCAGACTGTATGCCGACCCAGTTGCTGTCGGTGATTGGGTTATCTTCACGCAACTTGATATGGAAGAAGGGGTGATAGAAGATATTCTACCTCGCCAGACAAAGTTCTCGCGGCAATACGCTGGGAAACACGAAGATATTGAACAGGTCATCGTTGCGAATGCACATCAAATCGTAGCAGTTGTCGCTACACTTATGCCGCCCCTTAATTTTCGGACGCTGGATAGGTTTCTTATCTTGGCGGAGGCAGGGGACATGGAGGCAGTGGTATGTCTCAACAAGATGGACTTAGTGGATGAAGCCCGACGAACGGAGTTCGCCGCGACCTTTGCCGTTTATGAGGAATTAGGTTACCGGGTCATCTATACCAGCATCAATGTTCCTGAGAGCTTGGACGCCCTCCGAAACACGCTAAAGGATAAATTTAGTGTGATTGTGGGTGCGTCTGGTGTCGGCAAATCCAGCCTATTGAACGCACTCCAACCGAGCTTAGACTTGCGCATTGGTGAGGTTGGTATCAGAACGCAGAAGGGACGGCATACAACGACACTGGTCGAACTCTTTCCGTTAGACCTCGGCGGTGAAGTCGCTGACACGCCCGGTATACGGGAAGTTGGGTTGTGGGGGGTTGACACGGAAAATCTTGAGCACTATTTCCCAGAAATGGAGCCCTATCTCGGCACCTGCAAATACAACGATTGTGCCCATGTCGCGGAGCCCGGTTGTGCTATCCAAGATGCCGTTGAAGCCGGTGAAATACATGCAGAACGGTATCGGAGTTATGTCGTCTTGCGGACAGAATTTTAATTTTATCTTGCGGTTCGGTTAGCGGGGTTATTGATTTCACGTCCCATTGCGTACATCTGTCTGCGTGTTTTTGCTTGGGGTTTTTGATAGGGTGTTTCTGCGTATTTCTGCGTATTGCTTGGGTATTTCTGCGTATTTCTGCGTATTGTTGCAGGCTACAAGTTTGGGTTTACGAGAACCTCTAATTTTGTAGGAGCGAGCTGTGCTCGCGATTAGATTCTTAGGAATTGTTCACGCGCGTCCGCTAACCGTTCTGGGACACCGATATCGATCCAGTCGGCGTCCGTTTGTAACGCATAGAGATTGGGAATGTGTGGAAAAACATCTCGCTCCATAGAGAAGTTTTCTCGGTCGCTTGGAAACGCTTCAGCGATGCTTTGATTGAAGAGATATACCCCACCGTTAACATATCCAGCACGACAGGTAGGCTGCTTCTCACGAAACGCCTGAATTTTCCCCGCACCGTCCGATACAATTTCGCCGTAGGGACGGATATCGGGGACGTGCACGCTTAACAGCACACCTGCTATGCCTTGATCAAATCGAACTAACATTTCCCGCAGCGAGAAGTTCGCGAGCAAAATATCGCCGTTTAGGACAAAAAAGGCGGATGTATTGATCTGCTTCATCGCGTTCTGAACCGCGCCGCCAGTACCGAGCCTCTTTTCTTCTTTGGCATAACGGATGTGCATCCCAGCGTAAGCGTCTCCTACGCGTTCATAGAGCACATCGTGCAGGTGTCCGGACGCGAGAATAACCGTAGTAACGCCTGCATCCCTCAACAATCGGATTTGCCATTCCAACACTGTTTTCCCAGCGATCTCCAGCAGAATCTTCGGAAGTGTTTTCGTTGTCTCACCGAGCCGCGTGGCGAGACCACCACACAAAATAATCGCTTCCATTTTTTAATTTTACCTTGCGGAGAAACAACGGACGTTTCCACTTTTAGGTGTGTTCCTGACATCCGCCCTCCATTCGATTACGGGCTACGGGTCTTGATGCTATCTCGAGAGGAGCCCTTTGTTAGACGACCCCTCTTATAACCGAGAACTGACAACCGACTGCTGACTGCTACACCGACCTATGTCCTGCGAAGCCTCGCGGATTTTCAAAGGCATCTACCCACATATCACACCATTCTTGGTGTTCGGACAGGACAGTTTCAGGATTTTTGCGACTCCGCACAATGAAGTCGGGATGTGCTGTCCGTCCGGTATGATGTCCTGTCGTCTGGTAGCGTAAATCCAACGACCAACGGCATCGATCGGACGTGTTCGGTTCCGAGCGATGTGGTGTAAAACGACTCAATAAGATGAGGTCGCCGCGGTAACATTCCAGCATGAGCGGTTCGACATCCGGCATTAACTCCGGTTTGATCATAGTCCCGCCTTCTTTCTGGTGGACCAGATACCCCTTTTCCTCGGTAATACCCGGTAATGCCTGAAGGCACCCCATCTCTATCGTGCTATCACCCAACGGAAGCCAACAAGTAACAATAGTCGACCCTTCTGCCTCTGGCATCATGACGCCAGCATCCTGATGCCACGGTACACCACCTGCCCAACTCGCGTTCCCGTCTATAACCGGCGGTTTTGCGCGTAGATGCTGAATCGGGTTGCAAGTAATTTCGGGACCCACAATTCCCTCAATAACATCTAAAAGGTGGTCGTTCTTCAGGAATTCGAAGATGGCTTTGCCGCGGTAATGCATGATGTCCAAACCACCCACCATTTCACTGGATTGTGCCAGTAATTTTCCAAACCGCTTGTCAAAGGGTTCATCTTCGTAGAGGTTTTCAATTTTACCTTCCTGTTTTAAGGCAACGGCGCGTTCTGAAATCCAGTCCGAAATCTCATCAATCACTGGCTGTAGATCTTCGTCAGTCAAGGCATTTTTGACGATTAGTACGCCTTGTGTCCAGTAGGTTTCGCATTGCTCTGATGTGAGTCTCATAAGGAAATCTCTCCTTCTTAAGGGATGCAGTTCTGCCTCTGAAAGTTTTTTAACTAGCGGTTTAACGAGAGGTCAGTCCGTAAGCGTAGCGGAGGACGGATATTCGGTGAGTCGTGTTATTCACCCGATTGCCCTAACCGACCCGCAAGGAATAATTAAAAATATAAAAAGTTTTGTGGATATGATACCATAATGGGGAAAAATCAACAAGGAGCATTGCAGCATGAAAGGAAAACAGATTGTGATGCCAGCGAAACGTTCAGCAACGCTGGAAGATTTTGAACTTGACGAGACGCTTACACCGAACCAAATCCTACTAAAAACGCACTACAGTTTAATTAGTCCCGGCACCGAAGGCGCAGGGTATACAGGACTCGAAAGCGGGACACGGTTCCCACACGGCTCGGGCTATACGGCGATCGGTGAAGTTCTCAAGGTCGGAGAGAACGTAACCAAATGTGCCGTCGGGGACCTCGCTTTCTGCTATAGTCCACATGCCTCTATCGCCAAAACGGAGGCGGTACTTTTGGCGTTAAAACCCCCTTTAGAGATGGATGAAAAACTGGTCCCGTTCGTCCGAATGGCAACCGTCGCGATGACCTCTCTGCGGGTATCTTCTGCCGAATTTGGGGATACTGTCGCGGTTATCGGCTTAGGGTTAGTCGGTAATTCCGCATCCCAACTCTTCAATTTGGCTGGGATGAAAGTCATCAGTATTGAGCGGGTACCGCGTCGGCTTGAAATTGCCCGGCAATGTGGCATCCAGCATCTCATTAATCCCGACGAAGAAGATGCGCTGGAACGTGTTCTTGCGTTGACAAACGGTGAAAAAACTGCAGTCACCGTCGAAGCGATCGGAAACCCGCGGCTCGTTGAAACGGCATATCAACTGACAGGCAGGATGGGTGAAGTCATCTTACTCGGTTCGCCACGCGGTGAATACGTTACGGATGCAACGGCAATTCTAAACTACAGCCACAGTATTGGCTTAGGCGCGGTTACGCTCAGAAGCGCGCATGAGTGGGTCTACCCGACGATGCATACCGGCGAATCGAAACATTCCCTGGAACGCAACTCCCGCTTGGTGTACTCACTGATGTGTGAGGGCAAGTTCAAGGTGGAAGAATTGCTGACACATGTGATTGACCCAGAAGAAGCACAATCTGCCTACGACGGATTGACGGATCGTAAGGATGAATACTTGGGCGTCATCATGGACTGGACATAGTATTTTGACAGAGATCAGTCTTGCCATCGACTCTGGAATTCCGTCACCATCGCTTCAGGTGCACCGTGCTGTGCTAAGAAGTCCAAAAACGCTTGATAGAGCCGACGCGCCTCTGCCGTATCCGATTCAAACCGATTATTCATCTGCTCCGGATCGGAGGGTAAATGGAAGAGTAGCTCCGGTGCGCCTTGGTTCTCTAAAAGCAGGGACCATGTGCCATCGGTGATGCTCCCATGCGGGCTACCGCCATCAGGACTCCAGCCACCGACCCATGCCCCATGCGTAACGGTATACTCGCGTCCTGTATCGGTATCTCCCATGATAACCGGCAGAAGGCTGTTACCTTCCACTTGTGCCTCGCCTTCCGCACCGAACACATCAATAACAGTAGGCGGAATATCAATAATGCTGGCGAGCGCATCCGTCCGACGGGGTGTCGCATCTGGGTGATAAACCATCAATGGGATATGGATAACCTCTTCATACATGGTTAAGTTCTTCGCGAGAAGTCCGTGTTCACCCAAGAGGAAACCGTGGTCAGCCATGAAAATCACCATTGTGTTTTCCATGAGACCCATATAGTCAATTTTCCGCAAGAATTGTCCGATCCAGTTGTCAACCAGGGACGCTTCTGCGCGGTAAAGGGCGTTGAGGCGTTCCGTTTCCCGTTCATTCATTGGGTTGGGACCGTAGGGTGGATAGATCGGCTCTGGTCCGTCGTAATCGCTTGAATCGAAACGTTTTAGATACCATTCAGGGGCATCCCACGGTTCGTGTGGATCAAAGGTATCCACCATCAGATAGAAATTTTCGTGTTCATGGTTCCGCTCCAACCAGTCGCAAGCCGTTTGCATAGTCTGTGCGACGTAAGTGTCTGCTTCTGTCTGTCGAAAATCAGCATTTCTGATGTGGTTGCCAAGTCCACCGGGTAACTTATTGGGATGTGTTCGTGTGTACTCTCGATATCGCAATGCGTCTTTTGATTCGTAATCGTACGGGTGGGTCTCTAAATGGTCCCCCTCTTGACCGCGAATCCACTTCCATCCGGTGAACCCACGGTTATAAAAGAAACCGTTGTTGATATGATGCGGCGTATCCGCAATCATCATACTCACAACCCCAGTGTTCGTTAAGTCATCAGCGATGACAGGGACATCTCGTTTGAGAGGTTCCCATCCGCGTCGACAGATACTGACCTGCCCTGTCACGAGCTCGCCTCGGATCGGAACAGTCGGAAAACCACAGACATACGCTTTGTCAAAAACGACACATTTTTCCGCGAAAGCATTCAGGGCGGGTGTGTATCCCTTTCCACCATAGATAGCAAGGTTATCACGTCGAAATGTGTCTGAAATAATGTGGATAATGTTCATAGCACGTCCTCATTGAAAAGATTATGGGATATAATAACATACTGTATGATATTTTTCAATCAGGTGTAGTCTAACTTTTCAGTTGTCCTGATTTGGGTTTTGTGATACTCTTAATGCTATGGATCTGCTCGTAATTTGGGTGAAGGGATTCACAAGGAGGGAACGATCATGACGCAACTTCTTGAGAAAGTGCTCACGAAAGTTTATAAATTGCCACCTGAAAAACAAGATGCCATCGCTGCTGTTATTCTTGAAGAATTGGAAGCTGAACAGCGATGGGACAAGGCTTTTGCCGAATCGCAAGACAAACTCGCCTAGCTTGCGCGCAAAGTTCGTGCTGATATTAAGGCAGGGCGCGTCAAAAAGATGGGAATTAAGGATTGATTCCAAATACCTATCATGAAGTCTTTTCGCGGTTCGCCATTTGCACAACAGCGGGCAGTAATCCGTAAATACCCCAAAAGGGTACCCCGATGGCGTCCCCGTTCAGTAGATTGTTCACTGTGAAATGCACCATCAATGAAATTTCTGCCGCCATTAATCCAATGACCGTGGCACGATAAAAGCCGTCTTCTAACGTTTGGAGGGCATGAAACCCGTAGCGTAGAAAGGCAAAGTTCAGCCATACCCATATCCCTAATCCAACGATTCCCAATTCCGCCATCACCTGCAGGTATTCGCTGTGGGCACCGAGTTGGTACTGTGCCGTATAACTTCCAACAAGTGCGACATCCTCCTCGTACAACATCGCAAAAGCACCATAACCCTTCCCCAAAATAGGACTTTCAGCGAACATCACAAATGCCTGTCCCCATCGTAAGAGGCGCGCCCGGTTTGAAGCGTAACTGAGGTCCACTGCGGATGTAATGCGTTCAACGAGAATGTTATAGATACCGGGCAAATTCAAACACATCAGTAAGATAAGGCATGCAGCGCCGATGAACAGAATCTTTTTATGCGTAACGCCTTTCCCCAGTTGCAACAGCATGAAACCGATCGCAACGATGACCGATAGCCAGACCCCACGTGAAAAGCACATGAGGAGACCTACACCGAAGCATAAAAACCATGCTGTCCAGAGCACACGGTCGTATCCACTATTGTCAAAAAGGAGACGACTCAGACAGACAAGGAAGAAGAGCGCAGCAAATGCACCGTAAACAGAGTAGTTCGTAAACGGGGCACTCCGATACGCGCTCGTCCACTGCCATGCATCTATGTGGTAAATGAGAACGATAACTGTCCAGATGACAGCAACCGCAGCGGATGGAAAACTCGCAATAAAAAGCCGTTTCAGAGCAGTCCTATTTTGGATGACAGCGTGTACGACTACACTGAACAGTATGTAGACTGTCGCACGGAGTGCTCCTTTAAGGGTACCGAAAAGATCCGGCGTGTTAATTGCTGAAAGGAATGTGACAAAGATGTAGATGCAGAGCGGGGCGAAAAAAGGGAAGGTCCTTTCCGATTTATCCCTGTAGGAGGGAACTCCGATTCCCGACCGGATCACCCGATCCAGTATTCGCCGCGCGCAGTACACCGCAACGAGCATGCCTAATAGCGGCTCTGTCGGTGTTTGGATCTCAAAGCGACCTGGGAGAATATAGCGAAATGAAAATGGCAGCGCGATTAACAGCAGATAGACCGCAAGCTCCATGCCGAGAAAGACGAAAGCACAGGTTGCAACCAGCAAGCTGAGAAGTGGGAGGGGCGTATCCGAGTAACCGCCGATGATACAGCCGAATACGAGACAGACAGCAAATGGGAGAATGCGCTTGCCGTGTTTTTTAATTTTACCTTGCGGTTCGGTGAGGCGGGTTGGGTGAATAACGTGCATTTCCGTATATCCGCCCTCCATTACATTACGGGCTGCGCGCCCCCCGTATCCTCCCAAGAAAAGTAAAAAATCGCGAGTAAAACTCTCACCTACAAGTTCCTACAATTCCATTTTAAAACCGCATTTTAATGCCTAAACCGATCGCAGTGCCGTCTAAAATCAGGTCGAGTGGTGTTGTACCGGTTGTTTCTACTGTCTTGAGTATCCGTTTCACCTCGAAGGCGAGTGAAAAGTTATGGTCCCACTGCAGCAGTTCTGCCCCGATGAGGACATATCCTGTCAGACCTGAAGAACCGTTACCAAAATTAATACCCTGTTGTTCAATGAGATCGACTGCACTGCCGCTAAAACTTGCCCCCAAAAAACCCATACCCCCTCCCAAGTAGATTGGGAGATATTCGGCAAGTAGCACCGGACGATAGATAAACTGATACGAAATCGGGATGAGGGTCGTAGTCAGATTCGCTGAGGTAGGCGGCGGAATGTCAAGCTCCATCTGCCAATAACCGAACTCCAAACGTGAATCTAACTCAGTGCTGTGTTCAAATACAACCGAAAACGTCGGTAACAGCGCACCCGGAATCCGAGATACCCCGACACTTTGGAGAATATCAGCGATGCTGCCCAACTCCGGCTTGTATGAGAATAGGGACAGTTGAAACGAAGGAGATTGCAAGTGTTCTGCTAAAAATTCTCGGACGGGGGAGGGGCGTAGGGGTTGCACATCGCTGGTATCTGCAAGTGTTAGGCAGGGAATCAACAGCAGCAGTAAGAAACAGACAGATACCAAACGCATAAGTGATAAAGTCCTTATCCAATGCGCATATAGAGCAGTGATATGATAGCAGGAGGCGGGTACAACGACCCGCCTCTACGTCGATACAAAAACACTTGGACTACACGCATTGGGTCAGAGGAGCTAAAACGGCTTTTACCCAATGAATGATTTGGAATTAGTGTGAATGACCATGGGCAGGGATCAGAATGACTTCGACCCGGCGATTCATAGCTCTACCTGCAGCAGTGTTCTGTGGCGCAACAGGATCGGTGTGTGCTTTACCAACAGCCTCAATTCTGCCAGCATCGATACCTTTTGATTGCAGGTATTTTGAAGCGGAGTTCGCACGTGCCTGTGAGAGGTCCCAATTGCTTCTATAGCTGCCGCGCAGGACTGGCATGCCATCAGCGTGTCCAACAACTTTGACCTTGGCGTCCGAAGCTTCCATGAGTTGTTCAACGATACCATCAAGCATCTGCTTTCCGTCACTGGATAGAGCGGTGCGACCACTGGCGAAAGTGACGGTAACCAGCAATGTCGGTGCTGAGGCAACCTCTTCTGCCACCATGGATAAACCCTCTTCCAAAGCCATGACTTTAGACTCAAGTTGCTTGATCGCTGCGTCTTGGGCTTTATGATCTTCACTTTGGGCATCAAGCTGTTTTTGCAGTTTGGCGTCTTCACTTTTGGCAAAGTCCATTGCTTTTTGCCCTTGCATATTAATAGACTCTGTTAGGTCGGCGCGGAGTTGCGCATCCTGCTCTTTGGCATTTTGCATGCCCGCAGCAATGGTATCGGCATCCCCTTGCTGTGACGCGGCTATCGCCTCATCTTTCGCTCTGGAGATCGCTTCTGTTAGATCTTTGCCCTGCTGGTCAACCTTGCTATCCAGCATTGTAATCTTGTTTGACATGTCTGCTTCAGCTTGCTCTATCTTCGAGACATGTTCATTCTTCCACATTTCAAACTCTTCCTGATCTAACTTGCCGCAACTACTCACAACAAGTGCAACACCCAGAAGAGCGATAATTGTGAAAGCGGTTCTACTTATCATGGATTCCTCCTAAGTTTTTTACAACAATTTAGTGCGTTGCTTGCAAGCCGATACCAAGAAGCCGGCTCTCAAATTACGCCAAACAGTCAACTTTCTCTATGATATACTCTATGATTTTCTACGGAATTCTTCTCAAATCCCACCATGAGCTTATGTATGCAAACGGGACAATTCACTTCCCGTGCAGACAACGGTTTTTCAATGCCCGAAACTGTATCACGAACTTTGCAATAGGGGAGACCTGCAAACAATTTGGTCTCACAAGTGTATTTGATGTTAATTATAACACTTTTTGAAAAAAAAAGTCAAGAGTTTTTTTCAAAGATATTCACGCAACTGAAGCACGGCTTTAAAACATCCTTGATTTTTGAGGCAAGATACGTTAAAATTCTATGACTCGTCAGAGATTCCACCGCAAAATTAGCCCAAAGTGCGTAGCCTGCAACAATACGCAGAAACACCGGATTTAGTCTGGGAATAGACTGGATTTAGTCTGGGGAGAGACTAAATCCGTTCCTTGTATTACATTTCCATTCTTTGTATTACATTGCAAAAACACGCGGGGGGGTATGAGAAAAACACGTCAAAGCCCAATACCACGTTGTTTAACCGCAAGGTAAAATTAAAAAACCGCAAGGTAAAATTAAAAAAATGGGACAGATAAGTATCATCTTAATTGCTGGGCTCCTCTTCCTTTTTTCCTTTGAGCCACTGCAAGCCAGCATGAACATCAGTGATGCGCAGATAGTTCTCTGGACAATCGTCTTGACAGGATTCCCGATTCTTGTCACATGTTTCGTGACATCCTATGTGGCGAAAGCCTTTCCGGCGCACGAAGAGAAGAATCTACCAAAACTCTATCACCTGCGGCGCTTCATGATTGTTTTTGAGTGCCTCAGTTTAGCGGCGTATCTCTGCAATCTGTATCTGTTAAATCTGCCAATGCTGGTTGAAAAATACTTTACATTCTTTCCGATGGCGAATTTACGTCAGACCCTCGCGTTGCTTCCCCTACTGATCGGGCTCATCTGTATCCGACTTGCGTTTTATCAGATGAATAGGCTCCCATCAGGACACTACAGAGAGATTCTCAGTCTGCAATTCAAGTTTTTGCTTTTTCCGTTGTTGCCGATGTTTCTTTACTTGGTGATAATGGACGCTATTTACTGGCTCCCTTATGCAGCAAAAGTATTCATCATTGAGCATCCGTACATTCTAATCGGGCTGATTCTACCGGTAATTGTTTCCGTTTATATATTTGCCCCATTATTGATGCAGTTTCTATGGAAAACAGAGCGACTCGCGGAAAATTCGGTGCTGAAGGGGAAATTGGACAGATTGACGAGGCAGAGTGGTATAAAATACCGGGAGATTGTCGTGTGGAAAACCGGTTCATTGTTAATAGCCAACGCCGCTGTCGCGGGGACCTTTTCGTGGAATCGTCGCATTTTTCTCACAGACGCACTTCTTGAATACTTCACGGATGAGGAAATTGAAACGGTCGTCGCTCACGAACTCGGACATATCCGCTATAGGCACATTCCGACGTATATGCTTTTTGCCCTCTTCTATCTTTTGAATTATCCATTTTTCTATGTGTTGGTTGAGGAGCCGTTGGTCGCATACCTCGGAGAATCACAACCCATTTTGTCAGTGGTATCAACATTGTGTTCGCTGACTTTTCTAATCATTTATTTTATATTTATCTTCCGGTATTTGTCGCGGCGTTGCGAACATCAAGCCGACCTATATGCCGTGAGACTTACAGAGAAACCGGAGGCATTCAAAGGCGCCTTAGCGAAACTCGCAGTGCTGAATTCAGTGCCAAGGTCAATTCAGCGTTTCTTTGAAATGTTCAATACACACCCATCCATCCATCGACGAATTGAATTCATTAACCAGTGGATAGACGAGAATGCCTCAGTTCAACGTTACAAGAATTATCTGGTTGAAGTCAAAGTTTTAATCGCTTTGCTACCGATATTTGGGATTCTCGCGGTGCTGCTACTCCGTTAAGATGGGCAACGGATGTCTCGAAACTGGCGGCTGATCGCCGACGGCTATTCTTCGGAAGTCTGGGGCTCTGTCTCCTCTTCAATCGCAAATTGTAGCCGCTCAACCATTCGGTACAAGGGCAATTCATACTTTTCCTGAAGACGACGTTTTTCATCGGCGATGTGGAAAGCGACCAGCAACGGAACCCTTTGTTCGTCAAAGCCTTTTCTGAGATAGGATTCAACTAAACTTTTGACGTATTCAACCAGTTCCTTGATTGCTTCTGGTGTTAACTCTTCTGTCGGTTTTATGGTATAAGGTGTGCCGAGGATAACGAAGCGAATCGGCGCAAAATCCTGTTCTTGCTGTTCCATTGTATTGTTGTTGACCCCTTTCGTATGTCTTGATGAACCGTATGAGGTTGTGAGATGACGCTATAGACCTTGTACCCCGCTGGGGTGATTAATAAAGAAGGTCTTTGAAACTCTCCAGCGGAGAGTCGTGTCTATAGGGCTTGACGCATTGTCTCAGTACACGGTGTGACACCCGTCCATTTCTCAAAAGCGATTGCCCCCTGATGAACTAACATCCCGATGCCGCCAAGGGTCTGACATCCGCACTCAGTCGCGGCTTGCATCAAAGGTGTTACTGGCGGAGTATACACAATGTCGTAAACAATAGTATTCGGTTGAAGCCAGTCGACAGAAATGAGCAGGGGTTGTGTTACGTCCATGCTCGTCGTCGCGGTGTTGACAAGAAGTTTACTCTCGCGAACAGCCATAGGCAATCGTTCGTCCGCGAGTCCCATCCCTCGCATAGAGACACCCGTCTTCTGATCCATCTCTTCTGCTAAAGAAACCGCTTTTTCCACTGTGCGATTGGCAATTGTAATCGATGCTACGCCTCTGAGTGCGAACGCAACGACGACAGCCCTCGCGGCACCGCCTGCTCCTAAAACGACAATATTCTCTCCCACGGGTACAGACATGTTTCCGTCCTCTGCCAAGGCTCGTAAAACACCAGGGGCATCTGTATTATCGCCATATATGTTCCCTTCAACAAACGTCAGCGTGTTCACAGCACCAATAAGTTCCGCTTCCCGAGAGATCGATGTCAGATGCGGGATGACTGCCTGTTTGTGTGGAAGCGTTACGTTGATGCCGACGACATTCATCGCTTTAAACCCAGCAATCGCATCTGCCAAGTCATCCGGACGGACATGAAAAGGGACGTATACATAATCAAGACCTGCTTTGGCAAAAGCGGCATTGTGCATTTGCGGTGAACGGCTGTGTTCAACAGGATCACCAATAACGCCGACAATGCGGGTGTGTCCGGTCAGTATATGTCGTGTCTGCATTGTTTTTTTGCAGTCTTCAGTTATCAGTTAAGAGATGAAAGAATGGAAGGATGGGTGCCCAATCTTCCATCCGACTGACTATTGACGATTGACAACCGACAACAATTCTTCGACTGTCTGTTTTGCCATTTCCATTTTCGGGTAGCGAATTTCTCGATAGCCACGGACTTCCTCCACACATTCTAACGCTTGGAGATGCTTTTCATACGTCTCAGTATCAGTCGGTGAGAAAGTGTCGATCACGCGAGTGATATACCACTCTCGGAACGCTTTTTCCTTCGCGTGCCACTCTGGAAGCCAACGTCTTAGAAACTTCATCCGTTTCATCAGATGCAATTGCCAATTTCGTGTGTCAATGTCACCTTCAAAGTCAAGCCCCATCACAGTAAAGTGGGGACGATTGAGATGGACGTATTTAATCCTATCGCCGTTTGCGGTGTCAACCTTATACAACTCCTTATCCCGCTGAAATTTTTCTTCGCTCGTGAGCAGATGTGCGACGTAGACCTCGTCCTTGATGAGCATCACCTTGTGGAGATAGCGGATCGCAGCTTTTGTCGCACGATAGTCGTACGTTTCTGAGTCGTATGCGCGCACCTGTTTAATCTTTTCAGCGTATACCCGTGCGTAGTTGATATCCTCGAACTGAATCAGATCATAGATATAGAGTGCGAGGGTTCGGTGGATGTTGTCTGAATTAAGATCCAGCGTTTCAATAGTACTTTCAACTATTGTTACGTATTCTCGCGCTAAACGTTTCCCATTACGTTTTTTTTCTAATATCTGTCGTTTTGCAGAGAGCATTTCGGCGTAGGTTGCCAACGGTTCTTCTGAACGTGTATCCGCAAGAGATTTAGCGTTTTCCAATGCGAGCTGGCGTCCGACGGTGAACGCTTTCATATTGGTATCCAAATCGGCGTGCGGCACCATCTGTTTAAGTGCCAATTGGAGCGGTTCCAATTCGACAGGTATTAATTGCCGTTGGAAAGCACTACCGAGAAGCATCATGTTCGCGTACAACTTGTTGCCGAACAATTGCTCAGAGACTGTAAATAGGTCAGTCCCAAAATACGCCTCGGCGTTCGTATACGTCTGAAGTTCCGCTTCGAGTGCGTCAGGATCGAAATCGTCTTTGCCGATGAGCGTGGTTATCGTTTCAGTTTTCGCTGTATTCACCACGGCCGCCGTTCGATGCGATGATGCGATGCGGAAGTGGGATTGTCCGGCGATACCACGCACTGCCTCTAAAATATCGAGGCCTAATAGGAGATCTGCCTTGCCATAAGGGATCATCGGGGACGCGTGAACGTCCGGTTGCGTATATGCGATATGTGTATAGACACCACCATTGCGGATTGCCAATCCTTTCCTATCGCAGAACGCCACGTTGTAGCCCTGAAGATAGCCAGCGACAACCAGGACTTTCGAGATCGTTCCAATCCCCATGCCACCAACACCTGCGGCGTACATGTTCCAACTCCGCTCGAATCTCCGTAGCGGTGGCGGTGGTAAAGGTTCATCGCTCAAGAGTTCGCGATGGTTTCCGAATTCTGTTGTTTGCTTTTGAGGAGGACCTTTGCGTGTGACGATGACCTCTTCAAACGCCGGACATGCGTATTTAATCCGGGCACAGGCACCATCGGAGACGCAATTCGACTGATCAATGGCGATTTTCTCGCCATAATCGGTATCGACTATTTTTAAACCCGGACATCCCGTTGCAGTCGTACATTCTCGACAGAACTCACACACCTCCGGCGTTATATTGATATGTTTTTCGTATTTAAGGAAGCCGTCTTTAGCAATTGTTTGCCGTTGTTCACGACGAATCCGACGCTGATAGGTTATCGCGCACTCTTTATCGGCGATGACAATTTTGACACCGGGTTTGAGAATGGTTTTTTCCAAATATTTTTTGTAGTTCACCCTGTCTTCTGGGTTGGTGCGCACGATTTCTATTTCGGAATTACCCGTGAGTCCTTGTGCCACTTGCTCAATATCTTGTGCAAACGTCGGATTGCCGAGGAGGTCAATCTCGTCAGCAGGCGTCGGTTGATGTCCCGTCATTGCCGTTGTTTGGTTGTCTAAAATAATGTAGGCGATGTCTTGGTTGTTTTTGATTGAATCTGAAATCGCTGACATCCCGCCGTGGAAAAAGGTTGAGTCCCCCATGAAAACGACCTGTTTGTTTTTGATAAATCGGTCGATGCCAGCGCCAGCACCGCCACCTAACGCCATTGCAGAAAGATTGTGCATGAGACGTGGAAACGGCTCATATTTGAGCATTGAATAGCAACCGATATCTCCATGAAAGACGAGATCGACGGGACCTGAGTCATGGTGTTTCTTCATATAGTCGGCGTCCATGAATTGCTCCGTAATTTCAAGGAAGACGCTCGAAGAATCACGATGCGGACAGCCCGGACAAAAGGTGGGTGTCCGTTGAGGAATGTCGATGTCTTGCTCGGATACCTGTTTTTGAAGTGTTTCTTCACGCGAGAAATGTGCCAAATCGATTTTGGGCAGAATGGTCTCCAGTGAAGAGGATGTTGAGGATTCTAACATCTCTTTGCTGACTGCTGTTTTTACTGCTGACTGCTGACTGCTATTGCCGAGGAGATGTTTGAGAAGTGGAATGAGCTTTTGAATGAGAATAGAGGCATCTAAGCCAGAAGTTACCGGGATGCCTGCCATGCCGTTCGGAAATTGTTTGCCCCACACATTTACGTATCGGTTCAGGTCTCCATTCTGATATTCATGCGTGATGAACGCTTTTATTTCGTTCTCTAAAAGCGGACGTTTTTCCTCAACAACGTAGATTTCGTCAACCTGTGCGGCGAATTCTCTGATGATGTCCTTGTCAATAGGGTGCGTCATACCCAGTTTGAGAATCGGGATCTCTCCGTCTAACTGCAATTCCCCGAGCGCGTGGAGGAGGCAACTATAAGCTAAGCCAGCACTGACAAATCCAAGACGATGCTTCTTCCGACGTGAAGTGTCTCCCATGAACTGGATTGTGTTGAGTTCGAGATTCCGGGCCGTCTCAAGAGCAGCGGGGATCCGTTCTCTCAATGCCTCCACTTCGATCTGTGCGGTATGTGGCGGTAAAATAACCCGTTTATCTGCATCGATGTCTTGGGTATCCAAGTTGATTTGTTTCAAGTCGTTGATTTCGGGATAAATATTAGGGTGGAGTTCAACATCGCCACCGCCGCTTGCCTGATTTTCGGTGGTTAAGTAGCAGACATAGAGGTTCGATGCTGCGGAGATCTGAAAAGCACAGTTAATCCAGTCCTTAAGTTCTTGGAATGTGCCAGGTTCGATCAGGGGTGTTTGGACATGTCGTGCCAAAAATCGGGAATCAGCTGGCACCTGCGTGCTGTGTGACCACGTGTCATCACCGACGACCACAACGGCACCACCGGTTGTTCCCGCAAGGTTACTAATCGCCAGTGCATCGGAAGCGACATGAAAGCCGACGCTTTTCATAAATGTAATCGCGCGGACATCCGCCATCTGCGAACCGTTGAGGCGCGCGATACTCAATGCCTCGTTGTTGGCTATCTGCGCGACGATACCGTTGGTTTTCAACAGCTCGGCATTGCGTTCGATAATGTCAAATACTTCGGCGATCGGGGAACCCGGATAGCCCGTGAGAAGGCTGACACCACTCTCTAAGGCACCCTTAACTAATAACTCGCATCCCGTATAGACATGTGTTCCACTGGCTTGTGTAAACCTTTCGTCCATTTTTTTAGTGGCTGTCGGCTGTCGGTTTTCAGCCATCAGTTAAGAGGTTTTCTAGTGAAGTTTTCCCTCTTGCTGACTGCTGACTGCTGACCGCTGACGGCTATTCCCCCTGTTTCTCAGACAGTAGTTCTCGTGCGTGTGCAAGACCTATTTCGGTTTCTTCACCGCCGTACATTCGGGCAATTTCATTAACCTGTTCTTCTGCAGTCAATGGTTTTGCCGTAATCAGGGTCCGCTCACCAACCACCTTCTTTTCTACCCGGAAATGTCTATCTGCAAAGCGGGCAATCTGTGGTAAGTGTGTAATGCAAATCACCTGAGAAGATGCTGAGAGTTCCTTCAGTTTTTTGCCAACGACGTCTGCAACCTTGCCGCCAATACCGCTGTCGATTTCGTCAAAGAGCAGTGTAGGAATCTCATCAACTTGAACAAGGACTGTCTTTAACGCCAGCATGATACGCGAGATTTCACCGCCTGATGCGATTCTGGCGATCGGACGTGCTTCGGATCCTACGTTCGGCGCAATTAGGAATTCTACATCGTCCATCCCGTCGGAGCGGAATGCATAACGTTTCCCGTCTATCTGAAACGGACCGCTGTCATCCGGTATATGCTGAACGGATGCATGAAATTCCGCTTTGTCCATACTGAGTGTACGGAGTTCCTTCTCAATCCGTTCTGAAAGATGTTTAGCAACATGCTGCCGCTTCGATGAGAGTGTAGTGCATAGCCGCTGTGCTTCTTGAACCGTTTTATTGATCTTCGTCTGCAGCAGATCCTGTTTCTCTGTACCGAGTTGTAACGTCTCTAATTTTTGCTCTGCATCCGCATGATAAGCCAATATCTCCGGAATAGAGTTCCCGTAGCGTCGTTTGAGTTTTGATATCAATGCTAACCGGTCAGTTACTTCGTCCAGCCGCATTGAATTAGATTCCACCGTTTCCGCGTAGTAGCGAACCTGTGAAGTGATGTCCTCCAATTCGTAGAGCGATGATTCCAACCGGTCTCCCAATTCCGAAAGGCTATCATCAATTTCGGACAATTTTATCAGTTCTTTGGCGGCATCTCTCAAGCGTTCAAGCGGACTGCCGGAACTCCCCATCCCGGAGTCGTCATTTTCCAGTTGTTGATACACATGGGTCGCTGACTTACGTAATGCTTCTGCGTTCTTAAGGATACGCGCTTCATCCGCCAATTTTTCGTCCTCGCCTTCCTCCAAATCTGCCGAAGTCAGTTCTTTAATTTCAAATTCCAGGAGTTCCTTTTCGCGTTCTGATGCTTTCAAGGTCTCCGTGAGGGACGCGACTTCTTGTTGCAAGGCTCGTAGTTGTGCGTATATGCTACTGATGTGTTGTCGCGCTTCACTGTTGCCGCCGAAATCGTCTAAGAGCTTAAGGTGCGTTTGTGTCCTAAATAATGATTGATGTTCGTGTTGACCGTGGATATCGACCAGGAATGTTCCGAGGGCTTGCAACTGTTTCAAATTCACCAAACGTCCGTTAACTTGACAGCGACTCCTACCGCTCGATGTGATTCTTCTGGAGAGGATCACTGTGTCGGATGGATCCAATACGTCGTTAAGAGAACCTTTCAATATCGGATCGGCGGTTTCGTCCGAATCTGTGTGCCAAATCGGATGCGCCTCGTCAGGTGCAACGCTCACCTCTACCTCCGCGAAATCAGTATCTTCGCGGACAATATCAGCAGAGGTCCTCTCACCTAAGACCAATCCGATTGATCTGAGGATAACCGATTTGCCTGCACCCGTCTCACCCGTGAAGATATTCAACCCTGGTGCCAGATCCAAGTCAAGTTCATCTATGAGGGCAATGTTGCGGATAGAAAGCGTTTCAATCATAATAGTTGTCAGTTATTAGTAGTCTGTCCACCCTCAAATGATAGGTAGAAGTGTTCGTAGGGGTTTTTTGCTTGGGTGTTTCTTCAGGGTTTCCCCGCCCGATATACTGACAGCTGACAGCCGATAGCCATTTCCTATGTCTGTTTAATTCTCTCGCCCAACATTAATTTTTCACGCAAGGCTCTGTAATAACTATGGTGTTGCGAACGGATAAGTTGAATCGTGCGTTCCGCTTTTTTCACCGTTATGACTGCCCCCGCAGTAAGGCTGTGCGTCTCACGTTGTCCATCCACAAAAACATCTACACTCTGATATGCCGCACGCATTTTGACGGTTATTTCCGCATCGCCATCGGCGATGAAAGGACGCACTGTCAGGCTGTGGGGTGCGATGGGTGTCAGCAGAATCGCTTCCAACTGTGGGGCGACGATAGTCCCCGCACAAGAGAGCGAATATCCAGTCGACCCGCTCGGTGTCGCGATAATCAGTCCATCAGCGTTATACGGTATAAAGAGTTCTCCATCAACGTAGGCATCTAATTCAATAAGCCGTGTATAGTGCCGTATCACAACATCGTTGAGTGCGAAAGCCTGAAAAGGTTTTGTTAATGTTCCTTGCGGTTCGGTAGAGTGGGTTTGTGCCTTCACGTGCTTGTCTGTCCAGCCGCCCTCCATTTCATCACGGACTTCTGTTTGGGCTTGGCTGTTCACAACAACCTCCAACATCATCCGATGTTCTATCCGATAAGCACCTGTCAAAAGCGCATTCAGTGTCGGGTAGAGTTCATCAAGGGATGCGTCTGTCAAAAATCCGAGCGTTCCGATGTTGATCGCTAAGATAGGCACATTTTCAATCTCCGGTGTATGCGCGGCGCTCAGGAGCGTTCCATCGCCACCGAGGACGAGGAGCACATCTGCTTGTTCTACGACCTCTGTTTTAGAAATACCGATTCGCGGACATCCCAACGCAGTCGCTTGTTCCTCTGGGAGCAGGGGGACAATACCGCGTTCTTGAAGCCACGCAGCCACACCTTCGACGACACCCCCGGCGTTGGCTTTGGTAGTATTGACAAATAAACCGACGTTTTTGATTTTTTTCATTCTTTTGATGGCTGTCGGCAATCAGCAATCGGCAGTCGGTAAAGAGGTTATCGTTTAACAAAACCCTCTTGTAACCGACAACCGACAACCGACAACCGACAGCCATTCCATCTAATTCTCCAGGCGTGTAAATAAATAGATAACCCCACAACCGACAAGAAAAGCCGCCATAGTGATAAGCAGGTTCATATCAAGTTGTGGTAGGATGTGAGCCGTATCTATCCGTTCCCCATCTACCAGCGCGAACTCGCGAAAGGGCCATAACCCGTAAAGTGAACCCACCATTAGTCCAATGAGAAAAGTGATCGTTAGGTTGCGATAGCGTTCCAGCAGATAGTTGAGCAGCCGTGTAAATGCTAAGAGACCGAACAGGCACCCAACTGCTGTAAAACCGATGATGAGTAGGGGCGAGGTCACCTCGTCCGTCCGCTCCAAAGTCCCTTTGAACACTGCTGGAATGCCTTCTAATATCGTATTTATTGCCGTCAAGAGCGGGAAGTAGACACCGAGGGCGAGCATCAGAAACGAACCACTGATACCGGGCAGGATCATCGCTGAAATCGCCAGCGCGCCGCTCCCGAAAAAGAGTACGAGTTCCCAGGACGTTGGCACTCCAGACACGCGCTCGGAAACCTCGCTACTCGTCGTTGTCTCCACTCCAGACTTATACGCAACCCGATCTAACTGTTTTTCACCCGTGCTGACAGACAAACTTAATATCAGTACGACAGCGATCAGTAGGACTAACAGTTCTTTCCAACCGAACCCCTTTAGCATCCGCATTGGTATCAGGATAGAGATTAGAATGAGTCCACTAAAGAAACCGTAAGTCGCATCGTGATGATCGTTCAGCAGATAGACAATCAGTTTTGACGTGAGCAAGACAGCGGCGATCGCACCACACCCTAAGAGTGCCAGAAAGCCGAAATCAATTCGTCGGAGTTCTGCCCGTGCGTCTTCCAGAGCGTTTTTTCTTAAGGTCGCGGCTCCTAACAATTTTTTTGCCGTTGAAAGTCCGATGCGCCGTAGTGCGCCGATGAGCCGTTCATAGATGCCTAAAACGAGAGCGAGAGTTCCGCCACTCATACCAGGGATGATGTTGGCGATGCCTATCAGGAAACCGTTAATAAAGAGTCGGAGTGAATCCATTTTTTAAACTATTAAATCTGGGCACCGTTCCACTACGTTTCACGTTGATTTTCAATGAAGTCAACCCCTGTATCCCCGCAAGCAGGGAAGACTCTTCTTCATAAACTGCGAAGCAATAGCTTTGTAAAGAGCCATATCTCTCGAAGCGGTTTAATATGGCTGATTTCATCGCCGTACCGTGTCTGAATCGACAGACTTTCAATTCGGAACCCGAGCCGTCCTGCTTTTATCAGCAGCTCAGATTCCGTTTCATAACGCTCTGTTTCCAAATGAACCTGTCGCAAGACCTCATCACGAATCAACCGATATCCCGATTGAAAATCGGGCACCTGTTGCCCGCATAACTTTGAACCGACATAAGAGATGAAGCAGTTATTCACCCGTCTATGGAGCGGCATCGATGTCCGAAAATTCTGTGTTGCTCTTGTGCCAATGAGTATATCGGGACGTGTGTTGTCAAAGTGTTCCAAAAAACGTGGGATATCCGCAGGCTGATGTTGTCCATCGCTATCCATGGTGAAAATTAGTTCGTACCCGTGCTCAAGGGCATAGGCGAACCCCTTCCGTAAGGCGTTCCCTTTCCCACAATTCGTGGTGTTCGTCAAACAGACTGCCCCACATGCCGCTGCAATCTCTGCCGTTTCATCTGAGGAGCCGTCGTCAATGACAATAATTGCCTTGATAAACTCAGAAGACTCCTGAATTATCTGTCCAATTGTTTTAGATTCATTGTAAGCCGGTAGCAGCAGACATGTTTTCATATTTCTCAATTATTATACTCTAAAATCGATTTTCTGTCAAACAGTTATCGGAAGAATTACGGTGCCATTCAATTCTCCCTATGGCTCTGGTCAGTAATCGTCATCTCTTGTTTTTCCCTGAAAAATATCGTATAACTTCATAGTTAGATACAGGCTTTATCGTTTTTAAATTTGATTATATATAAAATTGTCTCACATCAAGAGTCCTAAGGGGACGCCGATTCCCATGGGCACTGTCGGGTGTATTGGACAAAGTTTGCCCGGCTTTGATTACCGACTCTACGACGATCAAGGCACTCGTGTGGATTTCGGGATCTCCTGCTACAAGGAAGGTGGTTTGACGTGGCGGCTCTGGAACGCGAAAGCCCCGCGTGTTGCCACTGGTTGAAAGTGAAGCGGGTTTGAAGGGGATGATGCGGAACTTGAATTGGGACTCTCTGTTCTTCCGGACGCAGTGGACGGCGGTGATGATGCCGGACTTACCGGATGTGCCTGCGGCACCTTCTCAGGGAAAAAAGAACATCGTCGGCACATGGGCGGATCTGAAGAAACAGTAATACCGAGAATATTTTCTTGTCGAAGAGGTCGGTTGTTCTGTCAAGGTTGTTTTGACTTTTTGTAGGTGTTTTTGATTGGGTATTTCCTGCAGGTAGAACGCAGTGAAACCCGACAAAATCGGGCAAAAGCACCTGTCGATTTAGATGTGACACAACACTACCTACCTGGTTCCCTCTTGATAGAATAGATGAAGTTTCACCCCAAAGGGAAGAATAAACTCCCCATCTTTTTCCAAACGTGATATACTAAAGAAAATCCCTCATGACACTAAGGTAAAAACCGCTTATGAACTTTCCGACACTGTCAGAGTCAAAACGCCTGGAAATGCTCCACCCGCCAACAGGACAGGTGCGCATGGTCCTTGACACTGACACCTATAACGAAATCGACGACCAGTTTGCAGTCGTCCACGCACTCCTCTCACCCGAACACCTCAACGTCGAGGCAATGTATGCCGTCCCTTTCCACAACAACCGCTCAAGCAGTCCCGAAGACGGCATGGAGAAAAGCTACGCTGAAATTCTGAGACTTTTGGACTTCCTCAATGTCCCCGCCAATGGTTTCGCCTATCGCGGGTCCAGAACGTTTCTCGCCGATAGAGAGACACCCGTGCCGAGCGATGCCGCGACCGATATGATTGAACGTGCGAGGACAGCAACACCCGACGATCCACTTTACGTAGTGGCTGTCGGTGCAATAACCAACGTCGCCTCCGCTATCCTCATAGAACCTGAAATTATCGAACGCATTGTTATTATATGGCTGGGCGGGAATCCGTTGTATTGGCCCCACACCCGAGAGTTCAACCTCATGCAAGACCTTAAGAGTGCGCAAGTGGTTCTGGACTCCGGCGTACCATTCGTTTGGCTACCCGCACGTGGCGTCGTCTCACATCTACACACAACAGTTGCGGAGATGGAACGCTATGTGCAGGGCAGAGGCAGGGTCGGCGATTACCTCGTGGAGATCTTCAAAGATTATTCCAGCGACCATTTCGCTTGGTCGAAGGTGATATGGGATATATCCGCAACGGCATACCTCGTCAACTCGGCGTGGGTACCGACAGAGATCGTTCACAGTCCTATCTTGACGGAAGCGGCGACGTGGAGTTGCGATAACAGTCGTCACCTCATGCGTGTCGCGTCGAGTGTCGATCGGGATGCGATTTTCCGGGATCTGTTTGAAAAATTACAGGCACACACGGATTAATTGGCTATTGGAGCACCTGTCTACATGAAGAATGGCGAGGTTACATGAAGTTTCAATAAATATTCCGGTAATTCTATGAAGGTCGCTTTCAGTCCGAAGGACATCCAATCCTGAAAATCTTTGAATCCTGCAAATCCTGATTCAGACAATTACCATCGCACATTACCGAATTAAATTCTGAAACCCCATCAAACCTCGTTTCTCTGGGCCCGGTAGGTGCGGAATGTAATACAAGGAACGGATTTAGTCTGTCCGTAGACTAAATCCCCTAACCGCACCGAGCATTGTTAGGGAATTACCAAACCAACGAGAATACGAAGTCTTACGGAAGCGGCACGTTCCACTCATCTTGGCAAATAACTTCAAGTTGATCGTGCGGTTTGAAGTAATCGGTCGGATGATGGTCTTCACCCATATCGCCGAACAATCTCCGGCGGCGCGGTGTCATCCGTGCGAGAACATCCGCCGGAAGCCTGTCATAGTCATAAGGACGGGACCACATCTGTCCGTAACGGAAGGTCACGCTTTTACGGATGCGTTCCGTCTGGTTCGGACCAACGCCGTGCCACAATGCCCACGGAAAGATGACTGCGTCTCCAGCTTCTGCGATGACCTGAATCGCGCCTTCGGGATATGTGCCTTTTTTAAACCCGTTCTCAGGGAAAGAGACCTTGTGGCTACCCGGCACACACATAAAGTTCCCCTGATTCGGTTCTGTCAGATCCGTTAAGAAAAATTGCACTTTGAATTGCAGCGGCAAACTATCCGGATGTGGATGAATCCGTTGCAGCGAAGGACCCGCATCCGTATGAAACGCCATCAGAGCCTCCGCATCAGGGTGTCGGACGTAGATTTGCGTCCCCATGATTTGAAGATACGGACCCATCATTGAAAGGATAGTCCCGAAGAGGCGCGGATGATCGGTAAGTGGATCAAGGGCATCTGTCTGTTCAATCGCACGGATGATTGTATAGGCACCCTTTCCAAACCGATTGTTGCCTTGTAGACTCGGTGTCTCTTGGACATACGTTTCGATCGCTGAATCCACAGATGTCAAAATCGTATCAATCTCAGCAGGTGAAAGGACATTCTTAATGAGCAAAAACCCCTCTGTTTGCCACTCTTTTTGTTGGACCTCTGTCAAGTAGGGAGATACCATGGTGCTGCTCCTTTTAATGCCATGCGTTACAAGTCGGTTAAATTTAACGAGATTATAAACGATTTACCATACTCTGTCAACCCTCTTTTGCCAAGACAACTCAACGTTTTTACTGAATTTACGTCTAATATTTTAACGAAACGTATGTAAATTGATTACATAATTGTCGGGTTGAGAACCTCCGCAAAAAGACTCAGAAAAGGCAAGGTGTGGAAATCTGGCCAGGAAAAATAACAGCGTCTGGTTATGATAGAAAAAGTATGAACAATTTCACAAAAATCCTTACCACTATCCGTCGTCCCTTTCAACAAGAACTCCGAAAAGGGTGCCGCGACGATGTTGTCATCGACGGATTGGGGAACTATGTCCAGTTATGGGTAAAGAATGGTGAGACCTTTACATTGGCGGCAGCCGAGAAAGCGGTACTGAGCGGTTTGTCGAATCTCTTTGAAAATTATGCCGACGCATCGTCCGCCGAACGCCAACGCATACTTGCGGAAGCGACGAAACGAATTGATGCCGCACTCGGGCACGAGCAACGAAACGTCCCGAATGTAGTCGGGACAAGTGCCGAACCTTCGCAAACACGCCAGTCCCCAAAAGCGCAACGTGCAAGTGCTAAGAAAAGTGCCCAAACGGATATGCTGCCGCTCTTTGCGGGAGTAGAGAGTGAGCCCGAAAGTTCACCTCCAGAGCGGGAACAGGCATCGGAACGTCCAGCCGCTACGGTGCCAACAAAAGATTTACCTCTTTTTCAAGACACAGAGCCTCCCTCACAACGAAGTAGTCGTCAGTCATCGGTTTCCATCGGGAACCATCAGCAAGAAGCAGCAGTAAGTCGGTCCACTGACAGCCGACAGTCAACTGCTGATAGCCAGCCCGAATCTGTTCCAATCTCAGATACCCCTGTTTCAACAGACATCGATTCGCTTGAGTTCCTCACCCAACCCCTCCAGTATCTCAAAGGCATTGGTCCGCGTCGCGCCGAAATGCTTTCGGGCGAACTCAGTCTCGAAACGGTTGGCGAATTGCTGGCATATTACCCGCGCGATTATATCGACCGCTCCAAAATGGTAGAGATTTATAGGGTCGGAAGGACAGAAGATGACGAACCGGAAACCATACAGGGTAAAGTCGTCAATCATACTTCGTCTCCGACAGCGAGAGGGAAACGCATCGGTAAGATTTCAATTTATGACGGCACGGGTGTCGCGCTCCTCGTTAACTTCGGCAGGCGTATCGGTATTATGAAGGCATTACTTCCTGTTGACACCGAGGTTGTCGTCAGCGGCAAATTCTCCCGCCGTTACAATGAAATCCAAGCCACCGACTATGAATTTGAACTGTTCGAGGAAGAAAACTTAATCCACACGAATCGGATCGTTCCGAAATACCCGCTCACAGCGAAACTCACGGCAAAGATGTTGCGTGCTTGGATGCGGACTGCGTTGGATGAACATGGACAACAGATACCTGAGATCTTGCCACTCGCACTCCGCCAACGGCAACGCTTGGTTGACAGGCAATCCGCCATTAACGAGATACATTTTCCGACATCGGAGGCACATCGGGAAGCGGCGCAAAAACGGCTCGCTTTTGAGGAGTTTTTTCTTCTCAGTCTCGGGATGGAGATGAAAAAGGAGCGTCGTATCTCGGAGGACGGTATCGCGTTTCGGGTTGGTATCCAAGAGAGTCCTGGAACGTCTCCTTCCCTCTTACAGGATTTTCTCGCTTCGCTTCCGTATGAACTCACAGGCGCACAAAAACGGGTTTTTGCTGAGATCCAAAAGGATATGCGGCAGAAAACCGTTATGAATCGGCTCATTCAAGGGGATGTCGGTTCCGGGAAGACGGTTGTAGCAGCGATGGCGTTGCTGTGTGCTATCGAAAACGGGTATCAGGGCGCGCTAATGGTTCCGACTGAAATCCTCGCCGAGCAACACTATTATAATCTTTCAGAGATGCTCAAGGATTTGCACAAGAGTGCGGGTCAAGCAGGAGACGAGAACATAAACGTTGTGCTTCTCAAAAGTGACCTGCCAAAACCAGAGCGCGAAGAGGCATTGGCGGCAATCGCTGATGGCACCGCAGATCTCATCGTCGGGACGCAGGCGTTGATACAAGAAGGGGTCGATTTTCACAAACTTGGACTCGTTATCATCGATGAACAGCACCGGTTCGGTGTGATGCAACGCGCAATGCTCCGGAACAAGGCACAATCCGCAAATGGGGGACAAAAGCAAGGTGGCGCACCCCCTCCAGCACCGGACGTACTCGTCATGACGGCGACCCCGATTCCAAGAACACTTGCATTGACGCTCTATGGGGATCTGAACGTCTCTGTTATCGATGAGATGCCTCCCGGTAGACAGACGATTAAGACCTATTGGATAAAGGAGAGGGAGCGGGAGAAATTATACAACACCGTTCGGAAGGAAATCCAACGCGGCAGACAGGCATACGTCGTCTATCCACTCGTTGAAGAGTCCGAAAAACTGGAGGAACTCAAAGCCGCCACAGAGATGGCATCGCATCTTCAGAGTGAGGTGTTCCCCGATCTGCGTCTTGGACTTCTGCATGGACAAATGAAATCCGTTGAAAAGCAGGAAGTGATGACGAACTTCAAGGATCGACACATTGATGTTCTGGTTTCAACAACGGTGATTGAGGTAGGCATTGATGTTCCGAACGCGACGCTGATGGTGATTGAGAATGCCGAGCGATTTGGATTGTCCCAATTGCACCAATTGCGTGGGCGTGTCGGACGTGGTGAGCATCAATCGGCGTGTTACCTCGTTGCTTCACCCAGAGGGGATGACTCTTTTCAACGCATTCAAGCGATGATTCGGACGAACAACGGCTTTCGGATTGCAGAAGCAGACTTGAACATCCGAGGTCCAGGCGAGTTTTTCGGTACACGCCAATCGGGCATCCCAAATTTCAAGATTGCAAACATCATTCATGATGCTACGCTTCTGGAGGCGGCGAAAAAAGAGGCGGAGTCGCTCATCAAAGCCGATCCAGTGCTGAACGCACCGGTACATCAGTTGTTGAAGCGGATGTTACAGAAACACTGGCGCGGTAACTTAGAGATTGCATCCGTAGGTTAGTGAAGGGAGAAACCAATGCCACATGACATAACAGACATGACTCACGCAGCATTCAGTACTTGGCTCACACCAATTATCAACCGTCCGCTCTTTGAATCCCGTGAACGACTCGTTGTCTTGCTTACCAAGAATGCCGATAGAGACGCATTGGAAACTGAGTTTCGTGAATTCTATGAAGGCTACTGTGGTTTGGCATTTGAGTTGGAAGAACCTGAGGAGCAGCTGCTTGCAATACTGCGGGAGTGCGATACATTCGCACCTCTGCAGGCGCGCGTCACAGCCGTGGAAGCTGTACGAAAAACTTCGCCCGCAGGACGTATAGCAAAACGGATGAGTGATCTGCCCTTAATCACTGATCCCGAACCCGAGATTGAGGTGACGGAATTACCGGATGAGGCGTTCCGTAGACTGATGGAGACGCTCGCGAATTGGGAACTTTTTGCAGCGCGTGAACGAATTGTGAAACTCCAGAAGGTGTTACCATCGGTTCAGGGGACAGAACAACTGAAATCAGCATTCTTTGAATTTTTTGTGTGCTACCTGGAGTTAGAGCAGTTTCTTGAGGATTACCACTATGATCCAGATGAGGGATTAGAATTGCGCCCGGAGGTTGCTGAAAGGTTGGAACGTAGTGTAGCCGAACATGAGTCCGGTAAAGTCAAATCGATTCCAATAGAGGTAGTGGCGAAAGAACTGGGACTGAAGTGGTAATGTACCGTTTGGAAATTATGCCGAAAGCGGAAGCAGACTTTGCGCGTTTAGATGCCACGGTTGAGCAGCGAATTCTCGATAAGTTGAGGTCACTCTGCGAAAATTGCGACACACATCGCCACGAGGCTCTCAGAGGCCCATATAGAGGGAAGTTCCGTTTACGAGCGGCTGACGCTTACCGAGTTATCTATACCTTCAATCGACAAACACGAGTGATTGTTGTTCACGAAGTCGGGCATCGGAGCAGCGTCTATTAGCATAACCCAAATTGCTACTTAACCCAAGTTTCTGCTAATCATTGCTCGTCGATTACCGAAATATTTTATTAAACTTTATTAAGCAATATTAAGAAATAAATTCCGATTTTCCCGCAGGTCTTGAAACCGTAGGGGGTTTTGCTTGGGGTTTTTGATAGGGTGTTTCTGCGGATTTCCCTAGGGTTTCCCCGCCCGCCACTAACGGACAATGTGCCTATTTAATACTCAAAGTTGCTTATAACTCAAGTTGCAGAGAACTGATTATCAATCGATACAACTGGGGGACAGTCACCGAGAAATCGCCGGAGATGTGGTAACCTTCACCCCCATCTTTCACCGTACGGATGAGAATCGTTTTCTTGGGACGGTGGTAGTAGTGGGCATCGGTGGGTTTCCCTTCGTCTTGGAAATCGGGAAAATCGATCAAGTCGAAGTTGGCAGTCGTGAAGTGTCGAATCTCCTCACCGTGTTGGGTTGCGATGTTGCGAGCCATTGAGAGGCTTTTGAGGTAGACTTCAGGTCCCATAACAGCAGACCCTAAATTCAGAAAAACACCCTCTTCCAACTGAGAGACACTGTTAGCAAAACGGAGAAAATCCTCACCCGTTGTCCATCCCATCGCGGCGTAATCCGCAGAGGGGTGTTGGTCGATGATGTCGTATCCGATACCTTTGTGAACAGTGAAGGGTATGCCTAACCGATATGCCGCCGCAAACATGCTCACATCTTGATGTGGAAACGGAATGCCCATCTCCCCTTCTTGGATGAATCGCCCGACGGCTTCTCCAAAACCGATCTTGTCTCGGTAACCACGAGTAATCGTTTCGTTCAGGTAGCGTCCGGTCTCCTCCCAATTGCCGAACTTCCCATCCGAAATGTAGTCCTCTACATCTTCGAGCGTGGCGCCGATATGTGCCAGTTCAAAATCGTGGATCGCACACGCCCCATTCGTAGCGAGATGCGTGAGGATACCGCGTTCCATCAAATCAATGATGAAACGGGAATTGCCGCGCCGCATGACGTGCGCACCCATCATCCAGATCACCTGTTTCCCACGATGGCGCGCCTCAACAATACGATCTGCGACATCGGAAAGGTGCGGATTTTCATAGCGCGGGATTTCCACATCTAACGGGTAGACATCTGCGACCGTCATTTTGTGCTGACGTTCGCGGAGCGGCAGAATTGTGAGTAGATCTCGGTTCAATTTATCCATGTTCACGGATTAGTGCTTATGCTGCGGGTCCGGCGGATGAGCTGTCTACATAAACCCTTAATAACTGTTCGCGTTCCAATCCTCATCAGAATTAACCAAACACCATCGTGAAACGAAGTGGAACGATGCCCAGATTTAATAATTTAAAATACTATTCACCAAACTTAGCGGAGACAATTTTCGAGATGCCCGCCTGTTCCATCGTCACGCCGTACATGGCATCAGCGATTTCCATCGTGCGCCGGTTGTGTGTGATGATGACGAATTGTGTGTTTTCGGCATAGGCACGAATAAGATTGGTGAAGCGGAGAATATTCGCTTCGTCGAGCGCGGCGTCGACTTCATCGAGAACACAGAAAGGACTCGGTTTAATTTTGAAGACGGCAAACAGAAGTCCAATCGCCACCAATGAACGTTCTCCACCGGAGAGTTGCGTGATGCTCTGTGGACGTTTGCCTGGCGGACGAGCGATAATGTCAATGCCCGAATCAAGCACGTCGGACGGATCTGTCAATAGCAATTCGGTTTCGCCGCCACCGAAGAGTTGTGTAAAGACCTCTTGGAAGTTCGTCTGTACCGCTTCAAACGTCGTCAGAAATACTTCTCTCGAAGTCTGGTTAATTTTCTGTATTACCTGATAGGTGTCTTGTGTCGACTGTTCAAGGTCAGAGCGCTGGGAAATAAGGAAATCGTAACGTTCCTTATATTCCTCGTAAGCCTCAATCGCTTTGAGATTGACTGCACCCATTCCAGAGAGTTCCGCTTTCAACTTTTCAATGCTATCCAACAGATCAATCTCATCCATCGCCTGCTCGTTATCCGTTACCGGTGGGAGCGCATCGATGGACACCTGATATTTATCGTGGATGCGGGTTGAGACCGATTTTATACGCATCTCAAGTTGTGTTGTGGCGACTTCGAGTTTATGGCGCGCCCGGTTCTGTTTCTCAAAGTTTCTACGGGTTGCGCGCATCTCCTTTTGGAGGACCTCGACCTCCTGAAGGAGCGTCTCACGTTCTTCAGTCAGCTCATCAACCCGCGATTCGGATTCGGCGCGGTCCCCTTCTAAACGGAGGAACTCGCGTTGCGCTGCGGCTACCTGCTCCACAAGGTCGCTTTTCCTCTGTTCATCTGTGTCAATAATTGCTTGTTGTTCAGCGATTTCCTTTGCTGTTCGTTGTTGTGTCTCCTTGAGGGTTTGGAGTTCGGACGCTAAACCCTCAAGTTTCTGACGCTGTCCTGCCAAGAAAACTTCCATCTTCTGACAACTGCTCGCGACTTCAGCATGTTTCCTGTTTTCGCTCTCAATCTGTTCGGACATGCGTTCAATCCATCGCTCGGTACGGGTCTTCTTTTGCGTCAACGTCTGGATTTCAGTTTCAAGGGCCTGTTGTTCTTCACGCGATGCCGCGACTGAGGTGCCCAATTCGCGGTTTTCTTTTTCAACTGTCGCGAGTTGTTGTTCGAGCCGGGTAACTTGAAGGTTTGCCTGTTCTAAGTCTTTCGTCAATGACGCTTTTTCTACCCGTTTATCCTGCCACTGTGCGGTGAGCGTCTGCCGCGTTTTTTGCAGATTCGCTATTGCTGCGGCGTACGCCTTGCGCTTCTGATCCTTCTTATTGGAGTACTGGGTCAACTTCCCAATCTCGTTCTCAAGCGTCTCAAGCTCGCGAGCACGGCTGAGCAATCCGATCTGCTTCTGACTTGTTTGACCGCCAGTGATAGCACCGGATGTATTGATAACTTCGCCGTCTAATGTGACGAGGCGCGCACTTGGACGGAACTGTCGGGTCAAGCCAATTGCTGAATCCAAATCTTCAATGACGAGGGTGTTGCCCAGTAGATGTTGCATCGCAACCTCGTATTTGGGATCGTAATCGATCAATTCTTCAGCAATGCCGATAACACCGGGTTGGTCCAGCAGCTGATCATCATCAAACCTACGTCCACGTAAAATATCCAGAGGCAGGAACGTTACCCTACCTGCGCGATGCTGTTTAAGAAAAGCGATACCCCTTTGTGCGTCCTCAGCGGTTTCAGTAATGACATTTTGGATAGCACTCCCGAGAGCCACCTCTATTGCGACTTCATACTGGTTATCCGTTGTGACAAGTTCAGCGACGACACCGCACACGCCTCGAAACTGATCAGGGGCGTGGGTCTTTGCCCGCATTATCGCTCGAACACCGGCATAGTACCCTTCATAAGCAGATTGCAATTCCTGTAATGATTTAAACCGTGAGACGTTAGCACCTAAGGTGTTTTGTAAGTCTCGGATTTCGGTTTCGATCTTACGGAGCGCATCTTGATTCTCTTGAAGCTTTGTCTCTGCCTGATTTTTCTCAGTTTCGATGTGAACGAGTGTTGCCTTCAATTGTGTTTCGGCATACTGGACTTCATCGCGAGCATCATTGGCAGTACTCAGTTCAGCGGTTAATGCCATCTTATTTTTTTTCAGACGGTCGAGATTCCCTTCGGTACTCGTCAACTTATGCTCGATCGCTAAGCGTTCGCGTTCGCGTTCTGTTAACGCCGTTGTAATCTCTTGCAAGGCAATTTGCGTTTCCTGTACAGCATCTTTCGCGCTGCTAATCCGTCCAGCGAGTTCCGTTAGGAGTTGCTGACGTGCTGTTAATCGGCTTCCTTCTATCTTGCAAGATGCCTCAAGTTTTTGATATTCTTGGGTGCGTTCCCGTTGTTGTGTAAGTATGCCTGTTTGTTGTGCTTTTAAGGATTCAAGCGTTTGGAGTGCCCGTTCCCGTTCCCGTTGGATGTTGAGTTGGCGTTCCTTGTGAAGCACTATCTGACGTTCGATTTGCTCAATCTGCGATTCAATCTCGCGGAGTGCTACCTGTCCTTCACGTATGGCGTCATCCAACTCAGATCGGCGGTTTGTGGAGTTCTCAATGCGTTCTTCAGCCGCTTTAAGGGTTTCAGAAGCACCCGCGACGGTGGTTAAGACCGCATCCAAGTCGGTTTGGGCTTGATTATAGTCTGTACGGAGTTTATCGTATTCCCGATGCGCGAGTTCTAACTCAAGCTGCTTTAGCTGCGCCTGTTGTGTATTATAGTGCCGTGCCTGTTCTGCCTGTTCCTTGAGGGACTCGGTTTCGCGCTGTAACTCCTGAATCACATCGTTGATACGGGCAAGGTTTTGCTCGGTCTGTTCAAGTTTACGGAGTGCTGTTTTTTTACGGTGTTTATACTTAGTGATGCCGGCGACCTCATCGAAGAGGAACCGACGTTCTTCGGGACGGACGTTCAGGATCAGATCGATCTTACTCTGCTCCATAACGGAGTAAGCGTCTACGCCGATACCTGTGTCCATAAAGAGTTCGCTGATGTCTCGGAGACGACACGGATTTTGGTTAATCAGATAGCGGCTTTCACCATTTCGGGTCAGGTGACGAGACACCTCAGTTTCTGGAGATGCGAAGGCAAGTTTGGGAGCATCTTGTGTGGGGGTCTCAGGGTTCCCATTTGAAAAACGCAGTGCCACCTCTGTTTTCTGGGCAGGTGCAAAATTAGCACCACCGTTGAAAAGCAGGTCGCGCATAGAAGCACACCGAAGTCCACGAGCACTTTGTTCACCAAGCACCCACCGAACCGCATCGGAGACATTGCTTTTTCCGCAGCCGTTGGGTCCGACAATCGTAGTGATGCCCGGTTCAAGTATGAGTTCAACTTCTTCGGCGAAACTCTTGAATCCACGAATTTTAATGCTGTTTAAGTGCAAAAGTTTGACCTCCCACTATAAATTTAGATGATTATCGAAATGATAAGCAGTTTTAAGGTGTAACTTTCAAACGTTCACCTTACAATGCGAAGGCATGTCTGCATCCTTGTTATAGCGTGAACCTTCATATAATACGCAATGTAAGGGAAAAAAGTTTCACGATTTTTGATTGTCCAAGGTTCTCGCCAGTGTTAAAACATCAATTTCAGCAGGATCGGCAGTCCAGAGTTCGTTAACTATTTCACGAATCGTCGCACCGGTAGTGAAAACGTCGTCAAAGACCAGAAGTCGCTTGTCACGGATAATATCTGGGTTCCGAATTTCAAAAGCATCCCTAAGATTCTGCTGGCGCGCCTCTCTATCCAGACTGCTTTGCGCCTCTGTGTGCCGATACCGAATCAATATATCTGTGAGAACTGGAACGCCTGCAGTTTTCGCAATCCCGTTCGCAAGGAGCGTCGCCTGATTGAAACCGCGTTCCCGCAGCCGTTTCTTATGGATTGGAACGGGCAAGATAAAATCGTATTCCGCAATATTACAGTCTGATGGCATATGTGCGTTTATCAGTTGAATGAGGGATCGTGCAAACACCTTTTTCTTTTCAAATTTAAAGAAATGTATTGCTTGCTGGAGTGTTGTCTGATAAAAGGCGAGGGTTCTCAATTTTCCATAGCGTGGTAGGGTAGTCGCACACGCGTCGCAGAGTCCATGGATACCCGGTGTGCCACATATATCGCACCAAGGCGGTTCAAGAAAGTCGATGTCCTGCCAGCAGTTATTACAGATATAAGGGACAGACGTAGCCCCAAGAAATTCCTCGCAAACCCGACATTCTGCCGGATAGAGGAAGGTTATTGCGGTTTCGGATATATCTCGCAACAAACGGGGCACGTGCAAGCCGATTGATTTTGGTTCCATGAAACGCTACCTTGGAAAAATTCTATTTGCCTCAATCTCGGATTATCGCAGATTCCAGAGATTTTCAGGAGAAGAGACAGTTGTCAAGTGTATCCAGCCCCAGCGCAGGGTCATTCAATTGTTCAATTGTAGGTTTTTTCGACGTTTTCGCCGAGACATCGCGAGCACAGCTCGCTTCTACAAGGGATCCTTAGGAATCGAAAATCTAAAATTTCGGAAAATTGAATAGCCCTGAGCCCCAGCGGGGCGACATCTGTGTAGATACGTGCAGTCCCAGAAGACCCAAGCCCCAGCGGGGCGACATCTGTGTAGCTTTTGCGGTTTTCGTAAAAATACGCTGCATCTTACCGATGTTAATGCCTTAAAATGTTACACCAGTGTAACATTGCAGAGACAGCGAGCAGTATCTCTAACCCCAGTCCCCGTCTGGTTTCCGAGACGTTTTCGGAACTGATGTTCTGTCGCAAAAAAAAATAATTTGGCGGAAGTGTAACATTTTCTTTTACTGTTTCTGGATGTCTATTCATGTTTACATAATTTACAATAACATATAATATATAATAACCTATATAATTTAGGAATGCAAATTTATTTTTCATGACTGACGGTCAACACGCCACCGAAAACTGAATGACTCTCGGCTTAGGTACAGGGGCATTTAGTTCTTAATATTTTCGGGTGTTTTTTCAAACCACTGCTTCTGTAGGAGCGAGCCCCGGCTCGCGACGTCCCACGTAAATGCGCGAAAATGCGAAAACTAAACGACCCTGGATAAAAATTTGTTTCGCATTGTAGATATATGGTATAATTGGCTGAATTGGAGGAAACCATGCAACAACCTAATATCATCGAATACTGGACTGAGAAAGCAACAGCAGAAGCACACCAACAAGGACTTAAACAAGGCATGAAAGAACGCGCGCGTGAGGACATCCTTGAAGTCTTGGAGCTTCGATTACAGCCTGATGCGGCACGCACTTTCAGACCGGTATTAGAGACAATTGAGGACCCTCAACGCCTTAAGCAGTTGCATCGCGCCGCAATCTTAGCAGAAAGTCCAGAGGATTTCCAGAGAGCTTTGGAGTCAAATGCAGAGTGAACCTCGCTAAGGAAAACAAAAAATATGATAGAAAGACCGATCGTATTTTACAATCAGGGACAGCAGATAAACGGGATCCTACATTCGCCAACGGCTCACGACACACCGTGTCCAGCGGTTGCCTTTTTTCACGGATTTACGGGAACGAAAGTTGAGCCGCACCGGATATTCGTCAAAACTGCGCGCGAACTTGCCGCTATCGGGTTCTACGTGCTTCGGTTCGATTTTCGGGGTTCCGGGGACAGTGCAGGCGATTTCTCAGAAATGACGATCGGTGGCGAAATTTCTGATGCTATCAAGTCCATTGATGTGCTTACCGCTATGCAAGGGGTAGACCCTGAACGCATCGGTATTTTGGGATTGAGCATGGGAGGGTGTGTTGCGGCGTGTGTCTCCGGTCAAGATGTCCGTGTGAAGTCAACGGTGATGTGGGCACCGCTCTCGGACGATCCACCCGATCGGAAGCAGGAAATATTGGAGAGATCCAAAAACACACTGACACCAGAGGAAATCGCGCAGTTAAACCCGAACATCGTCGGAAAAGCGTTCTATGAAGAACTCCCCGATATATCGCCTTCCGTTACCATCCAGCAGTTTACAGGGGCACTTCTCGTGATCCACGGTAGTGGTGATGATGTCGTGCCGGTCTCCCACGGCAAACGCTACTATGAAGTGATGCATGGACGCGATGCTCCGACAGAGTTTGAAATCGTTGACAAAGCCGATCATACTTTCAATACCGTCGCATGGGAGCAAGCGGTAATTACCAGATCGGTCGCTTGGTTTCAGCGAACATTGGCGTAATAGTGTTCATATACAAACACAATGACATGGAGAGAAATAATTTGTCAAAAGCCGCAAATGTATGGTAAAATGATTTATTCTTCATAGTTCTGAAATCTAATAATACAACCTTCCGTGACAAAGACATAAGTAACCTAAGTTGCCACTAATCTTCATATCGCATTTTTATATTTGTTGCGATGAGAAATAAAAACAATTTCAACTCAAATCCATGAGCCGTCACGGCGTGGATGGACTTGGGTAAAAGTTTTTCAACCAGACTATTCGTCACTTCCACACGTTTCCTGTAACGATGCTGTAAGTATACTTCGTGAGGCGGATACTGACGCTTGGCATTCTTCTTGCGCAAGGGTTTGAACGCAATACCGACATCACCGAGGGCATCTTCAATGGCATAGTTACAATAGGCTTTATCGGCATAAACCACCGACCCTTGCGGGAGATCAAACGTATAACATCGCATGCCGACAACATCATTGCATCCGCCTGGCGTGAAGAACGCTTCAACGATTTCACCCGTCTCGGAGACCATCAGATGCACCTTCAGTCCATAGAAATGCCGGCGTTTGCTGGCGATCTTTCCTCGGTAGGCTTCGCCTTGATACCGGCGACATCGAGAAATGCGAATATTGTCACAGGTGGCTACAGGAAAGGTATCCACCGAATAGATGTTATTGATGTTCTCGGTCTTGGTAGTTTCAGCCATATGTTCAAGGAGCGTCTGAAACAGCGGTCTGATCCGATGAAGTCTACGATTGTATCGAGAGTGTCGGAGCATATTTGGAATATATCCCAGCGTCTTTAAAGCCGCACACGCGTTTCGGTGGTTTCCTGCGAAGTATCTCGCCGCAATAAGTGCCGTGGTCATCACTTCGGCATCTGTCATCTGTGTTTGTGGATGCTCTCGATGTCCGAGTGAAATTAAAAGATCGTCACAAATCGTATAAACTGCTACAATAGTTAGGTCCATGGGGGCTCCTTTTGGGTTTTGTGATGAAAACACTATAAAGGAGATCCCATGGATTTACAACTTTTTTATAGGTGGCAACTTAGGTATAAGTAGTTAAGATTTAAAAATGCATGAGGCATATCCACGGGAAATACGACGCTACCGCACCCCAAACGGTAGTGAACCTTTCACCGAATGGGTTGAATCTATACGAGATCAACGAACTCGATACCGAATTCTCGCACGAATTGAATCCATTGAAAGCAGAGGCAATTTTGGTGATTGTGAACCTATTCGTGGTAGCGGCGGTGTCTTTGAACTGCGTTTCCATTTTGGTCCAGGCTACCGTATCTATTTTGGTGAGGTAGATAACACGATTGTTCTCTTACTTTGTGGCGGGACCAAATCGTCACAGGCACAGGATATTGCACGTGCAAAAAACTATTGGCGGGAATATAAGGAGGCACAACGATGAGAGATTCGGGAACATGGCGAGAATATATGATTCAACGCCTCGCTTCCGATCCGGGAGGGGTGAAGAACTATCTCCAGGCGATTATGGAAGAATACCAAACTTTTGGAGATCTGCGAGTCGTCCTGCTAGCACTCCGAACCGTTGCTGAAGCGGAGGGGGGTATATCAGCACTTGCCAAAAGAATTAACGCTGAGCCGGAGATGCTCTCGGAAGAACTATCAAGCGATAAGGCTTTAACGATTGACACACTTAGAACCATTCTTAACGCATTCGGATGCAGACTTTCAATTGAGCCTCTGGAGACAGAAAATCTTCACCATCCTGCACTTATTCTCCAAACCCAAGACTGATACGAATTGCCTCCAGCGCGACTGTTGCGTCTTCCAAGTTCGGAGGCTCATCGGCAGCGTCTCGGATCTCAGAGAGCCATAACTCCTGAAGCGTTGGCTGCGGTGAGTCCGGTATAGGGATGGGTGTTACACCGGAGGGTGTTGTGCAGTGCCACTCGCCACCCGCATCACTAATCGTGCCTTCGGTGAAGACGTATCGTTCATGTTCTTCGGCGGCGTTAATAGCGATACCACCTGCCCATGTCCACTGTCCGATACCACCACGTTCGAATTCAACCGTAAGTGTGTTGACAAACCCGTCGTACTGTCCGTTCCCCCTTAACCCTTCGTAGACGGCATTCCTTTTCACAGACGAAGCACCACCGAAGAAATCCACGATCGGATAGATGTGGTAGATGAAAAAGTGTGCAGGTGTTCCCGACACCGGCAGATTGAAGAGTATCTCAGGCCGCGCACCGCGACCGGGTGTGAGGCGTACAAAAGAGGTGAGTAGTAAGTCGCCGAGTTCGCCTATTTTTTCCTTGAGTGCTTTGTGGGTGTTGGAGACTGCCTCTGGATGTGAGACCCGCAGGACACGACCGCGCGCCTCAGCCAGCCGAAGTGCCGCTTCCCCCTCACCGACATCACTGGCGAGTGGGTATTCCACAAACACATGTTTATCCGATCGCAACGCCGCCAGGGACATCTCGCCGTGGCTATCGTTGTGGGTGCAGATAACGACACCATCTATGTCTTCACGTTCAACCAGACAACCCCATTCGGGCATAAAAAAGGTCTTGTGTTCTTTGGCAAGTTGGGTGCCTGTCTGTTCGTTTCTGGAGGCGATCGCTACGATTTCCGCGTCTGGAATTGCCGCAAACCGCGCGAGGTGGTGGCGTGCCATCCCACCCGAACCAATAATTCCGACTTTAATTTTGGTCATATTTTCTATGCCCAACCTTGGCTTTCACCACCGACACGAGCCGCACTAATTTTTTCATAATAACCACTCTTCCGATACGCCGTCAGCGGATGTGGATCGCGTCCCATCTCCAAGCGGACCTGTTCCAGCAGTGGATTTACATCCGTTTCATTGGCGCGTTGCAGTATGGATTCTGCCTCAACCAAGTCGGCGGCATCCTGCGCGGCGGCGAGTGCCTCACGGTCAACAAGCAGTGCCTTCGCGTATGCCTTCTGAAGATTGCACACGGATTGGATGCTCGCTTCCACCTTCGGTTTCAGGTTATGGCTCTGATCGATCATGTAAGCGATGTCGGTTTCCGTGTCGGGATCGAGTTCTGCGGCGACCAGTTCCGTGTAAATCAGGAAGAGTTCTTGCGGATTGATGGAACCGACTGTCAGATCGTCGTCTGCGTATTTCCGGCAGTTGAAGTGGAACCCACCGAGTTTTCCTTCGTCAATTAGATACGCGATGATGAACTCAATATTCGTGCCTTGCGGGTGATGTCCCAAGTCGATGAGGACTTGTGCTTTCTCACCGAGTTTCGTTGCCATCAAATAGGCGGTTCCCCAATCGGGGAGATCGGTATGGTAGAATGCGGGTTCAAAGAACTTGTATTCAATAAGCATACGGGTGGCATCTGGAAGTGCTTCGTAGACCTCGGCTAACGCCGTTTCCATCCACTGTTTGCGTTTCCTGAAGTTTGATTGACCCGGAAAGTTGGTCCCGTCTGCAAACCACAAACTGAGCAGGTCGGAGCCTGTTTTCTCCATGATGTCAACACACTCCAGCATGTGATCGATTGCGAGTCGACGGATATCAGCATCTGGGTTACAGACGCTTCCGAGTTTATACGCCTGATCCTGGAAGACGTTCGGATTGATCGCGCCTATGCCGATACCGACATCCGCGGCATACTGTTTCAATGCGCCCCAATCGTCCGTCTTATCCCACGGAATGTGGAGCGCAACGGTCGGAGCGATACCCGTGAAGCGGTGAACGGTCGCTGCGTCTTCTAAGCGTTCGGCGGCATTTCGCGCCGCGCCGGGTTGTTCAAAGACACCAAACCGAGTGCCAGAGTTACCGTAACCCCACGACGGCGTTTCGATGTGCTGTTCCTTGAGATGGGCTTTGAGAGCCTCTACCTGAATTCCCTGTTTCTCTAACGTTTCAGCTAAGAGATCATAAGCGAGATTGCTCATTGTATTTCATTCCTTTCTTGAATAGTTTTCAGTTGTCAGTTATCGGTTTTCAGTTAAGAGCATTGCTTATAACATTTAACCGCTATTGACAGTCAACTCCTGAAATATTTGTACAAGTTTTTCCTGTGTGGCGTTCGGATCTTCAATGATGATGCGCGCCCCACCAATGACATCCATGAATCCGAGTTCACGCGGGTATCGCGGGACAACATGCAGATGAAAATGCGGGATGCTCGCACCGGAGGCATCACCCATGTTATAGCCGACGTTGAAGCCGCGTGGTTGATAGGCGCGTGTCAGTGCCTCGAAACAGAGACATTGGAGTTCGTGAAGATCGCAAACCTCTTCTTGATTCAACTCCCGTACGTCAAGCACATGCCGATTCGGAAAAATTAAGAGGTGTCCCGGACTATAAGGATAGAGATTGAGTGAGATAGTAAAGCGTTCGGTTCGATGTACCTCAAGTCGTTGGACTTTATCATTTTTCTCGACGATTGCACACAAAATACACGGTACATCTGGACGGTTTTTCCCTTTAGCATAAGGCATTTTATTCGGTACGAAGAGGTTATGTCGCATAAAGAGGTTCCCTGTTTCTGCTATAGCTCATCAAATCAATAAAGGCAAATTTTGGCTTTTCTTGAAAAAAGGTTAAATTTTTTACGCATATATGATATACTATTTCAATAAAGCTTGCAAGCAGATATTTTAGCACCCGCTATTTTTCCTTAGCCCCGTCTTCCCCTCAAGAACTTTATATAATGCGATGTGATCTCTCCACGCGAATAAACATAAACGGATGCTTGCGGCGCATAGGTTGTAAGCATTTCACATGAGACTATGATGAAAAATAGAAATTCATTAGTCCCTGAGCAAATCAGTGCCAAAAAGGATGATGTGACAACTTGGTCACTTCCCGAAGGCGCAATTGCCCGATTGGGGTGCGGTAGTGCCCGTGATATGGCGTTCTCACCGGATGGACAGTACTTCGCAGTCGGCACATCAATCGGACTCTGGTTATATGAACTTCCTGCGTTGTCTCCGATTGCACTTTGGGATACAGAACGCGGAATGACCGATGATGTAATTTTTTCACCCGATGGCTGCCGGATTGTCACGTCTACTTTTGCTGAGGATGTAAAGATATGGGACATTCAAAGTAGTGCTTGCATAGCACAGATGCCCATATTGGATAATCGAGCAATTTGTCAACCTGTTTTTTCCCAAGATGGACAACACCTCGTTGCTGCCAATTACGGCGTGAAAAATAGGAAAATTCATGTTTGGTGCCCATATACCGGTACGAAAGTAAAAGAAACGGAAATAGAGCATTCCTACGATGTCTATCCCCTCTGTTTTTCTCCGGATTTGAGCCTGTTGGCGGGTAAGAACAGCGACGAAAGCAGTAGCAATAAGGGGATGAATATCGGTGACGGCGATTCAATTGTGATCTGGCAGGTAGAAAGCGGGGAACAAATTGCTAACATCACGGGATATTCCGATCGGGTGCGAAAGTTCTGTTTTTCTCCATGCGGACGGTTCCTTGCTGCCGGTAGTCGGCACGGCACAATACATGTCTGGGATGTGACAAGTGGACGACTGGAGATGACGCATTCAGAATATGGGGAATCCGATATGTATCCATACTTCCTTCCGAAAGGCGAACTGATTGCCGCCGCGGTTTCTGAACGCGAGATTGAAATTTGGGATGTAGAGCGAGAAGAAAAAATAGATACATTTGAATATCGAGGAAGCAGTAGGTATTCGCGTGCCTGTTTTTCAGAGATTGGGAAACAATTAGCAGTTGCAAGTCCGAGTGAAATCCAAATCTGGACGAAAGGTGATAATTCCGATTCCCATACCGTTTCAACCCTTCATGGACATATCCCTACGATGGATACATTGGTCTTTTCCTCCGACGAAAAGACACTTGCTGCTGGGTTTTGGCGTGATAACGTCCTTTTATGGGATGTCGCGAGTAGACGTTCATACCGGCCACAAGTTGAGAAATTGCCCGGGATCTCTTGTAACGTTTATCGCGCGCCTGACGGGAAGATTATTTCTGTCAATGTATATGGAGATAACTTAAACGTGTCGGAGGTGGGCAAGAGTGAACCTGTTGCTGAACTCCCAGGACCGGAAGGAGGCTTAGGTCGCGCCAAAGCGTTTTCGCCTACAGGACACCGTATCGCAAGCGTAGACACTAACGACAACATACACATCTGGGAGCGATCAGGAAATCAAAGTTGGAAAAAGTGCCCTACGGTCATCAACGATGAGGAATTTGTTTATGGATTGAGGTTTAGCCCGACTGGGTTGGCGTTTAGTCCGGATGGAAAACAACTCGCGAGTATATCAAGGTCACGGGATTGGAAAGCCGGTTTGTGGGATGTTGATACAGGGAAACAGGTCGCTGAACTTCCTTTACCACCGCCGCCAAGTTGGTCGAGTTATCGTGAGTCCGATACCGGGATAGCGTTTTCACCAAACGGTGATATTATCGCTGGTGGACTGTGGAACGAAATAGTCTTGTGGGATGCAACAGACGGAAAAATCGTTATGACGATTCCACAATCAGAGGAAAACCAGAGGTCGATTACATTGCACTTTTCGCCGTGCGGAGAGTATTTGGTTTCCGGTGCTTGGTGGAAAGGTGGATTAAAAAAGGTATCCATCTGTTTGTGGGAGGTAGCAAGTGGAAAAAACATCGTTACTTTTTCGGGACACACTACCGATGTTCAGTGCTTCGCATTTTCACAGGACGGCAATCTACTCGTAAGTGGTGGACACGACGGCGCGATCTACCTCTGGGATCTGAGACCTTATCTGTAGAGTGCAAGGAATATTTTGATGGAATGTAAAGATTTGGTAATTTCCACATCGATGGCTGAGGATGGAGATGAGGCAACAATTTGGGCACTCCCCGAAGGCGCGATTGCTCGATTGGGACAGGGGCTTGTGCAGGATATGGCGTTTTCCGCAGATGGACATTCCCTCGCTATCGGAACGAGGGTGGGACTCTGGTTGTATGAAGTGGCAACGATGTCGCCTATCGCATTATGGGGTACGGAACGCGGGGCGTGGAAAGTTATTTTTTCGCCAGATGGAAAACGGATAGCCACCAGCGATTGGGATGACAACATAAAAGTGTGGGATACGCATCAAGGTGCGTGCCTCACAGAGATAATAATAGAAAATTACGTTTCGACGTTGGCGTTTTCCGCTGACAGTCGATGGTTCGCTACAAGCCACAGTGAAACTGCGACTGTCAACGTCTGGCACCCAGAAACAGGCGAGATGCTCACAAAATTCACCGGTGAAGCCGAAAAAGGTGGGCGTTTCATGCCGATTGCCTTCTCGACTGACATGCACCTGATTGCGTCTACGGGGCGCGAAGATGTCGATAGTAACGGTGAGTCGGTGTTCGTGTGGCATGTGGAACAGGGAAAACAAATTGCCCGCTTCACAGGACACACCAGTTCTATCTACAGTCTCTGTTTTTCACCGTGTGGTCGTTTCATTGTCTCTGGTGGAAGAAAAGATGGCACGGTCTGCGTCTGGGACACGGTTAGTTGTCAACAGGCAAAAAAATATACAGGTTATGGTGCCGCTTGCATGATTCCCTCCTATTCACCAGAGGGCATCCTCCGCGCCACAGGGGTCTCTTATGACGAAAAGTCAAAAGACAACACTGTTATCACGGTGTGGAACCTCGAAGGTAGGGAGACAATTTATGCGGCTGAAGAATGCATAGGAGAAGATGCGATAATAGATTTCTCAAGCGGTTCACGATTGGTGCACGAATCTGAAGATGGCGGTATCAAAATCTGGCACTTTGGGAGATCGTATGCACGGAAATCCGGCTATCAACCAATCTCATTTCCGAATACGGTCGCGTTTTCATCCGATGGAAAGACATTGGTTGCTGAGTATCGAGAAGGTCGTCGGTTGTATTCACATGGCGATGTTTTGTTCTGGGATGTGGCGAGCAAACGTTCACGCCGAGCAATTAAGGCAGAACCGATAGGAACACGACAGTTTTTCTTTTCCGATGCCAGCCGAAAACAGCACATTGTCAGTCTTGACAGCGACACCGTTAGACTGTGGGAGATTGCGGATAAAAAGGTGTTAATCGCTGAGTTCACTGAGCATGAGAAAAAATGGCGCCGAGCCACGTTTGTCTCGCAAGTGAATCGGTTGGCATGTTTGGACGAAAGAGGTGTATTAATCGTCTGGGATCTGGAAAGCATGGAAAAAATCTGCCAGTTCACACACCTACACAAGCGTTTTCCAGATGCTGAAATGGCGGCGTTGGAGTTCAGTCCGGACGGAAAATTACTGCTCAGTGAAACGGATCACCGTCCGTCTGTCCGACTCTGGGACGTGGAACGCGGTGAGGAAATTCGCGAGTTCCCAAGTGATGAAATCGGCGGGATTATGGGGCTTTGGGATAATCGCGGGTTTTCTCCCTGCGGTTCGTATTTGGCTTGCAGTGAAGCGGACACCGAAGAACTGTCGTATGGCGAAGCTATCTGCTTGTGGGATGTCAAACAGAAGGAAATCCTTACCACGTTCCCTTTTCGGCACGCATCTAGGTTTGCCTATTCTCCGTGTGGTGCGTATGTGGCGTGTGGAGGGGAGGATCCAAAGGGGATTCTATTGTGGGATCTCAAACATCGTGAAATCTATAGGTGGCTGACACTGCCGACGGGCTGTCAGGAGACACATGCGTTGACGTTTTCATCTTGTGGTCAGTATCTCGCCTTTGGTGCGGCATGGGAGCACGGTTTTGAGAAGGTCCCAATCCACTTATGGGAAGTTGAGACGGGTAAGCACATTGTGACATTCTGGGGACACCCAACGGACGTGCAAGGACTCGCTTTTTCACCGGACAACCAACTTTTGGCGAGTGCGAGTTTTGATGGATCTATCCTTCTCTGGGATTTGAAACCTTACCTGTAGTATCTGAAGAAAAACAACATAATCTAAAAGAAAAAAGCGTGACTTTTTTCAGATTTTGGTGTATATTAATATCGCAACCCCACAAAACCAGCGTAAAGCAGTTAAAATCTGTTTTGCCGCGCCCAATGAGGACAACTGAAATGCCCACCCGGCACCCACTTCTGGAAATTTCGGAAATTGACACAAATATTGAAGCCTACCTGAAGCAGATCGGCGAAATCACATTTCGATTTCCTGAGCACGATTCGAGATGCCAATCATTTCGAGCGGTGGTGGACGATCAACGTTGGTTCGTCAAACACGGCAACACGCCACAAACCCTCACATGGCTCAAACAAGCCGTCCAATTTCACGCCGCTGTCCAGCATGAGGCACTCCCTCGATTGCACAATACTTTCTTTACACCTGATGGGTTCACACTCGTCTACAATTGGGTAGATGGGGAGGGGTTACGTCCTGAAAGGGAACTGAGTCCCGATGAAATACACCCGCGTGACAGGTTTTGTGCATTGCCAGCTACTGAGATAATTGATGCCCTCAACGTCATCTATGATGTTCATGTCCTTATTGAAAAACGAGGGTTTATCACTGAAGACTTTTACGACGGCTGTATTATCTATGACTTTGAGAAAAAACGGATACATCTGTACGATTTTGACCATTATCATCGAGCACCGTTCATAAATGACCAAGGACGGTTGTACGGCTCAACTCGATTCATGGCACCCGAGGAATTTCAGAAAGGTGCACGCGTTGACGAAAGGACAAATGTTTTTATGTTAGGGCGCACCGCGTTTGTATTGCTCGCCAATAACAGCGATGCACGAGACGATTGGAAAGGGAGCGATGCTATGTGGCACGTCGCGAAAAAGGCGACGCATCCAGACAAGCAGTTCAGATATCAATCTGTCCAAGAATTCGTCTCGGCGTGGCACACCGCGATTGGTGATTTTTAATTTATCGCCTCTGGGGCTGCACTTCACTACGTTATCCAAGCCTGCAACAATACGCAGAAACACCCAAGCAAAAACACGCAGGCGACTCGAACACGAAAAATGTAAAAGTCCAAGCAACCGATACTTATCCGCAAGGAAAAATTAAAAATGAGGAAAATTACGGACAACGAAATTCAATTCTTCAACGATAACGGCTATCTCATTCTGAAAGGTGTAATCCAATCGGATGAACTCGCCGTTATACAACGTGAAAGTCAACGGCTCATTGATGAGATTCTGGCGGGTGGACCGGCAGACCCATGGTGCAACCGTGGACCGGAAGGGATTCCTTACTATTTGACCTATCTACACTCCCATCCGAACGAGTTCTCCCTGCGACTCTTAGCGCACCCGTGCATTGGGGATCTGTTGCATCGGATCGTCGGACCCGATTTTATACCCTGCTATGAGTCTTTAGTCTTCAAGCTCCCGAAACACGGTTCTTCCGTTCGGTGGCATAGGGATGGCAATGCAATCCGTGAGAATCATCCGATCTTTAACATTGATATATACATAGATGATTCCACTGTTGATAACGGATGTGTCTGGGTAATCCCAAAGAGCCATCTCTGGGGGATTGAAGAGGCGCAGGAGGTAATTGACAGAGGAGAGATCAATTTTGAACGTGAGGACGCAGTGCCAGCAGAGGTTGAACCCGGTGACATTCTGCTCCACCATACCAAAGTCTTGCACGGCAGTAAAATCAACACAAGCGATACGCTCCGCCGGGTCATCTACTTCGATCAGCGGACACCGCGGTGGAACGAACGCTATAAATGGTGGCAATCGGAATTCTTGACGCAACGCTGCAAACTCTATCAACGCGCCCTCCACGAACGCCGAACGAACCCTTATGCGTCGGATACCGAGCAGTTTGATTACAAAATTCCATCGGATATGCCGACGTGGGATCTATCGGACAACTTCGATCTGCGGATTCAGCACCGTGCCTATGCGTATCAGGAATAGCGCGGGATTCTATAGGAACTGTTGGAAATTTTTTAATAATCAGGTTTTCGGGTAAAGCACAACCGCAAGCCCGCAACAACGGCGCGGGCGACTCGAACACGCAAACCGTTAAATTCGCGGATGCTATGACTTATCCGCAAGGTATAATTAAAATAATGAACGTTCTACTTGTAGGGGGTTCGGGACACGTTGGAACGATGACGCTCCCTTATATGAAAAGCCATCACAATTTTCGAGTCCTTGACCCCAATCCACCCAAAGACACATCTGTTGATTATATCCAAGGCTCCGTTACCGACCCCGATATCGTTCAGGAAGCGTTGAAGGGGATGGATACGTTTGTCTACATGGTGATGCTGCAACCGACGAGTGACCGGTCCTCTGTCGCCGATTTCAGCGACATTGTCGCAAACTACGAGGTCAACGCGAAAGGACTGCATATCGTCCTACATGCCGCCAAGGAAGCAGGCATTCGGCATGCCGTCTACACAAGCACTTTTACCGTCCATGAGCGGACGCGAAACAATTTTCCGTATGAGGATGTCGTGCCTCGCGATAATCCCGGTGTCTATGGGTTGACCAAAGGCTTCGGTGAACAGGTCTGCGAGTACTTTGCGCGAGAACACGGCATGTCGTTGATTGCCCTACGAATCACGGGTCCCTCTACGCGTGAGCAGTGGCTTGAACGTTACGCACAACCGAAAGAGTCCTCAGTGCATATCTGGTGGACAGATGAGCAGGATTTAGCGACTGCCTATCTTGCCGCTATCTCAGTTGAACACGAAGGTTTTGACGCGTTTTTCATTGCGGGAGATCATGAGCAGAAAGAGATTAATCTCTCAAAAGCGAAACGTCTGCTCGGTTGGGAACCCCTGACGCACACACGTGTGTGAATTTGACAAAAACCTTATTGCATGATACAATATAATACTGCCAAACCGAAAGTCTACGTCGAAACAACTTACGCCACCGCCACGGACCGAATATAATAAAAAAGACTAACTGTTCGCACGAAGGAAAATTGCCTATGACGCACCCTGAACTAACTTTAACAGACCGCCGTGCTTTCCATACCCAGCGCCGAGATACTTGGTGGCTGCAACCCTTAGCCGTATTTGTCGGGTTGGGGACATTCATTGTCTATGCGACCTTCCGGGTTTTGGAGGGGGAGCATTTTATTTCTGGTCCCTACCTGTCGCCTTTCTACTCACCACTACTTTTCGGTACGGATGCGCATAGCCTTGAGCACAGTTGGTTTGGTGAGATGCCATCCTGGATGCCGGCATTGATTACACCTGCTGCCTTGATTTTGTGGGCACCTGCAGGCTTCCGATTCACCTGTTACTATTACCGAGGGGCGTATTACAAAGCGTTTTGGGCAGATCCGCCCTCTTGCACGGTATCGGAACCGCGTAAAGGCTATCGGGGTGAGCACTCGTTCCCGCTGATTATCCAGAATATCCATCGGTATTTTCTCTATCTTGCCCTCATTTTCCTCGTCATCCTCAGTTATGATGTTTGGGTGGCACTCTGGTTTCCTGATGGAAATGGTGGAAAAACCCTCGGCATCGGTATCGGGACGCTCGTTTTGGCAGGCAATGTCATCTTTTTAGGTGGTTATACGCTCGGATGCCACTCTTTACGCCACTTAGTCGGTGGAGTTGTTGATTTGCTTTCCAAAGCACCTATCCGGCGAGGGGCTTATAACTGTGTCAGTTGCTTGAACCGTCGGCACATGCTTTGGGCGTGGATGAGTCTCTTTTGGGTCGGTTTTTCCGATGTATACGTCCGTTTTATAGCACCGGCGGTGGGTACAGACTGGATTACTTTTTAATTGAGATGAAATGTTACACTTTTCGCAAAATTATTTTTTTCACAATCGCGTAGGGAACAAAAAAAGCCTGTAAACCCTTATGGAGACTGGGTTTATCTCAATAACGTCTGTACATCAAATGTTACACAAGTGTAACATTTTTGCTGGTAACTAACAGTTAATTATCCCGCAAATCCGATAATCCCGCAAATCCTGATTCAGATAAGAAACATCTATAGTAGAGAAGAAAGAGGAAACATTAGCGTGGCATCTTACGAAACGCATGAATATGATGTATTGATAATCGGAGCCGGTGGTGCTGGACTTCGTGCAGCGATTGAAGCCGCCGCAGGCAACCTAAAGGTAGGGCTTGTGTGCAAATCTTTGCTCGGTAAAGCGCATACCGTTATGGCAGAAGGTGGCGTCGCTGCCGCTTTAGCGAACGTTGATGAAAGAGATAGTTGGAGGGTACACTTTGCCGACACCATGCGCGGTGGGCAGTATCTCTCTAATGCCCGAATGGCGGAACTCCACGCCCAAGAATCACCAGATCGCGTGCGTGAGCTTGAAGCATGGGGTGCGCTCTTTGACCGCACACAGGATGGAGGTATCCTTCAGCGGAACTTCGGTGGACATCAATACCCGCGCCTTGCACACGTCGGTGATCGAACTGGATTGGAAATGATCCGCGCCCTACAGGACCACGGTATTCACCAAGGCATTGAGGTGCACATGGAGAATACCGTCGTTTCGCTCCTCAAAACCGGCGAAAGGGTCTCAGGTGCCTTCGGTTACGAACGTGAAAAGGGACGGTTCAAGATCTTTTCCGCCAAAGCTGTCGTTTTAGCAACGGGAGGCGTCGGAAAGGCATACAAGATCACAAGCAATAGTTGGGAATATACCGGCGATGGACACTCCCTCGCGTACCACGCTGGGGCGGAACTTATAGATATGGAGTTCGTCCAATTCCATCCCACTGGTATGGTGTGGCCCCCCAGTGTCCGAGGCATCTTGGTCACGGAGGGGGTACGCGGCGAAGGTGGTATCCTCACAAACAGTGAAGGCAAACGCTTCATGTTTGATGATATCCCAGAACTCTATGTGAACCAGACGGCGGATAGCCCTGAAGAGGGTTGGCGATATACACAAGGCGACCGCGAGGCGCGTCGTCCGCCTGAACTACTCACACGCGATCATGTCGCACGATGCATCGTCCGAGAGGTACAAGAAGGTCGCGGCAGTCCACACGGGGGTGTATTTTTAGATATCGCGTGGATTCAGGAGAAAATCTCGAACGCTCCAGAGCATATTCGCAGGAAATTGCCGAGTATGTACCATCAATTCAAGGAGCTCGCCGACATTGACATCACGCAGGAACCGATGGAGGTAGGTCCGACAACGCACTATATCATGGGCGGCATTCGGGTCGATGCTGATTCACAGATGACAGCGGTTCCGGGGCTCTTCGCCGCGGGTGAATGCGCCGCAGGATTACACGGTGCCAATAGACTCGGCGGTAATTCGCTCTCCGATCTGCTTGTTTTCGGTAAACGTGCGGGAGAATATGCAGCACAATTTGCCGAGGAAAACGCAGCAGTCCCACTTGATGAAGCGGAACTTGATACAATCGCCGCACACACACTCAAGCCATTTGAGAACCCCGTAGACACTGACAATGGTGAAAAAATGGGACCCTACGATATTCAGGCACAACTCCAGGAAAAGATGCAGGAACTGGTAGGGATTGCCCGAAGTCAGGAAAGTCTCACGCAAGCCTTGGAAGAGATCCAGAACCTACGCGAACAGGCAGAGAGCGTTCACGCTGTCGGCAATCGAGAATACAATGCTGGATGGCATACCGCGCTTGACCTTGACTGTTTACTCACGATTTCCGAGTCGATTGCACTCGCGGCACTCGAACGTAGGGCAAGTATCGGTGCACATTCACGGGACGATTATCCAGAAAAAGAGGAGCCCGGTGCAGGCAAATATAATACCGTCGTCAAGAAGGCATCCGATGGCGTAATGGAAATTCGCCGACAACCGGTTGATGAACTCCGATCTGATCTGCAGGAAATCATAGACGAAATCGGATAATTTTTAATTGATTGCTCCTGGGCTGCTCTCCATTTCATTACGAGCAGGTTTTCAGTGAATTCATGATTGAAATAGGGATCCGTAATGAAATTATGCCTTAAATGGCATAATTTGTCTTTGCTTTACATTTGGAGAGCGGATCTACGGAAAGGCACTTTATCCATCAAACCGACTTGACCGAACCGCAAGGAAAATTAAAAAGGGTAGTCAAGAGAACATAGCCCGTAATGTAATGGAGGGGTTTTTGCTGGGGCGTTTCTTCAGATATACGGAAGAGAACGTGAAGCCCCAAACCTGCCTCAACGAACCGCAAGGAAAATTAGAAAAACGAACCGCAAGGAATAATTAAAAAATGGCGAAAGCAACATTTAGAATCTGGCGTGGCAATACAGATGGCGCAGAATTTGTCGATTACGATACCGAAGTTTCTGAAGGTATGGTGGTTTTAGACGCTGTCCACCGTATCCAAGCCGAGCAGGCAAACGATATGGCGGTCCGCTGGAATTGTAAAGCAGGAAAATGCGGATCCTGCTCTGCTGAGATCAACGGACAGCCGAAATTGATGTGCATGACGCGCCTCAACGATCTATCGCTTGATGAACCCGTTACGGTCGAACCGATGCGCGCATTCCCACTCATCAAAGACCTTGTCGCGGACGTGTCGTGGAACTTCAAAGTCAAAGAGCGGATGAAGCCGTTCACGCCACGCCCACCTGATGCCGAAGACGGCACATGGCGCATGGAACAGGAAGACATCGATCACATCCAAGAGTTTCGGAAGTGCATTGAGTGCTTCCTCTGCCAGGATGTGTGCCATGTCCTTCGGGAGCATGATCTTCATGACGAGTTCATCGGACCGAGATTCTTCGTTTACGCCGCTTCCTTGGAAATGCACCCGATTGACACTGAAAACCGGCTGGAGGAATTGAAGGATTCAGATGGGATCGGGTATTGTAACATCACCAAGTGTTGTACAAAGGTCTGCCCGGAGCATATCACGATTACGGACAACGCCATCATCCCGCTCAAAGAACGCGTTGTTGACCAATTCTACGATCCGATTAAAAAGTTGTTCCGCGTCTTTAGTCGTTAAAAAAACGCACGTGCGCGTCTAAACCGTAGTGAATGCGAATCACCGTTCTCAAGTTGGCGTAACACGCACAAAATTTTTCTTGACAGATATAATTCGGAGATGTTAGAATTATGGGAACCAGCAAAAATGATATTTTAAGAGTTGGTGTGATTGGGCCCGGCGGTGCAGGACGAGGCAACACACTCGGTTTCGCAACACGTCCCGATGCTGAAGTCGTCGCCGCTGTGGATACCCAAGAAGCGAGTTTGGACGCTTTAGAAAGCGCACTCCAAGAACAGGTCGATGGCTATAAAGCGAATAGTTTCAACCGTTACCTCGGTGACTACGAGTTCGTGGAGATGCTCAATCACGAAGATCTGGACATAGTCGGTGTATTCTCGCCGCATTCCCTTCACGATATTCACACGAAATATGCGCTCCGCGCCGGATGCCACGTTATCGTCGAAAAACCGATGGCAAATGTCGTTGGTGATGCAATCACGGTAACCAAAATCGCAATGGGGAGCGGACTACACCTCGTTGGGGGGTATCAACGCCATTACGAGGACACCTACATGGCGGCGAGGCGCGCAATCGCTGAAGGACGCATCGGAAACCTCCAGAAGTTTGAGGTTTATATGGCACAGCGATGGGGTGCCGGTGGATGGCGAGGAGATCCACGCTTCTCCGGCGGTGGACAACCCAACGACTCAGGAAGCCATCTCCAAGATATATTCTTGTGGATGACGGGTGCTTTGCCCGCTGAGGTCTACGGAACAACTGACATGAAATTTGAGGACGACGATGGAAACCTCGTTCCGAAGTTCGTTGAAATTAATTCCTACTCCGATGTAACACTGGACAACGGTGCAGAAGGCACAATCACTATTCTCGGCAACACGCGCGTCGGGTTTGAAGAATGGGTAATTCTGGAAGGGGATGAAGGAACGATCGAAATCAAAAACGGCATTCGTTACACGCCTAAAGGTGGTGAGTCGGAACCACTGGCTTATCCGCGTCCGGAAGGATATCCCCGCAACAAAGTTGACCAACTCGTCGGTTTGGTGAAAGGTGAGTACCAGACAAACTATACCTCTGGCATCAACGGAGTACGCACCAGTTGGTTAACGAATTCAATTCTCGAAGCCGGTAAGGGACCCGACGCGAAAAACAGCGTGAATTGCGACAACCTCATCCAGAAAGAGGGCTACACTCGGCAAGAGGTTTTAGAATTGATTGATGAATGTGCATCCAAATCATGGTATTAAAACTTGGGCTGCCACCTTGTAGAAAATAAACAGGAATTTTTAGGGGACAGGACACCGCGGAGCATCAGAATTAGAGGAAATTCCCTGTATTTTCAATCAAAAATGGTGTATATCTGTCTAAATATTGTAAGTAGCAACTTGGATGATTAAGGCACGGATGCTTATGCGTGTAGGTGTCTTTGAACCGAGTCAATATCAAAAAAGGAGAAAGACCGTGAAATATTCGGCACAACTCGCAACCAAGACGTATGATCGCTGGCAAAAACTTGCTGTTAAAAGTATGAGGTATGGCTCGCTTGTCGCTATTGTTTTGGTAGCACTGATCCAGATCAGTTGTGTACCCGGTAGCTCGCTGCGCAGTGCAGAAAAACTCGCTGAACAGAAAGACTATCCAGGGGCGATAGCTGCGTATCAAAGTATTGTGGATGCCCAACCCGGCACGCCGGAAGCCCTTCAAGCCCAAATCGCTATAGGTAAATTGTCTATTGATCGAATGAATCAACCCGCAGAAGGCATCAAAGCCTATGAAGCAGTCATTGCTGCAGCACCGAAAAGCGACGAAGCCGCTGAGGCGCATTATGAACTCGGGATGTACGCTTTCCGACAAAAGGATTTTAAAGCCGCCCAAACCCAATTTGACGCAGTCATCAACAATTTTCCGCAGCTCGAATTGAGCCATAACGCGCAACTGATGCTGGCGAAAAGTTTTGAGGAAGCAAAAGACTTTGAACAGGCAGTAGAGGTTTTCGATAACTTCGCAAACCGTAACCCTCGAAGCCAACGCGCAGCACTCGCTATTGCCAATAAAGGGCGAATCCAACGACAGTTCCTCAAAAACGAAGAAGAAGCGAAACGCACTTATCAATCACTCGTTAAAAGATATGGGAAAGTCGAAGGTGCTGAAAAAGAGATTGAGATAGCAAAAGAGGAACTGACAGATCTCAAAGCCAGCATTCCAGAACCTGACGACCCCCTGGCAACACAGATTGGCAGAGCCTACGCACAGCGAGACGCGAGACGTGAGCGAGACCGCCCGCGCGGGGGTGTTGAGAAAAGCCGCGCAATGGGAAACGTCGGTTTACAAATCGCAGACTCCGGGTTTGGGGTGAGCGCGTCAGAGGTCATGCGGAATTTCGGGGGTCAAAGTGGTATCGTAGGCGATGATCAAGGCACTTACTATGATGCTGAGCTTATGATTGCTAACTTCTTCTACGGTGATGAAAGTTATCGAGACGCAGGCGCGTTATATTTCGATGCAATTGCCCGCGCAGAGGCAGCAAATGTGAAACTTGACCCGTATTCCTACCTCAAACTCTCGATTTGCTACCGAAAAGTCGGGATGCATCAACGGGCGAGAGAAGTCCTCAAGAAAGCCGCAAGCCGAGATGGTAGTGTCATTCAAGCCGTCATTGATACCGGACGAACTCACTATACCTCTGGATCGTATGAGAAAGCCATAGAAACTTACACTTCTGTTCTTGGGATGGCGAAAAGAAAGGATTCCGAGATTTACTGGCTACTCTCACTGGCACATAAAAAGTTAGGTGAACCCGAGAAAGAGCGAGAGGTGCTGGAGAAGGCGGTCGCGGCGAACACACAGAATTTAGATGCGTTACAAAGCCTTGCCGAAGTACTCCATTATCGGTTGAAGGATCGGAAAGCCGCCGTAATCTTTCAGGATCTCGTTGATCAGAAGGGCGATTCGTACATAGGTTCTAAAACCCTCGGTGACCTCACCTATCAGTATGGGAATTATGTACAATCCCGTGCTAAGTATAGAGCCGCCGCACGAACGGCGAAACGGTTGCTCAACAAATCGGAAAGCAAGGTCGAACAACAAAAACTTCGCAATCAGGTCGTTTATGCGACGATCCTTGCTGCCCGTGCAACCTACCATTTGAAGAAATTAGAAGACGCGCAGAAGATGATAGATGAATTGGCGACAGAGTATCCCGAACACGCTTTAATTCCTTACGGTAGAGGTGAGTTGGCACTGTTAGACGGTGATACAGAAACCGCTGTTGCTGAATTCAAGGCATCAATTGAGAAGAATCCGCTTTCTGAAATTCCGCTGATGGCTCTCGGAGAGTACTATATCTCACAAGGGTTTGATGACGACGCTATAGCCCTTTGGGAGGGTTACTTGGCGGAAAATCAATATAACCAGAAAGTCCGTCGCAGCCTTCGTAAATTGAAAGGTGAGGACGCGGAATAAGTGTTGTCGACAGCGCGGTTGGAAAACCGCGCTGTACGTTATGATTTCAGAAGAATCAGTTTTTTTCAAAAAAACTTGACGTTTTATCTCGAATTGTGTATAATTAACAATAAGTCCTTAACTTCCTAAGCGCAAGCACGCTTTAAGGGTGCAATTCGCAGCTTTCCCCTGATGAAACAGTGCAAATCCCGAAAAAAGCGTCCTTTGAGGAAAAACGAGTCACTGGTTGTAAGATCGTGTGTGCACTGCCAGTTTGATATGGAAAATCGAACGGCATCTTTAGGTCGAAACCACCCGCTAACACGTATCTCAAAGCAACCATACAAGAAACACTCCCGCGGGCAACGTTGCACCTACTCCATTGATATCCCTGTATACCCTGCATCTTGCTCTGTCGCATATCTTAACGGCGTAGCGCGTCGCTTGCAAGCGTGTCTTCAGAAGTCTCATGCGTTTGGTTGGAGTGTCATGCCAGATTAACCGGCTTTGTGGTAAAATCCAATTTCGTGCCTTGGTTCTGTTACGCGATATATTAGACGACAGAGTAGTGAAACCCGGTAGGTGTGGTTTTTAATCGCGAACCGAAAGTGATAGAAACTAACTTCAGTAAATTATTCTATAGAATCAGCCCCGATTCCATTTTAACCTCTATTTTGCCTCCTATTTTAGCGACTGATTTCAAATTGCGACCCCGTTTTTAACGTATCGTACATTTGAGAGGAGACAAGAAATCGCTGGGTAGTTGGATGAACGCCATGGTGGAACGATTACCTTGGAACCGGGCACAATGAGGAGTATCAGAAACTATGGAGAGCTTGGACATTGGCAAGCTCCAAGAAATGGAGTTCACGGAACTCAAAGACTTTGCCCTGAATCTCGGAGTGACCGAATACAACGGGTCTCGAAAAGAGGAATTGATTAACGAAATTATAGAGGCTAAATCTGAGAGTGATACCCAATTTTACGGTGGTGGGGTCTTGGAAATCCTTGATGACCGGGACCAACACTACGGTTTTCTCCGCTCATCTCGCTCCAATTATTTGCAGAGTAACGAGGATATTTATGTGTCCTCATCGCAAATCCGACGATTTGACTTAAAAACCGGACACGTCGTTGAAGGCATAATTCGTCCCCCAAAGAAGACGGAAAACAAAGCAGAGCGGTACTTTGCAATGTTGCAAATTGAGAAGGTTAACGGGGAAACACCTGAATCCGTCAAACAGAAAATTCTTTTCCATAACCTCACTCCTATTCACCCGTACGAAAAATTGAAACTGGAGCATAGTCAGTCAGAGTACGGGACTCGCATCGTGGATCTGATAGCACCGATTGGCAAGGGGCAACGCGGTTTGATTGTCGCGCCTCCTTATAGTGGTAAGACCACGCTATTGAAGAATATTGCCGCTGGCATCGAAGCGAACCATCCAGAAGTTATTCTCATCTTTTTGCTCATTGATGAACGTCCCGAGGAAGTTACAGACGTTGCTCGTTCTGTTAAAGGTGAAGTCATTAGTTCTACTTTTGATGAACATCCCGAACGGCACATCCAAGTCGCAGAGATGGCAATTGAAAAGGCGAAGCGGTGGGCAGAGTACGGAAAAGATGTTGTCGTGCTTTTAGATAGCATGACCCGGCTGGCGCGTGCGCATAATGTTATGACGCCACATAGTGGGAAAACGTTATCTGGTGGCTTAGATGCTATGGCGTTTGTGAAACCCCGTCAATTCTGCGGCGCAGCCCGGAAATTTGAAGAAGGCGGAAGTCTAACGGTTATTGCCTCTGTACTCGTTGATACGGAAAGCCGACAGGATGAGTACATCTATGAGGAATTCAAAGGCACTGCCAACATGGAAATCCACATGGAGCGTGCCTTGTTAGATCTCCAAATCTTCCCACCGATTAACATCAAAAAATCGAAAACGCGCCGTGAAGAACTCTTGTTAGAACCAGATGTTCTTAACAAAGTCTGGGTGCTACGGAAATTCACAAGCCAGATGGATGACGCCGAATCGCTTGAAATGCTCATTGAGCAATTCGGAAAAACTGCTGCAAATGCAGAATTTCTTGAACGCATGGTAGACAATGCGGGGCACAGTAATGCCTCTGCGAGAACCAGCGCTCGTCTGAAACGATGAGCCTGAATTCCTGCACTTTTGCCTTCCGCGCCTCAAAGCGCACTTACAAGAATATTAGAGAATCGTAGATAGACGATTCGGAAATTTTGAATTCAAAGGAGAATACGATGAAAGCCGAAATACATCCGGAAATGGTAGAATGCGTTATTACATGTGTCTGTGGGGCAACCCATAAAACGCTCGCTATCCAATCAACAATGCGAGTCGATATTTGTGGAAAATGCCACCCATTCTACACTGGACAACAAGCTCGATTTATCGACACTGCCGGACGCGTTGAAAGTTTCCGCCGACGTTACGGACTCACCGAAGACGATAATTAGATATATCGTTTCACAGGTAAGTTTACGGATCGGTGTTCCAAGAAGAGGGACCCGTGCCTTAACAACAAGTGGGCACCGGAAATGCCTGACTGCTTATGGAATGGTAATCAAGTAGGAACAGAGATCTGCCCTACGTCCCAAAATGTAGACGGGCATCTCTTAGCTTTTAACAGTTAATCGCAAGTTTTGACTTGCAAGCGGTGACAAAAATGTTTGAGAAACTCAAGGATATTGAAAACAGATACGCTGAAGTCGAAAGGGCACTCGGAGACGCAGCGCAAGTTTCAAATCAACAACGGTTAATGGAGTTATCTAAAACTCACGCGGAACTCTCGCCAATTGTGTCCGCTTATCAGGAGTACCAGCAATTAGAATCAGCACTTGAAGAGACACTTCTTCTCATAGAATCGGAAACGGATACGGAAATGCTCGCATTGGCGCAGGAGGAGTTAGATGCCCTCACTGCGAAAAAAGAAAGACTGACTGAGGAACTTAAGGTGCTCCTCATTCCGAAAGATCCGAACGATGAAAAAAATGCCATCATCGAGATTCGGGCAGGAACGGGTGGTGAAGAAGCCAGTCTTTTCGCAGCCGAATTGTTTCGAATGTATACCCGATATGCTGAACGTCAAAGCTGGACATTGGAACTACTCAGTTCAAACGCAACTGGCTTAAAAGGATTTAAAGAGGTTGTTTTCTCAATTGAAGGACAGAACGCATACAGTCAACTGAAATTCGAAGGGGGTATACACCGTGTACAGCGAATTCCAACGACTGAGGCAAGTGGACGCATTCATACATCTGCCGCCACCGTAGCCGTTCTCCCTGAAGCGGAGGCGCTCGATTTGGCGATTGATGAAGCAACCGAATTACGTATTGATACCTACCGATCCTCCGGTCCCGGCGGACAAAGTGTTAACACAACCGACTCCGCTATTCGTATCACACACCTACCAACGGGGCTCGTTGTAACCTGCCAAGACGAAAAATCTCAACATAAAAATCGGTCCAAGGCGATGAAAATTCTGCGCGCCCGCCTCCAAGAACAAAAACAATTTGAGCTTAACAATGAAAGAGCCGAAACCCGCAGATCTATGGTTGGCAGTGGCGACAGAAGTGAAAAGATTCGGACCTATAACTTCCCGCAATCTCGCGTAACTGACCACCGGATCCAATTCAGTTCCTATCAACTTGACTCCGTTTTAGATGGCGACTTACAAACGTTTATTGAGCGGCTAACGACTGCTGATCAGGCGGAAAGGTTGGAAGAGGTTTAAAGCCTCTAACGAAGGAACGTAGAATTATGTCGAGTAAAATGTGGCGTATAGTGGATCTACTCGATTGGACGGTGGGATACTTTCAACAGCACGGCATCCCGAATCCGAGATTAGATGCCGAGGTCTTGCTTGGACACTTGCTCGAAAAAAGTCGCTTGCAGCTCTATCTCCACTTTGAAATGCCTGTCTTTCAAGAACACCTCACACCGTTCCGAGAGCTCATAAAAAAGAGAATCGCACGCACACCCGTTAGTTACCTAACGAATCGTAAGGAATTTATGTCCTTGGATTTCTATGTCGATGAACGGGTCCTCATTCCACGTCCGGAAACAGAACAACTCGTTGAAACTATTCTCACAACAAAAACCGGAGATGCCCAGCGTTTACTGGAACTCGGTACAGGAAGTGGTGTAATTGCTACGAGTCTTGCGGTGCAACAACCAGAATGGGAGATCGTTGCAACAGACATCTCTGAACCTGCCCTCGCTGTTGCTCAAAAGAACGCCAAAATACACGCGTGCGCCGCGCAAATCGAGTTTTTGGCTGGAGACCTGTTTGAACCGATAGACGCAATAAGCACGAATGGGGACACGCGATTCGACTGGATTGTCTGCAACCCACCGTATATCAAAAATACAGAGCGGGACACCTTGAGTCCGGATGTCCGGGACTATGAACCCGAGATTGCCCTCTTTGCTGGAGATGACGGGCTTGCCGTTGTTCGCCGATTAATTGCTGAGGCACCTAAGTACCTCGCACCGAATGGGAAACTTATCCTTGAAATCGGCGCAACACAAGCTGATGCTGTTCGGACGTTTCTGGATGCTGAATCTTCGTACGCCACGTACGAATTGTTCAAAGACTATGCAGAGAAGGAACGGGTTGTTCTGGCAAGCGTCTCATAAAGACACCTTTTGTTTTTTCATCCTATCGTCAGGATCGTCTGATCGTGGCTTTCCAATATGAATTAAAACTAAATTTTGGCGGGTTGTCCTTACGGTTATTGCGCGACTGGCGCGTTTTTTGGGCGCAATTCGGGTGATTGTTCATAAATTTTTAAAAAGAGTGCTTTTTTCTTGACATATTTTGTGAAAATTTTATATAATAAATTAACCTTTTTCTTGTAAATCTTTTAGGGGACGTTGGTAACGCGTTAATTCTCCACGGCGTGCCACTCTTTTCTTTTTTGAAACCTGATGGGATTTGTTGACGTTGTATTGTATAGCCTGCTGAAAAAGGATCCTTATAGGCGAAGGAGCAGATTTGAATGGCGCGCCAAATATCTAATGATTTATCTGCTGTCGAAGATACCTATCTCGCGACACAAGCGAAAGCAGGCAACGAAGCCGCATTTAGGCAATTGTTCGACAAGCATTATAAGTGGGTTTATAACAAAGCCTACCGGATGCTTGGAAATTATCAAGATGCTGAAGAGGTTGCCTCTGATGTGTTCGTTAAAGTTTGGCAAAAGCTGGGCAAATGGGACACAGAGCAGGGTAGTTTTCAGGCATGGTTAAATACGGTAGCGCGAAATACTATTATCGATGCGATACGGAAACGGGACAGGATTCGGGAACACCCGCTCAGTGGTTCACCTGACGAAGATGAACAGCCGCTGAGTAAATACGAAGACCCGCGCCCAGGTCCCGAGCAAGAATTAGAAGCCGCAGAAGCGCAACAGATTTTGGAAGGTGCCCTTGAACAGGTAACGAAACCAAATCATCGGATTGCGTGGATGTTACGGCACTTAGAAGGATATAGTATTGCAGAAATTGCCCGCATTCTTAACCGCAAGGACGGCACCGTGAAAATCTGGATTTTTCGGTGCACCGAGGAATTGCGGAAGATCCTGATTGCAAAAGGCATTCAGTGGATATATTGAGATATATTTAATTTGGAGGATTAACTCATGCGCTTCTGGAAGAAATGGCGGAGGGCCGGCATCTCGGCAGATGACTTGAAAAAGGCAGAGATGTTGGAAGCTTATACGTGCTGGTTGAAAAATCAGAAGTTATCACGTAGGCAGAAACGTCTCCTAAAGGAAATTAACAACTTTCCGGAACTTCAGCCATTGAAGCAATTAATAGACTTTTCACACTATCGCTTTGAGGAAAGAGAGAACGTCATGCCGCCACCGGGGGCCGAGCAGCGCGCTCGCGAACGTGTGATGGCGGAAATTCGGGGTGAAGCGGTAGAAACCGAGCCTATGGATGTAGAAGGGTTGGAACTGCAGCCCGGTTATAGCCCACAGGGTATGGGTAGTGAAACTACCGAAATCATGCAGGTTGATGCATCTTTACCCGACGCTGACGCACTGCGGAAGTGGGATACCGAACAGACAACTGAGTCCCCAGACATGTTAAAGCGGTACAACGCAATCAAAACGCTTTCTCGTGTACACGTCCGATTTGAACAGAAGGATGACGATGTCTATGTCACGGATTTGGGGAGTTCTGATACGACGTATCTTGATGAAACACGCGTTGAAGCACCGACTCTCATTCAAGACGGTTCTACGCTGAAATGTGGAAAAATTAGGTTCAAAGTCGTTGATATTGAACGGTCTTAATTATACACGGAGAAGGATTGTGTTGTGCATTGAGGGATAAGCCCTTAATGCACCACCGTTCCTTATAAAGGCTGTGCATCTTGGGCATACCAATTCATTGGCATTATCACATTTTCAACAAGCGACGCTCAGTTACCGACAGGCGTGTTATGTTGAAGCGATCCAACACTATCTCGCTGGCTTGAAGTCGGGAGCGGCACAGCATCATTATATCTATGCCGACCTCGCAAAAGCCTATGAGATGGTTGGGGAGTGGGATACAGCATTAACGTGTTTGGATATTGCCCTGCGATTATGTCCTGATTCGCCAACAGCACTTAGGCGTAAAACACGTATTCTTGATGAGAAAGCGTGTTATAATACACTTATCGATTTGGATGACTTTAAGGAATCCCCTCCGCTACGGTTCCTTGAACAGTTAAAAGTGGATCTTGCGAAGTCCCCTAAACAGGTTGTCCACTCAGAATTTTTCCATCTGACCTGTCATTCTGAAATGAATTCCCAGACAGTTTGGAACATCTGTCGCCTGATTTATCGAACCTACTCGGAATTGGGTGAAATGTTAGGGTACTATCCCGCTTCACCGGTTTCTATATCGATTACAAATACAAACGGGCGTGCTACATCTCAATGTTCGATGCCGAGATGGGCGAGTGGGTGCTACGATGGTGGGATTCGTCTCGCATATTGCGCCGCTGGTGAGCCAGTCCTGAGCATTTTATATGCCCTGTTACGGCATGAGTGGGTACATTTGTTGATTCATCATTTAGGACACGGGCGTTGTCCTGTATGGCTTGATGAGGGTCTCGCGCAAAGTATTGCCCGTCCTATGTTCCGGTCTGAACGCTTTGACTTGCAGCAGGCGGCTCAGATGGAGTGCTTACTCCCATTGGCTGTATTGAACAAACCGTTTAATCAACTCCCCGAAAAATATCGGAAATTGGCGTATATCCAATCCACTGCAATAGCGGAAGTTCTCATCCGGCAGTTCGGTTTCCCCAAAATTCGCAAACTGCTTCACCAGTTAGGCAACGGCACTCCAATAGAGATTGCAGTTGGACAGGTATTTGGATGCAGGTTGACGGAGATCCCGTTGCTTCAAGAGACCGAACAGATTCCCAACCGAGTTTTTTAATGACACTTTGCGGTTCGGTCAGGACAGTTGAGGATTTGACGTTCCCCTTCGTATATCTATGAGGAAACACCCAAGCAAAAACCCCTCCGCTACGCTTACGGGCTAAGGTTTCAGTTTAATGTTTCTAGGAGAAAAGAAACTTTGAGACTTAACCAAAAACCTGCGCGTAACGAAGTGGAGCGCAGCCCAGAGTCCCATAGATTAAAAATAAAAAGATGACGAAACTCGATATTGGTATTCTCATTATTGTTGGATTGGCTGGTATAAGTTGCTACCGTGCGGGTTTCACCCGAAGTGTATGGGGTATATTCGTCATCGGCATCGGGTTCTTTGCTGCTTGTCAATTTTGGGGTCAACTTGCGGTAGTTGTCCAAAAATTGGTAGCGAATCCCAGTTGGGCGAAATGGTTGAGCATTGTTGCTATTGTGCTGGGCGTTTCTATTCTCGTTGACTCGCTTTTTGAACGTATTCAACGGATCCTCGAAAGAGGCGTTCTGGGCTGGGTGAACCATCTACTCGGACTCGGCTTTGGTATTGCTTCTGGTGGGCTTGTTATCGCCTTCGCGCTCATCCTTCTCAATACATACGGTCCCGATGGCTTCAAAAACGAGATTGCGAATTCTCGATTTGCCCCACGCCTCACAGATATCGGAGATCGTGTTTGGGCAGTTAGCAAGGAGCAGGTGCAAAAACAACTTGATACCGAATGAAAACCTTTCTCTCCGTTTTAGGGCACTATGGACGTGTGGGGTGTGCACTACATCTCGTTTTCTTATGCATACTTCCCTTACCTGCTGAAATGGCTGTCGGTAGTCAGCCGTCAACTGTTAGTAAAGAGGCGCTCTCTGCTGATGGTTTCCCAGTGCTGAAGGCTGACCCCTATTTTGCGGATTCACTCTTCGAAGAAGGCGATTATCTCAACGCCGCTCACGAGTATAAGCGATTCCTCTTTTTACATCCCGATACCCCTCGGATTGATTTCATAGCCTTTCGTGTTGCTGCGTCCTACCAAAATGCAGGTAAATTGGAAAACGCGATCCGTGCCTACCAATTTCTGATTGATACCTATCCGAAAAGTATTCTTCTTGAGCGCGCGGAAAACAATATTGCGCAGTGCCATGTTCTATCGGGTGATAGCGCGCAGGGGCTTTCATCACTCAAACGGTTTCTTTCCGAACATAAGGGGAGTAGTTTGGCACCACGCGTGCAGTTTACAATTGGAATGCTTCATGTGGATAAGGGTGAATGGGAACAGGCAAGCCGCGCGTGGAGCGATGTCTATTCAACCTACCCGGAGAGTTCTTTTGCAAAGGTGAGCGATAGGTTGGCACGGACACTAAAAAACGCTGATACACTTCCGCACCGTTCCCCGACGGTCGCCGGTGTGCTTTCAGCATTGATCCCAGGGAGTGGACAGGTTTATAGCGGGAGGACAGTTGACGGACTTTATACCTTTGTGGGGATGGTGGTGTTGGGTGGTGCAAGCCTCTATTACGCTGACCAAGAGCGTTACGAAGTCGCGGTACCTGTTGGGATACTTGGCGCATTTTTCTATGGAAATGGTATCTATCGCAGTATTCAATCGGCGCGGATTTTCAACCTCCAACGCGAGACACAATTTCGGAATCGACTCCAACAGGAAATTCGGAGTTCCGGCTTATTCGGAGCACTATCACCTTTGAAAGACAAGATGGAATTCGTCGTATGGAAGCATAGGTTTTAGTATGGCTACTGCAAGTCTTTTAATCTCTCTCATCGTCTTCGCGGCAGACGGGGCTACTGAGGAGACAATCCAGCAGTATCGTTATGCAGAGAAGCTCTTTGAATCGGGCGATTATCAAGCCACAAGGTTGGCGTACAAACGCCTCCTTTTCCATCGACCTGACACAGAATTCAGGGATATAGCGGATTACCGAGTTGCCCAGAGCTATTACTATCAAGATCGACCTGAACGGGCTGAACACCTGTTTCGTGAATTTTTAGTCGTTCATCCGAATTCGCCTTTCCGGTATCGGAGCCAGTTGATGATTGGACAGCTCCATTTTGATGCCGGTAAATATTCACTGGCGCGGACGACGCTCTTTGAACTTCTACACTCGAATGCGGATACAGAAGTCGTGGCAGCAGCGCGCTACCTGCGCGGTTGGTGTTACGTCTATACAACCGATTGGGACAAGGCTATTGCGGAATTACGACGAGTAGATACCCCACAGACGGATACACTACACAGGAAAAATGCGCACCAATTGGCGGACATACTTCTTGAAAAAACGCCACTCCCACACAAATCCCCGCAAATAGCAGGTTGGCTCTCCACAGTCGTTCCCGGAAGTGGGCAACTCTATGTAGGAAAAATCAAGGAAGGTGTTCTTGCCGCAGCCTTAAGTGGGACGTTCATTTATCTTGTGGCAGATGCGATTCGTGAACGCCGCTATGTTGACTGTGCTGGTATCTCCTTGGTCGGATGGCAATTTTATTGGGGCAATCGCGTTGAGGCACAACGCTTTGCATCCGAATATAACTCACAGCGTGAGCGCGAATTGATTGAAGCACTGAAAAACCAAGTGGGTGAAGTCTCACCGTGACGGTAGATACGATTCCCGATTCTTACCGACTGCTGATTGCTGACAGCTGATCGCTATTCTATAGGAGGGAACTCCGATTCCCGACGCTAATGTTACCACGCCGCTTGCTTAAGAAATTCCAGTGCCATCAAAGTATGACCCTCTGCGTTTGGGTGGACGCCGTCTTGAGTTGTCCAGAGCGCGCCGGGACGGGCGGCGACTGCACTTTCAAAAGCGGTACTGGTTGGGACCAACCGTGCCTCAAACTCTTCCGCGAGTCGATGGATGCTTGCGTTATAAGCATCTACGTCTAACGGACGTGGCGCGTCAACATCTTCTGCAACATAGAAAATTTCGAAGAGGAAAAGTGACGCGTCTAATTCAGTCTTCGCACGTGTGAGAATCCGGCGATAGCACTCTTCCCAAATCGGCAGATAGTCCGCCGTCGAAACGCCTTCCGTGTGCTGTCGACTCGCGTTATTAATGCCGATTTTCACCGAGAGCCATTCCGGTTTTTCGTCAATCACATCAATGTCCCACCGACTCTCCAAACCTTCAACGATGTCCCCACCAATGCCTTTGTTGACGTAAGTAATACGGCGTTCCGGGTATTTTGCGGTGATAAGTTCGGTTATTTTTCGGACATAACCGTGTCCCAATGGGGCGTGTGCGTCTCGTCGTCCGCAATCTGTAATGCTATCCCCAATAAAAAGTACTTTATCTCCAGATTGAAACAATAAATTATTCACAAAAGGTCTCCTAAATGTGATATACTAAATTAGCAATCGGTTCTCCATCAGTCATCAGGAACAAGAGGCTTCCGTTAAACGAAAACCCTCTTTACTGAAGCCGAAAGCGAAGCGACCTGACTGCTGACTGCTATCTATAATCTACCACATTTTGAGTGATATACCAACATGAAAAAAATTGGCGTTCTGCACGTCATCACCGATACGACGCTACAATCTCGATATACGCACGCCGAATTAGCGGAACTGGCAATTGAAGGCGGTGCGGATACGATACAGTTCCGACAAAAGCAGGGAACGGCGCGCGAATTAGTAGCGATGGCACAGTCCATGCAGGCGGTATGCGCAAAACAGAATGTGCCACTGATTGTAAACGATAGAGCCGATATCGCGCTGGCTGTTGGGGCGGCAGGCGCACACTTCGGACAAGACGATATGCCTGTTTCTATCGGAAGGCGGATTCTACCGCCAAAAGCGATCCTCGGAGCATCTGCTCGAACCGAGGAGAAGATACTCGCTGCGATTTCGGAAGGTGCTGACTATATCGGGTTTGGTCCCATTTACGGGACGACTTCAAAACCGGACGCCGAAACGGCTAAGGGCTTAGAGAGACTCCGCCGAATGTGCGACATCGCGGCGTGTCCGGTGATCGCGATCGGCGGCATTGGTATCCAGACCGCGGGTGAGGTTATTCGGGCAGGCGCACACGGTATCGCAATAATTTCTGCCGTTTGCGCACACCCTGAGCCACAGGTCACAACGCAGGCATTGCTGAATGAAATACAGGAGGCGAAGTAGGTTGTAATATGGATGACAGAGCCGAAGTTGAACGCCTCTCTAAACTGTTCAGAGAAATTAATGAGACGTATCATCCGGACTTCGATAAAATGGATGAAGCGTTCGTTCAGAAATTGTGGCATGAACAACGTTTTTTTAATACGGGTATGAAGGCGATTGATGGACGGGCTATTCGCGTGCTGAAGCCTGGGGTCTGGAATCATAACGAAGGTCCCGATTTTATGCACGCTGAGATTGAGATTGATGGAAAACTCCACGTCGGCGATGTCGAAATTCATGTCCGATCGTCGGAGTGGTATGCCCATAAACATCACCTCAATTCCAGATATAATCGTGTTGTATTACATGCTGTGTATTTTGACAATGAGATCAATCTGCGGGCGCGGCTTCAGAACAACAAGCGCGTGCCGACCTTAGAACTGCTGAAATGGGTTGCTGTGGATACCGGGGATCTCTATGATGATGCCCAAGACGCAGAGACGACAGATGAACTTTGCCGAGTAACAGGAAAACAACTGAACATAGAGGTGCTGAAAGGTGTTTTTGAATCCTTGGGACGTGAACGGTTTTTGGAAAAGATGGAGTCGATGCGTTTGTTAAGAACGCGCCTTGATTTTGAACAACTTCTCTACGAAGGTATCATGGAAGCGTTGGGATACGAACACAACAGCAAGGCGTTGAGAGAGTTAGCGCAGCATGTTCCTTTCATGGATCTTGATGGAAAATCTGAACAGGAAATTCAAGCGATCCTTTTTGGGGTCGCCGGACTTTTACCCTCACAAAGGGAGAAGTCGCTGCCACCGGAAGTAACGGATGATTCGAGCGTTATGGTGTTAGAGGAGTTGTGGTGTGGGTCGGAATACGCTGAACTTCCACCACGTATGACAGAAGCACGCTGGAGTTTCACTGGGAGACCTTTTAACCATCCGACTCGACGTATTGCCGCGATAAGCCAGTTAATCCATCGCTCCCAAGGCAGCCTGATGATGTATTTTCTGCCGATCTGTGAAAAGGCTGTGGCTGCGGATACACCAAGGTCTTTACAAACTATTGGGAAAGAACTCCGTGGGTTGCTGACGCTTGAACCGACCGGTTACTGGGAAACGCATTATAATTTCGGGACAGACGGTGCCTGTAATGCCGCCTTAATTGGCAGCGTTCGGGCTGTGGACATTATTACCAACAAAATTTTACCGGTTGCCTATGTGTGGGCAGTTGAATCAGAAAGTAAAAAACTCCAAGACGCTGTTTTAAGACTCTACAGTGTTACGCCCAAGTCGTCCGGAAATAAGATCATCAAGGAAATTAATAAACAAATTTTTACTGAAACACAGCGGATGCGTGATATAAAACCGAAGGCTAAAATTGAACAAGGCATGATCCGTCTCTATAAAAACTACTGTGCTGATCGGCTCTGTGATCTATGCCCTGTTTTAGAGCATGGTGCAGTTTTCTTGGAGGAGAGTTAGTATGGATTCGCACGTTACACCCTTGACGGATGAATCCTATTGGACGACACTTTGGGACGGTCAACAGCACAAGATTCGTCATCTGCGATGGGTTTATGTAGCGAACCGTCAACTCGCGAAGTTGTTCCACAGGGCACTTTCAGGTTTTAAACAACCGACGCTCATTGAGTTGGGATGTGCCGATTCTTTGTGGCTTCCTTACCTCGCTCGGAACTATGACAGCGACTGTTACGGTGTCGATTTTTCGGAGTTGGGATGCCAACTCGCACAACGGAATCTGTCCCTTGTGGGTGCAAAAGGAACAATTCTCTGTGAAGATCTGTTCGAGTTTGCCAAAAACCATCACGCCGTGTTTGACTTTGTTTACTCAATGGGATTGATTGAACATTTCAGCACACCGCAAGCGATTTTGGAGGAGATGTATAGCCTGCTCAAACCGGGGGGAACAATGCTCACGGTAACGCCGAATCTGCGGGGTATGTATACGCCCATAGCCCGCGTCGCGAGTCCGAAACTTCTCGCAACACACAAGGTAATTCCGCCGGTTGATCTCGCGTCAGCATTGCGAGACACAGGATTTCAGGTCACGGCGTTTGGGTATACAGGGGGTCCCTTGAAGTTGAGCGTTGTTGATTATTCACCGTGGCGAGCCGTCATCGGTAAATGGGGACATGAAGTGCTTTGTAAGTGTGTCAATCTGACGGATATAGTGCTTGGTAATTTCTTAGTGGGGCTTCGTGTGCCGAATCAACAGTTGACTTCACCGTATGTATACGCGCTCTCCACAAAACCAAAATGAGGATGATTCAAGAACATAGTGCCATTTTTTCTATGAGCAAGTTTCACTGTCGAATTTGATATTTCAAAGTCTAACTGGATTGGAAGTTAGAAAAGTATCAGACATGTGGGAGGGCTCTGTGAAGCCCGAAATCACAATCTAACTTAAATAGGAGGATGTCTCATGAAAACGTTATGTCTTTTAGCGATCACATTGCTTTGTGTCTCTGTAGCTATGGCAGAAGAGACCTTCTTTTCGGCATTGGAGAGCAAGGCGGAAGTTGAAAAAGAGGGCGGCACCGTTGATGGTGGAACCTTCAAACCTGGTAAATTTGGCAATGGGTTTGTCAGCGAAAATGTTGGCGATGTTATCCACTTCCCTGTAGAAGACCGCTTTGTCAATCTCGATGAAGGCACTGTTGAGTTGTGGGTAACGATGGGGTTGGATACCAGCGATGTCAAAGGTGAACTCTTCACATTCATGACTTACAAACGCGGTACAGATGCTGTATTTCTACAGTTTAACACTGGCGGGATTGCACAGATGCGGATTAAAAGCGCCGGTTCATGGCATAACGCCAACAGTGCCGCACTCGACTGGAAAACAGGAGAGCATCACCACATGGCGGGGACATGGGGACCCAACGGTTTGAAACTCTACTTAGATGGCAAACTCGAAGGTGAAGCTCCCTTCAAAAAGGGACCGACCGTGTTCGCTGAAACCTTTGAAATTAACAACGCCTCTCCGCCTGATCCGAAATTCCCGACGAATTGTGTTGTTGATGGGTTGCGACTCTCCGATCATCAGAAAGACCCCGATGAGTTTGTTATGGATGATCCAGCGGATGTGCGGCCGATCGGGAAACTCACAACAACATGGGCACGGCTGAAAGGAGACTCGTAAGCATGTACAAAACGGAGCGTCCGCTTTTCACGGCGGGGACGGAGAGATACCATACGTTCCGAATTCCCGCGCTTGTTCGGTCAAATGAGGGAACGCTCTTAGCGTTCTGTGAAGGCAGACGTACGGGGGGCGGAGATTCAGGAGACATTGATATCGTCCTGAAACGAAGTTTTGACAACGGTGAGAGTTGGCAACCGATGCAAATCGCTGTTTCCACAGGAACCGATACGGATGGCAATCCTGCCCCGGTGGTGGATCGGGACACGGGGACCATCTATCTACTTTTCTGCAAAAATCTCGCTGATGGTGCCGAAGGAAAGATTGTTGCCGGGGAAGCACCGCGCACCGTTTGGGTGACCTCCAGTAACGACAACGGAGAAACCTGGTCGGAATCGAAAGAAATCACAGCCACGACGAAAGACGAGGCGTGGACGTGGTATGCAACCGGTCCCTGCCACGGAATTCAACTCGCTAACGGCAGATTTGTAATACCGTGTGACCATGTGCTCGGAAACAGCCGAGACTATGCGCAATATGGCTACTCACACCTGATTGTTAGCGATGACCACGGTGAGACGTGGCGGATCGGTGGTAAAGCGCAACCGGGGACGAATGAATCGGTAGTCGTTGAAACCGTCGATGGCGGACTCTATTTCAACTGCAGAAACTACGTTGCCCCGAAGCGGCGTGCCTATGCGCGAAGTAGTGACAGCGGTGATACATTCACGGAATTCGGTTACGAGGAGGACCTTGTTGAACCGATCTGTCAAGCGAGTATGGTGCGCTACACGGATGCGAATCAGCACGACAAAAATCGTGTCCTGTTCTCTAACCCCGCCAGCGAGAGTCGTGAACGGATGACGATCCGCATCAGTTACGATGAGTGTCAAAGTTGGAGTAGTGGTAAAGTCTTACACGCCGGTCCCGCGGCGTATTCCGATCTCTGTATTGCTTCGGACATGAATATATGCTGCCTCTATGAGCGTGGTGAGGATAGGGCTTACGAGACGGTGTCGTTCGCAAAATTCGATCTGGCGTGGCTGACAGACGGAGAAGATTCGTTGGCGTGATGCGATCTTAGGTTGCGGATGGAAGGATGGAAGAGGAACTTCCCCCAATTTGCCATCTATCTACGCTTTCACTACACCAGTGGTTTGATTTGAAAGCAGCAGTATTTTGTGTTAAAATATACAACCATAAAACCGAGAGTCTATATTGAGCCAACGGTTGTTAGTTACTTGGTAGCGAGACCCAGTAACAACCCAATCTTAGCAGCCCGACAAGAAGCAAGTCGACAGTTGTGGGAAGACTATGTGGACAGATTTGAGTTTGTCATTTCACCGATAGTTCGCGCTGAAATCCAGCGTGGTGATCCAATTGCAGTACAGCGACGACTTGAAATGGTATCATCTCTGACGGTATTAGAAATATTACCGGAGGTAGATGTGCTTGGACAAAAACTATTAGATACTGGTGCAGTCCCAGGGAATTCTGAACCAGATGCACAGCATATTGCTATTGCAACGATACACGGTGTTGAATATTTGGTATCATGGAATCATAAGCATATTGTGAATGAACACAAGCGTGAGCATATCAATCAAGTTTGCCGAGAAGTAGGATTTCAGCCGATAACCATCTGCACACCTATTGAACTGATGGAGGACACTCAAATGAAAGAAACTCCCGAAAAGCATCCAGAATTTGATCCTGAAACTTATACGGATCCCATTCTTGAAGAATGTTATCGAATCAAAGCAGAAATCAGCGCGCAATTCGAGAACCCGGGCGAACTTTATGCGTATTTGAAAACAATGCAAGAAGAGGATAAACGGAACGGGAAAAAATACGTTTCGTATTATGATCCGTCTAAACAGACAACGCCAGAAAAGTCTGAAGATGATGTATAGTTATGCATCACCCGCGGCACCTTTTAGCGACACACATTCGCCAACAACTACCGCAAGTATTCCTCCCCACGATGCTCCGCAATCCATGTCTTTAAAGGCACATCTGCATCTGTGGGTTGCCACCACCCTTTAATGTCTACACCATCTCCCAGCAACTGCCGTCGAATCGGATCGCATTTCTCAAGAATTTCTGGGGGCATGAGGTTGTAATCCAAGCCACGCAACCAACGGTAGCTATACCCCATAAATAGAACCTTCCGAGTCGCATCCGAGAAATTCCAGCCACGGGAGTGCCACATCCGGCGATCGAACAGCACTGCCGTCCCTCGCTTGACGGTTAGATCTATCGCACCATCAGGATCACCATCAGGATCATTTTCGCTATTTGGCGGACGAGTGTCGAGTTTATGGCTACAGGGAACAATACGCATCGCACCGTTGTCGCGGTGGGTAACGTCGCTCAGCCAGTAACTGACTTTCAATGAGAGTCGAGGATGCGGACGCTCCATCTCGGGCACAGGTCTACCCCCGTCTTGGTGCCAATGCGCGCCTTTGCGAACCCGTTGCTTATCGGACGGTTCGGGAGGATACATGATGAGATGCGAGATGTAAAGTTGGATGTTCCAGCCGAGAATGTCCCAAAGCAGCGGAAATACCTTCTTGTTATCAAGGAGTTCCAAAAGGACATCGTCTTCGATGACGGCGCGGAACTTTGAGAGCAATTCGTGCGGTGCCAAACCCGTTTTGGCGCGTTCCTCAGCATCAAGCCGGTCTGCGACCTCCTCCAATGCGTCTACCATCTCAGGGCTTATAGCGTCCTCAACAATGAGGTAACCTTCGTCGTTGAATGCCTTGAGTTGTTCTTCCGTAGCACAGTATTCAAGCCAACTTGTGTCCATTGTTGTCCCTCCAGTTGCTAACGGTGGATTTCTGATTTAATCCGTCCCCACGTCGTTGTGAGTTTTCCGGTGACTTCAACGGCAAACGTGATGCCTTCCTCCATATCCTTCTGAATCTGTTCTTCCGTGAGTGCGATGTTGAGAATTCGGAATTCATCAAGCGTTCCATCGAGCCAAATATTTTCATTCGCCTTCTTACCGATCCAGACAGAGGCTCCATTTTCGTTGACGTCCCCTTTTCGCGGGACTTCTCCGTCGAGTTCACCGTCCAGATAGATGCGAACTTCTTTCCCGTCGTAGACCATAGCAAGATGATGCCATGTATCTACTTTCATCTGTGTTGAACCTTGGGCAACGGCGGGATCACCAGGTGCCGTATAGACGAATCCGCGAATTTTCCCGCCGGGTGTATCAAAACCCCATCCACTTTCAGCAACCGAACCTTTTCTGGCAATCGGTGGATGTCCAGCCGGAAAAGAGGCGGGTTTGAACCATGCCTCAATTGTCAGCGCATCACCGCCCGGAGAAAGACTCTCATGATGCGGGACTTCAATGAGAGTGCTGGCACCATCAAAAACCAACGCGCCACCGAGTTTCCCATCCTTCGTCCATTCAGCATCGGTGATTTCCCCGTGATTCTCAAACTCGGAGAGGTCGTTCGCTTCATCGGCGGTTTCTTCATCAAAGAGGTATAATAACACAGTTTCTTCTTCAAACGCGGCGAAACTACTTATACCACAACAGAACAAGAACACGACTATCGTTAGCATTTGACGCATTTCGGACACCTCCGTTATTAATCAAGGGTGATTGAAAATAATGGCGGCGCAATCGTTATTTGACTACTGCAAACCCGGTCATCTATAAGTTGGATCGTGATGATACACCATCTACACTTAATCTTCTACTCTCTCAATAATTTCGCCTGTCTCCCGATCCCTGAAGATGCGTTTCATTCTACCATCAGGCATCCGTTCACTCTTGAGAGGCGCATATCGTTCATCAGCATCTGACTGGCTCGCTTGCGCGTCGGCGGTTTCGGTTGTGCCTCGCCACTCCTGAATTTCAACCGCTTCCCACTGTTTAGATTTCGCAGATTTATAACAAGCGTCAATAATCGCGTTGACGACATAGCCATCGTAGAAGGTTTCCATCGGGTCACGTCCTTCGTCGATTGCGTTGAACATATCCAGGAACATATCCCGATAGCCGAGTTCCGCAACCTCGTCGCCAACGGGGAAAAGCCAACCCGTGTCGCTCTCCGCTTTTTCAGCAACATATCCGCCCTGTCCGACAGCCGTGAACATCTCATAACCCGTGCGGAGCCAGTGATTCAGCCAGATAGTCCCTTCGCTGCCTGAGACCTCATCGCGTAAATCCATACCGCCGCGGAATGCCCAGCCGACCTCAAACTGCCCCATCGCACCGCTCTCAAATCGGATGAGTGCGATGCCATGGTCCTCCGCATCTATCGGATGCACGAGCGTATCCGCCCAGCACATCACCTCAAGCGGTTTGTTGTTTTTCCCAACGAAATTTCGGATGATCTCAATGCAGTGGCATCCCATATCAACAATGGCACCACCGCCCGCTTGTTCCAGATCCCAGAACCAATCACTGTGAGGACCCGGATGCGTCTCACGGGAACGCACCCACAGAATCTTACCGAGGGCACCGTTTTGGACAGATTCTAACGCTTTGAGGGTCTTTGGGGGATAGACGAGGTCTTCAAGATAACCGCCAAATACACCCGCGTCTTCAACGATGTCCAGCATCGCCTTCGCTTCTTCAGCGGTGCGACCCAGCGGTTTCGTGCAAAGAATGCCTTTACCTGCTGCTGCCGCGAGTTCAACCGCTTTCAGGTGCAAGTTGTTGGGTAACCCGATGACAACGACATCTGTTTCAGGATGATTGATGGCTTCTGATAGATCGGTTGTTGCGTGAGGGATATTCCACTCTTCGGCGAACGCCGTTGCACGCTCTTCACGCCGAGAGTAAACGTTATGGACGCGGTCTGCGCCGCGTTGGTTGTGGAGTGTCATCGTGTAGAACATTCCGATGAGTCCAGTACCGAGCATCGTGACTTTATGACTTCTCATTTTTTTAATTATACCTTGCGGAGAAACGACGATCATTAGGTCAATTCCGTGCGTTTCTCAAATCTTGAAGAAACACCCAAGCAAAAACCCTGCGCCATTGTTGCAGGATACAATTTGGGTTTGATGTTCTATTCCTAACCAGAAACCTGTTCACCCCTTATATCCGTCCGCAAGCAGGAAGACTTTAAGAGGAAATAGGGGGAAATGCGTAAGCCCTATAGGTTAAGATGGTAGCCCGCAACATCGCCGCGGGCGGATTTAAGGAAGAACCCTCAGTAAACAAATGACTTCATTTAACGCTTTGCGAATCGTTAAAAAACTATTTTCCTTTGTATCCTGCAATGACGCCCCAATCGTTAACTGTCCAGCAGTTATTTGCATCCGTAGCATGAACGCCTTTGAGGTTCGCGCTTCCGGGTATATTCGATACCGTCCAGGTCTGACCGCCATCGGTGGTGTGCAAAACAGAATTGTAACCACCGACTGCCCAACCGACCATCGCATCAACGAAGATAATATCGTGGAGATCGTCATAGGATTCGGTTTTTTGCTGATTCCATGTGGCACCACCATCGGAGGTGTGTAGGATTAAGCCCTCCTGTCCACAAATCCAACCTGTATTTTCGTCAAGGAAATAGATGCTAAACAGGTTATTATCAAAACCAGGGTTCTGTTTTTCCCACGTTTCACCGCCATCGGTGGTCTGCAGGAGTGTTCCGAACGAACCGACAACCCAGCCTGTCGTAGACGAAACGAAACGAATATCCTCAAGATTGTTCCGGGTCTCGCCAACACGAGCCCGTTCGGAACTGCCTATCCACGTTTCACCGCCATCGGTTGTTTTGAGGATTGTATTCTCCGATCCAGCAATGAAACCCGTGGTTTCACTAATCATCTGAATACCCATCAAATTGGCGCGAAGGCGTCCTGGCCTTCCATCGCGTCCGGGGGTATCACTCATCGCCATTTTCCGTGCCCAGGTTTTACCACCGTCTTCGGTCTTCAGGATAGTAGCTCTACCACCAGTGATATATCCGACGTTTTCATCTACAAAGTAGATATTGTAGAGTGGCGCACCACCGCCACCACCGAAACCACCCGGAGGACCGCCACCAGCACCGGGAGGTCCGCCGCCGCCACCCGGACGTCCGCCCGGTCTTTGTCCGGCACCGGGGGGACGCATATCAACTTCGATTCGCCCCCAAGTTTTGCCGCCGTCTGTTGTCACCAACATTAAACCGTTATTTCCAACGACCAAACCTCTCTGGTTATCCATGAAATAGACATCTTGTAACATGCCGTCAATGCCATCGCCACGGATGATATCGTCCTCACGTAGGATGGTCCACTCCGCCTCGGAAACTGTTGCGTGAGAAAAGAAGATAGCAACACCAATAAGTGTTGCAAAAAGGGTGATAATCGTTCTTGTCATGATAATTCTCCTTTTTTTAGCCGTCAGCGGTCAGGTGTTTTTGATAGGGTGTTTCCCCAGGTTGCTACGCAACCCTTTCAGCAGTCGGTCAAGAGGTTCTCGTCTAACAAAACCGCTTGTGACTCATTGCTAATAGCCAGTTACTGACGGCTGATGGCTGACAGCCAACCGCTATGAGCCTGCCTGAAATGCATCGTAAATCTGTCGTGCTCTACTTTCAACACTCCTTAAGTAAGTTTGACTAATTTGTTGGGTGTAAAGTTCGGTTAAGTCACCGCTTGCCTCACCGAAGGCTTTGGCGAACTTTCGACACGCCTCCTTATCGCTACCGGAAGCGTAAGCTTTAGTTTTCGCATCTGTGCCGGACTTGCGGACTTCAACACATTTATCATGAAATTTGAGATAACTCCCGTCGCCAACAAATCTGACATCTTCAAGCGTTGTGAAATCAAGACTCGGTAGGGCATCTGAAAGGATAGCCCGTGCTTGCGCTACATCTATTTTCCCGTCACGGAGGGCAATGGCAATGCCGAGGAAGAACAGGTCATTTTTATCGCGTTTTGCCTCGCCTTCACGTTTCGCCGCACGAAGTTTTTCTGGATTCGGTTCAGATTCGTTGTAATAGGTGATGTCCTCTCTCACGTCGCATGTTGCGGTGATTTGACTCTCCACAAAGACCGCTGCGAGATAGTCAGAGAGGGTGATATTCGCCTGTTTGCAATGTGCCGCAAGTGCGGTAACCAGAACCATAGATTCGCCTGCCGATTTTTCACGCATTGCGATTGCCGTGCGACCCCCTTGGCTCTGGATGAGTTCCTCGGGACCGGTGATCATACCACCGCTCTCTTCACCTGCGAAAATCAGTCGCGGTTGTACACCAAGTGAAACCGTCTCACCGTAGACATCTTGAACGACAACCGGCGCATCTGATGTGTCAGCCAATTGCTGTTCAATCTTCTTCATAATAGCCGCTATCTCCTTGAAACCGACAGGCACGTTAATGACTTTTACATCGTTCGCTTCACCCCATTGGTCCCAGGCGAGCGCGGAGGGGGTCGTCTTAATCATAAACCGTGGATGATCCTTCCAAAGTCCGGAGGTTTTAAGTTGTTTGGCGTAGAAGTCCATCAACATGAGAAACGCTTGGTTCGGCGTATAAATCGTCAAGAGTCGGTCTTCACCGAGATCAAGGAAATCAACACCGAGATGTTCCAATGTTTCTGCCCGCGATGCGTCTTCTATTTCACAGACGATGAGTCGATCGCCGTCTGGGTCGGTCGCTTCAATAATGGTACCGATGGGTTGCGATTTGAGTTTCGTTGCGTAATCTGTGGATTTGACGACATCAAGGATACTAAAGTCGCAACCGAGATCGTAAAATTCAGTCTCACCCGTTTTCGGATTCCGATCGAGTTTTCCGATGTTGTGATAGAGCGGATCTGCCTCAACGTGGAGCCAGCGCACAGAGTTCGCGATTCCCAATCTTTCAAAGATGGCACGCATCGGACGATACATACACCCACCGACGCAATCGACGACGATAGAGGGTTTCGTCGCTCGAATGAGTTTGAGGTTCGCATCGGTGACGACCCCGCCTTTGAGATAGCCGACATAGAGTTGCACACCGTCATGGAGTTCGTCCAGCCGTTCAAAATCGATGTGTTCATCGGTGGCGGCACTGAACTGAATTGTATAACCTTCCGTTTCAGCGGTTTTGAGGATCTCTTCAATTTTGTTGACAAACCGCATGGATTCCTCAGGTAGATATTGACTTCCCTGATTGTTGAGGTCTTTGGTCGCGTTTTTTGTGCTGACGGAATGGCTTGACGTGACATGTTCGCCACCGTCCAAGTCAAGCATAAAAATCAAGAAGGATGCCATCCAGATGGGAAGTGTACCAAATGACTTCGGCACATACGTCCGAATCCCTTGTGCGGCTTGGATGCGGGCGATGTATTCGACATATTTCTGTGAGTTGTAGCGCACCTCACAGCCCGCGATTTTCTCAATCTGCTTTCCGCTTGCGTCCTCGTTCGCAACGAGGCTTTTACCGAGCGTTGCCAAGACAATTCCGATCTGGTTAATCGGGAAACGGGTGTCCCACGGATACAAAATATTCTGTGGACCTCGGATACCGGCGGTTGAAACTTGTGCTTCCTTGGCGTAATTGCGAAACCATTCCCAGAGGTTCAAACGCGCAATCAATTCCTTATCAAGCTGGAACGTGAATGCTTGTGGCTCATCTTGGGGAAAAAGCGGTGTTTTGATAGAATCCGGCGTGTTTCGTTCAACCACCGCGAAGAGTTGCTGTTCGGTGTGATCCCTCTGATGGCGATAGTTTTCGTTGACTGTGATAATCATTTTTTTAATTTACCTTGCGGAGAAATAACGGGCGTTAAGACGCTTAGGTCCGTTCCTAAAATCCCCTGCGTGTTTTTGCTTGGGTATTTCTGCGTATTGTTGCAGGCTATCGTCTTTGAATTTGTAAGTCATGGACATGTTATCACATTTCCACATTTTTTTCAAATCTGAATTTCGGATTTTCCCAGATTTTATTCGATAGAAAATGGGGACTCAGATGCGGGAGAACCGAATTGAATTCGCACCAATTCTGATTGTCAAAAACATTTACTTTTTTGTACCATCGGTGTATACTTACCAATAATAATGCGTCTTAAGCTTGCCTCGTGGAGGAGATACTGATGAAATCTAAACGTTTTTTTCTATCTGCTGTAGTGAGTGTTAGTTTACTAAGCGTCAGCGTTTCTGGGATATGTGCAGAGGCTCCGACGACAGCGAAAATAGTGTTTTCATCGTGGCGTGATGGAAATTTGGACATTTATCTGATGAATTCTGATGGCAGCGAGGAGGTGCGGCTCACGCACCATCGCGCAAAGGATTCCCGTCCGAAGTGGTCTCCTACAGGTGAACACATTATCTTTTCCTCCGAGCGAGACAAGCGTGTGGGTTCTTGGGATTTGTATCTGATGGACGCCGATGGCTCTAATGTGAGACGGGTATTTGGGAAAGCCTCACCCAGAACCAATGCGGTGTGGTCCCCTGATGGCAAACAGATTGTTTACAATTACGGTGCGATCGGGAACAGTGCCATCTATATTGGCACAATAGATGGGAAAAAAGAGGAACGCGTCGCGATGGGCTATACCCCGACCTTGTCACCGGATGGTGCAGAGATTGTCTTTCTCACTGGAGCTTTGAACCGACCCAGGCGTATCACTATGCTTAACCTGAAAACGGAGAGCCAACGGTTCCTTCCATTTCCCAAAATCCCGATGTGGGTTCGGCATCCTGCATGGTCGCCAGAAGGAGATAGACTGGCGTTTGCTTGGCACAATCGTGTTGAATTTCAGCCGGAAGACTTTAAACTGGAAACAATCTATATTGTCAATCGCGATGGCACGGGACTTGAACAGGTGATTGAGGAGGGAAAGCGAGCCGTGGCGCCAGAGTGGTCCCCACGCGGAGACGCGCTGATTTATAGTCAACTCGATAAGAATAATATGCAGCAAATCTTCAAAGTTACGTTGGATGGCGGCGAACCGGTGCAGCTTACTAATCCGAACTTTCGGAATTTTGTAGGGCATTGGTTTGATCCAACATTTGCTCTGCCTGTCGCACCAAAACCACATTTATTAACGACAATGTGGGGACAGGTGAAAAGCAAATAATCTTTTCGTGAAGGAATGCTCATGAAATCTAAATATTTCTTTTTATCTGCTGTAGTGATCGTTGGCTTGTTAAGTGCAAGTGTTTGTAGGGTGTGGGCGGGAGCTCCAGCGACAGCGAAAATAGCGTATTCATCGCGGCGTGATGGGAATATGGATATTTTTCTGATGAATCTCGATGGCAGTGAGGAAATACAACTCACTCGCCATCGGGCAAGGGATGTCGCTCCCAAATGGTCTCCTACAGGTGAACACATTATCTTTTCCTCTGATCGAGACAAGCGTGTGGGGACTTGGGATTTGTATCTGATGGACGCCGATGGTTCCAATGTGCGCCGAGTATTTGGGAAAGCCGCACCCAGAAGGGATGCAGAGTGGTTCCCTGATGGAAAGCAGATTGTTTACAGTTACGGCGCGATCGGGAACAGTACCATCTATATTGGCACAATAGATGGGAAAAAAGAAGAGCGCGTCGCCATCGGTTATACACCAACCTTGTCACCGGATGGCAGGGAGATCGCCTTTCTCACTGGAGCTTTGAACCGACCCAAACGCATCACTGTGCTGAACCTAAAAACAGGGAAACAAGGGTTCCTTCCTTTCCCCAAAATCCCGATATGGGTTCGGCATCCTGCATGGTCCCCGGAAGGAGATAGACTGGCGTTTGCGTGGTATAATCGTGTTGAATTTCGGCGAGACGACGCTCATATAGAAACGATCTATATTCTAAATCGTGGCAGCATGGAAACCCAACAAATTGTTGGTGAAGCCGGAGGGGCTGCTGTCAATCCTGTGTGGTCCCCACGCGGGGACGAGCTCCTTTATGAACAGCACGATGCAAACAGGAGCCTGCAAATCTTCAAAATTGCGTTGAACGGTGGACCACCAGTACAACTCACTAAGCCGGGACTTCTGCATTTTTTAGGGGATTGGTTTGACCCGGCGTTCGCATTGCCCGTTGCACCGCAACCCCAATTGGCAACAGAGATCTGGGGACGAGTAAAGCAATAGTCGTCTACAATCTTAAGCTTGCCTCGTGGAGGAGATACTGATGAAATCTAAACGTTTTTTTCTATCTGCTGTCGTGAGTGTTAGTTTACTAAGCGTCAGCGTTTCTGGGATATGTTCAAAAGCACCTACAACCGCCAAAATTGTGTTTACCTCATCACGTGACGGCAATCGCGAAATCTATATGATGAATCCTGATGGGAGCGATCAGGTGCGGCTGACCAACCATCGTGCAGATGATGCCATGCCCACTTGGTCTCCAACCGGGGAACGCATTCTTTTTGCCTCTGACCGTGATCGGTTTACACTCAGCCGAGACCTGTATCTCATGGATCCTGATGGCAAAAATGTAAGGCGGGTGTTCGGCAAGTCGGAAGACAGATCTGCAGCGACTTGGTCGCCAGATGGGAAACAGATTGCTTACAGAAGACGAGAACTGAATGGAGCGTATATCTACATCGGTACAATAGATGGGAAAAAAGAGGAGCGCGTGGCAATCGGAAGTGGTATGCCGGCGTGGTCTCCTGATGGGACTCAGATAGCCTTCCTCTCTGGATTTGAGAACAAGCAGGTGCGAATCAATATACTTAACGTGCGCACGAAAAAACAGAAGGTGCTTTTTCCACGCGAGGCAAAACCTTCCTGGATAAATGGCGATTTAGTATGGTCTTCAACAGTGGATAAGCTGGCTTTTTCTTGGAATCCGGGAGCGGAAAAGAAAAACGTTGACATGGAAACGCTTTATACGCTAAATAGCGACGGGACCGGACTTAAACGAATTACAAGCGATGCTGCCCCGAGAGAAACTTCGCCGGTCTGGTCACCTCGAGGAGATGCCCTTCTGTATGACAAAACCGATAAGCATAACCGCTTGCAGATCTTCAAAATAGTATTGGGCAGCGATGTTTCCCAACAGCTCACAGATACTTTTATACCAAAGGTATTTGGAAAGTTCTTTCAAGCAAATAGTCCGGGGGATTGGTTCGATCCAGCATTTGCCCTACCAGTCGCACCACAACCCCAATTGTTAACAACACAGTGGGGAAAGGTGAAAACGAAGTAACTGCTGTTTGCGAATATAGTGCTTCCGAAGATTGGTCGTTAGATTGACGTGCAACACTCCGAATTATAAGTTGTCATGCGATGAGGTATTCCATGAGATGTCAGTGTTTTCTCCTATGTTTTCTGCTAAGTGTAGCCGCATTAGACATAGGTATTTATGAGGTGTGGGCGGGAGCACCCACATCAGCGAAGATCGCGTATTCGTCGTGGCGTGATGGGAATATGGATATTTTTCTGATGAATCCTGATGGTAGTGAGGAGGTGCGACTCACCCACCACCGTGGAGCGGATTCTGATCCGACCTGGTCTCCGACAGGCAAACAAATCCTTTTCGTCTCTAACCGGTGGCAGCGTGCTTGGGGACCATGGGATCTGTATCTGATGGATGCGGATGGTTCTAATGTCCGACGAGTATTTGAGAAAGAAGCGGACAGAGACAGTCCGACATGGTCGCCGGATGGCAAACAGATTGCTTACAGTCGCTGGGAGCAGGGGGAGTTCTTTATCTATATTGCACCAATAGATGGTAAAAAAGAGGAACGCGTTGCGATCGGTTACTGGCCGATCTGGTCGCCGGATGGCACCGAGATTGCTTTTCTGACTGGGGCTTTAGATCGACCCAGACGTATCACTCTGCTCAACCTGAAAACAAAAAACCGGAAATTCCTCCGCTTTCCCGACATGCCAATGTGGGTTCGGCATCCTGCGTGGTCGCCGGAGGGAGATAAACTGGCGTTTGCGTGGTATAATCGCGTTGAGTTTCGACGAGAGGATGCTCATATAGAGACCATCTATATTGTCAATCGTGGCAATATGGAAACCCAGCAAATTGTTGGTGAAGCCGGGGGTGCTGCTGTCAACCCAGTGTGGTCCCCGCAAGGGGACGAACTCCTTTATGAACAGCACGATGCAAACAATAGCCTACAAATCTTCAAAATAGCGTTGAACGGTGGGCGTCCAGTGCAGCTTACTAAGTCAGGACCTCCACATTTTTTGGGGGATTGGTTCGATCCGGCGTTCGCATTGCCAGTTGTGCCGCAGCCCCAATTGGCAACAACAATCTGGGGACAGATAAAGCAATAGTCCTCTTTTTGTGATTAACTGAATTGCCTCGTTTAAAAGGTGCTACCGCTCCCGTTCTGAGACGAGCAGATCGAACGAATTGCTCTGCCATCCACCTTCCATAACGATATTATCTCTCGTTTCGCGTAAGCGATTGACCATGCGCTCTTTCATACGGCGGAGTACGTGCTTGTAACCGAGATGGTTCGCCAAGTTATGGAGTTCGTGTGGGTCACTCTTCATGTCGTAGAGTTCGTCCTCGCTATATGGGTTGTAGACGTACTTCCACGAATCTGTCCGCACCATCCTGACAGAGGCGAGTGTCGGTTCGTAACCGTGAAACTCAGCGAATACATCATCGGGCCAATCCGCTACGGTTTCCCCTCGTAACAAAGGCATAATGGATCTTCCATCAAGGTTATCTGGGACTGCTGCGCCACCGAGTTCCAAAAATGTCGGCATTAAGTCGACAAGGTTCACAAATTCATCACACGTCGTTCCGGGGGATGTTGCGCTTGGATACCGAATGACGAGCGGAATGTGGTGCGTCTCCTCATACATGTGGAATCCCTTATTGAAAAGACGATGGCTGCCGAGCATATCCCCGTGGTCAGTTGAGAAGATGACGACGGTATTTTCTGCTAAACCGTTCTCTTCAAGGCTGTCGAGAATTCGTCGGACTTGGTCGTCAATGAAAGTGCAAAACCCCCAATAAGCCGCAATGGCTTTCTGCCAATCTGGCCACGTCAGATGGCTGGCGTTCCACCGGAGCATCTCCTTCTGCTGAATGAGCGGTTTGTTGATGAACTGCTCATCGAAATTGCCCCACCGTTCAACAGTATCCGGATCGTACATTGTGTCATAAGGCTCTGGCACAGCATACGGAAAATGTGGTCCAAAAAAATTCGCTGCGATCATAAAAGGTTGCTCAGAACCTGTATAACCGTTGAGTAATTCAATTGTTCTGTCTGCGGTCCAGGCTTCCATCGTCCGTTCAGCAGGGAGTGGATGTCTCCCATAGAAGGGTGCCTCACCGCCCCATTCATACGGTTGGACGGCATCCCTATCAATTCGGAAATCAATCCCGTCGTCGCGGAGCCATTGATGCCAGTCGCGATAGGGGTGCCACTTGTCGTAACCCCAGAACGCCGTGTCGCCTTCCTTCGCAAGATGCCACTTACCGATACAACTGACCCGATAACCTGCCTCGCCAAGAAGTTTCGGGTATGCCGGTTTGTCAAGGATCTGGTTCGCAAACACGCCGTTGAAATTGCCCATGTTTGAAAGTTGCCCGTGATTGTGTGGATAGAGTCCGGTGAGTAGAGATCCACGCGCCGGTGAACAGAGCGCGATAGGGGTGTAGGCGTTGGTGAACCGCATACCCGTTGCAGCGATTTCGTCGATAACAGGTGTTCTGCAAATTGATGCTCCGTTGCAACCGAGTGAATCGAAACGTTGCTGGTCGGTGAGAAGAAAGAGGATGTTGGGTTGTTGTGCCATTTTTTAATTATTCCTTAAGGTTCGGAGACGATGGCGATATTCTTTGGTCCGTTGAAGTCGAGTTCAATTCGCTCAAATTGGACGGAATGTTGACGATAGAAGTCCTCAATTGCCGTCAACAACTCGTATTGCCCACGACGTTGTTCATCCCAAAAGTTGCAACACGGAATTATCACGGCAGGTCGAACGAGGGCTGCCTCTCCCAATTCACGCAATGCGCCATCGGGATGGAGCCCGACCAGCAGGTCATAATAATCTGCCATATTGGGATCAAACTGTTCGGGACGATGGTCGATGCCTTTAAGGACTGTGCGGCGCGGATCGATGAGGTCGCAGGCGAAGTTTTTCTTCTTCGTGAGAAGGCGCGTCAATATGCCCTTCCCGCCAGCGACATCGGCAATAGAGTGGATTGTATTGCCGTATCGCTCAGCAATGAAATCGGCAACGACTTCAAATCGCTGTGGGGCGCCGTATACTGGGTGTTGTTTTCTGCTCATTTCAAGTTCTCCGGGTTCAGTGCCTCCAATTCAGGATGGACGAATCGTCCGTCCTTCCGAATAAGGTTTCCGTCGAAGTACATCTCTCCACCGCCGTGTTCCGGTGTCTGTATCATGACCATATCCCAATGGACAGCAGAACGGACACTGTTATCCGCTTCTTCGTAAGCCTGACCGGGCGTGAAATGAAAAGATCCTGCGATCTTCTCATCGAACAGAATGTCAAGCATCGGGTTCGTGATATACGGGTTGAAGGCGATGGAAAACTCACCGATATAACGCGCCCCCTCATCTGTATCAAGAATATCGTTCAGTCTTTCACTGTTATTCGCCGATGCCTCGACGACTTTGCCATCTTCGAAGCGGAGTCGGATGTCCGTAAAGGTCGTTCCTTGGTAGATTGTGGGTGTGTTGAAGTGGATCGTGCCGTTGACTGAATCTCGCACGGGTGCGGTGAAACATTCACCATCGGGAATATTCTTCTCGCCAGCGCACGGAATCACAGGGATGTCCTTGATACTGAACCGGAGATCGGTATCTTCACCGACAATATGGACTTCATCCGTTTCCTCCATCAGAGACTTGAGGGGGACCATCGCCCGTTCCATTCGGCTGTAGTCGAGCGTACAAACGTCGAAATAGTAGTCCTCGAACGCCTCTGTGCTCATCTGTGCCTGTTGTGCCATTGCCGGAAGGGGCCATCGGAGGACGACCCATTTTGTCTTTGGCACGCGGATATCATTGAGCGGCCGCTGCCAATACTTTTGATAGCGTTGCAGTGCCTCTGCCGGGACATCGGATAGCTCCGTGATATTATGACTCCCGCGAATACCGATATACGCCTGTACCTTTTTTATACGATATATTTCGTAGTCACCTATCAATTTTATCCCAGTATCGTCTCCGCCGAGAATAATTTCACGGTGGATACGGTTCTGTTTGAGTTCCACGAGGGGAATCCCACCGGCTTTTCGAACTGCTCGGATAAGGGCGATAACCATCTCTTGTGGGATATCAATGCCTTCAATGAGCACAAATTCGCCGGGTTGGATTTTCGTGGAATGGATCGTGAGAACATTTGCGAGTTTATCAAGTCGTGGATCGTGCATATCTACCTCAAAGATGGTTGTCGTTGGATATGAAAAAATTCCTGTAAGAATTCAAAATCGGGTTTTGTAAAATGTTCAAGCTTTCACAGCGTTCGTTGGATTTAGAACGTTTCCTCTAAAATAATCTTTACCTTGTCCGTGACGGATGCCCACCCCGTCCTATCCTCTCGGATGCGTAGCAAATGTGTGTTGCCCGGTGTGTCATTTGCACCTAACCCGCGTTCAATAATCTCTGTGTGTGGATCCTGTTCAAGTCGCTTGGCGAGTCCGTTTTCTAAACGTTCAGCGGAACGGATAGCAAAAATATTTACAAGTTCCGCCGATGGCAGATCCAGGAGAAAATCGACGTTCCAGTGTAAGGTTTTACCGTGTTTTGGTAGTGGATCAGGTGGTCCCAAACCGCATTCGATGAATCGGTTTATCATTTTTTCTCGGATGGCATGTGGTGATTTATCACCAGTTCGCGTTGCATGTCGGATAAGTCGTCGCGCCAATGAAGTCGCTCCCTTTTCCGAAAGCGCAGAGCCGATATAGACATAGTCCCCGATAGGCAATGAAATACGTTTACCTTTCTTGAACCTACCGAATTGCAATGTGGTGTTTTCTTTAAGGCGGATCCGTAAGACATACGTTCCAGCCTGTGAATCATCGCCGGTTATAACAATATTTGGGATTTCCATCGCTGTCCCCTATAGGCTATATTTCTCTCAGCATCAGGCGTGTCAATCTTGGGAGTAGTCTATCACAATTCGGAATAGATAGCAAGTTTTGGCATGTAAGCGTTACCGGAGGCACGCAAAATGTTGTGTTGAAACGAAAGCGAAAATCTATTACAATAAGACTTGAGCAGCAGAGGAAGTCTATTTTCACTGCCCTTTCAAATCAGTTTTCATTTCGGTTTTTTCTTTTTTTGTTTTAAGAAGCACGCAGCCCGTAATGAAATGGAGGGGTCTTTGATTGGGCATTTCTTCAGATATACGGGCAGGAACATCAAATACCAAACCCACCTGAACGAACCGCAAGGAAAATTAAAAAAATGAAGGCACGTCAACTATCTGTTGGGTATATTACAGTCATTGTGATGCTGGTGCTACATCTTCTGCCGGTCTGGGGTTTCAAGTATTTCCCGACACAGGATGGGCTCAGTCATATCTACAACTCCTATGTCGTGAAGGAGTACCATAAGCACGAAAACTACCGGTTACGCGAAGTCTACGAACTGAACGCCACGATCTTCCCGAACTGGACCTCCCACGCGCTCCTTGTGGCTCTGTTGTACGTCTTTCCGCCACTCGTTTGTGAAAAGATAGTGCTGACCCTCTGCATTGGGCTCCTACCGCTCTCCCTCTTCTATTTCCTCAACGGCATTGCAAAGAGAAACGGGGTCTTTGGACTCCTTGGGTTTATGTTTGCTTACAACTACCTACTTCACATGGGTTTTTACAACTTTGTCCTCAGCATGTCCCTATTTTTCTTCACGATGGGCTACTGGTGGAGAATTAAAGATAAAATCCGATTGACGAACATTGTCGTCATATACATATTGCTGTTGGTGACCTATCTCACCCACTACCACTCCTATGCATTGCTTGTCATGTCCCTGACGTTCTTTCCTCTTTTCGCATCGGGCTACGCGGTCCTACAAGGGGCATGGGGACATAGGGAATCATCGCGACCCCTCAGGCAGCGATTTAAAGAGGGTATCCCGAAACTCAAACCTACACTAACTTTCATAGGGAGTCTGATACCTGCTTATTTCATCCTGTTCTCCTACTACTTCTACCTTGTCAATGAACACGGAGGGAACAGCAACCATAAGGGCTTTGAATGGCTAAACGACTACTTCTTCTCCATGAAATCCTTGGTCGCTTTTCGAGATGATCACATACTGATCGGACGTGTCTTATTGGTTTTTCTGGCTGTCGTTTTTGTACTCACGGTTATCAATAGAATTCGGCAGTGCTACCAATTCCATAAATCAGAGGAATGGAAAGAGACGGGTGAACGGCTCTGGACACGCATTGTAACGCAAATGGATGGGTTCCTGATCATGGCAGTCTTCATCACCGTGATGTTTTACATAGCCCCTTGGTCTGGCTACAGCGGCGGTTGGATAAACGATCGGTTTCATCTGTACATATTCCTCATATTGATTCCATTCTTTGCCGTCAACTCGCATCGGTACGTAAACTATGGCGTGGCGGGAGTTATCATTGCCCTGTCCTTGTGGCATCTCGGCTACAATGTCCATACGTATACACTGCTGAATCGGGACATCGCCAACGTCCACTCATCGATGGGTTTGTATGAGAAAGATACGATTCTTACGAGCGAACCTGGGGAATGGAATGGCTTTTCAGACTCGCTCGGTTTTGAATCTAAATATGTTGAACCTTTTGGACATACCGAGTGTCTGCTGGCAGTAAATATGGGGATCGCCTATCTTGACAACTACGAGGCGAATACGGATCATTTCCCACTACGCTATAAGCAGAAAGAATTGCCCGCTGATTTCGCCATTATTTGGCGGACAGAGTATGACGATGTCGCCGGTTTGGAGGAAGAATATGACCTGATCCATTCTAACGACTATCATCGGGTCTATCGTCGCAAACGCGCAGCACCTGACCCTCAAATGTGGGGTGGAGGAACTGTACTTGCCTTTGATATGCAGCCTGAAGATGGACAGATAGCACCGGGACATATCCCTGTGTATACGGATACGGTTTACACGGATGGACAATACGGTTGGCTGACGGTGTCAGAACGGGAAGCCTTCAAAGTCGAGTCGGAAGTCCGACAGCCATACGGAGACAGCATATTGGGAGAAGAAGATGCGGTTTTTCGGGTAGCACTTCCCAACGGAACGTATGAAGTGACATGTTATTTCAGAGGGGGTGAACCTGAATCAGATGAACCGTTAGAGATAGAGATATACCTTATTGCAAATGGTGAAAAACAGATTCAGCGATTGCAAATTCCTGTCGGAACTGAGGCAATTGATAGGCAGTACAACATTACGATTACTGATGAGCATTTAACCCAGGTGATATATCTCGGTAAAAAAACCAGATACAAAAAATGGGGTTGGAGCGGTTTTACCATCGAATCGACCGATGGCAGGCCGCGCTTCCGTATTCCCGAAGAAACCGAGGAACAATGATTGGGTGAAGTATCTGGTTGCCCTTTTAGGATTTCGTGCGTCAAATTCAACGCGATCTCGCCTTGATTTGCCCCCATGTCGTCGTGAGAGAGGTGCTATCTGGATTGACAGCAAGCGCACGCGTCCTGCTGACGGACGCCCCATTCATTCCGATTAATATCCTTCCATTTTTCGACTCATCTTGAAAGTGATTTTCACCTTCTCGCTCATCAAAATTCCAGAGTGCTACAGTGTCTCTATCGCTTACAAAACGACGCGGTGGATCGAACGGTTCCTCGATACCCGGTATCTTAGGTAGGTCATACCGAGCGATCCTCGAAAATCTTATAGCATCAATTTCGCCATGAAAGTGAGTTGTTGGAGGGGCTCCACGGAACGGGAAAAACGCTTGGGCATACCCACCTACGAAGAAATCTTTAGATTTTCCGATATCCTTCGCAGTCACTCGATCCAGCGGAGCGGTTATACCGAGATGATAAATCCGGTTGTTATATGCCCGACCAAGTGTTCTATCTTTGAAAATGATTGCCACATAGTTCCATCGGTTTATCTCCATTGGAACATAAAAAAACGTGATTCCATGACCTCCTTCACTATCCAGATATGCTTGAACGTGCCAACACAACTTACCCACATCATCCCTGCACTCCAGATGGTTTAAGGCCACTCCGAAGTAGACTTGCTGACTGAGAATGATATCGCTACCACCACCGTGATTTGGTCCAGATTTTGGATAAAACCACATCTCAACAGTGAACTCACGGGTGTTTTTTGGAAACAGATACCCATGTTCCTCAAACGAGAGTATCGCATAGTCATCAACGCCATCCAGCGATAAAACACGACCAGACGGCTGGAAGGAAAAAATGGGCACAACAAGATTGAGAAACAAGACTGCGATGAGTAGAAACTTAAATTTGGTAACCATGAGAGAATCCTCCTTCTACTATTATGCACTTTTCGCTATCTGAATCAGTAATAGATAGTTGTACAATTATTAGTGACACAATTTGGAGGGAAAAAAGGTGCATAAATTATAAAAACTGGTGTTAGGCGTCCCAATTCTTTGTCCTATGCCAACGGTTTTCGCTAGGTAACCCTTGCTTCTAATTGGAAACTGAGAAGAACTTTTTCATGTTTTAAATTCAACTCCTATCAGGTTGGAAATCGACTGCCAGCGCGTCCCCGACAGGGATGTAACCGATTTTGGTGTAGATGCTGTTAGAGGTTGGATTTGATAGATCGGTATACAGGCAGCAAAATGAATAGCGATCCGTGAGCATCTTCTGTGTTAACAACAAAACAGATGAAGTCGCATATCCCTTATTGCGGTGCTCAGGTGGCGTGTACACTGTGTGAATTGCTATGCCATTTCTTGTCGGTCGGTCCACGGCGGCGATAGAAACAGGTGCCTCGAGATCCCATATATGTAGTTGCTGATTCTGGATGAGTTTCTCGGTCCAACTTTTAGCATTGTCAAAACCAATAGGCTTGCCTACTGCTTCCGAGTAATCTGTGATCCAGTGTACCATGAGTGAGTGGTCTTCCGGACGCGCGAGACGTAACCTCCCTGGTGAAAGTGGAAAATTCGCAACACTTCTTGCTTCGAATATACGCATCCGCATGCTTATTCTGGCTGACACATCAAGCATGCCTTCAACCCAACAATCAGAAAAGGCTTGGGCTTCCGCTGTCGGTCCAATAATCCCCGATATTTGGACATCAATTTCACGGAGGTGGCGCACAAGTTGAACGACAGCAGATTCGACGCTTGTGCCGATCCTGCTCAAGATGATATTTCCATAAGGTCGGAACATTATTGCGACACCGACAGCTGCCCCGTGCTCCAAAATACTTAACAAAAGGGGCGGCTCAGCGTCGTAATTGTCTGAACCTTCAGCGAGCCTATACGCGTAACCGAGCGGTCTGTTGTTTTCGCTCTCATTCTGTTCCAGGTAAGCCCCCGAAAGTGAAATCAGTTCACTTGCATGGGGATGAGATATTATTTCAATCATTGTTTTTCTGTGTCTGTTGTATTGAATTTGTCAGGCTCCGTCTCACAATTACGATTCCAGCCATATCGCCTTCCAGTTCGCGATGGATTTGGAAACCGGCATCAAGGAACATGTCAAGGCGTCCGTGGAAGTTTGCGTAACTGTCGGTGGCTTGGCTGTCTGGGTATGCCTCCACAATCTGTAGAGACCGCTTGGCGAGCAGATCGCACGCCGCTTCGAGCAGAAGACTTGAGAGTCCTGTGCCCCGGAAGCGTTTGGTTACAACGAAGCACACAATGGAGCCAACGGATTCGTCATCAGGACTCGCCAGAACGTCCATAGTTGCCAAGTGAGCCAAAGAACGCTTTTCAGCGGCGTGGCACCACCCAATCGGACGATTATCCAAATAAGCGAGGATACCTGTCGTTTCACGGTGTTGGATGAGTTCAGCCTTCCACTTACGGTTTGCTGTCGCAGTTCTCGTAGACCAATTCTCGCCATCCGTACCGACCCAATGGAAATAGCAACAGTAGCACGAAGCCCCTTCGGGATTGTCAGCGAATGCGTCTCCGTCGAAGTAGTCAAGGAAGTCGTCAGCACGGTCTGGTGTCAGTTCGCGGAGTTCAAGGTTCGCCAAGTCTATCTTATTTGGCATTTATGTTAATCCCTCCTAAAGTCAAACAGGGTCTATATCGTTTCTTGTCCGCATCTGAATCTAACATAACAGAGCAGGAAGGTCTCCTATTGCGTCTGCGCGTACTAAAGCGGATGTGCAGGACCATTCCACATCTCGATCTTGATACCACGCTGCCTGAATCGCCTTCATACCGACAGATGCCGCACCCTGCAGTTCATCGTAACCGCCATCGCCAACAAAATACGCTTCAGAAGGTTGAACACGCATACGCGAGCAAGCCAACTCGTATATCTCCCTATCGGGCTTCATGACGCCGACACTACAGGAAAACACGACAGGCTCCATGTGACCTTGGAGCGGACAGAATCGCCAAGCGAGGACCTCTTCTGGTAAAGCATTGCTGATAAGTCCAACTTTCAGCCCACGCGCCCGGACTGCACGCAACATTTCAAATATCTGAGGTTCCACACAACGCAAGACTTTCGATTTCCATACCTCATGCTCTTGGGCAGCCCTGAGAATTTCATTTTTCGTCAGTGACGACTCGGTGGCTACGCACATATCGGTGAACCTCGCCAGACAATCAGGAAATTTTCCCATCATCGCAGCATCCTCATTTTCCTCCCACCAAAGTGAAGATTTATCTTCAGTCGTGCCCAGTCGTTCATGAAATGGAGCCCTTGCTTGGAAATCCTTTCTCGTTTTCTCAGTGATAAGGGTTTCAAATAGATCGAAGAAAACGGCTTTCAAATTACTACTCCGTTAGGTTCTTAATTTTTTCCATATTATTACTGTCCTCTCTCTAATACATCAAGACAGGATTTCAAGCGACGATCGTGATTCGCAAACTGTTTTAGCCACTCAACGACCGTTTTGCCGTCCCCGAGTCTGGCTTGTAAATCTGCACCGTGTTCTACCAGATATTGCGTCGTTTCTACATGTCCATGACCGGCTGCACAGTACAGGGGAAAATGCCCGTGATCTGATGTTACATTGATATCTGCCTTGTTGTCGACCAACTGTTCTACAATTTCTAGGTCCCCATTTCGAGTCGCATGGTGCAAGGCTGTATCGCCACGAGCGTAACGCTCCTGCACTAACTTTGGGTTGTCACGGAGCATCGCGGTGACTCGTGGCACATTGGCTAAGAAAACGGCGTATATAAACTGACGAGCAATTTCGCTCGATGGTTTGGCATGTGCGTCCAAGCCCCCATACGCAATGAGTAGTGATACGACTTCCTTATTGTCTGGCACTTCTCCGGCATAGTGAATCGCATAGCCATCATGCGCTGCCAAATCGGCACCACAGTCTATGAGGTATTTAACAACATCGTAGTGCCGTCTTAATCCGGCATGAAATATAGGACGCCATTCGTATCTGTCGTCTTGGTTGACCAGACGAGGGTCCTGTTCAACGATTTTCTTTACAGTATTGAGGTCCCCGTTGGCTGCTGCGTCGTGAATTGAAATGAGTGTCATATCTATTCTCCGTGTGTTAGGTTCATTACCATATATACAAATGGGGTTCTTGTTCCCGGATCAACTCTTTCACCTGAGTCGATTCGATTTGCAGGGCAATTTCTTGGCTGCCCATGTAATTGCGCCATTCTGTATCGGGAAGTAAATCCATTTTGTAAAGGATTTCCCGAAATGATTGACAGATGGTGTAGATGATCTCGCTGCGCGTTTCGTGATTGTTTGCTAATTCGAGTTTCTCAAGAGAGGGTTCTATCATGTCCATCCATTTCGGGAGGCGTTGTGCCTGCCAGTGTAGCCATTTCCAGTATACGGGAAAGCGCTTATTAAGCAGACACAGAAGTCTTAGCGTGCCTTCAACAAAAGCGCCCTGACCAATCAGTAAACCTATACCGTCACCGCGTTTCGCTAAACGATAGCACGAGTTGTAGTCGCCATTGTGCCAAAGTCCCCAGAGATCACTCGCGATCTTCCATTTCCAGATGTCTGCCGGGTAGTATGCCTTTTGGAAAGCGGATATGCGTTCGCTAAGGGCATTAGAGGGATCGTAGAGAACAAAACCAGACGATGCATAGCAGAGATCGTTATCATCAACAGCAGCCCATTCCTCAATCGTCATCGGCGGATAGGCAGATTTGTGAAAATTACGATAGACTGCGTTGATGGTGTTTATCTGTATTGCCTTCGATTGCAATTTGGCCGTGTCAATTCCTAAAAACGCATCTGGAATAGCCGCCTCTAGAGCTTGAGCAATAGAAGAGCCATACTCAGCAATATCCTCTTCCGGCAGCAGGAGTTGGCACTTACTGGGTCCCCAGTCGTGATCGCGTGACAGTTCGTCATCGGCACCAAGAACATCAGATCCTAATCCGACGATTCCAGCACTGAGGCGGGGAAGGACATCTGGAAAGCGTTTTTTTAAAACGGGTAGAAAGATTTCATAAAATAAAACTTTACAGTATACGTGTCCCTTCAGCGGTAACGCATAGTTTTTAGGATTGAATTGCGAAGCGTCTTGTTCCTTCATCAGCTCCTCTTAGATAATGCGACGGTTTTATTCAACAAATGGTCTCACAAGAGTGAGTTGAAAAATCCTCTTCACCATCGACGCCTACGATCAATTGTTAAAAATATACTAAATTTTCTGGCAAATGTTAAAATTTTTGGGTAGTTTCCTTATAGAACGGACGCAAAATTGTGACGCGCACTGATGAATCGCTAGCGAGGTTCAAACCTCAGTCGAGCGCATTCACCACAGCGTCGCCGACCTGCGAGGTGGTGGCTTGACCTCCAAGGTCCTGTGGAAGGGTTTTGCCTGCCTCGACGACCTTTAGCACAGCTGCGTCTATCGTTTCTGCTGCTCCCACCTCACCGATGAAACGCAACATCATTGAACCAGAGATAATTGCCGCCAGCGGATTGGCGATCCCCTTACCCATGATGTCGGGGGCACTCCCGTGAACCGGCTCGAACATCGACGGGAAGCGACGTTGCGGATCGATATTGCCGCTCGGAGCCAACCCCATGCTTCCGGTGATAATCGCGCCGATGTCTGTGAGAATATCCCCAAACAGATTACTGGCGACGACGACATCAAAGTCCTCCGGTCTCCGCACGAAATCCATACATGCTGCGTCCACAAGCAACGATTCCGTCTCTATATCGGGATAGTTTGCAGCGACTCGCTCGAAGGCTGTGTCCCATACAATCATGCCGTAGCCTTGCGCGTTCGACTTGGTGACCGAAGTGACTTTGCGTTTCTTATCGCGTGCACGAGCTTGCTCGAAGGCATAAGTGATAATGCGCTCACAACCGTGGCGAGTAAATACGCCAACCTGCACACCGACCTCTTCGGGGAACCCTTGGTATTGGAAGCCTCCGACGTTGGCATATTCCCCTTCTGTGTTCTCTCTGATTACCACCAGATCAATATCCCAAGCCGCTTTGTCCTTGAGCGGTGTGTTGATGCCGGGATAGAGGACACTCGGTCGCTCACAGACGTACTGATCAAATCTACGTCGGATCGGTAGCAAAAGTCCATTGAGCGTAACGTGATCTTGGATGTCGGGGTGTCCGACTGCACCAAGATAAATCTGATCAAACGTTGCCAGAGTATCCAAGGCATCTCCTGGCATCATGTGCCCGTGCTGAAGATAATAGTCTGAACCCCAAGGAAACTCCACGAAGTCCCATTCGATGTCATACCTATCGGCGATGGCGTTGAGGACCTTGAGTCCTTCTTCCATCACTTCAATCCCAATGCCGTCTCCTCGAATTACCGCAATCTTGTATTCAGCCATATTTTCTCCTGTTAGTGCTAAAATGGTGCCTGCGCCGTGATTTGGCGAAGGATTTCTTGGACTACAACTGGGGACATGGGGTTAGGCACCCTTGTGTCCATCTGAAGATACAAAATCAAATGCCAGCGCGTCCCCGACAGGCACATAACCGATTTTGGTGTAGATGCTGTTAGAAGTTGGGTTTGATAGATCGGTATAGAGACTGCAAAACGAATAGCCATCTGAAAGCAATTTCTTCGTCAACAACAAAACGCATGAAGTTGCATATCCTTTACTGCGCTGCTCAGGTGGCGTGTACACGAGACCGATTGTCATTCCATTTCTCATTGGACGAGACACACCGGCAATGGATACGGGACCGTCGCGATCCCATACGTATAGTTGCTGATCCTTTATGAGTTTCTCAGCGCGGCTTCTGCCACTCTCAAGGTCGACAGGTTCACCTATTGCTTCTGAGAGACCGACAATCCATCGAGCCATGAGTGGGTGGTCATCCGCACAAGCAAGACGTAACTTCCCCGGTGAAAGCGGCAGATCCGCGACCTCTCTTGCTTCAAATACGCGCATTCGCTTGTCTATTTTGGCTGATACACCAACCGTGCCTTCAACCCAACACTCTGAAAAGGCTTGGGCATCTGCCGCCGGTCCAACAACACCCGGTATTTGCGTATCAATTCCACGTAAGTGCCGCACAAGATGCATAACAGTAGGTTGAATTTTCGCGTCAATTCTGCTCAAAATGATTCTTTTAGGTGGTGTCATTACTGCCACCCCGACGACTTTCTCTCGCTCCAAAACACTCAACAGAAGTGGCAACTCGGATCCGTAATAGTATGGATCTTCAGCGAGCCTATAAGCCAGACCAATCGGCAAATTATTTTCACTCTCATGCTGTTCCAAGTAAGTGCCTGAAAGTGAAATCAGTTCGCGTGCATGGTTGTGAGATATTATTTTCATCATGGTTTTCTATTTCCTCTAACATTTTTTATTTCCTCTGGTTAATTTTAGAATTGCTTGGATCCTTTGCACCAGCGCAGTTGGGAAACCGTGCCTACCGAAGGGTGGCGTATTTTCGAGTTTATCCCACCGGGGCATTTATGTATTTTCATAATTAGTATTGTACCCTAATTCTGCTCACTATTCAAGTGTAGTGATCGGTATCGCGCTCAGGAGATCGCTCCTATAACAGAGTTAAACGATTCTTTGATTTTAGGTATTGCACGAGATGAAAGTTTGTGCTATGCTCTAACACAAAGAACGGAATTAGAAGGATGGTTATCAGTTAAGGGATTTTCATTTAACAAAAACCTCTTTTGACTGATTACTGACAACCGAAAGGATTTTCGCAGAAAATCCGTACTGACAACCATTCCTCTGACGCTGAAGCAAAGGAGAAACCGATGCCAAATACTCAAGAAATTGGTTGGAACGCTGTTAGTGAAACCGGCGTTGTTGCTGCGGGGGGTGCAAAAGCAGTCGCCGCTGGAATCGAGATTTTGGAGGCGGGCGGAAATGCGGCAGATGCCGCGGCGGGAACGATTCTTGCGCTCAATGTCACAGATCACGGTGCCTGTTCTATCGGGGGTGAGGTACCGCTCCTTATCTTTGAGTCACAAACGCAGGAAGTGAAATCCCTCTCCGGGCAGGGGCGTGCCCCGCTTTCCCAAACCGCTATCGACTGGTACATGGAAAATGGGATCCCGAATGGCGACATCAAAATGGCACCCGTCCCGTCGGTTGTGGACCTCTGCACGACAACACTCAAGTTGTATGGCACGAAGACGTTTGAGGAAATCGTGTCACCTACACTCGCGCTGCTGGATGCTGGCGAGGCAGATTGGCATGCTGATTTAGCGGTTACCTTGCGTCGGATGGTTGAATCGGAACAGAGGACATCTGGGAGCCGTGAGGAAAAAATCCAAGCCGCAAGTGATCGGTTCTATGGACGGAACGGTGCTAAAAGCGATATTGCCGATGCATTAGAAGGTTTTTACATCGACAAGGGCGGATTTCTCCGTAAGTCAGACCTTGCTGCTCACCTTACGCTTGTTGAAGACCCCGTCTCGGTAGAATATCGGGGGTATACGGTATACAAGTGCGGTCCGTGGACACAGGGTCCCTATCTTTGTCAGGCGTTGCGCCTACTGGAAGGTTTCGATCTCAAAGCGATGGGCAACTGCTCGGCAGACTACGTACATGTGGTTACGGAATCACTCAAATTGGCGATGGCTGATCGCGACGCATATTATGGCGACCCAGAGTTTGTAGATGTTCCATTATCCGCACTACTTTCGGATGCCTATACCGAGATCCGTCAACCCTTAATTGATATGCAGAAAGCATCACACGAAGCGAGACCCGGTGATGTGGATAACATGGAACCGCTAAAGGCGGGGGGTGTATTCCGCCCCGGCGTCGGTGGGACGACGACCTGTGCGGTCGCCGACCGGTGGGGGAATGTCGTCGCGGCAACACCGAGTGCGAACGTCTATCACGCAGGGGGTATGGTCGGACCGACAGGTGTCAGTTACGGCAATCGCTTACGGAGTCTTAACACAACGCCAGGGCATCCGAACTGTATCCAACCCGGGAAACGTCCGAGAATCACGCTGACGCCTACGCTCGTTCTCAAAGAGGGTGCTCCGATTTTAGCAATCAGCGTTGCGGGGGGTGATCTGCAAGATCAAGCGACAATGAATTTACTGCTCGACTTCATTGAGTTTGGCATGCTACCGGAGGCGGCTGTTAAAGCACCGCGCTTTGCCACCGCGCATCACGAAGATTCGTTTGATCCGAATCCGAACCGTATAGAAACATTCGGACAAGCGGGTTCGTTAACGATCAACGATAGCGTGAGCGAGAGTGTTCGGCAAGAACTTGCCGGTCGCGGTCATCAACTTAGAACGCACGGAGGTGCTATTGCTGCGCCTTCCATGATCCATATCGATAAAGATAACGAAACCTATTATGCTGCTGGCGACCCAGCTGCCGGACGGCATGCGGCCGGATTGTAGTGACAATGAGACCGACTGTTAGAGAGAAATGCAACGAACACCAGAATCGCTGCTTTAACTGTCTGTTTGCTGCCACATTCTAAACCTACGTTGCAACGCTCTCAAAAACCTGCGGGCAGATCTATCATTTTGCTCCAGACGTTGGAGATGCATCGCGTTGACGAGATCTTCCACGCGTTCAATGCCATCTATAGGTGAAATCATAGTCGCTTCGTAGATAGCATTCAACAACATGTTCTTGTACCGACCTCTCTCGCATTTCTGGTCGGGAACCGGACAGCCTTTGCCAAATACAGCTTTGAATGCTTCTGAATCAAGCAGTAACCACCGCTCAATATGTGGCTCTGAGATCATGTTAATGACTAAATCGCCCAAATTGGAGGTTACCTGATTGATTTCTGTCTCGCGCTCCGAAAGTCCCTTACAATTACTATCTGTGCCAACGATGATTAAATCAGGTAAATCTTCTTGATTGCGTTGTAAATCGCGTCTATATTGCTCTAACTCCGCTATCACTTTTCCATGCCCACCGCGAACACTGGACGCTTTTATATTAATTGTGATCCTGTAATCATTAGCAAAGCGTTGAACAAGTGCTATGAGAAAGACTTCATGAGCCTCATCTTCAACGAATAGGTTAATTCTACGCATCAAAGTCCCCCCGCAGGATACGTTCGGAAGGGGCTAAGGTGTCTTCGTCTTCCAGTGCTACCTCAATATCTGATTTTTTCCACAGAGGTCCCACATGCATCATATTAAAAGGCGCAATTTCTGTGTTCCCGTTAATCTTACGGCAAACATATAACGATTCGGGAGGGATGAGATCAGGCAGGAGCGATGAATGCGTTGTCACAATGAATTGGATATCTTCAAGAATCATACGAGTTTCCAAAAACCGAGCAATACGCCGAATCCTGCGTGGGTGAATGCCATTTTCTGGTTCCTCAAATCCTATCAACGTTGGTGGCTCTTCGGCACCGACAAGTGCTAAAAGTCCCAAAATGCGGAGTGTGCCTTCTGATAAGACGCGCGTGGAAATTCGCTTTTCACCTTCGCGAAGATCCAATTCAACTTCACCTAATTCGTTAACACTGACATCAATTCCAGTTATAGATGGAATCATGGTATGGAGCGACTTCTCAACAGATTCAAATTGTCGTTTGTTAAGAGCTTTCAAAGTGTTGAGAAAGGCGGCGAGATCCTCCCCCATAGATCCAATATCATGAACTGCCTTGACCGGATTTGGGAGCCGCATCTGTTCTCTCGGCTCAAGGTAAAACGTAAGCCAATTTGCTAACTCTTGCTGCATCGCAGTCAAATGGGGATAATGCGGTGGATAATGCGATCTCGAAAGGATACTATAGTCAAGATAGCGTTCATAGTAGAGTGGATGTGCCTGTCCCTCCATGCGCAGATGCAACCGATTCTGGATTCGCTCTAAGAAGGGCTTTCTATTCTGTTTTGGTTGTCCTTCATCGGTTAATGCTGCGAGATATTCATCTGCCACTCGCAAAATACCGAATCCGGGGAGCATTTCAACCTCAATCCTGTACCGCAAATCTTTCTCACGCACAAGTACCCGCCGGTCCGAAATAGGTTTATCTCCACTTTGTGTGCTTTTTGCTGTTGTTTCCCGTATTTCTTCGATACGTCGATTGACGCTTTCAACAACAGTCGTGGAAAGTTGAACGTCTACCTCTATACTAAAGGACACACTTTCTTTTTCCATGAGGCTCTTGATACCTTCGTCCCCAAAAGTGAACGATTCCAACGGATGTCCTCGGTAGGGAGGGTCAAATGCCTCCTCAAGAGTATGACAGGTTGACATTCGAGACAGAAGTTGCAAAGCATCAAGGAAATTGCTCTTCCCCGAAGCATTGGGACCAACAAGCACAGAAAGCGGTTTAAGATTTAACTCAAGATCCACGAGTGATTTATATCCTCGAATTTTGATTCGCTTCAGCATAGTAACATGCCTCCGTTCAATATCCAAGACTCCGTAGATATTCTCGATTTACCACCGCGGCTTCGGCAGGTGGACGTGGCGGATAGGGACGGTCGAGTTCGACAGAGACCCATCCGTCGTAACCGACTGCTTCGAGTCCCTCTAATGCGGCTTTGACATCAAGCCCCAGATTTCCTGCACCCAATTCAGCGAAACGCGCCTGCTCGCCAAAACGCTGTGTTCTGTAATCCCAAGTAGTAGGGTTGTCGGCGTGACAGTCCTTGAGATGGACATGCCCAATCCGGTTCCGCAAATTTTCGCTCTCAAAAACTTGCATTGGATCACTCCCCGCGGCGAGCATGTGTCCCGTGTCAAACAGCAGCCAGAGACTCGGTGCGGCTGCCAAGAGGCATTCCGCATCATCAACCGTCTCAAGCAGAGTGCCGAGATGGGCGTGATGGAAACCTTTGATGTTGTGTGCGTCGCAGAAAGCAAGAACATCGTCCAATGTTCGGGCGGCGTTCTCGAAATCGGTGTCGCTCGGATCGGGTCCACCCCACTCCGAGCGTCTTAACGACGGCACTTCGGCGGCATCATTGCCGAGGGCGATGTTGAACTTAACCCTGTCGAGTCCTGCGCCGCCAGCATTGACAATATGGAGTCCGAGACGCCGTGCGAGCGTCGCCATTTCGACGAGTTCATCGGGAGTCTCGATCCCTAAACCTTCGACACCGTCCCACCCGGCATCAGCGACTTCACGCAATACTTTTTCCGGATTTTCTCGCTGCTCACCCCCAAATTGAATGAGGTGGCAGGCAAGTCTGAATTTTCCCATGAGTATGTCTCCTTATTTATGATTGTTGAGTGCTGTTAAGGATAACTTTCGATCAGGGTTCTGATACAACCACATCTCCATGTTCTTCTTAATGGCATCCCATTCGCTGTCCAACATTGAATACCAAGCCGTATCCCTGTTTCGATTTTTTATAATCATGTGCTGTCTGAAGATCCCTTCAAACCTGAAACCGAGACGCAGTGCTGCTGCTCGAGAACGTTCATTTAAGGAATCGCATTTCCATTCGACGCGTCGGTATTTCAGTCTATCGAAAGCCTCGCAAAGCATGAGATACATGGCTTCCGTGTTTACGTTTGACCGCTGAGACTCCGGTGAATACCAAATGTGTCCGAGTTCCAGTCGTCGCATATCTGAGACAATGTTAAGGAAACTCACTATCCCAACACGTTGCTTCGATTCGAGGTGATGGACGGTAAAGAAGAGCGGATCTTGAGATTCAGCTCCTTCCGCAAGCCACTCCTGCATGCTGTGCGTACTATCAAAGGGACCGTAACTCATATAGGTCCAGATTTGCTCCTTTATATCCGATCCGTGTGAACATTCATAAAGTTCTGCAACATCGACTTGCGGATCGACAGGTGATAGCGTAATGAACTTACCCACATAGTCTGTCCTTTGGGGTAAGTCAACGGAAGCGATAGGTTGAACGGTGTTTCCCACTTGGAGAGACGACTGTGTCATAGTAATCCTTTGTGTAATATCTGTTGACGTTCAGGGTGCAGGTCGTCTCACTGTCTCATCGAAATAAGCGGCATTCGGATCGTCAATCCAATCGCAATCCCAACCCAATTCCTTTAGCCCACTTTGAACAATCGGCAATGTCCCCCGCAATTCTTTCACCGGGGTCCAGTCACGCCAGTTACGGTCAGCTGGCGGGTCAAGAAAGTCTCCAATGCCACCTATTGCCTGTTGAATCGACGGATATACCATTGCGCCCAATTGTGTCTGTTTAGCTGCTTCAACCACCCATTTTTCATACGGAAACGGTTGTCTGTCAGCGACACAGCATATTTTACAGAGGTACTCAATGACATTACCAACCGCAACAAATGCCGTTTCCACCTTATTTCGAGCCGCCATAGCCAAGGGACCGCGCTGCGAGAAATAATACTTGCCGAACATCCACTTCAACTTACGCTCGGCGACCGCTGGCGGATATAAGCAATAACGATTCTTTAATCCTTCAGCGGTACTTGAACAACCATAGAGCATCCGCGAATTGGCAACGACCCACATCATCTCATCTGGACACGTCTCCAACCACGCCCGCAGGTCACCTTCATCGTAAAATGACCAGTGGGCTTCAAAATCACCTCGATCCACGAAGAGTTGCCAACTTTGTTCATAAGTCACCCGATCTTCATCGGAGAGGTGATGCTTATCACCAATGATACACAGATCAAGATCCGACCATCCATCTGTGAAACCGGCAGCACGACTCCCAATCAACATAAGGACGGCACGTTCACCCATTTGTTGGCAAAAATCTATAGCTCGATCAACGAACTGTTGATCCTCTGAACTGAAATTTATCTCTTCGCTCATTCGGACATCTCCCTGAACGGTTTTTATTTTTTTGACTATCAGACTGGACGCTTACTTAAAGGCATGCTCCCACCGGTGATACTGACCGTGGTGGCTGGCATCGGCTAATAAATCAGGTGCGATCGTCTGCTTCAGACTTTCTGGAATAAACAGTCCTGTGTTTAAACGGTGCTCATGAAAAGCCTGATTTTGAGCCGCACGAATTACATCGTGTTGCCTCTTTAGAGGGAGTTGAGACTCAATAAATCCTTCAATCCATAACCCGCGATAGGTTAATGTATCAACGGGTATGAAATGAACAGTCTCCGGCACGTTGAGGGTGGGTTGGCAAGCCGAAGGATTCCAAAGAAAAAGGCTACCTACTTGAGCGTCTCTTGTAAAGCCCGTCTTGGAAAAGGCACGCTGACTTGCATAGTTATCAATGCGGATGGATGCCTTAGCCCATTGCACTCCGAGATGAGAACCGTATGTCAATGCTTCCTCAATGAGAGAAGTCCCTATGCCCTTCCCTTGACTCGTAGAACGAACAATAATGAGATCTATTTCCCATCGGGGTACTGGGCTGCGGACCAGAAACGCGGAAAGGAAACCTGCGATTTCGCCGCCGTCCACTGCTACGAAGACTTGATGCTCAGGCGACGAAATCTGATCCATGAACACGTCAAAGAGAAGCGAATCTCCCCATGTTTCCTGTAATATGAGGTGAATTGCCTGCGCATCGTCTGGGTTCGCCAATCTAATGTCCAACATATTCCTTTCTTCGCTTAAAGTCGGACGCTTATCTCACAACCTTTTTGAGCAGTCCCCAAGTCGTCGCAGCTTTGTCCAACGGCGATACACTCAAAACCTGTTCCATGTCTTGCTGAATCTCATCTTCAGTTAAAACCCTGTTATAGATAACGAATTCATCAAGTTTTCCCCCGTAGGGCCACGGACCGTCTAAACGATTGCCGAACCAGTGATCTGATTGGGAAACCGGAATTTCGCCTTGCACTTTATAGGTGTTATCGAGTTTGCCGTTGATATAAAGCCGAAGTTCCTTATTAAATTCGTAAACCGCGGCGACGTGCGACCACTTATCGTTTGGGATCTCGTTCTTTGCGCTGTTCCATGTGCGTCCACCAGCACCGGGGCACCCCATCCACACTGACGGTTTTCCCTGATGGATACTCAGGTAATACGTATGGGGTCCCGCTTGCCCACGTACATTTCGATAATCGCCGACACTCTCTGGATATACCCATACCTCCATCGTCAAGTTCTTGGTAATCGCCAGACTGTCAGACGCTTCAGCGGCAACGACCCCTTTCTGGATCTGTTCATTAAAAAACACGCCCGAATTGATCTTTCCGTTTTTCTCCCATTTGGCATCGCCTTCGAGCGTGCCATGGTTCCCCTTGCCGCTCAGGTCTTCAATATCTTTCCCCTTTCCTTCATCGAACGAGTAATAGAGGACCATTGCGTCGTCCTCTATCGCTTCGATTACAAAGGGAAATGTGAAAATCAATGCCGCGCTCAAAATATAACAAACTATCGATCTCATTTCAAGCCTCCACATCAAAAGTCGGTTCAAGCGTTTAAAAAAACGTCTACGCACCCAAGCTATCGTTTACGGACAATAAGAGAGTTAAATATCCTGCCTTCATGAGGTTCTAATCGCCGGTAATACTCCAATCTAAATGATTGTTGTAGGGTTTCGAGGAGTGCCTCTGTCTTCCAAAAGGAGAAAAACCGTTTTGGCTCATAGCTATCCTGTTCCCAGATACCTTCAAAGTCTTGGTCTCCCCAGATACCGAGATACATTAAGCCACTGTCGTTGAGTCGCTTTGAGATAAGAAGCAAAATTTGATTCATATCCCGCTTCGGTATATGCAGGAGACAATTCATCGTATATACCGCATCAAAACGCTCGTTAATCTCGTCGAGATTGTAGCAATCCAAGATTTGCGCAGGGACCCCCTTTTCCGCAGTAAGTTTCACCATCGTTGGCGTATTGTCCACCGCCAAAACGCGGAACCCTTGATTTTGAAAAAACAGCGCATCCCCACCGGGACCACACCCAATTTCAAGGAGCGTCTCTCGTTCCTCATCCTGCAGGAATTTTAGAAACGCTGATCGCTCTTGAACCTTGAATGCGCCCGGAGAATGAGAAGCTCTTTCATGGGCGTACTTCTCGTATGACTTCACAAGTCCGTCAGTGAATTGCATCATGTCGGTAAGCCTCTCTGGTACAGGTTACCTGATTTCTTGGTTTAGCACTGCTATTACGTCATTCTTCAAGTCATCCAGACTGCGCCATCCATCTAAAACAAGATTGCTATCTGTCTTGTGCTTATACGTATCCAAATATGGATAGCGCGCCCTTTCCAGATAGTTCGATAGATCGGTATAGAGGCGATTCAGCGTATCTTCTGCAGATTCGTTCCTGTTGGTTGTATAGTCCCTCAAAATTCGTCTCGCCATGGCGACATCAAGCGGCGTGTCAATAAAGACAGCTAAGTCAATGACATCACGAAAACAGGAGTGCCGCCGACCGAACGGAAAATCCAGAATAATCCATTTGGATTTTCTTTGGTGAATTGCGGCATTGACGACCATTTGCATGCCATGACAGTCAAATTCCTCGACATCGCCGCCGCGGCGATTCCAGTCGTAGAAATCACTGGGATAAATATTTGAATCATCAAAATCGTCGAAATGAAAAAGCAACGAATTAGGTAGTGACTTGTGAAGGGCGACCGACAGTGCTGTCTTTCCGCCGCCAGATACCGAACTGATTGATATAACAAACGGCCTTTTCATACAGCCGAACTATTTCCAATCATCGTCTGGTGGGTAAATCATGGAACTTCCACCCCCAGCACCTTTAAATTCGCTCTCAGCGAACCAATCCTTGACGGTATCCCGCCACTTGATGAAGTGTGGGGCTTTCAGGTGCTCTTGGAACGCCGCCTCGTCAACATAAACCTCGTAGAGCCAGATCCGGTTTGGATCGGCACCATCTTGAATTACATCAAACCGCAGGCAACCCGGTTCATCTGCAACAGAGCCTTTCGCGTCGTCTATCATGGCTTCAATGAACGCATCTCTATGACCTTCTTTAATCTGAATAGGGGCAATAATAACAAACATACTCTTTCTCCTTCTGTGCGTAGGTTACAAATCGGATTTTATTTCTCGTATCGGCATGTTGATGCCGGACTCACAGTAACTTATCACAATTTGGGAGAGGTGTCAATCAAGATTGAGGTGAAAATCTCATGCCGATGCAACTGTTAAAGCCTTTAGCTTATCTGCATCTAACTCGACGCCCAGTCCTGGTCCTTCAGGAGGATAGAGATGGCTGGCTTCCGCTCGGACGCGTTCCTTTGCTGGTGATGCCGTATAGAGCACGGGTCCCATCGGATCACAAGGTAGGGTAAGGTTAGGCATTGAAACACCGACGTGGATTTGCGCGGCTGTCCCAAGTGTTGATTCCTGATCTGTACCAATCAGACACCGGAGCCCAGCTGCCTCCGCCAACGCGAACAAGCGACGGATATGGGTCGGACCTCCTGCGACACACGCTACATTAAAGACAGTACAAGCACCGCGTTCTGCTGCCTCGTACCCGTATTCTAAGTTCCCGATGTGCAGGCTCACAGGCAAATCCATCCGTTTCGTGAACTCCGAACACACGCGTAGGTTCCGTGAAGGTTGCTCAAAGTGGTAAGGGGTGTGGTGCCGAAGGACATCGGCGTAACGAAGGGCGGTCTCCCAGTCGTTGAAGCGACCGGAGAAATCGATTTGTTTGAGTTTGATTTGCTCACCGAATCTGGACTTCATCTCAGTCAGAAATCGATCATCCAAGGCACTGTCACCCGACACGTAATAGCGGAAGAGATGGTGTCCGAGATCTACCAACCGTTGCAGATAACCCGCGGCTTTCTCAAAGTCCTCCGTTACCTGCCATCCGAAGATTGGATAGCAACAGTAGACACTATCCCGCATCTTACCGCCGAGCATTTGGTAAGCCGGGATGCCTTGGACCTTACCGTTCAAATCATAAAGTGCCAAATCAATAGCAGAAGCGAGGTGTAAATTGCTCACCATGCTACCGAAGTTCTGTGTTCGTAGAAACTCGTTGATTTCCGTGATACGGGTCGCATCGCGTCCGACGAGTAACTCGTTATAGCGTCTGGTTACTGCCCCTAAATCGTCAGCTCTGCTATCGGAGGCTTCTCCTAACCCCACGGGACCCTCGTCTACATGGACTTTGACGATAACATGACCCGATACGTGCCCGTAATAACGTGGTGTCTCAATCTGGAATGTCTCAACTTTTGCGATTTTCATTTTTTCTCCCTTAAGTCAAGAACAGCTGCATAGTGTTTGGTGATCTGACCGTCATACTTCGTCTCAATGAGATTGACAATCCCCTCAAACAGCAGACGCTTATTCTTATCTGGCAACGCGATGTGATCCGAATAGGTGTTTAGGAGTTTGATGTACTGCTCAGATGAATATGTTTCTCTCCATGGATATACACGTTTAATTGGATCCTGAAAGGCTTCCACGCCGGGAAAGTTTGTGGAATGTGTAGGACGGTTCTCTGCCTGCCGAGGGTAATATTTATCGTAGAGATTCTGAACTTCTGCGAAGAATCCTTCATCTTTCCGCGCATGCTGGTTGGAAAAGACGGCAAGGAAACCCTTTGATCCGAGAGCCTCGAGCACTCTCAGGTATCTCACTTCTGGGTCTATCCAATGGAAGGCGGTGGCAGAGATAACCAAGTCAAACTTTCCGTCTGATTCCCATTCCTCAAACGCTTGTTCTTCAAAAGAAACGTTTGGGAACGCCCTCAATTTTTCCTTCGCAACGTCGATTAAATCGGCACCGATGTCCAGACAAACCAATTCATATCCGCGTTCCGCGAAGGATCGGGTCGCTTTTCCTGTACCGCATCCGATTTCGAGAATTTTGCTGTGGTCGTCGATTCCAGAAAGGTCTATAACATCTTGGATTAACTTCTCAGGGTATTCCGGTCGGACCTCTTCATAGAGTGCTGCATCGGTATTGAACGTGGTTTTGAGTTGGGTATTTGACATCGGATTTCCCTTTTATGGTGAATTATGAAGATAAATAGATCCTTCAGTGAGTGGCGAAAGCGAAATCTGGAAGATTGGGTTCAAAAAGATATGCCAATTTCGCAAACACAGCCCGATCCCCAGGCAGGCTATCAACAACCACAAAGAAGAAGTGGCTTTCCGGCGTAAATTCGTAGTCGAAGATAGAATTGAAGTTGTAGGTAATCTCATCTTGCATCCGTTCATCTACACGTTCAACGAAGATACGCCAACCAACCTTTTGGGTGAATTGGTAATTGCTGCGGAGCCGAAAAATGAGCGTATTTCGGTGTGCGCGCCAAAAGAAATTATCGAGATCCAGATCGATGGTAAGTTTGCCGGAGAGGTTAACACCCCCAGAGAAACTGGTGAACCGATTAAATTCGTCTCGACGGGTGCCGAAACGATTTGCCACCGACAATTGTCCCCACGGTGCCTGATAATCAATCTCTGATCTAATAAACTTGGTATCAAACAGTTGACCGACTTCGCGAAGCCGTCCGAACCCGCCTGAAGTGAAAAAGTGAAACCGCCCGATGTCAATGTAGAAACGCGACTCGCTCAGCCGTTCCCGTAGCAACCTTTGGGCATTGGTTTGATAAAAATGACGTGTATCCACCCAAAAAGACTCCACGAAATGCGCCTCTGGAAACTCATACCTGTACCTGAGCCGTGCGCGTGCCCGCCGGAACGCCTCCTCTTCGAGCCCCATCTCGTTTGGGCGAAAGCCGTCCTGAATCTCTTCGAGCTGAGCCTCTCCGAGCCACCCTTCGTGAGTCCATTCCGTGGAGGCGTGGTATGCCCAGTGCATCTCGCCATCAACCCAATCAACTGCGTATTGCGATGCCGCAGTCCAGTCCCGATGCAATCCAAACCGTCCGTTGAGCGATAGGAGCGCGACATCTCGATCGGCTTGGTGTTTATGGATCCCCATCGCACCGATAACAGTCCGATCCCCGATATCGTGATTAATCCGACCGGCTAAGAGATTCACCTGCTTTTTCTCATCTCCATCGTACCGGTCGATCATTTTACCGTAGGTATTGATGACGGCAAAATTAGAACCCCCAATTCTACCCGTCGTTTTCGCACCCACATCAATTTCTTGGACGCGCCGGGTATAAAATAAATCCAGCGGTAACTCAAATAACTCAGCACCCTCCCTGAAAAACGGGCGGCGTTCTGGAAGAAATAACTCCCGGTCGCTTGAGACGTTAATTTGCGTCGGATCGCTCTCCAACTGTGAAAAATCGGGATTGAGCGTTACGTTCGAGGTCAGATGTGTTGAGATCGGAAGAATCAGGTCCAACCCGCCATCGAGGTCGTTCGGACGATCGGCGAGTGCACGATAGCTGCCATACGGAAGAATCCCAACTTTTTGCTCTGTTTTAACCCTTTCTAAATCCAATCCGGTCAAATTGCCGTATTCCGACACACGTGAGAAAAAAGCCGTCTCTGCCCATGAATGGGATTGACCATTGATCGGACGCACCCGCCAAAAGTTGATGCCCCAAGTGGTATTCCGCCGATTAAAACGGACCTCACGGAACGGAATCGCAAATTCTGCTGTCCAATTATCTGAGTGTTTTTTAACTTTCGCTTCCCATTTGGCATCCCAACTCATGTCAAAAACACTTTCATTGCCAACTCTCTCATCCGCCTGTGTGCCGAGTGTATTGATTGCGAAGATATAGCAGTTGCGCCGGTCGTGATAGGTATCGAGCATTACCTCAATACAGTCGTTCTGCCAGACGAGAGAATCCCGACGCGTGAGAGTTTCTCGGAGACTTTTCATATCCGGCTCCTCACAGCGCACACCGATATAGAGCATGTTTTCATCGTACAGTACCCGAACTTGGGTATCTAATTCGGCGGGTTGTGTTTCTCCTTCCTTTGCTCGAAAAAAATGGGTCGCAACTTCAGCCTGTTGCCAAACTGTATCTGTAAGTGCGCCATCAATAACGGGCGGGTTTTCCGTCCATACCGCACGAAGCGTGCGTCTTGTATTTTGTGTATTTGCGAAAAGCGGTGTGGTCACCAAGAGCAATATCGGCATCCAAATAAGTGCGCCTGCCCAGCACACTCGTCCAACTTTTTTCATTGTTGTCTCTTTTTTATTGGGTGTGTTTATAATCTGTTTAGTAATTTTGCGAGTTACATCACATCTCCTTTATAAAAGTTTAACCCACGCTGACGAAAATTCATCAGAAATTTGTGAGTCCCTATCCCTTACACCTTCGCTGTGTCTTGGACTTAATCTTTTGTATCTGATAGTTTACGCAGTGCGGTGAGATATAACGCTTTGCTCTGATTCTCGAACGGTCCCGGATTGTTCGGGTTTTCTGGAAAATGTGAGAACAGCCTCGCTTCACTGACTTCCTCAAGGTCGAATGGTCTACCTAATGCCTCTATTTCTCCCAAATAAGCGATTCCCCAGTATTCAAGATTAAACATAAAACAGTGAATGTAACACAGCACGTCAAGATTTTTCAGTGTTGCACCCGTCTCTTCCAGAAGTTCTCGATGTGCGGTTTCCTCAGCCGTTTCCCCGGGTTCGGCGCGCCCACCCGGCAGCGTCCAAATGTCGTTATCCCGCCATTTGCAAAAGAGTATCCGGTTCTGTTGATGTGCGAGACAATTGACAAACTCAATTTTCCCTACATCTGCTGGCGGTTTTCCGAAATAGAGCAACATGTAGCCATCTTGTTCCTCGACCTTTTGAACCATCTTTCTCCTTTCTAAACACGAAAATTATCGGTAGTATTCGGCTGAGTAGAAACTGCGTGCTCTGACTGGATTTAGGGGCATTCCAAAAATTGGCAATACCAAGTTCACCAATAATGTCTCCATGAAATTAGAAGACAATCGGAAACTACAGAGCGTTTGTTCAATCGCTTTAGCCTGCTGTTTTAATCGTTTCCGCGCACGACTCAGGCGGCTCTTAATTGTGTTCTGAGATACACCCAAAAACTTGCTAATCTCCTCGCAGGTCATTTCAGCGAGATAGTAAAGCCGAATCACAGTCCGGTCAGCCTCTCGGAGTTTATCGAGGAGTTTTTGAATCAAGGCACGATCCGATTCTTTTTCCCTTTCCGCCTGCTGTTGTGCTGTATACTCGGCATAACACAATGCTGCGAGTTCTTCGGGATCGGTTGATGTTAGCGACTGCAGTTGCGGTTGAGTGGCTTGTTTTCGAAGCCACGTGACGCACAGGTTGTTAGCGATAACATAGAGCCATTTTGCAAATCGGTCGGGGTGTGTCAAGGTGGCGAGTTTTGATACGCCGTGAGGAATACCTCCTGCGTAATGTCTTCTGCGATGTGAAAATCCCCGATTTTTCTCCAGACAAGCGCGTGAATCTGCGATTGATATTTCTCGACCAAAGCGGCGAAAGCATGATGATCGCCTTCCAAAGTAAATTGAACCAACTTATTATCGCTATGTTGCATGGGGTACCTCCATAAAAAATCTTGCTTCTCTGATTAAAGACGAAAATTGGAGGGCGAAAAGTTGCACTTTTGGAAAAAAAATGCATTTTTTTGTAAATAACGCTTATTTTTTTAGCTTCCCGTGTGAAGCATAACTGCTATGAACCGTGCCATTGGATCCATCGTTAACGGCGTAGATAGTATAACCGACATGGGGAAAATGCATCAGGAAATTTGGGAATTCACGGGAAAATATAGAATGGCTCAAATTTCGCATTTGACCGATTAAGTTTGCGCTTACAAGGATTTTTTCTGATATATTTCTTTTACAACAGTTTCAATTGTGGGTTCTTCAATCTTTATGTCCCGCGGATGAAGATGGTCCAAGATTTTTTGAATGATATCGATTGCTGAGATCTCATTCTTGTCGAAAGAGATGATTAAAGAGTAATCGTTTCGCCGTGTGAATTCGAGGGGGGCAATCTTGAGTTGATCGCGAATGTCGTCTATATCAACGCGCGCATAAAGATCGACCTGAATTTTTCGTTTTCTGGCTAATTCCTCTTTCGCCTGTTGTAGGTCTCCATCAAAGATAATTTTCCCTTGATCAATGATGAGACTTCTTTGGCAGAGGTACTCGATGTCACTGAGGTCGTGCGTCGTTAGGATCATAGTCGTCCCAAGACTCGCATTTATCTCTTTAATGAATTCCCTGATATTCGATTTCACCGCGACATCAAGCCCAATCGTGGGTTCATCGAGAAAAACAACGGGCGGATTATGTAATAAAGACGCAGCAATATCGCACCGCACCCGCTGTCCGAGGCTTAACTTCCGAACAGGGATGTGAAGTAAAGGACCGATGCCTAACACCTCATCAAACTTTTTTAATTGTTCTTGAAAATCCGTTTTACTGACTTCATAGATGTCTCTGAGCAGGGTAAACGCCTCAATGACGGCTATATCCCACCACAACTGTGTGCGTTGTCCAAAAACAACGCCAATATTTTTTACGTGCTGCTGTCTCTGCTTGTAAGGCACAAGTCCATTCACCGTCACTTTTCCGTCCGTTGGGGTGAGGATTCCTGTTAGGATTTTAATCGTCGTTGATTTGCCAGCACCATTGGGTCCAATGTAACCAAGAATTTCTCCCTGATTGACATGAAAACTGATGTTATCTACCGCCTGAACAAATTCGTATTCCCTTTTAAAAAGGTTGACGAAAGCCCCTTTTAATCCTTCCTTCCGCTTGAAGGTTTTATAACTTTTGGTTAGGTTTTGGACCTCTATTAAAGCCATCAGAAACGCCTCCTAATCATTAAGAACCCGAACTTTCGTACCTGCGCACTCCCAGATTCCATATCAGAGTCCCCATTCCCCAAGTTAGAAGGGCGATGACAGGGGTGAGGTGTACATAAAGACTATAATCCTGTCTGTCTAAAAAGAGCGTTGCAGGATAGAAGGAAGTAAATGCCAAAGGCAATATCCAACTCAGGAACACTTGCAATGCCGGACTGTAAATGGTAATCGGGTATTTCGCGAATTCGCGGACAGTCATTAAGGGCCAGGCGAGTGCTCCTGTTGGGTCCTTTATCCAGAACGTTAAACTCACCAAGATGAGCACCAACCCTGTAAAGATTAGCGTGGCTGAAAGCACCAACCCGAAGAAGATGAAACACGCAACGGCAGATAGGGACATATTTAACTTCGCAGCGGCGTATAGGAGCGCACCGACTCCCATCGCCAAGGTAGAAAACGAACCGATGTCCAATCGCTCAATGATAATCTGAAACAGAGGCGGCAATGGACGCAGCAATACGCGATCAAAATTCCCATCAAGAATGTAAAAACGTCCCAATTGGATTAGATTTGAAAAGAACATCGAAAACAGCGCAATTGAGGTCTGGGCAAACCCGTAGATAAAAAGGATCTCTCCGTAGCTCCAGCCATTGATATCTGGAATATGGTTGAAGATTATTAAAATAAAAACCAGAGAAGTGATTTGGGTCGAGAGCGCAAACACCATCTGAATCAGAATATCCGTTCGATAGGCGAGCCTACCTTTGAAATACTGCCCAAAGTAACGAAGGTAAATTTTCCCATAAAAGAAGATTCGAGGCATCAACATAAAGTTCACCCCCCTTGTATCGTCAGTTTTCGCACCGAAGTCTTAAATAAAAAGAATCCCGCTATGGATAAGGTAGACGCCCAAATTGCTTGAACGATTAACGCGCTTACTGTCTCTTGGACGCCCAATCGACCTAAATAGATCTGCATCGGTATGTAGAAAATCATTTTGAAGGGTAGGTAATCTAATATCAAAACCAACCATCTTGGAAACATTGTCAGCGGTATCAGTGTCCCCGATAAAAGTTCAATACTTGCAGTCGTGGCAAAGAGAACGCCCGCATTATTTTCTATGTGAAAGGTGGTGAGTCCGACCAAAAAGGCAATTCCAGCGTAAATCAAAACTCCCAGTGTCAGACTGACGATGAATGTCGCTGTGCTATCAGGGGACATCAATCCGACCAATAACGCCCAGATCGTTAGGACAGTGGCGCCCCTGAAAAGAAGCTGAAAGAGGATTCCGCCAAAAGTCCGGAAATAGATGTAGAGTTGGTAACCTACAGGCTTCAAGAGATTCATAATGAGTTCCCCACTATGGTACTGCCCGCTCATCTCACGAGAAATCCCACCAGAAAGCTCGTTGATAATAAACCGAAACACACCGGCAATCGCTACGTATGTGACCATATCCTCTAAGGCATACCCGCGAATCGTCCTACCGTCCGCCAAAATTGCCTTCCAGAGAAAATAATTGACAATTATTATCAGAAGATATTCTGTTAAGACTAAGAAAAAATGGGCGCGGTAGCTGAGTCGATCAATAAAACGGATTTTACTAAATCGCGTATAAATTCTGAAACGCGTCCAAAATTTTCTGAAGTGTGCCATTGCGATTTGTCCCGATGGAAAGAATTGACGTGATCTGTTAGATGTCCCACAGATAAGAAACTTTGGCGACGATGACCCGATTGTCTAATCGAAGTTTTCTTGTCAGGGTCCCCCGACTCTCATTATAAGCCAAGAAGAAGTGGCTTTTCGGGCTGTATTCCCAACCGATAAGCCCACTAATCAGGTATCTGAGATCCGTCTCCTTTTCGCTATAATATGTTTGACCCCAAAAGGTTTGTGTTGATAACCGAAAAAAGAAGTCTCTCGTCAAAAGGTAAGTAACTCGGACGGAATTGGAAATAAATTCTCCATCTTTTGCACCGGCTGGAGTTGAGGTCTGAGCAACTGCAAGCACCAATTCAAGGGTCAGATTATTTTTCGGACGCAAGGTGCTTTGGATGTCAAGATTCCTCTGGTTTCCAACATACTTTTGGGCGAAATTATAGAAATTACCCATACCCATCTGCAAAGTCGTGAAAAATCGCTTACCAGTATCCGTCCGAAACATCATTTTTGCCTCTCTTGCCCAGAAAACCTCTGTCAACTCCGCTTCTCTCGCATAATTGAAGATGAAGTCAACCCGCTCCAGAAATGACTCCCGAAATTTTACCCGCGACCAAACGCTGTTCGACCAAAGCAGAAGATCCGCGTCAAACTGTGGATTCATTTGAAGGTTTGGGTGTTGACGCTTCCAATCCGAGAAGTACTGGCTGGTGTATAACCCTTGGGATAGACGGCTTCCGGTGCCTATAACGAACTTTTCATGCCCTAACACAGCGAGACGCGGGGTGTATTCCAGTTGCGTCCGAACGCTTTGCCAGCCGCGATGTGCCTCCTTTTGAATAAAACCCGTCTGATTGACCGAAAACTCAGCCTCAATCCGTTCTGTAGAGATTTCGGCGTTAAAGAGGTCAGTTCCTCTCGTGAGTGTTAGCAGATACGCTCGCGGTAACCGTCTATTTCCAGTGTTCCAGCTTTGGGCGATTTGTCCAGTCAAAATGAGGTTTTCTCCCCTCGCGACACTGGTATCTAAGCCAATAACACGACTTTTTTCTTGGGTCATCTCTTTCCCGGCATATAGGATGCCAACATTGGATTTTTCAAAGAGATCACGCTTTGCCCGAAGGACGGTAAATTCGGCGGTTTCTCTCGCTGTAGTCTCCTTTTGGAGACCAAAATAATTCCAGTTCCCTGTCCTGCTTGAAATGATGCCTAATGTATAATTTCCTATCTTGCCGGTGGCATTTGTGCCCCACAAGATATCCCCTCTGCTACCAATCCGGCGGCTATAATAGAGTTCCAAAGGCGTTGCGAAAACACTGTTGCCCTGAATGAAAAACGGGCGTTTTTCTGGAAACCGGATCGGAAACCGAGTTAAGTTGATCTCCAGTTGGTCTGCCTCCACTTGCGCAAAGTCTGGATTGACAGTACCGCTGACCCGAAGTTTATTGGTGAGTCTGTATTGAAAATCAAGCCCTATATCTGACTGACCACTTATACGTGTTTCCTCGCTGTCTGTGCCGCCGCCTATGATGTGGGGATAAATCTCCACCTGTTTTCCTGATTGGATATCCGATATCCCCACCAAATGTCCCAATGCGGACATTCTCGTCCAAAATCCGCCGTGATCCCCAGGTGGCTTCCAAGTGTCTGTTTCCCGTTTCCGCCGGATGAATCGTTCAAAATTGATCCCCCATACCTGCTCTTTGGCATCAGAAAAGCGGAAGTTGCTGAACGGAATTTTAAACTCAGCTGTCCAACCCTCACTATCTATATTCCCTTCAACCCACCAAACACCCTCCCATGTAAAATCCACTTCGGCATCGTTGTAGCGATAGTTGTCATCTTTCACGCCACCCGGCGTGCAGACGAACTTATATCCGGTACGATGGTCGTGATACGGATCAATGAAGAAAGATATGACATCAGAATAGAAAGCATCACCACCACGCCGAGTGATCCTGTTTACGATTTTATGTGGCTCGGAATCGTAACACCTAAATCCAACATATAAATGGTGTCGATCGTAAACAATATAAACGACCGTTTCTTCAGAAGCCGGTTTATCCGGGGTATCCTTCCAGACAAAACCACTAACAGGTAATGCTTTTTGCCACGCTGCGTCAGTTAAAATCCCATCAATGTGAGGAGCAGGAATCTTCCCTAATGGATGTGCTCTCGCCACATAATGTCCTAAATCACTTTCATGTGCGTAAAGTGAAGGTGCAAGTGAAAAGAGTATAAAAACAACCGTAAATAATAAATTCATTTTCCACAATACCCAGAAATCAAGCAAAACAACTCCAGCTTAGTATCCAGATTGTGCCTCCACTGCCGCTGCGACGAGTCTCTCTAAATCCGCCCCTCTCGCTTTGTGTGTAATTAATCTGCCTTCCCTATCAATGAGCCACATTTCGGGAATGTCGCCGATACCATATTGTTGCACAAGCGAATTCTCGCCAGCCCCTTGATCGAAAATCTGCCGCCAAGGGATGTCGTTTGCTTTAACGTAGTTTTGTAGTATTACTTCCTCATCATCAAGATTGACCCCGATAATGTCAAATCCCTCGTCTTTATAGGTGTCATAAATTTGCTGGATATCCGGCATTTCCACAACACAGGGCGGAGACCAGAATACCCAAAAATCGAGCAAGACAACTTTTCCACGATACTCCTGAAGCGAAATCGGAGTGCCATCAAGGTCGGTCGCAGAAAAGTCAGGGACGGGCATCCCAAGCAATTCGTATCTTGGATCAAACTTGCGACCATACGCTTCAGCGAGTTCAGCATTGCCTAACCTTTCATAGATGAAGGCGAGTCTCTCAAGGATGAATCTCTCATCTGGATATTGCTGCTCGGCTGCCATAAAAATCTCAAGCAGGTTCTCGTATCGTTCCATCATCACAAGGATGTTCCACAAGTTCCACAGGGTAGGATAACTCGGAATTTCGAGTTTCATGACTGACTTCAACTGTCCAATGAATACATCCGCCGCCGATTCGTCCCCAGTTTTGACGTAGAGACGGGCCAGACCCAGATAGAGGGAGAAAAAACGCATATCATTCGGATATCGTTCAAGTGTTTCTTCAAAAGCAGCGATAGCCACTTCATGGCTACCATACATATCTTCCGGCGTATATTCCCAATTCACGGATGACTTGTAAATCGTATAAGAGAAGCTTAAGTTCAAAACATGCAAATCTTCATTCGCGTGATGCCGACAGCGAACAAGTGGCATGACATCACCATATACCTTACGTTGTTCACTTTTCTTGCCTCGGTATTCGGGATAGAACTGATAGTCATAACTCACCGACATTTTCGGGTCTCTGTTCCAAGGACGACCTGCCTTCCCACCCTGTTTATCCGCAGGACAGGTCAGGACGTTTGAGTCTACCAAATGCCTGGGATACAAATCTGAGAGCCACCCAGGGAAATCATTGTGTTCTTTTTTATAAGTTTCAATCGCCTTGCCAATCGCAATTAAACTGACATTTCTCACAACTGTTCGGACCCTGTAAAAAATAAGTGAAAATGAAACTTTTTACCCCTATAACCATTGACTTCGTGAAAACAAACGCACGCACATTTTACAGGAGTGAAAGTTTTCTAATTCTCCTAAACCGAATAACATTCATACGAAATACAGATGAAAAACCTCTCTAAGGGACGATTTTATTCTATTTTGTATTGAAGATAAGGTGTTTTTTTTCACACAATGGAGATCTATCCATTCGCATTTTTTAGCATTTTCATAACCTCGCATTGAGAGAACCCTGATAGATAGTGGCTTCTGAGGACTTTTGAGAAATCCCAGTTAAATTTTGCGTGCAAAGTTCTATGTTTGTTTCGTCCATCACAGAATCTTCTCCTGTGGTGGAGGTCAAAAGCGTTTCAGAGGTCTGCGAACCCGTATTGTTATCTTTACCGTTGGACAGAGTTCGCCCTGCCTGATTGCGGACGTCCGGTTTTGAATCCATCTTAAGAACGATAGGGGCGTCAACGATTTCAATAGTGTGTTCCGATTCCGCTTCAAAACTATATGGATGTTGAAAATGCAGAAGATATTGGTTGCCTACACCGATCATCAGTAATATCACCGTTAGCGTTGAAACCGCAATTGCCCACGGCACTAACGGCTTACCCCGGGATGGGGCAACGGGTTTAATATGCGCGATCTCCCGCACGATATTTTCGGTTAGATGTGCAGACAGTTGGAAACTATCCAACGCCTCTCGAATTATAGGTTCTTCCTTCTTCAAACGTTGGCGTGCTCGACTGAGCCGACTCTTAATTGTATTCGCAGATACCCCCAAAAATTTGCTAATTTCTTCACACGTCATTTCCCCAAAGTAATACAGGGTCATCACGGTCCGTTCGCTCTCCTGTAACTTGGCAAGTAGCTGTTTAACGACTTTTTGCTGTGCTTCAGTCTCGATCTTTGCTTGTTCGTCTGCTACATATCGGGAATATGCTGCTTCTCCCTTCATCGCCATGTTAATGCCCTCCACCAACCGGACATGCAATTGATTCTTACGGAACCACGCAATGCAGCGATGGTTTGTAACCACATACAGCCACCCTGGGAACCGATCCGGTTCTCTTAGGGTTGCCAGATCTCTATAGACTTGTAGAAAGGTTTCCTGCGTAATATCTTCAGCGATGTGGAAATCGCCGACTTTGTGCCATGCAAGCGTGTGCACATGCTTACGGTATTTGTTCACGAGCATGGTGAAAGCGGTTTCATCGCCTGCGAGCGTGCGGCGAATTAATTCGGCATCATTGTTTCTCATCATGCGCCTCCAAGCGTAGATTTTCAAGGTGAGATTCAAGAAGTCGGCATGGAATTCTTCAAGTTAATATATAGTGGCGCGCGTTAAGGGAAAATGGTTGCATAATTCTGCAAAAAAAGAGAGGATTGTGGGAAGATAGGAAAAACTAAAGCGTATAGTTTGCCAAGATCTCAGACAACATTGTTAACAGACAGCACAAAGGTCTCGCACCCGATCCGCCAACTCGGATGGATGATACAATTACAGCCATTTCTATGCTCCTATGTTTGGGAAAGAGCCATCTTGATGGACACAGATAGCGTTCTCGGTTACCTCACCGCTCTGCTCAAGAACCGTGAAACCATGACGCTCCAGTTCTAACCGCAGATTCTTAGAGGATCGGTAACGCCGCTGATGGATATACCAAGTGCCGTTGACACAAATCGTCCCGTCATAGTCTTTGGGTCCGACACCGGGTCTGAAAGGGTCCGGATGAAATGGACTGTAGCATGTTTCCGTCCCGCTATCCCAAAGTGCGTCCTGGTCAAAGCGGGTGTAAACTTTCCCGGTTGCGTTATCAACAATCTGTGTTTTGGCGTCTTCTCGATCGGGTTCAAAAACACAGCAACTCATCAAAAAATAGCCGTTCTTGGTGAGCCGAGACTTGATGCCTGAAAACATCGCAACCCGATCTGAGTAGGTAACAATGCCTTGTGAGCAGAAGCTATCAATAATGAGTTGGTACGGCTTGCCTCCACGTGGAATTTGGCAGACATCTAACACCTCATACCGAATGGCTAAACGATGCTCGGCAGCAATTGCTTTGGCTTTATCAATGGCATCGGGAATCACATCAATCCCATGCACTTGGTAGCCGAATTGCGCTAAAAAATATGCCACTGGACCTGTCCCGCATCCGAGTTCAAGCACTCGAGCATTTGGTTTGAGGTCTAAACGTGGCAAGGTCTCTGTTAAGAAGGATTTGGAGGAAAAATTACTGAAATCATTAGGGTTCCCGTAAAGTTCTCCCCTTGACAGGAGTCCTTTTGCCTTCAACTCGGCATAATCCGCCAGATGTTCGTGATAAAAGTATTTTTGTTTCATGATTTTCTGATTATCCAGAATGGCGGCACGTAGAGTTTAAAGAAACTGTGTTGGAAGTTCAGAGAGCTTGGTTATTGTCCTCACATCAAGTGTGAATTTTTCTTGCTGTAAATTGTGTGTATTGACGCTGAAGTCAAACGCATTGCCTTCGTTGTCTCTTTGTATGAGGATTGGAACCATACCAGCGGCACGGGCGGCTTTGGTATCGTCTTCTGTGTCTCCGACATAGATGACTTCTTCGGGTTTAATGCCAGTCTGCTCAAGTGCGGTGTCAAATATCCGCGGATTGGGTTTTTTGACTCCCACTTCGGCGGAAATAACAACCGAATCAAAATAGGGTGTGAGACCGAGTTTACTGAGAACTGAATGGACGTGTGGTGGATGGTCGAAATTAGTCACGAGAGCAAGTTTTTTGGGGCGATGGAGTGTATGCAGCACATCGTGCGCTTCAGGATCAAGCGATATATGTTTTTGCCAAGCATTGGCGACTCTATTTGCTATCATTTTTATATCTTCAGAGGCGAGATTCAGTTTTAAATCGAAGCAGAGGTTCTGGATACGCTGTTCAAATACTGTCAAATCGTGATGTCGCGGCGTTGGCTCACTTTTACTATAAAACTGATCGCACGTTTTAGCGAGCGATTCAATGGAAAGAGTGAGTCCGCGCAACTTGAGTTGTTCATGGAGTGCATTTAACCAATCAGACCATGCGGCATCCATATTTCCGTATACCAAGAGAGTTCCGTATAAATCAAAAAAGATCCCATTAATTGTCATTCTATAATTCTACCTTTGAATGTGAAATTCATTGGATCACGGTTTCTGCCTTGCTTCTGTTAGATTTTATTTTATACCAAAGTAGCTGCGGTGACAATTCGTTAGTTCTTTTATGAATTACTTCAATTATCCTCCAAGTAGTTTAACACATACGCGGGGAAATTCATCAGAAATTCGTCTATCTATTCTGGGAGTTTATGGTAAAAGGCGGGCAGGGCGGTTTCAATCTATCGAGGGTAGATTTTACAGAGCGTCGAGCGTACTCGGATTAGAATTTGTATGTAGCACCGAAAGTGAAGTTAAAAGGGAATCGCACGGGACTCTTATACTCCGGTGATTCCACATCTAAGGGGAGTCCTTCAAATTCAACGAATTGATCCGGGAATTGGTCCGGGAAACTGAACTGTATCGCGTTTTTGCTGTTGTAGACGTTCCAGACTTCAATGAACTCTGTTACAGGAATGCCCCATTGCGTTCTTTGACGGCTCAAACGGATATCTAAGCGATGATACGCCTGAACCGCAGCGGGTGCAATCGCGCCTGCGACATCGGAGAGAAGGGGATGCATACCGAGCGTGACAGGGTCTTGGATCATCAGGAGTGTGCTCAGTGGAACCGCAGCGGTGCCGCTAACATATTGCCATTTTGCACCAATATCGTTTGTGGGTGTTCGACTGTAGTTGGCGACGAGGCTGATGATGTGTGTATTGTCAAAGAGAAACGGTTTGTGCGGTGCATTGGGTGTCTCGCGTTGCTCGGCATGAGTGTATGCGTAGGAGAGCCATCCGAAAAACTTTTCGCTCACACGATGCCGCAGGAAAATCTCTGCCCCGTTTACAAAGCCTGTGCCTTGATTGAGATATGCGGTTGTAATCGGTGTATCCAGGTCATCAAACAGGGCATCGACATTAATAGATCGAGTGACGAGTTTTTTCATGTTCTTGTGGTAAAGTGCGAATTTGAGTTCGGTTTGTAGTGAGAGTGCCTGTTCTAATTCCATGACATAATGCTCGGCAATACTCGATTTTAGTTCCCTATTTCCATTCGATTTTAGGACTTGATACGCGAAAGGACTCTGTTCGTATCGACCGTAGGCGAACCGGAGCGTGGACGTTGTGGGCAGTATGAGGCTAAGACTGCCGCGCGGCTGAATTGAGAGTTCTTCCGTCAAATTGAGATAATCCAATCGCATACCAAGAGCAACAGATAGAAAGGATAACGGATCGTAGCGTATCTGTAGGTATCCTTCTGCCTGCTGGAAACCATAATGGAATGTGTCGAATTTCTCTTTCCAAATCAGTTTCTCATCATCGGAACTGATATTCTCTGGGAGAACAGTGTGCGTGGTGCTTTCGGCTGGACTGAAGGCGAAAAGGAATCCTGGCTCAAGTTGGAGTTTCGGTGTGAGTTTGTAGGAGATGTCTTCGCGAAGGGTGTACGTTGGGACATTGACTTGGACTGCGTAGATGAATTTTTCGCTTGGCGAGGTATCATCTTGGCTTGGATCGCCACCAAAATTGACATTCAAAAAATTATAGGAACGCGTCAGAGAGAGATGCGATGTGAGTCTATCCGTGAGATGCGAACGGAGGTGAAGGCCTTCTGCCTGAAACCCGTTCTTGAAATATGCGAAGGAACGTGATGTTTCTTCGGATCCGGTGTCAGAGAAGTCGAAATGATCTGTCGCGCCGATGCCGTTAAGGGTTAGGTGATGTTTTTCGGTGAGTTGATAAGCAAATTTAAGTTCATAATCCGACCACGTCGGAAACGTCCAATCAAAGAAAAGCCCGAGTATGACATTATAGGTCGTAAGTCGTCCGGCGATGGATGCGTATCCTTTTTCTCCAATTTTGGTTTCAAAGAACCCGTACGGCGATATAAAGTTGACATCTAAAACACCTGCCCGCTTTTTATCTAAACGTTCGCGTGTCCGGATATCAATAACCGATTGTGAATCTAACCCGAATTCGGCACCGTAGCCGGCTGCGTACACAAAGATGTCCTCAATACTATCCGAATGCGTCGTTGAGAAGAATCCACCAAAGTGGAACGGATAACTGAGCGGGGTTCTGTCAAGATAGATGCGCGTATCACCCGGTGCACTCCCACGGATATGGAGCGCACGGAGGAAATCATTGGGAACACCGATGCCCGGCAGGGTCATGATAGCTCTGAGTGCATCACTTCCAGCACTGGGAATCCGTATCAACTCACTGCCGCGCATCTCTTTACGACTGATCGTTGGGGAGAGGCGTTGCCCCTCAACGAGTACTGTTTGGAGTTGGACAGCTGTTCCGAGCAATATTTCTACCTGTGTGGTATCATCGGCGGTTACCTCTATTTTCGCAGTCGTCGGGGTTTCAGACGTTCGATGCGTAATCGACAGCGTATAGATACCGGGCGCGATACCAATAAACTGGAAGTTCCCGGATGCATCGGTTTTTGTAGACACGTCGATTTCGACGAAGCGCACTTCTGCCGTAGCTAAGGGTGTGTCGGTGTCCTGGGAGTAGACAGTGCCTTCTATATCACCGGTGGTAAGCGGGAGGGACTGGCGAGTGTTTTCGGGCGTATTTTCTTCAGCCGTGTTTGCCTCGACAAAAACAGAGAACGGCATCATGATCCCAATAAATAGGAGGAAAAATAAACAAGATTTCATAGATGGGTTTGAGTTCCTTTAGGATAGATTTGTGAGCGGGGGAAACAGAGTGAGATGCTTGAAATTAGGCAACGCTGAAGCCTCACGGTTTCTCAAAAATCGTCTCGTCTAATGCGATATTAATCTCTGTTTTTGTAAGGGTGTAATTGACCGTCAATGCCCCGTCTCCGATGAGAATTTCATAAGAATTGGGCAACATTACACCTTCATAATCCGTGTAATCGTCGTAGTGAAGGACTGCGATAGCATCTTTGGTGTTCAGACCTGTATAGGTGGTCTTCCCGCCGATGAGTAGATTGGAAGCCTTATCAATATAGAATACATCTTCCGTGTCAATAACTCGAATCACGGAGCATTCCTTCCCTCGGAACAGTTCATCTTCAATTTGTTGAAATACACTGTTACCAAATTCTTCGTAGATTGCCTGCAATGGATCTATATAGGTTGTACTTTTGACACGCCCATATTCTGTTTCTGGAAGGAGTGTAGGACTGCTTCCCATAACGGATTTCCAACCGCCTACACCATTCCAGACACTGGTTTCACTGAAGAGTTCACCGAAGTCGTGTTGGTTATACGATTTTTTTCCAACGACTGCTGCTATTTCAACGCGACCCGATTCGTTCACAGGTTGCCCATTCCACTGCGTTAATTGTGCATCGCCGGAACGTCGGACACTCCGAATTTCTGAGAGCCGTGCGAGACCGCCAATGGCATTAAAGTGTGATTCAAGTATATCGTTAAGTTCCATGCCTGTACTCCTTTTATGGGTGTTGTCGGTATTTCCAAACTGATTTCGGACATCTGGCTTTGATCGGTGCTCGAGAACAATGGAGGTATCAATGATTTCTACTGTCATTTCGGAAGGGGCATCAAAACTGTAGGGTTGCTGGAAACGCGCGAAGTATTGGTTGCTGACACCGAGCATCATCACAACGAGAATGGCAGTGGAAGTGGCAATTGCCCACGGGACTATCGGTGGTTTCCCTCCGGTAGGCGGTAAAGGTTTGATATGCGAAATTTCGCGCATGATGTTCTCTGTTAAATCGGGAGACAGTTGGAAACTGCCGAGTGCCTCTCGAATCATGGGTTCGTACTTTTTTAAACGTTCCCGTGCCCGGTGGACCCGCGTGGCGACTGTATTGACAGATACGCCTAAAAACTCACTTATCTCCGCATACGTCATTTCGCCGAAGTAATAGAGCGTCAGAACAGTGCGATCGCTCTCTTTCAACTTCGCCAGTAAGTTTTTGACCAATTCGCGTTTTGTTTCTGCTGCTCTGTTTGCCTGTTCCGCAGCGACATGTCTGGAATAGGAACTCCTCTCTGTCATTGCTATATCCATCTCCTCCAAAGGTTGCGTTTGGACCCGTTTTTTGCGGAGCCATGCGAGGCAGCGGCGGTTGGCAATCACATAAAGCCATCCGGGGAACTGACTTCGGTCTTTCAGCTTCGCCAAATTCCGATAGACCTGTAAGAAAGTTTCCTGCGTAATATCTTCAGCGATATGGAAGTCCCCTATTTTCCGCCATGCGAGCGCGTGAACCCGTTTCTGGTACTTTCTAACCAAGCACGCAAAAGCAGCAGCATCGCCGTCAAGGATACGTTGAATCAATTCAGCATTATCGTTTCTCATCAAAAGCCTCTGAAAAAGAAAGTGTCTTATTTTTTTATGGTATATAGTGACGCGACATCGGAATAAAAACTTACAGAATTCCGAGAAAAAGTGGGAGGCTTACGCAAAAACGTTGGTTGGGGGGATTGTCTAAAACAGAAAGGTAATAAAGGGGAAGTTGGAACGCCGTCCACGAAACAGGAAAAGGTTAAATACCTATACTGCTCAACCAAAGCAGCAAAAGCATCGTAAAGGTTTAACCAGTCCTGAGAAGTTTCTTGGCTTCTTCAGACCAATGCTGTTTAATTTCTTGAGGCACCCGAAGTCGTTCGCTTGCATGCGGGAATACGCGCGTATAACCGATATCGAGCATGGGACGATGGGTGTTGGTCCTGTTCGGCATTCCGACGTGCCATAATCGCATATCCCGAAGAATCAGAGATCCGATAGGCATTATCGCTTGTAGCGAGGGGAGGTGTTTACTGCGTTCACCCAGATATTGGACATCTGAGGGTGGAGAGTCCATAATCAGATGTGAGCCGGGCCAGATTTTAGTGGCTCCGTTTTCCTCTAAAAAATCGACGAATGGAATGTTAACATAGATACCTGAGACGGGTAGCACACACGGCAGTTCAGGAAACAAATGATTGCCGTCGCGGTGAGGGGACTTTTCGACTTGGTTTCCGTCTATGTCCGGTGGCACATCATGAATCCCACAGCGAAACAGGGCGACCTTCTTGCCCATAGCGGCTTCAATGACTTGGAGTGCGAAGGGATTGGCGATGAATTGGTGATGCAGAAACGGCATTTCCATTGGGTGACGAATCTTACGCGTTCTGCCCTGTCGAATTGCATCGGAATAAGCACGCTGCGCTTCCGTAACGACATCAAGCAGCACAGCATTTTCAAGGATCACGGCCCCTATTTCTCGTAGCAGTCGGGTCGCCGAATCGAGATGAGCGGCACACATTTTTTCGTTTGCCTGTTCTGCATCGGTCAACTGGATTCGCATTGCCTGAGTCCTAGGAAAATACAGATGACTCGCCCTTAACTACGGAAAAAGGACTGTAGCGACCTGATTACGCCAATTTGCCTCGTAACAGTGGCTTGTCTTTCATCACCTCACCCTCGCGATTCCGAGTCCCCGATGGCATGTAATGGAGGACCATCGCTCGACGGTCTCGGGGTGAACGGTTCGGGTCGGTTTGGTGGAGTGTCATGCAGTGGTGAACCATTCCGCACCCGGCTTTAACTGGCACTGGTACAGCACGATCTGCATCCGCATTCACTTCCAACAATGCCGGCAATTTACCCTTCTCTGACTCAGCACGTCCATGTGCCGCCAATCCTTCTAAATAACTGCCGGGGATAACGTTCATACAACCGTTCTCTGCGTCGGCATCATCGAGGGCTATCCAGATGCTAACGAGATTGGGTGGGTCGCATTGCCAATAGGCGTTGTCTTGGTGCCAATACACTTCACCGCCGTGATGGGCGGGTTTGTAGAGCGCCTGATCGTGAAATAACTGGATATCGCCTCCGATTAAACTCTCGGCGATGTCTAACAGCGGATCGTGGTAGAGTAACTTCCGATATTCTTCATCGAGTTGCCACATCTCCATAATTTGCAGCATTTCTTCGTCACGATCGGCATCTTCATCGCTTTCCGAGTCACCGACGACTGCGAGATTCCGCAATCCCTCACCAATTGTGTCGCGTTTCTCCGCAAATAGTGCGTCGTAATGTTCGCGTAACACGGTAAGGTGTTCGTCATCGATGAGTCGTTTTTCTATGTTGAGATAGCCTTCGCGTCTAAATTGTTCGACCTCTTGCGGTGTAAGTTTCATTTTTTAAATTTTCCTTGCGGTTCGTTGAGGTCGGGCTGTGTGGAAGTCGGTTCGTTCCGTATATCCAGCCCGGTCCGTTGGTTGGGCTTACGCGTTTTCTCTATAAAGATTCAGTCTACATCAGATTCTTTGAGGATTTTCTGATACGTCTGCGATGCGACGTTGTATGCCTCGCGGGCGGCATCGCGCTCCTCCTCTCGAATGCGGTCAACCTTTTCGTTCCAGCAGACTTCGACTGCCTCCAAACACCACTGCGCGCTTCTACGATTGGCTCGGATCGGCTTTCCATCGACAATAACGAAAACCGGATTTGTATGGGACGACGGAAAAATCCGTAACGCCACCCAACTCGATCTGTCAATAGCTGCCTCGAATTGGACGGGGATGATTTCACCGTTAGCGACGATTTCTTGCGTCTCGACTGATTCACCATTGACGATGAGTTCAACAGGCACCTTTCGATCTTCCGCAATGCGTGCCCGTTCGATATCCCAATAGGGTTGCTGATCCAAAGGACGGTTCTGTATCGCAGGATTCGGTTCTTCATTGAGCCGTGCGGCGACGCGAGCGGTAACGGTTACCGTACTGGGTGCTTCCAGATCCAACTGACTGAGTTGTCCGGTCGGTGCTTTTTCGCCGACTGGCACGCCACCGACAGTGAAGTCGAGCAAGTGACTTTTACCGTCTCCGACGTAGGAACGCCCGTCTTTCAATCCTGCCGCCCAGGCATCGAAGTCGAGGGAACCGGCAGGCATTTTTACGTATATGCGACCTAATCCGACGCGCTCACCGTAAATACAGGGGAAATCCGTCTCGCCACTGATTCGCGTGCGGAAACCACAGTTCAGGGTGTGATACCAAATATTCAGTTCCCAAATCGCAGGTGTGTCCACCGTGGATATGAAATCAACAGCGTCATGAACGACGTCCACGATATACTCGTTAGCACCGATACCATCAAAAGGGGGCATATTGTAATTGGGAAGTTCGTCTCCGTCCACTTTCAAACCCCAACCGCTGTGACTGAAGCCTGTCACGGCTCCCTGTTCTTTTGCCCACTGGAGAACGGGGAGATCCCAACTCGGCCATTCCTCAATGCGTTCAACACCGTTGTAATCGTCCTCTGTAAGCCGTAGTATTGAGAGGTGTCCAGCGTGTGAAGAGGGGAAACCGGAAACCTCCACATCGTATCGCATGACGTAATCATCGGTCGAGAGTTCGTGAACCTTACCCTCGAAATATTGTTTCTGGTAATACCAACAGGGTCCCCATGAGAGTACACAGCCGACGTTGAGATCCTCTCCGAGAATGTGTCGCATCATATCTTCGGGTGTGACACCCTCCGTGGGACTTTCATAGTGCGCACAACCCGCGGCATGGACGTGATGATCACCGGAACGCCAACCTTCTGCCGCGATGTGGATCCATCTTTCCAGACGAAATGTCTCTTGATGCGTTTCGGCATTCGGAACGGTGATAGTTTGGGTTTTGACTCGATATTCCGGTCCGCGCGTGTACTCGACAGTGTATGTGCCCGGCGGCAGGAGCACAGATTCGCCACTGTGCCGATAAATTTGGTTGTGGAAGAAAAAATCGGGTGCCAATCGTCGCCCGCGCGATGGATACACACGATTCAACGCGTCACGAATAATAAACGATGCAGTTGTCGGTTTTCCGTCGAAATCTAAGACTTCAAGCGTTACGTCTACCGCTGGCACACAGTCGAATAGGATAGGCACTTCGCTACGAAAGCCGATGTCCTGTGTTCCTTGACCGACGTTGAAACTGAGCGTCGCTTCCCGTTTACCTGCATCGCGGCTATAAAGTTGAACGATACGATACTCCAATTCCAACCCCGAAAGGCTTGCTTTCAGAGGTGGGTTGGCATAGACCTCAATGTCGAGAAACCGGTGCGGAATGTCACTCTTGGGAACGGTCGTCTCTGGGTCAGAACTTCCAGTGGAACGCTTATACAGGGGGGCGGCGTTCGCACTTTCTGCGGCTAAGGGTGCTGTCACGCCAGCCTCATTGTGGACTTTTACCAAGAAAGTACGCCAACCTTGTTGCATCAATTCCTTATCTACTGGACCTTCCTTAACCTTCACACGACTTTCAGGGTTGATATTGACACCCGTCAAACAGTATGCGTCAAGAATTTTTTGGATGTCAACAATTGCTTGTGTGTGATCATCGGAAATCAAGGCTTCCTGGATTGCTGAAAGATCGTCTTCGGAGAGGGGTGAGCCGAGATAATCCAACGCCTCAATGAGTCGTTGGGTCGCTGATGCGAACGGTTGAAACTCCACTTCAGTGACGAGGTTCAGTTCATCGGTGAAACCTACGGAAATAACAACTGAAAGCAACATCCAACTGATAAGTATCAAGGAAAACGGACTGCAAATGCCTTTTTTTACAAGAGGGTTGTATCTATTTATCATCCATTGCATGGGACGTTCCTCCTAATCGCTGGTTGGTTTCTATCGCTAATGCCGTATCCTATCATAATGTGAGATGGATGTCAAGTTTACAGTTGTCTGGGGTGTGTAAAGTTTTTGGCATTTAACGTCCGAAGGCATCTTATGTTCTTTTAGGACGGAGGGTATACGCCGATTTTTGACCTGTTTCTTCTTCAACCCCGTAGGGCTCTCACTGCGAGGCAATCTCTGTAGAACGTAGTGAGGCTCCATCAGCGAACCCCGTAGGGGTGACATCTACATCTCATGTCACATGATAATCCACGCCATATTGCACCAAACCTAATCGTCGTGCCACGCTTTGAGAAGCCACATTGTCCCACGATGTGCTGTAGAGAGGAATGCAATTCAGAGCACGGACGGCCAGTGCCCAAGCGGTGACAACCGACGTTGCATATCCACGCCGACGATAACCAACCCGCGTATCAACACCTGCTTCATGAGCACGTGATGATACGCGGACACTTCGGCAAATTGACACCGCCTGTGAATCCTCTATAATCGCTAAATAAGGCTGCGAACTATTGAGTTCCGGCACCATTTCGGCAAAACCTTTTTTTAGAAGTCCTGCTTTCTCACATGAGAGTCGGACAACATTTGTTGGAGGTGTAATGTGTTCAGGAAAGCGGTAAGCAGGTCCGACCCAGACCCGTTCAATTGGAGCATGGCGTTGAAGAATATCCTCGAATTGCCTATGGTTCTTTGGAATCCTCTGGGAATTCACAGATATCGGTTCGGCAGCAGTGACTTCCTTCAGTTGCGCAATCACATCGTCGGGGAGGTCATGCCTGAACCTACATATTGAACCTTCGTTGGTGTATCCAATGAAGAAACGGGGTGCTGGTTCTCTGTCACCAATGGGTTCGTTGATATGTCGCAGGTGCCTATTCTCATCCTGCGTAAATAGCGCCTCAACTTGTATTTTCATCAGTTCTCTATCAGATACATGTTCTCTCATGGAGCAAGATACTCTCGAGTATAATGAATGTTTCCCTTAAACTGTTCGTCTATGCCTGCTGACATTTATTGAAGTCTATCAAGGCATTTACATAAGCGGTAGTGGATTTGTGCAAACGTTCAATCCGCTCTTTAGGGATAGGTCCGCTATCCTCCTCAATACACAGATCAGATATGACGCGGATGCCGACGTATTTGACGTTATTAATCGCACAGACATCCACAATCGCCGATGATTCCCAATTCACCGCAACGGCTCCGCTCTCTATAGCAATCCTGTCCCTCACTTCACGGTTATATACGTCCATATCTCCGCAGATTACCGGAGCTTTTGTAATTGTAACATTGGGATCCGTTGATAAGATAGTTGCGAATGTGCTTATTGAAGGGGCAGAAGCCTGAAAAAGGCGCGCTCTCCATTCATCTTGCTCTCGCTGAATTTCTGATCGATTCGGTACGTCGTGTTCAGAGACACCCGTAATCACGACAATGTCCCCAATATCCAAGGTATCGACCAATCCACCGGCAAATCCGAACTCAAAGAAGGTGTCTACCTGGTATGTGTCTATTATCATTTGGCACATCGATGCCGCACGCACTTTACCCATCCCCGACTGCATGACGACCCATTCTGTGTTTTTATCGGACCCTTCAAACTGTAGTCTGCTGTTCCAATCGACCGAATCACCAGCCTCCTGACCCAAGGCGTTCAGAAGTGTATGCGTTTCGTCGGCGTAAGCCGTCATGATACATAGTTTCGCGCTCACAAATTTCACTCCATAATTAAATGAGCGATGCTTGTGATTGAAACTGGGTCAGGATATTGGAGGTATCTCAACTCCAGAGTGCACCAACAGCATCGCTATTTTAGTTGATTAATTGCGCATTTTTTGAAATTCACAGTAACTTTCATATCGAGACTGTGAGATGTTCCCTTTTCTCAGGGCATCTTCCACCCTACAACCTTCCTGATCAATATGCGTGCAAAGGTTCTTCGTACAACGCTCTCGTAGTGAGTGCATCTCAGGAAAATAGCGGTCCATCAAGTGAGGATCGATGTCCCAGAAATTCAATTCTCGAAGTCCCGGTGTATCGGCGATAAAACCACCGAAATCCAAATTGTAAAGTTGGGTTGCAACGGTCGTGTGTCTTCCGCCCCGTCTCGGATTCACTGCGTTGGTTTTCAATTTCAAATCCGGCTGAATAGCATTCAGAAGCGAAGATTTCCCGACGCCCGATAATCCAGTGAATGCCGAAATTTTTCCTTTCATCCACGCTTTCAAATCCTCAATGCCCTCGCCGGTCGTCGCACTTGTGAGGAGGGTCCGATAACCGATTTTCTGGTAAACCGCGGCTATCGAATCCACTTCCGATCGGTTTTCGAGCATGTCGATTTTATTGAAGCAGATAAGCGGTTCAATGCCTGATGCCTCGGCGATAACAAGGAATCCATCCAGCATTCGCTGCCAGATGGGCGGTTCCTTTACGGAAGAAACGATGACAAGCCCATCGAGGTTCGGAATGAGGATGACTCTTTTAGACTGTGTTCCCCTTCGTTTGTATTGAGTCTTACGTCGCATAACGGCGGCAATCGTAGCATGGGTTTCATCAATCACCTGAATTTTGACGCGGTCCCCAACATAAATCTGCTGATTCGTGCTAAATGCATCTCGTTTGCCGCGTAGCGAGCATTGATATTGATCCGTATCGCACTGCACGATGTAAACACCGTTGCTCGCACGCATCACGATACCTTCGGGAAGTCCGATCAATTTTTCGTTATCGAAGAGATAGCCTGTCCGTTTGAGGAGTTCCTCGTCCGGTATAATGCGTGCCGCTTTGATTGCACTGAGACGCCTGACCCGGTTTTTGACGAGCATCTTCTCCGATTTGAGCAGCAAAGCCACAACGACAGGTTTGTCAGCGTCGGTGTCAAGTGCATTCTCTGCATCCCGAATCGCTGGATTTATACCGAGATAAACCCTGCTGTATGTGGCACGCGCCCGCCAGTCAAAAGCCGAGTAATCGCCTGCGATAATCTTTTCCGCTTCACTTAAAGTTGTACCTGCATAAACAGACATTGCCATGGATTCAATTACCTTAAATCATAACAAATTTTCGCGAATGGTTCAAAGGAACGTTTGTTAAGGCTCTGATAAAACGTGATAATCTTTCACCTACATACAATTTTGGATGCACTTTGGGAGGCATCACGGGAACGGTGTGCTGATTTTTCTTGACGTGTTTTCGGAAATTGGTTATTCTTCTGAGGAGTGAGCAATTGATCGAACGCGATGGAAGGACCTACCAAATCATTTTATTTAGGATGAGGAGAATATCCATGAAAACGTATCGTGCCGCTGTTATCGGTTGTAGCCGGATGGGTGCATTTATTGATAACGAAGTCCCCGATTACGAAGCGATTAAGTTGCCTTATTCCCATGCTGCTGGCTATTTTGCCGAAGAACGAACGGATCTTATCGCATGTGCGGATCTGCGTCCAGAAGTCATGGAACATTTTGGAGACCGATACAATGTTCCAAAGGCGAATCAATACACCGATTATCGGGACATGCTTGAAAAAGAACAGCCTGATATCGTCAGTGTTGCCACACAACCCGAGCATCGCGCCGAAATTGTGATTTATGCCGCAGAACACGGTGTGAAAGCCATCTATGCAGAAAAGGCGATGGCGGCATCTATGGACGAAGCGGCCGCAATGGTATCGGCGGTAGAACAGAACAATGTTGCCTTTAACCTCGGCACAAATCGCCGGTGGCATACCGGTTTCGACAAGATGAAAGAAGTCATTGACAGCGGCGAAATTGGTAACCTACGCACCTTGATTATCTATTCAAACGGTACACTTTTCAACTCAGCCAGCCATCACTTCGACCTAATTTTACGTTTGAATAGTGATGTGCCTGCGAGTTGGATCACGGGTTATCTGCCACAAGGCGATTCGGTTTTTGATGGGGATGTCCTGCAAGTCGATCCGTCTGGCGGTGGAACAATCCAGTTTGAAAATGGCGTAACAGCACATGCCCTACTAACGCCTCGTGGTAGTGAATGGGAGGCGATTTGTGATGGCGGGACCGTTACATGCTGGAACAACGGTTGGCAGTGGCATCTCCGTAAACAGCAAGATATACCGGGATGGCGGACATGCCAGGTTCCTGATACCTTTCCTGAATTTGAACACACCAGTAGCACGGCAAACTTGGTTAAAGACCTTGTTCACGCTTTAGATACAGGGCAACCGACCCGAGGCGGCGTCCGGTGCGCGTATGCCAGCACGGAACTGATTTTTGGCATCATTGAATCGCATCTGCACAACGGCGCACGAATTGAACTGCCCCTGAAAGACTCAAAAGTCCGTTTACAGAGAAACCCAACTGCAAGACAACCACGGGTCGAATAACCATAGTAAGCCTGGAAGTATACGCCTTTAAAAAAATAATTGTTACCTATTCTTCGTCAAGTGAGATGTGAAAAATCCCTCGCTCATTGATGGCAGTATAGAGTCGATTGTTAATGACGGCGAGAGAAATAACTTCACCTAAAACTTCTGAAGAAATTTGCTTCCACTTGCCAAGGTTATCCAAACGATAGACCCCTGCGTCGCCAGCACCGTAAAGGGTTATACCATCCATAGCGAATCTGTTTATAATGGGACGCTCTCCGAAGTTATCAGTTATCACGTGCCAGTGTTCTCCGGTTTGTGATGCCAAGACACCTCCGTCTGTCGCGACATAAACCGTTGAACCTACAAAGAGAATCTCATTGAAGCGCGTAAACCGAAGGGGTAGACTTAGCGTAATGTCTTTCCAGTTTTTTCCGCTATCCAACGATTGAAACAATCGGCCATCTCGCTTCCCAACGTAGACGATTTCTTCTGAAACTGCTACCTTGAAACCATCTTGCATATCCGCATTAGGGTGTTTATCAGTGTTTATCAATCCGGTATCCGTCCATTTAGGATCCCCGAGTTTCCACTTGAAAAGTCTTTGTCTGTATTCCGCGTAGAACACGTTATTCCTGACAATAATTGCTTTAATTTTCACCGCTTTCTCAGGCAACGGAGATAATGATTCATGATCAGGGGTAGAAAAGTCTTGAACTGGGATTAGCGTATTGCCGTCCGCAGATAAACGGTAAATTCCTAAAATGTGCCTTTCAGGCGAAACGAAATAAAGTGTGTTACCGTCAACCATTAACTGTGAATCGAAAGAGGTATAGACGCGTGATCTGCCCTGTTTTAAGGGTTCAAATGGAGTCTCCTCTGTAGCAGAATTCCCGGCGATCGAAAGTTTTTTCCAAGTCCCACCTTCATCTGTTGATTGATAAACTTCATAGCCGGTATGGGCGTATAATCTGTTGTTGAAAACAATTAGATTGTTTGCCCTTGTTCCTACTATGCCCTCCATAAATAGATGCCACGATTTACCGCTATCAGTTGTGCGATGAATGCCGAATGTACCGGCTTTGTAAAATGTTGTCTCGTTTGCCGCTATGACTGGAAGGCTGCTGATCGTGTGCTTATCCGTGTCAACTTTGAACTCTCTCCACGTATGTCCACCATCTGTCGAACGAGATTGTGTAGCTCCCAAGGCTAAGATCGTTTCACCGGCAGCTAAAACCGTTATACCCGATGCACTCGCCTTCGAGTCAGGTTTATCTATATGCATGATTTCGATCCATGACGCTCCCAAGTCAACTGAATGGAAGATTCTCACTGAATGGGACTCGCTTTTCGGCACTGCCTGATCTACTTCTATGGGTGTGAATCCGAGTCGGTAGGGACCTGTTTCAGCATGTAAATTGTTATTAAACGCTGCCAAGGAATAGACGGTTTGTGATGCGTCTACCGGCAACTTTTTCCGAGTATCTGAATCGTGATGCGGCAGATCAGGCCCCGTTGCAACATAAATATTATTATTAAACACTGCCAAGGAATAGACGGTTTGTGATGCGTCTACCGGCAACTTTTTCCAAATATCTGAACTGAGGCGGTAGAGGCCGCGGTTCGTGCCAACAAACACTGCTTCTCCAGCAGTCGCTATGACAGAAATCCTTTCGTTTCTCAGTCCAGCACTGAAGCGGTTCCATTTTATTCCACCATCTGTCGAACGAAAAATCTGTTTATGTTGAAGCGCAAGATACATCGTAAGAGGCGCCTGCGGCACATCCGTGATAATGAGTCCAATAGCATATCCCTTGGGTCGAGAACCTGTCGAATTCCACGTCTCACCAGTATCATCTGAAGTAAATATCTCGTCAGCAGAGACGATATACAGGGTGCCTTCATGCGCTGTCATCGGCATGAAAGATTTATCAATCGGGATATTAGTGTTGATGTGTGTCCATGCAGTCGCACCTGCTGCAAGTTTGTATATCCCTGTTGGTGAAACAGCATATAGGGTGCCTTCAGGTTCAGCGAAGATATTACGGACGTGTCCCCCTGGTGGGGCATGTCCCTGTGTCCATTGTGCTATAGAAAACTTAGCGGAATTTTCTTGAGCATTAGAGGTTGAAACGTTCTCGAAAGTCTCCGAACTGGTCCCCGTGCTTTTGTCTGAGGACGCGGCTCGTCCAGCCTGATTTCGTACATCAGGTTTCGATTCAACATCAAAGACGATAGGTGCTTCAATGATTTCAATGGTAGGTTCAGATTGTGCTTCGAAGTTGTAGGGTTTCTGAAAGCGGGCAAGATATCGGTTGCTGACCCCGAGCATCAATATCATCATGACCACAGCTGCGCCGAAAGCACTCCATGGCAGCAACGGTTTTCCAGTTGGCGAAGGTGTAGGTTTCATATCGGCGACTTGCCGCTTGATGCTCTCGCTTAAACGCGCCGGTATCTGGGTGCCGCCGAGGACTTCTTTGATGAGGTGTTCTTGGTCGTTTTGTAAACGCTTTCGTCCACGCTGGAGCCGACTGGTGATGGTGTTTACGGACACTCCCAAGAATCTGCTAATCTCCTTAGTGGTCATCTCACCGAGATAGTAGAGGGTGACGACAGTGCGCTCACTCTCCGGCAGTTTTGCGAGCAGTTTTTTGGCGCGTTCAAGCCGATACTCCCCGGCTGCTGTTTCACGTCGCTCGGATTCATAATGTGTATACGAGGCATTCTCGATTTCTCGCATAGGTGTGTCCTCTAAGGATTGTATGGCAGATTTCTGTTTTTGAATCCAATTGAGACAAAGCCGGTTTGCGATAACATACAGCCATCCAGCGAATTGGTGAGGGTTCCTGAGCGTCGAGAGTTTTTTATATGCTTGCAGGAAAGTGTCTTGGGTTATCTCCTCAGCGTCCTGAAAATTACCGGTTTTTCGCCACGCAAGGGCGTGAACACTCTGTTGGTACTTTCGGACCAAGGCATTAAATGCTTCATCATTACCTGCCAACGTATCTTGAATGAGTTGCGCATCGTTTTCTCTTTCCACCAGAAACCCCCTAAACTGTAGATTCGAGTGTCCGCACTCGACAATCAATTTAATCAGAACGGTTTATATAATTTCATTATATAATGAATATATAATGAACTACCAACCTATTTATATAAAAAACAAATGCTACTCAAAAACTCCCCTTGGAAATATCAAATATTATATACCCGCGGATATATCCATTTCTCACAGATGATGCGAACATCATTTTATTGAGACTAATTTATGGATTCCACCAATAAGTCATTTTAGCGACAAGTGTAGAATCTACAAAATCTGTCCTTTCCCCTTGGGTATCGTATATTTGGTTAAAGACGAGATAGAAGTTGCTACCGGGACGGTAGATATAGTTCAACAAAAAGTTCGTAGATATAAGGCCTTGATCGCTGTTCCATTGCGTGAAAAGTCTGGCAAAAAGAGTGGTGGAGAAGGAATAGGCGACATGCGCTCCAAAAATGTTGGCATCAAATGTTTTATTTTGGAGTATGACGCGGTTAAATTCGTACTGCGGTTGAAAACGGAAACGCCCGGTCGGTCTGAAGTCCGCGGCAATCTCAAAACCGCGTCTCTCGCCGTTAAAAAAATTACCAAAATTCACAACAAACAAACCTGAAATCATTTTGCTGTTATCAGTAGATATAAGAGCCTTGAAGGAAGTGAAATTATATGCTCCAGTCGGAATAATAATTCTCTCGCGGATCTCAAAGTTCTCGTAAAGACGATCAAAGGTTCGCTGAATCTGGCAATTAAATCGCTGAAACACCTTCCCACTTTCAAACTCACACCCTGTAACGAATCTAAGATCTCTGGTTTCTAATTCATTGTTTCGATTGAGAATAAAACTGGACTCTGGTCCTGTCCAGATTCGACGAATCCCAAATTTACCGAGTAGGGGTGTGTAAAGGAATTCGCTACGGATACGACGGCTTCCTCTTCGCCAGACGAATCCGGCTTCTGGGTTAAAGTTCTTACCTATGTCTGTATATGATCCGATGATACGGAAATTATTGGTTTCCGACGTGCCTCCGAAGTACAAAGCCTCTTGTTCTCCTGACACATTTTCTTCAAACGTGCGAGTCCATAGCCCGCGAAGACTGAGACTATTGATGGGCCGATACACGAAATCAAATCCGCCTGCTCGGTTGTAAGTATCGGCATTCTGTTTGTTGATAGCAATCATACCAACAGTTGAGCCTTTAAAAATATCTCGCGTCATACGGAATACAGAGTAGTTTGTGCGTGGTACATCGGTTCCTTCTGCATGGAATTTATCGGTAAATACGTTTAGCAGACCTACCCCATAGGACCCGATTTTTCCTGTGATTTTGCCCCCTGTGAGAATCGGAATAGGATGCCCATCTTGAATTCCAATGCGACGACTGTAAAAAAGCAACAAGGGTGGCGGCTGACGAAAACCCGTGCGCGGAATACCAAAATCAAACAACGCTGCGCTTTCCAGGAAGAAGGGTCGCTTCTCGGGGAAGAAGAGACTGAAACGGGTTAAGTTTACTTGCTCCTGATCGGCTTCGACTTGGACAAAATCGGTGTTGAAGGTGGCATCTGCTGTCAGATTTGAGGTCAAACTGTATTTGATATCCAATCCGGTGTCGAACAAGACATTTGTTTCATTGTCCGCTTTTCTTTCACTCATCCCTGGCAAGACATAAGGCAGTAGTTCCAGATGTGTTTGTGGCACAATATTTTCTAAACCGATCAAACGACCCAGATTGGCTGTGCGATAGATGGCTCGCCATCTGTAGGCGCCGGGCACCGGTGCCCAAGTTCCTTCTTCGTAATTGCGTTGGATGCTTCGTCCAAAATTTATCCCCCAAACTATATCGTTGCTCTTTTTAAAGCGGAGCTGACTGAAAGGAATAGCGATTTCCGCGCGCCAATCACTGTTATTGATTTTGGTGCGACATTCCCAGACAGCATCCCAGTTCTCATTTCGACTGTCCCCGTTGTCCATCACGGCAGTATCTTCCATGGCACCTAACGGGTTGATGCGAAAGAAAAATCCGCTGCGTTGGTCGTTGTAGGTGTCAAGGAGGACGAATACGTTGTCATTGTCAAACAGCGGAGCGTCACGGCGCATTTCATCGGCAGCCATTTTGGACAAATCGTTGTCGTAACAGATAAACCCAAAGTAGAGGTATTTATCATCATAAAGCACTTTAACCGCCGTTGGTTGCGTCATTGGTGCCCCTTCGTCCGGTTCATATTGGACAAAGTGATCGATGCGTTGTGCTTCTTGCCAATCTGGTTCGGTGAGTTCACCGTCGATTTTGATGTCCCCGAAAGTTCGATATGCCTTGATCCGGTATTCTATCGGTTCGGTGTCCGCCGAGAGAAAATTTAAAAATAATAGCCAGCAGATAAACTGAAAAAAACAGGATATCCCCACTCTTCGCCAAGGATTGCAATAATTAGTCATTGAGAGTCCTTTACTGAGGGACGCGGAGTTTGCGTGTTTACATGGAGAAGTGTAGGGCAGTGGTATCTATCATCATGATCCTGTGCTCTGGTAAGCCAAAATTCCCCGTTTCCAGATAAAATAAGCTACGCCAAAGGATATGAGGGCGACAATCGGTGTAAGATATACGAAATATGGATGAAATAGTAAGCTTGATGGCTTATTAAGAAAATAAGCCGAGGGATAAAAGTTGATAAATGCAAATGGGATGATGAAGGTAAGGAAGTACTGTATGGGCTTACCGTATATGCTGACTGGATAGAGGATATACTGTTCATGAAATTGAAAGGTTATGAAATTTAATGTTTGTAGATTGGTCACCCAGAATGCAACGGATGAAGTGGCTAAGTAGGCGGAAAGTTCTATCAGGAGCCCGCTGAAAACAACGACGAGAAGAATCAACAGGTTGATGAAAGTCCAATTTAACCCCAGAGATTTGGTGGCAATCCATAGAATTATAATCCCACTTGAAAAATCCGTGATCCCACTCAGGACGATGCCGTTGGTAATGAGGAGAAACAGCGGATTTACAGGCTTGAGTAGAAATCTATCAAATTCTCCTCGGACGATGTAATTGCTGAGTCCCCAGTAAATCTCTGGCAGGAATAGGGTGAAAAGTCCATGGGAAAGGAGTCTTAACCCTACGAGAAAGGCGATCTCTCCAAATGTCCATTCTCTGAGTGCTTGGAAGCTATCCAAGACCACCCATATCAACCCAAGATTTCCTAACTGAAGAATCAAAATGTGGAATATACTCATTATAAAATTGATTCTGTATTCCATCTGGGCTTTCAGGTTAAGTTTAAAGAAAGTAAAGAAAAGTTTTATATAAAACAGCATCCTTTAGCCTCCATGTGTCATAAGCTTGCGTCTTGATTTCAACCATAAGAGGCGGCTCCCTGCAAACAAGACCCCTATCCAGATGATCTGTAGAGAAATTGCGCGAAAACCCTCAATGCTCTTTATTTTTCCTATATAGAGAGAGAGCGGGACATGGTATATAGACGCGAACGGAAAGTAAGAGAGAACATTTCTTGCCCACTCTGGGAAAAACCAGAGCGGTATAAACGACCCTGAAAGCAGAGCGATAATAAGCCGTGTGAATCCACCCACACCTTGATTTTGAGTCGTCCAGAAGGAAACTAAGGATACCATAAAGTCTATAAGGAAGGTAAGAAGATAACTCATACTCAGACTAACTGCAAAGAGCGCGAGCACCCCTAAACTATTGGGGAGATAAATCTTAAAGATGAAAATGGCTAATATGAAGATAGGTACTGAAACAATCACGTTAAAAAGAAGGCGTCCGAATGAATGCGAGAAGAGATAAAGTTGGAAATCCGTTGGTTTCATCATGTCCATTACGATTTCACCCGTTCTCACCCGATCTGACATCCAGTAGGCCAAGTATACGTTAAGAATGCCGAAAATATTTATGATGCCTCCCATGATGGCACTCATTATGGTATATGTGATCATTGAGTGGAACGAGATGCCTTGTACATCCGTTGAGTTGGCATAGAGTGCCTTCCAAAACATGTAAAGGAGATAAAAACTCATAAATATTCCGACAAACCTTATCAAGAGTTCGCCTCTGTAGGCCATCCGTTCCTGAAACGACTTCTTACAAACTTCAAGATACGCTCTCATGTAATTTTCCTTCCTCATATACATCCCGGATGATCCCATTGAGAGAAATATCCTCTATGGTGAGGTCCAATACCGGATACTTTCCAGCGATTTCAGATATCAAATCGCTGGCGGCAAATCTTTTTCTATCAAACTTTATAGATGCCCTGATACCTTCTAATTGGATTTCTAATGCTCCATCGACTTCCAAAGCATCAGGTGGTTCCTTAAACTCAATTAGGAGTGTGCTTTCTGTACCAAATCTTCTTCTGATTTCATCTATGGAACCATCGTAGATGACTTTGCCATGGTCGATGATCATTATCCGGTTGCAAAGTGCTTCTATGTCCAACAAATCGTGGGTTGTGAGAATGACTGTCGTTTTTCTTTCGATGTTGATTTCCTTGATGAATTGCCTAATTCTTTCCTTGACAACGACATCAAGCCCAATTGTAGGTTCATCCAAGTAGAGTATGTCGGGGTTGTGAAGGAGCGACGCTGCAATATCTCCTCTCATCCGCTGCCCCAAAGATAAGTGTCTGACGGGAGTATTAATAAACTCGTCTATATCGAGAAGTTCTGCGAAAAGTGCAATATTATCCCTATATATTTTTTCTGGCACTCTGTATATGTGCTTTAGAAGTTCAAAGGACTCTATCAGTGGAAGATCCCACCAGAGTTGCGTCCTCTGTCCAAAGACCACGCCGATATGTATTAAATTCCGCTTCCTATCCCTTGTGGGAACAAGACCACATACTTCAATTACCCCGCTTGTTGGGTATAGAATGCCTGTAAGCATTTTTATCGTTGTGGACTTTCCCGCACCATTCGGTCCAACGTATCCGACGATTTCTCCTTGATCGATACCAAAGGACACACCATCTACAGCATTTACAGTGATATATTCCTTTGTGAAAAGGGTCTGAATTGAGCCAATGAAACCTTTTTTTCGTTTATAAGTTTTAAAGGTTTTGTGTAGATCCTCTATTTTTATAACCTGCATTATTCATTTTCCTTTTTCTGAAGATCAAAAATCCAACACGTTTGTACCACCGTGCACTTAATTATTAAAGACAAAATTTTGGGATAGAAAACGTGCATCTTGTAAAAAAAATCTGGATTTTTTGGAATTATTTCGTGAAATAAGTTCTCAGGACACAATAAATTGCCAATTGCGTGTGTTTTGAAAAACAAAACGGCGCGTTGGGATTGCGTTTTGCAATACAGTCGTAAGTTTTGAAAACCTGCGCACTTTGTCGAGAAAAAAGCCTTATGCGCCCGGAATCGGTGTGCATAAGGCTTCAACGGAATTTAAAAATGAAAAGCGATAATCTTCAATTCTCCTTTACATGATTGGCTAAGGCGCGAGAGAGGCGCATCGAATATCCTCTAATTCCTGCGCGCTGAAAACGCTTGCACGATAGAGATTCCGATACTCTTCGGAGACGCTCTGACCGAATATCATCAGGTCGTCTGTGTTAATCGTCACAGGTACGCCGTTGTCATATAAGACGCGAATCGGATGCGAGGTGAGATCCCGCACAGCATCTAACATCACATTGCTCGTTGGACAGACGTTCAATTGTATCCGGTTCTCCGAAAGCCACCGCATGATTTCAACGGATTCTGTTGCACCGATACCGTGTTGGACCTCGTCCAAATCCAAGACTTCAACAGTGCGTCGGACCTCTTTCGCCCCACCGAACTCCCCGACATGTGCTTTGAGTTTCATTCCAGCAGCGCGTGCTTTGACATATAAAGACTTCATGGCTTCAGGCGCACACGCCTCTTCGTGGCTATACAGATCGATTGATTGAAAAAACTCCAATTCTGTTGCTTCGTGCGCCAATTTCATCCACATCGGATCGTCGGCACACTCCCGTGCAAAACCGAGTTCAGGACGCACATCGATCTGTTCCGGATACCGCTCAACTAACATTTCAATAAATGCGCGAAGTTCGGTCAATCCACCCGGATAAAATTTAAGCAACCGGATGTCGAAACTCATTTCAAGTATAACGACGCCGTCTTGGATCGCATCATCTATCGCTGACATCGTGATGAACTCAAAACCTTTGCGATGTTCTAAGTGAGGTGCTAAAGCCTCGTCTATGTACACATGCATCCCCTCAAGTCCTTTCATTTTGAGAGGTGGTTTGCTCAGAGAGTGTCCCAGCCAGTGTTCTAGATTCTCTCGACGTGTACTTAAAAAAGAATGGGAGTGAACGTCAGTTTTAGGTGCTGTTCTTATAGCGGTCAAGTTATCTGTGGAGAGTGCTTTAACGAAATTCATATACTATAGTAACCTAAGTTGCCACTAATCTTCATATCGCATTTTTATATTTGTTGCGATGAGAAATAAAAACAATTTCAACTCAAATCCATGAGCCGTCACGGCGTGGATGGACTTGGGTAAAAGTTTTTCAACCAGACTGATATTTATCAAAGTTATCATGGCGGCAGTAATAACGAAGAGATAGCAGGTATAGCCAGGTGAAAATGCGATGGTTTTGAAAAAGGTGCTTGATTTTTAGCACATGAAATGGCATCCTAATGATTCAGAGAACCACCTTTGAGCCATTAGGAGGCCATCGCATGCCTGATCATCTTATCAAATCCACCCTCTTTTTTCAAGACCTTCTTTGTTCTTACTTTCAGTGTATCAAGCGTCAAGTCGTTGAAACACTGCTGCTGCTCTGCGTTTGCCATCTCTTTGGACTTTACAACCCGAATCAAGTTGCCGATGCCTTGGAACTTCCGAAAGCCGGTCTTTATCGGCATCTCGGTTCTCTGAGTCTCTATCACTCGAAGTCTTTGAATCTGCGCCTCGGATGTGTGATGGCAATCGATTTCATCAAAGACGCTGAAAACAAGTCTGCTTCAACGCAATCGCGTCGGCGTATGACCGTGAGTGTTGATGATACGAATCTGCCGCGCGAGGGAGAAACGCTCTCTTACTGTTCAAAGTGGTGGTCAAAAAAACACAAGACCTCTATCTGGTGTCAGAACGTCTTAGGGATCACACTAAAAGTTGGTGATCGTGTGATCCCCTTAGATACGCGTCTTGTCAGTAAACAAGGACGTGGCAACACCGATAAACCGAGTCTCGTCATAGCGATGCTCACAGATGTCTTAGATTTCTTTGATACCCACGGCGTTGATCTGAGAAAGTATCCGATCACCTTCGATTCGTGGTATGGCAGTCGTAAACTCATTGATACGTTATCGGAGTTAGGGTTTGCTTGTATACTCGTTCATGGTAAGAACAACTATGTCATGACCATAGGCGATACGACTGCGAAACTTTCGGTTCATAAAAAGGACGTAGAGTTGCGTGAAGATCAATGGGGGTGTGATAAACCCGTCTGTCGTCTCAAAGCGGAAAGCCCAACTTTTGGAGCGTGTGTCGTCATCTTCTTTGTGGATCGGAAAAAGATACGCACCCTCTTGGTCTTTGGCAAACCGCTACGCACCTGCGAGGCGCTGAGGATTTGGTCGCAACACCACGGTATTGAACAGTATTGGCGGTATTTGAAATCGAGTTTGCACATCTCCGCCATGAGTTTGGAAAGCAGAGAAGGTGCGTATGTGAGTCTTGGCATAAAAGTCATCAGCTACCTGATGTTGCTTCAAGTTAGCATCTCAGAACGGCGCACCTTTCATCAAATACAGCTTCAGCTTACTGGAGAAAGACAGATGCTCATGGAGTTCATAACGCATTTTCATAAACCTAACCCTAAAGAACCTTGATAACTATGGCTTTAGGACAACTTTTGAGAAATATCAGCCAGACTATTCGTCACTTCCACACGTTTCCTGTAACGATGCTGTAAGTATACTTCGTGAGGCGGATACTGACGCTTGGCATTCTTCTTGCGCAAGGGTTTGAACGCAATACCGACATCACCGAGGGCATCTTCAATGGCATAGTTACAATAGGCTTTATCGGCATAAACCACCGACCCTTGCGGCAGATCAAACGTATAACATCGCATGCCGACAACATCATTGCATCCGCCCGGCGTGAAGAACGCTTCAACGATTTCACCCGTCTCGGAGACCATCAGATGCACCTTCAGTCCATAGAAATGCCGGCGTTTGCTGGCGATCTTTCCTCGGTAGGCTTCGCCTTGATACCGGCGACATCGAGAAATGCGAATAGTGTCACAGGTGGCTACAGGAAAGGTATCCACCGAATAGATGTTATGGATGTTCTCGGTCTTGGTAGTTTCAGCCATATGTTCAAGGAGCGTCTGAAACAGCGGTCTGATCCGATGAAGTCTACGATTGTATCGAGAGTGTCGGAGCATATTTGGAATATATCCCAGCGTCTTTAAAGCCGCACACGCGTTTGGGTGGTTTCCTGCGAAGTATCTCGCCGCAATAAGTGCCGTGGTCATCACTTCGGCATCTGTCATCTGTGTTTGTGGATGCTCTCGATGTCCGAGTGAAATTAAAAGATCGTCACAAATCGTATAAACTGCTACAATAGTTAGGTCCATGGGGGCTCCTTTTGGGTTTTGTGATGAAAACACTATAAAGGAGATCCCATGGATTTACAACTTTTTTATAGGTGGCAACTTAGGTTATAGTACCTAACTATACTCAACTTTGAATCTACATATTCTACGATTTGTCCGATTTTCCCAAATTGATACAGAATATAGGAAGTTCACGGTTAGGAATACTGACAGATTTTCTTGTGCCGACTACCGAGCCACCCGCTGAGCGATAAAATCGTTCGGCGTTCGGGTCCCCTTGAATAATCATTTTACTGTATCCAAGATGCCGGGCTTTTTCTTGCGCGTGCATCATTAACTTTCGACCATAGCCTTTTCCAATAAAGGTAGGATCAACAAATAGAAGACTCAGCTCTACTTCAGAATCAGAAATATGTTCTAACGAATAGAACCCTACGGTGTTTCCTGCATCTTCAATTACAAAAGTAGGGTTGTTCTCAATGTAGCACTCGTCAACCGTGAGTTCTTCAAGGCATGCCTGCATAAATTGGTCAGAATAACCCCAATGTGCCTTGGAATGGAATGCAAGTTTGCTCAAGTGCTTGACTTCGCTCGGTAGAGCCTGTCGAATTTGCCATTTCTGTGTGTTAGACACAATTGATTTCTCCTTTACACAATTGACTAAGGCACGAGAGATGCGCGCCGAATATCTTCTAACTCCTGTGCACTGAAAACGCCTGCTCGGTAGAGATTCCGGTACTCTTCGGAGACACTCTGACCGAATATCATTAAGTCGTCTGTGTTAATTGTCACCGATACACCGTTATCAAACAAGGCACGGATCGGATGCGAGGCGATATCGGACACACCACCCAGCATCACGTTGCTTGTTGGACAGACGTTCAATTGGATCTGATTCTCCGAAAGCCACCGCATGATTTCAACCGATTCTGCGGCACCGATACCGTGTTGCACCTCATCCAAATCCAAGGCTTCGACGGTGCGTCGGACCTCTTCCGCCCCACCGAACTCCCCGACGTGTGCTTTCAGTTTCATCTCTGCCGTACGTGCCTTTGTAAACAACGGTTTCATAACCTCAGGCGGACACACTTCTGGGCGGCTATAGAGATCAATTGATTGAAATGCTCCGCATTCTACCGCCTCATGTGCTAAATGCATGAGTTTTGGATCGTCAGCATTTCCACGAGAAAAACCGAGTTCTGGACGTAGGTCTGCCTGTTCCCGATATCGTTCAACCAAGGTCTCAATGAACGCACAGAGCCCAGCCACCCCTTCAGGATAGAACTCTGCCAGACGGATGTCAAAGCTCATCTCAAGCATAACAACGCCATCGCGGACCGCATCGTCCATCGCTGACACACCAACGAACTCGAAACCTTCACGGTGTTTGATGGGTGCCGTTAAGACCGCGTCCGCATACGCCATCATCTCCTCAAGTCCGTTCATCTTCGGAGGGGGTTTCGTTAGGGAAGACCCTATCCAACGTTCAACATTCTCTAATCGCGTGCTAAAGAACGCATGGCAGTGAACGTCGGTTTTAGGTGCTGCTCTTATAGCGTTTAAGTTATCTGTGGAGAGTGCTTCAATGAAATTAATAGACATTATGAATCTACATACGCCAGCCACGGCACACGGAGCGTGCCTGCTACCTTTTCTCCATCTGGAAGTGTGTAGGGCTTTCACCGACGATTGAAAATCCCAGTCTCTGATAGAAGGTTATACCACGAGTGTTAACCTTTAGCACTTGAAGTGCCACAGACTTCATCTCAAGACTGGCATCATCAACAATACAGGTCATGCAAGCGGAACCGATGCCTCTTCCTTGGTGTTCAGGAAGAATAAAGAGTTGATTAACTTTGAGCGTGTCAGAGGTATTGGACGTTGCCAAGAAACCGACGTCTATTCCGCGAAATTGGATGATGTGAAAATCTTGTGAATCAAATCGTCTATTGTGTAACTCTCTTTGATAATCGTCATCCCAGCCCCATACCTGTTCTACATACTCGCGGAACGCTGCCTTCTTTACGGCAAAAACGAATTCGCTATCGTTTGCCTGTGCTTTGCGAAAACTGAGTCCCTCCACAGTAAACCTCTGTCTTTCAGATCTATCCGTCTTTCTTCGCAACAATAGCAAAGCTCACGTTGTAAGCCATCTCGTGTGTCCAACTTCCCGGTGTGGCATCAATATCTGGCAGGGTCCATGAACGTTCCTCAACCCGCTCAATCCGAAAACCGTTGTCCACGAGTCCATTGAATATATCACTCAGGTAGTGCCTGAAATCGAACGCTCCGTCTGAATACCTGTAAATACGCTCAGTGTAGGGTTCGGTGACGCGGTAGAATTCACCATCCCACTCCAAGGAATGGTTGGCAGGATTACCAAAATCTACGCGATACCGACCCCCGGGACGGATGATCCTTGATACGCCTCTATAGATCTCATGAACGGATGGCACCCAACTCATAGAAGGTCCTTGGTAGACGAGGTCAAATGATGCGTCTTCAATTGCGGACAGATTGCGAATGTTGGCACAAATTGTTTTGACCGGATAGCCGTAATGCTTCGCAGCAGTAACATCCCCGTCAAGCTGACCTTGTGTAAAATCAATCACAGTCACACGGGCGTCAAGCAGACCGAACACAGCTGACTGCTGCCCTCCGCCTGCGGCGAGACACAAAACGTCTTTGTGTGCGACATCTCTGAGTAGGTAAGCAGGATAAATTTGGTAGAGATGATACGGGGTTGGGTCAAGGTGACCTTCAGCATATTGCAGAATATCATCTCTATCAAGGTCGAGCCACGGCACGGTAAAGCCGTTCTTTTTCAAAACTTCGGCTTCCCAATGCGCTCGATTGGCAATCGTAATTTCGTCATTCATGCCATTACACTCTCTATCCATGCTTCATCAATTTCGAGACCGAAACCGGGGGCATCCGACGGAGCAACATAGCCGTCTTTGATGACGGAAGTGCCGGGCAACTTGACCATCTCTTCGAGAGGAACACCAGGGGCAGATACACCTTCGGAGCGTTCACCCCACGTGATGGCGGGCATCGCAAATGCGAGGTGCTGACCGTAGGGGTAATTCATCCCACCGTGCGTAATGACGTTAATCCCATTCGCCTCTGCAATGTGACAAATCTTCATTGCCGCTGTGATACCGCCGCACCATAAAACATCAGGCTGGAAGATGTCCACCAGTCGTCGGCCTGCCGCCTCCGCAAAGACAGTAGGTAGATACCAGTGTTCTCCCGTGGCGAGTGTTTGCCAAGGGAGGCGTTGCCGCACCGTCTCATAGCCGACAAAATCATCGGCACGGATGTAGTCCTCCATCCACTTCAATCCGTAAGGCTTCATAGTTTCGCAGACGCGCACGGTATGCTCTATGTCAAAACCCGTCCAAGCGTCCAACATCAAGTCAATATTATCACCGATCGCTTCCCGCGTTGTTGCCACTAATTCTTCAAGCTTGCCTAAGCCTTCTTTACCTTGTTCCGGACCCCACGGTGTGAAGAGTTTTGTGGCTTTGAACCCGAGTTCCATATACCATTCCTGATCGAAGCCAGAGGCGTAGCAGAAAATCTTTTCTTTCTGAGGACCGCCGAGCAGTTCATAAACCGGTCGCCCCAGAATTTTGCCTTTGAGGTCCCACAAAGCACAATCCACCGCACTGATAGCGTAACTCGTCAAGCCGGCTGCACCAAAGGCGGCTGACAATCGTACCATCATGTCCCATACTTTCTCAGTTGCCATGCAATTCTCGCCGACCAGATATGGGGCAAAGTGATCTGAAATGATTCGAGTCACGGGACCCCCGTAAAGCGAGAGACCGAAACCCCAAGTTCCATCTTCTGCCGTTATAATACAGGCAGGACGTTTCCATTCCGAATAGGAAACATGTCCCTCTTTGCGATTGAATGACGGATAACGCGTAATAGGGCGGTTCAATTGATATGTTCCGGATCGACTCGGTGTACGCGGCGTTGTTGTCGGTTTTGGGTTTAACTCGATTTCTACGACGCGAATTTCTTTAATTTTCATAGAATCTCCTTTCTATATCAGATGAAACTATAAACTTATCAACTCCACTAATTATGGCAATTTAGGAATTCAAAGGGCTACAAACCTGAAACATTCAAGTTTAATATACTCCATCCTCGGAGAAATCGCAACGAAGAAATTTGCGATCAGGCAGTTTTGCGTGTAGCGTGATCCACAAATAGATTGGGGCGGTGAGACCTATGGTGTTTAGGCGAATCAGGTAAATTAAGATTGATCTATCGAGTTCTTTACCCATTGGTAGGCGCGTCCAATTTGAAAAACAAGAAGTCCAAACTCGATCTTCTCTGTAATCGCAGTATCGTCTGTCTGATAGTGCTTCAGCACCGCATCAATAACTTTTTTGGCAACAATGCCATCGGGGGGCAAATCTGAATACATCTCTATAGCGAACTCAGATAAATCTATCGCTGGATCGTGGAGCAAGGCATCGGCGAAATCAATAATGGCGAGTTGGTCAAGATTCCTCTGAACAAAAAACAGATGGTTTATTTGGAGATCGGTGTGAACGACAGCCCATTTCTGGTCTAAGGATTCCTGCAGATTTTCCAGCTTTTCACTCCATTGATGTGTATCGACTTCTGTGGTATTTTCCGCAATAAAGGCGAGTTGTTGTCTTGTGGCACGAATTGCCACTGCGAAAGGGTCATCAGCGTATGGGATATAGTCTAAGACCTCATCTGGAAATTTGTGCCTGTGCAGAAAGGTGAGAGAGGTACCGAGAGATTTGCCAAAGGGTTCTAATTCTCCAGCGGTAAATTCTTCAAGTGCTTCTATGGGGAGTGAAGAACCGTTGATTCTTGAAAACATGGCATAGAATCCTTGGTCGTGTACCATGATCGGTTTTGCGACAGTGAAAGGCATCGATAATGTGTGTAGGTATTCTGTGAGTTTAGCCTCTTTGAGAAGCCTGGTTCGGTAGGCGTTGCGTGCAATCTTGAGGATAGCATCGTCGCCGTAGTAGAAGGTAAGGCTATCACCACCGCGGTGACGGTTGGATATCGGTTTTAGGTATTCAACAGATATATCTGTAGCGAATTTTTTAAGAAAATCACACACATTTTCTGCTGTAATCTTAGTTGTATGATTCATCGGAGTATGCATACATCGAGTAGGTTAAGAATGACTGTTGGCATCATGTTTGAATAGCGTTTAACTATTTGCGACCATCAATTAGAGTTCCGCAAGCTTGATGTCTCCAAGGACCTGCTCCAACACCGTTTGAACTTCCTGATGTTTTTCGTCCGTATGCGAGACAGCCGGTGTTCGGAGCCGATGGTTCGGATAGAGTCCATGAAGATGAAGTGCCGATTTGATACTGGGCAACCATTCCAATCTTGATGCTACCTTAAGCCAAGGTTCCTCATAGCGAAAGATAATCTCCCGGGCATCATCGTCCCGTCCTGTGGTTAAGGCATTATAGAATTCCAATGCAATGTCTGGTCGGAACGGAGCAATGGTACAGAGATACGCCGTTGAACCGATCGGGTAGCCGAACATGAAATTGCGCATCTGTCCACCGCTGACTACAGCGAAATTCTCGTCGGCAGTCGCGCGAATCATATCGTAGTAAGCGTAGAAGGGATGACCGTCATTCTTGATCCCAACCACTTCCGGACGTTTGGCTAACTCGGCAACGATGTCCACAGGATAAGGGTCTTGCCATGCACCCCAAACCAACAGAGGCATCGGCACGACATCCTGAATGCTATCGAAATAACCAACAATGACCTCGTGCTTCACCCCTAATCCGGGATGGATCTGGACCTTGACAGCATCCACGCCTGCAGCGTCGCAGTGTTTCAAAAACTCTCTGCACTGTCCGGGGTGCCACCAACCCGTTGAAGCGATGAACAGCGAGCGACCTGATATTTCTTCTGAGAGTTCCGCAGTCAACTGCCAGATTTCTTCGTCTGTCAGGCTGCAGAATTCGCTACTACCATACGTCAGGAGGATCACTGGAATGTTCTGCTCGCACAGCCAATTGACGTATTTCCGCATCGCGCCAATATCCAGCGAATCATCGTCGCCAAAACAGGTATTCACCGGGACGACGGGACCTTTCAGACGTTCCAACACACGAATTGCTCCGTCCATGAAGCTTCCTCACTCAAGTCGGTAAGTGTCAAATTTCCTCAGAAAATTCAGGAATTGTCAACAAGCCAGCAGTCCATAGAAACACTCTATCTCGTTCTGTGAGTTCCTTTAGGCATATCCATGCAACGTCCACAAGAACCTGACTTTCTTTTAGTTCGGGATCACGTCCCAAGGATACTGCCTGCGTGCCTATCTCTATTAAATAGGTGTAATATTGATCATCAGGTGCAAAGGTAACAACGGATGTTGGGCGGATCACTCTGCCCTGAACACGGCACTCCTCCCAAAGTTCCCGCAGCGCTGCTTGTTCCGGCATTTCATCCGCTTCGATACGGCCACCGGGAAGGCACCACCATTCTTCTCCTTCGTGACGATGTTTGACCATTAGAATCCTTTTCTGCCTATGAACGATGCATTGTGCTCGGGACATCTACAATTCCTTCATCGGTGTTCAAGTTCGCGATAGGCTTTCAGTAATGCCTCTTGAATGTTTAGAAATTCAAGGTATCCGGGGGGTAGCGGATATTTTGTTACATCAAACGGCACAGACGGATTGTCAATCTTCTGCTTTGCAAAGGCGTAAAGGGCTTTCTGTTCCGATGTTGCTTCAGTTACCTGTTCAAATGGAATACCACAATCATTTCGCCACAACTGAGGTTCAACCGCATCAACCATCGTCTGAATCCGTGAGGTTCGTTCGCCAAACTTTGCGTTCAGGAAACGAGCCAGTTTCTCAGCCTGCGCACATGGATCGCACATAATATCCTCGTAACCAAGAAAAAGTCGGTGTTGGGCATCTTCTGTGTGCTTCAGGATTTGCGTCATCATGTGTTGCCAACGCAACAAGTTCATCGCGACAAATGAGATACGGACTTTCACATTGGATGGCATGATAAACTTCTGCCACGATACCGCCGTGTCGAGAGGATTACGAACCGTGATGATGTAAACCGCTTCGCCCCATATCTGTTTCCAAAACGGTAGAAAATGGCTGAGTGCTGGGTCTTTCCAAAACCAGAGATCTCCTTTGGACATTTCAGCTATCAGGTCAATGGCTTTCTTTCTCAACACAGGATCATTGGCTTTTTGCTCCATTCGCTGTTGGAAATCGTGATCCCACCAAGTCGCTCCAGCATCAAAATCTCCTAACGCAGCCAGCAGATCCCATAAGGGCAAAAACTCCCAATATCCTCTCGGAGCATGCACATCAGCTTGATGCAACTTTTCAGGGGGACCCGCATACGCACCCCATCTGTGCACCATCTCAGCAACGACAGATGTCCCACTACGCTCAACACCAAGCACAATAATAGGGAGACTTTCGGAGTTGTTCATTCAAACGTTTCCAAGTCTTCGTCAATGACACGTAATATCAATGTGTTTTGTGCGATTTTTCTTATGCGAAACTGTTTTTTATTCTAACCTACGTTGCCGCCTTAGAGGAAATGAGCAAAAATTCTCGGTTCAGGACGTCAGAGAGCACCAGGATTGGAGGGAATTCCTCATATTTTTTTAATCAAAAATGGTGTATATCTGTCTAAAATCTTGTAAGCAGTAATTTAGGTTATTATATGATAAAGGCTTATGAAGATGTGGTTTATCTTTTCGTGTGCGCTTGTTGAAAGTATAGCATCTTTCACTGTTTTTCTCTATCAAAAACTGTGTCTCTACTTTCCTACATTGGAGGGGCGAGATGCGAATTATAACAGCATATAGGAGGTAAGAAGTGTCATACAGAATAAGAGTTATTATGGTTTTAGCCGTTGCTGTGAGTCTCTGGTCTACAGGCGCGTTTGCAGCGGATCTGACGGAAGGACTCGTCGGTTACTGGCCCCTGGATGGTAACGGAAAGGACGAATCCGGCAACGGAAACGATGCCAATTTGGAAAAAGGCGCGAAATGGTCTGACGACGGTTGGGTGAACGGTTCCGTTGAATTCGACGGTGGTGGCGGCCACGTCGTTGTTGATGATACATTTGAATTGACAACGACCGCAATCACGGTGATCGCCCGAATCAACGGTTGGAAAACGATAGATTGGTCGGGAATTGTCGTCGGTCGAAGTGATCCAGCATCGTGGTGGATGGGGGTCGCCGCGAACAACACCCTGACGTATGTATGGAACAACAACTCCGCACTGACATGGAACTGGCAAGGCGCGCCAGAAATCCCAGAAAATAAATGGGCACTCGTGGCTATAGCGATTGAACCTGATAAAGCAACGAGTTACATTTATCACAGAGCGACTGACAAGCTCGATTCTGAAGTAAATGACATTCCCCATATCGAACAGACGGTCGTCAACTTAAAATTCGGATGGGATGAGTGCTGTGGTGCCAGATACTTCAAAGGGTTGATCGATGAAGTGATGATCTATGACCGAACACTGAACGCTGACGACCTCAAAAGGCTTGCAACTATCGGACTGCCTGTCGAAAGTAAAGGGAAACTCGCGATCACTTGGGCAGCCCTCAAACAAGATTAGTGGAATTATAGTAGGGTCAATAATTACTTGGGCACCCCGGTGTTCACTTATTTTTCGGTTTTACTATAAAGCGTAATTTCCGCCTACACCGGAAACGTAGCCTGCAACAGCGGCGCAGGCGACTCGTGAGGGAGACACGTCAAAGTCCTAATCTGCGTTGTTCTTCCGCAAGGAAAAATTAAAATTTGGAAAAAGTACCTTTCCGGCAATACGCCGCACTCCTTTCACAATACCTCAAACCGCTGTGGATACGTGTGACGTTTCTCGCGCTCTTCATGTTCAGTGGAATAGGTCTCGGTCTACTGAATCCACAAATTCTCCGCTATTTCATTGATACAGCAGAAGCGGGCGGCGAAACACGAAGCTTGGTCATCGCGGGCTGTGCTTTCTTCGCAATCGGGTTCCTCGGACAAGTGGTGATGTTGGTCAACACTTATTTAGGACAAGACGTTGGCTGGCGCGCGACGAATCAGATGCGCGGCGACCTCGCACACCACTGTCTACAACTCGACATGTCCTTCCACCATGACCGCACACCCGGCGAGATGGTCGAGCGCGTTGACGGCGATACTGCCGCACTCTCAAACTTCTTTTCTGAGTTTATACTTCAGGTGATCGGGAGTTTGCTGTTCCTTGTGGGTGTCCTGATTTTGGTCGCTCGTGAAGATTGGCGCATCGGTGCCGCGCTGACGGGTTTTGTGATAGTTGCTATCATCGTCTACAACTTGACTCGGAATATTGCTGTTCCCGTTTACACTGCCGAGCGAGAGGGATACTCCAGACTCTTCGGTTTTCTCGAAGAACGGCTGACAGGTATTGAAGATCTCCGCACAAACGGCGGTGTCGACTATACCATGGATCGGTTCTACGATGTGAATCGCGATGTATACGGTCGAGCTGTAAAAGCACATGTGATGGGGGAAGTGCTGCAAACCATAAGTGGTGTCCTTTTTATATTAGGAATCGCGCTGACGATGGGAATGGGGATTTACCTGTTTCGGGTAGGTGTGTTCACGATGGGGACCGTCTACCTCGTCATCCATTACACGATGATGCTTCGGGGTCCATTGATTATGATTAGCCGTCAGATTAATGAACTTCAACGGGCAACCGCCGGGTTCAAACGGATTGAAGAACTCTATCGTGTCACCTCAAGTATTGATGATGGCACAGAAACACTTCCGACATCAGACGCTCTTGACATTGAATTCGACCATGTCACCTTTGGTTATACCGAGGATGTGTCTGTGCTGAAAGATGTTTCGTTCCAACTCTCCCCAGGAAAATCGATCGGGTTGTTGGGACGGACGGGGAGTGGCAAGACAACGATCACCCGACTCCTGTTTCGGTTCTATGACATTAACAGCGGTCAGATTCGCGTCGGCGGTAAGCCGATTGAGAGGATCCGGTTGGACGATTTACGGAACCAGATCGGCATGGTTACACAGGATGTCCAGCTCTTCAATGCAACGGTGCGTGAGAATTTAACGCTCTTTGACCCCGAAATCCCTGATGACCGCATCCTGTCAGTGGTTGAGGAACTCGGGTTATCGGAGTGGTACCAATCCCTGCCAAACGGACTTGATACATTTCTTGAAGGCACGGGTCTTTCTGCAGGAGAGGCGCAGTTGCTGGCATTCGCGAGGGTTTTCCTCAAAGATCCGAAAGTTGTTATTCTTGATGAACCCTCTTCAAGGCTTGATCCGGCGACAGAACAACGCATCGACAGCGCAGTGCAACGGTTATTGAAGGGACGCACCAGTATCATTATTGCGCATAGGCTCGGAACAGTTCAACAGGTAGACGAAATTATGGTCCTTGCCGACGGTGAGGTCCTGGAGCACGGTGAGCGAGATCGGCTTGTTCAAAACCCCGATTCGGTTTTCTCACAGTTGCTGAAAACCGGACTGGAGGAAGCAACGCAATGACAACAGGACGCGCCTCCATTCGGCTTATCCGTTACCGTCCACTCCTCTTTCTCGGCACGATTTTCTTCCGAGGATTAGACGACCTAATGCCGTTGTTCGATGGACTTATTCGGAAGGCGTTTTTTGATGCGCTGGATCCCGTCACTGGCGGATCGGGGGCAGGACTCAATCCTTGGACATTTGTTGTTCTCTTCATTATTGCTCATCTTACGGATCGAGGCGTACTCATATCGTCAGCATTCGTATGGGCGCGCTGGCGTTACGCCATTTCAACGCTCCTCCGAAAGAACTTGATGACGGCTATCATGGATATGTCGGCACCCCATAACGTATCAACCGCCTCTGGCGAAGTGACAAATCGGTTGCGGGATGATGTTCAATCCATCTTAAGTTATTTGGAACAGTATATCCATCTATGGGGTAATCTTATCTTCGCAATCTTGGCAATCATCGTGATGGCTCAGATCAACGTTGCCGTGACACTCATCACAGTGATCCCATCTATTCTGATTATTACGGTCGTCAACGTGTTAAGACGATTCATCTTGAGGTATCGTACAGCGCAGCGTATCACCACGGAACAGTCGACTAACTTTATCAACGAACTCTTTCAATCCATCTTAGCTGTGAAGGTTGCCCGGACGGAGTCGAATGTGATTGCCCATTTTCAGAAACTCAACGATGCACGTCGGAAGGCGACTGTGGTGGATAATCTGTTCAATCAACTCCTACGCTCCATCAGTTTCAATATTAGCACACTTGCCACGGGCGCGATTCTCATTCTGATTGCAGAACAGATGAAAGCAGGGGCTTTTTCAGTTGGAGACTTCGCGTTGTTTACCACGTATGTGGGTGAGGTTGCCAGAAGTGGGTCGCTCGTCGGCAGTATCATGGCACAGCACAAGCGGGCAGAGGTTTCATATTCCCGCATGGAACAGACCGTTGATGAAATGCCCAGAGAAGATTTAGTGGAACACACACCGGTGTATCTGCGAGAGAAGCAACCGCCTCTCATTATCCCACAACGGACGGAAACTGATCGATTGGATGAACTGACTGTCACGGGACTTACCTATCTCTACGATGGGGATGCCTCTGGGATCGCTGATGTTGATTTGAAAATTCCAGCAGATTCGTTCACCGTTGTCACCGGACAGATCGGTTCAGGCAAAACGACGCTCGTCCAAACACTCTTGGGTGTTCTTCCGAGACAGGCGGGCGAGATTCGCTGGAATGGTGAAATCGTTGAAGATCCGAAATCGTTTTTCGTCCCACCGCGTTGCGCGTATACACCGCAAACTCCGAAACTTTTCAGTGAAAAACTGAGTGCTAACATTCTCATGGGCTTGCCGTGGGATTGGGATGCCCTAAACCGTGCGATCCGGCTCGGGGTCATGGAGCAAGATGTCCCGACACTTGAAGACGGTCTTGAAACTATTGTTGGACCGCGTGGCGTCAAATTATCAGGTGGACAAATGCAACGTACTGCGGCGGCACGGATGTTCGTGCAAAACTCAAATCTGCTCGTTTTTGACGATCTTTCCTCTGGACTTGATGTTGATACGGAACAGACCCTCTGGGAACGTCTTTTTGAGACCACGCGAGCAACCTGTCTCGTCGTTTCTCATCGGCGTCCCGCCCTCCGTCGGGCAGATCAGATTATTGTTCTCAAAGATGGTCGTGTTGAGGCAGTCGGAACGTTGGATGAACTGCTCGCTTCCTCTGAGGAGATGCGGAAGTTATGGGCAGGTGATTAAGACGAGCTACCTTAACGTGGCAGACAAGCAAGAGATATAACCCATCTACAATGGTGCTAACTTTGTAATATCAGACTTACAAATTATACTCTAATTGAGGAAAATGACGTGAATTCAAATACCGTTCACACGCTTGCCCCCGGCACAGAACTATTCGTCGATGACGCACTGATCGCTTCTAAACATAACGTAACGCGCACCCTGCATCAATGCGTCAAGCATGACGTTTCTGTACTTAAACCCGACCCCGGCAATCCATGGGAACACGGAGGTCCTGATCAATCCAGACGCGTTCACCTCTACGGCACCACGCTATACGATGCCGCGTACGGGAAATATCGGATGTGGTACATGTGTCGCATGGGACCGCATTGGCGGTTTGAAGCGAACGAGATTCCAGGGCTTTACGTCCCGCGTCCAGACCGAAACCCCTCAACATATAGGGGACAGACCCACGATGCATACGGACGAAAGTTCGTCGAAAACGATCGTGGGGATCTTACCTGCTACGCTGAAAGCGATGATGGATTGACGTGGACGAAACCGAATCTTGGACTCTTTGAATTCAATGGAAATCCAAACAACAACATCGTCTGGGATCTGCACGGTGCATGTGTGTTTCGTGATGACGATGAGTCAGACCTCCAGAAACGGTATAAGATGATCGGTTTTTGCAGACGGTATCGCAACATCTTTCTGCTCACGTCGCCCGATGGTATCCGATGGGACGATTCCGACTATTTGGAACCGGTTGCAGATCGGGACAACGAGGGTGCGTTCAATGTCATCTACGACACTAAAAAGGAAATGTTCCGGGCTTATGCGCTGATACGCGGGGACGACAAAGACGCACGCCGTATGATCGCATATACCCAAAGTCCACGCCTTGAGGGACCCTGGGAACCCCTCGAACCCATGTTCGGGGCAACTGCTGAGGACGATGAAATCGGTGTACAGCGATATGGCGCGGATCGTGCTGAGATTCACAACATGTCGGGTTTCCTCTATCACAACATTTATATCGGGCTTGTTGGGGTGTTGTATGTGACAGGACCGGGCGCCGCAGAGCACGAGATTCCTATTGACGGACCGATTGACGCACAACTCGTCAGTAGCCGAGATGGGTTTAATTGGGACTATCCGGATGCGATTCGGACCCCGATCATTCCGCGCGGAGGAAGCGGCACGTTCGACACCGGTATGATTATGGGAACCGCCATAGAACCGATCATCACCGAGGATGAAATTCACTGGTATTATACGGGAACAGTCCACACCCATGGTGCCCAGATGAAGGACAGACACAAGGAGATTGGACTTGCGAAGTGGCGATTAGACGGTTTCGTCTCGCTTGATACGGATGCGGCGGGGGGTGTCATTGAAACCGTTCTGCTGCAACTTCCGGACGGCGGGCTTGAAATTAACGCCGATGCAAGCGGCGGACAGATTGGGGTTGAAGTGCTGACAGCCGACGGACAGGTTCAATCCGGTTTTTCGATGGATGATTGTGTTCCGTTGACAGGGGATAACGTCCGGCATTCGGTGCAATGGAAATCGGCGACGTTAGCGAGTGCAACGCAACCCTTACGGCTCCGCTTTGTGCTGAACCGTGCAAGCCTTTATGCGTTCCGCGTAAGCGTAAACTCGTAATCGCGACAATTGTGCTAAGATATCGTCTTCTGTTATCGCTGTCCGACATTTGGGTCTAATGCCTTCGCTTTTTCAAAATCTGCCTTTGCCGCCGCTTTTTGCCCCAGTGCCTCTTTCGCAAGTCCACGCTCATGGAAGTATTCTGCTTCCTCCGGGTTAAGTCGGATAGCGGCATCAAAGTCCTCTATCGCTCCTTTAGCGTTACCCAGGGCGGCTTTAGCAACACCTCGATTGCCGTAAGCATCGGCATTTTCTCGATTCAGTTGTATCGCTTGTGTGCAGTCTTGAACCGCTGCTGTGTATAGTGCTTCTGCACCTACTATATCTCCCTTATCGGTTTTAGTTTTACCAAGGCGGAACTGCGCATACCCCCGATTAATATACGGATCCGGATTCTCTGGATTTAGTTGAATTGCATACGTGCAGTCTTGAATCGCCGATATATACAGTTCCTCTGCCACTGATATATGTCCCTGATCTGCCTTAGATTCACCAAGGAGGGAATTTGCAGCACCGCGGTTATTGTATGGATCGGCAAGTTCTGAATTCAGGTGAATAACCTGTGTCCAATCATCAATAGCGTCTTGATAATACTGTTGCATCTTTGCGATGTCTGTTTCTGATCGTGCAAGGCGAAACTTTCCTCCCGCACGATTGTGGTAGGCATTGGCATCCTCTGGGGTTCGTTGTATCGCTTGCGTGCTATCTTCAATCCCTCCCTCATATAACCCTTTGGCTTTCTCTGTATTTCCTTTTTTAGATTCAAGATCACCGAGCCTGAATTTTGCAAGTCCTCGATTGTAGTAAGCATCAGCCCTCTCAGGGTTTAGCTCGATGACTTTATCGAAGTCAGCTATCGCTTCATCATAGCGACCCTCAAAGTAGTTCCTTGTCCCTTGGGAGGCGTATACATACGGATGGATAGGTACGTGTTTTCGCCACAGTGCCAACGGTTCAGTGGGACCCGACTCGACGAGCAGTGCCTTTAGTGTGTTTGAAGGGATGGCGTAACTGTAAGGATCTTCTGACGCAGAGACGATTCCTATGACCTGTCCTTTACTGTTTATGACAGGCGAACCGCTGTTGCCGGGAGAGATCTTAACGTTCATCTGGAGCCATTTATCGCTATCTCGGATGCTATGTAAGGTGCCCTCCGAGACTGTCCAATTTCCTTTGGGATATCCAACAGCGGATACAGCTTCACCCCTCTGAAGGGTATCACTGTCACCCAGCGGAAGCGGCGTTCCCTCCCCTGCAACTTTTAGGAGGGCAAGGTCATTTTTCGCATCAAACGCAGTAACACCTTCAACAGTCCAGTTTTTCTCATCGTCAAGCGATCGGACGAGAACGAATTCGCGGGGTGCAAGAACGTGAACGTTCGTTGCAACCTTGTTACGTGTCACAAAGAAGCCGGTCGCATGGCTATTTCTCCCTCCCACACGAACCGTAGCCTGTTCCCGCGTTAAGGTTTTGGCTTTCTCTAAGTCTGCTTTGGCGTCTTTGTGTTGCCCAAGGATCTCTTTTGTGAGTCCACGACCGTGGTAGGCTTTGGCGTAATCGGGTTTAAGTTTAATGGCTTGCGTATAATCAGCAATGGCCCCGTAATAGTGTCGTTGTGCCGCCGTAGTGCTTCCTTTTCCAGATTCAAACTGACCGAGGTTTTTTCTCGCGGTCCCTCGTTCGGTGTAACTTGCAACATGATTCGGCACTCGTTCGATGGCGTGTGTGTAGTCCTCAATCGCCGTGTGGTAGTATCTTTGTACTGCTATATTTTCCGTGTCGGTTTCGGAATCCGCAAGCAATCTTTTCGCAAGTCCTCGGTTTTTGTAAGCAGCGACGGCATCTCGATTTAGTTGGAGGGCTCTGTCGGAGTCGTCAATTGCTGAACGATAGTGACGTTGTGCTTCTGTCGCAGTACCCTTCTCAGATTCAAGCGCACCGAGATATAGTTTCGCCTCACTACGCTTGGTATAGGCAGCGAGAAACTCGGAATTTAATGTGACAGCTTCATTGAGCATCTCTATCATTCCATGATAGTCGTCGTCCCTGAATTTGCCCTTTGCTTGTTCTATGTAACTGTAGGCACGTATTTCATCTTTCTGCTGCCATTGCGCCAGAGGTTCAATTGTATCCGACCCAGCAAGCAACACCTTGAGAACATTTGAGGGAATAGCGTAACCAAATGCTCCTTCTATCACTTCGATCCCGATAACTTCGTTCTCACTGTTCAGGATAGGACCCCCACTGACCTCTGGGGTAGGTTGAAGCGTCGTTGAAAACCATTTATCGTTATCTCGAATGCCAAGTATAGTCCCCTGTTTGGCTTTATTCTTGGATCCTCTGGCGAGGAGACGGGCATCGGAAACGGTGTCACCTGTCTTAACGGTGTCGCTGTCACCAAGTAGAAGGGGCGTACCTTCAATCGAAACTTTTAAGATAACAAGGTTATTCTTCAGGTCATACGCTGTAACACCTTGGATAGACCGTGCTACACCGCCGCCTCTTACATGTACGGAGATAGGATTGGCACCAGCGATAAGGTGGATGTTCGTCGCAATCTTGTCCCGTGACACAAAGAATCCGTTACCAAACCCTCTAAGGTCCGGTGGATTCACGATGCGAACAATAGAATTGTGCACACCCTCAGATTGTGAAGGCTCTGCAGACACTAAACTGTTTTCTTGAATCTCTTGAGGAGCCCGTGCACAGGCGTACAAAAGTGTTAAAGCCAGTAAGCCCAATGCAAATTTCTTGTTTATTTTCATGTGGAGGTCCGTTCCTACCGATTTAAATCTTTCCACCAAAATGGAGCCTCCTCAAAGCGACGAAACTCACCAAGATGTCCTTTGAGGCGTATGGGACGAGTGAGGGTCTGACGGGTACCGTCTGCAGAGACACATTCAAGCTGATAGTAGTAGACGACATTCGGGACCGCAGTCGTATCCGTGTAGGTATAGGATTGCTGCGCGTTGGTTGTGCCTGCACCAGGGATCATTGTCCTGTTGATGACCTTGGACTCCCCGTCCCGTTGGTTACTCCGCTTGATGAAGAATCCAGCGTTGTTCAACTCCACTTGGGTTGTCCATGTAATCATTGCTGCACCGGTCTGCTTATCGCGCGCAGGACGAAAGTGAGTGAGTTCAACAGGCGAATCAACAGGCAAAGGGTGATCTACGCGATACCCCGGCGTGCCATGATCGCTATGATGCCCGTAGTAGATTATACCTCGTATATACCGAGTGCTTTTTTCCGTGGCAAGTTTCCATCGGTCTACCCTTGTGCCATCGGACGTGTCGTTCCCCTCATACACTCGGATGATAGAACTCCGTTGGTTTACCTCCATCAACGGAAGTTTTTCTTCAATCGACGGAAGTATCCATTCAGGCGTTGCGCCGAGGTTGCCGGCGATGTCGCTTGGTGTCTTTCGCTCTGTTTTCGTGGCAATCGGTGCTGTGAGGGTGATTTTGAAGGCGGTTTGGCTCAAAAGACGGTAGCCTGACGCGCCGCCGATGCGGTCTTTTAAAATGACGACGCTGTTTGCTCGGAAGTCCCCTTTTGCCTCTCCAAATCCAGAGTTGTCTCCCTGCTCGGTTACAAGAAGCAGCATTTGGTTTGCATCGAGTATCTTTTCACCTAAAGTGAACGTGAGTGTGGTGGCGAGGACTGACCTATCCTCCGGGTGGTTTTCAATTGTAACTTCCCATCCTGCAAGACTGAGTTTCCGAGTACTTCTGTTATGGAGTTCAATCCACTGCGGAGGATTGTGAGCGTTGGTAGCATACATGATCTCACTGATGACGATATCGTCTTTTGTAGCTATTGGGATGGTGGTCCCTTCACGGGGTGGCTCTGTTGTACGCCACGGAACGACAGGGACGATAGCGTCTGGAATCAACGCGTCTGTAATGCTATGAATGCTAAGTGTCAACAGAAGTATCATGAATATACGAAAGATAAGCCTTTGTGTCATCAAGGCTGTCATGAATAAATACCTCCCTTTATTTTCAAGTTGAGGTTTCAGCACGCGTCTTGCTATCCATTATAACCGACCTCTGTTGGCTCATCAAGTTCTTTTGTAGAAGGGAATTTCCGATTCCCGACACCTCACTTCATTCTTATTGTTAGTTATAAACGGCTTCGTTTTTCTTGAAAAAATGTGAATTTTCTGGGAAACTGAAGGTTAAATGCTTATCAACTGTCAGCCGTCAGTCGTCGGAACTGATAACCGATAGCCATTAAAAGAGGAGAAAAGATGCGTCACAGAATCGCTCTTGTGATATTTGCAGCGATTGCAGCAACGAGCATAAATGTCGAAGCCAGCAAAGAAATTAAACCGTTGTTCACCCAAGACACAATCGAAATTGACGGGCATCTCAATGAGGAAGATTGGGCACGGGCACAGGTCATTGATGACTTTACCCAACAATCACCCGATGAAGGACAACCGAGTACCGAACGCACAGAAGTTCGCATGTTGTATAGTGCCGAGAAACTTTATATCGGATTTGAGTGTTACGACGCCGAGCCTGAGAAAGTTGTTGCGAACGAAATGCGACGTGATGGGCAGCTTTGGCAAAATGATAATGTTTACGTGATGCTTGACCCTTATGGTGATAAAAGACAGGGAGTCTTCTTCCGAATGAATGCACTCGGGGCGCAATCAGACACCGCAGTTACGGATGGTGGCGAAAATCTTAACGGAAGTTGGGACTGTATCTGGGAAGCTGGTGGACGGCGACACGATAAAGGCTGGACAGTTGAGATCGCGATCCCGTTCAATCAATTACGGTTCAAAAAAAGTGATTCAATGGTGTGGGGTGTGAATTTTGGGCGCAATATCGCGCGAAAGAATGAAACGACACAGTGGATACAGGTCCCTCGAAGTGAGAGCTGGCCCGGCACCTATCACCCGACGTATCAAGGAAAACTAATGGGGCTACAGGGCATCGCGTCACCCTCCTATTTTGATGTCAAGCCGTATCTACTCGGGGGCTTGGCGCGGAATCTCGATGATACGAAGTGGCAACGGACTACCGAACGTGATCTCGGCTTAGACATGAAATACGGTGTGACGTCGAACCTGACCTTGGATTTGACGGTGAACACCGATTTCGCACAGGTAGAAGCCGATCAAGAGGAGGTTAACCTCACGCGATTCAGTCTCTTTTTTCCCGAACGACGCGAGTTCTTCCTTGAAGGCAGTGGGCTGTTCTCGTTTGGGGCGGGACTCGGAGACTTCGGGCCGCCACCCCTGTCGGTTTTCTACAGTCGGCGTATCGGTATCGAAGACGACAGACAAGTTCGACTGCTCGGTGGCGGGAAACTGACGGGAAAGGTCGGAGCATACAGTGTCGGCGCGCTCAACATGACAACCGCCGCTTCAGCGGAATCACCCGTGACAAACTTCTCCGTCTTGAGAATGCAGCGCGACATTCTCAGCGATTCGAGTGTCGGTTTCATTCTCACCAATCGGCAGAGTGACCTCGGCGAGTATCATCGCAACGGCGGAGTAGACCTCTTTTTCAGACCCCATGATCAGTGGCGGATGCGTGCCATGACTGTCGGGAGTTGGTCTCCAGATCCGGACGAACGCGATTTCGCATGGTATCTCTCGAACGACTGGCGCAACGACTATCTTCACATTAATGCTTCTTATCTCGACATCGGTCCCCAATTTACAAGTAAAATGGGGTTCATGCATCGACGAGATATCCGCTCTTTAATGTTGAATGCCGATTACGAAGTCCAAGTGAGACAATATAGTGTCCGAAATGTCGGGGCAATGTTCACGGGTAGCTACCTCTTGGACCACGATAACAACCCCATCGGTTGGGACGTAGGCGTTGGTGGAGATATGATTTCGGAATCCGACGATGGACTCAACCTCGATTTTAAGCGGATTTTCGACCGCGTTGAAGAGCCTTTCACCATCGGTGATGTTGAGATCCCCGCTGGCGATTACGAAATGAACCAGGTGTCGCTGACGACTTTCACCGAGACCAGTCGTCCCTTTGCGCTCTTCGGACAGATGGATTATGGGGATTACTTTCATGGCAATCGTGTGAGTCTCAGTATTGACAGCCAGTGGCGGATGACTTATCAACTCGCCATCGAAATGCGATACCAACGCAACTGGATTGACTTGCCCGAAACCGATCTGTTCACGACAAACGTTGTCGGTACACGTATTAGTTACGCCTTGAACACCCGTTTCTTTACGAAGTTATATGCACAATGGAACGATAGCGCGGAACGGGCAAGCGCGAATTTCTTGCTCAATTACATCTATCGTCCGGGTAGTGATTTTTACTTCGTATTCGATCAGGCGTGGAATGCCTCCGACAGCTTGCAAGACCACGAGTGGACGGTATTGAGCAAGTTTACCTATCTATTCAGTCTATAGGGTTTGTAGCCATGATCTCTACGCGAAATCGGACGACTTCGTCTTGATATGTTTCATTCAAATCTGCTATAATTGTCCGTGTCAATACAACACGCAATTTCAGGATTCAACGCGAAGAGCGGAAAAGAAAATGAGCCACACAACACAAATTAAACTGGAAAATCAATTATAACCCCGCACATGATGGTGAATGGATTACAGAGATCCTCTGATAGTTGGTGAGGAAGGTGTTAAATATGACAGAACCTGACAATTTTGCTAACCACAATATTCACTTGGAAACCGAACGCCTGATACTTCGACCCTTTAAGGATGCTGATTTTGATGTTGCGGTTCCCTTTTACAACGACCCTGATTTCCTACTGGCGATGGAAGGGGAGCCACCGGATGAACCGATAACCAGAGACTATCTCAAAAGTGCTGGCGAATACATGAGGAAAGACGGTTTTTTCTTCGCAATCGTAGAAAAGGCAAGCGGACGCACCATCGGTGAGGTCTGTTTGCAGTGGATGAATTTGGATCGGGGAAAAATCGAGGGTGAAAAAGTAATGCGCCTCCCCATCGGAATTTGGGACAAAACCCTGTGGGGTAAAGGCTACGGAAAAGAGGTCGTGCGATGCTTGGTAGCGCACGCATTTGAGAAATTAAAAATTGATCGGTTCTGTCCGATGGATGTCCGGGCGGATAATGCCCCTTCAAAAGCGTTGTGGCAGTCGTTGGGGTTTGTCGTTTCAAGAGAATTGGATGACGGAATGACCTTGGATTTCGAGATGACACGCGCGGAATATGAGAAGATCAATCAAAAAGACACTTAAATGCGTGTGGTACATAATTCTTGTTTGTAGTAGCGCAAGTGATTGCGCCTGTGTGCTTTATAACGGGCGATGAATCACCCCCTACAAACTTAAACGCTCATAAACACCCCGACTTAAGTAGACTTCTAAACCAAAGGAATCTGATATGTTCAGTACACAACTTGCCAAGCGGGCAGCGGAAAATAATCCGATCCGGGTTGGTATCATCGGTGCGGGGAAATTTGGTGCCGGACTGGTGGCGCAAATCTCACAGATGCAAGGTATGGTGGCGAGCGCAATCGCCGATATCGACTTGGGACATGCCACAGGTGCGTATGAAGCCAGCAATGTCTCGTCCGACGCGATTCAACGGGTAGGAAACGTTGACGCAATGGACGATGCGATTCGAAGGGGTAAACCCGCAATTACTGAAGATGGACTGCACATGATTCAGTCGGATCTCATTGATGTCGTTGTGGAAGCCACCGGTATTCCAGAGGTCGGGGCGCGGATGGCGTACCATACCCTGATGCATCGGAAGCATCTGGTGATGGTTAACGTTGAGACCGATGTTACTATCGGTCCGTTCTTGAGACGCTTGGCAGACAATGCGGGGGTTGTCTACACGCTTGTTGACGGGGATCAACCCGGTGTGACGATGAACATCGTTGATTGGTCGAAAACGCTCGGTTTTGAAATCGTCGCTGCCGGACGCGGCACTATATTCTATGACGATGATCGTGTCGGGATACCGGATACCGTCCCGCAGCGATTCGGGTTCAGTCAGGAACATATTGAGCGTCGCACCATTAACTTTAAGATGTTCAATTCGTTTCGGGATGGTTCTAAAGCGCAGATTGAGATGACCGCGTTGGCAAACATGGCAGGACTGCCACCGGACGTTCGCGGGATGCACGAACCCTCAGTGAACATTGAGGACATTGCGAAAGTCTTTAGCCTTCAAGAAGAGGGGGGTATCCTAAACGGACACGGTGTCGTTGAACTCGCAAACAGCGTTGCCGCCGATGGCAAGACGATGCTGGATAATCCACTTCGGATGGGGGTATTCGTCGTCATTCGGACCGATCATCCGTTCACACAAGAGGATCTGGCTGGCTACAATCTATATCCGGGTGGGAACGGAAAGAACTATCTCCTGTATCGTCCCTATCACCTCGTGGCTGTTGAAGCGCCGATTTCGATTGCGAAAGCCGCCCTCTATGGACAACCGACGGGTACACCGCTACCAACGCCTGTTGCGGATGTTATCACGGTTGCCAAACGCAATTTGAAAGCGGGAGAAGTCCTTGATGGAAGCGGCGGATATGCCGTTAACGGACTCATTGAAAAGGCGGAAATTGCACGCGCTGAAAATCTACTTCCCCTCGGTTTGGCGTACGACGTTAAACTCAAACGCGATGTTTCCCAAGGGGAAGCGATCTCTTATGATATGGTGGAACTCAACGAGGATTCTTTCGTCCTCAAACTCCGTCGTCTTCAGGATGCAACCGTCTGACAAGGGGTTGATTAAAAACAAGCTATGCCCACGGATTCAGCACAACCTTACCACACTCACCTGTCGCTTGCAATTCCCACGCCTTCTGAACGTCACGCATCGGGAACGTGTGCGTAATAAACGTATCTATCTGTTCGGGTGAATCTTGGATCACCTTCATCAATCTTGGATAAACACCGAGGTTGTAGTGCCAATTCCCACGTAAAACCAGACCTTTACGAATCATATCTCGACTTGCACCCAGCGGAAATTCCCCACCTTCTCCGACGAACGTAACCTGCCCTTTTCTTCGGGCGGCATCGACCATCAACCGGTGTGCCGCGGATGCACCTGAGCAGTCCACTGCCTTGTCAACACCGACTCCGTCCGTAAAGTCTTGGATTTGATCGAGGATATCTTCATCCATCGGATTGAAGACAACGTCCGCGCCTAATTTTTTCGCGAGTGCGGCGCGATACGGGTGGCTTTCAACACCGATAACACGCGCGCCGCGATATCGGGCATTCACAATCCCGCCAAGTCCGACGGGACCCAGTCCAGTGACCATGACTGTGTCTAACGAATTGACTTGCATCTGCTCCATCGCGCCAAACGTCGGTCCCAATCCACAGCACGCCATCCCAGCATGTGTGTAGCTTACACCTTCTGGGATTGGACACAGCATGTCTTCCATTTTGTGCATGTACTGCGCGTAGGTCGCTGAAGCCGGCTCCGTACCGAGGATTTCCCCAATGTTCCGTCCTCCAGTGCAGTGGATGTGCTCACCACTGACACACATCTGGCACTTACCACAAGCGTTCTGTGGCTGCACCACGACACGGTCCCCTACCTTGACGCGACCGGTTTGTGCGACTTCGACGACTTCGCCAGCGGCTTCGTGTCCAAAGCGTTCGCCAGTACCTCCAGATATGAATCCTTTATATTCTGTACACATTGGGACGGCGTGAATTTTAACAACGGCGATATCTCCTGCTGCCCGAGGGTCGGGTCTATCTACCACGCCCCCTTTACCCTCACCAAACATTGCTGCAACCTGCATAAAAGATAGTGACCAAAACTCTCCACAGCCTGATATAGGTTGACAAGCCTTATTGTGGAAAGAGAAGGTCGTCCTCCTCCTAAAAAGTGTTGATTGGGATAGAATAGCACGGCACATGAAATTCGTCAAGACATATTTTGAGGCTCTATTGCTCGACTCTTAAAGTTCCTCTGATAAGGGGAATTGAGAGGTTGGTGGTTTCTGATAACCAATAACTGGCATCTATAATAGGAGTGAACTCCAATCCTCAACCTTCTTTAACTTTCTGAGGCGATTGAGAATTTGACAACCGATTCAAATCGTGATAAGATTGTTGAGGTTTAACCAAGGCAAACACGGCATATTGATGAAGGAGAAAAGATGGCATGGAAAGGACAGGTTTAACATCGGCACAAAAAACGTTTTATCAAGAGAACGGGTATCTCGTTCTGGAAGGTGTTTTTTCGCAAGTAGAGTGTCAACATTTTGTTGAGCACATGGAAGACCTTCACACAGGACGCAAGCAACTTGAAGGGTTCTTTCAACAAGATAAATACGGGGCTCGAACCTTTAATCAGCATCTCTACGATCCCTACGTACTGGATCTGCTTATCCATCCCCGCTTACGTAAGCCACTCACGGACTGTTTTGGGGGTGAACCGGAAGGCATCCAAACGATGCATTTTTATGAAGGATCAGAGCATCCGTTGCATCAAGACCAGTACTATCTACCGGATTGCATGTCTGCATGGATGGCAATGGTACGTGTCGATGAAAACAATGGACCGCTGATCGTCCAGCCCGGTTCCAATAGAGGTAGGTTGATTACAAAAAGCGATGTGCCGATGACCCTGCAGCCCGGTGAGACATACGAGTTGCAACAACACAACCGCTATTTTCCAGCCGTTAGGCAGGTTTCTCGCGAGAATGGAGCCGACATAGTTCAGGTCATGGTGAATGCTGGGGATGTGATTCTATTTGATGGAAAGTTAATCCACGGCGGCGCGCAGATTTTGAAGCCCGGAACCCGGAGACACGCATTGGCGTGCCATTATATCCCTTACGCCTCCGAAAACTGGGAACGCGATTGGCCCAGATTCTCATTTGATGGCAGTCGGAGAATTCATTATCAGTAAAGTCGGATAACAAAGACAGCGTTGAAAATTGACATTTCGCACCTTGTGTGTTATTCTTACTGACGAAAGCCTTGGCAATTTGATAATCCTTTGAACGCCTCCAAGCGGAAAAAGATAACAACTAAACCTTTCACACAAACAGTCCTACGCGTGTTTTGTTTTCTACAATCACATATGGAGTGATGAAATAAGGAGAAAAGATAATGCGATACCCATTGACTTTTTGGATCTGTTTAATTCTAATAGGGGCTTTCTGCTTTTCGGTATCTGCTCAGGAAGCGACACAACCCGCGAACCCTGCGACCCAGGAAGCACCCGCAAAAAAGAAAAAAGAGTTTGAAGATTTTGCGAAAGTTACTGAGGATAGTAAAAGTTATGACGGTTTCTTCAAATTGTATCAGAAAAAAGAGAACCTCTATTGCGAAATTCAGTCCTCCCAATTGGACAAACCTTTTCTCTGCATGATAAGCGTTGCTCGCGGTCTCGGGCAAGGATTCCTACTTTCAGGGATGACGCTGGAAGAGTGGATGCTCGTCTGGCGACGCGTCGGTGACAAGGTGCATCTGGTGCGAAAGAATGTGCGGTTCCGCGCGACGAAAGGAACACCGATTGCGGAAGCGGTTGATTTGGGACATAACGACTCCGTGCTGTTCTCCCTCAAGATTGAAAGTATCCACCCGCAACGGAAGAGCGTGCTGGTGAATATCTCTCCCGTTTTCATATCCGATCTACCGCCTTTGGCACGCCGTATTGCTTCTGATGCCCGCTTCGACAAAACGCGCAGTACGTGGGGAGCCGTCAAGGTATTCCCGAAGAACGTTGAGTTGAAAGTCAATGCTGTATACAGTTCCCAAAGGAATATGAGTACCATTCCGGACAGTCGGGGTATCCAGTTGACCCTGCACTACAGTCTCGCTGGACTTCCAGAAAACAACTACCGTCCTCGGTTGGCTGATGATCGCCTCGGGCATTTTATGACGGCGGTCAAAGACTATTCGTCTAAAACCAGTGATGCACCTTTTATCCGGTATGTCAACCGCTGGCATTTGCAGAAAGCCGACAAAGATGCGAAACTGTCACCACCGAAAGAACCGATCATCTTCTACATCGAAAAAACCGTGCCGCATCGCTACCGTCCCTATGTCCGACAGGGAATTCTGGAATGGAACAAGGCGTTTGAAAAAATAGGCTTTGCCGATGCGATTGAAGCGCGGATTCAGCAAGACCATGAGGATTGGGACCCTGAAGATGCACGGTACAATACGATTCGTTGGATGGTTGGCGCAGGGTTCGCGATTGGACCCTCTCGCGTGAATCCGTTGACAGGTCAGATCTTGGATGCGGATATCCTTATCGGTGAAAGTTGGATCCGGTATTGGCAGCGGGAGTATACGACGTTCTTTGATGAGGTAGCGCATGAACGCGATCACCCAATGGATCACTCTTCACGGTTCCAGTGTCAGATAGCATCTGGACTCGCACGGCAGATGGGATTCATGGCGAGCGTCTTGCAGGCTCGGGGTTTGACTGACGAAGACGGCGAACTCCCAGAGGAGTTTATCGGAGAAGCCCTCAAAACATTGACGATGCACGAAGTCGGACATACGTTGGGATTCCGCCACAACTTTAAAGCGAGTACAATATACTCCCTTGACGACCTGAACAAAAAGACGGGCGAAGCGCTTATCGGCTCCGTTATGGAATACGATGCTGTGAATATCGCACCGGAAGGTCAGGAACAGGGAGATTATTATACAAAGACAATCGGACCCTGGGATTACTGGGTGGTCGAGTACGCCTATAAACCCATTGATGCTAGCAAACCTGAGGGTGAATTGAAAGCGTTAGGTGAGATCGCTTCCCGTGTTGCATCATCAGACCTCACTTATGGCACAGATGAGGATGCGTATGGGTATCGTTTCAGGGACCTCGATCCACTGGTAAATCGGTGGGACCTCGGTGATGATCCGCTTGCGTTTGCCAAGCAACGGCGTGAAGTCGTTGTGGGACTCTGGGATAAGATTGCCGACAAAGTTACGAAAGAAGGGATGGGCTATCAGCGTGTCAGACGCGCATTCGGAAGCCTGCTTTTTGAACACGGTTTTACAATGTATCTCGCAAGCCGATACATCGGTGGACAGTATCACCATCGCGATCATCGTGGTGATGAAAATGGACGGCTACCCTTCGTGCCTGTGCCAGCGGCGAAACAACGCGAGGCACTCCAATTCATCAAGGAGTACGCCCTTTCAGATAAAGCCTTCAGTTTCTCGCCCAAACTCCTCAATAGCCTGGCAATTACCCGTTGGAGTGATTGGGGAGGAGACAGTTGGAACTCTACGCGTTTCGATTATCCGGTGCATGATGTCATTCTGCGCAATCAAACCCTCATCTTGGAACGAATGCTTTATCCGTCGGTTCTCTCTCGCGTTCAGGACGCTGAACTTAAGTTCCCTAAGGGTGAGGATGCGTTCACACTGCCCGAACTCTTTTCAGGCATTACGGATGCCGTCTGGGTGGAACTCGGAAGGGATGCGGGTGCGAAGCAGTGGTCGAATTCGGATGCGTTCATCTCCAGTTTCCGCCGCGGTTTGCAACGTGAACACCTGAAGCATCTCATCAAACTGGTGTTGGAAGCCGACAGCGGCACACCTGAGGATGCGCGATCGCTCGCACGCCTCCACCTCGGACAGATCAGGAGTAAGATACAGCGCGTCCTTCAAAATGCCAGAGGCACTCTTGACGATTACAGTTTTGCGCACCTTGAAGAATCGCAAGTCCGAGTTGAAAAGGCGTTGGATGCCAGTTTCCGAGTCGAGAAACGTTAAATGACGCTATAGTTGCGATTCGGATTTCTATAAATCCATATATCTGCTGGCGGGGTTTGTTGCCCCGCCAATCTTTTAGGTTTATAGTAGCGCCACCCTTCATCGCCCGTTGTAAGGCAAAACACGTAATGGATTACACTGTTACAAACAAAAAATTAGGAGTCACAAATGGAAATTCTCCAATATACACCTGATATGCAAACCGCAGTGACACAATTTTATAACCGTATGACCGCCAACGTGCCGAAATGCTATCCCGTGAAAGAGGAGGAATTGGCGACTGCGATACGCGGGATTACCACCGGTAAAGCCGACAAAAAGGAAGGTGGACTTGACTCTGAAACTGCTTTTGTTGCAATGACCAACGGTACAATGCAGGCGTTTATTCACGTCGGTATCGGTCAAATCGGAGATAATAGAGAAGAAGATATAGGTATTATTCGGTTTTTCGCCTATGAACGCGGGGCACGGCGCATTGGGCAAGCCGTGCTTGAAAAAGCGGAAGCACATCTGAAAGGGTTTAACATTTCCCAAATCTTCGCCTTTCCGCAAGACTGTCGGTACCGTTTCTATCATTTTGACCACGCCTATCTATCAGATGCGCTGGATCAAGTTCAAGGACTCCTCGGATTTAACGGATACCACCGTTCCAGTGGCGAGGTTTTTTTGGATTGGGAAGACTATTCCGTTACACCCGTCCCTTCGAGTCTACCGGTAACGCTTTCTGTTGAATGGAAGGACGGACGCGGACAACTCCCAAACTGCACGGTGCTCGCGCACCAAAAGGGTGAACAGGTTGGCATCTGTGAATCCCTCTGCGGAGGTGAGTTTTCAAGCCACACCGATGCGCAAGCTTGGCTTCATACCGTTTGGCTCGGTATTGAGGACGATTTTCAGGGGCAAGGTTTGGGACGCTACCTGCTCCAGTACGCACTTCAAGAGATGAAGAAAATTGGATACCGGCACGCAGCGATCAGTACTGCTTGGGATAACCACCGAGCGTTCCTCTTTTACAGCAACTGCGGGTATCGGACTGTAGATTGGACCTACGAATTCGTCAAAGACCTCTCCCAAACACCGACACACAAATGGTAGTCCGTGATTCGGACAATTAGTCCAACTTTAACCGCAGCATTTCATTCCCTGTTTTCTGGAAATGATACGGCACGCACTCAACCGAGCACGCGATTCCTTCTTTTTCAAGTTCGTCAATGACAGGTGATAAGAACGGAGAAGGATTGCTGTTGACATCAACGATTGGGAAAATTCTCACCTCGGTTCCGATACGAAGCAGTTCCCGAATCGCATTGAGGTGGAACGCCAAATCTCTGTTCGCTGAGTAAAAAAAAAGGAGGTGTGCGGAGAGCACGAGGTCGAAGCGACCGTCAGGGAAGGGTAAATTCGGGAGTGAAGCGTCTATGTAGCGTCCGTGTTGTTTGCCACTCTCAAAATCTCGACAGAACGCTTCCATCGCCTGCATCCTGATTTCTGCCAATTCGTCGACAGACGCGATGTGGGTCCAGACGAATTTATCCCGGTTCTGTCGGGCTTGTGCGATGACATCGTCGTAGGTTTCCTGGATGCGCCGGCGCAACTCCGCTTCAGAATACCGGTAAATTGGATCGACCGAGACGATTGGGGTGCCTCGTTGGTACATCACAGAATTGAACGACGCGGGACCGTCGCCTACGCCAACAATGTCCCGCGCCAAATCATCTTCGGAGAGATTAAACATACCCAAGTATTCGTCAAACGATCTCCCCCAGGGCACGATGTCTTGATAATGGAACTCCATACTGATTCCACCTTCCGGCATGTTTCATGCTTTTTGGTTAACCATACTGGAGAGAATACCGAGGATCTTATCGCACCGCTCAAGGGCATAGAGTGCCATATCAATGTAGAGTCTTTGATCTTCCAATTTGAGGAAAAGCCATTCCGTGCCAGTGGTCGTAACCCCATAAATACAAGGAATATTATTGGCTTTCTGCTGATTAAAGCGTTGCGCTGCGAGCATTTCAGCGACGCACTGCCCGATGCCAAGCGTTGGGTCAGCATTCTTTGCTTCAACAAGAACGATGATGGGTGCCTCTAAATAAAATTGTTCCGGTGATAGACTTATCAAAAAATCGCAAGTTCCTATTAATCCTTGTTCTGGATCAACACTGAAGTCGATCCCGGAAAAAAGACTAATGCGCCGATCGAATTGCTCACGAAGTTCAACGAGAACGTTGGTCACAATAAGTTCCGAACGTGCTTTCTCTGTCCTGATGGCAACCGCTAACTGCACCTTTTTTTCCAATTCCGCAACAAGTGCCTCGCTCGGTGGCACGGGTTCTATGCCGGCAAAGATGTTCGCGGATTCGATCGTCTCTAACTGGAATTTCTCCCGGACGGTTTCTAAGGTGAAATTGCTATAAGCCATAGGATAGCGTGCCTCTTTAATCGGCGGTGCCGACCTCAATTTCCTGCAGGACTGCAACGGCTCGCTGTGCCAGTTCGGTCGTGGTATCGCGCTTGACCGCTCGATTTAAGTGTAGGATGGCGCGTTCATCTCCGTCTCTCGCCAAGTCCAATGCTTCCTCAAACCCTTTGTTTCCGTAGCTGAAGTCCCTCGGCAGGACAGTCAAATCACGGTCTTTCCAATAATACTTCAGTTCATCAGACTCCCAATTGCGATAGACATGTTCCCACGTAAGGGAGTTAAATATATTCAGGTGCGGTTCGAGCATGTGCTCAGCAATCGGATCATCGACAGCCTGATAACGGTTATCGAGTGACACGCGGAGCCGATCCTCGGTCAAATTCGGTAGTGCCTTATGAATGGTCAAAGCAGGGAAGATGAGTGTATCGCCAACTTCATAGTTCGTGGAGTGCCATTCACCGGACAACTCGTCCTCATTAACGCACAAACTCCCAGCACCGAGCGAAAAGTGGTGCTCCATCACCTTATTGACTTTATGCGAACCCGGTAGGACTGCTAAGCCCCCCAACTCAATCGGACAGTCACCGATGGGTGCCCAACAGGTATAGGTCTGGAAATTTCCTTGAAAGTGGACAAAGTCTTGGTGTATCGGTGTGGTATGCGCCGTGTATTTAGGGAACCAGAGACGCGCAATCTTCTGCGGGTGCGGTAGCACTTCTCTACCGACAATTTTCTCCACCATACCCACGACTTCGTGCCAGTGTCCGGAACGGTGGAACGCCTCTAATTTATACACTTCATGGTATACGTCCGTGTATTCGGGGTCTCCCTCGGTGCACTGGGTGGATATATCGGCGATGCCGTCCATCGGGTCGGTCCCCGCGACAAGCCAACCGCCTTCCTGCATCGTTGTTAACATTTCTCGCCGCAACGCCCAGAGTTTGTCGGGATTTTGCAGCTTCTTGAAGAAAACATATCCTTCTTCCGAGATCCGGTGCCGCAATTCTTCCGGATCGTTCATCGCATCGTTGGATACGCGAAGTTCTTTTAACGCTGTCATTGGTGCTCCTCCTTGTATCTATCCGTGTTCGTCTCCGTTCTGTGAGGGGGAGGTTCATTGAAAGGAATGCCTTTCGCCTCGGCTGTGAGTCTGCGTCTATTCCAAGCGGCAATGGCTTGGTATGCTTCTGTGCGCCCCTGCTCGATACCCTGTTCAATACCTTGTTCTTTCGCTTTTGCAAGGCTTTGCGCATGTTCAACGCGCCATTCGTTAAAACGCCTTAACATAAGGATCTCCGTTTTTCTGCCATAGACCCTTTCTTTACTTTTCCTTCCTACTTTAGATGGTAACTTCAGGCATTTACATTATAACATATACGTAACGAAAAATCAATTTTTTTAGATTCAGAAAATCGCTCCTATGTTCTATTTTTCTCAAGCCAATTGACAGCAAAATCAACCACAGCAGGTTGTGGCATGAGTTGGCAATTTGCATTGCCGACCTTGCCGTGTCGAACCACCTTTCCCGCATCAGATCGCAAAAAATCCTCGCCGATGCGATCGAAATCCGAAGCGTCTACATCAATATTTTCAAAGGTTGTCCACGTCCTTGACCCCGCCTCTGAGATTGGCGCGCCTTCCTGCACGACACGTTTGGTTGGAAAGTCTGCTCGGTATTCCGCGAGATGTATGGATGTGTTGTTTGAATGCCCGACACCGAGGAGCAGGACAGAGCCGTTCAAGTCATAGATTCTGGCAAGCGGCGAGTTTTCACCAAAGCCAAACGCTAAAGAGTGGTTATCTATGATATATGATGCTTGCGGCCCGCTTGCACAAAACGAACCCTGTGGATGCGTGCTGCGGAGAACGCCTTTTTGCTTTCGGAACGTTTCGACAATTTTGCCCATTGAACGGGTCGGGGTCAAGTCAGGGGCATAGGCAGGCATCGTTTCCCGTATGGTTTGCCACCACGACTCGGGCACGGGCGGATTCTCCCACTGACTTGGATCGCTGAGGTCAGTCGAGTGGGTCGGCATCACAAGCGTGCCAGTTTCCCCTAAGACTTCCTGAAGTGCGATAATAACGGCAACAGCACCGCCACACACCCATCCCATCGCGCTCAAAGACGAATGGACAAGCAAAACCATCCCCTTTTCGATACCGAGTGCCTCAAAATCAGCCTGCAGCGACTCGACCGTGATGGGGGTCTCCGTTTTGTGAACCACTTGACCTTCAGGCATTATCAATCACCCTCTATTTCGTCCCTATTGCGAGGATATGCGCGCTCATGCCGAGTATTGAAGGTTCTGCTTCGACTTTGCGGATCAGATCTAAGACCATCGCGCGCTGGTCGGAATCTGCCCAATAATTTTCAACCGACCTGAACAGCCATGCCGGTCCTTCCACAGCGAGCGTCGCTTGATGCTGAAAACCGGCTTCGACCACTTCGGAACCGAGTTCTTCCGGGCGGTGAAGATAGGCATCTGTAAAATACTTAAGGTCCTCAGTGAGGTTGCGATGGTAACCTGTTTCAAGGTCGTTTTGAACGATGTCTCTATGAACAGGATCCCTGAAGCGATCCTCAAAAAAACTGTCAAGCATAGACGCAAAACGCGAGATACCGGCGGCAACCATAACGCCACCGTTTCGCAACACACGATACGTCTCGCTCAGCGCAAGGAGCCGTTCATCTTTATCGACCAGATGATAAAGCGGTCCCAATAACAGGACGGCATCTGCGGACATTGATGAAAAACGGAGTGCTCGTGCATCGCCAAGCGATATGCTGGCAATCGGGTGTTCCGGCTGTTGGTGTGAGGCTTCTTTCGCCTGTTCAATGTGTAAATCCACTGGATCCACGAGATGGACCTCATAGCCTGCCTTTGCTAACCAACAGGCATAGGGACCCGAACCGCCACCGATGTCCAAGACCACTGCTGGCGGTTCAGGTAAATAGCGGGTGATAATCTCTTGCGTCCGCGTGAATTCTATCTGTCCTTTAACGTTATTTGTAAGTCTTTTCGATTCTTGCGTCTGTCTATAGAACGAAAGAATCTTATCTGAAAGTTGGTGCAATTCCTTCTTCCTTCCAAAACCAATTAATCATCGGATCTGTTTCACCCACGCCCACGTTATTGCCAACTTGTCTTTCGGGTCAACAGAGAGTGGCTCGAGGTCCAAGTCGTTGGTGACGTCAATATAATTCGGATTTCCGAATTCATCGTCGCCATCGTTCCCGTTTTTGGTATTGTCGTTGGCATCGCCTGCATCAAAAGTATAGTGTGCGTTTAAACCCTTTTCATCGCCATTGAGGACCTTCATCATGAACGCATTAATCTCTTCTTCGGTCCGAGCGATTTCCCAGATACGGATTTCATCAATGGCTCCTGTACAGAACCAACTTTTACTATCACCGACGCCAATATACAGTGAAGCGTCAGTTGCCGCTAATTCCTTGGCTCCAAAAGGTGCCGCACCTTTCTCCTCTCCGTCAATATATGTCCGCATCTCTTTGCCGTCCCAGACCCCAGCGACATGCTGCCACTTGTTCGGTTCCAATCTAGGGACATCCAGGATTTTTGTGCCGGGCCAGAGGACAAACCGTAATCCGCCCCCATTTTGGACAATCTCTGGAAAGATGTAATCTCTTTGGCCGCCCCAATCCTTTGCAAGGCACTCACCGGTAGGTTTACTCATGTTCATCCACGCTTCTATCGTTATCGCAGTTTTGGGATTTAAGCTGTCACTGTTTGGTACTACGATGGCCGTCGCGCCATCTAACTCCAGTGCCAGATTTTTCGCCCAAAGTGTACCAGGCGTTACCAGACAGAGAATGAGGGTTATAAAAAATGAAACTTTCATTGTTTAGTCTCCTCTATGATGCCAGATCGTCAAGCATCTGGCGGATGTTGTGTTCACCACTGTCAATAAACAGAGGGGCTAAGGGACCTCGACCGTGCAAAGTTTGGAGTAGGGTATCAATCTGTATCATACGCTGTTGCGGTGTGTGGCACCTGAGCCATCTTTTAACGAAGTCGCGCGCGGGTCTCGGATTACCCGTTCTGAGTGAACGGGTGCTTTTACGCCACGCCTGCCATCTAAAGGCATATTGACAGTTCGGGCATTCAAGTCTTTCGTCCTTCTTTTTCAAACTCTTGCGGTAATCCCGCCACCGACGTTTGTAGCCGCAGGCTGTACACTCGATGTTACCGTGCCGATGAAGAGCAACCGCTTGACACTTCGGGCAGTGCAATTCAGGCGTGGGTTGCTGATGTCTGACAGTCTGAACCGGCATCTCCGGTCTGCGGACGGGGTTCAGACAATGCGGACACGGCAAACGGACCCGGGTTCTCATCGACTGATTGTAGGCTGCTTGGGACCAGGTCTTCCCGCAAGTACACCGCAATACATCGGTTTTCAGGAGTGCGGCGTGGCACGTAAAGCATCTCGGTGTATTACGGAGTGCCTGACGACAGTCGCGCCAAAGCAGCCGCTCAGCACAGTGTGGGCAGCGGAACCAGTGTTCGTGCGTGCCACCTTCACCCTTACTAAAGAGCGGATCAATGCGGCGCGCTACCTTTGTGCGACACTTCGGACACGGCACACGTCCGCCCCGGTAAACGTCGGCGACTGTCGCGATGTCAACACAGCGAGCATAGAGTCCCCAACCGACATCCTGTAGCAACGTATCATCGTAGATACCGAGCCGAGCATATCGGTAGAGTTGACGGATTTTGATGGGTTTTACACGGGGTGCCCAATCCATTTCTACCTCCACTAATTCGATATTTGAACAACCTCCCCAGTTTCGATACTACGGCTCATTGCCTCTAAGACGCGCATGTTCTGGTAGGAATCTTCGAGGCTGGCGTGCGGTTGTGTTCCCGCTTGCAATGACGCTGCCCAATGCTGCATCTCTTCGAGATAACCGGGTCTGCCGATGCTATGGAATGCGGTGTTGAGGTCCCATTCTTCAGTGGGTGAATCAGCATAACCGCCACCCGTACCGAGCCATGTCGGCATACGGTAACGGCGCAATCTACGCGTCTCCAACACCTGAATCGCCTGATCGCCGGTGCCTTTGACGAAAACCATCGCTTCCAAGACAGGACCGGTGCCGAGTGTCATCGTACCGATACCACCGTTCTCATAACGCAGGTTCACGGACATTGAAACGGTACTCGATGCGGCATCAACCGTGCCTGTCGCAAAGACCTCGCTGACCTGTCCCATAAAGAAACGCATACAATCGGTCGGATGGATCACCTGATCGAGCATGAAGGGCCACGCAAAGGGCGATCCCGCTTCTTGAAGACGCGGACCCGGCGCGAGGTAGCGGGTATGATATTGGCAAGCGTCACCGAACGCTGCTTCGTCCATCAACTGTTTGGCAATCTGGTGCGCAGGGGCATGTCGCCACATTGTACCGACCATCCCCGTTTTGCCGCTCTCAGCGGATGCATCGACGAGCATCTTCGCGCCTTCAGCAGTGGTCGCAGGCGGCTTTTCGGTGTAGATGTGATAGCCGCGCTGGAGGCACTCAATACCGATGTCTCGATGCAGCTTATCCTCCGGTCTACCGACAACAGCCACTGCGTAGAGGTCTTCATTTTTGAACATCTCATTGTAATCGGTATAGTGCCGGAGTGCGCCGAACCTTCGGGCGTTCGATGCCGCTTTCTCTTCCACGAGATCACAGGTGGCGACAAATTCAAATTCTGGTACCATCGGTATGCACTGTTGCAATTGCGATGACATACCACCACAACCAATAAAAGCAATTTGGATTTTATCCATTTTTTAATTTTCCTTGCGGTTCGTTTAGGCAGGTTGCGTGAGGGATCGTCCTCCCCGTATATCCACCTGCCGAATCCGAAACTCGTCTCTGATACAATATTTAAAAGCACGAGCATCGGGTTCGGTTGTTGCCGGCTACGCGCTTTTGTGTTTCAAGAACGTATTCTCCAAACAAATTACGCTATTCCTAATAGGTCCGCCAACTCGTTAAAATCACTGGCGACGAGGTCCGAGGGGTGTGCAGTTACGCCTTGAACTCTACCGGGTCCGTACTCCAGAGGGCGCGGCACCAACGCTGTGTGAAACCCGACGGCTTGCGAGGCTCGGAGATCGCCAGGGTGTGCGGCGACCATCATAACTTCATTCGGGGACAAACCGAGCAGCGCGGCGGCAGTCTGATAAACTTCGGGGTCAGGCTTGTAATGCCCCGTCAACTCGGCAGACAGGATACAATCCCACGGGAGCCCCGCGAATTTTGCCATATTGGTTAGCAGGGCAACATTGCCATTAGAGAGTGTCGCGACGATATATCGCGTGCGGAGCCGCTCCAAGCCGCTGACTGCGTCGGGCCACGGTTTGAGTCGATGCCAAACCCGGTTCAAATGATCCTTATCGGCTTCGCTCAAACCTTCGATTTTAAATTCATCAAGGAGGCTATCCAAAATGAGTCGGTGCAGTGCGTCAATGTTCTGCCACGGCAGTTCTCCGCGCCGAACCCTATCCATCGCGGGACCGTAGCCAGCGCGCCATTTCAAGGCGAATTGCGTCCAATCAAGCTCAATACCGTGGGTATTCCCAAATTCTTCACCCCCAGCAACGATTGAACTGTACCAGTCCACAACCGTGCCGAAGACATCAAAGGTGAGTGCTTTGACGTGGGAACGTGCGTTTTCCATTGTGTTACGTTCCTTTCTGTCGTCTGAGATTTGTCAACTGGGAGGGGTTATTTCTTTTCCGTCTAACGTCACATCATATACCAATTCCTTGCAATTGTCCACTGAATTATGCCATTGTTAGACAGCAAGTTCACAGAAACCGTCGTGGGGGTGCCTCTAAAAAAAGCACCCTGGCGTGAAATTGTACGCCAGAGTGCTAAAAGCGTTTATATTTAAGACCTAAGGACCTATGTATCATAAGCTGGCCCTGTAGGGTGCCAAAAATTTCCGGAGTTGTCGAATCGCAGCGTTCTTACGTGAGGCAACAGTGCCAATCGGACATTGAACGATCTCGGCAACTTCCTGGTAAGATAATCCTTGAACTTCTGTCAACCGAAACACTAATTGATGTTCTTGCGACAGTTTGTTGATTGCCGCCTGAATTGCCTCATAAGTCTCCTTGGCGATAAGCAACGCCTCTGGGGAGTAGTTGGTATCTGCGATAGCAACCGCAATGGGGTGAGAGTTTTCATCTTCATCGTTATAGGGTGCATCCAAAGATTCGACCTGCGGTGTTCTCTGATCCTTCGCCAACTGTTTCAAACATACGTTCTTAGCGATATGGTAAAGGAACGTTCTAAATTTCGCAATCGGGCGATACGTCGGTACACAGCGCCACACCCGTAGGAACGTTTCTTGACAGAGGTCTTCCGCGAGAGTCCGGTTTTTGACAAATCGATAGATAAAATTTAAAGTGTTTGTATAATGACGCTCGGTTAAAATTCGGAATGCATCTCTGTTTCCGTCCTTCACAGAGAGCATCAACTGTTCGTCAGTGTGTAACATGCTTGTCTCCTCAAAAGAGGAGTTTCTCAAGCGAAGGCGCGCAACCCTCCTTCCGTTCCGTAACGGAGGATGCCTGCTTGTTCACTCCTCGGTCTGTGCCTTCTCCATAGTCGTGTCCTGATCCAACAACCGCACGCATTGGCAATTTTAGATGCCTGCGTCTTCAGGGAGATCCAATCCCCCAAGGGATTATCGCGTTCATCTCCAGCATGAGGCGTTGCCTCCGTTAAACACAAAACGTACTGACGCATTTTGAAAACTCCTTTCTAAGTTTTTTCGTCAGATAAGGGTAGTGTTTTATACCCTTTCTCAATCATTAAAAAGATTATTTAAAGTTTAACCCATATATTTTGAAACAATTCATTTAAAATTAAAAAAAATAAAAAAATATTTCACGTCTTTAATTTCGGTTGCTGAAACGTGCGAAATTCTTCCGTTACACCTGTGTTGGCTGAAAGGGTTCCAAGGGCAACGCGGGTTGTCCGGTGGTAATCAGTTCAGCGATAAGTTGTCCGGTAATCGGCGCGAGAAGGATACCGTTTTTGAAATGCCCCGATGCCAAAACGACGTTGTCATACCCCGGCAGATACCCCAGAAGCGGTCCCTTTTTTGCATGGGGACGTAAACCTGCCCATGTTTGCACGAAAGTACCCTGCGCGAGTTCAGGCGCGATGGCGATTCCGGCGTCAATCAACTGCTTGGCACCGTCCACGGTTGCGGTTTTGTCGTAGCCAACAAATTCGACCGTCGCTCCGAGTAAAATTTTGCCGTCGGCTCTCGGTACGATGTAGATACCGAGTCCATCGATGGTTCGCTCGAAAAGGGGTGGCATCGCTTCAACGAGGACGATCTGTCCTTTCGCAGGTCCAACGTGAATCGGAACGTCAAGTTGAGCCGTAAGCGTCCCGGTCCAGCATCCTGCGGCAATCACAAACGTGTCAGCGTAATAGGTTTCACCGTTCACAACGGCACCCACAACGTGTTCCCCACCGTCCTCTCTCACTCGGATGAAATCCGTGACAGGATTGCCGACTTGAAATTGTGCACCCAGTTTTGCTGCCGCTTTAGCAAGCGCAGTCACCATCTTCGGGTTACGGACTTGCGCATCTTCAGGAAACAGAACGCCACCCGCGATCGATTTTGAGAGCGCAGGTTCCAACTGCCATGCCTGTTCCGCAGTTAAGACTTCCGCTGTGAAACCGCGTTTCACGCGCCTGTCCGCGAGACCGATTAATCCTGCCGCTTCAGCTGGATTGAAGAATACCGACAGTGTCCCGGATTGGATTAACTCAATATCTATCTGGGTCTCTGCTCGCAGTTCTTCCGCTAACGCCGGGTAGAGCGCAAGACTCGCTCGGCATAGGGTTGGATACGGCTCATGTGTTGAGGCGTGCGAAGTCAAAATTCCTGCACCTGCCCATGAGGCTTCTGTGCCAACACTGGATGCTTTATCGATGACTAACGCTTTCACATTCCGTTTGGCGAGATCGTAAGCGATGGCACATCCAATAATGCCACCCCCGATAATGATGACATCGGCATGATTTCGGCTCAAGTTCTCCTCCACTTTACCAGAAAATTAAAACGAAAGTATGAAGATAGTTTAGCACATTACCCGTCGTTTGTCAATTTCACCTACCAAGTCTATAGACATTTCGGTTCTGTCATTTATACACATTTTTGGATGCACTTTTTTCGGTAGTGTAGATTGCGACTTGAAATTTCAGCGGATTCCGTGTATAATTGTAAAGTAGACTCTCTCAAATCCGGTGATAAAGGAAAATATCCTTTCTGTAGGAGCGAGTTTCACTCGCGATTCTTCTACTCACCTCATACGAAAGGTTTTTATGAAATGACCCTTGGAAAAGTTACCGGGACAATCGTCGCGACGCAGAAAGATGAAAAATTAATCGGAAGCAAACTGATGGTTGTCCAAAATGTGGATCTCAACGGAGAGGTTGATCGGACATATACAGTTGCCGTAGATGCAGTCGGGGCAGGTATCGGCGAGATTGTTCTCGTCGCCACCGGCAGTTCCGCTCGTCAGACCGAAGTGACGGGCAACAAACCGGTCGACGCTGTGATCATGGCGATTGTTGATACCGTAGAAGTTACTGGAAAAGTCCGGTATCAGAAGTAGAAACGATGAAGATCGCGACCGAACGAGAACACGTCCGCGCTGAAACACTCTACCGTCGCGAGGCACTCACCTCGGAAGAGCGGACGCGGCTCAGCCAACATATCGTTGATTCCACTATGCCTTGGATACAGCGTGAGGGTTTCGGTTCCGTGATGCTCTATTTGAGTATGCGAAGCGAGGTTGAAACCACCGGTTTGCTTGAGGGGTTACTGAATGCTGGCAAACAGGTTTGCGCGCCTGTTGTAGATACAGCGCGTTTAGAACTCGTCCCACGACGGATTCGGAATCTAAAAACTGAATTAGTCCGCCATCCATACGGCATGTTGGAACCGAACGAGGCATGCCCAATTTTCCCAACCGAACACCTTCAACTCATCGTGGTTCCCGGTGTTGCTTTCGATCGTAATGGGTATCGTCTCGGATACGGAAAAGGTTTCTACGATCGGTTTCTCATGACGTGTCCACACGCTGTCGCGATCGGCTTAGCGTATGAGATACAATTTGTAGAAGATACGTTCCCACAGGAATGGGATGTACCCGTTCAGCACATTTTTACAGAGACCGGTAGGATAGAAATATAGTTACTTCGCATCAACGAAAGGTCTTATTTTCTCCAAAGTCTTTGCCCCAATACCTTTAACGTCTTGGAGAGCCGCTACACTGGCAAATTTACCGTGCTGTGTTCGATAGTCAACAATCTTTTGTGCCATTTGCACGCCGATGTTCGGGAGGGTTTGAAGCTCTTCCGCAGAGGCGGTGTTGATATTGAGAAGTTCCGGTTTACTTGATGTCAAGGTTTCCGTTGCTTGGTTTTCTGGACGTTCCTCGTTCGGCACAGCAATTAAATCCGGTTTTCCAAGGAACACAGCAGGCGCGAACCGCCGCAACCCCCAAAAGCCGCTCCCTGCTAAGATGAGTATCACGAGGAAAGTAATCGCTTTCCAATAATGCCGTTCAACGGCATCCGATACACTATTCATCTCCGTTTTCCTCAAGAGATAGTACCTGATTTGCTGAGATACTTCCAATCATCTGCTTTGTCCCGCTCTGCCACTGCACTTCAATACGATCCACCCGTTCGTAATCCCCGATTCCGAAATGGAGTGTGAGATCTTGTTGTGAGAGATAGCCGTCTCCGCTCCGTACCTCACGCGTCTGTGTGAGTTTTCCCGTCGTAATCTTGACGCGTGCGCCAATCGCATCTGTAGAACCGTTTGTTGCAGTCAATCGGATCTGCAAATAGTTTTTTCGGTTACCACCATCGTTGCGTAAAAGGCGTGGCGCGGTGTTGGAATTGGTTACCACAATGTCGATGTCACCATCTGAATCGTAGTCTGCAAAGGTGGCACCACGGCTGACGTCCATCAATTTCATGCCAGCCCCGAGGGTTTCAGAGACTTCAGTAAATGTGTTGTTAGTATTGTTTCGGAAGAGTAGGTTGCGTTGCCCGTACGTGCCTTCCTGTCCGAGTTCAGCGAGATTCTCATGCAAATGCCCGTTGGCAACGAAAAGATCTTGGTATCCATCGTTATCATAATCTATAAAAGCGGTCGCCCAACCGAGATAGGGATAGGTGATCTGTGCTGTTTTTGTCGTGGCTGTCGTATCTGTAAAGAATCCGTCTGCGTCGTTATGGTAGAGCGTGTTCGTCTGTTGGGCATAGTTGGTGACGGTGAGGTCGAGCCAACCGTCGTTATTCCAATCGCCGAAGGCTGTCCCCATACCGTTTTCAGCGACGCCATCTTCGCTGAGCGCGACGCCCACCATGAAACCGACCTCTTCAAAGGTCCCGTCTCCACTGTTGTGATAAAAAAGGTTTTCTGTGGAATCGTTAGCAACGTAGATGTCGACTGCGCCGTCGTTGTTATAGTCACCCCAGGCGATGCCTAAACCTTTGCCGGTGGTGTTGTAAATACCCGCTGTTTTTGTAACGTCAGTGAACGTACCGTCCCCGTTGTTGCGATAGAGCGTATCGGATTGGGCGGTGAAGTTATCGGGTTCACAGTAGGCGCGAATCCCTTTCTCCTTGAACCCGCACCACGGATTTTCATCGATGTCAAAGACGATGTAATTGACAACATAGAGATCGAGATCGCCATCTCGGTCATAATCAGCGAAGGCGCAACTCGTGCTCCAACGCGGCTCCGTTACACCTGCGGATTCGGCAACCTCCGTAAACGTACCGTCCCCATTATTGCGATAAAGCCGATTGATGCCGTAGTTTGTGACGTAGAGATCCAGTTGACCGTCGTTATTGTAATCACCCACAGCGCATCCGTGTCCGTAGCTGGTATCCCCGACCCCTGCTTTTTCAGTGACATCCGTGAACGTCCCATCGCCATTATTTTCATAGAGACAATTGGTTGGAATCTCTTGCGAGACGTAACCGGGGAGGGGTGCGCCGTTAACGAAATACAAATCGGGATCGTCGTCCCCGTCGTAATCAAAAAAAGCGGCACCGGAACCGAGCGTCTCCATGAAATACTTCTGCCCGCTCCGTCCATCGACGTGTTTCCAGTGGATACCCGCTTCCTGTGTTACATCAACGAATTGAATGTTGGTGTCCGCGTTAGCAAAGAGAATAAGGATGCCGTGTGTGCCGCTTACGATTAGCAACAGAATAAGGATGCCTATAATACTACTTGGTCTTTTCATGTGCCTCCTCTATCTTTGCCAATGTCCGTTGAAAAGTATTGTTTCCGGGTTCCATTTCGATGGCGGTGTGAATCGCTTTCAACGCTTTTTGATGCGCGCCTGCTTGGAAGTAGGCTAAAGCAAGGGTCTGCAGATATTGCGGGACACGGGCTAAACGGACGGCTTTTTCAGCCAAAGCGATGGTTTCTTGGATTTGAGCCTCTTTTTGAGTCGGTGGTGCTGAAGCAGAGACACTTTCAAGATAGAGCCGTGCCAACCCGTTTAGGGCGTAATGCGCCTCTGTGTCTAACTTTAAAGCCGTCTGATACGCCGCAAGTGCGTCCTCAAATTCGCCGCGACGGTGGTGGATGACCGCGATACCGACGTGGGTGTGAACTAATGAGGCATCATACGCGAGAGCAGTTTTGTATGCAGCCAGTGCTTCATCGAATCGGTCTTGCACATAGTAGACTGCCCCCAATCCAGCATGCAAGGCGGCTTGTTCTGGCGCAATCGCAATCGCGCTGAGATAGGCTTTTTCTGCTGCGTCAAACCTGCGCTCGCGAAAATAGAGTTTGCCGAGTTTATAGTATGCCGTGGCATATTGTGGCTGAAGCCTGACTGCTGCTTGATACGCCTCAAGTGCCTTGTCGAGTTTTCCGTGCTTTTCGTAAGTGAGTCCGAGTTGGTACTGTTTGCGAGGATTGTTCGGTTCGAGGAGGATCGCGCGCTCACGGGTGTCAATCTCTTGGGCGATTGCGTTTAAACGACGATAGGTTTCCATGGCGCGCTTACCTTCCACCGCCTGCTTTAGTCGGAACAGTGCCTGCGCGAGGTTATAGTATGCGCCAATATGGTCGGGTTGTTGTGCGATGACACTGCGATATAATGCGGCGGCACGCTGGAATTTCCGTTGCTTTGATGCGATTAAACCCAGACTGTAGGAAGCCGCCGTAAAATTAGGATTCAGGCGAATTGCCTTCTCTAACAGTGGATGTGCTTTGTCGAGTTCTCCCTGTTTTTGATAAATGGCACCTAAGTTCCCGTTTGCCATAGAAAGTTCAGGATTCAAGGCTAACGCTGATTTATAATAATGGATTGCCTGCTCCTGTTCTTTGACCGCTTCATAGCAGGAGGCGAGATTCGTCATTGCTTCGGCGAGTTTCGGTGAAAGAGTGAGCGTCTGGTGATACGCTTCTATGGCATCTACGAACCGAGAAGCTTTCTGATAGGCGGTCGCGAGACCGATCTGTATTTGGAGGGAGTCTGGATGGTTTTGGCTGAGTTTTCGATAGATGTCAATTGCTTCGTCATTACGCGCGGTTCTTGTGTAGAGCAAGGCAAGATTTGCTTCGGCTTGTAACAGTTCGGGAGTGATGTCGAGTGCATGTTTGAGGGCTACTTCCGCTTCAGCGAATTTACCGAGTTGGATGTAAACCGTTCCGAGTCCGGCGTATGCTTGGGCAGATGAAGGGTCGCGTTGAAGGGTGTGCTGGAAATACCGAATTGCCTGCGTGTATTGCCCGCGCTGCGCGGCTTGCATACCGCGCCCGTAAAGATCTTGCGGTGTTTGTGCGGTAGCATTCCACGCAAGACTTACGAAAACGATTAGGAAAAAAACAACGAACGATACTCCCTTTTGGGACATAACGGTTTATCCTCCGCTGCTAATTTTAGTCTGAGCAGTCTTTCATGTCAAGCATTCAATTCACGCAATTTGGTGACAATTTCCTCAAATCTTTGTTTCCAATCTTCAGTTGCTATGAAACTGAAACCCACGCCTTTAGGCGTTTGGTGCTATCACTATCCTGAAAATCCTTAAATCCTGAAAATCCTGATTCAGACAATTAACCACGAAGATGATGCTTAAACAACTCAATCGAAATACTCATCTTCGTCAAATTTTGTCCATGATTCAAATATAGGAAAGGGTCGAGGAAAGTCGGCGTTGCCTGTATTCAACTTGAATCGTATCTTCTTACTATCAAAGAGATCGCGGATGGAAATGGAGATTCCTGAAGTTCCAATGCAGTTGTCGCACGGTGTTGGGAGTATTTGTGCCGAGCGCGGTGCCTGAAAATGAATTCTGTATTCCGAGCCATTCTTTTCAATATGGTAATCGTCCGAAAAAATCTCCCATTCGCTGAGGGCAGTATTGCCTGCGGCGTATTGTGCCCAGAGACTGACACCGCTAAAGAAATCGATAATAACGCCTTTTCTTTTCTGAGCGTCTCTGGAAGGGTCAAATTGCCGAAATGAACGATCTTTTAGTTCTGCTTTTACCAGTTGTTCCTCATCGCGATCCACTGGCAGTAATGGGTTCGCGCATGAAAAGAGAATCAAGCAGTTGAACACGAGTATGGAAGACATGAAGCATATTTTTCTGTTTGTTTTCAAGACATTCCATGGTCGCATGTGTGTTCCTCCAGTGTATTTTTTATTATGCAAATTTTAGCGTTAAACGAGCGGGTTTTCAAAAGAAATGACGGGACACCTGAAAAAAAGTGGATTGTGCTTGATTCATAACCCCTCCTCTGCTAAAATGGACGGCAAGTTCATGACTGGAGGGGATGTTATGCAGGAAATTGTAGTAGATTCAGCGAAGTTACACGATTTCGCTCGGACGCTTTGTGAAAAGGCAGGATTGCGTTCGGAGGACGGCGAAACGATCGCGAAGCATCAAGTGCTAACCGACTTACGCGGTGTGCATTCGCACGGTACACGCGCTTTACCGGGGTATCTCAACCTCGTTCTTGACGGAAAGATGAACCCACAACCTGAACTCCACATCGCAACAGAGGGACCGAGTTTCGCTGTGGTTGACGGAGATAACGGGATGGGACATCTGGCAAGCACGTTTGCAATGGAGACAGCGATAGAGAAGGCAAAGACAACCGGTATCGCTGCTGCCGGAGTTCGCAACGCCGGTCATTTCGGTGCGGCGGCATGCTACGCAATTATGGCGGCATCGAGCCAGATGATCGGGTTTTCGACAACCAACACAGGGGGAGCCTCTATCGTAGCCCCTGGTGGTGCGGAAGCGGTGGTCGCAAATAATGCAATGAGCTACGCCTTGCCTACGGGTGAAGGACATCCGATTGTGTTGGATATGGCGTGCGGCGTTTCCGCATGGGGGAAAATTGGCACGCTCCGGATGTATGGCAAACCGATTCCCGAAGGATGGCTTATAGATGAGACGGGTCAACCGACCAGCGATCCAGAGAAGGGACGTTTCCTTGCGCCTGCGGCGGGACCACGGGGTTACGGATTGGCACTCATCATGGGCATCTTAGCGGGTCCTTTGAGCGGTGGTTTGATGGCTTGTAATAAAGCAGGCGATCCCTCTGAACACTTCTTTTTCGCGTTGAATATTGCGAGTTTCACAGACTACGACGGTTACGCTGAAGAAATCCAGCGGGGTGTAGACAAAATCCACACCTCGAAAACCGCAGAAGGCGTGGAGCAAGCCTATCTGCCCGGCGAAATTGAATGGAATAACTACGATAATTACCTTGAGAACGGCATTCCGATCCACGTAGACCATTTACGCGGTCTCGCTGGCATTGCTGAGAAGTTAGATGTCCCGGTCTGTTGGGAGTGGTAGGAGCAGGACAAAATGCGTTAACGCCTCAATCCGTAATCAAAATTAGAGGAGGGCAGGGGTAACAATATGGCAGAAACGAAAGAACGTGTAGCGGGCGGCACACTCCCCGATTGGGAGGTCGATGATTTACCGGCACCACCCCCGTATCAATTTGGTAAAGCGTTTCGGAACATCTTGGGTCCCGGTATCATTGCGTTAGGCGGTTCAATTGGGAGTGGTGAATGGCTACTGGGTCCTGCGATTACTGCGCAATATGGTGGCAGATTGCTCTGGATCGCGACAGTCGCCATTCTACTTCAAGTCATTCTGAATACAGAGGCGATCCGCTATACGCTCTACACCGGCGAACCGATGATGAGTGGGTATATGCGCTGTAAACCCGGCGCGCCTTTCTGGATGTCTTTCTATTCGGGTATCAACTTTTTCGGAATTTGGCCCGGTTGGGCGATGACGGCTGCGACAGCACTCGCTGCCGCATGGCTTGGCTATATGCCAGCGGAGGCAGATGGCGGAACGGTGCGCGTGTTCGCATATCTCATCTTCTTCTCCTGTCTGGGGATTGTACTGTTCGGCGGGAAGATTTATAACTCGCTTGAGAAGGTGTCGCTCTTTATGGTGGTTTGGATTATCGGCTACCTTGTCATCGTCGATCTGTTTATGGTGTCACCGAGCACATGGTGGGCTGTTATCAAAGGCTTCTTTAGTTTCGGAGCACTTCCTACCGCAGGAGAAGACGGGCAGGTCAATTGGCTTTTGGTCGGTGCGTTCGCGGCGTATGCCGGTAGCGGCGGCTTAGGAAATGTCGGCATTACCCATTACGTCCGAGATAAAGGCTGGGGAATGAGCAGTCTCGTCGGCGCGATTCCGTCTATGATCGGTGGACAGCACGTGACGCTCTCACATTGGGGCAAAGTGTTTCGCATTACACCAGAGAACCTCAAACGGTTCAAGGAGTGGTGGAAATATGTCCGATTTGAACAGTATTATATTTGGATGATCGGATGTTTCTTCGGGATTGCCCTGCCCGCAATGCTGACCTTGCAGTATGTACCTGTAGGACAGGAGATGGGAGAGTGGTCGGCAGCGGCAATGCAAGCCGAGGGACTTGAGGCAAAAGGCGGTAGAATTATGTGGTATCTCACACTGCTCTGCGGTTTCTGGGTGCTGTTTTCGACGCAACTCGGTGGTGTGGATGGTGTGCCGCGTGGTTTCACCGATATTATTTGGACCGGCGTGAGGCGTGCGCGGAACTTGGGTGAACACAGCGCAAAATGGATTTATTATCCCATTCTCGGTGTTTATATTCTCTGGGGTATCATCGCGATGTATCTCGCCAAGCCGTTTTTCATGATTCTGGTATCGGCAACGATTGGTGGGTATCTCCTTGTGTTTTCAGCGATACATACGCTCTACGTGAACCGGAAATTCTTACCGCCAGAAATACAAGCACCGTTATGGAAACAGATTGGACTCGTGCTGTGTGCAGGGTACTATTCGATCTTCGGAACGATCACCGTCTATCAAAAAGTGCTTGTGCCTTACATTTTCCCAATTTTTGGGTAGAACTTCCACAAATGGTTAGGGGTAGGCACAAGACCTACCCCTACAAACGACCCTGTCCGTAACGCTAATAGCGGGACTTTAGGATGCCCCACGTTGTCGCCACTTTGCCTTCGGGTTCAACACCCCAAGGTGTCACATTGTCTTGGAAATACTCATATTCTACTTCCAACGAACCGACCCCTGAAGCGACACCGGCATAAATCCCGAGCCACAATGGGGGTGTCATTTTAAAGTCGCCTGCCCCGAAATCTGTCCAGTCGTCTTTTGCGTCCATTTTATACCACGCCGTATAAGTGTTTTTCTCTTTCTTAAGCCTGAGAAACAACTCGGTGTCACCAAATTCCGGACGCCACGGGGGATCGGGGGGACCACCAGGCACACCCGCCTCCCGGGTTTGGAACTGAAGTTGCCCTTTAGCCCCCGCATCACGCGACCAAAATTTGATGGTGACCCAGTTATTGTCCTTCGGGCTTTTGACGAGAAGTCCATTCACACCGGAATCGGTATCCCATGTAGAAAAGAAATGGGTTTCGACATCGAACATCTCAGCATCCGTTTCCTGATAGAGAAAGTGGGATTCATCCGATGCCCAGATGTTTCGATTGGTTTCACTGTCAATATACAGGTAATCCGCGCGGGTTTCACCCAGGTCCCAATCTGGGGGTTCATTCTGCCATTTCCAATTCGGATTTTGCAACTTCCCCTTCTCGAAGGGATCTCCGAAGGATACGTCTGCGGCGTTTGCTATACAGACAACGCTGAACATGAGTAAGCAAACGAGTGCACTATAACAGTAATTTTTCTGCATAATTTTGTAATCTCCTTTTTGTAGCACAAACTGTATGAAGATTAATTTATTAATTCGGTAATTTCTGAACGTGCGGTGAATCGCGGGAAACGGGCGAGGCGACCTTGAAGAAACGCCCAAGCAAAAACCCCCTACGAGCAATCCTGTTTGCGTAGGGGGTGGGTTTCCCACCCCGTACCCTTTAGGGGATTCCGTCGATTACCGAATTATTTTCTGAAACTTCATTTAGTTTGTGCCTACGTGTGTCGCAAACTAACAGTTTGCGCTACAATTTACTTTGTCGATCTTGAAATTGGGATAGACTGGATAATTCATTACAGTGTGTAAAGTTAATTGTGGGTTTTACTATAGATTATACCGCAATAATCGCTTCCACAAGACTCTCGACGGATGCTTCCTTTGCAACCACATCAACCCGTACATCACGCGCCAATACCGTTTTCTGTGTTGTGGGTCCGATCACGGCGACCTTGACATTCGCGAGTAACGCTGCAGGTGCGTGGGTCGGAAACATCTCCAGGAAATTTGTAACCGTCGAGGAACTGGTGAACGTGACGCAGTCAATGCTGCCGTTCAGGAGGTCTGCTTCGATTGTCTCACGATTTTCACCCGCCACTTTGGTAGTATTATAGAGAGGCACATCATCGACCTGTGCACCTCTCTTACGCAAACCATTCGGTAGATCGGCAGTGGCGATTTTCGCACGTGGCAAAAGAATTTTCTTTCCACTCACGTTCGCAATTTCAGTAGCAATCGCACTCCCTCGGGAGTGAGAAGGAACAAAATCGGGATGGATACCAATACGGTTCAGTGCCTCAACCGTTTTTGGACCAACTGCACAGATGCTACTCCCACCGAACGCGCGTGTATCCTTCCCCTTTTCCCGTAGCTGTGCGTAGAAAATTTCAACGGCGTTGACACTCGTGAAGATAACCCAATCGTATGCGTCAGGAGAGGGTATGTCCACATCCTCAATAGGTTGAATCTTTATCGTTGGGAATTGGATGACCTCTGCGCCGTTTGCTTCCAAAAGGTCTGCGAAATCGCTTGCCTGGGCACGGGCGCGCGTGACGAGTATCCGTTTCCCGAAGAGGGGTTTGGTATCAAACCATCGGAGTTGCTCACGGAGTCGATTCACCTCTCCGACAACGATAACCGCTGGGCTTTTGAGTTGAACCGCCTCTACTTTTTGCACAATATCTGTGAGGGTGCCTTGGACGACATGCTGTTGCGGTGTCGTTCCGACACGGACTAAACTGACGGGGGTTCGCGGATCCCTACCGTGCGCTATCAGCCGTTCCACAATCTGGCGAAGGTGCGCAACCCCCATGTAGACAACAAGCGTATCAACGGCTGTGGAGAGCTGTGCCCAATTGATGTTTGAATCTGGATGTAATGCCGCGGAATGTCCCGTGACAAAAGCGACCGATGAGGCATAGTCGCGGTGTGTGACTGGAATGCCCGCATAAGCAGAGGCGGCAATCGCAGACGTGATACCCGGAACTACCTCGAACGGAATACCGGCTTCCGTGAGAGCAACCGCTTCTTCGCCACCACGTCCAAAGATGTATGGGTCGCCGCCTTTGAGACGAACAACGATTTTGCCGGCTTTGGCGTGTTCAACCAGCAGATGATTGAGTTCATCTTGGCGGGTTGTGCGGGTTCTTGGGTCGGGTGCCTTGATTTTTTCCGTGTGTTCGGAGCAATGTTCCAGCAGGACATCGTTTAGCAACAGGTCATAAATGACAACATCCGCGCGTTGGAGGCATTCCACACCTTTGAGCGTAATGAGTTTTCTGTCGCCGGGACCAGCACCTACAATGTAAACAATACCCGTGATCGGTTTGTTCATTTATCGTTTTCCTCCCTTCTGTAGGAGGGAACTCCGATTCCCGACCGCTTCTCCTGTTCCTTTCTTTTGTAGGAGGGAACTCCGATTCCCGACCGCTTCTCCTGTTCCTGCAACAGTTCTGTTGCCCCACTGTTCCGAAGTTTTTCGGCAACAACGCTTCCCAAGTGCTGTGCTGTGTCTGGTGTGCCTGTGCCGTTTTCCACAATGCGTTGGGTGCCGTCTGGATGACAGACCGCACCGATGAGCGAAAGTTCACCATCGATGTGTTTCGCGTACGCGCCGATCGGCACTTGGCATCCGCCGCCGAGGTTTTCTAATACAGCTCTTTCCGCCGTGACTTCTGCTGTTGCTGAGGCATCGTTCAGCGGCAGGAGCAGTTTTTCAACCCTATCGTCTCCTTCCCGCGCTTCAATCGCAAGTGCACCTTGACCAACCGCTGGGACCATCTGTTCCGTATCAAAGAATTGTGTGATAATTTCTGGCTCGAGGAGACGTTTGATGCCTGCGGCGGCGAGGATAATTCCGTCGAGGTCGGTTTCGCGAAGTTTGCGTAATCGTGTATCAATGTTGCCTCGGACATCAACAACTCGCAGGTCGGGACGGATATAGAGGAGTTGCGCCTTTCGGCGTGGACTGGTGGTGCCGATCTTCACGCCTTCCGGCAAGTCTTCTAAAGGCACTCCTGTGTCTGTGACGAGCACATCGCGCGGGTCTTCTCGCGCTGGGATCGCGGCAATGCAGAGTCCTTCTGGTAATTCTGTCGGAAGATCTTTCAAACTGTGGACAGCGAGGTCGATGTCGCCGGTGAAAAGGGCGTTTTCTATCTCTTTGGTAAAAATACCTTTGCCCAGTCCAACTAACGAGCGGTTTTGGATTGCATCACCGGTGGTTTTGATGATCTTGAGGGAGACTTCCAAGGTAGGGAAATGGTGTTCCAATTGGTTTTTGACGAATTGTGCTTGCCAAAGTGCGAGTTGACTGCCACGTGTGCCAATTATAAACGAGTTGTCCATTGTTTTTATTCATCGTTTAAGTCCAAAGCGAACAACTCCTGTAGGGCTTGGACGTATTGCCCGTGATCGGCATCGCCGTCATTGACTGCGCAGCGTAGGTTCTGCATCGGATGATGGAGCAGTTTTTTGACAATTGCCTGCGTCATAGAGGCTATAACTTCCTCTTGCTGATCGGAGAGTGTGGTTTTGTAGAAACACGCTTGTAATTCGGTGTCGGCTATCTCTCGAAACTGCTGATGCAATGCTTTAATCGTGGGATTGACTTGAAAGATTTGCAATTGGGCGTAGAACCGCTTGGCTTCTTCAGAGACGATCTGCTCTGCGCGGATTGCTTCATGCTGCCGGTCTTTGAGATTCGAGGCGACAACGGCTTCCAAATCATCGATATTGTAGAGGAACGCCGAGTCAAGTTTACCCACATCCGGCTCGATGTCGCGTGGGACAGCGATATCGATGAGGAACATGTATCGGTGCTTCCGTTTCCGCATGATGTCAGTGAGAGGCTGTCGCTTGATGAGATAATCAGGGGCGTTGGTAGAACTGATGACAATATCGGCATCAATGAGAAAACTGAGATCGCTATCGTAGGCGAGGGGCGTTCCATTAAACTTCTCTGCGACGTTGACTGCCCGCTCATAAGTCCGATTCGCGACAATCACGTTGGAGACCCCATTTGCAACGAGATGCTTTGCCGTGAGTTCGCTCATCTCGCCTGCCCCGATAATCGCAACAGTTTTGCCTTCGAGTGTATTGAAAATCTTTTTCGCAAGTTCAACGGCGGCGTAACTGATGGAGACAGCACCCGTAGTGATGGTCGTTTCAGATCGGACGCGTTTGCCAACGCTGAAGGCTTTGGTGAACAGACGATTGAGAATAGGCCCCGTGCTACCTGCTGAGCGTGAGGTATCGTAGGAATCTTTGACTTGACCCAGTATTTGGGACTCACCGACAACCATGGAATCAAGACTCGATGTCACTCTGAAGAGGTGCTGGATTGTCTCCAGATTATGGTGGAGATACGTCCATTTCTTCAGGGATTCCGTGTCAATCTGGTGGCATCGGGAGAGGAATTCAGCCAGTATCTTGGCAGCTGCCTCGGCAGTCCGTACTGAATTCAGGACTGCATAGACTTCGACCCGATTACAGGTGGAGAGGATCACTGCCTCTTGGACCTGATCGGATTCATGCAAGTACTGAAGGGATTCAATGAGTTGTTCTTCGGAAAACGCCAACCTTTCTCTGAATTCAATGGGCGCGACATGATGGCTGGTTCCGATAGAGACGATGTGGTTCATTCCTTTTACCAAGAAATCTAAAAAGGTGAAACATCCTACATACGTTTGCTAAATTATATCACATATTGGCGGTTCTGTCAAATTTAGATAAGGTGGTGACAGATATAAATGCCCTTACCGATATGTATGCATGCTGTCTAAAAAAAGATCCACACCAACATAGGTGCAGAGAACGGCAACGAAACCGATAATTGCGGCATACGCCGCTCTGCGTCCGTGCCAGCCCCAAAATTGGCGGATACCGATTTGCGCGACATAGATCAGCCACGTCACCAGAGTGGAGATTACCTTTGCATCAAGCCACCTCCACGGCACATCTCGGATATATTGGGTCCAAAGGCTTCCGACGATAACCCCCATTGTCAGCAGGATTACGCCGAGGATTATGCAGCGATGCCCAAGTTCATCGGAAGTACCAAGAGAAGGAAGGAGATTGTCAAGGAGAGCGTCCGTTTTCTTGCGTATTTTCCGTTCTGTTATGAGATACATCAGCCCAAACCCAAATGCCGCAATGAATGCAGCGTAGGCAAGAAAGATGAGTGTGGTATGTGCAAGAAGCCAGTAGTTTTGAAGCGGTTCTGGGAGTGCTGCAGTGTGCGTGGCGAAACTATATGAGATAAGTATGGCAATAAACGCAACCGGCATCACAAAACTGCCGAGTGTGCGGAGGTGCGTTAAACGCACGATGATGAGATAAATGAGTGTAATTGCCCACGCAAAAAAGGCAGTGGAGTCGGTCCAGTGGGTCATTGGGAAATGCCCCTGCTGTAACCACCACAGCGCGATAAAAACGGTTAAGAAAGCGAAGCCGATGATGGTACACCAAAAAGCGATCTGCTCGATTGTTGGACGAATGACGGATGCTTCAGTGCGATTGCCAAGTGCCAGTGAAAGCGTCTGAAAAATGCCTGCCGCTAAATATATTAAAAGGGTGACGAGAAATAGAAAATTTATCATACGCTGGGATTTTCGAGACACTCAGGGCACATAGTAAGGGGATACGCCTCTCCCTTATGTGTGTTCATTCGCTTTCAGTTTCGCTGTTGGCGAGTTGCGCTCGGAGGCGTTCTAACTCGGTTTCTATTGCCTGTCGTCGTTCCGCTTCTTTTCTGGCAAGCCTTTCTGCTGCCTGCCGTCGTTCCGATTCCGCTGCTGCCAGTTCTTCTGCCTCTATCCTTAAGTGATGTTCTTCCATAGAAGTCGTAATCGGCGTGCCGTCAGGGAGATACGGACGTAAAAGTCGCAACTCCCACGCCTCATGGAGTTCCCACCGCAAATACAGATTTAACGACACACTGAAGATGCCGCCATCCGAATCCGGTTCAATTTCGATGATGTTGTCCAAGGCATCCCGCCGCCACCCCCGAAATTCTATAGGGCGGTTCATATCCGGTTGATGAATGAAATACTCCGCAACCCCTATATCCCGTAGATACACCTCAACTTTTTCATGCCGATCCTCAGACGCTGTTGTATCCGAAAGGAACTCAAAAACTGCTGTAGGGACGGTCCCTTCTGCCCAAGTATAAAAACTCCTTCGCAAGGGAAGTTTCGCGGCACCCAAGACGACATACACATCGGGACCAACGACCTTTCTGATATCGCCTTCCCGGTAATAGATAAAGTTGTCCATACTGACATGGACATAAGGGTGTGCCTGAAAATATCGCAAGAATTGGTCGAATAAGGTCTGCATCTGCATCCCGTGAAATTCACCTGCTGGCATGGGGTGTTCGTCCTCGGAAGGGTAGCCTTCGATATAAACGGTCGGTTTTCCACTCGCTTTTGGAAAGACAGGCATGTATTTTCTTTGCTTCAATTCAAAATCGTTTAACGTATTCATGATGTTCTTCCTTCGCGTATCAAGACAGGAATATCTCTTACCCGCGGGAGATCGTTAAAGCAGTTTTCAACCGTTTTGGGAGTCTTGAAAAAAGGCAGACTGTTGTTTCGTGCAATTTTAACAACATTTGTGTGCTTTGTCAAGTTGTTTGGAGGTAAAGGTATTCGCACGTTCCAACTTACCGTGCCGAACCCAGTTAAAAAGGCATTCGGCGGAACATTCAGGATTTGTGAGACCGAGACAACATGTTGTAGGAGAGGGGTTTTTGCTTGGGGTTTTTGCTTGGGTGTTTTCTGCGGATTTCCCCGATGCCGCATCTTCAACAGTATCAATAAGCATCTCAAAGAAGTCAGCACGCCTTTTAGGGGTCGGAAAAGCCTTGAGAATCTCAGAGCGGCGCGTCCCCAGGAATTCGATAAATGCCCCGTAGCCGTTGTTTTCAAACTGGTTGGTGAGTTTTTTATGTAAGTGTTTCATCTTGTCAGTGCCTGTGCTACTTCGCGCCGATACGCTAATTATGAGGTTGCTATCTATGATGAGTTCAGGCGTGAAATGCGTGCCAGCGTCCGGCGCATCAAGATATTCCCGGATGAATGTTCTCTCGCTTCTACATGTGCTAATTCCCCCCTGATAAGGGGGGTTGGTGCTCAAAAATTTATCTACAGCAGAAAACTCGTCTGCAATAACGAGAAATGCATCTTCAAAGTGATACGGTTTCGCCACATCGGGTGTCATACATAACACAGAGGCACCACACTGGTCTAACAGGGAGATACGGCGTTCAATCTCAGGTGTTTTTTGCGCACAGAGAACAACACATCTGCGATTTTCCAACAGAAGATAAACCGGGTAGGGAAGTCCTTGATTCTTAATCGGCATCGGTTTGTTGTCTTCGTATCCGAGTGTGTATAGCGAAGTGGCGTTCAAGACTTTCTCGAAGTATTCACGGATCCGACGACTCGTCGCGGGACTTTTACCGCTTGTGGAGATGCTGAGCATGAGGTCACCATCGGTTACGACAGAGGCGGCGGCGAAGGTGCATTGTGGGATGACATCAACGACGTTGACGAGACGGATTTTATTCTTTTCGTGCGCTTCCGCGAAGACAGCAGAATTAATATCTGTAAAATCGGTGGCAGCACAGACGAGGAAATAACCGTGTGTATCATCTGCCTGCATCTGCCGTTTGTGCCAGCGAATTGTGCCGATGTTTGCAAGGAACGTCAACAATTCCGTAGCATCCGGACTGATGACGGTGACATCGCCACCGCTGAGAAGCATCGCGACAACTTTCCGTTCCGCAACCGTCCCACCGCCAACGACGAGGCATTTCCGATCTTGAAGGTTTATATATGCCGGATAAAACATTTTAATGGTTGTCAGTTGTGAGTTGTGAGTTGTCAGTTAAGAGGAACTCTGGTGAATCAAACCTCTCTTTAACCGAAAACTGATAACCGATAACTACTCCTCATGATTCACGTGAGACAACGTAATCTGCGAGGTGTTCCAGGGCAATTCGAGCGGATGTTTCCGGTAAGGGTGCCAATGCCGCTTTGGCACGGTCGGCGTAGTCTTGAGCGACCTTCAAACAGTGGGTTTCAACGCCATAACGTTGGAATAGGGAGCCAACAAAGGTGATTGCCTCGGTTTCATCTGTATTAGGATTCAGGACCTTCTCAAGCCTCTGCTTCTCATCGTCATTACAAACAGTCCGAGCATAAATAATCGGAAAAGTGAGTTTTCCTTCGCGGAGATCGCCGAACGCGTCTTTCCCCAGTTTATCAGAATCCTCTGTGAAATCGAGCAGGTCGTCTACGATTTGGAAAGCCGTTCCAATCTGTTGTCCGTAAGTGGTGAGTGCTTCAATCTGTTGTGCTTCTGATGGGTTTCCGAGGTGTGCCCCGAGGGTGCAGGATGCCGCGATCAGTTTCCCGGTTTTAAAACTGATAATTTTGAGGTATTCGGCTTCGGAGATATCGAAATCGCCACTTTTGTATGCGTGTATGACCTCACCCTCACACATTGCTTGTGTGGTATCGGCGAGGATTGCCATCGCCGGATCATCAGAACGGCGGGATACGAGCATCGAAAGCACTCGTGCATGTAGGTAATCTCCGACGAGGACGGCGACTTTGTTGCCCCATTTCGTCTGTAACGTCTCACGTCCACGACGGATGGCGGCTTCGTCGAGCACATCGTCGTGAACGAGCGATGCGACATGGATCAGTTCAACAACCGCAGCAAGGGTGTGTGCATCGCTGCCTTCGTATCCACAGACTTTGGCGGAAAGCACAACGAGAATCGGACGGAGCCGTTTACCGCCACCCTCCACAACGTGTTGGACTGCCATGTCAACGAAGGTATATTCGCTTGCCGTGTGTTCGGTGAGTTTCGCCTCAACGGCACTGAGGTCATCAGCAATCAATTGAACGATTTTATCAAAATTGGACATAATGTATAGTTGTCAGTGCGGGTTGCTACGCAACCCTTGCAGTTATCAGTTATCAGTTATCAGTTATCGGTAACAAGAGACTTTCAGTAACAATTAACCCCAATTTGGACTATTCCAACACGTGGGAAGATTGTTACAAGGAAACCTCTTAACCGAGAACCGAAGACCGAAGACTGACAACCATTAAACCAGATTTGCCAATGCCTGCGTTGCGGCTTCAACGGTGTTGTCGATGTCCTCTTCAGAGTGAACTAAGGAGACAAATCCTGCTTCAAATTGAGAGGGGGCGACATAGACCCCGCGTTCCATAAGTCCCCAGAAGTATTGTTGAAAGCGTTCGGTATCCGCTGTGCGCGCACCATCAGCATCGGTGACGGTTTCTGGCGTAAAGTAGAGCATCAGCATCGACCCGACCCGACTGTGCCATGCGTCAATACCGTGTTTTTGGGTCGCCGCAGCGAGACCCTCTGCGAGGGCAGCCGCCCTACTCTCAAGCTGTTCATAAACCCCCGGTTCAGCAAGACGTTCCAGCGTCGCGATACCTGCAGTAACCGCTAACGGATTGCCGGAGAGTGTTCCAGCCTGATAGACATCGCCTTCTGGAGCAACACACCGCATAATATCCCGTTTCCCGCCGTATGCTCCGACAGGCAACCCGCCACCGATAATCTTTCCGAGACAGGTCATGTCCGGTGTAACGTTATAGTAGGATTGCGCACCGCCGTAAGCCACTCGAAAGCCCGTGATAACTTCGTCAAAAATGAACACAATGCCGTGTTCTTCAGTGATTTCTCGGAGTTGGTTGAGATACCCCTCACGGGGTGGGATAATGCCCATATTGCCCATAATCGGTTCAAGAATCAGGCATGCAATTTCGTCAGGGTTGGCTTCTATTGCTGCCCGGACGGCATCGGGGTTGTTAAAGGGGACTGTGAGTGTATTACGTGCGAAATCTTCAGGAACACCCCCGCTATCGGAAAGCCCAAACGTTGCAACACCGGACCCAGCTTTCGCCAGTAGATAGTCCACGTGCCCGTGGTAGCAACTGTCGATTTTGAGGATTTTATCGCGACCGGTATACCCACGTGCAACGCGAATTGCACTCATCGTCGCTTCGGTACCGGAATTGACGAGTCGGACCTGTTCAATCGAAGGGACGGCATTGACGATGATTTCAGCGAGTTCTGTCTCCCGCGTTGTCGGTGCGCCGAAACTGGTACCGTTCAACGCTGTTGCACTGATAGCCTCTATAACGCTCGGATGCGCATGCCCCAAGACCAGAGGACCCCAAGAGGCGACATAATCAATATATTCGTTTCCGTCAATGTCGTAGATTTTCGAGCCTTCGCCACGTTCGATGAAACGGGGATATTCGCCGACTTTGCTGAAATTTCGGACAGGACTGTTAACCCCACCCGGGATAAATTGTTGTGATTTTTGCCATGCGGCTAAGGATTTACTGCTCTCCAAAGCGTTCCTCCAAGTTTTCTAAGGCAATCAGCTGTCAACCGTCGGTGGTCAGTAAAGAGGCTTTCTGATAAAGTCGAGTGTTTTGCTTGGATGTTTCCTGCTGATTGCTATTCTTCTGACTGCTGACAACTAGTGTTCTGTCAACGTTATTTTGACTTTTTGTAGGTCGGGTAGAACGAAGTGAAACCCGACAAAATCGGGCGAGCACACCTGTCAGTTTAGATGTGACTACTAGGTTATATCCACTCAACAACGGATTTCGCAAAGTAGGTTAAAATTATATCCGCCCCTGCGCGTTTGATACTGTTGAGCATCTCCAAAGCGACCCGTTCTTCGTCGATCCAACCGTTTTGTGCGGCGGCTTTAATCATGGCGTATTCACCGCTGACGTTGTAGGCGGCAACGGGCACCTGGAATTCTGTTTTGACCCGATGGATAACATCAAGATAGGAGAGGGCGGGTTTCACCATGAGAACATCCGCGCCTTCTTGAATATCCAATGCGACTTCGCGTAACGCCTCTTCCGCATTGGCTGGATCCATCTGATACGCGCGACGATCACCGAATTGAGGCGTCGATTCCGCCGCTTCCCGAAACGGTCCGTAGAAGGCAGACGCATATTTGGCAGAGTATGCCATAATCGGTATATTTTCATAACCGTTTTCGTCTAACGCCTCACGAATTGCGCCGACACGACCATCCATCATGTCTGACGGTGCGATAACATCGGCACCGGCGCGGGCATGCGACAGGCTCTCCTTAACGAGGAGTTCCAGGGTCGGATCGTTTTTCACTTCACCCGCTTCAATGACACCGCAATGTCCATGATCGGTGTATTCGCAGAGACAAACATCAGTCATGACGAGCAGATCGGGCACAGCATCTTTGATGGCGCGAACGGCTTGTTGAATGATCCCATGGTCAGCGTACGCCTCAGAACCGAGGGGGTCTTTTGCCTCTGGAATTCCGAACAGAATTGTTCCGGGAATTCCGAGTGCGGCGAGTTCTTTCGCGGCGATGACGAGGGTGTCAACCGAGTATTGGTAACACCCAGGCATGGCGGAAATTTCGGTCGCAGTGTTATGTCCGTGAACGACAAACATTGGGTAGATAAGATCGTTCACAGAGAGTGTAGTCTCACGAACCAATCGTCGCAAGTTCTCATTTGCGCGAAGTCGCCTCGGACGATAGATAGGGAAGGTACTCATTCTGCCTCCGAGCCCGAGGATATGATTTCGTATCGGACTAATTCAAGGGTCTGGTCTTCAGGCGTTTCCAGTCCAAGGGCTTCATTCTCCTCAACCTGCTGATGTTGATGCTCAAATTTTACAATACCGACGTTGGGTGCCAACCAGACAGTCGTTACGGTTACATCTTGCTGGTCTTGCGGTCCCGGTTGTTGCGGAACTTCCACAGACATAACGGTCTCTGTTGAAGCGTCTGTTCGATACTCAATTACCAAGCAGTCTTCGAAAGTGCCAGCATCCGTTTCCACCGTTTCCGTGCCGGTGACGTTCCCTGACTCTACAAGGGTGGTATAAGTTTTAACAGTCTGTGTTGAGCCGCCCGGTATTTCTATAGGCATGCCTTGGATATCAATTGTCATGGTTAGGACGACGTTTGTTTCTATGGCTGTCCACTCTTCATCAAAGGTAGCGGGTGTCGGCAGGAAATAGAAGTAGTCTTGGGAATCGACCTCGACATCGTAATCTAAGTCAAATGTGATATTTAATTCCGCAGGCATCTGTTCCTGCAGTGCCTGACGCATCAGCACGATGGCTTCTTCCATCTGTTCCATCGTGGCTGCCTTGAGCGCGTTTTCAATTTCAGTGCCGACAAAAAACGCCACCCAGTCCGTACCCACTTGGTAGAAATAGGGGTGAACGTAATGCTCGAAGTCTGCCCAGTTTTCCAAAGCCGGGTCGTAACTGAAGGCGCGATAGAATTCACCGTCAATCTCTTCTGGCTCTATTGCGTAGCGCGTTAACTCGTCACCGTTCTGGTCTTCGTAAACCCAGTAACTGTTGGGTGCGTCTGGAAAGTAGTAGTTTGCCCATTCATTTCCCATCAATGTCGCACTGAAACCGAAGAGAAGCAAAGTGGCGAAAATGAACCGAAAATTTTTCAAAATCGAAGATTCCTCCAAGGTTCTGATTTTTCCAACTTAATTGTTATTCTTAATTGTTATAAAGTATATAAGATTTCTCGGCAAACGGCAAGCCAAATTCTCTGACAGGTATCAGCGTTCCTCGTATTCAAAGGGGAAAGTGACAGGTGCACCGTTGTTTGCCCATGAGCGTGCCATCGCAACATCGATCTCCCGATCCTTGCGACCGTTATAAGCACCGTATTCCGGTTCTGTGTCATTACGAACTGCGTTTACAAGACTCATCAGTTCTGATGCTACGGTAATTTCCCCATCGCTGAGTGGATAATTTTGCAGCGGATTTTCCCATACCACTTCAGGGTCGGTATCTGCCACAAGGGCGGCTAAGGTTTCATAACCGTCAACGGTATTGGTTCTACGCGAGATGTTAACCGTTCGCTGTGCGTCGGCGGTTTCGTTTAAAATAACGGCATCGTCTCGGAAACACATCCCACGTTCTGCGTAGAATTTTGACCCGTTAAAGCCTCGCAGTGGCGAGCCGTAAGAGAGACTGCTGAAATTGAAGATGCCAACAGCCCCATCTGCGAACTCGATAACTGCATGTTGCCAATCCTCGGTATCGCGTTTCGGTTGCCCCTGCCGCCAGACGTGATCTTGGACGTCATATCCTTTTCGGAATCCATAAACCTGAACGGGCTCGTTGTCAAAACCAACGTAACTACGGATGAGCCCGATGCCGTGATAGCCGTGGCCTCGGAAGTCATTATAGGCGGCATTGATTTTCCCGAAAATCCCCGCGAGAATCATCTCCCGTTTTATCCGTTCTGACGGGACACGATAATAATTTTCATTGACTTCCAATTTTGTGCCGTTTGCTTGTGCAGACGCGATCATCTTGTCTGCCCATCCGAGATCGGTGTCGATAGGGGTTTCGGTGCAATAACTAATCCCACGCTCGGAACAGAGGAGTCCTGGAATGTGATTGTTACTCGGTGTAATCACAATGGCACAAAGGTCAGGTTTCACTGTTTCCAACATCTGCTCGGTATCTGTGTAGGCAGGGACACTGTATTTCTCACCCTGTTCCGTAACGCTCTCTTCGCGTGGATCGCAAACAGCGACGAGTTCAAGGTCATCCGTCAATTTCGAGATAAGGGGAAGGTAGGTTCCGGCACCGCGTCTGCCAGTACCGATATGCGCGATTTTCAGCTTATCCATGGCTTTCCTCCTCCCAAGAGTGTGAGTCGGGAATCGTCTGTGTTATTCCACCCAGAAGACGTGGCTCCGTTCAAAGAGATCGTCGTCTAAATGGATTTCAACAAACCACTCGCCTGTGATGTCTGGCAAGTCGATGTAAAACCACGTAATTTTATCGCCGGTTGTTGATGTGAGGGTTTGCTTTTCTGTCCAGAATGGTGGATCATCCAGGTCGTCTTCAGGTGAGAACCATGAGACTTTAACGGTGTGGTGTTCTGTGATATTTGCCCATAAGATCCATAAAAACACCTGATCGTTGACCTCCGCAGAGAAGGTGGTCGTGATACCGTCGGGTCTATCCTCGAAGACGCTGATTGCCAAGGCAGAATCAACAATCATCGGTTCGTCGCGTGCTACATCGATGAAACCACTTCCGCCAGAAGGGTCTTCACTACAACCGCTCACTCCAATTGCCAGCGACAGTAGGACAATCCCGAATGTGAAATATGGAATTGCAAGCAACGTCTTGATGTAGATGTAGGATTGACGCACGGATTCTCTCCTGTGTTGGGCTGGGGTAGCCCACTTAAATAATTTGATCTAAATACCAATTCCCATTGTATCAGCTCTCGGTTTTTTTGTCAAAGCAAAAATAGGGCTTCTTTGTAGGAGGGAACTCCGATTCCGATAATATTGAAAATCATCGACAAACGGCTGATGGCTATCTTCCTGACCGCTGACAACTGACGACTGATAACTGATAACTGATCAGGATGATTTAGTTTTCCGAAATTTGAGAGGGTCAGTCCCGAGGGATCCGCGGTAGGAGGGAACTCCGATTCCCGACCTTTCCGATAAATTGAACAGAAACCTTAAAACTGAATAGCCTTGGATAACTGATGCGTCTGTGTTGACATATATCTTTGTTCGTGATAGATTATGGCGATACTGGAGAAGTACCCTTCATAGAATCGATTTGACCGAACTGCAAGGAAAATTAGAAAATATGAAACAAAAGCGCGTAGCTTGAAACGAAGTGGAAAGCGGGTCTACGGAAAGGAGTATAAAAATACCCACATACCTAAACGAACCGCAAGGAAGATCAAAAAAGGAAAATTAGAAAAATGAGATTTGATACGATTATTGCAGGTGGAAACATCGTTGATGGAACGGGTAAGCGGGAACCGTTTATCGCAGATATCGGTATTCAGGATGATCAGATTGCCGCCATTGGTGACCTTTCGGACGCGGAAACCCCTCATCGAATTTCTGCGGAGCGACAGGTTGTCTGTCCCGGTTTCGTTGATGTGCATGTGCATTCTGAAATCGCCCTACTCGGCGGTCGCGATCAGTTCGCCGCTGTCAGCCAAGGTGTGACGACGCATTTAGCCGCGCCAGACGGCTTCGGATGGGCACCTTTGTCACCGAAACAGGCACAAGAGATGTGGCACTACACGCAATTCGCTTATGGCGATGCGGAAGTCCCACTCAATTGGCAAACGCCAGACGCATATCTCAGCATGTTCGACGGACAGATCCCGGCGAACCTCTATCCACAGGTGCCGCACTGCGCGGTTCGCCTCGGTGCGATGGGGTGGGAGCCGCGCCCAGCAACCCCCGATGAGTTGAAGGTGATGGAACGCACAACGCGTGAATGGTTAGAGGCGGGGGCGTGTTGTCTCTGCTTAGGACTCGACTATCAGCCCTCCGCGAATGCCGATTTGCACGAACTGGTGTATCTCTCGAAAATTGCGGCGGCTTACGATGCCATCTACGCGGCGCACATCCGCTACCGCATTCTCGGCAGAAGACAGGCGTGGGAGGAGACCATTGAGATCGCACAACGTGCCGAAATCCCTGTACATATCTCGCATGAGCGTGTTGACGATGAAGCCGCAGAAGTGCTGGAACGGGTAGAGAAAGAGCAGATAGATTTGACGTTCGAGTCCTACCTCTACCCTGCCGGTATGACGCATCTCGCCATGATGCTCCCAATGGAATATCAGACCGGCGCGCCTGTTGATATGTTAGCACATCTGGAGGATCCTGAGGTCGAAGAAAAATCGATCGCATACTTACGGGGCGAATTACGCGGCGGCAATCAGATCGTCGGTTACAACCGATCGGGTAGATTTATCGGAATGACGCTCGCCGAAGCCGCTGAAAGCGAAGGGAAGTCGCATGAAGCCTTCGCTTTTGATTTCATTCAAGAGGAAGCCGCAATTGAAACCTTTGTGATGCCGTGGGCAACCCCACCCGAAGAGAATGAACGCATTTTGAACCGCACTGCGAGCCATCCCCGTATGATGATTGCCAGTGATGGTGTTTACAACATTCCACATCCACATCCACGCAGTTACGGGTGCTTCGTACAATATCTCGGCAAATTCGTGCGCGAACGCCAGTTGATTTCATTGAAAGAAGCCATCTATAAAATGAGCGGTTTTCCAGCAGAGCGTTTTCGGCTTTCCGATCGCGGAAGGATCGATCAGGGGCTTGCCGCGGATATTGTTGTCTTCGATCCAGAGACTGTCGCAGACAGGTCTACATGGTCCGACCCAGTACAATCCCCTGTCGGTGTAAACTGGGTGTTCGTCAACGGCGTTACAGTTGTTGAAGATGGTGACGTGACGGGACAGCTGCCGGGCAGAGTACTGCGCCAGCAGCGGTAGACAGGATAACCCGGAGGGGAAAACCGTGGATACGTACGATTTGACGATTATCGGTGGCGGCAGTGCTGGACTCGTGCTTGCTGTTGCAGGTGCTAAATTGGGTAAAAAGACCGCGCTTGTGGAGAAGCACCGTATCGGTGGCGACTGCCTCTGGACGGGATGTGTGCCTTCCAAGGCACTCCTGAAGGCAGCGAAGGTCGCGAATTACATCAAGGACGCTGAAAAATACGGCATTGCAGGCACCCAGACGACGCTCGATTGGCAACATGTGATGGCGTATGTCAGAAGCACCCAACACGTCATAGAGGAGGAACACGACAATCCTGAGCGATTCCGTGAGATGGGGGTTGATGTTATCTTCGGAGACGGGCATTTTGAATCCTCTGATACTTTTGTTGTAGAAGATACTGAGAGCGGTCAGACCCGCACCCTCAAGAGCAAAAAATTTGTGATTAGCACGGGTTCCCGTCCTGTTGCGCCGCCTATACCCGGTTTAGAGTCTTGTGGCTATCTTGACAGTGAGAACGTCTGGGATCTCGAGGCGTTTCCTGATCGGTTGCTCATTGTCGGCGCGGGTCCAATCGGTATTGAACTCGGACAGGCGTTTCATCGCCTCGGTGCGGATGTGACCATAGCACAGCGGAGCGAACGCATTCTCACGAAAGAGGATGCCGATGTTTCTGAGCAGATGCTGCGTTATCTCCGCGAAGAGGGGATCACAATCCGGCTCAATACGAATATCGCGGAAGTTGTGAACGATGAAGAAGGCACACGTGTGACGTTCAGTAGTAGTGAGAACGGGACAGTAAAACAGTCTTTTGATAAAATTCTAATCGCTGCCGGCCGCGCACCGAACGTCGAAGGTTTAGCACTTGACAAGATCGGGATACAGGTGGGCAGAAGTGGGATTGAAGTGAACAATCGACTTCAAACAAGTGTGAAAAATATCTATGCCGCAGGCGATGTGATCGGACATTACCTGTTCACACACGTTGCGGCGTTTCAGGCGCAATTGCTCCTCCGAAATATCTTCTTTCCGTTCTCCAAAACGATTAACTATGCCGTCGTGCCGTGGACAACCTTCTGTGACCCAGAAGTCGCCCGTTGTGGATTAACGGAAGCAGAAGCACGCGAGAAATATGGGGACGTTGATGTATTCACGCTGGACCAAGCAGATGTTGACAGAGCCGTCGCGGAAGGTGAGACACACGGCTTCAGCAAAGTCATCGCGAGTCGATGGACTGGAAAAATATTAGGGGTTCATCTCGTCGGTGCAAACGCCGGGGAGGTCATCCACGAGTATATCTTGGCGATGCAAGAGGGGATTCCGTTGCGGAAATTGAGCGGAATGATCCATGTGTATCCCACGTTTTCGAGCAGTGTCTGGCGTGTGGCGGGCAAATGGTTCTCCGAAAGCACACTGATTCAGACGTTGCGGAAGTTGGTTCCATCAGGCTGATTGCTCAAATCGTGATCTATCGATCAGAGGTATCCAGTTCTCCTGTAGGAGGGAGAAACATCCAAGCAAAACACATCACTGTAGGGGCAGTCCCTTGTGGCTGCCCTTTCCTGATCTACTGTTTCACTTCTCCCCATGTTGTTGTGAGCAATTGGGGTTGTGGTGAGACAGGCAACGCATGTGCCGGATCGAACCAATCGCCTGGGTTATTGAGACTAACATCTGTCAGTTGTTCCGAAGTACCATCCGCCAGCATAATTTTAAAAATGTGTCTTTCCCACTTTCCGACCTGTTGTGAGTAGATTAATGCCTTGCCGTCCGGATCCCACACTGATGCCGTAACCCCTTGTTCAGGATGATTCACAAGTTCCTGGAGTCCCGTTCCATCGCGATTGAGTGTATAGATTTCTCCATGATCTTGAGGTCGCTTTTGATGCCACATAAAGGCGATTTTGGTTCCATCTGGGGACCAAGCAGGCTCTCTTGCTGTGCTGATGTCATCGGGTGGGAAGAAGCGTTTCTGTTTTCGTGTGCGGACGTTGAGAATATATATGTTCAGGCGATCCGGTGCGACTCTGACGACAAAGGCGATTTCTGTTCCGTCTGGCGACCATGCAGGTGTGCCTCCAATCGCCACGCGTTCCTCATTTTTTCCGTCACTTGTAGCGATGTAGATGTATCCGACACCCCCGTCATAGCGTTTGTAAGTGATCTGTTTTCCATCGGGCGACCACTCAGGATGCCGTCTCTCCTCCGATTTCTCAAATACGGGTCGGACATTTTTCCCATCTGGATCCATTAAATAAAGATCCCAACTTCCGTGAGACCGATCACGGTCGGAAGTAAAAAGAATCTGTTCTCCCGTCGGGGACCAGGTCCCACTGCCATCAATGGCGCGGTGGTTTGTAATATTAATTTGCTCGCTGCCATCGGGATTCATCAAGTAGAGCTCCCAATTGCCATCACGATATGTCCCAAATACAATTTTTGGCGTGTCGGGTGCTTTGGTGAAAACAGAATGAACACTGGTACACAAAATGCCTATGCTTAGCAAAGATAAAATAAGCAGACGTTTCTTTTGCATCATAGACTCCTTTGCAAGAACGATTTCAGTTCTTGTTTTTCACTTTTCCCCACTGAGTTGTTAGCAACTGTGGTTGCGGTGAAACGGACAAGGCAACAATAGGATCAAACCAGTCTGCGTCTTCATTCCCCCGACCGGGACCTACTGCAATATGTGTAAGTTGTGTTCGAACACGACTCGCCAGATTAATTTTAAAAAGTTGGTAATAATTATCAATTTCTTGCTCATAAACAACGCTATTACCTCGTGGATCCCAAACGGGATCCATCGCTGCTTTGCCCGCTTCAGAGACAATTTGCTCGAGTCCAGTACCGTCGCGATTCACAATATAGATGGTCTCTTTATCAACAAGGTCGAAAAGTTTACCGTTCGGTAGAATCTGATTCAACCAAGAAAAGGCTATCTTATCGCCTATCGCAGACCACGCTGGTAAATGCTGCCATGACAGTGTATTTTCTGGGAGTACCTGCTTTTGCCTTCCCGTCCGAACGTTGACGAGGGTCAACCGATGGCTTCCGAAATCCCCCCTCGCAAAGGCTATCTCGGTACCATCGGGTGACCATGTGGGATCGAAGCCGTTTATCAATTGGTGTTCTTCTTGTTTCCCAAGTGTAGCGATATAGATAAACCACTTGCGGACATAAGCAATCTGCTTGCCGTCGGGGGACCAGGTCGGGTGTTCTCTACGTGCAGATTTCTTAAACACCCGTCGGACATTTTTCCCATCGGCATCCATCAGATATAGGTCAGGAACTCCGTCCCGATCCGAGGCAAAAAGTATCTCCTCGCCGGTAGGTGACCAAACAGGGGTAAAATCCTCTGCAAAATTTTGTGTTAATCTCACTTGCTGACCGCCATCCGTGTTCATAGTATAGATTTCCCAATTCCCGTCGCGGGTTGAGGAATACACTATTTTTGCTGTGTCAGGTGCCTTAGCGAAAACAGAATGAACACTGGTACACAAAATGCCTATGCATAGGACAGATAAAACGAACAAACGCTTTTCTTGCATTATGGACTCTGTTGTTGAAAAACTTACGTCAATTTCCTTTCTTTATAGGACTTACGCAGAATTAGAAAATTGATTGATATATCCTCTGTGATCCCTTAGGATGATCTGCGAGGAGGTAAATAAACATGTCGAAACCGACCCGTGTTGATTATTGTCAATATTTGCTCAGCACACCGCTGAATTATACATTAACCCACTTTGCGGATCACTCTGAGAGTTTCAGTCATGATCAAATCAACCGCTATCTCGCCAAAGATCGTCTCACACCAAGGCAGGTCTGGGAGCACGTCGAACCCGATGTCGTCGAAACCTGCGATGGCTACATCATTTTTGATGATACCACTATAGAGAAACCGTCTGCGAGTGAGATAGCTCTCGCTACACCCCAATATTCTGGCAACGCCCGGAAAGTCGTCAATGGCATCGGCGTTGTCACCTGCGTCTACGTCAATGCGGAGTTAGACCGGTCTTGGTTGATAGATTATCGCATCTACGATAAACAGGGCGACGGTAAAACGAAACTCGATCACGTTGCCGACATGCTCAAGGTCTTGGTTGAAGTTCGCAAGGTTGCGTTCTCCACAGTGCTAATGGACTCTTGGTATGCTGCCAAGCGGTTGCTACTCTACATTGAAAGTCTACAAAAGACGTACTATTGTCCGATGAAATCCAACCGTTTGGTTGACGATTCAGGGGGTGAAAGACCGTATCAACGCATAGACGCCTTAGACTGGTCTCCGAGTGAACAGACGACGGGTAAAGTCGTCAAACTCAACAAGTTTCCCAAACACCACAAAGTGAAAGTTTTCCGGGTGGCGTCTACTCAACGCACGGATTATGTCGTTACCAATGACTTGAGTCAATCGGAGGTCTCTGCGACACAACAGGCGTCTCGCAGCCGCTGGAAGATTGAACAATTTCACCGTGAAGCGAAGCAGTTGACGGGTTTGGAGAAATGCCAATGTCGTCTGTCGCGTATTGTCCGCAATCATATCAGTAGTGCTTTTTTGGTTTGGGTTCACCTGATGCGCAGGGCCCAGGAAACCGGGCAAACCGTTTATCAAGTCAAACATGGATTGCTCTCTGAGTACCTCTGTCAGCAACTCAAATCACCCGCACTCAAATTTAAGGCTGCGTAAGTCCTACTTTACTTCTCCCCATGTGATTGTGAGCAATTGTGGTTGTGGTGAGACTGGCAACGCATACGCAGGATCAAACCAATCGCCTGGACTATTCCAGAGACCAATATCTGTCAGTAGCTCCCAGTGACCATCTGCCAACATAATTTTGAAAACGTGTGTTTCCCAGTCTCCGACGCGTTGTGAATAGACTAATCCCTTTCCACCCGGATCCCACACTGGTGCCGTAACTCCTTCTTCAGGGTGATTCACGAGTTCCTGGAGCCCCGTTCCATCGCGATTCAGCATATAGATTTCTCCTTCATCTTGTGGTCGTTTTTGATGCCACATGAACGCAATTTTCGTTCCGTCTGGCGCCCAAGCAGGTTCTCTCGCTGTGCTGATGTCATCAGGTGGGAAGAAATGCTTCTGCTTTCGCGTGCGGACGTTGAGAATATGTATGCTCAGCCGCTCGGGACCCGCGATGGCGACAAAGACAATCTCTGTGCCGTCGGGAGACCACTTAGGGTTCCCACCAATCGCGAGTCGCTCTTCATTTTTCCCATCACTTGTGGACATGTAGACGTACCACACACCCCTTACAGTGCGCGTGTAAGCAATGTGTTCTCCATCTGGAGACCAGGCAGGTGAATTTCTCGCTGCCGATTTCTCGAACACAGGTTGGACATTTGAACCATCGGCATCCATGAGATACAGGTCCCAACTCCCCAGAAACCGATCACGATCCGAGGCAAAAAGGATCTGCTCGCCTGTCGGAGACCAGACACCACTGACATCATCTGCGCGGTTATTGGTAATATTGACCAACTCGCTGCCATCGGGATTCATTAGATAGAGTTCCCGATTTCCTTCTTCTTCACGATGCGTCCCAAATATAATCTTCGGTGTGTTAGGTGCTTTGGCGAACACGGCACAAATATTCGGGCATAATATAACTGCACTGAGGACATATAAAACAAACAGAGGTTTCTTTCGCATTATAGATTCCTTTGAAAGACCAGTTTCAGTTCTTCTTTACTTCTCCCCATGTTGTGCTTAGCAGTTGTGGTTGCGGTGAAACCGGTAGCGCATACGCCGGATCAAACCAATCTCCACCGGCATTCGCTTGGAAAACACCTCCAATATGCGTCAACTGTGTCCGAACGCCGCTGCTTATATCGAGTTTGAAAATCTGTAGAGACCCCTTAATTTTTTGTGTATAAAGGAGTTCTTTGCCATTCGGTGATAGCTTAGGTGTCGATGCCATCGGACCCGCCTCATCAACAAGTTGTTCGAGACCGGTGCCATCGCGATGGACGATATAGATTGTTCGTTTATCAGTCCATCCCTCTGGTAGTTTATCGCCCCGCTTGAAGTCTGGCGGCAATCGATTGTTATTCCAAGAGAAGGTAAGTGTGTCCCCCATAGCAGACCAAGAGGGGCTCATTTGGCCCCCCAATTCTTTTCTCGGCAAGATCCGTTTTTGTGTACCAGTGCGAACGTTGATGAGTGTGAGGGGACCTTCGAGAGTCGTACACGCTATTTCCGCACCGTCGGGCGACCATGCTGGATGCAAGCCATTCGCCAAAAAGTTCTCTTCTTGTTCCCCTAAGTTCGCAATGTGGATAGCGTATATATCCTTATCCCAGTTCATGTGCATGTAAGCGAATTGTTTACCATCTGGCGACCATGTCGGATAATCCCGATAAGTGAAGTTTCTCTTGAGTTCGTTCTTGAAGATGCGTCGGATATTGGATCCATCAGGGTTCATCAGATATAGGTCTCGCTTCCCGTCGCGATCGGAGATAAAAAGGATCTGATCACCGGTCGGGGACCAAACGGCGTTCATATCGTTTTTGGGATGTTGTGTGAGTCTAACCTGTTCGGATCCATCAGGGTTCATGATGTATACTTCGCGATTGCCATCTCGTGCGGAGGTAAACAGGATTTTAGGGGTTGTTGGTGCTTTGGCGAACACGGCACAAATATTCATGCATAACATGACGACACTGAGTGCACATAAAATAAACAGATGTTTCTCTCGCATGATAGACTCCTATGAAAGATCGACTTTAGTTTCCTTGTTTCACGTCTCCCCATGTTGTTGTTAGCAACTGGGGCTGCGGTGAAACCGGCAGCGCATACGCGGGATCGAACCAATCTCCTGTAAAATGCCAAAACGTTGGATCCGTAAGCTGCACTGGCTCTCCTCCGTCTAATCCAACTTTAAAGATTTGCATCTGCTTCCCGTTGATATACTGTGTATAAAGAAGTGCGTTTCCCTGTGGGGACCAGACCGGTGAACTTTCTCTACCAACTCTTTCGGGAATAACCTGTTGGAGACCTGTCCCATCTCGGTTTATGATATAAATCGTCTGTGTGTCAGCGAACTCTCCTAAAGGCACCTTGTGAAGCCAAGCAAACGCGAGTTTCTCACCCGATGGCGACCACTCAGGAGAAGTCATCCACGAAGGTTGTGCCGGTTTAGGGAAGAGCACTTTCTGTTTATATGTGCTAACGTTGAGGATGCTAATTTGCCTGCGTTTAACTGCTCCCGTGATAAACGCTATCTCCATGCCATCCGGGGACCATGCTGGAAGACCACCAATTGACACTCGCTCCTCTTTTTTCCCATCTATTGACGCTATATAAATGAACCCTTTTCCCTGCTCACGTCGTGTATAAGCAATCTGTTCCCCGTCTGGTGACCATGTCGGATGCCTTCTATCTTCTGATTTGCCGAAGACCCGTTTCACATTTTTCCCGTCTGCATCCATGAGATATAGGTCACGGGTTCCATCTCGGTCTGAGGCGAAAAGGATTTGCTCGCCAGTTGGGGACCACATCGGTGAGACATCAAATGCCTTGTTATGGGTGAGTCTCACTTGGTCAGTTCCATCTGGGTTCATCAGATAGATTTCTGCGTTTTGTGTATTGTCGATTAAAGAAAATACAATTTTGGGGGTTTGGGGTGCCTGTGCCAAGACGTTGCAAAGGCTTGAATAGAAAAATATGAGGCTAAGAGCAGAAAGAAGTCGTGCGAATTTCATAAAGGATCCTCCAACCTACATCTATACTCGCATCTTTATTATCGAGTTCACGTTATTATATCACAAATTTCTCTGGGGATATAGGGGTTTTATCGAAGGTCGCGATTCGGAGATCGCTCCTACTGGATGTTTTTTATAGGAGCGGATCCTGATTTCAACGCGCCCCAACGCACGGACAGTTTGCCTCTTGGGGTAATGGCACGAAAGCCGGTATCAAACACTTGGACATCTGGCGAAAGTTCCCAATCTTCTGTGTAACCACCAAAGATATAAATCTTGCCGTTGACCGCCGCTGCAGAAAATACCAGTTGCAGGGTTGGTGCGGTAGGAATCAAACGCCATTTCTCGGTAATTGGGTCATACACTTCGATGTTGGCAAGCCGCTCGCCCACCGCGGTACCCCCCGCTTGCACATCGGAACCGCCAATCAGATAGATTTTATCGGAAATAACGACTGTCGAAAATACTGTTCTCGGATTTGGCATGTCAGCCCGTTTCGTCCATCGGTTGATTCTCGGTTCATAGACCTCAATCGTTCCAAGATAGGGACCTCCGTGATTGCCTACTTGGGGCCAGCCAGTCCCCCCGATAGCATAAATCTGATCGTTGACAACTACTGTTCCGAAGCCATCGCGTTTGGTTGGCATTTTCGCTCGCTTTGTCCACGTATCGCTGGCAGGGTCGTAGACTTCCACGAGATCAATGCGTCCTGGACTCCCAGGTTTTCTATCCCTCCAGTGGACACGCCCGCCAATGGCATAGATTTTGCCAGCTACTACACCGGTGCCGAAGTCTATACGGGGAGTAAGCATATCCTGTTTTTTGACCCACATGTCGGTTTGTGGATCGTACATCTCGACGGCTGTCAGATTTTTGAGATTCACTCCCTTGTTGTCTTTCCCGACGTATCCTGCCAAAACATAGATTTTGCCATCAACGACGGCTGTCAGAGGTTCGGATCGGGCAGTCGGCATATCTGTGAGTCTCTCCCACGTGTTGGTTTGTGGGTCATAGACTTCCACCACAGACATCCCAAAAGGACCGCGCCAAATACCAGGTTCATTTTCACGCCGAACCCCCCGCTCATGTTCAAAGAGTGTGCCACCGATGAGATAAATCTTACCATCTACCAGGGCAGTCGCGAATCCGGTACGCTGCGTTGGCAGTTCGGAGATGATCCACCACTCGTTGGCATCAGCTTCTTCCATTCCAAAATGAAGGGCAATCACAGCAATCAGTCCAACTATAACCCATTGGAAAGACCGAAGTATTTTGAACAGCATTGATTTTTCCTTCTCAATGTAAACAAACCGATGTTAAGGTAAGTTTCGGTGTTGTGCTTTGATTTCACCGAGTGTGTCGGAAGTTTTCCTGTTACTTTATGTTCTTAAGAGTGCCCCATGTTTTGAGAAGTTTTCCGGTTGGATCGACGCTCTGAGGGAACCCTTCTGGGGCATAGACCTCAACAGTCGCAAATGGAGCCTCATCAGGATCTGCTCCGGTAAGGATATAGATTTTCCCATTTATGACTTCAGCCGCATGTCCGAATTTGCTAACCGGCGTGTCGGGTTTCTGTGTCCAACGACCGGTTTCAGGGTGATAAATTTCGATTGTTTTAAAATATTTTATATCTCGTCCGTTGCCTCGAAAAAACCCACCTATCACATAAATTTTTCCATCGATGACACTTGCGGTATGGCTCGATTTTGCGGCAGGCATATCACCTATTTCGCGCCATTGATTTGTTTTCGGATTATATACTTCCATACTGGAGAGAAAGGGGCCTGGGTGATTTGGAATCTGGGGCCATCCTGTTCCACCCATGACGTAAATCTTTCCGTCCACAACACTGATTGCCGCACCGGAGCGCGCGTGGTTCATGCTTTTGGCTCTTGCCCATGTATCAGTGGCAGGGTCGTACACATCTACGATTTCTGATCGATGCTGTTTTTTATTTGCTCCACCGATAAGGTATATTTTTCCGCTCACGGCGCAGGTAGCGGCACTTCTTGGCGCAGGCATGTCGGCTTTCGGGGTCCACGTGTCCGTAATCGGATCATACATTTCCACAGTTGGGAGTTTTATAGTCTCCCATCCCCAACCGGGACCAATCCGACGTTTGTGTGATTTTCCTCCACCGATGGCGTAGATTTTTCCATCGACGACGGAGGTACTGGTCCTTCTGGCTGTGGGCATATCCGCTTTCTGCGTCCATGTATCAGTTTTCGGGTCGTACATCTCTACCGTTGCAATGGATACGTCCCCGAATTTGTCAACTTCACCTCCGATTGCGTATATCTTTCCGTTGACAATGCAGGTAGCAAAATCAGATCGCTGTGTCGGCATATCTGCTTTCCGGATCCAATTTTCTTCGGCACCAAGATTGGCGATATTGATGACTAACAGTGCACACACAATCAGGATTCCAAAAGTCAAATAAGTTTTCACGGTTTACCTCCATTCTCGGATTTGGCAGGTCAGGTTTCTTCGTCTGAGATAAATCTTACCATCTACTACGGTGGTCGAGAACCCCTTTCGCTGTGTGGGCAGTTCGGAGATGATCCGCCACGTGTTAGCATCAGCATTGCTTACTGCCATAAATAGGAGAGCCGTGGGAAGCAAGCCAAAAAGCATTGACTGCAAATAGCCGACTTGTTTGAACATCGTACATCCCTTACTGTGCTATTTTAATTGTCGCCCACGTTTTCAGAAGTTTTCCTGCTGGATTGACAGGTTGAGCCGCTTCCGCTATGCTGTAAGCCTCGACAGTTACACGCGGATCTTTATCACCGTCACTATGCCCACCAAAGAAATAAATTTCTCCATTTATGACTTCAGCGGTGTGCCCCAATTTGCTCATAGGTATGTCCGGTTCCTTAATCCAACGATCTGTTTCAGGGTCGTAAATCTCAAGGGTCGAGAGATATATGTAGAGTCCGTTGTCCCGAAAACCGCCGCCAATTACATAGATTTTTCCATCGATGACACTTGCTGAATGACCTGATTTTGGCTCAGACATTTCCCCTATGTCACGCCATTGATTCGTTTTTGGATTAAACACTTCAACGCTGGAGAGATAGGGACCTGGATGATTTGGAAGCTGAGGCCAACCCGTTCCACCCATGACGTAAATCTTTCCATCTACAACACCGATTGCGGCACCATCGCGAGCATGGTTCATTTTCTTTGCTTTCGCCCATGTGTCGGTTGCTGGATCATAGACTTCCACGGTATCTAAACGCCACGGTTTTTTCTTCTTAACATTATTAAACGCTATTCCACCGATAGCATATATTTTCCCGTCCACAACACAGGTGACAGTGTTTCTGGGTGTTGGCATGTCTGCTTTCTGCGTCCATGTGTCGGTAATTGGATCATACATTTCTACGGTTGGAAGTTCTTTGACCTCCCACTGTTTAACCTTTCTAAACTCACCCTTAATAAGGACATCAATCTCAAATCTCTTCAGTTCCGTTCCACCAATCGCATATATTTTTCCGTCTACAACCGAGACAGACGCATTAGAACGGGCGGTCGGCATATCTGCCTTTCGTTCCCATGTATCAGTTTTCGGGTCGTACATCTCCACCGTTGAGACGGACAAGTTTCCAAATCCCTCAATCCCGCCCCCGATTGCGTATATCTTTCCATTTACAATACATGTATCAAAACTGGAGCGTTGTGTCGGCATATCTGCTTTCCGGGTCCAATTTTCTTCGGCACCAAGATTGGCAACGTTGATGACTAACACCGCACACACAATCAGGATTCCAAAAGTCAAATAAGTTTTCACGGTTTACCTCCATTTGAGTTTGATGATCTATCCCGTTGTAGAACGCATTTCAATACCCAGAAATTCCTTCTGCAATGCTATCCGTCTCGAGCGGAATATGAAACATCCCGCGCACTCGCGTAGCAATGTAAAGCCTGTTGTGACTGACGACGAGAGAAAGAATGTTATCGGGAACATTTGACGAAATCTGCTCCCACTGGCCACTGGCATCTAAATGATAAACCCCTGTTTCACCAATGCCGTAGACTTTAGTGCCATCTGTAGTAAATCTGTCTACGATAGGACGCCTGTCAGCACCATCGGTCAGAACACTCCAGTGTTCCCCAGTCTGTGAAACCAAGGTTCCTTTATCTGTTGCGACGTAGATTGTTTGCCCGACAAAGGTTACCTCTTTGAAACGGGTGAAGCGAAGCGGCAAACTCGATGTAATGTCTTTCCAACTCTTCCCTTCATCAAGCGACTGAAACAGATGTCCGTCCCGTTGACCGACGTAGACGGTTTCATCGGAAACCGCTATTTTAAATCCACCTCTGTAATCGCTATAGGACACTTGACTTGTATCTACCAATCCCGTGTTTATCCACGCCGGATCCCCCAGTTTCCATTTGAAAAGTTTTCTTTGGTATTCCACGTAGAATGCAGCACGGCTGGCGGTAGCCGTCTCCGTTTGCAGACGAGCTATAGCATGGGGGTTAACTGTCTCTCGGTCAAAGATGGGGACACCTTGAACTGGAATGAGCGTATCGCCGTCTGTAGATAAACGGAAAATTTGAAAGTCTTCCGCTTCAGATGAAAGGAAATAGAGGATGTTGCCGATAACCACGAACTTTGACTCAGAAGCGATTTTGGTTCTGGGGTTGAGAACGGTTTCTTGTCCATCAACGGGAACTTCTTTCCAAGACACCCCGGCATCGGAGGATTGATAGACTTCGTAGCCGGAATGTGCGTATAACCTATTGTTGAACGCAACCAGATCGATGATAAGTGTTCCTGTCATTCCGTTCAAAAAGAGGTGCCATGAGTCGCCGCCATCCGTTGTGCGATGAAGCCCGAATCGATTGGTTTTGTAAAACGTACGCTCGTTCACCATTACAGCTGGCGGGCTATTATTTGCCGGCACCCAACTCAAATTCCCTTTTGTCCAAGTTTTGCCGCCATCTACTGAACGAAATTGATACCTTCCCAATCCCAAGAGCGTTTCACCTGCAACTAAAACTTTTATACGCGATGGTGAGTTTGAAAGAAGGCTGTATTCACTTTCATCCATTATTTCAGTCCAGGAGGCGCCCAAGTCAGCTGAATGGAAAATCTTAACTGCGTACATCCTGTTATTCCATCTTGCGTGCGTGCTGTTATTCCCCCTATTTCGGGTCTTCCGAGGTAAGTCTGTCGGCGTTAATTTCACCAATAGATCGGGACCTGTTACGACATACAGGTTATTCTTAGATGCTGTCAAGGAACAGACAGCTCGCGATGTATCCACTGGCAACTTATTCCAGATACCGGCATCGAGACGATAGAGTCCATTCTCTGTACCAGCAAACACTGTGTTATCAACAGCGGCGATTGCGGAGATTTTTTCGCTTGTGAATCCATCGTGAAGGGACTGCCAGTGCGTTCCATTGTCTGTTGATCGGAAAACCCCTTCATCACTCAAGGCAAGATACATTGTAACACCGGGTTGGGTTTCATCTGTAATGAGGATTTCGACAGCCTCGCCTTTTGGTCGGGGCCCCAGCGTCTTCCACTGTTCACCCTTATCCGCTGAAGTGAATATCTCGTCAGTGGAAACAATATAAAGGTTCCCGTCATGGGCTGCCATCGGCATTCGGGATGGAGCAATTGGAAGGCTCCTATTGATGGGTGTCCATGCGGTCGCGTCTTCTGTTACTCTGTATAGTCCTGATGATGCAACTGCATAGACGGTTCCGTCAGGCGTAGCGAAGAGATTGTGGATGTAACCGGCTGGCGGTCCATCTGTTTGCGCCCACTGTGAAATAGAAAACTTGGAAAAACCCGCTTGGGCATTAGCTGTTGAGACCTTCTCAGATGCCTGCAAACCTGCGTTGCCATTTTTATTTGGGGATACAATCCGTCCGACTTGATTTCGCACGTCCGGTTTCACATCAATATCAAGGACGATAGGTGCATCAACAATTTCAATTGTGGGTTCAGATGCCGCCTCGAAATTATAAGGCTTCTGAAAGCGGGTGAGGTATCGATCGCTTGCACCCACCAGCAACAGTACCAAAACCGTAGCTGTTCCTAAAGCTATCCAAGGGATTAACGGTTTCGTAGCCGAAGGAGGTGTGGGTTTCAAGTCAGCGACGTGCCGCATGATGTTCTGGCTTAAACCCGTTGATATTTGGACACCACTGAAAACTTCTTGAATGAGGAGTTCCTTATCTGCTTGTAAACGTTCGCGCCCGCGCCGGAGTCGGCTTTTAATCGTGTTCACCGATACTCCCAAGAAGTTGCCTATCTCTTTCGCCGTCATCTCACCGAGATAATGGAGCGTCATCACCGTACGCTCGCTTTCTGGAAGTTTTTCGAGCAGTCTTTTGACGATTTCATACCGCCGTTCGGTCGCTTCCGATTCACGTGCCTCAGAGACATAGCGTTCATACGTTAACCTATCTATTTCGTTTACAGGCGTGTCCTTCAATGATTGCGTCGTGGATTTATTTCTTTGGAGCCAATTAATGCAGAGTCGATTTGCAATGACATACAACCATCCAGCAAATTGATGCGGATTTTTCAGGGTCGAGAGCTTTTTGTATGCTTGGAGGAAGGTATCCTGCGTAATCTCTTCAGCATAGTGAAAATCGCTAATCTTTTGCCAAGCGAGCGCGTGAACACTCCGCTGATATTTTTGCACTAACGTGCTGAAGGCATCATCGTTGCCTGATAAAATGTCGTGAATCAACTGAACATCTTCTTTTGTTTCCACGAGACTCCCTCCCAGTGAACAGATTTGGGCATTTCCGCTTAGACTGCAGATTTCATTGCTTGAGTCGTCCCCATGTCGTCGTGAGTTTCTTGTGGGGTTCGACTGCGAGTGGGATACCGGTCCTTGCACCATTTTGACCCGTCAGGTGATGTGCATGCCCCGATGCGTCTGAAAATTTCCGTGTTCCGCTCGGTTCATCAAAATGCCACAGCGCAACCGTCTTTATGTCATTCTTGAACTTTTCGCGCGGCGTGAACCCTTTTCTCTCGATATCGTAACGAGCGACCCTCGAGATACGGACTTCATCAATATATCCCGTAAAAGATCCCCAAAAGTGATCGACGTGAAACTCGACTTTCTTTCCAAATCCTCCGAGTGTAAAATCCTTTGGACGCTTGAATCCTGCGAGATCGTGTGCAAGCGTTGTTCTTTGCGGTAAGATGTGTACGAAATCATTAACGATGGTGGCTGTCTTTCTCCCTTTCGCCTGATAAGCGATATGATGCCATTGGTTTGGGGCAAGTGCTACCGGACGGTACGGGGTCGTGGCACCTGGTACAATATCAATATACGCCTGCATTGCTAAGACTAAATCCCCCTTCTTGATGTCCCTCCATCCGTCGGCAGCGACCGCGACATTCATCCGCACTTGTTGACTGAGAATCATTGCGTGTGTATCCATGTCAGGCAGCGGTGTCGTTGGATATACCCACATTTCGACGGTAAACTCGTCCGTGCCTTTCGGTAAAAGGACACCAAAGGTTTTAAAGTCTAAAACCGCATAGTCGTCCACGCCATCGAGGACTAAATAGTTACCCCCAGCGGGTGAAGCAGGTGGGAATGCTTTGACACTCAGTGGGATTAAAGCGATCAAAAGGAAGCATGTAAAAATGTGTCGGTGTCCCATTTTTTATCTCCTTTTCCTCAAAAAAGAAAACTTTGTGAGTTTCTTCGTAAAGAAGAGTGTGCGTCTTCAAATCTTGTAAAATCAAGGTGATGTTGTTAAAGACACAATTTTAAGGCAAAAAGGGTGCATAAAATGAAAAAATTGTTTGAAATTGTGATTTTTTTTCGCACGGAGGCAAATTGGGGGATAAAAAAGGGGCCGGAAACCATGTTCCTAATGGGTGTCAAGTGTTTCAGGGATTTCAACTGAACTAACGCATGCAACAGAGGCTTGCAAGTTACACCTTATAGAAATTATGGCTCCGGCTTACCCAAGGAGGCTCACATAGATGTAAGCAAGTTCCATGCCAATCGAAAATGGGGCGTTTTAGGCAATTTTTGCGGGATATTGCCTATTTTTTGGACATGCTATGATAAAAAAATGTACATTGAGGGTAGCCATCAGCCATCAGCCGTCGGCAGTCAGCGTTAACCACCTCCTACTGATATGAGAGATATGAGATAGGTGCTGGGATTAACCCTTTACAACACCGATGGGACGGAGACGTGCGACCCGACGGGAAAGTCCCGCTTTGTCAACGACGCGAACGACTTCGTCAACATCTTTATATGCCTCGGGAACCTCTTCTTGGAGGGTGCGTCTGCCTTCCGCTCGGACATAGATACCTTGTGCCTCTAAATCTTTTTGGATGGAACGTCCTTTCGTCAAGGCGATCGCCTTCCGTCGTGAGAGGACTCTACCCGCACCGTGACAGGTCGTGCCCCATGTCTCAGCCATCGCACCCGGGTTACCGACAAGCACGTAAGAAGCAGTTCCCATGTCGCCGGGGATCAGGACGGGTTGACCGATTTTTTGGTATTTTTCCGGAATCTCAGGGTGTCCAGCAGGGAATGCACGGGTCGCGCCTTTACGGTGAATAAAGAGTTCGCGTTCTTTGCCATCAACGGTGTGTTTCTCAAACTTCCCGATGTTATGCGCGACATCGTAGACGAGTTCTAAGCCGAGTTCGTCTTCCGTCGTGTCAAAAAACTGCATAAACGTCTGACGGACGAGATGCATAATACACTGTCGATTGTTCCACGCGTAGTTCGCACTACACGCCATGGCGGTGATGTAGTCTTGCCCCTCTGGTGAGTTGATGGGTGCGGAGGCGAGTTGTCGGTCGGGCAGATTGATGCCGTATCTCTCGGCGACTTTGACCCAACTTTTGACGTGTTCATCGCAGATCTGGTAGCCGAAGCCGCGCGAACCGGTATGGATCATGACACAGATGTTCCCCTCACGCAATCCCATCGCGTCAGCGGCTTCTCGATAAAAAACACGATCAACGGTTTGCACTTCAAGGAAGTGGTTACCTGAACCGAGGGTACCGAGCTGGTTTTTGCCGCGTTCCAACGCACGTTGACTCGCCGCGTCGGCGTTTGCCTGTTGGAGAAAACCGGTCGCTTCTGTAAAGTCGAGATCTCCTGCGTGACCGTATTCTCGCTCAATTGCCCAAAGCGCGCCTTTTTCCAGCATCTGCCGTTCTTCTTGGACGGTGAGTCGAATCGTACCGCTGGATCCGACACCACACGGGACGTTTTCAAACAACTTGGCGACGAGTGCTTTCCGCTTTCCTTCAAGTTGTGAGACATTGAGGTTCGTCCGAATGAGACGGACACCGCAGTTGATGTCATACCCGATACCACCCGGAGAGACAACGCCATCCGCCTGTGGGTCGGTAGCGGCGACACCCCCGATGACGAAGCCGTAGCCCCAGTGCAAATCAGGCATTGCCAGGGAATGCTTAACAATACCAGGGAGATGCGCGACGTTCGCGACCTGCTGCAACGCCTCATCGCTTTTGGCGTGTTCGAGGAGTTTCTCGTTGGCGTAGACAATGCCATCGACACGCATCCCTTTCATGTAACTCTTCGGGATACGCCAGCGATATTCGTCAAGTTTTTGGAGCATTATATTTTGTTGTGCCATGATAAATTGGGCAGACACAAAAACTGCCCGGGTCCTAAAGGTTTTAGAGTGCGCGCAGTTCAGGCAATTCTACCCACTTCCGAGTCTGCCACGATTCCATGCCTTTATCTGCCAATTGTACACCCTTCGCACCTGCGAGCAGCGTCCATGGGAAGGGCTCATCGGCGACGACGTGTCGGAGAAAGAGTTCCCACTGCGCTCGAAATGCGTTCTCATATTCTTCCTGTTCAGGAACCTTGAGCCATCCATCGAAGAATTTGATCGGTTGTTCGATGTCGGGATTCCAGACGGGACGCGGCGTGCCAGAGAGCGGCTGAATCCAACAGTCTCTCAAGCCAGCGACAGCCGACCCGTTCAGACCGTCTACGTGTATCGTCAACAGATCGTCACGACGGACCCTGACCGCCCAAGACGAGTTAAAGTGGGCGATGATACCGTTCTCCAATTCAAACGTCGCGTAGGCGGCATCTTCGGCTGTACACTTATACGGTTCACCTTCTTCGTCCCACCGTTGTGGTAAATGCGTAGCAGCGATACAGGAGACTCCTTTGACTGCACCGAAGAGATTGTCGATGACGTATCGCCAGTGACTGAACATATCGAGGATGATACCACCCCCGTCTTCAACACGATAATTCCAGGATGGGCGTTGCGTCGGGATCGCATCGCCTTGGTAAACCCAATAGCCGAACTCACCGCGGACAGCGATAATTCTTCCGAAAAAGTCGGCATCTATCAAGCGTTTCAGTTTCTGAATGCCGGGCAGCCAGAGTTTATCCTGAACGACTCCGTTTTTGAGTCCTGCTTTTGCCGCCTGTTCATAAAGACGATACGCATCGGCGGTTGTCGTGGCGGTCGGTTTTTCACAATAGATGTGTTTGCCAGCGGATATTGCCGCTTCGACTGCATCGACACGTCGGGATGTGACTTGCGCGTCGAAATAGACACTATAAGCGTCATCAGCGAGAGCCGCATCAAGATCCGTGCTCCACTTCTCGACACCCGTGGTTTCGGAGAGTTTCTCTAATTTTGCTGGATTTCTGCCGACGAGGAATGGATCGGGCATAATCACTTCACCGTCGCCGATCGGGATGCCACCCTCCTCTGCAATTGCCAAGATGGATCGGATGAGGTGTTGGTTCGTTCCCATCCTGCCGGTGACACCGTTCATGATAATCCCGATACGATGTGTTTTTGGGATATGATTCGTCATGTATGATCCTTATATGTACAGGGGATATATTTCATAGGTGCGGTTGGAAACCGCACCTACCGAGACGCATGACTACTCAGACTTCGCCGGTTCGGTGCATTGGGGTGCGGCGCCTTCAGGGAGTGGGGGTGCCTCAACACCGGCTTTCGGGAGTGTGCCAGCGAGTTCTTGTTTCCAATGCGCCACATCGCCCGCGGGTCCGTAACAGTAGACCATCTGCATCGGTGTGTCGCCAGTGTTTGTGAGTTGATGGAAGACCCAAGACGGGATAAAGACCGTCTGACCCGTCGAGAGAGTTTGACGTTCCTCACCGAGACACATTTCGCCTTCGCCTTCAACGATGAAGTAGATCTCTTCCTGTTCGTGGTTATGCCACGGGACTTGTCCACCGTTTGGTTCTAAGACGACAAACCCCATACAGAATTCATCTATCTGAATCGGGGACGCGCCGCCGACAAGATTTTTGGTCCGTCTACGGGCAGGATAGGTGCGCCCTTCCATTGCGTTTACATCTGCAATTAGCATTATGTATTGTCCTTGTAACAGCACAACAGCGTGTGCCTACTACTTTACATTATTCAAAAAGTTCTGCCACCTGACAAGAGAATCCTTTAACAACCTCTTCGCCAGTGAGGGTATCATCTCGCGTGAGCAGTTTAATGTCTGTCTCTGAACGATAGACCGTTACTGTTTTAGACACAGGCTTAAGCACCCATACGAGTTGCGTGCCTGCCTCAAGGTAGGCGAATACCTTTTCCTCAATTTGGCGCGATACGTCTGTTTGAGAAACAACCTCAACGGCGAGGTCTGGCGGAACTGGGAATGCTTGACTCCGATCAGTGGGGAGTCGGTCCGTTGAAACGAAGGCTATATCTGGCATTAACACTCGTTCGCCAACCTGAAAACCTGTGTCTGGGGCATAAACACGTCCTAACTGATTTTCGCGAACGCACGTGTTTAACGGTGAAATTAGGTTCATACTAATATCACCATGTTCGGCTGATGTAGGGGGCATCGGCACTAATTCTCCTTTAACATATTCATATCCCTCTAAGTCACTCTCCAAGAATTCCTCCAACGTCATCTTAAGGGTTTCTGGGGGAGGGCTTTCAGGTGAGAATTGGCGACCTTCTTGTGCGTTCATTTTCTTACCTCATTGCAATGTGCTTGTCAGGTATCCTTTTCCACATGCTTCCGATAGTTTGCCGTGATATTCTTACGAATTCGAATCGCTTTTGCCATCTTGGAGGTTATGCTTTGGTGCGTGAGGTAGGCGCGCTTGCATGAGTTTTAATAAAATATTTCGGTAATTCTCTATTTCCCCCGGACCCGGTAGGTGCGGTTTGTAACCGCACTGGATATCATTGGGAAATTACCGAATTAATAAATTAATCTTCATCCAAGCGCGCCATACCTATCAATACGGATGCACTTTATCCGCCACTAATTTCCGTTTTCAATGGCAGCCTGTGCTGCGGCAAGCCGAGCAATCGGCACACGGAACGGGGAACACGATACGTAATCGAATTTTAATCCGTGACAGAACTTCACAGAATTCGGTTCGCCGCCGTGTTCACCACAGATACCGACTTTCAGATCGGGACGTGTTGCCCGCCCTTTTTCGGAACCGATTTGCAGTAGGCTACCGACGCCATCTTGATCCAGAACTTGGAACGGATCGTATTCGAGAACGCCGTTTCTGACATAGTCGTCGAGGAACTTCGCTGCGTCGTCACGACTCATCCCGAAGGTCGTCTGGGTAAGATCGTTGGTGCCATAAGAGAAGAATTCGGCTTCAGCGGCAATCTTATCAGCGGTGAGGGCTGCACGCGGCAATTCGATCATCGTGCCAATAAGATATTCAACGCGGGTGCCCGATTCACGAAAGACAGTTTCAGCGGTATCCACGACAACTTTGCGCTGCAGGGATAATTCGTTGATGTGTCCAACGAGAGGGATCATAATTTCTGGTAATATGCTAATGCCACGTTTTGAGACATCAACGGCGGCTTCAAAGATGGCACGTGCTTGCATTTCGGTTATCTCTGGATAGACGATACCGAGTCTGCAGCCACGGTGTCCGAGCATCGGATTGAATTCGTGTAGTTCTTCAACACGCTCACGCAGTTTTTGCGGTTCAACGTTAATTCGCTCTGCGAGTTCAAGGATCTCCGTTTCGCTTTTCGGTAGGAACTCATGGAGCGGTGGATCCAGCGTTCGGATGGTGACCGGATAGCCAGCCATTGCTTCGAAGATCCCGATGAAATCTGAACGTTGATGCGGTAGAAGCTTCGCCAACGCCGCTTCGCGTTCTGCTGCCTCATCAGCGAGAATCATCTCACGGATAGCATCAATCCCTGCTCCAAAGAACATGTGCTCGGTACGGCAAAGTCCGATACCCTCCGCACCAAATTGTCTGGCGTTTTTGGCATCTTCGGGGGTATCTGCATTCGTGCGGACGCCTAACGAGCGGACTTCGTCTGCCCACTGCATGAGTGTTCCAAATTGCCCACTCAATTCGGGTTGTATCAGTGCCACCTGTCCGCTCAGGACATCGCCTGTAGATCCGTTAAGTGTGATGTAATCCCCTTCAGCGTAGCGTTTTCCCTCGGCGTAGAATTCCAATGCTTCTTCGTTGATAAACAGTGCCGAACACCCAGCGACACAACTTTTTCCCATGCCGCGTGCGACAACGGCAGCGTGACTTGTCATACCACCACGGGCAGTGAGTATACCTTCTGCGGCATCCATACCGCCAATATCTTCCGGTGAGGTCTCAGTGCGGACGAGGATAACCTTTTCTCCAGCGGCTGCGAGTTCTTCGGCGTGGAGAGCAGTGAAAACGACCTTACCCACAGCGGCACCCGGGGAAGCCGGTAAACCTTGGGCGATAACCTCAACGTCTGCGGCTGGGTCAACGCTCGGATGCAACAGTTGATCCAAATCGTTAGCGGGGACACGTGTCAAGGCAGTCTGTTTATCAATCAAGCCTTCCTCAACCATCTCAACAGCGATACGAACAGCCGCTTGACCCGTACGTTTGCCGTTACGGGTTTGGAGCATATAGAGTTTACTGTCTTGAATCGTAAATTCTACATCCTGCATATCGGCGTAGTGTTTCTCAAGTCTCAAACCGATATCGACCAATTCATTATACGCATCGGGCAAAATGTTTCTCAATTCAGCGACTGGAAGGGGGGTTCGAATGCCAGCGACGACGTCTTCACCCTGCGCATTGATGAGGAATTCGCCATAAAATTGGTTTGCGCCGGTCGAGGGGTTACGGGTAAAGGCAACGCCTGATCCGGAGGTTCCGCCCATATTTCCGAACACCATTGCTTGGACGTTAACAGCCGTGCGCCCGAGTTCTTCAGAAATATCGTTGAGGCGACGGTAGGTAATTGCTCGCTGGTTTCCAGAGGATTCAAAAACAGCATCCCGTGCCATGTCTAATTGCTTGCGGGGTTCATCAGGAAAATCGCTACCTGTGTGTTGTCTGACGGCACTTTTGAACTCATGGACGAGTGCCAATAAATCGTCGGCTTCTAATTCGGTATCTAATGTAACACCTTTCGCCTGTTTCTTTTCTTCGAGGAGATGTTCAAACTCGTCGTGATCAACATTAAGTACAACGTTTCCGAACATCTGGACGAACCGTCGGTATGAGTCGTAAGCGAAACGTTCGTTTTCGGATCTGGTGATAAGTCCTTTAATGGCATCATCATTTAAGCCGAGGTTGAGAATCGTGTCCATCATACCGGGCATTGAGACAGCGGCACCGGAACGGACAGAGAGTAAGAGTGGGTTTTCGGTATCACCGAACTTCGCGTCGAGCGCGGCTTCTAACTTCGCAAGATTCTCATCAATCTGTGCGTCAAGTCCATCGGGGTACTTTTTATCGTTTTCGTAGTATAATTTACAAACCTCAGTGGAGATAGTGAAACCTGGCGGGACAGGGACGCCGAGATTGCTCATCTCTGCGAGATTTGCCCCTTTTCCGCCAAGCAATGTCCGCATCGTGGCGTCGCCTTCACTTTCACTGCCTCCAAAGAAGTAGACATACTTTGGTTGTGGCATCAAAAGCCTCCTATTATTGGTTATCAGTTATGGGTTATCAGTTTTCAGTGAAGAGGTTTTCGTTTAATTAAAGCCCCTTTTAACTGATGACTGACAACTGAAAGCCTGCGCAGCAGGCGAACCGACAACTATTTAGATTGAATAAATTGTTCGACTTGCTTCGTCAAATTCGGGTTTAAAGGGATCAGTCGAAAGATACAAGATCTGATACGGCTCATAAAGTTGGATGTAACTCCAATTGACACCGCATAGGACTTTTCCCTCGTTAACTTTCTTGATAAACTTGCCTCGAAATTTTGCTCGGGTCCGTTCAGGTGGAAATTGCTCAGCATGGCGAATCTGTTCATTCGTGACAATTCGCTCGATCTCAGATCGGTTTTCAAGCGTATAGTAGAGGCTTTCCGCCTGACGCACGTTGTGGTATTTTAAATCTAAGTGTTTTACCTGTGGGGCATCCCATTCAAGTTCACGCTTTGAAAGGTAGGTCTGCAGCCACTTCCACTTGATGACCCAGTCCAATTCTCTGTCCAGTTGCATCGGATCGCTTTCCAAGCATGTAAGGACGTACTCCCAACGTGCCATCACTTGGTTCGTGGTTGAATCGGATTCAGATTGTTCCAGATATCGCTTCGCGCACTCTAAATATTGCCACTGTAGTTCGACAGCAGTGAGTCGCTTCCCGTTTTGGAGTTCGATCGGATGTGTGCATGTGATATCGTCAGAAATGTCACGAATGGCTTTGACCGGATTGCGGAGGGCGAACCGCTGCTCAATAAAATTGTCTTCGATCATACGGAGGATAATACCGGTTGTACCCACCTTCAAAAAAGTCGAAAATTCGGACATATTGGAATCTCCGACGATAACATGTAGACGTCTGTACTTCTCTCGGTCAGCATGTGGTTCATCGCGCGTGTTGATAATCCCGCGTGCCGTTGTTGTACCAATGGAAATTTCCTCTCGAATGTGTTCGGCACGTTGCGAAATTGCGTAGTAACCCCGATGGCTCGATTTGATTTTTCCCGCACCTGCGAAAACCTGTCGGGTCACAAAGAAGGGGATCAACTGCGATGCCAACTGCCGGAAATCAACATGTCGTTCCATCAAATAGTTTTCGTGGCATCCGTATGTGTTGCCGGGAGTATCCAAGTTGTTCTTAAATATGGAGATTTTTCCATAGAACCCGTCGTTGCGCATGCGGCGCTCCGCAGTACTGGCAAGCCGCGTGATAATGCGTTCGCCGGCTTTATCGTGCGCGACGAGTTCGGTGACATCATCGCATTCAGGGGTCGCGTATTCCGGATGGCATCCGATGTCTTGGTAGAATCTGGCACCGTTTTCAAGGAAGACGTCGGGATACATTCTCCCAGCAACAATTTCGCGGAAAAGATACATCACGACGTTCTGAACGGTGAGCGTCTTTCTACGCGGGGCGTCTGGGGTCCAGATGATTCCGAATTCAGTTTCTAATCCGTAAATTCTACGTTCCATCTTTTTAATTTTACCTTGTGGGTAAGTAACGCGGTTTGTGCTGTGACGCTTTCCGGGTTCGAGTCGCTCTCCATTTCATTAAGGGCTTTGGGTCCGACGCTAAGAATCACCTACAGAATAACCGAAAACGTGCGCGTAAGCGTAGCGGAGTCCATTGTCCTGCAAGTCTCTATGGGCTTGCACCTAAACGCCATAAATTAGAAACTTCGTCAGTAGAGAGTCGTCGGAATTTTCGTCGTTCAGCGGTGTGTTCAAGACATGCCACTTCTATGGTTTCTGGGGTAATTTCATAGTCATCTTCAGTATCTGCTTCAACAGTTTGAAAGGTTTCTGTTACCAATTGGAGCGCCGCTGATATCTCCAAACCATCTGTGTAGTTCTGTTCCAAAATTTCTGTGATCGTTGTGGCACGCCCGCCAATAACGGCATATTTCTCTTCTTCCGAATAGATACCATCAAAGGCAATATGATAAATCTGATTCCTCTGGGTCTCTGAACTCGTTGAAGCATCGGTAGTTCCGACCTCGCATACAAGGAGTTCAATCTCCAAAGGTTTCGCGTCCCATGCTTGTGCGACTGTTCCCATGTGTTGTGAATAGAGATTCGTCAACCATTTCGCCGTGACATCTTCACGGTAGTAACGGAAGCCTTTAATTTCGGATTCGCGAATACCAGCAACACGGAGTGCCTCATATTCAGCGATCCTACCTGCCGCTGCAAGGGCAATCCTGTCGTAAATTTCGGAAATCTTAAAGGTTGTTTTACGTGGATTCTCGGCAACCATCAGGAGTCCATCCCGGAATTCTAAAACAACAACCTCTTTCGCCTGTGTGATGCCGCGACGGACGAAATCCTCTTTATCCTGACGGATTTGTTCCGGTGAAACATAATAAGGTGTGGACATATTTTTTTAATAGGTGTCAGTTTGCGTCGCAGTGAGAATACGGGTTGCTGACCCAACGCCTTCGGTCTTCAGTCGTTATCGATTATCAGTTACAGAAAGGGTTATTAAACGAAGGGAAACACCCTCTCAAAAACACCTCTTAACTTTAACCATCAACTCGTCTTCTACATCTTCCAAAGGCACGAGTTGATGGTTAAAACCGGCAACTGAAAGCCTGTGTAGCAGGCGAACCAAAAACTATTAAAGGCGCGATATGAGTTCCCGATATAGTTCTTCTACGGTAGCCTCAGGAATCTCGGCGACTCCTTCTTCAGTAATAGTGTAAAGCGTTGGGAAAATTTTCCGGATGAGATCAGGACCGCCTGTTGCGATATCCTCGTCGGCAGCATCCCAGAGAGCCTCCGCGACAATCTCTAACGCATCTTGACGCGTAATCTCTGGCGTGTACCGTTTTTTTAGGGTTGTACGGGCATCCTTACCACCGGAACCGATTGCATAATAGTCGTCTTCCTCATAACGACCGCCAATGGCATCGTATTTGAAGATTCTACCGCGTTGCCGTTTCAAGTCGTAACCGGCGAAAAGTGGCAAGACAATTAAGCCCTGCATGGCAAGCCCTAAGTTAGAGCGTACCAAATGTGAGAGAAAATTCGCTTGCCCTTCAAGGCTGAGGCTCATCCCTTCTGTCTTTTCATAGAATTCAACCTCAACTTGGAAGAGTTTTGCCATCTCAATACAGGGACCAGCGGCACCCGCAACAGCGATTGCCGAGTGCCGATCGACTGGATAGACTTTCTGAATTCGTCGCTCACCGACCTGATACCCTTCTGTTGCCTGCCGGTCGCCAGCCATAACGACACCAGCGTTATAGACAACCGCTAAAACGGTTGTGCCTTCGTAAGAACGCAACGACGGCTCAGGGGTGTGGGCACTTGAGACGGCATCAGACGAATTGGAAGTCGCCAATAATTCGGGGTGACGACGCTTAAGGATTTGGAGGAAGTCAGAAGTGCCATAATCGTCGAGGTCAAGCACTCCTACTGCCCTCCTCGTTGGATATAGTTTTCGACAAATTCCTGTGAATCTTCTTCCAGAATTTCATCGATTTCGTCAAGAAGTGAATCTAAATCTTCGACAAACTCCTCGTCTATTTCGCTCGATTCGACATTCAGTTCAATCTCTTCGGTTTCATCGACAGGGTGATTGACCTGGTCCTGTTGCTTTTCAGTCGACATGATTTTCTCCTTTTATAGTTATCGACTTTCGGATGAAAAGGTGGATACCCACACTTCCATCCTTCCCTTCTTCCATTCCAGTCTCTTTCTAACGGCTAAAGGCTATTTTGAAGAATTACCTCGGATTTCTCTAACGAGTTCTTCTGCGGTGCAGTTGTTCAGCAATTCGCCAACGATCTTTTGTGTGCCGAAGTGGGGCCGATCCATCATAATCTTATCAAGCCCACCCGATTTACCAATAAAAATCATTGAGTTCCAACTGGCACTATAAATATGCTTTGGAAACTTCCGTAAACAGGTGCCGCGAAAATAGGCACGAGTATCCACAGGTGGATAGCGCATCGCATGCACAATTTCCTCATGGTTGAGCAACCGTTTCACATGACCGTTTTTCAGCAGTCTAATATACAGTCCTTTGTCTGGACGGATATCATGATACTGTAAGTCAAGCATCTGGACATGCGCGTCAGTCCATTGGTATCCGTGTCGTTTGCGGTAAGCCTCTATCAATTTCTTTTTAATGACCCAGTCGAGATGTTGGCTCAGCCGCATGGGATCGATTTCTAAGTTGTCAAGCACATATTGCCATTTTTCGAGGACATCTTCAACGACAGGTGTCCGCTCTTCGGCTGTGAGGTGTTGTTGTGCGAGTTTCAGATACGCACGCTGTACTTGTATTGGCGTCCACTGCTCTCCGTCTGCGAGGTCTATCTGATTTTTGCACGAAAGGTCTCGTGAAATACTTTTTATTGCGGCGACAGGATCCTTTAAACTGAATTGTTTGCCGATCACACCTTTCTCAATCAACTGAAGCACTATGGAAGTCATGCCAACTTTGAGATAGATGCTGTATTCAGACATGTTAGAATCACCGACAATGACGTGCAAACGTCGGTAGATTTTATCATCAGCATGCGGTTCATCGCGCGTGTTAATCAAAGGGCGATTCACCATAGTGCTGAGTCCTACCTCTTTCTCAAAAAAATCGGCGCGTTGAGAAATCTGATAATCTGTTTCAACACTTCCGTTTTCAGCACCGACTTTGCCGCTACCCGTGATAATAATACGGGTAACGAGGAAAGGGGTCAATCCATCAACAATCGCATCAAACGGCACTTTACGGGACATGAGATAGTTTTCATGGGAACCGTAACTGTGCCCTTTGTAATCGGTATTGTTCTTATAGATGATAATCTCTTGGTTGTCAAGCAAAAGGCGTTCAGCTGTTACCCTGCTGACTTCCAATATTAATTCTCCCGCCTTTTCGTAGAGGAGAAGATCACGGGCATTGGCACATTCCGGTGTGCAATACTCCGGGTGCGCATGGTCTACATAATAACGCCCACCGTTTATCAATATATCGTTGACGACGCTATTTGTATCTGCCTCGCTGATAGGGGCTTCCGCCTCTGCGAGAAATCCACGAGCGTCCATCAAAGGGCTTTCTTGTTCATAATCCCATGTGACAGAAGAAGCCGCACTCGGAATATCACCCCTTGAAGTTTTGTAAGCGTTAACTACCAAGGTGGAAGCGGCAACCGGATCCTGCTCGCGTGCATTTTTGACTGAGATACCGTACTCAGTCTCTGTTCCCAGTATTATTGGTATTTCCATGTTTTATTAGCCATCAGCAAAAAAGCCATCGGCTATCAGTAAAGAGGGGTTTGTGGAATTCGAGCAATACGCAACCGCCATACGCGCGACTGACCGCTGATTGCTGACCGCTGACCGCCATTAAAGGAATGTACCGCCTCGGGTCACTCGGACATTCTGTTTTTTCTCCTGTGTGGGTTCATTAATCAAAGCACGGATATTAACGATCTTTTCGCCTTTCCTGCCCGAGATTTTTGCCCAATCATCAGGGTTCGTCGTGTTCGGAAGATCCTCGTTTTCGTGGTATTCTTCTCGGATAGCGGCTCTGAGATCTTCAAGACGCATCCCTTTGTCAATCCCATCAGAACCAATAAAGCGTTTAATCGCTGTTTTCTTCGCACGTGAAACGATATTTTCGATCATTGCCCCACTGACAAAGTCTTTAAAGAAGAGGGTTTCCCGTTCGCCGCGAGCGTAAGTCACCTCAATGAAACGATTTTCATCAGTCGTTGCGTACATCTCGTTTGCCGCGTCATTGATGAAATGCCTCGCAATAGCCTCAGTATCTCCATCAAACTGCTGATAAGTTTCTTCAGAGAACGGAAGATCTGGCGTCAGGTATATAGCGAAGATGTCCTTAGCGCCCTCAATGTTGGGACGATCAATTTTGATTTTCACATCGAGCCTGCCGGGTCTTAAAACGGCAGGGTCAAGGAGATCTTGTCGATTGCTCGCGCCGATAACAATGACATCTCGAAGATTCTCAACGCCATCAATTTCGGAGAGGAACTGCGGCACAAGCGTTGATTCCATATCCGATGAGATCCCCATACCTCTGGATCGGAACAGAGAATCCATTTCATCAAAGAAAATGATAACAGGAAATCCTTCTCTCGATTTATCGCGCGCCTTTTGGAAGACTTCCCGGATTTTACGTTCAGTTTCACCAACATACTTATTTAGGAGTTCAGGTCCCTTGATGTTGATGAAATAGCCGCGAATCTCGTTTCTACCGGTCTCTTTTCGAACACGCTCAGCAATGCTGCTGGCGACAGCTCGAGCGATTAAGGTTTTGCCACAACCGGGCGGTCCATAAAGGAGAACCCCTTTAGGAGGCGAGAGGTTAAATTCCTTGTACTCCTTCGGATAGAGATATGGCAACTCAATGGCATCGCGAATCGCCTCTATCTGTGTGTCGAGTCCACCGATGTCCGTATAACCGATATCCGGCACCTCTTCAAGTAGCAGATCTTCGACTTCTCGTTTGGGAAGTTTTTCCAGGAGCATACTGGTCGTATGGTTGAGAAGAACATGATCTCCGGCTTTCAGCGTTTCCTCTTTGAGAGATTCGGATATTCTGACGACCCGTTCTTCATCCGTACGGAGGCTCACGATGGCACGTTCATCCGCAATTCGCTCTTTGATTTTGACAACGTCCCCGTGCTTTTCGGCTGTTTTGATGTCAACGACGTTCATCCCGCTATTAACAATTACCTCTTGTCCGACAGCAAGCTCTTTATCCCTGAGTGCTGGATCGAGATTGACCCGCCATTTCCTGCCGCTGATGTCAATATCGACGGTGCCATCTTCGTTTGAAGCGAGGAAGACTCCGTAATTATTAGGGGGCGCGCTAAGTTGAGCGACCTTTTCCTTAAGGATCTCCAGTTTCTCTTTTGCCTCTTGAAGCGTGCTCGTGAGTTTCTTATTGCGCCGATGTGCCGTCATCAACTCACGTTGCATTTCATAGAGTCGAGTTTCAAGGTCCTTGACATATACGGCACGCTGCTGTTGCCGCATGCTTTCAAGCTCACCTTCGAGCAGGTCAATGGTCCCTTGGAGTGTGCGAATTTGCTGTTGATACCAAACAGCATCGCTGGTCTCTTTCTCCTCAAAGGAATCCGTGGAATTTCCTCTTTTGATAGCCATACGTGAAGTTCTCACTTTCCAAAACGATTTTTCCAACCTCTCCTGCAATGAGAATCAGGGACGCGGATAATCAGATTCGGTCGAGTTCCAGATTCAAACCCAACACTTTTATTAGAGTATAGCATTTTGAAAAAATTGTGTCAAGAAAAAGTCGATCTTTTTCAAACGCACGTTGATTGCGGATTGCTACCGTTAGTTGACAGACTTTGACGATCGCGTGAACAACTGCTACAAGCGCCGCTTAATGCTTCCCCAAGTGGTCGCGAGTTTGTCTGAGGCGGAAACCGCTTGAGGTTTGCCAGCCGTTTCGCCTTCACCGTCTCCCATTTCAAGGTCATCAATATAAGCGGTCAGAGCAGTGGGGTGGTCCCAACCGAAAAAGATCCAGCTGAGACTTGGATTCACGCCGCCTTTGCCCCCTTCGCCTCTAAAACCGAAATCATCAACGACTTGTTCGTCATTGACGTAAAAATCATAAGTTTTCTTCTTAAAGTCAAGCACGATGCGGAAATGATGCCATTCACCGAATTTTCCCTGCGTCACTTGTTGTCCGGCATTGCCGTCGAGCGCATGAATAGTGGCATCCCCCTGAAAATTAAATACGGCAGCCCCTCCCCACTTGATGGCATCTCCACCGATATAAAATAGCAGTAAGCCTGCGCCCTTTTCACGCTGTGTGAATAATGAAACATATTGAGTTCCATCATGGGTGCCTTCAAAACTTCTGGTGACCATTGTGTTTTCTGTGACCAGAATGCTTTTGCCAGCGTCACCACGCTTCACTTCACTGCCAATTTGGCAGGTTTTTTGGTTCATTGCTGTTTTCCAATCATCTTGCCCAGCGATGTCACCATCTTTGAAGTCGTCAAAATTCTCACTGTACCACACGTTGCCAAACGCATTGAACCCCAAAAACAGGAGTCCGAAACTGAGTGCCAAACTTCGCTTTAACATCATCACGATAAGCCTCCTGACGGTTTTGCTATCACTACTCCACAACTTCGACTGTATCGTCACTTTCGTCTTCAGGAATTGCACCAGCCCCAGCGTCTGGGGATACACTCAGGGCTTCACGTATCTTCGCTTCGATTTCCGCTGCAATATCTGGGTTCTCTTCGAGATATTTCTTGGCATTCGTTCTACCCTGACCAATGCGTTCGCCGTTGTATGCAAACCAAGAACCACTCTTTTGAACAAATTCATTATCGACGGCAATATCCAAGAGGTTTCCTTCTTTAGAGATGCCTTCCCCGAAAGTAACGTCGTATTCTGCCTCTTTGAAAGGCGGTGCGACTTTATTTTTTACCACTTTGGCACGGACACTGCTCCCAAGAATTTCAGTGCCATCTTTGATTTGAGTGCCACGGCGGAGTTCTAACCGGACGGAGGCGTGGAATTTGAGCGCGAGTCCACCGGGTGTGGTATCTGGGTTCCCGAACATGATCCCAATTTTTTGCCGAATCTGATTTGTGAAGATAACGCACGTTTGGGATTTATTCGTGACACCCGACAACTTCCTGAGTGCCTTGGACATCAAGCGAGGCAGCAAGCCAACGTGCGCATCACTCATTTCACCCTCAATCTCGGCTTGAGGAGTCAAAGCGGCGACGGAGTCAACGACTACCAAGTCAATCGCACCACTTCGGATGAGCGTCTCGACGATTTCTAAGGCTTGTTCGCCGGCATCAGGTTGCGCGATTAATAGGTTTTCCATGTTGACACCGATGCTTCGGGCGTAGGTCGTATCAAGCGCGTGCTCAACATCAATGAACACAGCCGTGCCACCTAACTTTTGGGCTTCGGCGACGATATGGAGTGCCAAGGTGGTTTTTCCTGTGCCTTCGTGTCCAAAAATTTCGATGATTCTGCCACGCGGGACACCGCCTACACCGAGGGCAAGGTCAAGCGCGAGAGAACCCGTTGGGATCGCTTCAACAGGCACAACTTCGTTGTCCGTGAGGCGCATGATAGCACCTTTACCGAATTCACGCTCTACCTGCGAAATCGCTTGGTCAATAGCTTGCTGTTTCTTTTGATCTTGCATGTTTTAATATTTCTCCTTATGTTGCACCTGCTGTGGAAAATAGGTGCTTCGGACATTGCGTTACGCCGAAAAATGATGGACGCTTAAAGACGTATAGATCGCCCCGTTTCGGTGAAGTTGGCTCTGCATGAGGGCGATTTCGTTGACACGCATCAATCCACCAACGATTGTATCATATTTACGTAGAATATTCTTTAAAGGTTCAAGATTAGTAGTGGTTCTCAGCCGCGCGAGCGTAAGGTGTGGATGAAACCGGTTATCTGTTGAGAAACCGAGATCTGTCAATTCAAGGTTCACCGCTTTTGCGAGGCGTGTCACGGTTGACGCGCCCTGTTTTATTCCCATCCAGACGACGCGCGGACGAGCGAGATTCGGGAACGCACCGATGCCTCCGAAGGCAATAGAGAACGGCGGATGTGTATCTGTCACACGTTGAAGGGCTTCGCTCACGTCATTACTTACTTCGGGGTGCATGTCACCGAGGAATTTCAGGGTGAGGTGGAAATTTCCGGGCTTTGTCCACGAGGTTCCCTTGTGAATGTGTGACTGAAGATCTGTCTGCACTGGTTTCAGCAACGTCTGTATCGATTCTGGGATCTCAACTGCTACAAAACAGCGAATGACTCTGCTTTTGGCTGTACCCATCACGCACCTGCTTTTGGATCATAATGGGTTGAATGGACCAGCCCAAATAGGGGTTTGCGATTGTTAATGAGAAATTCCAGACCAGATCCGACTGTGAGGACTAACGGTACATACATCATAAAATAGATGGGACCTCGGCTTTGCACAATCAGTGTTGCGTTTAGATGGTCTTGAAAGGTAAGGAAAATTAACCCGATAAGGATGACAATCAGTTGTGAAGTCATCTTGTATTTTCCCCACTGGTTTGCGGAGATGACTTGCCCATACTTTGCCACGAAAACAACGCGCAGGAGCGTAACGAGAACTTCACGACCCATAATAACAAAAACCATCCATACCGGAATGAGCCCATTGTCAACGTGCTTGAATAAAGCTAAACAAATTAAAGCGGCACCGGTTAGCAATTTGTCGGCGAGCGGATCCATGAATTTTCCAAAGCCGGTTACACCTTGCTTTCGGGCAATTTTACCATCAAGGTGATCCGTCAGTGCCGCCACAGCAAAAATAGCAAGCGCAATCCCCATCATATCCGCCTGAAAACAGTATATAAACGGTGGAATTAGGAAAAGCCGTAAAATTGTTAGGAGGTTTGCCAACCGCAAAAGGGTCTCGAAATTCATAATGTGTTTCCGAAAAATCAGGAATGATCGCGTCAGAAGAGATGCCTTCCTAATTTTCGGAGAGATCTATTACCTCAGCATCTTTGGGCACCACAAACTTGAAAAGATTCGGTGCGAGTTCCTTATCTCGTTCAATCTGCTTAAGCGTTACAATCACACTTTGATGTGTACCGTCTTCAAACTCGGTTTTGTAACCAAATTGCACGGGAAGCCACTCACCGGATTTTACCCAGATTTGAAGGGTTTCCTTTGCATTCGTGTTTACCATGTGAATTTTAGGAGCTAACTCAATTTGGTATACACCTTTTGGATTCGCAAATTCGTCAGGAATCAGAGCCATATCGTAGTTTTTCTGGACGTCTTCGAGGGAGGCACCAATACCCGGCAACAATTCTCGACGTTCTGGATTCGTCCACTTCATCTTATTGACTTGATTGAGTATGGGTGTATATGTCCAGCCGTATTTGCCGTCTAAAACAGTGAGTTGGACGACCTTTGATGCGTCTTTCCGGTCGACATACTCCTTACGGAGCAGATTCGGTTTTCCGAATATGAACCGACCACGAGCGACACTTTTCTTATTCGCGAACAGCGTCGTCTCCTCAAAATTCGCACTGAAATTGTTAGATTTCTCGTACGCCGTTTTGAAATTCTGAAAAATTTCATCAACAGTTTGTGGATGTGCCTCACTAACAAACAGCACTGAGAGGGACATCACTATTAAGGGTAAATTTCGGAGTCGCGCAAACTTTCCCAGCATAGTGATCCAAAGGGTTCGTCGGGTCATTAACCATCTCCTGTTTTGCCAAATTACCTTTTAAAAAAACTGGTCTCTATCCCAATATTATAGCATTATTTATTTACAAATGTCAACGCTTTTTTGATAAAACGTCGAGTCATTTGGTTTTCCTGTATTCTGTTCTATTTGGATCCCCGGACCCGGTAGGTGCGGTTTCCAACCGCACCGGAGCGTAAAAATAAGCGTGAAATCCAATCATTTCTTAAAACTGAATGACTCTCACGAAAATTGTTAATTTTCCGTGAAAAGTGCATCATCCTTTAGAATTTTATCTGATTGCTTATGGGAAAAGTCCTGGCGAGTCGGAACAACTTCACTTGATGTTCCTTGGGGGAACTTCTTGATATAAACGAGGCGGATTTGGATAGTTTCGGTTTGCGTCCACGTCAACTCTGCAAGGCGTTGGTAAAATTTTAATGCTGCCGTGTCGTCAAGATAGAACCCGATGCGACAACAAAAACAGCCCGCGCCGAAACACGCCGTGCAAGACGAAATTGCGGTCAGTTTCCGTCAGCGGTCAACGGATGGGGACGCTTGGACGACAGGGATCACGTAACTCCGAATCGTAAGCCCTTCAAGGGTCTCTGTCTCTACGCGAGGTTCTGGGGCTTTGCGGTGGTCGAACACGACGTAGTATCCCTCTATCGCCCTTTCGAGTTTAAGGTATCTGGTAAATATTCCCGCTCCAGCCCGTTCACTATCGGTTTGAATGCTTGCAGGATACAATAGTGATAAATCGGATTGATGATTTCGCACAGTCCGTATTTAGGGGCTGTTTTCAAGCGTCTCTATTGAAAACTTAAAACCGAGTCCATGCAGAATCGCACCCATTGTCTCGAATTGCAGCGTCCCATTTTCCGATAAGACTTTATAAAGTTTCTCGGGACTGAGTTCGATGTATGTCGCTAACTTTGATAGTCCCCCTTGAGCGTTTATCACGTCTCTGACCGCAAGCAAAAACGCTTCAATGTTACCATCTTCGTCATATTCCTCAAGTGCTATGGCAAGATACTCCTTGGCATACGCCGGATCCGCCAATCGCATTCTGAGTCCTTCTTCGTAGTTCTTGTATCTTCTCATGACCTTGACTCCTTAAAATGCTGCCAGTAGCGTTTCGCTATCGTGATGTCTCGCTGTTGCGAGTTTTTATCGCCGCCCACTAAAAGTAAAATGTCTTCACTCCCCATTCTGCCAAAATAAATCCGATAGCCAGGGCCGAAATCCAAGCGGAGCTCAAACACGCCTTCTCCTATTGAACGATGGTCGCCTAACAGACCTAATCGTACCCGTTTCAGACGGTTGTCAATTCGCACGGAAGTTCGAGTGTCTCGGATTGAGGAAAGCCATTGCTCAAACGGCTCATTGCCGTTTTCATCCCGATAAATCTGTAGATTCATGATACAATTATACACCAGAGGCTAAATTTTTTCAAAGATAGGACCAGCGACATTCAATATAACACCTTTCGTCAATTCGCTAAGCGCGTCCAATCCGTCAGAATAACCTCTATATCATCAGGGTCGTCCAAAGCACACGTGACAAGACGTTCTAAGACTTTAGCGACAGATGGTTCTCGGAATATCGCCTGAAACCAGTTGCCGAAAGTTTTAATCGCATCCGGGGATTCCGCGGACACCCAGAAAATAACCCGACAGAAATCGAGGCCTTCGTCTACCCATTTTTCAGATATCCAGACATCCTGCGGAAAACCGTGGAAAATTGGCAAAAGGTCTGCTATTAAGACCGGTAGTTCTTCATTGAGATACGATATCTCTGGGAGAATCTCAAAATGGATGGCGTATTTATGGGCGTATGGAGAACGTTCGCGTTCTTCGTTTTGCGTTTGCATAATTGGTTACATCGACTTTAAATGGACAAACCTACTTTCTATGTGATATAGTAACCTAACGCAAGTTGCCACTTACTTTATTGACATACTCTCCCTGCTAAAGCATGGGAGATTCTGGTATCATCAAGAACCGCTTGCGATAGCAAGTCTAACGTTCTCTACTCCAAAGGTTGATGCCCCAACCTTAAGAATGTTAATAGCCGCGTTCATATCGCGGTCATGGTGAGTATTACAATGTTCACACGTCCATGTTCTATCACTCAATGCAAGAGAAACATGAGTATTACAGATGTGACACACAGAAGTTGTAGGGTGCCATTGATCGATGCATTCAACACGTTTACCACGTTTCTTTGCTTGCCACTTGAGTTTCTGCGAGAATGCGTAGAATCCGATGTCGGACACTTTTCGTCCCCAAAGGCGTTTCATACCTTCAAGGTTCAACGTTTCAAAGAACAGCACATCAAACCGACGCACAAGTTCAAGAGCAAGTTTCCAGTGGTGATCTTCGCGTTGTCTTGTAATCTTGCGGTGCATACGGGCATGATGTTGTCGCGCACGTTCTCTGTTGCGACTTCCATGCTTTTTTGTCGACAATCGACGATTCACTGTTCTAACTCCACTCATAGACTCGGCGTAAAATTGGGGCGATTCATAGGGTGTACCGTTGGAGCATGTCAGCATTGTTTTGACTCCCATATCAAACCCTGCGGCATTACCTGTCATTGGCTTGAGATGGGATTGCTTGTGATCCGTAATAACAGACATGTAAAAATCGCCAAGTGCGTCTTCTTTGATAGTAACAGTTTTGATAGTGCCAAATATAGGGCGACTGAGATTAAATCGGTATGTTTTCCCCAGGATCGTCACGCGGTCACTGTAGATGCCGAATCCTTTATCACCAGCGACAGGGGAAGCAAACTTGTAGCCAGAAGGACACATTGTGAACGAGTAAGGCTTACGAAACGATCGGAACTTTGGCGGTCGCTTAGCGATTTTCTTAAAGAACCGCTGGTAACCTTCATCAAGACGTTTGAGCACTTGCCGGGCTGCCCACGAATCTAACTCACGCCAATGTGCAAATATCTCGGGGTGTGATTTACGCAGTATCGTGAACGCTCGCGACATCTCTTTGTAGGAGAGGTACGACAATCCAAGAGAATATCGCGTGCGTTGCCAACCTAAGAAGTAGTTCCATATTGTGTGTGCGATCCACGTCTTTCGTTTTAAGTTCCGATTGCGTGGCGCACGAAAGAGTTTGTAGAGTGTGGTATACATGGTGTTCCTTTACATGGTGATACTGCTACTAAACGGTGCGGTGGCACTCCCTTGCAGGAGGTAGTATCCACCGCCACCATGTAAGAATATTAAACCACAATTTACAAAAAATATCAAGTGTTTTTTACTTAATTTTAGAGGTTTGGTCTAATTCACTTAAGCGGTTCTGTATCTCCCCGCTAAAGCAAGGGAGTTTTAAAACCGAAGGTTTTGATAAACATAGCACTTGCTTCGGCTTGAGAGGGTGTGAATACGTTATTTTCTATAGACATACCACCCCTCATGAAGTTTAATAAAATATTTGGGTAATTCTGTTGCAAGGTAAAATTAAAAATATGGCAGATACTGAACGAATAACATCTCTTAAAAATGAACTGGAGAAACGGATTCTGGTCCTTGATGGTGCGATGGGATCTTTGTTGCAGACCTATCGGCTCACAGAAGCGGATTTTCGAGGTGAACAGTTTGCCGATCATCCGTGTGATCTCAAAGGTTACAACGATTTGCTCTCCATAACGCAACCGCATATTGTAAAAGAAATACACGCAAACTACTGCAGTGCTGGCGCCGATATCATCGAAACGAATACCTTTACCAGTACATCCGTGTCGATGGCGGACTACCAACTCCAAGACGTCGCATATCAGGTAAACTATGCGGCTGCGCGCATCGCACGCGAGGTGACGGATAAATGGACATCACCCGACAAACCGCGCTTCGTCGCGGGGAGTATGGGACCGACCAACCGCAGTTGCTCGATTTCGCCGAATGTGAACGATCCGGGCTATCGCAACATTACCTTTGCCCAACTCGTTTCTGCTTATGCGACGCAAGCGGAAGGTTTAATGGACGGGGGTGCCGATTTCCTCCTCCTTGAAACCGTCATGGATACGCTTAACTGTAAGGCGGCACTCTTCGCCATACAAACTCTCGCTGAAACACGAGGCGTTGACATCCCCCTTATGGTCTCCTCTGACAGAAGTGGTGGTGGCGGCAGGAACCTCTCCGGACAAACAGTTGAAGCCTTCTGGAACTCGGTTCGGCACGCGAATCTACTCGCTGCCGGATTGAACTGCGGCTTCGGTGCCCAACAAATTCGTCCCTATCTCGCCGAAATGGCGAAGATAGCGGATATACCCGTTATCTGCTATCCCAACGCAGGGCTCCCCGATGAACTCGGATGCTACACACAGTCCCCAGAAGAGATGGGGAAATGGGTTCGCGAATTCGCAGAAAACGGGTTTGTCAATATCGTCGGTGGTTGCTGTGGGTCTCATCCTGAACATATTGAAACGATTGTCAAGGTCGCCGCTGAATACCCGCCGCGAGACCCGATGCCACAAGAACGCGCCTGCCGACTCAGCGGCTTGGAGGCTTTCAATATCACCGCGGACTCTCTCTTTGTTAACGTAGGCGAGCGGACAAACGTAACAGGATCCCGACGATTTGAAACGCTAATAAAAAAAGAGGACTATGAGGCTGCCTTGGAAGTTGCGCGCGATCAAGTAGAAAACGGAGCGCAACTTATTGACATCAACATGGACGCGGGTATGTTAGATGCCGAAGCGGCAATGGTGAAGTTCCTGAACCTCATTGCGGCAGAACCGGATATCAGTCGTGTGCCGATTATGCTGGATTCCAGTCGATGGGAGGTGATAGAGGCGGGGTTGGCATGTATTCAGGGGAAAGGGATCGTCAATTCGATCAGTTTGAAAGAGGGCGAGGAAGATTTCTTAGCGAAAGCACGGTTGATTCGACGGTACGGTGCCGCTGTTATCGTCATGGCGTTTGACGAAGAAGGTCAGGCGGATACCTATGAACGGAAGGTAGAAATCTGTCGTCGGGCATATCAACTCTTGACAGAACAGGTCGGGTTCCCACCGGAGGACATCATCTTCGACCCGAATATTTTCGCTGTTGCGACGGGTATTGAAGAACACAACGAATATGCGCAGGCGTTTATTGAAGCCTGTAGAGAAATCAAAGCTACGTGTCCACACGTCCTCGTCAGTGGCGGGGTCAGTAATATTTCATTTGCGTTCCGGGGTAACGATCCCGTCAGAGAGGCGATGCATGCGGCGTTCCTCTATTATGCAATCAATGCTGGCATGGATATGGGAATCGTCAACGCTGGGCAGCTCGCCGTCTATGACGATCTCCCCAAGCCGCTCTTAGAAGCCGTAGAGGATGTCCTGTTCAACCGCCGAGAGGACGCGACGGATAGACTTGTTAATCTGGCGAACACGCTCCACGGGAAAGGGAAAAAGAAGCAGGTCAGTCGAAAGTGGCGAAAATCACCGGTTGAAGAGCGGCTCCGACACGCCCTCGTCGAAGGCATCCTTGCATACGTGGAAACCGACACAGAGGAAGCACGGCAGAACTATGAACGTCCGATACAGGTGATTGAGGGTCCCTTGATGGACGGTATGAACCGCGTCGGTGAACTCTTTGGGGACGGCAAAATGTTCCTACCGCAAGTGGTAAAAAGCGCGCGTGTGATGAAAAAGGCAGTGGCACACCTCATCCCGTATATTGAGCAGGAACAGGCGGAAGAGGGCATCCAATCGAGAGGCAAAATTGTAATGGCGACCGTGAAAGGCGACGTTCACGATATCGGGAAAAATATCGTCGGCGTTGTGCTCGGATGTAATAACTATGACATTGTTGACCTCGGGGTGATGGTCCCCGCGGAAGATATTCTGGAGGCGGCACGCCGAGAAAACGCTGATATTATCGGATTGAGTGGACTCATCACGCCGTCATTAGATGAAATGGTAAACGTCGCTGAAGAGATGGAACGTGAAGGCTTCCGCGTTCCACTTCTCATTGGGGGGGCAACGACCTCAAAGATACACACCGCTGTTCAGATTGAACCTGTCTATACCGGCTTAACAGTCCATGTCAAAGACGCTTCCCGAAGCGTTGGGGTCGTCAGCGACTTGATGAGCCCTGAGAAACAGCGGACGTTTACCGATCAGACGCGTGAGGAATACGCAGATATTCGAGAACGGCGGGCGAAAAACCGGAAACAGGCGAACTTACTTCCGTTCAATGTAGCACAGGAACGCAGATCCGCCCTGGACTGGCAAAATTACCAACCGCCTACGCCGCGCCTGATAGGTACGCAAGTCTTTGACGACTATCCGTTAGCGAAACTGGCTGACTATATCGACTGGAGTCCGTTCTTTACGACGTGGGGGCTCCGCGGTAAATATCCCAATATATTAGACAACCCGGAAGTCGGTGAGGAGGCGCGTAAACTTCTTAAAGATGCTGAAAACCTGCTTCATATCATCCTGAGAGAAAAACGGTTTAAGGCACGGGCCGTCGTCGGCTTGTTTCCTGCAAACGGGGTCGGCGAGGATACCGAGATTTACGCAGATACGGCACGCACAGAAACGCTCGGGACGTTGCATCACCTCCGTCAACAGACGGAACAGCCGTTTATGAGACCGAACCTCAGTCTTGGTGATTTCATCGCGCCGAAAGGGACTGGCGTTCAGGATTATATCGGGGGGTTTGCTGTGACAACGGGTATCGGTGTCTCTGAATTCTGTGCTGAATTTGAGCGGGAACAGGACGATTACAACAGTATTATGGCGAAGGCGCTCGCAGACCGCTTGGCGGAGGCGTTCGCAGAGCAGATGCACCAGTACGTGCGTATGACACTTTGGGGGTACGCACCAGATGAGGCGTTGGATAATGAAGCCTTGATTGCCGAAAAATACCGCGGGATTCGTCCTGCACCGGGATACCCTGCATGCCCTGACCATAACCAAAAACGGGTTTTGTTTGAACTCCTGAGCGTTACGGAGAACACAGGTATCTCTCTCACCGAGAGTCTGGCGATGTTTCCGGCAGCATCTGTGAGTGGCTGGTATTATTCGCATCCTGAGTCTCGATATTTCAGTATCAGTAGAATCGGAGAGGATCAAGTTGCGGATTATGCAGAACGCACCGGTATGGACATCGAAACGGCGGGGCGATGGCTAAGACCGTTGCTTGCCTACAAAAGCGGATGCTGTTCGACCTGTTGAATGTCCCAGAAAATACGGGTATTTCTCTCACCGAAAGTCTGGCGATGTCACCAGCGGCATCTGTGAGTGGGTGGTATTATTCACATCCAGAGGCGCGGTATTTCAGCATCGGTAGAATCGGAGAGGATCAAGTTGCGGATTATGCAGAACGCACTGGTATGGACATCGAAACGGCACGGCGTTGGTTGAAGCCGTTGCTTACACTTTAGGCTGATACAAACCGATGCAGTTTCCGCTTGGATCAAGGAACAGCGCGAAGGAACCCATGCCGCTTGGAATCGGACGCGGCGGCACAAGTATCTGCCCCCCACTACTTTCCACCTTCTCAAGGGATGCCTGCAGGTCATTGACTTGAATATAGATCGTGACACCGTTGTCGGAGCACATATCATCGGTTGACGAAAATATGTGTCCGTCTACCCCGTTCTCTGCCTCTGGATCCACACTATAGATCCCATGCGTGTTATAATTAATATTCCAACCGAACAAAGAACTGTAAAACTCGCTTAACTTTTCACCGTCCCTGCCCGATATTTCAAAATGTACGATAGGATTTCCCATCAAATTTACTCCTTAGTTATATGCATGCGACAATCACAATCTTGGTTGCAACAAGCCGATACGGTTGCCACTCGGATCACGGAATATCGCGAAGTGACTGGCATTCCCCGGAATTTCTTGTGGTTGTATGAGAATCTCACCGCCAAGACTTTCCGCTTGTGATAGACACGCCTGTATGTCATCAACTTCAACATAGATGATGACGTTGTTCGTGGAATCTGTTTCTTCGGTTGCTTGAAATAAATGCCCTTGTATCCCTTCATTTGACCCTGGATCTGCGATATATAATTGATCTGCTAAGGGCGTAATATCCCATTCAAACACTGAACTGTAAAAGTCAATTAGCCTTTCGACATCTTTTCCGCCGATTTCAAAATGTACGACTGGATTTCCCATTGAAACCTGCCCTCTCTTTATACGAAACGTTTTATTAATTATTATACATCAAACTGCTACTCGAAATGCGAATTAATCTTCCATGTTTTTGGCGTTTTGGTTGATATTCAGGCAAATTTTTGTTATAATTGAACTTCAAGATTTAGGAGGTGAGTGTCATGAACTTAACCATTGAATTAACAACTGAACAGGTTATTGATTTGATCCAGCAGATGCCGCCGGAGGAAAAATTAACAGTACTTAAGGCGATTGCAAAGGAGGCACGCGCTGGACGCCCGGAACGGATGAAATATGCTGAATCAAAGGTCCGGCAATTATGTGCCGAACGCGGATTGGATTGGGATGCAATGACAGAAGACGAACGCTTGTATTTTATAGACGATATTGTCCATGAGGACCGTGAATGCAACCGGTAGTCGTTTACGATACAAATGTTCTCATATCGGGTATGATTTGGGGTGGAGTCCCTTATGACTGTATTAGGTTAGCACAGCAAGATAAGGTTGATGGGTTAACCTGTGATGGAATCCTGGATGAATTTGAGGGTAAGTTAACAACCAAGTTTGATTTTTCACTCTCCAATGCCTCAGAAATAGTGGCTGAACTCCTTGACTGCCTCCATATAGTCGAGATTCCCAATCGCCTCAGTGGAATCACTGCTGACCCAGACGATGACATGGTAATAGAATGTGCCGTTGTTGGGAGTGCCACTCATATTATTACAGGCGATCAAAGGCACCTGTTACCACTTGAAAGTTATCAAGGCATTCTTATAGTAAAACCAGCGGACTTTCTTGGCCAGTTTGAATTAAATTTGTCACGCCTTTTGTAAAGGAAAACATGCAAACATCTCACAAATATTTAGATCCAGTCGCACTCTCCCGGATTGGCGGAATGGAACTCGTCGCGAGGCTCGTCGTTGAGGGGTTTGTCACTGGATTGCATAAAAGTCCGTACCAAGGGTTCAGCGTAGAATTCGCCGAGCATCGGCAGTATATGCCGGGGGATGAGATCCGTTATATCGACTGGAAGGTTTACGGGAAATCCGATCGGTATTACATCAAAAAGTTTGAAGAAGAAACAAACCTACGGGCATATATCCTCCTCGATACAAGTGCGTCAATGAACTATAAGCACGGAGAGGAAGGATTGACGAAGTTTGAATACGGTTGTTATCTCGCCGCAACGCTCACCTACCTCATGCTGAAGCAGCGCGACTCTGTCGGTTTAGCACTCTTCGACACGGATATTACGCAATACATTCCACCGAGGGGAGCCGCAACACATCTGCGGGCGATCATGTCGGCTTTAGAGAATGCCACCCCCGGGCAGGAAACCGAGTTGAGCGGTCTCTTCCACGAACTCGCGAAACGGATTGTGAGACGCGGTTTAGTGATTGTCATCTCCGATCTACTTGACGAACCCTCGCAGGTCATCTCTGCCCTGAAACACCTCCGCCATCAGAAACATGAAGTCATCGTTTTCCATCTGCTTGATCCTGCCGAACTCACCTTCCCTTATACCGGTTCTGTCGTTTTTCGGGACATGGAAACCGGACAAACACTTTCAACGCAGGCGGATACGCTGAAAGCGGATTATCTAGAAAAATTGAACCAGTTCATTCAGAGTTATCGTCGTGGCTGTGGCGCGAGCCAGATCGATTACGTCCAAATAGATACCGCTACGCCGTTTGACTATGCGCTGTCTGAGTACCTATCCCGCCGAAAGTAGACCTCACGATTAGCCGTCAGCCATCAGCCGTCAGCGGTCAGTAAGAACGAAAGAAGAGTCGGGAATCGGAGTTCCCTCCTACAGGGGAGCTAAACGCGCCTCTATTGATACTAACATCTCTACTCAGATACAGAAATTCGCTTGATGACTACGAGCGTTAAATCATCATACTGTTCTGCTTCCTCAACAAAGTTATTAACGTCTTCAACGATGCGTTGAATCACTTCCTCAGCGGTGCTTTCGTTTGGTATTTGGGACACCATTGCTATTAAACGTTCAGCACCGTACATTTCTTCGTTAGGGTTGAGGGCTTCAATGAGGCCGTCGGAATGGAAGATAAGCATATCACCTTCGGCTAAATCGAAAGCGGTAGATTCGTATCGAACGCTTTTCATACTACCGAGAGGCAGATCACTGTTTTCAATTTCAATGATTTCAGTGCCTCTTTTGAGAATGGGGTAGGGTTGCCCGCCGTTAGCGTAGTGAACACGTTTCTCGGACTCATTAAGAATTGCCAAGTTAAGAGCAATAAAACTGGGACCGTACATCCGGGGTGCTAATCCTGAATTCAGGTCGGTGAGGATCGCGTCTGCGTCGGATCTGAATCTGGCAACTTCGTGTAGCATTCCGTTCGTGAGCACGGCGTTCATTGCACCACGTAATCCTTTGCCTGCCGCGTCTGCGACTGCGATAGCGGTATGCCCGTTTTCAACGGTGAGGTAATCGTAAAAATCTCCGCCCACCTGCGTTGCTGGGACCGACATCCCCGCAATATCAAACCCTTTTGTATCTGGTGATTCTGTCGGGAGTAACCCCGTTTGGATGTTTTGTGCCTCGACCAGTTCAGCACGAATTCGCTGTATTTCCGCCTCCTCCCTCTCGGACATTTCGCTTTGGAGTTGCGCCGTATGTCTTCGATTGATGATCAAGCGACCGATGAGGGCAAAGACGATAGTTGTGAACATGAGTGTAGGGAGATAGGTTCGCCACTGCGTCCAGAACGGTGATGGGATACTGAAATCGACCACGGCGGGTGGATGCGTATAGGGCCAGTCTTTGCGAAATGCCTTGACGATGAAGCTATAGGTGCCCGCTTTGAGACCCGTATATCGTATGCATAGCATACCATTTTGGTTTTGAAATCCCTGTTGAACACCATTATCGTGTGTGGCTTGTTGCGTTGCCAATTCTGAGGCGGGAAACCAATTGTCGGATGGACCACCGAAACTGATAGGCAGAAGTGAGAACTCCTCCGCTGAAAGTTGAGTCCATCCAGGACTATCCAATCCGATTATTTTAAATTCATAGGAGAGCCGTTCTCGGAGCGGACTGATGCCGCGTACATAGAGAATGATATGTTTGTTCCCATGTGCTGGTAGGTTAATACTTAATGAGAGGTCGGTGTAGGTTTTGTCAGCCTTTAGGGCAGTTAACCGATAGAAAGGGAGTCCGCCGCGCGTTGGGGTGTATTGTGTAACCCCGCCTTCAGTCGCAAACCAGATGTCTTTGTTAGAGGATTCATAAATTTTCGAGATGTTGTTGTTTACCAGACCGTCTTTTGTGGTGAGGGAATCGAAGGTCTCACCATCGTATCGAACAGTGCCGCCGCCCCTTGTTGCGAACCATATACTTCCACTACTATCCTCAATCACATCGTGCACATTGTCTACAAGAAATCCCTCTGTCCTCGAACCCTGGGATGTATTTTTCGTTGTATACGTTGTGAGTTCTTTTCCATTGTAACGAACGACACCACGAGAGGTTGCTATCCAAAGAACGCCTGCCTGAGAAATTAAGGTCGCGTTTTCTGGTGCAAGTTCAATGTCCTTCGTTGTGATTAACGCCTTATCAAGATATGTCTTGAGAGCATCTGGAAAGAGGAAAGTGACTTTCCTATACATCTCCATTGGGCTTTGCCACACCCCAATTGGAGCGACTCTGGAATTCCCAGTGAGCACAATGGGTTTGGTCGGGTCAGAGGCATTCCAGCGTACCAATTTTCCTGTCACGGCGTTGAAGAACCATGTGTCCCCTGATGGAATTTTGAACGTCTTTGTTACTTTAATCAGGTAAGGGAGGGGCTCCGGCTCAATATCTGTAGACGTTGAGGGTCCAATCTTTTTTGGGTAAGACTGCACTCTTCCGTTCTCATAAAGCACCCATAATTTGTCGTCGGCATCTGTATGCAAGGCATTTATAGGAGAGTCCGCGTGATCGATTTCCAAAGTCGTTTGAAAAGGAATTCTCTGGAAACGGTTTGTCAGCCATAATAATCCTGTCGCGTCTGCTTTGAAGAGATGCCCACCAAAAGCTAACCATCGGTGTTCCCCTTCGGTAACAAAGAGATTCGGATCCCTATCAGATTGTCTCCTGATCTGTCCCGTCTTGGGTTTGATAAAGATAGAAACCTGATCGAAGGATTCGGCTTCGTAGCGGAAGAACGTGTATCGCGTAACGTTAGCATTTTCACTATATATCGGTTTGTTGACAAACCAGATGTGTTCGCCGACTTCAAATATCTTTACAATATCTGTCCAGAATGCGAAACGCGATTTCCCTCGAACTCTATTACCGATGCCGGTACCGTGATTCTGAATTGCAGGGCTCGGGTTGAAAACTGTAGTGCCATCGTCATGTCCGAACCACAGGTCACCGTTAATCGCTTCAAAGATCGTACGAATCCCGTCAATACCAAGTCCACCCTCGGTACTATAAGGAATTGACTCGAGCGTTGCATCGTATGTGTGGACTTCACCATTCTCGTCGGTGAACCAGAGATTTCCCCATGCGTCCTCGATTTGAAAAACCGCTTGCCTATTTCTGAATGTCTGCAGTCGATAACTGTTCCACCATCTTGTGATATGACCATCGTTAAACCAGAGCCGTCCATTCGTGTCACTTCGGAATGAAGCCTTTCTGAAAGGTGTATATCGTCTACGGGCGTTTTGTTCTGATCGCAAAGGTAGAATCTGTTTAAAGGTTTTTCCATCAAATTCCAGGAGAAGATTATAGCCGCCAAACAAAATACTGCCAGAGGCATCTTCAGCTATCGCCTCAATACCGTCCCCTGTATTAAGGGAACTGTAACGCGTGAACCCAACGTTGGGTTGAATACGCGGTGTTTCGGTATCTGTATCGTCCTTGCTTTCATCACTACCGCCGAGATTCTCGGCTGAACGACGGTTCTGACGAAAACTTAGAATTACACCCCTTTTTTCTTGGGTGCCTTCACTGCCGCCGAGCCAAAGGGTTCCGTCTTTGCTTTCAAAGATAACGTTGATTGCCAATGTTTCTGCTGACTGGAGAGAATCTTCGCTCTCGATCTCGTTCCGATGTGCCTCTGGCAGTTTTTGGACACCTGACGTAATGTATTTCGTTAGCCACTGATTTTCACTAACCCACACGTCACCCGCCCTGTCAACAATTAGGAAGCTGCCGGTTCCGATGCGTTGGATCGAAGTGCCATCAAAACGGCTGACCTGGCCCGTTTCTTCCGAATCATCTCGCGTAAGAAACCAGATGTGTCCCCACTTATCTTCAACGATTTGTCGCGTGCGTCCGAGCAGTGCTCCCGCTTGAACACCAGATACTGAAGGCTCCTCCGACGTGATCAGAGAAGCCGTATAAGGTACAAAAATTTTTCCATCAGAACGGCTGACACCACCCCTATCGGAACCGAACCAGAGCGCGCCTCTACTGTCCTGAAAGATAACAGGAACTATCGGTCCCACAAGACCGTCAGCCACCGTATAGGTTTCTATCTGCTCGAAAGCTATGGAAGATTCAATAAGAATCGTGGAGAAACATAAAACTAAGATAAATACGAATAATTTCAAGCTATTCACTCCAAATCACCTATGATAGTTTAGAGCATCAAAAACATCCGGAATGTCTTTGTGAAAAAAGACTGAGTTCGAGAATAGCCTTTGAATGTATGCGCAAGGATAAATAATAACAATCCGAAAATGACCTTGCTTTACTGAAAAAATAACACATTCGAGAAGTGACGTCAAGAAGAATCAAACATATTGACCCCTTAAATGAACTATGATACAATGGAAACACCAACAACATAGGCAGGCGAACACAGGTCAATCGGGCGAAGGAGAAAAAAATGAAAACATATCGGATCGGAATTTTGGGATGTAGAGGACGCGGGACAGCGGCAGCACGGGCATATCATGCCCATCCACGTACTGAGATTGTCGGACTCTGTGATCTGGTTGAAGAACGGCTCGACACGCTTGGCGAGGAAGTCAACGTCACCGCACGGTTCACCGATTTAGACGAGATGATTCGGCAAACCCAACCCGACATCGTTGCGATTCCCACCGGCACGGAATTTCACTACGATCTGTGCATGCGCGTGCTGGAACATGGGGTCAATATTGAGGTCGAAAAACCGATGTGTGTGGATCTCGTAGAGGCGGATGCCGTTATCGCGAAAGCGAAGGAAAAAGGCGTGCAGGTCGCCGTACACCACCAAGGCAGAGTCGGTGCCCCTATGCAAGCACTTGCGCGTGCGTTTGACGCTGGAAAAATCGGTGAGTTGCGCTATATGTACGGTAGCGGGAAAGGCTACTACGGTGGGTACGGCTTGATGAACATCGGTACACACATGCTCAATAACATGCTGCACTTCGGAAAAAGATGTCAAAGTATTGTAGCACATCTGACGACAGGTGGTAAACCGATTATGGCTACAGATGTCGTGCCGTCGCCGAGCGGTATGGGAACAATCGCGGGCGAATATATCACTGCGACGCTGCAGTATGAAGGCAACGTCACCGGTACCCTGCTCCAACACCGGTTTCACGAGATGGATACCAACGGATATACGATGGAGCTTTACGGTACTGAGGGACGGCTTTTCTGGGGACTCGGGGGTGCGTGGTGGTTACCGACACCACACTATGTCCCTGACGGCACGCATGACCAGTGGGAATCATTAGATCTCATCTATCCTGAGCATTACGACCCTGAAAGTAGCGCGTCGGAAGCAGATTACTGGTTTGTGGAGGACTATGTCAACGCTTTAGACGAAGGCAGAGCACATACATGCAGCGGCACAGAGGGACGACACATCATTGAGATGATGATGGGCATCTTTGAGTCGGCGGCGTATGGCACACACGTCGATCTTCCACAGCCCGATCGGCAGCATCCGTTGTTACGGTGGCGTGAAGAATCGGGATTAGAGCCACCAGCGGAAATGCCGCGAGCCTATTGGGACTGGCTCACATTGGAATCCGAACGAATTCGTTAACTCCCGAAAAATCAATTTTTATCGCTGGCGAGGTTTCCTAACCTCGCCCTGTTTATAGGGATTTCAAACCTTGAGCCGCGGGTACTCGTTGTATGCGTGACAACGGTGACAAGTGCGCGATCCTGACGGTCTGACTTTGGCTACCATTCCGAGATCAACGTGCCAAACTTATCCTCAATTTTGTCTCGGTATCCTCCGCCTCCGTTTTATTCTGCACAACGGAAACTGTATTCGTAGAGTGTGTTTGTAGGTGAAAGCAGTAAGCGATTGGTGACGCAGATATCTTTGCTGCGTAAAGCCCTTACGGGTAGCGTTTCAATGTCTGTGAAATTGTTTATTATCCACTCTACCTCGTTGGTACCTGCGCGTGGATTTTTGCGAGGCATGGCAAAGAAAAAATCGTCGTCAAATAAGTCAAGACACCATTCCCAAATCGGATATTTCAGATTGGCAAACCCGCCGCGCATCGCATATTCCCACTCTGTCTCTGTTGGCAGCCTCTTTCCTGCCCATTGTGCATATGCCATTGCCGAAAACCAACTTACCCACCTTACGGGTTGGTTCGCTTTCCCGCTCGGATAATCGTTGCCTTCCCAATCTTTGAGATAGTCCCCGTCGTGAAACTTATCCTCAATATACGGTTTTTGCCACTGCTGGTTTTTTAATAGAAACTGCTGATATTCAAGATTTGTCACAGGGTGTGCGTCAATATAGAATGCGTCAACACTTCCTATTTCAAGGCTGCCAGCGGGTATCAAAATCATGTTTCTCACAAAAACTATCCTCTGTTCCTCATACGGAAAGTTGCAAAAGTAGCGGCGGTAGCGTTCCGCGGCACGCATATAATCAAGTATCCCCTCAATATCTGCGTCACAACCTATTATTTTATTATCTGCGCGATAATCGCATTCGTCTGCAATCCCGACTCACCCGTACACCGGATCGGTTCACCGGTCTTGAGGTGGTTGACAAAGTCTTCTACAAGCCCTGTGTGCGTGTGTGGGAACGGGGTCTGGTTCATTGCAATCTGCTCATCGGATTTTTCCAGGGTCAGGTTCCCGCTATTCAACGGCGAACACCTTAAAGCCCCTTCCGTGCCGTAGACCTCAACATCATCAATCGAGACACCGACGTTCCAATTGATGTTCGCAACGGCATGCGCGCCGCTCTGAAAACGGAGCGTAAACGCAGTGGCATCATCGACCTCAATATCCAGATGGACGGTTTCTGCGTAGCCTTGGACGGATTCAACCTCTCCCATCAGATACTGAAGGAGCGAGATACGGTGGCTCCCGAGATCCATCAAGACACCCCCACCGCTGATTTTCGGATCTACCCGCCAACTATGCAGATCGTGCCGAGTCGGATCATAAAAACCGGTGTGATTGATCCGTGCGAGTACCACATCGCCGATGACACCCTCATCCATCAACGCCTTCATTTTTACAATATTCGGATAGAAGTTCCGGTAATAGGCGAGCATCAAGGTGATGCCCGCGTCGTGACAGGCATCCACCATCCGTTGACACTCCTCAACCGTCATTGCCATCGGTTTCTCGCAGAGAACGTGCTTACCTGCCTCTGCGACACGGAGGGTCTGTTCACAGTGAAGGTAGGGGTGTGTTGCGATGTAAATCGCATTGAGTTCATCATCTGATAGGAGATCGTCTATATCGGTATAGAATCGTTTCGCGCCGTGTCTCTCGGCGAAGGATTCCGCTTTGGCGTGGTCCCGTCGCATCACGGCGATGAGTTCCGAATCATCGACGCTGTAAAGGGGCGGTCCACCCTTATATTCAGCGACATCCCCACAACCGAGTATGCCCCATCTGAGCGTTGCCATGAAATCTATTTCCTTTCTCAATTCAGAGTGTGGTCGTCGCTGTTAGTATACCGCAAAGTCTCGAGTGTGTCAACCGCACTTCTTCTGTAGGTAGGGTCATTTAGTTTTAAGTTTTTTGGATGAGTTACTTTTTTCTGTATGCATGTATGACGTGAGTTTTCACGTCATACATGCTATGCTTCACCTTAAACGTTTACCACAACATTGAGGTGAAGATCATGACGAGAAAACCTTCTCGCCACTTGCTTGATATGTTAGCAACATTGCCAGACCCACGCAAGGAAAAAGGCAAACGCCACCCGCTACCGGCGATCCTCGCCCTCGCCATCATTGCGATGATGTCTGGGTATCGCAGTTATGCTGCGATTGCTGAATACGGACGGACCTATAAGCATCTGAGAAAAGCCCTCGGCTTTCGACATAAGCAAACCCCGTGTGCCGCGACACTATATAATCTTTTTCATCGCTTAGACCTTGATGCCTTAGAGTCAATCCTGAGACGCTGGGCAACTGCGGCACTTGAGGACTTCCACTCGAAAGGTCAAGGCTGCCTGACAGCTGTCGCCATAGATGGCAAGACCTTACGGGGCAGTAAAAAACAGGATGCCAAGATAACCCACTTACTGTCTGTCGTCTGTCATGAGCTTGGCATTACCCTGACTCAAAAAGCGATGTCTGCCAAGACTCACGAACTGCCGACCTCGCTGGAGATTCTCAAATCTTTTGATGTTTCTCAGAAAGTCGTGTCGGTCCGATGCCTTGTTGACCCACCGAAGTTTTTGTGAGTCCGTTTTAGCGTCAGGAGGCGATTACGTTTTACCCGTCAAGGAGAATCAGAAAGATATGTTTGAGGCGATCAAACGCTTGTTTCAACGTCCTCCCGACGCTAAAACTTTGCGGGTTTCGGCATATCAACAGCTTCAGGCAGAACATCAAGACTGGCAGGAAACGCTCGATACGGTTCAGACCCTTGATAAAGCACATGGACGCCTCGAAACGCGCCGATTAACCTCAAGCACCGCTCTCAACGCATATGTGCGCTGGCCCGGCGTCTCGCAAGTCTTTGAGTATACCTATCAACGCAAAAACCTACGGACAGGCGAAGTCTCACTTCAGACGCACTATGGCATCACGAGTCTAAAACCTACAAAAGCTTCGGCGGCGGACTTGCTCACCTTACGCCGTGGACATTGGACGATTGAGAATAAGTCGCATTACGTCCGGGATGTCGTCCTCGGCGAGGACGCATCACAGGTTCGATCCGGCGCGATTCCTGCCGTCATGGCGGCATTACGCAACACCGCAGTCTCTATATTGCGACTGGCTGGACATGAGGCGATCAGCAAAACAATGCGATATTTTGCCGCACATCCTAAGAAAGCACTGAACTTACTGAAAAATAATTTTTAAAACTAAATGACCCTATTCTGTAGGCAGGGCTATCCAGTTTTCCATTTTTTCGCCGGATTTAAGTGCACAGCCCCGGTAGGAGCGGTTTGTAACCGCTCCGGATCGTGAAAAAAGGCAAAAAACCCGATAATTCCTTAAAACTAAATGCCCCTGTTCTGTAGGAGGGATCTCCGAATCCCGACTGACTTAAAGGTAGTGGGCACGCTCCGCGTGCCGTCCACTATTCCGTATAGCCATAGACACACGTCGTGTGCCGCAACCCAAATCTCTCTATGGGAACCTTCTTCGTTGAACGCTAAGGGCAAATCTGTTAGGATATTATGAAAAGAAAAAACGGGAGGATGAACAATGGCTACAGGACCGGCACTCGAAAGAATTTATCCATTTTTTATTGTGGACGACCTTGCGGCGTCAATTGACTTCTACAACCAAAAACTCGGTTTTGAGACAGATCTCCTCATCCCCGAGGAAGACCCATTTTTTGCGATCGTGTCTCGTAATGATGTGCGGATTCTTCTCAAACATATCGCTGAAGATATTCATCCAATACCAAACCATACCCGACACGAATGGGCGATATGGGACGCTTTTATCTTGGTTTCTGATCCCGACGCGTTGTTTGCTGAGTTCCAGTCTCGTGGATTAGCGTTCCACGAAACGCTCTCGGACACGGATGACGGTCTCCGAACGTTTGAACTCAAGGACCATGACGGGTATGTGTTGTGTTTTGGGAAACCGCTTTGAGTGCAAATTGTCTGAATCGGGTTGAGTTAACTCTAATAACCTCATCCTTGATCCGTTAAAGCTGTCGGATCCGCAGGCGTCCAGATTGGTAAACGGCAATCAACGGTGGAGTCCAATCCACCTGCATTTTGAGTAGATCCTGTAAATCAGCAATGACTTCAACCGACGGACGACCACCGGGCCGCAGATGAATAATCCCAGTGATGGGTTGTCTCTGATGAATGGCTAACGTCCCAAAATCAGAATCGTGCGTTAATACGAAGCGGTGCCTCGCGTAGGCTCTAGCAAGAATGTCTCGGTCAGTATAGAACTTCCACCCCTCTTCACGAACGTACAAGACATCAACGTTTCGCGACCGGAGAAACCGAACGACTGCCCAGGCAATGTTTGCATCAGCGATAAGCGGCGGTAACATTGTTAAGATGCTCCGACACGATGAGACGGTACATCAATAACAATTTCGTTTTGAAGTGCGCGTACGGCGTAGGAAAGTACTGCCCGAATGCTTCCCTCACTTAGATCCGGGTAATCCTCAATGATTTCCTGATTTGACATGCCGCTTGCTAATAATCCCAATATGTGTTCAACACTCAGACGGGTGCCTTCAACAATTGGCTTTCCACCAAGGATTTCTGGATCCGCAATAATTCTAACCACAATTTTTACCTCTTTATTGCAAAGTTCGTTAACCTCACCTCATACAGTTTACCAAATCTTTGACACAACTTGCAAGTCAAAACTTGTTATTTAGAGGCATGTTGCCTGTATGTTTCACGAGATATTTGGGGACACCAGCGACGGTCTCCGAGCGTTTGAACTCAAAGATTATGACGGGTATGTGTTGTGTTTTGGGAAACCGCTTTGAGTGGAGTAGGATGGAAATGAGGAACTCTATGCTAACTCGTCTATGGCGTTCCGTGAGAGAAATACCGCTAAGTCTTCACATTTACCCGCATGAAAGTCTTTACTGACCCGTTCCAGTGTAGCGTCAAGTTTCCCCGCTTTTACGTCTTCCTCTAACTGTTTGTCCCATGCTTGCCAATCGGCTTCAAGGGTTTGATAAAGTGTGTTTTCGAGGGTTTCCAGCAATGCGTCTTGTGTATTCGCCTCGCACTTCACCTTCGGGTGTCCCTGTATCCACCCTATCCATCGTTTGCCGTTTTTTTGGATTTTGGCGGTATAGGTCTCACCATCTTCCACATCATGAATTTTAACGGTTTGGATATGGTTCATGTTTTACTCCTCCGAACAAAGCCTGTCTGTACGATATTTGATAATACAGTATTATGCGATAATAGGGATAAAAAGTCAAATTTGTTTTCAATGTCCAACGCGCTATTTGTCGAGTTTCAGTATCGCGGACTGACGTTCCACGAACCGCTCTCGGACACGGACGACGGTCTCCGCGCGTTTGAACTCAGGGACTATGATGGGTATGTTTTGTGTTTTGGGACACCGCTCTAATTGTCTGAATCACGGATCAAGAGGCGAACCAAATGTTTATTCGTTACGTCTGCCCTGAGTTATGAACCATTCTCAATTATGGTAGACCTTAGTTTTCCGAAATTATTGAGTTTCGGTCATTGAGGATCCGCGTCCCTCCTCTGTAGGAGGGAACTCCGATTCCCGACTTTCCGCAGAAATTCGACAAAAAACCCTAAAACTGAATAGCCTTGAACGGACAATCGGAGATGTTTGGTACTCTTATGGGAATGATATCTTGATCACGACCTGACGCATTATCTCTTTTCCTGAAAATCCTAAAATCCTGTAAATCCTGGTTCAGACAGCGGTACGCTCCAAAGACCTAAAATCCGCGCAATCTGCGTCATCCGCGTTATCCGCGATTCAGACAATATATTCCTGAAAATCCTCTAATCTTGTAAATCCTGATTCAGACAACAACGCTTGAAAACTTATTCAAAGCACAGTATAATAAGCGGAAACTTGTGCTGAGGCGTGATGCCACAGCACATCAGCAGGAGCGGGAATGGAGACCCACGGAAACGGAAGAACCAACCTCGTCAAACCGCATATTCTACTGATTGGACTGGCGCTCGTCGCTTTTAATAGCTACTGGTGCCTGATGGGAACAGAGGTGTGGCACTCTACGCAATTGACGATCGCCTCGCTGTTCTTTAATGCCGTTTTCACGCTTCTCGTTTTCGTCCTCGTCAATCTGCTGCTCCAGCGATTCCTGCCGCGTCTGGCGATGTCGGAAGCGGATTTGCAAACTATCTATGTCATGGTCGTGATGGTATCAACGATCAGCGGACATACGATGATGGGCTACCTCATCCCAGTCCTCACGCATACCTTTCGGTTCGCAACTCCGGAAAACGAGTGGTTATCGCTCTTTGGAAACAGTATCCCCAGTTGGATCGCCATCAAAAGCCCACGTATCTTAGATGGATTCTATGAAGGCGATTCGACCCTCTATGATTCTGCTACGCTCAACGCATGGATATCCCCTGTCCTGGCGTGGTCGAGTTTCGTGATCGCGCTCTGGCTGACGTTATTAGCGGTAACGATCTTTCTCCGAAAGCAGTGGACCGAAAACGAACGGCTAAACTATCCGATCGTCCAACTCCCATTGGCACTCACGAGCAACCCGAAACGCTTTTTTACTTCGCCATGGATGTGGCTCGGTTTCGCGATTGCAGGGAGTGCAGAACTGCTAAATGGACTGAGTTTCCTGTTTCCAGAGATCCCCTCCCTCCCTATTAGAAACAGGGTCCTTGGACAATTCGATTCAAAGCCGTGGAGTGCGATGGGACCGATTCGCATCTCCCTCTATCCATTTAGTATCGGATTGATGTTCTTCACGCCGCTGGATCTCTCGTTTTCGTGCTGGTTTTTCTGGTTGCTGACCCGTCTTCAGATGATAGTGACGGATATGCTCGGCGCACGCGATATCTATAGGTTTGAACAGCAGACGGGGGCATGGATTGCGTTCGGCTGCATCCCGTTGTGGATGGGGCGACGGCACTATGGACGTATTCTCCGTAAGGTTTTTGGGATCGCACAACACCGTGGCGAACCGCCGCCTGACGATTCTGGGGAACCGATGCGTTACCGCACCGCCGCAGGACTGTTCACTGTAGGATTGCTGTGCCTCTTCTTCTTCTGTTTTCAAATGGGGATGACCTTCTGGGCGATTGGACTCTTTTTCCTGTTCTACTTTCCGATGATTATCGGTATCACGCGTGTTCGTGCCGAAATCGGGCCGCCACTTCATCAACTCATCCTTGTCGATCCGGGCAGGACGATGGTCCTTGCCTTAGGCACACGCCGTCTCGGGACAGGCAACCTGATGGGCTTGACGTTCCTCTATCCGTTTGTCCGCTGTTTCCGCGCGCATCCGACACCGAGTGAATTGGAGGCGTTCCGTCTGGCGGAACGGAGCCAAATCGGGTATCGACAACTGCTCATCGGTATGATCTTGGCGATCGTGTTCGGTATCCTGATAACGTTTTGGGCGTATCTGCATGTCCTCTACGATATGGGGGCAGGGAGCAAAGCACGCGGCTGGATTGTTTATATGGGGTGGGAGACGTTCAACCGCCTGCAAACGTGGTTGGTAAGTCCGCGAGAGACGGGTGTGCCGGAACTCGGTGTTATCGGTAGCAGTTTTCTGTTTACAATCTTCCTGATGATTATGAAAATCCGGTTTCTCTGGTGGCCCCTGCATCCGGGCGGTTATGTGTTGGTCAGTGGCACGGGTATGGGACGGTTGTGGTTTACAATCTTCCTGGGTTGGTTAGCGAAGGCGATTGTGTTGAAGATTGGCGGTGTGAAACTCTACCGACAAGCGATCCCGTTCTTTTTGGGGCTGATCTTAGGGGATTACACGCTCGGATGCGTCTGGAGCCTCATCGGACTGGTACTGGAGATACCGACGTATATTGTCTGGCATTGAGGTAGTGATAACGTAAGGCTACTCTTTATCTTTGAATTCTTGAAGTATTCCTTCAAGAGTCGTTTTAAGACTTTCGTTTCCTTGTTGTTCAGCGAGTTTTAAAGCCGTCTGATAATCTACCTTTGCCTCCTCTACTTTACGAAGTTCTTGCTTTGTAAGACCACGAAAGAAATACGCCTGATCGCTGCTTGGATTTAGACGTATCGCCTCATTAAGGTCTAAAATCGCCTCATCGTGTTTACCCGAATTATGGTTAGCTACTCCACGACTCATATAAGCCTGAGCACTGCTTGGATTTAGACGTATCGCCTCATTAAAGTCTGAAATCGCCTCATCACGATTATCGTTGGCGAGTCCACGAAAAAGATAAGCCTGATCGCTGCTTGGATTTAGACGTATCGCCTCATTAAGGTCTGAAATCGCCTCATCACGTCTACCAAAATTAGTGTTGGCGAGTCCACGAAGAAGATATGCCTCAGCATAATTTGGTCTTAAGCGGATTGCTTCATTAGCGTCTGAAATCGCCGCCTCATGTCTCTTCAAACTTATTTTGATTGATCCGCGAGCGAAAAATGCCGCCGCGGCTTTATCGTTATCAATCCCCTCTGATATATTCGCAATAGAACTCCACTGCTTAATAGCCTCATCAGTTTTCCCTGCTTGCTGCAATCTGACCGCCTCAACGATAGCCTTATCTATTACGGATGTTCCAGGCTCCAGTTGAATCGCTCGTAATATGTCCTCAACTTCTGAGGATACTTCAGATGTTCCGGGTTGAACGAGTTTACTGATGTCTCCACTCGTCAATCCCGTTACAACTTCTTCCGCTACTTTCTTTTGCGCCTCGATTTCCTTAAGATATTTCGCTGCTTCGCTGGCATATCCCTTTGCTTCCTTAAGGTATTGAGCTGCCTCGGATTCAATATTCTGAAACTCTCTGTAAGCCACATAAGCAGCAATACCGGTTACAATCGGAATTGCAACCGCAAAAAAGGCAAGCACTATACCTATAACAACCAGCCATTGATTAATAGAATCCGACCGGCCATCAAGATATTCACGTCGTAAATCGTTGAGTTGACGCTGACTTTCTACATCACTCACAGCATCAACACCGTTCGTTCTCTCTTCAACGTTTGCCTCGTCGTCAACAGGGTGTTTCGTTGTTTCTGTCATCTTTTTTTCTCTTTTATTTTAAATCAGTTTACATTCCATTCTATAGACATATCACCCCGATGGGGTGGCGAAAATGCCTAAAAGATCTCATTGAAACTTTCTAAACTTGGGTAGCAACTTGGGTTAAATATACTACAGCACCTTGAATTTGTCAAATCTGAGCTGGGATTCGGTTACACATCGCTTCTTGCAAACTTATGCGAAACACAGTATAATAGATGAAACTTCTGCTGAGGTGCTACGCAATTGAGCGATGTTCCCAAAACACATCCCCGCTACCTTTCATTGAGTCTGCGAGATACCATCGTTGCAGGCGTGGAGCAAGGCATCACCTCTATCCACGGCTTAATCGCACACGGACGTGGAGAGGCTTTCGATTACCTCATCGGCGAGGTAACACAACCCTTCGCGACGGAGGCGATCCACGCCGCCGCGGCGATGCTCCGCCTGGCAGAACACCCCGTCATTTCCGTCAATGGGAATGTGGCGGCATTGGTGCCAGATGGGCTTGTTGAATTGGGACGAGTCCTGAACGCTCCGTTAGAGGTCAACATTTTCCACACGGAAACGGGACGCGAACAAAAAATCCGAGAATACCTCCTGAAGCACGGCGCACCAGACGTGCTCATGCCGACAACCGAGGCGCAACTCTCCTATATCGGCTCCAATCGGAAATTCGTGCATCCAGACGGAATCTTTAAAGCGGATGTCGTCTTTGTGCCGCTTGAGGATGGCGACCGATGTGAAGCCCTCCGAAAGATGGGTAAAGCGGTCGTGACTGTCGATCTGAACCCGATGTCACGCACCGCAAAGCAGGCGAGTATCACAATCGTTGATAACGTCGTGCGGGCACTACCGCTGTTATGCGAAGAGATTCGGAACTTCAGCCATCTGGTAGCAGAGGACACCCTGAAAAGATATAGCAACGCAGCGGTGTTACAGGAAGCGTTACGGCACATCAGCAGGAGCGGGAATGGCTAACGGAAACGGAAAAACCAATCTCGTCAAACCGCATATTCTGCTGATTGGACTGGTGCTCGTCGCCTTTAATAGCTACTGGTGCCTCATGGGGACGGAGGTGTGGCACTCTACACAACTCACGATCGCTTCTCTGTTCTTTAACGCCGTTTTTACACTCCTCGTCTTCGTACTTGTCAATCTGCTGTTCCAGCGATTCCTACCGCGTCTGGCAATGTCAGAAGCCGATTTACAAACCATCTACGTGATGGTCGTGATGCTGACGACGATCAGCGGACATACCATGATGGGGTACCTCATCCCAGTTCTCGCCCACGCCTTTCAGTTCGCAACACCAGAGAACGAATGGATTCCACTTTTCGGGCATCACATCCCGACGTGGATCGCCGTTAAAAGTCCACGCATCTTAGATGGGTTCTACGAAGGGGATTCCACGCTCTACACCTCCCCTACTTTAAATGCTTGGATACCACCTGTGATTGCGTGGTCGAGTTTCGTCATCGCGCTCTGGCTGACCTTGTTAGCGGTAACGGTTTTTCTGCGGAAACAGTGGACGGAAAATGAGCGGTTGAACTATCCGATCGTCCAGCTCCCGTTGGCACTCACGAGCAACCCGAAACGGTTCTTTACGTCGCCGTGGATGTGGCTCGGCTTCGCACTCGCAGGGAGCGCGGAATTGCTGAACGGTTTGAACTATCTGTTCCCCGATATACCCGCGCTACCGATTAAAGGTAAAACGATCGGGCAATTCAGTTCAAAGCCGTGGAGTGCGATGGGACCGATCCATATCTCTTTCTATCCGTTTAGCATCGGGTTGATGTTTTTTACGCCGCTGGACCTCTCGTTTTCGTGCTGGTTTTTCTGGCTTCTGACTCGCATCCAGTTGATTGTAACGGACGCGTTCGGGGCGCGGAATATCTACCACCTCGAACAGCAGACGGGGGCGTGGATTGCGTTCGGATGTATTCCATTGTGGATAGGGCGACGACACTACGGACGCATTCTTCGGAAGGTTTTCGGCATAGCACAACGCCGCGGTGAACCCGCACCTGACGATGCTCGTGAACCGATGCGCTATCGAACTGCGGCGGGACTGTTCACTGTCGGGATGCTATTTCTTTTCTTTTTCTGCCACCAGATGGGGATGACCTTTTGGGCGATTGGACTCTTTTTCCTGTTCTACTTTCCGCTAATTATCGGGATCACGCGTATCCGTGCTGAAATTGGTCCACCGTTGCATCAACTCATCTTTGTTGATCCCGGTCGCACGATGGTCCTTGCCTTAGGCACGCGCCGACTCGGTGCCGCCAATCTGACGGGCTTAACATTTCTCTATCCGTTTGTCCGCTGTTTCCGCGCACATCCGACACCGAGTGAATTGGAAGCGTTCCGTTTGGCGGAACGGAGTCAGATTGGATATCGGCAGTTGCTCATCGGGATGATTTTGGCGATCGTGTTTGGCATCCTGATAACGTTCTGGGCATATCTGCATGTCCTCTACGATATGGGGGCAGGGAGCAAAGCGCGCGGCTGGATTGTTTATATGGGGTGGGAGACGTTCAACCGTTTACAGACGTGGCTTGTCAGTCCACGGGAGACGGCTGTGCCCGAACTCGGTGTTGTCGGCGGTAGTTTCATGTTCACGATCTTCCTAATGATTATGAAGATTCGGTTTCTGTGGTGGCCCCTGCATCCGGGCGGCTATGTGCTTGTGAGTGGAACCGGAATGAGCGGTTTGTGGTTTCCAATCTTCCTGAGTTGGTTGGCGAAAGCGGTTGTGCTGAAAATCGGCGGCGTGAAGCTCTATCGACAGGCAGTGCCGTTCTTTCTCGGATTGATTTTAGGAGATTATACGCTTGGGTGCGTGTGGAGTTTGATCGGATTGGTGCTGGAGATGCCGACGTATATCGTGTGGCATTGAGGCATTATGTCTTTGGGCATCCAAAGCGTGGACCTATTAGGCATCTTCCAATAAGTTTTGACATTCAAATTGGAAATTCGACCTTAAAATCCGCAAAAAACTGGAATTTTAAGTGTAGGCATGGTATGCTATACAATAACAAATGAGGATGACGCCTAATGTAGAAGGAGGAAAATTCAATGCATATATCACCCGCGTATCAAGAAATCGTTGATTTTATCGCAGCAGGAACCACACCTCAAAATTTGGTAAACTTTTGTCCTTCCGAGGATGCAAAAGAACGCATCGCTGATCTCATTCATCGCGAAAAGACAAGCGGACTAACGCCTGAAGAGACAGCGGAATTGAATCACTGTTTGCAACTTGAGCACCTGATGCGTCTTGCTAAATCCCGCGCTCGGCATTATTTGAAAAATGAGTAGGACTTATGTTTCTGTCGCCTTAAGACAGTTGGTTAGGACACGTGCCAAAAATCTGTGTGAATATTGCTTGATTCGCGAAGAGGATACCTACTTTGGTTGTCAGGTAGATCACATTATTAGTGAGAAGCATAGAGGCGCTACTCATGAGAATAATCTTGCCTACGCGTGTTCATACTGTAATCGCAACAAAGGGAGCGACATCGGATCCATTGTATGGCAGACTCAGCGATTTTGTCGTTTCTTCAATCCCCGCCTTGACCGATGGACGGACCATTTTAGATTAGATGGCATCAGGATTGCTTTCCTTACACCTGTCGGTGAGGTCACTTCCCGTATTTTAGATTTTAATCATATTGACCGACTTATTGAGCGCGAAGAATTAGCTGCCCTTGGTCATTATCCTTCCTCTGCTGCTCTAACATTGATGTTACAATCTTAATAGTCCTATAAGCCGATCTTTTCTTGATAGTTCCTATCAACCATGTTATCATTTTCATTAATATCACAATTTAGGCAAACCCTCTATGAAAACTACGCATAATATCCTTTTTCAAGACGCGCGCGATTTGAAAGAAATTCCTTCAGGAAGCGTTGATCTCGTCGTTACCTCTCCGCCGTATCCCATGATTGAGATGTGGGACGAGATGTTTAGTCATCAGAATCCAGAAATTCAGGATACGTTAGCAGACGGCAATGGGAAACAGGCTTTTGCGTTGATGCATGAGATTCTTGATGCCGTATGGAGTGAAGTGTTCCGGGTTTTAAAGGATGGTAGGTTCGCGTGTATCAATATCGGTGATGCCACACGGAAGATCCGGGATGATTTCTGTTTGTATCCCAACCACGCGAGAATCTTAAATTACCTCCTAACTGTCGGGTTTTCTGCACTGCCCGACATCCTTTGGCGAAAACAGGCGAATACTCCGAATAAATTTATGGGTTCAGGCATGCTACCTGCGGGTGCCTATGTGACGCTGGAACACGAGTATATTCTCATCGTCAGAAAAGGTTCCAAAAGAGAATTTAAAACAGAGGACGAGAAACAAAACAGGCGCGAAAGTGCGTTGTTTTGGGAAGAAAGAAATGTTTGGTATTCGGATGTTTGGACGGATATCAAAGGCACGGGACAGAAACTTCCAAATGCAATGTCGCGATTGAGGAGTGCCGCATTTCCATTCGATTTGGCGTATCGACTCATCAATATGTATGCTGTGAAAGGCGATGTGGTGCTTGATCCGTTTTTGGGGACGGGGACCACAACTGCAGCTGCGATGGCATCGGGGCGCAATAGTATCGGTGTTGAAATCGACAAGAGTTTCCAACACGCTATTTGTCCTGTTACACACCATATTGTCGATTTTTCAAACGATTATTTGCACGACAGATTACGAAGACATTTTGCGTTTGTCGAAGACCGGATTCAAAACTTGGGAGCGTTAAAATATACAAACAAGCACTACGGTTGTCCGGTAGTGACAAGCCAAGAACAGTTTATTTTACTGAACGGCTTGAAAGAGGTGCATACACACCGAGATAACAGCTTTGAAGTCATATATTCAACGCAACCACAAACTTGGAATTTGGAGCGACCTTCAGAAGCCTTAGTTGGCGATAAAGTGAAGCCTCACACAAAACCTTTTCAACTCAGTATCTTGAATACCCAGTGACTTCACATTGGGCAAGGGATATGTATGCAGATTAAATTAAAGAACGCCGAGATTAAGGTACATCAATCAGCGATTCAGACAAACAATAATGGCATATAATCCTGCAAAGATCGAAGAAACCTGTGAATCCTGATTCAGACAAGAGGCGGTACACATTACCCGTTTAAACTCTTGATTTTCATCCAACCTCGCCTTTTTAGATTTAATTACCGTTTTTCTCCTGCTCCTTATACTGCAACTGATACAACCGATAATAGATACCACCCTCTTGCAACAACGCGTTGTGTGTGCCGGTCTCCCGAATTTCGCCGCGATGCATCACGATAATCTTATCCGCATTTTGGATTGTTGAGAGTCGATGGGCAATGACAATGGAGGTCCGATTTTCCATCAAACGCCTGAGCGCATCCTCAATCAGGAGTTCGGTTTCCGTGTCAACGCTTGAAGTCGCTTCGTCAAGGATAAGAATACTCGGATCGGACGCTAAGGCACGCGCAAAGGCGACCAACTGCTTCTGTCCGACGGACAAACCACCGCCATCCTCTTTGATCTCCGTTCCATAGACCTTCGGCATCTTCTGAATGAACCGGTCTAAGTGCACATCTTGCGCTGCACGCTTCACCTGCTCCTTTGAGATTGAAGAATTTCCTAAACTGATATTCCGTTCAATTGAATCGGAGAAGAGGAAGATGTTCTGTTGCACAATGCTGACCGCCTCCCGCAATTCCTCCAAATTCATTTCTTGGATGTCCACCCCATCGATCAGGATCTGTCCTTTGTTAATCTCGTAGAATCGGCAGAGCAAATTGATGATAGAGGTTTTCCCCGCACCCGTGTGTCCCACGAGCGCGACCTTTTCACCCGGTTTCACTTTAAATGAGACATCCCGCAGAACGTAGTCATCGTCGTTGTAGGCGAACCAGACATTTCGGAATTCAATCTCGCCTTTCAAAGTACCGGTGCCGTTTCTGGAAGCAGTAGAGACGATCGTCGGTTGCGTATCAAGGAGTTGGAAGATGCGTTCGGAGGATGCCATTGCGTTTTGGAAGATGGTATATTTTTCACTGAGGTCTCGGATGGGCCAGAAGAAGCGTTCAGCGTAACGGATAAATGCTAACAACACGCCGAAACTCAAGGCGTCTTGCACAACCTGTCCACCGCCGTACCAGATAATCACGGCCGTTGCAAGAGAAGCCGTCACTTCAATCAATGGGTGGAAAATGGAAAAATAGAAAATACTGCGGAGATTGGCGGCAAGGTATCTCCGGTTGCGTTCGTTAAAACGGAGATGGCTCCGTCGTTCCTGTGCAAAAAGTTTCATCGTCGTCATACCGACGATGTTCTCTTGCAAAAAGGCGTTGATCCGTGCGAGTTGCTTGCGTTGTTCTCGAAACGCACGACGCGAATAAATCTGGTAGACGAGCGTTGCACCGAAGATGATTGGTATCACGGTGAACGTCACGAGTGCAAGTTTCCAGTTATAAAGAAGCATCGCCACCATAATCCCCAAAATCTGGAGCAGGTTCGCAAAGACGGTAATCACACCCGATGCAAAGAGTTCGTTGAGGACTTGAACGTCTCCCATGACGCGGGTCATCAGTCTGCCGACCGGATTTTTATCAAAAAATTGAACGTCCAAGCGTTGCAAATGCGAAAAAAGCGTTTGTCGCAGATCGTGCATCACATGTTGCCCAATCATTTGCATGCGATACTCTTCAAAATAACTGAATACGAACTCGCCAATCAACCCCAGTACATAGAAAATCGCGATTGTACTTAATCCCTCTAATATGCCGGGAGTAATGTGCTCATCAATACCACGCTGCAGTAGATACGGTCCGACTAAGCGCGAGAGTGTATTCCCAACCATGAGCAATCCGATGATGAGCAGTTGAGCTTTGTAGGGTTTGAGGTACGAAAGAAGTCGTCTCATCAATACCCGGTCATAGACTTTCCCGAGATCCTGCTCCTCATCGCTATATTCGTAGAGTTCGCCTCCCATGCCGAACATTATGTGGACTCCTCCTTTGTCGGTTATTCGTTAAAGAGATTTTCAGTTTGGCTCTCGCCTCTTCACCAAAACCGCAGCCTGCAACAATACGCAGAAATACGCAGAAACACCCAAGCAATACGCAGAAATGCCCAAGCAAAAACACCCCAAGCAAAAACACGCAGGCGGATATACGGAAAGGGACTTTCAATGTCAAACCTACCTGACCGAACCGCAAGGTAAAATTAAAATTCCTCAAGTTCTTCTTGTAAGAGTTGTGTTTCGTAGATGCCAGCGTAAATCCCGTTGTGTTCAATCAATTGTTCATGCGTACCTGTCTCAACAATACTACCGTCATTGAGAACGATAATGTGATCGGCGTTTTTGACGGTAGAGATCCGATGCGAAATGAGGATAGTCGTCCGATCCTTCATAATTTCATCGAGTCGACTGAGAATGGTATCTTCAGTCTGCGTATCCACGTTCGCAAACGCATCGTCAAGGATAAGAATTTTAGGTTGAATAATAATTGCGCGTGCGAGTGCGCTCCGTTGGCGTTGCCCCCCTGAAATTGTTATCCCTCGTTCACCAAGGAAGGTCTCCAATCCATCGGGAAATTCTTCAATCTGTTCGAGCAGATCTGCAGTATGCGCCGCTTCTTTCACTTCTTCATCATCTGCCGTTTCGAGACCGTAGGTGATGTTATTTCGCAAATAGTCGGAGAAGAGAAACGGTTCCTGCTCCACAAACCCGATATTAGAACGAAGAACCCTTAAGGGTATGTCCTGAATGTCTGTTCCATCAACAAAAACGGTGCCACGTTTCGCTTGACGGATGCGTGGGATCAGATTGACAAGCGTGGACTTCCCCGATCCAGTGCCACCAACAATCGCGAGCGTCGTGCCGCGTTCAATCTTAAGATTGATGTCTTTAAGCACAGGTGTGCCATCAGGGTAGTCAAAGTTCAGATTCCTAAACTCAATCTCGCCGTCAATGTTTTTGATCCCCCATTCCACCTGTTCATCGTCGAAAATTTCCGGCTTTTCATCAAGAATTGCTTGGATCCGTTCCATGGACGCCGCACCGCGTTCAAACGTATTGACAATAAAACCGAGGGTAATCATCGGGCGGACGAGCATCATGAGATAGGCACTGAACGCCACAAAATCACCGAGTGTAATTTTTTGCTCAATTACATGGAGTCCACCCATCCAGAGGAGGACCACCCCACCGATACCCGGGAGAAATCGGAAGAGCGGAAAAAAGAAAGTCATCAGCCGGATTTGGCGATGGTTACGATCGACAAACTCTTGATTCAATTCCTTGAAGTGGTCAACTTCGCTTGCTTCAAGTGTGTACGCTTTTACGACGCGGACACCAGACAAATTCTCCTGGACCTTCGTATTCAGTGTTGAAAACGCCTCTTGGATGCCTTCATAGTGAGCATGCAACCGCTTTCCGAGGGAGCGAATTAAGACAGCAAGGAATGGATAGGGGAGTAGGGCAACAAGGGTCAGGCTCACGTCAATCCGTAGCATGATGACAAGTGCGAGTCCAAAAAATATTGTGGCATCGGCAATATACATCACCGCACTGCTGAGGACCATTCGAATGGCGTTCAGATCGCTAGTTGCACGCGTCATCAAATCGCCAGTGCGGACGTTATCGTAATACGCGGCGGAAAGTTTTTGGAGATGGAGAAAGAAGTCGGCACGGAGGTGGAATTCCATCTGTCGTGCGACGCCTTGAATGATGCGCCGTTGGGCGAAGCGAAGGATACCCGCAAGGAGGGCGACCCCAAAAACGAGCAGGCCAAAAAAGAGAACCCGTCCCGAAGATACCGTAAAGTCTGGCTCTCTGAATGCACGCTCTAACTCGTCAAAGACCATCTGGAGAATCTTCGGGCTGATGAGGAGTATCCCATTCGTCAATGCCACAAGGCAGAAGCTGACTATGATGGCGTATCGATACCGAATGACATACTTCTTGAGACCTAATAAACTACGAATGGTGAGACTCCTTTCCGGCGCGCATTTTACCGTGTGGTATTCTGTTAAGAGGGTATACTATATTTTGACGTGAATCTCGGTTATCTGTATTAATCAAGTTTTCGATACGCCTAAGAAGTCGCTTCCTGTAAATGCAAACTGTGCTCGCGACCCCTCCAGAACGCGTGAAGGTGCATCCAAGAATGTGTATATGGTGAATGCTAAAAATATGTGGACAGGAGGGGTTGCGTCCCCCAATCCCAAACGTTCCCTCACGGTAGGCGAGGTTTCTAACCTCGCCGGTGCAGCGTGTCAAAGTCATTCTAAAATCCACCATAAATGGATGATTGTGCGATGAAATCTATCATTCCGAATATATGGGACGAGACGTTATTCCAAGCCAAATTATGGCAATTACGCAAAGGATAAAGCTTAATGCCAAATAGTGAAAAATGGTTGCCTGCTATTATGCAGCCTGAAAACAGAGATATAACCACATGGAAACTTCCTGAGAACGCGATTGCACGATTAGCACAGGGTAGAGGGATAGTGGAAAATATTGCACCCGCACCAGATGGTAGGTATTATGCTGTTGGCAGTTGTATAGGGGTCTGGTGGTACGATGTGTCCACCATGACTTCTATCGCATTGTGGGACACAGCGCGCGGGTACATCTCCGCTGTGTCCTTTTCACCAAATGGCAAATGGCTTGCCACCGGTGATGGAGACGGTCTCGTCAAAGTATGGGATCTGCAACGCGGTGTCTGCATCTCACAGATGGAGCGAGACAAGACAGAGAAACCTTATCATCTGGTCTCCCATCTTGCCTTTTCATCTGACAGTCAATGCCTTGCTGTCTCCAGCATCCGAGACTATATCCTATATGTTTGGCACCCTGAAACAGGCGAACAGATTGCAAAATTCCACGGCGAAACAAATTTCAGATGGTTCGGTGGCTCCCGACGTCCTATCGCTTTTTCCGCGGATGGGAACTTGTTGGCGTGTACGATGCCTGATGAAAGTTTGATGGCATACGCGGACCAAATTAACGCCATCCACACCCCCAAGCATTCTTCTCACTTCATCGCGGTGTGGGATATGCAGCGCGGTGAGCGGCTCGCCTGTCTCACAGAACCCACCGATTTTGCAGAAAGCCTTTGCTTTTCACCCTGTGGACGGTTCTTGGCATCCGGGGGCCAAAAGGGGGCAGTTCGGGTTTGGGAAGTTGACAATTGGAAACTAACCCGGGCTTTCCACGATTATGGAACCGAACGAAAGCGGGTTTTCTATTCGTCGGAAGGTGTGCTATACGCTGCAGAATTGTCTAACGATACCTTCGCTGTGTGGGACGTAGAACGCGCGGAAAAGTCTGACACTTACCTTGAAGCACATCAAGGGCTCCATGGAGACCGTTTGCCAAAAGATTACCCGGTCGTTTCCGCAACCGAAAGTGAATTTAAGGTGCGCACAGTCGGCGAGTTCAAACCACGGACATTCCCTCACTTACATACCGGTGTTCCTATCTCGTTAGTTTTTTCGTTGGATGGAAAAACCCTTACAGGTGGATATTGGGGACACGGAGTAATGTCATGGAATGTTACGAATCCGTCGCAACCTCCAACACGTTTTAACCCTCCTGGCGGAAGTTATATTGTCGCTGTATCGCCGCTCGGTAAAATCCATGCGATGGGTCCCGATGGCAATACTGCTAAGGTATGGGATGTTGAAAATCCCGAATCCGCGATTGTTTCTTTCACGCTCCCTGACGAAAAAAATCTTGTTTCTGAGGAAAAGCGGCAGGTGACAGCCGCTACGTTCGCGCCTACACGCAATCTGTTAGCATGCGGGAATAATGAAGGTGTCCTGTATGTGTCGGATCGGCAGCAGAATGTACGACACACGCTCAAAGCACACCAAGATTCGGTTCATTCACTTGCGTTGAGTCCAGATGAAAAGTTGCTTGTGAGTATCACGCGCGACGGTCCCGAATCTCGGTTGTGGGATATTGAAAGTGGTGAAGCAATTGGGACGTTTCCTAATCAAATGTATCCAATAGTATTTTCGCCTTGTGGTCGTATGATTGCGGGTGGCGGGCGACCAGGAATTTTGTTGTGGGATGTAAAACATGCTGAAACTCTCCTCACGATACCTCTGTCAAAGTTAGACTGTTGGCTGGATTCGCTGGTGTTTTCTCCCTGTAGTAGATATCTGGCTTCCGGTTCAGGATGGCAGCGAGGTATGGGGATAAAGAAGGTTGCGATTCGATTATGGGACGTCGCAAGTGGGAAAAATATTGCTACCTTTCGAGGACACCCTACTGATGTTCAGTGTCTTGCATTCTCGCCTGATGGCACGATTTTGGCGAGTGGCGGGTATGATGGCACCATCCTCCTCTGGGATCTGAAACCTTTTGTTGACTCTTAAAGCCTGTGTAATATGAGATTCTATTTTCCTCCAAATTCAGTTCTTTAGCACCTCCTCTTTCAGAGCCATTCATTGTCGGTTTTCTATCTGTTTTGTGCTGGATGTTTCCATCAGAAAATCCCTTCTACAGAAGCGGGTCGGGAATCGGAATTCCCACCTACAGGGAGAATTGAATACCTCTGATTTTTCTGTTGACAGCATTACCCTCTGCAATGTATGATATGCAAAATATACGCGACCATAGGAGGAAAACAAATTTGGCAGCAGATATTGGACTCATCGGATTAGCAGTGATGGGTGAAAACCTCGCACTGAACATGGAGAGCAAAGGGTTTGACGTGGCAGTCTTCAACCGTACCGTCTCACGGGTAGACGCGTTCATGGCACGTGCTGCGAAGGACAAAAATATCACAGGGGCGCATTCCATTCCAGAACTCATTGAAAAACTGGACAGCCCCCGAAAAATTATCTTGATGGTGAAAGCAGGCGAACCGGTCGATGCGTTTATTGGGCAATTGGTCCCGCATCTGTCAAAGGGCGACCTCATTATTGACGGTGGAAACTCCAATTTCAACGACACCGTTCGTCGGCATGCGGAATTGGCTGAGCAGGACCTTCTCTTTATCGGCACAGGTATTTCCGGTGGTGAAGAAGGCGCACTCAAAGGACCGGCGATGATGCCGGGCGGTTCAGCCGAGGCTTACGCCCTCGTAGCGCCGATCTTTACGAAGATTGCGGCACAGGTGGAAGACACACCGTGCTGCTCCTACATCGGACCGGACGGTGCCGGGCATTACGTCAAGATGGTGCATAACGGCATCGAATACGGCGATATGCAGCTGATATGTGAAGCCTACTCGTTGATGAAGGGTGTCTTGGGAATGGATGCTGGCGAGATGCACGAGGTCTTCAGCGAATGGAACCGTGGCGAACTGAATTCTTACCTCATCGAAATCACAGCGGACATCTTCACACAACTCGATAAGAGTGGCACACCTTTCGTCGATGTTGTGCTGGATCAGGCAGGACAAAAAGGGACAGGCAAATGGACGAGTATCTCAGCACTGGATCTCGGTATCTCTGCACCGACGATCGCAGAGGCGGTTTTTGCACGCTGTATTTCCGCTGTTAAAAGCGAGCGTGTTGCGGCAGAACAGGTTATCCAGGGACCCGCTGGGGCATATCAAGGTGATCGCGACGAGGCACTCAAAGCGATTCACGACGCGCTTTACGCCGCGAAAATCTGCTCTTATGCCCAAGGTTTCGCCTTAATGCGGGAAGCGAGTGAGGAATTCGGATGGGATTTGGATCTCGGCAAAATCAGTTTGGGTTGGCGTGGTGGATGTATCATTCGGGCAAAATTCCTACATCGGATCGCAGAGGCGTTTGAGCGAAATCCTGAACTACCGAACCTAATGCTGGATTCCTATTTCCGAGATGTGCTTGAAACCGCACAACCCAACTGGCGGAGTGTCATCGGTACAGCCACGCAACTCGGTGTTCCTATCCCCGCATTCAGCTCCGCTTTAGCCTATTTCGATAGCTACCGTAGCGGCAGACTTTCTGCGAATCTGATTCAAGCGATGCGTGATTATTTCGGCGCGCACACCTATCACAAACTCGATGCAGATGGAAGCACAATTCTCGGAGAAGATGGGGAACCGACGGTGTTCCATACCGAATGGATGCTCGACGGTCGCCCCGAAGTTATTGTTGAATAAAGTTTTTAATTTACCAAGACGGATGCAAATTAAACCGATATGTGTATCTTCGGGTAGCACGGATGCTCATTTTCTTGAATCGGTGCGGTTAGAAACCGCACCTACCCGTGAGGTGCGTCTGTCCTAATTAGCTTAAAAGGGTAGCCTGCAACAGCGGCGCAGGCGGATATACGGAAACAATTGTTATTTACTCAATCCGCCTGACCGAACCGCAAGGTAAAATTAAAAAACCGCAAGGAAAATTAGAAAAATGACGCAAGGACCACAACAAGCACTCTACGATTTTGAACCGCAACACGAATTTTTCGTTGGAATCGACTCGGATGGTTGCGTTTTCAATAGCATGGAGGTCAAACACAACGACTGTTTCAGCGTGAACCTCGTCAAACATTTCGGCTTGGCATCTATTTCACGGCAGGTGCATCAGGCGTGGGATTTTGTGAATCTCTACTCAACGACGCGTGGGACGAATCGATTTAAGGCGATCCTGCTGGTGTGCGATTTCTTACGCGAGATGTCCCTCGTACAAAAGATGGGAGTTGCTGTCCCAGAACTGTCCCACCTGCGAGAATGGTCGGAGACGGAAACGAAACTCGGTAACCCTGCGCTACAAGCCTCGATCGATAGCGCAACCGGGGAACGACGCGACGAATTGAGTCAAGTGATGGCCTGGAGTCTCGGTGTCAACGAAAGTGTCGCAGAGATTGTTTATAACCTCCCGCCTTTTCCTGGTGTCCGAGAGACGTTGCAACGGCTGCAGGGGAAATCGGATGTCATCGTCGTTTCCGCAACACCGGATGAAGCACTGATACGGGAATGGGCTGAACATGAAATTGACGCCTACGTCGCGCTGATCGCCGGACAGGAGATGGGGACGAAGACGGAACATCTCACGATAACGACGAAAAACAGGTATCCCGAAAACCACGTTCTGATGCTCGGTGATTCTCCCGGCGACCTGAAGGCGGCAAGGGATGTCGGCGCGCTCTTCTTCCCTGTCAATCCCGGTTCCGAGGACACATCGTGGCAACTGTTCCTTGACGAAGCGATGGATAAGTTCTTTAACGGGCAATACGCCGGTACTTATGAAGACGCGTTGATTGACAAATTTCAGGAATTGTTGCCGGAAACCCCTCCGTGGCAGTGAGGGATCATTGAAACTTGAACTGCGCTCTATTCTATATGTAGCGGTAGGTCTTGTGCCTGCCAAAAACGCAGCCCGCAACAATACGCAGAAACACCCAAGCAAAAACACGCGGGCGACTCGAACACGAAAACCGTCAAAGTTCAGATGGACGTTACTTATCCGAAGGGTAAGTTTAAAAGTCCGCAAGGAAAAATTGAAATATGAAAATTCTACTTCAAGGACGTGTTGAAGGTGCACTCCTCGAAAGGCTCGAAAGCATCATTGGTGATGACCATACCTATGTTGCTCCTGATTCACGCGAGGAGCTTATCGAAGAGGGCAAAGACGCTGAAGTCTTCTTCGGCTACTGCAGTGAGGATATTTTTCCGCATCTGCCCAATATCAAATGGATTCAATCTTCCAGTGCTGGTATGGATCGGCACATGTATCCCGCGCTTCGTGAGAGTGATGTTATCCTGACGAACGCCGCAGGATTGTACGCGAAACACGTCGCTGACCAAGCCTTCGCGCTCCTACTCGGTTTGGCACGCGGTATCCACGAATCTGTTCGGAATCAGGACAAACACCAATGGGGTGGTGCAAGGACAATGCCGATGATAGAGATCGACGGATTCAAGATCGGCATCGTCGGGATGGGCGGTATCGGAATGGAGATGGCGAAACGCGCAAAAGGGTTCGATATGCACGTGACAGCTGTCGATGCCTACCGCACCGATAAACCGGATAATGTCGATGAATTGGTGCCACTGGATCAGCTTTCAAATGTGATGAGTCAAGTGGATGTTGTTATGATTGCGTGTCCGTTGACGGAGGAGACACGGGGGCTCATCAATAAGGACAACCTATCCGTGATGCAACCAACAGCGTTCTTTATCAACGTCGCTCGCGGTCCGATTGTCAATGAACCCGATCTGATTGAGATTCTGCAAGCCGATACAATTGCGGCAGTAGGTTTAGATGTCACTGAGGTCGAACCGCTCCAGGAAGACAGCCCCTTATGGGATTTCAACAACGTTATCATATCGCCGCATTCTGCGGGGGGGTCACAGCACCGCATGCGCCGTATCACCGGATTCTTCTTGGATAACTTGGAACGGTATCTGAAGGGTGAGGAGTTGCGAAACATTGTGAACAAGCAACTCGGTTTCTAACAAGAATATCTGATTTCTCCAGTGCCTCGATCTCGCGATCGGGGCATTGCCTTTTATAGTGGATCCTAAAAATAAACGCAATAAGTCGTTTTGGGATGGGAAATAATTTTTAAAAAGTGCTATGAACCCTTATATTTAGTGGGTTTGTGGCACTTTTTCCTTGGCAGAATTCGTCAAAATATGCTATAATATAGGTAGTTAATAGGGGAGCGGTCACTCCCCTATTGGTAAAAAGCGGAGTTGCTTTTTGTTCTCCCACTGCTATTATAACCCAAGTTGCTACTTACAGGATTTTGAGCAGGCAGGTATGTTTTTCTCTACAAAAAGTTCAGGATCTGTGGTGTTTTGTAGCGTAGGCTGTTAGCCTGCGTGCTTAAAATGCACAATCTAACGGATTATGCTACAACTATCAACTTAGGTTATGATAACAAAAATGCTTGCCTATTCAGCACACAACGACTATAATACTGACGGAGAAGGGAACATCCTGATGGAAATCTTATGGAGTCATTTCCTATGCGAATGACTGAAGGAGAGGAATCAATGGACGTATTAGTTGAAAGATTAGACGCGAAATTACGCGAATGGGAACCAAATATTGCAGCGACGGTCAGAGAGCGGATTTTGGAAATCATTGATCTTGCAGACCAAGACGCGTTGGATATAATGCGATCGCGTGCTATAGAACAGGAGGTTCTGGACCTACTCGATGAACCCATATCCCGGTGAGATTTGGTTAGCGGACCTCGGTTTAACAGCGAAAACTCGACCTGTGCTTATCGTATCCCGCTACGATCCAGATCCACCACGAAATCTAATAATTTATATCCCTTTGACAATCCAGTACAGGGGCAGTTTGTATGAGGTAGCACTCCCAAAGTTGAGGTTTCTTAATCAACAATCTTACGTTAATGTGCAGGGGTTAGGGTCTATAGAGAAGGTTCGACTGGAGCGAAGGCTCGGCAAACTTTCAGATAATGTGATGACAGAGATTAAGAACACTATCACGTTCGTTTTAGATTTGGAAATAGATTCCACCACAACCAATTAAACTTTCTATTGGATTAGCAAAAGAGATGGCGAGGCACGGAGACCTCGCCCGATAACATAATTTGATTCACATCTCCAAATCATCCGGCTCAATCCGTACGCGGCTCAATCCGCACGGCGCAGAACTTCAACTCCGGTTGCTTCGATACCGGATCAAAAGCAGGATTCGTGACATAGTTCGCATTCGTCTCGGCATGGAAGAGATCCCCCCAATGAAACGGCGTGAAGAGCAATCCGCGTCGAATCGTTTCTGTAACACGTGCCTTCGCATAACACCGTCCACGTCGCCCGACGAGATACACCCATTCACCGTCCTGCACATTGTTCTCTACCGCATCATCGGGATGGATTTCCACGAAAGGTTCCGGATCTTTACGGACAAGCTGCGGCACCTTGCCCGTTCGGGTGCGGGTATGCCATTGGCTCTCAATACGTCCTGTCGTTAAACCGAGTGGGAACTCCTCATCGGTGTTTTCATCGGGCGGTTGATAGACAGGTGTATGAAATTGCGCCTTCTCGGACTCGGTGAAAAACTTCCTACGCGTGTACCGGCGCTGTGTGCCAGGGTGTCGTGGATGTGGACAGGGCCAGCGGAGTGATGTCTTCGCAAGCCGTTCGTTCGTCATTCCCATCTGATCGCACGGTGTTCCTGCTGTCAGGAGCCGATATTCATCCCATACCTCTTCGGGTGTATAGAAATCAAAATTCCGCTTGAACCCCATCGCTCTTGCGACCTGCGTGAATATCCACCAATCCGGCATCGCTTCACCGGGGGGGGTGAGGAACTGATCGCTTCGGACAACAAGCCGTTCGCTGTTCGTCATTGTACCTTGTTTTTCACCCCATTGTGCCGCAGGAAGTATCACATCGGCGTATTCCGATGTCTCCGTCGGATAATAGCAATCCTGTACAATCACCAAATCCGCACGTCGGAGCCCTGCTTGCGATACCTTTGTATCGGGCATGCTGACCGCGGGGTTCGTACAGGCGATCCAGAGTGCGCGAACTTTGCCCTCAGCCGCCGCCTCAAACATTGGGACCGCTGTCAAACCAGGGTTTGGATCAATGCTGCCGGGGGGCACGCGCCATGCGCCCTCTAAATAAGCACGATGCATGTCGTTTGTGACGACGCGATAACCGGGCAATTGGTGTGACAGATAGCCGACCTCTCTACCACCCATCGCATTCGGTTGCCCTGTGAGTGAAAACGGACCTGCACCTCTAATCCCGACTTCCCCTAACTGGAGGTGTAAGTTGATGAGAGCGACATTTTTGTCAACACCGCTTGTGCTTTGATTGGTGCCTTGACAGTAAAAACTGAGCAAACGGCTCGGCTTAGAGAGATATTCAACGATCTCGTCGATACGTGCCGGGTGAATATCGCAGACGGCAAGGAGGGCATCTTCGTCTAAGCTTTCCAAATGGTTCTCATAGGCACTGAAATTTTCGGTGTTCCTTCGAACGAAGCGTCGATGAACCCGTCCTATGGCAATGAGACGTTTGGCGATGAGCTGGAGGAAAGCGACATCACTTCCGGGAGCAAGTGGCACGTGGATATCTGAATGTTCCGCTGTCTTGCTGCGTCGCGGATCTACAGTGATGATCCGTGTATTCGGTTCGACCGCTCGCCGTTTCCGAATCATCTGGAAGAGAACGGGATGGTTTACCGCCATATTCGCACCGATAATGAGGAAAACATCAGCATCCTGAATATCGTCGTAACAGGTCGGGGGTCCGTCCGAACCGAACGACTGCATATAACCGACCACTGCAGAGGACATGCAGAGCCGACTGTTCGTATCCACATTATTCGTCCGGAGAAATCCTTTGAAAAGTTTATTGAAAACGTAGGAAGCCTCTGTGTCCAACTGCCCAGATCCGTAGAGTGCGATAGAATCTTTGCCGTGCTCCAATTGGATTTCGTGAAGTCGATTTGCTGTGAAGGCAATCGCTTCGTCCCACGAAACTTGACGTGGGGGTTCACCTCGGCGATCGCGAATCATAGGATACGCCAGTCTTCCGTCATGGTTTTGAAAAACCTGTTTGAGATGTGCGCCTTTTGGACAGAGCATACCGAAATTTGGGGCGACATCATCGTCCGCTGAGATTCTCATAATTTTGTTATCGTTAACTGTTGCGCGGATGACGCAACCGACGCCACAATAGGGACATACCGCTTTTCCTGTTGAATTTTCCATTTTTTTAATTATTCCTTGCGGTTCGGTGAGGTGGGTTAGGTATTTAGCGTGCCTTCCCGTAGAACCTGCTTCGCAGTGAGAACCACTTCGTTACGGACTACGCGCTTTGTATGACATCCGCTTTCAGGCGTTGTCTTTCCGCAAGTGCGGCATCAAATGCTTTCTTCTCTGCGTCTTGGACCGCGGGTGAGAATCTCACCAATGCTGTGGCAACCGAGGTGACTGCGACCATTATGCCGAGATATAACAAACCTTGCTGCATCGTGATACTCTCGGAACGGAACAGGAAACCGGCGGCAACTGCACCAGCGTTTCCACCCGCACCCACAATACCGGCAACCGCGCCTAACGCCTTTCGGTTGATAAAGGGAACGATTCCGTATGTTGCACCTTCGGACATCTGCACAAAGAGACTGAAGACAATCATCGTTCCAACAGCAAGCACAAGGACTGCCATCTGCGAGAAGAGTATGAGCATGACGCCTTCACCTAATAGAACAAAGAAGAGGAACATGACGCGTCCACGGAGTCCCATCTTTTTCGCAAAGAAGTCGGAGAAAATCCCGCCGACGGTCCGCGCAAAGATATTCATCAGACCGAACAAGCCCGCAATGAGGCCCGCAGTTTTGACATCTAACTGGAATCGGTCGTGGTAGTAGAGCGCCGCGACGTTGTTGATAGTGAGTTCCACGCCGAAACAGGCGGCATAAATGACGAAGAGTGCCCAGACGCGATAGTCTTTAATTGCCAGCATGAAAGACTCCATGCCTTTGCCTTTCGCGGGTTCGAGCTCACCTCGGTCCCGAAGTTGTTTATAGTTCCCATCGGGTGCATCTTGGGTCAGGAAGTAATACGCGAAACCCGTGATAAACAAAGCGATCCCGGGAATAATCATTGCCAGTCGCCATCCGAGGAATTTGTCCACACCGAAACTGAGAACGGCAGTAAAAATGAGAGGCATTACCATCTGCGTAACACCGCCGCCGAGGTTTCCCCAACCTGCTGTTGTCGCATTCGCTGTCCCGATGCAATTCGGTGCGAACATCGTTGATGTATGGTACTGCGTGATAACGAACGAGGCACCGATGGCACCGATGGCCAATCGAAACAGCAGAAACGTCTCATAGTTCTGAGCAAGACCGATACCCATAACAGGCAGTGAACCGAGAATCAGCAGCCATGTATACGCCTTGCGAGAACCGATCCGGTCGCAGAGGGGTCCGATCAAGATACGTACGATAACTGTGATTGCGACAGAGGCAATAATTGTATTACCAATTTCCGCTTTTGTTAGCATCAGATCTTCGCGCACAATCGCCATGAGGGGCGCTATCCCGAACCACCCAAAAAAAGCGAGAAAGAACGCGAACCATGTGGTATGGAAGGTGCGCATCTGAACGGTTTTTAAACTGAAGAGATTTATCTGTGTCGCTTTATTTTTAATATCCATTAATTTCTCCAATGAATGTTGGGTTATTTCTGGGTTAAATTTTTCTATAAGGTCTGTTAGTTAGGTGATACGTGCCGGAGCACGCGGATTTATATTTCTGCGCCCGTCTTACCTACGTGAAAGGTAAGGGATGAGTCCCTCAAGAACTTGTGGCAGGTCATCACAAGGGACATTCTCCAATAACTTCGGCGCGATTTTTGGATGTGCCCCGGCATCTCCTTTGAGAAATACGTCCACTGCCTCAGTGACGACACCATCAATCTTAACTTTCTTGCCCAAGAGTCCAATATCCGCTGCGGCGTGGTTACCACATCCATTTGGACATCCCGACCAGTGTATCGTAAGCGGCTGGGTATTGCCGAGTTTTGCTTCTAAATGTCGGATCGCTTCCATGGCGCGTTCTTTGGTTTCAATAAGCGAGAAGTGACAATAGTCGATGCCAGTGCAGCTCACCATGCCGCGCATGACCTCCGAGGGATCGTAACGGAGTTCTTGTAGGAGCGGTTCTGCGGTTAAGTCACCGATTTTTGCGTCTGGCACGTTGGTAATAATCACATTCTGTCCTTGCGTGAGACGGATGTCGCCGTTGCCGTATTCGTCTGCGAGCCGTGCGACCTCGAAAAGTTGCGTTGTCGTAATCCGTCCGACTGGGACAACAAGTCCGACGTAGTTGAGACCTGGCTGTTTCTGTGAGAAGATACCCGTGTGGTCGGTCTTCTTCTTCCCGCGTGCATCTTTACCCGCTGTCAGGAGTGGCTGCTTTCTGTGCCGACGCCTTTCTAATTCTTCTCGGAATTTTCCTACACCCCAGTCTGCAATCAGAAAAGCGAGGCGAGATTTATTACGGGCTGTCCGAGGTCCGTGATCTCGAAAAATTAACGTGATATCCGCACACAAAACTGAGGCTTCTTTAGGCGTAATAAATACATCAAGGGGTTGCGCGAGCGTGTAGCCCCCAGAGCCCATCTTTCCGCCGACTGCGACATTAAAGCCGTTTGTTTCTTGCCCATGAATCTCTTTGATTGCTGGTGTGAGGGCGATGTCCTGTGAGGCGGTATGCGTGCAGTTATCCAAACATCCTGTGATACCAACATTGAACTTCCGTGGAATATCGGTAAAGTCCTTATTCCCGACAAAGAGTTTTGTGTATTCCCTACCGACATGCGAAGCATCAAAAAGCTCATTAGGGGTCAATCCTGCGACGGGACACCCGATTACACCACGAATGTTGTCGAAGCCTGTTTGGAGCGAACCTAAGCCGACCTCTTCAAGCCGATTCCAGATGTGTTGGACATTCTCGATCGCGAAACCTCGAAGTTGAATCTGTTGGCGCGTCGTGAGATCTACGAACCCCGGTCCGTGTGCCTCACTGGTTTCAGCAATGGCACGAAACTGATCCGAATTGCTAAAACCACTCGACATACGCAGACGCATCATGAATGCCCCGGGGGTTTGCTTTCGATAAAAGACACCTACCCACTTAAGTCGGTCGCGTTCGTTCTCGGGAATAGATTCCCAGCCGTCCCGAATATAGTTTGGAATGTCATTGATGACCTCAAGCCCGTTTTTCTCTTGTTTCAGGACTTCTGCCGCATTTATCTTGGACTTCCTTTTTTTCGAAGTCGTTGTACTTTTTAAACTCGGTGCTGAACGCACCTTTCGGCTTGCGCGTATCGTTTTCTTCTTTGATGGGTTCACCATTTTCTAATTTTCCTTGCGGTTCGGTGAGGTGGGTTGAATAACCAACGTCCTCTCCATAGGTCCGCCTGCCGAATCCGAAACTCGTCTCCGATACAATACTTAAAAGCACGAGTATCGGGTTCGGTTGTTGCAGGCTGCGGTAAAATAAAAAAGGCATCCGTCAGCGAGTATAAAACTCAACCGAATGGACACCTGTGTCCAGACCCAAATTGTCCCATCAAGGCACAATGGATCTTTGCTTTATATGCCATCCTTGCTTGGATGTCGTTATTTTCTGTAGTATGTAGAGTAGTGCGGGACACATCGTTCTACATGCGTGAAGAATAGAGGCTTCCGATGTGCAACTTCGTTCACCTTTGAACATGCACTACTGCTACAATTTGTTTGTCAGGACGTCGGCGACTGCCAGGACGTCTTGTGAGATTTCTGCGAGCCGTTTTCTGCGGTTCATCGCCATCTTTCGCAAAATTTGATAAGCTTGTGATTCGTTACAGCCGCGTTGCTGTGCAACCAATTCTTTCGCACGTTCAATGATTTTGCGTTCGGCGAGATTTGTTTTCGTTTTTTCAAGTTCTTGTTGCAGTGCCTGAAATTCATAAAATCGGGCGACAGCTGCTTCAATAATAGTTTTAACGCGTGCACCCGTAAGTTTCCCAACGGCGTATGCGGAGACACCAGCACGTGTCGCTGCTTGAATTGTTTGCGACCGTTCGTCCCGTGAAAACATAACTGTCGGACACGGATAACTCTCATGGAGAGATGCGACCCAACTGAGGGTCGTCTGTCCCGGGAAGTCAACGCCAATCAATATGATGTCTGGCTTTATCTGTGTAACCTGTTCAGTCAAACCTTCCTGTAGACGCACAGGGGCGGCGACTCTGTAACGGCTTGCTTCCAGAATCTGGATTAGCGAATTTGCACGTTCCGGATTGTTATCGATGATTAAAATCCGCCCCTTCCCTGTAATGGGTGGGGATTCCGGTGTTGAGGTGCTTGCTTCCATCCTCGACCCTTTCCCAAGTTAATTCCACTAAATGTGCTGAAACAACGAGGTATGTTGACCTCACATACAGCATTAGCAAAAACCTTGCCAAAGAAAGAATAATTAAAGAATCCTTCCAAAATTAGAAGCGAAAACTGAGCCCGTTTTTTTATTCTTAGGGTTTGATCCTTGTCAACTGTTATGCTGACAGACGGGGTTCCGGTTATTCTGTAGGTTCTTAAAACCGAACCCTAAGCCCGTAATGAAATGGAGGGCGACTCCTGAGAAAAGTGCGTTAAAGTCTTAACTCACGCAGTTCTCCCGCAAGGTAAAATTAAAAATTTGCTTATTTTTTTAGCAGAATCTCAGCGTTTTTTCCTATTTTTTGGGCAATACAGAATTCTATTGCGGATAGAATGATTTTATACAGATCTGTGCCAACACTTAAGGATTAGGCGGCACGCTGCACAGAATAGATACCAACTTGAAAAGTTTGTCTGTCCAATGTGACAGGGGAGGTGGATTTCCGGTAGGTGAAGCCGGTGTCGGTAAGCAGTTTGAAAAAACCGGTTGCGTTGCTACGATTCGGTTCAGAAAAGAGGGCAACTCCGTTAGGGGTGAGATGCTCTTGGAGTAAAGTCACGATCGGTGCCCAATGGGGTTCTTCGTAAATGACATCAGCGGCGAGGATATACGGAAATTTGCGATTGAAACAAGGGGTATTCCAATCCATCTGGACGAAATCGGCACGTTGACTCACACCATTCTGCTCCGCGTTGTGGTGTGCGAAACGGAGCGCCTCCTGTTCCGCATCCGTAAAAACCACGCGCCCACCCATCTGGCAGGCGACAATACCTGTCAGTCCGAACCCACATCCGATTTCTAAGATATGTGCATCTTTGAGGCGCGTCCCGATTTTTTCTACATAGTGAGCGAGACCGATCGAAGACTCCCAGAGATAAGTCCAGTATGGAAGATAGAGTTTGCCTTGATTGTCCTCCCGACTGAGTCGTTCCAGAAACCAGTCGGGTTCTTCTATCAGTGTAAGTTGAACTCGACCGGTTTTCAATTTAATGATCGTACTCGTTAATGGGTAATCTCGCAATTCGGTGTTCATTTCCTTGCAAAGGGTTCTGTGTAGGGACGGGGTTGCCCCGTCCATTGCGGGCGAGGGGACCGCGCCCCTACAGTTTAGCGATTTCGTCCGTCTCAAAAACAGGCAGCGGTTGTTGTGCGCCGGTGGCATCTTCCAACCACAATCCGTGCTCAGGTAGCAAAAACTTTCCGATAATGTCCGCATTGATACCAGCTGCACCGAGTGCTCGGCAAATTGCTTCACCTTTTTCAGGTTCCGATGCGATTAACATGGCACCAGATGAAATGACACCAAGTGGATTGAGTTCAAACATATCGCAGAGTGTCCGTGTTATGTTTCCATACAATATTGGTGAGTTGAGAAGTTTATCCGAATAGACGGTGACTCCTAACTCGGCGGCGATTGCCAACTCATATACCGCAGTAGCGACACCGCCCTCTGTAACATCGTGCATGGCGTGTACGCCACCTGTAGCGGTTGCAATTTGTGCGTCCTTGAGTACAGAAATTCCGGGATTCATGAGATAGTTCTTTGCCTGCTCCAAGAATTGGGCATCACACTTTTCACGCAACTGATCTTCACACTCGCGAGCGATGATTGCTGTTGCTTCAATACCGAGTCCTTTTGTGAGAATTAGGACGTCCCCTGCACAGGCATCCGCTGAAGTGAACAAGGCATTTTTGTGGGTAACCCCCATCATCTGTCCTATGACAACGGGTTGTGTTACGGCTGGCGTAACTTCGGTATGTCCGCCACACAGCGTGATGTCGAACGCCGCACACGCCTGCGTAATTTGTGTCATGATGTCGCGAACCATTGTAGGTGTCGTTGCGTCTTCGGGTAACAATAGGGTTACCAGCAACCATTTCGGCACAGCCCCCATCGCCGCAATATCGTTGCTATTGACGCATACCACATACCACCCTATATCTTCAGTCGCAAAGGTAATTGGGTCGCTGGTTGCAACGAGATAGTTATCCCCGAACTCGACGACTGCGGCATCTTCACCGAGTTGTGGACCGACAACCACGCTTAAGTTTCTATCTGGCGTGGGTAGGAGTTCTTTTAAAAAATCGTGTTTCAGTTTTCCAACAGGCAGGTTCATGTCTCAGCTCTCAAATAAAGATTTTATAGGTCCGCAAACCGAATGAGGGTCCGATAATTGCCCAAATGCTGCCAATGACGTAATCGCCTAAGATTAATCCTAAAAAGAGCGGGGCGACCTTACGATGCAACCTTAAACCGCCGTGCCGTAAGATCATCAACTTTAAGAACCACGCCACGAAGAAGGCGAACCAGAAGTAATCCATTGCGAAACTAATCGCGAGTGCGTAACCCGCGGGGTGGAAGGGCCACCACAAGAAATGCATCCGCATATACATCATCACGAACGTCAGAAGGGCACCGATACCCATGAAACCGATGCCGATCATGTTCGGTTCGGTCGGGTTATGTAACCACCGCTGGAGTCTACTGAACGACTCTCTACCGACCCAACCTTTGAATCCACCTGCTTTCGCAACCGCACCGTTTCGGAAGGTGATGTCAAGGTTTGCCCAGAAGGTTACCAGAATACCGACAATAATCGCAATCAGCATCGCCATCCATAAACGTCGGTTCCCCATTCCCGTTGATTCTGCGAGTTTAAACGCCTCAATCTGATTCGGCATCGGATGGTTACGGTAACCGCGATTGAACCAGTAGAAAAGCGACATGATGGTGAGACTACTTGTATCGAACTGGCGAGTGCCGCCGACTGTCGCTAACATGTCGTGCGGATTGACGTAGTAAATTTCATGAGGTGTGCCGAGTTCCGCTCGGACACGAGTGATCGCAAAGGAGAGTAGGAAATAGACCCCAAAGAAAATACCCGCAATCCATAACGACATCCCCGCTATAGAGGCAAAGACACCGAGCGCGACAAGCGATCCGAGAATTCCCAAAAAAGCGGCACGGTATGGCATCGGTTCGTCCGAATCATCGAGACTCGATTTGAACCCAAGCACCTTCTTCATGACCTCAGTCAGGTGACGCCGTGTGACCCAGACAGCAAGTAGAAAGAGCGCAATCCACGCACCGTACGCCTGTTCGTTGAGGGCAGGAAAATAGCGGGTTCCGAGTGCCGCCCCAATGACAAATTCCGCTAAGCGAACGACAAAGAAAAACCAGCACGAAAACGAGAGATCCAGCGGCAGAAAAAACGCCAATCCCACTGCAAAGGGATAAACGGAGATTCGGGTGCCACGAATGACATTCCATGGACGGTCGGTAAAGATGTTTCGGAAAACAGCAGTCCGTTTGATATAGGGGATTTCTGGAAACTGCGGGAAGAGGTAGTGAACGCCGTTAATCACACCGATGACAACGGCGATACTGAATCCAACCCACATCATCCTGTTTTTCATGAGACTGATGCCGCCGTCCTCCGAGAGTCGCAGCGGAAGTTGGATGATTGGATACGCCAACTTTTCCTGCTCTGCCCACCGCTTCCGGACGAGCGTGTTAATGCAGAGCATCATGAACATCATAATCAGGAAAAAGAGTCCCCAGAACAGCAACGGCTTGGTCCAAACTGTAAAATTATGGCGTGTATAGAAGGTGGACTCTCCCTCGTAAAACCCTTGTAAACTTTGCGCGTCAGAAATAGTAAGCCACGCCGGTAGATACCGAAAAAAGAGCGTCTGCCACTCGTTTTCTTCAGTCGCGAATCGGAACGGGTGCGCGATACTGCCGAACATGTTTTGCATCGTGTCGTGCCCCGCAAACGTGCAGGAAATCGCGACCATAATGTAGATGGCGAGCAGTTCCCCTTGCTGTAGCATCTGGCGTGGGGCGATGCGTTTCAACACGAGGTTGGCGACAACACAGACGAACATGATGAAAACGGGTTGGATGAAGAGTGGGAGACACGAACCGTCAAGGGAGTAATACTTCACCTCAACAAGCGTCATCCAATAGACGTTGACTGGGATGAGGAGAACACCTAAGAGAAGCGAGCGTCCTGTAATGCGTGTTTTAATTTTACCTTGCGGTTCGATAGGATGGGTTAGGGATTTCAAGTGCCTCTCCGTATATTCGCTCTCCATTTCATTACAAGCTACGGTTTTGAGAACTGTTCAATCTTCAACTCCGTAGGGGCATCTCTATAGGTTTTAACGATTTCTGAGATGACCCTGGCTCTGTTTTTCCAATTCATGCGAGCAGGCGGGATCAGGTAAATACCGTCGATTGCGGATGTGTCTTGATTACGGATCTCTTGGACCAATTCCAAAGACAGTTGCATACCGAGTTCATGTCCGGCGGTGTCTCCAAGGTCTCGGAATTTGTCAACAATAAATTGGGGTATATAAAGCCCCAAATTGTCACGTAGATAGGATGCGCTTCGGAAACTCGTAAGCGGAAGGATACCGTAGAGGATCTTTATATCGAGGTGTTCCGTTGCTTGCTGGGCACGTACAATATCTTCGTAACTCCAGACGGGTTGTGTGTAGGCAAACTTCGCGCCATGTGCCACTTTGTTCGCAAGATGTTTGACGTGCGGCCGCAAATTCTCTGCAATCGTGAAACCGCCGCCGTAATAGAAACCACACGGTTCACCGATTGACGAGCCATCAGCGAGTTCCCCTCGGTTGAGTCGGTTGATGAGTTCCATCAATTGAACCGCACCGCGAACATCTGGCACGAGACTGGCGGTCTCATAGGGTCCAGCTTTCGGATGGTCGCCGGATAAGGCGACAATGCCTCGAATTCCCAAGGCTTCCGCTTCCAGAAGGTGAGATTGCATACTGATGAGATTACGGGATCGGGTCGTCCAATGGATAAGCGTCGGAATCTGGGTCGCTTGCTGGAGCCGATATGCTGTGGCGATAGCTCCGATGTTCACTGCAGCACCGGAATTGTCGGTTACATCAAATAAATCTACACCGGTTGCCGCGAGATTTTTTGCTTCCTTCAACATCGCTCGCAATTGCGGAAAAGTATTGGCACGCATCTCTACACTTACGATGCGTTCGCGCGTTTCAAATACTTGCTCGACAGGATTATCGGTTGGTGATTTAGACCTTGACGTGATCTTTGGGAGAACGAAGATACGTTGCTCCCTTTGGACAGGTTTACGTCCTACGATAGCCTGCCGGATTTTTGCCGTGTACGCGGGGGTTGTGCCACAACAGCCGCCAATCATGTTCGCGCCAAGTTCGACTAACTTTCCAACGTAGTCCCTGAAAACCTCTGCCTCGACTGTATAGGAAACAGCGATTTCTCCCTGTTCTACTCTCGGATTTCCAGCATTCGGTTGCACAGCAATGGGGACTTTAATAACGGGGGCAAGCAACTCCATCGCTTCAACGAGATCATGGGGGCCTCTGCAGTTGATGCCGACTGCATGCGCGCCGAGTTGTTCTAATTCTTGTGCAAAGACGCGCACATCTAATCCCGCGCCTACAGTTCCACCAGAAACGCCACTGATTTCAACGACGACAGGGACACTGTAGGTGAGTGCTTGCTTTGTAGCGATTTCTGCCTGTTTGGGAGATACAAAAGTTTCGAGTACAAGAAGGTCAACGCCTTCGTCAACGAGGGCATCCATCTGTTCCTTGAAAAGCCGTCGGATTGTCTTGATGGATGGAGTCGGAGCATCTAAGGTTTGGAACGGAATTTGACCGACAGAGCCAGCAACGTAGCATGTCTCTTGTGCCGCCTCTCGTGCCAAGGACACGCCTGTTCTGTTAATTTCTTCAACCTGTTCAGCCAAGCCGTGGATTGCTAACGCTTCTCTGTTTGCTTGATAGGTATTCGTCTGAATAACATCAGCACCCGCGTCGATATACGCACGATGAACCGCTACAATTTTTTCGCCATGCTCTGTAGAAATGTTGCAGGCATCAACGCACTGTAGATATGAGGGAATCCGTTTGCGAAGCTCGGTTCCGATAGCACCGTCGCACACCAGAATCTGGTGCGCAAGGGCTTCCATGAAGTTATCTTTTCTTGAATGAGTGGTTTCCATATAAGAGAAAAGCGCGCTTAGAAAGCGCGCCTTCTTGTATTTGTGAGATAGGTGCTACTTAATTATATCTCCCGCACTTTCGGTCGGAATATAATAATAACCGAAGATGATACACATCTCGTCTTCGGAGGTGAGTCCAAATATGAGAGGTTCGTTCGTGTCGTAGTTGTTATGGGTACACTGGAACTTAAGTGTATCGCCTTCATCTAAGCGAAGGACTGGATCAAAGATATTAATCGGGGCATCATCATAAGCAATACTCCGATGCAGCAGATCGCCTGTTGAACCTTGAAAAATTTCAAACAGCTCTCCGTGCCGATGCATGTGAGAGGTCAACAAAAAGACGTTCAACGCGGTACTCGGATCATGACCGCGGCGTTCCAACTCATCTTCAACGTACCAGGTCATTTTAGCGACACGCGTTGTTCTGGGTGGGACGTTAATTGCCCGATTAGAAACGAAAATTTCAACCGCCTCGTACTGAACTTCCTCTTCTGGAATCGTATAAATATTGACGTAAGTTTCACCGATTAACGTTTCATCACCAAGCAGATTGATGTAGTGCGAATTCAGGTCGTAAATGGTGTCACCAGGGAGTCGTAACCCTACACCCTCTGGGAATGCAAAGAGGGTATCATCGGTTTGCGTCCCGACGACGAAAAGTCTATCAACGCCAAAATTGCCGAGAACCAGCGGATCTTCTGTGTCAAGTTCGCGGAAAGCATCTTCCGAATGAACGCCGATTCCGGGTGTGATACCTCTTTCTGGTACACCGTTTGCTAAACCCTCTTCCGTGAATCGATATACGATGAAGTGATGGCTACCAGCAGGATAGAAGATCTCTACTCTATTAATAAAGATGTCTCCCTCTACTGGATCTCCATTTTCATCTTTGATCCGAGTGGCATAGTAAATTTCCCGTTCAGTGCCGGGTTCTATTTTGAACGGTGGCAAATGGAGTTGGTACCCTTCGCCAGGCGCGGGAGGCGCGGGGGGTTCAAAGACTTCGTCGGGATCGCGTAAAACACCGAGATCTCCGATACCTGCTATTTTACCGGTCTGTGGCGCGCCTGCCTCAATCCATGTCCGAATTGCATCTATTTTACCGTTGTGGAGTACGCCGCCACCGAACGGCATCCGCGAACCCTGTTCCGGCACTGTCGGTCCCATCAGTTTCGTCAAAAGAAAACTGTTCTCTGGGTTCCCTGGATCAACGAGTTTCATACCCGCTGCCGCTGCCGCAGGGTTCTGTGGCACAACGCCAACCAACGCTTCGTAGGAGAGACCATAGGTGAGATTCAAGCCGAGAGCGTTTGCAGGCGCGGCATGGCAAACACTGTTTGCACAACTCTTATCAAAGACGTATTCCTGAATGTCGTGATACGCCGAGTTTTCATCCGGGGCAGTTTGTCCAAAACTGTTGCTCACGCGAACGAGGTCTAAGACATTGACAATCCCGTCACGATTCACATCAGGATCCTGTTCCGCATTGCGATCCCTCGGTTGTCCGAAGGAACCGGCGACAAGCACTAAGTCTTGGATGTTCACGACACCGTCTTTATTAACGTCTTCCAACAGGGTAGGGAGATTACTGTGTCCAAACACCAAGAGGGACACACCACCTACCAGTAGGAGAATGAGTGTGGGATACGTTATTTTCTTGAAAATCATTGACAATTTAACCTCCAATTATTGGATGCTAACGCAATTCATTTTGCGTTGTATTCTTAAAAAGTTCAGTTTCTGGTATAAAACGATGTTTTAAAAGTGTCCATGCGGCAAAAAATCCATCTGACCAGAATCGGAGCTTCTTGCCCTCCTTTTTCGTGCGTGGGAAATAGGAGACCGGTACCTCATAAATGCGATAACCCGCGCGCAAAATCTTTGCTGTAACTTCTGGGCAGAATTCAAATCCCTCGCATGTTAAATCTAAACGTGTTATCAATTCCGTTGAGAAGGCTTTATAGCCTGTTGATTCATCGGTAATTCGGCATCCGTAAAGCAGGTTTGTGTAAGTAGCGAGAATGCGGTTCGCGATAAAGTTATGAAGGCTGGCGTTCCCTCGTCCGTTCAGGAACCTTGACCCATAAACCACGTGAACATTTTCTTTTTCAAGCGGTTTCACAAGTTCAGTGAGATCCGCCGGAGTCAGTTCCATATCTGCATCTTGAATAACGACCACCTCTCCATTCACGTGCAGAAGTCCGCGCCGAATGGCGAAACCCTTGCCCCTGTTCTCTTGACAATGCACGACAGTCAGTTCATAAGTCGTACGCAATTCCTCAAGTGCCTTGTAGGTCCCATCGGTAGAGCCGTCGTTGACGACAATAAGTTGCTTTTCGATGGGTAACAAACTGACAGCCTTAACAACCTGCTCAAGGGTCTGTTCTTCGTTAAACGCAGGAATGATTACGGATATTAACATCGCCATCATGCCTCCGTCTAAGGGGTATCAGTTAAAACGTATGGCGGTTGTGTCTTGTGTCAATTCCACAAACCCTCTCTTAACTGGCAACCATTAAAGCAGGGACTTCACCATGCCGCCGTCTACCTGAATTGTAGTTCCAGTTATGTAGCTGGCGCGTTCCGATGCGAGAAAGACGACTAAGGTTGCAAATTCTTCTGGATCGCCGATTCTACCGAGCGGGATATCTGCTGTCATATTCGCGAGTGCCTCATCAAACGTGATACCACCCTCTTCTGCACGGACGGTCGCGAGTTGACGGATACGGTCGGTGAAGATAATACCGGGGCAGACGTTGTTAACGAGAATTTTGTCTGGTGCTAACTCCGTCGCGAGCGTCTTCGCGAATCCGATTACGCCTGTCCGTGCCATATTGGATAACATGAGGCCATCGACAGGCTGTTTGACAGAGACAGAGGTAAGGTTGATAATCCGTCCGCCGCCGCGTGCCTGCATCGTTGGGACAACAGCGCGACAGAGGTTTATCGTGCTCATCAGGTTCAATTCGACAGCGTCTTGATAGTCCTGTGCTTCCAAGTCATCAAACCGCCCTGCTCTGGGTCCACCGGCGTTGTTAACCAATATATCGATACCACCGAAGTGTTCAATCGCTGTGCTAATGAGATTGTCAACCTGTTCTGGTTGACTAACGTCGGTCGGCACCGCTAAAACGTCAGTGCCAGTCTGGGTACGAATTTCATCTGCCGTTGCTTCCAGCGCATCTCTGTCTCTTGCGCAGATAGTGACCTTCGCGCCCTCGTGTGCTAAACCGAGCGCAATCGCGCGCCCAAGCCCTTTGCTTGAGGCACCTACAACTGCAATTTTATCCGTGAGTCCGAGATTCATTTTTTTTAACTATGGGCTTCTGGACATCGCTCTGTACGGACGGGGTAATCCCGCCCCTACGAGTTTCGCGATGGTGTCTGGTGAATCGAGAGGCAACTGAGGATATATACGGTTTTAATGTTTTTCTCTCTACTCCCCTTTTGACTCATTTCCATGATTTTACGAGCCAATACCACAACGCCCTGCGTCCTTTCAAGAAAATGGATTTGACTTTAACAAGGTTAAGTATAACACTATGGCAGTCTAAAGTCAAGCGCAATTCTGTTGCGGGTGTGTAAAATATTTTATTAAAGGTTTAGGGATTCGCTATGAGTTAACCGTATCCTGAGGCTTGAGCGAGGTTTGCACTGCGTCCACTGATGGCTATTCTACTTCCGAATTAGCATCTTGCGTGTTGCTGTGAAGTCCCCTGCAGACAATGTATAAAAATAAACGCCACTCGCCACGTGTTCTCCCCGTTCATTTCTGCCATCCCAATACGCCGCACGGCTTTTGCTGTGATATATTCCCGCAGGCTGGTGTCCCAACGCCAACGTCCGCACCAATACGCCCTTGACCGAATGGATTTGTAACGTCGCATTCGCAGATTTAGATAACTGATAGGGCACCCATGTCTCTGGGTTAAACGGATTCGGGTAGTTTACTAAGAGACGGGTTTCTGTTGGAATTGCGAAGGTCGCGAGAAGTTGTTCAAGCACTGCAATTCCCTTTTTTATAGCGTCTGGACGAAGGTGTAAGGCATCCGTTTGGATATTGTAGTTTTTGGCTCGGCGAATCCATTTCTGTAGGGCTGTAGTTGTGAGCGTGTGCATCTCTTGAGTGTGTAACGCCGGTGCTGCCGATACGTCAGGTAACAAGCTGGCAACCAAGAGGAGATCGGCAATATTGACGATTCCGTCTCTGTTGACATCCGGATTTCTATTAACCTGACCCTTAATCGTTTTGCCGAAATTGGAAGCAACCAATACAAGGTCCGATATGTCGATCCTTCCATCTTTATTGACATCGGCATTATTTCCAGAGATTAAGGATCTGTCTGCTTTGAGCGTGTAGTTCTGCCGTCTAATGTTTCCGTATACGTCAATCACCTGAAGTGCGATGTCGTTAGCTTGACGGGTCGTTAAGATTGGGGTGCTGAATTCAAGAGTACTGTTTTGCGCATTTAAATTCTTACAGCTGTGCAACTTAATGCCGGGGGCTGGGTCCGCCGCGGTCGCCGGGAGTAATAACTGAGCTTGATGGATGCCATCTGGATCCGTTACTTCAAATTGGAGTGTAAAATTTTTTGCCTGTGGAAGGTAAGTCGATGGTGTAAGCATCTGAATCGTTGTCGGTTCATCAAAGGCGATTTGGTCGATGTTAAAAAAGCGATTTGCGTCCAACCATCTGGCGGCACACTTAGACAGTCGATCGGGTGATGCACCGTAAGACATGATATATGAGGCATCGCGAAAGTCGTGCTCTAAGCCGAAAGCGTGCCCGAGTTCATGCGCCGCCACAATGACACCGTACGGACCCTCGAAACATCTGCCGGAAGCAGGGATGACCGCGCGTCCACCTTGAGCTCTTACCCAAAGATCGTTTTCGTACCAATCGCCACCACCAACACCACATTTGTCTTCTGCACCAATGAACTCACTACTGACTTCTGCAACGATAAGATAGATGTGTTTTCCCATGTCAAACAGAGAAGCAACTTCATCGTAGACCTTGTTGGTTGTATCTGTGTGGTAATATCGGTCTCTGAACTGCCCCTTAACTCGATAAGCACGCATACTTCCATTTTCATTGGTTTCATACGTGAAGGTCTTCCTACCGAATCCGTTAATTTCCATCTGATCTGCATAAAAGTGTTGGACATCACTTATGAGCGTTTCCAATTTTTTCCAAATACCCGGTTGTACGCTGCGATCTCGAGGCGTGAAATAGACAACGCGGACCATATCTTGGTTCAGGGTGCTATAGGGTGTTACGTCCCAAATTCGAACTGTTCCGTCAGTACCACCGCTGATGAGTGCACTTCCATTCGGAGAGAAGGTGGTAGCTCTGACCCAGTCTGTGTGGCCCGTGAGGGTAACAATATTCTCGCCGATATCAACTGTCCAGAGGTGTATAGATTTGTGGTTTGTGGCAGCAAGCGTATTACCGTTAGGCGAAAAACTAATCCCTGAGATTGTGCTATTGGCGGTTAGCGTGCCATGAGGATTCCAATTCGGGACTGTCCATAGTTTGACCTTCCCTTCGTATCCTGCCCCTGCAAGGATTTGGTCGTTCGGGGAGAACTGAACGGCATAGACGGCATCCGAATCAGCATGGAGTTGCGTAACAGCCTGTTGGTTTTGAATATCCCAAACGGTAACCTGACCCCTGTTATCTCCGGTAGCGAGGAGTTTGCCATCGCTGGAAAAGGCGACCGACCAGACCCATTCGTGGTGATGGAAGGTAACGATTTGGTTGAGTGTGTAGACATCCCAGAGTTTCGCGTGTCTGCCCCCAGTTGCTATCGTGTTACCACTTGGAGAAAAAGTGACCGCTTTGACTTGTGAACGCGTATGATCGGTAATATGATCGCGCGTTGCGATATGGTGTTTGTGGTTGACATTCCACAATTTGAGGACATGATCATCGCCGCCACTGGCGAGCAGTTTGCCGTCTGGAGAAAAAGCGATGGAATTAACGGCACCTTGGTGACGACCCAATGTTGCCACGGTATCGTTCCGCAGATTCCACAACTTAATTTCACCATTGTCGCCACCGCTGGCAATGAGGAAAGGATTCGCGGGAGAATATGCAACCGTTTGAACGCTACTGCCGTGCTTCAGTAAGGTATGTTCTGTTTGGGCAACGACAGTGTGTGACAGCGTTAGCAAGGCAATTATTGTGAGAAAAAGATGCTTAAATTGCATAGGGGTTGCGGCTTGAATTGGTTGCTCTGTATATTAGGTTGAACGTAAAGAAACCCAACGGCTATGGTTTGTTTTCCAGAGCCTTGAGTTAATAGTATGCCGCCCTTCGAGATGAAACTATTGGGTTTGTGCCATAGGAACGTTCCATTTTTCGGCACACTCGCCAAGTTGCTGATAGATGGTGTCGGGTATATCAATCCCGTTTGCGAGGCGGTGGGCTCGTGTATTCGCTTCAAAATCCCCAGGAACTAACACCTCATCGAAACCGGGGGCAGGTGGTGTTGACTTGATCGCGTCTAAAAGTGCCCGAACCCCTTTTTTATACGCCGCAAGTGGTGTGAATGCGTTGACATCAATCACCTGCATATAGAGACCACCCATCTGCCCTGCCTCAATATTAAATGCACCTCCCAATCCGCCAAGCAGTGCGACGAAAAGAGAAAGCGCATAACCTTTGTGTCTTCCGAAGGCAAGGAGATGCCCACCATCACGGTATTCAGCAGTTTTTACGGTGGCGTTGCCGTGTTTGTCAACAACACATCCCTCCGGTAGATCTCGATTTTCGCTGTCAGCGACGTAAGTTTTACCGTTTGCGATCATGCTGGTTGCGAAGTCGATGAGAAACGGTGTATCGTCCCCTGTGGGTACACCGATAGCGATCGGATTCGTACCGAGTGCACCGACCGCCCCACCAAAGGGGAGAATACCTCCGCCCCCCTTTGAACCCCCACCAACGGTAATGATTCCGATATATCCGGATTCAGCGGCTTCCTGTGCGTATTCCCCGACTCTGCCGATATGCCCTGTCCGGGTGAGCGTTGCGAAGCAGGTGCGAGCGGTTGTCGCTTTTTCGATCGCACGTCGGACCGCATAGCGGGCGGTGTAATGCCCAAAACCGTTTCCACCATCAATATGGAGTGTGTTGTCGGTTTCCCGTAGTATGTCTGGCTCGGCATCAGGACGAATACCACCGCCCTCAATCCCCGCAAGGTAGGAGGGAATCCGAAGCACGCCATGTGAATCGTGTCCAGCGAGATTCGCTTTTATCAAGATCTCTGCAACGTTATCCGCAATGTGCTGCGGTGTGCCTGCCGCTACAAATAGGTTATTCGTAAATGCCTGAAGGTGCGCGGCTTCAAATATGTGCCTTTTCATTTTTTTAGTTTTCCTTGCGGTTCGATGAAACGGGTCTGAATCTTAGCGTGTCTTTACGTATATCTGAAGAAATGCCCCGATGACTCTCACTGCGAGGCAACACGCGCATTCAGCGTTGATTCGCAAAAACCCCACCATTTCATTACGAATTTTTAATTTTCCTTGCGGTTCGGTCAGGTTGGTTTGATGGGTGAAGGGTTCCTTTCCGTATATACGCCCACCATTTCATTACGGGCTATGCGCTCTTTAAACAAACCCGTAGTCTGCAACATCGGCGCAGACGGATTTGAGAAACGCCCGTCAAAGTCCAAACGTCCGTCGTTACTCCGCAAGGTATAATTAAAAACCGTAGTGCGCCTTATCGTCTTCCTCAACAGTGTCCTCGCCGATGGAAACGCCTAACTTGTCTGCGCACGCTTGAAGTTGATTGTAGATGGTATCGGGTATCTCAATTCCTTCGACTAACCGCTGTGTGCGGAATCTGTGTTCAAAGTCGCCGGGGACGAGTACTTCGTCGAAACCGGGTGCTGGCGGTGTAGATTTAATCCCGTCTAAGAAGGCACGCACGCCTTTCTGGTACGCTTCGACCGGCGTGAAGGCACTGACGTCAATGGCTTGCATGAAAATGCCGCCCATCCGTCCACTTTCTGTGTCAAATGTCCCTGCCAATCCCCCGAGAAGGCAGGTGAACATCGCGAGTGCGTAACCTTTGTGCTTCCCGAATGCCAGGAGCGAACCGCCATCGTAGAAGTCGGCGGGCTTAACGCTCGGCATTCCATTTTTATCGAGGATACAGCCCTCCGGTAAATCGATGCCTTTACTCCGCGCGACCTGTATCTTTCCTTCTGCAACCATACTCGTTGCATAGTCAACGATAAAGGGACTGTCGTCGCCGGTTGGTGCACCGAGAGCGATGGGGTTTGTGCTGAAAGTGCCTTGCGAACCGCCGTAAGGCACTGTCGGTCCTCCACCTTTTCCACCCGATCCGACACTGATGAGTCCGATACATCCAGCTCTCGCTGCCGCTTCTGCATACTCGCCCAAGCGTCCGATATGTCCAGTGTTGCTGATGCTGACAGAGCAGGAGACGGCCGTTTTTGCTTTCTCTATGGCTTTACTAATTGCCCAACGTGAGACGTAGTGTCCGAAGCCGCGTTGTCCGTCAATGCGTAAGGTATTCGGGGTTTCCGCGAGGACTTTGGGTTCAGCGGTAGGATCCAATTGTTCAGCGTCAATGCCACGTAGATAGGCAGGAACACGCAGCACACCGTGCGAATCGTGCCCCGCGAGGTTGGCATTGACAAGGATTTCAGAGACATCCTCTGCAATGTGCCGCGATGCACCAGCAGCAACAAAAATATTACGCGCGATTGCGTGGAGATGTGGTGCTTGGAGTAGATGCGTTTTTTCCATATTTTTAATTTTCCTTGCGGTTCGTTGAGGTGGGTTGGTCGTTCAAGTTGATTTCCGTAGAGTCGCCCTCCATTTCATTACGGGCTTGCGATTTACCAATCCCTCGCTAAAGCCCCTGCCTTCAGGTCTTACTGTTACCCATAAGTATAGAGGGTGAGGTAAGATGCGTTGAGTTTTTCTTGTATGGGGGGGTCCCGTGTGTTATGTTTAAAAAGTCTTCTGAGTTTGGTCGTAAAAAGTATCGATTTCTTACAGAGGAGCTAAGAATGTCTTCACATCCACAAGCGTCGGTCGTGTCTTGGAGTCGTCAGGAGTTTTCAGGTCTTGATTTGGGAGATACCCGTCTCAATGACAGACTCGTCAGTATTGCGGATGCCCTTTGTGAGCAACCGATGTCGTCGATTAGCGCAGCTTGTGGCGATTGGTCGGCAGTCAAAGCTGCCTACCGTTTCTTTGACAATGAGAAAGTCTCTGCGCAACAAGTTCTCGATCCGCACTTTCAACAGACGATTGAACGCATGCGGGGTCATCAACGGGTCTTTGCGATCCAAGATACCACCTATCTTGATTATACCGATCATCCCGCAACGCAGGGATTAGGTCCAATCGGAAACGGGTCTCACAGCTGCCAAGGGGTAGTGAAACATACAACCTTGGTCATCAGTGCTTCAGGACTGCCCCTTGGGTGTCTGACGGATAAGGTGTGGGTTCGGGATACCTCTGATAAGGGCGATTATAAAACCAAACCCCTTGAAGCCAAAGAAAGCTACAAATGGGTTGAATCCCTTTTACAGACGCAGACCCGCACCCCAGAAGGCGTTGAAGTGATCACTATCTGTGACCGTGAAGCAGATATTTATGAGTTTTTCGTTGAAGCCAAAGAACATCCTTTCGTGATACGCGCCGCCCAAAACCGCCGGAGTGAAGATATCTACGGGACGCTGCGGGATTTAGTCAATCATGCGCCCCTGGCCGGTGAGTTGACGCTTGATGTCCCCGCACGCCCTAAACGCCCAGGGCGTCAGGCACATCTACAAGTGCGTTTCGCCCAGACGACGCTCCGTCTGCCGCATCGCTGCCAACAACGCCCCGAGACGAAAAACTTGCCACCTGTCGCGATCTCTCTGGTATGGGTCATAGAACCCAACCCTCCCGATGACATAACGCCTCTCAACTGGCTACTGCTGACCAACGTAGAAGTTTCCAACTTCTCTGAAGCACTCCAGCGCATCGAATGGTATACCCAGCGCTGGCACATTGAAGTCTATTTCAAAGTCTTGAAATCCGGCACCAAGGTCGAGCACGCCCGATTGCAAACCAAAGACCGTCTCCTGCGGTATATCGCTTTACTAAGTGTCATTGCGTGGCGACTCTACTGGATAACACGCCTCAACCGGTCCCTCCCGGAGGCAGATTGCACGCAAGTGGTGACGGAAAATGAGTGGAAAGCACTTTACGCCCTGACTCACAAGACCCGCACTTTCCCAAAGAAAACACCCACCGTTGCCCAAGTCGTGCTTTGGATCGCCAAACTCGGTGGGTTCTTGGGACGCAAGTCTGATGGCCCCCCGGGTGCCACGGTTTTATGGCGAGGGTGGCAACGCTTGACGGATATTTCCAACACCTTTGCTCTCTTTGACGATTCTTCAGAAAACCATACGTCTTAGACACAGCAACACACCACAGAAATATTTGTGGGTAACAGTAAGGCCTTCAGGTAGGGGATGTAAGCGACTCGGTATGTTCTGCGAAATTGTAACTTGACAGGCACCAGAAAATGTGGTATACTTTTAACATCAACGGGATAGGAGAACAACCACCCACTTCTCTGTGGGTGTCCTATCCGCCCAGTTGTTCGGGTAGCGTTGAGGTTGGTGAAGTCCAACAAATACCACATTCGCACCTATGAGTTTCGGGGTTATGATCCTCCGTCGTTTGTGATGAGTTGCATATCTGGTACAAGTCGGGTATAGTCACGTAACTCTACCCCACCAGAAAGTTTTAGCAACGTCTTATCAAAGTATCGGTATACCTTATGGGGTAACAGAGGTATTCCGTAGTCGTGCATTGGCTGGCACCGCGAGTGTTGTCTCGTGTCACAAGTTGAAAAACTTGGAACGGCGTATAGTCCGTAAGAGCGTACCCAGCAACTGAAACAGGATTGCCAAGCAAAGAAACCCCATGCTTTAGCTTGCGGGAGCAGTCATTGTGGTCAAAACTGTGTAAATCCTGTATAAATATACGTCCTATTTTATACGATTTGCCTTTTTTGTCAATATCAAAACCGTAGCCTGCAACATCGGCGCAGGCGGATAGAAGGAACGCACGTCAGAGTTCAAAGGCACGTTGTTCCTCCGCAAGGTAAAATTAAGGAGCCATTTCAACGAGGATGCCTAATCCTCTGGCTTCCGCTTCTGCGAGTACTACGGATCCTGCGACTGCGTCTTGCACCGCTACGCCTACCGATTTGAAGAACGTGATTTCGTCGTTTGACTGACGTCCCGGCTTGTCGCCGTTAACGATTTCACCGATTTCAGCATCAATTTCAGCGTTCGGGATAATCAGGTCTCCTGCTTCCTCTAAGCAGGCTTCCCGTGAATCGACCACGATTCGGTCAGCCCTTCTTATTGTCGTCGTATCAACTTCTCGTTTCTCTGGGACAAACGTGCCAACGGCTGTGATGTGTGTTCCCGGTTGTAGGACCTTTCCGTCAAAAAGTGGGGTTGCCGATGTCGTTGCACATAGAACGATGTCAGCATTTTCTACTACCTGTTGAGCGTTCGATACGAGATTGACTTCTGGGGCATCTGTCCACGCTGCAATCTCAGTGGCGAGTTTTTGTGCGGAGGCTTTTGTACGACTGATGAGGTTGACACGCTCGATGTCTCTGACCGACATCACTGCCTGCAACTGTGCCCTCGCCTGCACGCCTGCTCCGAATAAACCAACCGTTTTCGCATCCTTCCGAGCAAGTAAATCTGCTGCTACGCCGCCACCGGCTCCTGTTCGGATGGCGGTGAGGCTACTACCCTCCATGAATGCTTTAGGGAGTCCTGTCGCTGGGTCGAGCACTAAGACTGTTGCCGTGATACGGGGCAAGTGGAGGTTCGGATTATCGTCATAAACCGAGACGACTTTGATGCCGAACTCACTGTGCTCAGGTAGATGGGCAGGCATTAGGAGCGTAACCCCTTTGTCGGTGGAAATATGTTGCCGTGGTGGTGCGGTCACTTTGCCTGCCGAAAGTTGACCGTAGGCGTGCCGCATCGCATCGATTGCTTTGGACATCGGCAAGGCTGTTCGGACATCGGCGGCAGAGAGGATTCTGATAAGCATACAATCATTCCACATGAAGCACGGCTTCACCTAACACATCCATATCAGGTGTGATTCCCAAGCCCGGTTGCGTTGCGGCTGCCATCCTGCCGTTGGTGCGTTGGGGCGCGCCTTCCGCTGTGCTTACGGTGACGTAGCTATTGAAATCGGTGGCAGTGAAGAGAAATGCAGTCGGTGTACTGTGAGCGAGATGGGCAATGGCAGCGGTTGTAATATCGCCGCCCCAGCTATCTTCGATTGTCATCGCAATTCCGAGTTCAACACATAGGTCTCTCGCGAGTTTCGCTTTGGTCAGTCCGCCGAATTTGCTAATCTTAATATTGACGACATCCATTGCCCGGTCGGCATGACCGCGTAACAACGCATGAATGCTGTCTATCGTCTCGTCAAGCACAAAGGGATGACCCGTCCGTTGACGGATAGCAAGGCATTCTTCATAGGAGAGACACGGTTGTTCGATGTAGACATCCACATCGCGCACACCTTGGACGACGCGGGCGGCTTCGTGCATCAACCAACCCGTATTCGCATCCGCGATGAGTACGTCTCCGGGATGCATCAATTCGGCAACCGCTCGGATACGTTCAATATCGGTGTTCGGATCGCTGCCTACTTTCAACTGGAATTTGCGGTATCCTTCGGCACGATAGGTGGCAACCTTTGCTGCCATCTCGTCGGGAGATTGTTGGGAAATCGCGCGATACAGCATGAAATCTGATCCATACCGTCCGCCAAGAAGCGTACAGACGGATTGGTTTGAAACTTTGCCGAGAATATCCCAACACGCCATGTCGATTGCGGATTTCACATACGGATGTCCCTTGACCGCGGTGTCCATACGTTGGTTGAGCGGTAGTAGCTGTGTCGGATTTTCGCCGATAAGGTGTGGGGCAAGTTCGGTGATGCCGGTGCGGGTGCCTGCGGCGTATGCGGGAAGATAAAAGGGTCCGAGTGGACAGACCTCGCCGTAGCCGGTGATACCTTCATCCGTTTCAATTGAGACGATGGTGCTGTCGAAAACAGATACAGATTTCCCGCCAGACCAGTTATAACTGCCTTCATAGAGTGGAAGGTCAACTTGATAGGCATTGATACAACGAATTTTCATACTTTTAATTATGCGCTAGGCGTGAAATAAGGCGGTTGATGACTTAACGGTTATTGCTTAAGGTCCGCAAGCGCCGTTGTTGCTTGCTCACGGCATCTCACTTTTTTAATTATGCACCAGGCGCGAAATAAGGCGGTTGATGACTTAACGGTTATTGCTTAAGGTCCGCAAGCGCCGTTGTTGCTTGCTCACGGCATCTCACTTTTTTAATTATGCGCCAGGCGCGAAATAAGGCGGTTGATGACTTAACGGTTATTACGTAAGGTCCGCAAGCGCCGTTGTTGCTTGCTCACGGCATCTCACTAAATTTTCTTAAGATTTTGGGTATTGATAATAACATACTTGACAAAAGCCGTCAAGCAAAACCAGTCTACTCAAAATCACCGACCTTCGCAGCGGCAGGTGGGCGCGTCGGAAGTTCTTTTTCAGTAAGCGCAGACTCAGGAACATAACCCGAGTAATCGGAAATCGAGCCGTGTGTCAACGCATACACGACAACGTTCGTCATGAAACGGTAGACACCTGGGGAATAGTGGACACTTCGCGTCGGGTAGCTGACGGTCTCCATCGCGCACATGTAATCACGGCGCACAACGATAACCGATAATTTCTCACCGACGGAGATACCTTCAAGGAAGTTCCGTTTCGGTGGACGTGTACCCCACCAGAAGATGTCGTATCCGACAGGAGGACCCCCCATCGCATAGAAGTTGTTGTAGATTTCGTGGGTGTTAGAGATCCGCTCGACGTGATATTCGGGCATAACATAACGCATCTGGGAGAGGAAGAGGCGAACCATCGCCTGTGCTGGGGCATTCACACCACAATCGTCAAAAACGAGAAACCCACCTCTTTCAATGAGATAACGACGCATGCCAGCGGCTTCAGACTCGCTGAGACGACCATCTATTCTACCCGTGCCATGCCGCCATCCAAAGATTTTCCGAGAGCGGACGAGTACCGGATCATGCCCCGTCATAAAGGCGAGTGGTGTTTTGAAGAGATTGGCATCGTTGAGTTTCACCGCGCCTCCCTCAACGTTCATATCGGTTTTGATGTTGGTGCGTTCATTGAGCCATTGCGTCAATGCGTTGAGTGCAGACGCATCCGCCCACCAGTCAGAGAGATCGTGCCGGACGCGTGCAAAACGGAGAATCCCTCGGATGTCCTTACCTTTACCGATGACGCGCCCACCGGGTTCACCTTTGGGAAGGGGCGGTACGACGTAACTGGAAAGCGTAATATTCTCGACGACATCACCGAGCGCATCGCGGACGGCACCGACGTTTTCAACCATTGAAAGCCCCGGTGGATGCGCAAGGGTTACCTTTAAGTGTCCAGCAATACCGCGAAAGACGGTTCTCATTCGAGCAGAAGGGACGGTTACTATAGGTGCGGAGAACGCCAAAGCATCAGGAGCATCTGATACCGACAAATCACCGTGGATCACATCTGTCTGCACTGCTGGATTTAGGACGATCACTTTGGGGGCGTTCGGGTCTGTTGGGGGTTGGACTTTAACGGCTTGGCTTGAAAATCTCAGGACCGTCTGCGGTTGAAAATTCGACTCGCGGATAAACAGTTTCGTTACACGGGGTGGTACTTGGACCTTTTCAACAATAGGGTCTTGTGTTTGAAATGTCGGTCTAATGACAGGTTTCACGACGAATTTTCCCACTTTAGGTTTCTGTGGCTCGTCGGAATGGAGAATTTCGATGCCCATCAGATCTTTAAACTGCTCGGTTTGCACAAGTAGATAGAGTCCAGCAACAAGCGCGATGATGCCGTGAAGCACCAATGAGATCATTAGAGCACCGGATGTTATTTTTCCGCGCATGCGTCTTTACCTCCAAAGAACAAAGGTGTTGATATGGAGATAAAAGCAATTCCTGTGCCAACGCAAAAAGTGCTGAATTTGCGGTAATTCGTGTAATGATAGGGGTTAAGATGCCCGAAAACGGACAGTTGTTTTTTTAGATTGCACAAAAAGGGGCTATTTAGGGACTACTCAAAGTCCCCGATCTTCGCAGCAGCGGGCGCGTGCTTTGGGAGTGATTTCTTGATTAACGCGGACTCAGGAATATAACCGGAGTAATCGGAAATCGAGCCGTGCGTCAACGCATACACCACAACGTTCGTCATGAAACGAAAGACACCCGGTGAATAGTGAACACTCCGCGCAGGGAGACTGATAGACTCCATTGAGCACATGTAGTCCCGACGGATGACGATAACGGAGAGTTTTTCACCGACGGAGATACCCTCAAGATAACTTCGCTTCGGTGGACGCGCGCCCCACCAGAAGATGTCGTATCCGATTGGCGGTCCGCCCATCCCATAGAAGTTATTATAGATTTCGTGATTGTTGGAAATCCGTTCGATATGGTATTCCGGCATAACGTAGCGCATCTGCGCCAGAAAGAGGCGAACCATCGCTTGGGCAGGAGCCTCTACACCGCAGTCGTCAAAGACGAGGAATCCACCTTTTTCGACGAGATAGCGACGCAGCCCTGCGGCTTCGTTGTCAGAGAAACGACCATCTATTCTACCAGCACCATACTTTTTCCCGAAGAGATCGCGAGATCGGACAACTGCTGGATCATGTCCCGTCATAAAAACGAGCGGTGTTTTGAAGAGGTTGGCATCGGTGAGTTTCAACGCGCCTCCTTCAACGTTCATATCGGTTTTAATTTTCGTGCGTTCATTGAGCCATTGCGTCAATGAGTTGAGTGCAGACGCATCCGCCCACCAGTCAGAGAGCGTGTGTCGGATACGTGTAAAACGAAATACGCCTTGGATGTCTCTACCTTTGCCAATAACGCGTGCCCCCGGTTCTCCCTTAGGTAGCGGCGGGACAGTATACTTGGAAAGTGTAACGTTTTTAACGACATCGCCAAGCGCGTCGGATGCGGCACCCACGTGTTCAACCATTGTGAGACCTGGCGAACGTTCAGGAGTAACCTTCAACTGTCCTGCGATACCACGGTTGACATGCCTCGTTTGAGCCGAAGGAGCTGTTACCACAGGGGCGGAGAACGCCAAAGCATCGGGAGCATCTAACACCAAAAAATCACCGTGTATCACACCTGTTGGCACCTTCGGATTCAAGGTGACAACTTTCGGTATGTTTGCATCTGTTGGTGGCTTTACTTTGACGGTTTGGTTTGAAAATTTGAGGACTGTCTGGGGTCGGAACCGAGTCTCGCGGGGAATTATAGTCTCTACATGAGGTTGCATCTGAATCTGTTCAATGACAGTGTTTTGCATTGGAACAGTCGGCTTGATATCGGGTTTCACGACATACGTCACCACTTTAGGTTTCGGTCGTTCCTTTGGATAGAGGATTTCGATACCTATCAAATCTTTAAACTTTCCTGTCTGTCCGAGCAGATAGATTCCGACAACAAAAGCGATAATGACGTGACACACCAATGCGATCATTAAAGCATGTGAGGTTACTTTTGCGTTCATTTGCCCTTACCCCCAAACATAAAATCTTTTGATGTTAGAGATGGAAGCAATTTTCGTGCCAATGCTAAATACGTCGAATTCACGAGAAATATGTAGATTCAACGGAGCGATCTGTCCAAAAAATGAACAACCGTATTTTTAAACTGCACAAAAAGGGACGATTTTCGGTGTTTCTACACGTACGCTACGGTGCTGTGGGAAGATCGAAGTGGAGTATGATGAGTTAGGGACTGGCGCGGTTGGATGAAGTGTGAAAAAATATTGTAGGGGGTTTTTGCTTGGGTGTTTCTTGGTCTTGTGCCTGCTCGCATATTATAGTAAAGTCGAAAAATAAATAGACACTTTCCGCCCCCGGTAGGTGCGGTTTCTAACCGCACCGATGCCGAAGTGCTCACTTAATTGTGGGTTTACTATTATCCTCTATATAGAGTGCGCATTTGCTGGATAACCTTCGGTAATTTAGCGATGACCTCATCAATCTCAGCTTCAGTCGTATTTCTGCCCAGAGAAAAACGCACAGTGCCTTGTGCCAAACGCGGGGGTAAACCGAGCGCGGCGAGCACGTGCGAGGGTTCCATAGAACCGGAAGTACACGCGGAACCCGTCGAGACACAGATACCCTCCATGTCCAAGCGTAAGATGAGGCTTTCACCCTCTACCGATTCAAACGAGACGTTAAGCGTGCCGGGCGCACAATGGTCGGGATGTCCATTATAGTGCAGGCGGTCGATGTGGGCATCCAAGCCGTTGCGGAGTCTTTGGGTTAAAGCGTCGAGATGTTGCGCGTAGGCGTTCTGCTCCTGTTTCGCAAGGTCAGCGGCAATGCCTAAGCCGACAATGGCAGGGACGTTTTCAGATCCGGCGCGTCGGTTGCGTTCATGCGACCCTCCATGAACGAGGTTTGCCAGTCGGGTGCCGCGGCGGATGTAGAGGACACCAATCCCTTTGGGGGCGTAAATCTTATGTCCGGAAAACGCGAGGAGGTTCACACCGAGTTCTTGAACGTTCATTTCTAACTTCCCAACTGATTGCACGGCATCGGTGTGGAGCGGGATCTCGTATTCCTGCGCGATCTCGCATATCTCTTCAAGGGGTTGGACGGTGCCGTTCTCGTTGTTGACGTGCATGATAGAGATCAGGACTGTTGTATCGCGGACTGCCTCACGGAGTTGTTCAATACGAATCCGTCCGTATCTATCTACAGGGAGATAGGTTACCTCAAAATCGCGTTGCTCCAAATATTGGCAGGTATGCAAGACGGCGTGATGCTCCACAGAGGAAGTGATGATATGGTTCCCCTTACCACGGCTCTTTTGTAGTTCGGTCAGTCCTTTAAGGGCGTGATTATCGGCTTCGGTGCCGCTTCCAGTAAAAACAATCTCACTCGGGCTTTTGGCACCGATAAGATCGGCAACCTGCTCGCGGGCGGTGTCGATAGCGGTGCGCGCTTCACGTCCGTAAGCGTGGATGCTGGAACCGTTACCAAATGCCTCAATGAGGTAAGGCAGCATCGCGTCCCGGACTTCGGGACGGAGTGGTGTTGTAGCGTTGTAATCTAAATAGATGCGTTCCATACTTTTAATTTTACCTTGCGGTTCGGTGAAGGGGTTTTGTGTATTTACGGTTATCTCCGTATATCCGCCTGCGTGTTTTTGCTTGGGGTGTTTTTGCTTGGGCATTTCTGCGTATTGCTTGGGTGTTTCTGCATATTTCTGCGTATTGTTGCAGGCTACGGTTTCGTTAGAATCAGATTTTTAATTTTACCTTGCGGTTCGGTGAAGTGGATTTGTGCATTTACGGTTCCCTCTAAAAATATGTTCGGTGATTCCAAAAGGTTATCCGATTCGGATTAATCTTGATATCTGGCACGGAATCGCGTCCGCGAACTTGTCCGTTCTCACCTAAGAAAGAGAGGTTGAGTGTATGCGTGCCTGCGGGGAGTGGCATCCGCACCATAAAAATCTGGTTCGGAAGTGTTTGCCAAGAACGTGTATCCGCCTGTTCCGTCACGACACCGGCAAGGTTTACCAGTAACCCTAAAGCTTCATTTTCCTTGTTTGCCTTTCGGTACGCCAAGTATTTCAGCAAGGCTCGTCCCAACGTCCGTAAAAGGATAATAGGACGTTGAGCATTGAAGGTTTCTATGGCGATGTTCTCGACATCTTCTACAAGCATACCGCGCGTTTTCACATCTCCAACAATAACTTCGATGCCTGAGAGGAGAGGACGATGAGAATCAAGTGTCGGAATCGCAACGCGTAGGATATATTCCAGTTCGATATCCTTATAGACCCTTCCTTGACGCCCCATAAGTGTCGGCACAAACTTTTCATCGTCCACATCGTCTGTTTTCAGGATCGGAAACGTCAAAGCCTCCTCACCTTTGGAAGGGACGTAACCACTTTCATAAAAAAGAATCAATTCGCCGGTGTTTGGGGGGCGCGGGGAAAATTGTCCGTATTGCCCCTGATAACGCTCCAGTTCGTCAGCGAAACCGAGTTTACGTGCCAATCGGACCAGCGAATGACCGATGTCCTCAGGCATCTCTACACCCGTTTTCTCCGCGGCGTTTCTATAGTATTCTGCCGCCTGTTTGTAAGAGATGTAAGCGTCGTTCCATTCACCCGTGGCTTCAAAGAGAACGCCCGAAAGGTGTGCGAGAAACCCTGCTCCGAAGAAATCGTACTTTTCGTCTTCATCTTTGAAGTAGTTGATGAGACCCGTAGCACGACGACATTCTACCAGCGCACCGTCCAATTGACCTTGGTAGACATAATTGAGTGCCCGATAATAGTGGCTCAAAAGCCGTTCATAACGGGTACCCGGATATGGACGCAATTTATCAGAGGTGACCAGTGAACCTGCTTCTTTTGTAAGACTTTTGGTATAACGGTCCTCGGCGATATCCCCTGCTTGGTCGAACGCCGCGTTGCTTTCTTGGAAGTGGTTGGCGTAATGGGCAACCAATCCTAATTCAAACAGAAACGGAATGTCAGGTTTTTTCGGTGCATTTTTCTCAAGGTTCGTATAGGCTTTTTCTGGCTGTCCGGCCTCCAATGCCATTTGGAGGTCTTGCATCTTATAGCCGCTGCATCCTATTATCAGACAAGCGATGAACAGAAAGGGGAGTATTTTAATCATAAGCGTGGCAATCAGCCATTAGCCGTCGGCTTTCAGAGTAGCCATCAGCTATTAACCATCAGTCATCAGAAAGGAAACCTCTTTGCTGAATGCCAAAAGCCAATAGCCGTTCCTCTACATTTTAAACTTGTCACGTCCAATAAATTTTTTAATTTTCTTGTTGCCGATCCAAATCTTCTCGTTTGTTTCGATGTTCGTCAATGTAAGATCTGTCTGATAAAAGACGACTTGGTCTCCGCCTTCACGGTCTTCGATGGTATTGATTTCACCGGTCATCATGTAGTCAGCACCGAGTTCACGTCCCATCCTTTTAACAGTTTCAATTGCGGCGAACTCACCTTGGTCGGCACGCTCTTCGCGAATTTCGCCGCGCTCACTCGAGCTTGAGACCGTCCGCACTTTTCCAGAGTTGATGAAAGCACGCTCGATGTCGGTTATAAACGTAGCGACAGGGATATGTTCCATGCTCTTGTTACGGATACCGCCGACGATCACAATGGGTTTCGCGCCGGAGTTGATGCCGTGATCGTTGATCCACGGGTGTGTTAAGCAGTCCTGAATAATGTCATCGGCGACCATGCGGGAATCGGTATCGTTCCAACGTCCCGACAGGTCGATTGTGGTATCGGCATCAACGCGAGTGACCTGTTTAGAGGAACTACAACTGCTGAAAATCGTGATACCAACGAGGATGGCGCAAATTGTGAGACTATATCTGAAAGGTTTGACTGTCAAAATTTTAGACATTCGGTATGCTCCTTTTTTTATAAACGTGAGTTTGATAAAAGTGCCAAGTTGGGTTTCGCTATCGGTATTGACACAGCAGGGTCTTGAAAAACGGGAACCGAGTTCTCCACGTTCTGTGGTTTTTCGGTGTATCTACCGCTCTACCCAACCTACTGATCTATTTTCAAACTGGCGTTTATAATTGTCAGTTGTCAATTGTCGGTTGGTTATCGATTCAAGAGGGAACGCTTGTAACCGATAACCGATAACTGAAAGCCTGCGCAGCAGGCGAACCGACAACCATTTAAAAATCTAAGTCGGCTTCTTGAGCGATTTTGTCGACGAAAGTATCGAGTGCCATTGCACCGATATCGCCTTCATCTCGACTGCGGACGCTGACGGTACGGCTTTCCTGTTCACGTCCACCGATAATTAACATGTACGGCACCCGTTGCAAGCGGGCTTGACGGATCTTCGCTCCGATCTTATCATCGCTATTGTCCAATACGACACGACAGCCTTTTTGCAACAGAAGTTGTTCGACTTCTGTGCCGTAATCAACAAAGCGTTGACTGATTGTCATCACAACACACTGGACAGGGGAGAGCCATGTCGGAAATGCGCCGGCGTAATGCTCAATCAGCATCGCGATAAAGCGTTCAAAACTCCCACAAATTGCGCGGTGGATGACCACAGGACGCTTTTCAGACCCATCCGGTGCGATATAGGTGAGGTCAAATCGTTCAGGCAGTTGGAAATCGAGTTGCACAGTAGCGCACTGGACATCTCGGTTGAGTGAATCCCGGACCTGAAAATCGAGTTTAGGACCATAGAATGCCGCTTCCCCAGGATCGATACTATACTCAATCTGGTTGTTTTTCAACACATCTTCAAGTAGGGTTTCGGCGCGATTCCAGACATCTATATCGCCCATGAACTTCTCAGGGTTACGTGTACTAAAATCGCATCGGAACGGCAGATCGAAAGTGCCGTAGATACGTTGGAAGAGCTCGAGGATCCGCTCGTATTCATCGGCGATCTGATCTTCCGTGACGAAGTTGTGGGCATCGTCTTGGCAGAGTTGACGAACACGCGACAAGCCAGTCAAAGTTCCCGTGGCTTCATTGCGATGCAACACCCCTTGGTCGTGCAGACGATAGGGTAGATCCCGATAACTGTGGCGAGCACTTTTATAGATTAACATGTGTGCCGGACAGTTCATTGGTTTGAGTGCACTTGTCGCCTCGCCATCTTCGTTTTCGACGAGGAACATATCGTCTTTAAAATGTTCCCAATGGCCAGAGGTCTGCCAGAGGCTACTATCGTAGATGAGCGGTGTCCGTACTTCTTGGTAGCCTTCGCTGAGATAGAGTTTCCGCACCTTTTCCGAGAGGAGGTTATAAATGAGCGTGCCTTTCGGAAGCCAAAACGCACTACCGGGGGATTCGGGATGCATTTGAAAGAGTTCCAATTCGCGTCCGAGTTTACGATGGTCGCGTTTGGCGGCTTCTTCGCGTTGTGTCAAATACGCCTGAAGGTCGGCTTTAGTCTCCCATGCGGTACCGTAAATTCGTTGTAACTGCTCACGGTTGCTATCACCGCGCCAATAGGCTCCTGAAACACGGAGCAGTTTGAAGTATCGGCATTCGCCTGTTTTTTCAACATGTGGACCCTTGCAAAGGTCCGTAAAATCACCGTTGTGATAAATAGAAACGCCTTCTTCATCAACACCCTCATCGGTAGCACTGACTTCACGATCCGAAATCCCGTCGATGAGCTCGAGTTTGAATTTCTGATCGCGTTCGCCGAACCATTCGCGAGCGTCGTCATAAGTCCAGGTCTCTTGCTCGAAAGGCACGTTGGATTTAATCATCGCCTTCATGTGCTTTTCGATTTCAGGGAAGTCGTCGGGTGTGATGGGGCGCGGCACCTCCATATCGTAGTAGAACTCATTTTCAATCGGTGGTCCGATTGCGAGTCTAACGGTACGTTCGCCATCTGGGAATAGTTGTTGTACGGCATACGCCATGATGTGCGCGGTTGAATGGCGTAGGCGTTGTAAGTAATCTTCAGGTTGATTGGGTTCACGCATTGCGGTTCACTCTCATATATCCATTCGGGTGGGTTTCAAAATTGTTCTTAATAGACTTAACGTCTTTTCTGCTACACTGTTTACGAAATAATTCTACACGATTTAAACGGGGAATGCCAATAAAAAACGTGAAGGAGGTATTGTTCGAGTTCAGATGCGTTGGAATAAAAGTTTTGGAAGGATGGGTGGTACAGGACTTGAACCTGTGACCTCTTGCATGTCAAGCAAACGCTCTAGCCACCTGAGCTAACCACCCATCTGAAGAAAAAGAATGGAGGTGGCGGTCGGAATCGAACCGACGAATAAGAGTTTTGCAGACTCTGGCCTTACCACTTGGCTACGCCACCATAGAAGATGGAGCGGGAGACGAGATTTGAACTCGCGACCTCCACCTTGGCAAGGTGGAGCTCTACCACTGAGCTACTCCCGCATGGTTTTGACAATTCGCACAGAAAAATCGACGAATTTCAAAAACGTATATAGTTTAACATACCCGCAAGTGAATGTCAAATTATTTTTCTACAAAAATAGCAGAAATTTGAACTTTTGTCAAAAAATTTGCCACAATAACAGATCGCTGAGATTTGCGAGTTTGATTTCAGTTGTGTGTTGCATTGTGTTCGCTATCCTGTGAACCTTATGTCCGATAATCTGCATTAATTCGGATATAATCGTAGGAATAATCGCAGGTCCACATCGTTATTTCTGTGTCACCCGCACGGAGGTCAATCGTGATACGCACTGGGTCTTCTGCGAACAGTGCAGTGGCTTTGTCTTCATCGTAGCCTGCGTCCATGCCATCCTTGACGAGCCGATAATCCGCAAGCCAGACATCCACCTGATACGGATCGAATTCGGCACCTGATTTTCCGATCGCCATCATAATCCGTCCCCAATTGGCATCGTTGGCGAAAACGGCGGTTTTGACGAGCGGTGATTCCGCAACGGCACGCGCCGCTTTTTCAGCATCGTCTCGATTTTTGGCGTGTTTCACAATCACTTCAACGAGTTTCGTTGCCCCTTCACCGTCGCGGGCGAGCATCTTCACCAATTCCGTGCAGACGAACTGCAGTCCTTCACAAAATGCTTCGTAATCTTTCCTGTCTGCTGTGGTGATGTCGGTATTTTCAGCATGTCCGGTCGCGAGAATTAGTACCGTGTCATTCGTACTACGATCGGTATCAACCGTCAAGAGATTGTAGGTGTCGTCTACGACACGATTTAAGGCGGCTTGGAGCGTTTCGGCATTGATTCGGACATCCGTGGTCAGATAGGAAAGCATCGTCGCCATATTGGGTGCAATCATCCCGGAGCCTTTCGCAATCCCACCGATCCTCACGGGTGTCCCGCCAATTTCGATCTCTACAGCGACAGATTTCGGATGTGTATCCGTTGTCATAATCGCTTCGGCGGCATCGGCACCCCCTTTGGTGCTAAGCGCGTCTGCAGCGGCTTGAATCCCGCTTTCGATTGTGTCCATTGGCAATTGCTGTCCGATGACACCCGTAGAGGAGACGAGAACGAGATTCGCGTCTATACCGAGGTGCTCGGCTGTTGCGGCAGCCATCCGTCGTGCGTTCGCCATGCCGACTTCGCCTGTGCAGGCGTTGGCGTTACCACTGTTAACGATAACGGCTTGTGCGGTGCCATCGCTGAGATGCTCGCGGCAGACAAGAACGGGTGCCGCGGTTACGCTATTCTTTGTAAAAACTCCAGCCGCAGCCGCTGGGGCATCGGTAACGATGAGTGCCACGTCCTTCGCATCTGCGGCTTTGATACCTGCATGAAGACCTGCTGCGCGAATACCAGCAACCGCGGTAATTCCGCCTTCTACTTGTTTCATGAAACGCTCCTTAAGGAATAATGTAAGGGAGATATTATACTATCTCTTGAAGGAGATGTCAAGAGGTAAAATTAAATAGGGTGTGTAAAGTTTTTGGCAGCGCACTCCTTGAGATAAGAGTTGACGTTTTAAAAAAAATAGGTATCCTCTTGAAGACTGTAAAGTGCGAGTTTATTATCTTCAGTGATTCAAGGAGAGGATACCATGAGTTGTATTGTATCAGAAATTCATCAAGAAGTTCAAGAGATTTTTCAAGACCTGACGGGCGATGCGTCTGTCTGTATTTCGGATGTAGAAAAGCGTGTGTCCGTCGCTGTCCGTGCTTGGGGTCAAAGGTTATCAGAGGCGATCCTGAGTGAAACGTCGGGTTCTGCGGAAGCCTCTGCGATGAGTGTTTCGTGTCCCTCTTGTCAGGGACAGAGTCGTCGGTTTCGACGAAGGGCGCGTTGTTTTACAACGCTCTGTGGTGTTTTGCGTCTGCCGAGATGGGAGTATAAGTGTCAATGTGGTCATATTCATGTGCCTTGGGAGGCCAAGCAACTCTTGAAAGGTCGGTATACGCGGGGGGTTGCCGCAGTGATGATGCGTGTCGCTGCGCAGTTGAACTATCGTGCTGCCGCAGCGGAGTTGAAACATCAAGGCATTCAAGTCAGCCATACGACGCTGCATGAGAAAGTTCAGGCGTGGTCATCAGGGGAGTCGGTCTCTGATTATGTTGCCAAAGCATCACTGGATGAGGGTGCGCGGTGGTATGTTAGTTGTGATGGGTGCCATACGAACTCACGTATTGGCTGGCAGGAGGTGAAAGTCGGCAGTATCGGTAAAGATTATCCGCAGCAGAACGCAACATCGGTGATGAAAATCCGCCCATCGAGCCTGCGGTATGTTGCCTCCCGGGAGGGTGTGGCGGATTTTCGACACCAACTCGCAGCCTTAGCAACGCAGACCGGCATTTACCAAGACGAAAATACCATGGATACTCAAGAAATCGTCGTCATCGGCGATGGGGCCGCATGGATTTGGAACTTAGCCGATGAACACTTCCCGGGTGCTACAGAAATCGTTGACTACATGCATGCCAAAACACATTTATATGATGTCGCCAAGCAAGCCTTCGGAGAAGATGACACAGACACCGTCGAAACTTGGGTCAATACGACCGAAACATCTCTTTACAATGGGGAGATCTCTCAGGTCGTCGCACGTATCCGGGCTTTGGAAACACAAAACCCAGTCATAGCAGATGTCCTCGAAAGAGAAGTCGGTTATTTTCAAAAACATTCCCAGCGCATGCAATATCGAACATTCAACGAGAAAGGATATCAGATCGGCAGTGGGGTCATTGAGTCGGCTTGCAAACACATTGTCGCTGAACGCTGTAAGCAAGCAGGCATGCGATGGACCCGACAAGGCATAAATGCCATACTCTTTTGGCGATGCTTGCTAAAGAATGACACATGGGATACTTATTGGGACACACAAGACAAACAGGCTGCCTAAATGTGCTGCCAAAAACTTTACACACCCATTAAATAAGAAAATAAAAACGAAAACCAAGCCCGCAACAACGGCGCGGGCGACTCAAACACGAAAATCGTAAAAGGACGAAGATACTTACTTCTCCGCAAGGTAAAATTAAAAAGCAAATAAAATGGAAATGTGATATAATTTCCTTCAGAATCTCTCTAAACAGTGAGGAAAAAAGATGCACACCATTTTAGAACGCTACCAAAAGACTTTTGCAAAAGATCGAGAGATGTCCGATGCCGCAAATCACCTGTTCCCGGACGGTGTAACGCACGACGGACGTTATATGTCTCCCTTTCCGGTGTATATCACCCGTGCCGATGGCTCGAAGAAGTGGGGACTTGACGACAGGCAATTCATCGACTATTGGTCGGGGCACGGTGCACTCCTCCTCGGGCATAATCCGCCAGAGGTCGTGGAAGCCGTGACAGCGCAGATGCATCGCGGGACGCACTACGGCGCGTGCCATCCCTTGGAGATGGAGTGGGGTTCGCTCGTAACGCAACTGATCCCCTCAGCAGAACGCGTACGGTTCGTCAGTTCCGGCACGGAGGCGACGCTGATGGCGATCCGACTCGCACGCACCTATACGGGTAAGAATAAGGTGTTGAAATTTGCCGGACATTTCCACGGTTGGCATGACAGCGTCATCTTAGGCGCGTATCCACCTTTCGATATGAACGTCCCCGGTATCCCACAGGAGGTACGTGATACAACCCTATTATGTCCACCGAACGATATCGATGCCGTTGAGACGCTGTTGAAAGCCGACAAAGACATCGCTTGTGTTATTCTTGAACCGACGGGTGCCTCTTTCGGTACTGTTCCGACGAACGGCACGTTTTTGAAGCAACTCCGTGAGTTGACAGAGGCGCACGATGTCCTCCTGATTTTTGACGAGGTTATTACGGGATTTCGGGTCGCACCCGGTGGAGCGCAAGCACACTACAACGTCACACCGGATATGACGACACTGGCAAAGATTTTGGCGGGCGGACTCCCCGGTGGTGCGCTTGCTGGCAAAACGGAGGTGCTTGAACTCATTTCGATGAAATCGGAACGCGACGGCTTGAAAATGCCGCATCCCGGCACCTTTAATGCGAATCCACTCTCCGCCGCCGCGGGCATCGCCATGCTCAATATCATCAAGACAGGCGAACCTCACAAGCAGGCACATGGGACTGCAGACCGACTTCGCATAGAATTGAACGGCATTATTGACGATTATGAACTGGACTGGGTAGTCTACGGCGAATTTTCAGGGCTGAGATTGCTCGTCGGACACGGTGAAAAGGGAATGCGCACTTCAGATTTCGATCCATACACGTGGGAGTATCGGAAACTGAAAGGGAGTAACGATGCGGATCTGCTGATGCGTCTCCGGTGTGGTTTACTGCTTAGCGGGATTGATCTCGCCAGTAATGGTGGGATGACGACCGCCGCACACACGGAGGAAGACATTACAGAGACGGTCGCCGCGTTTGCGCAGACGCTTGAATGGCTGAAGGCGGAGAAAGCATTGTAAAGGTTTTTAATTTAGGGTCGTCTGGACTGCGCTCCATTCCATTACGCGCAGATTTCTGGTTACATCTCAACTGGGCTGGCGAATTCTAACCGCTCTTTTATTCTCGAAACCTTAAACCCAAGCCTTAGCCCGTAATGAAATGAAGGGGTTTTTGCTTGGGTGTTTCTTCAGATTTACGGAGAGAACGTTGATCATTCAACTCACCTCACCGAACCGCAAGGTAAATTAGAAAAATGAAAACAATTACGTATCGCGACGCGCTCAAGGAAGCACTCGTAGAAGAAATGGAACGCGATGATGCCGTCTTTCTTATGGGCGAGGATATCGCTGAATACGGCGGTGCCTACAAAGTCACGGACGGACTGTTCCAAGACTTCGGGAAAGACCGAATCCGAAACACGCCGATTTCGGAAGCCGCCATCATCGGAACTGCCCTCGGCGCGGCGGTTACAGGGATGCGTCCCGTCGCTGAGTTGATGTACATCGACTTCACAGCCGTGGGTATGGATCAAATCGTGAACCAAGTCGCCAAGATCCGGTATATGGTCGGTGGGCAACTGGATGTGCCGCTCGTGATTCGGACGCAGGGCGGTGCGGGTCGATCCTCCGCCGCGCAGCACGCCCAGAGCCTTGAAGCGTGGTTCGTGCATATTCCCGGACTGCTCGTCGTGATGCCCTCTACACCCTACGATGCGAAAGGATTACTGAAAACAGCCATCCGCGATGACAATCCAATCATGTTTATTGAGCACAAACTTCTCTATACGGAAGAGGGAGAGATTCCTGATGAGGAATACACAATTCCGTTGGGTGTCGCGGATGTCAAGCGGGAAGGGGAAGACATTACAATTCTCGCGACATCACGGATGGTCTTGAATGCTCTTATCGCTGCAGACACGCTTGCCAATGAAGGTATCTCTGCTGAGGTGATCGATCCGAGAACGCTGATGCCGCTTGATAAAGACAGTATTTTCGACTCCGTCAAGAAAACGAATCGGTTGCTGATCGCACACGAAGCAGTCGGTAGAGCAGGGTTCGGTGCGGAGATCGCTGCCATGGTCGTTCGGGAGGCGTTTGACTATCTCGATGCACCGATTGAGCGGGTCGCGGCGGCACCGGTACCTGTTCCCTTCGCACCGGTGATGGAAAATTTCGTTATCCCGGATGCAGAGCAAATTGTTGATGCGGCACGGAAACTTGTGCGTTATGAAATCTAAATAATGCCAATTTACCGAATTAAATTCCCATTTTTCCGAAGGATATGAACCCGTAAGGGCAGGTCTTGTGCCTGCCCGACAGCAACGGACAATGTGCATATTTAATATCCAAAATTGCTAAACTATGGCATTTCGGATGTCGTGCCTCTGGATTTTTCAACCTTCTCCAATTTCTGGTACATCCGCGCCAAACCGAAAGCAATCGGGGTCCATAACACCGCTGCCACCATAGCCGTGATGGAATATGCGATACCCGCAATCATCTCTACGCCTAACCTCACCAATTCAATCACACCAGCACTCCCGCCCTTCGAGAAGCGATATCCAAACGCATCGATAACCTGCTTCGCGCGATAACGGGAATCGTAGGAGAGCGGCATATAGAACAATTCCTTGCCTGCCCGAAACAGCGAGTAATCTAAGGCTTTAAAAATCACGTACGCCGCTGTCCCAGTCCGAAGCGATGGGGATACCGTCAGAATGAAGCTACTCACCACGTGAACTATCGGGATAGTGAGGTGAATATAACGGAGTGCGATAAATCTGAGCGCGAGGGGGACAGCCACCAATTGCAAAATACCCGCCGCCAATCCGAGACTTCCATAGACCGAACCGAAAAATGCAGTCCGCATGTCCGTATCAGGTCTCTCCATTTCCGCCAATGCATTGAACCGCAGATCCAACACAGTGGACACTACCTGTGTGCTGATAATCAGCACACCGATAAAAATCAGGTATCTCGAACGGAAGAGCGTTTTTACGCCGATGTGTCCGAGTCTACCACCAGCCTCTTCTGCGCTGGGTTTGGGTTCACCGCCAAATTTGTAGGCAAGCACTCCAAGAATCGCCGTCGGGACGAGGGACCCTGCTGTGAACAACAATAACGCTTCGGTGCCTAACACGGTTGCCAATTTGCTCACAAGTGTCCCACCGAGAAAGGAACCAATGGATGCAACGGCACAAAAAGGTCCGTTAATACGCTTTGCTTGTTCAGTCGTTAGCACACTGTTCACAAACGACCAAAACTGTTCGATGACTATCACGATGTATGCTTCGCGGAATACATAGATGATCGCCGCTGCGAAATCCATACCGCGGACAAGTGCCGCGTAGCATCCGAGAATTAAAATCGCAGAAAAAAGCGAGGTTATTGTCAAAGCACGGGTCGCCCCCTGCCATGAGAGCAGACGACCGTAGCAGTACAGCATCACGATCATACTCGGTGGGACCGCCACCATACCCCGCGGAAGGTTCTCGGCACCGTACGCTTCGATAAACAGGGAGGAGGACACCGAACGGATAAATTCATAACCGAATAACACAAAACAGGCGGCACTACTGATTGAAATCGCGGCGAAAATAAGTCGTCGTGGAAACATAGTTAGGATTGCCCCTCAAGAAATTTTTTACCGCTCCGGGATGCTATCCTCATCTGGGCGCGGGTTGTGAACCCAATGCCCACTCGGATCATTACCCCTGGCGACAATCGCGCGTTGGTTCCAGTCGTTTGCGGCGCGGACTTCAGGCGGCACGAATCGCATTGTCAGTCCGCAACGCCGTCTGTCTGAGGTATTCGGTTCAGAACCGTGTAATAGCAGATCCGAATGCAGCGACATCTGCCCGGCTTTCATCTCAAATGGAAAAGGCGAGTCGCCGTATTGTGTTGCCCCATGCACCGTCTGACCTAACACATTTTTTTCCTCGGCAGTGCTCGGCTCAAATGCGATCTGTCCGTGCAGATGCGATTTCGGGATAACGGTCATTGCCCCGTTCTCGATTGCGGCATCGTCAATCGCGAGCCATACGGTAACGGTCTTGCTCGGGGAGAGGGGCCAATAGGAGGCATCTTGGTGCCAACTCACCTGTTTTACATCGCCCGGCATCTTGCAGAAATAGTGCGTTCCCCAACAGATGAGCGTTTCACCGAGTAGGTCTTGCACGTAGTCGAGGATTCTGCCTTCAGTAATCAGATCGTGGATACCGGGGCAGGTGGTATGCCATCCGTTAATGGAGTAACTATTCATGCCTGCTGCCAATGCCTTCTCCATAAGCTGATCGAAATAGGCGCGGTGTTCCGTCATCTCCGCCTCAGAAAAGACATCCAACGGCGAGATAAAACCTCTGTCATTGAAGTGTTCGATTTGGGGTTGCGTTAAGGTCGATGGATTCTCGTTTTCAACGGGAAAAAACTGAAGTGTTCGATTGAGTTCCGGCATTGCATCCGTAATTGGCATCGGAGCGTCCTCTCTTCTCCAAATAGGTTAGAAGTTTGTAGTGTGTGCTACTCTGTTTTCAACTGTCCCCAATGAGTGGCGAGTTTGCCATTCGGATCAACAGCGAAGGCGGGGATCTCTTCTCCGTCGATAATCAGATTGTCGTAATGGGCGTTTGCCTCGTATGTAATGAAACCAATACGTCCACTGTCACGAAATTTCGCATCATCGTCCCCTTCAAACAGGAGTTCATCGTCGACAAAACATTTGTAATCCTGTCCCTCTGAGATAACCTTAAGGCGATAGGTTTCGCCGACTTCCGGTTCAAGGGGTAGAGGCGTCGCGATATGATCCCATTGATTCTCTTTCCATCGGGAAAATTGGCATTTGTGCTGGTCGGTGCGAATCCAAAATCGCATGCCGTTATCGCCATCTGCATCCGCGCGGATTAACAAACCCGCCGCATTCACTCCCACGTTTTTCACCAGTGTCAAATCCACTTCAACGGTATAATCCGTCCAATCTTCATCACCGAACATCGTCTTAGCGTATTGTCCGCCAGAGGTCTCGGCATAGGCATCCTTCACAATCTTCCACTCACCACTGACATCGTTCCAGCCATCGGGAAGTCCATTATCGAAATTTTCCTGCCATACCCCCGCCGAAGCAGTAGCAGCTAATATGATGGCTATGAATATGGCACATACTGGATATGAATAGTGCATCGGTTCCTCCAGGCTATCAGATCATAATCCTGCAAATCCTGACTCAGACAACTAAACCCAACCACCAATAATTATATCTATATTAACTGACACGTCAAGTTAAACTTGCTGATGAACACGGATATGCTGGATTTAGGGATTTACTGACTGCTGATTGCTAAAAGATTTTACCCAATCTCCCAAAAAACTTGACATAAAAGAGGGTTTATGGTAATATGCAACACTGTACTCTGTTACGTCATACCCTATTAACCTGAAATTTAGACAAAAAACAGACATTCCTATCAAAAACCTACCTATTAGAAAAACACTAAGAAAATGGATGAAAAACGAGCGAGTGGACGCTACTACACGCGTGGAAATCCGTTTCAGTTGAAACCGTTCCGGACGTGGGCAAAAACCTCCAACTTAGAGCACCAGACAGTCTTAGAACCCTTTGCGGGTGCGAAGGACATTCCACGGTTGATTGGCGCAACGCACCTACAGTGTCGAGATTGGGCATTCTTTGACATCGAGCCCGGGGCGAAAGGGGTCGTGCAACGCGACACACTCGCCGATTTTCCCAAAGGGTTCAACGCGTGCATCACCAATCCCCCGTGGTTGGCACGCAATTCCGCAACGCGTCGCGGCTTACCTTTCCCAAAAGCGACCCGTTACGATGACCTTTACAAATACGCACTTGAGCAGTGCCTGACGCATTGTGGATGGGTGGCGGCAATTATCCCAGAGGCGTTTATTCGGAGCGGTCTGTTTCTGAAACGGCTGTGCGATTTCATCTCTTTAGTCCCACAAAGGCAAGATAAGACAGATTACCCATCTGATAAGGGAGGCAAGGGCGGTTCGGTTATGTTTGAGGACACCGAACATCCCGTAGGTCTCGCGTTGTTTGCACCGGACACAATATCCGACGTTAGGATCTGGCGCAACAATCAGTTTCTCGGCACCATGCGTGAACTACGCCAACACCTTCCGCAACCTTCCTCCAATCGTAACATTGTATTCAACGACCCAGAGGGAAACCTCGGACTCATCGCGATAGACAATACCGTTTCCGCCTCTATCCGTTTCTGTCCACCAGAGGAGCTGAAAGACTATCCGATTCGTGTCCATTGCCGTTCCATTACGAAAATTGGCGTGCCGTGGTGTGTGGATATCGATATGCTCAATACCCGTTTGACAAAAATCCGTGAGAGAACCCACGATGTTTTTCTCACAGCGTTCAAAGGCATACGCCGCGATGGACACTACCGACGACGGTTGGATTGGGCTTTGGCGCGCGCAATTGTTGACCCACAGCGTCTATGACTTGAAATCAGCATGGAGTGGAAAAATGAGCATCCAAAGATTAATTTGCATAATTCTATTGATAACGCTCATCACTTTTGTGGGATGCATCCCCGGCGATGGGAAACACGATGATGGGAACCCCGCTGGATTTTTCTGGGGCATCTGGCACGGGTGGATCGCACCAATCTCATTGATATGGGGGATTTTTGATCCATATATCCGTGTCTATGAACCCAAAAACACAGGATGGTGGTATGATCTTGGGTTTTACATCGCTGTTATTAGCGGTTTCGGGGGTATTTCCTTTTCGCGGCGGAAACGTAACAAGACCGTAGTGCAGACAAGCGGTAATTCTGAATAGCAACCGGCAAAAACAACGTGAAGGTTTCACCATCCGCAGTTACGTTATCCCCGTAATGCCAGAACCCCTTCACAGGCGGTATAAGGAGAAAAAATGAAAGTTTTAGTCATTGGAGGCACGGGCAATATCAGTCGTGGGATTGTGGCGGCGTTGCAAAACCGAAACCATGAAGTCGTCCTGTTCAATCGCGGACAACACGCCGATCCGCCACCGCCAGATGTCCGTGTGATCCACGGCGACCGAAAAAATCGTGAAGATTTCGAGGCGAAAATCAGTGCTGAAAATTGGGATGCCGTTATTGATATGATTAGCTTCAACGCTGAGGATGCCGCCTCCGCAATTCGCGCATGTCAGGGACGCGTCGGACACTTCGTCCACTGCTCAACCGTGATGACCTACGGACCGCCGTTCAGTGGGATTAATCTCCCAGAGACTGCACCGTTGCAAGGCACATCCGGGTATGGGCTTGGGAAAATCGAAGCGGATGACCTCCTCTTAGAGACGCACGCACGCGATGGGTTCCCCACAACCATTTTCAAACCCTCCTATACACACGGTCCTGGCATGAATTTACATCGGCAGGTGGGTGGAGACGGCAGTTGGATCGATCGGTTGCGAAAGGGGAAACCGATCCTTTCTGCGGGTGATGGATTGAACTATTTTCAATTCCTGTCATCTCGCGACGCCGGAATTGCGTTTACAGAAGTACTCGGTAGATCCGAATGCTTCGGTGAAATATATAATATCGTCCATCCGCAAGCGCGGACGTGGGACGAGTGGCACTGTGCCGCGGCGGAGGCGCTCGGTGTTGACATAGAGATTGTGCATGTATCCCAAGAGACACTCATCGCGATGGCACCTGAAAGATTCAATGGCTTGCGGGGCAACTTCGGGCACACCCAAATCTTCAGCCACGAGAAACTATCAGCGGTATTACCTGAATTTAGTCCACAGGTTCCGGTTACAGAGAGTGTCGCAGAAAACATCGCGTGGATGGACAAACACAATCTGGTGCCAGATAGCGATGCAGACGATCTGGAAAATCAGATTATCGAGACAATTCGCAATCTACCGCGTATCCGGTAGGGCAGAGGTGAAACATGGTACAAATCAAATCAGCGTTAGATTCAGAGATGCTTGACCTTGCTGAACACGACCTGCGCGAAGTCGGTTTCCACGTCATTGAAAATGTGATTACTGACGAAGAGGCAGACGAAGCGCGCGAGGTGATCTGGAAATTAATCGAAGAGGATATTGCCAATGGACACGACCACAGTTATGGGGATGGTAAAATCCGACGCGTCTGGGCAATTGTTGGGAAATCACCCATCTTCCGCTATTTTATCCAACATCCGACCGTGGTAGCGGTGTGGAAACGAATGCTCGGTGAAGATGTTATCGCTTCCACGTTCACGGCGAACATCGTTGGACCCGGCGCACCCGCAGGCGGTTGGCATATCGACTATCCGTATTGGGCAATGCAATCCCCGTTCCCGTCTGGTTCGTTGACAGGACAGACGGTCTGGATGTTAGACGATTTCACAGAGGAAAACGGGGCAACGGCGTGTATTCCGGAGTCACACAAAACGCTCCGCCGCCCTGAATTGGGGGAAGCGGAGGGACTTGAGATGAGCATCGCTGTCGCACCGAAAGGCTCTATCATGTTCACGAACGGTGCGATCTGGCATCAGTCTCGACCGAACCTAACGGACACACCGCGCGTCGGCTTGCTCGGCATGTATAACAGATCTGTGATTTATCCGCAGGAGGATATGCCTCGGCAGTTGACCGATGAAGAATTGGCAGGCGAGAGCGATGTGCTAAAACAGTTGTTGGGCAGAAATATACAATTCCGAGACCCTGACCACGGGCAGAATTGGCATCGCACGGACGCGGGGTTTCGCGAAGCGTAGCAAGATTGTAACCTCGACTTTTATAGGTTCGGGCATTTTTTTGATATATTTTTCTATGAATACTAAAGTTTGGACAATTTTAAGAATTAAGATGTTTGAAAGCAGAAAAGCAGGTATCCTTTCATAAACATACCGTGTTTTGAAAGGAAGTCAAAAATGGACCTGCTTCTCCACTTAGAACGTATTGTATCGGATTTTCGACATTTATTCAACTGCCAAAACTTCGCCCTTTTCAAAATGTTTATCTTTGGTTTGATCGGCAATGGGGGTTGCCAGACGTTGACGGGGATTTATCAATCGAGTGGTTCCGGGACTCGGTATTGGTCATTTCCGAAGTTCCTTTGCCGAGGGAAATGGGACGCCGATGCGGTTGCTATCTATCTCTTGAAACGGATACAACAAGTCTTTGGGAGTTGGGTTTATGTCTATGATCAGACGCATGCTCAGAAAACAGGGACCTCTCAATATGGGTTGCACTTTTTCAGGAACTTCAGTTATCACGGGAAAGGTCGTGTGAATCAATCAAAGTTTCACCACGGGCATGAGTTTGGGGCCCTCGGTTTACTCTGTGAGACGGCGACACAGTGGGTGCTATTTCCGGTCTGGGTGAAACTCATCGTTCCTGAGACGCTGCGAGATAAAGGGGATGCGGTGTTGAAACGCATCTGTTCAAAGATCCCCCGGGGGCTGATCCTCTTTGATAGAGCCTTTAGTCGTCGCAAGGTTTTTGAAATGCTCTTAGAGCTGGGACATCATATCTTGTGTCGTGCGAAGTCTAACGCTGTCTTCTATCGTTTACCGAAAGTTGTGAAACGTCCCAAGCGCGGGCGTCCGAAGAAATATGGAGATCGTCTGCAGATCCGTCGCTTACGGTATAAAGAGATGTCAATCTTGGAGACCCCCTATCAGGTCGCTTCAGCGGTTGTGCGGACGAAAATGTGTCCCGTAGTTGTCCGTCTCGTCGTCATCCGCAGTCGCCCGAAACGCTCGAAACCGTATCGGTATTTCTGCGTCTTTACAACAGATATGAGTTTGGAGGTTCCGAAGATCGTTGAGTATTACCGTCAAAGATGGCAGATCGAAACGGCATTTCGAGACGTCAAGCAGCATTTCGGGTTTGATGCGTATCGGGTCAAGTCGCGGAGAAGCATCAATCGTTTCGTGCAGTTGAGTTTCGTCGCAGCATCGCTGACGAAGTTGATCTTCGTGAGGTCTGCGTCTCCACAGGGTTCGGATCGTCTCAGCGTCAAAGAGGTCTGCGAGCATCTCGGTATTCATTGGTATCATCCGAAGCGATTGACCCAAGGGTTACGAGTCGCTTATTTACAATCGCAGCTCAGGGGGTTGGAATATTCTGCGAGTTCCCAAGAAAAGAGGAACTCGCAGAATATTCATTCCATATCTGAACACGATACCACGCTGCCTTTCGACAAAGCAGCTTGAAACTTATAATATTGTCCAAACTTTAGTATGAATAAAAAGAACTATTGGCGACGGAATACTGATTGCCGATGGCTGATTGCTGACCGCTTTAATTTCAAGGAGGGCATTTATGCCGGTTGTATCTCATGATGTTTTGAGAAAGTTTGTGTATGACATATATCGCGGTGCCGGTGGTACAGAGGAAGATGCACGTATCGTCAGCGACCACGTTGTCGATTCTAACCTCGCCGGACACGATTCACACGGCGTCATCAACGCACCGAACTACGTCGGTGGGATGGAAGGTGGTCCCGCCGCAGATAAGATGGAGATTGTCAGAGAAAGCGGTGCTGCCACCGTCATCAACGCCAATGGTGCGCTCGGTATGGTCGCCGCACGTAAAGCGATGGAGATGGCGATTGAAAAAGCGCAAACCTGCACCATCGGTGCGGTCGGCTTGCATCGGTGTGGACACGCAGGACGGATGGGAGAATATCCGCCGATTGCCGCATGTGCTGGCATGATCGGGATCGTTCTGCTCAATGGCGGTGGACGTTTCATGCATCCACACGGTGGAACCTCTCGGAGATTGCCGCCGAATCCGGTTGCGATCTCAGTACCGCGTCAGGGGGGTGAACCGCTGCTCCTTGATATGACGCTCAGTGTCGTCGCAGGCGGAAAACTGCTCGTCCAGACGGCGCGCGGTGAACCTATACCGGAAGGCTGGATGATAGATGCTGACGGTCAACCGCTCACAGACCCGAATGCGTTTCGTGAACGTCCGCAGGATACAGCCGTTATGCCGCTCGGTGGTTTTCAGTTCGGGCATAAAGGGTTCGGACTCGGTGTGATGATAGATGCTATCGCTGGTGGACTTTCTTGGGCAGGATGTAGCCGTGAACAACCGACCCGCGGTGCAAGCGGTATTGTGATGTTTGCGATTAAAATTGAAGATTTCATCGATTTAGCGGATTATGAACAGGAGATCGCATATCTTGTGGAATGGGTGAAATCATCTGCTCGGTTGCCGGGTGTTGACGAAATCTATGTGCCTGGAGAATTCGAGGAACGGAGCCGCGAGAAACGTCTGCGCGAGGGAATACCGATTGAGGAACCGACGTGGGATCGCCTCGTTGAAGCCGCAGAACGTTTCGACGTTGCGGTGCCAGTATAGTGGTAGGCACACACCGTGTGCCGTAAACGGGAGGCAAGAATGAGAATCTACGGTTTGTTTGTTTTGCTTATCGGCATTACGGGGTGTGCTGCGCTGAATCAACCCATTGGTGAGATGGCAGCGTCGCGCCTCACCTGTGAGTCTAACCCGGAATTTGTAGACGGTAATCTGGAAACAGCAAGCACATTCGCAGTGAGGGGGTTTGTCCGAAAAGCGTATCTACTTCACGAGGGTGAGGGACGGCGGCTCGCCTATGCACAACAACGTTATATAACGCAGGTTGAAGGGCAACGCCGCACGGAGGCGATTATCAAACTGGACGTACCTACCTATATTTCGTATGTAGAGGTCTATCCGGGATCAAGGCGGATTCCGAATTTCGCGATGATGACGACGACCGATGATCCGCCTCGCTTTGATGTCGCCTTTGAACGGGTATCCGACAAACAGCATCAGGACATAGAGGGGTTGACCCCGGTGCGTTATCGCATCGAACGCGAAGTGTTTTATCTACGGATGAGTGCAGACGGAATAGAGGACAGACAGAATTCCGTCCGAACCGCGAACTCAGGTGTTGAGATTCCACTGAAAGGGGCTTCCATCCGCGAAGTCAAATTTTACATCCGGCAGACGCCGTAACTAAGGTGAATTATAAAAATACGTTGACATTTCAATAGATAGTAGAAGTAACCACGCGCCGCCACCGCTGGCGAGGTTAGGAAACCTCGCCAACTGTAGGGTCTAAGTAATTCTAAAAAGGAGCAGAGAAATGAGTAAATGGGTTTTCAGCATTCTATTATTATTGCCGTTCAGTATCGTTGGTTGTATAGGACTTCAAGGGAAATCGGGAACGGAAATTCTACCATCGCGTTTGTCTTGGCTTCAGGATACGCCCGTTGAGGAAATTGCGTCTTCACGACTGACCTGCAACACCCATCCCGAAATAGTGGATGGTAACTTGGAAACAGTCGGGTCTTTCGAGGTGCACGGAGATGTAAGAAAGAGGCATGATATCGTGGGCGGTGAGAGGCCTTTCTTCGGCAGAACCCAATATGTAACCGAGCTTGATGGAACAATCCGATGCGAAATTTTGATTAAACTGGAAAAACCGATGTACGTGAATACTGTTGAAGTTTATCCGGCATCGCGCATCCCCAATTTGGCACTGAGCACAGCCTTGGATGAATCGGAACGTCACTTCGGTCAATCCGGGACAGGTTTCAAGCCTGTACATGACAAACAGTATGAAGATGTAGAAGGCACAAAACCGGTGAAATTCCAAGTGGAAAGGGAAGTGCTTTATCTACGCGTGACAGCAGATGCAATAGAGGACCGACAGGATGCCACGCGGTTTGATGACAGAGTAAGTGACGAAGGAATTGACATTCCTTTGAAAGGTGCTTCCATCCGCGAAGTCAAACTCTACGGACGGCAACCCTTATAAAAAGAGTTTCCATCTGATGAGAGGTGCCGAAAAATGAAAATGCGAATATTCGGCGTTTTCTTGTTTCTGTTCTGCGGTGTTATGGGGTGTGCGCTGTTGAAAGAGACTCCATCTGTCGAAATACCAGTTTCGCGCCTTTTCTGTGCCCAAAATCCTGAGATGGTGGATGGCGACTTGTCGACGGTAGGGACCTTTGCTTCAAAGGGGTACATCAAAAAAGAGTTTGTGGGCAACTTGGGATACGCACCGCGGCAGTACCAGCGTCGAGTGATAGGCAGTCTAAAAACGGAGACCTTGATTAAACTGGACGCGCCGACCTATATCAAGTATATCGAAGTCTACCCCGCATCAACCATCCCAAATTTCGCTTTGAATACCACTGCTGAAGAGAAATCGCCGAAGTGGTCGCTTTCGTTTGCGGCTGTGGAGGACAAACGCGCCCAAAGAGTGGAAGGCACACTACCCGTGAGATTCCAAATTGAGCGAGAAGTCCTTTATGTACGATTGACGGCTAACGCATTGGAAAATTTAGATAATGTATCACACGGTGACGAAACAGGCGAATTGCGAATTCCGCTTAAAGGGGCTGCAATCCGAGAAATCAAATTCTATGGAAGGCTATAAAAAACTGCTTGACTTTTGTTTTTGAATCGTGTAAAATAAAAGTGATTAACAGGATTTATCCATAATCATCACTGCAGGTTGAAACTTTAACTGTCCAGTCAGTATAGGTGTGATTAATAAAGTTAAAATTCGGAACCAGTAGCCTGCAACAACGGCGCAGGCGGATTTAAGAAACGCATATCAAAGCCTGAACGGCCGTTATTCCCCCGCAAGGTAAATTAGAAAATTGTGTGTAACTCCTGAAATTTGACATGTTTTCACAATTGCGTTAAGGTTTAGACAGAATACACAAGGTGAAACCTATAGGTTTCCCGTTTAAAAAGCCGGAGGATTAGAATCCGATTGCAAAAACAAGAATCGAAGGGTGTTCCCATACAGAGCAACGCTGAAGTACAAGCCCTCTTCGGGCAAAGTGATGCCTTCTTAAAAATCATTGAGGATGGGTTTGATGTTCGCGTTGTTTTGAAAAGTGACAGTATTGCTGTCGTTGGTGAAGATATCACAGAAGTTAACCGAGTGACAACAGTTCTCGAATCCCTACTTCACCGCATCCGGAAAGGAGAACGCATTCAGGCAACCGATGTCAACTATGTTATTCGAGCGTCGGGTGCTGGTGAACGAGACACTTTAGGTGAAACTGGAGCCGAGTCTATTCCAGTATTCTCAAAACGTGGCGTCATTCGTCCCAAAACCGCTGGGCAGAAGCGGTATGTTGAGGCAATTAAGCATAATGACTTGGTCTTTGGCATCGGACCGGCGGGAACAGGAAAGACGTATCTCGCTATGGCGATGGCAGTTTCCGCACTCAAGAGCGGACAGGTGAGCCGTATTATCTTGACACGCCCGGCTGTGGAAGCCGGCGAACGTCTCGGTTTCTTACCCGGCGACATCGCTGACAAGGTCCATCCATATCTGCGTCCGTTATACGATGCACTCTATGATATGATGCCCCCAGAGGCACTCGACAAATACATTGAACGGAATGTTATTGAAGTCGCACCTATCGCTTTCATGCGAGGTAGGACACTCAATAACTCGTTTGTTGTTCTTGATGAAGCACAAAACGCCACTATTGAGCAGATGAAGATGTTTTTGACTCGCCTCGGTTTCGATTCAAAAGCTGTGGTGACGGGCGATATTACGCAGACGGATCTTCCGAACCATAAAGTCTCAGGACTCGCAGACGCACAAGAAGTGCTTTCGGGCATCAAAGGGATCCAGTTCGTCTATTTTTCTAAAGTTGATGTCGTACGACATGAACTGGTCCAACGGATCGTCGAAGCTTATGAGCAGGCATCACCCCACAATACGAGACGGAACGGGGTAGATCCATCGGGTGTCTCCAATACAGAAGGATAGCCGTTTTGATTCGGGTTACCAATACGAGTCGCAATACCACTTTTGATGTAGAAGTGGTCTACAGCGCGGTGCGTGCAACATTAAAGGCGCATGACGCAGAACCGTGTGAGGTCAGTGTCCTCTTGACAGATGATGTTGATATTAGACAACTCAACCGCGACTATCGCGGCATTGATGCCGCGACGGATGTGTTAGCGTTTTCGATGCGCGAAGGTGAAGATGGCGATGTGAATCCAAGTTTGCTCGGAGATCTCGTCGTATCCCTTGAAACAGCGGCACGACAAGCCGCGACGACGGACGGACTCGGTGGCGTTTGCGGCACCCTTGAAACCGAAATCGCGTTGCTCACAGTACACGGTATGCTACACTTACTCGGTTACGACCATCAAACGCACGAAGAAGCCGAGATCATGTTTGAAAGGCAGGAAAGTATCTTCCGTACCCTCGATTGGCAGGCGGATATAGGACAGTGTGCTGGTTCTTGGTGATACCAAGCCCGTCGCCTGCAACAACGGCGCAGGCGACTCTTACGGAAGGCACGTCAAAGTCTTAACCTACGTCGTTTAACCGCAAGGTAAAATTAAAAATTGGACGACCTAGACTTAGTCATCAAACTCGTTAGCTTAGGTATACTTTTAATTCTCAATGCGCTGTTTTCAGTTGCCGAAGCGTTGATCGCTCGGCTAACGCGAGATGATATTCTCAAGTTTGCCGAGGAAGGTGGCAAACGCTACGAACTGCTGACCTCCCTATTGCGCAACCCACGCCGCTACTCGCTGACCATTATCACGGCAAAAACTATTCTAATAGTGGTCAGTGTTATGGTATTTATAACATTTTGGGAATACCAATACCCAGTGGCAAATGCGGCACTCGCGGTCGCATGCTTCGTCGTCTTTACTGAATTGTTCCCGAAAAATTATGTACAGGGTAGTACAGGGGAAGCAACGATCCGAGCGCTCAGCGTACTCCGCGTCATCTATTGGGGCGGATTCGTGGTTTTGATCCCATTAAATTTTCTCGCCAATCTCATTGTCCGAGTCTTTGGCGGTAAGGTCACCTCGGCACAAGACAGCCTCGTATCTCCAGAGGTTTTGGAGACACTCGACAACGTTGCCGATAGCCAAGAACTTTTAGAACCAGACGACCGAGAAATGATCTCTCGAATTTTAGACTTACCCGACAAAGTCGTCCGAGAAATTATGGTCGCACGGACCGATATGGTTTGTCTTGAAGTCAACACACCCGGCACCGAAGTCCTGCAGACAACGATTACCTGCCGACACACCCGTATTCCCATCTATGAAGAAACCATCGACCGGATCGTCGGGATTTTGCACGTTAAGGATATGTTGGATTGCTGGGAGAAAGACAAGCCGATCAATTTGAGGGAGTTGATCGTTGGTCGGGGTCCTTTTTTCACACCGGAGAGCAAGAATATTTCAGAACTCTTCCGAGAGCTGCGGGCGCATAAACAGCACATCGCAATCGTTGTGGATGAATACGGCGGCACCGCTGGGATTGTGACCTTAGAAAACATCATCGAAGAGATCGTCGGTGAAATCCACGATGAAGACGAAATCGACGAACAGGATGACTACATCCAGATGGATACCAACACCTATTCGGTTGATGCAAGACTCAATCTTATTGAGTTAAACGAAAGACTCGGTACGGAACTTGAAGCAGAAAACATTGACACGATCGGTGGGTTCGTTGTGGATCATCTCGGACGCGTGCCTGAACAGGGTGCTCAATTCACTTACCGCGGTATCCGATTCACCATATTTGAAGCAGACGAACGACGCATCCATCGGATTCATATCCAGATGCCCGATACTGATGTCAGTGCCACGTCCTAAAAGGCAAAACTACAGGCGACAACCCTGTGAATATGCTTTACGAGTGTCTCCACTTAGAAAAGAAATAGGATTCACATCAGTAACTGACAAAAAGTGGAATTAATTTGACAAAGCCTGTCAGAATGAGGTATAATTAAACGTAAGAACGGGGCGTAGCGCAGCCCGGCTAGCGCGCCTGCTTCGGGAGCAGGAGGTCGGAGGTTCAAATCCTCTCGCCCCGACTTTATTCCTTCTATGAAAGCGCATCCACTGCACTTGAAATCATGGCAGCTCAAAAGACCCAAGCGATTGTCATTCGCACCTTTCCGCTTCAAGAATTCCATAAAATCATTACCTTCTACACGCCTGACTTCGGAAAAGTTAAAGCTGTCGCTTACGGCATAAAAAGTCCAAAGAGCCGCCTCAGTGGGAGTTTAGAACTCCTCAACCATGGGACACTCCTCTTTCAGCATCGCGAAAATCGGGAATTGCAGAACATCACCGATTTCAATCTGATTAACGGGTTTGACGTGATCCGCTCCGATTTCACGCGCATCACCTACGGTTGCTATTTCGCCGAATTGGTCGATAGCATCGCATCAGAGGGCATCGCCAGCCCTGAAATTTTCAATCTCCTTCATACCACTTACCAATTTCTAATTCATGTGAATGATGTTCCTTTGCTCGCGAGAGGATTTGAAATTAAGTTTCTGGACTGTGCAGGCTATGGACCTGAGCTTTCGCGGTGTGTGCATTGCGGTTCGGCTGTAACAGAGGCGTTTCCCGTTGAAGAAAACGCACCAATAAACAGACTTGGCATCGCGTTCAGTGTTCGTTACGGTGGTGTGCTCTGTGGTAACTGTGAAAACCGAGACGGTGCCGCCTTTACAATCGCGCTCGGTAGTTGTGAATTGCTGAAAATGCTTCGGAGATCTGAATGGGAGCGGTTCAATCGAATCCGCGCCTCCACCCGCAATCATCAGGAACTTAAACGTCTCCTCGGAAACTTCATTGAACATCATACCGAACGGAAATTAAAGAGCCTCAGATTCATTGAGAATGTTTTGTAGACCCCAAACGACTTATAGTCTGGGTTCTCTCTCGGAATTTATATATTTTGTCTGAAAACATTCGGAACATATTAAGGAGTCATCAAATTGAAAAAAAATAGTATCTTAAAAACTTTTAGCGGCAAGTTTCAGAAACTTGCAAGCTGCACCAGAGTAGCATTTTTCTTGCTCGTTGCTATATATATGGCGATGGCAATGAACTTCGATGTTTCTGCGGCAATCACCGGAAAAGTTTCTGGTGTTGTCACTGCTGAAGCAACGAATGAACCGCTTGCGGATGTCACGGTAACACTCGTTGGCACAAGCACCGCCGCGACAACCAACAGTGCTGGCTACTATGTTATGACCAATATCCCACCCGGAAGTTATGATGTGAAGGTCGAGCTTACCGGTTATGCGGCAGAGACTGTCACAGGAACGAAAGTACTCGCCGGTCTTACAACAACATTGGATTTCACACTCAAGAGTGCCGCCGTGCAACTTGAAGGTATAACGGTAACGGCTGTCAAACCGCTAATCAAACGGGATGTCACGCAAACCACAAGAATCATCGAATCGGACGATATTGAGGCAATGCCCCGCGATACCGTGAATGGAATTCTACAAACCTTACCCGGTGTTGCCGTGCTGAACTCAACCGGCTCAGCCCATGTTCGGGGTGGTAGGTCGATGGAGATTCGGTATCTCATTGACGGTATCCCCATTAATAATCCGATCAGTAGAAGTTTGGGGTTGAGTATCGGCACGAATTCCCTTGAGCAGATGGAAGTCATCACGGGTGGATTCAATGCAGAGCACGGGGACGCACAATCCGGCATCGTTAATCTCATCACGAAAGTCGGAACAAATAAATTCTCTGGTAGAATCCGCTATCGGGTCGGACAGTGGGGGACGCACCACGGCGATCCGTTATACGGTCCGTGGCTTGATCCAGACAACGGATTTCGACCCGTTGCGATTGAACCCTTCAGAGGTATCTTCTTCGGTCAACCCTACGATTATCAAAAGCCATACCGCGGCGATGATGTCACGGTTGCGGAGTTAGCGGAACGCGAAGGCGACGCACAAGTCCTCTTTACGGAGGTTTTCCCCGGCGTATATGCGGACAGGACAGAGAATCCGCTCCAGCCCGTGATAGATCCAGAAACGGGTGAACCGCAAGTTAACCCCGATACGGGTGAAACGATTATGACACGCCAACCTTATCGGGATGCCGATGGCACTGTTATCGACTATGAGAAGAAACAGGTTACTTTGTTGGACGGCTACGTCGTGGATCTCGAACAGTATAGTGGGTTGTTCAACGACACGAAGAAGTACAATCTATCTCCGAGTCATATCGGTGAATTCGCACTCAGCGGACCGATATGGGGAAATCGGTTGACGTTCGCTGCCTCCAGCCAGTTGGCACGAAATCACAGTTTTTTTCCGAATAGCAACGGGACATCATATATATTCCAAGGGAAACTGAAGTTTGAAGTAACGCCGAGTATCAAACTCACCGCAAGTGGGCTTTTCAATCGCGGCGAAAGTCATTCCTATGGGGGCTCGCTCCGCTTTTGGCCCAGTGCTGTTCCGGTGTCGAATTCAAGCGCGCGGAATATGTCCGTGCGGCTCTCACATAATATCAACTCTGGGACTTTCTATACGCTGACAATTGGTCAATTTCATCGGACTGGTGAGGCGCATCAACCCGGAAAGGTGTGGGATCCGTTGGAAAAGGCGTTTGACGAAAACGCTTGGGATCCCGATAAATCCTTTGAGCAGAATCAGGAAGAAGGCAGGATCAGGAACCCGCCCCAGCAAGCGTATAACGATACAACCTATTTCGTCGCAGGAGATAGCAATTCTTGGGGTACCAGCAATACAACGACCTCAATCGTAAGAGCGGATTTTGCCAGCCAAGTCACAGCAAATCACCAAATCCAGACAGGCGTTGAGTTCTTGGGATACGATCTCTATAATCTCAGCACGACAAATTACGGAAGCTCCAACCTCTATATGGAGTATTACGATGTCCAACCGCAATCCTTAAGTATGTATCTCCAAGACAAGATGGAGTATGAAGGCATGATCGTCAACGCCGGTTTACGATATGACCTGTATAATCCATCTGGGGTCTCACCCTCCGACCCGTTTGATCCACTCGAACTGAACGACGATGGCACAATCAAACTGGATAAAAGCACCCATAAAGTTGGACTTCCTATTATCAAAAATCCTGTTGAGCCGTCCACCAAACACATGATCGCGCCGCGTCTCGGCATCTCCTTCCCGGTTACCGAGCGGTCGAAGTTGCACTTCACTTATGGACATTACTACCAGATTCCACGAGGTGATGATCTCTACGAAAATCTCAATTTTGATATGCGGGGTGCAATTCGAAGAAGAGGAAACCCTGACTTAGATCCAGAGCGGACGATCGCCTATGAAGTCGGTATCATACGGCAATTCACCGATGACTTAACGATTGACATTACTGGGTTCACCAAGGATATTGACAAACTCGTTAATAGCGTGCACGTTGACATTACCAACGATTATAGTTACTTCCTCAATGATGAATTCGAGGGTATGCTTCACGGCATCTATGGTCGGGTGCAAGGGTTTGAACTCACAATCCGCAAATGGCGCACGGGACAGAGTCCGGTCTCTGGAATGCTGAGTTACACCTATTCCGTCGCGAAGGGAAAAGGCTCCAGTCGAAATCTGGGTTACCTCACCTACTATCGACAACAGCCTGATGTGACTGAAAGTCATCCATTGGCATGGGATCAACGTCATATTTTGTCTGGACTTTTGGACATCCAATTGCCCTTCGACTCCTCTGTCAACCTTATTGGTAGATATGGAAGCGGTTTGCCCTACACGCCGAATCCGAGAGCACCTGTTAAGCCCGACATCAACTCCAAGCGGTACCCGCCGACTTATAATGTTGACGCCCTTATCAGCAAACGGAGTCGGATTGGTGGGTTAACCTACACCTTCTTTGCCGATATTCGGAACATCTTCAACACGAAAAATCTCGACGATCTCCTTGATGCTGTAACGTATGACCGATACGGGATCCCGCTCGACAGTCAGAAACATTCGCATCCGCTGTCGTGGAGTTCACCACGCCTGATTATGATGGGCGTGAGTTTGGATTTTTAGGAGAAAATTCTGAATGACGAAAATTAACATTGCAGAGGCTGATGTAGCCGCTGTGGCAACGCGGCTAAGACAGTTATCGCCCAATATTCCCGGATTCGGATCCGTTGATCCTGCATGGGCGCGTCCCCCTGCTGTGCTTGTCATCGACTGTGTTCTTTCACTCAACAGAAATTACGACACGTTCTTGGTTCCTCGGCTGAAAACTTTCATGAATAACCATCCTAACACACAGCGATTAAACGACTTGGCTGAGTTGATGATGAGTTATCCAACGCCCCATGCGTTCGTGCAACAGGAACTCAATTATAAGCACGAGAGCCGCGCAAAGACGCTTCAGGCTGTCGTGGAATTCGTATGCCAAATCGTTGAGGGAACACAAACTATTGAGGAAGAAAAAGAAATTCTTAAACAGTGGGCAGTTCTGGCTGAACCGTCGGATTACCAAACGCTAAACATCAAAGGTTTTGGGATCGCCGGTTTTCAGTACCTTCGAATGCTCTTTGGCGCGGACACTACAAAACCTGATGTGCACATTATTGGATTTCTATTTGAGCTCTTGAACCGGAGGGTCTCAGCGATTGAAGCACTTCGCCTTTTGGAAGCAGCATCTGAAAGCGTAGGGCTTTCCGTACGGGACGTTGACACATACATCTGGCAAATCAGGGCGCGTGGAGAGCAAAATGTCGCTGGTGCGAACGTTATTCGACTTGATCCAGATATTGCGGCTGCTTTCCCGAACGAGGAAGCCGTTAACGAAGCGTTAAGATCCGTGTTAAAAGCAAGGGATAAAAAGGAATAACTATACTGGCGACTATAGTAGCGAACATCTGCAATAAGATTAACGAATCTGACCTATAGTACACTATTGTCCAAAGTTTAGTATAGATACGTAACTTATGGATTATACCATTGCAGAAGCCAGCATTGACGATGTAGAACCCATCGTGGATGTGACACTCCAGAGTTTTGAGGACGCGTTCAACAAGCCGTTTTACATGGAACGCGAAGCGGCACTCCACAGGTGGAAAGCGTATATCCGCAAGGAACACCATCCGCGAGACGCGAAAGACCCTCGGATTGTTTATATCGCAAGCATCAATGGAGAAATAGTCGGATTTGTTGCTGGACATCTGACAGAGCGGCTCGGATTGGAAGGTGAACTTCAATCTATCTATGTGCTTCCAGAGCACCAAGGACGGGGACTCGGAACACAATTAGTGATAGCACTTGCGAAGTGGTTCAAAGAGTGGGATGCTACAGAGGTTTGTGTAGATCACAAGAACGGCAGTGAGGGTTTTTACATCAAACTGGGGGCGAAGTTCAACGATCACGGATGGTTGATGTGGGATAATTTTCTCGACGTCCTTGCGTTTGAAGAAGCACAATGATATGTGCGAAATCACATCTGTTAAATATGAATTCACGCTCATTTTAACAACCGATCCGAATGAAGAAGAAGTCATGCGACAACGGTCCATGTTTTTTGTTTCTCTTGTGGATTCAGTAGTAGAAGTAAGGGTCCGAGGGCTTCCATGTTTGACCGGATTCTCAGACGTATTCAACAAAAAGTTCGGAGGCTTGAGTATGTGATGTCAATTCACGCCGAAGAGGAGATGGCGGATGATAGATTAACCATTTTTGATGTAGAGCACGCTCTACTCACCGGAAAGATTGTTGAAAGACAGGAAGACAGCCGGACGGGCGAGTGGAAATATCTCATAGAAGGTCAAACGCACGGTTCAGAAGTAGTGATTGTTGTAACTAAGCTGAGCTTAACGGGAAAATTAGTTATCATCACCGTCTATGTCAAATAAGCAACAAGGAGTCAACATCATGATATGCGATATTTGTGGGGAATCGGGGGTACGTCAGCGTTACATTTCACGTAGTTACGGGCAAGGAGAGGCTCTTCTGGTCATTGAAGGTGTGCCTGTGATGAGTTGTTCGCATTGTGGCGAAAGTTATCTAACAGCACAGACATTACATGAGATTGAGCGGATTAAACACCAGCGAGAAGGGGTTGCGATTAAACGTCCTGTATCAGTTGCTGCTTTTTCATAACCGGCAAGGAAGCTCATCCTAATTGTGTCGATTGGATGAATACCATTCTTCCTAAAACTGTGAAATTTATTATTTGATGTTGCTAAGGTGATGTATGCCATTTGTTGCTGAACTGTATTTCGATGCTCCAACTGAAGCGCGCATTCGCGGCGCGTGGAAAGCCATTGATGAATCAGGGATTAGTGATTCTATGCCCAAAGGTGGCTATCGTCCGCATATATCACTTGGGGTGTGCGACCATCTTGAAATAGATCCACTTGCACAGGAGCTTACGACCTTTGCAGCAAGCGTTACGCCGTTTCGATTGTCATTTCCCAATATAGGCATCTTTTCTACATCGGAAGGGGTTGTTTACTTGGGGACAACGGTCACCGCGCAATTGCTTAATGTACACACGGCATTTCATGAACTTTTCAAAAAACATGCAAAGGATCAACGGGAATATTACACCGTTGGGCAGTGGGTGCCGCACTGCACACTTGCTTTTGGGCTGTCGGAGCATCAGGTTACTGAAGCCGTAACCCTTTGTCGACAAATTGAGTTACCGGTTTCCACGGAAGTGAAAGGAATTGGATTGGTAGAAGTTTCCCCTACGGGGTGTCGAGCACTGCACGTATGCGATCTCAATCCGTAGAACAAATAAAAGCGTTTCAAATAAGTTCATGACATAGCAGATGAATTTTGGGGGAGTCCACTTCAAAAGCGAATTTACACTTGTAAAAATCGTCCTACTCTGTATCCTAATTGCCTCAGGGGTTTTGGTGCTGCGGAACCTTGGGCATAGTGGGATTACCTACTGGGACGAAGGGTTTCATGCGGTCGTTGCCCGGAATTTGACGAAACATCCGCTCAAATTCACGCTCTACGACCAACCATGGCTCCCTTACGACTACAAAGGGTGGGGTGAGAACCACATCTGGCTACATAAACCACCAGTGGCGATGTGGACAATCTGGCTCTCACATCTCATCTTCGGTATCAATACGTTCGCACTCCGGTTGCCATCGGCAATCAGTTTGGTTGTAACGACGTGGTTAACATTTCGGATCGCTTCGGATCTCTTTGACAAACGGGCAGGACTCATTGCGGCGTTTCTCCATGCGTTTAACCCGTTTCTCTTTGAGTCGGTTCACGGCTATCGCTATTCGGATCACATTGACATCGCTTTGTTACTCTGGGTACAGGTTTCGTGTTGGTTCCTGCTCCGTGCAATTCGGACCGGCAAACGGCGAAATTACATCTTATCCGGCGTTGCGATGGGTGTTGCGTATCTGTCGAAAAGCTACCTCGCGCTCATCGCTTTCGGTATCGCGCTTGTCGTTTGGTGTGTGGCATGTGGCAAACATTTCTATTACAAAAGACGTGTATCGGATAACGATGTGCAGAGTGAGGCAACGGACGCAAACATTCGTCTCAATGATGTCGGTTTACAACTCTTAGCGGCAATTGCGACAGTGGCACCATGGGTCATCTATTGCCTGATTTACTATCGCAAGGAATTCCTTTGGGAACACAAACGTGTCCTTGACCATCTGAACACAGATGTCGAGAGTTGGGGAGCAAGTTGGGATCGACCGCTGTTTGATTATATGCCGCTGTTTTATCCGGTCTTCTATGCCGCGCTCGTTGCGGCGGCGTTATGTCTAATCGTGGTCATGTTCAAACGGTGGCAGTTAGCGGAACTCTTTGTGTTAGCGTGGGGTATCGGTGTGATCGTCCCGCACACGCTCGCAGAGACAAAAACGCCATCGGCAACAATGATTGCCGTGCCACCGTTACTGATGTGTCTCGCTGCGGTCATCAGTCGAGCATGGCAACGACGCGACTGGATTTATACCTCTATTTGGATGGCGGGGATGCTCGCGATTACTATTATTTCTGGTGGGCGGACCCTCGTCAAGAGTCGGGACCAATTCGATGGACTGAAAAAGATCGCACCCTTTATCCAGACGAATTTCTGGATTGTTGAGCAACTCATCGGGTTTGGCGTATTGTTGGCAATTTTCGCCGGTGTGTATATGCTGGTTCGCCACCGCAATGTGCAAAGGTGGATATGGTTTGGACTCCGAACAGTGGCACTCATAATTGCGCTGTTCTATGCAGGACGCTATGTGCATGCCGCTTACAAGGTCACGGAACGGAACAGCAAGGTCCCCTTATATCAAACGAGTGGACCCCGTCTCCAACGTGAAATGCCGGAGAACGCTTGTTTCTTCCTTGACGATGAGCGTGTCGGCGCGCATTTCGATTTGATGTATTACGCCGATCGGTCAACGTATCAGATTTACAATAAGCACATGAAGGAGCCTCGCGATTTCAAGAACCAAGCCGAGATAGCGCGTGAAGCAGGGGCAATTCCCTATCTGTTCTCTGTAAAAGATCCAGCTTATAATTATCCGTTGTTCATCGAAGGCGAAGTGGACATCGGAAACGGAAAAATGCAACAATATAGGGTTTTTGAAATTACAGAAACCCAGTGATTGATGAAGTGTGAGTTGCAATTATCGGCATGGTATTGTTTACATCCGATTTGTGGGAACACACCAAGCCTATAATAGGGTTAACGCCGCTACGATCTAAGATGATAACCATGGAAATTAAACCAATTAAGACCGAAGCAGATTATGAGGCTGCATTAAAAGAAATAGAACGACTTTGGGGATCAGGTTACGGTTCACCAGAAGGCGATAAACTTGATGTGCTTGTCACATTGGTAGAGGCTTATGAAGAGGAGCATTATCCCATTCCTCCGCCGGATCCCATTGAGGCAATTCTTCACTGCATGGAAAATCAAGGGTTATCTGAACGCGATCTTGAACCTTATCTCGGCTCGCGGCCGTGTGTGTCAGAAGTCTTGACTCGTCAACGCAGTTTATCTCTGGACATGATTCGGAAATTGCACGTGGAGCTTGGAATACCAGCGGATATTTTGGTGCAACCTTATGCATTACGAACGGCTTTATAAACACTTTTGATCGTTATTGGAATCATTTTTCATTACATTTTACAGTAAGAGCGATTTGTTATTGCAACATTCAATAAATATATGAGGTGAAACGTAAACTATGAAATTATTACGATTTATATGTATATCTACAATTTTGATACTCGTTGCGTTATCGGCGAGAGCACAAGTGGATTGGAAAGCACTCGATGTTGGCAACCTATCATCTGCTGTCTATAATACCGCAGTCGTCGGGTTTCCGAGTAACCCAACCGCGAACCCTTCAGGATGGTGGCCCGCAGGCACAAACGATTCCTACATCTTTGAGGGAAATATCTGGATCGGTGCGAAAAAGGGCGGCGAGGTCGGTGTTTCTGCCTCAGATGGCAGGCACAGCGAAATTTGGCCCACCGACGATGTGCCAGAGGTCATCTCAAACAAACCCGGTGTAACCACAAAAGGAACACCAACGAACCAAGCGATCATGTTCAGATGCTCCGATACAAATCCTGAGGCAAATAAAGATTTGATTCTGGGTTTAGAACTCGAAGTTAACGGATTACAATGGAGTTACGCACCGCTCTACGATTTCTTTATTCTCGAGTATCACGTCGAAAACGTCGGTAGCGACACACTCGAAGACCTGTTTATGGCGTTCCGTTACGATGTGGATATCTCCAGTAATGAGACAGGGACAGCGAGTTACTCCGCGGATGACTTCGTCGCCCTTGATCAGACACCGGATGCCCTCAATCCCGTGGATCATCCCAACCGTTACCTCTCTTACGGATTCTCCAATGCCTCCGCGCCTGGGTATATCGGTTTACGGGTATTGGATGCGTATATCGGGGAGAATGCTGAGGATCCAGCGGCAAAAATTCCTTTCACAGCACACAAACGGATTACGATCTCCACGGACCCAACGACGGATGCGGAGATGTATGCCCTCATCAGCACACCCGGTGTTGAGCCGCTCCCCGCAAACTACGACGATCAACGTTTTATCCAATCCTACGGACCGGTTGAATCACTTGCCCCTGGTGAGTCGTTCAACATCATCATCGCGGTAGCCATCGGTGAGGGACTGGCGGGTTTGCAGGCATCTTCGGACTGGGCACAGAAGTTATATGACGATGGCTATGTAGCACCGGCACCGCCACCGTCGCCGTTAGTAACTGCTTATCCTGCCGATGCACAGGTGACGCTCGTCTGGGAGAGCGAGGGACGCTGGGTCGATGCAGGTGTCGGCAAGCGCATCGAAGAATATGTTGATGTGACCGATCCGGAGAAAATCTTTGAAGGATACCGGGTTTATCGACGCGATGTCTCTTATGATGAATCCACCGGCGATCCAGTTGAAGACTGGACAATGCTGATGGAGTTTGACAAGCCGAGTGCAACCGGTAATTTCTTTACGGTCTCGCATGTCGGTAAGCAGTCGGATGCCACCATTGAAAGCGAGGGCGATGAACCTTTCTTTGCAGATTTCTTCAAAAATGCCGTCTATGTCATCAAATTCAACTCCAGCACAGATTTTGAAGTGATTAACACGACGCTGTGGGAAGTTATGGCGTATAACCCCGCATTTCCAGCAAACGGCGAAGGATACGTCATCATCAAGGATCCAAATACAGGTGAACCCTATCCGGACGGTGCCTATCGTTCCGGTGCTCGGATCTACTTCGGTGGACTCTACGTGCAAATTAGCGACGGACCCTCAGGACCACCGGTTGCTGGCGACATCTTTCAAGTCGTCTCGACCCCTTCGCAGGCACTCGGTGAGGACATAGGCATCAAGAATTTCTACACCGACGCAGGCTTAACCAACGGGCTTGAATACACCTATGCTGTGACCTCGTATGATACAGGCAACCCGAAAACTGGGTTGATTGCAATGGAGAGTAGCCAGATCGAGACGATGGTTCATGTTGTTCCGCGCGCCCAGCCTGCAGGATATCGAGGACCTACTGCTGATATAGAACAACAGGGACAGGGCATCGTTACGGTTGAACCGACGGTACTCGCACCGAACAAGGTAACGGGGCATCAATACAAGATCGTCTGGTACGGCGCGAAGCAAACAGGTCCCGCGGCGTATATCACCGGTCCGGGATATCAACCCCCGGCTTATGAAATCGTCAATATGACGACCGACGAGACTGTCGTCGCGCTACAATCCTTTGACTGGTTCGATCCTCTTCATCAAGAGGCTGTTGAAGTCCTTTCACCAATGTTCGATGGCATCGTTTTGAAGATAACTGGGGCTAATGTATCCTACGGAACTCCAATGGAAAATCCGATCAATGACGTTAAACTGACGGCAGGCACAGTAACAGGGTGGGAAGTAAACATCCAATCCCCTGGTTTCGGTGAAAATACCTGGCCGAACATTTTCTGGGCAACCTACTACCGTCCACACACCTACTCAATTACGTTTGTTGACGACACACACGTCAAGGTGGTAGATGAAGATACGGGTGAAGAAATTCAATTCAACGACCAGCGCGCCGCTGGCTACGCGATTCTGACAGGCACAGGTTGGCGTGATACCTATAATCCAGCGGAAACACCAGGTTTCTTCCGGATCTACATCCGAGGTGGCTACGTCTTTATAAAGGATCCAAACGCTGAAATCTCCGCTGGAGATGTTTTCACTGTTGAGATGGGAGGTATCAGTGCCCCACAGGACGGGGATCAGTTCCTCCTAAATACAAAAGGGGAAACGCTCGCACCCGGAGACATTGAAGCCGATCTTGGGAAAATTCGGGTTGTCCCAAACCCCTATTTCGTTACGAACAGAGCTGTACTCTCCGAAGGAACAGACAAGATTTTCTTCACACACCTGCCACCTCGGTGTACGATACGGATTTACACGTTAGCGGGTGAATTAGTCCGAACCCTTGAACACGAGAGCACTGCCCTTTTTAATCCGGGTGAACGGTCACAGGGCGACAAGGGCGGGACAGAGTCCTTTGAACTCCTCAATCGCTACAATCAGGCACTCGCCAGTGGTGTTTATATCTATCATGTTGAAGCCAGAGACGAAAGTGATGAAGTCGTCGGTAATAAGATCGGCAGATTTGCCATCATTCGATAGCATGTTCCTTTTTAGTAATCAACTAAGGATTTCCGTTCTATAGAGCACCCAGCCCGTAATGAAATGGAGGGGTTTTTGATTGGGTATTTCTTCAGATATACGGAGGAGAACGTGAAAACCACAACTCGCTTGGCCGAACCGCAAGGAAAATTTAAAAAATGCGACGTATAATTTATATCCTATTATTCATACTTCTTTTACTGTGGGGTGTTTCCAGTCATGCGACAACCAATGTTGGCACGGCGGGCGCCCAGTTTCTGAAAATCGGTCCCGGTGCACGGGTAGACAGCCTTGGGGGAGCGTTTGGCGCGCTTGCTAATGACGTAACCAGCATCTACTGGAACCCCGCAGGGATCAGCCAACTCGAAAAAACCAGTTTTTCGGACACACATACCGTCTGGCTTGCCGATGTCCGTTATAACTATCTGGCGTTCGCAACGCCGATAAAGAACGTCGGCACTTTGGGGGCGAGCGTTACCTTCCTTAATGTCCCTGATACAGAAATAACCACGCTGGCAAAACCTGACGGTACAGGGCTCTGGTATTCCGCATGGGATACCGCTGTCTCCTTGGCGTATGCCCGACAACTTTACGAACAGGAATCCGGCGTTAAGTTGTCTGTCGGTATCAACGCCAAATACATCCATCAGCAGATCCACCGCGAGAGTGCCAAAGGCGTTGCGATTGATGTCGGCACTTTATACCATACCGGCTGGCGAAGTTTACGGATCGGGATGTGTTTCTCGAACTTTGGACCGGAGATGCGTTTCGGCGGTCCTGATTTGGAAACCGGCGCAGAAGTCGCAGGGGACCCAAGAATAGGGAGTTACCGCCCGTTTCCAGACACAACAAATCCGGCACGCAAAGCAGAGTTAGAGACGATCGAATTCCCGCTACCCTCCAATTTTCGGCTCGGACTCGCCTACGATATTATCGATTCTGGTAGCAATCTCCTCACGCTCGCGCTTGATGCCAACCATCCCAACGACAACAGTGAGCGGTTGAACATCGGCATGGAGTACTGGTATAGGAAAATGGCGGCGATTCGTGGCGGTTACAAATTCCGATTGGGTGAAGACCGCGCCGACGATGAAGAGGGGCTTACACTCGGTTTGGGCATCCACCTGAACCTTGGTAGACGGGTGCTCTCTCTCGATTATGCCTATGCTGACTTTGGACGCTTACAGCAGGTCCATCGAGTGAGTTTGGGGCTACAGTTTTAAGTCAAGATAATAAGGCGCGCCTGCAAAGTTAGGAGTTTAACTATGAAAACGCAAAAAACCTTCACGGCAAGTATATCGCGAGAAGACGAATGGTTTATTGCACAATGCTTAGAAGTAGATGTTGCCAGCCAAGGTAAAAGCGAAGACGAGGCTGTCGACAATCTTAGAGAGGCGTTGGAACTGTACTTTGAACCACCTCGCCCGACTGTGATGCCGAAACTTCGCAAATTTGAGGTTAACATCAACTCTGATGAAACCACTCTCCTATCGTCAGATTAGACGCAAGTTGGAAAAGGCGGGATTTACTCTGGTTCATCAACGCGGTAGTCATGTAAAATTCGTCCGTGAGAGCGAAGGTGAAATTCGCACAGTGATGGTTCCAAATCACCGTGAAGTCAGGATTGGAACATTGCGAACTATTTTGCGCCATGCAGGTCTAACACCAGCTGAATTTGACCGGCTTTAACCTACAGCAGGTATTCTTCTTGATTCGTTTCAAAACCCGTTGTTAATACACAGGCATTGTGCTATAATTAGGTATGAATCAGTTCATTAACATCCTTTGAAAAGGAGTGGATAAAAATGGCAAACGAACGATTGACACTCGACGAGATGGAGCAGAAATACCCAGATGAATGGCTCTTCATCGTGGATTGCGAAATCAGCGAAAATACGGAGTTGCTATCCGGGGTAGTTGCTGTTCATAGTCCTTCCCGTGCGGATGTTTACGACGCTTCATCGCGTTACAAAGGCAGCGCAGCGATACATTGTACACGCAAATTACCAAAAGGCATGGGGTACTTACTGTAATGGGACATATCTCTTTTAACCCCACAGCCGGAACTATTAAATTTCATCCGCACTAATCCTGTCTTGAAATAACATCACTTTCAAAAGCAGATTTTGAAAATTTACAAACCCTACGAAAGATATGACTAATAAACCGAATATCGTTTATCTTCTCGCCGATCAGATCCGCGCCTGTTCGTTGCCAGTATATGGCGATGCCCAGATCGAAACACCGCACATTGATCGACTTGCCCAAGAAGGCACCGTCTTTTCAAACGCAATCGCTACCGCGCCCGTCTGTACCCCTTACCGTTCCATGCTGCTCACGGGACGGCACCCACAGACAACCGGACATCTCATCAATTTCGTCAGAACCCGGCACGATGAAATTGGACTCGGCGATGTTTTCAACAGAAACGGTTACCGAACGGCGTGGGTCGGAAAATGGCATCTGCACACCGGTTCATTCCCAGAAATCGGTGGGCGCGATTACGTCCCCGAAGGGCGCGACCGTCTCGGGTTCCAACACTGGCGCGGCTATAACTTCCATACCGACTATTTCAACGGAACGGTAAACCTCGACGATTGGCGGAATGAAACGTGGGAAGGTTATGAAACCGATGCCCTGAACCGATACGCCTTCCAGTTCATGGATGACGTGGACGATGGGACACCGTTCTGTCTGTTTATCTCTCCACATCAGGCGCACTCTACACCTTATGAGTATGCACCGCAGGAATATTATGATCGACTGCCCACTGAACTTCAATTGCCGGAAAATGTTCCAGAGTCGGTCAAAGAGCAATCGTTAGAAATCTACCGGCACTATCTCGCAATGACGCTAACGGTAGACGACATGCTCGGTGAGTTAATGGCGTATCTCGAAAGAACGGGACGCGTTGAAAACACGCTGCTCGTTTTCGGATCCGACCACGGAACACAGGGCGGCGGACAAGGCATCAATTTCTGGGCGAAGCGCGAACCTTACGAAGAATCCATCAAAGTGCCGCTGGTGATGCGGCTGCCCGGCGTTTTCGAGGGCAACCGGACCTGTGACACGCTCACTTCTCCCGTAGACCTGTTCCCATCGCTCTGCGGCTTATGCGATATCCAACCACCCCGCACCGTCGAAGGCTACGACCTTTCCGAGTCTTGGCGTGGGAATGCGGATGCCTTGGAACAGGACGCTGTCCTGACGATGAACTTCGGATCGACCTACGATTACCTCATTGATGGGAACGAGTGGCGCGGTGTGCGCACAAAAACACACAGTTACGCTCGATGGCTCGATGGCAAACGAATGCTATACGATGTAGAAGCAGACCCACTGCAGATGAACAACCTGATTGACACATCCCAAGGGCAGTCGTTGGCAGACGAGATGGAGAACACCCTCACAAATTTGATGGATGCACGCAACGATCAGCTCCAATCGGCAACAAGTTACACGGATTGGTATGACGCGCAACGTCGTATCGTGCGTAACGCCCACGGTCCCCTCGGCGATCCAGAGGACGAACCCGATTGGTCACTACTAAAAGGATAAGGCATTCACGACACTCAGCAACAGGCGAGATTTCCAGCTCGTAGTAAGGAAACCATTTATCTCCGTTCACCGCTGGTGAGGTCTCTAACCTCACCTATATTATAGCAAAGCCCGAAAATACTTGGACACTTAGAAAACACAAAACCCACCTCGCTGGCGAGGTTTCCTAACCTCGCCACATTAGAGAGTGTAAACTTAATTGTGGGCTTTACTATAATTCTCAGGTTTGCTATGAAAACTGTGAAGTATCAGCAGATGTGCAAATCTGTAGAAATTTTAGGAACCACTATATTCCTCTGTTCAAACCTCGCCAACTAACCGCTCTGAAATCCGACTATTATTTTAGAGTAGCATTTTACTCTGAATACTCTGAAAACCGCTCACTTCTCCGTAGTTTCACCGAATCAACAATTCGCGTAATCCATATCATCTGTGACAATCTCGATTCAGACGAAAGGATCGCCTCTACAATCCTGAAAATCCTGATTCAGACAAACACCCACCAACTGTCCCTGAAAATCCATTGAATTAAAAGTATCTATTATGATACAATAAACGTTTGAATAATCAATCCAAACGGAAAAAACAGATATGACTCTTCAAGAAATAATTTTAGCGTTAGAGAAATTTTGGGCAGATCACGGGTGCGTCATCCAGCAGCCGTGCGATATAGAAGTCGGCGCAGGCACATTTAACCCCGCAACATTTTTACGATGTCTCGGTCCAGAACCGTGGCGAGTCGCGTATGTAGAACCCGTCCGCCGTCCGACCGACGGTAGATACGCCGAAAACCCTTTCCGTGTCGGGGCATATTACCAGTATCAGGTGATACTCAAACCCGCACCTGAGAATGTACTTCCCCTCTACCTTGAGAGCCTCTATAGTCTCGGTATCTCACCCCGCAAGAACGACATCCGGTTTGTGGAAGACGACTGGGAATCACCGACGCTCGGTGCCTCTGGACTCGGTTGGGAGGTCTGGTGGAACGGTGCGGAAGTCACACAGTTTACCTACTTCCAACAGATGGGGAGTATAGACCTCGACCCAATATGTGCTGAGATTACCTATGGGCTTGAGCGCATCGCGCTCTACTTACAGGATGTCGATGACTTTTTTGACATCCGCTGGAATGAACACGTCAATTACGGGGATGTCCATCGGCAGAGTGAGGTGGAGTACTCCACTTACAACTTCGAGCGTGCGGATGTAGACATGCTTTTTGAGTCGTTCAGCACGTATGAGAAGGAGACCCACGCGTGCTTAGATGCAGGGTTAGTGCTACCTGCAACCGATCACGTCTTGAAATGCTCACATACCTTCAACATGTTAGATGCGCGTGGGGTCATCAGCGTCACGGAACGGGTGAGTTACATTGAGCGCGTCCGTAGACTCGCACAACGGATAGCACGCGCGTATGTCGAACAACGCGAAGAGATGGAACACCCACTTCTCGGAAAATGGACTGAAAATGGGGATCGGTCTTCGGTTAACGGTTATCAATTAAAGGAGAATTTGCGGAATTCACGCAACACGCAACCACCACAAGGGGTAACTGACAACCAATACGCTGACCTCCTATTTGAAATCGGTACGGAGGAAATACCAGCGAGTTATGTCCCGCCTGTCCTTAAACAACTACGTGAGCTCGCAACTGAATCCCTTACGAGCCACAGAATCCCGTTTGGCGATGTTGAAACACTCGGCACGCCGCGTCGTATCACGCTCAGCATCAAGGACATAAAGACGCTTCAAGAAAGCCAAGAAACAGAGGTCGTAGGACCTCCCAAACGTATCGCCTACGATGAAAACGGCGAACCGACAAAAGCCGCAATCGGTTTCGCAAAAACGCAAGGCGTTGATCTCAGCGCACTCCGCATCGTTGAAACCGAACGAGGAGAGTATGTCGCTGCGTCCAAACTCGAAATCGGAGTCCCGGCACGAGAGGTCTTGATGACGCTGCTAACTGAATGGATCGAAGCACTCCGTTTTCCGAAGACGATGCGGTGGGAGACCGAATCCGAAGAACCAGGTGCGTTCGCTCGCTTTGCGCGTCCTATCCGATGGCTCGTGGCGTTACTGGGCGATGAGGTCGTCGACTGCACTTATGGTGCGGCACACGCAGGACGGTTAACCTACGGACATCGCGCCTTACATCCTGAACCGGTAACCTTAACTTCTGCTGACTTGAGCACCTATATTGAAGAACTGCGTGCTGTTGGGGTCATCGTCTGTCCGAAAGAGCGCAGGAGGACAATCGAAAAGCAGGTCAGGAACGTATTGGAAGTCGAAGGGTGTCTCCCGAAACTGGATGCAGAATTGCTGGATACAGTGAACTATCTCGTGGAAAACCCGCAACCGATTGTCGGCAATTTTAGTGAGTCGCATTTGGAAATACCCTCAGAAGTACTGATTACCGCAATGAAGACACATCAGCGCTATTTTCCGATGTGGAAAAGTGAGTCCGTACTCGCCGCGAAATTTGTTACGATTTCCAACGGGACGGAGGGCAATATTGACGGCGTTCGGCACGGGAATGAACGCGTCCTCCACGCCAGACTCAACGACGCCGAGTTCTTCTACAGCGAAGATCAAAAGACCAGCCTCGCCGATAAGGTTGAGCGTTTAGGTTCAGTCGTCTTCCACGCAAGACTCGGCTCACTCTTGGATAAAGCCGAACGCCTTAAAGCGTTGGTTCAGTTCATTGGTACAGAGCTACAAGTGCCGGAAACAACTGTTCGTCATGCAGAACGCGCAGCGTGGCTCTGTAAAGCAGATCTGACGACACATATGGTAATCGAATTCCCATCATTACAAGGAATTACCGGGAGATATTACGCACAAAATAGTGGAGAGTCAGAGTCTGTCGCGCCTGCTCTCGCTGAGCATTATCAACCCCTTGGTGCTGATACGCCGCTACCTGATACTGAAGTCGGTGCGCTTGTTGCAATTGCTGATAAACTCGACACTATTGTCGGATATTTCGGTATAGAGGAACGTCCCACAGGTTCGCAAGACCCGTACTCCTTACGACGGCATGCCCTTGGCACAATCCGAATCCTCCAAGACCGGAAGTTACCACTGTCGTTGGATGCTGTTGTTGAAAAAGCGAGCTCCCTCTATACCGTCGAATTAGCCGAAGATACACAAACGAGTGTCCTTAACTTCATCAAAGAACGCCAACGCGTTATCTTGCTGCAGGCACATCAATATGCTCCGGATCTCGCCGATGCTATTTTAGCGGTGGGTGCCGTTGACATCATTGATATTCTCAAACGCGCCGATACACTTGCCGAATTTCGCTTGACACCAAATTTTGAGGGAGTATATAATGCACTCAATCGGGTCCTGAGAATTCTACCACCGGACGCGCCAGAAACTGTAGACGCGACGCTCCTGTGCGACGATGCTGAAAAACAGTTGTATGCCCGTATCACTGAAGCAGATTCTCATTTTAAGCAAAGCATTCAGGAACGCGACTACGCGACACTACTGACGCAACTTGCCGCTTTGCAACCCGCAATAGACACATTCTTTGATGATGTCTTGGTTATGGCGGAGGAGCCAGCACTGCGTGCGAATCGATTGGCGTTATTGAACCGGATCGGACAGAATATCTATGCTGTCGCGGATCTGACGAAACTCGTAATCGCTGGAAATTAAAATTTTTAATTTATTGCTCCTGGGCCGCTCTCCATTCCATTACGAGCGGGTTTCCGATTAGTTTTTACTGGGTTTGGGAATTTTGACTTTCTTTTCTCTTTGAAACATTAAACCAGAATTGTAGCCTGCAACATCGGCGCAGGCGGATATACGGAAAGGTGCGTTATTTTTCAAAACCTACCTGACCGAACCGCAAGGAAAAATTAGAAAGCCTGCAACATCGGCGCGGGATTTTTGCTTGGATATTTCCCATAGATATACGCCGAGGAGCCTTCTTCATTCAACGCGCTTGACCGAACCGCAAGGAAAAATTAAAAAATGAAGCAACATCTCTTATGTAATATATTGAAAATCTGTATTCATCTCTCACTCATTGTGGCTGTTGTCCTCGTGATAGGGTGTGGTGAGAAAGAAAACAGGGACATTATTGAAGCGCGAGCCGCTATTGTTCGCGGAGATTATGCTGCCGCACAAGCGTCGGTTCAGAAGACAGACGCTGGGAATCAGGAGGCGCGACATCTGAAGGCTTTCTTACAAAACCGGACGCGCACTGAGACAGAAAGTTGGCACCAAGCGATTGCACAATCGAACGCTTATCTTGAAACGTTAGCGGCAGACATCCTCGCTATCTCGTTACAGGAGGATCCAGATTCTGATGAGCTTGATAGACAAGAAAGACTTGTCCGCTCGCAGAATTCTATCTCTGGGTTTTTCGCTGTATCGCTTGCTGAAGCAGTTGAGAAGCGAGCGGAATTGCTCGCTGAACTCGTAGCACATGCGGATGCCGCTGTCGTTATAGGGCTTTTAGCCGCGGAAAAATGCTATCAACCCAACGCCCTCGCAGCGGTCTCGGAACTCAGGGCAAAACTCGGAGATGGGGAAGCGGTTGTTGAACGCTTGCGGCAGGCGATGCACCATAAAGATACAGCCATACAAAAAGAAGCTGTCCGTTATCTCGGTGCGATGCGAAACCCTGAACTCATCCCAATTTTTGAGGAAACTCTTGCTGCAACCATGAGTGCCCCTGAAGTTGCCTATAGAGCAATTGTCGCGCTTGAACAATCCATGGGTTCAATTGCGGAAAGTGCTGCCATTGTGCCGGGACTCCAACTCGGCCTCAGAAATAACAGCGCGCAGGTACGGATGCACGCCGCTAAACTCCTCGGGAGCATACAAGCAGAAACAGCTGTTCCCGATCTCGTCCGACTTCTCGCAGATCCCAACAGTTACGTCAAAGATACCGCCATAGATACGCTGAATCGTATAGGGGAACCCGCCGTTGCGCCGTTACTTGAGGTGTTGAGCACTGGCGCACGAAATCTCATTCCTGATGAGGATGCTGGCTTTGCTACAGAATATCAGTACATCGCGAGTGCTTATATTGATGGTTTGTGGATGAAAAAATATAGGATCGGAACCTTATCAGCCGCAATCCAAGCACTCGGGTTGCTCAAATCGGGAGATGGGGTAGCGTCGCTCATAGATGAGTTGGCAAACGAAGAATTGCAGGATGAAGCATTGGCGGCACTCGTTGAGATGCGCGGCGTTGCTGTTCTACCGATGATTGACGCACTCAAAAATGAGACAGATGAAATTCGGGTGAAGGTCGCTGATGCGCTTGGGCAAATCGGGGACCGACGTGCCATTGTGCCACTCATTGAAGCATTGGACAGCGATCCATACAAAGAGGTAAAAGCACTCGCAGCGGTCGGGCTTGGGAACATGCTGGCACGCGGCGAGAATAACAGGGCAGTCATCGCTCTCACGAACGCGCTCTCTTATGACGACACTACCGCGACAAATGCAGCAGAGGCTCTCGGAAAAATTGGTGTATCCACAGAGGATGCCGTTCAGAATTTGATTATCATAGCGATGGAAAAAAATATGCGCGAGACCTTACGCATTGCGGCTCTTACGGCACTCTGGCGGCTCAAACCTGAGGAAGCAACGCAATCCATGCTACTGCTAATGTTCAGTGACGAAACCAGTCCCGTCCTACGGGCAAATGCCGTCAAGGTGTTGAGCCGAATCCAAGCACCTGAATCTATTCCTGTACTACTCTGGGTCCTTTCGACACAATTTGACGAAATTTCAGATTTTCAACGGCACATGAAGCGGGAGTACAAAACGCTCGATGCACTCCGAGCACAGGTTGATTCCTTCCAGATTCAATGGACGCCTGACTATCCACGCGCAAACTATCGGACATGGGGTGAACTCAAGCCAATTCCGAGTCTTGTTCGGAGTGAGGTCGCTCGAGCATTGGGTATCATCAAGGGGGAGACTGTCGTAGAGCCTCTGGCAAACGCACTTCGTGACGATGGACGCGCAACTGTACGACAAAGCGCAGCGTGGGCGCTCGGTGAAGTCAAGGGTGATGACGCAATCCCCCCGTTGGTTACTGCGTTGAGAAAGGATAAGCAGGGCGCTGTCCGACAGGAAGCGGCAATCGCACTTGGGAAAATAAAAGGGCAGAAGGTTGTTGACCCGCTGGTAGATGTGCTGAAAAATGATAAATATGAGACGACGCGCTTTCAAGCGGCAAAGGCACTCCTAGAGATTCAAGCCGGGGATAAAGGGCTTGTTGATATTATCAAGAAGGGCTTGGGGAGTTTTGATGATGGATACGAGGTGCAATCTGTCCAAGACCAGGTCATTGCCTCATTAATCAAAGATAACAACATTCCAACAGCCGAATTCGCACTCGACGCTCTTAAATCTGCAGATGATGAGTGGGTCCGATGGGCACTTGTTCATGTGATAGGAGCCTCTGCGAAGAAAGTCGCGGTTGATGCAATGCTCGAAGAACTGAAACACTCAAGTTATGTCGTTCGCAGACGCGCAGCGGAATCGCTCGGTGGGTTCAAAGAGCGTCGGGTTGTTGAACCCTTAATTCCTATTCTTGAGAATATGGATGAGATGAAATCCGTTCGCGCAGCAGCAGCAGTATCTCTTGGTGCCCTCAAAGATGAACGTGCCTCTGCTCCGTTGCTGACTGCACTCTCCGATGAAAATGCCGAAATCCGATTAAAAGCCGCTGCCGCCTTAGGAAACCTCAAGGATGCAAAAGCAGTTGCGCAACTCAGTGAGATCGTTGAAAATCCATTAGAACCGGATACTGTCCGTGATGCTGCCGTAGCCGCGCTCGGCAATATTGGTGATAAAGCCGCTGAAGATGTGCTGATTCGCTCGTTAGATATCCGAGTCGGAAATATCTCAAAGAACGCTATTGTTGCTTTGGGTAAACTCGAAAGTGAAACGGCGATTCCCAAGTTAATCGCTATCTTGGAAGACAAGCAGATAGCATTGGATGCAAGTACGGATGCGTTAGCCAAGGCTTCTGCTCGGACAAAAGCCGCAATGGCACTTGGTGAAATTGGTGGTACACGTGCCGCTGAAGCGGTTGCAAGACAGCTTGTTGACGATACCGAATACATCGTCGCACTTGAGGATGCCGTAAACAGAAAAGCCATTGGTGCCGACGATCTGAAACGGAATTGGAGCTGGGAAGTCTTCGTCAACGCCGCCAAAAAGTTAGACCTACCAGCATTTGTTGCTCCCAAAATGTTAGCCCGTGCTGAGGATGAGTGGGAAAATCATCAGGTCAGAAATGCCGCAATGGTTGCCTTGGGTAGATGCAAAACATCTGATGTCACTTTGGACATTTCACAACTCAAACAGCGGTTGGCTGATCCAGACATCGACACCCGAAAAGCAACAGCACTTAGCGTTGGACAAGCCGGAATTAGTGAACTCATACCAGAACTCGTTCAGATAATGGAGGGGAAAACCGAAGTCGAGAAAGATGTCCGCCGAGCAGCAACGCAGGGACTTGGAGAACTGGCTGATGAAACAACGACCGACGCGCTTATTGCAGTGATGAACAACGATGACAACCACGTCGAAATTCGGCGTGATGCCTCGCGGGCGTTGGGTAAAATCGGGACAGACACGGCGGTGACGGCGTTGGTGGAAAAACTAACAGCACTGCATGAAGCCCAAATTACGAGGGGTTTCCGTCTTGATGCCATCAAGGCACTTGGGGAAGCTAAAAATTCAAAGGCGATAGCACTGCTTGAATTGATTCTCCAAGATCAGGACGCCGAGATTCACTTCCAAGCGGCAGCAGCACTCTTTGAAATTACAGGTAAAGGCTACGGTTACAATCGAGTATAAATAGCAATCAGCAGTCAGCAATCGGCAATTAGCTGTTAGAAGGAAAACCGAGAGCCAATGTCCTGACGGCTGATGGAAACCGAAAGCCGACAGCCACTAAAAAAGGAGATTTTCATGGCTTTTTTTGAACTACGACAGTATAGAACGAAACCCGGTCAACGCGAAAATTGGGTGAAATATATGGAAGAAACAATCCTGCCGTTCCAGATTTCTAAAGGAATGGTTGTGATTGGTAGTTTCATCGGTGAAGAAGAGGACGATCTTTACGTCTGGATTCGCCGTTTTGAGAGTGAAGCGCAGCGAGAACAACTCTATGCAGCGGTTTATGAAGACGACCGGTGGGTAAATGAAATCTCATCGCGTGTCGGCGAATTGATTGACAGAGAACAGATCGTTGTCACGCGTCTTGAACCCACCTCGCGCTCGGCACATCAATAGGTTTCTTATTGTTCGGTTTGGGAAAAGATAGTGCAGGTTTTCGCTCATCCTGTCGGGAATCGGAGTTCCTTCCTACAAGCGGAACCGTAGCTCGTAATGAAATGGAGAGCGGATACTCAGAAACGCACGTCAAAGTTCTAATCCACGTCGTTTAACCGCAAGGAAAAATTAAAAAATGAGTCCTGAAGAAAAATATCTGTTCGACCTATGGGGATATGTGAACATCGAAAACGTCTTAGGAATAGACGAACTCGCGGAGCTCAATACCCTCATCGATGCACAGGAGTACCCAGATCCGGTGGATGACGATGTCTATTCGCAGAGGTTCGGGGGATTCTTGAGTTGGGAGAACGACGCGTTCCGCAAACTTCTTAATCACCCACGTATCATGCCGTTTTTAGCGGAGATCGTCGGTCCTAAATTCCGATTGGACCATGTCTACGGTATCTTGATGATAGAGGGAAACCCAGGTGGAACGCTCCACGGTGGTGGCACGCCCTACGATCCAGCGCAGTATTACGTCTTCCGAAACGATCGGATGTACAACGGCTTAACCGTTGTGTCGTGGGCTTTAACGGATATGCTTCCCGGACACGGAGGTTTCTGTTGTATACCCGGTAGCCATAAGAGCAACTATCCGTGTCCTACGGAATTCCGACCCGTGGAGGACAATAAGACGTGTATGGCACCTGTTCATCAAAAAGCGGGAGATGTTGTCATCTTCACAGAGGCGATGACGCACGGTACCCTCCCTTGGACTGCCTCGCACGAACGACGCTCCATCCTGTTCAAGTACTCACCCGGACACGCCTCGTGGGGACAAGGCAGGCACGACGATGAACTTCGGAACCTGATGTCAGATGAAGACCAGAGGTTGATGCTTGAACCGCCTTACGTTGCCAGCCGTAAACCGGTCGTCTAAGGCATAAATTGGGTTAAATCCATTGAAATTGATGACGCGCGAGGGGAACACGTTAGGCATCCCTCGCTGGCGAGGTTTGTAACCTCGCCTGACGAAAACTGACAACTGACGACTGAAAACCGATAACCAATCTACCAATCCGCGACGCTGCCATCGGTGTCGTAATAGAATTCGCCGCCGAGTTCTTCTGGATAGGTATCGAGTATCCGTTCTGCTTCCTTTTCATCAATTTCAAAGCCGAGTCCGGGCTTTGTCGGTAACTCAACGTGGCCATCTGTGACGTGCCATTCTTCTGTCAATAAGCCTGCTCCCAGACCGTCATCGATCTGTTCCTGAATTAGGAAGTTCGGGACAACCGCATCAACATGCAGGGAGGCAGAGAAGGCAACAGGTCCAATCGCACAATGCGGAGCGATGTGCATATAGTAGACCTCCGCCATGTTCGCAATCTTTTTCAGTTCAGTTATACCGCCAGTGTGCGAGGTATCGGGCTGTAGATAAGCAACCGCCTGTTTCTCAAACACCTCTCGGAAGCCCCAGCGGGTCAGCAGACGTTCCCCAGTCGCAATAGGGAACGGCACATGGTCGGATACCTGTTTAAGCGCGTCAACGTTTTCTTGTGGAATCGGTTCCTCGACGAACATTGGACGCATCCCTTTAAGTTCGTGACAGATCTCGATTGCAAGCGCAGGGGTCATTTTACCGTGAAAATCGAAGGCGAGTTCGACATCGGGTCCCACCCATTCACGCATGAGGTAGGCACGCTCCACAAATTCATCAATCACCGCAGGAGGTTCATGTCCACGCCATTTACCACCGGGACCGCTTTTGAACGCCGTGTAGCCACCTTTTTGCTGTAAGAACTCAAGGCGTTCTTTGGCAGCGGATTTTCCTTCATCTGTCAAACTTCCGATGCCCCAATGCGCATAAACGCGGAGACGATCGCGTACGGCACCACCCAATAATTCGTAGGCAGGCACACCGTAGTATTTACCAGCGATGTCCCACAACGCCTGATCGATACCCGACAAAGCGGACATGAGAATATTCCCGCCTCGGAAAAAGGCGGACCGGTAGACATGTTGCCAGTGGTGTTCAATACGGAGCGGGTCTTTGCCGATAAAATAATCGGAAAGTTCTTCGACAGCCGCCCAAGTGCTCTTGGGTTTGCCTTCAAGCGTGGTTTCTCCCCAGCCGACGATACCGGTATCCGTTGTAATTTTCACAAGACGCATCCGGCGACGTGGATAGAATTGTTCAATCTTAGCAATCTTCATTTTTTAATTTATGGCCTCCTGGGCACCGCTCCATTCCATTACGCAGTGGTTTTCGGTGTATTTCACTAAGGGTTAAGAGTTTTGGGATTTCTATTCTCTTGAAAAATAAAGTAAAATTGTAGCCTGCAACAACGGCGCAGGCGGGTCTACGGAGAGGTACTTCATAAGCGAAACCTACCTGACCGAACCGCAAGGAATAATTAAATATGTCACGACCCAATGTTCTTTTTATGATCGCTGACGACCATCGGTGGGATGCCATCGGTGGTATGGGCGATCCAACAGTTAAAACACCGACGATGGATTCACTCATGGCGCGAGGCACGACCTTCCGCCAAACACATATCATGGGATCCCTTGTAGGTGCAGTCTGTGTGCCGAGCCGCGCCGCTGTCCTCACGAGTGCGAATCTTTTCCGTAGCGGTGGAAACCAGATTAACCGGGATTTGGCAGTGTGGCCACAGGTAATGCGAGAGGCGGGATATCACACATTTTTTTCTGGCAAGTGGCACAATGACCGACAAACGTTTACCGACAGTTTCGATAGCGGTGCTAAGATTTTCTTTGGCGGAATGAGCGATCAATATAAAGTGCCGGTTTTCGATTTCGATCCAACAGGAAAATACCCGGATGATGATAGGTACATTGGAGAAAAGTTTTCTACAGAACTTTTCACAGATGCCGCCGTGGAATTCCTGCAAGACTACGATGCCGAGAACCCTTTCTTTCTTTACCTCTCCTTTACTTCACCTCACGATCCGAGAACAGCCCCAGGAGAATACGCGACAATGTATTCACCAGAGGATATACCTGTCCCCGAAAACTTCCTCCCCGAACATCCGTTCGACAACGGCGAAATGCGAATTCGGGACGAAGTGTTAGCACCCTTCCCTCGCACGCCTGAAATTGTTCAACAACACATCGCCGACTACTACGGGATGATTACGCATCAGGATGCCGAAATGGGACGCGTACTCAGCACATTGGAAGCGACCGGACACCTTGACAATACAATCATCATCTACACCGCCGACCATGGACTCGCTGTTGGACAACACGGGTTGTTGGGAAAACAGAATCTCTATAACCACAGCATCCACGTGCCTTCCATATTTGCTGGACCCGGGATCCCCGAAGCGGAGACAGTTGATGCGTTAACCTATCTGTATGATGTGTTTCCGACTGTCTGTGACCTCACCGATGTTAACTGTCCAGATACGACTGAAGGGTGCAGTTTGGTGCCATTGATGAATGGTCATGTAGAACGAGTGCGCGCGACGGTTTTCGCAGCGTATAGAGACATTCACCGCACAATCAGAGATGGACGTTGGAAATTGATTCGTTACTATGTCTCCGAAGAGACGGGTGCTGGCACGGATTGCATCCAATTTTTCGATTTAGAACAGGATCCTTGGGAGACGACAAATCTTGCCGATCTACCAGAGCACGCTGACCGCATTCGATCACTCGCTGCGGATATGCAAATGTGGCAAATCCAAACGAATGATTTCATGAAAGATATACCAGTATTGTTAGAGGAGTAGGCACACTCCGTTGTGCCGTAACCAATTGGATTGGAAGACTGGAGGGTTGGAAGGCTGGAAATGCACTCCTTCCATCTTTCCTCTCTTCCATCGCCTTATTCATTTCTTCTCAATTCGCTGGACCCGATCTTAACCAATCGTGCCGCTTGCTCCGCTGTGTCGGCGATCAACCGCGATGCGTCTGTAACGGCATTTTCAAGGGACATCGGCTCTTGTACAATACCCAACATGGCATCGATACCGGCATCATAAACGGCTTCAGCCCCTTCAGCGATGCCACCAGCGATTGCTATAACGGGAATATCGTGCGATTTCGCGATCTTCGCAACACCGACAGGTGTTTTCCCAAACGCCGTTTGGAAGTCCAGTTGCCCCTCACCCGTGAAAACGATGTCGGCACCTTTTACCCGTTCTTTGAGATTAACGGCATCAATCATAATATCGATACCGAGCCGCAATTCGGCATTGAGGAACGCCATCAACCCTGCGCCTAATCCACCGGCTGCGCCCGCACCGGGAATATCATTAAAGGATTTCCCGAAGGTGTGCGTCAAAATCTTGTCAAAATGGGCAAGATGCCCATCTAACGTTTCAATCATTTCAGGGGTTGCCCCCTTCTGCGGTCCATAAACGTGTGATGCTCCGTCTGGTCCGGTCAAAGGATTGTTAACATCACAGGCGACAACAGTTTCAGTTTCGGCAATAGCAGGATGTAAGCCTGTCGCATCTATTGACGCTAATTGCCCAAGATTCCCACCACCGCGCTGAATCTGTTTTCCGTTTGTATCCAGTAATCGGACACCGAGTGACTCCGCCATTCCAGCACCACCATCGTTTGTCGCACTCCCACCGATACCGATGATTAAGCGTCTGCACCCCCCTTCCAGAGCTGCACGAATGAGTTGTCCAGTGCCGTAGGTGGTCGTCCGAAGTGGATTCCGTTCGTGCGGTGCAACGAGTGTGAGACCCGAGGCAGATGCCATCTCGATAACAGCAGTCTCTCCGTCGGAGAGGATACCGAATTGCGCATCGACCTCGTTTTCGAGAGGGGCAATCACACGGCGGGTCTGGAGATGTCCACCGGTGGCATCAACAAGCGATTGCACTGTCCCCTCACCACCGTCTGCCATCGGTATTTTCTCAATGACGGCGTCGGGGAACACGCGACGGAGTCCCTGCTCCATCGCGCTTGCGGCTTCGAGAGCACTGACGCTCCCTTTAAATGAATCAGGCGCGACTACAATTCTCATAGTCGATAGTTTATCACAGGCATCGCGAATTGTCAAATTCAGACAGGACTGTGGCAGAGCGATTCAATTCTGATCTAAAAAAGGTTCCGAAGTCCGACTTTTTCTAACTTGATCTTTCTGTAAAGCGAGGCTATAATACAAGCACTAAAAGGAGGAGCAAATGGACTGGCAACTGGAAACGACTGTCTCTGATGAACAGGTCGAATTTTACAAGGAAAATGGTTATCTCACATTCGGGCGTATCTTTACAAAAAAGGAATTGGATACACTCCGAGATTATGTAGATGAAATGATTGAGAATTTGCCGGAAGGTAGACGCCCTGAACAGATGGACGTCCCACATTTTGAGCATCCATTCTTGTTCAAGTATCTAACGCATCCACGGGTGTTGAAGGTTATAGAGCGGTTGATTGGACCGGATATTGTGCTCTGGTCGAGTCACTTTATCAGTAAACGTGAGCACGATGGCATGGCAGTCCCGTGGCATCAGGATGGTGTCTACTGGGGCAAGTCTCTTGAGCCGATGAACGTTATCACAATGTGGTTGGCGGTAGATGAATCAAAGGTTGAAAACGGCTGTATGCGTGTTATCTCAGGCAGCCACAAATTGCGTGATCGTCGCTATGAAGAGGTTGATCGTACGAATAATCTCTTCGGAAGCGAGGTTGTGGAGGAGGACTTAGACCCATCGAAAGTGGTCAACCTGGAATTGGAGGTCGGCGAGTGCCATTTTCACGATGCTTGGACGATCCATAATTCCAGTCCGAACGTCTCCCAAAAACGGCGGTGTGGTTACACAATGCGCTATATGCCAGCGAGTGTGCGTTATCCGGGTGCGGAGTGGCGCCGCAAGCACTATATTTACCTACTGCAAGGCGATGATAGGACAAACGGTTTTAATGCCTACACACCTGTACCGGAATTCTAAACGGCTAAAGGATACCTGAACCGCACAGAGGCGATTCGCCATCGGATGTCGCACTTCTCTCCTGGCGAGGTTTTCTAACCTCGCCAATAATTTCAGATTTTACTATAAAATCTACCATAATTTGATGCCTACCCATTAAATCTCTTGTATTTCTTCGTTTAAATTCCTTTATTTTACGCTCACTGCACATATTTTTTCGTTTTTTTTATCAAATTCGAAAAAAATATGAAATTTACCCTAAACTTTTGCGATTTCATATCTATAGTTAAAGTAACAGGATTTATAAAGTGATGCTGTGAAAAATATCTATGTTTCAATTTTCCAAACAAAAAGGAGAAACCTCATGGCAATTACGATTCATCTGAGAGGTGACGTTCCAATTTTGGAACCCAATGGTAAAATTGTGGGGCCCGCAGTATCGGAATTGCGCGAAAAACTCGCTTTGTGGTTAGATGATGCGGGTGTCCCATACCTTCTTATCAATTTTGAACACATCCACAAGATAGATAGTTCCTGTCTCGGCATGCTGGTGCATGTGCATGACATGGCAGTACGGAAGGGGACCCGTATCGGACTTATCAATGTTGGAAAACATATCAAGAACTTGCTCATTCTCAGTCGGCTCATGAATGTTTTCGAGCATTTTGATACCGAGGATGCCGCAATTTCGGCGTTCGCACCTATGCCGACTTGGAGAAGCCATTTGAATCCATAGCCTTACTATGTTTTCAACGGAACATACCGAGATGTCAGTGAAAAAGTCAACATTGGAAATGCATGAAGTATAACAGAAGGTGGAGGGAGCCTGTACCGGATGCCTCATCGTAGCAACTTAGCTCCCAAGGCTCCTTTTCACTTTTGGGGAACCGTTTTTTGTTGGTTTTTCCCTACGAAAGCAGTATAATAACTAATAAGTGTAGTGAATCGCTGGCATAACTGACTTTTATTGGATGTGTGGAAACATGTGTCCTTCGGAAAATGGAGGATAAACAGATGACTTTAAGGTGTCAATTGACAGGTATTAAATGTCCAGCCTACAAACATCAGGGCATTTTCCTACCAGATAATGAAACCGTGAAATCTTTTTTGCCAGATTTGACGCATTGTGCGGCGTGTATAGCCAACGCAGCACCGCGGCGTGCCGACCTTCGAGACGATTTGTTGCAGATTGCCTCCCTAACACTCATTGATAAGGGACCCGCGTTCAATCCAGAGCATAAAAGTGGTGCCAATTTCAGGAGTTTTATCCGCGTACGCATTTGCGGTGCCCTAATGGATGCCAAAGAGAGAGAAGTAAGACACAATATCCGCGAAATCCCGCTACCTGGTGAGGCGTGCGAGCTTCACGAAACCTTAGATGCAGCGGATGGTCCAGAGATTGAATCTCTTTTGCAATTTCCAGACCCTCACGCGGAGTTTGAGAATAGACTCATTCGAAATCTCAGTTTTGCATCTGCACTGCCGGAACTCTTAAAAATACTTACACCTCGCGAACGTAAAGTTTTTACCTGCCTCCGTGAGGATCGACAAAACCACGAAATTGCCAAAGTGTTAAATATCTCTAAATCCCGCGTGAGCCAACTCGTGACACAAGTAACGCTGAAATTGACAAACGCTGCCCAAAGACTCGGTTTGGCAGAGTAACCGTTTCTCGATATACCATTTTGGCAGTAAGGGCGATTGTAGATACCGGTAGCGATGCTGGAACGCAATCGCCTTTTCTATCTTCCCACATCTGTGCCGGAATTCTGATAGCGGAATTGTGTCCGTGGAAAGTTAGAAAAATATTAGCCAAAACGCGTAAGCCCGTAGTGAAATGGAGGGCGACTCTACGGAACAGCACGCAATCGCTAAACGCACCTCACCGAACCGCAAGGAATAATTAAAAAATGCGTCTATATTTTGATGTCCATTGTCACATCGGTATGACGGTATCACGCGCACCGACGGTAGGTCAAAGCGTCGGACGATGTCTCGCCCGGATGGCTTCGGCGGATGTTATCGGTGCGATTCCATGTCCAACAGGTGGGAGTCCGCAGGCACGCGGTGTATTGGACACACGCACACAACACGAGATGATTGCCAACGCATGCAAACTCTATCCAGAACGCTTTCCGATTGGACTTGGGATCGCGGAAGTCCGACACGAACAAGCGGGTGCTGACGAATTGGACAGAGCCATGCAGGAAGACGGTTTAGTCGGATTTATGTGCCATCCCGGGTTGTCTGGACATTCGCTCGGTGGCGAACTCTACGCATTTTTAGAAGTGGTGGCGATGCACGATGGGTTATGTTTGCTACATCAAGCAGGCTCTACTCAAAATATTGCCGCTTACGCGCAGCGATTTCCGTCAATAACGTTTATCATCGGGCATGTTTCGATGAACAAGGTCGGACATCTCGATGCGATTGAGATGTGTGGGAAATGCGAGAATGTCTGGTTCGATGTGGCGCAGAAACCGGAAGGCGCGGATGCGAGTTGGGACCTCGTACACCTCGTCAATCATCTCGGGAGCGATAGAATTATGTTCGGGAGCGACCTACCGTATTACGATTTTCGCCTGGTGCAGGCGCAGATCGAATCCGCCGCACTTGATGATAAAATAAAGGAAGGGATTGCTTATCAAAACGCTGTGCGATTAGTTCAACAATTCCGCACAGACTGGGTGCCGACGCTGACCCCGATAACGCCCCCACAGGTTTATTCTAAGGCTGAGATGTGGGATGCGAATGGTGCAAGACTGCGCTGACTTGTAGGAGCGAGTGTTTTTGCTGGGGCGTTTCCCTTGATAGGGTGTTTCCTCAATTTCCTACATGCTCGCGATTCCTTATCACGGCGCATGGGTTACTTGACGATTTCGACGGCGCGAATCCGGCGGCGGAGCACGAAAACGCAAACGACTATTAAAACGATCTGGATGAGGAGTGCCCATCCCCAATGCACGGCATAGTTTTGTGAACCGGCGAATAGGACTGTGCCGAGAATATCGTAGTTTGCCCAAATGGAGACTAACGCCATTTTGCTGGTGCGGGTAATCGCTTTGAGTATCTCATAGATAACAGGTGAACCGAACCACACGGCGCAGAAACCTATGATAGCATAACGAGGATTTGAGGTAAGTGATGAAAACAATAACATCAGTAGACTGGAAGAGAGCGTGATGAGTACTGAGTAGGCAATGATCGAAAGAGGGACCCAATAGTTCTCTTTCAGAAAAGGCGTATCAGTCAAGAGCACATGTTCAAGAAATAGCAAGAGTCCCGGAATCAACGTGAGGAAACCGAGTAAGATCCCCATGACAGCGAATTTTCCGATCAGGTAGTCTATCCATGAAATGGGTTTGGAGAGATAGAGGGAGAGCGCGTTGTTCTTCAGATCGGTAGCAATTAATCCAGAGCCACCGAAAATAGCAATCAGCGCGATCAGAAATGAGGAGGGAGGACCTGTACCGGGGTTTCGGAATAGGAAATTCTGAAAGAATTCGTTGTCAATATCAAACGAAAATACGGCTCCCGGCACCTGATTAAGGATGTAAATGAGGGTTGCGTGGACCAAGATGTAGATTGCGGGTGGGATAGCAACAATTAATCGAACAATTTTGCGTTGTGCCAGCAGTTTCAACTCCGCTTTTGTGATAATCCACCACCGCGTATAGGGACGGGGTTTCAGTGTGCCTTCCCAGTGTCGGTAGTCTTGTGTGTGAATGGGCATATTTTTTAGTAGTTTGCAGTTTTATAGTTATCAGAGGAGTCATTTTCAGTTGTCGACATTTGGCTGGAAGGAAACGGGTAGGCTGCGTACGCTCTCTTTCATTCCTGTCTTTTGCTGACTGCTGATCGCTGACCGCTGATGGCTATTTAATACTTATAGATGGCGGTTCTCTCTAAAGTGTCCGAAAAGGGACCCTGTTTCTCAGTCTGGATTTCAACGGTAATGACACCTAAATGTGTATCGCGTTCTGGGTCATCATCAATGAAACCACGTGGGATTTCCGCAGTCATGAGTCGATCCAGCCTATTGAGTTCCTGCGACCAACGGAGGTCGAGGAGTCGTCCATCGTAGACCTTCTTATGTTGCTTCCCGTTACGCATAGAGTAAACCTTGGCGTTGGTGGTGAAATCCGCTTCAGAGACAGTGCTTACACCAACACTTGGGCTCAGGATGCTCTGATTCCATATCAGCGGTATGCCGTTTCTATCAACCAGATAAATCCGAAGATCGATCCTATCAACGCGTGGATCCGAATAGAGCCGGATGCCCTCAAAATTCTGAATTACCCCGCTCCCGCACGAAAGCGTAGCAAAGACACAGATGCCGACGAGCAAGACGCTCCGACTCTTTAATATAAGCTTGCGGGGTAAATTAAAACAAAACACATCAATCCTCCACTATTGTCTTTTTCAGCACGGCTCACAGGCTTCCCATAGAGAGCCATTTCAATCTATTATATCGTTTTAAGAGGCGGATGTCAATCTTAAAAGTTGTCGGTTGTTGGTTATCAGTCATCGGTTAAAGAGGATTCTGATGATGCCAAGAACATTATGTAACTGCTAACCAATTACTGAATGGCACTGAAAATCCTACCTTGTATCTTTTCCCAAAAGTGATATAATAACCATGACAACTACTAAAGTCTTAATCAGTTCAGAGAATGCTGGACCTCGCCATACTAATAGTTCATCAAGATTGAGTTTATGGGAAACCGTAGGTGTTTTTGCTTGGGTATTTCCTGCAGGTAGAGTGTCAACGAAACCCGACATCTTTAGGAATTCTCCCTAAAAAAATCCGAAAACCAACTCTCAAACTCAAAGTTGAACGACTACTAAGTTCGGAGGAACCCTATGAAAGCCGCAGTATTATATGAAACGGATACACACTTAAAAATTGAAGAGTTCGATCTACCGCGCCCAAGTGCGAATCAAGTACGGGTACGATTGGTCGCCAGCGGCGTCTGCCATTCCGACTGGCACGTCGTTAAGGGGGACTGGCCCTTCGTTGGGTTACCTGTCATTCTTGGACATGAAGGGGCTGGGGTCATTGAAGAGGTCGGGAGTGATGTAACGCAAGTCCAGGTCGGCGATCATGTTATCCTTTCATGGAAACGGAACTGTGGATTCTGCGAGATGTGTCAAAAGGGATATCCGAATTTGTGTGCCCTTCCGTCCGACAACTCAGGTAAACCGGCTATAAAATCGAGTGGACGGGAGATTGATCAGATGTCAGGATTGGGAACATTCGGCACCGAGACACTCGTCCCACAGGACGCAGTTATCCCCATCGATAAGGATATGCCGTTTGCACAAGCCGCCCTCATCGGGTGTGGCGTGATGACAGGTGTCGGTGCAGCTATCAATACAGCAGAGGTTGCTCCCGGCAGTTCAGTCGCTGTCTTTGGATGCGGAGGGGTCGGACTCAATTGCATACAAGGTGCCGCGATCTCTGGTGGCGAACCCATTATCGCTGTTGATGTACTGGACAACAAACTTGCTTTGGGTAAGCAGTTCGGTGCAACGCACACGGTTAACGCTTCCGAGGTAGACCCTGTAGAACGGATTAAGGAAATTACCGATGGACGTGGTGTCCATTATGCTTTTGAGGCGATCGGATTGATCGGTGAGACGTTCCGACAGGCGATCCTCTGCACGCGGAGTAGAGGCATAACGGTCTTTGTCGGGCATGCACCAGAGAACACATCCGTCGAGTTCGATGCACGGATGCTAATAGCTGAGAAAACGGTTATTGGTTCGATGTATGGGACTGCACGCCCGCATGTGGATTTTCCACGGTTGGTTTCGCTCTATAAAGCGGGACAGCTTAAACTGGACGAACTCGTCACGCGCACGTATCCATTGGAAGGGATTAACGATGCTTTTGAGGCTTTGGCGAGAGGCGAAGTCGCACGGAGCGTGCTGGACTTGACTTGATAAAATGCAATAGAGATGAAAAAGGTTATTTAAGAATACGCTCCATACGCTCGCGAATCCAGGCTTTGTGCTCAGGATGTGTGTGGATGTAGAAGATGCCGTTCTGGATGGCGTTATAGACGTGTTCTGCCACCTCCGCAGGCGACAATCCCGCCTCCATCTCGGCGCGGGCATTCTTTGAGCCACCGATAATTAATTCATGCCGTTGTGTCTTCTCCGTTAAGTTTCGCAATGCGTCCGGACGGTTGCGAGCAGAGTCCAAGATTCCCGTGCGAACCCATCCCGGACACAGCACATGCACCTGAATATTAGCTCCTTTCTGTGCCAATTCAGCGGCGAGGGTCTCGGAAAGCACGACGACACCGTGCTTGCTTACCTTATAGATACCTTCGCCACTACCGCCCACCAAACCCAAGATAGAGGCAGTATTCACAATATGACATTCATCCCCTTGCGCGAGCATACGTGGCACAAACGCGCGGATGCCGTGGATCACGCCCCACAGGTTAACGCCTAACACCCATTCCCAGTCGGCGAGCGTATGCTCCCAAACAGGTCGGCTACAAACAACACCAGCGTTGTTGCAGAGGATATGCACCACGCCGAAGGTCTCTAACGTCCGCACAGCAAGGTTTTCGACCTCCGTGGCGTTTGAAACGTCCGTTCTGACGGTGAAAACCGTCGCACCTTTAGCCTTTAGATCTGCCTCAAGTTTGGCTAATGCTTCCTCTTCAACGTCGGCGAGAACGACTTTCATACCTTCCACAGCAAACCGTTCTGCCAGTCCTCGTCCAATACCGCTCGCCGCACCAGTGATAACAGCAACCTTTTGCATGGCCTTTGTTTCCCCGCAGAGTAGAATTAAAAAGTAGCCTGCAACAATACGCAGAAATGCCCAAGCAAAAACACGCAGGCGGATATAAGCAACGCATCCGATAGTCTTAACGCACGCAATTTCTCCGTAAGGTAAGTTTAAAGATTCGCAGAGTAAAGTTAAAAAGTAGCCTGCAACAATACGCAGAAATACGCAGAAACACCCAAGCAATACGCAGAAAATGCCCAAGCAAAAACACCCCAAGCAAAAACACGCAGGCGGGTCTACGGAGAGACACTTCATTCATTAAAACCACCTGACCGAACCGCAAGGTAAAATTAAAGATCTGCTTGGCGTTGCTGGTGATATTCCTCTAACGCCTGATTCGCGTTCACAATCGTCTCTAACTTTTCAACGAGCATATCGATGTGTTTGCCGGGAAAAGCAAAGTAGAAGTCATCATCAGAGAGGGCAGTGTAGACGCGGTTGCCGATACACCCCAAACTGCTTACACTCCGTCCGCCCTGTATGACAGCAGGGATAGCTGCGCACGTCGGTCGTCCCATAATCCCATCTTCTGTGCCAATACCCGCAGCGGTCGCCGCTTCTGCCAAGAGCATCATCTGTCTCGGCGTACCAGAGATAATGACGACATCAGGCGTGTCTGTCGTATCTGATAGAGGCGCATAGACAGCACTTTTGAAAGGCGTTTCCCGTGTTGGGATACCGGGGACTTCTTCCATAGTGATGTAGCCGAGTTCACCCATTAGTCCGAGTGTATTTTCGAGTTCCTTCATCTGGGCATCCGGTAACGCAACGTTGTGCGTATAGCACCCTATCGGGCAGTTGTAATGGTCGGAGGCTTCCGTATAGAAGGTCTTGCCTTCCGCGGCGCGTCGCCAATAAGAGCAGCCCGAGGCTTCGACTTTTTCCACACGTGATATACTTTCTGGGTGTGTATCGTGAAACGTTACAGCAACAGGGACAGTTTCCAAATTGAGCAATTGTTGAATTTGTTCTGACATGTTCTTAAGTTTCCTTACGGTTCGGTTGGGTAGTGTTTAGTACGAATGTCGTTCACCGTATAGCCAATCCGCCCGCCCCTTCCCAGTAACGGGTGGGGACCCCGGTTGGACTTACACATTTTAGCTAATAGATAACTATGGCATCCGTTTCTAAATCTGGATTGGGGCAAACTGCCCATCAGTAGGCTCCGCTCAGCAGAACCATGCTTCTGTGAGTCGTGGTGCCGGCAGATGTGCATCTTTTTTCTCTATTGGTGGAGACTCCCCTCGCATATCGGCAGCGAGTGTCCATATCTGATAAAAAGTTTCCAGCGCGTCCACACCGGCTCGTGCATCGCTTTCAACGAGGGTGTTGACCGTTTTATGGAGTTCATCCATCCGTACATCAGGGTGTGCCCACGTATAACTAAAGGAGGCTTCGTCAAGGGTGAGTGAGAGTGTTTGCGTTTCAGGACGATTGAGCAGATATGAACCGGGCGGGATTAGCAATCGAACGGCATACTGCACCGGATCCACGTGATACACAAGACCGTGCGTATCAATAAACTGAAGGAGATCGAGGTAGTCGTCTAACGTTGTCCACGGCGTGAACGGCACCCACGTCGGACGCAAGGCGATCCCGGTTTCGTGAACGATGTCGATTGCTTCCGCTACATCGGCACGCGTGTGATGCTTCTCCAAGATCGTCAGCACCTTTCCGTTCAGCGTTTCAACGGCAGAGATGACGAATCGACATCCGAGTTGCGCGAATTCTGGAAAGTGTTCTCTATTTTTCAGAATGTGCTCAATCTTGGTTGTAAAGTCGAAGGTGAGGCTTGGGAAAGTTTCGTGCATTGCCCGGAGGATACGGAGTCCATGCGTCGGACCGTTGAGAAAATCTGGGTCGCCAAAGGTGATGTGGGTCGCGCCTTCCACGACCTGTTCCCCTATTTCAGCGAGTACAGTATCGCGTTGCACAGCGAAAAATTTGCCATTATAGACCGGCGGAATAGGGCAGTGCGTGCAGAGATGCTTGCACCCGTGTGTCGTCTCCGTATAACCGACGGTTCGGACCTCATCTTTATCCTCAAGTTGGGCATACGTCTCCAGCGGCGGTAGTTCCGCAAAGAAATCGGATTCCAGTGTCTCAGACTGTTCTTCCTTCGCAAGGGATTCCACCAATTCGACGAATTGCGTTGAATCTGTATCTGCGATGCAAAAATCGACACCCTGTGCAAGCAGATAATCGGCGTTGAGCGTTGCGTAAAGTCCATACATGCAGATAGAGACATCCGAATTGATGTCTCGTATCCGGTGCAAGAGATGAACCCCCAGCCGCAAAGCGGTGTGCATCGGGACGGATACCCCGATGAAGCGGGCGCGCGCAACCTTTTCAAGGTCTAAAGGCTCTACGGCAATATCAATCGCATCCGGAGCAAATCCCGCCGCTTCAAGAGCACGAAGCGGACGAGTAAGCCCAATCGGTCGGTGTCCAAGTTCATAGCACGAGATTAAGAGGACTGCGCCGGGGGCGTGTATCGCTGAGGGGATTCGCGTTTGCGTTTCCATGTTATACCATTTTCAATTGAATATTTTTCATATTTATGTTATTCTCTGCTGCATTCTTCCCAAAGGAGTGAGATGCCTCTATGAATAGAAAAGTACCAGAGATTACTGAAAGTGTTGAAGACCTGAAAGTGCTTTTACGTCAATCGCAGAAAAAGCACGAACTCCAACGTCTCACCACTCTGCATCTTTTGAAAAGTGGTGGTGCGAAAACTCGAAAGCAGGTTGCTGATTTGCTCGGTGTCAGTCGGATCAGCGTTGGCACGTGGCTTGAAGCGTATGAAACAGGCGGTCTTGCGCGAATGCTCGCCCGGGGGTTGGCTCCCGGACGCGTCTCGGCTTTGACGGAAGCACAACAAGCAAAGTTACGCAGTGCCCTTGAGAGCCCCGAAGGTTTCGGGAGTTATGTTCAGATCCAAGCGTATATTGCTCAGACCTTTGGTGTCGAGATGAAATACACGACTGTCTATGCGATGGTTCGAGGGAAATGGGGTGCGAAACTCAAAGTCCCTCGTCCGAGTCATAAAAAAAAACAGTGTAGCCACTCAAGAGTTCGGTGCTGACTTTTCTCAGCATGTCGCTGAAGCGATTGCTGAGAAAAGCAGCGACCTTCAAAAAGTCCGTCTTTTCAGTCAAGATGAAACGCGATACGGACTTTTCCCTCAAGTCAGCAAACGCATCACTTTACCCGGCATCAAACCCGTCACAGAGATAAATCCACGCTATGAGGCGGTTTATCTCTATGGGGCGGTTGAACCCCGAACAGGCGAGGGATTTTTCTTGGAACTTTCACATCTTACGGCTGACTGTTTCCAACTCTTTATGGACCAGTTTTCACAAGCATTCCCAGAGAGTCTGAACATCCTCACCCTTGATAACGGGCGCTTTCACCACGCAAAATCCTTGGAGATCCCTGAAAATATCGTCTTGCTTTTCTTACCTCCTTATAGTCCGGAACTCAACCCGATTGAGCGGTTCTGGCAGGACCTGAAAGCGAAGGTGTTCCTTCAAACCTATAAGACATTGGAAGATATGCAAGCCACAGTCACGGAGATACTTCTCAACTATTCTCAGACCGCAATTGCAAAACTTACTACATTCTCGCACTTCATAAATGCTGCTAATGAAATATAATCTCTTAGAAATGGTATTAGATAGGATAGCACGTCATCACACAATTGGCAATATAATTCAATTGCACCAGACTATAGTTAAGACACGATATTCCGCTGAACGCTTGGAAAGTGCATCCAAGCGGGTATATAGATGAAGGTTGTATTATCATTTGAAAATTAAAAAAACAAGTTCCACGCAGCAAAATGTAAAAACGGAAACAACAAGTGATTTGGACGCTGATTCGACATGAACTTTTAACCAATTTAATGACGTTCCGGTTTTTGGTAACCCTGATTTCATGTCTACTACTTGTGTTTGCCGGCAGCATTGTCTTAACAGACAACTATGAACGGAGGCTTGCGATTTACAACGTCGCAGTCCAAGAACACCAGGCGCGAGCGGCTCGTGCGGAAACCTACTCAGATTTTACACCTTTTCTCGACAGAGCCCCCAACCCGTTGAGTCTCTTCAATCAAGGACTTGACAAGCGTGCGGGAAATTCTATCCAGATCCGCCTTGGCGAGGTACCCTTCCTATGGACGGATGTCTACCGCAGTGCCGGCTTCAATAATCCGTTCCGACATCTCCTTGCTGATATAGATCTGGTTTCTATTTTTCAAATTCTTACCAGCCTTCTTGCCCTGGTGTTTGCTTACGACGCAATCGCTGGCAACCGCGAGAATGGTACGTTACGCCTAATCCTTGTTAACCCTGTTGGACGTGGCTTGATTGTATTGTCAAAGTATGTGGGTGCCATGTTATGCCTTACACTCCCCTTGTTAATGAGTTTCCTGTTGGCACTCCTGCTACAACTTCAGTCTAATGCTATCCATTATGGTACCGACGACCTTCTTCGGATTGGCGGCATTTTCCTCACAACGGTCATTTATACCTCCACGTTCTATCTCATCGGGTTGCTGATTTCCAGCGTGATTCACCGCACGGCAACATCCCTTATTGTTTCAATGTTCATCTGGGTAGTGCTGACGTTGCTCTATCCAAACGTGAGCCTATTTCTTGTGAACCGCTTTATGGATATGTCGGAGAGAATGGAGCAAACGCATCAACACATTGAACAACTTGCCGAGCGTTTCTATCGCGAAGAAGAAAAGTTACATAATCCGTTTGAGGACCTCGGACGGGGCTGGCATGGCGGTTACACCCATCGGAGTAAGACGATCACGGCTATTCCAGTGGAAAGTGAGCCGGATGTCCCCACCGTGAAAGCCTATTTTGAAACCGTAACAGCATTGCAGATGAACACAGCGAAAGCAATCTGGCGGGTCCGGGAGCAAGCCTTTTCTGAAACGTATATCCGTAAGTCGCGCACCGCCCGAAACGTTCTCCGATTTTCACCTACAGGTTTATATCAACTCTCAACCGCCGCATGGGCAGGCACAGATATCGCCAGAATGGAAGACTTTTTCAACGTAGGTCGGCAGTACAGAGAGACGCTCTTAGACTACTTCTACGACCAAAAGGCGTTCAGCTCACGCCAATGGTTCGCGAGTGATAAAGGCGCTGTCCGATGGGCGGATATCCCCCGATTCTCGTATCACCCGCCAAGCGTCTCTGGAGATGCTACTGACCGTGCACTTCCAGACCTCCTTCTCCTTTTCCTTCTTAACCCTGTGCTATTTATGACCGCTTTTGCTGTCTTCTGCCGACAGGAGATATGACATGCTGTGGTATATTATCAAACGCGAATTATTTGAGCAGATCAGCAGTCTCCGTTTCGCACTCGCGATGCTACTGACTGTTTTTTTGATGATCGTCAATGCGTTGGGGCATATAGGCGCGTCTAAAATACAGCAAACAGAATATCGTCAAAACGTCTCAAAGGCTTTGACAGCACTCGAACGCGATAGCCATCAGTTCTACAACCTTGTCATCCGCGGGCCGGGCGAACTTTACAAGAAACCCTCGGCACTCGCTTTCTGCGCACACGGCAGCGAAAATAATCTACCAGAGCTTGTATTAGGATGGAGTGCGGGCTATGGTATGAGTCCCGTTATAGATGGGAAAAACTATCCTTTTTCGGGTATCTGGAGACTGAAGTATACCAGTTTTCCGCCAATCCGGGCAGCCGACATCTTTCCAATCTTCTTAAGAATCGACTGGACGCTTATCATTGCAAGCATTCTCAGCTTCCTGGCACTGGTTTTTACCTTTGACGCGGTGGCTGGTGAAATGGCACAAGGAACCCTCCGATTGACGTTGTCGAATTCCGTTGCGCGCCGAACGCTGCTCACCGGAAAATTCTTAAGCAATCTGTTCAGTCTCGGTGCTGTTTTCATGAGCGGGGTATTGGTTAATCTCCTACTGCTATATCTCTCTGGAAGCCTGCAATTAAATACCCAAGAATGGTACAGAATCGGTGGTATCTTCACCGTAGGTTTGATATATATATCTGTCTTTATCGCCTTAGGACTTTTCATCTCAACACTTCTTAATACCCCTTCAACAAGCCTCGTCATCCTGCTGCTAATATGGGTAATTTGGGTTATCCTCGTGCCGTCAATGCTTGGGACAATTATGAGCGGACTGAACCTACCATCGATCCGGAAAGGACCGAACCCTATATATTTCACGCGTAGTGGACTCTATGAACGCTATAAGGCACGCGGATTAGAGGAAGAAGCCCCAACCCGGCAACGTCCACCCACACCAGCAACGAGGCTATGGGCGAAATTTCTCAATGAAGAACTCCAAGAAGGAAAACGCTTAAATAAAATGTTCTTGCGTGCCCAAATCAACCAAATTCGGATTGCAAGGGAGGTGAATCGGATCTCACCCACTGCGATTACACAATATGCGATCGAATCCCTTGCGGGAACAGGGTTTCAAAGACATCTGAATTTTTTGAAAAATGCCGAACGTTATGCCGATGAATTCAATGACTTCCTCATCTCTGCCGATCGCGCCGACCCAGACAGTCTACACGTCCCTTTTGTTAGAGAAGGTATGTCTGATAAACCCGTTCCGTTTGAAAGCATCCCTAAATTTCAAGACCGGGTACGTTTAGAGGCTGCATTCAAGGGCGCGATTCTGGACGTGATGTTGTTATTGCTCTTTTTTGTGGCACTCTTCGCGGCGGTGCATGTCTCATTCCAGCGCAAGGAAATATAATCACATGTTTATCTTGAAAGCCGTTGGAGGATGTTATGCGTGATACGTTCAACGATAGCATCGCCACCTGCCAATCCGTGCGACCAATCGGTTGTGGCAGCAGTGAAAACCGTCCCGCCTTTCGTATAGATACCCATCGTGGCGGCACCGGTTCTACCTCTTTCCCAGCGTTCATACCATTCGCAGTCATCGGGATGCCAGCGGACAGGAGCCGTTGCGAGGATCGTGAAGCCTTCGGGTGTGCCGTCTTGATAGGTCGGGACCGGCAATCCGTCTACAAGGGTCCACTCGCATCCGTCGCATTCGTAACCGACAATCGTGTTTTCGCCGCCGAAGGTGTCATCTCGCGAGAGGTCCGTGCCTTCAAATATCCAATGCTCCGGACGATGGATGGTATATTCTCCCGGACCATCCATAAACTGTCCATGGCTCAGATGATAACCGCCTTGCAGAAAGCCTACGCCGGTCAGCTGATTCTCAGGACGATCTACCAGATAGTGGCTCCACAACGTACTCAAGGTACTGAGGTCATCGGTCTTGAAAACCGGATCCTGGTTGTAGGCTTGTTTCCAACAGACAAGAGCCCTACCGTCATCTTCGGAGCGGACCTGCCAGCAGACAGAATTTCCACTGAAAAACGCCGCGTTTCCACCATTCACAATGAATGCCTCAAGGTTATCGCGCATCGGCGCAGACCAGTATTCATCATGTCCCACACTCAAGACGAGTCTGTAGTGCTCCAACATTTCAGGATGGAATTCCAGATCGGAGTTTGCGGCGTAATCGAACGTGTATCCGTTCTGTTCTGCCCAAACGATAAAGGGCAATTCCCAGTTACTGAAAATACCGCGAGTGGGTCGATCGAACGAGACACGGTTCCCCTGTATTTTGCTCGCTCCATGAAACCCGTAGAGACTGAACCCAGCCCAGTTGTTGTAAGCGTTGTAGGTGTTAGTAGAGAGTTGAAGTAGAATAGACGTATTCGCCCCCGGTTTCGCGGGACGGACAATAAAAAAGATTTTGCTTTCAGCCGTGCGATGGTTTCTATAAACTTGGGCACCGCCACCATCAGTCGCACGGAGTATGCCTTCGTAATACCCGCTTTGCCACGTTTCAGGCACTTCGAGTGTAAAAATGGGGGACCATCCACATCCCTGAGATGACGCATCTGCAGGAATTGGCTGTGCTTCACCGGGAAGTTCTGCCTGACGCCAGACGACCTCGCGTGTCGCTCCGATACGGGCGATCTCAAGCGAGTAGTTTTCTGCACTCGTTGAGATATGGAACGCGATTTCTTCACCGGGGACATAACTGAGTTGGTGAGTGTATCCGTCGATATAGAGAGGTCTGATTTGGTTTTCGGTTTGCGTTAAGGTTGCCATCATGCCTCCTCCTTTGGTGTGTAGGGTATCATTTTCTGGAAGAAATGTCAATTTTTTGGTTGCCAGCTGTCAGTTACTTTTTCGATTTCACATGTTCAACCAACCTACTATAGTTTCGTTTTTTGACTTTTTTCGCCAGGTATGTTATCATCTCTACAATCTCTCTTTTTCTGATCTTAATTCTCAAAATTGTCCGAACTTTGGAATAGATAAATTAACATGGAAAAAATGAAGACTAATCAACAACAGGCGACTCTGTTATCACCTGAACAGATGGATCAGTGGGAAAACGATGGATATTTGCTCCTAAAAGGCGTTGTCCCGGAATCTGCTATCAATGGCGTGCGGGACAGTTTTGCCGGAATGGTAGACGGTATAATTCGCGAGTTGAAAGCGGATGGAATTATCGAAGATGAAGGGTCAGACCTCCCGTTTGAAACACGATTTGCGCAAGTCGCCGGTGAACATGCCAACCGCTTCGGACGTTCTTGGCGCAACCAAGTTGCGACACCTGAGGTTTTCGAGTTACACCACGCACCGCGCCTCGTGGACGCGATTGGTCAACTCACAGGCACAGATGTCATTGGACATCCCGTCTTCAATGCGCGCCCGAAACTGCCCGGTCAACAATTAACTGTCGTTCCATGGCATCAGGACAGCGGCTATTTCGGCACAGTCAGTGAAACTTCGCTCATCCCGACTGCATGGATACCCTTGGTGCCGGTAGATGAGGCCAACGGCTGTCTGCAAGTGGTTGCGGGGTCACATCGGTTAGGCGTGGTGAATCATCACACAGAAGAACGGGAAGGGAAGTTTCTTGAGGTGATGGATGAGCTTATTGAGGGTTCTCGGATCGTGACGTGTCCAATGGAATTAGGGGATGCCTTGGTGTTCCACAATCTGACGCTCCACCGATCGCTACCGCACACTACCAGCGAGATCGTCCGTTGGGCGATTGATATCCGTTATCTCCGAGATGGCGACCATCCGGGCACAATTTACTGGCAGGATCCCGATTTCAAATGGGTCATCCGTAGCGAAACGCAACCTATAACACCCGTTACGCAATGGCTTGAAATGTGGTAACGACTACACAAAGGGGCTGAAGCTTAAAAGATTGCTTCGAGTCCGATCCATGCAGCACGGGGGGCACCGGGGGAAAGAAAACGTGAGTCCTCGAAATCGTCTCCTAACACTTCGTCCGCCTCTCCAAACAGTCCAAAGGTTTCATACGTTTCATCGAAAAGGTTATTGACCTTAGCAAAGATGGAGAGATTGTTCCATAATGTGTATCTGGCGCGTAGGTTAACGATGCTGTAGCCTGGGATCTGGTCAATCAAATTACCCTCGTCACCACGAAAGACCTGACTGGAATTGATGAGGATATTCGTCCCAAAGGACAGTACCTCGGTTACAGCAAATGTAATGTCCGCCTTGAGGTTATGTTGGGGGACCCCCGGAATGCGATCGCCTTCCTCGACGTCAATCTCTCCACCCTTCGCTTCTGGATGGTTTGGACTGCTAACTGTCAGGTCGGTCTCAAAAGTCGCTGAAATGAAGGTATAATTGAGCAGACCGTGCAGTCGGTTAAAGAGAGTCCCGCCGATACTGAGTTCAACGCCTTGACGAAGCGTCCGCGCGACGTTCTGAAAATAGCCTTCGTTGGTGAGCGCGCCGCTGCTGATGAAGATCAAGTCGTCAAAACTCGTTGCGCGAAAGAAATCTGCGTTCCAATCCATTCTACCTAATCTACCACGCAGTCCCGTCTCCCACGTTTTCGTTATTACCTGATCCAACGGCGGATCGGCGACAAATGCGTTCGGTAATCTGCACGGCGCATCGGGATCAGCACAAGTGAGTTCCACAGGCGTGGGTACACGTGAAGATTCACTGTAACTTCCATACAACGAAAGCGCGCTGTGGAACTGATATGTCAAGCCTGCTGCTGGGTTGAAGCGGTCGAAGGTATGGTCTCCGTTGAGTTCAACACCGATCTGGTCGCGCAATACAATCTCGGTTCTGTTATAACGTCCGGACAATGTGAGACCCAACTGCGGGGTGATGGAAAAGGTGTTTGTCCCATAGATGCCTATATTCTGAACCGCAACCTCAACATCCACAAAAGATTCGCTTTCAAAAATGCCGCTACCGACTGTGCCGCGATCCGGTGTTAAACTCGCCAGTTCCGTTTCGGAGTTAAACAGGGCACCACCGCTGTCGAAGCTGGCACCGGTGATAAACTGGTTTTCACGGTTGACGATCGGATTGGTGAAGGTTGCTTGTAAGGTCGCACCGTAGCCACCTTGGCGGGTTTGACTTGTGTTATTTGTGGCGTTGAATCTGCTCTCATCATCGTCATCATCAATTTCAGCCTCTTCGTCCTCGTCATCAGATCCGTCCCCATTGAGAGAGATATCGTTTCCGAACTGGTCCCTCACGCGTTCCTCTTCTGCGCCTTCCTCAATGCATAGGAAGCCCTCGTTTTCGGGGTCTTCGCACGGTTCAAAGTCTGTGTCGTCGCCGTTGAAAGTCTCAATGTTATTGCGTCGATAGTAGATTGTGCTCGCCAACATCACGTTATCAGACAGAGCATGGCTGCTGCGTAAGTTCGTAAGGAGCATATTGTTCTCTGTCAGGTCTGGATGTGTGAACACCGCATTACGTCTTGTTTCAAGGAGCTGAATCGGTAACGCGCCGTTCCCTAAGAGCTCATTGTCTGCCAAAGTTAGGCTCAGGTTCAGGTCGGTAGCGTCTTGTTTCCAGCCGACGTTGCCAAACAGCTGCCTGACATCCGAAGGGGAAAAATCGCGCCAGCCATCTTCACGAAAGAGATTGCCGCTGAGGAAGTAACTCAATCTCTGATTATGATTGCCGCTAGAAAACTCAACGGTTCTCCGTGCGAATGAACCACCGTAGACCTTTACCTCGTGTCCAGGATGCGTGAACCCCGTCTTAGTCCTCAAGGAGAGTGCACCCCCGAGCGTGTTCAAGCCGAAAAGTGGATTTGAACCTGGCATCAGATTGATGCTGGCAATTGCAGATTGCGGAATGACGTCCCAGTTCACTGTGTCCCCAAACAGTTCGTTAACACGGATGCCGTCCTGATAGGTCGCTAACCCCTGGGGCAGTCCCAATAACGGGGAAGCAGTGAAACCGCGAAAGCGGATGTCGGGTTGAAAAGGATTGTTTTGTGCCTCGTTAACATGAACGCTGCCGAGATTCAGGTTAATGAACTCGGTGAGGCTTAAGCTCTGAGCAGCATCAATTTCGGTATGAGTCGCCGTCTGGATATTGGCAGGGACCTTATTTTTTGGAAGTCCCACACCGTGGAGCGGTGTCACGCCAATGACCTCGATCGGTTCCATCTTCAGCGGTTCTTCCTCAGAATCCGCCAGAGCATCCCCGAAGGCGATCAGAAGCCACCCAATAAGCATACAGTTAAAAACTCTGAATAAGTTGTTTGAGAATGCCATGTCTTTCTCCTGTTTGTGGGGCGTTGAGAAAAGAGATGGGATGCTTTAAAAAACCGAGACTGTGAGTATCTATGATACATTGTAAGACGCTTTCACGCAAGGAAAATCAAAGCCGGTTGTGGATAGCTAAACCCTCTGAAATGCGCACAAAATACCTTGCTTTTTTCTCCAACATCGGACATAATGGTGTGCAATAAACCGGTGAGGACGCAATTATATGAAACGTGTGCCTTTTCAAACTTTACGAGATGAATTTTATCGTGTGCTCGCAACAATCGGGTTTAGCGGTGATCAAGGGATGCTGTGTGCGCGACTGTTCGCCGAAAATCAACGCGATGGCGTGTATTCACATGGACTCAATCGCTTTCCCGGATTTGTTGCTGGTCTGGAAAGCAAACAGATCGATTTCCGTGCGCAGCCAGAGAAAACCGAAAGTTTCGGTGCCTTAGAACGGTGGGATGGTAAGATGGGGGTAGGCCTTGTCAACGCCCATTTTTGTATGCAACGGGCAACAGAACTCGCCGATGTTCACGGCATAGGGTGTGTTGGACTTTCAAATACAAACCACTGGATGCGTGGTGGTGCATACGCCTTACAAGCCGCGGAAGCTGGATATATCGGAATATGTTGGACGAATACGACGCGACTCATGCCACCGTGGGGTTCTGCGGAGAAAAAAATTGGAAACAATCCGATGGCGATTGCCGTGCCGCGCAAAGAGGGACACCTGCTGTTGGATATGGCAATGAGCCAATATTCAAACGGGAAATTGGAAGTCCTGCAGTTGCAAGGAAAACAATTACCGTTACCAGGTGGGTACGACACCAAGGGTGAGCTTACCGTTGAACCGGGAGAGATTCTTGATTCTGCAAGGGCCCTTCCCATCGGTTACTGGAAAGGATCGGGTTTGGCACTGGTGCTTGATACAATGGCATCCGTTATTTCGGGTGGGCAGGCGACACACGAAATTGGAAAGCAAGGATCCGAATACGCCGTTTCTCAGGTGTATATCGCTGTTAACGCCACAGGAATGATGGGACAAGCGGTATTGGACGAAACAGTCGCAGCCATTGTTGACGACTTCCGCACGGCTGTCCCTTTAGACGAAAATGAGGGCGTGAGGTATCCTGGAGAGGGCATGCTGCGAACGCGGATGGAGAGTCTTGAAAAGGGTGTTCTCGTAGATGAAGAGCAGTGGCAGACATTGTTAGAAATGAGCAACTCTTAAAGTCAGCCTCAAGCGTGTAGCTTGGAACGCGTAGGGGTTGGGTAACCCAACCCGTACAGAAATCGGATATACGTGACGGAACATTCAGACGCAAATCTATCTAACCGAACCGCAAGGAAAATTAAAAAAATGGCTTGCACGCTTTTTCTATCAACGTATAATACATTTCAATACGAAATCTGAAAACTATGCCCTCAATTATCAACATAAATTGAATTCAGGAGATAGCTCATGACATTACGGGCAGGGATTGTCGGTTGTGGCGGGATTAGCGGGAGTCACGCTGGCGCTCACGCGAATTTGGAAGGGGTTGATCTCGTCGCGATGTGCGATATAAACCGCGATGCGCTCAACAACCGTGCCGACGAATACGGTGTCTCACGTCGATATACCGATTACGAGGAGATGTTCGCGCGTGAGGGACTCGATATCGTGAGTGTGTGTACGCATGCCCCCTTGCACGCTCCAATAGCAATTGCTGCCGCAAAAGAGGGCATCAATGTTTTATCTGAGAAACCCTTGTCCGTTGATTTGGAAACGGCGGATCAGATGTTCACAGCGTGTCGTGAGGCGGGTGTGCACTTGGCGGTCAGCCATCAATTCCGATTTACGCCGCTTTTTCGGCACGCGAAATCCCTAATCGATGCCGGTAAGATCGGTGAACTCCGTTCAATTCGTGAAGTCGGCAAAGGACGTGAAGCCGGATTCGAGTTGATGGAGATGGGTGTACATTACTTTGACGAGATGGATTTCTTCTTGGACGGTATTTCTTGGATTCAGGCACATATTACATATCAGGGACACGATGTGACAGAGGCGGACATAATGCACAGCAGTGAGTTGTGCAAGACCGACCGACGCGACAATGGGATCGTCGCGGGAGATACGATGCTCGTGCATATCGGTGGTGGAAACAGTGCCTACGGCATTATGGAACTCTATTGCCGCGAACCCAGACACGGTTGGATGATGGGACCGCACCTGCTCGGTTCGGAGGGGCAATTGATGGTGAAACCGCACCCAGACACGGGTATAGATGAAATGTGGTACTGTCCATTTGATGTCTCTTTTGCAGCGCATACACCCGCATGGGAGCAGATAGAACTTGATGCATCGGCGTTTCTAATCTCTGGAAAGCCGTGGCAGTCGCGCCACACCATCTGGAGCGCAAAAAATATACGAGACGCGATTCTTAACGAAAACCAACCAGAACTCGGCGGACGCAACGCGCTGACATCCCTTGAGTGTGTCAGCGCAACCTACGTTTCCCATTTTAGTGGACAAAAGGTGCAACTGCCGTTAGAGGAGCGGAGTCATCCGCTTGTGAAACGTCTTGAGGAGAAAAAATGAAACTTGCCTTTTTTAATGATTACCAGCTCGGTGTAATAACAGAAAATGGGATCGTTGACATCAGCGGGGCACTCAGCAGTGTTTCGTATCATACACCCCAAGAACTGATACGAACGGTGATTGAGGACTTTGATAATCTACGTCCGACAATAGAGGGCGCGGTTGAAAACGGCACTGCTATCGCTGTAGACAGCGTCAGCCTTAATGCACCCGTCCCGCGTCCGGGACAACTCGTCTGCCTGGCGGGCAATTACATTGAACCCGATAGCCCGTCCCGCGGGGATTTCAATGCTTTTCTGAAGTCGCCGACCGGTATCATCCCCACGAAGGGAAGGGTGGACCTTCCAGAAGCCGACGTAACAGTGTTTCACTTTGAACCAGAGTTAGCAATCGTGATCGGTAAAACTGCGAAGCATCTAACCGAAGACAACGCGTTAGACTGTGTCTTTGGTTACACGCAATTTATTGATGTCTCGGCACGGGGGTTGCCCGGTGGTTTCTTCTTAGGAAAAAGTTGGCATACGTTTGCACCGATGGGTCCAGCGATTGTGACGGCTGACGAAGTAGGGGACGCGAACGCACTCGGCGTGCAGCTCTGGATTAACGACGGTCTACAACACGATTTCTCTACAAATTCCATGGCACGCTTTATCCCTGAATTGCTCGCAGAGGTGACCAATGTGGTCACACTTGAACCGGGCGATGTTGTATCGACAGGGACGCACCATGAGGCGCTCACCGCAATTGGAGACGGAGATACCGTGAGGTTGTCGGTAGAAGGTTTCGGTCCAGAGTTATCTGTTAGTGTCAGTGACCCACTCAAGCGGACGACGTGGCGCGGTTAGAATATTTGTGGCGCGAGTTTCGTTCTCGGTCTGTGCAAAAAAGTGTTGACAACTGTTCCACTTTATGTGTATAATAGTTTAAGGTATAATTTAGAGGCTTCCCTCTAACCACGAAATCCTTCTTCTAATAGCAATCGCAAGTTTTGGCTTGCCAGCTGCGTCACTTTCAATGGTAAGATTTGGCGCGATCCGAAATGAGAGCCTTCCTGACCATAAGGAGACTGAATTAATGAAAAAGCCCAAAAATATAGCCGTGCTCGCTGTCCTCACGATTCTCTGTGTGTGGATGGCAGGATGTGCTGGCTGTAACCCAGAACCGATACCGAGCGGAATGAGTCCGACACAGGGACCCGAAACCGGCGGGACGACCGTCCAGATTACTGGCGAAAAATTTGATATGAAAAACGGCGTCACTGTGACGTTCGGTGGGAAAAATGCACAAAGTGTAACCGTCCCAAGTGAAACACAAATCACAGCGGTGACTCCCGGTGGCATGGCGGGAGAATCTGTGTCCATCGTTGTTACGAATAAAGGGAAACCTGAAGTACCGGTCACGCTTTCACAGAAATTTACTTACACTGACGCGACCCCGCCGACTGTGACAATGAACGAACCCGCAGATGGCACAGTTTTCTCTGAGTACGAGGATTCACTGAATGTGATGAATAGTCTGTCGGTTTCGTTTAGCGAACCGATTGACGCTAATAGTGTCGCCGTGGATGTAGCGGTTGCGAAAACGGAAGATTCAATGAGTGAACCGATGAACGCAATGCTGTCAGGTACCGTCAGTGGGAGCGGCGATTCTGTAACATTTACATCCGATATGCCGATGCGCGCCGGACGTATGTACACTGTCACCGTCTCCGGTGCTACGGATATGGCAGGCAATGCCCTCGAAAGTTCACACAGTTTCAGTTTCAGCATCACCAGTCCTGAAGTGCTTTACAAATACCATGTGAAGGAAATGGATATTCAGGAGGAAAACGGTGAAGCGGCACTCAAGCGTATCGCTGCACGTCCTGAGATTTTCGATGACGCAGAGATGTGGAAACGGTTAGTCACCGCAAACCAGGACGATTACATCTTCGATCGATCCAAGCTGAGTGTGGGACAACTGTTATTGATTCCACGTGGGCGCGCTTGGGGTGATAAGTAGTCCTGAACGAACCGCAAGGAAAGTTTAAAAAATTGAAAAGCCGTGTACCTGTTACACGGCTTTTTTGTTTCTCGGGAGAGGAAATCATGTTTGGTCCGCAAAGAGATTTAGAGAACCGCATCGTCGAATACCGAAGCAATTTAGCAGGTATCAAGCATCTTCACCGATTCAATCCACCGTCCACGAACCTATCGCGACCGCAACCGAATCAACCGATTGACATTTACGTGACAACATCTGGCGGGGTCGCCTACGATTCGGTTCGCTGTTGGATGGATGTAGATGGTGGAGAATCTACATTTGAACTCGCGTCGAGTGGGTCGGTATGGAATGCACTTGAATGGCGGTATGTACACCACTGGCACGGACAGATCCCACCACAACCCAGCGGCACAACAGTGCGCTACAGAATCGGCGGACGCGTCGTCGGGTCAGATGGATGGATCTTTGCAGATAATCAAGCGCGGGTGTTATCCGAAGCAACCGAATTCGCCATCTCTGTTGACGATTACGATGTACCGAAGTGGGTCCGCGATGCAGTTATCTATCACATTTTTCTCGATCGATTCTATCCGGGTGCCGGTGTGCCGTGGAAAAAACCGACGAACCTCTCTGGGTTTTTCGGTGGAACGCTTCGTGGGGCAATTCAGAAACTTGACTACATTCAATCGCTTGGATGCAATGCAATCTGGCTTTCACCCCTCTTTGCAAGCCCGTCTCACCACGGCTACGATGCGACAGATTATTACACTGTTGAACCTCGATTCGGCACAAACGCCGAACTGATAGAACTCATCGAAAAAGCGCATCAGCGTGATATGCGGATTATTCTCGATTTTGTTGCTAACCACTGGTCGAACCACCATCCGATGTTTCAAGCGGCACAACGTGACCCAGACAGCGAGTATCGAGCGTGGTACACGTGGCAGCGTTGGCCCGACGAATACACAAGTTTCTTCGGTGTGAAGGGAATGCCGCAGCTGAACTTAACACATAAACCGGCGAGCGATTATTTGCTAAAGTGTGTACAGCATTGGCTTCATAAAGGTGTTGATGGCTACCGACTTGACTATGCGCCAGGTCCGCCACGGACGTTCTGGGCAGATTTTCGTCGAGCGTGTAAATCCGTGAAGCCTGACGCTTTCCTGTTCGGGGAGGTTGTGGGTCATTCGGAAGTCATCGCGTCCTATATCCCACATTTTGATGGGTGCCTCGATTTCCTACTCGCGGAGGCCCTCCGACGGACTTTTGTCCTTGAAACTTCGACACTGCTGGAATTTGAGGCGTTTTTAGCGGCGCATGAGACATATTTTCCGAAGGAATTTTCATTGCCGGCATTTCTTGATAATCACGATATGACTCGCATTCTCTATTTGGCGAGGGAGGACAAAGCGAAGGTCAGATTGGCGGCGTTAGTACTGTTCACACTTTCCGCACCACCCGTAATTTATAACGGAACTGAGGTAGGAGTTTCACAAAGAAACCCGCTTGGGCGTTTTGAGGAGGCGCGTTTACCAATGCCGTGGGGTGATGACGCGGACAAAGATATGTTAGATTATTTCCGACGCTTGGGAGCATTACGGAGGCAGTTTCCGGTGCTTGCTTCTCGTAGGCGAAAGGTTGTTCATCTGAATGTTCAAAAGGGGACTTACGCGTATCTACGCACTGCAGAAACGGATTCTATCCTAATCGCATTGAATACAAGTCGATGTTCTCAAACAATTGATGTTCCGATTTCGGGGTTTCAAACTTCTGCGAAAGATCTTCTCAATGGCAATTCGGTGAAAGTGTCGGAGAATTCAGTACGGGTTTCACTTCCAGCGCAAAGTGGTGCATTTATTGCCTAAGTTATGTGATGGAAAAGAGAAAGGGGACCGACAACGACAGAATGTTGTTCTCAGTCCCCTTACTTATAGGCGTTATGAGATGTGACTATTGGGTGTCCCCGGCACCATCTCCATTACCAGCATCTGTGTTAGCATCATCGGTACCGTTACCAGCATCAGCATCACCGGCACCATTTCCATCGCCCATATCATCCGTGTTATCATCCATCATGGTGTCGTCCATCATGTCGTCATCCATTGTGGTGTCGTCCATCATGTCGTCATCCATGGAGAGTGAGACGAAAACACTGTCATTATCGGCTTTGGCGTGGCAACCGTGGCAACCGTTGCCTGCATCTTCGAGATTGGAGCCCCTGACCTGCATATACTCGCCATCCGCGCTGGAGCGGGCATATTTGGCATACACCCATCCGTTGTGGCCGGCATACATCGGGTCGTCACTTTTCATCATCACGGCGACTTTATCGACAAACGTTTCAGTATCATCCATAATTTCCTTGACAATTACGGTCCCAGCGGGATACATTGTTCCTGCCGTGTTTGCCATGGCACCGATATCGTTGATATAGAAGGTCCGTGAGGTTGTAACACCAGTTTGCACGTGCGCTGGATTGTGTGCCGCACCAGTCTCAATCGGGCTCGTAGCTTCTGCCATGGGCGCGGGTGCTGGAAGCGCGACATGCGCCCACGACATGTACGCTGACGGGTCGATCATCTTCATCATATCCATCATCATATCGTCGGCAGCCATCATATCATCAGTAGCCATCATATCGTCAGCAACAGGTGCCAACATATCCTGTGTTCTTTCACAGGATACGAAGGCGAGAGAAACGATTAAGATTGCAGTTAAGGCTACCTGAACTTTTAACATTATTAAAACTCCTTATTCTGTTAAACTAAAGATCGACGAAGAGTTAAAGGCTTTTAAGCGACAAAACCCATCCATTTCATTGTGGTACTCTTCGAGATCATCTGCTACATAACTTCACTTTATTTAATGATACAATGTTTCGATCTAATTTTCAAGAGAAATATGGCATAAAAGGTGCTATTAGGAAATTGCCCTATTGGACGTGAGTTTTATATAAAAATTTGGGACTCGTATGTTGGGTTGAACAGAGAAAAGCAAGGTATTGTTGATATCAAAAGCATTGGTCCTGCTTCAAAAGACTATCCGGTGAAATATAAGATGAGACCCAAATTTCACCAGTCGGGGGATCGTGGAGCATTAAGTGACAAAAAAAGGACAGCAACCATAGATGTGGTTACTGTCCCTTTTTTAAAGACGCTGTGAGATGGAACTATTAGGCATCATCTTCCATGTCTTCATCTTCCATGTCTTCATCTTCCATGTCATCTTCCATCATGCCGTCGTCCATCATGTCATCTTCCATCATGCCGTCGTCCATCATGTCATCTTCCATCATGCCGTCGTCCATCATGGTATCATCCATCATGCCGTCGTCCATCATGCCGTCATCCATCATGCCGTCATCCATCATGCCGTCATCCATCATGCCGTCGTCCATCATGCCATCGTCCATCATGTCCGAACCGCTGTCGTCCATCATGTCATCCGTAACGGGTGTCATAATCTGCTGGGCTCTTTCACAGGATACAAAGGCAAAACAAGCAATCAAGACAGCAATTAAAAGAATCTGAAATTTTAACATTGTTAGTGCTCCTTATACTGGATACTTCCTTATTCTATAGACTAAGGTAAATGGTTACGGAAATTCACAAATCTCATAGTGTGCCTTCAAAACAAAAAAGTTTATTCACGGTAGATGTGACTTCCCAAATCCATGTACCATACAATTGTGATAAATTATACTATTTTCCGCTTTAATTTTCAACAAAAAAACGGAAGAGTTGTTATTTGGGATTACTGCTACGGATCGGTTTTCAGAATTTCTGAACGAATTTTCAGAATGTAGGGGTGTTTCGGAGCTTGCGCAAAAGCAACTTCGATTTCACGGCGCGCATCGGAAATACGGTTGAGACGGTAGTAAACGAAAGCAAGTGTGGCACGGTGTGTGGGTTGATCGTCGTTTTTAAGAGCGACCTCTGCCAAAGTAAGTGCCTCAGCGAGTTCCTTGTTTTCTGTTGCGAGTAGTGATGCTAATGCCTCTTTCGGAAACGGAACATCTGGGGCGAGGTGAACGGCGCGACGGAAATCGGTTTCTGCCATACCAAACCTTTCCTGTTTCTCATAAATTTTTCCACGCCACAAGTATCCGGGTGCCCATGTCGGTTCGTGTTGTATCCCCATCGTAAGGGCATGTTCGGCGGCTTGTAAGTCTCCCACGCTCTCATGCAAGTTTGCGAGTTGAACGTAAGTGTCCATAAAATTCGGTTCGTGTTGGATAAGCGCGAGATAGTATGAAACCGCTGTCGCTTGGTTTCCGAGATTAGTTTCTATCATACCGAGATGCAGAAGTGCCTGACGTGAATTAGGCTCTATCGTGAGTACACGTTGATACGATTGCTTTGCCTCTGCGAATTCGCCGAGTTGCATCTGAACGTAGGCGTGGTCTTTCAACGCAGGAACAAAGGTTTCATCCGCTTCGATGGCTTTTTGGAGCGGTGTTAAGGCGCGCTGCGGTTGTCTCTTCTCAATGAACCAATGTGCTTGACGACGGTAACGTTCCGCCAGTGTTCGGCGATAACGCGCTTCGGCAACCTCCGCTTCTCCGTTGTTCCCTATATTACGCAGGACATCTGCGAGTGATTTATGAAAGACCGGTTCGTCTGGGGCATGTCGGACAGCACGTTCATAGAAGCGTTGAGCGATGTCGAATTGTCCGCGCCTTGTACGAACTTCACCGCGCCCGAAAGCAGCACTCGCAAGTGTCTTGTCTTGGGTGAGTGTCTCCCGGAATACCGCATCGGCCTCGTCGAGACGGTTGAGTTTGAGGAGGACGTGCCCGAGATTATTGTAGGCAGCGGTCGTCTCTGGATGTAGTTGTACGGCGACGATATAGTATCTGCGGGCTTGCTCTAAGTTTCCTCGTTCGGTTTCAATCTGTCCCAAAGCAACATACCACGCCACAGGAGCATCTTCACCCGCACCTTTAACGGCTTTTTGAAACCACATATCAGCTTCATCAAGTTGTTTATTACGGTGATATGCAGCAGCGAGTTTGGCTTGCACCGTAAGTTGTAAGCGAGATATTGTAATATTACCTTGGGGTTGTGTCGAGAGGAGTTGCAAAGCACGTTGGAAAGCAGTAATAGCAGTCGGATAGTCCTTCAGTTTTGCGGCAGCATCCCCCTCGCCGATATAAACAATCGGGAATTCTGGTGCCTGTTTGGCGAGTCCTTGATATAAACGGCGTGCCTCGTGCCACTCCTCTGTTTGAAGTGCATGCTGTGCATCTTTCAACTGCTTCTGGAACGCTTTAGGGTAGTCCACTATATCGTTTCCAGATGCCGACGCACCGAGTATAAACAGAAGCGTGACGATGACAAAATGCCTGCATCTCACCGTAATTGGCCTATCTTGAACACGTCTTTGGTGTTGATTGTAACGCATCTGTTTACTTCGCCTCACTCTTCTCTTTTGTCAGTTCACCTTCGAAAATATGCCAAGTTTCCTCTTCTTTCCGTCTGGTTAACCATGCTTCAAACTGTTCGTCTGCTAGTTCCTGTCGAATCCGCTCTGTGATCTCCTCACTGACTTCTTCATACGTTTTTTGATACGCTGAATTATTCCGGATACGTTCGACGATCTGGTATCCCTCCGTAACGGAAAGCGGCATGCTCGGTTCAGAAACGTGTAATTCGGCTACAATCGCCCCCAAGGGTGTATCCACTTCAAGCGTTAGGACCTCAAACTGGAGTTCCAACTGTGTTTCATAAGTCTCATAAACAGCCTGAAATGTTTCACCCTGCTGTAAACGTTCATTGAGTTTTGGCACCAGTTCCTCGGCAACCTGTTTTTCTCTCTCAGATCCATCTTTCGGCATGATGATCAGTAGTGATTTGAAGGTGACTGTCGGGGGCACAATAAACTCGACACTATTGGTGTCGTAATATGACTTGGCTAACCTCGCGACCTTTTCGCTGCTGACGGCGTTGAAAAATATACGGCGTAAGAATTCATCGTAAATCAACTGATCGTAGATCCATGCTTCTATTGCCTCGTTTTCCAATTGGGACTGCTGCAAAACGCTTTGAAACGCTGTATCCGAAGCATATTTGGCAGAAATTTCTGCTATCTTTGCGGCTACCTGGGCATCACGCTCGGTTACAACGATGCCGAGTCGTTCAGCTTCTTGGATGACGAATTTGCGATTGATAATCGTATTGAGTACTGCACGTTTCTCAGCAGCGGTCGGTGGGGTGTCGGTGCGTATCCTAAAGACTGTGGCGATACGAAATTCATCTTCGAGTTCGCTGCGTGTGATAGCATCCTCGTTGACGACCGCAATGATTGAATCAATGAGCGTTTGCGTGTATGCGTTACCACCGATACAGAATAGGATCAGAAAGGTGATGTAGCGAATCATATTATCGCGGATTCCTCGGCGTTAGCCACGCCTCTTCAATGTGCAAACCGAGTCCGGGACCGTCGTTCGGAGAGATGTAGCTATCCGTTGGGAGAGACTCACCTTCAAATCGTTTCATTTCCTCTAACGGGACACCCGGTGGCGTGCCGAGGTAGTATTCTACCCAAGGTGTGTTCGGCATAGCAGCGGAAAGATGGAGTCCGGATTGTCGGAGACCGCCACCATGAAAAATTACAGTGAGTCCAGCGGCATCTGCGAGATGACAGATTTTGACGCATTCGGTTATCCCGCCTACCCAGAAGGTATCAGGTTGTAGAATATCCAAGCACCGTTTTTCGATAATCTGCTGAAACGGGAAACGGGTGTAGTGGTGTTCGCCGCTTGCTAAACTCACCCAATCTACCGCTTCTTTGACTTTCACTAAACCGTCAATGTCTTCCGGAATAAGAAACTCCTCGATCCACTTGAGACGATACGGACGGAGGCGGTGTGCCAAGCGGATGGTGTAATCGACATCGAAAGCCATGTAGCAGTCGAGCATGATTTCGACATCGTCACCGACTGTTTCTCTGGTTTTCGCCACCAGTTTTTCGTTCTCTTTCAAACCCCATTCACCGTCCACAGGTCCATACGGACACGCCAATTTCACTGCCTTGAATCCGAGTTCCAACTGCCAATCGGTATCGTTGCCTGTAGCGTAAGCGAACATCTTCTCACGCAACGGTCCACCGAGCAGTTCATAGACGGGTTGGTTCTTAATTTTTCCGTTCAAATCCCACAAGGCGATGTCAACACCGCTCATCGCGCAACTCGTTAAGCCTTGTGAACCGTAAGGTTTGGACATACGGAACATCATATCCCAAATCTTTTCAACGGCGAAGCAGTTTTCACCGATCAGCATCGGTGCGAAGTGTTCATCGATGATTGCGGCGACCGGTGTGCCGAAGGAAGTCTCTCCTATACCCCAGGTGCCGTCTTCGGCGGTGACTTTGACGTACACCTGATCCCATGTTTTCGGCATCCAGCTGGAACGGTGGCGTTTATATTGCGGATAGCGCGACATCGGATTCGCAACTTCAGCGTGGACATTCCACGATTCACGGCGGGGTTCCGTGCGTTTGATGTCGCGTTGTGGTACATTGATTCGGACTGTTTGTATGTCTTTAATTTTCATCGTCTCGCTCCGTTCAAGGTTTGTGGCATGATACCATAATTCATTGAATCCTGCAAATCCTGATTCAGACAATGAACACTTATACTTCAACATTAACGCCTCTTTTCCGCTTAAATTGACACCTACCTATTGAAGCATCACGTCTGTGGATTTACTCCGTCAGTTCAATCAGGCCGCACCCGATTCTCGCACCGCCTCCGGGTTGGATTGCTGGAACATTCATCTGTGTATTCGGATGAGAGTGTGCTGGCGTTCCCGGCGGATGGAAATGTGGCGATGTCATCTCTATCTCCATGTTCATGTCCATCTGCATGTTCTGATGAGCGGCATGCGGATTGGTGAGGAAGGTGTCTCCGGTTTCGTGAATCATAATCAGTTTGCCGAGGATATCGGTATTTGGATCTCCACCGAGCGACCAGAACGGTGTCTGAAATTCCAGAGTACCAGTACCATCCTCACCGACTGAGATGTTACCGACTTCACCTACGCCGATAGGGGATGTATTGAGCGTCGCTTGAACGACAGGTATACCCGGCGTACCTGCTGGAATCCCCATAGGATGCCAATGTGGTCCTATATCGTCGCAGCTGCTACCTGTATGGAGGTGAATGGCGTGCAAGCCCGAAGTAGCACCCTGAATTTCGATGAAAACGTGAACCATTCCGTCCATTTCGGTGAAGGTCGCTGTACCGGTCAGCCCACTTCCATTTTCTTCATAGAGAGTAGCAACTGCGATTTTGTCAACAAGTTCTACTGTGGTTATCTGGGTCGGAATCTTTTCGCAACCGGTTCCAAGACACGCTACGGCAGTAAGGATTATTAACGCTGTGTAGACGTAGGATCTGGTATTCATGGAATGTCCTTTTTGAGAACTGTTTAATTAGGCGTATGATATAAGAAATACTATATCACATCTTACTGTCAAGGGCAATTGAAACACATTTTAGCACTTGACATTCCGCCCCGTATTGATACAATAGAGGCATATTACCCAGAACACGGAGGGAATGAGATGGGATATAAATTAGATCCGAACGCAATGTATCGGATGCCGACACATTTTGGACCGAGGACGGGACCGAGATACGGACCCGATGGCAGAAAATTCGAGTGTATAGATAACCCAAAATCAACGTCAGTTTCAGTGAGTTTCCTGACAAACAGCGAGCAGCTTGAGGCTTTTCTACCGCCAGGTTTCTCGCTCAATGGCGAGCCAGTTGTGTCTGTCTCCGGGGGCTACATGAAGGAGATTGAGTGGCTCGCGGGACGCGGCTACAATACCCTCGGCGTTAGTTTCCCAGTGGTTTACGAAGGTGAAGTAGACAGGGCGACAGGTTCTCTGTTGACGGTGCTATGGGAAAATCTGACAGATCCGATTTTGACAGGACGTGAGGAATTAGGCTTCTCCAAAATCTATTGCGCACTTCCAGATCCGATAACTTTTAACGGCGAAACACACTGCACCGCCAGTTGGCTCGGTTTTAAGTTCATGGACATGCGCGTGCAAGCGACAGAACAGGTCCCAATACCCCCCGCGTCTCCTCCTCCGCCACCGGCGAGTGACGAACAACCACTTACGGGGACCTTACATTATAAATACATGCCGAGAACGGGGGTATGGGGCACCGAGGATATCGCCTACGCCGTGCTAACACCATCGCATACACCGAATCGGGTTGTAAAGGAGCAGTGGCGCGGCGAGGGAACCGTCGAGTTCCACAAAGCGCGCTGGGAAGACCTACCGACACAATACAACATTGTCAACGCCTTCCACGAATTAGAAGTCAAGGAATGGCGTGGGGCATCTATCGTTAAAACCGTCGGTGGGAAAGACCTCAGCGATCAACGCATCTTGCGTTAATTAGCAATCAGCAGCCTGCAACAACGGCGCAGGCGACTCGAAAGAAAAGCGCGGCAAAGTTCTAACCTGCGTCGTTTCTCCGCAAGGGATAATTAAAAATTAGTCCATCACCGTACCGCCTGAGACGGTGATGGAAACCCCAGACAGGTAGGCGGCTTCGTCTGAGGCGAGGAAAGCAGCCATCTTGGCGACATCTGCTCCCTCGGCGAGTCGTCCAATGGGTACGGCTGCCTCGGAGCGACGTGCGTATTCCGTGAGTTGTTCATCGGGAGAAAGATTTTCGGGCATTAGTACGGATGCGAGATGTCCAAATCGCTCTGTGTCCACAAGCCCAGGGCAAATAGCATTTACATTGACCTGATAGGGTGCCAGTTCACACGCCAGCGATTGTGTGAAGCCGATCACAGCAAATTTTGAGGCACTGTATGCTGCAAAGCGCGCCGATCCCCGTTTCCCAGTAACAGAGGACATATTGATAATTTTGCCTCCGGTTCCCTGTGCGATAAGATGACGTGCCACCGCTTGTGAACAGAGGAACACGCCTTTCACATTGACCCGTTGCACCCTGTCCCAATCCTCTTCAGCCAGATCGACAACCGGCACGCGGTCCTTACCTGCTATCGTCCCGGCATTGTTGATGAGGATGTCGATTTTGCCGAAGTGTGCGACGGTCTGCTCCACCATCTCTTTCACCTGTTCGGCGTCGGCAACGTCCGCGACGATGCTGATGGCACGTTGTCCCATCGCCTCAATTTCACGGACAACATCGGGTAAGCCTTGCCAATCCGATTGATCCGTGGCGTAGGGATGTTCGGTAATATCGTTGACAGCGACATCCGCACCCTCTTTTGCCAATCGGGTTGCAATCGCGCGACCGATGCCGTTTTTGCCGCCTGCACCCGTCACTAAGGCAACTTTTCCATTTAAGTTGTACATTCAAATATAACTCCTGTGAATTGAATGATGCAGAGTGTAGCAGATTCTCGATCAGATGTCAAATTGGTGAGTCAGAAACCTTTAGGTTTTCGCTGGATCTATGATATACTTTTTCGCGCTGCTAAGGCGACCAGAGCACATAAGTTGGCATATCGAACAGTGTGCCGATAAGTGCCCAACCACCTACGAACACATAGTCACCCATCACGAGTCCTAAGAAGAATGGGATTGCGCGTTGATGTGCGCGTAAACCGAAAATTGAGACAATAATGACCTTTATCATCCAGCCGATATACACGGAGAACCAGAAATCAGCGAGACCACCCCACGTTGCCGCAGTCATCACGTATCCAATCGGATGGAAGGGCCACCAGATAAATTTATGGCGCAGGAAATAGAGGATCCACGTCATCCCTGCCCCGATCCCCATGGATTGTGTGCCATCCCAATTCGGACCGGTGGGATTGTTAAGCCACCGTTCTAAGCGTCTACCGAAAACCTCCTCACCGATACCGAGGATGTAACCGTGTACGGCGAATGCACCTGTCTCGTAAAGGAGGTAGAGGAACGCCCAAAATGATGCCAGTGTACCGATGACAATTGCAAACATCATCACCCAGACAAGTCTTCGGCTATTGATGCCTGCACGTTCTGCGAGTTTGAATCCTTCTAATTGGTTTGGCATAGGGTGTGAAACATTGAGGCGGTTGAGCCAGTAGTAGAAGGATATGATTGTGAGATTACCCGTCCCGACGAATCGCGCGCCGAAGGTGACGACCATCAGCCGTGCTGGATCGAGAGCAAGGATCTCATGGGAGGGGGGGCCAAATTCGGCACGCACGCGTGTAACGCCGAGTGCCATTAAGGTGAAAATGACAATAAAGCCGAGGACACCGCCCAAGGACATACCCGCTTTTACCGAAAATAACGTGAGTCCGATACTCCCAAGGATTAATCCAGCGACAGCAACACGGTAAGGCATCGGCTCGTTTGAATCGTCATACGCTTTTTTGGTCATCAAGCAATTCAGGATCACATCGCGGAGATGTTTCCGGGTTCCCCACAATGCCAAGATACCGACGGCGAGCCATGCACCCCCCGCTCGTTCTGCAAAATAGAGTTCACCTTCACCTAACATCCCTGTCCGAACCACCCGTTCCGCTTTACCGAAGATATAGAAGAACCACGCAGACATGGAGATGTCCAACGGGACAAAAAATGTGAGTCCTATAATAAACGGGTAGATAGATAAAGGTACCCACCCGACAGCGTTCCACGGCTTATCCGTGAACAGATGTGTAATCGAAATAGAACTCAGCTGAATAGCGGGGACTTGGGGGAAGAGATGGCTTAATCCTGCGAGGAGTTCAATGAAGGCGGCGACCGAAAAGCCTACCCACATCGTGGTGTTTCTGTAAAAACTTTTCCGCCCTTGCGCCATCTGGAGCGGTAATTGGATGATCGGGTATGCCAACTTTTCACGCTCCGTCCACTGAACGCGGATGATGCTATTGAGACATATCAGTGTGAACCAGAGCAGGGCGACGAACCCTGTCCAGACGAGGATAGGCACCATCCAGCCGCGTAGATGCTTTGGGAGATAGAAGCTCAAGCCACCCTTGAAGTAGGCGTCCAGTGCATAGTCCTCAGGGACAAACCATGTCGGGATGTAACGCCAAAAGAGAGATGACCATTCGTTTTCGATAGTGGCGAACCGAAATGGATGGGCGAGGGTTCCAATCAAAAAGGTCATCATTGAATGTCCGCCGATGGTGGATACCATGACGACCATGATATAGATAACAAGGAGTTCCTGTGGGGTTAGGGCGGTACGGGGTGAGAGTTTTTTCCAAGCGAGGTTGAAGCCGATGACAGCGAAAAGTGTGAAAACTGCGTTGAAGAAGAGTGAAACGAAGTTGAGAAGGAACTGCGGCTGAATCATCTCCGCCGCATAGGCGAGCCAATAGGCGTTCCCGATAACGAGCAGTGTACCAATCAGGAGTGCCCGGAGCGTAATTCCAGATGTAAAAGAGGCGTGAGGTTTTGGCATTTTTGATATATCGCCAAGTGCTATCCAAGCAATTAGAACAAATTACGGTTTCTGATTGGGAACCGTTTGTCAGTTTGGCAAACTCGATGTATTGGTTGTAGTGTTGATACAGAAGTTTTGTGGTTACATCTGATCCGCTCGTGATCTTACTGTTTCAAAGCACCCCACGTTAAAGTGAGTTTACCTAAAGGCTCAACGGCTAATACTTCGTCATCAAAAATAAGATCGCCGTAGGCGAGGCCATCCCATGCACCGCCCGGTATCCATCCAATCTGATGTTCGCGTCCACCACCCTCACAATCGTTCGCGTGGAAGCTGAGCCCGATAAGTAAGCCATCTTTTGCTTTGAAGTTTTTCCCTTTCGCAGGATTAGCAAACTGGGGATTACCACGCGGCTTTGTTGGGTCGATGGCGACTTCATAAATGTAATCATTTCCGTTCTTGACCAGCACCCATTCAGTGTTGTCTTTAGAGGCAGCAGCGGATAAATCCTTGCCATTCGCACCGAGGGTCCACTGGACGAGGCTTTCTCTGACCATTCCATTGTCAAAATCAAACATGAATTCGACGCTATCATCATTCCACCAATTGGCATTAGGTGGATGAATATCTTGGAGTTTATCGTCGGTAATTTCAACTGCGAAATAGATGCGGGTCGGGTCTTGGGCACTCCACGCAACCCTGCCCTGTCCCGTGAAATCACTGGCTTTAGGGGCACCGTCACCGACATCTTTCAGTTCATCAAAAGCGACGATTTCAGCGCGTTCCCATTCACCGAGATTACCGTCCACTTTGAGGTTCCTGATTTGTTTAGCGACGTACTGTTTGTCACGTTTCGCAACCGCTGTAAAGTGTGTCGCGAGGAATATCAGCGCGACGGCTGTTATCAGTTTGCCCGCGACCTTGGTAAACTTCATAGATTTTTTCATAGGAGAATCCCTTCGTTTTTCAACGTCTGAAGCAGTTGAGCTTGTGTGCCATTTCCCTTCATTAATTTACACGCGCCACATAACAACTGAAGGTTATCAGGAGTATCAACACTTCCGTTGGATTGCGCGACAACATGATCAACTTTCATATTACGAAAGGGGGATACCGTTTGACAGCCATTACATCTACCTTCCTGAAGTCCAAATAGCGTATGCTTACAGGTTCGACCCTGTTGGTAAAATTCAGGATTACGCTTTCGGTGAATAACCTTCTTGATAATATCGTGTTGTTCAAGACGTAGTTTTGCCAGTTTGAAAGATTCAGGACTTAAATCAATACCGATCCAGTGCCGTTGTAGACGTTCCGCGGCAATACATGTGGTAGCACACCCGCAGAAAGGATCGAGCACCATGTCCCCCGGATTGCTACTCGCGCGAATAATTCGCTCTAACAAAGCGATCGGTTTCTGTGTAGGATACCCAATACGCTCTTTATTTCGTGCCGTTAAATTGGGAATATCCACCCAGATATTGTTTAGCGTTTTGCCTTTCTGTTCATCGAGATACCGTTTGTATCGCGGGACGTTTCCGGGTCGCGTTTGTACAACGTGTCCGGCTTTGATTTCCTTCAGCATCCGAGATTCCGCCCATCGCCATGTTCTCGTAACACCCATCACCTCATAGGTGAGATGAGAATCTGGGTCTTGGATCTGAGCAGTTATAGAGGTATGCGAAATGAGGCGTCCAGTGCCGGGTTCAACGTAATAGTATTGACGTTTGGTTTTTTCGTCGAGATCCTCCATATCGTAGGGAATCGTGACAGCATCAGGATTCCATACGAAATCGTTGCTTTTTGAATACCGAAGGATGAGATCGGAATCTCGCGCCAGTCCCTTTTTGAGATTCCCTTTGCTGGTGACGGCTCTTTGCCAAACGATCTCGTTCCTAAAGCTGTCTCTCCCGAAAATGCCGTCCATCATCATTTTGAGATAGTGACTCGCGTTGTCATCGCAGTGGAGATAGATGGTTCCTGTCGGTTTCAGGATTCGATACATCTCCAGCATCCTGATACCCATCATAATCAGATAGGCTTTCATGGACTTTCCATGCGTAAATTCAGTGGTGCTGATGGCGTGATAAAGATCAGGTGCTTTCTCTGCCAGTTCACCATGCCACGCGCACTCTAAATCATTGGGCGACCAGGAATCTTTGAATGCTGCACCTGCTGCTTCGCTCCCTGTCGATGCTGCAAAGGTTCGGTTGGAATTGAAAGGTGGGTCCAGATAGATCAGATCAATGGCATCAGCGTCAAGACCACGAAGCACATAGAGATTGTCACCTTCAAAGATGGTTCGGTTTTTTAATTTTACCTTGCGGTTGGGTAAAGTAGATTTGTGCATTCGCGTGCCTTTGTGTATATCCGCCTGCGTGTTTTTACTTGGGTATTTCTGCGTATTGTTGCAGGCTCCGGTCACGACTTCCTTAACGATCACCTACGATGTTGTGCAAGTATATTTAGAGGCGCGCCTGCAGAGCGCGCCTCTGGAAGGGATAACGTTTATCGGCGTGCTTTGAGAGTACCCCACGTCACGGCGAGTTTGCCGTTGGGTTCAACAGCGAGTCCTGTGTCAGATTTGAAGTTCTGATTGACTTCGGCTTCGTCAAGAACTCGATCGTAGACGCTGAATTCGTCTATGATACCGGTAAAAACACCGAATTCACCGTCGGCTCTACCATCTAAACCGATAAACATGTGGATACTTGCCCATTCGTCCTCAGGGAACTGGGCGAGGTTAAGCACTCCCTCAGCCGTCGCTTCACCATCAACGAAGAATTGGACCTTACTGTCCTCCGGTGTACCTGCGACAGCGATATGATGCCACTTGTTATCGTCAATGGTGTTGCCTACATCTTCGACATTGCCTACCCAACCAGTGTCAAGATTAAGAACACTATTGCGAACCCACAAAGTCTTGGGACCCTTGTCATCGGTACCGGGACCGCCTGTTTTGGCGAAAATTACGCCGGGACCAGAATTATCGGTCTTTATCCATGCCGACCAAGTGAAATCGACGTTGAAATCAAACGCTTCAGGACTGTCGATTTCGATAAAATTCGTATCGTCTTCGTCGAACTCCAATGCGTCGCCGATTTTACCGCCGACTTTTTTCAGATTTCCCTTGATCGTTCCATTGTAATTGCCGGTTCCATCCTTAATGGTCTTTCCGTCAAGGTTGTTTGCATCGAAACTCCAATAGCTGACCAGCCCATCTTCGACGATTTGAGCAGAGAGGTTGGTTGCGATTAAACTAATCGCGAGAATTAGTAGCAAAAAATTGACCTTTTGCAGCATAAGTGAATCTCCTTTAATTCGTTTATGTACGGGAAACGTGCAAGCGACACCTTGCCTGTGGATATCTTCTATCCTCTAAAAATTTTCCTAAGAATCAGAAACGCGCCGCCAACGACGATGATGAACAAGGCGACGGAAAATAGGAAGGCGAAGATTGCTTGCAAAATTTGGAAGAGAATCAGGATACACGCAACAAAAACGACGATCCCGAATATGACAAGTAAAAGTGTTCCCATACGTTAATGTGAATGTGGATATTGATCCACGTTGTGAGTAGTTGTCAGTGTTAATGGTTTTCGGTTATCAGTTAAAGAGAGTTTTCGTTGAACAGAGCCCTCTTGTTACCGATAACTGAAAACTGAAAGCCTGCGAAGCAGGCGAACTGATAACTATGTTAGTAGCTTGCTTTCAGATCGCCCCAAACAGCTGGAAGTTTGCCAGTCGCCTGAACAGCGAGGATCTCATCGGGTGTACACTCGTCAGCCGTCTCGCAAATAGCCCAATTGTCGAATGAGACGATAGTCAGCGCGGGTGCACCTCTGCTTGAACCTCCGTTGAGGCCGACTTGTCCGCTCTCAGGTCTGGGACCCCCAAAGTCGAGTTTACTTTCAAGAAGCCAGTCTTTGGGTTCATCTTTTCCATCTTCCCAGATTTTACCAGTGAAGTTCTTGTCAGATATTTCGGCTTTCATCCAGTACCATGTGCCGATTTTTACCTCTCCGAAAGGGGGTTCGGTATCGTTCCCTTTCCAAGCGCGATGGTCATTGAGAAACTCCATGTTGTTGAGAAAATGGTGGATCAGGAAGGCATAACCGGAGGCATCTCCCGGATCAAGACGAAATCCAAGTCCACACCGGGCAAGGTCGTGATCTCCCCAATCATCGACGCGAATCATCACTAAGCCAGTATGGGGTTCTGGAAAACCACCGTCTAAGACCAAGTAGGTGTGATCGCCGGGGGCTTCATGGGTTTGACTGATAACGCCACCCTTTTCTACCCAATCGCCCTCATGGTTCTTAAATTCATAATCTCCATCAATTTTTCCATCTTCAAAATCGTCGAGGTACAATACCTCGCTGACGCTGGTGGAAGCCCATGCGAAAATAGCCGTGCACACCAGTATGGAGAGGAGAAATTTGTGGGAAACTGATAGACTCTTAACAGTATTCATTGGAACAACCTCCTTCAAATCAATTCTTTGTTGATTTAACCTAACTCAAGTTTCTACTACAAAATTTTAGACAGACATACGCCGTTTTCGATTGCAAATACAAAGAATTTTCTCTAATTCTGGTGATCTGCGTGTTCTGACACAACAGTTCTTATTTATGGGGTTGAGCGTCTTTTGCCACCATCCATATAAAGCGCACTGCCAAACATGTAGGAGCAGGCTTCAGACGCTAAGAACGTTACGACAGTGGCGACCTCTTCGGGTTCCGCAATCCGTCCTGCTGGAAGTTCTTGTCCGAGTTCCTCCAACAACGCTTCGACATCGCGTCCCTCACGCTCGGCTCTCGCACCTTGCTGTGTGCGTGCTCGACCGGTATTCGTCAATCCCGGACAAACGGTATTGACCAGAATCCCCTCACCTGCAACAGCATCGGAGAGCGCACGCGTAATGTTAAGAATCGTGATGTTGGCAGCCCCTGTCGGTATGTTGCTACGAGTCGGGCTTGTACCCGCTGAACCTGCAACATTAATAATTCGTCCCCACCGGTTTTCCCGCATGTAGGGGATAACCAATTGAGACATCCGAAGGTAACTATAGGTTTTCAATGAAAGTGCTTCATCGATTAAGTTTGGCGACAGTTCCAAAATATCGGCATTCCGAGCGGCACCGACATTGTTGACGAGAATGTCAACACCACCGAAACGATCCACTGTCTCCTGCACCACCTTCTCACAATTCGCTGGTATATTTAGGTCGGCTGTAACAGTGTGTGCCTTGGGTCCAGTCTGTTCAAGTTCCGTGAGCACTTGGCTTAAAACGTCTTGTGTTCGGGCGGCAATACAGACGTGAACACCTTCTCGTGCGAGGGCAAGTGCACACTGCCGACCAATACCTCGGCTACCGCCGGTAACGATTGCGCGTTTTCCGCTCAGTCCTAAATTCACGTATCGTGTGTCCTTTACACTGTATCTGGTTTTTTTAAAGGGTTACGGGAATCTACTGGATTGCTTTCAAACTGCCCCATGTGAGGGTGAGCTTGTCGTGTGGTTCGACAGCGAGGCTTGAACCGCCTTTGTCAAAGACCTCTACATCATCGATGAGGGTTTCGGATTTCCACTCACGGATGCCGAATCCGCCTTTTGGATACGGGACTTTACCGTATTCAGCGATCTGTTTACCATCGAGTGAGACTGTTAGTTTTTTGTCCACTACAGTGACCGACAGTTCATGCCATTCGTCGAGTTCAATATTAATGTCTGCCTTGGCGACGATGGGCCAACCGTTACCTCGTTCAAAGACATTGAGGATATTTTCTCGCGGATCTCCACAACACAACCGTTTTCTTGCCGGTTCGACGAGCATATATTCGTTTGCCAACTGCGCCCGCACAATCAAACCGATTGCAGCAAATTCTGCTGTTTCACCAACGATATTGAATTTTGCTCGCAGTGTGTAGTCTGTCAGATCTTCAAACCCTTCAAGGAAAAGGACATCAGCGTGGGTTTGATCGTTCCTTGTGTCAAAAATGAGGACGGTGTTGTTCGGATTACCCGGATCTTTTTCAATTTTTATCGCTGGCACATCGGGCCATTTGATCTCAGCGTTTCCCTCGAAATCATCAAAAAACAGTGTTTCCGCCATTGCGTTTTCAAACAGCAGCAGAATGACCCAAAAACTAACCATACATAGTTTTCGGACTCTCATTTTGAGATTCTCCTTCGGGATATTATAACTCATACGGAGATGCCCACCTTGATTTAGTGGGCATCTCATTTCGATACATATCTATTGGGAGGACTTGAGTGAACCCCAGGTCGTCGCTATTTTTCCAGCGGCTTCAACGGCTAACGCGCCTTCGATACCCTCACCGAGTTTTACGACATCGTCATTAGAGAGCACCGTGTCGAAGATAACAACTTCGTCGATGATACCGTTCCACTGACAGCGTTTGCCACAACCCGGATCAGCACCGATATAGACCTCTTCGGGAGATGCCCACGGCGGTCCTTTTGCGTCTTCGGAGTTCTGTAGTTTCCCGTTGACGTAGACATGGAGTTGGGATCCATCCCATGTGCCGACGAGGTGTATCCATTCTTTGGAAGAGAGTTCATCACCGAGGACTTCAAGCTTTGCACCGCCGTTGGCAACACGAATATGGAAGGCTGCCTGCGTGCTATTTTGTCCGTTTTCATGTGCCCCGGTTCCAAGTAAGAACTGAGACCAAGTTGAACATCCAAGCCCTTTCCATATCACGCATTTACCGGTCGGATCCTCTGCGGCGTAGACCCAAGAATGGATTGAGAACCCTTTAGAATCCTTGAAATCCAAGGCGGCTAAAGTTTTATCTTCACCTTTAGTGCCGAGTTTGACCCAAGTGTCTGCACCGTTAAATTCTAACCCACCGCCGAATTTGCCTTTTGCCCATTTCAGGTCGCCGACAAATTCACCGTGGGTGTCGTTACCAGAAAGATCTTTTACCTCTTTACCTTTACCTTCTTCAAAGGTCCACATCCCCGCAATGTCACCTTCATCAAACGCCGCGTGGCTTGTAATCATTACCGCCAAGCTTAGAGCAATAACAACAATTGCAGTGAACGTATAGTTCAAATACCGTTTTGCCAAAAACATATTTATTTCCTTTTTGAGAACGCGATTCGGTGATCGCTTTTCCCTTATTTTTTCAGACTGCCCCATGTGACAGCCAACTTCTCTTTCGCGTCTACAGCGAGCGTCGTCTCGAAACCGTCCTCCATAACCGCTTGTACGTCATCCTCATCGAGAAAAGCACTGAAGATGATGAATTCATCTAACAGCCCTTCCCATTGTCGGGATTGGTTCCAGTCACCAATTCGGGCTGGATCGAGCACACCCGGGTTTCCACCCCAATCGTTTTCGATATCGAGTTCACCGTTGACGAAAAAGCGGATTTTCTTTTCCTTGGCACTGTAAGCCGTTGCGATGTGGACCCATTTATCCATCTCATCGCCTGCTAACATGTAGTTCGCAAAAGTATCGTTACCACCTGGGTTACTGTGAATCGAGAACTCGACTTTATTGTTCGGGTGCATCTGGTAATGGATGTCCCCGGCTTTCCAGCCGTTGACGTTGAAGAAAACACGCCATGCTCCCTCACGTCCAGTAGATTTGACCCAATGTGCGAAGGTAATTTCTTCAAATTCGCCGATCCGTTTCGGGATTTCGACCCAATCGCCTGCGCCGTCGAGTTCAATCGCGTCACCGAATTTCCCGCCGACAAATTTTCCACCTTTAACCTCACCATCAAATCCGTTTCCGGACACATCTTCGGCATCGCCCTCAAAAAGCCATGCTGCCGCAATCATATCTTCAGTGATTTCTGCGGAGCTGAGCATACTGCTACCCAATATGAGCAGCACACTGAGGGTAACTGTGATAATTCTTGGATTTAACAAAATATCCTCCTATGAGTTGATAGAAGAGCCGGTAAACCTTGGAAATTCCCCGATTCTTCTGAGGCATTTTTTACTCTGTGTCTATTCCAATTATAGCATAAAAAATGTGGAGATACCACCTCTTTTTAAGACTCTAAATCTTGGCGGGAGGATTAAAGGAATCTATCTTTGTGCGGACTGGCTTCCCATTGGGCACGCCACAGCTGCCAAGACGTGGGGCACTGTCTGCTTCCGCGCTCGCGGGCTGGGCAGGCAATCGCTTCATGCCAGAGTCCGTTTAGCGAGGTACCAGTGCGGCTGAACCGAAAATCTGTCGACCAGCGGATGCTGTCGCTGTGATTGACTAATGATCGATGGAAAACCAGATTGTTAAAGACGAGTAAGTCGCCTTTTTTCATCTCTAAGGTATCGATGTCGGTATCAGATGAGGTGGGGGAGAGAACCGGGACGGCAAACGCCTCACTGGGCACGCGGTGATACGTTTGTAAGCCTGACGTGTGGCTTCCCGGTAGGAATTGTAGGGGACCATTCTCCAATTTGACATCGACGAGTGGGAGCCAAACGGTCAGATGGGTATCCTTTTCAGTCTCCGGCATATACGCGCTGTCTTGATGCCAAGGGAGCGTCGTGAGTTTTTCTTTCGGGAGTTTCGGACGCACCCAAAAATCGCCGTTGAATTGAATATCATTGCCGATCAGGGATTCCAAGATGTCTAACACTTTCGGATGGGTTATGAGATGAAAGAGTGCCTCGCTGAAGACAAGCGTATGCCAGCCAAAGACCTCATTTTCTCTACCGCACGCCTTTAGAACGGCATGCCAGCGGCGTTCAAAAGACATCCCTTCATAGGTATCGGAGATGACACCTTCTTGATAGAGTTCGGTGGCACGTGTATCAACGACTGCGGAGACAACAGCGATGAGTGGGGCAAGATCTGATTCAGACAGTGCTGATTGGACAACCAGATAACCTTGTTTCGCAAATTTTTCAGGATTCGTTTCCATCGTTTTAGTGGTGTATCTTTATCGCTCCCCAAGTTGTTGTGAGTTTTCGTCCGGGTTTCACAGGAAGTGGGTCCAAAGAATCCTCAACGGAGATGGCTTCGTCCCAAAATGCCACTTCGTCAACGGCACCTCCAAAATGGTTCTGACCGTTACGACTGCCGATAGTGAAAGGCAGTCCTTCGGTGATATGAACGGCATCAGCACCGGGCATTTCGCCTTCTAATTCTCCGTCAACGTAAGCCTTCACGGACTTGCCGTCGTATGAACCGAAGATGTGGTACCATTTCCCAATTTCCATTTTAACGTTGCCGACACAACAGACGAGATTGTTGCCGGGACCGGTGGAAACTTCAAAAGAGAGTGTCCCATCAGGTTCGATGAAAAAACCGTAGCTCCAATTGAGATGGATACCCTTTTCGGCAACAGCGACCCATGCACCGAGTTTTGTTGGATTAATCCATGCGGACATAGACAACGCTTCGAGTTCAGAGATTGCTGGCGCGTCGGGGATCTCGACGTAGTCAGTACTACCGTTGAACTCTAACGCTTCACCGAACTTTCCTGCGACTGCCTTTGGATTCCCGTGGATGTTGCCGTCATGACCGTTTCCGGTTAAGTCATCCACACCATCTGCCTTGTCAAATGACCAGTAGGCTACCAATTCGGCATTCGCTGTAAGGTGGACGATGCTAAACAGGAGAGAGGCGAGACACACAATTTTTGGAAGGGACACGGTTATGCCTCCGTTTAAGCGAATGTATGGCGAGGTGCGAAGACCTCGCCTTAGGGTGTAAAGGAGAATAGGATCCCAAGAAGAACAACGTACCCTACAGTTTGGCTCTCAGTTTATCCATGAGTCCATCCGGTGGGTCAAAGGGGAGTTCAATCACTTCGTTTGTTATCCCGCTATAATAAATGCCCAAAAGCAGATTGAACTCTGCGAGCGACTGTTCAAGATGGGTCGGATGTACTTTACTCTCATCGTCCAGCCAATCAAAGACAGCCTCGGTGAGGTTGCCCTGTGCGGCGACATCCTGTTCTCCGTAGCTAAGGGGTCCGCCCTCATAGCCGTTTTCCGGGGTTGAACGTTCCCAACTGCTGAACCGCCAATGCACGAAACCCTTCATGCCGATGACAAAAACGCGTTTGTGGAAAAAGACGACAGGATCATCGGATGCCGTCGGTGCGATGGCTGTCCCGAACGCAACAGAGACATGAAGTCCGTTCTCGTACTGAACGCGTGCACTCGCGTATTGCGGAGAGGGTTGTGCGGAGTCCAGGTGTTCGGCACCAGAGATTTGTCCGAGTACCCGCACAGGACGCGAGTTGTCAATATAGGAAGACACCAACTGTAGGACGTGCGGCCCCTGATCGACGGGCGTGCTGCGTGCGCTGGCATCGATAAACTTAATCTCGCCGATCCGACCTTCTGCGACATCACGCTTCAGTTCCAAATTCTGTGGATGGAAGTTGAGTTGTGTATTGACAACAAACTTCGTTTTCGTTTCCTTGGAAAGTCCCGAAATTTGCTTCCAATCCTCACTTTCAACGGCGATCGGTTTTTCGACAATCGCCGCTGGCACCCCGGCATCCGAGGCTTGTTTCATCAACGAATAGCGGATCCGCTCGTTGCTACCCCGTAGCACGGGTGCTGTGACGATGTGGAGGACATCGGGTTTCTCTTTTTCAAGCATCTCGTCCAGGTCAGTGTATCGTGAAGAGATACCGAAGTCGTCTCCAAAACTGTTGAGTAACTCTGTGTTCATATCACAGATTGCGGCGAGTTTCCCGTTTTTAACGAAGCGATAGGCATCTGCGTGCGCCCGGGCGCGCCCCCCGCACCCTAACATCGCTGTTTTATACATAAAAATCTCCTCTGCTATTCTTGGTTAAATTAAAAGAATAAAAGTTAATAGTCCAAAATACAAGGCAATTCGCGAAGAACTGAGACATGGCTCAGTTGCCATTTTCGTTCAACGTGATTATAATTTCTCTCGGAGGATGTCGATCAACCCATCGGGCGGTTCAAACGGGAGGTCGATAATCTGGTTCGTTACCCCGCTGTAATAAATCCCGAGAAGGAGATTGAACTCCGCAAGAGATTGTTTGAGATGCGTCGGATGTACGTTATTTTCATCGTCAAGCCAGTCGAAAACGGCATTTGTGAGGTTACCCTGTGCGACGACATCCTGCTCGCCGTAGTCGAGGGGACCGCTCTCGTAGCCACCCTCTGGTGTTGCGCGTTCCCAACTGCTGAACCGCCAATGCACGAACCCTTTCGTGCCGACAACGAAGACGCGTTTGTGGGTGTGATTCCCCGCATCTGGCTCTTTAGGCACTCGCTGTCCGACACCTGTCCCGAATGCGAGAGAGACGTGAAGTCCGTTTGCATAGAGTGCCTGCGCGGCGGCATGCATAGGGGAGGGCTGGGTGGAGTCCAAATCCTGAGCACCAGAAACCTGTCCGAGCACCCGCACAGGACGCGAGTTGTCGATGTAGGAAGAGACGAGCTGCAACACATGGGGTGCTTGGTCGACAGGTGTGCTGCGTGCGCTGGCATCAATGAACTTGATGTCACCGATACGCCCTTCTGCGACATCCTTTTTCAATTCCAAGTTTTTCGGGTGGAAGTTGAGTTGTGTGTTGACGATAAACTTCGTTTGTGTCTCTTCTGCTAACCCTGCAAGTTGTTTCCAGTCCTCACTTTCAACGGCAATCGGTTTTTCGACGATAGCGGCTGGTACTCCGGCATCCGAGGCTTGTTTCATCAGTGAATATCGGATTCGTTGATTCGTACCGCGCAACACGGGTGCTGTAACGATGTGGAGCACATCGGGTTTCTCTTTTTCAAGCATCTCGTCGAGGTCGGTGTAACGGGAAGATACGCCGAAATCCTCACCGAAACTGGTGAGAAGCTCTTCGTTCATATCACAAATCGCGGCGAGTTTCCCGCCTTTCACGAAGCGATAAGCATCGGCATGCGCGCGGGCACGTCCGCCGCATCCTAACATCGCTGTTTTATACATGGAAAAATTCTCCTCTAAAGGTTCCGTGTGAATTTGGAGTGGGTTTATAGTTTTTCCCTGAGTGTGTCCATTAATCCGTCAGGGGGTTCAAAAGGTAGATCAATAATTTCGTTGGTGATCCCGCTGTAGTAAATGCCAAGCAGCAGATTGAATTCAGCGAGGGACTGCTTGAGATGCGTTGGATGCTCATTTTTTTCATCATCAAGCCAGTCAAAAACGGCTTCGGTGAGGTTGCCTTGCGCGACGGTGTCCTGTTCCCCATAGTTGAGCGGACCGCCTTCATAACCACCTTCCGGTGTGGCGCGTTCCCAACTACTGAACCGCCAATGCACGAAACCCTTTGTTCCCACGACAAAGACGCGTTTATGCGCAACAGTACTTTCACTGTCTGATGCCAACGTGCCCATACCCGTGCCGAATGCAACGGAGACGTGCAGATCATTTTCATACATGACATGCCCAGCGGCATGCATCGGAGAGGGTTGTGCGGAATCCAACTGTTCTTTTCCGGCAATCTGTCCGAGTACCCGCACAGGACGGGAATTATCAATGTAGGATGATACCAATTGTAGCACGTGTGGTGCTTGGTCAACGGGTGTACTACGTGCGCTGGCATCAATAAACTTAATCTCACCAATGCGGCCTGCCGCGACATCCGCTTTTAGCTCAAGGTTTTGTGGATGGAAGTTGAGTTGTGTGTTGACGATGAACTTGGTTTTCGTCTCTTCCGCCAAACCTGCGATCTGTTTCCAGTCCTCGCTTTCAACGGCAATCGGTTTTTCGACAATTGCCGCTGGCACCCCAGCATCCGAGGCTTGTTTCATCAGTGAATATCGGATCCGTTGATTCGTGCCGCGCAGCACAGGTGCCGTGACGATATGGAGGACATCGGGTTTCTCTTTTTCAAGCATCTCATCCAAGTCAGTATATCGTGAAGAGATACCGAAGTCGTCTCCAAAACTGTTGAGTAGTTCTTCGTTCATATCGCAAATCGCAGCGATTTTGCCGCGTTTGACGAAGCGGTACGCATTCGCGTGTGCACGGGCGCGACCCCCACACCCTAAGAACGCAGTTTTATACATGAAACTGTCTCCTCTAATATTAACGATAGCACGCCAACAGCGTACCAGAACGTAGGGCGGGACGAAAGTACAAGAATCTCACCCCACAACGCAGATTCATTTCAAATCATAACTTCTCTCTGAGCATGTCCATGAGTCCATCGGGCGGTTCAAACGGGAGATCAATAATTTCGTTAGTGATCCCGCTATAGTATATCCCTAAGATGAGGTTATTCTCAGCGAGGGACTGCTTGAGATGCGTTGGATGCTCATTTTTTTCATCGTCTAACCAATCAAAAATTGCTTCGGTGAAGTTACCTTGTGCAACGACATCCTGTTCTCCATAATTGAGCGGACCGCCTTCGTAGCCGCCTTCTAACGTTGAGCGTTCCCAACTGCTGAACCGCCAGTGCACGAAACCCTTCGTCCCAGCAACAAAAACACGTTTGTGACCGTAGATACCCGGGTCATCGGATGCCTTTTGCGCCATCTCTGTTCCAAATGCGATAGAGACATGGATACCGTTCTCATACAAAACATGTCCCACAGTATGCTGGGGAGAGGGATGTCCCCCAGGCGCAAAACTTAAATTCTCGCTTCCAGAGATCTGTCCAAGAACCCGGACTGGACGCGAGTTGTCAATGTAGGAGGACACCAGCTGTAACACATGTCCCCCCTGCTCGGCGGATCTACTCCGCGCACTCGCATCAATGAACCGAATCTCACCGATACGTCCTTCAGCGACATCTTTTTTTAACTCCAGATTTTTCGGATGGAAATCGAGCTGCGTATTGACGACAAATTTCGTTTTCGTCTCTTCTGCTAATCCTGCAATCTCTTTCCAATCCTTGCCTTCAACAGCAACGGGTTTCTCAACAATCGCCGCTGGCACACCGTGGTCGGATGCCTGTTTCATCAGCGGATAGCGGATACGTTCGTTACGATTCGGAATCACAGGGCTTGTGACGATATGAAGAAGATCGGGTTTCTCTTTTTTAAGCATCTCGTCCAGGTCAGTGTAACGGGAGGCTATTCCGAAGTCATCCCCGAATTGATTGAGTCGTTCTTTGCTCATATCGCAGATTGCAGTGAGTTTTCCGCGTGTGACAAAGCGATAAGCATCTGCGTGCCCACGGGCGCGACCCCCGCAGCCTAACATCGCTGTTTTATACATCGGAATGTCTCCTAAGTATCCATGATGGGAAAGGTCGAAGCCGTAAGTTACAGAAAAATGATAACAGATCGTATCAGATTAACAATAGAAGTGGTTTTTGTCAAACGTTATTTCAGGTTTCAGGGATTGCTACTCCGAGGAGATGTAAACCTTTTCACCACTCTTTGCACTGTCGTAAAATGCGTCCAATATCTGCATAAAGGTATACGCGTCGGGTGCTGAGACATCTGGTGCGACCTCCCCTGCGATCGCCATGGCGAAGTGGTTGAGTTCGTAGTAGAAGACGTGGACCTCTTCAGGGAGTTCACCGTGATCGATGTCGAGGGGTTCATCAACGGCTTCTCGGACAAAGTCGCCCTCTTTAAATCTCGCGATGCCGCCGTTCGTGATTGCGCCCGTGGTGCCGTAAAGTTCAACGACGCTGGCGGAATCGGAGTGGCTCATCCGAGAACAATCAATCTGGATGGTTTTCTCGCCTTCACATCCGAGAATACCGGTGAAATAGTCTTCTGCCGCTCCTTCGGGTCCGTCGTATTGCGGATAAAGCACGTGCTTAGCAGCGAATGCCCATATCGGTTTCGGACATCCCATCCACCACCACGTGAGGTTGAGTTCGTGCGAATAGTGTTGTCCTAACGAACCACCCTTCTGTCCGTAAACGTGTAGCCATCGACTGTTGACATCGAACTCTGGAATGAAGTTGTATTTCCCGAAGACGCGAGCGTGATACAGGTCTCCAATCGCTCCATTCAGCACAGCACGTCGAATCTTTCGGTTGTTCGGGAAGTGGCGCATAAAGTAGCAGAATTGTAATGTTTTCCCTGCTTGCTGTGCGGCTGCCTCCATCTCTAAGATTTCGGATGCCCGGATGGCATGCGGTTTTTGCACTAAGACATGCTTCCCCGCATTGAGTGTATCCAGAACTTGCTGCAACCTACCATCGGGAGAGGTGGCGAGATAGACGGCTTCAACGTCGGGGTTGTCAAGGAGTTCGCGATAGTCGGCGTAACGATGTGGTACGGCATTGTCATCACCCGCTTGTGCTCGACGGGTTGGGTCGCGTTCTGCAATTGCGGTGACGTTCAATCGAGAGGTCGCATTGGCGGCTTCGATGGCTCGGCAGCCTGCCCAGCCACACCCAACGAGGCCAAGTTGAATGAGTTGGTTTGTCATAGGTAATATTGCCTCCGGTATTTTTCTGGAAACGTGTGAGAAAGACATCGTGCCTAAAAGACTTGTGATAACTCTGAAATACTATCAAGCACCCAAGTCGGTTTCACCACAGGATTTTCCAAATGATTGGGTTTAAATTTCCCAGTCTTCACAAGAACACTCTGCATCTTCATTCTTTCCGCCCCAAGGATGTCGGTGGTAATATCGTCGCCCACCACAATTACGTCCTTTGGCGAGAGGTGAAGATTGTTGAGTGCAGTTTTGAAGAACGTCTCACTCGGCTTGCCCATGATCGTCGCCGTTTTGCCCGAAGCCGCCTCCAAGAGCGTCACGAACGCGCCGCAATCCAAGCGTATCCCTTCAGAAGAGAACCAGTAAAGCCCTTTCTGTAATGCAATGAGTTCCGCGCCATCCATCAACAAGCGAAAAGCGTGATTTAAAGCGTGAAAATCAAACCCTTCACCGTAGTCCCCAACAACGACGAAATCGGGGTCATCGTCGTCTGTGGAGATCTCCTTAAAAAACGCTTTGACGGCATCATCGACCATAAAGTGGCAACTCATTCCAGATTGTGCGCGTAAGTAGAGGAGACACGCGTACGTCGCATTAAAAATCTCATCTTCGTAAATGTCGAACCCCAATTCTCGCATTTGCACGTGTAGCATCTTTGGGGTTTTGGCAGTCGTGTTTGTCAGAAATCGGAGTTGATACTTCTCCTGACGCAGGTAGTTGATAGTTTCGATCGCTCCCGGACAAGGTTTACCTTTGAAATAGAGCGTTCCATCCATGTCAATCAAAAAAGCCTTCGGACGCGTTGGGGTCAGCTGCTTTGTATCTGTCATGCGTTACGGTTGTATAACCTTATAGTGTTCGACCTGTCCGTCACTGATTGTTTGAATTGTGAGGCTTTTAACAGGGTGACGATTTTCATCATAATGCGAGATAGTTGTGGCACCTGTATAACCGCTGACTGCTGCGAAGGCATCGCGAACCGCAACACGGTCAAGTGAACCCGCGTTCTCTATTGCACGTGCCAAGAGTCGCATCGCATCGTAACCTGATGCTGCGATGCCATCGGGTGGGCTCTCAAACAGTGCCGTGTAACTTCCTACAAACTCTTGAACGGCTACATCCTGTGTGGCGACAGAGAAATTCGTCGGGTAATAACTGCCGTCCAATACGGTGTTATCTGCTAAGATGCTGAGAAATCGTTCGCGGTCATCCCATGCGCTACCCCCGAGAAAGGCGCCTGTGATACCGATTTGGCGTGCTGCACTTATCAATGAGGGCACTTCTGGCTGAAAACCGGGACAGAAGATGACATCGGGTTGAACGTTGTGGATCTCTGTGAGCAGTGCAGTAAAGGCGGTGTCACCCACGGTATAGGCACCGCTGTAGACGATGTCCCCGCCGATTTCCTGAAAAGCTGCCTCAAACGCCTCGACGAGATCGGTGGTGTAGACATCGCCTTCCTCAATAATTGTCGCGGCTGTTGTGGCACCGAGTTCATCAGGATTCATCGCGAAACTCGCCATCACTTTCCCTTGAAATGGGTTAGGGACGGTGATTAAAAAGACGTAATCTCCTGCTGCTGGTACATTCGCACCACTGGAACCGGGAAGCATGAGTCGCTGTGCTTGCTGCGCAATCGGACCGACCTCGACGGAATTACTGGAGTAAATGGGACCGAGAAGTGCGAAAACATTCTCCATCTCGATCAGTTCATTCGCAGCATTGATGCTCGCTTCCGGTGTCGGCGGCTCAGTTGCGATAGGTTGGTTATCCCGACTGATAAATTCTACCGGCAGACCGAGTACACCACCCTTTTCATTAATCTGAACGCGGGCAGTTTCAGCACCTTGACTAAAAGTGGTGAAGGTATTTGATGGCTGAATCACACCGATTTTTAATGTCGCTTCGGTCGGGGCAGTGGTAGCATCGGGTTGAACTACTTGGTTGATACGTTCGCATCCTAATAGATGAATACTTAGAAGAGCGGATAGAAGAACCGAGGTTAAAGTGGAAATTCTCACGCGCATAATGTGGTGTTTCTCCTTTTGACGAAAAATAGAAAATGTTTGAAAAATATTTGGGTTTATGGTAATCTCTTACCCAAGGAAAACAATAACAGACACTGCAGGTTTTGTCAAGTTTAGAAACATATCTTTTTGAGGGCGTAAGTAAAAGCGCGTAGCCTGCAACAATACGCAGAAACACCCAAGCAAAAACACGCAGGCGGCTCTAACGCGAAAACCGCCAAAGTCCAAACGCACGCTGTTCCTCCGCAAGGAAAAATTAGAAAGCCTGCAACAACGGCGCAGAAACACCGGATTTAGTCTGGGAATAGACTAAATCCATAGCGCAAGTCGCGTGTGGACTTGCGGGACAATGTATTACATTGCAAAAACACACAGGTGACGCTAACGCGAAAACCGCCAAAGTCCAAACGCACGCTGTTCCTCCGCAAGGAAAAATTAGAAAGCCTGCAACAACGGCGCAGGCGACGCTAACGCGAAAACCGTCAAAGTCCAAATTGCCGTTACGCCTCCGCAAGGAAAAATTAAAAAATGGAACTCGGTTTTTTCACAATGCCTTTGCACCCACCGGGCAGTGACACCACCAAGACGCTCGATGACGATATTGAGCAAGTGGTAATACTGGACGAGTTGGGCTATAAAGAAGCTTATATTGGTGAGCATTTTACGTTTACGTGGGAGAATATTCCGTCTCCGGATCTCTTTATTGCTAAAGCCGCTGCGATGACAGAGAACATCGTCTTCGGCACTGGGATCACCTGTATGCCAATACATAATCCTGCTGTTGTGGCACATCGCATCGCGCAACTTGATCATCAAACGCACGGACGCCTTAATTGGGGTGTTGGTTCGAGTTCTACACGAGCGATGCAGAGATGTTCTTGGCAGACGGCGACAGACGGCAGTCAACTCGAGAAGGGATTGAAGCAGTTCTCAAGATTTGGACGGATCCAGAACCCGGACATTACAAAAGCGATTTCTGGGAATTTAAAATTCCCGAAGACCGTCCGAACATTGTCAGCATGCACATGAAGCCTTACCAAAAACCGCACCCTCCGATTGCAATGGCAGGGTCGTCTGCTAAATCCGATACGCTCGTCCTTGCTGGCGAACGCGGCTGGATTCCGATGAGTATTAATCTCGCACATGTGCCTATTATCAAGACCCACTGGGATGCGGTTGAAGAGGGAGCAGAAAAAGCCGGCTTATCGCCGTCTCGTTCAACGTGGCGTATTGCCCGTGAGGTCTACGTTGCGGATACCACCGAACAGGCGCGGAAAGAGGCACTTGAAGGCACGCTCGGACGCGATTTTAGGGACTATTGGTTTAACTTATTCAGTCCGGGGAACTTCAAACCGGATCCGGATATGGACGACGCCGATATGAGCCTTGAACATTTATTAGATACCTTGTGGATTGTTGGAAGTCCAGATCACGTTGCAAACCGCTTGCGTGAACTCTATGAGGAAGTTGGCGGTTTTGGGGTCTTGCTCGCTATGGGGCACGAGTGGGAACCGAAGGAACAGTGGTTGAACTCGATGACCCTCCTCAAGAATGAGGTGATGCCGCAACTGGCGGATTTGACATAGTGGCAGGCACGCGCCGCGTGCCGTTGCCCTTTACCACTTGTAGCGGTATCACTTATAGCGGACGAAACTAGGAGATTTCTGATGACAACCCTCACGGCAGGTGCGGCAGAAACTGTCATTACCTCCATCAAAGACAGACCTGAGGTTTACGCCGAGTTGTATGCACGCGTCTTGGTGCTCGACGATGGTGAAAAACAACTCGCTATTGTGACAGCCGACTACGGACAGTTTTCACTCCAGTACAACAAAGTCCTGCTTGAAGCAATTCAGGATACTACGGGTATCCCGCCAGCGCATGTTGTCATTAACTGTAGCCATACGCATAACGCGCCAGGCGTTGATGGACGGGAGATGAGTGAAGCATCTGAGGCGTGGTTGGCGACCTGTTTGGCTGAATTGGTGAAGGATGCAATGGGTAAGCTTGAGCCTGCGACTTTGCGCGTCGGACGCGCCCCCGTCCAAGTTGGCTACAACCGTCGCATCATGAACGACGAGGGCTATATTACCATGGCACCCAACCCTGAAGGTTCTGTTGTGCCGTGGGTTGACGTGTTAGGGGCTTACGATGCCAATGGAGACATCATCGCTGTGCTGTTCTCTCATGCTGCACACCCGGTGATTGTCCACTGGTCGAGCGAGGAGATGGGTGCCGATTTTCCTGGCTATGCCGTTGAACATCTGCGCAATTTCTTGGCGTTGAAACCGAAAAGTATTTTACTCTTCGCACAGGGGTGCGCCGCAGACATCAACGGGTATCCGTTGCGAGGGGGTTTTGAGGCGTGCGATGTCGCTGGATTTATGCTGGCGTTTGCGACGCACCAAGCGTTAAAGACTGCGAAAGAGATCCCCGCAGCACCCCTTAAAGCGTGTTCTAAACTCGTCAATTTGCCATTCCGAGATCCGCCATCGGTTGCGGAATGCGAGCAGTTAATTAAAGAATTCCCTGACGATGAACGCTATGTCGCCTTACTGGAAGTCGCTAAAAGTGGTGAAAAGCGTGCTTTACCCTTCCCTATAAGCGCATTTGCTGTCGGCGATGCGCTCTGTTTCCTATCTGTATCCCATGAACTCTTTTCAGAGTACCAACTCTTTGTCGACGAAACCTCGCCGTTCTCACACACCTTCGTTTTTGGATACACAAACGGCAGTGAGGTCTATATTGCGACCAGAGCGGCTTACGAACTGGGACTGAAGGCAGGTTATGAAGCGGGACCCCGGAACCATGCCCTCAGCGGTCCCTATCGGTTAGCACTATTGCCGTCAGTCGAAGAACAAATTCGTGAAGAGTTAACGAATCTCTTGGAAGGATTAATTTAATTGTGGATTTTCTGGACTGTCTCTCCACTGCTACCACGGTTTTACCAAAAACCTGCTTGGAACGAAGTGGAAAGCAGCCCAGGATCCCATAATTAAAAATAGGTTTCTAACTTCGCACGCGCCTTTGAGACTCCCTCAATAATCGGTTGTGGCATTTCCGCCTGCAATCCCAAATAGATGAGCATAATCTCCTCGGTGTAGCCGACACGGTCTATCTCCTTACAGATCGACGAAAAATCCATCTCTGGTGCCCAGAACGGCTCGCTGCCTGTCTTTGAATCCACACCACAGTTGAAATAGACACTGAACAACCGCTCCGACAGAGTGCGTAAGGCGACAACTGGATCGTCTCCGGCGCGGTGAAAATGATAGGGACTGTAGTAAAAACCGAAGTTTTCGGCGGAGATCGCATTGAGAATGTGTTGCGTGCGTTCCAGATTGTAAGCCAGACTCCCTTCGTGCGCGTAGAGCATAAGGGTTAGATTACGAGCCTGTGCTTCTGCGGTGACCGTTTTGAGATGATCAATGATCGTTTCAATCTCGCCAGCAGTGGCATCTTCCTTTCCACCACTCGCGACGCTGACGAGTGGAATAGAAAGCCTTTGGGCGGTGTCAAGAATTTCGATTAGCGCCTCCAGTCCGTCAGGCGCGTCAACCGCCACAGTGCTCAACATAGATTTAAAACGGAGTCCAATCTCTTCTCGGAGTGCCTCAATAGTTTCGGTGTCAGCATCCGAAAAATGGGTTTGGGCGAGTTCAATCGCGGATACGCCATTTTCAGATAATCCACCTACGAATTCTGACAACTGGAAAGAAGAAAATGGAAGCGTGCTTGCACAATAGGTTCTCATTTGCCCATCTCCTTCAGCGCGCTCAGGCAGCGTTCGACAGCCTCAAGCGGTGGGAAGGCATCACTTTCATATTCAACGATATACCATTTCGTGCCGCCGGTGGTTTCGCAGACTCGGAAGATCTCATCCCACGGTACACTGTCCTCGCCGATAACAGGACGGAAACCGGCATGTCTGTCTGCCTCACCCAGCGATTCGGTGTAAGGTTTGAGATGGACGGTGCCGGCGCGCCCTGGGTATCTCTCCAGAATGCCGACGAGATCCGCACCACCAGATAACGCATTGCCCATATCCAGCTGCATCACAACGCCTTTGTTCGTGTTGCCGAAGAAGGTATCCCACGGGAGTTCTCCATCAAGCGGTGTAAATTCAACGTGATGGTTATGGTAGCCCGTCACCATGCCGTGTGCGGCGAGTTTATCAGCGATTCCATTGAAAGTCTCTGCTAACTTCAGCCAGTCCGCCCGAGATTGACGGAGTTCCTCTGGAATACCCGGAACGATAACATACGGGTTTTCCAAGACCTTGTTGAATTCAATCATTGCGTCGAGGGTGTCCTCTTGGACGAGATTGAAGGGGGTATGCCAACCGCAGCAGACCAAGCCGAACTCGTCGAGCAAGCCTTTTAGTTCTTCTGCGGAGTGTCGCGGTGGACCCGCGAATTCAACGCCTTCATATCCCATCTCGGCGACCGATTTTATCGTGCCGCGGACATCTTCTGCTAATTCGTTTCGGACGGAAAACAATTCTAAACCAATTGGTACTCTTGACATGATTTTCCTTTCTTTTCTAATGGAAATTTGTATGTAGTAAAGCCTAGGATTACGGCACACGGAATGTACCTACTACTTTTTTTATAAATCGATGCGTCTATCGTGCTGTATAATTGGGCGTGAGCGGACATGTCCCGGAAAGTGCCAACAGTGCGACTCGTGCCAAGCCGTGAATCAGGTACGCCGCTCCCATCTGCGACTCATACCAGTCAATCCCAGATGCACCGAAGGGGAGTGTCTCTGGAAAATAGACCTCCAACACCGTTTCTGCCAATTCAATGCCGCCTTCTAACCACACCGATTCACCGGTGATGTCGTAGAGATCGGCGAACAACCCAAGCGTGAGCCCGGCATCGGATGCCGGAATCTTAAACCCTTCAGTGTGAACCTGATTGACCGGAAATTTTTCGTCAAGATAGGTATTGCCAACCACGCGTGCCCATTCCATCAACTTCTCATTCTGTGTCAATCGCCAGCCACCGAGACAAAGCACTGCTGTGCTACACACGGTTCCTGCACCGTAAACACTTCCCCACGTTGACATACGCTCGAAAATCCGATTCGTCTCGCACTCGCAGAGGCTGATGAATTCGCGGGTTTCAAGGTTGTGCGGTGCAGCGAGAAATCCGTCAATGTAAACCGAGCCGTAGTGCCGCATCTGGTCTGCCAATTCCGGTAGGAGCGATTCTAACAACAGGGCGGATTCCAGTAGACTGATTCCTAACGAGAATGTCTGTGTGGGGGCATTTTTCTCAAAAAACCGGTCAGCATCTTTTGGCGAGCGACTCTCGATACGCAAAAGTCCACGCGTATCCCGTTTCTCCCACCAGTAGTCGGTGTAGTTCTGAATCTGTTGGCGGGTTTCAGGACGTTGGTCCTGGATATACGCGAATGCCAAATCGAAGATGTAAAAACCTGAATGACGTGGAAAATCGCATGCCCGGGCACCGCGAGCGAGGTGTGCTTTTGTGTCAATGTTCGCATGCCGTATGTATTCAAGCCCTTCACCCTCGGTCCAATGATAATCCAACCCGTCGGCAAAACTTTGGACACAGGCAGGGTTAAACGTATTCAGTTTTTGCCAGATCCAGAGCGGGACCTTGCGAAGATGGTCGTGAATAGCCGCACCACCCGCCGGATTACGCGAGCACCCGACCCGTTCCTCAATCAGTTGCCAAAAGGAGTGTTCTCCCCAAGGGAATAGCCCCGTTGTGGTATTTGTGCAATTCTGGGCAAAATGCGCCAAATATCGATCGACGGCTTCAATATATTCCGGTTTCGATTGGCTCTCAGCGAGTGCGTTCATCGTGGCAAGCAAAGGCTCATCGTGAATCAAATTGGAGCCGAGATGCGCTCTGTCGCCGTCCCGTTGCCCCGGAATCTTGGTCGGTTTCTCCATGAGCATATCGCCGGTTTGTGGATGCAGAATCGAGGGAAACAGACCTTTATAGGGCTCGCTACTTTCGATAAGTTGGTCGATAGCAGTGCATATTTTCGTTATAATTGCTTCTGGGTGCATCGCAAATAAGATCTCCGTCTCTGCTGAATGATACAATCATACCATAATTTATGAAAAAATATAATTTTTTTCAAATTGATGTGTTACACCTTAATTTATGAAAAAATATAATTTTTTTCAAATTGATGTGTTACACCTTCCAAGTTCTCTTTTTTCTTGCTATCTGACTTTTTACGTTATATAATCATCGTGTTTTTTATACTTCAAATTGAACCTAAGACAAACCATTATTTAACAGGAGAAATTTATGCACGTTGGACTTATGGCAGGAACGATTCGACGCAAAACGCTCGGCGCGACACTGGACGCTATTGTGGAACACGATGTCCATCATTTACAATATCACGTGCCTGCAGGGTTGTCGCTTGCGGAGGTTCGCAAGGAGATAGACGACCGACAAATCACAATCTCGGCGCTTGGAGGCACCTACAACATGATTGATCCCGATGTTGAGAAACGGCACGCCGGATTACAGATGTTGCGTTCTGTCGCTGAGCAGTGTGCGCCGATGGGTACATCCGTGATTACGATTTGTACCGGCTCGCGTAATCCAGACAGTATGTGGCGCGCACATCCTGATAACAATACACCAGAGGCGTGGGGCGATCTCGTTGAATCTATGAAGCAGGCACTGGAGGTCGCTGAGGAATACGAGGTGACGCTCGCACTTGAACCTGAAGTCGCGAACGTGGTCGATTCGGCACAGAAGGCGCGTCGTCTGCTCGATGAGATGCAATCACCCTATCTGAAAGTGTGTATGGACGGTGCGAATATTTTCCACAAGGGTGAACTCCCGAAGATGCGTGATATCCTTGATGAGGCATTCGCACTGCTTAAGGACGATATCGCATTGGCACACGCGAAGGACTTGGACCGCGATGGAGAGGCGGGACACCTCGCTGCTGGAACAGGGTTGTTGGACTACGATCAGTATCTCGGTCTGTTAAAGGAGAGCGGCTATGACGGTGCGGTCGTGCTACACGGGTTGTCGGAAGAACAGGTGCCTTTTTGTACAAGTTTCCTACGGGAAAAAATTGCTGCCTTAGAATAGCGGTCAGCACGCTACTATTGCTTCAATATTAAGTTTATGATTCGTAGGTGTTTTTGATTGGGTATTTCCTGCAGGTAGAGCGTCAGCGAAACCCGACATCTTCAGGCATTCTTCATGGAATCCGAAAACCCTTTCAGTTTGCTTCGCAGTGAAAATTTTCGGAAAGAGACGAAAGACCTATCATATCCCTCTTTACTGATTGCTGATCGCTGACTGCTAATTGCCATTCTTAAATCTTCCCAGACATCCGTTCCGCCAACCGAGCGAGTGCCGGTGAGGTGTCCAATTTGTCAAGTTCCGCTTCAATCAGGGTAAAGTATTGCGTTTCAGCGAGTGCGGCTTTAATGGCTTCGTCAAACTCACCTTCGGTTCGGACGTAGTAGCCGCGTCCTGTTCCAAACAGTGTCGGCATAGAACTGTAGTTCCAACAGCCTATGTCGTTAAAGGGACCATCGAGGAGATGCCGCTCAGTGCCATATCCGTGGTTGTTTAGGACAAGAACAATCGGATTGAGTCCGTAACGGACGGTCGTTGAGAGTTCGGTGCCCGTCATTTGGAAGGCACCATCTCCGACGATAACGAGACATCGTGTGTCCGGCATACTCATTTGCGCGCCAATGGATGCCGGCACTGCAAACCCCATTGAGGTATAATAGGCGGGACTGATGAAGTTGGTATGTTGATGGATTCGCAACTCCGCCGCCCCGAAGAGGCTATCGCCGACATCCGCGATAACAGTCAGTTCGTCGTTTATGAATTCGTTGAGGTGTTGGAACAATCGGGAAGTTGTTAAGGGTTTGTCAGGTTCGACTTTAAACGGTTCCTTATCTGGAAGTGCCCATCCCAAATTCGGCTTCCGTCGTCTTCGGAGTTTCAGCGAATTGAGACCGTCAATAAAATCGTCAAACATCACTTCTTCGTAATTGTGGTAACGGACTGCAATTTTTTCCGAGGTAGCATAAATAGAGTGTGCTCGATCGAGATTTGCGGTGTAAATTCCAAGATTCACGTCCGTCATGAACGCGCCGAGAATGATCACACAATCCGAATCTTCAACAAATTGTCGGACCTCTTGTCTCCCCATCGCGCCCTCGTATATCCCCAAGTAAAGTGGGTGGGATTCCGGCATCACCGATTTTCCAAGAAGCGTTGCCACCACTGGAATCCGTTTTTCATCTATGAGTCTGAGTAATTTGTTCTGATAGCCGAATCTGTGGAGTTCTACGCCCGCGAGAATGACAGGTCTTTTGCTGTGGTTGATGAAATCAATAGCCTCTTCAACGGCGACGTCCAGCGTTTCTGGATCGCTGAGATGTCCACCCGTTGAGGGACGTTGGTAAAGCGTGCCGCGGACGTCCACCATGTCGCGTGGGAGTTCAATGTATCCCGGACGTTTGTAGCGATAGACGGCATCCAGTACCCTGTCGATTTCATTGAAGGCAGTAAAAGGTTCATCAAGCAGTGCCGTTGCGACAGTTATCTCGTCATAAATCCGTTGTTGCGTATGGAAATTCCTGACTTTGTGGTGAAGGAGTTCATCTTTTCCGTGTTCTCTGATGCCGGGTGCGCCACTAATAACAACAACAGGTGATTTCTCGGCGTAGGCACCCGCGACAGCGTTCACCATTGATAATCCACCGACGCAATAGGTAACACAGGCGGCACCCATACCTTTTATTCGAGCATAAGCATCTGCTGCGTAGCCTGCTGCGTCCTCACGGGTCATACCGATATGCTGAATTGAACTCTGGTCGATGAGGTCATAAAGCCGCAGGACATAATCGCCAGGCACGCCGAAGATGTGTTCAATGTCGTAGCCCTCTAATTTTCTGAGTAGGTATTCGCCGATCGTTGGAGGTCTGTTGTACATGGTAGCACCTCGCTGTGTGTCGTTTTTCTAATTAAGTCGTTCGAGACATGGGCAGCATCAGGTTGAGTCATTTGATTTTTAAAACGTACCTAATTAATCCCTTGCTTTTTACTGCGTGTGGTTAGGTTCCAGAGAATCCAAACCTATGTTGCCATTAAAATTTCAAGGAATGCAGTCATGTATCCGATGGCATAGGCGCGCCCCCGGTGTCCCCAGCCTGTGTCATCGACGACGTGCGGGACATGGTCAGTAATCATAAAACCTGTGAAACCGACCTCTTTCAGTGTGCGCATCACATCGAACATATCACAATTGCCATTGTTAACAAAGGATTCCGCAAATTTCGGGACATGCCCTTGGACATCTCGGAAATGGACGTAGAAAATTTTGTCGCGTTCTCCGAAATAACGGATCGCGTCCGTTACACCCGGTCCCATTTCAGACCAAGAACCGACACAGAAATCGAGTCCGTGTATGGGACTGTCGGCGATTTCCATCCCGCGTTTGAAGCCTTCAAAGTTACGAAACAGACGCGGTACACCGGCAAGGGATTCCACAGGCGGATCATCGGGGTGGAGTGCGAGTTTAACGCCTGCCTCTTCTGCAACGGGGAGGATGGTGTTCATGTAGTACTCGTAGTTTTCCCATATCTCGTCTTCAGTGTAAACACGACCGTGCGTTAAGGGAGCGTTCTTGACCTGCTCCATGTCGAAACTGGTAACAGCAGCACCGCCTCTACCGAGTGTGGTTCGAGAGGTTCGCCAGACCTCGTTGGGCATCCAGTGATACCCGAATATTTCCACACCAGCCTTACCCAGGTTTCGGATCGTCGTTGCCATGTTCTCAATTTGTTCATCGCGTCCGGGCAAACCGAGCATTGCTTTGTCATAAAACGAGACAGGCACGTTCTCAAGTGCCGCTAACCGTAACCCCGCATTTTCTATCTCTGTCCGGAGATGAAGAATGTCCATAAATTCCCAACGTTCTGTGCCAGGGAGTTGGGGCGTGTTGAGCAACACATCTTCAACACCGAGTTGCTTGATGAATTTCAGCCGTTCTTCGCTGAGTTCGCTGAACTGACCTAAGCCGAGACGCATTTTCTGTGCCATCGTTTTCTCCTTTTTAATCTATGACCCTTGGACGGAGTTTCCTTCGTCAATTCCGAATCTGAAATTGTTAAGAAACCTGCTTTCGGTTGTGAGAGATTTTTTAACAATTGGAATACTGCCCTGACAACGGAAGGGCAGCCCAGGGACAATCGTTAAAAATGTTTGTTGCTGTCCAGTAGGATGGTGACAGGACCGTCGTTAATGAGTTGGACATCCATCATCGCCTGAAAAGTGCCGCCTTGCGTTGGGACGTTTAGCTTTTCTAAAGCGGCGATGAACTGTTCATAAAGTGCATTCGCGGCTTCGGGACGAGCGGCATTGATAAAACTCGGGCGTCGTCCTTTACGGCAATCTCCATAGAGAGTGAATTGCGACACAACAAGTGCCGCCCCTCCTGTTTCGAGAAGTGAACAATTCATTTTACCCGCTGCGTCCTCAAAGATACGCAGATTGGCGACCTTATTCGCGATATATTCTAATTCTGTTGTTGTATCGTCATGGGCAACGCCGAGGAAAACAAGCACGCCGGCTCCAATTTCAGAAACCAGTTCGCCATCTACCGTAACACTCGCTGATTTGACACGTTGAACAACTGCTCTCATCTTTTTAATTTTCCTTGCGGATAAGTAACGGGGTTTAAGTCCTTGACGTTTTCTATGTTCGAACCGTCCTCCACTACGTTACGGACTACTGATTGGTTCAAGTTGGACAGGGATGAACCCTGATTGTAGGATTAGGATGACCTATCCATAATTCTCTCAATTTTTATGCTAAAAAAGCAAATTTTCATCGTCAAGTGCTTGTGTCTCCTCGCCGCCGAATGTTAAGTTGAACTGAAATCCGGGCTGGCTGTTAAATCCAAGTTGGAACGCAAGCGTATTCGATATTTCATAGCGGAACCCCATCCCGATGAGATTTGTCACGTGGATACCTGCATACGGGAGTTCGCGTGAGAAGTCGGCTATCAGCCACATATTGTCTGAAACGGCGATCTCACCACCCACTTGCCAATTGAGTGTAAAGAAGTCAGTCGTTTTGAGTGCCTTTGATGTCAAGAAGACACCGACACCGGCGTGGAGTTTAAAGAGGCTGCCGAATCTTTGGGTGCCAACGAGATAGGTATTGATTCCGACAAACGGGAACCCATCAGCGGGACTGTGGTCGAGGAATTCGTTGTCTGAATTGAGACGATCATCGGCGGTGAATCCAAATTGCGCGGCACCACCGACAGAAATACTCGGTAGATTATCATTCCGATCCGGTTTGATGTTATATTTCAGTCCAATGCTACCATCAAATAGTGGCTGATCGTAGACGCGGCGATTGATGTTTGGGTCATCAGCGGTCTCAGTGGCAGTATTGTAGAAATCGTGGACGACTTTCCGCACACCGCCTGTCGAGAATGTACCACCGAGCACGAGATCGAGTGCGTCGCTTAAACCGTAAGCGAATTTGACAGGAATAAGGAAGGTCTCGACCTCCAGGCTTACGATGTGGGATTCCTCAAATCCGCCGATATCGACCCTCTGACTGAAGTCCGGTAGCAGATCCACTTTGGGGTATTGAAAGAGTCCGAACGAAGTACTTGAACCTCCCTTCCCCACTGGTTCGGCAGTTTGGATGGTACTGAGGTGTGAAATAGGAGGTAATTGTGCCCACAGAGGTGTCGCTGTGCCTATGAGAAAAAGTAAAGTAAAAATAATGTAAATAAAGGCTTGCATGTTGTGCTGTCTCTTTTTCGAGGCATAACGGGTAAGCCCAAAATTTGCTTTGGAAAAGTTAGCATGCATGGATTTATCCTTTAGCGTTATATCGTCATCGAGGTTTTTTACGGGAGTACTGGAGTTATCGCGATTTCGCCTCTACAAGCGCGCTTTCGTCGCGTCGTCCGTCAGGTCCAGGTGTGTCGTCAAAGGCGGTGATGTAGTATTTCTTGAATTCTAATGATTGACCGACGAGAATCGGATCTTCACCAGGAATCGTGAAGGTGCGCTCCTTGGGTCCGACTGCAGGGCGAGGGAGGAGTTTTCCAGCGGCATCTCTGGTGTAGAGTTGATACCCAGCGAGATCGGGTTCGGTGTTCGGTGTCCATGAGATAACCGCATCGTATTTTGTATTAAAAAGGGAACGCGCCAGATAACGGACCCGAACGTCTTTTGGAGGCGCAGGCGGGACATTTGGCACTGCTGCGGTCACCGTCGTGATTGCCTCTGCACCGAATTCATCAACGCCAGCAACGCGATAGACTTTTCGGGTGCCATCGACTTGGAAATCGTGGTCAAAATAATAGAGTCGATCTCGCTTCGGTTCGGCAATTAACTCGAAACGTAGCGGTTTGTCGTCTTCGGTATCAAGCGCGGCGTAAACCCGGAAAATCGAAAAGTCGTAAGGGAATTCGTAGCCTTCCCAAAAGAGTTTTATAGTAAGGTCAGTCGGATCACCGAGTGTTACATTCGGCGCAGGAGGTGGGACGCTTGGGGTCGCCAAAGCAGTTTTCCAGATGCGGCGCGGGTCTTCGTTCTCAGCAGGTGGATTCGTTGGGTCCGGCGTTTCAATACCGTTGGCATCAACATAACTGATGCGGTATTCATAGGCGAGAAGCCGTCCAGACGCATCGCGTCGGTCGTTTTCAAGATTCTGGGTGTCAATAAATTCATTCGTGGGGGCATCGACGGAGCCGACTTGCTGAAATTCTGTGTCTGCACCCCCTGTGGAACGTCTGTAGATACGGTATGCTTTGATGCCTCCCTGTCCTGTATCGTCCCACGTGATCCGTACCTGTTTATCACCTGCGAAAAGCGTGAGACCATCAGGCGCGCCCGATGTCCGCAGATTCTCAGGATCGAGTGGGTTCGCAAAGTCTTCGTTACTTGTGCAAGCATTAAAGAAAGCGAGTATGAGTAGCGTGGGAAGGCTTAGCACAACTATAACCTTGTTGATGGGTAGTCTGCTGAAAAAGTCTGGACTATGATTTTTATGATTCATGTGATTCATCCTGAGTATCGGAGATTTCACCGCTATGGGGTTAAAAAACTCTTTATTGATGGTTTCCGATGGCTGGCACCTATTAAAAAAGGTGCAGAAGACTGAGACTCGCGCGCCGAGTCTGGAAGTCATAGTGCGGATGCAACTGGAACGGGGTCCTGGGGAGTAGCAGACTTGTGTTTTCGGAGAGGGGACGTGTGAAACCGCTAAGGCGTGTCAGTGGGATTTCAATATCGGTTAAAGATGCTGAATCCTCTACTGGTTCCGGCGTATCGAGTTGATTGTATATTGAGAAAAGCACAGCGAGTCCCACAAATCCAAGACCCACGCCGGACATAATCGTACTGGCATTCCGCCTGGCAAGGAACGCGTCTTTGTGTGTTTGGATGTCTGCTTGAATTGCCGCGTTGAGATAGGTGTCGTAATGGTTCTGGGCAGAGGCTTTGAAAAAGCTGCTTCCGAACTGGAGACTTATGCCTGAAGCGAAAAGCGCAAGTGGTAGAACGCGCGAACGACGCGCTGCATCCGCGTGTTGAGCCGTTAAAATGAAAATGAAGACACAACTGAACACAAATGCAATGTATTTCTGAATGGGACTATGATATTTCATGTCAGGTTCGTTCCTTTGTTGGGAATCCATTTCTATAAAGTTTATCCTATTTTTTTTTGAAAGTCAATGCTTTTTGTTGTGATATCAGAGTAGCCGTTTGCGGGTCACTTTTACCGAAGTGATAGGGCGTTTTGTTCTCAATTGTTCAGTAACGAGAAATCTCTTTTACCAGTTTACGTTAAAGTGAAATGAATGACCCTGACCGAAATCACGAATTCTATTGACATGTGCCAAAATGCATAGTAAAATTAAAGAGAACCTTTTTGAATTCGAGATTGTCTTAATTGCAAATAGATATAACAAACGAGCAGGCATGTATGTACGCTTTCCTAAAGTTCGATGGAGAAGGGTAATGAAATCGAAAATCGCTAACAATCGAAAAAACATCGTTGTAAAGTTAGGGATCGGTTGTATCGTATGTCTACTCTTCGGGTTTGGAGTATACCTTTACGCCCAAGACAAAACGAAGGGGGAGTTGATTGCCACAAAGCCGGAGATAGGTCCGGTCAAAAAAACGGAAATGGACTCGGCTAAAACCCAAGCGATAATGAAAATGAAGGCGCAAGCCGCAGTGCAAACCGATAGGTCCCGTGGACGTCAAAATCGTGGGAGAATTGACTTCGGAGAAAATGCGGCGTTCTATAAAGTAATTATTGACAACAACCTCTTTCGTCCCCTTGGGTGGACCCCTCCGAATAACGAACCTGCCTATAGTTTAATCGGGACTGCCGTTGGCGCAGATGGTGCCGTGTCGCAGGCAACGCTGCTCGAAAAAAGATCCAATCGATATCACTTTGTGACGATAGGGACAAAACTCGGCGATATGACAGTAAAGGACATTCAAGCGAAGCAGGTAATCTTAGACAACGCTGGAAAGCCGATTACACTGAAATCAGGAGAACTACAGTTCCTGACCACCAGTCGAGGACGCGAAGGTAATAGAAGTGGACAGAGCAGCGAAGGTCAGTCCGAGAAAGAGGGGAGTAATTCGGCAAAAAACCAAGCGAATGCTAAAGCGGAAGCTGAAAAACGTAGACAAATGGAGATGAAAGAGCAGGCTGCAGCTTGGGGAATGAAATCGGGTGAATTAGCAGAGAAACTCAGGGATGCGTCCCCAGAGGAACGGCGGGAAATAATGCAGAAAATGCGAGCAGAGCGAGCAGAACGCGGTGGTAGAAGAGGTCGGAATCGCGATCGGTAGTCTATCACTTATGCATATTCATCTTCTGTCAAGGCGCGGTTACGAACCGCGCCTTTCTTTGTTCGGATAACTACGCCGCTTCTTCGGTGTTCTCTGGCATGTTTTCGAGTCGAGAGAGCCAGTAGCCGATATCAAACGAGTCGTCGCCGGTGAGGAAGCGCCATTGCTTGATACGGTTGACGATCTCAAGCCGAACATCGTTCCCATACCATCTATGGTTTCTGCCTAAAGCACCATGGATCCCCGGTGTTTCAATATCGTCTGTGTTCCAGAGTTGACACTGACGGACCGTCGGGTTGAGGCGGAGCTTGAACATATAGCGCGTCTGATCCGTCAGGTTCGGTTGCGCACAGTGCCACATCCCGTGATGCACCACAATCAGGGTGCCGGCATTACAAACGATAGGCATTTGTCCGAGGAAGTTTTGATAGCGCGCGATGTCCGTTTCACAGACACGGCGATAGTGGCTTCCGGGTAGAATCATCGTCCCTCCCATTTCGCGCGGTGTATCGTGCGAGAAATAGAAGAATTGGATGTCGAAATGCATCCGTAGGTCGATAATCGCATCGGCGTGCCAAATTTGCCCTATATTGTTTTGCGGACGGACGATATGAACGGCATGGTGATCGTAGAGCGGATTCTCACCCACCAAACTGTGGATAATACCCGTCACTTCCGGCAGTCGGAAAACTTTGCCAACCGCAGATTCATCGTCCCAGACTTTGTCTAAAACTGTACCGCCGCGGCCACGCACAATAATACCCTCTTCCATTTCGGCATGTGCGGCTTCGTTTAATTCTTGGGGAATTAAGTCGTCGAAGCGAAGGTAACCGTCCGCAACGAAGTTCGCCATCTGTTCCGTATTGAGCAAGTGCTTTTTGTCAATCATTAGATTTCCTCCAATTGTTTTGTCTAAAATCGTAAGATTCCGACATGGTGTAGAGTCAATCGCTTCCTACCATAATCTAACGAGCGTTAAAATCGTTTCAGGTTTCCCCAGGTCGTCGCAAGTTTCGCCTGAGGCGACACTGATAATTGCCCTTGATTTGGAATACCCTCACCAGTAATCACGATATTATCAAACCTCGCTGTGTAATTTGAAAGACCGAAACCCACGCCGCCAGTCGGGAAATCGAGAAGTTCACCTGCCTTTCCCTTAACCTCTTGAACACCCGGCATTTTAAAAATAAAGGGCTCTCCCGTTTCCATAATTTTCTGATCGTTTATCCAGAGAATATAGGTTCCATCTTTAACGGCCAATTTCAGTGTAGACCACTCGCCCAAGGGTAAAGGTGGATGAGACTTGATATGGAAAAGTATCGTTCGATTGTCGTGAAAATTACCGCCACGACAGATTACACTTGGCTCAAGCAGAAGCCAGTTGCCGATCGTCCAGGACACCAGTTGGGTTTTCTTGATTCGCGCAGCAATAGCAATATTTCCGCGCCCGTGTTTTTCGAGTGGCTTGACATCAAATTCGATCGTATAGTCTCGCCACTTTTTATCACCAATTGTGAGTAGCCGCGTCCATCCATTTGGACTTATCGCATGTAGTTCGTTATCAACAATTTCCCAAGAACCGGGTGCCTCATCATTCTGGACAAGTTCCTGCCACTCCTTCAGATTCGCTCCATTGAAGGTTTCAATGAATGTCCCTGCCAAAGCGGAGAAAGTTAAGAGAAACGTGATGAGTGCGGCGATTACTAACTTCATGATGTTCATAATGTTGCTCCATGAGTCGATTTTTCCCGATCCAGAAGGGTTCTAAGGTTCGGTTAACTTCACGAGTTTTTCAAGGATGTACTCAAATCGAAGATATGAAGTATGATATTCCATGCCAGGGTAGGCAGGGAATTGTTGTGGGAACTGAATCACGCGCCAGCCATCTTGCATCGCTTCCACAACCGAGTTATAGGGCGGTGTCTCGCTGTCCCCTGTGGTATAGCGTTTTTCACCTGTACCATCGTAGAGTGCCCAAGCAACAACGCCACTGTTCAAATCAGGCGTGTGGAGATGCAGCACGAGGAGTTGTTGTCTCAATTCAGACATATTTTAATTATTCCTTATCTCTTGGAATCTACCGGGTTTTCGCTTGCGCTTTAATTTGACTCCAAGTTGTCACGAGTTTCCCACCGGGTTGAACGTCTAACGTAACGACCATCCCATCTTCGATTAATGCGTTGATTTCCTGTTCACTGAGGGCTCTGTCATAAAGCACTACCTCATCAATAACGCCTGTCATCCAGTAGTTACCGATGTCGCACCCGCCGATAAAAAGGAAATTGTCGTGGGTATCGGGTTTCGTTCCTGGCGATACTGCGGCATCCACTTGCCCATCAAGATAGAATTTGAAGTCGGAACCGTCATACGTGCCTGCGGTGTGATGCCAATCACCATCCGTTGCAACGGTTTTGGCATCGAAGGATTTCCAGCCGGAGTTTGTTGTGAAAGAGTAGTGGATAACCCCTGTATTAATATGACCGAAAAGCCCGTAGTTTCTACCCGTAGGATTGCGGTTCTCTTTTGAAGCGATGATTTGCCATGCGCCGGAGACTTTTGGGATATTTATCCATGCGGCAATGGTGAACTCCTCCAGATCCAGTGCGTCATCATCATCAACTGTTACCATATCCGATCCGCCGAATTCCATCGCACCATCAAACTTCCCTTTAACCCATTTTGGCTTACCTTGTGCGATTTTTCCATCCAACCCGTTACCGGAGGAATCCTTAACGGCTTCCCCTTTGCCCTCATCCAGCAACCACACACCAACAAGCCCGTCTGTATCGAGTGCCAAGGCATGGGGTATCGTGAAGTGTATTAACACTAAGAGACTCAGTGTTAGGACTGTTAGCACTTTGTACATCAGCAATTCTCCTTGTTAAACAACCTTTGGTTATGGAATCCGAAGTTATGGATTAGACGACGGTTTCAGGAGGGATCGTTGCATCCTTTGGAACAATAACAATTCCATCCCGAATGTAGTAATCTTTACCGTCGAGATTATCAACCCCATCTCGGTTGACGAGTACAGAATTATCGCCGATACGCGCATTTTTGTCAATAATTGCGTTCTGAATGAGGCAATTTTGCCCAATGCCGACATTCGGAATACCTGCCTGTGCGTTTTCCATCCGTATTTCATCGGATTCGTAATAGTCTGCTCCCATCAGGACAGATTGGTAAATCCGACTGTGACCGGAGATGATACTTCGGATCCCCACAATTGTTCTATCGATTTCAGAATCATCAATGATAGAGCCTTCAGCGAGGATTGAGGAGCGGACACTACTGCTGTTGACCTTGGTGCTCGGCAGATGCCGCCGGTTGGTGTAGACGGGTGCCTGCTCGTCGTAGAAATTGAACGCAGGTGAGGTGTCAGTGAGCGCGATATTCGCCGAATAGAAGGAGCGGATGGTGCCTATATCCTCCCAATAACCGTCGAAAAAGTAGGCAGAAACTGGAAGCGTCTGAATGCTCTTCGGAATAATATCCTTACCGAAGTCGACGTTTGCGTCATCTTGAAGCACGTCTTGCAGGACTTTTCTGTTGAAGATATAGATCCCCATTGAGGCGATGTATTCTCTGCCGTGGGGTTCAATACCGCGAGATGTAAAGACCTCGGATTCAACGCGTAGCCGATCTAGTTCCTCTTCAGTTTCGGGTTTCTCGACGAAATCAACGATGCGTCCGTTCGCGTCCGCTTGGAGAATACCAAGACCACTTGTGTCCTCTTTTTTCACCGGGATTACAGACACAGTGATAGCGGCGTTAGATTCCGTGTGAACTTTGAGCATCTTACGATAGTCCATCCGATAGAGGTGGTCACCGGCGAGAATCAGAACATAATCGTCTGCGAAACGTGGATTGAGAATATAAGGTTGGTTGTGTTTGACGGCATCCGCTGTCCCTTGATACCACTCTTCGCCCATCAGTGTTTGTTGTGCTGCGAGGATTTGGACGAACCCGCGGCGGTATGTATCAAAGCGGTATGTCTGCGCAATATGCCGATTCAAGGAGACGGAGTTAAACTGCGTCAGGACATAGATGCGCTCCAAGCCTGAATGGAAGCAATTGCTAATCGGTATGTCCACCAGTCGAAATTTGCCTGCGATCGGGACGCTCGGTTTCGCCCGGTCGCGTGTCAGTGGAAACAGGCGTGTGCCGCGACCCCCTCCAAGAATAACTGCAATTACGTTTCCGTTACTCATTATGACGTTCTCCTAATTTGGTTGTCAGTTATTGGTTATCAGTTTTCGGTTAAAAGAGCACTAATACCAATCTACGCCTACTCCGAAGTATTCCAAGTTTTCGGAGATTGTTACATAAAATCTCTTAACTGACAACCGACAACCGACAACTGATAACTATTTCCTACTATAAACTTCCTTTGGTAGATAGGACACCCGTAATACGTTCATCAAGACGTGTAGCAACATGCAAGGCTTTTGCAACTGCCTTAAAGATGGCTTCGATGATGTGGTGTTGATTTGTGCCGTAGGGGACGTTGATATGCAAGGTTGTCCCGCTATGGTTCACAAACCCATGGAAAAATTCTTCAGTGAGTTCACTATCAAAATCGCCGACTTTCCCGGGAATAAGCGGAGTCTCGAAGTAGAGGTAGGGGCGTCCGCAAACATCCAAGTCTACTTTGGCGAGGGATTCGTACATAGGGACGGTAAAACTCCCGAAACGTTGCATTCCTGCTTTGTCCAGCACCGCTTTCTGGAGGGCTTGCCCCAAGCAGATACCGACATCCTCCGTTGTGTGATGTGCATCGACGTGTAAGTCCCCTTCTGCTTGAATTTCCAGATCGAAGAAGCCGTGTTTGGCAAAGAGTTCCAACATGTGATCCAGAAATCCAACGCCGGTGTTAATATCGGATGTGCCCGTTCCGTCAAGATCGAATCGGAGTCGGATACGGGTTTCTGCTGTTTCGCGGGCAATTTCTGCTATTCTATCCATCTTTTAATCTTACCTTGTGGGAGAACGACGGAGATTCAGACTTTGACGTGCCTCCTTAAGATCCGCCCTCCAAATGTAAAGCAAAGACAAATTATGCCATTTAAGGCATAATTTCATTACGGGCTACGGATCTGATTGTAGGAGGGAACTCCGATTCCCGACAGAATAACGCCTCATGGTGCTATTTCTTTAAAACTGTGTACGCGTATTATATGCTTAGAAACGATTTTGAGCAATGCAAAATATACTGCCTATCCACAGGACGGACAGTTTAGCATTTAAGCCCATGTGATAAGCCCAAGTTCATGTGGGGATTGCAAGTCCTCATGGTAAGGTAAGGCGCGGACGGTATAACCGTGTAATCCCGTCTGTTTCAAGGTGAGTGTCCCCTCAAAGAGATAGGTGCCACCGCCGAGATCGGTTTGATATGCCATTGGACTGACACTTCCATTGTGAATTTCGCCTGCTTCGTCTAACACGCCGTGGTAAATTTGGACGGCGAGTTCGTGTGGAAACAGCACGTCGGTGTGGACGACCGCCTGCACTGTTGTGGATTCGCCGACACCCAACTCAGGATTTTGAGCCACAGAAGTTGTCCCATCGGTATGTCTCTCCTCAATCCGTAGGTCACCCCAATGATCCTGAATATGTGTTTTCCAGCGAGTTAAGGCGATGCTGCGCTTTCCGCCTGCTTCATTGAGATGCTGCCAACGGCGATGCGCCGGAAAATACAACTGTTCTGCGTACTCTGCTACCATCCGCTTCGTATTGAAAATAGGAGCGAGGTTCTGCATCGCTGTCTTCATCCGGGCAACCCATTCGTACGGCACATCGTCAACAGGGTTACGCTGGTAGAAGAGGGGCACAATCTCTTTTTCAAGAAGCTCATAAATAGCGTTGGCGTGTGCTTTGTCGATGGACTTTGCGTCCTCAGAAGTATCACCACCATTGATGGTCCAGCCACCACCCAAATGATTTGCTTCTGCCCACCATCCATCCGCAATACTAAGATTGAGGGCTCCATTCGCTGCCGCTTTCATACCGCTTGTACCGCTCGCTTCGTTAGGACGTAACGGATTGTTGAGCCAAATATCGACGCCTTCAACGAGATAGCGACCCACACAGATGTCGTAGTTCTCAATGAAGACGATTTTGTGATAAAATCGTGGTTCTGATGCGATACGGGAGATGCGCTGAATGAGCAATTTTCCCTCATAGTCATGTGGGTGTGCTTTACCCGCAAAAATGAGTTGAACAGGGCGTTCTGGATGGTTGAGAATCTTGTCGAGACGGTCAACATCTTGGAAGAGTAAAGTCGCACGCTTGTAGGTTGCGAACCGGCGGGCAAACCCAATCGTTAATGCCGCTGAATTGAGAATCTTCGTTGCGACCCTCTCGCCTTCCTGAGAACGTTTGGAGGCGGTACTCCCGAGAGCGTGTTTCTGCTCTTGCCGCTGGCGCGCGAATGTAATCAGACGTTCGCGGCGTCGTTCATGGGTTCGCCACAGCTCAGGGTCCGGAATCTGCGAAATCTGGGTCCAAACGGCTTGGTTTGTCAGTTCAACGATCCAGCGAGGCCCCAGGTACCTGTCAAAGAGGCTCTGCATATCACCAGAGACCCAAGAACGGGTATGGATCCCATTTGTTATCGCACTAATGGGGACTTCATGCGCGGGTGTCCCGGGCCAGAGATCCTTCCACATGTCACGGGAAACATGACCGTGTAATTGGCTCACACCATTGCTCATTGCTGAGAGTCGGAGCGCGAGGAGCGCGGGACTAAATTCGCTGTGTGTATTGGTTGGGTTTGTTCTGCCAAGACCAAGGAAAGTATCAGCAGAAACCCCGAGTTCCCGATAGTAACCACTGAAGTAGTGATTAACCAATTCAGGCGGAAACCAGTCAATACCCGCAGGGACCGGTGTGTGTGTCGTGAAGATGTTTCCTGATTTTGTAGCTTCACAGGCTTCTTCAAAACGGATGCCTGTCTCCAGCATGAGTTGTCGGATGCGTTCAATGGTGAGGAATGCCGCGTGACCTTCATTCATGTGGCAGACAGTCGGTTGGATACCAAGTGCTGTCAAAGCGCGGTATCCACCGATACCTAACAGAATCTCCTGTTTGATGCGGAGGCGTTCGTCACCGCCGTACAGATAATCTGTTATGTTGCGTAATTCCTCACTCTGATTTTCAGGGATATTCGTGTCGAGAAGATATAAGGGGACACGTCCGACTTGGGCACACCAGACTTTTGCAAGTGCTGTACCCTCTGGATACATGACTTCCACGAAAAGTGGGGTTCCATCAGCGCATTTTGCTGGCTGGATGGGCATATTGTAGAAGTCATTCGTTGGGTAATCAGCCATCTGCCAACCGTCTGCCGTAAGCGTCTGACGGAAATAGCCGTGCTGATAGAGCAGCCCGACTGCGACGAAAGGCAAACCTAAGTAACTGGTGGACTTTAAATGATCGCCGGCTAAGACCCCTAAACCGCCGGAGTAGAGTGGCATACACTCAGTCAATCCGTATTCCATTGAAAAATAGGCGATTTTTAGGGCGTCGAGCGTTTCGTCGTTATGATTTGTTTCAAACCATGACGCAGTCTTATGGTATTCTTTAAATTTTTTGTGGATGACTTCAAGGCGGGCGAGGAATACGCTGTCTTTTGCAGCGGCATCTAACTGTTCTTGGGAGATTTGACCGAGCATCGCAACGGGGTTGTGATATGTCTTTTCCCACAGTTCGGCATCAAGATGCCGAAATAAGCCAAGGGCTTCACGATCCCAGGTCCACCACAGATTTAAGGCAAGTTCACGCAGGGGTTCAAGATTCGGCGGCAACGTTGGCACCACTGTTAACTGGCGAAGTGGCTTCATCTAATCCGTTCTCCTTCCGAAATCTATACGACTTCTGCGTCTGGTTGTTGTGTTTTTAAAGTGATGTAGGTGCCCTGTTTCCGTTGCTCGAAATCTAATTTTCCTTCGCGGGCGAGCCAACCGACACCCATTAAAACCTTCCGTTCGTTTTCGCCGATTTCGCGTGTTAATTTTGTAAGCGTGGCTTCGTTGTTATCTTCAAGATAGTGCCATATAGCACCAGCAATACTTCCAATACTTTCTAACATTTCTACCTCCATAGATGATTTTATGGTGAATCGTAAAAATAAATAGACATCTTGTAGGGGAAACCGTCCTTGTGGTTGCCCACTTCGTTACGCCGAAATCCCGCAAGAAAACGAGGAATTGCCACACAAATCCTCATATATATTATAGTTGCTTTTAACGGGGTTGTCAAGGACAAGATTTGAGAACAGAGGCACTTATGGTAAACCAGAAAAATAAGCAGACATTCTCCCCACCCTGGTAGGCGAGGTTTCTAACCTCGCCGGTGCAGAGTGTCCAATTAATTCTAAAGTTTACCATAGTTCTCTTGTAGGAGGGAACTCCGATGCCCAACGCTTCTGTAGAGGTGATCTTCTGATGGAGACACCCGGACAAAACCGATTGAAAACCGAAAACGAGATGACTCAAGACACGGAATTTGACACCTGTTCTGGTATTGTGATATAATCTTCCGTGAAGAGAACGCTTTTATAATTTTTTTCATCCTTTTGGGCTTTGCTTGTAAGTCCGTATAAAAAACGTTAGGCGAGGTAAAAAATTTGAGTATTGTTGTTCATGTTACGCACGAGGCTATCCAGAAAATGGGCGGCATCGGAGCAGTTTTAGAAGGGCTACTGACAACCCGCACCTACAACGAAGCGATTGAACGCACCTTTCTCGTCGGACCTCTCTTTTCTGGTGCCGACTTGGGAGAATTGGATACCCTGCTGTATCATGCAGGTGGAGGAATAACAGACACTCCCCACGCAAGTGCTCTCAGTGAGATTGAGCAGATCTATCATGTAGAGATCGTTTACGGGCAGCGGAAGTTTGTGGATAAAAATAAGAATGTTACAACCCTCACGGACGTAATCTTGGTGAACGTATCAAATAGCAACGAAGATCGGACGAGTGCGTTTAAATGGCATCTTTATGAACATTTTGCGATTGAATCGAGTCGGTACGAGAGTGAATGGGAATACGAAGAGTATGTCCGTCTTGCCGAACCCGCGTATGATGCCTTGCAGGTCCTTATCGGTGGAAAAACGAGTACCCCGGTGTTCGTTATCTCGCACGAGTTTATGGGAATGCCGTTCGCGCTTAAAACACTGATTGAACGGAAAAACAACGAAGACGCCGCGAACATGCGCACTGTTTTTTATGCCCATGAAGTGGCAACGATCCGTCCTATTGTTGAGGGGCATCCCGGACATGATATACGCTTTTACAACGTATTAGAGCAGGCAAAAGCACACGGACAATCGATTCTTGAGGTCTTCGACGATCCGTTTTGGTATTTCAAGCACGCCTTAATCGACAAAGCACATCTCTGTGATACAATCTTCGCTGTTGGGGATCTCGTTGTGGATGAACTGCGATTCTTGGCAAAGCCGTTTGAGGAGTTCCCTATTAATCTCGTCTACAACGGCATCCCGGCGTTTGAGGTGAGCCTACAAGAAAAATTGACCTCAAAGGCACTGCTCCAAAAATACACAAAGACACTTCTGGAGTATCGTCCAGATTACGTCTTCACACATGTAACGCGGCTCATCAAAAGTAAGGGATTGTGGCGCGATTTACAGGTGCTCATGCATTTGGATGACCTGCTCGCTTCGAATGATAAAACAGCTGTGCTGTTTATTCTCTCCACAGAAATTGCGACAGGACGTCCGCACGAAAGTATTCATGAGATGGAAGAGGCGTATGGCTGGCCCGTATACCACAAAATCGGGTATCCTGATCTCGTTGGTGCGGAAATTGAACTGAACAACGGTGTCTCTGCCTTCAATCTACAGTCTAAGGCGATCAAGGTCGTTTTCGTCAATCAGTTCGGATGGAGTCAAGCCGCTTGCGGGAAACGGATGCCGATAGAAATGGAATTTATGGACATCCGCAAGGGAAGTGATGCGGAATTCGGGCAGTCCATTTACGAACCGTTTGGGATCGCACAGGTAGAACCGCTGAGTTTCGGCGCGATTTGCGTTGTTAGCAATGTATGTGGGTGTTGTGGCTTCATTCAGCGTGCTACCGATAGCCGGGATGTTCCAAATATCGTGATTGCGGACTACACGCAGTTGAATATCCCGCCGAAGTCGCTGGAAGATGTAATTCATATCGGATTGGCGGAACGGAATGCGATTGAAATGGAGAATAGCAGAGACATTGCGGCGAAACTTTTGGGACGCTTGCCGCGTAAACCTCGTGATGTAGAAGATATGCTTCGAGAAGGTTACAATATCGCTTCCCGCATGAGTTGGGAAGTCGTTGTTAAGGATTATTTTCTGCCTGGATTGGAAAGGGCACTTTAAGGAGGAAAACCAATGTCAAATCAAACCTCAACAGACGCACCGCTGCCGATGACATCTGAACAAAAATTTTTCTTCGATCTCCGCGGTTGGATTCTCCTACCGTCGGTACTATCTGAGCCGGAAATTGAAGAGATGAAAGCAGAGGTCTATGATGGCGCGAAACAGAGTTATCAAGGGGCACTCCAGACGTTGCTTGATCATCCAGCAGTCGTGGGGATCCTCAACGAAATTCTGTCCGAAGATCCATTTGTGCACGACGATTGCTATGGGTTTCGATGTGAGGGGTCATTCACGACTGTGAGACCTCCGGGTTGGGGTGTGTCGGAACGTGGCGATAACGGGCTTCCACACGTTGTGCGTCCGCCACAGCAGGCAAATGCAATGCGGTATCAGGTCGCGGGTGGAAAGATTTTCGCAGGGTTGACGCGTGTCGTCTGGGAACTTGAGGAGGTCAAGTCAGGACAAGGTGCGACCTCTTTTCTCAGTGGTTCACACAAAGCACACTTCAATTACGGAGGTCCTGATCGGTATCGTCCGAACATCAGTGAATCGCCGTGGGAGTCGAATATGCGCGACGTGATGGACGACTACAGTTGTCCACCCGGTTCCGTCGTCATCTTTACTGAAAGTCTCGTCCATGCAGCGAACGATTGGACGAATCCATCGAACCCTCGATGTGCGATTTTCAATTGCTACAACTCCATCTGGGCACAGTGGCATCGACTCAACCTGAGTCATGAGATTATTGAAACGATGCCACCGAGACGGCAGTCATTGTTCCGAGGCACATGGGCAATTGGCGGCGGTCCCGGTGGAAACCGTGCGTATTCGTTGGATAATAATACGACGTAGTCGTAATAGGATTTACACAGGAATGTCGGTGGGTTTCTAATCTTTTTCTTTCGCCGCTAACACCAACGCGCTTCGGGCAGGGACATACAGTTGAATGGATTGTGTGTGTCCCTCCATGGCGACGTTTTGCCACGGATAATGCTGACCCTCTACGGCACCGTAGCCACCATAAGCGGTATCATCGGTATTGAGAATGAGACGATAATCCTTGCGCTGAGGGACGGGGATGCGCCAATCTGTGACCGATGCAGTCGGATGGAAGTTGAAGGCAAAAACGAGTCCGTCCCGTTGATATGCGATCTGTTTCGCGTTCTCGTCAATAAATAAAAGATAGGTGTTTTCATCAGAAAGCAGATGGTACAGTGCGTCGAGGTGTTGCATGGCGCGATCAAAAGCGTTGAGATGTTTGTAGCGGAGGGTATCATCATCGACGAGGTGCCACTGTCTACGCGCATACCAGTAAGAATTATTGTTTCCCTCGCGCGGAAAGTCGATCCACTCAGGGTGTCCGAACTCGTTCCCCATGAAGTTGAGATACCCCTCTCCGCCTAAACTGAAGGTCAGCAGTCGGATGAGTTTGTGGAGCGCGATACCACGAGCGATGCGATGGCTTGTTGTGGAAACGCTCATATTTGTGTAAAGTTCGGTGTCCATGAGTTGCATAGCAAGCGTTTTATCCCCGACGATGGCTTGGTCGTGGCTCTCGACATAAGCGATGTGTTTCTCGCCAGTCCGACGGTTACACAACATGCCGTAAATCTCGCCGATATGCCAGTCTTCATCCTCTCTCTCTTTCAATAACCGAATCCAATAATCTGGGATACCCATTGCGAGCCGATAATTGAAGCCGAGTCCACCTTCCGTAATGGGACGTGCAAGACCCGGCATCCCACTCATATCTTCGGCAATTGAAATGGCGGCAGGGGTGACAGTATGAACAACCTCGTTTGCTAACATCAGGTAGGCAATAGCGTCGAGTTCAACTTCGGCACTAAAATAATCGGTGTAACCCTCGAATTCCCGATCTAACCCGTGGTCGCTATAGAGCATGCTTGTGATACCATCGAATCTGAATCCATCGAACCGGTAGGTCTCCAGCCAATAACGGATGTTGCTAAGCAGGAAGCGTTGCACTTCGTATTTGTTGTAATCAAAGCAGCGCGAATCCCATGCGATATGCTCGCCTTTCTCACCAGCGTGGAAATAGTGATGTGCCGTGCCGTCAAAACGATTCAAGCCTTCGTTCAGATTTTTGACGGCATGGCTGTGTACCAGATCCATGATAACCAGTAAACCCATACCGTGTGCGGTATCAATCAGGGCTTTGAGTTCTTCCGGTGTCCCGAAACGGCTTGAAACGGCGAAGAAATTGCTGACATGGTACCCGAAACTCGCATAATAGGGATGTTCCATGACTGCCATCAGTTGCACGGCGTTATAGCCTAAATCTCCAATTCGGGGTAGCACGTTTTGTGTGAACTCATTGAACGTTCCCACCTTTTCCGCTTCTTGTGCCATACCCACATGTGCCTCATAGATCCGCAAACCTTCGGTGTGAACATCAAAACCAGGGGCGCGATGTTGCCACTGATACGGGAACGGTGATGCCCAATACTGTCCAGTGAAATCGGCATCTTCTTCCTGAACAACGCGTTGGATATATGCTGGAATTCGGTCGAGTTCACCGAGTTCTGACACAACATGCACCTTGACTCGGCTTCCGTGTGTGAGTCGGTCGGCGTAGTCTCTATCAGGCAGGAAAAGATGCCATACACCACGATCATCAACGGACATCGGATGTGCCGCGCGGTCCCAGCCGTTAAAGTCGCCGATAAGGGCAAGGGCGTGTGCCCCCGGTGCCCATTCGCGATACCACACCCCGGTCTCACCAGCATTTTCCCCGCGATTGAATCCGAAATATTGGTGTCCTTGACTTATCTCGCCTAAGATGCCCCCGGTTTTCTCAATCGCTGCTTTGAAACGTTGATAATGTGCGAACCGCTCGCGCAACTGTGCGGTATACGGCTTTAGCAAAGGATCTGTCTCAATAAGAGCGGTCCCATCAGTCTTTTTTGGCGTTAAAAATTGCGTTCTCATAATTCGTCATTTTAAGGTGTGTAAAGTTTTTGGTATTCAACGTCCGAAGGCATCTTATGTCCTTTTAGGACGGAGGGTATACGCCGATTTTTGACCTGTTTCCTCTTCAACTTGCTACCGGGTTTCGATTCCATACTGGTTCGATTAACGCCGATTTTTGACCTGTTTCCTTTTCAACCCCGTAGGGGTGACATCTCTGTAGAACATAGTGAGACCCCATCAGCGAACCCCGTAGGGGTGACATCTACAACTTTGACAAAATATTTACACACCCGTCATTTTAGCATAAGCAGACTTGTAATGCAAATCGGGTGTATGCTACGATGTGAGCATGCGAACTCCCTGTCCTCCAACAACAGTATATTTCATATTGATAGTGCTGATGGTATGGCACACTTCAGAAATTACGGCGGTTGAAACTGCATTTGAAATTCGGATGTTTGACGGTCAAGTAGAAGTGATGCCGCCCTATAGGTTGATTTCTGGGAAACGCTACCGACTTCAAGCAGTCTCCGCGGATAAGAAAGTGTTTACAGCACAGTGGTTCCTCGCTGGGAATTTAGGTAGAATTACGACAGGGAATCAGCCAACGCTAATGGCTGTTTTTGTAGGAGAAGGGGATCTTATCTGTCGTGTGAACAGGGTGGAACAGCGCGTAAGGTTAAGCGTCGTTCCAGCAACGAGTACCATCGGGAGCCATGGCGGAACACTCAAAAGTCCAGCAGGCGTGGAAATCACACTTCCTGAAGGTGCGCTCGCGATCGAACAACAAATTGGAATAGAGGTCGTGGCGTCACCGGGATTACCGCCAACAGCCCGCCAGTTCATCCGTGTCGTTCAAATCTCACCGGCACGGCTTGTCTTGAAACGACCGACGCAGCTGACATTTCTCTTTAAAAGTGATGGGTTTCCAGATGTCAAACCACAGCTCTATTTTTGGGAGGCGTTTGGGAAACAGTGGACACCCTTACAAAGTCGCGTGAACGCTATTCAGGGGGGTGTCACCGCTTCTATCAACCACTTTGGTATTTATACATTGATGGTACTTCCACCCGCAGGTTTGGAACGCACCGATCGGCTACAGATCCAGAATGTCAAACTTTCGCCACGTGTGTTTTTCGCACCCGATAGAAATCGGCTGACCATAGTGTATCAACTCAATGCCCCGGATGCGACGCAAGCGTTTGTAACAATGGATATTTTCGATCTCCGAGGTAGACAGGTTCGACGACTACTTGAAGACGCTCCTCACTATGTTGGTCCTAACGTTGCACAATGGGATGGATTGACAAATGACGGGGTGCTTGTCCGCAATGGACGTTATTTTCTGATAATTCGTGCGAGGATGGGTTCACAGCGCACGGCATACCGGAAATTAGTCGTAGTCTTTAAATAGATAATCCATCTATTCCGCTGAAAACAACTTTTCAATTTCTACCGACAGATCCTTCTTCTTAAGTGTTGAGATCCTTTGAAACGCTGCGTCTGTCAGTTTCTCAAAAAGTCGATCGATCTCTGCATACAATTCGGACGTATCCTCTGTCATTTCCATATCAGTCGGAGTATCCAAGTCGACGGCATACGCGTTTCCATAGTGGTCAACGATCTGAACGACACCGCGTTTCGCGCCTTCCGGCCATGTGAATGAACCATCCGCTTCAAAGATCCAGTGGCCACCATCAACCGTTCCAGGACCAGACGCGACGCCAAAGCGCATCGCCGGGGCTTTTTGTCTCGGACGAAACGGAAGGTCTTGGACTTCTTGAAGATATATCTCAACGCTGTTTTTGGTGAGGCGTTTTTCGAGTGCGTCAAGATGCGATATTATAGATTTTCTGCTACCGGCGGGCAAATCAGCCAACTTGGTTTTCGCAATCAGTGCCAGGATACTGAAATATCGTATATATGGCTCAACATCAACATCGGTAGGGAAAGGTCCAGAGTGCATGAAGAAGAGTTCAGGGTTGTTTCGGTACAACGTCATACTATGTACTTGCAATTGAAGCCGTTCGCGTTCGGGCAGCGCGTATCCTTTTCCTTCGACAGTTTTGAGCTCTATTGAATAGACAAGTTCAGAAAAGCGTTTTTGTTCCTTTGGGGTGAGTCTTCCTGAATATTCGTAAATAGGCGCGAAGAGTTCTCGTGTTTTTGCGTAGTTGGCTTGGCGTTGGGTGTGCCAATAGAAAAACACCGCGCACAGAACCACGATACCAAGTATACCTACCGAAAAAATCCGTTTTTTATTCATAGGTCCTCCGTATATAAATGCAGTCAATATTCTTTGCCTTGGTTGTAACAAAAAAGAGAACTCCGTTTGGTACAGGTTCTGAATACCCCATTATACCATAGGGAGTTCTCTTTTGGTTTCCACAGTGTTTTATTTTGGACCGGATTTATCTTAATTTATTACGTGCTAAATGCCGGACGTGCATTCGATACGCTAACATTGCTTTTGAAAATGCACGTCCGTTTTTTGAGATTACATCAGTTGTTTGACTCTTCCCATCGTGCGTATCTCTGAAGCGTTCGGATGTCAATATCTAACGATTCAGCCGCCTCACGGAGCGAGCCGTATTGCTCTAAACGCTTTCGGGCAACTGCGCTTAAAATCTGATGTTGGTTCATGTCTCTTATGTTGAGAAACTCCTCTTTTCTGCTCGTCCCGGGTATGCTTGAAACTTGCAAACCATTCCAAGATGCCAAGGGTGGCGTCGAGAGTTCATGCATCATTGTGTGTTGAGTTTCCGGATGCAGTGTTTCCCATATTGCGTTTTGTGTCTCTGAAGGGAGTGTCCGCCATATAGAGATAAGAGTTTTGATGAACTCTGGATAGATATCCGGAAAATCTTTGGTTTCGAGTTTGTCAGTTGTTGCGAGTGCGACAGCCGCTTGAATGGTACTCCTCAACTGACGGATGTTCCCGGGCCACGCCGCCTGCTCAAGACGAGCGAGTGCCTCTGACGTAATTCCAGTAATATTTTTCGAATATTCGGTGCTGAATTCATTAATAAAAGCGGCAACTAAAGGTGCGATGTCCTCTGGACGCTCCCGTAGCGGTGGAAGATGAAACATCATCCCCTTGAGACGATAGTAGAGATCTGCCCTGAACTCCTTATCTGCAACGGCTTTCTCAATGTCTCGATTCGTTGCGGCGATGATATGGACATCCACTGTCAACTGTTCATTGCCACCGAGGCGTGTGAATGTCGCTGTATCCAGGACGCGGAGTAGCATTTTCTGGGCGTCCATAGACATTTCAGGGGCTTCATCGAGAAAGAGGATGCCCCCATTTGCCATTTCAAACGCCCCGCGTCGCTGTCGGATTGCGCTCGTGAATGCTCCCGCTTCGTGTCCGAAAAGTTCGCTTTGCAAGAGTTCAGCGGAGAATCGTCCGCAGTTGATAGCAACGAAAGGTCGATCGTGCCGAGGTCCACTTTCATGAATGTATCTTGCGACACCTTCCTTACCGACACCGGTTTCGCCAGTAATGAAGAATGGAATATTTGATTTTACGATCTCCTGAGTTGTTTTGTAAATTGCCTGCATCGGTACCGATGGCAGTTGTATGAATGCTGACTGCCGATTCATAATGTGCTCCTTAAGTATATTTATTAATTAGGACGAAGAATATATTTAAGTTTGGGCAATTTTAGTTCCTAAGAGCGAATCGCAGCACAGTGCGTCATTACCATGTGCAATTCTTATCTGGCTCATAGAAAAAATAACTGCGACGGTCCAAAACCGGTTTTCCATAGCACATTGTGGTTTTTTTCAGTTAACGTTAGATTCAATTTTTAGTTGACCTAATATCCGTATTTCTGTCGTAAATAGGAACACCGAGTGTTTTGGACACGCGTATATTGTCTGAATTAAAAGAAAATTTGTGCTGTTCTTGAACTGATCTCGGTTAATTTATGATGTGCTGGAGATCCAACACGCTTCTGGTATCCGACATTTTTGTGAAACTTGTCCGCTATTTTTCAAGTTCGTTTTAGTTGCCCGACGCCTTCCATTGTGCGTATCTCTGTAGCGTTCGGATGTCAATATCTAACGATTCAGCTGCCTCGCGTAGAGAAGGATATTCCTTAATACGCCTCAGGGCAACTGCGCGTAGGATTTGATTCTGGTTCATATCTCTTATATTGAGAAGTTCTCCTTCTTCAACCATTTTTGGGATATACAGGTTACCCCAAGATTCTGTCATGTGCTTTGAGAATTCATGGCCAATTGTATGTTGTATCTCTAAAGGGAGTGTCTCCCATATTGCTCGCCGCGTCTCCAACGGAAGTACCTGCCATATAGAGATGAGTGTCTGGGCAGGCTCTAAATAGGGATCAGAGAAATCTTTAGGTTCAAGTTTGCCGGTTGTTGCGAGTGCGACAGCCGCTTGGATGCTGCTTCTCAACTGACGGATGTTCCCGGGCCACGCCGCCTGTTCGAGACGAGTGAGTGCCTCTGGGGTAATCCCGGTAATATTCTTTTCGTATTCGGTACTGAATTCATTAATAAAAGCGGTGACTAAAGGTGCGATGTCCTCTGGACGCTCCCGTAGTGGTGGAAGATGAAACATCATCCCCTTGAGACGATAGTAAAGATCTTCCCTGAACGCCTTATCTGCGACGGCTTTCTCAATGTCTCGGTTCGTTGCGGCGATGATATGGACATCCACCGTCAACTGCTCATTGCCACCGAGGCGTGTGAATGTCGCTGTATCCAGGACGCGGAGTAGCATTTTCTGGGCGTCCATAGACATTTCAGGGACTTCATCAAGAAAGAGGATGCCCCCATTTGCTATTTCAAACGCCCCTTGTCGCTGTCGAATTGCACTTGTGAACGCGCCTGCTTCGTGTCCGAAAAGTTCGCTTTGCAAGAGTTCAGCGGAGAATCGTCCACAGTTAATGGCAATGAAGGGTTTATCGCGTCGAGGACTGATTTCGTGAATGTATTTTGCGACACCTTCCTTACCGACGCCGGTCTCGCCAGTAATAAAGAATGGAATATTTGATTTTCCGACTTGCTGTATTGTTTTATAAATCGTCTGCATCGGTGCCGATGGTAATTGGATAAATACGGGTTGTTGTTGCATAGTGGTTCCTTTAAAGTTGAAGCGGTTGTTCTTATTAAGCAAATTTCGTGCCAATCTTTTTAATAAAATGTGGTATGCTATACTAAGATTCCAAGCATATTGTTCATCAAGGTGCCTCCGTGAACACAGGTGGGGATTGGGTTTTTCAAAGAAAATAGAATTATTTCCTTTTTTCTGAAGGAGCCACGGAGTTGAGTGAATATGAACCATTTAAGGGTCTTCTTTCATTATGCGAGCGCAAAAAATGTGAGGTATAGCACAGAAATTGTGTAGTTCTCGATTTTATTCAAAAAGGATCATGTTATAGAGTATGGGACGCCAAATTTCTAATCACAATCCTACCTAATTGCCACTTAAGGGGTGGTAACACGGATTGCGTTGTTAGAAGCCGTGTCGAGATAATCCCGTTTTCCAATAGAGTCCATAGGCTTTCACTGTCTCAGTGCAAGTTAATAGCAATAAGGCAGGAAATGAATCAAGGTCCAGACAGTCTTATCCAACGGAGCGCGGCATGTTTTGTAGGATATAATACATTTTATGCATTGCAAAATACTAATTTTGTGTATTAATAGCAGAAAGTAGCATACAACAGATATTGTTTCTTCAATTAAAGTGATATTTTAGAAATAATATAGGACTTACGCCTGAGGCTCTTTTGTAGCATAACCTGTTAGGGTGTGCCACGTGAACATCTGTGTTTTTTCGGGTATGCCTTCTAACAAAACGTCCTATGGTCAAAAATGCGTAAGTCCTGTCAGAAATAGACACGGAATGAAGAAAAGAAAAGGTTGGGATAGCTCCCAAATTCGGATTGCAATTGGGTAGAATCGCCGTTCTTAGGTCGTTTTCCGACGCTGATGAAGCCGCCAACAGAGAGATGAATATCCTCTGCAACGTTATATGCAATCTGTGGGGCGATCCAGGTTGATGGGTCGGATAGATTGAACAACATTTGACCGCTGAAACTAATCAGGGGTGTCAGCTGATGGGTGACACCAGGAGCGAGGTAGTGAACCCCCAGCAAGTAAACACCACCACGACTGTACGCCGGTTTATCCAAATTAGTAAGTAAATTTTTGGGTTTGGTCGTACCCGCTCCGTTGAAGTGATATTCGATGAATGTATAAGTCTCTCCACCGAAACTGTAGTCGAAGCCGACAGAGGTACGTAGGTAGTTGTTCAAGGGCTCGGAGGTGTCGTTGAAGGGTTCGGCGAATACGTAAGCCGTTTCCAACCAAAATCCCGCACCCCCTATACCGCGTGCTATGTCAAAACCAACAAGCAGATCTCTTTGAAACTCCAATAATAGAATTGAGAAGTCTGTTTCTACGGCATTCAATTGCGTTCGGAGAAAGACAGCACTTTTATCAAAATTGAATTTATCCCCGAAAATGTATCCGGTATCTATTTCTCCCATGACCCCTATTGGAATACGGACCCGGATTGTATCTACACCAACACGGTCTTCAGTATCAAGTTGATCGTAGGTGTAAGGCGCGATGATGTCGGTTGGGTTTATGATCCGAGCACTACCCCATGCTACGGCGTCTCGACCGATGGAGAAATCCGCGAAATCTGTGCTGAACTGAATAGCGGCGCGATCGAGGTTATGATAGATGCCGACACTGCCAACGGGTTCATCCGTTCTGGGGTAGAGCGGCGAGTCAAGATCAGCAACGCGGTAGCGGGACGAAGCGATACCGACAGCGAACGGAGACTGAGAAAAGAGTAAAGGGTCTTGAACTCGCGGCGTAAAGTCGTAGGCGAAATCAAATGAAAGTGAATCTGTGGCTACGTAAGAGAGGTTGAGACGTAGTCGGTTGACCACGACTCCCATCATTGACGCGTCTGGAAGCGGTGAATTGAATACGGTAGAAAAGTTTTTGTAGTAACCACCGACTTGAAATCCTGCGTCAACAATTCCTATAAGCGACGTTACTACCATCAAACAGATGATGAAAGTCAGAATCTTTTGCATCAATCGAAAGCCTCTTCTAACCGATAACTGAGAACTTTATCTATCAACTCGCTCTGATTAGATTTGTTTAAGGCACGAGTTGATAGATAAAACCGACAACTATCTCGTCTCATCACTGTCAATTCGCCCATCGCGAAGTGTAATCAGGCGTTGCGCACTTTCCATCACCATCGGATCATGGGTTGAAAAGATGAACGTCATGCCGGTTTCCGCGTTAAGACGGTGCATCATCTCAAGTAGATCTGCACCTGTTTTCGAGTCGAGGTTTGCGGTCGGTTCATCAGCGAGGATAATCGTAGGTTCAGAGACCATAGCACGTGCGATAGCGACGCGCTGCTGCTGTCCACCTGAAAGCTGCGTCGGCGTCCGATCGGCAACCCCTTTTAATCCGACAACTTCGAGCATAGCCAAAACCCGCTCGTGACGCTCCGCTTTCGGGACACCTGCCAAGAGCATGATGTATTCAATGTTCTCCTCGACTGTTAGCACAGGAATCAGGTTATAAGCCTGAAAGATGAATCCGATGTTATCCCGTCGAAAGTCAGAAAGTTCGTTGCCACTCATTTCCGATAGCACTTTTCCAGCAAGCCACACTTTCCCTTCCGTCGGACTGTCCAATCCAGAAATGATGTTGAGAAAGGTTGTTTTGCCGGAACCAGAGGGACCCACGAGTGCCGTAAATTCTCCCGATTGGATGGTTAAATCAACGCCGTTAAGGGCGTTAACAGGAATCCCATCCGCTTCATAAACCTTTGTCACACCTTCTGTGACGATAACATCTGTCTTCTGTGTCTGTTCCATTTTTTTATGATTGAACCTGAGTTGCCTTCTGTTGTCATGGTAAATTTCCAGCGTTTAAAAAACCTCTTCTAACCTAAAGTGGGTTTTTTAACAATTTTAGATCGGGGTTGACAACGGAAACCCCGACCAGACATAATCGTTTAAAAACTTCGGCGCATTGCGTCTACAGGTGCCATTTTCGCTACGTACCGAGCCGGATACAGTCCAGCAATGATGGTAAAAATAAAAACCACTATAGGATAAATGATAAACTGTTGAATCTCCAGGACCGGATAGATGAACTCCTGCATCGTCACGCCCATCATTTCAATGCCGGTATAGTCAATACCGACATGCGCAAGTACGGCTGTCAGAACGAAACCGAGTATTGTTCCCAGCCCAATACTCACAATTGCTAAGGCACCCGCCTCAAATAAGATAACACGCGCCATCCGGAAAGGACGGGTTCCGACAGCACGTAACACGCCAAACTCAAACATCCGTTCATACAACGACATAAAAAGTGTGTTGATAATTCCAAAGACAACCACTCCAAACAGTATAACACCCATGATGTATTTACTGTATTTCGTCATTTCTAACACGACGGTCAATTGCGACATCAGTTCTGTCCAACTTAACGCTTCGTTACCGTGCTGGGAATAGGTATCCCAAAACGGTAGTGTCGTATTCTGAGAGTAGGCGATGGAGGTAAATTTAATCGCAATTTCATGGACATCATTACCGATAGCAAGCATCTCTTGTGCTTTTTGGATCCGGACAAATGCCATGCCACGGTTCATCGCTTCATCGGCGAAGTGATAGATACCCGAAATACGGAACATCTCCTGGGAAAGTTCTCCGGTTCCAGCCTGTGCTACCGTCACGACCACTCGGTCTCCAAGTTCGATTTCTAAAATCTCAGCGAGTTTCGCACCGATGACAACATCACGGTTATTATCCCCTTCGAAGTAGGCACCCTCAGTTGTCGCATCATCAATCAGGGACAAGAACTTCTCTGATGGCGGATGAACGCCGACGAGGTTAATCGCGCTGACATTCGCTGGCGACGTGATCATACCGGAAACGAGCACTCTTTGTGTAAAATACTGGACGATGGTTTCTTCAGCAAGACTCGCGGTCACCTCATCGAGTGCCTGAATCGTCATTGAGGCTTCCTGTTCGTCTCGAAAACCTTCCCGATGAATCTGCGCATCGCCGAGGAAAGAAGCGGTTGCCGTCCGAATCATCGTCTCTTCCATTCCTATCATGAAGGCATCAATGAAAATAAGAGCCGTCAGACCAATGCCGATCGCTGTCGCGGCGATAAGAGTGCGACGTTTATTCCGAAAGATATTTCGCCATGCGAGTTTTACTAAAATCATTTTTTAATTTTACCTTGCGGATTTTTATAGTGAAACCTAAAAATAAATAGACATTCTCCCACTCCCGGTAGGCGAGGTTTCTAACCTCGCCGGTGCGAAGTGTCCAATTAATTCTAAACTTTACTATAATACCTTGCGGAAAAAACGGCGTAGGTTAAAACTGTGACGTGCCCTTCTCACGAGTCGCCTGCGTGTTTTTGCTTGGGGTCTTTGCTTGGGTGTTTCTGCGTATTTCTGCGTATTGTTGCAGGCTTGGTTTTTAGTGTTAATTTTGCCTTTCGAGTGCTGATTGCTGACCGCTGAAAGCCATGCTAATGTGTCCGCATCGCCTGTGCAGGCATGATCCGAGCGGCTTTTATCGCAGGAAACAGACTAACGACCGCCGCTGATAGCATCACAGTAAAAGCTGGAATCATCAGACATCGGACGTTGACTTCAGCATATAACGTCTTGAATGCCATACCACCGTAGCTAATTTCCTCGGGATATGTAATGCCGTATATAGATAGCAAGTAATTGACGAAGATCCCAAGGAGCGCACCTATGCAGATGCTCCCAATTGCTATGACCACTACTTCGCAGATAACGAGCCAGAAAATTTGCATCGGCTTCGTCCCGACTGCCTTCAGCACACCGTATTCACGGGTCCGCTCCAGCACTGACATCAGCACCGTGTTGAGCACACCAATTGCCACAATGAGCATAATCACCCAGCGTGCAATCGCGTCTCCCTGTTGATCGGCTTTCATAGCGCGATAAAAGGATTTGGCAATCACTTGCCATGGCGCGACATCAAGCGTTGAATCATTGAGGCGCGTTTCGATTGCGCTCGTAACTTTACCCACTTGATTGATGTTTGAGACAATTACAACGATTTCGTGGGCGCGTCCCTCAAGCACAAACAATTCCTGCGCATCCTCAATGTGTAAATAACACGCCGTTCGGTCTATTGGATCGTCACCACTTTCTGTAATCCCAACGATTGTATACACGTCGTTCGCGAGCGAACCATCGGCGGCTTGCGAAAAAATCACAATCTCACTACCGACCTTCGCAGAGAGAATCTTCGCCAAACCTTTCCCAATAACCGCTTCATGCGAAGCGATTTCCGCGAATACCTTGCCTTCAATCACTTGATTATCAAATCGGGTCGCATGGATCTCTCGTGCGACATCGATGCCAATGATTTGGACAGCCGTGCTCTTTTCACCAACCGAACCGAGTCCTGCTGCGTATACTCGCGGTGTCCACGCCTCAACGCCCGCGGTCCCCTGAATCGTCTCACCGATAGTATCATAGCCATCAATGGTCTCGTAGAGCGACGGCTTATCAAGGTATCCTGCGCGGTGCACCTGAATATGCCCGGTGCGATTTCGTGTGAACATTTCAATAATACCGCCATATGCACCGTCGGACAAGCCAATGGTTAGCGACAGGAGCGTAAAACCGACAATCATTGCGAGTGCGGTGAGAATTGTCCGCCGCTTTTGGCGGAAGGTGTTACGAAACGCGATTTTGAGTATCATAGAGAATAGGTATCAGTTGTCAGTCGGGAATCGGAGTTCCCTCCTACAATCAGAACCGAAGCCTGCAACAATACGCAGAAACACCCAAGCAAAGACCCCAAGCAAAAACACGCAGGCGACTCGCGAGAAAGTCCCTCCAAAGATGAAACTCACGTCATTCTCCCGCAAGGTAAATTAAAAAGTTATCTTCTTCTCTGAAGATTTCGACGCGTGAAGATTTTATCGTCAACGTCCGAATCGAAGGTAGCGTTCATCCAACGAACAACCGTCTTGTATCCCTCTTTATTTTGCGGGATCATCTCCATAACAGACGGTGCGATTTTGTCACCAAAGGTTTTAATCTCTTTAAAATTCATAACCCGCATCAGGTTCCCTTTTTCGTCATAGAACCGCTGCCACACCGGTAGATAATCGCTGGCTTGCACGGCGGCAACAATCTTCCCCCAAACAATCGGAGAGTCTTCCTTCGGTATGAGTTGAACGTAGAGATGGTCAGGAGACGCATCTTCAGGTGTAACGAACTGGTAAGTATAATCATCAAGCATGGACGACTCTCGGACTAAGTCGTCATTCGTGAAGTCGGACCCCATCCACGACCCCATCATCATTGACGGCGGAATCTTCATAACTTTGTTCGTTTTCGGCAGATAGTTCCACATCTCATTCCCGATACGTAGCGTTGCGACACCTTGTTCCTTCTTCGGTGCTGTGATTCGGATAAAGGTCTTTTTCATTCCTTTTGACCAGATTGTCATCGCGAGGATGCGTTCCCAATGCGGCGTGACGATGTGCATCTCGATTTCAGCTTGACTGGTGTTGCTACGATAGAGTTGATCTATTTTTTTGATGATAGTTTCGACATCGGGAGTGGATTCTTGGGCCGGTGCGAGCACGCAGAAAAGGAGTGTTGAGAGAAGGAAGGAATATATTATCAAGTTTCGTGCTGCTACCTGTGTCCTGTTTCGAGATTTTACCATTTTTTCTATTATCCTTTCCACATTCATCTTATATTTTTATTATAAAACAAAATGCCTTAAAGCGCAAGTTTTTCAGATTTGCTGTAGGAGGGATCTCCGAATCCCGACTGTCTCCGGGTCACGATACCTCACATATAATCAACAGAAACCGAAACCAAATGCTTTTGACTTCTACCAATATTCAGTTGACACCTGGTCGCTTTGCATGTTATCATTACCCTCAAGCAAATCGCTTTGTGGAGGTGAGAAAGTCGTGAATAAACCGCTAAAAGGATTCATTACCTATTCGCACGAGGATACAAAGCAAAAAGATGAATTACGAAAACGTCTTGCTGTAATGGAGCAGCAAAACGAGTTAGTAACTTGGAACGATGGTCAACTCACACCGGGTAATAAAGCACTTCAGAAAGATATTCTGAAAGAAGTCGCTGACTCGGACTTGCTTCTCTATCTCGTTTCCGCTGCGAGCCTTGCCTCCAAAAATTGCAATAGGGAATTGGTGGAAGCGTTAAATAGAGAAGTAAGGATTATCCCCATTATCCTAGAGCCTTGCGATTGGCAAACCTACCAACTTAGTGACTTCCAAGTCCTGCCTGACAGAGGCGTGCCTATTAATAAATGGCAACCTGAAAATCAAGGTTGGCAAAATGTGATAGAGGGTGTCCAAAAAGTTGTTCACAAGATTCAGGCTTGGACCGATGAATCGTCTGGAACATTTGAAAAAGAACTACATGCTGAATTAATATTCCAACACGGGAACCTTCTAATGATGCTTGGACAACTCGACGTGGCAATAGAGGCGTACTCCGACGCTATCAACCTCAACCCTCATAACGCGAACACCCATAACAATCGCGGTATTGCTTACGCTGAAAAAGGCAAACTTGATAATGCTATAAAAGACTATAACACCACTATACAGCTACGTCCTGATTATCCCAATGTCAATTACAGTAAGCGTATCGTTTACACTAACAAAGGCAATTATGGTCTTGCTATTCAGGAAGCTATCAAGATGATAGAACTGAATTTTGAATTTTCCCAAACTTATCACAATCGTGCGGTAGCTTACAGCAAAAAAGGTGAAGTTGAACTTGCTATAAAAGACTATACCAAAGCAATAGAACTGTATCCAGATGATCCCAATACTTATTATGATCGTGGCAATACTTACTACGAAAAAGACGATTATGACCGTGCCATTGAAGATTATACCGAAGCAATAGAACTGAAACCAGATCTCGCTAGTGCTTATATCAATCGCGGCAATGTTTATAGCGATATAGGTGATTATGATCGTGCCATCAAAGACCATACCAAAGCAATAGAACTAAACCCCAATTCTGCAAATGCTTACAATAACCGCGGGGTCGCCTACGGGGAAAAAGATGATGCTGATTGTGCCATAGAAAACTATACCAAAGCAATAGAACTAGACCCCAATCATGATATAGCCTATTACAATCGTGGAATAGTGTGGTTGCAGTTGCAAAAGTGGAATAAAGCCAAAGCCGACCTGACAACCGCTAAACGGTTGGGTATGGACATCATCGCGATGTTCCATAACTTCTACACAGATGTTGAGACGTATCAGAAGAACTATCTCGTCAAATTGCCAGAGGACCTCGCACTTTTGCTAACGCAACGCAGACGGGATCGCTATCCGAAGCTGCAAAAAGTGTTGGATGCCGACGGTAATACGATTGAGTCGCCGAACGTGGTGAATTTACGCGAGCAATTGCGCAACGCTGGGCTACCCTTAAGCGAGTATATCAATGCCAAGTCCGCCTTTGGTATCAATACGACACCAACCGAGGTGTTTGTAGTAGACAAAGAAACGCGGGATAAACTCATTGCAACACATCCCTCATCCGCTGATATTTTGAAACCGTTTTTGCACGGACAGGATCTCAGACGTTGGCATGTTGATACCCCGCAGCAATGGTTGATTTTTGCCCACCGCGGTATATCAATAAACGACTATCCGGCAATTCTGAAATATCTGGAAAAGCATAAGGGAAGCCTGCAGAAAAGAAAGGGTAAACAGGCATGGTATGAGTTGCAAGCGTCTCTGCGGGATGCAGAACGTTTTGCACAACCGAAACTGGTGTGTCCAAACACCTATAATCACCAGACTTTTGCCGTTGATACTGAAGGTTTTTATTACGGGAACACGTCCTACCTCATTCTGACCGAGGAAAAATGGCTTTGCGGTCTCCTCAATTCCCAAACGGTGGAGTGGTTCTATTCGCAGGTATCAAACCAATTAACGATCGACTATCTACGTGCGCGTAGCGGGTATATCCAACAGATCCCAATTCCCGACATCACGCCAGTCCACAAAGCACTCATCGCTAAAATCGTTGACTATCTGATCTATCTACAGCAGCAACCGACGATAAACAGCAAGGATTTGAAGTATGCCCGCGACCGCATAATGCTCGGATATTTTGAGCGAGTTATTGATGGATTGGTCTATGAGGCTTACCTATCTGCGGAACTCCATAAGAGCGATAAAGTCTTCTTACAACCGTTATTGGACGAGGGGTTGCCACCAATTGAAGAGATACAGGGTGATAAAATGTCCGCTTTCCGGGACATCTTTGAGCTGCTATATGACAGAATGCATCTTGTCCGGCGCAACCTCTTCTTTTTAGACAGTGTAAAACCTGTTCGCGTCATTCAGGGGAAAGTGTGAGAATAACTAATATTGAAATAAAAAACTTCAGAGCTTTTCCGAAAACGTATCAAATTAATCTTCATAATGCAGGAAAAAGCCTACTGGTTTACGGAGAAAATGGGAGTGGAAAATCGTCACTGTATCTTGCCCTAAAGTTGTTTTTTGAGTCTGCTGTGTCCGAAGATAATAAGGATAACAAAAACAGGGAGTTTGAAATCCATCAGAATATCTTTACCGAGGATCCTGGTTATATCAAACTTCGTTTCCGTTCAGATCAACCCCAAAAGCAAGAGATCTACGAATGGTCAGAGAGCGTGAAAGAGACGAATAACGATCTGATTGTTGAAATATCAAAGGCAAGTGGATTTCTTGATTATAAAGACCTTCTGGGGGTACACCACCTCCAACCCGAAGGCGAATCCGTGAATGTGTTTGGTTTGTTGGTTGAGACGCTTTTAGCAGATACGGTTAACCCGGTGACAGATCGAACCCTTGCTGAGGCGTGGGATGACATTCAAGGACCCTATCCGCGCAGGAGTGCGAAACATCAAATTGCTTCCCTTAAACAACGCGTAGAAGTTTTTAACGATGAGTTAGTAAATAGATTAGTAGAGCTACGTCCGAAGGTGCGTGAGATTCTTGTCAGATTTGAATACAACGTTGACCTTGACTTAGATTTTAAAGGGGTTACATATGATGAAAAGAACAAAACTCTTGAGAACCAGCAGATTCTATTAAACGTCAAATTCTTTGATAAAGATATTTCTGAACGTTATCTTTTACTGAACGAGGCAAAATTATCGGCAATTGCGATCGCTATCTATCTTTCGTCAATCTTGTGCTTGCCAGAACCAAAAGGTGGCATGAAAATTATCGCACTTGACGATGTTTTGATTGGTTTAGACATGTCAAACCGCCTACCGGTTCTTGATATTCTAAAAGACTACTTCCCAGATTACCAAATCTTTTTGACGACTTACGATAAGGCGTGGTATGAGATCGCCAAACAGCGAACGGAGCAGAAGGATTGGAAATATGCTGAATTCTATTTCTCGCAGACCGATGAATATGAGCTTCCAGTCTATGTAGAGGATAAAGCATACCTTGAAAAGGCGAGGGAATATCTTGATGTCAGCGACTACAAAGCCTGTGCAGTCTATCTTCGGACCGCTTTTGAAGCGATAATCAAAAGATTTTGTGATAAAAGAGATCTACGGGTCAGATATTGTGAAAATCCTAAGAAATTGACGAGTGAAGATTTCTGGCATCCGATAAAAACTGGAAGCAGAAGGAATGGTGCTCCTTTTTTACAGAAGACACTCATCAGACAAATTGAGTTGTATCGGAGTATTATCCTGAACCCCCTCAACCACGCCACTATCACAAATACTCCCAAGAGAGAGGTTGAGGAAGCCATTAAAGCGGTGAAGAAGCTTGAAACTGCGTTGGCAAATGTTTAAGCTCTTGAGAAGATTCGGATTATGGAGAAAAAATGACAAAAAAAGTTAATAAAGAATGTGCCGAGACATATTATCAGCGCGGTTTAGCGCACGCCAAAAACGGTGAACTTGAACGTGCGATTGAAGACTATACCAAAGCAATAGAACTCAACCCCAATTATGCCGATGCCTATTACAACCGCGGTGGGGCATGGTTGCGTCTTGGAGAGCCGGAAAAAGCCAAATCCGATCTGGCAACTGCAAGGCATCTGGGGAGCGATGCCATCACCGCCTTAGATAAAATCCTACAAGACCACGATCGCGCATGGAAAATCCTCGGTAACGTATGAGATATTTGACAATTGAAGATATACTGATCATTGCCGTGGGACATGTCGAAGACTATCAACTGCTAAATGAAAGTCAGTTGCCCTATTTGGTCGGCATAGTCAGTGAAAAATTTGGCGATACCGACCTATTTCCAACTGTATTCCAAAAAGCTGCGGTATATGCGCATCATGTTATTACGGGACATATATTTTTAGATGGAAATAAACGCATCGGTCTAACCTGCGCGCTCCGTTTTTTAGAATTAAACGGCTATTCCCGCCTTTCCAACATTGATGATTCAATCATTGACCTCGGTTTTAAGATTGCAGATGGAACTATAACTGATATCAAGATAATTGCTGACCATATACAGTCATGGGTTCAGTAACAGACGGATGGTAACGAGGCAGTAGCACCGTAACCAAATCTATCCTTCCAAAGACCACCTGTAGGAGCGACCTCCCGGTCGCGATACCTTTCCAAAACCTATAAAAAAAACCGAGAATTAAACAACCCCAGTCGCCTAAAAAAGTGACTTGACAAAACCTGTCTAAAATGATAAACTGACTTCAAACGAGGGAACCTGAAAACGACACCCTTAGTTCTTAAAGATAAAGAAAGGAAGCAATATGGCATCACAAAATGAACTGCGGTCAATGTTAGACGCACCCATTGGCTTAGCACCAAATACTTACCTACATTTCTATAACGGTGGAAAACTTCGTGCCGAATTTATGGGCGATCCCGATCCGAAAGATGATTATTATTCTGAGGAATGGATCTTTTCCACAAACCGGGCAATCACGCCCGGCAGAGAGAATCCGCCTGACAAAGGACTCAGCCGTATCGAACTCCCAGGTGGTGAGATCGTCCTTCTGAAAGCACTGCTGGACGCATTTCCGGAAGAGACACTCGGTAGTGCACACGTCGACAAATACGGCACTGAATTAGGCGTACTTCTCAAGATTTTTGATGTCGGCGAAGGCGCGCATATCCCTATCCATTGGCATCCAAATCCCGACTTCTCGCAAAAACACCTCAATTCTCCCTTCGGCAAGAACGAGGCGTGGATCCTCATCGGCACACGTCCCGGTGCGAAGGCGTGGATCGGATGGAAGGAAGCGATAGACAAGGCAGAGTTCCGCCGCCTGATGGAGGCACAGGATGTACCAACGCTACGGAGTCTGATGCACGTTGTTGAACCGAAGGTCGGGGAAGTCTATTTCTTACGAACACCGATTGTCCATTCCCTGGGTACAGGACTCTGCGTTCTCGAACCACAAGAACCTACCGACTGGAACATCCTCGCAGAATGGGAAGGTTTCCCATTTGAAAGGGATGATGGACACCTCGGTCTCGGATGGGATCTCGCCGTAGATGCCGCTGAATTCGATAAATTGGAATTGGATTACCTTAACAACTACATCCGACGCACACCAGAACTCGTCCGGGCGGAAGGGAATAACCGAGAAGATCGAATTGTGCCAGAGGAAGCCTCGAAATTCTTTGGATGCTCACGTCTGACGGTGGATTCGACGCTGAGTATGCCAGCAGGCAACGGATTTTATGCGCTCGTGACTTTGGGTGGCGAAGGTGTGCTCCGTGGAGATTTTGAAGATGTTCCGCTCAAACGCGGCAAATCCGTTTTTATCCCACGATGCTTGTCCAGTTACGTCATCGTTAGCACGGGTGATACACCGATGGAAATCATCTGTTGCTATCCCCCAAGCCTTTAAAAGTAGTAGGCACGCGCCGCGTGCCGTAACAACAGCGCGCAATGTTAGATTTTAAACCCCCGAAGCCGAACACGGCTCTGATCCAGGTTGCTAAAGGACTTGTACCGCTCGTCAACCGCTTATTTTTAAAGGGGTTAACGCTGGATATAGATGCAGAATCTATTGCTCGTCTAAAAACAGTGGATGGACATCCGACTGTATTAGCCCCGAACCACGCGGCGCGCGCCGACCCTGCTGTTATGTTTCTCTTGTCCAAACGGCTCTCTCAGCAGTACTACTACATGACTGCACGCGAGACCTATGGCACAGGAAAATTCGGTGGCTTACGCGGGTTTCTGATGCAACGATTCGGGGCGTATTCCATCGTGCGGGGCACCGCCGACCGGAACGCCTTCCGCACAACGCGGGAGCTCCTGTCAACAGGCAACTCGTCCCTTGTTATCTTCGCCGAAGGGGAAATCTCACGGCAGAATGATACCGTCATGCGTTTTGAAAGGGGGATTGTTCAACTCTGTTTCTGGGCTTTGGACGATATGGTAAAGGCGGAGATCAGTAAACCGCTTTATGTTGTCCCGATTGGCATTAAATACCAGTATCCACAGGACATGTGGGACGACATTGATGCCGCCCTCACGGAATTGGAGCGGAACATTCTCCCACCTGCGGATCGAACGCCGGTTGAACGGTATGAACGGTTGCGGCGGATCGGTGTGGCGGTCTTCAAAACGCTCGCGGCTGAGTATAAATATAAAGTGGACGAGACCGTGCCGCTTGATGTTCACATCCAGAAGATGAAAGAGCAGATCCTGTCCCATGCTGAACAGATTATGGGTATCCACTCTGAAGCCGATGTTCTCACGAGGGTGCGGGCGTTGAAAAATTTAGTCGATGCCGAAGTCTATAAAGACAGTGAGCAGATGACGGAATACGAACGGAAGATACATGAAGAACTGCTCCAGAAATTCCAACGCTTCTATCCCGATCTGGAGCGGTTAATTAATTTTATAGCGATTTCAGATGGATATGTCGCAGAGGAACGCTCACCAGAGCGGTTTCTTGAGGTGATTGTACGTCTGGAGAGAGAGGTCTTTGGTACGTCAAAAATGCGGGGACCGCGGGTCGCATCCGTTCGTGTCGGTGAACCCAAAAATCTCCGGGACTATTACGATACCTACAAGGCAGAGAAAAGAGAAACGGTGGAGCAGATAACCCTTGAACTTGAAACAGCCGTTCAGACTTTGGTCACCGGCGTATCATAGTTACGCTTTACTTGAGAAACCCGGTAAGTAATCGTAGAGGCACGTTCTCTATTGAGCGACGTCAAGAACACAAAAGAGCGTTGATAGTATGTGTCTTAAAATTAGCCTAAGATGATAGTCTGCATTCTCACTGCGAAGCAGGCGCAGACGGCGGGTACCAGAAGAACGGCATCTGCAAAATCATATTATTTAACGCTTTGCGAATTATTAAAAGTAAGGAGAAAAACATGGCAAAAAAATTGTCGATTGGAAGTTGGGCTTACACATTTGGCCCCTATGAAGATGACCCTATCCCATTTGATGTTGTTGTCAAGGAATTGGCACGACTTGAGTTTGATGGTGTTGAGATTGGGGCGTTTAAGCCACATATTGACATTAACGATTATCCGATGAAAAGCGATCGGGATGCCGTCAAAAACTTAATCTCCTCTCATGGCTTAGAGGTCTCCGGATTAGCCGCCGACTTTTGGTCGCATCCGGGTCCCGCTACGGATGAAGCACAAGAGGACGATAAATACTACAAATTGTTCAAAGAAAGTCTCCAGCTCGCCCTGGATCTCGGATCGCCTGCGATACGTGTGGATACGGTTACCGATGCCGAAGAAGAGATTCCGGGTGTGAGCCGGGAGGAGGCGTGGGATAGAATTGTTGCTGTCTGGAAACGCTGTGCACAGGTCGCCGAGGATCACGGGGTACTGATGCTCTGGGAATTTGAACCCGGATTCATGTTTAACAAGCCGAGCGACATTGTGAATATGCCAAAGGCGGTGGATCATCCGAATTTCCAAGTGATGTTTGATACATGCCACGCGCATATGTGTGCCGTCGTCGGTGCTCGACAGGTGGGTGAACAGGAAACACTCGGGGCAAATGGGGTCATTGACCTCGCCCGGCAACTCAAGGGGCAGATCGGACACTTCCACCTCATTGATTCCGACAACACGCTCCACGACGACCATACCAGTACACACGCCCCTTTCGGAGATGGTGTTCTGGACTTCGATGCCATTATTCCGGTCATCATGGATGAGACTGGATACGACGGGGATTGGTTCTCTATTGATCTCTGTTTCTGGCCCAACGCCTGGGATGTCACGGAAGACGCCAAGAAATTCCTGACGCCGTATTTGGAAAGATATTAAGGCTTTTAATTGATGGGTCCTTGGTCTGCGCTTCATTACATTACGCGCAGGTGCTTGGTTAAGTTGTAGGGGCGAGGTTTCCTCGCCCTATATGCAGGTTTAACGAAACCGTAGCCCGTAAGCGTAGCGGAGGGCGGATATACGGAGAGGATCGTTGGTCATTCAACGTCCCTGACCGAACCGCAAGGTATAATTAAAAGATGCTCAATTTGCGTTCATTGGATCCCCTCATTGACTTGGCATTTGAAGAAGATATCGGTATCGGCGATATAACAACAGAAGCAACAGTACCACCCACACAAGAGGGTATCGGAACCCTACTTGCCAAAAGTGACGGTATTGTTGCAGGACTGCCGGTCGCCGAACGCGTCTTCGCAAAATTGGATGAAACCTTGTCGTTTCGTGCGCTTGTCACTGATGGGGACGCGGTGAAGGTAGGTACGCCGATTGCCGAGGTTCAAGGGAGTGCCAAAACCATCCTGATCGGTGAACGGACGGCTCTTAATTTTCTGCAACGGCTCTCCGGTATAGCGACACTCACGGCGCAATTTGTTGCGGCGGTCGCCGATTACGATACCAAAATAGTAGATACTCGGAAGACTGCCGCGGGATGGCGGGCGGTTCAGAAGTATGCTGTGCATATCGGTGGCGCACAAAATCATCGCTTCGGGCTTTACGACGGTGTATTGATTAAAGATAACCATATTGTCGCTGCTGGTGGTATTGGTAACGCCGTACGGCGGGCACAACAGATTGTTCCACATACTGCCAAGATTGAGATCGAAGTTGAAACCGTCGAACAGGTCGACGAAGCATTAAAAGCAGGGGCGGACATCTTACTCCTTGACAACATGCCCCCGGACCTTATGGGACGTGTTGTTCAAGAGGTAGGAGACCGCGCAGTGACGGAAGCCTCCGGGGGTATTACACTGGAGCACGTCAAAACTGTCGCCGCAACCGGCGTAAATCTCATTTCTGTTGGGGCGTTGACACACTCAGCGATGCCGATGGATATTAGTCTGACGCTGACGCTCATTGCTCGATAACGGATTTTCTAACTATGGAACTCTGGGGACCATTTCATTTCATGGTCGTTTTCGGTCAAGTCAAACCCTTTGATCCCCCAGAACGGGTTGGAATTAACTCAAAACCGTTGCGTAATGAAATTATGCCTTAAATGGCATAATTTGTCTTTGCTTTACATTTGGAGCAACGCCCAGAGTTAATAGTTTAAAAAGGAGATTTCGCTGGTAATGCAGGAATTCTTGAGCCGCGAAAACGTGGCTCGTGGTACGTTTTTCTTTCTGCTGTGCACATTCGCTGGATTGTTTCTAAGTTTTTTGTGGGGTGGTACTGAAGATATAAAGCAAGTTTTTCGCGAGATGCGGGTTGAGATGCTCTTGGGCGCGTGTCTGTGTATGTTCACAGATTGGGTGTTCGGGGCACTTCGCTTCCATATTTTTATTCAAAAAGTCAAACCAGACATCAAGTTCTGGAACAGCCTTCGCGCAAACTTAGCGACACTCTGTGTTTCCTGTATTACACCGTTTCAGACTGGCGGCGTGGGACATCTCTATATCTACACGCGAACAGGCGTGCCGTTGTCAGCGTCAATAACATCAGGCATCATCTGTTTTCTCGCTACGATAACCACGCTTATGTTCTTCGCAGTCGGTATCGCATGGTTGGATCCGCCCTTTTTACCGAAGGGCGCTACATGGCTGAGTCTATTCAGTTGTGTGATGTTCGGCTTGGCATTTATCGGATTTCTGTTATTGCTTTTCAAGCCGGAGCTTGTGTTTCGTTTTTTCCGTTGGCTCTGCAATATTGCACAGCGGAGGTTCACTCGGTTCGCCCCGACCCTCGAACGTGCTACTTCGAAGGTGGAAGCACTCGTTATTGAACATAAATCGTTTGCGGTGATATTCTTACGGCACCATAAATGGACGTGTGCCTTTAGCGTGCTTTTAACCTGCGGTTTCTTCGGTGCCCGGATCGTTGGCAGTTACATAGTCGTGAAAGCGCTCAACGGGGAGGCTACTCTCTGGGAACTCGGTGTTGTTGGGCTGTTGCTGAATTTCGTCGTGCTCTTCGCACCAAGCCCTGGAGCGAGTGGGGTTGCAGAGATCGTAACCGTTGGGTTGATGGAAAATTTGATTCTCAAAGAATTGATACCGCTCTATGTCTTACTGACGCGATTCTTCGCTATCTATTGTGCTGTTGTCGTTGGCGGTATTGTCATTAGTTCACAATTAGCAAAGGATTTTAGAAAGCGCGCAAAGACTTTTTAATTATTCCTTGCGGTTCGGTCAGGTGAGTTGACTGAACGACAATCCTTTTCGTATATCCGCCCTCCACTACGTTACGGGCTACAGGATTCCTTTAAAGCACTCCAGCGGAGTGCTATATCTATAGCGTATCACATTTGTCAGAAACTGATTTTTTTCTTCCTAAAAGATAAGGAGAATTATGGAAACCACTACTTATGAGAAAATTGAACCCGCAACAACGAAACTCGGTTGGATTGGCACCGGCGTAATGGGACGATGGATGTGTCAACATCTGATGGATCTTGGATATGGAATGACCGTCTATAACCGAACGAAATCAAAGGCAGATCCGTTGCTGGAAGCAGGCGCGGCGTGGGCAGATTCACCAAGCGAAGTTGCCGCCGCCTCCGACATTATCTTTACGATTGTTGGATTTCCGCCCGACGTTCGTGAAGTCTATCTCGGTGACAGCGGTATTTTAAAGGGTGCCAAACCCGGAAGCATCATCGTTGACATGACGACGACAGAACCCTCTCTCGCCCAAGAAATCTACGACGCCGCACAGGCGCAGGATGTTTCATCGATCGACGCGCCTGTTTCAGGCGGTGATGTTGGCGCACGAGAGGCGCGCCTTTCCATCATGGTCGGAGGCGACGAGGCGGCTGTCGAAACCGTTATGCCGCTCTTCTCGGCGATGGGCGGAAACATCGTCCATCAAGGGGGCGCGGGTGCTGGACAACACACCAAAATGTGTAATCAGATTACGATTTCGGGAACAATGATCGGGGTCTGCGAAGGGTTAATTTACGGTTACAGAGCTGGGTTGGATTTGGAGACGATGCTGTCATCGATTAGTGGTGGTGCGGCTGCTTGCTGGTCTCTGGACAATTTAGCACCACGGCTTCTCCAGCGGAACTATGATCCTGGCTTCTTTGTAGAGCATTTTATCAAGGATATGAGCATCGCCTTGGATGAGGCACGCAAAATGAATCTGAGTCTGCCAGGACTCGCGTTGGTGCATCAGCTTTACACAGCAGTGCAGGCGCAGGGGCATGGAAGGTTAGGCACTCAAGCACTGATGTTGGCATTGGAACAGATGTCTGGTGTGGAAGTCAGCTAAAGGAACTTTGGTAATAGAGCCATCGCTGGTGTGGTACGAAACCGCACCAGCGAAACATAGACATAGTGTAGCTTACAACCCGCTTACGCTGTAGCGGGATCCAAGCGCATCGGCATGATGAGAGAGACGTAGTTCTCATCATCTACTGGCTTGATGAGAACCGGGTTCAACTCCCCTGAAAATTCCATTGCCAGCGACTCTGTTTCGATATGAGACAATGCCTCTATCAATAACCGAGCGTCGAAACCGATCCTTGCATTTCCAGTGCTCGACTCCACAGGTAATGTCTCGTGCGCTTCCCCTAATTCCGGGGTTCTCGCGGAGACTTGAACCTGTTCTGAATCGATTTCTAAGCAGATCGAATAATTCTTCGGATTTGACAGCAGGGCGACCCGCCGCGTCGCACTTAAAATTCCATCTTTTGAAACAACGGTGTTGCCTTCGGTTGATTCGGGGATGATTTTCTCATATTTCGGATAATCACCCTCCACAAGCCGCGTCGTTAAGGTGGCGTTCCCATCGGTAAAGAGAATTTGGTTTTCAAAGACTGAAATGCTGACCTCGCCAGCATCGGCGAAGGTTCGGGCAATCTCGCGAACGGCTTTCAACGGGACGATGAATCCGTTGGCTTCTCCCGGCGCGGTAAACGGTTCGCAGCGTGCCAAGGCAAGACGTTTGCCATCCGTGGCAACTACCTCAGTTCCATGCTCAAGAAAATTGAAATAGAGCCCGTTTAGAAAGTAACGAACTTCTTCTGTAGATGCGGCGAACTCTGTTTTCTGAAGGACATCGCGCAAGGTCTCGCCACCAATCTTCAATGCTTCCCCTTCAACTGACGGGAGTTGTGGGAATTCTTCATCGGGCAGTCCGATGATTTTGTAGACACCCTCTCCACAGGTAATCTCAACCCGGTCGTTTGCTGTCGTTGCTAAATGTATCGGTTTATCCGCAGGCAACTCCTTGACAATATCCCCTAATTTCTTCGCGGAGACGGTGATTGCCCCCTCCTCCGTGATTGTGCCTTCAACTGTCATTCTAATGCCGACTTCCAGATCCGTTGCCATGCACTCAATCGTGCCTCCTGTGGCATTGATAAGGACATTGGAGAGAATTGGTAAGGTCGTGCGTCCGCTTGCAACCCCTTGCAGTACCTGTAAGGAGTCCAAGAGATCATCCCTTTCAAAAGTTAATTCCATTCTAAGATCTCCTTCCTAAATTATGAACTGAAAAAACAAACGTAAAAGTCAATAGTTTTTTATGGTAGATATTGGAACTTATACACTATGATAGACCGAATTCTCTATTTTTGCGTAAGTCCTGAATTAAATAACGAAACCCGAGCCCGTAATGAAGTGGAGGGGTTTTTGCTTGGGAGTTTCTTCAACTCTAAAGCGCAAGGTCTAAAATATCAAAGACCGAAACTTACCCGCAAGGAAAATTAAAAGCCTTGACAAACTCCTATATTTAGTATAACATATTTGACGAATATATCAAAGGAAAATTTGCTTAAATACGGACTCGCACTTTGCTTTTTTCGACAGCGCCTATCACTCTACAATGACCTGTCCACTCTACAGTTCAAGTCCTCCTAACCAAGATATACATTAGAGCGATTGAGTTTCGCGGTGTCACGGTCGAGAAAGAAAACGAAATCGCTGCCGTCCTTCTCCTGAAAATATGCACACTACAGACTCGCACGCCTCGCAGACAATCGCGAAACGGGCAGTGTTAATTGGTACTGTCTTGATTATCGCTAATAGTTACTGGATAGCCTATGTCGAAATGATTTGGCATACCGCGCATCTGACAACGGTCGCTATGTCGGTCAATGTCATGTTCGGCATTATCGCGATGACGTTTCTGAACATGATCGTGCGGCGTATCTTTCCACGCGTTGCCCTACAGCCGCGCGATCTCCTTGTCGTCTTTAGTATGCTCGCTGTGGGGAGTGCTTTTTCAGGGCACGATTGTATTCCACGCTTAATGGGACTCATCCCGTACGCTTTTCGTTTCGCCACACCCGAAAATGATTGGGAGGCACTCCTCTTTCATTATCTTCCCGAATGGCTTGTCGTGAAAGATCCGAAGGCGGTCAACGACTTCTATGAAGGTAAGGTCAACTTCTTTACAGAGGGTTATATTCAGTATTGGATCGTGCCGATTCTCTCTTGGTCGGTCGTTATTTTCCTATTAATGCTAATCTTTTTATGCTTGACCTCCCTGATTCGCAAGCAGTGGATAGAAAACGAGAAACTCGCATATCCGATTATTCAGATCCCGCTTGAAATTACCACCAACCGGCGTATCTTCACAAATCGCTTGCTCTGGCTCGGCTTCGGAATCGCCATGGGCATCAACCTACTGAATGGGTTGCAGTTCTTCTATCCTGTTCTTCCGGAGATTCCTGTTCGGAAATATAACCTCAACGTCTACTTCACGCAGAAACCCTGGATTGCGATGGGCAGCACACCACTCAGGTTTCATCCGTACATAATTGGATTCTCGTTTATTTTACCTTTGGATTTGGCGTTTTCGTGTACCTTTTTCTATTTACTGAAGAAAGTGCAGTTGCTCTTTGGGAGTGCGGTAGGCGTTTCAGCATTGCCGGGCTATCCGTTTTTAGGTGAACAAGGTGCGGGGGCACTTCTCGCACTGCTGGCGATTGCCTGTTGGCATGGGCGAAAACATTTCGCAGATGTCTGGTCACAGGTAATCCGCCCCGATCGCGCTGCCTCACGAACAGAGGCAATCTCGCATCGTGCCGCCGTTGTTACGTTGGGTATATGTCTGCTTTTATTGGCGGTTTTTTGTGTCCGTAGTGGAATGACGCTATGGGCATTTGCAATTTTTATCGCGGTCTATCTCATGATTGTGGTGGGTTTAACTCGAATGCGTGCGGAATTAGGTCCACCGATCCATGCTATTGGGTATCTCACACCGCAATATATGATAATTTCACTGCTCGGCACGCGACGTTTGCGAGCAGGCAATCTGACGATGCTCTCGTTGATGAATTGGTTGAGTGGGGCGAGTTATGCCTCCTTTCGGACGCATCCGATGCCGGATCAACTTGAGGCGTTTAAACTCGCAGAGCGCACTGGTATCCGAAACCGAACGATGTTCGGCGTGTTAGTCATCGCAAGTCTGGTTGGCATCCTATCAAGTCTGATTCTCTATCCGTATGCAATTTACAGTGAAGGGGTGGCAGCAGGTTCGGAACAAATTCATGCCGGTGGCGCGGATACATACAATTTTCTTTCTTCGTGGTTAGTGAATCCGAAACCAACGGATTGGCTCGCGACCTCGGTGTTGGGATTAGCATTCGCGGCGAATTTAGGTATCATCTTTCTGCGTTCACGTTTTGTGTGGTGTCCATTGCATCCGGCGGGATATGTTATCGGTGTTGCTCCGGGGACAACGGATGTCATCTGGTTTCCGTTGTTTCTGGCGATGGTAGCAAAGTGGGTCATCTTACGGCACGGGGGTATCAATGCATATCGAAAAGCGATACCGTTCTTCATCGGGTTGGTGTTAGGTGAGGCGTTGATGGGATGTTTTTGGCCCCTGTTAAGTCTTGTGTTGAGATCAGCGGTGTATAGTTGGATTTGAGGTTTGTCGTGTCGGAATGATCGCGAATTTAGCACTAACTTTTTCTTGACATTCGGAAAATTTTGTGCTATTATTTTAAATAAATATATCCTATTTTTTAGGCACATCGGTGACATATCTTTTCACCGACTGTCTGCTACTTTATCAACAGTATGATTGAAGTTAGAGAACTCACGAAATCTTACGGTGCGACGGTTGCTGTCGACCACGTTTCATTTGACGCACATGCTGGCGAGGTGTTAGGCTTCCTCGGTCCGAACGGTGCAGGAAAGACGACCACGATGCGTATTCTCACCTGCTATCTCTCTGCGGATGCAGGAAGTGCCACCGTTGCTGGATATGATGTATTCGAGGAATCTGTTGAAGTTAGGAAACAAATTGGCTATCTCCCTGAAAGTGCTCCACTATATGCCGACATGGGGGTCATTGAATACCTCAACTTCATGACCCAGGTACGGAGCCTCCCAAAAAGCGAGAGGAAAGAACGGGTTCGGGCGGTTATCGATATCTGTGGGCTTGAGGACGTTATCCAGAAAGACATCGGTGAACTCTCAAAAGGCTATCGTCAACGTGTCGGTTTGGCACAAAGCCTCATCCACGATCCACCCATCCTGATTTTAGATGAACCTACCTCTGGGTTAGACCCGAGTCAAATCATTGAGATCCGGAACCTCATCAAAAACATCGGGCAGGAGAAACTGGTGCTCTTTAGCACACACATTTTGCCCGAGGTCTCTGCGACGTGTAGCCGAATCCTAATCATCAACGACGGGAAGATTGTCGCAAACGGGACACCGGAGGAACTTGCGAGTCAGGCGGAGGGCGAGGAGATTGTCCACATCGCCATCCGAGGTTCACAAGAGGCAATTGAGGCACAACTCAACGAATTGGAGTTTGTCTCGCAGTGGAACCGTGTTGATACGGATAATGGTATTCTGGGTTATCAAATCCATGCCTCTCAGGGTAGCGATGCGGCTGAGGCACTTTTTCACGTCGTTGTGAAGAACGGGTGGAGCCTCACTGAACTCCGTCAAGAATCCGTGGACTTGGAGGATGTCTTCCTGAATTTGACAGACAAGGAGCAGGTATAGCGGAATAGCAGTCAGCGATTAGCCATCGGAAACCATCAGCACAAGAGATCTGTAGCGATACCCAAAAGCATTCCCACCCCGAGTATCTGATAGCCGATGCCTGATAGCCGATAGCCGTTACAAAAGATTATGACGAATATTACAGCTATCCTCAAAAAGGAATTTAGAAGTTATTTCAATTCACCTATAGCCTATATTTTTATCACCTTCTTCCTCGGTATCTCCGCGTGGCTTTTCTTCAGAGGCTTTTTCCTCGTTAACCAAGCTGAAATGCGCGGTTTTTTTGGGTTGATGCCGTGGATTTTCCTGTTTTTTATCCCCGCTGTTACGATGAAGCTTTGGGCTGAAGAAAAGAAACTCGGCACAGTGGAAATTCTGATGACGCTCCCTATTCGAGATTATGAAGTCGTCATCGGAAAATACTTAGCGAGTTTTGCCCTCCTGACTGTAACAGTGTTACTCTCACTCGTTCTTCCGCTTTCCGTCATGTATTTGGGGAATCCCGATGGTGGGACACTCATCGGCGGATACATCGGACTCCTGCTGATGGGCGGTGCCTATATAGCGGTCGGGCTTTTCGCCTCAACATTGACTGAGAATCAGATCGTCGCCTTTATTTTTGGAATTACTGCATGTTTTGTGTTGCTTATCATCGGTGAGGACATTGTGCTTTTCAATGCCCCGAATTGGTTGTTCCCGATTTTCAGTTATCTGGGTCTCGGTGCACATTATAGCAGTATACTTCGAGGCGTTCTTGATTCCCGCGACATTATCTATTATCTATCGCTCATCGGTTTTTTTCTCTATCTAAGCACATTGTCGGTTGAAAGCCGCAAATGGCGTTAAGTAAAGGAGTAAGTTGTTGTGCTAAATAAACGAATCAAATACGGTGGCAACACTTTCGCTTTTGTAGCAATCATCTTCGGCATCCTTGTGCTGATTAATTTCCTGTCGACGCGTCGCTTCATTCGCGCCGATCTCACCGAGGATAAGCGTTATACGATCTCAAAAGCAACGAAAAATGTGCTGGACACGTTAGATGATATTGTGACGATTACCGCCTACTTTTCCATGAATCCCGCGGAAGTCGCACAAATTCGGCGCGATGTCAGGGACGTGCTTGATGAGTACAACGCATTTTCTAAGAGACTCCAGATCGATTTTGTGAATCCTGCCGATTTCGACGATGGACAGAAACAGGAACTCCGTTTCAAGGGTATCCCGGAAGTCCAAATCAACGTCGTGAAAAAGGATAAAGCGGAAATTGCGAACGTCTACATGGGTATCTCTATCGGTTATAGCGGTAAAGAGGAGATCCTGCCGGTTGTGCGATCGACTGCTAATTTGGAGTACGAACTGACTTCCACTATTCTCAAGGTTACCACCAAAGAGGCAAAGACGGTAGGGTTTTTGACGGGACACGGCGAATTCGATATCAACGATCAAAACCATCAGCAATTCCGTCAACTTTTAGATAAAAGTGCCCAGGGACAATATAATCTCACCTCCATCAGTCTGCAAGACGGAAAAGCCGTTGATGATAGCGTCGCAACATTGGTTATCGCTGGTCTAAAGCAACCGTTGACGGAACGCGATAAATATGAACTTGATCAGTTTATCATGCGTGGCGGTAGAGCGATTTTCTTGGTCGATCCCATTCAACTGCAACCCGGCACATTGCAAGGTGCCCCCTTGAGCACCGGTCTGAATGACCTCTTGGAACACTACGGCGCTAAACTCGGTAACAATCTCTTGCTTGATGCCAGATACCACGATACCGCGCGGTTCCAACAAGGGTTCATGACCGTTATTCAGCCCTATCCGTATTTCGTTAAAATTATAAAGCCGAATTTCTCGACAGAACACAGCATCACCAACCAGTTAGAAGCATTGACATTGCCGTGGACGAGTTCTTTAGAGGTGGTGGCGAAGGAAGGTATCACCGCAACGCCATTGGCAAAGACGAGTGAAGCCGGACGGAGTATCCAAGGTTATTACAACCTAATGCCGAACGCTCCGATTCCGCCCAATGCTGAGTCACAAGCCTATACAGTCGCTGTCGCTTTGGAAGGCACATTCAAGAGTTTCTATGCCGGTAAAGAAATTCCGACGGTCCCAACCGCCGCAGGTGCTGATCCTACAGCGGAAAGCGAGAGTCCTGTCCCAGTGACAGACGCGGAGACACGAGTCACTAAAACTGAGAGTGATCAGACCCAAATTGTTGTAGTCGGCACGGCGCAATTTCTCACGCAATTACGTCCCGACGGCGTCAATTTTTTCTTGAACACTGTGGATTGGCTAACCCTTGGCGATGCTCTCATCGGTATCCGTTCGCACGCCATTACGGATCGGCCCCTGCGTGAAGTTTCTGAAATTGAGAAAAACTTTATTAAGTACCTATGTATTGTCGGTGTTCCGCTGATGGTTATTATCTTCGGACTCCTCCGATATTTCCTAAAAAGACGGGCGAAAAGGTTTGTAGAAACCTACGGTTCTGTATAACTTGCCTTCAGGAGTCATAAATTAAAAAATGAAGACAAAGCAACTCCTTATTTTAGGTGCTATTTTTGTCATTTTGGCAATCGTTATCCTGCTTTTCGAGAACCCCTTTGGCCAGAGCGAATATGAAAAGAAGGTTGAGACAGCAATGCCCCTGTTCCCGAACTTCAATACGGAGCAGGTTATGAAGATCGAAATCATCGCCACTGGTGAAACCACAACCCTTGCAAAACAGGATGGCAGTTGGGTAGTAGCTTCTATGGATAACTATCCTGCGGATGGTGAAGGCGTAGCAGAATTGCTGTCCAAGGTAACCGAATTTAAGAATACACAGCGTGTCTCCAATAACCCAGAAAAACAGGCAGAATTCGAGGTGGATAGCACCGGTGTCGAAGCGAAATTGATGGATGCAAATAGTGAAGTGTTAGCGCATCTGTTTGTCGGGAAAACAACTCCCGGTTTCCTAAGCAGTTACGTCCGTCCTGCCGATTCCAACGAGGTCTATGTAGCACAAGGGTATCTCCAATCTGTCTTTAACAAGGGCACACGTACGTGGAAAGACCGGACGATCTTCAGTTTTAACAAAGGGATTGTCACACAGCTTAACATCATTTCACCGGAGGAGACCGTCGAACTGCGTCTCGATGCAGAGGGTACGTGGCAGATGCTTAAGCCTGTGGTCGCTGTTGCCAAAACAACGGAGGTTGACGCGCTGCTGACCACTTTCAGCGAGTTGGACACAGACGATTTCGCTGAAGCGACGGATGATCTTGCTGCGTACGGGTTAGACACGCCGCAATCTACCATTTCCGCGATACTAAACGACGGTACAAAGGCAACTCTGCACGTTGGGAAAGAGGAGGAGGGTAAACTCTACGTCAAACGCGACGACACGGATACTGTCTTCAGACTCTTCAAGTCGAATGTGGATCGGCTCATAAAGAAATCTGATACGCTCAAAACAGATGCGTCGTCCCCAGAAGTTGAAACCGAATGAAGGAGATTTACTATGAAGAGATCAAAATTTTTATCTTTGGGAATTAGTGTCCTGTTTACTATGGCACTTGCCGGATGCGAACCCCAAATCATAGGACCCTTATTACAGTCACAGGAGAGTGGGAAAATCCACGTGACAGGAAGTGGTTCGGTTGTCGGTGAACCGGATATAGCAACGCTGCGTTTAGGAGTATCCGTCGAGAAAAAGACCGTTGCAGAAGCACGCGAGGCAGCTGCCGCCGCAATGACGGCAGTGATAGACGCGCTGAAAGCCAGCGGCATCGCTGAAAACGATATTCAAACGGAAAGATTTAGCATCTATCCACAATACGATTACACGGATAATGGACGTGTCCTTCGTGGATATAGTGTGAACAACACCGTCAGCGCAAAGGGGCGAGAATTAGAGAATCTCAGTGATATCATCGATGATGCCGCCGAAGCGGGTGGCGACATTGTCGTTGTGAATTCTATCCAATTTATGATTGAAGACCCTACGCCCCTGCAGACACAGGCGCGTGGTTTGGCGGTAAAAGATGCAGAAGCGAAGGCACAGACTTTGGCAGAGGCAAGCGGCGTTACGCTTGGAAAACCTGTGGCAATCACAGAGACGACCTCCGGAGGCAGTCCTCCGATCGCCTTTGCAAGGAGTGAGGAATTCGCTGCCGATAGTGCTCGCAGTTCAACACCTATTGAAGCCGGTGAACTCACTGTCATCGTGAATATCACCGTGGTTTATGAGATTGAATAAATTTTTAGGTAGTTAGGGTGATTCTGGATCAGTATCTTCTGAAGGTTTTCCCCACGGTTCGTGCTCGAAATCACGGACCGCCGCGCCTAACTCGCCCCAGAGATACTCGTCCCATAAATCCTCAGAAAGCATTTCCAGTTGCCGGTGTCGGATGTAGTCACGAAACTGATCGCTTTTCGGATCATCTGATTCAGGAGTTTGTATCTGTTCTTTCATAATGCGACTCCCTTTCACAAAGGCTGCGTTCTCAGCACCTGCAAGCCTCAAATTCTGATGAGTTTTCCAACGAGACGACCGGTATGATTATCGTTCTCAACGATAACTTTGCCGTTTACGAGAGTATAATCGTAGCCTTGCGCCCGCTGCGTCCAACGTCCAGCACCGACGGGTAAGTCGTACACAAATTCTGGGATTTCCATGCGGAGGTTTTCTGCGTCAATCACATTGACATCGGCATAATACCCTGGCTTTAATAACCCCCGCTCAGGAATTCCGAAGGCTTCTGCGCCATCAGAAGTCAACCTACGAATCGTCTCTTCCAGACTGAATACCTGCCGTTCACCGTGCCAAAATGTCAGAGCATGTGTTGAGAGAGAGGCATCACAGATTGCGTTTACATGCGCGCCCGCATCACCGAGACCGAGAAGGGTGTCTCGATAGCGCACGACTTCTTCGACATGTGCGAGATTATGGTTGTTCGTTGCGAATACAAATAACTGTCGTCCCCCGGTTTCGTGGAATAACCGGACAAGTGTCTCTATCGGACGTTCGTTATTTTCATCGGCAATGTTGCATAGCAGGTTCTCCGGTTTACGGACATATTCGCACGCCGCCGGTCCGAAACGGTATAACATTTTACCGAGACGTTCATCGCTTTCTGCCGGAATATCTAACAGTCCTGTCCGTGTCTTTTCATCTTGGATTGCTGTCAACCGTTCAGGGTAAGGGAGGCTGTATAATTCCCGCCATGCACTCACGTCGCGAATCGGCATCCAATTGCAAAGTCCAACCATGACCGTGTTAACGCGGGAAGAGACCATCGGACGCGCTTGCGCGCCAGCGGCTCGTTCTTCATCAAGCCATCCCAAATATAGGGTCTGGATCGTCGGTACGGCTTCATGGGTGAACGCACTGAAGATCACAGGACACCCACTCTGCCGGTTCACCTCAGCAATACGATGGATTTCCTTTCGCGTCTCTGGATACTCCGTTGTCGGATAGTCCTCATATTCCCCGAAACCGGGTGCCCATTGGAAAATCCCTTTGTCGTGTCTGCCAACGGCTTGTGCGAGCGCGACGAGTTCATTGAGGTGTGCAAATGTACCGGGAATCGGAATGCCTTCAGAGGTTTTGTGGGTGAGTGTTCGAGAGGTGGAGAATCCCAGTGCTCCCGCCTCCATCGCTTCATCAACGGAGGCTTGCATTGCCTTCATTTCATCCGGAGTTGGATTTCTGTCTCTTTTTAGACTCTCTTCACCCATTGCGTGGTAGCGTGTTGCTGCATGCCCAATCATACCGCAGACATTCACGCCTTTCGGGCACGCATCTAAGGCATCGTAGTACTCCCCGAAGGTTTCCCAATTCCAACGCAGACTTGACATGATGCTTTCCGCTGGGATCCCTTCAACGCTTTCGAGTACCTTCGCTAAAACCATGTGGTCGGCTTCTTTGACAGGGGCGAAACTCACACCGCAACTTCCGAGGATCAGCGTGGTGATGCCGTGCCAACATGTCGGTGTGCCGAGCGGGTCCCACATGAACTGGGCATCCATGTGTGTATGCGTATCTATGAAGCCGGGTGTAACGAGTCTGTCCGTTGCATCAATCGTCTGGTACGCCGCATCGGGAATGTCACCAACGCCTGTGATGCGTTCACCACTAATAGCGATATCGGCTTTGAAACCAGACTTACCCGTTCCATCGATGACCGTTCCGTTACGGATGACAAGATCATACACTGTTTTCCTCCTTTTAATAGTTTTCAGTGCGGGGCGAACTGATAACTATTTAGACGGTATACTGCTTTAGCGTGTCATCGTCTAAATTTTCCAGGACATCTTTGGTGTCAGGCTTTTGGCCCTTGTCGAGTTCCTGTTCAGAGAACCCTTGCTCTGCAAGCACCTCTTCGACGACATAGATAGGGGCTTCGCAGCGAAGGGCAAGCGCGATTGCATCACTCGGACGACAGTCAACCTCAATGGTGTCCCCTTTCACTTCCAATGTCACATGGGCATAGAAAGTCCGTTCTTCAAAAGCGCGTACACACACGGCTGTCACTTTCGCCTCAAGGGTTTCAATCATAGTCTTGAGCAAATCGTGTGTCATCGGGCGTGGGAGTTGCATTTTCTCTATATGCATCTGGATAGCCGCCGCCTCCGATTCGCCGATCCAAATCAGCAGTATCCGATTTGAATCTTCCTCTTTCTCCTTCAGGACAACTATCGGAGCACCTGTGCCACGATCGATTGAGAGGAAGTTAACTTTAACCTCGACTCTTGCTTGTTTTTCTTTTTCCATCTGTGCATCCTTTCATATTGGCTATCAGCCATCAGCTTTCGGCTTTCAGAAAGAGACCTCTTTCCTGACTGCTGACTGCCGACGGCTATTCTGCTATTCTTCTGAATCCGATTGGGCATTGACTGCCACGTTGGAAGCATAATCGCGAATAGTCTGGGCAATTCTTTCGGTATCTAAACCGCTGAAACCGACGATTTCTTTCAGCAGAGGCACTGCCGCACCAGCATTCACAATGGAACTGAGGATCCGGTTCATGCCATTACTGCCATTACCATTACCGCCACCGCCGAGGTCAAGCACACGGATGCTTTCAATACGCTCCGCCGGCTTCATCAATTCATTGGTTACTTCAGGTAGGGATTCCACGAGTGCTAATATAGCATCACTCACGAGAACTTTTGAATCCGCCTGATTCTTCGCCGCAATCGATGCCTCTTCGCCATTGGCTTTTGCCTTCGCTTCAACAAGGAACGCCTCGGCGAGGATCCTTTGTGCCTGTGCTTTGACCTCTGCCGCTTCAAGTTCCGCCTTAGCGGATTCTACAACAGCATAGGCTTCGGCGTCAGCAGCACGTTCTTTGGCGATTCGCTCCTCGTCTGCTTCCTGTTCCGCGTGGATAAGAGCGATTTTACTTTGTCGCTCCGCTTCCTCAACGGCTTCGGCAGTTAAGACACTCGCTTCAGCTTTTGCTTTTTGTGCACTAACGTCCAAGAGTTCAATCAGTGCTGCTTCGCGCTCCTTTTCCTTCATTGAGATCTGGATCGCATTTTGGGCTTGTGCTTCTTTTTCCTCGCGTTCTTTCTCAATAAGGACAATTCTGCTGGTGATACTGGTTTCTTCGACGGCGCGCTGTTGCTCAATCTTAGCTTTTTCGACGGTGAGTTCCCGCTGGACCTGTGCTTCTTCAATCTGCTGTTCCTGCTGAACACGAGCGATTTCGACAGCTTGCTTTTGTGAAATCTCCGTTTCTTGGACTTGGCGTTCCTGTTCAATCCGCGCCGTATCAAGCCGCTGCTTTTGCGTAATTTCCGTAGATTTCACCGCTTCTTCCTGTTTGATTCGCGCTTCCTCAATAGCTTGTTGCTGTTCAAGTTTATGCGCTTCAATCTCGCGCTCTTGTTCTGCTTTGTTCGTGGCGATTGACTTGCGTTGCTCTTCCTGTGCAAACTCAAGCCGTTTCGCAACTTCTAAGGCTTGCGTCTCCGTCTCCTCTTCGCGTTGTTTGATTTCCAGTTCGGCTTTGAGACGGTTCTCTTCACGCCTCACTTGATTTTCGTGTTCGATCCGGGCGGTTTCAGTTTGTCTATCTTCTACCTCTTGTTTGATGGTTTGGATTGCGACGACATCAAAACGGTTGTTCTCGTCAAGTGCCTCAAGCGGGGTCTGGTCGAGATTGGTTACGGCGACGCTTTCTAACTTGAATCCGTTCTGTTCGAGGTCGTCCCGACATGCTTCCTGAACTTGGTCAGAAAACTGCTGACGTTTTTCATGCAATTCCTGTAGATCCATAGTTGCGGCAACGCTTCGGAGAACACCGACAAGTTTACCTTCAAGGAGTTTATTAACTTCGGCAGGTGTTAAAGTTTTATCACCGAGACTCGCAACCGCCTTGAGTACATCCTGCTCGTTGGGTTCAATTTTGACATAGAATTCTGCTTCCAAATCAACCCGTAAACTATCTTTTGTGATAAGTGCTGCTTGTCCTGTTCGTTCGACGGGAAGTTGGAGCGTATTCAGGGAAATAAGTTGACTCGTGTTCGTCAGTGGATTGATAAGGCTACCCCCAAAGACGGCACGCTTTTTACGTCCGCCAGAGATGACTAATGCCGAATCTGCTGGTGCTTTTTTGTAAAAAGAGCGATAGACTAACAGGAAAATGACCAGTAAGGCAATCACACTGCCGACAATAGTGATGAATAAATTGGCATCCAACATGTTTCAATTCTCCGTGTATACTTTTTATTTTCCACCTAACACAGTAGCTTTAGGATAATGCTAGTTGCGATTAAGCGGTAGGGCATAAACTATAGATCCATCTCGCTTTTTTTTACATCAAAGATCCGTTTTGTCTGATCATAATTGATGAGAATGACGGTATCTCCTTTGACAGGAGTGGCTTCATCTGGTTCGGCACGACAACTGACGGTTAATTCCGGTCCGTCAGGAACTTGCACGCGGGCAGTACCAAAGGTGGTTGTGATTTGTCCACTAATAACGCGTCCTCTTAAACCGAGGAGTTGGGTATCACGGATGGCTTTTTCGCTCTCTGGAAACAGTTTTGAAAGCGCGATGGAGATATATCGAGTGCCTAAGAAACAACAGAAAAGCGCAATGATGCACGATATCCAAACTCGATGTGGATTCTCTGGGATATTGAGAAGCGAATTCGCAATGAGCCCAAAAATTCCCCACGTCACAAATAGCGACATCAGCACAATCATCAGAGGTACCCTGCCGACGTTCAGAAACCCAAACACGTCCCCGAAAGAGGCGCCTTGCGTACCTGTGTCCGTATCAGCATCTATATCTGCGTCGGCATCCATGTTGATGTCGGTATCCATATCAACGTCTGTGTCTACATCTCCGAAGTCCATCGCGCCTGTAGCAAGTCGAAAGAGTGCCAGTAGAAACACAATCGCTAAGGGAGCTGTAAACCAGACATTATACGAGACTATGAGATAATTCAGGAATTCTATCATGATATGCCTGTTTCTTCCCTGAGCTGCTCGGTGATGCACGCGTAAGCACATTGTGCTGAACGGAAATTGATATTGTCGATCCAGTGAACATTGCGGACGACGCTAATTTCAAGTTTCGCTTGGCGGAGAAGCCGATGCTTGAAATGCCGGATGAGTTGGACACCACGAATTTCCGTGAAGAATAGATTACATCGAACATTCGCGTAAGAGACTGTGAGACCGCCTATATATCGCTCATCTAAGACCAACACCCGGCGCGTTGTGATGAAGACAAAGTCCGGACGGAGTAGACTGGAACGACCCAGGACGCACAAGCGGATATGTTCATCTTCACCTATATGCGCTTGCACAATCTTTTGAATGCGAGGAGGCAGGTTCGCGAATTCAGCCATGTTATTTTCCGAGCAATGTTTTGCTGGTAAACACGGACTATGCAGTGGAAATGGAGGTGGCGGGAATCGAACCCGCGTCCGAAGGCAGTTCAATAGAGGCTACTACATGCTTATCACAGGTTTTAAGATTCGCCTATCAGACTCCCCTGTGCAGGATTCATAAGAGACTATCTCAAAAGGTGGTTCGCGGCACGCCCCTTGAGAATGGGCGTGCGGCTAGCCCGTATTGCGACGCTTTCGCTTCCCTGACGGGCGGCAGGTCGGCAAAGCGTAGCCACTTTAAGCGGCTAATGCTAATTCTTCATCAGCATTTATAAATGTTCCGCCTATTTAACGAGGCCTGCGGAGACCTCGGCATGCAACCTATATCTCATTTACCTTCGTCGAAACCTTTACACCCCCAGAATAACTGTTGGCAGTTAGCGGTCGGCAGTCGGCAAGATAACCGATAGCCACGTCAATTGTATGCCCGCATTTCATTCGCAGTCGCTTCACGCTCAATCTTGTCGCGTTTATCGTAAAGTCGTTTACCTATAGCAACGGCTAACTCCAGTTTCACTTTGCCATTACTAAAATACGCGCGCGTCGGAACAATCGTCATACCCTTTGAACGGATTGAGCGTTCAAGTTTAGTGATTTCTCGTCGATGCAATAAGAGTTTCCGTTTCCGCTTCGGCTCGTGATTTGCGATATTCCCGTGTTCATAAGGACCGATGTGGGCATCGATCAGGAACACCTCTCCATCTGTTATCTGCGCGTAACTGTCTGCCAAGTTGAACCGTCCTGCGCGAATTGATTTCACTTCGGTACCTTGCAGGACAACACCCGCTTCATACCGATCGCGTAGATGATAGTCATACCGTGCTTTCCGATTCACGGTAATCGCTGGAGTTGCGGAATTTTTGGCATTTTTCATCGTGCTTTTAAGTATAACATGGAATTGGCTTGTGTGCAAGAAAAACTTCGGGTCTGTTTTTCTTTACGAGGATACAGTCATCCCCAAGATATATACAGAAAACGGTGGTCACGCCAATAAAGTTAACAAAAAACGCGCTTGTCAATAATTTGAAGTTTTTTTGCAAAATAGGATTTTAGTGGAAAACGGCACGCATATCTGATAAACTATACTATAAACTGGGGAAACCAGGGTACTATGTCTCGCTGGACCCGCAGAACTCAGGAAAGGAGTCTCTTGATGCCAGAACTTTATGATACTCGTACGCCAAATCCGCCCTCACGCGCAATATTGGTAGGGATAAAACTCCGAGATAACTCCATGCACGAAACCGAGGAATCGCTACAAGAACTCCAGCAACTCGCAGAGACTGCTGGTATTGAGGTCGTCTGTACGACAATTCAACCCCGTAATAGGCCAAATCCAACCTATTTCATTGGTGAAGGCAAGGTTCAAGAAGAACTCAAGCCTCTCGTTGAAGAACTTGATGCCGACGCAGTTATTTTTGACGAGGAACTATCACCAGCGCAGAATCGGAATCTTGAGAGAGTGCTTGAGGTCGCTACAATTGATCGGACAGGACTCATCCTTCAGGTTTTTGCGCAACGGGCACTCACTAAGGAAGCGCGCCTACAAGTCGCATTGGCGCAACTTGAATACGCACTTCCACGCCTCACTCGGATGTGGACCCACCTTTCACGACTCGCAACAGGTGGCGGCGGCAGCAGACGTCTCCGGGGCCCCGGTGAAACCCAGCTTGAGATGGACAGACGCTGGGTCCGCGGGAACATCGCACATGTTAGAAAGGCACTGGATGCCGTTGAGAAGCAGCGCCATGTTCAACGAAGAAACCGATCTGAAAAAATCAGGGTGTCTTTTGTCGGGTACACCAATGCAGGGAAATCGACCCTTTTTAATGCCCTGACGGGTGAAACCGTTTTGGCTGAAGATAAATTGTTCGCAACTTTAGATTCTACCACTCGGAAGTTGAATTTGCCGCAAAAACAACAAATTCTCTTGAGTGATACCGTCGGATTTATCAAGAAATTGCCGCACCAGTTGGTTGCCGCATTCAAGGCTACACTCGAAGAAGTCTTAGAAGCAGATCTTTTGCTTCATGTTATTGATGTAAGCCATCCAGAAGCGGAAGCACAGATAGCCGCTGTGAATGTAGTTCTTGACGAATTGCAGGCTACTGACATTCCGATGCTCATGATTTTCAATAAAATTGATAGGCTTAAAAGTGATGAGGAATTGCACCTCTTACAGTGCCAATATCCGGATGCACTGCCTATTTCAGCGCAACGCGGCGATGGCATTCCGGCGTTAGTAGAGGCTTTGGCGCATCGGTTTGCCGAACGTGGCACAAATCTCTCTCTCTCTATTCCGTATACAGAGGGGAAAGTGCTCGACTTACTGCATAAACACGGCACAGTGCTTGATACTGAATACACAGCGGAAGCCGTTCACGTCAAGGCGCGTCTGCCGAACCGCTATCTCAAATCGGTCTCTCAATTTTTGGTTTCTTCCTAAGAAGGACGTTAACAATGGGATGGTTAGACCAGACTGACATCGGTCACGACTTACAAATCTGTCCAGATTGTGACAGAGCGTACGAAGTGCTTGACCAGTTTTTGGGGCGTCCATCGGAGGATCACGTGTCCGGCAATTTGATTGATACTGTGTTTAACGACGTTTATTATGTCGCGATTCGGTGTCCACAATGTCTCGAAACTCGGCACCTCTGCATACAATCTCTAACAGCCACGCAATTTCACATGGAAAAGGAGAGAAAATGAAGATAGGCGTTACGCAAATTATTCTTGGCGGTATGTCCCTAAACGATACGCTTGCCCTCTGTCAAGATGCCGGTTACGATGCCGTTGAACTCACTTTCGGTGAAGGACAGGACACCGACATCAATATGAGCGATACCGAGTTACGTGGCATCGCCGCGAAGTGTGAAGATGCAGGTGTTGAAATCAGTAGTATCACGGCAGGCTACGCCGATCGCGGGAATTTACTCAGTTTAGATACAACGCAGCGCGAAAAAGGGGCGGTCTCGCTCGCTCGCGGCTTGGAAGTCGCTGGGGCACTCGGTGTCGGTGGTATTTTACTGCATCCCGGACAACTCACGGTTGAGGGGACTTATCAACAGGTTTGGGATAATCTCGTGGGTGTGCTGAAAGATCTCGCACCTTCAGCAGAAGCACACCAAGTCGCAATCGGACTTGAGAACGTCTGGAACAAATTCCTGCTCAGCCCGAAAGAGATGCGTGATATTGTAGACGAAATAGACAGCGATTGGGTAGGCACTTATCTGGATACTGCGAATATGATGGCTTACGGTTACCCGGAACATTGGATCCGTGAACTGGCGCATCGCATCAAGCGGGTGCACTTCAAGGATTTTTCTCGCGGGGCACACCAGTTTGTCAACCTCTTAGATGGCGATACAGATTGGCAAGCAGTCATGGAGGCGTTCCGTGCTATCGGCTACGATGGCTATGTTATCCACGAAGTCGGCGGTGATAGAGACGCACAAATTGACCTCGCAAAGCGGATGCGTGAGATCGTTGCGATGTAACCGAAACAGAAAAGGCGATGGCTCATAAGAAACCATCGCCGCATGCCGGAGGTCGGACTCGAACCGACATGGACCTAGGGCCCGCGGGATTTTGAGTCCCGTGCGTCTACCAATTTCACCACTCCGGCGGCTCTATTATTGGCAAGATATATTATACAATATTTTCGGTGAAAAGTCAAATTTACGCCAAGCACTTTAGGAATCATGGCGAACGAACAACGGAATCTCGCATCTCAGAACATATTCCAACGTCTCTTTGTGATCGCGCAAGCACTCTTTGGTCAATTGCGTGATAGAGGGACATGGCAGGCTTTATGGAATTGGGGGCTGTGGCGAATTGTGCCCAAACGCCGACGGATCTTCAAATTGATACGCGAACTCCAACCCCTTGATTCCAGTACCCCAACTGAAATGCGAACAGTCCGTGATGAGGTTTTCGCAAAAAGTTGTTTAGAACTGCAACGCATTGAAGAGGCACAGATCCTCTTGGACATCCTTAGACATGTGCATCAACCACTTGGATTTGAGCAGATCTTTTTCGCAGCGATCTACCCGGTTTTGGTTAAACGCGACATGGCGGCGATTCCGATTCTGACAGAGGATAGACATCGGCTTGATGTAGAGATCGGCTATCTCGGACACAATGAGGATTATTTTTTTTGGGTATTTGAGATTGATGGCACAAAAAGTCTCAGTCTCGACTCACCACTCGATCCAAGACTCGAAATGCGAGACGATAAGCGCTACGTAGTTTACTCGCTTGGGAGTGCAGGGCTCGTTGATGTGGACTATGCCGAGTATGCAGAACAGTGGCTTCTCGACTCGCCGCGTTTAACAATGGCACTTCCCTTGCTCTCCGTCGCGTATGCAGAACAGTGGATCCTTAACGCACGCGTCTACTTTTCACATGTTCTCACAGATTTGAAGAAGCGGAATTACCAGGTTACAGCAACGGCAATACCTGATTTTGAACGGGCGCGGTTGTCACTTTTACGCCGTCTCTCCCTGGACCGGCTAAGAAAACGTCAATTTCTGTCCGAACGCCGAAATCGGTGAGGTAGATACCCGGCTCAATCGAGAAACAGATCCCAGAAATCAACGCACGCGCATCGCGTGTCTCCAAGTTATCTAAATTCACACCGTTCCCGTGGATAACAGTGCCGATGTTGTGTCCAGTGCGGTGAATAAAGAATTCGCCGTATCCTTTTTCGGTGATATACCCTCGCACACAGTCGTCCACTTCGTAACCGTAAATCTGTTCGTCGGTATCCCATCTCTCACGGATGAACCGCACCGCTCTATCCCGTGCTTCCTTGACAATATCGAAAATTTCAACGTATCTTGCTGGAACCGTTGTATCCGCATAAGCCACCCATGTTGTGTCTGCAAAGACCGCATCTGGCTTTTTCTGTTTTGCCCATAGATCGATTAAGATAAAGTCACCTGTTTTAATCTCTTGCGTATCCGTTGAAGTCGGGGCGTAATGCGGGTCGCTGCTCTTCGCGTTCGCCGCGACGATAGGTGGATGATCCGTAACTAAATCCATCTCATCGAATTGTCCGAGAATCACCTGCTGAACGTCATATTCCGTAATTGTTTTCCCTTCACGCAGTTGTGAACCGATCCACGCGAAGGCATGATTTTTCGCCTGCAGCACCGAGCGTGCGGAAGCCTGATGTCCGGTTGCCTGTGCCTCGTTCAGACGCGCCTCCATCCGTTGGGCGAGTTCCGCAGACGTGTGTATCTCAACGCCCATCGAACGAATCCACTCCAAGGTGCCGGCATCTACCCGTGAAATATAAGGGATCTCGGCGTTTGGAGAATACTCCATCGCAACGGTTTTAATATCAGCGAGTAAGGCGCGAATTGCTGCGTTGAGTTCTTCCCAACCCGCGTAAAGTGCTACGTTTCCTTGGACGCCAACGAAGTTGGATGTCTCAATCTTATGGACCAGCCATCGCGGTTCACCGTGTGCCGGGATGAGACAGAACCATCGACGTGTGATGTGCGCCTCCGCCAAGCCTGCCACGTTCTGTGAAATCGGATTTATCCCACGGAAATCGTAGAGGAGCCATGCATCTAATCCTAACGTTGCTAATTCAGTTTGAATCTCTGTTATTTTCATGTTTCCCTTCTACTGCGAAAGTGATTTGTCTGTTATCGTAACATGAAAGCCCACCCCTGTCAAAGTGTATCTCGCTTGCCATACGGATATTAGTTTAACGAAATTGGGCAGGCACGGAGCCTGCCCAAACAATGAGTTGCGTTTTGAAATGGTTGAATTTTAACAAATACGTCTCATTACCCGTGTTTGTTGGTATCAAGTGGTATGAGAGTGCTGTCTGGACTTATGGATATCTGGAAAATTTGACAAGCACACTCACCCAAAAGATGGAAAGTACTATTAAAAAGTTCATTAAGTTTTCCTTTCTCGATTTCTCAAGATTTTTTATGTTTCTATGAAATATGATGACGTATTTTGTAAAACGTCATCTCCGTAAAATGGTGACAAAAAATTGTAAAATGTTGACATTGGGTCTTTCACACCGTATAATATCTTTTAAATTGACATGGAGGTCCCCTCAATGGAATTTAATTTCATGGATTCAAGTCCGATTACCGACCTATGAACCCATCCGAAACACAGAAACACTCCCAAGAATACTTAGAGCGGTGCCGTCACCCAGAGATTCAGGCACTTCGACCGGATACAGAAAACACCGAAGGTATATGGGTACCGACCTCCGAACAACTACAACAACTCTTAAAGCAGAAACTCCCATATCCAGACAGGTCTGTTTTCCACCAGACGGCGAACGGTTGGGAATACGAGACCTATTTTCGCGAATGGGCAGCCGATTACGGCACTTATATTGATACGCACCGCCAATTTGTTGGAACCCATGCAGAAACCGTGCTGTTACAAGTGTTAATGGCACTCCTTGGGATCGGGGAACGATGGATGGTGTAGAAGAATTTTCGCTATTTTTTAGGAGAGATAGATGAACTTTGGACAGCTACTGACGACAATTCAAGATTACAAACAGAGTATCTTGGATCTTGAGACCTTAACAACACTTCTCAACGACACATTCGGCGATTGGCTCGCATCGCAAGGCATCAGTCGTCTCATGATGTTGGGAGATAACACGGTATGTCTAAATGTGAGAGGCGCCTTAAAAGATACCACATCCGTAGATGGCATAAAAATGCGCTCCCGATTTCTCGTAATTTCGTTGGACCAAGTAGAAGATGAACCCGAACGGATAGCAGATGCCCTCAAATGCTATAGTTCAGATGGTGATGGTGCTTATGTCTGGATCGTTCCGGATGGCTACATGGCGGCGTTAACCCCAGCGGAACAGGAGTGGGAAGTGCACGGCGGCGGATATTTTTCGCATGAATCTATATGTATCTCCAATACCGCCGATAAAGATACATGCTGTCATTTAGAAGTGCTTTATGAAGATCCGACGTTGGAAAACGTCTCTTGTGAATTCGAGGTGCCAGCACACCGTTCCGTGCATTATCGGCTTGATCAACTCAAAGACGAAAACGGTGAACCTCTGATTGCCAAAGACGCACCTGTGAGTTACAAAATCACGAGTCGGGACGCGCGGGTTGTCGTCCAAGGTTCGCGGATCCTAACGAGCGGTGAAAACAGCACATTTGCCAGTTTCGGAACAGTGATGGCGTGGTGCCCGCAATAGTGAATCTTTATACCCTCTGCTTGGGATTCCAAAATGCACAAATTACCGCTGTAATCGGGATCGCAAGAACTAAACCCAACGTCCCAGCGAGCAGCCGTACAATCTCCGCGGAGACAACACCGATGCTCAATAACTGTGGCGGTGGTGATTTGAAGAAGTCCAAATTCGGTGCTGCAACTGTAACCACAAGTAGCAACTCCACGCCGAGATAAGCGAAAACCAACGTATTCACCATCGTACCGAGAATATCCGTTCCAACGTTCAAACCGGAAGCGATGAGTCGCCATGTCGGCATGTTCGGATTTGCCCTGCGAATTTCCTCCATACTCGATGCCACCTCGATGGATCCATCAACAGCGACGCCTAATACACCCATCAGCATCCCTGCCAAGAGGATCTGCACAAAATCGAACGGTGGCGTGCGCGTTGCCTCTACAATGTCCGCTGAAATCGCGTTCTCTAACCCAGAGAAATGGAGGTGCTGCTGTGCAAACAGGACGATCAAACCCGCAACCAAGATACCACCCATCGTTCCAAGGACCGCCGAAAAGGTTTTCCGACTCGGACCGATTACAAATACCAGCGACACGAACGCCACGACGCCGGAAGTCAGCGTTACGATGAACACCGCATTCGCACCACCTGAAATTAGCGGTAGCATGAAGAAGTAGATGACAGCGGCAGAGATCAGCATCGCACACGCTGTACGGATGCCCTCGATCCTTCCGACGAGGATAATTAATAGGAGCATCCCACCTACTATCCAGATTAGGAATCGGTCTCTACCGTAATCTTGAACGATGTTGACGAGGCCAACTTGGTCAGGGCTCCCGGCAACACGGCAAAGGATAACATCTCCCGGTTCCGCAGGAATACTCAGCAACGGCATATTGTGGTTCACGATGTTCCGTAACATCAAGCGTCTACCTTTGTACATCCCGCTCAGCATTTCTACTTCGATGATGTGATGTTCGATTTTCGATTCATAGACGTTGAGGACGTTCTTTTCTCCATCTGCTACCGTCCGGATACTATAGGTTTGCTCGTATTTCGTATCCGAAAGAAGCCAGCGACTGTCCTTCCACGGTTTAACCGAAACCGTGAGTTCGTCTGAAAGCGGAATTTTATGGCTGTTGAATGCCTCACGCAAAGTTGTAGGGACAACAAGGTTGTCCAGATCACTTGCGGCACGACTGTCAATCTCAAAAAGGAAATTCCCACTGGATTCAAGCAGTTGAACGACTTTGCCCTTCGCGTATTCCGATTTATTAATAGGGTTCCCGTCAGCGTCCCGTTGCTCCAAAACCGTTGCGGAGAGTTCATGTGTACGGTAGTATACAAAAATTGTGCCTATCAGAACGATAGCCATCGCGATAGGGACAGCGATTCGGGCTTTACTACGCGGTGGGTCAGCACGGAACAATTCCTCCAATTCTTCCTCGGACGGTAGATCCTCGTGAATTTCAGATGTGGCGACCTTCGTGTACTGGGTAAGAAATCCAGCAACCGAGGCAGCAATTGGAACTGTAAGCACCAGCCCGATAGTTCCCACGACGGCTTGGACAATCGCAACCGCTGTCGCTTCGTCGTTGACGAGACGGAGAAATGGGTAGAGGATACCGACTTCAGGGAAATCAATGCGTGGCAGTAGCATCGTCATCATATGCGCACCGAGGTAGGCAAAAATGAGCGTATCCGCCATCGTTCCCATAATATCTCTGCCCACATTTAACCCAGCACGGATCGCTTGTCGGACGGTGATGTTCGGATTCACCTGCTTGACTTCATGGACGCTTGAGGAGATAGACATGCTCACGTCCATCATCGCGCCGACGGCACCCAAGATAATGCCTGCAGACAGGATACCCGTGAAGTTCCAATGATGTGAGGCGGGTGTCCGCCACAACGCGAGGCCGAGCTCCAAGAAACCGAACTCTTGCGCCAATCCAGTCAATGCCATTGCATGTTGACTGAGGATTGATAGAATTCCAACAGCCGCTAAACCCCCAAGCGTCCCAAGTACACCGGAGATTACCTTGAAACTAAATCCTGTGATGAGGAGGAAGGTCGCGAACGTGAGTAAGGTAGCAGTCAGAAGGGCAACTGCGATCGGATTGTAACCGCTGATAGTCAGCGGCACCAGTAGATAAAGAACGGCGAAAGCTGTGACAAACAGGGTCAAGATCGCGCGGACCCCTTTCATGCCCGCGACAAGTATCATCAAAATCCCTAACGTCCCCGCCAGATAAAGCAGGAACGGCGTTCGGAAGTACTCACGCATCGAAACGGTCTCAATTTTCGGACGCATCGGGTCGCGGAGCGGGATATCGAGAAACAGCACATCCCCTTTATGGAGTATACGATCTCCAAAGGCGCGTCCCGTCCAAATGTTGTTCACCTGAACGGTCTCACCTCGGAACTGTCCAGAGAGAATACGGACGGACAAGACCTGATCCGCTTCATCGCTCGTATCTATCTTAACGACGCGCCCTAAGCAGACCAATACTTGCAACGCACCGTCGTGCGTCACCTCCGCGAACCGATAGAGTTTGATGTGCAACACCGCGACACTCAATAGGATAAGCAGTATCGCGACGATTTTGATGTTTCTTTCTCGCATTTTTTTATTTATGGATTTAAGGTAGGCACGTTAGAGCCTAAACCGATGTCATTTAACCGCATGGCATATTTACTAAAGTTACTGCAAATAACATGCCAACCAGAAACGCCACACTTACCCTACCAACAACCAATTTCGGTGTCAAGACTGCCCAGATTGGTGCAATACCAGCAACTGAATTGCACGAATCCGTGCAAAATGACTGATAGGGATTTTCTGGGGAAGGATCACCAAATTTTGAATCAGAGGTGCTTCCGAATGTTTTCAGCGACGTTGCGTGGAATCCCCTTTACAGAGAGTAACCCATCCAAACTCGCTTCTCGGATCGCTTCAATTGAACCGAAATGTTGGAGTAGTGCCTGTTTCCGTTTCGGACCGAGGTTCGGAATCTCGTCGAGAACCGATACACTCAGCGATTTCTGACGGAGTCGCCGGTGATACGTAACCGCAAACCGATGCGCTTCGTCCCGCAACCGCTGGATCATGTGTAAAGTCGGGTTATCCTCTCGCAGGACAATTGGCTCGGGTTTATCCGGAACGAAAATCTCCTCAATTCGCTTTGCAAGTGCAATCAACGGAATATCAGGAAGTTGGGATGACATAAAAGTTTTCATAGCCGCTTGCGCCGCGCTCAGCTGCCCTTTTCCACCATCAATCAGCATCAGATCTGGCAGTTTATTGAATTTTTCATCGTCTGCGAGGGCACGATGGAATCGACGTGTGATAACCTCTTGCATCATGGCGAAATCGTTCTGTCCTTTCACCGAACGGATCTTGAACCGGCGGTATTCACCTGAAGCTGGTTTCCCATCTTCCAAGACCACCATCGATCCAACCGCAAACCTGTCGCCGAGATTGGAAATATCGTACGCCTCAATGCGTCGGAGCGGATGTTTTAAACCAAGCAATTCTTGTAGTTCGACGAGTGCCGGCTCCACACCGCTGTACGGGCTGGGTAACCCAGTCCCTACATTTTGTTCACGCTGCGTTAGGAGAATCTCGGCGTTTTTCGTTGCCAAAATTTGCAGCTTTCGGAGTCTACCTGCCCTTGGGACATGCAATCCAACACGGTTCCCCTGTTTCTCACTGAGCCAATTTTCAATTAGTTCCATCGACGCAATCGGCATCGGCAAGACGACCGTTTTTGGTACAAAAACCGCGTTTTGATAATACTGTGAAATGAAGGCACTTAACGCTGTGGTAAGCGATTCTGGGTCTGCATCGTTGAGATAGTAATGCTCACGTTCAAGGAGCTTACCATCTCGCACCCTTAGAAGTTGCACGCACGCAATATCCGTCCTCGCTGCAATACCGATGACATCCTCATCTGCGGCAGATACACTATCCATGTTCTGTGTTGTAATCGCTTGTTGAACGTCCTTAAGTGTATCCCGATACTTCGCGGCCGTTTCAAAGTCGAGTGCTTCCGCGGCGGCTTGCATCTGCTCCGTTAGTTCTTTGACCACAGCATCTGTATTTCCACTTAAAAACTGACACACTTTCCGAACGATCTCATCGTAGTCGGGCACATCAATCTTATCTGCACAAGGACCCGGGCAGCGTCCAATGTGATAGTCGAGACAGACCCGATACGTATTCCCTGCTTCCGTGAGCGGTAGGGTACAGGTGCGGATAGGGAACAACTTCGTCAGTTGTTTGAGTATCTGGCGGGTTGAACGCACATGGACAAATGGTCCGAAATATCGCGTCCCGTCGTTTTCGGCTTTACGCGTGATGTGGATGCGGGGAAAGGGTTCATTGACCGTCACGCGTAAATACGGATAGCGTTTATCGTCTTTCAGTTTCACATTGTAGCGCGGCTGATGCGCCTTGATCAGATTATTTTCTAAAATCAGTGCTTCGACTTCCGTCTCTGTGACGATGTAATCAATTTCTGTGACATACCGCATCAGTTGTGCTGTCAAGGCGTGTGCAGATTTTTCACGAAAGTAGGAACGCACTCGGGTTCGCAAACGGATCGCTTTGCCGACATAAATGACAGCACCATCGGAGGCTTTCATCAGATAGACCCCGGGCGCATTCGGAAGCGACTGCCATAATTCAGGTGTCGCATTGTCATGGTGTTCTGCCTTCATTTTACATGTTCCTATGTCGATCTACGGCGCGTTTTAGCAGTTGTGTTTATTCCTGAGAGAATTGAACCTTCGCGTATATCGCCTGTAAGGACAACTTACACCCTATTGAAACGAGTTGAAACACATCCGATAAAGAATGAAATTCTGTCAAATCCCACCCCTGTTCCTCGCGCAGATAATGTTCAACCCGAATCCTGTCTTGTGAAATGAGGATATACTCACATAGCGAATCAAGGTATTGATAACGCCTAAATTTCTCGCCCCGATCATAAACAGCAGTTGACGGAGACAGCACCTCTATCAGCACAGTCGGGTTCAAGAGCGTATCAAAATGCGAATCTTCAAAACGCGGTTCATCGCAGACAACAATAACGTCCGGATAGGTATATAGCCCCGCAGCACTCACCTTCACCCGCATATCGCTTGGGTACACTTCACATGTCCGTGTTCTCAATTGTATGTAAAGTTCACCAGTGACGTGAACTACAATGAGGTTATGCGCGCGACTCGCGCCCGGCATTGCATATATCCGCCCATCCCGGTATTCGCTTTTGGTGAGTGCTTTCCGCTCTCTGGAGAGGTATTCTTCAGGCGTGAAGAGGGCTTGTGCGCCAGCAGTTTCCATAGTGTCCATAATTTTCTCTCCATCTGATGTTAGGATAAAGATTTTTCGTAAACCGCTCGATAGATGTCCCTGCCTTCTAAGGTATACTTCATCTCAAAGTTCGTTGCGATATCCTGGTCTGGACTGAGATCTGCCGCAACAGGATGCAGGACAGGTAAAGCGGCAAGACGCTCCTGAATTTCTTGGAAATATTCCTCGTAATCTGTTGCAATATAAAGTCTACCCCCATCGGAATTGAGTGTGCGTGTCAGAGCAGACAGAAAGTCTTGATTCCGAAAGATCCGTCGTTTCCGTTGCCGTTTTTTGGGCCATGGGTCCGGAAAGTAGATGTGATATGCTTGAACAGATTCGTTAGGTACGTATCGTGTCAAGAAATAGTTTGCATCCGTCCACGCAAGACGGACATTTGAGAATGCCCCTGATGCTCTGTCTACACCGAAATGTCGCATGTGTTTTTCAAACCGTTCCTGCGTCAATGCGACGTATTTTTGCGCCCGTTCAATACCAATATAGTTAACCGCCGGATGCCGCTTTGATGCTTCAAGCAGGAAACGCCCTTTCCCGAAGCCAATCTCTATTTCTACCGGATGTGAGTTCCCGAAGAACACTTCCCAATCAATCGGCACAGAAAATTCACCTAACGGCACAGCACGTTCTGTCACGATGTTGATGATCTGGGAATGGACGGTTGTATTCTGGTAGTAAAGGTCGTTGTAGTAGGGATTTTCACGCATTTTTTAATTTTACCTTGCGGAGAAATGACGGGCATTTAGGTTCTTACGTGGGTCCCTTAAATCCGCACTCCATTTCATTACGTGCTAACGTTTTTGGAACTTCATTTTTAATTTTACCTTGCGGAGAAAGCGTAGCTTCATGCTTTACAGTTCCTCCAAAAATTTGTGGAGATGCGTTTTAACCAAATTGTCCTGCGGTTGATACCCCAGTACCTCAACCGCCCCGCTTATGTCGAGATAGCTCTGCTGATACCCGTCAGAATTGGCTGAGCGTCCGTATGTAATCAGATATTTAACGGGTCCCTCATAGTCCACAGCCAGCCCGAAGAGTTGCACACAGTCTCGCGGGGTCAGTAACGTGCTACAGTGCCGTATCCCGCTGGGTTCGTATGTGCCGCTGAAAGTCCCGATGCGGAAGCTAATGAATCGCATATCGTGTGCATCAACGAGATACCGTCCTGCGATCTCTGCCATACCTTTCATCGCGCCGTACCAGCTATCGGGACGAAATTGGTCGCCTGTTGAGAACCGAGGCGGAGAATTCAGGCGCTCATTCCATCCTGAAACGTGATTTGTGCTCGCGTATACAATCTTCTGAACACCACCCTCTCGTGCGGCTTCAAATAGGTTCATCGACGCGCCGATGTCGCTGACTTCACCAGCCACCTTTCCAAGCGAATCTTGGCGTATATACGCCAGATGCACCAACACATCTTGATCGCGACACAATTCTTGCATCGCCGCGTAGTCTCGGATATCTGCCTGCACCACGCGCGAGTTTGCCCCCGTGATCGGATTGATATCCATCAACGTCAGCGTGTAGATATCCTGTTTTTCCCATGCTTGCCAGAGTGCGCTGCCGACTGCGCCAGCCGCACCCGTAATCAGTACCCGTTGTTTCATATTTTTAATTTTACCTTGCGGTTTTTTTAATTTTACCTTGCGGTTCGGTCAGGTGGTTTTCAAATTTGGCGGGTTTCCTTTCCGTATATCCGCCCTCCATTTCATTACGGGCTACGGGTTTTGGTTTACCCAAGACAGCAGCCTGCAACATCGGCACAGACAGATTTGATCAACGCCCGTCAAAGTCCAAACACCCGTTGTTACTCCGCAAGGTTTAATTAAAAACTTTCTTATATCCCTTTTCCATTTCATTGCGAGTTACGCGCTTTGTTCGATGGAAAGGAAACCTGCATGAATTAGAGTTTTCCATCAGGACGACGTGCCGTTTGCAGTTTCCAATGCCGCCATAATATCGGCGTGCACCGCTGTTGGGTCCGCCACCGGCTGTACGTAGAACCGGTCGATTGCCTGACCACCTAATCCTGAGCACTTACACATCTCAACGTTCAGCCCGAGTTTTGCTAAGATACCGCTGAAGTAGTGGAGAAATCCGACTTTTTCTTCACCGACGACGACAATTTCTGAGTAGTTCCGCGCCGTTTCAACGCTCACATCGTCAACTTGCCAAGTTTCAGTGAGATTGACGTAATGTCTCTCAAAAACCTGTTCAAGCGTCACCTCCTCTGCGAGGAGACTACGAATGTCAAAATCGAGGTCCCGTTTGAGTTCCTCATCAAGAGGCATCGGTTCCCCTCGATGATGCGGCGGCTGATGTACAAGCCGATAGATTTCAAGTTCAATGTTGGTATCCTGTTTTGTGTAAACGCGCGCGTCTCGAACATCTATACCGTTGGCGAAAAAGAGACCGCTCACTGTGTGTAATTTTCCAATGCGGCTCGGACTACAGAGGTGTAATTCAGTAAATCCGGGTCGATCGACAAATTGGACGATCCCCGTGCTTGATGTTGTTTCTGTCCCTATAGACGCCGCTTCGGAAACCTGCGAGGTCATCTTGATGTGCATCGCTATCTCTTCAGGAGAGACACTGATACGGTAGGAAACCGGCATGTGGTGAAGGAATTGTTGGAACTCTTCAACAGGTGCGAAGGCACCCCACTGCGTTTCCTCCTGTCCAACAAAACGGGTCCGAGCAACCTCGTACAAACTCTTCAGATTGTGTTTGACAACATGACTGAAGTTCTGTGAACCGTTCGCTTTGGAGTCGCAATACGTGAGCAGATACAGAGCCGTCAAACGCTCTAACGAGTTAACCTTCTTACAGAATTCGGAAATTGTACTTTCATCCCAATGATGATAGCGTGCCAATTCTATCATTGTCAGGTGTTCTCGAATGAGGAAGCAAATGTCATCTGTCTGTTGTGCGTTGAACCCAAATTCGGGGGCAATGCGTTCCGCTTTTTCTGCACCAGTCGCCGGATGGGTTGGATCGGGTTTATCTATATCGTGCAGGAAGAGCGCTATATAAAGTGGCGCAGCATCTGAAAGGGAGCGAAACGCCGTGTTGAGATCCTCTAATTCAGAGGTCGGGGAGGGTGATACTGGCGAACCGAAACCCGCACCCCCACCACCAAACGGACTACTCGGTTCCGTTCGGCGAATTTCATCGAGATGCCCAATCGCAACGAGTGTATGTTTCCCGACTGTATATGGGTCAAGGCTTCGCTCGCTCCGCGTCATCATCGCCCTTTCAAAAAGTTCCCCACCTCCACCGAGGTGCGACAGGATATTGAGTCGGTGCAGGCGTGTGAGGGTCTTTTCTACATCCCCCGGTATATTTATCAATTCTGCCATTCGATTCCGGAAAGAACGCCAGTCAAACGCATGAACATACCGAGATATGAATGTAGAAAGGGACGCATCAATTTCAAAGTCGTACTGTTGGAAATAGGTAAACAGTATAAAGAGTTCGTTTGCATCAAGTTCACCGAAGTTATTATCGATGCAATATAGCAGGTCTGCTCTCACCGCAAGCACATCCGAGATAGGAATCCCGTTCGCCAACATCTTTCGAATCAGAAGTTCCGCTTTGAAATGCAGATATTTTGCCATCGCATAATACTCAGCCATGAACGCATAACGTCCCTCATCGGTTTCATCTGGGAATCCAAGTACCTGAGCGATCTGCGTTTGAAGGACATCACCTTTTTCCGGGTGATAGGTGAGGTCGTCATGTGGTGCATCGGCAAGAACATGGAGAAGATTCCGCACCTTAAACATGAAATCAAGGGACGGGATGAGTTGCCCCTCATCATAGCGTTCATAGAGTTCAGGAATTGAGGTGAAATCTGGGAGACCGCATATCCAGAGTGCGTACTGGAGTGTACGTAGCCCACCCCTGCCTGTTTTCACATTCGGTTGATTGAGATAGATGGTATCCTCGGACGCTTCGAAAGAATCTGCTTTTGATTTCAGCAGATCCAGCACAAGCGAAATATCCGATTTCTCGGAGTGTATCTCTTTCCGGAAATCCTCAGTCAGTGAGGCATCACCAGCGATAAACCGCATGTCGATCAACGCAGTCATATCCTGATAGTTCCATTGGGCTATGTCCGTCAAGGGACGATAAATAAAGCTGAATTCAAACCCCGGAATCACTGAGTGGAGACTATCAAAGAAATCATAGAACCATCGGATAAGTTCAAGGGTGCTCTCATCGTAGATATCCTCTAAATCCACAGAGGACGTATAAATAACGTCTACGTCCGAAAAATAACAAAGTTCATTTCTACCGTAACTGCCGACACCATAGAGAGCGATATCCGGTTTCCATCCCTCCAGTTCTGATTCTAAGTCGTCTACCTTAAAATCTGGAAGTAGTTTCAACACTTCGATCTGCTTCTGGTATTCGTCCCGAATTTGAAAAGACGCTACCTCGTAGACTTTCTGAATCACTGCATCCCACATCTCCGTGTGAATCTTGCAAGCCGCAAACCCGTTTTCGCCTTTCAAGATGCAGGCTTTCAATTGTTCCCGTTCGGCTTGAATGAAATCGGTTAACTGTTTTTGTAAATCTTCAAAAGGCACGTTTAGGTCTGGTACATAGCGATTGAGTTGTTTTTCGATCTGTCTATTTTCCATTTTCCTCGCGCCTCCAATGTATCAGAGCAATTTGATTGTTGCAGGGTCCTCTTGAAATCACCGAGTGAGTGAAAGTTTTCAATATGCCTAATTATACGCCAAACACCAAAAAAAAACAAGCACGAATTTAGAGCGGAGCAAGGCATTCAGTTTTCAGATGTACTACAAGGTCCCCAGACTACGGTGATTTGAAAGATGGATGGAAAACGACACGCTACGTCGCATTGCCCATCACTGTATCCTTTTGAGGAGGTCCTCGAACCACTCCCGTATCTCCGCCTGGGTCGTAATACCGAGACCGATGAGAATTACGGCAATAATAACGAGCCAGATAAAGAGACGAAACGCGCCCTTGATGATGGCAATCAGGAGTAATATACCGAGTATCGCTGCGATTATCAGAAATATCGGAGAACTGGTGAATTCAGGCATAATTAATTTGATACCTTTCTTTTATCTTATACCATTTGAACCAAACCAACCTTTTCCCTGGCTTCTAAGACCTTCGCAACAACCGTCTCCACGTCGGTTTCATCAACGAACGGAGAGAGGATATACGATTTCAAGGCAACAATCGGTTCACCATAAGTCGTGTGTCGATAACAATCCGTTGTGGAGATGACGACACCTCTCCCTTCCATCGCCTCTGAATGCACGTATTGAAAGATTTCCCTGTTATAGGCGTTGTGGGTGATGAGACTTTCCCGATTGGCAGGGTCCTCGAATTCCTCACGCTTAATCGAAAAGGTATCCACGCCGGCTGGGTACGCACGGAAAAGGGTGACCGTGCCGAAGTTCTCCCGATTCAGGATGGTTGTGCCTTCATGTCCTTCGAGATGCTCGCGTAAAAGTTGCGTCATTTCGACGATGTGTCCGAGGATGACGCGTAACCCTTCTTGTCCGAACAGTCGGAGATTGGCGAGTGCGGCAAGAACCCCTGTCCCACCTCTGGAGGTTTCAAGGGTGAACATCCCTGGGCGATGGTCTCCAAAGTGATACAGATACGGCATCTGTTCCGGCGGACGTTTCACCAAACCCAGATCCGCTTCATCTTTGACGAGGACGAGACTGGAGATATAGGGGGCAAAACCGGTCTTATGAAAGTCGATACCGATGGAATCGGCGAGCGACAGATGCCGTATGCGACGGCACGCACCTGCCAACGCTCGAATCGTGCGCGGGCGGAACCCTAAAGGATTTTCCTCAAAATTGTAGTCGTTAAACACCGACCACGCCCATCCGATAACCGCATCGGCGTGGATGTGGGGTCGATAATCGAGTTGGAATTCGTCAACGAGTGTGTCGCGTAACGTCACAATGCTCTCTAAATCGTCTAATCCAAACGCATCTGTAGTGCCCAAAGTCGCGATGATTGCAGCTATCTTTTTTCCATTCGTGAGGGCTTTTCGGGTCTCGTGTTCCAGTCGACCGAGATCAATTTCGTTTTCGGACGTTGTGGGGATTGTGACCAAATTATTTGTTCCAATACCGAGCCACCCAGTAATGTTCGTTGCGCAGTAGTGTCCCGCGTCCGACACGAACACAGTTACATCCTCAGGGGTGCCGTTTTCGAGGGTCCCCGGACACGCCTTTTCCATGCCCATCTTCACACCGTAGAGCGTTGTTCCGGTGCCGCCGAAGGTAAACACGCCGCTCGCTTTTTCGGAGTCGTATCCAACCATTTTTGTGAGCATCCCGACGGCTTCCACTTCAGCTAACGCCACCAGACGGCTATATTCATCCCAAGCGATATTCGGATTGTAGAGCGAAGCGATCAGCACGCCAATCAGACTTGGAATCGTCGGTGGCGGTATCACATTCTGTTGTGTCCGGGGATGCCCGAAGATCGTCATCCCGCGCAGATAACTGACAAGGTCAACTGTGACATCCTCAACCGAGGACATGGTGTCCGGGAGTGTCGTTTGTCGTGCTGCCTCGAAGTCTCCGTGAACGATGTCGCCGAGCATCGGTAGATGTGTTTTAAGGGCATCCACCTGGTCCAAGGCGCGCATGATGGAATGGACAAAGTAGGAATCGTGGATCGGATCGGATACGGGTTGCGGAAAAGCCCGCCGGATGTTTTTCAGGATATCGCGGTAGGTCATGCGTAAGGTTTACCTTCTGAGAATAAAGTTTCGGCTGGAAGCCTGTTTATGCTGTTGAGTGGACATCATAGCACATCTGATACCTATCTGCAAGCGAAAATCAGGGAATATACCATTAACCTCGCCCATCTTTTTCCTTGACACACTTTTTCAGTCTTGATAACATACGCGATCAAGGAGCCTAAAAATGAATGACACCAAATATCGTGTAGCCATCATCGGATGTGGACGGATGGGACAAAACTACGCCGAGGCATACACCACGTATCCCGATACAGAAATTATCGCGATCGTCGATGCGAATGTACAACGACGGGAGGTCCTCGGGACACGCTTTGACGTTGCCGCCTTGTATCCAGACGTTGAAACCCTGTTGCGGGACTTTGTGCCGGACATCGCCGTGGTCGTTACACCCACGAAATACATGAAAGATGTGGTAATCGCGTGCGCTGAAGCAGGGGTCAAAGGTATCTCTACTGAGAAACCGATTGCCGGGTGTCTACAGGATGCCGATGCGATGGTTGACGTGTGTGCCGAGCGCGGTGTTGTCTTCGCCGGGGGCAACCTACAGCGGGCAATGAATGAAGTCCAAGAGGCGGCATCTCGACTCCACAGGGGTGAATTTGGCGAAATCAGAGGCGCGAGCGTTCATGGATTCGGTGGCGAAATCTCTGGGGGCGGGTGCCAACACATCTCTGTACTACGTCTGTTAGCCAATGCTGAAGTCGAGGAAATCATCGCCTGGGGAACCCCGCCTGAGGCGTTAAACGCAGAGACCGATGAGGGTCTAATTATCAACGGACGTTTTCAGCTGACGAATGGACTGGAATGCAGTGTCTTCGGAACACCCACATCTTGCCGGGGTGTAGACATTTGGACGAACGAATGCCTCGTCCGATGGGATTGGAATCCGCCTGAAATTTTCAAAGGCTACGACCCGAACGGCAATCGCGTCCGAATGGATCCTGACTATAGTCCTTACCTATGGAGTGAATTCAGTTATCTCACAGGTTCCATTCGCTCCTTCTTAGCGGCTGTTGATGGCACTGGACACCCGTGGATTACAGGCGCGGATCTCCGCCAAGCGTTGGAGGTCGCCATTGCTGCGAAACTCTCTGCGATCCAAAACAGCACACCCGTCAAACTCCCGCTTGCGGACAGATCTTTGGCACTCTATCCGCGTCCCTATCGATGGCTCGGCGGGGATGCAACTGGCAGACCTCAAAGTGTCACAGAAGCGACAGGTTCTTAATTTTACCTTGCGGATAATTGAAAAAGGAGGGACCACCAATGAACGAAGATCAAAAATACCTATTCGATTTGACTGGATACCTCATCGTCGAAAACGCTTTGACGGCAGATGAGGTCGCCGAGTGCAATGCTGCCATCGACCATCATATTGCAGCACTTCGGGAACGCGATACCTCTTTGGCAGGCGGCTCGGCAGCACTTTCTGGCACAGCACACCGGATGGACATGGGGGGCATGCTCGCTTGGGAGAAGCCTTGGTGTGAGCCGTTCCGAAATTTGCTCGTCCATCCGAATGTTAAACCTTCCCTTGAAGAGATTTTAGGCAAACAGTATCGACTTGATCACGGTCCTGGATTAATTGCCATGGAAAGCGGCACGGAAGGTGGCACTTTACACGGGGGTGGGATTGAACGTCCGAATTTCTCCGAAGCCTACTTCTTCAAATACGGTCGCATCTACACAGGTTTGACTGTCGTTGAATACATGCTCGCTGACGAGGGGCCCGGTGATGGAGGTCTGGCAATCGTCCCGGGCAGCCATAAGGCGAACCTACCGTGTCCGAGCAGCATGAAACGGTACGAGCAGTATCAGAATCAGGTGCTTGAAGTCAACGCCAAAGCGGGGGATGCTGTGATTTTCACCGAAACTTTGACACACGGCACGCTTCCGTGGAAAGGGAGCCATCAACGACGCGCACTGCTCTACAAATTCAGTCCTGGGTTCCAGTCTTATGGTATTGGAGCACACGAGATTACGTACCCCGATTACATTGAGGATATGTCCCCTGAGCAGCGAGAAGTCATGGAAGCACCGCACATCCGCCGCTAAGCCGTGGAAATGGTATACGTGTGGCGCATGTCCAAATGGGCTGCCTGTTGGCGAATAATTGGAAAAAGGAGAAAACGATGTCAAAATTGCGAGTTGCTGTCATCGGCTGCGGTGGTAGGGGCCGCGGTCACATGAAAATCCTTTCGGAATTTGACGACACGGATCTCGTCGCCGTTTGCGATCCTATCGAAGCCGCACGCGACAATGCCGCGGATATGTTCAACGTCTCAGCGCGGTACGAGAGCATTGAGGCGTTGTTGGACAACGAGGGTTTAGACGCTATCTTTGTCGCTACACCCGCACATCTCAACGGTGAGGCGGCACTCCCCTGTTTTGAACGCGGTGTCCATACGCTTTTGGAGAAACCACCAGGCATGAGCGTTTCAGAGACAATCGCCTTGCGGAGTGCAGCAGAACGGACAGGTGCGAAAGGGATGGTCGGTTGGAACCGCCGCTTTCACCCGATTATCGTCGAAGCGAAACGCCAAGTGACCGCACGCGGTCCTGTAACACAAATCGTCGGTGAATTCCACAAGAGCATTACCCGATTGGCACAAGGCGGCAGATTTCCAGAGCACTTGATGGACAACATGTTCTTAGAGACACCTATCCACGCGCTTGATGCGATCCGCGCGATTGCGGAAGCCGATGTCCAAGAAGTCCATAGTGTTGTTCAAAGGACAATTTCAGATTACAAAGATGTCCACGCCGCACTGATCCTGTTCGATAACGGTTGTGTCGCCCAACACATCGCCAACTACACTACGGATGCACGGCTTGAGCGTTATGAGATTCACGGCAGAGACATCTCCGCGTATCTTGAAGGCGTCTCCCACGGAACCGTTTTCTGCGATGGCGCGCAACGCGAAATCACCGAAGCTGGTACCGGTGGCACTGTTGAGCAGAACAGGTATTTCTTAGATTGTGTGAAGTCCGATACGCCGGTTTCGTTCCCTGCCGCCAACCTCGACGAGGCTGTTAAAACCATGGAACTCGCCGATGCAATCCTCAGTGGATTGCGCTAAAGTAGTAGTCGTTCACTGTTGAGTTTATGGGAAACCGTAGGTCGGGTAGAGCGTTAGCGAAACCCGACATCTTCAGGTATGCCCCCTAAAAATCCTAAAACCAACTCTCAAACTCAAAGTTGATGAGCTAGTAGTAGGCACACGCCGTGTGCCATAACAATTAACAGGAACACTCCAATGCCGACGCTTGACGAACATTTTGAAGCGTATAAAAGAGATGGTTTCGCAATCTTTGAGAAGGTTTTTGACGAGCCTCAAATGCAAAGTTGGCGAGAGAAGCATCAAGAACTCTCTGCCGCCAATGACGGTCAAACATGGTTCGGAAATACGCTTGAATTGGCGTCTGAACTGATGTGGCCCGCTGTCTCACATCCGACGATTCTTGGATTTATAGAAAAGGTGATGGGTCCCTTTGTGCAATTAGATAACCTCACGCTTGCCGCCTTTCCATCAATGGAAAAGGAAAAAGCGGAAGGCAGAGTCTCAGGATGGCACCGTGATCGCTGGGCGCATGTGCCTTTTACCGATGCCTATCACCGCCCGAACGCCATCAACGCAATATCCTATTTGCAGGATCTAACGCATGAGTACGGACCTCTCCGCGTCATTGTCGGTTCGCATCGAAAACCGATTACTATGGAAGATTCACAACGGAGCGTCCCGCATCCCGACGAAACTCTGGTCCACATGAAAGCCGGCGATGTCGTCATCACGCATAACGGGCTTATTCACTCCGGTACACCCAATACCTCTGGAAATTTGCGCTATTTTTTCAGCATCTATTATAACCTGACATGGCTGAAACACACCGATCATCACACGGGGCCGCATACCCAAAAGTTGTTGGAAACTGCGAAAGCCGAAAATAACCATCAGCACATGCGGCTCCTCGGTGTGGACGAGCAACTCCAGCCCCGATGCAACTCCGGATTCCTCCGCTCCGACGAAGAACGCTGGGAAGAGTGGGCAACCGACGACCGCGACGCAATTAAGGAGGCATAACCGATGGCAAATCCAAGCGTAGTGCCACCGACTCTCAACGTCGAACTGGATCACCAACTGCAACAGGAAGTCAACTTCTTCCTCAATTGGGGCTATCTCGTCGTTGACAACGCCGCAACCCAGGAGCAGATTGAATCGCTGCGAGCGGCACTCGATGAAAGTTACGAACGCAACGATAAAAGTCAATTCATCGGTGAACTGTTGGAAGAGGATGATCGGTTCGCATTTCTGTTAGATAACCCGCCTGTCCTCAAGCGGATGGAAGCGATATTGGGAACTTGTGTCCAACTCCACAGTGCGACGGCACGCATTACCGAACCCGGAACGCCCGATCAACATTGGCACCGCGATGGTCCCTGGCCCGTCGCGCCGAATGGGACGCCTTACGGGAGTCTCCCGGCACAAATCAACTGCGGCTATTACCTCGACGAAGTTACCGATAACAACGGTCCCACAGTTATCCAACCCGGCAGCCATAGAGCACCCTTCCGTCCACCGCCCACGCCAGTCGAATTGCCCGATGAGAAACGGGTACTCGTTTCCCCCGGACAAGCGGTTATGTTCGATGGATGGACATGGCATCGGGGTGCCGCGAACAACTCATCACAGCGTCGGCGCGTCTGCCTCATGTGCTACCAAAACGCCTGGATGAAGTCTCGTGAACCCTTTGATGGTCCTCGTGTCACGAAACTCCGAGAAGCAGGGACACCGCAACAGCAGCTCTTACTCGGCGCAATCCCAAAATGGTAATATATGGTGAATGCTAAAAATACATAGACACTTTCATCCCACGGTAGGCGAGATTTCCTAACCTCGCCGATGCAGAGTGTCCAATTATAGTGGATCCTAAAAATAAGTAGACATTCTCCCTCCCCCGGTAGGGTTTTTGCTTGGGTGTTTCTGCAAGGTTTCTAACCTCGCCGGTGTGGAGTGTCCACTTAATTCTAAACTTTACTATAATTCTAAAGTTTACCATAGATTGTGTAGTTCTAACGAGACGGTGGTAGCCTGCAACAATACGCAGAAACACCGGATTTAGTCTGGGAATAGACTGGATTTAGTCTGGGGAGAGACTAAATCCGTTCCTTGTATTACATTTCCATTCCTTGTATTACATTGCAAAAACACGCAGGCGGATACGCACAAGAAACCTGTGAATGCCCAAATCCATCTGACCCAACCGCAAGGAAAATTAAAAAATGAATCTTGCTTATATTGTTATTGATACACTCCGCTACGACTACATCGGCGCAAACGGAAATGACTGGATAGAGACACCCAACATTGATCGGTTTGCCTCCAAAGCCTTAGCATTCGACTATACCTTCTGCGCCAGTTTCCCAACGATCCCCTACCGGACCGATGTCATCACTGGGCAATACGGCGCGCCCATCCACCCGTGGAAACCGCTTCGTCACGAACGCCAAACCCTACCCTGGACACTCGCGGGAAACGGTTATGCAACACAACTCATTCACGATACACCACATCTCGTCAATGGCGGACATAACTTCGACTGGCCCTTCCATGCATGGACGTTCGTTCGCGGTGCGGAAGTAGACAGAGACTGGATCTCCGATACTGTGGTATGGCCCGACAACTGGACCCGTCAACCGCTCTTCGATTGTATCGACGACAAAGCCGCTGAGTCGGGGATGCTCCGTAGCTACGCACGCGCAAACAGGAACCGTAAAAAACCTGAAGATTGGAACTGTGCAAGGCTCTTCAACACTGCGGCGCAATTCCTCAAAGACAATGCTAATAGAGACAATTTCTTCCTCTGGGTAGACTGTTTCGATCCGCACGAACCTTGGGATGCACCGCTTGAGTTCATGAAAAAATACGATACCCGTCCGGGGTACGACGGACGCGTTGATCCGCGCAGCCTCGGGGCACGCGGTAATGCGGAACTCTCAGATGAAGCGAAACAACACATCAAAGCGCAATACGCCGCGAAAACGACATGGATGGACCACTGTTTCGGGCAGTTCCTTGACGCACTTGAATCCACAGGGCTTGACAAGAATACCGCTGTCATCTTTACCGCTGACCACGGCACAAATGTCGGTGAACGTGGTAGATTTGGCAAAGGGCAACCCGTTCGTCAGCAGGAGACACACGTCCCGCTCTTTATTCGGCTCCCTGAGGGGGATACCGGCAGAAGCAACGTCATCGTCCAACCGCAAGACTTCTTCCCGACAATTCTTAATATCTTAGGAGAAGCACGTCCCGATGGCATTGAAGGACACGACATCTTAAACCCCGCTCGCAACGGAGAAGCCGGTGCAAGGCAGCTTGCACTCTCAGGTGGAAGTATTGAGCGGTGGGAGAACAGCACAGAGAACCCGAATCTCAATCTCTTCACCATCTTTGATCGTGAGTGGAGTTTAGAGGTCGGCACGAAACCTGAAAATTCAAGGCTCGTCCGACTCGGCGAATTGGACGACGTTGCCAGTGAACATCCAGATGTCGTTGCCCGACTACACGCCGCTGCTGTCGACGAGATTGAACGCCGTGGCACCGATCCCGCACTCATGGCATGGCTCCGAAGTGGTGGTGAGGCCGCTTACCCCGCCGATGCCAATTATTGGGATGGTTTCCCCGGACCCGCAGGCTACCGTCCATATTTCGGGAAACTCTATACGGGTGAATAGGATACCTATATCTCTCTTCGCTGGCGAGGTTTTTAACCTCGTCTTTCCACAAGAGCCATTTAATTCCCCTGTAGGAACGATTTCCCAATCGCGGCTAATCCCGCAGAATCGCCAGAAAACCGAAAATTGAACCGTTGTAGAGCAACTGCCAATGTTCTTGACAAGGGTTTCCGGTTTTGATAGGATGTCAGAAATATAGGTTAGATTGAGCATAGCGTGCTATCTGTTCGGAAATCTTGCATTTGACCTTCACTCTATCAGGACCTTACGCTTATAGGAGAAAACCATGCCACGTACATATAAAGCCTGTCTCATCGGATGCGGACGGATGGGCGCGACCATCGACGACGAAGTCGAGGGCAGGGACGATAGTTTTATTTGGCAACCCTTTTCCCATGCCGCTGCCGCTGTCGCCTGTGAACGCACAGACCTCGTCGCAGTCTCGGATGTCTTTGCCGAGAAAGCTGAAACCATCAGGCAGCGCTATGGAGCCGAGCGCGCCTATACGGACTATCAAGAGATGATTGAAAAAGAGAAACCTGACATCGTCTGTATCGCCACGCGTCCCGGTCCACATGCCGACATGACCGTCTTCGCCGCCGAAAATGGGGTCAAGGGCATCTATTGTGAAAAACCGCTCTGCTGCTCTATGGAAGAAGCCGACATCATGGTAGACATCGTTCAAAAGCACGGTGTCAAATTCAATTACGGCACGCAGCGCCGTTACATGCCGATCTATCGAAAAGTACGTGAACTCGTGGAGGCTGGCGAAATCGGCGATGTCTTATGCTCCATCGCCCAATACGGAGCGGGTTCTGCGCTCTGGGGATTAACCCACGCCGCAGATATGCTCCTCTTCCTCGCGGGTGACCCGGAGGTGGATTTCGTAACGGGCGCGATTATATGCAACGATTCAGATTGGGATGGCAATCGCCTCAACGCTGACCCGGGTATCGCCTGTGGTTACATCCGGTATTCCAACGGAGTCCACGGCTATAACACCGCAGGCACTGGACCCGAATATGAGGTCTGCGGCACTGCCGGTAAGATCCGTATACAAAACAATAGTAGAGAAATCCAGTTCCGGAAAAAAGACGGGAGCTTCTTTGAAGAAGTGCCGTTCCCAGAGACTTCCCGTGCGACAGGCACCGTCATGGGCATCACTGACATCGCCGAAGCACTCGATGAAGATCGAGAAACCAAAGGACCTGTCCACCTCGCCCGTCGGAGTATAGAGACGCTTATGGGCATGATCGAATCGCATCGGCTCGGCGGTAAGCACATCACACTCCCGATGGAAAACCGATCTCTCTACGTTACCAGAGACAACTGGTAAAATCGCACCTCGGTAGGCACTTTCATGAAGTTTAAGAAAATATTTCGGTAATTTGATATTTCCCCGGTCCCGGTAGGTGCGGTTTGTAACCGCACTGGATATCATTGGGAAATTACCGAATTAATAAATTAATCTTCATCTAAGCGCGCTTATAGCTGCTGGCGAGGTTTCTAACCTCGCCTAATAAACATGAACTTAGAGACCCAAATCCAGCAATTCCGCGAAACTTTTTACAATGTCAAAGCCGAAGTCCAAAAACGCATTGTCGGTCAAGACGCAATTATTGAAGGTGTCCTCTTCTGCTTACTCGCCAATGGACACGCCCTCCTTGAAGGCATTCCTGGCTTAGGCAAAACACAACTCATCTATACCCTCAGCGAGGCACTGGATCTCTCCTTCAAGCGCATCCAATTCACACCGGACATGATGCCTTCCGACATCACAGGCACAACACTCCTCGTTGAAGACGAACATGGCGGAAGGCAGTTTGAATTCCAACAAGGACCCATCTTTTCTCAGCTCATCCTTGCCGACGAGATCAACCGCGCCACACCCCGCACCCAATCGGCACTCCTTGAAGCGATGCAAGAACGGACCGTTACCGTTGGACGCACCAGCCACCAATTAGAGGAACCCTTTTGTGTCCTCGCCACGCAAAACCCGTTGGAAATGGAAGGCACCTACCCACTACCAGAGGCGCAACTCGACCGGTTTCTCTTCAAACTCCTGATCGACTTTCCGAGTGAGGATGAGATCGTCGAAATCCTGCGCCGCACCACATCCGGTGCTGAGGTTACTATCGACAAAGTTACGGATGCCGAGACGCTCAACCAGATGCGTCAACTTGTACCGCAGGTAATCATCGCAGAGCATGTCGAACGCCACATCATCCGACTTGTCCGCGGTACGCACCCGGATTCTGAGGACGCACCGGAGATCGTTAAACGCTATGTCCATCTCGGTGCGGGGATTCGGAGTGTCCAGGCGATAGCCCTCACCGCCAAAATCAATGCCCTCCTCGATGAACGTTACAACGTCGCGTTTTCGGATATTGATGCCGTCCTGCTTCCTGCCCTCCGTCACCGCATCCTTCTCAACTTCGAGGGACAAGGCGAAGACGTTGAACCCGATGCTGTTGTCAACGAAGTCCGTAATAGCATAACTTCAACGCCATAGCACACCCTGTATTTCTGTTCGGATTGTTGGTGAGATTCCAATTGCATACCGCTGATAATATAATATTTGTGATTGCCAAAAATAAGCGGAAATGATAATATAATATTTGTGATTGTCAAAAATAGTCGAAAATGATAATGAAAAATTTACGATTGCCAAAAACGGATGGAAACGGTGATATGGAAAACTTTATAGCCGGTGAATATAGACAACAGCGAGAATATAGAAGTTTCACGCCTTCCTTAGTAAACTGTCCTTTTGTCTGGGAAAATCCACAGATAACTATTCTAATGGCGCAGGCAATGCAGCTTTTAGGAGAGTTAAACGCCTATACGGTACTTCGGCCAGATGTTAATATCTCTATTCCAATGAGCGTCGCGAAAGAAGCAACGTACTCCAATCAGATTGAGGGCACAAAAACTGAACTTGATGAGGCTGTGTTATCGCAAGGAGAAATTGATCCAGAGAGACGAGACGATTGGCGAGAAGTCCAGAATTATATTGAAGCAATGAATTTTGCGATAGCTAAATTGCCGGAACTTCCGCTTTCTGTACGTTTGCTAAAGGATGTTCATAAAATATTGATGTCCGGTGTTCGCGGGAAACATAAAGCGCCCGGCGAAATTCGCAGAAGTCAAAACTGGATCGGCGGTGCGTCGCCCTCTGACGCTGTTTTCGTTCCGCCCTCACCTGAAGAACTTCCAGATCTGCTAAGCGATTTGGAAAAATTCTGGCATAATCCATCGCTACAACTACCGTCCCTTATCAAAATTGCTATTACACATTATCAGTTTGAAACCATACACCCATTTCTGGACGGAAATGGCAGGTGCGGAAGATTGTTAATTATTTTGCAGCTCATTGACGCGCAAATACTAAGCAAGCCTACCCTTTACATGTCCACATTTTTTGATAAGCACAGAAACTCATACTATGATTCACTTTCTATGGTTCGCAAATCAAATGACTTGGAACAGTGGATTACATTTTTCCTAAACGGAGTTGTTGAAACCGCCCAGGGAGCGATCAAGACATTCACAGCGATTATGACACTACAGCAAGAATATAATACTAAAATTCTGAGACTTGGCTCTCGATCAAAAAATGCGCAAAAATTGCTTCAACACATGTATGGGGCACCCATTGTTAAGGCGAGATCGATTGAAAAAGAGTTAAGCATTAGTTTTTCAAGCGCGAATCGACTCCTAAAATCCTTGACGGAACTCGGCATACTGAAGGAAACTACGGGCCACTCCCGCAACCGCCTCTTTGTCCTGGAGAAATACCTGAATCTCTTTAGGAGTTAACGAACGCCACACAAGCATCTTGACCTTTCCATGCAGTCATGTTATAATGCAATCACTCAGTAGATTCTCGGAGGAAATCATGGCAACAAGGGGAGCACAAACATACCTTACACCCGAGGAATATATCGCTTTAGAGCGCAAAGCAATCCCTGACGCGGAAACAGTCAGAAGTGAATACATGAAGGGTGAAATTATCGCAATGTCCGGCGCAAGTTTTGCACATAATCTGGTTACAATGAACATTTCTGCTCGACTTCACGATCGATTAAGAGACAGCGGATGTGTCGTTTTTGCCAATGAGATGCGTGTCAGTATTCCGTCAGTAAAATCCTATTTTTATCCTGATGTTGGTGTTGTCTGTGGAGAACCCCGTTTTGAAGACGATATCTTTGATACACTCCTTAATCCTATAGTTATTGTGGAAGTGCTCTCTCCGTCAACTGAGGCTTATGACAGAGGCGAAAAGTTCTCACACTACCGACAACTCCAATCCTTACAAGAATACATCCTCGTCTCCCAAGACCAGGTCCACGTTGATCACTACGTCCGACAGGCAGAGAAGTGGGTTCTTACCGATTTTCGGAACCTTGATCAACACATGCCACTCGCCTCAATCCAGTGCGAATTGCCCTTACATGAAATATATGCGCGCGTCACATTCCCTAAGTAGGACCAATTCTCGAAGACTGCCCCTTTCCTTATTGGTGGGTTTCCTAACCTCGCCTCTGGAACTCCACGACTCCACAATTTTCTTGACAAGCGGACTCGAAAATGTTAGATTTAATTTAAGCTGGTGTGAACCTAATTGCAATCACAGAAGCCAAAGGAGCGATAAAGCGACGGAGAAAGAGGGATGGATTTTAGCTGGACGACAATCAGCCTTGTAGATATAGCGATAGCTAGTTTCTGGGGAATTATTGTGGCTACCGGATGGATCGCTAAAAAGCACGCAGATAGACGATACAATGTCCTTCAACAAAAGTTTAGCCACTCTCATAGTGCTGCCGATCTACCGTATGACACCCTTCAGGAGGAACACGCAAGCCTGAAAAAGGAAAACGCGACCCTCCGAGCTGAACTCGATGCTCTCACCAGAGAACACAAGGCACTCCAAACAGCACATGATCGTTTGTCCGGACGACACGACGGACTCGTCGAAAGAGTGATGCCAGTCTTTGAAATATTAGCCCGTGAAAAACTGATGGAAATAAACGCGCGTAATGAAACCTGAATGCGTCCGCATTATTCAGTTTTTTAACATTCTTTTTCGCACTGATGACCCCAACTATCTTGAGTCAATCTTCCAAGATCCGGATATTGACGCTGCTTTCTTATAGGAATGATCTCCGAATATTGATTCCCTCCTTTCCCATTTGTTCCAAGCCACTGTGCCTCATTTTTCCCACTGGGTTTCCCAAAGATTAACATCTATGTACAAACACATACCGCGCGGAAAAAATAAATTTGCATTTTTAAATTAAATATGTTATCATAAATAATGTAAATATAAATTAATAAAAAATATTATGATTTTGTCCATTCTTTAATTTTCGCGACCCTGATTCAGACAACGGGTGCTACAAACTCGGATCAAACGAATCTTCAAACGATTCGTGTTCGGGTACAAAAAATGTTAAACTTTTCACCAAATTATTTTTTTCAGCTTATGAATCGCAACTGAGAAATGCCCCAGAAACCCATGCCCTCACTGGGATCTCAACCGAAAATTCACACAGAAATACCAATTTAAAAATGTTATAAAAACGTAACATTTTAAGGAGAAATTACCATGAGACTCGAAGAAAAACACAAGGAATTTGCCGTTAAGGGATACACCTGTTTTATGAAACTCAGTGAGATTCTCGAAAACTTCATGATTGTTTTTGCACCCAATATCGCCGAAGTGTTCCTTGAAGACCACGCAGATAAACTCGACAACCCCCTCACATTCCACGCCTGTACCCCACTTTTTGCTTGCTACCACCTATGAATTATGCTAAAATACCCATAGCATGAACCAGCACGACTTAAAACACTTCCATGAAGAACTCCATAATCTTCTCGGAAAACGTTTCAGCACAGATAGTGCTGTCCGAGACGCACACGCACGCGATGCCTCCTATCACCGAGGCGCGCTCCCGGATGCCGTCGCTTTCCCGAAAACTAACGCTGAAGTTGCTGAAATTGTTAAAATCTGTGTGAAATATAAGATACCGATAGTTCCCTACGGCACAGGGACCGGGGTTGAAGGGGCTGTCGTCACATCTGAAGGCACGCTCTGCATCGCACTGAACGGAATGAACCGCATCCTTCGTGTCAGTCAAGCCGACAGAGATGCCACCGTCCAAGCGGGTGTAACACGAATGCAATTGAATACACATCTCGCGGAGAGCGGTACACATCTCCATTTCTCCGTCGATCCGGGCGCAGATGCCTCGTTGGGTGGGATGGCAGCGACACGGGCATCCGGTACGAGTGCCGTTCGATACGGCACGATGCTCGATAACGTCCTCGGTTTGACCGTTATCACTGCTGATGGTTCTATCATGCGGACCGGTAGCAGAGCTCGAAAGTCTGCCGCTGGCTATGATCTCACACGTCTTTTCATCGGTTCAGAAGGCACGTTGGGGATTATTACTGAAGTCACGCTCAAATTAACACGGTTGCCGGAAGCGGTTGCCTCCGCTGTCTGTGCTTTCCCAACCGTAGCTGCCGCAGTAGATACCGTTATTGAACTCATAGGTAGAGGGGTTAGCATCGCTCGTATTGAGCTTTTAGATGAACGCCAGATGGATGCCGTCAATAAGTATGCTGGGTTAGCGTACGAAGTCGCACCGACGCTTTTCTTTGAATTCCACGGCTCAGCACACACCGTCGCAGAGAGTTCTGAGATTGCTGGTAAAATCGCAGCGTCATACGGCAGTGGCGATTTCCGGTGGGCAACAGACGAAAACGAACGCAAACACCTCTGGCAAGCCCGGTATGATAGCTACTACGCCGCGTTGAACCGTCGTCCCGGTTCCGTTGGGTACGTCACCGATGTCTGTGTCCCGATATCTGAACTCGCCGAATGTATCGCCAAAACGAAAGCACTTCTCGCGAAATCAGACCTTGACCCGTCGCTCCTCGGACACGTTGGGGACGGGAATTTTCATGTCGTTTTCCCGCTTGAAGCGGATAACGCCGATGAATTGGTAGAGGCGCAACACCTCAGCTATCAGATCGTGGACATCGCTTTAGAGATGGGAGGCACCTGCACGGGTGAACATGGTGTCGGTCTTGGCAAACGAAAGGCATTGGAAAAGGAACACGGATCAGCAATTGACTTAATGCGTGCTATCAAAAATGCGTTGGATCCGCTAAACCTGATGAATCCCGGTAAGGTTTTCTTGTAGATGCTTTTTTTAAATCCTGTAGGAGAAAGAAATAACTGTGCACTCTTCCAAAACTGTAGCCCGTAACGAAGTGGAGGGCGGATTTCAGAAAGGCACATCAGTGATTCAAGCCCACGTCGTTCTTCCGCAAGGTAAAATTAAAATATGCAAAACAACTGGAAAATCCTCATCACCGATTACGCCTGGCCCTCCATAGAACCTGAACGACAGGTGCTCGCTGAAATCGGGGCAGAACTCATCGCCGCGGAGACTGGCGACGAAGCAGAACTCCTAACCCTCGCTCCCATGATGGATGGCATTCTGACCTGCTGGAAACCCGTTCGTGCGCCTGTTATCGCCGCCGCTGAAAATTGCCAAATTATCGGGCGTTGCGGTATAGGGTTAGACAACATTGATGTGGAAGCCGCGACGGAACACGGCATCGTTGTCACCAATGTCCCTGCGTATTGTATTGATGAGGTCTCCGACCACGCCATGGGGTTGTTGCTGGCGTGCGCCAGAAAAATCTCGCGCTACGATCGGGCGGCCAAAAATGGTACATGGGAACAGAACATCGGACCAACGATGCGTAGAATTCGAGGCAAAACGCTCGGTGTCGTCGGGTTCGGACGAATTGCGCGCTCGATTGTGCCAAAAGCGCAGGCGTTTGGATTTACAATCAACATCTGTTCGCCACGTACCGATCCCGAATTAATTCAGCAGCACGGTGCACAAAAGGTGTCGTTTTCAGAACTCCTCGCGACGTCTGATTTTATCACTATCCATGCCCCCTTAACGCCAGAAACACAAGGGATGTTTGGCGAGGCAGAATTTCGGGCAATGAAACCGACGGCTTATCTAATTAACACGGCGCGAGGGGGTATTATAGACACGGCTGCACTCACCGTCGCACTTCAAGACGCTGAGATCGCCGGTGCAGGTGTGGATGTATTGGAAACAGAACCGCCTGAACAGGGTGAAGAACTACTCACCCTCGACAACGTCGTCGTTACACCGCACGCCGCTTTTATGTCGGAGGAGTCGATTCTTGACTTAGAGATCGCTGCTGCCACGTGTGTCGTGCAAGTACTGACTGGCAAATTACCTGAATCCGTTGTGAACCCATCAGTTCTGGAACAATCGAACCTCCGAGCAAATTTTTGAACCTAAGATGTAGCCTGCAACAATACGCAGAAATACGCAGAAACACCCAAGCAATACGCAGAAATGCCCAAGCAAAAACACCCCAAGCAAAAACACGCAGGCGGGTATACGTAAAGGAACGGAAAAGTTCTAACCATACTCACCGAACCGCAAAGAATAATTAAAAAGCCTGCAACAACGGCGCAGGCGGATATACGGAGATAAATATGAAATCCCAGACACACCCAAACGAACCGCAAGGTATAATTAAAAAACTCCCTGACGCAACCGGGCATTTCGGACAATTCGGAGGTAGATACGTCCCCGAAACCCTCATGCCCGCCCTTTTAGAACTCGAAGAAGCATACATTGAACTCAAGGACAATCCCGATTTCCAGGAGGAATTTCAATACTACCTTCGTGAATATGTCGGACGACCAAACCCACTCTATTACGCCGAACATTTAACAGAAACACTCGGTGGCGCGAAAATATATCTCAAACGAGAAGACCTTAATCATACAGGCGCACACAAAATTAACAGCGCCATCGGTCAAATCCTCCTTGCACGGTGGATGGGCAAAAAACGCATCATCGCTGAGACCGGTGCGGGACAACACGGTGTCGCGACAGCCACCGTCGCTGCAAAGTTCGGTATGGAATGCGAAGTCTATATGGGTGAAGAGGACATAGAACGGCAAGCACTCAACGTCTTTCGTATGCAGCTGATGGGAGCAAAAGTGGTACCGGTTAATTCCGGGTCGCGGACCCTCAAGGATGCGATCAACGCTTGCTTCCGAGATTGGGTCACGAACGTCCGAACCACCTATCTACTTCTCGGTTCGGTTGTCGGCGCGCACCCTTATCCGATGATCGTTCGAGATTTTCAATCCGTTATTGGCGCCGAAGCGAGATCACAGATTTTAGAGCAGGAAGGGACTTTACCGGATTGCGTCGTCGCCTGCGTCGGCGGCGGGAGCAATTCACTCGGTATGTTCTATCCATTCTATGCCGATGAATCTGTTAGGCTTATCGGTGTGGAAGCCGCGGGAGAGAGCATCCGTAGCGGACGACACGCCGCACCTCTTACTGCGGGCAGTGTGGGTGTTTTTCACGGTGCGAAGTGCTATCTTTTGCAAGAGGATGACGGTCAGATAACCCCCGCACACTCGATCTCCGCAGGATTGGATTACCCCGGTGTCGGACCAGAGCACAGTTATTATCGCGAAACCGGTAGAGCGGAATACGTGCCGATTACCGATGCAGAGGCGATAGAAGGGTTCCAGTTGTTATCGGAAACGGAAGGCATTATTCCTGCATTGGAATCCGCACATGCTATTGCCTATCTGCGTGAACTTGCCCCTAAACTCGGTAAAGACAAAATTATTGCTGTCTGTCTGTCAGGTCGCGGCGACAAAGATGTCTACACGATCGCAAGCGAATTGGGTATCAATCTCTAATTTTGTCTGAATCTATCTGACGTGCCACTATCGCGGGTTTTGACAACAGGTCTGACGCAAGCGTGGTTAAAAAAATTGCTCCTTAGGGACACTCTATGGTATAATTATTTTGTTCAGCCTTTAATTCCTATCCATAAGGTGACATCCTGACAAAGGAGAAGGTACAGTGCCAAACATTGCAAAAATCCAAGAAGATATTTTAGCTCTTTCTAAAACCGATTACCAACAATTGAGACAATGGTTCAACGAGTTAGAGTGGGACGAATGGGATCGGCAGATTGAAGAGGATTCAAGCACAGGCAAACTGGATTTTTTAATTGCGGAAGCTCGTGAAGCGGAGGAAAAAGGGACACTTAAGAAACTTGAGGATCTTTAGGTGCACAGAACGACACCGCGTTTTTGGAGATATTTTGAGCAGCTCCCAGAACCCGTTCAAAAGGTTGCAAGAGAGAATTTTCGTTTGCTCTTAGAAAACCCGCGGTACTTGTCTCTCCATTTTAAAAAAGTTGGCAAGTATTGGGCAGCGCGCGTAGGACAAGCTCATAGAGCACTCGCAATTAAAGATGGAAGCGATTTTACTTGGGTTTGGATCGGTAGACACGACGAATATGAAAGATTGATTAAGTCCTAATTTGGTATCGCGAAACGAATTCTTTGGCGAATTTTAAGTTGTCAAAGTGAGCGAGGTGGCACCATGACGCGCGAAACCGTAGACGCTACTTCAAATCTGTCCTTACAGCAAAAAGTCGGCAAGTTCATCAAGTGGTTCTCACATCGAGAGGGTCCTCTCAGGAATTGGCGATATTTCCCGACCCGCGTGTTACTGCGAAAACTGCAATCGGAATCCGCTGAAATGCGGGCTTATGCCGCTGAAGGGTTAGGTGGCGTTGGTGATGGACATGCCGTCGTGCCGCTCATTAATGCCTTAAACGATAACAATTCGACCGTTCGCCGCTTCGCCATTTCCTCCCTCGGACACATCCGCGATGAACGTGCTATTGATGTACTCATCCCGTTTCTACAGGACGAGGAAGCAGACATGCGTTGTGCCGCCGTTGTCGCTCTCGGTGAATTGGGACTCAGCGAAGAGAGGTCCTCGACGCCACCCGTACAGGTAATAGAGGCATTGATAGATAGTATAACGGACATTGACAGAGCCGTCTGTTCTGCCGCTATCGTCGCTTTGGGCAGAATTGGGAGTCCACAAGCCATCTCTGCGCTTAATGCATTGGCAGGAACCACTGAGAGCGAATGGATCCGCCGCTATATCAGTGAGGCGTTGCATCAAATCGACGAGCAGAACACCTAACGAAATTCTCAAAATTTTCCCTTGATTTTGACTATCCGATTTGATAGAATATATGTTAAGTTTATTCTGCGAAAGTGCCCTGTATCTTCCCGTAAGTGCGGTTTACTTCTATTTGGATAATCTCACGTGGCGCGGCTCGTTAAGAAACTGCGTATTCTTCTGGAACTGTAGCCCGTAACGAAGTGGAGGGCGGATTTAAGAAAGGCATATCAATCGTTCAAATCTGCGTCTTTCTTCCGCAAGGTATAATTAAAAAATTTAAATCCGGGTACGTTAGCATTATCGGCGCGCCGAATGTCGGCAAATCCACTCTGCTCAATACCATTTTAGGGCAGAAGCTTGCTATCGTCACCCCGAAACCACAAACGACTCGGAATCAGATTCGCGGGATTGTCACCACCGATGCCCATCAAATTATCTTTGTTGATACGCCCGGACTGATGAATCCCAAGTACCGCTTACAAAGCGAAATGGTCAAAACCGCGTATGGGGCTTTAGGAGACGCGGATGTCGTCCTTTTTGTGATCGATGTAACGCGCCCAGACCGTGAGATCGAGGATAGAATCCTGAAACGTCTCAAGCGCAGCAAACTCACAACAATTCTCGTTCTTAATAAGGTGGATCTCGTCGCGAAGCCAACCTTGCTCCCGCTTTTCGATGACTACAATCAGAAATTCGAATTCGCACACATGATACCGATTTCCGCATTAACTGCCGATGGTGTGCCGCTCCTGCTTGAGCAGATCGAAACTTACCTGCCGCTGGGACCTCGCTATTTTCCTGAGGACCAACTCAGCGACCTCCCGGAACGTTTTTTCATCGCCGAAACCGTTCGTGAGAAGATTATGCTCCTGACCCAACGCGAAATCCCTTACGCCTCTGCTGTCATTATTGAAGAGTTTGAAAAACGCCGGAGGCATAATAAATCGGATGAAATTACCTATATCCGAGCCATCGTCTATGCAGAACGACAAACACAAAAGCAAATTATCATCGGTAAGGGTGGCAAATTGATTAAACGGGTCGGTGAGCTTGCCCGGATTGATATTGAGAAATTCTTAGATACCCGCGTTTTTTTAGAACTCTACGTAACAGTCAAATCCGATTGGCGCAAGGACACCCGCAAACTCAAAGAGTTAGGCGGTTTCGCGGATATTTAACCTCGGTCTTCTAAAAAATAATTCAGTCATTTCATAAGGAATCGTACAATGACGGAAGGATCAATTAGCGTCCACGGTGCGCGAGAACACAACCTAAGAAACATTGACATCCAATTTCCAAAAGACAAACTCATCGTCTTCACCGGTGTGAGCGGTTCAGGCAAATCTTCGATGGCAATTGATACCGTTTACGCTGAAGGGCAACGTCGATACATTGAGTCTTTATCGGCGTACGCACGGCAGTTTTTAGGGCAACTCGGCAAGCCGGATGTAGACGAGATTGTCGGACTATCGCCATCTATTGCCATTGATCAGGGATCAACAGGACATAACCCGCGTTCCACAGTGGCAACTGTGACCGAAGTCTACGACTACCTCCGCGTCCTCTATGCCCGCGTAGGACAATCCCACTGTCCCGAATGTGGACGTGAAGTCGGTTCCCAAACCGCTGCAGATATCGTACAGGCTTTGATGGATTACCCTGAGCGCACCAGACTTATCGTTCTGGCACCCATTTTCAGAGGTTCCCGCGGGGCACACCAAAAAGAATTTGAGGATTTACAGAAAGCGGGGTTCGCGAGGGTGCGAATCGATGGTGAAATATATGAACTTCGACCCGGGCTAACCCTCACTCCCAATCAACGTCACGACATCGATGTCGTCATCGACCGGATTGTTATCAAAGACGGAGTTGAATCTCGCGTCGCCCAAGCCGTAGAGACTGCCCTCACGCGTGGGGATGGAAACCTCCTTGTTCACGTCGTTCCTACTGAAGGTGAGGGATCTCCGTTCGCGTCAGAGGAAGACGACTTACTCTTTAGCGAAGACTATACGTGCGCGCACTGCCGGGTCAGTTTTGTGAAACCGGAACCTCGCCACTTCTCTTTCAACAACCCCGATGGTATGTGCGAAAACTGCCGGGGCTTAGGTGTGCAGATGGGAATCTTACCGAAGTCAATTGTACCAGATGATACCCTCTCCCTCATGAAAGGTGCCATAAGTCTCTGGGGCCCTCTGAATACACGGAGCACTGCTAAGGAAAAAGTGATCGCTGAAGCCTTGGCAAAACATCTCAAATTCAACATCAATACCCCTTGGAAGGAACTCACACCGGAGCAGCAGGACGCTATCCTCTACGGCACCGGCGACGCTGTTCTTACGATTACTGCCGTGAGTAGAGACACGAACACTGATACCGCCCCGAGAAACACCGGGCAAAAGCGACGCGGCAAAAAGCGACGGCGGCGAAAGCGAAAGCCACAACAACAGCAACAGCGACAGTATCAGGTCCATTTCCGCGGCATCATTCCGACTGAAGAACAGAAGTATTACTTTGAAAATAGCGAGGGAATTGATGAAAGCATGTTACCAGACTTTTTCGTCAAGATGTCGTGCAGGACCTGTAAGGGAACCCGACTCAATCCGTGGGTGAAAGCCATAACAATAGGCGATACCTCCATAACGGATATCCTTGAAATGTCGATTCAGGACGCAACCCAATTCTTCGATGCGTTAGTCCTCCCAGCGCGCGAGACGTTCATCGCATCCGAACTCTTAAAAGAGATTCGGGGACGGCTCGGATTCCTTATGGATGTCGGATTGGGATACCTAACGCTTGCACGGCCTGCGCCAACCCTCTCTGGTGGCGAAGCACAACGGATTCGCCTTGCGAGTCAGGTGGGAGCAGGGTTACGCGATGTCACATACGTTCTTGATGAACCGAGCATCGGTTTGCATCCACGCGACCATGCCGGTTTGCTAACGACCCTCTTAAACTTACGAGATCAAGGCAACACCGTTATCGTCGTTGAACACGATGAGGCGACGATGTTGCTGGCTGACCTGATTGTTGATTTCGGTCCCGGCGCGGGTATTAAGGGTGGGAAGATAACGGATATCGGTACACCAACACAGTTCATGGAGGAGAGCGATACACTCACTGCCCAATATCTCCGAGGCGATAAAGTCATCGTTCAACCGGAATCCCGTCGACCGACAGGGGATAGGTGGGTACAAATCCGCAACGCACGCCAAAACAATCTCAAGGGTATCAGCCCTGAAATACCTGTGGGTACGCTCTGTTGTGTAACGGGTGTGAGTGGTTCTGGAAAGAGTTCCTTAATTCACGATATTCTCTACAGCGCACTCGCCCGCGACCTCATGAAAGCAAAGACTGTTCCCGGGGATTACGACGATATTCGAGGTATCATCAAAGGAAAAAACGTTCCCGTCTCCAAGGTCATTGACAAAATTATCAATATCGACATGGCACCTATCGGACGCACACCGCGTTCCAATGCCGCAACCTATACCAAAGTCTTCGACGGTATTCGCGCCCTCTATGCAGGGTTGCCCGATGCGAAATTGCGTGGCTATAAACCCGGACGGTTTAGTTTCAATGTTACCGGCGGCAGATGTGAAGCGTGTAACGGAAACGGCGCGAAAAAGGTTGACATGGGACTGCTCTCCGATGTCTGGGTGGAGTGTGAAGTGTGTGAAGGAAAACGCTTCAACAGCGAGACCCTCGCCGTTAAATACAAGGGGAAAAACATCTCTGAAGTCCTTGAAATGGATATTGATACCGCCCTTGAACATTTCGCCGATATTCCGAAGATCGCAAGAGGGTTGAAACTGCTTCACGATGTTGGCTTGGATTACATTAAACTCGGACAACCCGCGCCCACGCTTTCCGGGGGTGAAGCACAACGTATCAAACTTTCGCGTGAACTCTCGAAACGCGGCACAGGTAAAACGCTCTATATCCTCGACGAACCCACAACCGGTTTACACTTTGACGATGTAAACAAACTGTTGACCATACTGCATCGGCTCGTAGACGACGGGAACACGGTTGTCGTTGTTGAGCATAATCTCGAAGTCGTCAACTCCGCGGATTACCTCATTGATTTGGGACCCGAGGGAGGGGTTGATGGCGGCACTATCGTTGCTGTGGGAACACCTGAACAGATCGCAGAGATGCCTGAGTCTTATACCGGTCGGGCACTCCGCGGCGATTTCGATATCTGGCGGAATAGCGGTCAGCGGTCAGCGGTCAGCGATCAGCAAGAGACTGGAAGGATAGAAGAACGGAAGGATGGGGCTTTCACTCTTCCACCCTTCCGTCCAAATGCTGAGAGCCGAAGGCTGACAGCCGAAAGCCAATACATTGTTGTGAGAGGTGCTACAGAAAATAATCTCAAAAATATTGACATCGATATCCCGCACCGAAAAATGACCGCATTGACCGGCGTGAGCGGTTCCGGTAAAACATCGCTCGCACTTGATACCGTTTATGCCGAAGGACAGCGTCGCTATATCGAAACCCTCAGTACTTACGCCCGTCAGTTTATAGGACAGATGGAAAAGCCGAAAGTCTCAAAGATTGAGGGACTCTCGCCCGCAATCGCTATTTCGCACGCCAATGCTGGTCAGAACCCAAGATCCACCGTCGCAACGATTACGGAGATACACGATGGACTCCGAACGCTTTACGCTAGATGGGGTAAACCTTACTGTCCCGATTGCCAAGTGGAAGTCCAACCACAGACAGCAGAAGAAATAACGGAGCAGGTTTTTGAAATCTTCCACAAACAGCGGGTGGATGTCCTCGCACCGCTCACGAATTTCTTGCTGCTTTCGGAAGGTCAAAAAGGCGTATCACGCGGTAAAATTGTTGATGTCAGTGCAAGTGAATCGGCGTTCGGTTTGAAAGCGAACGAGGATTACACCGATGTGTTTCGCCGATTGCAAGGCGCCGGATTTGTGCGTGTCCAAATTGATGGCGAAATTCACCGACTTGATGAAGTCCCAACGCTCAGTAGAGGTATTCACCATGAGGTCTTTATCGTTATTGACCGCATTGAACTTGTAGACGAAGAAAAAAGCCGTTTTACGGAAGCGATAGAGTTAGCACTCCTTCAAAGTGGTGGGTTCGTACTCATCGAGAAAAGGGAACGTGGAAAAATAACAGGACGGCATTTTCTGAGCGAACATGCGATGTGCCGTTCTTGTGGCAACAACTTTGGGCAATTGACACCACGCGACTTCTCCTTTAACAACAAACTCGGAGCGTGCGATTCCTGTGATGGACGCGGAAGAAATACGTATTCACCTTATGACGTTTGCAACCGGTGCCACGGCACGCGACTGAAAGCCTTTCCAAGCTGCGTCAGATTCGAGGATATAACCGTTGCTGAATTGATGGCACTGTCAATTACGGAGGTTATTGAATTCTTCAACACACGTCTGAAACGGATTGAGGCCCAAGTCGCTGGTGAGGCGCAAAACGGGACCGGTGATCTCCCCGTCCCCAAAGGTGTGTCAACTTCAAGAGCGACGCATCCGGCACTTCACATTCACACGTCACCTGAGTTTGAAGCTGAAGTCCTGCGCCAAATCCAGACCCGGCTCCAATTCTTGGAGGATATTGGTCTCGGTTATCTCGCTTTAGACCGCGGGGCACCCACGCTTTCCGGTGGCGAAATGCGTAGGATCCAACTCGCAAGCCAACTCGGTAGTGGTCTCACCGGGGTGACCTATATTCTCGACGAACCGAGCATCGGTTTACACCCACGCGACCAAGAACGCCTCATTGCGGCACTCAAGGAACTCCGCGATATCGGCAACAGTGTCCTCGTCGTTGAACACGACCGCGATACAATATTAGCCGCTGATCATGTCATCGACTTCGGTCCGCAAGCAGGCAAAGGCGGTGGCGAGATTGTCGCTACCGGCACACCAAATACCTTCATTGAGGGTTCTCCTCTTGTAGGAGCGATCTCCGAATCGCGACATACCGATGAACCGCCATCCACTAAATCTTTGACGCAAGCCTATCTTTCCAATGAAGTGGAGATTCCTGTGCCGAAAACTCGCCGCAAAGGCATCGGCAAACAGTTAGCAATATTCGGGGCGAAAACGAACAATCTCAAGGACATTGATGTCAAGATTCCACTCGGAACGCTCACCTGTGTAACTGGGGTTTCTGGGTGCGGAAAGAGTTCACTCGTTGAAGGCACACTCAAACCTGCCCTTGAAAGTCGAAGTTCTATCAAAACCGGTGATCCCGAAGACCGTCGTTATGCGCATTATGTCGGCAATAGTCAGCGTGAGCCGATCTATAACGACTACGGGCTACCGGCGTATGAACGCATCCGTGGTGTGAGTCATATTAAGCGTCTCATTAACGTAGACCAGAAGGCGATCGGGGAAACGCCGCGTTCCAATCCAGCGACGTATACCGACCTGTTCACGAAAATCCGTGAACTCTTCGCTGAGCAATCCGATGCAAGGCAACGTGGGTATAGTATGGGCATGTTTAGTTTCAACCTCGCGTCGGGACAGTGTCATGTCTGTGAGGGGCACCGTTTCAATCGCGTTGAGATGCATTTCCTCCCTGATGTATGGACACCCTGTGAAGCATGTAATAGCACCGGTTATAGCATGGAGACGCTTGAAATCCGCTACAACGGCAAAAATATCGCTGAAGTCTTAAATATGACGGTTGATGAGGCACTTACATTCTTCAGTGAAAGTCCACGCATCTGTCAGACGCTCCAGATGTTATCAGATGTCGGTCTCGGTTATATAGAATTGGGACAATCAGCGACAACCCTCTCCGGCGGTGAGGCACAGCGCGTCAAACTTGCGAAAGAATTGGCACGTCGCCAAACGGGTTCAACGCTCTACATCATGGACGAACCGACGACAGGACTCCATTTTGACGACATCCAGAAACTCCTCAAGGTGCTAAACCGACTCGTCGATGCGGGCAACACGATTATCGCTGTCGAGCATAACATCGACGTTATCAAATCCGCAGACTGGATCATCGACTTGGGACCGGAAGGCAGTAAGGGTGGCGGAGAAGTCGTTGCGATGGGCACACCAGAGGAAGTTGCGTCGGTCCAGGAATCTCACACTGCCCGTTTCTTACGCGAGGTATTGTAGAACGTGTTTTATTATACCTTGACAAATTCTGGGATGTGTAGGATTATAATACTGTATCTATCAAAGATGTCGTATCTATAATGCAAATTCCAGATTATTATCAGATCTTAGAGATCGAGCGGGATGCCACCGCTCGCGAAATAAAGAGTGCCTATCGGAAACTCGCAAAACGCTACCATCCCGATAAAAATCCGGAGCGGACCGCTTTTGCGGAAAAGATGTTCCGCGAAGTCTGTAATGCCTATAACACGCTCCAAGACAGGAAACTGAAGACTGATTATGATCGGACGCTACGGACAATCGAACGGCAGCGGAAGTCCCAAGAGGTCTATCTTGACAGACTGAGTAGACTCAACCAGACTTACGCCAAGTTGGAGTTGCTGTTGCAAGCACTGCTCCATCACAATTATGAAACCGGTGTCTCCATGTACGAGCAGCTGCAGCACCGTTCTCAAGAAATTGGGAAGGAGTTGCGCATCGACGACTTCCTTAGCTATGAAGAGAGCCGGGACTGTGAATTTCTCATTGCTGAAGCGTACCAGAAACTCGGATTTTCTAACGGTGCCCCGTCTTCCGTTCTTGATCGGTACCGAAAAATTGAGCAGGCAATGCTAATTTATGAATCCCTGTTGTCTGCTGAAACGAGGCGTCCGTGCTTTAGACACTTTATCCGGGAAGTCAAAGACCGTCTCAAATTCATCTACCTTTACCATTTCAGCGTCGAGGGATACGATCAAACCCACCCAATTCCATTGGCGAAAATTCGTGAATTAAAACTCTCGAAACGCGAGACCGCGTGGATGTACAAGAAAATTGCGGAATTCTACGTTGAAATTGATCGGTTCCCGGAAGCACGAACCGTTTTGAAAATGGCATTTGAATTGCAACCCCGCCTGACCGGTGCTAAAAAAATCTGCCAAACACTAAAGATGGGATATTAGTTGTCAGTTATCGGTTGTCAGCAAGAGACCTGAATGGAAGATAGGAAGACTGGAAGGATGGGTCCAACCTTCCTCCCTTCCATCCTTGCAACCAAGTCCCGATAACCGATGACCATCTACGAGGAAAATAGGAATGCCAAAAGAGGTACGCTGGGAACGGATGTTCCCGGATCAATTAGAAGCTGCGTTCAATGACTGTCCCGTTGTCTATTTTACTTATGGACTCTGTGAACCGCATGGTCCACAGAACACTGTAGGGCTGGATGCGCTCAAGGCACATGCGATCGCGTGTCGTGCAGCGCAAACCCACGGCGGCATCGTCGCCCCTCCCGATTATTGGCATATCCATGAACACGGCATGTATGCGAACTGGGCGTATCGAAATGTAGGTGAAGTCCGCAGTTGGCTCACCGCTATGCCAGCATGGCAACACTTCAAAAACGTCTGTTACCATGTCCGCGCCGCCGATGCGCTCGGATTCCACGCCGCTATCTTCCTCACAGGGCACTACGGACCGAACTGGCAGGACCTTAAGACCCTCCTCTCTCTAATTCAACCGCACTTCGCTATGCGGCTCTATGGGCTTCCCGATTTTGAGGCGAACACACCGGGGTTCGATCGTCAAGGCAATGGTGGAGACCATGCCGGTAGAGTCGAAACTTCGCTTCTATGGGCGTTGGAACCAGACTGTGTTGATATGTCGCGCATGCCTGCGGCGGACGCACAGGGACCGCATTTCGCGATGGGGACAAATGCCTTTGAGTCGGACCGCCGTATCGGTGAACGTATGGTGGCTGATGAAGTCGCGTGGCTCGGAGAAAAGATGCAGGAATTGCTAACAGTTTATGAACAGCAGGGTATTACCGAACGTCAGCCTGTAACTTTTGAGGAAGTCGAACGGGTATGGACAGAAACCGTATTACCCGCTTTGAAAACCTTTGAGACGATGCAAAATCCAGAAGAATCGCCACCGGAAGATTCACAGTGGTTCCGCCAGTGCAAGCTTCCAGAGTTTTCGTGAGGGCGATGTTACAAACTTCTCACAAAAAGCGTAGCCCGTAAGCGAAGCGGAGGGCGAATATACGGAGGTAATCGTGAGTGCACAAACCCCCTTTACCGAACCGCAAGGTATAACTAAAAATCTTGCTGAAAATTATCGAAAAGACGGATTCTTGACCGGTATCCACATTTCCAATGAAATTGAAGCAACGCGCCATCGGCAAGCCTATGACGCACTGGAAGCAGAAGTCGGTGCGGAGAAATGTGAAATCGGTCTCGTTGACTGGCATTTCGACTACCAATTTATCTGGGAACTCGCAACACATCCGAAAATCGTGGATGTCATCGAGGCACTGATCGGTCCCGATGTGATGCTGTTAGCCACGCATTTCTTCTGCAAGTACGGTCCCCGCGACAAGTTCGTGGCGTGGCATCAAGACGTGACGTATTGGGGGCTTGAGCCGCCGGATGCAATCACTGCTTGGTACGCCATAGATGACAGCGATACAGGGAACGGCTGCATGCAGGTAATCCCCGGAAGCCATCAGCCGGGCATCAAGGAACACGGAAAGTCTGAACAGGCAGGCAACCTGTTGAGCATCAATCAAGAGGTACCAGTCACCGAGGCAGAGGCAGAAACCGCCGTAGATTTAGTGCTAAAAGCCGGTGAAATGTCCATCCACCACGGACAGATGATCCACGGTAGCCTACCGAATCATTCCACGCGTCGGAGGTGTGGCTTGACGATTCGCTATATAGATCCGTCGGTGCGGCAGGCAGAAGAGAATTCGTTGAAACGTCCTTGGAAACCGATTCTACTGCGTGGCGAAGACCGGTATCAGAATTTCACGACCGTGCCAAATCCTTTTTAATAGTTTTCGGTTGTCAGTTGTCGGCTCTATCTTCGCGAGTTAAAGTTAATTCAGATGAAGCAGCCCGTAACGTAGTGGAGGGCGGATATACGGGAAGGCACGTAAATGCACAAATCCACCTGACCGAACCGCAAGGAATAATTAAAAATATATACGATACAATTATTATTGGTGCCGGTGGGATGGGGAGCGCGACCGCATACCATCTCGCCAAATCTGGCGCAGACGTGCTTGTTTTAGAACAGTTTCAGCGTGGACACACGTTCGGCAGTTCGCACGGTGAAACCCGTATCATCCGTTTCTTCTACGATAAACCCTTTTACACGGAGCTGATGAAAACCGCTTACGCCGAATGGCGCGACCTCGAATCGATATCTGGGAAATCGTTGCTGTTCATCACAGGGAGTGTCGGTATCGGCACAAAGGGAAACCCGTATGGACGCGCGACGCGGCAAAGTTTGGATGCGGCGGGCATTGAATCCGAGTGGTGGGATGCGGCACAGTTAGCAGGACGTTTTCCGCAATTCCGATTGATGGGTGATATGGATATCCTCTATCAGAAGGACACCGGCTTTCTCCACGCCGCTGAATGTGTTTTAACGCACTTGCAATTGGCAGAACAACACGGGGCGGTAGTCCGGGAAGGGACCAAGGTAACCAACATCGATTGGCAGACAGATGTTCCGACTGTTCAGACCGAAAACAGCCAATTTCAGGGTAGGAAAGTCATTGTGACAGCCGGGGCATGGGCTGGTATCCTACTCTCGGAGTTGAATCTTCCGCTCACGGTTACAAAACAACAGGTGTGCTACTATCAGCCTACAGACAGCAGACGTTTCCAGCCCGACCGGTTTCCGGTCTTCACGGAAGTGACCCCTGATGGGGAATTCATCTATGCGACTCCGGCTTTTGGGAAACATGGGTTAAAAATTGCACGCCATGGAAGAGGACAGGTCATCTCTCCTGATACGCCCGAACGCACACCTGATGCAGACTACAGTGCCCATATAGATGCTTACGTCAAGGAACGCCTTCCGGAACTCGGAAAAGCCACGCATACCGAAGTCTGTCTCTATACGGAAACCCCAGACGAAGACTTTATCATTGACGCGCACCCGCACTGTCCAGATCTGCTGATTGCGGCAGGTTTTTCAGGGCACGGGTTCAAGTTTTGTGCCCTTGTTGGACGTATTCTGAGCGAACTCGTCCGGAACGGTAAGACCGGTTTTGACATTCATCCATTTCGTATTGACCGAGAACACAAAATCTCAAGCGGTATTCCAAGGTTGCGATTATGACGAATCAGATGCGAATACAACTCATTGTGGGTGTGGTTTCCGTTGGTGTTGTGTTAATCTGCGTTATGTTGTTCTTCCCCATGCCGCGCCGTTCCGATCTCACCATCAAAGCACCCGCGCCGCCGCGGGAAGTTACACCTGTTCCGTTGCCGCCACCAATTCCTTCAGTCATTGCTGTGAAGGCAAATCTGCCGATACAGGATGTCAAGACGTTAGCGGAATCCAAACTTAGAGACTATCTCAGTAAACCTATCCAACGAAAAGATGGCGCGCTTACGGCGGCGGTTACACTTAATCTTGACCCTCTCACGATGACAGGTGCGGCAGATGGAACTATATCGGTAAACGTTCCGTTCCAATTCAGTGGATGGGCGCGCGTCTCGAAAAAAATCTTCGGACAGGTCGTCCAGAAACGTGAAGATATTGAAGGCACCGCGACAGCATCGCTAACGCTTACCCCAACACTTAACTCCGATTGGCGTATTACCGCCAAAACGACCTCTGATATTTTCATCCAGAGAGCGGAAATTGAAATTTTGGGCATTACAATTTCGGTGCGTCGAATTCTTACCGAATTGGTGCGGGAAGCAGTCCTCCCCAAATTAGAAAACCTCATCGTCAAATACATCACTAACATAGACGTAAAGACTCGCGTTGCCGGTTTATGGACAAGACTCTACGAACCGATAATCCTTAACCAAGAACCACCAATCGCGCTTACCATAGTACCGCAGAAAATTCTTGCACAACACTTGTCGAGTGACGGGCAGACACTCTTCTTCAGTCTCGGTATAGAAGCCTACATTCACGTAGATATGGGCAATGTATCAACCCATTCTTTCAATAGTACAACTGCCGACGTGCCAGACATCCATTTCGTTGACACACTCGAATCCGGGTACCAGATTATTGCACCGATTGAAATGACCTACGTCGCTGTTGAAAACCTCGCGAAGCCACTTGTTGAAAAACCTCACAAACTAAAAAGTATTGATACACTTGTTAAAAAGTTGACCCTCTACGGTAGTGGTGACCAACTCGCCGCAGGGATTGAATTCAGTATGCCTGCATTAGGTGCGGAGGGACAACTCTATCTGCTCGGGACACCCGTATATGACACACCGGCGATGTCCGTTTCTGTCGCTGAATTTGACTATACGCTGACGACACAAAGCCTACTTTTGGATATCGCACGAGCCGCCGGAGAAGGGTTCTTCCCGAACCTCCGAACGACGGTCGAAGAGAAGCTTGTCTTTCCATTGGAAGATCAACTCACCACACTCCAGGAGAAATTGGCGGATGTCATCGCGGAACGCCGGATCGGTTCGTCTGTCATTTTACGCGGCACCGTAGATACCATTACACCGGAGGCACTTTATCTCACGCAGACAGGGGCACATATCCCATTCCGTTTACAGGGTGATCTTATCTGTGAGGTAGATCTCAATTCTTCACGAAGTTCGCATTAAGGAGATTGAAAATGGAAACAACTCTTAAAGCAGGAAGCGCGACGGCGAATATTACGCCACCACTCGGCACGAGAATACCGGGCGGTTTCCGACCGAGATACGCTGAGAACGTTGACGATGAACTTTTTGCCAAAGCAGTCGTCATTGATAACGGAACAACGCGAATCGCAATCGTTACCTGCGATCTCATCGCGATACCGGAGAAGGTAGCGGATGCCGCTAAAGCACGTATCGCCGATAGATGCGATATTCCGGCAGCACATGTCATGGTGAATGCCACGCATACACATACCGCTGTGGCTATCGCCGATCTGCTCGGTGTTGATGAGGATCCGGGGTATACAGAATGGGTGCCCTTGAAAATCGCTGATGCGGTTGAACTCGCAGTCTGGCGACTTAAGCCGGCACGGGTGGGGTTCGCCAGTGTGAATGAAGAACGCATCACCTTCAATCGACGTTGGCACATGAAGGATGGGACTGTCCGTTTTAACCCCGGTATCGAAAACCCAGATCTTGTAGAGCCGACCGGTACGATCGATCCAGAGTTGGCGATGATGTACGTGGAGGCTACCGATGATGGAACTCCGATCTCCGCCGTTGCGAACTTTTCGCTCCACTACATCGGTACGGACAACGGCAGCGCACTCTCTGCAGACTATTTTGGGCACTTCGATCGGCTCATGAAGCATTATCTCGGGGATACATGCATCTCGCTCCTCTGGAACGCCGCATCGGGACAGATTAACAACACCGACTTCAGTGGACGGACGAAATGGACAGCGAGTGGCCATCGACAGGCGGTGAAAATGGCGAACGTTCTCGCGGGACATTTTATTGTTGAGAAACAACTCATGGAGATGCACGAAACGCTTGATCTGAGTGGAGACCTTGCTACACTGACGTTCCAACGTAAAGAGATTACTGCTGAAGACCTTGCAGTTGCTGAACAGGTGCTGTCTGTGCCACAAGGAACTTACGATGCCTACGAAACAGGTCCGTTTAGTTGGGTTGTCGGGGAACCGATACCGCAGGCACTGGTGGATGTCTACGCGCACGAATGCCAGCGGTTGGTGAAGTTACCAGCGCAGATGACCGCTCCCGTTCAAATAATTCGTCTGGGGGAGGCCGCAATTGTAGCATTGCCGGGAGAGGTTTTCGTTGAAACGGGGATGAATATCAAGTCGAAATCCGATGCGAATCCAACGTTTCTCGTCAGCTTAGCGAATGGGTATATCGGCTACATCTGCACGGACAAGGCGTTGACCCAGGAAGGTGGATACGAAACATGGGCAGCGAAGTCCTCACTACCGGCTGTTGGAACGGTTCCAACGATGGAGGCACTCGTCGCCTCAATGTTAGGTTAAAAAATAAAGAGGCGGGTACAGAACCCGCCTCTTGCGAAGAAAATAGAATAGAAAGTTAAACAGCGGCAGGACCTCTTTCACCTGTACGGATACGGATGGTTTCATCGATGGGCAGGACGAAGATTTTGCCATCGCCGATTTTACCGGTCGAAGCGGCCTGTTGCACGGCTTCAACGACTTTGTCAACGTTCTCTTCTGCGACGACAATTTCGATTTTTAACTTCGGGACAAATTCGATCGTGTATTCGCTACCGCGGTACAATTCAGTATGCCCACGGCTACGCCCGAAACCACGAACTTCGCTGACTGTCATGCCCCGAACACCCACACTACTGAGTGCCTCTTTAACCTCCTCCAATTTGAAGGGGCGGATAATACATTCTAGCTTTTTCATGCGATTCTCCTTGCTAAAAGTGAATACGGTTGTGTAGCGGCTTTGCCTTTCAATCAGGGCTTGCAATCTGTGCCCTAAGGTTTACATGTACAAGTACGGTGGGCGGATGTGGAAATCCGCCCTATAGAGTGATTTTTCAATACCTCTGTGGAAGCACACCATCACGATCGTTGTGATTGCATAACTTCCGAGTTCAACGGAGGCACGCCATCACGATGGTCGTGATCGCGTGACCTCCGAACACGACCTAAATATCGTGGTAGAGGAAGAATTCGTACGGATGTGGCCGCATGTTGACGGCATCGACCTCATTTTCTCGTTTGTACTCAAGCCAGACATCCAAAACGTCTTGGGTGAACACGTCGCCCTTGAGGAGATATTCGTGATCTTCTTCTAAGGCATCCAATGAGTCACCGAGGGACACTGGCGTAGACTCGATGTCCGCGAGTTCTTCCGGCTCAAGATCATAGAGGTCTTTGTCCAGGGGTTCACCCGGATGGATGCGGTTCTGTATACCGTCAAGCCCTGCCATGAGCAATGCGCTAAAGGCGAGGTAAGGATTACAGGACGGATCCGGTGTCCGGAATTCAATCCGTTTCGCCTTCTCACTCTTTGAGTAGACCGGAATACGGACACACGCGCTACGGTTCCGTTGCGAGTAGGCGATGTTCACTGGGGCTTCATACCCTGGGACCAACCGTTTGTAGGAGTTGGTTGTTGGGGCGATAATTGCGCAAAGTGAGCGAGCATGCGTAAGCAAGCCACCAATATAATAGAGCGCATCCTCACTGAGAAGCGAATATCCCTGTGGATCGTAGAAGATGTTCTTCCCGTTTTTCCAGAGACTTTGGTGGACGTGCATGCCAGAACCGTTGTCTTGGAAGAGCGGTTTCGGCATGAAAGTCGCGACGAGATTATTTTCACGCGCCATGTTCTTGATGATGTACTTATACAACGCGATCTTATCGCCAGTCGTGGTTAACTCACCAAAACGGATATCGATTTCCCCTTGACCCGCGGTTCCCACTTCATGGTGGTGAACTTCTACATCAACGCCAGCTTCCATGAGCTTGAGACAGATCTCGGAGCGGAGGTCTTGAAGTGTATCTGAAGGGGGGACTGGGAAATAACCTTCTTTGTAGCGCGGTTTATATCCAAGGTTTGGGTTCTCTTCGCGACCCGAATTCCAACTTCCCTCAACAGAATCGACAGCATAGAAACCTGAGTGCTGGTTCTGGCCGTAGCGAATATCGTTCAAGAGATAAAATTCTGCCTCAGGACCCCAGTAACTCGTATCCGCAATGCCAGTGGATTGGAGATACGCCTCCGCCTTTTGTGCGATATGTCGTACATCACGCGTGTAATTCTCTAATGTGATCGGATCTTTGATGTTACACGTAATACTTAACGTCGGCACCTTGCAGACAGGGTCGATGAGGGCGGTCGTTGGATCTGGGAAGAGCAACATATCGCTCTCGTTAATTGCCTGGAAACCGCGGATACTCGAACCGTCAAAACCGCAACCTTCTTCAAACAGGTCTTCGGTCAACTCCTCTGCCATCAGGGAGAAGTGTTGCCACATCCCCGGCAGATCCATGAATTTCAGGTCGACTATCTTTACGTCATGTTCTTTTGCAAGTGCAACCACCTCACTTGGTGTCATTACATATCCTCCTAATTTCGGCGTAACTTGAGAGCCGAAACTTGCTATCAAAACTCAATACTTCCTCGATCCAAAGACCGAGATTATAATCTGATAAAACGGTATAAGGTAAACGCGGCACGAAAGCCTTGGTTGTCCTAAAGCCCGCTTCGATAACTCAGAAAAATGTCCTAACTTCGTCAACTGAACGTGCAACTCATACCACCTGACGAGTGTCTTACTGACTGGTTAAGCAAAATTTATGCCAATCAACCGTAATTGCGTATGGGATTGCATTCACTGACGAAAATAGATTAAATCTCGTGCGAAATCACGAGACACAAGGGCAAAGCGAGAAAGGCAGGAAGAACGAGTTACTGCCCGGATTTATCGTTCACGCCTAATCTTACAAATGCCAAGATATTGCTAAATTATTAGGCATGGCATTGCCCGTTTTTTGCGCGCAGCGTCCTAACCTAAAGGTCGCTCCTACGAAAATTCTACGTCTTTGGCAAAACGGCTCATCTCTGGACCGTCTTGCCCGGCATATTTGTTCGCCGGTTTGAGTTGGTACGGCACATGAGCACTCGAAGAGAGCTGTGCAAAAGTGAACGCACAGATCCGCATACCCGGATACAATTTGACCGGCATACGACCGAGATTTCCTAACTCCAACGTGGGAATGCCGATCCAACCCGGATCAAAAAGCCCGGCGGTGCTGTGGACGATAATGCCGAGCCTCCCCAAACTACTTCTGCCTTCAAGCCGTGCTAACACATCGTCTGCTAATTCAAGGGTCTCTTGCGTTGCTGCCAAGACAAACTCACCCGGTTGCATCGTGAAGGCATCCCCATCAGGGACATCAACCCTCCGCATCAGGTCATTGATATCAATCTCAGCACGCAGATCAATGAATGGGTATTTGCTATGCTCAAACACACGAAAGGTGTTGCTCAGTCTGAAGTCGATAGAGCAACTACCGAGTTGTGTTTTCAAATCGGGTTCGGGGGATATTTTGATTTTCCCCTTGTTTATATATTGGATAATATCTTTATCTGATAAAAACATTATTTATTTCGCTAACCTTCCCTACTGATCAGGCAAAAAATCCTCAGGGGAGATACCACGATAGGCGTAGTCTAAAAGATTGACAGGATGCATTGCCTTCATGGATAATCCGTGTTTTTGGATGCCGAGTTGAATCTGGAGTAAACAACCCGGATTTCCTGTCGCGACGATATCCGCACCGGTTTCGGCGATGTGTGTCATCTTCCGTTCTAAAATTTCCTGTGACAGTTCCGGTTGTGTGATGTTATAGATCCCAGCACTCCCACAACACCATTCGGATTCGGTTAATTCAATCAACTCCAACCCGGGTATCGCTTGGAGAACCTTGCGCGGTTGTGCTTCTACGCTTTGCCCGTGAAGGAGGTGGCACGGTTCATCGTAGGTAACGCGTCTTTCGATTTTTCCGCTCGGCGCGACCATCTCGATCTCTGCTAAAAATTCACTGATGTCTCGCATCTTATGGCTGAAGTGTTCTGCCTTCTCGGCGTAAACCGTGTCGTGTTCTAAGAGTGCCTCATATTCCTTAAGCGTCGCACCGCAGCCTGCGGAGTTGATGATAATCGCGTCTAAGTTCTCGTCTTCAAATGCGTCAATGTTCTGCTTCGCGAGAGATGAAGCGACATCTCGGATGCCATTGTGAAGATGTAAGGCACCACAACAGGTCTGCTGTCGCGGGGTGACCACCTCACATCCGTTCTGTGCTAAGACCCGAATCGTTGCGACGTTCGTTTCAGTGAAGACTTGGTTCATGATACACCCAGGTATGAATCCGACACGATATCGGGTCTCACCTTCAGCGGGTGTAATGTCGCGTATCGTATATTTCAGTTGCGGCGGCGGGATCTTCGGGAGCAATGATTCCATCTGCCCGAGTTGTCCCATCAGTTTCAAGATACCCGTTTTCTGAACGAGCCATCGGATACCGAGCCGTTGGTAGAGCCACATCAACTCAAAGATCAGGTCCAACCGTTCTTTGTTCGGTAGAATTTGTTTAAAGACAAGGTTCGTCCAGAATCGGTAAGCCGCTGAGCGGGGTGCATTCTGTTCATAGATAGCACGTGCCTCTTCCAGCAGTTCGCCGAAGTGAACGCCGGAAGGACAGGCGGTTTCACATGCTCGACAGTCTAAGCACCGATAAATATATTCTGACCATTCCTCGTTGAGTGGGGTGGCATCTTCAGCCTTGAAGGCGCTTCCCATGAGATACAATCTGCCCCTTGGTGAATCCGTTTCTAAACCTAATTCTCGATAGGTTGGACAGGTTGGCAGACAAAGTCCGCAATGTGTGCAAGCGTCCCACTTCTTCCAACTAAAGGTCTCTACGCCAGTAAGCGGTTGTGTTTGTTGATTGGACATGTTAAATTTATGATGAAATCGTGATCCCCTCGTTAAGACTCCCGGAACGATACCCCTGCAGGTCGAGCGCAACATGCCTATATCCGAGTGTCTTGAAATGCGTGTTGATGTCACGACGCACGGTTTTGGACAGCATCCGTGAGATCTCTTCCGCTTCAAGTTCAATGCGTGCAAGGTCGCCATGGTGTCGGACACGGAATTGACGGATACCCAAGTCGTAAAGAAATTGCTCCGCTGCGTCTACCTGTCGCAGGAGTTCGCGGGTGATACGCATGCCGTAAGGAAATCGTGAGGAGAGACAGGCAAATGCGGGTTTGTCCCATGTTGGGAGGCTCCACACCTTTGAAATCGCGCGAATCTCTGCCTTCGTCAGGTTGACATCAATTAACGGTGCTTGGATACCCATTTTCTTCGCGGCGTCCATCCCTGGCCGGTGGTCCCCGACATCATCCGGAATTGCGCCGTAGACAATCGTTCCCACGTCATATTTTTCAGCGATGGGACGTAACTTGTCGAACAACTCGGTCTTGCAGAAAAAGCATCGGTTTGTCGGGTTGCTCGCGTAGCCTTCCAGATCCAATTCTTCCGTGTGGACGGTCTCAAAGCGGATCCCGATCTGCTTGGCGATATCTTGCGCCGCTCTCATTTCTCGGATCGGATAGGAGTCTGAAATAGCAGTAACAGCGAGAGCGTTATCACCGAGGGCGTGTTGTGCCGCCTCTGCAAGAAAAGTGCTATCGACACCGCCAGAAAAGGCAACGATGACCTTTTCATAAGCGCGTAAGCACCTGTAGAGGTGGTCCAGCTTTGTTTGTAGGATAGGTTCAAGGTTCTGTTTTAGCATATTTTTCAATAGCAAGTTTCGGGAACCTGTAGGTTACACCGAAATAGCCTCCGTCCGTGGCAGATTTTGGAATTCTCGATGTTAAGAGGGGCGCTCGGCTTGTTGCAGTCTCAGCAATTCATCGCTCAACAAACGGCGCTTTAATCCGCTAATCCGATCAATAAAAAGTACACCGTTGAGATGATCTATTTCGTGTAGCAGAACACGCGCGAGTAAGCCGCCGGCTTCAATACGAATGGGTTGACGCTGGACATTAATCCCCTCAACGACAATTCGTTCTGGACGCTTGACATCAGCGGTTACATCGGGGATACTGAGACACCCTTCCTCAGCAACAATTTCTCCCTCAAAACTCAGAATTTCGGGGTTAAACAGCACCAGAGGTTCGTATACCTCATCGTCAACTTCACCTATGTCGATAATGATAAGTCGCTTCAAAATACCGACTTGTGTTGCGGCGAGTCCAATACCGTTGCCTGTAGCTTCCAGCGTCATCAACATCTGTTCAGCGAGCTGGAGTTCTGCCTCTGTGATCTCTGCAACCGGTTTGGCTCTTTTACGAAGGACTGGGTCGCCGTAGTAGCGCAGTTGCAAGGGTGCTGTCTCACGCAGCATTATGTTATCTTCTCCATTCACGTCCGAGGCATCGGCGTTTCTGGACTTTCTTCTACGTTTTGGCATGTATTTAGAGAACTCTCCGTTTTTGGTGTATCTCCGACGAAAATAACATTTAATTATGGTAGCACTTATCGCAGATTCTGTCAAGCAAAAAGTTTTGATTATCAAAACCTTCGGTTTTCAGGAATCAGCGGTCAACAATGGATGAGAGGATTTGGATGTTTCGGGGCGGTTCGGAAACCACACCTACCGAGAAGAGCGGTCAGTGATCGACACTTAGGAATTCGGGTTCGAAAATCGGTCCTACAAGACGGGGCATGACATCAAGGTGCTGGCATTCGGTAGAGATAGAAGCCTTCATCATCAACAATTGAACCTATAAATTCAACGAGGAGATTGAGGTTATACTGCGCGATCAGTTCCGGATCTAAAGCGCGGTTCATGATAATGAGAATATCCTGGGACGTCTGGGTTCGCAAAACATTTGCCACCTTAGCGACTTGGATGTCTGGGATATCGACATCAGGTTCACGGACATCGTCCCATCTGACAAAGGAGCCGGGCCGATTGCCGTGTACGTAATGTATCTGATCTTTTTCGAGATATCCGACAATGGTGCTCGCGGCGTAATCGATCTCGCCGACCATCTGCATATTTTGCATGTCGTTCGCGGTGATGTATTCAGCCACCTGTTTCCCGTAAGAGAAGACGTGTCGGTGTTCCAGGACAACCGCGGTTATGCCTCCGATGAAATGACAGATAAAGATGAAGGTGAAAAATGGGGAAAATAACCGTTGTGGTAATTCGCTGAAAAATTTAGATCGAAGGTCTATCTCAGGGCAGTCTTTATGGATCCAACCGGTCATTAGGAGCGTGATAAACAGGAAGCCATGGTGCCGCATGCTGCCGTAGTACTTTATGTAAAAAAAGGATAAAAGTCCGAGCATCGCGACGAGGTATATGAAAAGTGCAGTCGGACGTTTAAGTAGTAACAGCACACCGCAAAGCATCAGAAGACAGCAGAGCGGGATTTGGATGGATTGGTAGAAAGCGTAAGTCTCTAACTGGTGCTTGTTCCAAAAATTAAGCGCGAATTCGGGAATAGGAAGAAAGGCATAAGAGATAAGTTTGATAACCTTGCTGAACTCTTCCGATTCATAGGCAAACTTCCATTCCACAGCGAACCCTGTATCCGGTGGCGGATTGAGCTGTAAAACCGATGTTGTGATACCGATGCCAATGAGAACGAACCCGATCCAGACGGCTCGTTTTTCTTCTGTCGTTTCATCCTCTTGAATAAAAGGGGTTAGACGGCAACAGTGACAGACGTATTCACAGCAGAGCGCGATACCTATGGCTATGGTGAGAATTAAAGCATGGGCACTCGTATGTGCAAGAAGAAATAGCACACAACCCACCCAAATAAAGCGTTTGTAACGCTCCTTGAAAAGGAGGCAGAAGACGGTTATTAGCAGAAGTCCGAGGGCGTAGTTTCTCGCAAGAATAGCGTATTCATAGAGAACGAAGTAGCCGAAACAGAAAAGGAATTTCTGAAGAAGATTGAAGGGCGCGTAGCGAACAAAAAGATATACGGTGACACCTGCGATCAGTAAGTGGAAGACTTGCATGATAACAGGGGAGTGTGTGATGCGCGTGAGCGGAAGGAGGCACAGGTGCCACAATCCCGGATGCCCTTCATATTTCAGATGCGCGAAAAGCTCGAAGACTGAGCCACTATCACGAGCGAGCAGCCACGCCTGAATCTCATCGCGCCACATTTCATGATGACTGGCGGTAAATGCGCTGACACCAAGGAAAAGAAACGTCAACCCTAAGGCGTAGTGTTTATCCTTTATCTGCATCGGTTATCACCGCTATTTGATTATCCTTTCACTGGATCGTGAGACTGGAAATCGGCAGCCATAAGCCACCCGTGCTTTTTGCAATGAACTTCTGAAACGGTTCATCGCGTCCGATAACATCTACCTTGATTTTAGCAGTTTTCATCTTCACCATCACGTCTACTGAAGAATATGCCCCGCTTACATATTCGTCTGTGACGAATATGAAATGGACCTCAGCGTCCTGTCGGAACGTAACCTCATCAGCGGCTCGGATGAGAGCGTCCAAACCGTTTTCGTCTCCACGAAATTTCAATTGTGCCAGTACCTTCTTAACTTGAGAAACGGAACGCGTTTGGGGGATCACCTCAAAGTCCAAACCGAGTAAACCGTATCCCGTTCCAGTTCGGAAGGTAACGATGCCGATGGTGAAATCCATGTTTGCCCTGTCGAAAAGATCTGTCATAGCACTGAGGTGTTCGCGCACCGCATCAACATCGTTTTTCATACTCCCACTACCGTCAATAACAAAAACGATATCAACGAGGTCGGAGCCACGGTTTGCGACGATATGTTTCCCTACCTTAGTGAGTGCGAGATCGGGAAGTGTGAGTCCGCCAATGTCGGAGGCGGGTTGCTCATTCGCTCCGCCTAAAAAACCGCGAGTGGCACCGCCGGCTTTTCCTTTACCTGATATACGTGAACTTAATCCACTTCCTGTGCCACTACTACCTAATCCGGCTACAGGTTTAGCCCGTAGCCCCTTTCCGTAGGTATCCTCTCCTGAAAGGGTGGAAAGATCGGGGGTCTGTAATTCGAGGGTTGCATCTTGGTGCGATACGGGTGCCGCCGATGTCTGGAGCGTGGGAGGTTGCACCTCGACCGTCTCCATCTGTTGCATATTATTTTCAGGAACTGTAGAAGGTTGTAGCGGAAGGTGACGAAGTTTTTTCAATGGACGCACGGAACTCCGCAATCGAATTTTAACGATGTCGAACTCCGTGACCGGTTTGGGCTGCCAATCGAGTCGTTGTCGATATAGGGTCCCCAGTAGCATCAGCAGGAGAATATGAAGCCCGATGGAGATGAGAAGGGCATTTGGGATGTTTTTCTTAAGGAGTCCCTTCATTTTCGATTTTACCTGCCTTGGTAATATGTTCAGGTAGTGTCTGTAAGTCCAAAAATTATTATAGCACCGATATGCAGTTATTTCAAGAAAAGAAAAAATTACCTGAATCTGTAATGCTTCTATAAATAAATTGCATCAGTTGGGAAACTGGACAACTCTGGGCGGTTGTGAGAAAAAAGTTGACGAAAATGTTAAAATTTGATATCATATAAACACTAAATGAAAAGAGAGTTTCGGTTTATCCAGCAACCCAGACTCGCGTTTGACCCTGCTGAAATAATCCGAAAGGCACTGGAAAAGCTAAAATGAAACACTACGGCTTAACACTGAATCTCAAAAACGATCCATCTGTTATTGAAACGTATAAAGCATATCACCGAGATGCCTGGCCCGAAGTGATCGATGCGTTGAAAGCAGTTGGCGTCACAAAGATGAATATTTATTTACTCGGATGCCGACTGTTTATGGCAATGGAAACGATTGATTCCTTTGATATCACTCGCGATTTTCCGCGCTATCTCGAAGAGAACCCGAAATGCAAAACTTGGGATGAGTTGATGAGAACCTTCCAAGAACCAGTAGCGGAGGCACAGCCAGACGAATGGTGGGCACATATGGAGCCTGTCTTTGAGTTATAACGCGAAAATGAATAAACCCTCTCCAATGCCTACGACTTTTCTATCAATTGGCCATTTCTGTTATGACGTTTCGCCAAACGGTTATATCCTTGGTGGGTCCGCTTCATATTCAACAATAACCGCACGAAACCTTGGGCACCACGCTCGAGCGGTTACGGCTGTTGGCTCGAACTTTGATCGGGAGAATCCACTTTTAGAAGGCATACAAACAGTCTATCATGAATCTCCTGAGACAACAATCTTTGATAATCAATACGACGCAAAGGGACGCAGACAGCAATTTATCCTTGGGAACGCACAGCAATTAAAGGGGAACGATGTTCCTGTCGAATGGCGTACGAGTAATATAGCCTACTTGTGTCCGATTGCAGATGAAGTTTCCGCTGAAGTTGTTCACTGCTTCAGCAACGAAACGTTGATAGGGGCGACACCGCAAGGCTGGCTCCGACAGTGGGATACCAGTGGTAGGGTTGACGCAAAGCGATGGGAGACGGCGAAGGACATCTTGCCTCATATTGATATATTAATCCTGAGTGATGAGGATCTCCGCAGTTATCCGGATGAACTTGAAAGATATATCGGATTAACCTCGATCGTTGTTCTGACACGAGGGGCACAGGGGGCGATTCTCTTTCAAAATGGGACGCAGCTTGAATCCGCTGCGTACGTCGTTACAGAGGTGGATCCAACAGGGGCTGGGGACGTTTTCGCGACCGCTTTTTTGATTAACTATTATCAAAGCCGTTCTGTCAAGGAAGCACTGAATTTCGCACATTGTGTCGCATCTTTCGCTGTAGAGGGAGTTGGGACCTCTTGTATACCGAAACTGCCACAAGTCATGTCGAGATTACGGACGTAGTTCGCGAAAGTTAGGATGTCGTCACTTGAGGGTTAACCCACAGGAAAGGCATCAAGGTCTAGTGTTCTGTCAATGTTATTTTGATTTTTGTAGGTGTTTTTGATTGGGTGTTTCCTGCAGGTAGAACGAAGTGAAACCCGACAAAATCGGGCGGCACACCTGTCAGTTTAGATGTGACACAACACTGGGAGTCAATTCAAAAAAAATAAATGGGTTCATGAAAAGAGAAAATTATGGCAATTACCTACGACTTCATTGTATACAGCAGTAGAACATCGACATCGGGATGGATTCTCGGGATGAAGGCTCTTCATGGAGAGGTACCGCTGGATATCGTCATACCTGACGAGTATGGATCGTCAGATCCTGAAAATCCCGAAGTCATCGGCGTTTTAACGACCGAAGGATTGGAACGCGAGAGCGTTGATGGATTGGAGCTCTACCGGTACCTCCGACAATTGAATCCAAAGAAAAATAACTCGTTCGGATACAATGAGGTGGTGATTCGGAATATACATGCCCGGCTCAGTGCCCTGAAGGTTGATGAAGAGATACGGGTGCAGGTTACCTACAGCGAACGGAGAGAAGCTTACACCCAGTTTTCGTACCATATTAAATTAATTGGCATTTTTGGAGGCGCAGATGCCCCCGCACTGGCTGACCCGTCGGATGAGATTGTCGCGCCATTGGCACCGGAAAAGGGTCCCCCGCTTCAGGAGCAAATAAATTTAACCAATCCCGGACAGCAGGCTTATAAAACAACGAATACCTTAGAAAAATTAATAAGTTTTACACAAAATCTTCAAAAAGAGTTGACACAGACACGTAGAGAACTCGCAGACACGACAAATAGAGTTCGGCGACTCGAAGAGGAACGGCAGCAGATTGAAGACGAGCGGCAAAGATTCGACGAACTCCAGAACCTGATTGAAGACGTTTTCGACCGACTCAACCGGTTGGAACTTTTCGATTCACGAATTCAGGACCTTGAGGAGGAACGGTATCAACTTCATAACCTGCAGGAAACTTTACGGAAATTCCTCTCAGCATTACACCGGCAAACCCGGATATCTCTTCAAGAATATGCCGATACGACAGAGGGCGAGTTAGACGAACGTACTTGAACGTGTTCCCATCACCAAGAGGAAAAAAGGAGAGTGCCGTTATGATGAAATTAGGGACGATGTCTCTGAATGTGAGAAATACGACTGCTTCTGCTTTCGCACAAATCGTGTACGATCTCGGTTTTGATGTGATTGAGTTACATTCAAGCGCGTTTGAATCGACTGATGCGAATTACCTACGCGACCTAAAGAAGGATCTCGCCCGGAAAGGATTACCGTTAGGTTACATCGGGGTTAGCAACAACTTTGGGCGTCCGGTTGCAGAACATCCGGAACAGGTTGCGCTCATCAAGCAGTGGATTGATGTTGCCGCTTTTATGAGTTGCCCGATTGTCCGAGTCTTCGCTGCGTATGTCCCGGAGGACTGCGATGATGAAGAGACGCTATGGCCACCGATGATTGAAGCCTTCAAGGAAGTTGCTGAATACGGCTATGAATCAGGAATCCTCGTCGGGTTACAAAATCACAACCACAACAACGTTACACGCGATGGCGCCGCCGTTTTACGAGCACTGAATGCAACGGATCATCCCTATTTCACACATATCTTAGACACTGGACAGTATGCAGGGTCTCCCGGCGCAAGTGGGCATCGAGGCTCACCACATCCCGGCTACGACTGTTATGCGAGTATTGAACAGACAGCACCGCACGCCGTTTATGTCCGTACGAAGTTTTATCAGATTGATAGCGGTGTAGAGGAATGGTTGGATTACCCGCGCGTTTTAGAAATCTTGCGAGGGGTTAACTATAACGGATGTCTATCGATTGTCTATGAAGGTGAATCGGATCCGGTTGACTCGATGCGAAAGGCGAGAAGTTATCTGGAATCTTTATTGTAAACGCACGACGTCGGAGAGGGAGCAAAAAATGAAAACGCGTGCCGCTGTTATGTATGAACATAATCAACCTGTCGTTGTTGAGGATCTTGAGTTAGATGATCCGAAGGAAAACGAGGTGCTCGTTCGGACTGGAGCGAGTGGTGTCTGTCATTCCGATCTTTCCGTAGTGACTGGGACGATCTACTACGACGCAGCTGTCGCACTCGGACACGAGGGGGCTGGCGTGATTGAGCACGTTGGCAAGGATGTAAACGGTTTCCAGCCCGGGGATCGGGTGATTTTGTCTTTTGTGAGTTATTGTGGCAGTTGCCGGATGTGTCAGATGGAACGCGTCTGCCTGTGCGAAAGTTATGATGTGCCTCGCGGATTTCTATTAGATGGCACTTACCGCCTCCACAACAGTTCAGGCGATGGAATCCTCCAGATGGCACGGATCGCAACAATGTCGGAATACATGGTTGTTCCGCAGCAGAATCTCGTGAAAATCGATCCACATTATCCCTTAGAGAAAGCCGCACTCGTGGGGTGTGGTGTGACGACAGGTGTCGGTGCTGTGCTTAATACTGCAAAGGTGGAGCCCGGCAGTACTGTGGCGGTTATCGGGACCGGCGGTGTCGGCTTGAACGCCATCCAAGGTGCAGTGCTTGCACAAGCGGAACGGATTATCGCTGTTGATATTGCGGAGAAGAAACTCGACTTTGCGAAAAAATTCGGAGCAACGGATGTCGTCAACGCCGCTGAAAATGATCCGGTCGAAGCCGTTCGTGAGTTGACAGACGGATTGGGGGTGGATTACGCATTTGAGGTCATCGGGAATCCGAAAACAATTGTACAGGCGTATGATATGGTCCGACCTGCTGGGAGTGCTGTCATTGTAGGTATGGCACATCATGAATCCGAATTCAGCATTCCAGCACAACGCTTCGTCTCGAGTGAGAAACGATTAATTGGTTCGTTTTACGGATCTTGCCAACCGCGAGTGGATATGCCGAAACTTCTGAATCTGTACGCAGAAGGCAAATTGAAACTCGATGAACTGATTACCCGCCATTATCGACTTGAGCAGATTAATGAGGCTTTTGCGGATATGGAAGCCGGAGAAAACGCACGCGGCGTTATCGTTTTCAATTAATCCTGTAGGTTGAGCTGGAAATTGCGGTCGGGAGTAGCGGCGGTGGGTTAATGATGAAAGAAATGCGGTAGAAGTGATGAGATAAAGAAAACTCAAAAACCGTGCAGGTCCCTAGTCGCGCCAGAATTGACCAAACACCATCGTGAAACGTAGTGGAACGATGCCCAGGATCCTATAGTTAAAAACATGAAATCTATTCATACCTCTGTCCGCGACCAGTTTAGCCAATACGCCGACTACTACGCACAGAGTCGCGTACACGCCAAAGGGAATACGCTAAACGTACTCCTTGACTTTGCGGATCCTAAGGGAACAGAACAGGCGTTAGACATCGCTACTGGAACAGGTTTTACGGCGTTTGCTCTCGCACCCAAGGTCGCCCATGTGGTGGCAACAGATCTCACCCCGGAAATGGTCGAGAAGGCGGTTGAACTGGCGCAAGAACAAGCGATAAGAAATATCGAATTTTCCGTCGCTGCTGCCGAGGCATTGCCGTTCACTGATGCGTCATTAGATCTCGTAACGTGTCGGATTGCCCCTCATCATTTTCAAGATGTCCCAAAATTCTTGAGCGAGGTCCATCGAGTTTTACGGACAGATGGGCTTTTCTGCATGACGGATACTGTCTCACCGGAACCAGAGAAGTTGAGAACGTGGCAGAACCGCATCGAGAAACTCCGAGATAACTCGCACGTGTATGGTTACCCGCCATCACAATGGGGCGCGATGATTACGGATGCTGGATTTTCTCTTGAAAGGACGGCGCACGCCCGAAATGCAGAGATATCGTTTCTCTGGTGGGTACGTCCAGAGAAAAACCCGCCAGAGCTCGTGCAGGAGATCCGTGATGCGTTTGCGCAACTCTCCCCTGATGAAGCGCGAGAGCACTACACAGTCCGTTCAGCGGGTGATGACTTCTATTTTTCCTGGCCCACGTACACCGTTAAAGCAAGGCGGAAGTAGGGCGTTGCCTAACCTGAGTTCGATATAAAAGTTTGTTAAATTCACTTCAACTTAAAAGCATATCATTGGGCATGAACGTTCTACTCAAGAAGTTCACCCACTACTTTTCCGCCTACGCGTGTGACAAATTCCCTTTTTCCCGCCGTTGAATTTAAAAAGTTTGCGTCAAACGCACCATTGACAGGCGTCCAATTTCTGGCGATCCGATAAATTGCTGGTGCCTACGGTTCAGAAGATTCTGTATCGTCAATGAGAGACGGGGTCTGGGACCGATGGGTAGATCGTAACCAGCGTTCAAGTCGATTGTATAATACGATTCAAGATCGCCAATGTAAACCCCCGACCGCACAGGGAATCCAGCCACAAAACGCGTTCGGAGTCCCACACCGAATCCCAAGTCAGCGTTAAGGTATTGAACGCTTGCACCGAATTTGTTTTTGGGCGCGTTCAGCGCAATATCACCAAGCCCATCAACGTCCTCAAAAAGGTCTTTGCTCACAAACGAATAATTCGCACCGAAACTCAAACTCGGATTGAGATAATAGGTGAAACTCAGATCTAACCCGTTGAGCGAAATGTCGCCATAATTCCGATAGGTGAGCATGATAGCATTTGGGTCCGCCGCCTGTTCTGGTGTTACCGTGCCAAAGGGTATGAAAGCGGGACCGTTATTTTCGGTTCCCGCTACGAATAACGTCACTAATTCATCAACAGGCGAACCGTCGCCGTTCCCGCCTTGAGCAGGCGCGTCGAACGCGAGTAATGCCTGATTAAGTACAGCGTTTTGTGGATCCGCTAACGCCACCGTGATCTGCTTTCCAAGAGAGGCACCTAACGTGGTAGGGTCCAAGAACACATTTGGGGTTTCGACAACCAAAGGACCGGTGAAATCCTTAATCCTTGAGTGGTACACATCGGCAGAGAAAGCCAACTTATTCATGAGGATGCCTTTATAACCAACCTCATAGGTTTGTGTAATCGTTGGTTTAAGCGGGTTAACATCATTTACATCTTCAACATCGACGAAGTCACCTGCCTGTGGATCAAGCGAACGTAAGACATTTTTTACACCAACGACCTGCTGCGGAATGAGGGTATCAAACCCATCAAGGAGTGCCTCAACAGTGGGTGCTGGAAGACCTTGTGCAGTGAGACCTGCTTCAAAAATCGGCTGCACGCCGCTCATGACAGCACTACGTCCGATACTCCACATAACGTTGGTGAAGACAGGATCGTCAAGTGGAATGTATGTCTCTGATGGAAGTTTTGCCAACGGCGAGAAGGGGGAACGGAATTCCGGACGACCGTCCGCACTTCTTTTGAAGGTGAATCCTGTTTCGGAACGGACACCCTGCGCTCGTATATCAATATTCGGGCTGAAGCCTAACACGGGTTGGAAGTTAGCACCTAATCCGAACGCGTCTCCAACTGATAGAATGTCAAGAAACAGATCGGAGGTTCTTGGCGTATTGAAGGCACGGTTATAGGTTACTCTCAAATTGTGATCGTCGTTGGGTTGATAAGCAAGTGCAACACGCGGTGAAAGGACGATGTCTTCAAGTTGGTTGTGGTCATCAACGCGTCCCGCAGCGATGAACTTTAACTGCGGCAGGATTTTGGTCTCTGACTGCAAATACGCACCTATCTCATTGATGCTGTCATCTTCTTCATTGACGCCATTGATTGTCCCTTCCGTATCGGGACGGGTCAGCAACACATCCATGCCATAAGTAAAACGCTGCCACTCGCCAAAACTATAGCCGTGCTGAATCTGCCCGACATATAGGTCGGAATTGTCAATAGTTGGGTCACCGCTCCGTACGACATACGTATCTCCAGCATTGCTCCGATTCCAAAAGGCTTGTGCAAAAAGATCTTTGTGGATGAACCGCCCTTGCAGGTAACCGTATGTCCAGTTTTGGGCTTGACCTGCACCAATCCCCGTCAGTTCAATGCCGGTGGCTTGCGTGAAACCGCTGGCAAGAATTGCGGTCGTATCGTTGCTTGGACTATAATCGACGCGAAATTCGCCGCTGGCTTTGTAAGTATCAAATATCAGGCCGCCTTCACCTTCAATATCCTCTTTTGCGCGTCCTTCTTGCCAATCATTTCCACGAAAATAATTCCCTGAGAACTTATAGCCGATCGTCTCATTGACAATGCCGGCATGTCGAAGGGAGCCCATGAGTATACTCCGTTCACCCCCACCAATACTGACGGTTGTTCCTTGGGAAGTGAACGGCGAACGAGTGATGATGTGCATGACACCGTTAGCACTGTTGGGACCGTAGAGTGCTGCGCCGGGACCCGATACGACTTCAATCTGTTCAATATCTTCGCTTATCGTAGGGATGAAACTGTAACTATTAACCCGCAGTGAAGGAACACTCGCAATCCGATTGTCAACGAGGGATAGAAGTGAACCCGAGAAAACGTTGTTGAAACCACGGACGACAACATACGATGCTCCGAGTCCAGCGGTCACAACATCCACCGCACGCACCGATTTTAAATGCTCCGTAACACTCGGCGCGACCCTGTCCTTTATTTCTGAATTTCCAACGAGGGCAACTGATGCGGGGGCTTCGAGCACCTTTTCTCGACGGCGTGATGCCGTAACGGAAACCTGTTCAAGTTGGATGGTTTCCGAAGAGAGTGCAATTGCTAACGACTTCGTTTCGTTGTCACCAAGCACAACATCTGCTATAATTGCATCGGCATAACCGGGTGAGGAAGCAGTAATTGTGTAGAGCCCAGGGGCTAAATCCAAAATCTCAAGTGTGCCGGTTGCGTTGCTAACACCTTGTGTAACGGTGCCGTCCTCATGCCTGACGGTAATAGACACATCGTTCAGTCTGTTGTCGGTTCGGGCGTCTGTCACAGTGACGTTCAAAGTAGCGGCTTGCACCGACACCACAGCAATAATAAAAATAATGAATGAGACCAACAATAAAACACCAAATCGATTTAGTGATTCCATTATGCTATCTCCTTTATTTACGGAATGTTGTTGCGCAATGTTAAATAACAAATTATCAATTTTCCGTGTTTCCGTTGGATTCCGATCCCCGTAGGGGGTTTTCGCTTGGGGTTTTTGATAGGGTATTTCTGCGGATTTCCCCGGGTTTCCCCGCCCGTTATTGATGACAAAGGGCGTATTTAATACCGAATATTGCTTACCACCTCAATAGACAAAGTATAAAAAGCCGAATGATTCTGGAGGTGCGTCCCTTATAGAAAATGTTCGATCTCGGTAGGAGTCGGTAGCGCAGGAATTACGCCAACTGTTTGAGTTGCCAACGCGCCTGCGGCGTTTGCATATCGCATAATAGCGTTAAGTTGGTCCTTTTCAAGCGATGTAAGATCTGCATGCGGCATCAGTTGGGTAAGCATTGCCGCGACGAATGCATCCCCTGCCCCGAGTGTATCCACGACCTCCACCGCAAAACCATCGCTATAGCCTTCAGCGGAACCGTTCGTGTAATAGCACCCGCGTTCACCTAACGTGACAACGAGTAGTTTCGCACCGAGTCCAAGAATGCGATCAACCCCATTTGCCAGTTCGACATCGTCCGTGATGAATTCCCACTCCTCTTCCGAAATTTTGACGATATCTGCGTAAGGCATCACCTCCCAGATCCAGTGCTTGGCGTCGTTGGCGCTATCCCAGAGCATCAACCGCAAATTCGGATCGTAGGAGAGCCTCGCACCCCCCGCTTTTGCAGACTGAATTGCGTGAAGCGTCGCCTCTCGGCTCGGCGAGTGACTGAGGCTGACGGAGCCGTAGTGGAACAGTTCCGCTGATGCAAGATAGTCAGTGTCGATTTCGTCAGGAGAGAGTTGGATGTCGGCACCCGGGTGTCGATAGAAGGTGATGTCCTTCATACCGTCAGAGCGCGTGGCGACGAAGGCTAAGGTTGTCCGGGACCCTTCGCCTGCGATGAGGTAGTCGGTATTAACACTGTTCTGTTGGAGCGTTTCGCGCAGGAAATCGCCGAACGCGTCTGCACCGACTTTACCGATAAACCCGGCATCGATTCCGAGTTTCGCTAAGCCGACGGCAACGTTAGCAGGGGCACCCCCTGGGGCTTTAACAAATCTTGGAGCTTCGGCGAGCGTCACATCAGGTGTTGTGGAAACAAAGTCAATAAGGAGTTCACCGATACATAAAGCTTTTGGCATATTTTTTTTAGTGGTTATCAGTTATCGGTTCGGTTTTTCTGCGAAAAACCTTTCGGTTATCAAAACCTCCGAGTCTAAAACCGTCATGCTTTAGCAGGGGGATACAGACTCGCCCTCTTGGAAAGGACCAAAACGTTCATTTTTTCTTGACATTCGGTCCGAGATATGTTTTAATATTACCAATACCGTGTGAGAGGGTGTAACCTCTATCAACCTTGATAGAGCCTCTCACAGTCCCGTTACACAGGATAAGGTATTCGGTAGTATTCACCGTCAAAAATCTATCTGTTTCGTAGGTCACCGTGTCAGGTCTATTAGACGAGAAGTGCGAGCCTTGTTGAACGAAGCAGCACAACTGAAAAGACAGGTAACCGTCCGTTTTGAAGATAATTCGCTATGCACCATAGAGTGTATATCATCTTTGAAAGTGTTTGACGAAGGTTCAGAAAACTCAACTGGCGTCTGAACGTATCTGTGAAACTCACGAGTTGAGAGGTTCACCGTAGTGGGGAAGGGGTATCCACTCCCCTGAATGACTGCCCCCTTTTCTCGTTGCAGAGAATTGTTGCTTAGGCTTAAACCCTGAGAAAGACGCTATAAGCGTGACCAAGAGTCGCTCCATACCCCAAAACGCTGGTTGTAGTGAGGGGTAACTGCTGAAAACTTGCGTGGGATTTCTTAAAGAATCTCCCATGCTTTAGCAGGGAGAGCAGTCAATAGAGAAAGAGTTGTCAATTATCGGTTCAGTTGTTGGTTAAGCGGTATTCATTTAGCAAAATCTCTTGTAACCGATAACCGACAACTGACAACTGACAACTAATCAAAATGTGGTGCGTAGATCTTGTGCCTGTCCGGTCTGTGCGGATTGATACCCCGCATGGAAAATTTCTATGACATGCCGGGCATGTTCTGCTGTGACAATTGTCGGTTTATCCTCGCGGATCCAATCCACCAACTGCATAATATCCTCATAGACATGCGATTCCTGGATGCTACGATGCGGTCCCACAACGTGTGGGAGTTCCCCGTCCGGTGCATCAATGGGTTCACCATTCAGCAGATTGCCTTCAATCGTGCCACCGGTGCCGTGAATTGCGAGCCTACCTCTGACGACAGAACCCGCGGCGGCACCATAGACAAAGCCGTAGAACGCCTCACCGAAGTCAAGGAGAATGAAGGTATTGTCGTCCATATCGCACGGAAGCATCTCACCTCGGAATTCGCGTTCCTTGAGGCGAACACCCGAAAACGCCGTTACACGTTTCACAGGTCCGAGGATACCGGTCAGCGTATGCAAACCGTAGACAGTCATATCATAGAGCGGTCCACCACCGGGTTTACGAAAATACCATGCCGGATTGATATTAGAGAGCGGATCGTCACCGTGTCTAACGGACTCATTTTCGTGGTATCTTCCAAAAGCAGAGCCCGCAGCTGCCCACGTCAACGTTCCGATGGCGCCGTCAGCAATAAGACTGCGAATTTCCTGATGGATCGGACGGAGCATCTCACCCGGGGAAGCCACTAATTTCACACCTTTACGCGCTGCCGATTCAATCAGATCGTCCGCTTCATCGACGGTAGTCGTCATCGTTTTGTTGAAATGGGCGTGGAGACCGTGTTCAATGGCGAGTTTTCCCTGTTCATAATGCAATCCGATAGGTGATGCAATACTGACCGCATCTACATGTCCGTCTGCTAAGAGTGCCTCGTAGGTTTCATACGCATACGGGACATTAAATTTTTCAGATGCCGCTTGTGCTCTACCGGGAACTGGGTCGCAGACAGCCGTTACCTGTAATCTGTCTTGGACGTCGTCTTGCGTGAGATGGGGCAGAATGCCGCGCACGGAGATGCTTCCTACACCGACGACCCCGATGCGCACTCTATCACTATTTGACATGATATTTCCTCCGAAAGCGAAAAAATCGTAGCACGCAACAACGGCGCGTGCGGAACCAACAAGAAGGGATTTTTGCCAAATCGCCTTGACTGCGCGCAAGCAAAATTAGAAAAACATGATATTTCCTCCGAAAGCGAAAAAATCGTAGCACGCAACAACGGCGCGTGCGAAACCAACAAGAAGAGATTTTTACCGAATCGCCTTGACTGCGCGCAAGCAAAATTAGAAAAACATGATATTTCCTCCGAAAGCCAAAAATCGCAGCACGCAACAACGGCGCGTGCGAAACCAACAAGAAGAGACTTTTGCCAAATCGCCTTGACTGCGCGCAAGCAAAATTAGAAAAACATGATATTTCCTCCGAAAGCCAAAAATCGTAGCACGCAACAACGGCGCGTGCGGAACCAACAAGAAGAGACTTTTGCCAAATCGCCTTGACTGCGCGCAAGCAAAATTAAAAATTATCGCCACGATGTTTCGTGTTGCCATCCAACGGCGTTTTTCAGTTTATCGCAATTAATGAATGATTGATGTCCCTCAAGCGTCCTCACCTTCGAAAGAAATTCCGGTTTAAAACGCTCAACTAACGCTTGAGAAGGTTCTAAGGCTGAAGTATCATCGGCGTTCAAGAAATAGACATCGTGTGAAGGAAGTGTATCCACTTTCTCCATGATTAGGCGGTGTGCACTTGCGACATCTTCGCTTCCTACCCAACACCAGAGCCACGGTGTCCACGCCGTTGTCGGTTTAGCGTTCTCTGCCATCTGTGTTCTCCGTTCTTCTGGACTGATACCCGCAGGACGCGTAACGTAGGTTCGGATACCATAAGCACGAGTGTAACTCGCCAACAAATCCTCGCCGCACCTTTTAGAGAAACTATAGGAGTCCTCAGGATAGCAGGGATGTTCTTCATCTATAGGGAGGTAATCCACTGGAATGTGGGTTTTGCTGATCCGAAAGCCATGTCCTAATGCACAGTTACTGCCGGACATCACGACTGTTTGGACATTTGCTTCAATCGCCGCTTGCATGAGGTAGTAAGTGCCGAGCATATTCGTTTTGAAGGTCGCGTCAAAAGGAATGCCTCTCTCTTCAGCATCTGCCCGCATATCTGGATGGTCAACAGGACCCGGTTGTGCACCGAGGTGTTGGATAGCGTCCACACCTTCAACAGCACGTTGACAGTCTTCAAAGTTGTTCAGATCACCTTGAATGAATGGGAGGTGTGAGAATTCAGCGGATGGCGTTCTACGCGACATTAGGACGAGTGAGTGTTGATCCGCCAATTCTCGGATTACAAATTCGCCGAGCCTCCCGCTCGCGCCAGTTATTAATACTTTCATAAAAACCTTTCGTAAATTGAGTTGACAGGCGGGGGAGTATCCTCTATTATGTCTTAGAACTTATGTGGAAGCACAGTCATTAAATAGTATAGCAGTGTTGAAAATTTTGTCAAGTAATAAACCGTCAGCCGTCGGTAGAACGTCTGGCAGTTGCAAACTTCAAACTGCCACTCGACCCTCTTGCCGATTGCTGAAAGGGTTGCGTAGCAACCCGACCTGACGACTAACAGCCAATGAAGGAGAGAACTGTAATGTATAACGCCGAAACACATTTCAAAAACTTATACGATACCGTTCCGAGAGAATTTGAATTTCAGGCGACGACACGGGAAGAGTTGTTAGCATGGCAAGCGAATTTTCGTCCGAAGTTACGTGAGGTCCTCGGTTTGCACAACATGGCATCCGATCTGGAAGGGTACGTCCCGAAGGCGGAACAACTCGAAGTCTTGGATATGGATAACCATTTCCGAGAGAGTTGGTATCTGTGGGTAGAGCCAACGGTGCCACTGCCATTTTACCTACTCCGTCCGAAAACCATTGAAGGAAAAGTGCCGCTGATCCTTGCACCGCACGGACATAACCATCCGCATCTCTACGCCGGCATCGCACACACAGAAGCAGAGGAAGAACACATGCTCGAAGGTGAGCGCGACATCGCTCGGCAGGCGGCTGTTGAGGAAGGTTATATCGCTATTGCACCGACAACACGAGCGTTCGGTGAGACGCGCACGGATGCGGATAAGCAAGCGAATAATACGCACTCCTGCCGACACCAATTGGTTCATAGCATACTCGTTGGACGTACGCCGATCGGTGAACGGGTGTGGGATATGTCCCGCCTCATTGATTGGGCGATACAGGACTTACCGATAGATGCTGAACGCATCGCGATTACGGGGAACTCTGGCGGTGGAACGGTATCACTTTTCGCCGCGGCATGTGAAACGCGCATCACTGTAGCAGTGCCGAGTTGTTATTTCTGTACGTTTGAAGGGAGCATCGGCATGATCCGACATTGCGAATGCAATTATGTCCCGGGGGTGATGCGCTTAGGTGAGATGTACGATGTCGCAGGCTTAATCGCACCACGTCCGTTCTGTGCAATCGCAGGACGCGGGGACGGGATTTTCCCAATAGATCACGTCGAATTCGCTTATGAACGATTGAAAACTATCTACGAGGTTGCTGGCGTTGCGGATAGGTGTGAACTCTTTATCGGGGAGGGAGGACACCGCTATTATAAAACGGGAGCATGGCCCTTTGTGCGGCGGTATTTCCAGAATTAGCGTCACCCTTTTTTAATTGCCCATAGTGTTTTCAGGATAATCTTGACATCCAAGGCGAGAGACCAATTTTCGATGTAATATCGGTCATAAGAGATCCGCTCTTCAAGGGAGGTATTGCCTCGAAAGCCGTTGACTTGTGCCCATCCCGTCATACCGGATTTTACACGCTGCCGAGCGAGATAATGCGGAATCGATTCACTGAACGTATCAATTAATCCGGACATCTCTGGACGGGGACCGACGAGGCTCATATCGCCCGTGAGAACATTGAAGAATTGGGGCAGTTCGTCTAAACTCCAGCGTCTCAGGAATTTTCCGAGTGGCGTTTGCCGGGGGTCATCGCTTTTTGCCCATACATGTCCGACTTTTTCCTCAGCATCGGAGCGCATGGAACGAAATTTATAAATCTTGAACCGCTTTCCACCTCTACCGACCCGTTCCTGACAGAAAATTGCGCTACCGGGTGAGGTTAGGCGGATGATGATCGCTATTATTAACATGAGCGGGCTTAGCACTATCAACGCGAATACGCTAAGGACAATGTCTATGAAACGCTTGACGATGCCACGTCCGCCCTGCATCGGGGTCTCCCTTAATTGTAGCACCGGTGTACCATAAAAAAAGGTAATCGTGTTCCTGTTGTCCCTGATGAATTCGGAGAGTTCGGGCAGGACATTGATTTGGACGGGTACCCCTTCGCAGGCGTGAAGAATCTGCAGGATCGTGTCGTTCGGTATCGTTGGTGATACAATGAAAAGCGTATCAAGTCGATGTTTTCGCACCAATTCAAGGACATCTTGGCTTTTCCCAAGGGACTGTAAATGCTGACTATCAGGACCTGTCGATTCGGATATTATCCCCACCATTTCATAACCGCTATCCGCTTTAGCATTCAGGACATTGATAAACTTTTCGACGCGGACATCGTAGTTTCCGACGATCGCCAGACGATTTACGCCGACCCCTTGGGCGTGAATGGATTGGCGGAAACGGTGAAGCACCCATCGACCCAAGAACAACCAGAAGAGACTGAAACCGGTAGCCAAGAGCATGACCCAGCGCGAGTAGGCGTCGTGATGATAGATGAAAAAGAGCGCGGCTAACGTGGCGATGAGTGAGATGCCCGCGGCTTTGCAGAGTGTCCAGAACGCTGAAAGCGTCGCGTTGCTTTCCGGACGATAGAGTTTTAGGGCTTTCAACGTCATCAGCCAGATGATTGCCATCAGCGGGATGAGCCGAAAATAGTCGTCAAGCGGTGGAGTGCCTCCTTTATGCAAGGCGAGAACTTCAGGGGTCCATCCCGATTCAAATCGGATCCAGTATGCTACGACAATTGCAGTGGCGACGAAACAGAAATCTAAGAGAACTGTAATCGCGATAAGCAAATGATCGAGCGTTTTGTTTGACATCTTCTATTGGAATTGGGTTAAGGTTTTAAAGAAATTCTCAGCGTTCAGTTTTACAGGAATTGAAAGTTAAAAGTAGGAGGCGTGTCCCGCCCACTATCAGAGGTTATTCTCCGAGATTTTGAGCAACGAAAACCAGATCAAGAATGTTAATATTGCCATCGGCGTTGACATCAAGGTGGGACTTGTCTGGAGGAACAGGTCCTAGATTTTGAGCAACCATGACCAAATCCAGAATATTCACCTTTTTATCCCGATTAACATCTCCTGCAGAAAATTCGTTCTCCACGGGAACTGGAGGCAGTTGAGTTGCATCAATATCGAGTTCCAAATTTGGATTCCGCTTAATTAACGTGTGGAGTGGGGACTTATCCTCGATCGGATTCCCCTGCAGCCATAATGACTCTAATTTCGTTAATCCTGCGAGGACCCTAATGTCACGAATCTGATTGCCCCAGAGATGTAACTGCTGTAATTGTGTCAAGCCCGCAAGCGGCGTTATGTCAGTAATCTGGTTACTCTGGAGATGTAATTGCTGTAATTGTGTCAAGCCCGCAAGGGGACTTACATCCTGAATTTGATTATCCCAGAGTGATAATTGTTCCAATCCCGTTGCATGTTCTAACCCGGTAAGGTTTGTGATTTGACTCTCACCAGCACTTAGTGTGGTTAACCCTTGCATAGCCCGTTGCGTAATAGGCGTGCTTGGGTCTAAGCCTAATGCTTTTCGCACCGTCGCCTCCAGATTCGCGTCAGGCATCCTCACATTTGGGCTTTCGATCTCCTTTGGAACACTCGTAGGTCCAATGCGAATACCTGCCCTCCCTGTTTCTTTCTCAGTACGAAACACAGCAAGGTGACTACCGTTTAAGTTTTTGACTAACCATGTATCACCTACATTGCTCGTAAAGAAGCGGTTGTTCCCCGGTATAGGATGAAGTTGTGCACGGAAGGCCTCTGTGCCATCAGCCCCCACCCAATATATTGAGACGGAGACGTTGCTGAAGTTTACGAATAAGACTTCTGTGGGCGCGGTTTCGTTTCTGGGTACATTTAGATTTGAAAGCAGACTCGGATCATACTGCTTCAAGTTCACCCATTTGCCATTGCCATTGCTGTCTGGGTTGTTTATGAATTCAGCATACAATTGATCTACCTCAGAAGGCCATTGAAACGTTGGAGAATCTTGTGGATTGAATCCTTGAAGATGCGGCAGATGGGACCGAGTTGCAGGCGGTGTGTATTGCCATGCCCTATCACCAAAGACTTCAGTTAGCAACTTCGCAAGATCCGGATCATACGCTTTCAGTTCTGCCCGTGTGTCGATATTGTTGTGTAAAGCGGGATCACTTTTTTCATTGGCATTTGCGTGAAACCAAGATTGGACCCCTTCAGCCCAATATTCGTCCCTATCTGTGGAAGCAAAGGTGCCTTTCCACAATCCTTTGTTTATCGCTGCATCATACGTTATACCAAGCCTGTTATCAAAACCCGGATCAATCATATTCAAGGCTTTTCGATGTAAGGCATGAGCGAATTCGTGGATCAGAGTGTTTTCGGTCCAGTAGGGATCATTCGGATAGTTTAGTAGATTTTCCTCGCCACAACTCGTTGTCTGTCCTCCTAAACCGCGAGCACGGATATCCCAATAAAAGTCAGGGCGGAGATAACTATGTTCGGGAATCCTCGTCGTCATTTCGGTATAAGCCATTACGGAAAAACGCACGCCATTTTCCGCTAGTGCTTGGAGGACATCCTGGCGATGCCCAGTCATCTGTTTGATAAGATATGCAGCTTCCTTTACAGCATAAGGATTCGTTTCTGCTGATGCTATGACAGGCACTCCTCCTACATCGATCCACTGTTGATAAAACGGATCAAGTCCAAAAATATTGCGGACAGCAGTTGGTGGGGGGACAGGTTCGGCAATATTGGGGGCTTGCGCTATTGTAATCTGTTGAAATAAGCAAAACAACCCACAGGTTGTAAAGATAATATTTAAAACAGGAGGTAGTCCTGATTGTCTGACCGAGGTAGGTTTTCGCTTTCCCGCCATTGATTTAAAAAATTGAATAAGAATCGCAAAACGTATGCCCAATAGTTCCATTGATTTGAATCCCTTTCATTTACGATGTTAAATCATTCTGAGTTTAAAAAACTGGGCAGTTGTTTAGGTATGATAACCGCACAGTTTTCTTCCCAAACAACAAAGATGGATGTGATTTCTGTTGATGGGTCTGTTACAAGCGGGGCACCAATCTTTAAGGGAGTCGGAATCCTTCTTAACCGCTCAGTACAACGTCAATGATAACATGTTTGACGAGAATCGTCAATCAAAGATTTCCAAATCTTTTGCTTGACTTCTTCTAAAAGATATTGTATTCTCTACCCAGAGAACAATAAGTCTATCGGAAGTGTACGGTGAACCGTCCAAGATGTTAAACCACACACTTTATCAAATACGATTTCGTTGATGATACTTAATGCTATGAATGTAAATACTGCAATCTTCATGTTCTGTCCACTCTAACCTACGTGTGTAAATTGGGTTCACGTTTAGGGTTATTTAGTTTTCGGCTTTTCAGCTATTTGGGCTGGATAAATTGTGAAAATTGTACTATGCTATCCCCGGATTTGGGAGGAGATACACAATGGCGAATCAACTGAAGGTAGGAATTGTTGGGGCACATCGAGGGAGTTCCTACGTAGCACCGTTTAAAGCGATAGCAGAAACCGATATGACTGCGGTTTGTGACATCAATGAGGCAACACTTCAAAGCGTCTCAGAACGGTTTGATATTCCGCAACAATTCACAGATTATCAAGCCATGCTGGACGCTGTCGATCTTGTCGTTCTCGCTACGCCTGAAAACTTGCACGTGCCACAAGCGATCGAGGCGTTAGAGGCGGGGAAACATGTCATCAGTGAAGTGACCGCTGCCGTCAAATTGGAAGAATGTTACGACTTAGTTCGGGCAGTCCGGAAGGCATCTGCCAAATACACGATGGCTGAGAACACGTGCTACTCCAAATCGAATGTCCTCATCCGTAGTATGACGGAGGCGGGTATGTTCGGGGATGTCTATTTCGGGGAAGGCGAGTATCTCCACAACATCAAGTCGCTCCACCACGATGAAAGTGGGAATCCGACGTGGCGTTACTACTGGCAGGTCGGTATTAATCGATGCAATTATGCAACGCATAGCCTCGGTCCTGTGCTTCAGTGGTTTGGGAGTCGCGTCGCGAGTGTCTGCTGTCTCGGTACCGGCGTTAACACGGATCCTGAGCACGCCATGGAGGATACGGTAATGATGCTCTGTAAGACGGATTGTGGCGGCTTAATCAAGATCCGAATTGATATGCTCTCAAATCGTCCAGCGAATTCCTATTTCAGTTTGCAAGGGACAAAGGGATGCTTTGAGGGGTCTCGCGGGCTCAACGCAGCACCGAAGATTTGGTTGGATGAGTTCTCGGTGACTGAACAGTGGAGACCGCTCTCACAGTTTGAAGACTGTTTACCCGAACGGTGGAAAAATCCACCGGCTGAGTCAGAAAATGCCGGTGATCTCGGCGAGTATTTTAAAGTGCGGGATTTTGTGGACAGCATCCTCACCGATACACCACCGCCGATGGATGTCTATACGGCGATGGATTTCACTGTGCCGGGTTTGGTTTCAGAACAGTCGATCGCAAATGGTGGAACACCGATGGAAGTGCCAGACTTTCGGAAGATGGATCTTTAATTTTATCTTAAGCAAATTCATCTTCTACAGGGGAAAAGACGAGTCCGCAACTACTACAGCGGTATCCGCTGTCGGGTTGGGATTCCACGAACGGGAAGAGCATCCCACAACAGATCGGACACGGTTCATCAATTTCCATTTCGGCTTGTTCTATTTGGCCTGAACGGTTTTCAAATTCGACGATCATGAGGAGCCTCCGCTTGATCAGCAACTATATCGAAAACATCATCCTCAAAGCGAGGTTCATCGCAAGCAACAGCGACATCTGGGTAGAAATAGGCGACTGGGCTCGCCTGTACGCGCATATCACTGGAGTGGACTTCACAATCTGATGCTACCAATTGGTTATAAAGTCTATTGAATATGTTTCCTGTGATAAGACTATATGCGCGACTCGCCCCAGACATTGCAAATATCTGTCCGCTGAGATATTCACTTTTGTGCAGTGCCTTTCGTTCTTGAGCGATGTATTCCGTTGGGGTAAAGAGCGTTTGTGCTGGAAGATGCACCATGTATGTTTCCTAAATAACAGTGATATTAGCAATATAATACCATATTTTTAGGTGAAAGTTAATCTTTTTCGTAAGTGCTGTTTGTCTTAGTTAAAGTACGAGGGTCTCACGAGAAAGGACGTTAACGATAACGCTGCAGGGTTGGATCAATCTCGGCTGCCCATTGGTCAATCCCGCCTGCGAGATTCTTTGCATCAGTAAATCCGTTTTGGTGTAGGTAGGCGGTAGCATAGAGGCTCCGCGTCCCGTGGTGACAATAGACGACGATTTCTTGGTCGCCCGGAAGGCTATCTATGTGGTGCGGCACTGTGTTAAGTGGTATGAGTTGCGCACCTTCAAGATGCACGATGTCGTATTCGCTCGGTTCGCGGACATCTAACAAAAACACGGATTCGTTTGCGTCGAGCTTCTGTTTCAGTTCTTGTGGGGAAATTTCAGGGATTTCTTTTTCCATTACTCAATTTTTTCCTTAGTCTGAATAGGAGACTTTTCATAACAGGGGCGCGCATTCTGGGCACGGGCACGTCTCGCGCAGGACTTCAAATGGGTAGATGCCAGTATCGTGTCCATCGTTCCAACTGAATTGGAGCGCGTAGCGACCGACTAACTGAATGTCAAGCGGTTGAATATCGTCTGAAACCTCAATGAGGGTAATATCTCCGTCGCCTTGCGGGGAAAAGAGGGAATGGATATCTTGGCCTTTGTGCCGAATAGTAGCACATTCAGCGCACGGGCACATCTGCCGGAGATAGGTGTATGGATACCAACTGACATGGCCATCTTTCCACTCTACCTGAAAGGCATCGGGATGTTTCTTGAGGAGTTTCGGTTGTTTCGAGAGCCTGTTCATGATACAGGTTACGGCACACAGAGCGTGCCTGCTACTTTAAAAGATACCGAGTTCATCCTTGGCATCTTCAGTCATCAGTTCTGGTGTCCAACGCGGTGTCCAGACGACATTAACATTGACTTCTTCAACACCATCCATCTGCTGGGTGACGTGCTGGGTGCCATTCACAATTTGCCCACCAGCAGGGCATCCAGGGCTTGTGAGGGTCATTGTAATGTCTACGGTTGTGTCGTTGATGTCAACACCGTAGATAAGTCCCATATCAACAATATTGATCCCAATTTCTGGATCGATAATTTCCTTGATAGCCTCTAATACAGTTTCTTCGGATACCATCGAGATTTCCTCCTATTAGGTCGGGGTGATTAATTAATCAATGCTGACCAGAATGTCGTCATCCTCAATTTTAACGGTGTAACAATCAACGGCTTCGACAGCAGGCATACAGAGCGGTTTTCCTGTTTTCACACAAAAACGCGCGCCGTGTCGGGGACATTCTATCTCGTCTCCGTTGAACCAACCTTCTCCCAGAGGACCGCCGTCATGCGTGCAAACGTCCTCCATAGCATAGAACTCTCCATCAACATTAAAGAGTAACACAGGGACGAAGTCAACCTCGACTAATTGTTTCGTGCCGGGCGGCACTTCACTCGCTTTTGCAACTTTATAGAATTCTGCCATAATTTCCTTTTTCTCGCTAAAGGTAACGAATTAACAAAACGGTTCTTGTTTTTTATTTCTCTTCACCGGGCCAGCCTTTAATCCCGTAGGCACCCGCTTTGAGAACTTTGAGAGCCAATAACGCACATTTGACACGGACGGGACCCAAAGGGATACCGATCATATCTAAGATGTCGTCTCGCGAGAGTTTCTTGACTTCCGTAAGACTTTTGCCCTCGATCTTCTCAGTGAGCATAGAGGCAGCCGCTATACTGATCGTGCAACCGTGCCCGGAAAAACGCACCTTTGTAATAATGTCGTCTTCAACAAGGAGATCAAGGCGGATCTGATCCCCACAAAGTGGATTGTCTTCTTCATGAGAAATAGTACATTTCGGCAAGATTCCATAGTTACTTGGACTTTCGTAATGGTCAAGTAGTTCTTCCTGATATATATTCATATTCTTCTCCGAGTCATCAGTTTTTGTGTTCTGCACAGCCCTTCATATAACCGATCCACTTCTTCGATTGTATTATAGAGGTAGAAACTCGCACGGACGGTGGCAATAACATCTAACCGCTTCATGAGCGGTTGTGCGCAGTGATGTCCGGCACGAATAGCGATACCGTGCGTATCCAAGACACCAGCCACGTCATGTGGATGGACACCCTCCAGATTAAAGGAGATAACACCCGCTTTTTGATGCGGCGAAGATGGTCCATAAAGGGTAATACCTTCGATGTCTTGTAAGCGATTGTGTGCGTATTTTAGGAGTTCTTGTTCATGGACCTGAAGTGCAGCTAAATTTGCTTCTGTAATATAATCGACTGCGTGTCCAAGCCCGATCGCTTCGGCGATACTCGGGGTACCCGCCTCGAACTTAGCCGGAAGTTCAGCATAACTCGATACGTCGCGTTCGACGCTTCGAATCATTGAACCGCCACCGAGGAAGGGCGGCATCTCTTCAAGGAGATCCAATTTACCATACAGAACACCGATACCGGTCGGACCACACATTTTATGTCCAGAGAACGCAAGGAAATCGCAATCCAGTTGTTGAACATCAACTTGAAAATGCGGCACCGATTGCGCGGCATCGACGACTACTTTTGCACCAACAGCATGTGCCGCCGTAATGATGGACTGGATCGGATTGATAGTCCCGAGGACGTTAGAAACATGTCCTATGGCGACAAGTTTCGTTTTTTCAGTGAGGAGAGCCTGAAATTGTGTGAAGTCAAGCAACCCTTCGTCGGTTATCTCCACGAATCGGAGCACCGCACCGGTACGCTGTGCCAGTAACTGCCATGGCACAAGGTTGCTATGATGTTCCATGGTGGTGAGGACAATTTCATCGCCTTCTTGGATGTTCGCACTACCCCAACTGTAAGCGATGAGGTTGATAGATTCCGTTGTGTTCCGCGTAAAAATAATCTGCCGGGCACGCGGCGCATTAACGAGTTGTGCTACCTTCTCACGAGCGCGTTCATACTGTGCCGTTGCCTCTTCTGAGATACGGTAGATGCCGCGATGGATGTTAGAGCGATACGTATCGTAATAGGCGTCCATCGCTTCAACGACTGGGCGCGGTGTTTGCGTTGACGCGGCATTGTCGAGGAAAGCTAACGGTGGAGTCGTCGAGAAAATCGGAAAGTCTTTGCGGATGCTTTCTACATCGAGCGGGCGATATTGGGATGTATCCATGTTCATTACCTGGGTAGCGATGCAATGAAAAAATAGACGGTCGGAAGATTGGAAGGTTGGGACATCTATCCTTCCATCCTTCCATCAAAGTATCTTCCAACCTTGTCTCTGTCCATGTGCCTATCTGCCTGGGAAACCAATATTGACAGCGGCAGGCCCATGATCTTCACACGCCTGATCGGTTGGGACATCGGTTTCAGCGTTGCTGGAGTTAACAATCCCTTCCGAAACCAGATAGTGTTCCACTTCATCGCCGCTGACATCGGCAAGCATCACATCATCAATCTGGACGCACGGCTGATAGGGTTGCCGCGTTTTCTGAACCATTTCACGATAGTTGTTTTCATTGTTAATGATGTCTCTATCTTCGTAGTCCAAACCGTATTTGGCGAAGATGGCACGGACACCATTGCTCCATCCGCAGACAGGCTTCATGTAAGCGATAATTTTGGGTTGACTCATTGCGAGTTCTCCTTTTTTATTGGTTATCGGTTATCAGTTAAAGAAGGATTTGTTAAACAAAAACTTCTGTAAGGGTTGGGTTACCCAACCCCTACGACAACTGGAAGGGTTGCTACGCAACCCGCACTGAAAACTATTCAAGTTTACGCGTAACGGATGTACTCAGTTCTTCGCGAACGGATTCCAACGGAATACGTTCCATGACAGGTGCAAAAAACCCGTCAACTATCAATTTTTCTGCTTGTGCGTAAGACACACCGCGGCTCATTAGATAAAAAACCTGTTCCGCATCAATCTTTCCAGCGGTTGCACCGTGTGTACAACGCACCTCGTGTGCTTGAATTTCCAATCCCGGCAGCGTATCCGCATGCGCACGCTCGCTGAGCAGTAAGTTGTCGTTTTTCTGGTACGCATCGGTGTGGTTCGCCGACGGATAAACATAGATATTCCCACCCCATGCCGTCTGCGATCTATCTTTCAGAACTGCCCGATAGAGCAGATCGCTGGAGGTGTGCGGTGAGATGTGTTCTTGGGCAGTACTGACATCCAAAAGCTGCCGCGCATCGGTAAAAGCCAATCCCAACATTTGGGCGTTACATCCGGCACCATCCAAGACAACAGCTTGATTTATCTTGCTCAACCTACCACCAAAAGTGGCGGTTACCCAATAGACGTGCGCGTCTCTGGCAACTATAGCGCGGTGCGAGGCGAAGTTCCATACCTGACGATTCCAATGCTGGACCTGCACGTAAGTCACGGTCGCATTCTGTTCCGCGAAAATTTCTACGGCTCCGCTGTGTAAACCCATGGCATCTGGATTGGTAGATAAATTGTCCTCTAAGATCACAACCTCACTACCCTCTTCAGCGATGATAAGCGTGTGCGATAGGTCGGCTTGTTCCGCCTCGGACAGCTTGATATAAGCCCGCAGCGACCCTTCAACTTTGACGCCTTTAGGGATATGCAGAAGGTAACCACCTTGCCAGAAAGCACCGTGAAGCGCGTCAAATTTGTTATGCTGCGCAATATTCCCGCTTTTTAACGCTGTTTCCAGTGTCACTGCCTTACTCATAAAGTAGGTGCGAAGTAACTCCGGTTGCTCTTGTAACGCCGTGTGAAGATCCGCGAAATATACACCTTGTCTTTTCAGCGTTTCAGCAGTGGTGACATGCTGGGGATGCCCATCAACTTGCACGAGCACGCCAACTGTTTCTTCGTCGTTGTCGTCTAAATTGCCGGCGGAGGGTTTACCGTTCGTCGGAGCACTGAGATGATATTTTTCGAGATCGAAGCCACGGAGATATCGTCGAGTGCGCCTCCAATAATCTTGGGTACGCATATCGACAGTGCGTCGCCACACATCATCTTCAGTCGTATGTGGCATCGGTAAGGATTCGTAGAGTGCGTAAGCCTCCAGCCGTTTCTTACGCATCCATTCTGGCTCAGTTGCTGCTATTTTTTGGAGAAATTCTTTTGAGAAATGTCCCTTTTGCAATTTTATTTTTATCCTTTTAATCGTCGTCAGCGGTCAGCCATCAGCCGTCAGTTTTAAGAGGTTCTCGTTAAGTATGCCCTCTTCTTGCTGAAAGCCGATAGCCGATAGCTGACTACCACTTAACCCACTGAACCTTCCATTTGAAGTTGGATGAGGCGGTTCATCTCGACGGCGTATTCCATCGGAAGTTCCTTGACAAGCGGTTCAATAAACCCGTTGACAATCATTGTGGAGGCTTCTTCTTCGGAAAGCCCGCGACTCATCAGATAGAAAAGTTGCTCTTCTCCGATTTTGCTGACACGTGCCTCGTGTTCAATGTTCGTATCGTTCTCACCGATCTCAATGACCGGATAGGTGTCCGAACGTGAGTCTTTGTCAAGAATGAGTGCGTCGCAAACGACGTGCGATTTGCATCCTTTGGCCCCTTTCGCAACATCAACCCATCCGCGATAACTCGACCTGCCGCCATCTTTACTGATACTCTTCGAGGTTATCTGCGAAGTGGTGTGCGGTGCGCAATGATAGACCTTTGCCCCAGCGTCTTGGTGCTGCCCTTTGCTTGCGAACGCAATTGAAAGAATGTCGCCACGCGCACCTGGTTCCATCATGTAGACACTCGGATACTTCATGGTTAACTTACTACCGAGGTTACCATCGACCCATTCCATCTGCGCGTCCTCGTAAGCAAATGCTCGTTTCGTGACGAGGTTATATACATTGTTTGCCCAGTTCTGAATAGTCGTGTAGCGGACCCGTGAACCTTTCATACAAACAATTTCGACAACCGCACTGTGTAAGGATTCACTGTTGAATGTAGGCGCAGTACAACCTTCAACATAATGTACCTGCGAACCTTCGTCAGCAATAATGAGCGTCCGTTCAAACTGCCCCATGTTTTCGCTGTTAATTCGGAAGTAGGCTTGCAGTGGGTATTCAACCTTTACGCCCGGTGGCACATAAACGAAACTGCCACCGCTCCAGACGGCACTATTGAGTGCCGCGAACTGGTTATCCGCAGACGGGATGATGGTGCCGAAGTATTTCTTCACCAAATCCGGATACTCTTTGATAGCAGTATCGGTATCAAGGAAAACAACACCGATTTTGTCCAATTCTTCGACGATGTTATGGTAAACGACTTCTGAGTCGTATTGGGCACCGACACCTGCGAGGAATTTCCGTTCAGCTTCCGGGATGCCCAGCCGATCGAAGGTTTTCTTGATGTCGTCGGGTACATCGTCCCAACTCCGTTCACTCCGGTCGGAGGCTTTGACATAGTAATAGATGTCGTCAAAATCGAGTTGTGAGAGATCGCCTCCCCATTTGGTCATCGGCTTCTGCTTGAAAATCCGGTAAGCATCGAGTCGATACTGACGCATCCAGTCGGGTTCCCCTTTGATGTCGCACATCTGATTGATAACCTCTTCATCCAGCCCTTTACGCGACTTGAATGTAGGTTTAACGTCATCGTGGAACCCGTATTCGTACTCTTTACTAATCCCAAGTTCATCTATGGTGTTCGTTTCAGAATTTGCCATTTCACTTCTCCTCTTACGTTAGTCGGAATGTCGTGCGCCATTGCCACGGATTACTCCGCGGTAATACCGTATTTCTCGCGAATTGGATCGTATCCCTCTGCTTCTAACATCTGCGTGATTTCCCATCCACCGGATTCAACAATCCTACCATCAAGCAAGATATGAACGAACTGCGGGCGGATGTAGTCCAGCAACCGGGGGTAGTGCGTAATAATCAGCACACCCAGCTCCGGTCCAATCAATTGACTCACACTTTCACCTACGACACGGATAGCGTCAATATCAAGTCCGGAATCCGTCTCATCAAGGATCGCAATTTGGGGTTCAAGCATTGCAAGTTGTAGAATCTCGGCACGTTTCTTTTCACCACCGGAAAATCCATCATTGAGGTATCGTCTGGCGAAGGAATCGTCAATACCGAGTTGTTTCATCTTTTCGCGAAGTTCACGACGGAATTCGCGCATCGGAATGAGTCTGTCGTCCCCGGAACCATTCGTTTCTTTCGTACGGACAGCGCTCACTGCCAGCCGTAGGAAATTTGCCAAACTGACCCCGGGAATCGCTGTTGGATACTGAAAAGCGAGAAAAAGTCCGAGTTTCGCGCGCTCATTGGGTTCCAACTCCAGAATATCGACCCCATTAAAAATCACTTCGCCGGAATCAACATCGTAGAGCGGATGCCCCATCAAGCCATTCGCGAGGGTGCTTTTGCCGGACCCATTCGGACCCATAAGCGCGTGGATTTCACCCTGTTTGACAGTTAAATTTAATCCTTTGATAATTGGTTTCTCTTGCACGCTGATATGCAAGTCTTTAATAATGAGGTCTCTGCTCATCCGTTGTTTTTGAACTCCTTAATAATTTGCCTTCGTATAAGTTTGTCAGAGCGGTTCCGATATTGTTTGTTATTTTTTAAAATCACCTATTGTTACAGGAAACGCTTTAACCGCCAATTCTCGACATATTTCTTTCCGGTTTAATGAAGTCTGCTGCGTTAATCTTGTGCCCCGCCTCTTTTTGTGCGACCGCATCGAGGATTAACTCCTTGATCACTGTATCTTGTGCCCCTTCGCGTAGCGGCGTAAGCAGATCCGTTTCCGTTAACGAGAAGAGACAGGTTCGAAACTTTCCATCAGCAGTGAGACGCACTCGGTTACAGTTGTCACAGAAAGGTTCACTTACGGAGGGGATCACCCCTACCTCGTTTCCATTATCCGAGAAGCGATACCGTTGTGCAGTGTCACTCTTCGCTTCGCCGTTCAAAGTGACCTGAGTCAGTGGATAGACGGCGTTAATTTTTTCGATAATCTCTTTGCCCGGGACATACATGTTACGTCCCCACACGTCATCGGCATCAAGCGGCATAAATTCGATGAATCGGAGTTGATAATCGTTTTGCCGTGCGAAGGTGGCTAAATCAACAATCTCATCATCGGTAAAGCCGCGCATTGCGACAGCGTTGACTTTAATCGGGTTGAAACCACAGTCGTGTGCGGTTTTAAGCCCCTGAAGCACGCGTGAGAGTACCTTTCGGCGCGTCATCTGCTCGAACTTTTCTTCATTGAGCGTGTCTAAACTGACATTGATACGGCGAAGCCCAGCATCGTAAAGTGCCTGTGCTTGCGTGATAAGCCCAATGCCGTTGGTCGTCAAACTGATGTCTTTGAGCGTTTCCAGTTGCGTCAATCGCTTTATGAGTGTAGGCACCCCAGGACGCACAAGCGGCTCGCCGCCGGTAATGCGAATTTTGTTAACTCCCAACGCCACGAAAATGCGGGTGAGCTGTAGAATCTCATCGAACGTCATCAGTGCCGCGTCTGGCATGAAAGTCATGTCTTCTGGCATACAGTAGATGCAACGGAAGTTACATACATCTGTAACCGAAATCCTGAGATTCGTATGGATTCGTCCAAAGCGGTCAAGCATCTGTTGTTTCATATTGATTCAGAACAGGCAGATTCAAATTTATAATAGTATATCACATCCCTATATTTATTGCAAGTTTTTTTATAGTAAAAGCTATAAAAAAGATTTCTCGGTAAAATGGAGGGAATTGAATCGCATATCCGAAAAAACTTTTTCTGTTGACGCGGTGATACTTGTGATGTATAATGTCTCTATATTTCTGAAATTCTGAAAGTTGGGGGAAAGAGCGATGAATGAAAAAGTGTTCCACGTCGGTGGTGTTGAACTTCACGTCGACAACCGCAATTTCGGATCAGATGGCGGTCCCTCTGTACGCGTTTATGGCGAGGTGGACGGGGAAAATATTCAACTGCTTCGCTTTGACTGTTTTCGCAAGGACCCGCACTATCACTACGATCCGTCTGGGAAGAACGATCAGCACTCCCTCGATAAAGCGAGTGTGCCGGATTCAGTTGCATGGACGATTGAACAATTAGGACAAAATCTCGTAGAGATGATTCACACGGCAGGTTACACCGGTGTTGCTGGAGCGGTCGATCAAACCGCAGTGACAGAGGTGCTGTCTGAGGTGGAATCCTTGATGCGAAGCGAAGACTAATTTTATAGGTGTGCTTTCACACATAACGGAGAAAGTTAACGTGACGAAATCTATGACGATCAGCGTTTGCATATTCACGCTGCTGATAGGCTTGAGTGCTTTCGCTGGTACCCCACGGGATTGGGGGAAATGGAAGAAAGGTGAACTCCTCCTCGAAAATCACAGTTTTGAAGAGGATTTAGCCGCTTGGGGGTTAGAAGATGGCGCGTGCTGCGGACGTGGCGGTCTGTATACGATGGAAATAGACAAGAAAAATCCGCAACACGGAAAACAGTCCCTCAAAGTTATCGGACATAAAGCAACGGGGACTGCATGGCATGCGAAGGTTCGGCAAAAAGATGCCTCAATGAAGTCGGGTGAGACCTACACAGTGATTTTTTGGGCGCGTTCCGAAAAACCGCGTGAAGTCCAACTCAGCCTTCAGATGCAACACGATCCTTGGACTTTTTACCAAGGTGGTGCCATTAATCTCTTGGGACCCGAGTGGACGGAATATCACATCACTTTCAATTCTACTGATGATGTTGAGAGAGACATGTGGGTGGGGTTATCGATCGCCCAATCGGATGTCGATTTTTGGATCGATAACTTCCGATACTTTGAAGGTGACCCGGAAGACGATCTGAATCGGGATACCCCTTTCCCTGTTGATGCCAGAGAGAAATTGGCGACACAGTGGGGCGAAATCAAAGCCGAGCGGTTCTAAAAATGTTCGACGAACTTTACAAGGCGCGGTCTTCCGACCGCGCTTTTTTTATTCGTAGCGAAGTATCTCGTAGTAGACATTGGCGTTGTGGTGCGGTAAATCATTTATGAGTCTACAATAAGAAAACGTTTCAACATCTGATTGGGTTCCTTGACTTCTAAACATTGAAAGGTTGGTTTTAAGTTTTTCCCACTTGCCATACAAATTAAAACGGCGACCGCCGGATAATGAACGATGATCAGGATTTTGGTATATGAAGCACATTTTATGCTGATTGTATGACTTCATAATCTGGATGAGTGCCTCGGATAGGTTATCAGTGTCTAATGTCGGACTCGAAAAAAAGTAGCAGAAATTAAATATAATCTGTGTCTTATCACCCTTTTCAATGTACTTGTCCAATAATCCAGTCAAAGAATCGGAGTCGCGAATTAACGCAATTTTGTTAAAAAAAGGTTCTCTATACGCGTTGGGACCGTATCTGTTAATTACTGCCGCCTTATCAAGCATGGTTTGCGAACTATCAATGCCTAAATAGGTAATGTCGCACTGTCCTGCAAAAACTCGAAAAGCAATGCCTGAAGTGAGTGGACCGCAACCGAAATCAATAAATACAACTTTATTCTCTTTGTTCACCGGTGTGAGGCAATTCGTAAAGATGTGATAAGAACCAAAAAGGTGCCTCGGCATGTGATGGACACAATAGATAGACACCTTGTCTTTTGGAAAATAGTATTCATTGGAGGGTTTATCAAATGATACTTCATCGAAATCGCTCTGTCCTTGTCTCAGAATGCGAGCGATATCTTCCCAGTAGTATATTCTGTTATTTTTAATGTCTTCCGAAAGTGCCGGTAGATCGTGTTCAAACGGTTTTATGATGAGTTCTTCAAACAGATTTTTTAGACTTTCACCGGGATTATAACAGTTATCGTGGGAGCAGTGAATATAGGACATGTTTGAGATTTTTTTCTAAGAGATGGTGTCTCGTTGCCAAATAACAATGGGTAGAGATGGGATGTGTTAGATACTGCTGTGGGCAAATCAGCAGTGTATTGATACTAACAAAATCAAGATAGCACGGGAGATTGAGATTACAGAGTGGCGACTAATTCTTCGGGGTATGCAAAGAGGGCTGGAGTGCCGCCTGTGTGAAGGAAGATAACGGTATCGTCGCGCCCGAGTTTACCCTTTTGGATGTGGTCGATAAGGCATGCCATCGCTTTGGCAGTATAAACGGGGTCAAGGAAAATACCCTCCGTTTTGGCGACGAGTTTGAGAGCATCAATGCCTTCCGGCGTGAGATAGCCGTAAGCCTGTCCAATATAGTCGTCTGTATTCTGAATGTCTGCTTCGGCAACGTGGGTGTCCAATCCTAAGAGATCAGCGGCACTGTTCGCCGCGTCACTCAGCCGCTGAAGTTTATTCTCCCAAACAATCGGAGCAATACCGAACGGCTTCATTTTCAGTCCAAGCGTTTTGGTACCCAGAACGAGTCCAGCCTGTGTGCCACCTACGGAAGCGGTATAAATCCAATCGGCATCAATACCTAATTGCTCTTGCTGTTGGGAAATTTCAGCGATGCACCATGTGAAGGCAACAGCGGCAAGTGCGGTGGATCGCGGGGATGCAACAACGTAAGGCTTCAGACCTTGTTTCTTGAGGTCTTCCGCCAATTCATATTTTACGACATCTAATTCGGGCCCGAATGGGACATCGACAACTTCGACGTCGGCACCTGCTAAGTTATCTAACAGTAGATTGCCTTGAACGATGCTCTTGTGGTCCCGTGCGAGGCGTAAGTAGCAGTTGAGTCCAAGTTTACCGCAAGCGGCGGCGGCTTGTCTGCAGTGATTGGATTGCGATGCCGCGCCGTGTACAATCGTATCGGCACCTTCTGCGACAGCATCACCGATTGTGAAGGTGAGTTGTCGAACCTTATTTCCACCAAATGCCAAACCTGAGCAGTCTTCGCGTTTAATGAAAATGCGCGGACCGTTGAGTGCCTCAGAGAGTCGTGGGCATTCCTCAAGCGGGGTCGGAAAGTGACCGAGGTCCACCTGTGGTATCTGTGAAACTTTCTGAATTACGTCCGCACTGGTCTGCATTGTTTACTCCGCTTCAATAACGACAGCCATTTGACTGACCCGCCTTCCATCCTTGGACTGCAAGCCTGGCGTGACGACTTCAACGATGGTTCCTGACGCAAATTCACTGGCGCAGGCACCTTTTACCTTGTGATGATTAGACGATACTTTCGTTTTCCCGATTTCAATCGGAATAACTTCCGAATCAACGAGATCTAAGAACCAGGTGAGACGTGTGGGTAACGTATTACCCTGCGTGCTTTTGGCGATCTCAATAAAAAGAAAATCGCGGACGAATTCGATGAGGAACTTCTTGAAAACGATCACCTCAATCTTCGCTGCGTGCTTCTTTTCCTGCTCCGTGAGCTTTTTCGTGAAGCGTTGAAGATAGGCGTCACATTCGTTCTGAATCTTCTCCAAATCGCGTGTGTTCTCGGCGAGGAGATTAGGGAACAGGGTCGGTGAGGGTGTGGAAGTGCCACGCGTCTGCTTGAGTGTCTGCCTGAGTCGCATGCTGACCTCAGTGAGCGTTTCAACAAGCCGTGTAGTTTTGGGCGTGCTGCGACTTATTTCTTTTTGCCATGCGGTTACCTCATTCACCATGAGGTTAAGCAGTAAAATTGCGGTTTCCTCTTCACAGAGCGTCTCTGGATCCCAACCATTAAAGTCGAGTGCATAGCCTTCATTGTAATCCTTCTCTAACTTGGAGAGTTTATCCTGAAAATCGCTTTGAATGGTGTCGCCTCTTTCCTGATAGTAAGCCTTGCCACGTCTTCTCTCAGCAGGAAGTCCCAAGGCTTGAGCAAACTGCCCCAAAATTCCTTTCTTTTTTTCCTTCAAAGCGGACTTGTTGGCATTAGCGGATGTTGCTATCGCCTGCGCTTTCCGTTGCTTTGCAAGGACACTTGTAGGCATGGAAGGAACTGTAATTTTAAACTCAAGGTTATTGTCTACATTGATTGCCGGTGATTTCGGAACGATATGTATAGGCGAGGATTCTTCTGTCGATTCCTGTTCGTTTTCAGGGAGGATCAGCTGTTCCGGTTCTACAGTCTGTCCTTCGGGATTACTCAGATTGACTGCTTCTTCTACGGGTTCAGGTTCGCAGGGCATGGCTACTTTTTCGACCTGTTCTTCTACAGGTCTCGGCTTACGAGGGATGACTACTTTTTCGACCTGTTGTGTTGTGGCGATCTCGGGTTCGAGGTTGGTGTGTACGTCTATGTTACTGTGGTTTCTCAAAGGAGGTGTGTCAACCACAGGCAACGGGTCTTCTACTAAATCCTCTGATGGTAATGTCAATCTAAGTTGGTCCAATTCCGCCAATATTTTTTCAATACGCGCGGAAATAGGCTCCGCATTATCCACAAAAAAGGTGAGTCGATACGCTTCGAGGACCTCTGTTGGGAGGCGCAGCAGGACAGGTGTGTTGCTTAACTGAAACTGCCTCCAATTAGCGAGTCCGCTCATTGCTAATTTCTGATACATTACGCGCACTTGTCTTTCATCGCTAATCAGATTCCGGACGCTCATATAGGCACGGGCGCCTTCAACACTAAATGCTATCTCAATATCTCGGAAACGACCTGTTACGCTGTTCCTGGACATGTTATGCTTCTCCTTACAAATCTCTCATAATAGTATGGGACCGAACATGAGTTTAATAGATAATATCGGGTTAAAGCAGTTTAACGTTTTTTTTCTATTAACGTTACAAAATTTTTCTGTTCAGCTGTTTTCTTAACAAATTTTCACAAAATTAGTCCTGTAATTTACAGGATTAGAGCGACTTCTGGACCACAACAATTGCCCGAAGCAAAAATAGAAAATTCACCTTTGGATGAACATTTTCCGGGTCGCGTGAAAAGTTCCGGCTTGAATTGCGTAAAAATATACGCCGCTCGCGACAGATTCACCAGCCGCGTTACGACCATCCCAATAAGCCGTGTGTGAGCCTGCCTTGCGGTAACCAAGTGCTTTAGAATAGATGCGTCTCCCTTGAACGTCGTAAATATGAAGGGATACGTTCGTATCTGAGGCGAGTTGGTACGGAATCCAGGTCTCTGGGTTAAATGGATTCGGAAAGTTTTGACGCAAACGGTCAACTAACACTGACTGAACGGCGTTGGGTGTCCAGTCAGATTGCGTAGGTTCTTCCACAGCAAGCGAGTAGCCTTCCGGGTGCACACGAAAAATACGAAGTTGATACAGATCCGCGACGTAGAGAGCACTGCCTACTAACTTCAATTCAAACGGGAACCGGAGTCCATGACTTTTGTAAACATGGGGGGAAGCGGTTGCCAACGTGCGTGTGTCAATAACCTGGACACTGTCGCTATCAAGTAGATAGAGATAGTTACCACTTACTGTCGCATCGATGAGAAGGGCATCGTTTTTGTATACGTCTTGCAACTTTGGGTTGTTGGGTTCAGCCACGTCAAGCACTGCGACACCGATACCACTGTCCAACACGTAAGCACGTTCATCGGCGAGCGCTACACCTGTTGCATTTCCTCGTGTAGCATAACTTTCGACGAGGCGCGGGACCGCCGGTCCTGTAATGTCGAAAATGTGCAGGCCCCCTTCAAGGGCGGCGACATAGGCGTGTGCGGGTGGATGAGCATCGACGACAACACGATACGCACTCCCCGGTAGGTCGCGTCTGGATACAATTCTACTTTGCTGAGGGACCCGACTATCAACGACAATTAGAGATTCTGCACAGAGATAGGCGTAGCCTTCGTGCAATGCTATATCTGAAACGGGTGAAGTTGTCGAGAGATGTACCGCAATCGTATCTGTAGCGAGATTGACAACATACATGCCGGTCTCAGCGGCGACAAAGCCATACCCGTTTTGAACCCGAATTTTGGTGCAACTTGCTGCCTCAGACTCGTCATTGGAGGTAAGGATATTCGTAGGTAAGGACAGTCTCTTTGTCACAGAGCCTTGATAAGGCGTCGTAAATTCAAGCGTTTTCAATCCGCCTACACCGTTTGCGACGTAGATAGTCCGTTCCCCTGTATCCGTCTCAACAACATCAAGTCCGTAAGCTGTACCACCGGAAGTATACCGATGTAACCACTTCGGCGATTCCGATTCGCTCACGTCTATTGTCTGGATGCCGCCCTTTCCATCAGCGATATATGCGAGTGTATCCCTGAGGACTATATCGGTGGCATTCCCAAATGTAGGTTGTGTCGAAATTCGCCGTGGCTGTTTTGGGTTCCGCACATTGATGATGTGAAGTCCTGTTTGCCTGTCTGCCAGATAGACGGTGTCGTTACGGAATTGAATACCTGTTGCGAGTCCTGGCGTACTGAGGCGGAAATCTATTTCCGGATTTTGGTCATCCGTAACATCCACTAAGATGAGGTTGCCTGAGGCGACATAGGCATGGATTGTCCCTCTTGTCTCTGCGATCTCGTGGGCAGAAGATAAAATTGGCACAACGCCGCGCACAACAAAATCACCAAATGGGCTTGGATCGAGAATAATAAGTCCGTGTCTATCATCACTGAAATACACAACACCGTCGTGGATGGCAACATTGATCGGTGTGCCTGCAGTGCGAAAGAAACGTCGCGGTCGCGGTATTTGCATGTTTTGAACGTCGCGTAAGTTGAAAACAAGCAGTCCACGATCGCGGTCGAGCACGTAGAGTTTGTCATCAGCGATCCGAACTCTGTTTACACTCGTGAATCCGCCGAGTGTTTTTACAATACTCGGCTTGTTCGGGACTGAGATATCAATGACCTGTACACCTGCCGCACCGTCAGCGACGTAAGCGGTGTTGCCTTCAACGGCAACAGATCGCGCCCTGCCCGGCGTGCCAATCTCACCAATTCGGGCGGGTTCTGTCGGTTCTATCAACGTGAAAATTTCAAGTCCCCAATCACTCGCCGTGTAAAGATGTGAGGCATTCGGACCACTGATTGCAACATCGGTATAATCACTGGCAAGATGAATTTGCGTCCTCGGTTCAAGTTGTGTTTCTGGCGTAAGCTTCGTGGATATGGCACTCCGTTGGGTGAGATTGCCGAGGGCGTAGGTTACAGCGTCAGGTGTAGTGTCCGACACACGTTGGCGTGGGACATCTATGACGCCTTCAACGTTGTTGGCGGGCATATCCACAGCGACATAGCGGAAGGTCTGTGGAATATCTGCGGTTACCATTAATACAATCTTGCCGTTGCGTAGGAGTCCTTTTTGGCGAAGATGCCCTCTGTTTTTCGCGTCAAACGGGACGGGTGTAACGACGGGGCGTCCGTTAGATGGTTGATAAAGGGTTGTCGCGTAAATGTTCCCTGAACCCCTTCCGATCACCGATAGATCCAAGACTTCGGGTAGATTCTCAAAGACAATATAATGCGCACCCCACTGATCAATGGAAATATTAGTCGCCTCGTTTGGGTAACTACGGACGCGTCGCACTATGGCACTCACCTTTCGGTCCCGTAGGGCAGAATAACCGAGTTGTTTGTTTTGAGCCTGTGAATTAATCCAATTCGCAAGTCCCCAATTCAGGAAGACTTCAGGGAATCTGTCCCTTCTTCCACCGTCTGCCAAGGCGGCGTCAATCGCTTGTTCACCCAGTGCGTCCGTCTCTATAATACTGCGGATAATCTCCTGTCCTCCGTACTGCTCATAGAGATAAAGCATGAGCATGAAAGCCCCACCGTAATACGTGTCTCTCGTGTTTGCATAAGCAAGTGAGACACTGGGATTCGCCAGATAGCCATCAACAAAAATGTTGTGTACATTGCCGTAGACTGCCCATTCAACGAAGCTTGCCGTGCCTTCCTCTAACCATCGCTGATCGGTGGTCCCGCCGTTCTGAAACCAATTGATGAGGTGTGCGAATTCATGCGCGAGACTGCTGTAAAAAGTATGTCGAGACCGTTCTCTGAACTGGAAGACATCCATATAGAGCATTTCCCGACGATTGCTATTCGGCAGTGTGGGCAACTGATCTGCGGGCGCGAAATATCCCCCATAATCCTGCCCTGAGCCGTTCATACCGACATCGTGCATCAGCAAAGTGATGCGATTGTCTCTATCGAGTCCGGGTTTCCATTCAGTTCCCATCCATTTTCGGACGTTTGGGTAGATACGCGTATCAAATTCCCGTGCGACGGCAACCGCTTCGGCATCCGTAAACAGATCGCGCACCGAATTGTCAACATAGACATAGAGGTGTTCACTCTTAGCGATACAGGTGGCGACGACCTCTGCTTCAGGAATATGAATAAAAAATCGCTCTACCTGTCCGATTTGAGCAGGGGCAGCGGGTGCCGCGGGAACCTCTTCAAGGGGGAGTTGGTTGATGTGTTCTTGATGCAGGAGGGGTGTCCCGCACAACCATGGGTCCGCGAACACGGAGGTGCCAACGATAAGAAAAATAAGGGTGAGTGATATTAAAGGTCGCATGAGATACGTGATGATTCCTTTAAAACAACATACAAATTGCCCAAACTTGCACAAGTCGTATATCTATTTTACAACGATCGTCGTGCAAATTCAACCAATACAATAATTTACGCAGGATAATTTAGTTTTCCGAAATTTGAGAGGGTCGGTCCCCACGGATCCGCGGTAGGAGGGAACTCCGATTCCCGACCTTTCCGATAAATTGAACAGAAACCTTAAAACTGAATAGCCCTGTAATTTACGAATGCCGCCCGACAACCCTCGCACAGAAAAATAAAAACTGATTCCCGCCGATTCTCCTATTCAAGTTGTGAATTTCCTGCATTCGTGCTATCCTCATTAACAACCCTCGAAAAAGGAGCAATCGCAATGTATCGTGTCGGTATCATCGGATTGGGCAATATCGCCTCCCGTTATTCAACGCCAGATGACGCGTATCCCTATTGCCACACAGGTGGCATCCGTTTTTGTGAGACGACCGAACTGGTCGCAGTCGCGGACATGTCCCAGGAACGCCAAACGGAGTTTCAACAGGTGTGGGGACCCGCTTTTCCAGACAATTCTATAAACTACTACGAAACAGATACACAGATGCTTGAGAGTGAAGATTTGGACATCGTTGCTGTCTGTGTGCGAGGACCGCATCACTTCAAAGTCATGCAAAACGTCCTGAAGGCGGACATCAAAGCCATCTTCCTCGAAAAACCCGCTGGATGTTCCCTTGAAGAGGTTGATACGATGACCGCAGGGGCTGACGCAAAAGGGATTCCGATTGTCGTGGACTACACGCGGCACTGGGCACCACATCTCATCCGTCTCCAGTCGCTTATTAAGGATGGACTTATCGGTGAGGTGGAAACCGTTATCGGTTATTGTGGTGGCGGTGTGCTCTCCTTCGCTATCCATACGACAGATATGATTTGCCAGTTTGCTGGCTATGATCCGGTGTCTGTCACTGGATACGTTTCTGGGGGTGGAGATGTGCCGACACCTTACGAACCTGAACCGGCGATTGTCGGCTCGACCATCCAATTTGAGAGTGATGTTGTCGGTTTCCATGTCGGCAACCATGGCGCACGAGGTGGGTTCTCCGTTGATGTCCTCGGTAGTGATGGCAGTGTTCAGGCAGGATTTTATAGCGGCACGACTGTACACAAAGGCGGCGCATTGGTTGATAACGCCACCCTTGATCTTCCTGAAAACGCCGGTCCGTTCGATGTTGCATATAAACAGATTACGGATTACCTCGAGGGCGGGCCGCTTCCGCATTGTGCACGGGATGATTATACCGCCGTTAACGAAATCGGATTCGCGACGATCGAAAGCGGTATAACTGGGCAGACGATACAACTCCCGTGTCAGAACAGGAAACGCCTCATCTTCGCGAACGGTTAATGCCGAGGCTCCTATGGCATCTATATTCAATCTGGACAATTTATACCGCTTCTTCATGAGGGCATACCCGATCAAGTCCTATGGTGGCACGCCTCCGAACGCACCCCTTCACAAGGAATTAAGCCAATGCCGTGTCGCACTCATTACAACTGCCGGATTACATCTCCAAGACCAAACACCTTACGACGATAGGATTATCGGTGGGGATTGTTCGTATCGGGAAATACCAAATACAATTGAGACACAAGACCTTGCGCTTGGACACAGAAGTAAGGCTTTCGACGCAAGTGGCACAGAAAGTGATATAAACTTGGTACTTCCACTGGATCGATTTCGAGAATTGGAAACCGAGGGCAAAATCGGTTCACTTAACGATAGACACTTCAGTTTCATGGGGTCGATTACAAAACCGAAACCACTCATTGATAAAACCGCACCTGAAGTCGCACAGATGCTCGAAGCCGATGGTGTTGACGTTGCATTCTTAACCCCGGTGTGACCGATGTGCAATCAATCCGTGGGATTGATACAACGCTCTGTTGAAGAGAGGAGAATCTCGACCGTCTCCATAACACTTGATGAAAGTATAACGAAAAGGGTGAAACCCTCACGTGTGTTATCAGTACCTTATGGATTTGGTTATCCGCTTGGAGAACCGAACAATCCAGAATTGCAACACGCAATCATCGCTGAAGCACTCGCACTCCTAACGGATGAGAAGCCTTTACCGATCCTTCAGAAACTCTGCCATGATCATCCATCGGCGTGTTGATTTGCGTGTTTTCTTATCTTGTAAATCCTGATTCAGACAGTTGTGCTATATAATTCAGACAGTTGTGCTATATAAAAGGGATAGTAAAAAATGGATAAAATCAGAGTTGGCATTATCGGATGTGGTGGCATCTTCCGCAGCCTCCACGCCCCTTATTACGAAGAACCGACGCGGCGCGCAGACATCGTCGCAATCGCTGACATCAACGAGGCATCCGTAAGCGAACAGGCAGATCGGTTTGGCGCAGATGCTTACACAGATTACCGCGCACTCCTTGATAGATCGGATATAGACGCTGTCGATGTGTGTGTCCATCCGCGTCCCCACCTCGAAATTACCCGTGCTGCTGCCGCTGCTGGCAAGCATATCTTGATGGAGAAACCGATGTGTTGCAACGTCGCGGAGGGTGAAGCAATGATTGCCGCCGCTGAAGACGCAGGTGTTCTTTTGATGGTTGCCTATATGATGCGGTTCAGTCCGGGGTACATGAAACTGAAATCGCTGTTAGAAGACGGCACACTCGGCACGCTGCAGATGACGTATTCCAATCAGGTCGGTTGGTTTTCACCGGAACGGCATCCGTGGCTCTTTGTGAAGGCAGAGTCGGGGGGTATGTTGGTGGAGCAAGCGATTCACGAACTTGATATTTGGTTGTGGCTCTATGGTCCTGCCGCTACTGTCTACGGATTCACGAGTCATGTGCCGCTCGGTGGCACCTACCCGCCTGCCGACCAAGCTGTAGAGAACAATGCAGTGCTGACCGTGCATTTCAAGAACGGTGGTGTCGGTATGATGATGAAGAGTTGGGCGGCTGAGATTCGGAACAGCGGCAACGGTCTCGTCACGAGCAAAGGTTCCGCGACATTGATTCAGAATGGACTCCGTTGGAAAACGCATGACATGGCAGAGGCAGCAGAGTTCACTGCGTCTGTGCCAGATGATAGTACCTACCGCAATATGCCAGAGGAACGGCGTCAGCAGCGGTATTGGGGTGTCGCGGCGAAAGGGACAAGCATCGACCATTGGCTCCAATGCATCGTCGGTGAAGCGGAACCGACGACCCACGGACGTATCGGCAGAGATGGGATCGAATTGGCAGAGGCGACGTATCGTTCTTCTCAGATCGGTGCCCCGATTTCGTTGCCATTGTAGAAATAAAAAACCGCAGTCAATAGAAAAATATTGAGGGAGGTTCTCTGTTATCGTCTGAACCTCTCTCGGATTCAGATGCCGCCGCTCCGTAACAGGCGTTCTGATATCGTGCCTTGGCTGAGGAAAACACCTAAAAAAGTCAAGGCATTTCCCCGAAAACTTACCACCGCTTTTTTTCCCTTACTTATCAATTTTATAGACAAGGATCTCGTTGGGTAAGGAATCAATCTAAATTCCCTTATCAGGTGATCTTTAAGAGGAGGCGCGTAAGTCCTAAATTTGTTTTTCCCTGAAAACATCGTATATTTTAATAGTTGGATTTAGGCTTTTATAATTTAAATTTTTTAAAAAAATCAAAATTGACTTATTATAACTAATGGCTTATTATAACAACAGTTCACAACACACAGGAAGTCGAATCTTCCATCGGAAAACAAGATTGTCTGTTGCAATCGGAAATCAGGAAAAAAAGGAGTTTATGATGAAAAAGTTATCTGTAAATCAAAATACAATTGTCTCAATTTTCACTGTCATTTTATTCATGTTTGGTTGGCAAGGGCTGGGTTATGGTCAAAATGTGTCCCCTGTTGCGGAATTTTCTGATCGCAGCTTAGCCATAGTAGTACGTAGAACGCTGAAACTTGACACCGGAGATGGCATTGACATCCTCAAAATTCCTAAAGCGGAGTTATTGAAACTCAAAACACTGTTAGCTGGCAAGTCATCAACAACAAATGACCTGGGTTTACCAGTAATCACTGACCTCACCGGTTTGGAACATGCAACACAACTCATAACCTTATATCTGAGAGGTCAGGATGTAACGGACCTTACGCCTCTCACAGAACTGACGCAACTCACCGATATAGATCTCTGGGGGAATCGAGTTCTTGATATTGAGCCTCTCACAGAACTGACGCAGCTCAGGGAGTTGGATCTTGGCGGTGGTTACAGGAGTAATGAGGTCATTAATATTGCCCCTCTTGCAAAACTCACGCAGTTGAGGTGGCTAAGTCTTGCGAATAATCAAATCAATGACATCATGCCCCTCGCAAAACTTACACAGTTGACAGAGTTGCGTCTCAATGGGAATCATATTAATGATCTCGCGCCCCTTGCACAACTTACACAGTTAAGAAAGTTATATCTTGACAACAATGAAATTACCAACATTGAACCCCTTTCGCAACTCACCCGTCTGACAGTGCTATTTCTTCTGGTTAATCAGATAAATGACATCACACCCTTGGCACAACTCAAGCAACTGACAACGTTATATCTCCAATATAACGATATTAGGGACATCACGCCACTCGCCCAAATGGAATCACTAACAGAGTTAGATCTTAAGAACAATCAAATTCGAGATCTCAGTCCACTTGCCCAATTACAATTGGCGGAGTTAGATCTCCAAAGTAATCAAATCAGGGATGTTACCCCGCTTGCCCAACTTTCCGAATCGCTTATTGAGTTGTATCTGAATAATAATCGAATTCGAGATGTCGCTCCCCTTGCAAACTTGATATATCTTAAAAAGCTATCGCTCGGGAATAACCCAATCACGGACACATCCCCGCTTAGTGCGCTCTTAGATGAGAATCCTGATGTGGACATAGATATTGAAGTCGTCAGGGAAGCCGAAGTATCAACAGGCACAGAAGCCTCAACTACCGATACCACGGTTAGCATTTCTCCTGCTTCAGTTGCCTCTCCGACTATCGGAGAACAATTAGAGTTCAGATTGAATATTGCAGGTGGTAAAGCAGTCGCAGGTTATCAGGCGACTGTGCAGTTTGATACAACTGCCCTCCGTTATGTCTCAAGTGCAAATGGCAATTTCTTGCCTGCAGGGGCGTTCTTTGTCCAACCCGTTATTGACGGAAATCTCGTAAAGCTTAATGCCGCATCTCTCGCTGCGGAAAGCAACGGCGATGGCACCCTCGCTACGCTCACATTTGAGGTTATCACAGTAAAGGCATCCACTTTAACCTTATCTGACGTGCTGCTAACCAACAAGGCAGGGGAGACGTTTGTTCCTCAGGTTGAAAACGCCGAGATAATTGAACCTACTGGACTCAAAGGTGATGTGAACGGTGATGGAACTGTTAACATTGCCGATTTAGTGTTGGTTGCCTCAAATCTTGGCAAAACAGGACAGAATGTTGCTGATGTGAACGGTGATGATGTTGTTAATATTGCCGATCTCGTCCTTGTTGCGGGCGCGTTAGGCACAAGTGCCGCCGCACCGTCTCTGAATGCGCAGGCCCTATCAACCCTCCCTGCTGCAGATGTCAAATTATGGTTATCACAAGCACAGCAGCTGCGCTTAACAGATGTGACATCCCTGAGAGGGATTCAATTCTTGGAACAACTCCTTGTTGCATTGACACCGAAAAAGACATCCCTTTTGCCCAACTATCCAAATCCGTTCAATCCGGAAACGTGGATACCGTATCAGTTATCCAAATCCGCGGAAGTCACACTGACGATCTACGCTGTAAACGGACGAGTGGTTCGGCGGTTAGCACTTGGGCATCAGCCTGCGGGGATGTATCAGAACCGTAGCGATGCAGTGTATTGGGATGGTAGAAACGCCTTCGGTGAACCAGTGGCGAGCGGCGTTTATTTTTACACGCTCACCGCCGGCGATTTCACCGCAACACGCAAGATGTTGATACGGAAATAGTATGTGCGGTTTAACAAGTGCATAGAGAATGTGGTGCAAACCCACTGCATTAACCCAACAATGTATGTCTTACTCTAACTGCGATAGGGGAAACGCTATCGTAGAAAGCAAGAGGAAATGGCGCATTCCTGCGGACACAGACAAAATTAGCATTAGTAATAACGCTAACGTCCAAAATCGGAACGTCCGACACGACGGACAAGGGTAAGCGAAAGTTGAACGCTTGTAAGTCCCGTAAACAGGAACACAACAGTCTTGAAACAGTTGTGGTGCTACAGGCATGATTTATACTATGTCATGCTAATTGATAAAGTGTCTCTTAGACTTTATCAGATTGGGATGATGTAGCACAGGCATACGATAAGTATGTATCGGGATAGAGAGCGACCCTAAATCCGTCAATAAAGTCTCTATGCGGGAAGTTAGACAGAACCTACCCCGACTTGTATTTGATAGAAGTTGGCAAGGTTGAGGAGATTAGGTAGCGTTATTTTATAGCGCGAGCATAATCAGGTTGAGTGCTTTGAAACATTCCTGAAAACATTTTATCTATAGATCGTAAATCTGTGAAAACAGACGACCTATAGAAGTCAATGACTGATGAATAGGGAAAAAAAGTAAAAGTGGTTTCTGACCTAAAGCGTATATCGCCACACTTAACTGGAAAGCCGTGTGCGGTGAAAGTCGCACGCACGGTTTGGAGTGGGGGAAAAACCCGCGAGGGTTCTACCTATCACTACCATATGACCATAGGAGGGCTGGGATGCTGATGGTTATTAGCTTCCCAGCTATCCCTAATAAGTGTAATGATGTGCTTGAAAGCACATTTGCTTGAAGTATAACAATACGGGTAAGGGGTGTCAACCCTATTTTCAACGGATCTGCTCCTTTTTTACTAAGTTTTCATCCATGGTTTGGAGTTGATCCTCTGGAATGAGGTCGAGATATTGAGTGATAACGCGCTTAGAAAGTCGCGTAATCTGTGAGATTTCGTCAATATCCGCAGTCGCTTTGCGAACGACTTTCACCGACTCATAATCCCGAATGTATCGATCAACAGCCTCCTTGGAGTGCTTCATCTTGGCAGCAATACTGGGGGTGAGGAACCCTTGAAGATAGAGGGTGATGATCTCTTTCTTGTGGGTAATCGCCCCCGATAAATCGTGAATATTGCCACGAGTGGGTAAGATTTCGCCCGTGGTTCTCTGCCACTCATTGACATAATCACAGACGACCTTATCACAGACGTTGAGCAAAACTGCCAAGTCGAGCTGAGTCAATAAGGCGCCCTGGTCATAAGCTTGATGACACCAGCGAACCATGCGTTTCATCCGGAGTTGTCTGGAAGTAAACCCGTCGCGAAACGATTCGACATCTTCTGCGGCGACATAGGTCAAAATGATGGGTTTCATACGGGTTTTGATGATGGCTTTACCTTTTTCAGGGTATTCATCAATCGGGACTGCCATCCAGACGAGCTGTCCATAGCGGAGGTATCGCTCTTCGGGAAGTTCGTCGCCTTTGGCGAGTTTCTCCAGAGGCAGGGTAATGACGAAATACTGCTCCACGGTCTTGAGGATGTCATCAACAATGGCAGTCGCTGTGACTTCGCCTTTGTCATACCCGTAGTCATTGAGAAAGCGGTGGATCAGCAACTGTCGTAGCGATTTATCGTTGATGCGTCTGACTTTCTTCTCGTTGACTTGCGTGCGCGTCAAAGGTTTACTCATCGGAGATCCCCCTTTTTTTCATCCATGGGTTGTGGGTGAAGCAATTGGGTCATGCGATCGGTGTCTTCGTATTCCTCGAACAGCGAGAGATACTCACGGATCAGACGTTCCGAGAAGCGAGTGATCAGGCGTATCTGTCCCTTGGGAAAGTCTTGATGATGCAACGTAGCAACTTGTGTGAAATCTCTCAAGTACCGCCAGACGGCGCGTTCGGAGTGGTTGGTCTTTTGCTCAATCTCGGTGAAGGTGTAGTCCTTGAAATACAAATCGAGAATCTGCGTCTTATGAGACAGACCGGGTCCCATGTCGTGCTTGGCGCCACGCGTCATGACGAAATACCCGTCCTGCTTCAACGCTCGGATGTCGCGTTTGACGCTCGCAGGACTCGTGGTTAATAAGATGGCTAAATCTTCATAACTCAGCAAGGCGTCTTGGTCATAAGCCTCTTTGGTCAATCGCAGGATCCGATGGCGTCTGAGACCGGGTAGACCATAATCCGCTAAGACTTCGAAGTCCTCTTGGACATCATTGAGCGTCAGACGACAGGAAACTTTCTTCGCAAGCGCGATATGTTTCCCGGCGGGTTCCTCAGCAGCGACGGCCTCGTAGCAGATCTGTCCTGAGGAGAGTTGAATGTCGGCGTGTTCCTGAAAATAGCCGGCAATCTGTTTATAGTAGGCTTCAGCCATGATCGGCATCAAATTGAAGTCTGCTGAAATCTTCTGAATAATCGCCGATCTGGCATTCTTAGATTCGAGACGTTTGATGCCATAGACCGCATCCTTTTTGCGTGTCATAAGGACCTCCATGAAATCCGTCTGGGTGATGCAAATACATCTACCTGTTAGCATAACTCATAGTTAGCATAACTATCAGTATAACTCATGGGGTCATATGAGACAAACTATAAGTAACGCCGGAAGAGAAACGGAGTTGTTCTAAAAAACTCCGTCTCCCCGAAAGGTTACCATGAAATTTGCCAAAATCCTATTCACACTCTCCTTTTCTATATGCCTTCTACTTGGACCGATATCTCGGGTCATGAGCCGAATTGAAGACCACGGACAACCCTCTGTAACATCTAAAAATCAGTCAGCGGGAAGCCCCATGGAGCGGGATGAAGTGGTCCCGATGATTATTTTGTATGGAACCAAAGAAAATGCTGGCACAAGTCTGCCGCCGCCACCGATGCAGAAATTGCCCGGACGCGAGCATTACTTTAGGATCGGACAGCCGCAGTTTACGGTAACGTATACGGGTTTTACGGACGAAGCACGGCAGGCATTCCAATATGCCGTTGATATTTGGAATTCGCTCATCCGGTCGCCTGTACCCATCCGGATTGACGCAACTTTTACGGACTTCAGTGGGTATGACGACGGAAGAATTATTTTGGGGGGTGCCTATCCAGCAGGCTGGAAATCACTCAGAGCCTTGAATGTGTGGTTTGTTGATGCACTCGCTGATAAGAGGGCTGGCAGAGATCTGGAAGCGGGTGAACCCGACATCATCACCCGATTCAACAGCCATGAAGATGTCAATTGGTATTTTGGCACAGATGGCAACACACCTTTCGGTAAAATGGACTTCGTGAGTGCCGTGATACATGAGATTGCCCACGGCTTGGGTTTTTTTAGTACTGCCAGGGCAGAAGATTCACCGATCGGAGCCTTTTCTTCTTTCTCTACTGTTCGGGGGAAGCTGAGGGGCGGCATTCCTGAATTGCCGCATATTTATGATGTCTTTGTCGTCAATGGATCCGGGACAGCTATCACGGAGTTTCGGGATCCATCCACGCATCTGCTGGAGCAGTTTACCAGTAACGACCTCTTTTGGAGCGGCGCGAACGGAGTTGCCGCAAACAGTGGCGGACAGCCCCAACTTTACGCGCCCAGCACTTGGGATAGAGGGTCAGGGTACGCTCACTTGGATGAGACGATATTTCCCGCTGGCGACGTTAATTCACTGATGACCCCACATTTTGACAAACAAGAAGCCATTCACGATCCTGGTCCTGTTGCATTGGGGATGCTCGAAGATATGGGATGGTTGATCAACAAAGCACCGGTATTCACCGGAGGCGCCGTTACCACACGCACGGTGGCAGAGAAAACAGCAGCAGGCGTAAGCATCGGAGGTCCGATTGTTGCTACCGATGCCAATAATGAGCCGCTCACCTATCAGTTGAGTGGTATTGACGCGGCATCGTTTGACATTGATAGCACATCTGGGCAGTTGAAAACCAAGGCAGTGCTCCATCACGAAACCAAAGCCTCCTATATAGTAACAGTCACTGCCTCCGATGGCAGTTTGATAGATAAAATCACGGTTGTTATTACGGTTGTTAACATAGTCGTTGAAGTACCTACAAACAGCGCACCGAACTTCATAGATGGTAGTTACACCACCCGCACAGTGGCGGAAAATACACCGAGAGGCGTGAACATCCGCGAGCCGATAGCGGCGACCGATGCCGACGACGATTCTCTAACCTACACCCTCACCGGTCCTGATGCGGTGTCGTTTGATCTTGACCGCACAACGGGACAATTGAGAACCCTTGCCGCCCTTGACTACGAAACCAAGCGCATCTATACCGTAAAGGTCACTGTCTCCGATGGTAGTCTCACCGCCTCTATTACTGTCACTATTCAGGTCATTGACATGGACGATCAGAAACGTCCAACTATAGCGTTAATTTCACAACCTTTATAAGGAAACGACGCTGAATGGAAGCAGAGTGACACTAAAGCTGAACAATCGAGTTTATGAAAGTTGGCTCAATGATGCTGTAACGGTAACGGGTGTTGCTGGCGTAACCGTTAAACCTTTCAATATAGAGCGTAAGAGCGATACGCAATTGGCGGTCCAGATAACATTTGACGGGACGGACTTTGACACGAACGCGACCCTCACCTTTAGCGTCGAGGCGGATGCCATCGCGAATTACGACGGGCCTGCCCTCACTGGGACGGTGGTTGTCAATGCGGTTACGGAGTCGGCGAATGCTTCCTCAGCTGCTCCGCTAACAGAGTCGACACTAAATGGGGGTATCGTCACGCTAACATTAAGCGGTGGGATCTACGAATCTTCCCATACTGTCGGAAATAACCTAACGGTGTCTGGGATTACCGGTGTCACAATCAACAGATTTGATGTGGCGCGCGTCAGCGATACGCAGGTGAAGGTTAAGTTGATATTTGATGGGACGGACTTTGACACCAATACCGCCCTCATTTTCAAGGTTGGACCGGATGCCGTGCGGGAATACAAGGGTGCCGATCTCGTGGTGCAATTACCTGTCATCGCCGTCGCAGAGAAGCACCCGATAATCACTGCCTTCGCACCACGAGCCTTGACAGAGGCAACCCTGAGTGAGGGTGTTGTTACACTTACGCTGGCCAGCGGCGTGTATGTGAAATCTATTTCTAATATCAGTCGTGCTTTGCAAGTCTCAGGGATCGCCGGTGTTACGCTTCGTCAGTCGGATGTAGACCGCATCAGCGACACGAAGGTAACTGTTAAACTGAGGTTCAACGATACGGACTTTGACACCGATACCACGCTCACCTTCCGGGTTGGACCGGGAGCAATCGCTGCCTATAACGGTCCTCCACTCACCACAGGAATACCTGTCACCGCCGTGGTCGAAGAGAGACCGACACTCACACTGCGAACCCCACATCCCATTACGGAAGCAACCCTTGATGGGGGCTTCATCCTATTGACGCTCAACAACGGGACTTATGTGCAATCTGACGCTGACCTCGAAAGTGCTGTGGCTGTGTCAGGTATTGTCGGCGTAACTATTAAAGCGTCCAGTGTGAAGCGTATCAGCGATACAGAACTTGCAGTTGAACTTGCGTTTGATGGCAATTTTGATACCGGTGCGACATTGACCTTTGCCATAGAGGCGGACGCTGTAGCCGGATACGATGGGTTCGCCCTAATTGCACAAATACTCGTTACCGGGGGTAAGGAATCGATTGTTGCGTCAACACCTATCCCCTTAACAGAAACCACGCTGAATGAGAGCATCATCACACTCACTCTCAACGGTGCCGCTTACGAGCGATCCGTCTTTGATTTCAGAGGTGCTGTGAAAGTATCTGGCATTGACGGGGTTACTTTTCATTGGTTTGATGTGGACCGTGTCAGCGATACGGCGTTGACAGTTGAATTGACCTTCAAGGGTAATTTTGACACGGATGCCACACTCACCTTCACCGTCGGGGCGGATGCCATAGCCGGATACGACGGTCCCGCCTTGATCGCACAAGTCCCTGTCACTGGCGATAGGGAGTCAGTGGTCGCCACAACGGCGGCACCTTTAACAGAGGCGACCCTGCATGAAAGCGTGGTTACACTGACGTTGAACGGCGGCATTTATGAACGGTCCAACTTCAGAATCAGAGGTGCTGTGTCAGTATCCGGTGTTGCTGGTATTACTGTTGGCACATTTGGCGTGGACCGTGTCAGCGATACGAAGATTACCGTTGAACTTGAATTCAACGGTGACTTTGATGCCGATGCTACGCTTACTTTTACAGTGGGTGCGGATGCGCTATTGAGGTATGACGGTCCTGCCTTGATTGCCCAAGTGCCTGTTACGGGCGGTAAGGAATCTATCGTCGCAACAAGCCTGGCACCGTTGACAGAGGCGACCTTAGATGAAAGCGTCATCACACTCACCCTCAAGGGGGCTAAGTATGAACGCTCTATCTGGAAAATCAGAGATGCCGTGACGGTCTCCGGTATTGCGGGTGTCACAATACCTTGGCACGAACCGGACAGAAAGAACGACACACAACTCACAGTCGAACTTGCGTTTGATGGCACCGACTTTGACACGGATTCCAGGTTAACCTTTACGGTAGATTCTGATGCGATCGTAGGATATAATGGGGCGATACTCACTGCAGAGATAACTGTCACAGCGGATAAAGGGAACGCGCTTTTGGTGAACTTCCCGAATCCCTTTAACCCTGAGACGTGGATTCCGTATCAACTGGAAAAATCCTCGGAGGTTTCCATCACCATCTACGCTGTAGATGGGCGAGTAGTTCGGAAGTTGTCACTCGGGTATCAACCTGCGGGGATATATCAAAGCCGTTCCCGTGCGGCGTATTGGGATGGTAGAAACGCCTTCGGTGAACCTGTCGCCAGTGGTGTCTACTTCTACACACTCACAACCGGCGACTTCATTGCTACGCGGCAGATGTTAATACGGAAATAGTAGAAGATTAAAAGGGTAGAAGATAATACGTTTCCATCCAACATCGCACCTCCCTTGCAGTCGAAAATCTATAAAAAGGAAAATATGAAAATTCGTTTTATGTTTCACAAAACCGTTTCTCTCTTTTGCTGTGTGGCTTTTATTTTTATGCACGTCGTATATGAAGCGTATCCGCAAACTCCAATTGAACAAAACATTCCCTTAAAGGAACAGCAGGAAGGCAGGACACTACTGGTCGCCGCCTCAACACTCTATGGGCTTTCTCTCTACGGACCGGGGACAGCGATCCTCCTTGATCTTGAATCAGGGAGTCAAATCGCTGGATTGGAACTGTTGATTGGCGGTGGATCTTTTGTAGGCGCACTTGCAGCGACAAGAAATCATCGGCTCGGTGTCGGACGCTCCAATCTCATCCTATCGGGCAGTTTCGCTGGAACCTTCTATGGTTTCGGGGTGCCAGTGTTGTTTGAATCGGAGAATGAAAAGGCTTACTTTGCTTCTGCGATGCTCGCTACACCCATAGGAGGTCTGATTGCCCATAGACTGACGGCTCACAGATGGTTTGAAAAGGGTGAATCCTATTTAATGACCAATGGGGGATTTGTGGGTGGATTGTACGGGCTTGCGATTCCATATCTGGCGAATATTGAAGATCTTGAGAGTGAGACGCAAGCCAAAATCTATGTGGCATCCGCAATGGCTGGCATCCCTATCGGCGTGTGGAACACAACGAAGTTGATTTACAACAAACCGATCAGTGAGGGACGATCACATCTCATCTCCTTTGGCGGAGGGGTCGGTAGTGCTTATACTCTCGGAATAACTTCCCTAATGGATATAGAAACACCGCGTCCTTACGTATTCGCCGCCATGCTCGGCTTACCGGTAGGAGCATATCTTGGCTATAAATTGACGACTGAAGGTGAATACACAGCTGGTAGAGCGGCTTTAATACAAATTGGGGCGTACGCAGGCGCGCTATTCGGCTGTGGAATCCCTCTGCTGGCGGAAGCGGAGAGCCATAAACCTTATGTGGTAGCAGGTATTCTTGGATCCGCCGCGGGCATGTGGTTTGCACACCGTGCGACACGCGGGTGGGGTGAGAAAACCCCTTTTACGAGAAACGATCTCATACCGGAATCAGAAAAGTTCACCGTCTCATTGCCTTCAATGGATAAATGGTTGACCCTCAGTTTGATGGCATTCCGTAAGCCGACTGTCATGGCGGATTTCCCTGTGGAATTACTGCGAATCTCGTTCTAATCAAAATGCGCGTTACATTGAAATTCCCAATAACCCGCGCGTCAACTGAAAATCCGTGTTCCCTTTGCCGTGCAACTTCGGGGTATACTGCCGCGAAGCCACCTTTACGATTAACGCTAATAACTTATCAACATCAGCAGTCGCCAAATCCAAATCCGCGCCGTAGTTGGCTTGCGTTATTGCATCTGTAGAAACCTGAAGCAGCGGCACCATCACATGCGATTGCAAAGGTGCCCCGACGATATGCGCGAGTGCCAAATCTACACCCGTCGCACCCAATCCTGTCAACGTCTCCGTCTGTTGATCGGTAGGCGTCTCCATGATGTGAAAACCCGCTTTCTCAACCCGCTGCCCATACGCCAAAGTAGTAGGCACACTGTGGGAGGGGTTTGGAACCCCGAACGTGCCGTCACACAGCCATCCCGCATTCGCTGGCACGATAACCGTTCCGCCTGCCGCGACAACTCTATGGGTCAATTGCGTCAGGGACTCCGAGACTTCTTCAGTCGCCGTTCCAGTTGATGTCACGGCTATGCAGAGGTCTTCTAATCCGGCATCGACAACAGGAACCGGCGGTTGATCCGCGAGTTCCTCCGAAAACCAGTCTTGCACCCTCTCAATAACGGCATCAATGCCCCCATCCAATTGCACACTCGCCCAGCCGTAGCGTTCCGGCGATATGCCCAACTGCTGAATCTCGTGTCGGACGTGGTCGTTGTGCGTCTTTTCACAACCGTGTTCAAGAAGTAAACCGATGGCAACCGTCGGATGCGTAAGGTGTCCGATCATTGTGCGGGTGTAAATCTCCTCGGAACGTCCACTGGAGACACCGCAGCCTTCCGTATGTGGGAGCGCAACGAAACGTGATATACCTTGTTCCTTGCCTATTTTCCGCTCGTTGCAACGGTGCGCTATCATCTGGGCAATCTGGCCAGAACAGAGACTGGTCGGCAAAATCAGTCCCACTTGATCCGTGCGGCATCCGTCTTCTGTTTGGAGCGCACGGAATTGTAAATCCTGAGAACTCGCTTCTACAGCGGAGGTTTCAATCGGAATCGGATTCCCAGGCTTCAGTTCGGAGTCGGTCAACAACGGATTTAAATCCACAGGACCCGTCTGCTTCCAATCGCGCCACAGCGAGACTTGGGAGTGCCCGGCTTTCTCGCCGACGGAACGTTCACCCGATGCGACGTCCACCGTCAAGTCGAGCATGGACTCACCGAGTTCTTCCATCGGTGTGCCGTCAAGGTAGGCACCTGCATTCACGTCCATGTCCTTTTCAAGCATTTCATATCGTCCTGTTGTGGTAACGATCTTAATCGTCGGCACGAACGGGAAGTTGGTGATTGAACCGTTCCCAGTGACAAAGAAAATCATGTTGGACCCCGATGCGACCTGTCCAGCGATGCTCTCCAGATCGTTGCCGGGACTGTCCATAAAATAGTAACCCGGTTTCTCCATTAACTGACTGTAGTCGATGACGTAATCGAGGCAGACCTCAGGGTGCCGTTTCATCGCCGCACCAATTGATTTGATAGCGATGTTATAGAGTCCACGAAAATTATTGCCACCGGATGGATTCGCTTCTGTGGAGTGTCCATGCCACGCGGCGCGTTCCTTGAAGCGTTCAATCGTGTTGAGGAACTTGCGCGCTGTCGGTAGATCGCGGGCGTTCTGTAGCACGTAAGCCTCGGAACCGATGAGTTCATCGGTTTCTGCGAGGTTGGCACAACCCCCATAACGGATCACCTCTTTCGCAACGTAAGCGGCAAGCGGATTGCCCGATACACCAGAGAACGCATCCGATCCGCCACACTGCAAGGCGATTTTGAGGTGTTCCAGAGATTGTTCGGTACGCGGAACGCTGTTTACGCTGTCTAACCATTCGTTAATAATCTCTGCACCACCGGCTAAATCCGTGTCGAAACTGCCGTGTAGCCGATGGAAATGGTGAACAACGTCGTCCAATACATATCCCTCGCGCGCCATATACGCCTTGAGCATTTCGTTTGTAACCGACTCAGTGCCGTAATCAACAAGCAGCATCGCACCGATATTCGGATGGACAGTGAAACCCGCGAGCGTTCGGAGCAACATATCAACGTTATTAGGCGTTTTGCTTTCGCCACCTTCTGTGTGCGTTACGGCAACAATACCATCTATGTTTGGATAGGCTTCAATGCCCTCGGCACACATATCGGCGAGTCTTCTCGCGAAGCCGGAGGTACGTGCGGTCGTCCCCATAACGACGATATAGTTTCGCGTGCCAACGCCACGATTACCGGGACGCTGGTAACCGAGGAAGGGGCGTTCGTTTGCATGACGCGGCACCTGTTCTCCTGAACGGAACTCTGCTTCATCCAACGCATACGGTGCCATTTTGTCGCTGAAGTTAGGGGCCTCTGGCAACCCAAAGGGTAGGTTTCTAATTGATAACGAATCAATCATCTTCTGATTACACACGTAATCGCCAGGGGAAATAGGACGTGTCGCAAAACCGAAAGGTAGCCCCCATGATAGGAGTGGATCGGTTTCCGATATCGGTTGGACAGCAAACCGATGCCCTTCTAAAAGGGTATGCGATAGTTGAAACTCTTGCCCATTATAACGAATGCGCGTGCCACTTTCCAGCGTTTGCGTCGCAATACCGACGTTATCAGTTGGCGCAGGGAGCCGTGCAATAGAGGTAAAATCATAATCCATTTTTTTACGATTGCTCCTGGTCGGTGTTTCTTTTGGCACACCGATTTAAAATTAATAAAGAACCTGCTTTAGGTTACAAGAGGTTTTTTAACAATTACGTATCTGCAAGGACAACGTCCGCAGCAGTTCAGATTTAGTAATTTAAAAGATGTCGATAAATGCTAACTTCGATGGCGTCCTGTTTCACCCACGGTAGGTCTATATCAAACCAGTGCGTTTCGGATTCATAACGTTCTCGAACGTGCTCCAAATAATCCGCCATTGATTCTGCGCCGATACCGACGTTATCTGCCACGACGGTTGCTGGATTCGTCAACTGCGGTTCAATTGCCTGAAAACAGGGGAAGTAGTTGTTGAAATTGTTATCGAGGAGCAGAAAGTCGACGGGGTCTTGGATGCTTTTGAGAACCTCTTGTGCATCGCCGATACGTGAATCAACAAGATCAGCCATGCCGGCACTCTCAAAATTCGTTCGCGCTTGCGCCGCACGGTCAGCATCTATTTCGATCGTTATCAGGCGTCCCCTGCCGGCGGATTTCAACACGCGTAGCATCCAGAGTCCAGAATAACCGATAGCGGTTCCACATTCGACAATGAGCGCAGGTTTTGCCTCTTCAACGCAGGCAGCGAGAAATTTCGCTTTTTCTTCCCCCAACATCGGAATCCTTTCTTCTTTACACTGTGCCTCGACTTCTCGTAACACTTGGTCAAACATGTAAACCTCCATCTGAAAACAATCGTTTCGTCTGCATTTGACATCTGTTATGTAGACTGGCTAAATTTTTTTGGGGCTTGTGCAGTGCTTTATCAAAGTAATCATACACGAAAACCCGCATTGAGGTCAATTTTTAAACTAATACCATTTTCAATTGAATATTTTTCATATTTATGTTATTCTCTGCTGCATTCTTCCCAAAGGAGTGAGATGCCTCTATGAATAGAAAAGTACCAGAGATTACTGAAAGTGTTGAAGACCTGAAAGTGCTTTTACGTCAATCGCAGAAAAAGCACGAACTCCAACGTCTCACCACTCTGCATCTTTTGAAAAGTGGTGGTGCGAAAACTCGAAAGCAGGTTGCTGATTTGCTCGGTGTCAGTCGGATCAGCGTTGGCACGTGGCTTGAAGCGTATGAAACAGGCGGTCTTGCGCGAATGCTCGCCCGGGGGTTGGCTCCCGGACGCGTCTCGGCTTTGACGGAAGCACAACAAGCAAAGTTACGCAGTGCCCTTGAGAGCCCCGAAGGTTTCGGGAGTTATGTTCAGATCCAAGCGTATATTGCTCAGACCTTTGGTGTCGAGATGAAATACACGACTGTCTATGCGATGGTTCGAGGGAAATGGGGTGCGAAACTCAAAGTCCCTCGTCCGAGTCATAAAAAAAAACAGTGTAGCCACTCAAGAGTTCGGTGCTGACTTTTCTCAGCATGTCGCTGAAGCGATTGCTGAGAAAAGCAGCGACCTTCAAAAAGTCCGTCTTTTCAGTCAAGATGAAACGCGATACGGACTTTTCCCTCAAGTCAGCAAACGCATCACTTTACCCGGCATCAAACCCGTCACAGAGATAAATCCACGCTATGAGGCGGTTTATCTCTATGGGGCGGTTGAACCCCGAACAGGCGAGGGATTTTTCTTGGAACTTTCACATCTTACGGCTGACTGTTTCCAACTCTTTATGGACCAGTTTTCACAAGCATTCCCAGAGAGTCTGAACATCCTCACCCTTGATAACGGGCGCTTTCACCACGCAAAATCCTTGGAGATCCCTGAAAATATCGTCTTGCTTTTCTTACCTCCTTATAGTCCGGAACTCAACCCGATTGAGCGGTTCTGGCAGGACCTGAAAGCGAAGGTGTTCCTTCAAACCTATAAGACATTGGAAGATATGCAAGCCACAGTCACGGAGATACTTCTCAACTATTCTCAGACCGCAATTGCAAAACTTACTACATTCTCGCACTTCATAAATGCTGCTAATGAAATATAATCTCTTAGAAATGGTATAACTATGGTCTCCCCGCTCCGACTGTCCTTACAGTTTTCTCGTAGGTTGGGTTGAGCGGTGCCGAGAAAGAGGATGTGGATAGCTCAAGCATATTGAGGTCTCATAGTTATAAATAAAAAATTTGCAACCAAATCCGAAGTTTGGTGTATATTATGGATAAGCACCTCCGGAGGAACCTGATGCTTGACTTAGATGACGAATTAATGGAACGCTATCAGAAAGGCGACGACAGTGCTTTTACGCTTCTCGTACGCCGACATCAGCAGCCACTCATCAATTTCATTGCGCGGTTCATCAATGATAGGGATAACGCCGAGGATGTGGCGCAGGAGACGTTTATTCGTATGTTTAAAGCGGCGCACCGTTATAAACCCGGACGGGCGCATTTTAAAACATGGATGTATCACATCGCCAAAAACCTTTGCAAAAATGAAATCCGAAATCGAGAACGGCGTGACAAATACAGGGTCGATAACGTTGTGAACAGTGGGAGTGATAACAGTGGGGACACAGAAGAAATTGATTTGATTGCAAATGCACCCGCGAGCTCTGCTTTCCAGCCGGAAATGGAACTTGAGCGCAAGGAATTACGCAACGCTATCCAAAAAGCGATCGCAGAATTACCAGAACAGTACAGACTTCCTCTCGTCTTACGCGACCTACAGGGACTGAGTTACGACGAAATCAGTGAGGTATTGGAACTCCGGAGCGGGACAACGAAATCTCGCATCAACCGTGCCCGACTCATGCTTAAGGATAAGTTAAAACCTTTTATCTAATGTTCATAGGAGTCGTTTATTATGAACTGCCTACAGGCTGAGGAACATTTCTCTGCCCATTTTGAAGACACACTTGATTATGAGACGTTGCAGGGTTTTGAAGAACACCTCGCAGCGTGTGAGGTGTGTCAGCAGGAATATGCCAGATTCCAGGAATCTGTTAAGGTCGTCCAGCAATTGCCACAGATTGAGCCCTCACCCTACTTCATGCCGACGTTGCTACAACGGATCACCGAAGAGCAACGCGAGAGGAGCGGAGTTAAGGGAATCGCAACAGCAGATTGGAAACAGGTGCTGGATGTATTTCGCCGTCCCGTATGGGCATTCAGCGGTATTCTGGCGTTAATTCTTGCCGTAACCGGCACCTACCTCTATCAGGACGGATTCCTGTTCGATCGGGACTCCGATGCAACTGCGATAACGTCTGAGTCTCAAGAAATCCGGGTTGCGACCTCTCCAGTACGGACACGACGGGTCGTGGGAAACAGCGGTCAGCCTCTACCGGGCGGTGTTATCCCAAGGTCGGGGCGTCCAATGCAGCAACATTACGTCTTAAAACAGGTCAGTTATACCAACGCCTCCACCCGCGGTGGATTGTAAAAAGTTTATAGGTGTTCTAAAGGGCATCTAAAGTTAGACAGTTGGTGGGCGGGTACAAGCCTCATCACAACTTTAGCACACGCCTCTTCACGGAAGTAAAGCATGTACGCACAAAAATTAAAACGCCAACAATTGATAATCGGATCGCTGAGTCTACTCTTCTCTGTCGTCATTTCCAGTTTCGCCAATGAGAGCGTGCTGCAGCGGCTTGAAAAGGATTTTCAGAGGATTGTCACGGATGTCCGTCCTACCGTTGTGAAGGTTGTCGCAACACAAGGCGTACCGGTCCCACTTTCGTGGAACACTAAAGAGTTAGCAGTGATGCGCCAAAACATCGGTTCCGGTATTGTCATTGACACCGCTGGACACATTGTGACGACCACTTTCGAGATGGGACCCCCGAGTAAGATTGAGGTTGTCTTTAACGATAAAAGGGTGTCTTCTGCAAAACTCATCGGCACTGATGTATTCACTGATATTGCTGTGCTTCGGGTTGCAGGTACGCTGCGCAAATCCATACCCCGAACGGATGCGGTCAAATCTCCAACGGCATCTGACGAACGGATCCAATTCACGCCGCCTCGTAAATGGGGTGATTCTTCAAAAATCGATACCGGCTCTTGGGTTGTAACGATAGGGAGTAGTTATGGCAAAAGCCCCATTGTCTCCTTCGGTATTGTGGGAGGTTGGGACACTTTGCCGAATCAATTGTGTGGCGAATTAATTAAAATCAACGCCGCAGTTACACCCGGCAACAGCGGCGGCGCAGTCGTCAATACTTCAGGAGAGGTCGTTGGGATGATACTCGCAGTCCTGACGGAACCAACTGCTACGCATTCCCCGCTTGGCACACTTTTCGAGAATCAGGACGCTATAGACATTACACAATTGCTGGATCGATCCCCGCTGGCGGCTCGGAATCAGGAAATCGCTTTTGCGATGCCGATAGAGACGGTTCGCACGGTTGCCAAAGAAATTATAGAACACGGGAAGGTCGCGCGCGGCTGGCTCGGTGTTGAAGTTGATGTTGGTGATTTAGGGATCCTCGTTACCGGTGTGATTGAAAACAGTCCGGCGCACAAAGGCGGGCTTCTACCTCACGATCTTATCTTGGAATTTAACGCAGTTCCTGTATACTCTTACGACGAGTTGTTAAAATGCGTTGTCAGTAAGCGACCGAATACGAAGGTCAAACTTAAAATCGGTAGGAATGGAACCGAACACTATTCTACAGTCATATTAGGTGAAACGCCTTAGCGGGTGACCCGATCGAATTCAGCGAGGTAGGCTTGTGCAATATCGGGGTTTCCTTTGATAATCAATAGGTTCTCGCTATTGTGCTCTTCGGCGTTTTTAGAGAAGTTGTACGAACCCGTAATCACGGTCTCCGCATCGATAACAATTACCTTGTGATGCATAGTCCCCCGATTTCTATCCTGAATAACTGACATACCCGCCTCTTTCATTGGTTCATATTCGGAGTATCGACTGATCTGCCGTTCTTCAAACACACCCCGCACGTCAATACCTGATTCAAAACGATCCTGCATCGCACTACCGAGCGCGTCTTGCGTGAACGAAAACGCCATAAAATGGATTGACTTCTTAGCGGATCCGATCTCCTTCAGAAGCGATGAGAGAATATCGTTATCTGGTGAAAAATAGGTGAATATCTCTGTCCCGTCGCTGAGTGTCACCTTCGGATGCACAACAGACGCACCAGAAGATTTCTCAGTCCGCATTTGCCGAAACAGTTCTCGAAACTCCTGTGTGAAATTGTATGCCAGCGGGACAGAATCGATGAATATTACGTTATTCTTGTTTCTATGTGCACCGTTATAGGTGGTGTTATAAGAACCGGTCCAGACGTACTGCTCATCAATCACAATGAATTTGTGGTGCATATAACTGTCAGGGTCTCCATCGTCGGCGACGGGGATACCGACTTCCTGCAATTGTGCAATTGCGTTCTCATCAATGTTGTCGGTTTCCGTAACGACTCGCACCTGTACCCCGCGACGGTGTGCTTTAATGAAAGCATCGGCTATCGGTGTGGAACTCAAGTGATAGAGCGCCGCATCGACGCGTGATGCGGCAGTGGTGAGCCTTGAGACAAGACGTTTTTCAAGCGAAGGGTGACTGTCCCCAGCATCGACTTCACTGAAGTAGACATCCCACGCTGCGATAGGAGCTCTGCTGCTTTTGTGATGTCTGATACCGACGCCGATGACAACTGCGCAAAACAGAATGAAAAGGAGGGGTAGAAATTTGGAAGTTCTCTTCTTGGGTGTCGTATCAGTCTCAGGTACCCCCGGATCATTGTGCATATCTGCCTATCTCCGCTTTTCTAAATTATAACGTGAGTGCAATTCTTCTTGCGTAGGTTGGGTTGAACGGAAATCCCTTTAGAAATCACATAGAGAAAGACTTTTTAGCTTTACTGAACTCCTGAAATCTCCGAAATACGAGTGAAACCCAACAGATTCTCTAAACACCCCATCTCTGCCGTGATTCTTCCAAGGATTCGATCTTCGCACCCTGTTGCTTCCACGCATAATGCCCCTTCGGTTTTTCGCCAATCCAGCGTTCATCGATGGGTTCAGCGGCGAGTTGGTAACGAGTATCTGCTGTAATCCGAATTTTGTTAGAGGTGTTAACGAGCGAAGCATGCATCAGAAACATGCTAAAAATAATAACATCGCCCGCTGAAAACGGTGTCGTTGCCCAGTGTCCCCCAAATTTCTCGACGATCTCAAGCGGTTTATCGCTGAAATGTCCTTCAATCATATCCCGATCCACATCTGACTGCCCATAAGTTGCTCGCACTTCTTCAAATTGGTTGGAGCCGAGACAGAACACAATCGGACCCATGTCCAGTGACACATCGCCGAAGGGCGTCCAACAGGAATAAAGATCTTGTGTGCCTCTGCCCATAAAGACGATATCGTAATGAATCGGTGAACCTGATCCGGGTCCCGCCGTGCGCAACCATTTAAAGTCAAACGTCCGAGCATCGCCACCGAGGAATCGCTTGAAAAAGTTCATAATCGGTTCACCCTCAACGACGGCTTTGAAGGCTGGCATCTGCGTGAGTTCCTTATTGCCCATTGATCCGGTTGATGTCGGTTCAGGATAATCGGGGTTGAAGATCCCGTCCATCAAGGGTGTATCCGGTGCAAGCATCTCTTTGTCGGCGAGTTCCTCTAGGATCTGGCGACGCGCTGTAAGGATCGCATTTTTGTCGTGCAGCCCCCGAATCAAGAGATACCCATCTGCTGCCATCCGCTCCTGCAAAGCATTCGAGTTGTCAAGGATGTCGTTACTTTCTCGTAAATCGGTACTGACTTCTACTTCTTGATGTAAAAATGGAAGTTTCATGTTTTAATTTTACCTTGCGGTTCGGTGAAGCGGTGCCTCTTTCAACCACGCGTAATTAAACCGATAATGTTGACGGCTACTAATCAGATGGATAATCCCATTCTGTCCTTGGCAAACCGCGAGGTAACCGCCGAGTTCTGCATCGTTTAACCCCATCGTAAAAGGGCGTCCATCCATCGTTTCAAGTTCTCGGTCTTCTCCATCATCTGAAATCAACCGTTTATGTTCCCACGTTTTACCGTCGTCATAAGACAACGCCCCAAAGAGTCCCGTAACGAGCCGTTCATTGCCAGCAGCATCAACAATCGGCATAGGTGTCGGGGTCTTCCGTTCCCCTGTGAAGGAAGCAAGAAAAATCGGTCCCTCTTGAAGTCGTAGCAAAACACATCGCTGTCCACCAGAAACCACTGGAAATGGACTCGCGCTGTAATGCCACGTCTTACCGCTGTCCTCGGAGAGACTTTTCGGCATTCGTCCGTTGATTGTATCACCTCTGCCGTAAGCCATCAACCTTCCGTCTGTGAGTTCTACCACAGCGGCGTGGATGCCAGCGATCCATCCCCCCTGTTTGCCATCAGCAAATTCAGGAATGGGTTGTCCTGCTCCCGGATCGTACCAAGATTCGCCGTCGTCATCACTGAGCCAAATTGCCGTGCCACCGTCACCCCCGCTCACTGCATCGCAGGCGAGGAGGATAGAGCCGTCCTGCCTTCGGAAGACCGAGGCGATCGGCATGTGTCGGAGACGATGCTCCGGTGATATGAAGCGCGGTTTCGACCACGTTGCACCGTTATCGTCAGAGTGGCGTAGCACTAACGCTAAGGGACCCCACGTTGCGGCAGCGGAAAGTCCGTTGAAGTGGTAAATCCGTCCGTTTTCATTCCTCCACAGGGAGGTGGCGTGATTGTTTCGATCAGGTGGACCCCAGAAGGGTTCAGCAGGGTCCCATTCGGTTTCGCCAAAACGCAGTCGGCTCGCCGCGACCGTTAATTCGCGTCCCCGTTCTGTCACACAGGAATACCACGCCGCGAACATATCACCGTTCGGACATTCTGTAATTGCCGGGACGTGATTGTGCGCCGAAAAAAGCGGTCCGTTTGAACCTTCCGGAATTTTAACAAACGTCAATGGTTCCGCAAAATAGGGCGATTCTGGCGCGGGGGCACTCGTCCTTTCCTGTTTAACGTCCCGTCCCCATAACGCCACCTTCGGTGCTGGCGTTGGAGTGCTCTGTGGTATTTCACCACAAACAACACGGAATCCGATGTACCAGTGCTTATCTTCGGGTACTGCCCCCATCCGATTCGCTGCGCGGAGATAACAGAGTAACGTCGAGTGGCTGCCACCCCGTGTAACGCGATACAAACCTGCTTCCCTACCCACTGGATCCGTCTGTGGATCCGGTTCGTAGGTTCCATACCAATCTCGGCACCACTCCTCTACATTTCCGTGCATGTCGTATACACCCCAGGCGTTCGGTGTTGTACGTCCGACGTGCAAAGGCACAATTTCTTCTGAACCGCGACCCCGCCCTCCATCCGGGTACCAACTCTCCCCAACGTTTTTATGGAACTCAGGCGGTAATGTATCGCCGGTGTGAAAATGGGTTGTTGTCCCCGCACGACACACATATTCCCATTCCGCTTCGGTTGGCAGTCGATAGGGGAGTCCCTCCTTTTCGGAGAGCCATTCGCAAAAGCGCGTTGCATCGTGCCAATCCACAAACACAACCGCTTCGTCATCTTCTGTCGAGAAACCGGTATTCTGAAGACTCTTCAACGCACGGTGTGTGGGATCAAATGCCTCATACTGGGCATTCGTTACCTGAAAAATACCGATATAGAACGGTGTGGTGAGAGTTACTTGGTGTACGGGTTGTTCATCCCAATCACCATCGCGGAGGTATGCTTTTCCGGCTGTCAGTTCATCTGATAGCGCGGCATTCTTTGAACCCATGTGAAAGGTCCCAGGTTCAATTCTAACGAACCGCATCCCTATTGAATTTGTATACGTTTGCCCTTCAATCGTTTTTTTAACTATGGTCACTTGGACATCACTCCGTACGGGCTGGGTAACCCAGTCCCTACACGTTCCGCGCGGGTTTTCGATTAACGCGATTCGTTTTTGAAATATAGATGATTTGTTGCTAATATTACATCTTAAATCATTTTCGCTGATGTTATTATACCAAATCGGACTGAATTTGTCCTTGAAAAAATGTGATTGGTTATTATAACCTAAGTTGCGACTTACCAGATTTTCGGTATGCAGATAACGTTTTCATTGAAGTTGGTTATTATGCGTAGGAGTTTTGTAGCGTAAACTTTCAGTTTGCGCCCTGAGATGCACAACTTAACAGGTTATGCTACAAAGGGCGCAACTTAGGTAATTTTAAACAATTCTATTGATTTTTGGATTAAAAAGCAGATTTTTTCAATTTTTTTAGGAAATATGCACCTTTTTGATTTAAAATTGTGTCTTTAACAATCGTGGGTATTGCGAAGTCCTATGATTGTGAAATACCGCTGTCGACTGCTGAGAAAGGCACTGCTTTTCGCTTTTTCCGCACATCCTTGACATTCGGTTTGCATTCGGAAGGAGGCATCGATAATGTTCAGAAGACTTCGGTCTTTACAAGGGGTTATGGTTGGACTGGCTGTTGTGGTGCTCTCTCATTTTGCGATGGAAAATGTTGCTGCGAACGAGTGGCGGGTGATCTCCGAACTCCCAACGCAACGAGTTGGATTCGCGACCGCTGTGGTGGATGGTAAAATTTATCTCATCGGTGGCACGCTTTTTGAACATGAGCGGGGTGTTTTGCGTGAGCCTGGTCCTGGTATTTGGCGGGGGCCTTTTGGAATGTCCTTGGTGGAGGTTTATGATCCAGAAACCAACACATGGGAGAGACTCACAGATATGCCGACACGACGCCGTGCCGTTAGGGCAGCGGTTATTCGGGACACCCTTTACGCCATCGGTGGGTCTGGGTGGCCCCCAATATTTGGGGCTGGAGGTCCCTATCTTGGGACGCTTGAGGTCTATGAACCGAGGATCAATCGGTGGACGAAGAGAGCTGATATGCCCAATCCGAGGACGGTATTTTTTTTAGTCGTTATTGACGAGAAAATCTATCTCATTGGGGGGTTGCGAGCGGGTGATAGGCGCTTTGCTCCTGTTGAAGTGTATGATCCGGCTACTGAGAGATGGCGTGTGATTCCTGGGACCCCGAGTGTAGTGCTGCCCTTTGGTGTAGTGGCAGTCAACGGCAAGATTTATGTTTTTGGTGGTGATGACAAAGATTTTGAACTTTCTCCAATCGTTGAAGTCTTTGATACCGGTTTTCATAATGTCGAGGCGCGTGGAAAACTTCCGACACGCTGGGGTGAACTCAAAGCAGAGCGCCAAAACTAATCTTAACAGCGGTTGGGATTAATAGAGGGGATATGCAATGCGCAAATACCAAACTTACTTGGGGTCAGTGCTTTCTACATTAGTTGTCTTTTTCTTATTTATATTCATAGGCATCACTGCTGGAGAAAAATGGCACGTAGTTTCTGAAATTCCAACACTCCGGTCAGGTTTTTCGACAGCCGTAGTGGATGGTAAGATTTATCTTATTGGTGGCACGCCTTTTCAAAATAGGCGCGGTCCCTATGGACTTTCAACGGTTGAGGTGTATGACCCAAAGACTAATCGTTGGGAGCAGGTCGCAGATATGCCAACGCCACGCACGAGTACTGAGACAGCGGTTATCAACGGAACAATCTATGTTTGCGGTGGGTATAATGGAATAGACAATCGTGCAGACAACCTAAAATTTCTGGATATTGTGGAGGCATACGATCCGCAGAAGGATATATGGACGAAAAAGCAAGGGATGTCTGTGGCCCGCATAGATTTTGGCATGGCTGCTGTTGCTGGTAAAATCTATAGTATTGGCGGGTCTCTTCACATTTTGGAAAAGGAGCCTGAGGCTCCGGGGCGTATTGACCTCGTAGAAGCCTACGATCCTGCCACTGATACGTGGGTGAATCGGGCGAAGATGCCAACAAGACTCTCCGGCGTTAGGGTGGCAGTTGTTCGGAACGCTATTTATGCCATCGGTGGAGGCGGATGGCCGCAAGTAGGTGCTGGAGGTCCCTTTTTGACGACCATTGAGAAATATGATCCGAAAATCAACCGCTGGGAACGGAAAAATGGGATGCCGGACCTGAGGCTGGCATTCTCGACGGTTGTTCTTGATGATGTGATTCATCTGATTGGTGGTTTCATTTGGCAAAACAGGGTGCCTCAATATATGGCAACTGTTGATACCTATAACCCGGAGACAGAGGAATGGAGTGATATTCCACCGATGCCAACCCCTTTTATCCCTTTTGGTGCAGCGGTAGTCAACGGCAACATCTATGTCTTCGGTGGCAGAGGAAAAAACAGGGAACATTTTACCAACGTATTTATGTTTGGCCCTGGTTTCCGTGCCGTCGCAGCGACGAGTAAACTGCCTGTACGTTGGGCGGAGTTGAAAGCCCAACACCAAAAATAGCCTTGAGGGTTTAAATAATGTTAAGTTACCAGAAGCTGTAAAGCGAGTATTTAGCAAAGTTGGCGCGCAAGTCATCCCTTTTCGTTTTGATTTTCAAGGGCTTCGTACTTGGTCCCCTCAATAGCGGTTTCAGAGAAAATTTCAGCCATTATTTCGTCCACATCTCATTCTTCTTGACTTTCATCTCACACAGACACACAGATACGTGTTTCTCCTCTACTATGCTCAGGACCTGTCCATAAAACAGATTGTTACCCATCTGAACCGCTCTGAGGGCACGATTAAAACACATCTCCGAAACGCCCACCTCCAGCTCCAAGACTATCTCACGCCTTACCTGAAAAATCAACACATTCCTTCGCGTCAATCCGAGATTTGCGGCGTACTCGCCCCGGTTCATGCCATACGGAGAACCTGAATACCGTTGATTCATGCGACGTGCATTCAGACAGACAATTGACCAAATCTGTACACACCTTTTTCATGAAATTGACTTGCAATCTTAACAGGTTTATAGTATAATTAATAATAGAAAATTCTTGTTTTTTAATCAAAATTTGAATTCCCTTTTACTTTAATGGTAACGCACATGATTGATAAACGAGACATTCAAGCCGCTTGTGATGACATTGTCCGTGAATTCGCGCCGTTGCAAGTTATCCTCTTCGGTTCCTATGCCTACGGGAAACCGACCGAGACTTCGGATGTCGATCTGCTGGTGGTCGTGCCAACAGCCAAATCGGAGCGGCACCGGCGGACAGTGGAAACCTCACAGCGTAACCCCCGTCGCTTCAGCATAGATCTGCTGGTGCGTTCACCTGAAGAGATCACATATCGCCTCTCCCATAATGACTGGTTTCTTCGCGAGATCACTGAAAAAGGCGAAGTTCTCTATGAAGTCGCTAATTTTTTTATCCAGGTCCCCGAAAAGGAAGAAACTGCTATGAACCCTTTGACGCTGGAATGGATGGAAAAAGCTGAAAAAGATTATGCTGCGGTTAAGTGGCTGCAGCAGGCACCCATACCAGATTATGATATTATATGCTTTCATATCCAACAGTGCGTTGAAAAATATCTCAAAGCGTGGCTTCAAGCGGCAAACATCCTGATTCCCAGATCGCACGATTTAAAGGAATTGTTGGCATTGATTGTTCCAACTGTCCCTATGTGGCAGATGTGGGAGCCAGACTTTTCGGAAATTTCTAAACACGCAGTAGCGACTCGCTATCCCGGAGATTCAGCGACCGCAGACAATGCTGAGCATGCCATGCAGATCTGTGATCAGGTACGTCACGCCATTCGTGAACAGCTAAAACTGCCGACCGATGTCACGGTAGGAGAAATACAATGAAAGCTCAAGACGTTATCGAAGAACAGTACCGCGAAGCCGTGGAGAGGCTTATCGAAAAGGTTGAGAAGGATCCGTATGTTCTCGCCGCTATTGTTGCTGGCAGTTTCTCTTATGCCCAAGTATGGGAAAAATCGGATCTCGATGTGGAACTCATCGGCAGAGACGCGATTCGTCCGACGCAATCTTTCTTTTCGCTTGTTGAAAACGGGGTGAATATCCACGCAAATATAAGTCCACGTAGTGCTTTTAAACAGACAATAGAGAGCGCACAACAGGGCTCCTTCATGCACTCCTATTTCTCGCATAGCACACTCCTCTTTTCACACGATGCCTCTATCCAAGAGTGGTATGATAAAAACGCAAACCGCGACACCATCGGTGACCGTGATAAACAGTTCCAACTGCTCAACGTCATTACCAGTACACTGCCGAGCCTCGTCTACGCTGAAAAGCAGTTTTACGTCAACAAGGATTGCCTCACCGCTTTCCTATCGCTTTTGAATGTGGTGCAAGGGTTGGCACGGTTGGAGGTGCTTTTGAACAATGAAATTCCTGCACGGGAGGTAATTCAACCCGCACTCCGTTACAATCCAGAGTTCTTTAACAGCGTCTATACAGATTTAATCAACTGTGAAAAGACGGAAGCAGTCATACAGGACGCATTGGATGCAGTGAATACTTATCTTGATGACCGACAGTTTATCTTCCAACCGATTCTTGATTATCTCATTGAGCAGAAAGCACCGCGCACGAACACCGAATTGAACGCAGACTTGGGGCGTAGTTTACATGTCAACAGTGAAGGTTTTCCTGAATTTGATGACGAACCCTTAGATTTAACCTGTCAATGGCTGGCGTGGAAAGGTATTATCAGGCAGGTCGCCATGCCGGTGAAGCTTACAGCGAAAAGTCAGGTCCCTGTGGAGGAACCGGCTTATTATTACGATGGAACTGAAATTGAGCAAGGGCAGACGCGCCCGCAAGAGGGCATCCACGCTCGGATTCATCAGGCGTTGGACACTTTAACGGACACGCTCGAAGCGGACATGTACATCCTCGCCGCGGTTCTCACCAGCAACCTTGCCGAAGACAACGTCTGGGAGAAAACGACACCCTACCTCACACTCATCCTGAGAGATGGAACAAAATTCAAGCAGAAAGAGTATCAGTTGGTCGAAGAAGGGATTGCATTTCGAGTTCAACTCCACACCCGTAGCGACTATAGAAAGTTGTTGGATGGAACATTACAAGGGAGTTCACTGCATTCGATTCTTGCGGAAAGCCGTGTCCTTTTTTCCAAGGACAGTCTCTTTTCTGTTAATGGTGATGCCAATTTCCGGGTCGGTGATCCTTCCTGTCTACAGGTCGGTGAACGGGATAAACATTCTCAACTCCTCAACGCAGGAGCCAACGTGGCAGCCATACTCGCAAAAGCCGAAAAATGGTTCCACCTTAAGCACGATATCGATTACACATTTCTCTATCTGACATACGCTGTCAGGGAATTGGCACGTATTGAAGTCCTCATGCACAATGAGACGCCGAGACGCAAAGTTATCTATCAGGCACTTTCGCACAACCCATCTTTTTTCAACGTCATCTTCACGGATCTGATAGACAAACGGAAAGATGAGGCGATGCTTCGCGATGCACTTGAGCGGATTGATGAATATTTGGAGGAGCATCTACAGACCCTGTTCAAGCCATTGCTTGATTTCTTAGAGGAATCGGGTGAAGAACGTACGATCACCGACATCTATACCCACTTCGGCAGCCGTCAACTCGCCTTTGAAATGGCGTGTGAGTGGCTTGCGCAGAAAGAGGTTATTGAACAGTTCTCAGCACCCGTCCGCTTGACAAAAGACAGCCAAACTTCCGTAGAGGAACCCGCGTATTATTTCGACGCAAACAATCCGTTTCTATAGGTATTCCTAACTATTAAGTTTTTGCACCAATCGTGTTTTCATTGCAATCGGGTTTTCGTTGAGTCCCCAAGGCTATTGGTAACTTTTCCCGTACAAGTCCGTAAAAACAAATAGTTCTTCGCAGAGATCTGATTGTGCTATAAAACCAATCAGGGCAGAAAGTCAATAATTATAGTGGATCCTAAAAATAAGTAGACATTCTCCCTCCCCCGGTAGGGTTTTTGCTTGGGTGTTTCTGCAAGGTTTCTAACCTCGCCGGTGTGGAGTGTCCACTTAATTCTAAACTTTACTATAAAAAATAGGAGATAGACATGAGACAGACTGTCGCCGTGAAAGGCGCGCGAGAAAATAATCTACAAAACATTGAAGTTGAGATTCCACGAGACCAACTCGTCGTTGTCACAGGTATCAGTGGTTCCGGTAAATCCTCATTGGCGTTTGATACCGTCTATGCCGAAGGACAACGTCGATTCTTGGAGTCGATGTCCACCTACGCCAAACGCTTTATTACACAACTCAAAAAACCCGACGTCGATTTCATTGATGGGTTGTCACCTGTCGTTTCTATTGAACAGAAAACGATCACCATGAATCCGCGCTCCACCGTCGGCACGATGACCGATTTGCAAGACTACCTGCGTATGCTTTTCGCGACGATCGGTGTCGCGCACTGTCCATATTGTGAGGGTGAAATCCCGATCCGTTCCCATCATCAAATCTTAGAACGGATGCTCTCGATGCCAGAAGGCACTGAAGTTGAGATTCACGCCCCGGTCTTCAAAATCTACGGCGAAGATTATGACTATCTCTTTGACGATATCCGTACCAAAGGGTGCAGACACGTCAGAATTGACGGCGTTGAACACGACATCAGTGAAGAAATTGAGCTTGATCCGGATCAAGAATATGACATCCAAGTGATCGTTGACAAATTCTTTGTGAAAAAAGAGATTGACAAACAGGTGCTCGCCTCCCTTGAACACGCCATGCTCGTAGGCGAAGGGTTCATGCGTTTTGATGTGGAATTTCCCGAAGATGTTGAGGCTGACGCAATGGAGTTATTGGAAGGTTTCGGATGTCCTAAGCACGGCGTGCTCATGGCTGAACTCGGACCGCATCACTTCACCTTTAACGAACCGACTGGGGCATGTGTAACCTGTTCGGGGCTCGGAACCTACTTGCAAGTGCATCCGAACCTACTTGTTCCTGACAAGAGCCGAAGTATCGCTGATGGAGCATTCGTCCACCAAGCCTTTAACTATGATCCGGATAGGTGGGATGGTAGGACGATGTACAGTCTCGCTGGACACTACGGGTTCGACCTGAACGTTCCCTTCGCAGATCTTCCAGAAAAGGTCATTGATATCCTCTATTACGGTACACACGGCGAAGAATTCCCGATCCTGCAACCCGAAGGGGCACGTCCGGTTGAAAGACGACATCTCGGTCGGAATATCCGTTTTGATGGGATTATCACTCGGATTGATAGACACTATCGACGTTACCGAAAACAGGGCGAGGCACACTCTGGGATGGAGGAGTATCTCCGAAAGGTAATGGTGGAACGCACCTGCCCTGATTGCCACGGTGCCAAACTCAAGCGACAACGGCTTCTCGTTACGATTGAGGGTCAAACAATTCATGAGGTCGGTGAGTTGCACTTTGAAGAATTACGGGACTTCTTGCTGACGATCACGGATATTCCAGAGAAACAGCGCGAGGCGGGCAACCGCGTGATCAAGGAACTGGTCACTCGGATTAACCTCCTGCTCGGTATCGGACTCGATTACCTAAACCTTAACCGCCGTTCTGCGACACTCTCTGGGGGCGAATCGCAGCGCATCCGTCTCTCTACACAGATCGGATCCGGGTTGATGGGGATGCTCTATGTCCTTGATGAACCGAGTATCGGTCTACATCCGAAAGACAATGTCAAAATGATAGAGACGCTGCGGAAGTTGCGTGACATCGGCAACACCGTTATCGTTGTTGAACACGATGAGAGCACCATTCGTGCCGCGGATCATGTCATTGAACTCGGACCCGGACCGGGTATCCACGGCGGCGAGGTCGTTGTTCAAGGTGAACTTGAAACGATTCTTGAGTGCCCGGAATCTCTGACGGGACTTTATATGAGTGGACAGCGCGAGATCCCGCTTCCCAAACAGCGTCGTGACTTGAACGGGATGTTCTTGAGCATCACGGGTGCCAGTGAAAACAATCTAAGGGACATTGACGTTGATATTCCGCTCGGTGTGCTTATCTGCATCACGGGTGCCTCTGGTTCTGGTAAGAGCACGCTCGTCAACGAGATTCTCTACAAGAGACTTCATTCTCTTTACCACGACAGTCGTACGCTCTTCGGTGCACACGACGAACTTGAAGGACACCAGCATCTGAACGACGTTATCAACATCGATCAGTCTCCCATTGGGCGGTCGCCGCGTTCAAATCCTGCCACCTACATCGGATTTTACGATAATATTCGCAAGCTTTTCGCCAGTACTTCCCTCTCTCTTGCCAGGGGCTATACCGCTTCACGGTTCAGTTTCAACGTCAAAGGTGGACGGTGCGAGGAGTGCCACGGTGAAGGCACTATCACCACCAAACTCCACTTTATGCCAGATGTTGAAGTCGTTTGTCCGACCTGTAAAGGGGCGCGCTATAATGACGATACGCTTGATGTTACCTACAACGGGAAGAATATCTCCGAGATCCTCAATATGTCAATTGAGGAGGGCGTTGAGTTCTTTGCCGATCAGCGGTTGATTCATCATAAATTGAATGTCCTTTACCAACTCGGTATGGGGTATCTCCAGATTGGGCACCCCGCGACGATCCTCTCCGGCGGCGAAGCGCAACGGATAAAGTTGGCAAGCGAACTTGGTAAATTCAAGCGCGGTAAGCATAATCTGTATATTTTAGATGAACCGACCACAGGACTCCACATCGCAGACGTGCAGAAACTCTTGGATAGTCTCAACCGGCTCGTTGATAGTGGACATACCGTTCTGGTAATTGAGCATCATCTTGATGTCATTAAAACCGCCGATTACGTCATCGACCTTGGTCCGGAGGGTGGGCATAAAGGTGGAGATGTGTTGGCACAAGGCACACCCGAAGAAATTGCGAAAGTCAAAGCCTCTTACACTGGACAGTTCCTGAAGGAATACCTCATCTGAGGATTGAGACACAGTTGCAATATGATCGGGAGACGCACAATGAATAAGGATGTATTTGATGGATTTAACGTGAACATATTTCTTGACGAGGACGGTGATTACTTAGCCCATTTTGTTGAGATGCCTAATGTATCAGCGTTTTCGGATACACCAGAGGGGGCGTTAAAAGAGCTCGCACTCGCTTGGAAAGGTGTTAAAGAGAGTTATCAAAAGCATCATGAACCTGTTCCAAAAGCGCCGACTCGGCAGGAGGATGAAGCCTCCTTCAAAGTTGCCATTGATGCCCAACTTTATCATGACTTAACGGACGAAGCAGCAAAAGCAGGAGTGAGTCTTTACACGCTTGTGGCACAGAAGTTGAAATCCACAACACCCGTCGTTCAGGAAGGAGTGGATGGTTAAAAGAGTTGTGAATGGTGGGCATACCGTTGAAATTTTCCCCTTGCAAAATTAACCCAAATCGTGTATACTTTATGGAATAAAGTTGGGGATTATAACGCACCACTTGTAGGTATATAATATTACAAAGTGTGCGTTGCCCTAATACGACGAGGCAGGGGCATTTAGTTCTTCTGTAGGAGGGAACTCCGATTCCCGACTTCCTTGTTAGGAACGAGTGTTTTGCTTAGGGTTCCTCAATTTTTCCAGTGTCGCGATACCTCACGGGAAATATATAAAAAAACCTGAAACTAAATAGCCCTACGACGCAAGGGGTAACCATTGACCGATAACCTATTAAGTTCCTTAAATGATGTCCAGCGCGAAGCCGTTCAACACACCGAAGGACCGCTCCTCATTTTATCCGGTGCCGGCAGCGGAAAAACGCGCGTCATCACACACCGCATCGCCTACCTCCTCGAACATCACGATGTCTCTCCCTACCGTATCCTCGCTGTAACTTTTACGAACAAGGCAGCAAAGGAGATGAAAGATCGTCTGGATGTGCTTGTTGAAGGCAGCGTGAGCCGAGATCTCTGGGTGGCAACCTTCCATTCGACTTGTGCGCGTATACTCCGTCGAGATATTGAGAAATTGGGAGCGAATACAGTACCTGAAAACGTATCCCGATCCAAAAACCACGCCTACACCCGCGACTTTACCATCTTCGATACAGGTGAACAAGCCACGCTTGTCAAAGATGTACTCCGGCAGCTGAACTATAGCGACAAGCAGTACAACCCGCGCGCCATCCTCAGCCACATCAGTCGGACAAAAAATGAATCTATATCACCGGAGGCGTACCAGAATATCGCAGATGGCTATTTTGAGAGAATCGTCGCAGAAGTCTATACGCTCTATCAAAAGGAACTGCGCACGAACAATGCCCTTGATTTCGATGACCTGCTACTTTTCACAGTGGAACTCCTGAATGAAAATCCTGAGGTCCGCCAATTTTATCAGAATAAGTTTGAATATATCCTCGTTGATGAGTATCAGGATACAAATCGATGTCAGTATGAGTTAGTGAACTTACTGGTAACCGACACGCAGCAGAACATCTGTGTCGTCGGGGACGATGACCAGTCCATTTACGCTTTCCGTGGTGCGGACATCAGAAATATCCTCGATTTTGAGAAGGATTATCCGAATACACGGGTCCTCCGTTTGGAGCAGAACTATCGTTCCACCCAAAACATTTTAGATGCGGCATGGGGGGTTGTGCACAACAATAGGGCGCGAAAAGCGAAGAAACTCTGGACAAAAAACGATCTTGGTGAACTCATTACCTGTTATGAGGCGATGGACGAAAACGACGAGGCGGGTTACGTCGGCACACAAATTGAGGATTGGCATGCCGAAGGCGTAGATTATAAGGACTTTGCGGTCTTTTACCGGACCAACGCCCAATCCCGAATCTTTGAAGAGGCACTCCGCGCTGCAAACATCCCGTATCAGATTGTCGGGGGTGTCGGTTTCTACGATCGGATGGAGATTAAGGACCTTCTGGCTTACCTCCGTGTGGTATGCAATCCCAATGACTCCATGAGTGTTCGGCGTATCATCAATGTACCCAGTCGCGGCATCGGTGCCACGACACTTGACCGGCTTATGAATTTCGCCGCACGGGAAGGGATCCGTCTCTTTGAGGCTCTCCAGCGTGTCGATGAAATTACCACCATTAACCGTGGACTCCAAGCGAAAGTGAAACGGTTTACCAAAATTTTTGACGATTGCGAGGCATCGATGCTACCCGCTGACGCGCTTGACTATGTGCTGAAAGTAACCGGCTACCTAAAAAATTTAGAGACTCAGAAGACAATTGAGGCGCAGAACCGTGTTGAAAATATTGAGGAATTGATTAACGCTGTTATCGAATATGAACAGAACGTCTCCGAACCGACCCTTTCAGATTACTTAGAAAACGTCGCTCTCACGGCTGATATAGACGCTATGGAGACCGACACTACCGATATGGTTACATTGATGACCTTGCACAGTGCGAAGGGTTTGGAATTTCCGTTTGTTTTTATCGTCGGTGTGGAAGAAGGGTATCTACCGCATCAACGTTCACTTGATACACAAACGGAATTGGAAGAAGAACGGCGACTCTGTTACGTCGGGATCACGCGAGCGATGGAACAGTTATATCTCACACATGCCGAATCGCGGAGAACGTTTCGAGAGACAGAGTATCGCGTGCAATCTCGTTTTATCTCTGAGATTCCTGAGCACCTCATCAAACATGTGGATCGGTACCGATCTCCGTTCCGTCAATCACAGCATCTGTATGAAATAGTTTCTGAAGATGCAGTGGATTACTATGTTGGTCAGATCGTTCTCCACCCGAAATTCGGGAGGGGTAAGATAACGAAAGTCAGGGGAGCAGGGCAGGACGTTTATGTTACCGTTCGTTTTAGTCGGGCTGGAACCAAGCAACTCGCTGCTTCAGCCACACCATTACAAACAGTCCCTGATGAATAAGAGGATAAAATACTAAAAAAATGGCAACGATTACCATTGAGGGCGTGCGCCATGTCGCAAACTTGGCTCGCCTTGAGTTTAATGAAGAAGAAACAGGGCACTTTACCGAGCAGCTTGCCCGAATTTTGGACTATATCGGGAAATTGGATGAACTCGAGACAGAGGATGTGCCACCGACATCGCACATCCATCCGCATCAAGTTTTTATCATGGGGGCAGAAGCTGAGGCATCGCATGTCGCCAAACCGGATGTTGTCAAACCCTCATATCCACGTGAAGAGGTGCTCGCGAATGCCCCTGAAGCTGAAGAGGGATACTTCGGCGTTCCCAGAGTCGTTGACCGCAGCCACTAAGTGGCTATCGGAAACCGTCGGCTATCGGCAAGATGGCTTTGTGGTTTACTTCGCAATGAAAATTAAAGGTCGTTCATACCCTCAATACAGTTAGACTTAACCGAAAACCACTGCGTAATGAAATTATGCCTTAAATGGCATAATTTGTCTTTGCTTTACATTTGGAGCAGTGACCAGATTGAAGAATTAAAAATGCTTTGTCAATTAACAGCACATGTCCTGCATGAGAAACTCAAAGCGCGTGAGATCACCGCTGTGGAACTCACCGAATCTATCTATGCCCGTATCGCTGAGGTAGAACCTCACGTCAAGGGTTACCTGACCCTAACAAAGGATCTTGCCTTGGCGCAGGCAGGTCGAGCCGATGATGGATTTCAGAAAGGTGACGATATGCCTGCCTTGGCTGGCATCCCGATCGCAATTAAAGATGTGATATGCACGCAAGGTGTCCGCACAACGTGTGGATCTAAGATCCTTGAAACTTTCGTGCCGCCCTACGACGCGACCGTCATGACGAAACTCCATGAACAAGGTATTGTTATGCCCGGTAAGACGAATATGGATGAGTTTGCCATGGGGTCCTCTACCGAAAACTCGGCGTATCAGATTACACACAACCCGTGGGATTTGGACACGATCCCCGGTGGTTCCAGCGGTGGTTCTGCCGCTGTTGTATCTGCGGATACTGCCATCTGTTCGCTGGGTTCGGATACCGGCGGTTCGATCCGCCAACCCGCTGCACTCTGCGGTGTTGTTGGGATGAAACCGACGTATGGGCGTGTCTCCCGTTACGGTTTGGTCGCATTCGCCTCCTCACTCGATCAGATCGGCCCGTTTACCAAAGATGTCACCGATTGTGCGCTGATACTCAATGCCATCTGTGGGAGTGACGCCATGGATGCTACCTCCGTTGATATACCCGTGCCTGATTTCACGCAGAGTCTCATTAACGACGTGAAGGGCTTAAAAATCGGTATTCCGAAAGAGTATTTCACACCGGCATTAAATCCAGAAATTGCGGATCGGGTGCACACTGCCATTGCTGTTCTTGAATCCCTCGGCGCGACGGTTGAGGAAATTTCTTTGCCGCATACCGAATATGCCATTGCGACGTACTACATCATCGCTCCCGCTGAAGCGAGCGCAAATCTCGCGAGGTACGACGGGGTCCGCTACGGATATCGGAACGAAAATCCGGAGGATCTCATTGATATGTACAAAACGACGCGGAGTGACGGGTTCGGTGAAGAAGTGAAGCGCCGGATTATGATTGGCACCTTCGCACTGAGCGCTGGCTACCAAGACGCATATTACCGAAAAGCACAAAAAGTACGGACCCTCATCAAATCTGATTTTGATGCCGCTTTTGAGAAAGTTGACGTTATCGTGACACCCACTTCACCTACACCTGCATTCAAAATAGGTGAACGGACTGCGGATCCGTTGCAAATGTATCTGTCTGATGTGATGACAACGCCTGCAAGTCACGCTGGGTTGCCCGGTATATCTGTACCGTGTGGTTTTGTGGAAAATGGGTTACCAATTGGATTACAACTGCTCGGCGCGCCTTTTGCAGAGGAAAAAGTGCTGCAAGTGGCTTATACTTTCGAGCAGAATACGGATCACCACCAACAGAAACCGCAGATCGACACTTAAGGAGTAGTTTTTGATGAACGCTTTAGTAGCTCCGTTCGGTGGATTCCTCGGTGCGATCGTAGGCGGCGTGCTTTGGGCGAAATATATCCAGTGGACAGGACGTACGGCTGGCTTCATTGCTATCGGTATCGGTGTATTGACTGGGGTAGGGATACTCATCACGAGTAGCCGCTGCCTTGAGCGTGATGCGAGAACAATGTGGCGTGTTGTCAGTGTTGCCGCGGCGTTGTTCGCGATACTCGGTATCTTTATTGGGAAATACTTCGACGTTCAGTGGAATGCGGTTGCACAAATCGCTGAACAACTGAGTCAGGAGCATAATATCTCAATAGAGCAAGCTACACCGACCGCGACAACTGTGTTTAAGGGACAGTCTGTTTGGGAGCTCATGCAAGCACGGATGAGTCGTATTGATCTGCTCTATTGTGCTGCCGCCGCCTTTATCGCTTTTCGGATTCCGAGTATCCAACGGCTACGAAACTACTTTTATTAACAAAATTTTTAAACAATTAGCCGCCGTCTGAAAGAAATTGGGGGTATAAACCGCTCCCACAGTGGAAGGTGGCGCAAGAGCCAAAAAATTAAAAATTGGAACGCCGGCAGGAGGAAAAAATGAAATTTTTATCGGTAGGTTTCGGGAACCTGCGAACTTCGTCCGAAGCCTGTTTGCGCATCTTGTTATCAGTGTTTCTTATCTGTGCGTTTCTACCGCTGAGTTGGAGTTCAGAAGAGACCGGCAAAACCGCCGATGATGAATTGGTAGAAAACCTCGCGCTTTTCTCAGAGATCCTTGCTTATATTAAACAAGCACATCTTGAAACACCCGATTCTAAAGAACTTATAGAGGGTGCCATCAATGGCATGCTTCGCAAATTGGATCCATACAGTCAATACATTCCAGATTACGGGGACTTCCGAACCCAAAACCGTGGCAACTACGGTGGACTCGGGATGCTGATCGGGATTCGGGAGGATATGTTGACTGTGGTTACGCCTTTTAAGGGGAGTCCGGCGGCGTTGGCTGGTTTGCAAAGCGGGGATGTGATTAGCCATATTGAGGGTGAATCAACAGCTGTAATGACCTTGAACGAAGCAGTCGACCAGTTGCGTGGTGAACCGGGAACCCCAGTCTCTATTACGGTCGTGCGTCAGAACGATAACCGTCCGTTTGAGGTTACTGTCACGCGTGAAGTCATTCGGATTCCGAGCGTTGAGCAGAATCTTATTGGTGATAATATCGGCTATATCAAAATCAATCAATTTCTTGATACGACAGCGAACGACGTAGATAACGCCTTGACGGACTTCAAGGCGCAGGATGTCCGTGGTGTCCTTCTCGACCTCCGCTCAAATCCTGGGGGACTCCTCTCTTCAGCCGTTGATATCGCGAGTGACTTCCTCACACCCGATCAGCTTGTTGTTTACAGTAAAGGAATTGAAACGCGTGAGGACTTCAAGGCGAAAGGGGTAAAAAGGGAGTACTTTCCCCTGATTGTACTCGTTGATGGTGGAAGCGCGAGTGCTTCTGAAATCGTCGCTGGTGCTATCAAAGACCACGGACGTGGACTTGTTATGGGCGACAAGACCTTCGGAAAAGCATCCGTTCAACGTGTGTTTCCGCTTAGCAACTCAAAAGCCGCTGTGAAATTGACTGTGGCGCGTTACTTTACACCGGACGGGGTCGATATTGACAAGGTCGGTATTATCCCGGACGTTGAGTCCGCATGGTTTAGCCGTTCTGAACGGCAGATGCAGTTGAAACTCCGCGATCACGAGAAACTCAAAACCTTTATAGAAGAGAATGGCGATGATGTGTTGGTACAACTCGCCACCGCTGAGAATGCTTCGCGCGATGACCGTCAGGCTGCACAACTCCTACGGAGTTACCAGCGTTTGAGCGATGCGTTGACTGAGGAACAGATTATTCTCAGCGATATCGGCATTAAATTCGCACTGGCTCAAATTACAGAAAACGACCGTGACGAACTCGAGCACGATCCACAAATCGTTGCCGCTATGGAACAGTTGAAGGTGCTTGAACTTTTCGCAGAGGGGAACTAAGGAGGAATACAATGGAAACCGATGTTAGTCAAGGTGGCTCGCTACCGAATTACGTTAATAATACATGGCAACAATCCGAGGCGGCTGAGCTGATCGACGTTACGAATCCAGCGACTGGGGAAGTCATTACGCAAGTACCACTTTCACCCGCGGAAGAGGTACATCAAGCCGCTACAGCCGCCGCTGATGCGCTCCACGAATGGCGCCGGACACCACCCGTCGAACGCATTCAATACCTATTTGCCTTAAAAAATCTTTTAGAGGAGAACTTAGAGGATATCGCCAGAACGATTACACTGGAGTGCGGTAAGACACTTGATGAGGCAAAGGGTGAAATGCGGCGTGCGATCGAGAATGTTGAGGTCGCCTGTGGTATTCCAACACTCATGCAAGGCACGAACTTAGAGGATATTGCTACCGGAATTGACGAATTTATGATTCGCCAACCTGTTGGTGTGTGTGCTGCAATCGCACCTTTCAATTTTCCGGGGATGATTACTTTCTGGTTTCTGCCTTATGCAATTGCCTGTGGCAACACTTATATCGTGAAACCTTCCGAAAAAGTACCCATCACGATGCAAAAGATTTTTCAGTTACTGGAACAGACGGGACTGCCTAAGGGCGTTGTCAACCTTGTGAATGGTGGTAGGGAGACTGTGGATGCAATCTTAACGCATCCAGATATCCGAGGTGTCAGTTTCGTCGGTGCGACTGCAACTGCTAAAGAAATCTATGCGAAGGCTGCTGCAAATGGCAAACGCGTCCAGTGTCAAGGGGGCGCGAAGAATCCCCTGATTGTCCTTCCTGATGCTGATCCGCAGTTTACTGTTAATGCTACAGCCGAGAGTGCCTTCGGGTGTGCTGGACAAAGGTGCCTTGCGGCATCTCTCGCTCTCACGGTTGGCGAGGCACGACACTGGTTCACAGAAGCCATCGCTGACACCGCCACGGATCGAGTCGTCGGAAATGGATTGGAAGACGGGGTCGAAATGGGACCCGTCATCACTTCCGAGAGCAAGAGCCGAATTGAGGGGCTTATTCAAGCGGGTGCTGATGAGGGCGCGCAACTCCTCGTTGATGGTAGGTATCCGAGCATCCCAGGTGGTGAAAACGGCAATTTTATTCGTCCGACTGTCCTCAACGACCTTAATCCACAGGGTGATATTGCCAGAACCGAAATCTTCGGACCGGTTTTAGGACTCATCCATGTCGAAACGATTGACGATGCAATCGGACTTATCAATAGCGGACGTTACGGCAACATGGCGTGTCTCTTTACGAGTAGTGGTGCCTCTGCACGTAAATTCCGTTATGAAGCCGAGATCGGTAATATCGGCATTAACATCGGTGTTGCCGCACCGATGGCGTTCTTCCCTTTCAGTGGTTGGAAGGATAGTTTCTTCGGCGATCTCCACGGTCAGAGTTGGGATGCTGTAGACTTCTTCACGCAGAAAAAAGTCGTCGTTGAACGTTGGGCATAGCCTTTGTATCTTTGATGCTTCCCAACAAGGTAGGTGCGGTTTTGCGGCGTACTCGCCCAAATGCGATCTGCATTCCGAACCGCACATTTAAACCTCGTTACCCAGGTTATCCGATCTATGTAAAATTAAAAAGAAAGGGTCAAAAACCGTAGCCCGTAATGAAATGGAGGGGTTTTTGCTTGGGTGTTTCTTCAGGTATACGGAAAGGAACTTCCATGCCCCCAACCCGCCTGATCGAACCGCAAGGTATAATTAAAAAAGGTCGGGCAACATGCCCGACCCTGATTCATAGTGAACAACTTTAACGGTGCCTACGGGACTCTCGCTGGTTACGACGAACTTGGTTGACGCGTTTTCGTGCTTCTGTGCGCCGTTTCTTCGTCAGTTCCGTCAGTTTCGTCATCTGCGCTTCCGTCAAGATTTCCTTGAGACTCGCCTTAAATTTCGCATTCGTTTCCTTGATGCTCTCGCCTAGTTTCTTCACTGCAGCCCGCTTCTCGTCAGATTCACGTGCCTCTTTAATCTGTGCCTGGAGCGTTTTACGGGTTTCCTGATAGATCGAGTGTGCTTTGGCTAACGTCTCTGCATCGACTTCCATCCCGAAAGTCAAATCTATCCAAGAGTTATTAAGAGCGGCAACGGGATTTACCGTCGCTATTCTGCCACGAGCAGCACGAGCATTGTCATTGCGATATTGTCTTTTGTTGTGAACCTCTCGATGTGCTGCAGCTGTGTTTTCGAAAACGAACATTCCGACCATTGCGATTGTTGCGATTGCGCTGAGTACAAACCATTTCTTTTTCATTTTTCTTTCTCCTATTGGATTTATGATTTTGTGAATGCCCAATTATCTTTTTAGAAAAGGCATTTATATTTTGCTTTTGCTATTTTAGTCAGATCTGTTCAGAAAAGGTTCGTTTTTTATTACGTAAATCAAAAAGGATTTGCTGTCTCCATTTGTGTTATGCTATAATGGTTCTTAAATAGTCGATTGTAGCAATAAGTTCTTTTCGCTGAGTTATGCTGAGCTTCGTGAGAAGGACTTCTTACTTGAGGCACGATTGATAAAAGGAGAGGCGATATGTCTCGCATTGCGAAAATCCAACAAGAAATTCTCGACCTACCTCAAGCTGATTACGCGCAATTAAGGCAGTGGTTCAGCGAATTGGATTGGGAAAAGTGGGATCGACAGATTGAATCAGATTCAGACGCAGGAAGGTTGGATTTCTTAATTACTGAAGCTCTTGAAGAGAAGGAGAAAGGAACACTCAAGGAGCTTTAGGTGTACAGAACAACATCCCGTTTCCGAAGGTATCTGCAACAACTTCCTGAACCTGTACAAAGGATTGCAAAACAAAATTTCGATCTGCTTAAAGCGAATCCACGGCACCCATCTCTACATTTCAAGAAGGTTGGCAAGTATTGGTCTGCGCGCGTGGGAGAGGATTATAGAGTGCTTGCCGTTAAGGATGGAAACGACTTCATTTGGGTTTGGATCGGTAAGCATGACGAATATGAACGTCTGATTAGATCCTAATTTTTTATTTTCTATTTAATATTACTTATTTTAATATGGCTGGTTATAGGATGGCGCGTTGACAAAACGTTGCATCCCTAACTCCAATTCAATTTGTGTGTAGGGTGGCAGATGGACGTGAAGATGTGTACCATTGACCGAGACACTGGGTCTGTTTTGGTTGTCCTTGAGGCTTACTGACGTGAAATTGTGTTCACCCATTGCCCCTGCTTGCACGATGATATCCCGCGATGCTGTGATGTTGAGGTTGACCAGTTGTAGCGTGGTGATATCCGCAGTCATTTGGGTAACCAATGCGCCGACATCGGGTGGAAGTCCCGGTCGCTCCTGTTGTTGATCGAAGTGTCGCACTCGCGTCACGAGCAAACCCCCGTTGTAATGCGGCAACGGACCGCCACAGGTGAGTTGAACCAGTCCTTCACAGGTGATTGGATTGCGTCGCTGAAAATAGGCATCACCGTATGATGCAGGATCTTCGGCATCGTCAGCCATGAAGGCGAGACGTGCCTCGACTTGGGAGAGGTTGTGATTGAGGATTGTTTCCGGGTATTCTGGATATTCGCCTCGCATGTAGGCAAGCCAGGCACCGTCGTGTCCACCGCTGTCTTTGATATGATGCCACGCGTTGATGTCGAATTTCGAGCCTGTCCTTTTGGCGATTTTCACCGCGCGTTCCTGATCCATAGGTTCCATTGACAGTGCCCATAAATGCGCGACATCCGACGGATGCATCGGCATAAATTCAAACCAACCATCCACTTGCAAAGCCGTGCCATCCTCATTTGTAATCGGATATTGCAACCAAGCACCCGGCACGTAGTTGACTTTACCCGGATCGCCGTACTTCTGTGGGACGTAAAGTTGATCGTCCTTCTCAATGCCCCTTTCGATTAAAACGTCAATCTGCGACCGCGGAAAGTCCAGATATGCCGTATCCCGCCAGAGCAACATGGCATTCTGCGCCGCAATGCCTATCGCCTGTCCAACACTGTGCCATCCGTGGGGCCAGCTCCATCCGTAGTAAGAGCCGTACCATTTACCATCTATGTGTTCACCGATCTTTCCGGACAGTCCGACATTGTCGGGAACAATTCCACCGTTTTCCGCTGTCCGCTCAATCCACGCATCGACGTATTCCTGGACCCATACCTTGTATTTCTCTTCGCCAGTCAGTAGATAGGCATTTGTGGCAAGCGTCGTCGCCGCGAGGTTGACGACGGCGTCCCCGACACCCTGACGTTCATGGTGTATCCTTCCCATACGCTCACGCAACGCTTCATCTTCTCTGACGGCTTCATGACTCGTGCCTCCCGGAATATCGTAAAACGGCATGTTATAACCGTCCCAAGGGAAGTAGGGATGTCCAGCGAAAGCCCAGAATGCGGGTCCCTTACTGCCATTCATAGCGCATTTGATGATTTTGTGCTGTGTATCGTAGTTCTGCGCATCTGGATCTTCGTTCATGAAGAATCCCGCAAACCGTTTTGCACGTTCAATGTGCTTCGGATTTGACGGGGCCGCCATACAGAGCATATAAAAGAGGTAGTTCCCTTCTCCTTGATGGAACCAGTCGTAACCGGGTTGGTATTCTTTCACCACCATCGGGTAACCGTGCCCGGTCCCATATCGCGCCATATCCTTTGTGATGACATCGAACTCCGTGTCTGCATCAGCCAAGAACCGCGCATCGCCACCGAGCATATAAAAGAGGGACCAGTTATGGAAACTCTCGTAAGCATCGTCGAGTCCGTCGATGCTCTGAAAATCTGGATGTGTGGGCCAGAACAGCGTTCCGGCTGGGCGCGTGTATTTCTCCATGACTTCCGGTCCTGCGATATTCATTTTGTCGATGAGTTGACGTTCCAGCACAGCCCATGTTGGTGGCGTTTGAATGTGCGTTCGCGCTTCAATCGTTGGGAACATGATTTTTTACCTCTTCTGTTTGGATTGCGGTTGGTTGTAGTATATCATATTTTTGTGTATTCGCGAAATTTATGCCTTTTCGTAACCTCCGTCCGTCATCCAATTCTCCCGTAGGAGGGAACTCCGATTCCCGACTTATCCAGAATCATTCGTTCCTCCCGTAGGAGGGAACCCCGATTCCCGACACATTACTGTAGAAGCGATCTCCTGATTGCTTAGAGTTATTTAGCTTTCCCTTTTGTTAGACGTTTTTGATACCCCAGGCCCGGTAGGTGCGGTTTCCCAACCGCACCGGATGGTCAATAGAAACGTCCAAGACCTGATAAATTCTTAAGACTGAATAACCCGGTCTGATTACTATTTCCGACTTGACATTTGGTCCCTTGTTATGATACGCTAATTCAATAAAACATCCTAACTACGAGGAACTTGACATCCGAGTTGAAAATCCGTCTACATGGTTACAAGAGGTGAATTCAGATGAACGTCTTAGAGATGACAGATCTTGAGATTTATGAACTTGGGATTGAAAAACTTACAGAGGAAATGGGTACGACGTATACCGCGCAGTTTCTGCAAAAATGCAAACCGCGCGACTATGATTACACTGCTGAGCGACATAAATGGCTAGCTGACGACTTGAGTATCCCTACGATAGCAAAGCAGATTCAAGAGGCAAGAGCGTTGCAAGCAGAAGAAGAACGCGTCAAGACTAAAAGAATTACCGCGTGGCGAGACGGTTTACTGGAACTCACCGATATTGAAATGTATGAACTTGCGGTTAAAATCCTCGTAGATAAATTGCATGTGTACGGATATATAGAGTTCATCCAGCAGCATTTCAAAAACCTTAATGCTAATCAGCCAATTGATCTATCGTAGCAGTCCTTGCCGAACAGCGATACCAACGTAAAACCAAATCAACAAATACAAGAAACCGATCCGCAGGATTAATTGAATCTCTTTATTGTTTTACCTTTCGAGTAGAAAGGGAGGGAATCATTCAGATAAAGGGATGCTTCTTGTGAAGGAAAGTGAATGGACGACAAATCTAATGCCCAAAATGACTTCAGCGGAGTCTTGGAAAAAATTCAGGAAATAGTAGAAAAATCTGCTGATGGAGATTATATTTATCGGGGTGAACCGGAAGAGCACAATGAGCATCCTTACCATGGAAAGGTTTCCTCAAGTCTGTATCGCTCATTATTGACTGATTCGATAATGGAGGAGGGTATAGAAGAGTACCGTAAGATTATTGAATCTAATGTTGGGGACATGGAAGGGGGGATTTTGGAATCGGCAAAAGAGTATCTATATGAAACTGTCAGCGAAACACCTCGTGATTTTGAAATCTTAGCGCAACTCCAGCATTATGGTTGTAAAACCAATCTTATAGACTTCACAACTGACTTCTTAATTGCTCTCTTTTTTGCTTGTGATAGGTCTCATCACAAGGATGGCAGGGTTATCTTACAAAAAAGAGAATCGAAAGATTACCAATCAGAAATACCTCCGGAAACAATTAAACGAGTGGAATCCCAGAAAAGTATACTGCTCCGGTCGCCAAAAGGTGTTATCAATCCAGACGTTATGGTGATTATTCCGAAGGAACTCAAACTTTCTGCGCTGAACTATCTGGAAAAGCATCACGATATATCTACCAAAAAGGTTTACAAAGATATCCATGGATTTATTAAATGGTTAGATGGATACCTTGACTCTAACCTTAACTTTGCTAAAGGTGTGAGTTATCAAAATAGGGCAGGTTTAGAGAATAACATGCGGGAGAAGTGGAAATGGTATGAAAAGGCTTACGAGCATTTTACCGAAGTGTTGAAACTAAAATCTGATTTTACCGCAGTTTATATTCATCGGGGAGCTGTTTTTCGCGATGTTGACCAGTTTGACCTTGCTCTTAAAGACTTTAATACTGCAATAGAGATAGACCCAGAGTTTGCCGATGCGTATAACGAGCGCGGAGTATGTTATGCTAAAATAGGTGATACTGAAAAGGCGCTAAAGGACTTCAACACTGCTATAGATTTGGATTCAAAGAGTGAAGATTTCTATAACAGTCGCGGCATAACTTACAACGATATAGGCAAGGTAGATCTGGCAATACAAGACTATAATGAAGCAATAGAATTGAATCCTGAGTTTCCTGAAGCTTATAATAATCTTGGTCTTGTTTATGTTGAGAAAGGCGAACATGAGAAGGCTATTGATTACTATAGTAAAGCAATAGAGTTAAGATCCTATTATGCCAATGCCTATAACAATCGCGGAATGGCTTATCGTAATAAGGGTGATGTCGTTCGTGCTATTATTGACTTTAGCTGTGCCATACTATTAAAGTCTGATGATGCTCGTACTTATTATTATCGCGGTGAGGCTTTGTTGCGTATGAAACGATGGAAAGAAGCCAGAGACGATCTAAAAAAATCCAACGATAGAGGTGTGGATATCATCGCTTTATTTCATAATGACTATGAAAGCGTTGAAGACTTTGAGGAGAAGGATGATCTTCAGTTACCGAACGATATCGCGGCGATGTTGAGGCAGCAGTGAGTCTAAAACCCATCGAGTAGGGAGCATAGTGCAGTGGTAACGCACAAATCTAAGGATACCGAGTCATATTACAAGCGTAGCATTGCTTCCTACGAAAAACGTGAGTATGATAAAACCGTTGCGGACTTTAGCAAGGTGATAGAATGCAAACCTGATTGTGCCGAAGCCTATTACAACCGTGCCAATGCTCACTGGGGTAAAGCCGATTTTGATAAAGCCATGGCAGACTATACCAAAGCGATAGAACTCAAGCGCGATTATGCCGAGGTCTATTACAACCGCGGTAAACTTTACGTCGAGTGCGAGGCGTATGGCAAAGCCATTAAAGACTTTGGCATGACAATAAAATTTGCTCCTGAACATTCTGACGCGCATGGTTATCGTGCGGACCTTTACCGTTATAAGGGCGAGTACGACAAAGCCATTGCAGGGTATGACATGGAAATAGAACTCCGCCCCGATGATCCCGAGATCTATTATGACCGTGGTGACGCCTACGGTGCAAAAGGTGAATATGACAAAGCCATTGAAGACTTCAGTAAGGCAATAGAGTTACATCCAGAATTTACAGAAGCGTATGTCAAGCGAGGTTTGGCTTACCTCCGTATAGGCGGATTTAAGGTTGCTATTCAAGATTATGACAGAGTACTGGAACTTGAATCGAAATTGACGGAGGTCTACGCTGCTCGCGGCATAATTTCCTTACATATCAGAGAATGGGAAAATGCTAAATTAGACCTAACCTTTGCCAGAAATTCGAGGGTAGATATCATCGCCGAATTTCATAAAATCTATGAAGGTATTACTGACTTTGAGGAGAAGAATGATGTTCAGTTACCAAAAGATATCGAGGCAATGTTAAGGCGATGATAAAACTAAAATTTTGATATGTTATTCTGGATTTTCATTTAAGAATGGTCAGACTCTCTGTTATTAACATGGCCGCTCGCGTCTAAACACTTCGTAGGCCAAGGTAAGTGGACGAGCAGCAGTAGAAAAGTGTGATTGGAAAATGGTAGTTTTCCCGACTGCCTTTGATGTTTACGGTGTGCAAGGTGTTAACGTCCATATTGACGATCTGGACTTAAGTGATTAATTCCTTTAGTTATTAGCAATTTGTTGGAAATGGGGTATGAAATTTTGGCTCAGTTTTATTCGTTAAATGAGTGTACTATTGAAACCTTATTGAATTGGGTTAGAAATGAAGAAATCGTCATTCCCGAAGTTCAAAGACCTTTTGTCTGGAATGCTACTCAAGTACGTGATTTCATAAATTCACTTTACCGCGGGTACCCTGTGGGATATCTCATCACTTGGTTAAAGTCAGGGATCCGACTCAGAGGACATCAGCAGTCAACTCGTGAATATATTTTAATTGACGGTCAGCAACGAGTGATGGCTCTTTGGACGGCATTGCTTGGGGAAAAGGTTCTCAACAAAAAGTATGAAAGGCAGTCTTTTAAAATAGCCTTTCATCCTGTTGATGAAATTTTTGAGGAGACGAAAGTTTCGCATAGTCGTGATTCAAAATGGATTTCTGACATCAGCACTATTTTTACTTCTCACGTGGGTCTGGTTGACTCAATCAACGCCTACTGTAATGCAAACTCGGATGTAGACCGTGCTGAAATTGAGAATGCTCTCAATCGTCTTTCGGGGATTCGCGATAACCGCCTTGGTGTTATTGAGTTGGATCCGAACTTGAAGGTGGAGACTGTCGCAGAGATTTTCAACCTAATCAATTCAACAGGAGTCCGCCTCACATCTCCCGATTTCATTATGTCCAAAATGGCCTCTAGTGAACACTATGATAGTCACCACCTTCGTAAGTCCATTGATTACTTCTGTCATCTAGTAACGTCTCCGGGAGTGTATAATGATTTAACCGAGGATATTGATTTCGCCTCTACAGACTATTTTCGTACGATGAAGTGGCTAGAAGATTGGAGTGATGATCTCTACATTCCCAATTATACTGATATGCTTAAGGTAGTTTTTACAGCGAAATTTGGACGAGGAGACATAAAAGACTTAGTCCCTAGGCTATCAGGAGAGACAGCAGAGGATTCGTTTCGTAAACTTGGAGACGGAATTTTAAAATATATGAATGAGCACAATTTCAAGAATTTCATTCTAATATTGCGCTCAACGGGGTTCATAGACCGATCGATGATTAGAGCGAAGAATGCTATTAATTTTGCTTACGTCTTATATTTAACGCTACGTGAAGAAAATGCAGACGAAGCGGAAGTTAAGAGATTGGTAAGCCGTTGGTTTGTAATGTCAGTCTTGACTGGACGATACAGTGGTGAACCGCAAGCTACTTTCGGAAGGGATATCCGGGGTGTAACTAGTGGAGAAGGGGTAAGCGCGTATCTTGAGAGATTAGAACAAACGGAACTTTCTGCGGCATTCTGGGATGTAGAGATTTTGGATAAGTTGAACACGTCAACAACTAAGAGTGTTTATTTCAACATGTTTCTGGCGAGCCAGATTAAGGAAAACGACAAAGGTTTTCTTTCCCGCGATATTCCAGTACGTGATCTTCTTGGGATTCAGGGAGACATTCACCACATATTTCCGCAAAACTATCTACGAGAGTCAGGTATCACTAGGAAGAAAGACCAAAGTCAAATTGCAAACTTAGTGGTGATGAGGAGAGGCACTAACATTCGTCTTAGCGATACGGCCCCAGCTGCATATTTTTCAGAGTTACAAGTAGGGCTTAGGGAAAATGAATTTCGCTATGGAGACTTAGAAAATCCAGAGGACTTGCGGACGAATCTTAAAGATCATTGCATTCCTTTTGATGGAATGGACATATCAATTTTTGAAGACTATAACGAGTTTCTAAGGGAACGGAGGAAACTCATGGCTGCTAAAATACGAGACTACTACCAGTCCTTATAGCATAAGTTGAGAGGATCTAAAGGGTGAAAAATACGATTGAACCCATCAAAGCAGCCCCAACAGCGCTTGAAGGGACCAGTCTTGATGGGATAAGAAACATTCTTACGGATGCGCTTTACGAGATGGGTTATGATAACACGTTGGTGGATACGCTCATAGAAAGAAATATCATCGATTTCAGCACTGTTGACTACACGAGCCATATCATATACCAACTTGAAAAGTACTATGGAGAGTGCATTTTATGTGGTGGTCTTGAAAAGGCCGTCGCGAACGAAGACTTAAAAGTTGATGTAGAAAGGGACAAATAGCCCTATGAAAATCGCAAATGCCCCCTGTTCGTGGGGTGTGCTTGAGTTTGAGTTAGACGGGGAAGCACCCGGCTACGTACAGGTGTTAGACGAGATGCACGAAATCGGTTACGTCGGCACCGAATTAGGCGATTGGGGATTCATGCCGACAGATGCAAAATGCCTCCGTGCCGAACTTGCGGCACGCGAGTTGAAGATGTTAGGCGCGTTCGTAGGTGTCGCACTCGCCGATGAGAAAACGCATGCTGCAGGGGAAGCATTCGCACTGCGGCACGCTCACTTGGTAGCGGACGCTGCTGGAAAAACACCCTTCATCGTGCTTTCGGACGACAATGCCACCACGGAACTGCGTACCCGTTATGCCGGTCGCATCCGTCCCGAACACGGATTGACACCCGCGCAGTGGGATACTTTTGTACAGGGCGCGCACCGTATCGCCAGATCGGTCCGAGACGAGACAGGACTTCGCACCGTTTTTCATCCACACTGTGCGGGATATGTAGAGGCACCCGCGGAAGTGGACACGTTGATGGAACACACCGATCCGAGCCTCATCGGATTGTGTTTCGATACAGGACATTACCGATTCGGTGGCGGCGATCCGATTGAAGCGTATGCCCGTCATGCCGATCGAGTCTGGCACGTCCATTTCAAGGATTGCCATCCCGATGTCGCTGCCCGTTCTCGTAAGAATGAGTGGGATTATTTCGAGTCTGTCGGGAACGGCGTTTTCTGCGAGTTAGGCAACGGAGATGTTGATTTCCCCGCGTTCCTTGGAGAATTGCGAAAGCGAGACTACGATGGCTGGATCGTCGTGGAGCAGGATGTCTTGCCGGGGATGGGCAGTCCTTATGAGAGCGCGGCGCGAAATCTTCAGTATTTGAATTCAATTGTGTAGCTGTAAAATAGAGATTGACATACAACGTGGGAGTTAGGTGACCTTTCATGAACAGACTCGCAAAAATCGGTGTTGGCGTTATCGGTGCTGGACGCATCGGTAAGCTTCATATTGAGCATCTTGCACAAAGTATACCAGAAGTTGAACTGATCGCGATTTGTAGTTTGGACGCCGTCGGTATTGAATCTCTCACGAAACAGTTTAATATCCCGAAGACAACCAGCGATTATACTACGCTTTTGGCTGACCCACGGATTGATGCAGTGCTTGTCGCCTCTTCAACGGATACACATGTAGAGATTAGTCAAGCCGCTGCGCAGGCAGGAAAACACGTCTTTTGTGAGAAACCGATCTCCTTGGATTTAGAGCAGATTGATGAAACTTTAGCGATTGTCAAGGAGGCGGGGGTTAAGTTTCAGGTCGGTTTCAACCGTCGGTTTGATGCGAGTTTCGCGCGGATCCGTGAAGCGGTCGCCTCTGGAGAGATTGGTGAGCCACACATCATGCGGATTACGAGCCGAGATTCCTCGCCACCACCGATTGAATACGTTAAGGTCTCCGGTGGTATTTTTCTTGACATGACCATCCACGATTTCGATATGGCGCGCTATCTCATCGGAGACGAGGTCGTTGAGGTGTATGCAGTGGGGGATGTGCGTGTCGATCCGAAAATCGGTGAGGCAGGTGACATTGACACCACCGTTATCACTTTACGGTTCCAAAACGGGGTTATCGCAACCATTGATAACAGCAGAGAGGCTGTCTACGGTTACGACCAGCGTGTTGAGGTTTTCGGTTCAAAAGGGATGGTTACGGCAGCGAATCCACCGATAAATACCGTTACCTTTAGCGGGAGTGAAGGGGCACACGCTGCGTCCCCGCCATATTTCTTTGTAGAACGCTACAAAGCGGCGTTTCTCGCAGAGTTACAGGCGTTCTTCGCGTGCATTCAGGAGGACACGCTACCGCCGGTTACAGGTGAAGACGGTCGAGCCCCTGTTGTGATGGGGTTCGCCGCGTTGAAATCGCTTCGTGAAAATCGACCTATACGCTTGTCGGAAATTTAAGGGGTATTTAGTGCCCCGCCCCGCCGACTTCGCCGACTTCGATGTCAATCTCATCCCGATTTCTGATACGTTCCACGAGTCCGTCTCGGATGTCTACGATCCGGTCAGAGACATCAAGCATCTTCAGGTCGTGCGTTGCCGAAATAACAGTGACACCCTGATCTTTATTCAAACTTTTGATGAGGTCAATAATCTCACGTCCAGTAATTGTGTCGAGATTCGCTGTCGGTTCGTCGGCGAGGATAATACTCGGATCGTTCGCAAGTGCCCTGGCGATAGCGACACGTTGACGCTGACCACCCGAGAGTTCGTCAGGAAGATGATACATCCTATCCCCCAATCCTACCAGATCCAGCAATTGTTCCGCTTTTTCATTGCGTTGCCTATCAGGGATCCCAGCGAAGATCATCGGTAACGTTACATTTCCGTGTGCGCTCCGCACGTGTAGCAAATTGTAGCTTTGAAAAATATACCCCACGCGGTGACATCGAAACGCCGCAATCTGCCTTTGCGAAAGTTGGGACATATTTTGCCCGTCAATGTACACTTGACCCTCCGTCGGACGATCGAGGGCACCGATCATGTTAAAGAGCGTGGATTTACCTGAACCCGAGGGACCCATGAGTGAGATGTACTCCCCGCGTTCAATCTCAATATTGATGCCATCCAAAGCACGAAGAATGTTTGAACCCATGCGATATTCTTTGACAACATCTTCAGTTTTCACAACGATATCAGCCATAATTTTCCTCCGTGCCTATACCTCGGTACGCATTGCTTCGGCAGGCGGAAGTTTCGCCGCACGCCACGCCGGGAATGATGAACCGATGACTGCCAAAATCATGCCGAGAACACATCCAAGTAAAATGACGACGATAACACCGAGCCGCATTGTTCCGTCTTCAGGCTGGGCGGGTAACAGGGGGAAATAGAAGAATAGGTCTAATCCGTAGTCTTTCAGTCCTAAAAGAACTGCGCCGAGTGTTCCGATAAGCGCGCCGATGAGTGCTCCTGAAAACCCCTGAAATCCTGATTCAAGTAGGAACAACCTAACCACAAATCCGTCTAACGCACCCAGACATTTCATCGTCCCGATCTCGCGGAAACGCTCTGTAACTGCCATCAGCATTGAATTCGCAATACCGACGACACAGACAATCAGCGACATTACAATCAACCAGATATCTTTTGTGGAAATGCCTTTTTCCGTTGTCTCTTCAAAAGTATTAATTGCCGATTGTCGTCCGCTCTCCTGTAGTGCAAGCCCGATTTCGTTATTCGTCCAAACGGAGACTAAAAATGCAATGCCCAGTGTGATACCAGCTGTCGTGATAATTGAACGCCCAAAACGGATTTTCAGGCTCTGAAAACTAATGCGTAACGATTCTACGAAAGGGAGATCGATCTGTTCTTCAATTGGTGTTCTTTGCTGCAAATGTCTATCTCCTTGTTTTGATTTGTATCTATTAATAATGTATTGTATCAAATTTACAATTTTACGTCAAGTTTTTCGTGTACGCGAGTATAAAGTTTTTGACATTCACAGTAGGAGGGATTGCTAACGCCGATGTGCCTTTTCATCCTGAAAAGATCGAAGAAGCCTGTAAATCCTGATTCCGACAATTGGCAAAATATTGACACACCCGACTTCGCTTTGTTATACTGAGTGCCGAGGCAGGTACAAATTGATGCTCCGAATTTTCTTTTCTTTTTCACTACTATTCTTATCTATCGGTGTCTTCTGCTGGAATACGCCGATTTTTGCACACGATGCTTTCTATCCACACCATCGCGAGGATTTTGAAAGTATGACACGCCGCCGTGAATTGCGAGGCACCGTTATTCTCAGTACCAGCGTCTTTCTTTGTGTGCTTGGGACGGTCGTCTACATTGCCTTGCGGAAGACTAAAGAGACGGATGACACAGACACAGATGACACAAGAGTGGTTCAGGAACGCTTGGAGAACGCGGCAAACAGAGCAGCGAATGCAGCGAAATATGTTCTTAACTCGGAGGGAGATGTCGCGAAAGCTACCGAAACAGCCCTCACAACATACGCTGAGATTTCCGGTGGGACATGGCAACCCCGTTCTTATGGACGGAACCGTGCGGAATCAGTTCCATACCAAATTCGGTGCAAAATCGGATCCGACATTGTCACCCTCAGCATCAATACTGAAGTTATCCAATTAAAAGCGGAACATCACTTCTCTAAATCCGGACTCGGTTCACAAGGGACCCCGAAAAGTGCGAATGTTGTATTGAGAATAGCGGATGAGGAAAAGAAACAGGGCGTTTATTAGTGTGAGGCACGAGTAAGTTACGTTACGTATTGAGTCGATTGATGAGTGCCGCGCTGTAACCCGCGCCGAAACCGTTATCGATATTCACAACCGTGACACCGGATGCACAACTGTTGAGCATCCCTAATAGAGCGGCAAGCCCTCCGAAACTGGCACCGTAGCCGATACTCGTCGGGACGGCGATGACGGGACAGTCCACCAACCCACCGACAACACTCGGGAGTGCACCTTCCATGCCCGCGACGACGATGATAACCCGTGCATTCAGAAGTTTCTCGTGATTGCTCATAAGGCGATGTAATCCTGCCACGCCGACATCGTAAAGACGTTCCGGTTGATTTCCCATCATCAAGGCGGTTTCGGCGGCTTCCTCGGCTACTGGTAAATCGGAGGTGCCAGCAGAAACCACCAGGATACCTGAAACGCCAGTATCTTCCTCGGATTGCGAGACGGTGATCGTCCGCCCAAGTTCATTATAGCGTGCTGCGGGTTGAACTGCTTTCACCGCTTTATACATGTCAGGTGTGGCGCGTGTTGCGAGAAGGGGATGTCCTGCTGCGAGGATACGTTCACTGATCTGCTGGACGTGTTCTACTGTTTTTCCTTGACAGAAGATGACTTCAGGAAATCCAGTGCGGAGTTGACGATGATGGTCGATTTTCGAAAATCCTAAATCTTCAAAAGGAAGTGTACGGAGAGATTGCAGGGCATCATCCACTGCAATCTCTCCGTTTTTAACCTGTTTGAGCAGGATTTTTAACTTTTCAATTTCCATTCATTTAATAGAGTGGCACGTCTACTGATCACTGGACCTATAGGTGATTCCTAAGATCCGCGACCTTTTATTGAGGTTTAGGCTTCCTCTGTAGCTTCTTCATTGGCTTCGTCGGCATCGCTAACACCCGGGATAGACCCCGCGATTTTGGATCGAACATCTGCGGAAACTTTACGTCCTGTTTCCACAGCGCTTTTTACCTGTTCGCCAGCGTGTTGGATACGTTCTTTTCCACTGTCTACAATGGTGTGGACGCTTTCTTTGCCCTGTTCCATCATAGTCTGAACGCCTTGTCGGGCACTATCACTGGCTTGGTTCGCGAACTCAACTGTCCGATTTTTTGCATCAATCGAAGTATCACGAATCTTTTGTCGGGTTTCCTTACCGGAACTCGGGGCATAGAGCAGACTAATGACCGCACCTGCCATGAAACCGGTAAAAAATGCGAAGACCATTGCGAGCCCGTTGTTCTGTCCATCGTTACTCATTTTTTTGTCCTTTCTATTAAGTTGAGGTTGTTTTGGGGCAACTTGCATGCTTCCAAAACACATTGTTTGAATTTACGAAAATCAGGGTGGAAAGTTTCAATTCTCATGCTTATTTTTGGCTCAATTCTTTTTCATGAGGTGTTGTTGTAATTTAAATATAATACTGCTTTTTAATGTAGAAAACTGGCGATTTTGCCTTATTGGATTATTCGCTGGACGCGGCAGATATTGGGGAATCTTCTTCTGGTTCGGTGGATTGTGTAAAAGAGAAACTATCCCATCCCGCTTTGATGCCTTGCCACAAACTTACAATATCAGCGAGTGAGACTGCTATTTGATTGCGGAAAAACACCGCTTGTTCGATCGTTTGTCCAGAAAAATTGCTCACTTTTTGAACCAGTTCGTCAAGTTCTTGAATGCTTTGATTCAGGGCACCACTCATTTCTTGGATATTGTGCACAGTGGGTTGGATTTCCGACTCGCTAATGCCTTGTAAGGAAGCCGTCAACCCGTTCAAATTTTGCAGAAGTTCCGGTAGCTCCTTATTCACCTCTTTCACCGTCCTATCCACGTCGGTAATCAATTCTCCGACCTCTTGATTGATGATGTCTTCAGTAGAATTCAACGTATTTCGGATGCTGTTTAACGAGTTTCGAAGACTCCCGACAGCAGCGCACATATACCCCGCGAGAGCGGTAAGGGCAATTAGGAAAATACCGAGGCTGAATTTCCAAAAAAGTGAGGCGATTAAACTCCAATCCATAACTTCTCCTTTCTGCATTATAACGACCACTTCCGGTAAGCGGCTTTTCAAACACAATTTTACTTTACAAGGTATTATCTGCAAATTTAAACTTTGAGCTGTGCTCCGACAATTTCGCTGGTTTTCGCGATTGCAGCATCCACTTTGCTCGGATTCTTGCCGCCACCTTGTGCGAGTTCTGGACGCCCCCCACCGCGACCGTCTGCGAGTTGGGTGAGTTCAGAAATGATTTTACCCGCGTGCAAATCACGATCTTTCACCAAGTCTGGGGTTACACCTACCACGAAAGCGACTTCGTTTCCTGACACAGCCGCAAGCGCGACGACACCGGATTCTAAACGGGTTTTGAGTTCATCAACGAGTTGTCGCAACCCATTCCTATCCACACCTGTTACGAGAGACGCAACAACCCGCACCTCTTCAACAAGTGTGGCTCCTTCAACCAAGGTGCTGACGTTGGCAAGGGCGTGCTGACTTTTAAGGTGTTGCAGCTGCTGTTCAAGATCCCGCTGTTCTTCAAGCAGTCGTTCGATTCGTTCCGGCAGATCGGTTTTGGGCGTTTTCAATAGATTCGCCACGTTGGCAAGGAGTACGGTGTCTTCTTGAACCGTCGCTACCGCTGAAGTCCCTGTCAATGCCTCGACGCGTCGGACCCCCGCCGCGATGCTACTTTCGCTCATCAGTTTCACGAAACCGAGTTCACCTGTTGCGTTAACGTGGGTGCCGCCACAGAGTTCAACGCTATAATTGCCAGCTTGTACAACGCGCACAATGTCGCCGTACTTATCGCCGAAGAAGGCTAAAGCCCCTTGCGATTTCGCCGCATCTAACGACATTTCGCTGATAGACAACGCGTCGTTTTCGCGAATTTTTTCGTTGACGAATTCCTCGATATCTCGCAATTGCTCTGGTGAAACAGATTCGTAGTGTGAGAAGTCGAACCGTAATCTACCCGCTTCAACGAGTGAACCGGCTTGCGCGACGTGCGTTCCGACGATTTCCCGCAATCCACTGTGTAGAAGGTGCGTTGCTGTATGACTCACAGCGACAGCGTTTCGGCGTTCAATATCTATTTCTGCTTGCACCGTGGTATACGGTGTAATTTCACCCTCAAGTACCTTACACTTATGAACAACTAAGTCCGCTGAGGGTTTGAGGGTATCTTCTACAGCCAACCTTGCATCGCCATTCTCAAGTGTGCCGATATCGCCGACTTGTCCACCCGATTCACCGTAAAAAGGCGTTCGGCTCAGTAAGACAAACACCTCATCTCCCTGTTGCGCACTGGCGACAGATTCCGAGTCGGCAATTAAAGCGACGATTTCTGCATCGATGTTGTTTTGCGTGTAGCCGACGAATTCCGTTTCGCCATGCTCTTTAAGGACTTCGGCGTAAACAGAGATCTCTTCGTCTTTGGCACCACCTCTATCTTCCCATGCTGCCCGTCCACGCGAACGTTGCGCCTCCATACTCTGTTCAAAGCCTGCATCATCAACCGTGAATCCACACTCACGGGCGAGCATCTGGGTCAAGTCAAGGGGAAAGCCGAAGGTATCGTACAACTCAAATGCACGCTTTCCATCAATCTGTGTCCCGTTCTGCTCCTTGAGCGTGTCAAATGAGTTATCAAGGAGTTCCAAACCGCGTTCGATTGTTTGATGGAAGCGGTGCTCCTCACTCTGAATCGTGCGAGTGATAAACTCACGGCGCGGCAGAACGTCAGGAAATACATTGCCGAGCAATTCAATGACAGTATCAACAAGCCGGTAGATGAACGCTTCGTTCATCTCTAATTTCTTGCCGTAAAGCACAGCCCGTCGCAAGATCCTGCGGATGACGTAGCCGCGTCCTTCGTTGGATGGCATTACACCATCGCCGATGGCAAAAGTCAAACACCGAATATGGTCAGCGATGACTCGATGGGGTAGCCCGCGTTCATCGTCGAAATAGGCGGTGTCTGTCATATCCGCAATGGTCGCCAAAAGGGGTGTGAACAGATCCGTCTTGTAGTTTGTGTCAACGCCTTGCAATATAGAGGTAATTCGTTCAAAACCCATGCCTGTATCTACATGGGTTGCCGGCAACGGTTCAAGCGTTCCATTTTCGTTGCGGTTGTACTGAATGAACACCAGATTCCAGAATTCTCTGAAGCGATCACTCGTATTCGGACCCGCGTCTGGGTCATTCGCGGTTTCAGGATAAGCGTCTACGCCCATGTCAACAAAGAGTTCGCTGCACGGACCGCATGGACCCGTCTCACCCATTTCCCAAAAGTTATCCTTATCGCAACGGCGGATGCGCGAGAGTGGGAGATCCGTTTCTTGGAGCCAGAGTTTTTCTGCTTCGTCGTCTTCGAGATAGACGGTCGCCCAGAGACGCTCCTTCGGAATCTGCCAGAGTTCGATCACCAATTCCCACGCGAAAGCGATAGCTTCCTGTTTGTAATAATCACCGAATGACCAGTTTCCGAGCATCTCAAAGAAAGTGTGGTGGCTTGGTGAATAACCGACCTCTTCGAGATCGTTATGTTTGCCACTGACGCGTAGACATTTTTGTGTGTCAACGGCACGCGTATACTCCCGCTGCCCGATACCGAGGAACACATCCTTGAATTGGTTCATACCGGCGTTGGTGAACAACAGCGTCGGGTCATCTGCTGGTATCAAAGACGCACTCGGCACGATAGTGTGCCCGTGTTTACGGAAGTATTCTAAGAAGTGGGTTCTAATTTCATCTGATGTCATGTTTGGACGCTCTCCTACGTTATCCTATTCCTACATTATAGTCAATTTCTTACAGAGAAGTCAAGCGAAAACAGAAACACAACGAAGGCATTCAATTCTCATGTAGGAGGGAACTCCGATTCCCGACCTATCGCTTTAGACAAGAACTCCGATTCCCACGTAAAACGGGTGAAAAATCGAAAACTGAATGGCTATGGAAACACAAAACTGTACGTATGCATAAAAAATATCAACAATCGATGATCGCCTCAACAGGGCATCATGGCAAGAGAGTATATTTACAAGAGAGTATATTTAAAAGATCTGCTCAAGTACGTGCCGAACAGTTTCTGACCCAAATCCACGTCGTGCCAAAAACCCATGTAATCGACGTTTGGCGACATGGATCGGCAGCCGTTCATACTGCTTCGCCCGTTTTTGGGCAATCTGAAGTGCGACTTTCATTTCGTCTTCGATTTCTACATTCGCCACAACCTGTTCCGCTGTTTCTCGATCGATGCCTTTGTCGACGAGTTCGTTCTTAAGCAGCGTTTTTCCACGTGGATTCGTTTTTTGTCGACGAACTATCCAATTCTCTGCATACTTCCGGTCGCGGATATGCCCGGAATGAATCAACTCCTCAATGGTTGTTTCAATTGCTTTGGCTGAGAAACCCTCTCGCTCAAGTCGCTGTTCCATCTCAGTTTTGGTATAAACTTTAGGTTTTCCTGCGGGTCGAGACGCTTCTGACGCGTCTGCTGCGGTGTTATTCTTCTCTTCACGGAGCAATCTGAGCGCGTAGTTCTTCGCACGCATCACTTCATCAGCCGCAATTATCTTTTCAATGATCTCAGCTTCAATTTCTAAACCGATACGCAATCCAAATTTCTCAACCAGAGATGTATGAATCACAACAAATGGAATGCCATTCAGAAAGAGTTGTTGGTGTGATGGTAATTCAGAGGCTGCCTGAATACTGGTAATTTTCTGCTTCATGTTTATTAGAAAATCAACCCGGGAGCAGTAGGATGGCTATCTACAGTCGGAAACTTTCGGTTTCCATCACCAAGAGGGTTTCCGATATTTCAAAAATATCTTGCTGTATTGGCTATCGACTTTCGGAAACCTTCATCTGTCAACAAAGAGGCGTGTTTTTACTTGGGTGTTCCCCTCGGAATTATCGAAAGCCTCTTGTAACCGACTACTGATTGCTGATAGCCGATAGCCGATAAGCGTTTATTCACTGCCGTTGCTACCTGCCCAGAGCGCACCCCGTTCCAGGAGCGTTCCAAACATCTCATGCTGACACGCCGCAGCGTCGTGACCCAGAGCGAGGTAAAATACTTTGCCTTCACCCCAGTTCTTCGTCCATGCCACTGGTGCCGCAGCACCTTGCCACAACGCTGACGCAAGTATGTGGTTCCGAGGATCGTAATCGAGGATATACTGCTCATCGGTCACGACAAACTCGTCAAGACCTTCTGTGATCTCATGTTCGCTGTCGACGATACTGACTTGGTAGTCACGGTAGCGCGGATGTGTAACAAAATAACCACCTACCATTGAGCGATACTCTGGACACCCGCGGAACGAATCTGCCGCCGAGTGTACACCGACATATCCTTTACCTGAAGCGACATGGTTGAGCAAACCGTTCTTCTGCGCGTCCGAAATCTCACCTATTGTGTAGTAGAAAACGATGAGATCATAGGGATCTAAATTCGGTGAAACGAGAGCATCTAAGTCTTCTTCGACTCTCGTAATCTCAAATTCATCTCGCTGTGAGAGCACCTTCACGATTTCATCACTACAGCCTTTCCAGTCATGGATTGCGCCACCTGCAAAGACGAGTGTGTTAATTTTTGCCATTATTAGCCTCCTTGCTATGTGATAGTGCTATTATATCACGCGTGCAAAAATACAAGCAACTTTTTTTGCTGCTCCGATTTTTGACTCCTCTTCAACCCCGTAGGGGTGACATCTCTGTAGTACGTTTATGATCCCATCAGAGAACCCCGTAGGGGGGACATCTACAGCTTTTGACAAATTATTTACACACCCCTAATTTGCCTAAAGACCCGTCTTGTGATATAATCATCAGATGTAAAAAGAACCCGTTATTTCATTGGTTACTGCCAGCAATTTTTATCGGAAGGGTATCTATATGGAAAAAAAAATTGCCATCTTCCCCGCGAGTTTCGACCCAGTCACGAATGGGCACGCCGATCTCATTGATCGGATTTGCACCCTCGGTGTCTTTGATGAACTCATTGTTGCGATTGGTGTGAATCCCGCGAAACCGGCGCGTTTTACGCTTGAGGAACGCACCCAGATGCTTGAGGTTGTTCTTGAACCCTATCCGCAAGCCACAATTGATGGCTATACTGGATTGACAGTGCATTACGCACAGGCACGCGGGGCTTGTTCCATTATCCGTGGGTTGCGCGAAATCTCCGATTTTGAGTGGGAATTCAAGATGGCGCGGATGAATCAACAGATCGCTCCGGACATTGATACTCTGTTTATGATGGCAAACACACAATATGCGCATATCAGCTCAACGCTCGTGATGGAGGTTGTGCAGATGGCACAGCGGAAGGTGAGTGAGGAGAAGTTGCGGGAGATGGTACCGGCAGTTGTGGTCGAATTTATCAAGAAAAAATTTGATGTGCTGTAAATGGTGGTCAATCGTCGGTTTTCAGTTATCAGTTAAGGATTTCCGCTTTTGTTACCATTTCCCAAACTTGGCGCGTTCTATACAGCAATCGTTACATAAAACCTCTTAACCGACAACCGACAACCGATAACTATTAAAACCGATTGTCCAGACTCAGACTCACATTGAAACCTGGGGCATTTACACCCGTGCCGTGTGGGCGATACCGTCGATCCAGCAGATTTTCGAGGGATAGCGTCAAGTGTGTGTAATCGAAGAGTTTAATCCCGCCACGAACGTTGAGGGTCCACCACCCTGGGGTTCCAGCATCTACTGCATAACCATTGGCATCGAATTCAACTTCGGCTGGATCGCGCGTTTTTCCGGGCATCCGAGGGTCACGGATATCACTTCGGTTCAGGCGTCTCTGCTCGGCTGCGGCGCGCACATAGAAAGTCGCCCAATACTGTGTATTCAACGGTTCCCACTGAACTCCGATGATCCCGTTCAATGGGGGTTCCCTGCGAGTACGTGCTTCCCAAGGCTTCTTCGGATCCGGTGCTTTGCCACCAATTTTGAGGACTCCCCCACGTATCAATGCGGCATTACCGTAGACCGACCAGACGGGGTCAATCGGGATTAACCCTGCTAATTCAACACCTTGAAACTGCGCTTCATCGACATTATCGAATACGAGTACGTCAATACCGTCGTATTCTTTGATGAGGTCTTTATGGAGTTGCGGGAGTGTTTCACCTGTGTATGCCTCTTGGACAGGCTTGCGCGCAACTAAACCGCTAACCCGACTGTGGAAGAGTGTGAGCGCACCACGGAAGTAGGAGTATTTCGCTTTGAGACCACCCTCAACTGTCCACGAAGTTTCCGGTCCAAGATCGGGACTCGGTGCCGTAACACCTTCATTGGTGACTTCCACCGCCGTTGTGTCGTTCAACGAAGGCGCACGAAATGCTGTTCCAAAGTTGCTGACAAAGTTCAAATACTCCGTCAAACTGACCACTACGCCGGCACTCCCAGTCAAACTGTTGTCGAAGACATTGAACGCATCAAAAGCCTTGTCTCGGACGGAGAGGTCTGCATTGGTTTGATAAAAAGTGGCACGTCCGCCGAACGTGAGTTCCACCCGCTCGTGCACTGTAATTTCATCTTGAAGATACAGACTCGCATCCCAGAACTGAGAGCCGTTGATGAACCGCCCAACGTCTTCATTAATATCTTCTTTCCCCGTCTTAAGATCAGTATTGACAGTACGACTCTGGATCGTGTCTAAATAGAATTCACCGCCACCGACCAAACGTTGCCGCGGAAGGATGGAGCTGACCGCTTGTGCGCTTAAGCCGATGGTGTTAACCGTGTCATATCGCTGTCGTCGAGATGTCGCGTCGAGTTTCACCTCATTTCTCCCCTCTTTTTGGCGGTGATAAGAGGCTGTCAGACGGAACGAGTCGATGTTTCCCTCTACTGGGGTTAATAGATAATTGGCATAAATGAGATCGCGATTTTGCGGCTCGAAAAAGAATTCATCAAACTCCTGTGGCGCGATCTTATCGTAGCGCGGTGTTTGCGGCTGCTTCCACATCTGGTAGGCAACGTTGAGAGTGCTTGTATCGTTGAGTTGATACGCAATCTTTGCATCGGCGTCGTAGGCTTTCCAACCCAGTGGACCCTCGGTGTCAATGAGCCATCTCTCGGGAATATTATCTTTTGATAGTTTACTGATCTCATCATAATCATAGAGTTTCACGCCGCTTGGCATTTCGTTCACGATTTCAAACTTCCGATTTTTGTAGTGGAGGTCGTACCCGCTGCCGGGGTTCATATCTCCATAGAATCGCACGCCACCGCCAGCGATGAATCCGAGTCGTTCCTTGTTTCCTGTTACCTCCAACCGCCCGAGTCGTTCCTGTGTGGCTGTCGTGTAACGAGCAAGGAGTCGTGGATGTATATCCCAAGTTTGCTGCGCTGAATTGAGCGGGACCGTCTTCGTAAAGAAACTAACGACACCCCCCATCGCACCGCTGCCATATAGCATCGAACTTGAACCGAGTAACACCTCTGCGCGATCTAACATCTCTGGTCCGATGGTTGCCGTGTACTGATTTGGTCCTGAACGGAATGTTGAATTATTCAGACGAACCCAATCGACCTGTATCAACGTCTGATAGCCAGTCAAACCTCGGAGTAATGGAGAACCTTGTCCGACTGTTGTCTGCTGTGCACTAACGCCGACGGCATCGCGAAGTAAATTGGACGCGTGTTCTGCATTGGTCCGTTCCAATTGTTTTAGGTTAATAACAGTAATAGCATTAGGCGTTTTAAAAGGTTCTTTCTCGGCGCGCGTTGCTGTTACTGTGACCTCCTCCACTTCCACAACTGTCATGTCACAATCTTTTTCCGCCTGCACCTCCGGAATCCAACTCAATGATAGACTTAGGCTTATGATGAGAATGAGATAGAGCGATTTTTGCATGGCAGCGTCCTCCTTTGGATTTTATTCTACTATGTGTCGTTCAGGTGTCTGATATTATCTGCAATCTGTGTTTGCTTAGTGCAAATTGTATGCCACCCACAATTCAACCTGAAATTGGTGGATTTCGCCGCTTTTCTGTCATAATTTGTGCTAAAGTGTTCATTTATTGAACACTTTTTTATTTGCTTTGGCGACTGCACAAGCAGATTTGAGAATGTTCTCAAGCGTTTTAGCGCACGTCATTTCTCTGCAAAGTATAATTAAAAACTTGAATTTTTGTTGCAAGTTGTGGTAGGTTACACCTCAAAGTTCAATCGAAAAAGTGTAGCCCAGGAGGCAATACATTAAAATATGTCAAAACAGGAATTAAACTTCGCGTTCATCGGGTGTGGCGGCAACGCACGTGGGCACGGACGAAGTGTCTCAAGTGTCGAAGGTGTAGAGATTGTCGCGCTTGCCGATCCAAGTGAAGCGTCGCTTGATGCGTTCAAAGAGACCGTCGGTTTAGACGATTCACTTCCCACTTACGCAGACCACGTTGAGATGTTAAATGCCGTCAAACCGGATGCTGTCGTTATTAGTTCACCGCACGGTCTCCATTTCCAGCATATTATGGATGCCCTTAATACAGGATGTCACGTTCATACCGAGAAACCGATGGTTTGCACGGTAGATCATGCCAAGCAGGTGATCGCAAAGGTAGAAGAGACCGGTTTGCAACTGATGATAGGTTATCAACGGCATTTGAGTCCTACCTATCAATACTGTCGTCAAGTGGTGCAGAGTGGGGAGCTGGGGCGCGTTAACTTTGTCGTCGCCCATCAGTCGCAGAATTGGTATCGGAATCAGCAAGGCAAATGGCGGCAAGACCCATTCCTCGGTGGTGGTGGACAACTGAATGACTCGGGGAGCCACCTCATTGATATTCTCCTCTGGGTGTTGGAAGCGAGTCCCGACACCGTCTTCGCGATGATCGATAACTTGGACATTGAGGTAGATGTGCTCACAGCGATGTCGATTAAGTTCGATACGGGTGCCTTGTGCAATATCAGCATTGTCGGACACGCTTACGGCGGCGTTCGAGAAGCTTTTTCCGTCTGGTTGGAGGATGGTGCGCTCCATCTCCGCGAGGGGCAACTGTATCGTCAAGAAGCGGATGGGACCCCAGAACTTGTTGATACATCTGAAATGCCGGAACAAGCCAACAAGGATGTCGCTTTTATTGAGCTTATCCGGGGTGAACGGACAGAGAACCCGATCGGTGTTGAAAACGGTTTACGGGTCATCCAATTGACCGAAGCGGCATGGCAATCCGCTGAACTTGGCACACCCGTCAAGGTGGATCTGAGTTGAGGAGTTGAGTCGATATGGCTTCGCTCCGGTTCACTATAAGATCGCGCTGTCCTAAATAATTTGAGATGCTGTGAGCAGTCGACAACGGAGACTGCGGATCTTAAGAGTAAGATTTTATTTTTCGGGTGCTCCATTCTCCGCTTGGCGAAAGATTAAAAAATGCTTGAGGTCCAAAATCTGTCCAAATCCTTTGACAAGAAATCCATTCTGACGGAACTTACGTTTCAGGTAGCAGCCGGAGAGTGCCTCGTCCTACTCGGTAAAAATGGTTCAGGCAAAACGCTCCTACTCAACATATTAGCGACCTTAGTCGAACCGACATCAGGGAACGTCTCTCTTGATGGGATTGATGCATTCGCGAACTTGAAGCAGGTGCGTCCAAGCATCGGATATATCCCCGTCGCGTTTGAAGGGTATCCTGAGGTGTCCGTCGTAAATTACCTCAATTTTTTCGCCGCAGCATACAAATTGGAAAAGCGTAATCGTGCTGAAGCAATCGATGCGGTACTTGGATTAATGGACATTCAGCCCTTGCGGGATGTCAAAATCGGTGCGCTATCAACGGGGGAACGACAGCGGCTTTTGTTCGCCAAAACTTTTCTACATGAACCCGACTTATGGTTGCTTGATGAACCGCTCACACCGCTCGATCCCGGTGGGCAGGTCGAAATGACGGAGCTTCTCACTGAACTTCAAGCCATGGGAAAAATTGTCGTAATTGCTACCAATCGTCTTGAGGATGTCCGTCGGTTGTGTGGTTCTGATGCGCAAGTCGAAAATCTCGTCGGGATCCTGGAAAATGGTCGGTTTGCTGTCTTCAACACATTTAGCAAATTGCAGCAGGAAACCACAGAAAATGATAGCACAGAAAGTTTTCTAACTATGTTTTTTGAACAGTAAAAAACTTTCATCAATGAACCAAATTGTTTACCAATTTTAGATTCGGGGTGGACAACGGACACCCCGCTCAGGAGCGATAGTTAAAAAGATGTCAGATATCGGAAAATTCTTTCACGAGAACGGATACTATTTCGCGAAAGGCGTCTATTCGCCCAAAGAAATCAAGGTGATGGAAAGCGACTTTGATCGGGTGGTGGATCAGCTCCTCAAAAGCGATGAAAACGTCAACGCTCGTTGGGGGGGTAGGTTGATGGATGCCCTTGATGGTGGCGAATCTATTATTATCCATACCCACAATATCCAGAGCTTCTCTGGGGTCTGGATGCAGGCATTCTTGCAAGAGAAGTTTCTTGATGTTACCGAAGCCATCCTCGGACCGGATATTATGCTCCACCATTCCAAACTCTTTTGCAAACCACCGGAACAAGGTGCTCCGTTCCCGATGCACCAAGATTGGCAGTACTTCCCTTCCGTCAAAGACACTATGATAGCCGCTATTATCTATGTCTCTGAAGCTACCGATGAAATGGGATGTGTTCGGGTCTATCCGGGTTCCCACAAGGAGTTGGGGCGCACGGATGGCATGATGGGAAGCGGAAAAAACGCTGAAGTTACCGACAAATACCCTATTGAGGGAGCCACCGTTTTAGAAGCCGAACCCGGAGATGTGCTTTTCTTTAGTTACTTCACACTGCACGGCTCGATGCCGAACCGCTCAAACCAGACCCGAAAAAGTGTCCTCGTTCAAATGCTTGCCGGTGACGATGAGATCGAAGCCGAGAATCGCCACACCAATGTCCAACTGGTGCTTCGTGGCTGGAACCATCACGCAACCCGTTCTTCTGTCGGAAGGATTGCATGACTCAAGGAGCACTTTGACCTCCTTGGTTATTGGGTGGGTCTAACTGTTTTTAGGACTTTAACCATTGACACGTCTTCCACATTTTTTAAGGAAACCCCGGTTGATAGTTAAGCAAAATCACGGGATTGCGTAAGTCCTATTAGGAAAATGAAACATAGCCCGTAATGAAATGGAGGGCGGATCTACGGAATGGCACTTCAAATTCCAAACCCGCTCTGACCGAACCGCAAGGAAAATTAAAAAGATGATTAGAGTCGCAAAGATTAGTATGGCGCATGTCCACGCTGGTGGTTATGCCCGAAAAATCAACGAAAACCCTGAAACCGAACTCGTTGCTGTCTGGGACGAAGAGGAATACGGTGGGAGAGATGCTGCTGAACAATACGATGTGCCTTTCTACACCGATCTCGATGAAGTTCTCAGCCGCGACGATGTAGACGCCGTCGCTGTTGACGCAATCACATCCGACCATCCACGGGTGATGATTGCCGCCGCTGAAGCCGGGAAACACATCTTCACGGAGAAAGCACTCGCAATTACCGTCGAAGAGTGTGATCCAATTATTGAGGCGGTTGAGAAGGCGGGTGTGAAGTTCATGATTTCACTGCCTTCCCGCGCCAACCCTGAAATCATATTCGCGAAAAAAGTGATTGACGATGGGCTGCTTGGAGATATCACGTTCGGTAGAGGACGGATCGCACATTCCGCCGCACTGGATAGTTGGTTCAGCGGCACAAGCGCATGGTTCGCAGATCCGGTACGCGCCGGTGGCGGTGCCCTCTTCGATTTAGGATGTCACCGTGTTGATGTTATCCGATGGTTGATGGGTGAACCGAAGAGTGCTATCGCTAAGATTAACAACTTCACTGGCAACTTCCCGATTGACGACAACAGCGTTTCAGTCGTTGAGTTCGCAAACAAAGCACTCGGCGTAATTGATGTTGCGTGGACACACCGCTCCGGTCCGAACATGCTTGAAATCTACGGGACAGAAGGTTCGTTCGCCGCAGGACACGGCGAGATGCATTTTGAGACCCGCAAACTTTCTGATGAGGAGAAAGCGGAATACATCGCCGATGCTCCCGCCGCACCACCTGAACCGATGCAACAGTGGATTAACGCTATTCTTCGCGATGAACCGATGACGATTACCATCCAGGATGGACGGAACCTCACAGAGTTGATGCAGGCGTTCTATATCTCCTCTGAACAGGGACAATCAGTTGACTTTCCTCTATAGACATGTCGCCCCGCGGGGGCTTTAAAAGGAAGGCATAGGATAACCAGAAACCTGCCTGAAACGTAGGGGCGAGGTTATCTCGCCCGTACCAGAAGGCGGCTCTACGGAGAGGCCCGTCAGTGTCCAAACCTACTTCATCGAACCGCAAGGAAAATTAAAAAAATGAAAGACTATCAACCTATTTCACTTTCCGCTTTGTGCAATGTTGGCACAGAGGTTCTCGGCGAGAACGCAACTCCGAGCCTTGGTGCACAGACGTTCCACGGGCTTCCTTTCGACATCGCTGAAGGCGCATCCTGCTTCTTAGGCTTCGGTGAAAACGTTAACACCGACGCCATCCAAGTGCCTATCGGTGCGAACCCGAAACGGATTATCTTTGTACATCGTCTGCTTGAGTCACGCATTCCTGAAGGCGAGCCAATCGCCAGGCTGATTGCCAATTACGTTTTCCATTACACCGATGGTGAAACGGTGAGTGTGCCGATTCGCGAACGCTTTGAAATCGGTGGTGTACCGCAGGGATGGGGGCAACAGACATTCCTCGCTATACCGGATCGACAGGAAAGTTTATCGCCACGACACGAGGGACCTTGGGGATCCGCGGGCAACCGACAAACCGAAGTGTCCCAAGGGACGCCGCGTGACTACTATTTGTGGGTGTGGAAAAATCCGAGAGACGACGTTGAAGTCGCTTCCATCGATATCCAACCACAGGAACGGCGTTTTATTGTTGCGGCAATCACGCTCGGTTACCTCGACGAAAGCCCGATACCGCGTCATCCCCGACGCGAGGTCAAGATCACGCTGCCTCAATCTGATGATGCCGACAAACCTTTTGATATGGAAGTTAATGTTGACCGTGGTGTTGCGACCTATCCGTATCCATTGCCAGAAAACGCACCCGATACCTTTATCAATGACGATTTCAAGGGGTGGGGAGAATCCCAAAACAACAAAAGTAGTCCCGCTTACGTTGAAGTATCCGCCACGCCATCCGCGAGTGTTGAAGTCAAAAACCAAGGTGAGACGCTCGGTACTGTTAACTGGGGAGAAGTCCAAGAGAAGGGCACCGTTCAACCCAACGAACGGGTTAAGGTAGAGGTCATCGACGCCGGCAGAAACTGGGTGCATACCACCGTGATTGATGACGATACGAACAGACCGGTGCCGTGTCGCGTCCATTTCCGTTCTCCACATGGGGTGCCGTATGCACCGCACGGACACCATGCACACGTCAATTCAAACATGGGGACATGGCACGTAGATGTCGGTGGCGATGTCCGGTTAGGACAGATTAGTTACGCCTACATTGACGGCACCTGTCAGGGATGGCTACCGCGCGGAGATGTTATTGTTGATGTTGCCCGCGGTTTTGAATACACACCCTTGCGGACCACCGTCAACATAAAACCAGGACAGCGTGAGTTGACGCTTCGGTTAAAACGGTGGTGCAATATGAACGCCGAACGCTATTTCAGCGGCGATACACACGTTCACTTCCTCTCTACGCAAGGTGCACATACCGAAGCACAAGGCGAAGATCTCGGTGTGGTCAATCTCCTTCTCTCACAGTGGGGACATCTCTTTACGAATACGGAAGAGTTCATCGGGAGACCCACAACGTCTGCGGATGGACGGAGCATCGTTTATGCCACGCAGGAGAACCGCCAACACCTCCTCGGTCATCTCACGCTTCTCGGTTTAAAAGAACAAGTCGCACCGTGGTGTTCAGACGGTCCCGGGGAAGCCGAACTCGGTGGAAATATGGAGGTCACGCTTTCGCACTGGGCGGACGCATGCCACGCACAGGGTGGCACCGTTGTTTTGCCACATATTCCGAATCCGAATTGTGAACCGGCGACCCTCATCGCCACCGGACGTGTTGACGCTGTCGAGTATCTCACCAATGCGATGTATGGGCACCTTGAATACTACCGTTATCTCAACTGTGGTTATAAGTTGCCACTCGTTGGTGGGACGGATAAGATGAGTAGCGATGTCCCCGTAGGCGTTTATCGTACCTATGTCCATATCCCTGACGATGAGGAGTTCAATTACGATAACTGGTGCAAATACATGAGTGCCGGAAACACATTCCTCAGTGGTGGTCCCATGATCCGTCTCACTGTTGATGGACAGCCGATCGGTAGCACGATTAACCTACCCGGTAACGGCGGCACTGTTGAAGTCGAAGCCTCCGCGGATTCCATCTTCCCCATCCATACCTTGCAGATTCTTCAGGCGGGACACGTCGTCGCTTCGACTGAGGACAAAGAGGGTAAAGCACATCTACATCTGAAAGCGAATCTGAAAGTGGACAAACATTCTTGGATTGCGGCGCGGTGCGGCGGACCGAACTATGCACAAGCCGTCCCACACTACGACGGATGGGGACGCGGCATCATCGCCCACACCTCTCCAGTCTACATAGCGGTCGGTGGTGAATGGTGGATGTTCGATCCAGAAACAGCGAATTACATGCTGACCTTGATTGAGGGTGGGTTATCCTATATTCAGGAGACAGCGCGCCATCATGAACACGGCACCGTGACACACCATCACGGCGAGGATGACCATATGGAGTTCCTCTCTCGTCCGTTCCAAGAGGCGCGAGAGGCGATTCACCGTCGAATGCATCAATTGGGAATTCCGCATTAGCCACTCACTACATAGGAGACAAGCATGCCAAAAGAATTAGTTGCGGTTGCCCCTCGGCAACCCGTCTTGAGAGAATATGAAGATGGTCCCGTCCCCGCAGACAGCGTCCGGGTTCAAGTCGATTTCGGTGCACCCAAACGCGGTACCGAACTGACAGCGTATTACGGCTACAACAACGCAAATTTTCCACTGACACTTGGAAATATGTGTGTCGGAAAAATTATTGAGATCGGGGATGACGTTGAGGGTTTCGAGATTGGAGAACGCGTCGCGAACCACGGGCACCTCAAGGAGACGCACACATGGCGTGCAGGCAGTGTCCTCAAAATGCCCGATCAGATGACGTGGAAACAGGCGGTCTGCTACGATCCAGCGCACTTCGCGATGTCCGCGATTCGTGACGGAAAAGTCCGCGTTGGTGAGCGGGTTGCTGTCTTTGGACTGGGTGCTATTGGATTGATGACGGTGCAGATGGCACGGATCGCAGGAGCTGATTTCGTCGCTGCCGTAGACCCGATTGAGGGACGCCGGAAAGTCGCTGAGAAGACGGGAGCGGAACTCGTCATTGACCCGACTGCCTCCAATGTCGGTGAGGTGCTCAAAGAAGCGACCGGCGGACTCGGCGTTGATGTGGCTGTAGAAACCAGTGCCATCTACGAAGCGCTCGATGATGCCCTCCGCAGCGTCACTTTTGAGGGGACAATCGTCTATGCGGGACGCGCGAAAGCGTGTACAGGTGGGCTTGACCTCGGTGCTGTCGCACACGTCAATATTCCGAACATCATCTTTGCACGCGCCAACAGTGATCCGAACCGGGATCATCCGCGTTGGAATTTCAAGCGGATTGTTGATACCTGTTGGAAATGGCTCGTTCAAGGACGGTTTGACTGTGAAGATGTCGTTGATCCGGTGGTCCCGTTTGAAGATTCAGTTGAAGCCTACATAGAGATGGACAATCATCCTGAACGGAGCGTCAAATTGGGGGTCTCTTTCGGTTAAGGTTTTTTAATGATGTGAACTTGGCTGCTGCGTCCGTTGTTCTTGTAGGTTTCTGGTTATATCTGGGATGGATTTGAGGCTTTTTGTTAAAGAATTAACCAGTGTTGTAGCCTGCAACAACGGCGCAGGCGGATATACGGAGAAGCACTTCAATATCCAAACCCACCTGACCGAACCGCAAGGTAAAATTAAAAACCTGCAACAACGGCGCAGGCGGATATACGGAGAAGCACTTCAATATCCAAACCCACCTGACCGAACCGCAAGGTATAATTAGAAATTGGTTATCAAAAAAATGCCGAATACCATCATCGCGGCTGCGATCAAACGGCGTTTTGTGTAGGTTTCTTTTAAGGCGTATCCACCGAGTAGGACCACGAAAATGACAGAACACTGCCGAACAGCGGTTACGTAGCTGACTTTCTCGGTCATCAAGACGTAGAGAATGAGCGAATAGGATGCCAACGAGAGCCCAACAATAGCGAGTGCCCGCTTCCATTCCGTGCGTCCAATCTCGACAATCTGCTGGTGCGGAAACCGAGCGAGGCAGGACAATCCGTAAAAGACTTGTGAAATACTGTTCTCTATTAGATAGTAAGTCACAGCTCGCCACAAGGGGGCATCCGTCGAATACCGATGAAATTCGGACATTCCCTGTTTGTCTATCAGTGAGTACCCAATGACGCTCGCCAGGGTGGCATAAGCCCAGAGGGCATCCGGTTGACGTAAGAAACGGAAAAACGCTTTGAACTGGATGTGCTTTTCGCGTTGTTGGTAGAGGAGTATGGAAGCCATCACACATAGGATACCTATCAAGCCTTGCACGGAAACGCGTTCGTTTAGGAAAAGAAAGGCGAAGAGGGGTAGAAAAGCGGGCGCGGCGCGCGCAATGGGATAGATAAATGAAATCTCACCAACGGTGTAAGCCTGTGTCAAAGATAACTTGTATAATAGGTGGACGAAGGCGGAACCCGCAATATAGATCCATACCGGTTTCGGCACTACCGGATGCTTGATACCAAAGGCGATGAACGCTATGACGACGGTGTAGAATCCACACCAGAAAAAGAGGATGCGTGTATCTTTACTGGATTTGCTGTAGAAATTCCATAAGGCATGGCAAAATGCTGACAGCAGAATTAAAGCAATTGAAGTAAAAGCCATAGGAGGTAATTATGTTCAAAAAACCGAAAAAACACAAGATTTTTATTCTATTTGGGCTTGTTTGTGGTCTACTTGCCCTCGCAACAACGGTTACTCTCACACAAGAATCATGGTTCCCTTCCGAATGGGGTGCTGATGATCGTCGGGGTGCTGCCAACCGACTAACGCCAGAGAAAGTATTGCAAGCCACAAGTTTGATTAAAAAAGGTGAAGTCTTTCAGCTCGGTAGAGTCTATGAAAGCGGAATCCCTGTCTTCGGGACGCGCCATTATAGCCTGCGGATTCCAGCGATGTCGGGTCCACTCGGTGAGAACAAAACGACATGGTTTGAAGAAATTTTTAGCGGTGAGATCGGTCAAATCGGCACGCAATTCGACGGACTCGGTCACATCGGTATTGGCGATCTCTACTACAACGGATTGCACCAGCGCGATTTCGCCAAAGCCGAAGGTCTCACAGAACTCGGTGTTGAGAATGTAGGTCCTATCGTGACACGCGGTGTCCTCATTGATGTCGCCGGCTATAAAGGCGTTGAACACCTCAGCGACAGTTATGAAATTACGCGCGCCGATCTGGAGGGTGCCTTGAAAAAGCAGGGCGATATCCAAATTACGCCGGGCGATGTCGTTATCATGCACACCGGTTGGGGCAAATTCTGGATGACGGATAACGATCGCTACGGTGCAACAGAACCCGGTATCGGACTGGAAGCGGGGCAATACCTCGTCGACCAGAAGATTGTGATGTTGTGTGCCGATAACTGGGGGATCGAGGTTGTCCCGAATCCCGATGAAACACTCGCATTTCCGGTGCATCAGCTGTTCATTGTCAAACACGGCATTTACAATCTTGAGAACATTATTACCGAGGAGTTAGCAGCAGCGAAGGTTTATGAATTCGCCTTCAGTTTCGCGCCGCTACGTCTCAAAGGTGCGACGGGTTCCCCCGGCAATCCGATCGCCATTCGATAGTTGTTATGATGGGGCAGCAGTCCTGCTGTCCCATATTCCTTTCTTTTTTCCCATCCTGTATCTGCTGCACAAATCCGTGCAGATATTTTCCTGCTTGCCCCGTTTCGTGCAGTCCGCACATGCGTCAAACCCACTAAATCCGTAATATTTCCCGTTTTTTCCACTGTTTCAAATTGGCATAGAAATTGCTATTTACCTGTTTATAATTGTTATAGTTGTTGATTTTCAGTTGTTGGTCGTCGGTTCAGAGGTTTTGTTATAACAAGGGAAACGCCTAAGTAAAATCACCCTCTTTTAACCGATAACCGATAACTGAAAGGTTTGTGTAGCAGACCGTTCATTAATCACTGCCGCGGTAAGTACCCGTTTTTTTACAGTAAGAAGGAGACTTTCATGAAACGTCGATTATCATTTCTGTTTTTTATTTCCAGTTTAGCAGTGTTGTGCGGGGGGCTTCCCATTTCGGCAACAGCCCCGAAAACCGCCAAAATCGCGTTTTGGGCAGACCTTGCAGGAACTCGTGATATCTACCTCATGAATCCAGATGGTAGCCAACGAACAAAAATAACACATCACCCCTCACAGAATATCTCGCCTGTCTGGTCTCCAACTGGTGAGCAGATCCTCTTCACCTCTGACCGAGATGGCGTTTGGGACCTCTACCTTATGGATCCAGATGGAACAAATGTGCAACGCGTCTTTGAGAGAACAGCACTCAGAATAGGGGCAGAATGGTCACCCGATGGCAAACAAATCGCCTACATGCACCTCATAGGAGGTGAACGCGTCGTCTACATTGCGACACTCGGTGAAGAAGACGAGGAACGCATCGCTATTGGGGGTTCTCCGACGTGGTCGCCAGAGGGAACAGAACTTGCATTTGTTACCGGCTGGGGAACACTAAAGATGCAGATAAGTCTTTTCGACCTACGTACCGGCAAACAGAAAACTCTTTTTCCACCCAAGGCAATACCGTCATGGCTACCTATGGTGCAATGGTCTCCAAGAGGAGACAAGATCGCCTTTTCATGGCGGCATCGGGTACCGCTTCGTGACTTCATTCAAACAGAAACGATTTATACAGTGAAACGCGATGGAACAGACGTCACCCAAATTGTTGATGAGGCAGGTCCAAAAGCAACCGCGCCCACTTGGGCTCCCAATAGCGATGTCTTGCTCTATAGACAGGTTGTTGAAGGCAGGGATTCCCAAATCTTCAAAGTGAATTTAGAGGGTGGACAGCCCGAACAACTAACGGGTATCGGACGGAACTTTCTTGGAGATTGGTTCGATCCGGCGTATGCCCTGTCAGTTTCACCACAACCCCAGTTTCTAACGACAACATGGGCAGCAGTGAAAAAGCACTTTATTATAGTAAAGTCGAAAAACAAATAGACACCTTGTAGGGGAAACCGGTCTTGTACCTGCCCGCCAATACACAGGTCCATAATGTCCACTTAATTCTAAGATCCATTATAATTCTAAACTTTACTATAAATTGAGCACAACTTACGCGGAAGGGAAGTAATGATTTAGGAGGGATTTTCCATGAAAGTGCTACATGTTTTCATTTTCTATTGCTTAAGTTTAGGACTGTTGTATTCTGTCTCTGCGAAACCGCTCACAACCGAAAAAATTATCTTTTCCTCCAAGCGGGATGGCAACTCGGAAATTTATATGATGAATCCCGATGGGAGTCAACAGGTTAGATTAACCAATCACCGCGCAAGAGATTTCTATCCGGTCTGCTCGCCGACGGGGGAGGAGATTCTCTTTGTTTCTGACCGAAGTGGGGAGCGGGATCTCTATATTATGCGTGCTGATGGACTCGGTGAGCGACCCGTGTTTCGCACGGCACCCGCATACAGAAACCATCCCGCCTGGTCTCCTGATGGAAAAAAAATCGCTTATTCTCAATTTGACGACAATACTAAATTTTTTAGCATCTACACTGCCAGAGCGGATGGAACGTCAGTAAATCGCGTTGTTGAAATGGAAAAAGCGGATGGTAAACAGCCCGTTTGGTCTCCGGATGGAACAGAAATTGCGTATGTTGTACATGGAGAGGTTCATTGGGCGAGCCGGCAAATCCGATTTATCAATCTAAATACCCGCAAACAGGAGACGCTTCTGCCGGATGATAACGCGCGAAGGTGGCAACCGGCGTGGTCGCCTGTTCACAACAAAATCGCCTTTGTCTTGTATAGACGGGAACCTCCGCAGCAGTCGATATTTATCGCCAACCGCGATGGGAGTGGGCTTCAACGGATGGTTGACGGGGTTTTTCTCATGGGCGGAAAAGTGGTCGCTTGGTCGCCGTCTGGTGATGAACTGGTCTACTCCCGATCGGTTGGAGGTGCATCTCAGATTTTCAAAATCAATGTGGTAACGCGTGGCACCACGCAACTTACGCACGATGGAAGCAATTATGTAAGCGATTGGTTTGACCCATCGGCTTTATCGGTTTCACCACAACCGCAGTTGCTCACAACCACGTGGGGGGAGATCAGAAAATGAACAGATTCGCATTTGCTTTATATTTTCTGTTTATCGCAAGCTTCTTGTTTGTTGGGTGTGCGGCATCAACGTATTTCATGAACACACCCGAACCATCACTGGAGAAAGAGATACGGCAAACCTTGAAATTATGGAAAGGAACGCACATTTCACAAGCTATTCAGAAATGGGGATCACCCCATGAAGTAACCAGCGCACAGGTAGGTCCAAAAACTTACATCTGGCAGACGCTCTCATCAGGGAACGCCGTGTACGAATTTATCTTTCATACACGTTCAAATGGCGTGATTCACAAAACCGACACGAGAAGGTATAAAAACCTCATACATGAATCGGATTGGAAGGAAAAGCATATCTCAAAGATAATTCAAGAATGGGGAACACCGCATGGAATAACCGATGACGGAACAGGTTCAAAAATTTACATCTGGCAAATGCCCGTATTGGAATTGCTACCGCGAGAATATCACCGAATCGGTGCCAGACTGCAAACTAACGGCTTCCACAGCATAAGCATAACAGGAGCTGCCGTTCCAACAAGCGACACCCACGAACTTATATTTTATACACGTCCGGATGGTGTAATTGATAAAACCCTCACAAAAAAAGAAGTGAACGCCAGTGCGGGTTCCCGAAGCCTCCGAGCCTCTGAAGAAAAATAGGGCTCCAGAAAATAAATGATGAAACTCCCAACAATTTCTATCGCATCGCATCGTATCACACGACTCATTATCGGTGGTAATCCGTATAGTGGCATCTCACACCGCTCCACGGCGGCATCGGAAGCCATGGAGGATTACTATACGACGCGCCAAATTATGGCAGACCTCCGGCAAGCAGAGGAGAACGGCATTAACACCGTCCTCGCTCGCGCCGATCGGCACATCATGCGTACCCTCAACGAATACTGGAACGCCGGTGGCACGATTCAGTGGATCGCTCAGACGCCAAAAGATACAGAATACGCCAACCTCGACGACTACCTACAGATTATTGCTCGCTATAAACCCATTGCTATCTACCATCACGGTGGCACAACCGATAAATTGTATGCCGAAGGCCGACTCGGTTCCTTATGTGATGGACTCAAACGTATCCGCGACCTCGGTTATGCAGTCGGACTCGGTACGCACGATCCGCACGTTCTCAAGTACTGCTACACTGAAGGATATGATGTTGACTTTTATGTCTGTGCGTTATATAATCATACAAAACATCGGGAGCTCTATCTGCCGGACGATCGGTATGCCGCATTCGCCGCGATAGAGGCGATACCGATGCCGATAATCGCCATAAAAGTATTAGCCGCCGGTAGAAACGAGCCACGTGATGCCTTTCAACTCGCGCTTGAAAATATCAAACCGACGGACGCGATGGCGGTTGGCATGTACACCCAATTTCAACCTGACCAGATCCGCCAGAATGCAGTAACTGTTGCAAAATTATTGTCTGAACCAGATTAAAGGATTTGAAAAAGTATAACGATGGTAAACCTAAAAAATAAACAGACGTTTGCTCCGACCCGGTAGGTGCGGTTTGCAACCGCACTGGTGCTGAATGTCTAATTAATTCTAAAGTCTACCATAATCGGATCTGGTTCGTAGTAGGGAAACCATTCATTGCCCGTCGCAAGGCACAATAAATTGTGCTACTACAAACATATCCGTAGAAAGGCGTAACAGATTGGACCGAATTGTAGAACCAGAAGTTATGGACACAGCGGAAGCCGCCGAAGCCTACGATGCGATGGAGCATAGTGAGGTTGATCGGGCTTTCGTAGATCGTGTTGTTGCTCTCGGTGCCAGCACTGGACATTTTCTCGATGTCGGTACCGGTCCCGCACAGATTCCAATCCTCCTCGCGCAACGCTGTCCCGATATCCACATCACCGCCATCGATCTGTCCGAAGAAATGCTAAAAATAGCGAAACGTCACGTTGAAGATGCCGGTCTCACCGATCAGATAACCCTTGAACGTGTTGATGCCAAAACCCTACCCTACCCCGACAACACCTTTGACGGACTCATCTCCAACAGTATTGTCCATCACATCCACGATGCGATGTCCGCACTCAAAGAGATGGGCAGAGTTGCCTGTCCCCAAGGCACTGTTCTCATCCGCGATCTCATCCGTCCTGAAACCCCAACAGATGCGCAAGCCTTTGTGGACCGTTATGCCGCAGACGACACCCCCTACCAACAAAAATTATACTATGACTCCTTCCTCGCCGCGTTCACCCTTACCGAAGTTAACGAGATGCTAACGCAGATGGACATGCCGGGTGCCGTTGTCGTCCAAAGCACAGACCGGCACTGGTCCATTGAACGTAGTATTTAGCGTATCCCTGTCTTGCTATTCTCACTGTTGTGCCTCGCGCTATTGGATTTGTTTGTAATCCGTGTCAAATCCCTTAAAAGGCTTGATTTAGGGTATGTTTTTTGATATGCTTATGTGCGTTAAAAGCCTTCTTAGGTTAATTTGCAACGGTTAACTTAACAATCAAATCAAGAAGTGGATGAAATGAATTCTGTACAAACGAAATTAGATACGGCACGCACTGAACTCCTCGACTTGGGTTTACGTAACCCACTGATTAACTACAAACTTCTCAAAGCACGAGGGATTGAAGTTATTGATGAGTCTCCACCGGATGTTTATCAGATCCTTGTACAAGATAGGAAGGCGATGTCTTTCCTACCAAAGCGTGAATCTGACGAAGATGCCCTTTTTTTCTTTGAAGATGATGAGGTGGAAAATGATCCGACGCGGTATACCGATAGCAAGCTTCAAACAAACCATTTATCAACAGAACTTCAGAAGCGTTTGTTGAATACCTATTATACGGCGCGAACGGCTATTGAAGAGCAGGGAGTGACTACACTCTATATCGCGTTGGGTATGCTTGAATGGTATGAATCTGAATCAAGTGATATATTGCGTAGTGCTCCACTAATTTTAGTTCCTGTGGAGATCAACCGGACCAGTGTCCGTGCTAGTTTCCGTGTTCAGTACACGGATGAGGAAATTGGGACGAATCTTTCCCTTCAAGAGAAACTAAAAGCCGAGTTTAGCATCCAATTGCCAAATCTTCCCGAAGCGGACGATCTTGATCAGTCCAGCATACGGAACTATCTTCAAGTTGTGAGTAAGACAATTAGTGGTATCAAGCGATGGTCGGTTGATCCTTCTGCGATTGCCCTCGGATTTTTCTCGTTTGCTAAGTTTTTGATGTACTGTGATTTAGATGCTAATAATTGGTCTGATAATCTTCTAACTGAGCATCCAGTATTGCAGTCGGTACTGGTAAATGGATTTCGAGAACCAAATCCATCCATTAACGATAGCGTTGCTAATGTTGACGAACACCTAACTCCTGCTAATACGCATCACGTAGTTGATGCGGATAGCTCGCAAGCATTGGCTATTCACGATGTAGGGCAAGGACGAAATCTTGTTATCCAAGGTCCACCGGGTACTGGAAAATCCCAAACCATCACTAACCTAATTGCGACAGCTATTAGAGAAAAGAAACGGGTACTGTTTGTTGCAGAAAAGATGGCGGCTTTAGAGGTGGTCAAACGTAATTTGGACGAGGTAGGCATCGGAGATGCGTGTTTGGAACTACATAGCCATAAGATGAACAAAAAGGCAGTGGTTGATGAACTCAAACGCATCCTTGAGATCAGCGAGCCACGCGTAACAGGACTTGAAGAGGAGGTGGAGTTACTGCTTAATAACCGTGAGCGATTGAACAACTACTGTGAGGCAGTCAACGCCCCTATTGGTGAGAGTGGTATTACACCTTATGATGCATTTGGACAGCTTTTAGCAGTAGAAAATCGTCTTGCGGATGTGGAACTTCCAACTTTGGATTTACGTCAATTTCAACAGATGGCATCTAAATTCAGGGCAGGATTAGAGTACGCAACAGAATTACAGACCCATCTTAAACGTATGGGAGTACCGGTCAATCATCCATTTTGGGGTAGCCGTTGTAAGCATTTTCTTCCTAGCGATAGAGCCGCGCTCAAGCAAGCAATGACGGAAGCGAAAGAAGCGATTATGGGACTCAAGAATTCGGCCAAACAACTTGCGCGGCATCTCAGACTTTCAGCTCCAGATACTTGTGAGGGGGCCGAGGATTTCATTCGCGCAGCATATCGTGTATTAGAGGCACCAGATTTAGCAGGGATCGCTGTGCAATCAACTAAATGGCGGACACATAGTAGAGATTTGGAAATAGGGCTAAACGCAGGAGAACGATTGAGTGAACTCCATAATGCACACGACCATATTCTTATTCCTGAAGCGTGGGGACAAAACGTTCTGGAAATTAGACGAATGCTGGCAGCTTATGGGAGTAAGAGGCGGCGCATTTTTTCGAGAAAATATTGGCGTTCCCGAAATGAACTAGCAGGTTTGTGCTCACAACAACTGCCCAAAACCCAAAATGCGCAACTCCGTATAGTTGACGCTATCCTTGAAGCACAACGTGAACAACCTCATCTTGAAAAGATACAGGAGCTTGGACAAAGATTGTTCGGTGCACGCTGGCAAGGACAATCCTCGGACTGGGCTCAACTTCAAAAAATTGTCAAGTATCTTTCAGCATTACACGAATCGGTGGCAAATAATGAATTGCCAGAAGCGGTGGTTGTATATCTTGCATCAAATCCGGATTTGGATACACTTAAGTCCCTCGTTGTAACCGTTGAAGAACATCAGCGCAGCTATCCGCATCTTCTTCAGACCGTGATTAGTAGAATTCAACTTGACGAGAAAGTTCGTTTTGGAAGTAATAGTGGATTGGGATCATCTCCTTTTACAAAGCAAGTACAAATTCTTGAGCTTTGGGAACACGAATCGGAAAAACTTCAGGATATCGTTACCTATAACCACTCGGTGGAACGTCTAAGGAATGAAGGATTTGCCGAAATCGCAGAGATTGCGAATGTTTGGTCAGAGGCGAGTGAATCTTTATCGGATTTACTCAAACATGCTTGGTATAGCGCGAGGGTTGAGACAGCAATGCGGGAACGCCCTATCCTCGCGAGTTTTAGTAGTGATACTCATCAGCATATTGTCGAAAGATTCAAAGAGTTAGACCGTAACTCACTTGAATATAATAAAGCTAAGGTAGCATACGAACACTGGAAACATCTGCCTCGACACAAAATGTCTACTGGACAATTGGGGTTGCTCAGGCGTGAATTTGAAAAAAAACGGCGGCATCTGCCAATTCGCCAGCTCATGAGTAGCGCGGGAAATGCGATACAAGCAATTAAGCCGGTATTTATGATGAGTCCACTCTCTGTGGCAATGTTCATACCACCGAACAGTGTTGAATTTGATTTGGTGATATTTGACGAAGCTAGCCAAGTCAAACCCGTTGATGCTTTTGGAGCGATTGTTCGAGGTGAGCAAACAGTTGTAGTTGGTGATAGTCGACAACTTCCACCGACTGATTTCTTTGATAAGCATATAGGGGATGATAACGAAAACACGGAAGAAAATTTAACAGGTGATACGGAGAGCATTCTAGGTTTATTTGCTGCTCAAAACGCGCCGGAGCGCATGTTACGTTGGCATTATCGGAGCCGGCACGAATCCTTAATTACCATGTCGAATGTTGAATTCTACGACAGTAAACTTCAACTTTTCCCAAGCCCAGATGCTGCGAAGGAAGAGGTAGGGTTGGTTTATCATTACCTTTCGGATACTGCTTATGATCGAGGTGGAAGTAGAAGTAACCCCGGAGAAGCCCGCATAGTTGCAAAGCGAATTATGGAGCACGCCCATTCACACCCCAGTTTGACACTCGGCATAGCGACGTTTAGTACAGCTCAGATGGAAGCGATCCAGAATGTACTCGAACTCCTGCGGAGAGAGGATCCATCGTGTGAACAAACGTTTTTCAACGCGCATCCTCAAGAGCCTTTTTTCGTTAAAAATCTGGAAAACGTTCAAGGGGATGAACGGGATGTCATTTTCATTAGTATTGGCTATGGACGCGACGCTAGAGGGAAACTTACAATGAACTTCGGACCTCTTAACAAAAAGGGTGGGGAGCGTCGGTTGAATGTATTGATTACGCGCGCTCGACGCCGTTGTGAAGTCTTTACCAACTTGACATCTGATGACATTGATCCTGGTCCTGCCAATCCATCTGGGGTTGTAGCACTTAAACGCTATCTGAAATATGCACAGACAGGTGGACTTGACATTCCAGAACTGACTGGAAAACCACCGGATTCTCCTTTTGAGGAGGAGGTCGCAGATGCCTTACGCGGATGTGGCTATGAAGTTGACTATCAAATTGGTTCTGCTGGTTATTTCATTGATCTTGGAGTCAAGGATTCAGAGCGCCTTGGACGCTATCTATTGGGTATTGAATGTGATGGCGTAACCTACCATAGTGCACAATCCGCTCGTGACCGTGATCGACTCAGACAACAGGTACTTGAAGGGCTAGGATGGCGGATTCATCGTATCTGGAGCACTGATTGGTTTAGAAATCCAGACCAGGAACTGAGAAAGACTGCTGAAGCGATTGAGGCAGCTAAGACACACATTGCTTCTCCACATGTTCCTACTTCTGAAAACAGCGTTCCTTATTCCAATGGAGGTGGGGAAGAACCAGAGTCAGAAGTTGAAACAACTGTCGATCCGACCCCGAAGGTAAACTCTCGGTCCGAAAAGTACAAAGTCGCTGAACCTATCATTTCAACTCATGGGCGTGATTTACATACTGTTCCATCACATACAATGGCAAAATGGGTTCAGCAAGTTGTTGAAATTGAAAGTCCGGTGCATATTGACGAAGTTACGAGGCGCATCACAAATGCTGTTGGGATAAGTCGGATCGGCAATCGCATTCGAAACACGGTTGGAATCGCTGCGCATCAGGCTGCGCGTTCTAAAAGTATTCAGATCCAGGGAAAATTTCTCTATTGGGTAGAGCAAGATCAAGTCCTCGTGAGAGACCGGAGCGGACTCCCGAATGCCTCACGAAAATTGGAACTCATCGCGCCTGAAGAGTTACAGATAGCCATCAAACAAGTTGTATCGGACGCCTTGGGGATAGAGCGGGACGATTTAACCCGGGCGGCTTGCAAGTTGTTCGGCTTTAAAACCGCCAGCGGAAATATGCGACAAAGAATTGAATTAATTCTCAATGAAATGATTGAACGCGGAGACTTAATAGAAAGAGAAGGCTCACTGCTTCTTGACTAATCGATTAACCGATTGCAATCGGACGCATAACTCAATCGCTCTGTGAGACTAACTGAGCACATAAAAACAAAAATCCAAATTTTAATAACAATTCTTATCGGGCGTGCTATTTGGTATGTTACTGCCCCTTGCATCCAGAAGTCTTGTAAGGTTTGCCTGTTTATAGCGTCGCATTGCTCCTGATTTTTTAACCTCAGCAGCGCGAAATTTAGCTTATAGGGTCATTTATGGTAAACCTGACAAACAAATAGACACGTTCCGTCCCCGTCGGTAGAAGAGGTTTCATGAAGATTAAGAATTTAATCGGATAATTTTTGCCAATGCCCGGCGTGGTTATGAAACCGCATCTACCGGGTTTGGGGAAACATAGAATTACCCAAGTGTTTTATTAAACCTCATCTAACCTTGCCTCTTTAGAGTGTCTAATTAATTTAAAGTTTACTGTAGTTCTCCTACAATTTCGATCTTTTGCTCAAGCTTCTTCGTGTCCAAGCAAGTTCCTGCTCGTAACTTCTTCCACAGAACCGCAAAAATGCCGAAAACTGAACAACTCTGTAGGTCTTACAAAAGGACTGGACTTTCGCTTTGGAATATGTTAATATGTGATTGTTGAACTTTAGACCGAAGGATGTGAAAGAAGAATGAATGACGGGTTTGACGATGAACAGGACGTATCGCAGCCTCTACACGAGATTACGAGCCGCATACCAGAATTAGACGCTCGACAACGTGCAATTTACCAAGGCCTGAAAGATATCGGAGAAGAAATAGCAGCCTATTATGTGGATGGAATCCGAATTCTACAATCCGAGAATTTAGGAACAGCTGCAAGTCTTTTAGCACACGTGGCACGAGAAATTGATGGGGGTCTCAGAGACATTTTAGCCGAAAATATAGAAGAGGTACTTGAGTTTAAAATTCACACGCCTGACGATGAGACTTTGGAATTTAAAAAGAAAAGAGAGGATACTTTTGATTTCTCCATCAATACACCTGGCACCGTCGAACTAACCTACAAAAATATCCCAAGGCACAAAGTCTCAATTCTGCAATCCTTAGGTATTGATAACCCCTCACCACTCGCTGAAAGGTGGATAGATGTCACCAGAAATTTTGCTAAGTTTGCTCACCGCCACGGGGCATGGCGGGCCCCTCGCAAGATAGAAGATTTTGAAGGTCTCTGGTTTGATTTTGAACGCGTTTTGGATAGTTTAGTAGGTAGTTATCTCAATCTGCTTAGCAGATTAGATCGAATTTGCGCCGCGGAACCAACACCGGAGAGAATAGGTGTTCTGCGGAATCTATTAAGATCCGAGGCAATGGGCTCGTATTTTTTTCGTAAACTTGATTCTCCTATTTGGTTGGAATCCTTAAAAGAAGATGGATGGTTTGATCCCGATCAGAATCCTACGCTGCAGGAAAATCCAGATCACCCTGGGAGCTTCTATTACCCTATCTGGCATGCCTTGGAATACGTCGCAAAGGTTTCTAACTATCCGGAAAACCCCATTGGTACACTTGCGAACATCGTTAATGCTATCATAAATTACACCAACAACAATGGAGAGAGGATTGAGAATGATCAAACAGATCTGCAAATTATCAAAATTATCGGTGCCCTTCCTATAGATAGGCTGGAGCTTCAGCACGTCGCCTTCATGGGTGTTGCCCTGAAGTCTAAATGGAAGTATGGGCTAGTAGATCAGGAAATAAGTCAAACAATTTTGCCCAAACTCCTTAACAGTGGCGAGCGAGAGTTAATCCTTACACTGCTCACAATAATGCTTGAAGTTGAATCCATTGAACCAAACCTTCGGACCGTAATGAACGATTATTGGCTTGAAATCGCTCTCAAAGCACAAGCGCAAGCCATTGCAAACCTATGTGGGATTGAAGCCACACAGATCGCACTTGAAAACATCCGGACAATTGTAGTTGCAAACAGATTTGTGCTTGATTTTATAGAACGCGTTGAAAGCGATCTATCACGCCTCTCACATCCAAATTACGCTGAATTAATAGTAAGTTTTACAAGTGCTCTCTTCCGGTTTGCTGAACCTCATAGCATAGAACAAACAGTCCAAGTTTTACTACAGGATCCGTACGCTATTATTAGGCGGATTGCAGTCAAGGCAATCGCTGACCATTACAGCAATCTGAAATATCTATTTTGGGAATGGGAAGGCAATCCCCTTGATGAAATCGAACTGAAGCCCGAAATATACCAATTAATCCAAACTAACAGCAGCACTTTTGATGAAGACGAAATGGAGCGGATGTTACAATGGATAGAATCAACCGAAAATTAGCATCTACTATGGAAGATGAAGCTCACGCTAAAGATGTGGCTTACAAAAGACAAGTGTGGCTTTCTGCCCTTTTGGGAACCGGTAATGAAAAAGTTATCGCTGCCCATCGGAAGTATGAGAAGATCAATTCTAAACCAATTGAACCTCCTAGAACTGTTTCCAAGATTGAGATCTGGGCGGGAAGTACCAGTCCACTAAAAGTTGAAAATTTGTCCGGTATGTCAAACGCGCAAATCGCTGAGTACCTTGCTAATTTCAAGGAACCGGAAATTGTGATCAGGCAGTCAGATCCGACTGAACGAGGATTATCACAAACGCTTGAAAAGTGCGTGGCGGCAAATCCACAAAAGTTTGCAGACAATCTACATCCCTTCCAAAGTGTTCGGAACCTGTATCAATATTCGCTGCTACAGGGATTCCTCACTGCATGGCGTGATAAAGAAGAATTTGACTGGGCGAACTTGCTTGGATTCATACGCCAGATTTTCTCGTCAGAACACTTTTGGATGGAGCAATACGAGGTAGGGTTCAACTATAGGAATTGGGTTCTTTCCACTACAGCGGATTTAATAGCAGAAGGAACAAAAGACGATACATACGCTTTTGATGTACAACTTTTGCCTCTTGCCGAAGAGATACTTTTGATTCTTGTGGAGAAGGCTAAACCGAGCATGTTAACTCCCACAGATTCTTCTCTTGATGCCTTAAGTTCGGATAGGGGTAAAGTATTTTCAGCAATGGTAGACTACGCCTTGAGGTCCGCTCGGACCAACACGTCTGAGTACACAAATTGCCGATGGCCCTACGCAATTAGAGCGGATTTCACCAAAAGACTGGATCGAAGCATTGAACCCTCCCTTGAATTCTCTTATACGCTTGGATTTCATTTGCCTTATCTGTCCTATCTTGATGAAGAGTGGGTTCACCTCAACATAAATCGTATCTTCCCTCAGCAAAATGAAGACCATTGGCAGGCCGCTTTTTCCGGGTATCTGTTGCATCCGGGAGTCCGCGAGGAGTTTTACACGTTGCTCAAGGCACACGGACACTATCGAAAGGCATTGAACACCCGCTTTGCTGATACGGAGGTCCTAGATAGACTCGTCAGTCACATCTGTACGGGATGGATAGAGGACAGCGAAACCTTGGATGACAAAACCAGCCTCATTTATCAGTTGATACACAGTGGCAATCCAAATCTTCTGGCGAGTGTAGCCTATTTTTTCTCCCGGCGCACGGATAACCTATCCGACAAAGCGAGGGCAAAGGTGATACCAGCGTGGCGCGCCCTATTTGAAATCCTTTCCCAACATAGGAATGAAGCGGCATATCAGAATGTTTTAGTTTCGTTATTAGGATGGCTCGGGCTTATTGATAAAATAGACGCGGAAGTGCTAAAGTGGGTAAAATTATCCACCAAATACATTGACAGAGGTCCTCAATCTGTTAATTTAGAATTATTTGTTCAATCATTATTAGGGAATGCTTCAAAAACGCCAAAGGAGGTAGGAGAAATTTATCTAGGAATTCCTAAAAATGTTCTATCGCGTTTATGGCCAGGAATGCAAGAAATTACGCAAACCATCCAGATTTTGTACAACAAGCAGCATAAGAAAACTGCCGATGCTATCTGCAATCGATTCGGAGAGAACGGAGTTGATTTCTTAAGACCAATTTATGAAGAATATCAACGTTGATAGTTTTCTTGATTTAACCCGTAAATCCCAATCCTATATCCTCGTGGAGCCAGGAGGAATTTATGATTCAACCGCGTAACACTTTACTTAATTTTTACTTTAAATATGAGTAGGCGTTTCTAAACTTAACTTGATTGAAAAGGGAGCAGGCTTAATGTTGGAACAAACACAAATCTCAATGTATCCTTCACCAAGCGGACATGGCTTTGCAGCAGAGGATGCGAATAATATCAATGACATACTCCGAGGTATAACCGCCGAGGTAATAGGAACTTCCAACGAATTGAACGGTCCAGATCGAATCGCCAACGGAGTGCTCCTTCAATCCAAGTATTATCAAAGTGCATCTAAAACTGTCGCTGCTGCGTTTGATTCAAACTCTGGAGATTATCGTTATGTGAGACAAATGCTCGAGGTGCCGAAAGATCAGTGGGAGGATTGCGTGAAATTCATGCGTAAGCGAATTGAGCAAGGCAAAGTGCCAGGCATCAAAAATCCCGCGGATGCAGAGAAGATAGTCCGCCAAGGCTCTGTGACCTACCAACAAGCGAAGAATATCGCACGCGCTGGAAATATTGATTCCCTTATCTTTGATACCAAAACGCAGATTGTGACATCAATATCTGTGTTTCCAATTTCATTTGCAGTAACCTTTGCACACAGTCGCTGGCGCGGTGAAAGTATCAAAGATGCAATAATGGCTGCGCTTGGATGCTCGGTATTGAGTGGTAGCACAATGCTTCTTACAGGGGTCATAAGTGCTCAGTTGTTACGCACCGGAATCGGAGCATTCGGAGCTACATCGGTTCGCAACGGTATACAGGCTATATCGCGCACGCCTGGTGGTAGGGAAGTCGCCCGTCAAATTGCTACTGCCTCCCTCGGAAAGTCAGTTGCTGGTGCCGCTGCAGTTAACCATGTATCAAGACTACTTCGCACGAACGCCATTACAGCGGCAATCGCAGCCGTTGTGACAAGCACACCCGATTTCTACCGAGCCGTTTTCAAACGCTCAATTTCATGGCGGCAGTTCGCAAAAAATACCGCAATTAACACCACTGGCGTTGTGACAGGCACCGCGGGGTGGATTGGCGGAGCAGCAGCCGGAAGTATATTTCCCGGTATCGGCACTGTGGCTGGTGGACTGATTGGAGGAATTGTGGGTTCATTAGGGGCTGGCATTGCAGGAACTACCGCAGCTAAATCTCTGGCAGATAAATTTGTTAAGGAGGACTCAGAACACTTGGTTGAGCTGTTGCAGAAAGAGATCGGGCAACTTGCGTCTAAATATATGCTCACGGAAGATGAGTTTGAATCCATACTCACAGAAATTGATGAGAAGGTGGATCCAAGGTGGCTATGCCGCATGTTCAAACAAAAGGATCAGTCTATCTTCCTGCGCGTTGAATTTGAGTATCTATTCAGAGAGATTGTTCAGAAACGTCCTAAGATCGCGCTCCCCTCAGTAGAACAACTTGGAAGTGTAATAGAGGATATTCGTCTTGAGACCACTTAATGCCATAAGTGCCAAGTGTTAGAGGCGAAGTGTATTTTTTCTTCTAAATCACAAGTTAACCAGATTATGTGACTGATACGAAATTTTAAGAGAAAACTTCTTTTCTTATCCGCGAAATCCGTGTCATCCGCGATAATCCGCGCTTCAGACAATTAACACATTCCCCTATCCTGCCCATCTTAAAATCCTGTAAATCCTGATTCAGACAATTTTTTCTACACTTCTTTTTCAAAAATGTGTTATAATAGTGACAAATCCCCAAGATACAAATCCAAAATTTTGCGCTTGCATAGGAGAAATTGTAATGCCCAAAGTTATCTTTGTATTGTCACTGCTATTCTCGCTCTTCCTTATTACCAACCTCAGTATCGCCAACGTCGCAGAAGACGGACTCGTCGCTTACTGGCCCTTTGATGAAGGCAAGGGCAAAGAAGCCATAGACGTCACAGGCAACGGACACGATGGCGAATTTCACGGTAAGCCGAAGTGGGTTGAAGGAAAATTCGGCACCGCACTCGAATTTAACGGTGTAGACGATCATGTCATCGTCGCAGACGATCCCGCCTTCGCAATTGAGGAAAATATCACCCTCATGACATGGTTCAGCCCAAACGATGATCTCACCGGGCACCGCTTAATGAGTAAAAACAACTCCATCTTCGTCATCTTCGACTTCGGCAACAAAGACAGCATTGACTTTCTCGTCAAACCGAACAATACCTTTGCGCAATCCACAACAACCGATTGGAAAGTCGGCGAATGGTATCACTTTGCAGGGACGTTCGATGGAAAGACGATGAAGGTTTACATAAATGGCGAACTCGAAGGTGATGCTGCCAACGATGTCCCAATTGCTCCGTCCGGCTTAGAACTCTGGATTGGCGGCGATGACCTCGGCAACGCCACCGACCATTTCCCCGGTAAGATTGATGAAGTCCGACTCTATGAGAAAACCTTAAGCGAAGACGACATCCAAAAGGTCATGGAGACACCGCAGGATGTAGAGGCGCGTGGCAAACTCACTGCAACATGGGGCAAATTAAAGGGTCTTTAAAAGGAAAGTACATGATAACCCAGCAGAAACGCCCCGTTGTTCTCATTATCCGAGACGGCTGGGGCAATAACCCGTATCCCGAATTTCAACACGCGAATGCCGTTCATCTCGCAAAAACACCCGTAGATGATTGGCTGCGACAGAACTATCCGAACGTCCAAATCCATACCTCCGGCGAAGATGTCGGTTTACCCCCGGGTGTCATCGGCAACAGTGAAGTCGGGCATCAGAACATCGGGGCAGGACGCATCGTGAATCAAGAACTCCTCCGTATCAGTACCATGATCCGCTCCGGCGAGTTTGCTCAGAATGCGGTGCTTTTAGACGCAATCGCTCATGTCAAAGAGCACGGAACCTATCTCCATCTCATGGGATTGGCAAGCGATGCTGGCGTTCACAGCTCACTTGAACATCTATATGGACTGCTCACACTCGCCAAGACGCACGGGCTTGAGGCGAACCAAGTCTTAATTCACAATTTCAGTGATGGACGAGACTGCCAACCCGACCTCGGTATCCAATTCTGTGAGCAGATTGAAGCAAAATTAAAAGAGATAGGCATCGGACAGATCGCCTCCGTTGTGGGTCGCTTTTACGCAATGGATCGCGATGACCGGTGGGAACGTGTTGAGGTGGCATACCGTCTTTTAACCGAAGGTGCCGATAACAGCGTCGCTACCGCTACAGATGCCTATCGTGACTATTACGAAAACCCGGATGACACCAACCGTAAGGGCGATGAATTCGTCCGTCCATCCGTGGTTGTTGGAAGTGATAGCAAACCGCTTCCGCGTATCGCCGATGGAGATGCCGTCATTTTCTATAATTTCCGAGGGGACCGCCCTCGAGAACTCACAAAAGCCTTTTGTCTTGATGAATTCCCATTCCGGGCAGAAGGGAAAGACGGTGTCACGCGACAAATGGGCTTTAAACGGAATTGCAAACTTGACGTTAAATTTGTTACAATGACCGAGTATGAGCAGGGAATGCCTGTTGAAGCGGCTGTCAAAAAACCTCCCAAAATGCAGAATACACTCGGTGCCTACGTCAGCCAAGCAGGCTTAACGCAATTTCGATGCGCAGAGACCGAAAAATTTCCACACGTTACTTTCTTTTTTAACGACTACCGAGATGAACCATACAAAGGCGAAGATCGGCAGATCATCGCTTCTCCACGTGACGTGACGACCTACGACCAGAAACCCGAAATGTCCGCACCCGGTGTGACGGCGGAAATGTTACGTCGCATTGCTTCCGATAAATATGATTTGATGGTGCTCAACTACGCCAACGGTGATATGGTTGGGCATACAGGCTCACTTCCAGCCGCTATTAAAGCAGTTGAGGCAGTTGATACAGGGGTCGGAAAAATCGTTGATGCCGTGCTTAAAAAGGATGGCGCACTCATCATTACCGCCGATCACGGTAACTGTGAGCAGATGATTGATCCAGAGACCGGCGGTATCCACACCGCACATACCACGTATGATGTGGATCTTATCATTGTTGATAACCAAGACAAAGAACATCAACTCCGTACGGGCGGGCGGCTTGCCGATATTGCACCGACAGCACTCCGCCTCCTCGGTTTGGCACAACCCTCTGAAATGACAGGTGAACCACTCATTTAATTTTCCTTAAAGGAGATTTTGGCATGTCCCCACTGATTGACCAGCAAGTTAACGACGATTTCAGGCTATTCGCCGGCAGCGCGAACCCGGCGTTGGCAAAAGATATCGCTGCGATTTTAGGTGTTGAACTCGGTAAAATTACAATTGAGCCGTTTCCCAACCTTGAGACTCGCATTCAGATTGAGGAAAGCATCCGCGGCACCGATATCTATATCGTCCAGCCAACAAGTCAACCAGCGAACGAAAATCTGATGGAGTTGCTCATCACAATTGACGCCATGAAGCGTGCGTCAGCCCGGCAGATTACTGCTATCATTCCATACTTTGGGTATTCCCGTCAAGATCATAAAACAACAGGACGCGAACCGATTAGCGCGAAACTCGTCGCCGATCTCTTGACGACTGCTGGGGCGAGTCGCGTCATGGCTATTGATCTACACGTGCCACAGATACAAGGGTTCTTTGATATTCCTATGGATCACTTGACCGCTCTAACGACCTTGACAAATTACTTTCGCGAGAAACAGGTTGAAAATGGTGTAATTGTTGCCCCTGATGCAGGTCGCGCCAAATTAGCGGAAAAATATGCAGATATTCTTGGACTTCCGTTAGCCATCATGCACAAACGGCGAACCGGTCTTGATGGACAGGGCGTTAAGTTCGTCGAGCTTGTTGGAGACGTTGAAGGCAAAACTCCAATTATTACCGACGATGAAATACAAACAGGCGGGACGATTCGCCAACAAGCCATAGCCTTGGCAGAGGCGGGAGCAGAACCCGCTTATGTGTGTATCGCACACCCTATATTGGTGGGGCCAGCGTTGGAACGGCTCAGCCATCCAGCAATTCGCGAAGTGGTCACTACCAATACGATTCCCGTTCCTGCTGAAAAGCAACTCGATGGGAAAGTTAAAGTGCTTTCTATCGCGCCACTCCTCTCTCAAGCCATATTGAGAGTACATCAACACCGATCGGTGAGTCAGGTTTTCCGGGATCAGCAGCTTGATTTCCCGGTGTAGCGTTTACAGTTGCATACTATTTATAGACGCGTCAGATTTGACGCGTGAACCTTTGAACAGATGGTTCCGATACTTTATCTCAGCCATTGCGGTTCGAGCATCGGTGGCGGTGAGAAGCAACTCGCTTATCTCGTCGAGAATATTGATCGAACGCGCTATCGTCCGCTTGTCGTATGTCCTGATGATGGTGTATTTGTAGAACACTTGAAGTGTGCCGATGTTCCCACAAGGGTTCTTGATCTGCCGCCGTGGCGACGGGCGAAATCGTTGATAGCGAGGTACAATGCCGCAAAAAAATTGGTGAGCCTTACGGAGGTACACGACGCTCACCTCGTCCATACCTCGGATTCGTGGTTGAATCCGTATCTATGGTCGGTTAGAAAACAGTTAAAAATCCCCGTCGTTTCGCACGTGCGGAATCTCCTCACACCTACACAGGTACGAAAATATAGATTTGACCGGATAGACAGTATCATCGCTATCTCTGAGCAGAGCAGTGTTCCACTAATTCAGGCAGGGATTGCTGCCCAAAAGATTGAGGTCGTCCATAATTGTGTTGATTTATCGGCTTTTCAACCCGTGTCTGAACCCGTCCACGCAGCGGAATATGTCGTCGGTATTGTTGGTAGGATTGAACCCTTCAAACGTCAAAAAGCGTTTGTTGAGGTAGCTGCCAAGGTTGTCTCACAGTACAAAAAGGTTAAGTTTCACGTTATCGGTGCCGCACTGGATACGCCAGAGCATCGCTCCTATGAACGGGATGTCCGTCAATTGATAGCCAAATATGGGTTGCAGGCGTTCATTCACTTCACAGGGCACCGTACCGATATGCCCAAGGCGATGCAGGAACTCGATCTACTCGTAACCCTCTCAGCGGGGAGTGTCATCGCAGAGGCAATGGCGGCAGGCAAACCTGTCATCGGCACCCCCGTTGGCAGTACTCCCGAAATGATTGTTCATGGCGAAACCGGATACGTTGTACCATTAGACCCCATAGAGGGAATTGCAGATAAAATTGTTGAATTCGCCAAAGATCCGGACCGAAGCCTACGTATGGGGCAACAGGCACGGAAGTACGCTGAAGAAGCGTTCAGCGTTGAAAGACATGTCCGGAGGGTGGAGAACATTTATAGGAAATTGTTACTTAAGGGTTGAAATTTTTAACGTTTTGGTGTATAATAGCGACATCACTTCTTTAGGAGGAGCAGAAGAATGCTCACACAAGAACAACGTGATTTTTACGACGAGAATGGTTACCTCGGTGTTGAGGCGGTGTTGACGGCGGAAGAGGTCGCTGATCTCCAACGCGTCACCGATGAATTCGTCGAAAAATCGAGAGAGGTTACTGAACATACCGACATCTTTGACCTGGAACCAGGACATACGCCGGCGAACCCACGCGTACGACGTATCAAAAATCCGGGGCTACACCACGTCGTTTACGATTACGCCTTACGACATCCCAGGATTTTGGATATTGTGGAGCAACTCATCGGACCAGGCGTTCGGTATAATGGACATAAATTGAATATGAAGTATCCGGAGTTTGGAAGTCCGGTTGAATGGCATCAGGATTGGGCATTCTACCCCCACACCAACGACGACCTACTCGCAGTCGGTGTCGTCATTGATGACATGACGGTAGAGAACGGGGCGTTGATGATACTTCCTGGGTCCCACAAGGGACCGACTTTGGATCATCACCAGGATGGCGCATTTATTGGAGCCGTAACGGATCCCGATTTCACACCAGAAGGCGCGGTGCCTGTTGAGTTGAAGGCGGGTGGAATCACGATCCATCACGTTCGAGCGTTGCACGGTTCTGCCCCGAACACCTCAGCCAAACCGCGTCGCTTAAAGCTTGCCCAATACTGTGCGATAGATGCGTGGCCCCTGAAAGGCATTCCAGATTGGGAGACTTTCAACGGCACGATTATTCGTGGTGAACCGACGAACCAACCGCGTATGGTCGCGGCACCAGTGCGTATGCCGGAACCGTATGCAGAACTGAAGGGTTCTATCTACGAAGTGCAATCGTTGCTTGATGATCCGCTTTATGCGAACAAGCGATAGTAGGTTAGAAATCGGGGTGTTTCTGGAGGAAACAAAAAATGCGAGGTTGTTATACCTCGCATTTTTTCTTTGACAAGGTTTTAAGCTGTAGACTTCCGACTGCACTCCATTCCGAGCGGATTCCCACTATAGGAGCGAGTTTTACTCGCGATTCTGTTAGGGCTCTGCACAAAACCTACCTGACCGAACCGCAAGGTAAAATTAAAATTTAGTTGGCGACTTGCGCACTGAAACCGGCATCCGTAACCGCCTTCACGAGCGTGTCATTCTCGACCTTGTCCTTTTCAACTTTCACCACAGCTTTATTTTCTTCCATAGAAACACTGACGACCTCAGTCACACCGGTAAGTTTTGTAAGTGCATCCTGCACCTTGCTGGTACACGCGCCTCATGTCATGCCGGTTACAGTCAGTGTTACTTCCTCAACGGTTGCCTCTGCCGTCTGCGTTGGTGCTGCTTCTTCCGCCTCTTTCTTCGCGGTGTCTGCACACGCAAACACAAACAGCAGTGCAGCAAAGCAGACGAATAGCATTCTCACGTTTAACTGACGCATAAATTTGTCTCCTTTATTTGTAGGGCGATCTCTCGATCGCGACTCTTCAACTTTAATACCAATGGTTAAAACATTATCTGATTAGGTTGGAAGAAAAATGTGATTTGCAACCCGTTCCTATAAAAAGAAAGGGTGGGTAACCCCACCCTCTGATTTAGCCTTATTGGGCGACTTCGGCACTGAAGCCAGCGCCTTGAACTGCGGAAGTGAGATCGGCGGTTTTCACTTTACCTTTCTCAACCTTCACAACAGCCGTGTTATCCGTTGAAGAGACGCTTACCACTTCAGAAACACCGGTGACCTTACTGAGTGCATCCTGCACCTTGCTGGTACACGCGCCTCATGTCATACCCGTGACATTTAGGGTAACTTCTTCAACGGCGGCTTCCATCATGTCACCATCCGTCTTCATGTCGGTTTTCATTGCAGCTTCTTCCGTGGTGCTGGCAGCGGGTTCAGACATCTCTGCCTTCTTCGCCAGCATACCACAACCTACCATGAATACGAAAGCCATAAGACAAATAAGCGATAATCTTGCAATATACATGTGGTCAACCTCCTTGAATTAATTATTGACTATTTTAACAGATATTAATTTTTTAGGCAAGAATTTTTTCAAATTAATACAAATACGTCCAAAATTACTCGCCAAAAACCCCAAAATTTAACGTCGATGCACGTCTAAAAACGTAAAAACCTTCTGAATCCGTTGCAACTGCTTTTGGAATGAAGCCGCACGCTCAAATTCCAGGGTCTCCGATGCGCTATCTCGTTTTGCGACCAGACGTGTTTGCACTTTTTCATATTCCCCATCCAGCAAATCCACGATGTCTGTAATCATCTCTCCATAGTGCTCGCGCGTAATGAGTGCAGCGCAAGGCGCATCGCACCGTTTCAGGTCATACTGGAAACAGGCGCGAAACCCCAGAATCGGTGTAATCTCACCTTCGCATGTACGGACCGGAAATATCCGCTGTAAAACGTCAATCGCTTCATCCGTCCATCGCCGACTCGACAACGGACCAAAATACCTCGCGCCATCCGGTTGTGTTTCGGATACTCTGTCGAGGCGCGGAAAATCCTCTCCAACATCTATCCGAATATACCAAGATGCCCGTCCAAACTTCAGCGCAGTATTATAGGAAGGTTGATGTTCTTGAATGAGTCGCGATTCTAAGAAGAGTGCTTCCTGTTCCGAACGACAGATCTGATACCGAACATCTGTCGTCCACCGGATCAGCCGTTTGATTTTATTTGGACGTCTTTTGATCTTGTGGAGGTAAGAGCGGACGCGCTTGCGTAGACATTTCGCTTTGCCGATATAAAGGATTTTCCCCGAAGCCCCACGAAAAAAATAAACGCCCGGGTCCAAAGGGGCATCGGCTACCATTTCTTGCGTTAGCATTTTTCAATTCGCATAGCAATATTGTTTCTTTCAATTTATCACACGTTCCTAAATAATTCAACCGAAAACCACGTTGCCTCTATGGAGCGAATAGGCATTAAATAAAAAATACTTAAATCCGCGGCATCTGCTTTATCTGTGCCATCCGCGATTCAGACGAGTTTGTCCTGCAAATCCTAAAATCCTGTAAATCCTGATTCAGACGATCGCTATCCCTTGACACATTTTTCCTGTACTGCTAAACTCGTATGTCAGGGGGAAAAAAAATGAAGCAAATATTTTGGATCACTGTAATGAGTGGCTTGTGTATCCTAACAAATCCGCTTTCAGCGGAACTATTGGACGATGCAGTCGGCATCTGGCTTTTCGATGAAGGTAAAGGCAATACCGCCGCGGATACATCGGGCAATGGGAACGACGGTGCGATTACCGGCGCGAAGTGGGCAGAAGGCAAATTCGGCGGCGCATTGGAATTTGAACCGCCGCATGTTGTGACCGTTGAACCCTCCGATAGCATCAATTTCACAGACCAGATGACAATCGCAACTTGGGTCTATATGAATAAAGGCGTTTCCGATACCGCTATTCGACGGAACGGTTCTTATCTATTGGAAGTTCAGTCCGGCGGTGAAAGGGTACCAGGTGGTTATGTCTTCGGCATCTGGTCAGGCGGTGGGTTTACCGGCGGTGTCTGGGGAAAAACCGTCATTGACCCTGAGAAGTGGTATCACATCGTTGGACTCTACGACGGCAGTGAAATGAAACTTTACGTAGATGGCACGCTGGAATCTGCCGTCAAACAGGGTGGTGATGTAGACCAGGCAGGTGAATTGTTGTTTGGCACTTTCGGTGGTGAGAAGTTTATCGGCAGATTGGACGAGGTCATCTTCTTTGACCGCGGCATCACGGAGGCTGAAATCACCGAGTTGATGAAAGGCGTGGAAGCCGTTTTACCTGTCTCTCCAAGTGGGTTGTTGACAACCACTTGGGGACAACTCAAGAATCGCTGAAATCGTTGACTAACACGGGAGCAGGAACATTTCAATGAAGCAATGGCAACCAACGCCGGCACAAAAAGCACAATATGAGACCGAAGGCTACTTTATCCTTCGTAATATTATCTCACAAGACTTGGCAGCACAACTTCGAGGCGTCATCCGCAACGTCCTTATGCTGCCTAACGCTGGCGAGTTCGCCGATTACGATCCTATGGATCCGATGGAGGACTCACCGCAAGGACGTATCGCTCGCTTTCGGAAACTCGCTAACTTCTGTGTTGAATCTCCACTGATATGGCACAACATCCACGCCGGTCAGGCAGTGCTCAACATCGCACGCTATTTTCTCGGTGATGATATCATCATGAAGTTCAACAGTTGCTTCCTCAAACCCGCGCGCACCGGTGCTGCAACGCCGTGGCACCAAGATAACGGACTCTGGCGGGACGGTGAAACGGAGCCTTTCAACTTCTGGATACCGCTTGAACCTGCGACGCGAGAGAATGGATGCATGCAATTCATCCCCGGTAGCCACAAAACCGAGATCGTTGAACACGTCTTATATCCCGATAGCATACACGGCGAACTGCCACGGGAAGCCGTTCAGGAGATGATCGAAAAGCAAGGTGTGCATCATATTGAGTTGGATACCGGAGATGCTGTCATTTGGCACAGCAGTATGTGGCACTATAGTCCACCGAACAAGAGCGAAAAGAGCCGTATTGCTGTCGCTGGGGTCTATACAAATCCAGAGATCTCTCAGACGCGTAATCGTTGGCATAACTTCCGATGGGTAATGAAGAGCGGTGAAGTGTGCACCCAATTCCCGCCCGAAGTCGTCATTATGGAAAATAAACCCGCTGAACAACCGAAGCCGTTTCCACCTGCTAAGGACTACTAATCAATGGCATTGAAGAAGCCAAATATCGTTGTCTACCTTTCTGACGATCACGGTTGGGAATACCTCGGTTGTTATGGAAACGCGTACATCCAAACACCACATCTGGATAGCCTTGCCGAGGCAGGTGTCCGTTTTACGCACGCTTTCACGCCGACGCCGACATGCGCGCCGTCCCGCTCGACCCTTTATACAGGGCTTTATCCTGCTCGGCACGGGGCAATGGGGAATCATACAGAATGCCACGCGCATCTACGTGCCTTACCCGATACGCTCCGAAGTCTCGGTTATCGCGTGGCGATCGCTGGCAAAACGCACGTGAAACCGGAGAGCCTCTTCGATTTTGAGTATATCGGCGGTTTTCTTCCAAAGTGTGCCGAGCATAACCGGAAATATCGCGCAGAAGGACTTGATACCGCGCCAGTTGAACGTTTCCTTTCAAGTCATCGACAGGAGAATCCAGATCAACCCATCTGTCTCATCCTCGGTGATAGCAATCCGCACGTCACGTGGGAACCAAACAAAATTTATGATCCAGACGCTCTCCCGCTGCCACCCTATATCGCTGATACGCCCATCGCTCGGAATGCCCTTGCCAACTACTATCAGGACATCACAACGATGGACACCCGTATCGGCGAAGTGAATAAAATGTTAGAAACACACGGGTATGCCGACGATACACTCTTCATCTACACGACCGACCATGGTGCCGAGTGGCCCCACTGTAAATGGACCCTGTATGACACCGGTATCCGGCTACCATTTCTCGCAAAGTGGCGAGGCGAGATTCCAGCCAACACTGTCTCCGATACGATGGTTTCGCACGTCGATTTCTTCCCAACGCTCATAGACATCGCTGGTGGCGAACTCCTCGACGGTTTAGACGGGAAAAGTTTTAAAAATGTCCTGCTCGGGCGGCAAGCGACTTTCCGCGATAAGATCTACGGCACGCATACCCGAGACGGGAACATGAACGTATTCCCGCAGCGTTGCGTCCGCAACAACCGCTATAAATACGTTTTCAATCTGATGCCCGAAAACAGATGGACAACCCACTTCACTGAGGTTGAAGGCATCACGGAGAGCCACGCGGAGGTATGGAACAGTTGGGTCGAAAAAGCCGAGACCGATCCACAAACGGCACAACTTGTTTATCTCACACAACATCACCCTGTAGAGGAATTATACGACGTGACAACGGATCCGTATGAGTTCGATAATTTGGCTTTCAGTCCGGAAATGCGCCCAATTCTTGAAGAGATGCGTACTGATGTCCGACACTGGATGCACGCACAAAACGATGAAGGGAGACGTGAACATGCAACCTAAACTGATGGGCAATTGGATTGTAAATCTGAGGCCGCTATTTGCGAGTAAGGCGGGTTCAGCGGGTTTCTCAGTTCTGTGTGCCGCGATTATTTTTTTATCTCTTGCTTGTGGCGATGCAGAACGAACGACCGGCATTGTAACAGCACCGGAGGACGCGGCTAAAAAACTCCCTGCGGGCGAAGGACTGGACCTCGGAGCACTCGCTCCCGAATTCTCACTGCCAGATGGTGATGGGGAATTCCATACACTTTCGAAGTATCGCGGACAGAAACTTGTTATTCTGTTCTACCGCACCGGTACATGAGGTGACTGTCGAACGCAACTCGGTGAGTTGCAGGAAGGTTATGAAGATATTCAAGCCGAAGGTGCCGAACTCATCGCTATCAGTGCCGATCCGATCACTACTGTTAATTCAACGCAGCAAACGCTTCAAATCACTTATATCTTGCTCTCGGATAAGGAGACGAAGACGATTGGGGCTTACAATGTCGTTGACCCGAGTGAAGTCGAGGTGGCACGTCCAGCGGTCTATATTGTTAATCAAGATGGTAACATCGCCTGGAAATACCTTGATGCCAAAAGTGGTAAACGTATCGGTCCTGAACCGATACTCGCACAGTTGAAGAAATTTTAGTTAGGAGTCATTTGAAATGATTGATGTTTGCTATTTTGCTGACGAGGTTTCTAAAACCGATTTTGAGGAAGCCATTAAACTCGGTGTTGAAGCCGGGGCAAATACCGTCGAAATCCGCGGCGGTGTTTGGGGAAAACACGTGACCGAGATTGACGATGACGACGTGAAACGCGTTCAAGATGTGCTTGGCACTTATAATGTCCGTGTCGCGAGTGTCGGATCGCCCTTCGGTAAATGCTCGATTGACGATCCACAGGAGTATGAACAGCATCGACGACACTTCGATCGGATGGTGACGTTGGCACACGCATTTGATACCCAAGTCATTCGAGGGTTTACGTTTTGGAATCCAAATCGCCGTATCAAAGGCGCGCCACGCCCGGATATTAACGACTATATGGAACGCATCGTCGAGAAACTCTCCCTTGTCGTTCCGGTTGCAGAGGATGCCGACGTTACGCTCTGCTTTGAAAACGAAAGTGCTTGCCTCGCGGGAACCTGCGAAGAGACACGCGACGTCATCAATGCACTCGGAAATTCTCCCGCCCTCACTTCGTGCTGGGATGTCAACAACGGGCTGCACTGCGGAGAAAATCCGTTACCGGATGGATACTCCCATATTAAGGGATTGGTGCGGCATGTCCATGTGAAACCGAACAGTGAGAAAAACATGGATCCGATTGGCGACACGGACTTGCACTATAAGCAGTTGTTAGAAACACTCGTCGCTGATGGATTCACCGGTGCAGCGAGCATTGAACATTGGGGACAACCTGAAGATATGTTGAAGGGGGTGCGGCAACTGCGCGCCTTAGTTGATACCATTTGACCACCTATGGGTGGAGGAGAGCAGAATGCAATTGAAGCCGGACGCACCACAATTGACCTGGCAGGGGGCTGTCTCCCTGCAGAAAACCGAGGATTGGGTGATGCCGTGGCGAACACCGCACCCGATGCATGTCCTGTTTCCAGAGCCGCTACTGGAACGTTCCGCGATGCCCGCCGGCGTGCGCATCAGTTTTCGGAGCAACACAACGCGAGTTTCAGGCAATATCGTCCCACAGAACGAAAGCGGGATGCTGGATCTCTGTTGTGATGGTGAAATTGTAGCCTCGCTTGACCTGACCCAGAAAGACACCTTCGTTTTTGAAGGGGTGTCCGATACGGAAAAATTGATTGAATTATGGCTGCCGCAATTCGGAAGTTTTCAACTCCGCAGTTTAGAGATAGATGATGGTGCAACACTGAACCCGTTTACCGATACTCGCCCGCGGTGGGTGACGTATGGGAGTTCTATCACACAGTGCCGGACAGCGGCATCACCGACACAAACCTGGCCCGCGATTGTTGCACGTGGACATGGGCTCAATTTAACCTGTCTCGGTTACGGTGGACAGTGCCATCTTGATGCTATGGTGGCGCGGATGATCCGCGATCTGCCTGCCGATTATATTTCAATGTGTCTCGGCATTAACATCCAAGGGGCATCCAGTTTAGGACACCGCGCGTTTCGTCCCGCAATTATCGGAGCAGTCCAGATTGTCCGTGAGAAACATCCAGATATACCCCTCGTGCTGATGTCTCCTATCTGTTCCCCACCGAGAGAGGAAACACCAAACGCCGTAGGCTTCCATTTGCAAGGGATGCGTGAAGAGGTACAAGCCGCTGCCAAGGCACTTCAATCGCACGGCGATCGGTATGTCCATTATGTTGATGGGTTGAGTGTGTTTGGGGCTGATTACGAACATCTGCTCCCAGATGCCCTACATCCGGATGCAGAGGGCTACCGAGTTATGGGTGAGAATTTCAAAACGGAAGTGGCTGAGAAATTTTTTGTATAAATAAAAAGGGCGGGAACCTGTTCCCGCCCACAGCCTCACCGAATAGAGAGAAAGAATAGGGTCGGTTCTTCTAATTGGAGTGCCGCGTTCTGTAATTCTTCAATTCATGAATGCCGTGTTTGTAGATCAGCACAGAGGCACCTCTAACGTTCAGCAGGATATTGTATCGCGAAAACCATTTACAGAACCCTGTGATAGCATCGCCAGTCCGCAGGACGATTCTAACCGGATCACCAACAGCGACGATCATGTTAACGATTCTCCGTTCACTGATTTTTTTGATCGGCTTCTGGTTTAGTGCTTTCACCTGATTGTCAATTAGGTGATCAGGCTTTATGCGCGTCTGGTCCTCGGTAGCGTAAGCCATAACAACCTCTAATTTGGAGATCGGTAACTCGTCTTGGATCAGGAGATTGTACTGGGTCACCTTGCGAATCCTGATATATCGTTTGCCAGCGTAGGTAACCAGGACCACGAGGCTCCGATTCTCTTGAAATGCTTTCGTCAGGAGATAGTTTTCAGAGAGGTCGGAACTGGAATTTGTCTGCATTTTGTGATATTTCCGTGTTGTGTGCTTAACGTCATAGAACGACCGGCATCTATTGGGCTTTCAAGGTCGCCCACGTCGTCGCTAACTTACCCTTTGCAGAGACATCCAACGCAGCCTCCCAGCCTTCCTCCGCCAGGAGTTGAATATCCTCTTCTTCTAACGCCACGCCTTTTTTCGTGATAAAGACCTCATCTAATCCACCGATAAGGTTCTCACTACCCCAGCCACCGAATTTCAGAATGGCAGGATTGTCCATAGTCGCACCGACATTCCGTTCTGTCTCCTTTTTGCCGTTCACATACAAAGAGATAACCCCTTTTTTCCGGACAGCGACGGTGTGATGCCAACCCTTTCCGACAATATCGGTTTTACCGTCGTCGATGTGGTTACCACCACCTTCGAAGATGAAGAAGCCGGTATCTCTATCGATGCTTGAACTCATCGCCCAGAATCCAGCGCCGCCATTCCGTTTAATCACAACGTATGCATCCTTATTTTCCGAGTTCATCCAACAGCCGACAGTAAAGTCATCATCTTCAAAGTTGAAAAGGTCGTTGTGCTCAATCACGACATATTTCGGACTTCCATCAAATTCCAATGCTTTGCCGAACTTTCCATTTATCCATTTCGGACCGTCGAACTCTCCATCGTTCCCATTCTCGGTGAAATCTTTAGCAACTGCTCCTTTACCTTCATCAAACAGCCAGATCCCAGCAAAGTCGTCGATGTTAATCTCGGCAGTGCCAAGCGGAATGATGATGAGACTGAAGCAGATGCTGCATAATATTACGAATTCACGAAATTTCATATTATTCTCCTATCTCCACAGCATTTCCTGTCTCTGCGGAGGCGTAAATAGCATCGGTTATTTTCTGAACAACAAGGGCATTTTCGAGACTGGTCAAAGGTTGCCGGTTTTCCCGTATGCCGGCAGCGAAATCAGACAACGGCGTGCTATGTTGTGATTCCGGGACACCGCCTACTTCCGCGAGCGTTGTAGACGCCACACCGTCTTCTGTCGTCGTGCGATTATGGATGACGCTTTCCGGTTTGTCATCACCCATGCTTAACTTGAGCGAGCCTTCTGTGCCGATAATTTCCCAATCCGCGTGTGAATGCATCGTCATAAACTCACCGCGTTCCACACTGAGTACAATGCCACCCTCGCAACGGATAATTGCGGTATAGTGCGTTTCAGCATCAGAACCCGGGGTAATATGTGATTTGAACACCTGTGGCACCGTCCACGTTTGGGCAAATACCGTTTGTGGCTTAAGTTCCCACCCTGTGATACCGAGTAAATAGTCGAGATCGTAGCATCCCCAATTGACAAGGATACCACCGCCGTTGAGAGCCTTCGTCAGTCGCCAAGCGGGGCGCGGTGTGTCGGGTTCTTTCCCCGCGCCTCTTATGGCGCGGCAGTGGACAGTCCGAAGTGCTCCCAGACCGCCTGTTGTGATGAGTTGCGTCGCAAGCCGCGCAGCCGCACTGAAACGATTGCGAGAAGAACAACATCCTGAAATTAAATCACCCCGTGCAGCGATGAGCTGTTCAACCTCAGCGGCGTTCATGGCGATCGGTTTTTCAATCAGCACATGTTTGCCTCTTTCAAAGGCACGCAGGGCTACTTCTGTCCGATATTGCGTGGGAAATGCGAGGACAACTGCTTCGACATTATCGTCGTCGAGCAAGTCAACGTCGTTGCTGTATATTTTGGGTGGGTTGAAGTGTTCAGCCGCATGTCTTCTATTTGTCTCGATTAAGTCCGCGGCAGCGACTAACTCAATATGTGATGCCTCTGACGCGATACTGAGGTGCCTGCTTCCGATCACACCGCACCCAATGACGCCTACTTTTACGGGTTTCATAGTCTTGGTAGCAAATTTTCGGCTTGCAAACTACGCCGAAAGGCTCCTTTCTGGAGGTAAAGTCTAAGCGACAGGAGCAACTTCTGATTACTCCCTACAGTTGGAATTAAGCCCAAACTTATACGTTTAGTATGGCATAGAGGCGAATTGCTGTCAAGGAAATTGTCGATAGATTCACAGGAGTAAGAAAATTTGTGAAGGAGAGAGATAGAGCGAATCTACAGGATCCGCCCTATCAAAGGAGAGTGTTACTTTAGCGTGAAGATTTGATTTCTGCCCAATGGATCGCGAGTTTACCCTGCGGTTGTACGGGGAGACCCTCCGCTTCAAAGATTTGTTCGACTTCATCTGCTGAAAGGGCTTTACTGTAAATCATGACTTCGTCAATGATACCTACAAAACCGCCATCGCTCGCTTTACCGATCTCGGTCTCCGAACCACCTGTTGTCATGGGTCCATTGTAATTTTGCTCTTTCTCTAATTCACCATCGACATAGAGTTGCATCTTTTTGTCAGCGACAACGCCAACCAGATGATGCCATTTCCCTTTATCAAACTTAGGGGCACCAAAACCACCATCGCCTTGCCAGCCGGGTGTTACAATGAATTCCATTTCTTGTCCGGCGTTTCTGCCATCAAAACGCAATGCCCAACCGTTGATGTCGCGCTGTGCTACAATCGTCCCGCAACATCCAGCGACAACGCCTTTGACCGGACTATCGCTATCAGCATTCACCCAAGCGACGACGCTCATCTCTTTCTCACCCGCAAATTCTAATGAAGCCGTGCCGGGAATATGGACGAAATTCTCGCCGCTGAATTCAAGTGCCTTTCCGACTTTGCCCGCAACGGGTTTCGGATTCCCCTCAAGTTCGCCGTCGTTGTCGCCTAAAACATCCTCAACGGTGCCACCGGCGATGGTGCCTTCATCAAAGGACCAGTAGCTGACGACACCGTCCAATGGAAGTTGGGCGGACGTTAAGGGAGCGAATGCAAAGAGACATATAATAAATAGGATTAACACTGATGTTCTTAAGAGCATGTAATTTATCTCCTGAAATTTAGGTTCGGAAAAAGGCGGGCAAGGGACAAGTATCACCCGCCTATTGATTGGATTAATACTGCTGTTTAACGCTCGCCCAAGTCGTGGAGAGTTTGTCTTCTGGTTCAACGGGGGTCAGTAACAGCGCAGAAAGTCCTTTATCCATCATCAATTTGATCTCGGAGGCACTCAGCGCAACGTTAAAGATAGCGACCTCATCAATGACCGCATCGCCGATTCTACCGTCACAGCAGGTGTCCCGCCCAATAAAAAGTTCACCATCGTCGGCATCAATCGGATTGGTGTCGATTTCCATCGTGCTCTCTGCCACACCGTCGATGTAGATGTTCCATTCACCCGTTGCACTGTCGAAGGTGGTCGTATAGAGATGCCATTCAGTGATGTCATCCGGTCCGACTTCGCCATCGCGCCAACCACCGGGTTTATTCCAGCAGCCACCGTTACAAATCGGCCAGGAAACATTTTTAGTTCCTTGATTGGGATGGATAATATACGCATTCCGTTTTTCGACCATCCAGCCGTGCTGATTCCAGTCATCCGTCATACTTTTAACCCAAATCGAAACGGTGATAGCATCAGTCGGGTTCACGTGGGCAGGAACTTCAACGTAACTGTCTGAGCCATTGAGTTCTAATCCCGAACCGAATATGCCGCTAACCCATGTCGGGTTACCTACCACCGCAGCATCAAGCGCGCTATCTGAAGAATCTGCAGCAACGTCACCGCTACCTTCATCGAACAACCAGAGGCCTGTCAATGCTTTCATCTCAAGTTGTGCGAGTGCAGGATTGGCAAGCAGACATACGCTCAATATTAAGCTGAGTCCTACAAAGGTGAATCGCGTCATCAATTTCATGGAGATCTCCTAATCTATTTAGATGTTTGCGCTATTTAGATGTTTGCGTCTGCACAAACCGAATTGGACAAGTTTGTGAGAACTTTTTGACTTTACATCAGTCTAAACTATTATGACACGGAACTTAGCGGGTGTCAATCCAAATTTTTTAAAGAGTAAGACCACTCTCCACATCGCTGTTTATTCTACACATAAGGCCAGCACACAGGAAACCAAATCCCTATACTTTTCGATTGACATGAATTGTTAGGTCGTGATATTATATAAACATGGAATGAAGCGAATAGGTTTCAATTCACAGTTCTTGAAGCGTACAAGGCACTATCTAAAACGAGGGGCGTTGTTCACAAGCCCATCTTGAGAAGTAAGGAGGTTGGCGTTCATTCCACACCTGAAGGTCGTGGGTTCAGACGCTATGAAATCTGATGAAATCGAGAAAACACATATTTTCTATCTTAGTAGCCCTGCTCTTGCTTTGCACACTGCAGTTCGCGTTTGCACAAAAATCATGGGTGAAAGTGAGCGAATCCGAGTGGCAGGCGGGCTTTTCGGATGTCTTTTTTGTAGACGCACAACACGGATGGATTGTGGGTAGTAATTCAACAATTCTGCATACCACAGATGGGGGTATGACGTGGAACAAGCAACCCAGTCAACCGCTGCCGTTTGACATCATGCTGAAGAAAGTCCGCTTTATCGATCCGCAAACTGGTTGGGTCGTCGGAGATGATGGCACAGTCCTGAAAACCACGGATGGTGGTACGACTTGGATGAAAAAGAATACAGGCACCCGCACAGCACTGTTAGCGGTTTCCTTCGTTGATGCTCAACATGGATGGGCAAGTGGAGATGGGGGGCTCATCATTAGCACGAAAAATGGGGGTACAACCTGGGCAAAGCAGGAAATTGATACCAACAATACGATTGAAGGCATTGACTTTGTAAGTGCGATGGTCGGTTGGGCAGCAGGGGGTGGTGGCACTCTCCTCCACACAAAAGATGGTGGACAGACATGGGAATTCCAGACCAGTGCCACTGTTAACACACTCGATGCTATTTCTATGTTAAATGACAAATTTGGCTGGGCTGTCGGTGCTGGCGGTGCCGTCGTCGCAACGGTTGACGGTGCCGAATGGGTCGTTCAAGAGAGTAAAGTTCCACATTCTAACGGTATGCCTGAACCCGTTTGGGATGTCCATTTTGCCGATGAAATGGTAGGCATTGCTGCTGCTGAATTCGGGGTAATTCTTCGGACAACCGATGGGGGTACGACGTGGACACCGCTCGAACCGCGTCCGGTTGCGGCTCGCCTCGAAGGTGTTCACATGCTCAGTCCAACCGAAGCATGGATAGTCGGCAAAGACGCTACTATCCTACACACAACTGATGGTGGGGACACTTGGGATGTCGTTTCCAGTACGAGCGAACTTCGCTCCGTCCATTTTCATGATGATAAACTCGGTTGGGCAGTCGGATTATCGGGAAGTGTACTCCACACCAACGATGGGGGCGAAACCTGGAAACCTCAAAGTAGTGGGGATGTCTTTGAACTCTTTGGCGTCGGGTTTGTGGATGAAAACAGAGGGTATGTCGTTGGGAGCAATGCTGCATTAATAGAGACACTTGATGGTGGGAAAACGTGGCATGGCGTCAGTGACCCAGGTGATGAAGGGCACGGCACTGCCCAGCGGATCCAGTTTGAAGGCATAATGAGTTGGCGGAGTGCTATGGGATCTTACGGCATGAGTTTTGGCACCCCGACACACGCTTGGGCAGTCGGCGAAACCGGTAGGGTTATGCACACGAACGATGCAGGACAAACCTGGATCGGTCAAGACATGGATCCCATGATGACAGGCGCAGGTTTCAATAACCTCTACGGTGTTCACTTCATAAACGAAAGTATCGGTTGGATCGTCGGTGACGCGGGAACCATCGCAAAGACAATGGATGGCGGACTCACGTGGGCTTCTATCTTGCAAGGACCGAAATTGAATGATGTCTATGCCATCAACGAACAGACGGCGTGGATCGCTGGCGACCAAGGTGCCATCATGGCAACCACGGACGGGGGCGCAACATGGGTCGATCAGACAGTCCCAACGGATGCTAACCTGAATGCTGTTGTATTCCGAGATGCCAATGAAGGTTGGGCTGCCGGGGACGGTGGAACAATTCTCCACACAACTGACGGGGGTGTTACTTGGTTGATGCAGGAATCCCCAACGATGAGCAATTTGTGGGATCTCGTCCAAACGCCAAGTGGTCAGGTCTGGGCAGTTGGCGATGCTACAACCATTGTTCGTTATTAAATATTGTTTGTATAATGTAGCCGTTGGCTATCGGCTTTCAGTCTTCAGTAACCGTTGACAACCGTTATACCGCGTCGCGAGAAGAGGCGCGTTGACGATGCCACTGATTGCTGACCGCTGATGGCTGACGGCTATAGATTGGAGGACGCAACCGCAATGGATACATTACGGTTCTGCCACTTCGTATGTGTTGGAACCTTTCTATTCTTTCTGATTAATCTCTCCCTTGTAGCGCAAGAACCACAGGTTTTGACATTAGAAGAGAGTATTGAGATTGCCAAACAGGGCAATCTTACCCTTCAGACCGCTGAGCAGAACCTTAAAGCCGCCGAAGCACAAGTTCGCGCAGCACGCGCAGGACTCCTACCGAGAATAACAGCCAGTGGTAATTACACCTATTTTAAAGATATACAAAAATCGGTAATTCAAGCCGAGGGTGGGTTTGGATTCCCTATGCCGGACAGGGAAATGGACGGTCCTTCACCACCCAGCGCGGATAACGAATCCGACCTAATTGAATTGGAATTCGGGGCACATCACAACGCTCAAGGCACTGTCAGTTTAACGCAACCGATCTTCGCGTGGGGACGCTATTATTACGGCTATCAAGCCGCGGAGTTCAACTATCAGGCAATGCAACGTGATGTTGATGCCGCTTCTAATCAGCTCCGTTTGGATGTGTCTGAAGCGTTCTATGGTGCGTTGGTCGCACAGGAGTTTGTAAGAGTCGCACAACAAAGTGTTTCCTTGGTTGAAGAGCAGCTCGCAATTGCAGAGGCATCGTTTGAGGCAGGTGCGGCAACCAATTTCGATGTCCTTCGTGCCAAGGTCCAACTCGCAAATGCAAAATCACAACTCATTCGCGGACAGAACGGTGTTCAAACCGCTAAAAATGCCTATAAAACAGTACTGAATCTACCTCTTTCTGAGAATATATCCGTGAAAGGTACACTTGAAATCCCAGAAAACCATAAAATACCAACGTTAGACCTTGATTCACTCATCCAACAAGCACTTGAAAATCGTCCCGAAGTGCATCGCACACAGTTCACTGAATACGCTGCCCGCAAACAGATTGACATAGCCAAAACACGAAGCCGTCCGGATCTCGGATTCTTCACAAACTATCAAATTTCACAAAATGAAAGACTCACCGAAATGAATAGAATTTGGAGTCTCGGCGTCCAAATCAATATTCCGATTTTCGATGGGTTTGCGACGCGCGCAGCCGTGCAACAAACCGAGTCTGCGCTGGAGCAGGTTCAATTGGGTGGTACCCAAGTGAAAGTCGGCGTTGAATTTGAGGTGCGCGCTGCCTATCTCAACCTCCGTGGCGCAGAAACGATCATTGAGGTCCAGCGCGAGGCGGTCACCCAAGCACACGAGAGCGTGCGTATTGCGAATCTCCAATTCCAGAACGGGATTATTACCACTGTCGCCTTGACGGACACACAACTCGCACTCGCACAGGCAGAAGTTAACCGCCTTCAGGCATATCACGATTACATTGTCGGTTTCGCAAGGCTCGAAAAAGCGATAGGACAAAAACTACAATAGACAGAAAGTTTAGATCCACGTTCTTTAACCGCAAGGAATAATTAAAAAAATCGCAAGGAATAATTAAAAAGGGAGAAAAGAAATTGAAGAAAGTACTCATTGGTATTCTCATAGTATTAGCGATAGCGGTGATTATTAGCTTGCCGAGGTTTCTAAAACCCGATAAACCTGCAATCCAGCAAGCCCAAGCTACAGTCCTGAAACCCGTGGAAGTCGCAAAAGCAAAACGTGGAGAAATTCGTTCGGAACTCGAATTGTCCGGGACTATCCAAGCGGAATCACAAGTCAGCGTCTTTCCCAAAGTCGCCGGTCGCCTTGTTGTTTTAAACGTAGATGAAGGGGACAGTGTAGAAAAAGGGGCATCTCTCGCTGTTGTGGAGCATGAGGAGCTAAAACTCGCAGTACAACAAGCAGAAGCGACGCTGGAAGCGGCGGAAACCGCTTATTCACAGACGAAACAACTCGCAGAAGTACGTGTGAACTCGCAGGTCGCACAGGCGGAGGCGCAGTTCCGCGCCGCAGAGATCGCACTGCAACAGGTAGTGGATCTTTCTAAAATCCGAACGATCACGCAGATAGAACAGGCAGAAGCGGCGCTGGAGTCTCTTGTGGCAAATCTCCAGAAAATTAAAAGTGGCGCTCGTGATGAGGACAGACGGCAGGCACAGGCAGGATTAAGTCAAGCAGATGCGAACCTTGCGAATGCCAAAAGCAATCACGAGCGTATGAAGCAACTCTTCCAAAATGGCGCGATTAGCGAGCAAGCCCTTGAAAGTGCGAAGACTCAGTTGGACGTTGCCGTTGCCCAACATAGAATCGCTTCTGAACAACTTCAACTGATTGATAATGGGGCGCGTGCTGAGGATATTCAGGCTATGGAGGCACAAGTTGAACAAGCGGAAGCCTCCTTACGATTGGCGGAAACCCAAGCCGATACGAGGACATGGGAGAAAGACATTGATCTCGCACGTTCCCAAGTCGAAACCGCACGTGCTGGACTCATCTCCGCGGAAGCCCTAAAGACTGCTAAAAGTTGGGAAGCCGAAATTACGTCCGCGAAAACCGCGCGCACGCAGGCACAGGTTGCGCTTAAGCTCGCTCAAAAACGTCTGAACGATGCGACAATTCACGCCCCGATTTCCGGGATTGTCTCCAGACGTTCCTTGGATTTAGGAGGTATGGCACTTCCGGCATCACCGCTTTTTGAGATCGTTAATATTGATACCGTTAAAGCTACCGTTGAGGCTATTGAAGCCCAGTTGAGCCAATTGGCACTGAATCAACAGGCAGCCATAGAGGTCGATGGCATAGATGTCCGGATGTCCGGTAGTGTGGTTTTTATCAGTCCAACTTTAATGCCAGCGCGTCGCACGGCTACCGTTGAAGTCCTCATTGACAATCCAGAGGGAACTCTTAAACCGGGGATGTTCGCGAAAGTTACCATTCCTATCAAAGTACACACAGATGCGATTCTCATCTCGCGTGCCTCACTCATTGAGGATGCTAACGCAAAAACGCAGAACGTTTTCGTCGTTGAAAACGGGGTAAGCCAGCGTCGTGTTGTGAAAATAGGTCTTTTGCGTGGTGGTGAAGCCGAGGTCCTTAGCGGACTTACCGAAGGTGAAGCAGTTGTCACTGCTGGGCAACATTCCTTAAAACAGGGCGAGAGTGTTAGGGTCGTTAATCCGTAGATGTTTCTACATTGAGACTTTACTATCAAGGGGTTTCTTCGGTCTTTGTGGGTTCTATGTGAAAAAAGGACTTGATAAATTAACGGAATAGGTGTAGCATGAATTGGCAATCAGCAAACAGGAAGAACCATTGGACGACGAAAACTGACTGCTGATGGCTATTAACACTGAGGATATTTTAAAGCAGGACTATGTCAAGAATAACTGAGTGAAACCCATTTAAACGTTTTTCCGTTCTGAGTTCGAGAAAGGAGTTGCCAACGACATTCGGACAATGAAGTCTGGTTGGGAAGGCAAATGAAAGTTGAACAGCTCCACGGTCCCAGAGTGAAATCCTTTCAGGTCCTTGAGTTGGAGTATCTTTTGCAAGAAGATGCTCCTGAGCTCTTCTTTTCGTTTGGCTTACAACGGGGTGGACATATGATTGTCACCCGTGCGCCAGCAAGACTTGACATTATGGGCGGTATCGCTGATTACTGTGGCGCGAATGTTTTTGAGATGACACTCAACCGCACCGCAATCGCCGCATGTCAAGCCAGAGAAGATAGAAACCTCTGCGCGGTTACACTCCGCGCCGGAGATCAATTCAAACCTAACTTTCATCTCTCGATTGATAGTTTCTATACGAATGGCACGCTCAAAACATATTCAGAAATTCGGGAACGTTTCAGTGAGGAACCCGGAACTGAATGGACGGGATACATACTTGGGGCTTTTTATGTGCTCCTCAGAGAGGGTAAGATTGATCGATTTCCACACGGTGCCACGATTGTTATCAAAAGCGATATTCCGATCGGTGGTGGTGTTGCTTCTTCTGCCGCTATTGAAGTGGCTACGTTGATGGCGATCAACCGAGTTTATGGTTTAGAATTGGACGCGATGGAGATAGCGCGCCTTGCACAAATCGTTGAAAATAGAATCGTTGGTGCCCCTTGTGGGATTATGGATCAGGTGACTGCCGCCGCTGGCACGTCAACAAAGATTCTCTCAATTCTTTGTCAACCGGACAAAATTCTCGAATTCGTTTCATGTCCATTAAATGTGAGTTTTGTCGGTATCTATACGAAGGTACGCAGAAGCACGACGAGTACCGCCTATGTTGACACGCGCACCGGGACCTTTATGGGGTTGACTATTCTTAAAGCGGCGTTTTCATCAGAAGTGGACCTCGATTCTGAGGAAGGCAGTATCGCTCGAAAAATATCCGAGGCGTTAACGGATAACTACCTGTGCAACCTTTCTGTACAAGATTTCCGTGAGCAGTGTGAACACCTGTTGCCTGAACAGATGCACGGTGATGAATTTCTTGACAAGTATGGTGAAACGATTGATACCGCTACACAGGTTGACCCGGAGAAGTTATATGCTGTTAGGCGTCGGGTGCAACACGCAATTTACGAAAATGCCCGTGTCAGACAATTTATTGCTGCTATAAAAAACGCCGATGAAGATGCCGAGCATATCCAAGACTATCTCAGCGAAGCAGGTAATCTCATGTATGAATCCAATGCAAGTTACCGAGATTTCGCAGGACTCGGTTCCCGTGAAGTTGATGGACTGGTGAACATCGCTCGAAAGATTGGGAAACAGGGTGGCATCTATGGTGCCAAGATTACCGGTGGTGGCGGTGGTGGCACTGTTGCCTTGCTATGCCACGGTAATGTAGAAAATTCGTTGACACAAATTCTCGCGGCTTACAAGCTGGCATGGGGAATCGATGGAGAACTCATTCGAGGAAACGCCGCTGGCGCATTTGAATTTGGTCATATCCTTTGGGAGTTGAAGGAACTCGAACCGCCTACGCATTTTTAGTGATTTTTTAACGATTGAAACGGGTGTAGGAATTTCGTCTGGGAATAGACGAAATTCATGGCGCAAGTCACGTGTAGACTTGCGGGACAATGTATTACATTTCCCACCCCTATGATAAGAAACTTTTCGCAACCCAAGGAAGGGTAGACTTAACCGGAAACCACCGCGAAACGGTAGGGACGAGGGGATTTCGTCTGGGAATAGACGAAATCCATAGCGCAAGTCACGTGTGGACTTGCGGGACAATGTATTACATTCCTCATCCGTACAGAGCGGTGACCAGCGTTAATAATTTAAAAACTGTGCAAAACCTCGACGAACAAAACCAGCACCGTGCGTCTGGTGTCACATGGCGTGCCATCCTCATTGCTATCTTCTTAATTCCTCCTAACGTCTTTTGGGTCATTGAAGTTGAGTGTGTCTGGCACTCTGGACATCCAACGACCATTTCCCTCTTCTGGAATGTCGTTCTCAATATCTTTTTTCTCATTCTGATAAATCTTGTCCTGAAGCGTGTCGCGCCGCGGTCTGCCCTCACGCAGGGCGAGATGATTACCATTTACGCGATGCTCTCTATCGCTTCTGGTTTGGCGGGTCATGACACGTTAGCGCTTACAATTCCGGCACTCCCGCATGCATTCTGGTTCGCAACAATTGAGAACGATTGGGCGGATATGTTCCATGCCTATATTCCGCAACATCTCGTTGTTGCCGACAGGGAGCTTATCCGCGGATTTTACGAAGGCAACACGCCTTTCTATAACGCTAAGATTGGTGGCGCATGGATAATGCCGACGTTGTGGTGGACATCCCTTGTTGTTGCACTCGGCACCATCATGATTTGTGTCAATGTGCTAATTCGGAAGCAGTGGACGGAACATGAGAAATTAGCATACCCAATTATCCAACTGCCGATGGCGATTACAGAAAGGGGTGGAGCCGCACAGCTCTTCCGAAGTCGTATCCTATGGTATGGATTTATCATCGCCGCAGTGATAAATGTATGGCACGGTTTGGCACACTTCTTTCCGGTTCTGCCGGATTTCAGTGTGCGTCACAACGCTCGGAATTGGGGCAGAGTCTTCACTGAAAAACCCTGGAACGCTGTTGGTAATATCCCTGTCCCGCTCTATCCATTTGTAATCGGTTTAGGGTTTCTTTTACCGCTTGATCTCTCCTTTTCTATGTGGTTTTTCTACCTGTTTGAGAAAGCACAGCGGGTTTTCGGCAGTGCCCTCGCAATTCCAGCCCCTTTCCCGTACGGGAGTGAACAGTCAATCGGCGGTTGGATGGCAATCTTTGTGATTGCACTCCTCGTAACGCGTAGACACATTGCGAATGTCGTCCGCACAATCTTGGGCATGCCTGGGGGTATTGATGACTCGCAAGAACCGATCCGTTACCGGACATCGCTCCTACTTATCGTCGTCGCCAGTCTCTATATTATCTGGTTCTGTCTGAAGGCGGGAATGACGCTCCCAATTATTCTCCCCTTCTTTGCCTTCTTCTCTGCCATTTCGATCGCTATTACGCGTGTCCGTGCGGAACTTGGTCCTCCCGCACATGAGATGGCAGGGATGTGTAACGCCCAACAATTTTTAATCAATATTCTGGGAACGCGTCGCATCGGACCCAATAACCTGACAGTTTTTCCCTACTTTTGGTTCTTCAGTGGACGCGGATATCGTGAACATATCATGCCCCATCAACTCGAAGCCTTCAAGATGGCAGAACGAGCAAATATGAACACGAAACGCTTGGTGCTTGCGATGGTGATTGCTGTTGTTTTGGGTTCATTGGCATCGTTTTGGGCAACGCTCAGTGAACTCTATCGTCTCGGAGGGGCAATTACAGGCGCCGGGGGTGGTATTGGACCGTCGGTTGGACATATCGGACAATTCGGCTGGCTTGCAGGTCTGTTCGCTTTCCCGCGTGATCCAGATGTTACCGCAATGGGGTTCATGGCAGGCGGGATGGGACTCACCTTCTTCCTCATGGTGATGCGGATGCGCTTCATTTGGTGGCCCCTCCATCCAGCAGGCTATCCTATCTCCATGACGGGGGGTGTTGGCTATTTTTGGAGTTGCCTCGTTATCAGTAGTTTCCTCAAATGGATGGCACTCCGGTTCGGAGGACCGGGGACCTACCGGACGATGGTCTTCTTCTTTTTCGGGGTTATCCTCGGTGAATACTGTGTTGGGGCATTCTGGAGTGTCTTGAGCGTCATTATTCGTGAACCTATCTACGACTTCGCACCCGGCTAAATAGTAGTAGGCACGCTCCGCCGTGCCGTAACATGGAAGAAGGATGGATAGAGGAACGTCTCAGAAAAAGAAAAAGCCTCATAGGGGCGGCATTTGTAGAGACATTTTAATTCGTTGAAATTAGTTTTTAGTCTTTAGTCCCGTAGGAACGGGATTTGTGTAGAAGGACGTGTCAGAAGAAGAAAAGCCCCATCGGGGCGGCATTTGTAGAGACATTAAGGTATAATGAGAATCCAATTCATCTGTGTTTACATTTTGATAACAAGCCTCATGCCGACTACAATCGGTATTGCTGCGGACGAAGGCGCACATGCCGCCGAATTTCTCAGCCACGGCGTAGGGGCTCGTGCCTTGGGAATGGGCAGTGCGTTCGTTGCCGTTGCTGATGATGCAACCGCGACTTACTGGAATCCCGCTGGGCTTACCAAAGTCAAGAAACATAGTTTCTCGGCGATGTATTCCGATACCTTTAGCACTGGGGACGGGAGCTGGCTCAGCAGAGGTTTGGTTACCTACAACTTCGTCAACTACGTCTATCAAATTGAGGATATCGGCAGCCTCGGTCTGAGTTGGATCCGGCTCGGCGTTGACGATATACCGCGCACAACTTTCATTGATGTCAACAACAATGGGTTCCTCGGTGATTTTCAGGATAAAAACGGCAATGGCATCAAAGAGGATGGCGAACCCTATATAGACAAACCCGAAGTTGCCGAGTATTTCAGCAATACCGATAACGCCCTGCTCATCTCTTATGCCCGTCAAGTTCATCCTATGATAGCTGTCGGTGGCAACCTCAAACTCCTCAACCAATCCATTTTTGAGAACAGGGGCAACGGTTTCGGTATAGATATCGGTCTGATTGCGGAACCTTACAAAGGTTTACGAGTCGGTGCAATGTTATTAGATGCAACGGGCACCCAAGTCCGTTGGGATACTGCCGACAAACCGACATTCACGCGCACGCGCCGACTTCGATTCGGCACGGCTTACCATTTTGCCGTGCCACGTCTCGGTAAAGGGGCTATTGGCGCGGATTTTGAAACAGATCAAGCGGATCTGGAGGTGGGCGGTGCTGGTGGCGGACTTATCCTACGTGTAGGCGCAGAATACTGGCTCTTCAATATCCTCGCACTCCGCGGGGGCTGGAATGGACAGGGTCTCTCTGCAGGTGCTGGACTCCGTTTGGGGGTAAATGCCATGTCGTTTTTTGTCAACTACGCCTTCAATACTCACACCCTTGGCGGTTCACAGCGTATCTCTGTCTCTGGAGAGTTCTAATCGTCCCCCAAATTGCTACGTAAAGAGTTGAAAACACCCTACCTTATAGTAAAGCCCGAAAATACTTGGACACTTAGAAAACACAAAACCCCACCTCGCTGGCGAGGTTTCCTAACCTCGCCACATTAGAGTGTGTAAACTTAATTGTGGGCTTTACTATAAAGTGTTGAGAGGAAACTTTGGAATGCGATGCCCACGCCTGTTTTTTACAGTAGTTGTTTTATTGGCTTTTCTGTCGTTCGGTTTTGCGCAAGATGTCACCATTCTTGATCATGGTGGTCCCGTCCAATCCATGGTATTCTCTCCAGTGGATAATTCTATTGTCGCGAGTGCCGGTGGACATAATACCATCAAACTGTGGGACTTGCGAGAGAATACTGTAAAAACGCTCACGGATCATGAGGACAAAGTCAATTCGGTGGTTTTCTCCCCAGATGGCAGATTGCTTGCGAGTGGGAGCGAGGATCGCACCGTTAAGATATGGGATGTTTCACAGTGGGAAAATCTTGAGACCCGTGAACCTATTACTGTCCGAATGCCTTTCCCAGTACCCATGATAGTATTTCATCCCAATGGGCAATTGCTCGCTACTTCCGGACGACACGCAAAGTTACTGGATATTCGTAATCAGACTGAGATGGCGACATTTCAACACGACGAGTGGGTGTGGACAGTCGCCTTTTCGTCCGATGGAAGGTTCCTCGCCACAGATGATGGCGCAGGAACCACCGTAAAGGTCTGGGATGTTCAACGACAACAAATGGTTGCGATTCTTGAGGGACACACTTCGGATGTCAACTTTGTTAAGTTTTCTCCGGACGGTCATACATTAGCGACTTCCTCGTGGGATGGAGAAGTCAGGCTATGGTCTGTCTCAAATTGGGAACTTCTTGGCACACTACATAGTAACGGAACCGCTGCTATTGATTTCTCCGCTGATGGGAAAACCCTTGCCAGTGCTGGGTCGGAAGAGATAACCCTTTGGTCTGTCGTCAGTGGTGAAAAGTTAGCTATACTGCAAGGGCACACAGGTTGGATTCGGGGTGTTGCTTTCTCTTCCGATGGCACAATCCTCGCCAGTGGGGGTGAAGGCGGCACAGTCCGCATCCAAGACATCAAAAGTCGTTTAGAGTCAACACATCCACGAGACATCGTACGTCTCATCTATTTTCTTCCAAGTGATCGTTCGCCTCAGCCTGACATAGATGAACGGATGGATCAGCTGATAAAGGATGCGCAGGCAGTTTTTGCTGGACAAATGGAACATTACGGGTTCGGCAGAAAAACCTTTCAGTTTGAGACGGATGCGACCGGTAGAGCGGTGGTGCATCACATGAGAGGTAAATTCAAGGATGAATATTATCACAATCAGTCTGGAAAGGTCTGGGAAGAGATTGATGCGCAGTTTGACAGATCTATCAACATCTATCTTGCCGCCTTGGATATTAGCACTGAGGTCCTTGATGGTTTCGCCTGTGGGTATGGGGGACCGCATGGGATTTATGGAGGGACAGTACTCATCCCTGCTTCTGGTTGGTGTTTCGAGGAAATTGATGTGACTGTTCACGAACTCGGGCACGCTTTTGGATTGCAACACGATTTTCGCAATGATTTGAAGCCTTGGATAGATGTATACAGTACCGAGCCGATGACGACTTCTCCGTGTGCTGCCGAATGGTTGGACGCACATCGCTACTTCAACACTGACCAACCATACTTCAATGAATCTACAACCATTGAAATGTTACCACCAGACTTAACGGGTCCTCGAGGTACCCGCCGCCGCTTTAAAATAACCGACCTTGACGGCCTCCATCAAGCACAATTATTTACGACAGTTGCGTACCTAAAGGGTCATGATTTAAGCATACTTGATTGCAAATCTTTGGACGGCAGCAGTAACATTGTCGAATTTGTCACCACTCCCTTAACACTGACAGCTGATTCTATACCTCTTCAGGTTATAACTGATGCTGTAATCCTTCGAGTGATAGATGCACATGGAAACTTCACACAAAAGGAGTTTCCGCTCTACTCGCCGGAGGATTTGAACAAGGATGGAAGAGTTAACATCCAGGATTTAGTACTGGTTGCTTCTAACTTCGGACAGCAGGGACCTAATCCAGCAGATGTGAACGACGACGGGATTGTAAATATCACTGATCTCGTTTTGGTTGCTGGAGCGTTGGGCAATCATGCGGCTGTCCTGTAGCGCGAGTTTTCATTTCCTCCGATTCTTCACACACGTTGTCAAAAGAGAATCTTGTTTCTCTCCCTATCTGATCTAATTTCAAATCTATATTTAAACTTGAGCTTTTCCTATGGTAGCAGAAGCAGTGCAGAATAAATCGACTGATGAGTCCGCTTTCACACGCGCTGTTCCTTAGCGAGGAAGCGTTTGTAGTCGCGCAATTGATTGCCCGTTTTGTTCTGTAGGAGGGATCTCCGAATCCCGACTTCTGACTTACGCAGGCGACTCTTTTGTAGCACAAACTTTAGTTTGTGTCAGGAAACCGTCTGCCCTTTTTTAAGAATTCCCATCTAATAGAACGTGCCACGGTCAAAATTGCCTAAGTCCTGTAATTATACGCCTTGTGCTAATTAGATTTTTTACAGAGCTGTGTTTAGGGTGTGTAAAGTTTTTGGCAGCACATTTAGGCAGCCTGTTTGTCTTGTGTGTCCCAATAAGTATCCCATGTGTCATTCTTTAGCAAGCATCGCCAAAAGAGTATGGCATTTATGCCTTGTCGGGTCCATCGCATGCCTGCTTGCTTACAGCGTTCAGCGACAATGTGTTTGCAAGCCGACTCAATGACCCCACTGCCGATCTGATATCCTTTCTCGTTGAATGTTCGATATTGCATGCGCTGGGAATGTTTTTGAAAATAACCGACTTCTCTTTCGAGGACATCTGCTATGACTGGGTTTTGTGTTTCCAAAGCCCGGATACGTGCGACGACCTGAGAGATCTCCCCATTGTAAAGAGATGTTTCGGTCGTATTGACCCAAGTTTCGACGGTGTCTGTGTCATCTTCTCCGAAGGCTTGCTTGGCGACATCATATAAATGTGTTTTGGCATGCATGTAGTCAACGATTTCTGTAGCACCCGGGAAGTGTTCATCGGCTAAGTTCCAAATCCATGCGGCCCCATCGCCGATGACGACGATTTCTTGAGTATCCATGGTATTTTCGTCTTGGTAAATGCCGGTCTGCGTTGCTAAGGCTGCGAGTTGGTGTCGAAAATCCGCCACACCCTCCCGGGAGGCAACATACCGCAGGCTCGATGGGCGGATTTTCATCACCGATGTTGCGTTCTGCTGCGGATAATCTTTACCGATACTGCCGACTTTCACCTCCTGCCAGCCAATACGTGAGTTCGTATGGCACCCATCACAACTAACATACCACCGCGCACCCTCATCCAGTGATGCTTTGGCAACATAATCAGAGACCGACTCCCCTGATGACCACGCCTGAACTTTCTCATGCAGCGTCGTATGGCTGACTTGAATGCCTTGATGTTTCAACTCCGCTGCGGCAGCACGATAGTTCAACTGCGCAGCGACACGCATCATCACTGCGGCAACCCCCCGCGTATACCGACCTTTCAAGAGTTGCTTGGCCTCCCAAGGCACATGAATATGACCACATTGACACTTATACTCCCATCTCGGCAGACGCAAAACACCACAGAGCGTTGTAAAACAACGCGCCCTTCGTCGAAACCGACGACTCTGTCCCTGACAAGAGGGACACGAAACACTCATCGCAGAGGCTTCCGCAGAACCCGACGTTTCACTCAGGATCGCCTCTGATAACCTTTGACCCCAAGCACGGACAGCGACGGACACACGCTTTTCTACATCCGAAATACAGACAGACGCATCGCCCGTCAGGTCTTGAAAAATCTCTTGAACTTCTTGATGAATTTCTGATACAATACAACTCATGGTATCCTCTCCTTGAATCACTGAAGATAATAAACTCGCACTTTACAGTCTTCAAGAGGATACCTATTTTTTTTAAAACGTCAACTCTTATCTCAAGGAGTGCGCTGCCAAAAACTTTACACACCCCTGTGTTTATGCAAGGTTGATGGTGTTGTATCTCTTCTATTAGGTGTGTATTCGATTTTTCTCTGATTTTTTAAAGAATTAGGCAACCATTTTACCCGTTACCCGCGTCACTATATATCAAAAGGAGAATCTACCCAGCGAAAAGGTGAATTCACTTATGAAAGGCATAGCGACACTCGCACATTCAGGTATCCAAAGCGTTCGCCTGTTTCTCATCCTGAGCTACACCATCGGGGCATTATTCCTGTTTAGCCACAGTCCCAGTGTATATGCACAAGCTCCAGAGACCGAGAAAATCGTCTTCGTCTCGAAACGCGATGGCAATGCCGAAATCTATATCATGAATCCTGATGGAAGCGAACAGATGAACCTAACACAACACCCCGCAGAAGACTATGACCCAGCGTGGTCCCCAAATGGAAAGCAGATAGTTTTCAGTTCCGATCGAGTGGATGGTGTCTTCGATTTGTACCTTATGAACGTAGATGGCAAAAACGTCCAGAAGGTGTTTAAAGACTTTAAAGACAGTGAATATAGAAGATATCCAGATTGGTCACCCGATGGAAAACACATTGCCTACGCACAAGCAGACAAACGAAAGGCAATCCTCGCATTTGGTGCTCGATTCGCACCTACAGCGGACCATACACTTTATATTGCTACATCAAACGGGACTTCCATTGAGAAATTAACGAAAGGATTCGAGCCGAGTTGGTCCCCCGATGGGACTCAACTCATCTTTGTAGTAGTTGGGCTCAAACACTCCTCATTGGGACTTTTCGATTTGCAGACGCGCACCCAAAAAGTACTCCGTCCAGAGAAGCTGCGTTGGCCGATTTCACCGTGCTGGTCTCCACAAATGGACAAGATCGCCTTCGGTAAACTTGGTGGAGCGAGATTCAATGAGCGAGGAGGTATTTCGTTTCGGAGCAGCACACTCTACATCGCAAATCCGGACGGCACGGCACTACAACAAGTCGCCGATGGTAGTGCTCTTGATCCGACATGGTCCCCACAAGGAAATCAACTCATCTACAATGATACTATAGCAAATGTTTTTCAACTTTACAAAACCGATTTCAACGGTGGCAACCCAACGCAACTTACGCGTGAAGGAAATAATTTCGGCGCAGATTGGTCTAATCCAAACGTCTTAGAGATTTCACCTTCAGCGCATTCCTTAACAACGACGTGGGGAAAAATTAAAGTGAACTAAGAATGGAGGGGTACATCCTGCGTTCTACACGCCGTTGTTCCGTTGCCAGCGCACGCATCGGGCATTTATCACAGGTGTATCATCAGAAACGCCGCATTCAGCATTAGGGTATTTGATGCCTGTGGAATTTGAGAAACGAACCTTGTCTTAACTTTGCTAATTTTGGGTCTGAATTAACGTTGGCGCTTCAAAACGTTGGCTTTTGTATCAAGCGTTCCAAATTGACTATGCCTGATAACCTATTCTCGTTTTAGTTCTCCCCATATTGTCGTGAGTAACTGAGGTTGTGGTGAAACAGACAAAGCATACGCCGGATCGAACCAATCTCCGCCAAGATTCCTTGGACCAATATGCGTCAACTGCGTCCGAATACCGTTATTCACATCAAGTTTGAAGATCTGCAGAAAACCATTAACTTTCTGCGTATAAAGGACTGTATCACCATTTGGCGATAACGCTGGCTCCTGTGCTTTGGGACCCGCTTCATCAACGAGTTGTCGGAGATCGGTGCCATCACGATTGACAATGTAGATTGTCTGCTTATCAGCCCATCCGGGCGGAAACGGATCACGGGGTTTGCGGTCTGCCGGTAGCGGATTCTTGTTCCAAGAAAAGGCGAGTTTGTCTCCTATCGCTGACCAAGACGCTCTCATTTGATGACCTGCTGCTTTTCGAGGTAGAAGTCGCTTGTGTTTCCCCGTCTGGACGTTGATAAATGTAATCCGACCAACTGAGTAAGCGATTTCCGCGCCATCCGGAGACCATATGGGAAAAAGTCCATCTACACCGAGTGCCTCTTCTTCCTGCTCTCCAAGGGTTGCGATGTAGATAGGGTACCTGTCCTTGTCCCAACGCATGTGCGTGTAGGCGATCTGTTTACCATCAGGAGACCAACTCGGATCTTGTCTTTCCGCTTCTTTCTTGAAGACGCGCCGGACGTTGGAGCCATCTGCGTCCATCAGATAGAGATCTCGAACACCATCGCGATCCGAGACGAAAAGAATCTGTTCACCTGTCGGAGACCAGACAGCACTCTGGTCATTTGAGCGATGATGTGTTAAGTTTACTTGGTCAGACCCATCAGGATTCATGAGATAGACACCGTAATTTCGGTTAATTCTATCTTGTACGGAAGTAAACAAAATTTTCGGCGTGTTGGGGGCTTTAGCGAAACCTAAATAAACGTTTGTATGCAGGACCAACACCTTAAGTGAGCAGAAGACTAACAATCGCACCATTGTCATACGACATCCCTCCTAAGACCATTTTGTAATTTGAATGATAACTGCCGAATCCGTTTCCATAACGAATTGACTTCTTCAGCCTTTCTGAATCTTTTCCAATATGAGTTTGTTCCATATATTTATACCAAATTAACCTTATTTTTACTCTTTTTTTTGGGGGCAGACAAGAATGGATGCTATTTTTAAAAGCAGGACTTACGTATGCTGTGCTTTTGTGGGATAAACTGTTAGTGTGTCAGGAGACCATCTGGCTTTTTTGGAGGAATCCCATCTATCAAAGCCTGCTACAGTCAAAACTGCGTAAATCCTGTTAATAATAATGCCCTCGTATGATTAATACCTTAAATCTTTGATGACTCATTTTGCTTCCCTTAAAAACTTGCCTAAAAAGAGGATTTGTGATACGTTTTCTTACGTAGTATCTCATGAAGAGTTGATTACGCTGCACAACAATCTTTATAAAATATAAGCATCTCTGGTAGAACTGCGAAATATCCAAAATAGGACTTGGGTAGAATTGACTGGCAAGCAGAGGAGATTATTACACGAAATATTCATGAGGTACATTCTAAATTCGGGTTGCCTAAAGCTGATGACCCACTAACAAAAGGAAAATTCATGAAAACCACGTTTTTTTACATATTAACTGTCATCTGTGTGATGACCCTATTTTTCTCTTACAACAGTTTCGCCCAAGATTCGCCGCAATGGCATCTGCCCGAAGGTGCCACGGCGCGTCTCGGCAAAGGCTGGCTCTATGAGATTCGGTATTCGCCGGACGGCACACGGCTCGCTGCTGGAGGTTCCCTCGGCGTTTGGATCTATGATACCGCAACGGATGAAGCAATCGCGCTCTTTACCGCGGATGGATATAGTATTTCGGCACTCACATATTCTCCTGATGGAAGCATGATCGCCGGTGGGAGTTGGGACGGTACTGTCCGCTTATGGGATCCTGAAACAGGGGACGTACTGCATTCTCTTGAGGGACATAGACGAAGTGTCCGCACCCTTGTTTTCAATTCAGATGGCACTCTACTCGCAAGTGGCAGTAGAGATGATACGATCCGACTGTGGAATCCCGAAACAGGTGAACTCCTGAACACGCTTGAAGGTCATACAGAAGGTGTCAATGGTCTCATTTTTAGTTCTGACGGTGAAACGCTCATCAGTGGAAGCCGAGACGATACAATCAAACTCTGGGATGTCGCTACAGGTGAACTAAAGCAAACCCTTGAGGAACATCGCGATAATGTCGCCAGCGTTGTGCTCAGCCCGGATGGAACCACACTTGCCAGCGGAGATTTGAACGCGATTATCCACCTCTGGGATACTGAGACGTGGACGGTTAAACAGACCCTTGTTGGACATACATCTCATATCTACGACCTGACCTATAGTCCTGATGGAAGCCTCCTCGTGAGTGCAAGTGAAGATGATACCGTCCGTTTGTGGGATGCAGACGCAGGGACACACCTCATAACCTTGACAGATCACACCGCTGATGTCTATGCAGTCACTTTTACCCCTGATGGGAGTATGCTCACCAGTGGTGCATGGGATGCCTCGATCCGCTCATGGGATCCCGCTACAGGGGCACATCTGAAAACGATTACTGGACACACAGATGCTGTCAAGAACGTTATTTTCAGTGCGGACGGCACCACCCTTGCCACTCGGAGTTGGGACAAAACCATCCGTTTATGGGATGCAACTACTGGTAAACTGCGCCATACACTGATCGGACACCGAGGGGATGTTGATGTTGTTGTGTTCAGTCCCGACGGCCTCACACTCGCCAGCGGCAGCCAAGACGACACCGTCCGTTTGTGGGATGCAGCCACAGGTGAACATATAAAGACGCTCAGGGGACATTATTCTTACTTGATAAGCCTCGCATTCAGTCCGGATGGTAGTATACTCGCCAGCGGGAGTGAGGATGATAGCATCCGCTTATGGGAGGCAACCACAGGCGCGCACATAAGAACCCTCTGGGAACACGAGGCAGGCGTGGAAACATTAGCGTTCAGTCCCGATGGAAGCATGCTCGCCAGTGGCAGTCGAGACAATACCATTCGTCTGTGGGATGTTGAGACGCACGATGTCCTCCATACCATCACTGAACACGAAGATGATGTCTGGACGGTCGCCTTTAGTCCCGACGGAAAGACGCTCGCCAGTGGCGGTGGCGACACGGTTTCGCTCTGGGATGTTACCACGGCTGAACGTCAGCAAACCTTCGTCAAGCCCATCGATCCTGAGACTATCGTTGAAGACTCGGAAGTATCGGAGGGGGACGCACCGGCAGAGGATCCAGCGAATGCCACAAGCATTGTTTTCAGTCCAGATGGTGCAATACTTGTCAGTGGCAGTTATGACGCGACGATCCGTTTGTGGGACATCAGTACAGGCGAACAACTCGAAACATTTGAAGGTCATACATATTCGATCACAAGTGTCGCAGTGAGTCCTGATGGAAGCACAATCGCAAGTGGGAGTGTCGATGGAACGGTTCTCCTCTGGGAATTCCCAATGTTGACAAAGGCGGCGGAAATCCTCGCAGATGTAAACGGGGACGGTGTTGTCAATATTCAAGATGTCGTGTTGATTGCAGCGGAATTCGGAGCGGCTGGCGAGAAAAGGACTGACCTAAATGGTGACGGTTTCGTCAACTTCCAAGATCTCGTTTTGGTGGCAAATGCTTTCGGGAATGTGGCAGGTGCACCTTCTGTACATGCATTGTCAGCATCGCAGGTGGAGCAGTGGCTACGTCTCGCCAAGCGAGAAACGTCACAATCACTCCAAACTTCCATACCTGATCGTTTTTCCTATGAGCGAGGAATCATGATCCTGGAACGACTATTGAAAACATTGGCACCCCAAAGAACAGTGTTGCTTGCGAACTATCCGAATCCGTTTAACCCAGAAACATGGATCCCGTATCAGTTGGCAGTGCCTGCGGATGTCAGTATTTCCATCTATTCCGCCAATGGACAGTTAGTGAGGACGTTAGCGTTAGGACATCAACCTGTGGGTATTTATGAAGTTCGTAGCCGTGCGGCATATTGGGACGGCAAGAATACGGTGGGCGAGTCCGTGGCGAGTGGCGTGTATTTCTACACGCTCACAGCCGGCGATTTCACTGCTACGCGTAAGATGCTGATTCTGAAATAATTTTTCTTCTTTCCTACGCATGTAATAGAAGACTATTGATGTCTTGAACCCGTCTACAAACTTCCCTGTTCAAAGACGGCATCCGTTCCTACTTCAATCCTTACTGGAGCGAAGTAGGGACGGATAGCATCCGTATCTATATGGACACCGAGTCCCGGTAATTCCTTTACCCGAACCAGTCCATCCGATCCGACTTGGAACGGTTCCACTACCAACCGCTGCGACAATTCCGATCCCGCCGCTGGATATTCTAATAGATTGAAATCGGGATTCGTTGCAAAGACGTGAAGTGCCGCCGCAAGACTCAGATGGCTTTTAAACGTGTGATTGACGTATTGGACGCCGTGCTGTTCCGCGAGTTGGCGAACCTGGAAAGAAGGCATGATCCCGCCAATACGTCCCGCGTCAATCTGCACGAACTGGATGCCACCATGTACAATAATGTCTTCAGCCATCCGGTAGGTGTTTGATCCTTCACCTGCCGCAATACGAACAGGCGGATTCTGGCGAGTGAGTGCACCGTAGGCAGCGATGGCATCGGGAGCGAGCGGTTCCTCCAACCAGGTCGGAGAAAATTGTGAGAATGCCTTAGCGCGCTGGTAAGCCGTTTCGTGGTCACTGCCCCAGACGACACCAGCGTCGATCATAACCTGTGCTTCTGTTCCCATGCCGTCACGCGCAGCACGCACGAGCGCGATGTCATTCTCCTCACCGAATTTACCCATGGGTCCCCAACCAAACTTCGCCGCACGGTACCCTTGTTCGCGTAGCCTTGTCGCTATACGATGGGTCGCCTCGGGGGTATCACCGAAAAGGACAGAGGCATACGGCAGTTTAGGATGTGCTGTGCTGGACGTTCCTGACATTTCAGCGAGGAGACGGTAGACAGGTTTATTTAACTGCTGCCCAATAACGTCCCACAGCGCGATTTCGGCACCGCTATAAGCATGCTGTATCTGCTGAATATCCAGCCCGTTCCGGAGCGCCTTTTCGCTCAGTCGGAGGACATCATCGGGACCATCAATTGTTTCGCCAACGAGTGAAGTGCGAATGTTGATGATATTTCCGTGCGACATTGGACAGCAATAGACAGCGAGACTTACTAACGGCGAGGCATCACATTCACCCCATCCCTCAAGTCCGGTATCCGTTTGAATGCGTACCAAAAGCGTGTCTTGTGTTCCATCTGCCGCAGTTGTGACGTCTGGCATCCGCAAATAAAAGGGATCAACAGCGGTAATTTTCATTTTTTTTCTTAGTGATCTTCTGTCGTAACGGTCGGAGGAATTGCCGCAGAATCGTCCTGCTCTCTTCGCGGTGTAGGCAGAGAACGCATCGCCGAAATCAGAAACCAACCGAGTAATCCGATTCCCGCACCAATACACACCGCGATACTCGCGCCTCTTGGTGTGGCAATCTGGTCCACCGTCTCTCGGTCAAGTTCGCACGAGAGGTTTTTAAGATGTCTGACGGCGATTGTCCGTTTCTCGCCTTCTTGGATGTACTCAATAGTCGGTGCTGTGTTACCGTCCATTTTAATGTCCGCGCTCCCTATGGGTGTGTTAATCTCTGTCACGTTTTCCCCGGGATCGCCTATCCAACGGGCTTTCAAACCCTTTATCCCTTCCGCATCATGGATCGGTTCAACGCGCGTCCGATACAGCATACTCCCTAAAAGGGTGAGGGCGATATCTTTGGATTTTGATAAAGCATTTCCCAACTTTCCTGAATTCACGACTTTCTCCAATCGTTTTGATATCCGTTGCCTGCACAGGGCATGTCCAAATATCTATGTGAGTTAAATCCGCTAATTTACCGCTGAAACAATGATAAAATTGCTTAGATGAATTATAGCGGAAAATCTCCTAAATGTCAAGGCACTTCGGGTAAATGCAGGATCATTTATGGTGAACCTGAAAAATGAACGGACATTTATCCTGACCCAGTAGGGGCGGTTTCATGAAGTTTAATAAAATATTGCCGTAATTCTACGACAGATAATTCTCAACCAAGAAGTGTCTCTTATCCTGTCCATCCTTTAATCCTGAAAATCCTGATTCAGACAATTACCATCTCACATTACCGAATTAAATTCTGAATCTTCATCTAACCGTCCCGGTTCTGAATGTCTAATTAATTCTAAAGTTTACCATAAATGTTCGTGCTGCGGAAAAAACTATTGACGAATCACGGATTTTGTGTAAAAATATAAGTAAAGTTGTGTCTGAAAACAGATACCTGTTTGATACACTATAAACGAGGAGTGATTCTTTGCAAGCTATCCTTTGTAGTGTTCTACGACACTGAGAGTAAATCCATCTTGTACATTGGACATCGTGCAAAGAGGAGTTTTCACATGCGGAGTGACCCAGTTTCATCGAAAAGTCAGACGCCTTATGAACGACAAATTCCGCTTTTTCCCTTACAAACAGTCTTGTTCCCCGGCGGATTTTTACCGCTACATATCTTTGAACCACGTTACCGAACGATGATTAAATTCTGCTTGGAACATCAGTCTGAATTTGGGGTTGTGCTTATCAAAGAAGGAGAAGAGGCAGGGGACGCTGCCACACCGTATGAGATTGGTACAGCCGCCCGTATCCTGCAAGTTGAACATTTAGATGACGGCCGCATGAATATTATCACAGCTGGTGAATACCGCTTTCAGATTCTGGAGGTACAGGAGCATCTCTCCTATCTTACAGGTCGGGTTCGGATGTTAGATGACTTGGATACAGAAATTGAATCGGTATCGGAATTACTCACGACACAAACTGAAGAATTGTATAAAGCGTACGAGAAGTTATCCAGTCGATTAATTTTCGCTTGGAGTCCGCCTGAAGAACAGCCGGATGATCCCAGGGAACTTGCTTACCAAGTCGGTATAAGGCTGCGAATTTCCCTCGAAGAAAAACAAAACTTGTTGGAGACGATTCCCTTAGAGCAGCTCCTTACACGCGAAATCGAGATTCTGACCGACCAGAATCGACGGATCGCCTTTCAATTGGCGGCACAAAATAATTGAGAATGTCGTAATTGTGTTGGGCGAAGTTGGCAGACATCCGATATTAAGACGCTCGCTCCTACATCACAAAACCCTATTGTAATACGATAACATAATGACACTAAAGGCTCCCATCCACCAATTTACCGAAACCCGATCAATCCAGATTACACGCAAGGATTTTTTCTACGTTAGCAATATCTTATCGGTATTCCGACTCCTCACGGTCCCATTTATTTTTTACTTCATTTACCGTGCCCAGTGGGTCATCGCGATCGCTTGTGGCACAGTCGCCGTTATCACGGATCTGTTAGATGGATTCTTTGCCCGACGTTTGAAGCAGCATACCGAACTCGGTTATATCTTGGACCCAGTCGCAGATAAGCTCGCACTCTCCGCTGGAATCTTTGCGCTCGCTATATTCCATTCCAGGTTCCCAATGTGGGCATTTCTGGTGATTGTTGTCCGTGATACCTTAATTGTGCTTGGCAATGTTATCTTGGCATATAAGGCGAAAATGATTACCCGTTCTAACTTATGGGGGAAATGTACCAGTTTCTTTTTGTCAATTGTTATACTGCTTTATCTGCTCCGTCCTATAATGTCCCGCTTACCGAGGAATATTGAATTTTACGGTCTTTGTCTTGCGCTGATATTTGTATTTATCTCAACTGTGAGTTATGCACACCACATGTTCCGCGTGTTAGAAGCACAAAGCCGTTAATGCATTTTTGACCAAGGGTAGTAAACATCGCAACTGCGATCCCACGACTATGGAATGCAGTTTCAGACACATGTTAAAAGGATATACGCTGATGGCTTACAAAGAACTCGCAACGAGAAAACCTTTTATTGTTAACAAAAACTTGGGGAGTGCTGTTGAAGTCGAACCTGAAGATCTGACAAGAACTAATGCTGACGGTATGCCTGTTAGTGTGCCAACCCAAAAGCAAAAATACGACTTTGATCGGAATGGCTGGCTCCTGATTCCAAGTGTTTTGTCGGACGCTGATATCACGGAGATGCACGACTTCTGCCAGCGTCTCCACGAGACACCGGAGCATATCCCAGAACCGGAACGTTGCGCACTCGGCGGCTCACTTCAAAAACTCGCTGACCATCCGGTCGTCGTTGGATTTTTGAATGAGTTTTTGGCATATCCACCCGCAGCGAGTGAAGATTGCTATGGGTTTCGACTCGAAGAGACAGCCGCGGCTTACGGTAACGCCTTGAGGTCTACTGAAGCCGAGTCGGTCCTGCACAAGGGGAATGGTTTGTTTCGCTTACCTGGGGATTCTCACCTCTATCGGTGTGTGCCGGGACGTGGTTGGAGCGGGCTGACACGTGCCGTCTGGGAGTTAACCGAGGTCACTGCCGAAACAAATAACATTCGGTTTATTACAGGGAGTCACAAAGCCGCATATCCGATACCAGGAGCCTTGCAGAATCCGGGTTCCCCATTGTGGGAGACTTATGAATGTCCACCGGGTTCTCTTTTTCTTTTCACAGAATCTATGACGCAGATGCAGGTTCAAGTCGATGCTGGCGAGCGAGTCTCCATCTCGAATTTGTATAATACGGTGGCGAGTCGCTGGTCGAATTGGTTGCCCCATCCGCAACTCCTCGAAGCGATGCCGCCTAAACGACAGACACTTTTCCGGGAGGCTTACGCAGGCGGCAACGTTGTGAATGGAGATTTTAACCAACGAACATCCGCCTATCCCGCCGAAGTTTAAACGCCACCGCAAAAAAACAGGTTTCTGGTGATACTAAGAGCATAGCCTGCAACATCGGCGCAGGCGGGTATACGGAGCAGCGTTTTAGTATCCAAACTCACCTGACCGAACCGCAAGGAAAAATTAAAAATGGACAAAAATCAGCAACCGTGGCTCGGTGCATTGTTGCCACCGGATACATGCGAATTCCCGACCCAAAACGCCGACGGTTTAGCCGTCCCCGAATTAACACCCGAGCAGCGTTATGAGTTCGATACGCACGGTTGGTTTCTGGTCCCAGAGGTATTTACCGGATCAGAACTCAAAGAGATGCGTGATTTCGGCTACCGCCTCCACCACGACCCGGAATCTATTCCAGAACATGAACGCAGCCCTGTCGGCGGTCCGCTCCAGAAACTCATCGACCATCCGCTTGTCGTTTCACTGCTCAACGAGTTCACAGCACACCCAGCTGTAACGAGTCCAGAGTGCTACGGTTTTGCCGTTGAAAGTGCAAGCCTTTTTTATCGCTCGCCCGGCATGGGACGGTTCGGACCCCACAACGGCAACGGCTTACTCCGTTTTCCCGGCGATGTCCACTACTACAATGCCTTTCCCGGCAAAGGCTACAGCCCGCACACTCGTATTGTGTGGGAATTGAATGAAGTAAAGAAGGGACAAGGTGGGACCCTTTTGGTAACCGGTAGCCACAAATCGGTTTATACAGCGCCGCCTGATATCCAAAACCCGGATTCCGATATTTGGGCGACTTACGGCTGTCCAGGAGGTTCACTGCTCTTTTTCACTGAGGCACTCACCCACAGCGCGACAGAATGGACAAATACTGAAAACGACAGGATCGCCGTTTTTAACCTGTATAGTCCTGTCGATAGCGGTTTTGCCAAAGTTTACAAACCCCATCCGAAACTCCTCGCTGAAATGCCGCCACTGCGGAGAACACTGTTCCGTAATCGCTATGTGGTGGATAATGCCAACGGAACGGAATAGTTTTACCTGTCGCATAAACTGTTTGAAGTTTAAGAAAATATTTCGGTAATATTTATTTTCCCCAGGTCCGGTAGGTGCGGTTTCTAACCGCACTGGGCAAGGAAGAATTAAAATATGGCTACAGAACAACCGAATGTCCTCTGGATTTACGGCGAAGACCTTTCGCCAGACCTCGGCTGTTATGGCACACCTGCCGTGCAAACACCCAATATTGATCGGCTCGCGTCTGAAGGTGTTCGCTATACCAATGCTTTCGTCACATGTCCAGTCTGCTCGCCAAGCCGCTCTTCACTGATTACAGGTACCTATCAGACACATTTTGATGCGCACAACCATCGCAGCAATCGGGACAAGCCCTTGCGGGCGGATATGAAACTCATCACTGATTGTTTCCGAGAAGCGGGCTATTTTACTTGCAACAGCCCAGGACCTCCGTATGATCGTCCCGGAAAGACCGATTTCAACTTTCAGCGGGAACAACCTTTTGATGGCATCGATTGGACCGAGCGCGCTGAGGGGCAACCCTTCTACGCGCAGATCAACATCCCTGATACACATCGAGTTTTCAAGCCGGATCCGGAACGTCCTATTTCCCCTGAAGCTGTCGAATTGCCACCCTACTATCCTGACCATCCGCTTGTCCGAAAGGATTGGGCACTCTACCTCGAAAGCATTCAGATTTTAGATAGGAAAGTCGGACAGATTCTCGATCGACTCGATGATGAAGGGCTCTCAGACAATACCTTCATCTTCTTCATGAGCGACCACGGACGAGCACATATCCGTTGCAAGCAGTTCCTCTATGACGGCGGCATCCATATTCCACTCATCATTCGAGGACCCGGACACGTTGAACCTAATACCGTCGACGACAGACTCATCAGCGGCGTTGATTTCGCGCCAACGGCGTTGTCCCTCGCTGGCATTGATATTCCTGACTTTATGCAAGGACAGATTTTCTTAGGGGCAGGCACAGCATCGCGTGACGCCATCTTCGCGGCGAGGGATCGGTGTGACGGCACGGATGACAGAATCCGCTGCATACGGACCCATCGTTATAAACTCATTCGCAATTATCATCCTGAGCGTCCCTATATGCAATTCAACGGCTACAAGAAACAGCAGTATCCACTCTGGACCTTGATGCCCCTGTTGTCTGAAAGTGGTGAGTTATCCCCCGCGCAGCAGCATTTCATGAAACAGACGCGTCCGGCGGAAGAGTTGTACGATCTGGAGTCAGATCCCTATGAAATTAATAACCTCGTTACTGATCCAGGCTATGACATCGTGCGAAGCGAACTTGCCGCGCAACTCGACACGTGGGGAGCGGAGACAGGGGACATGGGAGACATACCTGAATCCGCAGAGGTCACCACATATTGGGACGAGAATATGGCGGAAAGATTCGGGCAGGACATGGAAAAACGAGGACTCTCACACGATGTAAGCGATGCGGATTACGTCGCATGGTGGGAAAACCACCTATTCGCGTAAGGGGAAATTAAAAAATGGACGATATTCTCTATGGACACGGCGACGGGTTTCTCACGCAGGATGGACGACGACGCTTTCCAATCGGGTTTTATGAACATCCTACTGACGATAACGCACTCAGAGATATGGCAGACGCAGGTGTCAATCTCATTCGATGTGGGAACACGGATTCACTGGATCGCGCGCATGCACACGGAATGATGGGATGGGTGCCGTTGGCACTTCGATCCGGGGCAACCCCCGAATTTCAGGAACACGTTCGCACCCTTGCAGAGCATCCTGCCCTTGCTGTGTGGGAAGGTCCAGATGAGGTGGTGTGGAGTTTCACCGCATATAGTGGTCTCTGGAAACAGGATCAATTGGCAGTGTTCCCCAATAAAGGCGAATGGTGGATGCAGACACCGCTCGCTATCCAATATTCTGAGGAACAGGCGGCAGAGATTATGCCCAATATGCGCGAAGCCATCGAATTCATCCGCAGTATTGATTCACAGAATCGACAGATTTGGATAAATGAGGCGCGCGACAGCGATCTGAAATTTGTCCGGCAATACATTGACTGTGTAGACATCACCGGTTGCGATGATTATCCGATTCGGGCGGACGGGCGTCCGGCTATCCGGCTTGCCGATTCAACAGACCGTTGGAGACAGATCGGCAAAGGTAGACCCGTATGGATGGTACTTCAAGGATTTTCATGGAACGATTTGGATGATGGAGACACCGATGTCGTCGCGTTTCCTACCTTTGCGGAGTCGCGCCTGATGGCGTATGCTTGCATCACGCACGGCGCGAGAGGCATAATGTATTGGGGTTCCAGTTATCTCAAATCCGAGGGAAAAGAAGCGTTTCGGAAATCGCTTTACGCCTTGACGAGCGAACTCGCCGCGCTCCAACCCTTTCTCACAGCACCGGTTGAGCGGTATGTTACAGTGCAAGCGATCGATGACGGACGCACCGATATATCCATCCCTGATTCGTTGCGTGGTGTGAGTATTACGGCTCGGAGAACCGGACGGGAGTGGCTCATTGTTCTCGTCAACGAAGATGAACACGCCCACATGGGCGTAGAGGTCGCTGGATTGGATGCCCTTAATGGCACCGAGTTTGTAGAACTCTACGGCGACGAGAAGACCCCTGTGTCTGATGGGTCGTTCGTGACACGAATGCGTCCTTTTGAAGTCAAACTTTTTGCAACACAGCGGAAGTGGGAGACCACACAACCGGAGGGTAGAGAATTTGCAGGATAATATGAAAGAACGTTTTGGATTTGATGCACCAAAAAATAAGCCGATCGAAGAATCGATCCAATGGGCGGCGGAAAATGGGTTTGGATATATCGACTTTCAAGCCGATGTCCCGCCAAACGACCTAGCCTCGTTTGATTCGGCACGTGTTCGCAGGATTCGAGATCTCTGTGAAACGCATGGAATCGCCATCGGCATTCACCCTTCATCGGCAATCAACAACGCCGAGTATGTGCCGCTCATGGCTGAGGCGGTGGATGGTTATCTCCACGCAAACTTAGAATTGGCACAGCGACTTGGATGTGGTTGGCTCATTGGGCATGGCGGCTATCATTTCGGAGATGTCGCGCAACGCCGTGATGCTGCGATTCAGCGCATCCAACGATTGGTCGCGCGGGCGGAACAGGCGGAGATCGTCATCTTCTTTGAGAACCACAACCGAGAGCCAGAACACGCCGAAATCCATTACATCCCTCATAATGTTGAGGAGACACACTGGTTTTTCGATGCGTTGCGTTCTCCGTATCTCAAGTGGGCGTTTAATGTCGCGCACGGGCATCTCGTGCCGGAGGGATGGCACGGATTTTTGGACGCATTCGGCGTAGAGAACATCGGTCAGGTGCGACTCAACGACAATACAGGGGAGTATGAAATCCATCTCATCCCCGGCGAGGGGACGATTGATTTTTCAGACCTGTTTGCGCAATTGAATAGGCGCGGCTATGAAGGTTGGTTTAGTCTCGGTTTCGGTACCGACGCAGATAAGGTGCGTGTGCGCGATGAGTTTATTCAGTATTTGTAGACGCACGTTTCCCTATGTCTCTATACACTTGTGGTTTCAACTTGACTGGGGAGACGACTCAGAATCAGTTTTTCCATGTCAATTTTATTGCTGGCATTATCGATGTCAATCCCAACAAGCTGCCCCTCGGCATCATAATCGAGAAGTATACCTTCGGAAATCTCCTGACTCTCCACGCTTGGTTGCTCAGATAAATTGATATACAGTGAATCAGTTTCTGGATAGTAGTTGAGCATCATAATTTGAATCCTCAGCAGGAAGAGCCTGTGCTACGAAAGGCAGAGCAGCGCGAATCGCAGAAATTAGTCTTTATAGGCGTTTCTTATCGCAGTTCCTGCGACTATGCCGAGACCCGTGAGGAATATGACTAGTAGTCGTTCAACTTTGAGTTTGAGGATATAGTCTTTTGAGTTTGATGCGTGCGTCTTCAGCTGTAAATTGCCAGTCCACCCGGTTCGCCGTCTGATTCCGATGTGCCTGCCAAGCTTCTGCTTCGGATCGCAGCGTCTGTAGATCAGGGATCCGTCGGTTCAGACACTGCCTTGAGAAGACACTGAGCTCAATCTCAGTGATGTTCAACCAACTTCCGTGCTTTGGCGTGTGCACTAACTCTAAGCGTGAAGACAATCGAAGTGCCTCCTCGGCAGCAAACGCTTTGTAGAGAGAAGCGATTTTATGCGTATTGAGATTATCACAAACTAACGTCACTCGCTGAGCCTCGGGATAAACTGCGTCTAAAAGATATTTGACTTCCTCTGCCCAATCTATAGCCGTGCGGCGCTCTCGGATCGAGACCCGCCGCCAGGCTTGAAGGGGGGTGGTAAATAAGAACGCCGAAACTACATCAATGCGCTTATACTCGTAATCTCTGCGGGCGATGCGTCCGGGTTTCGCAGGCAGAGGCGGACGAAGGTCTTTGTGCAACTGCACAGGACGTTCATCCATCGCGACGACCGGCACCGCAGGATCTTCGGGACGTTGATACACCTCTAAGACCTGCTCCATCGCAGCAACGAAGTCGGCATCTTTATCGGGCGGAATCACCCAGTATGCCTGCCGATGCGGACGTAAGACGTTTTTTTTAGGATCTTTCGGATGCCTTCAGCAGAAATACTCTCAACGATCTCGAGGGCAACGAGTTCATCAGCAAGGAGTTGTAACGTCCAGCGCGCAAAACCTTCAGGCGGATCGCTACAAGCTAAGGCGATCAAACGCGCCTCCCCCGCACCGTCAAGTTTCGGCAATCGAGACGGACGACTTTGGGGTTTGCGCTCCAAGGCGGCGAGTCTCTCACCCGTCGCAAAACGTTTGCGAACATTACAGGCGGTTTGCTTATGGCAGCCAAAGGCATCGGCGATTTGCGCATCCGTCCAACCGGGACCGTTCTTATCTGCCTTGAGTAAGATATGGGCACGCGTGAGTTTCAGCGCACTGTGTTTACCTTTGCCAACTAACGTTTCGAGCGTCTGACGTTCTTCGGATGTTAGGTCAACTTTATGTGTTTGTTTTCTCATCACAGACCTCTTTGAGATGGGATTCAAATCATAGCAAGAATATAGCATTGAACATCCAAAAAAGTCAACAACTTTATTACAAACTCAATCTTGATGAACTACTAGCATGGAAATTGCAAACCATTCCATTATAAGTCCTCCAATTTGTTAATCTTACGATAGGCAACCTTTGATATTCGCTGCTTATCCCGATAATCCCAAAATCCTGTAAATCCTGATTCAGACACGCTAACGATAAAACGAATAAACAGACACGCCCCAGATAAGCCGAATCAGCACCCACGTGCCTCCTACAATGAACTGCCCAAGGATGAGTCCCAGAAAGAGCGGTAACACGCGATGATAAAGCCGAATGCCACCGAACCGCAGGATCAGGTTTTTGATTCCCCAACTAATCAACACAGAGAACCAAAGCCAGCCGAAGGTCCACATGCTACTCGCCACTGCATAACCGGTAGGATGAAATGGAAACATCGGAAAACGGGTTCGCAACCACCACAGTAATCCCGTGAACAGGAATCCGACCCCCATAAACCCGACAGCAGGGATATTTGTTTCTGTCGGATAGTAGAGCCACGAACGGAGCATATTGTAACCGCCGGTTCCTAATCCAGGATTCGCCCCTATCTTGTAAGAAACCACCAAATACGCCCAGAATGAGGCGAGGATGCCGAAAAAAACGCCGCACATCAGTGCCACGACCATCCGCCCCGCACGCATATTCGCCACTTCCACGAGTTTAAATCCTTCCAAAGTGTGAGGCATCGGATGGGCACGGTACCCGCGATTGAAAGCAAAATAGAGCGACATCATCGTTAAACTCGGTGGCGGAATCATACGCGAGCCGAGCGAATCTATGATAAATTGTCGGGGATTTGCGACGAACATCTCATGCGTCGGTGGACCAACTTCAGCACGGACGCGTGTGATGCCCAACGCAAGAAGGTAATAGATGGCGAAGTACAACGCTATCATCCAGATCGCCATCCCGCCTTGGTGTGAGAAGATGAAGAGAAAGAGAACGCCACCGATCAACCCTGCTACCGGCCACCGGTAATCCGTTGTGTCTTGCATTTCAGGTGGAAGGTTTGTATCTTTTTTCCCAATTAGATTTCTGAATATCGCATAGAAATGTCTGCGTCCACCGTAGAGTCCAAAGCAGGCGATAGCCAGATACGCGCCTACACCTTGCGGTCCGTCATAGGGGAAACCAGGTAAAACTTGAAGTCCCATCGCCCGTCCCAAAACACGTTCTCCTTTCCAAAATAGATAGAAAAACCAGAGCGAAAACGACATCTCCAACGGCATTAAAAATGCAAGTCCCACGCCGAATGAAAGAATATAAACCGGAGTCCAGCCGATTGCATCCCACGGCTTTTCGGTGAAATAGATACCGAGATTTGCCTGACGCACCGGTATCTCTGGAAATGTTGGAAAGAACGCATGGATACCGTTGATGAGGTCGATACCGCCGGCAATCGCGAAGCCTGCCCAGAACATGCTGTTTTTAAAGAGTCGTCCGTCTGAGTAGGTCATTTCTATCGGCAGGCGGACGATCGGGTAGCTGAGACGCTCCCGTTCAATCCACTGTTTCCGAAGGAGTAGGTCGATGCAAATCATCACCCAAATCAGGACAGATAGAAAGATAGTCCACCATAAAATCGGTTCCCACCACGCTGCCAGATACCTTTGTGTATAAAAGGTTGTATCACCATCGTAGAAATCTTGCAAGACGGATAACTCACTGAGTGTCATCCAATTCGGTAGATGCCGCCAGAAGAGTTGTTGCCATTCATTTTCGGCGGTCGCAAACCAAAAACCGTTCGGAATCACAGGCACGACAGTCTGCATCATATCATGTCCGGCGATCGCCGAGGAGATGGAGAGGATGACATAGATGGTGAGCAGTTCTCCCTGTCGGAGCGCGAAACGCGGCAGCAGCAATTTGAGTAAGAAATTAAGGCACGTCAACACCACCAATGTTACCACGACGTTGTAAATCAGCGACATCGTTGTCGGTAAGGTGCTCCAGTAACGGAGATGGTTCGCCATGATAAAATAGGTATTTGGCGGTATGAGGACGATGCCGATCAAAATCGCGCGGAAGGTCACACCCGGGTGTGCAGGTTGTGGTGTTTCTTGAGTGTTTGGTGAGTACCTTGATGTGTGCGCCATTTTTTAATTTATGGGCTCCTGGACTGTGCTCCGTTTCATTACGCACAGGTTCTTGATGGGTCTCAGCAGTAGGCGCAACCAAGGGGCGCACCGGATATACGGAAAGGCACGCTAAGATTCAGATTCACCTGACCGAACCGCAAGGTATAATTAAAAAAGAGGGTTTACGTCGGGACCTGCCTGTCGGAACTGATTCCATGTTACCACATTTTCAGGTGAAAATCAACCTTTCTGTCACTAAGGGACAGGGGCATTTAAGCAATATTCAGAAATAAATTTCCATTTTCCCGAAAGCCGCGAACCCGTAGGGGCGCGGTTTCCCCGCCCGTTACATCTAACTATCCTTACGCAAGGAACACAGCCAGTTCAAAAACGCATCCGTCTCAGCAGGATAGGGAAAAACAACAAAAAGAGTGTGCAAAACAGGCCAATGTTCCACACCCACAAGTGTGTTGAATCCGCATTGAGAATTGACAACAGAGCACACAATGGGCTCGTCGCCGCAAACAACGGAATTGCGTTAAGTGGCGGGACTGGAACCATTGGAAGAAAAGTAATAAGCAGAATAAGCCCGTAACTGATACTTTTTGCCCGCATCGGAGGATTCCATAGTGCAAAGCCGACACCGATAAATGCATAAAAAATACAACTTGCCAATAGAACTGCCGCACATCTTACCAATTGCGCCGCTGTCAAACCGCCTATGTAATTTGAGAGTGCCAGCAGTGGAATTATTAGCCAAATACTCCACAGAGCCCACACCACAATTGCACTGAGTTTACCTACCAAGATTTTCCAATTTGTCAAAGGCGTTAGCGCGAGAAGTGCACCGTTTTGTCCATACCCTTGTAGGTAGGTTTGATGAGATCTGCGAGTTCCTTCCATGTGCCACGCCTCGACCGCATGCCTTGGTACCCAAAATTGCACAATGAAAAGGGCGATGATAAAGAGCGTATACGTCTGTTTCCCGACATCAATAGGTTTTCCCGTTCGGCTATCGGCATAAAATTCAACGGTTGCTACGAATAGCAGTAATGTGAGGGCACATATAATCAGGAACTGGATCCGTCGATATTTGATAGAATTACAATAGCAATGGAGTTCTTTGAGGATAATGGCTAACATAACATCTTCTGAAAAAACGTATCTCTAACGATGGCCCTTGGACTGCCCTCCTCTCCAGAGATTTTACACCTACGAGGTTCGTTTTTCGTTGACACATTTCTATGTAACTGCTATCTTCATTACAAACGAAATACCAACCAATCGATAACCGATAGCCAATAAAAGGAGGTTTCCATGTCCAAACTCAATATCGCTTTAGTGGGTGCAGGAAGGCGAGGCGGTGGCGCGCATCTGCCTGTTATTGCAAAACTCAAAGATATTTACAATCTCGTCGCAATTTGCGATATAGACGAGGAAGTAGCAACGCGCTACGCCAAACAATATGGCGCGAACCCATACACCAATGTCCGGGATCTCGTTGCACATGAGGAGCTTGATGTCGTTGATATTACTGTTCCGGGTGTCGCACATCACGCGATTGGGTGCTTTATGGCGGATGCTGGCGTTCATATCCTCTGCGAAACGCCTATTACTGTTACACTCCCGACAGCAGACCTGATGATTGAAAGTGCCAAAGCGAATAATGTCAAACTTGAGATCGCTGAAAACTATTACCGTGCGCCACGTGAGCGGTTTTTGTCAAAGGTTATTGAAGCGGATATTATCGGTGAAGTCGCTCGGATCTATCGAATTTTCTATGAAGGTGGTCATCACGGGATGAGCATGCTCCGCCTCCGTGCTGGGGGTGAACCGAAATCTATGCTCGGTATCACGCAAACAAGTCCTGTAATTCCGATTATCGACAGGATGAAGCGGCATCATACAAGCGACAACTGGAGCCTCGCCTTCATTGAATTCGACAACAACGCGACTGCCCTCATGGTGTATTCCAACGTTATCCACGCCCGATCCTTGGGACGCGGACAAACTGGAATTTCGCAGATTGATGGCAGCAAAGGCACTATTGTCGGTGAGGATATCTACGTAACACCCGCAGATGATCTGCAATCTGGGGCGCAAGGCATCGCTTACCGTCCCGAACGAACCACAATTGATGTGGATGGTGTCACAGTAATTGAGAAGATCGAGTTGCAATTACCTGAACAGACCGTGACATGGGAAAACCCGCTCAAGAACTATGCACTTTCCGAATCACAAATCGCAGTGGCTGATGAACTGCTCAGCATCGCCACCGCAGTGCTTAACGATACCAAGCCTGAATACGGGGCAGCCCTCGGTAGACAAGACCAAGAGATGAATATCGCGATGAGTGAATCCGGTAATCGCAGCAGGGAAGCTATTGCTTTTCCGCTGACCGCCCTAACGGCAACAGAGCGTGCCACCCACGAAAGTTATCAGCAGCAACACGGACATCCGATTGAGGATATTGAAGCCGGAATAGATACATTCTTTCCACGTCGCTAACATCATAGCATATCACGCGAGTGAATTCAAACGTTTTCGCTGAACATCCAACCTCCACCCCAGCAGGCGAGATTTCCTCATCTCGCCACTACATCCCAAACACGGTAGGTGCGGAATGTAATACATTGTCCCGCAAGTCCACACGCGACTTGGGAGCAAACAAAAAGTATCTGCCGATCGGTTGAATGAGGATATATCAGTAAAGTAATTTATCAATCGTTTGCAAAATGTTACACTTTTCATCAAATTATTTTTTCTTCAACAGAGAATCGAAACCGAGAAATACCCAGGAAACCCACGCCCCCACTGGGTTTTCAACCGAAACCCCACAGAAATACCGAATTTAAAAATGTTATAAAAACGTAACATTTTATACAAATAGTGTTAATTAATATTTTATAGTGTTAATCTCAGAGAACCCAAAATCCGCGTAATCCGTATCATCCGCGATTCAGATAGTAGTTCATCAAGATTGAGTTTATCAAAGTTTCCGAGACTAAAACCCCGTTCCTGCGCGCCATGGACTGCACAAAGCACTGTGCTGTCCATGACGGACGGTCGGGGATACAGTCTCGCCCTCTTGGAAAGGACCAAAACGTTCATTTTTTCCTTGACATTCGGTCCGAGATATGTTTTAATATTACTAATACCAGTGAGAGGGTGTAACCTCTATCAACCTGATAGAGCCTCTCACAATCCCGTTACACGGATAAGGTATTTGGTAGTATCAACCATTAACAATCTATCCGTTTCGTAGGTCACCGTGTCAGGTCTCAGTATCTGATAGTGCGAGTATCAGAGAACCGAAGCAGCACAACCGAAGGAACTGGTAACCGCTCTTTTTGATAGCATAACACTATGCAACTTTGATTGTATATCGCTATTAAAAGTGTATAGCGACGGTTGAGAAAATACATGTGGTATCTCAACGTATCTGTGAAACTCACGAGTTGAGAGTTTCACCGTAGGGAGCAGGAGGTTTCAACCCTCCAAATGACTGGCTCCTTTTCTTGTTACAGAGAACTGTTGCTTGGGCTTAGACCCCAAGAAAGCTGCTATAAGCGGAATCAAGAGTCGCCCCATACCCTAAAATGCTGGTTGCAGTGAGGGGTAACTGTTAAAAACTCGCGTCGGAGGTCTATCAGAAGAACCCCCGATGCTTTAGCACGGGGAGCAGTCAGATGTAGTAGGTCGGGTAGAGTGTCAGCGAAACCCGACATCTTCAAAGTCCCCTGATTCGGTAGGCGAGGTTTCTAACCTCGCCGAGATGAATATATCGCCTTTCTCGAAGCAAAATATGTCCTATAACGAATAGAACGTTCCCATAGTTTTCAATCACGACAGTTTCACAATCCTGATTCAGACAATTGCTCTCTACATCCTGACCACATCCCCAACACATTTCATTGAAAAAAACAATTGCGAATAGGTTGATTTTTTGCTACACTATAGATAGCAAAAAAATGCCACATTTCATTGGAGGAGGGATAAAGACATGGGTGGAATAGGCGGAATGGAGATCTTTATAATCCTTGTGGTTGCACTCGTCATTTTTGGACCGAAGAAGTTGCCCGAAATGGGGCGTTCGCTCGGCAAAGCTATCCGAGAATTTAAGAGTGCTGGTAGCGATCTTCAAGATGAATTAACAAAAACAGCAAATGAAATTGAAAAAGAACCGGATCCGAACATTAAACCCCCGAAACCTTCTTGATCACACATACCGTGAGCGGCACGCACTATGGAATCTAACGAAGTTGCAATGACCTTCTGGGAACATTTGGAGGAACTCCGGCGCCGAATTATTATTTCTGCTATTGCAATCGCCGTTTTTACGGTCTTAAGCTTATCCTTCAGCAAACCCATTGAAAAGGTAATTAAGTTTCCATTGGGAACTTCGATGAACTCGCTGATTGCGAACGCTATTGATACCATAGGAGGTTCTGAGGGATCGATACTCGGGTTTTTCGCACTCGCCTTGCGATCTGGGACTTCCAGTGTCGACGCAATACTTATGAAGGTAGGTCCCTTAGAAGGTATCATGGCATACCTGAAATTAGGGATAACCACCGGTATATTGTTGGCACTACCGATCATCATTTATCAGATGTGGGCATTCGTCTTTCCAGCGTTGAATCGCCAAGAGCGCCAATTCGCGATGCCCTTGTTTTTGATTATCGTCGTATTTTTCGTCTTTGGTGCTGCTTTTGCCTACTTTATTGTCACACCAGTAGTGCTGCAATTCTCCGCACAGTTGCTTCCGGAGCTACCCAATATGTGGGACCTGGAAAAATATATTAACTTTGTAACTCGCTTAATCTTAGGGTTCGGTATCGCTTTTGAGTTACCGATAGTGATGGCGTTTCTGTCCCGTATCGGCGTCATTGATGCGCGGGGCTTCCGTGAAAAGCAGAGTTACGCTTTATTGGGTATCTGTGTCATGTCAGCGCTCTTGACACCTGCCGATCCGGGTTCAATGTTGTTGATGGCAATACCACTCTTTGTTTTGTATCAACTCGGTATTTTCTTTGCATACCTTGTCGAAAAGGAGGCAGAAATATAATGGCTAATGAGCCTTTACAGGAGCAACTCGCGTTGCTTTACCAATTGCAGAAACGGGACTTGGAACTATTGTCAATCCAGCAAAAACTTCAAGATATCCCGAATCACATTGAGCAATTAGAAGCAACGGTCGTGCAGTGTGAAGAGGATTTTGCCGCAAAATCGGCAGAACTCACGGAAACAGAGAGAGAACAACGCTCCAAAAACGCTGAAATTGAGATGAACGCTGTACAACGCGAAAAGTATCGAGATGAACAACGTATTGTTAAGACAAACGAGGCTTATGATGCGCTTGAACGACAAATTGAATTTCTCGACGGAGAGGATGAGGAAGCTGAGGATGCTATCTTAAATCTTATGGAGAAGAGCGACGGACTCAAGGAAGAATTAGCAGCATTAGAGGCTGAGGTGAACCAAGAAAAAGAGAAAACCGCTACTGAAACTTCACAACTTCAAAAAGAACTCCGAGACTTAGAGATAGAGAGGGATGAAAATTTGAAGCGGCGGAAGGCGTTTCTTCCTGAGATTGGCAAAGGACTCAGAGACGAATATCATCGCTGGATGAAGGCGCAGTTTACCAATCGGTCCGGTGCCGCACGAGCGAAAACAGGTTTCGTCGCCCTAAGCAAAAATGGTATCTGTACCAGTTGCCGCATTGCTATTCAACCACAGACGATCAAAGAGGCGCAGAAATATGAGAAGCGAGTCTACTGCTCAAGTTGTAAAAGACTTCTTTACGTCGAGCCTGCCACACCGGATGTTCCATTTCCGTAGAAGACATATACATCTGCTATAGGAATAATTCAGATTTTCGATAATTCATTGGTGTAGATGGTGATAGCGGGACCCAACTGACAACTGATCACTATAACACATATCTTAACAGGAGATACTCACACCCGATGCCCTTTTATATCATTGATGAGCAACCGGAAAAGCAGGTGTTTGATGGTGCAAGTATTCGGACACTTCACGGTGAAAAAGTAATGATGTCCTTTGTCAACCTACAACCGCATAGTGTCGTTGCTGAGCACAGCCATCCCCATGAGCAGATGGGCATGGTCCTTGAGGGGACATTTGAACTGTCAATTGATGGGGATGCTCGGATACTTAAAAAGGGGGATGCTTACCTTATCCCTTCCAATGTGAAGCACAGCGCGAGAGCGTTTGAAGAACCCGCTGTTGCACTTGACATCTTTAGTCCGCCCCGAGAAGATTATAAATCATGAAGACGTATCACACGATTCAAGAACTTCAAGCAACCGACATAGCCACTGCTGGTGTTAGTCTGCGTACGGGTGGCGTCAGCCACGCACCGTATGCATCCTTGAATCTCGCTGAGCATGTCGGAGATGATGCAAGCGCAGTCGCAACTAACAGGAAAATCCTTTTTCAGCAAATTGGTGTGAAAGATCTGCGGTATTGTCGGCAAGTTCATGGGAACAGTGTGATTGATGTAGATGACGTAGCGGTGGCGTCTCAGGAAAACCCTCCAGAGGTAGACGCCCTCATCTCGGCGCGGCGCGGTGTGGCGTTGGGCATTTTTACGGCGGATTGTGTCCCTATTTTCATTCTTGATGTTGAAACACCAGCAATCGGTATCGCGCATGCAGGATGGCGCGGCACCTTCGCACGAATTGCGGTGAACACGCTTGCACGGATGAAAGATAGTTTCGGAACCGTTACGACAAACTGCCGAATTCATTTGGGCCCCTCTATCCAGAAATGTTGTTATACCGTTGGCACAGAATTGCTCACTCAATTTGCTGAACGCTTCGGTACCACCGTCCACGATGGCACAAACCTGAGTCTACAGACCGCCAATGTTAACCAATTGGTTGAAGCAGGTTTACCCTCCGATTCCATCTCAATATCCCCCCTTTGCACCGCTTGTCGCACAGACCTTTTTTATTCTCATCGGGCTGAAAACGGACGAACAGGTAGGATGCTCTCATTTATCCAACTCAATATGAAAAACTAAGTCTATTTCACACATATCGCTGGATTGCGGAAAAGAATTCTTGTAACGAAAATTTGCATTTCTTGGAAAAATATAGTATCATTAATATATAAATGCCACGCATAAAGAAGCAGTAGTTTCAGCATTGCCCGCAATCGAAACCTCACTACAATTTGTAACGTTATTTTCCTGAAATGTTCCAACCTGTTTAGGGCAATAATTTCTTAAACTCGTTGTCAGTAACAATTTGGCATCCGCCGGAAAGAATTGAAGATGCGCGTGCTCTTTGCAACGTTATCATTCGTTACAGGTTTGATCGGGCTTGTTTTTATCATACAAGGTGGTAACCATCCTTCCAAGTATCGGGAGGTTTTGTCTGAAAACGTCAGTGCGGTCCAAGTCACGCAAGTTTATACGGAGGCAACGCATAAGATAGTCGTTGGTATTGGGATTGTTAGCATCGCTGTCTTAGTCGCCGTTATTGGTATACTCTTTCACACAAGCAAGCCTTTAAATCCAGATCCGCCATCAACAGACAATCTTGAAAGTTGACATCCTCTTTTTTTAATTCAAACCAATTTGGAATTGAAAAAGAACCGAGTGGGGACGTGCCAATTGAGCGCGATTGTCGATAATCTTTCCAGGATCAATGAACGTATTGCCAGTGCTGCAGAACGAAGTGAACGCACGCTCGATTCAATAACGCTCGTTGCTGTTACAAAAGGGCGTTCAGTGGCGGAGGTTCAGACGGTTCTCGCCGCAGGTGCCACGAATATTGGTGAAAACCGGGTGCAGGAAGCGCAACAGAAATATGCTGCCGTCAATTCATTTGTAGATGCTGCGGATACCGATCTCAGTGACGACACATGTCGATGGCATCTTATTGGACATTTGCAAAGAAATAAAGTTAAAACCGCATTGGAAATGTTTTCGCTGATTCATTCAGTTGACAGCTTGCGGCTTTTAACAGAGATAGCGCGCCGGTCTGAGCAACGCTCGCAACAAACTAATGTTTTAATTCAGGTAAATACGACTCGCGAGGCAAGTAAGCACGGATTGGCAGCCGATGATTTGCTTCAGTTCATTGAAGACGCGCAGGCATATCCGGCAGTGCACATTATTGGATTGATGACGATGGGGCAATTAACACCTTCACCGGACGCAAACCGTCCCGCGTTCGCTTTGCTGAGATCGCTTTCTGAAACAATAGAAGCACAAAAATTCCCTGGAGTTACCATGAAGTATCTCTCTATGGGGATGACGAATGACTTTGAGGTCGCCGTTCAAGAAGGCGCGAATCTCGTTAGAATCGGCAGGGCGATCTTCGAGGTTTCAGAGGAATAGCCCTTAGTTGAAGAGGGTTCTGATAGTTCTAACACCTTGCTGGCGGGTTTCGACCCTGAACGAACCGCAAGGAATAATTAAAAAACGAAACTACCAACGAGACCATAGCCTATAATGAAATGGAGGGGTTTTTGCTTGGGTGTTTCTGCAGTTCTACGGAAAGGCGCGTCATGGGCGAAACCACCCTGACCGAACCGCAAGGAATAATTAGGGATTTTTGTAAAGTATCCACAAGACTGTAGCCCGTAATGAAATGGAGGGCGGTTCTACGGGAAGGCACATCATAGGTGAAACCACCCTGACCGAACCGCAAGGAATAATTAAAAGTTTAGGTGTGATAGGTGTCGGAAAGATGGGCGGTATTATCGCCCGAAGTGTCGCTGACACGGTATTTCCTGCAAAACAGATTTGGGTCACCGACATTGATAGCGTCCTCGTCCAGCAGCTCTGCGATGAAAAAGGGACGAACAGTGCGAGTGATATTGCTGCCTTGGTGGAAAATACCGATGTGATTCTCTGTGCTGTCACGCCTCCGGTAGTTCCACATGTTTTGCCTCAGGTCGCACAAGCCTTAGCAACACCGCAATGGCTGATTAGCATTGCCGCAGGTGTTACGACCACAACGCTTGAATCCTACTTTGACAACCCTCCACCTATCGTTCGGGTGATGCCAAATATCTCAGCGTCGGTGGGTGCCGCAATCTCCGTACTAACGGCGGGTAGCGCAGTGAATCAGGAGCATCTTGAAATAGCACAACAAATTTTCGACGCTTGTGGCACCTCTTTGGTGATGGATGAACGCCACCTTGATGCTGTTACGGGGGTAAGTGGGAGTGGTCCCGCCTATGTTGCACTCTTCATCGAAGCGTTAGCAGATGCAGGTGTTCATGTTGGTTTACCTCGGACGGATGCGCAGCAACTCGCCACCCATACAGTCTTAGGGGCCGCTAAGATGTTGGCTGAAACACAGGAACATCCCGCTGTGCTCAAGAACCGTGTTACCACACCGGGCGGGACAACCGCCGCCGGACTGCACGCTTTAGAACGCGGCGGTTTACGAGCAACGCTTACAGAAGCCATCCTCGCTGCGACGCAGCGGGCAAAGGAACTTGGTAATACCTAATAAGTTTGTGAGTGAACAGGACCCAAATAATGGATATGCTCGCTTGGTTCATCAGTGAACTGCTTGAAATTTTCACAATACTGGTTTTAGCGAATGCAATACTTTCTTGGTTTGTTTCTGGTACACAAAACTCAGTCGTCAGGCAACTCTATTGGTGGACAAGCCGCTTCGTAGACCCAGTTTTAAGTCCGATTCGGAACGCACTCGGACCGATGACTCGAAATCTTGGTATTGACATTTCACCGTTTGTGCTAATTATTCTCTTACAATTTTTGAGGCGTATGCTCTGGTGATAGAGGGTCGGATGTGCCAATCTGCTTGATACAGGAAAAACCGTGAGACAGTTCACGCGAAGACGCATAACCTCATCAGAAATCTGTTTGACAAGCACTCCAGAAATGATAGTACATAAATATGAGAAAACGAAATTCCACCGCAAAAAGCACGACGCGTAAACGGGGTAAATCTACGAAGTCGGAAGAGAAACCCCAATTGACAGACCGCGAAAGAGAAAACGCCGTTCTGGAAATTTGGGGAAATACCGATGTATACCCCCTCGCGAACAAGAAATCTAACACTGTGGAACGTAACACAGTCAAGGCGAACACTACGCAGCCCCGCCACTCCTCCCAGACAGAGACCTATATCCTTCGCGAGATGCCTACCGCTGTTGATGCACTCACTCTTAACACCCTTTGTAGAAAAATTTGTCAGGACATCTTCCTTAAAGCAGAGTTAATGCAAGGGAATCATGTTACATACGTGCCCGCGTGGGAAACCTATCCCGTTTGGATTGAGGAATCCGTCATTGAGGCGGCAAAGTCTAAAACGCCGATTAAATTATCTGTCCTCCGAAAGCGATGTCGCGCGCGACATAAACAGGAATTAGAAGTCCAGAAACAGAAGTTCCATCAACTCGGTATTTTTGCGGATTGGGATACCTCACAGAAAACCCTCGAATCGCGACAAGAAGCAAGGCTGATCGCTCTTATCAGTCGACTCCGTGATTCTAATTATCTGCATGACTTGCCACAATTGAGTCCATGGTGTCCTAATTGCACTGTTCCCATAAATGAAGCAAACCTCGTACAAATACCGACACACACCTTAAATGGCTACGTAAAATTTCCTTTCAACGTCGGATTAGAGGAGTTTGGCATCAATGTTTTCTTCTGTCTCCAAATGCCGCACCTTTGGGAAATAGCAGGAATCGTTGAGCTTGGAATTACTGACGATATTACCTATAAGCTCACCCAATGGCAAGATGAATACCTACTCTTTGCAGAACCCCAGCTCAAACACTTTACGAAAAATCTTCCAAAAGGACAACCCAAACCGAAACCTGTCAAAGAGATCAAAGCCTCTGAACTCGCACAATGCGTTGTAGCGCATCCACTGTTTCCGTCAAAAGATTTAAAGATTACACTCATCCCTGAGACCGTGGTGACAGATGCTATTGATGACAAATCAATATCCCCCTTAGAATCCGGTGTGATGCCTTTAAATCCCGCACATCATCAGCCGAGTTACAAAATCGCCCAAGCTTTAAATATGAATACTATGCCTGTTTTTGATGAAACCGGCAGGTTCACCGAGGAAGCGGGACAATTGTGTGGTTTGTATCTGTTTGATGCTGAGGAATTTATTGTTCCACAATTGGAAAGATGTGGCTATCTCCTCAAGACACAAAAAGGCGAAATGCCTGAGCCCCACTGTCCACGCTGTACAGAATTGGCGGTATTTCGTCCGTGCTCAAAATGGGTGTTCTCTATTTCCGAAAACCAAGCCACTACCCAGCTCCTCAATGCCCAAGAATATTGGGATAATTACGGCGACACGGATCATGAGGATATTCGCGATGTACAAAACGCTGTCCTCAATTTCGGAGATTTGCAGGTTTCCGCACAGCGCCAATGGGGAATGCCGCTGCCGATCCTCCTTTGCGACCACTGTGATGAACCGCTTACTGATAAAAATACACTCAATGCCATCCGAAGTTCTATACAGCGAGGGTTTGAATTCTGGTTCCGATTGAGCGTTGAGGAACTTTTACCTGTCGATACACGGTGTCAGAACTGTAATTCAAGTGAATTTCGTAAGGAGGCTACGCTGATTGATAGTCATTTCGCCAATCTGCTTCAGATCATTGACAATTCTGATTTCAAAAAACCGCTCGGTGGACACACCAGTGTCATGTTTGTACCGCAAACTGACACGGTTTCCGATTCAAAATGGACAAAATGGTTAGCCGAAATTAGTGTTATCTCCGCTGCGCTTAGCAGAAGCCGTCCAATTAAAGAAAGTCAACCTTTTAAGCAACTAAAACTTAACACGATGCCGGAAGTTGGTGCGGAAATACACCTCGAAGACGCATTTCTTAACAAATATCCGGCTGACGTGACACGTTTGGTGGCAATAACGCCTAATGTCGGAACAGAGTCGATTGACCCCAAGCAGCTTAACAAACTCGCAGATGGTTATCTCGTTCAATATCAGCAATTACAGGAACTATTGGAGAGTATCAGTAATTGCCTCTACCGTTTTGGCCAGGACTCTCAAAATAAAAATAAAACAGAGTCGGAAGATGTATCCCAGGGGAAACGTAGAAGACAGAGACATAGCGGCAAGGAAGGAATTAAGAACGGTGCCGCGAATACACAGACACCTACGCATCTGGAGGCACAGCAAGTAGAAGGGGCAAGGACCGCCGCTACTGATAAGGTGCTCCCGATTGATGCATTAGCGATGGCTGTTACCTCCCGACTTTTACAGGATGTACAGCAGGTTTACCAAGACGGGAATTTTCATGGAATCTGGACGCTGTTAACCGATTTCTGCGAAGACGATCTTCGTTTTTATGTCCGTGCTATGGAATCGCGTCCTGCGGCAACACTACATGTGGCGCAAGCGACCTTGGCACAAATCGCAACTGCCTTCCTGCAACGGTTGGCGCCCTTGACTCCTTTTTTGGCGGAACATTTTTATCATCTCATTTCTACAGAGGAGCTAACGGATAACCATAGCATTTTTCAGAAGAAGTGGCACCGACTCTCACCTATTATTCGGCAAGTGCTGCAGGGGGCCGATATAGAGACGAATGATGCAAAAGCGGAATGGGAGGTGCTTAAGGATGCCCACGATGCAGGATTCTAATAAAAATACGTGGCTGACGCTGCTACCTTTAATCGGCGTGGCGATTCCAGTCTTGATAGTAGATTGGGTGAGTAAACGGCTGGTCCAGAACCATATTGCTCAGGTTACAGAGGTAATTCCGATTATTCCCGGTTTCTTCAACCTTCGGCACGACAGGAACACAGGTGCGGCTTTTGGTGTACTTGCCGGACACAGGGTTTTACTGATTCTCATTACTATTATCGCTTTAGCTTTCATTTTCGCCTATTATCTTCGATTCAGAGAGAGCCGTTGGATGCAAATCGCTCTCGGTTTTCTGCTCGGTGGTGCGGTTGGAAACTTCATTGATCGACTCTATTTGGGGGAGGTTGTCGATTTCCTCCAATTCGGCATAGCTGACAAGGGGCTCTTTTGGCCCACCTTTAACGTTGCGGATGTTTCTGTCTGTATTGGAGCAGGGATGTTAATCGTTTACCTCTTTCAAAACCGCGATCAAAACCAGGAAACTTAACTTTTACCCATTTTTTGTGGCTATTGAAAACCAACGAACGGTAGCTCAGAAGGACATAATTAAAAATGTATAAATTGGGTGTTCGATTATTCTTGCTTAACTTAATCTTTCTTTGCTTAGTGATCCCACATGCAAAAGCACAAATTCAGTCCGAATCTCCTGAGTCGGAGGCAGAACACACGGAACACGACCACGACGTATATAGCGAAAGTGCTTTGCGGCGGTTTGAGATCATTACTTTGAGTTCCATACCGTTTACCGCTATTCACAGTTACGGAATAATGCGTATAGTAAGAATGTTGCAAGAAAATCAATTCGCACCTGAATTGTCCCCGCGGGACTATCGCATAATTGGTGCAGGTGCTGTCTCATTGTCTGTGTTTATTGGGTTATGGGATTGGTGGCACACTCGTAATGTTGACCGGTCAGCACCACGTGTGCCTGAACCAGAAGAAACACCTCCACCGTCTGAAGATGAGGAACCTGTAGGGGAGACGCTCACACGACTGTCCGAGACCAGTCCGTATACGGCAAGATATAGAAGTAGGTCGCTACAGGACTCACTGGATAAAGGATTGAATAGGCGGGCAAGTAAGCAGTCTGTCGGTTTTGTTGTGCCCCTGATTCAGATCCGCTTCTAACGCGTAGATTTAAAGAGTCGGAAGGTGCTGACACGGTTTCCATACCCTTAGCCCGTAATGTAGTCAAAATACGGAACCTGTAGCCCGCAACAACCGAACCCGATACTCGTGCTTTTAAGTATTGTATCGGAGACGAGTTTCGGGTTCGGCAGGCGGATTCGAGAAAGACACGTTCAAAATAGAATCCACGGTGTTTAACCGCAAGGTATAATTAAAAGATGCGTATTGTCTTTATGGGGACCAGTGAGTTTGCCGTTCCAGCACTCAAAGGACTCATCTCCCGCAAATTTGAACTCATCGGTGTTGTCACACAACCCGACCGACCGAGCGGACGCGGGAAACGGCTCAGTCCACCACCCGTCAAAGTCGTTGCTACGGAACAGCGTATACCCGTCTATCAACCTGAGAAGGTGAGAAAGCCAGACTTTGTGCGAACCCTTAGACATCTCGCCCCGGATGTAATGGTCGTTGCCGCTTTTGGTCAGATTTTACCCCAAACCGTTTTGGATATTCCACCCTGTGGCACTCTCAATTTACATCCCTCACTTCTTCCAAAGTATCGCGGTGCCGCTCCAATTCAGTGGGCACTCATTAATGGCGAAACTGAGACAGGTGTAACGCTTATGTTACTGGATGCAGGTGAGGATACAGGTGATATTGTCTCTGCTGATCCGGTCCCAATCCGAGATGAGGATACGGCTTTCACATTGACGGAACAGTTGGCACAACTCGGGGCAAATCAACTGGTCCGATGTTTGTCCAATATGTCGGATGGGGAACCGCCATCGGCAGTTCCACAGAACGACGCCGAGGCGACGCACGCACCGAGACTGACGAAGGAAATCGGGCAAGTGAGTTGGGATCAACCAGCGACGGCGATTCACAATTTAGTCAGGGGAACAGCAATCTGGCCCGGTGCCTATACTTTCTTTCGAGAGAACCTTCGACTGAAAATTGTGCGTTGTCAACCACTTCCACAAAAACTCGCGCGACCCCCCGGAACCCTTCAAATAGTCGAAAGACAAAAATTGCTCGTTGCCACGCCGGAAGGAGCACTCCAATTGTTGGAAATCCAACCCGCAACCAAAAAGTCTATGGAAGCACACGATTTTATTAACGGTTATCAAGTGCAAACAGGCGAGTTTTTTAATTATTAGGTTTTCGCGCTGCCCTCCGTAAGGTCAAATTATAGTAAAGTCGAGAAATAAATAGGCACCTTGTAGGGGCAGGTCTTGTACCTGCCCGCCAATACACAGATCCATAATGTCCATTTAATTCTGATATCCACCATAAAATATGAACCGTTTGAACAGTACCCTATTTGCATCATTCAAGGTTTTTCTCTATCTCTTGATTTGCCTTGGTATCATCGGAGCGTTAGCCATTTTCGTCGTGATTCCGGGTTGGGTCAGAACCGAGGAGGTGCTTGTCCCCAACATTACCGGCGAAAGTTATTATGAAGCCGTGCGGATTCTCGGTGACGCAGGGTTGCAACCCGCAAAAACCATTCAAGAGGCGAGTAGCGATGCACCCAAAGGCGAGATCGTCTCACAAAATCCAGAGGCGAACTTTAGAATAAAATCGTATCAACCCGTTGAAATTACAGTTAGCATAGGAGCTGAGTTAGTACCTGTTCCCTCTGTCATTGGCAGATCGCGGGACGCCGCTTTTGAATCCCTCGCAACTGCAGGTTTTCGTCCAAATCGGGTAGCCTTCGTCCATTCCGAAGATTATCTACAGGATACTGTTATCGCACAAACGCCTCCAGAGGGAGGCGGTCAACGTCGCGGCAGCCCTATAAATCTTTTAGTGAGCCGCGGACCCAGACCACAAGTCATACAGCTTCCGAATTTCCAAGGTCAACTCGCTGCCGATGTGCTTGCCGCACTCGAATCAGTGGGACTAAAGGTTGAGACTGAATATAGTTCACATCCTAAAATCCCGCAAGGTGCAATTATCACGCACGAACCTGTAGGCGGCGTGATGGTGAGAACCGGAGACCGCATCCTACTCGAAATCAGTGGTGTGCCGGGAACTACTGAAAACATCAGCAGACCCTTAACGTTCACCCATACAGTGAGTGAAGGAGGGAAACTTTCACGTCACGTCAGAATTGTTATCATTGATGACTACAGTGAACGCGTGGAGGTGGATCAACGTTATGCCCCCGGAACAGTGATTGATTTGGAACAGAAGGGGGTCCGGGTCTTTGGCAAAACACGGGTGATCGTCTACGAAAACGGTGAAAAATTACCTGAAGTGCTGTATAGATAGGACTCAATCAAAGGAGATTACAGATTTCTACGCCTAAAATCGCGCCTTCATTACTCGCGGCAGATTTCAGTCGTCTTGGCGAAGAGGTTAAACGGATCGTCGCGGCTGGTGCCGACATGCTCCACTTTGATGTGATGGACGGCGAGTTTGTGCCTAATTTCGCTATCAGTCCGCCTTTTATCGCTGCTGTTCGCGAGATCACCGATGTTCCCTTTGATGTCCACATTATGGTGACGCACCCGATTCGCTATATCGACGCGCTTGCGGCAGCAGGATCGGACTTGATTACCTTCCACATCGAAAGTGCTGATAAACCGGACGAAGTAATTTCGGCAATCAGAGCGCACGGGCTTAAACCGGGGTTGGCACTTTGTCCGAGGACACCTGTCTCGGCGGTCACATCTTACCTTTCTGACATTGATTTAGTCCTACCAATGAGTGTTGAACCTGGATTCGGCGGTCAACCCTTTCAACGGGATACGCTCGAAAAGATAGCAACATTACATCAAATAGCTCAGGAAATGACACAGCCTCTTGACATTTCCGTTGATGGTGGTGTAACGACAGACATCGCGCCTCTCGCAATTCACCGAGGGGCAACGATTCTCGTCGCAGGTACCGCTATCTTCCGCAGTCAGCAGCCAGAGAAGATTATTCAACAATTGCGCACCCCTGCAATCTCTATTTAATTTTCCTTACGTCCTTCTGGTCCGCCTCGTACACGGTGGAAGTATTTTAGAAAATGATCTTTCTGATCATGTTCACAGTCAATGGTATTGACTGCTGCAGGTTTTGGTCAAAGCTCGTAAGCCCAAACAACGTTTGGGCTGGATATACGGAGAGGGACATGAAATTCCCAATTTACCTCACCGAACCGCAAGGAACATTAGAAAAATAAATGCACACTTTCTATGTTTCCCCTTCTCATGTCTCCAATAATATTGCCACGATTACAGGTTCGGAGCACCATCACCTCCGCAACGTCCTTCGCACAAAACCGGGTGGAACGGTCCGAATTATTGATGGGGAAGGGAATGTCTATACCGCACAAATCCTTGAAACACACGATGATAGGGTTTCAAGCGAAGCCCGAATCCTCAGCCACGAATTTCACGCAGGTGTTCCACCGAAACTCACACTCTTTCAGGGACTCCCTAAAAGCGATAAGATGGAGTTAATTCTCCAAAAAACGACAGAACTCGGTGTCACGCAAATTGTCCCACTGCATTCAGAATATGCCTTGCAGAAACCGAGTCAAAACCGATATGAGCGTTGGCGTCGTGTGCTTATCTCCGCTACGAAGCAGTCCGAACGCTCGTGGTTGCCTGAATTATGCGGGGCACAAGATTTTAATGCCGTCCTCGCGCAACTCGATAGGTTTTCGCGTTGCCTACTCCTCAGTCCAGATCGCGATCAGGAATTGGGTGTCCAGCATATCCAGCGGGTTTTACGGGAGGAACCGCGTCCGGATTCTGTCGCGCTCTTTGTCGGACCAGAAGGTGGATTTTCCGATCCAGAGGTTAACCGAGCGATTGAAAGCGGGTGCACACTTGTGACGCTTGGGAGGAACATCCTCCGCACGGAAACTGCCGCGATTGTAGCCGTAGCCGTCGTCGCTTACGAATACCAACTGTGAGAGCGATCTCTAAATCGCGACGCTCTGCTCTACTCTAAAAAAATTATTGACAAACTTCTCCCCTTTTTATAAAATTGATGACTATGGATGCAAAAAAATTAACCAAAACCCTCATTGGGTATAATACAGTGAGCCCTCTCAGCAATGTTGAGGTCATGGATTTTCTCACCGAGACACTGGAATCCATTGGTTGTGAAGTTGAACGGGTGGAATATAAAGACCGAGAGGGTGTACTGAAGGTGAATCTCATCGGTCGTAAAGGACCGGTGAACGGTGAACGCGGGCTTGCGTTGCTCGGACATATAGATACTGTACCTGCTATCGGTTGGTCGATGGATCCGTTTGAGGCACGGATTGCTGATGAGAAGATGTACGGCAGAGGCAGTTGTGATATGAAGGGTAGCGTTGCGTGTATGATTGAGGTCGCATCGCACTACGAAGCATCGGATTTGAAAGCACCGCTCTATGTCGTCATCACCGCTGATGAAGAGGTGGGCTACCTCGGGGCAACAGCCGTTGTCGAAAAGTCGCAGATGTTCAAAAAGCACGGCTTTCCGAAGTATGGGGTCGTCGGTGAACCGACAGAACTCCATGCGGTATATGCCCACAAAGGGACTGTCCGCTTTACTGCCACAGCCCACGGGCGTGCCGCGCACAGCAGTACAGGCGAAGGCGACAACGCGAATCTAAAGTTGATTCCGTTTCTCGCAGAAATGCGGGATATCTATCACGAATTAACATCCAATACTCAATATTTCAACGATGAATTCACACCCGCTTTTACGGATTGGAATATCACCATCAGTGATGGCGAGTGTCCAGGGAATATTACTTCGCCGTTAAGCGTGTGTTGTATCAATTACCGTCCAATGCCGGGGGACAATTCGCAAGAGTGGATAGACCGCGCGCGCGATTCAGCTGAAAGGCACGGGTTAATATTCGATTTGTATATTGATGCGCCGCCAGTCCGCACACCGCCCGATGCAGAGATTATCCAAGCCGCACTTGAAATAACCGGCGAGACCGTACCTCAAACCGTCGCCTATGGCACCGATGCCGCCGTCTTTGGACAGCACATGGAGACCGTCATTATCGGACCCGGCAGTATTTTACAGGCGCATACAGTCGATGAGTGGATGGCGTTGGACCAATTTCCACAAGGAATCTCAATCTTTAGTCAATTTGTGAAGCGGTTTTGTGTGGCTTAGGCGCATCAAAGAAAACAGCATCCGGTTTCACCCATTCCGATTCGCCATCTGCCCAGACTTCACGCTTCCAGATAGGTACAATCTGTTTGAGGCGATCCATTGCATAGCGACACGCTTCAAACCCGTCTTTGCGATGTGGCGACGCAACCGCTACGACTACGCTTACCTCACCGATTTCCAATTTCCCGACGCGGTGAACCATCGCGACGCGATCGATACCCCACTTGTCTGAAATCTCTTGCGCGATTTCTGCCATTTTTTTCTCTGCCATCGGTGGATACGCTTCATATTCAAGACTTTTTACCGGTCTGCCGTCGGTATTATTCCGAACCGTACCGAAAAACAGGACCACTGCTCCTGTGTCCGGACCTTCCACTGCTTCGCGGACTTCCTCGCCTGTGATAACTTCTGTAGTTATCTTAAACATGGCAGCCTCCCGTCACTGGTGGAATTAGGGCGACCTCGTCACCCTCTGCGAGTTCAGTGTGTTCCGTGGCATATTCCCAATTGACGGACATCTGCATCACTTCGTAGAACTCAGCGATTTCGGGCCATTCTTCCTCAAGGCGTTCTAATATCGTTTTTATCGTAGCACCGTCCGGGAGTTCCATCTCTTCCTCGGATCTATCTAACATTTCATGGCATACGGCGAAATATTTAACTGTGACGTTCATAAGAATTCCTTTTCCACAGAGTTTTGGAGGTTAACAACATATCGGTTACACTCAAAAGTATAGCACAAAATCGGTTACAAAACAACCTCTTATTGTAAACGCAGCAGCGGTATTTAGTTCTTCTGTAGGAGGGATCTCCGAATCCCGACGAATGTACGGATCGCTGGCGACTAATTACTGACCGCTGATGGCTAACTGCTGACTGCTATTAAAATTGTGTTGATTTTTCTCGTTCGATATGATATAATAAGACAAATTGTGTGAACGTGATTGATCTATCACCTTCAACAGAGGGGAGAAGGCAGTATGAAACCGAAAATTATCTATTATCTCATCCTCGTTTTGCTGACCGCTGGATTGATAGCTTGCGGCGGTGACACTGACGATGAAACAGAAGCACCCGATAAGCCAACCCAATCGGCAACAACATCCTCCGAATCAACGCAACCCGATGTAGTTGTTGGAAGGGATATTGACTTTGCCGCTGAGGAGCAGGTGATTCGGGAGCTTTATGCCCAATACGCTGTTGCCCATGGCGACCAAGATGTTGACGCGCTAACGGAAGTGTGGCTACCCGGCGAGAGCAAAGACATTTTTACCGCTTGGACGTTCTGGGCGGGGACCTTTGAAAAAAATGAAGGCGGAAAGGCTGTCAGCAAAGCATGGGACGGAATATTCCGGCTCCGCGGCGGAAAAATGCAGGTTGACATTACCTATATCGCTATCGATAGCAGAGGGAAAGAAGCCGTCTTACGAGGCGCGTATACCTGGGGGAATCAGAAGGGCGACCTGATTTCTGCACTGAAAAAGGATGGTAAGGGCTGGAAAATCCGCGCAATTGATTACACCGATGGAAGGTTTGGAAAACAGGTGAAATACCTCATCGAACCTGCCCATACCTTCGGAGAGATTCCTGTAGAATAGTCATGGATAAAATTATCCTCAAAGGGATTCGATTTCATGGTCACCATGGCGTTCCCGAAGCGGAACGCCACGTCGGTGGCCATTACGAAATTGATGCAACCTTGGGGTGTAGGACCCTTGCGAACCCCGGTAAAACAGACGCACTTGCCGATACCATTGATTACTCTGAAATCGTCACGCGCATCATTGAGATCGGCACGCAGCAATCGTTCCAACTCATTGAGGCGCTCGCTGAGAAGATCGCCGCAGTGATCTTAGACCAATTCGCAGTCGATTCGGTACGTCTCACCGTTAAAAAGCTGCATCCTCCCATAGAACAACCGATTGATTATTTTGCTGTTGAGATTTTCCGTGAAGCCTAAATTCTGTGCTATCATCTGTTTACTGTTCCTGTTGATGGTAACCACTATCGCTCAAGCCGATGGTGAGAAAAAGGCGTTATTTCCAGATTTGGCACCCGGGCTCCATCTCTACCGTTACGATTGGGATGTCGAAACGTGCGTCCTTTACGTCGCCGAGATGTCCCGTCATGAACCGAGGTTACACTTTGAGGTAGCACTCGCCAATGCCCAGGTGCTCGGCAAGGAAACCGTGCGTTCTATGGCGGATCGGCGCACCCAACGCGGCGATAGACGTGTCCTTGTCGCAGTTAATGGTGGGTTCGGTGTACTTGGTGATATGCGCGGCTACGGCGGCGTATTAGAGAGCCTGCATGTCCAAGACGGTGAACTCATCACCCAACCCACAGATACCGAGGCATGCTTCGGTGTGACCGAATCTGGCGAATTCCTGAGCACTCCCGTTGAAATGAAAGCAAGCGTGCAAATAGGCGAACACACGCTACCCCTCGGATGCGTTAATCAACGACGACTTGATGGATGTCAGGTAACGCTCTATACACCACGACTCGGTGAATCAACGCATACGAACCGTCGCCGAGGCAGTGAGGTGATACTCGACGGACTCCCACTCCCTCTGACCCCAAATTATGCGCACGCCTACCGTGTGGAAAGGATCTCACGCGACGGGAACAGTCCGATTCCCAGAGATGGAGCAGTTCTCTGGATTAGCACGCGATTAAAAGACACGAGCGTTTCCGAGTTCAATACTGGCGCAAATGGCACCCTTACCCTTACCCTCTCACCGCCTGAATGGAATCGAGTGCAACATGCGATTGGCGGACGGCTCCGACTTCTTAAGAACGGGAAAATAAACCAGACACTTGTAGAGATGCATCACGCTGAAAAGCGGCATGTCCCCGGCAAACGCGCCTCAGTGTTGAATCTGAGCCATGAACCCCGCACTGCGCTTGGATATAACGCAGACACACTCTTTTTAATAGTTGCGGACGGACGGCAACCGAAGTATAGCACCGGATTAACCCTCTACGAACTCGCCAGTATCCTCATTGAGCTTGGCGCAACCGAAGCAATTAATCTTGATGGTGGTTCCTCCAGCACCTTTGTTGTTGACAATGCGGTCATCAATAAGCCGTCAGGGCAGCGAGAACGGGAAGTCCTAAATGCCGTCTTTATCACAGCAGATCTCCCGTAGAAGCGGTCATTTAATTCTTCTGTAGGAGGGAACTCCGATTCCTGGGGAAACACCCAAGCAAAAACACTCTTAAAGTCCCCTGATAAGGGGGATTTAGGGCGTTTGGGGATACTGGTTGCTGACCGCTGACTGCTAATTTGTAGGAGCGACCTCCAAGGTCGAGATAAACAATTTCGGAGAACCATCTTGAAGATCTATCGTAGCATAGCGAACAAATTCTCAATATTTCTCTTTCTACTATTTTATCCCATTTTAGTCGCCAATTCAGCGGATACCCCTAAACTGCTGAAGGCAATCCCACTTTCCCAAACCGCAATTCAACTACAGTTTGATGGGCAATTACAAGCCGAGGCCGCCGAAGACCTGAATAATTATCGAATTGCCCCGGATGTCCAGTTGGAATACGCACTACTCGATCAACGATTGAACCGTGTCCTGCTGCTCACTTCGCCGTTGGAAGTCGAGAAAACCTATCACCTCACGCTCCCGAATTCACAAACGGAGATAGTGCTAACCCTGCCATCTACAAACGAGATAACCTTCGGCGCAGGCGAGTCCGTTACGTTCTCTGGAGGCTTGCAAGATACCAGTCTGATTGTCAATAAAGATCGCAAAACGCGAAACAACAATACGGGTGCCGAACCGACCCTCGTGTGTAGTCCGACGGGCACTGTCTTCTTCGTCGCTTTTGACCTGTATGATGCCTTTGAAGACATGGGTATCCGAGAACCTACCCAAGTCTTAGAAGCAACGATAAGCCTACACGTCCAGCAGTGTGACACAGATACCGCTCAGATCGTCATCTTCCGTCGGGTTTTGCTTCCGTGGCGAGAGGGCAGAGGTGTCTCCGAACGGGCAGAAGATAATGAGCTTACCTACAACAGCGCATTGCATCGGAATCTCCCGTGGAACAGACCACCCGCACAAGCGATGTTAGCAGGCATAGACGGTGATAGCGAAAGTGATTACAACGGCTCTGAAGATGTCGCCCATCGGATTGATGGCGCATGCGAGATTCAGGGTGCGGGGAAACGATATGTATTCAAAAGCGAACTCCTCACCGATGCTATCCGTTTTTGGGTAGCAAATCCCGATTACAACTACGGGTATCTCTTCGCCTTGCGAGATGGCAGCGCGCCTATCGTTTTTTCGTCGAAAGAATCAGATGATGAAAACCTGCGTCCAGTCCTAAAAATCCGCTATCGAACACAGGTGGATAGAGAGGCATCCTTGCCGCGTTAGGTAATTCGTCCCTTCTTTATTTTTATACATATTCCCGCAAATGCACCAAAGTCCGATCCACCGCGCCGAGATTTTCCTCAATCAATTGTTTCCCAATACTGCCTGCTGTCCCCCTCGCGTTTGTATCGTTCAACCATACGGTAATGGCATCCGCCAACTGTTGTGCCGTGTGAACCAATTTCGCACCACCCCGTTCCGCAAGTAAAGACGCTTCATAGGCGTTCTGGACGGTCGGACCGAACAGGACAGGCTTCGCCATCGCAGCGGGTTCCATCACATTATGAACGCTTCCACGAAAACTTCCGCCAACAAACGCAATATCTGCCAACCCATATAACTGCGCCAGCAGTCCCACCCTATCAACAATGAGGACATCCACTTCTGACAAGTCTACCCCAGATGCCAGATCAGAGAAACAGAGATGTGACAATTGCTGGCGGTTCAGAGCATCGCGAATTTCGCTTATCCGTTCAGGGGTCGGTTCGTGTGGGACCAATATGAGGTGAGGAAAAGCATCGGGTATATTTTCACGCAGCAGTTGATAAGCCGGTAACAACACCTTTTCATCTTCTGTGTAGGTGCTACCCGCGATAAGAATCGGACGTTTCGTTGGAATATGGGCTTGCAAGCTACGCCCTAAAGTCGCTTGCCCGGGGAAAAATTCGGTGTCGGACTCAATGGCTGTTGCTCGTCGGTAGACTTGCTCATAGCGGGTATCGCCTGTAACAACAATTTCATGTGTGGGGGAGCAGAGTTCTTGAAAACGCGCCGCATCTCCTTCTGAGATCGCACAATGCACTCGAATATGCCGATGCACACTTCGAAAAAACGGCTTCGCGAAACCGGACAACCGTTTCGATTCAGCGTGCAGCGTCCCGGCAACCACGATAATCGGAATGCCGTGTTTAGAGGCTCTCCAAACGAGGTTGGGCCAAATGTCGAACTTGGAAAAGACGATCAACGTTGGGTCAATGAGGTGTATCAGGCGTTCCGCACTACGCGGTGTATCTAATGGCAGATAAACAGCCGCATCAGCATACGGATAGGATCTGGCATTCGGGGCGACAGAGGGTGAAAAGAACGTTAAAACGATTCGAGTCTCTGCATAAATCGCTTCGATGAGGGGTTTCGCTTGTTCAAATTCGCCAACAGAGGTGAAGTGAAACCATACTGTTTTCTCCAGAGGTCGGGCGGTCTGGAGTTGAGCTACCAGTTCAGCGAATACCCGTTTTCGTCCCTTAATCCCCTCCTGAATCTTGGGATTGCAGCATCCCGCAACGTAGAAACCGACGAACATGACAGGGACAGCGAACAGGTTGTAGGCAAGTTGCCAAAACATAATGAACCTTAGCAGGGCGGAGGGATAGGGATGGTGGGAGAATGGAAGGGAAAATCCGATTTACAAGTCTTCCATTCTCCAGAGATGTGATTACGCACCGGACGGTTTATAGGACATCTAAGATTTTTTTCTTCAGTGCATCTTTGGGCATTGCGCCGACGATCTGCCCCGCAACTTTACCCTCTTTGAACACGAGCAGCGTTGGGATACTCCGAACGCCGTACTGCATCGCAGTCTGACGGTTGTCATCGACGTTTACTTTTCCAACCTTGAAAGTCTCAGAGTTCTCACCGGCGAGTTCGTCTAAGATCGGTGCAATCATTTTGCAAGGACCGCACCACTCCGCCCAAAAGTCGACAACGACGGGTGTATCTGATGTCAGCACCATTCCTTCAAACGTATCGTCACTAATTTCAAATGTGTTTTCAGCCATGATAGCTCCTTTTTTTAGAATCTGGTAAGCGAAATGCTACCTGTAATATTGTGCTTGCGAATTGATCTTATGAGTGCATTAATATGATACCCTATGCTGACAAAAATTGCCAATCAATTTTTCATGACCTTTGCACATTTTTTTCTTGATAAAAAAAGTGATATATAATATACTGAAGAAAATCGAGAGATAACGCATTTTTCTATCAACGCGATGAACATAACGTTAATTCGAACTCACATTTAAAGGAGGTACCGCATGCCTGATAAAAAGAAAGAAAAGGGAACGAACATCTCGCGTCGGAATTTCTTGAAAGGCGTAGGTACTGGTACTGTTGCTGCAACTGTCGCACCGAGCGTCTTAATCGGCAGTGAAAAAGCCGCCGATGCCCAAGCGGGCGACGCTGTCGCGAATGCGACAATCCAACTCAATATCAACGGTGAATCGTATCAGGTCGAGGTTGAAGCACGAACAACGCTTTTAACCCTTTTACGTGATGGAAGTGATACAAGTGGGAGCGACATCGACTTAACCGGTGCCAAACTCATTTGCGATCGTGGTGAATGTGGTGGTTGTACCGTCATGGTAGATGGAAAGTCTGTCTACGCGTGTATGATGCTCGCTATTGATGCACAGGGCAAGGAGATAACAACCGTTGAGGGATTAGCAGACGGCGACGATTTGCACCCTGTTCAGGAAGCATTCATCCAACACGACGCACTGATGTGCGGATTCTGCACACCAGGTTTCGTCGTCTCATCCGCAGCACTGTTGAACGATAATTCAAGTCCGACGCTTGAAGAAATTAAAGTCGGCTTGTCTGGCAATACCTGTCGCTGTGGAACCTATCCATTCATCTTTGATGCCGTCAAAACTGCATCACGGAAGATGTGATTTGAAATCAAGGATTGGCTTGCGAGACGCAAGAGCCTGCCACGCCAATCGGGCAGTTGGCTATAGGAGGAAAACGCATGGCATCATGGGGAGAAGCAAGTGAATCTCGCCTCATCGGGAAACGGGTAACCCGTTTGTCCGGTAAGGATAAAGTCACTGGAAAAGCGAAGTATACTTTTGATATTAATGAACCGGGGATGCTTTACGGACGTATGTTGCGTTCTGAAACCGCACACGCGACCGTTATGGGTATCGACCTAAGCGAAGCAGAGGCATTACCCGGGGTCAAAGCTGTTATCCCGCTCATTGAAGTTGGTAATAAACTCCGGTACCAAGGGCAAGAAATTGCCGCTGTTGCTGCTGAAACGGATGACATCGCCAAGGACGCGATCCGGCTCATTCAAGTTGACTTGGAGGAGTTGCCACACGTCGTCACAGAAGCGGACGCGATGGCAGCAGACGCACCGCAAATCCGAGAGGATTGGGCGGGCAATCAGAGCGAACCGAATGTCAGGGAAGACGGCGATGTCAATGCAGGATTTGCGGATGCCGCTGTTGAGGTCGAGGCTACCTATCATACACCTGTTCAGACGCACGTTTGCTTGGAAACACACGGACACGTCGCAAAATGGGAAGATGATCAGAATCTTACCGTTTGGGCGTCTACGCAAGCTGTCTTTGGGGTTCGCAACGATATCGCGCAGCGTTTTGAATTACCAGCGAACCAGGTGAGAGTCATCACAGAGCACATGGGGGGCGGATTTGGGAGCAAATTCGGACCCGGTATAGAGGGACGCACGGCAGTTGAGTTGGCACGTATCACTGGCAAAGCCGTGAAGTTAATGCTGACCCGGAAAGCAGAGCATCTTGTCGCTGGCAATAGACCCTCAATGACACAGAGCGTCCGTGCGGGGGCAACCCGCGATGGACGACTTATTGCTTACGATATGAAGGGCTACGGCACAGGTGGCATCTCCAGTGGAGCCGGTTTCACGGGACCCTACGTCTACCACGTACCCAACAGTCGGGCAGAACGGGTTAACGTGGCTGTCAACGCCGGTAACCAACGCGCGATGCGCGCCCCTGGACACCCGCAGGGTGCGTTCGCGATGGATTCTCTGATGGATGAACTTGCCGAGAAACTCGGTATGAACCCGTTGGAATTCCGTCGTATCAACGACCCGAATGAAGTACGTCAGGCACAATACACCCTCGGTGCGCAAGAGATAGGTTGGCACCGCCGTAACAGTGTACCAGGCTCCGGCACAGGCGTGAAAAAACGCGGCATGGGACTTGGTAGCGGACAATGGGGTGGTGGTGGTGGACGCGGCACGGAAGCGCGGGTCACTATCAATGCAGACGGTACTGTTGAAGCCGTCACAGGCACACAAGACATTGGAACCGGTGTCCGTACAGTTATTGCGATGATTGTTGCCGAAGAATTCGGTCTTGAGACGACTGATATCCGTGTAAAGGTGGGTGATAGCCAACCTGGATTACCCTCTGGTGGTAGTGGTGGTAGTCAAACAACGCCTTCAGTGGCACCTGTTATCAAAACCGCAGCAGCGGCGGCGAAACAGAAGTTATTTGAACGCATCGCACCTTTACTGGAGGCACCTGTCGGAGACCTGCGTGTCGGCGCTGGCACTATCTACGTTGTTTCTGACAGAACCAAGACAATTACATGGAAACAGGCAGCTGGGCAACTCGGTATGGAGAGCATTAGCGAGGGGGGAACTTGGGATGAAGACCTCCGCCAAAACGGTGCCGCAGGGACCCAATTCGCTGAAGTCGAAATTGATACCCAGACCGGGGCTATCAGGGTCGTCAAAATTGTCGCCGTTCAGGATTGCGGATTAGCAATTAACAGATTGACGACAGAAAGCCAGATTAATGGCGGTGTTATCATGGGATTGGGGCAAGCACTGCTTGAAGAGCGGTTCATGGACCCGGTGACAGGACGGATGGTCAACGCCAATCTTGAGGATTACAAGGTGCCTGGGACTTTCGAGATCCCTGAGATTAAATCCATTGTTTTCGATACGCACCGCAAAGTTACAGGGGTCGGCGAACCACCGTGTATTCCGACACCTGGGGCGATCGCGAATGCCGTCTACAATGCGATTGGCGTCCGGATTCGGTCGTTACCGATAACACCCGATAAGATCCTTGACGCACTTGCCGAGAAGGCATAAGGAGGTAAGCAATGGAGAAGTTTAGTTACGTTAACGCTACCAGTCTGGAGCAGGTCACGTCACTCCTGAGTGAAAGCGGTTGGGGCGAAGTCATGCTTATCGCCGGCGGCACGGATCTGCTCGCTGAACTCAAAGAGTACATTGAAACCCCGAAGACGCTCGTTAATCTCAAGACGTTACCCGGTATGGATAGTATTGAAGCCGATGCCTCAGGCTTAAAGATCGGTGCGTTAGCCACTGTCGCTGACATCGCTATGCATCCGACGATCCAGCATCACTATACCGTTCTGTCGCAAGCTGCCGGTTCTGTCGCAACGCCACAGATTCGGAACGTCGGGACACTCGGCGGAAATCTCTGCCAGCGTCCGCGGTGTTGGTACTACCGGGATGAATCCACCAATTGTCTGAAAAAGGGTGGAGACATCTGTTATGCGGTTGACGGTTTGAGCAAATATCACGCGATCCTTGGTGGCGATCCTGTCTACATTGTCCATCCTTCGGATCTCGCCCCGGCATTGATTGCCTTGGGTGCGTCGCTCAAGATCGTCGGACCTGAAGGCGAGAAAAGTATGTCGCTTGAGGAATTCTTTACATTACCGGCTGCGAATCCGTTCCGGGAAAACGTCCTGGAACCCAACGAAATTGTCGTTGAGGTCAGCGTCCCGGCACCGAAGCCGAATACAAGGAGTTTCTATTTAAAGGCGCGCGAGAAGGGGGCTCCCGACTTCGCGTTGTCAAGCGTCGCAGGCGTTTTTGAGATGGACGGGAAGACCTGTAAAACCGCCAGTATCGTTCTCGGCGGGGTCGCACCCGCGCCTTGGCGTTCTAAAGAGGCAGAGGCGGCAGTCACTGGTAAGATGATCGATGCATCGGTCAGCCAACAAGCCGGAGCGGATGCCGTCAAAGACGCAGAACCCTTGAACGACAACGCGTATAAGGTAACCTTAACGCAGAATCTCGTCAGTCGCGCCGCGATGATGGCTGCAAGCTAAAGGAGCAGTGATATGTTACAAGGAAAAGCACTTCCGATCTTTAATCGCCCGATATGCCAATATCTTCGGACGAAGGCGATTTATATTCCGGGCGGCAACTTGCAGAACCTCGTTGAAAACAATCCCGGTTCACACTATTGGTGCAATTGCACCATGCAAGACGTCGGACCCGATGACCAATTTGTGTCACCAGACGCTTGTAAGCAGTCGCGCCCCTGTTTTAACCCTGTTGGTGGTAAGCCAGTGGTGTAACATCGCAGCGGCTGGAACATAAGAACGAGAAGACAGAGAAGGGCAGTCGGTCCGTAAAATCGGCTGCCCTTCTGCCATAGTATCTTTGTACTTTCAGAACTTACGCGGTCTCCTATATGTGCTGTCGAGGTTTTCTGGGGAAAACACCCAAACAGACTGTTCGCTGACCCCTGATGGCTGTGTGGCAATGGTATGTCTTCCAATGCTGCGTAGGTTTTGGTCTTAAAAAGCGTACATATCTCCAGTCGCATCAAAAAAAGACGAAAACCATCGCGGAACATAATGGAGCGATGCCCAGAATCCCATAATTAAAAAAATGTTTTTGAAAGCGTTGATGCAATGGATACATGTCGGCTCCGTCGTTCTGATGATAGGAGGATTCTTTTTTTTTCGTGTTGTTTTACTCCCAATTGCCGAACGGTTTCCTAAACCGGAAGCCCTGATCTCATCCGCATTGCGACGCTTTAGTGGCGTGGTCTGGACAGCATTGCTAACCGTCCTCATATCGGGATTATATAATTTCATCACTTTCTTTCGTGCCGCCCGTTCAGTTGCCGCCACTGGCACATTTATATCCGATTACTCACTCTACATCCTCGTGTTGGGTGTAAAACTTTTCATCGTCTTTTTAATATTCACATTAGCGATTATCCTGACGTTCCCGTATCCTGTCTTTAATGTATTTCAGAGAAAACCAGCACCGTGGCTCAACCTTACTGTAGTTTTAGGATTGATAGTTATTTTTCTGTCAGCTTTTTTACGCCGCTTAGGGTAAAATATTATAGTAAAACCCGAAAATAAGTGGACATCTCAACGGAAGCAAAACCGCCACTACCACTGCTGGCGAGGTTTCCTAACCTCGCCACATTAGAGAGTGTAAACTTAATTGTGGGCTTCACCATAATTTCCTGACCAAGTCCTTTCCGTGCAATACAATTGGAGGAAAAAGATGACTGTTTTGAGTTCCGAAGATCGCGCGTTCTGGGAAGAAAACGGTTATGTCGTCATCCGTAATGCGGCACCCCCAGAATTAATACAGAATGTGGCACAAGCCGTCTGGGATTTCCTTGAGATGGATGCCAACGATCCGGACACTTGGTATCCCGACCCCCCTCGTAAAAGCATCATGGTGGAAATCTATCAGCACCCGGCACTGTGGACAACTCGTCAATTTCCGCGTGTCCATCAGGCGTTCTCTGAGATTTGGGGAACTGAAAAACTGTGGGTGAGTTTCGACCGTGCCAGCATGAGTCCGCCCAATCTTTCTGGGAAATTTGAACGGACAAACTTAGGTCTCCACTGGGATACATCTGTGGACATCCCTTTCCGGTTCCATGTCCAAGGTGTGCTTTATCTTACCGATACTGCCGCCAATCAAGGGGCGTTTACGTGTGTTCCTGGGTTCCACAATAAGATTGAGGAATGGATAAAGAGTCTTCCAGAGGATGCCGATCCGAGGCAACAGGATTTAGTGGCACTCGGTGCAGTGCCAGTACCCGGAAAAGCCGGTGACCTCGTTATTTGGCACAGCGCGTTGCCACATAGTGCGGGCATCAACACTGCTGATGCGCCACGCGTCGCGCAATACATTACTATGTCCCCGACAGGAGAAGCGAATCCGGAGGCACGCCAACGCCGTGTCAATGCCTGGAAAGAACGTATGGCGGGGTTCAGCGGCGAACGCGCCGAGAAGGAGCATGAATCCGGCGATACCGCCTATCTGACCGAACTCGGCAAAAAGTTGTTGGGACTTGAGGCGTGGGAATGAACCTTCCTCTCAACTATCTTGTCCGCAGGTACCTTCGATGGTGTCCGGTTACTGACGGGAAGCGTTTGTTGTTAAACTTAACAAGGGATTTGATTACGCCTGAAGACCCGATTACTGTTTTTGAGAGTAAGTACGGGTTCCGATTGAAAGCTAATCTCGCGAATCCTGAGCACCAGTATCTCTATTTTTACGGGACACACGATGAGAGGCATGTCGTTACCAAGCTCTTGAAGATTATCCAGCCGGGAGACATCTGTTGGGACATCGGGGCAAACATCGGATTTTATACGTGCCTTCTTGCCTCACAGGTTGAAGATGCCGGTGAAGTCGTTGCATTTGAACCCGCCCTGCGCACCTGCGGCTACCTTCATGAGAATGTCTCTCTGAATCGGTTCGCGAACGTTACTGTTGTTAATAAGGGACTCAGCGACAAGATAGAGCAACGGCACCTCTACTACGCCGAGGCGGGGCTTGCCGAAGGCACCGCTTCCTTAAAGTATGCCAACGGTCGAAACGGATCGGAACGCGTAACACTTGACACGATTGACAATCTTACCCGTGGACTCCCAGTTCCGGATTTCATCAAAATTGATGTGGAGGGATATCAGTTAGAGGTGTTGCGCGGTGGTGAGCACTGCTTAAAGACGCACACGCCGCTCTTAATGGCGGAGTTGAAGGATGTTGGTGAAACGAACCAGACCATGTTCGCAGAGATAGAAGATTACGTTGCAGATTTAGGGTATCAACTTTATGAAATCAAGAAATATTCTATCCGGCGATGTAAAAAACTTTCTGACTCACCCAAAAGAAATTTCTTCCTCGTCAAAGAGCATTCTCGCGCCTTTTCCAGAATCTTACCGTGGCTGCGGTGAGCACACCCTTATGGACGGACTCGCTGGGAAACCAGCCGGAGTTCGCACCCCGAACCCAGTAGGTGCGGTTTCATGGGTTTTATAGTGGATCCTAAAAATAAAAAGACACTTTTCTCACCCGGTAGGGTTTTTGCTGGGGTGTTTCTTCAAGGTTTCCTAACCTCGCCGATACAAAGTGTTCAACCAATTCTAAACTTTACTATAATAAAATATTTCGGTAATTCTATTGAAAAAAAATGTAGGAGCAGGTCTTGTGCCTGCCCATACATGACTTCTTGAAAACATTATAGAGGCCCTAAATTGAGGGGTATGAGTGCTGTGGGTCCCCGCGGCAAATTAACCTTGGGGGAGCCGTCCCAGCACCGGATACGCAGGATCGTTATACCCTTTGCCAGTGTGCTCTCCGGGTGGAACCAGTTCGTTGATAGTTGTTTCGTCGGCTTCCGTTAGTGTGAAATCTAAACACCCCAAGTTATCCTCTAATTGTTGCATTGTGCGCGGTCCGATGATAGCAGAGGTAATTATCGGATTTGCCAGCACCCACGCCAATGAAAATTGCGTCAGTGTTTTACCGTGTGCATCCGCCAGCGGTTTGAGATTTTGTGCAACTTCGTAGCTTTCTTCGCGGAGTTCTGTCTGCAAAATTCGCCTATCCTTGCGCGCCGCTCGTGAACCCGCAGGCGGCTTTTTACCGGGCAGATACTTTCCAGCCAGCACACCCCGCGCCAACGGACTATACGGCACAACCCCCACACCGTACTGCTCACAGAACGGCAACAACTCTACCTCAGGATCTCGGTTAACAATGTTATAGAGCGGTTGAACGCATACAAACTCTTCCAGTCCTTGCTGTTCGCTTGTCCAAAGTGCCTCGCAAATACGCCACGCCTGAAAATTGGAACAGGCGATGTAACGCACTTTTCCCTGTCGCACGCAATCGTCCAAAGCCCGTAACGATTCCGCAATTCGCGTGGAGGCGTCCCAACGGTGCAAGTAATAGACATCGATGTGATCTGTATCGAGGCGTTTCAAACTCGCTTCCACCGCCGACATGATATGAAATCGGTGTGAACCCGCCGCATTCACATCATCCCCCATATTGCCGTGAACTTTCGTGGCTATGACCCATTTCTCTCGATTTTCACGGACGGCTTTCCCGATAATTCGTTCCGATTCACCGTCATTATAGACGTTCGCGGTGTCCATAAAATTAATGCCGGCATCCAGTGCCTTGTGGATAATCCGGATTGAATCCTTTGTATTCGTCGGTCCACCGAACATCATTGTACCGAGGCAGAGTGGCGAAACTTTCACGCCTGCCCGTCCGAGTGTTCTATATTCCATATTTTTCTCCTTTAGTAGTGTTCTGTCAAGGTTATTTTGACTTTTTGTAAGTGTTTTTGATTGGGTGTTTCCTGCAGGTAGAACGGAGTGAAACCCGACAAAATCGGGCAATAACACCTGTCAGTTTAGATGTGACACAACAGTAGTTATTTTATGCCATTCGTATCCCACCGTTGACATCAAGCGTCGCACCCGTCACATACTGCCCCTCTTCCGAGGCGAGAAAGAGGATAGTACTTGCTATTTCTGACGCATCAGCGACGCGTCCTAATGGAATCTGATCCGTCATGTCGGGATGATTTTTTGCCATCTCTGTTGCCGCTACTCCGGGTGCGATGGAATTCACCGTAATTCCGTACGCTCCAAGCACACGTGCCAACGATTTCGTCAGACACATGACCCCCGCTTTTGAAGCAGAATACGGGGCAGAAGCGACCAAACCACCGACCTGTCCCGCCAGCGAACCGAGATTGATGATCCGTCCGGAGCGTTGTGTTTTCATCGTATCCATTACCGCTTGTGAACAGAGAAATGGACCCTTGAGGTTCACCGCCATCATCCGATCCCATTCCGCTTCCGTGCACGCATCGATGCGCGTGTAACTAAAAATACCAGCATTATTGACTAAAATATCGATCCGTCCGAATGTGTCGAGTGTATCCTGAACCATCTTACGCACAGAGGCACCGTCCGCTACATCCGTTTCAATCACTTGACATTGCCTACCGAGCGCGGTAATTTCTGCTGAAGCCGCCTCCGCATTCGCTATATTTACTTCAGGGATTACAATATCCGCCCCTTCTTTTGCGAAAGCGAGACACGTTGCTTTCCCAATACCACCACCACCACCTGTAACAATCGCAACTTGCCCTTCTAAACGCATATATGTTTCTCCTTTTGCTATTTTTTTTGGCACGCAGTCAAGTCAAAACTGCGCTCTTTTCCTTCTTGCAAAATCACAATAAATATAGTAATATACTTTCATTATCACACGAAGCTTGGAAAAAGTCAACAAGATGAATTGCGTTGATGAAACATTTAGTTCTTCTGTAGGAGGGAACTCCGATTCCCGACTTCTTTATGTAGGAGCGAGTCCCAACTCGCGATACTCCAAGGGAAATCCATAAAAAATCGGAAACTGAGTGACACTGTTGTGTTGAAAATTAGCATTCATTGTAATTGCTATACCTATTCGCTTGTGACAAGCGGCATAAGGAGAATTGAAATATGAAAAAGACCGCATTTTTACCTCGGCTCAAATCATTTCTAGTCATGAGTCTCGCTTATTCTTTTCTGTTTACAGCAGCAGCACAGAATTATTATCCGGCGGACATCGGGAATACGTGGGTTTTGGAGAGTGTGGATGGTGTAGAACGGAGTACTTATACGCTTGAGGCATCTGAAACTGATGACGGTGAGGAGCGCGTCCTATTGAAAATTAGAACTGAGGAGATCAGCACGGGCGAATCTGAGACTGACCAATATTTCTTAACTGTTGGTGCCGAAGCGATTGAACTTCATAGAACTGTTTTGGAAGATGAGGTTGCTGTCTTAACTGCGGATTTTCCAACGCCTGCTACTTTTTTCCCGTTACAGTTGGAACTCGGTGATAAATGGCAGATAGTCGCAGATGCAGAAGTGAAATTGGCTGTCGGAAACCCTATACTTGGAAAAAGTACGACTGATTTGGAGGTTGTTGGATTTGAGGACGTGGTCACACCAGCTGGAACGTTCGAGAACTGTGCCAAGGTCCAGTTAGCACTGGAGCTCACGACTGTGTTCTTAAGTCTTGATTCCACTACCTACCAATGGTTCGCCCCCGATATAGGTCCCGTCCAGTACGAAAACAGCGATGGCTTGATTTTCGGCTTGGTGAGTTCTAACCTGCTAACTGTGCCTCAGGAACCTGAGGTTGCAGAGGAGGATAGCACACCCGAAACACCTCCTGCGGAAGATATTATATCCGAACCGACCTCGGAGGAAGATGTTACACCCGAAACACTTCCTGAAGAGGAAGTTATGCCTGAAGCGGTGCCTTACGATATAAATGGAGATGGCGTTGTGAATATCTTGGACCTCACTTTCGTCGCTTCTCGTTTCGGGGAATCCGATGCTGATGCCGATGTCACCGGCGATGGCACTGTTAACATTTTGGATTTGGTGCTTATCGCACAGAATTTGAGTAATTAACCCTGATGATCCTGTGGTAGCTCGCCCGAATCCGCTGTTTTTTCTTGAAAACCTTTGAGGAATGTGATAACCTTTGTGCATTATTGCATGGAGTCTGAAATAATCAGTATGGTAAATTGGAAAGTAGCATTAGTTGTTGTTATCATTGCGGTTCTGGTAATGGCGGTCGGAATGTGGTTTGGATATCGATACGTCTCAGAACAGGATGACATCTCACCAGAGGGATGGTATGAGCGTTCCAACGGAGCAAATTCGCGTCTTGATGAACCGCTCGTGTATCTACCCTCCCAGGCAAGCGTTTCGCAGGAACAATTTTATTGTTGTGAACATTATTCAAAAAATATTATTCAAATTGGTATCTTTTAAAAAAGGAGATCTAAATATGAAAACTATCAAATTTGTGTCTTGGCTAACACCGTTCTTGGTGCTAAGCCTCGTCTGTAGTTTTGTACCTACAGCGACAGCACAAAATTATTTTCCGGCGATGGTCGGTAATACGTGGGTTCTTGTGACTGCCGACGGGGCAGAGCAACGCACCTATACTTTTGAGGGACCCGGAACTGTTGACAATGAGGGATTTATCCTCTTGCAAATCGCCAAGGAGACAGTCGGAACAGACGTCGCTGCGCTTGACAAGTCTTGGGTAACTGTTGAGATAGATGGAGAGATTCTACTCCATCAAGTCGCCTTCGACCGAGGCGCATTTGGCATCGCTGAGGCGACTTTTGATCCACCGGTGACTAATTTCCCTGCCGCGCTACCCTTAGGATATACGTGGGAGATTGTGACAGAAACAGTCCTGAAACTGGTGGGAGCCGCGACCACTACCAGCACTTTAGAAGTTGTGGCAATTGAGGACGTTGAAACCCCAATTGGCGTATTCAAAGACTGTGTTAAGATCGAGACGAACCGAAAAGCCGTCACCGCACTTACAGTTGTACGTGAGAATGAGTTCCTATGGCTTGCACCCGATGTTGGTCCCGTCAAATACATGGATGTCACTCAAGAAATCGTTTTTGAATTGGAAAGTTACAATCTTGTTGAAGCACCTGCTGCTGAAGATGCGCCATCTGCAGAAGACGCACCCACAGTCGAAGAAGAAACACCGCCTGCTGATGACGCGCCTGTCTCAGAAGACGCACCCACGGTTGAAGACGCACCGTCTGCAGAAGACGTGCCAGCTGTTGAGGAAACACCTCCCACTGAGGAAATGCCTGAAGAACCAGTCGCAGAAGAACCGATGCCGGAACCTGTCGTGGAAGGACCTGGTTTTGATGTAACGCTCGAACCCGGTTTGAACATGATTTCTATTCCACTGATGCCTGCCGAACCCTACACAGCCAAATCGTTGGCAGAAATGCTGGACGCGACAGCTGTTATTCGACTTGATACGGCAACGCAGAGTTTCATGGGGTACACGGTTGCCGATGAAGGTGATGGCTTTGGCATTACGGGGGACAAAGGTTATATCGTAAATACACCGTCTGGAGCTAAGGTAAAGTTCACCGGTGATGCGTGGGACAACCAGCCCGAACAGCCTGAGCCTGAAGAGGCACCTGATGAGGAACCAGCCCCGGCGGAGGTTGTTGAAGAACCCGCTGCTGAAGAAGAGGTGCCTACTGAAGAAGTTGCTGAAGAACCCGCCGCTGAAGGGGACGCTCCTGCTGCTGATGCAGAGGGTGATGCTGCTGAAGAAGAAGATGCTGCTGACGCTGGTGGAGACGCCGCAGAGGGCGATGCCGCCGAGGCTGGTGATGCCGCACCCGCTGCTCCCGCACTCTCAACCTATAAGAGCGCATGGGCGTTCATTGTTACCAGTGACATTCAAGGCATGGAGACTGGAACCGCTTATACCCTCGTTGCTGAGAACCTCCGCACGGGCACTATCGCCACGGAGAACATCACAAGCACGACGAAACGTTCCTCTGCTGTCTGGGCAGATCTGAATCGTAAGAGTGTTGTTGAGGCAGGAGATAGACTCAAGGTCGCTCTTTACGACAATAACAACAGAATCGTCTCAGGTCCGTTCCAACGCACCGTGACGACGAGTGATATTCGCAATGCGTTCCTGAGTCTGCAACTAAATGTAGGAGACATTCAGCCGCAAGACACGCTTTTGGCACAGAACTTCCCGAATCCGTTCAATCCGGAAACGTGGATTCCATATCAGTTAAGCAAAGCGACGGAAGTGAAGATTTCGATATATGATGTATCGGGTCACTTGGTTCGTTCGTTGGATTTGGGCTGGCAGCCGGTAGGATCGTATATGACGCCGTCGAGTGCTGCATACTGGGATGGTAAGAACGCGGTAGGTGAGCGTGTAGCGAGTGGTATCTACTTTTATACACTACAGACATCAGATTTTGCTGCGACCCGACGGATGGTGATCCTCAAGTAGGGACACAGCAAACACGATTCACGCAAACGCCTTGGTGTTTTCATCAAGGCGTTTTTTTTGCATGTCGCTCGCAGATGTCATTGGCGATGGTGCTGTTAACATTCTGGATTTGGGGCATATCACACAAAATTTCAGCAATTGACCTTTATAGTAAAGCCTGAAAATATGTGGACACTTTAGAAAACGCAAAACCCCACTCGCTGGCGAGGTTTGCTAACCTCGCCACATTAGAGAGTGTAAACTTAATTGTGGCTTTACTATAAAAAACCTGTAATGAGTGTCCGCATCTGATATTTTTTCTTGAAAACCTTTGAGGAATGTGATAATCTTTGTGTATTATTGCATGGAGCCTGAAATAATCAGTATGGTAAATTGGAAAGTAGCATTAGTTGTTGTTATCATTGCAGTTCCGGTGATGGCGGTTGGATTGTGGTTTGGGTATCGATACGTTTCAGAACAGGATGACATCTCACCAGAGGGATGGCATGTGCCTTCTAATACAGTAAACTCGTGCTTAAATCAACCATTTGTGCTTGCCTCTGCGTGGCAGTTTGGCAGGGGCAATGTTATCTTTTCTAAATATTGCTCAAATTTGTATCTTTCTGAAAGAAGGAGATTTAAGTTATGAAAACTACCCAATTTGTATCTTGGCTGACCCCCCTTTTAGTGCTGAGCCTTGTCTGTAGTTTCTCACTCACAGCGATGGCACAAAATTATTACCCTTCGGAAATCGGCAATACGTGGGTTTTCTTGAGTACCGACGGGGCAGAGCAACGCACCTATACCCTTGAGGGACCCGAAACTGTTGACGGCGAGGAGCTTATTATCCTGAATATAACTACCCAGGCACTCGGTGCCGATGAGATCGATATTGATAAGTACTTTGTGTCTGTCAGTGACGGGACACTTTTACTACATCAAAGCATCACGGATGAAGGAGCTTTCGGCATCGCAGAGGTAACTCTCGACCCACCAGTTACTTTCTTTCCGGCACTATTGCCAGTTGGGCATACATGGGAAATCGTAACGGAGACAGAACTGAAACTAGCGGGCTCAGCAAAGAGAACCAGTGTTATAGAAGTCGTTGCGTCTGAGGACGTTGAAACCCCAGCTGGGACGTTTGAAAACTGTGTCAAGCTCGAGATTCGGTCGAGAAGTGTCACCGCACTTATAGTTTCCCGTACGACCTCCTACCAATGGTTGGCACCCGATGTCGGCCCCGTCAAATATCAGAGCGATCAAGATATTGTATATGAATTGGAAAGTTACAACCTTGTTGATGCACCCCCTGCCGAGGACGCGCCCACAGCAGAAGATGTGCCGGCTGATGACGCGCCTGTTTCAGAAGAGGCGACCACAGTCGAAGATGCGTCCACAGCAGAAGATGTACCAGTTGTTGAGGAAGCACCTGAAGAACCAGCCGTAGAAGAACCGATGCCGGAACCTGTCGTGGAAGGACCTGCTTTTGATATAACGCTTGAACCCGGTTTGAACATGATTTCTATTCCACTGATGCCTGCCGAACCCTACACAGCCAAATCGTTGGCAGAAATGCTGGACGCAACGGCTATCATTCAACTCGATTCGGCAACGCAGCGTTTTGTCGCTTACACGGCAGCGGATGAAGGTGATGGCTTTGGCATTACGGGGGACAAAGGTTATATCGTGAATACACCTGCTGGTGGCATGGTGAAGTTTACAGGAGGGGCATGGGATAATCAACCTGAACAACCTGAACCCGAAGCGGCACCTGTTGAGGAACCTGCTCCAGAGGAGGTTGCTGAGGAAGATGCACCTACTGAGGAGGTTGCTGAGGAAGAAGTTGCTGAAGGAGAAGCCGCTGAGGAAGAAGAGGCACCCGCTGATGATGCCGGTGGTGATGCCGCACCCGCTGCTCCCGCACTCTCAACCTATAAGAGCGCATGGGCGTTCATTGTTACCAGTGACATTCAAGGCATGGAAACTGGAACCGCTTATACCCTCGTTGCTGAGAACCTCCGCACAGGCACTATCGCCACGGAGAACATCGCAAGCACGACGAAACGTTCCTCTGCTGTCTGGGCAGATCTGAATCGTAAGAGTGTTGTTGAGGCAGGAGATAGACTCAAAGTCTCCCTTTACGACGAAAGCGGAAGAGTCGTCTCAGGTCCGTTCCAACGCACCGTGACGACGAATGATATTCGCAATGCGTTCCTGAGTCTGCAACTGAAGGTTGACGACATTCAGCCGCAAGACACGCTTTTGGCACAGAACTTCCCGAATCCGTTCAATCCGGAAACGTGGATCCCGTATCAGTTGAGTAAAGCGACGGAAGTGAAGATTTCGATATACGATGTATCGGGTCGTTTGGTTCGTTCGTTGGATCTGGGTTGGCAGCCGGTAGGCTCCTATATGACGCCGTCGAGTGCTGCGTACTGGGATGGTAAGAACGCGGTAGGTGAGCGTGTAGCGAGTGGTATCTACTTCTATACGCTACAGACATCAGATTTTGCTGCGACCCGACGGATGGTGATCCTCAAATAGTATGTGCGGTTTAACAAGTGCATAGAGAATGTGGTGCAAACCCACTGCATTAACCCAACAATGTATGTCTTACTCTAACTGCGATAGGGGAAACGCTATCGTAGAAAGCAAGAGGAAATGGCGCATTCCTGCGGACACAGACAAAATTAGCATTAGTAATAACGCTAACGTCCAAAATCGGAACGTCCGACACGACGGACAAGGGTAAGCGAAAGTTGAACGCTTGTAAGTCCCGTAAACAGGAACACAACAGTCTTGAAACAGTTGTGGTGCTACAGGCATGATTTATACTATGTCATGCTAATTGATAAAGTGTCTCTTAGACTTTATCAGATTGGGATGATGTAGCACAGGCATACGATAAGTATGTATCGGGATAGAGAGCGACCCTAAATCCGTCAATAAAGTCTCTATGCGGGAAGTTAGACAGAACCTACCCCGACTTGTATTTGATAGAAGTTGGCAAGGTTGAGGAGATTAGGTAGCGTTATTTTATAGCGCGAGCATAATCAGGTTGAGTGCTTTGAAACATTCCTGAAAACATTTTATCTATAGATCGTAAATCTGTGAAAACAGACGACCTATAGAAGTCAATGACTGATGAATAGGGAAAAAAGTAAAAGTGGTTTCTGACCTAAAGCGTATATCGCCACACTTAACTGGAAAGCCGTGTGCGGTGAAAGTCGCACGCACGGTTTGGAGTGGGGGAAAAACCCGCGAGGGTTCTACCTATCACTACCATATGACCATAGGAGTGCTGGAAGGCTGATGTCCATTGGACCTCCCAGCGATCACTGATGAGTGGAAATGATGTGCTTGAAGGCACATCTGCTTGAAGTATAACAATACGGGTAGCGGATGTCAACCTTATTTTCAATGGATCTGTTCCTTTTTTGCTAAGTTTGCATCCATGGTTTGGAGTTGATCCTCTGGAATGAGGTCGAGATATTGAGTAATAACGCGTTTAGAAAGTCGTGTAATCTGTGAGATTTCGTCAATATCTGCGGTAGCTCTGCGAACGACTTTGACGGACTCATAATCCCGAATGTATCGATCAACCGCCTCCTTGGAGTGCTTCATCTTGGCAGCAATAGTCGGAGTAAGATATCCTTGAAGATAGAGGGTGATGATCTCTCTCTTGTGGGTAATCGCCCCCGATAAATCATGAATATTGCCGCGAGTGGGTAAGATGTCTCCGGTGGTTCTCTGCCATTCATTGACATAGTCCTGGACGACAGCATCACAGACATTGAGCAAAACTGCCAAGTCGAGTTGAGTCAATAGGGACCCCCTGGTCATAAGCTTGATGACACCAGCGGACCAAGCGCTTGATCCGGAGTTGTCGAGAGGTAAACCCGTCGCGAAACGATTCGACGTCCTCTGAGGCAACATAGGTGAGAATGATGGGTTTCATACGGGTCTTGACGATAGCTTTACCTCTTTCGGGGTATTCATCAATCGGGACTGCCATCCAGACGAGTTGTCCATACCGGAGGTATCGCTCCTCAGGAACTTCGTCACCGGTGGCGAGTTTCTCCAAAGGCAGGGTAATGACGAAATACGCCTCAACGGTTTTAAGAATATCCTCAACAATGGCAGTGGCAGTGACCTCGCCTTTATCATACCCGTAGTCGTTGAGAAAGCGGTGGATCAACAACTGTCGTAGGGATTTATCGTTGATGCGTCTGAACTTCTTCTCGTTGATTTGTGTGCGCGTCAAAGGTTTGCTCATCAGAGATCCCCCTTTTTTTCATCCATGGGTTGTGGGTGAAGCAGCTGCGTCATACGATCGGTGTGTTCGTATTCGTCATACAACGAAAGATACTCGCGAATCAGCCGGTCGGAGAAGTGGGTGATCAGGCGTATCTGTGCTTTGGGAAAGTCTTGATGATGGAGCGTGGCGACCTGTGTAAAGTCTCTCAAATAACGGTAGACGGCCCGTTCGGAGTGATTCGTCTTCTGCTCTATCTCGGTGAAGGTGTAGTCCTTGAAATACAACTCCAAAATCTGCGTCTTATGAGACAGTCCGGGTCCCATGTCGTGTTTCGTCCCGCGCGTCATCACGAAATAGCCGTCGTGTTTCAAGAATCGAATGTCACGTTTCACCGAGGCAGGACTCGTCGTGAGTAAGATCGCTAAATCTTCATAACTCAGCAAAGCGTCTTGGTCATAAGCCTCTTTGGTCAATCGCAGGATCCGATGGCGTCTGAGACCCGGTAGACCATAATCCGCTAAGACTTCGAAGTCCTCTGCGACATCATTGAGCGTCAGACGACAGGAAACTTTCTTCGCAAGCGCGATATGTTTCCCGGCGGGTTCCTCAGCAGCAACCGCCTCGTAGCAGATCTGTCCTGAGGAGAGTTGAATGTCGGCGTGTTCCTGAAAATAGCCAGCAATCTGTTTATAGTAGGCTTCGGCCATGATCGGCATCAAATTAAAGTCTGCTGAAATCTTCTGAATAATCGCCGATCTCGCATTCTTCGATTCGAGACGTTTGATACCATAGACCGCATCCTTTTTGCGTGTCATAAGGACCTCCGTGAAATCCGTCTGGGTGATGCAAATACATCTACCTGTTAGCATAACTCATAGTTAGCATAACTATCAGTATAACTCATGGGGTCATATGAGACAAACTATAAGTAGGGACACAGCAAACACGCTTCACGCAAACGCCTTGGTGTTTTTATCAAGGCGTTTTTTTTTGCGTGCCTTGCTATTTCAGTGGTATAATTGTAACTGCACCAACTTTGAAAAAGGGGAATCAAATGATTAGAAATACCGTCCTGTTTATGGTCCTGCTCTGTGCTTTCGCCAATATAACGAATGCTCAAAATTATTATCCTGCGGATATCGGGAATACCTGGGTTTTGGAGAGCACAGACGGTGCTGAGCGCACCACTTACACCGTCGAGGCGACCGATGAACCTGTCAACGGCGAACAGATCCGTGTCCTTGAAATCATAACAGAAGTATTAGGCACAAGCACTGTCAGAACAAGTACTTTTCTTCTACAGGTTGACGAGGAAGGTATGAAACTCCGTAGCATTGTCACTGACCTTGGGGATGTTTTCGGGGTGGTACGTATGGAATTTTCGCCACCTGCCGTATTTTTCCCACCGATACTTCAACTCGGTGAAATATGGGAAACGCAAGGGGAAACAGAAGCACCTATAGTCGGTGCCGTGACAGCCTCCAGTGTGAACGAAGTTGTCGCTGTTGAGGATGTTGTCACACCGGCGGGAACATTTGAAAACTGTTTAAAGATTCGGGTACGCACGAAAACCGCTGCCGCATTAGGGACAAGTCGTTCAACCGCCTACCAGTGGCTCGCACCAGGTCACGGACCTGTTAAATTTGAAAACGATCAGGATATTGTCTTTGAATTGATAAGTTCAAACCTACTCGCGACCGAGAGACCTTATGACGTAAATGCCGATGGAACTGTGAATATCTTAGATCTCGTCTTTGTCGCTTCTCACTTCGGACAGACGGATCCGAAGGCTGATGTAAATGCCGATGGTACCGTTAATATTCTTGATTTGACGCTTATTGTGCAAAATTTTGGGAATTAAAAAATATAAAGTGAATTCGACAATTGTCAGGAGAATTACGATGCAATACCGATTCTGTTTTCTTTTTTGTGCCTTGACATTAATATTGGGCGAAACACAGGTTTGTTCCGTTTTTGCCAGAGCACCATCAACAGCAAAGATTGTTTTTGCCTCCACTCGTGATGGCAATTCTGAAATCTATATAATGAATCCCGATGGAAGTAAACCGGTAAACCTAACTCGACACCCTTCAAGGGATCTCGCGCCTGTCTGGTCTCCAACAGGTGAGTACATCGCTTTTAATTCAAACCGGGGTGGCACTCGTGATATCTACATAATGGATGCAGATGGAAAGAATGTGCGGAAAGTATTTCGGCGTTTGGCATATAGGGAATACCCTACTTGGTCTCCGGATGGAAAAAAACTGGCTTATACGAACGCCTCCAACTGGAGCATTTATGTCGGTACAATAGAGGGTGGACACGAGGAGCGCATCACTTCAACAAATTTTCTCGGAGGCTGGCCCGCTTGGTCACCCGACAGTTCAGAAATAGCTTTTATATTGACAGAGGGTCCATGGGCTTATAGCTTGAAGGTGGTTAACCTCGAGACGCGCGAGGAAAGACGGCTGATGCCAAAGGCGGAAATCGGAAAATTTTTCAAGCCTGATTGGTCACCTGACGGTACGCGTATAGCGTTCTACTGGTCTAAAAAAGGCATTTATGTGATGGATAGGAATGGAAGAGGCTTAAAGCGTCTTGTTTCCAACGCGAGCCGTCCCGCGTGGTCCGCGCTTGGGGACGAACTCGTTTATGGAAAGAAACAGCAACTCTTCAAATACAATCTCGGGAGCCGTAGATCTAAGCAGCTCACACATGGCGCAATCAATTTCGGCGCAGATTGGTTTGATCCGCAGGTCTTGCCTGTTCACCCTCAAAGCTCGTTGCTAACAACGAAATGGGCGACGCTCAAGCAGAAATAATACGCAGAACTTCAACGGATTAGATCAAACCCTGTTTCATTTCGTCTGCCCTAAGTGTTGTTGTCTGCCATGCAGCCCCTTCGCCGGTTTGCAATCGCCATGAGAGCGTAAGCGATGTGTCGCCGCCGTTGTAGAAGACAACCTCTGCGCTCTTTTCTGTCCCGAGAATAGGTCGCACTAAAGAGAGAAGCGTCTCTGGATGGCTGTGGCTATCCCCGTGTTGAACCTCCAGTAGCTGTGTGACTTCACTTTGGACTTCGCGCGTGCCGAGAAGCAGAGGACCGTAGCACGCTGTGACCGCACCTTGTCCCCAATTCCGTCCATGTCCTGCTGCAACCGAGCACACCGCGCCTCCCATATCTGCGTGTTCCCTGCCACCGCGCAATACACGTCTCGCAATATGTAAACGCGTCGCCGCACTTCGCAACGCTCGCAGTGCGTAACCGATCTCCCCTGTTACTTGATAGGCAAGCGTGAAGGTGGCAGTTGACGGTTCCTGAATCGGTTTCACGGATCCATCGTCTGACCATTCACCCCAGTATGCCATATCTGATCGTTTCCCCACACCGGGTTCCCGACGGCGTGTCTCTTGCGGGAAAATCAACGCCAGCAGTTCAGGGGATTCATCGGGAAGTTCTGCTAATCCTGCCCGGATCTCATCGTCAAATCCTGTATCCTCAAAAGTCCAACGGTAGTAGCTGAGTGCCGCCGCCGCGGGGTCGTTAAACGGATCGCTCAACGATGTCACTAACGGTTCTACAATCCGCTTTGCTGCTGTTTTGAAAATCTCTTCTCCGGAGAGTAGATAGAGATCCCCCAATGCATAGATAGCACCAGAAGCCAACAATACCTCAATGCCAGCTAACGGGTCACCTGGAATGTGGTGCGTACTTGCCACGAGTCGCTGTAGATTCTTCTCGTTGACGGCGGCTTCGTCAAGCCCTTCTCCATCAAGTGTCCAAATCAACGGCATCGGATCCGGTGCGGCAATGAGTTGTTCGGCGCGTTTACTTCCATACCGTAACGCCCACGTCAGATAACGTTCCTCGCCTGTCACACGATACGCTGCAATAGCAATATGGATAAATCGAAAATGTTCCGCCATTTCATACGCGTTATTTTTATCGTTCGTCACATCTCGGCTACCGATGTTGTACCCGATAAATGTATCGCGGTCATAGTCATACCAAGGCGGAATCTCTGGCACCCAATTCCCGATATGTTCCGCCGCATCCGTCAGAAGTGTGACCGCTTCTGTATCTTTCGGCATCAGACCGATATAACGAGGCAAGAAAAGGAGAAACGGTTCCGGTCCGTGATGCGCTTCCGCCTTTGGTTCGTATCCATGCAGGCAGTCCCGTTTCACCCAACCGAGCAGTGCCGCCTTTAATGTATCAAAGTGCTGTAGGACGGTCGCATCCCCCGTAATTAAATAGTGTGGGAACCACGCAAGCGCGTAGTTCGCTTCATCTTCGCCGCCATCGTTTGGACCTGGCGGATCGAGCAACATGCTCTGTTTCAACCAACGTCCCATTTCGTTTCTGAGCGTGGTATACGCCTCGTAGCATTCATGGATAGTCCCATTCATCGTTCTCTCCTATAGCAGCGACTTCACAAATTCGATACTCTGTTTCGCAATCGTTTGCGGATCCGGTTCGAAGTCGAAAACCTCCGTTGAAACGTAGCCACTGTAATTAATTTCTTTTAAGGCTTCAATGATCGGTGGGTAATCTACAGTGCCAGAACCCGGCAGATAACCGTTATCGTCGTTGGAATGGAAATGTGCGACGTGAGAGGCATGATTACGGATTTGTGTCGGCATATCCAACCCCTCTTTCGCAGTGCTACACACGTCCAAAATCATCTGGAAATTCGGATGATTGACGGCGTTCACCATTTCGGCTGCTGTGTCGGGGTTCGTGATGAAGTTCGTCTGATCGCTTGACAGAGGTTCCATGCACAACATCACGTCTCTTTCGCCTGCCAGTTCAGCCCCTTCTGAGAACGTCGCCCGCGCGTATTCCCAAGCCTCTTCAAACGAGAGCGGATCCATCACATTTCGTTGCTGTGGCGAACCGATCACCATCACTTTGCCGTCTAAGTCTGCGCATAAGTTAATCAGCGCGAGAAAATAGTCCCGCGTTTCTTTCCGAATCTCTGCATCCGGGTGGTTAATATAGAGTCCGGGGGGTGAGACGAGTAGCCAATGGAGCCCAGCAATCTCTATCTTCGCACTTTCTGCCGCCTTGCGGATACGTGTCCGTTCGGTTTCGCTGATGTCTAAAACCGAATCTGCTAAAGTAAACGGTGCGATCTCGACTGCCTCGTAACCGAGTTCAGCGGTATAGGTAAAAACATCTTCGATTTTCCAATTTTCAAACATTTCGTTACATATTGCAATTTTCATTTTTTAATTATTCCTTGCGGGTAAATGACGTGGATTTGAACTTTAATGTTCCATTCTCGAAACCGCTCTCCATTTCATTCCGAGCTAAGTTTTTGGTGTTTCGGACTTCCCTATTCTAAAGGAGTTATGCGTTTTTGTCAAATTTTGCCTCAAAAACGTCGCACCAATTCCATGCTCCAAAATCGCGGTTCATTGACATAGCCGGTCAGATTGTTGAAGTCAATACCGCCGGTGGGAGATGTGTCGTTAAGAATATTCCGTCCGATAAGTGCCACCTCTATGTCGGCATTTGGGAATAGGTAAGCCAGTCGAACACCGCCCTCCAACAGCAAGTCATCGGCGAATTCCACCGATTCATAGAGAAAGAATCGCACTCGACTGCGATATGCCCAGTCCGTGGATGCGACCAGACGGGCACCTCCGGGAAGTGGGAGCATGTAGCGCAGGGATACATCAGCGATCCAACCCGGAGCCTGCGGCAAACTGTTACCATTGATAGAGAATGTCCCTTCAGCGGAAGCGCGCGGGTCAAGCACTGTACACGGAGCACCACACCCCTGTATCGCCAAATTCGGGTCGTCAATGCGCGTTTGGTTGTAACTGAGCCCCGCTGAAACTTCCAACGTTGTGATTGGTAAGAAAGTCAATTCTGCTTCAATACCCCGTCCAATGGTGCTGTCAGCATTCACCAACCGATTGAAATTCGCCGCGCCACCGACCGCAGTAAGTTGCTGATCTTGCATGAAGTAGTGGAACGCCGCCATGTTCAGGTGCAACCGTTGTCCCCATAAGCGTAACTTCGTGCCGCCTTCAAGAGAAAGGATGGTTTCCGTGTCCGCCACCGTGACCACATCACCGAACAGCAAGCGTCCTTGAATGCTCGGTGCACGAAACCCGCGCGCCGCACGCAAATACGTCTGTATACCGGGTGCCATCTGATAGCGCAGACTCAGATCCCCACTCCACACCGTATCTTGAGGATTCTCGTGGATCGGACCAAAGGGGCCCGCCCCTGTAACAGCGGGTGCTGTTTCGCGCCATGCCGTGTAGTTCTTCACATCGTCAGACAGTCGGATACCGGCACCTAATTCCAGATCGTCAAGGCACTGGAACGTCAATGCCGCAAATGCCGCCCGTGCTGTAGCTTCTTGTTCTTGGCGTACTATGCCGTCCAAAGTGCCGCCCGCCAGCGTGTTATAGTTGAAATCCTCCATCTCTACGAACTCATAGAAATAGTACAACCCGAACTGATAGGTGAGACGACGCGCGCCTGGACTCATCAAACGGATTTCTTGGCTAAACTGGCGAAGTGCCGGAATACCAGATGCGGTCTCAGAAGGAAAGGGAATCTCACCGGGACCGCTCGGTGGACTGAACACAGCACCGTACCCACCGTCGATGTCTCCGCGTGAGAAATTGGTAAGTTGTTCCGCACCCGTTAGCGAAACCAGTTGAAAATCCCCAATATCATAGCGGACTTCAGCTGCCAGCCCACGTGTGCTCAAAGTCTGTTCATTGCGTCCATCGTGAGCGATGCGGTCGCGGGCAAAATCCGATACCAAACCTTCCGCGCCCTGTGTCAAAATATTGGCGCGGAACAGGCGCGCAGTGCCGTCGAGATCGCGGGCGTGGAACTTGAGCCATGCTTCCAGTTCCGGCATAGGTGTCCACAACAATTGTAAACGGCCAGCCAAATCACGATGTCCGCCTAAGGCACCTTCTGCGTCCGTGTGTTCGTTGTTTACCCAATCGTCCCGCCACTGCGCAAGGAGTGACACCCGAGCCGAAAGCACAGACGGAACGAGCGGACCCGACACGGCTCCCTCAAAATTACTGCTATTGAACCGTCCATAACTTAACCGCCCGTATCCTTCCAATGTCTGTGTCGGACGCTCCGATTCAAACTTTACGATCCCCGCAGGCGTATTGCGTCCGAACAGCGTACCCTGTGGCCCCCGCAGCACCTCAACCCGATCTAAATCAAAGGCGGGAAATCCTTTCAACAAGGCATTCTCCAGCACAACTCCGTCATAGAGGACTGAAACGGGTTGCGAGGCATTGAGATCGAAGTCCGTATTGCCAAGACCTCGGATATAAAAGCGCGGAAAGATACGTCCAAATGACGACTCCATCTGTAAACTCGGTGTGCGATTCGACAAAAAACGGACATCCATGCCCGACGAACGTAGAGCGTTGAACTTCTCACCCTGAATGCTGGAAACAGAAAGCGGTACCTCAACAGACCGTTGCTCTCGCTTACGGGCGGTAACCACGACCTCTTCCATCTTAACAATTTCTTCGGCTTCCTCATCGGCAGCGACTGTGAGAGGTATAGACAGCATCGCCAAGATCGCCAAAGCACAAAACCGTATAGTATAATTCATAGTTCCTCTGAAAAATAAAATGTAAAAATTTGAAATAAAATAATGGTATGGTAATAGAAAACGCTACATCTAACAAACGATATTGAAACATATTGAGAAAGAAAAATCAACCCATGTCCGATACTGCCTGTAGGAGCGAGTGTTTTTGCTTGGGTGTTTCTTCATGCTCGCGATTTCTTGCTCATAGGTTATCCTGCTGATTGCTGACCGCTGAATGCCACTCCATAAATATTCCTTGACATTCGGTCTTGCATTCGTATAATAGCCAGATAGCACTATGTTACAAATTCCAGATTTTGGAGATGAACTATGGCGAAAATACGGATGGCACAGTACGGAACCAAACACGGACACGCACGCGGGAAGTTGCAGGCAATGCTCGTGAATCCTGACGTTGAAGTCGCAGGTGTATTTGAACCCGATGCACAACAACGCGAGAAACTTCAAAATGGTGAAGGGGCATTTGCTGATGTGCACTGGTTTGCGGATGCCGCAGAAATGTTAAACGATGAGACCATCGTAGCAATTGCTTCTGAAGGGAACAACGCCGAGAGTTTGGATCAGACGGAGCAGATTGTAAACGCTGGTAAACACGTCTGGTACGACAAACCCGCTGGCGAAAACTGGGAGCAGTGGCAGCGCGTCATCAATACCGCCCAGGAGAAATCCTTACATGTACAGATGGGCTATATGTTGCGGTATCACTCGTCCTTTAGACAGGTCGCTGAGTGGGTGAAATCTGGATTCTTCGGTGATGTTTTTTCCGTTCGCGCACACATGTCGACCAATATTTCTCACGAAGCACGTACGCGCATCAGCCAACACATCGGTGGTATCTTTTTTGATTTGGGTGGACATGTGCTCGACCAAGTACTCTGGCTTCTCGGACGACCAGAGAAAGTAACCGCTTTCCTCCGAAACGATGGCGATTCCGTCGAGCCTTTCAAAGATAATACGCTAACTGTCTATGAATTTGAGAAAGCGGTAGCATTTATCTCGATTTCTGCTTTGGAACCGAGACCCGTTGCGCGTCGATTTGAAGTCTACGGGACCAAGGGGAGTGCTATCATCATTGAACCCTTTGAGCCAGGGTTGAAGATTCGACTCTGCTTAGAGGAAGCGAAGGACGGATATTCACAAGGTGAGCAGATTGTTGAGATAGATGGCGAGAGCCGTCAACGCACCTATGAACTCGAACTTGACGCATTTTTGGCGACCATCGCGGGAACACAACCGCCGGATCGTCCAGTATCACATGAACTGTTGGTACAGGAAACGCTTCTACGAGCCACAGGCGTTATATCCAGTTAACCGCAAATGAAGGGGCGCGCTTCCATGAAGTTTCAATAAACATTTCGGTAATTTTATCCCAAAAAAACCATTGTAGGGGCAGGTCTTGTGCCTGCCCACACATTACTAACAACCGACAGCCAATGTAGATTGGATAGCAACTAATCTGCCAATCCACCTGCCCATTTGAGACAGCCTATGATGTGTTCGTGGAACCATTTTTCGCCCCAAAGGGCATCCGGGTGTCCCAGTGCTGTATACATCACGCGCCCTTTTCCGTAAGTATGGCACCAGCCGAGGGCATAATCGTGGTCCTCACGGTTGCCGCGAGAGAGATCGATGGAATCGTTGTCCAAACGCATCAGGACCCGGGTTTTGGAACGATCCCAATCTTTGAACGTGTAGATTTCATCGACGACCTTGAAACTGCTGCCCAACATACGCGTTGCTGGATGGTTCCCGTCTTCCACAATCACGTTCACTTCTTCGTGCCACGGGTGTCCAGCGAAATAACCGCCGAGCATCTCACCGTATTCGGGCCAATCATAGCAGGTATCTGTCGCGTTGTGAATGCCAAAGAATGCTTTGCCGTTCCGTACAAAACTCAACAGTGCCTCTTTTTGAGCGTCATCAAACGGGAGGTTGCCGGTCGTTGCGAATGCAAGGATATCTTGGTTTTCAAGGTTTTCAGCGGTGATTCGATCGCATCGGTGCGTTGTGGTAACGTTCCAACCGTTCGCCGCACCAATCTCCTTCAGTGTGACCTCCGCATTCGGTAAGTAAGTGTGCTCAAAGCCAGCGGAATGGCGTAACATCAGAATGTTCATAGAAAAACTCCTTTGCAATAGGGCGATGCGCAAAGTCTCCTAATAATTAATTTGGTAATCCTTCATTTAGGAATTAGATTCTGGAATTTAATCGGAGACGCGCTTTTTTTTGTATACGTAATTATACAAAATTACCAGAAAAAATGTTAAACTATTTTCTGGTATGCCGTCACACAAAGCAGTGTTGACATCCCGTTATGCCGTATGCTATTATTGACATTGATCCAACATCTTCTGAATACCGAATAAAAACGATAGGAGCGCAAAATGAGATTTCTAAAAAAAGGCGAGAAAAAACAGCCCGACCCACCCTCAGGCGCAGCGACGAAAGCACACCCCGACCTAAAGGTAATCACGGGTTCACAGATTGCCGGACGGCAACCCCGACAACCGACACCACCGCAGCAGCAACAGCAACAGAATATAACATTGCCGAATATCAAATATAAAATCGCAGTTGCCAGCGGAAAGGGCGGCGTAGGAAAATCCACTGTCGCTACCAATCTCGCGATCTCCTTGGCGAATACAGGGGCAGCGGTCGGCTTGCTGGATGCAGATGCCTACGGTCCCAGTATCCCAACGATGATGGGTATTCAAGAACAACCGAAGACCAGTCCGGAACGTAAGATTATTCCGCTCGTTCGCCACGATATTAAACTCATGTCGATTGGGTTTATGGTGCCAGAAGAGCAGGCGATGATCTGGCGGGGACCGATGTTACACGGTGCCATCCGCCAACTTCTCGGTGACGTAGACTGGGGTGAACTCGACTATCTCATCATCGATCTCCCACCCGGTACCGGCGATGTCGCGCTCTCTTTAACACAGGCACTTCCGCTCACCGGTGCGCTCATTGTTACGACCCCACAAGATGTCGCACTTGCCGACGTCCGACGCGGTGTTGCCATGTTTGAACGTCTCGGTGTCCCTATCCTCGGCATCATTGAAAACATGAGTTACTTCCTCTGTCCGCACTGCAACGAGAAGACAGAAATCTTTAGAGCCGATGGCGGTAGAAACACAAGCGAACGGTTCGGTGTTGCGTTCTTGGGACAGATTCCGCTTGATGCTGAAGTCTGCACTGCTGGTGACATCGGCGTGCCGATTGTCGCTGGGCATCCAGAGTCCCCCCAATCCGAAGCGTTTGGCGCGGTCGCGACGGAATTGGCAACGGTTCTGGAGGAAAGTGGCGAAGAAGATGAATTAACGATCCTCTAAGTCTGGACAGAAAAGAAACTTCATTGACAAATCTGGCGTTTCCTATTAGAGTAAGTTTAGATTTATATCCGAAACCGTTAACGCTTTCTCATTCGAGTTATGGAGAAACCTTACGCAAGGAGGCTACTCATGGCGAATACAGGTTGGGGAAACATCTACAAAAAACTCGGCGCAAGACCCGTCATTAATGCGACCGGTAACCAGACCGTCCGAGGCGGATCCACACCGTCCGCAACCGTCCGAGACGCAATGCGTCAAGCGGATGAAAGTTACGTCGAAATGGAGGAATTGCTCGAAAAATCGGGACAATTCATCGCTGAACAGTTGGGGGTTGAAGACGCGTATGTCACTGCTGGGTGTTATGCCGCACTCGTCTTGGCATCAGCCGCGGTTATGACAGGGAACGACCCTGACAAGTGCGCACAACTTCCAGATACCACCGGACTCAAAGACGAAATCGTTTTCCAAAGGAAGCAGCACTACGGCTATGATCGTGCGTTTACAGTCCCGGGGAGTAAACTCATATCTGTAGGGGACGAAAACGGCTGCAGTGAAGTAGCGTTGAAAGAGGCTATCGGCGAGAACACAGCCGCAGTCGCATATCTCATCCAACCCGACCAAGGCGATGCTGTCCCCTTAGAGACAGCCGTTGAAATTGCGCATGCGCACGGTTTACCTCTCATCGCCGATGCCGCTGCTCAAATCTATCCGCTCGATTATTTCCGGCGAAATGCCCAATCTGCGGATCTCGTTTGCTTCGGCGGTAAGTATTTCAATGCACCCCACTCTACAGGGTTCATTTGTGGCAGAAAGGATCTCATTGAAATAGTACGGGCACACGGGTTTATTGGACCAAAACCCGTTGGACGTGGCATGAAAGTAGACCGGCAGGAGATTATCGGACTGGTGACTGCTATCGATATCTGGTTGTCAACGAACCACGAGGTTCGCTCGAAGGAACAGGATGGAAGATATGCTGTCCTCGCACAAGGGCTTGAGAATCTCGAGGGTGTCTCGTGCGAAGTCCACTACCAAGAGAAAAGCCATACACTGTCGAATCTGCATGTTACGTTTGATACTGCCATTAGTGGCAAAGATGCCGCGCAGGTTGCAAACGAATTGGATGCTGGGACCCCGCGTATCAAGGTGAACACGCACGGGAAAGAAACCATTGCGATTAATGCCTACACCCTCAATGCCGGGGAAGAGGATATTATCGCAAATGCCTTGCGACACCTCTTACGTGGATAATACCTGCAACACCCGTAGGGGCAGGTCTTGTGCCTGCCCCGCTGTGCTACCAGAAAACCCAGTCTGCCCACGGCTTTATATTAAGCACCATCCCTAATAAACAGAACGCCGCCGATCCACCGAGTGCCCCTTTCCCAGCAGCCTCCAATTGTAGCCTTCGCGCTCGCGCTTTGTAGGCATCCGTATAGATACTAACATAGTCCGCTGGTTTACCGAGAAGTCGCTCAACAGGCGGGATAGGCTGGTAGAGATAAGCACCACCCATAGCAACAAGACCGAGTGGAAGATTTCCCACCACTCCTAAGATTCCCCCGGTAGCAAGCCACAATGTTGTATTTATATCCTCTTCGGCGTCAAATTCAGCGTCCGATTTAGCGCCAAGGATGACCGTGTTCTGCTGCGCGAAGCCGTACATCGGGACGTTTAAACTGAGTCCGAACATCAGGACGATCAAAATGTAAAATAGCCGATCTATTTTCATCTTCACTCCTTTCTACGGCAACTGTATTTCAATAGCGCGACGTTCCGTTGTCGCTTTACGCGCGGCTTCGATAATTGCGAGGTTATGATACGCCTTCTCTGCAGGCACCGGTAGTGCCGTGTCCGCGGCAAGCGCGTTGAAGGTCTCCGTGAAGTATCGGGCATGTCCACTGGCATCCTGATGCTCTGCTTCGTCAAATTCAGCGAGTTCCAACGCCTGCCATCCGTCTGATCTCGTGAAGCGACGAAGTGCGTTCGCCACATTGTGACGATGATTGACCCGTAGAGACCCATTTTCAGCATGCATCTCACACCAACCCGAATCCGTGCCGGGCACACACCACGCCCCTGAAACCGTCGTAACAGCCCCATTTTCATGTTCACACAACAGCATGGCGATGTCGTCAACGTCAATGTCGAGTCGTAGCGTTTGCACCCGTGCCTCAACATAACGCACTGGGGATCGCATCAGCGTACAGACAGAGTAGATTTCATGGTAACTCGTGTCGATGATACAGCCACCGCCTTTCGCTTTGCTGGCGCGCCACGCGAACGCCGGGGTTGGGTGATCCGCCGAGAAGTCAGCAGGCTTCAGCCCCATTCCCACGCTCCGTCCGAAATGCGATTCACCGAGGGCATCGAGTTCCGTCATCGCAGCTCGCATCCCCGCAGTAAAAATATAGTTATGCACCACCGTGTAAGGCACACCGTTGCGACGGACTGCCTCCATAATTGTGTCCGCCTCTGCCAGCGTTGTTGCCATCGGTTTTTCGGAGATGACCGCCACGCCTGCGCTTGCGGCTTCGATGACCTGTTCAGCATGAAGTGAGTGGGGTGTGGCAATCGTCACGACATCAAGTGCGGCGTGTTCCAACATCTCCCGGTAATCTGTGTATCGTTTTTCCGTGGGCACATCGAACAGATCGCCAACTTTTTGCAAATTTTCAGGGACAACATCTGCGAGGGCGGTTATCTGAACGGTCTCTGTGAGGGCACGATAGGCACGGGCATGCGTAATTTGCACAATCCCGCCACAGCCAATCAGTCCTAAGCGGATCGGTTTCTTCATAGTGGATCTCCTTTGTTTAGAGTTTAGCACATTCTCCGATTATGTCAACTCTTTGCGTTGTATGAGACAATTTATTGCTTCAACTTTGACTTTATGGTCAGTAGGTCGGGTAGAGCATCAGCGAAACCCGACATCTTCGGTCATTCTTCATGGAATCCGAAGACCCGCCCTCAAACTCAATCAGGTCACTACTTTGAGGAGAAGTGAATGAAAAAGAGAACATATAGAAGATGCCGGCAATCAAAAGGTTGATAATCCTGTGAATCCTCTAATCCTGCAAATCCTGATTCAGACAATATTCCTTCCTCCTTCCAGCCCTCTGTCCGCTGACGGCTATTCTCACGAATTCTCTAATAACTGACAGCCAGTAACATATGATTTTTATCATACTTCTTTCTGTAAAATATGCTATAATGCCTTCAATAAGGCGCTATGCCACATCTTACCAATCATAAAAACAGAAAGGAACACAATATGAGCCAAGAAGAAAAAAAAGAGTCTGAAGAAACGAAAGACGCAGAGAAAAATTCCGATATACCTGAAGATAAACTCTCGGTTACGCATCACAGCGTCACTATTAACGGCGAGGAGATCCGTTACACTGCCACAGCAGGGACGCTCGTCCTGAAAGAGGAGATCGATAAAGAGGGCGAAAAACCGAAAGCCTCCGTTTTCTTTATTGCCTATACGCGTGACGATGTAGAGGATACATCCAAGCGTCCGATAACGTTCTCCTTTAACGGTGGTCCCGGATCTTCATCGGTCTGGTTACATCTGGGGGTCTTGGGACCGCGGTGTGTCAAACCCGATGAAGATGGCGAGTTGCCTCAACCCCCGTATCAACTCACCAATAACGGATGTTCTATTTTAGACAAAACAGATCTCGTTTTCATCGATCCCGTCAGCACTGGGTTCAGCAGAGCCGTTCCCGGTGAAGAGGCGAAACAGTTCCACGGCTTCAAGAGAGATATTGAATCGGTCGGCGATTTTATTCTGCTCTATTTGGGACGCTACAAACGTTGGGGATCGCCGAAACTCCTCATCGGCGAAAGTTATGGAACAACGCGGGCTGGCGGACTCGCGGGGTATCTTCAGGGACGACACGGTGCCTATCTCAACGCCATCATGCTCGTTTCGGTCGTGCTTAACTTCCAGACCATTCGGTTTGCCCCGGGCAACGATCTCCCCTATATCCTCTATCTACCCACCTACGCCGCGACCGCGCGTTATCATAACAAGTTAAGCGAAATTGATACCGAATTTGAAACCTTCATGGACGAGGTGAAAGCCTTCGCAACGGGCGATTACACCGTCGCTTTGATGCAGGGCAGTGCTGTGCCTCCAGATCAACGTGCCAATATCGTTCAGCACCTCGCGAAGTATACTGGGCTTACACCGGAATATATTGAGCGAACGGACATACGGATTAACATCATGCGCTTTTGCAAGGAGTTACTCCGGGATGAAGGTCGCACTGTTGGGCGTTTTGATAGCCGATACAAGGGAATCGATCGCGATTCAGCGGGTGAAATCTATGAATACGATCCGAGTTCCGCAGTCGTGCAAGGCGCGTATACCGCCGCTCTTAACGCCTATGTCCGAGATGAACTGGAATTTGCGTCCGACCTACCGTATGAAATCTTGAGTCGACGTGTTCATCCGTGGGACTATAGCGATCATCAGAACGAATACGTCAACGTTGCCGATACACTCCGCGCGGCGATGACTATGAACCCTGCCTTGAAAGTTTATGTTGCGAACGGCTATTACGATTTAGCGACACCGTTTCTCGCATCGGAGTACACCTTCAGCCACTTGGGGCTTGATGAATCTTTGCAGGATAACATCACGATGGCTTACTATCAGGCGGGGCACATGATGTACATAGACCAAGCGGAATTGCGCAAGATGAAAGACGACATGGATGCGTTCCTTGACGACGTGCTTCCGTAACCTCTATGCTTTACCGACAAGGTTTTTAATTTATTGTCTCTTGGGTTGCGCTCCATTTCATGACGCGCAGGTTTTCGGGAATGTGTAGCATAATATGTTAGATTGTGCAGTTTTATAGGGGGTGTAGCCTGCAACATCGGCGCAGGCGGATATACGGAGCGGATCGTTGTTCATTCATTCTACCTAACCGAACCGCAAGGTAAATTAAAAATCCGCAAGGTAAGTTAAAAAAATGAGTTATCAGAGAGAATTTGAAAAAAGGCTAAATGTCGCTGTTGTGGGTGTCGGTTCACACGGCTATCGCAATATCCTACCGACGTTGACATTTCTCCCGATACGGCTCAAAGCGTTGTGCGACCTTGATATGGACCGCGCCCGCGTCACTGCCGAACAATACGGTGTGCAGGCGTGCTATCCGAGTATGGCAGAGATGTTTCGTAACGAAGAACTGGACGCAATCTTTCTCTGCGCACCGCCACGTCTTCATCCCGAATTGACCTGCGAAGCGTTAGACGCAGGGATGCATGTCTGGATGGAAAAGCCACCCGGAATGTTTGCTGCCGAAGTCTCAGAGATGATCCGTCACCGGGGAGATCGTGTCGTCGTTGTCGGCTTTAAAAAGGCGTTCATGCCCGCTACACAGAAGATTATTGAAATCTTCGCGACTGACGAGTACGGTCCCTTGCGAAGCATTCTCGGAGCCTATCCGATGACAATTGCGGAAGATGGGAAGCGTGTGTTACGTGAGAGGGAGCATACGAATTGGCTCCAAAACGGGTGCCATCCGTTGTCTCTGTTCGTCGCAGTCGGCGGGAAGGTTTCAGCGGTGACTGTCCGTCGAGGACAACGCGGCGGTGGTGCGTGTATCATGGAATACGAAAGCGGAGCACTCGGAAACTTCCATCTCGCTGATGGCGCGAGGCACGGACAACCTTCTGAACTTTATCAGTTTTTTGGTGATGGATGCCACGCCGAAATTCGGAACAGCACGCGGGTTTTACTCCAGCGCGGCATGTCCTTCAATTATAGCGGCAGCACCAGTTATGTCCCTGAAGGCTTTGACAGCGGTGCTATCGTCTGGGAGCCACAAAACAGTCTTGGCACCCTCGAAAACAAAGGGCTTTTCATACAGGGGTTCTACCAAGAGATGCGATATTTCTGTGACTGCATTCTGGAGGGCAAACCCGCAGAGCAGGGGTCGCTTGAGTTTGCTCTGGAAGTGATGAAGGTTTACGAGGCGGGACTCCGTTCAGAAGGTGAAACCGTTCCTGTTCTGTAGAAGCTAAAGTCGTTATGAGGAGGCTAAATGGCGAAAGTATCCCTCAGACCCATTACGCCGGAGAATCTTGACGAGTGTATTTCTCTAAAGGTAGCGAATCATCAAAAGGAATTCATTGACTCCAATATATACTCCCTTGCCCGAGCGTCTGTCAGTCCAACGTATCATCTTTTCGGCATCGATGACGCAGAGGCCCATTACCGAGCGAAGCCATCCATGGTAGGATTCGTAATGGATGAGCTTATTGACGCAGTCGGCTTCGTCTTACGTCTGATGATAGACGAAAAGTTTCAGAGGCGAGGATATGGCAGAGCCGCTATGGTTGAAGTGATACGCAGATTGAAATTACATCCGGAGGTCGAGCGGATTGCAACGAGCCATGCTAAGAAAAATGGAGCTGCCGCCCGACTCTACGAGGGTTTGGGATTCGTTGATTGGAAACATGAATCAAGGACGGACGATGCCAGTCAAAGGTATCTAATTCTTCAAGAAGATGCTGTCTAACTATGGTAGAGAAAAATAGGCAGACATTCTCCCTTCCCGGTAGGGTTTTTGCTTGGGTGTTTCTTCAAGGTTTCTAACCTCGCCGGTGCAGAGTGTCCAATTAATTCTAAAGTTTACCATATATGGAGGAGAAGGTGTGGAATATAGAAGACTGGGAAAAAGCGGCATTAAGGTATCCGAAATCTGTTTAGGGACGATGACTTTCGGACACGGTGCTGACGAAGCGGAGTCAAATCGCATGGTCGATCTCGCACTGGATGCCGGTGTCAACTTTTTTGATACGGCGAACTCTTATGCCGAGGGCGAATCCGAAGTACTTCTCGGCAAGGCACTCAAGGGCAGACGTCGCGATGCAGTCATTGCAACGAAGTTTTTCAACCCGATGGGCACCGGTCCCAACGATTCCGGGATGTCTCGCGCACATATCATGCAAGCGATTGACGATAGCCTCAAACGTCTTCAGATGGACTATGTGGACATCTATTATATACACCACGTTGACACACAAACGCCGTTAGAAGAGATGCTCCGCGCCTTAGACGATCTCGTTCAGCAAGGGAAGGTGCGTTATACGGCGTGTAGCAACTACCAAGCGTGGCGGTTATCCGAAGCATTATGGCTCAGCGATACAAACAATTGGGTCCGCTTTGCATGCTATCAACCCCAATATAGTCTCGTCGTCCGAGATATAGAGCAGGAGATCGTACCGCTCTGTGAACGCAAAGGACTCGGGGTCGTCGTATGGAGTCCGTTAGCCGGTGGGTTCCTTTCCGGTAAATACAAACCGGGCGAGCGAACGCAAGGTGGAACACGATCCGCTGAAGGGTGGGCGTACCCGGAACGCTATTTCGCGGACAACGCCGATGAAACGTTGCAGGCACTTTTTGAAGTTTCTGATGAACTTGGACACAGCCCCGCACAGGTCGCACTCCGTTGGGTCCTTGAGCAGCGAGTGATGACTTCTGTAATTGTCGGCGCAAGGCATGTCGGGCATTTGCGCGATAATATCGGTGCATCTGGATGGAGACTTGAAGGCGAAGCACTTCAAAAGCTCAATGAGGTTTCACATCTGCCGGATCGGTACCCTGAAGCGATGGAAAAAAATATGCATGAACGGCGAGACAGTGCCGTCGATATGCCAAGTTTGTAGAAGTCAAATGCAGTAGAAATCCGAACTTTTCTCTGATGGATATGACTAACTTAAACAATCAAACACTTTTGGGAAATAAAAGTGACACGGGAAAGCATATTATTTAAGGTCAGGAGGGAGTCTCCATGAGAGGAAAATGGAAAATTATCGCAATTGTTGGCGCAGTACTATTGATCGGAGCCGCCGTTGCCGTGGGATTCATTGTATTTACGGACACGAATGGTAGAGACAGTACGGACGCGCCGGAAATAAAAACTGCCACAGTTGAACGCGGGGATATTGCCGTAACAATTGACGCCACAGGCACTATCAAACCGTTGAATATTGTTAAAGTCAGTTCCAAAGCGAGTGGAAAAATATTGGAACTCAGGGTTGATGCAGGCGATTACGTTGAGAAGGATGAAATCATCGCCGTCATTGAAACGACTTACGTTCAAATTAGTTTGGAGCAGGCTGAAGCTGATTTGAGATCCGCGCAAGCGCGTTTGCAACAGGCGGAAATCGACTTACAACTTCAGAAAGAGCAGTCGGCAATCAGGATTCGACAAGAGCAGGAATCTCTCGCTGAAGCCAAGCAGCGCCTCGTCCAACTGGAAGAAGAAATTCGCCTTGAAAAGGTAGCGAATAAGCGAGGCGTGATGGATGGAAAAAATAGCCTCAATATTGCCAAAATTCGGTATAAGTTGCTAACCTCTGATGAAGTGAGAGAAGAAAATAGAAGACGCGCACAAGCCTCCTTGGAGCAAGAAAGTGCCAACTTAGAGTTGATAAAAGCAGAGCATGAGAGAAATCAGAAACTTTACGAGAAAGAACTCATTTCACAAGCTTCCTTAGAGTCTTCACAGGCACAACTTAAATCGGCACAAGCGCGACATCGGTCTGCTGAAGAAAATCTGAAGTTGGTTGAGAAACCCGCGACTGAAGCTGAACTTGAATTGGGACAAGCCGATATTAGAAAGGCGGAATTCAATCTTGAAGTCGCCGAAGAACGAGTAGAAGCAGAAGCCACGCGAGACATGGATATTGAACTTCAGCAGCAGCGGATTGTCCAGGCTGAAGAGGCTTTGAAACTCGCACAGTCTAACCAGAAACAGATTGAGCGGAGGGAACGCGATTTGGAGACTGCGCGTTCATCAGTCACACGTAGTGAAACGCAGTTGGAACTTCGACAAATTGAATACGATGATACTGTCATTAAGGCACCCATCTCTGGAACGATTCTTGAAAAACTGGTCGAAGAAGGACAGGTGATTACTTCACGCCTCTCCTCACTCGCCTCAGAAGAAGGGCAGACGCTTGTTACGATGGCAGACCTTGATACCGTCTATGTCGTCACAGAGGTCGATGAAACCGACATCGGTAAGGTGGAAATAGGGCAACCCGCAACGATTACAGTCGAAGCCTATCCCGATACGCCGTTTCAGGGGGCAGTCTTGAAGATCGCACCTCAAGGACAAGCGATTCAGAATGTGACGACTTTTGAAGTAACCTCCGAGTTGAAAAATGTAGAAGCTTCAGCAACACGGCAAGGGATGAGGACTGGTGCCGGAAGGTGGGGCGGTGGTGCCCGTCCCGACATGACGAATATGACCGAAGAGCAACGCGAACGTTTCCGGGCAATGCGTCAACAACGCCAAGCAGAAGGCGGCGGTGCTGGGGAAACATCAAGACCGACCTCTCAAGAAGCACCCGCGCAACCAACACAGGAGCAACCTGTCGCGAAGGAAGAGACGACTGAAGACGACGGTTTTGGTGGGCTTTTCGGCGGATTTTTTCAAGAAACCCCCGTTGCGGAAGCACCAACGCAACCCGATGCAACAGAAACTGAAGATGCAAAGATACCCTTCCTTAAACCCGGTATGAACGCCACCGTCCAAATCTCAGCTGTTAATAAAATAAACATTCTTACCCTTCCACCTGAAGCTGTCCTTGATATGCGCGGCAGGAAAATGGTCAGGATTGTCGGCGAAGACGGACAACCCGGACGGCCGCAACCAATTGTTGCCGGGGTTAGCAGTTTTGACAAGATCGAAATCATCTCAGGGCTTACTGAGGGTGATGTCGTTGCCATCGGCGGCTTTGAACGCGGCGGCGGCGGTGGTGAAGATTGGCGGCGACGTATGATGCAGAACCCCGCTTCAACAATGCGTCGAATGGGTGGGGGCGGTAGAGGACGGTAAACACTATCATCTATCTTGTAGGAGGGAACTCCGATTCCCGACACATCTTTATGCTGAATGGTACTGGGAGGACATGCTATGAGTATCTTGGAGAGTCTTACAAACGCATTGAGTGCCTTATTGGCAAATAAGCTCCGATCTATGTTGACAATGTTGGGCGTTATCATCGGGGTCGGTGCAATTATAACCACGACCTCAATTGGTGAAGGCGCGAAGGCCGACATCACCGAACGGATTCAGACACTGGGGGCAAACATTCTCGCAGTCCGACCCGGGCAGAGCATGTTTCGGGGACGTGGGTCTGCGGATGCCCGTAAAAGCCTCACCGTCGAAGACATGGAGGCGTTGCAAGAACGCGGACAGACTTTTGGGTATGTCACACCGGAGGTGAGCAGTCGCGCACAAGTGAAGTACCTCAGTAAAAATACGAACACGACCATCGTCGGAACATCCCCAGCGTACCTCGTTACCGCTAACTTTACCGTTGAGAAGGGACGATTTTTTACAGACAGCGAGATTCGCTACCGTCAGCGCGTATGTGTCCTCGGCAAGACAGTTGTTGACAATCTCTTTGGGGGGGTGGAACCTGTCGGTCAGACAGTCAAAATTAAGAATGTCGGTTTCCACGTCGTAGGTGTTATGAAGGAGAAGGGCGCAAGCGGATGGCGAAATCCGGACGACCAAGTTTTCATCCCGTATTCGACCGCCATGAAACGTGTCTTCGGGGAGGAATACCTGTCGAGCATCAGTATACAAGCGAATGACGATAAACTCATTCAAGCCGCGGAAACTGAGGTAACAGAACTCCTCCGAAAACAACACAAGATCCCAATAAACAAAGAACTTGACTTTCATATTCGGAACCAAGCAGAATTCATGGAAACACTCGAAGAGTCAAGCCAAACCTTTACCAACATGATTTTGGGAATTGCTGTCGTCTCTCTCATCGTGGGGGGTATCGGTATCATGAACATTATGTTAGTCTCTGTGACGGAGCGGACGCGGGAGATTGGGTTACGGAAAGCCGTTGGCGCGCAACGCAGTGATATCCTCATTCAGTTCCTCGTTGAATCTACAACACTGGCACTCGTTGGAGGCGCTGTTGGTATTGGAGTAGGTATCATCGGGGCAGAGGCAGTTCCTTCGATTTGGGGGTGGCGAACTGTGGTCTCGCTGATGTACGCAGGGGTTTCTTTTGTTGTGAGCGCATTGGTTGGCGTTTTCTTCGGGGCGTACCCAGCATGGAAAGCCGCAAAACTCCATCCGATTGATGCACTCAGACACGAATAAACTATGCTGAAGGTGTGGTTTCTAACCGCACCTTTTTTTTATTATAACCCGAGTTGCTACTAAGGGATTTTTGCTTGAGTATTCTGCAATTAGCCGATGCACTCGTTACCTTTCGTTCAAAGTTATCGTTAAATCTACTATAAAACCCATGTTACCGCCTTTTTGTAGACATAGCACCCGACTGTGTGCGGAAAGAAAGTGTGTAGAAACCCGTGTGCAAACGTCCCCAATTCGTTAGGTAGCAGCTTGGAGTATAATAAAAGGAATTAATATGGAAAAGGTAGCCGTTATCGCAGGTGTAGGTCCCGGTTTAGGGGCGGCACTTGCCCGTAAATTTGTAAACGAAGGATGCGATGTAGCACTTCTTTCACGTTCATCCGCCTACATTAAAAATCTATCCACAAGATTGTCGGAAACTGGACGCACAGCCATACCTATCCCTACGGATATTACCGAGGCTGATCAAGTCGCACGCAGTTTCGCTCGCATTCGAGAAGAACTCGGTGATCCCGACATCTTAGTAAATCATGCCGCGAACGCCGCGTGGGGGAGTTTCGCGGACCTCACCGCCGAAGCGTTTGAGGGGGCGTGGCGGGTTTGTACGCTTGGTGGGTTCCTCTGTTCAAAGCAGGTCGTTCCGGGGATGCTCGAAAAAGGCGGCGGGAATATTTTATTTACAGGTGCCACCTCGGCTGTCCGTGGTAGAGCCGGTGCCTTAGCGTTCAGCAGTGCGAAGTATGCGACACGAGGTTTAGCATCCGCACTCGCCCGCGAAGTCGGTCCGCACGGCATCCATGTTGCACATGTCATCGTTGATGGGGTCATTGATACACCCGGTGTGCGGCAACGCTATAGACTCTCGGAGAATGAACCGCTCCTTGAACCTGATGCCATTGCCGATACCTATTGGGCTTTAGTGCAGCAGGAACGGAGTGCGTGGACGTTTGAAGTCGATGTCCGACCCCATAACGAGGAATTCTTTACGTAGGCGTTGCCTCGTGTTCTTGAATCCCATTTTATATCTATTGCAGGCGAGGTTTCCTAACCTTGCATCTATTGCAGGCGAGGTTTCCCAACCTCGCCCGTTCTATGTAGTAATCTTCTTCACCTAAAACGTACTCTCTTTTGAGGTCAAAGGGCACCAGCGAGTCGTCTCGAGATAGCGGAGCAATACTGCCTTTGCCGCCGGTGTCCCGATCCGATAAAGCGCGTGCACAGCGTCGCCACGCACATAACGACTTTCATCGAACAGCATATTTTGTAGTCCTTCAACTGCCTCAGTCGCATTCTGACCAATCCGTGCCAGCGCGAAGACAGCATTCCACCGTGCACCAGCGTGCGGATCCTTCAACGCTTTCACGAGACTCGGAACAGCGATTGAGCTCGATTGGCTTGTGGTGCCTAATGCTTCTATCGTGTGGGCACGTACGGAACCGGATTCATCTGTGAGTGTCTCGACCAACGTAGGTGCCACCGGTTCTGCTTTTTTTCCCAAATCACCGAGTGCTTCTGCTGCGTTGTTACGGGTGTATTCATGCGGGGCTTTCAGCGCGTCGCGGAGGGCATCAACGGCGGGGGTACCCACTGCATTAAGGGCGTAACAGGCGTTTCGGCGCGTCATCTCCGATTCATCTTGCAGACACCGCACCAACGCAGGTACCGCTTTTTCGCCAAATCGGGGCATTTCATAAGCCGCCTGCAATCCTGTTGATTCCGATGTGCTGTTGAGAGAACTGATTAAACCAGATAATGATTCCCCGTTTGATGTCTCGTGCACAGCATTATCTTCGATTCCTCGATGCCAGTTCCACAGGTGTCGGAACATCTCCTGATGTTCAGATGGTCCTACAGATGTTCCGTTTGCCCAGTCTGTTTCCTTATTTTCCCAAGTTGGTTCCTCTGGCTCTGACATCCGGACGTAGAGGAATTTCATCATATAGCGTCTCTTCTCGCTGCTATTGGGCATTGCCCGGTGCCAGAGGTCATAGTTTGCGAAAGCAACCGTTCCCGCCTTTCCGACAATCGGTTGTTCCGGTGCTATCTCCGCGCCTTCACGCGTGCTATAATAGTGGCTCATCGGAACCACACCCGTTGGACCCAATTCAATAGGTGTATCTTGCGGATAATAGAAAACCAGAAGCCTGCGGGTGTGATGAGACCAGCGTTTTCCACCATCTTGGTGCAACCCTTGTCCCTTACTACCGGGAGGATTGTAATGCGGATGGCGGTGCGGTTGCTTGTAGTAGTCCGCGCCGAGCAGACTTGTCAGAGCACCGCTGACGTTCGGATCATCAAGAATTTGCTGAATCTCTGGTATCCGCGGTATCATATTGTTACCCGGATTGCCTTCCTTGTCAAAAACCGTTACCGTTTTCTCGTAGATTGCATCGTGGAATGACGCAGGTAATTCAGTGGTGACGGTCACATAACCGTTCACAATGAAATGCCGCATCTGCGCGTCTGTCAAGAGGTGTACTGCCATTTTTTGCCCCTTTTTCTTTTAAGAGACTCGAATATAGACCCTACCTATAAAACTTTAAGTTACGCTATTATTCCACAAAATTTCACAATTTTCAAGAAAATCTCCTCTCAAATCCATATTTATGTTAAAATAGATAAAATTAAAGCGGATTTAACGCACAACATACCAACGTTGGAGGTTTCAGGATGGGACGAAGTTTTGAAAAATCACTCGCATGGCAAAAACGCGCCAGAGCCGCATTGGTCGGTGGTGGGCAACCGCATAAACAGAGCCAACCACCGAGACCTGTTATGATTGCAGGCGCGAAAGGCGCGCATTTTTGGGATGCCGATGGAAACGATTATATCGATTATCTGATGGGATACGGACCCATGATCCTTGGACACGCCTATCCGACTGTGATTGATACAGTCACAAAATATCTCGTTGAACGGGGGAACGTTTATAATTTCGGACATACGCTTGAGGTGGAACTCGCTGAGAAGTTGGTTCAGATTATCCCATCGGCGGATCGGGTCGCCTACTTTGTTGGTGGGTCGGACGCAACAACCGGCGCGATTAAGTTCGCTCGCGCCTATACCGGTAGAGAAAAGGCGATTCGCTCGGGGTATCACGGTTGGCATGATTGGTGTAGCCACGCCCGCGGACATCTATCGGGGGCTGCCGCTTCCACACTCAGCGTCGACTTCAACGATCTCGAAGGACTTGCCGATCTCTTTAAAGCTCACCCTGGCGAAATTGCGTGTCTGATTATGGAACCTTCCGGACACGATCTTCCCAAAGACGATTATCTCGAAGAGGCAAAGGCACTCGTCAATGCCAACGGTGCCTTGATAATTTTCGATGAGGTCAAAACAGGATTTCGCTACTCGTTGGGCGGTGCCCAGGAATACTTCGGGGTCACCCCTGATATGTCCGTTTTCGGGAAAGCACTCGCGAACGGATTCGCAACAGCTGTCGTTGTCGGGAAAAAAGAGATTATGGATGAGGTGAGCGATGTCTGGGTCGCCGCAACTTTCCACGGCGAGGTATCACTCGTTGCCGCCGCAATCGCCACCATTGAAGAACTTGAGGCGAAGGATGGTGTCGCCTTTATGTGGAAACAGGGACAGAAATTATTAGATGGCTACAGAGAGATGGCGGCGCGTCTCGGTATCGAGAATGCTCGTATCGGTGGTATCGGACCTATGCCCTACTTCGGTCTGAGTACCGACAGTGATGACGAAAAACAACAGCAGTTCCACAAGACCTTCTACGAGGCAACCTTGGATGGCGGTTTATATCTACCTGAAGGACATATCTGGTTCATGTCCATGTCGCATACCGATGAAGATGTCGCGAAGACGCTTAGCGTTTCTGAGGATGCCCTCAAACGCGCCAAAGCCACGTAGCACAAAGTAGTAGGCACGCGCCGTCGTGCCGTCCACCAATAATCAAGAGGATTTTCTCATGACAGAAGTTACGAATCACACGAAACCTTTTATTGTTGATAAGAATCTCGGGTCGGCACTCGACATTGATAACGCACAACTTACGGAAACAACTTCCGAGGGTACGCCTGTTGTTGCACCGACGCAAGAACAGAAATATCTCTTTGACATGCGCGGATGGCTTTTAGTGCCGGGTGTATTGTCGGGGGATGAACTCGCGGAGATGCAAGAGTTCGGGTATAAACTCCGCCACGAACCCGAGTCGATTCCAGAGCATGAGCGTTCTCCACTCGGGGGTCCCATGCAACGTCTTGCTGACCATCCGAATGTTATTGGCTTTCTCAATGAGTTTCTCGCGCATCCAGCGTTGTCGAGCCAAGAATGCTACGGCTTCCGCATGGAGTCGTGTAGTTTGTTCTATCGAACGGTGGGCGATGGAAACTTTGGACCCCACAACGGAAACGGCATGCTCCGTTTTCCCGGCGATTCGCACCTCTATCGTTGTATCCCCGGCAGAGGCTATAGCGGGTTAACTCGCATCGTCTGGGAACTGAATCCTGTCAAATATCGACAGGGAGGCACCCTGTTTATCACGGCGAGCCATAAAGCCGTCTACACAGCACCCGACACAATCCAAAGCCAAGACTCCCTGATTTGGGATACGTATGAGTGTCCTGCGGGGTCGCTTCTCTTTTTCACGGAGGCGTTAACACATAGTACACACACGTGGACGAACGAGGAAAACGATCGTCTCGCTATTTTCAGTTGCTACAATACGGTCAATAGCAAATGGCACGATTGGGATCCACATCCGAAGTTGTTAGCCGAAATGCCTGCCAAACGGCAGACCCTTTTCCGTCCCGTTCGCGCTGCCAATAACTTAATCGGCGAGACATACCGGCATTAGTCAATGGTTATCAGGTATCGGTGCGGTTTTTCTGCGAAAAACCTTTCAGTTTTCGGTGAAGAGATGTTCGTTTAACAAAAACCTCTTGTTGCCGACAACCGACAACCGATAACCGACAACCGATAAAAAAAGGAGGCGTTTCCATGCGTCAAATTGGATCAACCCCTGTTACCGCACCCGGTTGGACTGCGAACCCGAAAGATGGGATCGCTATTGTTGATTGTGACGTGCACCACAATTTCCGGCACCCTACGCAATTGTTGCCCTACCTGTCAAAGTTCTATCAGGAGCATCTCCTCGACCAAGGGCTACATCTCGGTGGATACCCCAACATCCCGGTTCGAAGCAATCGTGTAGACATCAGGGGCAGGATCGAAGAAGCCACCGAATCGACACCCAAAAACTCCGGCGGCGACCCCAGAGATTTCAACTTCACATTGGAGTTCCTTCAAGATGAGCATCTCGATGTCTGGAATATCGACATCGCCGTGCTGACAGGACCACCTGTGTTTTATGGATATTCCGGAGTTCCTGATCCCGATTGGGGGGCTGCGCTCTGTCGGGCTTTTAATGATTGGACAATTGAACATTGGCTTGAGAAGGATGAACGCGTCGTCAACTCCATTCTTGTCTCTCCGTCCGATCCGCCGCAAGCCGTGGCGGAGATTAACAGACTCGCACACCGCAAGGACACTGTTGCCGTTATGGTGCCGATGGGAAGTAGCCGTCCATTTGGTAATCGCTTCTATCATCCCATCTGGGAAGCGTGTGAGGAGCACGGATTACCTGTCATATCGCACATCGGCGGTGGCGGCGGCGCCAACCGAAACGTGCCGACCCCAGTCGGACATCCGACCTACTACATAGAATCCCGGATGAGCCGTCCGTATGTCGCCAGTACACATGCAACATCTCTGATCTGCGAAGGGGTTTTTGAAAAATTTCCGAACTTCAAGTTCGCACTCATAGAAGCGCAACAGATGTGGGCGGTGCCGGTGATGTGGCATCTGGATACCGATTGGAAAGCAATACGCGACCAGACACCGTGGCTTAAACGGGCACCGAGTGAGTATTTCCGTGAGCACATCCGAGTTGGGTCACAACCGATGCACGAACCTGAGAAACCGGAACAGATGTACCAGATGTTGGAAATGCTCCATGCAGATGAAACGCTAATATTCTGCTCAGACTTCCCACATTTCGACTGGAACGATCCGGTAACGGTTTTTCCCAAACTCTCAGAAGACTTACACCGTCGGGTTTTCGCCCAAAACGCCCTCGATATGCTTCGGTTGGATGTGAAAGAAACCAACGGATCCCCGAATCCAGTAGCAAATTAACTGGAAACCTGCTTTTTAAATTATGGGCACGAGGGCTGCTCTCTACGCCATTATAAGCAGGTTTACCGTGAGGTTGCGACTGAAATAAGGATATCTACGGCATTGCCTCGAAACACAAGCCTGCAACAACGGCGCAGGCGACTCGAACACGGAAACCCTTAAAGTCTTAAATCCTGTTCCTTATCCGCAAGGAAAAATTAAAAAATGGCACGTGTTGTTGTTGGAAAAGTATCAGAAATTCCACCGGGGGAACGTAAAATCATCGTACCGTTCCGCGGGAAGGCGGGCATCGGGGTCTTTAATGTTGATGGCAAATTTTACGCCATCCGCAACATCTGTCCTCACAGACGCGGACCCCTATGTACAGGCGAACTCAGCGGTAGGTTCGCCGCCGATGCCCCGCCTTCGATTCACGGAGCGATGCTCTCTGTCGATGGGTTAGGCGAAGTACTACGCTGTCCGTGGCATCAATGGACATTTGATATTGCCACGGGGCAGTGCCTCGTCGATGAAACGTTGCGTGTAGCGACGTATCCCGTCAAAATTGACGGTGATGATGTCGTCGTCGAATACGATGGTTAAGTTGGCAGTTAGCGGTCAGCAATTAGTGATCAGCAAATAAAGCCCCAGCGGGGCGACATCTGTGTAGAAGTAGATTGTTCCGAAAGATAAAGCCCCAGCGGGGCGACATCTGTATCGTTGAATATTTTCGTCATTGTTTAATATCTTACCGAACGGCTCAATGTTCTGAAATAGGGGGATCAAATGATGAACAGAGTTCTGAGACAACTAATTGTTGTAGCCATTATAATGGTCGTTTTAATGGCTACAAGCGTGGCACACGCGCGTCAGGCGGTTACCGATGGACTGGTGAGTTACTGGTCGTTCAATAAAGATACGATCGCAGGGAAAAAGGTTGAAGACATTGTCGGTGCAAACGATGGAACCATGGACGGGAATGTAGAGATCGTTGACGGTAAAGTCGGGGAAGCACTTAAGTTTAGTGGCGGGCATGTGGATTGCGGAGCAGATAAGAGCTTAACCGACATTGGCGATCAGATTACATTGGAGGCGTGGATAAAACCTGATAAACCCGGCTGGGCGATCTTCGCAGGCATATCGAGATCAGGAAATAATTCCTATGTGATTGCGTGGTCAGACCAAACTCGGGTTGATTTTAATCTCTGGAACGGTGCCTTAGAGACATGGCCCTTTCACAGCGTCGGTCAGCCCGATGTAGGGAAGTGGCATCATATTGCTGGCGTTTACGACGGTTCTGTAGCCATCATTTATATCAATGGTGAAGAGGATAATGAGAAAAAGTTCGAGGGTGTTCTCAAACATAACGGAGAGAACTTCTGGATGGGTGCCAGAAAATCGGATGGACTTCCCTACCACGGCATTCTTGACGAACTTCGCCTCTACAACCGCGGTCTCAGTCAAGCGGAAATTGAACAGAACCTTGAAGCGGAAGGGCTTGCTGTCGAACCGACTCAGAAATTGGCACTCACTTGGGGAGCAATAAAAGTTTCGCCGTAGGGACATCTCTTAAGGAAGACATCCCATCCTGAAAATCCTTGAATCCTGTAGGACTTACGCAGTTCCTCTTGAAGTCCCCCTGATAAGGGGCGGGGAATGCCATACGGGGAATGCCATAAGGCATTCATACCGTTGATTCGCATTCATACCCGGGGAAGCCCACACGGGCTTCATACCGTTGATTCTGATTCTTTAGGGGGTTAAATCACTGAGATAACGCCTTTTTTCGTGAAATATTTCGCTTTTTTGCTCAATTTGCGTAAGTCCTGTCCTGAAAATCTTGATTCAGACAATTAACGCCTGCATGACCGAATTAAATTCTTAATCTTCATCTGACCTTACCTTTCTGAGAAAATAAAGCGCGTAATGAACAAGCAACCACGCTTTGCGATTAAAGAACTCACACCCGACCATCCAGATTGGCAAGAATTTGTCGCGCTCGTCAAGGACTTGGACCAAGAAGGCTGGGCATTTAATCCGTATTTTGAGCAGTTTTCACGCTATTTTCTGGCGGCGAAGCAGGAGGGGACGATCGTTGGGTTTCTCATGTTTGTGGTGTGGGACATCGGTCCCCATGACCGTGAGCATCCCCCTATTGAAATGCATGGAAAAGCACTAACAGAGGCGAAAATCCTCGCGTTTGGCGTGAAAGAGGGCTATCGAAGGCACGGTATCGGCACCGCACTCCAGGAATACACCATCAAGCAAGCAAAGTTGTTTGACTGCTATCAAGTCCGATCCGTCAGCGGTGAAAATCACCCTGAGAACCATTATCTCAAACTTTCTATGGGGTTTGCTGTCGAGCCGATGGAACGTGATGAAAAGTGTTTGGCTTTTGTCATGCCTCTTAAATCTTAGGTTGAATTGGGGAAATATCAGGTTATGCCAGTGCTCATTCTTGTGAAACACGCCTTACCCCAGATTGATCCGACGGTGTTTGCCAATCAATGGAGGCTTTCTGAAGAAGGGCAACGCTTTAGCCAAGTGCTTGCTCAGAGATTGGCACAGTACGAGCTTGATCTCATTTTCAGCAGCGTTGAGCCTAAAGCGATAGAGACGGCGCATATCGTAGCCACTGCTCTTGAAAAGCGGGTTGAAGTCGTCGAAGGTTTACACGAACATGACCGGAACAATGTAGGGTTTCTGGAAAAGAAAAAGTTTGAAACATCAGTCGTCCAATTTTTCAATCAGCCGGGGCTGTTAACCTTTGGCAATGAGACCGCAAATCAAGCGCATCATAGATTTTCGCGGGCTGTGATGGGGATAATTGAGAAATGTGCCCATAAAAATATCGCAATCATCACACACGGCACCGTCCTAACGCTTTTCGTAAGTCGTTTGCTCGGTATTGAACCCTTCGCCTTTTGGAAAAATTTAGAGTTGCCGTCATGGGTTGTGCTATCTCATCCAGATCTGGGCTTACGGCGTATATGCAAAAGTATCAATAACGAAGATGCGAATGGAGGTAATCTTTTATGAGGCAATTAACCCACGCTGAGAAGCAGCAGCTTGCGAGAAAAATTGACAAGTTTCAAAAACGCCAGCAGACACTTCGCGAGACGAATCCCGACCTACCGAAAACTTTAGAAGCAGCGTTAGCAGAAACGGGCGTTGTCCGGAAGTTTGGGCTAAACTATTTCTGGAAATATGGTATGCTTGGGATTATTCTCTGTCTGCTTGCCTTCAACGTGTTTCAACTCCTCAGGTGGAGAGGCTCCAACGACTACATCAATGTTAATCTGGTAGTTGCATTGATGTTGCTGTTCAATCATATTGCTTTTCACTTCACAAAAGCAGGGTGGATGAGCCGTGTGATAAAAATAACTGCAGGCATTTGGGCAGTACTTGGATTGGTTTACATATTCTGGGTATTTAGATAGCTACGCTGTTGCATGGACGTGGGTGATTCTTAAATTGATTTACATCTTTTGGGTGGCTTAGAGATCGGATCGTTGAGTGAACCTTTTTTTACAATTTTTCGGAACCTTGGAGAGGATAGAGTGAAGAGCCTCATGTTGATATTGACTACTGTCTTGACAGCAGGTGGCATTCCGCTCGTGGATGCCGCAGAACAACTAAAACCTGGAGCATATTATATCACACAGTCGTGGGCACAAGAGACAGCGTTTAAGCGTCCATATTATGTCAGGGTCCCTGAGAGTACAGATCAGCAAAAGTTCCCAGTTTTCATTTTTTTGCATGGTCATGGTGGAAATGCGATGGGAGCACTGAATGAATTCATGCGGCGTTACACGATGATGGCAAGCAAATACGTCATGGTGTTTCCCAACGGATACAAGACGGGTTGGAACATCATGTCGGAGTATTCCAAGGCAGACGATCTCGGATTCATTGAGGCGATCGTTAAAAAACTTTCTACATACGACAACATTCAGAAAGACAATTTCAGTGTCATGGGGAATTCAAATGGTGCCGCTTTGGTGAACCAGTTGGCAATCGAAAGCAAACTACCGAATCTTCGGAATTATGTGAGCGCAGTCAGTCCCTTAAATGTGTATCAACACGACGGGAAGTCCTTCAAAGCCAAGGGTGCTGATAACAATTATCAAGTTGTCGCTACACCGATGAAGGGCAAGCGTCTGATGAATATTTCGGGCACCACCGACGATTTGGTCCCTTATCACGGTGGTCTTTCAAAGCATATTCCTGCCAAGGACGGAAAATTGGGCTTTGTTGATGCCGAAGAATCGATTTTTCTCTGGGCGAAGCAGATGGGATACGATGGAGAGAAGTTGTCTAAACCCAGCAGGGTTGATGGCAATCTGGCAATCTTCAGTTACCTCAATGGGGACGTGATCCACTACAAGGTCGTTGACGAAGGACATGGCGCATTGGAGGCAATCAGCGAGAAAATTCTGCTCGAGTTCTTAAAAGGCACGAAAGAGAGAAATAAGTGATTAAAGCAGTATTTTTTGATCTTGATGGCACGCTCTGCGACTCCGATGCCGCTTGGAGCGTTGCACAAAGGGAAACATTTCAACTTTTCAACAAGCAGTATCCAGATATTTCGGAAGAGACGCTTGCCAAGGCGTGGTCAACCGTGCATCAGAGACTCTTTCAGCAACTGGATGCAGGGAAATGTTCTATGGCAGACGTGAGAGACTCCCGCTTTTCTTGTCTGTTTAAAGAACTCGGTTTGCCCCAAGGTCCAATTACAGAGGAGTTAAACGACTTTTTGAGTTCACGCTACCTCACGCATTTACGGCTTTACGACGATGTCACGATCCTTGAGGAACTCCACGCATACCATGTCGGTATCATTACAAACGGTGCCCACGATGAACACACCGACAGCCAACTTTCTAAAGTCCGACACCTTGGGCTCAGCGAACGTATCCAATCACTGACAATTTCCGGTGAAATCGGTGTCAGAAAACCAAACCTCGAAATCTTCAAAGTCGCTTGTGAACGGGCTGGCGTTTTATTCCAAGAGGCACTGTTCGTCGGCGATTCCGTTGAAAATGACATCGTTGGTGCCAATCGTGCAGGCATGACCAGCGTTCTCATCAACCGAAACTCAGATATTCTGACACCGAAAACCGCAGACGAACAACCAGACGACTCGATCTCAAATTTACACGATGTTTTGTCCTGCTTGGGGCAAGCAAAAAAATAAGAGGAGTCTATGATGGATAAGACCTACAACGTTGCAATAGTTGGGTGCGGTGGGATTTCTCACATGCACGCCGGATGGTATGTGAATGAACCGAGGGCTTCTCTGACCGCGATTGCCGATATTAATGCAGAGGGTTTGAAGGCATACGGCGAACAATACGGGGTCGAAAAGCAGTACACCGATTACGTTGAGATGCTCGAGACGGAAGAGATTGATCTGGTTTCCGTGTGTACCCGCCCGAAACTGCATGCACCAGTAACAATTGAGGTTGCGAAACTCGGCGTGAAAGGGATTCTGTCTGAAAAACCGATGGCGGAGAACCTCGGACAGGCGCGGGAGATGCTCGAAACCTGTGCACAACACGGCGTGAAATTGGCAATCGACCACCAAGTACGGTTTAGCGCGCCCTATCAAGCCGCAAGACAGATGATTGCCGACGGGGTCATCGGCGACCTGTTTCGGATTCACGGGGTCTGTGGCGGTGGCGACTTGAAGGACAATGCCACACACACGGTTGATCTGATGCGATATGTCTATGGCGACCGTGACGTAAGTTGGGTGATCGGTCAGATTGAACGTATCGGCACACCGACCAAATACGACCTACACTCCGAAGATTTCTCGATTGGTTACTTCAAGTTTGAAGACAACGTTCGGGCGATCATTGAATCCGGAAGCGACACCGCCCCGGGGTATCATCACATCTACTGCTATGGAACGGAAGGCGAAATCGAACTCGCTGCTCCGGGTGGACTCCCGCTCCGTATACGGAACGAAGAATCGGGCGGTGTTTGGATGACACCCGAACTCCCCGCGGAAAGCAACCCCGTGCGTGACATGATTGCCGCCATTGAAGAGGATCGGGAACACCGCTCCAGTGGTCATCAGGGATACGCAACCCACGAACTGCTCATGGCGATTTATGAATCATCTCGGAAACGGCGGCGGATTCATCTGCCCCTTGAAGAGATGGAATCCCCGTTGACATTGATGGTCGAGGACGGTTGGATATAGTATTTGATGCGAGGTGTTCAAATGAAAGTGTTATTCATCGATGACCATAGTGTTGCGGAAATCGACAATCTCGCTCGGAAACTACACCCACTGCAAAAGTTCGATAAGAACGTCGTGCTTCGACCTGAACATCGTTGGGAAAACTGCGGTATTATGATGTGGACAACCCCTGCATGGGTTCCAGATGAAGCGGTTTTCAAGACACTTTACTATGCCAGTTCAGAGTCGGACAGCCCAGAGGTCAAACTCGACGTGACGGGTGCCCCGATCGGCGGGAAAAGTTTTATCTGTTATGCCACTTCGGAAGACGGTGTGAACTGGGAAAAGCCTGCTTTGGGGCTTTACGATTATGATGCCCTCACATGGCGCGGAACCGCGATTGGCAAAGAGAACAATATTTTGCCTACAGGCGTACCCCTCGGACCGATCTACGATCCGCATGATCCAGATGAACAACGTCGCTACAAAGGAATGGGATGGGGAAAAGGGGGCGGGCTAACACCAGCGATCTCCGCAGACTGCCTCCATTGGACCTATCTTGATGTGCCACTGGTTCCAAGTTCAGATGAGGCACACTTCGGTTATGACGAGGAGGACGGGCTGTTTATAGCGACCGTCAAGCATGCTGGACCCGATGGTCGGGCACCTTACGGACGCAGTTTCTGTTTGAGTACCAGTGAGGACTTTGAGAACTGGAGCGACTTGGAGCTCATTTTTCACGCCGACCAGGTTGATCAGGAGAACGGGGAGGAACGGTTACGCAAATTCATTGAGGATCCGGATTATCTCACCCCGATATACAACCGACCTGAGGAATGGCGGACCGACGTTTATAACTTCCCTGTGTTCCGCTACGAAGGGCTATATCTGGGACTACCTGTGATGCACCACTGGGCAGGGAAGCATCCACCGCTGTATGAAAATGTAGACAGTCGCAAGTCCGTGGAGCTAACTTCAAGTCGAGATCTACGGCAGTGGGAGCGTGTCGTAAATCGCACGCCATTTATTGAGTTGTCACCGATTGGAGATGGCAGTGCTTACGATACAGGACAGATCTCGGTTGTCAATGGACCGATCAGACGCAACAATGAGTTGTGGTTTTACTATCTGGGTGTTCGTCACCGGAGCCAGCCGCTTGTGGATGTGATGAACCGAAAGTCCCTCAATAACTTCGCCATGGCACTCGCAAAACTCCGTGTTGACGGTTTTGTGTCGCTCAAGGGTGGCATCGAATGGGGTTCCGTGCTGACCAAACCGCTCGTTGTGGAGGGCACGGAACTGCGCGTTAATGTGGATTCTTGGCGCGGCAGGGTTAAGGTAGAGGTCCTCAATGCCGATGATGGACACCCTCTCCCAGGGTATACCTTTGATGAAAGTATCCCAGCGATGGTTGATAGTATTGATGAACCGATACGCTGGAAAGAGAAGACTGACCTCGCTGAACTTCGCGGCAGAACCGTGCGACTCCGCTTTTCTATACTCGAAGCAGAAATTTATGCCTTCTGGTTCACCAACTGATTTGGCACAAGGAACAACAAAACCATGAACACAGCCATTGAAAAGACAGAAGCACTTATCCACGCTACGCGTGTAATTGATGCGATGTATACGGACGACCCTTACCGTCCCCGCTATCACTTCACACCGCCGTTCGGATGGATGAACGATATCAACGGTTCCATCTTCTGGAAGGGACGATACCATATCTTCTATCAACACAACCCCGAAGGTGGATATTGGAAATGGATGCAATGGGGACACGCATCGAGTGTGGATCTCGTGCATTGGGTACATCACCCAATCGCTTTAACGCCCGATCTCGACGGACCCGACCGGAACGGCTGCTTCAGCGGCGGCGCGCTCGTGAGTCGAGAGGGTGTCCCAACGTTCATTTATCATGGCGTCCCAGACGGAACGTGTATCGCAACGAGTGATGATGATTTGCTTATCACGTGGAACAAGCATCCAGCCAACCCAGTGATTCCAGTCCCCGCACCGGGCGAGAAGGGACACGGCGAATATATTGTGTTTGATCCCTGTGCTTGGTTGGAAGGTGATACCTATTACGCACTCATCGGAAACACGATCCCGGGACAGATTGGGGATGGGACTGCGCTGTTTAAGTCGTCCGACCTTGTGGAGTGGGAATTTGTCCGCTCCTTTTATCAATCACGGCGCGAATGGACAGATGCCGAAGAGGACTGCGCGGTCCCCGATTTTTATGCGTTGGGTGATAAACACATGCTACTATTTTGTAGCCATTGGCAAGGCACACAGTATTACCTCGGCAGATTTGAAAACGAACGGTATTATGTCGAAAGCTATGGACGGATGAGTTGGGCGGGCGGACTGCTCGGTGGAGCCCGCTCGCTCTTAGACACGCAAAGACGACGTATCTTTTTCGATTGGATCCGCGAAATTCGCGGGGTCGAAGAGGAACGTACTTCCGGTTGGTCAGGCGTTATGACACTACCCCGTATCCTTTCCCTTGCAACCGATGGGAGTTTACAGATTGAACCCGTGCCGGAGTTGGAATGCCTACGGATGAACCCGGAAGCGCATAAAAATATCGTGCTGAATGCTGATACGTTGAACTTAGAAGAGATCGAAGGAAACTGCCTTGAATTGGCTGTCGAAATTGATCCCGGCGATGCAACCGAAGTCGGCGTCCAAGTGCTCTGCTCGCCAGATCAGGCTGAACACACCGGGGTTTTGTATGTTCCAACGGAAAGAACGTTAAAAATTGACATCAGCCGTTCCACACTAAACGAAGCCATCGTGTATCCACACTACCGAGACCCGGGCGGCACTGCGAGATTACCGGAATCAGAGCAGTTTGTCGATGCACAGCGTGCACCGTTTACGCTGAAGGACAAAGAAACGCTCCAACTCCGCATCTATGTTGATAAGTCTGTGGTTGAAGTGTTCGCGAACGGTAGGCAGTGTATTACACAGCGGGTCTATCCGACGCGAGCCGATAGTACGGGTGTTAGATTGGTGAGCAGTGGCGGACTGGCACATTTTCGATCCGTTCAAGCGTGGGAGATGGCACCCGCATTTTGAGAGAAGATTTGACTTTTGCCGTGAAATAGCATATACTCTACCTAACATTCGAGGATGAATTAGCAATCAGCAAAGAGGTGCTCTTAAACGATAATCTCTTCTACTAACTGCTGAAAGGATTTTTTTCAAAAAATCCGCCCTGACTGCTGATGGCTATTCTTGCTAATAGCGATAGAGGTGAACATCATGGCTTATGAAATTCCGAAAACAGTCTTAGGTCGCACTGGTTTAACAGTGACTCGACTCGGTACCGGCGGCGCGTATTGCGAATCTGCTGACGGTTACCGCAAGGCACTGGATGCCGGTGTCAATTATATGGATACGGCACGCGCATACAGAGATGGCGAGGACGAAAAAGTCATTGGCACCGCCATAAAAGGACAACGCGATCGGCTAATTCTTGCGACGAAAACCGCGAAACGCGACGCAAAAGGCGCACGGACGGAACTTGAAACATCGCTTCGACTGCTGAATGTCGATCACATCGACATCTACCAACTCCATCACTTGAACACTCAAGAGGAGCGCGAACAAGCCTTGGCACCCGGGGGCGCGCTGGAGATGGCGCAAAACGCACGAGATGAAGGGCTCATCCGCTTCATCGGTGTTACCGGACACGATTGGGTCCAGATCCAACACGCCGTTGACACCGGATTTTTCGACACCGTCCTCTGTTGGTACAATTGTGCGATGAAGACACCAGAAAATACCGTTTTCCCGGCTGCCGACAAACACAATACGGGTGTCGTCATTATGAATGCCTCTCGGAATGACAGACTTTTTGGGGATTCAGACGCACCCGCTCCAGAACAATTCTACCGCTATGTGCTCAGTCATAAGAGTGTGAACCTCACGATTATGGGGCTGAGAGACGTTGAACGCTTCCATCGGATTGCAAAAGCACTCTCCGAGCAAGAGACCTTAGCATCGGCGACGCGAATAGATATGGAAAAATACGGCGCACAGCGGCTTGAAGCAGGCGCACTGACCCCGTAAATCTCGGTTTCCCTATCTTGGAAACAAACGAATAGGATCTTTGATGGATAAAAGCACGCCCGATCAGATGAACGTCCGTTTGAAAGAATCCTATCCGTCCGAAAAACGCAATTTAATTGTATTCGCGCTGAACCAGATTTTGATGCGGCTCGGTTGGATGTTCAAAGCCGAGTCTGTCGTCATCCCTGCGTTTATTGATATCTATACCGCATCGGGAACCATCCGCGGATTGCTGCCGCTCATCTTGCGGATCGGGCAAAGCCTACCGCAGTTTTTGGTCGCGCAACGTGTTGCGCGGATGCCCAAAAAACAGGGGTTCTATATTCTCACAGGATTCGGCTTTACTGTTCCGTGGTGTGTGTTGTCCCTGATGTTAGGTTTTGCAAGCTGGTCGGCGAATGTCATCATTGCTGTTTTTCTTGTGCTCTGTACCGTACACTGGCTCATGGTCGGATGCAATCATCTGGCGAACGGAACGCTGCAAGGAAAACTCATCAGCCCCGAAAAACGGGGCAGGCTCCTCGCCTATTCCAACGTCATCGGTTGTTCACTTTCGATCGGGCTTGCTGTTTACCTCATGCCACGGTGGCTTTCTGGGAGTCCCTCACACTATGCAGTGATCTTTGGGGCAACGGCTATCGCTTTCGCTATCGCCGCTTTCATCAGTTTTGGGTTTAAGGAGCTCCCTTCACAGCCCGAAGCCGCTGCCCCTTTCTTCAAATTTCTTGGCGACGCGCTCCTCTTGTTGAGACATGATAGGAATTTTCGTCGATTTGCACTCGTGATCCTGCTGTTTTACGCCATCTGGCCCCTTTTTCCGCACTATGCGGTTTTCGGTAAGCGGACATTAGGACTCGCCTCTTCCGGTTTCGTCACGTTAATCGTTGCACAAAATGCCTCCAACGCTATAGGTGCCGGTATCATGGGCAACATCGCCGACCGCTCAGGGAACCGATTCGTCCTGCGCCTTCTGATATTAATCAGTGCGTTTACGCCGTTGCTGGCGGTCCTCATCAGTCGACTGCCGTCCGGGGCGCAGTTGTACTGGATTATCTTCGCCCTCATCGGATTCACACCCGTATCTGCCCGTATCGTCACAAACTACACGTTGGAAATCGCACCCCAGCAAAAGCATCCACAATATCTCGGCGTGATGAGTCTTTTCCAAGCGATTCCGTTGTTCGTTTCACCCTTGATTGGCGCGTTAATCGAGGAATTCGCCTTTGAACCGGTTTTCATCACGTGTTCGGTACTCGTTTCACTCGGATTCTTGCTAACCTTCGGATTGACTGAACCCCGTTTTAACCAAAGGGCTTGAAAATCGAAAGAACACCACCATGGCAGAAAAAATATCCTGCCCATTTTGTCGGACACTGGTCGAATACGCTGTCGAAAATTCGCCTGAGTGGTACCGCGATCCCGCCCTACCCGTCTACCGAATCGATTGTCATGACAACTGTAGACGATATTGGCTTGAAGCAATCTCCGGCCCGCACCCACAGATCGATCCCAGCATCCTCACCTTCCTAAATTCGCTCAATGACGAACAACGCAGGTTTATCTCCGAATCGACACAACACGCCTGTGACAACGGCATCTTGATAGTTTATAACGAGAGGATTTTACAATACCTTATCACCGATTGGCACTATGCGAGAGCCGCTGTTGTGTTGTATGAATTCAATAACGTTTCATTTCAAATCAGTGGTGCTGGATTTGATGTTGCGAATATGTTGTTTTTCGTAGAGACTGAGGACGCACGATTCACACTGAGACTCCATCGTGTCGGAACCCCTATCCATGAAATTCAATCTAAAATCCACTGGTTACAAGCACTCTGGAACAAGGGACAAGTCAAGACTCTTTCCCCTGTGCCTGGACGCGACGGGCAAATGATTCAATGTGCCTCCCCAAACGACCTACCCACACGCTATGCCACTGTATACGATTGGATTCCCGGCGAAACGCTTCACGCACTCCCCACAACAGAAAAAACACCGGAACTCATTCAGAGTCTCGGTGTCATGGTGGGACGCATGCACCATGTGTCGCAAACGTTAGAATTACCGGAATGGTTCACCCGTCCCCGATACGATGCAGATTGGATTACCTCAAAAGTTGAAGCCGCACTTGGAAATGATTCTATGGACGCTGCGGCGGAGAAACTTACCTCGCTTCGTTCGCGCTTCTCACGATTCGTCGGGGAACACGATGAAGAACGAGACGTTTTTGGGCTGATTCACTCGGATCTGGAACCCCACAATATCATTGTTTCTGACGGACAACTCTGCCCAATTGACGTGCGTGAATTTGGGTTCGGTTATTATCTCTCCGATATTCTGACAATTTCACGCCATCTCAGTGAAGATGAACGGGGAGTTTTCTTTCAGGGGTATCAAGAGATCCGCTCACTCCCAACGGATTACCCTCAACAGTTAGCACTATTTGAAGAATTGCGCATGCTCTAACCCAACCACAGAGTCATTCAGTTCTCCCATAGGAGGGAACTCCGATTCCCGACTCCTTTTTCTGTAAAGGGACCCCCACCGGTTCTTGGGAAGAGGTCCCTCTCCGCTCGCGAATCTTTCTCGAAAACCCGCAAAAAATTGACCCACCTTTATATCTGTGATACCATATCCCCACGGAAGATACGAAATATCTAAGGAGTCGCCACATGGAACATCGCTATCTTTTTCTGGATCTACAGCATGTCACCCGTATCGAAAGACTTTACCGTCGGATGCACCAACCCCAACGACATCCCAATAACCCAATTTTACGCGGTGAGAACCCGTGGGAGAGTGTCGCATCCCTCTACGGCACAGTCCTCTACGATCCAGAGGACTCGCGCTTCAAAATGTGGTATCTCACAGGACCTTACGTCGATGGCATGGTGAAAATCCGTCAACGAAACGCACTCGGTAATGTGACACTCCTCGCTTATGCCACTTCAACCGACGGTGTGGAGTGGGAGAAACCGATCTTAAACCAAGTCGATTTTGAAGGGAGTACAGAGAACAATCTCGTTGACATTGGGCGTACAAACTGCGAAGGTGCCGCTATCATCTATGATACGCACGAAACGGATCCTGCCCGTCGTTACAAAGGCTTTTATTGGGAACACGGCGGGATTGACACCTTCGTTCAACATGAGGGGCGGACGATCTGGGGACATGGAGACGGAGATGGTATGTGGATGTCTTTTTCACCAGACGGCGTTCATTGGACCAATTACGAGACCAATCCCGTGATTCCCCTCGGTAGCGATACGACCCAATCTTTGGTGTGGGATCCCAAAATACAGAAGTACGTCGTCTTTGGGCGGTTCGGGGCAGGCGGCCGCAAAACCGCTCGCGCCGAGAGTCCTGACGCAATCCACTTCAGCGAACCAGAGCGTGTCTTTGAATGCGACGAAATTGATGAGGAGGGCACGCAGATTTACGGCATGCCCATCAACATCTACGAAGGCATCTATCTCGGTATGATCTGGGTCTATCGTGAAGGCGTTGATGGCACGATTGACACATCGCTCGCTATGAGCCGTGATGGAATCAATTGGCAGCACGTCTTGGATCGTCAAACGTTCCTATCGCTTGGGCAGGCGGGCAGTTGGGAGGACGGAATGGTGAGAATCACCCAGAATTTCGTCATACATGACGATCAAATCTTTTTCTACTACGGCGGCGTGAACGGACCCCACACCGGCAGGAAATTCAAGCAGGTCGAACGGAAGCACACATCCATGCTCGGTTTGGCAACATTACGGCGTGATGGGTTCGTTTCACTGGATGCAGGTGAAACCGAGGGGTACATGCTGACAAAACCGTTGACACTCAAGGGTGGCGAATTACACCTCAACGTCGATGCGAGTCAAGGTTATGTTGTTGTTGCAATCACGGATGATATAGGCACTCCTTTAGAGAATTATATCTCTCAACAAATCGTTGGGGATCAGTTGGATGCAGAAGTCAAATTTGACCGTTCACTGGAGGCACTCATGGGAAAAAAGGTCCGACTCCGATTTCAAATCAGGAGCGCAAGCCTATATTCCTATTGGTTCGCTTACGGAAGGATATAATTTGTGATGATTAGAAATATCCTTTTTGATCTTGATGATACCCTCGTTATAGAAGAGGATGCTGCGGATGCCGCCTTTCTGGCAACATGTGAGCGTGCGCATGAGGAACACGGTATTGATCCCGAGGCACTTCGCCAAGCAGTCCGTCACCATGCCCGCCAGTTATGGCGTGCCTCTTCAACGATTAACTATTGTCGTGCCATCGGTATCAGTTCGTGGGAAGGTCTGTGGGCGCGCTTTTTGGGTAGTGATCCAAATCTAAAGCATCTCCGCACATGGGCACCTACCTATAGACGTGAAGCATGGTTTCGTGCCCTTACCGACTGCGGTGTAAGCGATTTGTCATTCGCCGAACGATTGTCTGATATCTTTTGGGTAGAACGCCGTGTTCGACATATTCTCTTTTCTGATGTTGAGGATAATCTGACAAATCTGCGAGAAAATTACCGATTGGCTCTTGTCACCAACGGCGCACCTGACCTACAGCGTGAAAAGATTCAAGCTGCTAACTTGGCACGATTCTTTGACGCAATCCTGATTTCGGGGGAAATAGGTATAGGGAAACCGGATTGTCAGATTTTCAAGTTGGGACTTGAGGCACTTGGTGCCTTGTCATCTGAAACGGTGATGGTTGGGGATAGTTTGACGCGGGACATCTGGGGAGCGCAACGTGCTGAACTCAGAGGAATTTGGCTGAACCGCGCAGGGAATGATGCAGTCGATCAAATTAGACCAGATGCCCGGATTACGAGTCTGAACCAGATACATGAACGACTATCGATGTTAGCCAGTGAAAAGGAACATGAAATTTAATTTTGGAGGAAAAAGATGAAGCATATCTATCACAAAGAGGATGCCGAAGTCGTCCGAATTGAAGACGAGGCACCGCGCACATTGTACACCCTCATTGAGCCAAATACCGTTGGCACGCAACACTTCTCTATGGGGTTGGAAGAAATTGATCCCCATAGTGAAATTCCGCGCCACTCGCACAGCGAATCCGAAGAGATTATATTTGTCTATGGTGGACAAGGAAAAGCGTTTGTCGGTGATGAAGTTGCCGATCTGAAACCCGGGACCGTCATCTATCTCCCGCCGAATGTGGAACACCGATTTGTCAACACAGGCGATGAGCCACTCTGGATTACATGGACGCTCTCACCGCCCGGTTTCGAGAAACAAATCCGTAAGATCGCGGACGGTTCCGCGGGAATGGAAGTCTTTAGCGAACCTAAAGACAATTCCTAAGTATAGCCTAATAGTTCATCAACCTTGACTTTGTGATCAGTAGGTCGGGTAAAGCACCAGCGAAACCCGACATCTTCGGTCATTCTTCATAGAATCCGGAGACCCGCCCTCAAACTCAATATTGACAGATTACTAAGTTACTACCTTAAAATAAAATCTATTATTTTCGTAGCGATTTTAGGGTTCTCCTCATAGATTGTGGGCGTGAACTTGTAAGTCTGGTGTGTGATGCGCTAAGCCCCAGCGGGGCAACATCTGTGTAGAAACGGCATTCCCCCAAGGAGCAAGCCCCAGCGGGGCGACATCTATTGAGTACTAAGAAATGGGTTGCAACCGCGTCTTCAGCACGTTTTATCTATAGAACCCTTCACTATCCTTTTTTTGTGATATGTTTCTAATAGACAAAGCGGATATTCATACCTACTTGCTGGGAACATGCAGTCATTTGATATCTGGGTCACCCGCTTAAACAGGGATTAGGATAGGGTTCATGATATGGGGTTTCTAAGGGAAATGGGCTGCAATTAGACTTTACGTTTGAAGGAGGTTTTGACAATGCTGAGTGGTATTCTTTACGGGCTAAATATTAGTGTATGGTTGGCTTTTGCAGGGCTGCTGGGATTTTTATGTTTCCGAACAAGGTCAAAGGGGTTGATACTTATGAGTGCTATACTCCTTACTGGTGGAATCTTTGATTGGGCTTTCGAACAAGTGAGTCAGTTATATGTGGATCGGTCCATAGGAAATAAAATGAACGATGAAGGGACGCAGGATATGAGGGTCGGAGAGTTCCTACTGACGCTTTCGCTTATACAACATCTACTATACAATTGTTTATGTTTGCTTGGCGGCTTTTTTATTTATAGAGAGTGGCGACAGGGAAAGTTTCGCCAACCCGAACCTAAAATCCTACAAGAACGCTAACCGATTCATTACAGGATGTGCGAGGTCCAGTGACCTCGCACTACCGCATGAAAACGGTTTATGGGTAGGTGCGGTTTCTAACCGCACCCATCTAACACAATCACTGCAATTTGCTATTACGAAGGCATCCACGTCCGTGGCGCAATCCCTTCCACGTGCGTTTTCACATCCACAACCGCCGGTCTCCCCGAATCGAGTGCCTGATCCAGCGCGCCCGCGAGTTCGCTCGGTTTATTGACCGTAATTCCGAGACATCCCATCGATTCTGCCATCTTCGCAAAGTCCGCATCCGGGAACAACCAGAGTTCATCGGAACCCGATGTGCGTCCACCGTAGACGGACTCAACGCCACCCTGTTCCTGATTCAGGGAGTGGTTATTATTCACAACAATAACGGCATTAATCCCGGACTTCATTGCCGTGTCGAGTTCAGTCATATGATACCAGATACCGCCATCGCCTGTGAAACAGATCACCGGTCTATCGGGTTGCGCGCACTTCGCACCCATCGCCGCGGGGAGTCCCCAGCCCAACGAACCTGAACAACGGATGAAACTCTGATCGGGATGTTTGAAATCGATCATCGTCCCGGTCCAGATCCCTGAATGTCCCGTATCCGAGACAAGGATCGCGTCTGATGGGAGGTAATCTGTCAGTTCACGGCAGAGCCGTTCCGGTAACATCGGCAACCTATCTGAGTTCACCTTCTCACTGACATCATCCTTCCAGTTTTTCACTAATTCTTGGACGCGGCTCACCCATTCAGTACGCGGATCGGTGGTATCTGAGGCTTCGAGCATCCGGCGCAGCGTATTCCGCACATCTCCCTGCATCCCTAACTGGATCGGATAATTCCGTCCGAGTTCATCTGCGTTAATGTCGAGTTGTATAACCGGTGTGCCTTGTGGTGGAATCTTGTATCCGTTGGTTACCTGTCCGCCGGTATGGCTTCCAATAAAGAAGACAAGGTCGGCTTCGCATACGGCTTGGTTGGCGCACGCCCGCGAGTATGAACCAGGGGTCCCGACTGCCAGTGGATGGTCGCTGGGGAACATCGCCTTAGCATTCAGAGAGGTCGCCACTGGAATCGAGAGTTTCTCTGCCAATTCGATAAGTTCTGCGCGTGCGTCTGAAGACGTTACACCGCCACCTGCCACAATGATCGGACGTTTCGCATCGGAGAGGAGTCTGAGGGCTTCAGCTACCTTTTCTGCTTCTGCTTCCGGTCGGAACGGCGGTAATTGGGTAAACGCCTCTTCAACGATGACCTCAAGTTCACCCTCCCGATCGATGACTGACGTTCCCGCGATCCCTTCGAAGTCGAGATGTGCAGGTCCCGGTGTCCCGGTTGTCGCTGCGCGGAAGGCTTGGCGCAAATAAAAAGGCAACTGCTCCGGTGTCGCGACGTACGCACTATATTTCGTGACAGCGGAAAACGGATTGACGTGATCCACCTCTTGGTAAGCGTGCCGTTGTTGATTGATTTGGTTTTCCTTGCCGGTAATCGCAACTACTGGTGAGCAAGCGAGATAGGCGTCTTGTAGCCCGGCGGCGAGGTTCACGGCTCCGACCGATTGTGCCATGCAGAGGCTCGGAGCACGCTTCACACGGGCGTAAGCGTCAGCCATATACGCTGCGGCTTTCTCACCATGCGTCTGGACCCGCTTGATCCCAAGACTTTCCATCTCCATTAAAGTCCGCGGTCCGATATACGGCATAAAAAAAACGTGCGTGATTCCATATCCGTGGACGGTATCAGCGATAAATTTAGCACCTGTCATTTTCGGCATAGTTCTTTCCTTTCCCTTTTCGCAACTTGCTATTAAAAGTCGGTGTAGTTTACAACACGATGTGAAATCCATTCTACCAGTTTTCGGTGTAACGTGCAAGCGTGAACTTATTTTTCGGTGTGTAAAGTTTTTGGCATTCAACGTCCGAAGGCATCTTATGTCCTTTTAGGACGGGGGGTATACGCCGATTTTTGATCTGTTTCCTCTTCAACCCCGTAGGGGTGACATCTCTGTAGAACATAGTGAGACCCATCAGCGAACCCCGTAGGGGTGACATCTACAACTTTGACAAACTATTTACACACCCATTTGAGTTTGCGTAAATATCCTATGAAATGGTATAATCTGACTATCGAGAGTTTTTGAAGGCTAGTTACTATCACCACCTTTTGCATCGGTGGAACATTCAGGCGCGATTTCTACCCAACCCTAAGGAGTGGTCGTTGTGAAGAAGTTAACCTATTTCCTTATGTCAGTGTTACTTATCGCTACATTTTCCCACAATGCCTATACACAAACCGTAGTAACAGATGGACTCGTGAGTTATTGGACCTTTGATCGACAGGACATTACAGGAGACACAGTCAAGGACGTCTGGGGCGAAAACGATGGAAAAATAGTCGGTGCTCCGAAAATAGTCGGTGGACAGGTCGGAGAAGCACTCGAATTTGATGGCTCAGACGATTATGTCAACTTAACAAACCTCGGCGATTTTGGGGAGCAGGTCGGGGCATCTACCTTTGAAGCCTGGGTTAAAACCGATTTCAAAAAGGATTGGACAACCCTTTTCAAAGTGCTCGACCAGGGATGCAATATGGCGTGGGCAATCGATGTCAACCGGAGTGCGAAAGCGGGTTTTCCGCTCGCTGAGGACATCGTCCACTACTATGTCCGACAGAAATCACCTGCAGGATGCAACGCCATCGCTGTTGAGATTGAGTTCGCTTTGTCGGATGGCAAATGGCACCACATCGTCTTCGCAATTGTAGATGCGGGTAAGTCCGAGGTCGGCATCTATATGGACGGTGAACCCCAGGAAGTTATTGAGGGTGCTGTGAAGGATCTTGACACGTTTATCCCGTTTGTCGAGCCGGTCTATATCGGCGCGGCGAACAATCGTGGCAACGTTGAGCGACATTTCCCTGGGATTATTGATGAGGTCCGCATTTACGACCGCCCCCTCACAGCCGCCGAAGTGACCCGGAATTTTGAATCGAAAATCGGATTATCCGTTCAACCCGCTAAGAAACTGCCCCTTGTCTGGGCGACGCTTAAGATAGCAAGGTAAAATTAAAAATATGCTAACATCTCACGAAAAATGGTTCTTTGATCACCACGGATTCATGATCCTCCGCAAAGTCGTCCCGCCCGAAGATATCAAGCGAATGATTCAACTCGGTAACCAATGGCACGACACGCCTTTGGATGAGTTACCGCCACCGCTCACCTCTACATCTCGGACGGGCAATCATTCACCAACAATTGCCCATTGGATTAATCATATCCAATACGGTGATCCCGTCTTCCAACGGCTCGTGCTGAACCGAGAGATTCTGCGGGTGGTGATTGCCCTCACGCGAGGAGCACCCTGTCTCGTTGACTGTGCCTTGACGAAGAATTGCAAAACCTCCAATGACATCCACTTCCACGCCGCCGGTCAAGATTACAGTGTAGAAGAATCAAGACCCCGAGCAGGTTTCCTCAACACGGCGATCTCCTTGGTGGATGTCCCACCCGGAACGGGATTCGTCTGTCTACCCGGAAGCCATAAGCGTAACTTTGAACCCCCCGAAGACCTCTCAATTTACGACGGACCACCTACGGTTATCAACGTTCCTGTCAACGCTGGAGACTGTGTCATCTTTACAGAAGCACTCTATCACGGCGGAAGACGCTGGACAGAATCCTATCCGCGCTTCACTATCTTTAACCGCTATATTGATAACGCATCACACAATTCCCTCCCCATTGAAAGCCATAAACATCTGATTCCCGATGAGGTCTATGAATTAGAACAACCCGCAGTGCAGGGACAGCGAAAGCGGGTCGTAGAACGGATCCTGAGTGAATTGGACGCGTGTTGAGGTGCGGCGATGCAAACATACCGGTCTACTGAACATGAGCCATATCCAAGCGGTGAACCCAGACAAATGGCGACGTATCACCATGAAAGGGAACACCCGTTACTGAACACTGTTGTGAAGACGCTGACGGTAACGATCGGTTCAGTTGAAGAAAAGGCGGGAGTGCTGTCCCAATGGATCTGTCTCCGGGCAACGAAGGTCTCCGGTGAAAAATTCGCAGTCTGGTTGCTCAGCGAAAACCTACCCTCCGAGGATCTGAAGGTAGACAACATAACCACATCTCGCTATATCCTACAGATTGAGGACGATATTCCCTTGGAATTCCGAGATAAGTTCACTGGGGAGCCTGTCCTTCCCAGTCTCGGCGCGTGGCAATATCTTTTCCCGAAACCTACGGACAAAGAAGCACAAAACCATCTCTTCCCACAAACGGTGAAATATCTCGGACACACCTATCGACGTGCGCACATATCCGATTCAGCCGACGCTGTCGTGCCGCCTGACACCCAACGCCTTTCTCTCCGTCCCGATACCCTCATCGGACCGCCCAGTAACACGAGACAGAAGGACGAAACGCGTCGCTACGATATGTCTGATTATGAACTCGTCCCGCTCACCGAAGCCGATTACGACGAGATGATTGCCGCAGGGATTAACTGTGTTCGCGTTGATACCGAACAGGTCGAGTGGGTCAAAAATCGCAACATTTTTTATTGGGGAATCGACGCTACGGCACTCGGTTATCCTGAATGTTTATACAGAAGCAATTACCTCGGTCCCGCTATTTTCATGGACGAACCCGCTGTCTGCACACGGGACCATGTGCTGAGACCGAAATTGGAAGCGGACGCTGACTTTCGCAAAGCCGTGACCCCGCAACTCGCCTTTGAAGCGTTCCAAGACTACTTCCATACCGCCAAATACGATGGCGCGCCCACGCGGCTATGTAAAAGTTTAGAAGCGCATCCGGACGTAGATTTAGGGGGTATGCGGTTTCTTCAGGAAAATATATATACATGGGAGACCATCATCAGTTCGGCGGCGTATCAACTCTCAGAGGGAAACACGAAATATCCCGCCGCAATAGTCTTTGAACCACCCGGCAGAATCGGAACGATGCGCACGCTGCCCGAAATGAATATGACGTACGGTTGCCAGATCCCGATAGACACCCCGAAAAATCTGGCGAGTATCCTCTACGGGTTCCTACGCGGTGCCGCCGGACAGACCGATAAAGGTTGGGGCATGAGTATCTACGGACAGGTCCACCGTGCCGATGCGTTCTGGCTACAGACCCACGCTTACGATTTGGGTGCCCGACATTTTCATTACTGGGACAACTATCAACTCGCTTGTGTGCCTTACAGTGAAGTCCTCGCACTCTCACGAAATTTAAGTGCCCACGTTGAAAGCCATCCCGATAGGAATCTCGATGAGCTCCGCAAAGCCGCAGAAATGGTTATCCTCCTACCGCTCGGCTACAATCTCGGACATGTTGAGATGGGGAGAGGCAATCTCTGGGGTGTAGGGGAACTCAATTTAGAACGGCGTAACACGGAAGGTGTCAAGTACCGCACCGTGATGCATAACTTCTTCACCGAAATTGAAAGAGCGATCCGACTCGGCATTGCCTTTGACCTCCTCTGGGATTTACCAGATCTTAAGTTGTTTGATTATCGAGAAGTCGTCCGAATTCGAGAGGACGGTAAAGTTGAAGCCCATGAAGGGGGTGAGACGATTTTGCACGAAGGCGCGAGGACACCTACCCGTCCAACCGGTACACCGCCGACCCTAACCCTTGATGTCTCTATATCGCAAACTAACATCCCACTCGAAGTCCGTGCCTGTGCCACTGTAGCCAAAGGTTCCGCCGCTGTTTACTACACCCGGGGTGCAGACGAAAATGGTATCTACAATAACGAGATGGTGCTTTGGGAATTGTTCGGTCCAGGAGAAGAGGATTACCGTTTCCTGAACAGGGAGCACTCCGAAATTCGCATCGATCATACGGAATCGGGGGGCGAGGTGGAGATTCGTTTTCGTCTGAAACGCCTTGCGGATTACCGTCTCCGAGTCGCAACCGTTGACATGGCAGGACGCTCATCGGTCGCATGGGAAACCGTTACTGTCCCCAATGAGTACGCCTAATCTCGTAGGACTGTTGTCAATATACCCTTTTCAATTTTCCACTTTATTTTTTGAATTTGGTTGAAATCTTATATTTTATGCAACCTTCCTCCCCGCAGCACATCTCTTATATATTATGAGAGATAATATGTTTTGGAGGTGACGCATGCGAAACGACGACGCTGAATTAGTTCGACAGACCTTGATGGGCGACCAACGTGCTTTCAGTACACTTGTGCGGAGGTATCAAAAGCCGCTCCACGCCCTTGTATGGCGAAAAATCGGCGACTTCCACATCGCTGAAGAAATCGCACAAGATATATTCCTTAACGTCTACAAAAAACTCCAGACCCTGAAAAATCCGAATCGGTTTGCCGGATGGCTTTATGTAATTGCCACCCGTCGGTGTATCGCTTGGCTGAAAAAAAAACGGATTCCGATGGAGTCTTTGGATGCAATGCCGCCAGAGGAATTAGAGGAATTGGCGTATGCCCAATATCACGCTGAACGGCAGGAGGAGGTCGTCAATGGGAAACACCGTGAGGTTGTCAAACGTCTCCTTCAAAAGTTACCGGAAAGCGAGCGCACTGTTGTAACGCTTCACTATCTCGGTGACATGACATGCGAAGACATCAGCAAGTTTTTGGGTGTATCACCGAACACAGTCAAAAGTCGACTCCATCGCGCCCGTAAACGGTTGAAGGAGCAGGAGCACATGGTCCGTGAAGTTTTGGGGTGTTTCCAATTGTCTCCGATGTTAGCCGAAAACATTCTACGAGAAATTGCCCATATCGAACCCACAGCACCGGTGAGTAGCAAGCCGTGGATGCCGTGGACAGTCGCCGCCTCGACTGCCATTTTTGTGATACTCTTGATGGGAAGCGGCACGCAGTACTTATCCCGATTCCAGCAACCTTACAGTTTGGACGTGAAATCGGAAACTACAGTTGAACTTATTGACACTTCCCTTGTTCGTGCTTCAAAGCAAAAAATCAGTGTGAGAAATCAATCCGGAAATACCGATACGCCGGGTAAAAACAGTGGCGATACGAGGCTAAAAGCAGATGCACGGCAAATCCCTGCAGATCCATCTGAACGGAAAGAGGCAACCGTGGCAAAATCGCGATGGGTCCCAACGAACGGACCCCAAGGCACTTCAGGTGGAAGGGTCGGTCTATTCGCGACATCTAAGCGAACCCTCTACGCTGTTGCAGCGAGAGGGATTTACCGGTTGACAGAGGAGGCAAACACTTGGACCCTTATCTGTGAAAGCAGTCCAACGCGTCAGTTTCAGATGCCTATGGCAGAACAAGATGGCACCCTCTATGTTTTAACACCTGATGAGTTATTAGTCTCAATCGATGAAGGTAAAACATGGAATGTTGTCGGCTCCCGACCAAAGGGACGTGCTTTTGAACTGCTGATCACAGCTGAAGCGTTTTACCTCGTTTTTGAGAAGGATATCTTTCGATCTGACGATACTGGTAAAAGTTGGATACCGATGACGCAGGATTTGCACGCCTATATTACGGCGATGAATAGTTCACCTGACATTTCAATTTCAGGTGCTGTTGCACTGGATAACGCCGTGTTTATCGGAACAAACCAAGGACTTTACCGTATCACCGCGGGATCCTGGGCAAAGTTGCCTGTCTACGGTCCGCAATTTATGAATTCGTTAGTAGCCATCGAAAATAGGCTCTATGTTATAGCAGGATCCGATTTTACAGAGTTGGCATACTTGTTTGAGGAATCCCGTAACCTTGATCACTCGGTTGAAATATTAAAGTATCCACCGAGGATTTTTCGTTCAACCGACTTGGGTGATACGTGGGTCGAAATTTCAATTTCGCCGGGAGGAGGGAAAGGGATAGGTGATAGGCTATGGATGGAATTACCGCCAACTGATGACAATTTTTGGCTCCAGATGTTCAGTGGTCTCCAGTTGGTTGCAATCGGTGAAACACTTACAGTAATGGGGGCTGGTGTCCTGCTGCGTTCAAATGATAGTGGAGACACATGGACGCATGTAAAAGCTGGCAGAAATGTGTTAAGTCAGAGTATTTTCCCAGTTGTCGCTTTGGACGAAAATAATTTTTACACATCCGACATTTCGGGGATAGCACGATCAAGGGATGCCGGGATCTCGTGGCACCCGTTTTCTGCCGGAATGATAAACTCTCACGTCCAAAATTTGATTCCTCTTGAAAACGCTCTCTACGCACTCACGCCTGAAGGTGTCGTTAAATCAACGGATCTTGGTGAAACGTGGATATTCGTTCAAGTGGACGCTGGCAATGTTGTGCCCGAAAAGCGGCTACAAAAGAAACGGAAGGGGCAAGATTCACTCAGTCATGCTAAAATTGAGGAAGTCAATGGTTCGCTCTATGTAAGCAACAGCACAGCGGATAACGTTGAATTTTTTCGTCTTTCATCTGATGAAGATATCCTAAAACCCGTTCAACGGATGCCAACTTTCCCGGAAGATACCCGGCAAACTGAATGGGAGAAAAAATTTCAGGCAGTGAGAAATAGGATGCCTATTCCCAATATGAGCGAAATAAGTCGTCAGCGAAAAGCAGATATGCCACGTATTATGGAAGAGCGTCTCACGAATGGTGGATTTACGATCGCTGACAATACTGTCTTCATGGAATACCGCCGGAAACTCTTCAAATGGCACCGAAGTGAAAGGCGGTGGATGAATACAGGTCTTATAGATTCCACTGAACGGACTGTTGGTGCTGATACATCTAAAGGTCTCACACTCGCAGCTTCACAGAATGTCGTCTATGTCGGTAAACGAGATGGATCGCTGTTTCAGTCGCTTAACAGTGGAGACAGTTGGAAAGAGATTACCGCAGACTTACCCTTTTCTTTTTTATATTTTGAAGGTATGGTCTTTGCGGGTCCAATAGTTTATCTGATAACAGATCAAGGCGTTATGAATTCGCACGATGGGCTTAATTGGAGTACACTCACCGATACCGAAGGTCATCGAATACCCATCACTCGGATAGCCGTGGATGGTGATAAGGTTTACGGCGTAGGCAACCGAGGCGTTTATCGCATAGACTCCGAGACAAATACGTGGATTCAGATGTCATCCGAGGTTCCATACAAGATAACGGCTTTCGCTGTTGACCGTGGTATTTTCTATATCGGCACGCGACATCGTGGTGTCCTGCGCTTGCAACTTAACCCATCCTACGATTAAGTTTGAAGGAGATATTGCATGAAATGGCTCAAAAAGACATGTGTGGTGATTATTTTAATGCTGCCTTTAACGCTCCTTGCGGCACCGCATGAACCCTCTCCTGCCGGAGGCGGTTGGCTTGAACTGAGCCCCGAACTGCTACTTGTGCAAACCGAACCCCCATGGTTTCCTTATTACCCCGGTCCGCTAACGATTGAGGCGTGGGTGTATATAGACAGACCGCCGAGCGTTCAGGATGTCATATCGCTGGCGGCTGGATCCCCTGCTGCCTTCTCCGTGGTGGGTCAAACAGGCCGCTTTACTTGTGCCATTGTCGGTGATGGGTACAAAGCCAGTCCTGCTATTGTCACAAGGGGAGTCGAGGGCGGATCCGGAAAGATATGAGGAACACTGCCTACCGGGCGGTGGGTCTACTACGTGGCAATAATTGACAGCGGCTCTACTGTCGGGTGCGGTGGTTCGATCTCTGGACTGGTCCCGGGGAGCCATCTTGCATCTGCGAGCGAACCGCTCCTTATCGGGGGCGTTCCAGTGCTAAAGGGGAGTGGACTGAAAGCGGTTCCTGCCTCTGGGATGTATATTGATGAACTGAGAATCAGTCGCGTTGTTCGTTATGGTGAAGGGAGATACGAGCCACCAACAACGGCATTTACTTCAGACGACGACACGTTGGGATTATACCACTTTGATGGAAAGTCAACCGAACGTTATGAAGATGCCTCTCCGCATCAAATTTCATTGATTCGTGTTAAAAAGCAGACCCATCCCCGATCGAATCAGTAAACGCCCTACACCGTCTATCATACAGCGTATCCTTTCCTTGAATTTAAAACCTTTCTCAAAAATACCTGAAGTGATATAATGATATATTGAAAGATATGCAGAACAAAACCGTCTGGTGCGCTGTCAAATTCATATAGGGCAGGTTCTAATAGTTCATCAAGATTGAGTTTATGGGAAACCGTAGGTGTTTTTGCTTGGGTATTTCCTGCAGGTAGAGTGTCAACGAAACCCGACATCTTCAGGAATTCTCCCTAAAAATCCTAAAACCAACTCTCAAACTCAAAGTTGAACGACTACTAACAGGCACACCATGTTAAACATTCAGACTTTTTTCATCGTCATACAGTTACAACACACATAAAATACACGAGGAGGAGCAGAAATTTGCACCATCGAAAACCGATCTTTTGTCGGATATTTGTCTGCCTTTTTCTGGTTGCCGTTCCTATGCATGCCATTGCTGGCGATTGGCCAACGTGGCGAGGACCAAATCAGGATGGAGCCTCTGCCGAAACTGGACTCGTCTCATCTTGGTCAACCGAAGGTGAGAATCTTCTCTGGAAGGCAGAATTTATAGGACGCTCTACACCGATCGTTCTTAACGACAGCGTCTACGTTATCGGACGCGTCGGCAAAGACATCACTGAACAGGAACGCATCGCTTGCTTCGATGCCGAAACCGGCGAGCTGATCTGGAACTATCAATTCAACGTCTTTCATACCACCATCTCCTTCAACCGAGTCGGCTGGACAAGCCTCGCGGGTGACCCAGAAACCGGGAATATCTATGCACACGGGGTCCAAGGACTCTTTTTCTGTTTCGACAAAGATGGGAACATCCTCTGGTCGCGTTCGCTGACGGAAGAATATGGACGGATATCCGGGTATGGCGGACGCGTTCACACCCCGATTATCGCAGGTGATCTCGTCGTGATTAGTTATCTCAATTCAGGATGGGGCGATCAAGCCGCTACACGCCACCGCTACTTCGCTTTCGATAAACTTACCGGCGAACTGGTTTGGATCTCAACCCCGGGCGGTAGACCCTTGGACACAACCTATTCCACACCCGTTGTTGTCAATATCAATGGACAGCAATTCATCATCGGCGGCAATGCGGATGGCGGTATCTACGCCATGAAACAGAACACCGGTGAGATGGTCTGGGGATTTAAACTGAGTCAGCGCGGTATCAATACGTCCGTCATCGTTTCAGGCACAAAAGTCTACGCCACGCATAGCGAAGAGAATATAGATAGCACAGAGATGGGACGCGTTGTCTGTATCGATGCAACCGGTGCTGGTGATGTCACCAAAACCCATGAACTCTGGCGGTATGACGCCGTTAACGTTGGTTACGCATCTCCGACAATTCACGACGGACATCTCTATGTCGTGGATAATTCCGCTAATGTTCACGCTGTGAATGCCGATACCGGTGAACTCCTCTGGATGCACAACATCGGCAAAGTCGGAAAAGGTTCACCTGTCTGGGCAGACGGAAAACTCTACGTCACGGAAGTCAACGGCGGATTTATTATCCTTCAACCCGACGAAAACGCGTGTGAGACACTAAGTACGCAAGAGATCAGTCGAGCTGAGGAAGAGCACTACGTCGAAATCTACGGCTCACCCGCTATTGCCGACGGACGTGTCTATTTCACGACAGAGGAGCACCTCTACTGTATCGGGAGGAAAGAATGATGAGAAATTTTATCCCATTTTACGCTATCTTGGTGGTGTGCATCCTCGCTGCCGGTTGTGCCAGTAAAGAGATGGCACCAGAACCCGTTGAGATGAACACCGCCCCGGCTGTTTCACTGTTGCTTGCCCCCGCAGAAACGCTCACATCAGGCGATCCCGTTGCGTTGCGTGTCATCGGTTTCGATGCGGATGGAAAACCGACGAGTGCAATTGGTGCTATAGATTGGGCACACACGGGCTTAACTGGAGCCTTTGAAGATGGCACATTTACGCCGGATAAAAGTGCCGGAGCGCATGCAGGAACCGTCACTGCGCAATCGGGCGATATGAAAGCCACGGCACGGGTCCGCGTCATTCCATCACTCCCGTGGACAGAGGATTTTGAAACGGTTGAACTCGAAAAGATACCCACACACTGGATCGGTGCGACCGGCAAATTCTTTGTGCGTGAGAAAGAGGGCAATAAGGTCTTAGTCAAAACACCTGTCCAACGCGGCTTAAACCGCTCCAATGTCTATCTCGGTCCCTCAACAATGAAGGACTATCAGATTCAAGTTGACCTGATGGGAACCAAAAATAAACGCAGGCTGCCAGATCTCGGCTTAATCGCCAACCGTTATACATTGGATATGCAGGGCAGACACCAACGCTTACAAATTCGTTCGTGGGCATCCGATTTACGCATGGCGAAGACAATCGACTTCGCGTGGGAAGTCGATGTCTGGTATACAATGAAGATGATGGTAGAGGTCATAGAGGATAAAGCAATAATCCGTGGGAAAGTATGGCGGAAGGGCGAACCGGAACCAACAGAATGGACGATTACTGCCGAAGACCCACTTCCAAATCGCGAAGGAAGCCCTGGTATCTATGGTTACTCCGCAACTGAAATCTATTACGACAATCTAAAAGTGTGGTAATAGGTTGCCAGTTATCGGTTTTCAGTCCAGAATAGATTGCGGAATTTACGGGACCCACAACTGGTATATGTTTTAACTGACAACCGAAAGTCTGCGTAGCAGCCGTACTGACAACTGATAACCCGTCAAAAGGAGTCGTTCAATTGAAACCTTTTTGGAAATTACAATTTACCTATATCATAAAACTCGCAGTGTTTCTCGCTTTTACTGTAGGCACCACCTCCGCAGAAAAAGAGATCGCTTTGTGGGGCGGTACGTTGAGTCGGAACATGATATCCGATGAAACAAATATCCCAGGAAGTTGGGATCTGGAAAGCGGTGAAAATATCAAATGGACAGCGGAACTCGGTTCTCAAAGTTATGCAGGACCGCTTGTCATCGGTGGCAAAGTCTTCGTCGGAACAAACAACAAAGCACTTTACAATCCCAAATTAACCGGCGACCGCGGGAACCTTATGGCGTTTAACGAATCCGATGGCAAGTTCCTCTGGCAAGCCACCCATACCAAACTCACCTCCGGACGTGTTAACGACTGGCCCCTACAGGGAATTTGCTCCACGCCGTTTATTGAAGGCGACCGACTCTACTATATCTCCAACCGTTGTGAAGTCGTCTGTGTTGATACTGAAGCCTTCCTTGATGGCGAAAACGATGGTCCCTTTACCGAAGAAGCAGAAACCAGCGAGATCGATGCCGACATCATCTGGAGCTACGACATGATGGACGAGTTGGATGTTTTCCCACATAATCTTGCCACCTGTTCACCACTGGCTGTCGGAGATCTGCTCTTCTTGGAAACGAGTAATGGCGTTGATGAAGGACATATTCATATCCCCTCACCCGACGCTCCGTCATTCATTGCCCTCAATAAACACACCGGAGAGCTCGTGTGGGAAGATGCCTCTCCCGGTGAGAATATACTACACGGACAGTGGTCGAACCCCGCTTACGGTGTTATCAAGGGTGTCCCACAAGTTATCATCCCCGGTGGCGACGGTTGGGTCTATGCGTTTGCCCCAGAAACGGGGGACATTATCTGGAAGTTCGACTGTAATCCAAAAGATTCCGTGTGGGAACTCGGTGGACGCGGCACTCGTAACAATATCATCTCAACGCCTGTTGTTTATGACGATAAGGTCTTTCTCGCTGTCGGACAGGACCCGGAGCACGGCGAAGGCGTAGGGCATCTCTGGTGTATCGATGCCTCGCAAACCGGTGATGTTACCGAGACTGCGGGGATATGGCACTTCGGCGATGAACAGTTCAATCGCACGATGTCTACTGTCGCCATTGCTGACGGACTCCTCTACATTTCGGATCTCAGTGGATTCCTTTACTGCTTAGATGTCAACACAGGAGACGTTTATTGGAGGCATGACACGTTCGCCGCAATTTGGGGATCGCCTTATGTGGTAGACGGGAAGGTCTACCTCGGTGATGAGGACGGCGATGTTGTCGTGCTAAAGGCAGGAAAGACGAAGCAGGTGCTATTTGAAACCAACATGGGCAGTGCTGTTTATACGACCCCCGTCGCTGAAAATGGGGTGCTTTACATTGTAACCCGTAATACCCTAATTGCGATTTCAGAATAGCAATCCCTTTGAGAGGTCGTTCACATGGTATATAGCAACTTCACCTTAGATACAGCGCAGGAGGCATTTGAGTTAGAAGAGATTGATGCCGCTGGCATCTTTGCTGACTTTGAGTCGGTGGTTCCAAGTGAACTGCTCACTGCCATGTTGGCACGAAATATATCCTTAGCCACCGCGATCGGCACCGAGAAAGCAAAATCAGAGATGATTGTCGCCAATGTTCTCGTTGAACTTCGCGAGCAGCTGGAGCAGTGTATCAGTCTCTTTTCAGGGATCGACTTCAACGTTGACCCCGAGCATGGATTAGTAGGTGTATGTGATTTTGTCGTTAGTCTCTCGCCCAGACAATTTTCTTTGAGGGCACCTGTCATTATCCTTGTTGAAGCAAAAAACGATAATCTGGAGATCGGGCTCGGACAGTGTGTTGCGGAAATGGTGGCTGCCCAACGCTTTAATGCCGAAAAAGGAAATAATATTTCGTGCATCTATGGTGCTACGACTTCAGGCACGGAGTGGCGGTTCCTCAAATTGGAGGGTAAACAACTCTATATTGATATGTCTGTGTACCAAATTGAGCGGTGTGACAAAATTCTCGGTATTCTCGCAAGCATGGTAAAACAAAAGGCGTGAGTTGGGCTTGTTTAGTGCCCTAAATAAAAAAGGTAAAAAACAGATGAACCTATCCCGAAAAATTACGGAAGCCCGAAAATCACTCGACGCACACGTCCGAGAAATCATCAAATGGCACTTCAGTCCGAAGACTGGGTGTCCGTTCTGGCTGGAGTTCGCAAAAAACCTCAATTTTGACCCGCGTAAAGAAATTAAGGGTTATGCCGATCTCAAACGCCTCGGGCATTTCGAGGACGAATGGCTCCGCGGTGGACCTGTCCGACGTTGGGTGCCAAAGGCTTACGCCAATGAACCGATTTACGTCTTTGAAACCGGTGGCTCGACAGGCGTTCCGAAATCGAGAATCAGTATTCGTGATTTTCATATTGATTATGAGATATTCAGTGAATCGCTTTCCGATGAAGGATTCCCGCCCGGTAGTGATTGGCTCATGTTGGGTCCGACGGGACCGCGACGCTTACGACTCGCTGTTGAACATCTCGCTCAGCATCGCGGCGGTATCTGTTTCCATGTAGACCTTGATCCACGTTGGGTGAACCAACTCGTCCGTTACGGGAAAAATGAGGAGTTGGATGCCTATAAAAATCATGTGATTGGACAGGCACTCAACGTGCTGCGTGCTCATGAAAACGTCCAATGCCTCTTCACCACGCCGAAACTGTTGGAGGCGTTGTGTGAAAAAATTTCCTTGCCGAAGGCGGGTATCAAAGGTATCTTTTGTGGTGGCACCGAGATGGACGCGCAATTCCATCGCTTCGCCCGCGAGGAACTCGTACCCGGCATCGATTTCATCCCGACCTACGGTAATACGCTCATGGGATTAGCCGCCTGTAAACCCTTTGATCCGGCAGATAACTATGCGATTATCTATTATCCACCGCACCCGCGTGCCGTCATTGAACTCGTGAATCCAGAGAATACAGAGGAACTTGTGGATTACGGCGAAACCGGACGCGTGATGCTCACGACCTTGACGAAAGAATTTTTCATGCCCCGTTTTCTGGAACGGGACGAAGCCGAACGCGCCGAACCGATCCCAGAATACCCTTGGGACGGCGTTGAAAACCTCCGTCTGCTCACGGAACTCCAAGAGAGCGTCGTCGTAGGTGTCTATTAACCGCTATCATCTGGTAAAAGTTTTCTAAACCATACCGTATCAGAAAAAGCGTCTTGATTGAGTCCCTGCGGGACGGCATGTGTGTAGAAAACATTGCCAGTGATAGAATCAAGCCCCAGAGGGGCGACATGTGTATAGATTTCGTTTTTCGATGATTCAAGTTGAAGGAATGCTAACACAATCCAAAAAGGAGTTTGAACATGATAACGAAAATTGAAAAGCTCTTCCGGTCACCTTACTCGGTGCCGAACGGTTTACAGGTCACAGACGACGGTTTGTGGATTGTCGACCAGATTACCGACAGAGTCGCATTGGTTGAAATTACGTCGGATCCAGACTATATCGTGCCGAAACTCATTCGCGACATTCCGAGCGAATCCTCCAACACAAGTGGAATGACGTATGGTGGCGGCGCGCTCTGGTTAGCCGCAAACGGATCTGGGGAACGCTGGCGTCCCGTCCGGGATACGGATGCCGATACAGGTGAGGTCTTCAAAGTAGACCCCGCTACCGGCGAAACCCTTGCACGCTATCCGATACCTAATGGCGGCGGCACACACGGCATCGAATATGACCACTACGATGAAGGACATCTCTGGGTCCAGACGCTTAAGGATCAGGTCACACATAAGGTCAGGATTTCGGACTGGTCTATCCAAAAGACGCTACCGTTGCCGCATGGACGTGGACACGGTATGGTTCGCGTTGAAGATGGACTTTGGTCAACCCATACCTCTGATAGGGTCATCGTCAAACTCGATCTTGAGGACGGCACACCGCTTGATGTGATTGAGGTCCCTGAGGACTGTCCAGAACCGCACGGACTCTCCCTCTACGAGGATGATTTCCTCTATTGTGATGCTTCTTCTGGATGGGTCGCGAAGATTACATGGTAAAATGGTTATCAGTTGTCAGTCATCGGTTAAGGGATTTCATCTAAGCGCGGATGCTACTTACGATAGCACCAAAATCTGTAGCCCGTAAGCGTAGCGGAGGGCGGGTTTAAGGAACGCACGTCAAAGTCTAAATGCCCGTTGTTCCTCCGCAAGGTAAAATTAAAAAATGCATATTCCGATTCTGCGTGCCGGACGTTCTTACAGAAGTCTGAACACCGTCCGCGTGCCACATATCAAAACCGGTGAACCCTTGGTCGAGGTGAGCCAAGCCAACCGTGGACTAATAGCGAAAGACCTTGTGGACATCGCTTTGCAGAAAGAGATGCTTGGACAACGTTCTGTCGCTGAATTAATCTCTATCTGCAAGGAGGCAGCGCGTCTCTTCGCAACGGAGCCGTTGCCACTTGATGGAACGGTTCAATCGCCGACAGATTACATCCAACAGGTCTCCGGGACAACCGGTATGCCTGAAGCACTCTGCCAACAGAATCTATTCAAGATTCAAGGGGTTTTGGAGAACATAGATACCGTTTTAGATGGACTCACCCGCGGACTCGATTTGGAGGTCCTTGACACAGGATGGGGTCTCCAAAACGGGCGCACCTTGAGTTACGTCTGCGAAACGGATTCGTTGGGTGCTGTGTTACCGAGCAATTCGCCGGGCGTGCATTCGTTGTGGGTGCCGGCTATTCCCTTGAAAGTCCCGCTCGTGCTGAAACCCGGACGCGAGGAACCGTGGACGCCGTATCGGATAGCGCAAGCGTTTATCGCCGCAGGTGCTCCCGCAGAGGCGTTCAGTTTCTACCCGACCGATTACGCCGGTGCCAACGAAATCCTTGTCCGATGCGGACGTTCCATGCTTTTCGGTGGGGGTTCAACCGTCGCACCGTGGGTGAACACACCCCGCGTCGAAATCCACGGACCCGGGCGCAGTAAGATCATCATCCACGAAGAGGAACAGAACAATTGGCAACAGCACCTTGATCTCATCGTGGAATCCGTGGCTAAAAACGGTGGTCGGTCCTGCATTAACGCCTCTGGCGTGTGGGTAACGGCATACGGACGAGAAATCGCCGAGGCATTGGCTGAACGCTTGGCACGCATCGAACCGAAACCGTTGGATCACCCGGAGGCGGGAATCGCTGCGTGGGCAAATCCGAAATCTGCACACGGTATCTCATCGCTCATCGACCGACATCTCAAAGAACCCGGTGCAACAGAGTTGACAACCGACGACCGAGTTGTTGAATTGGATGGCTGTACCTTCCTCAGACCCACGGTCATCTGGTGCGACGATGCGGAGCATCCCTTAGCGAACATAGAATTCCCGTTCCCGTTTGTGAGCGTTGTGGAAGTGCCACCGACACAGTTGGTCGAGGCTATGGGCGCGACCTTGGTTGCCACTGCGATCACAGAAGATACAGCACTCACGCGAGATCTCATAGCCACACCGCGCATCGATCGGCTCAATTTAGGAACGATTCCGACGAATCAGATCTCTTGGGACAGTCCACATGAGGGGAATTTGTTCGAGCATCTCTACAGACAACGTGCATTCCAACGTGGATGATATATTAGAAGTATTGGTTTTCTGTAGGAGGGATTTCCGAATCCCGACTCTTCGCTGTAGGAACCATCTCCTGATCGCGATTTTCCTTTTTTTAGTGAATTTCACAATGAAGGTAAAGTATTTTCATGACACGGCTACAGCATTGATTGAGTTTTCTGTGCATACTGTTGCTGAAACAAAAGAAATCAACGAAAATATCTATATTGATCTGGATGCTAACGGAAATCTCGTTGCAATAACCATTGAACACGCCGACTTGCACGCGAATCTACCTGATTTGTTTTACGAACAGGTAGGAGCTCCAGAATCCCAACCACTTTTACAGGAACAAACTTAACTTCACAAATCGTTTGGTAGCGTGGTTATGACCGATAACCCGAATGTCATTCTCATCTATGGCGACGACCTCGGACGCGGGATGCTGAGTTGCTATGGGCAGCAGTATTTCGAGACACCCAATATCGACCGCCTCGCAAACGAAGGGATGAAATTCAACCACGCCTACGGTTGTGCATTTTGTGCTCCCTCCCGTGCCAGTATGCTGACAGGTCTCCACGATTGCCACGACGGCACATGGACCTATACCCAAGGTGGATTGTATGACAGGTTGAGTGCGGGTGAGCTAACACTCAGTCAAATTACGGAGTTGCTCCATACAACTGGACTCCAAGCCGGTCCCGATGATGTCTTCTTGGCGCAAATTGCAGAGGAAGCGGGATACATCACTGGACAGATCGGAAAACTTGAATGGGGCTTTGCGACAACAGGCGCACGCATCCGTCGCCACGGTTGGCAGTATCACTACGGGTACTATGATCATGCGCGGTGCCACGGCTTTTATCCACCTTTCCTCTTTGAGGATGGACACGTGACGCACATCCGAGGCAATACACACGCCGACTGCGGGGTGCATCTGGATTGGGAATCCGAGGAGAATGCAGCACTTCGTGCGAATCGGCAGGGGAAAGCTGTATATTCTCAGGACATTTTCAACGAAAAAATCGTCGAGTTCCTTCGCACCCACCAGGACGAACCTTTCTTTCTCTATCATCCCTCTCAGTTGCCACATGGACCGATTGCGATTCCTGACATCCATCCTGCGGTGAAAGCGTCTTCCGAATTGACGACCTTTGAAAAAGAATACGCCTCCATGATCCTGAAACTGGATGAAACTGTCGGGATTATCTTAGATGAACTCGAACGACTCGGAATTGATGATCGCACGATGATTGTCTTCTGTTCTGATAATGGACACGAGGTGTATGCCAAGGAGGACGGACGTACCTCTGGTCGGACGAAAAATCTGGACGGTGAACCCTTCGACGAAATCACGACGAAATTCTATTCGGAGACGGGAGGCGATGTATTCAACGGGAACGACGGTATGGGAGGTCTGAAATTTTCAAGTTGGGAAGGCGGCACAAGAATCCCTTACATCGTCCGCTACCCCGGAAGGATTACACCCAACCGTGTGTCGGATTACATGCTCACCAACTACGATTTGATGCCAACCTTCACCGACCTGATCGGAATTGAGTTACCCCAAGCCAAAGATGGCGTGTCGTTCTTACCGACTTTGCTTGAACAATCCGACCGTCAACAACACCGTGAGTGGGTTGTATATGCCTCTCGACTGGGTCCAGCGTTGGTAACGACAGAGGGTTGGAAATTGCGGTATATCAATAGCACGAACAGTTTCCAGTTATATCATCTCCCACACGACTATCGCGAGGAGAACGACGTTTCGGTGGATCATCCCGATATCGTTACCCACCTCAGTGGATGGCTGCTCAACGCTTGTGATGGCGACTACCGAAATGGTACACCACAAGCACATTTCGCGGCAAATATATAATTCGGTAATTCTATAACAGGCGTTTTCAGTCAACAAGGCTATAATCCTGCAAATCCTTGAATCCTGCAAATCCTGATTCAGACAATTATAAGGTAAATTAAAAAATGCTTATTATTGATGCTCACCTTGATCTATCCATGAACGGATTACAAGGCAACCGCGACTTGCTGAGTTCCACCTATACGATCCGTGCCCAAGAAGCAGGGATCCCCGGTAAGGGACAAGGCACAGTCGCGTATCCAGACATGCGTCAGGGACGAATTGCGCTGAGTTTTGTCACGCTATTCGCACGTTCAACCGGTAGACCCTCCCCACATTCCGATTTTGCGTCGCCTGCCCAATCCTACGGTATTGCACAGGGACAACTATCTTACTACCGCGCCTTAGAAAGAATGGGATACGTCCGTATCATCACGAACAGTGAAAACTTGGATGGGCACATCAATGCTTGGCGGACTTGGGAAAGCAGAATGACAGGCAATGCAAGCGACTACGATAACGCGCCACCGCTGGGTTTTGTGATTAGTATGGAAGGTGCCGACCCGATTCTGACGCCAGCGCAATTAGAAGATTGGGTTGATGGTGGGTTACGACTGATCGGACTGACGCATTACGGGCCCGGACGCTACGCCGGTGGAACGGGCACAGAGATCGGATTGACCGAACTCGGCCGCCCCTTGCTTGCTGAAATGGAACGTTTAGGTGTTATCCTTGATCTCACCCACTCCTCGGATCAAGCGTTCTGGCAGTCATTGGAACACTACAACGGATTAGTCCTCGCGAGTCATAATAACTGTCGGGCACTCGTGCCACATCAACGCCAGTTCAGCGATGCGCAATTACGGGCGATTTTTGAACGGGATGGCGTTATCGGTGCCGCTTTTGATGCGTGGATGCTCCACCCCGGTTGGGTGACCGGTGAAACGTCCCACGACAAGGTGACCTTGAACACCGTCGTTGATCACATTGACTATATCTGCCAATTGGCAGGCAACAGCCGTCATGCTGCTATCGGTACGGATTTAGATGGTGGCTACGGGCGTGAGCAGTCTCCCAGTGACTTGGACACCATCGCCGACCTACAAAAGATACCCGGCTTATTAGAGGCGCGTGGTTATAGTACCGATGATATCGCTGCCATCATGCATGGCAACTGGCTTCGGTTCCTACATGACGCATGGGGTTAGAAAAACTCACGCAGTCTGTTCTCTTGGACATAGACGATATTTTCCCTGATTGATTGAGTAATATGTGGAATTCGAATCCCTTATGTTGATTCTGAAGTAGTTTTTCGGGTAATACCGGTTCCACTTAATCGCGGTAGGTGCGGTTTCCTAACCGCACCTCTTTTTTTCGTCCCTTTAACATCAAAATCTTGCCACTTGAAACAAAAGCAGAAATCTGTTATGATTTAACCTCTGAAAAGGTACTTACTTTTCTGTTTTTTTTGGCACTCAAATACACAAATCGCCCAAACTTTGGTATGGAAACGGCAGGGGAAATTTATGCAAATTAATATCCAAACGAAGAACTTCACGCTTTTAGAGATTCAGGGAAAAATTATCGGACAGGATGCCCTGATACTCAAAACCATGCTTGAAGAACATATCCAAGAGCTTGAGGGGCGAGGTGGAGCACCGACTTTGATTTTTAATATGGCAGGTGCAGAAACAATGGATAGTGCAGGCTTAGGAGTTTTTATCACTACCAGCACCCAAGTCCGTCAGAACGGTGGACGTATGGCGCTCGTTAACGTTAATAGAAGCATCAGACGCATGATCATTCGGACAAACCTAAGTTCACTTTTCGACTTTCCGAAGAACCTCGCTGAGGCAATAGCCAGTAGTTTCTAATGTGCTGTATACCCCGTTCTATCCGTATTCCCACCATATTTCAGCGCATAAATCAGCAGATTCGACATAAACCGATAGACATCCGTGGAACGTCGGAGTCGTAACATCGTGCGGCTCTCAATTTCTGCGGTTTCCATCGCACACAGGTAATCCTTGCGATTGTAAACCACTGCCAACCGGTCGTCGATGGTAATCCCTTTCTGATAGCGGAACTGTGTCGGCTGTGCGTTATTTTCGTTTCCCCAGAACACATCGCCGCCTGTGGGCGGCTTCGGTAGGGTGTAGTGGATGCTGTATAACTCGTGCTCGTGGGGAAGAATCTCAAGCGGATACTCTGGAAAAATCTCTTTGAGTTCGTCAGCGACGATGTGAGCGAAAAGCCCATTGAAACCGCAGTCATCGAAAAACAGCATCCCGCCCTTTTCAACGATATATTTCCGAAGTGCGGCACGTTCTGCTGGTGTAAAACCTGTCTGCAGTGGACCGTCTTTCGCGAGCCCGCGTCCGACGGTAATATCTTTATCGTGTCCCGTCATAATGATGAGTGGGGCATCCATGATCTGGGGATCGGTGAGCCGGAGGGCACCACCGGCGAAATCCATATCCGCCCGAATCGGCGTGTGATCCTCCAACCACTTGATGAGTGCAGGAATAGCCGTCGGATCCTGCCACCAATCCGATAACGAATGTTTGAGTCGGATTAATCGGATATGCCCGCGCATCTCGTCTTCTGTCCCTTCAAGGATACCCCCCAATTTCTCTTTCGGTATCTTCACAAGGTTCCGAAACGCAGTATCAAATCCATCTCCCAAACCGCCAGTTGGTAGGGATCCATCCAGAAATTCCGAAAGTCCCGTTTGCGTCGTGCTCGTACCCCGACTCCGGACAACAGAAGAGGCACCCTTTTCAATGACGGGTGCCTCTTTGCCAGGGATGATCGGTGAATGAACGGATGCGGTATTGGCGGTCTCACTCTTGGGCAGTATGGGTGCCACCGCAACGTCCGTAGGGTTCAATATATCCGCTTCAATGTCTAACGATGGTACGTGTCGCACAACCTCCGTTTCACTCCTCGGAAGTTGGCGCATCTCGGAGGTCTCTGTTGATATACGGGCTTCCGTAGCGGTTTCTCTTAAAACTGGGGTGTTCGAGACAGCACGTCGGGTCGGCCGGATTTCTACATCCGTCCTTGCGGGATTCAGCGTAACGATTGTTGCTTCGAAAGCATCTTTGTTGAGTTCCCTTTGACCCGAAAACAGCAACGCCGCAATTATGACAAAGAGCAGATGCAACCCTATTGAAGCGATAACTGCGTGAAAGCGTCTCCGTTTCATTTTTTTAATTTACCTTGCGGTTCGTTAAAATGAGTTTGAGCATTGACATGCTTCTCCGTAGAGTCGCCTCCATTTCATTACGGCTTACAATCTTTCGCTAAGAAGATAGAAGTTTCTCAGTTTTTTTTTAGATTGCTTTGTCCTAAGTTTATGATTCGTAGGTCGGGTAGAGCGTCAGCGAAACCCAACATCTTCGGTCATTCTTCCTGGAATCCGCCGGTCCGCCCTCACACTCAATATTGACAGACTGCTAAAGATGCCGTTGGATCTGCTGATAACTCTGTGCATCCAGTGTTCGATAATCCGGAATATCGTATCGATTTCCTCGGACATCCGTCACAAAAAGTCGCGCAGGCGGTACCTGTTTGATGTTCTGGTTCAACCCCCGCACCGAAAAGGTCACACGACCCCGCTCCGTTTCGACCTCCCATTCATGGATACCGAATTGCTCTTTCACCCGATACACCTTCTGGATCGTCGGCGTGAAATACCGTTTATCCAATTCTTCCTGCACGATTTTCTGACCCTCTTGCGTGAGTTCGGATGGGTTCACGAGAATCCCGATTTCAGTATCCTCGTCCGCGGCGAGCGAGATATAGCTGTCCGGGTTGCTAAGCGGCATGAGTCGCCGAATGACCACGCGCAGATAACAGGCTTCATCCTGAATTTCAAGCCGCACCGTTCCCACCTCAGAACGCGTGAACGTTAGTTCAGCGGCGTCCAAGTAGCGCGGTGTAAAGTCATCCGATTCAGATGGGACCGGGTTCACCGTCGGTGCCGCCGCAAGCGTGGCTCGGTTTTCTTTGTTTTCGTTCATATCTATCTCTCCACTGCTTGCGCTGCTGAACGCACATTCGCGGCTTCGCGCTGGGTTTCTACGAGTTTGTAATAGATGCCCTTTTGCTCCATGAGTTCTTCGTGAGAACCACACTCAACGCCTTTTCCCTTTTCAATCACGAAAAGCCGATCGGCGTTTCGGAGTGTCGAAAGCCGGTGGGCAATCGCGAACGTCGTCCTATTCTGTACAAGTCTGTCGATGGCTTGTTGGATTTTCTTCTCGGTTTCCACGTCTACGGATGAGGTGGCTTCATCGAGAATCAAAATCCGCGGGTTGTGCAAGATCGCCCGTGCGATAGAGATACGTTGCCGTTCGCCGCCAGACAGTCGTCCACCACGTTCACCCACCTCTGTATCGTAGCCATCGGGGAACTTGACGATGAATTCATGGGCATTTGCCGCCTTCGCCGCTGTGATGATGTCCTCCATCGTCGCATCGGGATGCGCATAGGCGATGTTTTCGGCGATAGTCCCACTGAACAGATACGGTTCTTGTAACACGACCCCAATCTGTCGGCGCAGGTCTTTGAGATCAATCTGCTTGATGTCCTCACCATCGACCTCTAAACGTCCGGAGTCCGGTGTATAGAACCGACAGATTAGATTAATAAGCGTCGATTTCCCAGCACCCGAATGCCCGACGAGTCCAATCATCTCACCCGGTTTCACATGGAGGTTGATGTCTCGAAGCACCGGTTTGTGTGAATCGTAACCGAACGTCATATTGTGGAATTTGACTTCTCCGGTGATTTCCGGCATTGTTTTAAGACTACCATCGTCCAACTGTTCCGGTTGCGAGTCGATCACCTCAAAAAGCCGTTCCGCCGCCGTCATTGAGCGAGAAGCCCAGTTAATCAGGGGGCTGATATAGCGCAACGGTTCATAGAACATCATCAGGTAGGCGTGGAAAGCCATCAAGGTCCCGAACGTCATAGTCCCGCCGATAATGTTGAGACCGCCCACATACCAAACGATGAGGGAACCTAACTGAACGGCGAACATCAGCGGTGGATAGTAGGTTGCCCAGATCATCTCAGCATGGGTTTCGTAGTCGCGGGCATCTACGTTCGCGTCGGCGAACCTGTTGACTTCACTCCGTTGTTGTCCAAAGGCACGGACGACCCGAATACCGGACACCGAATCGTTGACGACATCGAACAATTTTGAGCGACGGCGCCACGCACGGTGCCAAAGGCTCCGCACTTTTTTCCAGAACCAACCCGCTCCAAAGACAATTATCGGAATCGGGATTAAGATGAAGCATGCCAATTTCCAGTTCATCCAGAACAGCATCCCTCCGATCCCGAAGAAGAGCAACAGTTCCACTGCGAGAAACGAGAGTCCCTCTAACATGAAGTCCTGGAGCCGTTCACTATCCTCTGTGATATGTGAAATAACCGTCCCTGTTTTCCGTTTATCGAAAAAGCGGATCGACAAGTTATGCAAGTGTTGATAGACGTGCGACCGAATGTTTGCGGCGACACGGAACGTCAGCCAAGCACCCAAACGTAGCCGAAAAATTGTGAAAATTTCACGGATGATTTGTATGGCTAATAAAGTGCCTACAGCGATGGACAAAGCCAATGCAGCCGACTCAATGTCGCGGAAAATAGATCCTAACCATGTCCTCGATGCTTCTGAAGCCGCAGTATCAGCACTACTCGGCATCAGGATATCGTCAATCAGGATACGAGAAAAATATGGCGGCACAAGCGAAATGAGTGTTCCTGCAATCACAAAGAGCATGAAAAGGATTGCCCTGCCGCGATACGGTTGTATATAAGACAGGATCCGTAACATCACCTTGTGTTTTTTGGTGCATGCAGGACAAGGCGAAAACTCATCGGGTAACGGTAAGTCGCACGACTGGCAAAATTGCTCTTCGGGTTTATAGTCCCATATGGGTGCCTCGTCCCGTTTGCCGTTACGGAACTCGATTTCGTCACCGATGAATCGGGCAACAAATCCGAACTTCGACGCACAACCGTTGGAGTACCGAATCAGATCAACAGTGCCTTCTTCTGTTTCCAGAACCAGAATCCCAGCATCTACCACAATCTCGGCACGGATGCCAAGCACACGCTTATAGGGGATATAGTGAAGTACGTCACCCTTACCTGTTACGGTGAAGATCGCCGCGTCCGTTAGAGCAAACCATTCTTCACCGTAGTTACCTGTTGAACTCACATCACTTTGGACAGCAAATCGGATCTGTTCTGAATCTATATCTAATTTTTTCAGTGTTTCTTTAACTAAATTGGGTATCGGGTCAAGCGTACCCGTTGGTGTCTCTGAAGTTTCCATTCCGTCTTTGTTCTCCCGTACTTATTTCCCGGGCGTACGTTCGTCCGGATAGTTCCAAAGAACTTTGCGATCAATAGATTTCCAACGCCTCGAATCGACACGTTGGACGACATATATCTTCCGACCACACCGACATCGTATGTCATGAACATGTCCATTTGAACACGTCTTTTTCTCAACAAAGTCAACGCTTTCTTGATGGACGCGATAACCGCGCCTGCATGAATAACAAACTAAGTACATGACGAAGATCTCTATCTACTATATTTGATCCTTTTAACCCATTTCAGCGGAAACAATTCAAATTTTTAAACGCCCTAAACCGTAATGGAATGCTTCTCTAAAACTTCATCGTTCAATTCAATACCGAGTCCCGGTTTCTTCGACGGAATAATGTATCCATCTTCCCACTGCAACGGCTCCTTAAGGATGTCAGCATGGAAGCCGTCCCATGTATGGATACCCTCTTGAATCAGAAAATTCGGGCTGCAGACATCCAACTGGATATTCGCCGCACCCCCAATCGGACCGCCGTACAGGTGTGGTGCGATCTGGGCATAGTGCGCCTCACCCATCGATGCGATCTTCTTCGCTTCAAGGATACCGCCTGTGATTGTCAAATCCATCTGTAGAATAGATGCCGCTTGCTGTTCCAGCAGATCCACGAACTCATATTTCGTTAATAGTCGTTCTCCGGTGGCAATCGGGATGCTTGTTGATTGTGCGACGCGTGCCATTTCTTTGATGTTCTCTGGTGGTAGCGGTTCCTCGAACCAGAGTGGATCGTAAGGCTCGACGCGTTTCGCGAAACGGATTGCACTGTTTGTATTGAACTGACCATGCGTGCCGATCAGAATATCGCATCTATCCCCGACGGCATCGCGAATCCCTCGGATAACGCTCTCTGCGTAGTCAAGCGTTTCTAACCTATCCGCGGTGCTCGGGTCAACAGGGTCAAACTTGACAGCCGTAAAACCTTTTTCGACGTAAGAAAGCGCGAGTTCCCCCGTTTTTTCTGGTGAATCGCCGCGCCGCCATTGCAACAGATATGAATAGGCGCGTAGTTTCTCGTGGAACATACCCCCTAACAGGTTGTAAATCGGTTGGTTCAGTGCCTTTCCGACGATGTCCCAACACGCCATCTCAATCGCACTCATCGCTGGACTCGTCAGGGGACCTGAATGCCGTACACACGGTCCTTCATAAAGGGTAGACCAAATCCTTTCAATCCGAAACGGATCTACACCGATCAGGTAACGTTCTCCCCAGTCTTTGATGAGTTCGATGACGACATGGTTCAATTGCGTATGATAGGTACATTCACCTACGCCTTCGATCCCTTCATCCGTCACCAATTTAACGAAAATCCAACGCCTTCCACCCCAGTGTGGCGGCGGCACATCAACGAGATACGTTTTCACATCAACAATCTTCATTTTTTTAACTTTCCTTGCGGTTCGTTACGGATTCCACCAATAGGTGACTTTGCCGACCAAGGTGGTATCCAGCAATCCCGATGTGATACTGTCCGTTCCATACGTCTGGTTGAAAACGAAATAGAAATCACTACCGGGGCTGTAGATGTAATTGACTAAGAAGTTCGTGGTAACCAGACTCCGATCACTGTTCCATTGGACAAAAAGTTTCGTAAAGAGGTCAGTGGAAAAGGAATAACCGATACGTCCTCCGAAGACGTTCGTGTCAAATGAACCTTCTGGCAGTGTGACGCGGTTGAACTCGTATCTCGGTTCAAAACTGAAGCGTCCAGTAAACCGAAGGTCGAAACGGAGGTCAAATCCTCGGCGGGTGCCGTTATAGAAATCTCCGATATTGAACCCAAAGCGACCGTTGAAGACTTGGCCTTGAGCGTTGAACATGAGGTTGTAGTTATTGTAACTGTATCTGCCTCTTGGAATGGTAATTCCTTCTCGAATCTCAAAGTCCTCGGTAAGGTTCTCAAAATTTCGGTAGATTCGCAGACCACCAAATCCGTTCGTTTCCAGTTCAAGCCACGTGCTCCAGATAAAGGTTCGCGTTTCTAACTGATTGTCTGAATTGAGGATGACGTCAATCTCCGGTCCAGTCCACAAGCGACGCAACCCGTTCCAGTGGAGATAAGGCGTGGCTCGTATTTCGCCTCGAAACCATCGGCTCCCTGTCCGATAGACGTAACCGACTTCGGGGTTAAAATCATCACCGATGTCCGTATAGGAGGCATTCACGCGTGCGATTTCGCTCTGCCAATTGCCGCCGAAGTACAGGGCATTTGCATTTCCCGTTGGGGTTTCATCGGGTGGGATGTTGTTTCCTGGAGCGGCTTGCGTGCTGATTTCGCTCGATTCAAAAGTGCGTGCCCAGAGTCCTCGGAAATTCATCTCGCCTGTGGGACGATAGATGAAGTCAACGCCAGTCGCGCGATTGTGTGCGTCGAGACCTTGCTTATTGATAGCAATCATACCGAGGCTCGATCCTGTGAAGAGATCGCGCTTGATACGCAGGACGGAATAGTTCGTTCTGTTAACATCGACGGCGTCCAAATTTTCCGTGGTATCTGCTGCATACTTATCCGTATGAACGTTCAGCAGTCCCACGCCGAAACCTCCCACTTTACCGGTAAGTTTCCCGCCCGCCATGATTGGGATCGCGTGTCCTTCTGCAATACCGATGCGCCGGCTATAGAAAAGCAGGAGCGGTGGCGGCGCGTTGAAACTCGTACGTGGGATACCAAAATCGAATAGGCCCGCACCCTCCAAAAAGAATTGACGTTTCTCAGGGAAAAAGAGGTTGAACCGTGTCAAATTCGTTTCTTCTCGATCTGCCTCAACCTGTGCGAAGTCTGTATTGACCGTGAGATCAGCAGTTAGATTAGAGGTGACACTTACCTTCATGTCTCCCCCGAAGTCGAGCACACCGGCGGTGCCTTCCTCCTCTGTCCGAGCGACCCCGGGGAGGAGATACGGCAGAAACTCTATGTTCCGACGTTGTGAAATCCCGGATAAGCCGGTGAGTGTCCCTAAGTCCGTTGTCCGATAGCGTGCGAGATACGTGTAGGCTGCCGGCACGGGGGACCAGGTGCCTTCCTCCTGGTTTTTCCGGATCGTGCGTCCGAGGTTCAACCCCCATGTTGACGTTTCTTCGTCTTTAAACCGCAGTTGACTGAAGGGAATCGCAATTTCTGTCGTCCAATTGTCGCCGTTAATTTTTGCCTGACTGTCCCAAACCGCATTCCAGTTCTCATTTCGACTGTCGCCGCTGTCCATGAGCGCGATATCCTCGCGGGCACCGAGCGGATTGACTCGGAAGAAGAACCCACTCCGTCGGTCGTTATAGGTATCCAACAGCACAAAAACGTTGTCTTGGTCCCACAACATCGTATCGCGCCGCATCTTGTTGGCAACAATCTTGGAACGTTCAGGTTCGCTGCAGACGAAACCGAAATAGATGTGTCTCTCATCATAAAGGATGCGAACCTCTGTTGATTCTGTCAGCGGTTCGCCTGCATCGGGTTCAAACTGAATAAATTGACGGATAGGTGTGGCGTTCTGCCAATCGGGCTCTGAAAGTTCCCCGTCGATTTCGATGCTCTCGTAGGTGCGAAATGCCTCTGCCCGTAACTCGTCGGTTTCAGCATGCACACCGGGACTGATGCAAAGGAGAAGTAAAATTGAAATTGATAGCCATCTACATAGATAATCCATGGTATCCAAAATGGAAAATATAACCTCCGTGATTATCTCAGACTTTTCTTTTTATTATACCACATTTTTTGAAAATCTGCATGTCTAATCTATAGGGTATCCAGGGGCATTTAGTTTTCCGTTTTTTGGGAAATTTTCGGGCACTACGACCCGGTAGGAGCGGTTTGATGAAGTTTCAAAAAATAAATCGGTAATTCTATATTTTCTACACCCCCGGTAGGCGAGGTTTTCAACCTCGCCGGTGCAAAGTGTCCAATTAATTCTAAACTTTACTATAAAAGTAGTAAGCACACTCCGTGGGTTCTCCGTAACAGGTATAACGATTGCGTTTTATATGTTTTTCCTTCACATAAGTAAACTAAAACTAAACATGAAACCGAAAACTGGATAGCCCTGCTAATTTGGTATCTTAAACTTGCCATTCTTGGGAATTTTGATGTATAATATATTACAAGGAATAGGATGTAAGTTTCCCTTTTATGCACTTAGAGCCTGTCTTAGAAGTAGTTAAAATGGTGCTCTTTTATCATTTCAACCGACTTTTAGGGCATTTATAGTAAAGTCAAAAAATAAGTTGACTGATGTAGCATAAACTGTTAGTTTGTGCATCTTTCGCACGCAGACTGACAGTCTACGCGACAATAGAAGTGTTCACGTAATTATGGACTTTACGATAACGTAGAATGGCAGCTTTCAAAGATCCACTTGGATTTTTTACCAGTGCTTAGGGAGATTACGTCAAAGAACAAATTGGAAAAATATAGAACACGATTGGAGCAAACATGAGTAACGAAGGTAAGTGCCCAGTGATGCACAACTCGCAGGCACGGGGCACGATAGCGAACCAACAGTGGTGGCCGAATCAGTTGAACCTGAAGATGCTCCACCAGAACCCACCGACATCGAATCCGATAGGTGAGGATTTCAACTACGCCGAGGCGTTCAAAACGGTTGACTTGGAGGCTCTGCAGCAGGACGTTTACAAGGTGATGACGACCTCGCAGGAATGGTGGCCCGCCGATTATGGTCACTATGGACCCCTCTTCATTCGGATGGCATGGCACAGTGCCGGCACATACCGAATCGGCGACGGACGCGGCGGCGGTGCCTCTGGCACGCTCCGCTTTGCACCCCTCAACAGTTGGCCCGACAACGCCAGCCTTGACAAAGCAGTCCGACTGCTCTGGCCCGTTAAGCAGAAGTACGGCAAAGCACTCTCATGGGCGGATCTGATCATCTTCGCAGGGAACTGTGCCTTGGAGTCGATGGGTTTCAAGACCCTTGGATTCGCTGGCGGACGAGAGGATGTCTGGGAACCCGAAGAAGACATCTATTGGGGATCCGAAACCACGTGGCTGGGTGACGAGCGTTACACCGGCGACAGGGAACTGGAGAACCCGCTCGGTGCGGTTCAGATGGGTTTAATCTATGTGAATCCACAGGGACCGAACGCGAACCCGGATCCCGTCGCCGCAGCTCGAGACATAAAAGAGACGTTCCGGCGTATGGCAATGAACGACGAGGAAACGGTCGCACTCATCGCTGGCGGACACACGTTCGGAAAAACGCACGGTGCCGCGGACGCAGACGAATACGTCGGCCCCGAACCCGAGGGAGCCTCTATGGAGGAACAAGGACTCGGTTGGAAGAACACCTTTGGTAGCGGTAAGGGCGTTGACACGATCACCAGCGGGTTGGAGGGTGCCTGGACCGTCGCACCGACCCAGTGGGACAACAACTTCTTTGAGAACCTCTTCAACTACGACTGGGAACTCGTGAAAGGTCCCGGGGGCGCATGGCAGTGGACGCCGAAAGATGAATCCGCGCAAGGCACCGTGCCGGACGCTCACGATCCCGAAAAGAAGCACGCGCCGATGATGCTCACGACCGATTTGTCGCTGAAGGCGGATCCAGTCTATGAGAAGATTTCCAAACGTTTCTACGAGAACCCGGCGGCGTTCGCAGATGCCTTTGCGAAGGCGTGGTATAAGCTGACGCACCGCGATATGGGACCCCGAACACGCTGTCTCGGTCCCTGGGTTCCTGAAGAACCGCAGTTGTGGCAAGACCCCGTCCCTGATGTTGATCATGAATTGATTGATGCGCAAGACATTGCTGCCCTCAAGGATAAGATTCTCGGATCAGGACTCTCTATTTCCCAACTGGTCTCGACCGCTTGGGCATCTGCGGCAACATTCCGCGGCACCGACAAACGCGGTGGAGCCAATGGGGCACGCATTCGCCTCGCACCGCAGAAGGATTGGGAAGCCAACAATCCGGCTGAATTGGAAGAAATACTTCAGACGCTGGAGGAGATTCAAGCGGAATTTAACGGATCGCAGTCCGACGGGAAGCGGGTTTCACTCGCCGACCTGATCGTTCTGGCGGGGTGTGCCGCCGTCGAAGCAGCGGCGAAGAACGCCGGTATCGACGTACAGGTTCCCTTCGCTCCGGGACGCACGGACGCCTTGCAGGAGCAAACCGATGTGGAGTCATTCGCTGTGCTGGAACCGACCGCCGACGGATTCCGCAACTACCTCGCAAACGGGCACGAGAGAACCGCCGAAGAACTGCTGGTGGATCGGGCACACATGCTGACGCTCACCGCGCCTGAGATGACAGTTCTCGTCGGTGGCTTGCGCGTCCTGAACGCAAATGCTGGTCAGTCGGAACTCGGTGTCTTCACCAAGCGATCCGAAACGTTGACGACCGATTTCTTCGTGAATCTGCTGGACATGAACACCGAGTGGTTGCCCTCCGCTACATCTGAGAATCTGTTCGAGGGACGCGATCGCTCGACAGGCGAGATCAAGTGGAGCGGCACCCGTGCCGATCTCGTATTCGGCTCAAACTCCCAGCTCCGAGCCATTGCGGAAGTCTACGGGTGTGATGACGCCCAACAAGCATTCGTGCGTGCCTTCGTAGCGGCGTGGAACAAGGTCATGAATCTCGATCGCTTCGACCTTGATTAATCTTGAGAAGTAAAGACAGTGGGAGCGTGGAACCCCCGCGCTTCCACTACCCTCCAATTCGCTTAAAACCAAAAACCATCCATAATCCTGAAAATCCTACAATCCTGTAAATCCTGATTCAGACACCGTACTGCTGACCGCTGATCGCCATCCTCTGATAACTATCTCCTTGACTTTTCCATCAGATCTGTTATTATCTCCGTATGAAAAACGATAAGAAAACAATCTTCGGTTGGTGCATGTATGACTGCGCGAATTCAGCCTATATCACCACTGTGATCGCCGCCATATTGCCGAATTATTTTGCGAAAGCCATTGTAGGCGAAGCAGGTGTGGACATCCTCGGTATGAATATAAGTGCGACAGCCTTGTGGGGCTATATGTTGGGAACCGCAGCGTTCTGTGTATTCCTCTTTGCACCCGTGCTTGGAGCGATTGCCGACTTCTCTGGAGCTAAGAAAAGATTCCTCATGGGCTTCGCGTATATGGGCAGTCTCTTCGCAACGATGCTCTATTTTTGTGGGTCTGGCGATGTCGGATTGACGATTGCCCTATTTCTCGGTTCTCAAATTTGCTTTGTCGGCGGTAATGTTTTCTACGATGCGTTCTTACCACAGATCGCCTCCGAAGACAAACTGGATGCCGTTTCTGCCCGAGGCTATGCGTTCGGGTATATCGGCGGTTCGCTACAATTTACCATTGCCCTCGCCCTTGTCGCCACCCAAAAGACACCGGAAGGCCAAGCGATGGCAGCACGCATCGGAATGGCGATGACAGGGATTTGGTGGGCAGGCTGGACGCTGTTGACGCTAAAATACCTGAAAGAGGAAAAAACGTCGTATCAACTGCCAGACGCCTACCGCAATCGACCAAAAGTCTTGGCATATCTCACCCTCGGTATCAGTCGGACGCTTTCAACAGCGAAACGGGTCGGACGCTTTAAACACCTCACGCTCTTCCTCATCGCCTATATGATTTACAACGACGGGATCCACACCGTCACAAGCATGGCGACAATTTACGGCACGGAAGAATTGGGACTATCGACGACGGAACTCATGGTGACACTCTTACTCGTGCAAGTCGTTGCAATAGGCGGTGCCTTGATCTTCAGTCGTCTTGCAAATCGCATCGGTGCGAGACGCTCTGTGATGTTTGCTTTAGTCTTATGGAGTGGGGTTGTTACGTATGGATATTTCATACATACGGCAACGGAATTCTTTATTTTGGGGATGGTTGTCGGTGTCGTGCTCGGAGGGACACAGGCATTGAGTCGTTCCTTCTATGGCGCAATGATTCCAGAGCAGGCAAGTGCGGAGTTTTACGGATTCTATTCCGTCTTTAGCAAGTTTTCGTCGATTTGGGGACCTGTAACGTTCGGTGTTATCGAACAGATCACCGGCAGCGCACGCCTTGCCATCATTTCATTGATGATTTTCTTTATCGTGGGACTGATTCTATTGGGATTCGTAAACGAGGAAAAAGCGAAAGTTAGTAGACTTGATTTCTAAGTTGGAGGAAGCGTAAGAGAGTAGTGCTTTGTCCATCGTTAATTGACAGATTCCATTTCACAAGCAATCCAACCTCTTGCTGTAGGAGCGAGTTTTACTCGCGATTTCTATCTGTCATTTGAAACTTGACGAGGCAGTGGTTCCGTAATTCTATAAAGGAGAGTTGGAAATCACAGAAGGTCTATAATCCTGAAAATCCTTTAATCCTGGAAATCTGCCGAAGTCACCCGATCACGATCATCGTGATGGGGTGCTTCGGACTGATTCAGACAAGCAAAAAGGGACGACCCTCAGAGTCGTCCCCTCTTTATGTCAGATGCTATCGCTTAATTCGTCAACTCGAAAATAATTGGGAGTTCAAGCCGTAGACTGTTCCCCTCTTGTCCTTCAGGAAAGGGTGGATACGGCACCGCATTTTGGACGGCGGCGATCGCCGCACTGTCCAGTGCCTTTGAGCCGGAAGAATCTGTGACCGTTGGATTCCGAATCGTGCCGTCTTTGAATAGCGTAAATCGGACGGTTGTGCTCTCACCATCATCTAAGTTCCGAACGCGGGGTGGGAACCGTTGAACCTGTTTGATTCGGTCCCGAACCGCCTTTAAGAATGCGTTAAACGACTGTTTCGCGTCCCCTAAGTTGACAGAAGCGAGTTCGAGATTGCCCGGATCGTTGAATTCCGTTTGTGCGAGATTTGTTCCCATATCCATTCGTGTGACCAAGCTTGTGCTCTCAAACTTCGGCACCTCAAACTTCGGCATTGTTGTAACGATATTTGCCTGCTGTCGAGTCGCTTTGAACAGGTTTTTGCCGATGCCAGTTGTACTCGGTGCCATGATAGGACGTGTCGAAATGTCACTTGTTGGCAGGGTAAAACGTGCGTTACCCATGGGGATTTTAGCACTCGTTGTGACGGGTTGTCCTTTGGGGGATCGGATCTTAGAAAACTTCGGTTTTTGGGGGCGCCGCGTTGCACGAGGCGGTGTACGGCGTTTCGCTTGTGGTTTCTCGGCTTCTAAAACGACGCTCTCCACTTTATCGTTGTGCATCTCCAACACGGTCTTCTGAATAAAGTAGATAGCCCCAACGAGAATCCCAACGATATGCAATCCGATTGCGAAACTACTTGCGATTCGCATCGCTTTCTTTTTTCGTTTTTGGGCGGCTTCTCGGTTCTGCCGCTGAATATCGGTAACCGTTCTCATATTTGTCTCTCGTTTCCTTTCAGCGCCTTGTAAGCGTGCTTTGGTAGAGGCTGTGCTTTGGTAGGGGCTGGGTTACCCAGCCCGTACTTAGTCTTCATAACTCAGTAACTTATATCTGCCGTTTTTAACAACTACCGAGCCAAGGATCTTCAATTCCCGTTTTTCTCCAGCGACGTTTTGTAACGTCAAAACGGTTCCACGCAAAAGTTGGAACCCTTCATAAGTCTCCGAGGGTCGATCGAAGCGGATGTCAACAAACTTCAGATGATGCCCTCCGAAGTGAGCGATCCACTTTTTCATACCCATGTTACACTTCTTATTTAGATTTGACCAAGCGAAGTCGCCCGGAAAATTGTTCGGCGGACGGCTTGCAGGGAATGCGGGCCAAATCCAATCGAGATATGCCTCGCGTTGCACGCGCAGACGATCTAACTGCTCAATATCTTTTCGATTGAGGGCGTCTACGACCGCCAGACCGAGTTGACCTGGCGAGTCGAGACTATTTTTCCAAACCGATTTTTCACACCCTACCAAACCGCTATAGATAAACAGTGTGGTGAGGAGGATGTGAGATGTCCGAGTGGTGCGTTCGCTACTTCTGCGCACTCGTTGTCCATCCTTGGGTCCAGTTATTGCTTGGGCTCACGCCACCGATGAAGTCAACCTGTTCAAAGAAACCATCGCCCGGAGGATTCGCAGGTGTTACCGCATTCGCACCCGCGCCGGGTGTGAAGTCAGGGGCGGACTTATTGAACGGAGCCGCCAAGCCCGGATCGGTTTCTTTGTTATCGTTAGAGGCGGCAAAACCAGCTTCATCGAACCCGTCATCGTCTTTCTCATCGCCGAAATTGCCTTTTCCATTCTCAAAGAAGATGCTGTTTTTGACAACCAGTTTCCCGCTATTCGCTTGCGCGTGGGTTGCCTCGGTGTTGATATCGAGTCCGACTTTGTTGAATCCCGTGACGATAAAGTTTGCGAATATACCAGCGGCACCTTCACGGATCAGCATACCGTTATCGCTTTCGGGACCAGACGGATCACCCACGAGCGTCGCGTTGTAGATCGTCGCGGCGGAACGGGGTTGTGCTTCGTTGTCTTTACTGCTGTTGTCAACTTCAAAGCCGTTATCGGCATCGTCGCCATACTGCTGCACGACGAGGAACTGCGCTTTACCTGTCCAACCATCTGTCCAGTCGAAGGAGTCGTCGCGTGCACCCGTAACCATGACATACTTCAGGTTGACGGTGCCACCGAACATCTCAACGCCGTCATCTTGGTTCATATGTACTTGGACATGATCGACAATAGTACCCGATCCAACGCCTTGGAAGGCGATACCGTTCAACTCGTTGTCAGGGCTAAATTCGATGCCTGCATACTCGACACGGACATAGCGGAGAACTCCGCTGCTGTCAGCAGGATTGTTTCCACCGAAAGCACCCGTGTCGCCTTCACCGAAAGTTAAGCCTTGGTTCGTAGGCGCGCTACCGTTGATAATCAAACCACCCCATTGTCCACGGGCACGGGAACCTTCAAAGGCATCACTCGACATAACGATGGGGGCAGATGCTGTGCCTTGTGCCATGATTTTAGAACCTTGGGCGATGATGAGTGTGCCGTTGGTCGCTTGCTCACCGTAAATGTTGACACCTGCCTCAATGGTTAATGTCGCGCCACCTTCGACAAACACTGCACCCCGGAGGAGATAATCGTAAGCCGAAGTGAGTGTTTTATCGGCGTTCAATCTGCCTTCAAGGACGACCACTTGACGTCCGTCAATATCGATAACGGTTTCCTCAGCAGTCTCTGTGTCTTCGGTGTGGTCATGTTCATCTTCTTCGTCGCTACCACAACCGACATAAGCGAGTGCTAATCCAACCGTGAAAATGGCAATTAGCAGGAACAGCCAATTTTGATATAAACCCCTTCTTCCTGTGGATGCAGGGGCGGACCCAATATTTAACATTAGCTAACTAAGCTCCTTTTTTTATTTTTTTTCTATGCCCAACCGATCCTACGGACAGGCACCGATGGTCGCGACCCGACGATATACATCGCCGCTAACTCTAAGTCGCCGTTGTAAATTTCTGCCATACTTAAAATAATACCCATAAATTGTTGCAAGAAAGTGACAATGTTATGATTTTTTTTCTACTTTTCACGTTTATTTTCAGATCACCGACTGCTGATTGCCGACAGCTATACGCTACAAATTGTAACTGACCCCGAACGAGAACGCTCTGCCGAGTTTATACCGGACATAAGGCGCTTCGCCCTGCTTGAAATGAACGTCCGGATCAAGTAGATTTTTCGCCGAAACGCTGAATTTGAAGTAGTTCGCAACTGTCCGACTAAAACTCGCATCCAGTTGTCCACGCGGTTGCTCATATACGTCTGGCACTCCGTGGTTACCCACCTCAGAGAGTCTACGTCCGAAGATATTATAGGCAATCGCACTGGAAATACCCCAGTTGGGATCTTCAAAACCGATGGAGACGTTGACGATGTAAGGACATTGACCCTGTAGCGGACGTTCGGAAGAGGTCTGAATGCCGACATCCTCCGGCAACACCACTTGTGAGGAAATCAGTGCCGCATTTGTGTTGATCGAGAATTTACGCAGTGCCTCTGTAAGGACACCTAAATTCTGGCGCGCTTCTAACTCCAAGCCGTAGTTGTTGGCACCTTCGGCGTTTTCGTAGGTAATCCGGACTTCCGCCTGCGGTTGGACGATCTGTTCAATCGGTTTTTGGAACCGCTTATAAAAAGCACTGACCGCCAAAATGCCGCCAATCTGGGGGAAAGTTTCCCATCGGAAATCGAAGTTGTCGATCTGAGTCCGTTCCAAATCTGGATTGCCGAGAACCGTTCTGCCGCCGACGAAGTCTGTGAACTCAAAGGGCGCGAGTTCTCGGAAATCGGGACGCGTGATCGTTCGGGATGCGGCGAGACGTAAATTCATCCGCTCTGTGAGGCGATACGTCACATTCATGCCCGGCAACCAGTCGAGTGTTTCCAAATTCGCTTCGATCGCTTTTCGGGTGGCAGAGAACGGGTCGTAGGTCGTAACCGTTTGATCCGAAGACTCCAATCGTACCCCTGTCATGACCTGCCATTTTGTGGTGATCGGTAGATCGAGCATCAGATAACTTGAATAAATATTATGATCTGCCAGGTAGTTATCCGTGGAGCGTGTGGACTCTCGCAATTCAAAAACACGCGGTGCTATGTTTTGGGTTTGGAAAAGGATTTCGGGTGGATCGGATAGATTGACGGTCGCGTCTACTTGGTCAGAAGGCAGGAATCTAAATCTGCGGACATCAAACGTCCGTGCCCTGTCTCGTAAGAGTCCTCCGAATTTGAAGAGACCTTCTGCACCCAGCGGTACTTCCCAGTCGAAACGCGCGTTATATTCGTCGTCCTCAAGATCAAAGAAGAACCTGCTACCGCTATGGGTGACATCGCGGAATGTGTACGTACCATCGCCTCTGTCTTCGTAGATATTTTCGCGTGTGTCGGGTTCATCGCGCGACGCTCGTGAATAGGTGAGTCGCCACTCCATAGAGACATCGGGCCGCTTTACTTCTTCTTCTTCTAATACGGGTTCTCCGAAGTTAAAGTCATGCATGCCTGCAACTTGCCCAGAGAAGAGTTGGCGCTCGACGTAACGGAGCCGTGTGCTTCGCATATCAGTATTTCTATCGGCGTTAAACCCTTCCCAGGTGCGGGTCTCATCTTCAGCGGTATGTGTGAAGAGCGTCTTTATGCTAAGGAGGTGTTGTGGAGAGAAACGAAGACTTGTATTCAGGACGCTACCCCACTCCACTTCGTTACCACTTCGCTCAATGTCATACGAGGTTACAGGGGAAAGCGTCTCGTTCAAACCGATACGGAAAGCATTACGAACTTGCGTGCCGTAACTATGGCTATTGCCGTAAGAGATGACACCCAGGTAACCGAACTCTTTACCGAAGATCTTGTTACTATTACCAACGCTGAATTTGTAACTTTGGTTGATGGGTACCTGTCGGCGTTCTGGCGACCAGACGTTGGAGAACGATTGTCCGAATTCCTGAATTTCTTCGGGCGTAAATCCTAAGGGTGTAAAACGTCCACGCTCTCGAATCGGTAGATCAGCCGCCCGATTTTGGACGATGCCCGGCAGGTCACGCGAGCCATCATCGAAACCTAAAAAATCCAGATTACCACCCGGATACGTCAAACCGTCTTCTCCTGTCGCCTGTGTGTTGAAACCGCTTGACATTGAGAGCGACATCGTTAATTCTTCTGGGAAGTCTTTCGTAAATACTTGGACAGAACCGCCAGCGAACCCCCCGGGCTGGTCAGGGGAGAAGGTCTTGACTGTCTGCAAACTCGCCAGAAGACTTGCCGGAAAGATGTCCATCGGCACAACTCGGCGGTTCGGCTCAGGACTCGGAATCTCAACGTTATTAAGGAGGGTATTGCTGTAGCGTTCTCCCAACCCACGGACAAACACGTAGCGTCCGCCGACAATGCTGACACCTGTCACCCGCTTTATCGCCTCACCCGCAGATGAGGCAGGGAGTCGGCTAATCTCTTCTGTACTGATGCTGTCTTCAATGCGTGAGCTACGCATCCGTTTTTCAAGGAGACCCCGTTCACTGGCTTGGCTCAGCCGGACGGGTAACTTGATCGCATCGAGTTTTACCACCTGCGGTGTCATTTTAATGTCAAGAGGTGTCGGTGTCGCGTCTGTGCTCACCTGAAAATCGGTGATGACAAAAGTGTTATAAAACGGCGCGCTTGCGTGGATCTTATAAGTACCGCTCGGTAGTTCCAACGAAAATGCACCGGTTTCATCCGTTTTTACCCGAATCTGAGTGTCAACGACCCGAATAGATACCTCTGCTATTGGTGTTTCAGTCTCGTTGTCTACAACAGTCCCTGTTACCTTGACGACCTGTTGTATTTCGTGGGTGTCGGCACCGACTTCTCCGGGTACAAGTCCTATGCCAAGTACGAAAAGCAACAGGTTTCCGATGCGAAACCAGTTCTTAAGGAATGGAACTGGTAAGCCCATATTATGAAATTCGCTCATTTTGTTCTATTGTTCCTTCAAGGAGTGTCTCTTATCCAGTAAATCCTTTAATCCTGAGAATCCTGATTCAGACAATTACCATCTCACATTACCGAATTAAATTCTGAATTTTCATATAATCCATCCTTAATTCTATCCCAAAAAACGACTGTAGGGGCAGGTCTCGTGCCTGCCCACGCATTACGCTGTCAACATTTCTGTTCTCAACGTTATCTCAATGGTAAAAAAATTATAATCTCCAAATGAAACAAAATTGTGTAATTTTTTTGTTAAAAAATAGAAAAAACGCTTTCTGTTTTCATTTGATATTTTGTCCTATAAAGGGTATAATAATTGTCATGAACACGCTGTTAGGGTTGAACGAAAGGTGAACTGATGTTAGCCGAGTTGCTTCGGAAAAGCATTCATTTGTCAGGACTTGTCCTACCGGTTATCTATCTCTTCTTGGATAAACCGACGATGTTAATCCTCATCGGAGTGCTGACCGGGTTTGCACTTACCGTGGAATTGGTGAAGTGGCTCTCTCCACGTTTCGGCGAGTTCTTTTTCCGAATTTTCGCTGCCCTCCTCCGCACGCACGAGCGCAAAGGCGCGATGACAGGTGCGACCTACTATCTCATCAGTGCTTTCTTGTGTATTTTCTTTTTCGCCAAGACGCTTGCCATCGTTTGCATTTTCTTCATGATATTGGGGGATTTGGCAGCGGCGTTGGTGGGTAAAAAGTGGGGTAGGACGAAACTCCTTGGCAAAAAGAGTTTGGAAGGCAGTGCCGCCTGTTTCGTCGTTTGTACGTTAATCGCCTTAGTTAAATTAAATCCTGTTATCGCAATCATTGGTGCTTTGGTCGCTACAATCGTGGAGCTCATCCCTGTCCCGATCGACGATAACCTCACGGTGCCGCTTGTTTCCGGCGCGGTGATGCACTTCTTGATGCAGAGTTTTTTCTAATTTTCCTTGACCGAACGCAAGTAAAGTTAAAAAGCCAAAGATTGTAGCACGCAACAACGGCGCGTGCGGAACCGACAGGAGAACTCTTTTACAAAAGTTGCTGTATCGCGCGCAAGCAAAGTTAAAAAAATGGCACATATTAAACTTGAGAATATTGTAAAACGCTTCGGTGATTTCGTCGCAGTTAAGGATTTCAATCTGGAGGTTGAAGACAAAGAATTCGTCGTTTTTCTCGGTCCCTCTGGATGTGGCAAAACCACAACGCTCCGCCTCATTGCAGGTTTAGAAAATCCTGAAGAGGGCGATATTTTCATCGACGGGCAGCGCGTCAACGATCTCTCCCCCGCCGACCGCGACATCGCCTTTGTCTTTCAATTCTATGCGCTCTACCCGCATCTGAGTGTCTACGATAATATCGCCTTTCCACTCAAAGCGGTGAAAGTCCCGAAATCGGAGATCGATGCCCAAGTGAAACGGGTTGCGGAAATCTTGCAAATATCGGGGATGCTCAATCGGAAGCCGAATGTTCTCAGCGGTGGCGAAATGCAACGCGTCGCGCTCGGACGCGCCATGGTCCGTCAACCGAAGGTGTATCTCCTTGATGAACCTATGGCGAACTTAGATGCGAAGATTCGGGTTGACACCCGCGCCGAAATTAAGCGACTCCAACACGAAATCGGCGCCACGACCATCTTTGTAACCCATGATCAGGTTGAAGCCATGTCCCTCGCCGATAGGATTGCTGTTATCCACGAAGGGGTCCTGCAGCAGATTGGTACACCGAATGAAATTTACAACAAGCCGGAAAGCCTCTTTGTGGCGGGATTTATGGGGATGCCGACGATGAACCTCCTTGATGCGGAAGTCACCGTTCTGGAAGGGGAATCCATGCTATGGTTGAGTCACACCGACGTCTATTTTCGCCTCTCTCCAGAACGACGGACAAATATCACTTCCAGTGCCGTGGAAAATGGTTTGGTGTTCGGCATTCGTCCTGAACATATCACAGCCGTGAGTCAATCCGATGGACAAACAATTCCTGCTGATGTGCACCTCGTTGAACCACTCGGTCCCGTAAATATCCTTGACATCCGTCTCGGCACGCATTCAGAGACCCAAGACCCTATTCTGCTTCGGGTCAGGACACATCCAACATTCCAGGCTACAGTTGGCGATACGGTCTGGTTAAATTTTGACGAAGCGGAAATGCATCTCTTTGACCGAGAAACAGAACGAGCTGTCTGGGTGGAATAGCAATGAGCAGTCGGCAATCGGCGGTCAGCAGTCAGTTTCCAAACCCCGTTGCGAATTAACCAAAAACCTGCCTGAAATGAAATAGAAGGCAGTTCAGGAGTAATAAATTAAAAAATGAAAATATTGTGTCGTTTAGCGGCTTTCGATTTGGATGGAACACTCCTTAATAGTGAACACACATTGTCAGAAAAAAACCGAGATGCGCTTCGGGCACTTGCCGCAGAAGATATCCTTGTGGTATTAGTCTCTGGGAGGATGCACCGCGCTATCAAACCTGTCAGCGATGAGGTCGGGCTGGAAAACCCGATTATTTCTTACAACGGTGGGATGGTACAACACGCGACGACGGGGGAGGTGTATCATCATACACCCGTTCCAGCGGAGTATGCAATGGCGGTCGTCGGGGACTGTGTTGCGCAGAACTTGCATCTCAATTTCTGTTTGAATGACGAACTTTACGTCGCTGAACGGAACGCGTGGAGCGACCTTTACGAAGAACGAACAGGTGTGCCTGCCACACCTGTCGGCGATCTACGCGAGTTAGCCGGGGAAACACCCACAAAACTACTCGTCATTCACACACCCGAAAAATTGAAACCGCTCTTGAACAATTTTCAAACCAATTATGCGGAGAAGCTTTACGTCACGCAGACCCAGGCAGAATATATTGAATTTATGAATCCTGAAGTCGCTAAGGGACGCGCACTAACAGCCCTTGCCAATCGATTTGACATTCCGATGGAGACAGTTATTGCTTTCGGTGATAGTTACAATGATGAAAGTCTACTCAAAACAGCGGGTTTCGGCATAGCGATGGCAAACGCAGTGCCACCGATCCGCACCTGTGCCGATCATATTACAACGACGAACGACGATGACGGAGTTGCAAAAGCCATTTGGAAATTGATTCTCTGAAGTATTGGCGTGTGTTCCCGCATGTTGCTCTCCAGTCAGGTGACCATTTTACTGACAATTATTGTCTCGGATTGGCATCGTGAAACTTTTTGTAAGGAATATCCGCAACGAGTACGTAGGAGTTTCCTTCCTGTTTCAACGACATCCGAACGGAGTTAACGGAAAATTCAAAATACTTTGCCAGCACTTCTGCTAACTCATGATGCAACCTCGTCATAAAGCGGTCGTCTACGTCGAGTCGATCTTGTGTTATGACAAGTTTCAGGCGCTGCTTGGCGATGTTACTCGACTTCGGCTTGCGCCCGAATAATTGTTTTATGCTAATGTTCATAGGAAGACTCCTTATCTATTTCTGGTGAACCAATTGACAATATTTGAAAGAAAGCCTTTCTGCTCTAAATCAGGTATCGGGATTCGCTGTCCGGTAAGTCGGCGTGCAATGCGCATATAAGCTTGGGAACCGGGAGAAGTGTCTTCGTACACTAAGGGAATCCCACGGTTCGTGGAAGTAATCACACCCATGTCTTCAGGAACAATACCGAGTAGGTCGATGTTAAGGATATCCAGAACGTCGGTTTGATCCATCATACTACCATTCCCTACCAGTTGCGGCGAGAATCGATTTAAAACGAGGTTGATCGGTTCAACCCCGGCGTGTTGCAACAACCCGATAATCCGGTCAGCATCCCGGATCGCGGAGACATCCGGCGTCGTAACAACGATCGCTTCATCGGCACCCGCGGACGCGTTGTTGAAACCGCGCTCGATGCCTGCTGGCGAATCAACCAACACGAAATCGTGACTCGACCGTAACTGATCACACATCGCTTTCATTTGTTCCGGTTGCATGTCGTCTTTGTTGTTTTTCTGCGATGCCGCCAAGAGCGTTAACCCATCAACGCGTCGGTCTTTCACGAGCGCTTTGCCGAGTTCGCATTGCTTTTCGATGACATCCATTGAGGTGTAGACGATCCGACTTTCAAGACCCATCACGATATCGAGGTTCCGAAGTCCGACATCCGCATCAACAACCACAACTGTTTTACCAAGAAGGGCAAGGGCTGTTCCTAAATTGGCAGTAGTGGTCGTTTTTCCGACGCCTCCCTTACCTGATGTCACTACAATTACTTTTCCCATAACCCGAACCTCCTGTGTTAAAACTTAACAAATTTTTCAACAATAATTACATCTTCTACCCCAATTCGCGCAATTTCTGGATATCCTCGGGGTTTTTGGTTAATGGCTCGTTGATTTATGCAGTTACCGATTTGAAGTTGTACAGGCACTAATTCCATGGCGATGACCACAGCGGAAAGCCTGCCATTGACACCGGCGTGTGCATTCCCGCGTAACGCCCCAAGGACAACAATATCTCCACCAGCTCGGACTTCCCCTCCTGAATTGACATCGCCATAGATAATGAGACTACCTTGTGGGTAATTTTCTGACTGGCCCGAGCGAATTGTATAGGGTATAATCCTTGAAGGTTCGCTATCACGAGTGTTTGGCGTTTCTGTTGTTTGCGCAATTGCGTGCGTCGTTGGCGCGGCGGCAATAGGTGGAGGTGCCTGTTCATCAAACATTTCAATACTCCGGACTGTCAGATTGTAAGTCTCCTGAAGCTTGGACTTTAAATACACCATTTCCTCCTCTTTCAAGAGTGGACACTTCAGATCAATCTGCACAGATGCCCCAATTAAAGGTTGATTCATCCGGGACATTTCCTGTTGAATCGCCTTTTCAACTTCCTTGATGGATAGATGGGGCCTGATAATCAGGTGTAAACCGTCCCTATATGCTCTGAGGGCTACAATAGAGTTTGCCATTTTTCTACTTCCGTCTCAGTTTAGACCTCATTGAGAGAGTTTCTCGTAGGCGAGATCTCGGTTGCTGTTTCTGTTGCGGCTAAATCTCTTCCAACTGCGCTAAAACGTAAGGCCCCTCGGGAATTACTGCAATTTGAGTATCTGCCCCGTATCGGGTTAGAATTTCTTCGATACCTTCTTGGGCACTTTTCAATGGATGCACGAACAACTTCGCACGTTGATGATAAGGAATCCCCTCAGTGTAGAAATAGATATCTGCCTTCCTCGCAACCTTTGCTAACTCTTCTAATTGCCACTGATCTATGACGAAGTTTGCAGGGTTGTAAAGTCCTTGCACGAATGCAGTTAAATCATCCGTTTTGAAAATCAGGTCTGTAAACGGTTTGCTACCGATACCTTCGCTACATGCGGCAAGGAGCAGGATACTGCCCCCCTGTTTCACAATTTCAACGGCGGTCAGCAAGCCTTTGATGGCTTGGTAGAACGTTGCGTCTAAAGGGTAACCTGCGCTGGAAACAACAACGGCATCTGCCGCGGCAGGTAGTGTAACCTTGGCGTGTTTCTCAACAAACCGCGCACCGACACGGTGAGATTCAACCATGTCACCTGCGAAAACGCCAGTGATTTGGCGGTGCTTGTCAATAGCAACGTTAAGATTAAAGTCAGCCCCAGCCATCAACGCGATTTCTGTGGCTTCCAAGTGAAACGGATTGCCTTCCAAAATCCCCACAGCTGATTTTGGGTGTTCCATCAGATCGGGACCGTGCATCACCTTCATTGTTTCTATTGAGGCGATGCCTGGACAGATAGCCTTCCTACCACCAGAGTAGCCTGCCATCAGATGTGGCTCGATCAGCCCAGTGATAATTTTCAAATCCGCTTCGAGATAGGTTTTATCGATGTGAACTGGGGTGCCGTTCCGTGTTGTGCCTAAATATGCGTGGGTTTCTATTTTCTGTGAAAAATGATTGACGATGCGATACCTCTCCATGAGAGCGCGTCCAACCATCGTTTCGAGCTCTTCCGCGTTGTTCGGACGGTGGATACCTGTCGCAATAAGGATAGTAATTTTCTCGCGTGGGATGCCAGTCTGTTCAAGTGTTTCCAGTATTGGAGGGAGAATCACTTTGTTAGGCACGGGTCGAGTTATGTCAGAGATCACAATACATGCCGACTCGCGACCTTTTGCAAGCTCAGCCAAGGGAGGTGAGACGATAGGCTGAGCGAGTGCCTCTTGTACGGCTCTATCTCCGTCGGACAACGGAACGCTTTCCGAGATTTCAAGAACCCCGGCTACATTTCGGTCGGGAATCTCAATCGGTAGTGTTCCGGTCCCATATCTCATTTCGACTCGCATCTCGAAATTTCCCTTCAGATTGGCTAAACAGGATGCCTATTCTATGCTGGCACATCACTTGTGTGGAAAGACTAACCCCTGCATGTATTATAACGTTTTTTCATAAAAAATGCAAATTTTTTTTGTCGTTGTCATAATTTGCAGGGGGTTCAACATAATTTGCTGCCTATACGCAAGTTTTGATATGGAAAAATAGGATCCGAACAGGTGTCGGCATAGTTTCGGGCTTTACGACTGCTGATTGCGAACCGCCTTTTGGTTTCTCTCTTGCCGACAGCCGATTGCCTCTTTGCTGTCTCGCTGATTGCTATAAAACACTTGACTTTTTTCAAGCGGTGTGCTAAAATCTATAAATAAGGCTTATCTATCTAACCGGTGGAATTCCCAAAACGGATTGCGGCACAAATCTATGAATAGAACGGAGTGAGACTGACATGCATCGTATCGAAATTACCACTAAACCGAACGGCGCAGGACGTAATTGGCTGGAAGTTGGACATTTTGAAACAGATGCGCTCGGTCGCAAACAGTGGATTAAAAAAAACGTGCCGCATCAGGAATCAAAGTTGACCGTTGATAGGCAATACTCCGCTCGCGGTGAAACGATTGACTGGATAGTTATTATTCCTGAAAACTATCCCTTTACGCTCGTCAAAGTTAATTACGATCGGTTGAATCCCAAGGAGCTTGAAGTGCTTTGGGATCCCGATGGAACGTCGCAATCTCAAACCGACGCTGCCCGTGAAGAAAAAATTAAGCGCATCTTTGAACTCGCCGATGGCAATGATGAACTCACACAGTTACTAAAAGAGATTCTCTAAGCATATCAATAGTTTTGAAGTTGAGAAGTGTGCGGGGGTTTGCAAGTCTAAGACACGCGCTTGCGACTTTACAACTTTCTACCAAACCCGTAGCCTGCAACATCGGCGCAGGCGGATTTAAGGGATGCACGTCAAAGTTCAAATGCACGCTGTTCCTCCGCAAGGTAAAATTAAAAATCCGCAAGGTAAAATTAAAAATCACCAGCCGTATCGCTCTGGTCCCCAAGGCTTCGATACCAATTCCTGTTTTGCCATAATCATCGTTTTGCTCGGTACGTCGTCGTAAAGGATAACGCCCGGTCCTACCACGCTGTAAGAGCCGATACGTCTGCCCGGCATAAGAATCGCATTGACACCCGTCCGACAGTAGTCCCCCATATATGTCGCATTTGCGCCGTAAGGTGGCACTTCGTAACGCCCTTCCACCCGCATCGGTGTATCCCCATCGTCAAAGCGGAGGGTTCCGCACACCGTCGCTGCACCTATATCCGTGGCGCATCCGAAAACACCGGACATCTCGCAATAGTGATAGAGATAAACTTTATCGAACAGCACTCCCGCCATCTCAGCACCGTGACCGATGATACACCGATTTCCGATGACAGTGCTGCCGACATCGCAGTAATCGCTAATCCTACACTGATCTCCGACGAAGATATTCCCGTGTAAAATCGCACCGTTCGTTATGTTGTTGTTTGCCCCTGCGATGAGCGTCCCATTGACAACGACGCGCGGTCCAATGACGGAGTTTTTTCCCAGAACGACGTGTCCGTTGATTTCAGCGGCATCTGATATTTTAGCACCCGCCGCAATTTGGTCTTCTGTGACCTGTGCCGCAAGCGCATCGACCAACCGGCTGTTTGCTTCCAGGACGTGCCACGGTTTATCAACATCGACGAGGAATCCTTCTGTCTGAACCGCTAACACCTCTCTATCGTCGTCAATCATGAGTTGCATGGATTGCGCGATTTCGGATTCGGGGGGCGGCATCCCACCGACAGGGACCGTCGTAACGATGCCGGGGTTCCTTAAGAGATAAGGTGTCGCCGTAGGACCGAAAGCGTAGACACCACAGAGCCGATATGAACCCCCGCGTGGGTGGCCCTCAATACCGGTAAGTTTTGTGACGCTACTCCCCTCTACCGTTTTCGTGTCGATACTCCCGCAAAGCCAATCGCTTGGATCTTCATTGCCGAGCGGTTGCACCAGTGCTACCGCTTCCGCGTTGTGGGTATAAAAATTCCTAATTATGCTACGAAAGTTGTCGGGGATGGTTACAATATCCCCATAAACAACGAGATAGGGTTCATTTCCAAGGGACTCTGATGCACTCAAAACAGCACTGGCAGTGCCGTCAACGGGGTTCTGTGTAACAAAGGTAACGTTTGGTATATCGGCGAGTGCACCGCGCACCTGTTGCGCGTAATGTCCCACCACCACAACGATCCGTTCGCATCCGACTTCAATCAGATTCTCTACGATGCGGCGAACGATGGGGGTGTTGGCGACGGGGATCGTGCATTTCTGTCGAAATTCTCCATAGGGCCACACCTTACGACCTAAGCCTGCGGCGAGTACGATCGCCGTTTTTATTTTCATTTTAAAGTATTCCTAATTTCCGCCATGCGATATGTCGGTTCATAAAGTCTGCTAAAAACGTTGGATCGGGAGGGGCGGTCTCCAATCGTTTTTCGTAGGGGACAACACCAAGCACGGGAATGTTTGTCAATTTCTCAATCTCAACCGGGTTTGTCGCTTCGGCGAGTCCTGCGACCGCTGGGAGGTGATTGTTCAGAACGATGCCAGCGATCTGAAGTCCGAACTGCTGCGCGAACGCCACGGTTAAGAGCGTATGGTTCAATGTCCCCAGACCCGCTTGTGCGACGATGAGGATCGGCAATTGCAGCTGATGGATGAGATGCACTACGAGAAACTCGTCTCGGAGTGGGACTGCAATGCCACCGACGCCTTCCACTATCACGAAATCGTATTTCTGTTGAAGTGCTGCGAAGGCGGTTTCGATGCACGGCAGATCAATCTCTCTATTTTCTATCCTTGCTGCCACAGACGGTGCCAACGGGTGTCGAAGATAGATCGGGTTGATTGCCGGGAGTTCATCGTCAACCTGTGCGGCGTGCTTAAGGAATTGCGCGTCAGCGGTATCGCCGGAGCTGATCGGTTTCATCACCCCCACGTTTGTCCTGGACTGTTTGAGCGCGGCAGCTAACCCACCAGCGATCACCGTCTTCCCGATTTCCGTCCCTGTGCCTGTAATAAAGATGCCGTGTGCCATGTTGCGTCTTATTATATATAAAGAGGCATTTTTCGTCAAGAAATATCTAACCTTTCCCTGTAGGCCGGAACTCCGATTCCTAACCCTACCGTAGGAGTAGTATCGTAGGGGTAGTATCGTAGGGTGGGTAGAGCGTAGCGAAACCCAACGCATTCATGGTGTGGGATAGCAGGGATATATTTTCCTCAGAATCGCGGATTTTCGCGGATTCCACACATGACGCAGATTATGGGATTTGTGTATTTGGTGTTTTAGCCCCAGCCGGACGACATGTTTGTAGAACGTGGGTATCAAAAACAATCAAACCCAGCGGGGTTTTTGCTGGGGTGTTTCTTCAACATGTGTATAGAAACAGGTATGACAGAAAATATTGAAATATTTGCAATTCGCGTCATTTTATGATATACTTAATTTAACTTATTATATTTATGACCATTTTAAATAAAGTTAGAAAATCACGCCAGCGACTGTACTCTGAAAATTTCAGCGTACACAGCAGGAAGGAGAAAAACAGTGGCAAGCATAAACGGCAGAATTACACTCCGAGACGCACTGCGTGGACGGTTTGAGAAATTGGGAAACAAATCTGGGGAAGCCTTCACAGAATACGTTTCAGACTTAAAAGCGTTGTTTAATTCGCTTGAAGGTTTGGAACTTATAGATGGGGTTATCGCCCGCATACAACGTAATGCCGCGGAACGTCTAAACTTATCTATTGATGGCGATTTTTATGGAATTACGGTGGAGGATTTGGGTTCTATTCGAGAGATGATTAGAGATGGATTGCAGCAATTTATCTCTTATTTTATACTTGATGAGCATCGGGAATTTATGGTGTGCTGCCACGCACGCGGCATATCTACAACTGATGCGGTCACCGACTTGATCTCGAAAGACGACGTAATGAATCGGTTGGCAAATGATGACGCCTTGGGTCTGAAATTGCTTCGTGATCTACTGGTGCATCGACTGTCGTATTTGAAGCCGGGGACGGCTCGGTGGCCCGAGAAGAAGTACGGGGATTTATGGCGCGAGACACGGGCTACGCATAAGCAGTTAGTAACGGATATGCCGTTGACATCTCCAGCGGAACAGGCGGCACTATTGGTTAAGCTCGTTGAACGTATTAACGATAAGTTATGTAAAGAAGATCATACCGTGAAAGATTTGCAAATATTGACGAATTCGTTGACGAAGACGTTAGAGAGTTTGCAGAAAGGGTCAACGGTTGAAACGCAAGCACCTATAGGTGTCTCTGCGCCGCGACTGGTGGCAGTGCTGGAACGGTTGACGCTCGCACTCGGCGCGTCTGAGCAGTTTGAACTCACTGGCGACACTGACTCGCTGATTGAGGGGCTGGAGCGGTTAACGCTTAACCTCAAGTCTTCAGATCAAAAAGCGATAATGGGCGATGCTGAAAGCATCCCTACAGCTCCTGATACTGAAGCAAAGTAGTAGGCACACGCCGTGTGCCGTAACAGAGCAGTGGATTCATTCCGCTACAGCTGGCGAGGTTTCCTCACCTCGTCTCTTCTGTAGGAGGGAACTCCGATTCCCGACTCCTGACACATAAATTTTCAGAGTAGACTTCCGAGCACTTCTCAATGAACCTGTCACAAACCCAGTCATTACATAGGTTTAGAGCCTCTTTTCAAATCCAACGCTTTTCAGATTTACTCTGAATACTCTGAAAGTTCATTGCTCTTGTAAGAGCGATCTCTCGATTGGGATCTGTTATTTGGAAAAATCAAGTATTTTCAAAAAAGACGCGTACAAAACCTGTTGAATTGCTCAATATCCTGCTAAGCATGGACTGCTTTTAACTTGAGATTCTATCCGGTTTATACTACAATATATTGGAACATGAAAAAGAAAAAATGCAATGCAATTTTTTCTTACTTTTAACACCAATTTATATCCTATACAAGCAATCAATTGAGTATGGGTCAATGAAAAAGGGGTGTACTACTCATGTTGAATGGGCAATTTAGATTTGTCTTGACCTTAACTTCTTTATCGCCTGCATTTGGTGCTTTGGGTGTAGCTTTCTATGTCAAGGACAAAAGTTTGTTGTTGCTTGTTATTCATTTTACGATAATGTTTTCTTTGTTTTTCATCTGTCATAAGCAGATGAAGCATGCATCAAATAAAAAAAGGACAGAATACAGATTGTTTGTCAAAGAGTTTAATCGTAGAGACCAAGGTATGGTTACATTTCTCTTCGTCTGTCTTTTGCCGTTTCTTAGGTCGCCAGATTCGTTATTTACTGGTGGATTGTTAACGGTTATTTATGTTTTAGTAATTGTTTTGGTTGCTATTGTTGATGTTGGTGCCTATAACTTTAACCCAATTATTCGTTTTTGCGGTTATCGTTTCTATACGGTTAAAGACGGAGAAAATGTTCCTCATCTGCTAATAATCAAGAAAGATTTAAGAGAGACTGAGATTGAAATTCCTGTTCATAGGATCTCTGATGACGTATGGATTTGTAAGGAGGCATATTATAGTGTTTGATAACTTTCACATCGCAGCTATCACTAAACGAAATGGAATGAAATTGCGCCTTGTGGAACCCCGTGGACAGTTGCAGCGTGCTTTGTCTAATAATTGGTCGGGTCAATTCCAAAAATTTACTACACAGGTACATGAAATAGATTTCGCTATCAATTATAAGCCAGAAGAAGGCGAACATTTTAGAATATGTCCTTATGATCTACCTCCATGGTTGGAAGGTAAAAATAGCGAAAATATAAAGAAGGTTGAACGAATACATAGGAGTGATTATTTGGTTAATGCAATCGCAGGAATTGTGGCATTCACTCGGGATCGTGGAAATAATGAGTTGATGCTATTCCAAAACTTTAGTAAGGGACATATAATACAACCGGGTGGATATATTTTTTTGGGTCCCGATGCCTTTTCTCATCCTGACCTTTATAGCAATGCAGATAGTCGCCTCTTAAGACTTGACAACAAGTTGAGTGCTGTATATTTTCCAGAGGAAAAAAAGTTGTTATTTGATAGCTTTCGCAATGTCAATACGTTCTTACCTATATCCGATTCTTATCGCCTAGCGTCTAAAAAGGACATTCTTAATATCCTGAACCATAAATTATTTGAATGTGATGACGAAAACACAATTGTGAACAATGCTACTCAATTTATGCGTAGGAGGTTTGCTATGCTCAAAGATGCAGAAATCTTAGGGGCCTTGTCCGCTGCGAAAGTCAAAGAGCAGGCTGACGAACATAATATTGATATTCGGATTAACGATGATAAGATCATATTCCCAACTGAAAACCATCAAGCTAAGATACTATTGCAATTTCTTAATGATGAAATATTTCGAGGATCTCTTACAAATGAAATTTATGAGACTAATTCTAAGAAAAAAGTCGATGTGTAGATTCAATCAATAGTAGTATAAAAAAAGAAAGAAACGCATGGCGAATTATCAAGAACTGGCAAACCTTGTTTGGAATGTCGCAGACGATGTGCTCAGAGGACTCTTCAAACCGCACGAATACGGCGACATCACCCTCCCGTTTCTCGTACTCCGCCGATTGGACTGCATCTTAGACGAGGACGGACGCAAAGAGAAAGCCATTGATACCTACAATCAATTCCAAGAGAAAGTCCCCCCAGACGCATTACCGCAGATTATTCGGAACGCGACAGGCACCAGCTTCTACAACACCTCCCGATACGACCTCGCTCGACTGAAAGAGGACGCCAACAATATCCATCTCAACTTCGAGAACTACATCGGCGGCTTCAGTAGGGATGTGCGTGACATCATCGAAAACTTCAACCTCGGGGGTTTTATCGAACGCCTGCACAAAAACAACCGTCTGTTCATCTTCTGCGATAAGTTCACCGAAGTCGATCTGCACCCAAACGAAGTGGACAACCACACGATGGGACAGGTTTTTGAGGAACTGCTCCGCCGATTCTCGGAGATGTCCAACGAAACGAGTGGGGAACACTACACGCCGCGAGATGTCGTGCGGTTGTTGGTCTCACTGCTGTTTGCGGAACACACTGAAGATCTGAGCGGACAGGGGGTCATCCGCAGCATCTTCGATCCGTGTTGCGGGACGGGCGGTATGTTGACCATCGGGAAAGAATACTTCCGCGAACAGATTAACCCCGATGCCGACATTCGGCTGTTAGGTCAGGAACTCAACGCCCAGACCTACGCAATCTGCAAATCGGATATGCTCATCACCGGAGAGGATCCCGACAATATTCGGCTCGGTTCCAGTCTCTCCGACGACCAATTTCAAGCGGAACGTTTCGACTATATGATTACGAATCCGCCTTTCGGTGTGAGTTGGAAGTCCGACGAAGCCGAAGTGAAAGCGGACGCGCAGACCTCTAACGGCAGGTTCTCCGCGGGTACGCCGCGCGCCTCCGATGGTGCGTTGCTGTTCCTGCAACACATGCTTTCCAAGATGGAGGACAACGGGAGTCGGGTTGGGATTGTCTTTAACGGGTCGCCGCTCTTCACGGGGGACGCCGGTAGCGGTGAAAGTGAAATCCGACGCTGGATTATCGAAAACGACTGGCTGGAATGTATTATCGCACTGCCTGAAAAATTGTTCTTCAACACCAGTATCGCCACCTATATCTGGATCCTAACGAACCGAAAATCGGAGGCACGGCAGGGCAAGGTCCAACTCATCAACGCCGTTGACTTCCACGACACGATGAAAAGGAATCTCGGAGACAAGGGCGTTCTTATCTCCGACAGCCATATCCGTCACATAATGGCGTTGTACACCAACTTTGAAGAGACCGAATACTCCAAAATCTATCCAAACACCTTTTTCGGCTATACGAAAGTGACAATTGAGAGACCGCTGGTCGAAAGACAGGAGATTCTCGGAGAGGAAGTAGAGGTCGTTGTCACGGACAAGAGAGGCAATCCGAAACCAGATACCAAATTGCGAGACGCTGAACGCGTTCCCCTCACGGAAGACATTGATGCTTACTACCAACGGGAAGTGAAACCGCATGTCCCTGATAGTTGGGTAGACAGGAAGAAAGATAAGGTCGGCTATGAAATCAATTTCAATCGGTATTTCTATCAGTACACGCCGCTGCGCTCGCTGAAGGAAATCACGGACGAATTGTTGGCACTGGAGCGTAAAAGTGAAGGCTTGCTGAATGAGGTGTTGAAATTCTGAGAGATTAAGGCATAATTTGACAAGGCACCACAGATGTATTATACTTAAAATATGCAAATCATTGCCAGAGATGTCCGGAACTATATCACGCCGGAGGGACGTAATCCTTTCCGTGAGTGGCTGACACAACTACGGGATAAAAGAGCACGCGCAAACATTCAGAGACGAATTACCCGTCTACAAGAGGGGAATTTTGGGGATTGCAGAAGGTTGAATAGAGATTTATATGAGCTGAGGATCAACTACGGACCAGGATATCGGGTCTATTTTGGTGTTTTCTCTTCTCATATCGTTATTCTGCTTTGTGGTGGACAAAAAAGGACCCAGCAACGAGATATTGTAAGAGCTCAAAACTATTGGAACGAAATAAGGAGCAGGGATGATGAACACCGAAACTATACTTAAGTGGACTACCAGTTTCAGAGATGACCTTTTAAAAGACCTCGCAGATACGGAGTTTGCGATGTATTATTTGGAGGCAGCCTTAGCGGACTATAAGGAGGATGGTAATACAGAAGCACTCTGGGCGGCACTGCGTGATGTTGTAGAAGCACAGGGCGGAATTGGAAAGCTCGCCCAGCGGACGGAGGCGAATCCTCAGCATCTCAACGATATATTCACCTCTAAACAGAAACCACACTTGGATAATTTACAAAGCATTCTCTCCGGCCTGGGATTTCAGATTCGATTGGATTTCGCTGAAAACTAACGACAATCCCCTAACTCCCACTCATCTTGTTTTTGCGTAGACTTTGGTTTGTAGTAGCACAATGGCGCAAGTCGCGTGTGGACTTGCGGTTAACTATCAACTCGCCTCCGATACAATATTCAAAGGCACGAGTTGATGGTTAAAATGCGCATTCTTGGGGTGGGATAATCAATTTCTCTGCGTGTTTAACGCTTGAGAGGCGATATAATATAAGGTGCAATCGATACAGACACAATCGGAGGAAATCATGAAAAAGCTAAATATCCGCCCCTTTTCTACACCGCTTATCATAGGAGCAGGTATTTTTTCCGCAACGACAGGTTTACTCATGTTCTTTGTTTCGGAAGACCCATTTAAATTTGCACATGAAATTGTGGGTATCGGTTTTGCGGTTGCCATTGTTCTTCACATCTCCACGAATTGGCGACCTTTCAAGCGGTACTTTTCGCAACGCGGCGTCATCATCATCGCATTGGCTTTGATGATGGGCGTGGGTATGGTGATAAGCTCCTCAATGCTCAACAGGGGTGAGCCGGAAGAATTGATAATGGAAACAATAGAACAAACTTCTCTTGACCGTCTCGCACCTATTATTGGCATGGAACCCCATGAACTCATTCAGCAGCTTGCCACTGACGGATTCACCGTTGAGAATCCACAAATGACAGCTGAGCAAATCTCTGAGGAACTTGGCGTAGACACTGATGATATTTTGCTATCTGTATTCCGATGATTAACTCGCAAGTAAAAACTACTTGTTTGGAAAGTGATCTGTGTTATATCCTCCTCATGAAAAGAGTCTGGGATTGTCGATTGGGTCTCAACTTGCCTTGTATTGTAACAGACAATGTGTTAGAATTCAGGTTGAAGGGTTACACAACGCACTCAGCAGAGGATCTTGAATATGGAGATGAGGGATGAATGAGACACGCCAACTGGGGGTAGACGCGTACCGTACTTCAAGTGGGAAAGAGCCCTTCACGGACTGGTTAGATTCAATCCGAGACAAAACTACACAAAGTAGAATTAAAAAAAGAATGGACCGAGTAGAGGATGGAAATATAGGTGATTATAGACGTATAGGGGCGAATCTTTATGAACTGCGTCTTGATTTTGGTCCTGGTTACCGTATCTATTTTAGCATCTATGTTAGCGAATCAGGTAGTACGACTATCCTGATTCTGTGTGCTGGTGATAAGTCATCACAAACAAGTGATATTGAACGTGCTAAAGAATATTCGTTAGATGCCAAACAAAGATATGAGGAATATAATGATGGAACGATTTAGAACGTGGCATGAAATTTTAATGGAACGTCTTTCTGATCCAGAAGATGTTATCGGCTACCTTGAAGTTTCTCTTGAAGAGTACTTAGATGATGGCGACAAGGCATTTTTTCTAAAGGGAATAAAAAATGTAATAGAAGCACAAGGTGGGATTCTTAGCGTTTCAGAACACGCAGGCATTGATCCGAGATTTCTTTCAGATGCCGTAAGCAATGGATCCATGCCACCTTTTCATATCCTTAGTTCAATTTTCACATCTTTTGGAGGGATGCCTCTCATTAATCTACCGTCGCCCGAAACAATACCCAAGGCAGCGGCACGCGGCGCATTAGGGACTCTACGTAAAATGGGATCTGAACAAGTTAGAGGGGCAGGTTTCACTAAAAGGCAATTACAGAATCTTAAATACTGGACAGGACTATGTGAGCATTTAGAGCGGCGAGACAGTTGTCTACAACCGCCAGCGGCGAATGCATCTCATTACCAAGATTTGCATATTGGTATGAAAGGTTTTTCGCTAAGAGCAAGGCAGACGATTAAACATAAGGAAATCAGTGCTTCGTTGGTCCTGAGAGGTGCCAGTGCGATAGGTCACTTCTACGCTTTGAGGGTGCAGGAAGAAGAAATTGAGAAAGACTTTGGTAACAAATTGGAATGGTGGGCAAGAGCGAAATCTGAAAAACGCGTGGCTTTCAGAAATCAAGATGCGGATCCCACCGATGAGAAAGATTGGCATAATCAACACGAATGGTTGGTTGATATGCTTGAAAAATTATATGCGGTATTTCGTCCGCGTCTTGAAAAACTAATGGTGGGGTTTAGGGCTTAGCGTTCATTGTTCAAAGCTTAATGTCAAATATGAAACATGGAAAAAAGGTTACACAACAGAGCATTATAGGGCAGCAGGGAGCCAACCTCATCGAGCAAATCGTCTTCAGGATGGGATATGTTTGGCGAGCTACCTCCATATTTGATGTGGGAATTGATGGCGAGATTGAAATCCGTGACCCAGTGACAGGTGAAATGACTAACACAATTATTAAAGTTCAAGCCAAAGCAACTACCAAGTCATTTCAAGCCGAAACAGACAATTCATTTGAGTATAGTTGTACGCAACGGGACCTTGACTATTGGCTTCGAGGTAATGTACCCGTCGTCCTTATTGTATGCCGTCCTGATACCAATGAGGCTTATTGGATTTCTATCAGAGATTATTTCACGGATACTGCAGTTCAAAAGACCCGTAAAGTTCGCTTTGATAAGCAACATAACTGTTTCGATGCCTCTTGCGAGGCTGTGCTTAAAAAACTTGCCTTGCCTAAAGATTCCGGCATTTACTTTGCTCCTCTGCAGAAAACAGAAACACTTTATACAAACCTGCTCAAAGTAAAGTCCTTTGTACCACAAATATATGTCGCTGGCACCAACTACCGGAAAGAAGGAGCGGTTTGGGGAGAATTTAACTCAACAGGAGTCAAGGTTGGTCCAGAATGGATACTGACTGACAAGAAGATCTTCTCTTTTCACAAACTTGATGAACCACCTTTTGACGCAATTTGTAATTTGGGAACGTGTAAAAGTTTTGATACGCGCGAATGGGCAGATAGTAAAGATGAAGACACAAAGCGTCAATTTGTCAAGTTGATCAACAAATGTCTACAGAAAAGAACACGACTTCTTCGTTTGGACTTCAATAGGACTCACCAACACTATTACTTTCCAGCAACAAAAAAACTGGAGGCTTACAAGGTATGGTATCAAGGCCTCCAGCAAAGGTCCAGTCGAGCAGTTTTCAGACAATACTATAAAAAAAGTGACCCGGGTCAAAGAGCATACTGCCGTCATTCCGCTTTCAAAGGACATTTTCTACGACGTAATGGTGAATGGTATCTGGAAATTACTCCGACTTATCATTTCACTTCAGATGGGTACCAAAGGTGCCAGTTTCGTTCCGAGCTATTACAAGGTATCAAACGTCGGGATCGTAATCCAGCAGTATTAGGTCAATTGCTCATGTGGGCGGATTACCTCAGCCGGTCTACTCAGAGTTTATTTTCATTGGATTACTCCTTTTTGCGTTTTGGACAATTGGTAACAGTGGATGTTAACATCAGCCTTCCTGACGACGTTTGGTACAATACGGACGAAGAAGACGAAGCTAAGAATTTGGAAGAAACGGATAATCAACTGGAGTTATTTAGCTAATGCGAACGGAATTCTTTCATGAGCCAGAATTAGAATTTGGGGTTGATAAACACATAGACATAAAGTTTGGGTTAATGAATTATGGACCCTTTGACTTCAATAATTCCCTTGCCCCGAAAAAAATCAAGTTAGGAATTGTTGGTACCCCTGAAACTATTGAAGGTATAGTGGCTTGGCTCGAAGAGTGTCGTACCGGAATTCCAGCCAAACCAAGCAAACGCCCTAACCTCTTTCCCCACTTTCCTGGATTCGGCGAAGGTATGCCTCTCTGTGCCGATTTTGTGCTGGATACTCAACTCCAACGACCTATTCCGCAAAATTACTTTGACAAATTATGTCAGGGATCCAAGACTGATAAAGTTCTCGAAGAAATTGCTCAACTGTATTTGGATGAACTTGAATATTTAGCAGAAAAAACAACTGTAGATATCTTTGTGTGTGCTTTTCCATTCGTTTTAGTCCAATTTCTTGAACAAGAGGAAGATGAAGTCGACGATGATACTGTTGACCAATATAGCAAACAAGGGGTTGTAATTATTCCATCTAAGTTCATTCTCCATGATCACCTGAAGGCACAAGCTATGCGATTTGGAAAACCGACGCAAATTATCCGTCCATCCACCTATGATGAGCAAAAACGTCTCAAGTCTAAAAAAGCATCTGGAGAAAAAAGGCAGCTTCAAGATGAAGCGACCCGGGCATGGAATCTATATACAGCCCTTTATTATAAATCTGGTGGAATGCCATGGCGATTGGTCCGCAACAAATCAGAATTTTCAACATGCTATATTGGAGTCAGTTTTTATAAAACTCTTGATGAAATGAAACTACTCACTAGCACAGCGCAAGTGTTTAATGAACGCGGAGAAGGTGTTGTTCTGCGAGGTGGCACAGCACAAATCTCGAAAGACGATAGACAAATTCATTTATCTGCTGAGGATGCTTATAACTTGCTCGAAAATGCCTTGCGGATTTATCAGAGGGAGCATAAAAACTTTCCAGCGAGAGTTGTCATTCATAAAAGTTCAAAACACAATGAGGATGAGATTAATGGCTTTGAGAATGCCATGCAAGATCACTCTATTGGACCCGAGCTGGCAGATTTTGTAAGTGTTACATCTTCAAGTACACGACTGTTTCGGAACAATCTCTACCCACCGCTACGTGGTACTTTTCTTGACATGGAGGAAGAATCTTATCTGCTTTACACAAAGGGAAGTGTAGATTTCTTTTCCGCATATCCAGGAATGTATGTGCCAAGGCCTTTAGAAATTCGATGTGATCAAGTTGCTGCCACACCTACTTACCTTGCTCAAGAAATTTTGGCGTTGACGAAAATGAACTGGAACAATACACAGTTTGACGGTAAAGAGCCAATTACGCTTCGTTGTGCCCGTCAAGTGGGGCAAATACTTAAGTACTTTGGTCCAGATGATCATTATCAACCGTATTACCGTTTTTATATGTGAATTATTTTTATTGTGTACATCGAGTTGGAATGAGGAAAATTATGAAACACGAGGAAGCGACGAAAGAGCTGACTCCACATGTGAAGACAAAACCATCGGGTATAGAATGGATTGGGGAAATACCAGCGCATTGGAGGTGTAGTCGGTTGAAGTTTCATCTCACTGAAAACTCTGGTGGTATTTGGGGAGAAGACGATGAATTTGGAAATGGTGCTTATGTCCTTCGGTCAACGGAAATCACGATAGAAGGTCATTGGGATTTAGAAAAATTAATAAAGCGGAAACTCAGCAAAGAAGAGGCAGAAAGATTTCTGTTAAAGAAGGGTGATTTGATAGTGACTAAGTCCAGTGGTAGTCAAAATCACATTGGAAAAACAGGACTGGTTGATGAAAAAATTGAGTCTATGTTCGTGTGTTATTCAAACTTTGTTCAGAGGCTTCGACCCCAGAGTCATATCAACAGCAAATTCCTGCATTACTTCATGAACAGCACTCTCGCGAGAGAACAATATAAGTATCAGAGTGAGACGACTACTGGGTTAGCTAACCTTAATGCCCAATCTATTAACGAGTTATTTATATCGGTACCACCCGGGCAAAAACAAGCCCAAATCGCCAACTTCCTTGACTGCAAAACCGAACAGATTGACGAGCTCATCCGCATCAAAGAACGACGGATAGAACTGCTACAGGAACAACGCACCGCGCTGATAAATCAGGCAGTGACGAAAGGACTTGATCCGAATGTGGAGATGAAACCGTCGGGAGTGGAGTGGATTGGGGAGATACCGAGGCACTGGACTGTTAAAAGATTGAAGTATGTCTCCAATATTCCGGTGACCTATGGTCTTAATATTGAAGCAGATAGATATACTACAGAAGGAATCAGATTAATTAGAATTACTGATATTGATGAAAGTGGAGACCTCCGACAGCAAGGAGTTTATCTATCTGAAAACTGTGTTCCTCACGAGCAGATGCTTAATAGTTATGATTTGCTTCTATCTCGTAGCGGGGCAACAGTCGGAAAATCTTATCTACACCTTGAAAAAGGAAGATATACCAGTGCCGGCTATCTTGTGAGATTTAACTTTGATGATTACTGGACATCAAAATTTATCTATTACGTAACACTATCACGCTTTTATAGGAATTGGCTTGAGCAGCAGATAATTATCTCGACAATCCAGAATGTCAATGGTGAAAAGTATTCAAATTTTCAACTTCCTATTCCGTCCTATCAAGAACATAAACAAATAGTCAACTTCCTTGACCAGAAAACCAAACAGATTGACGATCTAATAGCCGCAGAGCAACGAAAAATTGAACTCCTCAAAGAATACCGTCAATCCCTCATCTCCGAAGCCGTGACCGGCAAGATAGATGTCCGAAACGAAGTATGACCCGTGCCGACGTATACAGAACAGAATTTGCGAAAGATACCGATAACAAAGAGGCGAACATGAGAAGTTTTGGAACATACGGGCGTGTATATCCGGACCAGCATTATGTTGTGCCTCGCACTGTGGAGATTGCCGATTTCATCAATCGCGTCAAAGCGGGGAGGTATGTTGTCCTCTTCGCACCCCGCCAGACCGGTAAAACGACTTTCTTTCGATTCGCGATGGATGCCCTCACAAAGCAAGACCCAACCTATTTCCCCATCCAATTAGATTTCCAAACGATGCGCGCTGCGGCACCTGCTGTTTTTTATGAGCGGCTGTATTATATGCTTCAAAGACAAATTCAGAGCGTTTTCCAAAAACGCGGCGGCACGCCTTCTGAAGCACTCCTGCAATTTCTGGAGAACACAACACTGACAGACCATTTTTCTATGGAAGTGTTCTTTGAGGAGTTTGGAAATTTGTTGGACAGCGATGCTCATCAGGGTGTTTCTGCTTTCAAGAAGGTTGTCCTCTTGATTGACGAATTTGATGGTATTCCGCAATCTGTCCTCAGCGATTTTCTATATACTCTGCGTCAGATTTATCTCTCTGATGAGATGCAATGTCCGCACAGTGTCGGGATCGTCGGGGTCAGGAGTATTGCACAACTCGACTATGATAGATCGATTTCGCCGTTCAATATCCAAGATGAATTTCATTTACCGAATTTCAGTCTCGAGCAAGTGACTGCGTTGTTTTCGCAGTATACGCAGGAGGTCGGGCAGCCTTTCACGCCAGAAGTCATCGTGTCTATCCACAAACAGACCGCAGGACAGCCGTTCTTGGTGAACCGCTTCGCACAGATACTGACGGAGGAATTAGATGTTCCCAAAACAGAGACGCTCACCATGGCACACTTTGCGAAGGCACATGCCCAGCTCCTTGAAGAAAATAATACCAATCTTACACATCTCGTTACCAATCTCCGCAGAGATCGTCACTTTGCAGCCCTTCTCATGCAAATTATGGCATCGGAAGAAGGCGTGCCCTTCAATATCCGAGATGAACGGATTAGCGAACTCGTGACGTACGGGGTGATTGTCAAAGGTGTTGACAATCTCTGCGAAATCCTGAACCCTATCTACCTCTATTGTATCATACAAACTTTCAAACCGCTGATAAACGGATTAGAACACCAATACCTCTCTGAAGACACCGATAGCGGTTTCCGTGATTATCTCACACCCTCTGGACACATTGACATCATTTCGTTGCTTGATAACTTCCGGGATTTCATCGGACGTGCGGGTTTCCAGATTTTGCAGGTGCCAAATACACCGCAGGAGTCGGTCGGAAGGTATCTCTTGTTTGCTTATCTGGACCAATTCGTCAGGATTGTGGGGGGTGTGATGCACGTTGAAGTGCAGACGGGACGCGGGCGATTGGATATGCTGATCACGCACAATCAGCGAAAATACATTGTTGAGACGAAGGTATGGAGAGGACAGCGTTACTATGCGTCAGGGAAAAGACAACTCGCCGCGTATCTTAAATTAGAAGGCGTAGCGGAGGGATATTATATTGTGTTCGATCATCGAAGGACACCAGAGCCACGTGTAGAGACTGAAACGGTTGATGGGGTGACAGTCCGGAGTTACGTGATTCCTGTGATACAGGAGCAACCCTCATCTATCTAACGAGGTTCGGAGCATGCAAACGTATACAGAACAGAGATTTGAAGATCACATCGAACAACACCTGAATCAGTCGGGCTACCGGTCATTACAATCTTCCCATTATAGTAAATCCCTCTGTCTGATATCCAGTGAGACCCTGCGGTTTATTCAGATGACGCAACTGGAAGAGTATCAACGACTGGAACGCCAGTATGGAACGGATACGCCCGTTAAACTCATCGACCGTGTGAGCAGAGAGATTGGGCGGCGTGGGGTGTTGGACGTGCTTCGGAAGGGCGTTAAGGATAGAGGGTGCGATTTTAAGCTCACCTACTTCCGTCCGTCGAGTGGCATGAACCCCGACCATCAGCGGCTCTACAAGCAAAACCGATTCTCCCTAATCCGGCAGCTGCATTACTCACAGCGGAACGAGAAATCGTTGGATATGACCCTGTTCCTCAACGGGTTGCCACTGGTAACAATGGAACTGAAGAACAGTCTCACCGGTCAGGTGTTCACAGATGCGGAAAAGCAGTATCGGCGGGATCGGGATCCGAGGGAGCCGTTGTTCCAATTCAGGCAGTGTCTGGTACACTTTGCGGTGGGCAACGAGAGGGTTTCCATGACGACCCACTTGAAAGCGGACGGGACCCGTTTCTTCCCGTTTAACAAGGGCATCGAAAACCCCGTGAACCCCAACGGACACAAGACCGCTTACCTCTGGGAGGACATCCTACAACCCGACAACCTCATCGAACTCATCAACAACTTTATCCATGAGCAGGAGACCACAGAAAAGATCTACGATCCGCGAACCAAAGCGGTGAGAGACGAGAAGCGTTCGGTCCTCGTTTTCCCACGATACCATCAGCTTGACGTCATCCGTAAGTTGAAAGCCGCTATCGTGAAAGAAGGGGTCGGGCATAACTACCTCATCCAGCACACCACAGGGAGCGGCAAATCGAACTCCATCGCGTGGTTGGCACATCTACTGACGCATCTGTTCCGCGCTGATACCGATACGAATCGGATCTTCGACTCCATCATCGTTGTGACGGATCGGCGCGTGCTCGACAGGCAGTTACAGAATACCATCAAGCAGGTAGAACAGGTTGAAGGGGTTGTTCACTCTGTCGATAAGACCTCAGCACAACTCAAGGGTTTCCTCGAATCCGGCAAAGACATCATCATCTCAACGATTCAGAAGTTCAGCGTGATTGCCGAGGAGATGGGCAAACTCAAAAGCAAGACCTTCGCCGTGATTATCGACGAAGCGCACTCCTCGCAGAGCGGTGAATCCGCCCGGAATCTCAGGGTTTCGCTCTCGCAAGGTATTGAGGGTGCCCAGACAGAAGATGACGCCGACGAAGTATCGGATATAGATGCCAAAATCCTTGAACAGATGGAACAGCGTAGAATGCAGGATCATATCTCCTATTTCGGGTTCAGCGGCACACCGAAGAACAAGACCTTAGAGTTGTTCGGACGGAAAAACGCAGAGGGGACATTTGTCCCATCCCACGTCTATTCCATGCGCCAGAGTATCAGCGAAGGCTTCACACTGGACGTGTTACAGAACTACACCACCTTTAAGCGGTATTTCGAGCTGGTCAAAAGTGTGCCAGAGGATAGAGAGTATGAGAGAGCACGGACGCTCCGAACACTGACCAATTACGTCGATCTGCAACCCCACAGCATTGAGACCAAGACCCGGATTATCTTGGAACACTTCACCACGCGAACCGCAAAGACGATCGAAGGGAAGGGGCGGGCGATGCTGATTACGCCGTCCCGACTGCACTGCGTCAGATACAAGCAGGCGTTCGATAAGCAGATGCGAGAGATGAACCTACCCTACGGGTGTCTCGTGGCGTTCAGCGACACGGTACACGACACCGACAGCGGACAGAACTACACGGAAAACGGCATGAACAACTTACCGCCGAGCACTTCTATTGCCGACACCTTCAAGAGTCCTGAGTATCGGATCCTGATTGTATCCAATAAGTTCCAGACGGGTTTTGATGAGCCGATGCTACAGACGATGTATGTCGATAAGCGGTTGGACGGATTACAATGCGTCCAGAGTTTGAGCCGCCTGAACCGCGTCGCCGCTGGTAAAACGGATACGCTCGTCCTCGACTTCGTGAACGAACCCGATCAGGTCCAGGAAGCCTTTCAGCAATACTATCAGACCACGACGCTCGCCGAGGAGACCGACCCGAATCGGTTGTATGATCTACAGAACCAGTTGGAGAGTTTTGATCTCTACGCTGCCGAGACGATTGAGGAATTCTGTCGTATCTTTTACGAACCGAGTCTGCCGGATGAATCGTTACAGGGTATCCTCGATAGCGTCGTCGAGCGGTGGTTGGAACTTGAGACAGAGCGTCGGGAGGAATTTCGGTCTGCCTTACAGAGTTACATCCGTCTCTACGGGTACATCTCGCAGTTGATTACCTTCACCGATGTGGCGTTGGAGAAGTTGTACGCTTTCGGGCGGAGTCTCAACAAGAAGCTTCCGAAACGGGAACACCCCGACCTGAGTGACGTCCTCGCCTCTGTGGACTTGGATTCGTTTCGTGTCCAGAGAACGCATGAGAGTCTACAACTCTCGCTTGAAGCGGCGGATAGCGAGGTTGACGGAATTGGCAGCGGTGCCGGTATCATCAGGGAGTCTGAGCAGGATTTCCTCTCCAATATCGTTCAGTCGTTGAACGATGCCCATCAGACGGATTTTACACCAGAAGATAGGGTTGACATTGCGACCATCCACCAAAAAGTGCACGATAACGTCGAGCTTCGGCAGGTGATGGACGGCAATAATACCGAAACGAACAAACGCTACAAGTTTGAAGAGGTGATTAATCAGATTTTGTTGGAGTTCGTTAATAACAAACTCGACCTCTATACGACATTAACGAGACCGGAAGTCAATGCCGATCTCAAGCATCAACTCTATCAAGCCTATCGTGAGCAACCGTCCTCTTCTATAGAAGCGACCTCCCAGTCGCGATCTTCCTAACCCCGATTCCGAACCTCTTCTGTCTTTGGTAGGAGGGAATTCCGATTCCCGATGCTATGCAGATGCCGCCCGCTGGGGCTATGAAGTCTTTGGTATAACGAAGGGAGTAGAGTAGATCGGGATTCATAATTGACTTGGTAAGAAGTGGAAAATGTGGTATAACATCTCAAGGGTAAAAGTTTTTAATCTTGATCAACCTTGATTCAGACAAACACCTACTGACCGTTGACTGCTACCGGTAGGAGGGGACTTCGATTCCCGACTTCTTTGTATTATTCCCCTGACTGTTATTCTTCTGACCGAATGATTCAATCTTCCCTTGACCTTTTTTACCAAATGCCCTATGATTGTAGGCGTATATTGTAATATCCTGCCTTAATTAAATGTCAGAAATAAAAAAGGAGAAAGCCTCGTGCAAGACCTCCAAGATTTAATTACACACCAACCCTATTCGCGTCTCATCACGCCCAAACGGATTCTGTTTGCGGTTATCGGTTTGATCGTCTTAGGGTGCTTAGCGACGAGTTTTTATATGGTCGAAGCAGATGAAATCGCCGTCGTGCTGATGTTCGGAAAATCTGTCCGACAAGCCGAGCCGGGACTCCATTTCAAACTACCGCTCGGTATTGAGAGAGCCATTAACGTTCCTGTCCGAAAAGTCTTCAAAGAGGAATTCGGTTTTCGGACACTGAGAGCCGGGGTTCGGACGCAGTATGACACCCGTGATTACGCCGACGAATCCTTACTGCTGACGGGCGATCTGAGCATCGCCGATGTCGAGTGGGTGATCCAGTATAAGGTGAAAGATCCGAAAAATTTTCTGTTCTCTGTGAGGAACCCGAGACAGGCGTTACGCGACCTCTCGGAATCCGTGATGAGCCGGGTTATTGGGGACAGGACTGTCACCGAAGTGCTAACCGTCGGACGTATTGAGATCGCCGCAGAGGTGGAAGAACACCTCCAGCAACTGCTGGATCTCTATGAAACCGGGTTAGATGTCGCAACGGTAACCTTGCAAGATGTGAATCCACCAGAAGCCGTGAAGTCCGCCTTTAACGCCGTCAACGAGGCGAAGCAGGAGAAAGAACGGTTAATCAACGAGGCGTGGCGCGATTACAACCAATCTGTCCCGAAAGCCAACGGTGTAGCGGCACAAAAGATTTCGGAAGCACAGGGTTACGCACTGAAACGGGTCAACGAAGCGCAAGGCGATGCGGATCGGTTCAAAGCGATTCGCTCGGAATATCAGAAAGCGAAGACGGTTACCCGTCGCCGACTCTATCTCGAAGCGATGCGAGAGGTGTTGCCACAGGTGAAAGAGATTTATATTATTGATGGTAACGCCAACTCACCCATCCCACTCCTGCAACTCAAAGAGTAAGAACCGTAAGTTAAAATTAGAAATTGGTGAAAGGGTGTTCGTCTCACAAAAGTTTCCTTTTACGAGAGCATTGAAACCGTAGCCCGTAATGAAATTATGCCTTAAATGGCATAATTTGTCTTTGCTTTACATTTGGAGGGGTTTTTGCTTGGGTGTTTCTTCAGATATACGAAGATGCACGTCATACTTCAAACCCGCCTTACCGAACCGCAAGGAAAATTAAAAAAATGAAATCGAAAACAGTTCTCATACCCTTGATTGTGATTGCAGTTGTAGTGGTGGTAGTTGCGTCCGGTGTATTCTATACCGTCCATGAAGGAGAACAGGTCGTCATCACCGAATTCGGTCGTCCTGTGGGTCAACCGATCATCACTGCAGGTTTGAAAGTGAAGACGCCGTTTATTCAGCAGGTGCACCGCTTCGAAAAGCGGGTGCTTGAATGGGATGGATCCGCGAACCAGATTCCGACAAAGGACAAGCGATTCATCTGGTTGGATACCACGGCGCGGTGGCGTATTAAAGACGCCCTTAAATTCTATCAGGCACTCGGAACGGAAGTATTTGCGCAATCGCGTTTGGATGACATTATCGATTCTGCAGCGCGTGATTTAGTGACAGCGCAACTCTTGATTGAAGTCGTGCGGGATTCAAATCGGGTCTTAAGTCTCGATCTGGAAGTCCTTGAAGGTGAGGAAGGACAAACCGGTGAACCCTTGGAAGAGATTCAGATTGGTAGGGAACGGATTACACGCATGATCCTTGAGAAGGTGCAGGAGACTGTTCCACAATTCGGCATTGAACTCGTTGATGTTCAGATAAAACGAATTAACTATGTGGACGAGGTGCGCAAGAAAGTCTTTGACCAAATGATTTCTGAGCGTCAACGGATCTCTGAAAAGTACAAGTCTGAAGGTGAAGGCGAAGCCGCTGACATCATGGGTCAGAAACAGAAGGAGTTAGAGCGGATCCAATCTGAGGCGTATAAGGAAGCCGAGCAGATTAAGGGGGACGCAGATGCGCAAGCCATTCAGATTTACGCCGAAGCGCACGGTCAAGATCCAGAGTTTTTCGCTTTTATCCAGACCCTTGAAACCTATCGTCAGACGACCAATGAAAGTACGAAACTCATCTTGACGACGGATAGCGATCTGTATCGGTACCTCAAGAGTAGTGAATCGCTTCGCCGTTGAGCAGGATAATGTTAATTCTGACAACTGATAACTAACAACTATCTCCTGTGAAGCGTCAACTCTCTCCACTTAGTTTAAAAGCCGTTTACATCGGACTCCTGCTGATTCCAGCGAATGCGATGTGGCAGATGATGGGGCTACGCTGGGACATCGCACACATGTCGATGATCTCGCTGCTCTATAACACCGTCACACTGCTGTTCGTGCTGACGATCATAAACCGATTTACGAAAAAAGTCTCGCCGCAATTCTCACTTTCCACTGCCGAACTCCTGACGATCTATGTCATGTTGTGCCTCTCGACCGCCATCGGGGGGCACATGTGTGTGCAGATCCTCCTCCCGATTATCAGTTATGCTTTTGCTTACGCCACACCGGAGAATGATTGGCAGTCCCTGTTTTGGCATTATATCCCGTCATGGACATCCGTCACCGATAAGCGCGGACTCGCCAATTTTTTCGATGGGAGTTCTACGTTCTACCCGCACTTGGAAGCGTGGAGCACTCCCTTGTTGTGGTGGGGACTCTTTCTCGCCGCACTGTTTTCAGTGATGCTCAGCATTAACTTCATCTTCCGAAGGCAGTGGACCGAGAACGAAAAGTTGAGTTATCCGCTGATCCAATTGCCGCTGGCGATGGCGAATCCAAGGAGTGGGTTCTTCCGAAACAAGGCGATGTGGATCGGGTTCGGCGTTGCCGCGAGTATTGATCTCCTCAACGGTGTCAATTACTTGTTCCCGCAGGTGCCACGACTCAGCGGTATTCGGGCGTATGACATCGCCGATTTCTTTACCGTCCGTCCATGGAGCGCGATTACGTGGTTCCCCATCGGCATTTATCCGTTCGCCGTTGGATTGGCGTTTTTTATGCCGTTGGAGTTGTCGTTTTCGTGTTGGTTCTTTTACCTGTATTGGCAGGCACTCCGAGTGTTAGGGAGCATGGGCGGTCTGTCGGCACCCTTCCCGTATGCGGCGGAGCAATCTTTCGGGGCGTATCTCGGTATCGGTATCGTGGCGGTGTGGAGTGCGCGCCGATACTTGAGCCAAGTGATCCGTAGATTGTTTGGCACGCGCTCGACGCTCGCCGATCAGGACGAACCGATCTCCTACCGGGCGGCGGTGGTCTGGATGCTGCTGAGCATAGTGTTCCTGATTGGGTTCTGCTACAAACTTGGGATGTCCTTATGGGTCGTTGCGACCTTTTTCGGGTTGTTCTTCGGGCTGGCGACCGGGATTACGCGGATGCGTGCCGAACTCGGATCGCCGGTTCACGACCAGCATTATGCCGGTCCCGATAGGATGATGTATTCAGTCTTCGGCGCGAAACGGCTCGGTGCGAGCAACCTGACGGGGTTGGCGTATCTCTATTTTTTCAATCGTGCTTACGATTGCCTGTTGATGCCGCACCACCTTGAGGGTTTGAAAATAGCCGAGCGCGCCAACATCGAAAACAAAACCTTTGCGAAGGCGGTCATTGTTGCTATCGGTGTGAGTATCGTTGCGACGATCTGGGCATATCTACACGTCTCGTATCAGGACGGCGTCTATACGGCGTGGGCAGGTAGAGAGACCTTCAGTCGGCTCGGTAGACGACTCGTTCAACCCGCGGGTCCCGACACCGCAGTGCTGAGTGCAGTCAGCATCGGAACCGTTGTTGCGATTCTCTTGGCTTTTCTACGGGGACGGTGGATGTGGATGCCGTTCCATCCAGCAGGTTATGCCGTCACCAGCACTTTCACGATGAATTTCTTCTGGTTTTCGTTGTTTGTGAGTTTCATTCTAAAATGGATTATTACAAAACATGGCGGGATTGGCGGATTTCGGCGGGCGGCGCCCTTCTTCCTCGGTCTCGTGTTGGGTGAGTTCGTCGTGACGACCTTCTGGGGCACAGTAGCGATTCTCTTCCGAGTGGAGACCTACATTACGATTAATTTGTAGGGCGGGGAACATATAATAGCAGGTAGGCGAGGTTTCTAACCTCGCCTCTTTAGAGTGTCCAATTAATTCTAAAGTTTACCATAGTTTTCCGAAATTTGAGATTTTCGGTTTCCAGGGATCCGCGGTAGGAGGGAACTCCGATTCCCGACCTTTCCGATAAATTGAACAGAAACCTTAAAACTGAATAGCCCTGCAAAGGTAGCAAGTTAGGTTATAATATAGAAGCTTGGAGGTGATGATGAGAGTCTTGGTCGGTTCTGAAAATTCAGTGAAAATTCAGAGCGTGAAGGAAGGTTTTTTAACGTTTTTTGAACGTGTAGAGGTCGAAGGTATAAATGTCGATACAGGTGTTGCCCATCAGCCTATGAATGATGAGACATTTGACGGCGCAAAAAATCGCGCGGAGAACGTTAAGCGAATAAACGATCAACAGCACCTCGACGCGAAATTTTTTGTCGGCATTGAAGGCGGCGTTCTTCAACTACAAGATAGATGGTTTAGTGTGAATGTCGTTTATATTTTAGATCAACACAATCGAGACAGTTTTGCCACAACAGGACTTTATCAATTACCCAGTGCGCTATCGAAAGACCTTTTGATCGAAAATGACTTAGGACATGCGATGGCGGCACTTGCTGATGCTAACTTCGCTGCGCGCGAGCGTGGCACTGTTGGATTTCTGACAGATGGTAAGATTGATAGGTTCCAAAATCAGGTCCAAGGCGTAACTTTAGCGTTAATTCCTTTTGTCAATGACAACCTCTATTTTTCTCGTTCCTCATAAAAGGAACAAACTGTAGGAGGGATCTCCGAATCCCGACTGCTGGCTACATAATCCTGAAAATCTTTGAATCCTGAAAATCTTGATTCAGACAGTTAACATTACCTATTTCCTCACCCTTCCACGCCTCCTATATGAGCAACCCATCCTGCCCGACTGCTGACCGCTGATTGCCGATGGCTGACCGCCATCTATTCAATCTATTTCCCATTCCTGCAAACCGAGAGGCACAGGCTCCGGACGTTCTGTTGTGCTTTCGATGACAACGTGTTCACCTGTTTCGGAAGATTTATCGAAAGCGAGCATCACCTCAAGCACATGATACGCCAGTGCACCGTTCGCGCGATGCATGCGTCCTGAACGGATCGCCGATACCATGTCGATGACCCCAATCATCCGGGCGTTATTCGGGAAAGGGATTTCTGCCGCTTCCCAATCGCCACCTGCCGGACAGACATTCACGGGACCCCCGAATCCGTTCGGGTCGGGAACCGTCATGGAGCCGGTTTCGCCGTAGATTTCGATGCAGGACAGACCGTGCCGCCACATATCAAAACTCATGATTGCCGTGACGATTGTCCCGTTTTCAAACTCCAACGTACCTGTAAGATGCGTTGTGATATGGACAGGGATCTTCATACCATCCAACGCCTCACTCGTTGCGATTCGCTCCTCAAACCCCTTGGTCGTAATCGCGGCGACGCGCTTGACGGGACCGAGTAGATTAACGAGGGCAGTCATATAGTAGGGTCCCATATCCAGCATCGGTCCGCCACCGATATCGTAAAAGAATGCCGGGTTCGGGTGCCAGCCTTCGGGGCCGTGTCCGCACATAAAGGCGGTGCCGGCGATCGGTCTCCCGATCTGCCCTGAATCCAATGTTTGCCGTGAGGTCTGGATACCTGCGCCAAGAAAGGTATCAGGTGCTGATCCGACGCGAAGTCCTTTTTCAGCAGCGGTGTTAATCAGTTGCTTTCCGCTTTCGGTGTCCACACCGAGCGGTTTTTCGCTGTAGACGTGTTTACCTGCTTCTAAGGCTTGGAGGCCAACATCCACGTGTGCGCGCGGAATCGTGAGATTCACGACGAGTTCGATTTCATCGTCTGCGAGCAGTTCGTCAACGGTGCGTGCATCGCAGTTGTATTTTTCGGCTTGTGCGTGTGCGGCTTCCATTCGGAGATCCGCGCAAGTTTTGATTTCTAAGATGTCGGTTTTTCGGGCGCCCTCAAAATAGGCACCGCTGATGACGCCACAACCAATAATTCCAATCTTCATATTTTTAACTATAAGCTCCTGGACTGCCTTCCACTACGTTACAGGCAGGTTTTGGGTCAATTCGAGCGTACTTAGGGATTTGTGCGGTCTTAAACTTCGTCTTGTAGGAGGGATCCCCGAATCCCGACTGCTGGCTACATAATCCTGAAAATCCTTGAATCCTGAAAATCTGCCGAAGTCATCCAATCACGATCATCGTGATGGGGTGCTTCGGACTGATTCAGACAATTAACATGACTCTCACCCTTCCTGCACGACTGTCGACCGCTGATCGCCGACCGCCGTATATTCAATCAATCTCCCATTCTTTCAAACCGAGAGGCACAGGCTCCGGACGTTCCGTCGTGCTTTCGATGATGACATGCTCACCCGTTTCCGAGGATTTGTCGAAAGCGCACATCACCTCAAGCACATGATACGACAGAGCGCCGTTCGCGCGATGCATGCGTCCTGAACGGATCGCCGATACCATGTCGATGACGCCGATCATCCGAGCGTTGTTCGGGAAAGGGATTTCCGCCGCTTCCCAATCGCCGCCTGCCGGACAAACATTTACGGGACCCCCGAATCCGTTCGGGTCGGGAACCGTCATGGAACCGGTTTCACCGTAGATTTCGATGCAGGGGAGGCTGTGCCGCCACATATCGAAACTCATAATCATTGTGATAATCGCGCCGTTCTGGAATTCGATAGCACCCGTGAGGTGGGTCGTGATTTTGACAGGGATACGCAAACCTTGCACGGCTTGACTCGTTGCGACCCGTTCTTCAAAGGCTTTCGTCGTAATCGCCGCAACGCGTTTGACGGGACCGAGGATATTGACGAGCGCGGTTACGTAATAAGGACCCATATCCAGCATCGGACCGCCGCCGAGATCGTAATAAAAGGCGGGGTTTGGATGCCAGCTCTCGTGTCCGTGTCCACACATGAACGCTGTCCCGGCGATCGGTCTCCCGATTTTCCCAGCGTCCAGCGTCTGTCGAGAAGTCTGGATGCCTGCACCGAGAAAGGTATCGGGTGCCGATCCGACGCGTAACCCCTTTTCGGCAGCGGTGTCGATCAGTTGCTTCCCGCTTTCGGTGTCTACACCGAGCGGTTTCTCGCTGTAGACGTGTTTGCCGGCTTCCAAGACTTGCAAACCGACTTCGACGTGTGCACGCGGGATCGTAAGGTTCACGACGAGTTCTATCTCTGGGTCTGCGAGTAATTCATCGACGGTGCATGCGTGGGAGTTGTATTTTTCGGCTTGTGCCTGCGCCGCTTCTATTCGGAGGTCAGCACAGGCTTTGATTTCTAAGATGTCGGTTTTTCGTGCGCCTTCAAAATAGGCACTGCTGATCGTTCCACAGCCAATAATTCCAATATTCATGTTGCCTTCCATTAGTCAGCGGCTTCAGTCTTGTCATCGGAGGCGATATGGAGTTGGTGCCCCTGTTCCTTGAACTGTTCGCTTTTTTCGACCATCCCTTCTGTAATGGCGTCCTCAGCGGTGATGCCTTTCTCCTCTGCGTATTTACGGACATCCTCCGTGATTTTCATTGAGCAAAAATGTGGACCACACATAGAGCAGAAATGAACGGTTTTTGCCGATTCGCTCGGTAAGGTTTCGTCGTGATATTCACGGGCGGTTTCCGGGTCGAGACTGAGATTGAATTGATCTTCCCAACGGAACTCGAAACGCGCTTTCGACAGCACATTGTCGCGTTCCTGTGCCCCTGGATGTCCCTTCGCGAGGTCAGCAGCGTGCGCCGCGATCTTGTAGGTGATAACGCCTTCCTTCACATCGTCTCTGTTCGGCAATCCGAGATGTTCCTTCGGAGTCACATAGCAAAGCATTGCACACCCAAACCACCCAATCATCGCAGCACCGATACCGCTTGTGATGTGATCGTAGCCGGGAGCGATGTCCGTCGTCAACGGACCGAGCGTATAGAACGGTGCCTCATCGCAATGTTTCAGTTGCAGATCCATATTCTCTTTAATCATATGCATCGGGATATGTCCAGGTCCCTCAATCATGACTTGACAATCGTGGTCCCATGCGATTTTCGTGAGTTCGCCGAGCGTTTCCAGTTCTGCGAATTGTGCCTCATCGTTCGCATCGGGGATCGCACCCGGACGCAAGCCATCGCCGAGGGAGAAGGAAACGTCATAGGCACGCATAATATCGCAAATTTCGGGGAAATGGGTGTAGAGGAAGCTTTCTTGATGATGTGCGAGACACCATTTCGCCATGATACTGCCACCCCGTGAGACGATACCGCAGGATCGATTCGCTGTCAGCGGTATGTAAGCGAGGCGAACGCCGGCATGAATGGTAAAGTAGTCAACGCCTTGTTCGGCTTGTTCGATAAGTGTGTCTCGATACGCCTCCCAGCTGAGTTCCTCCGGTTTGCCACCGACCTTCTCCAATGCCTGATAGATCGGGACTGTTCCGATAGGAACAGGCGAGTTACGGAGAATCCACTCCCGTGTTTCGTGGATGTTTTTACCGGTTGAGAGATCCATCACGGTATCGGTTCCCCATTTCGTTGCCCACCGCATCTTTTCGACCTCTTCCTCAATGGAAGAAGCGACGGCAGAGTTACCGATGTTCGCATTGATTTTCACGAGGAAGTTCCGACCGATGATCATCGGTTCGCTTTCGGGGTGGTTGATGTTCGCTGGGATAATCGCACGACCGCGCGCCACTTCGTCACGGACAAACTCCGGTGTGATGTATTCAGGAATATACGCGCCAAAGGTCTCACCCGGATGTTGATGGTTCAATCGGTTGCGGGTCCGATAGTCGCCATCGATAGCCTCGTAGGCTTGTGCTCTGCCGAGATTCTCGCGGATGGCGATATACTCCATCTCAGGTGTTACGATCCCACGCTTCGCATACGCCATCTGTGTAACGGCGTCGCCGTTCTTTGCCCGTAGCGGTTTCCGTTTCAGACCCGGAAAGTTTTTCAAGCCACCCTTTGATTCCGATCGCATACGGGCATACTGTTCATGCCCTTTGGTGAGGTAACCGTTGTCCTGTGGTTGGATTTCCCGGCCGTCGTATGTTTCAACATCGCCGCGTGCCAGAATCCAGTCTTGTCGCACTGGCGGGATCCCTGATTCCACATCACAGGATTGTGAATCGTCGCCCCAAGCGCCGCTTGTATCGTAGACGCGTAACGGTTCATTCTCCTCAACCGTTCCATCGGCGACATGTGTCGGGGTGAGCGTGATTTCACGGAAAGGAACACGAATATCGGAATGTGAATTACCGGAAACGTGTACTTTTCTACTACTCGGGTAGAAACCTTCAGTTTTAGAACTCATGTTGACCTCCAATAGCCTCATCGTCGTCAGTTTGCATTTATATAATTATCTATGCCGCTGCTGGCTCTCATTCTGCCGCACGGCTTTTCACACCGTATATCTTTCGCTTCAGTCGGAAAGTTAATCTCTATTCCGATTAACATACTAACACAAGTTTGACATTTTCGCAAGTCGCATGACAATGGCACCGGCGTATTTGTTCTCTATGGGAGGGCTCAAAAGATAAAATGCCATCTGTGTAGCACAAACTTTAGTTTGTGCCCATGTGAATGCCCAATTCATTCTAAAATCTACCATTCAATCCCAACCTACGATAAATCCTGATTCTGAATACTGAATACTGAATACTTTTAAAAAAACGATTGACAAACTACCAATCTGTTGCTATGATTAAAGGACAATTGAGGCAAAATTTGTTGTCGGTGCAACGAAGCATCGGCTAACGGAGATCCAACACCTTATCGCACCTTGGAATGGAGAAAGAGTATGGGAACCCGGATTCAAATCGGTAATCTCAGGATAGATGAAGATTTGTACGCATTGGTAAGAGATGAGATCGCACCCGGCACGGGAGTAGAGGCGGATGCCTTCTGGAAAGCATTGAGCGACATCGTTACGGCGTTCGCACCAGAAAACAAAGCGCTCTTGGAGAAACGGGATACGCTCCAGCAGCAGATTGACGAATGGCATCAGGCGCGTAGAGATGAGCCGTTGGACGGTGAGGCGTATTCGGCGTTTCTCACGGACATCGGCTATCTGCTCCCTGAAGGACGGGATTTTACTGTGATTACCGAAGATGTTGACATAGAGATTTCGCTCATCTCAGGTCCGCAATTGGTTGTCCCGACCGATAACGCACGCTATGCCCTAAACGCCGCGAACGCACGCTGGGGAAGCCTCTACGATGCACTCTACGGCACCGATGTCATCGATGAATCGGACGGGGCGACGCGCGGGACGACCTATAACCCGATCCGAGGTAAGAAAGTCATTGAGTATACCGAAAATTTTTTAGATGAAATGACGGAACTTGAGACTGGGAGTTTCTCTGACGTTACAGGATTTTCTCTCAAAACCGTTCATGACGAGCAGCAGTTACGCGCAACCCTCAGTGATGGGAGGGAGGTCGGTTTAGCCGATCCGACCAAGTTTGTAGGTTTTACACAAAGCGATGGCAAACTCAGGGCAATTTTGCTGCGAAACCACGGGTTGCATATTGAAATACAGATAGATCGAGACCACCCCGTTGGGAAGGCGCATCCCGCAGGTGTTGTTGATGTTATCCTTGAGTCGGCGATTACGACAATCCAAGATTGTGAAGATTCCGTCGCGGCGGTGGATGCGGCAGACAAGGTGCGCGTCTATAGCAATTGGAACGGTATCATGAAGGGGACACTGGAGACAACATTTGAGAAAAGCGGTGAAATGTTGACCCGTCGTCTCGCACCCGATAAGACGTTTACCGCACCCGATGGGGGCACGGTGACTTTGCCGGGCAGGAGCCTGCTCCTAATTCGGAATGTTGGACTCCACATGTACACCGATGCCGTCACGACAGCGGACGGTGAGGAGATCCCAGAAGGTATTCTTGATGCCATGGTAACGAGTTTCGCCGCAATGCATGACCTGCAGGGTGACGGTCCCCGTACCAATAGCAAAACAGGGAGTATCTACATCGTCAAGCCGAAATTTCACGGACCTGAAGAGGTGGATATGACGATTCGGATGTTTGAATGGATCGAGTCGGCACTTGGGCTTCCGACGAATACCATTAAGATTGGGATTATGGATGAGGAGCGACGGACGACCGTCAATCTCAAAGAAGCCATCCGAGTCGCACAGGAACGGCTCGTCTTTATTAACACCGGGTTTTTGGATAGAACCGGCGATGAAATCCATACGAGCATGGAAGCCGGACCCGTGATTCCGAAGATGGACATCCGCAACGAGCCGTGGATGCTCGCTTATGAGGATTGGAACGTCGATATCGGGATTGAAACCGCGCTGCTCGGCACTGCACAGATCGGGAAGGGGATGTGGACGAAACCTGACCAGATGGCAGAGATGGTTGAAACGAAGATGAATCATCCGTTGGCGGGTGCGACAACGGCGTGGGTGCCATCACCGACAGCCGCAACGCTTCATGCGATGCACTATCACCGGGTTGACGTTGGGAACTGGATAAAGGAATTGTCGGCGCGACAGCGTGCGAGTTTGGCGGATTTGCTGACACCGCCGCTGTTGAAGGATCGTCAGTTGCAACCCGATGAGATTCAGCGCGAGTTGGATAACAACGCGCAGGGTATTTTGGGATACGTTGTTCGATGGGTGGATCAAGGGATCGGTTGCTCGAAGATACCCGATATTAACAACGTCGGATTGATGGAGGATCGAGCGACACTGCGGATTTCGAGTCAACACATCGCAAATTGGTTGCGTCACGGGATCGTTACGAAAGAACAGGTAACCGAAACGTTCCAACGGATGGCGAAGATCGTGGACGAGCAGAACGCCGGTGACCCGAATTATCGGGATATGTCACCGAATTATGACCAAAGCACTGCATTCCAAGCGGCTGTGGATCTCGTGTTCAAGGGGTGTGAGTTACCGAACGGGTATACCGAGTTTGTGCTACATCCGCGTCGCCGAGAAGTGAAAGCTGGCGGTTAATAGAAATCAAACGAATTTCCTAAACCCTGTAGGGGCAGGTCTTGTGCCTGCCCTTTTCTTTGTCTATTCGGTCAACCTATAAAATCTAATCGCGTTATCGCGGAAAAGGTTGCCTAACGCCTCAGTTGAGCACCCGGATACTGCTTCTCTTAGGGTCTGTACCCACCGTGAATATTCCGAGGCTTGCGTGGAGACGGGCCAATCGCTGCCGTATATGACGCGATCAAAGCCGAAGCAGTTAATAACGTGTTCAATATACGGCTGTAGATCTGCAGGTGTCCACGCTTCAAAGTCAGCCTCCGTTACCAAGCCCGATATTTTACAATGGACGTTCGGCAACGCCGCGAGCGTTTGGATCTCCTGTTTCCACGGATCGAAGAGTTGGTTTTTGATGTCGGGTTTGCCGATATGGTCTAAGATGAATTGGACGTGGGGACACTGTTCCACAAGCCGAATGGCATTGGCGAGTTGTGGGTGGAAAATGCAAATATCGAAACTCAGTCCGTAGCGAGAGAGTGTTTTAACACCACTCACAAAGTCGGGTTCGACACAGAAGTCGACGCTTTCGGATTGGATGAGCCGGCGGATACCTTTGACGAGCGGATTCTCTGCCAATTTTTCAACGAAAGGTGCGACCTGCGCTCCCTCTTCGAGCGGTGCCCATGCGACGATCCCCTGAATCCGAGGATCCACCCGTGTCGCGAGATCCGTAACCCATGCTGTCTCTTTCAAGCCGTCATCGGGATGTGTATCGCACTGCACAAACACGATGGATTCGATGTCCAGTTCGCCGGACGCATCGTTGTAATCTTTCAGGAGATAAGGTCTATTGAGGGCTGGGACTTCCGTAAGCCATGGGTATCTCAACTGTTCTGGATGCCATAGATGGACGTGTGTGTCAATGATCGGGAGTCTCTCCATTACGTGCTCCTTTATTTTTTTCTTTATTTTATTTATAGTTTGGGTATTTTAAGGCTTTTCTCCGAAATTGTCAATATTTTCTTTTCCTAATTTAGAGCATCCGGCTCTTCTATAGGAGGGAACTCCGATTCCTGATCTCTAACGTTTGTAGTAGTGCGATTCATCGCACGTTCTTCTGTAGGAGGGAACTCCGATTCCCGACTCTTACTGCTGATCGCTATCCATCAAAATGTTTTGCCAAAAAGACACAGGATGTGCTAAACTGATAGATATTTCCAATGGAGGGGTTAAGAGCATGTCAGAGAAATCTCGAATTGTTATGGTGGCAGGAAGTGCAAGTCATGGTGGTGGTTCCCATGAACATCCCGCTGGATGTGCCTATCTCGCGGATCAGTTAAACAAGGCTATGGACGGTGTGGAAGTCGTGGTCTCTCAAGAGTGGCCCGAAGATCCAACGACTTTTACCGATACGGATGCCATTATTGTTTACTCGGACGGAGGTGCAGGGCACCTTAGCATTCCACATCTTGAACAGATCTCAGGACTCATGAAACAGGGTATCGGACTTGCGATGTTGCATTATGCTGTTGAAGTGCCGAAGGGTGAACCGGGAGATTGTTTCTTGAACTGGATCGGCGGCTACTTTGAGACGCACCTTTCGGTCAATCCATACTGGACAGCAACGTTTACCGGATTTCCTGAACACCCGATAACACGGGGCATAGCGCCGTTTTCACTGGAGGATGAATGGTATTATCACATGCGGTTTCGTGAAAATATGCAAGGTGTGACACCGTTGTTGAGTGCTATCGCACCTGCATCAACACTCGAAAGACCTGACGGCCCGCATAGCGGGAATCCGCATGTACGCGCATCGGTAGCAAACGGTGAGCCACAACATTTAGGGTGGTGTGTAGAGCGTTCGGATGGAGGTCGTGGATTCGGGTTTACTGGTGGACATCTCCATCGAAATTGGGCGGATGATCACCTCCGTAAATTCATTCTCAACGCGATTGCATGGACAGCGAAACTGGAAATCCCTGAAGAGGGTATTTCTACGCCGACACCCACCGAAGCGGAATTGGATGCGTATCTGTAGTTTTATAATGATTTGGGTAATTCTACTGGAGGATCGAAAAAAATATGGCAAAGAAATCTCGAATTGTTATGGTGGCAGGAAGTGGTAGTCGTGGCAGTGGCGCGCATGAGCATCCCGCTGGGTGTGACTTTCTCGCGGATCAGTTGAACAACATTCTGGACGGTGTAGAAACAGTGGTTTCTCAAGGGTGGCCCGAAGATCCAGCGATTTTCACCGATACAGATGCCATTATTGTTTATTCAGGCGGTGGTGAAAACCATCTTAGTATCCCTCATCTTGATCAGATCGGTGAATTGATGGCACAGGGCATAGGACTCGCCATGTTGCACTTTGCAGTCGAGGTGCCGAAGGGTAAACCGGGTGATTGTTTCTTAGACTGGATCGGTGGTTACTTTGAACCGGGTCTTTCGGTGAATCCTTATTGGGTAGCAACGTTTACTGAATTTCCTGAACACCCGATAACACGTGGGATGGAGCCATTTTCATTGAAAGACGAGTGGTATTACTACATGCGGTTTCGTGAAAATATGCGGGGCGTGACACCTGTGTTGAGTGCGATTGCGCCTGCATCAACGCTCAAAAGACCTGATGGACCCTACAGCGGCAATCCACATGTCCGTGCCTCGGTTGCCAACGGTGAGCCTCAGCACTTGGGATGGTGCGTCGAACGCCCAGACGGCGGGCGTGGGTTCGGATGTACCGGTGGGCATTACCATCAAAATTGGGGGAATGATCAATTCCGAAAGTTCGTTCTCAACGGGATTCTCTGGACAGCAAAGATGGAAGTCCCTGACGGAGGTATCTCCACACCGACCCCGACTGAAGCGGAATTGGAGGCATATCTGTCATATTTGTAGTTTTATAAGGAGACGGAACATGGACCAAGAGATACAAGATTATCTGTTCGACCTACAAGGTTATCTGATTTTGGAGAATGCCATCTCGAAACCCGATCTGGATGAAATGAACGCGTGGATCGATGCGCATTGGGAGTACGTTGAAAATCCGTGGGAGGAAGAGACCGAGGATAAACGGATTCCACGCTGGCTCGGGAACATTGAAACGCATACCTATAACATCGAAAACGGCGTGAATTTCCAGAATATCATTGAGGGTGGAGACGTTTTTCAGAAACTCATCGACCATCCTGCATGGATCGGTTTGTGCAGGAAATACGTCCACGAAGTCAATGGGCTTTCTATCCACGAGAATTTCCTGAACGTCCGCGGCCCCGGCGGTTTCATCCATATCCACTGCGGTGGACATGTCCCGCTGAGTTACCTGACCTTCCGTCAAGAGAACACCGGCGAATGGATGGTCGGACAGATTAACGTCCTCATGGCACTGAACGATATTGGACCCGGAGATGGCGCGCCCGTATTGGTTCCGAGTAGCCATAAATGCACAGAGATTCATCCGCGTTTAAACGTCGATGGGAAGGGTTTAGTCTACGATGGCGTGAGCGGTAAACCCGCAGGGACCGCCTTCGCGACGAAAGAGATCTATCTCAAAGCAGGGGATGTGGTGATGTTCACAGACGCGATTACGCACGGATCGGCGGAGCGGACGAATGAAGGGTATCGTCGGTCGATCGTCTATCGTTATTCTCCGAGATATGTCCGAGAGCGTTTTGACTATCCGCATTCAAAGGAGTTGTTGGCACGTTTAACACCCGATCAACGCAAGATTATCCAACCGACGGCACCGCGTCGTCCGCCGCAGATTGCGTAACAGATAAATTGGGCGTTTTTGTCACCCAAGATAATTTACGGGAGTATTTTTATAATGCGTACAGTTCAAGAGATAGAAGCATCGTTGCCAAACCTTAGGACCGACGAACTACAATATATTGAGCGAGTTATTCGTGAGTTATATCGGTCTCGTAATGAAATCATTATTTATGATGATAGTTACGGAATCTGGACGGAACAGGATCAAGCCTCAGCGGCAGCGGAGGTGTTTCAACAGTTTGAGGAAGAGGAGGAGCTGGAGGACGGTGTTGATGCCTAAACGTGGTGAGATCTGGTTAGCTGACCTTGGATTCGCAGCAAAGACGCGACCTGTTCTGGTTTTGAGTGTGCCTTTTTCGGATTCGGATTATGCTTTAATAACAGTCGTACCACGTACAACAAACAGAAGACGTTCTATCTTTCAAGTCGAACTTTCTGTATCGGGTTTGAGACCTGGGGCATTCAATGTTCAAGGACTTATGGCAATTCCACCCGCTAAGTTCATTCGCAGGTTAGGAAAATTGCAGCCTACCCAAATGAAATTGATTGAAGATACAGTGAAGAGATGGTTGGGGTTTCAGACTTCTTCTGGAAAGCCATCGAACAACTAACAGACTATGGGAAAACCAAATAACGCGCTCTGGGGTGGGCGTTTCAGCACAAGCCTCACCACAGAGACGATCGCCTTCACACACTCCATTGAAGCCGACACCCGCCTCATCGGATACGATATTTGGGGAAGCCAAGCGCATGCGATTATGCTCGCTCGACAGGGAATTATCTCCGATGCCGACGTGCGCGAGATTTTGCACTGGCTCCAGAAAGCCGAGACAGATTTTCAGAACGGCGATTTTACGCTCGACCCGAATAAAGAGGACGTACACATGAACGTCGAATCGTATCTGATTGAGAACGCCGGACGCGAGTGCGGTGGGAAACTCCACACGGCTCGTTCGCGCAACGATCAGGTACTCGTAGACGCCCACCTCTACATTCGGGATGAGATTCTCAACGTCCAGCGCGGTCTCTCCGCGCTTTGTGAAGTGTTCCTACATATTGCCAAAGAATATGCCGACACCGTCATGCCCGGCTACACGCATACCCAACACGCCCAGCCGATCAGTCTCGGTTTCTGGGCGACGGCTTACGTGAGTATGTTCCTACGGGATCAGAAACGCCTGAAATCCGCGTATGCGCTCGCCAATACGAACCCTCTCGGCGCGTGTGCTTTGGCTGGCACCACATTCCCGATTGATCGACACTTGACGACGAAACTGCTCGGTTTTGGTGCCCCACACGAACACGCCTTGGATGTCATCAGTAGCCGAGATTTTATCGCCGAGGTGCTTTTTGCGTTGTCGCTTGTGATGGCGAACCTCTCACGGATGAGTGAAGAAATTGTCTATTGGACGACCTACGAATTCGGGATGGCGGTGCTTGACGATGCCTATAGTTTTGGGAGCTCCATCATGCCCCAAAAGAAGAATCCCGACATTGCGGAACTCACACGAGGCCGCACAGGGCGCGTCTACGGCGCGTTGCTGGACCTGTTGACGAATCTCAAGGGCTTACCGATGGGTTACAATCGCGATTTTCAGGAGGATAAACCGCCACTCTGGGAGGCGTTTGATGTTGTGAAAGCGTGCCTCGGTCTATTACCGGAACTCCTCAGAACGACAGATTTCAAAACGGAGCGGATGGCTGAATTGGCGAATGCGAACTTTGCAACAGCGACAGAATTAGCAAATTACCTCGTTAAAGAGCATCAAATCAGTTTCCGGGAGTGCCACGAGATTGTCGGATGGCTCGTCGGGGAACTCGTACAGCAGGAAAAGACGTTCGCCGATTGGGAGCTGACGCAAAAACTCTTGAAACAGCGGGAGCTTGACATCCCTATTGAACAACTCAAGCAGATACTGGATGCGGAATTGGCGATTCAGAACAACCAGAGTCTCGGTGGCACATCGCCTGCAGAGGTCCGTCGGATGATAGACAACTTTGAGGGGCAACTCACTGAGATTGCGTCGCATATTGATACCTGCCAGACGCAAATTGACGACGCACACCGAGAAACATTACGGATCGTTGACAAGGTATTGGGAGAATAACGCGTTACCTCTAATATAGGAGATTAGGAAATTGAGAGACAGATTGATCGTCGCATTGGATACGGATGATGGTGAAAAGATTGACTGGCTATCCGGCACGCTCACAGATACAGTCGGTTGGTTTAAGATGGGCTTTCAGGCGTTTAGTGCTCTTGGTATGGAAGCCTTTCCACGGTTCGAGCAGAACGGACATAAAGTTTTTCTTGACCTGAAATTCCACGACATCCCGAACACGGTCGCACGCGATGTTGGCATGATGACAAAACACGGGGCACACATGATTAACATGCACGCCTCCGGTGGTGTTGAGATGATGCAAGCTGCAAGGGAAAGCGCTGAGCGTGTAGTGACCGAAAACGGTATCCCAATGCCAATTCTCCTCGGTGTAACGGTTCTGACGAGTATGGACGAAGACGGCTTTCAACAGAACTTCGGCTCAGAACGAGGACTTACAAAACAGGTCGTCTATCTCGCACAGTTGGCACAGGAAGCGGAATTGAGCGGGGTTGTCGCATCGCCGTTGGAAATTGAGCCAATACGAAAAGCGTGTGGCGATGATTTTGTAATCGTCACGCCGGGTATCCGTCCAGCATGGGCATCCGCGGGGGATCAACGCCGTATCACCACGCCAGCGGAGGCGATTCAACGCGGTGCCGATTACATTGTTGTCGGTAGACCGATTATTGAGGCGGAGGATCCGTTAGCTGCCGCCGAAATGATCCTTGACGAGATGAAAGGGGCATAACAACTATGAACATTGTCTGTATCTGTTTGGACACGTTTCGCGCCGACATCATCGGTGAAGGCAAGAAGTATAGCCACGTCCAAACACCGAACCTCGATGCCTTGGCATCAGAGTCTGTCCGTTTCACACGCGCGTTTGGTGAAGGGCAACCGACGCTTCAGATCCGTCGTGGCAACTTTACGGGGATGCGAAGTTTTCCGTGGCGGTATAATTTTGATCGACGCGGACACTGGCATCATGCACCGGGTTGGCATAAGATTCCACCCGAACAGGATACGATCGCTGAAGTCTTGCTTGAACGCGGTTATCTCACTGCGTTGATCGCAGATACGTATCACATGTTCAAGCCGACGATGAATTTCTCGCGCGGATTCGCGCATTTCGATTTCATCCGAGGGCAGGAGTCGGATAACTGGCACAGCGGCGATCCGAGATTGATTGAGGAACAACTCCGAAAACATGTCCGTGAACCGCTCAACTGGCAACGGCATGCAGGACTCGTCAATTACCTCTTGTCGCAACGACACCGCCAATCGGAGGATGATTATAGTTGTGCACGTGTCTTCCGTGCCGCCGCGGATTGGCTCCAAGACAATCACACCGTCGGTCCGTTCTTTTTATGGGTCGATAGTTTCGACCCGCATGAACCGTGGGATCCGCCGAAGTCGTACGCAAACCTCTATTTCTCTGACTATTCGGGTAAGGATTTCATTACACCAGGCAATGCAAACGAAGGCGATGGACCTACAGAAGATGAACGGCGTCGGATTGAGGCACTCTATCTCGGGGAAGTGACGTTTGTCGATAAATGGGTCGGCGTCCTACTTGACAAAATAGAGCAGTTAAACATCCGAGACGAGACGCTGATTGTGCTCATGTCCGACCACGGCACGCAACTCCGCGATCATGGCAGTTTCGGAAAGGGACCGAACAAGTTGCATCCGTTCAATACGCAATTAAACCTGATGATGCGGCACCCAGACGGACCGCATGATAAAGACATTTCTGCGTTTGTGCAGAACCACGATCTGATGCCGACACTCTTAAATATGCTCGACATTCCGTGCGGTTGGACCGATGGCGAGGATATGTGGCAACTCGTTAGGCAGGAAAAGGCACTCCTCCGCGAACGAATTATCACCGGCTGGGCTGGATTTATTACGGGGAACGCCCGAGGACGCGTCAGTGTCCGAGATAACCACTGGAACTTCTGCACTTCAGTCGGCTATAACGATGAAAACGGCGATGAACTCTTTGATGTCCGGAACGATCCCGAAGAAAAAGTGAACGTTGCGAGTGACCATCCGACGATTATCGCAGAACGGAGACGGGATGTCGAAGCGTTGATCGGACAACCCTTGCCGGGACATTTCATTGAGGTCTGTGATCCCGGACACGCACCGATGACGCAATGGCTTCAGAAAAAGTTGGCGGAGATGTAAAATGGTGGTCAGCGGTTGGCAGTCAGTAGTCGGCTGGTTTCTGATGGCTGACCACTATTTGAAGTTTTCCGAATCCCAGAGGAGAATTGTGCCGTCGTAGCTTCCGCTGGCGAGGGTTTTCCCGTCTGGAGAGAAGGTCAACACACCGACGGAGTCTTGATGTCCCGTCAGAGTAGCGTGTCTCTGAGAATTCGGTCCCAAAGTCCATACCTGAATTCGCCCTTCTGCGCTTCCGCTGGCGAGGGTTTTGCCATCTGCGGAGAAGCCTAACGCATTGATGCTCTCAACAGCATCAAAAGCACCGATCGGGTTCCCTGTATTAACTTCCCATAGCCGAATTTCGTTTCCGCCGCCGGTTGCGAGGGTTTTCCCGTCTGCGGAGAAGGCTAATGCACTGATACGTTTTGTATGTCCCGTGAGGAGCGATAGGCTTTTGCCTGTCTCGGTATCCCATAAAGCGATGGTCCCGTCTTCGTCGCCGCTCGCGAAGACCTTGCTGTTTGGCGAGAATGTGTATCTGCTCACGGCACCTGTGCCACCTTCAAGTGTAAGCAGATGGCCGCCGGTGTCTGACTTCCACAGCTGGACCTTGTTGCTCACGGCACCTGCTTTATTGCTACCCGCAAGAATTGTCCCGTCTGGTGAAAATACCAGGGGCCAGTAACCCGTCCTTCGAGCTGTGTCCTCTAGAGTAGACAGAGGTGCTTTCGTCTCGGAATCCCACACCTGAATCCCGTGGCGTAAGGTGCGTCCCGCAAGTTTTGTGAGGTCAGCGGGGAATGTGAGTCCGATAACATCTTGCGGTGGTGTGAGGATAGCGTGTTGTGTGAAGGTTTCTACGTTCCAAACGCGTGCCCTCGCTTCAACCGCATTATCACTGACGAGATATTTACTATCCGCAGAAAAGGCGAGCGTGCTTACCCAATCCGTGTGCTCTCCGAGAGGAGAGGATAACAGGTAACGTCCAGTATCAACATCCCATAGATGGAGACTGCCATCTTTACTGATGCTGATAAGTTCGGAGCCAGCTGTAGAGAATTTCACGCTATGAACGTTATCCCGCATTTTTGGGCGGACTCCCTGCTCAAGAAACTTGAGCATTCGGTCCACCGCCACAAGTGGATTGATTGCGTCATCGCGGGTGGGAAGATTTTTCTGTTCAGTGCCGGTGTTGATATCCCAGAGTCGCAGTGTCTTATCGTGGCTCGCGGTGATGAGTCTCATGCTATCCGGCGAAAACGCCATGTCCCGAATCTTACCGGTGTGACCTTTGAGACCTGTCCGGAGCGTACCGGTATTGACATTCCACAGATGCACCGTGTGATCCCATCCACCGCCGGTTGCGAGTATTTTGCCGTCGGGTGAAAACGCAAGTAGATCGATGGATCCCAAGTCTCTGCTACCCGCGTGTCGCAATTCACCAGTATTGGCATCCCACAGATGGAGTGTACTTCCCGCACTCGCAAGGATTTTACCGTCTGGCGAAAAGGCAACCGAGTTTACCGCGCTCGAATGCCCCGTCAGGCTATTGATGTATTTACCGGTGCTGACCTCCCATAAACGTACCACCCAGTCTCCACCGGCAGTGGCGAGTTTCGTGCCATCGGGTGAAAGGGTAATCGCGTTAATTGTATCGGGATGTTCGTCGAGCATCGCAAACGCGTCGCCTGTGAAGGTGTCCCAGACGTAAATACTGTTTCCGTGTGCAGTCGCAACGATTGAAGCATCAGGGGAGAACGTCAATCCACCTGGTGGTGTTTTCGACAGAAACCCGTCCTTTTTACCAATTTGGGATTCTGTGAACAGTGAAACGACTTCGCCAGTTTGTGCATCATAAATCCAGATACCAATGGATGTTGACGCGACAACCCGTGTGCTGTCGGGTGAGAGCTTTATATTTATTAATCTGCCTCTTCCAAGACGGGCTTTCGCACCTTCGGGCAGATGCCACTGTGTTGAAAAGTCCTGTGCCAGACCCTTTGATAGTAGTAGGCTAAAAAGTAAAAACCATACGATATACAGAAGATGCGTCTTTTTCATGAACCGGAACTCCTTTTCAAGAAAAGAATCTATATCGGAATAGAAAGCAAATTTCGTGCCAGTTAGAACGATACCACATTGGGATTTTGGGCAGGAGAGTGGGAGGAAACCGCACAAAATCGGGCAACCTTTATGCGCGATGGCACGAAACAGGGCAGATTTGGTTCATCGTCCGTATTTTAGTTTAACACGAAAAGTCTCGGCATCGCAACACTTTCGCGTAGGGGATTCTCATAAAAAGACTTGACCTCAATGTCTGTTTTAAGTATAATATACTGGAAAAGGAATCATATATCTATTTTCTTTTTGACGTAATTTACAAGTCGAAACCTATCATAGAAAATTTGAAGGGAAATATTATGGGAAGAAGAAGACGCTCCAGAGCGCAATATCTAAAGGGTGAATTGATTGAACGTGAAGACTTTTCTGAAGATTTAGCCGCGTTCAGATTCCGTGTTGATAAGCAGTTGCCGTTTATACCCGGGCAATACGCCACGATCGGTTTTCAGGTGGGTGAAAAAATTGCCCAACGTCCGTATTCGATTGTCTCCTCACCACACGAGCCGTTTATGGAGGTCTTCGTGGAATTGGTGCCAGAGGGTGAAACGACACCCCTGTTTTGGGAACTGAAATTGGGGGACACCGTGTTTATTCGAGACCGTCTCGTCGGAAGATTCGTCTTAGACGTAGAGAGCGGGATGACACGCCACGTCATGGCGGGGACTGTCACGGGTGCTGCACCGTATATTAGCATTGCGCGGACGCAAAAAATTGAGCAGGAACAGGGCAAGGCGAGTCCACATCAGATTTTAGCAATCGTCGGTGCGAGTCGTTCATGGGAACTTGGGTATTACATGGATGAACTCAACGAACTCGCGGCGCAGGAAGAGTGGTTCACGTTTGTCCCGACGGTGAGTCGTCCGTGGGAGGACCCGGAATGGCAAGGTGAGAGCGGACGTGCCGAAGATGTGGTTCGAAAGTACGGCGATCAACTCGGTTACGATCACACAAACGCTGTCGTTTATGCGTGTGGACATCCACAGATGATTGAGAATGCCAAAGCGATCTGGGCGCGTGCGCGTTTCCCTGAAGAACGGATTAAAGAGGAGAAATTCTTCGTGATTAAGGAAGAATAGGTAGAGGGTTACACAAATCCGCATCTAATAGCGGCAGCAGATTAAATGGAACCCCGTGAAAGATGTAGTAACGGAAACCTTCGCTGTCCTGAATATATCACCTTGGGGGCATCATGAAGAACGTTGAACTTAAACAACAGGCGATTGCTTATATTGAGCGACTTTCGGCTGAAAAGCTTGAAGTCGTTCTTAACTACCTCGCTGCTCTTGAGAACTCTAATCTTTGGGCGACTGAAGCGGAGTCGGAAGCACTAAAAAGTTCGGATAAGGCGGAGCCACTTTTGGCATTGGCGGGGACGTTGGAATGTGACGAAGAAAACATCAGTGATCGCCACGATGAGCTGATTGGTGACGGGTTACTGGCAGAATTATCGGGACGTGTGCATGAATGAGGTCTTCGCGGATACCTCCGGATGGGCATCTTTCTTTCGAGAGCAGGAACGCCATCATGTAAGGGCTGTTACCTTAATGACGCGGTGGGCAGCAGAGAATCGGCGCATTGTCACGACAAACTATGTGCTGGGTGAGCTCATTGCCCTCTGCGCGCGTTTGCGGGTACCGCGTTCGAGAAGTGTTTCTTATATACAAAGCATCCGCGCCGAGACTTGGGTCGAAATCGTACATATCAACGAGCGACTTGACGCACGAGCGTGGGAGTTGCTGGAAAACAGATTGGATAAGACGTGGAGTCTGGTTGACTGTGCAAGTTTTGTTGTCATGGAACAGCGGGGCTTGACAGATGCGTTAACGACGGATCATCACTTTGCACAAGCTGGCTTTATCCGGCTCCTTTCGTGATTTAAAAAGGTGATGGACGCAGAAACACTTGATGATATTCAATAGTGAAATAGCGGCATTGCACGGATGTAATCAATTTCGCGTAATGCCGCTGTTTCGCGTGGTAGCGTACTATTTTGCGCAATAAGTAGTTTTGGACTTGAAAATTTTCATTATATCTCATACAACACATTAGGATCCGATACTTATTGTGTTGTTTCTAACCATGTGATTGACCGGTTTTTTACGGTGCAAGTTAGGTTATGAAACGAGATTATTGATAGCATGACGGAGCCATTGAAAAAATCTGTTGATGCCTCTCGGCAAATCCTCAGGAATTTCAGAAGTATCTTGGGACTCCTCAGTTTGTAATTCCTCCCAACGTTTTTGCGCGAGTACTGAAATTTCCTCAAACGTGCCTTTCTCTTTAAGGTATTCCTCAAACTTGCTTCCATGATGCTTATTCATTATGACACACTCCCACTTCTTTAGGACTTACGCATGATACTCTTTTGTAGCATAACCTGTTAGGTTGTGCCATCAGAACGTCTATTTTTGAGGCATCTCCAGCTAACAGAACGTGCTACGGTCAAAATTGCGTAAGTCTTGTTCTAGTAAAACCCGTTGTGTATCTGCATTAAAGCGTCCAGAATTTGTTAGTATCAACTTGGGTTAGTGTTGAGTTTTCGCTGTTATTTGCTATCCGATCTCTGTCTCATCTGGTAAACAAACATGTTCGTCATGAACCGATAGACATCCGAGGAACGCCTTGCTGATAATGGCGCGCGGCTGTCAATCTCAGCGGTTTCCATACTGCATAAATAATCAAGGGGGCAAAACACAACTGCCAGACGATCTTTGCCGAGCCGCCCTTGCACCGAGATCCCTTTAATATGCCGCCGTTTGTTATTCCCACCTTTGTAATTTGTTTCCCAGAACCATGATCCTCCAACGGGAGTTCTCTCCAGCCTAAAATAGCATTTAAAAATCTCATGCTGAATTCCAAGAGTTGTCAGTGGATACTCTGGGAACACCGTGCGTAACTCGTTTTCTACGAGCGTCGCAAACGACTTTTCGTTGCCTCCATTACCGCAGTAGTCGAAAAATAGCATACCGTTATAGTCAAGAATGTATTTTCGGAGTGCTGCGCGTTCCGCTTTGCTAAATCCAGATGCCTGCGAATTGCGTTCCGCTAACCGTTGATAAGACCCTGACATCGCTTGGTCGTGTCCAGTCATTATCACTAATGGTGCATCCATGATGCGGCTATCCGTTAGCGGCAATGCACCACCTTCATAATCCATATCGGCAGTGATCGTAGGTCTGTGAGTGCTCAACCATTTTATTAAGGACGGAATAGCTGTTGGATCTTGCCACCAATCGCTTATGTCGTGCTTTAGACGGATAAGGCTAATGTGTCCACGCACAATGCCGTTTTCTTCATCAATGTGACTACCGAATTCGTCTCCAGTTCTGTCTCCGCCACTGTTGACAATATCTGAGACTCCTCCACCGAATGCATCTTGTCCGGTGCCACTTGATTGTGTTAGATTTCCAAGACCGTCTTCTGAACCTCTGTTTTGCTGACCGGGGCTGGTATTCTCTGTGTCGGTTGTGTCGCTCCCTCTTTTTAATTTCGGTGAGTTATCGGAAAGAGCGGCTTCATCTGAAAGCGGGAGATCTGCTAAAGTGGAATCTGGGGGTGGAGTTACTGCAGATTGCGGCAGGTCGAGTGAGATTGGTGATATACGGGCGGGGGTAGTTTGTGGATTGGGAATGGACTCCGCTGCCTTGTTCTCTGGTTCGTCTTGGATGATCTTTTTCGGTCTCTGTATCTGCTGTGTTGGTGAAACAAGGTCCACAACAAAACTATCTTTTTCCTGCTCTACCAGAGGTTTCAATAACCATATCGCGATTGCAATGATTGCGATGATATGTCCCCCTAAAGCGAGTAGCAGTGCCCTGTTTCTTTGCTGTGTGGCGTAATACTTCTTGACCGTGCGGGTGTTCATAGTGATGCCTATATTACCGTTTAAATTGTGGGATTAGGAAGGATATGCTGAATGGGTATAGGGAGCTCCCTTGGGCTTATTTTTCTACCTTAGGAATTATCGCACCTCGCTGAGCAATGTCTTGAGATAATTTGACGGAACCGCGAAATTAAGATTTTGGGTGTGAGCCTCTTGGTAACCTGAAACGGAGACCCCTATAACCTTACCTTTCTCGTTTAAGACGGGGCCGCCACTGTTTCCGGGTGAGATGGGAGCATCAATCTGGATGCGGGTTCCGCTCCCAAAGTCCCGTATGCTACTGATGATTCCTTTTGATACTGTTCCTTCTAAGCCTATAGGATTGCCAACAGTGTAGATGGTCTCACCGATCTCAATTTCATCACTGTTCTCAAGATCCAAGATTGGCGAGTTCGGACCGGATATCCTGAGAATAGCCAAATCGTGTTTTTCATCTATGGCGACAATCTCTTCAATAGTGTATCTTCTCTGGTCGCCAACGGACTTCGCGTAAATTTGTTTTTGCCCTTTAATGACGTGATAGTTCGTTGCGACATAACCTATGTCTATAAAAAAACCACTACCGATTGTGGTTTGTGCTTCTCTATTTCCTACTGCCACTGCCAGGCGGACAGTCGCATTCAAAGCTAACTGGATAAAAGGTTTGGCTTTATGCGGTTTCAGTCTATAGTCCTTTGATCGTGGGCGTAGTTGTTTTGCCATATCCCATCGGAGGATTGTGCCATCCTCGCTCCCACTGATGAGAGTGTGTCCGTCTCTGGAAAATGCTAAAGCCGTAATTTTACGGGTGTGCTGTGTGAATATTCTTTTTCCCGTTCCTGCTGCCAGATCATATAACCAAATTTCACCGATTGCGTCACCGACTGCAAGAAAGCGGGTGGTAGGAGAAAATGTAAGAGCCTCAATCGCACGAGATTCCAGTCGGAAGTTGTTTACTTCCTCACCAGCGAGGGAATCCCAGTATCGCAGCGTCCTATTCTCTTCGCCGCTCGCAAGAAAAGTGCCATCAACAGCGAATGTCAGTGTTGTAACAGTGCTCTCTGGTCCACGGAGCGTTTTTAGCTCACGCCCAGTTACAATATCTAATAAATGAATTTTACCGTCTAAACCACCGCTGGCAAGTGTGGTGCCAGCAGGTGAGAACGCCAATGCCGTAATCCCTTCGCTGTTCCCCGTGAGTGTCGTCTTCAATGTGCTGTTATTCCAACTTGCATTATTGACGAAAAGTTTTTCAACATCTGATAGGAAAATTTTACCGTCTCCAAGTCCACTGCTCGCAAACGTCTTCCCGTCCCAAGAAAAGGCGGCAGCCGCTGTTAAACCAGTGTGTTCTCGGACGACTGACAGAACAGTGCCTGTCCCCGCATCCCATAAGCGGAGTTTACCGTCTAAGCCCGGACCGCAAGCATAGATACGATTATCCGCTGTGTATACTAATGCCTTAACAATGCCAGTATGCCCGGTTAAGGTGACACGCGGGGTACTCCTCCTCATATCCCATAATCGGACAGTTCCATCAAAACTGGCAGTGGCGAGTGTGCGGCCATCCGGTGAAAATATGACTTCATTGACAGAATCTCCGTGTCCGTCAAAGACTGAATCGGGGTTTTGGTCAAACGAATTTACAAGGTGATCGGCTGTTGTGTTCCAAACTCGAATTAATCTGTCTTCGCTTCCGCTGGCGAAGGTGTATTCCTCCGCATCCGATGTGGGGGTATTTGATGTGAAAGCAACTGCGTGGATAGGTGCACCGTGTCGCCTCGGTGGTGATAGACTACCGCCAGGGGAAACGAGATCCCATAACCGAATTGTACCATCTAAACTGGAACTAACAAGGATCCTGTCGTAACGCAAGAAAATTACACCCGAAACCAGTTCTGTATGCCCGTTGAATTCGTAAATTTTGTCGCCAGTGCCTGTATCCCATACCCGAATTGTGCCATCTTTACTGCCGCCGGCAAGCATACTGCTATCTGATGAGAACGCTATCGAAGAAACCGCAGAAGTATATCCAGGCAGAATCGCTCGGAGCTTGTTGACGTGAACATCCCATATCCGAATCGTGTTATCTGTTCCGCCACTGGCAACCATACTATCATCGTCTGAAAAGGCGATCGCGCGAATATGCCCGGTATGCCCTGAAAAAGCTCGCGCGCTTCCGTTAAAAATATTCCATAGATACACAGTGTGGTCCTCATGTGCAGCAGCAAGGGTGCGCCCATTACTGGAATATGCGATTGCATTGGCGCCGCCCATCAGACCTCTTAGCAAATCTTTTTCATTTCCAGTGTTGACATCATAAATCCAAATACCGATAGTGGTTGCAACCGCGAGTTCTCTACCGTCTGGCGAAAATAGAATATCTTTGACCCATCCTTTGCCGAAACGCGCTGTCGCCCCTTCCGGTAACTTAAAGTGTGTAGAACCTTGGGCAAAAACGTTCGGTAAAAACAGTATATTGATGAACAGCATGCTTATAACTAAAATAAATTCTTTTCTCACTTGGTTTTCTCCTTTTCTTTGATCGCTCCCAAAAGTCGGAGTGCTTCTTCGTACTCTGGATCAATGACCAGGGCCTTGTTAACGGCGTTTGCTGCGTAAGTATCGTTATGTAAATTGAAATAAGCAACGCCAAGATTGAAGTGTGCTTCTTTATAGTTGGGATCAATATTGATAACCTTGTCAAACTTAACAATAGCGGAATCGAAGCGGTTTTGGTCAAGGAGTGCAAGACCTTGGGTGTAGTACTTCTCTCCTATATTTTTTAGAAGCCGTTTAGCTGGTTGATAGTCTGGATTCATACGTTCTGCTTTTCTTACCTTCTCCTCAGCGAGTTCCAGTTCACCTCTTTCAAAATGTTCACGCCCTTGCCTGACGCACTGCTCTTCCGGGGGAGGTTCCGGTGGAGGTGGCGGAATGGATTCAATCATCGCCTTTGCGTTGCGTTTAATTTCTTTCATAAAATTGAGAACCTCCTGATCTAAAGTAGCACGACTGTCAGCATATTCCTGCTCGGTTTTTTCAACAGTCTCAATTACCGATTGGCATTTAGATGTATCCTGATCTCTTTTTGCCCAGTCGAAGTATACCACTGCCAACCCGTGATATGCTTCAATAGTGTTCGGGGTATAAGCATAGTCATCAATGAGTCTCTCGAACGCATCAACGGATTGCTGGAAGAGACCGGCTCTGTGATAGCATCTGCCTGCCCAATAGAGGGCATATACTGCAGTTTCAGCAGGTAGATAGTTGCTCGCGAAGGCGTTGTATTGTGTGGCTGCTTTCTCGAAACGTTCCTTAAAGCGAAGAAAGGTTGCCTCTGTGAGTGCTGCAAAATCCGGAGTGTCGATGTCTTCCGGTTCCGGCGGCGGTAGTGGCAGTGGATTTATAATAGCGAGTGCTATTTGATATTTTTGATTAATTTGCTCTCTACGCGCCGCGTCTTCTATTGTCTCTAACGCACGTTTGTATTCCTCAATAGCGGCATCATATTCTGTTTGATCGAAATAGATGTCTCCCCTACCAACATAGGAATCGGGCACGTATCGACTTTCCGGAAAATTTAAGATGACTGCCCTATAGCGTTGAAGTGCTACGCTCGAATTGCCTAACTGCTGCTCACATTGTGCTATTTTGTAGTGGATGTATGCTTGGAAATCAGGGACAATCGTGTCTGTCTTTACACCGAACTTTTTTGATTCTTCCAGTGCTTTGTTATATCTTTCGAGTGCATCTTCGTACCGTGCCTCTTTGTACGATGTTTCCGCTTCTTCAAACACTTCTTTTACTTTTTTCGTGCTACCCAACACAAGTGGGGATAGCAGGGCAAGGGCCAATGCAATACCCCCGATGATCCCCCAGATTTTTTTATCCATTACCGTCTCCTTGCTGCTTGAATTTTGAGAGAAAAATTTTTAGACGCGAGGATCGTTTTATCATTTTCGACTAAAACTAATAGGATCTTCAAGGATTGCGTTCGGGGACGCGCATGCTCGGATGCGCTCATCTCTACAGCAATATTTTCTGTGCCATTTTTTTTCAATTTTGAAATAATATCAGGAGGCTTGTAGTCGATACCAGTGATAAAGGTCGGATCAAACTTGATCCGGATGTTGCGAACTGTACCTCCGCTGTTGCTAATCTTTAGCCTGAGTCGTCCTGTTTCACCCGCATCAAGAGCTTTGTTCTTCGAGGGTTCTTCTAAAGAAACATTTATTGAGAGGTTAGGAGGTGCGTTATTCCACCACGAAGGAAGAAGGTCGAACCTGATAGCAATAAAGACTCCCAGGGCAATAACAGCGAAAATCGCGGCATACCGTAGCACTTTCTTCCGAATTCCCTGATTTTTCTCCTGATTCTTGGCGAACTGTATAATTTGGAGGAGTTCGCGGGCTTGCCGATGGTTGGGATTGCGTCTTAACGTTTCTTCTGTTGCGATTTTGGCATCGTCATAAGCCCCTATTTCAAGGTAAGCCTGTCCTAAGCCATGGTGTGCTTCTATTGTGCTTGGATCCGCCTTTATTACCTTCTTAAATGCCGCTGCGGCTTGGTTATACTGCCCGTTATTCAGAAAAAGCATCCCACGTTCTAAGTCTTGTTTCACATCAGTGGTGTTGGGAGTACTGCTTGCAGGCACTAACGGTTGCGGGGCAGGACGCGCTTGTCTGATGTCCTCTAAAAGTTGACGTGCGGATTGGGAGTTTGCATCGATCCTTAACGCCGCGTTCGCTGCGGTTTCTGCGTCATCCAACTGTCCTATCTCAAGATAGACTTCGCCTAAACTGATATGTGCCGCTATAAAATCCGAATCCAGATCTATTGCCTTTTGGAACTCCGCGATTGCCTCTGTATACATTTTCGAGTTCTTGTAAGCGATGCCCAGCTCGTGATGCGTTTCCTTTGCCGATTTTGCGTCTGGTTGTGGGTCTACAGATGGCTCTGGCTCTGGTAATGTAGCGGGCTGCGTTTCTGGTTCTGACGGTGTAGTTTTCTGTGTGTCAGGCGGCGTGAAACTCGGATCTATGGCTTCCAAAAGGGAGATCGCAGGTTGATAGTTCGCATCCAATTTTAACGCTTCTCTTGCTGCCTCTCGCGCTTTTCCGAGTTCCTGCTGGCCGAGGTAGGCGAGCGCGAGCGAGTGGTGGGCAGCTTTATAGGTAGAGTCCAAGGTTATCGTCTTCTGTAGGGCGTCTACAGCACGGGGATAGGTTTCTATCTTCAGATAGGTTAACCCCAGATTGTAGTGGGCGGTGGTGAAATCGGGATCGAGAGTTATCGCGTTCTGAAAGGCTGTAATGGCTTCGCTATAACGTTCGTCGTTGAGATAGGTGATACCCCTATTGTAGTGTGCTTGTTTTATCAAGTTTGCGAGTTCATGGGCACGTTGATAGTTGGAATCGAGTCTTAATGTCTCTGTGACGGCGTGCGTTGCCGCTTCCAAATTGCCGGATTCTCGGTGTGCACGGGCAAGGTTATAATGTGCACGCTTGAGATTCGGGGCAATCCCTATGGCACGTTCAAGATGTGGTATCGCTTGATCGTAGGATCCTTGTTCAATATAAGCGTATCCGAGGTAATAGTTGGCATCAACGAGATCGGCATCTAAGGCTATCGCGTTTTGTAACGCCTCAATTGCCTCCTGATATGCCTTCAGCCTGATGTAGGCGGCACCGAGATGGGCATAGATATGTTTATGTTCGATATCGGAGACCTGTGAGTTGCCTCCCAAGTCTGCACCAAGGGTGAGTGCTTTCTGGAACGCGGAAACGGCTTCGGTGTAACGCTCGGTGTTGAGGTATTCTTTGCCTCTATCATAGTATGCTTGGGTAATAGTATTACAGAGGAGCAGCGCAGGTTGGTGGGTGGCATCAAGTTTTAACGCCGCGGTGACCGTGGTGCTTGCTTTCTCTAATTCATTCTGTTCGAGGTACGCGCGACAGAGCGCGCAGTGTGCCTCTATGAAATTCGCATCCAATTTTATCGCGGCTTCAAACTCAGGAACGGCTCTGTCGTATTGCCCCGCCTCCAGATAAGCGATACCGAGGTTATAGTGTGCCTCTTTTATAGTGTCCATTTGCTTCGAAAAAAGAAGTGCATTTTAGAATTAATTTTAGCGGTATTTTACCAAATCCGCCTTAATTTTGCAAACAAAAATGTTGAGTACAGTTCAATTCTGGAGTATAATGGCATTGCGAATTTATAGGCAAAATGACACATATCTCGACTGGGACTATCTATGCAGCAACACTCGCCTGCCCTCTCTACGTCGCCTCGCCAGAAAATCCGTTGGCGGATTATTTGGCTGGGTCTCGTGCTGATTCCCTTCAATAACTATTGGGTCTTCGCATCGCTGCGTTGGGATCAGGGATTCCCAACAACGATGTCCCTCTTTTTCAATACCGTTTTCGCACTCGCTGTCCTGATTGCCCTCAATACAATCCTTCATCGGTTCGCACCGCGCGCCGCACTCACCCAAGGTGAGTTGTTGACGCTCTACGCAATGCTATCTATAGCCTCCGCTATCTGTGGGCATGACCTGTTTGAGGTAATTGTTACGAATATCGCCACGGTCGGTTGGTTGGCGACAGAGGAAAATGAATGGGGCGCACTTTTCCATCGCTATCTCCCAGATTGGCTCGCCTTGACGGACAAGAGCCGTTTGACCGTCTATTTCACAGGTGAGTCGAGCCTCTATCTACGTCCGCACCTTGAGATGTGGTGGAAACCTGTGCTTGCGTGGAGCGGATTTATCATCGTCCTGCTGTTCACGACGTTTTGCATCAATGTGATGTTACGGAGGCAGTGGATTGAAATAGAACGGCTCAGTTACCCGATTATTGAACTACCGTATCAGATGACAACGGCGCGTTTCTTCCGATCGAAACCGTTGTGGGTCGGTATCGTCCTCGCCGGTGGGATAGATGTGGTGAATGGACTACACTTCCTATTTCCAAACTTTCCCGGACTCGGGGGTGAATTCTATGATCTGCGTCCGTTGTTCACGACGAAACCGTGGAATGCAATCGGTTGGACCCCCGTCGTTTTCTTTCCCTTTGTCGTCGGGATGGCGTATTTTATCCCACTCGACCTATCGTTTACGTTCTGGTTCTTCTATGTCTTCTGGAAGTTTGAGATGATCTTCGGAAGTATCGCTGGCTTGCAGCGGATTCCAGGATTTCCGTTTATCTTCGATCAGTCGTTCGGGGTTTGTGTTGGTGTTCTGGGCATGGTGTTGTGGAGTGCGCGCGACCATTTGCGCGATGTTTTTAGGCAGGCATGGCATGGCGGCAGAAGAACGGATACCAACGAACCGATGTCCTATCGCGTTGCGGTATTAGGATTAATCTTTGGATTCCTGCTCCTCGCCGGTTTTTGGTGGGTTGCGGGGATGTCTTTCTGGGTGGCGGTACTCGTCTTTGCTATCCATCTGACGACAGTGACCGTAATTACGCGTATCCGTGCCGAACTGGGTCCACCGATCCACGATTTACGCTCTATGGGACCCGATGTCTTACTCCCCAAGATGTTCGGAATGCGTAGACTCGGAGGGCAGAATCTCGCCCTGTTTTCATTGATATTCTGCTTCAATCGTGCCTATCGGGGCAATACGATGCCGCACCAGTTAGAAGGCTTGAAATTGGCGGAACGGTCGCGTAGTTCTTCACGACGCATTGCCGTCGCCATGCTCCTCGCAATGGTCCTAAGCCCCTTTGCGGCGTTTTGGGGTGCGCTGCATCTCGGCTATGAGAGTGGTGCAATTGAGGTCTGGTCGGGGTCTGTGTTCAACCGTACCCAGAGTTGGCTGACGAACCCGATGCCTGTGGACGTTCCGTCGTTAATCGCCATGGTCTGCGGGCTTCTATTCGCGTTCGGTTTGACTTTGGTGCGGCTCCGTTTTTTCTGGTGGCCCCTGTATCCGATAGGATACGCCATCTCTGGGACGTGGGCGGTGAACTTTTTCTGGTTTTCGGTTTTCATCAGTTATTTCATCAAGTTAGCAATCCTGCGTTTCGGTGGCGTGCGGACGTTTCGGCGGGTCGCACCGTTCTTTTTGGGACTGATTTTGGGTGAATTCTTGGTGGGAAGTATCTGGGGACTGCTCGGTATCTTCCTCGAAATGCCGATGTATCGGTTTATTTGGTGAGGACACCAGGTCCACCAATTTTCGCTTGACAAAGGGTCATGGATTCTCATAGAATATAATAAGATTTTTGCCTGTCAGGTATGCCGTAATATGCTCACAGATTGAAGGTTTCCGAGATTGACTATGGGACAAATACAACGACTTCGTCGAATTACAATATGGGGTGTCGGCTTAATCGGAGGGTCGCTTGGACTCGCCCTGAAAAAGAATGGATTTCGAGGGCAACGCGTCGGGTTGGGACGAAACATCGGTAGACTTGAAAAAGCACTCCAATACGATGCGGTTGATGTGGTTACGACAGACATAGCGGAAGGGCTACACGGAAGCGATCTTGTCGTCTTGTGCACCCCTGTTGAGTTGATCCCAGTGTTGGTAAAGCATATTGTTGAAGGTGTTGGCTCCCAGCAGCCTATGGTGCTCACAGATGTTGGGAGTACGAAATCGGTGTTAGTGGAGACGGTCGAGGCGCAGCTGAGGGAACAGGGTTTGGATACCTTCTCTTTTGTAGGAGGGCATCCGATGGCAGGCTCACACGAAACCGGGGTCGGCGCGGCACGGGCAACGCTTTTTGAAAACGCCACGTGTATTGTGACACCCACAAAAAATACGGATCCGGATGCCCTTCAGCAAGTCAGAAATCTCTGGGAATTTGTCGGTGGCGTTCCACATCTCCTCTCTCCTGAAACCCACGATCTGCTCGTCGGTGCCGCGAGTCATCTCCCGCATCTCATTGCGAGTCTACTCACCAATACCGTTGCGAATGTGGAAACGGAGCATCATAAAGCGTTGGACTTTACGGCGACTGGCTTTCGGGATTCCACCCGGATCGCAGCAGGTTCGCCTGACTTATGGACCGGCATTTTCACCCAGAACAGAGATGTCCTTTTATCACTCATTGATGACATCGTTGAGAATTTGAGCGAATTCAAAACCTTGCTTCAGACGAATGATCTCGCTGAGATTGAACGTGTGCTTCTCGAGGCGCAAGCTATCGTCGAAGAGCGTAGAAAAGCATTAGGAGGCGTATGAAAGAAACTGGATCTCAGGTGACGATTGCGATAGATGGACCCGCCGGGTCCGGGAAAAGTACGGTGGCTCGGCGCGTCGCAGAAAAGCTTGGACTACTCTATCTCGATTCCGGGGCAATGTACCGAGCAGTGACCCTGTTGGCATTACAGGAAGGACTCGCAGCGGATAACCCAAAACTCATTGATAGCGTGAAAGCGTGTCATATTGAGTTCACCAATAATGGCAAAACGATTCTACTCAACACCGAAGATGTGTCTGTCCAGATCCGAACGCCAGCAGTCAACAGATTGGTCGCAGATGTCGCGAAAATCCCAGAGATTCGTCGTGAAATTGTGAAACACCAACAGCGGATCGGTGCCGAAGGGAGCATTATCGCTGAGGGCAGGGATTTAACGACGATCGTCTTTCCGAACGCCGATTTCAAATTCTATCTTGATGCTTCTGTGACAGAGCGTGCGAAACGTAGACTCGCCGAACTCCAAGCACAAGGCATAGATGCGACATTAGCCGTGGTTGAAGCAGAGATTCGCGAACGAGATGAAAAAGATACGACGCGAGAACACAGTCCGCTACGTGCAGCTGACGATGCGATTATTGTCGATACAACCGATAAAACGATTGAAGAAGTGGTTGATTTGATTGTGCAGCAAGTATCTGGAAGTGAGGAGTGTGGGAAGTAGAGATATGTGGTATACCGATAATCAGTTCTGGACACCCCGAGCCCTCTACCGATGGGGACATCGACTTACAAATCTTTTCTGTAAAACGATGGGACATCTTGAAGCACGCGGCGTTCACCATATTCCGAGAGAGGGTGGGGTTTTACTCGTCTCAAATCACGTCAGTTTTCTGGATCCCGTTATCGTGGGGTCTGCCGCTAACCGTGAGATCCATTATATGGCGCGGAGTAATGCATTCGACATTCCCGGCTTAGGGAAACTCATCTCCGCCTATAATGCCTATCCCGTGAATAGAGGTGCCCCTGACTTAGGGGCGTTGCGGCGGACTATTTCGCTCTTACAAGCTGGTAATGCTGTGCTTATATTTCCTGAAGGCACTCGTAGCGTAGATGGCACATTGGGTAAAGCGCGGGATGGGGCATGTTTTATTGCACACCGGGCGGGCGTGCCAACGATTCCTGTTTTCCATGGGGGCGCGGAGCGGATGTTGCCACGCAACAGTAAACGGTTGCGCCGAGCACAATTAACTGTCACCTTCGGCACGCCGCTTGAACTCACTACCGAAGAATTCGAGACGAGGCGCGAGATGTATCAACAGATGGGCAATCAAATGATGGAGGCAATCGCGGATTTGCGGGATGCGTCATCAGTGCGTCGGATTCGCCAAAATGAGTAAAACATCACCCTCTTGCACCTCATAGGTCTTGCCCTCGGCTCGCAATAAACCTTTACTACGCCCTTGTGGATAACCACCACACGCTACGAAGTCAGCCCAGTTAATTGTTTCGGAACGGATGAACCCTGTTGCGAAATCGGTGTGTACACGTCCTGCGGCTTCGACAGCAGTTTCACCGCCACGTAGGGTCCACGCTCGCGTCTCGACGGGACCGGTTGTAAAGAACGTTAGCAGTCCTAATAACCGATACGAAGTCTCGATGAACCGTTCTAAAGCGGATTCATGCAATCCCATCTCCGCCATGAAAATCTCGGTGTCCGTTTCATCGAGTTGTGCCAGTTCCATTTCCAACTGCGCCGCGAGTATGATGATTGCCGTTTGGGGTTCCGATTCATAGTTAGCGAAGCGTTCGAGAAGGTCGTCAGCCGCGTCGAGTTGTGTTTCATCGATGTTACAGACTAAGAGCAACGGTTTCTGGGTCAAAAACCCGTAACCGCGTATTAACTTCTCTTCATTGGCGGAAATGTCAAGGATTCGGAGCGGTTTTCCAGCCTCAAGGGTTTTCTGACACGCCTCTAAAAGTTTAATCTCGCTTTGCTGTTCCGGAAGTTTCTGATTTTGAAATTGCTTGCGGAGTCGGGTAAGTCTTCCTTCGACGATCTGTAAATCTGCCAGGGCAAACTCGAGGGCGACGCTTTCAATATCGCGTTCTGCGTCAACATTTCCATCAACGTGTGGAACCGTTTCGTCTTCAAAAAGTCTGACGACATGTGCAAGCGCATCGACTGTGCGGAGTTCTGCGATCATCCCAGAATCTAACTCTGCCTGCGCCATCTCCGATTTCGTTACCCCGGCAACGTCTACGTAGTCAATCGTAGCAGGCGTTGTTTTTTGGGATTCGGATATCTTTGCTATCTGTGCCAAACGTTCATCTGGGACGTTGGCAGTACTCAGGTTTATCTGCCCGCGGCTGGTATACCCTCCAATTTCTGCATTGGATTGTGCTAAGGTGTTAAACACCGTCGTTTTTCCGACCTGGGGTCTGCCTACAATTCCTATCTTCATTTTTTTACCTATTTATTCCGCAGGTAAGGTGCTATAGAAAAATCTATTGACAACATCCGACCTAAGCATTAAGATAAGGTTAAGCATAGAATCTAATCGAGAGGTGGATCGAACATGGCAGCTGAGAGCGGAACCGGGAGGCGGCACATAGTCAAAATTTTGACGGTTCTCTTAATCCTCACGATATGCCTTGCCGTTTTGCAATGGTTTATCATCAAAGAGTTGTTTAGCTTCGGCGCGGATATGGTGAAGGATGCGTTAATTCGACAAGCCCCTGAAGGGGTCGACCGCTATGACATTGAAGCTACGTTTGATCGGGTCAAAACAGCCGGGATGCAGTTACCATTCAGTTTCCTTACGGGGAGAATCAATCTCCGTAAAATCAGAGCCGTTGGTAGATACGCGATAGAAGCGAACGCTGATGAATCTTGGGATGCCGATGAGATTAACACACTCCTACGGATGATGGATGCCTCTGTGGGGGTTAAAGGAGGAACCGAGTAACTTGCACGCTCAGTTTGCAAGCGACACTTAAACGATGCGGACACAGCTAACTCCCCCTTATGAGAAATTCGCCTACGCCTACGACAGGATGATGACCAACGTCAACTACACGCGTTGGACCCATTACATTGAGTCGCTTTTCGACAAATATGATTGCAAGCCACGCACGGTTCTCGACGTGGCATGTGGTACCTGTGCTTTGACGATAGAACTCGCATTGAGAGGTTATGAGATGACTGGGGTCGACCGGGCAGTTGGTATGCTGGACATTGCGAAGGAAAAAGCCGCGGCGCACGATGTGAACATTGAGCTCCATGACGGGGACATGCGCGAGTTCCAACTCAACCAACGGTTTGACGCTGTCCTCTGCACCTACGATAGCATCAATTATGCTTACGATGAAACCGAATTAAACAACGTCTTTCAATGTGTTGCTGAGCATCTCGAACCCGACGGCTTATTTATCTTTGATGTGACGACAGAGCGGAACATCGTGGAGCATTTTCACAACAAAACGTTCGCGTCAAATCATGAGGATTATACCTACATCTGGAAAAACAACTATCTTCATCACTCCAAGATGTGCCGAACGGTCTTAACCTTTTTTATCCGAGAGGGCGATCTGTTTCGCCGTTATGAAGAGGTCCACCAGCAGCGAATCTTTGAAGTTAGTACTGTTAATGACCTACTCAAAGCTGCTGGCTACAAGCCGTTGAGTGCTTACGACATGTACACCTTCAATCGTTGGAACCGCTATTCAGATCGAATTAATTTCACAGCACGCTTGCTCTGAAAATTGGAGGCATTCAAATACTTCGTACTGATATTTTTCAGGAGACGCGCTTGGATGAAGTTTAAATAAATATTTCGGTAATTCTATGAAGGCAGTTTTCAGCCAAGGAGGACATCTAATCCTGAAAATCCTGATTCAGACAATTAACACCGCACATTACCGAATTAAATTCTGAACCTTCACGAAAGCGCGCCTACCTGTAAATGATTACAACCCTTCTGCTACAAGATCACCTACCTCTTCAGTCGTGTAACCCATTCGTCCAGCACCGAGGTCTTTAATTTTCCCGCTTGCCAGTAGATCACTGACAGATTTCTCCACTTTTGCTGCCTCTGTAGTATGTCCAAGGTGATCAAGCATCATTCCGGCTGCACCTATCGCCGCGATGGGATTAATCTGATTCTTGCCGGTATAACGCGGCGCGGAGCCGTGAATCGGTTCAAACATAGCAACGCTTTCTGGGTTCAGATTGCCAGAAGCGGCGACCCCCATGCCCCCCTGAATCATCGCACCGAGGTCGGTGATGATGTCTCCGAACATATTACATGTCACAATGACGTCAAACCACTCTGGATTTTTCACCATCCACATTGTTGTCGCATCGACAAAGGCATATTCCTTCTTAATATCGGGATAATCTTCGCCGACCTCGTCAAAGACACGTCGCCACAGATCATGGGCGTAGGTGAGGACGTTTGCTTTGTCGCAGAGCGTCAGCGTATTTTCCCTGTTGCGCTTTTTAGTAAGTTCATAAGCATAGCGCACACAACGTTCCACACCTTTGTAGGTGTTAATCATTTCCTGAATCGCAACTTCATCACGCGTGCCACGTTTCAAGAAACCACCGATACCGGCGTATAAGCCTTCGGTATTCTCGCGAACGATGATGAAATCAATTTCTTCAGGTCCCTTGTCTTTCACTGGTGTTGGGACACCAGGGTAGAGTTTGACGGGACGGAGATTGATATAGAGATCGAGTTCAAACCGGACCTTGAGCAGGATGCCTTTCTCTAAAATGCCGGGTTTGACATCGGGGTGCCCGATTGCGCCGAGGTAGATAGCATCTAAGCCGCGGAGTTCCTCTAAAACTGAATCCGGTAGCACTTCGCCGGTTGCCAGATACCGATCACCACCGACATCGTATTCGACTGTCTCGTATTGAATTCCTGCTTGTGCGGCTGCTGCCCCGAAGACTTTCATCGCTTCGCGCGTCACTTCGGGGCCAATTCCATCGCCAGGGATAAGCCCGATTTTGTACATAGATTTTCTCCAAGTGTTAGAATAAATGAATTTTAAACTCCTTATATTTTAACACATCTGGGACGATATTGCAAATTGGGTAGGGCTTACTCATTGGCTTTCACAATAGTGTGTTGCTGCGGTTGACCCTCAACAATTTTCAACACGCGGATACCCGCAGCAGGTTTGACAGGATGACGGTTCCTATCAAAGCCAGAAATAGCTGTCGCCCCTTGGTAGTCAGTGATAGCCGCAACTGCGTCCCGAATCATAACAGGGTCCGTTGATTGGGCGTTTTCAATCGCTATTGCCAATAACCGCATGGCATCGTAACCTAATGGCGCGATACCAATCGCCTGGTTTTGAAACATTGTTTCATAAGCGTCCGTAAAATCTGCCGCAAGCTCATCCGAGATACTGCAATAGTAGGAATTTTCGAGAGGCGTGTTATCCTCTAAAGTGTCTAACATCAACGAATCATCCCAACCATCGCTGCCGATAAAGATGGACTGAATGCCCATCTTACGTGCCTGTTTCACGATGTTCGGATTCTCTGGTGGAAAACTTGCGAGAAGCAGGACATCAGGGTTTGCATCTTTGATGATCCCAAGTTGTCCATCAAACATTGTATCGCCTTGTTCATAGATTTGATTGGCAACAATGCGACCGCCAAGTTCTTGGAAATTCGCATCAAATGCGTTAACGAAACCTTTAGAGTAAACATCCCCGTTCTGCCAAATCATTGCTGCAGTTTTCTTCCCGAGGTCGTTCACCACAAAACCTGCCATGACTTTTGCTTGCAAGGCATTTGAATTCGCCACGAGAAAAAGAAAATCTCTCGGATCATTCCCAGTATTCGTCACGTCGGCACCTGTTGCCCCCACAAGGACAGGGATATTGATGATCGGGCCAACTTTAACAGCACTGCTTGAAAACATCGGACCTAAGATAGCGACAACATTTTCCATTTCAACTAATTCTGTTGCAGCATCAGCAATGGATCCTGTTTCCACTTTATAGATAAACTCTACCTGCCGCCCAAGAACACCGCCTGCCTTGTTGATTTCGGCTAAGGCGAGTTTCGCGCCGTCGCCAAAAGTGGCGTAATTGAGCAACGGGTGAATCAAACCTACTTTCAGTGTAGGCATCGGTTCTTCAGTGATTCCGACCTCTTCCGTTTTCTCCGCCCCAGAAAGGTAAGCAACTGGGAGTATGAGGAATATGCATAGTATTAACCTAAAAATTTTCGGATTCATAAACGGCTCCTTTGTTTTTAGACCAACGCATCCAGTGCAGGATAATCTAATACTCTGTTTGAGGGTTTTCGATGAGATACTGATGGGCTGGCAATCCACCCGAATGCCGCTGTCCCATCACTGTTCAATCTTTGAAAAAGTATAACACGTCTCAGAAAATATTCAAGAAAAACTGGAAGGTGGGTGTGTAAAGTTTTTGGCATTTAACGTCCGAAGGCATCTTATGTCCTTTTAAGACGGGGGGTATACACCGATTTTTGAGCTGTTTCCTCTTCAACTGCCCAATCGGCACCCACGCCGTGTTAGCGGGGATCGGGGTATACACCGATTTTTGAACTGTTTCCTCTTCAACCCCGTAGGGGTGCCATCTCTGTAGAACGTAGTGAGATCCATCAGCGAACCCCGTAGGGGTGACATCCACTTAAGGGAATTTGGTGTTTCTGCAAAAAGAACGGATGTGGTATAATGGTTATCCACATTGCAGTGTATTTGAGACACCGGAGGAACACATTGATTAGCGAGGCGCGCCTGAAGACGATTCTCAACCAATTTCGCGACCAACGTATCCTTGTCGTCGGCGATTTTTATCTCGATGCCTACTGGTACATAGATAAAACCCGTTCGACACTCTCCTTGGAAACGCCGTGGCATACGAATCCTGTTGTAGAGCAACGCTACAGTCCGGGTGCCGCTGGAACCGTCACAAATAACCTCAAGGCGTTAGGTGTAGGCACGGTCTATACGTTAGGCGTTATCGGTGAAGACGGATTCGGTGGGACGCTGTTGGAGTGTCTACAGACGAACGGGTGTTTGACGGATTTTATGATACAGGTGCCGAACTGGGTGACACCTACCTATCTGAAACCGATACATCGTGGCTATGAAGACGTAGAGACGGAGGGACCGCGATTCGATATTGAGAACCAATCGGCGATGGATGCGGCAGTGGAAACTTCTGTTATTGATGCGCTTCGAAATTGTATGCCGCTTGTGGATGGCATCGTTGTCGGCGATCAGATGCCGATTGCGAACTTAGGCGTTGTCACCAACCGAGTGAGAGAAGAACTCTGCGAGTTGGGCGCGGCGTTTCCTGATAAAATCTTTTTCGCGGATTCTCGCACACGGATCGGCGCGTACCGAAACGTGATTATTAAGCCAAACCGGTTTGAGGCGAGACGTGCTGTGGACTCGGAGTGGAGTGGACAGGAAGTTGATATGGCGGATGCGAAGTTATGCGCGGTTGTACTCGGAAAACGAACACAAAACACAGTTTACGTCACCCTCGGTGAAAACGGCATTCTTGTTTATGATAGGGACGAACTAACGCATATCCCCGGTATCTCAATTGACGATGAGGTTGATCCTGTTGGGGCGGGGGACAGTGTTTCGGCGGGACTTGTCGCAACGCTCTGTAGTCTCCTACACGCTTCACAAGCCGAGGCACCAGTTGAAGCGGCGTATGTCGGCAATTTAGTGGCTTCAATTACCGTCACCAAGATCGGGACCACCGGTACAGCATCACCCCCAGAAATCCTACAACGTCATCGGGACTGTGAGAATCTATGAATGTTTTTGACGCAATCACACAACGACGCAGCCATCGCGGCACGTTTCAAAACCGCGCAATTGATGCCGCAGACCTTGAAAAACTCATTGAGGCTGCGCGATGGACACCGTCACCATTCAACGTTCAACCGTGGGAGTTGGTGCTTATTCAGGAAGCAGAAGGCAAGGTTGCACTCGCCGATGTAACGGAGTGTGCTATTGTTGAACAATTCAAAGATGCCAAGTTTCTTGATGACAATAGCCGTTGGATGCGTCTCACAGAGACGGACTTGAAGGCGTTAGGGGATGGCGTATTACTGACGGACCACGTTACGCTACCGAAATTGCTTCAGGACGCGCCGGACAAGTTAGTGGAAGCGATGCTGAAAAACGCCAAGTCGTTCACACTTTTAGGGAATCTGGGGGCAGGGAAGATACCCGCGAAAGAGATCGCCGCACAGGTTCGTGAGGCGCCACTGCTCATGTTGGTTACGATGAATTGCAAAAGATATCCACCTGGGGACGGTGGAACCCGATGGATGTGGTTGAGTATGGGGATGCTAATTCAGAATGTACTGCTCGCTGCGACTGCTTTGGACATCGGAGTCCAGTTTGTCAGTGCACCTTTAGAAAACTCCGCAGATCGTGAACGGGTGCGTCAGCTTTTCAATATTCCGACTTCTCATGAAGTGATTACGCTGCTCAGGATGGGGTATGTTGAAGAGAGGCGTGGAGGCTCTGTCCGGTTGCAGCCATCAGAATTTGTTCACTTTGAAAAGAGAAAGTAGACAGGCACAACAACCGCTTTTCGGTCCGGTTTTCATCCCAAACCCGGTAGGGGCGGGGTTTTCCCGCCCGCCACCAACGGACAATGTGCCTATTTAATACTCAAAATTGCTTAACCACACCAGTTCTGAATGTCTAATTAATTCTAAAGTGTACCATAAATCCCGCTATATTAACTGCCGCTGTTCTGTAAAAGTTCTTTCAATGTTGCTTTCTTTCTTTTGAGTCGTCGTTGTTGACGTTGGCGGATTTGGGTCCTGCGTCGGACCTGTCCGCTTTTACTCCTTGGCATAAGATTACCCCCTTTCTTCGATTGTTTTGGCGAGGTACATGACTGCTGACCTACACTGTGCTTCTACCTCTGCCATAGCAATAGTCAATTCTGCTTTTGAACGGGCATGTAACTGCAACCGCTCTTCAGTAACCCTGATGTAGCGTTCGTTTTCCGCATCAACGAATTCAACCTGTTCTTCGTTTTCATTCACCAAAGCGTAGTTGGTGAGTCCCTTTTGTAAGGATGTGTCGTCTAGCTGATCTTTGAAACTCTTCTTGATTGCTAAGCCGTTGAAGTTTTTATAAAGTGCCCGAGCAGGGAGGTCGTCAGGGGACACTATTGGGGTTACGACCTCTGAGGAAGGTGTCCCAGAGAATTCGACTGATCCTGGAAGCGGTGTGGAATCCTCTGTAGGAGAAGGCAAAACCTGTTCGATAGCGGTTTTCTTAATATTGACTGTATCCAAATCCAGCGAAGCCGGTCTTGTTGAGACAGGTTTGGAGTCCTCTTCCTGGTGGTGTTCTGGGTTTTGTCCGGTATCTGAAAAGACAGAAATCGGTTGAGAGTCATATGTTTCTGAGCCTTCATGTTCCAGGACGTTAGAAAAAATTTCTTTGACCTCTTCGTGTCTGTCAACAATCATATCCGGTGCTTCCACAAGTATCCGTAGGGTTTCGATACCGATAGTTTGGATCATCGGGTGGAACGTCAGTATTTCAGGGGGCGCGGCTTCAAAAAGCGAGCGGGTAACAAAAGCGACCTCTGCGAGTTCTCGGTTACCTGTAAATTTGAGACGTTTTTCACACGCCGTAAGCGCTTGCACTAATTGTTGCATGAAATCTGGTGTAACAAGATGTGGAAGCACTTCTAACCGAAAATGTTCGCTGGCACGTTCCTCTTCACTCGCGGCATCTTCTGTTAGATTTGGGAGATGGGTGGGGTCATCTTCAGATTCATCTGTGAGTGTGTGTGTCTCGCCTGATTGGTAAGTATTGTCAAGTACTGCTGTCACCCGAGTATACATCAGTTCAGAATCGAAAAGAACACCTTCAAGCTCAGGTTCGTCAAGCAGCTTTCGGCTCTGTGAGATACAGGCGTGTAAATGCTCTTCTTCTGACTTTTCATAAGGGAGTCTACGTTGCTTTTCGATAGCAAGCTGTTTTTGTCTGAATTTCCGGTCACGATTGCGCTTTTCACGCTTCCGTGCCACATTTACGGAGCGGCGCCCCTTTTTCTTTGCCATGGTAGTTTGTTTCGTATGAGGTAACTATTGGGTGAACTTTTTTGATGGCTTTTTACATTCTCAGCAGGCGTAACACCAAATTGCGTGTGCTATTAAGTATATACCATTACAAATTTGTTGTCAAGTTTAAATTTTTTGCTAAAAGATCATATCAAGTCAAATCGGATTTAGGGTTCGCGTTTTTGAGACTCATGTGCGAAATTATGATAATTTTCCAAGACTTTGTTAATACTAATTGCTTCTATGCTTGGAAACTTGACTAAGAAAAAAAAATGTGGTATTATATACTATTAAAGTTGTAATGCTGCAGTTAATGTGAATTCGATATAGAAGATAGGGCAGATTGTGTTATTATAATACTGTCTGTGTAAAATGGAGCGATTTAATTAACCTCTTGATGCACTGCGTTCTTCACTTCGAATACGCTTAATTGTAGTCCATCTTGTGAGGGAAGCATGGGTTGCTAACTACGTTTTGTGTCCTATGTCTTATATTATATAACAGCAATTTTCAAGGTTTGGCGTTTGTGTCAAATTGAAGAGGAAAATATATGTATTACAGTAAATGTATCAAATCAATCGTCTTCGCACTCAGTATCCTTATGGGTATTTCGATGTGCGCGTTTACGACGGTCATGGCTGACGAACACTCCGAACAAGCAGAGGAAGCTGCCACCGATGAGGCTGAAACGTCTGACGAGACTGAAGCATCTCAGGATGCAGATCCTGTGAGACTCGAGAGCCTTGTTGTTGTAGGTACCCGTGCGCAACCGCGCTCTGTCTTGGATTCGGCAGTTCCGATCGATATTGTGTCAAACGAATCCTTTCAGAAGCAGGGTGGTGCCGATCTACCGGATTTGCTGAGAACTTTGGTGCCATCTTATAACGTCAACACCCAACCGATTAGCGACGCGTCAACAGTGGTCCGTCCAGCGAATTTACGGGGACTTGCCCCAGACCATACGCTGGTACTGGTCAACGGTAAACGGCGACACCGTGCCGCAGTGATTCACTGGCTCGGGAACGGTTTGTCTGATGGTTCACAGGGGCCTGACTTGGCACCTATTCCCGCAATTGCCCTGCAACAGGTAGAGGTCCTCCGTGATGGTGCCTCCGCACAATATGGGTCGGACGCTATTGCGGGTGTGATGAATTTTCGATTGAAAGACAACTATGAGGGCGGTTCGTTTGAATTTAAACCCGGTATCTACCAATACGGCGACGGTCGACAGTTTGCAGTCGCAGGGAATATCGGTTTAGGGGATCCAGACGCCTGGAGTAGCCTCAGTTTTGAATACGGTGGCGCAGATCCGACCATCCGGTCTGTCCAACGTAATGATGCTATAGCCTTGATTAACGCAGGCAATTTCAGCGTGAAAGACCCCGCGCAAATTTGGGGACAGCCGATTATAGAGAATGACGTCAAATTGTTTGCCAACTACGGTGCCACCCTCACGGATACCATCGATTTCTATGGACATGCCAACTACGCCCGAAAGCGCGTTGAAGGTGGGTTCTATTTCCGTAACCCAAATACTCGCGGCGGTGTGTTTACTTCGTCGGGTGGCAAAACGTTGCTTGTCGGGGATATGCGCGGTTTGACAAACGAGATGGCAGCTTGGGAAGCCCAAAAGACCGCAGCGGAGGCTGCTGGACAGGAGTTTACCGAACTGTCGCCTCACGATGCTGACGATATTCCGATAAACAACCACGTCCCTGATCCTGCAGGGTTGCAAGCCGTCAAGAATGACCCGAATCTATTCACATTCCAAGAGATGTTCCCAGGGGGATTCACACCCAGATTTGGGGCATTCATGTGGGATAGTTCCGTCGTCGTTGGCGTTAAAGGCACCACTCTGGAAGAAGCGTTAGGCAAACCCTTAACGTGGGATCTGAGCGGCTCTTTTGGACGGAACCATGCTGATTTCTTTATCTTCAATACCGTCAATGCTTCGCTCGGACCCGATACACCGACATATTTTGATCCGGGCGACTATATCCAGACGGATTATAACCTCAACTTCGATGTAACCTATCCGCTCAGCGACATGGTGTTCCTCGCTTCCGGTTTGGAATATCGGGACGAAGGATTTGAAATCATAGAGGGCGAACGCGAGTCGCATCAGATCGGACCCCTCGCAGCGCAAGGCTTCACTGCTGCCTCCAACGGATTTTCGGGGTTCAGCCCTGTTGCCGCAGGCAAGTGGCACCGTTACAACGTTGCTGCCTATCTGGAAACTGAAATCAGACCGATTGATCCGCTCCTGATCGCGCTGGCTGTGCGCGCTGAACAATTTGAGATTTTCGGTGGCACCCTGAACTACAAAGCCGCTGCAAACTACAAGGTTACGGAAACGATGCGGTTACGCGGAAGTTATAGTACTGGGTTCCGCGCACCGACACCCGGACAGCAAAATACGTTCAACATTACCACTGAATACGATTTTGAGAAGGGTGATCTCGTTAATAAAGGAACAATTCCTTCCACCAACCCTGCTGTGGGTGTTGTGACAGGTAAGGAAGATAACTCGCTTGACCCGGAAACATCAAATAACTTCACAGGTGGATTTACCGTTGATATTTTGGGTGTAAACGTCACGATGGACTTTTTTGATATTCGGCTGAAAAACCGGTTATCGGTGTCACAACACTTTACATTGACTGACGCGCAGAAGGCGGACCTCATCGCTGGTGGTGTGACCAGTGCAGCGAATCTGCAAACATTCCAGTTCTTTATCAATGACTTCTCTACTACAACCAATGGTATTGACTTGGTCATTACAGCGCCAATACCCAACGGTAGTGTCATTGCTGTGTATAACTTCACGAACACCACAGTTACCGATCACAATCCGGACACGCTGGACGATCATCGAATCAGGGAACTGCAAGAGAATTTACCCGCACACCGTGCCAGCCTGACTGGCGTTTACTCCATAACGGATGCGTGGGGAGTGCTCGGGCGCGCCAGTTATTTCAGCGGTTGGTTCGATTCTGAAGATTACTTACAGAATCCAAATGTGCCAGGGACTGGGGAATACACTGGAAGGGTTATTTTCGACTTGGAAACCACTTACACCGTAGGGGCCGGATTGGCACTCACGCTCGGTGGAAGAAATATCCTTAATACCTTTCCCGATGAAAATCCGAATGGTGCTGATTCTGTCGGCAACAAATACGGGCAGTTCAGTCCGTTCGGGTTCGATGGGGCATACTGGTATGCCAAAGTCGGATACAGTTTCTAAACCTATCTCGTGAAAAGTTCGGAATATGCTTTTCGCAGAAGGCGCGGTTTATAACCGCGCCTTTCCATTTATAATTCAATTTGTATAAGTTTCATGTAAGTTCTGCTATAGATAATAGCGTCTTTTTACCCAAAAAATAGAGGGCTCCATTCATGAAAGTCGCATTTGATTTTAAAATGGTAATGCTTTTGACTCATATTGTTTTCACAGTTTTTATAAGTTCAGTGTCTATAGTAATAGCACAAGAGACTGAGATAGAATCAAGCGAAGCAACATCTGATCAAGAAGTTATAACGCTTGAAGGTATGGTTGTCGTTGGTACACGGGCAAAACCGCGTTCGGTTCTTGAGTCCGCAGTACCCATTGATGTTTTACCGAGTGAAGACTTCGTGAGACAGGGCGGCACAGATTTGCCAGACCTGTTAAGAAACTTAGTGCCATCTTACAATGTCAATGCGCAGCCGATCGCTGATGCCGCTACTGTTGTCCGTCCAGCGAATCTACGCGGATTGGCACCAGATCACACGTTGCTGCTCGTTAACGGCAAACGTCGCCACCGTGCTTCTGTGATTGCGTGGCTCGGAAATGGGGTGTCCGATGGGGCACAGGGTGCTGATCTTTCTCCGATCCCGTCTATTGCCCTGAAACAGGTAGAGGTGCTGCGAGACGGAGCGTCGGCGCAATACGGTTCTGATGCGATCGCGGGGGTCATGAACCTCCAGCTCAAAGATAGTTATAAAGGTGGGACTTTTGAAATTAAACCCGGTATTTTCCAAGCCGGTGATGGTCTGGCATACGCGCTCGCAGGGAATATCGGTCTCGGGCGCGAATATCTCTGGACGAATCTGAGTGTAGAATATGGTGGTATGAATGAGACAGATCGTTCTATACAACGAGATGATGCCGCCGCACTTATCGGGGCTGGAAACACAGATGTCGCTGATCCCGCCCAACCCTGGGGACACCCTATTATTAGAAATGACATCAAGCTTTTTGCAAACTACGGTGCAGACATTACTGATGATATTGAGTTCTACGGTCATGCGAACTATGCACAGAAAGAGGTAGAAGGCGGTTTCTACTTCCGAAATCCGAATACCCGAGGTGCCGTGTTTAGTAATGATGGTGGTAAGACGCTGCTTGTCGGGAATTTACGAGGGTTGACCGCGGAAATGGCGGAATGGGAAGCCCGAAAGTCGACAGCGGAGACCGCTGGACAGGAGTTTACCGAACCGTCGCCGCACGCTGCTGATGATATTCCGATAACCAACAACGTTCCTGATCCGGTTGCCTTACAACAGGTAGTCACGGACCCGAATCTATTCACATTTCAAGAACTCTTTCCCGGTGGGTTTACTCCCCGCTTTGGGGCTGATACCCAAGATGCTTCACTCCTCGTTGGTTTGAAAGGAACGATCGCGGAGGACTTGGGATGGGATTTGAGTGCTTCCTATGGACGGCACGCCTCCGATTTCTTTATCAGAAATACGGTCAATGCCTCGCTTGGGCCGGACACACCGACTGAATTTGATCCAGGCAATTATATCCAAGCGGATACGAACATTAACTTTGACCTGACCTATCCGTTGCACGATATGGTATTCCTCGCTTCTGGTTTGGAATATCGAACAGAGACCTTTGAGATTCTGCAGGGGCAGACGGAGTCTTGGGAAATCGGTCCGTTGGCGAGCCAAGGATTTAGTTCGGGTTCCAATGGATTCCCCGGTTTCAGTGATATTGCCGAAGGGAATTGGACGCGGTCTAATTTCGCTGGCTATTTGGAAAGTGAATTGCGACTCGTCGATTTTTGGACGATTAATGCGGCTGTCCGGGGTGAATACTTTGACGATTTTGGTAGCACAATCAACTACAAAATCGCAACGAATTATGGCATTACCAGCACGCTTAAAGAGTTGCTTTCGGTTGATCCAATTGTTGATTTAAGAGCGCGTGGCAGTTACAGTACCGGTTTCAGAGCACCGACACCGGGGCAGCAAAATGCCTTTAACGTCACGACAGAATTTGGTGAGAATAATACACTCGTCAATAAAGGGACAATTCCTTCGACACATGGTGCCGCACGTTTCGTCGGCGGTAAGGCACTTGAACCCGAAAAATCGAAGAATTTCACGGTTGGAACGGTTATTGATCACGCGATTGCGAGTATCACGGTCGACTACTTTAACATCAAGGTAGAGGATCGGTTGGCACCTTCACGGGATTTCAACCGGGGCACGGATATTACTGAGGTACAAATCCAACAACTTGTGGCTGAAGGAATTACGAGTGCAGGGAACTTGCAAGAGTTCCGATTCTTTACCAATGAATTTGAAACGAGTACCCAAGGAATTGATGTGATTCTCACGGCACCAATACTGGAGGGTGCGCTCAGCGTTGCTTACAACTATACTGCAACGGAAGTAACCAAATACAACCCCGATATTCTCAACGAAGTCCGTATCCGACTCATACAAGAAGGCGTTCCACGGCATCGTGGAAATGTGACATTGACACAAGCCATTGGCGACAGTCTGGGGGTATTGGGCAGAGTCAATTATTACGGTCCTTGGTACGAGAACGCTGTTGGCGCACAAATCTATAGCGAAGCGTTTCTCGTGGACCTTGAAATTAGTTATACGGTTATTGAAAACTTAGGCATTACAATCGGTGTGAATAATGTTCTCAATGTAGAACCCGATAATATTACTTCGGCAGAGGGGCCTCCGGTGCCTTTTGATATTAAAGAATTTCCAGCCCGAATCGTTGGCAGACCCTTCGGTGAGTATAGTCCTTATGGGTTTGGCGGTGCGTTCTGGTACACCAAAGTTGGTTATAGTTTTTAGGAATCGTAAAGTCTTGTTATCAATACTATCAAAGATGGAAAGATACAATTCTGTCGCTTGATTACACTATAATACGTAGCAATTATATGAGGTGAGGCCACCGTGTCTCACAAATTTCTCAAAAATGAGGTAATTGAAATGAGCAATCAGACCCGAGACGCAGAATATACAATGGGTCGCAGCGAAGGCGAAACGGAACGCTTAATCGAGCAATCACAACTCTATGACGATGTAACACAGCGTTTCTTTCTCAGAAGCGGCATTGCCAAAGGGATGAAAGTCCTTGATGTTGGCAGCGGTGCCGGCGATGTGGCACTCACGCTCGCCGAATTTGTCGGACCTGAAGGCACAGTCGTTGGTGTAGATGTCAATCCTGATGTTCTCAAAACGGCACAAGACCGAGCGGATGCCGCTGGTTTTTCAAACGTTGAATTCATCGCCGGTGATGTCCGAACGCTTGAACTGCCAGACGACTTTGATGCTGTTGTCGGGCGACTGGTCCTGCTGTATATGGCAGACCCGGCGGAGGCACTTAAAAAGTTGGTTACCCATCTGCACAGCGGCGGGATTATCGCCTTTCAGGATACTGAGCTGGCGCTCTACCGGGCGGTTATACATCCCGATACACCTTTGATAAATCAGTTGGTTGAATGGGGACTCACGGTGTTTGAACGTTCAGGGGCACATCTCAACATGGGTATGGAACTTTATCGCGTATTCGTTGAGGCAGGTTTGCCTGAACCGACCTTACACTTCGAGGCACCTATGGGCGGGCCTGAGGGTTGGCCCGGGTTTGAATATCTCGCCAACAGTTTCCGGAGTCTCATTCCACTCATGGAGGCGTATGGCATCGCCACAGCTGAAGAGATCGATATCGACACGCTCGCGGATCGGATCCAAGCGGAAGTCACTACATCAAAACGACCACTCCTGTTACCGCCCCACATCACAGCGTATGCGGCCCTCACCTCCGAATGAGGCACTGAGTATGGCGAAAAATAACGCAAAGAACTTGCACACCTCATATCGCGATGCCACCTATACGTTAGGACGTACCTCACACGAAACAACGCGTCTCATTGAGCAATCAAGAATCTATGGGGAGTCGACGCAACGTCTCTGTAAGCGAGCCGGTATAACGGAAGGGATGCGAGTCCTTGAGATCGGTAGCGGTGCTGGCGACGTTGCGCTCACCCTCGCTGAACTCGTCGGACCGACGGGACAGGTGATTGGTGTAGATGTCAATGCATCAATACTTGACACTGCCCGGCAACGGGCAGCTAATGTTGGCATGCAGAACGTAGAATTTATTGCAGGTGATGCGCGAAGGCTTGCCTTTGCTGACAAATTTGATGCGATTGTTGGGCGGTTTGTGTTGATGTATATGGCGGAGCCGGGAAACGCGTTCGCGAAGCTTATAACACATTTAAAGCCTGACGGGATTGCCGCGTTTCAGGAACCCGAATACACGCTCTATCCAGCGTTTTTACACCCCGATACGCCTCTCATGAACCAATTGATTCGATGGATTTTGGATGTGTTTACGCATTCAGGAGCACATCTTGACATGGGCATTGGGCTTTATCGCGCTTTTGTTGACGCCGGTTTACCGCCACCGACGATGCATTTTGAAGCACCTATCGGTGCCGCTGAGACTTGGGCGGGTTACCGATACATGGCGACTATCTTTCAGAGCCTCCTACCGCTCTTAGAAAAATACGGGCTTGCGACAGCGAAACAGGTGGATGTGGATACATTAGCCGTACGGCTTCGAGAAGAGGTGCTCGCATCGAAACGTCCGTTTTTTTTACCCTTGCATGTAACCGCACACGCAACGCTTCCAACCTAAATTCTATTATAGTGGATCCTAAAGATAAATAGACATTCTCCACTTCCCCGGTCGGCGAGGTTAGAAACCTCGCCGGTGTGGAGTGTGCACTTAATTCTAAACTTTACTATATAAGCCATATATCTCTGAAAAATACCAGGATGATTTAGTTTTCTGAAATTTGAGATTTGCGGGCTCCGCAGACCCGCGGTAGGAGGGAACTCCGATTCCCGACCTTTCCGATAAATTGAACAGAAACCTTAAAACTGAATAGCCCTGGAAAAATACCATTTTTGGTTGATATAGGAATTGGAATGTGGTATAATTATATTAACTAAAATTAACGAAATAGAATTCCATCTAATCTGTAATCGCCCATTTGATTAAAAGCGATTCGCAGACCTCGGGTGGGTTCACTTAATTAATCTCTGCTCTCTGCTTTTATGACAACAGCAGTGGAGCCATTAGTCCGAAGAGAGGCATGAAAATTTGAATCCTTATGAACTCCTGCTTATCATTACGCCCGACCACGATGAAAACGAAGCAGAGGCTCTTACGAACCAAGTAAAGGGCATTATCGAAGGTGGCGGGACCCTCCTGAAGGTTGATCCCTGGGGAAAAAAACGACTCGCCTATCCTATCCGAAAACGGAGTGAAGGCTATTATGTGCTCTACATTTTTGAGTGCATACCGGGTTTTGTCGCGGAATTAAATCAATCCTTGCATGTCATTGAAGCGATTTTACGGTATATGGTCGTCCAGTACGAAGATGATATTGATAAGTTGAAAGCCGAACTAACCGCTGAAACAACCGGGGTCGAAAAATCAACGTCAGATGAGAAATCGGCACCGGCTGAAGAATTGACATCGGATGACGGATCAACGTCGGATGATAACGCAGAGGCTGAAGATACAACAGGAGATGATGCAAAGGCTGAAGATACAACAGAGTCTACCTGAAATAAGCATCATCCAAATTTTAAACCAACTTTTGGCGTGTAGGCGCCCTCAAAAGGTCTGAGCCTACAGATAAAAAGGAGAAACCATGGCAAGTTACAACAAGGTCATCCTGCTGGGGAATCTTACCCGTGACCCCGAGATGAGATATGTTCCAAGTGGAACTGCCGTTACAAATTTTGGACTCGCTATGAATGAGCGATATACCGATCGACAGACGGGTGAACAAAAGGAGTCTCCCTGTTTTGTTGAAATCACTGCTTGGGGAAGACAAGCAGAAGTCGCCAACGAATACCTGAGTAAGGGCAGTCCGGTTTTTCTTGAAGGGAGCCTTAAATTTGACTCTTGGGAAGCTGACGACGGAACCAAACGGAATAGGCTTTCTGTTACGGCGTTTCGAATTCAATTAATCGGTGGACGACGCGACGGCGATGAGATGGGAGGCGGTTACGCCGAGGCCCAACCCGCAGCTGCATCAGGACAGGCTGCATCTTATCAGGACGCACCGGCGCCCGAAGTGAGCCAAGCACCTTCCTCGACAGAGGACGACATCCCGTTTTAAGTATGGCTATCAGCCGTCGGCTATCAGCAATCAGTCTATGAGCCATCAGTTTCCATCGGAAACCATCGGTTCTCTATCAGTAAAGACCGCGTTGACGACGCTATCTTTGCTGACTGCTGACCGCTGACGGCTATTTCAAAAAAAGGAACAGAATTGATATGGCATTTCGTCGCAGGCAGCGCTATCATAAGATTGAATCTTTCGATTACAAAGATGTGGATACGCTGCGAAAATTTATTAATGAACGTGGTAAAATTGTGAGCCGCCGGGTCACCGGGCTATCGGCGAAACAACAACGAATGGTAACGCGTGCAGTCAAGCGCGCCCGTAATATGGCACTCTTGCCGTTTACGCGATAGAGGTAGGGGTTTAGACACGTACAACGGGTTACCCTATGAAGGATGGATTTTTTGGAAAAATCCAAACTATAAACTTTTCTACCGTAGCCCGTAATGAAATGGAGGGCGGATCTCAGGAACGCACGTAGAATATCCAAATTCACGTCGTTTCTCCGCAAGGTATAATTAAAAAATGGAAGTCATTCTAAAGGAAAGTGTTGAAGGCCTCGGTCTACCCGGCGATGTACTGAAGGTCGCAGATGGCTACGCACGTAACTATCTGCTCCCTATGCAGTTAGCCGTACATGCAACGGAGCGAAACCGCCGACACTTAGAACACGAGAAACGGGTCATCGATCATCAAGAGTCGAAAAATAAAGAACGGGCACAGGAAATAGCGGCACAGATGGTTGGTGTCACATGCACACTGAGCAGGCGTGCTGGCGAGAATGATCGTCTCTTCGGGTCAGTTACCCCTATGGACATCGCAGAAAATTTGCGAACGCAGGGGTTTGATCTGGAACGGCGGTTCTTTGAACTCGCTGAACCGATTCGCGAACTCGGTGTGTTTACAGTGCCGGTCAAATTGCATACAGATGTTGTCGTCGAACTCCGCGTTGTTGTTGAACGTGAAGAGTAATTATGCAGACACAACTGGTTGATTCTCTCTCTGACAAGGAAGCTGAACAAGCCGTCCTGGGCGCGATGATGACCGAAAAATCGGTTATTCCTCAAGTGATGACTAAGCTCGGACAGAACTCTGATGTGTTTTTGACTGTAGACCATCAGCTCATTTATTCAGCGATCCTTACTGTATATGACCGCGTTAGCAATGCAGACCCCCTTCTTGTTGCTGATGAGTTGAAACGAGGGGAGCAGTTGAATCGGGCTGGCGGCACAGAGTACTTATACGAACTACAGGCACCAATTGTGGAGACGGAGAGTACGGAGTTTTATGCAGATATTCTGTATGAAAAGGCGACGCGCCGTCGGTTAATTCGAGCGACCACTCAGATTCGCGAGATGGCGTACGACGAGGGGGTCGGGATTTCTGATGTCCTGAATCAATCACAGGAAGCCGTCTTTGATCTTGGTCAAACAGATACCCAACGTGGGTTTGTTGCTGTCCGGGTATTACTGACAGAGAGTCTTGAGGCGGTTGAGCGTTTATATCATAAAAAAAGTAGGTTTTTAGGGGTGCCGACCGGCTTTATGGATTTTGACCATTATACATCAGGGTTACAGCCCGGTAATCTTATTATCATTGCCGCGCGACCGAGTATGGGAAAAACAACCTTGGTGCTGAACATGGCACAAAACATCGCACTGGAAGAAAAACGTCCAGTCGCCATCTTTAGTCTTGAGATGCCTTCCCAGGATATCGCGATGCGAATGTTAGCCACCGAATCCCGGATTGATTTTGGGAGGCTACGAACCGGTAGTTTCAGTGAAGAGCATTGGAAACCATTGACCGAAGGGGCAAGTCGATTGGCTGAAGCACCCATCCTCATTAACGATAATCGCGGGCTTACCGTTCAGAGTCTACGCGCCGAAGGACGACGCTTAAAAGGCGAACACAGCGATCTCGCACTCATTATCGTTGACTACTTGCAACTCTTGAGAGGGACGGGTAGATATCACGCTCGTGAACAGGAGATCTCTGAAATATCACGCGCTTTGAAAATCCTCGCGTGGGAGCTGAATGTCCCCATTGTCGCTTGTTCGCAATTGAGTCGCGAGATTGAAAGGCGCCCTGATAAACGTCCGCAGCTTTCAGATTTACGGGAGTCTGGGGCAATCGAACAGGATGCCGATCTCGTTGCCTTTTTACACCGGGATGATTATTACGAGGATGAAGAGGTCGGAGATAGGGTTGAAGCGAACATCATGATTAAGAAACAGCGTAACGGGCGAACCGGGACCGTGGTTCTTTATTTTAACAAAAATGAGATGCGCTTTGAAAACCCCAGTTAGGCAGGATGGCGATCAGCAATCGGTTTCCGTCGGCTTTCAGGAAAGAGGTGTTTGTTTAACAAAGCCTTTTGGTACTGATTGCTGACCCCTGATGGCTATTTTAGAGAAAATATGGAGCAACAGTCCTCTATACACGAAGCCCCGAGGGGTTTCCCTGATTTGGTTAAGACGCAGTTGCACAACGTGCTTTCTGAGGTAGGACACGCCTTTACGCTCTTTTTTCAAACACTTATTCAAATTTTTCGTCCTCCCTTTCAGTTTGACCTATTAGTTAAGCAGTTGTTGTTGATCGGCTTCAATTCTTTGGCTGTCGTTATTGTCTCCGGGTTTTTCACGGGAATGGTATTGGGCGTTCAAGGGTACATTCAGCTCAAACCTTACGCAGTGGAAGGCTCGGTGGCGAGATTCGTTTGCGTTTCAGTCGTGAAGGAACTCGGTCCGATGATTACTGCGTTTGTTCTCGCCGGACGTATTGGGGCATCCATTACTGCCGAACTTTCAACGATGAAGGTCACGGAGCAAATTGACGCACTTGAGGTGATGGGCACGAATCCGGTCAAGTATCTGGTGGTGCCGCGTTTTCTCGCGTGTTCTATAATGTTACCGACGCTTACTATCTATTCGACGTTTGCAGGTATCGGTGGCGGTTTTGTCGCTGTTGTTACGCTGTTCGATGTGAACGGCTCCTTTTTTCTCTTGGAAGTGCAAAAGAATCTTTTTGTCGGAAGTGTTCTCATTAGTCTGATTAAAGCGACCTCTTTCGGGATGGCGATTGCGGCGGTCGGTTGCTACAAGGGTTTTAGTATCTCGACAGCAGGCGGGGCAGAGGGGGTTGGAATCGCTACGACAGGTTCGGCTGTAATCTCTCTTATTACGATTCTCGTTTTAGATTTTGTCTTGAATCATGTACTCTTTAACATCTTGGGGTTGGTATAGTTTTTTGAACGATTAACGCCCAGTGCGGTTAACAGATTATGCTACAAAGGGGACATCTAAAAACCGAACCGATAACAAACTCTGCCTGAACTTAACCGAAAACCTGCCCGTAACGCAGTGGAGGGCAGCCCGGAGCCCATAGTTAAAAATATGATTTCGATTAGGAATGTTACAAAAAATTTTGGGGGCAATAACGTTTTAAACGGACTCAGCCTTGAAATTCCACGTGGCGAAACACTCGTGATTATGGGGCAAAGCGGGTGTGGTAAGAGTGTACTCCTCAAGATAATCACAGGATTAATGGCCGCCGATTCCGGCGAAATTTGGTTTGATGGAACGGAAATATCAAGCCTAAAAGGAAAAAAAATAAATGCCCTCCGTCGGAGGATTGGCATGCTATTTCAGTCTGCTGCCCTCTTTGATTCGATGACGGTGGCGGAGAATGTCGCTTTTATGCTGGATCAGCATACAGATCTCGATAAGCGAGAGATCCGTAAAATTGTTGACGAAAAACTCAGCCTTGTTGATTTAGCAGGCGTTCAGGACTTACGGCCTGCTGAATTAAGTGGGGGTATGCGAAAACGGGTCGGACTCGCACGCGCCCTGGCATTTGATCCAGAGGTTATTTTTTATGATGAACCTACAACCGGACTTGATCCGGTTACCTGTACCGAAATCAATCAACTGATTAAAGATCTCCACCAGAGGCTACAAGTCACTTCCGTTGTGGTTACACATGATATGCACAGTGCCTTCAGTGTCGCAACCCGAATGGCTATGATTCATGAGGGGAGGCAGATCGCATACGGCAGTCCAGATGAAATTATCAACATCGACGATCCTATTTTGCAACAGTTCATTCTATTTGGAGCACCAGACCAGATTCTCAACATGGAAAATCCCATTTTGAAAACGTATTTGGGGAGATAGTATGAACTTTTGGACAGCTTCCGTAAAAGTCGGTGTAATGGTTCTTATCGCAATCGTTTTTCTGACGATTCTTCTTACCAATGCTGAGAATTGGCCCTGGGCAACTGCTGGTGATGAGCTGACATTTCAATTTCGTTCTGTGAATGGACTTTATGTCGGAGCAGGCGTTTACCTCTATGGGGTCCCGATTGGCAAAGTAACGGCTATTCAGCTCCGCCCTGATACGGATAATGTACACATCAAAGCGAAAGTCAAAAACGCATTTGAGTGGTTGCGGGAGGATTGTAGTGCCAGGATTTCTATGAACGGATTTGTCGGTGAAATCTATATCGCGCTTGACAATGGACCCGTTGGAAACCCGGCTCTAAAACCGGTGAACTTGCCGATTGTTGGAAAAGACCCTGTGAATGCATTGGAACTTCTTGAGCAGACAAGTGCCGGTATGACGCAGGCGATTGAACTCACAACGGCTGCTAATGAGGTACTACAAGCCAACCAAGAAGCAATTCAGCTCGCTATCAAGGAGATTCGAGAGGTCGTCGCACTCACTGGAAAAACTGTTGAAAGGTTAAGTGTTGACTCGCAAGAGACGGTAAAAACTTTAACGCAACTCGCCTTGGAAAACGATAGGCGGTTTCAGGGGACCCTCGTAAAGGTAAATAACCTTATCACACAGTTAGAAGGCGATTCCCTGATGGTGAGCAGTCAAATCAGTGACATTACACGTGAACTCTTGAGGCTCCTGAATCAGAACTCACCGAAGTTCAACACTATTTTTACCGATATTCGCGCAACAACATCAGAATTTCGACAGATAACACAGGATTTTCGATCGGATTTCGACACGTTAGCCACACAGGTTTCTGCCCTCGTTTCGCAAAGTAGTAATGCTATTCAAAAGGGGGAAGCCAATATCACACCGATATTGGAAAATCTAAAGGCAACGACCGCTTCGGTCGCTGCTCTGGAGGCGAGCGTCAATCGTTTTCTTACCGCGGTTAACGAAGGCAAGGGAACTGTTGCGCAATTGCTGAACACACCGGAACCGCTTGAAGGGGTCCAGCGAACCTTGAAAAATGTCGACGAAACGATGAATGCGGTAACGGAACTCTCTCAAAGGACTGAGAGGCAGTTGGAGCAATTTGATTTACCGCAGTTTGGCTGGGATTATGAACTCCGCTATCTAAGTCTTGAAGAGCGGCTCCACAACGAATTGGCGCTTTTACTCTCTCAGGGATCGGATGCGCACTATAGGTTCGGGATAGGGGTTCGGGATGAGAAGGCGCGGTTTGAGTTTCAGTATGCGTATGATGTGACAGATTTTCTTCGGGCGCGTGCTGGGTTCATGCGTTCCAGAGTCGGTGTTGGACTGGACTTGTGGTTGTGGTCCCGACGTGTCGGTGTCAGTGTTGAAGGTGTAGGGTTGACGAGCAGGGAACCGGAGTTGAACGCGGAGATGGCGTTTCGATTCTTCCGATATGGACAATTCCTGATTGGCGCAGAGAATTTGACCGGTGAACGGCGGTGGACAACAGGATTTCGCTTTCTCGGTGGTGAATGGTAGTTGGCAGATGGTAGTCAGCAGGCAGCGGACAGCAGTCGGTGTAGAAATAAAAAACCGTAGCCTGCAACAATACGCAGAAATACGCAGAAACACCCAAGCAATACGCAGAAATGCCCAAGCAAAAACACCCCAAGCAAAAACACGCAGGCGGATTTACGGGAAGGAACGCTAAAGACACAAACTCTCTTCACCCAACCGCTTATGTTGAGAAGTTATGCGAAAAACCGTAGCCTGCAACAACGGCGCAGGCGGATTTACGGGAAGGAACGCTAAAGATACAAACTCGCTTCATCGAACCGCAAGGTAAAATTAAAGAATGGCACGAGAGAAACGTAAATTTGTCTGTCAAGAATGTGGATATATAACACCAAAGACGCTCGGACGGTGTCCGAGTTGTAGGAGTTGGCAGAGTTTCGCCGAAGAGATAGAGACACTCACGACACAATCGAAACATCGTGATATCGGGCAAGTGTCTCGCGAACCTGAACCCATTTCGCAAGTTACAGCAAGCGACGTAGAGCGACATCTCACGGGAATGGCAGAATTTGACAGAGTCCTTGGTGGTGGAATTGTACCAGGTTCTGTAGTCCTGATCGGCGGCGATCCCGGGATAGGCAAATCTACGTTACTCCTACAAGCCAGTGATGCGTTAAGCCGCAACTACGGAGATGTGCTTTACGTTTCCGGTGAGGAATCTGTGAGCCAGACGAAACTCCGAGCCACCCGGCTCGGCGTTGAATCTGATACGCTCTATGTGCTGTGTGAAAACAATTTGGAGCAGATTGAAAAGTATATTGAGGCGCAAGAACCGAAGGTCGTCATCGTCGATTCTATACAAACGGTTTATTTGTCGAGTATCCCGTCTGCACCTGGGAGCGTCACTCAGATTCGTGAGTGTGCCGGGCATCTCCTAATTTGTGCGAAGAATCGGAATATCCCGGTGTTTCTCGTCGGGCATGTGACAAAGGAAGGGACACTCGCAGGGCCTCGCGTTTTAGAGCACATGGTGGATACTGTCCTCTATTTTGAAGGTGAACAACATCACATTTACCGCATCCTTCGAGCGATCAAAAATCGGTTCGGCTCCACGAATGAGATCGGAATCTTTGAGATGCAGAGCACAGGTCTTGCGGATGTGATGAACCCATCAGAACTCTTTTTAAGCAACAGGGAGGCAGAAGTTTCAGGATCCGTGGTCGTTTCGAGTATAGAAGGGACCCGACCCCTGCTCATGGAAGTGCAGGCACTCGTCGTACCTACGCATTACGGAAACCCTCGCAATACGGCGGCTGGGGTGGACCGACACCGGATTTCTTTGCTCATCGCAGTCCTGAATAAGAGAGTGGGGATTAACGTTGGAGATTCTGATGTCTTTGTTAACATTACGGGGGGGGTACGTATTGATGAACCCGGTATAGACCTCGGCGTGATGATGGCTATATCCTCAAGTCATCGCGATCTCCCTGTGGATCGGAAGACTGTTGTGATCGGTGAGGTTGGGCTTGGTGGTGAAATTCGTCCCGTAACGCATGTTGAGAGACGCATCCGAGAAGCCGCGAAGTTAGGCTTTGAACGAGTAATTTTTCCTGAATATAATCGGAAAGGCTTGGAAATTGACGAGGATATTGAACTTGTCGGTGTTAGCGACGTATATGACAGTTTGGGGGCTTTGCTGTAATACGGTTCCTAATTCGCTGGTGGTTACAAAGCCTAAATCAGAGTATTATTACTTAGTCTGCTTACAGAGGACGTTGCGAATCTGAGCGCAGATACTTGCAACCAGAGGTATCTTGTATACGCAAATGGGGTCCGCGCCTGCAAAGGGCAGCACTATTTTTCGGGTTACACGTTGAGTACAATGGAGTGCAAAAAATGAAAGTTTGGGGTATCCGGGTCTTTTTTATCATTGCAAGTGCGGCAGGCTATTATATCATTTACAGGGACCCAATCACAGCGGTTGTCGCATTTGTTGTTGCTCTTCTGCTTATTGGAGCAGAAATTTGTCTGCGTACGTCCAGCGTGCGAAGTATCATCGCGAGTCTGATAGGGCTCGCTGTAGGTCTATTAGTTTCTATTGTCATACTACCTCTGCTTTCACAACTCGATGCTAATCTGAAGATAGTGATTCTTCTCAGTCTGGGTTATGTGGGCATGATGGGAGGGTACCATCTCTCTACAACAGTGAATTTAAGCCATCTATCCGGATCGAATACACCTGCTCGCTCCGGCGAGTCACGCGCGGTGCCATCTGTAAGTAACTTCAAAATTTTAGACACAAGTGTTATTATTGATGGCAGAATTCTTGAGATTTGTCAAACGAGATTTATTGAAGGCACGCTCGTCATTCCACGGTTTGTTCTCAATGAGTTGCAGCATATTGCAGATTCAACGGAACCCTTACGCAGAAATAAAGGACGACGCGGTTTCGATATTCTCCGTGCCCTTCAGAACAATCCAGCGATTGATGTTGAGATCTCAGAGGAAGAAGTCCCGCATTTGCCAGAGGTTGATGCGAAGTTGGTGCATCTCGCACAAAAGCAAGGGGCAACGATTATCACAAATGATTTAAACCTAAACAAAGTGGCTGAATTGCAAAGCGTGAAGGTCCTTAATATCAACGAATTGTCAAATGCTGTGCGTCCTGTCGTTATTGCCGGTGAGGTCATCCAAGTGCTACTCCTGAAGGAGGGCAAAGAACCGAATCAAGGTGTTGGCTATCTTGATGATGGCACCATGGTAATTGTTGAAGATGGGAAGCCGTACATCGGGAGTACGCTTAACGTTGAGGTTACGCAGATGTTACGGACGAGCGCGGGGCAAATGATTTTCACACGAATAAAAGAAAATGAAATGGACGCTGATGAACAGCAAAGTATCCGCTCTTATTCCCGCAGCTGGTAAGGGGAGTCGGATGGCGCATGCGGTGAAAAAACCTTACTTAAAATTGGCACAAAAGCCGATTTTGGCACATACGATCCAGCGCTTTGAGCAAAATAGTGCTGTAGACGCGATTTTCGTCATTGTTGACCAAGCCGATTTTGGTGAGTGTCGCGCCGCTGTGGTGCGTCCCTATCCCTTTACAAAGGTACAAGGACTTGTTGAGGGCGGAGAAACCCGTCAGATGTCCGTCTATAACGGTTTATGTGCCCTGTCAGAAGATGTTGATTTTGTGATTGTCCATGATGGGGTCCGCCCTTTTGTGACGGATGAAGTCATTTTCGCGTGCCTCACTGCAGCGGACGAATGTGGCGCGGCTGTTGCTGCTGTGCCAGTCAAGGATACAATCAAAGTCGCCAACGAAGACAGTTTCATTGTTGAAACACCGGCGCGTGATCGACTGTGGGCGGTGCAAACACCTCAGGTCTTTCGGAAATCTCTTTTACAAGAGGCACATCAAGCAGCACAAGCGCGTCAAATTACTGCTACTGATGATGCCTCTCTTGTTGAACAGCTCGGTTTCCCTGTTAAGCTGGTGAAAGGCAGTTACGCGAATCTAAAGATAACGACACCCATCGATTTACGAGTCGCTGAAGTGTTGATTTCAGATGCGACGCTTTGGTAAATCGTTTTCGGTTTTCAATAAAGAGGTTTCATCTCTTAACCGACAACTGACAACTCTGTATGAGAAAGAATGCGAGTAGGTATTGGTTACGACGTCCATCGATTGGTTTCTGATAGAAAATTGATTCTGGGTGGCGTTGAAATTTCATATCATTTGGGATTGTTAGGGCATTCGGATGCGGATGTCCTGACCCACGCAATCGTAGACGCGCTTTTAGGAGCCGCCGCACTCGGTGATATTGGCACACATTTTCCCGATACGGATGAGCGTTATGAGGGAATGGACAGTCTTATTTTTCTTCGAGAGACCGCCGCGAAAGTGAGGCAGTGTGGCTACCAGATTGAAAATATAGACAGTACAGTTATCGCACAGCGCCCGAAATTGGCACCCTATATTTCGGAGATGTGTGCACGACTTGCTAAAACGCTTGATATTGCCGTGGCACAGGTGAATGTTAAGGCGACCACAGCGGAAGAAATGGGGGTTGTTGGTGAAGGGAAAGCGATTGTCGCTCACGCCACCGCTTGCCTTTCTCGGCTTTTGTAGCATAAACTGTTGGTTTGTGCCTGTCTTATACGATTCTGCTGGAGAGGTTTAAAACTTCGCATGGTGCCCGGAGCGGATTGCTGGAATCCTTTCATATTTAACCACAAACCGGGGTCCTCACCCGTTACTGAGAAGGGGTCGTGAAATGTAAGGGAGCGGTGCCCAGGAGGTCCATAATTAAAAACATGAAAATCTATAACTCACTGAGCCGGCAATTGGAAGATTTTGTGCCACTAAATCCCGAACAGGTATCTATTTACAGTTGCGGTCCGACCGTTTACGATTACATTCACATGGGAAACGCACGCACTGCTTTAGTGACAGATATTATTCGACGCTATTTGGTGTATAAAGGGTACAAAGTTAAATTGGTTCAAAATTTGACGGATATTGATGACAAGATTATTAATCGTGCGGCAGAGTTAGGTGTGAGTGCAAAGCAACTCGCACATCAGAACGGTGAGGCGTTCTTTGAAGATTCCCAACGCCTCGGTATCCATCCCGCAGATGTCCATCCGAAAGCAACCGAACACATTCCAGAGATGATCAGTTTGATTCAAACCCTGATTGATAAGGGGGCGGCTTACGTCGTTGATGGTAGCGTTTATTACCGTGTGAATCAGTTCGCTGAATATGGGAAACTTTCCCGTCGCAAACCAGAGGATCTGCTCGCCGGGGCCCGGGTTGAAATTGATGAGCGAAAAGAAGATCCGCGGGATTTTGATATGTGGAAAGCCGCGAAGCCGGGTGAACCTTCTTGGGACAGCCCGTGGGGTAAAGGCAGACCCGGATGGCATATAGAATGTTCTGCCATGGCGATGAAGCATCTCGGTGAGACGATTGATATCCACGCAGGGGGCGAAGATTTACTCTTCCCACACCACGAAAATGAGATAGCACAGAGCGAATTGGCGACCGGATGTACCTTCGCACGCTACTGGATGCACGTCGCTTTTTTAAAAATTGATGGCAAGCGAATGGGCAAATCGGAACAGAATTTTATCCTGCTACGCGACGCACTTGATCATTATCCCACCGAAGTGATTCGTCATTTCCTGATTTCGGCGCACTACCGGCATCCACTTGACTACAATCCGGAGAGTTTGGCGAAATCGGACGGGGCACTCAGGCGCTTGAACAACTGTTTGGACGCATTGAAAAAGTATGATGGGCAATTTGATGCAAGCAAAATCGAAACCTCGCCGCTTCAGGAGGCGATCCAAACGATGAAGTCGCGGTTTACCAATGCTATGGATGCAGATTTCAACACGGCGCAGGCACTCGGTGCTATTTTCACGCTCGTTGGCGAAGTCAACAGATCGCTCAGCATTTCTGATGGGACAGATGCTCCTGTTTTCGCACAAGCCTATCAGGCGTTGACTGAAACCTGTGAAATGCTCGGAATTTACAGTATGGATGCCCAAGATGGCGGCGATGTGGAGCAACGCGACCAACTCATTGTGTTGTTGTTAGAGGTCCGACAGGAGGCACGAAGTCGAAAAGATTGGGATACATCCGATAAGATTCGCGACAGGCTTAAAGAACTCAACATTGAAATCCAAGACACCCGCGAGGGGGCTACTTGGAAAATAACATCATAACCAAGGGGATTGGCAGGCAGCCATTCCTAAGGAGAAGACAAATGATTTATCGATTCACTGCATGCTTTTCACTGTTCTGCTTTGCTGTTATTTTGCCTGGATGCGCAGCGCTCTTCTCGGAACAGGAGTGGAGCGAAAATTATGCCCTCATGGAAGGCGTACAGGCGACAAGTCCACAGATGATTGATGGCAAGTTGAACACTATCGGTGAAACTACCTTCCCCGCAGGCTCGCAAGGATTCATTGGCGCGAATCCGGCGTCGCAGGTAATCGTCACGTTACCAGAGAAAAAAATTATCCGTCGGATTATCGTGCATTCGGATAATTTGTCGGAATTTGATATTTACGCCGATAAAGGTAGCATCGCCGTTGACGCGGATTGGCAGTTAATTAAGGACGTAAGGGCTGTCAAAGAGAATCCGATTAAGATTTCACTGCTGATTCCGTTTCCGACGGATCGAATCCGATTACGCGTTTTAGGCACGAAAGATGACGCACTCTTGAGTCGACAGGAACGCGCACGTTCTGGCGGCAGAGGCTGGAATATTGGGAGTCGACGCGCTGTTGGAAAAATCCGAGAAATTGAACTTTACGGTTACAAAACCGCTGAACAGATGGAAGAGGAACAGGCGACCGATAAGCGTGAAAAAGAACTTGATGAATTACTCGATTTGGAGTAACATAGGAGTAGTTCCTAAATAGTTCTTTTTCTGTGTTTTTCTTGTTTTTTTCTGTTTTCCACGGAACCAATGTAGGCATTTTGCGGGGTTCGAGCCCCCGCTGCCGTCTCCAGTCGCTTGTGCAAAAACCAAGCATAGCCGGCAAAAACCACGTCGGCGCGACTGCGAAGGGTTCATACGCGAGTGAGACGAACCCTGACACTGTAAGGACACTCGGAAGATAAAAAAGCGTTAGTGTTTCGACACTAACTTTGTGGGTTACACCATACCTCGCGTTTCTTGAGGTATGCAAGCCGTCTGTAGCTTCTGCTACCGTGGCAGATTGCGTTGGCTATCGGCAGGCTTTGGATACGACGGTATCTATAACAAGGGGGTAGGAGCCCCGTAGAAATCTATTCCTTTCTGTAGATATACACAGAAAAGCATAGGTTTTTACTAACAGGCAAGACATGCGTTTTGGATTATTGATACTGACCCTCTGTGTGGTGATTGGGATGTCGGGCTGTATTCTCGCGTCGAATCCATCCCTTAACTTGAGTAAGAACATCGCACTTGATGCGACAAGCGAGGATTCAAAGTACCATGACGACAACATCTATTCAATAGGGGAGACGGGTCCTATTCTCGAAGACGGGAAGGATGAGGCATCCCAAATGGAGTCGGATAAATACACAGAGGCGGTTTTGAGATGGCGGCAGCCACAAACGATTCAACAGGTTGTCGTAAAAGCCGAACCCGGTCAACTGGAATTTTTCGCTGTTCAGTACATGAACGATGCCGAAGAGTGGGTTACCATAAAAGAGGTTCGGGACAATATGCGTCCTGTGTACAAGTTCACCTTGAGGGATCCGATTGTGACGACCAGGTTTCGGCTCAAGGTGCCGCGCCGTTGGGACTCGCGTCGCGTCGGTGGGGCGAAACGTTCAACCCGTGGTGAAACTGGAGCACCCACTGCGCAAGAATATAAACAGATTCAAGAAATTGAAATCTATTACGCGCTCCCTCCTGATCCCATGGAAGCAGGCACGGCAGAACAGTAGTCGCACTTTATTGTCAGAGCATTTTGTGGGTGTGTCCTTTTTCTGCGGACACGCTTGCAAGGTGCTCTTATCAGTGAAACCTAATCATAGAACGCATCGCGTATGGTGGGAGAGATGCTCTCTAACGAGACAATCGGTCTAATTCATTTAAATCTAATTCAAGGTGTAGGACTCAAAACCGTCCAAGTCTTACGGGACGTTTTTGGTAGTACGGAGCGGGCGCTTCAAGCGGCACCGAATGAACTCAGAAAAATAGACCGACTTTCGCCAGCGGTCTGTGACCTCTTAATTCACAAACCCGTTCTGTATCCTATAGAACGTGAGCTTGAATTGATAGAGAAATATGGTTGTCAGGTTGTAACGCTCTATGATGCCGAATATCCACCCCACTTGAAGGAGATTGACACACCACCCTTTGTGCTCTATGTAAAAGGAGAACTCACCCTAGAAGATGCACTGAGCGTTTCCCTTGTCGGTTCCCGAAACGCGAAGGATTACGGGCGGAAGGTGGGCTACCGCTTGAGTTACCAACTCGCACAGCGAGGCGTAACGGTCATTAGTGGTTTGGCGAGGGGTATTGATACTTCAGCACATCGTGGCGCGATTGAGGCAGGCGGTAGAACAATTGCGGTAATGGGAAACGGGTTGAGTGTTGTTTATCCGGCGACGAATAGCAACCTTGCTGAGAAGATTGAAGCATCTGGCGCATTGGTTTCCGAACTCCCAATGGCAGCCAAACCGAAGCCGAGGAACTTTCCACGGCGTAACCGCATCATTAGTGGGCTAACGCTTGGAACTGTTGTCGTTGAGGCATCAAATCGTAGTGGCGCATTGATTACCGCGCGTCTCGCGGCTGAACAGAACAGAGAGGTGTTCGCAGTACCGGGTGAGATTTTCTCTGAACTCTCAACAGGGACCCATAGGTTAATTAATGACGGTGCGAAGCTCATCAACACTGTAGACGATCTGCTCAACGAACTGCCGCCGCATGTATTAAGTCAAATTCAGCCGCAAACATCACCATTGCCGGTGCCAGATACGGAGGTGGCGTCTACGCAATCAACCCCTGTTCAGAAAAGCGATACTGAACTTGTACCCCCGCAACCTTCTCCTGATGCCCGACAATCTGTCTCGGTACCACCTCCACCCGATTTAACGCCAGATGAAAAGACGATTTTTGATGCCATTGAAGTCCCGTCATCACATATTGATACCATCGTTCGGACGACCCAACTACCGATTGGTCAGGTCTCAAGTGTGCTGTTGATGTTGGAACTCAAAGGTATTGTTCAGCAATTACCGGGGAAGCAATTTACTAAAGTCGATTCGTAGGTTGTTTTGCGACAAAAAAGGTGAGACCTTGAATGGAAACGAACCTGACTGTTCAATATGACAGAGATGCTGATATTTTGTATGTGAACACTTGCCCTCCGTATCCAGAACAGGAAAGTGAGGAGCTTGCTGACGAAATCATCGCGCGTTTTAACCCAGACACGGGGGATATTGAAAATCTTGAAGTGTTATTTTTCTCCACGCGGTTGTTGCGCGATGAACTCTTTAATTTACCGATTTCTGCCCGCTTGCAGTTAAACAAAGAATCTTAAAGAGAAAACGCCTTTCATAGCCGTGGACAGTTAGAATTAACCGAAAATCCGCTCGTAATGGAATGGAGAGCGGTCCAGGGGCACATAATTAAAAAGATGAAAATACTTGGGATTGATACTTCATGTGATGAAACCGCGGCTGCAGTTGTTACTGATGGTAAGGAAATGCTTTCCAATGTCGTTGCTTCACAGATTAAAACACACCAAGAATACGGCGGCGTTGTCCCCGAACTCGCATCGCGTAAACATATTGAAGCGATAAACTACATCGTGAGTAAATCGTTGGAAGAAGCGGATGTCACATTCAAGGACTTGGAAGCGATAGCCGTGACGAATCGTCCCGGCTTAATCGGAGCATTGCTTGTCGGGGTCGCCGCAGCGAAAAGTCTTGCCTACTGCCACAATCTGCCGTTACTCGGTATCAATCACATTGAAGGACACATCTATGCGAACTTCATGGTGCATGATGCCCTAACATTTCCGCATATCTGCCTCACGGTTTCTGGCGGGCATACATTGCTTGTTGAAGTTCACGAGGGATGGCGATACAAGGTTTTGGGCGGTACACAAGACGATGCCGCAGGTGAAGTCTACGATAAGGTCGCAAAATACCTCGGACTCGGTTTTCCCGGTGGCAAAATAATTGATGACCTTGCACAAAACGGTAATCCGTCGGCGGTGAAATTTCCGAGACCGATGCGAAATACCGATGACTACCAATTCAGTTTTAGCGGTATCAAAACGTCGGTGCGCTATTTTGTAGAGAAGGCGCGACGGGCAGGCTTACTTGTGGAGAATGGGCAAGAGGGTGTAGAACCTACAAACCCTGATATGATAACTGTTGAAGATATTGCTGCCAGTTTTCAAGCGGCTGTTGTGGATGTCCTCGTCTACAAATCGATTCGCGCCGCGAAAGCCACGGATGCTGGAGCCATAACCTTGACGGGGGGGGTTGCCGCAAATAGTCAGTTGCGTACTTCACTAAAGGTTGCCGCTGCAGAGATTGGGGTAGAAGTCTACTATCCACCGATGAACCTATGTACGGATAACGGGGCAATGATCGCAGGAATCGCTTACCAGAAATATCAGCAAGGGCTCCGAGATGAACTCTCTTTAAATGCGACGCCGAACGCATCCCTGGTCTGATCCACCACAAAACCGTAGCCCGTAATGAAATTATGCCTTAAATGGCATAATTTGTCTTTGCTTTACATTTGGAGGGGTTTTTGCTTGGGTGTTTCTTCAGTTCTACGTGGGAAAACGTCAACCTACAAATCACCTGACCGAACCGCAAGGAAAATTAAAAAATCTGATGTCTTTTCTGAAGCCATAAAATGCCTAAAGTCAGGCGGTATTATCGCTATCCCTACCGACACAGTCTACGGGTTGGGCGCCGACCCGTTTAATCCGAGTGCCGTACAAAAGCTTTATACGGTGAAAGGGCGACCTGATGGGAACCCGATTCCACTCGTTCTCAGTTCGGTTGCTGATGTTCATCGCTTCTCTCAAAACCTACCGGATTTCTTCTTCCATCTCACAGATCGGTTTTGGCCCGGTGGTCTGACGATTGTTATTGAGAGCAAAGGGTTACTACCAGTGTTAACCGCTGGAGGAAACACTGTCGGGGTTCGGATCCCAGACAATCCGTTGCTTTTGAAAATCCTCCAAGCGTTTGGCGGACCGATGGCAATAACGAGCGCGAATCTCTCTGGAGAACCACCAGCCACTTCTCCCGAAGAAATTGGTGAAGAACTCACCTCACGAATTGATCTGGTCGTTGATGGAGGGAAGACCCCGGGTCCCGTTCCTTCTACAGTCTACGACATTTCCGTCTCGCCGCCACTTGTTCGACGGCACGGCGTAATTTCAGAAAAAACACTCGCCAAGGAGTTCGCGTGCTACAGCAAGCGTTAAAGCAACTGCTTCAATTCTTAGCCACTCCCACGGGACAGTCGGTAATTCTCGGCTTTGTCAGTTTTGTAGCATTAGCGATTGTCTATAACAGAAAAAGACAGATTCCGGGTTTGACGGTGGCACTTATCCCAGAAGATACATGGTTTATCAACCGAGATGACAACCATCGCCTCGCCATCGTTGTCTCGTTACACCTGATTAACAAATCGAGCGCACCTATCCGCATTCGGAGATGTAAACTGAGTGGATATTCGCCCAAACCACCGCCTGAAAAACTACTTTTACAGGGACATGATGCAAGTATTGAACTGGAGTACCCGAAGCACGACCTCTTTGTCGATGTAGATGGGCATCCTTCTGAACACACTTCGGAGTACGTTCTGAACCCTTACACCGAGCAACGTATGTGGGCTTTTTATCATTCCGGCATTGTTACAATGACAAATATGCTTCGCGCGCCAATTGTACTCAGAGACGCAAATCGGAAACGCAAGTCTATCCATATCGCTGTGCCTCGCAATATGGAACAGATTCAGCTCTATCGCGAGGCAGCCATGCGATGGTAGTTAATCGAGTTCGGACAGTTTAACAGTTCTGCCGCTCGCTTCTGCCGACATGTCAGAGGCGAAGACGACACGATGTGTTTCAAATGCCGTGTCGAAATCGGTCAGCGGCATCGGTTCATTTTCTCTGACGCTGTCTATAAACGCTTGGAATTGCGGTTCATACGGATGGTCGCTGACATCGCCAGAATCAATCAGTGAGGTCTCAAGCGTACTCCATTTACTCTTATCCATACCGTGAAGTTTCGCGGAATAGATACGATTATCAAGCAGGCTTCCTTCGCTTCCCACGAGATGGATATGGAAGTAATACGGTTGTAAGCAATCGACACAGGAAGTGACTTTCCCGATTTTTCCACCACCTTCAAACTTAAGGAGGCTGACACTCGTTGTTTTGTATTCGTAAGGTTGAAAATACGCACCTGTGGATTGCGTGTGGTAACTCGTTACCTCTTCAACGTTTCCATCCATAAAAAAGAGGAGGGCATCGAGCGCGTGACATCCGGCAGTGAGTAGCGTGCTACCGCCAAAGTCTTTTTTGATGTTCCATTCGTATTGTCCGTACCAAGGTCCGATGCCGTGGTAATAATCGACTTCAGCGTAGTGGAGTTCGCCAAGCAACCCGTTGTCGATGACCGAGCGGATCATCGTAAAGTGTGCACTGTATCGGCACTCAAAGCAGACACAGACATTGACGCCTGTGCTTTTGACAGCATCACGGATAGCTTTCGCATCTTCGTATGTAAGACAGATCGGTTTTTCTATGATGAGATGTTTTCCCGCTTGAGCAGCAGCGATGGCTTGTTCGGCATGAAAGGGGTGTGGTGTACAAATATCAATGATGTGGACATCCGGATCCGCAAGCATCTTATCAAAATCGGTATAAGCTTTGAGCGGTGTCCCATAAGTTTCTGCCAATACAGATTCATCGTGTTCGCGACGTGAACAGATGGCAGTGACATCCGAACCTGTAACGGCTTTGAAGGCTTTGATGTGAGCACCGGCTACCCAACCGAGCCCGACAATTCCAACGTTTAAATTATCCATTTTACTGCTCCTTTTATGGCTGATAACTGATAACTGACGACTATTATATCACAAATATGGATTTTTGCGGTGGAAAATTGCAGACACGTTTCGTTCAGTTGTATGGACGATCTCTGCATCGTGGCCTATCCGATACAACCAACAGAAAACTGAGGACTCAGTAGATTAAAAAAATAGGTTGATATAATTTTCATTTTCCTATATAATTAACAACGAACCATTGGCTTCATTTCACAAATCAATGATGAGATGCCTAAGTCCCTTGGTAAGTGCCGATCTGTGAAGGAGTCGGAGCCCTCGTTGCATCGGAACGATAAATATTTTGACAGGAAACAGAAAATATACTATGATATGTGGGAACTGGAAAACAGTGCTTTTTTCAGGTAAACGTGCGATATGGGACCCCACAAGCGATGCCGCTCGGTGTTGTTTCTGAACCTATCTATCCATCTCAAACCGCAGTGAAGGAGATGATTCCGATGGAGACCAAGATTTCCGATGTCTTCCCCCCGAAATTTGCAAAAGAAGGCCTAACTTTCGACGATGTTTTGCTGATTCCGGCTGAATCGGATGTGTTGCCGGATCATGTGGATACGAGCACACAATTGACACGGAATCTCCGGCTGAACATTCCTATCTGTAGCGCACCTATGGACACTGTTACGGAATCTACGCTTGCCATCGCAATCGCACGTGAGGGAGGCATCGGGATAATTCACTATAACTGCCCTATTGACGAGCAGGTGTCTGAAGTCGATCGGGTGAAACGATCGGAAAGCGGTATGATTACCGCCCCGATTACGCTAACCCAAGATAAGACAATTCGCGACGCTTTAGACGTAACAGCACGTTATCGCATTGGGGGCGTCCCTATCGTAACAGAGGACGGCCACCTCGTCGGTCTCATTACGAACCGAGATCTCAAGTACGAAGACAATCTGGACCTCCCTGTAACTGCCCGAATGACGCCGGGTGAGAAGTTGATTACCGCTTCTCCTGGAATTACACTTGACAAAGCCAAGGCGATACTCCATAAATCTCGAAAAGAAAAACTGCCGATTGTCGATGACGATTTTCGGCTCTGTGGTCTGATTACTATCAAAGATATTGACAAAGTCCAGATGTTCCCGCAAGCGTGCAAGGATGATGCTGGACGTTTACGCGTTGGTGCCGCTATTCTGCCCGCAACGCCTTTGGAGAACGTCGACAGATTAGTCGATGCTGGTGTAGATGTGCTCGTATTGGATACAGCGCATGGACATTCTAAAAACGTGATCCGATCGGCAGAGTACGTTAAGTCTCATTTCTCGGATCTTGAACTTGTCGCTGGAAATGTTGTGACACCCGAAGCGACGCGAAGTCTCATTGAGGCAGGGGCAGACGCAGTAAAGGTCGGCGTTGGTCCCGGTTCTATCTGTACAACTCGTGTCGTCGCAGGCGTTAGTATTCCACAAATTACAGCAATTTACGATTGTGCCCAAGAAGCCGATAAATCAGGTGTACCAATTATTGCCGATGGTGGGATTCGCTATTCTGGGGATATTGCGAAAGCCATTGGCGCAGGTGCGAGCTCTGTGATGATCGGTAGTTTGCTTGCTGGGACAGACGAAAGTCCTGGGGATACTGTCATTTATCAAGGGAGAACATATAAGATTCACCGCGGAATGGGGTCATTAGGGGCATTGCGAAAACGAAGTGCCCAACGTTCAGAGGAGAGTGACGAAGATATTTCCAAGCTGGTCCCGCGTGGAATTGAGGGACGTGTTCCACATAAAGGGAAACTCAGCAATTTTGTTTATCAATTGGTCGGTGGTATCCGATCGGCAATGGGCTATTGCGGGGCTTCGGACATTGAGGCGTTACGTAGGGATAGCCAATTTGTACGGATGTCAAGCAGCGGCTACCGGGAAAGCCATCCCCACGATATTGATATAACCGAGGAAGCACCAAACTATACCGTAGCGAATCTTTCTCCGTAACTATAGAAGTGGTTTTCGGTTCGGTTTTTCTACGAAAAACCTTTCAGTTATCGGTTATCAGTTACAAGAGCGTGTTGTTAGATGAACACCTCTTAACCGACAACCAATTAGGAGGCAATAATTAGAAATATGAAAGTTAACGAAGAAATGTCTTTTTGGGATAGGCTCTATATCCCCGCATTAATTAAGGGGATGTTTACGACGCTGAAACATATCCCAAAAAAGAAGTTGACATATCAGTACCCTGAAGATCCTCGGAGTGTGGATGAACGGAATGATCGGTACCGCGGCATTCACAAACTGACGGTGACTGAAAAAGACGAGATTAAATGTGTAGCATGTTTCTTGTGCGCGACTGCCTGTCCTGCCGATTGCATCACAATTCAGGCGGCACCCGCCCCAGAAGGCTGGCAAACCCATGAAGGCTATCAGCGCGAAAAATTCCCTGATGTCTTTGAAATCAATATGCTCCGTTGCATATTTTGTGGGTATTGCGTTGAGGCTTGCCCTGAAGATGCTATCCGGATGACAGGGTTAACACTGCCTCAATACTTCCGTGAACGTCAAGAAGAGGGAGAAAGCCTTGGAAGTTCCCGCAGTGACTTCATCTTTGATCGGGACATGCTCGTCGCGAACAACGACATCCCGCAAGAAGGGCTCAGTGTCGAAGCGAAGTAGATTTTTTAACGATCAGATTTTCGCCCTGTACGCTACTATGTTGCGCGCAGGTTTTGGAGGTAGTCTCGACTGAATTTGAAGGTCTGTACGTGTTTTAAGAAAAGAGCGTAGCCCGTAATGAAATGGAGGGCGGATATAAGGAACGCACACAAAAGATTCAAATTCACGTCGTTTCTCCGCAAGGTATAATTAAAAACGCTCCCTTCCCGAATAAGAAGTACAGCATCATATACGCCGATCCGCCGTGGGATTACAAGGGACAACTCCAACACACAGGAACTGGTGGAAAGGAGAGTGGCGGCGCAATTCGACATTATCCGACTGTCCAAGTGTCGGAAATGAAGACATGGGATGTTGCCTCAATTAGCGAGGAGGATTGTCTGCTTTTTATGTGGAGTTCTTCTCCACATCTCGATCAGGCGATTCAGCTTGGCAAGGCATGGGGGTTTCGGTGGGCAACAGTCGCTTTTGTTTGGGATAAACAACGTCCGAACCCCGGTTTCTACACAATGAGTCAATGTGAATTATGCCTCGTTTTTAGACGTGGTAAAATTCCGAAACCGCGAGGCGCAAGGAATATAAGGCAGCTCGTTCAGGTTAAACGGACACGCCACTCTGAAAAACCCGATGCCGTACGTGAACGGATTGAGAAAATGTTTCCACAGCAGTCTAAGATTGAACTGTTCGCACGAAAGCGGTACCCAGATTGGGACGCATGGGGACTCGAAATTCACTGATCTTGTAGAAGTCTGCTGTGTCTTTAGCACATCAGCTGAGCCGATAAGGCAGGAGCAAGAATATTAATTTTTAGGTATTACTTCGGTTGACATAAGCACACATAGTTATCAGTTATCAGTTATCAGTTACAAGAAGGCGTTTTGCTTCGGTGTTTCCCCCGCTAAACGAAAACCTCTGTGAGGGTTGGGTTACCCAACCCCTACGATAACTGACAACTGAAAGGGTTGCGTAGCAACCCCCACTGACAACCAATAATTTATTTGAAAGGCATACTATCGAATCGACCCAATGCAAGGATTATCGCTTAATTTTCGTTCGGAAACGCTTTTCGCGTTAACTGATAAAATCAAATCCAGTATTGAGGGACGGATGAGTTGGGGAGATACCTTTGGCTTAGGGCTTGGTGTGAAGTCAGATAAACATCTGATCGTTTGGACACCAAAAGAAAGTTCAGAGGGCGACATTCTACCCGGTTTTGACTCAGAAGATGGCGAGCTTACAGTAAAAATGCGGTCCCGTCCGGGCGCATGGGTTTCCTGGATTGACGAGGCGAAGGTCACAGCCGAAACACAGAATGACTATGACCGAGTCCACAGAAGCATACAGGAATTAGAGCGGAATGCACGCCAAATCACAGACTTTGCCGATGGCATCGTCTCGGATATCGCTATTCAAAACTTGGGAAAATCCCTAACGCTTTCTGAACTCGCTCAGGATGTTTTGAAAGCACGTTTGACAATACCCAGTACCATTAAAACGGGTGGATATGTGCTGGCAAATATTGATGACACTGAGGGGATGCCCTCCACTACTGTTATCATTCCAGAGCAGACCCACATTCATCGCGTTCATCTCAATGAAGATGCGCTTTTTGACGAAATCCTCGCGCAGGACTACAATCTGCTCTTGGTGGTCGTCAGAACTCATATTAAGCAGTACCCTGACCTGATTGATTTGGGGTACGGTTTAACACTTTATACTCGACTGTCTAATGTATTCGATGATCAAGATACAGAAACATCGGAAACCCCTAAAGATGAGTTTGATCCCATTCAAGTGCTTGCCACAGCGGCGGTTTACGATCCGCTTGAGCCGGAGACGCTGCGGTTAGTGCCTATCGCTTTCAACGCACCCGCTGAGGAAATTGAGACCGCAATTACCGAGAGTTCAAAGAAAATCGAAACGTACACGGTGAAAGCCAATCAGAACGCCTATCAACTCATGGCGCAATTCCAACAGGGCGTGGAAACCCGTTTGAGAGCTCTTGTCCTTGGACCTGGGCAGCGCGTCCATAATAAGGTATGGGACGATCTGGTGATCCGTGAATTACGGAATACGATGCTTGCTTTCGCCGAATTCTATGGGGAATATCTTGCTGAGCATTTTGAGGCACCACTCGCAACAGCGAAAACCGAAATGCTCAAAGAGAATATCGACCCTATGATAGAATTTTGGCAATTACAGGATAATCAGCAGTTAACCCTGAATCATCTCATTCAATCCTCCTACAAACTGGCGAATCAGGTATTGGATCGAGCCGCCGGGTTGTTTCATGATCTGGTGTTTGAACAGGACTTTATTGAAACTGAACTGGTCAAGCAGGTGGAGCTCTCAACCTTTGAGAATAACGACCCCTTAAACGAGATTTACTTGCCGCAATGGACGCGTGGGACGGTGCGTGAGAAGATGGCAGGTATTACGCTTCGCTCGACACTACATGCTACTCAAGTTGAACGTTTGACGACCATCTGGTTGGAATTGCTGGAACTCGCGAACTTCGCGAGTCAACACAAGCAGGATTTTGAAACCGTTATTCAACCGTTAGTCAACCTCCTATTAGCCGCGAAGACAGGGAAACCAACACAGCGCCGAAGTCAGCAGGCACAGTCTCGAGGTGGGGCTATCAATTTTGCTGGTTTTGAGATTCCTGATAGCACTGTCGAGCAGGTGCTTGATCATGTAAAACTGCATTTATCAACGATAAAACAGTGGTTGCAGAATGTGCCTTCAGCAGTGGATGAGCAACAGCATTACGCGACTTTATGGGCGTTGCTACTTGACGGTAGACTCCGTGAACAACTCCTTACCGATATTCAACCGACTTGTGATATTAACCTGAGTGTGCCCGACCAGACAAAAAGGTTAATCAACCTCATGCTCGGAAGTACACTTATTATTCAAGCTGAGAAGGACCGCAAGTCGATAGAACGCAACCTGAATCGAGCGATTATCTCAAAGACCGGACACGAATTGTCAAGTATCACTACAGCGACAATGCTTGCTATCCATGGAGATACGCTGCTCGCAGTGCTTTACGAGGAATTGCTGGGGTATCATGACACTTTGGCAAAACGGGCAGGTCGGCTCGCGAATACCCCTCAAAAAGGGAAGAAACGCAAACGGGGGCAGCCACGAAATAACGGTGCCATGAACGCTGAGGCAATTGAGGCGGAACAGCAGAAGGTTCAGGAACTCATGGCTTTCCTCAGACCTTACCGCCCAGAAGAAGTTATCACGACTTTAGCGACAGCCGGTATTGATCCGCGTGCTATTAACCTTGAAGAGATTCGGAAACAGCAGGTGCTCAGTTTCGATGTAAGTGATTTACCCGCAATAGACGAGACATGGCTCGGTGATAGTAAGAGCGTTGAAGATTATCCAAATTTGCGGGTGTTTCTCCTACAAAATCAGCTCCCCATATCGACGACTGGCAGGTTGCTTATGAAGTTGCGACAGCAATTTCCCGATGAACTTTTCAATCATGTGTTAGGGCTCATCCAGGAAGTTAAAGCACTCCAAGGCGACGATTTTAAGGGGGATCTGCTCAATCAGTTTGTCACCTATATCTCCGAAAAGGTGTGGCGATGGGAGTTGACACAGATTACGGAATCTGAACTTCCGCTCTTGTTAAAGGAGAAGGTGCTTTCATCGGCGATCTGCTATGAAAAAGAGGTTGATACCTTGCTCGAGTACGTTGAGCGTTACGATGAACTGGTATCTACAAAACTATCAGCGGGTTCAGAAATGGACAACCACCGTCAGTATATTGAGGAACAATTTCAGGCAATCGTTGAAAGCCTGTTATGATAACTGATAACTATAAAAAATGAAAATAGCTTTATTGGGCAACAGTCAGTTAGCCGTCTCAACTGCCTGGGGCTTATGTCAATCGGAGACGGCGCGTGAAGTTGCCTTTGTGTCGGATGCTGCGTCGAACAAGAATAGATTCGTTCATCCAAAAGAGGGCACGCCAGCAAACCTCCGGGATCTTGTAGAAGCAAACGCTTTAAGTGCAAGCGACACCGCGATCTCCGCTTTCGATTCATTAGAGGGGTTAGCAGGTGCGGGCGTAGTTGTGCTATTACCACCAGTGGGCCAATCTATTTTTCGGTCGCCTCAAGCCTCGAAGACAACAGGTATCGCCCTCGCACGTAGGTTTGTAACCGGAATCCAACAGTATGCCTCGGATGCCAAAATTCTGGTGGCAATCTCCCCGACGAATTACATCTCCGCGTGGATACATCGGATGCTGGATGGGGGACAGATTATTGGGCTCGGAAATGGGGCGGCTACGGCACACTTAGCCTCTGAAATCGCGAAACATATTAATGTTTCTGTGAAAGACGTGACGGCGCTGGCAATCGGGAGCGATCAAGAGACGTACCCGCTTCCACAATACTGCCGAGTGAACGGTATCCCGCTCGCACAACTGATATCCGAAACCGATATTGAGAGCCTCTGTGAAGTGGTTGCACAGCGTTGTCCGTATACCATTAGCGGCGAATGGACAGTGGTGAGTCATATTTTACAGGTCGTTTCGGCGATTGCTCTTGATAAGAAACGGGTGATGAGTGTCGGCACGCGTGTTGCAGCAGGGACAACATCGGTTTACCTGAATGTTCCCACACAGATCGGATACGATGGCGTCGCTTCTATTGTGCCACTTGAGTTGACAGAGCAACAACGCCAGCAGTTTAGGAAATTGGTCGGACAGAGTGCCGAGGATCAATCTCCATAAATTTTCTGGTTCCAAACTCTTGCGCTCTCGGTGAGTCCTCTGACTGTTGACTGCTGATCGCTAACTGCTAATAAAAAATGAGAGAAATATACCAAAAAATTCCAGAACTAATTGAGTCCTCCCAAGTCGGTGCCTACTGCACAGTTGTGGAGACGAAAGGCTCAACCCCACAAAAGCCCGGCTCGAAGCTTTTGATTCTCCCAGATTTGCGGAACATTGGGACGCTCGGTGGCGGTTGTGTTGAAGCCGAAGCACGGCGGCAGGCGATCGGACTCATGCAAGACGGTGTGCCGCGGCTGCTTGAGTTCCAATTGGATAGCGATTACGGTTGGGACGATGGGCTTATCTGCGGCGGGAATATGAAAATCTTTATCGATTTGCCGAAGACGTCCGCCGAAGCTGAGATGTTTGAGAGACTTCAAGCGTTAAACGCAAAAAAAATCCCACTCGTCTGTGCAACGGTGGTCGCGAGTGAGAAGCAGGGCGTTGATGTCGGCATGAAGATGATCTTTGCGAACACAGGTGAGCATATCGGCACATTAGGCGATCCGGCTTTGGAGACGGCAGTGGAAAATGAGACTGCGACGGTGCTTCAGCGGAACAGTGCTGGCGTGTTTCGGGAAAACGAAACGGATACCTTGGTCTTCTTAGAGCCACTACAACCGAGACCGACGTTGCTTATCGCAGGGGCGGGGCATGTCGGTCAGGCGCTCTGTCATCTTGGGAACTGGTTGGATTTCGACATTGTTATTGTTGATGACCGCGCCGACTTTGCCTCTGCTGAGCGATTGCCGGAGGCGGACGACATTATCATCGGCGATATCGAAACGGAACTCCGAAACTATCCGATCACCCCATTGACGTATGTCGTGATTGTCACCCGTGGACATCAACACGATGAATCGGCACTTCACAGTGTTGTTGAATCGGATGCCGGTTACATCGGATTAATCGGCAGTCGGCGTAAGATTAAACTGATATTTGACGATTTGCTGGAGGCGGGGATTTCCGGGGAGAGACTTCAGCGGGTGTACGCACCCATCGGGCTGGATATTAACTCGAAAACGGTCCCGGAAATCGCGGTCAGCATCGCATCGCAGCTCATTCAGATCCGAAACGCCGCTGACACTATTGGCACTTTTGATGCACAACCGGCGAGAATGCCCACCGTTAAGATAGCAGGATAAAAAAAGATGAGTAATATTCAGATAACAGAGGATAAAGCCTACACGCTTTCGGAAGTCATAGACTTTGTAAAACAGACGTTAGACCGCGTTAGCGAAAAGCCTACTCGCAACCCACTCCGATATTCGTCCGTCGATGTTTATTGGTTGTTGTACGACATGCTTCAGTATATCAACAGGAATATCCCAGGTGAATTTATCCTATTGCAGACCGAGAAAGATACTTACCGCGTGACATACTCGGCTGAAGATTCTGCGAAACAGAAATCGGATCGGAAACTCAAGGCGGAGATAAACCGAACGGCAAAATACCTCGAAGAGCTGACCGGTAGAAAACCGTCATGGGGTGAAAGAGAGTAGGCGCGAGCGAAACCCCAACGAATAGAGTGTTTATTAAACAAGGAGTGTATTTCGTGAGCCAAGAACCGAAGGTAACAGTTGAAGATATTGAGGTGTCCGTGGATGCATTAGATACCCAGAAGGCGGCAGACATCTTTGAGGAACACGGATGTCTTGTTGTGCGTGGTCTGATGGCACCCTATATCAAAGCGATCCATCGAGACATTGAGGCTGCCGCGGCGGAGTCTATATCGCTACTTGATAAGGCAGAACAGATCGTCGAAGGATGGCGTACACCGAACGGCACGCTGTTCCTTCCAGCACCGGACGGCTACAAACGCGACAAACAGATCATGGTATTGTCGGTGGGTTATCAGACGAGCGCGGCGTTTTTCCAATCCGCTCTCGATGAAACGACAGTCGATATCGTGGAAGCGATCTTGGGACCGAATGTGGAGATCTTTGGTAACGGGCAGTGCCTCTATAAAGAGCCGGTTGGCGGACACCCGAAGCATCTACATCAAGATTCTGCGTATTTTGAACACCGTTATCAGGGACCCGTCGGCATTCTGAGTTACGTTGTGGACACGGACTTGGTAAATGGGGCGTTACACGTCGTGCCGGGTTCACATCGACTCGGGCAACTCAAGCATATTGATACGTTCTCGCACCTCGGTCTGGCGGAGGATGAGTGGCCCTGGGAGAGCGCACTCCCTGTTTGTGGCAAAGCCGGTGATTCGATCTTTTTCAACGTCAAGACAGTACACGGTTCCAAACAGAATATGTCAGACAAACCGCGTCCAATTTTCATCAATCGCTACCGCCGAACAGATGATTTCGTGATCATCGGCGGGACAACCACGACGAACCGTGCAGAGGCAGAAAAACGTGCCGCCGCCGCTGAGGAAGCCAAGAAATCTAACAGTGATCGAGGTTTGATGTTGCGCGGGTTCCGTCCTTTTGATTCGTAGAATTAAGCTCGTTTCAAATGTTCCAACCCCAAGGGTCGTTTGGAGTGAAACCCGAAAATAAGTGAATACTTGTAAGGGCAGGTCTTGTGCCTGCCCAAAACACTTAATCCCTTTTGGCAGGGGATTTTTTTATCTCAAGGAGATGGATTGCTGCGATCCTATAACTGATACAGCATCAGATAAATAATCACGCCTGTTACCGAGACGTATAACCAAATCGGGAAGGTAATCTTTGCGATGCGACGATGTTTCTCGAACCGCTCACGCCACGCCAAATAGAGCGTCCGTAACGCCAACGGCACTATGACGAACGCCAAAATAATGTGCGAGATCAAGATGGTGAAATAGACAGGACGGATCCATCCCTGTTTCGTGAACGGTTTCGATCCGGCATGGTAGTGGTAGATAACATAGCAGACCAGAAACAGCACGGACACACCAAATGCGGCGAGCATGCAGTTTTTGTGTGCCGTAATTTTCCGTTGTCGGATTTGTACATATCCGATTGTCAATAAAACACCGCTGATCGTATTCAACGTCGCGTTGACCGTCGGCAGGTCTGAGATCTCAAGCACATTTCCCTCCTTACTTGTTTCGGCACAACGGAGTGTGCCTGCTACTTTCTACCGGGGCCACCGGTAGGCTTGCGCACCCTTAGAATTCTCTAACGCAAATTCCCACCGTTTACACCACGTTTCATATTGCGTGTTACCGGCTTCTGGTCGCAGACGACTCCGCATAAGGAACGCTGGAAAGTAGGGTCTCCCTGTCGGTTGATAGACATCGTGATAGCGGAGATCGAAGCTCCATCGGATGCCCTGCGATTCATTCGGTTTCGCGCTGTGGAGCGTGTAGTTGTGGAACAGAATAACGCCACCTGCTCGGATCGGCAACGGTTTCGGTGTGAGGTTATCGGGTTGATGTTCCGGCGGAACTGCCAATCCAGCCGAGCTCCAATCGTGCGTGAAGAGTCCCAGCTTATGGCTACCCGGTAGCACTTGTAGGCACCCGTTTTCCGGGGTCGCATCGACAATCGGAACCCAAACAGTTAGCATGAAGTAGGGATCGGTGTCGGGCCAGCACACGCCTGCGTCCTGATGCCAAGGTGTCGGTTCCCGCTGTGAACTCTGTTTCGGCAGAACCGCGCGGATATGTTGGATCGGATTGCAGATAATTTCGGAGCCGACGAAAGACTCCGCGATGTCCAGAATTTTCGGGTTCTTGAGGAAGTTGAACGTCGCTTCGCCGCGTGCCTGCATAATGTCCAAATTCGCCGTTATCTCTTGCGCCTCTTTCGAGAGATGGAGTAACCGCTCCGTAAAAGATTTATCAGCGTGTGTATCTGTAATCTTCCCTTCGGCATGCAATTTTTCGGCGCGTTCGGCGATAATTCCCTTATATTCATCAATGACAGGACCCAGATCGTTTTCATCAAGTGCGTCTTCAAGCAGTAGATATCCGTTGTCGTGAAAGAAGGAAACTTGAGATTCAGTTAAACGCATAATTGCGTCCTCCTTGCATTATGTTGTAGGGGAAACCACCCTTGTGGCCGCCCTTGTGCCTTATGACTGCCCTTGTGGCTGCCCTTGTACCTATCCCCATCGCTGTTCCGGTGGATCGAAGACAAATCCGTGGAAGAATTTCCGCTGTTCCGGTGAGAGTTGCTTGTCATAGAAATCTTTGGGATACCCCCAATGTTCCTGCGAGGCGATCATCCACGGATGTTCATAAGCGTAATAGAGCATTTCGCGAGAACCCTCAGGTTTTGTGAATATGCCGGCAGAATGCCAGACGGCGTTATGGAAGAGAATCGCACTTCCCGGTGGGGCGCACACCTCCAAAGCACCAGGGTATTCATAAGGATGCCGTAGGTCTTCGTGGTTCGGATCATACATTGCTGTGTGGCTACCCGGTATGAGCCATAGATTTCCCTGTCCACCTGCTGTCATATCCGTCAGATAATAACCGATTTTGAGTTGCAAAAATGGGATCGGACGTAGATTACGATAGCCTTCATCGTGTCCGTCGATGTGCCAACCCATTGAGCGTTCCTTGAGATCCGAAGCGTGCTCGACAATGGCATCCGAAGCGTGATGGTGCGGCATCTTGTTGAGCAACCCCGTGACGTATGGCAAAATCGGTTGCCAATCCAGGAGTTCCAAAAACGCCGGGTGGTCCCCAAGGATATAGAAAATACGGGTGCTTTTCTCGCCGTGGATATGGGTCATTCCGGTTTCGGTGATCCCTCTCTCCTCACATTCCCGCCGCTTTTCAATAACTTCAGCGAGGGCACTCCTGAGCGTTGCAACGTGCGAAGAATCAAGAAAATTTTCCAAGACAAGATAGCCATTGTTTTCAAAGAAAAACTGTTCGGCATTCGTCATTTCGTGTGGCATGTCGTAAACCCTCTTTTCTTTCGCATTTTACTATAAATCGAACAATTTTATGGCATTTTCACTAAAGATTCGTGCTTTATCCGTTTCACGGATCGGCATCTCCTCGATTAAACGGACAAATCGAGGCATATCCACCCACGGATGGTCTGTCCCGAACAGCAAGCAGTCTGCGCCAGAATACTCGTAGGCGTACTGTATTGATTGCACCGATGGCGAGACGGTGTCCAGATAGATACGTCGCAAATACGCGCTCGGCGGTTGCGTGATGTTTTCTCTGGCTCTCCCTAACACCTCGGTCTGATGATCAATCCTACCACTCATATAAGGTAAAATACCTCCGACGTGCGGCATTACGATGTGGAGGTGTGGGTGCCGTTCGAGAATCCCGCTCAGAATCAGTCGCAACAGCGCGAAACTGTTATCCACCTGTAACCCCATCATACCGATCATCCAGTGATCTTTGATTGCCTCTCCCCACGTCGGGACAGTCGGGTGCATCACGATCGGCATCCGCAGTGTTTCGGCGTGCGCATAGACGGGTTCAAATTGTGGGGCATCAACAGGTTTTCCGCCGATATGGGAATAGAGCATGATCCCGCGAAAACCGAGTCCTTTCACTCGATCCATTTCTATGATGGCTTCATCTGGATTTTGCCACGGCAGGCATGCCAATCCTGAAAATCGACGTGGATGTGCGTCCACAAGTTCAGCGATGGCATCGTTAATTGCTTGCGCGCCCTTGTTTCCTAATTCAGGAGCAAGCATACAGGGGGGCGGTATATTCGTGCTGAGCAGTGCCATATCGACCCCCGCTTCATCCATATCCTTGAGTTTTCGTTTTGGATCATAGGCTTCGTCTTGAAGGCGGAATGTTTGGACATCGCCATACGTGACGACAGCCTCGTTCCCACGTCGAATGACTTGCGGCGGGTGCGGGTTCTGGGCGAGGATTTCGGTATAGGCGTTTGGAAATATGTGGCTCTGACAATCGATACGCATTTTTTGAATCAAAAATGTTCTTATAGTGGACTCCAGAATTAATGAGACAGGAGCATTCACGAGTCAGGGAACTTCACACTGTAGGGGCGAGGTCACCTCGCCCGCGTCAGAATGTTGGGGTCTACTCATTTATAACTTCCACCATAGTATGCCATGTCTAACCCTTTTTTAGCAAGGAATCTTTTTCCGATGTCAAACCAATTAACTCAGCTGTAGGAGGGAACTCCGATTCCCGACGCTTCGCTGAAAATTTTGCACTTGAAGACATTTTGCGTTATCATGTAAATGCAACGCCTAATTTCCAATCAAATATTGGGGACGCAAATCAGAGGGGAAATATGAGGGACCGGACGCATTTCATCACACACATCTGCCTATTGATGCTCATTGTAGCGTATCTAAGTGTTGATGCCCAGCCGCAATTACCTTTCGGTGCCAAAGTTAGATTCGGTATCAATAAAGGTGAAATAAGCGACGTAGCATTCACACCAGATGGCACGCAAATCGCAATTGCGAGTCGTATGGGTGTTTGGCTTTATGATGCCGCCACGGGTAAGGAAACCGCTTTAGCACCTGCAACGCCGTTCGATGTTTCTGCGATCGCGTTCTCACCAGATGGTAAAACGCTTGCGGGGGGCAGTAATACCGGAGCGATTTGGTTACGGCGTATGGATACAGGTGAAATTAGACATTTTTCTGCCGAGCATACGCAAGAGATTTCTTCCGTGGTGTTCTCACCCGATGGTAAGACGCTCGCCAGTGGCAGTCTTGATGAGACAATTGGTTTATGGAATACAGGAACCGGCAAGCTTCGGAGTCGTCTCAGTGGACACACGGGTGTTGTCAACGTGGTTGCGTTTTCGCCGGATGGTAAGACGCTCGCCAGTGGGAGTTCTGATAAGACAGTGCGTTTATGGAATCCAGAAACGAGTGAATGGCAAGGGGGCTTCCGTGAGCATGAAGAAATTGTCACTGAATTAGCATTTTCACCGGATGGTAAAACGATTGCCAGTGGTGGGTCCGAATGGCCGACGCTTTATGTGTGGAAGATAGATACTCGTGAAGTGCACTATGAACATCACTCGCATAACTGGTCGGTTGACGCGCTCGCATTCTCGCCGGATGGCACCAAACTCGCCATAGGCGGAGATACAGATGCAGTGGAGTGGTTGGATGTGGGTTCCTCCTATGACACTGGCATACCTATAACTCCCAAGGGGCTATTTCCAACAGAGCATCCAGGGTGGGTGAATGCACTGGCATTCTCGCCGGATGGAAAAACGCTTACGACTGTGAGTCGAAGCGGCACAATCCGGTCTTGGGATACGACAAATGGTGATCAACGGTTTCCCGCTGTTGCACATAAGCGGGTTGGAACTGTATTAGCGTTTTCACCAGATGGTTGGACGCTTGCCAGTGGGAGTGCCGACGATACCATCTATTTGTGGGATATTGGGACGCGGAAAGTGGTACCGATTCGCTATGAGAGTGTTTGGACACCGACAGCCTTGGCGTTTTCGCCGGAGGGTCAGGTGCTTGTCAGTGGACACGCGGATGATACAATCCGTTTGTGGGATGTCGGAACTGGACAACCTTCGTTAATTCGTCGTATAAGCGCGACGGCTCCCAGAACTTTGGTGTTTTCATCGGACGGCACTGTACTCGTCGGGGCTGGGATCCGCCACGAAATTTGGTCGTGGGATATAAAACGCGACGCGTTACGAGCAACCCTTAAAATTAATGGAGAAATTTCCAAGATAGGAACGTTTTCGCCAGATGGCACAATCCTCGCCACTGTGGGGTTGCGTAACACAATTCGGCTATGGAATGTGAGGGATGGCAAGCTGGAGTCCACCTTCGTTTCGGGTCATTTCAATGTAGAGGCGATCGCCTTTTCGCCGGACGGTGCTCTACTTGCGAGTGGTGGATGGGATGACCTCACGGTGTGGAATGTGAAGCGCGATCGTAGGTTAGCAACTTTCCGAGAGGAGAAGGCCCGGATACGGGCGTTGGCATTCTCACCAGACGGACAAACGTTGGTAAGTGGGAACATTGATGGCAATTTACAGCTGTGGGATGTTGTCACGGCTGCCCATCTGGCAACGCTCACAGGGCATACCGAGACAATCAATGTGTTAGCGTTTTCACCCGATCGCAAAACCCTCGCCAGTTGGAGTGCTGACGGCACGATTCTGCTATGGGATTGGAATAAAATCCGCTCGCATTGATACACCAGAAGCAATATTGGAGGAAACTCATATGTGACGATCCCGCAAAAGACATCCTTGAAGCAAAAGAACGGATTGCAGCTCTGTTCGGAGACTTAGAGACCTATATGGAATTTATGACGAAAAAACAAGAAAAGGAGATGAAAGACGGGAAAAAAACTACATAGACTTACCAATCGTCCGCGTAAAGAAACCGGAAAAGTCTGATGCCTAAGTTTCAAATTGACACCCGCCTACATCCTATCCCGTGGACTCCATTTCATCACGGAGTTAGATGGAATCTCTCTCACGAACATCGACGATGCCCGATCCCGATCCCCAAAACGATAGGTAACGGAACTCAGATAAAGTTGCGCTTGTGCTCGCGTCATACCCACATAGAACAGGCGACGCTCCTCTTCCAATTCTGCTTCCGTGGTGTCCTGCCGCCACATCGGAAAACTCCCTTCCTCCATACCGATGATAATAACGACCGGAAATTCTGTGCCTTTCGCCGCATGCAAGGTCATTAACGTCAACTGCTCCGTCTTATCGTCGAGTTCATCAATATTGGTGAGGAGTTTCTGATAATCCAGAAAGTCGATCAGCCGATGCTCATCGCTGATCAACTCGAAGTGGAGAACGGCGTTCATGAACTGAATGCGGCGTTGTCGCCAATCAGCATCTTCTGGAAACTCACGGATGGGGTCATGCTGTAACGTTTCCATGTACGCTCTCGCCTGTGCCGCTTCCGTGGGGTCAAGTGGTAAATTCTCCAGGGGTCCGACGTTGTGTATCTGAACGAAACGTTTCGCGACATTCAAGAACGTATCGGTCTCAGTTAAGGCTTCCTCTGAAGGGGCAACCCCTTCGGTTTTTGCAAGAATGCCGAGTCCAACAAACGGTAGCAATTCATGAAGCGATTTCGCCTCGCGTTTGTGAGCGTCGATTCTGATAAGTTCTTTAAATATCTCGCGATTCACTCTGACGTCCTCCAAGGCACTGTGTAAACGACCGTGTTCAATGTCAAATTTTTCGGCAAGCGCACTCATGCTACAACGTTGTCGTGGGAAAAGCCTGCGCGCCGTGGCGAGCGTATCGTAATGGGGTGCCGATAAATCCCTTTTCAAATACGTTCTGAGGTCCCGGGCAAGGATAGGATTGTCATACGCCGCTACGTTGTGTCCAATCAGAATCCGATCTTGAATAAACCCAAGGAATTCAGGCAACACCATTTCGATGCCCGGTGAAGTCTTGACCGTTTCTGTATCAATTCCGTGGATGCGTCTGGCTGACTCCGGGATGTGTCCCCCCGGTGGTCTGACTAAGCGATAATACCGATCAACTTCATCTCCCATTGGGCTGAGACGGTGCGCCGCGATCTCAACGATTTCTGCCGTTTTCGGATTAAGCCCTGTGGTTTCCAAGTCGTAGACGACCATATCTGCCATGTTTGGGGTTTCAAAACGATTCACAAGCCGTTGGCAGAGTTTAAGTGCTGCGATGCTATGGATCCCTTCTGCTTCCAAACGAATTACATCCGAACTGACTGTATCTGCTGTACCGATGAGGAGTGTCCGTGAATCCCGCGCACTTTCTCCGATGTGCTCAAAATCGCCAATAAGCAGATGTACCCCGTTTGCGTTCGGCTTCGGATTGTTTCCCTCCGGCGGCAGTAATTGGAGTTCTGCAGTGTGATTGAGATAGGTTTCAAGCGCCTGATAGATAATGTGCGCCGCACAGTACTCGTCTATTCCATGGCTGGCGGTAATCTGGACCGGCTCACCAAGATTCAGCGCACTGTAGAGGACATCTTGTGCAGTTACCAAATTCGGCATCTCAGGTTGTTTTTCGATGACTTCGAGTTCTTCAGCACGATACGGCGTCCGAGAGCGTTCCAAAGTATCGAAGAGTTTCGGAATAATTTTATCGACCCGCTCGCCTTCAATTTCCGTCGATAAATTCTCAAGTTGTGTCCAGAAGTGACGCACATTTCGGCGTGTTAAGGGACCGACATCCTGTGGATATGCCTCGACATTTTTCAAAAGTTCCACAAATGCGATGTCTTCACGTTGTGCGAGCCACTTCAGGCGCACCCATGTGAGGTCGTCGATGCAAGTTTCAGGAAAATTGATTGCCTGTTCCAGATCTTGCGGGAGTTGCCACTGGATGAAACGGAGATACGCAAGGATACCCTTGCTATTCCCTTCCGCAAAGGAGTTCGTCGGTTGAATTCGCTGGAATTGGATATGTTCCCGTAACAACTGTTCTTCTAGAACGTCCGCGAGTCTGTGGGTCCGATAGAAAATGGCAATATCGCGGTAGGAATAGTTGCGTTTCGTTACCAAGTTCTGGATGACCTTAATGATGTTGTGTGCTTCCGCTATAGGTGTGTCAAAGGTATAGTGGAAAATGTCGCGTCCGGCGTCTTTATGAGTTCTGAGCGTATGCTGTTTCTGCCGTTCCGTGTTTCTGGAGATGACCTCCTCAGCGGCACGCAAAATCTTCTCGCTACACCGATAGTGGTCGTCTAATGCGAGTTCTCTCGGATTGTAATCTGCTTTGAAGGCATCAATATAAGCAGGATTCGAGCCGCGCCAACTATAAATCGACTGATCTTCATCAGCAACTACCATGAGGTTGTGTTCCGGTGGTGCACAGAGCAGTTGAAGGAGGCGATACTGCACGCTGTTCACATCGTGGAATTCGTCAACGAGAATATGAGCGATTGCTTTGTGATAGTCTTGCTGGACATCTTCTACTTGTTCAAACAGTTCAACAGTTTTCACAAGGAGATCATCGAAGTCGAGCGCATCGTATGCCGTGAGTCTGTCTTGGTAAGTTCGCAGAACACTTCGGATATTTTCAGCGGTTTCTGGATCATAGATGTCCCTGTCATCCACTGCGTCAACGGAATTCTGTGATTTACATTTAGCATCACTCAGGATGTTGCGCAGCAACCAGGGTGGATAATCATCGGTGTTGAGATTCAACGCACGAACGCTCTCTGTTAAGATCTCGTCTTGGAGTTCCTGATCGAAGATAGTGAAATTTTCGCTTAATCCGATCCGCAAGGCGTGCTTCCGGAGCACGTTAACGCAAAAGGCATGGAAGGTGCTCACCTTAATGTTGGAACCGTGAGGTTCGCCGATCTCGCTGTTGACGCGTTCCTGCATCTCTTGCGCGGCTTTGTTGGTAAAGGTAATCGCAAGGATGTTCGCTGCATTAATGCCGTGTTCGCGAATCAGATACGCGATGCGGTGTGTGATAACTCTTGTTTTCCCCGTACCGGGACCTGCGATAACGAGGAGTGGACCCTTTTTGTGTGTTACGGCTTCTCTCTGTTTTTCATTGAGTTCATGAAGAATGTTCATCGGGTTTCCCTCCGTCCATTCTATCCGAAATTTTTGTGTTTTTTTACAGTCAGTGTGATATAATATTTATGCCGAATGCAGTGGTTCCGCTGCGAATAAACCCATGATTATTATACCTGATTCGGAGCGGAAAAGCAAGGTATTTTCAGTATAGAGGGACTATTTAATTTTCGATTTTTTACGTTATTTTTCAGCAAAAGAGAACATAATGAAATTACTTGATACTGTTGTGCTAATAGAAGATATGCCTTCGCTTAATCTATACCGTGGACAGGTCGGAACAATTGTTGAGACGTACGAGACCGGCGTGTTTGAAGTTGAATTTAGTGATTTGCAAGGCAGAACATACGCCTTAGAAACGTTAAAGGCATCCCAACTCATGCTACTTCGGCATCAACTTCTTAAAGAGAGAAGGTCGGCTTAACGCCCCGTGTAAATAGCGGTATTTGCGTAGGAAAAGCGTTTGTGTTCTGCTATCAGTTTATTAGCGACAATCGTATGTATGTGTAACGGCACTCCGTGCGTGCCGTTAATATTTTGCGTATAACGATATAAAGCGTGTAGTAATGCTTTAGCAAGACTTACGCAGTAAGCAAGCCTACTGGGAAAAGTTCCCAAAGGAATTGTGTGGGTCCTAACTTCGAAATATAACGGCACATAATGTGTCAACTGCTTTGAAAGGAATGGAATGAAATATTTGAACGCGTCGAAAAACGCAATCTTTTTAGGAATTGCAATCTTTTTAATTTCTACCTGTGGCTGTGAGAAGATTCAGGACATGCGTCCTCCAGATCAACCAGAGACGGCCATTCAGGTGAGCGTTGTGTATCCTGGTGACTGCCTTGGTGATTCCTCCTACTGCGATGTCCTTTACAACGGTGCCCAGAAAGCAAAAACGGAATTCGGTGTTGATATAACTGAAATGGAGAGCAACGCCGAGACGTGGGACATGCGTCTACAGGAAGCCGCTCAAGCATCAGATTTGGTCATCACATCGGGTTATCAGATGGGGGATCCCGTCTCACGCGTGGCACCAGAGTTTCCAGACGTTATATTTGTCATTTTTGATGCCGCAGTGGATCTGCCCAATGTAGTGTCTGTCACGCACAGAGTGAACGAAGGCACGTTCCTGATTGGAGCTATCGCTGGACTCAAAACGGAGACTGGGAAAGTTGGCTACCTTGGTGGTGCTGACGTTCCATTAATACACGAATTTGAAGCGGGTTATGTTGCTGGGATCAAAGCCGTGAATCCAGACGCAGAGATTATCAAAGGGTATGTTGCTGATAACGAACAAGGGTTCTATCAACCTGAGGTCGGCGAAACCATCGCTCTAACCCAATATGGTCTCGGTGTTGATGTCATCTATTCTATGGCAGACCAGTCGGGGTTCGGTGCTGTTGAAGCCGCGAAACTCGCAGAAGGCAGATATGTGATATGGAACTACATTGATATTACAGATGTCGCGCCTGGTGTCGTTCTGACGGGGCTGCGCGTCGGGATCGATGACGCTGTATCTAACATTATCCAAGAGTTCGTCGCCGGTAATTTAATGACGGGTGTACGCTCTCTCGGTCTCGCTGAGGACAATGTCGGTTATATGCTGAGTGCGGGCAACCAGGATCTGCTTTCTGAGGAACTCCTCGAAAAAGTTGAGGCACTAAAAGCAGGCATCATCGCTGGTGAGATTACTGTACCAGTAGTGCCGTAACTTAAAATACATAGGACTTATGCATTTCCCCTTAAAGTCCCCCTTATCAGGGGCGGGGAATGCCATACGGCATTCATACCGTTGATTCTTTAGAGGGTTAATTCATGGCTTGGTATCGGTATTGACAGGCGGTTCGTCGTTGTTCAAAAACCGTTCGATCGTATTAATCGTTGCCGGGCTTGTGCGGAAATCAGCGACCCACGGTTCACGGAAATATGCCTGCTTGTCCCGCGGTAGCGCGGAGATTACTTCAGGAGGAGTCTTCAACCGATGCCAGTGGGTCGCGAGATGGGCATAGGCGTTTAGCACTGCGACGCGCGGTGCCTCTCGTTGCCACACAGGACCCGCATGGCACAGGTTCTCAGTAAAAAAGATCGCACTGCCTGCTGGACAGTCATACGACATCAGGAACGGACTCCGTTTCCCTTCCTCTAATGACATGTGAGCTGCATGCATCGGGAAGTTAGACTTATGACTGCCCGCTATGAAGTGTGTTGCACCGTCATTTTTGGTAACATCTGTGAGTTCAAAGACGACGCGCACCATGCCTGCGTGAATCCGTCCATTATTGCAGCGGTACCCGAAGATCGGATCGCCTTGTTGCGGTCCACCACCGTGGAGCCCGCCGTGTTCCTGTCCTTTTTCACGCCAGACAGAGGAACAGTTCTCTAACCGAACATCGGGTCCGATGATTTCGTGCAAGACATCGAGCACTTTCGGATGGTCAATCAGGACACTCGCTGGACCACCGGGAACGGCGCGGTGTTCTGGTGGTAAAGACGCTGGTTCGTGATGTATCCGTTCAATCTGTTCAACAATCGCTTCCACTTCGTCGCGTTCAAGGATTGCAGGACGAACAAGGAATCCGCTCAAATCGAATCGAAATTTTTCTTCGTCAGTCATAGGTTTCGCGCTCCTTTAGTTTTACGGCGTTAGAGTCGTTTCATCTTTCTCTGTGAAATCTTTGGACAGCATCCACCAATTTATCGGCACCGAACCGAACGACATCCGTTGCAGGTAATCCCGTCTCTGCCTCTGCTGCCATGACCGCCTCACGCGCCGCTGCCTCGGACAAGTCGAAACAATTTAACGCCAATCCGATCACTTTGGCAGGTTTGATCGGTGCCGCCATCGCTTCATATTGTGCTATCATCTCAGGCACCGATGGCAACGGCACTGTGTACCGAGCAACCGTATCCCGCGAGGGTTGATGGCAGAATATCATCGCATCTGGTAGACTACCGTGGAGTAGGCTTAACGTCACGCCGGAATATCCCGGATGGACGAGCGAGCCCTGTCCTTCAACGATAAGAAGCGAGTGGTTTTCAGCGCCTTCAAGCACAATCTGCTCCGCGGCACCGGCTGTGAAATCAGAGACAACCGCGTCGATCGCAATACCCCAGCCCCATACCATAATCCCATTTTGTCCCGTTGGACAGAATTCGGCATCCAAGCCACGTTCGCGTGCCGTACGCGTGACCTCTATACCGGATAGCATTTTACCGACGCGGCAATCTGAACCCACGGTGAGGATGACTGTGGCATCCACAGCATCGGCTTTGCACGTCGCGACGGGTAGATTGGCGGGCGGTTTCCGGGCATCCCATAACAGCACATCGTGTGCCGCGGCGAGTTCCGCGAGCTCTGCATCCTCACTCAGGAATTGGTGCAAGCCACTCATAACGTGTAATCGATTGTGTATCGCTTCGTGGAGGATTGCGCGCCAAGCATGCGGTAACTCGCCACCGGGTGGCGCAATGCCGATAGCGAGCATTGTTGGCTCGAATTGCATCGCCTCAGTGAGATTTCGGACAACAGGAATACCCTCACCAATCTCGATAATTTCGCTGGTGTCTCGTCCGGCATTTTCACTGTCGATAACTGCGACGACGTTCTCAGGGAGATAGCGGACCAAGACCGTAGCGGTTTTTGATTCGAGGATGCCGAACGAACCCTCAGCAAGAATCGCGATTCTGTGTGATTTCGGTTGTAATTGCTTTACCATTTTTTTATCCGTCATTTTGTGCAGAATAGGATACACGTGTAGACTTGATGCGTTGCGATTGTCCCCAGTGATGAATTGTCTTTCTTCCCAATCATCAAAGCACATAGCCCGTAATGAAATGGAGGGCGGATTACACAAAGGGGCATCAAGGTTCCAAACTCACTTGATTTAACCGCAAAGAATAATTAAAAAATAGCACAAATCACAATCAATTGCAAGGAATAGAAAAATTAGTATCAGGGTCATTTATAGTAGATTTTAGAATTGATGGGACACCTTCAAACAATTCCAAGGTTCATCCTTAGTGCCGACCAGAGATGCACAAACTCACAGTTTATGCTACAAAACTGTAGGGCTTATCCGATATCCACTATAAATCCCGAAAATCTTTGAATCCTGTAAATCCTGATTCAAACTACCACTAAAGAAATTGCCGCAGATACCTTCCACCGAGTGCGAAACCGTCTAAACCAGGGGCACCGCGATCCTCGTTTTCAACACACAAAACATAGTCATAACCCGATTCCTGTAGCGCACCGGTGATCGTTCCCCAATTCAATTGCCCGCGTCCCGGCACCCGATATTGCCACCACCAGTTCCCGATGATACCCTGTCGGAACTTCATCTGAGGACTGATTTCGCAATCCTTCACATCGGCATAATACCACTTACCGTTGAACATGCGGATTGCATCTTCAGCGGGTAGGATACCCATCCAGAGCCAGTGAGACGGGTCGCAAGAGAGTCCCAGTGAATCCGACGGAATCGCGTCGAGAATCCGTTCCCACATTTCAGGATTACAGGCGATGTTGCCCATGCGTACGGCGCAATCAAGCGCAAGCTGCACGCCTTGCTCTTCGGCGAAGCGGACGACAGGCGTCCACATCTCTTTGAACCGTCCGACGAGTTCAACCGACCTGTCGCCCGGATTGCCCGGTTCTGAAGAGAACTGTCCATAGAAGTGCCAACTCACGGGACTACCAGCATAGGTTACCACCACGGGGGCACCGAGAATGTGTGTCGCCTCGATGGCTTGCATCAGTGCATCGCACGCCTTCTCCCGTGTTTCAGGGTCATCCTCAAGCAGGTTACAATGCGCCGTTAAAGCAGCGAGATAGATGCCGTGGGCATCCAAAATTTCCTTGACCCCTTCGCCGCCGGATTGTATAATGGCACTCGATTCAAAAACGCCAGTGGCGTTCGGGCGGATCGCATCGAACCCGTTGGTTTTTGCCCACGCGGCGCATTCGGCAAGGCTCCAACCGCCGTTGCCTGCACTCGTACTGAAACTTAAATCCATAGTTTTTTCCTTTTTCTTACAAGGACTTTCTACGTATGCAAATTCTATGTGAAGGAAATATTACCGAAAAACTTTATACACTCTATAATCAACTGCTCGCACAACACGGGAACCGTAAATGGTGGCCCGCAGACACACCGTTTGAGGTGGCACTCGGTGCTATCCTAACACAAGCGACTTCGTGGCGCAACGTCGAAAAAGCGATGGACAATCTCAAAGACGCTGGTGCTTTTACACCTGAGGAGATCGCATCTATCAGTCAACCCGCCTTGGAACGCCTTATCCGACCCTCACGCTACTTCCGTATGAAGGCGCAGAAGGTGCGTGCCTTTGTAGATCATATTGAAGAACGTCCCATGCCTATGATGTTTACGCAAGATGTCCCTGAATTGCGTGAAGAACTGCTCTCCATCTACGGCGTCGGTCCTGAGACAGCGGATACCATTATCCTCTACGCCGCTGGCAAACCGAGTTTTGTTGTTGATTCATATACCTATAGACTCTTCTCACGGCTGGGATGGGTTACAGGGAGATATAACTATGACAAGCTCCGCGCGCTGTTTATGGACAACCTTCCCCACGATGTCGATCTATTCAACGAATACCATGCTCTAATTGTTGGACACGGTGCGAGAATCTGCCACAAGAGGACACCGAACTGTCAAGAGTGTCGTTTGCAGGCATCGTGTGCCTATTTCCAGTCATCTGAATGAAGATCTTAGAATCCAACACCGCAGATCAAGGTCATTTGGTTCTTCTGTAGGAGGGAACTCCGATTCCCGACTCTTCGCTGTAGGATCGATTTTACTCGCGATCTTCCTGAGTCTAGTTCGTAGTCGTGCGATTCATCGCACGTTCTTCCTGACTGCTGGCTGCTGATTGCTGATCGTCATCCTTGTAGGAGGGAACTCCGATTCCCGATGTAGAAGCGAGTGTTTGCTTGGGTGTTTCTTCAGCATTTCTGTGGAATGCTACTCGGTGCGTTGCTGAAGTTTCTCGAAGAAATCTGCTGCTGTCAGGATGGGGATATCCAGTTCTTCGGCTTTGGTGTATTTGCTGCCAGCACCTTCCCCTGCGACGAGGTAATCCGTCTTACGCGTTACACTTGAGGTAACCCTACCACCCCGACTCTTAATCTCATTCGATGCTTCGCTACGCGTCATACCCTCAAGACTTCCCGTGACAACGAACGTTTTTCCGCTGAAAAAACTGTCTGTAGCGATGCCTGCGTCCGGACGGTTGGATTCTGCCGCTACCGTGAAACAGTGTAAACCGGCCGCACGTAGTTTGTCAAGCAACGGCTGATTGTGTGAGAAGAAATTGAAAACGCTTTCCGCTATTTGCGGACCGATGCCGCTTACCGATTCAATTTCATCCTGTGTTGCTCTACCGAGGGCGTCTAAGGATAGAAACTGTTCAATGAGCAGTTCCGCGACAGCCTCGCCGACATGAAAAATACCGAGTCCGAAAAGCAGTTTTTCTGCCGGTACTTCCTTGCTCTGTTCAATTTGGTGGACAAGGTTGCGGGCGGACGGGATGCCCATCCGCTCCAGTTTGCTGAGCGGCTCTACTTCCAGCGCATAAAGATCGGCAACGTCGCGGACCAGTGCATTATCCACCAGTTGGTCAATTTTGGCGGGACCGAGACCTTCAATCTGGAGGGCGTTCCGTGAAGCAAAATGTGCAATTCGGCGTTTCAGTTGTGCGACACACGCCACATTCACACACCGAACCGCAACTTCTCTCTCTGTACGTTGAACGGGGGTATCGCACGCCGGGCAACGCTCTGGGAATTCAAAGGGATCTAAATCGCCACTTCGGTCGGCTATTAGCACCTCAACAACTTTAGGGATCACGTCCCCCGCGCGTTCAAGCACAATCCGATCGCCGATACGGATGTCTTTCGTTTGGATCTCTTGCGCATTGTGCAAGGTGGCGTTTGTGATTGTCGCTCCGGCGAGGGTTACAGGTTTCAGAATTGCAACCGGTGTTAAGACACCTGTGCGTCCAACCTGAACATCTATGTCTTCAATAGTTGTAATGGCTTGCTGTGCGTTGAACTTGTAGGCAACTGCCCAACGTGGGTATTTGGAGGTCGTCCCAAGTTCGCGCTGTTGGGAAAAATTGTTGACCTTTACGACGATCCCATCGGTCTCGTACGGGAGTTCATGGCGTTTTTCTATCCAGCGTTCGTAGTAGTTTTGAACATCTTCAATCGATTTATGGGGGATGGCGTGTGGATTACACTTGAATCCCCAAGTTTTCATGTTTTCGAGGGACTCTGTATGGGTCGTGAATTCGGTTCCCTCAGCGTAATTGAGGGTATACAGGAAAATATCTAACGGGCGGGATGCGGTTATGGAAGCATCCAACAGTCGCAGTGATCCAGCAGCGGCGTTCCGAGGGTTCGCAAATGGCGTTTCACCTTCTGTTTCCCGTTGGACGTTAATTGCGTCGAGACAATCTTTCGGAAGGAAAACTTCACCACGGACTTCTAACACCGGTGGCGCGGCTGTTTCCGTTTCAACGAGCCGCAGTGGCACGGGACGGATGGTGCGTAAATTGTCGGTTACATCTTCGCCGTACTCACCGTCTCCGCGCGTGAGACCTTGTGTGAAGACACCGTCTTCGTAGATGAGTGAAACCCCTAATCCATCGATTTTGAGTTCTGTGACGTATTCGACGGGCGCGCCTTCTAACAACCTGTCGATACGTTCGGCGAATTCACGGAGCTCATTTTCGTCGTAACTGTTATTCAGGCTCAGCATTGGGGTACGGTGTTGTAAGCGGGTGCCTAATACGGCACCGCCACCGACCCGTTGCGTCGGCGAATCTGGCGGGATAGGTGCTTCAGTCGCTGCTTCGAGTTCCACAAGCTCCTTCATGAGCGCGTCGAAATCCGCATCAGAAATTTCCGGAAGGTTTTCGATATAGTATTGATGCTCATGATAACGTATTAACGCTCTCAGCGCGTCAATCTCTGTTCGCATAACACTTATCCAGTAGGGGCAGGTCTTGGATTCTCCTGCCCACATATTACTTCTAAAAAATTTTAACAACCTGGACCGGTCGCAAATACATCTATTTGCGTCATTGTGTGTGCGCTGATAAACCGCCTGCGATCGTTAATCGTCTCTGACGTGTAAAGGTGCGTGGACGCGTGAATCCTTCGCCTGTCGGTCCCGCGATGGTCATCGCGAGGTAGCCTTCGCCTTCTAATCCGCAGGACGCGTAAGAGGGCGCGTTAATGACTGTTACGCTACAGTCCATTGCCTTTGTGAACTGCGTGATGCGTTTGGTATTGTTTGTGTGGAGCACTGCGGTGTGTCCACGTCCGCCTTCTGCTCTGACCGCACCTGCCAACGCCTCATCGAAATCGCGGCAACGGACGACGGGTAGAATCGGCATCAGATATTCGTTAATAACGAACCCATGATCCGCTGGAACTTCAACAACGATCGCGACTGTCTGGGCAGGGGCTGTGATACCAGCGGCGTTTAAAATCGTCAGCGCATCTTTACCGATGTATTCCTTATTTGATTCCTCTTTTTCCGTGACAACTGCTTCTAATGCCTGAAGCTGATTCGCACCGAGCAGATGACCGCCATTCCGTGTTAACGCCCGAACCGTTTCGTCTGCTACAGAATCGATAACAAAAAGTGCTTTTTCGCCGATACAGAGCAGATTGTTATCAAAACTCGTGCCTGCGATGACATGTTTCGCTGCCTGCTGAACATCCGCTGTTTCGTCAACGATCGCGGGTGGATTCCCGGGTCCAGCGGCCACTGTCTTTTTACCGCTTGAAAGCGCAGTCCTGACGACGGACGCGCCACCCGTCGCAACGAGCATGGCGATGTCAGGATGCTCCATGATCTCCTTCGCCGTTCGCAGACTGGCATTTTCAACCGAGGTGAGTAGGTTGGCGGGACCCCCTGCCTTGACGATCGCCTCGTTGATGACGTGCATCGTTTCTTCGGTACAGTCGCGTGCATTTGGGTGCGGACTGAATACAACGGAATTCCCTGCTGAGAGCATGATAATCGCGTGGTTAATCACCGTTGATGTTGGATTCGTGGTAGGGGTAATTGAGTTAATAACGCCGTAAGGGACATATTCGATAAGAAGGGTTCCACCATCACCGGATACAGCCTCGGAGAGAAGATCTTCCACACCAGGTGAAAGTGTTACGGCACCCTCGTTTTTCATCACCTTATGTGCCGCATTCCCCATATTTGTGTCTTGTACTGCCAAGTCGGCGAGACGTGTCGCGTTCGCAAGCGATACCTCTTTGATCGCTTCGATGATCTCGCGTCTTTTGGCAAACCCAAGTTTGACAAATGCTGCCTGTGCCGTTTTTGCCGCTGTGATAGCCTCTGTTGCTGTCCCAAAAACGCCTGCCCGCGAGGATGAACTCACCCCTACGGACGTAGCAGGCTGGCTCGCGACTGTTCCGTCTTGTTGTAGTGTTCTTAAGACTTGGGAGACAATTTCTTCAATCTGTTTTTCGTCAATTTGTGCCATTCAGCCCTCCAATACCTCATTGCGCAGGGCGCGCTACGGAAACACGTGCTGAAACCACGAACGGATCCAGACAATAAATATAGACCCTATGGCAATGCGACGTGTTCTCTGCTAAAGCGGTGTAGGGCTAAGGTACAAAAGCCATCCCTCACCCTACAAGGTTTCCGTTTTATTTGCTGCTACTCTTGGCTGAAGAATTCCCGCCGAGAATGGATTCCACATCTGAGTGTGGGCGAGGGATGACGTGCACTGATACTAATTCGCCGACTGCTTTCGCCGCTTCTGCACCAGCATCTGTCGCGGCTTGCACCGCACCGACATCGCCGCGGACCAAAACAGTGACGAAACCGCCACCGACCTGTTCTTTTCCGACCAATTTGACGTTTGCGGCTTTCACCATGGTGTCGGCAGCTTCAACCGCGCCAACGAGTCCGCGTGTTTCAACCATTCCTAATGCTTCATTGCTCATGTACTTAAACTCCTTATCTGTGAAAAAGTAGAATGCGGGGCACCGTGCGGCGCACCACCGAGGTCTGTTTGCCCATTTCTGTTTGCAAGGGTGCTATAGTCTCGGTCCGCGCAGCGTCCCCTTAATCAAATACGTTCCTTAATAATGATACTACAAAATCCGCGTTTCTGCAAGTCAAATTTTAAATAGAATCAGGATAAACGTGTGGGTTTAATCCTGTATGCTTTTCAATTTTATCTCGACTTTTCCTTGACTTTTAATCGGAATTCTGATAAAATATATTAAGATAACCCAAATTGCTATTAATGAAGTTTAGAACATTTCAAAAAAGGGGTTTCAGGCGATTTTTTCACCCCATAGGGGTGATATGTCTATAGAAAAACGAAGGAGAACTCATTTTGAACAAGATTTTGGGGGCGAAGCAGGCAGCCGCGGCCCGAAAAATTCTGTCTGGTGTGCCAGAAGCCTCAACATATGCCCCAGTAACGGATTCCTTAAACCGAGCGGCAGAGTTGGGTGAAGACAAAATCACAGCCGTGCTTACCAGTTTCAGCTCAATGCCACAATCGACAACCGTTTTCGCGAATCCGGTGTTGCACAAAGTTGCCGTTGATTGTGCTGGCACCCAAATAACATTGAATATTCGCAGTTTTGCTATTCGGGGTATTGTCTCTGAAGGTGAGATCGTTGCAGGTCAGATCAGTCCCGAGGGGGTCATCTTCGCCGGACTCTTCGGTAGAAAACCTGAAACGGATGCCGCTGGACTTGACGAAGAGGCACTACTGGCAGAATTAATAGATAAGAAATTTTATAACTTTATCACGACTCGCAGAGAAAGCCTCACCGGTAAACATCGGCTCGTCAATCAGGTCGCAGAATTCGTTAAAGCCTTCCCAGAGACGGGGCCCGAAGCGGCAATTCAACATTTCTCAACGCTCCGTAAACTCAGTCATCCGAATCAGAAAGGGATTAGTGGCACAAGGCACCCCGGGGCACTCCTCCTTGAACTGATCGGGACGCACATGGAGAATGTCGCAGTCGGGACGGTTTCTGTGTACATGCGCCATCAGCTCCGAGAAAACAATGCTCTGCATCCGCAAGTCCTCGCAATGCGTGCATCCGATCTCATCACTGAACATGAGAAAAATGGAAAAACCGCTTTCCAAACCTGCTATAGTCTCCTTTTAGGACGAGAAGCCAGCACCGTCGAAGCGAATATCTTAGAACGCATGGGGATCATACAGGCACACCACGGGTCTGCGGGTTCCAACGTCGTCGCACGCTACCTTGCCACTTTGCACGCCGGCGCGGTCTCTGACTTTTTTGTCGCATCACAGATGACGTTAGATGGCGACCGGCACTTCGGGGCAATTCACGATATGACAGCGTTCATTAATCAAATTGAACCGCTCGATACCGAAGCCCGTGAAGACGCAATCCGTCAACGCATGCTGTCCGCACTGCCGACCTTCGGACACCCAGAAATCGCTGCTGCTGGACGCTCCGATGAAATCCAACAAGATCCCAGACCTGCCATCTATTTCAATCCTTTCTTAGAAGCTGTCGACAATGGCGACATTCAACTCAATGATCGGCAGAAAAAACGGTTGGGTATTACACAGCGCATTTATCAACTCGCTTTCGTTGAAGGCTTTGTCCGTCCCGGACGTGAGGATGAACCACCTCTCCGTTTGACACCGAATACTGACTTCGGTGGATGGGCGGTCCAAGAAGGATTGGACATTTATGAGAGTGACAGAACGCTGTTGACCTATATCTTCCGTGGCTTTGGTTGGATGATGGATGCCCGTGAGCAGCTCCAACTGAAGATTATCCGACCCGTTATCCCACCCCACCCAGATGTCATTCCGGCACCGACTGACGATATGACCATTGCAAACGAAGTGGTCGATTTACACAATCGGATGGCAGGTGCAAATGCCTTTTAGGAGTTGTCGGTTTTCGTTTAAAGAGAAAATTCGCCATATCAAGATCTCTTTAATAGGACTTACGCATTTCCTCTTAAAGTCCCCCTGATAAGGGGCGGGGAAGCCCACACGGGAGACCTCATACCCGGGGAATGCCATAAGGCATTCATACCGTTGATTCCGATTCTGATTCTTTAGGGGGTTAAATTACGGAAATAACGCCTTTTTTTCTGGAATATATCGCCTTTTTACACAATTTGCGTACGTCCTGTTTTAACTGATAACTGAAGACTGAAAACCGAAAGCTATTTAGAGAGGAATACCAGTGATTGAATTTGAGCAATTAACAGTCCCGACAGAAGGTGAAAGAATTGGGTTCGTCAATGGACAGCTCGCTGTGCCGAATAAACCGATCATCCCTGTCATTGAAGGCGATGGCATCGGGCGGGACATCATGAAAGTTGCACGCCATGTTGTTAATGCCGCTGTTCAAACAGCATACAATGGTGAAAACCAGATCGTTTGGTTTGATGTCTACGCTGGCGAAAACGCCATGGCGGAATACAACGAATGGCTCCCCCAGGATACCTTTGACGCAATTGAATACTTTCGTGTTGCCCTGAAGGGACCCCTCACAACACCTGTCGGTGGTGGATTCCGGAGTTTAAATGTAACACTCCGTCAGGTGCTTGAACTCTACGCATGTGTCCGTCCCGTCCGCTACTTCCAAGGGGTCCCTGCTCCTGTAACACATCCCGAAAAAATGAATGTCGTTATCTTCCGTGAAAACACTGAAGATGTTTATGCCGGTATTGAATGGGAACAAGGCACGCCAGAGGTGAAAAAGGTTATCGAACTCCTCCGCACCGAGATGGGCGTAGACATTCGCGAAGATTCCGGTATCGGTGTGAAACCGATCAGCATTTTCGGCACGAAACGCTTGGCACGGATGGCGATCCAGTACGCAATTGATCACGGTAGACGTAGCGTCACCTTTGTTCACAAAGGCAACATCATGAAGTTTACCGAAGGTGCGTTCTGTGCGTGGGGGTATGAACTCGCTAAAGAGGAATTCGCCGATCAGACGATTACGGAAGACGAACTCTATGACGATTACAACGGTGAGTGTCCAAAAGGCAAAATTATCGTCAATGACCGAATCGCCGACAGCATGTTACAGCAGATTCTGACGCGAACCGACGAATACGACGTGATTGTCACCCCGAATTTGAACGGGGACTATCTCTCGGATGCCGCAGCAGCACAGGTCGGTGGTATCGGAATGGCACCCGGTGGTAACCTCAGTGATGAAGTCGCTCTTTTTGAAGCGACACACGGCACCGCGCCGAAATATACCGATCAGGATGTCGTCAATCCGGGTTCACTTATCCTCTCCGCAGTGATGCTACTGGAGCATATCGGTTGGCAAGAAGCCGCCGACCTGATTATTGCGGGACTCGAGAAGACCATCCTCCAGAAACGGGTGACCTATGATCTGGAGCGTCTCATGGAAGGCGCGACAAAGGTCCGTACCTCTGAGTTTGGCGCATCGATCATCGAAAACTTCTCATAAAAAACTTTTACCCCACATCACAGAGGAGCGACACGTGTCCTTAAAAACGAAGCTTATTCTGGCGGGCGGCGTGTTGGCTGCTATCGGTATCGGGATAGGCCTTGAGTTGCATCGTCTTCATAGGCGGATTCTGGAAGAATTAGTTGCAATTCGCCAGCAAGGCGAGAGATAGATGCAATCTGCAAAATAGTATGCACACTCCGTAGGGGCGGGGTTTCCCCGCCCGTTACCAATGGATAATTTGCATATTTAATATTCAAAATTGTTTAACCACGCCTGTATCTTTTCACTTTCTCACGCCTTAGTCATATAAATACCTGCCTTACGGGATTGGATGAACGAAGGAAATCCAGCGATCCTACGCCGAAAAAAATACCTTTCCGCACGATTTTTAATATGTCAATTTTTGTGTGTTTCTATGCAATTTTTGCGTGTTTCTATGCGATTTCTGCGTAGTTACGAGAACCGGCGCTTTGAAAGCAGTCTATGTTTCTTTGGCGGGACGAAGAAAATGGACGCTTATGTTGGCTTACTAAACCCAGTCTACGTCTATGTTTGAAACGCACTACCGAAAAAACTCTCCTCGATCTTGAGGAAAATATGTCCCTTTATGGATAGCATTGGCACGAAATTTGCTAACCTACCATTGTTATCTGATCGTATAGTCACATCTGGTCATTGTCATTATCAAATTGTGCATTATAAATAGTTGTATTCGATATGCTTTATTGAAATTTTATCCTGTTTTTTGTTTAGCGAAGTCTCCGCCGGATTCTGAGATTCAACTCCCACTTTTAAACTTTACATTAGCGAACGGTGCATTCTATCTCTGATTTCTTTCTGAAGGGATGTGTTTAATACTTTTCGTTCTTACAGAGTTTTGTCGGTGGTCGGCGCGTTGTGTTCTAAGCGTTCAGATCTTTATAGGACTTTTGGTTCGCAAAAACCTTATATTCCCTTGCTAAGGAGATAATGAATGAATAAAGGGGTCTTTGACGGGTTCACTGTGAAAATATTTTATGGTGAGGATAACTATTATCTCGCGCATTTCGTGGAGCTCCCGAATGTTTGGGCTTTTGGAACGACTCCATCTAAGGCGATGATTGAATTGGAAGCAACTTGGGAATTAATAAAACAGCATAATCGCATGGACAGAGAGCCTATTCCGAAGGCACCTCCACAGGAAGCGTATGAAGGATCCTTCAATGTTCCAGTTGATGCAAAGTTATATCATACCCTGACTGTCGCTGCGACGGAAGCGGGCGTTAACCTTTATACTCTTGTGGCACGCAAACTCGCAGCCGCAACAAACGCCGATACAAATGGACAAGGAGAGTCGTAATGCCTGAAAAAAGAACTGACCACTTGTCCGATGCCGCACGGCGGCAGGGCGGGGACATTCAAGAACGACCGATTGTGAACCGTACAGACACCACAAATGGGGGAGGACAGAGTTGGGCGAAATTGTTGCGTGGGTTGCTTCCCTCTATCTATGAAGTTGTTACGAAGGGGAAAATCATCAGTCGAGACGGACGTATTAGCCGAGAAGTTGAGGTCTTGGTTCTCAAGCGGGCATCCTCCGAAAAGTTGATGGACAAAAATTTGTATTCGGCAGACTGTGTCGCTGCGGCGTTTGATTGTAAGACCACGCTGTTGATAGAGCATATTATGGGGGCGGTGAAGGCTTGTACAGAAATCAAAGGTTTGTATCCAGATCGGATAGGGACACCTTATAGAGAATTGCACGCACCTATTATCTATGGCGTGTTAGCGCATTCCTATTCTTGGAAGGGTGAAAGCACGAAGCCTGAATCTGACATTGAAAAAATATTGTCTGCATCTGATGGCGCATACGTCCTACATCCCCGTGAATGTCTTGATCTGCTTTGCGTCGCGAATCTGGGCACATGGAAAGCGGTCAAGGTGCTAACACCGTTGGCACTTGCTTCACAGTGTAAGACACAAACATGTTCTGTTTTACAAAGCGGTTTTACGTTACAAACGGCTTATATGATGGCTCGGTCTGCACATGAAAATCGAAGTTCACATTTTACGCCGATCGGATCGTTCATCTTTAATTTATCGCGAAAACTCGCATGGGAAGATGCACGATTGCCGGATATGTCCCAATATTATCGAGGCGTAAGAATGGAGCGTTTAGGTTCAGGTAAACCGCGACCATGGAATTTCTCATTCAGCAAAGGTGTTATGCGTCAGTTACGGAATCACCGTTTGAACTTTAGTGATTGGAGTGAATGGAGCGTTGCATCGGGATTGTAGAGTAAAACCTGTTTGTTGGTGAGGTCGTAATGCCTCGCCACGCACCCTTGTATCTCCAACCCAAAACCCCTCAGGTCCGTATTCCTACCCTTTGGGACATCCACACAAAAAGCACTTGACATCGGACACGCTTTAAGATATTATTCTCATTGCCTAAATCGCGATTGTAGCCCTACTGGGCAGTGTGTAGAAAGTGGTATCGTCTACATTTAACGAGACAGTTCCAAAGAATCAGAACGAAGAACGCGGGAGGACAGCGTGATCTACGAGATAAGAACCTACAATCTGAAACTCGGACAACTGAACGAATACTGGAAACGCTTCGAGGAAAAGTTACCGGGACGCCAGCAGCTATCGAAACTCGGTGGACACTGGTACACCGAAGTGGGACCCTTGAATCAGATGGTCGCTGTTTGGCCCTACGAGAGTCTTGAACAGCGGGCGGAGATCCGGCGCGCCGCGGAAGCGGAACCGAACCCGGTATGGCCCCCCGACACCAGCGATCTCATCGTGTCCATGGTATCCGAGATTTTTCTGCCAGCCCCCTTTATGGAACCCTTAGGTGAAAAAGACCTCGGACCGATATATGAAATGCGTTTGTATACTTATCCCCCTGAGGGCATGCCCCAGGTTTTAGAAGCGTGGGGTGCCGCGATTCCCGAACGCGTGAAGTATTCCGCATTGGCAGGCTGCTGGTACTCGGAATACGGGGGTGTCAACAATTTCATACATCTCTGGGCGTATAAGAGTTTTGAGGAACGCCAACAGATCCGAGCAGAAACGCGGGAGAAGGGCGTCTGGCCCCCCAAAGGCTCCGTCAGACCCATCACACAGGAGAGCAAACTGCTGCTACCTGCCCCTTTCTCACCGATGCAGTAGTGTGCCTCTGAATCTATCGGAAACGCCAATCTGAAATTTTACCAGAACCGGTAGGTGCGGTTTCCAACCGCACCCTCTTTCCTAACCGGCTACCCTGCCATCTAAAAACCCTTGACGGCTAATAATCCTTGATGGACCCAACGCCGGCAGCGCGGAAGTTACCGAGCTTGGTACTTGCCTGATGGCTACCGCCTTATCGTTCAACCTCATCGCTCAATGGCAAAGGGATACCAGGTTCGCCAGTTTCTCAAACAGTATCATCAGGAGAGGACAGATGAAGAAGAATAATCACGACGATTTTGATGGTTTCATGGTCAATTTATTTCTTGATGAGAATGGTGATTATCTCGCGCACCTCGTGGAACTTCCTAACGTCTCAGCTTTCGGAGCGACACCTGCCGAGGCGTTACGTGAATTAAAAACAGCGTGGGAACTGATGAAAGAATGTTACCGAGCCGACGGTGAATCCGTTCCAAAAGCACCTTCTCGCAGTGGATATGACGGACCGTTCAATGTTCCTATCCCGATCACGAAATTTTCAGAGTAACCTTCCGAGTGACATTAGGGGCAAGCCCTCCAAACCCCAGTCATGGCACAGGTTTACAGCCTTTTCCAGAACCTATTACATTTAAGATTTACTCTGAATACTCTGAAACGCGCCGCATGCCTCTTGACGCTGCTATAACACACCACCTCTATAGTATACAATCACTTTTCCACTGCTGACCGCTGACTGTTGATTGCTAACTGCTAAAATACATTTGACATAAAACCCAAACTGTGCTATGATACTAAAAATTAACCCTTCGTCCAAAAAACAGCCACACAAATTATACCTAAGGAAAACGATATGGCGCGTTCAAAACAGTCCGATCTGTCATTAATGGAGCTTTATAAACACGTAAAAAAACAGCACGAAGATGCCATACTCCTGTGTCGAGTCGGCGATTTCTATGAAGCCTTCTTTGAAGACGCTGAACTCATTGCCCGCCTGCTTGAGATCGCCTTGACAGCGAGGAGCCATAAAAACCAAACATCCCCGCCACCACCGATGGCGGGTATCCCGCATCATGCACTCGACTCCTATCTCTACAAACTCGTCAAAGCCGGACATAAAGTCGCCATTTTGGAGCAGACCGAGGACGCAAAACTTGCACGAGATGAGAATCGACTCGTCAAACGCGATGTCGTCAGAATCGTTACACCCGGCACCGTAACCGACCCGAAAGTGCTTGAGCATAAGGTGAACAACTACATCGTCTCGATTTATCTCAACAAAGACACTTACGGTGTCGCTGTTGCAGACCTTTCTACCGGCGAATTTCTGGTAACCGAGCTCACAGATCCTTCACGTCTCTGGGCGGAAATCCACCGTTTTTCCCCAAAAGAGTGCCTCTTTGCCGACACTTTCGAGGACGAGGAGATGTTTGATCGGCTCAAAGCCGAACTCAAGGTGACACTCAACTTCCTGCCCGATTGGCGGTTTGAAGCGGATACCGCTCGGACAGAACTTCTCGAACATTTTCAAACAATTTCGCTCGACGGATTCGGGTGTGAACACCTGCCGACTGCGATCGCTGCCGCCGGTGCACTCATCTATTACCTAAACGAGACGCAGAAACAGGAAGTCGAACACATCGTCTCCCTTCACACCTATACACTCTCGGATTACATGGTGCTGGATGCCGATACACAACGCAACCTCGAACTGACAGCCTCCATTCGCGACGGATCCACGAAAGGCACGCTCCTTGAAGTCCTTGATGAGACGGTGACGGCGATGGGAGGTAGAAGAATACGTCAGTGCCTCTTACAGCCGCTGCTTGATGAGAAAGAGATTGAGGGACGCCTCGGCGCGGTCGATGAGCTCAAAACCCAGATTAGTTTGCAGGAAGAGTTGCGAGACGCACTCGGACAGATGTACGATATCGAACGACTCATTTCACGTATCAGTCTCGGTTCTGTGAACGGACGCGACCTGCATTCGCTCAAGAATTCCCTTCACCTGATTCCCGACGTTAAGGCGCAGCTCCAAAACTGTAGGAGTGCTTTGTTGGTATCCCTCAATGACACCTTGGATCCGCTTCCAGACTTAATCGCGTCTATTGAACACGGCATCCATCCGAACCCACCCGCGACAATCCGTGAGGGCGGCATCATCAATGACGGTTATAGTGAGGAACTTGATGAACTTCGCCAGATTGTAGGACAAGGAAAGGACTGGATAGCCGCTATGCAAGAAGAGGAACGTAAACGCAGCGGTATCCAATCCTTGAAGATCGGATTTAACCAAGTCTTCGGCTACTACATTGACGTGACGAAACCGAATCTGCACATGGTGCCAGAGCATTATATCCGTAAACAGACGCTTCGGAACTCCGAGCGGTTCATCACACCTGAACTCAAGGAGCAGGAGGCGAAGGTCCTCAACGCTGAGGATCGGATACAGACCTTGGAGTATGAACTCTTCTGTCAGATTCGCGAGGAGGTCTCAAAATATGCGGAGGTTATCCAGAAAATCGCCGCGGCACTCGCGATGATTGATGTCCTTGCCAATTTTGCGTATATCGCATCGAAGTACAACTATGTAAAACCTACCGTCGCGGCGGTGGACGAGATCGTTATCCGTGATGGCAGGCACCCGGTTGTCGAGCAGTTATTCACGCAAGAGGGGTTTGTTCCCAACGATACGCTACTCAACTGCGACGATGAGCAACTGCATATCATCACGGGACCGAACATGAGCGGCAAGAGCACGTATTTGCGGCAGACGGCACTCATCGTTCTGATGGCACAGATCGGGTGTTTCGTGCCTGCCTCCGCGGCGAAGATTGGCTTGGTGGACCGGATTTTCACACGGGTCGGGGCATCGGATAACCTCGTGATGGGGCAGAGTACTTTCCTCGTTGAGATGAACGAGACGGCGAATATTCTTAACAATGCCACCCGCAACAGCCTCGTCATCTTTGACGAAGTCGGACGCGGCACCAGCACGTTTGATGGACTCAGCATCGCTTGGGCGGTTTCGGAGTATCTCTTAGATGAGAAACGGATGGGTGCGAAAACACTCTTCGCGACGCACTATCACGAGTTGGTGGAACTTGCCAGCAAGTATAAGCGCGCCAAGAACTACAATGTCGCCGTTCATGAAGATGGACAAAAGGTGACTTTTCTCCGAAAAGTTGTCCCCGGTGGCGCAGACCAAAGTTACGGTATCCACGTCGCACGGCTCGCAGGACTACCGCAAGTTGTAATCACACGCGCCCAGCAGATACTTGAGGTACTTGAACAGCACAATCTCAGTGTTGAAGCCGATGGAGCGACGGGACAACCTCCGAAATCACATCCGACACTACCGAAACCGCGTCGCCGCGTCTCCCGAAAAACGTTGCAGAACGATTCCCTACAGATGGCGCTCTTTACACCGAAAACGCATCCACTCGTCGAAGAGATCCGACGGTTGGAACTCACGCAAGTAACCCCCTTGGATGCAGTGAATATTCTCTATGATTTGAAGGCGAAGGCGGAGGAGTCGTAGGGGAGAGGTTACCTCACCCTTACAGCGGCAGCGATGCAATCTCCTTCTAACGCACCGAGCGTAACGCGCTGAATCTGGTTGATCGCACGCTCTGGCGCATCCACAAGGACACGGAGATAGTTGTCGGTAAAGCCTGCGAGGTGGTTGTTTTTCCCTTCTCTGCTCGCTTCGATGAGCACCTCTTTCTGCTTTCCAAGCATCCGTTGTCGAAATGCGGTATTCAGGCGTTCACCAAGGGCAATCATCGTTTGACTGCGTGCGGCAGAGACGTGTGGGGATACCTGATCTGGATAGGTCGCCGCAGGTGTGCCTTTTCGGGGTGAGTAGCGGAACACATGCAATTGACTGAATCCGATGTCCTCGACAAATTGACAGGATTCCTTAAAATGGACATCCGTTTCACCGGGGAACCCGACCATAATATCGGTCGTAATCCCGACATCATCGCCGAATACCCGTCGTAAATTCTCAACGAGATGTGCGAATTCTGCCGTGGTGTAACGTCGACGCATCTGTCGCAGCACCGCATCTGAACCGGCTTGGAGAGGGAGATGGAAGTGCGGCATGCATTTCGGAAGTGCGGCCATCCGTTCACCAAGGCTATCTGGAAAATACATCGGTTCGATTGAGCTGAAGCGGATGCGTTCGATGCCGTCGATGTCGTGGATATGCTCTAAAATGTCGGCAATATCTTTTTCTCTTCCGGTGTCCACGCCGTAAGCACCAAGATGCACGCCGGTGATGACAACCTCTTTGATCCCACTGTCAGCGATGCGATGTGCTTCGTCAGCGATGGCATCGAGTGGACGACTGGTCATCCTACCCCGCACGTAGGGAATGATGCAGTAGGTACAGAAAGCACTGCATCCGTCTTGCACTTTGATAAGCGCACGCGTGCGTTTACCGGCATCACTGACACCTTTGCTAAAGCGTGCGTGTTCGCGGATGGCATCGTGTTGGACGGGTTCTATAGCGAGGAGTGGGTTCGGCGTGTGAGATGTTTCCTCTGTCAGAGATGATGCTTCCGTGTGCAATACATCGAGATACTGCTGAAAATCCGCCTTTTCTCGGTTGCCGAAAACGAACGTCACGCCGGGTATCTCTTCAATCGCCTCACGGTCGCTTTCCGCATAGCAACCTGTGACGAGCACTTTCGCGTTCGGATGCTGTCGGATTGCTCGACGAATGGCTTGCCGTGCTTTCTGGTCGGCGGCGTTTGTTACGGTGCATGTGTTGATGAGATAGAGATCAGTCTGCTGTTGAGGTGCGCCTTCGTTAACAACAGTGTATCCATTGCGGCGGAGTGTCTCGCGCATGGATTGCGTATCGTATTGGTTGACCTTGCAGCCCATCGTAATCAGTTTTGCGGTTCTCATGAGTTTTTTATTCACTTTGTTGGAAAGATTCCAACTCATTCCATACACACTCGCTGGCGAGGTTTCTAACCTCGCCGTTTTGTGAGGCATCTGTTTTCCAAGTAAATATTATACCGAATTTTTGCCCGAATTGCAAATGGGGTAATTCTACAAAAAGGTAGGTGCGGTTTCTAACCGCACTATGAGCGTCAATTTCGTATGTGGTGCCGTAGGTTGGGTAGAGCGAAATAGAGAAAGGGAGTGGCGACACCCTAAACACTCTCAATGCCAGACACCATCTGATGACATCAGGAACATAGCGAAACCCAACTTTATACTTTTATGAAAAGAGGATAGCTGGAAAATAGGCGGGCACCGAGACCCGCCTTGGAAAGGTGTCTATGATAAATCGACCGCTTTGCCGGTCCGTGCGCATTTGTAGATAGCCATGTTAAGTGCAACGGAGCGTCTGCCTTCATAGCCGTCAACTGCCGGTGAACCGCCATCGTTGATGACTTGAAGCGCGTCCTCGATGACGTTATTCGGATACGGCGGCAGTTCAATTTCCGGTTCATCATCATCGACGAATTCCCACATCTCCGGTCCAAGACCGACGATGCCTTTTTCGCCGTGGACGTGGATCATTGAGACGCTGCTGCCGGGGAAGGTTGTCGTCGTCAGGACGTGTCCGAGCGCACCGTTTTCAAATTCCAAAATCGCCGAGGTCATATCCTCGGTTTCACAATTTTCGTGATCGTAGACGTCGAAGTGTGCACCGATAACGCGTTTGACGGGACCCATGAACCACAGCATCAGGTCGATGTAATGCACGCCTTGGTTCATAATAGAACCACCACCGTCGAGTTTCCAAGTACCGTGCCAACCGACGTAGTAGCTATCCGGACGTTTCCACTTCATGCGGAGTTCACAGAGCAGGGGTCTGCCGAGACCACCGGTTGCGAGAACGTGCTGAATCTGGCGATTATGTGTGCCGTAGCGTTCGCCAAAGTCGACAAGTAGCTTGACATCGTTGTCTTCGCAGGTTTTGATGAGGGAGTTGCAATTTTCAACGCTGACGTCCATCGGTTTTGTGGTGATGACGTGTTTACCGCGACGTGCGGCTTCCTCTCCAAATTTCCCGTGGAGACCGCTCGGTGTCATTATCATTGCCACGTCGATATCGTCACGGTCGAGCATCTCAAGCGCATCATCGTGGCTTTCGCAGCCGAAACGTTCTTCAGCCGTGTTGCGTCGCTCTTCGACGAGATCTGCTACTGCAACGAGTTCTGCACCGTCTGTATCGTGGATCATGCCAGAGCGGTTCATGCCCATACCTAAACCGACAACGCCAAAACGTAGAGTATTAGCCATTAGAAATTCTCCTTTTATAGTTATCAGCAGTCAGTTGTTAGCTATCAGTCAAAGAGTTTCTCTATTTGTAACAAATTGTTACCTTTTAGGGTACTCCAGAAGGGTGTGTTATTACAAGAAGACTTCTTAACTGACAACCGATAACCGTTAGCTGATAACCATTATACCATATACAGAATCTATGCGTTACAAAAAATTGACGATACCCACAATCGGTTTTATTGTCCTCCTCTTCATCTTCTACGTCGTGCTGAAATCCGCTTTTGCACAAACCGTTTCTTCACAGAATCAAGATATGCGTTTCACCGATGTAACAGCGGAACTCGGCATCGAATTTCGGCATGTAAACGGCGAGAGTGGCAAGAAGTATTTTATTGAACCGATCGGCAGTGGCGTGGCGCTCTTCGATTTTGACAATGATACGGATTTGGATCTCTATTTCGTCAACGGTAGTGATTTGCCGGGGATGACCTCGTCGGTTCCGCCAACGAATCGATTCTACCGCAATGATAACGGCACTTTCATCGATATAACAACTGAGGCGTCTGTCGGTGATACGGGCTACGGGTTAGGGTGCTGTGTTGGTGATTACAACAACGACGGTTTCACGGATCTCTATGTGACGAACTACGGTCCGAATGTACTTTATCGCAACAATGGAGACGACACTTTCACGGATGTCGCTGGCACTGCTGGCGTTGATGGTGATCTGTTCAGCAGTGGGTGTGCTTTTGTAGACGTTGATGCCGATGGTTATCTGGATCTCTATGTCGTCAACTATGTTCAATTCGATCCAGATACGAATCCAGAATGCGCCCGACAGGGAGTTCGGACATATTGCACACCGGAAGCACTCCTCGGTGCTGCTGATGTGTTCTACCGTAATAACGGGGATGGCACCTTCACGGACGTTTCAAAGGAGGTAGGGGTCGGCACAGCAAGAGGGAAGGGATTAGGGGTTGTCTGCGGTGATGTGGATAACGATGGAGATGTCGATATCTTTGTTGCCAACGATACTACGCCGAATTTTCTCTATCGCAACGAACGGAACGGTGTTGAAATGATGGAGGACGCGCTTTTCGCAGGCGTTGCGCTCAGCAAGGAAGGGCGCGCTTATAGCGGGATGGGCGCGAATCTCGGTGATTTTGACAACGATGGCTACCTTGATATCGTGATTACGAATTTTCAGGATCAGACGAATAGCCTCTACCACAATGAAGAGAGTGGGTTTTTCACGGAGATGAGTTTCGCGAAAGGGGTCGGTGAGCGGAGTCTGCCATATTTGGCATGGGGTGTCGATTTCGTCGATGTTAACAATGATGGGTGGCTGGATCTGTTTATTGCGAACGGGCACTTGGATGACAATATCGCGGAGATTGATCCCATCGGCACGTATGCCCAACCGAATCAACTTTTCCTGAACGATCAGGGTATCCGTTTTTCGGAGAATCTTGACGCTGCGATAGCACAGCAGAAAGTGAGTCGAGGCACTGCTTTCGGCGATATTGATAACGATGGTGATATTGACGTTGTTATCTCCAATCTCAAAGACGCACCGACCGTTTTACGGAACGACGGTGGCAACGCATCGCAGTGGTTGACTGTCAAGCTCATTGGGACCGATTGTAACCGGGATGCGATTGGCGCACGCGTGACCGTTGTTTCCGGGGATTTGACACAGATGCGTGAGGTCAAAAGTGGTTCGGGGTACCTCAGTCAGAACGATCTCCGTTTACACTTTGGACTGGGTGCGGCGACATCCGTTGATACGCTAACAGTGCGGTGGCTCTGTGGTCAGGTCCAAACCTTACAGAACGTTGAAACGAATCAGATACTTATTATTTCAGAAAAATAGTGCGATCTCTTCTATATAACCGATTTGAGTAGCACTTTAAAGCGGACGGCGCGGTCCGTCTGCTACCCACCTTCGTAGGTGGATAATTGGGTTGGAGACTAATAAATGCAAATGGATGTGTTGGAAGAACTTAAGGCGCGGGACGAGCGCATTGAAAAATTGGAACGCGCGCTTTTGTTAGTATTGAGTTTGAACGTTGGAAATCATCTCGACAAGTCTTCTCAGAATTGTTTTAGCCATGTTCCATCTTTCGCAGTGGAGCAAATGGAGACCCTTATTGCGGAGTCTGGAAGCACTGAGAAAGTCATCAAAGCGTTGCTTGACACCACTGAAAAGCGTTATCGTGTGGAACTCGATGCATTGGGTCGCTAACCTTGTGGGACGCTGTTACTTATCCGCAAGATAAATTAGGAAAGCGGTACCGCGTAATCATCAGGATTGTCCTTCCGCCAGTTCGGGAGATAGCCTTCTTTGTGCCCAAAACCGTAGGAGGGTCCGATCTGATTGATGCTTGACCAGGGCCATGCTTGCCCACCGATGAGACGGAATTCCTCACTTTTGCCGCTGAGCCAGTAGAACATGTGTGCCACGTATCTCGCCACGCCGTGTCCGCCATATTCGGCAGTCTGGGGATCAAATTCTGGTTCTTCCTTCCAATCCCGTGTCGGTGGGACCGTCCGCCAATAACTGTATTTCAACATGTGGCGCAGTCCTTCCGCCGTGGATTCACCGCGACGATGGAGGATGCTTTGCGAGTGGATAACGAACGAACCCGCGGGACCTTCGCTCGAAACCCCTTTTTCGGCTATATCTCGACTTGTAGAGCGTATATGTGAACCCGGCAGAATCTCTGTCGGACCCAGTTCCGGCGGTGTATCCTGCGGGAAATAAAACACCTCCACAAAATTGGTTTCAGGTCCAAAAACGTGATCAGCATCGTGATGCCACCCCTGTGCGGGCATCGGGCACTCAACACGATGGTTGCTGACTAACACCGGCAATCCGACATTCTTACCGAGCAACGAACGCAATGCGCCAGCGAGTTCACGGTTCAGCAGGACATGCTCAATATACCAGTCCTCAAGCAGAATCGAGCTGGGTTCGTGCGTATCCCGCATTCGCTCTAAATCAGCGTGTGTCAGCCCTTCGGGCATGAAACACGGGTTTATCGGCAAATCGCCGTTGAGATAATCACACGTCCGCTGGTTAATCTCATCGGGGACGACGCCTTGGAGTTGAAGATAGCCATCCCGACAGTACTGTAGCACCTGTGTATCGGTGAGCGTCGGTTCACAATCAAAGGTGCGGTTTACTTCGTCGTGTTTCATTCTTGATTTCCTCACACTTCTTATTTTTCCATTCTAAAAACACCAATTCTGAAGCCGTACCTCTTGTAAAAGGCGACGGCATCCTCGTTATGCGCGAGTACGTCCAATCTGACCTTCTTATCCGTCCATACGTTTTCGTATAGCCAATCCAGCAACTGCGTAGCAATGCCTTTGCGTCGATGTGCTCTGTCCACATACAATTGCCGCATATAGTAGTGTCCACCATCGTCTCTGTATAGGCAGTAGCCGACAATGTGTCCATCCTGCTTCGCCACATAGCAGATGTAATCAGTTGTCAACCACGCTTTCATCCGTTGCGTGAGTTGAGCGATGTTCATTGGATTCGGGTGCCGCTCGTCCTCGATGAGATGCTGATTCAGTTCAGCGAGTATTTCGACATCAGTGAGTTCGGCTCTAACGAATTCCATCGCCATATTAACCTGATTACGTCAACGTTACACTGTCCCGTTTCACCAGATCCTTTATTTCCCACTCGGGTCCGTAAGCCGCCAATGCTTTCGTTTCGGGAGAGAGTCTTTCCATCACTTCTGGCGGGAAGACTTCCCGGATACCACGCTCGTCTTGAAAAAACTGGGTCTTATACCGCAGAATCAGGAATCTCCGATCGCGATCCGTCGGTTTCCATACCAGTACACCGTGTGTCAATGATTCAGTGATAATCACGACGTCTCCCGCCTTCGGTGTCACATTGACAAGAGCCGGATGGAGCGGAGCATCTGGGTTGTCGGGTTCGGGGAAGAACAGGTTTTCAGGACGCGCAAACTCACGCTTATGGGAACCCGGCAAAACGATCAAACCCCCATCCCCGGGATAGACATCCGTGAAATAGAAGAATGCCACGACATCGTTTGTGAAAATCTGATTGTCTCTAACGCCATACCGCCGGGTCCACCGAAAACCTTCACCCGCACAATGCAGTGGCGTCATCTCCTGTCGCTCGTGCGTGTTGACAACGAGCGATCCGCGATTGAAACGCGGTTTGTTCCACGTCAGCTCTTTGATGATGGGCCATGTAACAGGATGTAGCGTTAACGCCTCCAGCGATTTGTCTGCCGAAAACCCGTTTGAAAAACCTTCACCACCTCTACTAATTCCGGGTGGCAATTCATCTGGTGCCGCCTGCACAAGCCGTTCGATTGTTGCCTGCGCGTTGCTAAGTTCTTCAGGGGTCAGGACGTTCTCTAAATGCAGGTAGCCACGTAGGTCAAAGAGGTATTTCTGTTTCGGTGTCATGTCCTTTCCTCGAGTCGGATAGGGATGTCATTTCTTGCGGGATATAGTATAAAGAATTGCTTTAAATTTCAAGATAATTTATAATGATGACATGGGGTGGATGGGATGAGTTACGCCAACGCTTTAGTGGAGGGATTCAAGGTGGAAAATCAAACAGTTCTCAGCAAAGCATTTATCAAGCAGACACTGCTGGACAATCGACAGACCCTCCGAAAATACGGTGTCAAACGGATCGGTTTGTTCGGATCTTACGTCCGCGGCACAGCGACATTGATTTCCTCGTTGAACTAGAGAGATTAACTTTTCGCGACTACATAGGATTGGTTCTGTTTCTTGAAGACCTGTTTCAGAAAGATGTTGACCTGGTTACCCCTACCTCCGTCAAACCGGGTTTCAAACCTTATATTGAAAAAGAGATAGAGTATGTCCGGGTGTGTAAAGTTTTTGGCATTCAACGTCCGAAGGCATCTTATGTCCTTTTAGGACGGGGGGATACTCCGATTTTTGACCTATTTTCTCTTCAACCCCGTAGGGGTAACATCTCTGTAGAACGTGGTGATACCCATCAGCGAACCCCGTAGGGGTGACATCTACTTTGACAAAATATTTACACACCCAGTATGTCCCGGAACTATGACAATTTACCATAATGTGTTAGAATGTTTAATCAATCTGGATAGTAGGTATATCAGCATTAAAAAGGAGGACGCCATGTTTAACTGGACAATTCGGTCTATCTATAAACCTCTAACATTTGCTGTGATGTTCGTAGGCGGCTTGATGCTACTTGCACATATCGGAGATGCCGCACCCAAACCCGAAGTTTGGTTCTCTTTCAAGGGAAAAAAGGCAGGTGTCGTTGAAGATGCCAGCGGAAACGGAAATGACGGCAGGATTGAGGGCAATGCAAAGCGTGTAAAAAGTAAAGACGGTCCGTATGGGATGGGCATCGAACTCAGCAAAGCTTTGGACCAGTTCATTGAATTCGATTACGAAATGACCGATCCCGGCACCGTTTTATTCTGGTTTAAGCCGCATTGGAATGGTGGGGACGCTGGGACCTTTCGGATATTCGATGCCAACAATGCGGTCGTTTTCTTCTCGATTGGAAAAGGTGCCGTCATCGGGGAACGGGAAAATGAGTTCCACTTCGCCGTAGAAGATGCACCCGATACAGACTATTATCTCGCCGCTCAAGCCGCTGACGTTGTTAAAAAGGATCAGTGGATGCACGTAGCCGCAACTTGGGATTTCGGTGGCTCTGCTTTCTTTTATCTTGATGGTGAGGAAATCGCTACAGCGAAAGGATTCGCAGGATTTCCCGCATTTCATGAATCCCCAAGAATCGGAGGAAATAACAAGTTTAAGTACAGAGCCACCACGGCAGGGGCTCACGGTGTTATTGACGAATTCGCTATTTACAGCGAAGTCTTGTCGCAAAAGGACATCCAGCGGGAAATGGAGATGCTCGTTTCTGATGTCAAGCCCGAAGGCAAAATCGCTATGACTTGGGGACGGATAAAAAGCGAGTAATAACAATTGTTGAGAATTCATCGCAAAAACACGATGTTGGCGAATGAGAGCGTTTGTAGTAGTGCGATTCATCGCACGTTCCGACTGTGCGCTAACGGACAGTGAATTGCCCTACTACAAACTTCTTCCGACTAACGCTACTCATAATCCTCCAATTCAGTCCGCAACTGTTCCAATTCCGCTTTCAATTCCACAACAACCCCCGCATACGCCGGATCTGCATAGACATTATTTATCTCCTGCGGATCCTTCTCCAAATCGAACAATTCCCACTCTCGTGGTGTAGAGTGGTCGATTGCGCCGCCTGATCCCAGCGCCTCACCGTAATAGTAGATGAGTTTATACCGTTCCGTCCGCACACCATAATGCGCCGGGATGTTGAAGTGCGCCAGGTGCATCCAATACCGGTAGTACATGGACGTACGCCAATCCACTGGCGTTTCACCTTCCAGTGACCTTCGGAGACTCTGCCCCTGCATATCGGCAGGAACCGCTGTACCTGCGTAGTCGAGGAGCGTCGGAGCGAAATCGACGTTTAGCGTAATTTGTTCGCTCACACCTGACGCTGGAATCTCGCGTGGATACCGGACAAGCAGCGGAATCCGCATCGATGCCTCATACATGAACCGTTTGTCGTACCAACCGTGATCTCCTAAAAAGAATCCGTGGTCTGCCGAATAGATAACGATTGTATCTTCCGCGAGACCCTCTGCATCCAGATAATCGATCAGTCGTCCAACATTCTCATCGATGGCATGGGCACAGCGCAGATAGTTCTGCATATAGCACTGGTAGTTCCACTGTTTTAAATCATCGCCTTCCAAATTTTCAGGGATCGGTTCTGGGAGATGATGTTTCTCGTGCATGATGTCTACCTTCGCTGTATTCATTGCAGCAGCCGCTGCCCGATTTTCGTAGGCATCGTTGAAGGTCGGAGGTTCAGGGATTTCCTCTGTATAGAGATGTCGATGTTTCGGATTCGGAAAAAACGGATCGTGCGTCGCTTTGTAGGTCGTCATCAGAAAAAACGGCTGATCCGTCTCTCTGTTCTGTAGCCAGTTCAGCGAGCTGTCCGTCACGATATCTGCAGAGTACCCATCGAATTGTTTCCGTTCCCCCATCTCGATCATTTCGGGATCAATATGTGCACCTTGGACGGGAAACACGTTCCAGTAATCGAAGCCGTGCGGATCGCTGACACCACCGTGTCCGAGATGCCATTTCCCGGCAATCGCCGTCTGATACCCATCCTCATGAAGCATCTGTGCGACTGTCCGTTCCTGCGTGTGATCGATGGTATCCGCGAGGGTCTTGATGCCGGTTTTATGGCTGTATTTTCCTGTGAGGATGGAGCCACGTGCTGGTGTACAGATGGCGTTCGTGCAGAAACAGTTGTTGAATCGCATCCCATCATTACCGATTCTGTCGATATTCGGGGTGCGATTCATCTCGCTTCCGTAGCAGCTAATCGCCGGTGCCGCATGGTCATCGGATACGATAAGGAGTATATTCGGTCGTGTGGTTGGCATGGCTTATTCCCAAGGTTTCAGGATAATCTTTGAACTTTCTTGAGATGCGGAGGTTTCAAATGCCTGTTGAATCTCACGCATCGGGTAGATATTGCTGATCAGCAGATCGAGGAGTGATGAACCTTCGATGACCTTCATCAATCCGGGGAATTGGTTGAGGTTATAGTGCCATGCGCCTGCGAGACGCAACCCTTTACCGATGAGATCTGGACTGACATGGAGGACGGTGTCGTTGTTACCGCTCTGTCCGACGAACGCAACCGTGCCACGCCTCCGCGTCGCGTCGATACAAAGTCGGTGCGCGTGCACGTTTCCTGAGCAGTCGAGCGCAAAGTCCACACCGCGTCCGTCCGTCGTGAGATCACGAATCTGGTCTACAGCATCTTTGTCCGTCGGATTGATGACCGCTTCCACTCCCATTTGTCTTGCGCGTTCAGCACGCCACGGGATTAGCTCCGCTGCAATGACTTTTGCACCGCGAAACCGAGCGTTGGTAATCGCACCGAAACCGACGGGGCCGATACCGGTAATCAGCACAGTATGTGTGGCGTTCACGCCCATTTCGTCAAAGGCGCGGTACGACGGACCCAAGGCGCAACACGCAAGCGAGGCGTGTTCGTAAGAGACGGTGTCTGGAATCTTCGGGAGCAACCAAGAGGGTTTGAGGATATATTGTGCCATTGTCGCACTCCCGTAAGGGGATCCGACGAATTCCTCAAAATTGTAGTTGTTTTCGCAGTGGATGTAGTCACCATCGGTGCAGAGTACGCACTTCCCGCAGGGGTATTGTGGCATGACAACCACGCGGTCGCCGATCTCCACTTTTCCGGGTTGGGCGATGTCAACAACCTCGCCTGCGGCTTCGTGTCCCATGCTGTCGGTTTTGTGTCCATGCTCGAAAGCATGGTATTCGGTACACATCGGCGAAGCGTGGATTTTTACAACGACCCAGTCCTCTTTCGGGATTGGATCCGGCACTTCGACGAGTCCTGCTTGATGTTCACCTAAGACTGCTGCTACTTTCATTCTTGCTCCTTATATTTTTTATCAAAGATGTAGGATATTTCGGTTGAACCTGCGCACATTTTAGCATAAGTCAATCTATAAAGCAAATTGTGGGTTATGTCTCCGTGCCTCACTTCGTTTGTGCGGGTAAATTTCTCCTGCGGGCGAGGTTTCTAAACTCTCCGCTGATTCCTGATTACTAACTGCTGTTTACCAACGAATCCTGAAGATCCTTAAATCCTGTGAATCCTGATTCTGACAATCTGCTACCGATCGCGCAATGCTGACAACTACTCAAAACTTTGCTTGACAAAATTGGTGAAAACCTGTTTAATAATAGAGGCGAATACAAACAATTACGGCAAGTATTGACTTGCGAGTTACGTCAGAAATGCCGTGTTTGCGGCATGTTAGGATTTAATCTTTTAGCAAAGGAAAAATCAGATGAAAATAGAACAACGACTTGAAGAATTAGGTGTGGAATTGCCAGAACCAGCGGTTCCCGTAGCGAATTACGTCACAACGGTGCAAGCTGGCAATCTCGTCTTTACCTCTGGGCACGGACCTGGAACCGGCGAAGGTAAAATCTATAAGAGCCAACTCGGCACCGACGCGACGATCGAGGAAGGTTATGCTTCGGCACGCCAAGTGGCAGTTTGCTTGTTGAGTACCCTCAAACACGCGCTCGGTGACTTAGACAGAATCAAACGTGTCGTCAAAGTGCTTGGGTTCGTCAATTCGGCACCCGACTTCATCGACCAGCCCGCGGTTGTCAATGGTGCATCGGACTTTTTGGTCGAGGTTTTCGGTGATAAAGGCAGACATGCCCGCTCTGCAGTCGGTATGGTGCAATTACCCGGTGGGATTCCCGTTGAAATTGAGATGGTTGTCGAAATTGAAGACTAATCTCTTGAGGAAACTTAAAATCGGTAGTGTGAGTCCCGGAAGCGCAGCCCGAAACGTAGTGGAGGGCGACTCGGAAGAAGAATACGTCAAGCATGAAACCACGCTTATTATGCCGCAAGGAAAGTTAAAAAAATGGCAGTTCAAATTGTTAAACCCCGGATACGCGGGTTTATTTGTACCAATGCCCATCCGGCTGGATGTCAGACGAATGTCCTGAACCAGATAGGTGAAATTAAGCAGGGCATTCCGTACAAAGAAACGGGTATGAATGCCCTTGTCATCGGAGCTTCCACAGGTTACGGGCTTGCTTCTCGTATTGCGCTGACGTGGGCTTACGGTGCGAAAACGCTGGGGCTTCTTTATGAACGTCCCGCTGATGCCAGAAGGACCGCGACAGCGGGGTATTATAACACCGTCGCTTTTCATCAGCAAGCCGCGGCGGATGGGTTTTTTGCAGACAGTCTCAACGGCGATGCGTTTTCCGATGAGATGAAGGCAGATGCGATTGCCCGACTCAAAGCGGACTTCGGGAAAATAGATATTCTCGTCTATAGTATCGCCGCACCACGACGCATACACCCGAAAACCGGTGCCTCCCATCAATCCGTCCTAAAACCGATCGGTGAGTCGTACACAGGAAAGACGATTGATCTCAATCGAGAGGTTGTCACACCTGTGACGATTGAGCCGGCAGACGATCAAGAGATCACCGATACCATCGCCGTGATGGGTGGTGAAGACTTGGAGATGTGGATTGACGCACTGGCAGACGCGGAATTGCTCGCACCGGAAATCACAGTCGTTGCCTATACCTACATCGGGAGTTCCTTGACGTGGCCCATTTACCGAGACGGGACGATCGGCAGAGCAAAAGACGATTTAAAAGCGCGTGTAGACGCACTTGACAAACGGCTCGCAAGCCAACTCGGTGGCAATGCCTATATTTCGGTGAACAAAGCCGTTGTTACGCAAGCCTCTGCGGCAATCCCTGTCGTTCCGCTTTATGTCAGTATCCTCTATGATGTTATGAACGCCAAAGGCATCAATGAAGCACCGATTGGACAGATGCGACGGCTCTTCTCGGAGCATCTCGGACCGGGACTACAACCGCAACTCGATAGTGAACGCTATATCCGTCTTGATGACCGTGAGTTACAGTCTGAAGTGACTGAAGCGGTGACCGAGCGTTGGGGACAGATTGATACCGACAATTTCCATGAACTCTCCGATTATGCAGGCTTCAGGAGACGCTTCCGAAATCTTTTCGGGTTTGAGGTTGAGGGCGTAGACTACGAGGCAGCCGTAGAGACGGAGTTGGTGTTTTAGAAATAGCAGGCAATAGAGGTCAAACAAAACCTGAATGCGGAACGTACGACCCAGAAAACTGCAAGCCTACCGGACTTCAAATGGCCGAGAACCTTTCACCGAATGGCTTATATCTATTCACGATAGAAATACGCGAAATAGAATTGAACGGCGACTTGACCGGATCAGATCTGGCAATTTTGGAGATTGTGGCTCTGTTGGTAGTGGTGTGTTTGAAGTGAGACTCCATTTTGGATCTGGCTATCGCGTCTATTTCGGTGAAGTAGATGATACTATCGTTTTTCTACTCTGTGGTGGCGACAAGTCATCGCAGGAGCGGGATATTGAACGCGCAAAAAGGTATTGGCTGGACTATAAGGAGACACAACCATGAGAGAATATCGAACATGGGAAGAAATTCTAATGGAACGGTTTGCTTCCGATTGGGAGGAGGCAATCGGTTACCTTGATGTAGCACTTGAGGAATACCAAGAGGATGGTGACGCACCCTTCTTTCTATTGGGTCTCCAGAATGTTGTAGAAGCGAGAGGTGGGATCGCAGAAGTTGCTAAGAAAATCGGTATAGCACCACAAGTCCTTTCGGACATGCTCTCAAGTGAAGAGGCACCACGCATTGACACGTTCAGTGCGGTTCTGACTGCCCTCGGATGCCGGCTGTCAATTCAACCGTTAGAGACGACAGAATGTAGTGCCGAACGCACCGCAACGGAAACTTCAATTGTGCCGTCTAAGGTACCAAGCCCCAGTTCTGAAGTTTCAGTAGAAAAAAGATGAATTGTGTGCATTATTACGTAGAGACTTCTTACCTGACAACCGACAACTGAAGACGAATAACTATTATAAAGGAGAAAATTATGACGCAACCAATTCAGGTTACGGTCTGGAATGAATTTAGGCACGAAAAAACAAACGAGCTCATTCGTGGGCTCTATCCGAACGGTATTCATGCCGCTATTGCCGATGGGCTCGACAAAGCTGGCGGTTTTAAGGTTAGGAGTGCGACGCTGGATGAACCCGAACACGGTTTAACCGACGATGTACTCTCAAACACCGATGTTTTGATTTGGTGGGGACACGCGGCGCATAATGCTGTTGAAGATGAGATTGCCGCGAAGGTTCGCGCCCGTGTATTAGACGGTATGGGACTGATTGTCCTGCACTCCGCTCACTATTCTAAACCTTTTACCGGTTTGATGGGCACATCGTGTAGTCTCAAATGGCGGGAGGCGGGCGAGAAGGAACGTCTCTGGGTCATTGAGCACGGACACCCGATTGTTGAGGGCTTAGGCGAATACTTTGAGATTGAGCACGCCGAGATGTACGGCGAGCCATTTGATATTCCTGAACCCGATACGCTCGTTTTGGTCAGTTGGTTCCCCGGCGGTGAAGTTTTCCGAAGTGGGTGTTGTTATTATCGGGGTAGAGGAAAAATCTTCTATTTCCGTCCCGGTCATGAGACATACCCCATCTATTACGACGAAAACGTTCGGCACGTTATTGCGAACGCCTCTCGATGGGCAGCCCCCGGCAACGCACCGACCCCTGTCTTTGGCAACGCAAAACCCTTAGAACCTATAGAAGAAGAATAAGCGTATAACATAGCATTGAGCGGGCTTCTCCTGAAGTCCGCTCGTTGTTATTAGGAACTGTTTATGCAAACAGAAGACACACAAACGACTGAACCTGTTGACATTCCACCTGTCACCGGTCCTTATGCCGAGCCGTGGTCGTTGAAAAAGATTATTGCACTCGCATCGGTGTTTGGACCCGCGGCGATTGTTGCTTCAGTGAGTATCGGGGCAGGCGAAACGATTGTTGTCGTCCGGGCAGGGGCGTGGGCAGGATATAACTTGCTCTGGCTTGTGCTTCTCAGTTGTGTCGTCAAAGGTATCTTTGTCACCTATCTACTCGGTCGCTATACCGCAGTTAGCGGTGAATACATCGGAAATCGGCTCGCGAAACTACCTGGACCGCGCGGTTGGCTTCTCATTGCGATTGTTATCTTTGAGATGGTGGGCGCGCCTTTAGCGTGGGTGCCGATTGCTAAACCGTGTGGGGCGCTGCTCCATTTTCTATTCAGGGACACGTTGTCTTCGGGGGTCTCGCAACTCGTTTGGGAAAACCTAATCACGGCTTGCTTCATCACCCTCGCGCTCCTTTTCGGTTTACGTATCTCTTTTGAAAGACTTGAAAAACAGCAACTCATTATTTGCCTCATTCTTGTTCTTGGAACGATTATTGGCACACTAATGGTGCGTCCCGACTTTGGCAAGGCACTCGTTGGGAGTCTCCGTTTCGGGTATCTGCCTGAATTTCCTGAATGGGCACCGCAAGATGCGGTTGAGAATCCCTTGTTGACAATGGCGACAGCATTTGGGTACGTCGGCGGTTCTGTGATGGGATATGTTGTCTACGCGAACTGGGTGAGCATGCACCGTTGGGGTATGACAGCACATCAGAACATTGACGCGATCCGTCAGCGTGCTGCCAACCGAAATAAAGTCGATTATCTCCCTGAACAACCCGAGCAGGTCAGCCAACTCCGAAAAATCCTTGCCCCGCTCCGATGGGATATCGGCATGGGCGCGATCGTGCTATTTATCGTGACGGGCGCATTCATGATTTCAGGTGCGGCGGTCCTGTATGGAATGCAAAGCACTTTTGAGGGGTGGAGCCTACTGACCGATCAGGCGAGTGTCTGGAAAAATATTCACGGATCGCTTGTATGGGTTTACTACATCTGTATCATCGTCGCACTGTGGGGAACCCTACAGGCACTACCAGAGATTTATGCACGGGTCATGCAAGAGTTCTTCCAAGCGATTTGGCCCCAACGCGAATGGAGCTACGACATACTTCGCAGATGGATCTGTCTCTATATTTTCCTGACGACGATGGTGCTGATCTGGTTGAACATCCCGTTTGACATCTTAACGCAGATCGCAGGCTTTATTTTAGCGAATTTTTCGATCGCATTGATGATGCTCGCCGCACTGTATCTGAACGCGAAGTTGCCCGCTGCGTATCGGACGCGTCCGTTTATGTTTGTCGGTGCTCTGATTTCCGCGGCTGTGCTGATTACATTTGCCGGGATTAGTGGTTGGGGCTTGTTCGTCAAACTGTTCATTGGCAATTAAGATTGACACCTGTCGCATAAGCGTATAGAATACCGTCAACAACTTTGAATCTTCAGGAGGAGGAACATGGCAGACATCAAAGGTGAACTCCAGAAACTGCAACAGAATGGCTTCGTTTTGATAGAGGGTGCGTTGTCGCCGGAGGAGACAGAGAATATCCGGCAACGGATTAACTATGCCCGTGAAGAGGGCTGGGAAGAAGGTTTGAACGCTGTCGGTAACATGTGGTTTGATACCTTGCTCGACCGCGAACCCGACACGTACCAACCGCTTGTTGGGCATCCGAGTGTCCGTCCCTACCTTGAGGGATTAATGGGCAAACAGTGCCAACTCCGGAGCCTACGGGCACACATCAATCCGGGTCCCTATCTCCAAGAGTGGCACATGGATTTTTACGGCTATTGGCAGGAACAGCGGTATGTTCAGGAACATCCGTTTGCGATGGCACCCGTCGGGATTAACACCACCTTCTACTTCCAAGATAACGATCCCGGTGAAGGACACCTCAAGTTTATCAAAGGCGGTCATCTGTCAGAGCCACCGCACCTCTATCCGATTGATCGTCCGAAATTCGAGGCGTGGTGTGAAGCACAGGAACACGTTATCCTGTATCCGAAAGCGGGGGATTGTGTCGTGTTTATCAATCACATCCCGCACCAAGGTGCCAAGGAACGGGACGATATGGAACGGAGCAATGTCGTATGCCATTATCAGGTAACCCCGATGTATGAAGGCGTGTGGCACGTCTCGCGTCCACGCGGGTATCAAGGCACATTCCCATTTGCTTAAAAGTAAGGGTCTATGTTTTACGGGCGGGTGTGTTTCACATCCGCTCGTATCGTTTAACAAACCAACTCTATGAAACTGGAGGATACTCATGCGTAACTTTAGGCGTAACTGGCAAATCAAAGCCTCATCTACAAGAATGGTGTGCTTATGTGTTGTGTATCTAATAGCGAGTTTACAAAGTATCGGCACAGCCGGGGAACTGGAGGGTTTGGTCGTCTATTTCGCTTTTGAAGAGAATGCTGGCAAAACTGTTGCGGATCTCTCTGGGAACGGACAGGATGGAAAATTAGTGGGCGATACGTCGTGGACGGATGGTAAATTTGGGAAAGCAGTTAACTTCGGTGGAAAAGATGGAATTGTTGAGGTAGAACATTCCGATGCCTTTGAATTCACTGATGGCATCACCATTGCCGCTTGGATTCTGCCGACGTTGAAGGCGGGACCTGGCACATGGCAACTGATCGCGGCGAAGGGTCCCGACGTGCAGGAATTTTTCGAGGTGCTGCTCCATCCCGACGGTTTTATATGGATGGGGTGGAAGTTGACAGGAGGACGCGTTGTGCCTGCACAAAGTCCTCGCGATGTCGTTAAAGACAAATGGCAGCACGTCGCCGTTTCATTTCAGAGTGGAGAGTGGTGGACCGTCTATCTTGATGGTGAAGTCCTGATAGATTATCCGAAGAATGCCAATGAACTGGTCCCGATTGATGCACCGCTCCTACTCGGTAGGGAGGATCCCCCGGCTCTCAATCGCTACTATAACGGTGTTATTGATGAGTTTGCCCTCTTTAATCGTGGGCTTTCACAGGATGAGGTTAAAGAGATTCAAGGAAGTAGTATCCAAGAGATTTTGGCTGTTGAACCCGATGAAAAATTGCCGACAACATGGGGGCTCCTCAAACAGAGGTATGGCGTGCGCGATGGGTCAAATTGACATATAGAATCACAACCCTTTTAAGACTTGTGCCAATTTGGCAGACAAGCCGCGGGAATTTCTCTTATTTCCATCAATTACCATTGGCATAAATATTGCACACTATTCGGTAAATAGAAAGATGTTGCAGACCTACTTTCTGGAGTAGCGGTGCTGGCGAAGCCCGGACGGAATTTCTTTATTGAATGGGTAGGCACTTGTGAGCGCGATGTGCCTATCTCGAAACTCTTCATACAAAGGAGATGAGTTAGAAATGAGTAAAGTCATTGGAATTGATTTAGGTACAACAAACTCATGTGTGGCTGTTTTAGAAAGCGGTGATGCCAAGGTGATTGAAAACACCGAAGGAAATCGGACGACTCCCTCGATTGTTGGTTTCACCAGCGACGGTGAACGGCCTGTTGGGCAGGTTGCAAAAAGACAGGCTATCACGAACCCACAAAATACAATCTTTTCAATTAAAAGGTTCATGGGACGGAAATATAACGAGATCGGTAACGATGCCGACCGTGTGTCTTATGAATTAAAAGCAGATAAGGATGGCGATGTCGCTGTAAATATTGAGGGTAAGGATTACTCTCCGCCCGAAATTTCCGCTATGGTTTTGCGGAAGATGAAAGAAACCGCCGAGGCATACCTCGGAGAGGAAGTCACGAAAGCGGTCATTACCGTTCCTGCTTACTTCAACGATTCCCAACGTCAGGCGACACAAGATGCAGGCAAGATTGCTGGGTTAGAAGTCGAACGGATTATCAACGAACCGACTGCCGCCTCCCTCGCTTACGGGTTGCAGAATGAAGGCGATAAGAAAATTGCGGTCTATGACCTTGGAGGCGGCACGTTTGACATCTCTATTCTGGAGATCGGGGATGGCGTGTTCGAGGTGAAAAGTACCAACGGTGATACGCACCTCGGGGGTGATGACTTCGATCAAGTGATTATTGATTGGATGGCACAGGAATTCCTGAGTAGTCAAGGGATCGATCTCCGCAGCGATCCGATGGCACTGCAACGACTGAAGGAGGCGGCAGAAACAGCAAAATGTGAGCTTTCCAGCACACAACAGGCTGATATTAATCTGCCTTTTATTACCAGTGATGCCAGCGGACCGAAGCACCTTAACTTGACACTCACTCGCGCAAAACTGGAACAGATTACAGATGCCTTGGTCCAACGGTCGCTTGAGCCGTGTCGACAGGCACTTGCGGATGCTGAAATGCAACCCTCCGATGTTGATGAGATCATCCTCGTTGGTGGGCAGACCCGCATGCCTAAAGTTCAAGAAGCCGTACAACAACTCTTCGGTAAAGAACCACACAAGGGGGTCAATCCGGATGAAGTCGTCGCAATCGGAGCGGCAATTCAAGGCGGCGTGCTTGCTGGAGACGAAGAAGTCAAAGACATTCTTTTGTTGGACGTCACACCGCTTTCGCTCGGGATTGAGACGCTCGGCGGAATGTTCACGCGGTTGATTGACAGGAATACAACAATTCCTACGAAGAAATCGAATGTGTTCACAACGGCTGAAAATAATCAGACCTCGGTTGATGTGCATGTCCTCCAAGGCGAACGGGAACAGGCGGTTTACAACAAAACCATCGGACGTTTTCGTCTGAGCGAGTTACCTCCAGCACCGAGAGGCGTCCCACAGATTGAGGTGACGTTTGATATTGACGCAAACGGCATTCTCAATGTGTCTGCTAAGGATACCGCAACTGGGAAAGAGCAGAAGATTACCATTACCGCATCCTCTGGACTCAGCGATGCCGAGATTGATCAAATGGTGAAAGATGCCGAAGCACACGCCGATGAGGATAAGCAGAAACGGGAAGAAGTTGAGACTCGCAACCGAGCGGATTCTATGGTCTACGAGACTGAGAAGAACCTGAACGAGTTCGGTGACAAGGTAGACGATGCTTCCAAAGAGAAAGTGAACGCCGCTGTTGCGCGTGTCAAGCAGGCGTTAGAAGCGGATAACCATGCTGAGATCCAATCCTCGACAGAGGAATTAACACAAGTTTGGCATGAGGTCTCTGCGCAGATGTACCAGCAGACAGCCGATGCCGGTGCGGATCCAGGAGCGGCTGCAGGAGATCCATCTGCCGCTGAAGCCACACCTGATGCCGCTGACAGCGATGTCGTTGACGCTGAATATGAAGTTGTTGACGAAGACGAGAAAAAGGATAAGAATTAGTAAGGTACGTTGTTTCGTTTGACGTGTGCGATTCTGTTCCATAGCACCTATCACGTTATGTGTGATAGGTGCTTTTTTCTTGCAACACCTTATGGATTTCGACCATAGCAAGTGTATCCAGTTTGCAGTAGGCTTTCAAACGTCGATTCCATTCTTGCTTTTCGGTTTCATTGTTTGCACTGAGCATCATATTCCAAACCGCTGGCGCGTCTCCACCCTCTTGAATATCTAAGGTCTTATAGGAAAGCGAAGGCACTAACACAGGAAGGACCGCCTTGAGAGATTTAGACCCACAGAAATCCGGGTGTTCGTAGTGTTTTCTGAGGACTGCCAACTGATCCCAGAGTCTTTTAATGATTGAGTGAAGTGCTGGAGTGTATTCGGGAAAAGATTCAGCCAGGCCTCTGAGTATCCGACGTTCAAGGGACAGATTGTAAGCAACTACGGAACCGCGGTCGGAAATGCCCGAGAGCAGGGATTTCAAGAGCGGTAGACGTGGATCGGTTGTATCGGTATGCAGGTATTCGTGATGTGTAACCACGCCATCGGATTGAAGGACGTGACAACTGTACTGGAACGGAAATTCTTGGTATACCTCGAAACCGTCGAACCTTGGAATCGCGGGTCTATCGGTTTCAAAATCGAGAAAGTGGATCGGGTATTGCAGGGTTGCTAACGCTTGTCGGATTGCGACTTTATCGATTGCTGGTTTATTTTCGAGAACGCTATTGACATAGGTGCTTTGCGCCGGTGTCAGCGGAAAATCGGTTGGGAGGTCGGAGAGACGAAAAATGCCATTCTCTGCCAGTAAAGTCGCTTCGGGATCTTTGATTTTCGGAATAGTAAAAACCGAATTTTTAGGGACAGATGTCCAACAGGAGGTCTTGTAGGGACATCTATAGGGTTGATTGCATAGATTTTTCCCAATCAGAACGTTCGATTCAGCGTCTCTACGAAGTGTTGTCTTGAACGTCGATAGATAGCCAGGGACTTCCCGTTTTAAAAAATTAACCTTATCCGTCACGTCTTCAAAAACAAACAGATCAGACAAATCTGGGTAAACGCACGCTTCATTTAGGAGCATCAATTGCGTAGTAGAGATCGGGACATCAGATGTATCCAATATGTAATGTTGTAAAGCCAAGGTAAGGAGATATTCCTTTTTGACTCTCTTTGATGCTTTAATCTCGATGACCTGCCACCCTTTTTCGTCTTTTTGGAGGATATCGCATCGAACGAAAGCACCGTTTGAATGGAAAGCCGCGTCGAAGAGACATGATTTGCCACGACGCATTGCGGTTTTGGTGTGTCGGACGGCAACCTCCGGGTTTTCAGCGTCAATGTGCACACCCTCTGGAAATTGGGAGTAAGCACGGATTTTTATCGCTTTACGCTGATCAAAGAGTCTCTGTTGGGACAAGGAGAGCGGTGATGCTTTTTCGGGGTGTTTTTCTTCATACCAGAGCCGTTTGAGACAGTGGATGCCGTTCAAATACTTTGCTGTTGTGAGGTAGCTTGGCATTGGTACGCTTTGAGTTGATGAAGGTTGGGCGGGCACGGAGCCCGCCTCTTAAGTGTGTTCGGACGATCTAACACGCAGAACAGAGTTCTCAATCGGGATATTAAGGCTATTGAAAAGATTGCTTAGTACCCTAGCAACTCGATGCCTTCTTTATAGGTCGCTGCGGAATGTTGTAAAGAACCTATTTCGTCATCCGTTAATTCGATCTCAATGATCTCTTCTACACCGTTTCCACCGAGTTTAATCGGAACGCCGATATAGAGGTCATCAATACCATACTGGCCAGTGAGGTGGGCAGAGCAAGGCAGCAGTCGTTTCTTGTCGAGAATGATAGCCTCTGCCATCTGTGCCAATGAGGCACCAGCGGCATAGTAGCCACTCGTCTTGAGGAGGTTAACGATTTCAGCACCGCCGTCGCGAGTCCGTTGTGCCATCGCTTCAATGCGATCTTCCGGTATGAGTTGCGGAATTGGGATGCCGTTGACGGTCGTATAGCGTGGGAGCGGGACCATCGTATCGCCATGTCCACCGAGGACGAGCGCATGGATGTCTTCCATAGATACACCGAGTTCGAGCGAGATGAAATAGCGGAACCGTGCCGAATCCAGCACACCTGCCTGTCCGACGACGCGGTGCGATGGGAACCCTGAAACCTTCCACGCGTGGTAGGTCATAATGTCGAGCGGGTTGGTGAGCATCACGATGATGCAGTCTGGCGACTGTTTCACGACGTTTTCTGTGACACTTCCGACGATATTGGCGTTCGTTTGCAACAGATCCTCGCGCGTCATCCCCGGTTTCCGTGGGGAACCTGATGTGATAATCACGAGATCGGAACCTGCGGTCGCTGCGTAGTCCAGATCTCCATCAACTGCGGCATCAAACATCTCTACGGGACCCATTTGTGCCATGTCTAATGCCTTGCCTTGCGGGACTCCGTCTACGATGTCTATCATGACGACATCCCCGAGTTGTTTTTGTGCGATTAGAAACGCCGCTGTTGCGCCGACATTCCCCGCACCGATAACACTGATTTTTTTTCTTGCCACTTCTTCCTCCATTGTGAAGACGAATGATTTTTTTATTCTTAATTTGATTGAGCGTAACGTATTCTTCGCGCGCTTTCGTACCGCAAACTGTATGAGTTTTAATAAAATATTTCGGTAATTCTCTATTTCCCCCGGACCCGGTAGGTGCGGTTTGTAACCGCACTGGATATCATTGGGAAATTACCGAATTAATAAATTAATCTTCATTTAGTTTGTGTTCTCCGGCGCGACCTCAGAGATGGCACTCCAGAAAAATTGTGCCCTTCATGCGTTATGAACGACTCTCTATTAATTATACCCAGAAATCTGAAAATAATCAAGTTTCCTGTAGGAGGGAACTCCGATTCCCGACCTGTTTCTTCTTCAACCCTGTAGGGGTGCCATCTCTGTAGAACGGAGTGAGACCCCCATTAGCGAACCCCGTAGGGGTGACATCTACAACTTTGACAAAATATTTACACACCCGTAGGAGGGAACTCCGATTTCCGACCTATTGCTTTAGGTGAGAGTTCTGATTCCGACCGAAGAGCGGTAGAGACCGAAAACTGAATGGCTCTGCGAACCGGACAAATACGCTGTCCTACAACAGTATGTGTGGGGTGTAGGTGGACGAATGCGGAAGAGGGAGTAGGGCGAGATACATGATCTCGCCCTAAGAGGTTACAAAATTAAGCGTGCCGGGGGCCCATCGCAAGGGTCGGATCGTCACCAAGGTTTTCAAGGAGCCATCCGCGCAGCGGGACATCGTCTTCGGAAGGAACGTAGCGTCCATTGTTTCGGGTAGCGGCACCGAGCAACTGCCGCCGGATCGGATCGCACTTTTCATAGAGGGGCTCGACCGTCATCTCGTCTTTCGGACGGATCCAACGGTAGCCGTAGCCGTAGAAGAGTGCCTTCCGGGTAATATCCGAGTTGTTTGGACTCCGTGAATGCCAGAGCCTTCTGTCGAACAGGACGGCTGTTCCCGGTTCCACGCAGACCGGCATTGCATCGTCAGGCACATCGTCCGCGGTGGCTTCGCGCGGGTCACGGCTGATTTCAGACATTGGAACGTTCATATCCGACTTCAGATGGCTGCCCGGACGGATGTAGAAGTTACCGCGTCCCGGTTCAGAGACATCTGTCAGGAAATATGCCACTTTCAGGGACAAACGCGGGCGTGGATCGGTTTCCAACTCGATGTTAACGCGTCCGCTGTCTTGGTGCCACTCCAACCATCCTTCACCCTCTTCTGCATCCGGCGCGGCTGGTGGTTTAACGTGCATGTGGGCGTGGTATAGATAGATATTCCACCCCAAAATTCCCCATACTTTCGGTAACGTCGTGGGCAAATCGACGAGATTCAGGAGCGCGTCGTCGGCACCCAAGAAATCCGACCAACCCCACTGTGATCCTGGCTTTGCTCTACCGGAAGCGAGAGATTTGTTGTGCAAGGTGTCTACAGCGTGTGTGAGTTGTTCCCGCAGTTCAGGAGAAAGCGCGTTTGGCACGTATAGATAACCGTTTTTTTCGAAGTGCGTACGCTCCTCTTCTGTAATTAGGTGCGGAAGATACTTCTCAGGCGAACCTGTCATGCTCTTATGAAGAAGTTCTTTCATGGTATATTCTCCTTGGCTGCACCGTTGTATTTCTAACCAATTGGGCGCGTCTCTGCAAACATAGAAGGGATTACCGAACAAACTCCGCGAGGAATTCGCGTGAGCGGCGCAGACCGTCCGATTCCGCTTCCCACGTTCGCCAATACCGATAATCTTCAAGTTCTACGCTGACGATGCCATCAAAACCCTCGTCTTCCAAGCGTTGAACGACTCTCAGCCAATCCACGATCCCATCGCCGGGGATGGTATAACGCCACCAATCTTCACCGAAACCTTTTGGAGATTGAAGACTCGGTCCCAAATTGCCGTGTAAGTAGAGTGCCTCTTCGTCGAAGGCGGTGTCTTTCCCATGAACGTGTTTGACATAGGGCGCGAATTCGTTCAGGACCCGTAGATAATCGATACCGATTCTGACAAGGTGTGATGGATCGTAATTGAGTCCTAATCCTGGCGATGAACATTCCGCGAACATCGCACGCCACATCTCCGGTGTGCAACCGAGGGCAGGATAGGCAGGACCGGGACCGGGCCATCCCTCTACCGCGATGGTTACACCTTTAGAAGCAGCGAATTCCGCGATAGGTGGGATGGTTTGTTTCCAAATGTCGAAGTTTTTTTCTCTGCCGAGACTGGCATCTTCTGGGACGAAGACGCAGAACATAATATGAACGTCGTTATCAGCGGCGGCTTCAATGGCGGCTTTTGCTGCCGAAGCACCCGCTTTCTGTTTAGATTTTTTTGCGCTGAGGAGGTCGCTGACCCCGGGGAGATCCGCAGAGCCGATCACAAGACCGGCATCTCTCGCGGTTTGGACAATTTCGGGGGTCGTTTCTCCAATGTCAACGGCTTCAAACCCGTTATCCGCACACCATTTACAGAAATCTGCGAACGGTAATTGACGGGCTGTGCCGGGAATTCGTAATCCTATTTTCATCTTTTTAACTATGGTCCTCTGAGCATCGCGCCATTGAATTTCGCGATGGTTTCTGGTTAAGTACGCAGGGGTTTCAGCAAAAAAACCATCTCTGCTGGTGTACCTAAGCGTAGGCAAATTGTTACCGAAAGTCTCTTAACTGAAAACTGACAACCGATAACCCTTAAAAACCCATGAGTCCGCAGCAGCGACGGCAGACGGGCATTGGACCCTCATTACTCACGGATTGCCGAAATTTCATCGCCTTCTGATTGTTCCACATATCAATGACTTTGTCCGTCTTGATATTGCCGATGATGTAGTCGTGGTAATCGCGACAGAGGCTGACATCACCGTTGCTGTCGATCTCCATTGTCATGTAGATGCTGACACACTGGTTGTATCCGAAGGTTTGATTGTGATCTGTGTAATAACTTTGGATTTCGCCTTTTGTGTTGAGCCGCGGCATCATAATAGGGGGACAGCGTTTCTGTTCGTCGGAGAGGCTTTCCATCTCCTCAAAGCGATCCAAGATGACACCATGGTCAAAGTCTTTCCATGTGCCTATCCAACCGTAATGCGTTTGCGGTTTGAACCCGAAGCGTTCCTCGAAATCTTCTGTGTGTTCCTGTGCGGACTCGGAATCTATCCACCACGTCAAATAAAAGATTTGCGCGTCTGCGTATTGACTGGTGAATTTGTAGAGGTCTACCACAACGTCGATATTATACATCGTAACGCAGCTGAGGGGAATAATATAAGGGAACTTTATGTTCCGTTTCTCTTTTGCTTCACTCAGCGTTTCTAACGCAGCCTTGACATCTGTGAAATTATCGTAGTTTGGCGTTAGACCGGGACGTTGCGTATTGTGAACTTCCTCGTTCGGTCCATCGACACTCAAATAGACAATTTTACAGGTTTCCAGAATATCATCAGCGCGTCTCGCAACGTTCGTCGCGTTACTCACCAGGGATATAGGCATGCCTCGCTCTTTGATGTAGTGCATCAATTCAATGATGCCCGGATAAAGCATCGGTTCACCGCCCCAGATGTACCACACCGGGGACCAGCCTTGATCCACAATCTGATCCACGAGGTTTTTATAGACTTCAACCGGAACCTCGCGCTGCTTCAGTTCTTTCATGGACTTTCCGAGTAGGTATCCGTTATCACCCCATTGTCCACAGGAATGGCAACGGAGGTTACACATATCGGTAATGCGGAGGCTCACCAGTTGGATCGCGTCGCCTTTGCCGTGTTTGGCACCGAGTGGGTGTCGCCAGTTGAAACTTTCCTTAGCAAGTTGATAGCGAACGAACTTGCTGGAGGTATCCCAATCTTCCGATATAGCACTGGCGAGTTCATTGACAAAAAATCGTGGTGAGATTCGACTACGTAGTGCCATCAATGCTCCTTTATGAGTTATCAGTATTTAAGATTCGTTTTCGGATTTGACCAGTGTAAGTGCCGCAGAATTCATACAGTAACGTTTACCTGTCGGTGCCGGTCCATCATCGAAAACGTGTCCGAGGTGTGCGTCGCACCGACTACAGACGACTTCGGTGCGCGGCATGAAAAAAATACTGAAGTCCGATTTCGTCTCAACGGATTCAGCAGAGACAGCATCCCAAAAACTGGGCCACCCTGTTCCGGAATCGTACTTAGTGTCGGAACTAAAAAGTGGGGTTCCACAACAGATACAGTGATAGGTGCCTTCCTCTTTGCAATCGTGATATTGCCCTGTAAAGGCGCGTTCTGTCCCTTTTTTCCGAGTTACCTTATATTCTTCAGGTGAGAGTTGTTCTTGCCATTCTTTTTCCGATTTAATAACTTTTTCGGGGTCCACCATTTTTTCGCTCCTCTTATGAATATAATGGGTCTCCTGTGTCAATACTATACTACATAAGAAAAAAAAACGCAAGTGTGTTTTGAAACCTATGATTACAGTTTATGCTTTCAAATGGGCTCCGTTCAACCCAACCTACGTTCACACTCGCTGCACAGCAGAGTTTTAGTGAGTGTTTCGACGTTTCGGTGTTACCGCGCCTAAAACCCGACATTTTGTCGCGGACAGAATTTCATATCGCACGCCGCCCCAAGTAATTTTGCGCTGAAAGATTGCATAGAAGGCATTGATCCCTCCGAGGAGTACCGAAATTGAAGCGACGTAAGAGGTTATGCCGATTGTTTCCCGCATCTTGGGCATTTCGCGGAGCCATTGCGGTAGGTTTTTGGTGTAGAGCCTGTAGCCAAATGCCTCCAGAAAAGGAATGAGGACAATCGGTAGGAGTCCCTCACGATAAAATAAAAACGGAATCACTCCGAATACACAGAGACCTTTCGGTAGAAGCACAAGGAGGCTCACGAGCCACTGCTTCCAAAGTCCCATGTGAAGTGTCATAATCATCTGACGATTCGTAAATTCTACGATTTGGTGCCATGTGCGATTGGCGGTACGCGTGACGGCTACGCAGTCTGGGACAAAATGCACCTTGTGCTTAACATCTCGCATCGCAAGCGTCGTATTGTGATCTTCGATGGTTGCCTCTTTCCAGCGTCGAAGGATGCCAGCTTTCTCAAGCATCTCGCGTCGGAACGCGTTCGAGCCGCCCCACACCATTGAGAGCCGATGGTCACCTTGGAAACTCATCTGGAAGTTGACCCAGATGGCTTCTACAAGAGACGCCATGTTCCATGTTTGCGGGAAATAGAACCGTCCACCGACGGTCGTTCCTATGTCCTGTTCTTGGAGCGGGTTTACAAGCAGCGTTAACCAATCTTCTCGGATGGCGACGTCCGCATCCACAAACGCGATGACTTCAATATCGTCTGGGAGTCTTTCTATCGCTGTTATGAGGTTCTGCACCTTTTGTGAGCGAAGGAGATTGTTGTCGACGATGTTTGGGGCAAGTAGCACGTGAACGTGTGAATGTGCCTCAGCAATTTCACACAAATGTGGATAAGAGACATCGTGTCCTATGTCTGCTTTTTCGTGTGTGACGAAGAAGATTTCATGCTCGCCAGCGTAATCTTGGTACAGGAGTCCTTGGGCATGTTCTGCTGTGTCGGCATCCCATCCGTAGTGAGGGGCAATGATTGCTACTTTTGGCGTGTAAGCAGGGCGATCCGCTCTCCGTTCGCGCCGCGCATACCGAAAGGATCGGCTAACGATGAGAAGTTCGACAATCAAGAAAAAATAGGCGGTTGCGATAATATACGTCTGCATAGCGTTCGATGTTAAGATACCTCTATATTGGTTATCAGTTATCCGTAGTCGGTTTTCAGTTAAGAGGTCTCCGCGTGGCAAGACAAATTTTGCCACGTGTGGGCAAAATGTGGGTAGATCGTTAAAAATAGCCTCTTAACCGATAACTGACAACTGAAAGGGTTGCGTAGCAACCCGCACCGACAACTACTTCGGCATACGGAGCAAGGCAAGTGTTGTTTGCAGTTTCGGAACGAGTTCTGCGTTGAGTAAGAAGATTAAATTCGGTTCATGTTGAAGCCGGGCATAAAAATGTCCAGAGGCTTCTACTGGGTTTCCGACTTGTAAGGTATATACCTTCTGATTTCGCAATTCGACAGTAATTTGGATCTGTGGCGTGCTAAAGCCTGTGATCGCATCGGTCAGTGCGGGTTCGCTCTGGACATAAGCGGCCGCCATGAGATCGTCGAGTTCGTAGATGATGGCGTTAACTTCTGCATTGTTCGCCTCTTCTTTCACCGGTGCGGTGAGTCGCCAGTTCGTTCCGAGACGCTGACATGTCAGCGATTCTTCTCCGTGCAAAGTGAGCCGAATCGCGTCGTCAATGTGGAAGTTGAGGACCTGTTTATCTCTCAACCATGCCACACCCATGGCAATCTTGTCGATGAGGGCGCGTTTGACGCGGGTGACTTGATCGGATGGCTCGGCTTTAACGTAGACCGTTCCGTCTGTGGTGTAGTCTCCAATATGGAACACCACTGGTTTTTCTTCACCCCGTTGCGTAAAAGCAACCTCAATTGACGGGGATGCTAAGCCGTAGGACGCAAGGTTTTTAGCAGGGTCGTCAACGAAAGCCGCCGCTTCGAGCGAATCTATACCGAAAAGCAGATCGTCCACCGCTTTCGCATCTGCCCGTATGGGCTGGGTTACCCAACCCCTACCTGGTGGGGTTTGCAATTCCCATGTGTTATCATAGTTCTTTGTACAGACAGTTGTCTCTTGGTTTTGTTTGATTGCAATGCGAATCGTATCGGTGCGTTGAAAGTCAATAACCCTCTTGTCACGTAGATCGAAAACGGATTTGTTGAGAAGTCTATAGATGTCGTCACTGACGGTGTAGATAGCTTCTTGATGAACAGATTTGACGTAAACGTTTCTCTGGGTCCCGTTTTCTGACGGGACTTCTGAGCCGATGTCAAGCGCGTAGGTATTATTTCCATCTGTGAGTTTCATCTGGATGCGCGGGTTATCTAACCCGGACTTTTCTAACTGTGCTGGGACATTAGCATCTGCGCCATCTGCCTCAAATGTTGACACTTGCAACGCACGCAATTCCGAAAGAATATCTTCAATTTCTTGGATGTCGGCTTTTGCTTCGATCGGATGCGTGACAAACCATGTCCCGTCGCTCCTCTTGCTGACCGCTGACCGCCGACTGCTGATCGCTGACGCGAGTTGAATATTAGACACCGTTTCCGTGTTGAACGTAATAACCGATCGGCTGCGAAGGTCCGCTGGAGATTTCGTCAGATCGTCAAGCGCGCTGGATTCGATCAGAAAAATCTGTGATTCGAATTTCTCTTTAACATAGACAGAAAAGCTGATCGCTTTCTTACCGATGAGAAAGGTGGTTACTGCTGGTGATCCCTGTTCTGTCCAAAGTGAGAGGGTTATGCTGGGTGTATCCAGCCCATACTGCGTCAGCTCTGGCACCTCAAGCGTCTGTTTGACGCGTTTATTGAGTATGTCATCTAACATTTGGTTCACTTTTTCGCTGTCTGCATCTGCCTGAAACGGTCTTTTCAGGTGCCAATTACCCATTGCATCTTTTATCAATTGCAGATTCTGATAGGTTTCCGTATCCGCGAACATGACTTCCATCTGTTGAACCTTTTCGCTCGTGATACCGTAAACCTGATGGATCGGCGGCTTTTCGTTTGTTGATGCGTCCTCTATCGGTTGCTGAAAAAATAGAAAATACGCGCCCGCAACGCCTGCGAGGAGAACGATGATGATAAGGGTTGTCCTGAAATTCACGCGTCCTCTCCTTTACGACGTTGCCACCAAACGATGAGTCCAGCAATAAAGACAATTGAAGGTATCAGGAAGACAGATGTTATTTGCACCAAACGCGTATCGTGAACGCGCATTTGACGCAATGTTTGCCCCTGTATATCGATGGGACGGATCGCGATGAGATCCTCCTCTAAGGTCAGCCAATTGATTGTAGATAGAAAGAGGTCGCGGTTTGACTCTCGGAAGGCGGCGTTCACCGCGAAATCTGAGTCTCCAAAGACGACGATTCGAGTGGGGTTCTGTGAGGTGCTCCCATCGCTATTTTGATCGGTTTTTTGCTCAGCGGCAACGGCAATAGATACCGGTGGAGGGGTGTCTGCACCGTGCGTGTAGGTAAACGTTTCACTGAAAGTGCCATCGGTGCTGCGTTGCTTTTCACCCCAGCTGTCGTCTATGCCACCAACGGTTTTGGCAAGTGATTTGACGCTCAGGTTCGAGGCACTATCTGCTATGGGTGTGACGGAACGGGTCACAGGGAATGCGACAGGATCTCTCATAGAACGTGTAATCTCATGCAATTCAAATCCGGGGACCGGTGCGCGAGGGCCAAACAGCGGAACGAACTGGGTTTCGTCGATGACGAGATCATTTCCAATCGCGATGCCCCATCTCTTCATGAGTCCAACGAGCCCTCTGTTTGCATCCTCTGCAGAGGCTACCGATGGATCGAGCATCAGAAACAATTTTCCACTACGCTTCAAGTATTTCGCCACGATGTTAATCTCATTGGGCGTCAAAGAGTCTTTTGGACCGGCGATAACAAGTAATTCACAATCTGATGGAATATCCGGTTCTATCAGGAGCGAGAGCGAAAACGCCGCGTAGTTCTGATTCTCTAACTCTGTCCGCACTTCACTATATCCCTCGTTATTGAAGTCAGTGATTTCATGTTCTTTGTGTCCCACAAGGAAGTAGACTTTTTTCGTTTCGTCTCGGATGAGTTTAAGAATTGCGCTCGTGAATTTCTGTTCCTCAACGGCGGTAACCTTTTCGTACCGGTCTCCACTGTCGAAAATAATTGTTCCATCGTATCGCAGTTGATACTGATCGCGAAGTTGGAGGTCAATGTAGGGGTTTTTAAATGAAATAGTTAAAAATCCGGTCTCACGCTGGTACAATTCTAACATATCTTTCGCGCGAGCCGCTGACTGTGAGGTATCGTCACTGAAAAATGTTATGACTTGAATCTCTTTTTTAAGGTCTTTGAGGACGGTTCTTGTCTGCTCCGAAAGTGTATAAAGTTGCAACTTCGTTAAATCGACTTGTTTATTAAACTGACGGACAACAATAGCATTGACAAAAATCACAATACCGATAACCCCAACGATACTCAAAGCGACGTTTGCTCCGTAACGCGCTTGGCGACTGATGAAAAAATTCATGAAGTCCGCAAATCGCAGGCGTACGAAAATGGCGAGTGAGACAAGCGCGAGTAAGAGACAGATCCAAAAAATGAGCCGCGCTTGAAAGATCCAACTGGCGATAGCAATGAAACTGAGGATGAGTGTCAGAAAACCGAGAAGCGGACCTGTAACCCTTGTGTTGGCTTCCATGTTCTATCTCCATTTTGATGATTCAATGGACTTGAACGTCGCAAATAAACAGACACATGTGAAACTGACGTAGTAAACAACATCTTTCAAAAGGATGATACCGCGTGAGAAATCTCGGTAGTGTTCGGGGAGCGACAGGTAACTCAGGAATTTCGTTATCGGTCCACCACGGGCTGAGAGCGAACCGATCACCCATAATGTTATAAGGATGCCGAAACTCGTCAACGCCGCGACGAGTTGGTTTTTGCACATTGACGACATCAGCAAACCTAACGCCAGAAAGGAGGAACTGATGAGGATGATGCCGAGATAACCGCTAATCAGGAGTCCGCTGTCCAAGTAACCGAAACGTTGCGTTAGGAGTGGGAACAGAAGGGTCAAGCCAAGCATAATGAGCACCAATGTACAACTCGCCAAAAATTTGCCGAGTACGACTTGGCCATCTGTGATTGGAGAGGTAAGGAGTAGTTCAATCGTTCCCGATTTCCGTTCTTCTGCAAAGAGTTTCATTGTCAACACTGGCGTGAAAAAAAGTAAGACGATTGCCATGTTACCAAAAAGTGTTTCCATGACGTATCCGCCGGTCCCACCGACGTTGCTGGCACTGATAATCAGAATAGAGAACAGGAATCCCGAAATCGCTGTAAAGACAAAACAGACGAAATAGGCGATCGGTGAGACGAAGTAGGTATAGAGTTCTTTTGTACAGACGGCAAAAATATTTCTCATTTTTTAATTCGGTCGCCAAGCGTGAAGCACAGCAATTAGGGCGTTAGCAGTTCTCGCTTAAGATCCGCCCGCGCCGTTGTTGCGTGCTGCCGGCATTGGTCGATTTTTTCAATCCCATGACTTCGGTAGATTCGGAAACCTATCTTATGGATTCTGCTAATTCTTCAGGGTTTTACCCTTCCTCAATCCGCTAAATCCCTTTTATCAACGGAATAGTTGCGTAAATCCTTTAATCCTCAACTTCCAATTTTCCTATGAACCTCTAACAAATCGCTTGCGAATTTTTCCGACGAAGAAGGGACCGAGGGATTCGATGTATTTGGTGGTCTGCTCCGTTTGACGCATATCCTGTATCAGACGTGATAAAGGATGGAGATCGGGACCGACCAATCCAATAACGAATTCATTGTCGTTTGTATCTAATCCGAAGCATGCGAGTCGGATGTCACTGGCGTATCCACCTGAGGCATAACTACGACCCAGCAAGGCGTGTTCGCCTAAGATTCGCCCTCGTTCACGGTACTCAAGACGATAGAATTCAGATTTTCGGCGTAGTGGATACCAAATCGCCCACGGAAACTCAGGATTGAGGACGTTTTGGAGCGGTCTGTTGAGGAGCCACTCTTCCAGATTCGGTTCTCTGCCGCTTGAATAGGTGCGACCCGTCATGGTCATCTCTGGACGATATGAAAGCTTAGGCGCGTCCTGTGCTTTTACGAGTAGACTTCGTGATTCCGCCATTAACGCCATTGGATCCTCTGCGATGAGAAGCACGCCGATCCCTGTTGGATGGTTTAGATCGTCGTATAGAACGGCGTTTAGACTTCCCTTCTCAAGTGTTTTAATGATAAGTCTATGATCGAAGCATTCCTTAAAGACATGCAGTTGAAAAAACAAACGCCGGTCGCTCACCTGTGGTTTTCCATTGATCGGCGCACCGATTTCTTGGATATCCGGTGGTTCAGGACGTTGCGGCTTCTTCTGTTCGGTGTTCATAATTTTTTATTATGGCTTTCTGCTTTATGGCTGACAACTATTCTTTGCTGACTGCTGATGGCTGACCGTTGACTGCTATGCTCAACGTTTTGTGGTGTACGATTCACGAATCCACTCTTCAAGAACCTGATCTGGGTTTTCCAAAACAGCTTTTGGAAAGGTGAATGCAGATTGTCCTGTGTTCTGCTTAATTAGGTTTAACCCGTGCTGGTAGCTGCCCAAGAGTTGATCGCAAACCTGCTGGACTGTTTGTTTGTCTGCAATCGCACGTTCACAGATCAGCGCAGTCGCTTCGGCATCGAACTGAATTTGCAATTGATGTTCTGTGTAGAACTGCGCTTCATATCGACGGACCTGCTCACACATCACAGTCCTGCGGTTGTAAGCAGGCTCTTCGGTGATCCGCTTGAGTTCGGTATCAGGAGCATTGACGACTTCAGCGGTGACGACAAATTCCTCAACGCCGGTAGAGGGGAGTTCAAATTTATAATTCCGCAAAACCTTCTCGCAGACTGTCATTAAGGCACGCGCACCAGTTTTTTGTTCAATGGCTTTTTCGGCGATGCGTCGTAAACCGCATTCTGAAAACAGAGCCGTGATGCCATACGCGCGAAAGGCGTTTTCATACTGTCGGATAATGGAACCTTCGGAGTGTTTCAGGATATAGAAGAGGTCATCTACGCCGAGTTCCGTGCAAACGACGTGCACTGGGAGTCTGCCAATAAATTCGGGTTCAAAGCCGAAGTCGATGAAATCTTTCGGTGTGACATTCTCGAAGTACTGTGTCGTCTCATCAGTTTGGCTGACAATTTCAGCATTGAAGCCGATTTTGCTTTGATGCATGCGTTTCTTGATAATATCTGTCATATCTGTGAACGCGCCGCTGATGATAAAGAGGATGTGTCGTGTGTTAATAACCTCTTTTTCCACCTTGCCCTGTTTCTGGAATTCCATGGCGGCACGCATCTGTGAGGCGACATCGTTTCCTGCACGCAAATCGACTTCGGTTTCCTCCATCAATTTAAGGAGCCCGATCTGCACACCGCGTCCACTCACATCACGTCCAATGATATTTGGCGGGGTCGCGATTTTGTCCGCTTCATCGAGATAGATGATGCCGTATTGCGCCAATTCGAGGTTGTCCTCGGCTTGGGTTACCAATTCACGGATTAAGTCGTCTACGTTCGCACCGACGTAACCGGTTTCACTGAACCGAGTCGCATCCGCTTTGACAAACGGCACGCCGATGAGTTTAGCGATGTGTCGGATAAGATACGTCTTACCGACGCCGGTCGGTCCGAGCATAACGATGTTCTGCTTTGAGTAATCAGCATCGGCAGCAGTCGGATCTTCGTGACATTCCCGGACGTGATTGTAGTGGTCACAGACAGCGATAGCGAGTGCCTTCTTCGCCTCATCCTGTTTAATCACGTATCGGTCGAGATATTGCTTAATCTCCTTCGGTTTGAGGTCGAATTTCAGATCGAAGGTTTTTTTGGGCTCTGGTACTTCCGCTTCCGCTTCAGGCGAGGGTTCATCGGCGGATGCATTGATTAAGCGGACACTACCGCCATATTTCTGTTGTACGAATTCTTGGAATTCTTTTTCTATTTCTTCGGGTGTAGGTATCTTCTTATTTGTACTCACAGTTGTGTATTACCTCTATTTCTTTTATAGGGGGAACTCCGATGCCCGCCCCTGCTTTTTCTCTTCTGTAGGAGGGAACTCCGATTCCCGACTCTTAACTGACCGCTGACTGCTGATGGTTGACTCCTAATCCTCCGATTCCCGACGCTTCTAAAATAGGAAACCGAACCTAAAATTAAACAGAACTATCCGTAAGTTCACGGCGGACAATTTCAGTCCCAGCGACCATCGCTTTCAGTTTGGCGGCAGCTGCCCACCGTGCCGTTTGACTGAAACCGCAATCCGGTGTGATAGACAGTTTTTCAGGACGCACGTGCTTGAGTGCTTCGCGGAGCAATGCGGCGACATCCTCAGGTGTTTCTACATAGTAGTTTTTGACATCGATAAGCCCTGCGGCAAGTTCTTTGTCGTTCGGGAAGTCGCTCCACAACCCAATTTCTGCCAGTTCCCGGTTTGCGAATTCCAGTGCGAGTTGATCGAAATCTGCGTCTAAGATATAGGGAAAGAGTGGACGATACGAACGTTTTCCGACGGCTCTGCCGCGGTAATTGCCGAAACAGATGTGCAGTCCAATCTTCGCCGAGACACCTTCAACGGTGTGATTGAAAAGTTTAACGAACGCTTCAGGACGATCCGGGTAAACGGCGTAAGAGGGTTCGTCTAACTGGATGAATTCAGCACCAGCGGCGACGAGTTGACGGAGTTCTGTATTGATAATTTTCGCACAGTCGTAGGCGACTTCAAGTCGTTCCTTGTAGATATCCCCCGTCTGAATCCGTCCAGAGAGGGTGAACGGACCCGGGCATGTCACCTTGAGCGGTTTTGTCGTCTCGTTTTTCGCGAATTCAAATTCCGCGAGGATACCGAGACCATCAGGAGCTGTGAGCGGAACGGAAGGCAACCATTTGCCGCGTTGATCGTGTCCGTCGGGTCCCTGTGTTCTGGGGGCAGGGAGTTCTTCTAATCCCGTGAGCCGTTCATAGAAACCGAGCACGAAATCTTGTCGGCGCATCTCACCTTCTGTGATAATGTCAACACCGGCACGCTCTTGGTCGGCGATAGCGGCACGCACAGCATCGTCAAAGGTTTCGTTAATGTCGGTTTCGCCGAGTTCTCCGCGTCCGATTGCTTCTAACGTCACGCACAACCAACTCGGTGGTGCATAACTTCCGATAGTACTGGTAGGTATCAAAATTTCTGTTTCTTTCATAAGTCTCTTCTATAATGTGATCACTGGCACAGTCGTAGGTTGGGTTGAGCGGAATATAATACCCTGACACACTGCCAAAACGATCTTTTCTTTCCCAACGGGATGTGTTTCCAATGCAACGTAGCGAAACCCGACAAAACAACTAACTCCCAACGTTTGCGTAGAAAAACGGTGGCATCGTCAAGGCGACGACATCGTCTTCGCCTGAGACTTCGCGCGCCATCGCGAGCGCATCATCTAAGTTTTTCGCCCAGTCAACACCGAGCCGTTGCGCGACTCGCGGTTCCTTCGGACCGACGAGGATCACTTTCGCGAGGTATTTCAGCGGATACGTTGCCCAATACCAGACGGTGAACGGATGAAACCCGTGGTGCGCGAACCTGTTCCGATAGCAATCGATTAAATACTCGTCCTTCGCATATTTTTCCTGAAACTTCTGTTGCATCTCAAACGGTTCCGTCGTTTCGGCGAGAACTTCATCGTAAAACTGTTTGTAGGCGACGTGATACTCTTCATGAAAGATCTCGTAAGTTGGGTTCATGATGATGACGACGCCGTTCTTTTTGATAATGGGTTTATTGTAGAACCAGTTGAAGACGTAACCCAAAATGTCGCTGACGACCAACACCGGATTGATACGCGCGTCAACGGCGTAGGGACTCATATCGGGGAGTCCGAATACCAACGTGCTGAACTGGCGCGGGATGTCAATTGCCAACTGATCTTTCATGGATGTCAACGTCCGTTCATGGACGGCATCAATGTCGCCTGCGTTGATTTGTATCGGTTCATAATCTGTTTGAACACTCTTGAGAATCTGGTAACGCAACGCTTCCGGCAGCAGCGATAAGGTTGCCGGTGTAAAAGTTTTCAGAACCTTCTCTGCGATGTTGCAGTCGCGGTTCGGTTTCCCGACGTAGCGCAGATGAAATGGATAGATCGCACCGTTCATTGCCGCTTCAAGGACCAAAATGGGGGTCTCTTTCTGGATCAGACGGCTCATCCGCTCGATACAGGCGTGCATGTGCGAACCTTCGGGTTGCATGACGTGCGGACTTTCCGATGTCATGTGTGGCGAATGGTGCGGTGCGATGGAGTTATACGTCCCAAGACCCACTGCGACGGACTTATGTCCACCGTTAAGCGGGATCTGTATCATGTCAACGTAAATCACCAGATCGGATTCAAGGGCTGCTTTATCCGTTTCAACCATCTCGTCCTTTTCCGTGTGTCCCACCTCAACAATCTGTTCAGGGTCTTCCGCATCGAAGTTTCGGAGTTGATGTGGATAGAACTCATCCATGATATTTTTGCCGAGCATATAGGCGAGTTCGTGTTCCTTCATCTTTCGGTGCAACGCGACAGCACACATCAGTTGGATGTTCTTTTTCTCCACCCCGTAATCATAGAGCATTTTTAGGAGCGTCTCTATCATAATCTGCCGCATATCCGGCTTTTTGGTAGCGGGGAAGGGTTGGCAGTTATCGTCAAACAAGATGAGCACTTTAGAATTGCCGTTGACGAGTTCGCGGAGCGGAGGCATCTCAAGCGGGTTTTCAAAAGCTCGCTGTGTCTGTTCACCCAGTGCTGCGCGCTTGATTCCCGGCAGGGGAGGTTTCGCGTAGTAGACCTCTGAATTATCTGGGAGTTTCGCGTTAATGAGATGGTTGCCAAAATAGGTGAAGTATTTCATACGAAGGTTTCAACTGAATATCCGTAAATCTTCTGGTTTTTAATTTATATTAGCATAGTCATAGGAGTATTGCAAATCTTTTTGTCAAATCACTGATAGACCCTGATTTCCCGAATCATAATATCCTCGAAGGACACTTTCGTTTTATCAGTCAAGGGTTCTCGTGTGACGTGTGCTGAATCACGATTGGCATAGATAACGACTCTCAGCATCCACACAGGTCTGTCGATGTCAATGCGTATCGCCGCCCCATTTTCGGATCTGGCAATCTTATGACTTATCACCGGCTCGAAGGGAAATGCTTTTTTATCTATTATCTCCGCGGTCGATGTTTCTACCGAAAGACGATAAATGGTTGAAACTGGGTGCACCTCAATGTAAGTGACAGGCGTAAGCGAGTCAAGTTGAATCAGTGCCTCAGTCTTATGTTTACCTTCTACCCAGTCGCCATATTGGTTACTTTTCCTATAATTCCTATTACCCATTTCAACAAAGTCTCTTACCTTCAGACTACTGGTTGTGGCAAGATTGCCATCAACGAGTGATGGATACGTCTTGCAGGATAGATGTGTAGCCTTTATTCGTTTTGGAAGTGGCTGATACAAGGATGCGCAACCTACCGTGAGTAACCACACGCCGATTGCCATACATACGTGCAAAGAACAGGTTCTACTCAACATCGGTTTTTACCTCCGTTTTATCTATTCAATTTTCACTTGCGCCCATATCGTTGTCAATTTGTCTACGCTGTGGTTGACAGCATAAGCTCCCGAAATTTCTAATGCGATTCCCCATGGATAACCTAACCCCGTGATGACCTCTTTAACCCTACTGCCGTCGAGGTTGGCACGCTGGATTTTACCCGTATCGGTGTCGGGATCCCAAGTTGTCCAGTACATCTTTCCTGCGGCAAGATCCAAAGCGAGAGTGTTATAATCAATTGGTCCTGTAACGAGATGTTCAACATGACTACCGTTAAGGTTAGCACGCTGAATTTTATTTCCGTCGGATGTCCAATAAATCTTCCCTGCTATCAAATCTAATGCTATGCTGTGTGGACCGCGCAGCCCTGTAATGATGTCTTCAACATTGCTGCCATCAAGGTTAGCACGCTGGATTTTACCAGTTTTTGTTTCCCGTTCCACGGTATTCCAGTATATCTTGTCGCCACCTACCGCTATGGTGAAACTTTCTGGCAATATCCGTCTGATGCGACACAGGTCTTTGAGGTCGGATCCATCGAGGTTGGCAGACTGAATTGTATCCAGCAAGTGATTTCCCCAATATATTCTGCCGTTACCCGCGTCGAGTGCGAGGCTACAGGGGTCAATTAACAACTCGTGTGGCAACTCAATCTTACCCCCATTCCGTGGAAATGCGACGCCTTTACAACCGTTTTCATCGCACCTTATATTCAGTCTTCCCGTGCCTCCTGGGAGTTTAAATCCCGTGATGATATCTTTGATGTTGCGTCCGATGAAGTCAACGCGTTGGATTTTACCTGTGCCATGGTCTGTCCAGTACAATTTGCGTCTGATTGTGTCCAATGCTATGGCTCTTGGGTCTTTCAATCCTGTAACGATGTCTTTGACATAGGATCCATCGAGATGTGCGCGTCGTATTTTCCAGGTTCTTGTTTCCCTATTCCATTCTGTCCAATATATTTTTTTCCCGCCCTGCCCGGAACTTGTGTTTGGCATACCAAGGGTCAACAAGGTTGTTGCTAGGGCGAAAATGAATCCTCTTTGTAGTGCAGCTAAGGTTCTCATCTCGCAAACTCCTTTTTTAAATTACCGATTGTCGGCTATTAACACAGTTCACACTATAGGTATTATGAGCAAATTTCGTGCCGATCTGGACAGGGGCACCGCTGGTATTCTTGGCAAAAATTGCACCAAATAGGACAAATCTTATTCCAGATTGCACGAAATGGGGCATGTTCGGGAGAAGCGATAAGGATTTAGGGATGAGAGGAGATGAATATTAGTCGGAAAGTGGATGCTATCTGGTTAGGAATTGCCTTCTTTTTTTACTTCATAGCGTGAGTTTGATGAGGGATGTGAGTATGGTTTCAGTAGGTTGGGTTGAACGGAGGTGGGACATGCGGGGTGTATCTCAAAGACAGGTCAAATCAAATATGCCAGTTGGCATCCCAAAAACCCAGTGAAACCCAACGATATACGGGTAGTCGTCCCATCTACCCACGCAGAAATTGAATCTGTTGGTCGTCAATGTAGCGTTCGGACTTCTGGGTTGGACGGAGCCGCCACGCGTCTGGTGAGTGGACGAGCGTGTTGATAATATCTGGATTGTCGAAGTATACGTCATCAATTTGCCAAAATTGGAGACGAGGGTAGGTTTTTGGTTATGCTCAAAACGGCCCATATCTTGTGCCTCTTGCCGCATGCCCGCGGTTACGGGTTCAAGCGTGATAAAGATATCAACTTCCGCGTTTTGCTTATCCATTACACGGCAGAAGGCGCAGACCTGGGTGATGGTAGGTTTGCCAGTTTTGACTTCAGCAAGAATACGTGCCCTCGTTTCTTTCATGTGCTCTCAAAAGCAGGATAGAGGACAACGATTTGGCAGCCGTTCAGCCGCTTTCTGTTGAGGACTTAGAAGGCGACTTCGCCCCGTTTGAGGATGTCCCTGGCACCATTCGTGGCAAACAGCGACGCGTGCGGGTTGCGCACACAAGTAGCGACAGCTTCGCAGAGATATTTTGACAGGAATCTGACAACCTCTCACCCTTAGAGAAGCAGTAAGCAGAAATGAAGGATGTGCCCCTGAACAGGTCAGGTACATCTCTAAAAAAGCGATTGCAGGGATGACGCTGAATGAACGGCTTGAGATACAACAAAGGGATCGCGTCTATGCAAAACATATCCTCTTGAACTTCATCCTGATGCCGATGATCGTCGAGACGGATACCCCTGACATTGAGGGTCAGATCCCGCTCAGTAGCATTGCACAGGATATCCAGCAGGTTTTGGTGGACGCGTTTTATGACGTGAATGGTGGTGTTGAGTCTATTTAGAGTCGAGTTGGGATACAATATCCCCTACTTTTTGTCAAGAAAAATCGCAATAAATTTCTATTAAGGATATGGCAAACTTCTTGTTTTATCGCGTGCTGGCGGTGTACTTTGATTCAATTTGTAAACCTCGCCAGTAGGTACTATTTTTATATCAGTCGGCACTGGATCTAAAACCTCATAAATAACGCCAGACTCATTCACAAAGATGTTTATTGAAAAAGTGATTTGTCGCTCATATAAATATAAACCGCTGGTATAGTCAGGGCGTTGCGATTTATCTTCTTTTTCTGCTGTTGTATACGAGAATTCGTGACGCATATTTCCATTGCCGATGTTAGTGGATTTTAGAAGTCTGAGTGTCGGGTGTTGGCGAAACAAATCTTCAAGTCGCATATCTGTTAGTGCTTCAGAGAGATTTTTCAATTCTGGTTCTGCTGTATTATGAAAGATAGGGGTAAATGCACACCCCAAAAAAGCGATACAAAACACGAAAAATGCAAGTGCCAGCAGCACACTCAAATATAGCAAGTATTTATTTTTCATCAGTATAACCTCAAAAAAATTTTCAACACTATAGCACATTTCTAAAAAAAATAACATTTTCTTTGAAGGGCAGCAAGGAAAGCATGGCGACCATCCAAATAAATCTCCAATCTCAAGACAATGCCCGACAAGCCATCATACATCTGCGGCAAAGTTTATCCCAACTCGGCACGGAGATTGCTGACAATAACAGACGCTCCCTCACCGCCAACGCCACCGAACGTGAGAATATCAGAATACAGAACCAGTGACATCTGCGGATTCCATAAAGTGACCTGCCCAACACTATCAAGACCACCATCCCCAATATCTTTCGTTGGTCTGAGCCCCAACCGCGTCACTGCCCAATTAGAAAAGTCGTGATATTTTCGGCTATCGCCATCTTTTAGAAGTTTGTGGACTTCCTGCATGTTGGTGGGATAGCCTTCTATTTGGTAGTCAACGGAGGGCTCTAATCTGTGTCAGTCAGCCAACCGTTGCCGCATCGGATCCAAGGCGAGGATTGTAATATCTATACCCATCCACCGTCGATTGAGGGTATGTGCGGCATCGATAGTTGTCCCGCAACCACAGAACGGATCCAGCACAATATCACCTTCGTTGCTGGAGGCCTTTATCATGCGTTCATAAAGCGCGAGCGGTTTCTGTGTAGGGTAACCGAGGTGTTCTTTGGCAGATGGGGCAATTACGCTTATTTCCCATACATCCCTGAGGGGTACCCCTTCGGATTCTTCACCTACTGTCTCGGAAGGTATACGTTTTCCATCTGATGCGACAGCACTCTTGATTTTCTTAGTCCCAAATCTCTTGAGGGTTGATGTTGGTCTCGGTTCGTATAGTTGATTCCAAGTTACGTTTGTGCCTTTAACATAACGCAAGATAACATCGTGCCTTCGCTGAAAGTTCGGATGTTTCGCAGGCCAACGGCGATATGACCACACGATTTCATTCCGAAAAACTTCATTTTTGCTATGGTTTTCCTGATCCCAGATAGCATCCATCATGCCTTTAAGGTAGTGTGAAGCAGTCGGATCGCAGTGCAGGTATATACTGCCATTCGGTGTGAGAATGCGGTGCATCTCGGCGAGACGGGACCCATGAAGGCAAGGTATGCACGCATTGCTCCTTTGTTGCCAGATATCGCGTTTTGTAAAACCAAATCATAGCCTTTCAGGCAGGTATCCAATGCCTTGTAGGTATCATTGGTAATAGCGCGTTGCTCAATATCGACGCGTGCCGCCTCTGCTGCGGTGTCATACATCCATGTATCGGTAAACGCCTTCTTCTGGGCAAGGGAATCCCCAAGGAAAGTATTGTAATCACGACCACTATTGAAAGGAGGATCGGTGCAGATGAGGTAGATGCTCTCGTCAGACATTTCACGTGGAATTTCTAAATTATCGCCAAAATAGAGTTTATTCATAGAATACCTACTTCCTACATAGCTAGCGACTAAGTTGTGAATACCGATTTATTCAGGACGCGAAAAGCCTGATCGTCTTTTCCATCAGTTGTTAGGATTTAGACTTTACTTCCGAACGTTCCCTTCATAGGAATACTATTTTAGTGCTCTGCTTTCTCAGTTCATTGACAGCGGAAATCTGCAAGCTGTTAAACTGGGAGCCTTCCGCTGTGCCGAAGTTTGTTAAAAATTAACATGTAACATTCATCTATGAAAGTTACAGTTTCATCAAATACACTGCGGCAAAAAGCAGTTATTTCTGTATCCGAGTGATTGATGTTAGCGGGAAAAAACGAGTTGTGTAAATACAAATTAAGATCTAATCCTATAGGAGAACCTGCTAGATTATATTGGGACGGGAAAATTACCACATCACCTATGTAATCATGCGTTAATTGATTTCTTATTTCTTTCGCTATATTGAAAAGAGATCCTTTTTTGTCCCTTACTTCCTTTCGACCTATCGCATGAAAATTTCGCAAATGTCGAATTAATCTTCTGTTTTGTGCTTTCGTTTGCAGTTCTTGACGTATATCGGAACTATAATAACGGTTTTTGTACGGGACTAAGTTGTAGATGATGTTAATAATTTTCACTATACAGTCATCAGAACTAACCAAACTCGAAAAGAAACCACTTAAAACTACAAAAATAACTAATGGAAAGGGGGCTTTGTGCACTAATCTAATTTGAACTTCAAGGTTATCACCTAAAAAATCAATAAATGGATTTCTCTCTGTGGAAAGAGAGGACTCGGGGCTTAGGTAGGGGACACATTCCATGTGCTCGATTAAATCCAAATAAAACTTCGCAGCGTTGAGGTGCTGTCTGGTGGTTAAGATATGCTTTCTAATTTCCAATCTAGCGTTTTGTGGATTTAACCCTACCGAGTTTTGAATTTTCGTGTTTGCAGCAAGGTTGTCGATTTTATACAGGAGGTTGTCTTCGTGTATTAAGTTTACCATTCTTCGCCTTCAAGAATTTCTTCGTCTCTTTGCAGTTCTCTTTTGATTTCTTCTTTTGTCCTATCTATGAGGCGATCTGCAAACTGAATGACAATTGGAGACTGTGTTTTCTCACCTAATGCCTTGGCGTATTCAATGCGTTTTTCAAGATGAGGCAGAGGTTCGCCTAAACTTCCTGAATAGCTTACTGTACCAATTGAAGCCTCAATTTCAGTTGCCACCTTTTCATCCCCACTACTTTTTATCAGAAGTGATTCTACAAGGGAGTAAAAGGTTTCATTTTCATCAAAATTTCTCATCAGGCAAGCTGCCCACCATATCTTTTCCATATCTCCCGAGTTTATCCATTCCCCAAGCACTTTTTGTATTGCGAAATTGATTTGAATCTCACCACTCTGAGAATCGCTCCCACTAATCATGGATGCTAATAGTCCAGGTGCTACCATTTTCTGGTATCCTGAAGGTGCTAAGGCCCAATCTCTCACTCGTCTCAATGCAGTCATGGCATTTTTGTCGTTCCAGTCCACGCTATTAAATAAATAATGTAATCGAATTGGAATTGCTTCATACCTTGACGGCTTAGAGAGGTCATCTAAAGTTGTATTATGCTTCTTAAATCTCTCCTCTTGGTAAGCAATACGCTTTTCAAAGAACACAATAACCCATATCGGATCTGACATGAATATGGTGTGAAGGGCAACCTCGGATTCATAATCAAGTTGATCTAAATACAAGCAATTCTCCATGATCTGTTTGTATATGCCAAGATACTCTTGTGGTGGAGCTTTGAGTTCTTCGCTGATGAGCGTATTGATAGTTTCCCTGCCAACCCAAGGGGATTCATCGGCTGATAGCCTTACCAAAATTCCAAGAACAGTATTTACATCCACAATATAGAAATTCGGGAGGCATCTGGCTATATAAAATTTCAAGTGAGAATCTGGGGTTTCAGACAATTGGGACAAGATTTGTAAATCTTCTTCCTGAAATTGAGGGCTCTTACTAGTGCGAAGGTAGCTCCCCGCAACGATTCGATTGGCAAAGAGGTCGTCTTGATCCAAGAGCCATTGAATTTCCTCCCGCGCTTTATTTTCGTCCGCATCTCGAATACCAATAAGCAATCTTGATCCATAATAGGACGCGTCTATTTGCCACGCAAGGATATGATTTAGTAGATCTGTTCCGTACGTCGGGTCGAGTTCACCGATGTTTTGCAGACCTGCTTCCCAAAGTGGATACGCTGCTCCATATCCTCTTACCTTTTCGGCAGCTTCTATACACTCTCGCATTAATTTTGAGAGTTGAGTAGGTGAGTACTTTGATACAAATCTTTTCACAAAACTTGGAATCTTCTTGCGATTTTCCCAATCTTGAAATTGCCCAAAAAATTGACGATATAGAAGGTATCGCTCATAATTCTCATGTTCTCCGAATTTCGCGATTAATTCTGCTGCTTTTTCTTTTAGAAATTGATTTGAACTCTCGGCGTATTCCTGGAGACATGAGTCTATTGAATTAAGAATAGTGAAGTCAGATTCTTCCTGGATTTGATTGACTAGAATTTCAAATAGACGTTCTTGTTCTTTCTGCAGCTGTCCGTTATTCAACTTCTCTATGCGGTCAGGATTGTTCCTACTAGGACCACGTAAAGGGTTTAGGGCGTTTCTGATACACTCTACTGCTTTCACCTTGACAATGTTATGCTTGGATGTTTTCAGGCACTCCTCGATTATATCTATCGCTTTTGTTCTAAGTTGGATGAGATCTGGCGAGTAGTTTAAACTATGCCAAGTGCTTCGCAAAGTCTTTCCTTGGCTGACAATTTCATGGAAGTCCAGCACAATGATAGAATCAAGAGAATTCAGCAAAAGTAGGGTGAGTTCCGGTTTATCTTCTTTTTTCCACGCTTCAAACACTTCAAGGGCTTTATTTTGAAACGCGAAGGGTTTACTAATTTCAAAACGCGTCATTTTTGTCAATATTGCTTCCGGCGAGTTAACAGAAGTAAATGCTATGTCCGTCATCAAGAAAAGTTTCCGGATGACTTCTAATGTCTTGCTGAATCCTGAAAGGGTGTAAATGGTCTTATGTACTTGCTCAACAATCTTTCCAATTAAATGTTGGTGTGTTACTGTGAATTTTCCCCAAAATTCGTCCTCTTCTTCAGCGTTTTCTTTGTTTGGATTATCAATAATGATATTGAAAATTTCAATTGCATCATCTGGTCGAAAATAACAGATGCTTTCCACTTGGGTTAGGATAATCATCCGAACAGAGTTATCGCCTATTTGTGCGGAAAATTGAAGGTGTGCAACATACTCGTCAAGGAGAGTAGTTTTACCTGTGATGTCTTCTATTCTTGCCAGATTTTTAATGAGATTGGTAGGCGGAAGTGGTAAGAATTCTTCCAATAAGGTCTTGTGAAAAGAGGAAGGTCTGCCATCGGACAGGAAACAGGAAGTACGTAAAATATAGTCGCTGAGTGAGTCGGGAAATATTCTCTGTTTCCGACCGACTTGGATAAGTAAGCCATAGTTTAACAGATTATCTCGGGACTGTTCTATCTCGAACGACTTCAAGTCTAAAATGTTAGCCAATTTCTCGCATATTTGGCTATCCTCAGCGTCAATTGGGCCAATTGCACTGAGCCAGTTAAGCAGTTTTCGGTGTTGCTCTGCGGATTTTGGTGGTTGTTCGTTGAATATATCTTCTAAGTAAGACTCAAATACAGTTTCGGCCGATACATTTTTTGTTAAGTGGCTAAGATCAGTACCCTTATTGAATAAATCTATGACCATAACTGCAATTAGCGGTGTGTCGCGCCCTAATACTGCTAACCGCGTTAAGTGAGTTCCAACGGGTTTAGGTTCATTGGTATAAGTTTGGATAAATTCCTCAGTTTTTACCAGCGAAAGTTTCATGACTTCAAACTCGTCAACATTTTCATCTGGTAAGACAGATAGGAATTCTCTTTTTACAGATTCTTTAAAAAGTTTTCGTGTAAGAACGACCGCCTTAGATTCGCTATATCCTTCATTATTAAGGACTAGTTTGATACCTCTAAAATCATCCATGAATTCATGAGCATCATCTACGAAAAAGAGGTACTTTCTATTCGGAGGAATATCTTCTAGGGCATTTTCTAAATTTTCCCCGGCCATCTGAACAAAAAGCGGCTCATAGTCACTATGTTTTTGTTCGGCTATTCTGGCAAATTCAATAGCGAGTTTGGTTTTTCCAATGCCGCCGCTACCATGTACAATCAATAACCTTTTGTCGCGATCCTGAACGAAGGTTTGAAATTGAGCGATCTCATTCTCGCGTCCAAAAGTTGCGTGATCGTACCTCAAAAGTTGATATCTACCGGCAATTTGGTTACGGAACGCATCCTGCCAGGGTAGAAATACAGGTAAATGGGGTTGCCGAAATGAATTTAAAAGGTATGGAAATTCATCGGTCATTGTGATAAGGTTTTCAGCATCCCAACACGTTAAAGAAAAGGTGTATCCCTTCTCGTCTTTAGCGTCTTCAATTTTGGCTATATTACCCGCGGTAAGCAACGTGTTAGTCATGAGGACATAATGATCGCATTTCAACTTATTGCCTTTGTCGAGTTCGCCTTTTTTACGTTTACCACCTATTACAGAGGAAAGGAAATTGCTGCGTGCTCGTCCTTTGTCCATTGTCGGATCAAAGAATTTATATTGAAAGACCCAAGTGCCATTTCTCCCGTTGTAGACCCCAGTGTAATTTGCATCAATCCCCTCATCACGCCCCTGTGTTCCGTAAACTTTTACAAAGGGGGATACTTCCTTTTTTAGGAACAGATTGCAAAATCGTTCAAAATCTTTCTGAGACTTTATGTAGTCGGATAATTCTTTTCGCATCATCGTTTCCTTCAAAGTAGCAGAAGGTAGCATAGAAAAACAGTTGGTGTAGCACATCAGAGAACATCACAATGATATCTTAACATACTTCAAAGCAAATATCAATATATTTGTTGAATTTTGGAAATCTATGTGAAACATAGTCTGATAAAATTCATGCTGTATCAACCCGGCAACAAACGATACCCAATGCCGGTCATGAGTCCAACGACAATCCAGATACCGCCGATGAAGCATTCGCCTAATATAATGCCTAACACAAAAGGACGGAGTTTACGATAGAGGGTGACACCGCCGAACTTCAGGACAGTGTATTTGAACAGCCAACCGATGAAGAACGAACCCCAAAAGCAGAAGGTCGCATAACTGGTCATCAAGAGGGCACCGACCGGGTGCAGTTTCCACCAGAGATAATGATGTCGCATCCAGAGCATCCCGAACATCGTGGCACCACCAAAAATGAATGAACCGAGTCGTTCCAATTCAATACCAGACGGGTTTTGGAGGATGCTCGTAAGACGGGTGAATGGGACGGTTGTAGAGATCATATAGGTCCAGTGTTGCAAGTTCACCGCGCCGTGCGTATAGGCAAGGTCTAAGGACGTGTAGTAAGAGACACCCATCGCCAAGACAATCGCGATACCCATCGCAAGCAGAAACGGACGTTGTCTGAGACGCAACGGTTCTGCGAGTTTGAAGTTGTTCATGACACCCGGCATCAGGATCTCCCGCATGTCGAACATCAAAACCCGTTCGTATGCAACCAAGGTCCAACTCGGGGCGTTCACACGAGAACTGCCGAACAACGTAATCAGGAATTCGCCGGGTAGGAAGGAGTAGATGATAAACAGCAAACCGCCGTTTGCGACCATCCACGTCCCCACCGTCGTTATACTGAGGAAAATTCCGAGCATAACGAGGGCTACCCATACACTCATCCCTGCGAAGCTACATATCAAGGTCAACAGTAGGATACCGACGATCATACCACCCGCCGCCCAAACGTAAGATAGCGGCTCGTTGGAATCATCGCTGGTCCGTTTCCCAAACATGGTAGCAAATGCCCGTCCGAAGTGACGTTTCCCGATGAAGAGGATAAATCCAATGAAAACCAACAGCGCACCCATCTGTTGATTCTGATGAAAGTTCCACTGATTCACTTTTGAACCTGTTGCGTAGATGAGCACTGTCTCCATCTTCCCGAGCATAAAGAAGAACCAGAAACTAAACGAGATTTCAAGGGTCAACAGATAGACGATGGCGACAATCGACGGGTAGATAAACAGATGCACCGTGGGCCACCATCCCAGCGCTGATAGCGGTTTTTCCGTGAAGAATTGGGCAATCGGGAAATCGAGGGGCGGCCTCGGGATGGCTGGGAAGTAAGAGTTCAGTCCTCTCATACCGTGCAATATAACTGGCAAGATAAAACCGAACCACATCAGCCGTGATTTGAAGAACCGATTCAACAGGGCGCCCCCTGATGGCGGTTGAAACATTTCCTGTGGCAATTGAACAACCGGAAAAGTGAAGCGTTCGTGTTCTACCCACTGCTTTCGGAGGATGACTGTCCAGCAGATAGTGACAAAATAGAAAATCAGAACAAACGCGCTCCATCCGACAATCGGTTTCAGCCAGGCACGCCACGGGATCGAATCTCCGTCTGGCAATTGTTCATAGAAATAGAAAACCGCTTTCGGGTCTTTCACGACCATCCAATCTGGAAGGTGTTGATGGAAGAGGGTAATCCACTCGTTTTCGGCGGTTGCGAAGTAGACGGGACTGACAGCGAGTGGAACGAGGTATCGCATCAACCCCGATGACGGAATACCCGATGCGACCACCATCATCCCCCAGATGATGAGGAGTTCACCGCCTTGCAATTCGGTGCCGGGTTTCAGTCTTTTCAAGAGTACATTGACACTCAGCACGAAGATCAGCATTACGAAGACAACGGCAATCGGAAGATGGTTCCCGGCGAGGTAAGTGCCACCGACGTGAAAATCGTTATAGGGAGTGGCAAAGCATTGGCAGATTACTCCCCCCATACCGATGAGCACACTCCGCAGTGTGAGTCTAGTGTGAGCAAGGCGAGTGGCTTGCGGAAAATTCTGAGAATGAGATACGGCTGGAGTCATAGAACTTCATTTAGGTGTTTATAACCAGAACGGTATTTCACCGTCAAGTGTCTTAGGTTTTAATCCTTTTACAGCCATAGAGGATATTTTGTCAGCATAGTGCGTGGTGACGGGCAGGCGTGGAGGGCGAAGTGAGCCGTAATGAAGCAAAGTTAAAGACAAAACGGAGTGTAGAGCGTGTTCTAATGTAAAAGGTGGATGAGTCCGAACGCGAATCGGTTGTGGGGTCGCCTTGAAACCTGTGGGAAATTCTGATGAAACTAACAATGCTTCCGTTTCACTCAGCTTGAGTATACGTCCCTTTGGTGCTTTGACAATTTTCCCATTTTGGCTGGCATAAAGGCGCGGAGTTCCGCTTTTAATGACTTCAACAAAATAGAATGTAGCACCAATTTGATTTCCCCATTTCATCAATGCTATTTTTTCCGCGTCTGGCAAATCGCCATCTCGGTGAATAAGAATTTCCTTTCCCGCGAACTCTGTTTGTGGAAATATGTTTTGTAAAATATGCGGTGGAATAATTTCTCCTTCTAACATCGCCTCCCGTATATTATATCGCATGAGTTCGCCATTTGAAAAGTAGATTCTGGCCATTCCAGTGGAGTTGATGGTACCTGGAAGGTTGCGTTTTTTCTGACGAGCAACATCAAGCCCAACGACTAAATCAGCATAAGTTATTGGATCTGCCAATACATAGGGAATATTACCTGTTTTAGCGAGTATTCCCAAAACAACATTCCCTATGATATATTGGTTATCAACGTTGTGAGGTTGGACAACTTGACTTTGTAAGTCTTTTTCTAAAGTAAGCTGCTTAAATTCGTCATAAACAGTCCACTCATCCGTGTCAAAATCAGATTTCGGAATGATTCCTAAAATGATGTCAGGATTCTTTTTAGCTATTTCTTTAAGGGCAGGTTCTAACATTTCTCGTGATGCGTTAGGTACCTCTTTTTCTATTGCTAATGTTAGTTTGTAGTCCATTTCTTTACTAAGCTCATTTCTTAAGTTCCTTCGCAGAATCTCCAGCGGTGTTTGAGACGAAGTGTTTAAGATAGCAATGTGTATATGCTTATTGGTGGTGGACCTGTACAAACCAAATTGCTTCAGAGGTCGAAAGATTGAGTTTGGAGATACAATTTCTCCGTTACCAATTTTCAGTCTAGGGTTATAACCGATATCATTTCCGCTGAGAAACAAGTGATCATGCGTTTTCGTTGAATATGCTCGACCGACTAAACCGTTTCTTTGAATTATTGAAGCTATTAATGTAATGTACTTCACGCGTTGTGCAGCCTCGATTTGTAATTTCTCGTTAATTTTGAAGCGAGGATAATCTGCATTGTGAATCTTAATCTTTAGGGCACTAACAACATAGTCGTATTTCCCTGCCACTTTAACAACCAATTCATCGTTGGGTGCTTGTTTAATCAATTGCTTCATCTCAGCAGATGGTTTAAACGCCAACAATCGAGCACGCGCATCATTTTCGCCAAGTCGTCCAACAATTCCCGTGATTGGCATTGATGTTTGAAAAGGTTTAGTCTTATCTGTAACGTTCAAGCCTTTTAGTTGAGCAGGGTCGGAATGGGTCCCAAGATATATTTTCAAATCGATCTTTGACTCTAGCTCTGAAGTGATAGAGACAGAGACTGCTGGCTGGTTGTTAACCACCCAACCGCGTAACCGACATTTGAGGTTTACATAGTATGTTTTCTCTTCCCGCCTATGTTTGGCTAATGCCTTATTGATCGTTCCCGAAAAATCATCTTGCAGGGAGCGAGCTACGAAATTAGCAACTCCGTGAGTTGAAGCTGCATCATTTGGACAGACCTCTATGCTCTCTAAGGATCGAAGGGCATCTTCTTTATCAGAGGTCTCCCATATTTCCTGAAGGATTTGCCTTATAGCAGGTTCGTCTTGAGGGGAATCGGTAATAACAAATTTCTTTTCTTTATCCCATTTCCAATGTCCTCCGAACTTAGTTTGCAAGCGATAACACGCTTTGCCTCCGATTTCGTCTAAGTTTACATATCCACTAACCTTTAGTTGATACAAGGTCAAGTTTGGAAGGGCTTTTAGTTGAACGGGAAAAATCTCTGTAAATATTGTTAATTCATTAACCATACTGTTGATTGGTTCTCCTGTTTTGAATCGAGTTTTTAAAGTATCGCGTCCTTCAGTCCTATATCAATTCAAACATATATATGCTCAGATTCGTAAGTCAAATGCGGTTTTCACTGTAGCGGTTTTGCCTGTATTCAAGGCAGTCTGGATAGCGCGTTTATAATCTCGCAGTGGAAAAAGCGTGCTGACCAGTGGACGTAAATGGGCTTCCATCTTTTGGAGAAGACGCATACCGAGTGTGAAGGTATGAATCTGTTCATCGTTATGGGTTTCAAGTCCGTAGGTATAGGCACCCGTTACGCGCAGTTGCTTATACCAGATCGAAGTCCAATCAACGTTTTTAGGGATTCCGGGCATACCGACCAAGATAACTTCGCCACCTGCACGAGTGAAACGGAGCGCGTCATCTATTGTGACGCTGGAGCCGATACAGTCGAAGGTGACATCCACCCCACCAATTAACACCTGTTGTCCTAATTCGGGTTGATGTGATGTCGCACCTGTAAGCTCACAGAACGCCGCAAACCGATCACTGTTCGGTGATAGAATGTCATCCGCACCGAGTTCGCGCGCCAATTGCTGTTGATGCGGATATTTCGCGAAGATGATGATTCGGTTTCGATGTCCGAGCACCCGAAGTGCGGCGACGGTGAGCAGCCCGATGGTCCCACCACCGATGACACAGAGAGTTGCTGTTCTGTCGGGCGAAAATTTCAGAACGCCGTGTAGTGCACAGGCAAAGGGTTCGAGGAGCACTGCGACTTCGTCCGAAATAGCGTCAGGAACGGGATGTAATTGTGATTGGTGTGCGAGAACATACTGGCTCCACCCGCCCCCTGTATCGCGGCAATAACCCGTTTGAACCCCTTCAGAGATGTCTCCTTTTGTGATGTTCTCGCAGTTGGCGAAGCGGAAGTTTCGGCATTGAAGACACGGTGGTGAGATCCCTCTCACAGGACACGACAGTGCCGGTTCTATCACCACCCGTCTGCCGACAGGGAAGCCCTCTACTGCAGCCCCCGTCTCCGCGACTTCGCCGACGATTTCATGCCCTAAGACAAAAGGCGTTGACGTGAACGGCGAGAAATAGGGACTCCCTTTCGCAGTGATTGTCGCCAAATCGGAGCCACAGATACCGCTGAGTCGGCTTCTAACTTTGACCCATTCAGGCGTTGGCAGTTGTGGCTCCGGAATATCAACGAGACGCGTGCAAGAGAATGGAGACGTATAAAGGTTTCGCCACCGTTTCCCAAGGTAGCGCATCGCCAGATAACGTGGGATGCTTTTAGTATATTGAATAGCTTCCACTGTGCTATATTAGTTCGATTCGGACTGGTAATACGCCATCAGGATCTCCGCGACTTCAGGGCGCGCGATTTCTGGAGGCAACGGTTCGCCAGCGGCGAGAATCTCACGCTGTCTTGTCCCAGAGATCTCGAAATAATCGTCTGCATCCTGCGGGTAGTCGCGCATCATGACGATTGCATTGCGCTTTTTGCTCCATACGGTGAAATCGCCACGGAAGATATCGATTTCGAGTGCGTCTTCAGGGATTGTGTCGAAGATCTCCTGTGCATCGAATGCGCCGTAGTAGTCGCCTGCACCTGCGTGGTCGCGTCCGACGATGAAGTGCGTCGCACCGCAATTCTGACGGAAGACGGCATGGAGGAGTGCCTCTCTCGGTCCAGCATAGAGCATATCGAACCCGTAACCGGTGATAGAGACGGTATTTTCGGGGAAATAGTGTTCCACCATCGTACGGATGCAAGCATCACGAACAGCAGCGGGAATGTCCCCAGGCTTCAGTTTACCGAGAAGCATATGAATTAGAATACCATCGGCGTTGACTGCCTCTTGTGCGATTTTGCAGAGTCCCTCATGGGCACGGTGCATCGGGTTGCGCGTCTGAAAGGCGACGACCGTATCCCAGCCACGTGCCGCGATGTCTTCACGAATCTCGACAGCGGTGCGGAACGTATCAGGGAAATCCTCGCGGAAGTAGGAATAGTTCAAAACTTCAATCGGACCGGAGAGAACGTTGTCTCCGACATCGGCGAAAGCAGGAATGCCCGGATGCTCAGGGTCGGTCGTTCCAAAGGTCTTTTCAATGAGAAGTTGTTTCTGTTCTGTTGAGAGTGTCTCAATTGCCGAAACCTTCATAACAGCGAGCGGCGGATTCCCTTCAACGTTCGGATCGCGGAGGGCGATTCTATCGGCGTTTTTTACTGCATCTGTGAGTTGCTCCGATGGAACAATATTCATCACAGGGACGGGCCAGAAGAGTCCGTTCGACAGTTTCATATCTGCGGCGACGCTTGTCGCCTCAGCGATGTTCATGTAGCCCGTGAGCGGTGTAAAGTACCCTGACGCCAGCATAACGGCTGAGGCAGCAGCACCTGACGAGATCAGGACAGACGGGAGTTGTTCCGCCTCTTTGGTCAGTTCAGCACGTTCTGCATCATCCGAAACGTAAAGCGGGTTTAAGGTTTCGGCTCCATGTGGTTTAATCATTGGTTTCTAACATCTCCTTGTTCATTTCTCTCCGTTGTTGAAAAATGAAAGGTTTATCAATTGGAAATTTCTCGTTGAAAGTGTAATTAATCGTGCTATTGCACAATAAGTTGTTAATCTTAGCGGGGATTCGGTTTTGGACAACGGACAAAACCGAGCGACCTTAATAGTTTAAAAAATTTGTTCGACTGTACAGCCGTTCCAAATCCAAAAATGGTTTTTGTTGTTCCAGTCATCTTCAGGACGCACCCGGTCTTTAGGGGTAAAAATAACTTGGATGAGGTAGCCATCTGTGATTTCTACTGTATAGGTGCGTTGCAGTACTGCATCGTCCTTCGTTATTGTCAAGTCCTTAATGACTTGCGTTCCGTTTGCTAATAAATTGAGTGTATGCGTTCCGTTTTTTCCTGCCGAGAAAGTATTGGTCACGCGATAGGTACCGTTGGGCAGATCGAGTTTGAAGGCGGCATCTCTCTGAGCCCAAACACCGTCCTGTGCGAGTGCCGTCATACTTCTGTCGCCTCGATAGGCTTCGTGGGGTGAGCGCGTATTCCATCCGAATTTCCCGCTCTCGTATGCTGTATTCGGTCCAACAGCGTGATGGTCTAAGGCGGTTACACTGCCGTTGGGTTGCATGTCGAAGCGAATTATCAATTTACCTTCTTCCGTCTTGTTCCATAATTCAAGTATCGGTCCAGCGGCTCGCTTTTTCCGATACAGTTGAAGGTGTTTTGTCTCGTGGATGATTTCGTGATCGGCGGTATACGCCCGAAATTCAGCCGTGTCAGGCGGATACCACGCCACCACATAGTCTACGGATGCTTGATGGTACCATAGATCTTTATAATTCGTTGGGGCGTTCTCGTCGTTGCGGTTTACCGGAAAGTAATTGAATTCGGCTTCATAATTTGACAAATGTGCCACATCCTTTGCGTATACACCATAGAGTGCCATGTGATGGACAAAGGGTGTGACATATTCAACCTTTCCTAACGCATCAGATTTATGCCAATCCGCACTTCGAATTTGATACGTTGTATGCGGTTCGATGAGATGTGCGCCGGATACCAATTCCGCAATCTCTGGCGCAATCCGGGCATGATCGTATGCAGTCCTGCCAAAGTGGAGTAGACTAAAAATGACAAGGCACCCTGCGACAGCGTAACGAGGGAATTTACCCATATTAGGGATGAGCCATGCCGCTAACATCGGCAGAATATAGAGGTGAATCCTATCGTTAATCCATCCGCCCGGGCCGTAACTCCACGGTGCCCTAACGAACATATAAGTCAACAAAAACGCAATAAGCAGAAAAGCATCCGTCCGTTTCAGCCATTCCTTTCGGTGAATTCGGTACCCGATGGAGATGATAACTGCTATGCCTAACACCGTGAGGAGAAAATAGTTGGCGGTAACATGCCAGTCGCTAAAGTAGACGATTGATTTAACGCCCCAAAAATATTCCCACACCCATTCCATACCGCGATGGTTACCTTGTTTATGTTGTTTCATGCTCTGGAGGTAATAGTCTACCAGCACAAAATACATTGGCACCATGTAGAGGTAAAAGCGAAAGACTGGTTTCAGGTTGACAACGAATTTTTGTAACAGTGCCGTGAATCCTTCATTACGCGTGCGCCACGCTGCGGTTATCGCTGGAGCACCCCACAAACAACTACCTGCGACAGAGATGCCTAAAACGACGAGACCATAGGAGGCGATATGCGACAGATAGGTGAGCAGCAGCAACACGTAGAGCCAGACCAGATATTTTACCTGCATGTCGTCCTTGTGTTTCCACCAGAATCCGAAACTAAAAAAGAAGAACGAGATGCTCAACTGGAAATTGTAAAACCCCATGTAAAGGAGGTAGTTGTAAGCGAAAGGGAAACCGAGCCAGGCATATACAGGCTGCACTTTCTTCTCTCTGTGGACAGCGGTAAAGAAATAGAGGAACGCGATCGGGACCATGCCTATCGCGATGGTAAGAAAGATCTTCTCGGAGATGACGGGCGGGAACACGTAGAGGAGTGCCAACAAAAAAATGTGTGACAACCAATTCGGGAAGATCGTTATGTTCAGTTCCCATGCGTTCCGCATCTGATAATTTTCATGTTTCCCATATTCCTTTAGCACCAAACCGTTATAGACGTGGCTCGCACCGTCTTGCGAGGGAAAGTAGGCAAAGATCCAGAGCGGGAGAATGTGTAGTAGCAACAGCACCACAAATAGATGTTTCCACGACAAATTTCTCCAATTAAACATATTTTCCCTCCGATACAGGGAAGTGCTACCTAAACTTGTGACTTCTCTCTAAAGTAGAGGCAGTGCTCCGTCAATGGACACCGTTCACATAACGGTTTTCGGGCATCACAGATTTTTCTTCCGAAGTAAATCAAATTCATATGGAACGGATACGCCTTATTCTCTGGCACAATCGATGGTAAGAGTTGATGTGCTTTCTCTGCGCTGCACTTCGGTGGAATCAGTCCAAGGCGTTTGGAAATTCGCAGGATGTGTGTATCAACGGGGAAAACCTCACGACCGCATGCGAAGGAGAGCGTAACAGATGCGGTTTTGATACCGATACCTTTGTGTTGACAGAGGAATTCTAATGCTTCTTCTGTTTCCATGTCGTGCATGAACGCCAATGAGAGTTCGCCGCGTTCGGCTTTGAGCCAAGTGAGGAAGTTTTTGATAGTCCGACTTTTCTGTTCTCCGAGTCCAACAATCCTGATTGCTGCCTCTATCGCTTTGACATCGGCGTGCAGCACATCCTCCCACGTTGGAAAGCGCTCTTTCAGCACGGCATAACCTTTATCGCGGCTAACATCTGTCGTATTTTGAGACAGGATCGTTAGGATAAGACATTCTAACACATCTCCTGCGCCTTCCCGGGTCGGTACACCGAATAAATCTTCCAGTGCCTCTGATATAATTTCCGCTTTCTGCTGTAATTCCAATTGTTTTCTTCCACGGCATTGCGTTTTTAACATTATACCATAAACAGAAAAAATAGCAACGCCATTTTATTTGTTTTGTACTGTAGGAGCGAGTTTCACTCGCGATTCTTTCAATCCTGAAAATCCTAAAATCCCGCGAATCCTGATTCAGACAATTCCTACTGACGACTAATGGCTATCTGCGCCGATAACCCTTAAAATAAAAAACGATACATCGGTTTATCGAGTGTAACAGCGAGCAGACTCCAGAACGAGCCGATCACGAACTCACCGAGCACAATACCGAGGAAAAACGGAACCGCTTTCCGATGTAAGTGGAGTCCACCGTATTTCAGCACGAGCCATTTGAGTAGCCATCCGACAAAGATCGAACCGACCATCGGGTTAATCGCCCAACTCCCAGAAATTGCATAACCGACAGGGTGTAGGTTCCACCAGATGAATCGCATCCGCATTGCGGCGAGGAGCAGTGTCAGGACGAACCCGAACGATGCGAAACCGATCGCAGGCACATCCGGCGGCGCGGCATAGGTGAGCCATGTCTCTAACCGATTAAAGGATTCTCGTCCAAATCCTGCGAAACCGCCTTCCGAGTAATACATGGACAGATATGCCCAGAATGAACCGAGCGCGCCCAATGCAGAAGCCAGCATCATGAGGAGTGCAAACCGTCTCAGCGGGATGTTAGCACCCTCAGCCAATTTAAAGCCTTCAAGTTGATGTGGCATGGCGTGTGAACGGTGGGCGCGGTTCAAACAATAGAGGTAAGCGAATCCGGTTAAGTTCACTGCTCCCAATCGACGGATGCCTAACAAGCGTGGCAACATTTCATCGGGTCCAATAAAATGTAAGTCGTGTACGGGCGAACCGAGTTCCGCCCGCAAACGTGTAATCGCCATGGCAATCGCGAACCAGATGGCAAAGTAGACAATGATGATCCAAAAACTCATGCCCATCTTCAGACAGAATCCAATAATGAACCCCGATGCGGCGAGGAATCCGAGGACGATCAAACGATATGAAATCGGTTCGTCTACCTTTGGAGATACAAGTTGATGTAAAATCCCTTTCAAATAGCGTCGGCTCATCCAGATAGCCACAACACACAGTCCCAGATATGCCCCATGCGATTGTTCAGCTTCATAAGGAAAACGCGGCAGTCCCCGCCATCCAGCAATAACCCCTAACAACCGTTCCGCTCGCCAGATTAACCAGAACGCCCAACAAGAGAAGGAGAGATCCAGCGGTATAAAGAACGAAAGCCCCACACCGAACGGGAAGACCCCAAGCGGACTCCAACCGATACCGTTCCATGGACGCTCTGTAAAAATCTTCCGTAGATCGTATAATTTTCCACCAAGACTCGGAACGACGGGAAACAGGAAGTTTAACCCGTTGATGATGTCGATTGTGACACCGATTGATAGTCCGAGCCACATCCACGGTGAACGGAAGAATCTACGCGGGCGAGTTGTCATCTCAAAAGGGAGTTGGATGATAGGGTAACTGAGTCTCTCTGATTCGACCCACTGCTTCCGAAAGATCAGACTCAGGCAGAGCATGACGAGGTGGATAGCAACCAAGAAAAGCGTCCACCATAGGATAGGGGATAGCCATGCGAATAAATAACGCGGTTCGTAGATACTCTCAAACCCGTGATAATACCCTTCAAGTGCCCGCCTATTGCTGACGGCTAACCATTGCGGGATATGCAAATGGAAAAGGTTCACCCAGTCGTTTTCTGGGGTCGCGAACCAGTGTGCATGCCCGATAATCGGCATAAGGACAAGAAATCGGTCTACGCCTGCAAGTCCTGCCCCTACTGAAATGCAAGTGTAGATGACGAGCAATTCAGCACGGTTGAGCACGAGCGCGTGATGCAAACGGCGCAAAAGGAGTCCGATGCCCAGTAGGACTAAAATGGTGATAACGGCGTTGTAGAAAAGCGAGACCTGCGTCGGGCTTCCGCCGCCGCGGATAATAGAGGCGGACACCCACCAACAATTGGCAGGCACTAACACGCAGATGAGGAAAATCGTGAATGGACGAATTCTGAGATCTTTGGTCGGAACGGTGTTCACCCTCTTTCAAGAAATAACTCTAATATTTTACATCATTTTTAAGCTTCAGGCAACTTTTTTTACGACTACTGTAGGAGGGATCTCCGAATCCCGACGGCTGACGGCTGATTGCCTCTGGAATCTCTCGTCAATTAGATTGTCTGCTGAGATGAAATGTGATATAATCAAATGACGGAACCGCAAGGGATAATTAGAAAAACCAAACCCGTAGCCCGTAAGCGTAGCGGAGGGCGGATGGACGGAGGGGAACGTGAGTATTTTAACCCACCTGACCGAACCGCAAGGAATAGTTAAAAATCCGCAAGGAATAATTAAAAGAATTATACTTATTAGCCTAATTGTTCTTATTGGGGTTATCATTTTGCTATCCATTATCTATCACCGGACCGCGCTGTGGGAACCGGAACAACATCTTATCACGCTTCTTCCGAAATCTCCAATCTGCTATTTGACGCTCAAGGAATTGAAGGGCCTGGTAGAAACCTTCAATCGTAGTGAACTTGGAAAACAGACTGCGAAAATGCCACTGCTCGCTGAGATTAAAGAACAACGATGGTGGAAGCAACTCGTTTATCAGAAGCAACTCTGGGAATACGAGATGGGTGGTAAACTTGATTTGAAGACGGTCATCGGCTATTTTGGTGAGGAAGCCATTCTTGCTTTTTATCGGCGCGAAGGAGAAATTTCATTTCTGCTCATCTCCGCAGTCGGGGCACAGGAGAAACTCAGCATTGAAGCGATTACGGCGACGGATGCGATCAATCCAAAATACGAACGGATTCAAACCGATTACAACGGACTCACGATTAACACCATCATAGGGTATCCACGCAATTTCAGTTATACCTTCATCGGGAAAATCGGTATCTTAAGCCTCGACCCGTTGTTGTTAGCTGAGACGCTTGACCTCTATACAGGGCTTTCTGACACAAAAACTGACCCGGAAAAGCAGGGATTTCTCGCTGAGCATCCGATGACGGTGGAAATACAGGACGATTATCAACAGGACAAAAGCACCGGGTATATAGATTTACAGCAGTTCACGCCTTTGTTGGAGACTATGAGTTCCGATGCGCTTGTTAAACAAATTTTGGGGTTATTTGGGGATTCAGGATCTTGGACGTTTAGCAACCGATATGAAGAAGGTGTGATTGTGTCCCGTCATCAGTTCCAAAACGATATTGGCAACAATCGTTCTCATCTGTCAACTGCGGATAACTCGAAACCGGTTCTCGCTTTTCCCGAACGCACTGCCTTTGTTGTCACGCTCCGCGCTTCGAATCTGATGCGCCAGTTCTTTGGTGATATAGATCTCTCCCAAATTTTGGGATCGGACGTAACAGTGCTGTTAGTCGCTCCTGATCCGGGTGAAGTATCGGTCATGCCTTCGTTGGTTTTACTCGCTCATGCGAAGGCTCCCGACGCATTGAACGCAGTTTTGGGAATCGTGAAGGAAGGGAAGCCCTCAATCGCCGGCAAGCCACTCGAATTCCTAAAACCACAGGATTACAAAGGGAGTACACTGCAACCCGTGCAACTCCGTCTCAATTTCCTATTAGCGGTTACGGGCGGATACGCAATCGCTAACGACTATTTCGTCTTGAGTACAACACTGGCGGGGTTGAAGTCTGTAATTGATACGACGACAGGGAACGTTCCTGTCTTGGAGGATATAGCGTTCTCTGAAGATGTGAGTGGTGTTCAGGCATTCATTCAACCGGAGTTGTTTGTGCCGGAATTGAAACGCTTTCTTCCAGTCGCAACAATGCTTCTCTCTCTCTCGGGACAGAAATTGGACCCAACGGTGACGCAACGGATCACGGATAACCTCTTTCCGTTGGAATCTCTCGGTCCGATTTCCACTGAGATGGGTTTTGATGAATACGGCATAGATGCGGAGATTCGGATTGTTTTGGAGAAGTGATATGGCAAACTTTTACACAATTGAGAAGCGGGATGGGCGTTGGTGGTTCATCACACCCGACGGCGCGCGGTTCTGGTCCATCGGCATGAACCATATCGACTCGGCGGCGTTGCGGTTCACAGAGTCGGACGGCGTGTGGAACCGCGAGTTCGGCAATAGCCAAGAACGGTGGCTACGCGCAGTCGCCGATGATCTGCGTGACTGGGGCTTTAACACGATTGGCTGGACCCAGGAAGTCGTAATTATCACCCACGGCTACCACCGCCATTCACGACCCTTTACCTATGAGGAATATCAGTGGACGGATATGCCTTACTGCCACCTGCTCCCTTTCACCGAGGCGCATCAGTGGCAGGTTGAGGTCCGTATGCCCGACCTGATGAGCTCCGACTTCGAGGAGTGGTGCGACTACGTTGCCCGTGATGAATGCGCACGTTTGCGCGACGATCCCAAACTTATCGGCTATTTCTACTGCGATTGTCCGCAGTGGGTACACACTGCGCCTGCAACGAAGTGGCGTGGGGCGTTAGTCGATCCAGACCTGCTCGAATCGGAAGCAGGACGCTGCCGACTCTCTGCCATTGCTGAACGCTACTATAGGGTCACCCATGATGCTATCCGCCGCTACGACCCGAACCACCTGATCCTCGGGGACCGATGGGAGGCAAACGCCGTGCTGCCTGAAGAGGTCGTCCGTGCCGCACTGCCCTACGTTGATGTGCTTAGTTTTCAATGTTTTGGGACAGTGGAGAATATCGCCACGAAGATGCGGCACTGGGCAGACTTCGCAGATCGACCGGTTCTGCTGGCTGACGCGGCGGGACATATACGCGCCCACGACGACACCCGCTGGCCCCCCACAGCAGACCGCTTGCACGATACAGACCACTATCGTCAGGTGATGGACGCCCTCTGGGATATCCCACAATGCGTCGGATACCACCTCTGTGGGGCATACTTTAAAAACAACGCACGCAAGTGCGGATTTCGCGACCTGACAAACACGCAAATTAACGAGACGGTGGATGGTATTCGCGCCGTCAACACCGAAATGCAGCGGAGACAAAACCCATGACACATACACTTGATTCATATGACTGCTTGACTGCCACTTGCGAGACTCGAACTTTCCTTTTCAACCCCGTAGGGGCGGCATTTCTGTAGAACGTTTATGAACCCGAACAGATAACCCCGTAGGGGTGCCATCTACAACCCTATAAATACTCACAGATTGGATAAGTTAACATAATGGAAACAAAGATTGGTATCGGCATCATCAGTTTCGCACATGGACACGCCAACGCATATTGCAGTCAAATGCAGACGTTTGACGATGTTGAACTCGTTGCGTGTTGGGACGATAACGTTGAACGCGGAGAAGCCGCCGCAACACAATACGGCATGCGTTACGCACCCCATCTTGAAGATGTTATCAACCACCCGGACATTCACGCTGTTATCGTGACGTGTGAGACGAATCGGCACGCCGAGATGGTAGTTGCCGCCGCATCGGAGGGAAAGGATATCCTCTGCCAAAAACCGATGGCACTCACGTTGGAGGATTGCGATCGCATTGCCGAAATCGTCGAGAAAACGGGTGTGAAATTTATGATGGGTCATCAGATGCGGCGCGATCCAGCAAACATCGCAATGAAAGAAGTCATTGACAGCGGTGTTCTGGGTAAAATTGGTGTGTTACGTCGCCGACACTGTATCAACGCACTGTTCAGCGAAGCCTTCGTGACGGGACCCAGCCGCTGGCATATCGATCCAGAGAAGAACATGGGGATGTTCATGGACGATGCTTCGCACGCAACCGATTTCATCCACTGGATGCTTGGTAAACCGACGAGCGTTATCGCCGAAATTGATAACATCTTAACGGATGTCGCGCCTGATGACACCGGGTTGGCTGTCTATCGGTTTGCGGGTGGAGAGATGGCGATTCTGTTGAACACATCTGTCACGCTCGCTGGTGAGAATACCACGGAAATCTATGGCGATGAAGGCGTGGTCATTCAGAACTATGGCGATGCACCCTCATGCAATATCCCGCGTCCCGCAGATGCTGTCGCACTTAAGTTGTATACGCGTGATGAACCCTTGTGGAAGGATTTGGGTATCCCAATCCCGGCGGGTCACGGCGAACGGATTGGTGGTGTGCCTCGACCGTTTATTGATTGCCTGAAGAACGGGACAGACCCCGATGTCACGGTCGAAGATGGACGGGTTTCAGTGGAGATGATTTTAGGAGCATATCGTTCCGCGCAGGAGGGACGGCGTGTTACGTTCCCGTTGTAGAAAACGTGGCGTTTAGTGCCTATCCCTTATGGGCTGTTTCGCCGCATGATGCTCAAAATCTGACCCGTCATGCCACTTTCAGGCGGTTGCGCTGCAAGGAACACTGCCGAAGCCACAACCTGTTCCGGCTCTTTCCACGGATCGCTTTGTGCTCTGAAGGTTCCCGCATGTTCCCATGCGGGTTTTGAAAGTTCGGTTCTCACAGGACCGGGGATGAGGACGTTGGCGATGATACCATCTTCCCAGACCTCTTCTGCGATCGCCTGGGTTAACCCGTGCAACGCCGCTTTCGAGGCACAATAGACACTGAGGTTCGCATGTCCAACCTGTCCCATACCGGAACCAACGTTAATAATATTTCCGGTTCCCTGCTGTTTCATGATTGGTAATACGGCGCGACAACACCGCACAACGCCCATGACGTTGATTTGCCACCCCTGCTCCCATTCTTCATCGGTGCTATCCAAAAATAGACCTCGAGGGTTGACACCGGCATTATTGACGAGGATATCTATCCGTCCGAACCGATCTACGGTTTTCTGAACGAGGTTTTCCACTTCCGTTTGGATGCACAAGTCGGTCGGCATGGTGAGGACTTCCCCGCCCTGTTCAGTTATTTTCCCAGCGACTTCATTGAGTTGTTCGATGCTTCGAGCAGCGATGACAATCCGGGCACCTTCAGCGGCGTAGGCGATAGCGATAGCTCTACCGATGCCGCGCCCGCCACCGGTGATAATAGCGACTTTGTCTTTCAGTTGCATGATCGATTCCTTCTGTCGATTCTTCAACCCCGTAGGGGTGGCATCTGTGTAGATTAGTTTGAACGATGCCACATATTCATGAGGCGTGCGAGGTGTCCTTGGCTTGCCTTGATTTTTCGCTCTAAATCTTTGGCGAGGGTCGTCAACAGATCTGTACCCGTTTTTTTCGCATTTTCTACCTGTTGTTTCAGTTGATAGGTGCGGCTCGTCTTAAGTCGGTTTATCTCAAATCGCAATTCGCTCGCGGCTCGGTTGAGCCTGCGTAGTTCTGTTTGGAGTCCTCTTCGTTTCTCGATAGCCGTTTTTTCGGGGACTTGGAGTTCTGTTTCGCCAAGGCTTAACCGCTCTAAGGTCTCAAGGTCTTGTTCGGTGTAGGCTCGGTTAATGAGCGGCATGAGTTGTTCTCGTCGTTCCACTTCCTTGATATCCAGAGCCTTATCCGGATGATACCGTTTGGCGAGTTTGCGGTAGAGGTCTTGGAGATGCTTCGCTTTGGTATCTGGGAGTTTATCTTCTTGAGGCGTGGGTTCTGATTCATTGACCGCTGCGTATGCTTCAACACGCGCCCGACTCGTTCTGAAACACGATTCCACCCGCGCTTCTATCTCTTCTTCACTGACGTTCTCTCGGCGTAGTTGTAGACGGAGGTGATACTCCTTCATTTCGAGTTCAACTTTATCCAGTTCAAAGTAGTATCGGCTGATATGTGCGTTGTAGCGTCGCTCAAATATGTCAACTTCTGACTTGAGCGTCTCGATTGATATTGTGAGTTCTTCGACCTGCCGCTGCTTTGTTTCAATAGCCTCCAAGAGTCGGGCTGTTTCCTTTTCATCGGCAGCATTGACGTGAATTAAGGCAGCAGGTTTCATGATGAATACCCTATAAAGGTTATCAGCCATCAGCGTTCAGCGGTCCGTGAGGATGTTTTCTTGCTGAATGCTGACACCTGACTGCTGATGGCTATTCTTTGGAAACTACTTTTTCCGGTAGGTAATACGACCCCTGGTGAGATCATAAGGCGAGAGTTCTACAGTCACCTTATCGCCGGGCAAAATTTTGATGAAGAATTTACGCATTCTGCCGGAGATATGTGCGAGAATCTGATGCTTATTTTCCAATTCCACACGGAACATCGCGTTGGGTAAGGGTTCCACGACGGTGCCTTCAACCTCTATTTTATCCTTTTTAGATGGAGTTTGTGCTTCACCTTCTTCGACTTGGACTTCAGTATCCAAGTTGGCGTCAGCATCTCGTCGTTTCTTAGGTTTCGTCTTCTTTCGCCTATTCGGCTGCCGCGTTTGCGGTCTTCTCGTATTTCCTGAAGGTCTGCGATTCACAGTATAAATCTCCTTTTTGCGGACTGTTAGAGTCCCCTATTATTATTCGTCTTCAAGACTAAAACGTTTGCCTTTTTCAACAACAAGCTCTCGAAAGTAATCTGTAGCGAGTTCCAATTGCGTTTCGGCATCCGCTTTGTCCGTACTCGTTGAAACAAGATCGACGGGCATAGTGTCTCCATCCGCTTGGCGGAGGGCGACGTATGCCTTCAGATAAACATCTGGATAGCGTTCCATCACCTTCTGCATCAGTGGTGAAACTTCGGCTTCAAACATATTGACGTGAACCCGCGTCGTTGTAATTTCTGCGCGGTAACGTTCTGCGATTAAGGGTTGAATATGCGTTTCAAAAACTGCCTTCATTTCGCGGGGTGGACCGGGCATCATCATGATTGTGGATGCCTTATGTGCCACACTGATACACGGAGCCCATCCGGCAGGGTTCTGCAAAACGACAGCCGTTTCCGGTACAGTCGCCATTGTCATCAGGGCTTCGCTGACGACATCGTTCTCTGACATCTCACGCCGTTTCCGATATTCAGCGACAGTTTCTTCGCTCACGACAGTCTTCGCGCCGATGAGTGAAGCGACTACTTCAACGGTCATATCATCCGGCGTAGGTCCAAGTCCGCCTGTTGTGAGAATAAGCGATGTTTCCCGCGCTATTGCTGAATCCAATGCCTCGGACATCTCTTCGCGATTATCGCGTAGCATTGTGACTCGCCGTAGTTCCCCACCAATCTGAAGGGTTTGCTGGGCGATCCAGTGTGCATTGGTATCCTGAATCTGTCCAAGAACTAACTCTGTGCCGATCGAAAACAGTTCAATTGCCACGCGATTCTCCTTATTTATAGAACCTCTTTGAGAAACTCGAACGCGCCGACGCCGTGGAAACTATGCCCCGCCTCGAATACCTCAAGTCCTAATTGGTCTTCCGCATTGAAGAGTTTGTAAATGGCTTTTGCCTCATTAACCGCAAAGCGGGTGGCTTCAATCGGGAAGATTGTGTCTTCCGTACCGGATTCAACGAACATCGCACGCGGCGCAATCAACCCCGCGATGTCGTACATCTCAGCATATTGTAGCACATTCGGTATATAGTTGTCTATACAATGGCTGAGACTCAAGATACTGTCCCGGAATGTGTTGAAATAACCGCTCACAACCGCCGCCTTGACCCGCGTATCAATAGCAGCAGTGAAGAAGGTGGTCGTGCCACCGCCAGAAATTCCCATTACGCCGATGCGGTTCATATCGACCTCCGAGCGCGTTGCCAAATAGTCAAGGGCGCGCATCGCATCGTAGACCCGCCAACCTACCATCGTGTGGCCTAAGAGGAGTGCCGCACCCGCACTCGGTTGACACGAGGAATTCCCGCCACCCTTCTGATGCGCAATCGGATCCCGTCGGTGACCGAATCCGAATTGTTCAATGGCAAGCACGGTGTACCCGTTTGCCACACATTGGAGCGCAAAGTCGTTCTGATAACCGCCATATTCTGCGCGCATGGTGCTATCTTCCTCTATGCCGACAATGTCATCTACACCACGTCCGTGACCCGCTAAACAGAGAATCACAGGCTTCGGAGTTGCGCTATTGAGCGGCTTCGGGGAGAGGAAGTACCCGAAAATATTGGCGTGTGGACGACTCTGAAACTCCACCGTCTCACGGAAATAGGTCGGAAATTCGCAGGAATCCAGAACTTGCGGTTGTAGATCGCACGGTTCCTGCGGAAAACCACCAACTAATTCGATAAGTTTTGCCCGTAGTTCACGCTGCCAAACTTCTGCTTCTGCAACACTCGTCGCCTGAAATGCGAGTTGACGAGGCGTCTCCGCATATAACTGATGCGAAAATGCTAATGTATCTCGTTCCTGTTCATAATACATTTTTTAATTGTTCCTCGCGGTTAAATGACTGGGTTTGCGTTTTGGCGTTCCGTTCTCAAATCCGCTCTCCATTTCATTACGAGCTACGCACTGATTTTTTTAACCTACCGGACAGTTCGATGAAACGGTTCTTGGCATCTCAGGTGCCGCCGCGTCCGGGTTATGCGTTCAACAGATTTAAAACGAACCCTGTCGCCATCTTCGGATAGAAATACGTGGACTTCTGTGGCATTGTTGAGCCTGTCATAGCCACATCTAAGACCTGTTCAACTGGGGTCGGATTCATCAGGAGTGCGACCCGGTCTGCTCCTGCTTTCACGTGTGCAACGGCATCATCTGTATAGGCGGTGTAACTGATGTGTTCCGCCAGTGTTTCAATCTGAAATAGATTTTTGATAAGGATTTCTTGAACAAGCATTACATCCAATTGTTTAGGCGTCGTCGAATGCGGAATCAACAAACGGTAAGTATCGTCTGCTGTGTATATACCAACTGCGGAAGATTTCCTTTTCAGGGCATCTAATTGTGCCATGAGGTTCGCTTGTGTGTCAATTTCGTGCACCTCAAACGTCTCTGGCAGTTTAGCGATGGCGTGTGCGATCCTATCTGCACTGAGGTTAGACAATAGCCGATGGATTGCTAAAACCGCTAAACCTGGTGATTCCATCCTGACGAGGTTCACCATCATATAGTCGTAGCCGCTGGATACCCCGTTTGACATCTTCTGAACCATTTCGTCTCGAAAGGCGAGCGCGGTTTCATAACGGTGATGTCCATCGGCGATCAGGAGCGGTTTCGTTGAAAAGAGAGATTGAATCTCACGGTTGCGTTCCGTATCGTCTAAGCACCAGAGCTGGTGCGTGCTTCCAAAGGTTTCAGGGCAATCAATCTCGGGCTGATTTTTATCGGTGAAACTTTCCAGTATCCGTTCGATATCCCCAGCGGGATCGGCGTAGAGGAGAAAGATCGGACTGAGATTCGCGTGGCATTCCCGCATGAGGTTGAGTCGATCCGCCTTCGGTCCGGCGTGTGTTTTTTCGTGCGGTAGGATCACCCGATTCTCAAAGGGTTCCAGTTTCACGAGTGCTATTAAGGCACGACGCGTATAATTCTTCCCGTCAGGGGCATTAAAGGATTGGTCATAGATGTAATAACGGGGTGTTGCGTCTCGGACGAGCGTGCCCTCTGAGGTCCACTGCTTCATACGGGCCGCGGCGCGTGTGTATTGATTTTCAGTGTCGGTGTCATTAGCGTCTGGTTGGCTTAAAATTAAGCGGATAATATTGGCGGGATGGCGTGCCTCTAAAGCGACCTGTTCATCGGGCTTGATAACATCGTAGGGCGGGGCGATGACGTTCTCGATTCCTTCTATCTGAGTTGTATTGTAGCGTAAGCCTTGAAACGGAATAACTGTTGTTTCCATATTTTTAAAATTATACCTTGCGGTTCGTTCAGATGGATCCTCGGAAGAGCGCTATTCTCCATTTATGGTGAATTATGAAAATAAGTTTACACTAAAAAAACCCTTGTAGGGGGTTTTTGCTTGGGGTTTTTGATAGGGTATTTCTGCGGATTTCCCCTAGGTCTTGTGCCTGCCCGTGCATTACCGAATTAAATTCTGAATCCTCATGTAACCGCACTAAAATCCATCGTAATCTTGTCCGCCTGCAACAACGGCGCAGGCGGTGGATAAGCAAAAATCGTTATGGAATGTATTGCTTCAGTGAACGCCTTGCGAATGATTAAAAAATTAATCCCATAATCTCGTGCTGAAATAGCGTTCGCCGAGGTCATTAAAGACGGTAACGATAACGCCTTCCTGAATTTGTTGGGCGACTTTATACGCACCGTAGAGATAGCCACCAGAAGATTGCCCGACAAACCATCCCCGTCGTGCGAGACGGCTACACATTTCGTGGGCGTTTTCAATCGTCGCAGGAATCCGGTGATCAATCACAGATTCGTCCAAGATTTCTGGAACGATGTCGTCTGGGTGTCCGAGCGGTTTGAGTCCTTCAATACCTGGGAACGCCTCTGGTGAAATGGAACAGACTTGGATATCTGGGTTATAGTTTTTAAGCCGTCTACCGACACCCGTGATCGTACCACCCGTCCCTACACCCGCGACAAAATGTGTGAGTTTCCCACCGGTTTGGTTCCAAATTTCGACGCCAGTTGTTTCATAGTGGGCGCGCCAGTTGTTGTCGTTTTCGTATTGAGATTTAAAAAAATACCGCTCAGGATCCGCTTCATAACGCCGATCGACTTCTCGGAGTGCTTCATCGTAACCGAGGATGGCATCGGTATAGATAATGTCTGCACCGTGCGAATGGATACGTTTTTTGCGTTCTTCGCTGGCGTTGTCTGGGATCACGAGTTCGACTTTATAGCCGAGTGCAGCACCTATCATCGCGTAGGCGATCCCCGCATTGCCCGAGCTGGAGTCGAGGATAACCTTTTCTCGGGTCAGTTCCCCCGATGCGATCGCTTCGGTGAGCATCCTTAAGACGGGGCGGTCTTTGATCGAGCCGCCGGGGTTGTAGGTTTCCACCTTCGCGTAGATGTCAACGTTCGGCAACTCGTTTGAAAAAAGGTCTATTTTGGCGAGCGGTGTCTGTCCTATTATCTGAAGTAGTGGATAGTCTGAAAGATTCACCTTTCCAGGCTTTCGCTTGCTCATGTAGTGTTATTTATCCTACCTTTTTGTTTTTTGCGGCGATTGAAGATATTTTGAGTCGTTCGCACAATAAACGTTCCATATAGGTCCTTGCGGCTTCTCCTGTTAAGTGTCCATTGAGAATAGGCTTGACTTCAAATTCGGCTAACCTCACGGTTGGATTGAGCCCGTGAAGTGGTGGCAACCAGTCCCGAAATGTATCGAAGAAAGCACGTTGCGCCGCACGACCGTTCGTGTAGGGGAAGTCCGCTGTCCATCGCCGAAACCGTTCCGGTCCTTTCGCGAGTGCTGCCACGTGGTGTTGTTGGCAAAACTGACGGTATTGCTCTGGCTCATAAGCGAACGGGATGTTCGCTGGGTAAAACCGGAAAGTCTGCTCTCGATAGTGTGTAAAATGCTGAAGTTCGTCAAATTCAAAGATGAAGTGATACGGTTCAGGGAAATAGGCATCGGGGATCAGGGAACCGTCAGTTTTCGCTGTTGTGCGTTGCCAGTCGCCTTCTAATTCAGCATAGAGTGCCATCACGGCATCGTAATGTTCACCGAAATCTTTGGACCGGGGTTTATTACGAAGCCAATCAAATTGGGTACGGCGTTCTGCGGTTATGCCGAAGACCTCTTCTACCAGGGCGATGATACCAACTTCTAACCGCATGAAGATCCCTACGTCCCCCTTCTGTAGGGGCAGTCCTTGTGGCTGCCCTGCATCCTGTATCAATTTTACACAGGTGCGATGTCGAGATCCTTCAGGGTCTCCCCATTCGTGGCGTTGATTAAACTCGCAAGATAGTCGCGATCGCGTTGGAGTGCCTCCAATTTGTTATCACCGTGGACAAACTCCACCTCTAAATATCCATCGTATCCCGCTGCGCTCAATGTTTCAACGATTCGAGTGTAATCTACCACGCCGTCTGCGATGGGACACCCTTTTCCGGTTTCGTCAAAATTTTGGGCGTGAACGTTTGCGATATGTTCGACAAGCTTTTCAGCCGCAGTGTGTGGTTCGTCGGCATCCGGACGCGCCAGAGGTTGATAGTAAGTTTTCAGGGCAGGCACTCTCACGCCTTCAATCGTCTCCAAGATGGTGTCGACACTATCGGTGAGATGGTTATTGTGCATTTCCAATCCGAGCCGAATACTTCGGAAATTCGCCCACTGGGCAAGGCTTACCAATCGAAAGAGAATCAGGCGTTTATCCGAAGGTGCGATTGATTTGGAAGGACCGCCACCTGACCAAATTCTGACGAGATCCGTACCCAATTCATGCGCGATTTTGAAGGCTTCCTCGAAATGTTTCTGGTGGAGATCCATCAACGGGTCCACGTATGAGCCAAACGCTGAAATCGCTAATCCCTTCCGGTGCGCCATATCCCTAACATTTTTGACGTAATTTTCGTCGTAATCCGCTGGTAAATGCGGCGGCTTTCCCCAAATTTCGATGCCGTGAAAGCCATAATCCGCTGCTATATCGATAACCTCTTCCAACGGTTTTTCCTGAAAGGCGATGGTGCATAAACCTAATTTCATCAGTTTTTCCCCTATTCCCTATTTCTGTGTAAATAGGATACCACAGGTTTAAACGGATTGCAAGAAAAGTTTTCTGTCTATCAAAGGCATTCGATTCTCGCTAAGCACTTTTGTGGCAAGGCTTTGCAAGCCCGATTTATAAGGGAACTCCCTTATTAATTCAGTATCATTTGCTTCTTCTGTAGGAGGGGGAAGAAACACCCAAGCAAAAACACCCCGATTCCCGACTCTTCTGTAGGAACGTCCTCCAGTTGCTATTCAAATCACAGAACCACAGAAAGTCGAAGACTGAATGACCCTAATAATAGTTTCACTGACCCTAATAATAGTTTCACTGGACTTGACATAGTTTAGCAAAAGTGTTATCCTTGTCAAGAGTTTTTTCGATTAACGGGTGTCTGTAAAGGAGAATGATGGTCCGAGTTATCAGTTTTTATGTCGCGACCGGTTTGCTGGTGCTGCTGATGGTGCTTATAGGATGCGCACAACCGGAGCAGAAACAGACGGAATTGAACGTGTTCGCTGCAATCAGTTTGACAGATGCACTTGGAGAAATTGGAACAGCATTTACAGCGGAGAATGGAATCAAAATCTATTACAATTTCGCCGCCTCTACGACATTACAACGTCAAATCGAAAAGGGAGCGACAGCGGATATTTTCATCTCTGCGAGTCCGCGCCAAGTCGTTGCCTTGGAAACGAATGGATTGATTGAAACCGAGAGTCGCCATGATTTACTAACCAATCGGTTAGTGCTTGTCTCTGACGATACCACAGAGATTACTGTAGAAATGCTTGCTGACCTTGCTGCGCCTGAGATTTCAAGAATTGCGATTGGGCATCCTAATATAGTACCTGCTGGTACTTACGCCAAAGAAGCCTTGATACACCTCGGGCTATGGGAGACCCTACAGTCAAAATTCATCTTCGGTACGGATGTACGTGCCTCGCTTGCGTACGTAACCGCTGGAAATGCGGATGTAGCCATTGTATATCAAACCGACACAACGCTCACCCGACACATAAATGTGCTTTATCAGTTACCCACTGAAGCATATACACCGATCATCTACCCGGCTGTCATCATAATAGAGAGCGAGCGGAAGCAATTGGCGCGTCGATTTATGACGTATCTTTATTCTATGGAGAGCGGTGAAATTTTTGAAAAGCACGGATTTACCTTTCTAATACTAAAATGAGGATTACCCCCGCCGAAGTTGCCGCTCTCTCGTTATCTATAAAAGTTGCGTTGCTCAGTCTTGTTATAATGTTCCCACCAGGGCTATGGGTTGGTTGGTTACTCGCAAAACGTACATTCCCGGGAAAGACTTTCCTCAATACGCTTGTGATGTGTCCGTTGGTGTTACCGCCTATCGTCAGTGGATATTTGCTCCTGATCCTATTGGGCAAACACGGAATCATCGGTGGATTTATCTATCGAACTTTGGGTATAGAGATCGTTTTTTCGCAGGTGGCTGTTATCATTGCAGTCTCAGTTATCTCATTTCCGTTGTTAGTCCGGGGAATCGTGACGGGGATGGAGTCTGTGCCATTGGAACTTGAGAATGCCGCACGGACGCTTGGTGCATCGCCATTCAAGGTATTTTGGACAATAACATTCCCACTGGCCTATCGCGGAATTATCGGCGGCATGATCCTCGGTTTCTCCAAAAGTCTCGGTGAATTTGGTGCCACAATTATGGTAGCAGGCAACATCCCGGGCAAAACCCAAACGATGGCGTTAGCGATTTTCAGTGCTGTCCATCTCGGAGAAGATGCCTCCGTTTATCGATTGGTGCTTATTTCAACGATTGTTGCCTTCATCGCACTCTGGTTAACCGAACGGTTTACCCTCCGATAGAAGTTTTTTGTACAGATGATTGAAGTTTGTCGCGTAAACTGTATGAGTTTTAATAAAATATTTCGGTAATATTATTCCTCAAGAACCCTTGTAGGGGGTTTTTGCTTAGGGTTTTTGATAGGGTATTTCTGCGGATTTCCCCTAGGTCTTGTGCCTGCCCACCATTACCAAATTAAATCCTGAATCCTCATAAAGATTATGCTAAAAAAGTAGCAACTCACGTTATATTAAAGGGAGGCTGATATGAATTGGGGAATAGGCTTAATTGTCATTAGTGTTATTGGATGTGGACTGCTTGTTTGGTATCTGTGCCGACGTTCCGAAAATGAAACATCTGAGAATGAAGTGGAATCGACGGATGACGGCTATGAGGATCTGCTTTTAACAGGTCTAATGCTCGAAGAAATCTATGACGATGATGATTCATCTGACGATACGGATTCTGACAGCTATGATGATGGATTCGGCGGCGGTTATGACGATGGCGGGACATTGGAGTAACCCAAAGTGTTACTGTTCTCAAACTCGCCTCACCGAACCGCAAGGAATAATTAAAAGATGGCAGAGAGCCCCAAAATCAGGCTCAATTTCCACAAAAGCCTCGGTAGCTTCACCCTACAAGTTGATTGCACACTGGAAACAAAGGTCTCGGCGTTTTTAGGTGTATCTGGAAGTGGGAAAAGCACGCTGCTCAATTGCGTTAGCGGCACGTTGACCCCTGATGCGGGTGCGATCGCTTTTGGAGACGAGATTCTTTACGCCTCTGCCACTGGCATTAATCTACCCCCAGAAAAGCGACAGTTCGGCTATGTCTTTCAAGAGGGATACCTGTTTCCACACCTCACGGTTGCCCAGAACATCCGATATGGGCAACCGAATCCACGGAAATCGTCTGCCGCGATAGATGTTCTTGAGATCACCGAACTTCTCCAACGGTATCCGAAAGAACTCTCTGGTGGCGAACGTCAACGGGTGGCAGTCGCACGGGCACTTGCCATGGAGCCTCGGATGCTTCTGATGGATGAGCCACTCGCTGCGCTGGATGACGCCCTAAAAGATCGAATTATACCCTATCTCCGCCACATTAAAGAAGCCTTTGAGATACCGATCCTTTATGTTACCCATGCCTTTTCTGAGGCGATGGCACTCGCTGACGAAGCCTTCCTGCTCGCGAATGGCGTAATTGTGGCGAATGGCGAACCCCACCAATTGTTAACTGCGCCTTCCGCGATGCCCATCGCACAGATGACAGGGGTCGAAAACATTCTATTCCTTCCGGTAACGGCTTCAGACAAGGCACGCGGTTTGACCGCACTGGAAATCGGAAGTCAATCTCTGATGATACCTTATACCGATGTTGAAGTCGGTGAGGTCGTTCCCGTCGCCATCCGTGCTGAGGATATTATTATCTCGCTTGAACCGGATATCTCCGTGAGTGCGCGGAACATATTACCCGGAAAAATCCAGAATCTGGATGTCAAAAGCGAGCGAACATGGGTGTCTATTCTCGTTGGACGGCATCCCCTTGCGGTGAAAATCACACACGAAGCGCGAGATCAGCTGCAATTGAGAGAAGGATCAGAGGTCTACTGCGTCATCAAAGCAAGTGCCATCAATCTGCTCTGGGATTAATTCTGTTCTGAAGTTTCCTCCAGAGCGCGTCCACCTGCCTGCAAAGCGCTTCAAGCGTCCCCTCGTTCTCTATAACAACATCCGCATACTTGACTTTCTCCGTAACCGGCATCTGTGAATCAATCCGCGCCTGGACTTCCGATTCCGTAAGCGGTCTCCCTTGCGCGACACTGCGCTCCAATGTGCGTCGCAATTGCGTTTCCGATGACGCCGTCACGACAACAATCAGATCCACAGTATCATAGGCACCCGCTTCGATGAGGAGCGGCGCATCAAGGAGCACGACGCACGTCGGGTCTTCCGTGACGAGGCGGCGTGCCTCTCCCCGTGAGCGTTCGATAATCAACGGATGCAGGAGGCTGTTCAAGCGTTCACGGGCGGCTTTATCCTGAAAGACGATGGCGCCGAGTTTTTTTCGACTCACATCCCCAGATGCATCCAGAATATCCTGTCCGAACGCTTCGGTGAGTTCATCAATAACAGGACTATCTGCCTTGAGGAGTTGGTGTCCGATTGCGTCTGCGTTGATCGGGATCGCCCCTTTTTCTGCGAGGAGGTCTGAGACGGTCGTCTTGCCACAGGCAATCCCACCTGTAATCCCAACGATAGTGCCGCGTGTGCGGTGTGTTGTTGCTGTTTCCATAATTTTGAGTGTATACCGTACGTCGAAATTTGTCAATCGCCTTTCCTGTAAGAGGGATCTCCGATTCCCGACTTCTCCAATTTCGATTGACACCTACAACCGCTTCTGCTACCATGTTAACCCACTACATCTATTTTCACGCACGGAGAGGAAGATTTTCATGGATAGATTAGAGGGTAAAGTCGCAATCGTAACGGGTGCCGGTAGAGGACACGCCGAGGCAGTCGCCAGACGCTTCGCAAAAGAAGGAGCCGCAGTCTCCATCTGTGATGTGCTTCCAGTGGAAGAGTTAGAGGCAAAAGTGGGTTCAGAAATAAGAGCCGCAGGTGGAGAAGTGATCTGTTTCGAGACCGATGTTTCCCAAGAAGCACCCGTCGATGAAATGGTCGCCGCAACCATCGAAAAATTCGGCACCGTCGATATACTCGCCAATGTCGTCGGCATTGCAGGACCCACGAAGGATGTCTGGGACATGACTTTGGAAGAATGGAGACACACACTCGAGGTTAACCTCGATTCGTTGTTTATCTGTTCTAAGGCAGTCCTACCTGAGATGATTCGCAAGGAATACGGAAAGATTATAAACTTCAGTTCCGGGACAGGCAAACAACCACTTTCGCACAGGGCACCGTATGCGACCTCGAAGATGGGGGTCATCGGTTTCACACGCACACTTGCTGCGGATGTCGGGCGTTACAATATCACTGTCAACGCCATCTGTCCGGGTTGGCACATGGAGAGAAGTCTTGAACTCGCACGGGGCAGGGCTGAATACATGAACAAAGACTTCGATGAAGACGCATTACGTGAGCGATACGGACGGACAAACCCCAAAAGCGTAATCGCCGGTAGATGGTGTTCGGATGAGGGGTATAGCGATAAAGGCTCAGGATCTGAAGATGCTGCTTCGTTAGCCGTCTTTCTCGCCTCAGAGGATTCGGCGAACATGACCGGGCAAGACATCAACACCGGCGGCACGGTGATGTGGTAGCCAGAACTCCCTCCCGACAAGGTAGGTGCGGTTTCTAACCGCACCGAATCTCGCAGTCTCCTTTCTTCCTTATGATCTGCTCTTCTCTCCGCTGGCGAGGTTTCCCAACCTCACCTTTTTTCCGTTGCCTACCCAACCATCATAATACCAAGCGGAGACGTTCCCCTTCGCGTTTCAGCCCCAGCGGGACGACATGTATATGGATTCCGCAATTCAATTGACATCTGCTTACTAAACATGCTATAATAATAATAAATCAGGATTGATGTCCTAACCGACTCTCTCCGCCAAATTACACTTTCAGCGAAATTGTAAAAAGTATTCGCTTCATCGGGCGAATTCGAGGTAAATGACATTATGAAAATTAGAGTAACCGCCATTTTTGTTCAAAATCAGGAAAGTGCGTTAAAATTTTATACTGAAAAATTGGGATTCGTTAAGAAGACGGACATTCCCTTAGAAAATGGTGACAGATGGCTTACGGTAGTAGCAAAAGAAGAACAAGACGGGCCTGAACTTTTGTTAGAACCATTATCTGATAACCATCTTGGACCCGCCAAAACGTATCAAAAAGCTGTATTTGATGCAGGACTTCCATATACCCAATTCAGTGTGGAAAACGTTCAGGAAGAATATGAGCGATTAATCAACCTTGGCGTCGAATTCAGTGTAGAGCCTACTAAGATAGGAACAACAATTTTTGCTGTTTTCAATGATACTTGCGGAAACAATATTCAGATCGTAGAAATTGAGTGAGGGTGGTTCATTATTCGCAGCATTTTTGTAGCGCAAACCGCTCGTTTGCGGACCGATAGAGGTCATCTAACAAGAGAAACTCTAATGTGTAAGGATCCAGTGGAAGACATTCGACAAGCCAAAGCGCGTCTCGTCGCTATCTTCGGTGACTTGGAGACCTACATATCCAGTTTGAATGTCCAATAAAGGTTTAATAAATGAAACAACTCACGCAAGCCGCATTTCAGAGAGCAAAGAACTTTATAATGGAGCAGGGGAGAGCGTTGGACCAAAGGCGTTTTGAATTCCATTTTAAAGATGGATCCGCGGATGCTGTCCTTGCCGCGCTATCACCCTATCAAAACGACGATGGTGGTTTCGCTCACAGTCTGGAACCTGATATCAGAACACCTGCTTCGTCTGCGATTGTGACCACGATAGGTTTCCAGATTCTCAGGGAAATTCAGGCACCTGCAAGTCACAGAGTGGTCCGAAAGGGAATCCAATACTTTATCGACACCTATGACGAATCCCAGCGAGTATGGCACATCGTTCCACCTGAAGTGGATGATGCACCGCATGCCCCTTGGTGGAATTACGAGAGTACTACCGAATCTTTCGGTCGGTTTCTGGTCAACCCCCGCGCCGAGATTCTTGGATATTTGCACGAATTTAGCGACAACGTGCCGACGGAATTGTTGAATACATTAACAACGGTCGTTCTGGAGCATCTGGAGTCCCTACCCGATAAAATGGAGATGCACGATGTCCTCTGTTGTGTGAGACTCGCGGAAACGGAGGCTCTGCCGGATAGAGACAAGGTCTGGGCGAAACTCGCCTGTGCAGCAACGCAGGGTGTTGCCCGGAACGCCGAGCAGTTGACCGGCTATGTTCTCAAGCCTTTGTGGTTGGTGCCCTCTCCAGAGTCACCGTTAACTGCTGGACTCAAGGATGAAGTGGAGATGAACTTGGACTTTGAAATCGGACAGCAGGGCGAGGACGGTTCTTGGTCCCCGAATTTCTCGTGGGACGATCAAGATCCAGAGGCGTGGCAAACAGCTAAAAAAGAGTGGCAATCCAGGATCACAGTCGACACCCTGAAAACGTTGAAAGATTTCGGTCGCATCGAGCAAGAAGTTGAGACAAACGCAGCGAAATCCAATGAAACACGCGATCTATCCTGAGAATCCTTGAATCCTGAAAATCCTGATTCAGACAATTAACCGAAAATTACCGCTTGACCTCCTTCCCAATTTCTGATAGAGTAGAGAGTGTGATTTAAAAAATGGAAGGAGCAAAAATAAATGGCACAAGACACAATTCGAGTCGGTGTTATTGGCGCAGGTGGCAACACGACATCACGGCATATCCCCGGACTCCAAGCCATCGAAGGCGTTGAGATCGTCGGGGTTTGTAATCGGAGCCAAGAATCTTCACAACGGGTGGCCGATCAGTTCGGTATCCCGAAAACCTATGGCGGTTGGCAAGAGGCTATTGCTGATCCAGACACCAATGCAATTGTCATCGGGACGTGGCCCTATATGCACTGCCGGGCGACAATAGCAGCACTTGAGGCGGATAAGCACGTGATGTGCGAGGCGCGGATGGCGATGAACGCCAGAGAAGCACACGAGATGCGAGAGGTATCGCGTCAGAAAACACATCTCATCGCGCAGATCGTCCCTTCGCCCATGACACTACGGGCAGATAACACCATAAAACGCCTCATCGCCGAGGGATATATCGGAGATGTACTTGCCGTGGAAGCACGCGCAGGGGGCGCGTTTCTGGACAGCGAAGCACCGCTCCAGTGGCGACAAGATTTTGATCTCAGTGGTCTTAACATCATGAGCATGGGGATCTGGTACGAAGCGTTGATACGTTGGGTCGGAGAAGCAACGCAGATCATGGCAATGGGCAAAACCTTTGTCAAGATGCGTCCGGATGCCGACGGTGTGATGCGTTCCGTGCGGATTCCTGAACATATTGATGTCGTTGGGGATCTTGCGTGTGGTGCACAACTCCACATACAGGTTTCTAACGTTGCAGGGTTAGCGGGGGCACCAGAGGTTTATGTCTTCGGTAGCAACGGGACTTTGCGTTTTTCGGGAAATCGGCTCTACGGTGGACAGAAAGGTGACGCTGAGCTGGCTGAGATCGATATTCCTGATTCAGAGGCTGGCGCGTGGCGAGTCGAGGAAGAATTTGTGAACGCTATCCGTGGCGAAGAGGTGATCACGCATACCGATTTTGAGACCGGTGTGAAATACATGGAGTTTACGGAGGCGGTCACGCTGAGTATGCAATCGGGAACCGTCATTACCTTGCCGCTTCATATTTAGAACGGGTACGACACAGTAAAATCTATCTGCTACCTTGAAAGGAGATACCTTTGACTTTAGGTGAACTCTTTAATCTTTGTCAAGATATTGAATTGCGGCAAGCGAAACTCTATGCTTCTCTGTCGTTGCATTTGGGGAATGTTGATGAACGGATCGCGCGATTTTGGGAGCAGATGAGCACGGAGGAATGGCAGCACTACATTCTCGTTGATTTCGGGCGGTCTTTGTGCGTGGAGGCCTTTGGAATTGATGCACCTGTGACGGAGTTATCGGATGTTCCGGTTCAACAAATCACGGATGCCCTGGATGCCCACGAGCAGAAGATTGACAGTGGAAGGATCTCACTTGATGAAGCCTTTGAAATAGCAATCGCAATTGAGGGAAGCGAGGCGGATGCGATCTATATGTATCTCCTCTCTATCATCCGAAAAGCGATTGAGCAAAGCGATCAGCCGTATTTGATTGATCGGATTGTGCAGGTGGAGAAGGATATGGTGGCACACGTAGATGGGTTGGTTAAAGCGACACAGAGGTTTGCGAAAGATTCCGACCTGATTCGGAAAGCGCATCGTTTGCAGGCGGAACACGGTTAAGGGGACACTTGAAACTACGAGTGTTGCGCGTTACACAAGAGATTTCCCGCTTGTGCACAGGCAACTTGTTCAAGTTGCACGGTGGTGTGGCTGATACCGAAGTGTGTTTGCAGTTCTGTGTTGATCTGTTCAAGGATCCTGTCGGGAGGTAGAGTTGTATTTTCGTTAATCACAACGTGTACGCTCAGCGCACAGTAGTTGGAACAGAGCGACCAGATGTGCATATCGTGAACATCTTCAACGGCTTCTAATTCACAGAGGTGTTCAGCAACGGTATGTGCGTCTGTGTTCCGCGGCGAGTTTTCAAACAGGATATGCACGGCTTCTCTTGTTACGTTCACCGCGCCGAAAAGAATAATCCCACCGATAAGGAAACTCAATAACGCGTCAATCGGGTACCATCCCGTCCAGAAGATAATGGCACCCCCAACAACAACAGCGACGGAGGAGAGCGTGTCCCCGATCACGTGGAGCATCGCACTCCGGACGTTGAGATTGCCGTGACCCTCACCGTGCAACTGCCATAAGATGATGAGGTTCCCTACGAACCCAAGGCACGCCACAATAAACATCCCCGTCACTTTTATCTCTGTCGGGGACATGTAACGGTGGTATGCTTCATAGAAAATCCAGCCGGAAATCCCAATGAGCGACACACCGTTGACGAAAGCGGCGAAGACCTCTGCGCGATGATACCCATAGGTCCGGGAGGACGTCGCAGGGCGTGTCGAGAGATAAATTGCCAACCAACTAATCAGCAGCGAAAAGACATCCGACAGGACGTGTGCCGCATCACTGAGGAGTGCAAGACTGCCTGACCAGATACCTCCGATGAGTTCACCGAGGAAAACGCAAAACGTAATGAGCACGGCAAACTTGAATTTCTTCTGGAGATGCCTTTGATGGCTATGCGCGTGCGTATCGCCATGAGGGTGGTGATGGTCAGGACTGTGATTGTGCACAACGTCTCCCTATAGTGTAATGTAGGTTGGGTAGAGCGGTAATGACCAAGAACCCGCCGCTTTATATGAGAAATTTCGGTTTCCAGAGCCTTATTTGGGTAATAGATATAGCGAAACCCAACGAACCAACTTACCACGCGCACTATCAGCAGAATAGTTTAGTCCGAGTCGGTAGATGTGCTCTTGGATTCGCTACTCGTATCGGTTTTCTTTTCTTTTTTCTCGCCTTTGTCCGATGAAGTGCTTTTGTCTGATGACTCGTTTTTATCCTTCTTCGCTGATTCTTTGTAGCCGTCACTTCGATAGTCTGTAATATAGAACCCAGACCCTTTGAAAATCAGTCCAGCACCTGCTCCAATCAGCCGCTTCACCTTACCACTGCACTCCGGACACTCCTCGATTGGGGCGGCAGTAATGCCCTGAAACCGCTCGAATCGGTTGTCGCATGCGAGACATTTATACTCGTATGTCGGCATATAGACTTTACCTCCATTTTGATGTGTTTTGCAGACAAAACATCTGTTTCTTTGTAGGAGCGGGTTTGACTCGCGCTTCTATCGCAAGAAAAAGTTTGTTGATAAAAAGATCATATTCTGATAAATTTTAATTGGTCCACGTACGAAAGTCAAGCAAATTTTTTTTCGCATTGGAGTTTTTTATGTTTCGTCTCCCTATTGATTCTGAGAGTTTCCCGCTCGGCAAAGGACCGATGGTGATGCTGGTTCTGTTTCTTGTCTCTACGTTTTTTATCTTCGGACGTTCTGAGGAAGAGGGTGAGAAACTCGAGTTCTGGATTTTTGCGAACACCCACTACGAGGAATACCAAGCACGCATACCCATCTTTGAAGCACAGAACCCAGGGGTCAACGTCCAACTCATCAATTTCGGCGGCACGATGCACGATAAACTCCTCGCGGCGATGTTGTCCAATTTCGGCGCGCCGGATCTCGTTGAAGTTGAGATTACATCCATCGGTCGGTTTCTCAAAGGAGCTATTGACGAAGTAGGCTTTGTCGATCTCCGGCCGCGTTTAGAGAGCGAGGGGTGGATGGAGAAATTAGTCGTGAGCCGATTCACACCGTGGTCCTACCGTGGCAAGATTTTCGGGATCCCGCACGACTTGCACCCCGTCGTACTCCTTTACCGAGATGATCTCTTTAAAGCCGCTGGCGTTGAGATGACAGAGGTTGAAACTTGGGATGACTTCATCGCTGCTGGAAAGAAAGCGACGCGCGATCTTGATGGCGACGGTAAAATTGACCAATACGCACTCGTGTTGGATCGGCGCACGGAGAGCGACTATTTCAGTCTACTCCTTCAACAGGACGGCGGATTTTTCGACGAAGAAGGCAACGTTATTATTGACAGTGAGCTCGCAATTGAAACACTGGAATTTTTTACGGCGTTGTTCAATGAACATAAGATCGCTACGCCGGTATACGGAACATGGCACGGTGATCCGAGTAATTTCGCCGCAATGCAGGACGGCAAGATTCTCTCTATTCTCTCACCCGATTGGTACGTCGGTATTCTCAAAAGTCAGGTGCCGCAGATGTCCGGTAAATGGAAGGCGATCAGCATGCCTGCGTGGTATCCGGGGGGTAGACGGACCACGACACGCGGTGGCACGATGATTGGGATTACGAAGCAGTCCAAAAACCCAGATCTCGCATGGGAAGTCCTCAAGTTTACCTATTTTGACAGACCCGGTCTTGTCAACCGATACGAGACGACACGAATTATTCCGCCCCTCAAATCGGCGTGGGATGCCCCTATCTTTAAGGAACCTGATGTCTACTTGGGTGGACAACCGCTTGGTGAGTTGCTTATCGAATTGGCACCCAATATGCCGCCGCGTTATCAGAATCCCTACTGGTCGGAGGGAGCGGATCTGCTCAACGACGCAATTTTCGCCGCTGTTACAGAGAAACAGACACCGAGAGAGGCTTTAACCGATCTGGCAGAGAAGGTCCGAGCACTCATTGCTAAGGACAGAGGCAGATGGGGAGACCTGTAATTTTCTCAAACGATATTACCTGATAAACCTTAACCAAAGTCGTTAGCATTGCCTCGACGGAATGATGACAGAATGTCCAGAGAACGTAGCTTGAAACGAAGTGGAAAGCGGCTCTACGGAGAGGAACATGAAACTTCCAACCGACCCCACCGAACCGCAAGGAATAATTAGAGAATTGTCCAGAGAACGTAGCTTGAAACGAAGTGGAAAGCGGCTCTACGGAGAGGAACGTGAAACTTCCAACCAACTCCACCGAACCGCAAGGAATAATTAAAATATATGAAGCAGAAACGCACAACGAATTTGCTCTGGAACCAACAACAGAAAATCGCGCCCTATCTCTTTATCGCCCCGTTTTACCTACTGTTCGTCATCTTTATGGGCTATCCGCTCATTTCATCGCTCGTGATGAGTCTCTATGAAATGCGTGGATTCCAAAGCCGGATATTTGTTGGCATCGGTAACTTCACAGATCTGTTTCGCGACCCAATCTTCTGGAAATCGCTAAAGAACACTGCCTATTTCGCCGCAGGCACCCTCACCCTCCAATTGCCGATCGCTTTATTGTTAGCGATTCTCCTCAACTCCAAATTCGTAAAGGGTAAGAATTTCCTGCGTCTCGCCTTTTTCGCGCCCGTCCTCGTCGCCGGTGTCTTCGTCGCGATTATTTTTAACCTTGTCTACGACCAACGGGCAGGCTTAGTAAATCAGGAATTCGTTCTCTTTGGTAAAGAGATCGGTTGGTTAAACGAGGAAAAATACGTGATGCCAGCGGTCATCCTAACGGGTGTGTGGCAATGGGCGGGGTTCAATATGATCTATTTCTTGGCAGGATTACAGGGGATTCGGCAGGAGTTATATGAAGCGGCAGCGGTAGACGGCGCAAACTGGTGGCAGGCGTTCATCCATGTCACACTCCCCTCCTTACGACCCGTGATCGCCTTCGTTTTCGTCGTCTCGATGATAGGCTCACTCCAACTCTTTGATCTTCCGTTCATTTTGACAAACGGCGGTGAACCCGCGGACGCAGGGTCAACGATCGTCATGTATCTCTACAAGAACGGGTTTCAGTTCATGCGTCTCGGCTATGCGGCGACAATCGGCTGGGTGCTATTTTTCATTATTGCGGTTATCTCAATCGTCCAATTGAAATTGCTCGGTATTTTCCGAGATGAATAGTAGTAGGCACACGCCGTTGTGCCGTCAACTACGGAAGGGAAGACTTTGTATATACTACCCGCAATCGATCTACGCGGTGGCAAGTGTGTAAATTTAGTACAGGGTATCGCGTCACAGGAGACGATCTTCTCGGACGCACCTATAGAAATGGCATTGCGGTGGCAAGCCGAAGGTGCCGAATACTTGCACCTCGTAGATCTGGATGGCGCGTTTCAGGGTGAATCAGCGAACCTCCACATCGTCAGTGAAATCGTTTCCGTGCTTGATATTCCTGTCCAGCTTGGGGGCGGCATCCGCAGTATGGAGCAATTAGAAGCGGTTTTGGCGTTAGGTGTAGATCGCGCCATTTTAGGCACGGTTGCTCTCAAACAACCGAGTTTGGTAAAACGGGCGTGTGCCGAATACGGTGCGCGTGTCGCTGTCGGTATTGATGCCAGGGATGGAAGGGTCGCCACGGAGGGATGGTTAGAGGTTTCCGAGAAATCTGCTGTCGAATTTGCCGTAGAGATGTCGGAAGTCCAAACGCTTATCTACACCGACATCAAGAGCGATGGCATGCTTAAAGGTCCCAATGTTGACGCTACTGCTGATATTGTTAATGCCGTATCTGCCGATGTAATAGGTTCAGGGGGTGTTACATCGCTTGCTGACGTTGCGGCTTTGAAACAAATCGGTGCCAGCGGGGCAATTATCGGACGTGCTTTGTATACCGGGGATCTCACTCTGCAGGACGCAATCGCTACGGGACAAAAACGGTAGGTGCGGTTTTCAACCGCACCAGTCTGAATCTGTATAAACTGTGCTTATGTGAACGGATCACACCACACCCGTCACAACCCCAATTCCTATGCACGATCCCATCTTTTTTACCTCAAACCGCGTGCCAACCTCCATCACCAGTGGTAGATCGAGCGTGAGAGAGACATGCGCATAAGCCCCCGGTGTAAGAAGGGAGAGACTTGGCGGAAGTTTTAGATGCGCTGGCATGTCAATACCCCATAAATGGATGTCAGGTCTATCGTTTTCGATGAGCGGAATGTGTGTGCCGCTTTCTTCGTGTGTCAGCAGATAGATGAGCGCGGTAAATTCGGAATGCGATTTGACTGTCTTCGGTGTGCAAAGCACCTGTCCGAGAGACAACCAATCAGGTTCAGATTCGACGCAGACTTCATCCTCCTTTATGCTGAGAATCCGCGTTTTAATCCTATCCCCTTTACCCACAATATCGACCGCTTGTCCGACAGCGAGTTGTCCCTGCGTAATATCGCCGCGGACGAATACGCTCTCCTTCGTATCTTCAGTGATTTCATGAATAGGCATAATAAGCGGTAAATTTGCCGAGTTCACGGGGACAGGCATTGCCCGATTCATCGTGAAGATCAGGTCAACGATCGGTTGCCAGTGTGTAGAGGTGATGCTGTTTCCTCTGTAGTCTAATGCCTTGCGCGCGTCACCGACAATTATGCGGGCGGTCTCTTCATCCCATCCACACGCCTTCAGCAGTTCTTCCATTTCCTGTTGGCAAATGTCTATAAGTTCATCGTCTTTTGGAATGCCACCTGTGTTCAGAAAGGACAACACTGTCGGGAAACGCATTTGACTCGCAAGGCGGAGGTGTGTCTCGGAGTCAGGTGTAACCCCATCGACCGCGTTCACAACCCAAATTGCCCCTCGGATTGCGGGCGAACCGCTGACAAGCATTTTGACGACCTCAATATGTGTTTCGCAATCGATGTGCGTGTAAAGTTTACCGCTGGTTTCATAGGCTATTGCGCGGTAGGTGATGCCGACGCCTTCGCGGATTGGGTGACTGATCGGGGTTTGTGCTTCAAAGTCGCTATCTCCGTTCGTGTGGATCGCACCGATTCTGGCGACGACTTTCGCTATTGCCGCTGTCAATGTTGTTTTGCCGTGGCCGGGCGCACCGAGGGTACAAATAGGCAACCTGCGATGCGTGTCTTTTTTCTCTGTCATTCTTTTTCTCCTGATTCGGCAGAATTTTTTTGGCAATTTCCACTTCATTGTAGCACAGAATCATCAATTGAGCAATGATGTGATTGGTGGGATAAGATCATTTATTTTTTCTGTAGGAGGGATCTCCGAATCCCGACTTTGACTGCTGGCTGATGCGTAGGTTGGGTAGAGCGAAACCTACGAGAACGACATCATATTTCCAAGCAGCTTCCTTGATTCGCAACAATATGTTCTTGAAAGCAGACTAGCGAAACCCAACAAAATCAACGATGGAACAAGGGAAAAACTTGCCAAGTGGTCTGATGCGTGTTAGACTATTAACGCTTGGGGCTTACGCAATTTGTATTTTTGTGTTGTAATATTGCATTGAACTTATTCAATAAAGCCTTTGGAAACAGAATTATCCAAGACCTTGGAAATAGATTATGTCATACCAAAAAATCTATCAACGTAGCGAACTTACTTCCATTCTTCAGCAAGTAAAAATGGACGGTGCCGTTGTTGTCACCACCAACGGTTGTTTTGATGTCCTGCACTTGGGACATCTCCGGTATCTTCAAGCAGCGCGTCAACTCGGGGATCTACTTGTGGTGGCGGTCAACAGTGATAGTTCGGTACGCCAACTCAAGGGTGAAAATCGACCGCTCGTTCCTGAAGCAGAGCGGGCAGAAATGCTCGCCGGGTTGGAATGCGTCGATTACGTTGTTATTTTTCCAGAAGAAACGCCAATTTCTTTGCTTTCCGAACTCAAACCGAACATCCACGTTAAAGGTGGCGACTATAAACTGGAGCAACTCATCGAAAGGGATGTCGTTGAGGCAAACGGTGGTAAAGTTATCGTCGGTTTGAATGTCCCAGGAAAGTCCACAACCAATCTCATCGAAGTGATATGTGAGCGATATACAAATACTGATGCCGCAGACACGCCATAAGGCAGTTTTAGATTTTTAACTTATTGCTTTTCGCCCGCTGCGTCCGTTTTAACCATCAACTTGCCTCCGTTATAAATGTTAAAGCACGAGTTGATGGTTAACTTTCGGGTTTCTGGTTAAGAACGGAACATTAAACCAAAACTGTGGTTTCCTGCAACAACGGCGCAGGCGACTATACGGAAAAGCAGCATCCTGTTCGTCCGTAAAGTTGCGAAGTTTGCAAGTCCGTAAAGTTAGAGAAAACTTTACAACTTTCTACCAGACCTGTAGCCTGCAACAACGGCGCAGGCGGATATGAGGGACGCACGTCAAAGTTCAAACGCCCGTTGTTCCTCCGCAAGGAAAAATTAAAAATCCGCAAGGAAAATTAAAAAAATGCAGATAAACGATTCATTACGTGTCGCCGATCTAAAGCCCCAAATTGAAAGGCTTTTTGAATGCTCAGGTCAAAAGATTTTAGCCATTGAGGACACATGGCTCCCCGAAAAAGGGACACCCGTTTTTACCGTCGCTGGCACCTACACGACGCGTGGTTGGACCGAATGGACACAAGGATTCCAATTCGGTTCCGCTATCCTCCAATTTGATGCGACCGGTGATGAGCAATTCCTTGAAATCGGTCGGCGGAACACAATTGAGAAGATGGCACCCCATGTGACACACATCGGTGTCCACGATCACGGCTTTAATAACGTCTCTACTTATGGCAACCTCCGACGTTTGATGCGGGAAGGTGTGATTCCGTGGAACGATAGTGAGATGGATTTCTATGAGCTTGCATTGAAAGCGTCCGCTGCCGTGCAAGCGGCTCGCTGGACCCGTATTCATGATGGCACGGGATACATCGCCTCTTTCAATGGACCGCATTCGCTTTTTTCAGACACGATCCGTTCTTTGCGCGCTTTGGGACTTGGGCATACACTCGGTGCAGTGCTGATGGGTGAGGGCGATGCGGCTATCAATCTACTGGAACGCCTACTCCAACATTCGCAGACCACGGCGGCTTATAACGTCTACTACGGCGAAGGACGTGATGCATTCGACATACGTGGACGGGTGGTGCATGAATCTATCTTCAATACGAACGATGGGAACTACCGCTGTCCGAGCACACAGCAGGGATATTCTCCGTTTACGACATGGACCCGCGGACTCGCATGGATTGTTACAGGGTATGCCGAGCAACTTGAGTTTTTTGACACATTACCCGCAGATATGCTTGAGCCTTACGGTGGGTATGCACTGGCGACAGCACACATGCGCAAAGCCGCAGAAGCCACCGCCGATTTCTATATTGAGAACACCGCGCAAGACGGGGTCCCGTATTGGGATACCGGTGCTCCCGGTTTAGTTGAACTCGGTGATTACTTGTCAGTCCCCGCAGATCCGTATAACGATCTCGAACCCGTGGATAGTTCCGCCGCGGCGATTGCCGCACAGGGCTTAATTCGACTCGGTAACTACCTCAAAAAGCACGGTGCGTCGGATGCCGGAAATTCCTATTACCAAGCAGGCTTGACAGTGGCACAGACGCTCTTCGCTGAACCTTATCTCTCCGAATCCGAAACGCATCAGGGGCTGTTGTTGCATTCGGTGTATCACCGTCCAAACGGCTGGGATCACGTACCGGAGGGCAGAAAGATTCCGTGTGGCGAGGCATCCATGTGGGGCGATTATCACGCCCGCGAACTCGCAGTGTTGTTATGGCGAGAAATCGTCGAAAAACCGTATCTGACGTTTTTCTAATCTCTGTTCAATTGATAATCTCGGTGGCACACAGGTCCGGTAGGTGCGGTTTCATGAGTTTTATAGTAAATCCCGAAAACATCTGCACACCCCCGGTAGGTGCGGTTTCTAACCGCACCGAGTTTGGTGTAAAAGTAATTACAGAATCTACTATAATAAAATATTTCGGTAATTCTCTACTTCCCCCGGACCCGGTAGGTGCGGTTTCTAACCGGGGTCCCCGCCCGTTACTGGGGAGGGAGGTTCCCACCCGTTACTGGGAAGGGACACCGGACATCGTTGGAAAATTACCGAATTAATAAATTAATCTTCATCTAACCGCACCGAGTTTTACACAAAAGCCTTAAATACTTCAAAGACCTCTTTAGCCCCATAGGGGCGGCATCTCTGTAGAAACGCGTGGAGTACAAGAATATAGCCCCGTAGGGGCGGCATTTATAGAGACTCAAGCAAATCAGATTAGAGGAAATAACGATGAGCGAAACCAAAGACACGCAGCACCCAAAAGTCGAAATCGCTGTCGAGAATTTCGGTCCCATTGCCGAAGCAAACATAGATCTGCGTCCACTGACGGTGTTTGTTGGACCGAGCAACACAGGGAAAACCTATTTTGCGACATTGGTGTATGCTTTGCACGGTGCCTTTAACAGTTTATCTCATTCAAGTCTTCTTTCTCCTTTTGATTCTGATCCGGGAGTGGTTATGCATATGCTAGGCAAACTTTTAACTGGTCTCACCACACCGAAAGAAGAAATTCAGGAGATACTCAACAAGTTGAATATGAGAGGAAGATCTGTTAAATTGTCGGACCTACCCAAAGAAATTCATCAACAATTAGGGGTCATTATCAAGGATACATCTCATTTTGGAGAAAAATTAGAGGATGAACTCAAAAATTGCTTTGATCTGAATGCCATTTCAGAAGTCATGCAATTGACAGAAAAACAGCGTAATGAAACAACAGTTTTACTGAAAATTGCCAAAGGAAATCAACAGTATTTGAACATCAGGATGAGGGCTTCCGAATCAGGAGTTAACTTGGATAATTTAACTCCTCTAGATAAGCCAGATTATGAGAACATAGTTCTTCTTCCTAAGGGACGAAGTGCTTCTGGGGAATTACTCGATGATGATAATAGAGTTCGTATATCAAGTTATGGACGTACAGGATCAGAAGGAAACCGATATTACTTACCTGCTGCCCGGAGCGGCATCATGCAAAGCCATCGCATCATAGTAAGCTCATTGGTAACCCGTGCCACTCGAGTGGGATTGGAACGCTTTCCTGAAACTCCAACTTTATCAGGTGTAATAGCTGACTTTATGGAAAAAATCATCCTTTACGAGGAAAAGAAAGGTCGGAGAACTGAAATGAAACACCTTGCTGAGACGTTAGAAACCGAAGTCCTTGCAGGGCAGATACGCCTTAAACCTTCATCAAGTGGATATCCAGATTTTCGCTACCGTCCCCAAGGTATAGAAGAGGAGATGCGTTTAAGTCAAGCGTCGTCAATGGTATCTGAACTCGCTCCCTTAGTTCTATATCTCCGAGGTCTTGTTAACCCTAGCGATACACTCATCATTGAAGAACCTGAAGCTCACCTTCATCCCGGGGCACAGGCGGATATGGCGGTCATCCTCGCACGTTTGGTTCGTGCGGGAGTAAAAGTAATCATAACAACACACAGTGATTGGTTACTTCAGGAAATCGGAAATCTAATACGCGTAGGAGAACTTGAGAAAACCGGGAAAGGCGTTAGCGAACTGCCAACTTCTCTGCAGAAAGAACAGGTTGGGGTCTGGCGTTTTCAAAAGAGTGGAAAGGTGGAGGAGATCCCTTACAATCGTATTGACGGCGTAGAACCTATGGAATACTTAGATGTGGCTGAAGATCTCTACAACCGTTCTGCCCGTCTCCAGAATCGACTCGAAGAAACGAAAGGTGACACTGCGCGTGAATGAAAGTAGGGTTTTTAATGAACTTCGGGTACGTTTCAACGAAAGCAGTCTAATCAATTCGTGTAGTGGTGAAGGATGCAACGTTGATATGACAGGGATACCACGCGAACGAGTGGTTGTAAATTTAGAAAATGAATTTGATTTGCGCGCAAGAACAGAGAAACGGTGTGACAGACTTCTCTTCTTTATTCATCCTGCTGAAAACGGTCTTGTTGCAGCTTCAATTGAACTCAAGCGTGGCAGAGCAGTGGAATCAGACGTAATTGAAAAGACAGAAAACAGTCTGAGATTTATTGCTCAAATCGCCCCAGTTTCAATCCAGGCACAAATTATCTACACGCCTGTTCTATTTGAAGGTCGAGGTGTTAAGTGGACGAATCCTAAAGGCACAAGGCAACTGAAAGTATTCGTCCACGGCAAGCGGTTGCAAGTTCTAACAGGTCGTTGTGGCAGACCGCGAAATTTAGCAGGCGTACTGTTTGGATAGAGTTAACCTTAAGCGATGACCCGTTCAACCTGTCCCGTTTCCATTGAACGGTTCGCCGCGAGGGTGACGGCAAGCGACTTAACAGCATCGGCGTAGGGTGCGATAACCAACCCTTGGTCATTTGCTTCAACCGCATTGATAAATTGTTCAACTTGTCGGAAATAACCCGCTTCCGTGCCGGTGTAATCGATCGCTTCACCACTGATTTGTCCGCGCAATCCGAGATCGAGCGTAAGTTTGAGATAGAAATCATCACCGACCAATTCGGCTGCAAAATGGTCGTGTGCGCGAGCGACACAAGTACTGGTGATGCTCCCTACAGCACCACTCTCAAACTGCATGTTACAGACGGTACATTCCTCAAAATCAGCGATACCCTCAGAAACCCCCTTGATCCCGTAGGCGTGAACATGTGCGACATCACCGAGGAAGTAGCGGATGAGGTCGAAGACGTGGGTCGTCTGCTCGACCAGCTGTCCGCGCGATACCTCGTATTTCCCCCACCACGGATGACCCGCACCCATCCTTGTCAAAAACCGTCCGATCCCCATTGTGAGTTTCCGGTCGCCGACCAACTCCTTCGCTTTTGCTGTAATATCGCTATAGCGCGCCATATAACCGACTTGGTTGATGACACCGGCAGTGGCAATGGCATCGCGGGCGTGCTGAGCGGTCTCCAAATCCTGTGCGACAGGTTTCGCAACAAAGACCGCGGCACCAGATGCCGCTGCGTCAGCGACCTGTGTCGTGTGTGCACCGGGTGGGATACAGATGAATACGACATCCGGTTTTTCTGTCTGTAGCATCTCATTGTGATCGGTGTATGCCGTCGCATTTTCTTCATCAGCAATCGTTGCAACGCGTTCAGTATTTATATCGCAGACTGCCGCAATCGGACGTTCGAGTTGGTTAAGGCTTTGGCGGTAACTCCTGGTGATACCGCCAACACCGATAAAGGTAATTTTCATATCAATTTCCTATCTTTTTTCTCGTGAATTATAAAAATATGTTGACATCTTGTAGGGGCAGCTCTTGTGGCTGCCCGCAAACTCATGACTTCTCGTTAATCATCAGCAGAAGCTACCGCATCCAGCAGTTCCTCGTCCGAAACGGGACGAAAGCGTGCCTCTGGATTTTTCAGAAATATCCTTCGGACATCGGTTGTAATCGCATAGAGCGCGGGCATTACAAACAAGGTCATCAATGTTGCAACGGCGAGCCCGAATATGATCGTATACGCCATCGGCATCCATATAGGCGACTTGCCACCTAACCCGATTGCCATCGGAATGAGCCCGAAAATCGTCGTCACCGTGGTGAGAACAATTGGACGCAATCGGAGACTACTGCCTTTCAGAATAGCGTACCACTTATTATACCCCTTTTCTCGGTATGTGTTAATGAAGTCGATAAGCACAATTGAATCGTTCACCACAATCCCCGCGAGTGCAACAATGCCAAACATTGCGACGATACTCAGCGTCGCATTGGAAAGGAGGAGGCCAATCATCGCACCGATCATACCGAATGGAACAGCAAACATAATGATAATCGGTTGGATAAAGGATTTGAATTGTGCACCCAATACGACATAGATGAGCAACAGCCCAACAATGAACAACTTCCACAACTCGGAAAAGGATTCTGTAATTTCATCAAAAACCCCTCGAAAATCGAGTTGGTATCCCGGATACAAAGATTCTATATCAGCAAATGCGCTGATGAGGGATTGATTCACTTTAAAGGCAGTCGTCTTCTCTCTATCTACCGAGGCATAAACCGTAATTGCCCGTTCTCCATCGAAGCGATGGACATCTGCGTATCCCTTTTCCACCACGATGTTCGCAACATCCTTGAGTGGAACAATAGCACCGGTGGGTGTTGCAATCAAGAGGTTATTCAGTTCAGCAAAATTTGTAAGTGTGTCCTCCTCATATTTGACGATGACATTAATCGCCTCGTCTGCTTCACGATAGGTTGTACTTTTAGCCCCGTCAATCGCTGTCCGAATGGTTTGTGCAACCTGAAACGTGGTTAATCCATATTGATAGGCTTTCTCCTGATTCAAGTAGATGTGCAGTTCAGATTTTCCGATGCTGAAGTCATCTCGGATATCGTAAACGCCATCTATCTGAGATAGGGCTGTTTTAAGAACACCAGCGAGTTCAGTCAGATTCTCAAATCTCGGCCCTTTTACTTTGACTTGCACATCTGCGACTTGGGGTGCCCCTCCGTCCTGTGTGACGAAACTCAGCCGCTCAATTCCACTAATTGTGGCGGTTTTCGTCCGTAGTTCTGCGATGATGTCATCCACACCTCGGGAGCGTTCTTGCTTGGGTGTCAGCTCGACGATGACCTCTCCTAAATTTGATCCGTAGGTAACACTTCTTCTTATCAAACCTGACATAAATGTGTGTAAACCGACATTGCTGACGACCGCATCAACTTCAGTTGATGGAAGTCTTTTAGCCATCTCTTCAATTTGGACAATGACTTCTGTTGTTTCTTGTATTCCGTAGGAAGGGGGCATCTCGGCTTGGACATAAAATTGTGGGAACTCTTCACCAGGAAAGAGTTCCCTGTCAAGAACAAAGAATGCCCCGATGCATGCAACCAATCCGAAGAAGAGGACACTACCTACAAACGCATATCGGTGTCGAATGGTTATTTTCAGGATTCTAACATATCGGTTCCGAATTAATTCAAAAAACATGGCAAACCACACGAAAAAGCCGACAATGCGGACACCGAGGGTGAAACCGCTCGGAGACTCGGTTCGGAGGTTTTCAAGCCTGCTGCGTCCTGTGCGAATTTTGGTTCTTCCCCATTCAGCGACGTGTGCTGGTAAAATTACGAAGACTTCAAAAAGAGATGCTATCAACACCAGAATCGCCATAACCGGTACGATCCGCATAAACTGTCCAGTAACACCCGACATAAACATCAGCGGTCCAAAAGCACAGATTGTCGTTAAACTGGCGGCTAAGACGGGCCATCCAACCTCTTCTGCACCCCGAATGGCGGCAACTTTTGGCGGCTCGCCTCTTTCAATATGCCGGTAGATGTTCTCTATGACAACGATAGCATCATCAACAACGATGCCAACGACTAAAATGAGCCCAAACAAGGAGACACCGCTGAGTGTATAACCAAAGATGGACATAAACCAAAACGTTGCCATGAACGCCACCGGTATGCCGAGTGCCGCAAATAGGGCATTCCGCCATCCAATAAAGAGAAGGAGCATTAGCACAACAAGCACCAAACCGAAAAAGGCATTCGTTTCAAGAATTCCCAATCGTTCTTTGAGAACAACGGAATAGTCATTAACAACCGTCAACTCAGCACCTTCAGGGAGATCCGTTCTCCGATTGGCGACTAATTCTCGCAGTTTAGTAACTAATGCAATTGTGTTCCCTTCAGTCTTCTTTTGAACACTCAGGCTAATCGAAGGTTGTCCATCAATTCGCGATAGCGTTCGCACCTCCTCGTAGGTGTCAGAAATCGTTGCAACATCTTTCAGACGGAGAAGCGTACCTATCGGCTGAGTAGTGATGAGAGTTTCCCCAATCGTGTCCAAATCGGTGAATTCTCCCATCGTTCGGATCATGAATTCTGTGCCTCCCAGTTCCATGGTGCCAGCGGGGAGATTCAAGTTGTTTGTTCCCAGCGCGGTAATGACCGCTGAAATTGGGAGTTGATATGCCTTCAATCGATCCGGGTTCACCTCAATCCATATTTCCCGCTCACGGAGACCTGCCATTCGGACAGAGGCGATGTTTTTGATGTCCGAGATTTCATCTTTGAGATTTTCAGCAATATCCCGCATCTGCGTTTCCGCAATATTTCCACCTACAACAATCGTCAAAATAGGAAAACCAAATGAGATATCAAATTCTTCGACCCTCGGATTATCTAAAATCTCCTCTGGCAACTCATTTACCTGCTCAACAGCGGTGCGTAGGTTTTCAAGCTCCTTGTCAAAATCCCGGTCACTTATCTCCTCAAAATCGACAAAGATAACGGAACGTCCCTCTGAAGAGGTAGAAAACAATAGGTCAACTTTGTTGACGTTCTCCTCAATTGTGTCTTCAATAGGAGCAGTGACAAGCTTTTCAACTTCTTCTGGAGATGCTCCGGGATAGAGTGTTGTCACAACTGCACTCTGGACTGAGACTTCTGGGGTGAGTTCTCGGGGTAGGTTTATCCATGCGTACAACCCGAATGCGATGATGATAGTCATTAACATGTTCGCTAAAACAGGGTTGTTTACAGAGATCTTGGGGATGGACATGGTGATTAAATTTTACTGAGAGGGGTCTGAGTACTTAGCGTGTATCTGCAGATATTCTGTCTACACAGGTAAAAACTATATAAGACGAGATCCGAAAACCTCGCCTTATCATTCTGCTTAATCGTCAGCTGGAACCGCCGCACCCAATAGGTCTTCGTCTGAAACGGTTCGGAAGCGTTCCTCTGGATTTTTCAAGACAAGTCCGCGCAGATCTGTTGTGATTGCATAAAGTGCTGGCATTACAAATAGCGTCATCGTGGTTGCGAGCGCGAGCCCGAAGATGATCGTATATGCCATCGGCATCCAGATCGGAGATTTACCCCCAAGACCGATCGCCATCGGCATGAGTCCGATAATTGTCGTCAGTGAGGTGAGAACAATCGGACGTAGTCGGACATATCCGCCTTTCAGGATTGCATACCACTTATTGAAACCGCGTTCGCGGAATTTATTGATGAAGTCGATAAGCACAATTGAATCATTAACGACAATACCGGAGAGCGCGACGATCCCAAACATTGCGACCATGCTCAGCGTCGCATTAGCAAGGAGTAACCCGACCATCGCCCCTATCATTCCGAACGGAACAGCGAGCATAATGATAATCGGTTGGATAAACGATTTGAATTGCGCACCCAATACCACATAGATGAGCAAAAGTCCGACGATGAACAATTTCCACAACTCGGAAAAGGACTCTATAATCTCATCGAAAAGCCCTCTAAAATCGAGTTGGTATCCCGGATACAGGGATTCGACATCAGAAAATGTACTGATTAATGCCTCGGTTACTTCAAAAGGGGTCGTTTTTGCCCTATCTACAGACGCATAGACCGTAACCGCCCGTTCACCGTCAAATCGGCGGATATCAGAGTATCCTTTCTCCTCTGTGATATCGGCGACATCCTTGAGCGGGACGATAGCCCCAGTCGGTGTTGCAATCAACAAGTTATTCAGTTCAGCAAGATTGCCAAGTGTATCTTCCTCGTATTTGACGATGACATCAATCGCCTCGTCTGCTTCACGATACGTTGTCGCTTTAGCACCCTCAATCGCAGTGCGCACTGTTTGCGCAACTTGGAATGTGGTTAACCCATACTGATGTGCCTTCTCCGGTTTCAGATAGATACGGAGTTCGGATTTACCCGTCCGAAAGTCATCTCGAATGTCGTAGACACCGTCCATTTCCATGAGTGATGCTTTAAGGGTATCCGCGAGTGCTGTCAGTTGCTCAAATCTCGGTCCCTTTACCTTGACTTCAACATCCTCACCTTGTGGAGGACCGCCTTCCTGTGTGATGAAATTCAGTTCCTCGATTCCGCTAATGGTTGTGGTTTTCGTCCGTAGTTCTGCGATGATGTCATCTACACCGCGAGTGCGCTCCTGTTTGGGTGTTAGCTCAATAATAACCTCACCGAAATTGGATCCATACGTGACGCCTTCCATCAAAGCGCCAGTCGGCGTATGTAACCCGATATTGCTGACGATTGCCGCGACTTCACTGGATGGAAGTGTTTTGGCGGCTTCTTCAATCTGTGCTACCACAGCAGTTGTTTCTTGCATGCCGTAAGAAGGTGGCATCTCGGCTTTGACGTAAAATTGAGGGAAATCTTCACCGGGGAAAAGTTCCCTATCGAGGACTAAAAATGCACCGACACACGCGATTAAGCCGATAAAGAAGACACTGCCTACAAAAGCATACCGATGTCGAATCGTTATTTTCAAGATTCGGATATATCGGTTCCTGATAAAGTCAAAAAACAGACCGAACGATGCGAAAAAGCCTGTGATGTAGGCACTGAGGGCAAAGGTATTCGGTGATCGAGTGCGGAGATTTTCAAATCTGCTTCGGCCTGTCTGGGTTCTCGCTTTTCCCCACTCAGAAACGTGCGCAGGTAAAATCACGAACACTTCAAAGAGAGAAGCAATCAATACCAGAATCGCCATGATGGGAACGACTCGCATAAACTGTCCAGGTACACCCGACATAAACATCAGCGGACCGAACGCACAGATCGTCGTCAAACTGGCGGCTAAGACGGGCCATCCAACCTCTTCTGCACCCCGAATAGCAGCAACTTTTGGTGGCTCGCCTCTTTCAATATGCCGGTAGATGTTCTCTATAACAACGATAGCATCGTCAACAACAATCCCGACAACTAAAATAAGTCCGAACAGGGAGACACCGCTGAGTGTGTAGCCACCCACGGACATAAACCAAAACGTTGCCATGAACGCAACAGGTATGCCGAGTGCAGCGAACACGGCATTCCGCCAGCCGATAAAAAGGAAGAGCATAAACACTACAAGGATCAAACCAAAAAACGCATTTGTTTCAAGGATCCCCAACCGTTCCTTGAGAATAACCGAATAGTCGTTAACCGGTGTTAACTCAGCACCTTCAGGAAGATCCGCTCTCCGTTTTGCAACCAATTCCCGGAGTTGGGCGACTAACGCGATGGTGTTTCCCTCAGTCTTTTTCTGCACACTTAGGCTGATAGAGGGTTCCGCATTAATCCGGGAGAGGGTTCTTGCCTCCTCGTAGGTATCCGACACAGTCGCGACATCCTTCAAGCGGAGCGGTGTACCCGTCGGTTGAACGGAGATGATGGTTTCACCGATCGTTTCTGGATTGGCGAATTCGCCCATCGTCCGGACCATGAATTCTGTGTTCCCAAGTTCCATGGTGCCAGCTGGCAGGTTTAAGTTGCTCGCACCAACTGCAGTGATAACCATCGCAATCGGAATCTGATACGCTTTCAATCGATCGGGGTTCACCTCAATCCATATTTCCCGTTCACGCAGACCCGCTATCCGGACAGACGCAACGTTTTTGATGTCCAAGATTTCGTCTTTGAGATTTTCGGCAATGTCGCGCATCTGTGTTTCCGAAATTTTCCCGCCTACAGCAATCGTGAGCATCGGGAAGCCGGACGAGACATCAAGTTCTTCAACCTTTGGGTCGTCGAGAATCTCTTCTGGCAGTTCGTTCACTTGTTCTACAGCAGTGCGAAGGTTCTCGAGTTCCTTGTCGAAATCTCGGTCGCTCAGTTCTTCAAAGTCAACGGAAATAACAGATCTGCCTTCAGAAGAGTTGGAGAACAGCAAATTGATTTTGCTGACGTTCTCCTCGATAGCGTCTTCAATAGGGGCAGTGACAAGTTTTTCAACTTCCTCCGGCGAGGCACCCGGGTACAATGTCGTCACAGTCGCGCTCTGTAAGGCGATTTCAGGCGTGAGTTCTCGGGGTAGGTTTATCCAGGCATATATCCCGAAAGCGATGATGATGATCATTAGCATGTTCGCTAAAACGGGATTGTTCACGGATATTTTGGGGATGGACATGACGGTGGAATTTCTCCTTATTCTTTGGCTTTGTATTCCCTAAGCGCAGTTAAGCGGGGTCTTTTGAAACGATTCGATTTCGATTAAGATGTATTTAGGGGCAGTGCTTGCACCACCCCATTTTAAATCCGTTGGTGTGTTGGACAGATTCCCTTTTCTCTCTGTAGGAAAACACAGTCCACCCAAGATTATCGACTCGCTTTAAGCGTGCTCCATGTTGTCGCTAACTTGCCATTTGGAGCAACTTCCAAAGGTTCGATCCCTTCGCCTTCAATGGAGAGTGTGTCAACAAGAAAAGTGACCGTTTGACCGCCCCAACTGTTCATGAATCCGATCCCGACACGCTCTACATCAAACTTGTGGTTCCACGTTTTGTTTCCAGAGAGGGTCCAGTCATCTTTTTCACTTTCGCGGTAGTAGCCGGAAAACAGATCGTCCTCTTTAACGATCTTGAGGTGAAGTGGGACATCAAAGCCGGTCTGGAAGTGTCCTTTATCTTGCCAACCGCCTTGAACCATGCTTCCGATCAAGGTTTTTTGTGGTTGGTTGGCTTCGCCACCGAACAGCAGACAGGCGTAGTTCAAGTCTTCATCGCTGTAGAGGAAAATACCGATCCATGAGTCGGCGGGTTTATCCGGTTCGGTCGAAAAAATCCCACTCACCGTTATATTTTTCGCCGCACTTTTCGGAATTTCCCGTTCAAGCATCGGTTTATCGGGAGTGGTGTGCCCCCAACCGCCCTTTGGATTGGTCATCTGTAAGAAGCCATCTTTGACTTCAAACGTCGTAACTTTGTCGCGATAGTCGCGGAATTCCCAGCCTTCAACGAGTTCGGTACCATCAAAGGGATCCGTCCATACACCGGCAGGGACTATCCCGACGGTGCTGTACAACAAAATTCCGCATACGAGAATCATAATTCGCATGAAAATTCTCCTTTTGATTTGAGACATTATAACATGTAACCAAAGTTGCTACTTACAAGAATTTAGACAGACATACACCGGTTTTGTTTAAAAACACAAGAAATTTTCATGCGTGTCGTAAGACAACGCACTTCCACAGTTGCGGATTATCAGTTCGCCTTGAGCGTTGCCCAGGTTGTGGTCAGTTTGCCTACTGGTTCAACGTCTAACCCACCCAGTGCTTTCGCTAATCCGTGTTCCACAATGGTTGTGAGATCGTCTTCACTGAGGATGGTGTTGAAGATGGCGGCTTCATCAATAATACCTACGAAATACGAACCGCCCCCCCATTTGCCAATCTCAACAGGGTTCGCAGTGACAGCGGTTTTCCCAGGACGTGTGCTCGTCCCGGCTTTTTTACCATTTACATACACAACGAGTTGCTCGTTCTTCTCATTGATATCGTAAGTTGCTGCGAAGTGGATCCATTTCTTTTCGTCAGGAACGTGTGAGGAGGCTCGCGGTTCCCAACTCCCACCCGGTTTGACAAACGCTGACATTTTATTCCCTTCCTGTGGCGGATCGATACGCAAGAGATATTCGTTACTTTTAGCAATGAGTTGCCGCCAAGTGGAAATATCTGTGGCAAAAAACCACGCCATCATCGTGAGTTCTTCACCGAGTTGGAGTTCCGGTGTCGAGTCGATAGATACCCACTGTGCACCATCAAACTCAAGTCCTTTCCCGATTTTTCCGTCTTTCCACTTAGCACCGTTGATTGTGCCATCGTGTCCGAGTCCTGAAGAATCTTTGGTTGTTTTGCCTGCGCCTTCATCAAAGAGCCAGACACCGACGGCTGTTTCAGGGTCGATTTTGGCAACGCAGGTGTGTGGTAGTATCCAAGCAATGGAACAGACAATTCCTAAAACTAAGATCATTTTTCGCATCTATATCTCCTTCATTTCTATCTTTAAAAGGTCGTTTGATTGCTAAATTGCGGTAGATTGTATCCTATCTTATAATTATAACATGTTATAGGGGACGCTAACAAGTGAAGGAAGATTTTGGAGACACCCCTCGTGTTTCTAATTGGACATGCAACCGAAATTGTGGTAAACTAAGTACAATAGTAATTAGAAATTGCTCCATGGAAGGATATGGACTATGGACCCAAAAGAACAACTTGTTGCTGATCTTACGACGCTCCTTGGGCCTAAAAATGTCTTAACGGATGCAACCGCACTCTCGGTATATGAATGCGATGCCGCCCCCTCTTTTAAGGCGATGCCAGATGTCGTTGTCTTCGCGGATACGGCACAGCAGGTATCGGATATCGTGAAGTTGGCGAATAAATACGATACGCCGTTTATCGCCCGTGGCGGCGGGACCGGCTTGAGCGGGGGTATGCTCTCTGTCCGGGGTGGGATTATCATTGCGCTCAACCGGATGGATCGTATCCTGGAAGTAGATCTGGAAAATGAACGGGCAGTGATTGAACCCGGGGTCGTGAATCTCTTGTTAACACAGGCGGTACAGAACCGAGGCTATCACTACGCACCGGATCCGTCAAGCCAGAAGGCATGCACAATCGGTGGGAATATCGCCGAAAATTCCGGTGGACCCCATACCTTGAAATACGGTGTTACATCCGACCATGTGCTTGGCTTGGAGGTCGTTTTGCCGGATGGTGAAATTGTTGAATTAGGGGGCGCTGTTGAAGAAACACCCGGCTACGATCTACGCGGTGTGATGATCGGCTCCGAAGGCACATTTGGAATCGTAACGAAAGCGATCGTCCGGCTTACCCGGAATCCGCAGGCGTACCAAACCGCTCTCGCCGTTTTTGAGACAATGGACGATGCTTCCAACGCCGTCTCGACAATTATCGGTGAAGGTATTATTCCGGCAGCACTTGAAATGATGGACACGCTCGTCATTCGTGCTTTAGAGGAGGCATTCCAGTTCGGTTTCCCGCTTGATGCCGAAGCGATTCTGATTGTGGAACTTGATGGTATTGAAGCCGGAATGCAGAACCAGACCGATCAGATCCTGGAAATCTTCAAACAGCACAACGCCCGGAAAGTGGATTATGCTAAAGATGAAACGGAGCGGCAGCAACTTTGGAAGGCACGAAAAAGCGCGTTCGGTTCATTCGGACGACTGGCGCCGAACTACATTACCCAAGATGGTGTGGTGCCACGGACGACGCTGCCGAAAGTGCTCCGGCGAATCTCTGAGATCTCTGAAAAGTATCAGATTCCCATCGCAAATGTGTTCCATGCAGGCGACGGCAACATTCATCCCATCGTTCTCTTTAACGAACGAGACGCTGACCAGTGTGAACGTGTAGAGCATGTTAACAAAGAAATCCTGACGGTCTGTGCGGAAGTCGGTGGCACAATCACAGGAGAACACGGCATCGGCGTCGAAAAAATGGATTACATGCCCCTCATTTTCAGTTCTGCCGATATGCAAGTGATGGCGACGGTCAAAAAGGTCTTTAATCCTATGGACCTCTGCAATCCGGGAAAGATTTTTCCCACAGCCGAATCCTATGAGAAGTTAGGTTTGCAACCAGATGGGGCTCTTTATTCATAATCCATAGGTGTCAATTTAAGGAAAGAGCAACTTTGATTCCCAGGTCCGGTAGGAACGGTTTCCTAACCGTACCGAGACTTAGTTCTAAACCGTGCGACCTATAACCGTTTCTTGAGTCCTGTAAGGGTAATATCTTCGGGGTTCTTAGTGAACCGAGATTTAAAGCACCAAAAGCATTAGCCCGTAATGTAATGGAGGGCGGATTTAAGGAAGGTACTCGATACTTCAGGCGCACGTTGTTTAACCGCAAGGAAAATTAAAAGATTGTACGATGAACTTAAACAGGTTGTCGGCGAACCCAACATCCTCTCGGAGGAACAGGTCGCAGCCTACGCTTTTGATGGATACATCCCGAAGGCAGTCGTTTTACCAACATCTGTCCACGAGGTGCAAGAGGTCCTCCAATTCGCAGGAGAACGAAATTTATCGGTTATGCCTGCGGGTGCGGGTACGAAACTGGGTATTGGAAATCTGCCACAGAAAGTAGATGTGGTACTGGCGACGACGTCTCTGAGCAGTGTGGTGGAATACGAACCCGCGGATTTAACTGTAACCGTGGAAGCGGGTATCCGCTTGAAGGACCTCCAGACCGAGTTGGCAAAGCATCGTCAGTATCTGGTGTTGAATCCACCGTATGCAGACCGGTGTACCATTGGTGGGATTGTCGCAACAAACGCCAGTGGCTCTTTCCGTTTACGGCATGGAACCGCCCGAAATCAGGTCTTGGGTTTACGGGTTGTTCGCGCCGACGGCACAGTCGTCAAAAGTGGTGGCAAAGTGGTGAAAAATGTCGCTGGCTACGATCTGAACAAACTCTATATTGGTGGGTTTGGGACACTCGGTATCATTACCGAAGTGACCCTCAAGTTGTCTCCTATACCTGTACGACAAGCGATACTTACAGCGGACTTTCAGAACATTCAAGATGCCGCGGACACAGGTTTGGCTATTGTCGGTTCGCAAATATTGCCGATGTTTGTAAATCTGTTCGTCAATGCAGATCCAACGCACGCGAAAACCGAGACACCCACAGATGAAGATAAACCGATGCTAACAGTTGGATTCGGTGGAGATCCCGAAACAGTCGCGTGGCAATTGACGCAGTGCCAAGGAATTATGGAACAAAACGGTGCAATAGGTGTTACAATTGTTAAGGACGAATCGTTACAGCACCTTCAGGAAGCTGTTCAGGAATTCTCCGCAGAAAACAAAAATACCGAAAGAGTGATCGCCAAATTGAACCTCAAACGCACCGATCTCACAGAATTTGCTGCACGAATTGTGGAGGCGAATTGGGCTAATGACGTCCAGATCATGGCGTTACTCGGCAGTGGTGTTCTGTATGTCACGATTCCGGTAGCATCCGACACGGATTACCCATCGCTTGCGAATGCTCTGACGCAGTTGCGTCGAACTGCAATGTCGAAGCAGGGAAATCTCATCATAGAAGTTGCACCACCTGAACTCAAACAGCACATTGATGTTTGGGGTTCCGTTGAAGGAACGCTCAGTTTAATGAAACAGATTAAAGCGAAATTCGATCCGACGGGTTTGTTGAATCCGGGACGGTTTGTTTCGAGTATTTAGTTTTGTTTGCTTCAGCAGGATAGAACAACGCGCTTTTTTGCTTTTTGTTGGAGGATTCACAACTGCTCACCCCGAAGACATCGGGCAAGTAATAGGGTGCCCGTTTATCAGTGGTAAACCAAAAAAATAAGCAGACATTCTTCCCTCCTTGGTAGGCGAGGTTTCTAACCTCGCTGGTGCAGAGTGTCCAATTAATTCTAAAGTTTACCAAAGATGTAGGGCGAATTTGCGAACCTACATTCCAAAAAGGGGGCATAGTATGCAGGAAAAAAGATGGAGGATTCTGTGGATTGATAACCAGATATCTGATGTAGAGCAATCTGGCGCGCAACTTAAGAATCAGCATCGTGAAAAGCAGACCCATATAACATCCGAACCCTACATCCGCTCTCTGGAAGATCAAGGATACGACATTTCTTTAACAGACACTATTGCTGAAGGCATCGCGTTACTCCGGGATGAAGAATATCACGCCGTCCTATTGGGTTATGACGAAGCAACACGAGAGGAGAATCTGCTTTCGTATATTCGGAGCGTGGATGCGCATATTCCTATTATTCTCCTAACGCACGAGGGCGGACAGCAAGTGCTTCAGCAAGCAAGTCTTTACGATGTTGACAGTATTTTCATAACGACGGCAAATGATCAAAACGAAACTTCGTCTCAACAGTTAGAGGCATCGCTCGCGCTTACACTTGAAAAACAGACAGCACGGGAAGCATATACACCACAGGCGTACGTTCAGAACTTTAACAGGGGACAAATATCGGATGGTGTTACACCGGGACGCGGTTCCGTTGACGAATGGCAGACATGGATCGATACTTATGTGCGTCTCGTTGAATGGGATTTACGACTCGACACGCTTCATAACGTCGATGAACTAAAATCTATCCATGAGATAGAGAAACGAGAGGCGAATGCCCGGTTCGCTGACTATGTTCAAACCAATTATCACAACTGGTTTTCAAGCGGAGCGTCGCCTACTTTGTCTGTCGATGTCGTCTACAAATATGTCATCCCCGAACTTCAGGCAGGGAAGCAGGTCCTGTTCGTTGTTATGGACTGTATGCGGTTGGACCACTGGTTGAAAATTGAACCCTTGCTGTATCCCCTGTTTAATATAACCACAGATTATTATTATTCCATTCTGCCAACGGCTACCCGTTATGCACGGAACGCTATTTTTAGTGGATTGTTTCCGCTTGAATTTGCTGAGAGGCACCCCGACCTATACGCAGAACCCGATACAGCGCACACGAGTATCAACCGCTATGAGAAAGATCTGATGCGCTTACAACTTGAGCGACACGGTATACTTCTCAAGCCACCTCTCCATTACTTCAAGATTTTTGATACACGTGGCGAAATCCAATATCTGCACTGGCTCAGCGTTACGGACAGGATTAGTTTGACGGCGCTTGTTGTTGATTTCCTTGATATGTTGACACATACACGGCATGAGATAGGTTTACTTCAGCAGCTCGTTCCAGATGAAGCCGCCTTTCGGACACTCGCGCAGGCGTGGTTTCAGCATTCGCATCTTTATAGAGTCTTCAGAATTGCGGCTGAGCGCGGTATGACAGTCGTCTTAACGTCTGACCACGGTTCGCTGCTTTGTCAAAATGCCGCGAAAGTTTCAAGTCAAGCCGAACTCACGACGGGTCTTCGGTTTAAAGAAGGAAAAAACATCTCGTGTTCACCTGAAGCCGGATGGGTCATAAAGGAACCAGGCGCGTATCGCTTACCGGGTGAAGAAGCACAAAAAAGTTATGTCCTTGCAAAAGAGGACTACTACTTTGTTTATGAAAGACAATTCGATGTCTATAAAGAGATATTTCAAGGTAGTTTCCAACACGGTGGTGTTTCACTTGAGGAGATGATTCTGCCTTGCGTTGTCCTTGAACCGAGGTAATTGAGGAGAATTAAACGATGTTGGAAACCAGCAGACTTCGTAAACATTTACTCTGTGGACTGTTAGTACTTATCGCAATGATTTATCCTGCTCATATACAGGCGCAGCTCGCAGATTTCGGATTTGGTGAAAGACCACCCGTTGAGAAACTCTCAGCAAAAGGGTACCTCTCGATTGACAAGGTGCAACCCGGTAGCCAATTCCAAATCGCTGTTGTCGTTGAAATTGCCGAAGGGTGGCATGTCAACGCCAATCCTGCGGGTGAAGGGTTGATCGCAACCGAGGTCATTTTCCCGGATACGCCGCATCTGACTTTCGGTGAAGTCGTATATCCCCAGGGTGAAGTATTGGCAATCGCTTCAATAGGAGAAGCGCCAGTCTATCACGATACCATTACTATCGGGGTCCAAGCCGATTTAAGTCAAACTGCTCCGATTGTGCCCGTGATGCTGGATTTAGAGTTGACATATCAAGCGTGCAACGATGATCAGTGTCTATTACCAGAAACTCTCACTTTTCAGGTACCTATTGAAGTTGTTGGTATAGAGGACACTATTCAGCGAATGAATGAAGCGGTTTTCGCCAACGTCCAATTCGGTGCCACGCCGAATGGGGGTGCGGACGAAGGGAGCCTCGCACGTGCCCTTTCTGGTGGACAAGTCTGGCTCGCATTTCTACTTGTGTTTGCTGGGGGCATCTTAACCAGTTTGACGCCCTGTGTTTACCCACTCATACCGATTACCGTTTCTGTCTTCGGTGCCAATGAGTCTGCTGGTTTATTCAAGTCTTTCCTGCTCTCTGTTGTGTATGTGCTCGGGATTGTTGTGACCTATTCGATTTTGGGGGTGGCGGTTGCATCGACAGGCGCGGTCTTCGGTCAGATAATGGCAAACCCGTGGGTTGTCGGCTTCATCAGCCTCATTCTTGTGAGTTTAGGACTGTCTATGTTCGGTGTTTTTGAGATTCGGTTGCCCTATGCGGTGCAGAACCGTCTTAACACCGTTGGGGGTACCGGATTCGCAGGGGCATTCGCTATGGGAACAGTCGCAGGCGTGATCGCCGCACCTTGCACGGGACCGGCGTTGGCAGTCGTGCTAACGTATATCGCGACGACCGGAAGTCTCTTCCTCGGATTCTGGCTTATGTTCACTTACGCGCTCGGCATGGGATTGCTTTTTATCGGCATTGGCACGTTCTCTGGGTTACTCTCTGCACTACCCCGTTCAGGCGGATGGATGTATGTTTTGGAAAACGTTTTCGGCATTGCGATTATCACAATGGCACTCTACTTTCTCAAAGATGTGTTTCCACCGTTACAAGATTTCCTGCAGAACTCGCTTCCGTTTTTCGCTATTGCGGGTGGTTTAGTGCTCATTGGGGTGTGGCTCGGTAAGTTGACCCAACGTTTCAGCGGCATCTCTCGACGGATGCAGTTCCAAAAGGCGTGTGGGCTTTTGCTGGCGGTACTGGGTGCCTATATGTTCGTTGGAGGTATCCAACAGCCTGTTGGACCCCATTTGGATTGGGTTTACGATGAAACCGAAGGGTTTGAGATCGCTAAGCGGGAAGACAAACTTGTAATGCTTGATTTTTATGCCTCTTGGTGTGCCGCGTGTAAGGAACTCGATCATAAAACGTATGCCGATCCCGCGGTCGCTGCGAAACTCGATGACTATGTAAATGTTAAACTCGATTTCACCCGAAGTTCCGAAACGACGCAGGCATTAACCGAGAAATATCAGATTCCCGGGTTGCCAGTCGTCATTTTCATGGATGCGGACGGTGCCGTTCTTAAGCGATTCACCGGATTTGTTGGAGCAGAGGAAATGCTTAGTATTCTTGACGACATTGAAAAACGACCACAGTAGGGTCATTTAATTCTTCTGTAGGAGGGAACTCCGATTCCCGACTCTTTACTTCAGGTCGCCACAAAGGAGTAAATATGCCGTTTAATGCAAAATCCTTAATTTCCTTGCGGAGTTGGCTTTTTTATGCAGAAGTGATTGCGGTAATTGGTTTTATCGTGCTTGCGTTTTTCTATATTCAACGCGGCACTGCGGAATCCGAATCGCAACCGTTATCGCAGGTGGGGACTTTCATTGAAAGGGCAGATGTGCTCTTTAAGAAACAGGACCTTGCCGATGCGGCTCTCTACTATTGGCAGGCGTTACGAGCGTTGGAAACGGAGGATGAAGTCCATGAGATCTCAATAAACGGCACCTCACAGACGGGTGCGGAAGTTCGTTTGCACGCCAATCTCCGCATTGCGGAAATCTATTCACAGAGTAATTGGTTGAAAGATGCGAAGGCACGTTTGGAATATGCAGCGCGCATTCAACCTGAACATGCCGGAGTTCGTCTCTTGCGCGGCAAACTGTTTCGGGACGAGGGGTTGCTCGCGGAAGCCACCCAAGAATTCCTCGCTGTGCTCAAGGATGCTCCAAACCATGCGGAAGCCCATTATCTCCTTGGTGTCCTCTATCAGGGGAGTAAGCAGTTTGAACAAGCCTCTGAGCACTATGTCAAAGCCATTGAAAACGATCCAGAGTTCTTAAATATCCCTTCTGAAAAAGCACCTATTGGTATCCTTGCCCGCCTTCAGTTGTCAAGAACGTATGCCAGAATGCTTCAGAGTTATCAGTTCCTTGATAGGGAATTCACCGAAGAGGATTTGGCTGAGGTTAAACGACTCGAGTCAGAATCGATTCTCCTCTTGGAGCAGGCACATGAAAATATGCCTGAAATGAACGAGGTTATTGATGACCTCGTTCGACTGCTCTTTGCACGGGCATCTGCACTTGAGCGAGAGGATATCGAAACGCGTCAGTATGTGGATGCGCTGCAAGTCTATGAACGGATTGTCGAGCTTGATCCCGAGGAAGTTCGGGCATGGGAGCGAATGGGTGAAATTTATGCGAGTTTCCTGGGTGATAAGGAAGCCGCCTTGGAAGTGTACCGCACGGTGTATAAAATTGAGCCGCACCCGACTGTCTTAGCAAATGTCAAATCGCTTGAGGAAGATGTCGCCGCCGAAGCAGAAAGCCGATGAGAGGATTTGAACCTCCGACCTACTGATTACGAATCAGTTGCTCTTCCCCTGAGCTACACCGGCTTAGCAAATTATTACGGTTGGAAAGGATATGCCGAGAGGCAGAATCGAACTGCCGACACAAGGATTTTCAGTCCTCTGCTCTACCGACTGAGCTATCTCGGCGTTAGGTATATAATGATACCATTAAACGGACGGGATGTCAAGTTTTTTCGTAAAAAATATTGTTTTTTGATGCCTCTGCACGCGAAGGCAAAAGACGCGAAATAGCAGTTGTTCCTATGCTGTAGAATGATCTCTCTGTCCCTACAGAGGAACGGCGGTGTTTTCAAACCCCGTGGCTACAAAATTTATCTCTACGATTCCAGACGCATCGGCATCACAAGACAGATGTGGTTTTCCAGACCCATCGGTTTAAAGACGATAGGTTCCACTTCACTTTTAAACTCTATTGCCATAGATTCCGTCTCAATGTGTCCCAAAGCCCCTATCAACAGGCGTGCATCGATGCCAATCCGTATGCGTCCGGTACCAGACGCCACGGGAACAGGTTCGTATGCCTCTCCTAATTCCGGGGTCTTCGCCGAAATCTGTACCTGCTCAGTATTGATTTCCAAAGCAATCGCATAATTCTTTGGGTTCGATAGCAACGCGACGCGCCGTGTCGCATGTAGCATCTGTTCTTTCGAGACGATAACACTGCCTTCCATAGAGTCAGGAATGATTTTCTGGTATGGCGGATAATCGCCCTCTACGAGTCGTGTGGTTAAGGTAGCGTTCCCATCAGCGAAGAGAATCTGATTTTCAAAAATTGAGATCTGCACGCTGTCAGATTCAGCGAAAGTGCGAGCGATCTCTTTAACGGCTTTGAGTGGGACAATGAACCCTTTTACGTTTTCCGACGGCGTGAGCGGCTCGCAGTTTGCGAGTGAGAGCCACCTCATATCGGTTGCGACGACTTCCGTTCTGTCTGGAAGAAAATTAAAGTAGAGTCCGTTGAGGAAGTAACGGACATCCTCTGTTGCGGCGGCGAATTCGGTTTTGTGAAGCAGATCCCGCAGGATATCTCCATCGAGAGTTAAGGAGTCGCCATCAACAGAAGGTAATTGTGGGAATTCTTCGTCAGGAAGTCCGATGATTTTATAAACGCCATCCCCACAAGTGATTTCAACTCGGTCATTTGCTGTCGTTGCGAAATATATCGGTTTGTCATCGGGCAATTCTTTGACGATGTCTGCCAACTTTTTGGCAGAAACAGTGATGCCTCCGTCTTCTTGAATGGCACCTTCCACCTTTAGCTTAATCCCGACCTCCAGATCTGTGGCGATGCATTCAATCTTCCCATCGGCGGCTTGGATGAGGACGTTTGAAAGAATCGGTAGGGTCGTGCGCCCACTCGCTACACCTTGTAGCACTTGCAGAGAATGCAAGAGGACATCTTTTTCAAAGGTTAGTTCCATTTCCGGTTCTCCTTATAGTCATTTTTATAATTTTATCAGAAAGGACGCGTTAAAGTCAAGCACTTTTTCAACTGATGTTAAGTAATTTCGGGAATGCCAATGAATTATGGTAAACCTGAAAAATAAACAGACATTTTATCCCGGGCCCGGTAGGGTCTTTCACCTAACCGCACCGATGCTGAATGTCTAATTAATTCTAAAGTCTACCATAGTTGCCTGCTTGTATACCTGCGAACTGTTTCTGGAATAGGTCGTGGTATACACCGCCGCGTTGAAGCAGTTCGACATGTGTACCGGTTTCAACGAGTCTACCCGCTTTGAGAACGAGGATTTTGTCGGCATCTAAAATGGTTGAGAGTCGATGTGCGATGACGAAACTGGTGCGTCCTTTCATAAGGCGTATGAGTGCCTCTTGGACCAATGCCTCGGATGCTGCATCCAAAGACGATGTTGCCTCATCGAGAATGAGGATTTTGGGGTCTCTAATGAGCACGCGCGCAATAGCAATGCGTTGCTGTTCACCGCCAGACAGTCGAACACCGCGCTCGCCAACTTTAGTCTCGTACTGTTCTGGGAAATTCATGATGAAGTCGTGTGCGTTTGCGAACTTCGCGGCGGCAACTACCTGTTCATGTGTTACACCTTCTGGGTTTTCCGCGCCCAGACGGATATTGTAGGCGATGCTCTCGGCGAACAGGTACGGATCTTGAAAGACGATGCCGATATGGGCACGTAAGGACTGAATTTGGATCTCTTTGGTAGGGATGGTATCTATTGAAATATTGCCTTGCTGTGGATCATAGAAACGTGGAATTAAGCTGATCAGCGTGCTTTTACCCGCACCACTGGGTCCAACTAAGGCAACTGTCTCACCGGGGTCCGCTTGAAAGTTCATTTCTTGTAAAATCGGTGCTGCTTCGTTATAGCCAAAGGAGACGTTAGAGAACTGGACACGTCCCGTAACATGTTCTATCGGTGTTCCTTCTTGCGATTCTTCCTCGTGCTCATCAAAGAACGCAAAAATACGCCGAGCGGCAACCATGATTGACGGTATTCCGAGGTGGAGTTTTACAAGTTGTGACACAGGCGCGTGTACGTTGCCAAAATAGTGTATGATAACAAGGAGTTCACCGATGGTAATCGCATCGCGCAGGACGTAACCCCCACCTATGAAAAATATAAGGCCTTGGGCTAACCAGAAGAGGACAATCGTGAATCCGCCGCCTGTCTGCCGGATGAGTCCGTGTCTAATGCCAATTGAGATGAGCCGTTCGATAAACTGGCGGAGGTGCTTTAAATCGTAAAATTCCTTTCCTAATCCTTTCAACTCACGAGAACCAGCAATGCTTTCCTGTAGTTTGCTCGATAGCAGGGCGTTCTGTTCTTGGATTTCCTCACCCATTCGACTGAGCGGTTTGTCCAAAACGGCGGGAATAATAATGTTTAGGGCGACGAGTAATAAGGAGAGAACACATAGCTGCCAACTGATGTACGTGATAATACCGAGGGTTACAACGAGCATGATGCCGTTTATGATATAGTCACCCGCAAAGAGATTAAATCCTTGCACCGCTTGTGGTGTGTCGGATGTGAAGGTTGCCATGACTTTACCGGTTTGGTGCGTATCGTAAAATTTAAAGCCTAATTTGCGTAGGTGGTGGTAGGCTTCGAGTTGAATGTCTTTCGATCCGTTCTCTGAAACCTTCGCCGGGAAGTAAGCGGCTCCGAATCGGAAGACGTACATACCGACTGCTGTCAACGCATAGAATCCACAGGTAGGCAGTAGTAATTCAGCGTTTTTTGGGATAAAGACATCGTCGATCAGAATCTTCCGAAGCCAGGGCCAAATGAGACTACAACCCGAGTTGCCCAGTGCGCAGAAGATAAAGAGGACTTGGAAGTGCCAATACGGTTTTAGATACGACAACAGTCGCAGAACGTCTTTCATGTTATGTCCCCTTTTGCATCCCTGCGAACTGTTTCTGGAACAGGTCGTGATATACACCGCTCCGTTGAATCAACGCAGCGTGTGTGCCGGATTCAACGAGTTCTCCATCGCTGAGCACGAAAATCTTGTCAGCGTTCAAGATGGTTGAAAGCCGGTGTGCGATGACAAAACTGGTGCGTCCTTCCATAAGACGCGTGAGTGCTTCTTGGACCAATGCCTCGGATGCTGCATCCAGAGACGATGTTGCCTCATCGAGAATGAGGATTTTGGGGTCTCTGATAAGCACACGCGCAATCGCAATGCGTTGCTGTTCACCTCCTGATAGCTGAATCCCACGTTCACCGACTTCACTCTCGTATTGCTCAGGGAAATTCATGATGAAGTCGTGTGCGTTTGCTAACTTTGCGGCGGCAACAATCTCTTCGTGTGTTACTGCTTCTGGATCTGCTGCGCCTAAGCGGATGTTGTAGGCGATGCTCTCAGCAAATAGATATGGATCTTGAAAAACGATGCCGATATGCGAGCGCAACGATTGGAGTTGGATTGTATTGATGGGTGTCGTGTCGATGCGGATAGTGCCGTGTTGGGGTTCGTAGAAGCGCGGAATGAGGCTCACCAAGGTGCTCTTACCAGCACCGCTGGGTCCGACGATGGCAATTGTTTCACCGGGTTCCGCTTGAAAACTGATCTGTTTCAAAACGGGCTGTGTTTCGCTGTATTCAAAGGAGACCTCAGCAAATTGAACGCTTCCCTCAATATGCGTGATGGGTGTACCGTCTTGCGGTTCTTCCTCATGTTCGTCAAAGAACGCGAAGATCCGACGAGCCGCTGCCATGACGGATGGAATGCTGAGATGAAGAGTTACGAGAAAGTGTACCGGACGCTGCAACGCATTGAACCACATGATTACTGCAACGAGTTCTCCGACGGTCATCGCGTCTCGTAGAACATACCCACCGCCCACCAGAAACACCAAGGCATCGCTGAGCCACCAGATGACTGAGATATCCCCTACCTTTTGGAGCTTTGCCTGTTTGATACGGATTGTCACAAGCTGCTTCAGGAAGTGCTGGATGTTTTTTAAATCGTAGAGTTCTTTTCCCAATCCTTTGAGTTCACGGGAACCGGCAATGCTTTCCTGTAAGTTGCTTGACAGCACAGCGTTTTGTTCTTGAACTTCCTCTCCTATACGATTAAGGGATTTGTTTAAAAGGATTGGCATCAGGACAGTCACACCGACAAGGAGCAGTGAGAGAAGGCATAACTGCCAACTAACGTGCATGACGACAGGGATGGTAACAATGAGCAGGATAGTGTTTGTCGGATAGTCGCTGGCAAATATCTGAAATCCCTCTATCGCCTTTGGCGTGTCTGATGTGAAGAGAGCCATGACCTTACCGGTCTGCTGTGTGTCGTAAAATTTGAATCCTAATCTACGGAGGTGATGGTAGGTGGAGAGTTGGATGTCTTTCGCTGCATTTTGTGAGACCTTTATAGGAAAGTAAGCGAACCCAAGTGAAAAGAAGTACATGCCGAATGCTACCAGCATCCAGAGTCCACACGTAGGCAACAGTTTATCGGCGTTTTTTGCGAGAAAGACATCGTCAATCAGAATCTTTTCAATCCACGGGAGGACGATAAACCCGCCAAAGTAGCCAAGCTGGCAAAGAATGTAAAGCCCTTGGAAATGCCAATACGGTTTTATGTATGACAGGAGCCGCAGAACATCTTTCAATTCATCTTCCCTTACGAATTGGGATCTGATTCTATTCTAAACGTCTTCAATACTCAGTGGACGATCCATTTTCTGATTTTCGGCTTCCAATTTCTCACGACTTGCGACGACACAAATTGCGGCTTTATCCTTATTTTCCTCCAGCGTTTGAAGTAGAGCACGTTTCACCTTCGTGGGGGTTGCGCGTCGGAGTTGTGCATATCTTTCTTCGAGCACTTCATGTGTCTGTCCTGTAAGGTGGTGCGTAAGCGCATCGGTTGAGGCTTGACCGGGTCGGATTGTTTTCTGGTAATCTGCCGCTGTCGCGATAATCGCTCTATCAATGTCTACCTGCGTCCATTCTGCCTGTTTGATATAATCAGCAGTCTGTTCAAAGACGTTGAGTGTCCGTGCGATGTGCGGATCAGCGCATGATCCTTGGTACAGACAGGCATTAAGCGGGTCATACGCGAAGCATGGTAGGTAAGCATTGCCCTTAAGACGAACTTCGGTCATAATGTAGCCAAGCCATAAGATCTGGGCACCGATGGTTAAGAAGACTGAATCTGGATGTGAGTAGTGCGGTGCCGGTATTGCGTATGTACAGTTGGCTATCTGCATAGGAACCACCACCCCTTCGCGTGGTGGGGTGTCAAAAGGTTTAAAACCCATTGGTGCTGGAGTTATCGGTTCATTACGCATGGCACCAATCCATTCAGCGAGTTTTCCACTGAACACCTCAAAAGATGCATCAGAACCGGTAAAACTGGCAGTCACGCGACCGTGCACTAATAGAAAATCGCGAATCTGTTCGATGTAACCGCAAAGTTCTTCATGAGATTCATCAAAACGGTTGAGTAACATTTCACACGTGCGGAGTTGTGGTATTCCAAAGACGATTTCTGAGAGATGTGTCTGCAGTGAAAGACCACGGGCGGCATGATAGGTCGCCGAAGCCAAGCCATAAGGAAACCGCAGTTTATTCATCAAGGTTGTGCGACACTCTGTTAGTGCTTGGTTAAGTACGTCGCGAAGTCGTCCAGTATTACGCGGATTCACAGCAAAAATCAGATCGTGCAAGACATCTAAAGCATCCCCTATTTTACCGTCAAGTGCTTTAAGTTGAAACTGCATGTTACACAACGTTCGACCCGCATCGAGTGCGTGTGTGCTAAAGTTAGGGAAGCATTCCAGACCGCCGGTAGCTGCTGCGGTACGCTGCGCCATCTTCGCGTAATCTCTGCTGCCAGCACCGAGTTTGTGGATAGCATCGGTGTATCTGGGCAGATACTGCCAAAGGTGTTGCGGCAATCCTTGCAGATCAAAATTTAGGGTAAGATAGTTCACACCGTTGGAAAAGATATTGCTTCGGAGTAGAGGACGTCCGCTAACCGTTTCAACACTTGTGGAAACATGCAGCGGTTTCTCAGGTAGATCAGAGACGCGCAGTTGCGGCAACTTTGCTAAATCCTCGGATGAATTGGGTTGTCCGTTGAGACGTTCAAGTTCAGCAGCATCGGCAGCAATTTCTATCATCTGTTCATCGGTGAGTTGTGATCGGATCGCTTTCAGGCGTGCGTCCTGATTCGCGTCAACGCGAGCCTGCATGCCCGGGTCAGGGGAGAGAACAGTTGTCAACCGATGTGGGTTGTCAAGCAGCCGCTCGCGAATCAATTCATTGAAAATACGCGGATTTTGCTCCCAGCGTTGCCGAATAGTAGATAGGACTGAACCCATCTTTAAAAAGAGGATCGGTTCCTTTTCATATATCCAAGTGTTTATGACACGCTCCATCATCTGAAACGGAAATCTCGGCGTGATTTCCTGATAATCATAAGTGATTTGCTGGAACGCAGCATTCACTGTTTCCTTGTTAATTTCTGTATCTGCAATTTGAGTTAAGGTATTGACGACCAATTCTGTGAAAGCCTCAATGCGATCTGCCTCGCTTCCGGTTAAGCCGATATAAAAGGTACTGTGCGGACCTATGGTATTAACTCCGGGGCGCATGAGAAACCTATTATCGAATAAGTCGGTTCCGAGTTTTGAATCAATAAGCGCTTTTCGAAGGAGTGCTCCCTCGTTGCCGAGCAAAATGAGGCCTAAGATGCGGCATAAGACGACATCCTCAGGATCCGTTGCATCACCAATAAGCCAATTGAGCATGAGATAGGTCTTCTCAGCGATCGGTTCGTTTGCACCAATCAGATAGGTATCACTCACTGTCCGTGGAGTTTTCCACTTTGAAGGATGTGTAATTTCCGGTCGGAGGGGGTGTAGAAACCCGTTTGTCTCCGGCTTTGGCATTGCCGCCAGTTTATCGGCAAGAAATTCGAGATAATCACTTGTTGGAATATTACCGTAGAAGAAGAAGTAACAATTCCTCGGATGGAAGTAGGTTTGGTGATAGGACTTAAATTGTTCATAGGTTAGATCGGGCATAACCAGTGAGTTTCCACCACTATCAAGGGCATAGCAAGTGTTGGGCAGAAGTCCACCAGTCACGACAGAATACGAGTGGTATTCTGGGTTAGACAAGCCGTCTTTTTGTTCATTGTAGACAATTCCATTTATTTTTAAATTTCCCGTAGGCTGGTCCGGATCTGTAGGTTCAAGGTGGTGACCTTCGCGTTTGAAAGTTTCCTCTGTCAACAGCGGATGAAACACGGAATCAAAGTAGACGTCTGCAAGGTTGAACAGGTCTTTCTTGACATTGCTTGAGGCATAGTAAAAGGCATGGTCGATCCAGTTCATCGCCATCGCGTCTTCAAAGGTGGCGAGACTCATCTTGATCATCTCAAGGAACACCTCTTTTACTGGGAAATTTCGAGATCCCGCCATTACGGAGTGTTCGAGGATATGTTGTAGCCCTGTATCATCGAATGCTGGGGTTGTCGGATTGATCGAAAACCAGTTTTTGGTGTCACCTGTATAGAGATGCATCAGTCGTGCCCCGCTATGGGGATGCAAAAGTTCTATAGCGACTGCGCGCAACTCATCAATCGGTGTAACGGCTTTCACTTCAAAGCCTTGAAGGTGTTGTCCTGGGGAAAGGTTAACGGGTGGATGTTGAAAATCTGTTTTGTTTTGTGGAGATGTATTGGGTGCATTATTCTGTTCTGAATGCATTCTAACCTCTATCCTTTCGTGTTTCTACAACGCGAATGAGACTTCGGTCTGAAGAAAGAAGAGTCTCCCACAGACCGAAGTCGACCGGAAACAGCAGTATTTCAATCAAACATATTCTTGACCCAGAAAACCCTATTTCCAGTCCCTCTATGCGCGTATTGTTACTACAAACGAAACCCTAAAACGTTGCACATTTCCTCTTAAAGTCCCCTGATAAGGGGCGGGGAAGCCCACACGGGCTTCATACCCGGGGAAGCCCACACGGGCTTCATACCGTTGATTCTGATTCTTTAGGGGGTTAAATTACGGAAATAACGCCTTTTTGATGGAATATATCGCCTTTTTACACAATTTACGTAAGTCTTGTTATTATTAATGACGCGGTTTGGAGACGAAAAGGGTGCATTATTTTATGGTGAATTATCAAGATGCGTTGACCCCTACTGGTAGGTGCGGTTGGATGAAGTTTAATAAAATATTTGGGTAATTCTATGTTCTCCCAGGCCCGGTAGGTGCGGTTTGTAACCGCACCGATTGAATTGTAAAGTTAATTGTATGATCCACCATAAAAGATCACAGAAAGTGGAAGAGAGTTTTTCATTCGTTCCAGATGCCGATTTCGCGGTAGAAACGGACAGCACCTGGGTGAAAAGACGTGCCTGTATCTTTGACGACATTTTTCGGATTAATAGCTTTGCCCGCACCGTGCCGTTTCACGACTTCTGCCCGGTGTGTATACACAGTCTTTACGAATTCGTAGACCGTGGTTTCATCTGCGTTCTCAGCAGTAATCAGGTGCATCGCGCCTACGTTCATGCTGGCAAACGGCTCTATCTGACCTTTGTAGGTGTTAGCAGGGATGGTTATGGCGTTAAAGAAAGGGTAGTCCGCGAAGAGAGACTGTTTCGCGGCGTCGTCAAATGGAATAAAAAAGATGTCTTGAGAGGTACTGGCTTGCGTAGCAGCTGGTGTTGGGACCGCACCGCCCACGAATGCCGCGGCGGCGGAACCGTCTGCTAACAAATCTACTGCACCGATATACGTGCTATTGATCGGCGTGAAATCGTCGTAGGTGATACCGTGTGCCGCCAGAATCGGTTTAAGGAAATACTCGAACCCCGCACCCGCCGGTCCGACCACAATCCGTTTACCGGCGAAGTCTCGGATGCTACGGATATCAGAAGACTGCGGTGTGAGGAATAGACCAACATTGGGAGCAAGTGTCATGACGTTACGGATAGCGTGTTCAGTTCCCCACGCGCCTTCTCCGCGCACAGCGAAATAGGAGATTGCAGCGTTAGCGAGCGCGAATTCCAATTCACCGCTTACGATACGTCGGATGTTTTCCTGTGTGCCTTTCGTGGCTTCGGCGGTCACTTCCCAGTTCGTGTCTTGGACGTTACCATCAACGACCTCAGCAATTGCGGAACCGACGACGAAGAACGCACCACCTGCAGGGGCCGTGCCAATACTGATATAGCGGCGTTTTGTGGAGTTATCGTTCACTAACTGGGCGGGTGTATCGCTCTTCTGATCTTGGGCGGTGTCGCGTTTTGAAGCATTATCGCACCCGATTGCAAATATAACGCAGAGAATTGATAGATAGGACAGGATTGATTTCATGAGGATCTCCTATGGGTTATGGTTATTTCGGCTTACAAGGTTCTCTCACTCCGTGTCAATTGAGCGGTACTTCAGGTGGAAATGGACACATTTCTGACATCGCTGGGAAGATGTGCGTTACATCTTTTCTAAATACATCTCCACTCAAGATATCGACGATGCCTCCCTGATGCTCTGGATATTCTGAAAGAAACCGCGCGAAACTGAATTCCTTTGTATAAAAAGCGTAGACGAGTTTCCGAAATGCCTCCATTCCTTTTACAAACGCGGGTCCGAAACTTCCGAGTTGCGCTTCGGAAAAGTCATTTTTATCGAACGCTTCAATGATAACGTCCGCCGCCATCTCACCGGATTTGAGTGCCAGAAACAGCCCAGTCGAATAGACGGGGTCCAAGAATCCGAATGCGTCGCCTACGAGCACCCAGTTGTTACCTGCGATACGACTCGCGCGGTAGGAAAAGTCTTTCGTGGTTTGGATGGGAAACAGTTGCTTCGCGCCTTCGAGCCGTTGTTGCAATGGCGCGCACTTCGCGAGTTCTTCGGTGAAGATTTTTTGCGCATTGAGTTTGCCGTCGGCATCTCTTCGATTCTGAAGCAGATAGCCTAACTCGCCTACGACCCCGATACTCGTGCGGTTATAGGGGAGCGGGATCGACCAGAACCAAGAATCTTTCTCTTCGGTGTGGAGGATGAGCGTCGCGCCTTCGTCGATGCCTTCATCTCTATGTCCAGCTTCGTAATGTGTAAAAAGCGATGCCATTTTGAGGTTCGGTTCTGTCGTATTCAGTTTCAGTTGCCTGCCGATGAGGGATCGCTGTCCGGTGGAATCCACGATGACGGTGGCGTTGAGGGTTTCACGGGTGCCGTCTGTGTGCTGCGTAACAACGCCGGTTGCTGTGTCCCCTTCAAAGAGGACTTCTCGGACACCTATTCCCCTGCGGATTTCCACCCCTTTTTCTTTCGCATTGTCCAAGAGCATCTCATCAAACTCACTCCGTAGAACCTGCCATGTGACAGCACTCTCATGCGGGTTGGTTTGAAAGAAATAGAAGGGGTTGGAGGCTTTACCGGAGCGTGAGTAGAACTGCACACTGTACTTCTGTGGGAAATGGCTTGCCCGCAGTTTTTCGAGCATACCGAGTCGTTTGAAAGTCCAGTAGGTAGCGGGAATCAGCGATTCTCCGATTTTGAATGTCGGTTCAGATTCCCGTTCAAGGAGCAGGACGCGATGCCCTTGTTCAGCGACAAGCGTTGCAACAGTGCTTCCAGCGGGTCCACCCCCGATAACGATGATGTCGTAGTTGTGATGTGTGTTCATTTACTGATGAGTTTCCATGTGTGCTCGAAGCACCTTATTTATCCGCTCGTGGTAATCTTGTCCCTGTTCCTTGAACCATTCCAAAATTTCATGTTCGATCTGAAGGTAATTTTCAGGAACAATTCGCTGAGCATTTTCCCAAAAGTCATCATCAAGTTCAGCAATCTCTGACATATCAATCGAGTCCTCGGGAAGGCTCTCAATCTCAGAAAGCCGTGTTTTTGAAAGTTTCATTATATCTTCTCCTTTCCTTGGATGTTGCTTTTCTGGCAGAGATAATCCGGGTCTGACTGTTCCTGTTTGTGTGACAAACTACCAACACCGCTCCACTTCCAAGTGTCCCAATGATAATCTCTCTAATCTCTCCTTGACCTTTTTCATCGTAATAATCTCTGGGATCGGCTCTCGTGAAGTGTACACCTTAAAAAATAAGTCTCGCTTCTTCAAAACGAATCCCATGCTTTTTGAAGTTCACTCGGTTTTTGTGTTCGTCCCAGCTAAATTCCATAATGCTAGCTTGGCTTATTTATAGAGTGTGAATATCACCATAATACGATATTATAACACAACTCAAAGGATTGCGTAAGTCCTAATTGATTAACAAAGGGTGGAGCATAATCTCAATGCATTGCGTCCCTAATGCTCAATAAGTTGCAAGACTACTAACCGAGGCGTGTTGCTCACGAGGACCGCTCATCAGAGAATCGGTTTGACTTCAATTCAAATCTCGGTAGTGTTCCAAGTGGAACTGCTTTCACGACGGCACGCAAGCCTAATTCATCTCGGATCGCCGCGGCAATAGCAGTAGCGGTATCCGTCGGATCTGGATTCGTGGATTCAATCTGGATTTCTAATTCGTCGAGCGTGCCTGTTCCATAGATACGTGCCGCGAACTCTCGGACCTCTGGAAACTTGAGGATGATATTTTCGAGCGTCGCAGGATACACGTTTAGACCGCGGATAATAACGGCTTTGTCCAATCGTCCAATAACACCGCCGTCAAGGACGCGGTTCTTTCTACCGCATTCACAGGGTGCCGATTTAAGCTTGACGTAATCCCCCGTCCGGTAACGGATAACGGGCATACCGACGCGTCCTAAATTCGTAATAACTAACTCACCCGCATCTGCGGGGTTTCCAGTTTCCGGATCAAGCACTTCACAGATAAACTCATCTTCGTTGAGGTGGACACCTGCTTGCGGTTCGCACATAACTCCCCATGCACCGACTTCCGTTGCGCCGGCATGATCGTAGGCACGCGCACCCCAGCGGCTTTCAAGGCGGTGTTTCGTAGCGGGTAGACTTGCTCCCGGTTCACCGGCATGGATTGTCACCCGAATTGAGCTTTCTTCAGAGAGATTGATGCCGTCTTGTTCTGCGACTTCAGCGAGCCGCAACGCATACGTCGGTGTAGCAATTAGCACCGTCACATCGTTGCTGAGGATCGCGCGTATCCGCTGATCGGAGGTCATGCCACCATTTGGAATGATGAGTGCGCCGAGTTGCTGCGCGCCGTGGTATGCACTCCAGAAACCGATAAACGGACCGAACGAAAAGGCGATCATGAGCCGGTCGGCTGAAGTTACACCAGCGGCGTGATAGATATCACCCCAGCATTTGCCCCACCAATCCCACGATTCTGCTGTGTCCAACCATCGCAGTGGTGAACCTGTTGTGCCTGAGGTGCGGTGGAGGCAGGTATATCGCTCCAACGGAAAAGTGAGATTTGTCCCGTAAGGTGGGTGCGATACTTGATCGGCACTGAGCTCTTCTTTTGTGGTAAATGGGAGTTGCCGGTAGTCTGTGAACGATTGTACGTCGTTTGGATCCGTGACCCCAGCTTCGGTGAGTTTTTGTTTGTAGAAGGCGTTGGTTTCCAACACCGGAGCAAGTATCTCGCGGAGGCGATGTAATTGTGTGTTTGTATCCATTGCCGGTTTAGGTATATCGCGTGTTCTGGTATTCGGAGGCATAGAACGCTGGAAGCAGGCTATCGACTTGGAGCAACCCGCGTTGCGTCAATTGAATCTCGTCCGATGCGGCGTTGACACGCAACATGCCGTCGTTTTGCAGTTTTTCATAGGGTTCGGCAAAAATATTGAGGATGTCCGCGTCGAACTTCGCTTTGAAGTAGGAAGGTCTAATCTTTCCAAGCTTGAGTTGCAGGATCATCTCTCGCGTCAATCGTTCTGTTTCTGTCGGTTTGAGTGCTCGGTAGACGGGGATCCTATCTTCCTCAAGGTGCTTGAGATAGTCTCCCCATGAGGGGGCATTTTGGAAATGGATCCCACTGAGATGTGAGAAGGAGGCGACACCTGTGCCGATCATATCGCTGCCCTGCCATACCGCATCACGATAGACGAACTGGCAATGTTTGTCCTTCTTGAGCACTGTGTACGCGCTGGATTGCTCGTAACCGGCTTGCTCAAACTGCTCAAAGGCGTATTGATGCCATTCCCGCTTCAGTTTCCAGTCTGCCACTGGCAGTGTATCACCACCGAGAATATCTTTAGAATAGACGGTATTGAAGGGCAATTCCAACTGATAAACGGTAACACTGTCCGGATCGAGTTCAATCGTCTTTTGAACGGTTTCTCGCCAACTCTCCCACGTTTCACCGATCATACCTGAGATGAGATCGATGTTGACCTGATTGAACGCCAACGCCTTTATCCACGGGACAATGCGGTACACCTCTTTGGAAAGATGTGCCCTACCGTTTTCAGCGAGGATCTCGTCGTTCAGGTTCTCAACACCGAGGCTCAGTCGGGTTACACCGATCCCTTTGATCGCCTCTACTTTCTTTTCCGTCAAGGTCCCCGGTTCACATTCAAAAGCGACCTCTTCAGCAGCGTCCCACGGCATCACCCGTTTGACCCTGTCAACGAGAGCCGTCAGATGTTTGACGCTGATGTAGGAAGGTGTTCCGCCACCGAAATAGACAAATCTCAGAGGTCTACCCGTAATTGCGGGGTGTGTGCTGTACAGTTCGACCTCTTTCGCAAGTGCGTTCAGATACGTGTCGATTTCTGAGCTATTTTTATCGGTATAGACGCGGAAATAGCAGAATTTGCATCGCTTGCGACAGAAAGGGATATGGAGGTATAGTCCCAATGTCGCATCTGGGCGCGGTTGTTCACAGAGCGCGCGCTGTACTGCGGGTACATCCGACTCGCCCCATACGGAATACGGCGGGTAGTTGGAGACGAAAACGCTTCCTACGGTTGTGTCTTTTGAATCTATGCCTGCTGTTGCAGGTTCCGGTTTAGCTTCAGGCATTATTGAGGCTCCTTTACCTCAAGCGGCATTGATATCTTTACGATCCTGAGGTATGGGATGTGGCGTATAGCATTCGTATAACATGAGTGTGGTTTCTATTGATTTTTAGTCAACTCACGTTCAAATAAGTTCACATTATTATAACATGAAACGCTAAATCGTGCCAATCTATGTTGGCCCAAAGCAATACAGGATCCCATCCTCGGTCCCGATGTAAATCCTACCGTCGGAGACGCTCGGTGAAGCGACAATAGATGAACCCGTTGCGAATTCCCACACCGATTCTCCAGTCGTAATATCTAAAGCGATAAACACCCCACGAGTTGTCCCTACAAAGGCGCGTCTGCCAACAATAACAGCGGAAGACTCAATACGGGATTTAGCCGTATACGTCCATAGCGATTCACCGGTCGCCTGTGAAAGCGCATGCACCATCTTATCGCGTCCGCCGATAATAACACTGTCTTCCGTGAGGGCGGCTGAAGCAAAGAATGGGAATCTGCGTTTCGGATGCCGATACCGCCATGCAATCTCCCCAGTATCTAACGCAATCCCCAATATTTCAGTGCCGTAGGTGCCGCAGTAGACACGATTTTGTGAGATCGCAGGACTGGCACCGACATATGCCCCGAGATTTATCTGTTGTGTCTGTGTACCGTCGTCAATATTGATAACGCGGAGATAACTATCGCATCCCGTGACAATTGCGAAGTTTTCTGCCTTACCAGCATCGCTTGCGACCTGCATCCAGACCCCAGGCGTGCCGTGGACGTAACCTTCAGTCTCTAATTTCCAGACCAGTTCTCCGTTCTCCCGGTTCAGACAGTAGAGGAATCCGTCATACGAGCCAAACAGCACGCGATCGCCAACGACATTTGCCGATGAGATGATTTCGCCTTCCGTCGTGAACTGCCATCTCGCTTCTTGGGTGTTGATGTCCACTGCATGGAAAATCCCGTCTCCATCGCCGAAGTAGACGACGCCGTTGTGAACAGATGGCGAGGCTTTGATCTGTCCCTCTACCTGATACGTCCACCGCTTTTCGCCGGTTTGTGCGTCGATTGCATAGAGGATTCCGTTTAACGCGCCGACATAGAGAGTCCCGTCAACGACAGCGGCGGTGGATTCAATCATATCACCGGCCTGAAAAGTCCAAAGCAATTGCGGATTTTCGGGGAGTTCGGAATCTGAGGTGCCCGTGAGTTGTGGGTTACCACGGAAGCTTGCCCAGTCGCCGAAAGTTGCGGTTGAGGCAAGAAGTAGTAGGACACAGATAAAAAAGGCTTTTGTTCCTCTGTGATGGTGGATATACTGCTGGTGAGGTTTGCAACCTCGCCTCTGAAGCATGTCGTTGAATGCTGGTGTATCAGTATACTTGTTCATAAAGGTTCATAAAATCTCTAATGTTGACAGGACGCGGATTGAACTGTGCTGTCCACTGTGTCGCCGCTTCCTTTGCCAATGTCGATATATCTCCTGTTCCTATTGTGTATTGGACGGGATAATCCCGAAGTCTGTTCGGCAGATTGCCAATTTGCTTGAGTTCAGTAATTCTGTCTGCTAAGTCTCCGCCCGGGTACAACTCACGATAGGCTTCTGCTGCGACAGTGCTATTGAATCGGATGACGTGCGGTAACATCAACGCGACAGCAACACCGTGGATGATCTTGTATCTTGCCGTCAACGGATTCGCACAGGCGTGTGCGGCACCCAGCATTGAGTTTTCAATTGCGAGTCCGGCAAGGTAAGCACCGAACAACATTTTGCTTCGGGCTGTGGCATCGTTGGGTTCAAGGCATGCCTCAAAGTAAGCGTTCAGCAACTCCCATGCGTGACGTGCGAACATCTGCGACATCGGGTTGTGTCTCGTTGAGACGTAACTTTCAACGGCGTGTGCAATCGCGTCTATACCCGTGATTGCAGCGATCGGTCTCGGCAAGGTTTTGGTGAGCGTCGCATCTAAAAGGACGGTGCCAAATCGTGCCTTTTTATCGCCACACGCCATTTTGATGTGTGTATCTGCCTGTGCGATGAGCGCGAAGGACTGCGCTTCGCTGCCGGTGCCGATGGTCGTTGGGATACCGATAGAGGGGAGCATCGGTTGTGTTGCCTTGTCTATGCCCCAGTAGTCCTCCATCTTTCCGCCGTTCGTGAGCAGGAAGTTTACGCCTTTCGCACAGTCCATTGCGCTACCGCCGCCGAGTCCGATAATAAAGTCTATCGGTGCATTGGTCTTCGCGACCGCAAGTGCCGCGTCAACGTCTTCCGTCGTCGGATTGGGAGTGGTATCCGCAAAAACGTAAGCGGTGATCCTTTCGCTTTGCAGTGCTGAGACGGCTTTTGCGAGGATGCCCACCTTTTCGATACCGGCATCTGTCACGAGAAGGACGCGGCTCCCCCCGCGTTCGCGGGTCAACTCACCGAGTCTCTCAATCGTGTTATTGCCGAAGATGACTTGTTGATTCAGTTCGCAGTCAAAAGTTTCCATGACCGAAATCTGGTATAATATGGCACACTTGTAGATTCTGTTTTTTCGCTGGCGAAGTTTCCTAACCTCGCCTTTTTCTAAGGCTTTCCAGCAGAGAATCGTATTGTATAAATTCTTTATCGTAAAGCCCGAAAATATCTGAACATCCCCCGGTAGGTGCGGTTTCCTAGCCGCACCATAGGTGTCAATTTTAGAAAAAAGAGTCGTATTTCTTTTGCTGAAAAAGCATTATCAGGCAGTGGAATCCCTTGTATCCGCCAGAAAACGTGAGGCGCACATTTGGTTTTCAGCCCCAGCGGGGCGACATGTGTGTAGCATACCGGATTCCCCAAAGATCCAAGCCCCAGCGGGACCGCATTTGTCCAGACGTTGCTACCAAATGGCATGAAGAATTCGCTAAATTGACGGCTATGGTGCGGTTTCCTAACCGTACCGATCATCGTGTAAAGGTAATTATGGACTTTCCTATAACAGGATACCAGATTCTTCGGGACAAAATCAAGAAGAAGGCGCATTTAGTGCTTCTGTAGGAGGGAACTCCGATTCCCGACTTCTTGCTGTAGGAGCGACCTCCCAGTCGCGATTTTTCGACTTGAATTGTAGGAGGGAACTCCGATTCCCGACTCTCAAGGCTTTGTCGTGATTCGGAGACTGCTTCACAGAATAGATATAAACTTATTTTTCTACTTTACCATATAGCACTTACGCATTTCCTCTTAAAGGCCCCTGCCCCTGATAAGGGGGGATATGGGGGGTTGAGGGATTGAGGCGGTTAAATTACTGAAATAACGCCTTTTTTGATGGAATATATCCCCTTTTTACACAATTTGCGTAAGTCCTGCCATAAATGGACCTGGGTTTCTCATCGGCGAGATTTAAGGGATTGAGAAGGGGTTCGGTGGTATTGGTGTTAATTGTCTGAATCGCGGATTGACGTGAATTACATGGATGACATGGTTTTCTTGAGCGTTAGATGTTTGTTCTGTTATTTCATTGGCAGGACCTTTGTTAGCAGCACAGATGTTCGCGAACCACGTAGATCCAACAGTCCGTGCGATCTGTGTAATCCACGCTTCAGACAACTCATCCCACTAACACAAATGACGCGGATTCAATAATCCGTGAAATCTGCGTCATCCGCGTCATCCGCGATTCTAACAATTTATTCCACCGCTGCTTCCACAATAGCAATTTCATCTGCAGTTAAGTCATATAACTCGTATACCAGTTCATCAATCTCATTATGAGCCAGCCGCTATACCTGCTGTGGAGTCAGCATTGCGGCAATGTCTTCTGGTGGATTCATATCCGGGATCTGTTTAAATTTGGCGATGTTTTTCTTTCTATGTTGCAATGCGCTAATGCTGTCTTTTCCTATGACTTTAGCAACAGTTAGGTCTAACCTCGCTTTTTCCCATTGTTGCCTCTGTGACCATACCACACCACGGTTGTAATATGCCTCGGCATAATCGGGTTTAAGTTTGATTGCTTTATTCAAGTCTTTAATAGCATACTCCATTTCATCTTTGACGAGGTAAGTGAGACCGCGATTATTGTATGCTTCAGCAAAGTCTGGTTTGAATTGTATTGCCTTGTTATAGTTTTCAATAGCGAAGTCAACTTCACCTTTGGCATAATAAGCGTAACCGCGACCGCCGTATGCTTGGGCAAAGTCTGGTTTAAGCTCTATCGCTTTGCTAAAGTCTTTGATGGCGAGATTAGATTCGTCTTGTTTGTTGTAAACCACACCCCGATTGTTATACGCCTCGGTATAGTCAGGTTGCAGTTTTATCGCTTTGGTATGGTCTTCAATAGCACGCTCAAATTCACCTCTATGCTCATAAGCTACACCTCGGTTGCAATAGGCTTCTGCCAATTCAGGATTCAGTTGTATCGCTTTATTATAGTCTTTGATAGCGAGACTCGTTATGCCTTTCCTGACATAAGCATTGCCGCGATTGCTATAGGCTTCGGCAAAAGTTGGACGGAATTCTATCGCTTTACTGATGTCTTCAATAGCCTGCTCAACATCGCCTTGAGCACAGTAAGCGTTGCCACGATTATTATAGGCCTTGGTGAAATCGGGTCTCAATTCTATTGCTATATTATAGTTTTTGATGGCGAGGTTAACTTCATTCATCTGGTGGTACGTTAAACCACGTCCATTGTAGGCATCGGCGAGGTTTGGTTTAATTTGTATCGCTTTGTTAAAGTCTTGAATCGCACGCTTAAATTCACCCTTTTTGCTATAGGCGATTCCGCGATCACAATACGCGTCAGCATTATCAGGTCTGAGGGCAATCAGTTTATTATAATCTTTAATGGCAGATTTGAAATCACCTGTGATGCGGTAAACGTAGCCACGTATACTATAGACGGGCGCGTAATCTGGCTTCAGTTCAATCGCCTTGTTGTAGTCTTCAATGGCCCCGTCGTACTTTCTCGCGAACAACCTCTGGTCCCCGCGTCGTGAATATTTGGAAAAAAGTTTGTCTCTGTCGGTTAATTTATTGTTCATAGTCGTGTCCCTCAGTAGCCGAGTGGATCAACTGTTAGGTTATAAGGCTGTGCAGTACTATTTCTTTCAAAGAAACCGAGCAAGTCAGGAAACAAGGTTCTTTCTGAGATTCCCATCTTTTCTAACGCCGTTCTGATAGTCTCCTTGTTACCACTACGGAGTATAAATTCTTGTGTGATCATCTCTGCATCTATTTCCGGTAAGCCAAGTAGGAATACCGATTGCTGTATAATCATCCGTTGGGTTTCCACTATTCGACTGTCCAAAGAGGGAGACCATAGATGCCAATTCTCTTCATCAATCGGAAAGAATACTTCTAAACCTTGCTGAAGTTGTTCAATAGTTGTTATCTCTTTAATTTTCTCACTATCGTTTTCTAATACAATAATCTTGCCATTTATGTTCTCATTAGTGCATGCAAACCAGAGAGCGACCAAGGGGCTAAAGGTAAAATCAATTAAGCCTGTAGCAACGCGATTATGTTGTAAATGTGCCATGCACTCTAAAGCGGACAGATTTCTGTAGGTGGATGGATATCTTAGTTTAATCTCATCAACGATTTCAAGGAGATAGTTTAGGTACAAATGGCGCAACGAATAAGGAGGTAGATCCGCTTCCGGTCCTAAATTTTCGGAACTACTTACTAAGCGGCGATAAGCACTGCTGGTCACGCGCCACGCTTCGTTTTCTCGACCGCGATAAAGATAACTTTTTTCGGGATGGGTTATGTTATCTATTTGGTTGATGTAGTCTGCTAAATTGGAGATCTCAATGGGTGTATTCATGTATTGCCATTTCTATTCTGTATTTCTCTGACTAATCTCAATTATATAACTCAGGGGTGAGTTTGTCAATCTTAATTTGAAACGGACTGAATCGTAAATTTTCACAGGTGGTACGGATAACGGACCTTAAAATCCGCATAATCCATGTAATCCGCGATTCAGACAATGTATTGCGGGATTGATAAAAATGGATTTCAATAGGTGGGATTTCTTGAGCGTTAAATAGAGAGGGTGCCCAGGTCATCGGTGTGCCAGCGAACCGTGCGGTCATCAATCTTCTCAGCACCCCGTGTCAGGTACCCGTCAATGGATTTACCTTCAAGTACCCGAACTTCAAACGTATAAGGTGGGTCGATTTTCAATGGTGCAATCTCAGCGATATTTCGGCAAGCATCCGCCGCTGTCTCACGAATCAGTTCTCGCGACCGTTGCGGTGAGAGGTGCAGCGCGAGTTCCTGTCCGAGTCCCTGTTTGGTTTCAACACCATAAATGTTGGGGATAAGTTGCTTCGCCTCTGTAACCGCTTTATCGTCACCAGAGATGAAAACCGTTGGGACATTGAAAGTGCCTGCGAGTGCGGCACGGCAACCGAATTCCCCGATCATTTCCCCGTTGAGTTTGTAATATTCGATTGACAAAGAAGAATACGTATGACTCAACGGAGCATTTGGAGTGCCTGCCATGGCGTGTTGTCCCAAGAAAAAGAGTGCGTCGTAGGTCTCGTCAAGATAGTAGGGCGGACGAATCGGTCCGCGCGCAATTAACTTCGCCTTCGGATGGAATTCAAGCACAGCAATCCCGCCAGTCCCGTGTCCGTCCCAGACCACAATTTCTGCGTCCGCATCCACATCAAGAATGCCATCAACAGCCGCATTTAACTCCTGCGTCAATAATCCCATAGCGGTCTGTTTCTGAGGACCTTCTTCACGGGTTTGACTGAAGCGGGACACCATCGCGACACCTTCTAAGTCGGTCAAGATGTAAATCTTCATGGTTGGAGTCCTACCAAACTAAGACACAGTCCACGTTTCGCCGTCATTGAGGAGTGCCTCAAGATCGCCATCGCCCATGCGTTCTCTCGCAGTGCGGATCTGATTCGTCATCAGGTCTTCGTAACACGGATGTCGGATACTGCGGAAAATGCCGATGGGGTCCGGCAGGTCAAGCGTATCGCTCATCCGTGCGAGGAAATTCGCCAAAGTGGTGTCCTCGGCATACTGATCGTGGACAATGAGATCCTCAGTGGTGTATTCGCCGTTTGTGGTTTTCACGACTTCGGGTTGAAAACCGTTCAGCCGGATACCCTTATCGTGTTCCGCACCGAAGACGAGAGGCTCGCCATGTTCCAGAACCACCGTGTTGTCAGCCTTTGTATCTTTCTCTGTGTATTGGAAGAAGGCACCGTCGTTAAACACATTACAGTTTTGATAGATTTCGATAAACGAAGTGCCTTTGTGTTCAAACGCCGATTTGATGATCGCTCGGAGGTGATTTGGATCTCTATCCAGCGAGCGTGCAACAAATGTAGCACCCGAAGCCAATGCGAGGCTGATCGGATTAAAGGGGGTATCCACTGAACCGAGAGGCGTCGATTTCGTCTGTTTGCCTTGCTCCGATGTAGGGGAGTATTGCCCCTTCGTCAGCCCATAGATGCGGTTGTTAAAAAGCAGAACGTTGACATCGAAATTGCGGCGCATCAAGTGGATGAAATGGTTACCACCGATTGAGAGCGCGTCGCCATCCCCTGTGATGACCCATACAGAGAGGTCGGGGTTCGCCATTTTTACACCCGAGGCGATCGTTGGGGCTCTGCCGTGGATGGTGTGGAAGCCGTAGGTGTTCATATAGTATGGGAACCGGCTCGAACACCCGATGCCGGAGATAAAAACGATATTTTCTTTCGGGATACCGAGTTCCGGCATAATGCGTTGCGTCTGAGCGAGAATAGAGTAGTCGCCACAACCGGGACACCAGCGCACGTCTTGGTCGGATTCAAAGTCCTTTTTGGAGAGGGTGGGTGCTCCGGCAGGTATACGTGAGGATCTTTTGCTTCTCATGATTTGTTTCCGCCTTTTGGCGTTAGGGGCTAAGCATGCCCAATATCTTTAAGTATTTCGTCAATTTTCGATTCCAACTCGAAAACGTGGAAGGGTTGCCCTTGCACCTTATTGAACCCGATGGCATCGATGAGATAGGTGCTGCGGATGAGTTGAAGGAGCTGTCCACTGTTGAGTTCAGGAATTAAAATCTTTTTGAATCTCTGTAGAATATCGACTAAATCTTTAGGGAACGGGTTAAGGTGTCGGAGATGGACATGTGCAATTGGGACTCCTGAGGCGATATAGTTTTCCGCAGTGGTGCGGAGCGCGCCATAAGTGCCACCCCATCCCAGGAGCAGAATATCCCCTTCTTGTACACCGAAGACCTCTGTTGGCGGGAACTCATCGGCGATGCGCGCAACCTTTTCTGCACGGATTTCCACCATCCTTTGGTGGTTTTCAGCATCGTAACTGACGTGTCCCGTCACGTCTGATTTCTCTAATCCTCCGATACGGTGCTCTAAGCCACTGGTGCCGGGTTTCGCCCACGGACGTGCCAAGGTTTCTGGATCGCGTAAGTAAGGTTCAAACCCGTTCCGGGTATCTGCGCTCACTGCGAAGTCGGGTCTAATGTCCGGTAGTTCGGAGAGTCGCGGGATCTTCCACGGTTCAGCCCCCATTGCGATGTAGAGGTCGGAGAGGAAAATCACCGGTGTCCTGTATTTCACAGCGATGCGACAGGCTTCGTAGACGGCCTCGAAGCAGTCGAATGGACGGGACGGCGCGATGATAGGCAGCGGCGATTCGCCGTTCCTGCCGTAGAACATCTGCAAGAGATCCGATTGTTCTGTCTTTGTCGGCATTCCAGTTGAGGGACCCGCACGTTGGATATTACATACCACGAGTGGGAGTTCAGCAATCATAGCGAGGTTAATCGCTTCCGATTTCAGCGCAAGCCCTGGTCCGCTACTGCCGGTCACACCGAGTGACCCGCTAAAGGATGCACCGATTGCAACGCCGACAGCGGCAATCTCATCTTCCATCTGCATTGTAACGACACCGAAATTCCGGTATTGTGCGAGTCCGTGAAGAATATCACTCGCAGGTGTGATCGGATAACTACCGTAGACGAGCGGTAGACCGGACTGATGCGAGGCTGCAACAAGTCCAAGCACCGTTGCCATATTGCCTTCGATGTTTCGGTAGGTGCCGGGTTCAAAATCGGCGGGTTTCACATCGTAGGAGACAGCAAACTGCTCGGTCGCTTCGCAATAAGTATTCCCGGCACGGAGTGCGAGAATATTGGATTCCACGTACTGAGGTTTTGTCGCGAACTTCGCTTTGATCCACTTCATCGTGTATTCCATCGGGCGATTGTAGAGCCAGAGGATCATGCCGAGTGCGAAAAAGTTTTTACACCTGTCGATTTCTGGAGTGCTTAATTGTGTCGTTTCGAGTGCTTTTCGAGTGAGTTGTGTTAATTCGACGCGGAAAACTTGATATTTCGTAAGCTTATCGTCTTCGAGTGGATCTTCTTCATACCCTGCGAGTCGTAGATTGCGGCGCGCAAAATTGTCGGCATTTACAATCAGGATGCCATTCGGCTTGAGTTTGTCGAGGTGTACCTTTAAAGCTGCGGGGTTCATCGCGACGAGGACGTCACAGAGATCCCCAGGGGTGTGAATCTGTTCGCTTGAGAAGTGGAGTTGGAACCCGGACACTCCAGCTAACGACCCGGCGGGTGCGCGGATTTCAGCCGGATAATCGGGTAGCGTGGCGACATCGTTCCCAATGAGGGCGGTGGTTTCAGTCATTTGTGTGCCAATGGTCTGCGACCCATCGCCGGAGTCGCCAGCAAATAGGATTGTCGCTTCCTCAATTTGCTCTACTGGCTTGCGCATCACAATCGTCCTTTTTTATTAGAACTTACGCATGTCCTCTTAAAGTTCCCCTGATACGGGGGATTTAGGGGGTTAAAGAACGGAAATTATCACTTTTTGCGTCTAAATTTCCGATGTTTACTCAATTTGCGTAAGTCCTGTTTATAATAGGCGCGTATTTGGCGACCGCACCTAAGAAATATGAAAAGTTTAGAGGCATTTAGGCACCCTCTCTGGCTTTCAGGGCATCTCGAACGGGTTTCGGTGGTAGCGTTAAGACTTCTTGGAGAAATTCCTCGACGAGGCAGGAGACGACATCACGAATGGACACCATACCAATCGGACGATTTTCCGTATCAACGATAGGGACGTGTCGATAACCGCCCCGTGCCATGTAAAGAATGGCAGTATTCAGCGTATCTTCGGATTGTGCTGTCTGCGGATCTGCGATCATGAATTCCTTAACACCAATGTCGTCCAAGTCTCCAGTTTGTTTGTTGAGAATTTTGTTGAGCACGTCTCGCTCACTAAATATTCCGCGGAGGTAACCGTTCTCAACAACAGGTGCTGCACCGATTTGGTTAGCAAGGAGGAGGTCGATAGCCTCATTCGTACTAGCGTTGATGTCAATCTTAATGATGGGACGCATCAAATCTTTCAGCGAAATCTGAATCTCTTGCGCTTTCCATGCTCTTAACGCTTCGTCTTCGTCCATCTGCTCTAATTCTTCATCGATTGCCAAATCATATAGCATGGTTACGCCTCCTACGCCTGATTTTCTATAAATATGGCGATATGTTCTAAGATATCGCGGGTTGAAATTATGCCGATGGGGTACGCCTCTCCTTGGTCATCCCAAACACAGAGAGGGAGGTGTCGAAAATGACCAAGGTGCATCAGGTTTACTGCAAAGGCAATAGGGTCACTGGCGCGTAGTGTCTCTGGGTCCGCTGTCATCACCTGTTCGACCTTAAATTCCACTGGTGCGGCGCGCTGACCGCTCACGTGCTGAAGTAGATCCCGTTCGGTGATGATTCCGACTAATTGTTCATCCTCATCAACGACGAGAACACATCCTGTCCCCTCCTCTTGCATCATATCAATGACAATAGAAACAGGGGATCCGACTGGCACGGTGACGGGTTGCTTGTAATCCAGTGTGCTGATCGGCAAAGACAGCGTTCGTGTGTCCATCGTATCTATTCCTTATACTATAACGTTGGAAAACAGATTTGGGTTTCTGATTCTCTCACTTAAAAAGGATACCACATTTTTTGCCGATTTGCAAGAAAATCTTCGGTGCAGAATTTCGACTGAATTTTGCTAACGAGTATCGCAGTCAAGAGATTCATTCTCTCTTGGATTTACACTCGCAGTGTGATCGCGCGAGAGGACCGTGAACCCCATCCCGGAACAACAATCGTCCATCTCCCTGCGGGGCCACCGGCTACCATCAGAAGCAGATCCTCTGCTGCGTATTGCTGTGTGGTGTCAGCGATGTACTGTCGGATGTCGTTTTTGCTAAGCCCATCCTCTGAGATCGTCTTTGCGTGTTCGACGCCGATGACGAGTATGGTTTCGCCGACACTGTTGCCCGGGGCGGCGATGTTCTGTGCAATTGTGTTAAGGATGCCTTCTGCGGTGTTGTTACCGTGGTCGTCGACGGTGTGGGGACCGGCACCTGCGAAGATAGTGACAGTACTATCCTCCGCTTGGAAACCCCGGTCGACCTGCAACGGATCCCAAGGGCTCTCTTCCTCTTTTTCAGCGATGCAACAAGTGTATTTCCCAGCGTGTCCGAACGCCGAGCGGTCGAGTTCACCGGGCAATCCGCCACCGATATTCGTGCAGATGAGTCGTAACGTGCGACCGATCGTTGCATTCGCTCGCCATCCTTGTCCGAAAAGATTGAACCCGTCGTTAATTTCTAACTGCTTTCGGATCGGTCCATTCACAACGAGCATCGGTGAAACGTGGGATGTTGTAACTTGAACGCCGTGGAGGTTGAACTGGTCAGATGTCATCGCTTCCACTGCGGTGAGGATAAGCGGTAGATATTCCGGTTTGCATCCTGCCATGACGGCGTTAATCGCGACCCTTTCGACGGTGGCTCTTCCCCATTTCGGAGGGACTGCTGCGATGAGTTCATCCGGATCTCGGTCTGTTCCGCTCAGCATCCGTTCGACGCGTTCAGGGGTTGGTGGAACGACAGGAAGTCCATCCGTCCATCCGTTCTGATAGCAGACCTCAATGAGGTCCTCGGTTTCGTCAATTTCTAACGCTGTGGATTGCCATTCTTGTGCCATACGTATTTCCTTTCTGTGATTACTTTTGAATATGCCCGTTGAAGTATGTTATCATAGTAGCATAGATTTTATAGGTTTGCAAGGTGCTCTTTGCCCTTGTAGGAGGGAACTCCGATTCCCGACTATATTGGCTGCCATTCTTGTAGGAGGGAACTCCGATTCCCGACTCTTTTTAAAATACATCGGTAGGAGGGAACTCCGATTCCCGACTCTTTTAAAATACATTAGGAGAAAAATGAAAACTATTACTCTTCAGGAAATTATCGCGGCGCGACGCGTCGTGACACAGTATTTAAAGCCTACACCACTAATACACTATCCAGAATTGTCCGAGCGACTCGGATTTCGGGCATATATCAAGCATGAAAATCATCATCCAACGGGTAGTTTTAAAGTGCGCGGCGGCATCAATTTCATGCACCATCTACCACAAGCACAACGTGAAAAAGGTGTTCTTACGGCGACACGTGGGAATCATGGACAATCAATCGCCTACGCCGCAGCACAATTTGGGGGTAAGGCGACCGTCGTTGTGCCACACGGGAATAACCCTGAGAAAAATAGTGCCATGCGGGCGTATGGAGCGGAACTGATTGAGCACGGTTCCGATTTTGACGAAGCACTTGCGCTGTGTGAAACCCTTCAAGCCGAACGCGGGCTTTACTACGTTCATCCCTGTATGGAGCCAGCACTCTTCCACGGTGTCGGGACCTATTCACTTGAGATTTTTGAAAGTCTTCCAGACGTAGATGCAATCATCGTGCCTATTGGTGGCGGGAGCGGTAGTTGTGGTGCTATCACCGTTTCTAAGGCGATCAACCCGGATGTCAAGGTCATCGGGGTACAAGCTGAGAATGCCTCGGCCATCTATCGTTCATGGAAGACAGGGCGGCGTGTAGAAACCGATTCTTGCGATACCATTGCCGATGGTCTTGCGACGCGTGCTCCGTTTTCGTTGCCCCTATCTATCCTCAATAAAGGCATTCACGACATCGTGTTACTCAGTGAAGAGGAACTTATGGAAGGCATCCGTTTGGCGTTGCGATGGACGCACAACTTGGCAGAAGGTGCGGGCGCGTCTTCGATAGCAGCAGCGCATAAACTCACGGATACACTGGCGGGGAAACGCGTGGTAATGGTGATGAGCGGTGCGAATCTGGATACGGAAACGCTTAAGAAGGTGTTGACCTACCAGTTGTGAACCACGTAGACCGGGGCAGATCCGTCGGTCAATTGGATGGTTGCCGATTCCGCGTCTTCTACGAATTCGTTGCGCAGGGCGTTTGTTAGGTCGGGATGGATGTGTAGTGATGCCAAGTCCCAACGTAAATTTTCACTTTTTTCGACGGTGACATTGGGCGATTCTGCAATGAGGGAAACCCGTTGCAGTCCACTGCTTTTTCGGGCTAAACGCACGCCTGAGAGCACGTAGTGGATTGTTTGTCTCGGATCCCGCATTTCGGCTATGTAAGGTTCTCCTTCGGACACCCGGTAATGCCCAAAACGCATCAGTTTGAGATTACCAAGAAACTGGTCGGTTTCATATTCTTCAGGACGCGGTAAACCGCCGTAGATGATGATATGTCGGCAGTCGTACTGTTCCATGGCGTAATCTACGGCGAGTTGTCCATCTGTATAATCTTTGTCTGTTTTTCCTACCCATTCCTGAACGGTCTGCTTTGCTTGTGGAAAAGGATGTCCTTCTTGTGGAACTGAATCCATGTCACCAATAAGGACATCCGGAATCAGCGACCTATCCGGTTCCCGATTTAGGTCACCAAATATGCGGATGCCTCCGTCGGCACAGATGAGCGGGAACCCCTTTTTCATTGCGCTTTCGATTTCTTGACGGTAAAAATCGGGGTGCCGTGTATCGTAGTAGCCGTTGAGAAAGATAAGTGCTGTCATTTTTTTACTTTCGTCATAACAATACCGAAAGAAACCATTGTAGGGGGTTTTGAGTTTGGGTGTTTCTTGGGCTTGTGTCTGCCCACACATTACCTATGATCTTCTGTCATAACAATATTGTATGACGGAATCAGTTGGATAGGATGATAGGAACGTTTGACACGCTTTAGATTTTCTAACCCTGAGTCGTCCAGCGCGTTAATCCACTTGTAGGAATCCATCAATTCCTTACAGAATTCGCGATAGATAAACTGCGCCAGCCCCTTTATACTGAGATCAGTGATCTCAAACAGCACGCAGAATGTCTCCACACTCAGCGGATAGCCAAAAGTATAACCCCTAATTTCTCCGTCAATATGCACCACCCTACCGACAATTCCAAGCGCATCGGCGTGTGAAACCCCAATTCGGTGTGCTGATCGTGAATCGTTAAGCATGGCATTATAGATGGGGTCGTCGGACTTTTCTGACCGCATCTCGCACCATCTGTCATAAAGCGAGAGACACGTATCCTGATCCGTAGTCGTATACGGACACAATTTCGCTGACGGATACTTTGTTACAAAAACATTGTATGAATGGCGTTGTTGCTTATAGCGATCACCGCGCAGTCCCGCGAGCGTTTCCGTTTCATAGAGGTATTCGGTCTCCTTTAAGGTAGCACGAAACCCATTCTTTTCAAAGAAAGGAATCATTTCCTGTGGAACGTTTTCAATTCGGGCGATATGTGGGTTTGGGTTTGTTGCTAACATGAACTGATATGCTTCGCAGACGACATTTAAAGAATCTCGGCTTTTCGTCTCGGACGGCATCAATAAAATAGGCATGAAGTAGTCGTTACCCTGCTTTGCGAAAACGCAGAGATGGTCTTGTAACAGCGTCCAGTAAAATTGAAAATGCTCCTTCCATACGTAGAGCGGTGCGAAGGCATAGTGAGATAAGCGCGGGCATGTCCGAGGTACGTATTCGTCAAAAAGTGGCTTGTCGTTGAGCGTCAAGGGTTGGAGTCGCATCTGTCAATTTTTTTGAAGCATCGCGATCAGGAGGTCACTCCTACTGAGTGTATGGACAATTTCCACTGTCTCTTGGTAATTGCCGATCAAGCTCCAGTTGTCGATTATCTGCGCCGCGACCGATTCGGATTCGACGTAATTGATGACGTGTCGGATGTGCTTCTGAAAGGCTTCCGTTTTGGTATGTGCTTCGCCAAACGGACAGAGGCTGTCTACGCCGAGAACGACTTCGTTTCCATCTTCGCTGCGCATGAGGGCAAACGGATAGAGTTGACAGTCAAGCGGACGGATCGGATAGATGGTGCAGTGGCTTGTCTCTGGGTCGAAGAAGGGGCAGATGTAGAAGTCGTTGTGCGGTTTTAGTTGAATCTGGGCACTTTTTCCGTCTGCTTGTGGACGGAACAGCGCGGGATCGGCACCGTGTGTGATGGATTTCTCCGTCTCTGTTTCTGTGAAGATGGGTGCGAGTGGACTGTCTACCTCTAAAAATCGGCAACAGACATCGCACGAGAAACAGACTTCGCTGGGGATGATTTGGTAGAGGGTAGCGTTCGCCGGGTTAGGTGTGTCCATTTATCGACCCAAAATCTTTCCTATTTCATCAATCACAATGTGAATCTCTTCTTCGGTTAAACCCGGGTGGAGGGGTAGACTCACGACGCGCTCAAATGCCGCCTCGGCACACGGGAAATCACCCACACGGTATCCATATTGCTTCTGATAAAACTCGAAGAGGTGTAGCGGGATATAGTGGACACTGCACTCGACGTTTGCCTCGCCCAAGGCTCTGATAAATCCGTCACGTTCACCGGGAGGGAGTTGGATAATGTAGAGATGCCACGAATGTTCGTTGGGATTCTCCGGTGCCACCGGTGTGCTGATGTGCGGAAGATTTGCGAGTTCCTTTTGATAAATCTGCGCAAGATCTCGACGGCGTTCATGCTGTTTGTTGAGTTTCATGAGTTGACACAATCCCATCGCCGCTTGAATATCGGTCATGTTGTATTTATAGCCTTCAGTTGCGATGTCGTACCGCCAAATGTCGCGCTGAGACTGACGCGCCCAAGCGTCCTTGTCGATGCCATGGAGCCGCATCGTGCGGAGCGGTTTGGCGAAGGTGTCGTTGTTAGTAGTAATCATCCCGCCTTCCCCTGTTGTTAGGTTTTTGTTCGCATAGAAACTAAAGGCGGACAGGTCGCCGATGTTGCCAATGTATTGACTTTTGTATTCGGTCGGGATCGCGTGGGCAGCGTCATCGATGAGGACGAGGTTGTGGTTTCGGCAGATGGCCTGTAGCGCATCCATGTCGCATGGCAGACCGGCAAAATGGACGGGCATGATTGCCTTCGTGCGTGGGGTTATCGCCTGTTCAATTTTGGTTATGTCAGTGTTCAAGGTATCGGGTTCAATGTCCACGAAGACGGGTTTAGCACCGACATATCGAATCGCTTCAGCAGTTGCTGTGAAGGTGTAAGGGGTTGTGATGACTTCATCGCCGCTACCGATCTCGGCAACAACGAGGCTTAGATGCAACGCAGCGGTACAGGAACTCACAGCGATCGCGTGCTTAACACCGAGATATTCGGCGAAGGCACGTTCAAATTCGCGGACTCTCGTCCCTGTGCTAATCCATTTCGAGGCGAGGACTTGGCTAACGGCTTCGATTTCGGTGTCATCGATCCAAGGCCGACTAAAGGGTATGAAAGGGTGCTTCGCCATAGAGGGATTCCTTAAAACTTAAAAGTAGTAGGCATACTCCGTTATGCCGTGACATTTTGTGCCAATATCTGGATCATTGCTTCAAGAGCAAGGGTGTAACTATGCGTCCCGAAACCACCGATGACACCAACTGCAACGGCTGATATGTAGGAATGATGCCGAAATTCTTCGCGGGCGTAAATATTGGAGAGGTGAATCTCGATGACGGGTAACGCAACAGTAGAGAGTGCGTCTCGGATGGCGACGCTGGTATGTGTGTAGGCGGCGGGATTAATCAGGATACCGTCTGCCCAGTCAATGTTATCCCCGATGATAGAGACGAGTTCGCCTTCGTGGTTGGATTGGAAGATTTTGAGGGTAATCGCGTGAGGTGATGCCGCTGCCTGTTGGTCGAGTGTATTGTTAATATCCGAGAGCGTTTGATGTCCGTAGATCTCCGGTTGGCGTTTCCCTAAGAGGTGTAGGTTCGGTCCGTGGAGGACGAGGATATTCATGCATGTACTTCCTTTTCCTGTGAAGTATTACCTTTGCCGTAAAGAGTATACAATGGATTAGAAAAATTTACAAAGATTTTTTCAGGGATAGGGACACATCCGGGAGCATACCCAGTTCAACCTACGGACTCGCGTCTACAATAAGCGTATAACATCGGTAATTCGACGACGAACGACTCTCAATCAAGGAGCATCTCTCATCCTGCAAATCCCTGAATCCTGTAAATCCTGATTCAGACAATTAACATCGCACATTACCGAATGAAAACAGGATTTACGCAGTCTACCTCGAATTGGGAAAACTGGTTCTGTAGAGAGGTGCTATTACGCGTCAATGGCGTGTCCGAATTTTTGGCGAAATTCGTCGTGGACCATCTGCTCGTAACCCGTTGTTTCCGTTATCGGAAGGTCGATAGGCATCATTCCTGTTCGTGAAGATTCGTATAAAGCGATGCACATCTCTACATCTTTCCTGCCACCGATACCGTATTCTGGGGGTTCACCTGTGAGTGCCGCTCTCGCGATCGTCATAATCTCTTCGGCGGTGCCGACGTTCCAATCATCTATTGCATAGGTTCTGAAGGGATTTTCATAGACAATCTGTGGGTCGGTATGCACAACGATTCTGGAAAGGACGTCTACCCCGTCAACCTGATGCCGCTCTGTTTCGATCGGGATATCTTTCACTTCACCATTGACGATGGCACGCAGCGGAAAATCGGCTGTCCAGAAATCGACGTCTGTTATCACGCCTTTCGTGCCCATAATCTGTCTGTACTTAATCGTCTCTTCTCCGACTTGGGAGGTTTCATAAATGCCAATGACTCCGCTTTCAAATTCAATGATTCCGTGCCCCCAATCTTCGTAAATTCTGTTGGGTTCGGGCGCGAATTGCTTGGTAATTCCGGTGATTTTCTTCGGTTTACTTTGGGCATAAAACCGAATCTGGGACATCCGATGAACACCCATGTCAATACAGACACCAGAGTGGGACGTAAATGTTGAAATAGGAGATTCTATACCAAGGGGTTTTCCGGCACCGTGCACAAACGGCCTACGTCCGAAAGGTTCGATAAAATGAACCCGCGCGATATCCCCAAGCACACCCTCTTGGATCAGTTTTATGATGATGCGATCCCCGGGCATCCGAAAGTAATTCTCAGCGACCTCGAAATGGACACCGTTTTTTTTGCAACTGTCTATGATTACATCACAGCAGGCGAGAGTCGGTGCCATCGGTTTTTCGACGATCGGGTGCATCTTGTGTTCAGCGGCCATCTTCGCGACCGTATGGTGTTCATAATCACCCGTACTGATGTCTACAACGTCGATGTCACTGTGCTTCTCCAGCATCTCCTCGACATCCGTATAGTACGGGAGACCGTACGTTTCACCGGCTTCGCGAGCGGTATCCGCGTCTACATCACAGACGGCTACGTAATCCAGATCCCCTCTTTTCGTTAACTCCGCGATTGTTGGCAGATGCCAACGTTTCGCGACCCAACCACAACCTACGGATGCAATCTTGGCTTTCCGCATTCCTTCTCTCCTTCACTCTTTTCGTTTCTTAATGATGTTACTGAGATGGTTGTATTTTCTCAGTCAATTCTTCATCAACGGTGATTGCCAGATGTCCCTGGGGTCCAACCATCTTATTCACCATGATCGCCTCAAGTTCTTTATGCTCAAGCGCAGTCAGTTCTTTTGCCAGCGGACTGTGGATGAAGTCCTTGTACGGACGACTTGTATCCATGAACGGCATGATGTACATCGGGATGACCGCCTGCAACATCGCGGCGCGCTTATGTGATGTGCGATTGACACCTGCGCGATGCCAAACCCGAGAATCGTAGACGATGTAGCTACCCGGCGGTGCCTCGACCACATCTGCATCCGGCCCGGTGTATGGCAATCCTTTGGATTCACGATGCCCGTCCTGTCTGGAGGTATTTCCGTTTACCCATTCGACGGGTGGACCTTGACCGAATGTATGGGATCCGAGTTTGAAACAGGTCGCCCCATTTTCCTTACGGAATTCCGAGACACAGAGATTTCGTTGGACCCCCATGACCAAACCATCGACCTGATGAATCGGTATTCGGTTGACAACTTCACTGCCGGCGATACCCCAGAGGTAGGGGAAGTCTGAGTGCCAACCTTGAACTTTACGTCTACCATCGTCTGGGGGGAGTATCGCGAAACCCGGCGAGTGTCCGAGCCGGATTTCCTCCGTCCGCATGTACTGACGCATCAGCCACAAGGAGACAGGTTCTGTCGCAATCTGTGCGACCGCTGCTGTCTCGTTCAGAGGCGGCATACGCCGTTCGTAGGTGCCTTCTTCCCAGCGACCCGTGCAGCTGACCCGTTCCAATTCTTCAACAATATCAGGGGCGATGATGGACGGGAGGCAGGCCCATCCGTTTTGCTTGAATGATTCCAGATATTCGGAGGGCAGGTGTGCGGGACCGTGTCCGGCAGAGAATATGGCACCTTTGTTTCCTATACTGCCATCACTCGTGAGTGAATCTCCGTTATGACGAAGATGGTACCCGTTCTCAGTCGCATCAGGTTCTGCTTCAAGTTGGATCCCCGTAACGACATGGCGGTAGGTATCGGTCCCTTTGACCTGTTCCCATATCGCCTTATCGTCGGTATAATCAAAAGTTGCGAGTTCGTTTGTATCAGACACACCGAGGAAGTCGCCGTCGGCGTTACGAAGTAGTGTAAAGTGCGTCGACGGCTTTTCAACTCGGACAACGCGTTCTTGAAAAATGTCGTCTTTCACCATCGGTGTTAACTCCTAAATAATTCTGAAATTCTACGTTAGTTAGCACGAAACCGTAAGCCCGTAGTGAAATTAGGTTTCCTTTCTCGCGAATTTTAGCGAAAACCAAGCCTGCAACAATACGCAGAAACACCCAAGCAAAAACACGCAGGCGGATCTACGGAGAGGCACCTTATTTATCAAACCGACCTAACCGACCCGCAAGGTAAGATTAAAAAAGTAAAATTAAAAATGAACAACGCCTACCTCTGCGAGCCAAGCCTCCAATAGTTGCATGTTACCGAGCGTGTCATCCCAAGACATCGCCGGTGCTTGCCGATCAGCAATATGTGCCGCAACCGTATCTGCCTCGTAGGTAAAGAGATCTCGGTCTACGTCGACCGTAATTTCGGTGGTTTCCCGATTCTGATAAGAGTCAACAATAATCTTTGTTGACGGGAAGGTTGTATCGAGGGGCAACGGCTCTCTTGCGTGCCGACACAGCGATGAGGGTAACCAAGGGCTTGGGATGGTAATCGAGCCTTCTGTGCCGTAGATAAAAACACTGCTCCCAACGCTACACTCAACGGCGGCGATTATCTCTCCAATGATACCGTTTTCAAACTTGAGCGTTGCGGCTGCGATATGGTCGACACCGGTGGGACCGATTTTGCCGTTCCCTTTTATTTCTACAGGGTTCAGGAACAATTTATTTTCAGAGGCACCCGCCATCTTTCGGGTCATTGAAGCGGTGTAACAGCCGATGTCAAGGATACCACCACCTCCCATTTCGCGGTTGAAAATCCGGCTTTGCGGGTTAAAATTCGACCGGTAACTGAAGGTCGATCGGATGACGAGGACCTCGCCGATCGTGCCATCCTGTATCAGTTCAACTACCTTCGCGACCTGTGGATGGCAGCGATACATAAAGGCTTCCATGAGGAACACGTCGTTTTCACGTGCCGCATCTACCATCGAGGCGGCTTCGGCGCGATTCATACTGATCGGTTTCTCAACAAGAAGGTGTTTCCCGGCTTCAGCACACTTTATCGCCCACTCGGCGTGAAGTGGATGAATTGTAGCAATATAGATAGCGTCGATGTCATCGTCTGCCAACAGATCGGCATAATCATTGTATTGGCGCGGGATACCAAAATCGTTGACGAGTCTGTCCATCTTAGATTGTGTACGACTCGCAACGGCAAGAATCTGCCCGGAGTCTGTGAAACGCATTCCGTTGCAGAAGACGTATGCGATACCACCTGCACTCATAACGCCCCAGTTTAACATATCTAATTTCCTCCTATTTTCTTTTGAACATCAAACCTGTAGCCTGCAACACCGGCGCAGGCGGATATACGTAAAGGCACGTTATTCCGCAAACCGACCTGATCGAACCGCAAGGTAAAATTAAGAATCTTCTGAACATCAAACCAAACTTGTAGCCTGCAACACCGGCGCAGGCGGATATACGGAAAGGCACGTTATTTCGCAAACCGACCTGACCGAACCGCAAGGTAAAATTAAGAATTCTTTGCTGCTTCAGCGCGCTTGCTTGCGAGCGGATGCATGATACCGGCACCCGGGGGCCAGACCCCTGGATCTGCCTTGATCCACTCACATAACTTCTGAGCGTGTGGCGTCAGAGTTTCCCAAATCTCGTGCGGCATAATCCTGCTGAAACCGTGTTGTGACCGCCAAGGTGCGGCGTACTCGACGTTTGGCAGTGCCCGAATTTCCTTTGAGAGATTCGGGGTCGCACCGTGCCAGGCGCGGTTATCCCGAAACACACCGGAACCCGCCGTTGCACCGACGAGCGTTGAATGTTTCATCCAATCCGGTTCATCTCCCGGAGGTGGCGGATGTTGCTGCAGTGTATGGGACCCCGGAATTTGGCGAATCGGACCGTTTTCCCACGTCAGATCGCACATGATGAAGTTAATCGTTACGGTCGGCGGTGTCATCTCCATAATCATCTTTTGTGATGGGACATCAAGATTACCGTTATCGTCTCTATGGAGTTGAATGCCGAGACGTTCCGCTTGTCTGATGCGTGCTTCGGTGAGGTGTTGTGAATCCCTACCGTCGGAATGCAAGTGTTGGTACTCTACTGCACCAGGGAGGCAGAGGTCTCCGCCTGAACCCCAGACCCGGTAATCTGAAGAACCGAAAATCTCTGTAACGATTGGGGTGGTTGTCGGTAAATCTATCATGCTTGCCCAAGCGGTGTGGTGCAGCATCTGTCTTGAGGCGGAGGAGGTGCCGTAACTATAGCGATGTGGCAGTCGTCCGGTTTCGGTTATATATTTTCTGTTCTCTGGTCCCGGTATTGAGAGGATGTCGCGTAGTGCTTCGGCGCATCCCTCTCTCCATTGAGCGAGTTGCTCGGCATTGAGGAGGTCTTTGACGACAGCAAAGCCATCACGATGGAAAATACGAGCGATTTTCTCAGTTTCGTGGGGTTCGCAGATTTCAAGTCCACGAATGCCGTTCTGCTCGCGTAACTTTTCACGTAATGCTTCGACTTCTGGATCATCGTAAACACGGCGTTTCGGCGAGTTAGGATCTGCTACACCAAATCCTCTCTTGCCTGGAAAGAGGTTCCCCTCTGCGTCAACGGTTTCATTGACAGGTGTGTTTTCATCCCATCCGACCCGCGTTTCGCCGTAGACTTCCATTTCTTCCAGTTCTGCGGTTAAAGTCCGTCCGTTGTTACTCATACGTCTAACTCCTGACTCCCACCTGCTGCAAGGGATGGGAAAATATTGTATTTCGTTCTGGACAACGAATATAAGAGCAATTGTAGCGTTGGATTTAAAATGTATCACAATTGTGTTTTTTTGGCAAGACGGGATAATTGACAAATCTGTTTGAAAATATATCGTAAATGTGGTATGATACATCCACTATAATCTTTAACATACGTTTTAGCACAGCTCACGAACCTCTATGAAAATCATACACACCGCCGATTGGCACATCGGACAACGGCTCCACGAGCGTTCCCGACTTGGCGAACACGCACAATTCTTGGACTGGCTCCTTGACACAATCCAAGAACATCACGTCCAACTTCTCCTCGTTTCAGGTGATATTTTTGATACGTCCCTTCCGTCAGCAGACGCAACGAACCTCTATTACCGATTTCTCTACCGTCTTTTCAATGAAACCGATGCTTATGCCGTGATTACTGCCGGGAATCACGATTCCGCCCGACATCTGGAAGCCCCACGAGAGTTTCTGAAGATGGGTAGAATTCACGTCGTCGGACTCGCAACTGAGGCGCGTGAGTGTGTTTTCCCCTTTCCACCGGACGACCCGCGCGTGATGGTCGCGGCGGTTCCATACCTCTCTGAAAGCGATCTACGACATCTCTCCTATGAAACCGAGGCAGAGAGAAATGAACGGTATCGAGAGTGGCTTAAGGCGTTCTACGCCGATTGTACCGCCTGTATGCCGGCAGAACTCCCTAAAATTTTAATGGGACACCTTTTCGTTCAGGGTGGACAGGTAACCGATTCCGAGCGGAATATACAGATTGGCGGTGCGACGGCTATCCACGCCAGCGATTTTCCAGACGATGTGAGTTACGTTGCCCTCGGACACCTCCACAGGCCACAGGCAATCACAGGTACCGCTTACCCAATCCGGTATTCGGGTTCACCAATTCCACTGAGATTCAATGAAACGGGGTATCGCAAATCGGTGTATCTGCTGGAACTGTCTGAAGATGGTAGACGCATACGGGATGAAGGTATTGAGATTCCTATCTTCAAAGAATTATGTACTGTCACGGGTGATGAGGAATCAGTGCTTTGGGAAGCGAGTATCCAGACATGGACTGACAAGTACATCTATGTCAAGTTGACATTGGACACACCGAGGATCGGTATCAGTGATGAGATTCGCCAAGTTTTTAGTGATCGGGGCGGGGAGGTTTTGGCGGTTGAAGTTGAGTTACCAGAGACAACACCCGGTCCCGAAGTCTCTGTTGAAGATATGAAGCATCCCAAAGAAGTCTTTGAACAGTTTCACAAGACACGGTTTGAAGGTGAACCGCCCGATGAAAGTTTGACGCGAACTTTCAATGAATTAGTCCGAATCGTTGAGGAGTCCCAATGAAATTGTGTAAACTGAAGCTTAAAAATCTGAATAGTTTTCGTGAGGAGGTTGAACTTGATTTTGAAAAGTCTCCGTTGGATGATGCGTCCCTAGTAGCGATTACAGGTCCGACGGGTGCCGGGAAAACGACGTTATTAGATGCGATTTGTGTCACGCTCTATGGGAAAACGCCTCGCTTGAGTGGAACCACAAGCCAACATCCGAGGCATCTTATCAGCCATGGCGAAACGGAAGGATTTGCTGAAGTCCATTTTGAGGCGAATAGTACGCGCTACCATGCTACATGGTCTATGAGACGCAACGGCTCTCCCAGAGGGCAGTTGTTTGATGATTCCGGTGAGTTAATCACTACCAGAGTTGCTCAAGAGATAGAATCTATTTTAGGACTTGATTTCAATGCTTTCAGACGCTCTGTTATGTTGGCACAAGGCGAATTCGCTGCGTTTTTAAAGGCAAGCAGAGAAGATCGGCGGACAATTTTGGAGGCGACCGCGGGTATTCATATCTACGACTTACTCAGACAGGCATTAAATGACAGGGTGAACGAGGTTGAAGCTGCAAATGCCGATGTCCTTGACAAATTAAACAAAATCCCGGAAGCCTCTCACGAGCAACTCACGGAAGCCAAAACAGAATTTGATAATTTACAGACGGAAGCCGAGGCGTTAGCGGAGCAAAGTCGGGAAATTCAGCAGAAGAAAGATCGGGAAACGAAACGTGAAGAGGACTACGAAAAACTCCAATCTTCAGAAAAGCGTCAAGTAGAACTCCTGAATCTGCAACCGAAGGTTGATGCCCTCCAAGTAGAATTGGAGAATGCACAACGTGCTAAGGATTTACGCTCTGAAAAGCGGGAGCATGATACCGCAAAATCGGATCTCGAAAAAGCAGATAAAGCCCTCTGTGCAGCAACGACCCAGAAGACGGAAGCAGAAAAGCAGGTGAAAACTGACCAAGCCGATTTTGACGGAAAAGAAAAGGTGTATCAGATCGCATCCGATGATCGGGATCGGAAGGTAAAACTTTACAATACTGCAAAATCAGAGGTGCAACAGGCATCAACTCAATTTGCTGAAGCGAATAAACGGATGCCTCAACTGGTGGATATGGATAATCAGATAAATGCTTTAAAAGGCAGATTAGCCGACCAACAGACAGAGCAAACCCGATTGCAAAAGCAGATTGACGAGGCACAAACTTTTTTAGATGAAAACCCACTTCCATTAGACCGACAACAACGCCTTACGCGGACAACCGGTTTCCTGGCGGAAATTAGTTTGCAAGAAAAGCAGTTGGAAACCGCCTTGACGAGCAAAGCACAGCAGGAAAACAAAGTGTCGTCGTTAAAACGTAAAATCAAAGAGTTATCTGATACTCACGCTGACCTCTTTTCCGAGAAAGCAGATGCAGAGACGACGTTGGAAGCAACTGCTACGCAATTGAACGCGTTGCTCGAAACTGGCACTCAAGACGAATGGAATACCCGAAAACAGCAAGCAGCCGAAGCACAGCCTATTGCACAGAAATATGAGGCAACGATAGATAACTTATCAGATTCTAAAAACCGTTTGCGCGAATTAAATCATGAAAAGGCAGCGTTAGATACTGCCCTTGATCAGATTGAAACCGAATTAGACCGACATACAGAGACGCATCAGCTTGCAGTGGAAGCGGTTCAACACTGCGAAGATGAACTAAAATCGCTGATGTGGGCAAATCCGATCAATGAATTTCGACAGCACCTTCACACCGGAGAACCCTGTTTGGTGTGCGGCGCGACGGAACATCCGTTCGCTGATGCCGTGGAACCTGAAGGTGAGGAACTGCTACAAAACGCTGAGAACGCTTTAGTGGATGCGAAAACAGACGCAGATAAGGCACACGCGCGACTGCAGGCTCTGGAGAAAAAGCATATCCAAACTGAACAGAATAGACGCAACACGGCTGAGCAAATTAAGGATTGTAAGACGAAAATAATAGCACTCCGAGACAATGAGAAGGCACAGTTTCTCGCGGAGTGGCAGGAAATCTACCCCGATATTGAGGTTTCGTCTGACTGGACAACCGATCAGATTGCAGAGGTGGACACTGCTATTGCTGATATTGTAGAAACCGAGCAAGCACACACACAGGCATCACACGCTTGTGAAACGGCAGCGCAATTACTTGAAAACTGTGAGAGCAGCATTGAGAGCGAGAGTCAATCTTTGAACGAAGCGAAAGACCAGTTACAGGAGGTCAGTAATAATGTTGAAGATTTGAAAGTTGCCGTTGCAGACATTAAAACCAGTTTATGGGATTTATTGCCCAAGACATTTCACCGTGCTACACCTAAAGAGGCGAAAGATCTATTTGAGAATAAGATGAAGGAAGTTGAGGCGCGTGAAGACGACCTTAATACCGCTGATACACAACTCCAGGTGCTTGAAACTAACATAGCAGCGACCCAAAGCAACCTTGAAGATCTGAAGGATCTCTGTGAGACATGGCAAGCCGAAGTAGACGAATATCAGCGCGAAGGAGAGGCGTTTTTAGAGATCGTTCGTAACAGAACTGATGGATTGGAAACCGAAGATGAGATCAACGCCGCTGTTGATGCATTAGAGACCGAGGTGGAGAAAAAAGAAAATGTACGGGCTAAAGCTGATCAGCAATTACAGAAGAGTCGAGATATATTCATCAAAAATCAGACTGCCCACAAGGCTTGCAAAGATCGGTATAAAGAGTGCGGTGAAAAGTTTGAAATAGCATATGATGCTTACTTTGTGAAGTTAAGTGAGGCAGAGTTTGATTCACCAGAAGCACACGATAACGCTTTCCGAGACGAGGAACAGCTGCAAGAACTCACTGACCAAATTGACGCTTACGAAGATGAAAAGCAGGAACTTGAATTAGTGATTACCGAATTGCGAACCCGGTTTGAAGAAACGCCGTTCGATCCGGAAGCGTTGGGGCGGATTAAAGTCCAAGTAGAAAAAATTGGGGAGCAACTCCAAGCAGCACAGCAGGAGGTGGGCGCGCAACAACAGAAAATCGACGATTTGAAAAAACACCTTAAACAACGAGAGGCTCTCGGTGCTGAAATAAGTGGGGCTGAGCAGGAATTGAAGCGTTGGAAAAGGTTACAGGACACAATTCCCAGAAACGACTTACGCGATTTTGCCCTGGAGATTATGTTCAGGCAGATGGGCAGTTTAGCAAATGAACAATTGCGCTATCTCACCTCTGAGCGGTACCAACTTAAAGTTGAAAGTATAGGCGACTTGAGTGTCATTGATCGATGGAATGCCAACGAAGAACGGCCTGTAGAAACACTTTCGGGGGGCGAATCTTTCCTAACGAGCCTCGCTTTGGCACTCGCGCTTTCGGAGCTTAGTCGTGGACGTGCGCAACTCAATTCGCTGTTTCTTGACGAAGGGTTCGGCACGCTTGATACTGAAACTCTGGACATTGCCATCGCTGCGCTCGAAGGTCTCCGCATGCAGGGACGGAGCATCTTTCTCATCAGTCATATTCAGGAATTAACGAGACGTTTGCCTATCAAAATCAACGTTAGGAAACGAGGAAACGGTAGTTCATCTATTGACATTCGAGGTTGATCTATTTAACAGAACCGTAGCCTGTAAGCGAAGCGGAAGGGTTTTTGCTTGGGGTTTTTGATAGGGTGTTTCTGCGTGTTTCTTCAGATCTACATCGCTTAACGTTATTCATCCAATGAACCTGACCGAACCGCAAGGAAAATTAAAAATATGAAATTTGGTTTTATGTCGTCTGTGTGTCCGCCGTTAACAGTGGCGGAACTTATTGACAAAGCGAAACATTACAACTATGAGCACTTAGAGCTCCGCGTGGAGTGGGATCACGGGCACGGCGTGGAGTTAGATTCGACACCGCAGCAACTTCAGGAGGCGCGCCACCGTTTTACCGATAGCGGTATCGAACTCTCCTGCATTGCAACTGGCGTGCGATTCATAGACCCAGACGCGCAAAAACGCGCCGAACAGGTAGATCTGCTCAAGCGATATATTGATTTGTCCGAAACGATGGGCGCAAAGAATATTCGGATTTTTGGGGATCGGGTGCCAGAAACACCGGTTGAGGTGTCCCAGACTTTGGATTGGGAAGCGGAAGGCATTCGGGCTTGCGACAGTTTAGCTGGCGATGCAGGGGTTGCACTCTGTCTGGAAACGCACGGTAATCTCATCGCGAGTTACGTAACCGAGACTTTACACCGCGCAGGGGCACAGAACACCTTCGCGAATTGGCACGCTGCGCATCATGTTCGACATGGGGAACCCGTCAATGTCGCTTATGTGCATCTACGCGGCAAAGTGCGGCATGCGCACGTCAACTTTGGCGACAGTGGACCCTTACCAGACACGGAAAAAGATTCGCTGACACTCCTCGCACAGGATGGATACGACGGGTTCGTCTCTATTGAGGTCATCAATCCACCCGACTCAGACGCGGTGCTGCAGCGACATATAGAACTCTATAACGCTTTGTTGTGATCCTAATTAGGAACAACATCTACGCGTAATATAGCAACGAAACCGTAGCGGCGAGGTTCCCTCGTCCCTAATGAAGGACTAACCCACCTGATCGAACCGATCGGGTTTCGTGGATTCTAACGGGTCAGGGTAATCATGAAACATTCAACCCAAGTTGTAGCCTGCAACACCGGCGCAGGCGGATATACGGAGAGGAAGGTTATTTATCCAACCTACCTGACCGAACCGCAAGGTATAATTAAAAATATTAAAAATAGAGGGTTGCTGTTAGATTTCGTCTGCCACCGCTGTTTCGGAATTCGCACAGGTATATCCCCTGCCACACGCCTAAATTGAGGCGGTGGTTGGTGATCGGAACGGAGACGGTGAAGCCGACAAGTGACGCTTTGATATGTGCTGGCATATCGTCATCGCCTTCTATGGTGTGTTTATAGAACGGTTCACGCTCCTTGACGAGGCAGTCGAAGCTGTTGGCAAAATCTTCACGCACCGTCGGGTCGTCATTTTCGTTGATAGTCAATCCCGCAGAAGTGTGCTTGATGAACAGGTGCAGGATACCTTCTTTCGGCAATTCACCGAGCGGTTTCATAATTTCATCTGTGACAAGGTGAAAACCGCGCGGGTATTCAGGTAAAGTTATTTCGATCTGTTGTATCAATTTTTCTCCAAATTGTAGCCTGCAACACCGGCGCAGGCGGCTATACGTCGAATGACGTTATTTATCCAATGGACCTAACCGAACCGCAAGGAAAAATTAAAATCTGTTGTATCAATTTTTCTCCAAATTGTAGCCTGCAACACCGGCGCAGGCGGCTATACGTCGAATGATGTTATTTACCCAATGGACCTAACCGAACCGCAAGGAAAAATTAAAATCTGTTGTATCAATTTTTCTCCAAATTGTAGCCTGCAACACCGGCGCAGGCGGCTATACGTCGAATGACGTTATTTATCCAATGGACCTAACCGAACCGCAAGGAATAATTAAAAAAGGAATAATTAAAAATGGACATTATCTGTGCTTCTATCTGTTACCGTGGCTACGCCGAAGATGAGGTCGCCGCAACTTTGGAATACGCTCCACAGATCGGCTACCGATTAATGGAGATTCATGGACCCCTCATCTGGAGTGTGGATGCTGCGCACGCTTTTGACATAAACGATATGAAGGCAAAGATTGATGCCTCCGGCATGAAATGTGCTGGACTCTATCCCCCCGGATGGGGAGGACAGGACACTGCCGATGTTGACACACGCGCAGGTGCGATCGCGAGGTGTGTTGAAGTCGCCGAAGGACTTGGTGCGACACACCTAACAACAAGTGGCGCACAACCGAGAACAGAACCCGGTGCCTTGGACAGAGTTACCTCCTGTGTAAGCGAGGTCTTGCAGCGTATGCCAACAGAGAGTCAGATCAAGTTGACGCTGGAGCCACACCACCGGAACGTCCTTGAACAACCAGAGGATTTCCAAACGATTTTAGACGCTATTCCCGATGAACGAGTCGGGGTCTGCATAGATACAGGGCATTTCCACTCGTCAGGCGTTGATACGCTCGCTGCGATTCGCCAATTCGGTTCCCGTATCTATGCCGTGCATCTCAAGGACCATCTCGGTACTGTATCTGTCGGCATTGGGCGCGGTGAACTCAAGCTCAAGCAGATTATCGAAACGCTCCAAGAAATCGACTACCAAGGCGACCTAACATTGGAGTTGGAAGTCGAAGATCCAGAAAATCTGCCGCGTTATACTGAGGAAGCGTATTTCTATCTCAGTGGGATGCTCGGTCTACCGCTATAGTTTCCACGTTTTAATGAAATCTGCGACACCGAAATTGGCAGGCATTTCATTGAAATAGTAATGCATTGGACCGGATTGGAAACCGGGTAGATACAATTCTTCATCGGTTTTAAGGAGCGCGTCGAGTGGCTTAAAACGTTCCCAGAGTGTAGCCGCTTCCTCTTTCGTAAATCGTTCGGCGAAGGGGGGTCCCCAGTTAAGAGTGATGGCGTGGAAACCCTTGCCACGATTCCGAAGTTCATCAGGGATCTCTGGAAGTTCATAGCCGTGTTCGATTGCCACGAAACAGGCGGCTTTACACAAAAAGACGGTTGAGAGCATCTGCCCCTTTTCACCTCTCCTCGGGTGTAGGTGGTCAAGTGCTGTGTGGTAGGCAGCGGCATCCTTTTCTATAGCGGCGCGGAGCGCATCTTCACACCATATCTGCATTTGATTACTGCGTTGATTCCACCGATCGAACCTCTCTCGCACATCCGGTGACAAATAGTCTATGTAATCAAGTGCTTGATAGTGCGTGTAGTTTGCGAACCCACCGTGAATCGTACGGCGCATCTTCCGACTATAGTTGCTTCCCCAATGCAAGATCGGCAAAATATAAACGACACCATCGCCGGCGTTGAGGTGCGTCTGAACGGCACCGGGTAATGGCACCTTCGGATCTGCCAACAACAGTTCATTTTCTTCATCGGTGTTGACTCGGAGATGACTACCCGGTAGCACCCACAACACGTTATCGTCGTAGAGTGAGAGATTCCACTGAACGTAGCGCGGTCCCGTCTCCACAATATCGTCAATGTAACCTTGTAATGGAGCAGTATCGATGGGATGATGGTCGCGATGCCAAGCCGCAGGTCCACAATCTTTGACTGGACTGCACATGAGCATCATCTCGGTAACGCCTGCATCCTCCTCACCGACCAGTTCGCTGCTAACGCCTTGCATGTTTTCATGCGCCCAGATTTCAACAGCACTTGCCGTTTTTTCATCGACGAGCCCTGCGAGTGGACTCCGTCCGAGCTGGAGACGAGGTTGTGGTGAAGACTCCCAAACGCCACCCGGTGGTTCGTGCGGCGCGCGTTCTCGCGCCCAGATTTCTCGCTGGCGCGAAACCATGAGTTCATAACTTTCCCGAAGCGTGTCCAGTTCTTCCGGCGGGACCACTTCCCGGAAAATGAGATACCCTTCTTCCATGAATTGGGTCCGATTCACTTGCATGATAGCCTCCGACTGTACATTGTAATATCAAAAACCAAGCCCGTAGCGAAGTGGAGGGCGACTCGAACACGAAAAACGTTAAAGCACAAACCCCGTCGTTTATCCGCGAGGAAAAAGTAAAAAAACGTTATCCACGTCCGATATAGAGTTGGCCGACCGGCAGGACAGTTGCTTCTAACATATTAATATGCGGTGGGAGCGTCGCCATGAGGACAGCGGCTTGCGCGAGATCGTCAACGTCCATCATCGGTTCCATAGGTTCCTGTGGACGGTTCTGATGGCGTTCTACGTAGGTGTTACCGGGTTGTAAGCAGCTCGCCGTAATGCCGTGCGGTCTGCCTTCGAGTGCTGTTACCTGTGTCAGTCCCCAGATACCGAATTTGCTGGCACTGTAAGGGGCTGTGCGGGGACGGGCACGATGCGCAGAAATACTCCCAACGTTAATAATACGACCGCCTTCACCTTGCGCTTTCATGATTGCGAATGCCTCGCGAGAGCAGATAAACGGCGCACGGAGATTCACATTAATAACCCAATCCCAATCCTCCGTTGCAAGCTCACCGATGGGACCCCCATTGAATGCCCCGGCGTTATTTACGAGGATGTCCAAACGACCGTACGCATCCATCGATTTTTCAAAGAGTGCTTTAATCTGTTCCTCGTCCGTTACATCGGTCGGGACAGTCAACACTTTTGTGCCGTTTGCCCGGAATTCGTTGGCGGTTTCTTCGAGAAGGTCCGCATCCCTGGCAGCGATTGTGAGCGTCGCACCCTCAGCGGCAAGCCCTCTCGCAATCCCTCTTCCGATGCCTCGGTTTCCACCGGTTACAATCGCAAATTTTCCATCTAATTGTCCCATGATTAACTCCTTTGCTTTACTGTTTATGAAAATAGTTCTGCCAATAGAGATTCCGTTCTAACGGCTTGCACCGTTTCGCCCGCGAGCCGCATCGCTGATATATGTGCATGCAGAAACGCCAAATCTTCAGCCGTATCTATATCATACCACGGTGGTAAGAGTCCGAAGGTCGCCTTTAACGAACGGATATGTGCCACTGTTTGTTGAAAAACATCTGCTGTGCTCCATGCGATCTCTTCAAATACGAATGGCACGGTCATTGCTATGTTCGTTGCCGAAAAGCCGATGAGGTAATACCCACCGTCTGTACTCGGTCCAACGACGATATCCCGCGAGTCAAGCAGTGTAAATGCTTTTGAGATGTATGAAATCGGTAGTGTCGGGCTGTCCGACCCGACGAGTAAAATCTTTGTGTATCCGTGTTCTGCTGCCCACTGTGTCACTGCCGCGAGTCGTTCCCCAAGATCAGCACCAATTTGTGGGATGTAGATGGCATCGTTTCCGATTAAAACTTGTAAATCGAATCGTGCCTCTGCAGGTGTATAAGCGATGATGAGGCCCACATCGGGAAGTTTCGCGAGTGTGTCGCACCAATCTGTGAGAAACGCAGTGTATAGTGTCGCCGCTTGTTCCGATGAAAGAGTTGGGACGAGCCGCGTCTTAACCTGATTCGGCACTGGATTTTTAGCAAAAACAATGACACATGTCTTCACCGGTAAAATTCCTTATTTTTATCGTGAGTGGAGCGAGACTTTGTTTTACAGATGAAGTGCTTGACGGAGGCGCGTCCACAAACTACCTTCGTTCTGCTTTTGCGGTGGGTTTTCGCGCTTTTCTCGGAATTCAAGGTAGTGATCTAGCACATTTTCAAATGCCTCTTGTAGTTCCGCTTCAGTGTCCCCGTGGAAAGAGACGATGTCATCACCAATATTGACTACATGGCCGACGTAGAGATCATCTTCGTCACTATAGATGATTTCAGCGGTATAGCCTCTATATGTCAGTGTGTTCATAGTGTTATTCCTGCCCGTTTTAAAAAATCGCGTATGTCGCGTACCTGGTATCGATTTACCTCTTTTCGCGGATGAGGTCGGTGAAGCGTAGTCGTTTTCCCATTTAATTCAAAGGTTACTGAGGATCCGCTTTTCTCATCTTTTACTGCTCCGAGTGCCATAAAAAGGGCTTCAATCCGCCGCCATTGCAACGTTGCCGGGGTTTGTGTGCTAAAAATAGCCTCCAGCGTTCTTTGATGCTTTTTGCTTAGACGGACATTCATACGCTAACCATGGGTATGCTTTGACCCTTAACTCTACCATATACCCGTTGAGGTGTCAACTTAAAAAATTCAGTTCACCTACGGTCCTTAATACCAAACCCGATAGACCGGTATCTCAAAAACCGCCCCCACTAAACTCCAGAACGTTCCTATCAGAAAATCGCCCAAAATCACGCCAACGAAGAACGGAGCCGCCTTCCGATAAAGTCGCAACCCCCCAAATTTGAGTAGGACCACTTTGATAATCCAACCGACACAGATCGCGCTCCAGACCCAAACCATGCCTGCGGATAAACCGAGGGCATAGCCCGTTGGATGGAAAGGGAACCAGATAAACTGCCTTCTCAGAAACATGAGTCCCAGCGTGAACAGCGAGGCGAACGCCGTGAAACTCAAGCCCGTGCTGTCTGTCGCGTGGGGTTGTTGTAGCCACGGCAGTAGCATACGTTCAAAGGTTTCAAAGCCGATGCCGATGATGTACCCTTCGGTTCGCACCGCACCGTGCTGATAGATGAGATGCAAATACGCCCAGAACGAAGCCGGAATAGCAACCAATAGCGCGACGATCATAGCGATCGCCATCTTTTTCTGCGAAACGGGGGCGCGCTCCGCCATTTTAAACCCCTCTAATTGACTCGGCATTGGGTGCGAGACGTTATCGCGAACATACGGATATAGGAAAGAGAAAAGCGTCAAATTTGCCGCGCCGGTCCGTCGTGCGCCTAAAACCGATACGATCATCAGTTGTGGATGCGTCCAAATGACTTCATGATACGGGACACCGACCGCCGCCCTCGCGTATGTTATGGCGATGGACATGAGGAAGTAGAGGCTTAGAAATGCAAGGAGAATGCCAACGGACATGCCAGCATGTTGGAAGATGATAACGAGGATCGTGGTGCCTACAAAGATACCAATGAGCGCGGTGCGATATTGAAGTGGTTCGTTTCTGGCGGCAGCATCGCTATCGTTGGAAGGCTTAAAAGCTATCGTAAATACTGTTTTGAGGTGCTTACGACTCGTCCATAAAATTAGAATCGCGAGGGTCAACCATGCACCGATGCCTTGTTGATTGTAATAAGGGAAACCTTGCAACGATTTCCAGCCACCAATGCTTCCTATAATCAATTGAAATTTTGTAAACAGAAAAAAGAACCAGACCGAAAACGAGAGCTCGAGCGGTACGAAGAAGGTCAGTGCGATAACCCAAGGGTAAAAGAACAGCGGTAACCATCCAATCGCGTTCCAAGGTTTCGTCGTAAAGAGTTTCGCCCCAAAATCGGGTATTTTCAGTGGCACGCCGGGCACAAACGGATAGAGAAAGTGGAATCCGTTGAGGAGTTCTATCGCCGCACAGATGCTAAATCCAAGCCACAGCAATTTTCTTGAAAAAAAACGCGGGGTGGTCATCTCTATGGGGAGTTGTGCGACAGGATAACTGAGGCGTTCCCGTTCACTCCACTGCAAACGCTGGATGCTGTTGAAACACATCAAAATGAAGAAGAGAACGGACGTGACAAACGACCAAAGTAGCACTGGACCTATCCACGCGAACAGGTGTCTTGGCGTGTATAAGGTCGAGTTCCCTTCAAAGAAACCGGTGAGCGCGCCTTTATCTTGGACCGTGAACCAAGACGGAATGTACCTGTGAAAGAGCGTTGCGTATTCGTTTTCAAAGGTAGCGAACCAGAACGGATGCGCGAGGATTCCGAGAATGAAATCCATCGGGTTATGTCCAGAAACCACGCAGAGCATGACCAACATCTGATAGACTAAGAGAAGTTGGGCACGACTCAAAGCGAGTTGTGAACGAATCCGCTTAAGTAACGCATTGATGAGCAGAAGAAAAAAGAGGTTGACGATTGGGGCGATAAACAGAGAGGCGTATGCAGGGTTCAGGGAGTGGTGAATACCGCTGACTAAGGCAATCCAATACGCATTGACGAGAATCAGGGCCACGCCAATGACGAGCGGTGGCAGGAGAGAGGTTGTTTCTACTCCGATTTTGGTTTGATGTCTTTTCTTTTTCACATGGTCGCCTTCCATGTATGGGTAGGATTCCCTTGTGTGAAACGGAGCTAACCCTCTCAAGTGTAGACAGCGAAGGTGTTATTTCTACAGGTGGAAAACTTCACGTAGGCGTGCCCAAAAACCACCAGCATCATCCTTTTGCGGCGCGCTTTCTGGTGCCTCAAGGGTTTCGATGTAAAGTTCTACCATGTTTTCAAAAGCGTCACGCAATACTTCGTCGGTATCGCCATGAAAACCAACAATGGCATCAATATTGATGATATGACCAACAAAGCAATCGTCCTCGTCGCTATAGATAATTTCCGCAGTATAGCCTTTGTAAGTCATTGTCTTCATGGTATTATTCCTATTTCAATTCTTATAATAAAGCCCGAAGATCCGTGGACACTTGTAGGAGCGAGCTGTGCTCGCGATCTTACTGACTTATGCCCGCCAAGAACTCGTCTCATGTTGTGGTGTCCAAATCATTGTGGACTTTACTATAACTTTACTATATACGACTTGAAGCGTCAACCTAAAAATTTTGGTTCACTTGGAGGGGAAGGGTAAGTTGGTGGGGAGTCGGTTCGGTTGGCAGAGATTCTTTCTTGCCTGTTATAAGTGCCAGATAACGATCTCTGTCTTGCAGTATCTGTTCATTTATCAAGCCATTTTTAGATAAAGCAACAAATAAAGCAGCAGCACGCGCTTGACAATTGAGCGAACGGTTAGGATTAAAGACGATGTCCGAAAAACCTTGAAATACTTCAAGTTCTTGAATAATATCTGTTTTCTGCTGGGAGAGTGCTGTTATGTATAACCAATCATAGAAAGCCGTTTTGGGTTCAATAGGAAAGTCCTTCCCACGGAAGTTAAAGGCGATTAACTCTCCTGAATTTCGTAATCGTTCGTCTGTTTTCGCTGCACGACTTGGTTTTGAATAGAGTTCGTGGTAGGGGCCTCCGTTTTCAAACACTTTGCTCCCTTGATATGCACACTCCACGCTCATCCTTTGGCCGTCTAATGTTTTCAACAACAGATTAAAAGCACTTAATGAAGTCCCAAGACGCGATGTCGATTTGCTCGATATTTCCAAAATTGGCGAGATCCTATTCAACTTTTCGGCGGCTTCATGCAGAGACGCTATAGACTTTTGCATCTGCGATTTTGCAAAGCCGGGGTGCCATTTAAACTCTATATCTATCGCGTCAATATACGGAAATTCGCTAAAATCGGGTGTGAAAATAGGGCGTTTTGCCATTGGTGCCTTGCTCCTAATCAAGTTTCAGGTTATCGATTTTGCCATGCTTTGTAGTCACATCTAGGTTTAAAATATTGCTTATTAGCGGAAAGTTCTTGAAAATCAGCTTTTGGATTATCCTTCCGCCATGTTTGTAAAGCAGTGTCATTATAAAAGTGGACTGCCTTGATGTACTCTGCCGAAATTGAATCAAATACGAGAACTTCCGCTTCAGGATGTGTTGGATAAGAATCTGGTATTTGCGAGTCACGTTTGTACTTTGACTTAGATTTTTCTAGATTAGTATAATCCCAATCCCAAAACATCCTTTTTAACGCCTCAAGTTTTTTTCTATCTTCTAATGGAATATCAAGCACAGGTTTATAAATCGCATTTTGGTGACAAAATGCGCAATCCAATTCCCATAATACTCTTGCTTCAAGCAGCAAAACGATCCATTCGTGTTGATTAGTATATTCTGTATTGCTGAAGAACATTTTGTAGTTTGGAAAACTGATGCTTAAGCAAATTGCTTCTTTGTACCCATCATCTCGGTTCTGATCGGTGAACGGAGGCCGTATTGATGAAGGTAATGTCTCTAGGAGACTACGATTCAGCAGTCCACGATATAAAATGCTATATAGGCGCTCGATTCTGGTAAAATGACAAAGGATGCTTATACCCTGTTCATAGCAAATCCGCTGTATTTGGGCAGGACGATGGAATTCTATCTCGTTGACCAAAACTATAAGTTTGTCAAATTCATATGTTCCTTTATGGATCAGGTTCATCTGCGTCTTTTTAATATTCCAAAGACGTCCGTTGATGTCGATCTGGCTACCCTTGCGGTGATATCTGTTGATAAGTTTAGCAGTCTGATCATATGCTTTACAAAGCACAAATTCTGGTTGTGGAATCCCAAGTCGTTGAATGTCCTGAGGACGCTCAAATCCTTCAAGGTCAAGACCAAATTCGCAGACTGCCGTACCATCTGGCAGAAACCTCAGTAAGGGCTCGCGCGTGAAAGTTCCTGTAAGATTTAAACTTGTGTGATGTTCGTTAGGACTAGGCTCAACGCTGCCACCTTGTAAAATAAATCGGTCTAAAGAATCCATTAGCTTCTTCAAATTCTCCTAAAAAAGTGTAGTGATGAAGAGAGTTTATCCGAATTGAAACGGTAATGCTATTCCACTACTCAAGTTGCGGGTCCGGTGGAGATCTCACTATGTGCGTTTTCTTCTGTAACTTGGGCTACGAGGTCTACTAACTTCAGACGAGGCAGCTTCGCTGTGCGGTGAATTTTGGCATGTTGATGGGGTTTACTATTTGTCTCTTTGACATCCTCTTTATCACTACATTTTTCTGAGATTGGAGGAACATCAAGCTGAGTAGCGGCTTTCTCGGAAGAACTTGTTTTTTCTTTCATGGTGTATCTCCTTCTTATACTACATTTGAAAAAGTATACTACATTTGAAAAAGTATACTACATTTTACGGATGAAATCAATCCGTTGTTATTTTCTGAAAATCCGAGAAATCTGTGATTCAGACAATTTATTGCTTCAGCTTTGACTTTATGATCAGTAGGTCGGGTAGAGCGTCAGCGAAACCCGACATCTTCAGGTATTCTTTATGGAAGCCGAAGACCCGCCCTCAAACTCAATATTGACAGACTAAATTGGCGAAATTTTCACACGCTCTACCGATCCTCAATCAACTCACGGGCGGATGGTCTCTCTGGCTCTACCGGTTCTGGACGCTGACTCAACCACCACGCAAATACGACAACGAGGCACGCCAGCACAATCGCGCCCAGAGCCATCGGAACACCTGTTGATGCGCCATCACTGACATCGATCTGGTATTTAGCAACGACCGCCGACGCCACAGCAACGACCGCCAACACAAGGTTGATCTGCCACGGGATCTGAAAGAGCACGGCGATGAGCGAAATAACGGCGACAGTGAGACTCAATTGGGCAAGCGGGTGATAAGGGATCATATCGGATTCTTCAGCATCGGTAGCACCGCGGGCTCGATGTGGGAGCGGAGGCGCGCCCTCTTGATACGTCATCTCGATGAGACGGATGAATTCTGCGAGAAGTTTGCCGTCTTGAATCCACTCGAAGAGATCAGGGTATTCGTGGCGAAGAAGGATCACAAACTCTTGTCGTTGTGCGCTGAAGTCTGTGAACTCTTCCCATTCATTCTCCGGTACGATGACATAGGGTTCAGGACCGACGCGGATTTCGTATCCCTGTCCTGCTACATAGACAACACTGCCGATGCCTTCGCGTTCGGCGAAGACGAGTTCTGTCGAATCACCGAGATCTGCTTGTTGACGCGTGTCTTCCTGAGCGACAGTCATATCGCGTTGCTTGAGGGCTTCCGCGGCTTCTTCAGATTTCTCCGCCATTTCGTTATCGGTGACAATTGCGTCAATGCGGCTTATCAGTTCCATGGCTTCCACTTCGTGTTCAGGTTCGACAAGAAGAGCGGTTTGGCGTTCCTCTTTTAATTCGATCGGTCTGCATCGGATCTGCTGCGCACTCAAAGTGGCTTGGATGAGTTTCACTTCCCATTCATCGCTGGTCCGGTGGACCTCGACCCACTCAGGCGTGTTACCGATGCCTTCACCGAACAATTGAGACACTTGTCTCACTTGCCCTTGGCTCGCTTGTGCACCTTGCCCCGGACTAACCGTTTTTCCTCTCATGATGACTCCTTTATAGTATGGCAGAAATAGTCAGTATTTATTAATTTGAGCAATGTTAAGAAATAAATTCGGATTTTCCCGAAGGTTTCAAACCCGTAGGGTGTTTTTGCTTGGGGTTTTTGATAGGGTATTTCTGCGGATTTCCCCAGGGTTTCCCCGCCCGCTACCAGCTAACAGTTCAGCGTAGACAGCCTCCGTCAACGCGGTGTTCTTTTTGCTGCTAAACAACTGCTCGGCACGGTTGCGGGAGGCTTCACCCATTGCCTTCAGTCGTTCTTGATCAGTCGCGAGCGTGGAAATAGCATCCGCAATCGCCGATGCGTCTTCAGGTGGCACTAAGATCCCTGTTTCGGACGTGACGAGTTCTTTACTCCCACCGAGTGGCGTAGAAATGACCGGTTTGCCGACCGCCATCGCTTCAATGATCGTGCGCGGGCATGCCTCAGGAATAATAGAGGGGACTAGCACGATGTCGAGCAGACGTGTTACAACCCGTGTATCTGACAAAAACCCAGTAAAAATGACGGAATCTTCAATGCCTAAATCTGTGACCTCCTGTTTGAGTTTGTTCATATAGTCAATATCTTTTTGGAAGTAAGGACCACCAACGATCAGCAGTTTGATGTCTATTCCAGTCGTTGCGGAGTGTTTTTTGAGTTCTGCGATCGCTCTGATTAAAAAGTGGATACCTTTCTCCGGCGTAATCCGAGTCACGACTCCAGTGAGTATTGCGGCGTCAGAGGCATCCGAAAGAAGTTCTACTCGGAGGGTTTCCACTTCTTCTGACGATGCTTGAAAAGCGTCTAAATCGACACCGTTATAGATTAACGTCTGCTTCGCAGCAGGCGCAAAATGCCAGCGTGTTGCCTCCGACACGAGTATCACGCGATGCAAAAGTCTTTCGCAAATCCGATCCAAAATGCCGTAGGAAGTCGCGTAGCGTTTGTGCATCAGGATAGGAATGCGGTTTATCCTTGCGACGATGCCGCCGAGCAGTGCCACCGAAAGCGAGTTTGCATGAATGATGTCAATCGCATACCGTTTTACTGTTCGATGGAGTTGGAGCATAACCCCAAGCTGCTGGAAATCTTCAAGTAGATCGCGGAGCGTAAATCGCCGGACTCTGTCGGTTTTGTTGTGCGCCGCCGGTAGAGACAGGGGGACGACACGTGCCTCAGTCTTTTCCGCTTCTACTGCGAAAGGGCTATCGCCAAGGCATCCGACAAAAGGCGTAAAGCGAGCCTTATCTAATAGATTCAGCAGGAGCAGAAGACTTCGTTGTCCACCACCGATGCCCGAACCGCTATCGAGATATAGGATGTTGGATTTCGATGTGTCGGATGTTTTCATCTTCAGGACTTTGTGATATTGACTCACGGGTTTCACCGCCGGGTGCGGTATTTGTGTCTGCCAGCGTTATGTGAATCTTTATACAGGTATCGGGCAGTGAATCTGCCATCCGCTCTGCCCACTCAATGATACAAATTCCATCGCCTTCCATGTATTCGCTAAGTCCGAGTTCGGCAATCTCATCGCTGTTTTCGAGTCGGTACAGATCGATGTGATAGATCGGGATTGTTCCATTATACTCGTTAATCAGAATATAAGAAGGGCTGTTGACGACCTCATCTGGGGCGATGCCGACACCGCGCGCAATGCCTTGCGTCAAACACGTTTTACCGGTACCGAGATCGCCGACGAGCGCGATGACATCCCCTTGCTTGAGCGTTTTACCCAGTTTTTCACCGAGGGTTTGCGTTTCCTCTGGATTTTCTGTTGTAAAAATTTGATTCAGGGTATCCATAATTAAAAAATCAGGCACCAGCGGCGCACCGCAAAATTTCCTCTTGTGTCAGATTGTCGTTGATAAATTCACCCGTGATTTTGCCTTCATGTAGCACCATAACCCGATCGCTCATACCGAGGATTTCTGGGAGCTCGGAGGATACAAACACAATGGCGACACCCTCTTGCGCGAGTTTTGCCATCAACGTGTGAATTTCTGCTTTCGCACCGACATCAATCCCGCGTGTCGGTTCGTCAAGGAATAACACCTTCGGATGCGTCATCAACCATTTGCCGAGAACGACTTTCTGTTGGTTTCCACCGCTGAGATGGTTCACAGGGACTTCAAGCGAAGTCGTCTTAATCTGGAGGGAATCCACGTAATGCTCACTTTTTTCAAATGCCGTATTTTCGTTAATTATTCCGTGTGATGTGATATCTGACGACGAACTGAGACTCGCAAGCGTCATGTTACCAATAACATCTACGTCTAAAAGGAGTCCGTAGCGTTTTCGATCCTCGCTGACGAGCGCCATTCCGTACTGTATCGCCTCACGCGGGGAGCGTATTTGAACGGCGACATCGTCTATAATTAATGCACCGCTCCACCTACCCTCGTAAGCTCCGAAGATGGTACTGATTAATTCTGTTCTACCCGCGCCCATCAAGCCTGCGATTCCGAGGATTTCCCCGCGTCGCACCTCGAAACTGATGTCTTTAAGTTGAGGGGGCTCCGATGGGTAAGTGCTTAAGTTTTCCACTCGGAGTGCTACATCTTCTGGACTTGACCCGTTTTCATCAGTAGCGGTTGTTCGCCGTTTTGGAAACAGCGCGGTTAACTCGCGTCCCACCATTTGTGAGATGAGCACTTCTTCGGTGCATTCAGGCGATTTTATGGTTTGCGTTGCGACGGCTTTGCCGTCACGTAGCACCGTTACTCGGTCGGCTATCTGAAAAATCTCCTTCAGTTTATGGGTGATATAGATACACGCTACACCCTTTTCTCGGAGCTGGGTCAGAATTTGTCGAAGGATGTCTACCTCGCTTTCGGTCAAGGCGGCTGTCGGTTCATCGAGCACGAGCAACAGCGCATTGCTGAACGTGTCGATATTGGCTTGCAAGCTCCGTCCTAAAGCCTTTGCGATTTCTACGAGTTGTTGTTGTCCGATACCGAGTTCATGGACGGGTTTATGGAGCGGAATCGCCAATCCAAACTGCGAAAGGAGTTCACCTGCTTCGTGATAGAGACGGTGCCTGTCAATAGTTCCGAGTTGGCACGGTTCTTTGCCGAGATAGATATTCTCTGCGACCGTCATCTCTGGAATCAGTGCCAGTTCCTGATGGATGACGGCGATCCCAGCACGTTCCGCGTCGCGTACGGTATGGAACTGCTGCTCATTTCCATTGATGAGGAGTTGTCCCTCGTAGGTTCCGTACGGGTAAACGCCCCCGAGAATCTTAATCAACGTCGATTTACCCGCACCGTTTTCTCCACACAAGGCATGGATTTCTCCCGGATATATCTCAAAAGAGACGTTGTCTAAGGCGCGCACACCCGGAAAGTCCTTGGTAATCGCTCGCATGTGGAGAAGTGGGGATTTCACAGTTCGTCTAAGGCTCCGATGCTTGGTTTACTGCTATTATAGCAGAATTCGGGATGAAGGTCAAATTTATAGCGTAATGTCTTCAGGGTCATTTATGGTAAACCAGAAAAATAAGCAGACATTCTCCCCACCCTGGTAGGCGAGGTTTCTAACCTCGCCGATGCAGAGTGTCCAATTAATTCTAAACTTTACTATAATAATTTGACGTATTAGGTCGGAATCGTTATAATCTTCGTATGAAAACTATTTTATGTGCGTGCTTTGCTATTTTGGTCTTTGGAGGGTGTGCGAAGTTTCATTTGAGATCCCCCAGCGTCGAAGATGCCACCCTCACCGATATCGTCAACGATGTTGAAATCAACGGGACCCACTCAAAATACAAGGGACAGAAGGTTACGATCACCGCTGCTGGCAGAATTTATCCGAGTGCTGCTGGGAAGCCTCCAACGTTAGAATTGTTTACGCATCACAATAAAGTACACTTTTTCATCACAGACGCAGATGCGAAGTTTGGACCACACTATTATTCAAATTACATGGAGAGCGATCTCGGACATATTCGGGGTCATACAACTTACACGTTCACACTCCTTATAAAAGACATTTCCGAAGGCACAACCGCAGATGGAGATCGTTTTTTCATCATCCTGTCTGATGTCCCTGAACATACTACAAAAGCCGATATTGAGGTTGTCGACACGACCCTTAAACAGATTGTGGCGGAGGGGCAGAGTTATGCCGGGAAAACAGTGCGTCTTCAAGCGACCGTTTCACTGAATAGGCTAATTGAACTGCTGGGAATTCAAGGTGATATAGACCCGGAATTGGTAAAAAATTATTCTGGAGCGATGACGCTTGCTACGAATAATAGAAATGTGACATTTTGGATTATAGATGATGTCGCAGGAGACGATCTCTTTCCTTCAAACCTTCAAAAATACGAGAACCATCAGACGTATACGTTCACACTCTACATTGAAAGCATCGTAACAGATGGTGTACAGATCGAGATCACGACGGGCATTGCCGATGATTAACGAAATAGCATTTTTTTCTTTGATATATATCTAAAGATATGTTATACTAATTATATATTTAGAAACATGGGATATTTGAAAATCGGAGGACATTATGGCTGAAGAAAAAAAGGACGAAATGGTTCCGGTTACCGCTGAATATGAGGTCGTCGATCAGGTGGATGATCAGGCTATCATTGAGTTGATGACCGGACAGACGATTCAGGATTATGTCTATTCCTTCAAACAGGGCGGACGTACCGTTGAAGGATTGACCTTAGCCGGTATTAACGAAGCCGCAAATCGCCGTGGCGGGATCCAGATCGAAGAGATCGATTATGAGGAACGCGAGCATTCTTGGATTGCTACTGCGAAAGCGGTCGATACAATCACTGGCTCGTCGCGTTACGGCGCGTATGAGCAACTGAAGATGGCTGGCGGACGCGCCGATCCATTCGCGTTCACCAAAGCAATTCATAAAGCGCAACGCAACGCCATTAAACAGTTGATACCCGTACCAGTCATCCGCGAGGTCCTGAACTTCTACCTGAACCGAAAAGCAGGGAGTGGCAGTGCGGCGCGACAACCCCAGTTACAGCAGGGCGGTGGAAATATCGCTAACGCCCAAAAAGCCGCTTTTGCGATCGCAAACAATCTGGCAGGACCCCTTGAAGGGAAAGGGCTCGATAAGGCAGATCTCTGGAACTACATCAAACGTAAATATGCTGTGGAATCTCGGAACGATATGACCGAGATGCAGTGGACGCAACTTTCTGCTGAACTGAAAGCCGCGGAAACGTCACCACAGTTGTTAGATGAACTCTGTGAACGTATAAAACAATTGACAACCGCTGCGCAGGAGAGCGAGGTCCCTGAACCTAAGGAATCCGAAAATCAGGAGACTGCATCTTCCGATGGCGCACCGACAGAAAATACACAAGCCCAAGAATCACCGTTTTAGTTTCTACAGTTATAGCCATAAACTCCGCTGTTGGCGTGGTTTCAAACCTGTCCATCAGCGGAGTATTTTTTTAACGCCGCATCCTCACAGTTTTTGTTGACCTCGCGGCAAAGTGCTTGTAGAATAGCAATATTCGGTCATATCATGGCGAAAGACGGTTGTTTATAGTAAAATCGAAAAATAAGTTGACTTCTGTAGCATAAACTGTTAGTTTGTGCCTCTTTCGCACCCAGATTCACAGTCTACGCGACAATAGAAGTGTTCACGTAATTATGGACTTTACTATAAAAGTGAGGTAATTATGAAGGCACATCGGTTATCTATTCAGCACATTGTCGTGATTGTGCTGTTGGTCATACATGTTTTACCGGTTTGGCTGTTCAAATACGCCACCACCCAAGATGGACCCGCCCATGTCCACAACGCACACATCTTGAAGGTGTATCACAATCACGAAAACTACGTGTTGCGGGAGGTCTACGAACGCAACCCAACACTTTTTCCAAATTGGACGTCCCACGTATTAATGGCGGGGCTCATGTATATTTTCCCGCCCCTTGTATGCGAAAAGATATTCTTTACCCTCTGCATAGGACTCCTACCTCTCTCCTTGCTCTATCTCCTCAACAGTTTTCAGAAAAGCAAACCGTTCTTCTACCTCGTTGGTTTCATTTTTGCCTATAACTATCTGCTACACATGGGTTTCTATAACTTCGCCTTGAGTGTCTCACTGTTTTTCTTCGCACTTGGGTGTTGGTGGCGATGCGAGGATAAGCTCAGTCCTAGAGCGTTTGTCACAGTCTATGTGTGGCTCACGGTTGTCTACCTCACGCACTTTCAATCCTACGCGCTGCTGACAGTATCCCTAACGTTTCTCGGTGTTTTCCTCTATGTTTATGACGCTTTAGAGGACCCTCGCGTGCGGTTGGCTGTGCAGGTAAAATCCATATTGCTCTTTTTGGGGTCTATGCTCCCCGCATACATAATCCTGCTGACCTACTATCTTGTAAAACGGGAGGGAGGGGGTTTCCATAGGAGTTTTGAAGGATTAATGAAGTACTTTCTCTCCGTCGGTTCCATTATCTCTTTTCGGGATGACCATGTTCTGATAGGCAACCTGCTCCTTGCTGTGCTTGCTATTGCCTTCCTGTTCACCCTAATCGACAGGATCCGCAAAGTCTATGCCTTACGTGCCACGTCGAAACCGGAAAACGGAAGTTATGGCGGTGCTATCGCAATTATAGATCGGACGGACGCTTTTTTACTAATTGCGCTGATGCTAACGGTCCTTTATTTTAAGTCCCCCTGGAGTTTACGCTCTGGCGGTATGTGGATCAGTGATCGGATACACATCTATATTCTACTCGCACTGCTCCCGTTCTTTAGTTTCACCCTTCATAGATTCGTTGACTATGTCTTTAGCGGGATCCTGATTGTTTTATCGTTATGGCATCTCGGCTATTACGTTCAAACCTATTACCTCATGGACAGAGATGCGAAAGAAGCGCTCTCGTCGGCGGAGATGATTGAACCCAACACTGTCCTGGCAAGCCGTCCGAGTTCATGGGGTGGGACACCTGATTCTGCAGATTGGGACTTCAAATACATTCTTCCATTTGAGCATATAGAGGGGTATCTGGGGTTGGAGAACGGTGTCGCCTATCTTCAGAACTATGAACCCAACACGGATCATTTCCCGCTCCGCTACAAGAACAAAAAGGTGACACCGGACTACGTCCTCGTCTGGCGAACAGAGTATGACGGGGTCGCAGATCTTGTTCCAGAATATGAAGTGATCCATTCAACTAGTTACAATCGACTTTATCGACGAAAGCGAGTAGCACCGGACGCGCAATTATGGGAAAACACAACCGAGATTACTTTCGACATGCAACCGCACGATGGAAAGGCTATCCCAAATCACATCGTTGTAAACAAAGACACTGATTATATGGACGGACGGTTCGGATGGTGGTCGAAATCTGTGCAGGATAGGTTTGAAACAGGGGGTGGTGGTTTTGAACTCAAATATTGGCACACTGAAAACAAGGAACCTGTGCCAGACCTACGCGACGTCTTGACAGGAGATGAATCTAATCTACTGCTGTATCAAGATAGCCTTTGGGGTGAAGAGGATGGCGTTTTCAAAGTCGCACTCCCCAATGGAACTTATGAGATAAGGTGCTATTTCTACGCAGGGATCGTCTCACCCGTGGAGATTAACCTGATTGCGAACGGCGAAAAGAAATTCCAGAAACTGCGTCTTACCTCAGCGGATGAATCTGCGGAAAGGCGATACACTGTTACGATCACCAATGAACGTCTAACCCAAGTGATTTATACACAGAAAAAGCGTTGGGTGTGGAACGGTTTTACGGTTAAACAACTTTCAAAAGGAGAGAAAAAATGAAAGTTCAGTTTTATTGCAGGTACGTAATCCTTGTATGGATGCTGCTTGTCTCAGTGACGGTGGGTTATACTGAAATAGACTTAGGCACTTTGGCAGGTGTGTGGTTTTTTGACGAAGGTAAAGGCAACACAGTAAAGGATCATTCGGGTAACGGTAACGATGGGACCATCGAGGGGGATCCGAAATGGATTGATAGCGATCTCGGTCCAGCTCTCGAATTTGATGGTAAGGACGACTATCTTGAGATTCCGCACAGTGATACCGTCAATGTTGGTGAGAATGATTTCACCTTAGTGGCATGGTTGAATCCTGCCGCACCCGGTGATGGAAAGGGAATCATCTCCAAAGGCGCGTGGTGCTGGAACGGCGGTTGGATTCTCGATATTGGCGACACCGGTCCTGGCGCGATCCGCTTGGAAACCTCAGCAAACGGCTCAGATAACGGAAGTATTATCAGTCCTGCTGGGACGATGGAAGTTAACACGTGGCAGTTTGTCGCTGCGTCCGTCACACGGGATGCCGACTCCTTTATCTACAGAGATGGTGAGGAAGTTGCTGTGAAAGTCATCAAGGGAAACGACTTGACGCAGGAGGCTTATCCGCTGCTCATGGGGTGTCTCTTAGAGTGTAATAAACTCCCCGGTGGCTTCTTCTCAGTTTCGATTACGCACGTCGCTCTTTTCAACGGGGTCGCACTTACGTTTGAAGAAACAGAGATGATCCGGGAACTCGGATTAGAGACAATATTGCCTGTTTCTCCGAAAGCGAAACTCGCTACTGCGTGGGGCAAACTTAAGACAATGTAGACGAGAAATCTGTTTCGCATTAGGCATTGCTGGCTTAGCAACTTAGCAGATACTCTCGACTCCGCAGAGCGTCTTGCAGAGAATGCGCAGTCGGTGTATTTTCAAGGAGCAGATCGCCGGTATAGTGCTGTGTTTTTAAGCGTTCGGCGATTGCACCGAAATCGACGAAACCATCGCCCACTTCTGTGAGAACACCGTCTTCGGTTTTCTGTTTGAAGTGGACCGACGTGAGATCCTCCATTTTGACGGCACCCCAGAATTCGTCTGGTGGATTCACCGTTGTCCCGTCTGCGCGATATGTATTTGTTTCGTCATACGTGAGTTTGGCACCCCCCGCAACTGCTAACTTCAGGGTCAGTGTCGCGGTTTGTCGGGCGTTTTCCACAGCAAAAATCATCGGAAAATCTGGTAAAAGCGTGTCGTAATGCTTAACATTGGCAATAGCCGCGGATTCGTCGATGTCTCCTTCTGTGTCAGGGTCGACGAGACGGAGCCGCGGTCGCGCTGGGCAGAGGAGGTATGCCAACTTTTTCGCCTGAACGATCTGTCGCGTATCTGCCTCACTGTCCTTTGGAGATGAGAGCCACGGATGGGACATAGCGTAACTCAAGGTGAGTCCTGATGCCTTTTGAACGAAAGATGCGATCTCCGCAAAGAGAGACGGATGTTTCGTTTCGTAGGGGTGTCCTGTCCAAACGGCGTCACAGATGGTTTTGTATTCTGCGTCGGTGTATGCTGGCATTGCAGATTCGAGGTGTTGTATCAGTTTCCCGAATTCGGAGTTGCGGAGGTAATCGCCTTCGCGGACCTCCATATCCTTGAACCCGTTTGCACCGAATTCCACCATAAGCGCATCAAAACGCGCCCCGTTTTCTACCTCTTCAGACCAGATATTGGTTACGATTCCAAGTTTTTCAAACATTTTGACATCCTTTATTTCTTAGGGTATGATACGCAATAAAGATTATAGCATATTTTTAAGGAGTTTCAATAAGACTATGGCGCAAAATAAGCTATTTACCGATGAACTCAGACGCACTGCCGCACCGATTTGGGAGGCAGATCTTAGGCATCCGTTCGTTCGCGGACTCGCAGATGGGAGTCTTCCGACAGAGAAGTTCAAGTTCTATCTGATTCAAGATTACCTTTTCCTATTGGACTATAGCCGTGTGTTTGCGCACGGTGTTATCAAGGCACACGATGAAGCAACGATGGCGATGTTTGCGACGCTGCTCAACGAGACCCTGAATACCGAGATGGATTTACATCGTGGGTATTGTGCGAAATTCGGTGTCTCTGCCACTGAAATGGAAGCCGCGGCAATGGCACCTACAACGCATGCTTATACCCGACACCTACTTGATGTCGCACAGGTCGGGACTTTGGCGGATATCGTCGCCGGTGTTCTACCGTGTCAGTGGGGCTACGCCGAGATCGGCACAACGCTCGCCAAACAGGGTGGATCGCCGGAACCGCTCTATCAGGAGTGGATTGAGATGTACGCCTCTCCTGAATTCCTATCGTTGGGCGAGTCGCTACGCGGTCTACTCAACAATCTCACCGCAGAGTATAGCACCTCTCAAAAAGAACGGATGAAAAATTACTTCTTGTTGAGTAGTCGTTATGAGTACCTTTTTTGGGAGATGGCTTACACGGAAGAAACGTGGAAAATTTAGCCTTGTAGGGGTATGCCTTTATATAGTGGATCCTAAAAATAAATCAACATTCTCCACACACCCGGTAGGCGAGGATTGTATCCTCGCCTCTTTGGAGTGTCTAATTAATTCTAAACTTTACCATAAAGGCACCGCAACATAGAAGATGCTACCTTGCCCGAGTGTGCTTTCCAGCCATATCCTTCCGTTGTGAGAGAGCACAATATGCTTAACGATTGCCAATCCTAATCCGGTGCCTCCCATCTCTCTGGAACGCCCTTCGTCGACGCGATAAAACCGCTCGAACACACGCGGTTGCGATTCCATTGGGATACCGATACCGGTATCTTCTACCCTCAGGATGATCTCATCCGAGGTTGTGTTGGATCCTTCGGTTTCTTTGCTCGAGCAGATCTCTGCTGAAACAGTAATCGTGCCACCATCAGGTGTGTATTTGATGGCGTTGTCGATGAGGTTCACAAAAATCTGCATGAAAAGCTGTCGATCTACGTTAACTTTCGGAAGTTCTTCAGGAATCTCCCATTTTAAAACCAACCCTGATTCTTCTAATAGCGGTTCAAACACGTCTAAAAGGGGTTCGTGGAAGGTCTTAAGGTGACAGGGTGAGCGTTTCAATTCGACTTCACCCAACTCGAGCCGAGAAAGTTCCAACAGGTCCGAAACTAATCTGGTAAGTCGGGCTGAATGATTGAGGATTTTTACAATAAACTGTTCGCCTGTCTTTGTCCGCACCGAATTCCCACTGAGTAAGGTTTCGGCGTAACCTCGAATTGTTGTGAGCGGTGTTCGGAGTTCGTGCGAAACGTTTGCCACGAAGTCAGCACGAATCCGCTCTAATTGTCGTTCCTTCGTGACGTCATGGATAACGATAACGTACTCTTGACCGGCAGAAACGGGAACAACTGTGACCTCTGCCTCTGGTTCTCTCAGGTTCCCTAACTGGATTTCTGCGAACGCGATGGTTTCTGTCTCTTCTGCCTTTTTCAGGAGTGCTTGTAGTTCTGGAATCCGATTGATTTCGATCAAGGCTTTACCGATATAAGCGTCAGGGAGTTCCAGCATGGAAATAGCCGTTGGGTTGGCGTAGGTAATTTCAAAGGCACCATTCACAAGGAGGACCCCTTCGCCCATGTTTGTCAAGATGGTTGCAGAACGTCGGTGTTCTTCAGACATCTCGTCAATCTGCACCTGTATCCTGTCTGCCATCAGGTTAAAGTTCTGTGAGAGTTGTCCGAGTTCATTGCTGGAATCGACGGGGACACGCGAGTTAATGTTGCCAGCCGCAAGCGATTGGGTCATCTGGGTTAACTTCTGGATCGGTTTTGTGATGGCACCGGTGCTAAAGACGCTAAATACAATCGCAAGAATGAGTCCCGCTACGCTCGCAATGAGTGCCATCCGTCGGAGGTCATCAATCGCTGTATTGACGGCTACCATCGGAAGCGCGACGCGGCAGATGCCAATCAAAGTTCCTTCTCCATTTGGTGAAATTTCCGTACCCACATTGCGGTGTATGGGAAGGGCAAAGTAACGAAACTCTGTCTGTGTTGTATCGCTGTAGCGGTCTCGAATACCGCTTCCTTTTGTGATGGCATCCTGGACCTCTGGGCGCGTGAGGTGGTTGTCCATTGCCAGGAGTGCCTGTCCATCGCGTTCTGTATCACCCCAGACAATACCATCCAAGTCGATGAAGGTCACACGGGCGTTGTTTGCCTTTCCGAGTCTATCGACGAGCGGATCTATGAGGTTGTAAGTGAAGTTCTCCTTGGCAGGGAGTTTTTCGATGAGAAAGTCCCGAGTTAATGTCGCCTGCACCTCCAATTCGCTGGTAATGTGACTGCTCATGGAGTCTTTGAGCATCGTTGCAAGGTAGAAATACATTGCGAGCAATACTAAAAGCAGAATACCAATGTATCTGAATGTTAATTGGGTGCGGATGTTCATTTTGATTGCCGATGTGCGTGCTATACCATCTATCTGTTACGCATTTGGGTTGATACGGAACATCTAAGCTGATTAGGTTTGATAGCATCATAATACATATTCGGCATAATTTGCAAGCGGAAACCGAATTCGGAACAGGGTTTCAATTCTCTTGTAGGAGGGATCTCCGAATCCCGACTTCTTACGGTTGACTGTCTACCGAAAACAGACGGAGTTGAGTTTCTATGGGTCAGGAAATGTCTCGCACTTTCTTCGGCTTGCTATGTCTATAGAAATCGATGTATGAAGCCTCTCGCACTTTCTTCGGCTTGCTATGTTTGTGATTTCAAGGAGAGGTCATACCTCTATATAAAACTGAATGATTCTGGCCATTTTTTTCGGATCATCTTGACATCTAAACCGGATTCTGTTACACTGAAATTAATAACTCGGTATTGTATTCCTTGCAAACCGTATGACTGAGAAGGACAGCAATTACGCTCTATAGGAGGATTCATGAATATTCGATTTGAAGGCATTTTTTCACCGACGATAACGCCACTTGATGAAAAAGAGCGCGTTGATGAACTCGGGTTTATTAATCAGCTCAATCGTTTGATCGATAACGGTGTCCACGGCATCTATCTTTTGGGAACTTCTGGCGAATTTACCACGTTGACGAATACGGAGCGCGAACGGGCAATGGACATCGCCGTCAACGCAATCGGTGGTCGTGTGCCGATTATCTGTGGTGTGATGGACACAAGCACCCAGCGCGTCATCCAAAACATTGAAGTCGCCGAACAGTTCGGTGTTGATGCGGTTGCCGCAACACCGGGGTACTACTACCCTTCCACCGACGATGCAGACCTGATTGAGTTCTATTACGATGTTGCCGCAAGCACCGACCTCCCTGTTTTCATTTACAACATCCCTTCAACCGTCAAAACAATGATTAAACCCTATGTCGTTGCCCAACTCGCAGAGACTTGTGACAATATTGTCGGGATTAAGGACAGTTCCGGCGATTGGACGAACTGCCTTGACCTCTTGGCACGGCTCGGGGACAAGGAGGATTTCTCTGTCATGCTCGGTTCGCATACTGCGATCGGTGCCGCGGTCCTGTTCGGTGCTGACGGCGGTGTCATATCGGTTTCAAACGTCGCTCCGAAGGAATCCGTCGCGCTCTACAATGCCGCAAAAGCACGCGACATTGATGAAGTCCATCGGTTACAGAAATTGCTACTTCGGCTCAGCAAAATGTATACGTATGGACAGGGCGTTAGCGGTATGAAGGCGTGTCTGGAGATTTTAGGTGTCTGTAATGCCTATACGACAAGTCCGTTGCTACCTGTTAGCGAATCTGCGAAGGACGAACTCCGACAATTATTATCAGACGCAGGGATTGCCAAATAGATGATCCTAAGCGCGTAGTCCGTAATGTAGTGGAGGACGGATATACGGCGTGGTGCGTTAAATCCCTAATCCGCCTGACCGAACCGCAAGGTAAAATTAAAAAATGATTGAGATACAGCCGATTCATGAACCACTCGATGCCACGATAGAGGTCCCCGGTTCCAAAAGTTATACCAACCGTGCGTTATTAGTTGCCGCGTTGGCACGTGGGGCTTCGACGGTAAGGGGTGCCCTCTTTAGCGACGATACGCGCTATATGTGCAGCGCGCTGCAGAAGCTCGGGGTCGAGATTGACGCTGATGAGAAACGAGCAACGTTTGAAGTTTATGGCAATGGTGGTGATATTCCGGTTTCGAGTGCTGAACTTTATATCGGAAACTCAGGAACCACTTCACGTTCGCTGACCGCCTGCGTTTCATTGGGTCGTGGGAGGTACGTCATTGATGGCGATGAACCGATGCGACACGGGCGTCCTATTTCCGATTTACTGGATGCCCTGACACAAATTGGCGTTTCGGCACGCTCGCAATTTGACAATGGACATCTGCCTGTCATCGTCGAGGCAAACGAAGTGCCTGGTGGAAAGACCCGACTTGATGTCACGAAGAGCAGTCAATTCTTAACGGCATTGCTGCTCATCGCACCGTATGCGAAAAACGATGTAGAGATTGAGGTGGTCGGCGACCGCGAAATGCCCTATATTGACATTACACTCGCAGTCATGGAGGCATTTGGCGTACAGGTTGTTAGCGAAGGCTACAAGTATTTTCGGATTGAAGGTGAACAGCAGTATCAGCCGCGTAGCTATAATGTTGAACCGGACGCTTCCAATGCCTCCTACTTCTTTGCGGCTGCTGCGATCACCGGAGGACGCGTCACTATCCAGCATCTACACTTAGATTCCATGCAAGGCGATGTTCAGTTTGTGCGTATCTTGGAGCAGATGGGGTGTCAGATCACTGTTTCTGACATCGGGATTACCGTCACAGGTCCGCATCAATTGAAAGGGATTGATGTGGATATGCGGACAATTTCGGATACTTCCCTAACCCTCGCTGCAATTGCGCCGTTCGCCGATAGTAAAGTAACCATCCGAAATATTGAACACACACGTTGGCAAGAGACCGACCGAATCCACGCAATGGTAACGGAACTACGAAAGTTAGGTATCCCTGTCGTTGAACACCGAGACGGACTCGAAATTTCTCCCGCCCCTATTACCCCCACCGCAATTGATACCTATGAGGACCACCGGATGGCGATGGCATTCGCGCTCGTCGGCTTAAAGACGGCTGGTATTCAAATCAATAATCCAGAATGTGTCAGCAAGACGTTCCCTAATTATTTTCACGTGTTTGAAGAATTATACGCCTGAGTTTTGGAGGACGAGATCATTTCGTTCTCCGGCAGGAAGTAACTCCGATTCCCGACTTTTACGACATGCTTCTTGTCCCCCTGATAAGGGGTGGGGAATGCCATACGGCATTCATACCCCGGTTCATGCCACACGGAGAACCTGAATACCGTTGATTTGAAGCCCATACGGGCTTCATACCGTTGATTCTGATTCTTGAGGGGGTTTGCTCCTGTAGGCAAGTATCCAATCCCGACTCTTACTGACTGCTAATAACTATTTTTGTAGGAACGACCTCGAATCAACACCATAGGTGCCAATTTAAGAAGAAAGAGAGATATTTTGCGTTTTCAAAAAATGTTTTGGTGCCCAATCTTGTAAGGTCTCATAGGAGGTAGGTAGGTGAATGTATTGCTTCAGCCCCAGCGGGGCGGCATTTGTGTAGCACGCCGGATTCCCCAAGGATCCAAGCCCCAGCGGGGCGGCATTTGTAAAGACTGAATAGCCTTATTTAATGGAGAAAGCATTTTGCATTTTTTAGTCGTAATTGTTCTCAGTGTAATATTCTGCCTGTTTTATTCTCAAGTCGTGCAATCTGCCGAGATTAAGATCGTTGACAATAACGTCTTTGTCGAAACCGATACCTATGAAGTTCAGTTCACTGATGGCGTTATCACCCACCTTTCTAACAAACTGACTGAAGAAACCTATACCCTTCCTCTCGGTGTCGGCGGCGTTACAGATTTTCGTGGGCGCAGTGGATTATTGAGGAGAAACGTTGGATCTGTTTGGACCGACCAAGCAACACTAACAGAAGCAAGAAAAATCGCGCCACTTAAAGCAGAGATCCTGTTTCGTCAGGGACAGAATGAATTCCGCCTGCTCATAGGCGTTGACACGAGGTCAGGGGATCTATTACTTGAACAGGAAGGAACTTCCGACACCAAAGGCGTTTACGGGATTCAATGGGGATGTGTAAATCTAAATGTCAAGAATCTCGACCTCATTCTTCCGGCGGACGGTGGACAAATCATTAATGCTATGTCTCCATTCGCTTCCAGAGATTTTCATTATCCTGGTAGTTGGGAAGTACAGCTCGCTATTCTTCAAGGAGAACAAGGAGGGTTTTTCGTTCGAGGAGCAGATGCAACCTTTCAGTTTAAGGTCCTCCACTATGAAAAGGATGTAGACAGTTTTGCCCTCGGTTTTGAGACGCAAAATCAAGCCCCTTTCGACGCACTTACCTCCGCGAAATCTATTGTATGGAGATTGAATGCATACACAGGTGACTGGCGTGTACCAGCAAGGCAGTATCGGGATTGGATGGAACGCACATTTGACCCTTGGCGATTGGATGAGATGCCAGCATGGGTTGGAGATATCGGTCTCGTCGTTACCTATCTCGATCCTCGGTTGGATGTTGGCATATTAGATAAGTTAGCGGAGCAGGTTGACCCGACAAAGACATTACTATATGTGGTAAACTGGCGAAGGGATGATTTTGATGTTAATTTTCCAGATTATACAGCAAAACCTGAGTTTAGTCGTTTTGTTGAAGTTGCGCGCCAACACGGATTTCGGGTGATGGCACATGTAAATCTCATTGGTGTCAATGCCGATCATCCCCGCTACGCTGAATTTCAGAAATTCCAATATCGAGATCCGTGGAGTGGAAATCTTCGCGGCTGGTTTTGGGATCGAACAGACATTCCGAAGAATCGCATTGCCGCCATAAATCCTGCGAGTGCCGAATTTAGAAAATACTATGTTCAACAACTCAAAGAGGTATGGGAAAAATACGGCGTGGATGCATTCTTTTTGGATGTTAGCAATTTTGTTTTCAACGATGCAAACGGACTGATTGAAGGGGTAAACGCTGGTCAAGGGAACGTCCTGATGCACACAGAATTGGCGGAAGCAATGCCAGGCGTTGTTTTTAGTGGTGAACACCTTCATGAAGTCACCTTTTTCCGTGAAAGTTTCGCACAACGTTGGAAACTTCCACCAGGCTGGGACCCCACGCGACGGAGTACCCCACATCCCATTAGTGCCTTCCTATTTTCTCCTTATACATTACCTTACGGATATTTGGGAATGCCTAATCCTGATAGAGGTCCACAACTTTACCAAGAGTATCTGGATACGTATGAGAGTTGGGGTGTTTTGCCTACACTTACGCTCTGGTCAGTAGATGACCTGGGACCTGAACGGGGGAGGACACAGGAGTTCCTCTCAATTGCGCGGATATGGCAACAACGAGGACTGAAACCTGACTTTGAATCCGACTGGGCATCTACCACTTTATTTCAGTATGTTGGAGAAGACGGTGAAATCGCAATACTGAGAAAAACGAAAACGGGGACTACATTGGTTCTACCTGAAGAGAGTCTGGGGTATGAACGCGTTTTTGGTGTGACGCAGGTGAAGACCCATCGAAACCTACCGTATTGGAGTGCTTACAACGAAACGACTATACTCGGATTGCATCCTGAGAAATCTTATTTTTTGAGCGACACGCCGCGCGATTTCTCCCAAGTGCATATCAATGCCTTACGAGATGGTGTTTCGGTGACGGAATCGCGTGTGACAGAAAATGCGGTGCTATTTCGACTCGAAAGAGTGGATATTTCTCACAAAATTGATTTATTGTCAGAAAATCATCTTATAAGGACGGGCATCCTCCACAAAGGCAAGGAATTGCCGCGACAAAGAGGGGCTTCTTTTCATAAAACGGAGGTTTCCATCGCCGGTATTCGTAAGTTTGCTATTGATGCGCATCCACCTTATGAAAGTATCCTCGGCGATCATATTCGTCGTGATACTTCTACTTTTGGCGAATGGACACTCTCACTCCCTGATACTTCAACACCCCTTTATCTTGATTTTGATATTGGGTTGCGAGAGGGATCCCAACGCTCTGATGGCGTAACGTTTATTATCTCTATTCAGGGGACAGAGATTTTTCGTCGGCTTTACAAGAAGCAGAGATGGGAACATGTCAGGCTTGATTTGACACCATATCGGAATCAACGTGTGACGCTCCGTTTTTCCACGGCACCCGGACCCGTTGGAGATCCGGCATGGGACTGGGGAATGTGGGGCATCCCTAAAATCACTCATGAACCGGTATCTCAATTGACAGAGATAGGGTTCTTTATACCGAATGAGCCAACAAGAAGTTTCCCGGATACATTAGAGAACCATGGAAACGGACAGTATTGGCTGAAAACGCAACTCCCTGCCCAGGTGCTCATTCTTTTCGGTACGCCTCAACAGACGGAGGTGCTCAACAAGCTTCGAGATGCCCATTTTGTTGCGGGGCTTCAATTTGATGGTATCTTCCGAGAGGGAAGTTTGTGGGGTTCTGGAAAACGCTGGGAGTTAACTGCCACTGGCGTGCGTAAGCAGACCCTAAATGGACATCCGCCCCCTGGTGGACAAACTGTTCTGCAATTCTTATTGGCACTTCCTGCTGCCCAGGATGTGACATTCTCTTTTTCGATGGGATTGCCCGATGAAAAATGTAGTATTGATGGGGTTGTCTTTAAAGTGCTTCTAAATGGACAAGCCCGATTTGAACGCTTGGGATTCAACGAGCCAGGTTGGGTAGATACGCTTATTCCGCTTTCTGAATTTGCAGGCGAAACGGTGTTATTGGAATTAGTGACCGATGCCGGCAAAAACGTGAGTTGCGACCAGGCACATTGGGCAGATCTGTTTATCACTGCTGAAGGCGTTGAACCCAGTGGAGATGTCAATCAAGATGGAACGGTCAACATCCTTGATATAATTCTTGTGGCACAGAGTCTTGGACAGAAACCACCCTCGAATCCGAGAGTAGATGCTAACAAAGACGGACAGGTGAATATCCTCGATCTCGTGTTTATTGCGGAGCGTCTCGGTGAAAAGGTTGCTGCCGCACCCTCTCTGGTGGACATCAAGCCCACCACATCCAACACTGGAGACATTATTGTCGTTGGGCGTGCGCTGCGAGAATTGGAATCAGTCCCAGAGAAATCGCCTAACACTATAATAACGATTCAGTTTCTGCGTCATTGGTTAGAAAATGCCAATCGAAGTGTTCAGGAAACCAAATTACTCCCAAATTATCCCAACCCTTTCAATCCAGAGACATGGATCCCGTACCAGTTAGCGGAAGTGGCAGATGTAAATGTGAGAATTTACGATGTTGGAGGGCATTTAGTCCGAAAAATTTCCATTGGATTCAAACCTGTCGGATATTATCTTACACGAGAACGGGCAGTCTATTGGGATGGACGGAATGATATAGGGGAGTCTGTTTCAAGTGGAGTCTATTTTTTACAGTTTTTAGCCGGAGACTTCGCTGCAACACAACGAGTGGTAATAGTAAAATAACCTAAGTTACCCACTTTGTAGCATAACCCGTTAGGTTGTGTGCCTCTTGTAGCATATACTTTATCAAAATCTCCAAGTCTAAAACGCCCGTGCTTTAGCAGGGCGATACAGACTCGCTTTAGTGAATTAGACCAAAGCGTTTTTTTGAAAAAACACTTGATATTTTTTGTAAATCGTGGTTTAATATTCTTACATGGTGGCGGTGGATTCCACCTCTCGCAAGAGAGTGCCACCGCACCGTTTGGAAGCGGCATCACCATGTAAAGGAGCACCATGTATACCACAAATTACAAACTCTTTCGTGCGCCACGCAATCGGAATCTGAAACGAAAGACGTGGATCGCACACACACTATGGAACTACTTTCTCGGGTGGCAACGCACGCGATATTCTCTTGGGTTGCCGTATTTATCCTACAAAGAAATGTCGCGAGCGTTTACGATTCTGCGTAAATCGCATCCAGATATGTTTGCACATTGGCGTGAGTTAGATTCGTGGGCAGCACGCCAAGTCTTAAAACGTCTTGATGAAGGTTACCAGCGGTTCTTTAAGAAAATCGCAAAACGACCTCCAAAATTCAGATCGTTTCGTAAACCTTACTCGTTCACAATGTGCCCATCTGGATACAAGTTTGATACGCCTATAGCGGAGGATCAAGGATTTGGCATCTATAGTGATCGCGTGACGATCATGGGTAAAACATACAGATTTAATCTCAGTCGCCCTATATTTGGCACTATCAAAACTGTTACTATCAAAGAAGACGCACTTGGCGATTTTTACATGTCTGTTATTACAGATCACAAGCAATCCCATCTCAAGCCAATGACAGGTAATGCCGCAGGGTTTGATATGGGAGTCAAAACAATGCTGACATGCTCCAACGGTACACCCTATGAATCGCCCCAATTTTACGCCGAGTCTATGAGTGGAGTTAGAACAGTGAATCGTCGATTGTCGACAAAAAAGCATGGAAGTCGCAACAGAGAACGTGCGCGACACCATCATGCACGTACGCATCGCAAAGTCAAGAGACAACGCGAAGATCACCACTGGAAACTTGCACTTGAACTTGTGCGTAGATTTGATGTTTTGTTCTTTGAGACGTTGAACCTTGATGGTATGAAACGCCTCTGGGGTCGTAAAGTGTCTGACATCGGATTCTACACATTTCTCCAGAAAGTCAAGTGGCAAGCAAAGAAACGCGGTAAGCGCGTTGAATTCATTGACCAGTGGCAACCAACGACTTCTGTTTGTCATATTTGTGATAGGCGTGTTTCGCTTGAATTGAGCGATAGAACATGGACTTGTGAACATTGTAATACCCATCATGACCGCGATATTAATGCAGCCATTAACATTCTTAAGGTTGGGGCATCAACCTTTGGAGTAGAGAACGTTAGACTTGCTATGGCAAGCTGTTCTTGATGATACCAGAATCTCCCATGCTTTAGCAGGGAGAGTATGTCAAGAAGGACAATTTTCAAGTGATAAGCGTCTCCTATCCTGTAAATCCTCTCATCCTGTAAATCCTGATTCAGACAATTCCGATTCAATCAAACCGAAGTCTTTCCCGGAATTCACCCAGAACAGCGATCCCCCCGCCGTAAAACAGCACTGCCAAGGGAATCAGCACCCAAATAGAGAGGGACCCCTTCAAGTATACTAAACCAACGCCCATCAGGGCAGAAAGGAACGTTGCTTTCAAAAGCGTGCGAAATATAAAAGGGGTTTCCCGAAATTTGACAATGTTTCTGGAGATGTAGCCGATCCCAAAAACCAGCAGAAATGCCTCACTTATAACCATCGCTATCGCCGCGCCGGTATGGCTGAAACGCGGGATTAGGTATAGATTCAGACAGATATTCAAGAGTGCCGTTGCCCCCATGAGCACAGAGAAAGCCCTACGTTTATCTGTTGCTCGGAGTACTGCCAACACTGCTGTCGTCAGGAAAATGAGTCCGCCTGCCCAACTGAGCCATTGGAGCGCTTCTGACACTTTGGCTATTTCGGTGGGTGCATAAGTCGGAAACAACACCGCCGTAATTTCCGGTGATAGTATTGAGAGCCCAACCGCTAACGGAAATCCGCTCAGCACCATCCACCGCATACCGAACGTATATGCTCTCGGAAACCTCCCTTTTTCCCGTTCCCATGCGCGGGACAGGACTGGGAACATCGCCCCCATCATAAACGCTCCCGGTAGGGTCGTAAAGGCGATGACGATCGTATACGCCAAACCGTACCATGTATTCGCATCCACCCCTTCCGAACTCAGTTTTGACAGCATAATTGCATCAACACGAAAATAGAGCAGGTTAAAGAGATTACCGACCGCGAACGGCAGTGCCTGCTGCATCAGCACTTTCACGATCTCTCGACTCGGTCGGAAACGGAGTTGGGTGAAGCGAAATCGGGTGAGTCCAACGCTCAGAATCAGATTAAGACAACTTGCGGCGAGCATCACTTGGCAGACGGGCACGAGTCCGTATCCGCGTAAAATCGCGCCGCCGCCGATGACGAGAAACGCGCCACGCTCAGCTATCACAGTGAAAGCCTCATATTTCATCTCCTCGTGGGCACGAAAGACGCAGCGATACAGTTGTGCTAAGGAATTGGCAATCTCTGCGAATCCAAGGAACACTATCATCTTTACGATTATCGATGGGTAGAGGAGTATACCACTGATAATCATGATGCCGTATGCAATGATTGAGAGAATACTACGAATGATGAGGGCGTTACCGAGGTAGTGTCGTGTGTGTTGCGGATGTAACGTCATCTCTCGGATAAGCGGATTTTGTAATCCCAATTCCGTGAGAATCGCAATAAGGTTCGTGAGGGCGATGGCAACAAAATAGCCACCAAGTTCACTTTCAGTGAAATAACGCGGCATGAGCCAGATCGTTATCACCAGTGAGCCGAGGCGACCGATAAGGTGAGCACTAAAAAGGGAGGACGTGTTTTTAAAGATACGGTTCATCTAATGGGGCGACGTTGATTCCCGTACGTGATTGATCAAAAGGGTATTTACTAAGGTTTCAATTGATACACCTTGTGCCTGTGCTTTTTGCCTGAGCTCTTCAGCGATTTCAGGAAGAATTGCGACACGAATCGCCCGTTTGTGTCGTGTTTCAAAGCGAAACCACTGGTCATCGTCTTCCATGAAATCAGCGGTGTCTAAGTTATCCCAGAAATCAGCTTCCTCTTCATAAGTTGAAAACTCAGGTACCTGTAGTTCTTTCATTTTCTGCGTCTCCTAAAGTTTCGTTTCTCATGGGTAGTCATATTTCGCGCGGTAATAGGTTTAGCTGATATACATGTGTTACTTTGACTATTTCAGATTTACAGCGAAATGTTTCAGCCTCAGTACAATCCAATTCTAACATAATTTGGCACCAAAGTCCAGTAACTGTCATTATTGCCGTCCTGTAGACGTTGCGCGCCGAGGTGTGCGATCGTTGCACCGCGTGGAACATTGAAAATCGGATCGGCAAAGTGTGCGCGTTCACCGAGTCTTTCTCGGATAACATTTCCGTACGTCAGGAGTCCATCCCCAAGGAAGTTAAAAGGAGTAGACACACGCCGTTGTGCCGTCGCTTCACCAAGCTGATCGAGGAACGCATCGACGGGTAAGCAGAGGTCTTCGCTGAGGCGTTGCCATTCGGTGCCACCGCGGAAGACAGTTCCATAAATTTCGCTCCGTCGGGCATCGAGAAGTGGACAGATGACACCGTTTGTCGATCGAAGATTATAGGCGATTGCCTCCAAGGTCGAGACACCAACAATCGGTTTGTCGAGCGCATAACAGACGGACTTGATCGTCGCGACACCGATGCGGATACCGGTGAACGATCCGGGGCCAATACCGACGGCACATCCGTCCAGAGCATCTGCTGTGATGTCGCCCCATTTCAAGACACTATCAATTGCGGGCATGAGTCTGGAGGAGTGTGCTTGGACAATATTGAGCGTATGCTCGGCGACTAAATTATCGCCATCGATTAAAGCGATACTCCCGATAGGGGTTGAGGTGTCAATACCTAAAATTTTCATGCTTTGCGTTGCGATTTTTCTTCACCCTTGTGAAATTAGTATTAGTTTTCTCTCGTAGAAGTCCCGAAGGGGTTCCAAAACCCTTCGGGACTTCTCACACAAGGACTCATGTCCGAATGTCTACTCCGTTTTCAACCGCGCCCATGTCGTTGCGAGTTTACCCTGCGCTTCCACATCAAGCGTATCAGGCAACAGTTTTTTGATCTCTGCCTCACTGAGAACAGAGGCGTAAATGCGTGAATCCACGATATGCGCGTCAAGATCGCCGGGACCTCCACCTAAACCACCGTGCCGCTTTCCCCAAATTGCCTCTGCATCCTCGTTATCAAAGGTCACAAATTGGCCAAATGTATAGTCGCCAATTTGGTCTCCGTTTCGATATATCTGCACACGCGCCGTGCCACCGTCATCTGTGTACGAGATCGCCATCATAATTAGCTCTCCCGTTTTCTTTTCCTCGAACCCAGGTTTCGGATCTTGGGTGCGGTGAAACCAACCGCTGCCCGCCATCCAACGATGATGTTGGCGTTCCCCAAATACGATCGCATCGAATGTGGGGTCTGAGAGACGATCAATGGTTAATATTGAGCCTGCCTGGACGTCAAGGTTATCCATGATCGCCCACGACACCAAGGTCTTTTCTCCGATATCCGGTCCATCATACCCACTCGCGATTGCCCATTTGCCAGGGTCAACGTTCAATTGACCGTCGTCGATTGTAGCACCCATGAGTTGAATGTCGGCAAAGTTACCCGTGAGATCTTCGAGTTCGACACCTTTCTCGAATGTCCAGTGTCCAACAAGGGTTTCTGCCTTTTCACTCTGTCCCAGCACTGGCAATGATAAATTGAGCAGAAGCAGAACAGCGCATACCCAGGTGCAATAGCGTTCCAGGTACTCCATGGTTATCTCCTCCGTCGTTAATTTGGCTTGAGATTTTTCCAGAAACCGCTGAAATTCAGATGTAGTACTTGCGATTAACCACTATACGAACGCCACGGACTTGGCAGCGGTAACCCGCTGCACCGTGCGCATCCGCTAACAAAATGTTCGGACGCAGTATATCACGTCCGTGGAAAAATGTCATGTTATTTGTGTAGGTGATACGGGTATTTAGTTTCCCTGTAGGAGGGAACTCCGATTTCCGACTCTTATGCCCATTTCTGTAGGAGGGAACTCCGATTCCCGACTCTTATTCACCCCTGATACGGGATAGAGCGGTGCTGACCGCCGACTACTATTCCCGTTAGTGTAATCTTAATTCAGGCGCGAGAGTAATTTTTGGAGGTGTTGTATGTTTCGCTCGACTGCCGTGGCGTCGGGAGGTTTTTTCGCGAGTCGGAGATATGTTTCAAAAGCGACAATGCTTTCACTATACGCATGATTTTTGTAGTGTAGGTAACCGAGCAGGCGGTAATCAGCGGCAGTATTCGGTAGTAACCACGTGATACGTTCAGCAGCTGTAAGGGCTTTGTCGTAATTCTCAAGAAGCGTGTAGGCGCGCGTCAGATTCCGCAGAATGCGTGCGAGGATCTCTTTATCTGTGGCTTCGGCTAACATATTCGATTCCAGCGATGCCGAGTCACCGAGCGTTTCTTGGAGTTTCGCTTGGAGTGCGTCTTCGCACATGAAAGATCCGTTTTCAAACACGTCAAGCAGAATATCCAAATGTTCACGTTGGTATCTGACGAGGAAATGTCCTGGGAAATTCACGCCCACGAGTGGTAACCCTGCGCGTCTGCCGACTTCAATATAGACAACGCCTAACGTAATCGGAATCCCTGTCTTTTTATCGAGGACAAAGTTGAGGAAGTTGTTGCCGAGTCCGTAGTAGTTATCGGTATTTCCTGTGAACCCTTTTTCCTGAAAGAGGTATTGATTCAGTTCAGTGATGTGTTGCTCAGGTAGCGTTGTCTCTTGGATCCGTTCCCGAACCACATCCGCCATCTCATCGAGTTGGTGGAGATACTCCTCAATATTGAGTTCACCGTACTCGCTTTGGGCGATAAGCAGAGCACCCCTTGCGAGTTGAACGTCGTCGCTATCAAGGTTCGCGAAAGAGAAAAATGGATCTGTTTGCGGTTTTTTTGGCATTTTTCCGAAAAAAGGTGAAATTTTTTTGCATTCCCTGAGGATATGTGATATAATTAAAATAACCTTCGTGTGGGGGATTAGCTCAGCTGGGAGAGCGCTTGCATGGCATGCAAGAGGTCACCAGTTCAAGTCTGGTATCCTCCACTTTTTTATTGCGTTCGCTGTTCTGGAGACGGTTTAGGCGTTTCGTCTGTGTTCTTGTTGGCTACTGCTTTCTTTGTTCTGCGTGGGATGCCGTTATCCAACACGCCCATCAGTGTTAAATGGAGTTGAGCTTGCGTCGGCAAGGTCTGAATCAACGCTTCCTCAATCTCTTCAATCTGTCCCTGCATTTCCTTCCGTTTCGCTCTAAATTGGTCCAAGGTTTCTTGAATTTCCGCATCTGCTACAAGCGAATCCTTTGCAAGTCGATTTAAGGTCTTCAAGTCGTTGATTGCCTGAATGTCCTTTTGGCGTTTCAGATCCCACAATTCTTCAAGTTGGGTTTTCTGTGCCTCTGTTACGCCGAGATCTACCAAGGTGACACCTTTCTTGTTTTCATCACTGGTCTTTTGTGCCCAGGCAAGGACACCACAAAGCACGACACACATCAGAATCGCCAAGATACGCTTTCCATAGATACGTAAGCCTTGGTTTCGTATCCGTTTGGCGTTTTGCATAAATTTTCACCTCTAACTTCGATATGGAACTCGAAATAAATGCTCTTAATACCATGATACCATGAAGAGTGAAGGATGTCAAGGACAAACGGTGGAAATGTCAAAGGCATTCAATTCTCTTGTAGGAGGGAACTCCGATTCCCGACGCATCCGGCAAGCATTGGATATAACTTGGAGATTACGCTTATGCCGGCGTTGAGTGCCTCGAATCTGAGAAAATTTTGCTTGACAAAAAATAACCTATCTGTTACAATTGTCTTAAGATTATGCCTCCAACTGCTGGTACATTACGCAGAGGAGGTTTGGAGTTAAAGGGAGGGTTGGATGCTGTACAAAGGGTTGCAACTGGATCGGTTTCAGGAGGAAGCGATCGCGGCGATTAACCGGGATACCTCAGTGATTGTCACTGCCCCCACGGGTGCTGGTAAAACTGTCATCGCTGAATATGCCGTCGAAAAGTGTCTTAAAGAGAACCGCCGCGTTATCTATACCGCACCGATCAAAGCCCTCAGTAATCAGAAATATCGGGACTTTTACGCCGAATATGGGGAAAAAATCGGCATTGTTACAGGTGATGTGGTACTCAATCCGTATGCACAAGTCCTGTTGATGACGACCGAGATTTTTCGGAATACTATCTTTGACGATATTGAACGGTTACAAGACGTCTCTTACGTCATCTTTGATGAAATCCATTATATTAACGATATCGAGCGCGGCACCGTCTGGGAAGAGAGCCTCATTTTCGCACCCCAACATATCAAATTTGTCTGCCTGAGTGCTACAATCCCGAATATTAATCCTTTTACAGAATGGATGCAAAGTGTGCGGGATATTGACATTGAGATCGTCGAAGAATTAAAACGTCCCGTTCCTTTGGAACATCATCTCTATTTTAAAGATTACGGCGTTGGTGAGGTAGAGCATATCCCCGCGCTGCGGAAACGAGCCCAGCACGATACGCGTAAACGAAAATCCGATCCATTTGACGATAAAACCCCTCCGGCACTTCCTTCTGATTTTGTAGAGACGCGTCTTATTCCACATCTTCGTCGAGAGAAACAACTCCCCTGTCTCTATTTCTGCTTTAGCCGTAAAGGTTGCGAAGAAAACGCATTTTCATTGGTGTTCGGATCGCAGTTACACTTGCTTAATAAAAAACAGACCGCAGAAATTTTAAAGCAATTTGATGAACTCTGCCGCCAATTTGACATTGTCGAGGAAAAGAAGATTACGGAATTCCGTAAGTTAGTAGGTTGTGGTATTGCCTATCATCACGCCGGGATGTTACCAACCCTTAAAGAGGTTGTTGAAAGGTTATTTACCTCCGGATTGATTCAGCTCCTTTTTACTACCGAAACGTTCGCTGTTGGTATTAATATGCCAGCCTGTTCGGTGGTTTTTGACAGTCTTGAGAAATTTGATGGACTCGGTTTTCGATACCTCAAAGCACGGGAATATCATCAGATGTCAGGGCGCGCAGGCAGACGCGGTATTGACACTATCGGTTATGTTTATGCTCAAATTATGCCCGCATACGCCGATTTAAATGAAATTCGGGGTATTGTTTCTGATAAAATCGAACCCATAGAGAGTCAATTCAATCTTTCCTACTCCAGCATTCTCAACCTTTATCAGAAATATGGCGAAGACATTTACGATGTGTACACGATGAGTTTGAGTAACCATCAGAACCGTGTACGGGTCTCTAAACTCAACAAACAGATTGAGGATAAGACGGAGAGACTTCAGACACTCCCTAAACCGGAGTGTATTCACGACGGTGTTGATGGGGGTGAGCAAATTGAGAAGCATTATCGCCAGGAACGAAATCATGAGAAAAAACTTCAGCGTTTGTATGTAGAGGTATCGCAAATCAAATCACAGACGCGAGGGAAAAAACGGAAAAAGGAACGCGCGAAGAAGTTGAGGACCGTTCACAAAAAAATAAAACGTTTTCAAGCAAGTCGTGAGCAGAGTCTTTGTGACGAATGTCAACATTTGAATACGTGTACGGGAAGATATAAAACCATCCGCAAGGAGGAGGAGCGACTTCAGAAACTCAAGAAGCGGACAACATCTGTTGAGAACGATCCACAGCGACAGATAGCCGCCCGTTTGAAGGTGCTTGAAGAACTCGGATATATTGAAGCACAATCCATTCTACCGCGTGGGAACACCGCCGCTCATCTTTACGGATATGAGGTCCAGCTAACCCAATTACTCTTTAGTGGATTTTTTGAAAGACTCTCGGAGGACGCAATTAACTGTCTCATGGTGGCGATTGTTACCGAACCGCGTAAGGATGGATACTTCAAGCCCCTCAAAGACGAACGTTTGTTAGAGGAACTTTACACAGTCAATTCTGAAATTTCGTTCATACAGCATTTAGAGGTCAAGCATAAAGTGACTGAAATCACACCGCTGTTGGAACTTCGGCTCTGCACTGCGATGCTCGCTTGGAGTCGAGGGTGTGACTTTGACAAGCTTGAAAGATATGCTCGTTTGGATGCCGGCGACTTTGTCAGAGCCTTTCGACTGGTTATCGATCAACTCCGCCAAATCCGTCGTACTATGAGTGGTCATACTGCCCTCGTTGAGAAACTCAATCGATGTATTGGCAAGATTAACAGAGATGTTGTGGATGCAGAGCGACAATTACGGATTGGGCAGGAAAGCCTTGATGAAGCAACAGTGGAAGATCCTGGCGTGGATGTAGAACAATCCGTTGCCGGTGAAAGTTCCGATGATGCTGAAACTGGAAATGATACATCGGTTGCTTCTTAGGATGTTTCGGTTTCAATGGGTACAACTTTAAAAAGTGATTGTAATGTGACGCAGATTGTATTACAATGGCAGAATAGATGTGTATAGATGCTGGTTATTGGGACGCACTGCGGCGCAGTGCTTGAAGATGCTGGCACCTTGATAAAGATTAAAGGAGAATAACATGGCAAATCAAGATTTTGGCTTAACCGGTGCACTTAAAGTCCGCCCGGCTGAAGAAAACGATGCAACACATTTACACACATTTTGTTTTCCTGAAAAAACCAAAACAGAGGTTACGCAGGAACTGCAAGCCGATTTGGAATCAGATGGTCAGATCCATCGACTCGTTGCAGAGTCAAGTGGGTATCCAATCGGGCAAATCACCGTGAGTAAGGATGCTGGCGATCCTGAGGTAGCCCAAGTTGGAAATCTCGCTGTATCAGGACCCTTTCGGCAATTAGGCGTCGCCGACCATCTCATAAGGGCTGCCGAGGCTACCGCCGCAGAAAATGGCGCGAAAACGCTTGAAATTGAACTCTCCGCCTCGGAAACGAATGTCATCGACAGATATAAGGATTGGGGATTCGTTGAAAAGCCGCTTGTTATCCTGCAGAAAGCACTTGATGCAGAAGAGCCAGAAGAAGTTGAAGCAGTCGAAGAACCTGAACAGACGGACGAAAACGAGAGTGAAAACGTTGTTGAAGCCGGTGGTGAACAGCAGGAACTTCTTAATGCCTAATGGTGTGACGCAGCCAACGAACCCGCACTGCCAGGGTCCCCACCCATTACTCGGAAGGGATACTCAGCGAGGCAAGCGCGGTTTCATGAAGATTAATTTATTTATTCGGTAATGCTATTAAGAAAAGCACTTGTAGGGGCAGGTCTTGTGCCTGCCCACATATCACTGACCGACAGTGGCGTAGGAGAATGAACTATGAAAAGAATCTGGCTTGCCTTGGTGCTTATACTCTTTGGAGTCGGATGTGGCACCCAGAACGAGAACCTCGCGAAGGGTAAAGAACTGATTAAATCGGATAAACGCCGCAAAGAGGAACGCGCTGTCCGAGAATTTAAACTCGCACTCCAGCAGCAGATTGATAGTGCTGAGGCACACTATCTGCTCGGATTTTACAACTCACAGGAATTTTATGAGCCGAACACTACTGATTGGGAGGAAGCATCGATCACTGAGCGGGGCAAACAGATGTTCCTCGCATATCAGGCGGAACAACGGAAATACCTCGAAAGACTCGTTTTTGAGACACTCCGTGATGATGATTTGGATGTCCAGAATGCCGCACTTGATGCTCTCAGACGGGTTTATAAGAAAGGGGACCGGAAGCGACTCCTCAGTCAACTCCAAAAGGCGATTAAGTCGAGTGATAATCGCGATAGGCATAATGCACATTGGATACTTGGGCAGATCGGTAAGGAGGATCCGGGGACGATTGTCCCTATCTTGGTGAAACTTCTGGATCATCGAAGAACGGAAACACGCTTGAATGCCGTCAAGGCACTCGGCGAGGTAGGCAGTGAACAAGCAATTCCAGCACTCGCTGCATTGATTGAGTCGGGTTCTGCGAAATGGGAGCGCGACCGAGAAGAACCTGAGGTGCGACAACTCGCTGTTGAATCACTTGGAAAGATCGGTGGTGCCGCTGTGCCAGAATTGGTCAAAATTGTGGAGAATAAGGGGTCATCGCTGCGTGTTGATGCCATTCGAGCGTTGGCAGTCCTCGGTGACGAAAAAGTTGTCGAACCTCTCTTAGAGGCTTTGAAAGAACAGAGCAGCCGGGATGTGGTTATCCCTCTTAACTGAACACTCAGCTGTTCTGACCCTTTTGGCGCAACTTGCAATCCGAATCTTCATAAGGCTATGTGCGTAGCTCGTAACGTAGTGGAGAGCGGATTTGAGAAAGGATTGTCAAAGTTCCAATCCATGTCATTTAACCGCAAGGAATAATTAAAAAATGCGAAAAAAAATAACACGGTTTAGCACACCTCACCGCTTGGTGTTTATCGTGCCCCTTCTTTTGGTCATGATACTCGGACTCGGATGTGATAACCAGTATCACGATGAACGCCTGAAGATGCAGGTACAGCAGTTAGACAGCGACCTGAAAGATCGCTGGTCAACCAGCGGTGTCGTTGTTTTGAGTACCACACCAAACGGACCCGCAGATAGAGCACAACTTGAGACCGGTGAGCTCATCTCTTATGTCATCGCAGAATATCCTGTCCGAAGTACCGGAGATTTTAACAGCGCCATGAAACAGGCAGTTGATGAGGATAATAACTTCGTCCTCTACTTGAAGGATAAACCGCCGCTCCGTATCGCGCTCCGAAGACGAGGGGATAAGGTGGGATTGAGTGTTGAAGGAAACGGCACCGTACGGGTCAAACAGATTCAACCCGGCACTCCCGCCGCGAATGCTGATATTCAGGTAGGCGACATTATTGAGAAGATTGTTGATGAGCGCAAAATTTATAGCCTTGATGACTATAAGGATACGCTTGGAAAACTCTCTGAGAAGCAAGTCACCTTCCGTACCTCTGAATTAATAGGTGTGAAGATTGCTGCTGTGAATGCGCTTGGCGATTTAGGGGATATCCGGGCAATTCAACCGCTCGTGGACCTCTTCAAAAATAGCACTGAGTTCTCGCTTCGAAAAGGGGCAATTAGTAGTCTGCAACGCCTTGTGGAATTGAGCGTCCTCAACGAGCTTTTCCAGCAGTTTCAGAGTGCTGATGTGAATCAGCTCCCAGCCGATAGCCTCCAGCCACAGCAGTTGGAGCCCGCGGCAATCCTCGGATTGCTTACTGTAGACAGGACCGAGAATACCGCTACGCTCAAAGCACCTTTCGGAACGCAATTCAGACACAGATCCGAGGCACTTTATCAGAAAATTAACGAAGGACAACTTGCTGAACTTGCCCAAGAATATATCCAGATCGAAGTAGAACCGGAGCAGGAGATTCGACGCGCGTGCTTGGCTATACTCGGAATTCTCAAACCAGTTTCTGCGATTGATGCACTCGTCGCTGTCCTGGAAAACCCAACAGAGATCCCCGGAATTCGCTTCCAAGCAGGGTTAGCGCTCAGTCAGATTGGTGAACCCGCTGTTGATGCGCTTATCGCCGCATTTGAAAAGGGAGATACCAGCACGCAGGACATTGCCGCTTCTGCACTCGGAGGCATTGGGGGGGCTAAGGCGCGTGATCGGTTGATTAATGCTTTGGAAAGTAGCACTGAGTCGGCGATTCAACTCACACTTGTCGATGCGATCGCAAAAATCGGCGATGCACCCTCTATCCAGGCATTGGAACGCCAGCTTCAGCGGTCCCAGCAGGATGATGACAGCGGAGTCCGCATCTTTCTGGACGAGGTTTTCAGGAGTTTGGCATTTTCTAACGATTGAATCTGAACTGCTACGTCTGTTGTCTTTGCAGTATTTCAATCGTTCAAAATCTCTCATCATTGACAGACGGTTGGATCTAACCGAGAACCACCGTGAAACATTGTCCCGCAGGGCTCCTTGATAGGCTTGCACAGGGAACGGTGCCCAGATTCCCATAGCTAAAAAAAACGGGTCGTGGGCTGCTAATGAAGATTGGACTCATTTCAGACTTGCACACGGACATTACGCCTTGGAATAAGGCACTTGTCCCACATCTTATTGATGCCGTTAGTGCCGCAGAGCTTGATGTTTTCGTACTCGCAGGAGATCTCGCGCGACATTTAGTTCATCTTTCTGAAACGCTGAATGCCTTTCATCTTGCGGATCTGGCGTGTGAGAAATTGTTCGTTCCCGGTAACCACGACATTTGGGCTATTGAGACCGTTAACGTTACAAGTGAACAGAAGTGTGGGATTATTTCGGAACTCTGTCATGCCTGCGGATTTCATCCGTTGATGGACGAACCCTTTATCACGGAAAAAGTCGGTTTCTGTGGGACTATCGGCTGGTACGATTATAGTTTTGCCCCAGACGGATACAATTTTTCCGACGATCAATATGCCGAAAAGGAATTGACGGGAGCCGTCTGGAACGATAAGCGATACGCTAAATGGGGTGATACCGATCCGGTTATTGCCCGACGTTTTGAAGCGGATCTTGAGAGGCAGATTGCCTCTATTCAGAGGGATGTATCTCGGATCGTTGTCGTTACACATCATGTTCCGTTTCGAGAGTGTATCCGATACCGCGGTGAGTTGCCATGGGATTATTTTCGAGCATTCATGGGCAGCAAACATCTCGGGGCACAATGCTTACAGGAGTCTCTCGTCACGCATGCACTCTTCGGGCATGTACATCATGCAGTTGATATGCAAGTTCGCAGTGTACGGGCTATTTCTGCTCCTGTCGGTTATCTTCAGGAAGAACCTACCGTCGGATTGCAGACGTATGCCGCAGAATGTTTGACGTGTTTCAAGGTATAATTGAATTTAAAGGATAGAAAGGAAAACACTATGGATGTAACTTTAACGAACAGTAACGATGCAGGGGCTCTTGAATTTCCGTGGGGCGCGATTAAGTGGCTCTGTAACGATCAGATTGATCCAGAAGCTGAGATGACATTTGGTGTCGTCTATATTAACGCCGGTGAAGGCAACCCTACCCACTATCATCCGAACTGTGAGGAGCTGATCTATGTGCTCTCAGGTGAATGCGATCACAGATTGGGAGATGAGGTGATCCCGCTCAGACCGGGTATGATGCTACGTATTCCGCGTAATGTCAAACACAATGCCGTCAACACCGGTTGGCAACCCGTAACGATGATTATCTGTTATTCGGATGCCGATCGGCAAACCATTTTTGAAGAATAGAAGCGATTCTTCTGTAGGAGGGAACTCCGATTCCCGATCGCTTCTGTAGGAGGGATTTTTAATCCCGACCCTATCCTACTCCATTTAACCGCAAGGAAAAATTAAAAAACCGCAAGGTATCATTAAAAAATGTCTACAGAATCTCGTTGCAGTGTTAAAATCTGCGGTATCACCTCTATCCATGATGCTCAACTTGCTGCCGATGCAGGCGCGGATTACATCGGGGTATTGGTGGATGTTGCCGTATCCGAACGGACACGCTCCGCGACGCAAGCCGCTGAAATTGCCAGCAAGAGTCCTATTCCTACCGTCATTCTACTCTATAACCGTTCAACATCTGACATCCAAGAAATCATCTCACAGGTCCAACCTTTTGCCGTTCAACTCCTTGGCCAGGAACCTCCGCAACAAGTTGAGGCACTTAAACGCGAAGGCGCATGTCAATTTTGGAAATCGGTGTATTTGCCGGCGGGAAGTCCTAAAAATGTGGACATACCGGCTGTTCAGGAGGAGATGCAGGCATATTGGAAGGCGGGCGCGGATTTCCTGCTATTTGATAGCGTGGATATGAGCCTTGAAAAACCGAGATACGGCGGCACCGGAAAAACCTGTGATTGGAATGTTGCTGCTGGACTCATTACGAGGAGTCCACTGCCGGTTTTCTTCGCAGGTGGGATTCGTCCAGAGAACGTCAAAGCCGCGATTGAGACAATTCAGCCACACGGTATCGACCTCTGCTCCGGTGTCGAGGCATCAAAGGGTATCAAAGATCCGAGCAAATTGGAACGACTTATGGCACAGGTTGAGCAGGCTGACAAAAAGCAGAGAAATTATTCACAATAATTGTTGACAAAATATTGCTGTAATTACATTATGAAATACTTTTAGGGCAAGACTTTTGTGTTCCTGCCTTATCACCTATAGGAGGTCTTTATGAACGATCGTTTTGTTCAGACTTTTAGCAATCTTCTTCGGTTGGTTCCCATTGTAGCACTTGTTTGTGGGCTGTCTATTCTCGGATTTTCTACCGCCTTCGCGGATAGTCATGAAACTGAGGGTGAAGCGGCGGAAGAAAAACCGAAGATTACAGGTTGGTTCCAGATTGATGTCGATAGTTTAGGCACCTATTTTTTAGTTGGGGCGAGCCATCCGCTCAGCGGTGGCATCTCATTTGATTCTAATATCTATGTTAATGATCATTTGGGCGAGTTTGATATGGGCGTTTCGTTCCCTGTTATCGCGAATGACAGCATGGCACTGCTGCTAACACCAATGCTCGGTGTCGGGTTTGATTATACCACGGCAGATGGTCCCTATGCCTTATACCCACAAATCTTTGCGATTCTACCTGCTGGTAAAATCTTCGGCTTCCATTGGACAATCAGCACGGTCAAGACCCTATTTGATACCGAAAGCCTCAATGAAGTCTACAATCGAACTTATTTCACCTATGCTCTTAATGATATTGTCGCTGTCGGTCCGCAGTTTGAATCCGTACTCGGTCTCGGTGATGGTGGTGGACTGTGGGCTCTCAATTTCGGGGGGCGAGTGAATATCGGATATGGCGAGAATAACACACTCGGTATATACGTTGGGTATGAAACTAAAAAGGGTGAAGGTGAAACCGGACTTACCGGTAGGATGAATTTTACGCGTAGATGGTAAGACAAATTTAAGCAGGGCGCGGTTACAAACCGCGCCTATATCCCAATTCCTTTCTATTCCAACAGATACACATGAATTGTCCTATCTTTGGCACGCGAGAAGGCAGAAAACGTTTCCACAAGATGTCCGCGTTGACGGATCCAGTTGCGAACTTTCACATCAGCATCAAAGACATTAAAACTCGCTACATCCACCAGAAACCATAACCGTTCTCTTCCAGAGGTTTCCCACTCCCTTTCAAATGTATCCGAATCCTCTAATAACCCGCCGATGTAGATGGATGTTAATTCTGGAAGATAATACTTGCCCATCTCAGGTTCTGAAAGTACCACTTTGTCGGTGGGCTTCTTCTCTGTTTGTACGACTTCAAATGCCTCCCGCCATTTCGGTCTTCCACCATTTTCGATTTTGAAATAGAGATAATCTTGCGACAGGAGTGTCACCAGAAGTACGCACGGCACGAGTATGCCGAGCGTGTTTCCTGATTTCGTCTCTATTACTTCCGAGACCCGTTCACATGCAACACCTGCGAGGATAAAGTAGGCAGGTGTTGTCCAAAATAGGTAATAACCAGCGACATTTTGGAGTTGCGATGCGATCAGAAAAAGAATTAACGGGACACCCGCATAACAGAGTAGGAAAAGCGTGGCTCTATTGAATCGCATCGCGATGGGCGCGAAAAAGGCGGTAACAGCGACTGGAATACTCACACCTTGGACGAGTGTTAGCACGATGTAGACTGGACTCCGTTGCCATACGTTACGTCCCCATCCGGAGAAGAGGTAACCTCGAACTTGTGGAAGTGCAAGCGTAAGCACCGGCATCGCGAACGGGATGAAAAAGATGAGTAGATTCAACCAACGCTTTCTGTTGGAGTTTTTGAATAGGCACATCACAGCGTACACCGCTAAAGCCGGAACAATCACAACGGCGAGGGTATGCGAAAGAATTAAACAGAGACAGGCGACGAGCGCGCCTATCATCAAAAGTGTTGAATCGCGTTCGAGAGATGTATAGAAGAACCACGCCGTTAGGACAGCGAAGAAAAAGGTAAAGACCGGATAGCGCGCGTTTTGTGCCCAAAACAGATGCCAACTTGAGCATGCCACAAATGCACTACTCAGGATTCCGATCCGCCAATTAAAGAGTGTGCGTCCGAACCCAAAGACCACGGGGATTGAGACGATCCCAATTAGGCTTGGAATGAATCGACTTCCCCATTCACTACTGCCAGCCAGCAAGATTGATAGTTTTACTGCCAGATAGGGAATCGGATTTGGGATGACTTGCCAGCTGTCGAATGAAAGGTTTTGGGCGTCCCGAACAGTGAAAACCTCATCGATCCAGAAACTCCAGTGCCCCAAGTTCCAAAATCGGAGTATTGCCCCGAACACCACAACGACACTCAAAAGTGCCATTTGCATCTTTTTTGGGCAATCTTTTGTTGAAAATTTCAGCATTTTTTTAGAGTTATCGGTTATCAGTTATCGGTTATCAGTTTTAAAAATTGTCCGCCATTCGGTATCGGTTATCGGTTAAAGGCTTGTAATGTTTACATTACTGACAACTGAAAGTGAGCGTAGCGAACGCTCGGACAACCGATAACTGGTAATTGGCACGCGTTTTGCTTTAAATGAAAACAGGTGCAGAGTAAGCACTGGTGAAAGCCTACTTTTATCGAAGAAGTGTCGAGAAGGACAGGCAAAATCACTATATCACAAATTTATGCTCAAGTCAAGCGGTCTCGTTCTCCATGAAAGCCGCAGATTACATTATCGCACCGTGATTGTAGGTTACTCAAATTTTATATAACCCTATAGGTGCGCTTTGGAAGCGCATGAAGGAGATTTAAATGAAAACGCATATGTTCTGGTTGGTTCGTTTGTTAGTAATGGTTTGTATTTTCGCAGTTGGTAGTATCCCTATGGCTTATGCAGACGCGCATGAAGCCGGTGAAGAGATGGCGGAAGAAGAGGAGTCATCAGGGGTTTCCGGATGGTTCCGTACCGATACAGATAGCTTAGGAACACAGATCTGGGTGGGTGCTAGCCATTCCCCGAGTTTCCTCGGTGGTCTTTCTCTGGATACCGATATTTACGTCGTTGGAACGTTCGGTGAATTAGACCTCGGACTCGGCATTCCAGTCGTCGATAGCGATTCACTGTCTCTCAGTTTCCTTCCGATGGTAGGTATCGGGTTCGATTACGCCGCCGCAGACGGTCCATCTTCTCTGATTGCTCCACAATTATTCACGTATCTCACCGCTGGATCCATCTATTTTGAATCATGGATACAGGGGTTCTTGAATTCCATGTTTGATTATGGTGACGATTCCTTTTACACACGTAATTTTGTCCTCTATTCGCTGAATGATACCGTTGCTATCGGCCCTCAAGTAGAAGTGACCTTTGATTTGACCGCAGGCGAAATCAGTAGTATAGCACCGGGTCTCCGTGCCAATGTCGGCTATGGCGAAAATAATACGCTCGGCGTCTTTGTTGGATTTGAGACCCAAAAAGGTGACGATGAAACAGGGATTACCGGCAGAATGACTTTCGTTCGTTCTTGGTAAAGATGGAAATTATCAGTTGTTAGTTATAAGTTATGCGTAACAAGAGGTGTTTGATGTATCAGTCCCTCTTCACTGACTGCTGACAACTGATAACTGACTGCTCTTCTATAAGGAGATAAGTTCAAATGAAAAGTAAGGTTATCATAATAGTTTTCGCACTCACTTGCCTACTCAGCCTGAATGCTTTCGCCTTAAACGGATCCATCGAGGGTGAGAAAGTTTCTGATGCAAAGTATATGGCTGACACATTGTGGGTGCTTCTCGCTGCATTTCTGGTTTTCTTTATGCAGGCAGGGTTCGCTATGGTTGAGTCTGGATTCACGCGCGCCAAGAACGCTGTCAATATTCTGATGAAAAACCTGCTGGACTTCTCGATGGGGTCGATCGCGTATTGGGCAATCGGTTTTGCCATTATGTTTGGAACCGGTAGCGCATTCATGGGATTGAGTGGTTGGTTTGTTCCCTCTGATTCCACCGCTTTTGCTTCATTAGAATGGAGTTCAGTCCCAACACACGCCGCATGGCTCTTCCAGTTGGTATTTGCGGCGACTGCCGCGACGATCGTTTCTGGTGCCATGGCAGAACGTACACAGTTCAAAAGTTATCTGATTTACAGCGTCTTCATTACTGGTATCATCTACCCTATTGTTGGACACTGGATTTGGGGCGGTGGGTGGTTATCAAGCATGGGTATGTCGGATTTCGCGGGTTCAACCGTGGTCCACTCAACGGGTGGCTGGCTCGCACTGACAGGTGCTATCGTTTTGGGTCCCCGTCTTGGTAAATACGATAACGATGGAAATCCACGACCGATTGCTGGGCACAATCTTCCGCTTGCCGCACTTGGCGTCTTTATCTTGTGGCTCGGTTGGTTCGGGTTTAACCCCGGTAGCCAAATGGGTGCAGATGCCGCAGATATTTCCAGTATTGCCGTAACGACGAACCTCGCCGCCGCCGCAGGTGCTATTCTGGCTATGATTACCGCATGGATATTCCTCGGTAAACCCGATGCCGGTATGTCACTTAACGGGGCACTCGCAGGCTTAGTCGCTATCACCGCGGGTTGTGCATCTGTCAGCCCAGTGTCCGCCGCAATCATCGGTGCACTCGGTGGTATTGTTGTTGTCCTCAGTGTTCTGTTCTTTGAAAAACTTCGCATTGATGATCCAGTCGGTGCCATCTCTGTCCACGGGACCTGTGGTGCCTTAGGTACTATTCTCCTCGGGTTTTTCGACAGTGAAAGTGGCGTTTTCTTTGGGGGAGGGTTTGGACTGCTCTGGGCACAAATCGTTGGTGTCGTCGCTGTTCTCGTATGGTGTCTCGTTACTGGCTTTATTCTCTTCTATGGAATCAAGGCTGTTACGGGCTTGCGAGTCAGTGAAGAGGAAGAGCAGGCAGGACTCGACTTCGGAGAACACGGTGCAAGTGCTTATCCTGACTTTAATGTTTCCTCAATACGTTAGACCTGGTTCAATATAGTCTTCGGTCCAAATAGGATCGAGACGAAAAAAACCGAATAGGAACGTCCACACGAAGTTTCACTTTTATCCCTGAGTTTTACTTCATGTTTCGTGGACGTTCCACTTTTTTTCTTACTGCCACTTGCTCCTTTTTAACTGAAATATCTTCAGTCGAAATTAACTCTTGATACTATTGTGATATTCTGCTAAAATGCTGAATCAATATCTTCTGGAATTAGACTCGCTTTCAGGAAACGGTTAGAAAAGGTTAGTAGGACACAAGTACCTGTCCCTACAAAAATTGTGAAGAGGTAGACGAAGCGGTCTACCCTTACGGAATAACAGAACAAGCAATATCTGCTGAACGGCTATTGGTATCGGAAATCAGCACTTAAAGAGAAACCCGGTTTAACAGAACCTCTTCTTAACTGACTGCCGACTGCCGACTGCCGACAACTATTAACATGGAGGATACAGATGCAACAACGATGTGCATCACAATCTGCAAAGGAGCGATCTGGTTATACACGAATTGGAACGCTAATTGTTATTTTATTGATGTGTGGCGTGCCGAGTTTAGCGATGGCACAAGAGGCAACTGCTCCTGATTCAGGCGACACCGCTTGGATGCTGACTTCAACTGCACTTGTGCTCTTTATGACGATTCCCGGGCTTGCACTCTTCTACGGTGGGCTCGTGCGCGTCCAAAATGTACTCTCTGTCCTTATGCAGTGTTTCGCATTGACAGGATTGATTACTATTGTGTGGGTTGTCTGTGGCTACAGCCTTGCTTTTAACACCACCGGTATGGAGGCGGGAACAATCACACTGACCTCGTTTGTCGGTGGACTTGGTACCATGTTCCTACGCGGTATCGGCGTGGACACCCTTTCTGGGACTATCCCTGAGACGGTTTTTATTACCTTCCAGTTGACATTCGCGATTATCACACCCGCACTCATCGCTGGGGCATTCGCAGAGCGGATGAAGTTCTCGGCGATGTTAATTTTCTCTGTTCTGTGGTCGATAATTGTGTACGCCCCGCTCTGCCACATGGCATGGTCAGGGGACGGTTCGTTATTTGGCGATATTATCGGGGCACTTGACTTCGCAGGTGGAACCGTTGTGCATATTAACGCAGGTATCGCGGCGTTGGTCGCTGCTATCTTAGTCGGCAAACGGATCGGTTATCAAACAACACCGATGCCGCCACACAGTTTGACACTCACCGTCGTTGGGGCGTCGATGCTCTGGGTGGGCTGGTTTGGCTTCAATGCCGGTAGTGCTGTGGCTGCTGATGGTGCCGCTGGCATGGCAATGCTCGTTACCCAGATTTCAACGGCTACCGCCGCTATCGCTTGGATGTTCGTTGAATGGGCAAAACACGGCAAACCCAGTGCTTTAGGTATTGTAACAGGCGCAGTCGCTGGATTGGTCGCGATTACCCCTGCCTCAGGTTCTGTAGGACCCATTGGCGCGCTGATTATCGGCATCGTCTCTGGCGTTGTCTGTTTCTGGGGCGCAACCAGCTTAAAGTCACAACTCGGTTATGATGATTCCCTAGATGCTTTCGGTGTTCACGGTATCGGTGGAATTGTCGGTGCCTTGTTGACTGGCGTTTTTGTCGCCGAGGGCTTAGGGGGTGTTGGATTAGCTGAAGGGATGACAATCGGAACGCAGGTATGGGCGCAGTTACTCAGCGTCATTGTTACCGTCGTTTGGAGTGGTGTGCTTTCGTTTATTATCCTCAAAATTGTTGATGCCACGGTGGGCTTACGCGTTGAGGAGGATGAAGAACGGATGGGACTTGACCTATCGCAGCACAACGAACGTGGATACAACCTCTCATAGAGGCATCTGATTTGTGATTCTGTGTGGTTACAAACCACGCGTACAAATTAAGGGCGGACCGTAGTGTCCGCCCAATTTTATGGTATATAGTGAATTCTATAGTGGATCCGAAAAATAAATGGGCACTTTCCACCCCCGGTAGGTGCGGTTTTGCGGTGTACTCACCCCGGTGAATGCTACACGGCATTCATACCGTTGATTCATGCGATCTGCATTCCAACCGCACCGATTTCGAAGTGCTCACTTAATTGTGGGTTTTACTACAAAAATAAATAAACATTTTGTATACTACCCAACTACCTGTGTGATTATCTCTTCATCGGATAACCTGCCTTTTTCAACAAGTAAATCTTGATCTGCCCCGATGTTTCCGTAGACCTCAGCAATCCATCCTGTATCAAACACATCACCGGTGTTATGGATAATCAGTGGTCGCGGGGCGATGAGTGTTCCAGCGGTTCGGAGATCACCGACTCGCCGGAGGCTCGGTATCGGTAAAGTTTCCAAGAAAGCCGCGTCGCTGTCGATGGCGTATTGTGCCGCATCCACAACAACATTTTTGACATCCGTAAATCCTGCCGCCAGCAAGCTCCACAATCCTGCTTCACCTATCCCAATCAGGTTCACCTCTGAGACATCGCCTCGGTTTGTGAAGCAGTGGAGTGCCGTTACAATATCTTGCACGCGTAACGCCGCTGTTGTTCGGTTATAAGTGGTAAAGTAGTTAGTATCTTCTGACCTCTCATACTCACTATGCTCACCCGTACCGAACACGTCGATGATTAGAACTTTCTGGTCAGCACTGAGTAAGTCGGTGATGAGCGAAGACGGTTCGCCTGTCTCCGAATTGATTAACTTTTCCTTACCCTCTGGATGCACAATAAGCGTTACCGGATCGTGTCCTACTTGGGGTTCTGGACTAAATAGCAGTGCCGGGATGGTGTCCCCTATACCCTTTCTACCGATGACAAGATGTTTCGCGGATAAATTGGGATGATACGTTGTCGGAAATGCGCCGTCTGGTTCAGTAAGTGTTACATCCGTGCCGCTCGGGATGTGTAACCCGAGTGCGTGTTGTAACCCACTCCCCATTTCTTCGCGAAATGTCTGGAGTTCTGATACGTTTGTTGGCTTTAATGTGTCGATCGCTTGCTGAGAACGGTTCACCCAAGCCGGTAGAAACTCATCCTGTTTCAGGGCATGTGCAGGCATCTCGCGTTCCGAAAAAACCAGTAATGCCTCATCTGGCTCAACTTCAAACGCAACCTCTTTAAACGCTGAAGCGTCTTCCGCTCCCAGAAACCATTTCGCAAACCATGGGTAGACCGCCTCGCGACTTTCCTTATTATAATTATGCTCTGCGTCCACCTGAACCTGATGCACTTTATCTTCAGCATCAAAGTGTGCATAAATACTTCGGATGGCGGGATATTCGACCGTGGGTGTTTTCACAGTCCAGTCACCTGTCGCAGACACGAGTAAGAGCGGACGGGGTGCCATCAGCGCACCGATTTCAATGTTGCTTACATCTAAACGGAGATTCGGAGCGTTTTCACAGATGCATCCGCCTTGCATCGTCGCTGAAATCATATTCACAGGTGCTGAGACCTTAATGCGTTCATCAACCGCCGTCAATATAAAGGTCTGTGTGCCACCACCTGATGCGCCTGTACACCCAATGCGTTCATTATCTACATCTGGTAGGCTCTCTAAAAAGTCGATGGACCGGATACTGTTCTGGAGTTGTAGTCCCATCGCAGAGAGTCCCCACAGTCCTTCGTGTGCGCCGCCATAGCCGTGTTCTATCTGTTTACCGCTGTCATTGTAACCGAGCATATCGTATGCAAAAATGACGTAACCCTGTTTGGCGAAATTGATACAACGACCGGGGATTGAACCGCGCTCGATACTCTCAAGCCTACCACGGCTCCAGTGTCCGTGCGGACTTACAATCCCTGGGAACGGACCGGATTTCCCAAGAGGTCGGTACAGATTTCCGGTCGTGAAGAAGCCAGGAAAGGGTTCAAAATAGACCTTTTCGACGCTATAATCTTCCCGCTCGATTTTCCCGAAGATCTCGGCATTTAGTGGTGTAGATTCGTGCGTTGGGATTAAGCCGTTAGCGACACGAATCTGCTGACGTAATGCCGCCGCTTTTTCTGTCCATTCCGCTTTGGTATATCCTGGAAAAGTATAGGGGGTGTTGAGGTCGCGTGGTGTGCCACCGCGGGCATCGTTAACGCCTTGCGAAGCCTCAGCAAAAACGTGAGCGAGTTCGTGGTGTTGTTCAGCCATTATCAATTCCTCCGTTATCAATCTATTACCAATGTCCCATGTTTTTGTGGGCGTATATCAGGAATCTGATATATCTTCCTCACCCAGCAACTTCGTTTCTATATTATTGAGGCTCTCTGCTATATTTGCAAGGACATTAACCTCTTCTGCTATGAAATAGGCAGCAATTAATAGTGCTGCCCCAGAGAGAACAGAGATCGCACACAAAATTACACCTGGGATAAGGTTCGGGGTTTCTCCAAGATCTGGCGGGACAGTGCCCAGTAACCCGCGGTCGTGCACCAAAAAAGTGAATAGTTTCGGAAACCCGGATCCGAAGATTGAAGCCACAAGCGATTGAACACCGGCTCCAACGAGTCCGAAGAAACTTATTTCACCAGCCAGTTGGATTATGATAACCGCAATAGATATTAAAATGAAATTCGGGTCATTATCAAGTGTTCTGATTTTATTGGATCTGTTCCAGAATAGCACGGCGAGAACTGTAGCAACAATGATGACGATGCAAACTTCCAAGATTGAACCGATGATGGCAAGAATCCGTAAAGTCAATCCTAAATCGTTGTTCGCACCTATTGTGTCAACGCAAATTATAATACCCCACACGCTGATACCTACAGAGATAATCACCGCAAGAATTTTGAGGAGAATTGCAGCCCAACTCCGAAATTGTCTACCGGATTCCAATGAATCAATCCATGTAATAATGCCTCGTAGATAGCGCATAGAATGCTTCCTCCTACCATTACAGATTGCGCTGCGACACAGTTCCCATAATCCTGAGATCATATTGCGATAAGTATAGCAAGTCGCGGGGACTTTGTCAAATTGTCAAATCCTTGCCAAATAATAACATCCTTGATTTCCCGAACACATTCTGGTATAATACAGTCAAAAAGGATATGTAATATGAAAATTCTGGTTGTGGGGCAAGGTGGGCGCGAACACACGCTCGTCTGGAAACTCGCACAAAGCCCACTCGTCGAAAAAATCTATTGCGCGCCTGGGAATGCAGGCATCGCGCAAATCTCAGAATCTATCCCGATGCCAGATCGGTTCACCGACTTGGCGGATTGGGCAGAGTCCCAAGACATTGCATTAACTGTTATCGGACCCGAAGTACCCTTAGCTGAAGGGATTGTTGATGCGTTCAGTGAACGCGGTCTGAGGGCATTTGGACCCAATAAGCAGGCAGCACGCCTTGAAGCGAGTAAGGATTTCGCCAAGCAATTGATGGTAAAAAACGGAATCCCGACAGCCGAACACCAGACGTTTACGGATCCCGAAAAAGCGATGGCTTATATCGAAGATCACAATGCACCTGTTTTCGTCAAAGCAAATGGACTCGCTGCAGGAAAGGGGGTTATCCCCGGACGCACCTTCAAAGAGGCATCGCAGGCTGTTACAACGATTTTGGTGGAGAGGGCATTTGGCGAGGCAGGCGATAGCGTCCTAATTGAAGAAGAACTCATCGGCGAAGAAGCCTCCTTTACAGTCCTTACCGATGGCACCTACTGTCTCCCTTTTGTGAGCTCTCAGGATCACAAGATGTCCCACGATGGTGACACTGGCAAGAATACCGGAGGCATGGGAGCCTACTCTCCCGCGCCAGTGATTACACCAGAATTGCACGACTATGTCATGGAGAGCGTCGTTTACCCTACTATCAACGGTATGGCGGATATTGGAAGTCCGTTCAAGGGTGTACTGTATGTTGGATTGATGATTACGGATGCCGGTCCGAAAGTGCTGGAGTTCAACTGTCGCTTTGGCGATCCGGAAACACAGGTCCTCTTACCTCGTCTCAAGAGTGATTTGGTGCCTTTGCTAATCGCATGTATTGACGGAACACTTGAACAACAGCACGCTGACGTGCAATGGCATGACGAAGCCGCGGCGTGTGTCGTTATGGCTTCGGGTGGGTATCCAGATCCCTACGAGACAGGGATCGTTATCACAGGGCTTGAAGATGCCGATGCGATTGAAGGGATCAGCGTCTTTCACGCAGGCACAAAGCAGGATGGTGAAAACATTGTCACGGATGGCGGTAGAGTGTTGGGGGTCACGGCTGTGGCTGGTGGGTTGCACGATGCGATTCAACAGGCATATAAAGGTGTTTCGGCGATTCATTTTGAGAATGCACACACACGAAATGACATCGGACATCGGGCATTGAAGCCGGAATAAGGCATTCATATAACCCTCAAGGACTCCTTGTGGGGCTTGGGTGTTTCTGGGTCTTGTGTCTACCCCGCATCTAAAGGGTCTCTTGTAGGGGTAGGTCTTGTGCCTACCCCGCACCCTATAGTTATATCCATAAAAAGATGTCAACTTATGTTAATATATGGCGTTGTAATGGTACAGAAAGATGGGAATTGAATTAACATATAAAATCGCCAAGTGTTGCACGCCACAAGAGGGTAACGCAATTACTGGCTATTTTAAAGAGGATGGCACTATTGCTGTTCATGATGCCACATGTAGCACGGTACAAGATTTACGAACTGAACGATTACTACAAGTAACTTGGAATGAGATTCGAGCAACCGAGGCTCCGACGGATTCAATTGCACTCCCCCCTGAATTTGCGGAGCTTGATGAGACTGATTACTTCATACTGAAACATCACCAAGAATTCGGAATGGACTACTCTATTGTTGTCGCGGAAGCCTTAAGAATCCCGCTGGAGGAGATGCACCAGCGACATCGTAAATTGAGAGACTTAGGGGGTTTGAAACGGGTTGAAGGACGTATCATCCACTATCGAAAAAATATTGTCAAGGGGAAATGGATTAAACACCGAAATCACACCTATTATGAACTGACACCTGAAGGCAAAACGTGGATCCAAGCTTTTGAAAATCAGCAATTTGCGTAAGTCCTGTAATATAAAGAGAAATGAAACGCGGAGAACTTCATTATGTTAAATCATTTACTGAACTGGGGCATTGATGCACGGCGCCGTAAAAACCGCACGCGCTCTGTCATCTTATTATCGCTTATTCTACACATGATTTTCGCGATTACCTACCTATTTCTTCCAATGAATCAACTCACCCAAGAACAAGCGGATGCCCTCGCTGTTGACTTGCTTAACGATGCCGATGCCCCCACAAAACGGAAACCGAAACCGAAACCGCCACTCACTAAGAAAATGTATGATCCCAACGAGGAACTTGCCAGAAATGCAGAGCAGAAAAAGATTGAAGCCGCTCGGAATAAGATAGATGAGGTCATGAAACTCAGCCCGCGGGTTGTTCTCAAAGATGTGGAGGTCAACAAAGCACCTGTGAGTGAAATTATTCCAGATGTTATGACGGACGCACAACTCCGGGATGCGGAAGCGTCAAATCTCAGTAGACTTATCGCACAACCCGGACGGACCGATGGACGCGGTCTCGTTACCGGTCGGGTCCGAGCACGCGGCGACGGTATGGGCAGATTCCGTGGAGATGGACAAGAGGGCTCCGACGGTGGACTGCTCGGGGGCGGCGGAAAGGATGGTGCCGCGGATCGACTCGGTCTCATTGATTTTCTTGATGAATTCGGGGGACCCAAAGACGTCGTCTACTGTCTTGACATAACCGCAAGCATGCAGGCAGCCGGAATGAAAAAATTGCCACTCGCAATAAACGCTCTCAAAGATTCTGTAATGATGTTAGGAAACAATGACAAGTTGAACATTGTCGCGTTTTCCAACACAGCGAAACCTATGAGTGAGGAAATGCTGCCGGCGAACCCAGCGAACATAAAACGAGTCTTGAAGTATCTTGACAGGTTCACACCGAGAAGTATTCAAGGCAATGTGGACACTAACATTCTCTCTGCCATTAAAGTCGCCTTGACCTTTGAACCCACTGTTGTTGTTTTAATAACAGACGGCTTACCCCAGGTAGATGAGGGGTCTGGTGTACATATTGAAACAAATACACAGAAGATTCTTGATATTGTGCGTGAACATAACCGTAACAACGCTGCTATCTATGTGGTAGCACTTGAGATTGATTTGAAACGTTCACGTGGTGCAGAACTGCTTATCTCCCTTACTGAGGAACATGGTGGAAAAATAAAGGCTATTGACGGCGGGCAACTGTTTGAATTCGCGGAACAGGATGGGCTGACCGATAATTAAAGTTTGGAATTGGAGTAATTATGAATCAAAAATCTGCTACGGGGATCGTTGAACACTTTCGATTGGATGGCAAGGTAAGTCTCGTCACAGGGGCGAGTCGCGGTATTGGGCTTGCAATGGCAGAAGGACTCGCAGGCGCGGGTTCAGATCTCGTCGTTGTGGGTCGGGAGATAGAAACGTTAACTCCCGTCGCTGAACGGATTGCCGGTGAAACTGGTAGAAACGTCCTCCCTATTCAGGCGGATGTCAGCAATCTAACAGAAATTGACGCACTCGTCGCGCAGACCGTGGAAACTTTGGGGAGGCTCGATGTCCTCGTTAACAACGCCGGTGTCAATATACGCAACCCTGCCTTGGAATTTACCGAGGCGGATTGGGATTTCGTTACGGATGTTAATCTAAAAGGTGCATTTTTTCTCGCAAAGGCTTGCGGCAAGGTCATGCAGCGACAAAAATCGGGGAAGGTCATCAATACGTTGTCGCTCACCTCAGCAATCGGGTTGCCGACGAGTGTCGCCTATACGGCGGCGAAGGGGGGACTCCTCCAATTGACAAAACTTCTCGCCGTAGAATGGGCGGAACACAATATTCAGGTCAACGGCATCGCTCCCGGCTTCATCCGAACCGAGATGACTGCCCCCGCACGAGAAGACAACCGAAACCGATGGATCCTCAATCGGACACCCGCCGAGCGGTGGGGTGAACCTGAAGACTTGGCAGGTTTGACAATCTTCTTCGCCTCTAACGCCTCTGACTTTGTTACGGGACAAATGGTGTTCGTTGATGGTGGATTCATGGCAGGGAGTGACTGGAGGCGACAGTCCTAAAATGGAAAGAAATCCTGATACGGTGCAAGCCGAAAATCCCGTAACATTGGTAGAGATCAAGCAGATCCTGAGCGAATTTGAGCTTGAAGACGTTTTGCTTTTTGACCATACGCCAGTTTTGCGGATACAGGTCTCGGAAGCACAATTTACGCGTGCCCTCCAATTGCGAGAAACGCTGGTTGATCGCATAAAACCCCTTGGATACCGATTCATCGCACTCGATTTAGACGAATTGTAGTCTCTTGAACTCGGTGCCAAGGAGAAAACCAGGAAACAAATGAGATTGACATCCAAGCGCAAATATGATTAACTATACGCGAAGGCAACACATCATGAAAACACTCGTTTTTTTTCTCTATACTTTTTTGTGCAATCGCGCTGTCTTCGCATGCCGAATTAATTGATTTTTCGCTTTGCTATGAAAACTGTGAAAATATCGTTTGTCATCTTGTAAATCCTCTAATCCTGTAAATCCTGATTCAGACAGTGGACAAATATCCTACCCTCCCTGTCCAACAAAAATTTGATTTTCGCCCCGCAATATGTTATAATTTTTAAACAAAACCTACGAGTCGACGCTTGATGAAGCGTGATGTTCGTGCTCAGGGATCCGACAAAATTATGGGAGGACTGAGTGAAATAAAAAGACGGCGTAAAACATAAGGAAACTAATGCAGAAAACTGGACAAGAATCCTCACCAACAAAGCATCTTGTCACAACATACCTCAGCGATGTCAAAAGTAAGGTCGATGCCTGTATTTTTGATTTTCTCCCGACTACCCACAAGCACCCGGATGTCCATCAGTTGTACCAGATGATGTTAGACTACCCGCGCCGCGCCGCGAAGGGGTTACGTCCCGCGCTCTGTATGCTCATGTGTGAGGCATTCGGTGGAGATACACAACGCGCCGTTAACACTGCCGCCTCACTTGAACTCCTCCAGAATTGGCTCCTGATACACGACGATATTGAAGACGGCTCCGAGCTCCGCAGAGGTGAACCTTGCCTCCATCAAAAGCACGGAATTCCAATGGCTATCAACGTTGGGGATGCCCTCCATTGCAAGATGTGGGAGATGCTTCACCGAAACACTGAGATTCTTGGACATCAACTCGCTTTCCGCATTTTATCTGAATTCATACAGCTCAGCAACCAAGTCGTTGAAGGACAGCACATTGAATTGAGTTGGGTTCGCGATAACCGCTGGGATCTCGATGAAGATGACTACTTAACGATGTGTGTGCAGAAAACCGCATGGTATACTTGTATCACACCGTGTCGCGTTGGGGCTATCATCGGGGGCGCAAGTGAAACAGAAATAGATGGACTCGTAGAACTCGGCAAAGAAATCGGTATCGCCTTCCAAATTCAGGACGATGTCCTTAACCTGATCGGCGATGTCGGTAGGTATGGAAAAGAGATTGCTGGCGATATTAGTGAAGGTAAGCGGACCCTCGTTCTTATTCATCTTATCAGTAATTGCAGTTCGGCTGAAGCCCAGCAGGTGATCGATATCATGGCACGTCCCCGTGATGAGAAAACCGAGGCAGAGGTCGAAAGCGTACTCCGCTTAATGCAAAAATATAAATCGATTACCTATGCCCAACAACGATCTCAGGCACTCTTACAGGAAGCCGCTGGACGGTTTAAAAACAATTTTGCCCATCTCCCTGATGGACGAGCGAAGCAACTGTTTTTCTCTTTAATCCGTTTTTTCGTTGAACGTGAATACTAATGAAAAAGGAGTAGAAGTAAATGAACGATATTTCATCTGGTAAATTGCGGGGTATCATGAAACTTGCCGATGCGAATGGTCGCTTCAAAATGATGGCGATCGACCAGCGGGGTTCCATGGTACAAGCACTCGCAGATGCACTCGACAAGGACAACGATGATGTCCTATACGAAGATGTCGCAGCATTGAAAACTTTGATTACCCGAATCCTTTCCCGGAATGCAACAGCCGTTCTGACCGACCCAATTTACGGGCATCCCTACTCTATTACCGAGATTCCACGGGATGTCGCATTGCTGTTAGCTTATGAAGAATCCGGTTATGTCAGCGAAGGGGTCGGTGAAAACGAACGTCTCTCCAATCCGATCGCAAACTGGAGTATCGCCAAGGCACAGCGCGCCGGGGCAGATGCCATTAAACTCCTCGCCTATTACCATCCTGACGCCTCCGCGGAAACCCTTGAACACCAGCAAGCCTTTGTGCGTCATGTCGGAGACGAATGCGAAAAGCAGGATTTGCCGTTTTTGTTGGAATTGGTCAGTTATGCGCTTGAAGGCACCACAAAGAGTGTCGCCTTCGCGAAACAGAAACCCGACCTCGTGATTCGGAGTGTCGAGGAGTTCACCGAGCCAAGCTACAAAGTTGACATTCTGAAGTTAGAATTTCCTGCCGATCTGAAATACACAGCAGATTATCAAGATGCCAGTTTTTACGCAGGGGATTCGGCGTATGGACTCGCTGAAGTGAAGGAAATCTGCCAGAAATTAGACGAAACCTCGACGCTGCCGTGGGTGATTTTGAGCGCCGGTGTGGATATTGAGGAATTCATCGAAAATGTTGACCTCGCAACTGGTGCCGGAGCAAGTGGTTTCCTCTGCGGAAGAGCCATCTGGAAAGATGCTGTCCAATACTATCCTGATGCTGGGGCAGTTGAGCGGTTCTTGGAAAACGAGGCAACAACGAACTTTAAGAACGCAAACGCTGCCGCAGAAAACGCGTTACCGTGGTTCAAGCATCGCCAATTTGGGGGTGTGGAAAACGTTCAAGTTGCTAAGCAATCCGCAACGTGGTATCAAGACTATTAGGGGATATCTACGTTTACCCGGTTACCGTTTGGGGGGCGATACAGCAAAGGCAATTATGCAACCGATTCCCAGGCGGGTGAGAATTAACCGAAAACCGTTGTGAAACATTGTCCTGCAAGCCTATAGAGGCTTGCACAGGGAACAGCGCCCAGATTCCCATAGTTAGAGAGACAGCAGTGCGCTCTGAATTTTCTTGGAAATTTTTTTGGCGATATGGAGGGTCGTTTCCTCGGGAACCTGCCCTCCTATTTCAGCGACCAGCACGACGACAGTTTGTTGTACGAACAGAAAGTTCGATCCAGCCTGCCACACTATATCACCCAGACCATGTTTGTTATTTGATGGAGGTTGATAGATAGAATCACGTCCACCTAATTTCGGCACGGTCTGCGCGGAAAGCCGAAATCTGCCTTCATCAGCGACTGTGCGTGCTTCGTCGTGTGACTCGAAGAACCAGTAATTGATGACAACTTGCTGGGTGGCTGTGTGGTTTAACCACCATCTATCGCGCCAACCGAATTGTGCGATCGGTCGTCTTGGGGCTGTTGGAGAGTAGATTTCTTGGGCAGAAGTACGACGCGCGGCTACATCTGCCAAGTCATCAGGTGTAAGTTGAATTGCTTCAAGCGTGAGTTCCATGTTGGTATGATAACATCACTCACAGCAAAAATTCAAATTAAAAACAGGATTCGCTGCGACGCTGATGGAACCCCTTCCCCGATAGGTGCGGTTTCTAAACGCCCATAGGTGTCAATTTCAGAAAAAGAGTCGTGTTTCTTTCGATGAAAAAGCATTATCAGACAGTGGGATCCCTTGTATCTCCCAGAAAACGTGAGGTGCCTATTTGGTCTTCAGCCCCAGCGGGGCGACATCTATGTAGAAACGGGGTCCCCCCAAGGAGTAAGCCCCAGCGGGGCGACATGTGTGGTCCACTAAAAATTGTCCAAAGCTGAGTATAAAAAATTATGAAGGTTTTTCGGGCACAAATCAACAAATAGAAAAGAACTGTATTAGTTCTATGATTCGCTTAAGGGAAGCTGCGGTTACGAACAATTGTCTTAAGACGGCAACCTGCAACAACGGCGCAGGCGTATATAAAGAAAAGTGAGGCATAAACAGACCACCTTATTTTAACGTCTCGCGAATAATTAAAAAATGAGAATATTAGCGCGGTATATACTTAAAGAATTTTTTCCACCATTCATCATAGCACTTATCTGTTTTACCTTTATCCTCATCTTCGATGACCTTTTTCGGTTGACGAAGTTGTTTGTGCAAAAGGGGATAAGTCCGGTTTACCTTGTCGAATTGCTCTTCTATGTGATGCCAGCGACGGTGGTGTTATCTCTTCCGATGGCGGCTTTGGTCGCGATTTTACTTTCTCTCGGTAGACTCTCTACCGATAATGAGATCATCGCGATGAAAGCACACGGTGTCCCTTTCCATCATCTCATGCTACCACTTTTAGGCATTGCAGTGGTACTCAGCGTTGTCGATCTCGGATTGATGGACTACGCGCTGCCGAAGGCGAATCTTGCTTACGCCACGCTCAAACGCGATATCCAAAGACACAATCCAACGTTCGTTTTGGAAGAAGCCACTGTCATGAAAGAATTGGAGAAAGAAGGCAAATTATGGATGTACGAATCCACGGATGCCAAGAGTGGGCGCATGCAGGATGTCAAAATCTGGGACGGTATCTGGACTGGGCGTCCGCGGTTCAGCCACGCCCGAGAAGGCACCCTCGGTTTTGAAGGCGGTAGAGCCATGCTTACGCTTTACGATGGGCTCACTTACGAACCGACAACCGATGATTCAGAGGCATATCGTGTAACACAGTTCCAGCAGCAACAACTGGCACTGCAGATGACCGAGGATCTGGAGCGCGGCGCGTTTCGGAACCAGACACCACGGTCAATGAGTATTGTCCAACTCAAGGCATTCATCAATACGTTGGCAGCCTCCGTACAAACCAGCCAAAATCCTGATTATACCCGGAGTAGACTCCGTTTTGCGGAAGTCGAGTATCACAAAAAGTTTTCTATCCCTTTCGCGTGTTTGGCGTTCGGGTTGATGGGCGTGCCGCTTGGGTTGATGGTAAAACAGAGCGGGAAAATGATTGGCTTTGGTCTCGGCTTAGCTGTGATTTTAGTTTACTACTTACTGCTTCAGATCGGCCAAAGCGCAGGTTTGAACGGTATGATATCTCCTGCCCTTGCCATGTGGCTGCCCAATATTGCTATCGGTGCGTTCGGCGTTTTCCTGAGTATCCGTATGATAGGTGAAGGAACGCTGCGAACTTGGCGTACCCGCGACACATTGCCCCTTGTCGTCAATAGGAAAGTCGAATCATAGCCAAGTATTGCTTCAACTTTGACTTTATGATCAGTAGGTCGGGTAGAGCGTCAGCGAAACCCGACATCTTCGGGCATTCTTCATGGCATCCGAAGACCCGCCCTCAAACGCAATATTGACAGACTACGAGGGAGACTGTCAGCAGTCAGTTGCCAGTTCCATGTTGTTATTCCGCAAGGTAAGTTAGAAAATCAGGACATAAGCCTTGAATATTTTAGATCGGTACCTGCTTCGCGAATATCTCAAAGCCTTTTTTGTCGGGCTTTTGTTCTTTATCGCTCTGATTATTATCGTGCGTCTGTTGGATAAGGACATGAAGAAGTTTGATGATGGGGTCGCTTATATGACCGCCGTTAAAATTGTTCTCTTCCAAGCACCACGTCGGATTATGGAGGTCGTACCCGTTGCGGCATTTGTGGCGATCTTTTTTGTGCTCGGTAGGATGGTCCAAAGCAATGAGTTCACTGCTATGAAGGCGGGCGGTCTAAGTGTCTATCGGCTCCTCATTCCTGTTCTAATTGTAACGCTCGTTATCTGTGGACTCTTCGCACTTTTTTATAACCGGGTCGCGGCACCTGCTTTTCATGAAGCACATCTCTTACAAAATAAGGAGAGACCGCGTCGCGGCAGGAACGTCGTCTTCAAAGGCAAGGGCGATCGTATCTTTTACTCACAGCGGATCGCTTTGGACGCTCGCAAAATCCAACAACTCACCATTTATCAATATGATACAGAGGGGAAACTCACTCGTGTGACGTTCGCAAAGTCAGCGGAGTGGACACCTACTGAGTGGCAATTAACGGATGGATACATTCGCCACTTTGACGGGGGGATAGAGGTTAGCTATGAAGCTTTCGATACACATACGATAGAGCGGCACGAAGATCCTGCCCGTTTCATCGGGAGTGAAAAGGATCCCAGGGCGATGACAATCGAAGAACTCCGTCAACAGATCTCCTATAAACAGGAAGCCGGACAGATTTCGCGTAAAGAGCAGGTAAAATTGTATCACAAGACGGCGTATCCGTTCGCAGCTGTCGTTGTTATTATGCTGGGTGCCCCTATCGCTATCCGTTTTGGTAGGGCGGGTTTCTTTGCTGGTTTGGTTATCGCTTTCTTCCTCTCTTTTATCTATTGGGCACTCTCCTTTGCAACGCTTGAGGGACTGAGTGAAAGCGGCAAGCTTCACCCGTTTCTCGCGTGTTGGGGAGCGAACATCCTCTACGCTGTTGTTGGAGGTATCATGATCTGGCGTACACCCAAATGAAACGTAGGGGCGAGGTAACCTCGCCCCTACGACACGGCAGAAACATGGTCTCCCCAAAAATTGGCAACTTCTTCTTCAAAATCCGCAGTTTCACACCCATCCCTTTTATCTTCGCGCTCCTCTATTTCGCTGAGCCTTTCTGGTACACCGTAGTCATTGGTGTGTTGTTCATAGCGACAGGCGAATTACTCAGGATATGGGCGGTAGGATATGCAGGAGCGTCCACCCGTGCAAGAACGCTCGGTACCGCGCGGGATCTCGTCACAACAGGCCCCTATTCTTACGTCCGTAATCCACTCTATCTCGGTAATTTCCTACTCAGTCTTGGCGTCTGTTTTGTTGCGAATGTCTATTGGCTCGTAGCGGTGCTAATTGTTGGCTATTTCTTTCAATACCTACCGATTATTGCCGTAGAAGAGTCGTATCTGATGGAATCCTGTGGTCCAGTTTATCAGGCATACCGAGACTGGGTGCCCCGCTTTATTCCCCGATTCCGTTCCTACCCCGAACCCTCTCCTCACGATTTTTCTTGGACACGCGCCATCAAAAGCGAAAAGCGAACCTTGACAGCGATTGTCTGCGTCATCAGCTTGATTTTCGCAAGGCAGTTTGTCGACCTATCATTATAGCGATAATATTCTACACATGCCGAAATTCACAATTTTTCTTGACATTATTTTCACAATAGTGTATAATGAAAAGCGATGATGTTGTTCGACTTTCAAACGTGTGTTCACAAGTGCCTGCCTGGATAACCTGAAGTCCATACCTGTTCACAAACAGAAGGAGACGCATCTCATGAAAAAAATGTATTTCTCGCCGATGATGCCCTTCGTCCTCCTAATACTCTTGGTTCTACCCGTTAACATCGCCTCGGCACGAGCGTTTAACAACGATTTTGAGACCGGTGACCTCACGGATTGGGAGACAGATGGAGAGGCATTCGATTTCCAGCCTACCTGGGGAGATAATCCAACAGCCCGAAACCGCGGTCAGCCCTCTGAACATCAAGGGGATTGGTGGTTAGGGTTATATGAAAAGTACCAAGGTCCGGATAAAGGGAAGAAACTCGGACAGAATCCGGGTGCCACCCAGGGCGATGGACCCCAAGGCACCCTGACATCGATTGAATTCACGATTATCGGAAAAACAATGAATTTCCTCATCGGCGGTGGCAATCACCCGTGGAAGGATGATCCCGCTCCATGTTGTGTTAACCTCGAAATCAAAGGCAAAGTCGTGCTGACAGCAACGGGGAAGGCTACCGAAACGATGGCGCGGGTAGAGTGGGATGTCTCTGAGTTCCAAGGTAAGACCGCCCAAATTGTTGTTGTTGATAACAATAGCGGCGGATGGGGACATCCGAACTTTGATGATATACATCAAGCCGATTCAAAAGGAAAAAATATCCCGTGGGAGCAGGTCCTGTCTGTGGATGCCCGCGGGAAGTTGGCTGCCACTTGGGCACAGATGAAGAAGTACTATTAGGATGAGAATCGAACAACATCATCGTTCTTTCATTCTCTAATAGATGGAGTGCTTTCTGTCCCAAGCAACTATATCTGCGCCAACCCTGCGCGTTCTCGGAAACGATTGAACGTTTTCAGGATCCCTTGTTCCATCGTGTAGTCAGGCGTAAATCCCATCTCCTCAGCGATCGGTGTTGCGTCGTAGTCCCACGATATTCCAAATACCCCCGGCTCCAGCGTAATCTCTGCATCTGGCACCAACGTCTTGAGATACGCCACGCCGTCTTTGACAGGTCGGATGCCGCCTTTCACATTGAAGACGCGTGTCTGTGTTGTCGGACAGGTACAAGCGACAACAATCGAACGGGAGACGTCCTCCACGTACTGCCAATCCACCGCATCATCGCTAAACGGACAGACATGCGATTTCCCTAACGCCACGGCTTCAATCATTTGCGTCGTAAATGAACTCATGCCGCGGGTTCTGCCGACGCCATAGACAGCGGTAAACCGCAGCCCAATCGAATCCACGCCGTACGCATCGAAGTAGTGCATCGCGTATCTTTCGTTGAGGGATTTGCATGCCCCATAAATGAACTTCGGATAGTGCGGCGCATCGTTGAGAATCTGTTCGTGGTTGTAATCCTCTGGCGCGCCGAAGACCGCAACACTGCTTGCCCATACGACACGTTTGAGATTGAAAATACGCGCCGCTTCCAATATATTGATTGTGCCTTCGCAAACCACCTTGAGTGCCTCCGGTGGATTCGCGTTGCACGCCGGCACCTGCCACGAGGCGAGATGGATAACCCGATCAATCTCATGTTCTTGGATGGTACGTAAAACGTGTGGTAGGTCGGTGATGTCGCCCTGCACGAAGGTGAACCCTTCAATCTGTTCATCCGTGAGGACCATTTTGGGAATCGTCAGGTCGTAAGCAAAATCGTATACAACTACCTTTTCACCGGCGGTCAATAGGTCGCGGATGACGTAAGTACCGATGCACCCCATGCCACCGGTGAGCAGATATGCCATAGTGTTTTTCTCCTTCATTTCAACGGGCGCGATCGGAGGACCGCGCCGTTCTACCGAAACAGATGCTAACTCGCTTGGACGGGCGTTTCCACATTCACGAGGATATCTTCACCCTCTACTTTGACAGGATAGGTGGGGAGTTTCTCTTCGCCGGGCCACACACACTCACCTGTCGTCACATCAAATTCCCACATGTGCAGTGGACACGTAACACAGTTGTTGTCTAAAAAGCCGTAACTCAAAACGCCGCCGAGGTGTGGGCAGATGTTGTTCATGGCGTAATACTCGCCTTTCACGTTGTAGATGCCGATGAAAACACCTTCGACTTTCACACCAATACATTTACCGGGTTGAATCTGGTCGGTTGTCGCGGCTTTTACAAATTGTGACATAATTTCTCCGTCTTGTCGTGCCTTTTACGAAGCACGAGATGTGAAATAGACATCATCACGGATTTTTTTATGAAGTTTAAGTATTTAATTCGGTAATATTTATTTTCCCCAAGTTCGGTAGGTGCGGTTTGTAACCAGGGTTCCCGCCCGTTACTGGGAAGGGACACCCGGTATGGTTATGGAATTACCGAAATATTTTATTAATCTTCATTCAAAAAACCCTTTCAATGGCAAACACTTAGTTAAGAGGTTTTCGTTTAACAACGCCTCTTTTAACAGACGACTGATAACTGATAATGGGTGACTCTGATTGCTGACTGCTCTTCTTCTGGAAGATTTCGATCCTCGGCTCTGGTCCAAAATGGATGAGAACCGTCTGGCTCCGGAAACTGCTTACGAACCATGCGAAAACTTGTATGTTGATCCTTGGCGGATTAGACATCATCCATTGGATACAGGCTACATCCGCCGTCTACGAGTAGCACTGTTCCCGTCATATAATCTGCCGCGGTGCTGCACAAAAACAGAAAGGCGTCTGCCACCGAATCCAGCGGTTGCATAACGCCAAGCGGAATTGCTTTCTGTGCCCGAGCACGATACGTTGGATCCGTATCCCACTGTTGTTTCGCAAGCCCAACACTGACGATCCCGGGGGCGACTGCATTTGCACGAATCCCTTTGTCAGCGAGTTCCCGCGCAAAAGAACGCATGAGTTGCTTCATTGCTGCCTTGCTTGCGTTATACGGTCCGATCTCGGGCCACGGCACATCGGCGACCCAAGATGTCGTAAAAATGAGGTGTCCTTTAATGCCATCTTCAAGCATTGAACGGGATGCGGCACTGCCCAACAAGAACGCTGTCCGCACATTGACCGCCATGGTCTCATCCCACTCTTCTGCATTGTAGTCCAACAACGGTTTCGGAATCACCATACCGATATGACACAGCGCGACGTCGATAGGTCCGAGCCGTTCACGAGCACTGTTTACCAGCATATCGGTTTCATCGGTATCCGTCAGGTCTGCCTTAACATAGTTTATTTTCGATGGGTCAATGCCGTTCTGACTGAGCCGGTCTGTTGCCCGCTGATCCGACAGGATGTCGTTCACCGTTACGTTTGCGCCGTGCGCCATCAATTTTTTGACGATTCCGAGTCCGATCGCTCCGCACCCGCCGGAAATAACGATATGTCGTCCAGCGAGTGCGTCGTTACGGAAAGCCATTGCCAGATTCTCCTCTTATTTCGACATTACTTTGCCTTCGCCACGCGGATCCGTGCCACCGTCGTGGTGCGTTCCATCTTCCGAGACACGCACGCCGTGTCCTGGACCTCCGATACCCGCACTTGGGGTAACTTCATGTCCGAGTTCTCTTAACGCTGTGAGCACATCTTCACCAGCGCGAGGTTCGACTTGGATCGGTTCGGCGCCATCGGAGTGGAACCGTGGTGCGTCCAGTGCCTGTTGCATTGAGACTTGTAAATCTATAAGACTCACGCTGATGTTAAACTGGTTGTTCGGGATAGTTCTGCCGCCGGGGATACCGTAAGTAGCAAAGGGTTTGCCGTCCCGCGTGGCGAGACACGGTGCCATGTTGTGAAGTGGACGTTTGCCCGGTCCTACTGAATTCGCAATCCCCGGTCGCGGATCGAAACGTCCGACACCGTGCCCGAAGAGGAGTCCTGTTCCCGGCACTGTCACCATTGAACCGAATCCACCGCCGTGTGTTTGTGTAAGGGATACCATATTCCCGTGTGCGTCCGCAGTAGAGATGTGACTCGTACAGTTCATCGGTTCATAGTAGACGACCTCCCCCGGTTGCGGCGATTTAAGCCCAGTCTTCAGTTTTTCGCTGAGTGTAGCCGTGAAACTATCGGAGAGTTCCGTTTCGATATCTATATCAACGAAAGTTGGGTCACCGAATCGACGGAGTCTTTCGGGCCAGCAGACTTTCATGGCTTCAGCGAACAGGTGGAACCTCTCAGAGACGGACATCGCCGCCACGTCAAATTCCTCTGCCAACCGGAGCATCTGTAGCGTGGTGAGTCCACCTGCGCCGAGCGGTGCCGTATAGACCGAGTAGCCTCGATACTGAATTTCGTAGGGTTCTGTGATGAAGGGGCGGTAGTTTTTGAGATCGTCCACGGTGAGGCATCCGCCCAATTCCTGAATGTGGTTTGCAATGGTTTCGGCGATCGCACCTTCATAGAATGCGGAACGTCCGCCTTCAGCGACTGCCTCCAAAGTTCGGGCAAGTTCGGGATTTGTGAGTGTTTCCCCTTTCTTCGGCGGTCTACCATTTTTGAGGAAAACGCGTGCTGTTTCAGGGAAGTCCTGTTTCCATCGTTCCGCATTTCCTGCGATTCCACCACAGTTCGCGCTGTTCGGAGCATAGCCGTAGCGCGCGGAATTGATGGCGGGTCGGAGAACATCAGCGAGTGGCAGACTTCCGAACTCCTCCAAAGCCAAGCACAAGCCAGCGACGACCCCTGGCACCCCAATAGCCAACGGTCCGTGAACGTTTACGCGTCCCGGCACTCGGTACCCGGCGACTGCATCGGGTGCGTCTTCGATCGTAAACATATCCTCGGAGGCGGCAGCCGGTGCCGCAGTGTTGTAGTCTATCGCGATGACATCTTCCGTCTGCTTACGATAGATAAGCACACAACCGCCGTACCCCGCGATACCGTTATGAGAGGGTTCCACAACCCCTTCCGCAAAGGCAGCGGCAACAGCGGCATCAACGGCGTTTCCACCGGCAAGGAGCATTTCATACCCTGCTTGGGCAGTGCGGGGATGTGGTCCAGCGACAGTCCCATAGTCCTTTTTGTGTAAAGTCACAAGTTTCTTCCTTTTGCTGAAGGCTAATACGCTGAATTCTAAAAGTTTTTCACAGAATTGTCAAGCATTTCAAGGATTGTAGACGCTTTTTTGACATATTACAGTAAAATCCGAAATTTAAGGAGACATTTTTGCTCAAGTTGGTTCGTAGTCGTGCGATTCATCGCACGTCATATCGTTCAAGATTACCCAATTTATTTGTTAATCCTCATTAAGCAATATTAAAAAACAATCTGTTACTTCTCTACCAGGGGTCGAACTCGTAGGGGCTGGGTTTCCCTGCCCGTTATCAATTTGGACACGCTTATTGTGGCGCAAACTGAAATTGGGTGCTGTGAATCTCTATGGATCATGAACCGCTTTCACGAAAAACGGTGTTTGCCCCTCTAAAATTTTGTAAATAGCAAGTTGGGTATTATAACCCACGTTGTTATCTATAGGCAACAGGCCTGTTTGCTCCATGTATTCGGTTCCCTAACGGGACGACATCTATGTAGAAACTCTTAGGAATTTCTATTCAATTTTTCAAGGAATCGTGATAAAATCTGAACACCGACATTCTCAAGCACCAATTATTGAAAGAGGAAACCTGATGAACAATCAAGTGACGTCCCCCGAAGCATTCTTTGGATTCCAACTCGGCTCTGACCGTAAGATCGCCCCTTGGGACAAGATCGTTGCGTATTTGCGCCTGTTAGAGCAGGAGAGCGACTGCCTGCGGGTCATTGATATGGGTCCCTCTACAGAGGGGAACCCGTTTCTGCTATCCATCATCTCATCGCCACAAAATCTGGCGAATTTAGCGCGCCTGCAAACGGTCAACGCCCAAATAAGCGACCCCCGGGAACTCTCGGAGGACGCCGCGAAGTCCCTGATCGGCGAGGGAAAGGTCGTACTCTGTCAGTCAATGGGTATTCACGCCACAGAGATCGGGAGCACGCAGATGGCATCAGAACTTACCTACGATTTGATAACCAAAACGGATGCGGAAACCCAGCGCATTCTTGATAACGTGATTTTCCTGATGTTTCCCTGCCTGAACCCCGACGGACTGATGATGACAACAGATTGGTACAACGAATATCTCGATACCGAATACGAAGGCTGTAATCTTCCGTGGCTGTATCATAAATATGCCGGGCACGACAACAACCGGGACGCCTTTATGTTGAATCTCGTGGAATCGCAATACGTCGCACGGATTCTGTTTCAGGAGTGGCACCCGCAAGTGTTCCAAGACCACCACGAGATGGGGAGTTACGGGGCACGCCTATACATTGCTCCGTATTGTGAACCCATTCACCCGCATGCCGATCCGATCGTCTGGCGGGAGATGAGCTGGTACGGGGCGCACATGGCATACAGACTGGAAGAGGCAGGGAAGACAGGCGTCCTGAATGCCGCACAATTTCCAGCGTGGAGTCACCTCGGATTCCACTGGATCGGGAACTATCACAACATCGCTAGCATCTTGACAGAATCTGCACACACCCAGATGGCGACACCCTTGTATATCCACAAGGCGCAATTGAAAGCCCAAGGTGGACGACTCAGGGCATTTCCGCATTATAAACCGCAGACCAATTTTCCGCATCCGTGGCTCGGCGGTTGGTGGCGATTACGCGACATCGTCGAGCAACAGAAGATTGCCGCCTGGGGCTTGCTCGATTTAGCGGCGCGGCACAAGGATACCATCCTATCGAACGCATATCTGAAAGCGAAACGTCAGACGGCGCGTGGGGCTACGGGGACGCCAAAGGCGTATCTCATCCGTCCGATACAGCATGATACCTTGACCGTCGTGGATCTGATCAATAAACTGATCGCCCAAGGGATTGACATCCAGAAAGCAACGCAAACCTTCACCACCAATGATGTAACCTATCCGGCGGGTACGTACGCCATTTTCCTCAATCAGCCGAAAATGGCGATCATCAAAACCCTGCTCGGACAGACCTTTTTCCCTGATGATGCTTGGACACGCACGCCGGACGGTGTGCCAAATCGACCGTATGATACGGCGACGGACACAATAGCGGAGTTTATGGGTGTGAATGTCGAACCTGTCGATGCTTTGATATGCGATACTGCTATTTTCGATCTACTTACAGCACCCGAGCAGCCCACGGGACGGTTGGTTGGCGAATCGGAATTTGGCTATATCTTCGATGGGCGACTCAACGAAAGCTTCAGGCTGGTCAACGAGTTACTGGCGCGAGACAGCCGAGTCATCCGGGTTGATGAAGCCATCGAAGTTGGAGATACGCAATTTCCACCGGGAGCGTTTGTAGTTCTTGCTGAATCGAGAGAGACTCTTGACGAATTGACGCGCAATTCCGGGGTCACGTTCTATGCCTTAGAACAGGAACTCTTGGTCCCCTGTCATGATGTCCAACAATTGCGCATCGGTATGTACCAGCGATACCACGGGGGCAATATGGATGAAGGGTGGACGCGATTGGTCCTTGAACAGTTCGGATTCTCCTATCAGACGTTGAAAGACGATGACATCACGGGCGGCGACTTAAGACAGCGACTTGACGTTTTCATACTCCCCGATGACACCACCAACGGGATTGTTGGCAAAGCGGAAACGGATGAAACCGACGAAGATGAATCCAAGGAATTCAACGTTCCGCCAGCGTACCGAAGCGGTATCGGTAAGGAAGGGGTTAAAGCGATTAAGCAGTTCGTCGAAGAAGGAGGAACGCTACTTGCCCTTAACGAGGCGTGTGAGTTCGCAATTGAGACATTGGATTTGCAAGTCAGCAATACCCTTAAAGGAAAGTCATCGAAGTCGTTCTTTTGTCCCGGCTCGACATTGAAAGCGTCTGTTGACACAAATCACCCGCTTGGATACGGTATGCCTGATGAAACGCTCGTCCTGTTCTGGGATAGTCCGGCATTCGAGATTCAACACTCACGCTTCAGTGAAAGATATGAGCTTGTTGTTCAGTATCCAGAAAAGGCTATCTTGAAAAGCGGTTGGCTTATCGGTGAGGACCATCTCGCGGCACAAGCGGCTATGGTCTCGGCGCAATATGGTGCCGGACGTGTCATCCTTTTCGGATTTCGACCGCAGTTCCGTGCACAAACCCGTGGGACGTTTAAGTTGTTTTTTAATCCGCTTCTCGGTTAGGGACTCACAAGTGTGCGACAGTGAAAGCAGCGCGTTTCAGGTAATCTCTAAGGTTATGGATTCAGAGATCGCACAGCAAGAGAACTATGGTAAACCCAAAAAATAAATAGACATTTTCCTTGACCCGGTAGGCGAGGATTGTATCCTCGCCTCTTTGGCGTGTCTAATTAATTCTAAGCTTTACCATAAATGCCTCTGGCGTTTTGTTTGACATACCGTCCGAAACTGTGTATAATACTAAGGTATAATTAAAAATCTCCGCAAGGTAAATTAAAACTATGTCTCTCCGTAGGCGATCTCGCATCGTTGCGATGCAAATACTATATCAGATTCAACTCACCGCCGCGCCAGTGCCAAGCGTTATGGAACGGTTTTGGCAGAGCCAAGACACATCGGCAGAACTCCGACCCTTCGCTTTGGAACTCGTTGAAGGCACGACTTCACATCTGGAGGCGATTGATACAATACTCCAAGATACATCCAAAAATTGGAAACTCCACCGGATGCCTGTCGTCGATCTCTCTATTCTGCGATGTGCAACTTACGAAATTCTCTATCTTGACGATATCGACGCGGCAACCTCGATCAACGAGGCTGTTGAGATCGCTAAATCCTACAGCACCCCGGACTCCCCTAAATTTATCAATGGGGTCTTGGACAATATCCGAAAAAAACATCCGCATGTTCCTGAATCTTAACATATCCTATTTCTGATTAATTTTTGACCCCAGGCCTGGTAGGTGCGGTTTCACAACCGCACCGGAGTGGCGAAAAGAGGCATGAAACCCAAGATTTTCTTAAAACTAAATGACCCTGTAGGTTGGGTAGAGCGGTAAAACACCAAGAAACTTTTAAGTATACAGAGAATTCCCAGTGTCAATAACCGATCCGTAAAGATATACATAGCGAAACCCAACAATTCAAGTGCTACAGGTGCGATAATCCGTTGGGTTTCACTCAGCATACTCCTGGTCCAGTTCACTACCAAGGCAGAGGAATATGGCTCATTAACATCTACTTTCAAAGTTTCCGTTCTACCCAACCTACAAGAAACTGATCCTTATCAAATTCATGTTAATCCTATAAAGTTCAAATGTTTAACTTAAAATACTTAATGTTTTGTTTGTTATTCCTGATGCCGATGTCTATAGACGCCGCGCAGGAATTCAAATTTGTGAATGCGTTCGGTGAGAAAGGAGCGGGTGAAGCACAATTCGCAAAAACCGTGTTCATGGCGTTCGGTCCTGACGGTGCCATTTACGTAACGGATACAGATAACTTCCGGATACAGAAGTTCAATGAGATGGGAGTTTTTGTATTTGACATCCGGATGCAAGCAGAGAGCGAGTTCCGGTTCATTAACCCTACAGCTATCGCTATTGGGACGGATAGCAGTATCTATGTAATGGATTGGATGTTCGTGGAGATTTCAGCGGAGGCACGCCATCACGATGATCGGGATCGCGGGACCTCCGAAGACGCAGACCTGCAAGAGGATCAGAATCCCAAGATATTCAACTACGGTCCGTGTATCCATAAGTTTGATGCGAGCGGTATATTTATCGCAAGTTACCCGATCCAAGATTTGAGCCAGCGGATAAAACGTCTTGAAGCCGCCGCCCCAGGCTTAGATGCGGATGGTAATTATGCCCTAATTATTCCACAGGGCGACACGAAACGGAAATTTCTACTAACAACCGATGTCCAGAATAATCTCTATGTTTGCGACAATGGTGTGCCGAATAAGCTTATCGTCAAATTGGATGCGAACGGCAAAACGGTTGCCCGCTATTTCCTTGACCAACCCGGGGTGGGATACATCGCACAGCCCGCGGATATGGCGGCGGATAAAGATGGGAATCTCTATGTCGTTGATGAAAAGGGGCATCGGGTCCTGAAATACAATGCCGATGGGAAGTTCGAGCGTGCCTTTGGTAAGTATGGCGATGCCGCTGGGGAATTTATCGCACCTTTTCGGATAACGACATTGGCAGATGGCACGCTTCTGATCGCCGATACAGCGAAATACTTAAAGGACTTCGCCTCCACGCTCCCGAAACGACTCGACGATCCGACCCGACGCTACGACGGTTATACAAGGCTGTTTCGCTATCGACTGCGCCGGATCCAACGATTTACGACCGATGGTGCTTATACACAGAAGTTACTGATCCCTTTTCAACGAGAAGTTGAGACCGATCTGGCACTCCAACTCAAAGGTATTGACAGACGTGGGAACCTTTACTATCTGGATCCAGCAGAACAGCAATTTAGGAAATACGCACCAACCACGTCATTGATCTCCTCAATGTTCCAAACGGAGCTTAAACTCCGTTATACACGCAATCTACACGACGTTGAAATCGACAATCAAGATGATTTGGACGCAGATCTCTATACCAAATCCGATTTTGACGAACAAATTATTCAAGATACCGCGCACGCAAATTTGACCTTCTCTTACGATCTCAGTGAGGCGTACCGCATCGCGGTGTCGAATCGACTCACGTACGTGCGAATGACCGATACGAGTTATTATCGGGCAAGGGATTTTGAGGACTTCCGCGGACGGTTCAATCAAGATGATCGGGCGACTGAAAACTCTTGGGACGATCGTATCCAACTTGATTTTACATGGGTTCGCGATCATAGTCTCTATAATTATCGGGAAGCGCGTGTCTTTGCCTACTATAGCCTCATCCGCGTCGATTTCATCAACGATGCCCTTGACAGTTTCAACTTCCGATTCTTCGACTTCAACGCCAACCTCTCTGACTGGGGGGCAGGGATACACTACGACTTGAGTCGAACGTTCCGCCTGAATTTTGAGATCACACATTTCTTCGGTGAGAATCGGTATACCTATGTTGACGAAACGAATGTGCTCTACACCACCGGTTTCCAGGAAGGAGATCTGACCCGCGCTGTGCTGTCTATAAATGGGATCTTTTAAAAGGGTTGCAAAATATCCCCAAATTAGATATTATCAGGTTTGAAGTCCTTGTGAGGTGTGCTCAAAATGCTTGTGAGGTAAATGAAGTGTCTTGTGGAACATGTCCAAAGGAGATTTTCAGCGGTGCAAACATACCCTTTATTACAACTCACCGAAGAAACACTCAATGCACTTGTAACTCTGGACGAGCAGCCAGATGTATCTGACAAATGGGATGAAATGACATGTGTTCTGGCTCCCGAAGAAATCATGTTACTTAACCATCTCAAATCTCTCTTGCATGGACGCCACCTAGTACTCATGAACGAGGCCACCCTATGGGCACGTGCTATCTATCCGTTGTTGGTTCTTGCAGAGCAAGGACATATTCAAGCGACCGAAAAACCGACACTCAACATTGAATTCGGTCCTGTCCACAATGGTGTTCTCTAAGCGGAACGTATCGTTCAGATTCTGAAATCTATTGTCGCTAAGCACTCAAAGGTCAATTACGCATAGGAGGTATTAACATGGCATCTTTTGGAACAGGTGATTATCAGTATGAAGTCGTCGAAGGGTGGGGGATGATTCCGCAACTCGGACTCGTTTCCGGCGTAGCATGCGACTCAAATGACAGAGTCTACGTTTTTAATCGGAGTCCACAACCTGCGATGCTCGTTTTCGAGGCAGATGGCACCTTCGTAACGGAATGGGGTAAGGACATCTTTCAGAAACCACACGGTATCTGGATAAGTCCCGACGATGAAATCTATACCACAGACACCGTTGATCATACCGTGCGGAAATTCTCGCTGGGTGGGGAATTGTTAGAGACCTTCGGCACTGTCGACCAGCCGGGACCACCAGGCGGACCTTTTAATGAACCGACGCGTGCTGTTCTCTCGACATCTGGGAGATGTACGTCTCTGATGGCTATGGACAGTCGCGGGTGCACCGAATGACTGCCGATGGTGAGGTTATCGTTTCATGGGGCGCACCTGGCACCGGACCTGGTGAATTTAACCTTCCACACGATGTTACCGTGGACCATAATGACCGCGTTTATATTCTCGATCGTGGGAACCTCCGCTGTCAGATTTTTAACAACAACGGTGAATACCTGACGGAGTGGACAGATCTCCGTTCCCCGAATGATCTTTTCATTGATAGTGATAACATCATTCACATCGCTGAAGGTGGGCAGCGCATCAGCATCATGACGCTTGAGGGTGACGTCATCGGACGGTGGGGCGAGAAGGGAGATGCTCCCGGACAATTCAGTGATTCCCCACACGGCATTTGGATCGATTCAAATGGGAACATCTATGTCAGTGAAGTCATCGCTGATAGACGTTTCCAGAAATTCGCAAGGGTTTAATTGGTTAACTGAAACGCAACCAACGGGCGTGCTGACTCGAACCTAATACGGGTCAAATTTCAATTTGCTGTTACTTATCCGCAAGGAATAATTAAAAAATGGTTCAACATCTATGTTTTGGCAGTGCGATGTGTAAACGTGTATTGCAGATCAGTCTCATTGTTATCGGTGTTATGGTGTGTGCGTCGGCTTTTGCTGACGAAGGGCATGAACATTCAGGCGATCGGATAAAAGAGTTTATGACCCAACCGCTGACGCTCCAGTTTATAATCGCTGCGCTCGTCATCTCATTCGTACTCGGCGGCTTGCACGCATTGACACCCGGACACGGGAAAGCCATAGTCGCCGCTTATCTCGTCGGTTCCAAAGGCAGGGTAATTGACGCAGTTTTTCTTGGGCTTGTTGTCACCTTTACGCACACCTTCAGTGTCATAGCACTTGGCATCGTGATGCTGGTAGCACAAGGGTTCGCACCGGAGGATATCGTTCCGTGGTTAAGTCTATTCTCTGGTGTTTTAATTGTGGGTATAGGCGCGTGGCTGTTCACGAAAAATATGAAACAGTACTATACTGGTGGTGCACACAGCCACAGCCATGGACATGGAGACGGGCATCACCACCCGCATGACCACGACCATTCACATGACCATGACCCCGACCACGACCATGATCATAATCACGATCACGGTCATTCACATGATCACGACCATGACCCCGACCAGGGACTTACACACAGTCATGGGGGACGGGTGCATAGTCATGCCCCGCCGGAACGGACAGGTTTTTGGGGATTGCTATCGCTCGGTATCTCCGGTGGCATTGTCCCTTGTGTTGATGCGCTCGTTGGGCTTCTGTTCGCGATTAATCTCAACAAACTTGTCTGGGGTCTAATTATTCTATGTGCTTTCTCATTGGGGCTTGCCGCTGTTCTGGTTGCTATCGGTATTCTGATGGTGATGGCGAAACCGTTGTTTGAACGCTTCACAGGCGAAGGTATCTGGCTCCAACGCCTACCGATTATCAGTGCCGCTGTCGTTGTTCTGCTCGGTGCAGTATTAGTATTCAAGGCACTCAACACTGTCGGTATTTAGATTTGAAAAGGAGGCAACCTATGCCGAATACTGTTGGAATCTTAAGTCCCGGTGATATGGGACACACCGTCGGGAATGTTCTCCGTCAAAACGGTTTGCGCGTCATTACTTGTCTGGAGGGAAGGAGCCAACGTACTCGAGAACTCGCTGAGAAAGCAGGCATTGTGGATGTATCAACGTATCCGCAATTCGTCACCGAAGCCGATCTGATCCTCTCAATCATGGTACCCGCACAGGCGATGTCCGCCGCCTCTATAGTCGCAGAAACGCTACAGCAGGTGGACACGACGTTAACATACACCGATTGCAACGCCATCGCACCACAGACGGTTCGTAAATTGGGTGAGATCATCACCTCTGCGGGTGGAACGTTCGTTGATGCCTCCATCATCGGTCCACCACCACGCACACCAGGAGCAACGCGCTTCTACGCATCGGGACCCGACCTTGACCTGTTTTCAGAACTCAACGATTATGGATTAGATGTGAGGGCGCTCGGTGAGGAGATAGGACTCGCTTCGGCGATTAAGATGTGCTACGCCTCTCTGACAAAAGGGTTGACCGCGCTCTGTACCGAACTGCTCACAGCGGCATCCATGTTAGGGGTTTCAGACGCACTCACTGCGGAGTTTCAATTGAGTCAATCTGCACTTTTTGAAAGGATGGAAAAAGGGTTGCCGAGTATGCCACCGAAAGCGAGACGCTGGATCGGTGAGATGGAAGAGATTTCAGCAACCTTTGCGCATGTCGGGTTGACACCGAACATCTTGACGGGTGCAGCGGACATGTATCGGTTTGTTGGGGACACGCATCTCGCGGATCTTCCCCCTGAGGCGCGTGACGAATTTCCGGACTTGGCAGGATTGATTGAAATCTTAGCGAAGAATCTTAAATCGGAATAGAGAAGGGTATCATTCTGTTCTCAGTGCCTCAATTGGGGAGATGTATGAGGCGCGGATCGCAGGATAGAGTCCAAACAGAATACCGATGCCAGCGGAGATGCTGACGGAGACTGTCATCCAGTGCAGAGAGATGACGACGGGCCAGTGTGGAATTACCTGAACGACTTTGACGGCAATATATGAACAAAGATAGCCTGTACCGATGCCAAGGACAATTCCTAACAAGCCGCCGACACTGCACATCACAACCGCTTCAATCAAAAACTGCAGGAAGATATCTCTGCGTTTCGCACCGATGGCGCGGCGAAGTCCGATTTCCCGTGTGCGTTGGTTGACAGAAACCAGCATCATATTCATAATTCCGACACTCCCGACAAACAGTGAGAAGCCTGCGATACTGCTGAGCATGACCGTAAGAATGCGACTGATTTTATCGAGTTCTTTGACAGCAGCGGTTGCGAAACTAATATCGAAAAAATCGTCTTGGTTCCGATGGCGTTTTCTTAAGACGGACCTGATTTCCTCAGCAGCTTTTTCAATGGAATTCGAGTCTACCGCTCTAACGTTGAGATAATTGATATAGTGTGTCCCTTTAAATCTATCTTGCGCGGTCGTCAAAGGTATATAAACGATGTCGTCCCAACTAAATCCATATTGGAGACTTGTGCCGCGTTCCCCCATTACGCCTAAGATACGAAAACGGTCAGGGCTTCCGCCTTGAAGTGAAAGTTTGATCTCTTTGCCGATCGGATTCTGATCTCCAAAGAGTTCCGTTGTGACTTCTAAACCGAGCACACAGACTTTCCTACGGTTATTGAACTCATCTTCAGAAAAAAAACGTCCGTGTTGAATCTTCCAATCCATCCCCGTTGGAAAGTATGAATTGACCCCCTCACATTCCGTCCATTTTGTTGCCCCGGCTTCTGCTTGCGCAAGCACAGGAGAAGAAACAATCGGTATCGCAGATTCAACAGACGGGCACTCGGCTTCAATCGCTAAGACGTCTTCATACTTCAACTGCTCGCTACTACGATTTGGAAACACACGATCGCCGCGCCAGATCCACGGATTCCGCCGGACAGTGAAATGAGCGCCAAATTTTTCAAACTCCTGCGTGACGATAGCCTTCGCGCCGTCCCCGACAGCGAGCATTGCCAGCACAGCAGCAATGCCGATGATGATACCCAACATCGTCAACGCCGAGCGCATTTTTTCCTGCAGCATAGCAGAGAGTCCTGTTGAAAACCCTTCGTACAGTTTCATTTCTCGATTTTACCTTGCAAGGCATGTTGAGCTTAAAATAACGTTAGTTCGATAAAGAGTACAGTTGAGGTTTCTTTGTTGGTGGGTTCATCAACGGAATGGGGTTTATTCAGTTCACTGCTATCTTATGTAAACGCTGATAGGAATTATCTATTCTCGGTTTATTTTTCCTGATGAACCTCCAAAGCGGTCCGATAGAGGCTTCCACCTTTAGAATAAAGTGAGGAAGCAGATTTTCGCATAAAATCGTTAAGAGGTAGACTCATAAGCAGTTTTAAGTCTTTTGAAATCACTTGACAATCTACAGGTGATCCCTTGTTCCATCCACTAATAATCGTCCGTTCCAATGGTGAAATACCCTCAACACCTTTAGCATCACGATGCAGTCTGAGATCACGGTTTAAAACCCAGACATTCACAAAATTGGCGTTCAGATACTTAATTGTTTTCTTATCAGAGAGGACAACTGCCCTCAGGGTTTTTCCACTGCCTCAGCATGATTCGTCCATGAAAGTGCCATCTGCCGAGACAACATGGATGGGACGGTCCAGCAATCTTGCTTTTTCAACTGCCTTATCTAAAGGCACCCATTCGATTTCTTGTGCTTTGTAGAACTGTCTTGCGAGTAGGAGGTCTGCCTGTTTCATGGAGATTTCTTCTAGGAAAGTGATCTCCTTCGTGCCATCTTCCCCAGCGGTCATTTCAATGTGACAGACCCCATTAGCAGTACGGGTATACCCATCGGGATGTTTTCTATTAACATCGAAGTTCAATGTACTTTCTGGCACATACATCTCAAAGTAAGCCAATTCTCGCGCGTGTCTGTCAAGTATGAGACGCCCCGCAAATTGTGAGGGTGTAAAAAAGCCATCTTCCAAGACAAACTCAGCATGAATACGGAACACAATTTCGGCGTAAGCATTGTTGTATGCTCGAAGCAGTGCCCATAACCCATCTGTGTCCCCGCCTCGCCTGAAAGTTTTGCTACCGATCTGGATTTTCATAGTGCCAGGACTGATGTGCATTTCAAATTGCGGCTTCTCAGCAAGTTGCTTGAGCAACTGAAGTGCAGCTTCACGATCAATTTTCCATGTATTACCGACGGAAACGGCTTTTTTAGGAAGGAACCCCTTAAATACTGACTTTGGATGATCTCTTTGTTGTTCTACCTCCCTCAAGTTTGCGAGGGATTTCCATTTAAGATGGAAGTCGCCAGTAGCAAACGCAATCGGCGTGATGGATGCTTGGACCGGAATCTGTTCTGGACCTTTTAACGCAAGGCGAATCTTCTTAGTGCCCCCCATATAAGAGGGTATCGCACACCCAAAAAGGAACAGAACCGTGTATAAAAAGAGTGGGATACTCCCGTAAATAACCCATTTCTTGTGCATTTTTTTCTCCTTAATACAATTTATCTCATAAAGAAGTTGTGTGGAGACTGAGTCAGAGGAAATGCAAAAGGAGATTGTAATTTACCAATCCCTCGCTAAAGCCCCTGCCTTCAGGTCTTACTGTTACCCACAAATATTTCTGTGGTGTGTTGCTGTGTCTAAGACGTATGGTTTTCTGAAGAATCGTCAAAGAGAGCAAAGGTGTTGGAAATATCCGTCAAGCGTTGCCACCCTCGCCATAAAACCGTGGCACCCGGGGGGCCATCAGACTTGCGTCCCAAGAACCCACCGAGTTTGGCGATCCAAAGCACGACTTGGGCAACGGTGGGTGTTTTCTTTGGGAAAGTGCGGGTCTTGTGAGTCAGGGCGTAAAGCGCTTTCCACTCATTTTCGGTCACCCCTTGCGTGCAATCTGCCTCCGGGAGGGACCGGTTGAGGCGTGTTATCCAGTAGAGTCGCCACGCAATGACACTTAGTAAAGCGATATACCGCAGGAGACGGTCTTTGGTTTGCAATCGGGCGTGCTCGACCTTGGTGCCGGATTTCAGGACTTTGAAATAGACTTCAATGTGCCAGCGCTGGGTATACCATTCGATGCGCTGGAGTGCTTCAGAGAAGTTGGAAACTTCTACGTTGGTCAACAGTAACCAGTTCAGAGGTGTTATGTCATCAGGCGGGTTGGGTTCTCTGACCGACACGACAGAGACCGGCACACGTGGCAAGTTTTTCGTCTCGGGGCGTTGTTGGCAGCGATGCGGCAGACGGAGCGTCGTCTGGGCGAAACGCACTTGTAGATGTGCCTGACGCCCTGGGCGTTGCGGGCGTGCGGGAACATCAAGCGTCAACTCACCGGCCAGGGGCGCATGATTGACTAAATCCCGCAGCGTCCCGTAGATATCTTCACTCCGGCGGTTTTGGGCGGCGCGTATCACGAAAGGATGTTCTTTGGCTTCAACGAAAAACTCATAAATATCTGCTTCACGGTCACAGATAGTGATCACTTCAACGCCTTCTGGGGTGCGGGTCTGCGTCTGTAAAAGGGATTCAACCCATTTGTAGCTTTCTTTGGCTTCAAGGGGTTTGGTTTTATAATCGCCCTTATCAGAGGTATCCCGAACCCACACCTTATCCGTCAGACTCCCAAGGGGTAGTCCCGAAGCACTGATGACAAAGGTTGTGTGTTTCACTACCCCTTGGCAACTGTGAGATCCGTTTCCGATTGGACCTAATCCCTGCGTTGCGGGATGATCGGTATAATCAAGATAGGTGGTATCTTGGATCGCAAAGACCCGTTGATGACCCCGCATGCGTTCAATCGTCTGTTGAAAGTGCGGATCGAGAACTTGTTGCGCAGAAACTTTCTCATTGTCAAAGAAACGATACGCTGCTTTGACTGCCGACCAATCGCCACAAGCTGCGCTAATCGACGACATCGGTTGCTCACAAAGGGCATCCGCAATACTGACGAGTCTGTCATTGAGACGGGTATCTCCCAAATCAAGACCTGAAAACTCCTGACGACTCCAAGACACGACCGACGCTTGTGGATGTGAAGACATTCTTAGCTCCTCTGTAAGAAATCGATACTTTTTACGACCAAACTCAGAAGACTTTTTAAACATAACACACGGGACCCCCCCATACAAGAAAAACTCAACGCATCTTACCTCACCCTCTATACTTATGGGTAACAGTAAGGCCTTCAGGTAGGGGATGTAAGCGACTCGGTATGTTCTGCGAAATTGTAACTTGACAGGCACCAGAAAATGTGGTATACTTTTAACATCAACGGGATAGGAGAACAACCACCCACTTCTCTGTGGGTGTCCTATCCGCCCAGTTGTTCGGGTAGCGTTGAGGTTGGTGAAGTCCAACAAATACCACATTCGCACCTATGAGTTTCGGGGTTATGATCCCCCGTCGTTTGTGATGAGTTGCATATCTGGTACAAGTCGGGTATAGTCACGTAACTCTACCCCACCAGAAAGTTTTAGCAACGTCTTATCAAAGTATCGGTATACCTTATGGGGTAACAGAGGTATTCCGTAGTCGTGCATTGGCTGGCACCGCGAGTGTTGTCTCGTGTCACAAGTTGAAAAACTTGGAACGGCGTATAGTCCGTAAGAGCGTACCCAGCAACTGAAACAGGATTGCCAAGCAAAGAAACCCCATGCTTTAGCTTGCGGGAGCAGTCATTCCTAAATCAAAGTTGAGACTTGGTCCCACAGTGAAGTATTTATGAGATGGTAATATAAAAAATCAGAATCTTAATGAAAAAATTGGTAATCTTATCTGTTAGAGATACTTCAAGTGAAAAAGGATAGTAGAAACTGGGTAACTGATAAATCTTTTATCGAACTCGCGTTAAGTAAAAAATAGCCTCAAATGTACCATTGCGCTTGTGCTCTGAAAAACTGGGCATAAAGTCCGTCTCTTGCCAGTAGCGTCTCGTGGTCTCCATCCTCAACAATTGTCCCGTTATCAATGACAAGAATCCGATCGCAGGAGCGTACAGAGGAGAGGCGGTGTGAAATGAGCACCGATGTCCGCCCTTTGCTCCGTTCAATGAATCGTTCATAAACCGCTTGTTCAGCCAACGGATCCAATGCCGCGGTCGGTTCATCAAGAACAACCAACCATGGCGATTCTCGCATAAAACTCCGTGCTGTTGCAAGACGTTGCCACTCGCCACCAGAGAGGTCGCGCCCTCCAAAGGTGGGACCCAGAATCGTCTCATAACCCGCGGTGAGTCCGTCAACGACCGAAGCGGCACCACCGGCGATAGACGCTGTTTCCATACGTTCGGGATGTTCTAAATCTCCAAAGATAATATTTTCGCGGGCGGTGAGATGGTAGCTGGTGAAGTCTTGAAAAACGGCACTGCAATGTGCCAACCACTCTTGACAATTCTCTTCGTTTAATGGAACATCTTCTACGTAAATTGTGCCTGTCTGTGGACGGTAGAGTCCTAACAGCACTCGTGCCAGTGTAGTTTTCCCGGCACCATTGGGGCCTACCAGCGCGACGCTCTCCCCTTTTTTCAATGTCACGTTTATATGATTTAACACGGGTACCTGCGTATTTGGATAGAAGAATGAAACATTGTCTATCCGAAGATATAGAGGTTCTTCAGTGGTCTGGAATGAATTGATGTGAGATTCTGAAAGGGATTCGCCTCCTGTTTTTGCTCGGATTGTGTCTGAGTAGCGATCTAAAAATGGGTACAGGTCTCCCGACAAACGGCGCATCTCATTTCCTATCCACTGAAAATGACTGGTGACCTCGTTCCAGATACCATCCAATTGAACGAGGGCAGCGGCAGCGGCGATATAGGTGCCGACAGTCAATCCACCGCGGAAGATTTCCAGCAGTAAGAAAATGAGCGAACAGGCGTATAATAACCCGCGTGCGATATCGATTGCAAGGTGGGCAAAGAATTTGCGTCGTTCAATTACCTGTTGTTCATCTATTAACGCCATCCATAGTTTTCGCCAGCGCGTTATCCATAGGTCCTGCGCTTGATATAATCGAATCTCTTTGCCCGCTCCGCGGTCCGTCAGAATTCCTTCTAAGGCATCTCGTTCTCGTCGTTGGGGTGTCTGTTCTACATCAAGATTGTAAACACTGGCAGCAAAACGTGAGTCACTCCACCAAGAGGCAAAACCTGTAACCATAGGGAGCACTGCCAGCAACGGATGATAACGCCAGAGGACGAGACCGAGGGTAACGGCACTGATTAATTGTTGAAGGCTGTCGAAAATCCACCAGACAATCTCATCAAGTTCTATACCGGACATTGCACGTGCTCGCGCCAGCGCATTTTGAAATTCTGGGGTCTGGAATTCTGTCAACGCTATTGTGTTGGATTTCCGAACGATACTCTCGTTCATCCATGCCTCAATGTTTGCTCCGACGCGAAGACGCAACGGTTCCCGCAACAGATCGACAAAGATGTTTAAAACTTGTAAACCGATCAAACCTATCAACCACGGAACGACCTGTTGCCACCAGTCGGCATCCCCTATCGCGGCGGTGATTGCGTTGACTAAGCGTTCGGTCACAAAAAACTGACCGGCAGGCACAACACCGAGCAACAGCGTGAGAAGCAGGACACCCACAAGTGCCAATGAACCGTTCTGCCAAGTGATCGCAAAGGTTCGGATATAGGCGACGATGCTTTCTTTAACTACGGATCCCCACGTCTTCAATGTTTCAATAACGTTTCGCATTTTTTAATTGTTCCTTGCGGTTCGATTAGGAAACCATCCGAAAGATATCAATTTTAAAAATAGTCGCTTTTCTTGCGATGAAAAAGTGTTATCAGGCAGTAGGAGCTTGGTATCACTCAAAGAATATAAGGTGAATATTTAGTCTTTAGCCCCGTAGGGGCGACATCTATGTAGAAACGCGTTTACCCAATTCTTTAGCCCCGTAGGGGCGGCATTTGTAGAGACTACCCGGCAATATACCGTGAAAAATTGCTAAATTGACTATAGTGCGGTTTTCTAACCGCACCTACCGGGGAATTGCGTAAGTTCTATTACTGGTACCAATGCGCCTGTGCTTTAAAAAATTGGGCGTAGCGTCCATCCTGGGCAAGCAACGTCTCATGTGTGCCGTCTTCAACAATACGACCTTCATCCAATACCAGGATACGGTCAGCGAGACGAGCGGATCCGATACGGTGTGAAATCAGAAACGTGATTCTACCTGCCGCGAGTTCGACAAAACGTTGGTAGAGTTCGACTTCGGCTTGCGGGTCCAGAGCCGCGGTCGGTTCATCGAGAACGAGGACTTGAGGGTTTCGTGCTAACGCCCGTGCAAGTGCAACTTTTTGCCATTCACCACCGGATAACTCGGCACCTTCGCCATCTTTACCGAGTGAAGGGTCCAGATATGTATCTAAGCCGTGTGTGAAGGTTTGAAAACGATCCTCGATGCCAACGGCGTTGATGACGCGCCAGAGCGTATCGTCGTCGATGTGGAGACCCGGCGGTCCTGGTACGAGTTCTTCTCGCACAGGTCGGCGGAACCGCGTAAAATCTTGGAAAACGGCGGCACAGTTAAGGGCAATCTGTTCCGGTGCAATTGACGTGGCATTTACGCCATCATAGTGGATTGTTCCGTCATCGGGTTGGTAGAGACGGAGCAGCAGTTTGATGAGTGTCGATTTTCCCGCGCCGTTAACGCCCACAATGCTCACGACTTCCCCAGGACGCACGTGAAAGTTTATGTCCTGTAGTACATCATCGGTTGCCTCTGAGTATCGGAAGCGTAAATTACGGACTTCTATACCTTGCTGTAAGGGCTTCGGAAATGTTTCGGTGCCTGCCTGTGTCCGGGTCTTTTCTGCGCGCGTTAAGAAGAAATGCAAGTCCCGAAGCAGGGGTAAGTCTATGAGTATGCTTTGTATGTTTCCCAGTAATCCCTCCATATTTCCTTGAAAGGTTGCTGCTGCACCGGTCAGCACAACGTAATCTCCAAGCGTAAGATTACCGTCTACAATACGCATAGCGAGTATGCCGATTGCTATCGCGTATGCAACAATTTCGGCGACAGTTGTGCCGATGGAAGCCTTTATTTCCGTCCAAATCATTGCCAGGGATTCTTTCCGCCATTGACGATGGTTCGTGCGCCAGCGTCCAAAAAAGTGATTGAAGAGTCCATAGAGTCGGACTTCCTGCCCCGATGCTGAACCGAGGAGTAAACCGATCATGTAATCCATCATACGACGGACAGGTGTTGTATGGTAATTGTAGAGGTATTGCTTTTCGGCTGTCTTAACTTTGAACCACGCGGAAGGGATTGCGGGCAACACCACTACAAGCACGAGCAGCGGATCCGCGATCCAGAGGAGAACACCGTATCCCACAAGCGTTACGCAGAGTTGTCCAATCTCTGTGAGAAATCGCAGAAAATTGGTGAGCCGATGGTCCAGAGCCTGTCGCGCCCGTTGTATCAGATCGTAAGTTTGCGGCTGATCGAAGAGGGCGAAATCGATATGTGTTGCGGCTTCAATCAGGGCGTGCTGTTGATGAACTTTAATACGGTTCTGCATCTTCCATCGCAGGTAGCCGTCATAAGTGCCAGTTATATTCCTAAAAAGTGCTAAACCTACCAATGCAATCACCCAAGGCGCGGCGGTCTCTAAACTCGGTTCGGTTTCCTCGGCGAGGATTGCTGTAATAAGGTTCACCAGCCCTCGACTTGCCCAGAGAATACCAATCGGGATACACCCGTGGACGAGTGTCAGAAGTGCCTGCGCGATGGCTCCGAATGGACTCACATGCCACGCAACAAAGAAAAAACGGCGCAACGTCTTTAGCGCGGACGGACGAGGTTCTGATGCTGTGTTGGGGGAATATGTATTGTTGCTATCCATTTTTTCGCTCCAATAAAAAATAACCTACGGAGTTTTTTAATCCGAAGGTTTTGGAAAAAATCACTTAAAATTATCGGGACGAATTGTGTCCTGCAAAAGAATCGGCACCAAGTGAGTGTTCAGAGCTCGTCGGGTGCCGGTTATATAACAGGTATTATTGTTCTGAACCTTCTCTTCAGGTTCTGGACGTGTGTCATCAGCAGGGCTATTTATGATAAATCCTAAAAATATATGGAGAGTTTGGTAGGGGTTGGGTCCCCCAACCCGAAAAGCACTTTCCAAATATGTTTGGAAAGATATATTATTCTCCCCGCGCACTACTATTTTTCTTCAAGCCCGATGTGCAATATCCCCCGATCTTCAGTAGCACTATAAAGCCTATTGTTAGCAATAGCGAGGGCATTGATTTCATCTGGTACTTCTGAAGCAACCTGGGTCCATTGACTATAAGGGTCCAAATGATGGACCCCCGCATCGCCAATACCGTAAACTTTAGAGTCGTCCATAGCAAATTTGTCTATGATGGTACGCGCCCCAGTGTTATCTGTTATCACGCGCCAGTGTTCGCCGGTTTGTGAAACTAAAACACCAGTGTCAGTTGCGATGTAAACGGTTGATCTCACAAAAGCGATCTCATTGAAGCGGATAAATCGGAGTGGAAGGCTGGGTGTAACATCTTTCCAATAAGTTCCCCCATCCAGGGACTGAAACAACTTACCATTCCGTTTCCCGACGTAGACGGTTTCTCCCGATACCGCTACCTTGAGTCCCTTTCTGGAATCACGGTCAAACATGTGACTTGTATCTACCAATCCAGTATTTATCCACTCTGGATCTCCAAGCCTCCATTTGAAAAGTCCGCGTTTGTATTCCACGTAGAATACATCACGACTGACTGCAACTGTTTTGACTTCCACATTTCCAGGAACAGGAGATGTAGAGGTTGACGCAGCGCCTTCTTTTGAGCTGTCGGACGAGCGTTTTGTCTTTACCTTCGTGCCACTTGCCCACAATTCGGGAGATAACGTTCTATCATCAAAAGCAGGTATGCCTTGTACAAGACTGAGCGTATTGCCATCTGTAGATAAGCGGAAAATTTTCAATTTCTTTTCTGCACGTGCGAAAAAATATAGACAATTGTCATCCGCTATCAGTTTTGAATAAAAAAGAGTATAGACGCGAACCTTGTTCTCGTTTTGTTCTGACCATTCAAACTCAGTACCCTCCACCTCAAAGTTTCCGTCAATCGCAAGATTTTTCCAAGACCTACCTTCATCGGTTGATTCGTAAACCTCATAACCTGTATACGCGTATAATCTGTTGTTGCATACAACCAAATCCTTTAGCCTTGTTCCCATCATCCCATTCACAAATAGACGCCACGATTTACCACCATTGGTCGTGCGAAAAATACCGTATGGACCAGTTTTGTAAAATGTTTTCTCATTCACCGCCACAGCTGGAAGGCTGTTGACCATGAACATATTCGTATCTCCTGCAAATTCTGTCCAAGTTTGTCCACCATCTGTTGAATGAGATTCGGTGGCACCCAATGTTATGAGCGTTTCGCCAGCCGCCAAAACCCCTATACCCGATGGTACCGCCTCTGAGTAATCCTTATACGTTATTTCAGTCCAAGATTCTCCTAAGTCAGCGGAATGACAAATTCTGACTGAATGTGATTCGCTTTTCGACACTATTTGTTCTGTTGCTCTTGGAGTGAATCCCAACAGATAGGGACCCGTTCCCATATAGAGGTTATTCCCAGATACTGTCAAGGAGTAGACGGCTCTTGATGTCTCCACAGGCAACTTTTTCCAAACACCTGAGTCGAGACGGTAGAGACCGCGCCCTGTACCCGTAAATACCGTTTCTCCAACAGCAGTCACTGCCGAAATTATTTCGCCTGTCAAGCCATCGTTAAACGGATGCCATTGTATCCCACCGTCTGTGGATCGGAAAACTCCTGCATCCCTAAGTGCCAGATACATCGTGATATCTGCTTGTGAATCGGCATCTTGGGGTGCGTCTGTGATGATGAATCCAACGGCGTGGCCCTTTGGTCGGGGACCCAGCATATGCCACGTCTCACCACGATCAACTGAAGTGAATATTTCATCCACAGAGGCGATATACAGGCTTCCGTTATGTTCTGCCATCGGCATTCGAGAGTTATCTATCGGGAAGCTCGCGTTGACGTGTGTCCATGCGGTCGCATCTGCTGCTAATTTGAACATTCCTGTGGGGGCAACAGCATAGACAGTTCCTTCAGATGTAGCGAACATACTACGGACATGGCCCCCTGGCGGTGCGCTCCCCTGCGTCCATTGTGAGAAGGCGGTGGACTCGCGTGAATCCTCTAACATATTGGATTTTGAAACGGTTTCAAAATCCTGGATACCAGCACTGCTTCTACCCGGAGTAGTGGTTTCCCCAAACTGATTGCGTATAGCCGGCTTTGATACAATATCAAGGACGATAGGAGCATCAACAATTTCAATTGTAAGTTCAGATTCCGCCTCAAAACTATACGGTTTCTGGAACCAAGCGAGGAGTTGGTTACTCACGCCGAGCATCAACATAACCAAAACCACCGCCGTCCCGAAAGCCGCCCACGGTAGTAATGGCTTTCCAACTGGAGGCTGTATCGGTTTCATGTTTGCGACCTGTTCCATGATACGCGCAGTGAAATCGGCAGGGATTTGGATGCTTCCGAGCGTTTCACTCACCAAGAATTCCTCTTGTTGTTCCTGTAAACGTTTCCGACCCCGGCGAAGTCGGCTCTTAATCGTGTTCACCGACACGCCTAAGAGTTTTCCAATCTCCTTTGCTGTCATCTCTCCGAGGAAGTGGAGTGTTACCACTGTGCGTTCACTCTCCGGTAGTTTTGCCAGAAGTTTTTTGACGAGTTCATGGCGATTTTCGGTAATCTCTGTCTGTCGCTGTTCCGATACGTGATGTGTGTAAGAGGATTCTTCGATGTCTTCCACAGGTGTGTCCTCCAATGAGTGCATCACAGATGTGTTTTTATTCTTTTGAAGCCATTTAAGGCAGAGTCGACTCGCGATGACATACATCCATCCCGAGAACTGATTTGGATTCTTGAGTTGCGCGAGATTCTTATAGACTTGAAGGAAAGTGTCTTGTGCAATCTCTTCAGCAATGTGAAAATCACCAACTTTTCGCCACGCAAGTGCGTGAATACCCTTTTGGTGCCTACGGACCAAAGTACCGAATGCTTCATCGTCACCCAACAAAATTCGTCGAATGAGTTGAACATCGTTTTTCTTATCCATCAGAATACTCCAAGATTATATGCCGCCGAGTTTAGACTAACACAGCGGTAAATAGACAATTTCTCTCAATATCGAGTTACTTCCCTACTGGAGAGTATACCAAACACAACGCTAAAATGAAACCGTTAAATTTGCAACATCACTTTATCGTTCTATAATTAAAGATACTATTTTGAGAGGGAAAGGGTGCATAACTTAGAAAAAAATAACAGAAACCTGAATTTTTATTTGATTGCGATCAAATATCAGAACGGAAGAATTTCAGAAACGCTACCGTTGTCAATACCACCGCAAAGAAGCAGAGCAGCAGCACATCCACCGCCGATTGACGGAATGTCTCTCCTAAGGTTGGGGTTTCTAAAGATGATGGCTGCCTGATTTTGACGATGTCTCTCTCTGGGTGGAACGTTCTCGTGATAGCATGGTCTATAATTTTACTGAACACATCCGTCTGAAGCGCATCATAGTAACGCTCACCTGCTTGAAAGTAGGCATTTCTTTTTCGTTTTCCAGTCTGTGTTAAATTTGTAGCGAGATAGGTTAGGGAGGATGTCGGTGTGATTCGTGAAAGCGTTTCACCTACCTGCTCTTGGTGCTTCTTTTCACGCTGATAGTTTCGATCTATTTCATCAGTATGCTCTTTGAATTTCTGCCGAAATTCCTCTTCGAGAGGTTTCATCTGTTCATCCACCTTTTCTCCGATTTCCCCCTGTTCTTCAAAGGAAGGTTGCCGACGATCCTTCCAGTGTTCTTTGTGTATTTCCCTTTGTTTCTCTTCAAGTTCTGCCTTGAAATTCTCACGGAGAGCCGTCTTTTCCAGATAGACACTCTGTGATGTTCGCGTTGGCGCGATGAATTTCGCCGCGATAAATCCGACGCGCGGCGTAATCAGCACGGCAAACACCCAAACCGTAAAGGCGACGATGAGTGCAGTCTTGGAATTATCTAAGTAGGTTGAAATGACTGTCCCTATCGCGAAGAAAACCGTAATATAGAGCAGCGAGGCGAGAGTTAGACTAAACACCCGTGGAAAAATTTCGGGTTCACCGAGGGGAAAACCTTGCCAGACAAGTACCAATAAGCCGAACAGAAAGGATACCAAAAACGGCACCACGAATACTATATATCCACCAATTAATTTACTCCACAGAAAGAGGTCACGCGGCAGAGAATTCGCTAAGGTGACCCGAAGAGTACCCGCTTCTCGCTCCCCAGCAACTGCATCAAAGGTAAATAGCAGCGCGAGCAAACTGAAAACAGTGCCTACAAGAAAAAGAAAGTCGAGATGTCCGAAAAGATAGGAAAGGGAATCCGAAACCAAAGCCGGAGCTCCTTGAATAATCCCACTGACATTTCTCACAACTATTCAGACCCTGTAAAAAATAAGTGAAAATGAAACTTTTTACCCCTATAACCATTGACTTCGTGAAAACAAACGCACGCACATTTTACAGGAGTGAAAGTTTTCTAATTCTCCTAAACCGAATAACATTCATACGAAATACAGATGAAAAACCTCTCTAATGGACGATTTTATTCTATTTTGTATTGGAGATAAGGCATTTTTTTTCACACAATGGAGATCTATCCATTCGCATTTTTTAGCATTTTCATAACCTCACATTGAGAGAACCCTGATAGATAGTAGCTTCTGAGGACTTTTGAGAAATCCCAGTCCCATTACGGGTCATGCCAAGGTGACTTGGCAGCGCGTCTCCTAATCCATTTGCAAACACACTCAAAGGGGTCGGTTTGAGAAAGAGTTTAGAAATCTCAATCTCCGGTTCCAGCGGCATCTTGGGGTTTACTGTCTTTTCTTCAATATTTGCCAGTTTAACGGCTTCTTGATAGTCTACTAAGTTTTGGCGATAGTTTCGATAGTTAATAGAAAGGGTCAGCGGAATGAGTAGGAGACACATCAACAGAAGCGCGACAAACCGGACGCTCAGAATGTGCAGCATAATCTCTTTTTGAATCATCGTCATTAACATATTGAACTCCCTTTAATTTGATTCTAACAGGACTTACGCATTTTTCCGTGATAACGGACGTATGACACCCTGCAGGCGGGGTTTGAAACCTCGCTTGCAAAGGGACTGCGTAAGTTCTATCTAATTTGGCTCGTCAGGAGGCAGTGGTTCCTGAGGATGCATCGGTTCTTCGGGGCGTTCTAAAGCCTCTTGTGTGCGCGCAATCTGTTTCCTTGCGTGCTCAAGTTGCTCCCTAACATGCTCAAGCTGCTGTGAATTCAACGTTTTCTGGGCACCTCTAACCTGTTCAATGCTATGTTCAAGTTGAACCAGAGCGCGTGCAATTGATTCCTTACTGCGTTTAACGGCAAGTTTAACTTGCTCTCTACTACGTTCTATTTGCGCTTTAGAACGTTCTATTTGTTCTTTACTCTGCTCAATCTGCGCTTTGGCACGTTCAACTATTTTCTTACTACGTTCAATCTGTTTTGCAGCTGCCCGGATCTTGGTGTGCTTGCTTACCAACTTCTTGATGTAAGCGGCTTCATAAGTTTCCCAATCATCTGTTGGTGGAATACCGCGATACCCCGCCTCATACAAATTTGGATTGTCTGCCAAGAGTGCCAAAAGGTAACGCTCTGCTAACAAGGACGCATACTCGTCGGAGCTATCTATGGTGATGCCTTCATCCAAAAGCAGCTGAAGCCATTCTGCCCGTGGATACCTTGCATCTATCTCATTGATTGTGAGGTCGCTGCTATAAGTCGTAGTTTCTGGCTGTTCCAGTATCTCCCCGTTGCGAATCACCAGACTGCCATCGGATATAATCACTTTGGTCTCTGGCAGCCTCTTTGACAGTGCCTTATTGTAATCCGCATCTAACGCTTTCATCACTTCCTGCGCGTTTTGAGGACCGGTATACCTTTTATAACTGGATGGCATCGAGGTGAATTCAATGGATTCACTTTTTATCTCTGTCTTCGACGATCCAGTTTCGGAACTTTCTGTATATGCATGGGTGCCTCCCCACAAAAGGATGGTGAGTCCTAAAACTACAAGAAATGGAAGTCTGAACAGCGCGTCTATGCGGTGAAAAGTGCGTTTCATTTTTAGTATCTCCTTCTAATTCAATTCAGAGGCGTTGTATTGCCTCGTGTTTGAAGTTTAACCTTTGACACTATGCGTCTATATCATCCTAATGACGCGTTTTAAACGTTACGTTGTCGGCAATTTGGTTATCATTGCCATTAAATATCGGAGCGGAAGAATTTCAGAAATGCCACGGTTGTTAATACCACCGCAAAGAAACAGAGCAGCAGCACATCCACTGCCGATTGGCGGAGGGTTTCTCCTAAAGTCGTTATCTCTAAAGATGGTGGTTGTGTAATTTTGACGGGTCTGTATTGTCTGCTATAAGTATAATCTATAATTTTACTGAACAAATCTGTATAGAGCATCTCATAATAGCGATCACCCGTTTGAAAATAGGTGCTTCTTTTTCCCTTTCCGGTCTGGGTCAAGTTTGTAGTGAGATAAATTAAGGAAGATGTCGGTGTGAGTCGAGAAAGCATCTGCCCCACCTGTTCTTGCCGTTCAGTTTCGCGTTTATAATTCCGGTCCAATTTGTTAGCATAGTTCTGGAATTTCGATCTATATTCTTCTTCAAAAGGTTTCATACGTTCATTAATTTTTTTGGAAATTTCCCCACCTATGTGTCTGTGTCCCTTCTCATTTGGGGGGACTTCCATGACCATCTTCTGTTCTTCCTCTTTGAGTGCTGTGTTGAAATTGTTTCGCATGGATGCTTTTTCCATATAGACACTCTGTGAAGTCCGGGTGGGTGCGATAAGTTTGGCAGCGAGAAACCCAACGCGTGGCGTAATCAATACTGCGAACACCCAGACAGTAAAGGCAACGATGAGTGCCGTCTTAGAATTGTCTAAATAGGTAGAAATCATTGTCCCGATTGCAAAAAAGACACCAATATAGAGCAATGAAATGAGGGTTAAACCGAGGACTCTCGGAAAAATTTCAGGTTCGCCGAGAGGAAATCCTTGCCAGACAAGTATCAGTAAGCCGAACAGCAACGACACTAAAAACGGAACGACAAACACCACGTATCCACCAATCAATTTGCTCCAGAGGAAGACATCGCGCGGCAGGGAATTTGCTAAGGTAATCCGAAGGGTACCTGCCTCTCTTTCTCCTGCAACGGCATCGAACGTAAATAGTAACGCGAGCAGACTAAAGACAATACCGACGACAAACAGAAAATCAAGATGCCCTAACAGATAGGAGAGAGAAGAAGTTAGGGCGGGCGCCCCTTGTGTAACGCCATTGCGTGTCATACCAAGATAACTCGGCAATGCATCTGCCAATCCATTTGCGAAGACGCTCAAGGGAGCAGGTTTGAGGAAGAGTTTAGAAACTTCCACTTCTGGATCCAGTGGCATTCCTGGGTTCATCGTGGTTTCTTCAATGTTTGCGAGTTTGATGGCTTCTTGATAATCCACTAAATTTTGGCGATAATTTCGGTAATTAGTGGAGAGGGTGAGTGGGACGAGCAAAAGACACATCAGTAGAAGTGCCACAAACCGGACGCTCAGGATATGATGCATCATCTCTTTTTGAATCAATGTCATTAACATATTGGATCCCCCTTTAATGCTATATTACGGTATCGACGTTTTGCATTCACTGTTAAGGGGATTAGGTTCTCCCGTTAAGTGGTGTATCATCCCCTTTTATAATGAATGATACCGTCTTGTGCCAAAAAGGGTGCATAAGGTGAAAAAATTTGGATTTTCAGGTGCCAGAATTGGCATTGGATAGGTTCTATTGTTCTGATTCTTGGGATTCAGGTTCTGGACGGGTGAGTATCCATTCTTGGAAGGCTGCTAAGTCTTGAAAAAAAGAGCACATGAGCGCGAATTCACTCGGAGCGGCAATGGCACATCGGAGGAGTCCTTCTTGTTCGCCATATCTTTCTAAGCGTTCACGCCACGCCTCTTTGAAAACCTTATTTTCTTCAGTTATGAATATAGAGGACATACCGATGTGGACGATTTGGGTATGCAAGTCGGAGACCTCTGCGTCGCTTTCCATTAACGGCGTGATCAGGTGAGTCTGGTGGAGTTCATTGAGTTCTTTCAGATTGTCCCGCGGATCTTCAACCGTGATCCCCCACACTCGGACGATGAAATAGTAGTTCGTCCATACGTCTAATTCTTCATCGCCTTTACCCGTTCCGAGTGTGGTTTTGATTCTGGAGAGGGCGATAGTTTTCATGTTTTCTGTCGGCATTGCATTGACGTATGCCAGAAAATCTTCGTAGTCATCTTCTTCCTGCGCCTCTAAATATGTTAGATAGGGTTCGCTTGACAAGATCGCTTCTAAGTCGTTTGGGTTTTGTGATGTGCCTGTTTTTCCGGCAACTTCAAGGAGTTGGGACAGCAGATTTTCCTGTTCGTCAGTCAAGGGTTCGCGGGCAGACATTCTTAAGGCGTGCCTATGCTGCACGTGCTTATCGGCTAACTGTTCCATTTCGTCCATCATTTTACCGAACCACGGGGCAACAAAGACGACCCCGACAACGAGAATGGCAACGCCGATACCGATAAGAATGAGAAAGACAGATTTTTTCATCTGCAGCCCCTTTTCTGTTGAATATTGTAACCGCATGATAGCATCTTTCGAGGTGAATTGCAACTCTTAAGGAAAGGGGGCTTGCATTAAAATTCATATATGAATCCGACACTGATATTGAAGGGAAACCGCACTGGACTTTTATATTCCGATGATTCTAACTCGAAAGGAAATTCGTCCAGATCATCCTCAATTTCAGCCCCGTTGAATTCCTCAACGAGTTTATCAGCGAAGTTAAACCTCGTCTTATTTGGGCTGTTATAGACATTCCAGATTTCAGTAAACGCTGTCACAGGAAGTCCCCACCAAGTTCTTTTGCGACTGAACCGCAGATCTAAGCGATGATACGCCTGAAACTCAGTTGGGACAATCGCACCTGCGACATCAGAGAGAACTGGATGCATACCTAATGTCACTGGGTCTTGAATCATCAGGAGTGTGCTTAGAGGAACCGCAGAGGTGCCGCTGGAATATTGCCACCTTGCACCGATCTCCGTTTTTGTCGTCGGGCTGTAGTTGGCAACAATGCTGACGATGTGTGTGTTATCGAAGAGGAAGGGTTTATAGATATCGTCCGGTGTTTCTTGCCGTTCGGCATGAGTGTAGGCATAGGATACCCATCCAAAGAATTTTTCGCTCACGCGGTGCCGCAGGAATATTTCTGCTCCATTCACATAACCTCTGCCTTGATTGAGGTATGCTGTTGTAACCACTGCGTCCGAGTCATCAAAAAACGCGTCAAGATTGACGGATCGCGTGACTAATTTTTCCATGTCTTTGTAATAAATCGCGAATTTAAGTTCCGTTTGAGGTGATAACTCGTGTTCTAACTCTATAACATAGTGCTCGGTTAGGCTCGGTTTTAAGTTTCTATTTCCGTCTGCTTTTAGGACCTGATAAGCGGGTGGACTCTGTTCATATCTGCCGTAAGCGAATCGAAGTATAGAATGTGTCGGTAATGTGAAACTGAGACTCCCGCGCGGTTGAATTGAGAGCTGTTCTGTCAAATTGAGATAGTCGAACCGGACTCCAAATGCGACTGATAAGAACGATAGCGGATCATAGCGTCCTTGTAGGTATCCCTCAGCACGCTGAAACGTGTAATTAAATTCGTCAAATTTCTGTATCCATAACGGCCCCTCGTCACTTTCAAAATCTATGTTTTCTGGAGAAGATGTGTGTGCTGAGCTCTTAGCCGGACTAAAGGCCAGAAGGAATCCCGGTTCAAATTGAAACCTCGGCGTTAATTTATAAGACACATCTTCGCGAAGGGTATAGGTCGGAGTGTTAACTTTCACACTGTAGATGAATCTTTCATTCTCAGTCTTGTCGTCTTGACTTGAGCCGCTACCGAAATGCATATTAAGAAAGTTGTGGGAACGCGTCAGAGAGAGGTGAGACGTGAGTTTGTCAGTGAAATGGGAGCGCAGGTGAATACCTTCCGCTTCAAACCCATTTTTGAAATAGGCGGAGAAATCTCCTATTTCTGGCATCTCTCCGAATCTCGCATTAGAAAAGTCAAAATGATCTGTCGCGCCCAAACCGTTAACTGTGAGATAGTGTTTTTCTGTGAGTGTATAAGCAAATTTGAGTTGGTAGTCCGACCAAGTTGGAAATGTCCAATCAAAGAAAGGTCCCAGTATGAGATTAAGGCTATTGAATCGTCCCGCAACGGACGCGTACCCTTTGTTCCCGATTTTAGTTTCGACGAAACCAGAAGGTGATAAAATGTTCAGGTCTATTACACCTGCCCAGTTCTTTTTCAAGCGTTCACGCGAACGGATGTCAATCACCGATTGCGCGTCTAACCCGAATTCAGCACCATACCCGCCAGCGTAGATACCGATGTCCTTAATGCTATCTGAGTTAATCGTTGAGATAAGCCCTCCAAAGTGGAACGGGTAACCGAGCGGCGTTCTATCAAGGTAAAGAAGCGTCTCTCCCGGTGCACTCCCCCGGATATAGAGAATGCCGAAAATATCGTTGGGAATCCCGATGCTTGGCAGCATCGTGACGCCTTTGAGGGCATCACGTCCGAAACCGGGGATCCGGATCAGTTCGCTGCCTCGAATTTCCTTGCGACTAATCGCTGCCGGTAGACGCTGCCCTTCCACTACAACTGTTTCGAGTTGTACGGCTGTTTCGAGTTGTCCAGATGTTCCGAGATAGAATCTCCCGCGGAGCGTCTCGCCTGCGCGAATCTCAATCGGAATTTCTGTGGGGCTACTATAGGTGGAATGAGATACGGAGAGTGTGTATGTTCCGATGGGAATTTCGGTAAACCGAAACGTTCCGTCTTTACCTGTTCTTTGCTGCTGATCGGTTTCAACGATACGCACTTCTGCTTCAACTAATGGTGTGTCGGTGCCGTGCTGGAGAACTGTGCCTGTTATATCACCTGTGCGTGGGAAAATACGCTGCCAGAAGTCTCTTTCAGTTTTTGAGGTGTCATTTTCTTTACTATTGTCCGTCTCAGCAAAAACAGCGGACGACATCATAAGCACTACGAACAGAATTGGATATAGACAAAGTTTCATAAAGATGTGTCACTATGCGTTTAGTAGTTCATCAAGATTGCGTTTATGGGAAACCGTAGGTGTTTTTGCTTGGGTATTTCCTGCAGGTAGAGTGTCCACGAAACCCGACATCTTCAGGCATTCTCCCTAAAAAATCCGAAAACCAACTCTCAAACTCAAAGTTGAACGACTATTAGAATCTAAATTGTAGGCTTTAACGCTAAATTAGATGTTCCAGTTGACACAGAGATTGAGTTTATCAGCGGAACGCAGAACAGCCAAGCCTAATGGAATCCTTCAATCCCGATAATGGCTTGGCTGTAATTGTAGAATAGAATTTCATTCTGTTCTTGTTATTGCGATTTACTTTTTAAGTATAGTTCATAGATACAGTGGCGACGTATCAGAATACTGGATATCCTGTAAAATCATTCAAATAATACAACCATTGCCACCTGAACACCGATACCTGCCAGCCAGATCAGTGCTACTAACCACTCCGCTCTTTGCCGGCTGAGATCCGCAACAACCGCAACCCCCCTTGAAAGGACAATAAGATACCAAAGGGAAAATGGGTTCATCTGATGGAGAAACGTAAAATAGGGGATTCCGACGGACTCGTCCCCAAATATAAGATGGAGACTGGGGATCATGTGCAGGTCCGTAACATCTTTGATGTCACCAATCTCCTTGAAATATAACAACAACGCTGCATTGATTAAATTTGAAAAGACCAAAATTAATTCCGCGTGCCCCACAGCAGCGTACATCGGCTTAAATTCCAACCCCTCGGTGCTCCCCAGTAATCGGACACCGAGATAGAAAAGCCCAGCAAAAATCAGCCACTTAATGAGTAATGGAAACGGCGTTAAAAAAAGACCTACAGAACGAAAGAGTTCCGCCATTGCTTGACCCTGTTCCATCTGAGCCTCATTAATACCGGATTCGAGCATTTTGGCGCGTGCCATCTGTTCTGAAAATGGCAGAACTGCCCAGGCAGTGCCGATTGACACGACAGCAATAATGACGAATACCGTGAACCAACTCGGTTGTTTCTTTATTTCCGTAAACCCTTCGCTGGGCGCGCCGAAAATATCTCCGATAATCCGCAATGTCCGTTTCATAAAAAACCCCTTTTGTTGTTGGGTATCCAGCAACCAATGGAGCGGTTTTTACGACGCTCCTATTGCTAATGAATGGGGGTTAACCTTTGCAGGTCGTCCCCTCCTTTTCGACAGAATGACGCCAAAGCCGATTGTGAGAGTGTAGACGGTGATATAGAGATATATATGGAACTGATAAGCAATATATTGAATGCCTAAAACCCCACTAAAAACAATGAGACCGAGCACAAACGTCACAAGATCGTCTATCCCTTTTCTTTCCTGTGGTTCTTGTGAAAAAGGGAGCGTAACCATTGATGCCCAGCAGAATGAGAGGTAATACAGCGACCCCATGAGACTCGGTAAGATATAAACCACCGCAGCAAATGGACTCCAGAGAAATACAGAGATGCCGGTCAAGATGATGAAGTAGGGTGCAATGAAATAAGCGATGATTGCCAACTTCGCACCCTTAAAGAAACCGTCGTATGATTCCACCGGAACAGTTGTGAAAATCCATGCCGCTTTCCAGTCTTCTGAGAACCTGAGAATGCTAAGCAGACAACTCACTCCGTAGGCACAAACGCAGAACGAATAGATAGGAACCCCGATCGCCAAACCAATGCTAAACGGACGACCCATGAGTTCGGGAATCGTCGGAATTATAGGAACGACTACAGCCAAGGAAACCCCAAGCTTCGCGAAGAGTCTGGTTTTCGTGTTGCGGTCCCTTTTCAGGTAGATAGATACCAATTCAAAACCCGCTCGCGTCTCGGTATTTTTAAGAAACGTTGCCAAACGCTTGTGCCTCACTCGACTTACCTTACGGACAATATTGGATGACTCCAATAAAAACGATAAGTGTTCGGAATATTTGAGTGAAATTCGTCCAAGTGGAATGACGACAAGTAAGACCGTTGACACCACAGCCAAAATTGATAGATACAAAAAGTGGGCCTGAATCTCTCCGAGTGTGAGATGGACAAGTCCCGCGAACCAACTATACGGCAGGAGATAAATCCATTTCGATGTGGCAATAGGGTCCGAATCCATGCCCGCGATACGGAGCATTGAAATCAGCAGCGGTAGGAGATAATAACTCAGTGGCACCAAAATCGCAAGAAACAACTGTGAGTATGCAACGAGGTCTCGGAATTTTTCCCATTGATAGAGTTTTATCAAATATCCATAGAATGCTGAAACCAATCCGATGACAAAGAACGTTGCCATGAACGATATAGGTAAATAGATGGCTGGAAAGAGGATTGGTGCGTTTTTTGACCATATCCCAAAAATTGCTGGCGGCACGTTCAGTACCCCTGCGAAGACAACAACATAAAGCAGGACACGGGTGAATTTCACAAGAAAGTAGGTGCGCGATGAAATCGGCATGTGTGCCAACATCCGATAATCCGTTGGATTGATAACCCCCTCAAGCCGAGAGATGACAGTGAACGCCATCAAGGTCATTGAGACGAACAACGTCAGGAGCGTGAAACTGAAACGATCGAGGGCAAAAGCCGAGAAAGATACGAAAACACTTGAAATCGCATACAAGCCAACCAGTAGGGCAGGAGAATCGCTCAGAAAGCCTTTTGCAGACTCCCTGCGGGTACGCACCAGCTTATCTGTCTTCAGCAACAGTCTATATTGATGCGGATCAGCACCAAGGATTTTAAGAAATGTGTTAAGCATCGCTTTTTTCCGTCATCACTCGAATGGCTTCGACAGATTTCGTATCAACTTCGTCCGCTTCCGTCGTCAGTGCGAAAATATCCTCAAGAGAGGTCCGACCTGTCATCTCTCGAAGTTCATCAATACTCCCATCAGCAACAAGCTTGCCCCGATTCAAAATCAGAACACGTTGGCAGAGGGTCTCCGCAACGTCGAGAATATGGGTGCAATAGAAAACTGTTTTCCCGATACCCGCAAGGTCTTGCAGAATTTTCTTCATGAGTGTCACCGTTGAGACATCAAGGTTGCTAAACGGTTCATCGAGGAAGAAGACATCGGGGTTATGAAGCATCGCAGATATAATAAGAACTTTCTGCTTCATCCCTTTTGATAAGCTGCTAATTCGCTGATGCGAAACCTCTGTCAGGTTAAACAATTCAAGGAACTCGGATGTTTTCTCATTAATCGAGTTTTCAGCCATGTGATACAGTTGACCGACTAACCGTAGATATTCAATGGGTGTGAGCGTCTCATAGAGAACTGCGTCTTCAGGGACATATCCGATGTGTCTTTTGAGTTCGATAGTGTCTGTTTGGCTATCACACCCCGCAACAGCGATGTGTCCATGTGCCGGTTTAAGGATACCGACCAACATTTTTACAGTTGTTGATTTGCCTGCACCGTTTGGACCGAGGTAGCCCACGATTTGACCCGGTGGGATTTCAAAACTAATGTTGTCAACAGCGACGGTACGACCATAGGTTTTCGTGAGTTCGGACACACAAATCATAGCAATAACCTCCATTCGCCTCTGACATGTGGAAAAACACTTCTGCTGCTGGATAAGTCCCTATCAATAGTTTCCTTCTTCAAGTGAGACGTGAAACATGCCACGCTTTTCTGTAGCAGCGTAGAGTTTGTTGCCATTAATAACGAGAGAAATGACACTATCTGGCACTTCTGGTGAGATCTTTTTCCATTCACCACGACGATTCAATTGATAGGCACCTTCAGTGCCAGCACCGTAAACCGTGGTGCCAGACACAGCAATTCGGTCTATAATGGTATGCGTTCCAGTCTTATCGGTGAGTGCGCGCCAATGTTCACCCGTTTCTGACATCAGGACACCTGCGTCTGTGGCGACATATACTGTCGAACCTGCAAAGGCTATCTCTTTAACATGCTTGAAGTGCAGCGGTAGATTTGAAGTCAGGTCTTTCCATGTGTTACCACTATCAAAGGATTGAAAGAGATGTCCGTCGCGTTTTCCAACATAGACGGTTTCTCCTGAAACAGCAAGTGCAATACTAGTTTGGCTATCTTTCACGGTATCAACATAATTGTCAGGGAGCTTGGTTTTATCTATCAATCCGGTGTTGAACCACTCTTGTTCCCCAAGTTTCCAGCGGAAAAGTCGTCTCCCATATTCTGTATAGAATGTCTCATCGCTGACTGCGAATGCTCCGAAGAATTTTTCGGATTGGCGAATTGGATCTGTCTGGTTGATTACATCTGTTATGGGGAGATCTTCACCGAAAGTAGTAGGACCCTGGATAGATGCTAACGCATCACCCGTCGCAGAGAGACGAAAAAGGCGAAGTTCGTTTTCCATGTCTAAGGTCGGTACAATGCCATAAAGTACACCACCAGAAATTGCTAATTTTGCGTGATACAGCAGATCCTTCGGTATTGTTATGTCGAACTGTTTTAGTTCAAGTTCCCCGGAATCCATGGGAAGGGTTTTCCAGGTATTCCCGCGATCAGCAGATTTGGCGATACCTGAGCCGGTATTTGCGTAGAGGACATCTTTGAATGCTACCAAATTAGATATTCTGGTGCCTACGATCCCTTTCCTAAACGGATGCCACGACTCACCACCATCGGTTGAGCGATTCAGTCCGAAAGTTCCAACTTTGAGGAATGTATTTTTGTTTACCGTTGCTGCTGGAAACATGCTGAACGTCACCGAATTCATCAGCCCATCCAGGTCTGACTCGTCAAACCCGAAGTCTGTCCACGTTTTCCCACCGTCAGTTGAACGGCATATCGTGAATCCTAATGCCAGCAGTGTCTCTCCAGCCGCCAGGACTTTAATACCCGGAGACATTTTCATTGCGAATGAAGTATTTGTTGGTGTTAGCTCAGTCCATGTATCACCCAAATCGGTCGAATGGAAGATCTCCCACAAACTTGGATTGTCGCTGCTCATTACTTGACTTACGTATGCTTCCATGCTTTCAGAGGTTTTCAATTGAGAAAGATCGGGACCTGTCCCAACATAGAGATTGTTTTCAGAAACTGCCAAGGAGTGGATGGCTTTCGTGGTGTCCACGGGCAATTTTTTCCACATCCCGGAGCGCAAACGGTAAAGACCATGGTTCATGCCAGCAAACACAGTGTGTTCAATAGCAGCAATCGAGAGAATGCGGGTGTCTCCCTCTGCTATCCCATCATTCATAGGAACCCATTCTTTACCTGCGTATTCGGATCGGAAAATCTGATTTTCAAGGGCGAGGTATAATCCTCCGTCCGTTATCACGAGTCCGATAGCATTTCCTTTTGGGCGTGGACCAAGCGATTCCCATGTCTCGCCTTTGTGGGTTGAAACCAACACTTCATCAGGAGATACAAGATAGAGGGTGTCATGATGTTCTGCCATCGGTATTCCAAGATTGTCCGCAGAAGTCTTTGAGGGGAATGGACTAACGAGCGTCCACAAAGACGCGTTTGGTGCTAATCTATAGATACCGACGGGTGAAGCAGCATATATATCTTCTGTTGAACTTAGAAGTAAGCCTGATATTAAACTCTCTTCTGGCCCACTTGCCTGTATCCACTGTTGTTTTGTTGATAGTCGTATTTCCGCCTCCACTTGGGATGCAGCAAGATTAATAGATTCCGAAACTTGCGTACCGGTCCCACTGCTTGTGCCGGTGGTATCAAAACGTCCGACTTGGTTTCGTAAATCAGATTTTGCCTGTGTGTCAAGGACGATGGGTGCGTTGATGATTTCAACGGTCATTTCCGATTGGGCGTTCAAATTGTAAGGTTGCTGAAAGCGGATGAGGTATTGAGAGCAAACACCCATTATTAGAAAAATAAAAATGGCTGTTGCCGCGGAGAGCGCCATTGGGATTAAGGGGCGGCTACTCATAGGGGCTGCCGGCTTTATATTGGCGATTTGTCGCACAATGTTCTCAGTAAACGGGGCAGGTAGGTGTATACCACCGAGTGTTTCTTGAACCATGTCTTCTTCCTGCCTTAAACGATTCCGTGCGCGTTGGAGGCGACTCTTAACCGTATTTGGGGACACACCTAAAAACTCACCGATTGCTTTGCATGTCATCTCCCCAAGGTAGTGGAGTGTCACAACCGTACGTTCGCTCTCCGGTAGTTTTTCCAAAAGATTTTTGACGCGCCCACGACGATATTCAACAGAAGACTCCTCGTGTTGCTCGTCTTCGTAGTGACGGTAAGATGACTCCTCAATCTCCTCTCCACTGGTGGTTTCTAAGAATTCCATCGGTGGCTTTTGCTTTCGGTGCCAGTCAATACAGATCCGATCGGCGATGACATAGAGCCATCCAGCAAACTGATTCGGATTCTTCAACATCGCGAGTTTCTGGTATGCCTTGAGGAAGGTATCTTGTGTAAGTTCCTCGGCAATATGGAAGTCGCCGACCTTCCGCCATGCGAGTGCATGGACACTTTTCTGGTATTTTTTGACCAGTGTGGTGAAAGCACCTTCATCGCCTAATAAGAAACGGTTAATGAGTTGTGCATCTTCGTTTTTCATCAAATCACTCCTATGTGAAATACGGATGTGCAGTTTAAACGCGCGCCCATTAGGTCCCTGTTATTATTAATGACGTAATTTAAAAGCGGAAGGGTTGCATAACGAAAAAAAAGTTGCAGACACTGAATTGCAATCCTCCTGAAATGTTTCGCTTAACATAACCAGGATTTACGCACAGAGGCGATAAAGGGTTCCTCACGACTAACAGATAGACCTTGGAAAAAAAGATACATGGCTTGTAGTGGCGGAATTCATTGCGCATTGCGTAAGTCCTAATAATTTGGAAAAATCGGTGTGCTAACGTGAGTGCGATAATCGTATAGTAGAATGCGATCCTTTATGGTAAACCTGAAAAATCAACAGACGTTTTATCCCGGGCTCGGTAGGGTCTTCACCTAACTGCACCGATGCTGAATGTCTAATTAATTCTAAAATCTACCAGTATAATAGCCGAAGTTGCTATCTAACGAATTCTACACGTTTGAACGTGGTTTTTCAAGTGCTTTCAAAGACTATGACCAGAGAATGCAAAACAGCCAAACCTAAAGGAATCCTTCAATTCCGATAATAGCTCGGCTGTCATGGTGAAACGGAAATTTGTTTTCGTGTCCTTTTCAAACGGGGTTAATCTCTTTGCAACCAGAGAGTTAGCATCATTGCTCCTGCTCCGATGAGAGTCACGCTCGGGTAATACCACCATAGGAATCGATTACGTTTTTTCTCGATGGCATTTCTTCGTTTTTGGATTCTCACAATCGCTCTCTTTCCTTTTTCACGGGAGGTAGGATCATTGTTAACCAACATCCAACGCTGAACAAACAGTTCATCTTCATTAAGTTTGTGGATTTCTGCTCGCCATTCATCTAACGGTGTGAGCCAGCGTCCAAAGGAGGTAACACCCATTACAACGAGAGTTGGGAGTCCGATGAACGGGTTGCTTTTTTCACGAGTGAAGGAATCATTTCTTTTTTTTATGGGTGTAGCGATTGAGACATCTGCGGATAGGATGGCAAATATTAACGTGCAGATGAGTGTGAAACGTGATGCAAAGGATAATGTCATGATCTCTCTCCTATGGATTTTGTGGATTTTGTTGAAAAAAATCGCCTTCAGTCCATCTCAGGAACATATTCGTGTTTGTAAAATTATTGAGGATTTCTGCCGTTAGCGCAGGATTGCGCACAGCGAGCCATAAAAGTCCATCATCTTTGCCGTGTTGTGCAAACTGTTCCTGTATGAAAAGCGCGTCCTTCCTTTCGGTTTCGGTTACGAAATGTTCAAGGGCAGTGAAGAACTCTTTGGCTTGATCTGGATTTGGTAGATGTATTTCCATCCAAGCCTTCACAGGTGCTTCATCAAAGACTGATAGCCTTTTTTCGATCATAGCAAATATCGCCTTGAGAACGTTTTCTGGGTTTTCATCATGCATCATCTGATACAGTATTACGTTTGCACATCGATAGTTCAAAGTCATCTGATGAGCGATAGCTATGTCTTCTTCAGTGGATCTCCCAATAGATTCCTTCAAAAAGGGTTTGTATCTTTCAGGGGCAGGCTTTGCTACGTCGAGGTAATCTGCTAATGTTTTAAACGGTTTTGCCGTTCGATATTCTTGCGTAAGAAAATCCAAATATGTTTTAGAAGTTGTGACCTCGCCGAGTATTGTGAAATCTCCATCAAAAATGGGTTTTGGAAACAACATCTTGAGTTTCGTGAACGTGTCTTCGGGTGTAGGTTTAGGGGGAATAGGTTCGGCAACAAGTTTTTCGACAGACGTTGTATCATTGTCGGGATCTTCTGAGCAGCCTAACAATTGAAAAGCAATCGCGAAAAGCATAAAAACTGTGAAACGTAGAGAATACTGCATTGTTTGTCCTTTTCGTGTTATCGGTGGTAGGTGTTTGATGCCGTATGGACAGGCGCAGATACCTGTCCATACAATAGAGTTCTGATTTTTTAATTGTTCCTTGTGGTTCGGTCAGGTGCGTTTAGATTACACAGTGCGTTTCCGTATATCCGTCCTCCATTTCATTTTTCAAGCGAGACCTGAAACATCCCGCGTTTTTCTGTCACAGCGTAGAGTGTGTTGCCGTTAATAGCGAGAGAGAGAACGCTATCTGGCACTTCAGGTGATATCTTTTTCCATTCACCGCGACGATCCAATTGATAGGCACCTTCATTCCCAGCACCATAGACCGCGGCACCGGACACAACAATTCGATCTATAACGGTGTGTGTCCCAGCCTTATCGGTGATCGCTCGCCAATGTTCACCCGTTTCTGATGTCAAAACACCTGCGTCTGTGGCGACATATACTGTCGAACCCGCAAAGACGATCTCTTTAAAGTACTTGAAGCGCAGCGGCAGGTTTGAAGTCAGGTCTTTCCATGTGTTGCCCCTATCAAACGACTGAAAGAGATGTCCATCGCGTTTTCCGACATAAACAGTTTCCGCTGAAACAGCAAGTACGATACTTTTCTGACTCTCTTTCACAGCATCGTCATAATTATCAGGGAGCGGGGTTTTATCTATCAATCCGGTGTTGAACCATTCTGGCTCGCCGCGTTTCCAGCGGAAAAGCCGTCTCTTATATTCTGTATAAAATGTCTCACCGCTAACTGCGAACTCTGCAGAAAATCTTTCGAGTTGCCGAGTTGCATCTGCCCGACCCATTATATCTATCATAGAGAGATCTCCACCGAAGGTAGCAGGTCCCTGGATAGGTACTAACACGTCGCTGCTTACAGAGAGACGAAAAAGGCGAACTTCGTTTTGTGCGTCGAATGCTGCTGAGATGCCGTAAAGCACACCGTCAGAGATCGCTAATTTTGCGGAAATCAAGATATCCGTAGGTAGGGGTGTGTCTGACGGTTCTAACGCAAGTTCTGCGGAATTCACAGCAAGGGTTTTCCAAGACTTCCCGTTATCAGCGGATTTGGCGATACCTGAGCCCGTATTTGCGTAAAGTGCGTTTTTGAATGCTACCAGGTCAAACACTCTGGTGCCTACCATCCCTTTCGTGAATGGGTGCCACGACTGACCCCCATCGGTTGAACGGATGAGTCCGTCGCGGATTCCGACTTTGAGAAATGTATTTTTGCCCGCTGTCGCTGCTGGAAACATACTGAGTGTTACTGAATTCAGTGCCGTATTCATATCGGATGTGTCAAACCCAAAATCCGTCCATGTTTTCCCGCCATCCGTTGAGCGGAACGTCGTGACGCCTAAGACTAACAACGTCTCTCCACTCACTAAAACTTTAGCACCCGGTGATATTTTCATTGTGAACGAAGTGATTTTCGGTGTTAACTCAGTCCACGTATCGCCTAAGTCGGTTGAGCGGAAGATCTCCCACGAACTGTCACTGCTCATAACTTGACCGATGTATGCCCCAACCCCTTCAGGGGTATTTAATTGGGAGAGATCGGGACCTGTCCCGACATAGAGGTCGTTTTCATAAACTGCCACGGAGTGAATGGCTTTGGTGGTAGCCACCAGCAATTTTTCCCACATTCCTGCGCGCGAACGGTAGAGTCCATGGTTCATGCCTGCAAACACTGTGTTTTCGATAGCAATAAGCGTGAGAATGTGAGTGTTTTCGTTGGCTATCCCATCGTCCATCGGGAGCCACTGTTTACCTGCGTTTTCGGATCGGAAAATCTGATTCTCAAGGGCGAGGTATAGTCCTTGAGCCGTTATCGCGAGTCCAATAGCATTTCCTTTTGGGCGCCTGCCAAGTGATTTCCAATTCTCGCCGCTATCGGTTGAAGTCCACACTTCATCGGTAGATACAAGGTAGAGGGTGCCATTTCGTTCTGCCATGGGTTTCCAGCTGTAGTCTGTGGAAGTCTCTAGCGGTAATGGACTCACAAGTGCCCATACAGATGCATTTGGTGCTAATCGATAGATACCGCTCGCGGAAGTGGTGTAGATATCTCCTGTCGAGCTGAGAAGTAACCCGGAGACTGTCCCGCCTTCAGGACCGTTTGCTTGTATCCATTGCTGTTTTGTTGATGGACGCGTCTCCTTTTCAACCTGTGCAGCGGCAAGCACAACAGGTTCCGAAACTTGTGGACCCGCGCCACGACGCTTACCAGTGGTATCAAAACGTCCAGCTTGATTCCGTAAATCCGATTTTGCTCGTGTATCAAGGACAATAGGAGCATCAATGATTTCAACCGTGGTTTCGGATTGTGCGTTCAAATTATATGGCTTCTGGAAGCGGGAAAGGTATTGCGATCCTACGCCTATTATTAAGAATATAAAAATGGCTGTTGCGGCAGAGATCGCCCAAGGAATTAAGGGTTTGCTGTTCGTAGGAGGTGCCGGTTTTATATTAGCAATTCGTCGCGTGATGTTCTCAGTGAAAGTCGTAGGTAAATGGACACTACCGAGGGTTTCACGTGCCATATCATCTTCCTGCTTTAAACGGTTTCGTGCGCGTTGAAGACGACTTTTAACTGTATTTGGGGACACACCTAAGAATTCACTAATCGCTTTATATGTCATTTCTCCAAGATAGTGAAGTGTGACGACTGTGCGTTCGCTCTCCGGCAGTTTTTCTAATAGACTTCGAATGCGTCGGTGACGATATTCGAGGGAAGCTTCCTCACGTTGTTTGTCTTCGTAGTGACGGTAGGAGGATTCTTCAATCTCCTCTCCACTCGTGGTTTCCAAGGATTCCATTGATGGTTTCTGCTTCCGATGCCAGTCGATACAGATCCGGTCGGCGATGACATAGAGCCATCCGGCGAACTGATTCGGATTCTTTAACGTCGCGAGTTTCTGGTATGCTTTCAGGAAGGTATCCTGTGCGAGTTCCTCGGCGGTATGAAAGTCGCCAACTTTCCGCCATACGAGGGCGTGGACGCTTTTCTGGTATTTTTTTACCAGTGTGGTGAAGGCGTTCTCGTCGCCTGTCAGGAATTGGTTGACCAGTTGTGCATCTTCATTTTTCATCAAGTCTCTCCGAAGTAAGTTAAGCATGCGCATTTTTAACGCGCGACTGTTGAACTGCTGTTACTAATTAATGACGAGATTTAAAGAACAGAATGGTGCATGACGAGAAAAAAAATGAAAAAAATATATCACAACTACGCTGAAATATTTTTTAATATAACGCGAGTTACCGTTGTGTAGCATAATTTTTGGAAGTGGGTTTCCAATACGTGCGCAAACTGGATGAAGTTCAATAAAATATTGCGGTAATTCTACGACAGACAATTCTCAGCCAAGAAGTGTCTCTTATCCTGTAAATCCTTCAATCTTGTAAATCCTGATTCAGACAATTACCATCTCACATTACCGAATTATAGTGGATCCTAAAAATAAGTAGACATTCTCCCTCCCCCGGTAGGGTTTTTGCTAGGGTGTTTCTTCAAGATTTCTAACCTCGCCGGTGTGGAGTGTCCACTTAATTCTAAACTTTACTATAAAATCTGAATCTTCATAAAGTTTACGCGTACCGAACGCCGTGGAGGATCAACTCCCTTTTTACGTTGGATTTAGCGATAAGTTCCTTTAAAATAAAAAAAGAGCAGTGATTTTATTGGTAAAAATCACTACTCTATTGGAGGCATGTAGAGAGAATCGTTGCTCAAACGCCTATTGTTCTTTTTCGAGAGAGACGTGGAACATCCCGCGATGTTCGGTCACGATATAGAGTCGATCGTTATTGATCACAAGGGATGTGACGCTATCGGGCACTTCTGGCGAAATCTTTTCCCATTCATCTCGATTATTTAATTCATAGACCCCTGCGTCACCAACACCATAGACTGTCGTAGTATCCACAGCCATCCTATCAATGAGACTGTGTGTGCCTGCTGTATCGGTGAGTGCGCGCCAATGTTCACCGTCTTCTGATGTCAGAACACCCGCGTCAGTCGCAACATAGACCGTTGTACCCGCAAAGGTTATATCGTTGAAACGCTCAAAACGCAGGGGTAGATTCGCTGTCAAGTCTTTCCATGTAACGCCGCTATCAAACGATTGGAAGAGACTTCCATCGCGCTTTCCGACATAGACAGTCTCTTCTGAAACAGCAAGTTTAAAATCCCGCATAGGGTTATCGCTTTTATCTGTATCCATCAGTCCAGTGTTAAACCATGCCGATTCACCGCGTTTCCACCGGAGAAGTTGCTGCCTATATTCTGCATAGAAGGTCTTACCACTGACTGCGAACGCGTTGGGGAATCCTGAGACTTGGAACAATTTATCTGTCCACTCCTTTATATCTGTGGTGGAGGGAGCTCCCTCAAGGGCGGGTATTCCTTGAATAGGGACTAATACGTTTCCATTCACGGAGAGACGGAAGATGTGCAATTTATGCTCGGGGACTAAAACAGCTGCGGCTCCATAAAGGACACCATCAGCGATTGCTAATTTTGGGGAAATTAGAGGGTGGGCATTTTCTGATGGTTTTAGTGTGAGCTCATCAGAACCCAAGGTGAGTTTTGCCCACGACACTCCGCCATTGCTGGATTTGGTAACACCGTTGGAAGTACTCGTATAAATTTCATTTTTGAACCCGACTAAGTTAAATATTGAAGTGCCTACTATCCCGTTCGTGAATGGATGCCACGATTCTCCACCATCAGTTGAGCGCATAAGCCCGGAGGTGCTGTCTCTGAAAATAGTATTTTCATCCACTGCTACACTGGGAGAGATAGTTGGTACGACTATATCAGAATTGAAACCAAATTCTGCCCATGTTTTTCCAGCATCGGTTGAGCGGAAACTCACCATTCCTAACACCAAAACGGCATCTCCAGCTGCCAAAACTTTAGCACCCGATGAAACTCTCATCATGTGTGATTTACTTGTGGGGGTTATATCTATCCATGACTCACCGCCATCGGTTGAATGGAATACCTCCCATCTTGGGTCGGTGTTGTTCGTAAATTCCTCCATGAGATCCTCTATGGAGGTTTCGAATAGAGATTTTATTTGGGAAAGAGTTGAACCTGTCCCAACATAGAGATTATTTCCAGAGATTGACAAAGACCGGATGGCTTTGGTGGTATCTATCGGTAATTGTTCCCATGTCTCTGAATGCAAGCGGTAGAGCCCTCGGTTTGTCCCGACAAACACCGTGTTTTCAACAGCATCTATTGCATTAATACCGCTGTCTGCTATTCCATTGTCGAGTGCGGTCCACTGCTTACCGCCATCTGTGGAACGGAAGATGCCTTCATCGTCTTTAAGCGCGAGGTAGAAGGCATCATCCGTTATCGCCAATCCAAGGGCGCGCCCCTCTGGACGCTCGCCAAGCTTTATCCATGTTTCACCTCTGTCTTTTGAAGCAAACACGCCATTCGGAAAGACGAGATAGAGGGCGTCATTTCGTTCAGCCATCCGTATGCCGTGGTGATCTACAGAAGCCTCTGGCGGCAGTGGACTCACGAGCGTCCACACCGAGGTATCTGGTACTAATCTGTAGATACCGATTCGCGTGGCTGCATAGACATCCCCCCAAGAACTTGCCAATAAACCTGACACTGAACTTCCTTCTTCTGGACCACTTGCCTGTATCCACTGCTGTTTTGTTGACGGACGCGTCTCCTTTTCTACCTGCGCGGCGGCAAGCATAACAGGTTCTGAAGCTTGCGGACCGGCACTGTTATTTTTTCCGATAGTATCGAAACGTCCTGTTTGGGTCCGTAAGTCCGGTTTTGCTTGTATATCAAGGACGATGGGAGCATCAATGATTTCAACAGTGATTTCCGATTGGGCATTCAGGTTATATGGCTTCTGGAAGCGGGAAAGGTATTGAGATCCTACACCCATCATTAAAAAGATAAAGATGGCTGTCGCAGCAGAGATTGCCCAAGGTATGAGGGGTTTGCTGTTCGTAGGGGATATGGGGGTTATGTCAGCGACGTGCTTGACAACGGTTTCGGTGAAAGTTGTAGGTAAATGTATGCTACCAAGTGTCTCTTGAATCATGTTTTCTTGCTCCTTTAGACGATTGCGTGCACGCTGAAGACGACTCTTGATCGTGTTGACGGAGACCCCTAAAAACTTACTTATTTCCTTCGCCGTCATTTCTCCGAGATAGTGCAGTGTTACGACTGTGCGCTCGCTCTCCGGTAGTGCCTCCAAGAGGCTTCTGACGCGTCCTTGACGGTGTTCGGTGGAGGCTTCCTTTCGCTGTTCATCTTCGTAATGGCGATAAGACGATGCCTCAATCTCCTCTCCACTCGTGGTTTCCAGGGATTCCATTGGGGGTTTCTGTTTTCGGTGCCAGGCGATACAGAGCCGATCAGCGATGACATAGAGCCATCCGGCGAACTGGTTCGGGTTCTTCAGCGTCCCAAGTTTCTGGTAAGCCTTGAGGAAGGTGTCCTGTGTAAGTTCCTCTGCGATCTGGAAGTCGCCAACCTTCCGCCATGTGAGTGCGTGGATGCTTTTCTGGTGTTTCTTTACCAGGGCAGTGAAGGCATTTTCGTCACCTGCTAAGAATCGGTTAACCAGTTGGGCATCTTCGTTTTTCATCAAATATCTCCTGAGCGACTTAAGAGTGCACATTTTCAGCGCACGACTGTCGAACTGCTGTTACTATTAATGACGCGATTTAAAGGACGAAAAGGTGCATGGCGGAAAAAATGTGAAAAGTGAATCACGACAGGGTTGAAATGTTTCGCTTGACATAAACGGAGAAAAACCATTATATTAAGCGTATATGAAACTCTTATCCATAAACGTTTCAAAACCAAAGCCTATTCAATACGGCGGCAAGACCATCCGAACCGGGATTTTCAAAGAACCCGTGTCAGACACTGTCATGCTCAGAGAGAAGAACATCGACGGTGATGGACAGGGCGATCTACGGGTGCATGGTGGCACCTATAAAGCCATCTACGGCTATCCGTTTGAGCATTACGCCCACTGGCAGCAAGAGTTGCAACGAGACGACTTGAGCTACGGGCAGTTCGGTGAAAATCTCACCGTTGAAGGTCTGCTGGAAGAGGCGGTTCATATTGGCGACGTCTTTCAGATCGGTGCAACGGTAAAATTACAGATTACGCAACCCCGCGTGCCGTGTTTCAAGCTCGCATACAAGATGGGACTGCCGGAATTCGCCAAACAATTTTTAGAGAGTCGGCGTGTCGGTTTCTATTTTCGGGTGCTTGAAGAAGGTGAGATTACTGCTGGCGATGCGATTGAACGCATTGAGATGGCATCAGAACCGATGAGTATTACGGAGATACTCAGCCTACGCTATTTCGATACAGATAATCACGAAAAGATTGCGCGCGCCAGAAAACTACCCGCCCTCTCACCGAGTTGGAAACGGGATTTTACAAAAATTTTATCAAAATGAATATTTTTAAAGCAACAACCAAACGTGAGACGAGCGAAGCAGCCGCACATCTCGCAAGTAACAAGCTTCGCGAGGCGTTGGATGCAAATGGACATGCCAGTTTCATCGTTGCGACAGGCGCGTCTCAATTTGACTTCCTTGCCGCACTCACTGCGGATAAAACGATTGATTGGGACAACACGACGATGTTCCATCTTGACGAGTACATCGGCATTCCTGAGACACATCCCGCCAGTTTTCGCAAGTATCTGCGAGAACGGCTCGTGGACCTCGTTCACCCCGGAACGGTGCATTTCTTAGACGGTGAAGCAGACGAACCGCAAGCCGAGTGTGATCGGCTGAATCGGGTTATCTCGCAACATCAGGTTGACGTGGCATTTGTAGGTATCGGGGAGAATGGACACCTCGCCTTCAACGATCCGCCAGCGGATTTTGAGACAGAAGATCCTTATATTTTGGTCGAATTAGATGAGGCGTGCCGTCTCCAGCAGGTCGGCGAGGGCTGGTTTGCTGGGATTGATGACGTGCCGACCCAAGCGATTTCAATGTCCATTCGCCAAATCATGAAGGCGAAAGCAATTGTTTGCACTGTGCCGGATGAACGAAAAGCGGAAGCCGTACGGAATTGCTTACACGGTGAGATAACGCCAATGCACCCGGCTTCGATTTTGCAGACGCACTCAGACTGTACGGTGTTTCTAGACGCAGGGTCGGCATCTTTGTTATGAAACGAGGTAAGATGAAGTTTAAGTATTTAATTCGGTAATATTTATTTTCCCCAGACCCGGTAGGTGCGGTTTGTAACCGCACCTAACTTCCCCGAGAAATTACCGAATTATTTTTTGAATCTTCAAGAATCCTCGTCAGCGGGACCTAATGCCCTGCTTTAATCTGTCCCCAGGTGACAGCGAGTTTGTCTTGTGGCGCGACATCGAATGGAATCTGACCGAGGGCATAGAGGATTGAGCGGTGGACGAGTTCCCAGCCATCGTCTGTTACCTGTTCCCATCCAGTCGAGTGGGGCCAGATGTTAACATGGCGTGCTTTCGTTGTGCCTTTCAGTAGTTTCGCGCCTTCTTCATAGACAGAGATAGCAACGAGATCGTCATTGTCGGCGCGCACGGCTAATATTTCGACATCGCCTTCAAATCCGCTGCACGTCATGAGGGGTGCCGCGGGTTTACTGACTGTGATGTCGCCCTTAAAACCTTCCATGATCGGATGCTCGGGATCAACGACAGCGAGTTCGTCGCCTGGGTCGGAGTTGAAGGTGCCGTCTGCCGCAAAGCCCATATCATCGTATGTCCACGTCTCTGCGTTGACGACTGGAACGGTTGAGTCTTTGTAAGCATCCAGAATGTTGGCACTGGAGGTTGATTCCGATATGAAGACTAAATCTATATCAGCCAGATTAACAGGGTGCTTTGCCAAATGCTGATGCGGTTCAACGACATAGCCCCACTCTTCGAGGTATTCTATCAGGAGGTTGTCTTTCGGATCGGGTTCGCCGGAGCCAACGAGAACGAGTTTTTCACCCTCAGCGATAACGGAACTTACAGCGAAAAGCACCACAAAAATTGATGAGAAAAAGTAGCGATACATGAGAAGAACTTTCCTCCTTTTGAATTGGATTATAGGGGTATGGAGGCATCTGCAAACGATACTTGCAACGTTCTGAATGTGTGGCAGATCCTTCCATGAAATTTGATCAGGTTTGTTGGATATACTTTATAAGAATACACGAGAAATGTCAAGCGTTTTGATTGAGTCGGGGTGTGTAAAGTTTTTGGCATTAGACCTCTGCCTCCTCTTGTGGCGGTGTTTCTCACCCTAATTTTGACCTATTCCTCTTCAACCCCGTAGGGGTGACATCTCTGTAGAATGTTTATAGACCACAACAGCGAACCCCGTAGGGGTGACATCTACAATCTGTGACAAAATATTTACACATCCATTGACGGGTGTGTCGTGATTCGGAGATCGCGCCTATAGTGTTCAAACTGAGTTATAATAATGGAGGGTGTGCATGAAAGATGCAATCAGAGTTGGGATTATTGGTCTCGGTGGAACAATCAGCAGCACGACTATTATTCTCGCCGGTGAACCGAATGTAGAACTCGTCGCTGTGGCGGATCCAGATCCCACGCGTAGGAAAAGGGTCTTGGATGGGATGAAAGGTGTCCGCGTTTTCGATGATTATCGGCAGATGTTCGACGCCTGCGATTTAGATGCAGTCTGCATTGGGCTTCCGACGTGGATGCACGCCCCAGTCTCCCAGGAAGCAGTGCAGCTCGGATTACATGTGCTCTGCGAAAAACCGCCTTCAAACAATGCGATAGAGTTAATACCTGTCACCCAACTCGCCGAGAAAAAAGGGCTGGTGTATATGTTTGTCCGCCAATCGCGATTCACGTCCCAGTTGATGGAGGGACGCAAGCTCGTGCAGGATGGACAGCTTGGGGACGTATATTACGCGGAAACCCGATGGATACGCACACGGTGGTGTTCCGCACGGGGATGGCGGCACGATAAAGCAAAAGGTGGCGGCGTACTCCTTGATCTCGGTATTCACGCCATTGACAATGTCTGGTTTATGATGGGCACTCCGCGTCCGACAGAGGTTATGGCTGGACTCTATTGTACATTTTCCGATCTCGCACCGCCTGAACAAACCTACACTGCGGATGATGCTGCCTGCGGGTTTGTGCGGTTTGAAAACGGATGCACCCTACATTTCGCTGTCGCGTTCTCGCTGAATACGACAAATCGACAGGCACCAGCAGACGGAACCGATCTGGTCAAAAGTGAGACGCAGGAGTTTCAACTTTACGGCACGAAGGCAGGGCTCGAAAGTGGAAAGTTACTCGTTGGGACACCTGATGGTGTTAAAGTTAAACCCATAAAAGCGCCGCCACAGAAGGCGGATGATATAACGCTTCAGGCGCGGGAATTCATTCGAGCAATTCGAGACGGGGATGAATCCCTGAATCCCGGTTCACAGGCAGTGATGCTCATGCAAATGCTCGATGGGGCACTGAAATCCAGCGAGATTGGCAGTGCTGTCGCAATACAGCATTTCTAATTTCCCTTGCGGTTAGACGGTGATCGTTTTATTTTTCTAGTGTGGTTCTCAAATCCGCCTGCGTTGTTGTTGTATGCTAAGGTTTTGGTTTCATGTTTTGAAGGCAGAAGAAGGCTCAAGGTGCCCAAACCCAGTTGCGATGTGACCGAAAACCTGCAAGGACAACGGACGCAGCAGCCCAGGAGTACATAATTAAAAAAATGTCTACACAACATAATTCGGAAACACTTCTGCAGAACGGTCTCACACCTCAGCAGAAGCAGCAATTTCACGATGACGGCTTTCTGTTTGTCCGAAACGTGCTCCCAAATCAGGCACTTCAACCGTTGATTGATGAGTTAGCACAGTTGGTTGATAAGGGAACGCAAGCGGCGATCGAACACGGTATCCTTGACCCGTCAGATACGTATGATGACGAACCGTTTGAAACGAGACTGGCGCGCGTCTCAAATGCCTGCTCTGAGCCGAACTGGATTTGGAGCAACTATTTCCGAGATCAGAAAATCCGAACCGCTGGGATGTTCACGCTCAGAACTGACTCCGCGCTGCTCGATGTCGTTGGCTCTCTCATCGGTGAGGAGATCTTTGCGCATCCGCAGTTTAATTACCGTGCCAAGTTACCCGATCAAGCAATTACTGTCATCCCATGGCATCAGGATTTGGCGTATCTCATCCCTGAAGAGGCGGGTGAGACATTGGTTGTGAATGTCTGGCTTCCGCTCGTTCGAGCAACTGAAGAGAGTGGGTGCATGCAAGTCATCCGCGGTTCACACCGCTATGATCTGATTGCACACAATTACCAGGACCAGACCCCTGGGCATACGGGAGGTAGAGGCATCAGCGACGAGGAATTGCCACCCGGTGATGTCGTTACGGCTGAACTTGAGGCAGGGGATATTTTGCTGACGAGTGAGCGGGTTGTCCACCGTGGGCTTCCCAACCGTTCCGACACAGTGCGTTGGAGTGTTGATACGCGCTATAGCCAAATCGGGTTACCAACAGGTCGCGAAAACGTGCCCGGATTTATCGCTCGGAGTCGGTTGAATCCTGAGCGTATTACCAAGTCTCATCACGATTGGAACCGGCAATTCGCGTAAAATTATAGTAAAACTGACAAACAAATAGACCCGTTCCATCCCTGGTAGGCGAGGTTTCTAACCTCGCCAGCAGATGGATTCGGGGTATATCAGATTAAGCGTCCCCGAACTTTTTCTGGAAAAGAGAAACCGTATCGTGATCGGGATGATTCGGCAGTTCAGCCGGTGCTTCCCATGCTTCATCGACATCCGTCAATTTCACGGGGTTGCCATCGTTTTCCAGAACCGATTTCCAGCCTGCAAGGAAGACGTTCGTCTTGTGTAAAATCTCGTCAAATGTCTGTGGCATTTCGTTATGGAGTGCCATGTTCTGGAACGCCCAAAGCGTCGGTACCCATATCTCTGTTTTGTCGAACGGGTAGCCGGTACCGGTATGAATTCTGAAATTCTCACCGCCGTAGGCGTCCTGTGTATGAAGCTGCACTGTTCCCCACGAACCGCTCACTTGATGGAGTGTCCCATAGAATTGGCGACCATCGCTATCAACGTGCTCGAAGGTGAGAACACCGGGCGGACTGTGCCAACTCTCCGCTTGATATGCGACGGACACAACCGGATTCCCCGCCTCCGCAACCGCTTTACAGACCATATAGAGCCCATGGATTCCGTGTGTCGGGTAATCGTCGAACGAGTTGGTCGCCGTGTAGCAGATGATCTGTTTATCGCTTGCCCACGCCTTGGCACGTGAGATGGCATCGTTGTGCTCGTGGCTCGATGGTGCCAAGATAGTCGCACCGTTCTTTTCCGCCAGTTCAATCATTTGCTGTGCTTTCGCGAGGGAGTTTGCGAACGGACGGTTGATGAGGTTCGGCAAACCGGCTTCGAGATACGGTTCATGCAGGATATGGTTCCACGGGTGATTATAGTAACCACCGGAGATCACGCCGTCTACCTTCCCCAACATATCGTCAAAATTCTTGACGACTTCGCAACCGTAAGGTTCAGCAACCGCTTTCGCCTTTTCGTATTCAATATCCCAACAGTGGGTGATTCGCATCCCTGTAAAGGGTGTATCTTTCTCGCCGGGACGCGGATTGATGTGTGGTGCCCACAACGGCATGTGTGAATACGAGTCTACGTTCAGAAATCCGACACGGAAAGGTTCAGAGTTAGGTGCTTGCATGACTATTTCCTTTTCTTAGAGTTATCAGTTTTCAGTTAATTTCGTGGCAGTTACGAAATACGAACACAGCACACAAAACTCTTAACTGATGACCGACAACTGAAAGGGTTGCGTAGCAACCCGTACTGACAACTTTCTCTCACATTGAAACCCATGTTGATCCATTTTCACAAGACTCAACCGCTTTGTAGATGAACTGCATACCCCGCAATCCGTCATAGACTGTCGGAAAATCGTATGCCTCGGTGTCCATGGCGTCGCCGTCGATAGACTGCCGGATGGCTTCGACAACGCCAACATAAATCGTCGCAAACGCTTCCAAGTACCCTTCGGGATGCCCCGTTGGAATCCGTGCACCTGCTGCTGCGGCATCGGAGAGGTAGCCTTGACCACGCGTCAGCGTCTGTCTCGGTTCACCATAACGGTAGAGTTCGAGATAGTTCGGATTCTCTTGCGCCCATTTCACCGCGCCCTGTTCGGCGTAGACGCGGAGTGTGAGTCCGTTTTCTTCTCCGGTAGCAACTTGACTGATGCTTAAAACGCCTTTACCACCACCCTTGAAACGGAGCAGGGCATTGACATCCTCATCCAGGACTCTATCAGGGAGGAAAGTACTCTTGTCAGCACAGAGTTCAACGATCGGGTCGCCAGTGACGTACTCAAGCAGGTTCACGCAGTGTGTGCCGACATCACCCATCGTGCCGCCGATACCTGACTGCGTTGGATCAACACGCCATGCTGCTTGTTTCTGACCGAGTTTTTCGTGCGGGACCATCAGGAAGTCTTGGAGATATTCGACGATGACCTTACGGATTTGTCCCATCGAACCTTCAGCGAACAACGCTCGCGCGTGCCGCACGAGTGGATGGCCCGTATAATTGTGTGTCAATGCAAAGACAAGCCCCGAATCTTCGACGAGTTTTACGAGTGCCTCGGCTTCATCGAGGCTGTAAGTCATCGGTTTATCACAAACAACGTGGAAACCCGCATCCAAAAACGTCTTTGCGATCTCAAAGTGGGAACTATTCGGTGTGACGATGCTTACAAAGTCGATACGTTCATTTTCGGGGAGTGCCGCTTCCGCTGCTGCCATCTCTGCGTAACTGTTGTAGCACCGATTTGGATCCAGATACAACTCTGCTCCAGTGACGCGTGTATTTTCTGGGTCGCGTGAGAAACACCCGGCGACGACTTCAATTTGCTGGTCGAGTGTGGCTGCGATTCGGTGAACACCCCCAATAAACGCGCCCTGTCCGCCGCCAACCATACCCATTCGTAATTTTCGATTCCAAGATTCCATAATGCTTTACTCCAAAACTGTAGCCTGCAACAACGGCACAGGCGGGTTTAAGGAATGTCCGTCAATGTTCTAATCGGTATCATTCTTCCACAAGGTAAAATTAAAAAACTTCAATTCAATCCAAGAATTTCTCGGTTGCGTTCCACATCTGTCTCACCACCAGCGAAGTCATCAAAGGCAACATCAGTCGTTTCAATGATATGTTTGGCGATAAACGGCGCGCCCTCTGCCGCGCCCTGCTCTGGACTTTTCACACAGCATTCCCATTCCAGGACTGCCCAACTGTCGTAACCCGCTTCAGTGAGCAGGGTGAACACCTGTGTGAAATCCACTTGCCCGTCACCGAGTGAACGGAATCGTCCTGCGCGTCCAGCCCATGATTGATAACCGCCATAGACCCCGACCCGACCTGTCGGACGGAACTCTGCGTCCTTAACGTGAAATCCCTTGATGCGTTCGCTGTAAAGTCGGATGAAATCGATATAGTCGAGTTGTTGGAGAAGAAAATGGCTCGGATCGTAGTTGAGACACGCTGCGGGGTGGTTGTCCGTATAATCTAAGAACATCTCATAGGTCGCACCGTCATAGATGTCCGAACCCGGATGGAGTTCGTAAGCGAAGACCTGACCGTTATCGCGTGCGAGATCCAGCAGTGGCAGCCATCGTGCCGCGAGTTCTGTGAATGCCTCTTCAATAATGCCGTCGGGACGTTGAGGCCATGGGTAGACGGTGTGCCACGCGAAGCCTCCTGAAAGCACAGGGATAACATCCAGTCCCATATTCACCGAAGCATGGATACATTTCGTTAATTCACCTGTCGCCCACGCCGTCCTTTCGTCTCCTCGTAAACCGGGAGGATGGAACGCCTCAAACATAACTTCATACGCCGGATGCACAGCCAGCACCTGCCCAGCGAGGTAACCGGCGACCTCCGTTGCTTCGAGCCCCATCTCGCTAAGTGTTCCTTTAAATTCATCGCAATAGGTTTTGGATTCAGCGGCTTTTCCGAGGTCAATGACGTTGTCGTCCCAACCCGGGATTTGGACACCTTTATACCCCAAGCCTGCAACCCATTTCCCAATATTTTCCATTGTGTCGTAGGGTGCCTCATCCCGCATGAATTGGGCGAGAAAGATAGCTGGACCTTTGATTTTCGGCATTGTTTCTGTTGCTCCTGTCTTTGTGTATGAACCCTAACACTGTAAGAGGTGTGGGTGTTGTTGCTAAGCACGCCACTCAGTTTCAACATAATTCTTCAGTTTTTCCTCTCCAATCTTTAGATTGGAGAGGAAAAACTGCTACTATATATCGAAAGGAAGTTGTATTGCCAAGTTATTCTGTTCTACTTTCGGTTGTTTAGATGCACATGTGTATCTAAAGTTAAGTCTGGTTAATATTTTACAATCCTTTACCTTCGCAGAAAGTGCCAATCTCTTACCACCTTCGATAGGCTGTAAAGACAAACCACCTTTCTGGTGTCCACACACTGCTGCTATACCATGTTTGACATGCTTCACAATCGTGTTCTTTACGAATCCAAGACACATTGTGCCGCCAAATCGCGGCCTCTTACCGCCTTTCTGCGGAATCTGTCTATGGAGTTGTCGCCTCTTAATCTGCAAAGGCGAGATACAAAATATATCGGCATTATCCACAATAGGTTCACCGCCTATCACATGATATGCCAAGCACCAACTATCGACACAATGTGCCTCAAAGGTTTCACTTGTCTTGTTAGAGGACTTCTTCAAGCCAAGTCTGTCACGAATCTCTTTCGTTTCATGTCCAGCAAGTGTGTGCAGCATCCAATGCTTTTCTATTTCAGCATAGAAATAGTTTTTGCCGACTTCAAGAGGACTAAAGGAGTGATTCCATTTCTTGGCACGCTGAATAGTTCTTGCTTTTATGTCCTCAACACATACATGTGTGACTGGATACAACTTATTTAGCCAATCTAATATCCGCAATTTCCAATCCCATCTTGCGCGAGTCCCTGCTGGTATACGTTCTTTGTTAGCAAGTCTATTCATACGGTTCTTTCGATTTGGACACTTACGACTTCTTCGACCTCGCCTTAATTCTCTGCGATTCTTAACCTTCTTGGTCGTATGAGTATGTGCCTCAGCTTGGACATTCAAGTAAGTATGCGATTCACTCTTAACCGTAAAACCTTCTCTTTTAGAGCCGGGATCCACACCTACACATACTTCTTGTAGTTCAGTATCGGATGGGTCCACATTCAGCCGGACACAAAATATGCCGTTTCTCCAAAATGGAGTGGCTTTACCAGACTTGATCCATCGCCTTGCGCGTGATGGTTTAGTCGGCATAAGCGGATGTTGATGTTTATCAACAACTGGAACTAACATGCGTAAACCTCTTTCGAGTTTATATTGCCCCATCGAGATCGCGGTGTCCAAGAGGAACCAGACTTGGGGAGCATCTGATACATAGTTGGCTGCCACACCCAACACCGCGATGTTTTACTCTATTCAGTGAGTTACCATTGTTCTAACATAACGGTTTGGCTACCATGCTGAACAATCTCCTGCCTTTAGGCAGGAGTCACTGAAATCGGCGAAAAATAATTACCAAATCATGGCAAACTTTCGGTATAATATATAATAGTTCTTATGATATGTCAATAGTTGTAGTCATCAGTTTCAGGGCTATTCAATTCTCCCTATTTTCGGTCGATCATTGAAACTTCCTCTTTTGTAGGAGCGAGTTTTACTCGCGATCTGTGTGCAAAAATACTCAAAAAACCTACAATTGAATGACTCTGTCATCAGTTTTCGAGTACCGGGTCCAGGAGATTTATGATTTGAGTGCCCTTCTTTAACTGAAAACTGATAACCAACAAACTGACAACTAATTAGGGAAAGGAAAAAGAGTGGCACAACCTATCTATGGACTCGCTGTTCGCGGGGTGACGAAACATTTCCATCGTGCCAAGCGAACGAATGGGAAGCTGCGTTTTCATCAGAAGATTCAGCACATATTCAAGCGCGAGAAAGAAGTCATCCGCGCAGTTGACGACATCTCCTTAGAGGTGAACATCGGAGAAATCTACGGTATTCTCGGTGCGAATGGTTCGGGAAAATCGACGCTGATTCGTCTCATTTCGACGCTGCTCCTGCCCGATGCTGGGAGTATTCAGGTCTTCGGAGACGATGTCGTGACGAATAGTCTGAAGGTGAGACAGGTGATGAACCGCGTTTCTGTTGAGGCTTCCTTCTTTAAGCGTCTCTCTTCGGAAGAGAACCTGATTTACGCCGCCCGCCTCTACGGGATCTCGGCACCCGAAGCCGAGCGAAAATCGAAGCAGATTCTGGAAAGACTCGGGTTTGATGCGGATCGGATGAACGAGGAGATGGAGCATCTCTCGCGCGGAATGCAGCAGAAAGTCGCCATCGCACGTGCCCTACTCACCACGCCCATGCTTCTCCTGCTCGATGAACCCACGACAGGGCTTGATCCGAAATCTAAGCGCGATGTACAAGCCTTTATTGAGGAGATCCGTCAAGAACGGAACGCCGTGATTGTCCTAACGACGCACGATATGGCGGAGGCAGAGCGGTTGTGCGACAAAATCGCGATTATCGATAAAGGACAGTTTATCGCAGAAGGAACGGTAGACGAACTCATTGCGACTGCGCCATCACAAAATGGAGAACCCGCGACGTTGGAGGACGTGTTTATCGCGCTAACGGGTAAAGGGATTGAGGAGGAAGAGTAGAACTATGCTGAATCTTGTCCGGGAAACGATTGTCTCTTACGCCTTCATTGAACGGAACTTCAATCTGCTGAAGCGGTATCTGAGTTGGGAAATCCTTTTTTTTAGTTATTCTATCGTCAATGCGCTCACGATTGGCTTGATTATGGTGGGACGTGGCAGCAGTGAAGATGTGCTTTACCTCGTCATTGGTGCACTCATCTGGGGATTTCTCTCGGTTATGATGCGTGAGGTGAGCGATGCGATTACATGGGAACGGTGGGAAGGAACGATTGAATATACCTTTATGGCACCGATTTACCGCATCACACACCTTGTGGGTTCTTGTCTATTCGCGATTCTGTACGGGTTGCTACGTACCGCTTTAGTTTTGGCGATAATGCCGCTCTTTTTTGGGGAACACATTGACTTAGGCAATGCGAATTGGCTAACGTTGGTGGTCACTGTTCTTATCTCCAGCCTCTCTTTCATCGGGATCGGTCTGATGGCGGCGATCTTTCCATTGCTCTCACCGGAGAAGGGACAAGCCGCAACGGGTATTATTCAGTCGATGCTGCTTTTAGTCTCCGGTATCTACTATGAAATCGAGGTGTTGCCGACGTGGCTTCAACCGATTTCCCAAATTTCGCCTGCGACCTATACACTCAGATCAATTCGTGCGGCGATGCTGGAGAACGCATCCGTTGAGAGCCAAATCGGCAATCTGTCTTTGCTACTCATCATTGGTGTCTTCCTCATTCCACTTGGATTTTGGGTTTTTCATTTAGGTGAAAAATACGCCAAACGCGTGGGTAGGTTAAAAAGGAGCGGTTAGGCTACTTAATTATTTATGGAGGAGTGAATGTCAGGATATTATAGGTTTCCAACAATTTGTCAGGATACCATTGTTTTTGTATGTGAAGATGATTTGTGGACGGTTCCGGTTGAAGGTGGCGTTGCGAGACGACTCACCTCAAACCTCGGTGCAGCGAGTTCGCCACGTTTATCACCGGATGGTGAACTGCTTGCATTCACAGGACGTGAAGAAGGTCCGTCAGAGGTTTATGTGATGCCAGCACTCGGTGGTGAGGCGAAGAGGCTCACCTATCAAGGGAGCAACGCCGCTATCGTCAACTGGGATACCGATAGCAAGACGATTCTCTATTCGAGTAATGCCGGTTTAGCATTCGATCCGTGGGTATGGAAAATCTGTGCAGGCGGCGGTGAACCGAAACGTCTGTCATACGGTCCCGCGAACCATATCGACTTTAGTGATGCTGGTGGCGTTGTCCTCGGCAGATTGACGCGTGAACCTGCGCGCTGGAAACGCTATCGCGGCGGCACTGCAGGGCAAATCTGGGTAGACCCTGAAGGGGATGGACAGTTTCAGTCGCTCGCACCCGTCGATAGCAATTTCACGACCCCGATGTGGATCGGTGAACGTATCTATTTTATTTCTGACCATGAAGGGGTCGGCAATATCTATTCCTGTCTTCCTACGGGTGAAGACATGCAACGCCACACGCATCAGGAGACCTACTACTGTCGTTCCGCTCAGACGGATGGTACACGTATCGTCTACCACGCCGGTGCTGACCTGTTTGTTTATGAAATTGAGAACGACACGGAAACCCGCGTGGATGTCGGTTTTCACAGCCCGCGTACCCAGCGACAACGGAAGTTCGTCAGTCCATCACGCTACTTACAGGATTATGCCCCGACGCCAGATGGTCACGCATTGGCAGTGACGGTCCGAGGGAAACCCTTTACGATGGCGAATTGGGAGGGCGCGGTTCTCCAGCACGGCGAGCGCAACGGAACACGTTACCGCTTTACCCAATGGCTCAATGACGGTAAACGTCTTGTGACACTCTCCGATGCTGAGGGTGAAGAGGCACTTGAAGTCCATACACGCGATGGGAGCGCTGAGGTTGTTCGGCTTGATGCGCTCGACATCGGGCATGTGCGGCAACTCGCGGTTGCGCCGCAGACCGAAGACGACGAAAAGGATCGGTTGCTGCTTATCAATAATCGTCTTGAGCTTTTGCACATCGATGTAGAGACGCAAGAGATGCGTGTGCTCGACAAAGGACATTATCAGAACATCCGAGATGTAGCATGGTCGCCTGATGGTAAATGGTGTGCCTATAGTTTCGCCGCTACAGAAACCACGCGTTCTATCAAACTCTGCAAGATTGAGACGGGTGAGACGTGGTTCGTCACAGATCCAGAATTCAACGATTTCGGTCCGGCGTGGGATCCGGAGGGGAAGTATCTCTATTTTCTCTCTTATCGTGAGTTCAATCCGGTCTACGACGCGCTCCACTTCGATCTTGGGTTCCCTACAGCAATGCGTCCTTTACTGGTGACCTTGCAAGAAACCTTAGGCAATCCGTTTATCCCTGAACCTCGTCCATTTGAAGATGAGAAGGAAGATAAAGATGAGAAGGATGAGAAGGATGAAGGAGAGAAGGAACAGGACGGTGAGGATAAGGCATCTGACGAGAAATCTGAGCAGAAGACGGAGAAACGGATTACGATAGATCTGGATGGTATTACACAACGCGTTGTCGCATTCCCCTATCCGCACGGACGGTATGGGCAGATCGCCGGTATTGAAGGTAAAGCGATTTTTACGGCGTTTCCGGTGCAGGATACACCCCCAGACGATGAGGATAGCAGACCGAGAGGTGTGCTTCACGCCTACGATTTCAAGGAGCAGAAAAAGGAAGCGCTTGTCTCTGGGATTAATGATTTTCAACTTTCGCGTGATGCGAAAACGCTTGTCTATTCCACTGGAAATCGGTTGCGTGTTATCAAGGCGGGCAAAAAGGTTGAAGGCGATTCCAAGTCCGGGAGTCGCGGCGGTCCGAGCCGACAGACGGGTTGGATTGACCTGAGTCGTATCAAAGCCTCTGTCGTTCCGACGGCTGAGTGGCGTCAGATGTATCGAGAGGCATGGCGGCTCCAGCGGGAATATTTCTGGACAGAGGATATGTCCGGCGTGGATTGGGAGCATGTCTATCAACGCTATCTGCCGCTCCTTGAACGGATCGCAACGCGCGGTGAATTTTCGGACTTGATGTGGGAGATGCAGGGAGAACTCGGAACCTCGCATGCGTATGAAATGGGTGGGGACTATCGGAGTTCACCGAATTATGCGCAGGGATTTCTCGGTGCGGATTTTGCCTACGATGCCGAGAGCAATGGGTATCGTATCACGCACATCGCTAACGGCGACGGCTGGGAGACGACAAAGGATTCACCGCTTAATGCCCCTGGGATTAATATCCGTGAAGGCGATATCTTGCTTGCGATTGCCGGACAGCGGGTCAGCGAAACTGTTTCGCCGGGTGAACTGCTCGTGAGTCTCGCAAATCAGGAGGTTCAAACTACGTTTCAAAGTGCGGAAGATGGTGAGGAACGCGTCGTCACGCTCAAGGTGCTGGAAAGCGAAAGCGAGCTTCGGTACCGCGAATGGGTATCGGAAAATCGGCGATACGTCCATGAAAAGACGGAGGGTAAAGTCGGGTATGTCCATATTCCTGATATGGCGCGGCGTGGGTATGCCGAGTTTCACCGCGGTTTTCTCGCCGAGGTGAGTTATCCCGGTCTGTTGATCGATGTCCGCTACAATGGTGGAGGACACGTTTCACAACTGCTTTTAGAGAAGTTATCTCGCCGACGCATTGGATATGATGTCCCGCGTTGGGGGACGCCCCATCCGTATCCAGATGCTTCCGTTTTGGGGCCGATGGTGGCTGTCACGAACGAAAATGCGGGTTCCGATGGCGATATTTTCTCGCACTGTTTCAAGTTGATGGAGTTAGGATTGCTCATCGGCAAGCGGACATGGGGCGGTGTTATCGGTATTTCGCCGCATCAGGCGTTTGTCGATAGAGGTGGAACGACGCAACCGGAGTATTCGTTCTGGTTCGTTGACGTTGGCTGGAGTGTTGAGAACTACGGCACCGACCCTGATATTGAAGTGGATTATCGTCCCCAAGATTATGACACAGAAGCCGATCCGCAGTTGGACCGAGCAATCGAAGAACTCCTCCGACAAATGGAGGAGAATCCGCCCGAAGTTCCCGATTTCGGTGCCCGTCCGCGTTTGACCTTGCCCACACTGCCGAAAGCGTGATATGATAGAGGTTAACGAATATGCGTATACTCTGTGCGAACGTAGGGAGCACCTCGTTCAAATACCAAATTATTGATATGGAGACCACGACCTCTCTCGTCAAAGGAGGGGTGGAACGTATCGGCAATTCACCTTCTGCCTTTACACATACTGTGCCCGGGAAACCGTCCCGCGAAGGCGAAATCGACGCACCAACGCATACCGCGGCGATTGCGCACGCCATGGATCTAATCACCGATCCTGAGGTTGGGTGCTTTGAAGACTTGGGACAATTGGACGGTGTCGGGTTCAAAACCATTCTTGCCAGAGGATACTGGCGGTCCGCACGGATTACCGAAGATGTGATAACCGCGTTGGAGACCTCTACACCGCTCGCGCCGATGCATAACCCCGCCTATATCGCCTCTATCCGTGCCTTTCAGGAATTGCTCCCGACGACCCCGCTCGTTGCTGTCTTTGAGACGTGGTTCCATCAGACGATCCCGGATTACGCCGCCGAATTCGGTGTGCCTCGCTTCTGGGTCGAACAGCACGACATCCGTCGTTACGGCTACCACGGGGCTTCGCATCGATACATCTCTGAACGCGTGCCGCAGTTGCTCGGACGGGAAACGACGGAAGGGGTGCGCATTATCTCTTGCCATCTCGGTGGCAGTTCATCGCTCTGTGCCATCAAAGACGGAGAATCGATTGATACCTCGATGGGCACGTCTACGCAGTATGGGATGATTCAGTCTACCCGTTGCGGTGAATTGGACGCCTTTGCGGTGCTGTATATGATTGACAAAGAGGGATTCTCTACGGATGAAATTCGTCGTCAGTTGGTTGAAGATTCCGGGTTGAAAGGGATCTCTGGCACGAGTGGCGATATGCGTGATATTGAGGCAGCGATCGAGGCAGGCAACGATGATGCCCGATTGGCATTGGAGACTTACGTTTACGGTGTGAAAAAATATATCGGCGCGTATATCGCTGCGCTTGGTGGCGTAGATGTGATCGCTTTCGCTGGTGGTATCGGTGAGAAAAGCCCGATCACGCGAGCGAAAATCTGTGAGGGACTTGAATGGTGCGGTATTCGCTTGGATGTCGTGAGGAATGAGCAACTTACAGGCGAAGGAGACCTCTCGGCGGATGACAGCCGTGCCAAAATCCTGGTTGTCGCTACGAATGAGGAGTTGATCGTTTCACGTGAGACCGCACGAGTTCTCAAAGAACGCTATTGAGGATCGCTCACATCAGATATTCACGTCCCCGGAAAATTCGGGTGGCAAGCCACAACAGCACCGCTGTCAATATGAAGATGACGAGGAGTGCTACCCATGCTGATGGTGGTGATGTTCCTAAGAATTCACTGAAATCGCTTCGTGGCAGTTTATAGCGTGGAAATAACGTGAAAAGATAATGTGATATAGAGAGCCTCTTGATTCCCGTCGCCATCAGTGGACTCGCTGTAATGGTTTCCCATCCCATCACAAATAACAACCCCCACAGCACTGGATTCTTGAATTTGACTGCCAGAACCGTGGCGAGTGACCCGTAGACTAACAATGCCAATGCCAGTGAAGCGGTGTAGCGCAGACTCATACCCAACTGGAAAAACACGCCGTTCTGTAGTTTCGGATGTGTGATCATAATACCCGTCATAATCAGATGAGATGTTCCGATAAGCGCAACTGTCCCGACGAGGTACGCCGCGAATTTGCTCAAAAGAATCATCGATTTGCGGAGCGGACGCATCTGAAGATACGTCAAGCCTTTTCCGTCGATTTCATCTGAGATGATTGCGGTGCCATAGAAAATTGCCGATAGGTTCACCAAAAGTCCATAAAGTGCCAACGTTATATGTGGGATGAACCCGTTGACACTTCCGCTGCCTCGTGCTATGAACCGAAATCCGAGTGCTATGGCAAGTGATAGCAGGCATCCGAGCAGAATCAGGACGGTTCGTTTGCTCCAAAACATTTGACGGAATGTCACTTTAAAGAGTGAGAAATAGGCAGGAAAAGAATTTGTCTTGAGTGCCATCTGTAACCTTTCAGTGGGTGTTAATCTTAAATTAGATTAACATTAATTCGTAGGTTTCGCAAGTTTTCTTTAGCCCCGTAGGGGCGGCATCTGTGTAGAATGATATTATTTTTTCTTCGGATTGCAAAATTATGGGAAAACATGCTATCATAGCGTATTAGTTATTGATTAAAGAGTTGATTCGCGGATGACACGGATTTTTAGGTGTTTCTTCATGGATTTCGTAAGGTCAAAACCCGTAGCCCGTAAGCGTAGCGGAGGGCGGGTTTAAGGGACGGACTTGAGAGCTTTAACCACTTCATTTCTCCGCAAGGAAAATTAAAAAAATGAATCAGCATGATTTCAGCATCACTGAGACAGAACTTAATTTTTTCAGAACATTCGGTTATCTCAGTTTCCCGCAACTGATGGCGGATCGAATTACCGCAATCCAGGACGCTTTTGAAGCGGTCTGGGAAGAGAGAGGCGGCGGACATAACGGTAAACCACATGAAGGCACTGCCCGATCCTGCATTGTGCCGTTTATCGATCAGAGTGAGGAGTTGGCATCACTCTTGGATGACCCGAGGATTTTAGGGATCGCGAAGGCGTTGCTCGGTGATGATTTCAATTACATGGGCAGCGACGGGAATTTCTACGTCGGCGATACGGGATGGCACTCAGATGGTGGGCATAAACTGGAAGACCCGATGCATATCAAGATTGCCTTCTATCTCGATCCACTGACCCGCGATACCGGAGCGCTTCGCGTTATTCCCGGAAGCCATCTTTTCGGTGATACGTATGCCGATGCCCTCTCTAAGCAGGCTGGAAAGAGTCAGGACTTCTGGGAGATACACGGGAAGGATGTCCCGGCAACGGTCTTTGAGACAACCCCCGGCGATCTGGTCCTGTTTAACCACAATACCAAGCATGCTGCGTACGGCGGTGGCACGCGGCGACGTATGTTCACCATGAATCTCTGTCAACGATATCCTGATGATAAACTGGATAAGTTGCAAGCCTATATCGCTGGATCCGCACGCTTCTGGATTGATCGGAAGTATGGCGAGAAAATGATACGCACAGCGACACCTGAACGGTGGGTACATCTTGAACAGGTACGGGCAAACGATGGTCATCTCGCTGAACTCTCGCTCCAGGCACAAGAGCGAATGGATGAGCCTTCACGCGGGTAATGCCTGTTCCCAAGCGTTTTGGACATAGGCGATTGACTGTTCAAACCCTGTTTGTCCTGAACGACTGGCTTCCTCGATGCTAAGCCAGCCATCGTAGCCTATTTGTCGCATACGCGAAAAAATCTGCGGGATCGGTGAAGCACCCGTGCCGACGCGGACAGGCGCAAACACCCTAACTGCCCGTAGGTCGAAGATATGCACCACGACGACCCGTTGAAGAACCTGCTCCAGAAGTGCGAGCACATCTTCACCGAGTACGAGCGGGTTTGCCGTATCGAAACAGACACCGAGCGGCGTATCGGCAAGCGCATCTAAGATTTCTAAGAAAATCTCTGTCGGTTGTGAGAAGTCCCAGTAATCCCAAGGCGCGCCTTTGGTATGATTTTCGTACGCGAGGGTGATACCCTGCTTTTCGGCTTCGTCAAGAGCGCGGCGAAATCCGTCTGTTACCCAATGCACGCCCGCTTCACGTTCGATGCCGGGATGGTTTTGCCCTGCTGTCACCCGAATAAATTTTACCCCCAATGCTTTTGCCAGTCCGATGTCCGCCTTCAGGTCGGTTAACGCCTGTGCGCGCTGTGCCGCGTCGGGGTGTGTGAAATCGCAATAACAGGCGATCATACACGGTTCTATACTGAACTTTTCGAGGGCAGTGCGTGTGTTTTTTATCGTTTCTGCATCGCGTTCTGGGAAGAATTTGATACTGAAATCGACTGCATCCAGTCCTAATTCCGCACCGAGCTGAATCCAATCAGCAACGGTGCTTTTTCCTGTAAAGATGTCATCGTAAAGAGAGACAGGAAGGCAACTAAGTTTCATTGTGTTTTTCCTTTGGTGGTCTAAAACATTCTATAGACATTAGGACTTACGCAATTCCTTGGTAGGTGCGGTTTCCTAACCGCACCGATGGTTTGGTAAGTGGCAGAATTCCGTGATTTTTGCATAAGTCTTGTAAAATTTAATAGCCATCAGAAAACGTAGCCCGTAATGTAATGGAGGGGTTTTTGCTTGGGCATTTCTTCAGGTCTACGGGAAAAAGGCGTGAAAACCTCTAACCCGCCTGACCGAACCGCAAGGTAAAATTAAAAATTAAAACATGAATCGGTACATGGGACGTTCTAAGGCGATGCCGATTAATGTCCAGATGGCACCGAGCAGAAACTCGCCAATGACTAAACCTATAAAGAACGGCATCGCACGACGATAGGTACGGAGTCCTCCCGTCTGGAAGAGAATCGCTTTTATCCCCCACGACAAAAAGATTGAGAACCAATACCAACTCGTATTCCAAAAACTCAGTGACAAGGCATAGCCTGCAGGATGGAAGGGCCACCAGATGAAGCGGCGACGTAGTACCATTAGGAACGTTGTCAAGGCAATCGCCCCACCAGAAGCAGAAACCGCACCGACATCTATGGATTGTGGATTAATGAGCCACTGCTTCAGTTGTTCGTAGGTCCAGCGGCATTGCGCCTGCTCACCATAGACTGCCGCCCCGTAATGATAGCCTTGTGCGAAGTATGCCCACGCCGAAGAAATCGTTCCGACGATCGTCACCAAAATGATGGCAATGATAAAACGATTGTGCGATAACCCGCGGGTCTGTGCTACTTTGAAACCCTCCAGCATGATTGGCATCGGATGGGAACGGTAGGATCGGTTAAAACCGTGGAACATACTAAACGTGGTTAATCCCTCTGCCCCAATGCGGCGGGTGCCGATAAAGGAGACAAGGACCTTGTCCGGTCGCCACGGCACATCGTGTGCCGGGGGTCCGACTTCAGCACGAATACGGGTAATAGCGATGGCTAATGCAAAGAAAAGCGTAAAGTAACCGAGAATGCTGAAGATCGGTGTTCCTGCACTTTTGAAGAACACAAGGATAAAAATACTGCTGACGATCAACCCGATAATCGCGTATCGGATGTGTGAGGAAGGTGTACCCATCGGGTCTGGTTCTACAGTGTTGCCTCCAAAGGCGTTTTTTACCTGTCGGACGATAAACTTTCGGGTGAGCCATATCGCGGAGACGCCTAAACAGAACCAAGCACCGAACGATTGTGCATCGAGAAACGGGAATCCCGGTAAATGCCCGATGCCTGCCATGGTTCCCCACACGCGTGTCATTTTGTGGAAGAGATAGAAGAACCAGATAGAAAACGAGAGTTCCAACGGAATGAAGAAGCTCATCCCGATAGCAAACGGATAGACAGCAATAGGGAGCCTACCAATGGCACTCAGGGGTTTTGTCTGGAAGTACTGCCCTAAATTGTAGAGACTCCCACCGAGTCCCGGCACAGAAGGGAATAGGAAGTGGAGACCGTTAAGGAGGTTCATCCCTCCTGCGAGTACTGCCCCTAATAGAAACAGCCGATTACTCAGGAGGACGCGACCCCCATTTTCTGTCAGGTGAAGCGGGATCTGAATGACGGGGTAACTCAGTTTTTCGTGGTTCACCCATTGGTGTCGAATGAGGATTGTGATGCAGAGCATCATACATGTGAGCACGATGATAAGGGCAGACCACCAAAGCACAGGTGTCATCCAGAGTTGTAGGTGTTGGACTGTATGAAGTGAGTCGTCCCCTTGATAGAAGGTTGCCAAGACGTTCCGTTCCTTGATGGTGAGCCAATCCGGCATGTGCCGATGGAACAGTTCACCCCATTCGTTCTCTGGACTATCGAACCAGATGGGATAAGTGAGCAGGGGCCACAGTATCTGGAGTGTGTCGTGTCCAGCGATGGAGGAGGCGATGGATACGAGTAGATAGACCACCATCAACTCGGCATCGGTGAGGCTGGCATTTTTCCGGATTGTTCGGAGCAAAGGGTTGACCGCCATCAAGATGAGCACAACAAAGATAACGTTGAAGTAGACGGTGGAGACAGTCGGGAAACTCTGACCGGTGCTATAACCACTGGTCCCCCAGTTAATCATAAGCCAGTAGGAGTTTGGGATGGTGATGAGGAGTGCGAGTAGGACAGCACGAAAACTGACGTTTCTGTTTGGCATTTTTAATTTTACCGGTGCGGCGCATATTCCCAATCGAAACGTTGCCGTCCATAACGCGTGCCGTCAATTTCGGCCTGGTGGCAGACGAAGCACCTATGTGCCTCGGTGACACCGTGCAATTCATGCACTAACTGGATTTCTTCGGTGTTATGCACGTGGCATTTGATACAGGTGTAACTCCCATAATCCGAATCGGCATAGATGGCGATTTTATCTGCAACCCGTCGGATATGGTAGGTGCGTTTATTTTTATCGTCGGTGACTGTCCAAGCAGTTCCGGGTTCTTTGACCGAGATGGGAGCAGTTGTGGGGACCCTGCTTTCATTTTGTAAGAACCAAAAGTGCAAGTCCTCTGGAACAGTGTCTGACGTGTCCAGTTCTTCAGGAAAAGTCGTACTGACATGGAACAAAAGGCGTTCCGGTGTATGGCATCTCGCGCACGGCACATCGTGGGCTTCTGTAAGCGGTAAGAATTCATTATGCTCCAGTTTCTTTTGTCCGTGGAACACGATACTGACGAGCAGAATCGGAGCAAGGATAAGATGGCATCGGAGCAAAACCCGGCGCGCCCCGCGAGAGGTCAGACTCACAGCGATACCAGTCCCTAAATTCGACAAGGCAAGCAAAAGCGTAAGCCATGAGTGCCACGCCAGCGGTTGGAACGCAGAATGTAATAGCACCAGGCACAAGCCTAACGAGGCGAGCCGTTGATGGTATCTGAGCCATGTCTGACGATTGCCCCATCGAATCCAGCGGCTCCGCAGGAGGTAAAGACTGGCAATGACAATAGCAATTGCACCGATGATGCTGATAGTGTGTCTCGCTTCACCGAAACTACCTGCTTGCCAGATACATAAACCTGAGATAACAGCGGCACCAACAATGCCGTGTCCGATTTGAATAAAAACCCTCATAACCGTAGTTTAGCATGGACATGGGATAAGGTCAAGGTGAATACGAAGTCCCGAGTGTGTAAAGTTTTTGGCATTTAACGTCCGAAGGCATCTTATGTCCTTTTAGGACGGAGGGTATACGCCGATTTTTGACCTGTTTCCGCTTCAACCCCGTAGGGGTGCCATCTCTGTAGAACGTAGTGAGATCCGCATCAGCGAACCCCGTAGGGGTGACATCTACAACTTAATTGAACTCAGTCCCGTTTCAAACGGTGCCAGAGAATAAATTGCGGAGGCGGATGTAAACTTTTTTTAGGGGTCTCTCGTATAATATGTTATAATAGTCGGGACTGACGGATAAATCTAAAGGAGAAAGAGACATGAAGTTGCAAGTAACTTTCGTACTACTCTCGCTTTTAGCAGCGGTAGCATTCGCCGGGTGTTATACGCAACTCGGTTATTACGCATCTTCGGATTTTGATCGGGAATACCGGACGGTTTTGGAGGAAGAGAAGACCGAGGATCACGCTGAAGCAGAATCGGAAGAATTGGAGTCAGAACATACCGGTCCTGAAGAAGCGGAAGGCTATTACGGACGACGGAAGTATACCCGTCGTGAAACGTACGTGCATCCACGTCGGGACTACGGCAGTTATTGGGGACCTTACCCACTATATCCGTATGGTTATTATCTGCCTGCTGTCCCATATTATTCGCATCCTTGGTTTTACAGGTCTGGGTATTATTACGGTTACTCACCGTACTACCGCTATTATAGGGGATATTATCCATATACGAACGGCTATCGGCGGTATTACGGTAGAAATTACGGTAGGAGCCGGTATGCTCCCCTTTCGCGGCGGACTTATGATAGACGCGACTGGCGACCGGAAAACCGACGTTCTCGGAGTTCACGCAGTGTGACTTCACCGAAGTCAAGATCGGAACGACCGCAGCGACGCATAAGAAATCGAAACTAAAATTAGCGGAAACGAACTGCAAGGAAAAGTTAAAAGATGGAGGAATCAGAACAATGAAACGAACGATCTATACTACCTTGATTTTCTTATTTGCCGCAGTGTTCTGGACGGCTGTCAGTATAGCGCAAGTAGAAGAGATGGCAATCGGAAAAACGTTTGGTGTCGGGGCACGAACAATGGGGATGGGGGGTGCTTCATTGGCACTCTCGGATGATTTCACTGCGCTTTATTGGAATCCCGCTGGGATGGCACAGATCCAAAAATTCGAGATGTTCAGCAGCCTGTCCCACAACACAGCAATTGCTGATACCTATTTTACAGAGGATACAGCGAAAACAGCAACGAGTCGCTCACAGATGCGTCTGAATTCTATCGGATTTGTGTATCCATTTCATGCGAAGCGTGGTGGTTGGGCAATCGCTTTCGGTTACAACCGTTCACAGAATTTCGACGATCAGACCGCAATTCAAGGGGTTGATCCCGGCAATGGCACCGAATTCAGTGGACTTGCCATAAATGAAATCAACGCGAACAGTGGAGGCATCGGAATTTGGAGCTTTGGAACGAGTGTATACATCTCAAAGCGGATTCTGATTGGAGGTTCCCTGGATTTCTGGCAAGGAAACAGTCTCAATGAATTGGATACGACCGCTACTGATATCGCAGACATAGACTCGGAATTGGCACGTTTCAGATACCAAGACGAAATTGATCGCGAGTATTCGGGCATAGGCGGCAGGATTGGGCTTCTTGCACACCTAACCGATAAGATTAGCGTCGGGCTCACCGTTGTGTCCCCTGTGGAATTAGGGGTGGATGAACAGTGGTATCAATCAACGGTGGCGGTTTACGATGACGGAGAGGAAACCAACGATACACTGAGCGGTGTCCAAGCGTTTGACATTGAGCGTCCCTTTGAAATAGGAGCCGGGGCGGCTGTGAAATTATTCAACAAACAGTTGATTTTGGCGGGGGATGTTCAATTCACCGACTGGACGCAGACGCGCTACGATCCAGCACCAGCGGAGGACATTTCACACGATAATTTTCAGGAGTTCTACGCCACAACCCTTCAGGTAAGACTCGGCGCAGAATATCAGATACCCATCATTGCAACACATATCCGCCTCGGCTATCTTCGCGACCCTATCCCGTTCAGATCTACCCAGGTAGATACGCATGATTTCTTGACAGCAGGCGTCGGTAAAATTTTCGAGGATTCCTTGAAACTCGATATTACGTATGTGCTCGGCGGTTGGGCACAACAACGCAATGATGTCAAGACCGAACACTTGACACATCGGGTGTTTGCATCTGCTGCCTATCGGTTTTAATAGGTGTCGGTAGTCGGTTATTGGTTATCAGTTAAAAAAGTGTCTGGTGAATCCAAAGTTCTCTTTTAACTGACAACCGAAAGGGTTTTCGTAGAAAATCCGAACTGATAACTGACAACCATTAAACCAGTTGAATGTAGCCCATCTGTGCGCCGTCGCCTTTTCGGAGTTCACCGCGTATGATACGCGTGTATCCCCCGCTTCGGTCTTCATACCGAGGTCCGATGTCATCGAACAGTTTGCGTAGGATGGCGTGTTTGTCGATGCCGCTTACCTCTTCTCCTCTTCTGGGCGTATAATGCAGATTGGTCCCATAGAGCATTTTTGCGGCTTGGCGGCGTGCGGATAAGTCCCCGCGTTTGGCGAGTGTAATCAACTTTTCGGCAACACGCCGAAGTTCTTTACACTTTGGGAGTGTTGTCCGAATTTGTTCGTGTTCAAATAGTGCTGTGGCTTGGTTGCGGAAAAGTGCTTTTCGATGACTTGCGTTTCGGCCCAATTTCCGCCCGCGTTTTCTATGACGCATCGTCTTCCTCCATTTACGCGTTGTTGCGAAGAATTACACAGGCGGTTGCAAAGATGTGTGCGCTATGTCTTCTTCGCTGATATCCGCGTCGTCTAAATCGTCCAATTTCATTCCGAGGGTCAGTCCCATGTTGGCGAGTTGTTCCTTGATTTCATTTAACGATGTCCGCCCAAAATTCTTGTATTCCAACATATCCTTTTCCTCTTTTGTGACGAGTTCTCGTATCGTTTTGATATTTGCCGTTTCGAGGCAATTGCTGGCTCGGACTGAGAGTTCAAGTTCAGAGACGGGTTTGGCGAGGTATCGATTGCGCCGGAGTTTTGCCTCATCGATCTCAGGTTCCGGTTCAACGTAGCTTTCGTCGAATTCTGTGAAGATCTCGAGTTGTTGCAACAGAATATTGGCGGCACGCGTGACAGCTTCCTTTGCCGTGATCGTGGCATCTGTCCAGACTTCGAGGTTGAGTTTATCGAAATTCGTCATATCACCGACGCGGGTTTCTTCTACCCAGAAGTTCACTTTTTCAACCGGTGAGAACTTCGCATCGATCGGAATCAATCCGATGTCGTGCCCATCAAGGCTTTGTTCTTCGGCAAGAGAGGCGCCTCTTTTGTTTCTGAGCGCATCCACTACGAGTTGTTCTACTGTGGGTCTGTGTTCTTCGGCGAGAGAGTATCCTCTGCCTGTTTGTGCATAAATCTCTATGTCCAAACCTTCGCATTCATTGAGTGTCGCGATATGTTGGTCAGGGTTTATAATCTCAACATTTGCATTAGAGCGGATATCGGCGGCTGTAACTTCACCAGAACCTTCTGTTGTCAATGTGAGTCGCGTGAGGTCGTCGGTTGTGATATTTAGCCGGATCTCTTTGAGGTTGAGAACAATCTGTACGACATCTTCTACGACTCCGGGAATCGTGGCGTATTCATGCTTTACTTGCTCAATTTGAATGGCTATAATTGCCGCACCTTTAATTGAGGAAAGGAGGACTCGGCGTAGCGAATTGCCGAGGGTTGTTCCGAATCCGCGCTCAAAAGGTTCAGCGGTATACTTTGCGTAATTAGGGCGTAAGGTATCTGTATCAGTTTTTAGCCGATCGGGCATTTCCAGCTCGGACCTTATCATCGATTTCCTCCTATGAGATTAAAAGTCTTGAGAATTAAGATGTACAATCACTAATTACAACCAACCTTAGCCGAAAACCTGCCTGAAACGAAGTGGAAGGCAGAGCAAAAACTTAATAATTAGAAAATTGTAGTGCGCACGGACTCTTAATTTTGTACCTATATTGTGTGTTTTGACATCCCCGAAATAGTCATCAGTCGTCAGGTCGGATTTTCTACGAAAACCCTTTCGCCCATCTGTAACGAGAGGCCTTTGTAACTTTCTCCGTCTTTTAACTGAAAACTATAACGCCCAAGTATAGGGGATGTGTCTATCGGGAGTAAAGTTCAATGATGAGTTGCGTTTCAAGGTCAATGGCGATTTGCTCTACCACGGGTGCTCCTTGAACACGCCCTTCTGCTTTGTCCGTATCAATTTCCAGCCATTCAGGCGCACCGCGATGTTGTGCGTATTCTAATGCCTCTTGAATAGTCGCAAGGTTTCGGCTCCGTTCGCGAGGTGTGATGACATCGCCAACCTTCACGATATAAGACGGGATATTCACCCGCTTGCCGTTGACTGTGAAGTGGTTGTGCTTCACGAGTTGACGTGCCTGATTTCGGGAGGTTGCGAACCCGAGTCGGTAAACGACATTGTCTAACCTGCGTTCAAGGAAACTAATTAAATTCTCGCCAGCGATACCTGTTTGACGCGCTGCTTTGAAGTAATAGTTCCGGAATTGTTTCTCAAAGACACCGTAAGTACGTTTGACTTTCTGTTTTGCACGCAACTGTCGTCGGAAATTGTCCGCGCGACTTCTGCGAGGCGGCGTCTGACCGTGTTCGCCAGGCGGGTAGCTGCGGCGTTCAAAAGAACATTTCGGTCCGTTACATCGACGCCCTTTCAGAAAGAGTTTTTCACCTTCCCGTCGGCATAATTTACAGACTGAATCTAAATATCTACTCATTCCCTCTCCTTGTGTGAGTTTCTTAAACCCGTCGTCTCTTCGGGGGACGACATCCATTGTGTGGGATAGGAGTCACGTCCTTCATTAAGGTAATTTCGAGTCCGGCTGCAGCGAGGGCTCGTATAGAAGACTCTCTCCCGGATCCGGGGCCTTTGACTCTAACCTCCACGCGTTTCATGCCGTGATCCATTGCCCTGCGAGCGCATGATTCCGCTGTTTGTTGTGCGGCAAAAGGTGTTGACTTCCGTGAACCCGTGAAAGTCATCCCGGCGTTCGCCCAAGCAACAGTGTTTCCGTTTAGGTCTGTGATTGTAATGATCGTATTGTTGAAGGTAGCTTGTATATGTGCAATACCTTCTGGAACGTTCTTGCGTTCTCGCCTTCTTCCACGCAAAACGGTTCTCCTTTCTTATGAGTGATTGTCGGTTGCCGGTTGTCGGTTATCAGGTATCCCAAGAAATGGTTACCGGTCATCGGCTATCAGTTAAAGAGGTGCTTTGTAACAATTCACGCAACCTATAATATTCCAAGGAGAGATCAACTGTTACCGAGACCCCTCTTAACCGATAACTATTAACACTAACCGCCCTTACGTGCTGCCTCTTTGGCTTTTCTACCGACAGAGATGGTTCGTGCCTTTCCTTTACGGGTGCGTGCGTTCGTATTCGTGCGCTGCCCACGGACAGGTAACTGCCGACGATGGCGCAGACCACGATAACTGTTGATGTCCATGAGTCGTTTGATGTTCTGATCGATTTCACGGCGCAAATCACCTTCAATCATATATTCTTGAACCTTGTCTCGGAGTTGATTAATCTCGTTTTCGGCGAGGCTGTCAACTTTTTTCCCAGCGTCGAGATCCAGATCGGTGACAATTTGCGCTGCAGTGTAACGACCGATACCATAAATTGCCGTCAAGGCAATGTCCACCCGTTTGTTTCGGGGTAAATCAACCCCTGCGATCCTTGCCATGGGTTTCCTCCCTTTTCTAACGTTCCTTTAAAATTAGCCTTGCCGTTGTTTGTGCTTCGGGTTTGAAGAACAAATGACGCGGACTATCCCTTTTCGTTTAATAATTTTACACTGGTTACACATCTTTTTCACGGAAGGTCTGACTTTCATGATGTCCTCTTTCAGGTGAAAGCGCTTAACGCCGTCTGCCTTTGAGTTTTCGATCCTTTAGGAATCCTTCGTAATGGCGCACGGTTAAATAGGATTCGATCTGTGACATTGTATCTAACACAACACCTACAACGATCAAGATAGAGGCACCTTCCACCATGTTTCCAACTTGAAGCTGGCTTGTGATGATAATCGGAATCACAGCAATAGCCGCAAGAAAGACCGCGCCTGGGAGTGTGATGCGTGTAAGCGTAGTGTTGATGTAATCTGCGGTCTGTTTACCTGCTCGTATCCCCGGAATAAAACCGCCGTATTTCTGTAAGTCCTCTGCCATTTGGATTGGATTGATTTGCACAGCCGTGTAGAAATAGGTGAAACCAATAATTAACAACGCGTAAACGGTAAGGTACAGCGGTGTTCCCGGAGCAATGAGCGTTTCCACACCCGTTACCCATCCCCAGTCCCGTGGTAAGAAACCGAGGACCGTCGGCGGGAACTGAATCAGCGTCACAGCGAAAATGATTGGAATCATGCCTGCGGCGTTAACGCGGAGCGGCAAGTGTGTTGATTGCCCACCTATCACTCTGCGTCCGCGAATTTGCCTACCGTATTGCACTGGAATCTTCCGGACGGAAAGCGTGATGAACACAGTTCCCATGACGGCTATAACAACAAGCGCGACTAAGAGTGCAAGTTGTAGGATTCCGAACTCCGGTCTTGTCACGAGGTTATTGAAAACGGTTGTGACACCGCCAGGCAATCCAGCGATGATGCCGACTGTAATAATTAATGAAATACCTTGTCCAATACCGCGCTCTGTGATCTGTTCACCCAACCACATAACAAAGGAGGTGCCAGCAGTGAGTGTTATCACCACAAGGAAATGCCACCAGAGGTCGGGGTTCCTCACGATTTCGCCTGCTTGTCCGGTTATGTTTTCTGGGTTCCGCAGGACGATGCTAATCGTTATACCCTGAATGATACTGAGGATAACCGTTCCGTATCGGGTATACTGCGTAATTTTCTTCCGACCGTCAGGCTCTTTGGAGAGTTTCTCCAATGAAGGCACAATGACGGCGAGGAGCTGCATAATGATTGAGGCACTGATATACGGTTGTATGCCGAGCGCGAAAATAGTCATCTGACTAAACGCACCACCAGAGAATAGGTCGATGAATCCGATGACATTCCCACCACGCTCCATGAGCTGTTGAAAGAAAGCTTCGAGGGCTTGGTCGTCAATACCCGGCAGTGTGATGTGGGCACCAAGGCGGTAAACAATCAAGAGCAACGCTGTAAAAATGATGCGTTTCCGCAATTCGGGTATTTTAAAAGCGTTTTGAACTGCCTTAATCACTTATTCTTTCTCCTCCTGTACGGGCTGAGTAACCCAGCCCCTACGATGCTTAAGCAGGATCGTTAGTGTTCGCATGCATCCCGAGGACCTCGGTTGTGCCGCCTTTGGATTCAATTTTCTGGATTGCAGATTTTGAGAAGCGATGTGCTTGGACTTTCAACTGTTTTTCGAGTTCACCGTCGCCGAGTATCTTTATCAGAACGTTTTTCCGTTTGATGATTCCGGCTTCACGAAGGACTTCAGGGCTGACAACCGCAGCATCTTCAAAAATATTAAGGGTTTCTACATTGATGACATCGTACTCACGTCGTTTGTGTCCGGTGCGTCGCGGACCTCGTTTGGGGAGCCGTCGAACGAGGGGCATCTGTCCACCTTCAAACCATGCGGGGATTGAAGCACCAGATCGAGATTTCTGACCCTTGTGCCCACGTCCGCTGGTGCCGCCCCAACCTGAAGCATTGCCCCTGCCTACCCGTTTTCTTGAGCGATTTGCGCCCGGGGCAGGTTTAAGTTCGTTCAGTTTCATCAGGATTTACTCCATTCCTTTTTTATAATTTTCAGTTAACAGTTTTCAGGTAACAGTTACAAGAGGAAAATTCGCGGAAATCCACAGAAATACCCTATCAAAAACCCCTCTTAACTGACAACTGACGCCTGAAAGGGTTGCCTAGCAACCCGGACTGATAACTATCTTAGCGTTTCTTGAGAAGTTCTTCAACAGGTAGGTCTCGTAGCCGAGCGACTTCATTAACATCTTTGAGGCTTTTCAGTCCAAGCATGGTAGCTTCAGCGATATTTTTCACATTCCGAGAGGAAAGGCATTTTGTTAACGCATCTCGGACGCCTGCGAATTCGAGGATAGCACGCGTCGCATGTCCTGCGATAATACCTGTCCCGGGGCTTGCCGGTTTTAGCAAGACTTTGGCGGATTTGAATTCGCTGGTGATCTCATGTGGGAGCGTACCGTTGACGATTGGAACCCGAACAAGATTTTTCCGAGCATCCGCGAAACTTTTTCGGAGCGCGCCAGCGACTTCGCTTGCACTACCAAATCCGATACCAACAATACCATCACGATTTCCAACAACGGTGAGTGAGTTAAAACTGGGCGTTCGGCGCCCCTTACCAACTCGCATCACACGGTTGATAGTAATCATGCGTTCCTCAAATTCAAAGTCATCAGGGTTGATTTTATCTTTCAGCATGTTTTAAGCTATGGTCTCCTGGGCCTCGCTCCACTTCCTTTCGAGAGAGTTTCTGGTGAGATTCCTGCTGGTCTGTAAAAAGGAACATAGGATACACTGAGAACCTGTCCGAAATGTAATGAAGGGCAGAGCAGAAACAAAAGATTAGAACTTTAATCCTTCCGCCTTTGCAGCTTCGGCAAGGGCTTTTATGCGCCCGTGGTAGAGATGCCCGCCCCGGTCAAAGACAACTACCTCAACCTGCTGTTGCTTGGCTTTCTGCGCGATAAGCGCACCGACGCTTTCCGCTGCCTGAACGTTGCCACCCTTTGAGAGACGCTCTCTCAGTTCGGGAGATAAAGTAGAGGCTTCGGCAACCGTCACGCCAAGGTCATCATTAATGATCTGCGCATAGATATGTTTTGAACTTCGAAAAACAGAGAGCCTCGGTCTGTCCCCAGTGCCGCTAATTTTTTGGCGGACTCGCTTGCGGCGCCGTAAATGACTCATCCGTTTCTTCTTTGTAAGTACCAAGGGGTCTGTCTCCTTATCACTATAGGCGCGCTTTCTATTTGCCAGCGCCCAAAATCTTACAACATTAGCCAGCAGCAGCTTTACCTTCTTTATCTCGGACGCGCTCGCCATCGTAACGAATACCTTTACACGGTTTATAAATCTCCGGTTTCTTAATTTGACGAATAGAGGCTGCTACTTGTCCGACCAGTTGTTTGTCAATGCCGCTGACAACGATAGGCGTATGGGTCTGTCCATCTATCGTTTCAGTGGGCTCAACGTTTAGTGTTATTCCGTCAGGTGGGGAGTAAGTGACGGAATGCGAATAGCCAACGTCGAGAACCAGATCGTTCTCACGATTGACCTCAGCACGATAACCCGTACCAACGACGCGTAGTTTTTTTTCAAAGCCTTCTGAAACACCAGTAACCATATTGGCGATAAGACTGCGCGCCAATCCGTGCAGGGCTTTGTCCTGTTTGAGTTCACTCGTTCTTTGGACGGTGAGGACGTTTGCCTCAAGCGTCACATTGATTCCTTCTGGAAGTTGCCAATGGAGACTCCCTTTCGGTCCGTCTACCTGCACGTCGGTGTTCTCTAAAGCGATTTGCACCTTATCGGGTACTGGAATCGGTGTTAGTCCAATACGTGACATTCTTGTCTCCTACGTTGCGTGTCATCAGCAAGATGTTACCAGACGTAACAAAGAACTTCGCCGCCGATCTTTTCTTGACGGCATTGTGGGATCGTTTTAAGTCCACTGGATGTTGACAAAATAGCGACTCCGAGTCCCCCGAAAACCCGTGGCAAATTAGCGGCTTTGGCGTAAACCCTCCTGCCGGGCTTGCTGATACGTCTTAGGTTTGTGATGACCTTCTCTTTTTTTGTGTTGCCGTATTTCAAATAGATTCTTAAAATCCCCTGTTTGCCATCTTCGATTAAACGGTAATTTCTGACGAAACCTTCTTCTGCCAGGATACGTGCGATCTCAGCTTTAACTTTTGAAGAGGGGATTTCGACGCGTTCATGTCCTGCCATGTTGGCATTGCGGATACGTGTGAGCATATCAGCAATCGGATCGGTCATCGACATGAAAGATTCTCCTTATTTTGTTCTCGTTTTTGAATAACTGTTGTGCCTGTCATGTTTGTGCAGAGAGGGACAACGCATTGAGCCCTCTACCAACTTGCCTTTCGGACACCAGGGATTTTACCGGCGCGGGCAGAGAGACGGAAACAGATACGACACAACTCAAACTTCCGAAGATACCCACGCGACCTGCCGCAGCTTTTACAACGACTGTATTCCCGAGTTCGGAATCGCGGGGTTCTTTTTTGTTTCGCAATCCATGATTTACTTGCCAACCTGGATACTCCTTTTCTTATTTACCCGTAATATCCACGGGTGTTGCCTATCGGTGTTGAAAATTCGGTGCTGGTAAAGGGTGCCTGTGAGATCTGTTCCTGAAAATTAGCGAAAGACCTCATCTATCTATTTTTGGAAGGGCATCCCTAAAAGGCTTAGCAACTCACGACCTTCTTCGTCAGTTGGAGCGGTGGTAACAATGGTTACATTCAGTCCGCGAATATCGTTAACCTGGTCGTATTCAATTTCGGGAAAGATTAACTGTTCCGTGAGACCCAGGGAGTAATTGCCACGACCATCAAAAGCGTCGGGGGATACACCGCGGAAATCCCGAATTTGCGGGAGCACCACATTGATTAAGCGATTGAGAAATTCATACATCCTTTGTTTTCGGAGTGTAACCTTACATCCAATCGCCATGCCGGGCGTACGTCCCAGTTTTGATGGACCTCTGATTTTAAACGCTGAGATGGACTTTTTCGCACGGGTGATCACAGCGCGTTGGCCCGCAATAAGTGTCAGTTCTTCGACAGCATCTTCCAATGCACTTGGATTCTGAACTGCTACACCAACACCGATATTCAGTGTAATCTTGTCCACTTTCGGAATCTGCATCACATTTTTATAATCAAAATGCTGTTGCAATGCGGGCATGACTTCCGTTTGGTAAAATTCTTTGAATGGGCTCATAAGCCTTATATCCTATAGAGATTGCATATTCCGTAGAATGGCTGTCGGCTATCGGAAACCATCAACCATCAGTAAAGAGATTTTCTGGTGAAATTACACCCTCTTTCTGACCGCTGATCGCTGACTGCTGACGACTATTCTGCAATGTACTTTTTCAGCACGGGCTGGGACACGCTGTTCCGGTTAACCATCAATCTTTTTGAGGTTAGAGATGTGGATGGTGCCCTCACGTTCAACGATACCACCTTGTCCTGCTTGGTTTGGGCGGAGGTGACGGACGACGATATGAACGCCTTCAACAATTGCTCGCTGTTTCTTCGGGAAAACCTCTAAAACGACGCCTTGTTTCCCTCGATCTTGCCCACTGAGGACTAAGACTGTATCGTTCTTTTTGATGTGTAATTTTTGCCGTGTCACAATTCGCCTCCTAAATGACCTCGGGCGCGAGCGAGACAATTCGGGTGAACGCCTTTTCTCTGAGTTCACGGGCAACGGGACCAAAAATTCGAGTGCCACGCGGTTGATTCTGCGGATCAATGAGAACCGCCGCGTTCTGGTCGAATTTAATATAGGAACCGTCTGCGCGTCGATATTCTTTCGTCGTGCGTACGACAACTGCCCGAACGACTTCACCGGCTTTTACCTGCGTATTGGGGACCGCTTCCTTGATGCTTGCTACAATCACGTCGCCTACGCGTGCGTAGCGTCGACGGGTTCCACCAAGCACACTAATGCACATTAACTTCCTTGCGCCGGTATTATCAGCACAGGTTAATCGAGTATATGATTGAACCATTTTTGTATCCTCCTCTACCGTCTTCAAAACGGAAACTTGTTTCGAAACGTCAGAGTGGAGATGAAACCCTTTCTTCTCAAGTGCCGGACGAACCACGTTGCGGCGTCTCTCACCCTATACAAGGGTTACAAGCCACGCCCGTTGTTGGTGGCACTTCTTAATCGTTTGCGGTCTGTACTGCGTTTACGATCGCTTGGACCCGCCACCGTTTATGACGACTCAGCGGGCGGGTTTCGACAACCTGCACCACGTCACCGACGTTACAATTGTTCTGTTCATCGTGAACCAGAATCTTTTTCGTTTTCCGGACGACCTTTTTGTAAAGGGGGTGTTGAAACCGTCGAACAATCGACACTGTGACAGTTTTATCCATACTGTTACTGGTAACAAGACCTGTCCGAAATTTGCGATGTCTGCGTCTTTCCTCGCTCAACTTTATCCTCCAAGCCAGTCAAAACTTATTTAAGTGCGTTTTTTGAGCACACGGCATAAATTTAAGGAAACGGAATCGGGGTGTAGCATGTAGCCTTTTCCGATAATTCCCGTCTACTCTGTACGGAGCCGTAGGACGGTTTTCACGCGGGCAATGTCCTTCCGAATCTTACCGATATGTGTTGTGTCCTCTTGTTGTCCTAAAATGCTGCGGAATTTCTGGTTAAACAGATTCTCTTTCAGAGTTTGCAGTTCAACTTCCAATTCTTCGGTCGTTTTTCCGCGTAGTTCATCTGCTTTCATTTTTCCGAACCTCCATGCGTTTTGGAATTACGGATTCCGCGCAACGAACTTAGTCTTGATTGGCAATTTGTGGGCGGCTCGATCCATCGCCCCTTTTGCATCTTCAAGCGAAACGCCGCTTAATTCATAGAGAACTCTGCCGGGTTTAACAACAGCGACCCAATGTTCAGGGGGTCCCTTCTTGCCCTTACCCATACGCGTTTCGGCAGGTTGTTTACTGAGTGGCTTGTGTGGAAAAATTTTGATCCAAAGTTTTCCACCCCGGCGTACATATCGCGTGATAGCGACACGTGCCGATTCAATCTGATTGCTGGTAATCCATCCAGCTTCCATGGCTTGTAAGCCGTATTCACCGAAGTTAATCTGTGAACCTCGGAGCGGCTTTCCACGGCGTTTTCCACGATGCACGTAGCGGCGCATCACGCGTTTCGGCATTAACACCTTAAATGCCTCCTTAAAAATATGCCCTCAGTTCTGTGGGGCGGTTATGAATCGCGTCTGGAATTGCCTTCGCTTCGACGCTGACGGCGGCGACCTCTGCCTCTACCCTGTTCCCCGGATTGTCGAGAGCCGGAACGTCTGTCCCCACGACGGCGTTCAGGACGTTGGGAACCTGTGTCTTCACGTCGTCCGGATTGACGACGGACTGGCGGCTCACCCTTCAAATTATCCGGGACACCGATAATTTCGCCTTTGAAGATCCAGGTCTTGACCCCAATTTTACCGTATGTTGTATTGGCTTCCGTAAATCCGTAGTCAACATTCGCTCTGAGAGTGTGAAGAGGGACGCGTCCCTCAATACTGGATTCGGCACGAGCGATTTCCTTGCCGTCCAGTCTACCGCTCACCATGATTTTCACACCCAATGCCCCTGCTTGTATGGAGCCAGAGATTTTCCGCCGCATCGCTTGTTTAAAACCGGCACGCCGCTCTATTTGTGTCGCGACATCTTCTGATACAAGTTGGGCATCGAGTTCTGGTTCTCTAATTTCCGAGACATTAATCCGTACGGGGCAACCGACCTCTTTTTCGAGCATTGCTTGTAGTTTCTCAGCTTCTGCACCGCGACGACCGATCACAATACCTGGACGTGCTGTATGGATGTTTATGCTGCAACGGTCTGCGACACGTTCCACTTCAACACGCGAAATACCAGCGCGCGCAAGTTGCTCTTTGACAAACTTCTGAATTTTAAAATCTTCATGGAGCCATTTGGCATAATCCCGCTCGCTGTACCACTTTGAATCCCACGTTTCAATGATTCCTAAGCGTAATCCACGGGGGTGAGTTTTTTGTCCCACGTAAACCTCCTATCGAACTCTGCCCCGTTCGCGACGTGGCGTACAAGCAGTGCTGGTGGTGTTGTGTAAGGGCACGGTGTTACTCACCATTATCACTACTCTCCTCATCAACGACGACGATGATATGACTGCTCCGTTTTAGGATTCTATTTGCCATACCTCGTGCCCGGGGACGTATCCATTTTCGCGTAATTCCTTCATCAACCCGAATCTCTTTAACATATAAGTTGGTGATATCGATGTTCGGATCTTGATATTGCGCGTTCGCTGCTGCCGACTGAATTAATTTGTAAATTATAGGGGACGCGGCTTTATGCGTAAAACGCAGCTGACTTAACGCATCCTCAACGTATTGATTACGGACGAGATCGGCGACTAAACGGGCTTTCCGCGGCGCAACCGACGCGTTCCTAATCTTAGATCTGGCTTCCATCAGTGTCTCCTAATAAAAGCAATTTTCTGGTTTCATTGTGATTCGCGACAAGGCATCTAAAGATATCGTTTCCTAAACAGATGGCGTTTTAGAGAGCCTCGGTATACGATGAAAGCTATCACAAAATTATCTTCTCGCTGCACCCGCACCACTGGAGTGGGAACGGAAGGTGCGCGTTGGTGAAAATTCTCCGAGTTTGTGTCCTACCATGTTCTCGGTTATATACACTGGAAAGAATTTTTTCCCGTTATATATTGCCAAAGTGTGTCCGACCAACTCGGGGGTAATCATTGAACGGCGGGACCAGGTCCGCACCACCCGTTTACTGCCGGAACGCTCCATAGCGGTTATCTTCTTAGCAAGTTTCTGATCTATGTAAGGTCCCTTTTTGAGAGAACGCGCCATTGTGTTTCTCCTTTTTTCAGCAAAACCACCGAAGCGGAAGGCGACTCGATATCAGGAACTTTCACAGGTTTCACAACGAGACTTATCCGCAAGGTAAAATTAAAAAATTATTTCCGTTTTCCAACAATGTAGCGGTTTGATTTCTTCTTCGGATTTCGGGTCTTATACCCTTTGGTTGGAACACCCCAAGGTGTGACTGGATGCCTACCACCGGAACTCTTGCCTTCGCCACCACCATGCGGGTGATCGATCGGATTCATAGCCACGCCTCTAACTTTCGGGCGTTTTCCGAGCCATCTCGAACGTCCGGCTTTACCGATAACAATCTGGCTCGTATTACCAACTTGTCCGAGGGTTGCCATTGCTTGGACAGGGACGAGACGTATCTCACCTGAAGGGAGTCGGACACGTGCGTACTTTCCTTCTCTGTCAACCAACTGCGCCGCAGCGCCAGCACTCCGTACGAGTTGTCCGCCTTTACCCGGACGCATCTCTATATTGTGGATGGACGACCCGAGTGGGATTTTCTCAAGCGGTAAGGCGTTCCCTGCGCGGATTTCTGCATCTTCGCCTGATTTTAACATATCACCGACCTGAACACCGACAGGGGCGAGAATATAGCGTTTTTCGCCATCAACATAGTGTAACAGGGCAATATGCGCCGACCGATTCGGATCGTATTCAATGGCGGCAACTTTGGCAGGGACACCAAACTTGTTTCGTTTGAAGTCGATGACCCGATATCTGCGCTTATGTCCCCCACCGCGGCGTCTCACAGTCAAGCGACCACTGGCATTCCGACCCGCTTTCTGTTTCGCGCCTTTGACCAGAGATTTCTCCGGTTTGCTCCGCGTAATCTCTTCAAAGGTATATCCAGTCATGAACCGACGACTTGGCGTTATGGGTGAATAAGTTTTAGGCACTCTAATTTCCTTTTTTTACCAATCAGCCACCAGCAGTCAGATTGCTGACAGCTGACAGCCGACACCTGACGGCTATTCCTATATGGTTTCAAACGCTTGGATCGTCGCGCCTTCTCTCAGGGTAATGATCGCTTTCTTCCAATGTGGCTTTCTGCCGCGTTGATAACGCAACATTTTACCCTTGGGCTTACCGCGAACGTGCATCGTGCGAATTTTAAGAATATCCCCTTGAATGTCAAACAATTCTTCCGCGGCTTGACGAATCTGGGGTTTCGTTGCCTTGCGATCCACAACGAACGCGTACTTATTAGATTCACGGAGGATTGTGGTCTTCTCCGTTATCAGCGGTTGTAATATGACCTGATATGCATCTTTCATCAGTTTTATCCTTCTGTCTCTGAACTGATGGTGATAAATTTGGATTCCAACTTCTCAGCGGCATTCTCGGTGATTATCAGCGTGTCATGCCACATAACCTGATAAATGTTGAGTTTATCCCATGTGCAGCTGTTAACTTGTGGAATATTCCGGACGGAGAGGTGAATATTTGTGCTGTGTTCATTGAGAACAAACAGGACTTTTCCTGACGCATTCACCGCCTCTAACATATTAACTATATCTTTGGTGCGGGGTTTTTCAAGCGTGAAATCTTCAATGAGAATACACTGCTGGTTCTGAAATCTGTCTGCCAGTGCGCTGTGAAGTCCAAGTTGGCGGACCCGTTTCGGCGTAGCCTGCCGATAACTCCGCGGTTTCGGCCCGAACGCTACACCACCGTGTACTCGAATTGGGGATTTGGCGTGTCCGACACGCGCTCTACCCGTTCCTTTTTGGCGGTAAAGTTTTCTCCCACTCCCTTTCACTTCACTCCGAGTTTTTGTCGATGCAGTGCCTTGCCTCTGGTTCGCAAGGTAAGCAACGACGCACTGGTGAATGACAGCGCCATTCACTTCAGCATCGGTGAATGCATCGGCTAATTCCTTTTCTCGGAGAACAGCCCCGGATATGTTGTGTACGTCTAAAGTTGACATATTTTCCTCTTGACGATCTACTTGGTAAAGAAGTCTACCTATGCACTCAGTGCTTTAGATGCCTTTCTAATCAGCAACAAACCGTTGGGCGGTCCGGGAACAGCACCTTTAACCACCAATAAGTTGCGCTCAGGATCGGCTTGGATCACGGGTAAGTTTTGGATAGTATGCCGTTTGGCACCGTGACGTCCCGCCATCCGTTTTCCTTTAAAGACCCGGGAAGGTGTCGCGCTCGCACCGATGGAGCCAGGACGACGCAAATCTTGCTCGCCGCCGTGGGTTTTCTTACCACCAGCAAACCTATAACGTTTCACCACACCGGTAAAACCGCGTCCTTTTGAGGTGCCCGTCACATCAACGAGTTCGCCCTCCGAAAAGACACTCGCATCGACAATACTTCCTACGGACACGTCTTCGAGACTCTGAACCCGAAATTCCCGAAGCACAAGAGTCGAGTCAACGCCAGCTTTGGCGAAATGCCCCCGTTTCGGATTATTCGTACGGCTCTCTTTCTGCTCTCCGAAACCCAATTGAACTGCCTGATATCCATCTTTTTCTTGCGTTTTAAGTTGGACAATCGGGCATGGACCTGCTTGGATGACGGTAACAGGAACCGCTTTACCTGAATCCTCAAAGACTTGTGTCATGCCGACTTTGCGGCCGATAATTCCATTAACCATTTTCTTTCGCTCTCCTCCTTTAGGGTTTGAAAACCTACCGGCGGTTCACATTCTCTGATGTCTGCGCTGTAATTTCCAAACTTCCGGAGTGGAGAACAATCATTTCTCCGACTACAATAACGTTATTTTGACATCGACACCCGCAGGCAGGTCCAAACGCATCAGGGCATCAACGGTTTTAGGGGTCGTCTCTAAGATATCCAGCAGACGTTTATGAATCCGCATCTCAAATTGTTCACGCGACTTCTTGTCTTTAAACGTAGAACGTTGAACGGTATAGATATGCTTTTTCGTCGGCAATGGAATCGGACCGGAGACAGCTGCCCCTGTGCGTTTCGCAGTATCTGCTATCTGCTTTGACGACAGGTCTAACAACCGATAGTCAAATGCCTTGAGCCGGATGCGAATTTTTTGATTGTCCATCTTTTCGTATCGCCTTCATCAAACAGAGGGTTTTGCTATTACATCTGGATGCGGATGTATGAAATTCTCTGTGTTGATTACTTAAAAAGGCGGAGCAGATGCCCCGCCTTATCGTTTTATTCAATGATTTTGGAGACAACACCGGCACCGATGGTCTGTCCACCTTCCCGGATCGCGAATCGGAGTTGTTCTTCCATCGCGATCGGTTTGGTGAGTTCTACGGTGATCTGTGCATTGTCGCCAGGCATAATCATTTCGATGCCTTCAGGAAGATCCATCTGTCCGGTTACGTCAGTTGTCCTGAAATAGAACTGCGGTCTGTATCCCGTAAAGAATGGATTCCAACGTCCGCCTTCTTCTTTTGTGAGAATATAGGCTTCGGCTTCAAATTTCGTATGTGGCGTAACAGTTCCGGGAACTGCCAAAACTTGTCCACGTTCAACTGCATCGCGGTCGATACCACGCAGCAGGGCACCGAGATTATCGCCAGCTTGACCTTCGTTGAGGTTTTTACGGAACATCTCAACACCTGTGATAACAGTGTCTTGTGTGTCGCGCAATCCGACGATTTCAACAGTGTTTCCGATTTCAATGGTACCACGTTCCACACGTCCCGTAACAACAGTACCACGCCCACTAATGGTGAAGATGTCTTCAATCGGCATCAGGAAGGGTCTGTCGGTATCGCGAATCGGTTCTGGAATGTAGTCATCAACAGCCTCCATGAGTTCAAGTATCGGCTGGCACGCTTCGTGGGACGGATCGCCAGCAGATTCCATTGCTTCAAGAGCAGAACCTGTGATGATAGGAATATCATCGCCGGGGAATTCGTAATCGTTTAGCAATTCGCGGACTTCTAACTCGACGAGTTCAAGCAACTCTTCGTCATCGACCATGTCTGCTTTATTGAGAAATACGACGAGAGATGGCACGTTCACCTGCCGTGCAAGTAGCACGTGCTCACGCGTCTGAGGCATAGGACCGTCAGCGGCGGATACGACGAGAATCGCCCCGTCCATCTGTGCCGCACCGGTAATCATGTTCTTGATATAGTCGGCGTGTCCAGGGCAATCGACGTGTGCGTAATGCCGGTTCTCGGTCTCATACTCAACGTGGGCAGTATTAATCGTAATGCCACGCTCTTTTTCTTCAGGTGCCTTGTCGATTTCGTCATACTCCATGACGTAATCTGCGTCAGCGAGTTTCGAGAGCACCATAGTAATCGCAGCTGTCAGTGTCGTCTTACCGTGGTCAACGTGGCCAATTGTTCCAACATTGACGTGCGGTTTAGTCCGTTCAAACGTTTCTTTAGCCATTTTTGTCCGAGCTCCACTAAAAGTTTATTGTTATATGGGTTATCAGTTCGCCTGCTATGCAACCCGCACTGAAAACTATTAAAATCCTGTGTCCGCTTATGGGAAGTGAGAACACTCCCACAGTTCAGACACCTTAACACCTACTTAACGATTCGCTGATGAAATTAAATCTTCCATCACGCTTGTTGGCACTTCGTTATAGTGTGCAAACTCCATAGAGTAGTTGGCTCTACCCTGTGTGAGTGACCTAAGGGTTTTGACGTACCCAAACATTTCTGAAAGAGGAACATCAACACGAATAACTTGGATACGAGATTTCGCTTGCATTTCCGTTTCACGTATCTGCGCACGCCGCGAATTCAGGTCGCCTATGACTTTGCCGAGGTATTCGTCGGGAACAATAACCTCAACGTCCATAATCGGTTCGAGGAGTGTCGGGGTGGCACGCTTCATCGCGTCTTTAAACGCCATCGAACCCGCCACAGAAAACGCCATTTCTGATGAATCCACGGCGTGATGCGAACCGTCTACCAGTCTGACTAAGACATCAACAACCGGATAGCCAGCCAAAATGCCCGTATTCGTTGCGTTCTCAATACCTTTCCGGACTGCGGGGATGTATTCTTGGGGAATAACGCCACCTTTGGTTTCGTCAATGAATTCGAAGCCTGTCCCTTTCTCAACGGGTTCGACCTCGATCACAACGTGCCCAAATTGACCTCTACCACCAGATTGACGTACGAAACGTCCCACAGACCTAACTTCTTTCGTGAGCGTTTCCCGATAAGCGACTTGTGGGTTACCGACATTCGCTGAGACGTTAAACTCACGCACGAGTCTATCAACGATGATTTCAAGATGAAGTTCACCCATACCAGACAATAATGTCTGTCCTGTCTCACTGTCTTGATGGACCTTAAAGGTCGGATCTTCCTCAGCGAGTTTGGAAAGGGCGAGGTTCAGTTTATCAATATCAGATTGTGTGCGGGGCTCAATAGCGATAGCCATTACCGGCAACGGAAACACCATCGTTTCTAATGTGATATGCGCCTTCGGATCGCAGAGCGTATCACCCGTCGAGAGGTCTTTTAGACCAATGACAGCAGCGATGTCGCCCGCGTAAATGGCTTGGTGTTCTTCCCGTTTATTGGCATGCATCTGCATTAACCGCCCGATCCGTTCGTGCTTTCCTGTTTTACTGTTGTAGACGGTATCACCTTTCTTCAGGACCCCGGAATACACACGTAAGTAGGTAAGTTTGCCAACGTGCGGATCTGTCGTAATTTTAAACGCCAGGGCACAGAATGGCTCATTATTATTTGGGAGACGTGTTTCCTCTTCTTCGGTCTTCGGATTAAATCCTGCTACAGGTGGCACGTCAGTCGGTGCTGGTAGATAAGAGACAGTAGCGTCTAAGAGAGGTTGGACGCCTTTATTTTTTAGAGCGGTTCCACACAGAACAGGGACAACATTACCCGTAACGACAGCATTTCGTATCCCTGCTTTAATCTCTTCAGGTGAAATTTCGATACCCTCAAGGTATTTAAACATGAGGTCTTCGTCGTAATCGGCGATAACCTCCAACATCCGCTCGCGATATTCGTTTGCCATTTCCTCCATTTCGCGGGGGATGTCTGTTTCTTGGATGACAGTGCCGTCGTTACCGGCATCTGTTCCTATGTTCCAAATTTGACCCTTCATGGAGATGAGGTCTACGATACCTGTAAATTGTTCTGCTGAACCGATTGGAAGTTGCACCGGGATGGCTGTGGCACCGAGGCGTTCTTCCATCATTTCAACGGTACGGAAGAAATCGGCACCCGTTCGATCCATTTTGTTGACAAACGCGATGCGAGGTATGTCGTACTTATCTGCTTGTCTCCAAACGGTTTCGGATTGAGGTTCAACCCCGCCGACTGCGCAAAAAACTGCGACCGCACCGTCGAGGACGCGAAGAGAGCGTTCAACTTCGACAGTAAAGTCAATATGCCCCGGTGTGTCAATGATATTGATTTGGTGTTTTTTCCATTGACAGGTTGTCGCAGCGGCAGTAATCGTAATGCCGCGTTCCTGTTCTTGCACCATCCAATCCATAGCAGTGGTGCCATCGTCGACGTCTCCGATCCGATAGACTTTACCGGTATAATACAGAATGCGTTCGGTGACAGTCGTCTTCCCAGCATCAATGTGCGCCATGATGCCGATATTTCGCATGTGGGGTAGTTCTAAACGTTGTGGGTTAGTATTATTTTTTTTATCCGCCACGGTTGAACAACTCCTTATGTGTATTAATGCTTTGGCTATAAGCCGTGACGCATTTTTTTACCATCGATAATGTGCGAAAGCTCGGTTCGCTTCTGCCATTCGATGCTGATCCATTTTCCTACGGATTGCGCCGCCTTCGTTCCGGGATGCTTCGAGTATTTCGCCTGCAAGGCGTTCTGACATCCGTCTCTCACCGCGCTCACGTGCGGACTGAATAATCCAACTAAAAGCCAATCTCTGTTTCCGTTCTGCTTTTACATCAACCGGGACTTGATACGTCTGGCTACCTACACGCCGGGGTCTAATCTCCAATACCGGCTTGACATTGTTGATGGCTTGGCGGAACACCGCGAAACCGTCTTCACTCGCCCGGGATTCGATAATCTCAAAACTGTCATACAGGATCGATTGCGCCGTGCTTTTCTTGCCGTCCAACATGAGACTGTTGATGAATTTTGACACCAACTTGCTGTTATACTTCGCGTCGGGGTTCACATCCCGTTTGCTGATGTTTCCACGTCTCGGCATCTACTCTTCCTCCGTTGTTTAATCCGGTTTCCGGGCGCCGTACTTTGAACGACCTTGACGACGGTTATCGACACCTGCTGTATCTAACTTGCCACGGACGATGTGATAACGCACATTAGAGAGGTCTTTCACTCTCCCACCGCGAACTAAAACGACTGAGTGTTCTTGTAAATTGTGATCGATCCCCGGGATGTAGCAGGTGGCTTCGTAGCCAGAGGTGAACCTGACTCGAGCGACTTTACGTAGTGCCGAATTCGGTTTGTTTGGCGTTACGGTTTTCACCTGTAAACAGATACCGCGCCGCTGAGGGCATTGCTCCAGGACCGGAGATTTCGTTTTTTTCCGGGACCTTTTACGCGGTTTTTTGATTAATTGGTTAATAGTCGGCATTTCAGACCTCCGCAATGACGTATCTACGCGTCTCTCAGAAAAATAAAAAAGCCCCGCGCGGGGCATCATAACTTCAACAAATTAACGTGGAATTTAGGTACGACGTTAGAATGTTTCCATGAATTGCCCCTCGCTTCTAAAAAAGATTGATTAGGGTTAACAAAACTCTAATATTATACATAATATTTTAAGCAATGTCAAATTTTTTTTTGAAAAAAAGCAAAAAAGTAGGAAATTCGTAGAATTTCCTACTTTTTTAGCAATTTCCCGCCTAAAATAACCGTTTGAACGCTCAAATTTTCGTCAATAATAACGAGGTCTGCTGTTTTACCGGTTGCAATTGAACCCACCGAATCTGCAACGCCTAAATTTCGTGCCGGCGTTAAGGTTGCCATTGTTAAGGCATCTTCCAGAGAGTATCCCCAATTGATAACGTTACGGACACCGTCCATAAGTGTAATTATTGCACCCGCGAGGCGTTCAGTAGGCTTTCCTACATCCAACCACACCGCGCCATCTCGGACATATTTCTCGGTACTGTTGGCTTCAAAGGCTGTGTCGTGTTCAGAAATCGCGTCTTCGTTGAGGCGATAGGCATCAAGTTCGGGCACATAGGTTGCCGAGGCTTGCCAGTCTTCCATAGGGACACCAGCGAGTTCTGTACAGTCTGTAATTAACCCGACGGCGTGAATGCCTTTTTGTTTGATGAGGTTATTTCCCCAGAAAGGATGGACATGATGTTCATCGACGATAAGTTCGGCGTGGATGTCTGGATGGGAGATGACCGCTTCAAGCGCACCAAGTGTTCGGTGGTGCATCCCGCTCATACCGTTGTAAGTATGAGTGGCACGTGTTATCCCCGCATCAATCGCCGCCAGTGCTTGTGGGTATGTCGCGTTTGTGTGTCCCATCGCGATAACGATGTTATTATAGGCATCTGTTCTGAAGGTTGCGAGATGCTTGATAAACCGCAGATTTTCATCGTTTTCTGGCGCGACGGAGATGACCTTTAAAGTGCCGTCGGAAGCCGCCCACATTGCATGGAATTCTTCAAAGTTCGGGGGTGTAATGTACCTCGCGTTCTGGGCACCGTTTTTGGCGAGACTCCCAAATTTTCCTTCCACGTACGACCCTAAAATCCGAGAACCGTCTGCTACAGGTTCATCAACGACGTGAGCAATAGCCGTTAATGCACTGTTGATTTGCGCCATGCTCCCTGAGGAGATGCCTAACACCAATGAGGTAACACCGCTACGCGCATGTGCTCGGGCGATTGTCGCAACGTCTTCGACTTCACCTGTCATGGTATCATAGCCACCACCACCGTGCACCAAGCCGTCAATCAGTCCAGGAATGACGAGGCATCCAGAGGCATCAATAGTCTCTCCTGAGGGTTGCAGTGCCTCTGATGTTATGGTTGAAATTTTGTCGTTTTGAATGACGATACTCCCGGGTCCATAGTGCGCCGGGGTATAGATGTCGCCATTCACAATCGTAAGTGTTTCCATGTCTCTAAAATGCCTTGAATCTTGCCTATATCTGTTCCGCTACCCACAAGATACTTTGTGCAAGGAATCGTAAAAAGGGTTCTACTTCAAAATCTTTCTGGTGCCCTAATGAAGTATAGCAGATACGTCCGCCGTTATGTAAACGCGTCCATGCGACAGGCTCTGAATGTTCATCTGTGTGTCCCATCAGTAATAGAGAGGTATCGTCTCGGAGTGATGGGTTCTTGTAAAGGCTTCCATAACAGTCAAACGCTGGGATGCCGTTCAGGATAGGGTGTTCTGTAGCAATAAATTCTACCTGAGTACGGGGACCGTCGCCGTAATGACCTTGATAGTCGCCGCCGAGCACGGTTTTATCGAATTCCAACCAGTTTTGGTAAGCGTGGCTGGCTGTCCTGACACCAACGAGCGGCTTGCCTTGTTCACAGTAGGCTTGAAATTGCCTCAGTGATGCCCCTCCAGTGTTGAGACGGCGTGTGAAAACCAACAGCGCATCTGCATCGTCCAGCGCGGCTAACGAAGGATCGTGATCTTCTGAATTGTAGACAACTAAATTCGCCTGGATCGGGTAATGTTTTTCAACGAACGTTTTGAAGAGCGTTAGAGAGTCCTCGGAGTCGTACTCAAAAGAACCCGAAAGCATACACAAATTAAGCACAGATCTGCTCCTATTTTCTTTCTAAAAACACAAAACTATAGGGATAAGGGTTTTTTTCGTCAGGTTCACCATCAATGCGTTTGACTTCTTGCCACACTTCCGTATCGAACGTCGGAAAATAGACATCCCCTTTGAAGGTCGCGTGGATCTGCGTGAGGTAGAGTCGGTTGGCATGCGGTAAGAAGGCTTCGTAGATAGGGGCACCACCGCATATCATGAGTTCTTCTGTTTCCTTACAAAGGTTAAGAATCTCTTCTACCGAATGTGCGACGACGCATCCTTTCGGTGCCTCGTAAGTTCTGTTTCGTGTGAGAATGATGTTCTGCCGTTTGCCCAGCGGACGTTTCAGCGTTTCAAACGTCTTACGTCCCATAACGACGGGTTTACCGATTGTCATATCGCGAAAATGTCTCCGATCGACTGGCATTTGCCATGGGATGTCGGGTCCATTGCCGATCAACCGATTTTTATCCATCGCGGCGATCATTGAAACTATCATTTTTTTAAGATACGCCTCCTTCCCCTTGTTCACCTGCCTCTATTCCGCTTAAGACCTGTTCAGCAAAATTGAGTACCGTCTCTTTTGACATACGAGGGATGAGTTTAATGTCATCTCTCTCTTGCCATTCTACATCAAAGTCCCGTATCTTTACGAGTTCATCAATGGCGTTTTGAATGGTTTTCACATCGGTATCAAAGTGTTCGGCGAGCTCTTTGAGGCTAAGCGGCTCCTCTATTTGAAAAGAAAACACTTCAAACCATAGCCACATGCCTAAGCGACGTGCGAAGTGCGAAACATCCGCGGTTGTCTCCGCCAGACGGGTGATGGATGCGAAGCAGTAGGCGGCGTGATGCGGATAGTTCATTAGGAGGTCTTCAAATCCGCCTTCCTCAAAAATGAGGTGGATGAGAAATGTCGCTTCCTCTGGTAATGTGAGTTCGTCTGAAGCTGCGGGATTACCATTCTGTTCTGAATTGCCGAAGATGCTTGTTTTTGCTTTTTCTGTGTCATTCTTTTCCTAAATACTACCTTTGCAAGGATTCTAAACAATCATAGGCGCGTAAATAGTCTCGTGATGCTGGTAGTCTAACAATTGGATGTGTTGCATCTTGAAAGCGTCAATTGATTTGATCTTCGGATCCAGTTCAAGTTTCGGGAGTGGATAGGGACTTCGTTTCAATTGGATTTTGACGGCTTCAAGGTGTTCATGATAGATGTGTGCGTCGCCTAAGGTGTGGATGAATTCATAAGGCGTAAAGCCTGTGACGTGTGCCACCATGTGTAAGAGGAGCGCATAGGATGCGATATTAAACGGGACACCCAAGAACATATCACAGCTGGGTTGATACATCTGCAGCGACAACTTGCCGTCCGCTACGACGAACTGGAAACACATGTGGCAGGGTGTCAATGCCATTTCATCTAATTCCGCGGGGTTCCATGCTGTAACGATATGTTTGCGGCTGTGCGGATTTGTCTGAAGTTGTTCGATGATTCTGGCTAACTGATCGATCGTGCCATTTTCTGTTTTCCACCGTCGCCATTGGACACCGTATATCCGTCCGAGGTAACCATCACGTCCCCATGCCTCAGCGTTTGCATCCCAAATTGGTGTGCCGAGTTTTTGAAACTGATTGACATGATCGTAGCCGCGCAAAAAACCCAGAAGTTCCGCTTTTACGGACCGAAAGGCGAGTTTTTTGGTGGTTACGGCAGGAAACCCGTCTTCCATGTTGTAGCGCATCTGCATGCCGAAAAGTGCGCGGGTTACGCCGTTTCTACCCTCTCGGTCGATGCCGGTATCGTATACCTGCCGGAGTCCTTCTATGTATTGTTCCATGGCTATCTCTACTGTATTCTATTCCATATTACCGATCTGTGCTACCGAATCCGCCTCGCGAGGCGGCGGACATCTCTTCGACCTCATGCCATTCTGCTGTGTCCACACGCACGAAAATGGCTTGTGCGATACGACTCCCTCTTTCAACCTTAACAAGGCTATCAGTGAAATTATAAACCTGAATTTGCAGTTCATCCGCTTCACCACAGTAGTCGTTGTCGACGATACCTACGCCTTGCGGCACCATCAAGCCGAATTTGCGCGGTGTGCTACTTCGCGAGCATACCATCAGCATATAACCGGGGGGTGTTTCAACGATAACGTTCGCGGGGATCAGGACGATGGCGTGTGGGGCAATCTCTGCGGATTCTCGACAAATCAGATCGAAGCCAACAGAACCAGCGGTTTCGTATTTCGGCAATGGAAGCGTTTTGTCGATGCGTTTAATATTAATTTTCATAGGTATTACGGCACTGCGATTCCTACTGTCTTGCATGCGACGCGATAAACGGAGGTACTCGCCGTGATAAATAGCGTTTGCCAGTCATCTCCACCCCATGCCAAGTTCGCTGATCGTTCAGGAACGAGAATAATTCCGAGGTGTGTTCCGTCTGGTGCGAAGACCCAAATACCGTCAGGACCTGTTAAATAAACATTTCCGTGCGTATCGGCTTTCATTCCGTCCGGTTTCCCGGTATCTCCTTCCTCTACACCGAAGATGCGGTCATTTGTGAGTGTGCCGTCGGGTTGCACATCAAAGGCACGCACATGCATCCGTTCGGTGTCGTTAATGTAGAGGATGGACTCATCTGGTGAAAAGCAGATGCCGTTAGGTCTGTCAAAGTCATCAACGAGAAGGGTCAGTGTCTCACCGTTTGGGGAGAGGCGATAGACACCTTGAAAGTCGAGTTCCTTCTCCGATTCAACGCCGTAGGCTGCGCTTAACCCGTATGGAGGATCGGTGAAATAGATGCTTCCATCGGATTTCACAACGACATCGTTCGGACTGTTCAAACGCTTTCCCTGGTAGTGTGATGCGATTGTGATAACGTCTCCGTCGGCTGTTGTTCTTGAGACCCGTCGGTTTGCGTGTTCACAGGCGACAAGGTGTCCGCCTTTATCGTAAGTCAAACCGTTTGACTTACCGGAGGGTTCACGAAAAACAGTCATTCCAGCGTTCACATCCCATCTCCGCATCTTGTTTGCAGGAATATCACTGAAAAGCAGAAACTTCTCTGTCGCGTGCCAGAGCGGTCCCTCGGTGAATTCGCAGCCTGTTGCTATTTGTTCAACATTTGCCTCTGGATCGATCAAATCCGTTAATCGTGCGTCGCGTACGTCAAGAGCCATGTTTTTCCTTTCAAATATCCTTGACAACTCTCTCAATTAATGTTAGCATAGTTTTTAAAATAGTGGATATAGGATTTCGCGCAGTAAGAATGTAACTTGCACGTCCATTAGAATTAAAAAAAGAACGTGCCTGGAGCGACTCGAACGCTCGACCTTCAGCTCCGGAGGCTGACGCTCTATCCATCTGAGCTACAGGCACATCTTAAGTCAGGGAGGTTAACTGAATGAAACCGATCCTGATTTACATGTATTCTTAATTTTAACAGATTCAGCATCTTTTGTCAAGTTTTTCCAGTGAAAAAATCTAAGGAGGAGATCAGGGTGAAACGTAAATTTCAGAAGTTCTCAATCCTCGCGGTTCTGGTTGTCTTTTTATTTAGTTTCGCACCCGATATTGTAGAGAGCCGCCGCGGTGGCGGTTTTCGGGGCGGCCGGAGTTTCAGTCGTAGCCGGAGTTATAGTCGTAGCACGACTCGGCGGAGTACGACACCGAGGCGTACCTATAGTAGCACGCGCAGCCGAAGTAGTACCAGTCGTTCTTATAGCAGTCCGCGGACTTCAACGCGAACGACCCGTAGCACGGGCAGTACCTATAGCCGAAGTAGCGCGTCGAGAACCACCGGCACACGTGCCAGCACCGTAGCACGCCAGAGACAGACGGCGACGAGTCGGGCAAGAGCGACGACCGCGACAAACCGTAGTACAACTGCGACTCGGAATGCAACGCGCAGCCAACAACGTCAGGTGAAAGCACAAAACCGGAAACAGGTCCGACAACTTAAAGCGGAAAACCGCAGTTTAAAACGCCAGAACAGAACAGCGAATCGAGAGACAGCACGCGCTCGTCGAGACGCCCGTCAAACGATTAACGTCAATAACTTCGGGGGCTACTACCCTATGATGGGGTATTCAATGTATCCCTTGGCGGCGTCTATGGCGTTTAACAACCTCATGTTTAATATCTATTTCCATGACTACTACAATCATGCGATTCGCCACAGTTACTTGTGGCACTACCACCATCGGGATTATGACAGGTCGCATTGGAGCGCAGAAAAACAGAAGGAATATGAGTACTACAAAGACTATTACGAGAGTCAAGGTGTTGAGCAAAACCCGAATTACGTAGATCCGGGCACCAATCGCGATGAGGATTATGTCGCAAGTTACGTCGAGGAGAATCCTGATGAGTTTTACGGGGAGGGTGCCGAGGCTTACACGGTTGATGAACTGCCAGATGAAGAGGCATTGAAGTCGGAACTCCTTGCCGCTGCCGAAGAAACGCCTACGGTAACATCGAACACAACCCGCGCACCACCAGCCACACGCACCGTTGTTGTCGAGAACAAGACATCCGGGGCGACTTGGTTCCTGCTTATCTTCGGAAGTATCCTCGTGATTGGCGTGGTTATGTTAGTAATGTATAACAAGGGTTATTTTTAGGTAGGACTATGGCACTATTTGGCAGAAAAGATGGCAAATCCCTGTTTGGTAGACGAAAGGACGCTGAACCGAAGAAACCGGTGCGGCACGAGTTGGTCGACATTCCACTTGACAGCATGATCGAGCTCTCCGACATCATCACGTATGAGGAGACAGGTGATACGTCCCACGCCTTCAAACTGGTCATACGGAAAAAATATGAGGCGGACAGCCTCCGTCGTTATATGTATCACATCCGTGACGCTGAAGAGGAAGTCGTTATCGGTGTCGATCATGTCGCTGGAACGAAAGAAGACTACGAGATTTCCCGATGGATTGTTGACGATGAGTGTGAACTCGGCGATCCGTTGCCGGATACCATGACGCTCTATTTTCCCGATCCAGAGAATGACAATGCGGACATCGCTGTCGAATATAACCGACAAGACGTTGTCCCCGCAACACTCACCCTTACCAATGCCGAAGGGGAAGAAAAATTCGACGTTGAACTCCACGAATACGCCAATGATAACGACGAGTACATGTCTATTGAACTCTGTGGCGACTGGTTGACTTTCTATGTCGGTGTACTCATCACGCGATCGGATATAGAAATCTATCCAGCGATGGAAGCACCTTCTAAACGCAAGTAAGTTTTATCCCTGATCTATCCATAAGGCGAGGTTTTCTGACCTCGCCTTATTTTATTTAACGAAAGCAAATGATCTACATCCCTTTTTGGCATTCCCTATCTGCCTTATAGTCAGTTTTTTCAAATTATGCAGGTTTTCCTATCCGAAAATTCGTCTTTAAGGGTAGAGGGTATAAACTGCATCCCATTTCTTAGTTTTACCAACTTCACATTTGATTCAATCTTTTGGCAATATAAACACGACCGCGTCTGTTCATTAGGAGAGGAACTCTTGGAAAGAGAAGACGATGTTCAACTGATTCGTAGGGTCTTATCGGGAGATGACAAGGCATTTGATATCTTGGTTGGAAAGTATGAAAAAAGCGTTCATGCCCTTGTGTGGCGGAAGGTTGGCGACTTTCACTATGCTGAAGAGATTACGCAAGATACTTTTCTCCAAGCATACAAAAAACTCTCGACCCTGAAAAATCCGCATCAATTTGCTGGATGGTTGTATGTCATCGCAAACCGACTTTGCATTGATTGGCTACGAAAGCAAAAGCCTGCGATGCAATCATTAGAGGCAACATCTGTGAAAGAAATAGACAGTATAACCTATGCGCGTTATGTGGAGGAAGACCGTGAGTTGGAAGCCGCCGAACATCGTCATGAGCTCGTCAAAAAACTTCTTGAAAAGCTCCCCGAGAGTGAACGCACAGTTGTAACCCTCTACTATCTCGGCGAAATGACAACGAAAGAGATTAGCAAGTTCTTAGGTGTTTCTGTAAAGACGATTAGCAGTCGTCTGCGTCGGGCACGAGAGCGTTTAAAGCAGAAAGAGGAGCTCTTTGTCCAAGAGTATTTTGGCGGTGTGCAGTTATCAGCGAATATCAGACAGAACATTGCTCGGCAAGTCGCTGACTTGAAACTGACCCCACCCTCGGCTACGAAACCGTTGCTCCCGTGGGCAGCTTTCGGCACCGCCGTGGTTTTAGCAGCCTTATTGATGATGAGTATCAGCAAGCAATACCTCGCACATTTTCAGAAACCTTACAGTTTCGAGGCAACATCCGAACCTACCGTTGAAATTATTGATGCCCCTATCGTCCTGGAGACCGCCGCAAAACCATCCGTGCGAAATCAGATGGGACAAACTTCCACCATCAGTAAAAGTAATAGTATTGGCTTACACGATTCCAACAGGAATTTAACACCTAATGCCTCGGAGGATTCACTCAGGCTTTCTGAGGCACAGTGGATGCCGGATCCTGCCCTGCGACAGGCAGTTCGAGAAAAACTTGACATTCCGAAAGATGTGCCTTTGACCCAAGCATATCTTCAACAACACTTAACAAGTCTCGATGTGCGATACAAAGGGATCGTCGATCTCACAGGTTTAGAGCATGCGACTGATTTACAGGCGCTTGTTCTAATAGGCAACAAGATTCAGGATATATCGCCTTTGTCTGGTCTAACCGGACTTGCTTTTCTTGATTTGGGAGAGAACCAGATTTCAGACCTACGCCCGCTTGCAGCACTCACGCATTTAGAGACTTTACATATTTGGAAGAACCGAATCGAAGATATTTCACCGCTTTCAACGTTGGTCAATCTCAAAAAGTTGTTAATAGAAAATAATGATGTTCGGGATTTTTCACCCATTGATGGGCTGACCCACTTAGAGGAGTTAGACAAGCGTGGCAATTTTCGGATCGGTGATTATATATCGCGAATCGCGATAGGACCTCGTATCAAAGATAGGAAGTATCCTTCGGTCTTTTCAGCGTGGTATTACGATATGCTCAACGTACCAAACCTATCCGATGATGAGGAACTCGTCTATCACGATCTGTTTTGGGGTGGACCGGGGTTTCACCTGCAATGGCATCCTACACCGAGAGGGCTTCGACTCTTTGGTAGAATAGACGATGCGCACTGGAAAAGACAGTATCTGCTTTCGCAAAATCCTAACTTTCTAAGACTTGTGAGTCTCGACTACATCGATGCCGATCCAAGCGACTACTCTGAAGCGTGGCCCCATTGGATAAGAGATGCGAACGGTGATCGAGTTCGAGCGTACGCTGGTGGTTCAACCTTCCTGATAGATTTCACACATCCCGTTGTACAAGACATCCTCATTCAGAAAGCTCTTGCCGTAGCGAAATGCGGTCTCTACGACGGTATCTTCTTGGAACGGTGGCAGGAAGGCACGGTTACACTTGAGGATGACAAGGGCGTTTGCTATCGAGGTGTTAAAGCCGAGTGGTCGGCGAGAATATCTGTGATGCGTCGTATTCGTGAGGCTGTTGGTGACAATTTTCTGATTATTGTCAATACGGGACGGCGTAAAGCTCAACTTTCTGCTCCCTACCTTAATGGGGCGTTCATAGAAGCTATTCTGGACGAAGGTGATACGGCTTACACGCATGATCGTCTCCGAGAAATTGAAAGCACGTTGTTATGGTCGGAGCAGAACTTTCGTGGACCGCAAATAAATGCGCTTGAAGGTCAAGGGATTCCGTTTGAGCGTCCGGATTCTCCCCGGAACCAGCAAATGATGCGTCTTATTACGACTTTGGGCTTGACACACTCTGATGGCTACGTTTGTTATGTCATGGGAGTTACAGGCATAATCCATAAGCATGAATACGAAATCTCGCCCGGACATAAGATAGACCATATAGCAGGTAAGCGGCATAATCACAACCACCAACACTATTGGTATCCATTCTGGGATGCCCCGCTGGGTCGTCCTGTGGGTGAGAAGGCGCAACTTTATCATAATAGCAAAGGACATGCGGTTGAGGGTTTATTTATCCGTGAGTTCACCAACGGTTGGGCAGTCTACAATCGTAGCGGCAAGGAACAGAAGATTCGTTTACCGGCACAAACCACCGGTGTCGCGAATGGCATCACCAGCACACAGCACACCCTCCTAGATTTAGATGGCGAAATTTATCTGAAAAAATAACATTACTTGCCGATGTCAAAAGCGACAACACCATCACCATTTTCGATTTGGATGCTGTTGCGAATGCTTTTAGAAATCCTTCGACTGCGTTCTGTGAAGGAATAAAATATGAAGATACATGTTAGATATTTTTTTATAGTGTTTTGTTTATGTGTTGTAATAAGTGTTCATGCTGAAGAGTGGATGTCAGACCCTACGCTCCGCGAGGCTGTCCGAGGAACACTTGACATTCCGGCACATGTCCCCTTAACACCGGCACACCTTCAATCCTTAGAGCGTCTTGATGTGCCAAACAAAGGGATTGTCGATCTGACAGGCTTAGAACATGCAACCCATTGTCATGCCCTTATTCTGGAAGAGAATGAAATTAGCGATCTATCGCCTTTGTCCGGACTCACGAAACTTGCTTTTTTGGATTTATCACACAATCAGATTTCTGACATTCGACCACTGGCAGGTCTCACAGGGTTAGGTGGATTAAAACTTGCGAACAACCAAATTGTAGATATTTCACCGCTCGCAGGGTTAGTCAATCTCAATTTGTTGAATATAGCCAATAATCGAATTACGGATTTTTCACCACTCGCAGGATTAAATCTCCAAAGCCTGAATACAAAGCGTAACATTAGTGTTGATCTTAGCATGATTAATACATCCAAGATTACAAATCTTGAGCATGATTTGGTGTGTGATATTCAACGTCCTTCAGCCTATGAACGTGTCGAGAGTCGTGATTATCCATCTCTTTTATCTGCTTGGGGGCACGTTTTAGAGGTCCACGAAAATAAATTTGAAAATATCCCAATCCATGATCTTTATTTCTGTTGCCCGAACGATCTGTATCTTTACTGGGAACTTCGTAGCACCGCCAGCGGGACCAAACCAGTATTGATAGATCATATTTTTGAGGCGAAGCAGCGACGTGCCGAACTGTTATCACTAAACCCTAATTTAGTGATGTTAGTGCCTGTTGTCTATTACCGATTTGGGGGACTGGATTACAAAGAGATAGGGTTGGATTATATTTCCGATGATATTTTTCTCCGAGATGAACAGGGTAATATTGTTGAAGAATACTCGGGAGAGGGAGCAGCACCATTATTAGATTTCACGCTACCTCAGACGCAGCAATGGGTCAAGGATCAGGTATTAGCAATTTCGCAATGCGGATTGTTTGACGGGATCATCCTTGATCATTGGGACCTTGGGCGAAGACTTGAAGGATATAGAACGCTTGAGGAAGAATATGCAGCAAGAGATGCTATTCTGCAGAGTATCCGTGAGATAGATGATGACCTCTTAATTCTTGTAAACGCGGGTACAGGTACGCATTCAAAGATTCCGAGATGGGCGCCCTATATCAATGGTATTTGGCTGGAGACGGGACCTGGAGCTAATTCTATATACGATGATCATGAAATTGCTAAAATCCAAGAAGCACTCCTCTGGGCAGAAACAGAAGCACCTTTCCGAGAACCGGTCATCAATGCTATATCCGGGGGTGGTAATCCAGGGATCCCTCCAGATTCATCTGAGACATGGAAGGTCGTGCGTTCCTTGACAACACTCGCACTGACGCATTCCGATGCTTACCTGAAAATCAAAAATGGCGGAGTATTCAGTAAGCAACTTTGGGGAGTGGATATCACATATAAGGGCGTACATTCTGTCTGGCTGGAGTTCTGGGATGATTCCCTCGGTTATCCGATCGGCGGTGATGAAACCAAAGGCGTTCTCTACGAGACCTCCAACGGTGAAGAAATCGCGGGACTCTTTATCCGGAAATTTACCAACGGCTGGGCGGTCTATAACCGCAGTGGCAAGGCACAACGGATCCAGCTCTCAGAACAGGGGTCCGGGGTTTCAAGTGGTGTCACTGGTGTTCAGCACACAATCCCCGATTTAGATGGCGAAATCTATCTAAAGCAGGGAACAAATCCAGCAGACATCAATAACGATGGGATAGTGAACATCTTGGACCTGGTTGCCGTCGCAAACGCGTTTGGAAAACAACAACCGGATATCAACGGTGATGGTGTCGTCAATATTCTGGATCTCGTCGCGGTCGCAAATGCTTTTTGAGCACGACGCCTTTGATTTAAGGAAGAAAGAAATACATGAAGAATTTCATCAAAATTAGCCTTATATTCACATTTATCTTCGGATATCAAACCGCGAATGCACAGCAGAACCTCGCCCAACAAGCGTATGCGATCTTTGAGCAAAGTTGCCTCAACTGTCACGGCGAACACGGTGCATTTACTGAAGAAATCATTATTGAACACACGGCACTCATCGAAACAGGGGCAGTCGTTCCGGGAAAGCCTATTGAATCCGAACTCTATAAGCGGCTCTTTGCAGAGGATGAAGCAAAACGGATGCCGTTGGGTCAACCGAAACTTCCCGTCGAAGCGATCCTGACGATTGGCAACTGGATCCAAGCAGGCGCGCCGGATTGGCAGGCACCAGAACGAGACACCGACTTTATTACACCCAAGGAGATGCTTGAGAGCATTGAAAACCATGTCAACTCCCTCTCTCCGTTTGACCGCACCTTCGCACGTTATTTCACACTCACCCATCTCTATAACGCTGGTGAGACGACGGAGGCACTCCACGCCTATCAACGCGCACTCTCGAAACTCGTGAACAGTCTCTCTTGGGGACGCACTATTAAAATCCCACAACCCATTGATTCAGAAGAAACGATCTTCTATATTGATCTGCGCGACTACGAATGGGAGATCGGCACCAATCGGTGGACCCTGATTGAGGCGGAGTATCCTTATGAGATCGAATTCAACGCACCAACACAGACAGCACTTCGTGAAAAACTGACAAGCCTACGGCAAACAATGGAGTGCGAAGTGCCGTTCGTTCATGTCGATTGGTTCATCGCAACAGCCTCTTTACCTCCACTCTACCATGATATTCTGGGACTGCCCGAGACGGATCGTGAACTCGAAACTCGATTGGAAGTAAATGTCGTTGAAAATATTCGGAACGCTCCAGGAAAGCGCGTCTGGCGTGCGGGTTTCAACAACTCTGGTGTGTCGAATCATAATCGCGTTGTTGAACGGCACCTTTCACGATACGGTGCGTATTGGAAAAGTTACGACTTTGCGGGGAGTGTAGAGTCGCAGAATATCTTTACGCATCCGCTTTCTTTCACTCACGATGGGGGTGAAATTATCTTCAATTTACCGAATGGCTTGCAGGCATACTACCTCGCGGATGCCGGGGGTAGACGACTGGATGAAGCACCGATAGATATCGTTTCCAATCCGGCGGCGAGTGATCCAACCGTCCGCAATGGACTGTCCTGTATCGGATGCCATACCGAAGGGATGAAAGATTTTCAAGATACGGTTCGGGCTGTTATTCAACGGAACGCGAATCCGCCTTTTAACAAGGAAAGGGCATTACAGCTCTATATTGATAAAGCTACCATGGATCGTTTGGTGGGCGAAGATACCGCCCGGTATCGGCAGGCACTTGAAGCGACAGGGGGTGTCTTCGGTGGCATTGAACCCGTTCAGCGGTTCCATGAGGCGTTCCAAAGACCGCTTGATGCGGCGCATGCTGCCGCCACTGTAGGTTTGGAAACCGAGGTGTTTCTCCAAAAGATCCGTGAGAATGCGGGTTTGCAGAACTTAGGCTTATTGGTGTTAGAGAACGACACGATGAAACGGGACACATGGACAAGTCAGTTTAGTGAAGTCGTTTTTGCGTTGGATTTCCCAGCAAAAAGTGCTGGGACACCGGTTGATCCTCAAACGGAACGTATTCCGGGCGAATCTGTTCATATTCCCGATCCGAACCTGCGCGCCGCAATTGCGGAAGCACTCGGAAAGGCACCAAACGCCCAAATTACAGTCGAAGAGATAGAAGGATTGGGCAGACTTGTGGCGCGGGACAAGGGCATCCAAGATTTGACTGGACTTCAGTCAGCAATCAATCTGAACCGCTTATCTCTCAACGGTAATCAGATCTCCGATCTCTCACCGATAGCGGGTTTAACCGGGTTACACGCACTCTGGCTCACGGACAACCCTGTATCTGATTTATCACCCCTGAAGCAGCTAATAAATCTCACGCTACTGGTAATTGATAATACGCATGTATCGAATCTATCACCGCTTGCAGGATTAACGAATCTCAACGAGTTAGGGACTTCTACGCCTCTCATATCCGATTTATCGCCCTTGAAAGGACTGAAAAATCTCAAAGTGTTCTGGTTTCATCGTACACAAGTCTCCGACCTGTCGCCACTCAGCGGATTAAACAGCTTGGAGGATGTAGCTGCGAACCAAGGCGGTATATTTGAGGCAATCAGCAACATCGAAACGGAAACCGGGATCGTGATAGACACTCAGCATGGGAATATATCCGACCTTTCACCCCTGGCAGGATTAACCAATCTGAGACGGATTTGGTTTTGGGGCAACCCCATATCCGATTTATCCCCTTTGGCAGGATTAACAAAACTGGAAAAGTTAGACATTTGCGGTGGAACTATATCCGATCTTAAGCCTTTGGTGGGCTTGACAAATTTGACGGATCTGTTCCTTGCTGCTAACGGGATATCCGATATATCGCCACTCGCTGAACTGACCAGCGTAAATAGACTTGATCTCAGAAGCAACAATGTATCCGACATATCGCCACTCGCCGGGTTGGCACACTTGGACTACCTGAGGCTTAACAACAATAATATATCCGACTTTTCGTCTTTAGATGGGATACGCCAGAACATAACGCTCATTTGGCACGACAATCCAGGGTTCCCGAAAGGCGGACCGAAGATAGCTGGACCCTGGTTATGGGTCCTATTGCCAGATGCTGATCTGGAGAGTGGATCGGATTTACTGTCGGAAGTGAGTGGTGGAAGCGTAACAGAGGCAGAGATTGCCGTCCGTGGGGCAATAGCGGGACAGTCTATCGGCAGTAGCGTCTGGACATCCCACGAACTCCCAAATACGGGGCGTATTGAAGATATGCTAAAACGCTCCATTCCAAATGGAACCATCTATGGTGTTGTGTCTCTATATTCGCCACGCGAACAACAAACAACGCTGGGTGTCGGCAGTCGCCAGGAACTAAAAGTCTGGTTCAACGGTGCCTTGATTCATCAGCACGGTCATTACGACAGGATAGGCAATGATTACACGGATTTTTACCCTGTTACGCTTCAACCGGGGAAAAATGTCTTGTTGGTCGCGTTCCATTCCCACGCTAACGGTTTTTTTGGATTTGAAACCGGTACGGAATATATAGTGTCGGGCTCCGGTATTGGATATGGCGTTCCCGATACGCCAATTCATATCGGTGATACCTTCACCGTCAACTTAAACGCGGAGAATGTAAGTGATTTAGCAGGGTGGCAATTTGATGTTTTGTTTGATGCCGCAGTGCTTGAGACCGTTGAAGTCAACGAGGGTCCTTTCCTGAAGTCGGTGGGCGACGGCACCTTTTTTCAGAAAGGGACGATTGATAATGTCGCTGGCAAAATCAAAGGTATTAACGCATTGGACCTTAGCGGAAAGGGGGTCACAGGAACAGGGACCCTCGTGTCGGTGACGTTCTCAGCGAAAACGAGTGGGGAAGCTAAATTGAGACTGCATAACCTCCAAATAGGATCTATTACAGGTGAACACATCGCCGCAGAATCTTATGAGATTGTCATCACGATAGAAGATCAACTCACTATTGGAGATGTAAATCGCGATGGTCAGATCAGCATTCTTGATATGATCCTTATTGCCCGACACTTGGGCGAAACCGCACCTGCGAACGCTGAAGTAGACGTGAATGGCGATGGAATTGTGAATATCTTGGATCTCATTCTTGTTTCTCAGAATATGGGTGGATCAAACGGATTAGCTGCCCCCTCAATGCTATCTGTGGATGACATAGACGGATTGGATCCTGCGATAATACGGGCATGGATAGAACGTGCCCAAGTTGAAGATGATGGTTCTATCGCTTTCCAAGAGGGCATTGCGAACCTTCAACGTCTCTTAGCGTCGCTTATTCCAGAAAAGACAGCACTGCTTCCGAACTATCCAAACCCGTTCAACCCAGAAACGTGGATACCGTATCACTTAGCGAACCCAAGTAAGGTGACACTGACAATCTATTCTGTGAATGGTATCTTGGTTCGGACCTTGGCGTTGGGACAAATGCCCGCTGGCATTTATCAAAGTCGTAGCCGTGCGGCGTATTGGGATGGCAGAAATGATGTGGGTGAACGCGTTGCTAGTGGCATCTACTTCTACCAACTCCAAGCCGATAATCTGTCGCTCCTGCGCAAAATGCTCATCATGAAATAGTCTCATATGACCATAGGATAACTAAAAGGCTGATCTGGACCCTCTCAGACATAGCACTGTTGCATTACAAAACGCCCCAGACGTAGGACCGAATTGAACGTTTCAGTCGATGTCAACGTAGCCAAATCTTTTTGTGAGGAGGGGACTCTGTGAAGAAAAAAGACGATGTTCAGTTGATTCATACCGTTTTGTCAGGCGATGATACAGCATTTGACATTTTGGTTAAAAAATACCAAAAAAGCGTTCACGCCCTTGTGTGGCGGAAGGTTGGTGACTTTCACTATGCTGAAGAGATTACGCAAGATGCTTTTCTCCAAGCATACAAAAAACTCTCGACCCTGAAAAATCCGCATCAATTTGCTGGGTGGTTGTATGTCATCGCAAATCGACTTTGCATTGATTGGCTACGAAAGCAAAAGCCTGCGATGCAATCATTAGAGGAAACATCTGTGAAAGAAATAGACGGTATAACCTATGAACGTTATGTGGAGGAAGACCGTGAGTTGGAAGCCGCCGAACATCGTCATGAGCTCGTCAAAAAACTTCTTGAAAAGCTTCCCGAGAGTGAACGCACAGTCGTAACCCTCTACTATCTCGGCGAAATGACAACAAAGGAGATTAGCAAGTTCTTAGGTGTTTCTGTAAAGACGATTAGCAGTCGTCTGCGTCGGGCACGAGAGCGTTTAAAGCAGAAAGAAGAGCTCTTTGTCCAAGAGTATTTTGGCGGTGTGCAGTTATCAGCGAATATCAGACAGAACATTGCTCGGCAAGTCGCTGACTTGAAACTGACCCCACCCTCGGCTACGAAACCGTTGCTCCCGTGGGCAGCTTTCGGCACCGCTGCGGTTTTGATGCTATTTTTGATTGGATTCGGCAACCAACACCTCACTCGTTTTCAGAAACCCTATAGTTTTAAAGCCGACTCCGAACCTACCGTTGAAATTATTGATGCCCCTATCGTCCTTGAGACTGACGCAAAACCATCCGTGCGAAATCAGATGGGACACATTGCTATTATCAGTAAAAGTAACAGTGCCGGCTTACAAACATATGAGAGGGATTCAACTCTCAATACCTCAGAGGATTCACTCAGACTTTCTGAGGCACACTGGATGCCAGATGCGAACCTACGTGAGGCTATTCGTCAGAAACTTGAAATGGACACCAATACACCCTTGACGAAAGCGGATATGCTCCAATTGACTTCGTTAGATATATTGAAACTGCAGGTAGCCGAAAAGATTAGCGATCTCACAGGTTTGGAGCATGCGATAAACCTTGAGTTTCTGCTTCTTCCGAAAAATCGTATCCAAGACCTCCGTCCACTTGCGAATTTAACGAACCTCACATTCTTGGATTTGGGTGGCAACGCTATTTCGGATGTTTCGTCGCTCGCTGGACTTGTCCGGCTTGAGGTGCTCGGGTTGTGGAACAACCAGATTGTCGATGTTTCGCCGCTTGCGGGGCTGATGAACCTAAAAGACCTTGCGCTTCAAGACAATCAGATCGCAGGTGTTTCACCGCTTGTCGGCTTGACACATTTGACGGAATTAAATGTCCGCAACAATGGGATTGCTGACCTTTCATCACTCACAGAACTCACCAGTATAGAGGTCCTGCATTCTGAAGGGAATCCCGGGAGTGTTACCCCAGAATGTGAATTGCCCAGACCCGCTATTATGCCTCGGATTGAGGATCGTGAATATCCATCCGTCTTCGGATCATGGTCTCTCGTCCGAAACCGTACACCTATATTGCCGAGACTTCCGTGGTTACCATCCGATGAACCTATCGCCTATTTTGATCTCTATTTCTCTCATCCTGCGGGGCATCTTGGTCTCAGCCTCAAATATACGAATGCGGGTGTTGCTTTAGTCGGTGATCTCCAGAGAGCCAAAGAGCGGCGGGACACACTTTTGGCGTTTAATCCGAATGCACTGTTCCTTGTTCCGGTCATATATTACAGTGGTCTACCGGCGAGTAGGTATCCTGAAGATGGCGTTCTACAAGACCTTTGGCTTCGAGACAAAAATGGCAACCGTGTTGTAGATAATTCGGAAGAGGCACTGTTAGATTTCACATTACCTGAAACGCAAAAGTGGGCGATCGACCAAGCGAAGGCTATCGCAGCGTGCGGATTGTTTGACGGTATCTTTCTTGATCATTGGGACGAGGGGTTGCGGCTGGGTGGGAAGGCTACCTTAGAAGAGGAGCATCTTGCGCGCGACGTCATCATACAGAACATTCGTGCCATCGTAGGCGACGATGTGTTGATAATGGTGAACGCTGGTGAAAACAGGATTCCAAGATGGGCGGAGTATATCAACGGTAGTCTCGTGCGAACACAGCCTACCCTAAAAATACCTTGGGCGGAAATGACAGATGTGGAGAAACAGTATCATTCTCTCGGCTATAGCCCAGAGGATCTGCATAAGATCGAAGAGACCTTAATTTGGTCAGAGACCCATTTCCGAGAACCGCGTATCAATGGTTTACTCGGATTGGGGATTGATGCGGAGCCGCCAGATTCTCCACGAAATCAGCAGTGGATGCGTATTTTCACGACCCTGAGTTTAACGCTTTCAGATGGCTATGTGGAATATAAATTTTTATTCGACACCTTTGATGGACCGAGTGTTTATTGGTATTCCTTCTGGGATGCGAATCTCGGTACCCCTATAGGCGAGAAAGCACAACTCTATCGTAACCGTGAGGGCTTATTTATCCGCGAGTTCACTAACGGATGGGCGGTCTACAATCGTAGCGGCAAGAAACAGAAGATTCGTTTACCGGCACAAACCACCGGGATCGCAAGTGGTATCACCGCCACACAGCACACCCTTTCAGATTTGGACGGCGAGATCTTCATTAAATTATCGGAAAAATAATGAGAAAATTGTCGTATCCGTTCCTCAAATATTTCGGTAATATTATTCCTCAAGAAACACCGTAGGGGCATGTCTTGTGCCTGCCCACCCATTACTCAATTTTTCTTAGGTATGAAGGAGAACCTATGAACCGCATTTTCAGATGCATCACAATAATAATAATCCTTATACTGATCAGCATCCATATACTGATACTCCCAGTAGAAGCGATGACAGAGCCACACGATCCGATCGCCCAACTCATCCAACACGCGCAAGCAGATGCCAGACGCGATGCGTGGCACGACGCAGGCTTGCGTTGGTTCGCTTATGGTGCAGGGTGCTGGATATTTGCTGTCGTCTATGCAAACGTAAGTACCCCGACAGTTCCAAGTCATCGACTGTTAGGCAAGTCCTCTACATACGTTCACACCTATACTGATGAATACAAACGCTCCATCAAGAACCAACGGATGGAGATGTCAGCAATAGGCTGGGGCGTATCACTGGGAGCAGTGCTCTGGCTCTGGAAGGTTTTGGCGGATTAAGGTATCCGTAGGGTTCGTAGAAGCGATGTATCGCTTCCACCAAGGCGCGTGAATTGCACTCCTACGAACAACCCGAATTTTAAACTGGACAGTCCAACGACAGCCAAAAGGTATCGCGAGCACAACTCACTCTTTCAAGAAGGAAGAAAGAAATACATGAAGAACTTCATCAAAATTAGCCTTATATTCACGGTTATCTTCGGATATCAGACCGCGGATGCCCAGCAGAACCTCGCCCAACAAGCGTATGCGATCTTTGAGCAAAGTTGTCTCAACTGCCACGGTGAGCATGGTGCGTTCACTGAAGAAATCATTATTGATCACACGGCACTCATCGAAACAGGGGCAGTCGTTCCGGGAAAGCCCATTGAATCCGAACTCTATAAGCGGCTCTTTGCAGAGGATGAAGCAAAACGGATGCCGTTGGGTCAACCGAAACTTCCCGTCGGAGCGATTCTGACGATCGGTAACTGGATTCAAGCCGGTGCTCCAAATTGGGATGACACCGTTGAAGCAGATGGGACCTTCATTACACCGAAAAAAATGCTTGAGAGTATTGAGAAGCACGTCAACTCACTCTCTCCGTTTGACCGCATCTTCGCACGTTATTTTACGATGACGCATCTCTATAACGCTGGTGAGACGACGGAGGCACTGCATGCCTATCAACGGGCACTCTCGAAACTCGTGAATAGTCTCTCCTGGGGGCGTAATGTTATTAACCCACGACCCATTGATCCGAAAGAAACAATCTTCTATATCGATCTGCGCGACTACGAATGGGAGATCGGCACCAATCGGTGGACCCTGATTGAGGCGGAGTATCCTTATGAGATCGAATTCAACACGCCAACACAGACAGCACTTCGTGAAAAACTGACAAACCTGCGGCAAACAATGGAGTGCGAAGTGCCGTTCGTTCATGTCGATTGGTTCATCGCAACAGCCTCTTTACCCCCACTCTACCATAATATTCTGGGACTGCCCGAGACGGATCGTGAACTCGAAACTCGATTGGAAGTAAATGTCGTTGAAAATATTCGCAACGCCGCGGGAAAGCGCGTCTGGCGTGCGGGTTTCAACAACTCTGGTGTGTCGAATCACAACCGCGTTGTTGAACGGCACCTTTCACGATATGGTGCGTATTGGAAAAGTTACGACTTTGCGGGGAGTGTAGAGTCGCAGAATATCTTTACGCATCCGCTCTCTTTTACCCACGATGGGGGTGAAATTATCTTCAATTTACCGAATGGCTTGCAGGCATACTACCTCGCGGATGCCGGTGGCAGACGACTTAACGAAGCACCGATAAAGATTGTTCGCAACCTCGCAGCGAGTGATCCAACCGTCCGGAATGGACTCTCCTGTATCGGATGCCACACTGAGGGAATGAAAGATTTTGAAGATCAGGTGCGTGGGGTCGTTCAGAAGAACCCGAACCCACCCTATAACAAAGATAGGGCATTGCAACTCTATACGGACAAAGCGACAATGGATGCGCTTGTGGCAGAGGATACTGCTCGCTACAGGCAGGCACTTGAAACAGCAGGCGGTGTATTTGGTGGTATTGAACCCGTTCAGCGGTTCCACGAAGCGTTTCAGAGACCGCTTGATGTGTCACATGCTGCTGCCTCGGTAGGATTAGAAACAGTCGATTTTCTCCAAAAGGTTCGCGAGAATACGAGTCTGAAAAATTTAGGCTTGGGAGTGCTGACCGGTGTGAATGGCAGTGTGAAAAGGGATACATGGACATCGAATTTCAGCGAAATCGTTGCGACCTTGGGGTCACCTGAAAGCAGTGGGATTAAACCAGTTGTGCCGCAGACTGAACGTATTCCTGGGACTACCGTCGATATTCCAGATCCAAATCTCCGCACTGCGGTTGCAGAAGCACTCGGTAAAGCTCCCAAGGACACCATTACAGTGGAAGAGATGGCAACATTAGAGCGTCTTCATGCAAACGGGAAGGACATTAAGGATTTGAGGGGACTTGAGTTCGCAACAAATCTGGAAACTTTAGAAATTCGTGACAATCTGGTATCCGACCTCTCTCCGGTCGCAGGGTTAACCCAACTCAGTCGATTAAGCATAGAAGGAAATAAGGTTTCGGATATTTCACCACTTACAGAACTAAAAAATTTAGGATCACTCGGAATATATAATAATGAAATATCTGACATCTCACCACTATCAGAATTAACAAACTTACGAGGGTTATCTATGTATAAGAATCCGGTCTCAGATCTTTCACCCCTCACAAATTTAAAAAACCTCACCTGGATAAGGTTGCGTGTTGAACCGCCCGGTAATCTCTCACCCATCGCGGAATTAATCAACTTGGAAGCTTTTTTCTATTGGGGTTCAGGCGAACCGGTTCCGGATTTATCACCTCTAACAAAGCTACCAAAACTCGCAAAGATAGATCTTGGAGGCGGCGGTAAAGTGGACGTATCTCCTCTATCAGGATTGACAACTGTGAAAGAACTATGGCTACCCGACTGCGGAATCTCTAATCTCTCATTTTTAGAAAAACTCACCACCTTGGAACGGGCAAACCTTGGACGGAACAACATCTCAGATATATCGGCACTATCGGCATTACCGAATCTGAAGTGGTTAGATCTTAGGGAAAATCAGATATCCGATTTTTCACCTTTGGATGGGGTCCGTGAGCAGATAAAGCTCATTTGGTACAACAATCCCGGGTTCTCAGGAGGCGGCCCGAAAATAGAGGGACCCTGGTTATGGGCTGTCCTGGCGGACGTGGACGTTACTAACCACCGTTGGTCCTTACTGCAGAGGGATTTACTATCAGAAGTAACTGGTGGGAAAGTAACAGAGGCAGAGATTGCTGCACGTGGGGCAGTAGAGGGGCAATCTGTCGGTAGTAGCGTTTGGACCTCTTACAAACTCCCGTCTACAGGGCGGATGGAGGATATGTTGAAACCTCCTGTTCCAGGCGGTGCCATCTACGGATCTGTGCTCCTATTTTCGCCACGGGAACAGGCAACAACCCTATATGTCGGCAGCCCCTTTGAGCTCCAAGTCTGGCTCAATGGAACTTTGATCCACCAGCATACGCGTCACACAAGGCGGGGCACTGATTATACGGATGATTACCGTGTGACACTTCAGCGGGGAAAAAATGTCTTGTTGGTCGCACTTCTCAGCGATGGTCAGGGCTTTTTTGGGTTTGAACCAGAGACAGAATATACAGTGTCAAACTACGGTGTTAAATATACCTTTTCCAAGCCAACGATCCATGTCGGCGATACGTTTACCCTTGATATTAGCGCAGAAAACGTGCCCAATTTAGCGGGATGGCAGTTTGATATCGCATTCGACACTGCAATGCTCAAGGCAACTGAGGTAAACGAAGGTGGATTTTTGAAAACAGGAGGTGCATCGACCTTCTTTCAAAGAGGAACGATTAATAACGCCGCTGGGAGAATCAGAGGTCTCAGTTCAGCGAGTCTCAGCGGGGAGGGTGTCACCGGTACGGGTGCGTTACTGTCGGTAACCTTCTCAGCAAAGGTAGCCGGACAGACGCAATTGGTATTGCATAACTTCCAGTTTGGTTCCAGCACAGGCGAGGCTCTCCCCGCAGAACCTCATAAAGTTGTCATTGTTGTGGAGGAGCGGCTCACTACCGGAGATATAAACCGAGATGGACAGGTGAGTATCTTGGATATAATTATAGTCGCCAAACATTTAGGAGAAACGGCACCCGCCAACTCGGACGTGGACGTAAACAGTGATGGAGTCGTTAGCATCCTGGATCTCATCCTTGTGGCACAACAGATGGGTAAGTCAGCTGCCGCCGCTCCCTCTGCTATTGCTGCGATGAATAACGGGGAACTAAACCCTGTGATGATACAGTCATGGATCGAACAGGCACAAGTTGAAGACGACGGCTCCATTGCCTTCCGAGAGGGTATCGCTTTCCTGCAAAGTCTTTTAGCAATGTTGATTCCAGAAAAGACAGCACTGCTTCCGAACTATCCGAACCCGTTCAACCCAGAAACGTGGATACCGTATCACTTAGCGAATCCAAGTGAGGTGACACTAACAATCTATTCTGTGACGGGTGAAATCGTGCGAACCTTGACGTTAGGGCATCAACCAGCGGGGATGTATCGGACGCGAAGTCGTGCGGCGTATTGGGATGGCAAAAATGCTTTCGGTGAACGCGTAGCGAGTGGTCTCTATTTCTACACGCTCACAGCGGGTGATTTCATTGGAACGCGAAGACTGTTAATTATGAAATAGTATCATATGACCCTAGGATAGCTCGGATGCTGATGTTTATTAGCTTCCCAGCGATCGCTGATGAGTGGAATGATGTGCTTGAAGGCACATTTGCCTCAAGTATAGCAATACGAATAGGGGGTGTCAACCCTATTTTCAAGTCAACTGCTCCTGTTTTGCTAAGTTTGCATCGATGGTTTGGAGTTGATGCTGTGGAATCAGGTCAAGATATTGGGTGATAACGCGCTTAGAAAGTCGTGTAATCTGCGAGATTTGGTCAATATCGGCAGTCGCCGCACGAACGACTTTCACCGACTCATAATCCCGAATGTATCGATCGACAGCCTCCTTGGAGTGCTTCATCTTGGCGGCGATAGTCGGGGTGAGATAGCCTTGAAGATAGAGGGTGATGATCTCTTTCTTGTGGGTAATCGCCCCGGATAGATCGTGGATATTGCCTCGAGTGGGTAAGATGTCTCCTGTGGTTCTCTGCCATTCATTGACATAGTCATTGACGACCTGATCACAGACGTTGAGTAAGACCGCTAAGTCAAGATGGGTCAATAAGGCGCCTTGGTCATAAGCCTGATGACACCAACGAACCAAGCGATTGATTCTCAGTTGCCGGGAAGTGAACCCGTCGCGAAAGGATTCGACATCCTCTGCGGCGACATAGGTCAGGATGATGGGTTTCATACGGGTCTTGATGATGGCTTTGCCTCTTTCGGGGTATTCATCAACAGGGACTGCCATCCAGACGAGTTGTCCATAGCGGAGGTATCGCTCCTCGGGCAGTTCATCTGCCATGGCGAGTTTTTCCAGAGGGAGGGTAATGACGAAATACTGCTCAACGGTCTTGAGAATATCCTCAACAATGGCAGTGGCAGTGACTTCGCCTTTGTCATACCCGTAGTCATTGAGAAAGCGATGGATCAACAACTGTCGTAGCGATTTATCGTTGATGCGCCTGACTTTCTTCTCATTGATTTGCGTGCGCGTCAAAGGTTTGCTCATCGCAGATCCCCCTTTTTTTCATCCACGGGTTCGGGGTGAAGCAGTTGGGTCATGCGATCGGTGTCTTGGTGTTCTTCATACAACGAGAGATACTCGCGAACGAGGCGATCCGAGAAGTGGGTGATCAGGCGTATCTGTGCGCTCGGAAACCCTTGATGATGCAGCGTGGCGACTTGTGTAAAATCTCTGAGGTAGCGGTAGACGGCACGTTCGGAGTGGTTGGTCTTCTGCTGAATCTCGGTGAAGGTGTAGTCCTTGAAATACAAATCGAGAATCTGCGTCTTATGAGACAGCCCCGGTCCCATGTCGTGCTTGGCGCCACGCGTCATGACGAAATACCCGTCGTGTTTCAAGGCTCGGATGTCGCGTTTGACGCTCGCAGGACTCGTGGTTAATAAGATGGCTAAATCTTCATAACTCAGCAAGGCGTCTTGGTCGTAAGCTTCTTGGGTCAACCGCAGGATCCGATGTCGCCTGAGACCTGCCAGTCCATAAGTGGCTAAGACTTCGAGGTCGACTTGCGTGTCATTGAGCGTCAGCCGACAGGAGACTTTCTTGGCTAAGGCGATGTGTTTCCCGGTTCCGGTTCTTCGGCAGCGACGGCCTCGTAGCAGATTTGCCCGGATGTGAGTTTGACATCAGCGTGTTGGGCAAAGTAGGTAGAAATCTGTTGATAGTAGGCTTCGGCGACGATAGGCATAAGATTGAAGTCTGCTGAAATCTTCTGAATAATCGCGGCTCTAGCATTCTTGGATTCGAGTCGGTTGATACCGTAAGCGGTATCGTTTTGGCGTGTCATAGTGACCTCCATGAAGGGAGTCTGGGTGATGTAAATACATCTACCTGTTAGGTTCACTCATACTCTTAGTATAACTCATGGGGTCATATGATACAAACTATAAATAAGGTCGTACATCAAAAGATATTGCGAGCACAACTCGCTCTTTCAAGAAGGAAAAAAGAGATACATGAAGAACTTCATCAAAATTAGCCTTATATTCACGGTTATCTTCGGATATCAAACCGCGGATGCCCAGCAGAACCTCGCACAGCAGGCGTATGCGATCTTTGAGCAAAGTTGCCTCAACTGCCACGGTGAGCATGGGGCGTTCACTGAAGAAATCATTATTGAACACACGGCACTCATCGAGACCGGGGCAGTCGTTCCGGGAAAACCGATTGAATCCGAACTCTATAAGCGACTCCTCACAGACGATGACACCAAACGGATGCCGCTGGGTCAACCCCGACTTCCACCGGCAGCGATCCTGACGATTGGCAACTGGATTCAAGCAGGCGCACCGGATTGGCAGACACGAGAACGAGACACCGGCTTTATTACACCCAAGGAGATGCTTGAGAGTATTGAGAAGCACGTCAACTCACTCTCTCCGTTTGACCGCACCTTCGCACGTTATTTCACACTCACCCATCTCTATAACGCTGGTGAGACGACGGAGGCACTGCATGCCTATCAACGCGCACTCTCGAAACTCGTGAACAGTCTCTCTTGGGGACGCGAGGTCATCAAACCGCAAGCGATTGATCCGGAAGAGACGATCTTCTATATTGATCTGCGCGACTACGAATGGGAGATCGGAACCAATCGATGGACACAGATTGAACAGGTGTATCCGTATAGCATTGAGTTCAATGCCCCAAAACAGACAAATCTACGTGAAAAATTAACGACTTTGCGGGAAGTAATGGAGTGCGAAGTGCCGTTCGTTCATGTCGATTGGTTCATCGCAACAGCCTCTTTACCCCCACTCTACCACGACATTTTAGGGCTCCCTGAGACCGATCGAGAGTTAGAAGATCGGCTTGAGGTAAATGTCGTTGAAAATCTTCGCAACGCCGCGGGAAAGCGCGTCTGGCGTGCAGGTTTCAGCGATTCGGGTGTGTCAAATCACAACCGCGTTGTTGAACGCCACATCTCTCGGTATGGGGCGTATTGGAAAAGCTACGACTTTGCGGGGAGTGTAGAGTCGCAGAATATCTTTACGCATCCACTCTCTTTCACGCACGATGGCGGTGAAATCATCTTCAACCTTCCCAACGGCTTGCAAGCGTACTATCTCGCGGATGCCGGCGGCAGACGGCTTGACGCGGCTCCGATACAGATTGTTCGCAACCTCGCAGCGAGTGATCCGACCGTCCGTAACGGTCTCTCCTGTATCGGTTGCCATACAGAAGGGATGAAAGATTTTGAAGATCAGGTGCGTGGCGTTGCTGAGAAAAACCCGAACCCGCCATTTGACAAGAACCGGGTGTTGCAACTCTATACAGACACAGCGACGATGGAGGCACTCTTGGTGGAGGATACGGATCGCTACAAACAAGCTCTTGAAGCGACCGGCGATGTGTTTGGTGGGATTGAACCCGTCCTGCGATTCCACGAGGCGTTTCAGAGACCTGTTGATGCGGCGTATGCCGCTGCCGTCGTTGGCTTGGAGACCGAGGTGTTCCTCCAAAAGATGCGTGTTTCGGCGAATTTGAAAGGTTTAGGGGTGTTAGTCTTGGAAAATGGCACGATGAAAAGGGATACGTGGACATCGAAGTTTAGTGAAATCGTGTTTGCACTGGATTTCCCGGAGGCGGCTATTTCGGTTGACCCGCAGACGGAACGTATCCCTGGGGCATCTGTCTATATCCCCGACCCGAATTTGCGTGCGGTCATTGAAGAGAATCTCGGAAAAACACCAAATGCCCCAATTACCGTGGAAGAGATGGCGACTTTGGAGCGGATTTTTCCTGAAGACAAAGGCATCAGTGATTTGACGGGGCTTGAGTTTGCAACAAATTTGGAATGGTTAAAAATTGAGAGTAACCAAATATCTGACCTATCGCCGCTGGCGGGATTAACAAAACTGGATCTTTTGGATATCAGTGCCAATGAAATCAGTGACTTATCGCCGCTGACGGGGTTAACAAATCTTAGACACATAAAGGTGAGTCATAACAATATTTCGGATCTCTCGCCTCTGGCGGGATTGCCGAACTTGAAGCGGTTTGATTCTTGGGGCAATCCTGTTTCTAATCTGTTGCCACTCGTAGAACTCGAGGTCATAGATATTTGTGGTGGGGAGCCTGATATATCTACCTTGGAAGGCGCGAAAAATTTGAAAGAACTGTATCTGCTGGGAGGCGGGATATCGGATGTCTCACCTGTGGCGAAGTTGACAGGGTTAACGCGCTTAGGTGTTGCCGGTAATCCCCTATCGGATATATCGCCTTTGGCTACGTTAACCGGCTTGAAGTGGTTGGAGCTTTCAGAAAACAAAATATCGGATATATCGCCGTTGGTAAAGTTAACTAACCTGAAATGGTTGCATATTGGCGGAAATATGATATCCGACTTTTCACCTTTGGATGGATTCAGCGAGGATGTAACGATCATTAATCACACCAATCCAGGTTTCCCGAAAGGCGGTCCCAAAATAGAGGGTCCTTGGTTATGGGTGTTGGTACCAGAGGCGGATATTAGAAGTGCTGTTGCGGGGAAGCTGGAGCACCCTAATGATGATCTTCTCGCGAATTTAGATGTTCTCGCAGAAGCGAGTGGTGGCAAGGTAACAGAACTGAAGGTTTCAACCCATGGTGCAACTGAGGGGAATCCTGTTGGGAATGACGTCTGGTATTCCGGCACAATATCATCTACAGGGCGGAATAACATTGAGACGGTGTTAACGCCGGAAGTGTTAGCAGGCCCTTTTGTGCCCGGTGTTATTTATGGATGTGTCGTCCTGTATTCACCGCGACAACAAGCGGTAACGCTGTTTGCTGGGAATGACGGTGGCGGTAAAGCGTGGCTCAACGGTACTTTGGTTCATGAGAAACTTCAAGGGGCACGTGGGGTGGATTACCAACATTTCGTTCCTGTTACGCTCAAAGAGGGCGTGAATGTCTTATTGGTTGCAACAAGAACCGGGGGTAACGGTTTTTGGGGGTTCAACCCTGAGGCGGAGTATACCGTGTTAAACCCGCGTCTCGGATACGTATTTTCCCAATCTATCATCGATGCCGGCGATACCTTCACGCTTGAAATTAGGGCAGAGGATATCTACAATTTAGCAGGATGGCAATTCGATATGACTTATGACGCCGCTCTGCTTGAAGCCGTTGAAGTCAACGAAGGCGATTTCCTGAAGACAGGGGACGGAGCGACCTTCTTCCAGAGAGGGACGATTGAGAATCGGTCGGGTAAGATTAAAGGGCTGAGTTCCGCACGACTCAGCGAAGACGGGGTTAGCGGCACTGGTACGTTGTTGTCAGTAACATTCACAGCGAAAACAGCTGGGCAAACGCGATTGAGACTCGATAACTTTCAACTCGCTGCTATCACCGGGAAGCCCATCGATGCAGGACCGCATGCGGTCGTCATTACTGTAAAGGGAGAACAGACGACCGGGGATGTAAATCGGGATGGTCAGGTAAGCATTCTGGATATGGTGCTTGTGGCTCGCCACCTTGGAAAAACCGTTCCCCCTAACTCGGATGTTGACCTAAATGGCGACGGAATTGTGAACATCTTGGATCTCATTCTTGTTTCCCAGAATATGGGCGGATCAAACGGCTTGGCTGCCCCGTCAATGCTATCTGTGGACAGTATGGAAGGATTGGATCCTGCGATAATACAGGCATGGATAGCGCAGGCACAACTTGAAGATGACGGCTCTATCGTCTTCCAACAGGGCATCGCGAAACTTCAGGAACTTCTGCGATCGTTGATCCCGAAAGAGACGGTGTTGCTTGCGAACTATCCGAATCCGTTCAATCCAGAAACGTGGATACCGTATCAACTCTCGGAATCTGCGGAGGTCACCTTGCGGATCTATGCTGTGAATGGTATCTTGGTTCGGACGTTGGCGTTGGGACAAATGCCCGCTGGCATTTATCAAAGCCGGAGCCGTGCGGCGTATTGGGATGGTAAAAATGCCGTAGGTGAACGCGTAGCGAGTGGTCTCTATTTCTACACACTCACAGCCGGTAATTTCACGGCAACGCGGAAGATGCTAATACGGAAATAGTGTCATATGACCCTAGGATAGCTGGGAGGCTGATGTCCATTGGAAACCTCCCAGCGATCACTGATGAGTGGAATGATGTGCTTGAAGGCACATTTGCCTCAAGTATAGCAATACGAATAGGGGGTGTCAACCCTATTTTCAAGTCAACTGCTCCTGTTTTGCTAAGTTTGCATCGATGGTTTGGAGTTGATGCTGTGGAATCAGGTCAAGATATTGGGTGATAACGCGCTTAGAAAGTCGTGTAATCTGCGAGATTTGGTCAATATCGGCAGTCGCCGCACGAACGACTTTCACCGACTCATAATCCCGAATGTATCGATCGACAGCCTCCTTGGAGTGCTTCATCTTGGCGGCGATAGTGGGGGTAAGATGTCCTTGAAGATAGAGCGTGATGATCTCTTTCTTGTGGGTAATCGCCCCCGATAAGTCATGGATATTGCCACGCGTGGGTAAGATGTCTCCGGTGGTTCTTTGCCATTCGTTGACATAGTCATTGACGACCTGATCACAGACGTTGAGTAAGACTGCCAAGTCGAGTTGAGTCAACAAGGCACCTTGGTCATACGCTTGGTGACACCAGCGGACCAAACGATTGATTCTCAGTTGTCGGGAGGTCAATCCATTGCGAAAGGATTCGACATCTTCTGTAGCAACATAGGTGAGAATGATGGGTTTCATACGGGTCTTGATGATGGCTTTGCCTCTTTCGGGGTATTCATCAATCGGGACTGCCATCCAGACGAGTTGTCCATAGCGGAGGTATCGCTCCTCGGGCAGTTCATCTCCCATGGCGAGTTTTTCCAGAGGGAGGGTAATGACGAAATACTCCTCAACGGTCTTGAGAATATCCTCAACAATGGCAGTGGCAGTGACTTCGCCTTTGTCATAGTCCGTAGTCATTGAGAAAACGATGGATCAACAACTGTCGTAGAGACTTATCGTTGATGCGTCTGACTTTCTTCTCATTGATTTGCGTGCGCGTCAAAGGTTTGCTCATCGGAGATCCCCCTTTTTTTCATCCACGGGTTCGGAGTGAAGCAGTTGGGTCATGCGATCGGTGTCTTGGTATTCTTCATACAACGAGAGATACTCGCGAACGAGGCGATCCGAGAAGTGGGTGATCAGGCGTATCTGTGCACTCGGAAACCCTTGATGATGCAGCGTGGCGACCTGTGTGAAGTCTCTGAGGTAGCGGTAGATGGCGCGTTCGGAGTGGTTGGTCTTTTGCTCGATTTCGCTGAAGGTATAGTCCTTGAAATACAACTCGAGAATCTGCGTCTTATGAGACAGTCCTGGACCCATGTCGTGCTTGGCGCCGCGCGTCATGACGAAATAGCCGTCGTGTTTCAAGGCGCGGATGTCGCGTTTGACGCTGGCAGGACTCGTGGTTAATAAGATCGCTAAATCTTCATAACTCAGCAAGGCGTCTTGGTCATAAGCTTCTTTGGTGAGTCGGAGGATCCGATGGCGTCTGAGACCTGCCAGACCATAAGTCGCTAAGACTTCCAAATCATCTTCGACGGCATTGAGCGTCAGTCGACAGGAGACTTTTTTCGCTAAGGCGATATGTTTGCCTGCGGGTTCTTCAGCAGCGACCGCCTCATAGCAGATTTGTCCTGAGGTGAGTTGAACGTCGGCGTGTTGAGCAAAGTAGGTAGAAATCTGTTTATAGTAGGCTTCGGCCACTATAGGCATAAGATTGAAGTCTGCTGAAATCTTCTGAATAATCGCCGCCCTAGCATTCTTGGATTCGAGTCGGTTGATACCGTAAGCGGCATCCTTCTGGCGTGTCATATTGACCTCCATGAAGGGAGTCTCGGTGATGAAAATACATCTACCTGTTAGATGAACTCATACTATGAGTATAACTCATGGGGTCATATGATACAAACCTTAAATAGAAAGACATTGATACAGTAACAAAAAAGTAGGGTGGAAGTTAGAGGGTTTCCACCCTTTCTATTTTTAACAGCTCGTTTGAGAGGTATGAATGCTATTTCTTCTGCATTAAAAATGGCGGCTTGCGTTAAATTTAGTGCAGACTTTCGATAAAAAATTGTGTCTTTAACGATAGAGGAAGGGAAATTCCCACATTAAATGGTGCAATCTTTGAATTCTACGTGCTACAATTGCGAGGGCGACACATACACAACACCTGCCGACAGTTCTTGGCAACACGATCCTTCTAAATGAAATCGCCAGAAAACGGAACGTTCACGACTGCGAAACCCGTTCATGAATCATGGAGAACCTTGATGGAAAGAGAAAACGATGTTCAATTGATACAGAGAATTTTATCAGGAGATGATGGAGCGTTTAGCATCTTGGTCGAAAAGTACCAAAAAAGTGTTCATGCGCTTGTATGGCGGAAGATCGGCGATTTTCATTATGCGGAAGATATTACGCAAGACACCTTCCTCCAAGTCTATAAAAAACTCCCGACGCTCAAAGATCCCTATCAATTTGCCGGATGGCTTTATGTCATCGCGAATCGGCGTTGCCTGAATTGGCTGCGAAAGCAAAAATCTGCGATCCAATCGCTGGAGGATACACGCGTGGATGAAGTCGAAAAACTCTCCTATACCCACTATTTGTCGGAGCACCGCGAGGCAGTAGCCGAGGAACGCCGGCGTGAAACCGTAAAAAAACTTCTGGAAAAACTACCGGAGAGTGAACGGACCGTCATGACGCTTTTCTATCTCGGCGAAATGACAATGAAAGAGATTAGTAAGTTCTTGGGCGTCTCCGTAAAGACGATCAGTAGTCGGCTCAGTCGGGCACGCAAACGTTTACGAGAGAAAGAGGAAGCCTTGGTTCAAGAAGTTCTCGGCGGTGTGCAGATATCGGCGAATTTAACCCAGAACATCATGCAGCAAGTCGCCGACTTGAAACTGACCCCACCCTCGGCTACGAAACCGTTGCTCCCCTGGGCGGCTTTTGGGGCGGCTGTGGTTGTGATTCTATTTTTGATCGGATTCAGCAATCAACACCTCGCTCGTTTTCAGAGACCCTATAGTTTCGAGGCGGAATCTGAACCGACCATTGAGATCGTGGACGTGCCGATTGTCTTAGAGACCGACGCGAAACCGGCACTGCGCAATCAAATTGGACGTGCTTTTCCTGTTGCCGATAATACCCGCAGGAACGGCTTACAGGTTTCTGAAAGCGTTTCAACGTCCAATGCACCTGTGCACCCAGAGGATACGCAGACGCACTGGATGCCCGATCCCGCATTGCGTGCGGCGATTCGCGAGGAACTCGGGCTGCCTGAAACGGTACCGTTGACGAAGGAGGATATACAAGAACTGGAGCGTCTCAACGCTGAGGGGAGAGGTATTGCTGATATAACGGGTTTAGAATTCGCCCAAAATTTAGTGGGTTTACATTTAGGAAATGAGGGGAATTATGTTGTCGACTTAAGTCCTCTCGCTATGCTCACATCTCTGAGGAATCTCAATGTAGGCGGTAACCAAGTCGCAAATCTGAGACCGCTTGTGAACCTAACGAATCTAACCGGGTTAAGTCTCTGGAATAATCAGGTGACCGATGTATCTCCCCTGAAATCATTGACTTCTCTGACCTACCTGAATTTGGCTGACAATCGTGTCGGCGATCTAAGTCCGCTTGCGAATCTGAGAAGTTTAGAAGTCTTAGACCTTTTTGACAACGAAGTTGAAAACGTTGTTCCGCTCGCAAATTTGGGAAACCTAAACGAGCTAATTCTCACGGAGAATCGTGTTGGAAACTTAGGGCCACTAACGGGACTGACGGAACTGCGGATATTGTTGCTCAAAGAGAATCCGATAAAAGATTTCACACCGCTGTCAGGATTGAATCTCACGGACCTGAAATACGATGCTGTATCGGAGCCGGCACGGCAAACACGGTCCTCCGAAGCATGGATGCCCGACCCCGCGTTGCGTGCGGCGATTCGCGGTGAAGTCGGACTGCTACCGGATGTCCCCTTGACCAAGGAAAGGATGCTGAGATTGACCTATCTCAAGGCACATGACAAAGGCATCTCTGACATCACAGGATTGGAGTTCGCAACGAATCTGAGGGTGCTACATTTGCGTCAGAATCCGATAACAGATTTACGTCCACTCTCGAATTTGACACAACTCGTGGAATTTCATTTCTGGCACGTTCCTGTCCGTCCGACAGATCTGGATCTGCGTCCATTGGCGACGCTCATTAACTTAGAGATGCTGTCCTTGGAGGGAAACTGGATTTCGGATATCCGTCCGCTGGCGGGGTTGAAGAGACTGCGCCGCTTGCATCTCTCCAATAATCAAATTGAGGATGTGAGTCCACTTGCGGGGCTGACGGGACTGTGGGAACTGTTCCTTGAAAGGAATCCAATAAGGGATTTGACACCCCTCTCTGGATTGAATCTTACGGACCTCAACATTTCTAACAATCCGATAAAGGTTTCGGATATAAGTCCACTGGCGGCGTTGAAGGAACTTCGAACCTTGGATCTTTTAAATAGTGGCATTTCCGACATTCGACCGCTATCCGGACTGACGGAACTACGGACATTGTTGCTCAAAGGGAATCCGGTAAAAGATTTCACACCGCTCACTGGATTGAACCTGACAAACCTGAAATACGATGTTATCGGGCAGACACCAGAACAAACGGATCTCGCTGCGGCATGGATGCCCGATCCAGCATTACGGACCGCCGTTCGGGGTGAAATCGGGTTGCTACCTGATGTCCCCTTGACAAAAGAGAGGATGCAAGCGGTCGGCGACATCAATGTTGCAGGTAAGGGAATTTCTGACATCACAGGTTTAGAGTTTGCGACGAATCTTGGGGAACTCGACCTTAGGGACAATCCGATAACGGACCTCCGTCCACTTGCTAACTTGACGACGCTTCAAGATTTATATCTCTCAGGTATCTTTCCAAACACACCAACCCTTGACCTGCGTCCGTTAGCGAATCTCATCAATTTAGAGGAACTCACTCTGGAGAATAGCAAGGTTTCGGATATAAGCCCATTGGCGAGGTTGAAAAAACTTCGGATCTTGAATCTGTCACATAACGACATTTCCGACCTGCGTCCCTTAAGGGGTTTGAGGGAACTGCGGGAATTACGGATCCGGGGGAACCCGATAAAGGATTTGACACCCCTCTCTAAATTGAACCTTATACACCCGAAATAGGATGAGGTGCGCGGGAGGCACCACTCGGACCGACCGCCCTCAATTGCATTCAGGGCAGGGGTTGCTGTTGAATCGCGCTTCGCGAGAAATTCTTGATGAAAGGAATTGACTATGAAACTGAAAAAAAAATACATCTTTCCAATTGTCTTAGCACTGATTATTTTAGTCCCCAAAAGTACTGACGCCCAAGAGAATCTCGCCCAACAGACGTATGCGATTTTTGAACAAAATTGCCTCAACTGCCATGGAGAACACGGGGCATTTACTGAAAATATCATCATTGAGCACACAGCACTCATCGAAACGGGGGCGGTTGTCCCAGGGAAGCCTATTGAATCTGAACTCTATAAGCGGCTCCTCATAGACGATGAAACCAAACGAATGCCATTGGGTCAACCGAAACTTCCTCCCGCCGCAATTCTGACCATCGGCAACTGGATTCAAGCGGGTGCCCCCGATTGGCAGATGCCAGAACAAGATACCGACTTTATTACACCCACGGAAATGCTTGAAACGATTGAGAAACACGTCAACTCACTGGCACCCTTCGACCGCGCCTTCACACGCTATTTTACGATGACGCATCTCTATAACGCTGGTGAGAGTGCGGAAGCACTGCATGCCTATCAACGGGCACTCTCGAAACTCGTGAACAGTCTCTCTTGGGGACGCGAGGTCATCAAACCACAACCCATCGATCTCCAAGAAACGATCTTCTATATCGATCTCCGAGACTACGAATGGGAGATTGGGGTCAACCGATGGACGCTGGTTGAACAGGTGTATCCGTATCGTATTGAGTTCGATGCACCGACACAGACAGGTCTACGTGAAAAACTAACGGGTCTTCGCGAACAGATGGAGTGTGAGGTGCCGTTCGTTCATGTGGATTGGTTTCTTGCGACCGCCTCACTGCCACCGCTTTACCACGACATTCTGGATCTGCCAGAAACCGATCGGGAGTTAGAGACACGCCTTGAGGTGAATGTCGTCGAAAATATTCGCAACGCCGCGGGCAGACGCGTCTGGCGTGCGGGTTTCAATAATTCAGGTGTATCGAGTCACAACCGCGTCGTTGAACGCCATATCTCCCGGTATGGGGCGTATTGGAAGAGTTACGACTTCGCTGGGAGTGTAGAGTCGCAGAATATCTTTACACATCCGCTCTCTTTCACACACGACGGTGGCGAAAACATTTTCAACCTTCCTAACGGTTTGCAGGCATACTATCTCGCGGATGCCGGCGGCAATCGACTTGATGCGGCACCGATAAAGATTGTCCGAAACCCCGCTGCGAGCGATCCAACCGTCCGTAATGGTCTTTCCTGTATCGGTTGTCACACGGAGGGGATGAAGGCGTTTGAGGATCAGGTGCGTGGTGTTGTTGAAGGGAATGCGAATCCACCCTTTAACAAAGATCGGGCGTTACGACTCTATGTAGAGAAGGCAGAGATGGACGCGTTCTTAGAAGAGGATACCGCTCGTTACCGGCAGGCACTCGAAAAAACAGGTGATGTCTTCGGTGGCATTGAGCCTGTTCAACGATTCTACGAGGCGTTTCAAAGACCACTTGATGTGCCGCATGCGGCTGCCGCAGTGGGGTTAGAAACGGTGGACCTCCTCCAAAAGGTTCGCGAGAATGCGAGTCTGAAAAACTTGGGATTGGGAGTGCTAACAGGAGCGAGTGGTAGTGTAAAAAGGGATACGTGGACATCGAATTTCAGTGAAATCGTTACCGTGCTGAGTTTTCCTGACAGCAATATCGTTAAGCCGGTTGTTCCGAGGACGGAACGCATCCCTGGGGAGTCCGTTCACATCCCTGACGCAAACCTTCGCGCTGCAATCGCAGAAACACTCGGCAAAACACCTGGGACTGCGATTACAGCGGAGGACATGGCAACGTTGATGTACCTTGATACGCATGAAATGGATATTCAGAGTTTAGAGGGACTTCAGTTTGCAACAAATCTGGAAGAACTCGGGCTTCACGACAGTCCGATATCCGATCTGTCCCCTCTATCCGGATTAGTGACCCTGAAAGAGATAAGACTTTCCGGTAAATCCTTCTCAGATTTGTCACCTCTGGCAGGGTTAATCAACTTAGAGGGTGTAGGATTCTGGAAGACCTCCGTAGCAGATCTCTCGCCACTCTCAGGATTAACGAAACTCAGATGGTTAGAATTTGGGAACAGTCGCGTCTCTGATTTATCGCCATTGGCGGGACTCACAAGTTTGAAAAGATTGGAAATTTACGCTGGCAAGGATCTTGATCTCTTGCCATTAAAAGAATTAACGAATTTAGTAAAGTTAAAGGCTAACAGCAGTGGCGTATTAGATGTCTCACCCCTATCGGGATTGATTAATTTGGAAAGCCTCGATTTAGAGGCGGGTCGTATATCGGACATCTCGCCTTTGGCATCTTTGAAAAACCTTAAAGAGTTAAAGCTACAGAGGAACAGGATATCGGACGTATCACCGCTTGCCGGTTTGCACAACTTGGAAAAGCTGCAACTTCATTGGAACAAGATATCCGACTTCTCACCTTTGGATGGGTTACGCGAGAATACAAAAATCTCTTGGTTCGGCAATCCAGGGTTCCCTCAGGGTGGTCCCAAGATAGAAGGACCTTGGTTATGGGTGTTGGTGCCGGGAACGGGCTTTTGGGATGGCGTGGATTTGCTTTCGCAAGCGAGTGACGGGGCTGTGACAGAGTTAGGGATCGCAACAAGGGGGGCGACAGAGGAAACTCCTGTCGGAGAAAACGTGTGGACATCACACAAAATTGCACCCGCGGGGGAAGATAATATCGGCACTATGCTAACTGCTATGGGTATGAAGGAAAATGATGATACAAAGAATGTTATTTATGGTTCCCTCACCTTATATTCGCCGCGTGAACAGCAAACACAACTGTTTGCAGGAAGCTATATTGTCCACAAGGTCTGGCTCAATGGAGAGTTCGTTCACGAGAACCTTAATTGGTGGGTGTGGGCGCGTGAGTATCAAGATTATGCGCCTGTCACGTTGAAACGAGGAACAAATGTATTATTGGTTGCCGTCCACAACTCCGGTGGGGAATTTAATGGCTATTTTGGGTTTGAACCCGGCACAGAATATACGGTGGTATCCCCCGGGACTGGTTTCGCATTGTCGGCGGATACCACACGTGTTCGCGTCGGGGACACTTTTACCGTCCACGTCAACGCTGAAAAGGTTGCGGATTTAGCAGGATGGCAGTTTGATCTCACATTTGATTCTGATGTGCTTGAAGCGGTTGAAGTCAACGAGGGGAGTTTTCTGAAAAGAGGCGGTGGAACGACTTTCTTTCAGAAAGGCGCAGTTGATAACGCCATAGGTAAAATCACGGGGGTCAGTTCGGCACTAATCTCCAAAAACGGGGTCACCGGTGCCGGTAACCTCTTATCAGTGGTGTTCTCTGCAAAGGCAGAAGGGAACAGCCAAATGGCATTGCGCAACTTCCAACTCGGTTCTAATACGGGTGATATTATTCCTGCTGGCATGCGTGATCTTACCATCACAGTGGGATCCCAACCGCTTTGGGATGTGAATGCGGATGGACAGGTCAGTATTTTGGATCTGATTCTTGTGGCACAGCACATGGGAGCCGCTGCGTCTGCTAACGCTAAAGTTGACGTAAACCGCGACGGAGTCGTCAGCATCTTAGACTTAATTCTTGTTGCACAGCACATGGGTGAATCAACGGGTCCAGCGTCGCCTTCGATTCTTGCTATGGATAGTATAGCCGGGTTGGATCCTGCGCTGATACAGGCCTGGATAGAGCGTGCGCGAGTTGAAGATGACGGTTCTCTCGCCTTCCGAGAGGGTATCGCTTACCTTCAGAGTCTTTTAGCCTTGCTAATTCCAGAGGAGACGGCGTTGCTGCCTAACTATCCGAATCCATTCAATCCGGAGACGTGGATACCGTATCAGGTGTCAGAGCCTGCAGAAGTCACGTTGCGTATCTATTCTGTAAATGGGGTATTGGTTCGGACGTTGGCGTTGGGACAAACGCCTGCGGGTATCTATCAGAGCCGGAGTCGTGCGGCGTATTGGGATGGCAGAAATGACGTAGGTGAGTCCGTAGCGAGTGGAATCTATTTCTACACGTTCACAGCGGGTGATTTCACAGCAACCCGCAAAATGTTGATACGGAAGTAAAGTTCAGAGAGGTTTACACCCTCACCAAAGTACAACGGCGGATTCCGTTTTGGACGACATGATGTGAAGGAGAGGACACGTGAACGATCAGAAAATTTTCATTGCCTTTATTTGCTTATTGATGCTTCTCTTGGGTTATCAAAACGTTGATGCCCAAGGAAATCTCGCGCAGCAAGCGTATGCGATTTTTGAACAAAGTTGTCTGAACTGCCATGGAGAACACGGGGCATTTACTGAAAATATCATCATTGAACACGCGGCGCTCATCGAAACGGGGGCGGTTGTCCCGGGGAAGCCTATTGAATCCGAACTCTATAAGCGGCTCCTCATAGACGATGAAACCAAACGAATGCCACTGGGTCAACCGCGACTGCCTCCCGCCGCAATTCTGACCATCGGCAACTGGATTCAAGCGGGTGCACCGGATTGGACGGACACCTCCGAAGCGGATGGTCCCTTCATCACTCCGACGAAAATGCTTGAAACGATTGAGAAACACGTCAACGCATTGGCATCCTTCGACCGCGCCTTCGCCCGCTATTTTACGATGACGCATCTCTATAACGCTGGTGAGAGTGCGGAGGCACTCCACGCCTATCGACGGGCACTCTCGAAACTCGTGAATAGTCTCTCTTGGGGGCGCGAGGTCATCAAACCGCAACCCATTGATCTCCAAGAAACAATCTTCTATATCGATCTCCGGGACTACGAATGGGAGATCGGAACTAACCGATGGACCCAGATTGAGCAGGTATATCCCTACAAGATTGGGTTTGAGGCTCCAACACAGACGCATCTGCGTGAAAAACTGCAAACTTTACGCCAAGAAATGAACTGTGAAGTGCCGTTTGTTCATGTGGATTGGTTTCTTGCGACTGCCTCCTTACCACCTCTCTACCACGACATTCTGGATCTGCCAAAAACCGACCGGGAGTTAGAGACACGCCTTGAGGTGAATGTCGTCGAAAATATTCGCAATGCCGCGGGCAGACGCGTCTGGCGTGCAGGGTTCAACGATTCCGGTGTTTCAAACCATAACCGTGTTGTCGAACGGCACACCTCTCGGTATGGGGCGTACTGGAAAAGTTACGACTTTGCTGGCAGTGTGGGGACGCAGAATATCTTTACGCATCCGTTGTCTTTCACACATGATGGCGGTGAGATTATCTTCAATTTACCCAATGGATTGCAGGCGTACTATTTGGTGGATGCTGGTGGCAACCGACTTGATGCGGCACCGATAAAAATTGTTTCAAATCCCGCTGCGAGTGATCCAACTGTCCGCAATGGACTCTCCTGCATCGGATGTCACACGGAGGGGATGAAGGTGTTTGAAGATGAGGTGCGGGGTGTTGTTGAACAGAATGCGAATCCCCCGTTCAATAAAGCGCGTGCGTTGCGGCTCTATACGGAGCAAGCGACGATGGAAACACTTGTAAATGAAGATACGGATCGTTATAGACGGGCACTTGAAGCGGCAGGCGATGTCTTCGGGGGCATTGAACCGGTTCAGCGATTCCACGAGGCGTTCCAAGGTCCCATAGATGCGGCACATGCCGCAGCAGCGGTAGGTTTGGAAACAGCGGACTTTCTGGGAAAAATTCGCGAGAATGCAAGTCTGAGAAACTTAGGTTTAGGGGTGTTGACGGGTAAGAGCGGCAGCGTGAAGAGGGATACGTGGACATCGAATTTCAGTGGAGTCGTTACGACGCTGGGTTCTCCTGACAGCAGGGCAATTAAGCCGATTGTTCCCCAGACGGAACGTATTCCAGGGGCTTCTGTTTATATTCCCGACGCGAACCTTCGCGAGGTAATTGAAGATGCACTTGACAAGACACCGGGTGATGTAATAACAGCGGAAGACATGAAGACCTTGGTGGACCTTAGGGGAGTGGGGCGAGGGATTCGTGATTTGACAGGACTGGAAACCGCAACAGATCTGGAGGAGTTGTATCTTCAGAACAACCCGATCTCCGACATATCACCGCTTGCGGGCTTAGTTAAACTCAAGGAAATAAATCTGAGGAATAGTTCTCTTTCCGATTTATCTCCGCTCTCGGAACTGATACTGCTGAAAGAGGTGCGGTTTTCGGGCGAGTCGATAGTCGATCTGTCGCCCCTCGCAGGTTTAACTAACTTAGAGGGTGTAGGGGCTTGGAGCACCTCCATATCAGATGCTTCGCCGCTCTCAGGATTAACAAAACTCAGGTGGTTAGAGTTACAAGGATCCCCAATATCAGATTTCTCACCATTCTCAGGACTCACAAATTTGAGAAGATTGGAAATGTATGCCGCCAAGACATCTGATCTTTCACCTTTAAAAGGATTGACGAGTTTGAAAATTCTGTCAATTGGTAACAGCCAAATATCAGACGTTTTCCCACTCGCAGGACTGATTAATTTGGAAGGACTCGGACTGTTCGCGAATCGGCATATATCAGACATCTCGCCGCTTGCCTCTTTGAAGAACCTCAAAGTGTTAGACCTAACTACCAACCAGATATCGGATGTATCACCGCTTGCAGGTTTGCGAAACTTGGAAGAGGTGCACCTTCAGCGGAACAACATAACAGATATCTCGCCTTTGGATGGGTTACATGAGAATATACAACTCGCTTGGTACAGCAACCCGGGTTTCCCTCAGGGCGGTCCGAAAATAAAGGGACCTTGGTTATGGATGTTTGTACCAGGCGTCGGTTTTCATGAGAAAATGGATTATCTTTCACATGCAAGTGAGGGTACTGTAACAGAATCGGAGGTTGCTACCTATGGAGCAATAGAGGGAAGTCTAGTCGGAGAACACGTGTGGACTTCACACAAAATTGCCTCCGCCTCTGCGGATAGACCTGACATCAACGTAACGCTCAGTGATATTGGTATATCGAAAGATCATAGAAGAGATGATGTCGTCTACGGTTCCCTGATCTTGAATTCACCGCGTGAACAGAAGACAACGATGTTTGCTGGAAGTAATCATAACCACAAGGTCTGGCTCAATGGGGAGTTCGTTCACGAAAACCTGATTGGCTGGGCAGCAGATTATCAAGATTACTTTCCAGTCACGCTGAAGCAAGGGATAAATATATTATGCGTCGCGGTTGAGTTCAATGGTAATGAATGGGGTGCCCATTTTGGGTTTGCCCCTGACACACAATATACAGTCGTATTCCCAGGGACCGGCTTCGCATTTTCGGCGGATACCACACGTATTCGCGTCGGTGATACGGTCACACTCCGTATCGATGCGGAGAAAGTCACGGATTTAGCGGGCTGGCAGTTCGATCTCACATTTAATCCTGATGTACTTGAAGCGGTTGAAGTCAACGAAGGCGGTTTTCTGAAGAAAGGTGATGGAAACACGTTCTTTCAGCGCGGAACAATTGATAACACTGGGGGTAAAATTGTGGGATTAAGTTCGGCGCTGATCTCCAAAAACGGGGTCACCGGTACCGGTAACCTCTTGTCAGTGGTGTTCTCTGCGAAGGCAGAAGGGAACAGCCAGGTGGCATTACGCAACTTCCAACTCGGTTCTAATACGGGTGATGTGATTCCTGCTGGCATGCGCGATCTTACCATCACGGTTGGATCTCAACCGCTTTGGGATGTGAATGTGGATGGACAGGTCAGTATTTTGGATCTGATTCTTGTGGCACAGCACATGGGATCCGTCGCATCTGCCACCTCTAAAGTTGACGTAAACCGCGACGGAGTCGTCAGTATCTTGGACTTAATTCTCGTGGCGCAGCACATGGGTGAATCAACGGGTCCAGCGTCGCCTTCGATGCTTGCCATGGATAGCATAGACGGGTTGGATCCTGCGATGATACAAGCATGGATAGCGCGTGCGCACGTTGAAGATGATGGCTCTGTCGCCTTCCGAGAGGGTATCGCTTACCTTCAGAGTCTTTTAGTCTTGCTGACTCCAGAAGAGACAGCACTGCTTCCAAACTATCCGAATCCATTCAACCCAGAGACGTGGATACCGTATCATTTAGCGAAACCCAGTAATGTGCGGATTACCATCTATGACGCACGCGGTGCTTTGGTACGCCAATTGGATCTCGGGCATCAACGTGAAGGCTACTACACGAGTCGGAGTCGTGCGGCGTATTGGGATGGCAGAAACGCCGTCGGCGAACGCGTTGCCAGTGGTGTCTATTTCTACCAATTGCAGGCGGATCATCTGTCGCTCCTGCGCAAGATGCTCATTTTGAAATAGTCTCATATGACCCTAGGAGTGCTGGGAGGCTGATGTCCATTGGAAACCTCCCAGCGATCACTGATGAGTGGAAATGATGTGCTTGAAGGCACATTTGCTTGAAGTATAACAATACGGGTAAGGGGTGTCAACCCTATTTTCAACAGATCTGCTCCTTTTTTACTAAGTTTTCATCCATGGTTTGGAGTTGATCCTCTGGAATGAGGTCGAGATATTGAGTAATAACGCGTTTAGAAAGTCGTGTAATCTGTGAGATTTCGTCAATATCTGCGGTAGCTCTGCGAACGACTTTGACGGACTCATAATCCCGAATGTATCGATCAACCGCCTCCTTGGAGTGCTTCATCTTGGCAGCAATAGTCGGAGTAAGATATCCTTGAAGATAGAGGGTGATGATCTCTTTCTTGTGGGTAATCGCCCCCGATAAGTCATGAATATTGCCGCGCGTGGGTAAGATTTCTCCAGTGGTTTTCTGCCACTCATTGACATAATCACAGACGACCTGATCACAGACGTTGAGCAAGACGGCCAAGTCAAGTTGTGTCAATAAGGCGCCTTGATCATAAGCTTGATGACACCAGCGAACCATGCGTTTCATCCGGAGTTGTCTGGAAGTAAACCCGTCGCGAAACGATTCGACATCTTCTGCGGCGACATAGGTGAGAATGATGGGTTTCATACGGGTTTTGATGATCGCTTTACCTTTTTCAGGGTATTCATCAATCGGGACTGCCATCCAGACGAGCTGTCCATAGCGGAGGTATCGCTCTTCGGGAAGTTCGTCGCCTTTGGCGAGTTTCTCCAGAGGCAGGGCAATGACGAAATACTGCTCAACGGTCTTGAGGATATCATCAACAATAGCCGTCGCTGTGACTTCGCCTTTGTCATACCCGTAGTCATTGAGAAAGCGGTGGATCAGCAACTGTCGTAGCGATTTATCGTTGATGCGTCTGACTTTCTTCTCGTTGACTTGCGTGCGCGTTGAGGGTTTACTCATCGGAGATCCCCTTTTTTTCATTCATGGGTTCGGGGTGAAGCAGCTGGGTCATGCGATCGGTGTGTTGGTATTGCTTATACAGCGAGAGATATTCGCGAATCAACCGGTCCGAGAAGCGAGTGATCAGGCGTATCTGTCCCTTGGGAAAGTCTTGATGATGCAACGTAGCAACTTGTGTGAAATCTCTCAAGTACCGCCAGACGGCGCGTTCGGAGTGGTTGGTCTTTTGCTCAATCTCGGTGAAGGTGTAGTCCTTGAAATACAAATCGAGAATCTGCGTCTTGTGAGATAGACCGGGTCCCATGTCGTGTTTCGTCCCGCGTGTCATCACGAAATACCCGTCCTGCTTCAACGCTCGGATGTCGCGTTTGACGCTGGCAGGACTCGTGGTTAATAAGATGGCTAAATCTTCATAACTCAGCAAGGCGTCTTGGTCATAAGCCTCTTTGGTCAATCGCAGGATCCGATGGCGTCTGAGACCGGGTAGACCATAATCAGCTAAGACTTCGAAGTCCTCTGTGACATCATTGAGCGTCAGACAGCAGGAAACTTTCCTCGCAAGAGCGATGTGTTTGCCTGCGGGTTCCTCAGCAGCGACGGCCTCGTAGCAGATCTGTCCTGAGGAGAGTTGAATGTCGGCATGTTCCTGAAAATAGCCAGCAATCTGTTTATAGTAGGCTTCGGCCATGATCGGCATCAAATTGAAGTCTGCTGAAATCTTCTGAATAATCGCCGATCTGGCATTCTTAGATTCGAGACGTTTGATGCCATAGACCGCATCCTTTTTGCGTGTCATAAGGACCTCCGTGAAATCCGTCTGGGTGATGCAAATACATCTACCTGTTAGCATAACTCATAGTTAGCATAACTATCAGTATAACTCATGGGGTCATATGAGACAAACTATAAGTAGATAAGAAAGGAACTACAACATGGAACCACAAAGAAGGAAAATTTTCATGAAAAACAGGCTATTTTTGATTGCTTTCATACTATTTGGGGTTTCCACCTTTTTTTCAGCAAACACGTTCGCACAAGACCACACACAATGGAGTTTACCTGAAGGGGCCAAAGCACGCTTGGGTAAAGGACATATAACCCAGATTGCGTATTCTCCGGATGGGACGCGTCTGGCGGTTGCGAGTTCTATCGGTATTTGGGTATACGATACAGCGACGGGTGAAGCACTTGATCTGATTACAGGGCATACAGGTTGGGTTATGAGCATGTCGTTTAGTTCAGATGGCACAACGCTTGCCAGCGGGGGTGAGGACGGCACCGTCCGTTTATGGGATATAGAGACGGGACGCCACCTCCGCACGCTTGAAGGGCATACAAGATGGGTTATGAGCGTATCGTTTAGTCCAGATGGTATCACTCTCACGAGCGGGAGTCCTTCAGAAATCTGTTTATGGGATGTAGAGACGGGGAGACAGCTCCGCACGCTTGAAGGACGCGGCGGTTGGGTTATGAGTGTGTCATTGAGCCTTGATGGTAGTATTGTTGCTAGGGGTGAGGTGGATGCCAATGTCCGTTTATGGAGTGTAGAGACGGGGCGTCACATCCACACGCTTGAAGGACATACAGATTGGGTTATGAGCATGTCGTTTAGTCCAGACGGCACCACTCTCGCCAGCGGGAGTTCGGACAGCACGGTACTGTGGGATGTAGCCACGGGTAGGCAGCTCCGCACGCTTGAAGGGGATGCGGGTTCTATTTGGTATTTTAGCATGTCGTTTAGCCCGGATGGCACAACGCTTGCCAGCGGGGGCGAGGACGGCACTATCCGTCTATGGGATGTAGCAACAGGGCATCACCTCCGCACGCTTGAAAGACATACATGGGATGTCAATAGCGTATCGTTTAGCCCGGATGGCACGACGCTTGCCAGCGGGAGTTTGGATGGCACTGTCCGTTTATGGGATGTAGCAACCGGACGTCACCTCCGCACGCTTGAAGGACATACAGATTGGGTTCAGAGCGTGGCGTTTAGCCCGGATGGTAGCATGGGTGCCAGCGGAATTGAGGATGGCACCGTTCGTTTATGGGATATAGAAACCGGACGTCTCATCCGCACGCTTGAGGGGCATATATGGCCCCTCTATAGCATGTCCTTTAGTCCGGATAGCACTATACTCGTAGGTGGGAGTTCGGATGCTACCGTCCGTCTATGGAATGTAGCCACGGGGAGGCAACTCCAGGTACTTGAAGGACATACGTGGCATGTCTACAGCGTATCGCTTAGTCCGGATGGCACGACGCTTGCCAGTGGGAGTGGGGACGAGACCGTCCGTTTATGGGATGTAGAGACGGGACGCCACCTCCGCACGCTTGAAAGACATACATGGGATGTCAATAGTGTATCGTTTAGCCCGGATAGTACTAAACTCGCCAGTGGGAGTTCGGACTTTACCGTCCGTCTATGGGATGTAGCCACGGGTAGGCAACTCCAGAGACTTGAAGGGCATATGGGGACGGTCTATACCGTGTCGTTTAGTCCAGATGGCATTACACTCGCTAGTGGGAGTTCGGACGCTACTGCCCGTCTGTGGGATGTAGCAACAGGGAGTCCCATCCGCACGTTTGAAGGGCATACGGATCATGTTGAGAGCATATCATTTAGTCCAGATGGTAGCACGCTCGCCAGTGGGAGTTCGGATGCTACCATCCGTCTATGGGATGTAGCCACGGGGAGGCAGGTCCGCACGTTTGAAGGACATACGGATGATGTTGAGAGTGTGTCGTTTAGTCCAGATGGTAGCACGCTCGCCAGTTGGAGTGAGGACGGCACGGTGCTGCTGTGGGAACTTACCTCACCCAAACCTCCACAACGTCCTGAAGATATTAACGGCGACGGATTGGTCAACATCCAAGACCTTGTCTTCGTCGCAGCACACCTCGGTCAGACAGCACCAAACACCGCAGATGTCAATGGTGATGGGGTCGTCAACATTCAAGACTTAGTTCAGATCGCTGGGGCACTCGGCAAACCCCAGTGAGATACGGATTACCATCTATGACGCACGCGGCAACATCTTTAAACCTACGCACGATTTCATAAAAAGGAGAATCAATAATGTTTGGATTACGTGAAAAGTTGAAATATATGGCTTTGGGAGGGTTGATAGTCCTCACCGGATTTGTATTGGGAAACATGAACAAGGATACTGAAGCACAATCTGGCTCTGAGACAATTGATGAACTGACCGTTAGAAATATGATTGTACTTGAGGATATAAGAGTGATTAACGACGATAATGCGCCTCAAGTTGTAATCACTTGGGATGAAAATGGTGGAAACGTATCAGCTCACAGTCTAAGCGGACAGGCTGCTTTGAGGGTTGGTGAAGATGGTGGGCTTATACAGGTTGGCAACGCAGAAGGGAAAATTGGTGCTCAGGTCACAATGAATGAGAATGGTGGAATCGTAGTCGTTCGTTCCACAAACGGACCGGGTGGCGCTGCATTAGCTATATACGAGGGTGACGGAGTTGTTTACACAAAAGATAGGCTTGGAAATATAATCGCACTGGATTGAAACAATGTGTAAAAACGTGCTCTGATCTCCTTACAAGTAAATAAATTGGAAATACCCACCAGTTGTATATAACTGCGCGTGTTGACTGTCTCTCAAATGCGTTTTAGGGGTAATCTCGCGGACTTTTTCCAAAAGCAGGAGCAATTTCAGACGACACACGATTTTATGAGAGGGAGCATCTATAATGTTTAGATTACGTGAAAAGTTGACGTATATGTTTTTAACTGGATTACTGGCATTTGCTGGTTTTCTGTTTGGTAACATGAACAATGATACTAAAGCACAACTTGAATCTGAGACGATTGATGAACTGACTGTCCGGAAGTTAACTGTGCTTGAAGATATAACCCTGATAGCGGACAACGGAGAACCCCGAGTTGTTATATCTTGGAATGAAATCAGTGGATCGGTATCGTGTTACGGTCCGGGAGGAATGGATGTTGCGGATAGCGCGGGTCTGTTAGTTGGTCAGTTAGGTGGAATTGCAGGAGTTACCGATAGAAATGGGAGTGGTGCGAGTCTCACGCTTGGACTCTTACTGTTACCCACAAATATTTCTGTGGTGTGTTGCTGTGTCTAAGACGTATGGTTTTCTGAAGAATCGTCAAAGAGAGCAAAGGTGTTGGAAATATCCGTCAAGCGTTGCCACCCTCGCCATAAAACCGTGGCACCCGGGGGGCCATCAGACTTGCGTCCCAAGAACCCACCGAGTTTGGCGATCCAAAGCACGACTTGGGCAACGGTGGGTGTTTTCTTTGGGAAAGTGCGGGTCTTGTGAGTCAGGGCGTAAAGTGCTTTCCACTCATTTTCCGTCACCACTTGCGTGCAATCTGCCTCCGGGAGGGACCGGTTGAGGCGTGTTATCCAGTAGAGTCGCCACGCAATGACACTTAGTAAAGCGATATACCGCAGGAGACGGTCTTTGGTTTGCAATCGGGCGTGCTCGACCTTGGTGCCGGATTTCAAGACTTTGAAATAGACTTCAATGTGCCAGCGCTGGGTATACCATTCGATGCGCTGGAGTGCTTCAGAGAAGTTGGAAACTTCTACGTTGGTCAGCAGTAGCCAGTTGAGAGGCGTTATGTCATCGGGAGGGTTGGGTTCTATGACCCATACCAGAGAGATCGCGACAGGTGGCAAGTTTTTCGTCTCGGGGCGTTGTTGGCAGCGATGCGGCAGACGGAGCGTCGTCTGGGCGAAACGCACTTGTAGATGTGCCTGACGCCCTGGGCGTTTAGGGCGTGCGGGGACATCAAGCGTCAACTCACCGGCCAGGGGCGCATGATTGACTAAATCCCGCAGCGTCCCGTAGATATCTTCACTCCGGCGGTTTTGGGCGGCGCGTATCACGAAAGGATGTTCTTTGGCTTCAACGAAAAACTCATAAATATCTGCTTCACGGTCACAGATAGTGATCACTTCAACGCCTTCTGGGGTGCGGGTCTGCGTCTGTAAAAGGGATTCAACCCATTTGTAGCTTTCTTTGGCTTCAAGGGGTTTGGTTTTATAATCGCCCTTATCAGAGGTATCCCGAACCCACACCTTATCCGTCAGACACCCAAGGGGCAGTCCTGAAGCACTGATGACCAAGGTTGTATGTTTCACTACCCCTTGGCAGCTGTGAGACCCGTTTCCGATTGGACCTAATCCCTGCGTTGCGGGATGATCGGTATAATCAAGATAGGTGGTATCTTGGATCGCAAAGACCCGTTGATGACCCCGCATGCGTTCAATCGTCTGTTGAAAGTGCGGATCGAGAACTTGTTGCGCAGAGACTTTCTCATTGTCAAAGAAACGGTAGGCAGCTTTGACTGCCGACCAATCGCCACAAGCTGCGCTAATCGACGACATCGGTTGCTCACAAAGGGCATCCGCAATACTGACGAGTCTGTCATTGAGACGGGTATCTCCCAAATCAAGACCTGAAAACTCCTGACGACTCCAAGACACGACCGACGCTTGTGGATGTGAAGACATTCTTAGCTCCTCTGTAAGAAATCGATACTTTTTACGACCAAACTCAGAAGACTTTTTAAACATAACACACGGGACCCCCCCATACAAGAAAAACTCAACGCATCTTACCTCACCCTCTATACTTATGGGTAACAGTAAGCGCTTGGACTGGAGGGTGGAGGCGTAACCATTTTTTCTATCGCTGGTGTCACTGGGGAAGGTGGTGCTGCCTTAAGTATAGATGAAGGGGATGGTGTTATCTTCACAAGAGATAGGTTTGGTGAACTCCGCGCATTAGGACGGTAGTTAAGCCATATTCAACTCACATAAATTGTCCAAACTGAGGACTCTCATGGAAAAACACATCCAGATCCACTTTTTGAGTCTACCGTGTCGGACTTCGCTAATGTTAGATCGAACGCACGTTATTTTATTGGAGGGCCAAGTAACGGAGCGGGGTATAGATGGAATCTGTTAAGTCTATTATTCTTTTTCTTTGCTTTGCGGGGATTTTGTTTTGCGGTATTACGGCTATTGTTAATGTTCTTTATCTGGTGATAGGAACTTTATACGCCCTTTTCTCGCGCCCGAAATGTTCTAACTGTACAAAAAGGGTAGGAAAAGAGACGATCAGGTGTCCGCACTGTGGGAGTGCTCTCGGAGAAAAACGACCTCAAGAAGAAATAGATCCCGAACTTTACACGCGCGTCAAGGTTTTGGTAGCAGAACAGGCGCTGGTATCAGAAGAAGAACTCACGCCAGACACACACTTAGCGGAGGATTTACCGCTATCTGGTGACGATGGCTATGAACTACTTGAGGCGTTTTGTGAAACGTTTGAGATCGAAAATATGAGTGAGATTGAGCCATACGACTATTTCGGTCCAGAGGCGTGGGACCCATTTTACGTATATGTTTTGCTCTATTACTGGGTGTTTAACAGGGAAAAACTAAATGAGCCTTATTATTCTCTAAAACCGCTTTATTTGCGGGATTTAGTCAAATCGGCTGAAGCGAAAAGGTGGATCCCACCAGAGGCAACAGAATGACAGATAGAATCGGTATTGCTATTATTGCGCTCGTTAGCATTCTCACCACACAAGGCTGAGGTGGAACGTTTGCTTGAAAACTGGAGGTAGGGAAAATGAAACGCTGCTTTTTAATACTTTTGCTTACGCTGATTGCGCCACTGCTTACCTTCGCTCAAGAGCCTTTAAGGGGAGAGGACGTAAATGCGCTGCGCCTTAAAGCGGCGGAATCTGATGCGAAAAAGGATGCCGATAAGGATATAAGAAAACCAGCACCTTTTATCACGGGGATGGGATCAGTTTTCGCTAGCGGAGCGTGTCTGGCGCTGACGTTTCGCGCATTGCCTTCTATCGAATCAGATGTTGGGGGCACCGCACTTATTATTGCGGGGTGTTTACCTATTGTACTCGCCCTTGAACACTATGACACCGCTCCACACCCGCCGATTGAAAGATTGATTGGGAAGCACCCTGAATATGTCAAGGCTTACGTCAATGCATACACGGAAAAAATGCGATTCAGACAGCTGATAGCAGTCTCGGCTGGTGCTGCTGCAGGATGCGGTCTCATAACGGTTTGGGCGTATGCTTTTGGAGATATATTATTCATTGCATTACACTGATTATATTACACAATAGAATCTAACAAAACCTAAGTTGCCACCTATAAAAAAGTTGTAAATCCATGGGATCTCCTTTATAGTGTTTTCATCACAAAACCCAAAAGGAGCCCCCATGGACCTAACTATTGTAGCAGTTTATACGATTTGTGACGATCTTTTAATTTCACTCGGACATCGAGAGCATCCACAAACACAGATGACAGATGCCGAAGTGATGACCACGGCACTTATTGCGGCGAGATACTTCGCAGGAAACCACCCAAACGCGTGTGCGGCTTTAAAGACGCTGGGATATATTCCAAATATGCTCCGACACTCTCGATACAATCGTAGACTTCATCGGATCAGACCGCTGTTTCAGACGCTCCTTGAACATATGGCTGAAACTACCAAGACCGAGAACATCCATAACATCTATTCGGTGGATACCTTTCCTGTAGCCACCTGTGACACTATTCGCATTTCTCGATGTCGCCGGTATCAAGGCGAAGCCTACCGAGGAAAGATCGCCAGCAAACGCCGGCATTTCTATGGACTGAAGGTGCATCTGATGGTCTCCGAGACGGGTGAAATCGTTGAAGCGTTCTTCACGCCGGGCGGATGCAATGATGTTGTCGGCATGCGATGTTATACGTTTGATCTGCCGCAAGGGTCGGTGGTTTATGCCGATAAAGCCTATTGTAACTATGCCATTGAAGATGCCCTCGGTGATGTCGGTATTGCGTTCAAACCCTTGCGCAAGAAGAATGCCAAGCGTCAGTATCCGCCTCACGAAGTATACTTACAGCATCGTTACAGGAAACGTGTGGAAGTGACGAATAGTCTGGTTGAAAAACTTTTACCCAAGTCCATCCACGCCGTGACGGCTCATGGATTTGAGTTGAAATTGTTTTTATTTCTCATCGCAACAAATATAAAAATGCGATATGAAGATTAGTGGCAACTTAGGTTAACAAAGAAAAAATTACAACTGATGATAGAAATCAGGGGATACATCAACAAAAGTTGCTTTTTAATACTTTTGCTCACGCTTGTTGTTCCACTTCTTACCTTCGCGCAAGAGCCTTTAGCGGTAGAAGACATAAATGCGCTGCGTCTTAAGGCGGGATCTGATGCGAAAAAGGATGCGGGTAAGGTTATGACAGTGCTTACGCCTTTTGTTATGGGGATGGGATCGGCTTTTGCTGGCGTGATGTCTGGGGTGATGACGGGGTGCATCGCTAATGAAATGTACCCTAATATGCCAGAAGCAGTGGAGTGCGCGGTTGTTGCTGTGGGAGGCTCCCCTTTTTTCCTCGCGCTTCTTAATCACTACAACACCCCTCCACATCCACCGATTGAAAGATTGATTGGGAAGCGCCCTGAATATGTCAAGGCTTACGTCAATGCATACAGCAAGAAAATGCGTTCCAGACAGTTGATAGCTGCATCTACTGGTGCTGTTGCAGGGTGCGGCCTCATGGTGGGTTGGCTATATATTTTCTGAAAGTATACGAGAATGGTTTCTTTATAGTAAAGTCCGAAAATACTTGGACCCTTAGAAAACACAAAACCCGACCTCGCTGGCGAGGTTTCCTAACCTCGCCACATTAGAGAGTGTAAACTTAATTGTCGGCTTTACTATAATTGTATCGCAGGAGTGGGGTTATAGATGAAATCTGTTAGGTCTTTTTTGCCCCTTGTTTGGGGTGTGGTATTATGCACAACCATCCCCTTATACTGGATCTCAAGATCTGTTTTTACTCTTATTTGTGGTGTGATGGTTCTGTTTCTCTTCATTTCTCTGATTGTCACTGTTTTTTCAGCGATAATTATATCTATCTACGAATTTTTCTCGAAACTTTTCTCGGTACCGAAATGTCCCAACTGTGCAAAAGCGATAGAAAAAAAGGCTACTCGGTGTCCACACTGTGAGAGTTCTTTGGCGGAGAAAAAACCGCAAAAAGAAACGGAGAAAAAACCACAGGAAGAAATGGATCCCGAACTTTACGCTCGCGTCAAAACTTTCGTGGCGGAGCAGTGGCTGACATCAGCGGAAAAACTCAATCCAGACACGTTATTAATCGACTTAGGGATAGCCGGTGACGATGGTTATGAACTGCTTGAGGCATTTTGTGAAAAATTCGAGATCCAAAATACAAGTGAGATTAATCCCTATGAATATTTCGGTGGAGAGGGGTGCTGCGATCTGTTTCAAGGATATGTGGATCTCTATTACTTATTATTTGACAGAGAAAAACTAAAAGAGGCTGAAGAGGCTGATTGTTTCACACCGCTTTATTTGCGAGATTTAGTCAAATCGGCTGAAGCAAAAAGGTGGATCCCGCCGGAGATAACATAATGAAAGATAAGATTGGTATTGTCATTGTTGCACTCGTTAGCATTCTCATCAGCTGTTTCTTTACTGCTGGGTGTGTGCCTGCTCCTGGGTATATCACTATCGATTCGCGATCGGAAGTGATGAAGCCAGCATTCCGTATGTATCTGGATCGATGTTTTCGTCATCATCAAGTACAATTGGAGATTGGAACGATTATAATTTGGAAATCGCTATATTCCTCTGAAGAGGAAACACGATGGGAATTCAACGCAGGACATATATCTCTTCCTCTGGGGGACTACCGGCGACCGGTAGAGTCTAAAATGGTGTGGTACCTACACTATGAACCCTCTGATAATTTCATTAAGAGACTCTTGGGAGGTTCGACCTCACCCATATCTTCTCTGACTTACGGAGAAGTGCCACCCGGCTATGAAGAGATAGTAAAAGCCGGACCACTCGAACCGGAACGGTATTATGTTGTCCAGATGCACGAGTATAGGGGAAGACCCTCAGAAGGTATGACGTTTATCATCCGTTTGAATGAGACTGGCATTCCTGAGCGGCTGGAATATCACATGAATGACTTTTTCATCACAAATCCGAGATACTTCAAGGGTCCGCGAGATGCCCTGAAACTCTATTAGCGGCTTTGTCGGTCATAATGGAAATTTTTGCCTAAGGCAGCAGATAGGTATAAAGGGAGAGCATCCAGAAGAATTAACGAACGTGGTTGTCAAGGAGAATCACTATGTCTGTTTTGATAAGAGTCTTCATCAGAATCACTTTTTGCGTTCTCGCGGTGGGGCTATTGGGGTGTGGGTGTCTTTATCCCTTTATGCCTACGCCGCAGAGTCCGAATCTTTACGCCGATGTATATAAAGCGAACGATCTGCGATATGAGGGTAAATACGCGGAGGCGATTGCAAAGTATGAGCAAGCTTCTAAAAAGCTCCCTCGATTCCCCGTTGATACGAAGGCCGTTAATGTGAGTTTCCCTACTTTCTTCAAATACCATATCGCTTTTTGCTATGCCAAGTTAGCAGAAGCAGAAGGGGATATTTCCCTCTATATTAAAGCCGAAGCGGCAGCCAGAAAAAGTTCCGAAACCGCGGTACTCCCCTCCGATCAAGTAGATGTGCTCTACCTTTGGGGCTACATCCTTTTCAAGCAAGAACGGTATGAAGAAGCTCGTGCCAAATTCGAGAAGATCCTACTAATTGGAACTCCCCCGCGGAATAAGTTCGGTACTAACTTTGATGGGGAAGTCTTGTACGGACTTGGGAAAGCGCATTTAGCACTCGGTGACAAAGCCGCCGCACAACAGGCATTGGCACAGCTTGAAGCCATCACTCAAGGAGCGGACAGTTATTTCAACACTGCAGGCGTTATATGTGGACTTGGTAAAGCGTATTTAGAGTTGGGTGATGAATCTGCCGCACGACGGATATTTGCACAACTTGAGGCACTAATTGAGGTGACTCTACAGAATGATCGCCTCGGTTGGGATGCTGACGGAATCTATGCGAAAATCCCGTATGGTCTTGGTAAAGCGTATTTGGAGTTGGATGATAAAGCCGCCGCACGACAGGCATTTGTGCAGCTTGAGGCGCGGGTTGAGGTTAACCTACAGGAGGGGCACTCTTCTGCTGAGGATAACTTATATGAACTTGGGAAAGCGTATTTGGAACTCGGCGATGAATTCGCCGCACGCCGGGTATTTGCGCAGCTTCGTGTGCATTTCCCCAAATCATCGTACAAGGCTGAGGTCAAACGCTTGCTTGAAAAGCAGTAGATATAACCTAAGTTGCTACTAACAGATTTTGCACACTTCAGAAAGGTTTTTTTATCTCTTTCCACACCCCAGAGGGGTGATATGTCTATAGAAAATGGCGTATTTACGCGATAGCACTCCAGCGGAGTGCTATGTCTATCAATAGGTGGCAACGTGCGTTAGATATAGTTAACGGAAATCGACGCAAAAATCGGTGATTGTACTTTCGCCGCCACCAATATTTATTGCACAAGAAAGATAAAAGAGGAAACTACATGTCCCGCATCTCTGCTTTTTTGATGACAACGTTACTGATTTTCAGCACACTGCCTGTCAGTTTCGCACAACAGAATTCTGTGCAAACGCAAGCGAAAGCTGATGCCCATAGGGACGTAAACCGCGATATGAGAGAAAGTTTGTGGTTTACAGCGGGACTCGTCGGTAGCAGTGTGGGAACTGTCACTGGCTGTGTCAGCGGGATTTTAGGGGGAATACTCATAGGAGATTTCAATATTCTACCCAACGATGTACCGCCCGTGGAAAGTTGCGGCATCGGAGGTGTGCTCCTTTTCGGTATCTTGGCGGTACCGATCTCTGTTCACCTGTATTCGCATAGTCCAAGGCCGCCACCGGAACGGCTCCTCGGCAAATCGCCTGAATATGTTACCGCCTACACCCAAGCCTATAGATCGAAAACCATATCGCTTCGGAAAAGGTGGGTAACCGCAGGATCCATTACCTCCAACTTAAGTATTTTGACCTTACTGCTCAATTGGTAGATTCGCAACACGACCGAAGAGGTCCTTTATGTTCCGTGTATTCGTCTTTTTTATGACAACCTTACTACTTTTCAGCATGATGCCTGTCAGCCTCGCACAGCAGCAGACCGCGCAAGACCAGGCGGAAGCCGATGCGAGTGCAGATATGTCAGATAGGTTAAAAGCCAAGTGGTTTCTGTTAGGGGGAGTGGGGAGCACTGCGGGGTGCCTCCTCGGTTGTATCGGCGGATCTTTGTTAGGGGGACCTAGTTATGAATCCACTAACAGCCAAGCATATTTCATGCTTGCAGGTTCTGTCTTTTGCGGTGTTTGCGCCGTGCCAATTGCTGTTTTCAGATACCCACACAATGTAACGCCACCCCCTGAGCGACTTCTCGGCAAATCTCCTGAATATATTGAGACTTATACCCAAGCCTATAAATCCAGAACAGTATTCCTCCGAAAGATATTCGTAACCGCAGGCTCTATCGCCAGCAACTTAGGCGTTATGACTCTGATCGCCCGGTTCGGGTTTGGTGAATAGAACCGTCAGTTAACGGCACCCAAGCCGACACAAAGTGCCAACAACATAAGACCACAATAAATCAAGGTGTCCACTTTGGATATCCGGAGGTAGATAAAATGAAAGATAAAATCGGTATTGCCATTGTTGCACTCGTTAGCATTCTCATCAGCTGCTTCTTTACGGTTGGGTGCGTGCCTGCTCCTGGGTATATCACCATCGCTTCGCAGTCGGAAGTGATGAAGCCGACGTTCCGTATGTATCTGGATGGTTTTCGTCATCATCAAGAACGATTGGACATTGGAACGATTATCGTTTGGGAAGTGCTACGTTTCTCTGAAGAGACAAGGAGATGGGAGTTCAACGCAGGACACGTACATCTTCCTATGTGGTACCATCCACGACCCGCAGAACCCAGTATGGTGTGGTACTTACAATATGAGGAACCGTCTGATAATTTCATTCAGAAACTCCTGAGAGGGTCGGCATCACCTGTATTCTCTCTGACCTATGGGGACGTGCCACCGGGCTATCAAGAGAAGGTGAAAGCCGAACCTCTCGAACCCGAACGATTTTATATCGTCCAGATGCGGGAGTATAGAGGAAGACCCTCAGAAGGTATGGCATTTATCATCCGTTTGAATGACGGGGGCATCCCGGAACGGTTGGAATATCACCTAAAAGACTTTCTTATCACGCGTCGCAACCGTTTCACTGTTCCACGAGATGACCTCCAGCTCTATTGAGGTCCTTTCTCGGGCATAATGGGCATTTTTTACCCGAATCAAGTTTAATAAAATATTTGGGTAATTCTATGTTTCTCCTTTTCCGGAAGTTCTCAACCCCGTACGGGGTTTTTGCTTGGGTGTTTCCCCCAGGGTTTCCCCGCCCGCCACCAACGGACGATGTACCTATTTAATACACAAAATTGCTTACCTGCACTGGGCAAGGGCAAACAAAAATGGATGGATTCAATGAGATGGCATTAGGAGAATTCACGGTTGCGATCGTCAAGGAGAATTACGATGTCTGTTTTGAGAAAGGTCTTCATCAGAAGCATTGTAGGCATTCTCATAGTCGTCGGGCTGTTGGGGTATGCGGATCTTATTCTGTTTACGGCGCAGAGCCCGAATCTGTACACGGATGTGTATAAAGCGAGCGATCTGCAATACGATGGTAAATACGAGGCAGCAATAGCAAAGTATGAGCAGGCTCTCAAAAAACTCCCTCGATTTCCTGTGGATACAAAGGTCATTAATGTCAGTTTTCCTACTTTCTTTAAATACCATATCGCTTTTTGCTATGCCAAGTTGGCAGAAGCGGAACGGGATGTTTCGCTTTATGTGCAAGCCGAAGCGGCAGCCAGAGAAAGTTACGAAACCGCGAGACTCTCCTCTGATCAGGCAGACGCGCTCTATCTGTGGGGATACATCCTTTTCAAGCAGGGACGGTATGCCGAAGCCCGTGCTAAATACGAGCAACTCATTGATGCCGCTCCGCAGAATGGATTCAGTGATCGCTTTCTTGAGGATGCATTGTATGCGCTTGGTAAAACGTATGTGGAACTCGGTGATGCTGCCGTCGCAGAACAGATACTTGCCCAGCTTGAAACAATGATTCACGGAACGGACAGTTATTTCTATACTGCGGGAGTCATGTGCGCGCTTGGTAAAGCGTATTTGAAGTTAGGTGATGAATCTGCGGCTCGACGTGTATTTGCCCAGCTTGGGGAGTTACTTAAGATAACTGTAGAAGGTGATCATCTTGGGTGGGATGCTAAGGGGATCTATGCGAAGATCCCGTATGATCTTGGTAAAGCATATTTGGAGTTGGGAGAAGAAGCCACTGCTCGACGTATATTTGCCCAGCTTGAGATACTACTTAAAATAGCCATACAGAGAGAATACGTGGGGCCCGACGCTGAGGATATCTATGCGGAAGTCGTGTATGGACTCGGAAAAGTGTATTTGGAGTTGGGAGAAGAAACCGCCGCACAGCGTATATTTGCGATGCTTCTGGAACACTTCCGGGACTCGTCGCACAAGACTGAGGTGAAACGTTTGCTTGAAAAGCAGTAAATCCTACGATGGTAATTTCAAAAGGAGCAACAATGTGGAACCCCGATTTACACGCGGCGAGTATTGGCTACTCGAAACCGTCGTCGAGTTCCGATTTCCAGTTTCAGGTCTCACGGATAGCGACTTTGAGTTCAGCTTAAATAAAAAAGGACACGGGTTAACGCGAGACGCACTCATTAAGATCTGTTCGTGTTAATTTCATCCAAGAAACCGGCTCTAAAATTTCTGTGCGATATGCTATACTCTTTCCAGAACATAAATAACAGAGGAAACTGTATGTTCCGTGTCTCCGTCTTTTTCATCACAACGCTACTCCTTTTCACCGCAATGTCTGTTAGTTTCGCACAACAGAACTCTATACAAACCCAAGCGGAAGCCGATGCCCACAAAGACGTAAACCGCGATATAAGGGAAAGTTTGTGGTTTACGTCAGGCCTGATAAGTAGTAGCGCGGGGTGTGCCGCTGGCGGGGCTGGAGGGTTTTTATTCGGGTTACTCATAGGTGGGATTTCGGAGACGAACTGTATAGCTTTTATCTCGGACGACCCGCTGGCGAGTTGCACCATTGCAGGTGCTATCCTTTGCGGTGTTTTGACAGTGCCAACCGCTGTTTTCATATATCCGCATAATCCCAGTCCGCCTCTGAAGCGACTCCTCGGCAAATCCCCTGAATACATCGAAGTCTACCTTCAGGCTTACAGATCCAAAACAATATCGCTTCGGAAAAGATGGGTAACCGCAGGGTCCATCACCGCTAACTTAGGGGTCGGCGCGATGCTACTGCTGGATAATATTGCGAATAGATAGCAATTACGAAACCGAACTATTTACGAATTCGCAACACTTCAAGGAGATACTCTATGTTCCGTATATCTGTCCTTCTCATGGCAAGCCTACTGATTTTCAGCACGATGCCTGTTGGTCTCGCACAACTGGAGGCCGTGCAAGCCCAGGCGAAAGCCGATGCGAAAGTCGATATGTCAGGTATGTCAGAAACTATGTGGTCCCTGTTAGGGGGGTTGGGGAGCACTGCGGGTTGTCTCCTCGGTTGTGCCGGAGGATGTTTGTTAGGAGCAAGGTTGTCTCTGTATGGAGGGTCTGATTTTCTTCTGATACCTGCTCCCGAACAGGCGGGGTGTGCTGCTGGACTTGCTATCCTTCTCGGTGGCTTGGCAGTACCGATCGGTGTGCACATGTATCCCCACAACGCAACGCCACCGCCCGAGCGGCTCCTCGGCAAATCCCCTGAGTATATCGAGGCGTATACCCAAATCTATAAATCCGAAACCGCCTCGCTCCGCAAAACACTCGTAACGAAAGGCTCTATCACTGGCAACGTGGGCTTTGTCCTTGCGATGCTGCTGCTGTACGCAGGTATGTTTTAGAGATTGCGTCAAGTGCCAGAATGCCTTGGGTTCTGTGCTGTCTATCAACGCCGCATATTCACCAGATAAATCCCCGCTGCCACGAGGGCGGCACCTACCAATAAGCTAAGCGTCAGTTCGTCGCCTAAAAACACGTAACTAAACACAACCCCCGACAGTGGCGTCGCAAAGAAAAGCACGACGAGTTTACTCGCACTGTACCTTTCCAACACTGAAGTCCACGCCAAAAAACAGAAACCCGCAATAACGCCACCTTGATAGAGGAGAGCCGCACTACTTCTCAGGGTCAGTTGCATCGGCAGTCCACGCTCAAAAAGTAAATTCATGGCGACATAACACGGGAGACTCAAGGTGAGCAGCCACGCCAAGAGGCGATAGGGGTGGATCGACTGGATGAGCAACTTCGTCACGACGACGCGGAGTCCTAAAAAGCATCCGCTCACAAGCACAATGATGTCGCCGAGGACGCTCGTTTCACCTTCTCCGAGATTTGGGGCGACGGTTACGAAGACACCACTGAAGGCGACAACGATTCCCAAGGTCTTTGGAACAGAGAGACGTTCGCCGGGTATCCAGAGATGCGCAAAGAGGGCGGTGAAAAACGGATAGACGTTAATGAAGATGGTGGATCGGGATGCCGTCGTGTATAGGGTGCCGGTGTTCAAGCAGATAATTTGGAGGATAAAGATCGTTGTGAGTAATAGCAGTCGAGGGAGTTCACCCTTGCGCAAACGAAGTGAGACACCACGGTAGAGTGCCCAACCGCCAATAACGACAAGCCCAATCACGAAACGGAGGAACGCCAGTGCCATTGGCGGGAAGTCTGCCAGGCCGATTTTTATGGATGGCGAATTCCCACCCCAAAGAAACGCGAGGAGCAGGCTGAGGGCAATAATTTTTCCGTGCGGCTCCTCGCTGATAACGGTTGGTGTTGACGGGGTCCCGAGAGTCTCTTTTCTATTCAAACGAAATTGTTATCCTCGGTGGAGGTCGTTGTTCTCTGAAAAAATTGCGATCAATCGTAGGCACCGGGACGGTGATTGCCCATTAATCGCTGTTGACGTTCCGTTGCCTGCTCCAAGATTTCATCGTTGAACTGAAACCGGTTCAGATACGGTGGAAATTTCTGAGTGATCATCCGATTCGCGTAATGCACCTGTAAGAGGTAGCGGGTTTGATCGCTACGGTTTGCTGTGCCTCGATGCCAGACTTCGCTTCGGAAAATCACGACATCGCCGCCATTGCAGAGGATACTCTTTTCTGTCGCGCCTTTCCATTCCGTGGCACCGTCAGGTCTCCGTCCGGAAAGATGGCTGCCGGGTATGAACTTCGTTGGACCGAGGTCTTCGTAAAGGTCATCCAGGTAGTAGTGCGCGGTTGTGATGAAAATTGGCACCTTGACGCGTGGATCTTCGAGAAGGTCTGCAGGTAAGGGAATCGGCAGCCAATCTGCGTGTAACCCTTGGTCGGGACGACCGGGTCCCGTTACCCATGCCGTCATACCGATGACATGGCAATCTTCGCCGTGCACTGCCTCTGCCAGTTCGATGACTGGGGACAGGTCGAGATATTCTAAGAAAACCGGGTCACGATTGAAGGCGTTGTTGATGTGTTTGTTAAGGAAACCGTTCCCATTCTCTGGCGTGCCATGCCGATCAAAACTCTCAGGAATTGCGGTTAACCGATCCATTGCCGCACGCAGTTCCGCAAGTTGTTCGCCTTCGATAACCTTCGGTAGATAGGCATATCCGTCGTCCTCCATCGCCTTGACTTGACCTTCGAGGTCAGGATAGGCGACAAGGGGTAAGGCTTGGCTCATCATTTCTTCTCCTTTTACAAAAACTATGGTGAACCTAAAAAATAAACAGACATTTTACCCCGGGCCCGGTAGGTGCGGTTTCTAACCGCACCGGTGCTGAATGTCTAATTAATTCTAAAGTCTACCATAAATAAATGGAATCTTCTTTTTCTGTATTTTACAACTTTTCAGGCATGATGTCAACTTTTTTTCCGAACAATTCGTTAACAAAGTGCATCCAATAGAGTATATAGAGTAACAAATAATCATTACAAAAAGGGGAGAGTAGAAAATGAAAAATGAAAATGTGACAACCAAGACTCGTGAAGCCTCTAAAGACGCGGCGATCCGCGTCCTCGGAACCGTACTGGAATCCCTACCGGGGAACCTATTTCAGGTGAGATTAGATGAGAACGACTACAAAGTTGTGGCATACCTCGCCGGCAAACTGATGCAGCACAAGATTTGGGTGCTTCCTGGTGATCAGGTTACCGTGGAACTTTCCCCGTATGACCTGACGCGGGGGCGCATTGTCTGGCGGAACCCCGGCGTTTAGGGATCGTTACATAAGGAATACTTTGATGCCACCTCTGGATCAGACTATGGAAGGTATTGTAATAAAAGCGCGAAGTGGTGCTTATGAGGTACAAGTCGACAAGCAACGCTACACTTGTGCCTTAAGGCACCACCTCATTGAAGATGAAAAACGGCGACTCGCTGAGACGAAGGAGATGCCGTACGTCGATCTCGTCGCTGTTGGCGACCGAGTACGGATTTCTACGGCTGTGTCCACAGCGGACAGTGGGCACATCGAGGAATGTCTTCCCCGGGACACCCAATTTGGGCGGATTCGCATGGACGGGTGGCGACAGGTGATTGTTGCGAACTTAGATAGGCTACTCATTATCTTTGCAGCACGGCACCCGACGCTCAAGCTACGGATGTTGGATAGATTCCTCGTCACGGCGGAGGCGTCTGATGTCGAGCCGGTTATCTGTATTAACAAATTGGATTTGGCGAAATTCGAGAATGTACAGCGTCAACTCAGTTTATATGAAGAATTGGGTTATAAAGTGGTTTATACAAGTATCGTGACAGGTGTGGGTGTTGAAGAATTGCGGGAGGTGATGCGGGATAATATTTCTGCAATTGTAGGTTCATCGGGGGTCGGAAAATCATCTCTGCTCAATGCCGTGCAACCCGGACTCCAATTGCGCACGGGTGAAGTAGATACACGTATCCACAAAGGACGGCATACGACAACAGAAGTCATGCTATTGCCACTCGAATTTGGCGGGTTCGTCGCGGACACCCCCGGTATCCGAACCCTCGGCTTGCTTGAAATTGATGAAGAACAGGGGTTAGATATTCATTTCCCGGAGATGCGGCCTTATATTCCGGAGTGCAAATTCGCCGCCTGTACGCACCAGCACGAACCCGCGTGTGCTGTCAAGCAAGCGGTCGAAACTGGCGATATTAGTCCGATCCGATATGAAAGTTATCTCCGGATCTCTGGATTCAAGGAGGGGAGATATGAACGAAACTCAGATAAGAGGAGAACTGATAAGAGAAGAACCGACCGAAACACGCGACGACGTAAACGCTGACCAACAGAAATGGGAAGACGCCATTCAGAACTTGATGCGTATTATTGAAAGGAGCGAACAGAAACTCGGATATTTTCAGAACCGCGTAAAGCAAGCTCAATTCATGGATCGACCGAATCAACGGATGATTCGAGCCGCGGGGGCGCAAGTCGGGGCACACTCGGCGCAATTGGAAGGCTTGAGAAGTCAGTTGCGTCAGTTGGAACGGCTTCACGGTGGCGGGATTCACCTCCGAGAGGTCGCTGAGAATGAGCTCCGTCGAATCTGGGGATGGATCAACCGACCGGGTATCAGGCATCTTCTCTACGCCACGCAGGTGTCGTTTGAAACATTTCTCGAAGATTGGCACCGTTGGATAGAGAATGAACGGATTCATGCCCTCGCTGTTGAGATCCGGACGACCCGTTTTCTCATCGGGTTTGCCCTTCTACACGCTGATGTAGACACCATTACCCTTGAATTCGTCATTATTCGACCCGATTATCGCGCTCGCGGATACGGCACTGACGCTCTCCTTGAAGTCGTAAGTTACGCATTTGAACAACTTGAGGCTGAGCACATCACACTACAAGTATCACCTGACAACGGACCCGCACTCATCTGTTTTGAGAACGCCGGGTTCCAATACCTCAGTTATACCGACACCACAGAGCAGGCTTACACGATGGGCATTGAGCGCGGTGAATGGAACGGCGAGAAGTCGATAGATGAACAGACTGAAACGCCACGGCTCAGTACCCCACTCAAGGTGTTTTTTGATGACGAAAAATAATTTTTTTTACAGAAACACCAAAAAGTGCATCCGAAAATGTGTTTAGGTGAATCATTGTCGTTTTTTAAATGACAGTGGTATCCTATTGCCGCTGTGTTGCGGAAAAAGGAGGTATTTGTTATGTTAGCAAACCAGAGGAGGTGTGGCACTTAGTGTTACACCCTTATGGGTGTGGCACTGAGTGCCACACGCTTTGGAAAGGGACAGGGGGTTGAAACCCCTCTGTCCCTTATTTTCAAGGTATGCTGTTTTCGGGATAGAACGGAGGCTTCGCGACGCGTCGCACACTGAACCGAATTCAGGGTCATTTAGTTTTCCGAAATTTTAGATTTTCGGTCCCTGTGGATCCACTGTAGGAGGGAACTCCGATTCCCGACTTTTCCGATACATTGGACAAAAACCTTAAAACTAAATGGTCCTGGAACCGAATTTTTATGGCATATTTTTCTGTTTTTTTGTATAGTATTTGGTATACAGTCACGTACGGTTTGCAAAACGCAGTCTTTGCGAAAGGTCATTGACCCGCTTGCACCCGTTCCCAATCACAAACAATAGGAGGATAAGGAGGTAACCATTATGTTGAAAATGAACCACGCCACATTTCACCTAAAAGTATTCAATTGTGGCGGTGGTGCCTCTGCCCGTTATCAATAGTTTGATGAAGGCATAGGCACCATCGCCTCACATTCGAGGGAGTTGCTCTATCTATGCCCAAATTCAATCCCGACTTTTGGGAAATTCCGGTGCCACCGGAGTATTTCGATCAGCTTACGACCGAGGACTATTTCTGGTATCGAGCACCTGATGACGAATATATGGAGGCGCGTCGCGCCAAGCGATTGGCAGTCCTCAAACAGATTCGTCGGATTATTGCCAGAGAACTCACCAAACGCCAAGCCGAATGTATTCAACTCTACTTCTATAAGGGGAAAACGCAAGAGGAGATTGGGAACATTCTCGGTATTTCCCGCCGTGTTGTTAGTCAGCACCTTTTTGGTGTTACGCGGAACGGGAAACAGATAGGCGGTGCGGTTAACAAAATCCGAAAGGTGTGCCGAAAACAGGGAATACAGTTTCCGTAGGTGCAGGAGCAGAATCTTTATATTAACCCTATCAATGCACTTCAATGCGGGAGGAAACCTTAAGGGGGGACCTCTCGCTTGAAGGCACTTTATCGGGAGGGTGGCAATCAGTGGTCAGAATCAGAAGAATAGCCGCCAGCAGTCCTCAAACAGCTTCCTTAAACCGATATCCAACCCCATGTACCGTCTCGATATGCTTCCCGAATTCCCCGAGTTTACGTCGAAGACGGCTGACATGCGTATCCACTGTCCTATCAATGCCGTAATACTCTTGTCCCCATATCACGTCCATGAGAATATCCCGGGTAAAAACACGTCCTGGCGATCGTGCGAATAACGTAATGAGTTTGAATTCGGTTGCTGTGAGATCGATGGAACCGCTTTCAGTCAAGACTTGGTGTTTGTGGAGATCGATTGTGAGTCCGTGCGTTTCGATCTGCTTGGCACTTTCTGTCTGTTTGCCGGCTTGAATGCGACGTAACACAGCGGATACCCGTAGCACAACTTCTCTGGGACTGAAGGGTTTTGTGATGTAATCGTCTGCACCAAGTTCCAAACCTGCCACCCGGTCCCGTTCTTCAACCTTCGCGGTTACCATCACGATAGGAATATTTTTCGTCCGTGGATCGTTCTTGAGGAGACGACAGACGATAAGACCGTCCACCTCTGGGAGCATCAAGTCTAACAAAATGAGGTCCGGCGACCTTTCGACAGCCCGATGGAGGGCATCTGCACCGTTCCGGACGTAATCTGTTTCGAAACCTGCTTCTTGTAAATTGTATCGCAGTAAATCTACAATGTCGCGTTCATCTTCAACAATTAGAATCTTTGCATCCATTTAAGTCATCCTTACAGTGAATTAATGATTACATATCTATTTTAACAAATTATGCGGGGTCTTGTCAATTTTTAGAGTTGTTTTTTTTCAGAACGGACTTACATAGGATTCACGCTCGTCAGAATCAGACGGCAAAAAAATATAATGAAAACGCGTGGGAAATGTGTTATCATTTTTTGTAACAGAAGGGGGGAATGACTTATTACAACGCTAATAAATATATTTCATTTGCCATGGCGGACGTGGAGACTACATTTTTGTGTTATCTGCATTATTGTTGCATTTGCATTTTCTGCTCATAACGTTTTCGGGATGCGTGGGTTCACCCCTGAGAGTGCCGCGACACAGAAGCAGTATGAAGCCCGTTTTAAGGATCTGGTTTCAGCGGAGAGATGCCAACATAAATTGCGGTATCTGACTGAGGAGCCTCACCTCGCTGGGACAGAGAACAGCCGTAAAATCGCAGAATACCTTCGGAGTGAATATGAAAACTACGGTTTACAGGTTCAAGTGTACGAGTATCATGTCTATCTTCCACATCCCCTTGAATTGCATGTAGAACTGCTCTCGCCTACCCAGCATCTCGCTACCAGCAAAGAGGCGAGTTGGGAGTGGGACAAAGATTCTTATGAAACAGAAATTGTGCCGGGATATAATGCCTATTCACCCGATGGGGATGTAACAGCCCAACTCATCTACGTCAATAAAGGATTACCTGAGGACTACCAAATTCTCGCTGAACAAGGCATATCGGTGGCGGGAAAAATCTGTATCGCTCGGTATGGCGGCAGTTATCGGGGTGTGAAGGCTAAGGTCGCTGGAGATAACGGGGCAGTCGGTTTGATGCTATACTCCGATCCAGCGGACGATGGATACATGCGCGGGGATGTTTATCCACGGGGTCCGTGGCGTTCCGCGGATGCGATACAACGCGGAACCGTGAAGTATATCTTTCAGCACGCCAGCGATCCACTGACACCCGGTTGGGCAGCGACGAAAGATGCCGAGAGACTCTCATTCGACGAAGCCACGGATCTCCCCGATATTCCTGTAGTGCCCGTCGCTTATAGAGATGCCGAGCCGTTTCTGAAGGCACTCGCGGGACCGAATGTGCCGTCGGCGTGGCAGGGGGGCTTACCTTTTGCCTATCACATTGGACCGGGACCTGCGAAGGTGCGGATCAAGGTGCGTTGTGAACACAGCATCCGCCCCATCTATAATGTTATCGCGACTTTAGAGGGCACGGAGTATCCAGATCAGTGGGTCATCTTGGGCAACCACCACGACGCTTGGATTTATGGGGCGGCAGACCCCGGCAGCGGCACGACCTCGCTCTTGGAAGTTGCGCAATGCTTGGGTGAACTTGCTAAATCAGGGACGCGTCCGAAGCGAACGATTGTTTTTGCCTCGTGGGACGCTGAGGAATTCGGCATCCTCGGTTCTACGGAATGGGTCGAAGATTTGAAGAAGACGCTCCAGCAGAAAACGATCGCATACCTGAATGTAGACATCGCCGCAACGGGCGGGCGGTTCTATGTAAGTGCGACGCCATCACTCCGGGAATTGATGCGGGAAGTAACCCAAAATGTCCTTGATCCGGGGACACTCAAACCCGTTTACAAGAGTTGGAAAACGGCGCAGGGTAAGGAAATTCCGCAGATCGGGAACCTCGGCAGTGGATCAGATCATTCGCCGTTTGTTGGGCATGCGGGGATCCCTGCCGTCAGCATGGGGTTCGGGGGTCCTTATGGGGTCTACCATGCCATGCAGGATAACTTTTACTGGATGGCACACTTCGGGGATCCGACGTTTCAGTATCAGGTGGCGATGGCACAAGTCTGGGGTACACTTGCACTGCAGCTTGCCAATGCCGATATTTTACCCTTCGACTACGAGACGTACGCGACGGACCTGATGACCCCTTTGAAACTGTTGCAAAATTCTGGCTCAAAAAACAGGATTGCCAAAGATGTCGAGAAGTTAGACGGTCTGCTCACGGAATGGCAGCAGGCGGCAGGGAGACTCAATCGGGAGTTGGCACGGTACCTCGTTTCTGACGATCTATCCCAGATTTCGGAGATCAATCAGCGATTATATCTATTAGAGCGACGTTTGACGAGTGAGACAGGATTGCCGTTACGTCCGTGGTTTAAGCATCTCATTTATGCACCGGGGCTCAACACGGGCTACGCGGCGATCGTTTTTCCTGGAGTCCTGGATGCGCTGGAGAAGGGTGATGATGCGGCGGTACGTGCGGAAATCGATCGGTTGGTTGAGGCATTCACACGCATGATTCAGGGGATTGATGAGATTCGGGGTATGTTGTAAATAGATATTTGAATCTCCCTGCTCGGACATCTGCCAGTGCTTCCTCTCGAAGTTTATCAAGTTTTCCAGTTTTTACATCTGCTTCAAATTGCTTTTCCCAAGCCTCTTCTTCGGCGACGAGGGCATCATGGAGTCTTTTTTCGAGGGTTTTCAGTAGCACTGCTTCTGTAGGTTCTTTGCATTTGACTTTCGGAACCTCCGGAATCCACCCAAGCCAATTTGTTCCGTTACTTTGGATATGGGCGGTATAGGTTTCCTCAAATATCTTGTCATGAATTTCGATCTTCTTTATTTTTTCCATGATTTTCTCCGGGAGATCAAGTTCGTCAGAAATTTTCAAAAGTGTGCCTGTAAAGTGTAATTATACCATATATCTCGTGTAAAATCAATCCGATTCGGGTGTGACTGCTACTGCTGATTCTGCTTTCAACGCAACCGTGTCCCCTATCTGAAAGGGGCACCGGTAGTCGGTCTGGACGAAGTACTGCTGTCCGTCCATCTCGACCTGATATGTGAAATCGTGTCCTTTAAACGCCTGTCCCACGACACGCCCACGCTGAGTACCACACTGAGCATCCGATGCCATCATTATCAAACATTCAGGTCGGATAGAGAGAAGCGCGTTCCCGCGCGCAGACCCTTCTACTTTCACACGTCCGAACGGCGTTTCTGCGATCCCACCTTTAATGTCTGCGCGAATGAAGTTCGTCTGTCCGAGAAAATCTGCGACATAGGCCGTGTTTGGATGACGGTACACCGTCTCAGGAGTGCCAATCTGTTCGAGAGTGCCTTCTTTCATCACGCCCAACCGTTCGGCGAAACTCAATGCTTCCTCCTGGGCATGCGTAACGAGTACTGCACTAATCCCTTCGGCTTTCAAGAGCGAGCGAACTTCCTCACGGGTAGATTGCCGTAACCCTGGATCAAGACTTGAAAAAGGTTCATCTAAGAGGAGCAGTTTCGGACGAGCGATGATAGCGCGCGCCAATGCGACCCGCTGCTGCTCGCCACCGGAGAGGTGGTGCGGTAAACGCGAATGTAGGTCTGTCATACCAACGAGTGTCAGCACCTCAAATGCCCTTTCCTGACGCTTCTTTTTCGGCACCTTTCGGAGACCGAAAGCGACGTTTTCAAGCACATTTTTATGTGGGAAGAGGGCATAATCCTGAAACACAAATCCGATGCCGCGTGATTCGGGGGGAACGTGAGTATTACCGTCGTCAAGTGTGCGTTCTGCCATGGAGATGCTGCCGGTGTCTGCTTTCTCAAAACCGGCGATGAGGCGCAAGGTAGTCGTTTTTCCGCAACCGCTCGGTCCCAAAAGCGCGAAAATCTCGCCCGAGTGGACGCTGAAGCTAATATCTTTAACGATTGGCGGTTGGTTCGCCACAAACCCTTTTGTAATTGCGTTTACGGTGAGTAATGGTGTCGGCATTCGGTTTCCGCCCTATCCGATTTCTGTAGTGTATAGTAATTGTATGGTGAAACCCCCGTTTTGTCAAATCAAAGGGGTATGTAAAGTTTTTGGCATTCAATCCCGCACCACTAACCGCTACCCAATCCTGAAAATCCTTGAATCCTGTAAATCCTGATTCAGACAACTCCGATTGCTGACGGTTTCCAACAGCCAACCCTAAAGTGTATGTCCCGCGCCGGACGAAGGCATGTAGAGGTGCAAAGCAAAACTGATGAGACTCAGAATGCTGCGCGGGATATAGTCCCCCAAAACCAATCCGAGGAAGAAAGGGATCGCTTTACGATAGGTCTGCCAACCCGAAAACCGGAGAATCAAAAACTTGATGAGCCAACTCACCATCACGGGGAACCAAAAATAGATGAGTCCGCCCCATGACGCGCCTGAAAGCACGTACCCCGACGGATGTAGTGTCCACCATAATAGACGTGTCCGTAGGAAGTTAAGAAGGAATACAAAGACGAACCCGCCACCCATAAAGACCATCGCGCTCACATCCGGTTCTTTGGGATGCTGTAACCAACTCTGAAGCGGATTGAAACTCTCCCATCCGAACCGTCCGACAACGCCTTGACATTGTGCCAACACCCCGTACTGATAAGCGACTTGCAGATACGTCCAGAACGTCGCCAGTGCGCCGACAGCGATGGCAAGTGCCATTCCCAGAAGCAACGTTTTGCCGGGCATCCCTGAACGTTCTCCAATCCGAAGCGATTCAATCTGGTTCGGCATCGGGTGTGAGCGGTTGCAACGGTTAAAAGCGTAAAGAAACGTCATGACGGTGAGGTTTGGCGCGCCCAATTGCCGTGTCCCGAACATACTCACCATCATCTGTCGTGGATTGATACCGATGACCTCGTGGTAAGGCGGTCCGAGCTCCGCACGCACACGTCCTATCGCTATGGCAAACGCGATGAATAGTGCGTAAAATACGCTGATTGCCCATAACGACATACCCGCCGCATAGCAGAATCCGAAGACGAGTCCTATGCTCACTACAGTCAGGACTGCGACGGTCCGATAGGAGAAAGGTTCGTTGCCGTCGTCTCCGCGTTCACTTCCGATCACGTGTCGGAAGAATCGGGCGAAATGCCGACGGCTCATCCAGAGCGTTAGCACGGCGATACCCACCCAAGCCCCCGATGCGCGGTCGTTGAGGTGCAGGACGCTGATGTTTGTGACCCCGACTGCACTGGCGATCACGCGTTCTGCACGGGTGAGCCAGAAAAAGAACCATGTCGAGAATGCAAGGTCGAGCGGCATGAAATAGGTGAGTCCGACGATTGCGAGGTTAAAGGACATCGAGGCGTAGCCGATCGCGTTCCAAGGGCGTTCCGTAAAGTGTCGGTCGAGCCGGTAGTTGGGCGGGAGCGCGGGGATAACGGGGAAAATGTCGTGCAATCCAGCCATCACGCGAAGGAGTGCGGCGATCCCGAATCCGAACCAGAGGGCACGGGAACGGAAGAAACTGCGATTGGTTGTCATTTGCAACGGCAATTGCGTTAAGGGGAAACTCAGTTTTTCGCGTTCCATCCACTGCTTACGGAGGAACAATCCTAAACAGAGCAATGATCCGTAGAGCAGAAAGATAAAGCCTGACCAGAGAAGTGCGGGTCTAATCCAGATGCGGAGATGTTCTGCCCAATAGATGCTCGATTCGCCTTCATAGTAACCCGCTAACCATTCGAACTCGTGGACGGTGAGCCATGATGGGATATGGTGTAGAAAAAGTTGTGCCCATTCGTTTTCAGGACTCGCAAACCAGAACGGATGTGCCAGCGTCCCCATGAGGATCGCCATCATGGCGTGTCCTGAGATCGTGGACACCATCGTCACCATAATGTAGATGAGTAGCAGTTCTGCGGGGGTGAAGGCGAGGCGTGGCGCGCCTTTGCGGAGGAGGACGTTGAGCGCGAGCAGGACAAATAGCGTGAAAACCGCATTGGAAAACGGTGAAACAAGCGTGTAGACGGCATACCAGAGTTCGCTCGCGATTCCTACCCAATACGCGTTAACAACTACCAGAATGAGTCCAACAATTAATGCTTTTTTCGTGATGACATCGGGTGGGTTCTCGGTTCTGGAATTCATGTTTTTGGAATGGTTGTCAGCTATCGGTTATCGGTTATCGGTTACAAGAGGGGTTTGTTAAACGAAAGCCCCTTAACCGACAACTGAAAACTATTCTTCAGTGATAACCTCATCTTCCAGAGGGACGATCGCTTGGGTCGTTGAAGGCGGTTCCGTTTCTTCTGGTACGGGGTTGAGATACTCTCCAACTTCATCGGCATGAATGATGCGAATTGCCTCCTGCAATTGTCGATCATACGCTAAATTCACGACCTGATCAATACCGACATATAGATTAAAGAGTCGCTCGGCACGCTGTTTGAGCCACCGTAAACTGATGGTGATGTTTTCCTCTTCAAGTGTTTGCTGTAATTGTGGAAGTTCAGGTTCGAGCAGAGAAAAATCTTTTGGCATTTCGCCGGGCGTCTGATGCGCCTCATCAATCCATTTTGAGACGAAATTTTCGACGGAATCGGTGGAATCCGCCTTTCTGAGCATGATCTCTTCTATCTCGTCAGGTTCCTCGAGATCAACAGAGACCTGCGGCGTAATGCCTACCTCGTTGATTGAGGTGCCGTTTGGCGTATAATAGGTAGAGATGGTGAGCGACATTGAACCACCGTCGGAGAGTTCGTAGCGTTTTTGGACAACCCCTTTACCGTATGTTTTCTTTCCAACGAGGATGCCACGGCGTGTATCCTTAATCGCACCCGCTACGATTTCAGATGCACTCGCGCTGTATTCATTCACAAGAACAACGAGCAAAATTTCTGGTGGACACAAAATATTAGGTGTCGCTTGGTATTCTTCGTTAAATTGCTTATTTGTTTCGCTTCTTGTTGACACGATAAGCCCTTGGTCAACAAAAGCGTCGGCGATGTGATAGGCGGCATTCAGGAGTCCACCTTGATTGTTTCGCAAATCCAAGATGAGGGCTTTCATACCGGCGGCTTGGTGTTCGGCAAGCGCGTTTTTAAACTCTACTTCTGTGCCGTCCTTGTTGCCGATGAACCCTGAGATCTGAATGTAACCGATGTCCCCCTCAAGCATCGTTGATTTCACACTCCTGATAGGAACAATCGCACGGGTGAGCGTTACATCGAAAGGTTCAAGAAACTTGCGTTGCACGGTGATTGTCACGTCCGTGCCGGCTTTCCCTCTGAGCAAATCAATGACATCGTCCCGTGACATTCCGGTTTTTTCGCTGAGATGAATCTGTTTACCGTTGACTTTGGTAATGTAATCTCCCGCTTGGAGATTCGCGAGTGCCGCGGGTGTGTTTGGAATCGGTTTAGAAATCTTAATAAAGCCGCGATGATCATTGTAGATATGAATACCAAGTCCTCCGAATTCGGCATTGTAGAGATTTTCGACAGCGCGTTGGTGGTCGCGCCGTTTGATGTAATACGTATAGGGGTCATCAAGGGAAGCGAGTGCTCCTTTGATCGAGCCGCGGAACAGGTCATTCGTATCGTCGATCGGTTTATAGTAGTTTTTCTCGGCAATGCGGATAGCGGATGTGAGGGCATCGGTTAACATCGCACGGGTGACGCGTTCGTCTCCGCTGATGGCATCTTTTTCACTCGGGTTAATGAGCAGAAACGGGATACCGATAGCGATCACTAAGACGATGAAGGACAGGGTGTATCTTTTCATGGAATTTTCCCTCTGCGGTTCAAAATAAGACGCAACGTTTTCTGTGTTTTTGAGAATCCCCTCTATTTTAACACGGATTCCGTGTTGATGCAACATAATTTTTATGGATGGGGTTGTGTTTTCCAGCGGTTATGGAGCCAAAGCCACTGTTCTGGATGTTTATGGATATACGCTTCCAATTGTTTCAGCATCTGTCTGGTGTAGGTTTCAACGTCTCGTTCAAAATTGTCTGAAGGATTCGGGTGAATTGGCGGTGAGATATAGACATGGTGACGGTCATCGGGTTGACGGATACTGAGTGAGAAGAGGAGTGGTGCTCCGGTCCTAAGTGCTAATGTAGCCGGACCGCGGGCGGCTGAAGCCGTTTTCCCCAGAAAATTGACGAATACACCTTCTGAACCAGCGTTCTGATCTGCGAAAAAACCGACTGCCTCGTTGTTTTTCAGGGCACGCAGCGTCTCTCGGATCGCTCGTTTCCGAGGAATCAGCTTTAAACTCATCTGCTCGCGATGTCGCCAAATGTAGGCGTTAAGTCTCGCATTTTTCAGTGGGAAAGCAATGGCTTTCGCCCGATCCGGAATCAGCGCGCCGTATACAAGGGACAGGAGTTCCCAATTCCCGAAATGGGGTAGAAACACAATCGCACCTTTGCCACCTGCCAAAGTCGTATGGAGATTTTCTGCACCTTCTACGGTGACTGCGTCCCAGATGTTCTCAGTGTTGAGTTTGGGGAACCGGAGGAACTCAATGCAGGTTTTGCCGACATTGATGAAACTCGCCTTGCAAATTGCGGTCCGTTGCGATTCCGTGAAATGGTTTCCGAACGCGATCTGTAGGTTATTTAAGGCAATCTGTCGGCGTTTTTTGATAAGAGAGTAGCACAACATCCCTATACCGCTTCCGAGTCGCAGTGCCCATCTTTTCGGAAGCCGACGACACCCCCATCCGAATATGGATACGATCCGATGGACGCATCTATCTTTCCATCTCACGCGCTCGCTATACATTCCGGTTTCCCCTTTGAGCATTAGAATAGATAGAGTATACCACACCTGCCTGTCCAAAACAATGTATTGGCGAATACCTCACATGCCCTTGCTGATAAACATAAGGTGTGATACAATAACCGTATTCCGAAAAATCTTTTCAAAGGTGGGAAGAATATGCAAGAACACAACGATTTAGCGCAAGTGGATAGCAATGACACTGGGACTGCACCTCTACAACCGATGGATTTCACGGATATTCTGGACGGAATGTTCAACCTCTATCGGAACTACTTCCAATTATTTTTAACAATCGCAGTGGTTTATTTCGTCTTATCATTTGGTGTAGATATAATTTCTGTATTTCTGCTTGAAACAGATGTTACGTCGAGTACAGGTCTGATGATATTCGTGTTCACTATCCTATTGAGTCTTGTGCTATCTGCCTTCGTCGTTGCTGGGTTGTCATACGCGAGTGCGGAGATCTATTTAGAGAGAGAGATTACCCCGGAGGCGGCTTTACAGCGAGCGTGGCAACGGTTTTGGACGTACCTCGGTAGTTTTATCCTCTGGTCGTTAGTTGTTGGTGGCTTGACGATTACAGTTATCGGTATCCCGTTTGCAATCTATTTTTCTGTTCGATGGGGTCTCTATGCACTTCCTGTGCTGTTTGAGGGGACCACGGCGAGAAATGCGTTGCGCCGTAGCACCGAATTGGTTAAAGGCACTTGGTGGCGAACCTTTGGAATTATGTTAGCGATTTCTCTCATCTCTTTCATGATATATTTTATACTTGAAGCCTCTTCAGGATTCCTCCTCTCTTGGATTGGGGTTACTGAAGCCGAGGAACCTACAGGTCTTTTGGACGGACTCCGCCAGCTATTTTTACCCACCCCTGACGAAATTGGGTGGTTCTCTTATACGATTCGGCGTTTGGTAAGTCTCGGGATATCTTCTCTCACGATGCCGATTAGTGCCATCGGTTCTACATTGATCTACTTTGACCTACGGATTCGGAAAGAGGCTTTTGATATCGAGATGCAGATAACGGATTAGGGACACAACCTCCTACCTTTCACCCACAACGTTAAGGAAATCGGAATGCCTGACAATCAACACACCAACCTTGCTGGCACAATTGTTACGCTGTATCGCAATCACTGGGGACTGTTCTGGCGGATTATGCTGCCGGTTGCGACCATCGCCGTCATATTAGAGATTGCGATGTTTTTTTATCTTCGTACGGGACTTGAGAAGGATATTAAAGATTGGGCTCACCGGCATGCTGAGGCGGTTACCGCTAATGTGAACACGAGCAGTGGAATTCATCCAACCTTGAAGTTTAAGCGTGAGGTTGATGATACAGGATCATGGTCAGGTATGAGTTGGCAGTTCTACCTGATACCCAATTTTCAGTCGACCGACGGTAAAGGGGGGATATGGAAATGGGAACTCGATTTCCTTGGTCTCAATCGCAGTCTTCCAATAACGTTTCTGCTGCTAACGTTCTGTCCCTTATCGCTTGCTGTGGCCCGGATATCAGAAGTTTCACAGACCTCGAATACAACGGGGGATCTTGCCACGCCGACTGCCCGTGAAATGTGGCGGGATACTGGACGCAAAGCCTTCATGGTTTTTGCCGCCCTTTTTATCTTTCTCTTGCTGATAGATGTAATTGCGAATCTCTACGGCTTGGTCTTATTGTTGGTGCCTTCGTTGGATCATATATTAACTTTTCAGTTAATGACAGTTTCCAGTGTTTCCCATATCTATTTTCTGGTGACGTTGAGCCTCTATAACCCGTGCCTCATCCTTGAAAACAACTCTCTTATAGGCATTTTTCGCCGAAGTCATGCGTTGGTGAGTGGCGCGAGAGTGCGTTTTTTCGGGATTTATCTGCTAATGGGTTGGATCGCCTCCGTCCTTACTTCGGTACTACTCGGTGTTACGTTATTGGTGTTTTCTGTGTTCGTTCCTGAGCTTGCACAGGTTCGCGAGGCGTTGTCGCCTCTCAAATTCTTGAGTCTCTTCATCGGTGGTGATATTGAGGTTGTATTGCCGGCGTTATTGAGTGTTCCTGTTACAGTGGCGATTCTGATCGTCAAGAGTTTGATTACTACCTTCTTGGTGCCGATATGGGCAATTTTAACGACGCTGCTATATTTGGAACGGGTAAGTGTGAAGCCAGATACTCTACGAGAGGCAGTATAGCTGTGAGGAAAAGAGTTTGTGTCGGTGTCATTTTCTGTTTTATCACGATCTCTGAACTTTTTGCGATGACGGTCGAAGAACGGGCTTTCCGAGAAGAATTAGAGACGCGCCCGGAGATGGAGGTCTCTTACGAAGACTACCAAAAGGCTTTGGCGAAGATCTTGGAACCCACGGAGAGATGGGATGCGGATCTCAGGTATGTGTTGTTCCCGCTTGGCGCCATCGCACTGGGGATTGTGATCGCCTTTTTTGTCCGGCAAATCAGGAGAAACTTGATCGTTGAAGCGCGCGACGATGTATCGGATACCTCGCTGGAGCAAGTAGAGACGGAGCGAGCCGCCCTTGCCCACGCCGAGACTGCGGAGGCATCAAACGACTTTCGTAGTGCGCTCCGTTTCCTGTATCTCTCCGCAATTTTGCGCCTTCAGGAGCGCGGCGTACTCCCTTACGATAAGAGTCTCACCAATCGCGAATACCTCCATCAAGCGCAAGAGAACACCGACCTACAGGCAACACTCGGACCCGCGGTTACCGTTTTCGACGAGGTGTGGTACGGACACAAACCGTGTGACGCAGAGACCGTCGCAGATTATCGGAACCTGTTGCGAGAAGTCTATACAAGAAACTGAATTTAATTGAACTTATGCAATCCCGCGGTCGGTACGATTTCCTAACCGCGCCATAGGGGGTCAATTTTAAAAAAAAGAGATGTGTTTTTGGTTTTCAAGAAATGTTTTGAGATTCAGCCTATGAAACCTCAACGGGGACTGGGTAGGTGAACGTATCGCCTTCAGCCCCAGCGGGGCGACATGTGTGTAGCGCGCCGGATTTCCCAAAGATGCAAGCCCCAGCGGGGCGACATGTATGTTTCTAAAAATTGTCCAAAGCTTAGTAGGAACAAATGGAATTCCGTATTGTGGACAAAGACAAATATGCGAATTGTGCGAGTCTTTATTTTTCTTTCGATTTTAATCGCGCTTATCTGTTTCCAGATTTCGTGTGATTCATTCGTGGATGGCACGGTCCTTCATCAGACCTTGCGCAAACTGAAGTTCCGCGTCACGGAAATATCGGAAATATATCCTGCGCGTTTGGAGCGGTATGATGCGTTGTTCCTCCAAGACCTCCACAAGGCTCCCACCGAAACGGAAGTTAAGGGGATTCAGCGTTTCGTCGACGGCGGTGGTACCTTGATTGTGGCTGGAGATAATCCATTACTGAATGGGCTTTTCAGTGTGTATGGCTTGGAGTTGCGCCAGTTATCAGAACGTCAGGAATTCTCACGCCGAATTGCAGGCAAACCGTTCTTTCCGAGGCATCCAGTCGATGTGATTCGTGTCCGTACAAATTCTGTTCTTGAACCGATGACGCGCGAGGTTGCTATGCTCTATAAGACAGAGGGCGGCGCAACGGTTGTAACGTTACGCGATGGCGAAGGACGTATCTTCTTTATCGCCTCTGCGTATCTATTCCGAAAAGATGGGCTACAGTATGATGAGAATAACACTGCGTTCCTCTATAATCTCATGTCAACACTTCCACGCAAGGCACGGATCGGACTGGCTGAAAAGAGGTATTACACGGCTGAGACAAAACCGCCGAATCCGTTTGCGGCACTTGTGTTTGGGACACGCGGTGGTTTAGCGGCTGTCTATATCTGCATCACCCTTTTCGTTTTTCTGGTACTGAGGGGACGTCGGTTTGGGAAACCGTTGGATGTGCAGGAGAGCAGTAGACGTTTAAGTGCCGAGTACGTTCACGCCATGACTGCGCTATATCAGAAAGGCGACACACGCTCAGAGATTTTGAAGCACATTCGCGACACGTTCAGGTCGGATCTCGGCAACCGTTGGCGGGTCAATCCGAATTTGGACACGCCGACTTTTTTGGAGGAATTGGCGCATCGCGGTGCTGTCGACGGCAACGAAGAACTGACACATCTGGTGACGGACCTGGAACCGTCTGGTGATATATCAGAGCCACAACTGCTTGACCTCGCAAAGCGTGTCGATGCCTACCATGAAGTCGCAAATATCGGTAGGGCAAAATTGACTGTTCAAAGGTAGACAATGGAATATAACTTCAATAAGGAGAATCGTATGAGAAAGATAGAATGTGTCATCCGCCCATTCAAATTAGAGAAGGTACAGGAGGCACTCAGCAGTGTGGGGGTTCGCAGCATGACAGTTAGCGAAGTTCACGGGTTCCGGCGTGGTCGTAAGTATATTGATCTGTCCCCTATTGATGGACACACAATCGAAGGTGCCCCGAAATTGAAAGTCGAAATTGTTGTTCCGAGTGAAGATGTTGATAAAGTCGTTGAAGCCGTGAAACAGGCGACCGCTACTAACGAGGTCTTACGGGATTAAAGCGTTTGTCTAAATTAACCTAAAGTTTGGACAATTCGTGTTGCGTGATAGTTGAGTTTTCAAGAGAATTTCTGTTTTTCTTTGATTTTGCCGTAGACACCTAACTTGGAGAAAAAGGGTAAATGTGCGAAAAGACGCGGTTTCCCCAGTGGGGTGATATATGTATAGAGATGAATTACCTCCAAGGAGCAAGCCCCAGCGGGGCGGAATGTGTGTAGAAAAGAGGTTTCCCCAAGGAGCAAGCCCCAGCGGGGCGACATGTGTGGTCCGCTAAGAATTGTCCAAAGCTTAGTAAATTAACGTGAAAAAGTTACCAGCCGTTCGGCGTTTTTTCTCTACCGACCTGACCGAACCGCAAGGTATAATTAAAAAACGGCAAGGAAAATTAAAACATGACGAATCTGGTTCAAACGGTTTTTGAAAAAATGAAGCAAGAGGCACAAAAGGTTATTGTTGGGCAAACAGAACTTTTTGAACTTATCGTCGTCAGTCTGTTTTCAGGGGGGCATGTCCTGTTAGAAGGGGTGCCCGGTACAGCGAAAACACTCGTGGCGAAGACCTTAGCAATGATAGTCTCCGGACAATTCAGTCGTGTGCAGTTTACCCCTGACCTGATGCCGTCAGACATTGTCGGCACCAGCGTCTACGATTTGACGACAAACCAATTTAACCTCAAGCGTGGTCCCGTTTTCACAAATGTCCTCCTCGCTGATGAGATTAACCGCGCCCCTGCGAAGACGCAATCGGCACTCTTAGAGTGTATGGAGGAACGGCAGGTCAGTATTGACGGCATCCGCCATGAACTCCCACCGCCATTTATGGTATTAGCAACGCAAAATCCTATCGAATACGAAGGCACCTATCCGCTTCCCGAAGCGCAACTTGACCGGTTTCTGTTCAAATTACGCGTAGATTACCCCGATCCAGAAGTGGAAACAGAGATTTTGATGAACTATCATCACGGGTTTAATGCCACGCGTTTGGAAGCAGTGGGCGTCGAAAGCGTCGTTGACAGCGCGGCACTTCAGGCGTGTCAGGAGGCGATCCAAGCGGTTACAGTGGAGGATTCGATCTTCAAGTATATCGTCGGTTTGGCGGAGGCATCGCGTGCGTCCAATGAGTTAGTATTGGGCGGAAGTCCACGCGCCTCGATCGCGCTTTTATTAGCGAGCAAAACCTACGCCGCACTTCAAGGACGGGATTATATCCTGCCCGACGATGTCAAATTCTTGGCACCCCCTGTCTATCGACATCGGATTCTCCTGAAACCGGATGCTGAGATTGAGGGGCTAACCCCAGACGACGTGATGGGTCGGTTGCTCGCCGAAGCGGAAATTCCGCGTTAGATAGAGAAGCCGTTATTGTGCCCAGCGACTCTCTTGAAAAAATTAAAAACGCGAAAACCAAGCCTGCAACAATACGCAGAAACACCCAAGCAAAAACACGCAGGCGACTCGTAGGAGCGGCACGTCGAATCTGAAACCTGCGTAATTTATCCGCAAGGAATAATTAAAGAATGCAGTTAAGCAATCGGCTCCTCATCTTCTTACTGCCAGTAGCCATCCCGATTATACTGAGCGGCGTTTCACCGAACCTACTCTTTATCGGTGGAGCCTATGTGGTGATGCTTTTCGTCGTCAGCACCGTGGATTACCGGACCAATCCCCTCTTTAAAGGCGTCGAAGTTCACCGCGAGATGAATTCCAAGTTTTCGTTGGGAGTAGAGAACGTCGTGACGCTGAAAGTCATCAATCGCTCGCGCTACCAACTCAAGATGCGTCTCAAAGACGATTTCCCTGACGAATTTCTGTTCGATCGGGTTGTCCACGATTGCTATGTTTCCCCGATGGATCAGACAGATATATCGTATCGTCTCACACCATTGCGACGCGGAATTTATCGGTTTGTGGATATACATCTGCGGTGCCAGGGGATCTTGGGACTTGTGGTCCGGCAACGGCGGGTGCCAGCGGAGACCGAAATAAAAGTCTATCCGAACCTACAAGCCGTTCGACAATATGAACTCTTGGTGAAGCGTGGGATGCTCCATCAGATCGGGCTTAAGAATTCACGACGATTCGGGGAAGGCACGGAAATGGAACGACTGCGTGAGTATTTCCCTGACGACGATTTCCGCCGTATTGATTGGAATGCCACTGCGCGACAACGGAAACCGATTGTTCGGGAATTTGAGACCGAACGGAGCCAAGATGTCGTCATTATGCTGGATACCGGGAGACTCATGGCATCCCCGATCCTTTTAGATGCGACGAAACTCCCTTCAGCAGAGACTACATCGCAGAAGACGATGCTTAAATTGGATTATGCCATTAATACAACCTTGATGACGGCGTATGTCTCGACACTCAAGGGGGATAAGGTTGGGTTGATCGCCTTTGCGGATACCGTTCATCAATACCTTGCACCGAAACCCGGCAAAAAGCAGTTTCTCACGATGCTGGAAACGATCTATGCACTTCCTACTCACTCGGTGGAACCGGATTTTGAAGCGGCATTTAAGTATCTCGCTTCAAAGCAACGTAAACGTGCGCTCATCATCCTGTTTACGGACATCTTGGATAGCGATTCTGCTGAAGGGATCGCCGCCTATGTATCGCAACTCTCTAAACATCACCTCGTTGCTTGTGTGACCTTGTCAGACGCCGGTATCGTTGAGTTGACGGAACAAAAATCTACGGATTCCAAGTCGGTTTACCAGAAGGTGATCGCTGAACGGTTGTTGCAGGAAAAACATGCGACATTAGAGATTCTGCGTCGCCAAGGGGTCATCACGATTGATGTTCCTGCGCATCAGTTGACAATGGCGGTGGTGAATAAGTATTTGGAGCTTAAGGCAAAGTCTCAGATTTGAGGGGTTTTGCTGCAAAGAGGTAGGTGAACAGTAGGATGCCTGTCAGAGCACCGAACCCGATTTTGACGGTGGGAAGTAGACTGGAAGGCGACACGAAACCTTCAATAATCCCCGCAACGACGAGCAGAGCAACGCATCCACCGAGCAGTTGAATGGCGGTTCTCGCCGCGTCAGTCAGAGTCCGTTTCCGCGTAAAAAGCGATGGGGCAATGAGTGCGTATCCTAATTTCAACCCAGCACCGCCCGCAATAAAAATCGTTGTGAGTTCGATGTAGCCGTGTGGCGATACAAACGACCAGAGGGCGAGCGCAACTCCGTTGGCATGGCACAGACCCGCGATTGCCCCGATGATAATACCGTTGATAGCTAAAATGTAGACACTGCCGACCATGAATATGATGCCGCCAGCGAAGGCGAAAAACGCGACCCGAATGTTGTTCGTCATCACGAAAGAGGCGAATAGGTTCCGATTTTCTGCTGCAGTATTGTTCCACGCACCGTCCTCTAATTTTTTGATGTGAGAGACGAAGCGTTCAGGGACAATTTGCTCCGCACGTTCGGGTGTGCTCAAGGCGATCCAATAGGCTGCCGCAAATGAGAGGACGAACATCAAAAACGCTGCGCCGATGAAGTTAAGGTTCTCTCGAAATACTTTCGGGAAACCGAAGAGGAGAAACTGACGAAGGGTGCCACGTTTGAAAGGCGAGGTCTGGTAGACGGCGGCGTGTGCGCGTGAAGCGAGTGCGTTGAGGTATGAGACGCACGGATCTTGTGGGAAATCGCGTCGGGCGACCGCTAAATCGGATGTGACGCGCCGGTATAGATACCCGAGCCGATTGAGTTGACCCGCACTCGCACCGCGTGAATGCGCTAACAATGCCTCGAGTTCATCCCATATCTTCTGTTTTTTCGCAATAAATTCTGTAGCCGTCATATTTTTTGTGGTTGTCCTTTTAACCAGTAACTGATAACCCTAATTAAACACCGATTCCTATCGAAAATCAACCTATTTTGCACCTACCCTCTTGAAAACCGTCCATCTCCCCAGTCGCGTTGGAATTCACCAAACACCATCGTGGAACGTAGTGGAACGATGAGCAGAGGCACATAGTTAGAAAAATTGAAAATCAACCTATTTTACGAAGAAAGGTCCCTCACTTCTACCAATGAACGAACACGTATCCGTGGAAACACCTGAACAGATTGATATAAAGTTCCAGCAGGCAGGCATCGGCTCTCGTTTCTATGCGGCACTCATTGATACCGTGTTGCTCGCCCTGATTTCACTTGTCGGGTATTACGTCAACAGGCGGTTTATCTCCGAACTCGGAGACATTGGCGGCAATTGGCTCGGTGCGTTAGGTGGGATCCTTGTCTTCGCGATCTTCTGGGGTTACTATATAGTGTTCGAGGTTACCACAAATGGTCAATCCATTGGGAAACGTGTGCTCGGTTTGCGTGTTATCAAAGAGGGCGGTTATCCCATCGGTTTCGCCGATGCTGCGATCCGGAATCTGGTGCGGATTGTCGATTTTCTCCCCTTCTTTTATGGCGTCGGTTTGATTTGTATGCTGATAAACAGAAATTGGCAGCGATTAGGGGACCTCGCAGCGGGAACACTTGTGATTAAAACGGCACGGACGGAATTAAAACTTACCGGTGCTGGTTCACACGCCGATGACGCATCTATCAGCATTCCACCCCGAGAGTTTGTCTATACTGCGTGGATACAGCCAGCAGTAGTGACAGAGACAGAGATGCGGGTGATACGTGAATATCTTGCGCGTCGGGGGACGCTTCTCGGGATCCGTCGATTGGAACTCGCACGCGTCATTGCCAGTCCTATCGTTGAAAAGATGGGCGGTACTGGCTGGATTGGCTACGATAGATTTTTGGAGGAGGTCTACATGCTGAAGACCTCAGAAACGACTGAAGACAGAACGGAAAATAGAGATGGATCCGTCGAAGCCGAATAGAAAATGACAGATATAGCGGAGAACACAAACACCACGGATATGTCCCACGACAGTTGGGACTTATCTTAACGATATTTAGGTGCTATCGGGAAAACTTCGCACTCTTTTGGGTATCATGATGCCTGTTATTATCTTCAGTTTCCTGTTCAATATTGGTGAGAATTTCTCCGTTTTATCTTCAACCCCGTAGGGGTGACATCTTTGTAGAACGCGTATGGATCCCATCAGAGAACCCCGTAGGGGTGACATCTACAACTTTTGACAAAATATGAATACACCCCATGGTAGTTAAAATTTGCCTAAATATAGAAAACCTGCTAAAATAGGGGCGTTACCTAAAGAATACTGCATTCTGCAGAAACCGTCTGAATGTTCAGAGTAAGTTACACTGTAACTGGAGGTAAACTTATGAAGGTTTTAGCTATATTTCTTTTATCACTCGGTTGTGTTATTGTGTTCAGCACGATGAGCGAGGCTGTTCGAGAAGACGATATGGCACTCTACCTTTCCTTCGACGAAGTAAAAGGGGATACCGCCATAGATAAGTCGAAACATGGGAACGATGGTACCATTCACAAAGGAAAGATCGCCAAGGGCAAACACGGCGACTCGGTCGAATTGAGCGGCGAAGCCGGTGGTTGGATTGAAGTGCCGGATTCCGATTCTTTGGATATCACGGACGAAATCACTTTGATGTGTTGGCTGTATCCGACCGAATTCACGAATGAGTGGTTCCGTATTATTGTGAAGACCTGGGCAGGCGATACCGCCCCGTGGATGGTCTATGGGTTCTATGAGTTTGGCGGTAATAATGGAAAGACCGGTTTTATTATCTCTGTGGATAAGGGGACAGAAAAGCGGATCGGTGATGGTACAACTTCGAACCTGCCCCCGAAGAAGTGGACGCATGTAACCGCCACCTACGATGGGAGCAAGATGGTACTTTACTATAATGGTGAAGTAGAAGTGGATGGGGATGCCAAGGGTAAAATTGATACCAACGATGTCCCTGTGTCGATTGGACGCAACAGCGAAGGGAATCGCGAGCATTACATTGGACGCGTCGATGAGGTCGCTATCTGGAGCGTCGCGCTGGATCAAGGTGAAATCCAGGAGGCAATGGACCGGGTTTATGCTGTCGAGCCAGAAGGCAAGTTACCCACGAGATGGGGTGCGATAAAAGGCGAGTATTTTAGGGTGCATGAATAGTTTATCCCGACGGGTACCCAATTGGCAGTAGACACCCGTCTCCATAAGAAAAAGAACCAAGGGTGGGCATCGCAAGTATGATGCCCATCTTTTTTTAATCACTGTCCGAGACGTTTGAGCATTTCGCGAGCATTTTGGTTCTGTGGATCCAAGCGTAACACCTCTCGGAACTCATGAATAGCAGGACCTTCCTCTCCCAACTTGTAGTATGCCGTTCCTAAAGCCCCGTGTGTTAGGACATTGTCCGGATTGCGTTGAAGCACTTTTTGGAAGCAAGAAATCGCTTCATCGTATTCCTGTTTCGACAGCAAAATTATGCCGAGATGGTGCAGCGCGTTTTCATCTGAAGGATCCAGTTCAAGGATAATCCGGTATCCGATTGCGGCTCTATCGTACATCCCTTTCTGCCAATAAATCTGGGTCAAATTTTGGTGAAACTCGATGTTTTTAGGTGCAATCTTAATCGCTTTTTGACAGTGGCGAATCGCGGCATCGAGGTCTCCAGTTCGCCAATATATGACCCCAAGTCCACCGTAAGCATCGGCAAAATTCGGTTCGAGTTGGATCGCTGTCTGATAGGCGGCAATCGCTTCCCCGATGTTACCAGCTTGATAATAAGCGAGTCCTAAATTGGTGTGACATTGGAGTTTTAAATCAGCGATTTCCGTTGGGTTCCGGGTTGTGTTTTCCGTGTCCCGGATAACAGTCAATGTGTTCTCTAAAACCGCAACGGCTTCACTCGGCTGCTTGTTGAGCAGGTGCGCGATGCCGTAATTGAGCCAAAGGTGCGGATCCTGATTGAGCCCTGATATCGCTATCTCTAACTCGCTGACGGCGCGCGTGAAGTCCCCTTGTTGGAGGTATCGGTTCCCACGTTCGGCATAGCGTTGTGCTGTTACACCGAGTTTCAGCACATCCCACCACAGCGGATCATGCATCGGTGTATATTTCGTCCGTTTCCGTGATGCTCGCGCATGCTTGGTGGCGGTATCCGTTTCTCCGAGGATTCTCGCAACTTGTGCCATGGCGGCGTGTGCTTCGCTCTGTTCTGGATTCAGTTTTAAAGCCCGTTGCAAATGGCTTTGCGCGACTTCAAACTGCTGGGTAGCAAGTGCGAGTTCACCGAGCCATAGAGACGCATACGGGTTCTGAGGATCCAATTCGTTAGCAGTTTCAAGATGAGTTTTCGCTTGCTCTAAATGCCCGAGGCTTCGGAGCGCGGCGGCACGATAAATATGGGCGGGCGCGTATTGCGGATTGAGTGTGATCGCTTCGGCAAGCACGTGGGCGGCGACTTCTGGATTAACTTTATAGGTCGTCAATCCGAGATAGTATAACCAGTGGAATTCGCTGGGCGCAATCTCGACGGCACCTTGATAACACTGCGCCGCTTCTACTTCCCAGCCGTGAACAAAATAGACGCTGCCTAACTGTCCCCACGCCGTTGCGTCTTTGGGAGCGTCAATCAATGCTGTCTGTGCGGTTTTAACGGCGGCTAAGAGTCGCTGTTCTTCGACCTGCGCTATATCGCTCGGCTGTGGCATCCAACTCGGTGTGAAGACATCTCGCGCCTGACCTACCGATTCATCTGTTCCACGCATTGGTTGATGAGAATCGTCTGCCAGGATCGACTCCCCTACTTCGCTACACAGAAGCAGGCTGCCGCACACCAGAAGCAAGGCAGAATAGATTCCTTTCATTCGACGTTCCTTTATACAACATACGGTTCAGGGTTGCGCTCAACCTCTGCCAGAAGTGTATCCACATACGTCTTAATGTGGAACAATCGACACATGGAATCTCCCACCTTCCCCTGTTTCAACTGACCGAGACGCTCCCAATAATTACCAAGTTCTGGGCGCTTCAATCCGATAAACTGTGCCTGTGTATCGTGAGCAAGACGTTTGTTCCAATGGATGACTTCAACGAAATGGATGTAGGTCGAGGTCTGATAATCGACACCGATCATGAGGAGTTTGCCTTCCGACTTGTAGGCGCGGAACATCGGTGAATGCGTGCCGTAAGTCTTTCCCCACGGATGATGATCCCACGGGGATTCGTAGCCTTCGCGTCGGAGATGGTCGGACACGAACGCCTTTGCATCTTTCCCGCGGGCGGCAACGGCGTGCGAATAGTGGTCGGAGCGATAGGTGTCGGGCATCTGCCAAAAAAACTCCGTCAGCCAGCCCACCGTGGACGGCGTCTTGTTGACATGCCATGCGGCGACACGTTCTTCCCGACTCGGTAAAAGGCTGAAGGTCGGCATCAGAATCAGTCCTTCCGCGCCGACTGTCGCTTCTAACGCCGAGATGACCGTGCCAGCACCACCTTCAACGGGTCCCAGACTCTTGAAGGAGGAGTGGATAAAGAGTGTATCCCCTTTTTCGATACCAAGATTGGTGAAGTCTTGGGTGAGTTTTTCGTGTGTGTAAGGTGTTTTCATTATTTCGTTTTAAAGAAGATTATTATATCGGTAGAACCGAGGATTTTATCGTGAATGATGGTTATCATACCCACACATTAATGCCTTAAAGCCCCAGCGGGGCGGCATTTGTGTAGTATATGTTAACCGAAAAAATCCAAGCCCCAGCGGGGCGGCATTTGTAAAGACTGCTAAACGGCATAATACGATTGCAACAACTCGACAATTCTGCCCGCGTCTACCCTTCGCATCCGCTTTGCGACTTGCAACGGTGTCAGTCCTTTCCGATTCCTAAGGTTCGGATCGGCACCTTTGACGAGCAATGCTTCCAGTGCCGCTCGCTGTTTTTCACCGTTCTTTATGGTCGATCGGATCGCTTCAAACAGTGGGGTCTCGCCGTCGTCGTCGGTAGCGTCAACAGTCGCACCGTTTTCGATGAGCAGGTTGATGACTTTCAGAAAACCCGCCTTCGCTGCGTAATGCAGCCCTGTTTTCCCCTTGTAATTCCGAACGTCGATATCGGCACCGAGTTCTAAGAGTCGTTGAATTTCCTCCGGATGTTCCCTATTGTCGCCGCGACATACGTAAACAAGCATGGGCCACCCCATGGCGCCTGGGTCGTTTATGTCCTTCGGTGGGGCACCATGGCTCTTGAGCAGCTTGCTCATTTCGGAATTGTCGTCTAAGATGCGCGGTGCTTTGCTCGGATCTGCTCCGTTTTCGAGTAACAACTCGGCGATCTCCACCCAATCATACGCGATAGCATAATCGAGGAAACGTTCGCTGTGCGGTTCGATTGTCGTACCCCGTGCAATAAGCAGTTCGACGATTGCGGGGTTTCCGCCCACGATGGCATAACAGAGCGGTGTCGCCCATGCTGCTTCTCGGTGTTCAAAAGAATGCGGTTGCCCCGCGGGTAGCATTACCGCCTGAAGGTATCCACTATTGATGAGATCTGCGTCAGTGTCGAGATGTGAGCGGACGGTATCGTAATCTTTGAGATAGGCGGCGGTATGAATGTCGAGGGTCGCGCCGTGCTGGAGTAAATAATCTGCCACAAGGTCGCGCCCCTCATACCGTGCCACGCAGTACGGGGTTATCTCAATTCTGTGCTGGATGTGGTAGCACCCCGGCAGGTTTATATCGGCACCACGTTCAAGTAAAAATTGAACCATCTCCAGTCTGCCCTGATATGCCGCTTCCCACAGCATCGTCCGACCGTGCGAACCGACGGTATGAATCCACGCTGGATTGTCATCGACCAATTGTCGGACGGTTTCGATATCTCCGCGTCCTGTCGCGGTGACAACGATTTTCAGGAAATCGCTCTGGTTTCCAGTGAGTTGAACCTTTGGCATTAATTTTAACCTGCATCTATGACGTATGGACGGTTGCCGATGGATGGCGGCAGGAGCATCCGTTTCTGTTGTTCGGTGAGTTCACCATATTTGCTGAGATCGTGATATTCTCCCGACCATGCCGAGTGTCCCGGACTATATTTATAGAGCAGGGAGCGGCGTTGATGTTTTGCCCGCCACGTCATCGTCCCGTGAACAAGGGCTTCCGTGAAGAACAACACATCTCCCGCTTCGACAGCCGGTTGCACAACGTAGTGTGCAGGACGCTCGAAATGCTGCACATCTGACGGCAAATCCTGCAAGAAATTGCTCTTATGGCTTCCCGGAATACAGGCGAATCCACCTGCACCTTCGGGGGCATCCGCCAGATTGTATGACATCACAGACAATCCGTTGCGCATCACACCATCGCGATATTTGTACCAGTGATCCGCCTCAGGACCGCCGGGTCCACCGCCATCTTCACCGCCGTGCAATCTACCACCCTCTTGCCCTTCATCCATAAAGATGGCATAATCGTGATCTAAACGGACGTGTGGACCTAATAACTCGAGGAGATACGGGAGAATTTTCGGATGGTCAATCAGGCTCTTAAAGGGTTCACCCCAGAGACTCGACACTCGATCGCCGTGTCCTCTCAAACTCTCGCTGGATTCTCTATCGATAAACGCATTCATCTCAGCGACTTCATCTTCGGTCAAGACGTTCTTTATCACGAGATAGCCTTGAAGGTCTACCTGAAATTTTTCTTCACCAGTCATTTGTAGAAACTCCTTCGTTTGGTTTTCAGTTTGTAGGTTCGGTTTCACTGCGTTCCACCCAACGCCTTTGTGAACCAGACGGGTAGGTGCGGTTTCCAACCGCACCAGATTGCTTCAATTCTCTTCAACAACGCGGGGACGTCTACCGATTGAAGGCGGCAACAACATCCGCTTCTGTTGTTCCGTCAACCCTTCGTATTGACCGAGGTCGTAATAATTGCCCGACCATGCCGAGTGTCCAGGACTATATTTGTAGAGCAGCGACCGACGTTGATGTTTTGCTGTCCACGGCATCGTTCCATGAACGAGGGCTTCCGTGAAGAATAGCACATCCCCTGCATTAAGAGACGGTTGGACGACGTAGTGCGTTGAACGTTCAAATCGCCGCACCTCCGACGGGATTTCCCGCAAGAAGTTGCTCTTATGACTTCCGGGGATACAAGCGAATCCGCCTGCACCTTCCGGTGCGTCTGCTAAATTATATGTCATCACGCATAACCCGTTCCGCATGATACCGTCGCGGTATTTGTACCAGTGATCGCCTTCGTTGCCGCCGGGTCTACCACCGTCTTCACCGCCGTGCAATCCGCCACGTCCTTGTCCTGCCTCCAGAAAGATGGCGTAATCGTGGTCGAGACGAACGTGCGGACCCAACAGGTCGATGAGATACGGCAGGATCTTCGGATGATCGATCAATCTCTTAAAAGACTCACCCCAAAGGCTTGGTGGTCCTTGGCGTTCACCATTATCAATAATGGCATTCATCTCGGTGACTTCATCCTCAGTCAGAACATTCTTTATGACGAGGTAACCCTCAAGATCTACCTGAAATTTTTCTTCACCTGTCATTGGGATAAATCCTTTCGTTAGATTTTCAGTGTGTAGGTTCGATTTCACTGCGTTCCACCCAACGCCTTTGTGAACCAGATGGGTAGGTGCGGTTTTCAACCGCACCAGATTGCTTCAATTTTCTTCAATAACGCGGGGACGCCTACCGATGGATGGCGGCAACAACATCCGTTTCTGTTGTTCTGTCAACCCTTCATATTTACTGATGTCGTAATAGTGTTCCGACCATGACGAGTGTCCCGGACTGTATTTATAGAGCAACGAACGGCGTTGGTGTTCCGCTGTCCACGGCATCGTCCCGTGGATGAGTGCCTCGGTGAAAAACAGAACGTCACCGGCTTCCAGTGGCGGTTGAACGACATAGTGTGCCGGACGCTCAAAACGTCGCACATCCGTTGGGAGTTCCGTCGGAAAGTTACACTTGTGGCTTGCTGGGATACAGGCGAACCCACCCGCGCCCGCTGGAGCATCCGCCAGATTATAAGTCATCACGGACAACCCGTTCCGCATGTGTCCATCTCGGTATTTATACCAGTGATCGCCGACGCTGCCACCGGCGCGTCCACCGTCCTCACCGCCGTGCAATCCACCACGTCCTTGCCCTTTTTCCATAAAGAGGGCATAATCGTGGTCGAGTCGGACATGCGGACCCAACATATCGATGAGATACGGCAGGATTTTCGGATGATCGATGAGTCGCTTGAACGGTTCACCCCAGAGACTCGGCGGTCCTTCGAGGTCGCCTTTGTCGATAATGGCGTTCATCTCAGCGACTTCATCGTCGGTCAGAACATTCTTTATGACGAGATAGCCCTCAAGATCTACCGCAAATTTTTCTTCACCAGTCATGTGAAAGTTCCTTTCATTTAGCAGTCAGCAGTTAGTCTTCAGCAGTCGGTTTTGATTGACGATAGTCCATTATAGCATTACCGAAATATTTCGTAAACTTCAACTGACTTTTCGATCTTTTGGTGGAGTCACTTCAAAATCGAAGCCACCGAGCACATCGCCGTTCACCTCCACCTCGAAACGGTGCCAACCGAGACAGGCCTTTCCGTCCGCGTGCTGCTTAAGCGAAGGCAACGGAAACAGAGATTTCTCATAATCGACACGCTCTCTCGGCTTCAACTTCCGTTGACTGAACCGGTAGCGTTTACGCGTGATGTGTCCTGATGGACGTTTGTAAGCGACTGCGTAATACGTAAGGATTGTCTGTTCAGCATCGGAGTCGCTCTGTAAACTGAACGAAAAATCGAAAACCTCATTGATCGGAAGCATTTGGCGTTCAGGTTTCAACTCGATGAGTGCAATATTCGCTTTACCTAATGTCGGCACCGCTCCCATGCCGAGGAGTTTGAAAGCGCGTTCGTCACCAATCTTCACCTGATATTTCAATGCCTGCCGGAGAATTTTCTGCGTCTCTGACCGTCCATCCTGACACCACCGTTCCAGTGTGGTGTACCCCGCCTCTGGGTAGTCCTTGACGATATCGCGCATACCCGTCGCGACCTGTTCCCGAACACGCGCATCTGGATCGTCTTTGAGTATTTCCAGCAGTGATAGGATCGGTTGTGGGTCTTGGATAAACGGACGCAGCCATTTTTGGTGTATGCCGCGTGTACACAGCGATGCCGCCACGAAAAGGCGGAGATTTGCGTTTTCGTCATTGACCCATTCACTGAAACGTTCAAAACACCGATTCGGGGCTTTGATGATAAACGCACGAATCTCATCGCCACGGGTACACCGATGTTTTGAGAGTTCGCGGAAAGCGTCCAGAGATGCCTCGAAATCGGCGAGTCCGTAGAGGCTAATAAAGTGCGAAATCGGTCTCAGGCTCGTCTCGACTTCGGGGGTTGGGTGCCGCGTCGGTTCCGGTGGTGCTTTGATCTCGACGAACGCCATCAAGATAGCGAGAGCCTCGGAATAGTTTTCTGGAAGATACTGGCGTAGGACGCGACCAATCGCGTTCGTCACGTTGTGGAGCGTCTGTCCCTCCATCTCTGTCCGAACGTCAGAGACGAAGGCAGTCACATCGAATTCAGGATAGATGTGCTGCAACTTCTTGCCGATGACCAAGCCGTCCTGTGTCAGATCGAAAAGTGTGCGTTGATCTCTCATGTCCAAAGATTCCTCTACTTCGGTGTTCCTTGATTCCCACGGGTATAATCCAAAGGTACTGACATTTATTTTCTTGGTAGGAGGGATCTCCGAATCCCGACTGCTGTAGGAGCGACCTCCTGGTCGCGATACACCGCACAAACAATCAGAAAACCGAATAGTTCTGATCGTCAGTTATCAGGGCGTTTTCCCATGAAAATTCGCCTTAAAATGTTACACCAGTGTAACATTTGGTGTACATCTGTTATCGTCGAAGAACCCAGTCCCTGCAAGGGTTCAGAGGCGTTTTTCTGTGAGCATCCGTTACGGAAAAAAACAATTTGGTGGAAAGTGTAACATTCTGCGTTTTTGAATTTCTACAGACTTCTAACATAACATACTATAAGTGTCGCATATATAAAGCAAAAAGTCAAGGGTGTGTAAAGTTTTTGGCATTCAACGTCCGAAGGTATTTTATGTCCTTTTAGGACGCCGGGGATACTCCGATTTTTGACCTGTTTCCTCTTCAACCCCGTAGGGGTAACATCTCTGTAGAACGTGGTGAGACCCCATGAGTGAACCCCGTAGGGGTGACATCTCTGTAGAACGTGGTGAGACCCATCAGCGAACCCCGTAGGGGTGACATCTACTTTGACAAAATATTTACACACCCAGAAGTCAAGGAAAATATTCAGTTTTTTGGCAGGGGCGTTTGAATTGTGAAACCGTCTGAATCTCGGATGACACGGATGCAGTAGATGATGCGGATTTTTGAGAGTGAAATGGAGCGTTGAGGCAACCTCACTAGCGAGGGGACTTCAGTCGAATTCACGTTATATCTGTTAAAGAGTGTTATACCGAATTAGGTGGACTGGATTTTGGTGAGTGATAGCATTTTTGCGTGAGCGGACTCTAAAATCGAATCTCGAATGAAGATGCTGGCATTTAGAATTTCAATACCTATGAGTTCACCGTTGCTGTTCAATTCGGCGGTGATATTGGGACTGAGTTCCAGACTCGCACTTTCTGGCTCCTCAGAAATCGCCAGATGCAATACATCCTCTTTCTCAAAATAGGTCATCTTTGTTTTATTCAAGGGTGGACCTTGCTGTCTTAACTCGGAATCGGATCTGTTGACGAGTTGTGGCGTGAATCGTTATTGGAATGCCCCACGGACGGTGCCTTCATTTTCTTCACCGAGTTGCGCGTATTTCTCGAGTTCGGCGTAATAGGTTTTGATGGGTTTATGAGTGGGTTTGATGTTGGGATCAGACATCTATGTTCTCCGTGTGTTCTTGGCATACAAAACGATACCCTATTATACACGGAGTCGGACGAAATTGCGAGGGGAATTTTGCTGTGGTCTGGATCAGGATTGATAGGATTAAATACACTTTTTTGAGTGTTAATGCCTTGGGAAGTTATTCTTCCAGCAATTGCATGATTTCATCAAAACCGAAGTTCAGAATAAATTCTGCGTAATAACTGTCGAACAGATCTTTGAGGTAAGTACCTAATTCAACGTCAAAATCGGTGTTGTTATAGAAGCTGGTATTGTCTTCTTCTCGCACCACTTGATATTTACGAGCCTTTGTAATTGAATATAGAAACAGGACATGAGAATATACAGAGGCGATATATCTCTGATTCGCTATTTCTAACTGTTCCTGACTAGCATTTCTGGTTTTCGCTCTGAAGTTCATTAGAACAGTACTATCCATGTTAATATAAACGCTTTCTAACTTATCTTCTTTCACCATCGGGTACATTACAGTACCGAAGTCCATCGTCTCACTTGTCGCATTTTCGACTTGCTCCCAAGTTAATGCACCATTTCTTTCCTGTCTTTCTTCTTGATAAACGAATTTCAGGTCGGGTAATCCTAAGGTTGGAATTTCCTTTTTTTCAGGTTTCGGTGAGGGCTGCGAGGGGGCTTTTGGTTCACTTACTTTCACCCAGAATATATCCTCAAATTCCCCTGTTGGATCTTCCAAGCTAACTTTGATTTTTGCTTCAGCCCCAACATTTACTTCTTTTTTAGGATTAAGATGAATCTTGATCGTTCCGTCTTGTGGACTGCTTCTCCGAGCATTAAATACATCATCAATCCGGTCAACTTTACCCGGAGCATCCCCACCTTCTGTTTCATTCGTTTTGAAGTCAAGAATGGCGATTTTCAACTCTCCGGGTTCTTCAATTCGGTTAAAATAATTGTTTTCGACATCCGTATCAAAGAGAATCGTTTTCTCTCCACCAAATGGTATTATCACTACTTCTTTACCTTTTTTTCCTTGTCCACGTCGTTTGAAAAATGCAGGAAATCGTTGTGGATTAAAAGGATTCTGCTCCTTCTCCTTCTGTTTTTTCTTAGTTGAGTTGTTAGTGTTCCCTTTTTGCTTACCTTTGGGTGGTAAATCTAAATTTAAAGTTTGCTCCAATAACTTTAATAACTCTTCATTTCGCGAGAAATTCTGTGCGAAAGATTTGAGTAAGTCTTTCGCATCTTCACTTTCTACCGCTATTGAGTCTTTCCTTCGTTTCTGAATTTCCGTTAAACGCCCATCTTTCGCACCAAGTTTTCCTGCCAAAAATCTCCGCAAAATACGTGTTTCCTCTCCACTTTTCAATCTGTCCCGAGAAGCCATGAATAACTCTTTACGGAAGTCATAGTTCATATCCGTGCAATCGACATGGATAAGAAGATGTTCCTTGAGTAAGTTCAATTTTAGAGAGCGAGTTATGAATTCCGATGTGTAGTGTCCATGGACCTGTCCGTTGACTGAAAATAGGACAGACATATTATTTTTGAAGAACTCTCTGCGAATTGTTTCTTTAGTTTCCTTGACGGATCTGTCATCAATTTTCGTTTTGAACACATAGCAGGTCACTTTCATTTTACCAAAAAGGTCATCGTCAAAATCTTCGGAAAAGGACTCTTCAACGTACTTGTTATCTTCCTGTTCTAATCTGCGCTTTAATCCATATAAACCCCGTCGCAAAGAACTTTTAGGGTAGCGTTCCTCTTTTTCGATCGTATAGACTGGTAAGATGGGTTCAAACAGATATTCGTTAATGCTCTGATTCAAATCCCTTGAAATATCTGAGATTCCAGAGGGAAGATCATAAGAGTAGAGTTTGATAATTGTTCCTGCTGTGAAAGTCCTTTTATATAGTCCTAAATCCTGTTGATCTGCTTGAAAAGAAGGAATTTTTCCGCCGATCTTGAGGTATTCGTACCATGTGTTCTTTTTCGTGCTTGCTTCTGCTTTGCTCAATGGATGTTCTCTGATTAATGTGAAACCGAATTCTCCAACGTTATCGTAACGTTTTGAGCCGATTAACTGGTATCGCTTTTTACCGCAGAACACAATGGCACCGCTGCCACCCATATTGTATCTACCTTGCACGAAGTGGATTTCGTTCTTATTCCCTCTCAATAACGAGAGGAAGGTGTTCTCGAATTCTTCAGGATGTTGTCCCTCGCCATCATCATAGATAATTAGGGAAGTTTTGCCCCGCGGTCCATCAGCAAGGATTTGGATGCTCTCAGCTTGTTGGTTTCTGAATGATGGCAGATCCCAATCTCTATGGTTTGGAAAGAAATTCGTTCTGGCTTCATCCATGGATTGGGGAGCTTGATTGGATTTGGGATCGATGCCTGCTTGCAAGCATTTCTTCATCAAAACAGCATCAATGGAGTTCGTAATTTTTTCAATCAGGGCGGCAATAGGACTTGATTGTTGATTTTCGATGACAGCGAAATAGTTTTCGTCTTCACCAATAGGAGACCAATTTTCAGATTTGAATATGTCAGAATGGACGTTGACGATTTTATCAACGGTGTCTTCAGTTTGTGCGAAGTACAGTTTGTTGAAAAGTTCCTTCATATCCATTTTTCGGATTCCATTCTATGAACTTGAACCAAAAGGCAGGCAACCAAATTTTTACTTATGACAAATCAAACACGGCTCCTCATCATCCTCATCGTCGAGAACCTCGGTAAGGATCTCAGCGGGACTGAAGATTTGCATTAGGGTTTGATTCGGTTTCGTCATTTTCTTATCCGCTATTGCTCTTTTCTTGTCTTCTATCGCCTTTTCGGTATTAGCCTTGATTTCTGTTACCCGTTCCGGTTTCGACAACTCCTCTAAAGTTTCACCCTGACACCATGTGAACAATTCATCTGTCTTTGAATGTGGATTGGGTTTCTCGTATTCCTTGGCGCGTTTAAACAGCTCTGGATGTTTCTCTAACAATCCGACCCACTCGGATTTGCGCTGGAAGAAACAGAAGTAACACCCGGAGCGCGTTCGCCAATTGTAATAGTCAGGTAAACCAACTCCACTCTCCTCCAGAATTCGATAGACATCCTCTTTCGTGATGCCGTCCTCTTTAAAAGGGTATTTGGGTTCGATATTGCGAAGGGTGGAGGTTTTTAATGGCTTATAGCCGATGCGCTCTTCGTCTGCACGGATGGCAATGTAATGATACGCTTTATCTTCGCCAACGTATTCTTCAAAAGGTCTTATTTTTAGGTTAACAGTGCACCAGCGAACTTGAGACGATGGCAGCAAACCCCCATAGAGCGTCAACCAATGGTCGAAATCGCGGTTACTGTTGGGATCGGAATCCATGTTGAGGCGTATAATCGGTTTGCCGAGGAATACCTCTAATCGATCCAAAAACGCATAGGTCTCTGGCAATTCCTTACCTGTGTCAGAAAAGAAGTATTCCATCTCGGGCACTTTGTCCCGCATGTAAACCGCAAGCGCAGAACTGTCTTTGCCTCCAGAGAGGCCGAGAAGATGACGAACTTTATGTTCCATGTTTCCCTCTGAGGTAGTTGTTTTGTTACTCTACAATCCCAAGTGTACCATATACTTCCAAAAATATCAAGACGTTTCCTGCTTGTCCTTCAGCATCAATTTCTGTGAGATTCGTGCTAAGACTGCCAGACGGAATTCAAGGTTTCCATCCGTATCAATTTCGTTAGAAGTTTTCTCAATTGCGCGTTCCAATTTATCTGCTTGTTCCTGGGCAGTTGAAGGCAAAATGACAACTTGTTCCTGTTCGGCGTGTTTCGGCCTCGTAACGCCGATACGAATTGGTTCACCTGCTGATGATTCAGTGTGATCCCATTTTTCGTAGGACACTGCTTCAAAATGCCGAAATTTCCTTGCGAATTGAGAAAGATTACTTTCAAATTGTGCTTTATCCAAGTCTATCCATGATGCAGGTGGTTTTTTGGTAAGATAGGTTGCTATTGCCTCGAGCCAGCTGGTAAAATCATGTCCACCATTACAGATTTGAATCAAAAACCCTTTAAAATCAGTTTCTATTGTTATTTCTAGCAAAGGCTCAGCTCTAGTGACCAATTCTGTTTGGAGTACTTCTTTCTTTGGTGTCAAATCGAAGGCTTCTACGAGCAATTGCTCGATAAAGTTCAGCAGCACTTCGTAAGCCTGCTCTAACTCGGACAGTGTATCTTGCAGTGTGGTGAAGAAATCTGAAACAACCTTTACATCTGTTGCTGTTTCTGTACCAAAGGCAGAGAAACCAAGTGCTTCAGGCAATTGATTAAAAAGGAGTTCGTCAGGCTCACGCGCATTCAGAACGACTTCCCTTACATTTTTTGACGCGGCACTCAATTCTTGTGTTGTTAGTACATACTTTGGAAGTTGTGCTATAGAGTGTATAACCGGCGTGATGGCTGTTAACAAATCAGAGTTTTCGGCTGTCATCGGTTGATCGAGCATCTCCAAAAATTGTGCTAACAGATCCGCGCGAATACCGACTATCCGAAAACATTTCAGTTCAAATTGTTGAGGGACTTTGAGTAATCTTTCAAAAATTGGCATTGACCAGGTTGGTATAAAAGATCCGTTTTCGTAAAGAGCGATTTCGGTTTTGTGATATAGCATCGCGGCACACAAAAGAATAGGCAGTGGACCATTTCGCACGCCGAATGGCGATGCCATCAGACGTTTATAGAGTGCTACAATAGGTTGTCGTTTCCCTTCACACTCAGTAAGAAACTCCTCGATTGCTTTCCATGTGTGCTCCATTCTGTTCTTATCACTTGTTTTGGGTGGGTAAAATCCCCATACACCTGAGGCTTCGCGATGTATTCCGGTCTTCCATAAGAGAGAACGATAGATACTCATTTGGGGGGGATAGCCGGTGATACCAAGGTCTTCCTTCTCCTCGTTTTCAAGCATCGCTTGGATTAACTTCTTCCGTCCGGTTGTTACAATCCCGGAGATTTTCCGTCGGTTAATCAGTTCGTTCCGAATAGTAGGTGTTTTGTTGTAAACCTCATCGCAAATTTCTGAGAGGTACGCGTTTCTTGCACGTTGGGAGTTAATGTCTACCGGTTGTCCCTTGTGGTACCATATACAAGCATTTTTGCTGTCTTTGCCAAAGATTGCCGTTAGCCTGTCGGATACTTCTTTTTCTGCTTGTGTCTGTTGCACTGAGAGTTCAAGTCTTGCCACTGGATCTCCTTCTAATTCAGGTGTATTGTCGGAAATCCAATGTAGATGGGTGAGTTGAGTAACAGCATCTTGTAGAGCACCTATAGTCTGAGGGATTGCAATTAACACCTCTTGAAGGGAAACAAGGGCATTCTCACTTGCCTTTTCGACTAATTCGTTAACTTCATGTTTATTTGCTGGAAGGGCATAGAGTATAAGTCCATCTGCATCACCGAGTGGTGTTCTGATATCTGCATCAAAATTTTCGAGATCGGTGTACCGAACGGCAAAATGACGAAGGGTGCCAGTTTCAAATAGATGTTGTCGGGCAACGAGGGGACGTATTGACAGATAGCGCGACAAATTTGTGGCGAGATTGGTTTTTGTATGAACACTTCCTTCTGCCTCACGGAGTTTTGCTTCAATGTCAATATCGCTCCCTTTCCAAAGCGCGTAAGCCTTATTATAGAGACGGTAGATAGCGATTGAACGATCTTTCAAAGTGTCGAGTGCTGTCTCAAATTCATGGGCGAATCCTTTTGTTTTATCATCTAATGCATAACGGAGCATCGACTCTGAAGCTTTCAGATTCGGAATTGATTCGCTAACGATGCCGAGTATTCCGATCGTTTTAATCAGTTTAGCTGACAAGGTGGACGAGTCGGACAATCGACCTATTGCCGATTCAATTTCTGCCCACTTCTTGCTATTATGTGAGATATACAGCCGATTCCCCATATTAGTCTTGAGGTAATCGTACAGGTCGGTGATTGAAAACAAGGGTAATGTATCTCTGTTATAACGCTGATTAAAAAGAAAATCTTGGAGTCCATGCGGTTCGCTTGAACTGAGGAAGGCAAAGAGGGAACGTTCATTCTGTCCGAATCGCCGGAAAATCGAATCTATAACAAGTACAACGGTCGGATGGAGTGGCAGGCAGTTTCTCAGGAGTTCGCTAAATTCGTCCGCGGTAAGTTGGCTCGGTTTGAGTTCTAATTCGGTGGGTAAAGATAAATTTCTTTCCTCATTTCCTGAGGTTTTCTCAATAGCAGAACCAATCAAGCGAAGAACCTGTTCAGTGGGTTCCACAAAGGCTATGTCCTCAAACCGTCCTTGGACCTTTGCCCATTCCTCCTGTTGCGATTTGGCTGCTTTGCTTGCATATTGTTCAAAGGCTTGATGGAGAATTGTCAGCAAGAATAGTGGAGTCTGGTCACTTCGCGTAGCGAATTCGGCAAGGGTTTGTAACACAAAAATATCGCCTTGTACAGGATCTTGTGCAGCGTACTCAAGGAACTTGCCCAGCTCATCAATCACTAATAATAAACCCTGTCCACCGTTTTCCCCGATAGTCCTTGTTGCTAATTCAAAAAGAGCAGTAATTTCAGATGCCTGAGGAGGTATGCCGTTCGCTGCTGTTCTCAATAGTTTTCTGATCTTCTGTTGAAGTGAGCCAATAGGCAGAAATTCAGAGGCTTTAAGTCCCTGTTCTAAACCACGCAGAAGGGCAATCGGGAGGGGAGCGCGCTCTCCAGAGATAAGCACAGGACAAAATCCGGATAGCGACCAATTTCCGTTCTGCTTTGTATCCATAAATTGTTCATATAGCGCGATATCTCCATCTTTTAATACTTTTAAGGCCTGTCGAGTTGTCGCGGCCTCAGGATCCCCAAGAAGTTTCGCTGCGAAAAGTGCGAATGCTGATTTTCCCGACCCGTAGGGACCGGTGAGCGACCATGCTTTCGATGTTGTCTCATTTTCAAGGGTCGCAACGATACGCGATAGCATCTCGCGCGCTGTAACAGTCAAAATATATCCATCTAAGGCGTTCTCTGTATAGAAATCACGTTCCAGATGAACTGAACGCCTAAAACGACCCTTAATCTGGAAAAGTTTTGACAAAGGGGTATTATCCATAATGCCTTTCTAAGAGTTTCATCAGGTTTAGATCGTTCCGTCGATAAACCTGTTTCAAACCTGCGGTTTCATCGTATTGTAGTGCTTCATTGGTAAGTTGCGCAAGATTTTCAAGATATGCTATCATTGTGTCTTCGTCTAACCTGAAGATTCGTCCAGGACTTAAGGGGGCGTACATCAGGTCTGAAAATGGTAGGGCATTCCTTTCAAAAAAACGGAGATCCCAAAATGCGACTAGCGTTGCTGTAAAAACCTCAGCTGGTAGTGTTCCTTTCTCACCTCGTTGGAATTCATACCCGTTACCTTCTGGTAATTCGGCGATTAGATTAAGCTCAACGAGTGGAGAGTCAAAACTCTCCTCAATTACGGCAGCGGTATGACGTGACTGGCAGTACGTTCGGATAAAGCAGTTGACATCGCGTTGAAGTGTATTATCAGAGATAGGTCTCATAGATGCTTTCTGTTGTTGTGCCCATTTGTATACCTCTTCCATGAATGTCGTTGGAACGAATTGATTTTTTCTCAAAACGTTAAATGCCCAATACCACGTGGTTGCCTGATTAATATTGGTCGCAATCTGCCAATGAATCAACCACAAAGTGGCAGGATCTTCAAGGTATGGATCAAACCCTTTTTTATCGTTAAAAATGGCTTTGCCGAGTTTAGTCGGAACAAGCTTTCTACGCTGGTCGGGATCCACCTTAATAAGTCTAGCAACGGTACACCAATGTCGAATGGAGCTTACCATGTTTTTTCCAACGCCTAAAGTAACGAAAGCGTCTTCCGATGAAAAGACGGTCGGATTTTCTGTTACGGCATCAACACCCTTTTTCAGCCATGTATACCGAAACGGAAAAGTCTGGTGCCCCGAGAAAGAAGGATTTGTCAACTGTGGTGAGATTGTGTGTTCAGTTATTAGGAAATTTTCCATATAACTTATTATACTTTATGTGTGGAAGAGAAGTCAACACGCATTGAACATCAGGGCTATCCAGTTTTCCGCTTTCTCTCTATATGAGTTTAACTGCGCGTTTAGGTTTTGAAGCGAAAAATCGGAGCGTTTCAGCGATTTTCGTATGTCCGTTGAAGCGTAAGACAGACAGAACGGTGTTGCGTAAGGCAGCCATGACTTCTGGAATACTGCCGGTTCGTGCTTGTGAAGCATCCTCACCGAGGACGGTATCTCGGACCCAATGGACTTTGTTTTCTATCGTCCAGTGTCCTCGTCGGAGTTTCAGCAAAGCTTCTGCGGAGGCTTTCTGAGGCGTTAGACTTGTGATGCCATACTGCGTCTGAGAGGAGATCTCTGCTGTTTTGGTATTGACTCGCTGAGACTGGTATTGATAGACTTGTGCGAGTCCTGGCCAGTTGATGTAATCTGTCAAGAGTGTGCTTGCTGTGAGGGTGCGTGTGGTGGTGAACCCATGTGATGTTTCGACCTGTGTGTGTGTATTGAGGTGTGCTGCTTCTTGGGTGTGGAGGTTTTCAAATCGGCGTGCTTCAACCTCTGTGGGGTCTGTCTGCGAGAGGGGTTCAAAGAGTTGAGAAATATCGTCATACATCTGTTTGTGGTTCTCTTTGACGGGCATTGCATAATCTGCTTTGTGTTGGATAATGTCTTTGCAAAAGGTTCTCTGAGTCAAGAGTGCATCAGTTGTGATGACTTTGCCGAGGACATCAAAGGTTTTCAAGAGTTTTGTTGCGATGGGAATCTCGTTGGTCTTTCCACTGACGGAACATTGTGCCAAGGGGATTCCTACCTCGTGGCAGACAGCGGCGAGTAAATGTGTCCGGTATCCGGTCTCTGGGTCTTCGGAGCCCCGTAGTTCTTTGCCATCGATGGCAACTGCGTGTAAATCTTGTGTTTTCAAAACTTGAAGATCTTCAAGTTTTGAAAACACCCATTTCGTGAGGCAGGCTTCTAAACTGGCGACATCCAGACGCTTCAAGAGATTATGAAGGGTCGTCGCACATGGGGACTTTCGAGACCTGAAACCTAATGCTTTTGTCAGTTCAGGGTGGTCCCGAGCCCAGGTCGCTATAGAAGTATAACCTTTATGATTCGCCATCAAACCGATGACGATCAAGGCGAGGATAGAGACTAAAGGATGACGTTTGCCTTTTTTATGGCGTGGATCTGGAACTTCTGCTAATATATCAAGCAAGTGGCAAGAGGGTGTTCTTGTCATGATTCACCTACAAAAAGTGATATTTTTTACGGTGAAGTATAGCAGAAGTCGCGTGAAACGCCACGCGACTTCTGCTTTTCTGAAGATATTAACATCTGTGAAAAAATACAGAAAAAAACCGAAAACTGGATAGCCCTGCATTGAACATATGCGAAGTGTCAGGGGCATTGTTTAAAAATCGTTTTCAATGAATACAAGTATCTGCTGTGAATATGCGGCGAAATAAGATGCTATTGACGCGGTAAACTTGTATTTCAAGACCCAATATCAAGAGGGCAGTATTTCGTAGCACCCCCATTACTGTTGCGACCACGCCCCTCTGAACTTAAGGACTTTAGATCGAAAACTATATACCCTTGGATTATTAATCTTTTTGTTGAGATTGTTTGGCAAATTTGGTATACTATTACCCTTGATTGTAGTAGGCCGTGATTAAGAAGTTTCCCCGTACTTCTGCAATACTAATAGTTAAATAGATCCTCCAAATGGTGCGTTGATATTTCCTTTGTCTGATTAAGTTTCTTCATAGTTACGCCCTGACAGACAGGTTACCAGATGCCCAAATATGAAGCTGGAATCACAGAGATTAACACGCTTGTTCGCCGCCTCGGTTATGTTTCCGCAATTCTACGATTGCTTGAGCATAGAACGCTAAGTGAATCTGTACTCTATACTCAACTTGAAAAATGGAGTCTCAATCATGAGCCAGATTTGATGGATTACGCGAATCAGCAAGGATACATTAAGGCGACGCGCGGACAAGCTGCTCCAAGACGATACACTAATTTCGCTGTTTCGTTGGGAATTATAGGGCGAATCGCTGGCGCGTACCGTGTGACTCGATTTGGAAAGGCATTGCTTCCTTTCCTATGCCGAATTCCTGATCAAAATCCGTTTGAACTGACGAACGCGGAGTGCTGTGCCTATCTGTATTGGCTTCTGCTGAAGGATAGCGATCGACTTCTTACAGTTATTCACATGTTAGTTGAACAAGAGACTTGCTCTCTTTCCGATTTGCAAAGTGCTTTCCCCGCGTTTTATCTTCAGCAATTGCAAGCCCGGATGCTAACATCGGAAAAACATGTTGCTCGTGACATCTTGGCGGAACGGAACCGTGTGGCACATTGGAAAGAAGAATCAGGGCGTTCCATGGAAAATGTTGTGCCACCACGCATTCATTGGTTGGCAGACCTCGGCTTGGTCTCAGTTGAGAATCATGGAAGGAGACGGTCTGGATTGACAGAAATGGGTGCCCGATTTTCTCAGTCTCTTCCAAAGATTCAAGAGATGCCGACTTTTCACACAAGTTCAAAGTGGTTGCGGACGCAATTCTTTGGCATTGCTGGACAGATATTTATGGGCACAATTGATCGACGCTGGACGGAAATACATGATTTAGAAAAAAAAGAACTGCTTTACAAACTCACTTTTCAGGCTTTTGAAACGCTTCGGAGTACACCGACCCCGAAGATTTCTTTATATCCAGCACTCATTTATATGGCACTTCTTCTCACAACGGATAACGGAATAGCGGTGAATTTGGAGGAACTCCAGGCAGATTTAGATATGTTTTCCAAAGATCCTGATACACGCTATGCGGTCCGATTTTCCCATCGCGAGAATGAGTCCTACCTTATTTTTCTGCCTACCTAACCGAAAACTTATGGATATTCTAATTCCTGATACATCGTCCCTTATCAACATACATGAGGTTTATGTAGGGCGATCTCATATCATTGATGTTTTAAATCAATTGTTCACTGTGCAAGTCTCGCGAGAGATACCGCATGAAATCAGGCGACGCAGGAATAAATTAGGAGACTACGACAAACAGATGTTGCAATTTGTGCGTCAAGCAAGGCGATATTTTCCGCATGAACAAGATTATGAAGATCTGCTTTTCAATCGATTTTCAACATCTAGCGACCCGACTCGCAATCGTGGGGAGCGTTATAATTGCGCGCTGGCATTTTATCTGGTTCGGAAACGGAGGATGGGGCAAGTTATTATACTGACAGATGATAGGAAGGCAAGGCGAGGTTTGATGGATTGGTACGAGAATCGCTTCGCAGCGACAAGGACTTGGTCATCTTTGGAATTACTGTTGCATATCTATCTCGTTATGTTTCCAAAGTGGCCATACAATCGGGCTGAGTTGGCTTTACAACAGGTAAACCCTCACCTTGCTGGAACCCAAGTGGAGATGACGAAGCGTCTTCGTGAGTATCGCCGTTATCTCGAGCGGTTACATGCTATGCTGAAAGCCTTGCCATCTGTAAGAAAAACGAGGTGAAACATGACATACTCCATTGATTGGAATTTAGCCGGTTTACGAGAAAATCCCTTTACAATCAGTCCTCCAACTGATCCCAAGCAGACAACTTGGGCAGGCCTAAAAGAACTCAAAGGCGAATTTAAGAATGTCTTCCGAGAAACCAAAGCATCAGCACCAACGCAGGTAGTATTATGTCGAGGAGCTATTGGGGCAGGTAAAACACATGCTTCACTTTTCTTTAGTTCTGACCAAAATATGCCTGAGGCATCACCGAGTGTTCAAAGTCTAGAAGTTCTAAGGGTTCAAACCCCTACTGAAACTGGGAATCCAGCGAGGGATTTTTATCTCGATGTCATAGATCAGATTGGACTTGAACGTATAGCGGAATCGGTGAAAGAAGGTGTGGAATCTGTTGGACGGGATGTAGTAGAGCGAAATCTTCGTCAAACGGTGGTGAGTGGTGACTTCGTGAATGCGCTACTTAAGTTGTTTGAGGCTTCACCTATTTCTCCGGGGGCTGGCTTGCCTCTAAGTGCCTACTTCCTGGGCAAATGCACGACTACGGAATTGCGAAAACTTGGCTTAAATCGAAACATTGAGAAAACACAAGATTACTTTCGAGTGTTAGCAGGCGTTTTTCACTGCCTTACGGGGTTATCTGAATCCTCTGATGTAACTCAGCACAATCGATTCTGTCTATGGATAGATGAAATGGAGAATTTCATCTATTTTACACCGCCACAATACCGTCCCTTCGGACAGGGATTGCGTGAACTCGTAGATCGGCTTCCCTACTTTTTCACACTTTTGATGAATTTTACGCTGACCGCGCCAGAGGAATATGAAGAAATTGAATTGATTCTGGGAGGCTATCTCACCGACCGGATTACCCGACAGATTTTCTTTCATGAAGTGAAAGATCAAGAAGAGTTGCTGCAATATGTCCGCGAACTTCTCTCTCACTACAGAACCGAAGAAAAACCCAAAACACCTTATTTTCCGTTTACAGAGGAGGGACTCCGGGCACTTCTGTCTAATTTGCAACATGGAACACCGAGAGACGTGAATAAGCGGTGTCGTAATGCCCTGATGCGAGCGTTTGAAAAAGGGATTTTTGAGAAAGGAAAGGGCTCCGTAATTACGCCTGAATTTGTACAGGAGATGACGCAGGAAGAATTAGATAAAGAGTTTGGATAAGCGAGATCTCAATTCCCTTAAAGTGATTTATTACACATCGGAGGTAGGATAACCGCACTTATATGCTGGTTTGTATCCAGTACAACTTGCATTACGGAGATAACTTACTCCTTTTACAGACTTCCCCCGCGCGCCCCTCAGCAATTGCCTGTTCAATATCTGCCTGTGCTTCTTCTTCACTCACTGCTGGCACTTTTTCCATATTCTATCTAATTACGATACGGTAATTCTATTTTTACATTCGTTTTTTTACGGAGAAGAGGCATATTGCGTCTTGGCAACCCACGGCCCGCCTATGCTGGTGAAAACCTCCGTGAAGCCTCCGTGAAAGTGAGGAGATTTCGATGCATTTATCGGAGGATGGACGATTATCTGTCTACTGCCAAAAGAGTATTATGACTGCTATTGGATCCGTGTGAAAATTTCATAGCAATTTTCATAGCAGCTTTCACAGTACCCTTTGGTGAAAACTGCCTGAAACCCAATACACGTCAGGGTTTATCGCCTTTCACGACACCTGTTGATTTTTCGGGTTTGCTATGAAAACTGTGAAAATTCGGTTTCTAAGGGCACTGGCTTCGTCTAAGAAACGTGAGATCCGATAATTGCTTAAATCTAAATGCTTCTGTCCGACTTACAGGGGCATTTAGTTTTCCGAAATTATTGAGTTTCGGTCATTGGAGGACCGCGCCCCTCCTCTGTAGGAGGGAACTCCGATTCCCGACTTTCCGCAGAAATTCGACAAAAAACTTAAAACTAAATGGTCCTGGTCCGAATTACAGGGAAGATTGCGAAAGATGTAGAGGTGTGTTATACTGGAGACGAAACATTTCCGATACTTTTTTATTTTAGCGAGCGTTTACCCTACCATGCACATCAATACACTCGATTACCCCTTAATCCATATCCCTGCTGGGACGTTCACAATGGGGACGATTCCCACCGGAATGCGGAAGACGGATCCGGAGGAACCGCAACGCCGCGTCCTGCTCGATGCCTACGCCATCGGCGCGTACCAGATTACAAATGCACAATACGCACAGTTTGTGGAAGCGACGGGACATCCACAGCCGTTGTTCTCGACGGAAGAACATCTCAACGCCCCCGATTTTCCTGTCGTCGGGGTGAGTTGGCAGGATGCGACGAATTTTTTGGCGTGGCTCAACGGACTTGAAAATGAGGAATATCGTTTGCCGTCAGAGGCGGAGTGGGAGAAAGCGGCACGCGGTACGGACGCTCGGGAGTATCCGTGGGGAGATATATGGGATGCGAGTCGAGCGAACACATCGGAATCGGGGAATAAGCAATTGGTACCTGTTGGGAGTTATCCTGAAGGTGTGAGTCCTTACGGGTGCTACGATATGGCGGGGAACGCTTACGATTGGTGTAGCGACTGGTTTCACATGGAGACGTATAAGTACTCGCCTACGGAGAATCCGTTAGGGGCAAGTGAAGGTCGTCGTAAGGTGATTCGTGGGGGTTCCTGGATTGCCCGCGGTGAGTTCGCTGCAAGATGCGCCAACCGTGCGGCGTATGAACCCATCCAAGCCATTCATAGCGTCGGTTTTCGGATTGCCAGAGACCTTTAAGTTGAAAAATCTCGCGCTTACAACGTGCAATAAATCGCACGACTATTACATTAAGATTGAGTTTATGTTCCGTAGTTCCGTAGGTCGGGTAGAGCGTCAGCGAAACCCGACATCCCCAGACTACTACGAACGCGGATGCTTGTAATATTGCTGATTATGGCGTTTAAGCAGATATTTCGGTGATTCTATAAAGAACAATTTTCAATCAAGAAGAGCCTAAAATCCTGAAAATCCTAAAATCCTGTAAATCCTGATTCAGACAATAAATACACCAAATTATATCCGCGAAATCCGTGATTCAGATGAGTATGCAGAAGAAGAAGTTAGTTGAACACTACCAAGATTTTCGGGACGCGCTGTTAGCGTGGTTCAAAGACTATCAACGCGATATGCCGTGGCGACGCACAGACGATCCCTACCGGATTTGGGTGTCTGAGGTGATGCTCCAACAGACACAGGTCAAGAAGGTCGTCGGATACTATGAGAGATTCATTGTTCGGTTCCCAGATGTGCAGCAATTAGCCGCCGCACCGCTACAGGATGTCCTGAAGGTCTGGGAAGGCTTGGGGTATTATGCGAGGGCACGGAACTTCCACAAAGCGGCGCAGATCATTGTGAATGAACTCGATGGGCAGATACCCGTGGATTATGCGACCTTTCGGAAGTTACCGGGTGTCGGGGATTATAGTGCCGCCGCGGTACAAAGTATCGCTTTTGATGCGCCGTATGCGGCTGTAGATGGAAACATCAAACGTGTGTTGGCACGCCTGTTTCTGATGGAGGCACCGATTAACGACGCAAAATCAGCGAAGGTATTTCAACGGAAAGCGGACGATCTTTTGGATCCGAACGCACCGGGGTTTTTCAACCAAGCGATGATGGAGTTGGGAGCAACGGTGTGCCGTCCACAATCGCCGACGTGCCTCGTCTGTCCTGTGAATCCGTTCTGTGAGGCGTTCCATACGGCACGACAGGACGAGTTTCCGTATCGGCGCGAGACAAAACCTGTTCCCGAACACCATCTCGCTGTCGGGGTTATCTATAAGGACAACGAGGTTTTACTCACGCAGCGACAATTGGACGGCTTGCTCGGCGGACTCTGGGAGTTTCCGGGTGGCGAGCTTACTGAGGGTGAGACTGCCGAGACGGCGTGCGTCCGGCACATCGCTGAGGTCGTCAACCTCTCTGTTGTCAACCCACGGTATCTCACGCGTGTCAGGCATGCATATACGCATTTCAAGGTGGTCGTGGATGTGTTTCAGTGCGATTATCAAGCCGGTGAGGTGGTTCTGAAGGGTCCGCGGGATGCGAAGTGGGTCGAGATTGCGGCACTGCGGGAGTATCCGCTCCCGCGTGTAACACATAAGTTTTTGGAGAAATTAGTTGAGGATGAAGCGTAATTATTGTTTGTAGTAGCACAATTTATTGCGCTTTGAAACGTGCGATGAATCGCACTACTACGAACTTAAGTGCCAATGTCGGATGGGCTATTTTAGGTCAGGATCCGGTGCGGTTAAGCAATATTAAGAAATAAATTCGGATTTTCGCGAAGGTCTCGAACCCGTAGGGGGTTTTTGCTTGGGGTTTTTGCTTGGGTGTTTCTGCGGATTTCCCCAGGGTTCCCCGCCCGCCACCAACGGACAATGTGCCTATTTAATACTCAAAATTACTTAAAACCGCACCTACCGTTTTTAATTAAGAATAGCCTCTAATTCTCTGAACCGAAACGTGCTTCGTATTTCTCCCATACCTCGTCGGGGAGCGGCGTGCTGGCGGCTCTGACGTTCGCTTCGAGTTGCTCGACGTTCAGACTCCCGATGTTGTTGCCCTGAATCCGGTCTTCTTTCAGGCAGAACTGAAGGGCAAGTTGAAGCAAACTTATTCCTTCTTCAACACACCATTCCCAAATTGGGTATGCTGCTGCAACATCACCTTCTTTTTTCCAACGTCCCCTTTCAATCTCAGCGTCAAGATCGACACCTGTGAGGATACCCCGCAGGATCGACCAGCCGTTCATGACCCCGATGTCGCGTTCAGCGGCGTAAGGGAGGATATCGTCAGCGGCATTCTGCCGGACGAGATTGTAATCGTTGAAGCAGAGGATGAGATCTACATCGCCTGTTGCCATCGCTTTGAGATGGAAATCGTGGGGACGCATCCCGTAGCCGAGGAAGTGAACGAGTCCGCGTGCCTTGCATTGGAGCAAGCCGTCGAGCGTGCCGCCCTTCTCCAACGTGGGATCGATCTCGCCTGGGTCGTGGATCAGCATACCGTCGAAATAGTCTATGCCGAGAAGTTCGAGTTGGTCTTCGAGGTCGGCGATTGCGCGTTCGGCGGAATAATCGGGTCTGCCTTCTCCATAGCCACCCCACTTCGCGGCGGAATGGCAACAGAGCCGCCCGGTGATGATGACATCCTCACGCGGGATCTCCTTCAACGCCAGACCGAATTTCCGCATTGAATCCCCATAACAGCGTGCACAATCGAAATGGTTCACACCGATGGACACGGAGTGTTTGACAAGCTCGACAGCCGTTTCATCTGAGACGAAGCCGAAGTTGTTGCCAAATCCCTGTGTACCGAACGGGATAACTGGGATACTGAGTTCCGTTCTTCCGAGTCGTCGCCTCGGGATTGTGGGAAGATCTTGGTTTGACATAAAATTCCTCTTAATATTTGTCCGAACCCTCAAGTGGGAGTGGGACTGCCCAGACATTCCGGTACCGGACGTCGTTGCCGTGGTCCTGCAGTTTGAGTGGACCGGGTGTGGCGGCTTCTGAATCAATACTTCCGACGGTTGCGCCAGCGAGTTGGGCGTTGTTGATAATCACCAAGCCGTTCTGAATGACGGTGATGCGTGGACCTTCAGTCATCTCACCGGCGTCGTTGAAACGGGGCGCACGGAAGGTGATGTCGTAGGTCTGCCATTCGAGGGGAGGTTTGCAGGCGTTGACAAGCGGTGCGAATTGGTTGTAAATTGCGCCACAATCGCCCATGCCGGGGACTTCAATGCCGTAAGAATCCAGAACTTGAACTTCGTACCTGCCTTGAAGGAATACGCCGCTATTGCCTTTCGCCTGTCCGGTCGCTTCGGGCATATCGGGGCACCGGAATTCGACGTGAACGAAGTGGTCGGTAAAGGTTTCCTTGCTGATGACGTCACCGGCGCGTGGGATGACGAGCATTTCGCCGCCTTCGACTTTCCAATTCGGCGCGCTGCCGTCGAGGCTTGTCCAGTTGCTGAGGTCTGTACCGTCAAAGAGAACAACTGCGGATTCTGGAGGTGTTTGTGTCATGAGTTTTCCTTTCCCATGCTACGCATGAGCAAATTGATGTCGTGTAATGAGAATTTTCCACTATTTTAGCGAAATTCGTTTTTTTGTCAAGTGAATGGATTGCGCGATTGTGCCGTCTTATGGCTGCGATGGAACGGATTGAAGGACCGGAATAACGTAACAGTGAACCATCCGACCGTCAATTACATCCGTTTCCGCGCGGGGTTCCGGATTTTCGCGGTAATCAAACACGACATAGTAACCTTCAATCGCGCCTTCCGATGTGAGGTATGTGACAAGTTGGTGCTTGCCCGCTTGGTAATTTCGTTCGCCGCGCCATACCTTCGTTTCGACGATATAGGTTTGCCCGCTGTGCGAAATGATGAGATCGGCTCTGCCCCTGCCGGTTGGGACTTCAAGATACATGGCAGCACCAACGACTTTCACAAACTCGTCGAGATAGGCGAAGAGGAGGTATTGCCCTACGAATTCTTGGGGTATGTCTGGGACTTGGAGGATTCTGAATCCGACACGTGTGATGAAGTCTTTAAAATTTTCAATGAGCCGCTGCATCTGTAGCTGCTCGGTCGGTGCGATATATTCTGAAAAGTCGATTGGACCGTCTTCAGGGAAGTATTCGTCCTCAAGTCCATTTATAAGGGGTTTAAGTGCTTGGATAATGCAATGGAGGTAGATAGGATTGAGAATTTGACACATTCCATCTTGCCCCTTTGTGAGGATACCATAAGTAGCGAGTTCGCTGATGGTTTCATTGTGGAGGGTAAAATTATAGCTGCTCCCATAGAAAACAATGTGCATGAGCATCCTTTCAAAGCGTGGGTCTCTGCGGACATTGGTAATGAGATGTTCAATGTTAGTGTTTCTCTCCTCGATGAGTCGTGCGTGCGCTTGTGAAAAGTGGGCTATCTCAATCGTTTCGCTTTTGGGGATGCCGAGTTCCTCGGTGAGAATCTGCGCGAACCTATTGACGAGGAACGGTTGCCCTGCTGTCTGTTTATGGATCGTTTCAAGGACTTTGGGTACGAATTGCTGCCCGACCTCATCTGTGTACTGACCGAGGAGTTCACGGACCTGTTCTAAAGTGAAGTTTGGGAGTGTGAACTCATCCTGTATGTTGAAGGGTGAGATGGATCGATCGTAGTTGAGTTGTGTGATGTCTTTAACCCCTACAATACCGACACTATACGGAGAGCGGACTTCGCGACCGGTGAGATATATCCGGCGAAGTGAACGAAGAAATCCATTGATGGCATCCTGTGGAATACCGTCGAATTCGTCGATGATAAAGACGACCCGTTGGTTTTCGGCGAAGGTGGTAAACCCTTCAAAAAATTCACGCATCGAAATGTGGTTCGTTATCTGTGCAGTCGTCAGAAAGGTGTCCAGTTCTTGGGAAGGGTGCTCACCGCGTTCCCGGAAGATCTTCCGAATCTCTTTGACAATTTCTTTACACAACGAATGGTAAAAATCGGGGGGTGTTATATCTTCGTATTCCTCGAAGTTGAGTTGTATTGGAAAGTAGTCTGTTCCTTCAGCTGCAAGTGCCTTGAGCGCGTCTTGAAAGAACGTGGTTTTACCGGTCTGTCGGGGTGCGAACAAGACGATATATCGTCCCTGCTTAACGCGGTTGATGAAATCGGAAAGCTCCTCACGCCGCGCCACGACGTAATTATCTGTGGAATTGACGGGACCTTGCGTTCCAAATCGTCTCATGTTTTTCTCCTGCTGTCTTAGGTGCAAAACATTATATCAAGTTTCCGTGTGGAAGTCAATTCGCAATCAGCCATTATCGGTTAGCGGCACACGGATAAAAATCTTTTCAAAAAAGGAACGGTGTGGTATAATAGAATTGTAATTGGGCGTGTTCAGTGGACGCCCTTGCAATCATACGGATACGAGAATTGAGAAACGATACGTTATGCTAAAACCGAAACCCAGCATTGACACGATTCAACCCTATCAGGGTGGTAAACCGATTGAGGAAGTCCGACGCGAACTCGGCATTACGACTGATATTATCAAACTGGCATCCAACGAAAATCCGTTGGGTCCCTCGCCGTTGGCGATGCAGGCGATCTCAGAGAGCGTTACGCAGGTACATCTCTATCCTGACGGTAACGCCTATTATCTTAAAGAGGATCTCGCCGAATATGTCGGAATTTCTGCGGAGCATCTGATTTTAGGGAACGGCTCGAACGATGTGCTACAACTCGTCGCCGAAGCGTATGTCGCTCCCGATGATGAGGTAATTTATGCCGCCGGAGCATTCGTCGTCTATAGCCTCGTGACGAAGTTATGCAGTGCAAGCGCAGTCGTCGTGCCGATGGTGGAACATACACACGACCTGTCCGCTATGGCAGCCGCGATTACCGATAAAACGAAGGTCATCTTCGTTGCGAATCCGAACAATCCTACCGGTACGATGGTCACAGCGGATGAGACAGCGGCGTTTATGGAACGGGTGCCTGACGATGTACTGGTCGTTTTCGATGAAGCCTATTATGAATACGTTGATCGTTCCGACTACCCACAGACGCTTCCTTATGTGCTGGAGGGACGGAACTTCATCATCACTCGTACTTTTTCTAAGATTTACGGGCTTGCTGGGCTACGCATCGGATACGGCATCGCACCCCCTCCGTTGATTGAGACATTAAATCGGGTGCGCCAACCCTTCAATTGCAGTTTGGTCGGGCAAGCAGCGGCGCGAGCGGCACTCAAGGATACCGCACACGTTACGGAGAGCCGGGAACAGAACGCCGTGGGTAAAACCTTTCTTTACGACACTTTTGACGACATAGGACTCCGTTATGTGGAAACCGAGGGCAATTTCATCATGTTGCATCTCGAACAATCGGGAGCGGATGTCGCCGACGCCCTTCTGAAAGAGGGAGTCATTGTGCGTCCGATTGCGGGCTACGGTTACCCGAATGCGGTGCGCGTAACGATCGGCACACAACAGGAAAACGAAAAATTCATCAAGGCTTTAAAGGTATCAAGTGAAAACCATTAAAAAATATGAAAGAACTGCTACAAATCAACAACAAGCGTCCCACGCGAAAAATTACGGTAGGGAACGTCCCGATCGGCGGGGGTAGTCCTGTCTCCATTCAAACCATGACGACGACGTTGACGCGCGATGTCGATGCCACGTTAGCACAGGTAGAACGGTGTGCGGAGGCGGGTGCGCAGATTGTCCGCGTTGCTGTCCCAGAAGAACCCGACGCAAAGGCACTCGGGGCACTTGTAAAGCGCGCGTCCGTTCCGATAGTCTCAGATATCCATTTCAACTACCGATACGCCCTCGCCGCTGTAGACGCGGGGGTGGCGAAGGTTCGCATTAATCCGGGGAACATCGGTAATGAAGCGCGGATTGCTGAGGTCCTATCTGCGGCGAAGGCGGCGAATATCCCGATCCGTATCGGCGTCAACGAAGGGTCGTTGGAAAGGGACCTTTTAGAGAAATATCCGTCCCCAACAGCCGAAGCGTTAGTAGAGAGTGCGATGCGGCACGTCAAGATATGTGAGGAACACGATTTCAGAGACATCGCCATTTCTGTGAAGTCGAGCGATCCGCTTCGGATGATAGAAGCGAACCGTCAGTTTGCGGCGCAGGTTCCGTATCCGTTACATCTCGGTGTGACGGAAGCCGGAACACCTCGACGCTCGCACGTCAAATCGACACTCGGCATTGGCACGTTGTTGTTAGAGGGGATTGGGGACACCATCCGTATCTCGATTACTGGCGACCCGGTTGAGGAGGTCTTGACGGCTAAGGAACTCCTTCGTGCATTGGGTATGGCGGAAGACATGTTGGACGTTGTTTCCTGTCCGTTCTGTGGACGTGGCGATCCCGCGGCGGACTATGAGAATATTGTGGCTGTCGCTGAGGAACTTTTAGAGAAACACGGCATCAAAATCCCAGTCGCTGTCATGGGGTGTGAAGTCAACGGACCGGGTGAGACACGCAACGCTGAAGTCGGTATCCATTTGGGTGGCAAGGAGCTTGCGGTTCTGAAGGTTCGCGGTGAACGGGTGCGCACCTTCCGAGGGAAAGACGAGGTCAACCCGGAATTTTTGGCGACTGCGTTGTTAGAAGCGGCACAACAGTTAGAGGCTTCTCAGACCGATAAATCCATATAGAGAAAAATGAAGGACTTTTGGCAATATACCCGAAAAGCGATTCGACGGATTCCTGTCCAGGTTGGATTGCTCACACTATTTTTCTTGGTTTACCATATATTCCTGTATTACAGCATGCGCGAGAGGTCTATCAATCTCGGTGCGGTGCGGTTCGAGAGACACATCTTGCCGCTTTATGCGGAACCGAGTTTCGACGTGAGTTGGTGGATATTGCCTGCTATCGCGGTGTGTGCCGTTTTTCTTTATCTTTGTCACAGATACCTCCTTTCGGGCGCGGACGGTCGTCGATTAATCGGCATAGCGATTGTCTGCTTCCTTGCGATTCATATCAGCGTTGCCCAAATTGATGGCTACCGAGAGTTGGAACGGGATGGCGAAACGGAACGAATCTTAACGCTTTTAGAGCCGTATACACGGACTTCTTTGGAGTATTACGGCGATGTGCCGAGAATTGACGAACTCGGACTCCGCAGGTTTCTACGGGATTATAGCAAACCGGAATTGTTTAATACCCTTTCAGGGCACACACGCACCCATCCGCCGGGGGGTGTGGTTTTTTTATGGCATGTGAGCGGACTTTTCGGTTACAATCTCGTGTCGGCATCGTTGGTCTCAATTCTCTTTACTGCGCTCACAGTCATACCCATCTATCGTCTCGGCGAACATCTCTACGGCGAAAAGGTCGGGCGATACGCACTGCTGCTTTTTCTCATCACCCCGAACTTTGTAATGTTCACCGGCACATCGATGGACGGTCCCTTCAGTGTTTTCCCGATTCTGAGCGTCTACCTCTTTTATAAAGCACGAGATCAGGAAACAATACCCGACCAGAAGTGGTATGAGTTCCGTCCGTATAGTTTGTTGACGGGGCTTTCACTTGCGCTCGGCATGTTTATGACGTATTCAACGGTTGTTGTGGGGGTCTTTTTCTGTGTTGTCGCCTTACTCGAGCGGCGGCGATTCGGGCAGTATCTAAAGGTCTTGCTGTTTGCGACTGTAGGGTTTATCGGGTTTTATCTGTTCCTTTTTGTCCTCACCGGGTTCCGTCCAATTGAGGCACTCTGGGCGGCTATCAAGAAAGATGAGATGGGCATGGGGACGGGGTATGAAAGTATTGAGCGCTATTTCCACCTGAGTGTCGCGAACCTGTTCGCGTTCCTCATCGGCGTGGGATTCCCGATAACGGTCGTCTGGCTTCGGGAAGTGGTAGTGACGGTGAGGGAATGGCGGCAGAATGCTCGCTCGTCTGAACAGGAGAGCGGCGAATCTCGGGTCCCTTGGATATTCCGCCATGATGAAGCCTTAGACACGTTTGTTATCGGTTTCCTGATTACCCTTCTCTACTTTACATTCTCGACGCTGTTTACGATGGAAGTCGAGCGGATATGGATTTTCATGGTGCCGTTTTTCGTTATTCCGGTCGCGAAACACCTCACGGCGCGTCCGCTGTCGGATCTCTATTGGGTCGCTGGTATACTCACTGTGCAACTGATCGTGATGGAAGCCCTGCTTTATACGTATTGGTAGGAGAGGGCTGTCGGAGTGTTTTTGCGGGGGTGTTTCTTCCCCTCCTACACTTCAATAGTGTAATGTTAATTGTAAAACCTACTATAATTATCGGGTCCACTGCTATAAATGAAGGGAAAGATCCATGAAAATAACGGCAACTTTGTCGGTTATTTTGCCTATACTGTTGATACTGTTGTCGGCCGCTCTTCTTTCTTCATGTTCGCGCGAAGAAACGGATACAACCCCTGATCCAGTTATACCAGTCCCTGATCCAGTTATACCAGTCCCTGATCCAGTTATTATGGATCAGGACATAGGGCAGAATATAGAGGAAGAGATTGTCGCAGATTTTACCGTGACACTCGGCACCCATGCGGATGGTGAGGCACTACTTGGTTCACTGACCAAAAATCATTTCAGAGTGAGCAAATGGTCGATGCAGGCACTTACCCATCGGGATTTTCCTGTTGAGAAAGAAGAGCGGCAGGTTGATGTTATTGTGATGAGCCTTTTAGAAATGGGTTTCCTTCAGGATGAGTTGGCGTCCCTTGATACCATTATCAAGCGGGCGAAGAAACTCGGGTTTGAAGTATGCACACCTGAGCTTGCCGCGCAGTTTCGGCTGCAGTATACCGACCAGCCTGACTGGTCAACAGGCGACCGTCTCGGTCAGTTTTTTGTGGCGACTGAAGGGATTGATCTGTATGAAGATGGTGTACGGAAAATCTTCAGTCTTGTCAGGGACGATGAGTTCCCGCACAAAGAAACCGGTATCGGCTTGTGGCTGATTTCCAACAATGTCGTGGACGCCGCCGATCCAGACCACCGCGCCCGGCTCTTCAACCCAGCCGATCAAAATGGGGACGACCTTGGCGGACGCTTCGCTTTCATTCTCCCAACGATGAATGATGAAGAATGATGAAAAAATTTATGGGTCTTTGCTCTACATGTGGAACGATGCACAAAAACTTAATATAGTAAAGCCCGTAATTACTTTTACACCATAACCGTAGCCCGTAAGCGTAGCGGAGGGCGGATCTACGTGAAGTCAGGTTCATGCTCCGAACCCACCTCACCGACCCGCAAGGTATAATTAAAATACTTTATGTCATTGATTCCATGACAAAGGACGGTGCCGAATCGCAGTTGCTCAAGACCTTGGATCAGTTGCCACCGGAGCAGTATGAAGTGTCCGTTGTGCTGAGTCGTGCCGAAGGAGAACGCGTCCGAGAACTCGCCGCACTGCCCTGTGTACGGGACGTTGCAACACTCGCAGGTGACAGCAGGCGCATGCGGTTGCTCGACAAGGCGTTTGCACTCGGTGGGATCGTCAACGCAGTTGAACCCGACATCGTGCATAGTTGGTTGTGGTATTCCAATTTCCTCTGTGGACTCTCCCGTAAATTCGGGCTGTGGCGACAAGTACCGTTCATCGCTTCACAACGCGGCGACTACCATGCGAGATACGGAAAGTTTCGGCTCTATCTGACAGAAAAACTCATCTACAATACCGCCGATGTCCTGCTGACGAACGCAGTGCAGATCCAACGACACCTCCACGAGCGGTACCCAGACAAAAACATTGTGAGCATCCCGAATCTATTGGAATTGCCGACCGAGGCATGGTCTCAGCAACGTCCAGATGATACCGAAGAGAAGTCAATAATAAGCGTCGGACGGTTCGCACCTGAAAAAGGGCATCGGTATCTAATTGAGGCACTCAACGCTTTGAATCGAGAAGAGGTCGCATGGCGATGTACGTTTCTCGGTGAGGGTGATCTGGAAGCGGAACTCCGAGCACTCACAGAGGCGTATGGGCTTTCAGAGAGGGTAGCATTCCCTGGTTTTTGTGAGGATGTCTTTTCTGTGCTTTTAACGGCGGATGTCTTTGTGCTTCCATCGCTACACGAGAGTTCACCGAATGCGTTGATTGAGGCGATGGGGATCGGGATGCCGTGCATTGCGTCAAATGTCGGCGGTATCGTAGATTTGATTGAGGATGGAAAGAACGGACTCCGAATCCCGCCACAAGATCCGGCAGCGTTGACGTCAGCATTGCATCGGGTCTTGACAGAACCTAACTTCGCGAGTGAGTTGGGTAAAAACGCACGCACAACAATTCAGCAGAAATTTGACAGTGAGACATCTATTCGCAAATTGGAAGAAATTTATTCACGCTTATTTAGCAATTAGTAGGTCGGGTAGAGCATAGCGAAACCCGACACGTCCAATATACGTCGTAGGTCGGGTAGAGCGTAGCGAAACCCGACACATCCAATACAGAGCGAAACCCGACACATCCAATACACGTCGTAGGTCGGGTAGAGCGTAGCGAAACCCGACGTTCTATAAATAGCGTGATCGAAACCCGACACACCCAATACACGTTGTAGGTCGGGTAGAACGTAGTGAAACCCGACGTTCTATAGATATCGTATCGAAACCCGACACACCCGAAAATACAAATAAAGGCAATACACATGAGATATCGCCGTTCAAGAATCGAAGGCGCAACATACTTCTTCACTGTTAACACCCACAATAGGAGACGTTTCCTGTGTATCCCGGAAAATGTAGAATTACTACGACAAGCATTTCGGCATACCTTGCAGCGACATCCAACACAAATTGAGGCTATTGTTTTGCTTCCTGATCACTTGCACTGCATCTGGACTTTACCTGAAGACGATGATAATTACTCAATGCGGTGGCGATTGATCAAGAGATTTTTCAGTCGTCATTGCCAAGACGAGTACGAAGGCATTGTTTCCAAATCGCGACAAAGCAAACGAGAGCGCGCTTTTTGGCAACGCAAATTTTGGGAACACACGATCCGAGACAGTCGTGATTTTATCAAACATGTTGAATACATACATTACAATCCGGTTAAACACGGTTTAGTGGCCGCTCCAAAGGATTGGAAATATTCCAGTTTCCATCGTTATGTCAAATCGGGTTTATACGATGAAATGTGGGGGACGAGTGAAGAAATTGTGTTTGATTCCGATATCGGTAATGAATAAATCAGTCTTTTTGTCGGGTTTCGCTTTGCTCTACCCGACCTACTGGGCATCGAGTTGAAAATTAAGAAATAAATGCGTAATTTTCTTAAGAATCTCATGGCGATTTTTATTTCTCTGTCGGGGATGCCGTTTCTTATCCGTGAGTGGATAGGGCGGCATCGGGTGGCGATCCTCCTGTATCACGACCCGAAACCGGCGATTTTCGCGAAACAGATCGCCTATCTCTCGCGCCATTACACGATGATCCCACTCGATACCCTCGTCTCGGCACTCCACCGAAAGGACTTCTCGCAGGTCCCTCCAAAAAGTGTTGTAATTACAATCGACGACGGACACGTCGGTAATGCTGCACTCCTACCGATTTTCAAGCAGTACCACATTCGTCCGACGCTCTACGTCTGCACGCAGATCGTTGACACGCACCGACATTTCTGGTTCAAGATAGAGGGACACTCTAAAGCAGAGAAAGAGAGGCTGAAAAGGCTACCAAACGCCGAACGATTGGCGTGCCTCAAGAAAACAACTGACTTTGAACCTGAAAAGCCCTATCCAGATAGGCAGGCACTCAATATAACGGAAATGCAAGCGATGGCAGAGAGCGTTGATTTTCAACCGCATACCCAATTCCATCCGGTCCTACCGTGCTGTACGGAGACGGAGTGTAGACGAGAGGTGCTTGAGAGCAAAACGGATTTAGAGGTGCTTTTAGGGATTGAATGTTCCCATTTCGGTTACCCAAACGGCGATTATACCCAACGCGAGGTTGAGATTGTGAAATCAGGTGGATTCCGATCGGCGCGCACGACGGATATTGGATGGAATACAGCGGAAACACCACTGTATCAACTGAAGGCGATTCCTATCACCGATGACGCTGGACTGATCCTTTTCCGCGCTGAACTCACGACGATTCCCCAACGCCTCAGCAGATGGGTGAATTTTTTATTCCGAGGAAGATAGATTGACGAAATGGCACCGTGCCTACATCCAGAACGCTTATCGTGAGTTAGAACGGGGCATAACACGGCAGCAACTCGATACTTTGAACATCAATGCGACCGGTAAAAGGGTGTTAGATGTCGGCTGTGGACCGGGGAATCTGCTTGTCGCGCTCTCCACCGATACGCCAGAGTTCCTTGTGGGTGTTGATGTGGACGCGTTTTTCTTGGTGTCGGGACGTTCTCAAATCGGGGAGTTCATGGAGCCGTCTGCTACAGATCCTGACTTGCTGCGTGCGGCACTTCCAACCCTACCTTTTGCAGATGCGTCTTTTGATCTCGTAACCTGCTTTCTCGTCATGCCGCATGTTCCTGACGATAGAATTGCTTTAACGGAGCTTGCCCGGGTCTTGAAACCGGGCGGCACCCTCGCCATTTCTGGACACGGGTTCGGGTTTCCGCTTCGGTATCTCAAACGCTTCAGACTGAAACCGCTGCAGATGTATCTCGCCAGTCTCATTTATGGATGCACTGGGAAAAAGTGGATTCGCAACACACTGCAAAACGATAGAAAGATCTGCGACACCTTAGAAGGTATCGGTGTGGTGCCAGAGATACGGCACTACAATAGAAAGGTACTTGGATGCGTCGCGACCTACTGGATTAAGGCGATTAAGAGTGAAACTAACCCTAAAGCGACGCAGTAGTAAGAGAACACCGAGAATTTGCCGCGGTTCAGTACCACTAACAGAAACCGCAAGGCGACATAGCCGACGATAAACGAGGCGAGCATCCCCGCGCCGACAATGTGAAGTGGGATCGCCGTGTCTCCGAGGTCTCGGATTTTGAGCGCCACCGCACCGAGTATCGCCGGAATTGAGAGTAGGAACGAGTATTCCGCGGCGGTTTTTGCAGGGATCCCTAAGAAGAGTGCCAACGAGATCGTCGTGCCGGAACGCGATATGCCTGGCGTAATTGCGCAGCCTTGTGCGATGCCGATGAGCGGCGCGTGCCACGCCTTCAACGTCCTGATTGCGTCGTCACGGGTATCCGTTTCTTCTCTGCGAAGTCGCGGGAGTTGGAGAATAACACCAGTAAGGATTAACATGACACTCACGAGACGTACCTCATCGAAAAAAGACTCCAACTGAGTCTTGAAGACCACTGCGATAATCCCTGTTGGAACAGAACCGAGGAGTATTAACCATATAAACTTCAGCTCTGCCGATGTGTTGAGCGTTGCCTTCGGTTGTCGCCAGAATTGGGTATTCCCCAGCGCGGAAAGTCCGCCGATGGCTAACCTCCCGATCGCATCACGATACGCCACAAGCACTGCGGCTAATGTGCCGACGTGAAGCATTACATCAAAAAAGACGAGGGGTTCCTTCAGTCCGAGAAACTGCTGTGCCAAGACGAGATGTCCTGAGCTACTGACGGGTAGGAATTCGGTTAAGCCTTGTAAAATCCCAAGAAGAATCGCTTCAAGAAATGTCATGGGGGTATTGTAGCACGCAAGACCTTCACTTTCAAGTCAAATTTACATCTTCTACTTGATATAATTCTCGGAGGGGTGTATAATGCATTAACGGTGTTCCAGCTTTGTGTTAAAATTCTTGTTAAAACCCTTGGGGGGAAATGAAAATGCGTAAAAATCTATTCCTGTTGGGGCTTATAGCAATGTGTGTATTTGCGGTGAGTCTCTCGGACGCTTTCGAGGAAGAGGATATCCTCGTCTATTACTCTTTTGACAAGTTGAGTGGTACGAAAGTCAGCGATGATTCTGGCAACGGGAACGATGCAGAATTGGTCGGAAAGGGTTCGTTGACTGATGGGGCGTTCAATAAAGCCATCCATTTGAACGGTGGTGTCGTTGTCATGGAACAGAACGACTTTATCGTTCCAATCGGTGAGAAAACAGAGATCACAATGGAAGCGTGGTTTTTCCTGAATCAACACGCCTCTTATGATGGGATTATCTCCATTGAAGCTGCGGCGGGTGGCTGTTGCGAGTTCCGCACGATGGTCGACCCCAGTTTCAATCCATTCTGGGATGCCGGACATCACGCCGACAAGAAGCTCGCAAACTTCAAATTCGAATTGAAAGAGTGGTACCACTACGTTTTGGTTGCCGATGGAAAAGATGGCAAAATCTATGTCAACGGTAAATTTATCGGTGAGGTCCCAGAGAATTTCAAGTGGCCCAAGTTCAAAGAAGCAGCGATCTACATCGGGGCAGGCGAAAATCCGAACCTCCACAAAGTCGAAGATGCGATTATTGATGAAGTCGTCATATACGCAGCGGCGTTGACTGAAGAAGAGGTTAAGGAGAATATGGATCTGAGTATACCGGTCGTACTTGCCGTTGAAGCGCGCGACAAGTTGGCGACGACATGGGGCGAGTTGAAAACCGATTTCTAAAATAATGTGTAGGACGAGGCACTACCACCTCAGCGGAAGCACGCAATTACGATGCTCTACAGAGGCACGCCATCACGATGATTGTGATCGCGTGCCCTCTGAATGATGGCGGACTTCCGAAGCCCTACACCCATTCGGAGGTGCTATGAAATTAGGATTCCTGTCAAGATTTTTTGAAGGCGCGTTGAGTATCGAAAAAACATATAACCAGTGCGATAAGGCACTGAGCGACCTAAAAGCCTACAACGAAAAACGCCAAGAAGCCGGGTTTCGTATCTCAGATGCGGACAAAGCAGAATTGGACGAAGTTGTCGATATTGCTATCACAAACGCGACCCGTATCATTGACAAAGAAGGTGAACGGAATTGGCCCGGTGTGTTTCGAGAAATGCACACGAATTTAGCGAAACTCTATTTGGAACTTGACGAACACGATAAGGTCCGAGCCGCCTGTGAACGTCTCCAAGACTATGGCGAAACCGGTAGACTGGATGCCGATGAGGTGCTGGAGAGTCTCAAGGAGAAAGAGGAAGGCGAGAGCGCGTCTTAACCCCAAGTTTAATTTCGTAGGGGTAGGGTTTCCCCGCCCGATATACTGTGTTTACTTTCTGGAAGGATTCCCTTCTGTTTCTCGGGAACAGGCGATCGCGTTTTTAGACCTCGCATTGACCATAACCGTCGGTGTCCCGCCTGGCTAAGATTGTTTCAGAACATGATGCGTATCCTATAAACCCGGACAGGTACTCCACGTGACCGTTCGCACGTAACCTATTTGCCGGTAGTGGAGACTGCGGAGGCGAAAATGCAATTCCTGAACCCTGCCGCCTTTTATCTGCTCGGTGTTATTCCGATTGTGGTGGCACTTCACTTTCTGAAATTGCGCCGCCACACCCATCTCGTTCCCAGTATTATGTTTTGGCTCTCCACTGACGAAGACCGGAGAGCGAATGTCCCCTTCCAACGACTCCGCAACCTACTCCTCCCACTGCTACAAGTGCTGTTTTTGTTACTCCTGATCTTCAGCGTCGCGCGTCCCGCCCTCCGTAAACCCGGATTTATGCCCGGCAAAGCGATTCTTATCGTTGATAATTCCGCGAGCATGTCGTCAAAAGAGACCGGACAAACCCGACTCACACTCGCGAAACAGGGGGCACAGCAGTACATTCAAGAGGTGTCTGCGAGGGGCGGGATGATGCTCATGGTGACGAATTCCCCTGAAACCTATATCCAACACGCCTTTACAACGGATACCTCGAAACTCCACCAAGCGATAGAGACTATCGCTCAGACCCATACCCCGCGTAATCTCCGTCCCGTGTTTGATGCCGCAACACGTTATGCGGATTCGCCGCAAGACAAGATCGTCTTTATCAGTGGGACGTTTGAAAACATACCCGATATATCGCTACCGGTGCAAGAAATCGGAGTCGGTGGGAGTGCGGAGAATATCGGTATCGTTCGGTTCAGCGTTGAAATGTTAGACGGACGTTATGAGGTTCTCATCGGCATTCAAAATTTCACGGATACATCCACGGAATTAGACGTTCAATTGCTGGTGGAGAATGTTCCTCTCGATGATAGAACGGTGTCAATTCCGCCGAATGAAACCAAATCAATCCTGTTTTCAGGGGATCCGAGCGGCTTAGAGGGAAAAGTGCTGAGCGGACACCTTGATATAGATGACGACTTTCCGTTGGATGACAGTGCTTGGGCACTCCTGTCTGCTATCCCGCAACTGCGGATTCTGCTTGTGAGTGACAATCGAAAATCGTTGCTACCCGATCTTTTGAAATCTTATGGCGAGCACGTGAAATTATATGTGGTTGACCCGTCGGACTATCACGGCATTGCCGACGCGGATGTCGCAATTTTCGATGGTAGCACGTTCACCGGGCGCCAAGCTTTCGGAAATTTCGCTGAGACTGCCTCCGGATCGCATCTGGTTTTCATCGCACCCCGAAATAACCTGCCTTACATCCAAGAAAACGCGTCGCTTGTTGAGACGGAGAGGACGCCTGTGCGCGTGATTAAGGAGGATGGAAATCACCCGCTCATGGAGAATGTATCGCTGCGGGGACTACGGGTCAGTGAGTCTATGCACCGAGCGTTACCACTCTGGGGGCATTCGCTTGTTGAGACGGAGAAAGGGACGTTGATATGGCTCGGTAGCAGAGCGGACACCAGGCTCCTTGTTTTCGAGTTTGATGCGTTTAACCCCGAAATCTCTACCTTTGCGCTGACTGTCCCCGATGGACCGCAATTCGTCTATCAGTGTTTGGCGTGGCTTGAAGCCGGGACTGCTCCGTTGCAGCCGCGCCAGTCTCAAGAGAGTGGAACTCGGCACGCCTTCCGAACCGGAGAACAGGTGCGCGTCGCGTTGCCACTTGACGGACGCACGCTTCACGTGCAGAGGCCTGATGAAACAACGGTTCAATTGGCGAATTCAGTGTTTACGGGGACGGATCAGGTCGGGATCTATAGCCTTCTTGATGGTGATGTCCCGCTTGAGCGGTTCACTGTCAATCTGCTGAACGCGACGGAATCCGCACTCTCGCATTCTTCAACAGCATTGGTTACCGAGGCTTCGCTGGCGATAGTAGATGGATTGCAACCGATGGTGCAGGAGATATGGCGGTGGTTCGCACTTTCGGCGTTCCTGCTCCTCCTTTTGGAGTGGTGGTTTTACCATCGGAGTAGCGTGTAATAGAAAATGAAAACGGGCGGATACAGATATCCGCCCTTAGATTTAGTGACATTCAATTGAATGCCTACTATTTCCCTTAATTATTTTATCACACTCAGAATCTTCTGGAGTAACTGGGCTTTTGGCTGCACGCCTCCAGAACGACTAACAGCCTTACCACCTTGGAACACAATATAAGTAGGATGGGCCCTGACCTGATATTTCCCGGTTGTTTGTCGACTCTGAGCAACATTCATTTTCGCGACTGCAAACGTGTTCCGATTCTCTAAAGCAATTTGGGCGACAACTGGCGCCATCTGTTTACAGAACGGTCAGCCATCCTTCACAAACTCAACCACGACAGGTAGGTCTGCGTTAAGCACGAGGGAGTTAAACGTCGCATCTGTGACTTCAAAAGGAATGCCGGAGGTCTTAGGGGCAGTGGTGAACCGAATATCAATGTCGGTTGAGTTGCCAGCTGCATCACTGACTTTCCCCGCAATGACGTAGGTTATTTCGTTGCCGAGTTCTTTGCCTCTGACCAGTTCAAGCGTCCCTTTCTTGCCTTCAACTTTGCCACGCCACCCCGCATCAACACCTGCTATGGTTCGCAGTACGATGTTGCCGGTTACTTCTTCGCTAAATTCAATTTGGATGGGGCCACCGAGGTGCAATGCTTCCGGATCAACGTCCTTGTCACCGTCATTGACGCTGCCGCTGGTAATTCTGGGTGCATCGGTGTCAGGTGCGGCGACGGTGTAATGGAGGGTCTGTTCACCATCCGCCCAAGCGATTGTCAAAGCGAGGGGACCTGGATCGAAGGGACCCGTAATTCGCACCCGTTTGCCCGTGATTCGCGCCGTTCCTGTGTTGACAGTAACGTCCTCTGGTGTGTTGTCAAAGGTAAGTGTGATGGTATCGTCGACAGCCAGTTCCGATTGAACTGCTGGATTTGCGCGCACGAACGCAGCGGGTGTTCTGATGGTGTAATTGAGCGTCTGGGTTCCATCTGCCCAAGCGACGGTCAAGACGAGTGCTCCTGGGTCGAAGGGACCTGCGATTTCCACAGTCTTGTCAGTGGCTGTAGCAGTGCCTGTACTCGCAGTAACGTCCTCTGGCGGATTATCAAAAATAAGTGTAATGGTATCGTCGACAGTGAGTTTTGAATCGGTTGCTGGATTTGCGCGCACGAACGCAGCGGGTGTTCTGATGGTGTAATTGAGCGTCTGGGTTCCATCTGCCCAAGTGACCGTCAGTGTGAGTGCTCCTGGTTCGAAGGGACCCCTGATTGACACGGTTTTGTCGGTGACTGTAGCGACACCCGTACTCACTGTAACGTCTTCTGGTGGGTTGTCGAAGATAAGTGTGATGGTATCGTCTACAGCGATTTTAGAGTTGCCTGCTGGATTCGCGCTCACGAACGCTGCGAGGGGTCTGATGGCATAGTTGAGCGTTTCGGTTCCATCTACCCAAGTGACCGTCAGTGTGAGTGCTCCTGGTTCGAAGGGACCCCTGATTGACACGGTTTTGTCGGTGACTGTAGCGACACCTGTATTCACCGTAACGTCCTCTGGTATGTTGTCAAAGGTGAGGGTAATGGTATCGTCCACGGTCAACTGCGAGCCGATGACTGGATTCGCGTGAATGAACATTACAGGTGCGCTGACTGTTTGACCCAAATGGCTTGCGACGCCGGTCAAGTCAAGTATATTGACGGTGCCGTCCCCGTTGACATCCGGGTTAGGGGTCTGATCTGCGGCGGGTGTCGTGCCGAAGTTTGCGGCGACAAGCGTCAGATCGAGAATGTTTATCACGCCATCGGCATTGACATCGGATGCTCTTAAGGCATCGAGATCCGCATCTTGTGTGTAGCCTACGGTTAAATGCGTGAGGAGTAAACAGGTCGTTAGAAATAAAAAGGTGATTTTTCTCATTTTTTCTCCTCCGTTTCTCCAATCTCTAAGATTCCGAGGATGCGTTGCACCAATTCAGCCTTAGGCATAGCTCCGATGAAGCCTTGAACAATTTCTCCATCTTTGAATACGATATAAGTGGGCGTTCCGCGAATGCGATATTCAGCGGTTTTCTCAGGTTGGGTATTTACATCCAACTTGACAAAGCTGAAGCTCTCTCGGTATTCCAATGCGACTTCTGCGACCACCGGGCGCATCAATATGCAAAAGGGTCAGGTATCGTCTTTAAATTCTACCACAATCGGTAGTTCAGAATCCAAGACGATGGTATCAAACGTTGCATCCGTGACTTCAAACGGGATACCCGATCTCTGACCAAAATGGCTTGCGACGCGAGTCAAATCGAGGATATTGACGGTGTTGTCCCCGTTGACATCCGGGTTAAGGGTTTGATCTGCAGTGGGTGTCGTACCGAGATGTGCGGCGACGAGTGTCAAATCAAGGATGTTTACCACGCCATCGATGTTGACATCAGATGCTTGTAGTTGTTCAAGGTTCGTCTCTTGTGTGTAGCCTACAGTGAAATTGGTCAGTATTAAACAGATCGTTAAAAATAAAAAGGTGATTTGTTTCATCTATTTTTCCGTAGATGGTTTATGCTTGTGCCTTGTGCCATTCTTGAACCGCTTCGGGGATCGCTTGCAGATTTTCGATTGTCGTTTGAAGTGGGATCGCGCACTCGGGTCCGATGAGCGGTACGCCCGCATCAAGGTTTTTGACGACCTCCGCTTTGACGTCTTCCGGTTCTTTAGAAAACAGCGTCTCTGGGTTATTGATATTGCCGACAAGGGCAATCCGCTCCTGAACAATATCCATAGATTCCTGCGGTTCATTTTTAGAATCGAAGTGGAAGGCGGACATGCCGGTTTGCGCGATGTATTCCATTCTGTCAACCGTGCGACCACAAATGTGCAGGATTAAAGGGATAGGGATACGTTCAACAAATTCAATGTGGAGGTCTCGAAGGTAACGTTGGTAGTATTCGCCGCTGACAAGATCGCCTGTGGCGTGGTCGGGAAGTGTGAGTGCGTCGGCACCTGCCTCAATTTGTGCGACTCCGAACTGCACAGTGGCTTCCTTCATCCGATCGAGGGCGAGTTTCGTTTTACCGGGGTCGTCAAGTGAGAGCAACAGGAAGGGTTCAACCCCGAAGCAGTGATAACCGAGCGACCAGGGTCCCATCGTTTTACCGATAACAGCGACGTCATCGCCGTATTCTTTTTTCAAGATTTTAATCGCTTCCAAGACGCACTGGGTGTCTGGGTGTGTCAAGAAGTCGTCCGGGACAACGATATCGTCAACATCTTCCCAGATCGGTTCTCGCATTCTCACGGTGGGCCAGTTGTCCTTCTGTTCCCACTGAATGTTGCAACCGAGTGCGCTGGATTCTTGGATAATCGTGAAAACGGGCATAATGGTATCAAACCCGAGTTCGGTGTATCCGGTAGCGGCGAGGCGTGCCATGAGTTCCGGTTCCCGATTTGCCTGTGGGAAGGGCGCATCAACGAGATCCATCAGTTCAACCGTAGCGACGGAGGTGGGATTACAGATAGGTGTTCGATCGGTCGGTTCGTTGTTAAGCGCGGCGAGCACCCGTTCACGACCTGTCATAGATTTAAGTGTTTGGTTCTGCATCGTTGGGTTCCTTCAATTTGCTTCGGCGTTTATTGCTTGACGAATGCGATGGACGAGGCCGACTTTCTGCATTCCACCGACGAACCGTCCAATTATCTTTCCATTTCTAAACACGATGAAAGTCGGAATCGCTTGAATCCGATATTTGTGGAAGGTCAGTCGATTTCTATCGGCGTCCAGCTTTGCGATGAGGAAAGTTTCCTTATATTCAGAGGCAACCTCTTTGATAATGGGTGCCATCCATTTGCAGGGCGGACACCAGTCTGCCCAAAAATAAACCACAACGGGTAACTCCGCTTCCATGACCCGTTCCGTGAAGTTTTCATCAGTGACATTAAAAGGAGACTGCGTTAGTTGTGGTGTGCTCTCCGTTTCTTTAACGGGCTCTTCGGCGTCTATAAATATGCTCGGAACGGGAGCTGTAACGGTATACGTGAGTGTTTGTTCACCATTTGCCCAAGTGATGGTGAGAGTAAGTTCACCTTCCGTGAAGGGTCCGTTGATCGTAATAGTTTTACCAAAAATAAGGGTTTTGCCTATTTTTCCAGTACTTGCCCGGACTGTTATATCTCCAGGTGCGTTATCAAAGTTAAGCGTGATGGTTCCATCTGCTGGAATCTTACCGTCTGCTGGGATCGCGCTCACCAATACTGCGACCGGGATTTCTGCGTCTTCATCGGAACTCGTGCAGCTAACTATATGGACAGCGAGTAAGGATACGATCACTATGGATAAGACTCTCAGAAAAAGATTCATCCGAATTCCTCTTTCGCGAAGAATAACTATCTGCAATAATACCACAGATCTGTTTTAATTACCAGAGAAATGACAGACGGCGTTCAAGAGGGAAAGAAGAAAAAGATCACAAACGCTACGTGAAAAAGATATTTTGTCAGGCAATGATTTACAACTGTAGAAGGCTCTCCGATTCCGATTCTACCTCGTGACTCCCACAGTTTATGCTGCAGACATATTGAAAAATCTACCACAATTCTGTTGACACGTCTGCACGAATAACGTATACTTTATGAAAAGGAAGACTAGTGGAGAAAAGGAACATGAGACGTTTTGGCACCGAAGGACGTTTGTATCTTGAGGATAATTATGTTGTCCCACGCACAGGAGAGACAACCGATTTCATTGATCGCGTCAAACAGGGCAAATACATCGTGCTTTTCGCACCGCGCCAGACGGGCAAAACGACCTTTTTTCGATTGGCACTTGAAGGACTCACGACTGAGGATTTAACCTACTTCCCAATCCAACTCAACTTTGAGGAGTCCGAAGACGATACCGCTGCTGATTTTTACCGAGGTCTCTCCGAAGATATTCGTGAAGAAATAGAAACTGTTTTTCAAGGACGTGGCGAGGTACTGGCTGAAGCACTCATAAAATTTCTGAAGGACACCGAGATAACTGACCACAGAGCGATGAGAAGGTTTTTTGCCCAACTGGCTCGTTTTCTTGAGTCGCACTATGGAACTCAGCAGAAAGTTGTGCTTCTCATCGACGAATTTGATGCGATTCCACAGTCGGCTGTCAAGGGTTTTCTACGGTCGCTGCGCTATATTTACCTTTCCGGTAAGACGCGATGCCCCCACAGCGTCGGCATTGTCGGTGTCAAGAACATCGTCCAACTTGGCTACGACAGATCCATCTCTCCCTTCAATATCCAGCAGGAATTTCATTTACCAAACTTCACATCTGAACAGGTCGAGGAACTGCTTTCGCAGTATACTGAAGAAGTCGGACAAGGGTTCGCGCCTGAGGTCGTCATGTCTATTCACAAACAGACTGCGGGTCAACCTGTACTTGTTAATCGGTTGGCGCAGATTCTGACTGAGGAGATGGACATCCCGAAAACTGAGACGATTACGATGGAACACTGGACGGCGGCACATACACGGCTCCTTCACAGCAGGAACACGAACATTGAGCATCTGACAACAAATATCCGAAAAGACCCGCGTTTTGAGAAAGTCCTCATGAGAATCACGGCATCCGATGAGGGCGTACCGTTCAATCTACACGATGAAATCATCGATAAACTCACGACTTATGGAGTTATCTCCAAAGGTGCGGACGGTCTCTGTAATATTGCCAATCCGATCTATCTATATGCTATTTTGCAAGCGTTCAAGCCGACGGTGAACGGATTAGAGGCGGAATACTTCCCTGAAGACGACCTCACGGGTTTCAGGGCGTATCTCACAGACACCGGACAAATCGCCATGGAGCCGTTGCTTGACAACTTCCGAGACTTCATCGCACGGGCAGGCTTTCGGATCCTGCAAGTGCCACAGACGCCAAAAGAATCGGTTGGTCGTCACCTCCTCCTGGCGTATCTTGACCAGTTCGTGCAAACGATAGGAGGGAGTCTGTACCTGGAAGTCCAAACCGGGCGGGGTCGGATTGATGTTCTCATCACACACAACAGAGAAAAATATATCGTTGAAACAAAGATTTGGAGAGGTCAGGCACGCTATGAAGCCGGCAAACAACAACTCGCTGCCTACCTCACATCGGAAGGCACTGACACGGGCTACTACATCGTCTTCGATCACCGCCAAAACCCTGAACCTCGCGCGGAGACTGAGACCCTAAACGGGTTAACACTCCGGAGTTATGTGATACCTGTGGTGCAAGAACGCCCGTCAATCACTTCAGAATGAGCATCCGCCGTGTCGCAGTGAAATCGCCTGCGGTGAGCGTATAGAAATAGACGCCACTCGCCACGGGTTCACCGGCTTCATTCTTCCCATCCCAATACGCCGCGCGGGCTCTGCTATGGTAAATCCCCGCAGGTTGATGTCCCAACGCCAATGTCCGCACTAACATTCCATTCACAGAATAGATGCGCAATATCACCTCCGCTGGCTTTGCCAACTGATACGGTATCCACGTTTCGGGGTTGAATGGGTTTGGATAGTTGGGTAATAGCGATGTTTCTTTGGGAATTAACGCCGCCAACAGTTGTTCAAGTATCAGAATGCCTCGTTGAGAGGTAGCATCTGTGAGGGTTATCTGCTGTGCTTGCGTGAGCCACTGTCGCACATCTGCAGCGGTGAGTATTTCCAATGTTTGAGGAAGTGCTGAGGGTGCGGCTGCACCAGCCCCCAGCTCGGCAGCAACTTTGACGAGATCGACAATATTGACAACACCATCGCCATTGACATCTGCGACATTTTGTCCTGTCTTTCCGAAGTTAGCCGATATCAATACCAGATCTAAGATGTTGACTATACCATCGCCGTTGACATCTTCAGACACTACTGGGTCAGTTGGGGGTTTATAGACGGCGTTTACGTCCGCATCAATACCAACGAACATGCTCCACCAACCGCGCCAATTACTGACTTTCACAAGCAAGAGGTTATCCCCTTGTTTCAAATCAACTGTGAATTTGTCCTGAAAATCCTCTGCACCGCGATCTATAGGGTTGTTGTGGACAACTTCACCGTTGAGCCATACCTTGATGGCATCATCACTGCCAGTTCTCATTGTAACATCGGACCGCGCTGTAGCGGATTCAAGCGTGATAAGGGCATAAGAGGAGTGATGTTCCACATTGCCGCTACCGAAGCCAATTTTATTCAGAAGGTCATTGACATTATTACCACCGGTTTCAGCAATCTTCGTAAGTGTCCACATATAATTACCGACTGCATCACCTTCTCTGGCACCATTTGTTGTGACATCCGTCTCTGTTACAGCACCATTGCTAACTTCAGCAAGTGAATCCACATTTATGGAATTTGCGCCACCTTGCCCGGCTTCTGTTGGAGCAATCATCCAGAGCCAAGGACCGGTAATTTTATCAAAAGGTACTTCACGGGTGTCGAAAATCACCTTTTCGGAAACCCCATCGACGCTTACCTCAACACGATTTACCAGAGAATCATTGAGAGTCAGGAAAGTCTGAGCATGTCCATTAGAATCAGTCCAAGGATTTGTGATAGAAAGTTTTCCGCCACCCTTAGTTACCTGAAACGTCACCTGCACCCCGGCAACAGGTTCGTTATCAGCATCTCGTACTGCAACCACAAATGGATGTGGAAGACGCTCGTGTGGATTCCCGTGTTGATCATCTCCAGAAATCTCCTGCAAGGTTTCTGATGTTACCCCTGCTGTATCAACCGCTCCGACATGATTAGCAGACTTTGGTAAGATATCAGTCGCTTGAATCGGAAAAAGGTGCTCCCACCATTTGAAGTTTCCTCGTGCATCCATAACTCGGAGACGCGCGAACGCATTTTCCTGCGGTAACTCGGTTGTAATAAACTCCAGTGTCTGCGTTTCGCCACTTAAAGACCTACAACTATGTAATTTAAAACCCGAGCCTTCTACAGGATCCCTATCAGTTGTCGGGATATATAACTGTGCTTGATGCAGCCCATCTGAATCGTTGACCTCAAAACGGAGACGAACTCCATTTGGTGGAACTTCGATCGGCGGTAGCATCTTAACCGTTATGTCTTTGTCAACTTGGAAAAGCAGGTTAGACGGATTTTGGCGGGTGTTGAAGAAGGGGCTAACATCCAACCACTCAGCGGCACAAGACGATAATTCGTTCTGGATAGCTCCGTAGGACATAATGTGGGCATCGTCACGAAAATCGTGCGCTAATCCAAAACCGTGTCCGAGTTCGTGAGCCAGAAGACCAAGGCTAAAGCAGTGCCCGGACGCAGGCATGATTATCTCTTGTCCACCATCTCTCCAAACAGTGCTACCCTCTCCACACGTACTATCGTCAATGATCTCACTATTTATATCAATAGCAATGACCTCACTACTTATATCAATAGCGCATACATAAAGATCTTTTGGCACGTCAAATCGTTGCGTGATTTCTTTCCAAACTTTGTCGGATGTCTTTTTATGATAGTAGGCATCCTCGAAATTCCCATCAATGTGATGAACAAAAGGTTCCCCGTCTTTATCGGTTTCAACACGAAAGGTTTTCCTGCCGAATCCGTGGCGTTCCATTTCGTCTGCGTAAAACTGTTGGGTATCTTTAACCAATTGAAGGAATGCTTTCACTCTGTCTGGCCGGACAGGACGGTCACTCGGCAAAAAGTAGAAGAGACGTACCCGCTCCGGTTGCCGTAACGCTTGCAAACGACTCTCGATATCTTCCTTAATATCTTTAATATTATAGAGACGCACGAATCCATCTTCAGCTCCAACAGCAAGGAGACCTCCATCATGCGAAAAGTCAACAGGATGCATCCAATCAGTAGGTCCCGGCAACTCGGCAACTTTTGTTCCTTCTTCAACCCGCCAGAGATTTACAGACGCGTTCCCTGTGCCAGCGATCATTTTTCCATCAGGCGAAAACGCAATATCATAGTCCCCTGCTGGCATGGTGCGCAGGAGTTCCCAATCGGAGACATTCCACACCTTGACGTTCCAACCGTAATAGGAGCTCGCTAAGTATCGGTCATCTGACGAAAATGTGACAGACCGGACTTCCAACAAATCGTCCTCTAACATAGTGACAACTTGTCTGCTTTTCACATCCCAAACTTTCACGGTGCCAGAACCGTCTTGGGAACTATCTCCGGCGGCAAGCAATTGACCATCATGCGAAAAAGTTACCGCTTGGACGAACTTATCGTGCTGAAGGGTTGCTATCACCACCCGGCGACGCACGTCCCATAACTTTACATGCATCCCACCGCCTGTGGCAAGAAGTTGCCCATCGGGTGAAAAGGCGATCGAACGAAATCGTGTTCCTTCTCGAAGGGTTGCAATGTTTTGCCGAGTGCGAACGTTCCAGAGTTTGATCGTTCTGTCATCGCTGACGCTCGCAAGCAAATTTCCATTCGGAGAAAATGCTATCGAATTGACGATACCCGTGTGTCCGCGGAGTGTTCTCGCGGTATTGTTCTTCAGATTCCAGAGTTTGATGAGATTGCTCTCGCCAGCACTCGCAAGGAGCGAGGCATTCACCGGAGAGAATTCCACCGTCTGCACACCACCGCCATGCTCAAGCAGGGTCGGTTCCTGTGCGAAACCCGCGAGTGAAAGACTTAACAAAAGCGTTATTGTAAAAAATAAGTGTTTAATTTTAATAAAAAGTAAGCGTTTAAATTGCATAAAATGGTTCCTTTCCTAAAAGGGAAATACGTAAGTCCTACAAAAGATTAAGAAAAATTTCTTCCGAATATTTATCAAGAGTGTTAAGTGTTGTTGGACATAAGAACTGGGTCCTATTTATTTGGGAATCACGAATGCAAAACGACCGCCGAGGTCAAGCCCCTCAGGATCGGATGCATTAAACAGTCTGTGAGGGCGTTCCGCATCTCCGGCATCAACGGTACCATTTGAAATCAGCCATAGACTGATACCGGTTTCAGGGTGCGGGTATCTATCATCTCGCACGACACTGAAAATCTTAGGCAGGTCATCAGGCGTAAGAACAAATGGTTCACTCGCAACAAAAAAATCACTCAGCCGCTCCCCGGTTGACCAGTCTGGCTGGTCGAGAAATTGCAGACGCAGCTGTGCCGCAGTCTCAACCGGGCACGTTTCAAGCCCCATCTGTTTCGCGCGAGCATAAATGGTCTTAAGGGTGGCAAGCTCATCCTCAGCAAATCCCAGTTCCCGCATAGAAACAACAACGATATCGACCGTTATTTGCTCTGCCACCACCGGAAAATCCGGATTTTCAAAGGCTTGCGCCGACCATACGCTGGTCCTGCATTTTTTTTCGATCAGTGCCGCTAAAAGATCAGCACCACTCCTATGAGTTCCGAGTGTTATGGTAAAATCAGCCGCGAATCCCTTTTCACCTTTTACGTCTTCAGCATTGCGCTGAAAAAAAATACTGTAAAGTTTCTGAAAACGTTCAGGGTATTGGTTGCCGACACTGAAAATCAATAGGGTTGCTACAACCACAGCCGTTCCAATAGCCACCCACGGCAAAAATGGTTTCATTTTCGAGGAAGGTATCGGGTTCATATCAACAACTTTTCGCATGATGTTCTGCTTGATACTCGATGGTATCTGCACGCCACCGAGAACTTCTTGGACCAAGAGCTCTTCCTCTTCTCGTAACCGTTTTCGGGCACGATACAGCCGAACCTTTATCGTCTCCACTGACACTTCCAGGAATCTGCTAATCTCCTCTATCTTCATTTCGCCGAGATAATGGAGCGTCATCACTGTCCGTTCACCCTCCGGCAACTTTTCTAAAAGTTTCTTGACGATTTCAAAACGATGTTCGGTTGCTTCTGTCTCGCGCTGTTCCGATACGTAATGGGCATACGCAGATTCCGCCATTTCTTCCATAGGTGTGTCCTCCAAGGATTGCAATTGCTTTTCAGGTTTCTGTTTGCGCAGCCACTTCAGACACAGCCGATTCGCAATGACATACAGCCATCCAGAAAACTTGCTCGGATTTTTCAGCGTTGAAAGTTTTTGATAGGCGCGGAGGAAGGTATCTTGTGTAATTTCCTCCGCATAGTGGAAATCACCGATTTTCTGCCACGCAAGGGCGTGAACACTTTTTTCGTATTTTTCAACTAAAATGTTGAACGCTGTGTCGTCGCCTGACAAAACGGCATGAATCAACTGGACATCGTCTTCTCTTTCCACGGAGTTCTCCCTCATAAACAGATTTGACCGTGTTGACCGCCACTGAAACGTCCACGTCGGCACTGAGGCTCGGACGTTGTGCAATGCCATACGGTTCACACAATTACATTATAACAATATATAAGATACAATTTTTACGCAAAAGGTTACATCAGGTCAAAAAAATATCAAAGAGCAATTTATGATTGAGGACCTACCAATTCCTACCCAGCAGTCGAAGTTACATTTGTCAATGGGATCACCGCACCAGACGTATTGTGAATGCAGGATAACAGGACAACACGTGCCGATCAAAATCCGATGCCCCAACAAAAATAGCCCGCAATGTGTGTGATACACTTGCAGGCGCGAAGAAACAGTCCGGTGAATACCGGCATTCTTTTCTGAAGGAATAGACGTATTGGGTTCGGTTTAGGGTAAGAAAGGACTTGAAAAACCCTTTTTTGGGGTTTTTAGGTCTGTTGACTGGGGGCGGATAAGACACCGCGTGAGGCACCCATCTCTTCTTCTCGCAAGACGACCCTGACGTTCGGCGCGCGGATCAACAGGAGTCCGATAAGTGCGTCATGGGAGTGCCCACAGGTAAAACGGACGGTATCGTTGTTCTCGGTTTCGACGCGCTCCATTTCGCCCAATTTCATCAAGCCGCCAGCAATCGCTGAGACCCGTCGTGCCGCGCCTCTACCTTCACCATTCGCACGCACTTGGTAGACACCGTTCCCTCTTGAATCGACGGTGATGGTAAGTCGGGATTTCTTATCCAGTATGCTTAAAGGGCGCGGGTCAGCCTGGGTGCCTGATGCGAGTTTACATGCCTCCAAGAAAACACGGCGACATGCGGCTTCGTGGGCATCTTTACAAGGGAAATAGAGCAGACCTTCGGGGGTTTTTAGCATACCACCGAGGATTTGCATGGCTTGTGCGATTTCCGCAATTCTCTCGGTAGCGCCTGTCATCTGGCTATAGGTATGAACGAGGAAGGCAGGGAAACCCGTTCCAGTCGTTGTATCGGCAACGTACTGGCGGTAGAGTCCAATAGTAATATCGTGGAAGTGTGGATCGATGGGTATGAGTTCAATACGTCTACCGATGTCAACAATGCGGCGCATGAGGATTCCTTGCAGCCATTAACGGCGGGCGAGTCTACCACCGTAGTGGTTTTCATAGATATACTTGTAGGCGCGTTCTGAGAGCCGCCGCAAGATATAGGTGCGATGATTTCTCCAAGTCGTAAAGGACTGCCAGCGATTTTTTCGGTTCGTTTTGGTCCTGTCCTCCATCAATCCAATAAAAACATAAGGTCTCAGTTGGCCTCGCGGATCTGGGAAAACTAATATACCGCCATCTCCTACCAATCCATAAACAGTCCCTGTTTTGTTGTAGACCTTCACTGATGATGGGATATAGGTTTTCTTAAAGATATAGTCTCCATTTTTGAGTTTGAAGTACCACTTCATCTTTTCAGAATAGGGGAGTTTTCCTTGCCACAGGTGCAGAAAGAACGTGCCAAGATCACGCGCAGAAGTCATATTTTTGTAAGTCCGTCCACCGCGTGGGATATATTCAACAATCCGGGTTTGCTTAAAATACGGATAATTCGTTTTCAGGATGTGAGTGACCCGTGCCGGCCCACCAAGTAACCGAATAAAATAGTTGGTGGATGGATTTGAACTCCGCTGGATCATTGCTGTCAAGTGTCCCCTATTTATAGCAGTGTGCGCTTGCCTGCCGTATTTAACTTCATGAAAATAGGCGAGCATAACGAAGTTCTTAATCAGGGAGGCTGCCATCATCTGCCGATTTTCATTGATTGACACCAGTTTCTTATTTTTTGAGATGTCGTAGACGACGAAACTCGTTCGATCTGTTGTTGATAGGACTCGCCGAGCCCGCCGGTTTTTGATATAGATCTCGAAGCTTGCTTCCAGAGGCGAATCAATCGTTGCTCGGAGTTTACTTGGGATGCTCCAATATTTTGCCGCTGACGCACTACAAATTGAAAATAAGAGTGCAATACTGCAACAGATTACGAGTCGGTATAACTTTTGTATATCTCTAAACATCCTGCCACCTATTCCCTTCTCATTCTTTTCAAGGGAATGTTATTTATAAGTACACGTATACGTCTGCGTCGTGAATCATTCAGTGTTGAAATTAATATCCGTATGAAGAGTTGGCAACTGATAACACGCCGCCTCTCGATCGCTGCGGACGAGAAGGTAATCACCGGCAAGTGCAGGTGTGTTCCAAGCTATACCCTTTACTGCTGTGAAACGTGCGTGTTCTATATGGGTGTCCGGGTTTGGATCTACGAGGACAACTTCACCGGATTCGGTCAAGACGAGGAGAACATCGGAAATCAGGAGCGTCTGTCCATGTCCATATCTACCGCGTTTCCACTGACGGGTGCCATCGACTGGGTTTACACAGGCAAAAATTCCATCGTCCAGGCCATATAGATAGTTGTTGTAATAAATGATATTCGTAAATTTGGCTTTTAGATAGATAGTCTCCCATATAGTAGAAACGTTGAATTCGCCCATCGGGTTACGAGAGATTTGGAACAGTTTAGCACCGACACCGTAACCGCTTGAGACGAGAAGTTTATCATCAGCTAAGGGTACCGGTTGCGATACACATTCAACTGAGGGCGTCGGCCAGGGCTGCATCCATAAGAGTTCACCGCTCAACGGTTCATGTGCAGTGATGAGCCCTTGGTTAAAAAGCACGATTTGCTCCACACCCGCAAGGGTTGTCAGGAAGGGTGAGCTATAACCACTCGGAGTCCTGTATCCTATCCAAGCGATTGCGCCCGTCTCTCTGTGATAGGCAACCGCACCACTGGCACTGACAACAACCATTTCACCGAAAACGAGTGGTGAAATACTCACGCCCCAAGGTGGTGGCTCTGCCTTGTGGTCTTCAAAGATATTGGTTGTCCAGAGTTGCGCTCCGGTTTCAAAGTCGAGACAATTGAGAATCCCTGTTGAACCGACGGTATAAACTCTGTTGCCTGCTATCGTTGGTGTGGCTCGCGGTCCGAGTCCAGCGAGAGGTGTGTTGTATCTCGCGCTATCTTGGTGGCTCCACTTTACATCACCGGTATGTAGGTCATAACAGACCACTTTTTCCCAGTCGTTTTCCTGTTCTTGCGTAATTGCTGAGTTACCAACAATTGCGAATCCTGACCAACCTGCACCGACAGGTCGCCGCCAGACTAACTTCGGTGGGGATGTGCCCCAATCAAGGTCCAATTTCGTGGTGGATATGACGCCATTTCGATGCTGTCCGAGGAATTGTGGGTAGTCCGTTATGGACATTTGAGGGACCGACGGGTTTGCAGAATAGAGTTGAAAGGGAGTTTGATCCTCTTGCCAACGCCATTCAAATATCGGAACGAGGTCGCCGCTGAAGCCTTTGAATTGGAGAAGATTCGTGCTGAGGAGGACACCCAAAACGATCATCGAAAGGGCAAGTAACCTGTACCTCCATCTCATTTCTGAGAAGAATAACAGCCATAATATGCCCAAAATGATTGTGCCAATGACAATCATGGTGGTTAAAAGGATCTTGTCTTGACGATGACCCGCATCCGAGATCCATGTCACCAGCATGCCTAAAATGGCTAAAATGATGACAACCCAGAGGGGCCACCAGCGAATCGATTTTGGGGTGTGTTCCACTATGAAGTTCCTTTTTTCCTTCATGAAACGTGAAATTATGCCTGAATTTCAACGTTTTCTACTACCTCACTAACTATAATAGTATTTTTTTAAAATATTTGTCAAGAGAAATTTATAGTGCGTTGAGATGACCGCAACTTTCTGCTGTAAATCGCTTGAAACGTTGCATAAAAAATGAACGTATGATAAAATATTAGAGGACAAAGGGACGAAGAACAGGAATTCTGTGAAAGGGGAGAATTGGATGCGTTTTGAGGACAAGGTCGCATTTGTAACTGGTGGCGGTGGACCGTTAGGGATTGGGAGAGCGGCGTGTTTGGCGTTCGCGCGTGAAGGCGCGTCTGTCGTCGTTGCGGGGGGTAGAAGCGCAGATGCTGTTGCCGCTGAAGTCCGCGCTGCGGGTGGAAAAGCTATCGCTGTGCCATTAGATGTCACTGTGCCTGCAGAAGTTCAGGAAGCCGTAACGGTCGCAGTGGATACATTTCAGCGGATCGATATTCTCTTCAATAATGCTGGAATTCTCGGTCGACAGCCGTTGCTCGAAGTGACACCGGAACTGTTTGACAAGGTCATGGCTGTAAATGTGAAGGGATGCCTGTTATGTGCACAAGCGGTCGCTCAAGTGATGATTGCTCAAGGTATACGAGGACGTATCATTAACAACTCCTCTATTTTTGCCGAGGAATCTCACGTCGGTGTGCTGAGTTATTGTGTGAGTAAAGCCGCCCTGAATAGGCTCACGCGGAGTCTCGCACTCGAACTGCGTCCACACGGTATCACCGTGAATGCTGTCGCACCAGGAGGGGGCGCGCCCACCGGTATGAATGCTTCACGGAATCTTCCTGAGGATGATACCCTCCCTGATTTACCGTCTGCTGCACCGGATGCACCGCCGCTTGAACGGGGAGCGACGGTGTGGGACTATATCGGTGCAGTGTTGTTTCTCGCTTCTGATGAAGCCGCCTATATTAGTGGTGATATTATGACTATTGATGGTGGTGCTGTTTCGCGCCGATGAATTGTGGTTAGGAGATGATTTCCTTGTCGTTTATTGACCCGTTAAAAGCTTATTCTTACTTTCTTTTTGAATGGCTAAAAGCGCATGGGACGGTGTTAATTTCCGTTTCCGTGGCGAGTTTTGTCGTGAGTATCCTCTTTTGCACGCTGGTTATTGCTTACTTACCTTCTGACTATTTTACGCCTACGAAACGGTCAAGTCGCATCAGACAACCCATTTTGCGAATAAGTCTCAAGTTGCTAAAAAATCTACTCGCGGTAGTTCTTGTGATTGTGGGAATTATCCAGATACCCTTACCCGGACAAGGGCTTTTGACGATACTGATAGGGATTATCATCAGTGATATGCCCGGAAAGCGGGGGTTGGAACGTCGGATTATACGTTCGCCTGCCATCTTAGCCACTGCAAACGGGATTCGTTCGCGTTTTAAACGTCCGATACTTATATTGGATGAATCGATGGAATAGCCATCAGGAATCAGTCTTCAGCAGTCAGCGAAGATTCCTTGAATGGTCGGATTTTCCCGTAGGGGGTTTTTGTTTGGGGTTTTTGCTTGGGTATTTCTGCGGATTTCCCCTAGGGTTTCCCTGCCTGCCACCAACTACCGGGGCACCAATTGCTTATGAATTTCCAATAACCGTTGAAGTTCTTCGATCGGCTTCTCGGCGTCGTCCACCCGTAGATCGATGTACCGATCATTGAACCCACCGTAGCCACTACCTTCTTGAACGACGAGCAGCGCCGCTGACTGTTGTCCGCGTATGTCGCCTCCTGCCGCTTGCCCTGCGAAAAGTGCCGCCATTAATTTATCCGCCAGTTCGCCCTCTGTTTCCTCGAACGCTTTGCCCATCGCTTTGACGACTTCTTCGCCAGCGAGGATATTGCCTTGCGCCGTGTAATGCTTACCGGAGACGGCACCTGCCCATTCGTTACATTCATCGCCAGTATAGTGAGCGACGTTGCCCTTCGCATCCACGATGCCTACCTGTCGCGTCGCACGTCCCGGATCGTCGGCGACGAGACGTTCCAACGTCTGTTCAGCGGGAAGTCCACTTTTGAGCAGTTTTAAACCGTTCGGTCCGAAGGTCGTATTTGCCCAAGATTGGGTCGCAATCGCACCCACACCTGCCTCTGCCCACGGAACAACCGAGCCAACGGCGAAAAATTTGGATTGCACAGCGATCCCAAGCGCACCGGTTTCTGCGTCATATCCAACAATCGAAAACGTCGCGACGGGGGATAGAGCAGGTCTCTCATGAGATATATCGGGATCAGAAAGGTGGAACAGCAGACTCAGCGGAATGAGAAACATCTGGTAGGTCTCCTATTGGAACAGGGTAGGCTTAGTCCTCTTCAAATCGGATTTTCATAGCGGCGGCGTGCCCTTCGAGTCCTTCAACCTCAGCCAGTTTCACAACTGCAGGTGTGACTTCCTCTAAAGCCGCCTTGGTGTATGAGATGAGACTTGATTTCTTTAAGAAATCGTCAACGCAGAGTGGCGAGGCGTAGCGTGCGGCGGTCCCTGTAGGCAGCACATGGTTCGGTCCTGCAATGTAATCTCCAACGGCTTCTGGCGAATAGGGGCCTATGAGGATAGCCCCTGCGTTATGCACGTCTCCGAGCCGATCGAACGGATTTTCGATGTGAAGTTCAAGGTGTTCGGGTGCGATTTCGTTGGCGAGGGTGAACGCCTCCGATAGGTTTGTGGTGATAAACGCCGCACCGAAGTTTGCGAATGCCTGTGTAAGTTCGTCGCGGCGAGGTAAGGATTCACCCTGAACCTCGATCGCGGATTTGACCTGTTCGGCGAACCCAAGCGAAGGGGTGATCAGGATTGCGGCGGAATCAGCCTTGTGTTCTGCTTGTGAGATGAGATCTGCAGCGACGAAATCTGGGTCGGCTGTGCTGTCGGCAATGACAAGGATTTCGCTGGGACCCGCTAATTTGTCTATATCCACATGTCCATACACCTCTTTCTTGGCAAATTGGACATAGAGGTTCCCCGGTCCGACAATTTTATCCACAGATGGGATGGTCTGAGTGCCGTAAGCCATCGCGGCGACGGCTTGTGCACCACCACATTTGTAAATTTCTTGGATACCACATTCCGCGGCGGCGACCAGCATATACGGGTTAATCTCCCGATTTCGCATTGGCGGGATACAGACGGCGATTTCTTCAACACCGGCAACGGTAGCGGGGATGACGTTCATCAGCAGTGAAGAGACAAGAAGTTGGCTGATCGCTGGAACATGGACGCCGACGCGCTTTAGCGGACGGATCAGATGCCCGAGCAGGACACCGTTGGGTTCTGTGGACATCCATGAACTTCGTAACTGTTTCTGGTGGAATTTTTCGATGTTTGTTCTGGCGTGTGTGATTGCGTCTATAAAATCAGAGGGGACTTCCAGATACGCTTCCCCAAATTCCTCTCGTGATACCTTGAGTTCCTTCGCTGAGATACGAGGCGCGTCGAGTTTGCGTGTATATCGGACAACCGCCTTATCCCCTTCCGCTTGCACATCATTCAAAATGCGTCGGACTGTCTTTAAGATACCTTCGTCTGTTAACTTACCCCGTGCCATCAACTTTGAGAGAAAATCCTCAGCCCCCCGGGTCCCTGTCTCGACAATTTGTAACATCCTTGAAAAATCCTTCCTCTGCGTTCGCGGCGAAAATCGTTAAACTTCTTCGCCGCTGTCTCTGACTCTTGTAATATTCGCGCCGACGTTGTTAAGTTTTTCCTCGATAGATTCATACCCACGATCAATGTGGTAGATCCGTGATACGACGGTTTCACCGGCTGCTGCCATTCCAGCGGCAACAAGGACCGCACCAGCACGTAGATCGGAAGCCATCACTGGGGCACCACTGAGTTCGGAGACACCATTAATCACTGCCTTGCTGCCGTCGAGCATGATGTCGGCGCCCATTCGGTTCAATTCCGCTGCGTGGATGTAGCGATCTGTGTGTACATTTTCCGTGATGACGCTGGTCCCGGATGCGAGGCTGAGCAATCCCATAATTTGTGCCTGCATATCCGTCGGAAAGCCGGGGAACGGTGCGGTTGTGACATCAATGCCTCTAATCTCGCGAGGTGTTGTAACACGAACCCCCTTGTCATCCCAATCTAATTCGACACCGGCTTCCGTGAGTTTTTCTGAGATGGCGGGAATTTGTTGCGGTGTGATGCCTTCGACGTAGACATCGCCTCTGGTGATAGCACCTGCGACCATGAAGGTGCCAGCCTCAATATCGTCAGATATAACGGTGTGTTCGGTGCCGCGCAGCTGCTTGACGCCGTGAATCGTCAGGACAGAAGTCCCGATCCCTTCTATATCGGCTCCCATGGCGTTCAGGAAATGGGCGAGATCGGTGATATGCGGTTCACATGCCGCTCCACGGATAACCGTGGTGCCTTCAGCCAAAGTGGCAGCCATCATAACATTCGCAGTTGCACCGACGCTGGGTCCGTGCTGTCCCATGAGGTACATCTCTGTACCGGAGAGGCGTTCTGCTTGCGCGTAGATGTATCCGCTTTCCACTGTGACATCTGCGCCTAAGTGCTCCAAGCCTCGGATATGCAAGTCGATGGGTCGGGGTCCAATAGCGCATCCGCCGGGGAATGAGACTTTTGCCTTCCCTAATTTCGCCACGAGTGGACCGAGGACATAGATAGATGCGCGCATTTTTCGCACAAGTTCGTAAGGGGCTTCGTATTGTAAGTGATTTATGGGTTCAATATAGAGTGAGGATTTTTTTATTTTTGTTGTAGCACCAAGCCCTTCCAACACAGCACTGAGGGTTTTTACGTCTGTTAGATTTGGTACGTTGTGGAGCACGCTGACCCCGTCGCCGAGGATCGCAGCAGCGACAGCGATGGGTAGAACTGCGTTTTTGCAGCCGCTGACTGGAATCGTTCCTTGAAGTCGGGTGCCACCTTTGACGATTAACTTTTCCATTTCCTTCTCCTTACGATTTTTTTTACCAAATGTAATGGGTTGTGTTAACCCTACCTGCATAAACGATGCCAATCGGTTACTTGTTACAAACTATAGACAATATATGGCTTTATATGGTTTTTGGGTATTCAAGGATTGTAAGGGTTGCATTAACCTTATCGCGTCATTGAGACCGATCGGTTACGTGTTAGAGGCTATAGAGGGTATATGGCTTTATATGGTTTTTCGGATTCGAGAAATGTGTTAAAAAGGACACATGTTATCTATTTTTTCTGGAATTCGCTTGCTTTGACAACCCATTTTTGATAGAATGTGAGGTCAGTGGGACTTATATCAATCCTTTTGAGACTCGGTTTCTGATTGAAATTTCTCTGAGAAGTGGCGTGTTTAAGGAGTTCGATCAAAACCATATCTTAAACGCGCAGTGTAAGTCTTGTTCACAACCTAAATTTGAGGATGAGGATGAGGTAAAACAGATGGCAGACAAGACATATCGTATTGGAATTATTGGGTGCGGTGGCATGGGGCGTTCCCATGCAGGTAATTGGGCGAGTACCGGTCGTGCCGAAGTTGTTACGGCTTCAGACATTAGCGCAGAGTCCGCTGCGAAATTCGCAGACGAGCATGGACTCCCAACGCACTATACCGATTTCGGTGAAATGTGTGAGAAAGAGGACCTGGACATCGTCAGTATCACAACGTGGCAGAGCGTCCGTGCGGAACCAACGATCGCCGCGGCGGAGAGCGGTGTACTCGGTGTGATTACCGAAAAACCGATGGCGGCTTCGGTTGGCGATGCACAGGACATGATGGATGCTTGTGAGAAAAATGATGTGAAGTTAGTCGTTGGACACCAACGGCGTTTCAGTCCTCAAAATTGCGAAGCGCGTCGCCTCATCCAAGAAGGCGCAATCGGTCAACCGCAGGCGATGCTCCGTCGCGATGGACACGGGTTGTTGAACCGGGGTACGCACGAAATCGACGAAATGCGTTACATCCTCGGGGATCCGGATCCGTTGTGGCTTATCGGTCAGGTGGCACGCAAAACCGATCGCTGGGAACGACGTGTAAGAACTGAAGACTTGTGTATGGCGGAAATCTGCTTTGAAAACGGTATCCGTGGCATCTACGAAAGCGATTTACCGGAACCCGTCCTCCGAGGCGATGTCGTCTACGGAGACGATGGACAACTCCGTCGCGGTGAAAACGGCGCGATTGAATTGCTCAACAGCAAAGCCGCAGGCTGGCAGGTGATTGAGCCCCGCCAAGGTGAACCGAATCAATTTGACGAGATGTTAGACTGGATTGAAGGCAGTGTTGATGAACACCGCAATGCCGGTAAACATGGACTTTGCACGATAGAGATCTTGATGGCGATTTATGAGTCGTTGCGCCTCCAAGACGTGGTTACATTCCCCCTAAAAACGCGCCCCAACCCGCTTGACCTTCTGGTTGAAGGTGGAAAGTTACCCGTATTTGTTGAGGGACGTTACGATATCCGTGCCCCGTTCCCAGAAGAGAACAAGTAGCATAATAGCAGTCAGGTCGATTTGTCGTAGAAAAACCGACCTGACTGCCATTATCAACAATCTACATCCTTCCCTTCACTGCCGTAGACCTCCATCCGTTCCTGTGTCGTAATCTCTCCAGCACTCGCAGGTGTGTAATGGAACTGCAGTGCGCGCCGCCGTTGTTCTGATTGATTGACAGGGCTGCCATGATGCGTCAATCCGTGCCAGAAGAGACAACCGCCCGGCTTAAGTGGGACCATCGTATCTCGTCCTACGGGTACATCCGTATCACATATCTGCCAATCCCGCCGTTTGAAATGGATCATCGGTCCTTCGTTATTCGAGCCCGGTATGACGTGCAAGCATCCGTTTTCAGGTGTGGCTTCGTCTAAGGCGACCCATACGCCGACAACCGTTGTTCCCTCTGGTAGGTTAAAATAGGCACAATCCTGATGCCACGGCTTTTCCGATCCGTGACGCGGCGGTTTAACGAGTGCCATGTCTTGGAACAGCTCAGGCGTATCCCCCATCATTTGTTCGAGAACACCGAGAAGCCCTGAATGGGCTGCCATTGCGTTTAAGCGCGGTTCATAGTCTACGAAATTGAAAATTTTCCTGATGGCGTCGCGGCGTTCCTGCCCTTCCAATTCGTTTTTCCGTTTGACGAGTTTCGGTTCAAATTGAATCGCCCGAAAATCGGGACACTTTCCGTCCATGAGATGGAGCATGCCTGCCAGTGCGTCCTCGACTTCGGTAGGATTGAAGGCATCGTTGATGACGAGATAACCGTTTCGATGAAAGTATTCGATGTCTGCCTCGGTTACGGCTGGAAACCCACCAGAAATCCCCTCGGCAGCCGTGTCAAATCGATAGAGATTGAGCGGATACGGGATTTGGATCATGTCACTATGTTCGCTCGTTGTTGCAGTATTCATTTTTTAATTTCTTCCTCCTGTAAAGCCTCGTAGGGGCGACATCTATGTAGAAAAATGTGCCGTCCTTTGTCTTGAACCCCGTAGGGGTGACATCTATGTGCGGAGTGTCCAATTAATTCTGAACTTTACTGTTAAAGCAACTTCTCGCTTTAAATTTCGCCGTTACTTTCGCGGGTCATGAGGGTCAGAAAATCGTCAACCCGATCGATTGCGGCTTGTGCACGGTCGCGTGCCGAGGCGTCCTTCTCCTCTTCAGCCAACCATTGTCTCCGCTGCGGGAGCCACTCGTTTGTTAGATGGTCGAGTTGGTTCAGGAAGTGGGGATCCTCACTTTCACCGACGAAGTACTCAATCACACCCAGCAATCCGTATTTACGGTTTGTCTCCATATCGTCTAATTCATCTACCATTTCCAAGAAAAGATGTTGATTCCTATCCTGTCGGGCTTGGGCAACTTCGCGAGAGGACTCTGTCAGGAGCTTGTCGACGAATTCCTGCTTAGAATTAATCCAACGTGGGAGGTTGCGGACGTAGTCTTCAAGGTCGAAATTGCCGCGTTGTAGCGCGAAATGGGAGTGGATGTGAATGTTTCGGAAGAAAGCGGTATAACCGACGTTCGGGTCCATTGTGTCGGCATCGTAGAGAATCTGGTTTTCGATCCTGTTGTAGAGCAGTTTAAAGTCCTCGGCGGTGAGGTTCATCGGTTTGAGGTGCGCCAGAACAACGGCTGTCGCGGCTTGGACGAAATCTGGATCAAAATCATACATCGCCAAGATATTCTCAGTGATGACTGCCCCGGATTCGTGATGGACCGTGCCCTGGAGGTTGTGCTTGTCGTAAAGTTCCGTAATGATATTCTGACCAGCCGGGGTGAGCGTCTCATTTAGCCAGAATCCGTTGTGGTCGAGGATACGTTGTCCATTGTCGTCAGTCAAGATAACACCGTCGTATCGTTTGGTGATGTCGTGCAAGGTGCCAGCGACTTCAAGCAACTTCACATCCCCACCTTCCCGTTTACCGAGTTCCATGCTCATCGCTCGCACACGCATGGTGTGGTTCCATGTATAGTGTCGCCACTGAAAACCGACGCGATTGTGTTCCCAAAGTGCGAAGGTGTCGTTAACTAAGGTTTCCAATTCATTCAAGACTTGGCTGTAGTTCATCTTTTAATTTTTCCTTTGTTATATCTGACTTCAATGAGGGATAATCCGTGTGCGGGAACTGACATTCCTGCCGCGGCTCGGTCTTTGGCATCTAAAATACGGCGGAGCTGCGTGTCGGCATCTCGGCATTTCGTATTTTTGGTGCAGCTTGTAGGTTTCCAAAACTTGCTGTTAATAGCCAAAAGTGTGCCGGTGATGGCGCGAACCATACCTCGCAGAAACGCATCCGCTTCAATCTCGAAATAGACGTACGGTTCTTTTTTCCACCAGTGTGCCTCGTAAATTTCACAAACGGGGTTGATCCGGTCGCTCCCTACCTTTTGGAAGGAGGAGAAATCGTGTGTGCCAACCAGCGTTTGGCAGAGATCATTTAATCGCGGGATGTCGATCTCTGTTGGGAAGCAGTAACTGGTTTGTCGTAGAAGTGCGCTCGGATATTCCCGATTCAAAATCGTGTACCGGTACCGCCGACGTATCGCAGAAAAACGGGCATGAAACTCAGGGGATACCTCTCTTGCGGAACAGACGACGATGTCCCGAGGCAGAAGAGCGTTGAGTCCTTTCTGAAATGCGACGACGGGTATCTCTGAATCCGTATGGAAGTTAGCGACCTGCCCCTCTGCGTGGACGCCGGTATCGGTCCTCCCTGCCCCGATGATCCGTATCGGGGTTTTGGTAAGTTTTGCCAAGCTTTCCTCGATGGTATCTTGGATTGTCGGCAAATTCGGTTGCGTCTGCCAGCCATGATAATTCGTGCCGTCGTATTCAAGCACGAGTTTGATATTTCGCATTGTGTCACCCTGTTATAGGGTATGGAAGTCTGATAAATAAAGGGTATCACATTCTTGTATTAAGTGTCAAATCAATTGTGAAATGCGATTTAGGAAATTAAATCCTTCAGGGTTAAGAATTTGTCTTTTGAGTGCTGATGTGGTATCCTATACAAAACATGAGTTGAAATCCGAGACATCAGATGAAAAACGAAACCCAAGTCTATGACATCCAAGAAAATCAGCGCGGAACACGTCTCGACCGCTTTCTGATCAACGCAACGGAAGGCGTATCTCGAACCCATCTCCAACGGTTGATTCGCGAGGGTCGTGTCACCGTCAATGACAAGGTTGCGAAACAACCAAGTCAGGCACTGAAAGCGGGTGATCAGGTATGCTTGACGGTTCCTCCGCCGCGTCCTTTGGACACTGCACAACCTGAGCGAATTCCGCTCGACATTCTTCACGAAGATAGCCACTTAGTCGTTTTAAATAAACCCGCCGGAATGCTCGTCCATCCTGCAAATGGGGTGAACGTTGGCACGCTTGTGAATGCCTTGCTGGCGCATTGCACAGACCTTTCGGGGATCGGAGGTGTGGAGCGACCGGGGATTGTCCACAGGTTGGACAAAGGGACCTCAGGCGTGCTCGTTGTTGCGAAAACGGATGTGGTGCATCGGGGACTCTCCGTCCAATTTGAACGGCATAGCATCACGCGCCAATACGTCGCTGTGGTGTGTGGCGCGCCCGCGGAAACTGCCGGGACGATTAATGCCCGAATTGCAAGGAGCCGACGGGATCGACGACGCATGACGACGGTTGAAACAGGCGGACGGCATGCTGTTACGCACTATGAAGTCATAGAGAGGTATCCGCAATTCGCGCGTGTTCAACTGACGTTGGAAACCGGGAGACTCCATCAGATTCGCGTGCATCTGCAAGGTATTGGGCATCCAGTGGTCGGGGATGCCGTTTATGGGGGTGAGCAACGGGCTTTGAACGACGCCGACACGCCGGCGTTGAAACAGATGCTCTCGCAACTGAAGCGTCAAGCGTTGCATGCCCACTTACTCGGATTTAAACATCCAGCAACGGGGGAACACTTAACTTTTTCAGCGGAGATGCCGGAAGATATACAACGGGTCGTGGATGCCTTCGGGAAAAAAACGGGGCAGTCACCCATTTGATGAAAAAAGTTCGGTTCGGTTCGTATCTTTGACGCGTCTTTTCCTACAGTTTCTTCAGGGTGTGTAAAGTTTTTGGGATTCAACGTCCGAAGGCATCTTATGTCCTTCTAGGACGGGGGGTATACGCCGATTTTTGACCTGTTTCCGCTTCAACCCCGTAGGGCTCTCACTGCGAGGCAATCTCTGTAGAACGTAGTGAGATCCGCATCAGCGAACCCCGTAGGGGTGACATCTACAACTTTGACAAAATATTTACACACCCCAAAAAAAATACGGCGGTTTAGAGAATTCGTATTGATCTCTGAATGCAAATTGTGCTACACTTGTAGCAGTATCTGTATGAGTTTTAATAAAATATTTCGGTAATGCTATTCCAAAAAAGACCTTGTAGGGGTAGACCTTGTGCCTACCTGAATATTACCGAATTAATAAATTAATTTTCATTTAGATTGTGCCTCTTAGCACGTGGACGAACAGTCTATGCTACAAAATGCCTCAAAATAATGAAACCTTATATAAATAAAAAAACGGGTTTCTCATGTCAGATCAAGATTTTCGAGAACGTGTATTGTCCGCCCTTGAACGGCTGGAGCAGAGATGTGAACGGCTCGATCAGAGGTCTGAGCGGCTCGATCAGAAGTTTGAGCAGAAATTTGATGCCTTGGATCAAAAATTTGAGAAAAAATTTGACTCGCTGGAAACCCGTTTGGGCCTTTTGGAACAAGGCGTCAGTTGGATCCGAGGAAAGTTGGAGGGAAGGGCAGAGATTGGTGCGACTTTGGTGAGCCGTATAGCAGTTGGGACAGCAATTGTCTCTACCATAATTGCTCTGTTCGCTTTGTTAAAGTAGTTGTAGAAAAGGAAATTTGTCTATGGAATATGTTAATTTTGGAAAAGCAGGAGTTAAAGTAAGTCCACTCGCGTTGGGCTTAGGACTCAGAGGACAAGGCGATGCGAATGCGGCACAAAGACTCGTTGAACACGCCATTGATTCCGGTATCAATTTCATCGATTGTGCCAACATTTATGGACTGATGGACGATCGCGCCAACATCGGTCGTTCTGAGGAGGTTCTCGGTAAAGCGATTCAGGGAAAACGCGATGACGTAGTGATTACATCGAAGGTTTTCAGTCAGATCGGTCCGGGTCCAAACGATCAAGGATTGTCGAGATACCATATTATGCGAGAGGTGGAACGGTCCCTATCGCGTCTGAACACCGACCATATCGATGTCTACCTCATCCACGCCCCAGATGAATCGACCCCGCAGGAGGAGACGGTCCGCGCAATGGACGATCTCGTGCGTTCAGGCAAAGTCCGCTATATCGGCTGTTGTAATCATCAGGCGTGGCAGGCGTGTAAGGCGCTCTGGATCGCCGATCGGATTAATGCAACGCCCTATATGTGTCTTCAGAACATGTATAACTTGCTAAATCGGGATATGGAAACCGAGTTGTTCGGTTTGGTCCGTGAAGAAGGGTTAGGCGTTATGTGTTATAGTCCGTTGGCAGTCGGTCTGTTGAGCGGTGTTTACGCACCGGGTGAACCGCCGCCGGCTGGTACCTTGTGGGGGACACGCTTACGGGATGAATTTGAGCAACGGATGAGTGGTGAGACAGGAAAGGTGATTGTAACCCTCAAACGACTCGCCGCGGAGTTGGGCAAAACGCCAGCACAACTCGCTGTGGCGTGGGTGTTATCGCATCCAGAGGTCACCGTCGCAATCAGTGGTAGCGACACGATTGAGCAGCTTGACGATACACTTGGCGGTGTCGGTTGGGAACTCGATCCTGCGGTTCGTGAGGAATTGGACGAGGTGTCTCAGTCGTTTGTGCGTCTGATTGCACCACCGGCTTAATAGTTATCGGTTATCAGCAGTCAGCAATCGGATTTATCTATCAGAATCCATTGCGTCACATCTACCTTGCTGGCGGGATTTGAAACCTCGCCTCTATCTCGGCAGATGAGATTGATTTCTAACCGTTTTACCTATATATCTTTGCCCCAGCGGGGCAACATTTGTGTAGAAATGCGTATGAGCGAAAACACAAGCCCCAGCGGGGCGGCATCTGTGTAGGATTTACGTTAAAAAACAAAAAGAGGCGGATCCGCAAAAGGTCCGCCTCTATATTTTTTCTCGTTAGGATACGGTTTGGTATTGTTCCCACGCTTCGCCTGCAGCGGCGGCTTGACGTTCCAGCTCGGTTCGCCATCCGACGACTTCACCTGCTTTGATGCGTTGGATGTCAAAACCGGCGTAGCGGTCTTCAAGTCTATCGCCGAGTTTGTGGTTTGCCGCCCAGCGATCCCAGGCTGTTTTCATCCATGCGTGTGGAAGTGCCTCGCGGACTGCAGGGTCGAGTTGCCATGCGAATCGCGCATCGACGACCTTCGGTTCCTCGTCGGAAGGACCGCTCCATTTCGACCAACCGATCGACAAGGTGTTGCGTTCACGTTCCGGGACGGTGTGTCCGGTATGGATGGTCGTGCCGTTGCGGATGAGTGCCTCACCTGCCTTGAGCCGAATTGCAACCTGTCCGGGGAGCGGATCTTCGCCATTCCAACTCGGTGTATACGGGACACCCTTGTCCTTCATAGATTGTGGGAGCAGCACGTCGTGTTCAAGTGGCGTTCGCCATCGACTGTGGCTACCTTGAACGAGTTCATGGCATTCGTCGTCCGCAAGTGCCAAGAACATCCCGACGCTGTTGCGTTCGGTAATGCGTTTCTCGTTTTCTTCTTGGATTTCTTCCCATCGGATCCGTTCGACCGCCTCGGAATAGGCTTCGGTGCCTTCTTGGCGACTTTCTTGTGAGAAGTAACTCTCTCCCGTACCCCACCATGTCGTGTCTCGGTGCCATCCGAGTCTGTTCTCTTTTTTACGGGGATTGCACCAGAGGAGTATGTTCGTCATAACAAGGTCTTCAGGGTCAACGTCACACCACTTTTTGACGAAGCCTGTAAAATCTGGCGACCCGTAAAATTCAGCGAAGACGGGTTCTTTAAATGCAGGATGGAGTATGCCACGAATTGCCCAAGGTTCGTTCTCGCCTGCACGGTGAACGTATCCCTTTGAGCAGTCGATAACGTCATAGCCGTTTTCAGGTGCACACGCTTGCGTAACCCGTCTGCCTGCCTCTCGGAGAGTGGGAATCCACGGATTGTCAACAAAGTCGTTGATGATCACGAAACCGTGTTCCCTTAAATGCGCCAGTCTTTCCGGTGTGGCACCGGGTGCGGAGAGTTCCGGTTTGAAGTCAGCAAAAGTTTGGGAACGGTAGACCTCTTTCTTCGGTGATTGATCGTTGCTCATTGTGATGCCTCCTTTTGAGCGTTATGGAAAAGTGGTCTAAGTTTGGCGTTGTATTGTGACACGCTTTTACGAATTTGTCAAGAATTACGATGTTTCCTGTTGAAGGTTTCCAAATCTTTTTGGTTATCAGTTATCGGTGCACATTGCTACGTAATGCTTTCGGTTTTCAGTCATTGGATTCATGGTTCTCAGTTGTCGGTTAAGGGGTTTTCGTTTAAAGATACCCTCTTAACTGATAACCGATAACTGAAAGGATTTTCGGAGAAAATCCGAACCGACAACTATTAATGCATTTCAATCGAAAGGACATAGCTGAGGATTGTCACCAGGAGCCATGTAGCGACCAGCACGATCCCGAACGGACGTTTCAACTGATCGCCCGATACGAAGATCCCGCACCGGAACACAATCAGGATAAACACCATCGCTGGGAACAGGAACTGGAAGAACTGACCGTCTGCCTGCAAACCGCCTTGCGTTGCAGAGGCTGAGACACCGGCAACAAAGAGGACGTTGAGAATATCCGCGCCGATGATGTTACCGACTGCTAATTCTCCATGTCCGCGCCTGACTGCCGTTATTGCCGTCACCAGTTCCGGGAGTGATGTCCCGAACGCAACGAGTGTCGCTGAGATGATGTGTTTCGGGACGCCTATCCGCTCCGCCATGATGCTTACGGTCGGAATCAGAATCTGCGCGGAGACGACAATGATGGCAATTGACCCGATGAGTTTAAGAAGCGTTCCGAACCCACTTGCTTCTTCTGCCTCCACTTCTTCACTATTGTCAGCAGTCGCGCCTGCGGCACTTGCCCATCGGATGGACTGATAGATATAGAGTGCCAGTAGTATAACGAAGACGACACCGACGAGTTGTGGTAAAGTGCCACCTTGCGTGAAGACTTTCGCTGGGGAGGTCCACGGGAAACAGCCAAGCACGAGCAGGATACCAGCACCGACTTGTACATTTGACAACCGTGAAGCCAATTGGCGATTGAGGGGTAGCGGCGCGATGAGGGATGCCAATCCGAGAATAAGTCCCGTGTCGCAAATGATCGAACCGACGGCGTTGCCGAGTGCAAGCCCCGGTTTTCCTTGTATTGCTGATAGGACAGAGACTGCCGCCTCTGGGGTTGTGGTGCCAATGCTCACGATCGTTGCACCGATGACCGCTTTTCCTAAGCCCCAACGGGTTGAGAGAATAACGGCTTCATCGACGAGCCAATCTGCACCTTTGCCGAGTGTGTAAAGTGTTACCGCAATTATCAGAAAGAGGGCCAGGCTGGGTAACCCGTTAACAAGGTCTGTGATCCATTGTTCCATTAAGTTTACCTTTCCAAGAGATATCAGGGTCATTTAGTTTTCCATTTTTTCGCCAGATTTTAGGTGTTCAGCCCCGGTAGGAGCGGTTTGTAACCAGGGTTCCCACCCGTTACTGGGAAGGGACACCGGGCATGGAAAAAGAACCTTCAAATCCCAAAAAATCTGCTAAATTTTTAAAACTGAATAGCCCTGCGAGAGATATAAGATGTTATTTTCACAAGATAGATTAGCATGTACCCTTGATGAAGTCAATTGGTTTTCATCTATCTGAAGTTATGCCCAGATCTTCTTCTGCAATGGGTCTATTAAATACGGCGCGATGTACTTGCATGACTGTTTTTCTAAATATCGGTAGCGGCTGTTGATTCTCATCGGTGGTGCTAAATGATACTTCTCTGGTGACAGTTTTTGGAAACCAAATATCTGGTTCATACCTCTCGATTTGGTATGTATAGCGGGTAAGGGTGTATTCTGTTTTAAGCGGTATGGATTTGAGTCGTTCACCAGAGGACTCGTTGGGTGCTACGCCTGATATACTCCGGATGTGCGTTAGCACGCGAGTGGGACGGTAGTCTTTTTGTGGATCCAACCAGATTTCAATATCACTGTCGGCGGCTCCACTCCTGTGTCCGGTGAGCAGGTAATGAACGGCGTTTTCTATGTTAACCTGTTGGACATCCGTGGGTTTGAAGAAGCGAAACAGATCTGTGAGTCTAAGATTCCAAAGGGGCCAGCTCCACCAATGTGGGTTGAAGTGTGGTTTAAGAAAGCGTGCGGACACTTTCTGTGGTCGATACTTTTTCCATTCCGTCCCGTCCTTTTCCCAGACATGCAGTATGCTGCGCAGTATCCGATATTGATAATGGGTTTCTTGCCAACCTTCGAGCCAATGTCCATGGAATTCCATCTTATGACGCGCTTTGACATCGTAGAAGCGACGTTCTCCGTCAAATTTGTAGGTGATGTGCCAGTATCCTGTCTCTTCGTATCGGCGTCCGTTTTCCATGTACGTCACCGCATCTGTGGGTAAGGGGTTATCTGTCGCTTGGCTCAGCGTGATGGAGAACTCAATTACGCCGCTTTTGAGTTTCGCTTTGTAAGTTTCTGTGCCGGTCATTATATGTGCGAGCAGTTGTCGCGCTTCTGCAGGGAGTACATACAGTGGCTTTAGAGTTTGCCCCGTCCAAAGTTCCAAGAAGCGGTCGCGAGGGATGACAGTCCCTGCCCCGTGTGTGGCGTTTTGAGGGGTGCCGAAGATACGCACCCATTTCTCGGTCGCCTCTTCAACAACAATGAACTGTTCTGGTGTAGCGTTGGTTATTGGTTTTTCGTTATCAAACGCTTTTTTGAAGACAGCGATAGCTGGTGTTTCAAGGAGTTGTAGATGTGTATAGTTGAGATGCTGTTCCAGCAATTCAAGTCCGATCTCCCTGGCAGTGTTAATAAGTGTTTGGATGTTGACGCCCCGATCTGCTTCGGCTCTCCGCATGAGGATGTTTTCAACGTGCTTCCGTGAGACTTCAATGCCTGAAACGTTGGCGAGGTGGTGAAGGCCGGTGACAGCAGAGATCTGGTTGCTACCAAAAAATCGGTGCCTTGGCTCTGTGATCGCAGAGGCTGATATAAATAAAGTAATAAGGAGGGCACAAGCGAATCGTTTCATAATTTCTTGTGGTGGAAGCGTGTGACGGTAGACCCGAAAATCTTTCTCAACTGTGCGTTTTCGCAATTGGTAAAATCGTAGCATACTGTAAAAAAAAAGTGAAGTGGGGTTTTCATGTAGCCAGGGGTATTCAGTTTTTCTGTAGGAGGGAACTCCGATTCCCGACAATATTGACTGCCATTCTTGTAGGAGGGAACTCCAATTCCGGACTTCTCTGTGTAGAAGCGAGTGTTTTTGCTTGGGCGTTTCCTCAATTTTTCTCAGGCTCGCAATACCTTTTTAATAGTAAAACGCATACGTCGGTCTATCAATGAGAATGCTTAAGATATTCCAGAAACTTCCCATCACAAAATCCCCCAACGCGAGTCCGAGGAAAAGTGGTACGGCTTTCCGATAGAGACCGAGCCCGCCATATTTTAAGACACTCCATTTGGCAAGCGCGCTGATCACGAACGCCGCCCAGAATAGGTGCAGATGAAACGATACTCCATAGCCGAGCGGATGGATGGGCCACCAGAAGAGTCGACTCCGCACTGCTGAAAGCAAGGTTGTGAGAGAGAAACCGAATATTATCGCAGCGATGTGACCGCTGTTTGCATCTTGTGGCGAAGTGAGCCAACCTTCAAGGAAGCGATACGCCCGTCCACCGAAACTGTTAATCTGCCCACCCACTTTGCCGGTATTAACCCCGAGTTCAAAAAATGTATCTACGAGCATGAAGATGCACAGCGGCATCGCGATGACTGTCAAGAGAATCATCAGACGGGACAGACCTTTTACGTCAAGGTTGCCGCGTTCGGCAAGCTTAAATGCTTCAAGTTGATGCGGCATTGGGTGGCTCCGATTGTCTCGATTGAACCAGAAAAAGAGGGCAAACCAGGTCAGATTCCGTGCGCCGATGCGTCGCGTGCCGAGTATACTCACAAGGCTATGGTGCGGACCGATAAAGGTCGTTGAGTGAATCGGAAAACCGATTTGTGCTCGAATGCGTGTCAGTGGGATCGCGATTGTTGCAAAATGCGCGACAAAAAATAGCACCGCGATCCACAGTGCCATTCCACCACGCATCGCGAATCCGATGATGAATATTCCACCGAATACAATCCCCAAAAGTGCGGTTCGATAACGCATCGGTTCTTCTGCGTCGGCTGTTTGGTTTCGTCCGAATGCTGTGCGCAATGCCCGCCAAATCTGCCGTCGTGTGCTCCAGAGGGCAACCGCACAGATACCGATATAGGCACCGATGTTCTGCTCGTACGGGTACGGAAAGCCGGGGACGTTTTCCAGTCCGGTGAGGATAGCGATGAAATATTGTACTTTATAAAGAAAGAAAAAAAGCAGGCACGATATAAGTAAATCAAGCGGCATTAGGAAACCGAGTCCAACGGCAAACGGATAGATAATAATTGCGTTCCCGCCGCGGAGAAGGGCAGTCCACGGCTTTTCAGTGAACAGCGCATTGAGAGGTATGTGCTTGTTTGGGAAAGCCGGGATTTCAGGAAAAAAGATGTGAAGTCCGTTGGCAAGACTGATGATCGACGCGATACCGAACCCCCACCACATCGCCCGACTCCGAAGGAATTGATTTGTGTTATAAGCGAGTTGATACGGAAGCTCAACAATCGGATACACGAGCCGTTCCTGCTCCGTCCACTGTTTTCGGATGATGACATTGATACACTGCATCACGAAAATAAGCACAAAAGTGAAGGCGCACCACCAGAACGTCGGGGTCATCCATTTCTTCAGAGAGTGGGTCTCAAAAAACGGGGCATCGCCGAGATAGAATGCCCGAAGCACACGCGGATCATTGATTGTTAACCACTCCGGTAGATAACGCCAAAACAGCTCGCGCCATTCGTTTTCGGGAGTCCCGAAATAGAAGGCGTGAACGATGATTGAGACGAGTGGCAGGAACATGTCGTAGGACATGAACAGCAGTGTTATTGACATGAGCACATAGAGGCTGATGAGTTCGCCACTGGTCAAGGCGTGTTTCGCTGCGTATTTTTTTACAGCAATGTTGAGCACTGCAATGATCAGAAGTGTGAACACGACGCTGTAGAACGGGGCCATCAATGTTGGAAAGGTGTATCGAAGGGCTTCACACTCAATATGCCATTTGTAGATGAACGGCAAGAGTAGCAGGGATATGAGGATGGTACGCACGGTGATCTTTTCATGATTTGGCGTATCTATAGGTAAACGTGGTGAAGGCATCATGAGGGTTCGAATAGCTGGGTGGTCGGTGAAAAGTCTTGGTGTGTCGTCGCAGAAAAGTGAACCGTCTCCCCATATTTTACGTTTATTCAGATATAAATTCAAGGGAATCCATTCTTCATTCTTATATCAAGGTCATTCAGTTTTCCCATGAAAAATACGGAAAGTCCCCCTGATAAGGGGCGCGGAAGCCCACACGGGCTTCATACCCGGGGAAGCCCACACGGGAGACCTCATACCGTTGATTCTGATTCTTTAGGGGGTTTTTTGATAAAATTAAATGACCCTATTCTTATCAAAGTTTCCGAGACTAAAACCCCGTTCCTGCGCGCCATGGACTGCACAAAGCACTGTGCTGTCCATGACGGACGGTCGGGGATACAGTCTCGCCCTCTTGGAAAGGACCAAAACGTTCATTTTTTCCTTGACATTCGGTCCGAGATATGTTTTAATATTACTAATACCAGTGAGAGGGTGTAACCTCTATCAACCTGATAGAGCCTCTCACAATCCCGTTACACGGATAAGGTATTTGGTAGTATCAACCATTAACAATCTATCCGTTTCGTAGGTCACCGTGTCAGGTCTCAGTATCTGATAGTGCGAGTATCAGAGAACCGAAGCAGCACAACCGAAGGAACTGGTAACCGCTCTTTTTGATAGCATAACACTATGCAACTTTGATTGTATATCGCTATTAAAAGTGTATAGCGACGGTTGAGAAAATACATGTGGTATCTCAACGTATCTGTGAAACTCACGAGTTGAGAGTTTCACCGTAGGGAGCAGGAGGTTTCAACCCTCCAAATGACTGGCTCCTTTTCTTGTTACAGAGAACTGTTGCTTGGGCTTAGACCCCAAGAAAGCTGCTATAAGCGGAATCAAGAGTCGCCCCATACCCTAAAATGCTGGTTGCAGTGAGGGGTAACTGTTAAAAACTCGCGTCGGAGGTCTATCAGAAGAACCCCCGATGCTTTAGCACGGGGAGCAGTCAGATGTTCAAGTCAAAGAAGGTATTTAACGATGAAAATTGCACAGGTTGAAGCGTTCGCACTCCGATACCAAACCGAGAAATCGTCAGAAGAACAAACCGACAATTATTACTTACCCGCTGAAGGATGGCGTTCCATCTATTCACGCCACCACGAGACGATGGTCGTGCGGATCACGACGTCAGATGGTATCGTCGGATATGGCGAGGGACAAAGCCCCGTTTCGCCGCGCACATCGAAGACGATCGTTGAGGATCTCTGCCGTCCGATACTGATGGACAAGGATCCGTTTGATGTGGAATACCTTTGGCAACGGATGTTTACAGCCATGCGAGAACGTGGACACTATACCGGCTTTTTCATCGATGCACTCGCCGGGTGCGACATCGCGCTCTGGGACATCATCGGAAAAGCAACAGAGAAACCCGTTCACAAGGTGCTCGGTGGACGCTATCGGGATCGGATTCCCTTATACGCCGGTGTTGGAGGTAGCACGCCGGAAGCGGCGGCGGCGCAGGCGGCGAAACATGTCTCGCTGGGTTATGGTGGGTTGAAGATTCACACGACGCACGGTCGCGCCGAGATTTTGGAAATCGTTGCCGCGGTGCGCCAGCGGGTCGGTCCGGAAGTCAAGTTGATGGTGGATCTCCATACCCAGTACAGTGTTCCAGAGGCGACATTGCTCGGACGCGGGCTTGAAAAATTGGACGTGATGTGGTTAGAGTCGCCGACGGCACCAGAAGACATCCCCGGACAAGCAGCGTTGGCACAGGCGTTGGATATGTCAGTCGCTATTGGCGAATGGACCCGCACCCGTTATGAGTTACGGGAGGTATTTGAACGCCGTGCCTGCGACATCACGATGCCCGATATTGCCCGCACGGGACTCACAGAAGGGAAACGCATCGCAAGCCTCGCCGATGTCTATAACATTCCGGTGACACCTCACATCGGTGGCGGTGGCATCCTCTCGATTGCCGCGACGGTGCAATTCTCAGCGACGATCCCCAACTTCCTGATTATGGAGCATTCCCCTGAAGCGTATGAGTCGAAAGGGCAAATCACCACGCGAAAACCGATGATCGAAGATGGGGCTTTCGTCATTGATGATATGCCCGGACTCGGTGTTGATATTGATACGGAAGCATTAGAAGCCTTTGTGATAGAGTCTTAAACCGGCAATGAGCGTCCCATCTCCTGATATAGTTCGATGACTGCAGCAAAAGCATCTTTGACATTTTCTAATGCCTCGTTTAACGAGTCGCCTTCAGTGATTAACTCAGGCAACAGAGGGGAAGTCACTGTATATCCACCCTCGGATTGTGGTGTCAAAACGAGTGGTATTTTGTATTCCATCAAAAGTTCTCCACTTCAATACCCTTTTTCCTTATCTACAACGTTGGTGAGCGGTTCACCGTTCACGTATTTGTGCATGTTGTCGACGAACAGTTCCATCGCACGTTTGGCGATATTTTGCGACGCGCCAGCGGTATGGGATGTCAGAATCACGTTTGGGAGCGTCCATAAGGGGTTGTCTGGTGGACACGGTTCTGTATACGTAACATCCAACCCTGCACCCGCCAACTTTCCGCTTTTCAGCGCAGCGATCAACGCGTCCTCGTCGACCACCTTCCCGCGACTGACGTTGATAAAGAAGCATCCCTCTGGCAAGGCGTCAAATTCTGCATGCGATAAGAGTTTATGGGTCTGCGGTGTGATTGGACAGCAGACCGTCAAAACGTCGGACCGAGACAGGAATTCCGGTAACCAGTCGAGTTGTCCCAATTCGTCAACAGTGTCTGGTTTCTCCATCGGTTCAGGATCGACAGCAATCACGTTGAACTCGAAGGCTTTCGCACGTTGGGCGACCGCTCTGCCGATGCCACCGAGTCCGAGAACGCCCATCGTCATGCCCGATACCTCAACACACGGTGTCCACTTCCACTCCTTATCTCGCATTAAATCGAGTTGGGCATTGATTCCTCGTGTCAGGGACAGTAGCAACGCGAAGGCGTGTTCGGCGAGTTGGGGTCCATACAAACGCTTGCTGTTTATTAGTGTGATGGGGCTCTCTTTGAAGGCGGGGTACATTGACCGTTCCACGCCTACGAAAGGTTGCATCACCCACTGTAGGGATGTCGCATGCGGGAGGGCATCCTCTGATACGACGCCGTAGAGGATTTCAGCATCTGAGATATGGTCTTTCAGTTGCCCGTTTTCCGGTAGAAAGTTGATTTCCATCTCCGAGGGTGCGTCCTTCAGCATATCCGCAATTTCTTGGCTAATGCCACTGGCAATCAAGACTTTGATGTTTGCCATTGATAATCTCCTTGGTTATAGAATTTTCTGTGATGGTGGTTCACGTAAACCGAAGTTTATCACAAATTGCGATGCCTGTCAACAGGAACATTTTGCTGTGATATTTTTCCTTGACAGATTCCCACAAAACAGGTATTCTCAAGAAAATCTCTCCTTGACCCCGTGAAAGCGAGGAACCATTATGCTACAGGTCCGATACGCACGCTATACCCCCCACGATGCATACCTCCGTTTGACGAATGAACATTATATCCTTGATGTGGATAGACGCAGCGGTGTTATCAAAGGTTTGTATCTGACAAAGGACGCACAAGGCACAAACTTCGTCGGGAATGAGCAGAACATGCGTCTCAATATCTGGTGGAAACAACGGCACGTCCCTGAAAAGTCGCAACGCATTCCAATGCACTGCTGGACCGGGGACGTTGTGCTGCAAGCCCGGCTTTCGGGTGAAACGGAGTGGCGCGCAATGCACACCTGCCTCAGCGACGATGTCCGCACTGTGGCGTACGACGATGCTTCCATAACGACCCGTTATGAGGGCGATTCTGTCAACCGAGGTGGACTCCAACATCTCAATATTGAGCAACGGTATGCGTTTAGAGGAAACCCGCAGAACGGCGATGCCATTCTATGGACAATCACGCTACATAACACTTCGCAGGCGCCTGTCGAAATTGGAGAACTCGGACTCCCGATCACACTGAATACGAACTATAACATCGGTGATGAGAAACAGGGTTTCAACCATCGGTCGATCGAGTCTACGAAATACGTCTTTGAACAACGCGTCATTGAGAGCTCGTTCGTCTCTGGACATTCGTCCTACATCCTGGCGACCCGTGCCAGTGGAAAGGGGGACCATTTGCTGATTGCCCCACAAGGCGACACGGCACTGGAAGCAATTTCTGGGTATGGGCTTTTCCCCAACACCGAGATGATGACGGGTGCGGGCTCCATGTTTTACCTGTTTTCCGAATCAACTGCGGAGGAACCTTGGTACAATGGGCACCGTTCACTCACTTTGGCACCCAATGAAAAACGGACTTTCAGTTTCACGCTCTGTCGCGTCAAGGACTACGCCGATGTTGACGAGAATCTGTATCAGAATGGGAACATCGCTGTGAAGATTGTGCCGGGGATGGTGTTACCTCTCGGCACGACGGCGCATCTTCTGCTCCGATGCCAGAAACCGATTACGGCTATTGAGACTGCAGAAGGTATTGACGTTGAACCCGTAGCGGCGATGGGGGACCGCTACACCTATACCGTTCGCCTCACTGCCATGGGAGAACAGAAGGTTACAATCCGCTACGGGGACGGTGAGTGGACACACCTTGTGTTCAAGGGTATAGCAGAGATAGAGACCTTGATGAAGGCGCGCGCCAAATTCATCGTGGAGAATCAGCGGGTCGAAGATCCTGACGACCTCTGCCACTACAGTTTTCGCATCTGGAATAACGAGGATGAAAGACTCATCGTGGAGGAGGAAGCACCGTGCGGTTCGATCGATATGGGCGGTAGCGATGACCGATGCTTTGCACCACCCGTATTCCTCGCCGGAAAAAATGCTTATTATCCGGACGAGGCGGAGATCCACGCCCTCGACGAATTTATTGAAAAGTTTCTCTACGGAAAACTCCAGAACAAAGACAACTATCAGGTCCTGAACTCGCTCATCGGGCTCCGACCGGGGTCGTGGCGGCGATGGGATTACGTCTGGCGTATCTATAACTATCCGCACGTCTACAATATCTATTATCAGATGTACCGGATCACGACGTTGCACGGGATAAAAACGAGTCGAGAACCGCTGTGGTATCTCAATCTCGCCTATAATACCGCACTCGCCTCTTACCTTGATTCCACCTACGAAAGCGTCTATGAGACGAAGAATTACATCGACTACCACCGCGGCAACATGTCTAAGACGCATGCACCGATGGGGTCACCGATTCTGGTGCATCTCCTGAGATCGCTGAAGATGGAAGGCATGACGACTGAATACCGGACGCTTCGAGAGGCTATTGAAAGTTGTCTCCCGTTTTTCCTTGAGGAGGAGTACCCGTTTGCATCGGAGTATTGTTTCGATCACGCCTCGAAAGCGGCGTTGTACTACTTAGCGCAGGTCGCCGACGATGAGTCGTTGAAACACCGAACTGTGCAGACGATCCTCGCCAGTCGCGACACAACCCCGATGTGGTTCTCCTATTGCACGAACATGCGGTATATTGGGTGCTATCCAACGCCACTGCTGGCGCGTCCGCTTTTCGATAGATATGAGCAGACGGGGGATCTGCACTTCCTGCAGAAGGCTTACGGCGCAACGTTGGCGGTCTGGAGTTGTGTCGATCCGTCTGGGAAAGGCTACAACGGTAGGGAGTGGCGGTTCAACCCTCCGGAGAAGGGGTCGCCGGAATACAATTACTATCGAAACGGATGTTTCTCTGGTGAGGTCGGCATGGGGCTTTACGGCAACTTGAGCATGCTGAAATCCTACCTCGTCCAAGATCCTGATTTTGGACTTGTCGGTTATGGATGTGCTGTTTCCGAAACGGCGGACGATTACACGCTCGTCCCGCAGGATGGATTGGGTGTCAGGGTATCCTTTGTGCCGCTTGGTGTGACGGTGGAGACAGTGAAGGCTTGTATTAAGAAGGCGACGCTCACCAAAGATTTACGGCAGTTGGAGCTCGTTTTGTCGAAGCCTTCCAAGCGTGCGGAATGTGCGCATGTCTCGGTGCGTGGGATGCCGTCGGGTTCCTACCAGTGTAGTATGGGGTATGTCACGTGTGGTGAGCAGCTTGAGTGGGTCGTGCCTTATACGGAGGGGCAGGAATCTGTGGTCGTGACGTTGGTTTGCTAAATTAAAAATACCTCCCACAGGTCGCGATCGGGAGCTCGCTCCTACAGAAAGAGGGAGATATCGCAGGATAAAAAAAGGAACTGGTTGGACCAGCCCCTATTGTTTGATATGACTATTGGATTTTGGATTCTAAGCGGATAGTTCCGAAATTGCGGCATCCTCGTTCTCAAAATGTTCAAACTGATTCACGATTCGGCTCATAACAAGTAGATTTCTGATGTTTTCCCCGACATGGATGACACCGATGCGTCCTTGCTTTTGGTTTGTCATGGCGCGTGCTTCCATAAGGGTACCGAGTCCTCCGCTGTCAACCTGGGTGACATCCGCAAAATTAATGAGGATGCGCGGCGTATCGGCAGCCTCTATCTGTTGCGAGATTGTTTTCCGGAGTTCTGATACCGCTAATCCGACTATCCTGCCGCTGGGTTCTATAACCGTAACACCGTCTTGCTGGCGAACCTGTGTTGCCATTATTTTTCTCCTTTTGTTTTTATCCTGCACAAAAATATAGATTCAATCATAGAAACTGGAATTAGGACATATTATTCATAATTTGTTTTTATCATAAACTTGCCCTACTATAGATGATTGTACTCGAATTCGGCTTTTCAGTCAAATTAAATTCCGTAGAGAGCTCGCTCCTATAGCGAGAGATGCCGCAGGCGGACTGTGGTGGCAAGGTTGACAGCAAATTCAATGTGGTTAGAAACCGCACCTACCAGTTTATGGGTGTTCTACAAGGCAATAAAAAAAGGGGCTGGTAGTACCAACCCCTTTTGATTGAACGTCAGGTTTTATGCGGAGAGTGCCGCGACTGCAGCATCTTCGCTATCGAAATGTTCAAACAAAATTACTCATTTTGATTGTCAAATTTCATCAGGAGGAAAGTTTTAATTGGTAAATCAGGGAATGGGGCTGCTATACTTATCTGGAAGATCAAACGGAAAATCACACAATGCACACTACCAAACTCGAACCCCGCACTAAAATCCTGATGATGCTCATCAGCGGATGTCTCGTCATTTTGCTGGATAGCCCGACGGCACTACTCGTCTGTTTCGTTGGGAGTCTCGCGTTGGTCGCACTGTCAGTCCCGACGTGGCGGCAGATCGGATTGCTCTGCGCGTTCCTCTTCTTTACAACGTGGGGTCTGATTTACAGTCAAGCGATTTTCTATAACGAATTTCCACGTACCGTGCTGTTCACACTTGTGCCTGCGGATCTACCGCTCATTGGAAAGATGACCGGCGGCATCCGTGTCTACCGAGAAGGACTGTTCCACGGAATCGTCCAGTCCCTCCGTTTCAATACGACGCTCGTCATCGGATGTTTCATCGTCTGGACGACGCAACCGCGTGATCTACTCCTCGCGCTGGGGCAGTTACGTGTGCCTGCAACGCTCGCTTTTATGGTGACGACAGCGTTACATTTCATTCCTGTGATCGCGAATGAGGCAGCGACAGTGTTTCGTTCGCAAAGGTTAAGGGGGTTCCGGTATCTCCGTCTGAATCTTTTAGCAACCTGCCGCGGGGTGCTCAACAGTTTCCGTCCGATCTTGGCGGGGAACATCCGGCACGCCACGCATCTGGCTGAATCCGTTGAAAGTCGTGGCTTCTCACCGGAGACAGTGACACAACGCACCTCACTACGTGCTTTGAAGATGGGAGTGTGGGATTACAGCCTACTTACGGTGTTGTTCGTCTGTTTGATCGGTATCGTTGGATTGAAACTTCTCTATTTTTGCTATGCGAACGGTATCTATTACGCGTCGTGGTTGCGGCACGCGTATACCTTCACCCGTGAAGTTCTTTAATTTACCTTGCGGTTAAACAACGTAGATTTGAGCCATTGAAGTGTGCTAAAGTTGGCAAGCTTAAAAAACGCGCGTGCGACTTTACAGATTTTAGAACACTTTACAACTTACTACCAGAAACGGAGCCTGCAACAATACGCAGAAACACCCAAGCAAAAACACGCAGGCGGATAGATGGAAGGTTCACTAAACACGAAACCTGCGCTATTACTCCGCAAGGTAAAATTAAAAATTAGCGTCCGACTTCCCACGCCAGATGTTGCAATTCCGGTCCAATCAACTTTTCCCATGCCAATTCCACAGCCGCAGTTGAACCGGGTGTAGAGATCACTACTTTTCCGCGATAGACCCCAGCTGTCGCTCGTGAGAGCATCGCCGCGGCACCGACTTGATCGTAGCTGAACATCCGAAAGAGTTCGCCGAATCCAGGTAAAGTCTTTTCCAGTTTGCGATCGAGAATGTCATAAGTGGTGTCACGCGGGGCGATACCAGTGCCACCGTTGAAGAGGATAACCTGTGCGTCGCTTTCCGCCATTTTATCTAATACTGCGGCGACTTGGTCGGGTTCATCTTTTATGATTTGATAGGCAGCAACGCTGTTACCCTCTGCGGCGAGTTGTTCGCGCAGAAATACGGCGTTTTTATCTGTTTCAGGGGTGCGTGTGTCGCTTACGGTGACAATCGCCACGGCGACAGGTCCCTCTTCGGTTGCCATTTCTCGATGTTGTTGTGTACTTGTAGAGGTTGTTGACATTCTAATGTCGTCTCCTTTTGATGGTTAACTTCTCAGTTAGTTTTGGTCCCGTGATATTGGGACATTCGGTAAAGAAAATTTTAGGGTTGCATTCGGTCTCTGATCGATATAACTGTGAGGTGCTACATCGTCTGACGCGGCGGAATCAATAAGTTCAATGTGGTAGTCTGTGATTTTCGGGCTACCGAGGTTAATCCACGCCTCTATTTCCGTGATGAAGCGGTCGGCGAGTTGCGGGTTACCGTATGCCTCCACACGATTCTCAGGCTTAGGTTCGTATATGGAGCGAGGGACACATAGAGCAGGCAATTCCCTATCCAGCAGAACGGAGTGCATGCCGCCTTGCCCCTTGTATTCCCAAAGCGTTTCCATCGGTTCTCCGTTTAGACGCAGATAGAGGGCGCAATCGGATCCCACATATGCAGGAAGTGGCGTGAATGTCGGTTCCTCTTGCAACAACGCCTCTACCACTGGATCCGAAATCGGTTCCAGAGCGTCCTCGGTAGAGGATTTGAAGTTTCCTCGCAGGTCCATGAAACCCGCCCATCGCGTGATTGTCCCTGTCAATCTGTCACCCTGTTTCTGGAGCCGAAGAATTGGGTCTCCTGCACCCCTTGTCTTCAGCGGCATCACCAATATCCCGCCCTCTGCCAGCGATTCAATCCACGCGGGTGGAATATCAGGTGAGCCGACTGTAACGACTATCCGATCAAAGGTTTCTCCATCCCATCCGAGTCCGCCATCACCTGCTCTCAGGTTCACACCATTGAATCCAGCGGAACTCAGATGTTTTCGAGCTTTCTCTACCAAATCCGCTTGGAGGTCAATGGAGTAGACGAGACTTTCGTCACCCACGCTAAACGCGATCAACCCAGCATTCCATCCACTTCCCGTTCCAATCTCCAAGACCTTGCATCCCTGGGTCAGTTTGAGATCGCCCAACATGCCAAAGATAAGCGTAGGTTGAGATGCGGCACTGTGTGGGTCCTTTCGGATCATCAAACCTCTATTGGAGTAGATTGCTTCCAGTTGCGCTGCTGTTGGTGTTGGTGATGCGACGTGAACAATCTCATCCGGTCCCTCGCCATCGTAGTATTGTTCAATAAAGAGGTGCCGCGGCACACTGAAAAGAGCCTGCCGCAACCAATCGGCGTTGGGATGAAGATAGGCTATCTTTGCTAAATCCTTATGCATGTGTTCTATGTACGGGTGGATTTTTGGGCGCATGTTAATTCCAATATTTCAATGAAGTTTAATAAATTTTGGGGCGTTCCATAAAAGACAATCTGCAGTCAAGAAGGTTCCCTGATCCTGCGAATCCTTTAATCCTGTGAATCCTGATTCAGACAATTAACCTACACCGTGAATCCAAACCTCGACTGCTGATCCCTAATTGCCGATGGCTAATCCTCTGATAACCGACGACTGATAACTGACGACCAATTTATTGGTTGGGAAAGGCTTTATTGAGATGTTTCGGCATTGTAAAGAAACGTCCACCCGTCTGTTCTGCAAGCGTTTTCTGAAAATCTGTGGGACCCGGATGTCCGATAACGTAGGCGCGGATGCCTAACGACTGGCACAGACGAAGTGCGCGTTCAGGCGGATATTTTCCTGTTGTCGGTTCATCTGTCAGAATGAGCAGGAACCGGCTCGCATACGGACTGAATTTAACTTTCGGAACACCTTCCACAATTGCGTCAATGAGATGCTCGTCGCCCCCGAATGGGGCTTCCATATAGGTTTCGAGCATGGATTCGTTGAGTGGCATCTGTGTCACGACGGCACCGTTGATGACTTTGATGGCGTCTTTCGCTTCAGCGAAACGGATGAGTCCTATCCGGTAGTTAATGGGTAGGATGTCTAACCTACCGATGAGCGTACTCAATCCGAGCATAATCACTTGGGATTTGCCACCCATACTCCGACTGTAATCGAGCATAACCACAATGTCCACAGCGGGCTCAAAGCCCCTCACTGCGTTGTCAGGAGATGAACTGAGTGCCGCTCCATCGTAGATATTCAGTCGGTTCTTCTCGCTTCGGACGGTATACATACGACGGCGGGTTGGGTCGTTTATGAGCCATCTGTTGCCGCGCTTTTGTGGCATTGCAGTGAGACTGTTCGAGAGATTCCAACTTTCAGGATAGATACCGGCGAAAACGTTCAATTTATCGCCCTGTTTGCGGACGGTGTAGACACGACCGTTTGTATAATCGGTGATTACCCACAAATCCCCCTTCTGTTTTTCCCAGACCATGGAACTCCCAAACAGGTTGTCAGCGCCAGCTATAGAGACCCCGTTTTTCTTGAATTCGCGTTGCAACTTTTTGATTGGGACATCGCCATCTTCGAGCAGCACCTCGAATTGAGACTCCATACTGAATAGCAATCGCCCCCCACCTCGCCGAATGTCTTTGACAATATCCCGAAATACTTTGAGAAATGCCTCATTGGCGACACGATCACTTGGAAGTGTGCTTACCTTACCGAAACCGCCCGGAATGGGCTGCCAGAGCCCGCCTGTCATTTCCGCTAACTCTTGTTGAAACGGTTCTGGAACTCCGAGGACGTTGACACGGATACCCTGAAGTTGATATTCTTTGATAACCTTTTCCCGCATCGTGGTGTAGGCACCCTCCTTTTTATAAGCGGTCGTTGCGGGTTCATCGGTGACGAGGATGATGTATTGGTCCGCGTCGGCATGAAAGTCAATACGGTAGGGTGTATCCAGGAGTGCGTCGATCGCATATTCCTCTCCGCCGAGTGTGACTTTTTGCATCCGTCTGCGTAGCATACCGACATCAGGTAACAGGGTGCGGATCTCCAGTCTTTGACCCTCGTGTCTGACACTGAATTCCGACATACCGAGATGGTACTCCAAATTGACGAGATCGAATTCATCGACCATAGCAAACAGGTTGGCGGCGATTTCTTGTATGTTATCGCGCATGCTCCCGCTCGTGTCGATGACGAAGACGACGTTCACCTTGTCCAACTCTCGTGTCCCAATGATGTGGTCGGCGATACGTTTGAGGGCTTTCGCGTAAGGGTTGCTACTCCCTTTACCGGTTCCTTCGCCTTCGTTGTCTCCATCACCGTCTCCGATAGTCCCAATTTCAGACACCCCCGTGGATTCGAGTCTATGGAATCCACCACCCCCATCACCTTTGACGCGTTGCCGTAGGCTATCTACACCAGCACCTGCAGTGGTCTGGAAGGGGCTCGAAACCTCCTCTGAGATCGGCGTTTCTCGGCTATTGATCCGTTTTGCATCTGTGGTCACATCGGGGAGGGTCGTTTCCAGGTCTGACACAGATCGCGTCGCGCTGTGTAGGAGTGCCTCTTCCGATTGACGCATGGTTTCGTCGATTAGATTCGCCGAAGCCACGAGGTCGAGATGCCGTTGGTTTGTTTCGGTGGAGGGATCTGTGTGCTGTGGCGTTCGTAGTTTTTTGGGGGGCGGCGGTTTGAGGGTACGCCGTTGTTCCCGAAAGGCTTCTTGATTGATGAGTTCCACTGCCAGCGCGTCTTCACCCCTGTTCTGCCTCGGTGTATAGAAGGAGAACATAAAGGTGATGGCGAGACAAAGATGGATGATGCCTGCAAAGAGCAGGGCGCGCATGGAACGGTGTCGCCTGTAGGAACGGTTCATGATGTTTTCTCCATTTCGATCTGACTGCTCCCCGTGCTAAAGCATCGGGGGTTCTTCTGATAGAACTCCGACGCGAGTTTTTAGCAGTTACCCCTCACTGCAATCAGCGTTTTGGGGTATGGGGCGACTCTTGGTTCCGCTTTTAGCGGCTTTCTTGGGGTCTAAGCCCAAGCAACAATTCTCTGTAACGAGAAAAGGAGCCAGTCATTTGGGGGATTGAAACCCCCTGCTCACTACGGTGAAACTCTCTACTCGTGAATTTCACAGATACTTTTAGTCGCCATGTGCGTTTTCTAAAACTTCGTCATACAGATTTGGGAGTGATATACAAATCAAGTTGTATAGCGAAATACTACCTAAAAGGACGGTTACCAGTCTTTTCAGTTGTGCTGCTTCGGTTCACAAGGCTCGCACCACTTGCTAATGAGACCTGACACGGTAACCTACGAAACTGATAGATTTTTGACGATGGATACTACCGAATACCTATCCTGTGTAACGGGACTGTGAGAGGCTCTATCAAGGTTGATAGAGGTTACACCCTCTCACACGGTATTGGTAAGAGTATACCACACTTTCGGGCCAAACGTCAAGGGAAAATATCTTTTTTACGACGCTAAAGCGGTCTCACATCCCCGATCTAAAGATGCGGGGTTTTAGATCTAAAGGAACTTTGATAAGTCTGTTTATCCCTCAATCCGATGGTACTATTGGCTATGAGTCTGTCAACGTTATTTTGACTGTTTGTAGGTGTTTTTGATTGGGTATTTCCTGCAGGTAGAACGCAGTGAAACCCAACAAAATCAGGCGAGCACACCTGTCAGTTTAGATGTGACAAACTACTATTCTGTTGAATTTTCAGTTTTCCCCACGTCGTGGTTAGCAGCAGGGGTTGTGGTGAAACGGGCAGCGCATACGCCGGGTCGAACCAATCCGCACCCATATTCCGATCGATATGCGTCAGTTGCGTCCGATTCCCACTGTTCACATCAAGCTTGAAGATTTGATAATCATCAATACTTCTCTGTGTATAAAGGATTTCGTTTCCGTTTGGCGATAACGCAGAAGTCCACGCCGCGGGACCGTCTTCCTCAATGAGTTGTTTGAGCCCTGTGCCATCTCTGTTGACGATGTAGACGGTGTCTTTATCTGCCCATGCCTTGTGTAGCTCCCTATCCAAGATGGCGGGTATCGGATGCTTGTTCCCAGTAAAAGCGATTTTATCCCCATTCGCTGACCAAGCCGCACTGCCTTGCCACCGTAGAGTTTTCTTGGGAATCAGTTGTTCCTGCTTTCGGGTCTGGACATCGATAAATATAATCCAAGTCCCCAGTGCTTCAGCTGCTCCACAAGCAATTTCCGTTCCGTCCGGTGACCATGCTGGAGAAGAATAAAATCCTATGAATTCCTCATCTTGTTCGCCTAAGGTTGCCATGAACAGACCGTTTGAGGCGGCTACATTAAAATTTAAGTGTCTGTAAGCAATCTGTTTTCCATCCGGCGACCACGTCGGTGATATTCTCCGAGATTCTATTTTTCTCTTGAATACGCGTCTGACATTCGACCCATCTGGATTCATGAGGTGGAGATCTCGCTCTCCACCGCGATCGGAGACGAAAATGATTTTTTCGCCTGTGGGAGACCAAACGGCTCCATAATCGCTTGCGCGATGTTTTGTTATGTTCACCTTATCGCTGCCATCCGGGTTCATACTATAGACTTCGTAATTGCCGTCGCGTGCGGAGGTGAACAAGATTTTCGGAGTCGTCGGTGCTTGTCCAAAAAGCGGCAAAACGCCTACCGTTAGCACCAAAAGAATAGGTATGATAAAAACTAACGACCGTCCCGTTTTCATGTAATATGTTTCCTATGGGGTAGGCACAAGACCTATCCTTACTATACGACTATTGCTTTTTTATCTCTCCCCATGTCGTGGTTAACAGATGGGGTTGTGGTGAAACGGGCAACGCATACGCCGGATCAAACCAATCCGCACCCATATTCCTGTCAATATGTGTCAACTGCGTCCGAACCCCACTATTCACATCAAGTTTGAAGATTTGGAAATCTCCATTAATTTTTTGTCTATAGAGGATTTCGTTTCCGTTTGGCGATACCGCAGGAGACCATGCAGCCGGACCAGCTTCATCGACAAGTTGCTGAAGGTCGGTGCCGTCGCGATTGATACTATAGATTGTCTCCTTCGCCTTCCATTCTGCTGGGAAAGGATCTATCAAAGGATTATGATCCGGCGGTAACGGATTCTTATTCCAAGAAAAAACGAGTTTGTCCCCAACGGTGGACCAAGATGGCTGATTTTGCCAATCCATTGCTTTCTTAGGTAGAAGGAGTTTTTGCTTTCGTGTGTGGAGGTCCATAAGTGTAATTCGCCGAGTATGACCAATTCCTTCGAGGTAAGTTGTATAAGCGATTTCCGTTCCATCCGGTGACCACGCTGGATAAAAACCCTTCACAATGGGTTCCTCTTCTTGTTCTCCTAAAACTGCAATATGGATAGTGGTTTTTAGCGTACCCAGGTCTATATACTCGTAAGCAATCTGTTTACCATCGGGAGACCATGTTGCATCCAATCTGCTCGCTTCTCTCTTGAAGACGCGTCGAACGTTAGATCCATCAGGGTCCATCAGATATAGGTCGCGATCCTCAAAGAATCGGTTACCGTCGCGATCAGAAACAAAAAGGATCTGTTCACCGGTCGGGGACCAGACGGCACTCATATCGCTTGCGCGGTGTTGTGTTAAGTTCACTTGTTCAGAGCCATCAGGGTTCATGCTATAGATTTCGTAATTGCCGTCGCGTGCGGAGGTGAACAAGATTTTTGGGGTCGTCGGTGCCTTTGCGAAAAGTGCGGAAGTGCTTGCATTCAGCAGGAAAAGAACAGATATAGCAAAGACTAATAATCGTATCGTTTTCATACAATACCTTTCCTATAGGGTAGGCACAAGACCTACCCCTACTATACGCCTACTACTTTTTGACCTTTCCCCATGTCGTCGTTAGCAATTTGGGTTGTGGCGATACGGGCAACGCATACGCCGGATCAAACCAATCTCCGCCGAAATTCCACTCGGTATGCGTCATCTGCGTTTGAACGCCACTGTTTAGATCGATTTTGAAAATTTGGAATCGTCCCGTAATTTCTTGTGTATAGAGGAGTGCCTCTCCGTTTGGTGATAACACGGGATACTGTGTGTAGTTGCCATCTTCACCGACAAGTTGTTGGAGTCCAGTACCATCACGGTTGACGGTATAGATGGTCTGCTTATTTCTCCATTCTGGAGGAAAGCGATCCATTCGTGGATTGAAGTCGGGTGGGAACGGGTGCTTGCACCAAGAGAAAACGAGTTTGTCACCAGTGACGGACCAAGATGGATGATTTTGCCAGGGCATTGCTTTCTTGGGTAAAATGAATCTGTGTTTTCTTGTGTGAATGTCAATAAGTGAAACTCGGCGAACTTCCCCCCATCCCGGTGCGGGAAAAGCAGTATAAGCGATTTCCCTGCCATCGGGCGACCACACTGGGCTAATACCCTTATCAACGATTTTTTCTACATCTTGCTCACCTAAGGTCGCTATGTAGATACCGAACATGCCATTGTTCCAGTTTATATGTCTGTATGCAAACTGTTTGCCATCTGGCGACCAGGTCGGGTCTGTTCTCCAAGGTTCTATTTTTTTCTTGAAGACGCGTCGGACATTGGATCCATCTGGGTTCATCATATACAGGTCTCGGACCCCCCTACTACGATCAGAAACGAAGAGAATTTTCTCACCTGTCGGGGACCAGACAGCTTGCAGATCATTTGCGCTGTGTTGTGTTAGGTTCACCTGTTCGCTGCCATCCGGATTCATCATGAAGACTTCGTAATTGCCATCGACCCCGGAGGTGAACAGGATTTTGGGAGTCGTCGGTGCCTGTGCGAAAAGCGGACGAATGCTTGCATTCAACACCAATAAGATAGATATGGCAAGGACTAACAATCGTGTCGTTTTCATAGGATGTAACCCCATAGGTCAAAGTGCGTTTTCATAGTGTATGTAAAAAGAGGGGTAATCGGTGTTTTCCGGGATTCAGGTTATTATATCATGTAAAACGGAGTCGATCAAATTAAAGTTGACAAAATTGCGACATTCTGCTAAACTTTTAAAAAAATCGGTTATTTTGCACTTTTTTCTTGCAATTCATATTTGAAAAGTGCTATAATTTATTTCGTGTATTCTATCAGTTTCTCGGGGTGACGTATACTACCTCGCGGAAGATCAAATGAAGAATCACACCGCTGACAGATGACCGGTGGAACGTCAGCATTAAAAAGCGTGATTTGCACGCAGTACTGCTATCACCAAAAGTAAAATCGATAAGGTGATGAGATTTTGGGAAGCGCGCTTCTTGCTCAAGAACTCTGAACCTTGTGTATATTGAAGAAGGAGATTTCATAGCTATGAAGAAATTCACAATCTTTATCACACTTGCCTGCGTTGTCATGATTTCGCCGATGGCGTTCGCGCAGAATTGGCAACCGGCAGGTGATAACTGGATTGCAAAATGGTGGGGACTTGACCTCGTCACCAGTACGGGTGGCTTTAACACATCCGCAACAATTGACTACCTCGCTGAAGGCAGTGGCGGTTTGATTTCGAACGCCTCCGTTTCCACACGCGACGGTGCTGGAAAGACAGCGAATGCCATAGTGAACCTCCCTGATAACGGAGGCTCACTCGCTTGGTCGATTGTTGATATCAATACCGAAGACCAGTTGAATATGTCCACAAGCCACGGTATTCCTGATGGAAGAGACATCACATGGCACGGTCTCATTGTCGTTATTTCACCGGATTCTCGGACGACAACGATGCATCCCGCGCACGATGATTATGCCCAAATCTGGATCAATGGCGAACAGGTCTATGACAATTCCAGGTGGACAGGTGGGGTTCGGGAAGTTCATACACCAACAGAGGTTCAATTCCAGAAGGGCGAGAATTTCTTGCACTTCAAATGTGGTGAATCCGGTGGCGCAGATTACGTCAACCTTCGCTTTGAACCTACTGATACCGATCTTCTCATCGCACCCACGACGGATAACCTCTTCTTGGATGTCCTCACACCGGTTGAACCCCAAGGTAAACTGGCGGTTCGATGGGCAGATCTCAAGCGGAAGTAATTTCTATTGAGTGTTAGTTAACGAAAAACCCGTGTCCGAATATGGAGGCGGGTTTTTTGTTGTCTACTCGTCCGACTCTACAATTGTTAGAATCTGGTTGATAGAGACGTCTCGTAGTTCTTGTGTGATCCCATTTTGCCAGACAATCCTCACTTTCTCAACGGCCTGATTCTCTCCTAAGCCGAACAGCAAGCGCGTATCGCTTCCTGAAGCGTAGCTTGAACCGCTCTTCACTTCCATTATTTGTGTTCTGTCTCCCGTCGTGACAGCGACCTTCGCGCCGATGCCGTCGCGGTTGCTTTGCGTTCCGACCAGTTTAATGCTCAGATAGTTTTTCAGATTTCCACCATCGTTTCGAAGTAGCACTGCACGCTGATTGGAATTCATGATAACAAGGTCAGGATCGCCGTCGTTGTCGTAGTCGGCAGTAGCGGCGGCTCTACCGACAAATGGCTCTGAGAAGTAAGTCCCGGCAGAAGCAGAGACATCAGTATAAGTGCCATCACCATTGTTTTGGAAGATCTGGTCGCGTTGAGCATAGGTTTCATTGTCTCCCAAAATCTCAATGACATCTTGTGGGTGTCCGTTTGCACAGAACATGTCGAGGTGTCCGTCGTTATCGTAATCCAGAAAGAGTGGACTAAAACCGACAAATGGGAGTGTTGGTTGCTCCAATCCACTGTCCGCGGTGGCGTCGGTAAAAAAGAGTCCCTCCTCGTTCCTATAGAGGGTTGCCTTCTCGGAATTTGCGACGATCAGGTCGAGCCATCCATCGCCGTTGTAGTCGGCACAGTCTATTCCCATAGACCCCTCAGCGACACCTCTGTCGTCGTAACCAACACCGATGAAAATGCTTTCATCCGTGAAAGTGCCGTCGCCGTTATTGTGATACAGGAAATTTCTATTGGTGTCGTTAGCGACGTAAATATCGGGCAACCCATCTTGATCGTAGTCCCAAGCGATAGCTGCCATACCTCTTCCCTCAACGGGATTTGTCACGCCTGCCGTCTCGGTTATATTCGTGAAGGTGCCGTCCCCATTGTTTCGATAGAGGACATCGGGAGTTCCTTGGTAACTACGCGGATGCCCGTAACCGACAATACCTTTGTAGGTGGATACCGGCATTGACAACGCATACACCAGATAATTAACGACGAAGATATCCAAGTCGCCATCGACATCGAAATCGAGGTAGACGGCGGCGATACTCCAGAGCGTATTGTCAATACCAGCGGCTGCTGTGATGTCGGTAAAGGTGCCGTCGCCGTTGTTTCGGTAGAGTTTATCCTGCCTGAAGTTGGCGACATAGAGGTCGAGATCACCATCGTTGTCAATATCTGCCGCAGATGCCGCCATCCCATATCCTGTATCCCCTGTTCCTGAGATTTCGGTAACATCCGTGAAAGTGCCATCACCGTCGTTTCGGTAGAGGACGTTCCCCAGCGTTTCCTGGTTCTCTTGCGGAACACTCCCGCTGTTAACGAAATAGAGGTCGGGATCGCCATCGGCGTCGTAATCGAAGAAGACCGTGCCGGACCCCATTGTTTCAATGATATGCTTGTGTGGGGTTGCACCGTTGCTGTGTTTGAAGTGGATACCTGCTTCTTCAGTGACATCCACGAAGATAGGGGATTGCGAAGCGGCGTTGCCTACGGTTAGCAGAAAGAATAGGAGGATTTGTGAAAACGATTTCGGATTCTGGTTTTTCAGCATTGTTTTCAATGGTTTTTAGTTCGCTCACTTCGTTCGCTTGTTGCGTCAGCAACTCGAACCGACAACTGATAACTACTTTGCCGTCTTTGCCAATCGAAAACCGACAAAAGAGGTTTTTAAATTAGGATAGAGATAAAACCGAAATGTGGTGCTACATCGGGCGATTACATCAATCCATGAACCGCCGCGGATGACGCGCCAGCTGCCGACCGCTGGGCCCGTTGGATTCTGCTTCGGACGTTTCGTAGCAGCTTGTGAAGTGTGCCAATAGTAGACATCACTATACCAATCGGCTGTCCATTCCCAGACATTGCCTGCCATATCCATGACACCGTAGTAGCTTTTGCCTTTCGGGAAACTGCCGACAGGCGCGAGGCGATTCTCGTAACCATCGTTTTTGGCAGCAGTGTTCGCATAGCGTTCCAACGCATTGCCCCAGGGCCATGTTCTATTGGTGTAACCGCGCGCCGCTTTCTCCCATTCCGCCTCTGTCGGGAGCCGCATGCTTTTCCACGTTGCGTAAGCGTTTGCGTCGTGCCACGACACACCAACGACGGGGTGATTCGGGAACTGTTTTGCGCGTGCGGGCCAATCGCCGATCTGCGGGAGATGTGTGAAACTTTCTGGCGTGTGTTGGGGCGTTTGTCCTGGAGAAGCTGCCTCTAATTGCTGTTTCCAAAATTCATAGTACTCGGCGTTCGTGACCTCATATTTGCTGATGTAGTAGGCGTTGAGGTAGACTTTATGCATCGGTTTTTCATCGGCGGCGCGGGTATCACTTCCCATTGTAAAGGTGCCTGCAGAGATGAATATAAGATCCTCTGGGTCCTGTGCCGATGCCCCAAAACTGATACCAACGCTGAGAAACAGGAGCAACAGACCTCGTGCTGTAATGCCGAAGTGGCTACTTCTGTTTGGACAAAAGGTATTCATAGACGCGATAATGCTCCTGCGCGAGTTTTTGGTTGCCAATGCCCTGATAGAGTCTTGAAAGGTTGAGATGGTAGTAAGGCTCATCGCTGTCGAGTTCGATCGCTTTTTGGAACGCACTCAGTGCTTTTTGCGAGTCGCCCTGCATCGCGTAAGTGCTACCAAGGGTGTTATAGAGAAGTGCTTGGTTCGGCATGAGTTGGACGGCTTTTCTGGCGGCTTCTGAGGCATGTTTAGGGTAGTTGAGGCCCATGAAAGCTCGGCTCAGTCCATGGTAAAAGTTGGCATTGTTGGGCGAGAGTTCAATGCATCTCTGGAAGACTTGAACTGCTTTAGCAAAGTTTTTTTGATTCATGAGGAGTGTGGCTAACTCTGTCCATGCCTGAAGGTTATTCGGTTCCGCCCGCGTGAGACGGGTAAGACGTTCGTATTCAGCGAATTCCCTTTGAAGCTGCTGATAGATTTGCATTTCCGTTCTGCTTTTCTCTCTGTCTCCTAATCGAAAATACGCAGTGCCGAGCCCGTGGTGTGGTTCAGCATAACCTGTTGGACCATACGCTATTGCCTGTTTGAAGTTCTCTATTGCTTCGGGGTATGCTTTTAGATTGAGGTGTGCTGTGCCGAGTTCATGATAGAGACCCGCGGCGTGTGGTGTGAGTGTGAGTGCCTTGGTTAAGATCGGAACGGCTTCTGCGTACCGGCGCAATTTTACGAGTGATTTACCAAGCATTTCATGCCCGCGCGCGTGTTGTGGTGAAAGTTCTATGACCCGTTGGAGTGATGGCACCGCATCTTTCCACCGATCGAGTCTGAAATAGGCGACACCGAGTGAATAGAGTGCTTCGATGTTGTCAGGCATCAGTGCTAAGGAGCGTTGGTAACTTTCGGCGGCTTTGTTCCAGAATTCTTCTTGGGCTTGTGCCATGCCGAGATAGTGCCACACTTCGTAATGATCGGGTTCAATCGCAAGCGCGGCTTCAAACTCGGAGATGGCACCGAGATTATCGCCTTTAAACATGAGAATGAAGGCTTGCTCTACGTGTTGGACGTATGTGCTGTGATCGCCGGATTTCTCGCCAGCGATTCCAGATAGTGGCAAACAGAGATAGAGGATAATTACAATTGTCAAATAGTTTCGCATTGGACTACCCTAATTCATTATCGTTCCAAAGTTGTTCTATTGTTTTGCCTCTGACTGCGAGTTTGGTGGCAGTTCTGGGGGCGAAGGAAATGGTTCGGTGAAGGGTTCATTCCGGGCCTCTGCGGCAAGGCGGCGGTCATTCCATTCGGCTATTTTTTGGTAAATTTCTGCTCTGCCTTCAGCTTTACCTTCAGCTTTACCTTCAGCTTTCGCCTCATCAAAACGTCTTTTTCGTCTATCTCTGTAATCTTGAAGACGTGAAAACATAATTACACCTCCCTCCAGAGACATCGTCAAACCTGTTGCCCATGCCAATGCATGCGGTTTGCTTTTTAAGGTCTTATATAATGCATCCTTCCACACTTGCTTCTCTATCAGAATCTCGTGCAGAAAAATTCCGATCAGTATCGCAAACAAGGTAAGGGTGAAACGAATCAAGGCGTCTTCGGCATCTCGGACAGTAAACAAGGCAGACCGAGTCTCCGTATTTTCCATGGATTTTCCTCACCACTCTCAAGTCTTAAGAAAATTGCGTAGGTCCTATTAAATTCTAACCATAGTGTGGAAAAAAGTCAAGTTTTCCGTAGAGAAAAAGACCTCTTGGTGTTATACTATCAGAAATCATCTGAGGCATAGTTTACAAATCTACGTTCAGAATATGGGGGAATTGAGACAAGGATGCGACAGGTTACAATCTACCGCGAGCCGGGCCGCTACGCCGGTTGGCCAGCGAATTACGGTATGTGGGCATGGGAGAACGAGATCGTTGTCGGATTTACGGTTGGATATCATAAATCGGATGGTGGGTTCCATCGTCGAGACCGCGATAAGCCGTTTGTGGGAATGCAGGCACGCAGTTTTGATGGCGGTGAGACATGGAGTGTCTCGGAAACACCGTGTCGTTTGCCAGCAAGGGGCACACTTTCTGCAGATGAACACGTGGAAGAACAGCACAGGCTGACAGCCGAGGCTTCGTTTGAAACGCCCCGGCGCGTCGATTTTACGCACCCGGATTTTGCGATAATGTGCAGCCGGTCCGGATTGAGGGCGGGATCGTATTCGTGGTTTTATACCTCTTTTGACCGGTGCCAGAGTTGGGAGGGTCCATTTCGGCTGCCGATGTTTGACTACACCGGCATCGCGGCTCGAACAGATTATCTTGTCTCAAGCCCAGACGAGTGTGTGCTGTTCCTCACCGCATCGAAAGCCGACGGTGAAGAGGGGTTGATATTCTGTGCACAGACGACTGATGGGGGTGAGTCCTTTTCGTTGTTGTCTCAGATCGGACCGGAGCCTGAAGGATTCGCTATTATGCCGGCGAGTGTTCGGTTATCTAATTCAAAAATTCTGGTGGCGGTTCGATGCCGAGGAGACGGTGATAATACGAATTCTGACTGGGAGGAACGGCAGAACTGGATTGATCTCTACGTCTCAGATGATAGCGGACAGACGTGGAATTACATGAATCGACCTGTAGAAAATACGGGACGCGGCGGCAACCCACCAACACTGACCCGTCTTCATGACGGACGACTCTGCCTGATTTATGGATACCGAGATGCCCCGCATCGGATATGTGCGAAGTTGAGCAGTGATGCTGGTGAGACTTGGGGTGAAGAGATCGTTTTACGCGATAACGGCGGAGATCATGATATCGGGTATCCCCGCACAATTCAACGTCCTGACGGTACGATAGTGACCGCCTACTATTATGATGAGGAACCCGACGGTGAAAGATTCATTGAAGCTACATTGTGGAAACCGTAATCAATGGTTTCAATGGGTCGTGGTGTAATCACTTTGTCTCTGAACGTAGGTCAAGGCAGACTAATCGGTCTTTGCCTCGGATGTATAATAGTCCATTTGACAATGCCGGCGCCGACCAAGCAGGATATTCTATAAATTGTCTCCCGTTTTCGTCTCTGGGCACTGCTTCAGAAATGACCTCCATCTTTTCTGGGGTGCATTTGAGCAACATCAACCGTCCATATTCGCCGAGGTAGATAAAGTAGTCGTTTACCCAGAGTAACGAGGCGCGCTCATCAACGCGTTGTCCCCACACAACTTTGCCTGTCTTGAATTCTACACATCGGAGTTCCGCACCGCTGGTGTGCCTACTACTACTACCGTAGAGATAGCCTTCGTGATGGATGGCGGTGTTCCAGTGCAACCGCATCGCTTGGTTTCGGCGGCGCGGTGGATCTTTCCAAATAACCTTGTAACCACCCGGATACACTTGAACGACGGAGCTGCCCACCTCGTAAGATTCACTGATAAAGACGAGATCGTCTGCAACAACTGGACATGAAGCATTGACGGATTCAATCTTCGGACAGCGCCACGGATAGTAGAAATCTATTTCACCGGTCATCGGTTCAAAGCCGACAAGCCCGCCACGAGCAAACATGAACCCCCAACGGCGTCCAGCAATCGTTGCCGTGATAGGACTGGCGTAACTCGCTAATTGGTCGCTGATTTCGTAGACAACTTCCCCAGTCTGTTTGTTGAACGCGACAATACCCGTGCCGTTTGGTGGCGGATTGCCGTCTGATGCCCAAACATTTTTCGGGGTTCCCGGTGGGGAACCGCCGATTTGGGCAATGAGGAGGTCCCCTTCAACAATTGGTGTTGAAGCCGTCCCGAAAAAGTTTTGGACGACATTGTAACGGGCTGCCGTATCCACCTTCCATAATAGGTCTCCATCCGATACATTCAGGCAATGCAACTTTCCCTGAACACCGAAGATATACACGCGTTCTCCGTCAATAACAGGGCAAGACCGCGGTCCGTTGTTATAACCGTACATATCTTCGTAGTCTGTGGGGTATTCAAATCGCCAGAGTTCCCTACCGGTCTCGCTTTCCATACAGGTGAGGCGCGCCATGTCGCCATGACGCCCGAAGATAAACAAGCGTCCGTCTGCGATGGTAGGGGCCCCGTAACTCGTGCCGATCCTCGTGTGCCAAACGACCGGAGGACCCGTGTTTCTCCACGGCGCGATCTCTATCTGCTCTTGCGATTTACCGTTTCGTTCTGGACCGAGAAAATCGCTCCAATCTGCCATCACGGTCAGTGGAAAGCTGAGCAAGAGTAAAAGGACTCGTGCGCAAGTCTTCACGCAGCGACCTCCTCATTTGCTCGCTTCACGAGGGCATTCATATAGGCGATTGTATACGCTGTGCCGATGCGACCGTCATCCCCCATCTGTGGGATATGGTCAGGGATCAGGACGCCGTTGAAGTTAACCTCACGCAGGGCTTTCGCGACGTGGTACATATCTTGGTAACCGTTATCGACGAAGGTCTCAACAAAGTGCGGAAGCGGTTGATCGACGTTACGGAAATGGACTTTGAAAATTTTATTCTGCTCGCCGAAGTAGCGGATGGATTCAATAACATCTTTGCCCATTAATTCACCGCCCTCCAACCAGCAACCCACACAGAAACACATGCCGACATTCGGGCTATCGGCGATTTCAAGGGCGCGTTTGTAGCCTTCAAAACTGCTGAAGATACATCTCGGTATTCCAGCAAGATGCACTGCGGGTGGATCGTCGGGGTGGATACCGATCATCACACCTGCTTCCTCAGCGACGGGAGCGGCTTGCTTGATGAAATAGGTGTAGTTGTCCCAGATCTCATCTTCGCTGAATTCGCGTCCGTGCGAGAGTGGCATCGGATACAGTTTGCCGCCCCAGTGTCCCTCTTCTGCTACGTCGAGGTTGAATCCCCTGGCACTCGCGCCACCACGGGTCGTTTCACGTTCGGTACTCCAGATACCGTTGCCCATGTGCGCATACGTTGTATACGGAATCCCGGCTCTACCGAGATCACGGATGTACCGCTTGTACTGTTCAATCTTCGCATCGCGGTTCTCTAAGTTCAGCACAATCCCGTCCTGATTGTGGACATCGCTGTTGCCGAACCCGTAGATTTTGAGTCCAGCGTTCTCGAAAATCTCGCGGCGACTCATGAAATAGTCATAATTCGCATTTTCGCCATTGGTCCAGAGGACGACATATTCGACATCCATCTGTTTGGCAAGTTGCAAATCTGCCTCACTCGGTTCCGGCGACATCTGTGCCGTAACTTTCATACCGGGTTCAATTTTGCTCAAAGGGGTTTGCGTTGCCATTTTTTTCCCTCCATTGGTTTTTTAAAGATTATGTGGGACGTGCCTCCATTGGTTTTGCAGTGAGAACAAGGATCTAAAATTGTTAAGAAAGAGATTTAGGTTTAAAATCCTTTCTTAGCGATTGGACATCTGCCAGGACAACGGACGCAGCAGCTCAGAGTTAATAGTTAAAATCACTCTTCATCTCCCGCCTCTGCTTTGAGTCGATACAATTCGGCTGTCAATTCGGTAACGATGTCGGCATACGCCGGGTCGTCGTAGACGCTACACATCTCGTTCGGATCCTTCTCAAGATCGAAGAGTTCCCATTCGGGTTCTTTCGGTTCATCAATCGAACCCGTTGTGCCGAGTGCCTCGCCGTAGTAATAGATGAGTTTATAGCGATGCGTTCGTATCCCGTAGTGCGCGGGAACATAGTGGTGTGTGAGGTGCATCCAGTAGCGGTAGTACATTGACGTGCGCCAATCGTCCGGTGTTTCGCCATTGAGAAGTGGACGCATACTCGTTCCCTGCATGTCTTCTGGAATAGGGAGCCCGGCATAGTCGAGCCAGGTCTCTGCAAAGTCGATATTCAGTGCCATGGCGTCGGATGAACTGCCGGGTTGGATCTCGCGTGGGTAGCGGACGAGGAAAGGCATCCGCAAGGATTCTTCGTACATGAACCGTTTGTCATACCAACCGTGGTCGCCCAAGAAGAAACCCTGATCGGAAGTATAGATGACGAGCGTATCGTCTGCAATGCCTTCCGCATCGAGATAGTCAAGCATGCGTCCGACGTTATCGTCGATTGAGGCGACGCAACGGAGGTACTCCTTGATATACCGTTGATACTGCCAGTTCGCCAGCTCCTTCTCCGACAATCCCTCCGGTGGCGGACCGAGTGTGTCAATCTTAAGATCTCTTTCGCTCATGTGTCCGAAGACCCGCATCTTCGCGTCTTTCGCCGCATTTGAGCGGTTGGCGTAATCGTCGAAGAAGTTGTCCGGCATCGGGACATCTTCGTCCTCAAACATGTGTGCATGCTTCTCATCGGAATCCCATGGACGGTGGGGTGCCTTGTGATGACACATCAGGAAGAATGGTCGCTCCTTGTCCCGATTCTGCAACCATTCCAATGAGAAGTCGGTGATGATGTTGGTGGTATAGCCTTTATGGGTTTTCTCGCCATCGGGTTCGAGCATTACCGGGTCGTGATAGAGCCCTTGTCCCGGCAAGACGTTCCAGTAGTCGAAACCTGTCGGATCTGCGTTTCCGCCGTGCCCGAGGTGCCATTTGCCTACCATTGCCGTTTGATAGCCGTCCGTTTGGAGCATCTTCGCGACGTTCGGTATCCTACCGTCAAGGGGGTCTGATAACGTCTTAACGCCGTTGAGGTGGCTGTGTTTTCCCGTCAAAATGTTCGCACGGCTCGGTGTGCATATAGAGTTGACGCAGAAACAGTTCTGGAGAATCATGCCGCCGTCTGCGATACGGTCGAGATTCGGGGTTTGGTTAATCCGACTCCCGTAACTGCTGATAGCGTGTGAAGCATGGTCGTCGGACATGATGAATAGGATGTTAGGTCTGCTCAATTAATTTTTCCTCCTTTAGATTTACAAACGAATGCGAATTTTAGGATGTCGCCTATCCGGCAGTATCGAACAGTGGCGGGCGCGCGTCAAAACGTGTGTCCTGCGTTTTTGCTTCTTGTTGTTTATGGGACCATTCTGTCCATGCTTGCTGGACTTTGGCAATCCCTTTTACGGTGCCTCTTGTCTCTTGGTAACTGGAGAGTAGGGCAAGTACAAGAGAGGGGATGGCAAAGTAAGGTAGTGCTTGCCCGAACTCACGTACTGTATCAACAATATCTGTCCAATCTGTCCCAGCAGTAGACAGAGTCCCAACGCTGAATAGCAGAGTAAAAGCAGAAAACCAGCATGCAAAATGGACGATAAAAAGCACCGGATTGCGAGTCATAGATAGTAGGGCTCTTAGTGATTTTCTGAAATAGGAGTTGATCTGCCTGTCCTCCAATGCGGGTGGAGATTCCTCGAAAGTGTTTCCCTGATCTATCGTTTCCTGTTGCCGATGATACCAACGCCTCCAGGCTTGCTGTTCTTTGGCAATACCTTGTAAATTACCTCTCGCTTCTCGGTAACTGATGGCGAAGGGAGGGAGTATAACGAAAATAAAAAAATACACTCTGCTGCCTGTGAGATCTTTGATGATTTCGTCAAAAATGATTGAAGCGGCTGTGACATAGGTCCCGACAGACGCAGGTGATTTCGTAATTTGAACGATACGGGGCCATATCGTTTCTATGAATGGATCGTCTGACACGACTCCCCAAGCACAAAACAAAAACCAACACGTTAAATGAACGATAAGTGGGATCGGATTCTGAACCATGAAGAATAACGTTTTTGGAATTTTCATGGCATCTTCAACTGGACGTGCGATGAATCGCACGACTACAAACCTTTGGAAAATGTGACGTTAAGGTTGCGATACATCTTGTGCTTTAAGTTCACCCCAACGCACCGGCAATTTGTCGGTTGCTCTGACGCCAACAACTTTAAATACCTCAACATCCAGGGAAAGTTCGCCGCCTTCTCTTTCGCTACCAAGGATATAAATTTTCTGGTTGACTGTTGCTACCCCAAATGGGGTATTTCCGATTGGCATTGGCTTCCTTATACGCCACATCTCGGCTTTTGGATGGTAGGATTCCACCGTCTTCACGTGTTGATCGAAAGCCGCGCCTTCAAGCCCGCCGATGAGATAGATTTCATCCGCAACGACCACTGAGGAAAAGCCGTATCTAAGGCTTGGCAGGTCGGTTTTCTTCCGCCACCTATTTCTGGGTTCATAGACATCAAGGGTCGCAAGATACGGGCCGTTTTGGGCGATGGATGGCCATCCGCGCCCGCCAATAACATAAATGCTATCTTCAACGACTGCTGTCTCAAAACCATCGCGCCGCGTGAGTAAGCTTGGACGGTTCTGCCAGACATCGGTATCCGGATCATAGACTTCCACATGATCGAGTCGCCACTGATTCTCAAAGAAATTCGCGCCACCCATGACATATATTTTCCTGCCAACCACACCTATACCAAATGAAAGACGCGGCTGGGACATATCCTGTTTTCTCTCCCATGTGTCGGTTTGTGGGTCGTAGACTTCAACGACTTTCAGAATCTTAGTGCTTTCCATGCGTCTGTCTGTTGCAGCGAGTCCACCGACGACATAGATTTTTCCGTCCACGACTGCTGCTCCTGCAGTGGATCGAGGCGTTGGCATATCGGCAACTTTTTTCCAACTATTGTTGTGCGGATCGTAGACTTCTACTGTTGAAAGCCCAAAAGGACCACTGCTCTCGTTTTCAAGGAGGGTGCCACCGATGAGATAGATTTTACCGTCAACAACTGCAGTCGAGAATGCCGATCTCCCTATTGGGAGTTGAGAAATAACTTCCCACTCGCCTGCAACAACGCCGTCTATTGAGACAAGAAATAGGACAACAGCAGTTAAACCAACAACAATCCATCGTAGGTGTTGAAACGTTCTGAACATCGTTATTTCCTCCTTGTCAACACAAATAGGGTGTGAGTCGTGCGTGGGAAGAGAAAGAGATACTATTTCATTTTGCCTTAATCTCTTCCCATGCCCGGTTGTAGTGCCTCGTGAAATCCCCCGGATCTTTCAGCCATTCAAGGGATTCCAAAACCTCTGCCGGTGGATAGATAAATTTGTGTTCCCGCAGGTGTTCCGGTAAGTATTCTTTCGCTGTCGGCACGCAGGTTCCGTATTTCGTAAAAGCCGTGATTTTGGCATTGACTTCGGGACGGAGCAAATAATTGAGAAATTGCTCGGCGAGTGCCTGATGCGGTGCGGATTTCGGAATGCAGACGGCGTCAATGAACTGACTTGACCCTTCTTTGGGGATCACGTACCGAATCGTTGGACGGGTCTCGGTCGCTCGGAAGGCGTCACCACTCCAACAGTGTGCCATGACGACATCCCCAGCGATGAGAAGTTCTTCCGCCTCGCTTTTATACTGTTTGACGAGCGGTTTCTGTGCGATCAGTTTCTCTTTCGCCGCTTTAATCTCTTTCGGATCGGTTGTGTTAAGACTGTATCCGAGCAGTTTAAGCGCGGCGCCAATCGTCTCGCGTTGGTCGTCTAACATGCTGAATTGGTTTTTGTATTGCGCGTCCCAAAGCACTCCCCAACTGTCGGGTGCTGGCGTAACGACAGACGAATCGTAGGCGATACCCGCGGTGCCGAATGTGTAAGGAATAGAATATCGGTTTTCGGTGTCGAAGTATTTGCCGAGGAACAGCGGACTGATATTTTGGAAGTTAGGAATATTGTCGCGATTCAATTCAGCCAACAGATTCTGTTTGATTAAGATCGACACCATATAGTCGGACGGCATAATGATGTCATATCCCGTCGCACCTGCTAACAATTTCGCAAGGAGATCCTCGTTGCTGGCGTATGTATCAATGAGGACATTCACCCCGTATTCCTTTTCAAATCCCTCGCGGATATCGTCGCTGACATAGCCTGCCCATGTAAAGACGTTTAATTGTTTCTTTTGCCCGTCGCCATTACCTACAAAAAGCGTGAGGAGTATCAGGACGAAAAGAATGTATCTCTTACGCATAATTCTCTCCCTTGGTGTCTATACGGAGTATCACATCAAAAACCAAGCTTGGAACGAAGTGGAAAGCGACGCCTAAAAAGGCACGTCAACCTCTGAAGCAATGTTGTTCTCCCGCAAGGTGTAATTAAAAATCTGCTTGATATCAAGATGTTGACAATCTCTGTTATCTATGCTAATGTGTGTGCATAGAGGTGCTTATTCATCGGACGCTTCAGTCGGTCGTTCTTCGGCTTTCCAACCGCGGAAGCCACCTGTTAGCACTGAGACGTTTTCGTAGCCCATGTTTTTTAAGGTCTGTGCAGAGAGTGTCGCACGGGTACCGCCACCGCAATACGTAACGATATGTGTGTCTGCGTCAGGGGCGATCTCATCAATATCGAGCTCAAGATAGCCGCGTGGCAGAGAAACCGCCTCCGGTAGATGTTCTTCATCGTAGTCTGGTTCGTCTCGGACATCTAAAAGGATGATCGGCTCCGTAGTTTCCGTAAGTTCGCTGGGTGAGATATGTCCAACGATCGCTTGCGCTTCGGCAACAAGTTCTTTAAGGGTTTTCAGTGGCATTGTTTTCCTCCATTTATAGGTGTCAGTTGTCGGTTCGGGTTTTCTACGAAAACCTTTTCGGTTAAGAGGTTTTCATCTAACAGGACCTTCTTGTAACTGATAACTGAAAACCGATAACCTTTAACCATACACAATATAGCATAATGTCAGCAGATGCGTCAATAATTTTAAGGAGAAGAAATGGAAATGCTTAAAAAATCTGTTCAATCTGTACTTGAGAAAGAACGGATTGGGAGTCCAGTGTTCTTGAGATGTGTCCTCCACGTGGCGGGTGATGCTTCAAATCTGCTATCACCGGTAGCGGAGATGGCGGCACTCGCGAATGGATGGATACCTTCATCGCCCACCAACGTCTACGCACAAGGAGATACAGACGGAACACAAGTTACCGTAATGGTCCACTATGTCGAAGGACAGATGGCACTGTTGAGTGTCAATAAGGTCGATGTAGAGACAGCAATCGACATCATGTTGGTCGGTAATAAAGGTGTTATCTATCATGAAACACCCGTAGGTAGGCACTACCTGAACGCGACATCGCCACAATTGGGTGTCACGGGTGAATTGACAGAGGCTATCGTGCAATCGCTTGAGAGCGGTCAACCTATTACGGTGGAGGATTAAACATGCAACAAGATGGGAAATATGGGGTTCTCCTACTCGGTGGGAATCGCACACATCAAGAGAATTACGCCTTAAGTTTTGCACAGGATCCACGCTGTCGGTTGGTTGCCTTCGCGGATGAACCGGAAGCACCACCAGAGCGGATTACGCTTGGACGCTCGCTTGCTGAATCTATGGACTTGCCGTTTATTCCCGACCTCGATGTCGCATTGGCACGCGAGGATGTGCATATTGTGAGTCTCTGTACAGATGTAGAGCGTCGCGGACGTATCGGCGTGAAATGCGCGGAAGCAGGAAAGCACGTCTATCTCGATAAACCGATGGCGCTCAACGCCGAAGATGCCGATAATATTGTCGCGGCGGTTGCGAAGAGTGGTGTGCGGAGCCAAATGTTTAGCAATATTCACAGTGCTTGGGCGCGCACCGTCCAGCAGGCGTTGGTAGGTGGCGGCATCGGTGAACTTCAGGCAGTTCACTGCGATGTGCTCTTCTCTAAAGGGCATCCCGGCACCGCACCTGTCGGAGAAAAAAGAGTCCAAAACCCCACATTGGAACGTTACAGTTTCGTTGAAGCGAAACCTGAGATGTTTGATGTCGGGGTCTATGCCGTGTCTATGGTGAATTGGTTGGCGCAGAAACGCGTACAGCGTGTTTTCGGTGGAACGGCGAACTATTTCTTTAAAGAACATCGCGACTGTGGTCTGGAGGACTTCGGGGCATTGGTTCTGACGTTGGAAGATGGCATTACCGCAACAATCGTTGGTGGACGCTACGGATGGCAGAGTCATGCGCAAGGCGGTGTCCGAAAGGTACATCTCATCGGCACAAAAGGATCCTTGACCTTTGATGCGTCGGCGAATCGCTTGGAAGTTTTTGCGGCTGAACCGGCGTTTGAACCGCCTTCACCGCATCCGCTCGATCCGATGGGGATGTGGAGTAGCACGCAATCAGAGATTAAGATGCCTCCGAAGCAGCAATGGATAGATGTTGGGAGTGATGACGATAGTGCGCGGGAATTCGGAGCATTTATTGATTGTATTGAAAACGGTGTAGAGAGTGAAATGAACGCCGAATTTGCAGCACATTCCGTCGAAATCATCTGTGCCGGGTATCGTTCGGCAGCAACTGGCGAGGTTATTGATCTGTAAGCGTGACATTTATAGCATAGTGATTCTCTCTATGGCAGTGGGGTAATCGTTACGTCGCCATCTGGTACAACATCCAAGGTCAGACGGCTTCCACGAAGCAGCGACATACCGACCAACGGTTGTTTGTCTGTTCGCAGAACTTCTATATCGCGTTCTTCACCGTGCCAAATCACTTTTGCAAGATACAGGTCGAGAAGTATTGCCCTTCCGTGAGCAATAATTGTGCGCCGGGTACCAATCTGTGGGAGCCTTAGGTAATCAATTAAAAACTCTGGTAGTGTCAGATAACCCGTAAATCCGGTATCAAGGATCGCTTCAATTTTCGCGCGTTGATTTAAGCCGATAACTTCCACTTCAATGATAGCTACACGTTCGTCTTTAATTTTCCCTGTTATCATCATCGTATTCCACATTACATTCCATGAAGCTAAAGCCTATACCGTGGGTGGCCGGGTATCCGATTCGCACACCGTAAGTCATAGCCTTTGGATTCTTGGCAAGCAGACGTTTTGTAGCTTCCAAATCCTCATCGGCGATTTCATAGTTTTCCGTTTCAATGTCTACCACAAAAAACTGACCTTTGTGTTGAGATTCAAGTCCTTCACGGTACTGCTGGTAGATTTCTTCGCCGCGGGCAGCGATGGTTTCAGAGGTAGCATCAGAATATGACATGGTAATTCTCCTTCTGAAATCTTGTTATGGAACACGGGCCTGCATTCATTACACGTTACATTATAACACAAAATCACGATAACACAAAATCACGTCGCATGCGAATACAGCATTTTTCTTGCTATCTTGTAACGCCCATCGCTTCAATTTGTCGGATCTCTTTCATCCACGATTCTCGAATCTCAGGGGAATAGGCACCGGGGAGCAGGGATTTCCGTGTGCAGTTGACGAGTGCCTGTAAGGTTTGATAGCGTCGAATCGGACCGATGTTGGGTAGGATGCGATCTTCCGCGACGGCGATGATTTCATCGAGCGTCAATTTGTCTTTTTTAATGAGACTGGCGGCTTCTAAGTCGGAGCGTAGCGATGCGAAACTTGCCGCAGAATAGTCTTCAGTCAGTTTTACAAGTCGTTCGACTGTCTCTTCAGGAAGCGGACCGGGAAGGACTTTGGCGAGGGTCCAGCGGAGGAACGCCTCGCGATCCTCGCCTTTCGGGTCGAGCACTGGGATTACCATATCCCCGACTCTGCCTTCTCGCCGTAGGTCGGGAGAGAGGTGATAGATCCGAGCGGTCATGAGAAGCCATGTGATGTTGCCACGGAGTTGCGGATCCGACATCATCGCCTGTATCTTTCCTGTCAAACGCCGTTCTGTGCTGTGTGCGTCCGTCCCGACATCGCCGAATTGGGTGTCCGCTTCATCAACGAAGATGAGCACCTTCACAAGAGCCGTCAACAATCGTCGGAGTCGTTCAAAAATGACGTCTGTTTGTCCGAACCACATACTCCGAATGTTCTTGAGGACGAGGACAGGGATGTCGAGTTCACCGGCGAGGCCCTCGAAAATGAACGTTTTTCCGCTACCGATGGGACCGCAGACGCTCATACCGGGGATCGCATCGGGACCCGTTGAGGTGATGCGCGGAATCAATTGCGTCTTCAGAAAATTCACCAATTTCTGATTGCCAACGATGTCCTTGAGGTTGTGTGCAGGCTTTTTGAACTCTACAACGTCTTCCCCTAATTGCCCTTGGATGTATTCGGACACTTTATTGATGACATCCTCGGGTTGCAACTTCTCACCGGAATAACGCGCAGAAAGCAGCATCTGTCGGAGTGCTTGGATGGATAAGCCTGCTGTGAGTATCGCAAGTTGAGCTTGTGTGCCCCAAAGGTTTAGCGGTTTTTCCACCAGCTTCGGTGTGTTGTTAAACCATGAAATGAAATGTTGGCGTTCCGCCATCCCCGGTGCTGGTATTTCGACGGTGATGACTTGCGGGAGCCTTGTAATCCGAGAGTTCACGAGACTCGATGATTCTGCGATGAAGATAACGGTGTCGCTACCTTCCATGAAACTGGAATCCGAGATCCAGTCTTGAACGATGCTGACCCGATGCCTGTCCTGTAACGACAAACTCCGAATTTCGCCTTCCGGTAGCAACATGTCGGTTGCTTCAATCAGAATTATCAGTTTTTCCGATAGCAGTTTTTCACCTTGAGCGTTCGTGGTACGGGAGAGCAAGCAAAACTGCCGTAGGAGTTCAAGTGCCAACGTCGGACTGCCGATTGCATCGTTCATATACCGCGTAAAAGAGGTGTCCGCGGATTCATCGGCTTTGGTAGGTGCAGTGCGTTCAGCGGCACCTTGTATTGGACGGGGGGCACGGAGGCTGGTGTTTGTATCGGGATGCACCTCCGTTGAGTCTCGCCATAGGTTGAACGCGCGCTTAACCTTTTCGCGTTCAACCTCATTTGAAAATCGGATGGGTCCATTGAGTTCGTAAACTATTAAGATGAACCCTGGATGTCCCAACTGCGGCTCAAGAAGGGAACGAGTGGAATATAATCCGTGGCGTCTCCGTTGCGGACGAAGAAGAGATCGTGGATATTTCCAGATAGGACGAGGCTACGAGAAGTTCCCGAATTGATGAGCATTCCGGCTTCTGTCCGGAATGTATAGGTTGGACTTTTAACGGCGATGGCTCGTCGCCTCCTTCTGCTTGAAATAACACATCTAAGAGTGAAACGGTGCGTTTTTGTAGCGCGCTATACTGGCAGCTCAGAATCGGAATCTGTCGTCTTTTTGGGTGTCTCCTTCTCTGACTTTGCGTCCGTCTCCTGTGCTCCAAAAATTAAGGCATCAAATTCGTCATTGGTAGCAGAGGAACGCGCTGCAGTGAGGAATTCTTCCTCTTCGCTTTTTGAATCGGTTCCAGCCAATTCTTGCGCGACTGTAGAACGTGCTTTCGCCTTCTCACGTATTTCACGCATCCGAGTCAATTCGGCGGAAGTGCCGTCCATGCTGATACCGGAGAGCATATCGGCAATTTCCTCTTGCTCTCGTGCAGTAATCAGATCCGCAACTGCCTCTGACTGTTCGGATTTAATCTGATCTAAATCGCGGTGAAGACTGGTAATCTGAAGTTTATGGGACTCAATATCAGCTTGCGCACCTTCAATCTCGTTTTCGAGTTCCGTAATACGACCGGTTTTCTCTGTCAAGTTGGAATTGAAGTCTTGATAAGCAGTAACGCATCGCGCATATTCGCTGTGCACCTTGATTTCTTCCTGTGACAGTCCTTCACCTTGTAATTGGCCAGCGGTCTGCTGCGCCTTGGCAATCGCCCCTGATTTGAGTTCTTCCAACCGCTCGATTTCGTCGGTCAGGCTTTTAACCGTAGATCTTTTCTGTTCAACGAGTGCAATAAGTTGCCCAATCGCTTGCTTGTAGCGTTGGATATTCCCTTTTTTGTCGTTGATAATGTCCTCGTAAGCCCCTCTGACGGCTTCGGGGTTTTCCATCATTCTATCCGCAGATTCGTGTGCCTTCCCTGACAGTGTGTACCAGATACCTTTAAAAAATCGTGTGAATCCATTTGCCATGTTATTTCTCCTGTTGAGCGTGCGCATGAGAAGCGCGGTCTTCCTGTATTGATTTGCGAGTTATTGCAGATGTCCTCTGACGGCTTTGCATCGCGGTCAGACACGCATATTACGGTATTTTAACACATTTTCTCTAAAACTGCAAGAAAATTTTTGTAAGTCATAAGATCGTTTATAGTAGACTTCAGAATTAATAGCACACTACAGCCAACGGACTGTTTTTTGAAGAGAGCCGCGGTCGTTGACAACTAAACCTGAAAATAGTGATCAGTAAGGAGATGTGACTTTTTCCTGAGAATCAGAACTGGATACGCGGTATGAGGGTGGAATTCTGCTTGACACAGAGGGGATATCTCAGTAAAATAGACACTAAACACGATCGTCAATTCGCAAGAGATGCTCATAAAATTTACGGTTCACAGGACTTTTTCATATTGGTTGTGGTGCGTTGCATTCGGTGTGTTGGCACTGGTGCTCGCCAATGTTCCGTTGTTTAACATTCTTGCCTTTGAGTTTTGCGCCGTAATGGCACTCAGTATCTCTTTCGCAGGCGCGCACGTAACGCTGACAACGCTACGGCAGATGAAACGGTATCCCGATGCCCTTGCCGGTACACCGCGGCAGGTCGTCATGCGGTGTTTTTCTGAGGCACTGGTATTTAACGCAGGTCTATTGGGATTACCCCTCGGTATTATTCTGCTGAATGCGTTTCGCATTGAAAACTGTAACTTCGGTGAAGGCTTCCTCTTTTTTATTATTTTGGCTGTCGTTAGTTGCGTATATGCGACGGCAGTAGGTGTGTTTTTTGGGTTCTGGATTGAAAAACGGTGGTTGGCATATCTCGCTTATCTCGGCTATCTTTTCATTTCCTGTATTCCGGTGGTTATCAATCTAATATTTCATCCACCGGTGTTTGCGTACCACGCGACATTCGGGTATTTCCCTGGACCGATTTATGATTTCATCGTTCCAATCACAGGGACACTGCTAATCGCACGGGCAGAAACACTACTATGGGCACTGCTGTTTTTGGGACTCACTGTCAGCATTTGTGAAGTGAGCAGAGGGACAGGATTGATGCCGCGGTTGCGGTGGCGTAAACTTTTCGATCCCTTGGTAAGACGTGTAGGGTTATATCTGTTAGTCATTGGTTTACTCGGTTTCCAGTTCTATGTAGGCGCATTGGGGATACGACCGACGCGCGACGATGTTGCCCGCGAACTCGGAGGCTTGCGTGAAACGGCGCATTTTGAAATCTTCTACGCACGTGAACTCGAGGCGGAAATTGAACGGATCGCCGAAGATTGCGAATTTCAGTACGCCCAGTTGTCTGAGTATCTCGATCCTGAAGGCACAATGCAACAGAAGGTCCGCGCGTATATCTATGCATCTCCTGAACAGAAAAAGCGGTTGATTGGTGCCCGTGGGACATCCGTCGAAGACCCGTTCGGACACGGATTTCACATTCACAACCAAGGCTTTCCACATCCCGTCCTGAAACATGAATTGGCGCATGTCTTTACTGTCCCGTGGTCTCCATTGAAGGTGAGCCTGAAGGTCGGACTTCACGAAGGGATCGCGGTTGCCGCCGATTGGAGTGAAGACAGGCTGACAGGGCATCAATGGGCAAAGGCGATGCATCAGATGGAGATTGCCCCCTCCTTATCGAGCGTCATAGGGGTTGGGTTTTGGGGACATGCGGGTTCGCAAAGTTACCTGTTAGCAGGTTCCTTCGTCCGGTTTCTTGTGGATACCTACGGCTTAGAAAAATTTAAAGGCGTTTTTCCGACCGGCAATTTTGTGAAACACTACGCCAAAGACTTGTCTTCACTGGAAGCAGAGTGGATTGAATTTTTGGAGACGATTCCAGTCCGGGACAATGATACAACTTACGCGACATATCGATTAAAACGACCGAGTGTTTTTGAACAGGTCTGTGCTCATGAGATGGCAGCACTGCGAGATACGGCTTGGCGGGCGTATTACCGAAGAGATTTTGCCACCGCCGCGAAAACCTTTGGAACAATGCTATCAGACGAACCCGACAACTTGCGGACGTTAAGAGGCTTAATGTACAGCGAATATCGGATGCGGAACTATGATGACGCACTTTTGTTAGCGACCCGCATTGCAGGTGAGGAGGATACGAGATTCAGTCCAGAGGCGATGCTGTTGAAGGGGGACATCTATTGGCAGAAAGATGCGCATGAAAAGGCATTGGAGGAATACACCGCAATCGAAGTAGAGCATGAGTCAATAGAACGGGGACGCATCAAACGCATTGCCGCATTCTCTTATCCAGATGTAGCCCCGATGAATTGGGATGCCCAATTGAATGATGCGATACGAGAGAATCGGTCTCTACGCGAATTGCTCCGCATCGTGTTGGTTGAGCGCATAAATTCAGCGGAAAAGATGGCATATCTGTCGATGTGTATGCAAACAGAACCTGATATGTGGTTGGCGTATCTCTTGGCAGGTGAATTGCTTCACGGAGAAGGCGCGTGGCAAAGTAGTAATCAGTACCTACGCCGGGCGGTGGCGCTCTTGGAAAAATCACGAAGTTCAGATGAGATACCATCGCTGGCACCATTAGCACCGCAACAGTATCAAAGTCTCGTTTTGGATCTGCGGAGAACAATAGGCATTAATGCCTATCATCAGAAAGATTATGAAACTGCAATAGAGGTTTTTGAGATGATCGCGAAAGATGAGACGTTGCCCCACGGTGTCACACTTAAAGCGGAGGAATGGAAACAAAGATGTCAGTGGGCGCAAAACCGCTTTTAATTTTACCTTCCAACCTACAAGAACCCATTTCTTTTTTCAAACTCACGTTAAATAGCCCTTGATGAGGAGTTTTGTTGACTTATGGTTCACTTCATACTATACTATATTTTGCGCGACAGTCAGTGGTTGAGATTTTCTTTGGACCCAAAGGTGTCGCCTGCAACAATACGCAGAAACACCCAAGCAAAAACACGCAGGCGGATATGAGAAAGGCACGTGAAGTTTCCAACTCACGTTGTTTAACCGCAAGGAAAAATTAAAAACTATACTATATTTTGCGCGACAGTCAGTGGTTGAGATTTTCTTTAGACCCAAAGGTGTCGCCTGCAACAATACGCAGAAACACCCAAGCAAAAACACGCAGGCGGATATGAGAAAGGCACGTGAAGTTTCTAACTCACGTTGTTTAACCGCAAGGAAAAATTAAAAAATGAAACTATTTGTGCCGGGCAGAATTTGCCTGTTTGGTGAACACAGCGATTGGGCAGGCGGGCACCGGCGAAGTAACGCGGAGCTCGAAAGGGGCTATACGTTAATAACCAGCACAAACCAAGGTGTATACGCCGAGGTTAAACCGCATCCGAACCGGCTGATTCTGAAAACAACCCTCAGCGATGGCACACACCACGGTCCCTATAGTCTGCCTATGGAGCGAAGTGAACTTCTCGCTGAAGCTGAAAAAGGCGGATTTTTTAGTTATGCCGCTGGGGTCGCCTATGAGATTCTGACAAACTACCGGGTGCAAGGGTTGGAAATAGACAACTATCTCACGGATTTGCCTGTCAAAAAAGGATTATCTTCGAGTGCCGCTATCAGTGTTCTGGTGGCGCGTGCCTTCAACCGAACCTATGATCTTAAATTAACAACGCGCGGGGAAATGGAGTACGCTTACCGAGGTGAGACAACAACGCCTTCACGTTGTGGACGGATGGACCAGGGGTGTGCATACCAACGCCCCATTCTCATGACATTTGACGGTGACCATATCGATGTAAAGGACTTCAGTGTGCCTCACGACATGTACCTTGTCATTGTTGATCTCGGCGCGAGTAAAGATACACGTCTTATATTGAGCCAATTAAATCACTGTTATCCATTTGCAGAGAACGAATTAGAAAAAAACGTACAACACTATCTCGGTCCGTTAAGCGCAGAAATTACGCAGCAGGCGTATCAGGCGCTCCGCGATGGCGATGCGAAGGCAGTCGGTGAACTTATGACGCGAGCCCAAGCGGAGTTTGATAAACACTTGATACCCGCATGTCCATCACAATTGACGGCACCTGTTCTCCACGAAGTCCTGAATTATGAACCGATTCAACCGTATATCTGGGGCGGCAAAGGTGTGGGGTCACAAGGCGACGGTTCCGCCCAATTCATTGTAAAAGATGAGGAGAGCCAACAGCAGGTCATTGAGATTATCGAACAGGATTTGCAGATGTCGTGCCTGAAACTCGTTATTGAGGCCGGTAAGCATGTCCGCAAAGCCGTGATTCCCGCCGCTGGCTTCGGAACTCGGCTATTTCCGGCGTCAAAGGCGATGAAGAAGGAACTCTTTCCTGTGGTTGACAAGTCCGGGCGCGCCAAACCCGCGATCATGGCAATCGTTGAGGAAGCGATCAGTGCTGGTATTGAGGAGGTCTGCCTTATCGTGCAATCCGGGGATACCGAGCTTTTTGAATCATTTTTTAAGACACCCCCGAGGATTGAACACTATAATAAACTCAGCAAGGAGAACCAGACATATTGCGACGCTCTGCTGGAATTGGGGAGTCGAGTGACATTCGTCACACAGGACGTTCAAGAGGGTTTCGGACATGCCGTCTATTGCGCACGAGAATGGGTTGGAAACGAACCGTTCCTGCTCATGCTCGGGGACCATCTTTACGGCTCAGATGAGGAGAGATGTTGTGCACGACAGGTCGTAGAGGCTTATGAACAGGTAGGTCATAGTGTCGTCGGACTGAAAGTGACACCGATTGAGCAGTTGTCGAACTTCGGTTGTGTCACCGGCACATGGAGAGAGGAGAATTCCCTACTTTCGCTAACGGAGATTTATGAAAAGCCGGATCCTGAGTATGCAATGGAACATTTGCACGTAGATGGGATGGATATCGACCAGTTCTTAACGGTGTTCGGGATCTATGTACTCCAGCCTCAGATTTTCGAGTTTCTGGAACAAAATATTACCCATAATCTCCGGGAGCGAGGCGAATTTCAACTGACGTCCTGTTTAGACGAATTACGGAAGGCGGACGGGTTTTCAGGATATATTGTCAAAGGGCGACGGTTTGACATCGGCCTCCCTGAGGAGTATCGGCAAACGGTTATTGAGTTCATGGAGGCTTAGGGACCTGATACCCTTATAATTAAAAGGGGATTTTGATAACGACGATTGTCATATCGTCGTATTGTTCTGCTTCACCGACGAAGTTGCGGACATCCTCAACAAGGCTTTGAATGACTTCTGTTGCTGTGAAATTATCAGGAATTTTTGAAACGGATTCCGTCAATCGTTCCGTTCCATACATCTCTTCATCTGTATTGAGTGCCTCAATAAGACCATCCGTATGAAAAATGAGAATATCCCCTTCATTTAAATCGAAGGTTACGGACTCATACTCTACCTTCTTCATGCTACCGAGTGGAAGGTCGCTGCTTTCGATTTCAATGATCTCCGCCCCTCGCTTAAGAACAGGATAGGGTTGGCCGCCATTCGCGTAATCGACCCGTTTCTTGTCTTCATCAAGGACAGCAAGGTTAAGGGCGATGAAGCTCGGTCCATACATACGTGGGGCTAACCCCGCATTGAGATCGGTCAGAATAATGTCCGATTCGGATTTGAAACGCGCGACTTCATAGAGCATGCCATTCGTTAGCACAGCATTCATGGCGCCCCGTAGCCCTTTTCCAGCGGCATCTGCCACCGCAATGGCGGTCTGTCCGTTCGCAACAGTGAGATAATCGTAGAAATCACCACCCACCTGTGTTGCGGGAACCGACATCCCCGCGACATCAAACCCTTTCGTATCAGGGGCTTCCGTTGGCAGGAGTCCCATCTGAATATTCTGTGCTTCGCTCAACTCGGCGCGGATACGCTGCATCTCCGATTCTTCTCTTTGACGTACTTCATTACGCAGTTGTAGGGTGTGCCGCCGGTTCGCAACCAGACGACCAATCAAAGCGAGAACGACGGTCATAAAGATGAGTGTTGGGAGATATGTTCGCCAACGCGTCCAGAGGGGCGGCGAAATATTAAAATTTACCACCGCCGGAGTGTGCGTGTAGGGCCAATCTTCGCGAAATGCCTTGACGAGGAAACTGTAATTACCTGCTTTGAGCCCCGTGTATCGGATACGTAGAATCCCGTTTTGATTTTGGAGCTCTTGGACAATGTTACTGTCGCGCATGGGGTTTTGAGTCGTCGAACTGGGTGCCGCGGAAGGCGTCCACGCGTCCGATGGAACCCCAGAACCTGTTGCCAGAAGAGAAAACTCCTCTGCCGAGACGTTCGTCCAGGTAGGCGTGTCCAACCCGATTAATTTAAATCTATAGGAGAGACCTTCTCGAAGTGGACTGATACCTTGGATATTTAAGATCTTAGCGCCGCGCGAGGGAAGTGTTAAACTGGATGAAAGATCGGTGTAAGTTTTATCAGATTCAAGGGAGGTGAGTTGACATTCTGGCAGTCCGCCACGCGTGGGTGTATAATGTGTGACGCCTCCTTCGGTTGTAAACCAAATATCTTTATCGGAAGATTCAAGGATTTTCGAGATATTGTTATGGGCGAGACCGTCTTTTGTTGTGAGGTTATAAAAGGTTTCACCATCATATCGGACAGTACCGCCACCCCACGTCGCGAACCATATATTTCCGCGGCTGTCCTCCATCACATCTTTCACGTTGTCGACGAGAAAGCCATCCTCTTTTGTTGTATAGATTCTGGCTTTTTTCCCATCATAGCGAACCGCACCGCGAGATGTTGCTAACCAGAGAACCCCCGCTTGAGTGGTTAGAGAGTCTTGGAGTTCAGCAATGTCGGTGTCCTCAAGGGAAATGAGTGATGTACCGTGGTATGTCTTAAGAACGTCTGGGAACAGGAAAGTTACTCGGTTATTTTGCTGTCTCGGATTCTTCCAAACAGCGATCGGGGCGGAACTGGACTCTCCGTCGAGAGGTAGCGGTTTGCCGAGTTCAGTATCGCTCCAGAGTATCAATTTTCCTGTTACCGCGTTAAAGAACCATTTGCTCCCTGATGCGGTTTTTAACAGGGTTGTCGCTTTAAGCGGAAGGGTTTCAGGTTGACTCAGGCGCGTTGTTGTGGTGTTAATTTCTTTCGGATAGCGCAGAACCTTGCCGTTATCGAAATGCACCCATAATCTGTCGATTGGATCCCTGTACACGTCGGTGATAGCGGCTGTGCCGAACTCGATTGGGTCTATTGGCGCGGGAATAGTGTTCGGACCGATTTCTCGAAAGGGAATCCTCTGAAAGCCGGTATCTGTAAGCCGTAATAATCCTGCCGCGTCCGCTTTGAAGAGATGTCCTCCGAAAGCCAGCCACGTATGTTTCCCTTCGTGAATGAGAACATTCGTACTGCTATCTGAGCGTTCCCCACCAGGACCGATTATCGTTTGGATCGGAATAGAGACTTGACCGAATTTTCCATTTGCGTACCGAAAGAATGTATATCGTAATCGCGTGGAGCTACCGCTCAACCCTGGTTCGTCGATAAACCAGATGTGCTCGCCGACTTCAAATATTTGTTCGATTTCAGTTCGGAGGACCCGAACGTGTTCCCTGCTTCTGGGCACACTTTGCGGATCGGATGATGGATCATTGGGGATTGGACTGACTCTGAAAATATGTGTGGTAAGTTCTTCGGATTCTGCATCATAACGTGCGACACCGCCTGGCACACTAAACCAGAGGTAACCTCGACTGTCCTCAAATACCATCCGTACTCTATTGGTGCCGAGTCCAGCATGTGTACTAATGGCAGGTGTTGGATCGAATGCTGTAACTCCATTGTCGTGTCCAAACCACAATTTACCGTCTATGGCTTCATAAATCGTATGAATCCCCTCAACGCCAAGTCCACTGTTGATACGGTCGGGCATTGGCGTGAGGTCGGTATCGTACTGATGTGCCCCAATTTCGTCAGTGAACCATAGATTTTTCCAGGCATCCTCGAGTTCAAGAAAGCCTGATAAGTGACCGTGTCGGGAGTCCTCCCACCATCTTGTAGTACGTCCATCGCTAAACCAGATTCGATCTTTCGTGTCATTCCGAAGTGAGGCCAGTCTCTGAATTGAGGCAGGTCTACTTCCTATGGATCCACTGGGTCCCCACGCTAAAGGGAGGACTTGTTCAAATGCTGTCCCATCGAAACGTAAGAGAAGATTGTAGCCACCGAACCATAGGTTCCCAGAAGTATCTTCACCTATTGTTTCAATATCACTCACAGCATTAAGGCTCGACAGGTCATAACGTGTGAATCCAGCGTTTGGGTGGATCCGCGGTGTGCCATCGTCGGTTTTGTCACTTGTGTCATCACCTTCCTCGATTTTTAAGGGATCCTGTACCCAACGATTCTCTCGGAAACTTAATATTACACCGTTCTCCTGTTCTTCTCCGTCGCTTCCACCGATCCAGATAGTTCCGTCTTCACTTTCAAAAATAACGTTTATTTTTAGGGCTGTTGAGCGAAGCAGATCTTCACCTATGATTTCGTTTGGATGTGCTTGTGGCAGACGTTGGACGCCTGGCGTGATGTACTTCGTTAGTTGCTGATTTTCACCGACCCATATATCGCCATGTTCGTCAACGAGTATCGAATTACCTGTGCCGATAAAATTAATCGAAGAGCCATCGAACCAACTTATCCGCCCTGAGCTTTCTGAGCGTAAGTGTGTGAGGAACCAGATATGTCCCCACTTATCTTCAACGATTTGTTGTGTCTGGCCAAGTAACGCACCGGGTCCTACGTTGGAGGTCGGCGCGTTCTCAGAAGTGTCCACAGATCCGATGTAGGATTCAAATCTGTTCCCATCAAATTGACTCACGCCACCCCTATCGGAACCGAACCACAAATTGCCTCGACTGTCCTGAAAAATGACAGGGACAACGGGACCTACCAACCCATCAGCAACGGTGTAAGTATGGATTTGTTCGGATTCCGTCTCAATGCAAACGAGGAGCGTAAAAAAGACTATGCTGAAAATTAAAATGGCGTTTTTCATATTTTAATTTATGGGCTCCTAGGCTGCTGCGTCCGTTGTTCTTGCAGGTTTTTGGTTAATGCTGTACTGGGTTTGGTACACGTGCGGGTCTTAGAGAATAAAGAGTGATGCAAGCCTGCAACACCGGCGCAGGCGGGCTTCAGCAAAAACCGGTATGCATCCAATCGCTGGATTTAACGCTTTGCGAATTATTTAAAAACCGCGAATGCGTGAAATCGCTTCTTCAATCACTGCGTCTGGATACGTGAGCGAGATTCTGAAGTAGCCTTCGCTCCACTGTCCGTAACCGAGACCTGGTGTTACCACAACGCCTGCTTCCTCAAGCAGTGCCGTTGCAAAGGCGCGACTTGAACCCTTGAAACGCTCGGGTACCGGTGCCCAAACGTACATGGTCGCTTTCGGTTTTTCGATTGCCCATCCACTGTCTGTAAGAGCGTCCACTACTATATCTCGACGTTTTTCATAAACTGCGTTTATGGCTGGTGTAATCTCGTCTGCTATTGAAAGTGCCTTTGCACCTGCGAATTGAAGTGAGCGGAGCGAACCGTTATCGATATTGTCTTTCACCGTTTTAACTGCACTAACAGCCGTTGGGTTGCCAACGACAAATCCCAATCGCCACCCTGTCATATTGAACGCTTTGCTTAATGAGAAAAACTCAACGGCTACTTCAGCGGCACCTTCGACCTGCAATATGCTTGGTGAGCGATAACCGTCGTAAGTGTTCTCGCTATAGGCGTTGTCGTGCGCGATGAGGATGCTATTTTGTCTGCCAAATTCCACGGCACGCTCGAAAAAATCGAGGTCAGCAGTGGCTGTTGTCGGATTGTTAGGATAGTTGATCCAGAGAACTTTGGCAAGTCGTTTCACTTCATCAGGGATCGCGTCAAAGTCGACGTAGAAATCGTTTTCTCGCAGAAGCGGAGCATAGTAGGTCGTTGCACTGGCAAACACGTGTCCGATGTTATAGGTAGGGTAGCCTGGACTCGCCGCTATACCGATATCGCCCGGATTGAGTATGCCGAGTGCCATTTTGACAATTGCGTCTTTACTACCGAGCGTTGTCACGACCTGATCATCAGATAGTGTGACCCCGTAACGATGTTGGTAAAAGTCGAGGACTGCTTGTGGAAAGTCGTCAACCGGGTTGTCGCATCCGTAGCGATGCCGATCCGAGTCATCGGGATTTTGAATCGTGCCGCATAAAGTTTCGACGACAGGATCTGGGGTCGGAATGTCCGGGTCCCCGATGCCGAGGCTAATCACGTCGACGCCTCGTGCTTGTGCCGCCTGCATTTTTTGGCGCAAATCTACAAAAAGATAGGGTGGAAGTTTCTCTAACCGTTCTGCGATTCTGATCAAAGTGTTCTCCTTTAATATTTAATAGGACTTATGCATTTCCTCTTTCAGTTAAAGAACCACTATAAGTTCCTGAACCGACAACCGACAACTGAAAACTATTAACTGTTCATTTCAGATGAAGGATTGACTGTTGGGTTTCACTGAGGCTTTCCATAACGTTTGGACTGAAGTGCAAACCCTGACCGCCCCAATCCGGCATATAGCCGATGCTGTAGCAGTAATAGAGCGTCCGACGTGGGTTGCCTGAAACATTGATGACCGATCCATGTGTGAGTGCCTCCGTGAAAATGATGGCATCCCCTGCGTTCGCTGGGATCGGTGTCAGCACGGGGTTCTCATCCGGATGTCCACCCCAAGGTCTTGGGAAATTGCTCTTATGTGCACCCGGTATAACAGCGAAACATCCGTCCTCGACATCACAATCCAGCATCGGAAAGACCGCTTTTGTTAAAGTCGATACCATCTCTCCGTTTTTGCAATGATACTGACATTTCGGAATAATCGGTGTCCCGTGCATGTGCAACCCTGTATAGCCACCACCCCACCGGTAAATTGTGTAGGTGTGATTGAGCCGATATGGACCACCGGTTACGCCTTGAATTACGTCCAGGACCTCCGGAATATCGATCAACGCGTTAAAAGTACTGTCAGCCTCCAGGATATTAGAGATGTAGAGTTCTTTCTCTGTTCGCTGTGTGCCAAGACACAGCGGTGGCGGATAATCATCCGGTGGCATATTCTCGTATTCGTCTAATACAGTGTTACACGCCTCAATCACTGGTTCTGGGATAACACCTTTCAGGACAATGAAGCCTTGCAGATCAAATAGATATTTCTGTTCTTCTGTCATGTTGCTTTCCTTTTTTATAGACGTTAGTTCATCTATCGGCTATCAGTCGGAATGGAACAGGGATGGGGAAAGATTGGAACCCCAATCTTCTAACTGAAAACTGAAAACCGATGACCGATAACTATTCACGGAGTAGCTTCATATTTGAGAATCGTTCCGTTTTGGCCAACCACCCACCCGCTGTCTCTACTGCTTATGTGGATAGCCTTCAGATCCGTTTTGGTATCTGTGTGCTGGGGTCTCCAATTTTGCCCGCTGTCCTTTGTGTGGAGTACGAGCCCCTCTTTTCCAACAATCCAACCTTCTGTTTCTGATATAAAGAATACGTCGTCAAGGAAATTGCCGGTATAACTCTCTTGACGTTGCCAGGTTTTCCCGCCGTTCTCGGTATGTAGGATCAACCCATCCATACCCAAACTGCGTAAATCTAAGCCTACAACCCATCCTATCTGTGGCGTGACGAAGGTAACAGCGTCCAAGAAAAAAGATGGATAACGCTCGCTAAGGGGCGATAACTTCCAATTGGCACCGCCGTCAACTGTGGAGAGCATCGTCCCATTCAGACCAACTGCCCAGCCGCGCCGTGTGGAGGTGAAATGAACGTCAAAAAGGTTCCAGTGCGTTCCACTCTTTTGCGGTTGCCATGTTTTCCCGCCATCATCTGTGTGGATAATTTCACCACCGCTGCCGACACACCACCCGTTTTTTTCGTCCGCAAAGAAAACACCGAGTAAGTCCTGCTGTGTCCCTGAAACTTGGCGTTGCCATACACTTCCACCGTTTGTGGTATGCAGGACGACCCCAGCTTCTGCGACTACCCATCCTATTTGTGTGGACACGAAATGGGTTGCGCCGAAACACTCCGTTGTGCGGCTGTCTTGTGCATTCCATACGACGCCGCCATCCTCGGTTCGTAGAATCGCGCCCCGGTCACCGACAACGTATCCTTCATCCGGTGAGATGGCACATACACCTACCAGGAGATGACTCGGACTCGATTGCGATTCCCATGTTACACCACCATTGCGGGTGTGCAAAATTGTGCCGTTTTCACCGACTGCCCAACCGATGTGCTTGGAGACGAAGTCAACACCCAGCAGGACGGCGTCTGCGCTGTTGTGGAAGCGGGGACCGCCGCGTTGATGTTTCCATTTCTCTTTTCCGCCAGACGAGGTGTGGAGAATCACGCCTAAGTCGCCGACAATCCAACCGTTTTGGGCATCTACAAAGTCAATATCGTAAAGTGTAAAGGTATGCAACGGCTCGTTGCCGAGATAATCCGGTTGACCGTAACTACTTTTATGACGTTCGTTGGTACCGCGTGTGACGAATTCCCATGTGTTTCCACCATCGGTTGTTACGAAGACACTCCGCCGGTCACCGACAACCCAACCCGTCTGTTGGTCTATGAAATGGAGGTTGAACAGGGCGGCTTTCGTCTCAAATTGGACTTCCCAAGTTTCTCCACCATCGGTTGTCCGATAGATATAGCCAGCGTTCCCTGAATTTGTTGATGTCGGTGTGTTGTAGGTAATGATCCATCCCCGATTTTCGTCTACAAAATGGATCCCTTTCAATGACTTTTCGTCGAACACCTTTCCATCGATCTGTGTGAACGTCTGTCCGCTGTCGGTCGTTTTCAGCACTGTGCCCCAGTCACCAACAATCCAGCCTGTTTCATCGCCTATAAAAAGGCCATGCAGATTATTTTCCGTGCCGGTTTCAATGTGTTGCCATGTCTGTCCGCCGTCCGTTGTATGGACCAGAACGCCGCCTTCACCTATGCACCAGCCTTCTGACGCCGAACGAAAGGACACATGTCGCAAGGGTTTGTTGAAAACACCGCTGTGCTGCCTCTGCCATGTCTGTCCACCGTCGTTTGTGTGGATGATGAGGCTCTCCGCACCCTCTCCAAAATCGGCACCAGGTGTTAGGTCTACAGCGTTACCGACTGCCCAACCCCGCTTTTCAGAAACGAAACAGACATCGTATAGGTGTGAACTCCAATCACCTTCCATGACAGTTTTCCATTCGTACCGGACCTGTTTCTTAGGGGCACTGTTTTCACAACCGACGATAGATAGAATACCGATGAATAGTACGATAAAATAGCTGTAGGTTATACTGATAACTGATAACTGATAACCATTAAAACAGGACTTCGCTGACATCGTGTAAGCCTCTCGGAGCGTTGACCACCCATCTTGCTGCGCGGATTGCACCTTTGGCGAAAGCCTCTGGACTGTGTGCTCGATGGACAACGCTGAGTTGTTCACCTTCGGTCGCGAACAGCACCGTATGATCGCCGGCAATATCGCCGCCTCGGACTGCATGAATGCCGATCTGCTTCTTCGGTCTCGCACCTACGATGCCGTGCCTGCCGTAGACACCAATCTCATCTAAATCTTGTTCACGTGCTCTGGTGATAGTCTCCGCTACACGTAATGCTGTGCCACTCGGTGAATCTGCTTTGTGATTATGGTGTGCCTCTATCACCTCAATATTATAATCATTTCCGAGGGCTTTGGCAATTAATTCCAATGCTTGGAACATTACATTGACGCCGAGACTCATGTTCGGTGCCATTACACAGCGGATCTGTGGTGCGAGTGCTTTGATTGTAGCGAGGTCGTCGGGACTGAAACCGGTTGTTCCGAGCACCATGGCTTTATCTGCATCGACGACGTGTTGAAGGTAGTCCAGAGTCCCTTTAGGTTTTGAAAAATCGATGACAACATCTGTCCTTTGAATCACAGTATCGAGGGTGCCTGTGATGGGCACGCCAATATCCTCGATGCCGGCGACAACACCCGCATCATTCCCGATCTGTGGATGTGACGGGTATTGGACAGCCCCAATGAGTCGCATATCGGCTTGTTGGGCAATGCCTCGCGTGATGCAACGTCCCATACGACCGCAAACACCAGTGATAACGACACGTATCATCTTTTTAATGTTCCTTGCGGTTAAATGAGTGGGTTTGGACTTTGACGGTTTTTGATAATGCGAAGCGGTATCCTTGAGGTAAAAGGGCGTATCAATTACGCCTGAAAAAGGACTTCGCTGATATCGTGTAAGCCTCTCGGAGCGTTGACCACCCATCTTGCTGCGCGGATTGCACCTTTGGCGAAAGCCTCTGGACTGTGTGCTCGGTGGACAACGCTGAGTTGCTCACCTTCGGTTGCGAACAACACCGTATGATCGCCGGCAATGTCGCCACCGCGAACCGCGTGGATACCAATCTGTTTCTTTGGTCTCGCACCTACGATACCGTGCCTGCCGTAGACACCCACCTCATCTAAATCACGTTCTAATGCTGCCGCAACCGTCTCTGCTAAGCGGAGTGCTGTGCCGCTCGGCGAATCTGCTTTGTGGTTGTGGTGTGCTTCTATCACCTCAATGTCGTAATCGTCCCCAAGGGCTTTGGCGATTAATTCCAAAGCTTGGATCATCACATTGACACCGAGACTCATGTTCGGTGCCATTACGCAGCGGATCTGTGATGCAAGTTCCTGAACAGTCGCAAGTTCATCCGGATCGTATCCTGTTGTTGCGATTATCATCGCTTTGTCGGCATTGACGACCTGACGGAGGTGTTCTAAGGTTGCCTCAGGTTTCGAGAATTCGATGACAACATCTGCGTTTTCAAGTATCGCTTCAAGGTCGCCTGTGACGGCGATCCCTATCTCCCCGATGCCGGCAACAACCCCCGCGTCACTCCCGATTTGTGGGTGTTCTGGGAATTCAATCGCTCCAACGATTTCCATGTCGGCTTGTTCGGAAACGCCTCGGATAATGAGCCGTCCCATGCGACCACATGCCCCATTAATAATTACACCAATCATTTTTTAAATTTTCCTTACCCTCTTTGCTGAAAGCCGAGAGCGAAGCGACCTGACGGCTAACGGCTACTTCAATGTGAACAGATACGCCAGAAGGTCGTGCATCTGCTTGACTGAAAGAATATCTGCGAAGTTTTCAGGCATAACGCCTGCTTGTGGAACGCTAGTGCTCCTTATATCCTTTGTAAAGTAGGTCGTCCACAACTTCCCGGTATCGTCGAGTATCTGAATTGTTTCAGGGTCTAATCTGTCTCTGTGATCATACTGATGACGCTTCCTACCGGTGATTTCCTTTCCATCCTTGGTGAAAATGGTGATCATTTCATATTCGGGTGCGATATAGGTGCGCGGATTGAGAATCGACTCGACAATGAATTGCGGTGAGCGGGTGCGAGCGACATACGTCATATCGGGACCTATTTCGCTGCCAGTGCCGGTTGCCCCTCTCCCATGAACCGTGTGGCACTTACCGCAGGCGTACCCTTCTGAGAAGAAGATGGTTTCTCCCGCTTTGACATCACCCTTCATATACGGTGTCCAATCCTGAGTAGGTTTCGCTTCCTCTAAGGAGACACCTGCCGCTTTCGCTTGTTCCGAGCGGAGGTAGCCGACAATCATGTTGATTGCCTCATCAGAGAGTTTGCCACCAAACTTTTGCATCTCGGTCCCTGGAAGTCCGTTGAATACGGTTTGGAAGATACCGTCATCGGTCCATCCATAGAGCCATTGAGGTTTAAAGAGATCCGGTGCTTTGCCACCGCGTGTCTGTGCAGCGTGACAATTCCAACACATCAAACGGAAGTAGAACGCGCCATCAATAATATCTTCGTCATAATTAACAACTTCTCTCGGTGCTGCGGGGGCAATGTCCACCTCTAAGTCTTGGGCATTTACGAGCGGAAGGAAGAAGAGACTTATGCCCAGAGAGAGGAGGAAGATGCGCCACGTTATTCGGACGGTAGAAGTTCTAACGGGCGTAGAATACATCATTTCTGTTCATCCTCCTGAAACGGAGCGAAGTAAGGCAAATGATACTTTTCACAGAGTTCTTTGAGTTTTTCTTCACTCCATTTCTGTTCGATAATTGTGTTAACAACATCTTGAAGTTCACGTGTTTCTCGTGTTGGTGTATCTTTGCTAAAAGCAATAGCGATATTCCAACGGAGGCGAACTTCAGGAACGTATTCTTTGACAATCTCTAATTCAGGGTAAACAGTGTCTGTCTGTTCTGGCTGTTGAATTCGGGAACCCGTCTCAATCAGCCATCCAATATTTGACCAGACATATCCGTAAGCGATTTGCCCTTTCTTGAGAGCCTCCAGGACAGCAATTTGTGAGCGATAAACGCGACGATTATATCCCATCTGTCGAAGGACATCGCTTGCGATAGAACCTGCTTCTGTTCCAATCGCTTCTAACTTGATGTCCTCCAGTGTTTTTGGGGACGCTTGGTTACTTTTCTGTTTTACCAATACGTAGCCGGTACCGTAAATGGGCGTAGAGAAATCAACGTTTTTTCCTAAATCAATCGCCTCACTCATAGCACGCTCCTCAATGGGAATTCCGATCACACAGTCGCAATGTCCGCGTATCATGTCAGCAAGTAGGCTGTCCCGGAGGGTGTTAAGCCAGTGGAGTTCCAAATTAACACCGAGTTCCGCTGCCAGTAGATGCGCTATCTCAACGTATAATCCAGGAAGTTCCGGATCCGCATTGGAGTAAGGCAGATTTCGGATATCCATACAGACCGTTAAGAAACCTTTTGCCCGAATCTCATCCAAAGTGCTCTCAGCGTTTGCGTTGTGTGGCATCAAGATGGGCAGTAATATGAGAAGTACGACCCACGAAAGGATAGAGTGTTTCACGAGGCTCTCCTATTTATTAACTTTCGGTTAAAGACGTCTATGATCAGCAGAACCGTTCTTAACCGACAACTATTCATCAAAGAGGGCGAACACAAAGAGCGTTCCGCCTTGACGGGCATTAACTTCGGCATATTTCACAGCACCTGACGCTATTACGACGTATTGGACGCCGTCGAGTTCGTAGGTAATTGGCGGTGCGAGAACCCCAGATCCCGTCTGGAAATCCCAAAGCACTTCGCCGTTTTCTGCCGAGAGTGCCATGAATCTCCCCTCTAAATCACCCGCAAAAACGAGACCGCCCGCTGTTGTGAGACATCCGCCCCACTGTGGGAAGTTGGTTTTGTGTCGCCATTTAATCTCGCCTGTGGAAACATCAATCGCGCTGATATGTCCCCACATCATCATATCGCCGGATTCGTCTTTTTCTGCTGTCATACCGCTACCGAGGTAGGGTAGACCTTTCACGTAGAAAACGCGCCCTTGATGATAGGAACCACAGAGTTCCAACGAAGGTACATAGAGGTAATTTGTGTTGGGATTATAGGCTGAGGGGGGCCAGTTCTTGCCACCTTCAACACCCGGACAGACCCGAATCGTGCCTTCTTCTGAGGTAGACACACCGGGTAGGACGGTCGGACGCCCGTTTTCATCGAGTCCTGCGGACCAGTTCTGTTCGCAGTAAGTGCTTGCATATAAGAATTTTCCGTTAGTTCTATCAAGCACATAGAAATAGCCGTTGCGATTCGCTTGCATCAGTGCTTTAACCGGCGCACCATCTATCTCCATATCGATTAGGACGGGTTCACTCACACCGTCCCAGTCCCACAGATCGTGGGGTGTCGCCTGAAAATACCATTTGAGTTTTCCGGTGTCGGCATCCAACGCAACGATACAATCCGTATAGAGGTTGTCGCCTCTACGGACAGCGCCGTTCCAGTCTGGTGCAGGATTCCCCGTTCCCCAGTAGACGAGATTCAATTCAGGATCGTACGAACCTGTGACCCAGGCGGATCCGCCACCTGTCATCCATGAATCGCCTGCCCATGTATCGCCACCGGGTTCGTCTTTTGAGGGGACGGTGTAAAATCGCCATGCCTGTTCGCCGGTTTCGGCGTAATACGCATCGATGTAGCCTCGGATGCCGTATTCTGCACCCGATATGCCGACAACCACTTTGTCTTTGACGACTAAGGGGGCGACAGTGAGGGATTCAGCGTTAGTGAGATCGCCGACAACTCTGTCCCAGAGCACTGTGCCGGTTTTCGCATCCAAGGCGAGGAGATGGGCATCAAGTGTTACCCAAAAGATTTTATCGCCTAAGATGGCCGCCCCTCGATTTACCATACCGCAGCAGATCGCCAAATCGTCGGGAAGTTCATAATCATACCGCCATATTTCCTTGCCGGTTCTTGCGTCCACAGCATAGATGGTGCTATAAGGCGTAGTGATGAACATTACACCGTCGACAACCAACGGGGTACATTCAAACTTATCGAAGGGTGTTCCAATTTGAAACGCCCATTTCGGGACGAGTTTTTTGACGTTTTCGGTGTTAACCTGTGTGAGTTGACTATATCGCCAGCTTCTGTAGTCCCGTCCATACATGAGCCAGCTTTCAGGATCGTCTTGCGATGAGAGTAACATCTCGTTCGTGACAGGTTGGATATCCGGGGTCGTACCGGCTGTGATGGTACTCGGTATCGCCGCGAGTGCTATACTTACTACAAAGATAAAGAAACTTACGCGTTTTATGTGTAAACAGTAGGGTGCCGCTTCAGAAAAGATGTGCCTGTTCATATTCCGCCTCCTCGGTCTGATAGTTCTCTAACTATGGGTCTCTGGACGTTGCTCCACTCGTTTCGTGATGGGGGCTGCTTAATTCCGTGCTGCCCCTAATTCTTGAAAGTCTTATTTTTCTCTTCTTGCTTAGAAACCGTGCCGTAAAGGAAACGTGAGGCGTTTCGCGTTGTTCAGAAAATCGGTGCCTCAAATAGTAGTTTATCAGTTTACCAAAAATCGGATTTAATGTAAAGTCTGAAATTTTTTCGGAGATATATGGAGGGTGCGATGGGAGGCGATGTGGGCGTTAAATGATATTATGGTTGTTAGTTGTGTTCTAACCGTGCTTGTTCACCGGCATGGTAGGAACTTCGCACCAATGGACCCGACTCTACATGTCGAAATCCCATTTCGATGCCCGCTTCTTTGAGTTCTTCAAATTCTTCCGGTGTATAATAGCGTTGAATGGGCAAATGGCGAGCGGAAGGGGAGAGGTATTGACCGACGGTAAGAATATCGCATTCGGTATCCCGGAGGTCTTCCATTGTTTCTAAGAGTTCTGTCACGGTTTCACCTAAGCCGACCATGAGTCCGGATTTTGTGAGCATCTGTGCATCCAGTTGTTTGCTGGTGCGGAGGAGGTTCAGCGTTTGTTGATAGTTTGCATACGGTCGGACGCGGCGGTAGAGACGCGGAACTGTTTCCGTGTTATGGTTGAGCACTTCAGGACGTGCTTCCACGATGACAGCGAGGGCATCCCAATTGCCTTCAAGGTCGGGGATGAGGACTTCCACGGTGCATCCGGGGCGATGTTTCCGTGCCTCGGCGATGCATGCCGCGAAGATGCCCGCGCCACCGTCTGCAAGATCGTCTCGATTGACTGAGGTGATAACGACGTGCTGGAGTTTTAAGTGACCGACGGCTTCACCGAGCCTGCGCGGTTCATCGACATCGACGACACCTCCAGGTGTGCCTTTTTTCACAGCACAGAACATACAGCGACGCGTACAAACATCACCGAGTATCATAAAGGTAGCGGTACGACTGTTCCAGCACTCGCCGATGTTGGGGCATCGCGCCTCTTCACACACCGTGTGGAGTTGCAGATTCCGCATTAATTTCTTGAGTTCAGCGTAGTTATCACCGCTCGGCATCCGCGCTTTAATCCAGGTCGGATGTCGTCTTTGCGGTGTTTTTTGTTTAATTAATGGAAGCGTCTTCAGCATTGTTTTTCTGCGTTGTTATGGAGATGGCGGGAGAGGGTGGGAGTCGAACCCACCTATCCACTTGCATGGACAAGCCGGTTTTGAAGACCGGTAGGGCCACCGGACCCTATCCTCCCCCATTTTTTTAACTATTAAATCTGGACACCGTTCCTTGTGCAAGCCTATAGAGGCTTGCAGGACAATGTTTCACGGTGGTTTTCGGTTAATTTCAACGCTATTAAGAATCTGAACAGTTATCAAGAGTTCATGTAAGCCACTGCACAGTAAGGTGATGTGTTTATGTTTGCTTGTGCCGCGGATGCAACCGTCGGATGTTGCCATCTCGGATCGTCAGGTTCTGACTGTCGCAATATTCCAAGAACGGCACTGCATATTTTCGTGAGGTTTCTGCTGTTTCTCGGAACTCGGCAACGGTTATTGTATCATTTTTACGGAGGTAAGTCGCTAATAATTCTCGTATCTCTTGAAAAAAGGTTTTGTGAATAAAGAAATTGTCCGCAATTTTGACAAACTGCCCCAAATTCAGAAGCGCGAAAAACGTAGATTCCAGCAGTTGCGGTGTATATTCTGGGAATAGTGTGCTGAGTTCGTTGAAAGCGGGGGTATTCATACCTGCTTCCAAAAATAGTTTTTCGAGTCGTTCTTTCGCGGTTTCTTCCTCTTGAGAGAACTGGATTTCGTGAGATGCCAACCGGAGAAAATTGCCCTCTTTTGCGAGCTGACCATCGGCAATGAGTCGATTTTCGAGTTTCTCAAAACCAGTTTCGTCTAATCTGAGTTCTCGGCGTAACTGCGAAGCATTTTGACCCGCAAGGAGCGGTTCTGCCGAATGGAACGCTGTCAACGTTTCTATGATTCTCTCTTTGATGTTTGCCGTTCGTGCTGCATCAGAAACGAGTGGTGACCTACCCGATTTGCCCCAACGTACAATTTTTCCGTCTGCTTCCAAACGACGCAAGATGGCATTCACGTTGGTCTGTGAATGTGGTAGATAGTAGTTGAGGAAGGACTCTGGTACACATAGGGTTTCGCTATTTTCTAATACAGTGTTCACGATCTGTGCATCATCGGCTTCTTCCCATTCTGCTAAAGTGGCGATGGTTTCTGGAGTAAATCGCTTGTGCTTGGGAGCAAATGGGTTAATAACTTCACCCCCACCGACTGTATATTGTGCTGAAAAATCGCGTAAAATAATCCTGTCGCCTCTGAACGTCAGGATGGGTTCTTCTAAGCGAAGTTGTACCTGGACGGTATCTCCCGGTAGAATCGCTTCGTCAACGAGTAAAATTAATCTGCAAAATATTTCGCGGGTACCGAGATACGCCCGGAGACGCGTCCAATGTTCAAGCATCCTTGGAAATGACGACAAAACTTGCATCGACACGTCGATATTGTCAGTCACTTGTGAGAAATCGGTTGGACAGAGGACATCGCCGCGTTGAAGGTCCTGTACGGAGATACCGGAAAGGTTCAATGCTGTTCTCTGTCCGGCTTGTGCTACGGATGCAGTTTCATTGTGCACCTGTATCCCTCGGACCCGCACATCATAACCCTGCGGAAGAATCACCATCCGTTGTTCTCGGTTAATCGATCCACCGATGAGCGTGCCCGTCACAACGACGCCAAACCCTTGAAGGGTGAAAACCCTGTCAACGTATAACCGCGAGATACCATCATTTTCCTCGGTTTCCGTTGCGAGTGCTACCTGTTTGACGATGGTCTCTTTTAATGTTTCAATACCCGCACCGGTTATCGCTGAAACACTCACAGTTGGGATGCCTTCAAGACTCGTACCGACGAGCATCTCCTGTGTCATTTCGGCGGCTTCCGACAATTCATCAGCGGTCGCCAAGTCCGATTTTGTCATGACGAGGATACCGTTTGAGATACCGAGCAGATCCAAGATCGCAAGATGTTCGAGGGTCTGTTCCTGAACGCCTTCTTTCGCATCGACGACAAAGAGGACGATATCCATACCGTAAGCACCGGAGAGCATGCTTCGGATGAATTTTTCATGACCGGGAACGTCAACGATACCTGCACGGGAGCCATCCGGGAGATCGAAGTAGGCAAATCCTAACTCAATAGACAGACCCCGTTCTCGCTCTTCCTTGAGCCGATCTGTCTCCATACCGGTAAGTGCCCCTACGAGAGCCGTTTTCCCGTGGTCAACGTGTCCTGCTGTTCCAATGATGAGGTGTCGTCTGTCTTGATGCATTTTTTAAACTATTGAATCTGGGCATCGTTCCACTTCGTTTCACGATGGCTTTTGGTTAATGTCAACCCCTTCCGACGTTATCAAAGGCTTTTTAACGATTCAGAATCTGCAAGGACAACGTCCGCAGCAGCTCAGAAGCAATCATTAAAAAGATGGGTAGGCATGGATGAGTTTGCCGATTCGATTGAAACGGACGTTACCTACCATCTTCCACACTTGCCATAATTTCGCTGGACGCGCATCAAATGACCAGTACACCATAAACGCTTGTCCTTTGATGTCGCTGACCTCCACGGGTCCCCAAGAACGGCTATCACTGCTCTGATCGCGATTATCACCCATCGCAAACACCATGCCTTTGGGCACAGTGAAGGGTTGACCTTCAGGGAACTTACGCTTGAATTGACTTGTCGTTAGGGAGAAATCAGAAAAAGCATCGCTCTCTGGCAGATATTCTGGCTGACGGAAGGGTGGAAAATCACCTCTTCTGAAATGGCTAAAGGTCATGTGCTTCGTGTAATGACCATCGTCAGCCGCCTCACCGTTTACATAGAGGGTGTCACCGTTCGTTTCGATTGTATCCCCTTCAACGGCTACGATACGTTTGATGAAATTCCGTTCCCGATCGTGGGGTGGGATGAAAACGAAAACGTCTCCCCGGGCAGGCTTGTGGAAATCGAGGACCTTGATGTCTGTGCCGGGGATTTTAATACCGTAGATAAATTTGCATACCAGAATCCGATCGCCAATGAGGAGTGTGTCTTCCATGGAACCAGAGGGGATTTTAAATGCCTCGACAACAAAAGGACGTATGAACCCGAAAACGAGAATGAGGGCTACAACAATGACTTGGGTATATTCCCAGACAATCGTCTTCCGAAATTTTTGCCATTTAGATAATTGCGTGTCGTTATCATGCATAATGTTTTGAAGCCTCTATGAATAAAAAGTGCTCATTCTCCTTTTCCCAGTTTAGTTTGCTTTGAATGAATTCGGTTCCGAAGGGATAAGTTTACCGATTCGATTAAACCGAATGTTGCCTACCATCTTCCACACTTCCCATAATTTCATCGGACGATTGGCGACCGAAAACATAATCATGAAGGCTTGTCCTTTAATGTTATTTACGTCCACAGGACCCCAGAAACGACTATCGCTACTCTGGTCGCGATTATCGCCCATAGCAAACACCATCCCTTTGGGCACAGTGAATGGATTTCCTTCCGGATACTCGCGCCTAAACTGACTTTCAGTCAAGGTATAGTTGTCATAACTGTCCCCAGTGGGAAGATATTCTGGTTTCCGAAACGGTGGAAAATCTTTCCTAAAATGGCTGAACCTTAGATGCTTTGTATAGTTACTGTCTTCAACTGCTTTGTCGTTCACATAAAGCGTATCACCACGGGTTTCAACGGTATCCCCTTCGACGGCTACGATGCGCTTAATAAAATGTCGTTCATCGTGGGGCGGAATAAAAACGGCGACATCACCGCGTGCGGGTTTGTGGAAATCGAAAAATTTTATATCTGTGCCGGGGACCTTGACCCCATAGATAAACTTGCATACCAGAATCTGATCTCCGACGAGGAGTGTATCTTCCATGGAACCAGAAGGAATTCTATACGCTTGCACAATAAATGGATTTATAAAACCGAAGACAAAAATGAGTAAAACAATAATTTGCTTTATACACGCATGGATCTCCAGTTCGTTAAATCTTTTTACTTTGGATAGTTTAGATTCAGGCGTGTGGTCTCGTTTCCGTGTATCTTTGCTCATCATGGAAGCCGTTAGAAAAACAGGCTCCTCCTTTCTCCAATGTAAGATGTTCCTGTTACTCATCGGTTGCAAGCATTGCCGTGAACGCTTCTTGTGGGACATCAACGTTGCCAATCTGTTTGAGTCGTTTTTTGCCTTCTTTCTGTCTCTCCAATAATTTCCGTTTTCGCGTCACGTCGCCGCCGTAGCATTTCGCAGTAACGTTTTTTCGCAGGGCTCGCACGGTTTCACGTGCGACAATCTTGTTGCCGATTGCGGCTTGAACGGGGACTTCAAACATTTGACGCGGAATTAACTCTTTCAACTTGCTTACCAATGTCTTACCCCGTGTTTCTGCAGTGTCTCGTGGCAAAATCGTCGAGAGCGCGTCTACGGGATTACCGTTCAGCAGGACATCTAATTTGACAAGTTTTTCGGTTTTATATGCTCCAATATCATATTCTAACGAGCCGTAGCCGCGTGTCAATGATTTAAGTTTCGGATAGAAGTCCATGAGCATTTCGCTGAGCGGAAGTTCGTAAAGCAGTTGCACGCGACTTGCATCCAATTGGTTCATCCGTCTATATATACCCCGACGCTTCTGACAAAGTTCCATCGCATTTCCAATATAGTCGCGCGGAACGATAATGTCAATATTGACATACGGTTCTTCAATTCGTTCGATGTCATTTGGTTCTGGGAGATGCGCTGGATTGTCGACCGGTACATACCCACCCGTTTTCAGGTAAACGTGGTACATCACACTCGGGGCAGTTCGCACAAGCGCGAGTCCGAATTCCCGCTCAAGACGTTCATGGATAATCTCCATGTGAAGTAAACCGAGAAAACCGCATCGAAATCCGAAACCGAGGGCAACGGAGGTCTCAGGTTCAAAATTGAAAGAAGAATCGTTGAGTCGTAGTTTGTCGAGTGCCTCGCGTAGGGCATGGAACTGATGTGTATCTGCTGGATAGAGACCGCTGAATACAAGCGGTTTCATCTCTCGATACCCCGGAAGGGGGGTGGCTGTCGGTTTCGTAGGGTGTGTAATTGTATCCCCAATTTTCGCTTTGTCAATCTCTCGGATACCCGCGATGAGGTAGCCGACAGCACCCGTACGGAGTTCAGCGGTCGGTTGCATTTCTGGTGTAAAAATGCCTACCTCCTCTACTTCGTATGAGCGTTTCGTCTCCATGAGTTGAATCTTTTCACCAGGCGTCACGTTCCCCTCAAAGATGCGTGTGTACATGATGACACCGCGATAGTTATTATAGACGGAGTCGAGCACGAGTGCCTTTAAAGGGGCTTCAGGCTCACCAACGGGTGCGGGGATTCGGTTGATAATTGCTTCTAATATTTCGGGGATACCGATACCCATTTTCGCACTAACGAGGAGGGCATCGTCGGCAGGGATACCGATGACTTCTTCTATCTGCCGTCTGGCTTCATCGGGTTGTGCGGTGGGTAAGTCAATTTTATTGACGACGGGGATAATCTCAAGGTCATTGTCAATCGCGAGATACGCGTTTGCGAGGGTCTGTGCTTCGACCCCTTGGGCGGCATCGACAATTAAAATCGCGCCTTCGCACGCCGCGAGGCTACGGGAGACCTCGTACGTGAAATCGACATGTCCGGGTGTATCGATCAGATTGAGTTCGTATCGGTTTCCATCCTCGGCGGGATAATGGAGCTTGACAGCCGTTGCTTTAATGGTAATACCGCGTTCACGCTCTAAATCCATCAAATCAAGCACCTGTTCACGCATATCGCGCTCAGTGAGCGTGTTCGTGTGCTCAAGGAGCCTGTCACTCAGTGTGCTTTTTCCGTGGTCGATGTGCCCTAAAATGCAGAAATTCCGTATGTTTTCAAGATTCGTTGGCATAGTATAGATAGTATATCACAACTTCCATCGGATTGTCCATAGAATTACACTTATTCAAAAACATCGGAGTCTTTCAATTCCTCTCTAAGAAGGAACTCTTGGTCGCGAACCCTCAGTAGTTTCCCTGGTCCAAGATGGACGCAGTTTGCAAGCACACTAAGTAACATCTGTGGGAGAGGTCTCTAACCCCGACCTCTTGGGCTCCCTACTGAACATTGGCTGTTGATGGAAATGGAACTGAAAACTGAATTCCTCTAAAAAAACAAGTTCTCATTGCATTTTCAATCTGGGGGATCTAAAAGTTTTGATCGGTTGACGCGGAATTGGAATCCACACTGCTCAACTATTAATTCAAGCGTACCTGTAACCCATTTGTCAGCGTGTGGTGATACAATTACTTCGCTATTTTTACCAATCAGCGTTTTAACATTGATTTCGAGGAGTATGCCAAATTCTGAGGGATCATCATGTAAAAATGGTTCAACATCAATGATCGCACGCACTTCGTGTTCGTACTCAAAAGGTGTTCTCTTATAAAAATAAGGGGAATACACCAAACTTGCTATTGATGGATTTTCAGGCATCTCAATTTGATTGTGATTCTCAACGTACTCTATTTGACCGATAAACATATTAGGTTCATCCGGCAAACTATTCTTTAAGTTCCCCATAGTTGTTTTGATTGCTATACCGCTATTACGTAGGTGGTATTTGTCCCACATCCCCATTGATTCTTCGACACCGTGATGCCAACAATTACACATGACGTATGGCCGGAAACTATTTGGATCAATACGGATGCCCGCAGATTCGTAAGACACTATTATTGATTCCGGGATATATCCTTCAAACTTGTCATCGTACTTATCGGCTCTTGAAAAAAATAACGATTCTGTTGCTAAAATATTGGCAAACTTCTCAAAACTCATATATCGCCACAAAGTAGTGTCATCTTTAGGTCGTATGATGCCTCTCAACTCTTTAGACATAAAATTATTCTTTCACTTTCCCTGGAAATCTCTGAATGCATCACGAGTTTTCATGGCTATAGATTCAATGGTTCCGAGATCAAGAGTCATCATATTAGTCTCTTCTAAGTCGGTCTTAACACTTTTTGACATCATGGCATATATGAACTTATGAGACTTGAACCAATCGTCTATATTATCCATATCAGGAATTTCAGTTTCTACGACTCTCATTCTAACAGTATATTCATCAAGAGTTACAGGTAGATCAGTCAGTAGTGTAGTCTGATAGCATACAGATTTGATGTCTACTAATGTCCACTTAATATCAAAGCCGCTCGATTCTTCTTTTAAAATTTCTTTAAATTTCTGCTCAAAATTAACTTTCATTTTTACCTCGCGTTTCCAGCATTTCGGACGGTGAACATCAATAATTGTCTGTTTCTGTTTTCCATAACGCGTCCTCTTTCGCTTCTCTCAATATTCGGGTCTCTCCTATGTAAAAAGATAACATACCCGAAAAAGAAAGTCAAGTGAACAGGAAATCTGTCACTTATGCTAGCAGCGTCATTCAGTTTTCGATGTAGACATCTTAATAGCAGTAAAGCCTCTATCCTCGCTGGCGAGGTTTGATGAAGTTTAAGTATTTTAGGACTTACGCAGCGTCCTTTGCTGGTGAGGTTTGAAACCTCACCAGCAAAGGACGTAGATGCCCATCAGAAAATTGCGTAAGTCCTGTATTTAAATCGGTTAACCTCGCCTCTTTAGAGGGGCTAATCAATTCTAAAATCTACCATAAACGCTTGAAAGAGTTCAAGGTTATGGGTTATAGTCGCTTGACTTTAATGTTTCTGCACCAGATTTTTCCGCCGTGGTCTTGGATACCGATATGTCCACGCCGCGGGAAATCTTTGAGCGCAATGCCGAATTTGTTCCGACTTCCATCGGGGTTTTGATGTGGTGTGTCCCATTCATCTAAATCTGCGCGGACAATTTCTTCGCCGTTGAGTGTCACAGCAATGATGCTTCCATCGCATGTGATTATCATCTCATTCCACTCACCCGCCGGGTTACAGGTGTTTCGGGTCGGTCCTAAGGCATCGTAGAGTGCGCCGCAGTCGTGGCTATCCGTCGGTTCTTTGCCGTACGTATCTAAAATTTGGATTTCAAGCCCACTCTGAACTGCGTCTTCCAGGTCCGCCCATCGGACAAAAATTCCGCTATTGACTTTCGACTCGGTTTTGAAGTCGAGTGCCAATATGAAGTTATCGTAGTGTTCTTCGGTATAGAGGTATTTTCCGCCCTGAACGGTGCAGAGAATACTCCCATCATCGATGACCCACCCTTCCGCACTTCCGGTAGCTCCCCAACCGTTGAGCGTCTCCCCATCGAACAGGGATATCCATCCTTCAGATTTCTCTTTTTCTGTTAACATAGTCTCTCCTTTTATAGATGTGTAAGTGCTATCTCCGAATACATAAGTGTATTGGAGATTAATCCTGTTCCCTAACGCAAACTTTCTAAAAAAAGTCTTCCGACATCGACATTATATTCGAAATCTGTGGCCGACCAAGGGCTGTTATAACCGATGATTGGCACATAACTTTCGTGCCGCGACCCGTGTGAACGCACTGCAGTCGGCTCTACTGCCGTTTCCAACTCACCGAAAACAGTCGTTTCGTCCGCTAATACGAAGATGTCTCCAATCCGTTCAGGATGGAGTCTGAATGTGCGAGCCGCATCTTCCGCCGAATATGCCTCTTCGATACCCGGCGTATTCAGAAGGGTTTGGATCGCTTGCGTTATATCGGCACCGTCCTTGAGGAACACATAAGCGGCACCGCCTAAATTGCCGTGATGCGCGACGTACCGATCCTTAATAATCGGGATAGCACTCGCAGGGATACCGTGTTCACTGAGGACACGTCCCGGATCAATAGCAGTCGTTTTTGCCAACATCCCGTGATCGGCTGTGATATAGATTTCACGTTCCGGGTCATCAGCAACGATATTTCCGATAATCCGATCCAATTCCTCAAGGTGCTGTTGGGAGATGTCTTCATCAGGTGCGTATTTGTGTTGAACCCAATCCGTCGTGGAGCAGTAGACGAGGTCTGGATTGTCTGTGCGAAGCACCGCATGCACGGCACGGAGCAACCACCAATTGATTTCCGCTGAATATATCGGTTCAACCGGTCCGACGGTGTGGATGTATTCAGAGGGCGGCGATTCAGCGGCGACCGCTATATCGGTGCCTGCTTCGAGCATCCGTAATAATTTTTGTTTCGTCACGAAGAGTGCCGCTTTGTCGGCGAATTTGCAGGCTTTCGCGGTTTCAAAGAGTGTCGGTGCGAGGAGGAAACGGTTGTCCTCAATGAATTCCCCTTTGCCGGTTGCTCTGTCTACATGGTAATTCGTCGTGATACCGTGTGTTTCAGGGAATGTTCCAGTGGCGATGCTGACGTTGTTTACATTCGTGACTGAGGGGATAACGGCGTTGGCATGGACGTAGAACCCAGATTTTGCCAACTCGCGGAAGGTAGGGAGGTCGCTTGCGGCGAGGTAATCGTGGCTACCCGCGTCGATACAAAGGATGAGAATTTTTCGTCTTTTCACGTTATGTGTTTGCTCCACTATCTGGTATTCTATCAGGTTACTCTGTCTGCCCAAAAATTATAACAGGTATCCGTGTGCATTGCAAGGATTTTTGCTTGGACTGGGATTTAAGGTTGATATGCCAACGGAAATCTGATATAATTTGTTTTATAGTGAAATCTACAATTACCTGGACATTATGGGGCGAGGATACAATCCTCGCCAGCGGCAGCATGGGATGTTGTTTATTGTAAAACTGTTTACATATTTTTGGGATTTACTATAAATCGGTATCACACGGGGATCTGAATCATGCACATGAACAACGGGTCTTCCGAATTAGCGAAGCTGATATTCAAGAATTCGGCGGACGAGAAGAAACTCAAACAGCTGCTGATTTCTAACTATTCAGAGACCGATCTCACTTCCTATCTTCATAGCAAAGAGCCACTGCTTGGGCGTGCTGCGGGATTCGCACTTCGGTTGGTTGGGAGTTCAGCTGCGATCCCTGCGTTGGTAGACGCTCTGAAAAATAGTGACCGTGGGACCCGCTTCAATGCGGAATACGCCCTGTGGGAAATCTGGTCGCATTCTGGGGATGACGCCGTTGACGCTATGCTTGAGGACGGTAAAAACTTACTGAAAAATGAGGCGTATCAGCAAGCCGTTGAATGCTTCACTACCGTAGTAGAGACAGAGCCTAATTTTGCTGAGGGCTATAACCAACGCGCAATCGCTTATTTCATGCTCGAGGAATGGAGTCAAGCGATTCGTGATTGCAAACGAACTATCTCCCTCAATCCAGATCATTTCGGAGCATTTGCGGGGATGGGACACGTTTATGTCAGACTCGGTAAGATTGACGAGGCACTCGAGGCATATAAGCAAGCATTAGTTATTAATCCGAACCTAATCTCTATCGCTGAAGCGGTATTACGGCTTCGTAGACAAGCACAAAGTGAATAAATGGGTGTATGGATACGACTCTGGGCGATCGAAACCCCTTCCTGAGAACGCTTATAACGTGGTCTGTTATCGCGAGTTTTTTGCTCTGGCTGATCTATAGGATGTTGATGCAGGCAAAACTCGGTTTACCGATAGAGTGTTTCTTCATGGCACAGGTGTTCGTCGTGCTTTTGGGGGCACCTTATCTTGCCGCCCGTACTGTTCATCGCGATTTCCTAAGCACAGGTTTTGACGCACAGTCCGCACTCGGTCCCATCTCTTCTGGACAACGGCTGTTAAGACTGCTTCTGATAAGTCAGATACCGATACTGTGTTGGGTGTTTTTATCGACTGGCGCGGCACTGTTCGTTACGCGTGTCCCCTTCACGAAGGCGTTACAGATGTTCGTTATACTGGGGATTTATAGTGTGTCCGCCGCGGCGGTCGGGGTATGGGGTGCTCAGGTTTTCCGGGATGTCCTCTTCAGTGCAGAGTTTGCCACCCTGTTATGGTGTGTTTTGATCGGTGGCGCGTTTCTGCTCAACCCCTTAAAACGGTATGTAGACGATCTTCAACCTTTCATTCCGCCGGTCTTACACCTGAACCCACTGATTGTTGTGTGCTGTATCTTTGAGGGGTTGGACATCTTTAGAAATCCGCTTCTCTATGAATTGACACCGGTCCCCTCGTATATTTTCGTCTATCCGAAGCCGTGGTATCTTGTGGGCGTATGGCAGATGGTGATTGGTGGGTGCTGTTTTTTGGGAGCATGGCAAATAAGCATATCCCGTAGATACGCCGCATAAAGGCTACAGAGAGGGTCGCATGGGCAAAGTAGAAAAACCGATTGTGAGTGTTTCAGGCGTTCGTGGCGAGATCGGCGTTTCGCTCGATGTTCGCGTCATTACGCAATTTGCCATGGCTTTCGGCACATTTGTCGGCGGTAGAACGGTGGTGATTGGTAGGGATTCCCGAACTTCCAGCCCGACAGTCCGACATGCGGTACTGGCTGGGCTTCTCGCCACGGGATGTCACGTCATTGATGTAGGGCTATGTCCGACCCCGACGATACTCCTCATGGCGAAAGCACTGGGCGCACAAGGCTGTATTACCGTTACAGCCAGCCATAATCCTGTTGCGTGGAACGGCATTGAGTTTGCCTCTGATTCCGGTCGTCTTCTGACACAGGTAGAACGAGACGAATTGATGCGGATTAACGAAACAGAGGATTTCGCACTTGCCCCTTGGAATGAGCAAGGAACACTTGAAACCTGTGAAGATGCAGTTGATTATCACCTCGATCAGACTCTGTGTTCCCCTTGGCTGGTGCCGGATTTAATCCGGAAGGCTGAATTGAAGGTCGTGATGGATTGCGGCAACGGTGCCGGAAGTGTGATAAGTCCGACCCTCTTACGGAAACTTGGGTGTCGAGTTGTTGAGCTTAATTGTGTCCCTGATGGACATTTTCGCCGTCCTGCGGAACCTACGCCTGAAGCGTTGGATGTGCTTTGTAAGACGGTTCTCGCCGCTGGTGCTGATATCGGCTTTGCCCACGATGGGGATGCCGATCGACTTGTTGTCGTTACGGAGCGCGGAGTTCCATTGAGTGGCGAATGGACGCTCGCCTTTATCGCTGATTTTATGCTGAGTAAGACGCAAGGCGATGTGGTTGCCACGGTATCAACGAGTCGAATGCTGGATGATATTGCGGCGGATCACGGGGTCGTGCTCCACCGAACGAAAGTCGGTGTCGGTTGGGTGGTTGAGAAGATGCACGAGGTTAATGCAGTTATCGGCGGCGAAGGCACCGGCGGTGTTATCTATCCTAATATTAACTACACGACGGATGGTATTACTTCTATTGCGGCGATTGCGCAGTATCTCGCTGAATCTCGTGCGACGGTAACGCAGCTTGTGGAGAATATGCCGCAGTATCAGATGTGCCGGAAGAAATTGGAAATTCCGTCACAAGCACTTGCGACCCGTCTTGTGGATCTCGCTTTGGAGAATTATAAAAAAGCGTCTGACGCTGGGACAGAACCGCAACTCGAACTCACGGACGGTGTGAAACGGGTCTGGAGCGACCGGTGGGTGAACATCCGACCCTCCGGCACAGAACCTGTCATTCGGGTTTTTAGCGAGGCACCCACTTTCACAGCGGCGGAACAGTTGTGTGACGAAACGATTGAAACACTGAAGGTGTTAATGAAACAAATTTCGTATTAATTCCGTTATCTATTATATTGGGTAGTAACGCCTTTTTTTGACGATTCAGGTTATTACGCGGTGGTTTTGGGTCGAGTTCACCTTTCACACCCTCACAAAAGTGCTTTATTAATTTTAGATCGGGGTTGACAACGGAAACCCCGCTCAGATTCATAACACGGCAGTTTTGAGTTAGGTTTACCTTTCACACCCTCACAAAAGTGCTTTATTAATTTTAGATCGGGGTTGACAACGGAAACCCCGCTCAGATTTAATAATTAAAAAGATTGGAGAGATTATGGCTTTGAAGCTTGCCTGCATCGGAGGCGGAAGTGGCTTATCCGCTTTGCTGAGCGGTATTAAACACTATGCCGATCTGGAGAAAGGCAAAGATCACCTTATCGATTTAGATAGCCTGTCGGCAATTGTTACCGTTTCTGATGATGGTGGGAGTTCAGGGCGACTCGTTGAAGAATTTGACATGCTCCCACCGGGTGATATTCGCAGACTCCTGTTCACGTTATCCGATGCTGATGAACTCGCTGGACTCTTTGAGTATCGTTTTTCAAGTAATGGTGAACTCGGTGGACATACGGTCGGAAATCTATTATTAACGGCACTAACGGAACAGTTTGAGGGAAACTTCCCGAAAGCGATTCAGGCGGCATCACGATTGCTCTCGGTGCGTGGGCAGATTATTCCTGTTACTTTAGATTATACCGTTTTGTGTGCAGAACTCGCCGATGGAGAGATCGTTCGGGGTGAATCCACGATACCCGTGCGGGAAAATCGTGAACCGATCAAGCGCGTCTTTTTTGAACCCCGCGAGAATGGGAAAACCCATCATTCTCCCGATGAAATCTATGACTGTCAGGCGCATGAAGGGGCTGTGGAAGCGTTGTTTAACGCCGACGTCATTATCATCGGTCCGGGGAGTCTTTACACCAGTATTATGCCGAATCTCGTGATTAAAGGGGTTGTCGAAACGATCCAGCGTTCAGATGCCATTAAAATCTATGTCTGTAACGTTATGACGCAGCCGGGTGAAACCGATGGTTATGCGGTTACGGATCACGTTAACGCTATTTTAGACCACGCCAAGATTCCGCTGAATTACGTTGTGGTGAATAACCAACCCGCGCCAACGGAAATCATGCAAGAGTATGTTCGCAAGGAATTGGTTTCCCAGTTAACTCGGATTCGCTCAATTGCCGAGGAAGGGCTTGCGATGCTCTATGAAGACACCCAGCACCTCGTGGATGTGTTGAACTTGGCGAAAGATATTTCGTCTTTGTCTGTGGAGACAATGCAAGTCGCAGACGCCTCAAAAGTGCAAGTCTCTTATAATCCTAAGCAGGAGAACCTTGAAGCGGAAGGGATACAGGTGGTTGAGGCGGACCTCATTCGGGATATGGTCGTCACTGAATTTGGCACTTGGTTAGGCGGCGTTCAGATGAACGTGATTCGCCACGATCCCGAAAAGTTAGTCCGCTCTCTTGTCAAAATCTTTCGGAACCATCCAAAACTCCAAGAATTGGTGTGATGAAAGAGGGTTCCGGTTGCTATACTGAAACGGATTAGTGCCGTGATCGGTTAGACTGCTTAGAAGGGGCAGGGTCTTCAGCCGCAATCTGATCGGCAAATATATCACAGATCTGGGACAAATTATCGATGAAAAATTCCCAGCGTAATTCATCTTGACGTGCTTTCGCCATAGCAAGGCACAAAGCTGTTTCGTATAGGGATGGACGATTCTTGCGTACATCAGTGGATTTCATAGCTTTACCCCTTTCTAAAAATAGTTAGTATGGATTTCTCTAAAAAAAAATTGAATAATATTCCAACGTAGCGTTAAACGGACGTTCTATCGAAAAGGTTACACTTTTTTTACAGAATCATTTTATTGCGTGTTCCGGTGATGCATCTTTAGAACCTTATTGTAAGGTTCTTTTTCTTTAACCTACTGCAAGAACAATGCCACATTCATAAGTTCGCTTATTATCAGGACTCTGTGGAGATCAACCCTTGAATAATGGGTACATCTGCCCATTTTTTACGCGAACTTCGTGTGTTTTTTTAGGCACTGTGCCAAACGCGCGTTCGATGGAAGAAACGTAGTTTTCACATCAGAAAGGAACACCTTCTATCTATTAGATACAATCTAAAGGCAAAAAGGTTGCATAATTTTTTTTACGCAGACCTAAATCTATCATTGGGAGATGTTACTATAGATGATTTTTAACGGGATTTTCTTTGATTTATCAAAACCTTCGGTTCTAAAACTCCCTTGCTTTAGCGGGGAGATACAGAACCGCTTTAGTGAATTAGACCAAACCTCTAAAAGTAAGTAAAAAACACTTGATATTTTTTGTAAATTGTGGTTTAATATTCTTACATGGTAGCGGTGGATACTACCTCCCGCTTGGGAGTGCCACCGCACCGTTTAGTAGCGGTATCACCGTGTAAAGGAACACCATGTATACCACACTCTACAAACTCTTTGGTGCGCCACGCAATCGGAACTTAAAACGAAAGACGTGGATCGCACACACAATATGGAACTACTTTCTCGGGTGGCAACGCACGCGCTGTTCTCTTGGATTGCCATATCTCTCCTACAAAGAGATGTCGCGAGCGTTCACGATACTACGTAAATCACACCCCGAGATATTTGCACATTGGCGTGAGTTAGATTCGTGGGCAGCCCGGCAAGTGCTCAAACGTCTTGATGAAGGGTATCAGCGGTTCTTTAAGAAAATCGCTAAGCGACCGCCCAAGTTCCGATCGTTTCGTAAGCCTTACTCGTTCACAATGTGTCCTTCTGGCTACAAGTTTGCTGACCCTGTTGCTGGTGATAAAGGATTCGGCATCTACAGTGACCGCGTGACGATCATGGGGAAAACATACAGATTTAATCTCAGTCGTCCTATATTTGGCACTCTCAAAACTGTTACTATCAAAGAAGACGCACTTGACGATTTTTACATGTCTGTTGTTACGGATCACCTTCAGTCGCATCTCAAGCCAATGACGGGTAATGCTGCGGGGTTTGATATGGGAGTGAAAACACTGTTGACGTGTTCGAATGGAAAACACTATCAATCGCCCCACTTTTACACCGAGTCTATTGATAAAGTGAGAACAGCGAATCGCAAACTTTCCACAAAACAGCGTGGAAGTAACAACCGAGAACGTGCGCGACACCACCATGCCCGTATGCACCGCAAGATTACAAGACAACGCGAAGATCACCACTGGAAACTTGCTCTTGAACTTGTGCGTCGGTTTGATGTGTTGTTCTTTGAAACGTTGAACCTTGAGGGTATGAAACGCTTTTGGGGACGAAAAGTGTCCGACATCGGATTCTACGCATTCTATCAGAAACTCAAGTGGCAGGCAAAGAAACGTGGTAAACGTGTTGAATGCATCGATCAATGGCACCCTACAACTCCTGTGTGTCACATCTGTAATACTCGTGTTTCTCTTGCATTGAGTGATAGAACATGGACGTGTGAACATTGTAATACTCACCATGACCGCGATATGAACGCGGCTATTAACATTCTTAAGGTTGGGGCATCAACCTTTGGAGTAGAGAACGTTAGAGTTGCTATCGCAGGCGGTTCTTGATGATACCAGAATCTCCCATGCTTTAGCAGGGAGAGTATGTCAAATGGGACGCTTTTGGTGTACGGAAATATGGATAGATGCAGGGCTATTCAATTTTCCGGTAGATGACTGAAAATTTTGACTTTATCGTGTTTTGAAGGTATAATTATTTAAGAAGACGTTCCATCCTCTATAGACATACTGCTTTTGAAAGCGGTAGTCTCTGTGATTCGCCCAAATCAGCATATATTCTACGGTATAAGATATGAAGCATTCAGATCCCCATTTAAAAGAAAACGCGAACAATCCCACTGATACAAACTTTATTCGTCAAGCGATTGAAGAAGATCTCAAGACAAACAGGTATGATGGTCGGGTACATACCCGATTCCCTCCAGAACCGAGCGGTTATCTCCATATCGGACATGCCAAGGCTATCTGTATCAGTTTCGGCATTGCCGAAGACTTCGGCGGGCTTTACAACTTACGGTTTGACGACAGCAATCCCATCACAGAAGAGAGTGAATACGTAGAAGGCATCAAACGAGATGTCCGTTGGCTCGGTTTCGATTGGAAAGAACGAGAATATCACGCGTCGGACTATTTTGAGACGCTCTACGGATATGCCGTCAAACTCATAGAGAAAGGCAAGGCGTACGTCTGCGATTTGACACCCGAAGAGACGCGCACCTATCGCGGCACGTTGGTCAAACCCGGAAAAAACAGTCCGTATCGCGACCGTTCGATTGAGGAGAACCTGACGTTGTTCCGCGGGATGCGCGACGCTGAATTCCCCGACGGTGCCCGGACGCTTCGCGCAAAAATTGATATGTCAAGCCCGAATGTGAATATGCGTGATCCCGTGATGTATCGTATCCTCCGCGCACATCACCATCGTCAGGGCGATGACTGGTGTATCTATCCTACCTACGATTTCACACACGGACAATCCGACTCGATAGAAGGTGTAACGCACTCGCTCTGTGATGTTCAGTTTGAAGACCACCGTCCGCTCTACGACTGGTTCTTGGAAGAAATTGGAATTTATCAGCCTCGGCAGATTGAATTCGCACGACTGAATCTTACATATACCGTGTTGGGCAAGCGGAAACTCAAAGTCCTCGTTGAAGAGGGACACGTCAGCGGATGGGACGATCCGAGACTTCCGACGCTCTCTGGGATGCGTCGCCGCGGGTATACGCCTGAAGCGATCCGAGATTTTTGCAACCGTATCGGCGTTTCGAAGGCGGATAATCTCATTGAAATGGGACAACTTGAATACTCTATACGTGATGATCTGAACCGTCGCGCCCCGCGGGTCATGGCAGTCCTCAACCCGGTTAAGGTTATTATCGACAATTACCCAGCGGGACAGGTCGAGATGCTCGACGCTGAAAACAATCCAGAGGACGAGAACGCCGGAACACGGCAGATCCCATTTTCGCGGGAAATCTATATCGAACGAGAAGATTTTATGGAGGATCCACCCCGCAAATTCTTCAGATTGGCTCCCGGACGTGAGGTGCGGCTTAAGCATGCGTATTATATCCAGTGTGAACGGATCGTTAAAGACGAAAACGGCGAAATTACTGAGATTCACTGCACCTATGATCCAGAGACGCGCGGCGGTTGGTCAGAAGACGGACGCAGGGTCCGAGGCACATTGCATTGGGTTTCTGCGGAGCATGCCGTTGATGCTCATATCCGACTCTACGATTCGCTCTTTACGGAACGTGAACCGGAGAGTGCCGCGGATGGCGCAGACTGGATGCAATTCCTCAATCCGAACTCGTTAGAGGTTCTCAGCGACTGCAAAGTCGAACCGAGTCTTGTTGAGGCGACCCCTGAAAACCGGTATCAATTCCTCCGGATGGGTTATTTTTGCCTGGATCCAGATACAACGTCAGAAAAATTAGTGTTCAATCGCACAGTACCGCTAAGGGATAGCTGGGCAAAGATACAAAGAGGGCAGAAATGAGCGAAACACCGAATGGTATATCCGTCTCCGTTGTGAAAGACCCAGTTCGAGTGCGGATGGCACCTTCACCCACCGGCTACTTACACATCGGCGGCGCACGGACGGCGCTATTCAACTATCTGTTCGCCAAGCACCACAACGGCACATTCATCCTCCGCATTGACGATACCGATACGGCGCGTTCCACTGATGAATCCATGCATGAAATCTACACCGCGCTGAAGTGGTTGGGACTTGAATGGGACGAAGGCGGCGATAAGGGCGGTCCCTGTGGGTCTTATGTCCAATCCGAACGGAAATCTATCTACGACGGTTATGTCGCGCAGTTGCTTGAGAGTGGCAACGCATACCACTGTTATTGCACACCGGAAGAATTAGAGGAGATTCGCAAGCAGGCGCGCGCCAACAAACAGACCCGTTCCTACGATGGGAGATGCCGGGATTTAACGCCAGAAGCCGTAGCACGTTATGTAGCAGAAGGTAGAAAACCGACCGTGCGCATAAAGATGCCTGAGACGCCGATCCGTGTTGATGACCTCATCCTCGGTTCCCGAAACATTGATCCTGCGACCTTGGAAGATGAAGTAATTGTCCGTTCAAACGGAATGCCGAACTACAACCTCACCTCGATCGTTGACGATGCGGATATGCAGATAACGCACGTCATTCGCGGAACAGAGCATCTCAACAATACACCGAAGCAGATTGCAATCGCGAATGCCTTGGGTTTAAACGTTCCGCAGTTTGCGCACATTCCTTTGGTGTTGGATAGTAGCGGCAGGAAGATGAGCAAGCGTCACCACGGCGATCTCGTCGCTGTGAACCGCTACCGTGAGCAGGGGTATCTCCCGGAAGCGATGCTAAACTTTGTTGTCCGACTCGGGTGGTCCTACGACGACAAGCAAGAGATTTTCGCTGTTGATGAACTCATCGAGAAATTCGATCTCGCACGGGTTGGAAAGAGTGGCAGCGTCTTTGATATTAAGAAATTGGAATGGCTCAACTCCCACTATATTAATCAACTGGACCTAGCAGCACGGACGGAGGCGGTCATCCCGTTTTGGCAGGCAGAAGGTTTGTTGGACAATTCAACGGAAGATCGCGATCGGCTGGAAGGCATTGTGGAAGCGGTGGGTGAACGTTTGACGACACTTCAGGACATCGTACCACAGACGTCTTATTTCTTTACCGACGCATTCGAGTATGAACCGAAAGCGGTCAAGAAATGGTGGGGAAATTCAGAAGAGAAGAAGGGGAAAACCCGCGAGATTCTGACGAATATCTCACAGATTTTGGAAGAGATTCCTACGTTTGACATAGAAACAATTGAAGCGGCAATTTGGAAATACACAGATGAGAAGGACATCAAACGCGTCGCAGCGATGCAAGCGTTGCGGATCGCACTCACGGGGGCATCGTTCGGTCCGAGTCTCTTTGATATTGTTGTACTGCTCGGTAAGAATGAGGTTTTAAAGCGAATCCCAAAGGCGATCGCGCATCTCTGAGTCACTGTGCTGCGGCGACGTGAACCTTAGAAGGAGGTCGCTCATGGCAGCAAAACTCGCTATATATGGTGGTAAAGGGACTGTCCCTGATGGATTGATTCAACCGTGGCCAGAGGTTACCCAATCTGACAGAGATGCAATTGCCGAGGTTATTGCCTCCGAAAAAATCACGGAACAGCAACGCATCCAATCTGAAGGTCTCGCAAACGAATGGGCGGAATACATGGACGTCGAGTATTGTATTCCGGTCAACAGCGGGACGGCGGCGTTGCATCTGTGTGTCGCAGGGGTTGGCATTGAACCCGGCGACGAAGTCATTATTCCCGCCTTTACTTTCTGGGCAACGGCAGCCGCTGTTCTCCATCACAACGCTATTCCCGTCTTTGTTGATATTGACCCCGTAACTTACTGTATTGACCCCAACGAAATCGAAGCGAAAATTACCGAGCGAACGCGTGCGATTATGCCCGTTCATATCCACGGCATGCCCGCCGATATGGATCCGATTTTGGAGATTGCGAAGAAGCATGACCTGAAAGTCATGGAGGATGTCGCTCAGGCGCACGGCGCATACTATAACGGCAAGCTTTGTGGGTCCTTTGGGGATGCCGCGGGTTATAGCACGCAAGCCTCGAAAACGCTGAGTAGTGGGTGTCAAGGCGGTTTGTTCACAACGAATGATAAACAAATCTACGAGCGCGCAGCGTTGTTACAATATTTCGGGGAGATCGTTGTGCCGGGTAGGGAGCGCGAGGAGCAGGAATACAATGCGTACGGACTTGGATGGATGTATCGTGGGGATATGTTCAGTCAAGCGTTCATCCGTAGTCAACTCAAACGGCTTGACGTGAACAACGCGCTACGTATCCGAAATTGCCACTATCTCACGGAGCATCTCGATGAAATTGACGGTATCGAAACACCAGTTACGCCAGAAGCGTGTGAACCGGTGTATTACAACTATGTCATCGGTTTCGATCCAGAGGCGTTGGGATTAGATATTCCTGCCAGAACCCTGCGTGAGAAGGTACAAGCCGCACTCCGCGCTGAAGGAGTCCCAACGGGACAGTGGCAACGACTCCCTGTGCCATCTCAAGAGATATTCCAAAACCAGATCGGTTACGGGACAGGATGTCCATGGCGATGTAATCAATCTACGGTTGAATATAAGACGGAGGACTATCCGCGAGCCGTTGAATTCATCGATTCGCACTGCTACATCTTCGATGTCAATCCACCCAACGATTTCGAGTTAATGTCCTGTTACGTCGAAGCGATCCACAAGGTAATGGATCAGTTGGATGCCGTGCTTGACGCACCAGATGCGACTTAATTTTGGTCCTTCATCCAGAGATGAAGAACAATAGAATTTTGTAGCGTAAACTGGCGAATGCGCGTGTGGCATTCGCAAAGACTTTGCGCACGTAATACGCACAATCTAAAAGATTATGCTACAGAAGTGGTAATTCACGTTATATCAGGTATGGGGGTAGGAAGCGGTTTATTGCATACGCTTGAGATTTTCTTGGAGAAAAGAGTCTCTGTGTATCAAGGAAGTACACAAATTGTGAGGTGAACCCAATGAAAACTTTGAACACATTCCTCGGACTTTTTATTTTCATCACCTTGCTTTCTGGTTGTAGTGTGAATCGCGTCGATGAATCCCTCCAAAACACAACAACCGTCCGTAATAAACAAGAGTCCGTAGGTTCTGATCCGCTTACGGCTGATCCAGACCATCCATTGATAAAAGAGTTCGGGGATATCCCAGAGGTTCGCACCTATATCCGACTCAAGCACAAACTCGGACGCGGCATCGGACTGACTGTTGATGAAGCAATAGAGTTCTATACTGCAGAAACCCGTCTCTATCCGTCTCCTGCCACAAAGCAAATGTTAAAATATCTGAAGGCGGACAAAAAGCGATACGAAAGACTTGGCATCCCAGAGGATGCAGCGATATTGAAGGAACGTGGTGACAGGGGTATCCCGCCACCAGAGTTTGTGCTCGTTAACCCTTTCAAGGATGACCCCGATAATCCGAGTCCGCACAACCCTCTCGTCAGGAAGTTCGGAAATATCCCAGAAGTCCGTACCTATATCCGACTTCAGCAGAAATTCCTATACGGCATCGGATTGAACGTTGATGAGGCAATAGAGTTTTATACTGCAGAAGCCCATCTCTATCCGTCTCTTGAAGCAAAAGCGAGGTTAAAAGCGTGGAAGAAGGACAAAGAGCGATACGAAAGACTCGGCATCTTGACGGATAAACCTGTAATGACGTTCAAAACTAAATCCGATACGGGTGCTGAAGTAGCTGGAGTCAATGAAGCGTCGGATTAATGTCGCTCAACAATGTTCAACATCTCAACGCTACTCAAATCAATCGATGGGAAGATGACGAATCCCATACGCTTTCCATCGGTTATCTCATCCGAAAGATCTATTGGAGAAACGGTTATGCCACAGAGTTTGCCAAAGAGGTGGTTAAATTTGGTCTTGCGGAATTAAACCCGTACCAAATCGTCGCAACCGTCATTCCTGACCATGTAGCGTCAAGGTGGGGTTTGGCAAAAGCAGGATTTTCATATAGTCATAATATTCCCGAATGGAATCAAAATCTTTACGCCATTAAGAACCCCGCCCGCGCTGAAGAGTTACTAGGATACGAGTTTGGAGTTTTGGTGAATTATAAAATACTTGAGTATCTTAATAAACCGAAAACACAGAAGGACCCTGGCGGTAGGCGAGGTTTCCTAACCTCGCCGAGTCTCCCTCCACAGTATGCTATATTTTCTACTTGCACGCGTCTATGATATCTCATAATTATAAGGTTTACTATGGGTGGCTTTGATGGATTTTATAGTAAAATCCACAATTATGTGGACACTGGGGCGAGGTTAGAAATCTCGCCAGCGGGACATAGGACGGGGCTGTCCCTTCCTAAAAGGTCAACTTATTTTTCGACTTTACTATAAAATGGTATTGACAAATCCGTTTAAGGTTCGTATACTACTCTCAAATATATCCCTCGGACCGAGTTGGTGGTACCTTAAATCAATAATGACTAAAATACCAGAAAAATTGGGAAACAAAAGTCAATTAGGAGAAGTCTGATGTTTCATGCACTAGAATTAGAAAATTTCAAAGCGTTCGGCAAACGGGCGCGTGTCCCGTTTGCACCCATAACGCTCATTTTTGGCGAAAACAGCGCGGGAAAGAGTACAATCCTGCAAGCACTCTATCTACTCAAGCAAACCCATGAAAGCCGGGATACCGGAGCACCGCTCCATCCTCGGGCCGAAAATGGTATTGTTGATCTTGGTAGTTTTCAAGAGATGATTTTTGACCATAATCTGGGACAATCTCTTTCGGTTCGTGTTGAAACTACGATGGATATCCGAGAAATGTTTCGGTTACCATATGAAGAGAACAAAATAGCGATTGAATTTAGTTTCGAGATGCGTTCCCTTAAGAAAGAAATACGTTTGGATCAAATTGGAGTTTATCATGGAAAATCTTCTAAGTGTATCGCTAGGTTCAAGCCATCGAATAAAACTGTAGAGCCTCGAGAATTTAGGATGATGATGGGCTCTTTCCATGATTCGTTTGGACTCTCACCTTCAAAATTGGTTGAGGCAAGGTGCAGTTGGTTAACAAAAGCAACAGAATACTGGAAACCGGAGTTTGAGTGGTGTAAAGAGAATAGGAAGGAAATACTTAGAGAACTTGAGGAAAGAAAATTGCATTTAGAGCGATCGCTCAAGCACCAAATAGATCAAGAAAGAGTTGACAATGAACCGAAGCGTTCTAAGGAAGTACTTCGGGAAGCTGATAAGCTTCGAAGGGACCTTGATTCTGTCAATGTAGATTTTGAATTTTTCTCATCAGATTTTGATTTGAAAGTCTACATTTCCAAGAGACACGGAGAAGAAAAGAACACACTTCTAGGTGTGCAGCGTTTTCTTCCAGTTGGAGTCATACGGGGAGAAAGCGAATCTTGGGTAACAGGACATATGTCGTTTTTACCCTTTCGATTCGATGCTATGGCATTTGATGTTGCTGAATTCGTTATATCTACTGCTTATGCTTTGGAGCGAACCTTGAGAACTCTTTTTCCGATAAGGCCTTTTCGCAGTCCAGCCGAAAGATACTATAGTTTTACTGGAACCAGTCCGCAAGATGTCGGATACCGGGGGGACCTACTTCCAGATCTACTTTTTCGTCGTCCCGAATTAGTTGACGAAACAAATGAATGGCTAAAGCGACTTGACATAGGTTATGAGCTAGAAGTGAAGCCGGTGGAAACTGAGACAGGCGATCTTTATCAGGTTAGACTCATAGATACGCGCCGGAAAAAACCGGTAAATGTGGCACTGCCTGATGTGGGTTTTGGGATTAGTCAACTCCTTCCCTTTGTCGTCCAGAGTTTAGATTCAAAAGAACGAATTATCTCTATTGAGCAGCCTGAAGTTCACGTGCATCCAAAACTACAAGCGGATCTCGGTGACCTTTTAGCTGAAGCCATTAAAGAATCACGTCGAAATCAGGTCATTGTTGAAACCCACAGCGAACATCTGATCTTACGTTTGCAGCGCTTAGTTCGTAAAAAGCAGATTAAGCCCGAAGATGTTTCGGTTATCTATGTCAGCCGTGGTCCCGAAGGTGCCAAAGCAGAACGTCTGCGACTTGATGAAAATGGCGATTTTATTGATGAGTGGCCCAAGGGTTTTTTCTTAGAACGACTTCGTGAATTGAGGTAACAAAAGGGATAGCATAAATGTTGGTTAGCGTAGTAGTTGATCCTTCTGCATTTAATAAGGATTGTTTTAATGATCTTTATACAATTCATGTGGAGGATTTCTTACGGGGCATTTGGAGGAATGGAGTATTAATTGTTGATAGGGGACGAGAATTGCAAGATGCCCTTTATAGAAGGGCTAAATGTCTTCCTATAAAAGGACAGGGGGCGCAAATTTTACTTACAGAACTTCTAAAAATAAAATCAATTGCTGTGAGCACTGATTCGCTAAGTGATGCCTCATCGGGAAACCCTTTAGACTTAATATATGATCTGAAAACAGATACTAAAGTTGATGCATTGATTCTTGGAGACGAAAGTTTTGAAACCCTAAGGTTCAACCAAGAACGTAATAAGGGTATTGTTCAGTTGTCTAAATACCGTGATAGCGATTTTGAAAGAAAGCGTCAGATGTATTGCGACGGGTTGGAACCAATAGATACACTCTCAGAACAGGAGGTGAAGGATATTATTATCCGTTTGGTCCGTTTCTCGAAACGATTACGGTTCTATGACGCGTATATTGGGACAGGGAACAATACAAGTGGTTTCCGAAAAGGTATAGAATATATTTTATCTATCTGGAAGGAACACGGTTTTTTTTCATCTCAGGAGGGAATTGGAGAGGTGGAAATATATACTTGTGCTGAGCATGTTCCAAATGATGATATAAATCGTGTAAAGCGAAAAATCAACCGAGAACTTATGGAGTGGTTAAAGAGGCGATTCCCTCGTTGGTGGCAGATAAAGTTGTTTGTAAAGGATGATCCTGATAGTATTTTCCATGCCAGATATTTGGAAACGGATCATGCTGTTGTTCGAGTCGATAAAGGCTTTGATCTATTCAAGTCAAGGTGTAACTTTTATCGGAATTTCTTTACTCTAAATATGATGGAAAGTTCTCACTTGGAGGAATGTCAAAATTTAGATCCGAAACGCGGATTTTGATTGGAAATCTTAAGTGAGGGACGTTTCCTTTTCAATTTTTGACTTTTTTTCGGGTGGAGACGCGAGTATCGTTCATTTGCCTATAAGTAAAGTCGAATATTTCTGCTATATCGGAAAAAGGAAAAGGTATATCTCACGGCGAAGTGATTCGGTATGAACATCAAACAGATCATTAGATTCACCTTTATATCCGTTGTTACTGTACTAATTGGAAGTTTTATCGGTTATGAACGGATTCAGCAGATCGTCTAACCTACCACTCCTCAGATGGAAGGCGTTAGTGAAAATGTCCTTGTAGGTATGTGTTTCAATAAAAAAATGGGCACCACATTCGCGATGCCCACCGTTCATTCTTTTGGTTGTGGAGCAATGCCTACTGCCAGCTCCCTCGTGGGGTAAACGATTTCGGTAATCTCAGATACTCGCCTTTTAACGCACCCCAGCTCGTAGACAACTTGCCTTCTGCCTCGACCGCAGTAACAGCGCCAGCCATTGCCTCATTGATTTCCTCTTCATTAAGCGCAACGCTCCAGATAGCGACCTCATCAATACGTCCAATGTAATGCTCCCGCTCTCCCTCACTGTTGCGTCCAATCGACACAGGAACATCGTTCGTATCAATCGTACCTGTGGCATCCCCTTCCACTTCCACTTCACCATTATAGTAAAGTACCATCTTGCTCCCATCGTAGGTGGCGGTGATATGCGTCCACTCCTCCAGGGGCAAGTGTGAAGTATCAGCATCGCCGATCCGTTTTTCTGTGCCGCCATCAACAGAGATAATAAACCCTGTTTTCCCGTTATTACCGCCGAACTCATAGAATCCATAAGCCATCCACGGAGCGGTATCTCCTGCCCACGTTTTCACAATAATACGGAACCACTCATCTGTAAACTCGGTCGGATACACCCAGCACATCAAAGTGATTTCATCCGTGATATCCAGAGAAGCGGAATCTGGCACTTCGACCCAACCACCAGCTTCGCCGCTCAGCTCGACTGCCTGACCAATTTTGCCTTCTACCCGCGTTCCTTTATGGATTGTCCCATCGTTTCCATGTTGAGACGTATCCTTGGCGATCTCACTGTCCCCTTCATCGAAGGAGAGATAGAGTGCCAATTCGTCCTCTCGGACGGCTTCTCCGAGCGTTCCTAAAACTACGATTAAACAGATTGATAATAGACTTACAGTCAATATTTTCATCGAAATCTACCTCCCGATGGTGTTGTATTCAATCTTTGTACGAAGGATATGAGACACAGCCCACTTTACTAATTTGCGTCATTTTATAATGGAATCGAATTAAACGCAATGTTATTATGGTGAAGCCCAAGGCTATTTAATTTTCCATTTTTCAATTGATTTTTGATCTCAGATCCGGTAGGTGGGGTTTGTAACTGCACCATAGGTGTCAATTTAGGGATTTCAGGATCCCGTAGGTTGGGTAGAGCGGAACGGAAACAGAGAGGTCGCAGTGCCAAATACGCATGGAATCCAACCTGTCGTCATATACACTCAAGACCGCAGCGAAACCCAACTTCATAGTGATAGAGTCGAAGGTTGGCGAGGTGTTTTGGGCAGGCACAAGGCCTGCCCCTACAGGTGTTCACGTATTTTCGGGCTTTACTATAAACCGATTTCTATCGTATGGAAAGGGGCTTTAGATTGCTTTTACCTAAAACCCCTTTTGAATTCTATCTTGTAAATTTCTTATTCATCCGAGTCGTCAGGATAGTCGATCGACCATTTACCGCGTCCATCGCCAGAGGGTTCTTCCTTCCAGAGATCGAGGAAGTGCTCAGGGGCATTATGCTCCGTGAGGTGCGCCATAAACATCTCATGCAACGCCTTAACGACTTCCATGTTATCTGCTGCGATGTTGTTCTCCGCGATTGGATCTGCGGGTAGATCGAACAGTTCCGGTCTACCGTATTCACCGACAGGCGCGTATCCCCAACGGTCAGTTACGAGGAACGGCACTGTTGCTCGACGAGGCACAGTTCCATCCGGTGCTCCGATGTGGCAACCCGTTACAGCGTATTCCCTGTGCTGTGCATCCCCGTTAACGAGAGCTTGTGCGAAAGAACGTCCCTCGAACGGTTTCGGTGAATCCAAGTTAACGCCCGCCAATTCACAGAGCGTCGGCATAATATCCATCGGTTGCGCGATGAGATCGAGGCGTTGTCCGCTCGGTACATCTCCCCCGGCAATCAGGAACATCTCATGATTGATTTCTGGGTATGTGGGCCAATAACGTTCATCCTCTGGATCGATATTGGATTTACCCGTTCTACTGTGTTCCCCGATGGACATACCGTGATCGGACAGCACAACAACGAGGGTATCATCCCATAACTCCAGGTCTTCTACTTTCTGCAGCACCCGTCCGATGTGTCGATCGATGAGTTCTGCCTCACCGGCGTAGTGTGCCCAGAGGTTGTGCAGTTCCGCCTCCGTAAAGAGAGACGACAGCCCGTAGTTCGGATGTAGCATCGGTGGACCCGTGTAATCCGGATCGTAGCGTTTGACGAGGTATTCGGGCGGATCCCACGGTTCGTGCGGATCGAAGAAATCTACCCAGAGGAAGAAGGGACCCGAACGGTGGTTCTCTTCCAGCCATCGAATGGTGGTCTCAGAGGTCCTGCCGGAGAATGTCTCCGACTCATATTGGTAGTAGCGGTTCGTCCAGCGATGCGTGTTCGGCAGGGTGTGTCCTCTGTATGACGGGTGCGGTCGTGTCTTCTCATTCGGCATAACGATTTTTATCTCATCGTTATGGTGAAGAAGCGGTTTGTCCCCTTCCTGTCCACGATGCTGGAAAGCGGCATCGAAGCAGTGCTGAAAACGGACATTGAACAGGTGTGGCGTGTCACAGATAAGCTGCGTTGCGTAGCCTTGGTCGCTCAGAAGTTGCGAGATGATGCTCCGTCCACTCAGATCGATCGGTTGCCACGGGTAGTGGGGCCACCCGACTGTTGCCGTCAGAATATCTGTGCGGTGTGGCACCGTTGGGAAACTGCTCATATAGAATTTGTCGATAGCCGTGGCGCGTTCTGCCTCAAATTTATCGAGCATTGGCGTGCGAATCGGACGGCGTGCCCGTTCGCCGAGATTGTCATACCGAAAAGTATCGGTAATCAGTAAAACAATATTCTTCATTTTTTAATAGTTCACCTCGTTGCGATTGCACATTACGCAATCATCGATTTGTGATTAGGTTTACCTATTGATACTAAAATTTGGATAATTTCTCACCGTTTCACGGTGTGTTTTCATGACTTTACCGATTTTTCTCCGAGTTTCACCCAGGAGGGTAACTCAGAGAAAAAAGGATTTCACATCTAAAGAAGCCCAGCCCCCGGGGAATGCCATACGGGGAATGCCATACGGCATTCATACCGTTGATTCGCATTCATACCGTTGATTCCGGGGCGGCATCTGTGTAGAATGTATGTCTCCTCAAATCCTAAGCCCCAGCGGGGCGACATTTGTAGAACTTAAACCTCTTGGCGCGTTGTCCTTAACAAAACAAGTGATACGAGCAGCAACGGTACAATAACTGCCGCAGAAACAGCGATCGGGACCAGGGCACCGATGAGACACGGAAAAAAGAGAATTGAGCCGATCATCGAACCCTTCAACGCGAGATAACCATTTTTCTCGTTCGGTTGGAGGTAGAGTGAAATACGGGTGCTAACAGTAGCGATGATGCCTAAGATTACCCAAATGATATAAGATTGCTGAAGATCTGGTTCCAACCAATACGGCAAAAAGGCGATGGCAAAAGCGAGAATTGTGGCAACCGCCGAGAGTAGAAGTGCCGGACGGATGCCAATCTGGAGCGGCGTCGTTACAATGCCGAGTTCTTTATCACGCGAGAGATCTTTGAAGGTGGTCGTAATATGCGTGCCTAAATCGTAAAACGTTGTGGCGGCAAAGGCATACCATACCAACCGTGGCACCGTCCCACTCACCGCTAATGCCCCGAAGACGCTCAGTAGCCCAATTCCCAGAGGCAGTGTGAGACTTCCCAAAATACCTTTCGCTTTGAAAATGGCGTTGTAGAGATGCGAGATTGCGACTAAGCCCATCACCAGCAAACCCGCTTTGATATTCAGCCAGAAACCGCCAATCACGCATAACCCGTAGATGACACTCGCTGGAACGATTGCCTGACGCGGTGTCAATCGTTGTGATGGAAGTGGACGCTCTGGGTTCGTGTGTTTATCTGTTTCGTGGTGAAAGTAGTCGTTCTTTATCATTCCGGCGAAGTAACCGCAGAGGGCAACGAACAGTGCCGCCGCGACGCGCCACGTAAAGTGTCCCTCACTGGCGATGAGTGCCCCAGGCAATGTCGCGACAATCGGGATCGCAAAAAGCGGATAGCGGATGAGTTCGAGATAGGCTTTGAAGCGGCTCATGTATCGACTTTCGATTAGAAATTTTCGCGGGGCACACCTGCTTCTGTTACCGGAGAATTTCTGGGTTCGTATGCTTCTTCTACACCGTAAAACTGATCGCTTTGTGTGCCGATACCGAGTTCGGTAATATTAGGTCCAACCTGTTTATTCCCTTGAATGAAGTTGTCCCGAAGTCTACCGCCGTCGTAGACCGCCCAGCCGACGTTCAACGTTATATTGTTGGAGACGATCTCTGGTGAGGCAGTGGAATAACAGACGATAGCGTTCTCGTAGTTGGCGCGGAGAATGTTATACTGAATACGGGGGCGAGCGTCATCCTCGCATATAATTCCGTAATTGTTCGCTGTGAACTCGTTGTATTCTACATCCGGTGATGCGCTTCCTTGGAATTGTGTGCCTGTGCCGTTCCTGTTAAATTCGTTGCTGGTGATAGTAGGACTGGTACTTTCAGAGAGTACCCCGGTCTTGTTTTCACTGATGAGACATCTCTCGATTTGGACGGCATCCGTCCGACATGTGATACCAATAGTTGCATGTTGGATACGGCAGTACGTGAGACGGCTATTTGGGCTTTCGGCTTCAATCTGAATTCCTGCCCAATCTCCTGCCTTTGGCGGATCGGCAGTTAAAGTTATCTGCGTTTCGGTACCTGTGTTTTCTTCCATGCCCATGGTCCCGAAGTCTGATGTCATTGGTGTCAAGTGGCTCTCTGTGTCAGGTGCTTGTTGTTGATTCTCGCGCATTCTTCCCAAGGAACCGAAAACAATCATCCGCTCTGGTGATCCTTCCGCATAGAGTTCACCCTGCACGATGAGTTGGCTTGGCGTATCTATCGGTTCAAAGCCGACAATAGTGCCTGATCGGATCGTTAACGTGATGCCCTCGGGGACAACAAGCGTATCGGTAATATAGATGCGTCCGTCCCAGACCTCATTCTCTGTCAGTTCACCGGATTTCTCTATAATTTCGGAGGTGCCGCCGACATCGAGATTGAATGTTTCACCTTGGCACCCGCAATAGAAAGCGGTTAAAACGCAGATGAGGGGGATGAGGAGGGCGCAGAACGAGAATTTCTGATGTTGCTGTGTGGTGGTTACTGTTTTCATAACTGTAATTTTAGCATAGACATGGGTTTAGATCAAGTAAGAAAAAAAGTTTGACATTCGGCATAAAATTTGCTATAATTGTATAATCAGGTGTTAATTTGCCGTTGCGCAGAATTACACATCAGAACTGGTGTAGCTGTGATGGAACATTTTGGCACTCAGCACAGGTCGCGAGCACATCTCACTCCTTCTTAAAATAAAGGACGCAAAAACAATGTTTGAAAGCTTGGGCGATAGGTTACAAAGCACTTTCAAAAAACTCAAGGGGCAGGGGAAGTTAACAGAGAACAATATCTCTGATACGCTGCGTGAGGTGCGTCGTGCATTTCTTGAAGCGGATGTTAACTATAAAGTTACACGTGAGTTTATAGAACGGATTAAAGTGCGCGCCCTCGGTCAAGAAGTCCTCGGAAGTCTTACACCGGAACTGCAAATTGCTCGAATCATTGGTGAGGAACTCACCCAATTGATGGGCGAAACAGCGGAGAAGATCCGCATCGCACCGAGCGGTCCAACAATCGTAATGCTTGCCGGGTTGCAAGGCGCGGGTAAAACGACTGTCGCAGCGAAGTTAGCACTCAGGTTTCGTAAAGAAGGACGTAAACCCTTACTGGTTGCCGCTGATGTGTATCGGCCTGCCGCCATTAAGCAGCTGCAGGTTCTCGGCGAACAGACGGAAACGCCAGTGTTCTCAATGGGCACGGATGTTTCTCCTGTTGAGATCGCTGAATCATCTGTTAAAGAAGCTTTAGCACTCGGGCATAACTGCGTTATTATTGACACTGCTGGACGTTTGCACATTGATGATGACTTAATGGGTGAACTGCGGCAGATTAAAGAACGGGTCGAACCCACAGAAATCCTGTTGATCGTTGATGCGATGACAGGGCAGGATGCCGTGAATGTCGCCGAGAATTTCAACAAGGATCTGGAGATTGATGGCGTTATCCTCACGAAAATGGATGGCGATGCTCGCGGCGGTGCGGCACTCTCTATTCGGCATGTCACACAGAAACCAATTAAGTTCATCGGTGTCGGTGAAAAGATTGAAGCCGCGGCGTTAGAGGAATTCCATCCCGAACGGATGTCCTCGCGCATCCTCGGACAAGGCGATTTCCAAACTTTGCTTGAAAGAGCGGAAGATGTTTTCAGCGAAGATCAGGCAAAGGAACTTGAACGTAAACTCACAGAGAACAAAGGTTTAGATTTTGACGATTTTCTTACGCAATTGGAACAGCTTAAGAATATGGGACCCTTGGATCAATTGATGGATCTGATGCCCTTTAAAAATCAGTTGCCGGTTCAAAATCTTACGCCAGATGAAAGCCACTTGCGAACGGCGAAAGCAATCATCCATTCAATGACGCTTGAGGAACGCAAGAATCCTCGGATGTTGGACAGAAGTCGAAAGCTTCGCATTTCCAAAGGTAGTGGAACAACAGTCAATCAAATAAACATGCTGGTTTCGCAGTTGCAAATGATGAATCGTATGCTAAACCAGCAGGCGGCGATGGCGATGCCACAGAAGATGGGGCGGAAAATGGGGGCACTGCCGGGTTCAAAACGGCGGACATCAAGAAAACCCCGAAAACGGAAACGCCGCAAATCACGATAGAGTAGCCAAAAAAGCAGTCAGCAATCAGCAATCAGCGAGAGGGGTCTTCTTAAACGAAAACCTTTTTACTGACGGCTGAAAGGGTTTTTGGAGAAAACCCGACCTGATGGCTGACGGCTAATAACCAAGGAGGTACTTTTTGGCAGTTAGAATTAGATTACAACGACACGGTAGAAAAAAACGTCCTTTTTTTCGACTTGTCGCCGCTGATGCACGTGCGCAAAGGGATGGCGTGTTTTTAGAACGCCTCGGTCATTACAATCCTATGACGGAGCCAGCAGATGTTTTCATTGATGAAGAAAAAGCTTTGAAGTGGTTAAGACGGGGGGCACAGCCTTCCGATACCGCAAAGCGGCTGCTCACCCAGAATGGGATTTTGATGAAATTCGAGTACGAAAAATTAGGGAAACCGATGCCAGGGGCTGAAGTCGTCGAAGAAGTCATAGAGACGGAGGATGTAGAACCTACCGAGACACAGGACGCCGCGTCTGAGACGGACACCGCGCCCGAAGAAACAACACCCGAGCTCGCCGAAGAAGAGGCGTAACACCTACTTCAACGGGGTCTGGGGATACAAGCGGTAAATAGCAGTCAACAGTCAGCGATCGGCAAGAGGGTGTAATTTCACCAGAATACTTCTTAACTGACGGTTTCCGATAGCCATTCTTCCGAAATCCGAAAGTCAACTATGTTTAAAGATTTGATTGAATACATCGTAAAATCTCTCGTCGATTATCCAGACCGAGTTGTGGTTCGTGAAGTAACTGGTGAAACGGTCGTTATCGTTGAGTTGACTGTCACAGAGGAAGATTTGGGGAAGATCATCGGTAGATATGGACGGACGCTTAAAGCAATCAGAAGTGTGCTCTATACCGCAGGGTTGCAAGCCAACAAAAAGGTTATTCTCGAACTTATTGAACACCCGAGATCAGACGCACCGATTGAAGAATAGCAGTCAGCAGAATAGTTGTCGGTTGTCAGTCGGATTTTTTACTTCGTAAAAAATCCTTTCAGTTTTCAGTTAAAGAGGGGTCTTGTGGCAGTAAAGTCTACTGTAACGTCCACGAGGTCTTAACCGATAACTGAAAACCGAAAACCAATAAAAATGAGAGTTGATGTTCTTGCCCTGTTTCCAGAGATACTCGCGCCAGCCTTAAAGACAGGCATCCTCAAGCGTGTCCAAGACGCCGATAAACTTATCGTCAATCTCCATAACCTACGGGATTGGGCGACCGACAGACATAAATCGGTTGATGATTATCCTTATGGCGGGGGCGCGGGAATGATTCTCAAGCCGGAACCTATTTTCGCAGCAGTCGCCGCGTTGAACCCGGAAACTAACGCACACGTCGTCTATTTGACACCGCAAGGGACCCCCTTAACACAAGAGGTTGTGGAGTCGCTCTCCTTGGAAACGCACCTCATTCTTCTGTGCGGACGTTACAAAGGCGTTGATGAACGCGTACGCGACCGATTGGTAACAACTGAGGTTTCTATTGGGGACTATGTGTTGAGTGGCGGAGAAATCGCTGCGCTTGTTTTGATTGATGCACTGGGGCGGGTCCTTCCCGGAGCGCTCGGCGATTACGAATCTGCACACGTCGATTCGTTCAGTCATGAGTTACTCGACCATCCGCACTATACGCGACCGGCTGAGTTCGCGGGTAGCACTGTCCCTGAGGTGCTTTTGAGTGGACATCACGAGAATATTGAGAAATGGCGGTATGCGGAAGCGCTCAAACGGACCGCAATCTGTCGTCCGGATCTGCTTCAGAAACTGGAACTGAGCGAGGAGGATATCCGAATTCTCGAAGCGGCAGGATTGATGGAGTAACGAAAAATATGGTGAATTATAAAAATATGCTGACATTTCAGTAGATAGTAGAAATGACCACACACCGCCACCGCTGGCGAGGTTTCCTAACCTCGCCGATGCCAATGTCTAAGTTATTGGGTCTTTATGTGCTCCCTGTAGATCCGCATAAATATATATCAGCACTTATACTACCTGAGGAGGAGTAAGAGATGAATTTAATTGAATCTGTTGAAAATCAATATGTGAAGAGCGATATTCCTGAGTTTGGTCCTGGGGATGTAGTCAAGGTGAACATTCGTATCCGTGAAGGTCAGAAGGAACGCATTCAGGCGTATGAGGGAACCGTGATCCGTCGTGCGCATGGTGGATTAAAAGAGACATTTACGGTTCGGCGTGTCGCATTCGGTGCTGGAAGTGAGAGGACCTTCCCGCTCCATTCACCCAATATTGAGAGTATTCAGGTGGTTCGATACGGTGCAGTTCGCCGCGCGAAATTATATTACTTACGCGATCGGACGGGAAGATCTGCCCGTGTTAAAGAACGTAGAAGATAACCTGATGGAGATGAACGTATTTGAGTTCGCATGCCGACAAAATGGCTACAAACAGATTGCTGGCGTTGACGAGGCGGGTCGAGGTGCTTTGGCTGGTCCCGTCATTGCCGCTGCAGTCATTTTGCCGACGCATTGCAGTATTGAGGGTTTGCAAGATTCAAAGCAGTTGTCTCCGAAGCAACGTGCCCACCTGTTTGACGAAATCCACAACGTCGCTGTATCCATAGGTATCGGTTCCGTCGATCATCGGGCCATTGATCGTCTGAATATTCTTCAGGCGGCTCTCTTAGCGATGCGGAAAGCCGTTGAAAAACTAACACCGTCCCCCGACTACATACTCGTTGATGGCTTACATTTGCCTGAAGTCGATATGGGCGGTGAGGCTATTCCGAAGGGCGATAGTCAAAGTTATTCTATTGCGGCTGCCTCTGTTATCGCCAAAGTCGCTCGAGATCAGTTGATGATTGAATTGGATCCAATCTACCCCAATTATGGGTTCTCACGGCATAAAGGGTACCCTACATCCCAACATCGACAAGCGATTGCCCAGTTTGGCGCATCGGATATTCATCGTCGGACTTTTAAACTCCTCTCGGATACTTGAACCGTTTACCGAACGCCAATATAGAACCCTCGATTTTCAATAAGAAATATAAAACCTTCCTCGTCTATCACACCAAGTGTTCCTTTTAATTTTATTCTATAAAAATCATAAAAAAATCAGATTTCTACGGTTTTTTTAATTTTATGCACCCTTTTCGCCTTAAAATTGTATCATTAACGATTAAATAGCGAGAAATCGTATTAAATTTAAGGGTTCCAGTTCACTTACCACCGTGGATCCTGTTTTCAATAGGTTAATGCGAATAGATAGCTGCTTCTGTAGCAGTGTGCGAGGAGGAGTGCAGTCATGAGATACCATCCGTTTTTTTTACGAAAAGTCCAGTGGGGATTATTTGTAGGGTCTTCATGTTCAATCGTGTGGACAGTTGTTATGTTGCTTAGCTTCTTGGTGTTGGCGATCAGTTGTGGACCCCCGCCTACAGGACAATACCACGTTCCTGAAACAGCAATTGCCGCTGCTGCGAAAACCGTGCCAGAGCCGTCAAGGCAGACGACTGAGAACTTACCAGAAGCCGCTGCAATCAATTTACGAAAGATGCCTTACCTCAGAAATATTTTTAAACAGCCGTTGCGTATTGATAGGGGTGGACTTGACGATTTTTATGCAACAACCCGCGGGAAAGTACAGCATATCGCTATTATTTCTAACGCTTCGCTTGATCTCCTGAAGGCGTTTATAGCGAGAGGATGGGCGCCTATTGTCGTGGTTCAATTGCAAGGACGCAGTCCGGAAATTTTACCGATGTCTGCTTATGATGATCGGTCGAGCGAAGTAATTCTTCAAAATCCTGTTAATCTTGGTGAGCGTCGGGTGAGTTACAAGGATTTTGAGATGTTTGGCACAGCGAGTTCTCGGAACAAATGTATCTTAATCACGCCGCAGTTCCTCACAGAAGTGGACGTTCTGAGAGTATTGGGGAGTTATTTACCTACACAAGCGTTCCAGCAGATTCGTGTGAGAAGTCGTTAATACCAATTGTGATATGAGGCGAGGCTTTTTCCTGAATCATGGAGAAATCTGATGATAGAAAATGATGTTCAGCTGATCCGTAGGATTTTATCTGGCGATGATGAGGCGTTCAACACCTTAGTCCGAAAATATCAGAAGAGTGTTCACGCCTTAGCGTGGCGGAAGATTGGCGATTTTCACTTTGCTGAAGAAATTGCCCAGGACACTTTTCTTCAGGCATACAAAAATCTTGCTATGCTAAAGGATCCCAAGCAGTTTGGCGGATGGCTGTATGTCATTGCAAATCGGCTTTGCCTGAAGTGGATTCAAAGGAACAGGTCCGCAATGCAATCGCTGGAGGACACATCTATGGGAGAAGTAGAGAGATCCTCTTATACCCGTTATATATCGGAGCAACGTGAGACGGAAGCGACCGAGCGTCGCTATGCAATCGTCAAAAGACTTCTGGAACGGTTGCCGGAGAGTGAACGCACAGTGGTAACGCTTTACTATCTCGGCGAAATGACAGCGAAGGAAATCGGCAAGTTCTTAGGTGTTTCAGTGAATACGATCAAGAGTCGGCTACGCCGCGCGCGAGAACGTTTAAAGAATGATGAACCGATGATCCGTGAAATGCTCGGAGGTGTCCATCTCTCTACTAACTTCGCTGAGAACATCATGCGACAGGTTGCTGACATGAAGCCAACACTGCCACCAACTGGGAAACCCTTGCTTCCATGGGCGGCTGTCGGGACGGTTACCCTCTTGGTTATGGTGCTGATGGGGGTAGGCAGTCAATACGTTACTCGTTTTCAGCAACCCTATAGTTTCGAGGCGCGATCTGAACCCACAATTGAAATTGTTGACGCGCCTGTCGTCCTTGATATGCCGTCGAAACCGGCGATACGAAATCGGGCTGGACGCACTGCTATGCCAGGGAGACAGGAGAGTGCCGGTTGGCAAGTGCCCCATCCAGTTTTAGCATCCGATGCCTGGGGGAATTCCACCAAGTCTTCTCCTTCGGGATGGACACAGATGAATGGGCTCCAAGGCGGTGCCGCCATCAATCTCTTTGCTACATCTGAAGGGGCGGTTTACGCTGTCGCTCTAACAGGAATCTACAGATTAGCAGAGGACAGTAATACATGGACGCTCATTGACAGGAGTTTTCCGACCTTCGGAGATTTTGGTGTCGTTGAGCATGGAGACACCTTGTATATTGCGACGGATAGATTATATGCGTCAACCGACAGCGGTGAAACTTGGAATGTGCTTCGCGGTATCCTACCGAGGGGATATACGACTGGATTTGCCATCACGGATGAGACACCGGAACCCGATTCGCAAGCACGGGTTGTCATGTATTTCGCCCTTCTGGATAAAGGTGTTTTCCGGTCTACAGATAGCGGAAGGCATTGGGAGCCTCTTAATGATGGATTAGCAGACAAGAGAATTTATGCGTTAGCCGCAATTGGGAATACTGTGTTTGTTGGCACGAACCGAGGTCTCTATCGTCTCAAGGCATCAGGTGTTTGGGAGCAACTCCCTATCGGTGTGTCTGAAACTATCCACGCTTTGGAGGTTTTTGAAAATGATCTCTATGTGAAGACGGGACCCGATCTTTTCGGAGGGGCGAAGAGCGTAAAGACAGTAATGCCCGACGGTAGTGCCAGTTCAGGTCGTATTTTCCATTCAGCTGACTTGGGGACATCGTGGACGGATATAACGCCTGAAGAGGAATCCGCGTTTGTGCGAACATCAACCGGTATAAAACTTTTACCTGTTGATGAAACGTCCTTAACGCAACATGTAGGTAGACTTTATTCAGCGGATGCCGAGGACACTCCGATAAGTCTTGCCTCTGCCGTGGATTTGTTTCTCTTGAATAGGCGACCGTTTGTGGCAGTAGACGAGAATACGTATTACAGAGCCGGAATATACGGTGCGCATCGCACAACTGATGGTGGAAGCTCATGGCATCCATCTATGAACGGGATGGTGGGGAGCGCGACGCTCGATTTAGTTGTCTTCAACGATCAATTCTATCTACATACCTACGAGGGGATTTACAAATCAACCGATGGTGGCGCGTCGTGGGAGGTTGTTTGCGGCGGTTATTTTGGGCATTCGAAGGTCGCTATTGTTAATAATGTTTTCTATGTGATTGTCAATGAATGGGACACCCCGCGTGTTTTGCGGTTATCTACGGATGGAAACGAACTTATACCCGTTCAAGGCATGCCTGATTTTGATGGTGAAAGACTCGTTCTTGAGTATTGGACAGAGGAGCATTTTGAAGAACTGAAACGGGCAGATGTGGTGGCTGGCCGTCCCGTGATTAAGAATGTACCCGCTACGTATTATCTCCTTGATGTATATGGCAGGGACGTTGGTGGATTTGCAGTCAGTGGAGAGACGTTCTACATAGAATACTTACGACGGCTTTTCAAATGGAAACCGGGTGATGCGGAATGGACAAATACCGGGCTGGTCGATACCGGTGAACAACCGAATAGCGACTTGGATAGAGAGTTCAAGTTAGCAGTTTCAGCAGAGACCGTCTACGTGGGAAAACGGGATGGGAGGTTGTTTCAATCGTTTGATGGTGGTGCCAATTGGAGAGATCTTACATCAAGCCTTCCACTCCGCTTTGACTATTTCAAGGAGATAGTCTTTGCGGATTCAACGGTTTACATCGCAACAGATAAAGGGGTCCTAAGCTCGCAAACCGGCACACACTGGCATGTGATCACCGATAAAATCGGGATGCCTGTCGTCGTAGACAAATTCACTGTAAACAATACCCGAGTGTTTGGTATTGGCAATACAGGCGTCTATCGCTTGGATGATCGTGGGAAATGGTCCCAGATTTCTCCCACTGTTTCAGATAAAACCGCATCTCTCATCACGAGTAACGACAGTTCTACACAAGTATCTTGGCAGTTCGACCCATTGGATACGGATAGGGTTGTTTCTCTTGTTGCCAATGAGGACAGGTTGTATGTTGCTACCTACCAGCTCGGAATCTTTCAGGTCTCGCTTGAAGCGGAATAGATAAGCCTTGTATTGGTAAAAAAGGAGCAAAACGATGAAGTTAGTATTGCCTAAACGAATCATGCGGGGGCTTTTCATCGTGCTTACGGGTTTTCTTGTAATATTGGCAAGCCACTTACCCGTCGATGCTGTAAAGATTGCCTTCCAATCGAATCGAGGTTTCGCTGAGGATGAGTTTAAATTTAATATTTTTGTGATAGATACAAATGGGAAGAACCTGGTCAGACTCACACAGGGTCCTGCATCAGACTTGAATCCCGCGTGGTCTCCGGACGGAACGAAAATTGCCTTTGCATCAAGCCGTAGGGGTAATTTGGGTATCTATGTAATGAATGCAGACGGTAGCAATCCGATCAATCTCACGCAAAGTCCAAACGGAGGCGACTGGTCTCCTGACTGGTCGCCGGATGGGAGTCGTATCGTCTTCAACTCAAGACGGGATCGGAACGAGGAAATCTATGTGATGCATGCGAATGGTGCCAATCTTATCAATCTTACACAACATTTGAAATCAGACCGAGCCCCTGACTGGTCGCCTGACGGGAGTCGAATCGCTTTTTCTTCAGACCGCGATGGCGATTATGAAATCTATGTGATGAATGCCGATGGCACGAACCCTGTTCAACTGACTGAAGATCCATGGGCATCAGACTCTGGTCCGGCATGGTCTCCTGACGGGACGAAAATCGCTTTTTCTTCAGATCGAGATGGCGACTTTGAAATCTATGTGATGGATGCCGATGGCACGAACCCTGTTCAACTGACCCATAACTTATGGGAGATAGACTTTGCCCCGTCTTGGTCTCCCGGTGGGACGAAAATTACCTTTAGTTCATACAACCATGTCCTTAAAGCCGATGTTTATGTGATGGATGCTGACGGCTCTAACCTCGTCAACCTCACTCAGAATCAAAAGGCAGACGATTTCATAAGTTCCTGGCATCCAACGCCACTGGCAGTTTCCACTGAGGAAAAGTTAGTAACCTTGTGGGGACGAATCAAACAGAATCAAATAAAATGACATTTGTATTATAGTAAAGCTGACAATTAAGTGGACACCTACGCCTTAACAAACAGCGGTTCGTAGTCGTGCGATTCATCGCACGTTCTGCCAAGAAGTGCCCAGATATTTTCAAACTTCACTATAAAAAAGATTCTTTCTGAACATGCCGAATGGAGGGAAAAATGCAAATCCAATTGAGACTCTTAACCCTACCAAACAATCTGCGAAAAAATCTACTGTTGTCTTTGGTTTTGGGGATGTGGGCGATTATAAGCATGACGCTGTGTGCTGAAGGACAAATCGCTTTTACGTCGGGGAATTGGATACCCGGACCCAATATTTATATCGTGGATGCTGAGGGTAAGAAGGTGCTACAACTCACTGACCACGAGCGATGGGACTCGTCCCCGACGTGGTCGCCTGATGGGAAACAGATCGCATTTGAATCCGAGCGGGTTGGACATCCTGAAATCTATCTAATGGGGGCAAACGGACGTAACCCGATGAACTTAACCCAGCATCCCGCGCCTGATCGTAGCCCCGCGTGGTCTCCAGATGGTCAGCGGATTGCTTTTACATCAGTGCGCGATGGCAGTTTCGATATTTATGTGATGAACGCCGATGGAACGAACCCAACCCAGGTTACCGACCATCCGCGTCCGGATGTTTTTCCTACGTGGTCCCCAGATAGTACACAGATCGCCTTTGAATCCCCGCGTATTTTTGGCTCAGACATCTTTGTGATAAACGCTGACGGCACGAATCTCAAGAGGGTCACTGATGCTCGACAGTGGGACTCAGAACCGGCATGGTCCCCAGATGGGAAACAGATTGCTTTTGCATCCTGGCGCGGCGGTATCTGGGACGTTTACACCATAGGCTCAGATGGCAAAGGCGAGACGAATTTGACGAATAGCAAATCCAATGACAAACATCCGACGTGGTCTCCTGATGGAAAACAGATTGGCTATTCATCACAGCGTGGTGGTTTGTATGGGATCTACGTGATGAACGCCGATGGGAGCGACAGTGTTGCTCTTGTTGAGGACTTAAAAGTCGCAACAGAACCCGCTTGGGCACCTACATCATTGGCGGTTTCTCCACAGAATAGGTTGGTAACATTGTGGGGATCGATTAAGACACATAAAGCGCGATAAAATTTCCTATACATTTGCACAAAACGGAAAAATTGTGAAGTTGACATAGGGTGGAAAATTATGAAGATGCTGTGTTTACAGAAATATTTCTGGGGGCTGTTGATAGGTTTTTTCATTGTTTTGGCAGTTCAAGCACCGGTCACTGCGGTGAAGATCGCCTTTGAATCAAGTCGGGATTTTGGTGAGTTCGAGTTTAGGTATAATATCTATGTGATGGATACCGATGGGCGGAATCTGGTCAGGCTCACACAGGGTCCGGCATCGAATACTTATCCCACTTGGTCTCCGGATGGGACACAAATCGCCTTTGTGTCAGACCGCAATAACGGTATTGATATTTATGTAATGGAGGTTGATGGGGGCAACCCCATTAATCTGACACAAAGTCCAAAGAAGAACGAGCGGTCTCCTGACTGGTCGCCGGATGGCACCCAAATTCTCTTCAACTCAAGGCGAGATGGTAACGAGGAAATCTATGTGATAAGTGTGAACGGTGCCAATCCTATCAACCTCACTCAAGATTTGAATATGGACTTTCATCCGACGTGGTCTCCAGATGGGGAGCGAATTGCTTTCAGTTCAAATCGAGATGGGGACTTTGAAATCTATGTCATGAACGCCGATGGCACCAATCCCATTCAACTGACTGAAGATCCATGGGCATCAGACTTTAGTCCTGCCTGGGCACCGGATGGCACACAAATCGCCTTTGCTTCAGACAGGGATGGCGATATGGAAATCTATATAATGAATGCTGACGGCACCAATGCCATTCAACTCACCCATAACTTGTGGGAAGTAGATGAAGGTCCCTCATGGTCTCCCGATGGAAAGAAAATTGCCTTTAGCTCATATAGTCATGTTCTCCGCGCAGATATTTATGTCATGAACGCCGATGGCTCCAACATTGTCAACCTCACTCAAAACCAAGACAGAGACGAGTTCGTGGCTTCTTGGCATCCGATCCCCTTAGCTGTTTCTCTGCAGAATAGGTTGGTGATGCTGTGGGGAGAAATAAAACAGGGTGAAATAAGATGAAACTGCCAAAAGGTGGGTTGCTCTTGGACTTACCTGATGGAGGGGAAAATGAGAATCCGATTGAGACTCTTGAATTTGCCAAATAATCTGAAAAAAGGATTGACGCTTTTTGTATTTTTGAGTGCTTTGGTATTGGTAACTATGACGCGGTGTGCCGAAGCGCGAATCGTCTTTGCGTCTGGCAGCGTTAGAAATTCAGATATTTATGTGATGACGATTGACGGTAAGGATATCCAACAACTCACCCACCACGAACACGATGATTGGTCTCCGACTTGGTCTCCGGATGAAAAACAGATTGCTTTTGTATCAGAACGGGGTGGGCTTTTCCATGAAATCTATGTGATGACCGTAGATGGCGGCAAACCGATTAACCTGAGTCAACATCCGTCACATAATGGTGGTCCTGCTTGGTCTCCGGATGGAAAACGGATTGCGTTTTCATCGATCCGCGATGGGAATCCAGAAGTTTACGTAATGAACGCTGACGGCACAAACTCAACACGACTCACCGATCACCCGCGTGCAGATATCTATCCGTCTTGGTCTCCAGATGGGAAGCAAATTGCCTTTGAATCTACTCGTATTTTTGGCTCGGACATCTTTGTGATGAACACTGATGGGACGGACATAAGACGGGTTACGACCTCACGATTTTGGGACACAGAACCGGCGTGGTCTCCGGATGGAACACAGATTGCATTTGCGTCTTACCGCAACAAAATCTTTGATGTGTATATCATAAATGTGGATGGCAAGGGAGAAACGAATCTGACTGACAGCAAATTCGAGGACAGACACCCCGCATGGTCTCCGGATGGTCTACAGATCGTTTATTCATCAAAACGTGACGGTCTTTATGGTATCTATGTAATGAATGCTGATGGAAGTGATAGTGTTGCGCTTGTTGAGGATTTAAATGTGGCTGTGGAACCCGCTTGGGCACCTACATCGTTGGTAGTTTCTTCCAAAGGAAAATTGTCAACCTTATGGGGCACCCTGAAGAAAAAAGAGTAGTTATGTGAGCGGTTATTCATAAACCACCCTCAGTTATGTACTGAGAGAACCGGAGACATAAATGGATCATTCACGTTTGAACGTCGCAAAAATTGGTGAGTCGTTAGCAGCGAAGCATCTCAAGGCGCGGGGATGTGAAATCCTTGCGCGGAATTATCGTGCGTTGCGTGGCGAAATAGACCTGATCGTGCGGGATGGCGAATTCACCGTTTTTGTGGAAGTCAAAACGCGACGGAGCCTCAAATTTGGCTTACCGCAAGCGGCTGTAACTTGGCAGAAACAGCGACAGATTTCCAAGGTCGCTTTGGCATATCTACAATCCCACAACCTCTTGGATGCCCCCTGCCGTTTTGACGTTATCGCAATTCACTTATCCCCGCAACTTAAGTTGTTAAATCTCGAGCAAATTGAGAGCGCGTTTGAATTTCAAGCCTAAAGTAAACCCTGAACTGCTTCTTGCTAACGTTGATACCTCACAGGTCAGGAAACCGTAAAATCCGTTTCGCATTCCCACCCATAATGTCCGCCAATTCCGCTTCAGAGAGGTCCGGTAGTAATTCTTCTATCACGGTAGTAAGCTTTCCATACCCCGGTTCTTCCAATATCCATGGAAAATCGGTTGCCCACATCAATCGTTTTGCCCCAAAGCCAGTCAAAAGACCTCGGTGCCAGCCTGCCAAATCTTTATACGGAAATTCTTCCGTGCTGAAGGCGTACTGACCGGAGAGATGCACATTTACATTTTCATAGCGTGCAAGCCGGTAGGTGGTGTGCATCGTGAGGTTGTAGCCTGTCACCTGTATCTGCGGTCTCCCGAATGCGTCCCAACTGAATTTGCCTTTCCCTGGGCACACGGCAAGATGATTGAGCACAACCCGAACCTGCGGAAATTCTTCAATCAGATATGGCAGGAGATGCGCGTTGATGGCGTTCGGATAGAGCCACAAGACATAATCACGCTCGGCGGCGCACTTCCAGATCGGATACGCCTCAAACTCACGGATATCCATTTTCGCAAAAATATCACGCGGTCCGCCGAAGGTGGAAAATCGGAACCCTATAATTCCAGTATTATCTGTGAGTTCCGCCATGTGGTCAGCAGGGTTCGGGTGCCCCTCTGGTACCAATCCAATCCCTAAAAATCGGTTTGGATGTTCCTTGAGACAGCGCAGTAAATAACGATGGTTCGCTATACTCGCACCTGCCATCTGGACAAGGACTGCCTGATCGATCTGGTGTTTCTCCATTTCGCCTAACAGTTTTTCGACAGGCTCTTCCCGTTCTGCGGGCCAAACGTCTGATATCTCCCTCGGAAACTCGGCGGAGGCTTTTGTGAAGACGTGCAGATGCGCATCAATTCGTGGCATACGATACCTTCCTTTGATTAGCCGTCCAAACTAAACAATTTGCGACGTTCCGGGGTCTGACAGTATTCTGAGATAGCGGCATACTGTTCCGCTCCAATGCGTCCCGGTGTTCGCTTTTCGTAGATCAGGATGATTGATTTACGCGGTCCATCGGAGTGATTGTCCATTGAAACGTGCCAGCCGCACGAATTGAACATAATCGCTGTACCTGCTTTACCGGGAAAGGTTTTGTGTCCGGGCATACTCTCTTGCCGCATCGGACGCGTGTACGGACCCGCATCCCGTTTGTGACTGCCGGGTACAAAGCCGAATTCCCCAGATCCCGGTTCGACATCGTTGACGTAGATTTGGACTTTGATGTGGAGCGGATTGTCATGTCCCACATCGGGATGCCATCCTGTGTAGCTCACGGGCCACGGTGCCACCGTCCGAACCTGAGGACCCAATAGAATCAGGTCGTGGTCGGTGAAGTCCATCAATGCGCCGTAGTAGCTTGGATAGTCAATAATATCGATGAAAATCGGATCTTTTTCAAGTGGATTAGGGATGTCATAGAAGGTTGCAACCGATTCCCCCGCTTCGACTCTATCCAGCCATTCTTCTTTGCACGCATCTGCCCAATGGTCGAAAGCGGTTTGGAGTCGCTTGAGGTCTTCCCCTTGAATTGCGTTTTCAAAGACGAGATACCCTTCTTCTTCCCACTGCTTTTTTTCTTCGGGTGTCGGTAGAATCATGATTTCCCTCTCTTGATGTGTTAAAGTGATATAAGCAGGCGACAACGGTAGCCTGCGGTTCTTGAGAGAAAGACGTTATTAGCCAAAAAACTGTCTTTACACGCTTTGCGCCAAATTAAGAAACGCGGCCCCTGCCTGCGATGTGCCAAGTTGTTTCAATCGTATCGCCTCGGATACCTACCAATTCATCGTGCAGATTGCTCGTCATCCCTTGGTGTAGCGGGATAACGGAAAGTTGCTCACCCACCTTAAATTGATGGGAACATTCGCTGACATCGACATGCCCGTGCTCGACCGACATACCGTAAATCTTCGCGTCGGGATATTCAATGATATGTCCATAAGGTGTTGGCGGATAACTGGCAAAAGTCTTCATCCCGCCATCAATGATAATCCGTTCAGGTGTCGGCGTGCTGACGACGGTTACAATGACGCGTAGGACACACCTCTCAGGCGCGAGCATCTCTGAATTGCCGATCCGAGTTATCCCTTCGTAGACATAAGAACCGCTCCGTGTCTCCGTGCAGCCGAGTTCTTTCGATGCCGCCTCCGAACCTGTCCCACCACCACTAATGATGTTCACAGGGATCCCGTCGTTTGAAAGCAGGTCAAGCGTTTCTTCGATAAACGGCTTTGCTCGGAAGTTGCTCGGATACGTCATCACACCTTGGAAGTCGATGCCGGGCATTGTCACGATCTGTCGCGCGAGGCTTTGTGCCGCCTGGGGTGACTGCACACCACAACGTCCGCTTCCGGTATCGAGTTCCACAACAACGGGAACAGAACAGTTATCTGCGTGTCCCTGTTGAGAGATGCCTTTTGCTGTTTCCTCTGAATCGAGCGCGACGATAACTTTGGCACGTTTTGTGAGTGCCGTCAACCGCTTCAGTTTCGGTGTCCCGACGATGTTATACGGGATGAGGATATTGTCGATGCCAGCATCCACCATCACCTCGGCTTCGCCTAATTTCTGGCAGGTAATACCTTCAGAGCCGGCAGTGATCTGCAATTTAGCGATTTCCGGCACTTTATGCGTTTTGGTATGAACGCGTAGGGGGATACCGATTTGGTCGCAGAGCGTTGCCATACCGTCAATGTTCCGTTCAAGCACATCCAGATCTGCGGCAAGTGTGGGTGTGTCCAAGGTGGCAATGTTCATAATTTTCCTCGTGTACGGGTTGATAAGCAATGCCTTACATCAAATAGGTGTCTGCGCTTAGTTTATCTGTTATACATTTTTCTGTCAAGTGATTGGACGGTGATGCGTGAAAAAACCTCTTGATTTTTTGGTAGATGGGTGTTATACTGTATTCAGGTGTGAATAAACTAACGCCCTTATGCAAGTGTCCCCATTTGAAGTTTGTATGTGACTTTTGCAAGGGAGAATTTAATAAATTGAAACGATTGATTGTCGGGATAACCGGCGCGAGCGCAGGGATATATGGAGTCCGTCTGCTTCAAGTTCTCACGGCGCAGACGGACATAGAGATACATCTAACAATTTCTTCATCTGGCGCGCGTGCCTTGTCAGAAGAACTTCAACTTGAAATCGACCTTGACAATTTCGAGTTGGAATCACTCATCGGTATTTCCTCACCCCAAGTTATATACCATCATGAATCGGACATCGCCGCACCGATTGCCAGCGGTTCTTTCCGGACTGAAGGGATGGTCGTTGTGCCTTGTAGCATGGGTAGCATTGCGTCTATTGCTGGCGGGATGTCGCGCAACCTAATCCAGCGTGCCGCGGATGTCTGTATCAAAGAGAATCGAAAACTTGTCGTCGTTCCGCGTGAAACCCCCTTAAGTCCCATCCATTTAGAAAACATGCTGAAATTGTCGCGTTTGGGAGTTTGCGTGTTGCCAGCGATGCCTGGGTTTTATCACTATCCAAAAAACGTGGACGATCTGATCAACTTCGTTGTTACAAAAATCTTGGATCAGTTTGGAATAGATACTGGGTTGATTCAGCGATGGAAAGAATTCTAATTATCCCTAAAAAGCAACGTTCACACCCGCTGGCGAGGTTTCCTAACCTCGCCCGTTCACGATGTCCACTTAATTGTAAACTTTACTATAATTTTCCTGCTGGCTTTTTAGGTATAGACATCTATCTCTGTCCTGTTCGGTTGTAATGCCTATACCATAACCACCATAGTAGTGCTGGAATGAGGTTTAGTGCTGCCATTCCGTTTAGGATAGTCTGTAGTTGAAACTCGTCTAATAGCGCGCCTGTAATGAGTGAGCTGGCGCCACCCATGAGTGTAAAAAGGGCGAATTCAGTGCCGAAGATACGTCCTCGAATCTCATTCGGGGCACTTTGAAGCAGCAATTGGGTTGAAAACACCCACGCGATCCCGCCACCAATACTCCGAACAAGCCCACCGAAAAGCACAATTCCAAAATTATAAAGAGAAGCGGTAATCGCCAGTCCAATGGAGGCAATCAAGTAGCCCCAACTAATGCTTGTTCTCAGGGGTCTGTCTCGGTCGCCTGTCCAACGCCGCGCGACGATGGGTCCGATGCCGCTGCCAATGCCGTTCATACAATACATTATTCCCAAACTGAGGGCACCCCCGACTCCAATAACAAAATGTTTTTTTGCGATTTCTACCAACACGATCTGAACACCAGAGGACATTAAGAGGGAGATCGCTGCTTTATGCAGTGCGATGATAAGGATGTCGGGATGCTGGAGCATGTAGCGGAGTGCTGTAAACCTCGCACGCGCCGGAGCTTCTCCAGCACTGGATGACGGACCCGGTAGTTTGATCTTAAGCAAGAGTCCTGCTGAAATAGCAAAGGTGAAACCATCAATAATGAAAGCCGTCTGACTGCCAAAAAGTCCTGTCGTTAAACCACCGATAGCGGCACCGACAGCAAGCATCACTGACCAGGTTGCAGCGCCAAGGGTATTCGCAGTGCCGAGTTCTTGTGCGGAGGTAATGTCGGGTAGGATCGCGCTCCGTGCGGGGCTGAAGAAGCCGCTTACGCCGAACAGGAGTATCGTGAGGGCATAAAGCAACCAGATGTCGCTTGCGTCTCGGACGAATAGGAAGCCGACAACAACGACGGCACGCACGAGGTCCGTCATAATTAACAGATGCTTCCGGTTGTATCGGTCAGCGAATATGCCCGCAATCGGCGCGACGAGAAATGGTGCCAACATTCGGATTGTAAACAGAATACCTAACGCGAGTCCAGAATCGGTTAATTCAACAATTAATATCGCTGAGGCAATGAGGTTAAACCAATCCCCAAGCAGGCTAACAACCTGTCCGCCCCAGAGCCAGCGGAAGTTAGCATTCTGGCGTATCAGTTCAAAATAACCGACCGGTTTCCCGATGGCCCGTTGTTCTTCCGCAGGTTTTGTTGTGGAACGTTTCTGTTTAGACAATTAGAGGTTCCACCGTTCGTTGATCGGTTTCTGGTAGACTTCAATATTGCCTGCTACCACTTCTTCATAGTCAACAGCCTGACCACAGGCATTAGACTCGTAGATCGCTTCACAGATCGATTTAGCCCGTAATCCTACCTCCGCATCAAGTTCCGGTGGACGGTTGTTCGCTATCGCATCCGCAAAATCGTAGCATTCAAGGACAACACCATCGGTGAAATCGTGAGGGAAGAGCCGCGCGTCTTCTTCATCCGAAAGGCTTGATCGATAATCGGCGATAAGGCTTTCCATGCTATGGCGAGAGCCGTCTTTAAGAATCACTTCCGCGCCATCGAACGGACCGTGGAAGATGTCACCGTCATCGAGAAGACAACCTTCGCTGCCATAGTAGACAACATGATGGTAGTCGTGTCCGACCGCCGCCCATGTACACGTCCAGAGTCCAAGTACCCCATTTTTGAAGTTAAGGGTTGCGACCCAAGTATCTTCTTGTTCGTTCTTGACGAGTTCCCCGGCTTTGGTAACTTGCAAATCCTCGAATTGACAAACGCGGCCATACACGGTGTCTGGATCACCAAAAAGGTAGCGTATGGTATCACAATAGTGCGCACCAGAATCCATCACCATACCCCCGCCGCCGAGGGTTAAGTCAAGTCGCCAGTGCCAATCACTTTGCGGATCTGGTTCCCGATAAGAGGCGTGTTGCGCGGAAAACATCCGCAGATCCCCCAGCATCTGCTTCTCGTTCATTAACCATTCCGCAGTGCGTCGGCTCGGCATTCGGCGGATATTCTCAGCAGTTGCCGCGATTTTGTTGTTTGCTTTCGCTGCTGCAATGATCGCATGGCTGGCTTTGACGGTGACGCCCATCGGTTTCTCTACCATGACATTGACCCCGCTGTTGAGGCACTTTATCGCGTTGATGTGATGATGGGCATGCGACGTGCAGATGTCTGCGCCGTCTAAATCCGCTGTCGCAAGCATTGTGTCGGTGTCATCAAATACCGCCGGCTTTTTACCCGTTACCTCTTTAACCCTATCAGCGAACTGATCTGCTCGTTCTTTGACTTCATCGCACATCGCGACGAGTTCCACTTTACCCGGTGCCGTTTGGTGTATTGTGAGATAGGCGTTGAGATGCCCGTTTGCCATCCCACCGCATCCGATAATTGCAATCTGGACCGCCATGATTTTCCCCTTTTTTTTCCAAAAATATCTAATATGTTATGGTATCATGGATGTGTTTTTTTGGCAAGGTGAGCGCATTTATAGTCCAGGGTCATTCCTGAATTCTAATATCCACCATAGTCGTCCACCTCGTTTCGTCGTAGGTCAGTGGCGATATGAAGAATTGATTGACATACCGCTAAAATTATTTTAAACTGATAGGGTATGAGTGGGTTTTCATGGGAACACGACACAGCTTTCATTGGAATCTTCGATCACCCGTGCCTTGATATATGGTGAAATCCTAAGGCTTGTGACGAATCGAATTATAATATTTTTAGCAAACATGCCGATGTGCTTTTTATAAATAATAAGGATAACGAACAAGAATCAATACGCCATCTCAGATCCTCGTTTTTCAATATCAGCCTTGTTTGCGAAACGAAAGGAAATAGCGATGTTTTCAAACCCAGGACAGCAATCCGAATCTCCACTCGGTGGTGATGTACCGGGTTCCCAACATGGGCACGGTTTCGGTACTGCTCCGGTATTTCTCGCTTCCGTGAGTACAATCCTTGGAGCAATTCTCTTCTTACGGTTTGGTTATGCCGTAGCGCACGTCGGACTCTGGGGTAGCCTCATGGTTATCGCACTTGGGCATCTTGTGACGGTGCCGACGGTTCTCGCGGTGTCTGAGATCGCAACAAACCGTCGTGTGGCGGGTGGTGGTGCCTACTATATTGTCAGCCGATCCTTTGGTGAGAGTATCGGAGGCTCTATCGGAATCGCGCTCTATATCTCCCAAGCGATCTCAGTTGCCTTCTATATCGTGGCGTTCGCACAGTCTTTTCAACCCGTTTATGACTGGGTTGCGACAACGTATGGATTGATTCCCGATCCTCGTTGGATGAGTATTCCTGCCACTGTTCTCATACTTGTACTTATGCTAACGAAGGGAGCTGGTATAGGAGTTCGAGTGCTCTGGGGGGTCTGTATAATCCTCGCCGCGTCAATCATTTCATTCCTTTTGGGACAAGGACCCGAATCAATTCGTCCCGACGGATTGAATCTTACGGCACGTATTGAAAGCCCTGATAGTTTTGGGATAGTTTTCGCGACATGCTTTCCGGCTTTCACCGGTATGATTGCAGGACTCGGATTATCCGGGGATCTAAGAAATCCTCAAAGAAGTATACCGCTCGGCACCATCACCGCAACATTCGCTGGTATGATCATATACGTGCTTGTCGCTATCAAGTTAGGGCAGAGCGCGACGCCTGAGGTGCTTGATGGGGATGAGTTTATCATGGCAAGGATTTCTCTATGGGGGCCTGCTATCTACGTCGGATTAGGGGCTGCCGCATTCTCCTCTGCTCTTGGATCGATTATGGTGGCGCCGAGAACGTTGCAAATGCTTGCCCGAGACAATGTGTTACCTATTCCCCAGTTGAACCGTCTCATGGAAAAAGGCATAGGTCAGTCCCAGGAACCCGTATATGCGACATCTGTATCGGGCATAATCGCAATCGTTTTCGTGGCGATCGGTGAATTGGACTTTATCGCACAGATCTTAACGATGTTCTTCATGGTAACCTATGGCGCGCTCTGTGCAGTGTCGTTCCTTGAGCATTTTGCGAGCAATCCGTCCTATCGTCCGACCTTCCATTCTCGCTGGTACTTATCCCTGTTAGGTACTGTCATGTGCGGTTTGATGATGTTCCAAATAAGCGTGCTATATGCGTTTATCTCAATTGGACTCATGGCGGTGACCTATCTCGGTCTCCGGAGAAGCCACAAGGGACAACGCGACTTGACAGCAATCTTCCAAGGAACAATGTTTCAGCTAACACGGTGGCTGCAAATTACCTTACAGAAAAGTCGGGTCATTACGTCTGAAGGTGGATGGCGACCCTCGATTGTTGCCGTGACACGGTTCGGTGAACGACGACTCGGGCATTTCGATTTGCTCCGTTGGATTTGCCACAGGCACGGGTTCGGACACTTCATTCGCCTATTCCACGGGGACTATTCGTTTTCCAGCGAGCTTCAAGCACGTGTCCATGTTGATGAATTGATTAAAAGAACGGAAGTCAGCAGAGCCGGTATCTTCGTTGATTCCATAATTTGCCCGACGTTTAAACTCGCACTCTCACAAATATTGCAAATGCCCGGAATTTCCGGTTTGCCAAATAACTGTGTACTCCTTGAGTTCGATCGAGACTACCCTGACGAAATTGAAGAGGTCCAGGAGGGGATACGCCTTGTTGCGAATTCGTTGTTCAATGTCCTGGTCCTGCGAACAACGGGGTACCGCTTTGGGTATCGCTCCTCGATTGATGTGTGGGTGACGGAAGACAACTTGAAAAACGCTCCAATGATGCTGTTGCTCGCGTATATCATCGTGGGACATCCAGATTGGAGACGTGCTGAAATTCGGCTTTTCGCTTGTTCCGAGGCGACCGATGCTGAGCGCGAAGCCGACAGACTTTCGACGCTCATGAAGGAGGGACGACTCCCGATCTCAATGCATAACGTGACGTCCGTGTCTTACAGCAGTCAGGAAGCTTTAGAGGAAGAGATAGAGCACCGATCCGCGCAAAGCGATTTGGTTATCGCAGGCTTAACTGGGGAGGAACTCTACTCAGATAAATTAGCGCAAACGCTACGGTCCTACGCATCTGCCAATGACGTGTTGTTTGTTCATGCAATTGAACAGATCTCAATCGATTAATGATGGAAGCGTCTTGATTTTCTTCTCTAATCGCTAAGTTAAGGGGACAAAATGTTTCTGGAGTTCATAGAGCGTATAGGCGACTTCATAACGATTGTTATCAATTCACCGTTTCGAGGTATCCTTTTAAGTTTTGCTACTATTGTCATTTTGCTTATTCTCAAGGCGATTTTGGGACATTTCGTCAGGGGATACGTGTACAAGAACGCGCAACTGGAGGAAAACGCGAAAAACTTCATGGCGGTGTGGGGCTATATCTGGACCGCTATTATTATCATTTTGGGAATTATTGGTTTGAGTGGTTCTTTCAAAACGTTGGGTATTTCCGCGGGATTTCTCAGTATGATCTTGGGCTGGTCCTTGCAAGCACCTGTTACAGGGATTGCCGCGTGGTTAATGCTGATTCTAAAACGCCCCTTCAAAATCGGAGATCGCGTCATTATTGCTGGTATTACAGGCGATGTAATGGACATCACGCTAACGCATGTTATCCTAAATCAGGTGGGTGGCACGGTGTCCAGCGAAGAGCGTTCCGGTCGCGGCATCCTCATACCAAATGCAATTCTGTTTGGGCAAACTATCACGAACTATACCTTGGAGGAGGAGTATATTTTAGTTGAAGTCCCTGTCAGGATTACTTTTGAATCGAATTGGCAGGTAGCCGAACACATTCTACTCGATGCGGCACGGCAGGTTACAGAGGACGTCATCAAAGAAATAGGAGAGGAACCGTTTATCCGTGCCGAACTTTTTGACGCAGGTGTAATGATGCGATTGCGCTATAAAACGCGCCCGACAAACAGAGCAGAAAGCTTGAGCGATATTGTTAAAATCATCTTCCACGAATTTGCTAAGAATGATACCGTTGAGTTCTGCTATGCCCATACGGAAGTTATCTATTCGTGGAAAGATCAGCCCATTACAGCCGCAGGTAAGGACTAATTATGCTTTTGGAAGTCTGGAATACTCTCTTGAATTTCAGGTATATTTCTGTGGTGTGGATGGGCTTGGTCGTGATTGGTGTTGTTATCGTTTATTCCCAACTGACAGCACAATTCCGTAGGTTCACAAAAGGAGACGAATATAAAGTTGAAAACGTAAACAGGGTCTTTTTTATTTCGCGTTATGTGTTTATGTTTACGACAATAGGGGTTATCGTTTTCTTATTCTCAGACACCTTTGCGTTACTCGGATTGTCGTTGGGGCTTATGGTTACATTTATCGGGTGGGGCATCCGAGGCCCAGTTTTAAATTTAGCAGCATGGCTTCTCATTATCCTCAAGAGTCCCTATCGGGTCGGTGATCGGATTGGTTTAAATGGAATTGTTGGAGATGTGGAGCATATCTCAATTACGCATACGCTAATGGAGCAGGTTGGCGGATCGGTTGATGGAGAAGATAAATCTGGACGAAGTGTTATGATTCCAAATCAACACCTCTTTAGCTGGACGGTCATTAACTACACACGTGATGAAAAGTACCTTCTTGACGAAGTGTTGATTGCGTTAACATATAACTCAGACCTTACCCGCGCTGAGAGTATTATGTGTGAACGGGCTGCACAACTCACCGCAGAGGCGGTCGAAGAGTTGGGAGAATTACCTTACGTGCGGTTTGAATTCATTCCGTCGGGTATTGTCGCGAAGTTGCGATACCGAGTGCGCGCAGTAGACCGACAGAGAGTATCGACCGAAATTATAGAACAAATTTTCACACGGTTCGGGAGTGAAAACGGAATTCATTTCGCTTACATGAAAATGGAATCGTTGTTGATACCGAAGGGTGAACAATTGCAACCACCACAATATTTGCATGCTGAACACTTGCCTGAGTAGCCGACAGTCGATAGGATAATATAAGATGTCTGAATGGATCCAACAACTCAGAGATGTCCTTGGCACTACTATTATCACGCTAAATGAAGATCCAATAAGTTTTCTTCAAATTGCCGTGTTCAGTGGAACTATCGCGGTTGCTTTGGTAGTTGCTGGGTTTGCACGCCGGTGGTTCAGCCGATTTTTCGATCGGTTGAGCATATCTGAAAATATCCAAAATCGCTTGCTCGCTCTTTTATTCCTAATTGTTGTGATTTTGGGGATCAATTTCGCATTCGATCTTGCTCGAATTAATATCGCTTTATTGAATAAAATCTTCCAGTACCCGCTCACAAACTTACTGCATCCGCCCCAGGAAGATGGCACCCATGAAAACAAATTGACTTTGACAGCACTTTTTTATGCATTCGTTATTGTTTTCGGTATGTTTATCCTATCTAAGTATGCACAATGGATGTTGCGGCGACAGGTACTACACGCCTTTCAAGTTGCAGAGCATACCCAATTTCTCTTACTCCGTTTTTTTCACATTAGTCTTATTGTTCTCGGCGTTTTGATTAGTCTCAATACGATCGGTTTGAATCTAACGAACTTAGCCATAATTTTTGGTGGATTGAGTATCGGCATCGGTTTCGGCTTACAGAATATTGCTTCAAATCTGATTTCCGGCATTATTCTAATTTTTGAGAAACCTATCAAAATTGGAGATCTCGTAGAAATCATGGATGCTAAGATATTGGGCACGGTGAGTGCTATTAATCTCCGTTCGACAGTTATTATAGCACTTGATAAAGAGATTATTGTTCCTAATTCCCAATTAATTACGGAACCCGTAAATAACCTCACCCATTATAATAGTTTCTTCCGTGTTCGGGTGCCGGTAGGTGTGTCGTATAAGTCAGATGCGGAGTTCGTAAAAAAAGTGCTGCTTGAGGTGGCAAATGCACATCCTGAGGTAATTAAAGAACCGATACCTGAAGTAAAGAACGTGTCTGCTCCTGTGGTGCGCTTTGTTCAGTTCGGTGACTCGTCCTTGAATTTTGAATTATTGACTTGGATTCCCGATTCCTTTCAGCGTTTTGATGTTGCCAGTGATCTCCATTTTATGATTTGGGAAAAATTTAAGGAGAATAATATTAACATTCCCTTCCCACAACGAGATGTCCATTTTTATCCGACAGATATTAAACAGGAGTCTTAACAACAGTGGCACTATCGGCAGGGCGTTAACCATAGGTATCCCTTGTAGGAGGGAACTCCGATTCCCGACTTCTTTCTGATGGCTATTTCTGTAGGAGGGAACTCCGATTCCCGACAATGTTGGCTATCGGCTGTCGGTGAAGAGGGTTCTCGTTTAACGATGGTTTCTTCTTACTGATTGCCGAAAGGTTTTTCGTAGAAAAACCGCCCTGACTGCTGATAGCCACTATTCTTAGGTATGCCGAATTACATCGCCTTTGACGAGGTAATAGACCTCTTCACTGATATGTGCCGCGAGGTCGCCTATCCGTTCTAAGTGTCGGAAAAGGAGTAGGAGGCTGATACCCGGTTGGATGAGTTTGGGATGTTCGCTCAAAATGGTCAGAAGCTCATGGAGCATCTTTTCATAAATCTCGTCTACCTCACTGTCACGCTCGCGAATTTCTAAGGCATGTTCAGCATTCCGGTTGACGAAGGCATCTATCGCATCCTTAACCATTGCTTGAATCACTTGTGCGACGTACGGTAGATCTACAAACGGCTTGACGGGTGGATGTTCCGACAACTCAATACTCCGTTTGGCGATCGCAACGCTTTTATCCGCTATTCTTTCAATGTTGTGGTTAACCTTCATCGCCGTTGTTAGAAACCGGAGTTCTATTGCTACGGGTTGGTGAAGGGCGATCAGTTGGATGCACATTGATTCGATCTCGTTTTCAAACAGATCAATCCTATCATCTGTAGCAACAACGACTTGGGCTAACGCGCTATCTCGTGTTAAGATAGATTCGATGGCTTGACGCAGCATCTGTTCCGCAAGCCCTGCCATTTCCAATATTTTGTGCTGAAGTCCCTTAATTTCGTGTTCTAACATATGAAATCCTGGGCTGCCCTCCATAGCATTTTGGGCAGATTTTTGGTTCTCCTGACGGACTTTGTCAAATAACGTTCAAAGCCCAGAAACAAGTTAGAATTAACCGAAACCCATCGTGAAACATAGTGGAACGATGCCCAGATTCAATAGTTTAAAATCTTCCTGTCACATATTGTTCTGTTCTGGTATCTTGTGGATTCGTAAAAATCTTTTCCGTCGTTCCGAATTCTATCAATTCGCCACAGTAGAGGAACCCCGCGACATCCGAGACACGAGCGGCTTGTCTTCTTTTATTCGTGACGAAAATAAGCGTATAATCGTTTCTTAAATCCCGCACGAGGGTCTCAATTTTAACGGTTTCGATCGGATCAAGTTCCCCACACGGTTCATCAAATATTAGGATTTCTGGTTCAACAGCTAAGGCGCGTGCAATGCAGAGAAGTTGCCGCTGACCTATAGGGAGTTGTTCTGGATCTCCATCCAGAATAGGTGCAACTTCGTTCCAAAGTCCTGATCTTTGGAGACTTCTCTGAACGATGGTATCTAACTGTGAAGATTGCGTAATGCCTGATATCCGAGCCCCGTATGCCACATTCTCGTAGATAGAACACCGAAAGAGTTCAGGTTTTCGGAACACCATTCCAATCTTTTTCCGGATACCGGTGACATCTGTCTCTTTGGTATACATGTCACTGCCCTTAAAAAGTATCTCACCGTTGAACCTGAAATTCGGCGTAAAGTCATTCAAACGGTTGAAGCACCGGACGAGTGTGCTTTTACCACAATTGGCAGGACCAATGACGGCAGTTACTTGTTTCGGTTGCACCTCAAATGAAAGGGAGTTCAGAATCTGGTTATCGCCATACCATACACTGAGATTATGGATGCTCAGGATGGATTCTTTTTCTTCAATCTGCATCGTGGGGATCGCGAGAAATTTAGGATTCGCGCCTCCGTTTGTCTCGTGTCAGTTAATCGTGTCGGGTATCCGTAGCAGTGGGTCGGGTTTCCAACCCCGATTCCTTCAGGAAACTGGAGATAGTACTCAATAGCAGGGCACCTCCTAAAAATAACATGAACCTGTCCGGTATTCCTCTGGGATCTGTTGTAGGGTCGGGTATGTGGATACCGATAAGTAAGGCAGCTGCGGCAAGTGCTCGCGACATGGCTCGGCATCCGCCCGCAAGCACCCTTGGAAAGGCAAGAGGCACGACCTGTTTGGCTAAGACTTGCCATTGATTCGCACCTAACACGTAGGCGGATTCACGGATTGGGGTTGCGACCGATCGTAATGCCTCTTGAGTTGTTTGGATTGCTACCGGCATTACCATCATAATGAAGATTAAAACTTCCACGTAAAGCATCGCGATATTACGCTGGAACGGTATTACATCTAATCCAGATGCATGCGTGCTTTGTACAGGAGAAGGTGTTCCAATCTCTTTGAAAATGCCAGCGTAACTAAGAAAAAACGCGATGGCTAAGAGTCCGTACAAGAGTGAAGGAATTTCAGTCAAAAAAGCGACTTGGCTCTCGATGAAACGCCGAAACCGGCTTGTTGCTGAATGCCATTCTTCTAAATAGAAGGCGTAGGCTATCCCGAATAGAATTGCCAAAAGGCTGATGGGTAGAATCAGATTCAGATCGCTGAGTAGACTCGGCAATGTCCCGGATATACGAGATTCTGACGACGTTTGAATGTTGACCGAGGTTGTTTTTTTAAGGTGATTCCATAGAAAAATAAACACGGCTCCGACGATAATGAAACCGATGCCCTGCAAAGCGATTTTTTTTCTCGATTCTGGACCAGTCATTAGGGAATTCATAATTGGCTATTGACTGTCGGTCGTCAAAAATCGGCGGCAGGGAACCACAAATGTCCTACTGACGGCTGATTGCTGATGGCTGACAGCTATTTTTATCCGTAACGCATTTGCACGTAGTCGGCGGTTTTAGGATGTTCGGGTGTTTCAAAGAGTGCTTGTGTTTCTCTGTGTTCAATCAGTTCGCCGAGAAACATATAGATACACTCCTTACTGACTCGCCGCGCCTGCGCCATGTTATGCGTTACAATCAGGAATGTATATGTTCCCGCAAGAGCTTCCATTAATTCTTCAACAGCAAGTGTGCCTTTCGCATCTAACGCCGAGCACGGTTCATCCATGAGAATGATTCTCGGTTTCAGCGGCAACAGACGCGCGATACAGAGTTTTTGCTGCTGTTCAAGCTGGAGTGATGTTGCCCGTACCTTTAATTTATCCTTCAGATCCTCCCAAAGGAAGACGGATGTGAGGGCTTCCTCAACAATTTGATCTGATTCTGTTCGTGTTATACTCCGCACTGGAGAGTGAATACGCAAGCCGAACAATATATTATCGTAAACTGAAATCGGCAACGGGTTCGGTCTCTGGAACACCATGCCAACCGATTTTCGGAGTTCCGGCAGAGAGACGTCTGCGTCGTAGATGTTTTTTCCTAAAATCTCGATTTTCCCTTTTGTTGTGACGTTGCCGTAACGTTCGTTGACGCGATTGAAGCAGCGCAACAGCGTTGTTTTCCCACACCCAGAAGGACCGATAAGCGAGGTAATTTGACCGTCCGGTATTTTCACGTTCACATCAATGAGTGCTTGGAAATCACCATACCAGAGACTGAGATTTTCAGTTTCAATGCTATAATTCATTTTTTTTATACGCAAATCTGAGATGCTGCATTGCGGCGCGAATGCGGATTATGGATCTTTAGAAACCTTTCATAATCGAGAAGTGGTTGGACTTAACCGAAAACCACCGTGAAACTTAGTGGAGCGGTGACCAGATTTAATAGTTAAAAAGTTTAGCCAAAAGTACCGTTCACATAGTCGTAGGTGGCTTGCTGTGCCGGATTATCAGAGAAAATTATATCTGTTGTATCAATCTCAATAAGATCGCCATTAAGAAAAAAGGCAGTGCGGTTCGCCAGTCGTTTCGCCTGTTGCACCAAATTCGTGACGAGCAAAATAGTCATTTCTGTTTGTAAGGTTTTGAGCACCTCTTCAATCCGCATCGTTGTAATTGGATCAACGGCGATTGAGAATTCATCGAGACAAAGGATCTCCGGTTGATGCGAAAGGGCTCGAGCAATTGTCAAGCGTTGTTGTTGTCCACCTGATAATTTGGTGCCAAGTGAGTTCAACCGATCCTTTACCTCTTCCCATAGCGCGGCTTGGTGTAAACACCGTTCAACGATTTCGTCTAATTCCGATTTTGAGCGGACGCCTGCTGTGCGTGGGGCAAAAGCGACATTATCATATATCGAAAGCGGCAGACCGACCGGTAAAGGCTGAACCATACCGATACGTCGGCGTAAGCCGTATACATTGCCAATGGTGCTAATGTCTTCACCATCCAGCTTCACGGATCCTTCTACGGCTGTGTCGGGTGTAAATTCCAATGTTCTGTTGATAACTTTCAAAAGCGTCGTTTTACCGGATTGCGCAGGACCGATGATACCAAGGATCTCGTTCTGGTATACATCAAATGAGACACCGTTCAGTGCAGATGTATCTCCATAACGCACTTTCAGGTCAGTAACCTCAATTGTAGGTGTGGTCTGCGATCCATTCTGGCTATTTGATTTCATGTCTATTTGTCAATGCCTTCCGTAGATTCATTTTCCACGTTTTCTTCACTTTCATCTGTTTTTTGACGTTCCACCCGTGCTTCCGTCAAAACTGAAGCTAACAATCCGGATGGAATCGCGATTAATCCTACCCCAACGAGGGTAACGAGAGCAGTGAAAATTTTCCCTCCCGGTGTTATCGGATAGACATCTCCGTAACCGACTGTTGTAAGTGTCACGATAGCCCACCACATGGAATCGAGAATGGTGCCGAAGGCTTCGGGTTGCCCTTCTCTCTCAAAATAGTGGATACCGCACGCCGCGAGATAGACTAACATCATTGACAGAATAACTAGTGCTAAGAGTTCGCGCCGGATTTCATTCAATGCCTCGGTGAGCCGATCTACTGCTAAAATAAATCGGGTCGCTTTGAAGATTCTGAAAATTCGCAGGAACCGCAGTATCCGAAGGACGCGGAATCCCGGCAGAAGAAACAGAGACGGTAAAATAGCAAGCAAATCTATGATGCCATAGAAACTGAAAATGAAATCCCGCTTTCTGGGTTCCATATACACTCGTAGGATATATTCGATCGAAAATAGGCCAAAAAATACCGAGTCCAGCAAAATGAAGTGAGGGGCATGTGGGTCCTCACTATCAGATTCAAGCACAAAAACAATAGCGGAGGCAAGAATCAGAAACTGAATGATTCCGCTTACAATGTTTCCTTCAATGATCGCTCGTACTCTCTCTTTGTTCATTTCTTATAGGGTCAATTATAAAAATACATTGACATTTCAGTAGATAGAAGAAATAACCAAACACCAACACCGCTAGCGAGGTTTTGCGGCGTACTCGCCCAAATGCGACGTGCATTCTAACCTCGCCTCTTTAGAGTCTATAGGTAATTCTAAAATCTACCATAGTTCTACTGTAGGAGGGATCTCCGAATCCCGATGCTTTACTAATTGCTGATTGCTGAAAGCGAACGAAGTGAGCGTGCTGATTGCTGACGGCTGATTGCCGTCCTACCATTTCTTCCGGGTTCGGAGATATACCCTTAGCACAATCGATGCGGCGTTAACGAGTAAGACACTGCCGACAAGGACAACTGCGGTCCCATACGGAGTCCCTTCTGTAACATCTGGAACCTGTGTTGAAATCGTAAAGAGGTGTAGCGAGAGTGCCATACACTGTTCTGTTATATTATAGGCGAAAAGGTTTCCTTCCGCAATAGCTTTATAAAAAACCGCACCCGTGAACATAATCGGTGCCGTTTCACCCGCGGCTCGCGATACCTGTAATATAACACCTGTTAAAATACCGCTGATGGAATTTGGGATAACAATACGACGAATCGTTTGCCAGCGTGTAGCACCAAGGTTCCAACACGCCTCTCGGAAAGACATAGGGACGGCTTTGAGGGCTTCCGTCGTGCTGGCAATGATGACGGGGAGCGTCATGATTGCTAACGTGAGCGAAGCCGCTAAGATGGATTCACCTAAACCCGCGAAAAGCACAAATGCCCCAACACCGAACAGAGCGTGGACAATGCTCGGCACACCCGCAAGGTTCACAACCGCTAAATTTGTGATACGCGTGAACCAACTCTCACGGGCGTACTCGTTGAGATACACTGCGGCAAATACACCAATTGGTGCCGATACTAATAAAGAAACAACCACCAAATAGATGGTACCCAAAAAAGGTGCCCAGAGTCCACCGGCACGCATATTGTCCTTGGGATTCGTGAATAGGAACTCTAAAGAGAGAACCGGTAGTGCCTTGTAAAGAAGATAACCGATAATGAGAAGCAGTGGAAGAATCATCAGACTTGTCATCACAAGGAAGAAGATCCGCATCACATTCTCTATCTGCCGTTTTTGTTTGCTTATTTCTGTTTCCGTAAACATTTTTTAATTAGGGTCTCTTGGGCGCAGTGCCACTTCGTTTCACTGCAGTTTCTGGTTAATTCCAACCGACGCTAAGTGCTCAAAGGTTCCTGATTTCACCAGACACCATCGTGAAATGTAATGGAACGATGCCCAGAGTTAATAGTTTAAAAATCTTGGCGGATCCCTTTAATCACTAAGTCGGCGATGAGATTCACCACAAATGTAATGGTGAAAAGCAGAACGCCGATGATAAAGAGCACTTGATAGTGTTCATCTCCTCTCGCAACTTCACCCAATTCGGCAGCGATGGTTGCTGTGAGCGTGCGAATCCAAGAGAGTGGTCCCGATGGAATGTTGACAGAGTGTCCGGTTGCCATAAGCACAGCCATCGTTTCACCGATAGAGCGTGCCGCACCGAGGAGGACCGCTGCCAGTAGCCCGTTTTTGGCAGCTGGTAAAAGCACACGATAAACCACTTGCCATCGAGTCGCACCGAGTGCTTCTGCCGCTTCACGATAGGAATCCGGGACGGCTTTTAGCGCGTCTTCCGCGATAGAGACGATAATCGGCACACTCATCAGTGCCAGCATGATACTACCGTTCAACATCGTTAAGCCGATCGGGGCTTTGAAGACTGCGATAATCAATTGATTCATTAGCGTCAGTCCGATAAACCCCCATACAACGGAAGGGATAGCGGCGAGCAGTTCAATGATGATCTTAAATGTTTCTCTCAGTTTCGGGCTACAGAACTCCGATACAAAGATCGCCGCACCGAGCCCAAACGGGACAGCGAGACACATCGCTAAGAGGGTAACGCTGAAAGTGCCGACGATCAGCGCAAACGCGCCATACCTTTTATTGTTCAATGAAGTCGGTTGCCACTCTACACTTGTCAAAAATTGTCCTAAATCTAAACCGTTGAAAAGGAAACCTGCTCCCTCTCGAAATACAAAAAAGAAAATACCGAATACAAAAATAATGGAGCTAATACCGCACAAGCGGATAAATAATTCAATTGCGGTTTCGGAAAAGGGTAGATGCGCCGCGCTTTTTTTGCGTAGGATGTTCATATTTATTCTTGCTTACTTTCTAACGGGACGAAGCCGAGTTTCTCAACGATCTTTTGTCCCTCTGCTGACAAAATCCAATCAAGATATATCTTCACTGCTCCTGTAGGTTCACCGAGGGAATACATGTACAATGGACGCGCAATAGGGTAGGTTTTGGCAAGGACATTTTCAAGGTTCGGGGGGTAGTATGGCGAATCGGAATCGGTGGCAACTTCTAACATTTTCACATGTGAGGTGGCATACCCCATCCCGCTGTAGCCGATAGCACACGGCGTCCTGCCGACGACTTCTACCACATCTTTGGATCCATGTAAATCCAAGGAACCGATGCGGAAATCACGGCTTGTACCGAGAAGTGCCTCTCGGAAATAAAAATAAGTGCCGGAATTAGATTGGCGACTGATACGGATAATCTTGTCACTTGGACAGTCGCTATGTGATATACCGAGATCGCTCCATTGGGTTATTGTGCCGTTCTCACCATAAATTTCTGCGAGTTGAGTAATCGTAATTTTCTCGAGGGGCGTATCGTGATGGACATAGACTGCAAGGGCATCATATCCCACAATAAATTCATGAGGGACTTTACCGGTATTTTGCGTCGCGAGTTCCAGTTCTTTCGGTTTAACTTGGCGACTACAGTTCGCAATGTCTACAGTGCCATTGATGAGTGCCGCAACACCCGTTCCAGAACCACCACCTGACACCTCCACCGACGTTGTGGTGCTGATATCCGTGTACTTTTCTGCCCATGCCTGTGCCAGATTCACCATTGTATCTGAACCCTTATTTTTGATGGTGAATTGTATTGTCTCTGTTGTGGCAACACTTGTATCGTCTTTCGGTGAACAACCGTTTATGATGAAACCGCATGTCAAGGCGACAAGAAGGCATGTCATCGTATAACCGATCTGACCATTTATGCGCATCAATCTACCTCTCTCACAAAATTCTAACCTAAATTATAGCACCCAATTGTTACGAAAATAAGACAAAACTCGGAATTTTTATCAATTGCCCCTAAGGATATATCGCTTTTTTATCCAAGTGGGTACGCGTTTTATTTTTGCGAAATTGATTGATTTTAGAACCCTCCTGTGATAAAATAACCTAAATTGTCGTCTTTTGCCTTAAAATAAAAAATAGATTTGCCAGGAGAAATATAATGCAGTCCAAATTCCAACAACTCAAAATCCTTCTACTTGAAGCGAATGATATATCGTCCGCTGCTGGACTCCTCTATTGGGATCAAACAACGTATATGCCACCCGGTGGTGCCGCGGCTCGGGCACGCCAAAGTGCAACACTGAGACGATTGGCACACGAAAAGTTTACCGATCCCGAAATAGGGAGGTTGCTCGACACCCTCGAACCTTATGAAAAAAGTCTGGCTTACGATTCTGATGAAGCGAGTCTGCTCCGGGTTACGCGTAGAGACTACGAGCGGGCTACGAAAATTCCTGCTGAATTCATGGCTGAGGTAACCAACCACACATCGGAATCCTATCAGGTGTGGACTGAGGCACGTCCAGCGAACGACTTTGAGCGTGTCCGTCCGTATCTCGAAAAAACGCTGGACTACAGCCGTCAGGCGGCTGATTTCTTTCCCGGTTATGAGCACATCGCGGATCCGCTCATTGAATCCAGCGATTACGGAATGAAGGCGACCGATGTCAGTCGCGTCTTTGCCGAATTACGCCAAGAACTTGTTCCGATTGCTTCCGCAATTACATCGCAAACACTCGCCGACGATTCGTGTTTGCACCAACACTTTCCTGAGGACAAGCAGCTCGCATTTGGTCTGGAGGTAGCCCAAAAGTTCGGTTACGACCTGAATCGTGGACGGCAGGATAAGACACATCATCCATTTATGACAAAGTTCTCACTCGGTGATGTGAGGATTACAACCCGGTCGAAAGAGAATTTCCTCGGTGACGCCCTCTTCAGTACCCTGCACGAAACCGGGCATGCCCTGTATGAACAGGGGATTCGCATGGATTTGGAAGGCACCCCGCTTGCCGGCGGTACTTCATCGGGCGTGCATGAGAGTCAGTCGAGGCTTTGGGAGAATATTGTCGGGCGTAGCCGTGGGTTTTGGCAGCACTTCTATCCGCAACTTCAAAGCGTTTTTCCTGAGCAGTTGGGTTCTGTCCCTTTAGCGACGTTTCACCGTGCGATTAACAAAGTGGAACGCTCCCTCATTCGCACAAATGCAGACGAGGTTACCTACAACCTACACGTCATGTTGCGTTTTGATTTCGAGTTGGCACTCTTAGAGGGAAACTTGGAGATTCGTGATTTGCCGAATGCATGGCGTGAACGGTTTGAAGCCGATTTCGGCATTGTACCTCCTGATGATAAAGACGGGGTTTTGCAAGATGTTCATTGGTATTATGGGTTGATTGGCGGCTCATTTCAAGGGTATACGTTGGGTAATATTTTAGGTGCTCAATTTTTCTCAGCGGCACGCGAAGCGCACGCTGATATTTCTTATGAAATTGAAAATGGCGAATTTGCTACACTCCACGATTGGTTGAAAGAGAATTTGTACCAGCACGGATCGAAATATACTGCACCCGAGATTATCCAGCGCGCAACGGGTGGACCTCTCACCATTGAACCTTATATAGCCTATCTCCGGACGAAATATGGTGAATTGTATGACTTGTAGGACTTACACAAGATTCCTTCGTTTGCTTGCCAGATTTTCCATCTCTTTCTTCATATTGGTTCTCTGCGGGTTTTTGCAAGCCTGTGGCGGACTCAAACTCGTTGATATTTCCAAGAGTTCCGCGGCATTGCAACTCACAACCGCACAGCAGCAGGTAATCCACCCGAAACTGAACCTTATCCGTGATATTGTTGAGGACTACGATTTTGAGAAGAAACAGTTGGAGGTGGATTATCAAATATTTCGATCCGGCATAACGCAACGGCGATACGATCGATACGAAAGCGGGTTCATGGATACGCGTTCTCGTCGAGAGTTAAACCAATTCAGGGACGAAGCACGGAAGTTTCTGAAGCAACGTGAGATCTATTTCAACGAGATTAAAGAGATCGTTGGGGAAATCGCGGCAGAACTTACCCCCGAGCAACGTCTTAAATTGGCTGAGATGAGAATGCCCAAGTTGGATGTGCCAGTGATGCTCCAGCGCGACCCATACAACGACCTCCGCTATCTTCCGAACCATCCACTCGGTGGTGTGAACGTATTTTAAGCAGTTTGCGATGGATTACTATGTAAGTTTTCTTGGGGACGATTCAAACACCGGTACCTCCAAGGCGGACCCGTGGCAAAGTATTGAGCGGGTGAACGCTGCCGAATTGTTATCGGGGGATTCCGTCCTATTTCACGCCAACCAAACCTTCCCTGGAAATTTCTGTTTTGCTAATAAGCACGCGGGTCGAGTGGACAAACCGATAACCGTTGGTTCTTACGGATTCGGTAGAGCCACGATTGACGCTGGAGAGGGTCCCGGTTTTGTAGCGAAGAATACAGGGAGTATCCATCTAAGGGAACTCAACTTTGTCGGTACTGGCGCGTCTGAGAATACCTATTCTGGCATCCTGTTCGTGAATACGCTACCCGATGGGATTAAGTTAGGCGATATTCGGATTCATCGCGTCGATGTCAGCGGTTTCAAACATTCAGGGATCCACTTTGTGGCAGAACCCCCAGATCGGAGTTGGAGCGGTTTCCGTGATGTCAGTATTACATACATCACCAGCCATGACAACGGTGACGCAGGTATCAGTTGTGTTGGTGTTTGGAACCCGGAGCGAGAAGGGTATGCGCATACCGACTTTTATGTAGGCAACTGCAGTGTGTATAGGAATGCAGGCATCCCCGGCAAAGGGAGGCACTCAGGGAACGGCATTGTTCTCGCACAGGTTGATGGAGCGTTAATTGAGCGGTGTCGTGCCTACGAAAACGGCGGCTTGAACGATTACGAAGGCGGGGGTCCCGTTGGAATCTGGGTATGGGACGCGAACCGTGTTGTCATGCAGTTCAACGAATCCCATCACAACCGGACGGGGAGCAGTAAAGATGGCGGCGGATTCGATCTGGACGGCGGCGTGCGGAATTCGACTGTCCAATACAACTATTCCCACGATAACGACGGACCCGGGTATCTACTGGCACAGTTCAGTGGTGCCCGTGCCTTTTATGGGAACGTCCTCCGCCACAACGTAAGTGTAAACGACGGTAGGAAGAATCGTTACGGAAGTATCCACCTCTGGTCTACCGGAGCAAGCGGCGATCTTACCGACACGACCTTTTACGCCAACACAATCTTCACAGCTCAATCTGCCGATGGAAACCCTACTGCAGTTGATTGTGTAAGCCAAGGCATCCACAACATCCGGTTCTATAACAACCGCTTTCAAACCGATGGGAAGGCAGTATGCGTCCGCGGCAAAACCAATCCGAATGTCCTCTTTGAGGGCAACACATTTTCTGCAGCACAAACTGTATGAAGTTTAATAAAATATTTCGGTAATTCTACGACAGACAATTCTTAATCAAGAAGTGTCTCTTATCCTGTCCATCCTTGAATTCTGAAAATCCTGATTCAGACAATTACTATCTCACATTACCCAATTAAATTCTGAAACTTCATTTCCCTTGTGCCATTTTCACCGAAGTCGCTCGAGAAAATGATCCAGAAACGCATCTGCTGCCACCTTAATGCAGACCTGTGCATTTGGATCGGGGTGTTGGCGTTCAGGACGCAGATCAGACACTGTCATGCCGTCTGTTAAAACACCTTCGGTTTCAACCTGCACGTGAGCGGAAACACTTTCAAAATAATCTGGGTGGGTTAGCATACCGATCGGGAGCGCGTCGTGGATATGAAATCCCCAGAACCCAACGTGTTGACGGTAAAATTCCATACAGGCGTGTGTCGCATCCTTAAGAAATTGGGAAATTCTGTTAGATCGATGATCGACTTCAGCATGCAAGCGTTCACCCGTTAAAACGACTTGATGCGTTGCGTCGAGCGGCGCGATGTCGATAGGGATATCGGCATCGAAGACCTCTTGAGCTGCATGCGGATCGACGAAAATGTTGAACTCTGCTGTAGTTGTAACGTTCCCGTATACCTCAAACGCACCCCCCATCACAACAATCCTCTGCAGTCGTTGCATCTTAGCCGCATCTTTACGAATGGCTTGAGCGACGTTTGTCAGCGGCCCGAGGGCGACGAGCGTGAGTTCATCTGGAGAGCGTGTGACCGTCTCAAGAATGAGATCGACCCCTGAGATGGATGAGATATGTGCGTCAGCGGGCGGATATAGCGGACTCCCATCGGCATTTCGCAGTTGACTCACATTTCCTAAACCGTCATCACCGTGCACATGTGCCGCTGTCACGAGGGGCTTAACGAGCGGTTCTGATTCTCCTTGAGCGATGAGTGGGAATTCCGCTAAATCGAGAACCCCAAGAATTCTTAACAGGTTCTCTGTTCCCTGTGCAACCGGGACGTTTCCACAGACAGTTGTGATCGCTTCTATGTGTAATTCGGGTGAAAGCAGTGCGAGGAGAATTGCAAGGGCATCGTCTACCCCCGGATCCGTGTCTATAAGGATGCGTTGCATGTCTATCTTCCTTAAGACTTACACAGTTCGCTTATTTTCGTACAATCTTTGGTTCGTAGTAGCGCAATTCATTGCGCCAATTAATTACGTCGCAGAATACAAACTTGCGTAAATCCTGTTCTTATATTGTGTTTGATTGATTTTACCATTACCCAACGATTTTGTCCAATCTAACAGAGCGTGCTACTGTCAAAACTGCATAAATCCTGATTTATACCCCATGCGAAGAAATGTTTGCATTCAAGTTTTTTTTATGATATACTTAATTTTATTATTGTATTTTTAAGTTTGCTTATACTAAAAAAAGTATTGATTTGCTTAGCAATGGAGGATAGGAAATGACTATAGAAAACACGGACGCTCCACGTAAGAAATCGCCGCTTGAAGATTTTTTGGCAGAGAGCACCCTTGCAGTACGTTCAGATTTGAAGAACCTGTTTGCTACATTGGAGGGGGATGAACTTCTGGAAGCCGTTATTGAACGGATCCAACGTTATGCAATCGAAACCTTAGGAGGATCTCAACGCGAGAATTTCAGACGGTACAAATCACCACATCTGTTAGGGACAGTCAGAGAGACCTTCTCTGAGGAATTGACAGACTGGATATCAAAGTTCATCTCGGACGCACACCGCGAATTTATCGTCCGGTGTCACGCAAGAGGATTCGCGACTGCCGAGGCAGTCTCAACATTGATCCAGGAGGATAAGACGATGAGCCGCTTAGCACAGACAGATGTTATGGGGACACCCAATCTCCGGCGCGCATTAGTGCCACGATTGGCGTATCTGAAACCAGGGACCACACGATGGCCCGAGCGGAAATACGGCGCAATCTGGCGAGAAGCGAGGGAACAGCATAAACAGGACATACGGGATATTCCACTCACATCCCCAATGGAACAGGTCGCAGTATTAGCCAAACACATAGATTATATTAACGGAATGTTAGAGGATGGCAATCATTCTGTGAATGATGTTCAAGTGTTGACAGATACGTTGATTAAAACGGTCGAGGCTCTACAAAAGCTGTCTGCGATTGAACAACAGGTGCCTCCTAACTTATTTGGGACACAACTCATCACCGTCTTGGAACGGTTGACACTCACATTGAATACGCCTGAACAATTCGCGCATGTCGGTAACACTGAGGCACTTGTTGCGGTTCTCGAGCGGTTAACGGTTGCTTTGAAGTCAGCGAATCAAAAGGCGATTACAGGCAAAACCGAACCTTAACTCACGAAATTTTCATAGCAATTTTCATAGCAACTTCATAGCAACTTTTGAAAAAATCGTCCTAAACCCAGTCATAGTAAGGGGTTATCCACTTTCGAGAAACTTATGGAATTCTCAGTTTGCTATGAAAACTGTGAAATCACAGTAGGATTACGGAAAGCCGAAAACTGAATGCCTCTGAAGCCACAATAGTGACATTCAATTCTCTTGTAGGAGGGAACTCCGGTTCCCGACGCTTACTGACGGCTGATGGTTGTCCTGTCAATTGAATGAGGCTGAAAGGCACAATGGGTGGGTAAGGTTTTTGGCATTCAACAACCTGCGGCCCCCATATCTTTGTAGGAAGCGGGTTATACCTCCGATTTTTGACCTGTTTCTTTTTCAACCCCGTAGGGGTGACATCTCTGTAGAACGTCTATGAATCCAAACAGTGAACCCCGTAGGGGTGACATCTACCTTGCAATTTACCGGTGTATGTGCTATGCTGTATAAGTGTCCAGTCTCGTTGGTATCCTATTAGCTAGACATCAGAGAACAGTCAAACGATCCATAACATCTACGGCCTCTACGCAATCCACTCAATTCATGAGGCATCCGAATATGGGAGAGATTAGAAACTGTTCCTACTGGATCTAAGGCGCAGAAATCGCACTAAAAGATCGGAAATTCAATGTCCGTGGTTAGCAATACTTCCCACCCGAAGAGGAATAACCGGCTTGTCGGTATCTGTTTTGTCTGCCTTCTTTTCTGGTGTCCCTCACTGATGGCACAGGTGAATATTTTCACAGGTGAAACGATGAAGCAGATGCAGTTGGAATCCGGTGTGTATAACAGTATTGCACTGGATCTAACCTACCGTTCTGGCAATACGGATTTGCTTACGGCTCGGACTCGGTTTCGCTCAGATTATCTCACAAAAGCGTATCACGCCTTCGTTTTCGGGAGTCTTCAGCAGGGGAGAAAGAGTGGCGAATTTTTCATTAATAAAGGCATGGCACACGCGCGAATTATTCAAGGTTTGACGCCGCACCTCCTTTTTGAATCCTTTGTTCAAAAGCAGTTCAACGAATCTATTTTGTTGAGTGATCGGAATTTGATAGGCAGTGGCGTTCGGTTTGCCTCGCATCCGGGGAACTCCAAATTTAATCTCTATCTCGGTATCGGTGCGATGTGGGAACACGAACGGATTAGTGACAAGGAGCGTGGTGCAATCACAACCCGTATCGTTCGCGCAACGAACTATATCAATTGGACGGGACAACTATATGAACGCATCACGACGAGTGCCACAGGCTACTATCAGGTCTATGTCCGACGTTTTCAAGATTACCGTATCCTTTTTGAAGGCAGCATTACCTTCCGATTGACGACGAAATTGTCCTTTCCGCTCCGAGTGAATTTCCGATACGATAGCGAACCACCGACCAGTATCCGAAAACATGATGTGGAAATTTTTAACGGATTGCGGTATACTTTCTAATAGTTATCGGTTCGGTTTGCTTCGCAGTGAGAATTATCGGTCCCAAGAGGTTTTCGTTAAACAATACCCTCGTAGTTCATCAAGATTGGGTTTATGGGAAACCGTAGGTGTTTTTGCGTGGGTATTTCTTGCAGGTAGAGTGTCAACGAAACCCGACATCTTCAGGAATTCTCCCTAAAAAATCCTAAAACCGACTCTCAAACTCAAAGTTGAACGACTACTCGTTCTAAAGTACTCTAAGTTTGGGTGGAGGGTTACCAAAACCCTTCTTTAACCGACAACCGATAACTGATAACTGATAACCCTTAAAAAAGGAGTCATCTCATGAATAGAGTGAAAACCTATGCGTGGCAGGTCAGAATAATCGTCTATATTGGCGTGTGTCTTGTTGTCCTGTCGAATATCGCGTGGGCAGATGGGCATCTCCAGGTCATGGAAGAGGAGAAGCAGCTTATCTTAAAGGGTAAAATTTCTGAGGCTCTCGGTGAATACGATTCACATTTGAAAGGTGCCGTTGAATATCTCGTTTGTGGACACAATGGCAAGGAGTATGAAAGCATTGTTGTCGTCGAAGCAACGGCAAAGGAGATTCATGACGCACTCAGTAAACTTGATGTTCAAGTCGGAACGCCACCCGGCTATGATGAAGAGAAGGATGAGCCGACACCACCGACAGGAACCGCGGTCGTTATGTTTGTTGAATGGAAGGATGGCGATGAGAGAAAAAAGGTGCGTGCTGAAGAACTGGTTTTCAATGTGAAGACGCAAAAGACGATGCAGCATGTCGCTTGGGTCTATTCAGGATCACGCGTCGTGCCTGACTTGGATAGCGACGATGAGGATGCAATGATGCCGCAAGCGTTTATGAGTAATGACATTGTCGCCTTGCGGCTCTTTGATGCGAGTGCCCTCTTTCAGAATCCGCTTCCCGAATCCTCGGAGGAGAATATCTATAAAAAGAACGACGCGTTACTGCCAAAACTTGGGACACCTGTCACACTCACGATTGAGGTCAATCGGAAAATGCAACTGTATGTGCTCATCACCGGTAGGGTACAAGGCGTAGGGTTCCGCAATTTCACACAACGCAACGCACGGCAACTCGGCGTTAAAGGCTATGCCAAAAATCTGCCGAACGGTAAGGTTGAAGTTGTCGCAGAGGGTGATAAGACACAGTTGGATGCTTTGGTCGTTTTCTTAAGGGAAGGACCGCGCTATGCGAGAGTTGATTCGCTTGAGATTGACGAACGGCCTTTCACAGGGGAATATGAGACGTTCGGCATTCGGTATTAAATCATGACGCATACGACGCCTCCCTTCATTTCGGGAATTCTCCTCGCCGCAGGACTCTCTACTCGGATGGGGGAACCGAAGCAACTACTCCCTTTCGGTGAAAGCACTATTGTTGAGACCGTGGTAGACAGTATGCTTGGTGCTAAGTTCGATGAGGTCATCGTCATTGTCGGACATTGCGCCGCACAGATTCAAGAACAACTATCAGAGCGTCCTGTCAAGATCGTTTTTAATCCTGACTATCACGACGGTATGTTGACCTCCGCACAAGCTGGCATACGCGCCCTGAAAGAAAGTGATGCGTTTGGACTCATGTTGGTCGACCAGCCTTTCATCACTGCTGCGTTAATCGATGGGGTTATTGATGCCTATGTGCAAACGGATAAAGGAATTGCCTTACCGAGTTATAATTATAAACGGGGTCATCCCGTAATTTTCCAGCGACAGTATGGCGCCGATATTCTTGCCTTGGGCGCAGAGAGCGGTGGTGTGCGAACGCTCTTCAAAAGATATAGCGATGATATTCATTACGTTACAGTCGATACAGACCGGGTGCTTCGGGATATAGATTATCGCGAAGATTATGAACGCGCCCTGAAGGAAAATTGAAAGGGTACCACGTAGACACCTGAGGAGGAGAAACAATGAAAGAATCTCGCAAAGACACACCAGAAATGCCTGAATCTATCCCTACCCAACCGAACCGCAAGGAATAATTAAAAATATGTTCACGTCTATCGAAAACGTTCAAACTACATGTGCAAAGCATGCGTATATCGCCGATAGAGGTTTAGCAACAACCCTCTATCTCGCGCATCATCTCAAAAAACCTATCTTTCTCGAAGGCGAACCCGGTGTCGGTAAGACTGAAGTTGCTAAAGTACTTGCGGATTCAACTGGCGCGAAACTCATCCGGTTGCAGTGTTATGAAGGCTTAGATGCAAACAGCGCATTATACGAATGGAACTACACACGGCAAATTTTGCAACTTCGTATTGATGAGGCGCGTGGACGAGAGAAAGAAAATATCGGTACGGATCTGTTTAGCGAAGCGTTTCTCCTGAAACGTCCTTTGCTGGAGGCGATCCAGAGCGATGGCGATGTACCGCCTGTCTTACTCATTGACGAGGTAGACCGGAGCGACAGTGAATTTGAGGCGTTCCTACTCGAGATCTTGTCCGACTTCCAGATTACCATCCCTGAAATCGGAACGATTCAAGCGAAACATATTCCCTATGTCGTGCTAACCTCAAACCGGACACGGGAGGTCCATGAGGCACTTAAACGCCGTTGTCTCTATCAGTGGATCGATTATCCGACTGTGGAGAAGGAGTTGGCGATCATACAGACGAAACTGCCCCAGATTGATGACCATCTCGCACAGCAGTTATGTCGGATGATGCAACTCTGGCGGCAAGGGGATTACTATAAGAAACCCGGTGTTGCAGAGACCTTGGATTGGGCATTAGCACTCGTGGCACTAGGGAAAGCGCAATTGGATGCGGATGTCGTTGCTGAAACGCTCGGTTGCGTCTTCAAATATCAGGACGATATTCAACGCGCACAAGCAGTTGACTTATCTGAATTAGGAACTTAGAATGAACCAAAAGAAAAAAACGCAACAGGTTCAAATAAAAATTTTCAGAGGGGTTGGTTATCTCCTTTTAGTAGGTGCGGCGTTTTGTACGATGATACCGATGCTGTGGTTATTGACCTCCTCATTTAAAACCGCCAACGAAATTTTCGCTGTCCCTATTGAGTGGTTCCCGAATCTGCCGCCACGTGTCGCAGCGTCGCCTTATATTGTCGAAGATGCCTATCCTGAGATTGAAAGACCGATGGCGGTGGATGAAGCAGCATGGAAAACGCTACAGCCCCAACTCACAGAGATAATTTGGGCAGAGGCACAGTCACACATCTCAGTGAATGCGAAGTTTTCCAATTACGTCTCGTCCGAAGAATTACAAGCCGAGATAATAGAGGGTTTATGGCAACAACTGGTCGCGGGATTGCCAGACGAAGTCTGGAACGGCAGAACGGATTCGGTTACTGCGGCGGTGAGAGATGCTATTATTCCTGAAGCGGTTGATACGATCTGGGGGTCGGTGTATCGCGAAGTTGCCCTTGGGACACTCCAGATAGAAGACCTTGACTTCAATCGCACACCGATTGAGGTGGTGAACTGGGAAGCAGAGACAGGCACGCGTGTACGCACGTCAGACGATCTTCAGACGGCGGCAAGTCTATCCTACAATTTCCAAGACAGTAACACTGTTCGTATGGCAGCGATGGTTTCCGCACCTATCCCAATTGAGCGGATTCGGCGTATTACGCTTCCCGTGCGTGGAGACGCCTCATATCACCGTCTCTCGTTAACCGTGTCTGTCCCGAAGTCTGGAACCAGTGCCGGCAGTACCAACAATGGCGTTACATATCAACCGACACGTTCTTTCGTTTTAGGGAGCGCGTTGTGGACGGATTCAGTCTGGCGACTGCAGGGTATTCCGGGTGAGTTAGAATCGACGCACATCACGATGCAAAAAGTAGGGGCAGGTCTTGTGCCTGCCCAATCAACAATGGACGTAGGAAATGGGAGTCAGTTGTTCCTGCAATTAACGATTCATCAACCGGGTTACCTCTCGATTGTCTGGGATAAATTCACGTCAAACTACCGGAATTTGTGGAAGACGGTGCCGTATAATCGATACTTTGTCAACAGTGTTTTCATTGCGACCGCGTCAACGCTCCTGACCCTATTTTTCTGTTCGCTTGGTGGCTATGCGTTTGCCAAGTATCAGTTCCGCGGTCAGAAGATTCTGTTCGGCATCCTCCTCGCTTCTATGATGGTCCCTTTTCAGGTATTGCTCGTTCCGTTGTTTGGGTTGATGTATGATATCGGCTGGCTCAATAGTTACAAGGCGATTATTATCCCGTTTTCGGTCGGTGCGTTTGGTGTATTTCTGATGCGTCAATTCATTGTCACGATTCCGTCTGAACTGCTGGATGCGGCACGTATTGACGGCTGTTCGGAGTTCGGTATCTATTACCGGGTTGTGCTCCCTATTATCAAGCCTGCCCTCGGTGCGTTGACGATCTATTCGTTTTTGGGGTCATGGAACGGGTATCTCTGGCCCCTCATCATTTTACGTGATGAGGCGAAATACACGTTACCGATTGGTTTGGCGAATCTCGTGGGTACCTATCGTCAAGATTACGGTATGCTGATGGCGGGAACATTACTGTCGCTCATGCCGATCGTTATTCTGTTTTTAGCGATGCAACGTGAATTTGTGCAGGGAATTACTTTAGGAAGTGTTAAGGAGTAGGAAAATGTTAAATTACACGAAGGTCACGAAAACGTCAGCCATCCGAGAAGGACGCGGAAAAGCGTTTACGGTGAACGGAAGGCGGATCGCCATTTTCAATGAAGGCGGTGAATTCTGTGCTGTAGACAATACCTGTCCGCATGCGATGGGCTCCCTCGGTAGAGGCAGAATCCGAAACGGTATCGCTGTGTGTCCAGTCCACGGCTACGCTTACGATACAAAAACGGGGGAGTGTCAAACCGACCCGCGCCTCCGCATCAGAACATATCCGGTAATTGTCGAAGATGAAGAGATCAAAGTTGAGGTCTTTTAATTGATGGTCCCTTGGGCACCGCTCCATTACATTACGCGGTGGTTTCCGATTAGTTTTTACTGGGTTTGGGAATGTTGACGTTTCTTTTATCTGAGGGAACATTAAACCACAGTTGTAGCCTGCAACAATACGCAGAAATACGCAGAAACGCCCAAGCAAATACCCCAAGCAAAAACACGCAGGCGGATATACGCCAATTTGCATTACGCGTTCTATCGACCTGACCGAACCACAAGGTATAATTAAAAGTCTGTGCTGACCCCTACCATAAACGACGTTTTATGAATCGGCTCAAACTGGGAGACCCCTTCTACTGTCTCAGTACGTCGAAACGTGTATTCACGAGTGACAATCGTTACAACCGGGGGAAAGACTTCATAACGCACCTCTACACTGAATGCCGATTTTTCATCTAAGTCGAACAGATCTCCGAAGAAATTCGTCTCCCCACCCTCGCCAATATCACGTTTTGTATAGAAGGCTCGCACCGAAAAACGTGGAACCAACCCGGACTCCGTCACCGCCATATAGAGTTTCGGTTCGGTATTCGTATAATCCTCGAATGTTCCCATGAAATGAACCTGTGGCAGTGGATGCCAGATAAACTGTGAGAAGAAACCGCGCCTCGGTTCTGTGTTTGTCTCTAAGCCCAAGAATTGGGGCATACCGGGTTCCGGCGATACCGATTTCGCGGATTCGTAGGTGTAATCGAACACGGAAGGGATATAGCCATCTCCAAACGTGCGATACTCTATTTTGAAGAGAGTTTGGGTGAAAGAGAATCCAACCCCAACGGCGTTCCCCCAGGCGAGATTGGTTGTTACGCTGCTGTCTTCTGTGAGTGCAATTTCTGTCTGTGTATTTTCTTCAGGTAATGTATTGAGAAAAGTAACGTCATCGTAGAGGTCGAGCCGGAACGTGCTGGTCTCAAAAATTGGAAATCCGACATCAAGTCCGACGGCAGTCAACGGGTCTTCTCCCGCTTCTTGTAGATTCGGATTGATGTCTGTGAGGTAGGTCGCGCCAAGTTCAAATCGCGTCAAAAAGTTGTTATTTTCTTCTCGTTGAAACGGACGTAGAAAAGCGCGACCGCCAAAGATTGTAGGATTACCGATGTCGTTCATCATCGTTTCAACGCCGAGTCGGCTCTCGGCATTTCTGAGGTTCAATCGTAACCCTCGCCGGTCGTAGTTAGAATAACCGGACATAATGGAACCGTGTCCAATGGTGAGGTAGTCCAATTCCCCGAATCGAAAATAGAACGGATCGTAGGGGCGACCATAGCGAACATAACGGACGAGTCTTAACCAGGTGCTTGGATTGTCCCATCCTTCACCGTCCTCAGCGAGGATTTGTGGCTCATCTCCCTCAGCGTAAGGATTGTAAAGCAGAATCAAGTCTAAACCGATGCCCACTTTTCCAAGCGGTATATCCGGTTGAAGTTGAAGTCGGACGTACGCATCGCCGTTAATAAAGGTAAGACCGCCGCCATACAATCCGCTTGTGAGGAAGTCGGGGTGCTCCAGTTCGGTGAGGGCTTGGTCTTCTTCGGCGAGGGTAGGAGTCGGTAGGATGAAAAGAAAAATTATAATTCCGATGATCGGGATGGAGATGCCTCTTCCGCAATATGTGAAGATGTTTTTTCTGTTCATGTGGCGAGAATCCTTCCATCTTTCATCTCAATAACACGATCGGCGTTCTCTTTTAATCCTTCGTGGTGCGTTACAATGGCAATAGTGGTTTGGTGTTCTTGACGCAGTTCTTGAATAAGGTTCATGAGGTTGTCACTCTGACGACTATCGAGGTTGGCGGTGGGTTCATCGGCAAAGATAATTTTCGGGCGGTTGGCGAGGGCACGCGCGAAAGAGACGCGTTGTTTTTCACCACCGGAGAGTTGTGCAGGACGATGATGAAGCCGTTCACTTAAACCGACCTGTGTGAGAAGCGCTGTCGCACGGTTTTCCGCTTCAGCGGTTTTTGTTCGAGCGAGATCCATCGCGACCATGACGTTTTCCATGGCAGTGAGGTAGGGTAATAGGTGGAACAACTGAAAGACGAATCCGATCTTTTCACGACGAATGACGCTCAAGTCTTGTACTTCAGGGTTAATCGGTTCACCGTCAATGTGGAGTTCCCCGGCATCCGGTGTTAAAATACAGCCGAGGAGACTGATGAGTGTTGTCTTTCCACAACCGCTGTCTCCCATCAGCATCACCAGTTCACCCGCTTCAATTCGGATATCGACGGTGTCAACTGCGACAACGGTTGCATCGCCGCTACCAAAGCGTTTCGTTAAGCCTGTTCCCTCTACGACTGTCGCCATTTTTTTAATTTTCCTTGCGGTTCGGTCAGGTAAGTTGGTAGTTTCAAGTGCCTTCCCGTAGATTCGCCTGCGCCGTTGTTGCAGGCTTTGTTTTTGGAATAAGACGATGAGATGCGTGCTAACGGGTTAGATCTCTCCTCGGAAAGCTATCATCGGATCGACCGCAATCGCTTTACGCGCTGCCAGATACCCGCTACCACAACACACAATGAAACTGATGCACGCGACGATAATGGATTCGACGAAGTGAATCGCGACGAAAATCGGTGCCGCCGCCGCGAACACATACGACAGGCTAAGCCCAAGGAGCACACCGACAGTGGAGATGACGACAACCTGTTTGAGGAGCAGTCCCATCACGTAACCGTTTGAACCTCCGATAGCCTTGAGTACGCCGATTTCTTGCGTCTTTTCGAGCATCGTCACGTATGTAATCATGCCGACGAGAATACCCGCCGCTAACCACAGCATCACCCGCAGGAATTGCACCGCCTTCATCGGTTCATCAACATAATACGCAATGATGTCCGTGAGCGTCTGTTTTAAAGTGCGTACTTCAATGGTTTCTAAGGCATCTAAATCCGCGGCGATCTGTGAGGGTTGTTCGCTTTTGTCTGTTTTCGCGATCATCATGTTGACATGTGGCGTGTTACCGAGTAGCAGTTTTTGGGCGATGCGGACATCCATAAATAACAACGGTGTATCCAAAACAAACATGAGGCTTTTCGCCTTTCCGACAACTCGCACTTTTTCGTTGCTGAGGGTGATCTGTTCTCCGATTTCCAGTCCCATTTTCTCGTCAACGACCACCTCGTAGGGCACTGGGTCTTCAGGTCTATAGTCTTCAAAATTGCTCCGAGTGAACATTCTGCCCTCAACTACGCTCTTGGGTCCGCCGAGTTGTCCCAACTTGTAACCGACGACGATTGCCTTGGTGGATTTGCCACGGACGGTCGGACGTGCTTGCGCAAAAACCAACGGCGAGGCAGAATCTGGCACTAAGCCTGGTTCTGAATTCAGGAATGCCATGTATTCCTCAACGACCATAGAAAACCCAATAAATGCGCCACCGGAACCCTCAGCAGAGATCCAGACATCCGCACCTGTGGCTTCGACGTATTGTCGCGCTTGAATACGCATACCGTTCATGATACCGCCTAACAGCAGTATCAAAGAGATCAGCACGGTGATGCCGAGGGTTGTGAGCACAACTCTCGCTTGGCGATACCGCATATCTTTGAGGAATAGTGTCTTCATAATTTTTTTACGATTGGGTTTCTGCCCTGTTTTGTCCGTTGCCAAAAAACCGATTCCTGTTCCTTACAGGGCGGCAAGCCGCTCAGGCATCGTTTGTCGTTTACGACGGTGCAACTGGACGTGTTCTTGATATGTATCAGCATCCGCTTCAGCACCAGTCTCGCGTTCCAAGAAGAGTGGAAACTCTGACGCCGGAGGTTTGGCGTTGTGATACGCATGGCTGTAACTCCGCATGATGATCCGCTGTTCACGATTCAGTGTTTCCAGCCATTCGGGTGAGGAATGAAATCTATCCGCAGGTGTAACCCAAGATGGACAGTAGGCGACAAAGATATTGTAACGCACCACATCGCTTTCATTGGTTTCCACGCGGTGCCAGATACTGGAGTGCATCACCGTCATTGTGCCTTTACGCGGGCAGACAACCATTTCCCCTGGAATACTTTTGTGTGTATCGTAGCCGTCCATATACTGGAGCCGGTGGCTTCCGGGTAACACAACGAGGTTTCCCATCTTCTCTCTCGGTAGATCGGTCAACCAATACCCGATTTTGATTTGCAACGGCAATTGGGGTGAAAACACACCGTAAGGGAGTGCTCGCGCACCGTCCGGATGCCATATGTTGTACTGTTTTCCACCGGGTGGACGCAGGAAAAATTGACTCTGATGGAGTTTGAGGAGTTCCCCAAAGAGGTCATACGCATAACCGACATGCCGCTCATGGTCGATGAGATTTGTAAACACGGGATCGCGTTCAACGATGTTCTCCATGCCGAGATAGCCACCTGATGTATATTTCGGATGGGTCACGGCGACGCGATCTATCGCATCAATATAGGTTTGGATATCCGCATCAGAGATTGCGTCCTCAATGAAGATGATACCGTCTTCGTTAAAGGTTTTCCACTGTTCTGCTGTGAATCCGGGTGAGGCAACACGATATTTTTCTTCGGTTCCCATTGGGTAACTCCTTTCATTTGGTTTTATAGCAAATCCCATGCCAGTTAGGTCAATACCGCACAGGTTAGATTCTTTGGGCAGTGTTGAGAACTAACTGCACAAAATAGGGCAAATTTTGTCTCTGATGGCACGAAATAGGGCAGATGTACTCGATAAACTCTCAGGTGCTGTGAGGAAGCTTTCGGCGACGAAGGACTCACTGCTAACCGCTGATAACTGACGACTCTTTAAGAATATCATATTTTGCCAGGAGCGTCAATGGTAATAACAAAATGCCCCAAATCCAAAGTTTAACCCTCGGATGTGGGGCAACAGAATTCCAATTCTTGGTGAAAAAACGACCTTAGGTTAACCCAACCCCCGTTTCGTAAACACCGTTCTGGATTAACCATACCGAAACAGCATGAACGAGAATCTGATTTGCCCGTTCAACAATAGGATTTAACGATGGAATATAGGCAAACATTTTTTGTGCTCGATGTTTCAGGTTTGCGATTGATGGCAGTTCAAGAATTTTCATCTCTTTAAGAAATGCTTCGACTTCTGATTGACTGACACGGGCACGGTTCCGCAATTCTTCTAATTTTGGGGTGTGTTTCCATGCCTTTAAAACCGTTTCACCTATATGTTCAATCGAAAAACTCGCCGCGAGTTGTTGAGCCGCATTTTCGATGGTAGATAACGATAATTTACGCGTACCTTCTACGACATGTGCTGGCGGCAGCCGTAGGTCCCAAACGACTCTAAAAATCGACAAAACTTTCAGAATATAATACGTAAGGTCAATTTGCCACCAACGAAAACCTTGCGGTGTGGCACTTGGAAAGTGGTGATGATTGTTATGCCATCCTTCCCCCATCGTGATGATAGCGAGGAACAGGTTGTTGCGTGAATTGTCACCGGTGATATACGACTGCTTGCCTATGACATGCGAAAGGGAATTGATCGTAAAGGTCCCGTGAAAAAGAATGACCGTACTCACAAAGAAACCGACGATGAGTCCCGACCAACCCGCGATCATCCAAACAAGCACGGCTAATATAAATGGCGGTAATCTGTCCCACTTATCAAGCCACACCAGTTCTGGATATTTCCGAAAGTCCTTAATTACATTGTAATTCGCAGTACGTCCATGTTTGGAGAAGATCCAAAGCACGTGAGAATACCAGAATCCGTGTTTAACTGGAGAGTGTATATCGTGTTCTGTGTCGGAGTATTTGTGGTGTTCGCGATGTCTGGCTGCCCACCAGAGTGCCCCGCGTTGTGCTGAGCACTGTCCCAGGAATGCCAAAAAGAATTGAAATCCGCGGCTTGTTTTGAAGGAGCGGTGCGAAAAGTACCGATGATAGCCAGCCGTAATTCCAAACATACGGATAACGTACAAGGCTCCACATAGGATCCAATCGATGGGTTGAATGTCTACCCAGAAAACAGCGAAACATGTGAGGTGAACGATTATGAAAGGTAAAACTCGGGGGTGAACAATGTCCCCCTGATCGGCAGGACGCGTAGTACATGGTTCGGTTGACAATTATCATTCTCCTTAGAAATTCAAAGTTGATTTAGTAATGTTTTATATTCGCCATGAGGACCGATCCAAAACCAATAGATTGCATCATCTTCTCGCAAACCCAAAGCACGCCAACCGATTCCGATTCGGACCGCGTAAATCGGTTCTCTGGTATATACCCGCTTAAATTGCAAGCTTGGATGATTCGGGTTTTGCCGCCAAAGACGATAGTTCTTGCGTGCTTTTTCCTTGATCTCTTGGGGTAACTGCCCAAAACACTCAAGAAAATCCTCTGTTAGATATCAGTTCACAACTCGTCAATTCCCATCTTTCTGATACGTCCCGCTTTAATGTCAGCACGGACTTTACCCGCAAGTTGAGCAATCTTATCTTCTGACGCTGCAAAAACCTTGTTCCAAAGTTGCTCATCTTCCAGTTCTTCAAGAATCAAGGCGGCAATAGCGTCCTGTTGGTCAGGCGGTAATTTATATACCTCGGTAAGTGCTTTTTCAAGGAGCTGTGTCATAGTTGTTCTGTCCTTGGTGGAATCCCGCTGGTCAGAGGTATAGATTGGGTGCTTATGAACCGTTCTTAGGTTAGTTATAGGGCGAGACATGGATTGCCTCACCCTACAATGTGAATCAGTCAGTTTTATTGCTTTTCGCGCAGACGTGCTTCTAATGCCGCCAATTCGTCGGATAACGCTTCGGGCAGTGTTTCCTCAAAGCGTGCGTAATGTTCTCGAATGGATTCAATTTCATTGAGCCATTCTTCGACATCGACATTCAGGAGTTCTGACATCTGAGCGTCAGTTACGTCTAATCCGCTAATATCAATAGCACCGGCTGCGGGCAGGTAACCGATCGGTGTTTCAACTGCCTCGCCTGTGCCAGAGACACGTTCCACGATCCACTTGAGGACACGGCTATTTTCGCCGAAACCGGGCCAGAGCCATCCACCGTCGGTATCTTTGCGGAACCAATTGACGTAGAAAATCTTCGGCAGTTTACTGGCATCGGTGTTTTTACCCATCTCTAACCAATGTGCGAAGTAATCGCCCATATTGTATCCGCAGAACGGAAGCATCGCCATCGGATCACGTCGGAGTTCACCGACTGTGCCAGCGGCGGCGGCTGTGCGTTCGGAAGAAGCGATGGACCCAATAAAGGTGCCGTGTTGCCAGTCGAAGGCTTCAAATGCGAGAGGGACAGTAGCGGCGCGGCGTCCACCGAAAAGGATCGCCGAGATTGGAACACCGTTTGGATTTTCCCAATTCGGATCGATGATTGGGCATTGTGCCGCAGGAGTGGTATAGCGAGCATTCGGGTGTGCGGCTGTTTTTTCATCGCCAGGGTGCCATTCTTCACCGAGCCAACTTGTGACCGTTTCGGGGGGTTCGTCGCTCATCTCTTCCCACCAGACATCGGTATCTTCTGTGAGGGCGGCATTCGTGAAGATTGAGTTTGATGCGAGCGTATGCATCGCATTCGGGTTGGTGTCCATTGACGTGCCGGGAGCAACGCCGAAGAAGCCCGCTTCAGGATTGATTGCGTAGAGTCTTCCGTCCTCACCGAATTTCATCCATGCGATGTCGTCGCCGATGGTTTCAGCTTTCCAACCCGGTATGGTTGGCGTGAGCATCGCGAGATTCGTCTTACCACAGGCACTTGGGAACGCAGCAGCGATATAAGTTTTCTCGCCTTCCGGGCTCGTTAATCCCAAAATAAGCATGTGTTCTGCCATCCATCCATCGTTTTTCGCCATGATAGAGGCGATACGGAGGGCATAACATTTTTTACCGAGCAGCGCGTTCCCACCATAGCCGCTACCGTAGGACCAGATGGAACGTTCCTCGGGAAAATGTACGATATATTTGTTATCCGGATCGCAGGGCCAAACATCATCGGCTTGTCCGGTTCAAGAGGCATTCCCACGGAGTGTAGACACGGCACAAAGTCGCCGTCTTCACCTAAAATATCTAACACGGCACTCCCCATGCGGGTCATAATCCGCATATTAACAACGACGTAAGGGGAATCGCTGATTTCAACACCGATGTGCGAAATGGGTGAACCGAGCGGTCCCATGCTGAACGGCACAACGTACATCGTCCTGCCTTTCATGCAACCCTTGAAGAGTCCTTTGAGGGTTTCTTTCATCTCAGTGGGATCGTGCCAGTTGTTTGTAGGTCCAGCTTCAAGCGGGGTTTTTGCACAGATAAATGTTCGGTCTTCAACACGCGCGACATCGGCAGGGCTGGAACGCGCCAGGAAACTCCCCGGACGTTTTTCGGGATCCAAGCGAACAAATGTCCCTTTTTGAACTAATTCTTCGCACAGTCGATCGTTTTCTTCTTGAGAACCATCGCACCAGTAGATAGAATCGGGTTGACAGAGCGCGGCGGCTTCTTCGACCCAACTCTGTAATTTCTTGTTTTTGGTCATTTAAACCTCCTAATTGTTAAATTACATCTATGACTGCTCGTATATATTTTATAACATATTTCCGCACTTGGCAAATTAAAAGGTGGACGCTAAAACGCCGCGCCGAGGTTAACGTGGATTTTCCCTCGCAAGAGGGAATCTCCTGCCGCGAGTCCGTAATTGATGCGTAAGATACCGCCTCTTGATTCAAGACGTGCCCCGAATCCGTAACCGACTCGGAGTGTATCAAAAACGGATGGGGTTTCAATCAAGGTGACAGTGCCTAAATCGGTGAAGACGAAAATCTGGGAGTCAGGTCCGACAAGGAATCGGTATTCGAGGTTGGCATACACACGGCGCGGTCCAGAAAACCAATCTTCATCGTACCCGCGCAAAGTCGTCGCACCACCGAGATAGAAAAGTTCAGTTGGCGGGATATTAACACCCCATGCAGCGGCACCATGGAGTTCAACGGCAATCGTCTGTTTCCGCCATGTCGGGAAATATTGTTGTAGAGAGAGCCATGCTTTTCGGAGTCGAAAATCGCTCCGGGACACTTCAACAGCGATGCTATCACGCCGTCCGCGGGTCGGGTTCAGAAAATAGTCACGGGTATCCCGTGTCAGTCGGAGTGTGACACTGTATTTCGTGCCGATATAGGGTGTCGGTTCGGTGGGTGAAGTAACGCGTGGATCGGAAAAAATCGGGGTTTGAAAATCAGGTGTAGGGGGTGTCATTGAAGTCGGACCAACATTTGGTACGTTAATCCGTTTATATCCTAACGTCATAATCCCTTCAAAAACACGTCCGAAGTTCGTTGTCGCGCTGACACTACCTGACTGTTCTTCGGAAACGATTTCTGGGGAATTGTCAGGAAAACCTTGGAATTGTCCTCTATCGGGGTTGCTTTGTTTGATTTGCCCATATTCTATGCCGAGGGTGAGCGGTTTGCCGAATATCCACGGTTCTGCGTAGCCAAACCGTAAGATCTTCAGTAGCCCGGATTTCCAATAAAAGTTAACCTGTCTACCTGTCCCTAATAGGTTAGTTTCGCGAGCTTCAAATACGCCAGTAAGTTGCGGAGCAGCGTCAGTATCTGAGTCTGGGGGTGCATATCCGACAACCCCGTTCAGTTGACCTGTTCGGGCTTCGGTGACTCGCGCGTGGAAATTGATCTTATCTTCTGTCTCACCCGCTTCCAATACATTTGGATTCACTTGATAGAAGTATCCCAAATTTCGCAAGCGACGATAACTTGTGTCAATGTCACGTTGCTTGAAATTATCGTTCGGTTTTACGTAAATTTCCCGCAGGACTACCTTCGTTTTCGTTTTCTGGAGTCCACTTATTTTGACTTCACCAATTCGGACCTGTGCCCCTTCCCGAATATTCAACTCAAAATCGATGGTGCCTGTTTCTGGCAAAAGCTGAATATTCTTAGGCGCAATCTCAACTTTCGGGTATCCGTGTTCACTATACAAAGTTTGGATACGTTCAATTCCCTGTTCCAATGCCACCTGTGTAAAAAATCTTCCCTCTGTTATGCCGAGTTGGTCTCGAATTTCGGCTTCCGAAAAGCGTTGGGTTCCTGAAAATGTTAACGTTCCAGTCCGAAGTGGTTTGCCTTCAACAATTTCTACCCTAATAGATACGGATATTTCGCTGTTAATTTCTTCCTTTTCGGAAATCACTGTGATGTTGGGAGATGTTTCTGCGAAAATATAGCCCGCGTCCCGATACTCAGTTACGATGCGTTCAAATCCTGCTATAATTTCTTCATGAGAATAGGGTTTTTCTTTTTCCCATCCGAATAGAGTTATCAGTTTTTCTTCATTTAGGTGTTCATTCCCAATGAAATGGAGTTGGTGTATACGATAATGTGGGTGTGTTTTTTTCTCTGTTTCGTTGTTCGGTGTTATTGCGTTTGCTGAGGGAGTACTCTGGTCCAGATCCTCTGCTCCGTACAAAAGGGCTTGCGGATGACTTGCCATACAAAAGAGTACGCCGCTGAAAAATACTATGAGTTGTGGAAGTTGGGGTCTATACATCTATCCTCTCCATTGATGCGGCACCTGTGCCGTCGAAAATAATTTTAACATGCACACGACGCTACAGGCAAACCGATGCTTCTATGAGAACTGTCTCCTGATTTGACCTTGTGAGAATACAATTTTCAGTTAAACGAACACCGAGGGATAGTAAAACCCGAAAATTGGAAAAAAACTTGATAAAAATTTGAAATTGTGGTATCATAATTGATAGGAGTCGTTAAATTTATATATTATTCAATAAAATTTTGGCAATATGGGCATGAAAATTACGCCCACAAGGAGATAGGTATATATTATGCCAAATGCCTTATTTGTTTATCCAAAATTCCCACCATCCTATTGGGGCTTTAAGTACGCTTTAGAATTTCTTGGTAAAAAATCATCGATGCCTCCGCTTGGATTGCTGACGATCGCTGGAATGTTTCCTAAGAATTATAACTTAAAAGTTGTCGATATAAACATTGAACCGTTGATGGACGCACATATCGAGTGGGCGGATGTAGTGCTGACATCGACAATGATTGTTCAGAAAGACTCTCTTTATGAGGTTGCCGAACGTTGTAATCGAGCCGGTGTACCCATAATTGCTGGTGGTCCGCATCCTACCTCTTACTATGATAATATCAAAGAGGAAACAGATGCTGAGATTGACCATTTTCTCTTTGGTGAAGTTGAGGAAATATTTGAAGAGTTCTTAACCGATTTTGAAAGCGGCTGTGCCCAGGAGATCTATCGTGAGAAACGGAAACCGGATATCACGAAGACGCCACCCCCCCGCTACGACCTTATCGACATCAATTCTTACGGGTCAATGGCACTCCAGTTTTCACGTGGGTGTCCTTTCAACTGCGAGTTTTGCGACATTACGAAGTTGTTCGGGCGTGTGCCGCGCACCAAAAGCAATGAGCAGATGCTTGCTGAGTTTGAGATGCTCTATAAACTCGGTTGGGATGGCGCGATGTTTGTTGTTGATGACAATTTTATCGGTAACAAGCGCGATGCAATGCGTCTCCTTCCCGCTGTGAAGCAGTGGCAAGAGGAACGACAATTCCCATTCTCACTCTACACCGAAGCCAGCGTAAACCTCGTCGAAATCCCTGAAATGCTTGACGCAATGAGCAGCGCTGGATTTAACATGGTATTCCTCGGTATCGAAAGTCCCAATGATGAAGCACTCCTCAGTACCTCCAAAGGACAAAACACCAGCAAAGAAGAGGAGGCCGGGAGTTACCTCTTGCGTGCGATCAGGAAAATACAGAGCAGGGGCATGGAGGTCACAGGTGGGTTTATAATCGGGCTTGATGGGGACACGGAATTTGACTCTCACATCGATTTTATTCAGAAAGCTGGTATACCGATGGCGATGGCGGGGCTGCTGACGGCTTTGAAGGAGACGGATCTTTGGCACCGATTGAAACAGGAAGATCGGTTGGTTGGGGAGTCCAGCGGAAATCAGACCGACATGACCCTTAACTTTGTACCGGAAATGCCGCGCGATGAACTTCTCGCGGAATATCGACGGGTTGTTTCGACGCTCTATGATCCGACCCTAAAGAACTATTTTGCTCGCTGTTTGACGTTGCTTGAGCACATGCCGCGGACATCACACAACGTCAGGTCGATTCAGATGGAAGAATTGCGCGCATTTGCCCGATCAATTCAGCGGCAGCTTTTCTCCAAACAGGGATTCGAGTACGTACGATATTTGCTGAAAACACTCAAAAACTATCCTAATATGTTCCCGGAAGCGGTGCGATTGGCAGTCATGGGTTACCATTTGGAGAAGACGACACGGCATACAATCGCTGTTGAAGATTTCAGGAAGTTCTTGGCTCTTGAGATGGATACGTTTAAGGAGCAGATTTCACAGTTTACCCAAGCTCAAGAGGATCGGATGAATGAGGTTCAGACCTATTCGCGGCAACTCTTTTCACGTGTGAAGAAGGAATACGATTCGATTCACGAGGATTTCCGATACGCTGCGCACAATGCGCTTGCCGGTTTTCAGAAATCGGTGTTCAAGGAATACTTAGACGCGGAATTCAATGCTTTTAAAAAGACTGTCAGCACTTTTGCAAAGGCACAGTCTGAGAAACTCGGTGAACTCCAGACCTATATTCACAATCTTTTTACCCGTGTTCGTGCCCAACACGAGCAACTCCACGACGATTTCAAGCAAAACGTCGAAGAATCCTTTGACGCTTTTCGTGATTCTATCCAGCGCCATTTAGAGCAGCTCTTCGGTTCTGTTCCTGTGAAAATTGAAGGATTAAGTTAGTCAGACCATGGCGGCTATTGAGATAGAGAATCTCGGTTTTACCTATCCGAGTCGTGAAGCCCCGACACTGCGCGGTATTACAACGTGCGTGCCTTCCGGGGCGTTTGTGTTACTGACGGGGCCAACAGGATGCGGTAAGTCTACTTTACTGCGGACACTCAACGGTTTGATTCCCCATGCTTCGGCGGGAACGCTCACTGGGACGGTACGCCTTAACGGTCAAGACCTTGCTGCCCAACCTCTGGCGACCACGTGTCAACAGGTCGCTCTCCTCTTCCAAAATCCCGACGATCAACTCTTTTGCACGCGCGTTGAAGACGAAATCGCTTTTGGACTCGAAAATCTCGGTGTCGCTCCCGAAGAAATTAAGAAACGGATTGCTGTCGCCTTAAGACAGGTCGGACTTCCCGACTTTGCATCCCGGGAGATTTCATCGCTTTCTGGGGGGCAAAAACAGCGTGTCGCGCTTGCTGCTGTCTGCGCGATGCAACCACAAGTTCTGCTGTTGGATGAACCCACGAGTCATCTTGATCCACACGGGACACGCGATATCCTTGCTATTGTCGCTCAGTTGAATAAGGAATTAGGGATAACAGTTGTTTTGGCGACGCATCGCACAAAGGAAGTTGCTCCGTTGTGCGACTATGTATGGCTGATGCACGAGGGGGGTGTGCATCTGGATCTGCCCGCAGCAGAGGCGTTTCAGGATCTCACGCCGTATCAGCATTTAGGTGTGCAGGTGCCGAAAACCGAGGAACCCTCAGCACACGTGCCTTTATCGAATCCCTCAGATGTTTCCCCAAAAGGCACTGACGAAACAACACCGCAGACCGCTCTCCTCAGCATCCGCGAACTCCAATTCAGTTACCCGAACACCGATGTGGATGCGGTGCGCTCGATCTCTTGCGAGGTACCACGTGGCGAAGTGCTTGCGATCATGGGAGCAAACGGTTCTGGCAAGACGACCTTGATTCATCTCATCGCGGGTTTACTGCGTCCGGCGGCAGGGGAGGTTATAATTGCCGGGAAGTCGTCTGGTCGCATGAAGCTTCATCAATTAGCGGGTAAAGTCGGTATCGTTTTTCAGAATCCAGACCTATTGCTACAAGCGGAGACAGTTCGCGATGAGGTCGCATTCGGTCCCAAAAACCTCAAATTCCCTCTGCAGACCCTCGAAAATAGGGTTGATAGAACACTTGCGCGATTTGACTTACGAGATCTTGGTTTGGAAGCACCCTATTCGCTCTCTCGCGGACAACGCCAGCGGGTTGCTGTTGCGGCAACCTTTTCACTACACCCCGACCTTTTCCTCCTGGATGAACCTACCACAGGTCAAGATGCCCAACATCTGCATCAGTTGATGGACGAGCTTTGCAGTGAAATCCAGCGCGAAAATAAAACCCTCATTTTCGCAACACACGACACGGAACTCACCCTGAAATATGCTGACCGGGTCCTCTTATTGCGCGACGGTGAAATAATCTTCGATGGGGCACCCTATACTGCTTTTAATGATCCCGAACTGCTCACGCAAGCATCCTTGTAACATTGGCGTTGATAATCGTAAAAAAATATGTTAGACTTTTATTAATCAGGAGGTCTGGCATGGTTACCCGTCAAGAGATTCAAACCACATGTGATGACATCGTGCGGGAGTTCGCACCGCTACAGGTGATCCTTTTCGGTTCCTATGCGTATGGCACGCCGACGGAGGACTCGGATGTAGGCCTGCTCGGTTAGAGATTGCTACTATATTATACCTAAAAATTAGATGCTTAAAAACTTTCTATATCCGATCGTATTTTTATGTGCGTTTCCCATCGGAAACTTGCTCTATGCGGTGCCCTTAAAGACCCTTTCCCTCGACTTTACGCGTGAGTTGACCGAGGGCGAGAAAACGGAACACATCGTTGGCACACTTCATTATGACGCAAAAACGGCGCGGGTTGTCGTTGAGGTCACCGAACCACTCAAGCAAATAATGGTTGTGAAGGACAAGGTGCTGGAGATCTATTATCCTGTAGAAAAACAGGCGTTCCGTTTTATTTCCGAAGGGCGAATTCCGCTACCGTTTGTTGAATCCATCGTTCAGTCTACACAAGCGGAGCATGGATTGACAGCGATCGGATATTCTTTGGAAAAGCACGATATCGTGAATGAGGTTCTTTATAGTCATTGGCGTCCACCTGAAGAAGCGAAGGATACGCTCGGTACTGTTATCCTCGGCATGCAAGACGACAGGCTTATCTCTGCTGAGGTCAAGAATCCGAAAGGGCACATTATTGCCAGATCGCACTATCAGAACCACCGTAAGGTCGGCATGAACTTTATTCCGATGATGATTACTTCCAGTACGTATGACGGGAAATCCGAAGTACGCCAATACGAACAGGTTCTTTATAGCAACCCGCAGGTAAACGCCGAGCCGCAAAATCCGATACTCAATTTCACAATTCCTGAATCTGTGGAGGTTAAAGAGATAAAATGGTGAACCGTCTCGTTCTTTTTTTTATATCCTGTGTAGTCGCCGTGTTTTCCCTTTTACCTGTGTTTTCGGATGAAGCCGCTGATTTGGCGTTCATCCGTAAAGTCAATCCGATGACGAGACTGAAACCCCAAGCGGATATCCGTTTTAATCCGCAGGAAACTTCGGAATTGAAAATTGTCGCCACTGGGTTGATTCGGCTCTACCAGAAATTCATCTCCAGCCAAGATAGTCCGGCATGCAACTTCCATCCAACGTGTTCGCACTTCGGCATGGCATGTATACAGGAATATGGTGTCTTGCGCGGGATACTGCTTACCGCGGATAGACTTCTCCGGTGTAACGGGTCACAGTCGCAGCATTATCATAAAGACAGCGTAACCGGAAAATACATCGATCCTGTTTCAGACTATGCTATCTGGTAGGTGAGGTTTCTAACCGCACCATAAATGTCAATTTTAGAAAAACTCATCATAATTTCCTCGTAGGTTGGGTAGAGCGAAACTCTGAAAGGCAATGCCGACACCTCAAGCATATTTCAGCATCCTACAAGGTTTTATGATCAAAAGGGTAGCGAAACCCAACGGAAACTATCGTCCACGCTTTCAGCCTGAAGGAAACATCCAAACAAAAACGCCTACAAGTTATATGAAGACTGCACAAAACCCCAAATTCCTGCTCGTAATTCTCTTCACTACCACACTTCTGTCCTCCGTAGTTGCTGAAGAACCCATTGACTACTACGCGCCTGAAAACGTCCGCAAATTCGCCGATTTTCTGTATGAACAGGGCGATTACCTCCGTGCTGCGAGTGAATATCAGCGTTATCTCTTTTATCAACCACAAGAAAGTGAAGAGATGCGCTATAAAATTGCCCTTTGCTATCGTTTTGCTGGTCAATCGGAGCAAGCGATACAGAATTTTCAGATGCTTTTAAGGGCACATTCCGAAGGTCGATTTACGAGTCGTGCATACTATCAGATCGGGGCGACCTATTTCCTGCAGGATCAGTATGTGCAGTCTGTGCAATTTCTCCGTGAGGCACTGCCACACGTAACGGATGTGCGACAACACGCTGAAGCCGAGCAGTTGATTGGACTCTCGTATCTGATGCAGAAACAGTGGTCTGAAGCAGGTGAGGTTTTCAAAACGTTGCAGGAATCGGAAGTGGCTTCGGTCAGCCAAAAGGCAGCGGTGTATCACAGTTACGCAAAGAACGGGGCCGACCTACCGACCCGCAGTCCATTTTTAGCAGGGACGCTCTCCACGATTGTGCCGGGGGCAGGACGGCTTTATACCGGTCGCTTCAGTGCCGCCTTCACTTCTCTGTTCATTGTCGGTTTAGCAGGTTGGCAGGCTTACGACGGTTTCCAAAGAGATGGACTTGCATCGGCAAAAGGGTGGACGTTAGGGACGCTCTGTGGTATCTTCTATGTTGGCAACATCTACGGCTCGGTACTTTCAGCACGCGTGTACAATCGTCACATAACAGATGAGTTCTTGGCAACGCTATCTATCGAGCTTCCGTATTGATTGAGAGATTCGTTGCCTTGGGTTCAACGCCTCGCGACGAGTTCCGGTTGTGCAACCTGCATACGGAGTGGTGGCAGTCCTGCCACGATGGCTTCAACGTCGTCTGCAACCATTCTTCCGATATCGAAGAGCGCATGGTCGATGGCACCCGCCATGTGACAGGTGAGTATCGTATTTTCCGTCTCTCTGACGGGATGATCGGGGGGTGTTGGTTCTTCAGGATAGACATCAATCGTCGCGCGAAATCTGCCTGCGTTTGTCAGTTCAAGGAGCGCGTCGAAATCGACGAGATGCGAACGGCTTGCCAAGACAAGGACGGCTCCCGGTTTAATCTGTTCCAGTTTTTCGCGAGTGAGTAACTCCCTATTTTCTTGTGTCGGAATCGCTAAAACGAAGGTGACATCGCATGTGTTCAATAGTTCCTCCAGCCCCATCGGATGTATTCCTTGTTGTTGTAGATGTGTGTCAGGAAGCCACGGATCGTAGGCGTGCAGTTTACAACTGAAAGGTGCCAACAACAGTCGCAGTTCCCGTGCGAGGTTTCCATAACCGATGATACCCACCGTTGCGTTATAGAGTGTACAAATATCGGCTTGCCCGCGCCATCCCCAGCTCTCTTCACCGCGTCGCATACGCCGATCCGCATCAACAATATTCCGTAGAGCAGCCAAGGCGTGCCCCAGTGCCATCTCAGCCACCATTTTGGCGAATGCAGGCGCACAACTCAGCACACGAATATTCCGTCTAAAGCAGGTTTGGTAATCAACGTGTTCTTTCCTCGGGTGCGCGCCTCCCACCTCCATAATCGTCTTCAGATGTGGTGCAGCATTTTCGTCAACGTCCCCGATCCCGTAACTGGGGATACCAATGAGAATAGATGCCTCTTTTTTCGCTTTGTTCCACGCTTCTTCGGGCATCTGTTCGTCCTTACCCCATATCACTTCAACGGTATTTCCGAGGCGTTCTAAGTCTTCTTGGGTGAAAATAGTGTCGAGTTGCCGTACCGGACGCGTATGCAAAATCGCTTTTAACATTGTCAGTCCTTTGTTATAAATTTGTATAGGTTTTCATTCTAAATTTCCCTCTGTTGGGTATATTCTCAGAAGTTTGAGTCTGATTGATATTTTATCACGGATATGTCTAATGGGCAATTTCAAATTGAATCCACCTTATATTATCGAACTCATGTTAGAATAAGTGCCAGATATCCAAACTTTGTACCCCGATGGAATGAGGACTTAATATTGCAGTACACATCACAGCAAAATGATTGGTTGATTCAGCCCTTTCGTCAACCTGCTTCAGTAACAGAAAGGGACAATCAGCTTATCCTTGATAATGGACTCATTCAGCGAACGTTCGTCATTTCACCTAATTTCGCAACAGTTGATTATACCAATCAAATTACCGGGAACAGTCTGCTCCGTGGCATCAAACCGGAGGCTGTGCTTACAATTAACGGACACCAATTTGACGTGGGTGGCTTGAAAGGGCAACCCGACTACGCCTATCTCGATTCGGATTGGATTTCGGATTTGATCCGTGACGAGAACGCATTTCAATATCGCGAGTATCGAGTCGGTGAAACTGAAACCCGCTATCCGTGGGTGCGCAGGCGTTCTACGGCATCATCGGTATATCCACCGGAGGGTGTGACACTGATGATCGAATTCGAGGCACCCCCATCCCTTGATGCCCTTCAGGTCTGTGTGCATTATGAACTTTACCGAGGTGTTCCAACACTGTCCAAGTGGATCACTGTTCGCAATGAGAGTCAAAAACCGATTCAAATTGATGCCTTAAGCTGTGAAATCCTTGCAGTCAACGAGCAGGAGAAACATCGTCTGCACGTCGAGAGCGATTATGCCTTCAGTGGAATGGAAACGACACAGTGGGGACCAGATGCGGATTACAAGACACAGGTCGATTATCGCTATCAGATGCCGTTGTTGATGACAAGTCACTATCCACTCGGTCCCGGAGTGGTTCTTCAACCCGGAGAGACTTTCAGGAGTTTTCGCACTTTTGAGGTTCTACAGGATAGTGATGATCGTGAACGGCAGGGGCTTGCACGCCGCAAGATGTATCGCACAGTCGCGCCGCAGGTCACGGAGAATCCAATTCTGATGCACGTTCGGAGTGCCAAGCCGGACGCGGTCCGTTTAGCGATTGATCAGTGCGCCGAAGTCGGATTTGAGATGGTGATTATGACCTTTGGGAGTGGATTCAATATTGAGAGCGAAGACGCCGGATATATTGCCACAATGAAAGAATTGGCCGATTATGCACATAGAAAGGAAATTCAACTCGGCGGTTATACGTTGATGTGTGCTTCGCGGAATGTGGGTGAAGATTTCAACTGTATTGACCCGGATACCGGACAACCGGGGAGTAAGTTTGGACAGAGCGCTTGTCTTGCAAGCAGATGGGCGGACGGTTATTTCCAGCGAGTCCTGAATTTCATGGACGAAACCGGAATGGATATCATAGAGACGGATGGACCTTATCATGGTGATGTCTGTGCGTCAACGACCCATGAACACCATGACGGTTTGGCGGATTCGCAGTTACGCCAGTGGGAAGCGTGTGTTCAGTTTTACCACGAATGTCGAAAACGCGGTATCTATATCAATTCACCGGATCAGTATTACCTCAACGGTTCAAACAAATGCGGTATGGGCTATCGAGAAACGAATTTCAGCTTACCTCGCGAGCGGCAAATCCTAATTGCCCGGCAGAATATCTACGACGGAACGTATGAAAAGACGCCGAGTATGGGGTGGATGTTTGTTCCATTAGTGGAGTACCACGGCGGCGGAGAAGCCGCAACGTTTGAACCGCTTTGCGAACACATTGATGACTACGAATCACATCTATCACAAAATTTCGGTAGCGGTGTGATCGCGTGCTATCGCGGTCCCCGACTTTTTGATACGCAACAGACGAAGGCGGTCGTTAAGAAATGGGTTGACTTCTACAAAAAGTATCGCCCAATATTGGAGTCTGACCTGATTCACGTGCGCCGTCCAGATGGACGTTCCATTGACTGTGTGCTCCATGCCAACGCCCAAATCAACCCCTGTGGATTGGCGATGCTCTATAATCCTACACGGACAGTGCAACAGACGACTTTGAAATTACCGCTCTATTATACGGGATTGCCGGAAATTGCCAAGATTCGTGAAGGAGAAGGAGCACCTCAACATTACGAGATTGATCGGAATTACAACGTTGAGATCCCAATTAAGATGGAAGCAAAAAGTGTTAACTATCTCGTTATTGAACCTGAAGTTTGAATCCATTCTAATTTTTGTGAATGGTGCCCCCTAAATCCCCTTTATTGGGGAGAGTTCTTAGTGAAATTTGTGAAATGTTACAACACCTGTGTAGCATAAAATGCTATGGTCATGATTTCCAATCAGAAACTGGACTGGACAATTGGAGGAAAAAATGAGGGTCATCCAAGTAGAAAAAACACTTTTGGTATACGTGATGCTGGTCTGCATCAGTTTCATAATTCCAGATTTAAGTTCTGCCAAACTCGATCCTGACACACTTTCGGGAATATGGTTCTTTGATGAAGGTAAAGGCGGTGAGGCAAAAGATTCTTCCGAGAATGGCAATGATGGAAAGATTGTTGATGCCCAATGGGTTGATGGCAAGTTTGAAGGGGCTTTAAAATTTGAAGGGGGCAGTCATGTTGCGGTCGGCGACTTTTCTGACTATGAAGATGAAGTCTCGATCGTCGCTTTGATTAAAACGCCTGCCGCTCCCGCATGGTCTGACATCATCGTAGGTCCCTGTGGCGATGTTATCTTGACATTAAGGGACCACAAATTAAATTTCGCTGGACAGTGTGCCCAACCGATTCCCCATAATACGTGGTCTAAATCCTTGTTGAACGATGATAAGTGGCATCAGATTGCAGGTACCTATGATGGGAAAGAAGTGAAGGTCTATGTTGATGGTAAAGAAGAAGCATCTAATGCCGCCGCAGGTCCATTTAAAGCGGGTCCAAAGTATATTGGCTCCAGAGACGACAAGCAGGAAGCATTCACCGGCCTCATTGATGAGATCGCGTTTTTCAATGTCGCGCTCACGGATGCTGATGTGAAAGCGATTGCGGACAGTGGGTTATCTATCGCACTCGGTTTCGCGGCGGTGTCTCCGCAAGCGAAATTGACGACGGCTTGGGCGAAATTGAAGACGGGACATTAACTCGTTGAGGGTATCAACTTCGTTATCATCCGTGTGCTTGCGTGGAGTCGTGGGGCTTGAACGAACGTCATAAAGCGGTGGATTTCGCAGCGAGACGCCAATGTTGACTGCACGCCAGCGGCCAATCGGTACAAATAGCGTCGATTTTGAGGGCGCGGGCTTTATCCCACACATCAGGTTGCTTCTCACCGATGTGCAAGGCGAACCAGACTTGCTTACCGAGTTTGTGTGCCTGTTCCATCGCTTCCGCATTTGGCATGAAATGCACCCATAAGCAGTCTGCAAGTGGATCCTGGAGTGCCGCGGTAAACTGATCGGTTTCACTGTTATTTAGGTATACTGTGGTCTGTAACTTCGGATTGGCTTCTTTGAAGCGACGACTCGAATCGCTCGGCTGACCAAAGGCACAGAGTTGATTGAACAATCCGTATGTTTCGACGAGTTGCACGATGTTCTTCTCAATCCCGGGTGAGATGACTTTCATGTTCAGGGCAATGACCACTGGGGTTCGCTGACGCTCGCGAATGAGTTTGAACACCTCTTCTAATGTCGGTACCTTCTCGCCATTGAAACGCTGGTCGTACCAACTTCCGGCATCCAGTTTTCGGATTTCCGCCAAGGTCATTTTGGCCACTTCACCGGTGCCGTTGGTCGTGCGGTCTACAGTCTGGTCGTGAATGACCACCAGGTGCTCGTCGCGTGTCTGGTAGACATCCAACTCTATTGATAACCTCAACTCAATAGCCGCGGCAAAAGCGGGTAGAGTGTTCTCAGGCGCGTGCTCCACCAAACCGCGGTGAGCAAGCAAGATTGGATCCGCGACCGGCGCATGCGCCGTTGACTCTGGCAGTGCTGTGATCGCACACGTAAACATCAGTATGTTGAACGACATAATTATCTCCTGATAGCAAATAAAGCGTTATCTGAATTATAACACATTTGGCAAAGACGATAAATATAAAAGGTAGGTAATTTTACTGAACAAATTCAGCCTTTATTTGCCTAACTTAACAGAAAGGTGTATACTCTAAAAATTCTCAACTGTTGGCGGGAGAAACAGATGAAACGGAAACATGTTATTATAACCCTTTTCTTGTGTGCAGTGGTATTTTCATTGGCAATCGTCCTAAACACTTGGACCCAAGATAAACTTTCAAAAGAAGAGATACGATTCGACCTTGACCAGAATAGTGAACTCAGTGACGTTGAAGAACAACTTATGTTTCGGGTGATGAGACTCGAAGCCGCCAGAGGCACCAAGTTCAGTGCGCAACAGATACGTGAGATGTTAAGTGGGCAACAGGATAGATCCCGACGAAGGGGTGGGTTCGGTGGACGACGCGGTTCGAGGGAACCTTCAGGACCACGCTTGGATCCAGAACAGGTTGAATTCAAGGATGGCGCAGCCACTGTTCCTGATCGGGAGACCTTTGAAAAACTATCGTATCAAGGAACGGATGTCCGTATTGACACGCAACTGACTGGAATTGAATTTGTAAAATTTCAGATTGAGCGGACGCATACACAAAATCCACAACTCTATTTCATGAATACGGAGACCCATCGCTCACATGGTGGTTTCATGAGGGTCGCTGGTTTGGGACGCGGACAAGGACAGATGCGGGGTGTGCTGAGTTATCGTCCACTCTCTACGGCACCAAATGGCGAACCCGGTGTGTATACCTTTGAGTTTAATCCGAACGATGCATTCCCGTTTGAGGAAATTAAGCTGGCACACGATTTGCTTGTGGCAAAGATGCCGATCCTGAAAAATCGGCTCGGGTATTGCCCATTATGGGGGGCGATCGATATTTATTATCACGAAAAAGCCCTTTATGACGCAGCGGAATTCCCTGTCTATTTTGAAGACGATCTCTATGCGAATATCGGCTACCTTCCACTGAATCAGGCAGCGTCGTTCGGTCGGTTGCGTGTATTAGAGATAGATGAACGTCCTTCACCGCGCGACATCGTCATCTGCAAGATCCTACCGAACGAGATGTCGCGAGTCGCTGGCGTTATCACCGGTGTGCGTCAAACCCCCCTTTCACACGTTAACCTTCGAGCGATTCAGGACAAAGTCCCTAACGCCTTCATCGCCAAGGCATGGGAGAACAAGGAAATCGCCCCACTCATCGGTAGATATGTCTACTATGAGGTGAACGCCGACGGCTTTGAGATTCGGGAAGCGACGTTTAAGGAGGTAGAGACACACTTTGCTGATTTACGTCCTTCAAAAACACAGAAACCTGCGCGAGATCTCTCTGTTACGAAGGTAATACCACTTGATAGTATCGGTTTTTCAGACGCGTCGCGCTTCGGCGTGAAAACAGCTAATATGGCAACACTGCGGACGTTAGGATTCCCCGAAGGTGCGGTACCGAACGGTTTCGGTGTGCCGTTCTATTTTTTCGATGCGTTTATGAAACACAACGACTTCTATGCGGAGGCAGAAGCACTGCTCAAAGATCCCGAATTTCAGAACAATTACGACACGAGAGAGACTGGGCTGAAAGGGTTTAGAGAGCACATTGAGAAGGGGGAAATGCCGACATGGATGATGGACGCGCTTTCGGAATTACAGAACGCATTTCCAGAGGGCACGTCCCTCCGATGCCGTTCCAGCACGAACAACGAGGATTTACCCGGCTTCAGTGGCGCAGGTTTATACGATTCCTACACACACCACTCAGACGAAGGGCACCTATCCAAGTCGATTAAACAGGTGTTCGCAAGTCTTTGGAATTTCCGAGCATTTGAAGCCCGCGAATTCTATCGCATTGACCACTTCACCACGGCTATGGGGGTGCTTGTTCATCCCAATTTTGCAGATGAATTGGCGAACGGGGTTGCTGTAACGGATGATGTCGTCTATCAAACGGTGGGAAATTATTACCTCAACACGCAGGTTGGCGAGAACCTCGTGACGAATCCTGAAGGGCAATCCATTCCTGAAGAAGTGCTCATGGATTGGTGGGACAGCACGAACTATAGGGTTGTGAAAACTTCCAATCGCACAGAAGACGAAAAACGAATTTTAACGGATGCCTATCTACGTGAACTGAATCGTTATCTCATGGTAATACACAACAAATTCGGTCAACTATACGGTCCCACTGGACAGACAGCAGATTTCGCTATGGAGATCGAGTTCAAGATTACGAGCGAAGGCAAACTTTCAATCAAGCAGGCGAGACCCTGGGTACAGTAAGGTGATAGGTGCGGTTTCCTCGCGGAAATCCGCAGGTGAATCACCAAAACACCACACCCGTCATTGCCTTGCTACACCAGGTAGGTGCGGTTTCCAACTAGGGTTCCCACCCGTTACTGGGAAGGGACACCGGACATTCTTACGAAATTACCAATTCTTTTTATCAAATTGCTCCTATTGGTTATCTGTTCCACCAATACGTTATTTTCCCTAAAACTGTCCAACCGAGAAGTTTGACCCCACCATCACGGGTATCGTAACTTTGGTCGAAGACGAGGTAAATATCGCTGCCGGGGCGGTAGATGTAATTCACCAAAATGTTGGCGGAGAGGACATCCCTATCGGTACTCCATTGTGAGAACAACTTCGCGAAAAGCGTTGTCGAAAAGGAGTAGCCGACACGTCCACCGAAAGCATTGGCATCGAATTCTTCACCCAGGAGCGTAATCCGGTTAAATTCGATAAACGGTTCTATACTCAGCTGAGCCGTCGGTCTGGCGATTGCATCTATTAAGAAACCGCGCCGTGTTCCACTATAAAACTCACCGAATTCCACTTGTACCTGTGCCGCAATCATACGACTACTGCTGGTCCGACCCGATACCTGAAATGATGTAAAATTGTAATCGCCGTCTGGAATTTCCTGTCCTTGAAGGTTAAACCCTACATCTAAATTTTCAATTGTATTCTTGACTTCAAATCCGATGTCGTCTCCTGTTTGAAACTCAAATTGTGTGTCAAAGGTTATCTCTTGGGTTTCTAATTCGTTCTCTTGTGTCAGAACAATGTCGACTTCCGGTCCGATCTGAATCTCACGGATACCGAATTCGTCTGGCCATGGGGTGTAACTGGCATCACCGCGAAATCGACGAACGCCTGTACGTTGAATATAACCAACTTCAGGATTAAAGTCCTCGCCAATGTCTGTATATGAAGCGTCGAGTCGAAACAAATTCGTCCGCCAATCACCACCGATAAAGAAAGCATTGCTATTTCGAGCAAAATCTACTTCAAAATCTTCAAGGGTACGTGAGAACAACCCTTGGATATTGATTTCTCGCGTCGGACGGTAGGAAAAATCAAGGCCTGCTGTGCTGTTAGAGGCATCAGCATCTTGCTTATTAATAAGGATTCCACCTACAGTTGACCCCTTTAAAATATCTCGGTTCACCCGCGCGACTGAATAATTTGTACGCGGTTCACTGAATATGTTCTCAGGAGAGACGCCGGGCATGTCCTTTTCATATTTGTCCGTGAATACGTTCAGAATTCCTATGCCGTAAGGTCCAATTTTTCCGGTCATTTTGCCACCACCGAGAATCGGAATTGCACGTCCTCCCGCAAGCCCGATACGACGGCTATAAAAAAGCAGTAAAGGGGGTGGTCTTCGGAAACTCGGGCGTGGAATCCCGACATCGAAGATGCTGGCACCTTCTAAGAAAAACGGACGTTGTTCCGGAAAAAAGAGGCTAAAACGCGTCAGGTTCACCTGCTCTTGGTCTGCCTCCACTTGGGCGAAATCGGTGTTAACGGTCAAGTCGGCGGTCAGGTTCGGGGTTACGCCGTATTTGAGATCTACACCGGCTTCAAATACGCCATCAGTTTCTTCTGTTGACGAATCGTAACTCGCACCGGGTAGGACATACGGCAACAACTCCAGGTGGCGTGACGGCGTAATACCCTCTATCCCTTCGAGTGTGCCGAAATACGCCGTCCTATATTTCGCCAATCCGCCGTATGTTTTGGGTGCTTCATTCCATGCGTCAATTTCCTGCTTTCGTGCGATTTCGCGACCGAAGTTTAATCCCCAATTCATCACGTCACTCCGTTCAAAGCGGAGTTGGCTGAACGGGATTGCGATTTCCGCTGTCCAATGGTCTTCGTTGATTCTACACCGGCACTCCCATACAATATCCCAGCTTGTGTTAAGACTCCCACCGCTGTTGGAGACCGCAGTATCTTCTATCCCACCCACTGGGGTGAATCGAAAGAAAACGGCGTTGCGTCGGTCGTTGTAGGTGTCTAACAGCAGAAAGCCGTAGTCGTTGGAACGCAAACCTGGAGAGTCCCGACGCATGTCGTTAGCGACAATCTTGTCCATCTCATCGTAAAAAATAAAACCGAAGTACAACTTTTTGTCATCGTAAAGAATTCGCACTTCGGAATCTTCTGTCGCCGGTTCACCTTGGTCGGGTTGGATCTGATAGAGTTGACGGATCGGTTCTACACTTTGCCAAACGGGTTCATCAAACACACCATCGACTTTGATTTCCTCAGAAGTTCGGTGTGCTGACATACGTGGCAACTCTCGTTCTGTCTGCGTATCTTGTGCATTGACACCGGGTGAAACGCATAGAACGCACATCCACAGCAGGAAGGAAAGTTTGATGTTTCCCATATATTGACGCAACTGAAAAATAGTAGTAAAATGTCTCATTACAGATTGGTGCCTCCTTTTTCGCTGCTATATAAAAGGCGAGATTATCAGGATCATTATCTTACTACATATAAACCCTACTGTCAAGTCCTTCCGCTAATATCAACGACGATAGATGCTAACCTCCATCCCATCACGCCTGCCGGGTCGCCTACGACTCTCAAACCAGTGTGTTTCGGAGTCGTAGTGCGAACGGACGTGTCCGAGATAATCTGCCATCTGTTCTGCCCTACCTACGTTATCAGCGACAATTGTCGCTGGATTGGTTAACCGAGATTCAATGGCTTGGAAACAGGAGAAATAACCATCTTTATTGTTATCAAGGAACAGAAAATCGACGGGGTCTTGGATGGTTTTGAGGACTTCAGCGGCATCCCCGATGCGAGAGTCTACAAGGTCTGCCACGCCTGCCGCTTCAAAATTCGCACGTGCTCGCTTTGCGTTATCTTCCTCTATCTCTACCGTTATTAAGCGACCCGTGCCTAAAGTTTTCAGGACGCGTAATATCCATAAGCCAGAATAACCGATAGCGGTCCCGCACTCGACAATCACGGAGGGTTTTGCTTCTTCAACACAGCTCGCGAGCAATTGTGCCTTATCGGGTCCCAACATAGGGACTCGTTCTGCCCGACACTGTTCCTCGACTTCTGCTAAGACTTGATCTAACATTAGGGTGCCTCCATGTTCTCTTTATCTTGCTGACTGGCGATATGGTAATCAAAAAGCGCATCGCTGATTGTATGATGAGCTACCGATGCGTAGTGTTCCAAAAGTGTTTTAGGACCGTGATTCAAGGCGAAAATGCCGTAGTCTTTTCCGTTCGGCGATCGGGTAATCGAATGGATGTGGTCAAGACTACCACCTCGATCACCGCGAGAGTCTCGGTCACGTCCACCTCTGCGCCCGCCACCGGCACCCCCTTCGTTGTTGAATTCGATCCAAACGGCAGGGTTAAAAACGCGGTAGTAAATTGGATCATCCGTGGTCGTGCCACCGATCCAGACGAAATAGGTGTTATCAAGTCCTGCATCAATATCTGCCATCCAGATGTCGGCAAACTCGGTTTTGAGATTATAGACATACGTCTTAATCAGATTCTGCAGGTTTTCTTTCTGGACATCGTTCATTTCTGATGCTTTCAGACCTACACCTACAAAGTCGGAGTAGTCGTAATTCAGGAACGGATCTTCTGATCTGCCCGCACCGACTTGGAGTTCACGCCGGCCCGTTTGAATTGCTTTCTCTCTCTGCTTCACATCAAGGCTGTTCATGAGTGCGAAGGCGTTGCCTCTTTCGTCTTTAAGGACTTCGGTGCCGTTGATGGTGGTAGGCTCGGATCCGATGAAAGCTGGGACGATAGAGACTTCATCACCATGCACTAAAAAGTTAAGTGCCAAATGATGTCCGTCTAACTGGAAACCCCACGAACCATCTGTCTCTGGGTTTCCAAATAAGGCTATGTGATAATGATTTGGATCCCAAAAGTTGGGTCTGATTTTGTTGAGATATGTTTCAACGTCTTTCGTAATGAGAGAAACTTTGGTATAGCCATCGTCACTCAAAAACGCGCTCAAAACTTCATGGAAGAGCGTCAGTTGTTCAGTGGATAACTGACCAAAACGAATACCGCCTCGGTCATCATCATTTGGGGGGAAGTTCGACCAACGGTAAGATTCCTTATGTCCAAGTGGAAAAGAGGCTTCGGTAAGCAGTTTACTACTTAGCGATGCGCGGAAACTTTTCATAACGGTCGCTAAAGTTATGATTGACGGTTTTGTAGAGATTTCAGCGATCCCTTCTGTGTTTTCTGCTTCAACAGTTGGGGTGTCGAAAGTTTTGAGTGTGAGCGCAATTATACTTGATGCGAGCATTACGGTGAATATAATTATAATTTTGCGTAACATGCGATCCTTCTGATTTGACCATTGTGGAATTTCATGAGTCGAGAGACTCGTGAAATTCCTTTTTTCGTTTATTCAAGCGAGAGTTCCACCTCAATCTGTTTTCCATTTCGCAGAAGTTTTACAGGTAAAGTTTTCGATTGAGGGTTGTCCTGCAGTACATAACCGATAATACCGCTCTCTGTCAATCGATCGGTCCGATCGCCGTAGGCGATAACAATGTCACCGCGTCGGATGCCTGCCCTTTCGGCATTGGTTTGTCCGCTGGAACGCCGGCCGCCACGACTGACACGTTCAACGTTGAGTGCCATTTCCGTTTCACCGATGCCGTTGCGCTGACGTTCAGTGTTGGACAAATCTTGAAGCACCATTCCACCGAGTGCCACTAGGCGTAATTCGCCTGTTGTTGTGCGCCAAGAGATGTCGCTTCCTTTCCGCCAACCCGGATTGAGTGTAAGAGTAAGGTTAATCTCTTTGCCGTGCCGATTTACTGTCGCTGGCAATGTTGTATTTTCCGATGCGCGGTGTAACACCCACTGTACATCAGCAATTGAAATAATCGGCTGCCCGTCGAGCGTTAAAATTTCGTCTGCGCGACGAAATCCATCTTTATCAGCGGAGGCGCCTGAGACGATTTTGCTAATTTTCGCCCGATGTTTAGGTGAAAAATGCAATCCTAAAACATCTGGCATTGGAAACGGATACAGGACTTCATCTGGAACCGATTTCCGATCGTACCAATGGATCTCCCGCTGTGCCTCACCGATCTGATGGCAATGGATGCACTGTTGGTTAATGCGACTATCGAAATCTAAGGTTGCCGAGTAACGCAACAATGCTGGGAACGCCTCTGGTGTTTTCTTTATCGGTTCAGGTCCGGTTTTCGCGGCTAAAACCGCTCTGTTTTCTGGGTATTCCTCGTGTAACGCGAGAGCCGCTTCAAGTGCTTGTTTGAAGCCCTCAATTGAAATATCTTTTGCGGCGTTTTCGTATTCAGCACGTGTCCCGAAACGTCCATAAATGGTTTTGTCGGCGTTCATGAAGAACACAGCAAAGGTGAGGTCGTAATCGAATTGAAACAGCGATAAATCCATACCGTTGCCTTGCACGATACGAACGCGGACGAACTGCTCCATTAGGTTTTTAATTTCTTTGTCGTGACGAACAACCTGTTCGTCGAAGCCTTGGCAGGACTCTCACGGCACTCAGCGAAAAACGATGAGCAGGGGTTGTCCCGTCTTTTCTGCTTCGGTATACCCTTTTGCAAGGTCGTTGTAGATCCAGGAACCAGTCGACTTAACCGTCACTTGGTCCTCTGCGACCTCTTCGTCACCATGCCCGAAGCAGAGCGATACGCCCAATAGGAGCATTCCCAGTATTATGCCCGGAATCCGAAATTTCATGAAAATGTTCTCCTTTCGGTTTTTATTTTCTTTAAGATTTCAGTAGCCGTGAGTGAACACTGTGCCTGAAAAACTGTTCCCAAGAGAAATTAGAGCGGGAACTTCTCATTAATTAACATGAGCGGTACGTGGTCTGCGAATACCCGATAAGTGCGACTGATAAACGTTTTACCTTCCAATTGCTCAACAGCGGGTGGTAGATCGCTGAGGGTTTCCATGCCGCACCAAAGCAGTTCACGCCGAGTCTCTAAACCACTGTGGCGCAAAAGCCCGCCTAAACCTTGTTTGTCGGATTCTAACTCGTTCAGAAGTGCTTGTGGCAAACGGTGCGGCACAATTAACGAGTCTGCGTAAGTATGAATTGTCGGAAATGGTTCTTCTTGAGAGTGGGTTTGAAGAATAACTTGCCGTGAGATGACTTCTTCTCCAGCGGGGAGTTTGAGCCAGATATGTTCAGTGTCTAATATTTGTTTCGCTTGATGTAGCAGGACGACCTCCACAGGCAAGAATGTATAGGCTTCGATGAACCGTGTAACCGTTCCGTCTGTAACGAGCAGTCCACGTTGAAATGGTGTGAGGCGAGCAAGATTGACTTTTTTTAGAGTTACAGGACTATGCTCCTGGGCAGTAAAGAGTGCTTTCATCTTCGTGTGAATAAAGGTTTCTAATTGTTTAAGGGTGTCTGTTTTCATGATAGCGACTCTCTTTCTTTGTCGAGGAAACAGGTTGATGCAAAGGAGTATCCAGTGCTTGGGTTTGTTGTTCAATTTGGACACGTAAGTGTGAAAAAAAGTTCGCGAATATGCATTTGACATACCGATTGTGATGACGTATACTATGGACAAAACGGCGTTTCAGCAAGGTAAACGTTATAACGCCTGATGATGTTTACATCTGAGAAGTAATAGAGGATGATGACGAGATTTTAATCGTTTTTGCTAACAAAGTTTCTAATCCTGTTCTTATGGAGTTCCCTTTCAAGTGTCTAAAGTTTTAAAAAAATCTATATCTCTTTTCTTAATCAGTACCTCTTTATTTTTCTACGGTTTCACAGCAATCGCAGAGGAACCTCCCTTATCTCTTGGCAAATATCTCTTCGAGCAAGGCAACTACGATGCTGCTATTACCGAATATAAACGTTTCCTCTACTTCCATCCAACAGATGAACGTATTGGCGGGGTGTATTACAATATAGGACTTGCCTATAGAGCACAAGGGCTGTGGACAGGGGCAGTCACTGCCTTGCGGACGGCGACGTATCTCGCTACAGATGATGACGTCAAATCCGAATACCAGCTGGAACTCGCCGTGACACTGATCGCCGCGCAGGACTACGATCTCGCTCGATTGGAATTGATTAAGGTGACGATGCGCGCACCTTCCGCACAACTATACCGCCGCGCACTTTTCTTGCAAGCCATTGCTTATGTCTATCAGTTTCGGTGGGAGGAAGCACGCCAATCATTGCGAAACTATACCACTGATGAAAGACTGGATATGCTCTTTGATGTAGCCGCTGATATACCCCTGAAATCTGCCCGACTTGCAAGGGTATTATCGACAATTTTTCCGGGTGCTGGGCAGGTCTATGTAGGTAATTGGCGGGACGGCGTAAATGCGCTTCTGCTGAACGGGGCATTGGGTTTTCTCGTTGTTGACGCGGTATTGGATGGATATTACATGGATGCCGCGTTGTGGGGCGTATTCATTTTCTGGCGGTACTACCGTGGGAATACCTTCCGCGCTGGACATACCGCTGAACAGTTCAACCTGCAGGAATCTCGCAGAGCCGCCGATGCCATCTTGCAGCGACTCCAAGAAATTGTCGGCACACCTTTAAAGCCATAGCGGGACGACAGGTCTATGATGGTTTTCCCTTGTTCTGAAGGAGATACACAACTGCAACGAGTACGATAGCGATGAGGAACGTCCAGATGTTGTAGACATAAGCGAGAAACGTCGCAAACGCGAGCAATATCCACTCATACCAATACGTCTTGCGGATGAAAAAACCCATCGTCACGACGGAGAAAATAACTGTGCCAACGACAGCCGATACCACAGAGAGTGTGTAGGAAAAGAAAGTGCCGCCTGTAAAGAGAATGTGCGTATACGCGAACAGCAGTGGCATGATGTAGAGGAGCTTGGAAAACTTAAAGCATGCCCATCCGGTTTTCCATGGATCAGCACGGGCGATAGCGGCACCTGCATAGGCACCCAAGGCGACCGGGGGCGTGATGTTGGAGTCTTGGCTCAGCCAGAAGATGATGAGATGTGCCGCAATAATCGGTATGCCCATCTCAGGCGTTGTCAAGATCGGCACTGCGAGTTCAGATGTAATCAGGTAGGCAGCGGTCACAGGAATACCCATACCCAAAACTAAAGATGCCGCCGCAAGCAGCAGAATTGCGATAACCTTGCTGCTCCCCGCAACCGACAACACTAAGTCCGGAAATATCCTTCCTAAGCCCGTTAAGTCTATGACGGCGACGATGATGCCGATAGTGCCAACCGCACCACCAATGGCGAGTGAATTCTTTGCACCAGCCACCATCGCTTCCCAGATACGTTTCGGTGTGAGTCGTGTCTCTGGACGGAAATAACTCACCGCAATTGTGACGAGGATCGAGAAGAACGCCGCTTTGTAAGCCGTATAGCCAGCGATGAGGATACCGACAAGCGTCACCAACGGCAGTAGGTAATACCAGCCGCTTTTAAGGAGAGGTAAAAGTTTCGGGATTTCTGCGTCTGGTATCCGTTCGAGTCCCTGCTTTTTCGCTTCAAAATGTACCATCACCCAGACGGAGAGAAAATACAGAACAGCTGGCACAATGGATAAGAGCGCAATTTTACTATACGGAAGTCCTGTCCGTTCCGCCATGAGAAATGCCCCTGCTCCCATCACGGGGGGTAAGAATTGCCCACCTACGGAGGCAGAAGCCTCGACTGCTCCAGCGACATGTGGGCGGAAGCCGGTCCGTTTCATCAAGGGTATGGTGAACGTCCCAGTGGCGACTGTATTCGCAATCGCACTTCCCGCGACCGACCCGAAAAAACCGGAAGTCATGACCGAAACCTTCGCTGCGCCGCCTATTGAACGGCCTGCCAAGGACATCGGCAGATTGATAAAGAATTGCCCAACCCCCGATTTCTCCAGAAATGCTCCAAAAAAAATAAAGAGAATCACATACGTCGCCATCACGTTCGCCATGATGCCGAATACACCAGCTTGACTAAAAAAACAGTATTCGATAATCCTGCGGAGTGGAAACCCTTTGTGTGCGATAGCATCCGGCAGAGAGCGGCCGAAAAGGGCATAGAGGATACCGATGACAGCGATAATAGGCAATGCCCAACCGACCGTCCTGCGACTCACCTCAAAACTAATCACGATTGCAACCGCGCCTACGAAAATATCGAGTTGACTGTAATTGCCTGCCCGATTGACAAGATTCGGGTACTCTACAATCCAGTAGCCGATAGTAAAGATGCTGAGGGCAATCATGCCGAGGTCTATGAGGGATGGACGGGACGTTGGGGAGTTCTTCCGACATCGATAAAAGATACCGATCAACGCGAAGGTCAGCAGGAGGTAGAAACCGAGATGGAATTGCTCACTGGCACTTCCAAACCCCGCACTGTAGATATAGAAAAGGACGAGTGCCGCCGCACCGAGTTCAAAAATCCATTTATATACTTTTTCTAATTCGAGTCGCTGTAGGGTTTCAAAGCCAGCGGTGTCTTTCGTTTCAGTTTGTGTCATTGTTCCTCCGCGATGGGGGTTGCGTTAACAATATTACATCAAATTGGCACAGAAAGCAAACGGTTTTCAGATAAGCAACCCTCCAAATGGCACTTTTCGCATTTTGTCAAGAAAACTGAGGCGATTTGCAACTAACATAACATTGAAAACAATTAAATGGACACTTATGCCTTAGCAGACACCGGTTCGTAGTCGTGCGATTCATCACACGTTCTGCCAAGAAGTACCCAGATATTTTTTGACTTCACTATAAATGAGGAAAGGAACACGCTTGTGAAACGCTTCAGTCAATTTTTACTCGTTTTTCTCATTTTGGGCGTAATTGTTTCGTGCGCGCGAACACCCCAACGTATTGAATTACACCCAGTATATGTTATACCGCGCGGCACTCCAGAAGGTCCCGGTCTACCCCTTGGTGTCGCTGAAGGTTTAGATACGGGAAAAGTAAAAGCATCTACGGTCCGTGTGGTTTATGGAGAAGGGGATTCAACGATGATCAGTAGTGGCTTTTTCGTAGCGAATGACAAGATTGCCACGAACATTCATGTTCTCGCAGATGCCGATCTCGCGTCGTTACACGTGAGAACGGATAACGCGAATTGGACAATTCAAGGTGTCACGGCATTTGATACCCAAAATGATCTCGTTGTTCTACAAATATCTGGCACCGGTGTACCGTTTACCCTCAGCAATAGTGACGCAGTTAGCAGTGGTGAGACTGTTTTCTGTGTAGGCTATGTAGGCTATCCTGCTGATAGGTTTAATATCATGGAGACTACCGTCCTTTCGGAGCGGCTTAAAGGTGTGTGGCTTCGCGTAACACCCAACAGTCCGGTGGGTAACAGCGGCGGTCCTGTGCTGAATACCGAGGGCGAAGTTATCGGGATTAATGTTGCCGGTAACGGTGGTATCGGTTATGCCGTTGGGTCAAACGTACTCAAGGGACTATTGAACCGGTCGGGAACAGTTGAATCTTTGGCAGAATGGCAAAAGGGAGACACCATACGTGCCTACACCTACCTCGGTCAGGCATCCAGCAAATTCTACACTGATGACTATGCTGGGGCGATAGAGGCAATTGATAAATTTTTTGCGATAAACCCTACATTCATAGGAGTCAGCATGAGATATGACAATCGTGGATATGCCAAAGCCCATCTGGGTCGCTCTAAATTTGACCAAAATGCGCCAGAGGTAGCACAGCAGTATTATCGTTCAGCGATTCAGGATCTTGATAAAGCCATCAGCATTACCCCGACGAATACTCCGGCGTATTTCAAGCGCGGATATGCCAAAACCCTCCTTGGTCACGCTGAATTTATTACGGATCACGCGGAGGTAGCACAACAGTCCTATCGTGCCGCGATTGAAGATTTTAATAGAGCCATCGATATCTACCCAAAGTTTCCCTCATACGCCGAGCGCGGGACGGTGAAGGTTTCCTTGGGTATCTCTGAAACCACCCAAGGGCGTACCACGGAAGCGCGGCAGTCCTATCGTGCCGCGATTGAAGACTTTGATAAGGCTACCAGTTATGACCGGTATGATGCTTATGCCTACATTATTCGTGGGTATACAAAAATTTGCTTGGCGGATTTTGAATCTGATAGAGGAAATATGGAAGATGCCCGAAACCTATACAAAGCAGCGATAACCGATTGTGATTCGGCTATCCAATTTGAAGCAGAGAATCCTTACGGCTACCACACGCGCGGTGTTGCGAAGGCAGCTCTTGATGACTACAATGGGGCGATTGATGATTTCGATAAGACTGTTAGCCTCAAGCTTGACTTTGCCAGAGCCTATTACAATCGTGCGGTTGCCAAAGAGATGATTGGAGAAAAAAATGAGGCGAAAGCAGATTTCAAAAAAGCTTCGGAACTTGATCCAGATCTGAGAAAATAAGTCTCCTGCTTGCCAAGAAAAATCAGTTGTGATAGAATAGCGATACGTCAATTGATTCAGGGAGGAGATACGAAATGGCAATAGGATTGGGCGTTATTGGGATGAATCCCACGAATATGGGGTCAACTGCGACACTGTTAAAAGATGTACCGGACTTGAAGTATGAACTCCGCGGTATCTGCGCCAAGCGGGCAGATGTGCTGGAGAACTACGCCAACCAAATTGGTGTGGACTTTTGGACGACAGATTATCGAGAATTAGTGCAGCGCGAAGATATTTCTGTTATTGCTATCTATTCCCCCGACCACCTGCATGCCGAACATTGCGTCGCGGCGATAGAAGCTGGGAAGCATGTCATTTGCACAAAGCCGATGGTGACGAAGTTAGACGATGCACAACAATTGGTGGATCTGGTGCGCGAGCACAAGGTCAAATTCCTTGTGGGGCAGTCGATGCGGTTTGACCTCCAGTTTTTGACGATGAAAGGGTTCCTTGACGACGGTGATTTGGGCGACATTATGCTGGCAGATGCCTATTATGTCCACGACATGCGGGAGGTCTACGATTTCACGCCGTGGCGACTCCATGAACCGCAAGATTTGATGTTCGGTGGTATTGTGCATCCTGTTGACCTATTGCGCTGTCTCCTTGGCGATGTGGATGAGGTGCACGCCTACGGGACGAAAGGCTTACTCACACCCGAATACCCTATAAAGAACAATTTTTTTCTCAACCTGAAGTTTAAGAGCGGACAAATTGCAAGAGCGATGGGGCTTTACGATGTCGTCCATCCGCCGATGCCGATGCAGCAGATCTCCGTTTTCGGAAGTAAAGGGACGGTCATTGGGGACTTTACTGACAACAAAGAGGGACACGTCAAGTTGATGCTCGATAAAATGGCCACCAGAGAACCCTTTGAAGTGATCTGTCCTCCTGAAATAGACACAAGCGTTTACGGACACGGGCAGACGGTTATCCGGTATATGCGCCATTTTCAGCAGTGTCTTGAAGAAGATTTAGAACCCGCGCCGAATGTCATTGACGGTGCGAAGTCTATTGCTGTCGGTGTAGCCGCGTGGGAGTCGATTGAGACTGGACAACCCGTGAAGGTCTTCAATGACTTTTAGCAACATCTTTCCTTCTATTACACTTCACCGACCCGCAAGGAATAATTAAAAAATGGAACCGTAGCACGTAATGAAATGGAGTGCGGATATACGGAGAAGCACGTCAATATCCAAACCCACCTGACCGAACCGCAAGGAATAATTAAAAATTTGACATTTTGTTTTGCATAATATATAATTTAGGTATGCCTAAAATAATTTCTCAACGTTTCTAACAATCTTGGCACACAGTGCCTAAAATTGGATGGGTGTAACCCCATATATCTATTTACCGCAATGGGAAAACGAAGCGCGTTGTCAGTTCCCTTTGCGGACTGGAAAGAACAATGCTTACACAGGCAGCTGAGGATTACCTCAAGTCGATCTATAAATTGCAAGAGAAGGTCGGTAAAGTTTCGACCGGTATTTTGGCGGAATATCTCAATGTGAAACCCGCGTCTGCCACCGGGATGATTAAAAAATTAAAGACGATGAAACTGGTGAAACACGAACGGTATCAGGGGGTCACGCTGACGGATGCTGGAAAAGCGATCGCCCTCGAAATTATCCGGCACCATCGTTTGTTGGAACTTTATCTATTCAAGGCACTCGGTGTTCCGTGGGATGGTGTGCACGATGAAGCCGAGAAATTGGAACATGTCATTTCGGAAGATGTGGAGGCGCGAATGGACGCGTTTCTCGGTTACCCGACTGCCGATCCACACGGCGCACCGATACCCGATAAAAACGGCGTTGTAACAAAAACTGAATCCGTTCCAATGACGGATTTGCGTAATGGACAATCCTGTGTTGTTGCTGAAGTGAGTGACACCGATTCGGCGCTGCTTCGGCATTTGGGCAGCTTCAATCTCTACCCGGGCACGGCGTTCCGAGTCATTGAGGTTGCTCCCTTTGAAGGTCCTTATACGATTGACATTGCTGGACAGCAGGTCGTTATTGGGCGTGAGGTTGCGAAACATGTCTTTGTCGAGGATGTGGAGGAATAGGTATCGGCTATCGGTTCTCGGTTTTCAGTTAAGAGGTGTTTTGGTGACAATTTTCCCAAACGTGGGACGCCAAGGACGGATGAATGGGTACAGGAAATCTCTTAACCGGCAACTGATAACTGACAACTGACAACCATAAAAAAATGGAACAGCAAAAACAGGATCGACCGGATAGTAAAACGATCAAGATATGGAAAAGTCATTTGCAAGATGAAGTTGACGCGAGTTTCCTTTATAGTGTTTTCGCCGGTCTTGAGTCCGATCCGGAGCGAAAGGACATATTAAGTGGACTCGCTGGGGTGGAAAATCGACATGTCATACGTTGGCGAGAGATGCTTACCACCTACGGTGTAAAGGTCAAAAAGCAGCGACCAACCTTGAAAGCAAAGTTGATGGCGTGGTATGCTCGCCGCTTCGGGAGTGAGTTTCCACTCTCACAGATGCTCGGTGAGGAGGCTGGTGAAGTCAAAGACTATCTAACGCTCCATAGGAACAGCACATTAGCAGACGCCAAGGAGACAGCACTCATTTTAGCCAGAGAATCTGCGATGCATACAGAAAGTTTGCAGGAACTCACTGGAACGAGTGAAGAACCGTGGCACAAAACCGAATCTGGCGGTATGGTCGGCAACATTGTTTATGGGTTTAACGACGGCTTAACGGCGAACTTCGGTTTAGTCGCTGGTGTGATTGCAGCAACGTCCGATGTTTCTACGATTCTTGTGACTGGCATCATTGGGACGGTTGCGGACTCGCTGTCTATGGGGGCTTCCGGCTACCTTGCCGCGAAAAGTGAACAAGAGGTCTATGAGCATGAAATCCAGGTCGAAAGAGACGAAATTCATCTCATGCCTGATATTGAGCAGGAGGAACTCGCGCTTATTTATACCGCACGAGGCATGCCGAAGGAACAAGCACAGAAGCTTGCCGAGGAAGTGATGAGCGACCCAGAAAGAGCACTTGCCGAAAAAGTCCAAGCTGAACTTAAAATTGGTGAGTTGCACACAACTCCGATTAAAGAGGGATGGATTACGGGGATCGCGACTGCTATTGGCGCGTTCATTCCTGTTGCCCCCTTCCTTTTGACAGAGGGATTGGTTGCCATTTGGATTTCGTTCGCACTTGCCATGATGTCCCACTTTGCTGTCGGTGCTGCCCGAAGTCTTTTCACGGGACGCAGTTTGTTTCGGAGTGGTATTGACATGTTCGTTGTCGGACTTGGGGTCGCAGGGGTGGGCTACCTCGTTGGTGAGTTCTTAGAACGCTTCTTTTTTGGGAATTAAATATTAGAAAGTGATGAATTAAAAATGCAGAAAGTTTATATTTCATTATGTGTAATGGTTTCCATACTTGTGTTTGTCGGGTGTGATCCGAAAGGACAGCCTGATGCTCCCGCTGGGGGGAAACTGCGCGTTGTCACGACGATCGGTATGATTACCGATATTGTTAAGAATGTTGGTGGCGAGCGTGTTGAGGTCACAGGGTTAATGGGACCCGGGGTGGATCCACACCTTTATAAGGCGAGTGCGGGTGATGTGCAGCGGTTAACTTCGGCGCAACTCATTTTCTATAACGGACTGCACCTTGAGTCAAAAATGGGAGACGTTCTTGCCAAAATGTCGGGAAACACCAAGACTGTTGCCGTAACGGGTGCTATAGATCAGAACTTGTTGCTGACACCGCCGGAATTTGAAGGGCAATACGATCCGCACTTGTGGTTTGACGTAACGCTTTGGATGAAAGCCGTAGGAACGGTTCGCGATACACTGAGTGAATTCGATTCGGACAATACGTTAACGTACTGGACGAATGCTGAACGCTACCTCGCAAAACTCGCGGAACTGCATGAATACGTGAAGGCACAAGCAGAACGCGTGCTATCTGAACAACGGATACTCGTAACGGCACATGATGCTTTTAACTACTTCGGGAAGGCTTATGGATTTGAGGTGCGTGGGTTACAGGGCATTAGCACCGTAACAGAGGCAGGTATTGCTGATGTGCAGGAGTTGGCAACTTTTATAGCTGAGCGGCGCATTCCTGCCATTTTTGTGGAATCCTCCGTCTCTACGAGGAGTCTGGAAGCAGTGAAAGCCGCTGTGAAGTCAAAAGGGTTTGATGTGAAAATTGGTGGCGAACTTTTCTCCGATGCTATGGGAAACGAAGGAACACCTGAAGGCACCTATATCGGTATGGTTCGTCATAACATTGATACGATTGTGGCAGCACTTATTGGAGGGGCATCCGCCAGTTCTATGATGGAACATTAAGGTAATGGAACAAAGTCCGTAGCTCGTAATGAAATGGAGAGCGGGTTTCAGAACGGGGCGTCAAGGTTCAAACTCACATCGTTTAACCGCAAGGAATAATTAAAATTACATGCAAGCGTCTGAAACGAAAGCCATTGAAGTAACCGATCTAACGGTTGCTTATCAAGATCAACCCGTCTTGTGGGATGTCGATTTGGATGTACCACCGGGCGTGCTTCTGTCGATCGTTGGTCCCAATGGTGCAGGCAAAACGACGTTGATTAAGGCGATTTTGGGGTTGGTACGCCCCGCAGCAGGCAACGTCCTGATTTACGACAAGCCTTATGAAGCACAACGTCGGATTGTCGGTTATGTCCCACAACGAGGTACCGTTGACTGGGATTTTCCAACAAGCGTCTTAGATGTCGTCATGATGGGGCGCTACGGCGCACTCGGATGGGTGCGACGACCTGGGAAGCAGGAGCGGGAACTCGCCATGCACGCCTTGGAGAAGGTGGGTATGGAGGCATATACCACTCGACAGATTAGTCAACTCTCCGGCGGGCAACAACAGCGTGTGTTCCTTGCCCGTGCGCTTGTTCAAGATGCGACAGTATATTTGATGGATGAGCCTTTTCAAGGCGTTGATGCCACCACAGAACGCGCAATCGTAACCCTACTGCAGGAACTCCGGGAAAGGGGAAAAACGGTTGTCGTAGTGCATCACGATTTGCAAACAGTAACGGACTATTTCGATTGGGTAATGCTCTTGAACATTCGTCGGATTGCGAGCGGACCCGTTGACGAAACGTTCACACCTGAAAATTTGCGTACAACTTACGGCGGTCGCGTCGCGTTTATGACGAAATAGTTATCGGTTCGCCTGCTGCGCAGTAAACCTTCAGCAGTCGGTTTTCAGTTAAAGTCTGAACTATGATTTTTATCATTCACCATGATTATCGGAGATTTCATCATCATGGTAAATCACACAAATCACAATAATCTCGGTCAACAATTTGAATATTCTTACCTATTTTGATTATACGCTCATGATTGTCGCTGTCGGTGCCGCATTACTTGGTGCTGTAAGCGGGTCACTTGGTGCTTATGCTGTTTTGCGCCGGCAGAGTCTCCTCGGGGACGCGATCTCACATGCCGCTTTGCCCGGCATTGCCATCGCATTTCTGCTAACGGGAAGCAAAACACCTCTGATTCTTGTCCTCGGTGCGGCAATCGCTGGCTGGCTCGGCACGCTGCTTATTTTGAGTGTTGTCAGACTGACGCGTATCAAATACGATAGCGCGCTGGGGATCGTGCTCTCTACCTTTTTCGGATTCGGTTTAGTGCTCCATACACTGATTCAACGCACAGGCAACGCGAACCAAGCCGGATTAGATACGTTCCTCTTCGGACAAGCCGCTACGATCCTGAAGAGCGACGTCTTAACCATAGGTATACTCGGGGGCATTGCAATCGTCATCATGCTCGTGTTTTGGAAAGAGTTGAAGTTGCTGGTTTTCGATGAAGGTTTCGCCGCATCGCTTGGGTTCCCGATCCGAGCCCTTGACATTCTGTTGACGTGTCTCCTTGTGATAGCAATCGTGCTCGGTCTGCAAGCTGTCGGTGCTGTCCTAATGAGTGCGATGTTGGTCGCGCCTGCGGTCGCCGCGCGACAGTGGACAGATAAGTTGAGTGTGATGATGTTGCTCGCCGCAGGCTTTGGGGCACTCGCAGGTGTGAGTGGAACGATTATCAGCAGTTCTGCTTCACGCATCCCGACCGGTCCAACGATTGTGCTCTGTGCAACGGTTGTGGTAGGGTTCTCAATCGCTTTTGCCCCGAATCGTGGACTGTTATGGGACTGGCTGCGGCACCAACGAAACAAACGGAACCTCAAGATGCCCGGGGGACAACTTTTCCAGAGTGAGGAGCAGTAGGCGACACACGCCGTCGTCTCATTAAGGAAAATTAAAATAGTGATACAAGACCATCTTGATATCCAACTCATTGCGATTGTCACAGCGGTAGCGTGTGCTTTGCCAGGCGTGTTCTTAGTACTGCGACGCATGACCTTGATGAGCGATGCGATTAGTCACGCCATTCTCCCCGGCATCGTTCTCGCCTTTTTCCTTACAGAGAGTCTGTCCTCGCCGCTCTTGATTCTTGCTGCTGCAGGAACCGGTGTGCTCACTGTTGTTTTCGTTGAATTGCTACAGCGGACGAAGCTCGTGAAAGAGGATGCCGCGATTGGATTGACGTTCCCTGCCCTTTTCAGCATCGGGGTGATTCTAATCTCCAGATTTGCAGGCAACGTTCACTTGGATATGGATGCTGTCCTCCTCGGCGAACTCGCTTACGCCCCGCTCAACCGGTTAGATGTCCTCGGATACGATCTGGGTCCCGTTTCTCTGTATGTGATGGGAACAATTTTTCTGTTAAACCTCGCCTTTATTCTCCTCTTTTACAAAGAATTGAAGTTGGCAACCTTTGATGCCAGCTTAGCTGCTACACTGGGGTTCGCACCTACCTTGATTCACTACGGGTTGATGACGCTTGTATCCTTTACAACAGTTGGGGCATTTGATGCTGTTGGTTCGATATTAGTTGTTGCTCTCATCGCGGGACCACCTGCTACGGCGTATCTTATCACAAACAGACTTTCACTAATGCTCACGCTGAGCGCGGTGATTGGGAGCATGAACGCTATAAGTGGATACTGGTTCGCATATCTCTTTGATGTTTCTATTGCTGGAGCGATGGCGACGATGACGCTTCTCGTGTTCGGTCTGGTTTTTTTCGTTGTTCCGAACCGTGGACTTATTGCTATTGCTCGTAGACGCACACGCCAAAAATGGGAGTTTGCCCAAACAATGTTAGTGATTCACCTCTTTAATCACGAGGGACTTCCCGAAGCTGAGGCAGAATCAGAGATAGCACACCTCCATGAGCATCTCCGTTGGGATCCTGCTTTCGCAACCCAAGTCGTAAAATACGCCCTGAACAACCGTTGTGTCTCTCAAAAGGAGACACAGTTGACGTTGACGGAACGCGGACGCACAGTAGCACAGCAGGCACTTGTGCAATAGCCGTGGATCGGTATCTGAATTAAGAGTCGTTTTCTTGAATCCGCCTCTATTCCGTTAAAAATAGATCTGACAAATATCATTTTTTGTGGTACTCTATATATGTAGGGGGGCGAGTCTGCAATTTTGAACAGATCCACCCATGAAAAAGAATCGACTGCTTCAAGTGTTCGGGTTACTCTGTGAACAAACGGCATCAAAGAACATTACAGACCATATCACAATGACATATAAAGAATACACTGCTCAAATTGTCTATAGCGAGGAAGATGGATGTTTCGTCGGAGATCTTATAGGTATCCGCGATATAGTCAGCTTTCACGGGGACTCTCTCGCGGAGATACGGGTAGTTTTTGAAGAATCTGTTGATGATTACCTCTTAACGTGTCAAGAATTCAACCGATCACCGCAGAAACCTGCTTGTCGAAAAGGCGCAGCAGCGGGTTAATAGGAAAATTAAATGCTTCGGGTTACAATAAGCATTCAGCGAATCAGTTGGAAAATATTTATAGGGAGTATTCTCCTGCTCAATCTTGCGTGGATTGCAAGTGCCGATGAAGCCGCACTCAAAAACCCAGATGGCTCATGGAAGTGGACGAATCGACTTATCCATGAAACGAGTCCTTACCTGTTGCTTCACGCCCATAACCCCGTAGAGTGGTACCCCTGGGGCGATGAAGCATTAGAACGTGCGAAGAAGGAAAACAAGTTAATTTTCCTCTCTGTCGGATATTCCACATGCTACTGGTGCCACGTCATGGAGCGGGAGGTCTTCTCCAACCCAGAAATTGCCGCACTGATGAACAAAGATTTTATTAATATCAAGATTGATAGAGAAGAACGTCCGGATCTCGATGAAATCTATATGACAGCGACGCAGTTGTTGATACAGCGCGGAGGATGGCCCAACTCTGTTTTCCTCACCCCTGATTTAAAGCCGTTTTATGCTGGCACCTATTTCCCACCAACAGATGTACCCGGTAGACCAGGATTTCCAACGATCCTTGATGCGGTTCATGAAGCATGGGTAACGCGAGAGACAGAGGTGATTGAATCCGCAAACCAGGTTTCAGACACTATTGAACTGGCAACAAGTCGAGGATTCAGGGCACTCACTGCCACACCACTGGATAGATCTCTTACGACTGCGGCATTGGACTATCTCCGTACGACGTATAGTCCCGCCGACGGCGGATTTGGTGGCGCACCGAAATTCCCGAGTCCTGCCAATCTCGAATTTTTGCTGAGCGAATACGAACGCGCCGCTGATGAATCACTTTTGAAGATGGTGACATATACGCTGGATAGGATGGCTTACGGTGGGATGTATGATCAGATAGGTGGCGGTTTTCACCGGTACGCTGTTGATGAGAAGTGGCTCGTTCCGCATTTTGAGAAGATGCTTTACGACAACGCACAATTGGCAAAAGTTTATCTCCAAGCACATCAGTTAACACAGGAACCTCGCTATCGGCGTATTGCTGAAGAGATATTCAGTTTCGTCTTCCGAGAGATGACGGCACCAGAAGGTGGATTTTACGCGGCTTTAGACGCTGAGACGGATGCCGAAGAGGGAAAGTATTACGTCTGGACAGCCGATGAGATTCAGAAAATTCTCGGTGAGAAGCGTGCGGCACGTTTCGCTGATGTTTACGGTGTCGATAAGGGACCTAATTTTGAGGGGAAAAATGTGCTCTATGTTCCTAACGGAGCAACAGCAGAGGAGGCACTGAAGGAGGTAAAATCTGATCGAGAGAGACTCTTAGAGGCGCGCTTTGATCGCGAATACCCCTTGCTGGACACAAAGATCATTGTCAATTGGAACGGGCTGATGATAGACGCGCTCGCCTACGGCTATCAGGTACTTGGGAAGGAACGGTATCTTCTCGCGGCATCGAAAGCTACCGAGTTTATTCTTGACACCCTGAAAAAACCGGATGGTGAATTGTGCCATACCTATACCGCAGGTGTTGTAAAACAGGATGTATATCTTGATGACTATGCCTTTTTTGTCCGAGGACTGCTGGGATTGTATCAGGCTACGCGTGATGAGAAGTGGTTGAATTCAGCGAAAAGACTGAACGATGCGATGATTCAACTTTTTTGGGATGACAAAAATGGGGGTTTCTATTACACGAAGGCGGATGCGAAACACCTTATTGTGCGAACGAAAAAACCTTATGACTCTGCTGTTCCGTCTGGCAATGCTGTCGCTGTCGCCAATCTCTTGGCGTTTGGGGCGGATTATCGGCGTTACGCTGAAGAAACCTTGCAAATTTTCGCGCAATCCATGTCCCAAAGCCCCTCGTCGTTCATGTACATGCATTTTGCCCTGAACCGTTATCTAACCGCGGAAGAAGCGATCGGTCCGGCAACACCATCAATCGTAAGCGCGACCGCTGAAGTTAAGGCAGAGAACAAAGGAATATACGCTGTGATGCTTCAACTCAACATTGCTGAGGGATGGCACATTAACGCGAATCCCGCGGGTCAAGACAATTTGATTCCGACAACTATTACTGTGGATGCTGATATCCCGTTGGAACTTGCCGATGTCGCGTATCCGAAAGGCAAATCGACGCGCTTTGCATTTAGTAACGAGGACTTGAACGTTTATGAAGGTAATCTCACGATTCCCCTAAAACTAAGGCTTAAATCGAATCATAAGAAGAGTACCCAAGCAGTTCTAAAACTCACCTACCAGCCTTGTAATGAGACGGAGTGTTTGTTGCCGCAGACAGTGGCTATTCTGTTAGACTTACCGTAGCTTTACCTGTGAACTGTGCACCCCGTACACAATAAATGTGCTTACAGAGCATGCTTCCACGGTTTTCTTGATAATCAGGTTTTCGTATGGTATAATAGGATTAATTATTAACCTTACGAACCCTAACTATTGCTGTTAGGACACAGCTTTTACTTTGGGAGAAACTTTACATGAGAACCTTTATTTCAATTTGCACCGCCCTGCTTTTTTTGTTAATGGCGAGCACTCTTGCCTTTGCCAGTGTTGTTGAGGATCCTGTGCTCTATCTTAATGCCGCTGACAACCCTGCCCACCCGGATGCATGGGAAAATCTCGGCACTGAAGGCGGTGAATTGCTTGCCACAGAAAAACCAATGAAACTCGAAGAGGGTGAAATTAAAATTCCGGCACTCGGTGTCAATGAACCGAATTCGAAGTATTACACAACCACGGAGTCCCTTTCAACCTTTGGCGGTCCACCCGCAAAAAACACACCACTGTTTTTCGAAGACTGGACCTTGGAATTCCTCTGTAGACGCAATGGTGATTTTTTTGTTGAAGAACACCATTTCGCCGGTTTCCAGAACAGTCCAAGGGAAGGTCAGCAGGGGATTCGGCTTTGGATAACCGGGGGTCAGAATTTGGATACTTCTATCCATGCCAAGGGCGCTAAGCAAGGGGTTCAACCGCTTAACCTGAAACTTGAAGAAGGGGTCTGGACCTGGATAGCGGTCGTCGGCACGAGTGGCAAGTCGGTTGTGGCGTATCAAGACGGTAAAGAGGTCAGCAAACAAGCCGGTTTTGAATTCGATAAGAAATTACCGATAAACGACATTTCAATCGGTGCAAATTCCTTTGATGAACGCCGTCGAACGTTTAATGGTTCGTTTGCGATCGTCCGCGCGTATGATAAAGCACTGACCGAAGCTGAGATTAACCAAAACATTTCTGGCGCATTCACTGTTGATCCGGCGGACAAGCTCCCGACGGTTTGGGCGAAAGTAAAACGCGGCTATGAATAGTAACGGCACGGAGAACACGCTTTGATGTTGATTGCTATCCCAGTCTGTTGAGATACGATGGTGAGTTATCGAAATATGTAGCCATTTGTAGGGGATCTCCGGTGGGGGGATCCCACAAACTCACTACTCACAAGGCATAAGTAATTCTAAAATCTACGATAAAAATGTCTCAATCCCACACACCTGTTTCGAAGTCCCAAAATACCCGACACCTTGTCTTGGATGATCGCCTCATTGACGAGACCATCGCCGCGAAACTCACCCTTGGCGAGATTACCAAGCATCCACAGAACCCCCTTTTTGGTGAAGATAAACCGTGGGAACCCCGTTTCGACAACGTTTATGCCAACGTTATCTACGATGTGGAGGACGAACGCTACAAATGTTGGTACAATCCGTTTATCATAGATGAACGGGTAACGCACACGCCCCCCGAAAAACGGCACCCTGATTGCTGTAATTACATGGATGTAAAGCCAAATACACGGGAGATGGGTCTCTGCTATGCTTACTCGATGGACGGCATTCACTGGGAGAAACCTGAGCTTGGGCTCGTTGCGTTCGATGGCAACAAACGGAATAACATTCTGATGCGCCGCGTCAATGGCGCGGGCGTTTTCAAGGACGAGCGTGAAACCGATCCAACAAGACGTTATAAGATGTTCTTCTGTGGGGAGCCACAAATGACAGTGGCGTTCTCTGCGGACGGGTTGCACTGGAGTGAATCTCTACCAATTCCGCAGGTTGAGGCACACGGCACGCATCCAAACGCTTTTTGGGCGGAGGCATTGGGTAAATACGTCGGCTTTACCCGTCAGCATGCTCGGAATATTCGACTCGTAACACGGACGGAGTCTCCTGATTTTGTACACTGGACCCCAGATGAATCTATCCTTGAAGGTCCCAATCCACGTCTACAGGCGCATGATATGGTAGTGTTTCCAACGTGTGGGATTTACATCGGGATGCTTGGAATGATGGTTTATCCAGAAGACTCCAATGTTAATGTCAGACAGCATGTTGAATTGGCGTGGAGTCCGGACACCGTCCAGTGGCACCGCATACAAGAGGGGATTCCATTTATCGGGCATACCACATCGGACACAGAACGTTACGGAGCGACTCCTTACGATTGGGGAACGATCTTCCCCTCTGCTCCGATTTTCCTTGATGATGAGGTGCACATCTATTACGGTGCCGGGGACGGCTACTTTTTTAACTGGCGTAACGGTTACCTCGCACTCGCAACACTTCGACCGGACGGTTGGGCAGGCTATGAACCTATCAACGCTGACATGCCGGCTGTCATAACAACCCAACCCTTAACCTTTGATGGCACATCAGTTGGCATAACAGCAGATGTATTGGATAGCGGTTCCATGCGCGTAGCGATTCTGGACAAGGCGGGGAACCAACTTGCCAGTAGTCAACTGGTTCGCTCGACTGTTACAGATTGTCGCGTGAAATGGGAACCGAATCAGGATTTAGCGAATTTGAGAGACAAGGAAATTCGGTTGAGATTCCAGTTGCATAACGCAAAACTCTATGCCTTCTATATCGGGCAGAAAATGAATGACGGATAGGATACAACAAGTGCTACTAAAATAACACTTGAACAGGAGGCACTTTTACAGGCGATGTTCTTCACTCTGTCCATGCTAACAAAGATAGTGTGTTTCTGATTGTGATTGGGGGTAAAGTATCTCATTGGAACGCAGATGCATAATAGGAGTCAATATACTCACGTGATGTCATTTAAATCTATCTTCATTTCAGTATTTCTGGGGGTAGTTCTAATTACTGTTGTGCTAATTCTCAACGCGAGACGACCCCCAATAGAAGTAGAGCAGCCGAGTGCTGATTTTGTGCGAGCAACAGGGAAGTGTGCAGAATGCCATCGCCGTGAAACATCTGCAGTTGTCCACCAATTTGAACGCAGTGAGCATGCAAAGCACGGTGTAAGTTGTTTGGATTGCCACAAAGCTGTGGAAAATCAGGAAACACAGGCGCATCGAAGTTTTACGATCGCGAAGCAGCTCACAGCAAAAAATTGTAGTGAGTGCCACACAACCGAGTATTCACAGTTCCTCCGAAGTCGACATGCCGCCCCTGCTTGGGCAGCAGTATTAGGTGCGAAGGACTTCACAGCCGAACAAATTGCTTTTGCTGAAAAATATCACAAGGGAGCAGTAGACCGTCCCGCCAATCCTTTAGCGATTGCAGAGGGTGAGAGTGCTACTAACGTCGGATGTTTGGGATGCCACGATATAGGTAAACCGAATCCGGATGGTTCTATTGGGACGTGTACGGACTGCCACGCGCGGCATTCAAGTTCGGTTGCACTGGCGCGGGAGCCGGAAACTTGTGGGCAGTGCCACATGGGACCCGACCATTCGCAAATTGAAATTTACCATGAATCCAAGCATGGTGTCCTTTACAATGCGCAAAAATCCGAGATGAATCTCAAAGCACCACCGAAAGCACTCACGACAGCAGATATGACAGTGCCGACATGTGTGACATGCCATTTGAGTGGCTTAGACGGCTTGAATGTGACACACGATACGAGCGAACGACTTTCATATTGGTTGTTTGCGGCTGTCTCTGAAAAGCGTCCAACCTATCAACAAGGTCAAGACGCGATGAAAGAGACATGCTTAAAATGCCATGCCAGTTCACAGGTAGAGATTTATTATCAGGAAGCTGAAAGTGTTGTTGTTGATACCAACCGTAAAATTTCGGAAGCAGTGATGCTAATGAAATCACTTCGTGAAGATGGCTTGCTGACTGAAACACCTTTTGATGAGCCTATCGAATTTCTCTATTTCGACCTGTGGCACTATTATGGTCGGACAGCAAAACATGGCGCGTTCATGGGAGGTGCAGATTTTGTTCAGTGGCATGGAAATTATGAGATTTTGTTAAAGATGACGGAGTTGAAAAAAATTGCCCGAGAACTCAGAGAACACGCTACGGAACCGTAAGGGGTTGGCTGGCAGACTACTCGACTATTTTATTATTGTGAACCTTGCGTTTTTGGCACTTGATGTGTTTTTAGCTCACTCCGTGAACGCATTTGCACATCCTGCTGAATGGATCCCCTTCTATTTTTCATTAGGTGCCCCGGTGCTGCTCACGCTCACACTCTTCGGACAGAAAGGGCGGTGGAGAGGCTGGTGTCGGTTCGGCGTTGGGTGCGGTTCTATCTGTATCGGCGTTTCTGGCATGTTTTTTCACCTCGGAAACCAATTCTTCTCTGATTTAACTCTCAAGAATCTTGTCTATACAGCTCCATTTGTGGCACCGCTCGCTTTTACTGGCGTGGGGCTCCTTTTAATCATGAACGGCATGATCCGTGATACGGATTTAGAATGGGCGCAATGGGTCGTGTTAATGGCGGGGTTCGGGTGGTGCGGAAATTTCATTCTCTCCGTTTTTGACCACGCGCAAAACGGATTTTTCAACCCGGCTGAGTGGTTGCCCGTGTTTACGAGTGCTATTGCTGTCGGATGTTTGGCAACGCTATTTTTTCTTCCTCACCAACCGGCTTTCTTTAAGTTCTGTCTCATTGTTTTGGGAATTAACTTCATCGTTGGTATTGCAGGATTCTTCTTCCACCTGATGGTAGATTTGCAAGCCCCGGGGGTTACACAGATAGATAAATTCCTCTATGGGGCACCATTATTTGCACCCCTTCTTTTTCCAAATCTATCGCTCCTCGCGTTCTTAGGTATCTGGAAAATGTCTGCCAGAAAATCATAAATTATAAGGCATTGGCGTGCGCTCGAATCTTCTGGAAGGCGTCTAAGATCTGTTGCATATCATCTGTATCCCCCAGAAACATGGAATGACTGAAGCTGCAAACCTCTTCTCTGTAGACCTGTTCTGCGTTTGGGCAATTGAGTGTGCTGTAGTCAATCGCTTGATCCCCAAGGTATTTGCGAGGCAAGCCGAGCCGATCAAACAATTCGGGGTTGCCGAAAGGACCTTCGTTGTAAATGGGTTCACCATGTGCCCCGACACCACACGGAACACCTTCTGCGCGGAGTGCCTCTAAGAACCGATCGCGTGAAACACCACCGAATTCATCAGATACAAACCGGAAATCCCAATAATAGAAACACCATCGCGTGACACGCGTATCGCGCGGAATCGGGTGGAGACCGTCTATTGCTTCCATACCTTTGGAGAGGTATGCGATATTTCGTTCGCGCGTCTCTACCTGCTCTTCAAACCGTTCCAATTGATTCAATAAAAGTGTCGCTTGGAAGTTGGTCATCCGCATATTCAACTGCGCGAAGTGTCCTGCCTTTTCTGCGAGTGTTTCATCATTTGTCAGCACCATTCCGCCTTCGCCACAGGTGAGCGTCTTTCCCATCTGGAAACTGAAAGCACCGAGATGCCCGATGGAACCTAACCCTTTCCCGCGCCATTGTGAGCCGTGGGCATGCGCGCAGTCCTCAATCACTTTGAGATTGCGTCTGTCAGCGATCTCCATGATCGCGTCCATGTCTGCAGGGTAGCCACCGTTATGCACTGGAATAATGGCTCGCGTTCGAGCCGTAATGGCTTTTTCGATCGCATCGGGGGCGATGTTATAGGTGAGTGGGTCGATGTCAACGATGACCGGTACAGCATTGACGCACACAGCCGATGTTCCTGTCGCTACGAATGTCAAAGCGGGAACGATGACTTCATCACCCGCAGTGATACCCGCAGCCTTGAGTGCGCATTGCAACGCTACGGTGCCGTTAGCGAGTGGAATACCGTATTTTGCATCCTGAAACGCCGCGAACTTTTCACCGACTTCATCGACCTTCTCGCGTCGGTTCCACGCACCGCTCCGCAAGGTCTCTAAAAGTGCGTTTTCTTCGGTTTCGTCGTAAATGGGCCAACTTTTCCCTAAACTCCCTTTGACAATGGGTTCACCGCCATTGAGCGCCAACTTGGTTGCCATGTTCATGTCCCCCTTGCTATGTGTTTCGGTATTACGGATGATTTGATTTTAGCAGTGTCCCCTTTTTTAGTCAACCTCTATGATTTTTTTATATTATAGTTTTTATAGCATTCTTCTTGCAGATTTCATCAGAATTCGCTATAGTAATCTTAAGAAACCTGAAACAGTGTGTAGACTATGGAAGCAATGAATCGAACACTCACAGCAATAGACGGAATCACCGTGGGGCATGCCACGAATTTGGAGGCTCGGACAGGGTGTACCGTTATCCTCTGTCCATCAGGAGCGACGGCAGGCGTTGATGTACGCGGTGCGGCACCAGGCACGCGAGAGACGGAAGCACTCCGTCCGGGACGTTTAGTCCAAAAAGCACACGCTGTCCTCCTGACAGGTGGAAGTGCCTTCGGTTTAGATGCGGCAGGTGGGGTCGTCCAATATCTTGAAGAACAGAACGTCGGTTTTCCCGCAGGTTCTGTGCGTGTGCCGATTGTTCCGGCGGCTGTTATCTTTGATCTGGGGAATGGAGACGCAAATGTCCGTCCTAATAGAGAGATGGGGTATCAGGCATGCCTCAATGCTACAGACGACCCCGTAGTAATGGGTGCTATCGGCGCGGGTACAGGTGCTACTGTCGGTAAAGCACAAGGTGTGGTATCTTCTCTGGGGGGGATCGGTTCGGCGTGTATGCGTCTCGATTCAGGTTTAATTGTTGCGGCAATTGTGATTGTGAATGCCCTTGGGAATGTTGTGCATCCGAGGACAGGTGAGACTCTCGCCGGTGGAAAGGAAGAGGGAGTTTTCGTAGACATCACGGAACGACTCTTGGATGCAGATTTGGTTCAGGGAACCAATACGACGATCGGTGTGGTGGCTACAAATGCGACACTTTCCCCCGCAGAGGTTCATCGAGTGGCAGAGATGGCACACGACGGGATGGCGCGCGCCATTCGTCCGGCGCATACGATGTTCGATGGGGATACGCTCTTCGCGCTCGCCACAGGATCGCACGTGGGAAGCGGTGTGAATACTGTCGGCATCCTGGCGGCGGAAGTTGTCGCAGAGGCGATTGTTAACGCTGTGACCACTTGAATACAAGGCAAGGAATAATTAAAAAATCGGGTGTCCTTGCATGGCTTCTGGGATGTTGATGCCGAACTCTTTCAGAACTGTCGGGGCAATATCGTATATGCTTTTGGCAGGCACATTTCCTATTTGTCGTGACCGGGAAGATGCTTCTACAGCGGAGCTTGACGCTGATTTGAGAATAAACATTCCCATCTCCGCATGGTTGCAGTCATCGGGACCAGTATCGTTCTCGTAGGTATAGATGCTGTTGTATCCGACGCTTCCGACGGAACGCCAAAAAAGATTACCGAAGTAGACGATGAGATCAGGCGCGATGTTTCGGCATTCTCGATAGACCTCTTCGGGTTTGAAAACGCGTGTGCCGATGTTATCTCCCGTCTCATCTACAATCGCTTCGAGTTGCGTCTTCAATTCATCTCGGATGCTCTCATAATCTTGAGTGCCAACGATTCCGTTAGGTTCTCTACCTTCAACGTTTATGAAAATCCGCCCGTAATACCCACCTTCGCCCCACACCTTTGTTTTTTCCCAATCCACTAAATCCGGTGTCCATCGTGTAATTTCACTCGGTTCGGTTTTGAGCGTCAAGTAACCGTGCTTTCGGAGCCATTCATTGACACAGATCCCCCCGTCCATCCGTTTTGCCCCGTGATCGGAGACGACCATGACTGTGGTGTTTTCGTCTACACACGCTAACGTCTCTCCGAGTTCGGCATCGAGGGTACGATAGTAGTTCCGCATCGTCTCTGAGAACAGCGAGTTCGGTTTATACGCTCGGTGTGTTTTATCCCAAAATCGCCAGAAAGCGTGATGGAGTCGATCTGACCCCATTTCGACCATCGTAAAGAGGTCCCAGTCCTTTGTTTCAAGCAGATAGCGTGCGAGTTTGAAACGTTCCGAAGTCATTTTGAGAAGTTGTTGCTCCAGTTCGGCGCGCCGATCGGTCCGAAAATTAGGGATGTCGATCATGTAGTCGCTTGCGGCCTGTGTGATTTCCCGTGTCAGCCGCCGTGGGAAGGTCCATTGTGAATTGAGGTTGGGTGTGAGGAAACTGGTAACCATCCATCCCGGAAACGGTTTCGCTGGATAGGTGAGTGGTACTCCCAAGACGACCGATTTCTTTTGCACCTGCCCCAGCAGATCCCAGAGGGTCGGCACTTTGATGGCGTTTGAGTTGGCGATGGTGAGTGCATCGTAGGAATAGTCCTTACGGTTGCGGAAGCCGTAGATGCCGAGTTCACCCGGATCACGGCTGGTCATCATGCACATCCACGCTGGCACGGTGATCGGTGGGATCGTGCTTTCTAATTCGCCATAGATGCCTTCTTCCATCAAACGACGTGTATGGGGCATATCGTCTTTGAATGCCTCAAAGACGAGTTCCGGCGCGGCACAATCCCAACCGATAATGAGGACGCGTTTTCTCATATTTTTAAGTATAGAATTTGCTTGACACTCGCGTTTGACGATAGAATGCAACTATCATCTTGAATCTTAAATCATGGTTTGTGATCGGTATTAACAGGTGGTTCGTCGTTGTTAAGGAACCGTTCAATCGTGTTTCTCGTTGCCGGGCGTGTACGGAAATCCGCAACCCACGGTTCACGGAAATATGCCTGCTTTTCACGCGGTAAAGCAGACAGAACTTCAGGCGGAATCGGTAGACGGTGCCAATGTGTTGCGAGATGCGCGTACGCGTTTAGCACTGCGACACGCGGTGTCTCCCGTTGCCACACGGGACCGGCGTGACACAGGTTTTCCGTGAAGAAGATTGCACTGCCAGCCGGACATTCGTAGGTCATCAGAAACGGGCTCCGCTCCCCTTCCTCTAACGACATGTGGTCAGGATGCATCGGGAAGTTGGATTTGTGACTCCCAACGATAAAGTGCGTCCCACCATCCTTTTTAGAAATGTCTGTGAGTTCAAAGACGACGCGCACCATTCCAGCGTGGATCCGTTCGTTATTGACGCGATACCCGAAGATCGGATCACCTTGTTGCGGTCCACCACCGTGGAGTTCACCGTGCCTCTGTCCTTTTTCGCGCCAGACAGAGTAGGAGTGCTCTAACCGGACCTCGGGTCCGATAATTTCGTGTAGGACCTCCAGCACTTTGGGATGATCAATCAAGACGCTCGCGGGACCGCCCGGTACGGCACGGTGTTCTGGCGGTAAAGATTCTTTGTTGTGATGTATGTGGTCAATTTGATCAACGATTGCCTCTACTTCTTCCTGTTCGAGGATCGCAGGACGTACGAGGAATCCAGTTAAGTCAAATCGAAATTTTTCCTCATCAGTCATAGGTGATATCTCCTATATTATCTTTGTGGTAGAGCATAAAATACATGGATATTTTAGGATGTGTAGACGTATTATGATGCTTCACAAGGTCTAATAATATATTGAAATTAAGCCCAGCGTGGATTCCTTCCACCGAACCGTTGTTCGCTGATGTTCCACAATTCCGATAACCCAAGTTGCCGAATGTGATCCAAACCGGATAGACACGGATCGTTGGTGCGAGTGAGCCACCGTTGGAGTTCCGCTTCAAGTGCTGCTCGGAGATCTTGCGAATCTGCGTCGTCAATGAGATTGTTCATCTGATACGGATCGTTATCGTTATCGTAAAGCAGCCATCCCGTTCCATCGTAGTGACGTGCATACGTGTGGCGATGCGTGCGAATACCACGCCACTCGCGAATACCGAAGTTGAAACCTTCACTTCCGTGCAACGGAACTTCAAGCAGAACGGACTGCGGCTCGTCAATGGCGTTACCGAGCATTGCTTCTGAAAGGTCGATGCCTTCCACACCCTCTGGGATCGGTAGATCGCACAGCGACAGCATTGATGGCATAAAGTCAACGAGACTTAGCAAGGTGTCCCGTGTAACGCCTGCTGGAATTCTCTGGGGCCAGCGAATCATAAAGGGAATCCGGGCGGATTCTTCCCATGGTCGTTCTTTTCTGACGTGTCCATGACTACCGAGCATATCGCCATGATCGGATGTGTAGACGAGAATCGTATCGTCGGCGATACCGATGTCGTCAAGTGCAGCCATCAAACGTCCGAGATTTTCATCCAGAGCCGTGATATGTGCGTAGTAGCCGGAGATATCTTTCCGTGTTTCGGGTGTGTCTACGGCGTTTGGGCGTAACTGAATTTCCTCTGGCGGATACATCTCCTTGTAGCGTTCCGGGACGTGTTCATAGGGATTGTGTGGCGGTCCCCAACTCATATAGAGGCAGAAGGGATCAGCGGCATGATCGCGGCAGTATTCAATCGCTTTGTCGGTCTGAAATTCCGGTTCATAGCCGTCAATCTGGAATCGATTTCCGTCGGAATCGTCGTAGGGGGCATTGAAATAGTCATGGTGGCAATTCCATCCGATCCAATGATCGAAGCCGAACCGCATTTCAGGTGTGATAAACTTGTCTCTCGGCATGCCACCGAGGTGCCATTTCCCGATGTAACCCGTGGCATAATCCGCTTCTTTGAAGACTTCCGCAATGCCGGTTTCTGTTAGCGGGAGCGGTAGATCATTGGAGACAGCTTTGTGATTCAAGGGATATTTGCCTGTCATCAGACATCCGCGCGCCGGCACGCATATCGGGACGTTGGTGAAGGTATTGGGAAAGAACATCCCTTCCTGTGCGAGTTGATCCATCGCAGGCGTTTGGACTTGTGGATTTCCTGCGCATCCGACGTCACATTGACGATGCTGGTCGCCGAAAACAAAGATTAAATTGGGTTTACGAGTCGTTTCCATTTTTTTTACTCTTAAATCTGCGCAGCAAGTAGATTTGGGATTAAGCGATTCGGTTGATTTCGGTTGAATTTTCTGCGTTTTGTTTGAAACGTTTTGACGATATTTTGTTGATATTTTCGGATATTTGTAGGTATATTAAAGAGGGTGATGTTTCACCTGGAGGCCCGATATAAAGTGAGTCGTTATTAATATTCTCACGTAAGGTCCGTGTCGGAATTGAACCGACATAGTTTGATCTGCAAAATCAAGTGCCTTACCAGTTGGCTAACGGACATATGCATGGTGTGAGAAATTAATAACGACTCGCTATATATTATACTACATTTCTGGATCTTTTCCAAATTATTACGCGTAATCACCGCGTAAGTTATTGCGTTTTCCATTCTTAACTTTTTCTGCTATTTAATCATCAGACGACACGAAACACAATCTTTGCGGATTATCCGCAGAGATTTTTTATTGTAATGCTTCCACGGGGAGGTAGTCTGATGAATCTTATAGCGGTTATGGAGAGATTTCCTGATCAGAAGAGTTGTATCACGCATCTTGAGAGTATCAGATGGGGTGATAGTCCGTCTTGTCCGCATTGTGATAGCGAAGACGTTATCCGTAAGAAAGAAAGCGGAGAAGGACGTATCGGGCGTTGGTTGTGTCATGATTGTGATGCATCATTCAAAGTGACCGCTGGCACAGTCTTTCACGGCACAAAGATACCTTTACAAAAATGGTTTCTCGCTATTTCGTTGATAGGCAACGCGAAAAAGAGTCTATCCAGTCATCAGTTAGCACGTGATTTAGAATTGAATCAAAAGACTGCGTGGTTTTTGATGACACGCGTTCGTGCAGAAATGGCAAAAAAAGGTGGGGCGTTATTACAGGGTATTATTGAAGCAGACGAAACCTATATCGGCGGCAAACCGCGTAAGCATGGCAAATATAAAGACAAAGAGCCTGCGAAACGTGGGCGTGGCACAAAGAAAACGCCTGTGATTGGGGCAGTTGAGCGCGGTGGGAAAGTAGTCGCAGAAGTTGCGAAAGGTCTAAATGGACGCGCTATTCTTGAGTTTATCCGTTCTGCTGTCAATACCAAGGACTCGGAACTCATCACAGACGAATATAAAGCGTATAACCTCGTAGGGAAAGAGATGAAACACGCTATCGTGAATCACAAAGAAGGGCAATATGTTGACGGAGATAAACACACCAATACGATAGAGGGCTTCTGGTCTCTATTGAAACGTGCTTGGTATGGGTCGCATCACCAATACTCAACGGCATATACGCCGCTATACGTAGCGGAGGGATGCTACAAATACAACTATAGAAACGATGACATATTTAGCAAGTTTGTCAACGAATCTATGAGAGTTTAGGAAAGACGAAAGCCACTGACTTGTCTAGCCAATGGCTTCCTTCAATTACTGAGTAGGTTCGTAGTGTTGTTATGGTACTTTAGAGGTAGCGTTTTGATCGTCTTTGTTACCGCTTTTGGATTCATACGTTTCCAACACTTTTTCTAACGGTATACCGTTCTTTTGGGCTTCTTGAAACGCATCAAGTACTTGTGCTTCACCTCTGACTTCGCCTCTGGCTTCACCTCTGACTTCGCCTCTGGCTTCACCCTTTTTGTATTCTTCTTGTAATCTGAAAGCAGTTAGCATCTTTCTATCCTCCAATTCTGTCCATATTCCTGCGATTAGAACAAACAATGGTAATGCTGTGCTCGTATCTATTATAATTTGATTTATATTGACGAATATAGGCGCGGGGTTTTTCGAGATTTGAACGAACAAATCTATTAATACAGTAACGAAATAAATGATTGTTGTCCACAATGTTCTCCACAAAATTTTTCTGGAAGTTATTTCTAACGGTGATTTATTAGTGAGTTCTTCCAGTAATTTTGGTTGTTCTAATTGTTGGTTATTTTCCATTTATACGTTGAAAAATTACATTTGTTTCAGTATCTCATCACTTTCTACCCTGATACAGTACCCCGTTCAGGAAACCCTAACATTTTTTCATCTATTTGTCAAGTTAAAACGTTTTCGCTTGACAAATTTCAACAAACCCTTTACAATTTTTGCGAGTATGGTGGCATAGGTTGCACCCTATACCACCCTATTGATAAGAATTAGACAGTTTCGCAGTCCTCAAAACTTACGGAACAACGCCTAATCTTTATCGGAGAGGGCGCGTTTTATTGCGTCCTCCTCTCTCTATTTAAGTATACAGGATTAGAAAAGCGTTGTCAAGGATATAAGGTCTGAAACTGTCTGATTAGATATACACCCCATAAACGTATGGAGATTCAAAGATGTGTGTTAAGTCTGATTGGATTAAGTTTTCAATCTTGATTTTATGTGTTATCTCTATGATAACATTCTGTAGCGTAGTAGCAGACGCTGATAATTTCAAAGTCAAAGTTGTATATTTCAAACCTGTTGGGTCTGACCCACTTGAAGAAAGACTTGCTGACAAAATGGAGAAAGTCCAACAGTTTTATCAAGATGAAATGGTGCGTCATGGATTTGGACCTAAAACTTTCAGGTTAGAGAGAGATAATAACGGCAAGGTAAAAATTCATGTTGTTAATGCACAACGTCCCGCAGTGCAATATGAGACGGATACAAAAAACAAAGTCTTTGACGAATTACCAGACCACCTCAAAGACGTAAATAATGTCAACGTTATTTTTGTAGGTGCTATAGAGAATATGAAAGTAAGCGGTCAGTTCTTCGGATGGGCAGGCATGGGTTGGTATCATGAAACGGGAACTGGTGGAGGGGCTATGATTGTCGGGAATCGGATACTGAGAGATGATATATCGCAATTGCGTTTGAAAAAATTTGGATACACAGTTGATACAATGCTAGCCCTTATAGCTCACGAAATAGGGCATGCTTTCGGACTTCCCCATCACAAAATGCCACTTACGACGGCACTTCCTAACTTAGTAATGCACGATGAAAACCCCCCTACTCATTTACAAACTTTAGGTGTACACCTCTTTTTTGATAAACTTGAGTGTCGTTGGTTTGATAAACACTACTATTTCAATGATGATGTGTTTATTGATTATCCGCCACGATTTAAAGAGAGACCTGCTTATAAATTTGTGGATATAGACGATGTAAGGTTTGTAGAATTCAGTACGAGTATCATGAGCCAAAATCCATTACACCAAGTGCAATTGGAAAATGAGTTGAAATGGTGGCTTTTAGGTCGGCAAACATTCACACATGATGGCGATGATGAATTTCCGTTTATTCAGAATGTCAAATTCTTGGTGAAACGTGATTTATTAGATGAATTAATTGTTGCAACCAGCTTGGGATTCACGGCATTAGATATTAAAGGCAATTACATGTCAGAAAGTGTGCCTTTCGTAGGATTAGAAAACTTCCCCGCCGCGCCGTCAAAACCTACAATCATCATAACTACAAAGTGGGCGGATTTGAAACGCTAATATCAAAGGAGATATAGAATGGCGTTTCAGTGGAAAAACTTTGTAACGATTGGATTTGTAGCGTTTAAGCGAATTCTAAAACAAATGATGTGGGTATTTATTATCACTTTAATATTCTCATTTATCATCATTTGTATGTTTCTTTTTCTCAACTGGGTTACTATGACACTCGCACAATATAGTAAAATACGGTAAAAGGGGGCTGATGCGTTTAGCGTCTGCCTCTTTTTATTGAATTTATGAATGGATTACATTATAATTAAATCTCGACATTTAACGTATGGCAGGCTTGGGAGTTTATTCGGGAGAAATGCGTTTATTTTTGGGAATTGTTGAAACCGAGCTAAGCGAAATCAACCGAAATTCTTAATCCCAAATCTACTTGCTGCGTAAATCTGTTCACTTTGAATCTGAAGGTAGGTTCGTAGTCGTGCGATTCATCGCACGTCCACAGGCGAACAATGCGCATTGTCCCGCAAGTCCACACGCGACTTGCGCTATTGCGCTACTACGAACGACATTTCAAAAAGATTGCATCCATGTGTAAATTTGACGCAGTACGCCTTCGCTTCTTGTCCACAACGCCCTTTTCAGTGGCGAAATGACTTTTGTGTAACTGGCGAAGTTTGTCCGCACGGCGCGATACTGTTCCTTATGTGCAATTAACCCTGTGTTTTCTGGTGGCGATGCCCCGAAATCCACCCATTCGTATTGTTCATGACATGCGCGTGTGATAATATGGTGGAAAATGGCGTTGTTCGGACGGTATTTCAGGAACGCTGGCACAGATGCTTCACACCATAACGTTACCGTCTTATTGAAGCGTAGATAGAGCAATCCTGCGATAATCGTGTCTTGATATGTAGCGATAGCGAGTTTGGCGATTTTTCGCTCCATGAGTGTCTGCATGAGTGCCTGCGGTTTCGGAGTGCCACCTAACCGTTTGACTGTCATGAGATACATATCGTAAAAGGTCGATAACGCCTCTTGGCTGTTTGTATCCGTGACCGTCACACCCGATTTCTCTGCTTTCCTGACCGCACCTCGCACCCGTTTGTTATAGGCGTGCCAGAGGGATTCAACATCTCCGTTCGTCTTTAAAAGATGTGTGAAGTGGTCTGTCCGTGCGTAGCCCATTTCAGCAAAAAGATCGTTGTCCGTTGCGGTGCGATTCGGTGCCAATGTCCAACGGATTTCACACCATCCCTTTGCTGTCGCTTCGGCTTCGATGTGCCTTATCAGTGTTTCAGAATCTATTTCCACCGATTCGATAAGGTGTATACCCCCAAACAGATTCCACGGCATTGAGTGCCACAGACGGATGCCCGGTATCGGTTGAAAAATGAAGGCAGGCAGCCCACCGACCACTGATTTATCTTCTTTGATGAGCAGGTAAGTTGGACGTAGCGGTTGGGTTCCCCAACCCGTCCTAAACGCACTCGCCAATGCATCGCGCCACGCGAGACTTTGAAAGGCAGTCGTCTCTGGACATTGCCGCAGAATGGCATCCCACTTCTCCTGATTTTGAGGGGTTAAGGGGTCTAAGGTGTACACATGCACATTAGAGTTATGCCGCTAACGCCGCGAACAGTGCCTTGATATAACCAACAGAGTAAGCCAGCCCAACATCGCCTTCTAATTTCGGGATGTGATCGGCGTTGATGCATCCGTCAAATCCGACTTTTTGGAGTTCACGGACAATTTTGAAAGCGTTCATGTCGCCATCGTCGAGCAGGACTTCCTCGAACGCTCCTGCTGTTGCGAGGCTACCACGGACGTTCCGTAGATGAACCATGAAGATACGTCCCTTACGTCCGTAGTTGTTGATTTCGTCAAGGACAATCGCACTGCCGCCGGCTTCCGCCCGAGTGCCACAACAGTAAAGGTAACCGACATTTCTGCTCGGGAAGGTATCAGTGACACGGTGGAAACCGAGACTGCCGAGCGGTGTGTCCGGATTCGGTACATCCGATGGATGGATGGCGAGTTTTATGTCGTGTTCATCGGCGATAGGAACGAGGGCACCGTAGATTTCAGTGAAACGTTTCCACCATTCATTGAGGGCTTCCATCGTAGGTGTAGGTGGTGGATTTTGGGTTGCAGCACGGCTTTCACCACGGGAGGTATAGCCGCCCCGATGTACGGATGAATAGCGCGTCATGAGATAGTCAAACGTATCCCCCCAAAAGCGTTGGCGTGCAATAGGGACACCGGCTTCAGCGAAAACTCGGAGCGCATGACACGTGTTTTCCAGTTCCTTTTCGCCGTCAGGCTGACCCTGCATAAACTTTTCTGTGATATTCGGAAGCGTTACACGGTTGATGTCGAGTCCCCAGGAACGGATCCGTTTCTTGATTTTCAGAACTTCGTCCAAATCCGGGTACCCCTGTTCATCAACACCGGGAAAGGCGTTACCACCTCCAAAGTCGATACAGTCCGCCCCGAGTTGTGTAACCTGTTTGAGATAGCTATCAGAAAGTCCACCATCCCAGACTGAAATTTTCATTTTTTAAATGATCTCCTCTGGGCACTGCTCCATTACATTCTGCAATGGTTTCCAATAAAGTGAGCAACCTCTCATAACCTAAAGGGGTTCTCAACTTAAACGGAGACCGTTGTGGAACGAAGTGGAACAACGCCCATATTCAAGAAATTAAAAAGGTAACGGCACGGGCTGTCCGGTCTCAACAGATTGGTATGCGGCTAATGCGATTTCGACGGCGGCGCGACCGTCTAAGCCTGTGATGGGTGGTGGCGTGTCGTTACGGATCGCGTCTACGAAGACGCGAATCTCTTCTTCAACCGGTGGTGGTACTTTGATATCCGCGATTTTGATCTGTCGTCCTTCACCCTCAAAAGGTTTAATCTGAATAGTCGCATCCGCTCCCCAAGTCTGTGGAAAATAGATGGAACCCCCTTCACAATCGACACGTCCACCATAGCCACCAACAGCAGACACATGACTGGAATGGAGCAATCCGACAGCTCCGTTTGCGAACTGCAAAGAAGCCAGCACAACATCTGGATAGTCGGCCTTGTCTGGTCCGTATTGTCCGCCAGCGGCGTAGACGGAGTTGACATCCCCACAGGTCCAGCGCATAAAGTCGATTTCATGGGCGTTGATTTCCATGAGAGTCCCACCAGACTTCGCACGTTCCAGTCGCCACGGGGTGTGACTATATCCGCTGCTCCACGGTCCGCCGATGCGATGCACCATCATACAGGCGGGGGCACCGAGTTCCCCGCTCTGCACAATATCTCGGACGGTGGAATGCGTCCCGTGATAGCGGCATACCAAGCCGATCGTCAGTTTGACCCCGTTTTCCTCAGCGGCGGCAATCATCGCGTCGCATGCCTCCAGCGTAGGTGCCATCGGTTTTTCGGAAAAGACGTGTTTGCCTGCGTTCGCGGCATCGACTGCCATTGGTGCGTGCATAAATGGCGGGGACGCGATCAGGACCGCACGAATCCGATCGTCGGCGAGTAATTCGTGGTAGTCTAACGTGTAGGACACATTAAGGTCTGTCGCAAGTTTTTCAGCCAGTGCTTCTTGCACATCACTGACGGAGATGACCTCTATGCCCTCAACAGCATGTGCGCTGGTGGCAAGGCTTCTGCCCATGCCACCACATCCGATAACGCCAATCCCGATTGTTTCCATTATTTTTCTCTCCATTGGTAATAAAATATCGCTGGCGGAAGCAGATGTTCAAAGCAGATGTTCAATGAGCATGTGTCGAATTTCTTCTGCTGGAATGTTTCGATCCATGCCGTAAAAGTTGTATTTACCAGCTTCTGCTGCGTCAGCTGCGATCTTCTGCATAGCGGGTGACGTAGTGATTAACACCACCTGAACTCTGTCATCGGCGAGCAATTCATGGTAATTCGATGTATAGAATGCCCGGAGATCTATGCCGAGCTTTTCTGCTAACACTTCTTGCTCGTCGCTGACGTAAACAACTTCTAAGCCTTCAACGGTGTGTGCAGTAGTGGCGAGGTTTCTACCCATATCGTCACACCCGATAACACCGATCCCGATCGTTTCCATATTTTTAATTTTCCTTGCGGTTCGTTTAAGAAGGCTTAGTAAAAACATGCCTAAACGTATATCCAGCCCGGCGCGTTGCTTGGACTTACAAGCTTTGGTTATCTATCTTCGTCTGGCTTTAATATGACCCCATGTAACACTCAGTTTGCTTGCAGAGGGACTGACATCGAGCCCTGTAGCGTCCATGTTGTTCTGGACTTCTGCCGCACTCAAGACGCGATCATAGATGCGAAATTCGTCAATATATCCTTGGATTGTATCGCAATCGCATCCGTCCGATCGATCTCCGATGCCGAGGAGGAGTCCGCCTTTGGTAATCTTACCGCCCTTCATGGCATACTTCTTTTCCTGTTTCCCGTTCACATAATAGTGAACCGTCGCGCCATCGTAGGTGCCTGCAAGGTGTAACCACTCCTCAAGTGGGATATCCTCCAGTACGTTGTCCTGTGCTGCCACCGTTGATTTACCGCCGGATCTGACGAAGAACCCGTGCTGGTTGTCGTCATCGTCGTAATAGAGGCTCGCCACTGCGCTGTTCGTTGGCATATCGTCGAGTGAGATAATCCGATTCCAACTGTCGTCCAAGGCGTTGATATAGACCCAACATTCCAGGGTAATCTCTTCCCAATCCCGATCAATTGTCGGTGGTTTTGAATCTTCAACGAGGAAGCGGTCAACACTGCCGTCAAAAAGGATGCACTCGCCGACTTTGCACTCGCCGGCAGCAGCAAGTTCGGGGTCCCCATGAACAACGGCAGCGAGTCCTGACAAGATATCGACTGCCTCCGATTTAATTTTTACCGTGTCTTTGTCGAAGGACCAGTAAGCGATTAAACCATTTTCAACCGCACCGATAATCGCGCCGGTGGGTTGCGCGTTCCATAAGAGGCACGCGAGGAGGAGAAAGGTTGCTATGTAAAGTTGTGAGCGTTTCACGAATTGTCTGTTCTGTGGATGAACACTGTTTTTCAGACGCATGGTTAATTTCCTCCTTGTACTGGTTGTCGATTATCAGTCCTCGGTTATCGGTTATAAGAGGGCATTGTTAAACGAGGGGAAACACCCAAGCAAAAACACCTCTTAACCGACGACCGAAAGGTTTTTCGCAGACGGGGAAGCCCATAAGGGCTTCATACCGTTGATTCACCGTGCTGACAACTGACAACCCTTAAAACATGTCGCGCATGGCGCGTTCTCGTCGATCAGCGATTTGACGTTCACGTTCTTCATCAGACATTCGACCCTGTTGTTCAGAAACGATGGGACGATATTCGGCAACCTCACTCTTCCGTTTGAACACTCGGAAGAAGTCGAAACGGGTTAAGGTTGGTGGGATGTTTCCAGGACATAGTGAGTGTAGTCCAACATGCACCGAATTGCCCATGCCGACATTGGTTTGTCCGCAACTCTTCCATTCGATGCCATCATTACTGGCGAAAGAGGAGAATTGATTCCCTCTACGTTCTATACGCAGGAAGAGTTCTCTGACATTTCTGAGTCCACTGCTGCGTCCACGTAGATTGAATGAGCGTCCAACATGGCGTTCAAATCGGACATCGCCTCTAAAGGCGTGTGGTCCCGAGGTCTTCTCAAGTCTGAGGAATCGGTTAGGATTTTTCCATACTAATAAGCCACCGTGTTCTTTCAGTTGTGGTGAAATTCGCATGCGAGTTTCAATGGCGAAGTCTCCAGCGACTTCCATGAGGAGACGTGGTGCACTCATATCACCACTTCTGCCATCTGGACCGTGCCAAAGATCTTGACCGGGTTCAGTTCGCATTTCTAAGTAGCCTTGGCGTTCTGCCCAGGAGCCGCCGCCCTTCGGATCGTCCCATCGCCATTCGGGACGCATCCGGTTCCCGATGAACTCATCTTCAAATACCATCTCTGTGAACTCACCGGAAGATGCCCACCCCTCGATCTTCACAGCGGAGATAGAGTCTCCGAAGTTTTGAGGCAGTAAATGGAGGTTCGGCAATTCTTTTTTATATTCCGACGGTTCCATACGGATGGGTAGCGGTGCGCCTTCAAAGTCAGGGTGTTCATAAAAGACAACCTCTGCTCCGTGACGTGGAAAATCTGGTCCTTTGAAGATACGGATTGACGAAATTCGATCCTCGAACCAAGTTCCGCCTTGGGCGTCCCGTAGATTGGCGATATCGCGGAGGATGGTGATTTTCCTGCCTCGAAATTCTACGTGCTCGTAGCAGTCCACGATCAGCGGAATAGTGCCCCATTCTGGCCCAACCACTTCCAGTGTGGAACCAAAGTTGATTGATGAAATTCTGTCGGCGAAGTTGTAAGCAGTATCGTGCAAGTTCGGGTAAAATCCAGGTCCAAGTGCTAACTTTTGACCCCGGAAGTGACGATGTTGGTAAAGGATAACTTTGTAATTCGGATTTGACGAGAAGTTCGGACCCTTATAGACGCGAACAGAAGAGATATTGTCTTGAAATCCGATGTCTCGCGTAAAGGGAACAGGCTCTACAACATATCCCATTCTGCCTCGGAAGTTTGTATGTTGGAACACCTCAACAACGAGGCGAGGTATGACAATAGGCATTTTTTTCTCCTTTTATGATGTTGTAAGCATCGCTACAAATCCCTTGTATGTTTTCCGTTGCAATGTGGGAAACTGGAGGCAGTTTCCTATGTTTGTTTATCTTTATGTATCTCCGAGAGTAGCTTCGTAAATTTGGGCGTATCCACTCCGATCGGATGTGAATACAACATGCTTACCATCTGGACTGAAAGACGGGTGTGGATGTGTATGCTGTGGTGCGTAAACCTGAATTGGACCTGCCGCATACGGGAACGGTCCGTTCCAATGCTCACTAATAGATGAAGCGTTGGGATAGCATAGTGTCCGTGGTTCACCGATACCATCGCGAGGATCAAAAATTTGGATACCGATATCCGGGAAATTGGTGTCTGCTACCATAAGGGTGCCAGCAGGATTACTAATGCCATGCCATGCGTTAAACGTTGCAACTTGTCGGTCTATCCCAGTATCGACGTTGACACATCTCACACCGCGGGGCCAGTCAACGAAAGCGAGTTCACGCGTCCTTGGGATCCATGTTTCGTGTGTGATCCATTCATTCTTTTCAACGTTCTGAGCATAGAGGCGACGATTTCCGCTGCCGTCGCGATGGATGACCCACACTCGATCCGTCAACGGACCCGCATAATAGAGCAAGTTAGCGTCATCAGGGCAGAATTGAAGGTGCCCGATGCTGTCTCTCCGTAGGATTATATCCTGTTCAGCAGTCTCTGTATCTATAATAGCGAGTGCGGATTCCTTACCGATCTTGAATCTGATAGCCCACCATCGATTATCGTGACTCAAGGCGGTTGTGCCCATCGCGGCGGCGACCATCCCTTCATCCCGCATCGCTGTTGCGGCGAAATTGACGAGTTCACGCTCCTCAAGCGTCTCCAAATCTACTTTCCATCCGCTTGTACCTGCTGTAAAGTAAACCGATTTTCCATCGCGCGAGGGATGCACCGACCACTCCGAGAGGTCGGGTCTATCTGTTAATTGGCGAAGTTCACCCGTGCTGCGTTCTTCTGCGAATAGCTGGGGTGTCCCTGTTCGGTATGAGACAAATATCAACCGCTGCATCGCATCGTCATACGCAGGTATGATGAAGAATGGATGGTGGTGCAACGCCGATGCTGTTGTCACCTGCCGGATCTGTGTTCCGGTGCGTTGATCGATGAAGGATCGAGATTCGGGAGGATGAACTGTTCCTTTCGCCATTTTTAAGTGTCCTTGCGGTTCGGTTAGCGTGATTGAGGGTATCACGTTCATTATTGTAGCTCTGAAGAAATACGCAGAAACACCCTATCAAAAACCCCAAGCAAAACCCTTCCATTTCAGACCACGTTTTTAGTGCGATGGGTCGGCGGGGATGATGCCCCGCCAAACCAATCATTGAACTTCTTATACCATTTCTAATTGAATACCTTTCAATGGGAACCTGTAGCATAAACTGTTAGTTTGTGCCACCGTGTATCCTTTCAGAAACTCAGCAATGCGATATTTATTTTTCGAAATGGTATTATTCTTCAAACGCTGCGTCAAAAGCAACAGCAGAGGGTTCAAAATCGTAACCCTTGACAGCCGCACACGATTCGCGTGCGCCGTGTTCTCTGTCCATACCGCTGTCTTCCCACTCAATGGAGAGCGGACCGTCATATTCCATGTGGTTGAGCGCACGGATAATTTCTTCAAAGTTAACGTTACCACGACCGATGGAACGGAAGTCCCAATTTCTCCGGGCGTCGCCGAAGTTAAGGTGTCCGCCAAACACGCCAGACAGCCTCGGTGTATCTGCCCACCAGACATCCTTCATGTGGACGTGATAGATCCGATCACTCAATCGTTCAAGGAACGCTACATAGTCAACGCCTTGATAACCGAGATGGCTTGGGTCGTAGTTAAATCCGAACGCTTCTCTGCCGTTGACCGCTTCGATTGCCCGTTCTGCAGTGACGATGTCAAAGGCAATTTCGGTGGGGTGGACTTCAAGTCCAAATTTAACGCCAACTTCGTCGAAAACATCAAAAATCGGGTTCCAACGATTGGCGAAATCTTCAAAACCGGCATCGATTTGTTCTGGATCATTCGGCGGGAAAGAGTACAGAAGATGCCATATCGAACTACCGGTGAAACCGTTGACGACGCTTACGCCGAGCTTTGCGGCTGCGCGCGCTGTATTTTTCATCTCTTCGGCGGCACGTTCCTGAACGCCTGCGGGATCTCCGTCGCCCCAGATCGCTTCAGACACAATCCCTTGGTGTCGGCTGTCAATATTATCGCAGACTGCTTGTCCGACAAGGTGATTACTGATTGACCAAACTTTGAGTCCATATTTTGCAAGTAGATCGTGTCTGCCTTGGCAGTAACTATCGTCTGCGAGTGCCTTGTCAACCTCAAAATGGTCGCCCCAACAGGCGAGTTCTAAGCCATCATAGCCCCATCCACTCGCCTTTTCTGCTAATTCCTCTAATGTTAAGTCTGCCCATTGGCCTGTAAAGAGTGTTACAGGTCTTGCCATAGTATGTCTCCTTTTTCTAATGTTCCTTGCGGTTCGGTCAGGAATGCTGTTTCAAAAGCGATCCTATCCGTATATCCAGCACTCCCGTTGGTCGCGCTTACGCGTGCTAAAAGTCCTAAGTTTTTGATATAAAAGAAACTAAGCTGGCGGCGTATAACTCGCGTCAATCCAGGCGCGTTGTTTCCCACTGTCTACAGCGGCATTGATGAAATGTACCCCACGAGCACCATCTTGAACGGTCGGAAAATCTGTGTCAAATTCAGTTGGAGCTTCATTTGCGATTTTCGCTGCCATCGTCCGTGCGGCGTTTACATAGATATTTGCGAATGCTTCAATAAAGGCTTCCGGGTGTCCGAAAGGTATCCGAGAGTTGTGTTGAACGACCTCGGATAAATAGTCGTTGCCGCGTTTGTAGACCTGTTCGGGACCGTCGGGAAAGCGAACGTAGAGATAGTTCGGATTCTCCTGATGCCATTCCAGCGACGCGTCGGTACCATAGACCCGGATACGCAGATTGTTCTCTTCACCTACCGAGATTTGTGACGCATATAACACACCGCGGACTCCGTTTTCATAGTGTACGAGTAGGTTGCCATCGTCTTCTAACAGGCGTCCCTCTACAAAAGTGGTCATATCGGCACAAATTTCTTCGATGTCGAGCCCGGTGATGTAGTGTGCCAAGTTCTCTGCGTGGGAACCGATGTCCCCAATACATGAGGATGCACCCGCTTGATTCGGATCGGTACGCCAAACGGCTTGTTTCGCGCCTTCGTCCTCTAAAAATGTGGCAAGCCAGCCTTGCGGGTATTCGACGACGATTTTGCGAAGTGTTCCGAGTTTTCCCGCTTTCACGAGTTCACGTGCCTGCTTCACCATCGGGTAGCCTGTGTAGTTGTGTGTGAGTGCAAAAACGACATCGTGTTCTTTGACGAGGTTGCATAACGTTTCAGCATCGGCGACCGTTGTTGTCATCGGCTTATCACAGACGACGTGGAACCCGGCTTCAATAAAGGTTTTGGCGACATCGAAATGGACGTGGTTTGGTGTCACGATTGAGACGAAGTCAATGCGTTCACCTTCTGGCAGTTGGCTCTCTTTCTCTGCCATCTCCTTGTAAGACCCGTAGACCCGGTTTGGGTCAAGGAAGAGTTCAGCACCTTGCTGACGGGATTTATCGGGTGATGATGAGAACGCACCCGCAACGAGGTCGATTTCTCCGTCGAGTGCAGCGGCTTTACGATGGACAGCACCGATAAATGCATCCGGTCCACCACCTACCATGCCGTAACGTATTTTCCTGTTCAGTGGCATCTTGCGTGTTTTCTCCTTTGCTTTGTAATCTGGGAAACCTGTAAGTTTCGCCCTATATGGTATTTTGATTCCAATATGCATTATCTCATATTTGAGTGTTTTTTTCAAGGTTTTTGTTTCAGAAGTATTCAGTTATCAGCACGCAATAAGGTCTCGATCACAGAGACAACGCTCAGACATAAGGAGAAGAAAATGTGGCGAGTTTCAGAGTATTCAGAGTAAAATCTGAAAAAAGGTGGATTTGAAAAAGGGTGCGAATGTGGGTGATGACTGGATTTTGAAAGGTTTTGATAGACGGTTTCTGAAATGCTTACTCTGAAACTTCAGTTCTGATGGATAACATGTAACATCAGGTAATCCGCGGATGTCTCGACCTTAATCAGAGAATGAGACGCGCTCATAGATGTCCCGCAGGGGCAGTTCGCAGTGGATGGAAGTGAGCGGTAAAATCTCCTCAAGTGCTTGGAAATCGGTGAAAATCCAGTCCTTCCCTGTGACGGGTGGGGTCCCCTGTTTTTCTTGGCGGCGGTAGTGTTCAACTAGAACCTTGCCTTGAGCGACGAGGACATACTCCTGCAGTGATCGAAGTTGTCGGTAATGTGCGAATTTTTCGCGTCGATCATAAACTTCGGTTGAAGGTGAGAGGACCTCTACCAAGATAATGGGGTTGAGAAGCGTGTCAAAAACATCATCTTCAAAGCGCGGTTCTTCGCAAACGACAGCGACATCGGGGTAAAAATAGGATGCCGTGTGCGGCGTACTCACGCGCATATCACTCATATAGGTTTCACATCCACTGCCTCTCAATTGGGCGCGGAGCTCGCCAAAGATATTACCCGCAATCAAATTATGTGCTCGACTCGCACCGGACATCGCGATTAACTCGCCGTTTATGTACTCGTGTCTGATTATGTTTGCGTCTGGGAGTGCCTTGCGTTCAAAAGCGATGTATTCCTCAGGTGTAAGGCGTGTGTGTGCTGCAGAAGTTGCCATGAGTTCCTCCCATGATGTGTTGATAACTTGCATTATAGCGTAACTCCGAGCAGATGTCAAGGAAGCAGACTCCCTCTCGCAGGGTCATTCGGTTGAGATTTTCTGTATGCAACTTCACAATTTGTGGTATACTGTTTGTAGAAATCGAATGTATTTTGCTGTTTGCAGTGCTATTTGTAAGGAGATTGGCATGAGTATAGAAAGAAAATGGGATGATTCAATTGTCCGCTATCCAGATCCGGCGATTGAGGCATTAGACCCCCGTTTCGGGAAATATACAATCGGTAATTCTGTCGTCGAACGGTTGTGGACAGGCTCGCGCTGGGCGGAAGGACCCGCTTGGTTCGGCGATGGTGGTTACCTGCTCTGGAGCGATATTCCGAACAATCGGATTCTGAAATGGGAAGAATCCACCGGCGACGTGAGCGTCTACCGGAAACCGTCGAACTATACCAACGGACACACCCGTGATCGACAGGGAAGACTCATCAGTTGCGAACACGGCGCACGGCGCGTCACACGAACTGAATACGATGGAACGATTACCGTGCTGATGGACAACTTTGACGGGAAACCGCTCAACGCACCGAACGATGTCGCCGTTCATCCTGATGGGCATGTCTGGTTTACCGATCCCGGATACGGGATTATGCTCAACTATGAAGGACACGTCGCCGAATTTGAATTGCCGACCTGCGTGTATCGTCTCAATCCTGATACGGGAGAAGCGACCGTCGCGACGGATGAACTCGAAAAACCGAACGGTATCTGTTTTTCGCCCGATTATGAGAAACTTTATCTCGTGGATACCGGGGTTACGCATAAAGAGGGAACCCCGCGGCATCTCTTCGTGTATGATGTGATAGACGGTGAGCGGTTAGGCGAGCAAGAGGTGTTCTGTGATACATCGCCCGGTATTGCTGACGGTATTCGGTGTGATGTTGATGGAAACCTGTGGGCGAGTGCAGGATGGGTCGGCGATGGATACGATGGCGTGCATGTTTTCGCACCAGACGGAACACGTATCGGACAGATTCACCTCCCAGAAATTTGTGCAAACCTCTGCTTCGGGGGTGTGAAAAGGAATCGACTCTTTATGATGGGTAGCCAGTCTCTCTACGCAGTTTATGTCGAAGCACAGGGAGTTCCGTATTTTTAATCACTCGTGAAACGATGGATACCTTAGAACATATCAACTGCCCAATTTGTGAACGGGATGAAACAGAAGAACTTTTCAGTAAAGATACCTTATCGGTGGTCCTTTGCAAGCGATGTCAGTTGCGTTATGTTAATCCGAGGATCAGTCGTGAAACCCTCGAAGATGGGTATATCGAGACCTACTATCCACCGGATAAAGTGGAACGTATCCATACGGACAGCATGGAATGGTTGCAGATGCAAGAGCGTCTGACCGAGTTGGAAACACAGCATCGGGATAAGGGACGCCTCTTAGATGTCGGATGTGGTATCGGGACGTTCCTCCACCTCGCGCGCGAACAGGGTTGGGAATCACACGGTGTTGACCCTTCCAAGAGTGGTATCACTTTCGCACAAGGGATATATCAATTAGATGTGCAGTGCGGTGAGGTCTTTGATGCGAATTTCCCGACTGCGCATTTCGACGCAATTACGCTCTACCATGTATTGGAGCATATTCCGGAATTAAATCCACTCCTCAGCGAGTTACGCCGGGTTCTGAAGCCTCAGACGGGGACCCTTGTCATTGAAGTGCCGAACGGTGAGGGTTTACAGAGCCGCCTCCAGAAAGCGGAGTGGCCCTATGTCCACCCGCAGGATCATCTCTACTATTTCTCTGCCCGTTCCTTGCCAAAATTACTTCAGAAGCACGGTTTTCGGGATATTACGTTGGGGAGACCGAAGCGCGTGAGTCCGACAGCCGGCGTCGGTTTCACACTTCGTCAAGTTGCGACTGCGGCTTTAGTTCGGTTCCATTTAGGCACAGTGATTCGGGTGTATGCGAGTTAGGAGGGACGGTTCAGGGTCTTGGTGCTTGATAAGAGAATGTTTGGATAACCTCATTCATAAGCAACCGCTGTGCAATCGATTCAAGGGTTTCCGCATTTAGAGTGCCAGTGAACCAATATTTGTGTCCCGTGCGAACGGCAGTAACACCCGCGATGCCTAAGTCCGTGATGCCCTTGACGGTGCTATCACCGACTGCATCCGTGACACCGGGTTTGAATTGTACTTCAAGCGTCCAATCTGTCTCGGTATCATTTTCGGTGCCGAAGGCGTAAGCTTGTGTAATGGGGTCAGCGAGGAGTTCAGTCCCGATTCGGTCAACAGTTTCTGCATCAAGGGAGCCTTCGATCCAGTAGACGGTGGCTGTGCGCACAGAATCAATACCATTAATGCCAAGATCGGTGATATCCTCAAGAATGCCCTGTCCAACAGTATCGGGGACTTCAGGTTTATAGTAGACTTCAACTTTCCAGTTTTTCATATTTTTAATCATGGGCCTATCTGAACACTTTTTCTCCGTTGTTGAAAAAGTGGTTTTAGGTTAAGTTTAGGAATGTTCCTTAACCGAAGATCGTCAAAGCTAACGGTCTTGACGTTCAGAATCAATAGTTAAAAAGTGGTAAAAAATGTCAAAAAAACAGATAAATGTCTTAGTTTTCGGGGCACATCCCGATGATTGTGATATAAAAGCCGGAGGCGTCGCTGCCTTGTATACGCAACAGGGACATCGCGTCAAATTTATCTCTGTTACGAACGGCGATGCCGGGCATCACGAAATGGGGGGTGCTCCTTTGGCACAGCGGCGAAATGAAGAAGCACAAGCCGCCGCTGAAATCGTCGGTATTGAATATGAATTGTTGGACAATCACGATGGCGAACTTATGCCGACATTAGAAAACCGGTATAAGATTATCCGCGCTATCCGTGAATTCCGTCCAGATTTAATTATGACCCACCGACCCAACGATTATCACCCTGACCATCGGTATACATCAACCTTGGTTCAGGACGCTGCATACATGGTTACTGTGCCGAATATCTGTGCCCTCACGCCACATTTGGATAAAAATCCCGTTATTGCTTATTTGAGCGATGGATTCATGAAGCCCTACCCCTTCACACCGGATGTCGTTGTTGGCATTGATGCTGTTGTTGAACAGAAAATTGATATGCTCCACTGTCACGTATCGCAGTTTTACGAGTGGCTTCCTTACAACGGCGGTTCGTTAGACGCTGTGCCTGCTGATGCCTCGGAACGGCGTGTATGGCTCGCTGAACGCTTGTCAAATCGTTTCCGAGATGTTGCTGAAAGGCATCGGGATGTGCTAATCGCACGCTATGGCGAAGAAGCGGGAGCACAGATCACGTACGCTGAGGCATTTGAAGGATGCGAGTACGGTTCCGCACTCACCGCAGACAATATCCCAACCCTCTTTCCATTTTTTGAATAAGGAGTCTCGTTTTAACGATATGCCAACGGAACAAGCCAGCCCCAAAACGCTTTTTGTTATTGTCAGCGTTATTGGTCTTATCTTTGCGATTGTTATGGTTATCCTCTTTTTCAATGCCGCACCTGCACGCTCTAATATTGAGGAGCATCGTGGCTCAGAGGAAGCGGTTGAGTGTCTGAAGTGCCATTTAAGAGGCGATGAAAAATCACCGACAATGCCACATCTTAATGTGGGCAGCTGTAACCTCTGCCACGGATTATCGAAGGAAGAGCCGAAAAAAGGTAAATGAACGGCACTACGGCATAGCACTGGAGCGATGAGTGGCTTTGATTCCTACCCAAGTAATGTTATCTTCTGATTCGCTCACGGACTCAAGACATCGAAATTGATGCGCTTCTAAAACCGACTGAACTTGTGTAAGTTCCGTTTCCAAAATACCAGAGAAAATGACGATCCCTTCAGGGTGGAGTCGCTGTGCGCAGAACGGAATAATTGGAAGAATTGCCTTCGTTAGGATATTCCCAATAATGAGATGGTATCTGTTCTCTATTCCTTTTAGTCCATCACCTTGAGATAAACACACCTGCGATGCCACATCGTTTGCCTGAAAATTGGTTGCTGCAACGGAGATTGCGGTCGGATCAATCTCAATCGCGTCAACGTGTTTCGCGCCTAACTTAATAGCGGCAATTGTTAAGATACCTGAACCCGTCCCGATATCAGCAACTCGCTGATGCGGTTTGACAGTGCGTTCCAATAATTCGAGGGTGAGTCGTGTGGTTGGATGGTAACCTGTCCCGAATGCCAAACCCGGATCAAGTTGAATCAAGATTTCCGTTTTGTCGTGCGGAATATCACGCCACGTTGGTGCAATGAGAATCCTTCTGCCAACACGCCGCGGTGGAAAGGCGGATTTCCATGCATCTGCCCACTTCTCGGATTTGATATGTTTTAAGTCAATCGTTGCGGGTTGTGGTTGGATACCCCACGCTGGGAGTTCTGCAAGGAAGTCGCGGAGTTTCTGCATCCGGGCGCCAACCCTGTCATCTAAAGGGTAGTGGGCGATGAGGTCTACTGTGGATGCCTCGTTATCCTTGAGTTCAACGCCGGTTGCATTTAATTCAAAGAGGAGGTTCGCGACAGCTTCTGATGCCTCTTGAGAGGTAGTTACCGTGATTCTTGCCCAGTCCATGTTTACCACATTTATGCGTCCGCACTTTCTCAAGAAACAGGTCGGTGGCCTTTATTCGGGTTCCTCATCATCGTGTCTACCGAGGAGTTTATCCCAGAATCCACCGTGTTCGCTCTGATGGGATTCGCCTCTCAGTTTCGCAAATTCTTCTAACGCGCTTCGCTCTTCTGTATTGAGATGCCTGGGTGTCTCAATCTCCATTCTCACGACCAGATCCCCTGAGTAGGAACGTCTGTAATGTGGAACTCCTTTGTTCGGGATACGCAGTTGTGCCCCGTACTGTGTACCCGGCGGGATATGCAATTCTTCCTTTCCATCAATACAATCGACTTCAATTTTCCCACCGAGAGTGGCTTGGACGAACGAGATTTTGGCTGATGTGATAAGATCGTTTCGATCGCGCTGGAAACGTCGGTGCGGTTCGACATTGATAACGACAAACAGATCACCCGGAGGTGCTCCGTTTACACCCGCTTCGCCTTCGTCTCGTAGTTGATACTTGAAACCTGTATCGACACCTTTGTCAATATTTAACTTAATGTCGCGCGTGTTCCGAACGACACCTCTTCCGCCGCAGGATTGACAGGCCTCTTGAATAATTTCGCCTGCACCACGACATCTCGGACAGGTCCGCGACATTGTGAAAAAACCTTGTGATTGACTAATTTGCCCCCTGCCGTAACATTGAGGACACGTTACAGGGCTCGTTCCTCTTTTGGCGCCACTGCCTTCACATGTGGGACACGATTCAACTCGTGGCACTTGGATTGTAACTTCTTTGCCGTGGATAACGTCTTCCAATGTTACATCGAGGTTATATTGTAGACTGCGTCCGCGTTTGGGGGTACGCTGTGTACCACCGCTGAACCCTCCGAAGAGATCGCCAAAAACCTCACCGAAGAGATCGTCAATGTTTACACCAAATCCTCCGAAGTCGGCACCCATACCTTCGAGTCCTGCGTGCCCAAATCTATCGTAACGGCCCCGCTTCTCAGCATCTCGCAGGACTTCATAAGCCTCTGTGGCTTCTTTAAATTTATCTTCGGCGACTTCATCGCCCGGGTTTTTATCCGGATGAAATTGTATGGCGAGTTTGCGATAAGCCTTTTTTATTTCGTCTGCATCGGCATCACGATTGACGTTCAGGATCTCATAATAGTCACGTTTTTGCGTCATATACTGTCCTTCCTCTGTGTCTATTCAATAGTGTCCGCAGTTGCATCCGTATCATCCGACACGTCGTCTGATGCTTCTTCTTCGGCGGGTCCTTGTGAGACGACAACTTGAGAGGCGCGCAGGACACGGGTGTGCAACATATAACCACGCCGGAATTCCTCAATAATATTTCCTTCTGGTACATCGTCCGATGCTGTGACAAGGAGGGCTTCATGCTGATTTGGATCGAATGTTTCACCGACTGCTTCAATCGGGGTCAGTCCGTGGATTTTGAGGGCATCTAAGAGTTGTTTATGGACAAGGTGAACGCCTTCATTGAAGGTCGTAAAAGTTGGTGAAGTATCGCTCGTATCATCCTGTTCTGCTACGCTTTTGATCGCGGCTTCCATACTATCCAAGACCGGGATCATTCCTTCTAAAATTCCTTCATTTGCGAATTTGAGCTGCCGTTGATAATCAGCCTGCAAGCGTTTTTTAGTATTCTCGGCTTCTGCGGCTGTGCGTAGCAGACGATCGCGTTCCGCCTTGTATTCCTCATGGACCTGCTGTACGGCAGTTTCTACCTCTTTTTCGATTTCTGTGCGCAATAACTCTTCGCGTTCTGCCTCATATTGCTCGCGCACCCTTTGGACGATCAACTCTACTTCTTTTTTAACTTCCGAGGTGAGGTTGGTAGCCGTTTCTTCAACAGGCGCGATGCGTTCTTCTATCTCCTTTTTCACTTCCGATTTGACCGTATCGAGTGCCGTCTCCGCGATTTCTCGCATCCGTTCGACAAGTGTTTTTTCTCTAACGTCGTCGGAATCGTTATCGGTAGAGCCTTCTGTTTCAGTAGACTCTTTAATTTCTGCATTTATGTGTATTTCTTTAACCTCAGACATAATGGAGTCCTTTTATTTTTCTGTAGGTGTGCTTGGGAAGCACGTTTGTTTGAGTTATCCATCTTCGCCGTGAACGGCGTTAGCGAATGCCCGCATCAGTTCGAGGGATCCGTTTTCTTCGAGAACGTTGCCTGTGACGATGAAGTCCGCCCCTGCTTCTACTTTTTTCGCGGCGATTTCTGGTGTGCGGATACCTCCACCAACGATGAGTGGGATGCTGATTTGATTTTTCACTGTGATGATCATCTCTTCTGGAACGGAGTGCACAGCACCACTACCTGCCTCCAAATATACCATTTGCATACCGAGATACTCGGCAGCCAATGCGTGTGGTCCCGCAAGGTCGGGCTTATCGCGCGGGATGGGCGTTGTGCCGCTCATAAATTCAACAGCGGTTTTGTTACCACCTTCAATCAGCATGTAGCCAGTTGGAATCGGCTTAAGTGCATAACGTTGTATCCACGGTGCCGCTTTGACCTGTTCGCCAATGAGATAGTTCGGGTTGCGTCCACTGATGAGACTGATATAGAGGATCGCATCCGCGTGGGGGGTGAGGTGCATTGAATCGCCCGGAAATAACACCAGCGGGAGTTCTGTTTCCTGTTTAAGGGATTTCGCGATGAGGTGCAAATCGTTTGTTAAAAAACTGCCACCGAGCAAAATTGCGTCTGCCCCCGCCTGCTCTATTTCGCGCGCAAGCTTGACACATTTTTCAATTTCACACTGCTCTGGATCAATTAAAACGAAATAACCAGCATGGTGCTTTTTCAATACCTCGTGAAAGTAGTCAAGAACCCAATTTGATCTCAAATGCGATTTTCCTTCTTTGCCTATGCTAAATCTCGGTTGAAATGCTATGCCCTTTCTGATGTTGGAGACTTTATGGAACGGCAGTCATTAGAATTTTATCATATTTATGGCTATTTGTCAAATTCTGTGTTGTCGCATTAATTCATAAAGTAGAACGCCCGCGGCGACGCCTACGTTGAGTGAAGATTGCCCTGACGCCATAGGGATGCGAACTAAGTCCGTACAGCATTCCCGGACATCAACGGAGAGACCTGTATTCTCGTTACCTACGACGATGGCTGTAGGTAGCGTAAATTCCATTTCAGGTAGTTGGTTTTTGGCACCTGCTGTCGCACCGAATACTTGCCAACCGGAAACCTGGAGTGCCTCAATTGCATCGCTGATGTTTGGTGTATAGAATAAGGGTAGACGCCCAACTGCCCCTCGAGAAGCGCGGATGCAGTTTTTATGAAAAGGACTTGCGCCTCCACCCCCCAATAGGACGGCGGATACGCCTGCCGCGTCTGCTGTCCGCAGCGTCATTCCAAGGTTATCGGGGTTGCCAACGTTCTCTGCGATGAGCAATATACATCTCGGGCTAAAGTGAAAATTGAGGCTTCCGGACTCCGTAAGGAAGTTGGGATAACTGAGATGAACCGAGGCGATTACAGAGGGCACCGGTCGCGTCGTCGTAATTGACCCCATCACGCCATCGTTTACCTGATACAAGGATAGATTTTCTGATACTGCGCGCGTGAGCAAAACTGTCCCTTCAGGTGTTGCCGCATATCCGGGCGTATACAGAAGCGTTTCGATCGGAAGTCCGTCTGCTACTGCTCGTTCTACTATCAAATGTCCTTCGATGATAAATTGGGAGTGTTCGAGTTTCCCCTTCAGAGAAGTTAATTTGCGAATGTGCGATACTATTATATCCTTCCGTTTCGAGACGATTCGTTGTTCGGCGTGTGTACTGCTGCCGCGTTTGATGCCCCGATAAAAAGAACCGGCATCGGTCTGAATTACGTCTCCCTCTAAAACGTCGTGGATTCTGTTTTCCATCCACTTTTCGTTGAGATGAAACAGGCCTGTGTATCGTCTCGGGAAAACGATGAGGAGTTCTCTCAAGCTTCGTTCGGTTGTTGGTGTGAGATGCACTCGGTAGTCGCTGTCAGGCGTGTCGTCGGGTTCTAACAACATAACGCCATCGAGTTGCTGCCAACCTGTAACAAATACCTCATAAGCAGGTTGCCATGTCCCCGTCTTGCAGAAGGTATGATACGCTTGTTTGAAACGAGAAATGGTATCTGCATCCGAGCTCTCTTTCTCCAAGAAAGCGATGGCTTTATCGTAGTGAGTCATAGAAGTGCTCCAAGATAGATTGCTACGAGTCCGACGAATATATCCCATTTCATCCAACGTTGAATGGATGCACAACTTTCTTTGGAGGCATCTTGAAACAGACGAATTGCCAAACCGATGAGCACTACATCAACACCGATGAGGATGACAATCAAGTAGTGCCATGAATACCAACCCAATAGATATGGAATGGGGCTAAACAGAATAACGGATGCCATGAATCCGATGGCTGTTCGGGCTGCAAGCTTTGGGTTGAGCGTCGCAAGTGTTTTCGCGTTATTTTTCAGGTCGCCTTCTGTGTCCTCAAGGTCTTTGACGATTTCCCGTGCTGTTGTGAACAAAAAGGCGAAGATTGCTGGAATGAGTGTGCCTTGTCCTGAATCTATCGCTACACCGCCTGCGATGAAGGTTAAACCCGTTAATCCACTGACGACTAAATTGCCGACAAAAGGGGTGCGTTTCAAATAGAAGGCATAACTCGCAAGGGCAACGGACACAAGGATGGCTATGCCTGTAGCGTTTCTGTTAATAAGAGTTCCTAATGAGATACCTATGACTGTCAGGACTATTGCAAAAATGAGGGCATCGGTACGCCGAATGCGTCCAGACGGTAACGGTCGCTGGGGTCGATTGATTCGGTCGATATTGTAATCACAGTAATCGTTTATGGCGTTTCCGGCAGAAAGCATCACAAGTGCGGAAACAGAAACCAGCAGGAGTCGGATGTCGACGAGGTTTTCCAGGTTTCCTTGGCTGGCGAATATCCCGCCGAGCCCCGCAGAGATGAAGGCGATAATTCCGTTAAGGGGGCGCGCCAACTCAAAATATGCGATCAATGTCTTCATTTTTTATGATCGTGATCGTTGATTGATGATCTGTTGGGGATAACGAAACCGAAACGCGTTCCATAATACCAGCGTTGGGAACTCTGGTAGATTTTGCAATTACCCATACAGTAGAAAGGGCGAGGGAAATGCCCAAGCAAAAATACCTCAATAGCAGAGGAGAGACGTATGTTAAACGCCCCCACTGAAAGGTCTACATATTTTAAAATTGACCACAAATGATCCCAGAAAGAGTCGCACAGTGTAGATAGATCCGGATTTTGCTAATAGTGTCTCTCGTCTCCGGTAACATGTCTACGATTCATCTTTCAGTTGTTGAATTTTTGCTTCCAGTTCCGCAACCCGTTTTTGGAGTTTTGTGAATTCGGGGAGCAATTCCGGCAATTTCCGAGTCGCCGCGTGAATTCGTAATTCCTGTTTATGGGGGCGTGCGGGGAATCCAGACAAATGACTGCCGGCAGGCATATCCTTTGTAACCGCGGATTTGGCGTAAACAACGCTGTCTTCGCCGAGTGTTAGATGCCCTGCGGCACCGCCATGACCGGCAATATTGACTCGGTCGCCGAGCGTCGTGCTACCAGCGATACCGACTTGTGCGGCGAGGCAACAGTCTTCTCCGATGATAACGTTGTGTGCGATTTGGACGAGGTTATCGAGTTTGGTGCCGCGTTTGATAAGCGTTTCAGAAAGTGTTGCTCTATCAATGGTAGTATTCGCGCCAATTTCAACATCGTCTTCAATGACCACGGTTCCGATTTGTGGGATTTTGTGGTGTCGGTTGCTAACAGGTGCGAATCCGAAGCCGTCGCTACCGATAACCGCGCCGCAGTGGATGATCACCCGGTTACCAATGGTTACCTCTTCTCGAATACTGACATGCGGGTAGATTAGCCCGTCGGAGCCGATCTTGCTGCCTTCGCCGATATAGACAAAGGGCTGAATAACGGTATCATCTCCAATTTCAACGTTGTCAGCGATATGGGCGAACGCTTGGATTGAGACGCGCTCCCCGAGTTTGACGTTCTCTCCTAAAATTGCGGTCTCATGAACCCCGGGAAGTGCGCGATGGTTTTTGTCCCATGCGAACATTTCTATAACTTTCACGAAAGCCCAGTAGGGGTTTTCAACACAGATAGTAGGCTTACCGTTACCGTTGACACCGCGGCCAATAATAATTGCGCCAGCTTGTGTTGTCGCTATGGCGGCGAGGTACTTGGGGTTAGCAACAAAGGTGATTTGGCTGGGGAGTGCCTCTTTAATACCAGAAACTCCTGTGATTTCAATATCACCGTCCCCAGAAAGATCGCCATCCAGGCGTTCACAAATTTCCTTGAGTTTCATAGGCGTTTCGCCTTAATCCTTTCTCCATAGATGTGAAGGGTTATTCGGGGAAGCACCCCAGCAAAACTGCTCCCACACCCGGAGTTTAGGCAGTGTAGCGTTATTCGGAGTTTTCGTTCATCAAGCCGATTAACTGTTGGGTCAAATCATGGTCCTTTTTCACATAAAGTGTAATGAGCCGTTTTTCGAGGATGATGTCGTAATCTTCGGCTTCACCGACTTTGACGATCAGTTCTTGCAGGTTATTGTAAATTGGTTCCATCAACTCTTGCTCTTTTTCAAGCAATGCCTGCTGACCAATTTCGACCTCACGTTGGTATTCCTGCTGTTTCATGCGAATTTCGTTGTCTAAGTCTGCCGTCTGTGCTCTTTCTACGAAGAGTTCAGTTTTCGCTTTCTTTTCTTGTAGCGTTCTGACCTCGTCTGCTAACTGCTGCAGCTTTGTTTTCAGGCGATCGCTTGCGGATTGGAGCAGTTCGGTCGCAGCCGTCGCTTCTTTGGAGCTTTCTAATACCTCTTGTGTATTTACAACACCGATTTTGAAAGATTCCTGCCCGATACTTCCCGAACTGAAACAGAAGACCGTGATACCGATAATTAATAGAGTGAGGCGTGCTTGGCAAGCCCCCAACTGAAATGGTTTCATAGTTTTAATCCTTTTTTTATGAGTCCTTCCAATTCTTGAATCAAAAACGCAGCCTGCAACAACGGCGCAGGCGGATTTGAGAGAAAACAGTCAATAAATCAATCGCACCATTTAACGCCTCGCGAACAATTAAAAACCGGGACCAACCGTGAAATGGAATTTGCCAGCGGGTTCGCCGCTAACGCGATCCAAACCATACCCCCAACCTAATCGAACTAACATACCGAGCATCGTGAACCGAGCCTCAAGACCCAGCCCTTTTTTCATGTTAATGTCGCTGAAGACGTTTGAAGTGCTTTCATCCCACACCTGCCCTATGTCAAAAAACAGAGCCGCTGTGAGCTGCTGAGAAATTGGGACACGATACTCAAAATTTGCGAAGAATACCTTATCACCACCGTAGGGATTGATAAAGCCCGATTCATCTGGATCAGGATAGATTTCCCAATCTTCGTAGCCACGAATGCTATCTACACCGCCAAGAAAGAACCTTTCATAGAACAGGAAATAGGCATCGGAACTTTCGCTTCGCATGATACCTGCACGAGCATGGGCAGCAATGACATGGTTCCACCATCCACTGTAGAACCAACTTGAGTCCGCATAATATTTTTGGAACTTGTTGTCCGCGCCAAGTATGCCGCCGGAGTATTCATAGGAAAGTGTATGAAATGAACCTGCTGTCGGGTCAAACAGGGAGGTGCGATAATCACGGGTGTCTCTTCCGAGCGCGAACAGAACACTTCGTGTGGAGCGGTTGTAGAGTTGACGATCGGGGTTATGTGATTCTACATGTTCATTCCGAAAACGCACAGATAGGTCAATGTCGTGTGCGATCGGTCTTCCGAGTGTTAGAGATGCCCCGCGTCTTGCCCAAACGTATCGGTCGTAGAGGTAGTTACTGCCCAGACGGCGGTTATAGAGAGCGCCGATCGTTCCATAGTAGCGGCGGAAGCGGCGGTTGTCATAGAGTCGAGCGTTAAGCCGGGTGGGTGTTCCCAAAATCCAAGGCGTTCCAAAACTGAGTTCGGCTGTGTGGTGATCTCTTGTGCCTAATTCGCCTTTTAAGTGCACCCGATACGCCCGTCCACGGAAGTTGTTTTGTCCGACTTCTGCAACACCGAAGATACCGCCTTCGCTACCGTAGCCGCCTCCGAGACTTAACATGCCTGTTCGTGGCGTTTCTGCGATATTAACTCTTAACTCCTTTCGGTTCTCTTCAGCGGTATCACTTGGGACGAAATCAACAGCACGGATAAAGGAACCCATTTGGAACAAACGTTGCCGCGCTTTACGCAGGGATTTAACATCTAATAACTCGTCGGACTTGATGTCCAAAAAGTCCAACTCACGTTTAACGACGTGTTCTTGCGTTTTTTCTAATCCGGTGATGATTACCTTGTCGATAATTATGATATCTCCTTCGTTGATTTTCAAGGTAATGTCAACCACACCATCCGCTTCATTGAAAGTGGGCGTCGGTAGGACTTCTGAGAGTAGGTAGCCTTTATCGAGATACGCTTGCTGTAACTTGGCAATTGATTCGTCAAAAGTGGCGCGGTTAAAAACCTCACCTTCCGCAGGGTCGAGCATCCCGCGTATCTTTTTTTCAGAATAAAGGGTTTTCGCACCGCCTTCCACTTCAAGTGTATAGGTGCCGATAATAAATTCGGGACCTTCGTCAACAGTTATATCAAGCATTAAGCCGGTCTTGTCTTCTGTGAACCGTTTTTCATAGCCGATGACCTTCACCTGTGCAAAGCCTCGGTCCTGATAATAATTGCGGAGATTCAGCGTTAAGTCTTCTTCCTCAAACAGCATCTGATCGAAGTGCTTACCGGTGCGGGTTTTGAGTTTCTTCTGTAGTGTATTCGCGGAGATGTGTGTGTTTCCAATAAAGTTGATTTCTTCAATTCGCACCCTCGGTCCTTCGTCTATCTCAAACGTGACTTGGACAGTGTTAGCCTCTTCATCTTTATCTCCGATATGGGTTTGGATACTCACAAGGTAGTATCCCTTTTCGTGATAAAGTTTCTGTAAGGCTCGCTCACTTTCCCATCGTCGCCGATCGCTATAAATTTCTGAAGGGCGGAGTGTAATCTCATCCTTTAGTTTGCCAGTACTCAAATCTTCGTTTCCGATAATGTTAATTCCGGAGATTTTAGGACTTTCGACGACTTTGTAGATAATTTCTAATCCACCGTCTTCAACGGGTTCTACATCTACTGTAAGTTCAGAGAAGAAACCTGTGTCTTTGAAGAGGCTTTTCAGATCTTGCGTGAGGAATTCTTCAGAGACTTCGTGTCCAATCTGGGTCTGGATAAGTGTGCGCAGCATGTCTTCGGAGGTAGTTTTCACACCTTCAAAAGAGATTTTCTTGACGAGGAGCATTAAATCGCCAGTGGGTGTGGTGGTTTCTTCTGTAGGATCTGTATTAGGTTCAGTTTCTACCTGCTGTTCGGTGGTAGGAGCCGCCTGGGGACCAAATACCGGTGTTTCGGTTTCTTCTGCGAAAGCAGAGATCGCTGCGAGTCCGATAAATAGACTTATTAAAATAAAAACGTTTTTTGGCGCGTTCATGATCAAATCTCCTCCTGTGTGCTGTAGGCTTTTCCACGCACGTATCGGCACGGTATATAATGCTGTCATGCTTCAGTCGTGTAGATTGGGGTGCCGCAGCTATGTGCGAACTGACGGAACGCCGCGATGAGTTTTTCTGTCACCTTTCCGGGCTGCCCGTCCCCGATGGCGCGTCGGTCTATTTTCACGACAGGTATAACCTCGGCGGCGGTGCCGGTGAGAAAACATTCATCAGCAATGTAGAGGTCATGCCGTGTAAAAACTCGCTCTTCGACCCGAATTCCGGCATCACGTGCGAGATCGATAACGCTGTTCCGGGTTACACCGTCCAGAATACCCATGTGAACCGGTGGTGTGACAATGACATCGTTCTTTACCCAGAAGATATTATCGCCGCTACATTCAACAACATAACCTTCTGCGTTCAGCATCAAGACTTCTTCTGCTCCGGACTGTTTACCTTCAATTTTGGCTAAGATATTATTTAGATAGTTCAGCGACTTAATACGCGGGTTAATGGCTTCTGAGTAGTTCCTTCGGATAGAGACGGTTACAATTTCCAAACCGTCTTCATAGAATTTTTGTGGATAGAGAGCGATTTTATCTGCAATAATAATGATGCTCGGCTTTGGACACTTATCCGGATCGAGTCCGAGATCTCCTACGCCACGAGTTACAACCAATCGAATATAGGCTTCACTGAGATGATTGCGACGGAGTGTTTCCAGAACCGTTTCCTTCATCGTTTCGATGGAGATAGGGATCTGCAACATGATTGATTTCGCAGAATCGTAAAGCCGCTCAAGGTGTTCATCGAGTTTAAAAACTCTACCGTTGTAGGAACGAATGCCTTCAAAAACGCCGTCACCATAGAGCAAACCGTGATCGAACACCGAAACCTTTGCTTCTGCTTTTGGTAAAAATTCCCCGTCGATATAAATCAACATTTTTTAATTATTGCCTCCTGATCTACCTTCATGACATTTCGGGCAGGTTTCTGATCATCCTCGACTGATATCCTAAAATCGTGGGGGTAATAAAAAAAAGAAAACCCGTCAGTGCCCTAATAAGCCTGGGACTCACCCGAAACCACCGCGTAATATAATGGAGCGGTGCCTAGGGGCACCATAGTTAAAAAACCTTTCCATCAACGAGTTGGATAACCCGATCTACCCGTTGGGCGAGTTCTTGATTATGCGTTACGATAACGAAAGTCTGCCCAGATTTAGCGTTCAAATCCCAGAGCAGTTCTAAGACGGCATCACTGCTCCGCCGATCCAGGTTACCAGTGGGTTCGTCAGCAAGTACAACCTTCGGTTGATTAATCAGTGAGCGTGCGATTGCGACGCGTTGCCGTTCACCACCAGACAATTGGCTCGGATAGTGTGAAAGCCGTTCGGATAGTCCAACATAATCGAGTAATGATTCTGCCTCTTTATAAACTGTTTTATTATTTGATGATGTAATTAATGCACCCATTGCGACATTTTCGAGTGCTGTAAATTCCGGTAATAAGTGATGAAATTGAAACACAAATCCGATTTCTTTGTTCCGAAATCGAGCGAGTTCTGTATCGGAGAGTGTGAATACGTCGTGTTCGTCGTATAAAACGTTTCCTGCTGTTGGTCTGTCGAGCGTCCCAATAATATGAAGCAACGTGCTTTTCCCTACGCCTGATGCTCCGACGATAGCCAGTAATTCTGACATGTATATTTCAAGGTTGATGCCTTGAAGAACCGGCAGTTCTGATTCGCCATCATAGTAAGACTTGTGTAAATCTTCAACGTGGATAAGTGTTTCGTTATTCATGTTGTAAGGCTTCAACGGGTTTTAAGTTTGCCGCCTGCCATGCAGGGTATAGGGTCCCAAGCCAACAGATTAAAAATGAAAGTATATTGATGAAAACAACAAAAAACCAATTTACCTGTATCGGTAGTTGATTCATCTGATAGACTTGACTCAGTCCGAGATCGGCGAGCGAAATCGGTGTAACAGCACAGTAGAGCGCGAACCCTATCGTTATGAGCCATAACATACCGATTGCGAACATCCAGCCCTTACGGCGCGGTATTAATCGCCTCAGGGCAATGAGCACTTGTAGGAAAATTGGCACAATGAGTACAACGGCATACCAGTAAGATGGACGCGCTGAATTGTAACTCAGAAGCCAGCAGAGCACAAGTCCCAAAACCGTGCCTAATAACGTCCCAAGCATCCCGATGACACTCCCCTGAATCATGAAAATTCTCATAATGTTTCCACGTGAAGTGCCGAGTGTTCGTAGTGTTCCGACATCTTTTGTCTTTTCCATCACGGTCATAATCAGTGTGCTTGCGATGTTAAAGGATGCGACCAGGATGATAAGTGCTTCAATGATGACAGTTGCTATCTTTTCCAATCGAAGTGCTGAGAAGAGGGGTGCCTGCATCTCCATCCACGTTCTGGCGTCCGGCATTCCTTGTAAAACGGAGAACTGAACCTTATCCTCAATCCGTCTGGCAGTTTGAGGTGCGAGTTCCGCATCGGTTAATCGAACAAAGATCGTATTGACCTGATTCGGTTTGTTATACATCTTTTGCGCGGCATCTATATGGATAAACCCAAAGTTGTTATCATAAACCGCCAGTTCAGATTCATAGAACCCAATCACAACGAAGTTCGCTAAGTCCGGTATGAGCATCGACTCGTTTACGGGGTGTTTCGCAAGATTCACGATGAGTCGCAGCACGTCCCCTCTAATGACCCCGAGCCGAGCCGCCAAACGTCCGCCGAGTACAATCCCTCCTGTAATAGTTTCGTCTCTGATGAGCCGAGCGTCTTCAATGAACTGGGAGTTTTGAAGCGCCGTTGAACCGTCCACAAATTTTGAGAAGCCAGTGACTTTGTCTTCCTGAACTGGATCGATGCCTTTGATGTAAATTACGTCCTGAATGGTGTCGCTGCGTTCCTGGAAGACAGCGCTCTGCGCCCAAATAACGGGTGATGTCGCGACGACGTCATCAATCGTTTCAATTTGTGAAATATGTTTTTGATAGTTACCAAAGAAACTGCTATCGTGCAACCGGAAAACAACATGTGCCTCATTTGCGAGAAACCTTTCCTTCAGCCCCTGTTCAACGCCGTCTAATACAGCACTTACGAGAATCACTGTTGCCACACCAAGTGCGACACCTCCGATGGAAATAACACTGATAATTGAAATAAAGGATTGTCTACGTCGTGAGCGTAGGTAGCGGGAGGCTACGAACCATTCAAATCTCATGTTTTAAGTTATTGCTCCTGAGCTGCTGCGTCCGTTTTAACCATCCACTCGTGCTTTGCTGTCTTGTATCGGAGTCGAGTGGATGGTTAACTTGAAGTTTTCCAATTGGTAAGAAACCTTTGATAACCTCACAACGGTTCTTTAACAGCTTTAGCGTCGTAGTCCGCTTTTAGCATCCCGTATCCCATTGAATCCTCAAAATTTCCCCATTTTTTTGTATGTTGTCGGCGATAGCTTTCATAGCGCATTCCGACCTTTTCTAGCACTCGTCCGGAGGCAGGATTTCGTGTGAAGTGATAAGCATAAATTCGGTTCAACTTCAACACTTCAAAACCATACGCCACAACAGCCTTTGCTGCTTCTGTGGCATATCCACAGTTCCAATAGGGTTTCCCAATCCAATAACCGAGTTCAGCCCTTTCGTTTTTTTGATCGAGTCTCAGTGCTATCCCACCGATTAAGTTTTTGTCTGTTCTGAGCGTAATTGCGAAGTTGAGTGCCTCGTCCTTTTCAAACTTTCCGTAGCAGGAATAAATCCATTTTTCAGCCATACCATCTTCGTAGGGGTGCGGCAGGTTCGCTAACGTTGCGGCTATATCGCGATCCCCAGCAAGGCGTTGCACGTCAGTGGCATCTTCAAGTATAAGCGATCGAAGTAGCAATCTTTCTGTAAGAAGGGGCGGCGCGGACCTCATTTTTCTACGCACTCACATTTTAGTATACGGTATCGAATTGTATCTTCAAAAAAATATCGTTTTGGGTCTTTGGGAATATATTCAGCGTAGTGCATCCCGATTTTTTGCAACACCCGTCCGGATGCTGGATTTCGTTTGAAGTAATAGGCGTAAACAGATTCGATGTTATGCTCACGAAACCCATAAACGACGACGGCTTTTGCTGCCTCTGTAGCATATCCACAGTTCCAATAGGGTTTCCCAATCCAGTAGCCGAGTTCTGCATCCTTGTAAGGCAAGTGAATCCGGAATGTCAAACCAATTTTGCCAATCAATGTTCCATCTGTTCTAAGTGTAACCGCAAAGTTCACCCTTTCTGATTTTTCAAACTCTTCATGGCACCATTGAATCCATTCCTCTGCTGTTCCATCTTCATAAGGATATTCTATTTCATCTGTGGTTGATGCCATATCGGGATCGTTAGCAAGATGTTGGACATCGGCGGCATCTTTACGTATAAATGAACGGAGTATCAACCTTTCTGTATAGAGTGTCGGCGCGGTTTTCATTTTAACTTTCCGGACGCATCTGTGGAAACAGGATGACATCGCGGATGGAGTATTGGTTCGTCAGCAACATCGTCAATCGGTCGATACCGATGCCGAGTCCACCTGTCGGCGGCATCCCGTATTCCAAGGCGCGTAAATAATCTTCGTCCACCATAAAGGCTTCATCGTCACCCGCCTCTAAACTGTCTGCCTGCTCAAGAAAACGTTGACGTTGATCGATCGGATCGTTGAGTTCGCTGAAAGCGTTTCCGACCTCCATCCCGCAGATAAAAAATTCAAAGCGTTCAACAAATGCTGGATCTTCCGGCTTCTTTTTCGCAAACGGTGAGACTTCAATCGGATGATCCGTTATAAATGTCGGCTGAATCAGTTTCGGCTCCACAAATTTGTCAAAGAGTTCAGCGATTATCTTCCCTTTCGTTTCATCACCTGCTAAGTCAACGCCTGCGTCAATTGCGGCTTTGTATAAATCATCGGCTGATAATGCTGTTGGATCAATACTGCTATACTCTCGAACGGCATCGATCATGCTTAACCTGCGCCAAGGCGGTGTGAGGTCGATTTCATACTTTTGATAGGGAATCTTCGTTGTCCCGTGAATGATTTTGGCGGTATCCGCGATCAGGTTCTCAGTCAGCTCCATTATTTGGATATAATCGGCATAAGCTTGATAGAGTTCAAGCATTGTGAATTCAGGGTTATGATCCCTGTCCATCCCCTCGTTTCGGAAATCACGCGAGAACTCATAAACGCGATCGAACCCGCCTACAATCAGCCGCTTGAGATAGAGTTCATTTGCGATACGCAGATAGAGGGATTGCTCCAATGTATTGTGATACGTTGTGAAGGGACGAGCGTTCGCACCCCCGTAAATGGGTTGAAGGACGGGCGTTTCTACTTCAATAAAGTTTTGCGCATTGAGCATGTCGCGAATCGCTTGAACAATTCGTGTCCTTTTCAGAAAAACGTCCTTCACCTCAGGGTTCATAATGAGATCTGCGTAGCGTTGTCTGTAACGCGTCTGTTTATCTTGTAAACCGTGCCATTTTTCTGGGAGCGGTCGAACGGATTTGGAGAGGAGGTGTATGGCGTCAACAAGGACAGTGAGTTCACCTGTACGTGTCCGGAAGACCGTGCCTTCGGCACCGACGATGTCGCCTGTATCAAAGCGTCGATAAATTTTATATAGCTCTACACCTACGTCGTCTCGACGGACGTAAATCTGAATTCTGCCTTCACCGTCTTGCAGATGTGCGAAACTACTTTTTCCATGGTCGCGTTTCGTCATGATCCGACCAGCGATTCGGATTTTCTGTGTTTCATCGGGTGTTTCTTGAATGTCAGCAAAGTCTCTATGGATGGCGGAGGTTGTATGTGTAGGTTCATATTTATGCGGATACGGCTCTACGCCAAATTTGCGAATTTCGTCTAACTTCTCGCGACGTTGCTGAATTAGGTCCTTTGTTTCTTCCACGGTTCTCCTCCTCCTTTTTATTTTTATTGCAGACCGTTGCTATACTTTAGCAGTATCTTAATAATTATACTCCAGTTTCGTCCATAAAGCAACCAAAAACGCGGTATTATTGCCGCCGCGCCTTCATTTTCAGGTAGCTTTCGATGAAGGGGTCTAAAGCACCGTCTAACACAGCGTTAACATTGCCTGTTTCGACGTTTGTGCGCAAATCTTTGACGCGTTGATACGGGTGCAGAACGTATGACCGGATTTGACTTCCAAAGTCAATATCTAAACGTTCGCTCCGCTGTTTTGAGAGTTCTGCCTCCCGTTCCTCACGATATTTCTCATGAAGCCGGGAACGGAGCAATTTCATGGCGATTTCTCGGTTCTTGTGCTGTGAACGTTCGTTCTGGCATTGCACGATAATTCCGGTGGGTTTGTGTGTAATCCGGACGGCTGAATCCGTGACGTTGACGTGCTGGCCGCCGGCACCGCTCGCGCGATAGAAATCTATCCGTAAATCTTCGGATTGGATGTCGACTTCCACCGTATCATCGATTTCGGGGGTGACGTCAATAGCGGCGAAGGAGGTATGCCGCCGTTTGTTGAAATCATAGGGAGACAACCGAACAAGCCTATGCACACCCGCTTCGGCTTGAAGATAACCGTAAGCCGAGGCACCTGTCACAAGGATTGTCGTTCCTTTGATGCCGGCTTCGTCTCCTGAGGTGATGTCTACGATTTCGGTCTGATAGCCGCGCCGATCACACCAACGAAGGTACATACGCATCAACATCCCTGCCCAATCCTGTGCGTCAATCCCACCAGCACCAGAGTGAATGTTCAGAATTGCGTTGTTCTCGTCAAACTCACCCGTTAGCATTAAGCGGAGTTCTATCTGTTCGAGGCGTTGTGTGACACTGTCCAATCCATCGACAATCTCGTTTTGTAAACTCTCATCGTTCTCTTCGGTTGCGAGTTCGAGCAGAGTTTGGATGTCTTCAATTTTTAGGACAAGGTCTTCGTATCCCGCAACTTCATCTCGGAGGATGGCGATTTGTTGGTTGACTTTTTGAACGCGTTGCGTGTTGCTCCAAAAATCAGGCGCAATCGTCGCTTCTTCAAGTTTTGCTAATTCGTTTCGTTTTTCAGCCAGGTCAAAGATAACCTCCGAGTTCTTGGAGGCGGGTTTGCATCTCTTCAGCCTGGTTTTTTAAATCTACAAGCATATTTTGTTCCTTATAAGTTACTAAGAATGTCTACGACGAGTTGACCTTATGATTTGACTGCCGAACCATCCAATGCAAATAAGGGCGCAAAGTATCGGAAACCAGTCGCCGTAGCGGGTATAGAGTGTCTGTTTATGTTCCATGGACGGAAGAAGTGGGACGGATGCGATGAGAATTTCCTGAGCGGTGTCCGGTGTAATCAAAGGCGTCATTATCCTACCGAACTTGTCTACGATGCACGTAAACCCACCATTTGCGCATCGGAACACGGCAATTCGGTTCTCAATCGCGCGGAAAGGTGCCATTGATAGATGCAGTTCAGGGAAAGCAGTTCCTTTGAACCAAGCATCATTCGTGAAGATCCCCATCACTCTGGCACCCATTTTTACGGGCATGCGGAATTCATCTGGGAACACCGATTCAAAGCAAATCGAAGCGCCGATCTCTATCTTCCGGGTGTTTATCTTATTTTTAACGTCAAACACCGGTAAAAGGTTTACTGTTTTTCCGTGAGCGAAGGGTTCAAACTGGATAAAATTGGGGATAAAATCCGGCAGAAGGTATGATAGAGGCACGTATTCACCAAACGGAACGAGATGCATTTTCGCATAGTCGCCATGTATCTTTCCATCTGGGGCTATTGAAAGAACGCGGTTGTATATTTCCTCTTTTTCAATATTTTTCGAGAATTGCCCTATCGCTTTGTCTGTTTCTCCCGTGTTAGCCGTACCGAGGAGTATTGGGATCCCTGTATCACGAAGCATCTGTGAGAATCTTCTATAATATGTGGGCCACTCGCCCGTCAATGCCCTACTTCGTGTTGCGGTTTCGGGCCACACAATTAACTCAGGACCTTCTCTACTGGCTTTATGGGTCAACCCGATGTAACGTTGCAAAATTTTTGGAAACTGACGGAGATCCCACTTCTGAAGTTGTGGGATGTTGCCGGGAATGAGTGCAACTTTTAAGGTCTCGCCATTTGTTTGATGCGTTGTGTTTGTGCTTTTGTCTAAAGGGTCGGCGTTTTGGAGTTGGAGTATCCCGTAGCCGAAACAAAATAACGTCAGGATCAGTGGCAGGATTACGCCCCAAATTTCCTGTCGCCACTGGTGACGATTCCAAAGCAAGGTAGCGATGCCGGCATTGAAGAGCACGATGACGAAACTGATACCGTGAACGCCGACAAGCGAGGCTATCTGTATTCCCGGCAGATTGTTCCATTGCGAGTAACCAATGCTTCCCCATGGGAATCCTGTTATCAGCCAACTCCGCACCCACTCTAATGCCGTCCAGATACATGCCGCGGACAGAGAAAACAGAATGTTGGAATGCCGTGGCACAAACCGCATCAACACTGCGAAAACAGCGAAATAGAGTGCCGTGTATCCCACTAAGAGTAGGTATCCGACCAGTGTGGCGAAGATATTCGCATACGGGTAGAGAAGGAGGATAGCGGGGAGCAGACCCGCAAAAAACAGAAAACCCGTTAGATAGCCGATCCAAAAAGCGGATTTCCAGTCTGTCGCGCGTCTCAAGGCGATGAAAAATGGCACCATCGCGACCCAAGCGCACGGAAATAGGTTTAAGTTTGGGAAGCTAAGGAACAACAACAGTGCTGAAAGCACCGCCAGTATCCAATGTTGGTAGCGTTTCAAATTTTTAATTTTCCTTGCGGAGGAGCGACGTGGATTTGGATCATTGGTGTGCTTTCCTTAAATCCGCTCTCCTGGCGCAAGCCTCTATAGGAGACCTGCGGGACAATGTTACAAGCTACAGTTTTTGGTTTCATCTAAAAGAGGTCTGTTTTCAACAGGTGTGAGACTTTGATGAACACAATTCGCTCGGTATCTCCTTCTACAGTACGGTTGTCGTTGTAGACAATGAAAAGATTGCTTTCAGGTCGATATTCATAGGCAAATAGCGCGAAGACTCGCCGTTCTCTCTCGATGGTGAATTCTGCACTGGCTCTCGCATACATACGTTGCGCAAATTGGTAGTTCACGACAAGGCGACGCGTCCATTCGGAGAGTTCCCATGCCGTTGCGTCGGGTTGCTTTTCGTGGAGTCGCTGCAAAATAAACTCGAAACTGAGTTTGGCAGTCGGGCGAATTGTGATTTCGGGGCGGAGAAAGAAAATGTTTTTGTCATTGCGTAGACCGAAGTTACCGGTGTTTCGGATTTGCACATATTTCGGTGGAAACCACCCGATGAAGAAACGAGCGGTTCTGTCCTCATATAATTGATTGTCATCATCGTCGATGTGATTGTACCATTCAGGGCCGATGAGGAAAAAGAAATCGTAAACCCCGAAGAGTCCACTAAAACCCGCCCTGTGGTTTGTGAGTTCACCAGCGTGGTTCGTGAGGCGTTCGTATTCGACTTCACCGCGAAGTCGTTCAACAGCGCCTTTGTACTGTTTATTATAGCGACTTCTGATAATCACTCCACGTCTATCGACGCGTGGAACGAATCCTGTTTCAGGGTTAAAGTATTCTCCAACATCTGCATAGATCGCATCAACTGAGAATACATTTGTCCGACGGGCGAGTTGAACGAAAATCAGGTCATCCTCGGTACTCTCTGCCATATCCAAACCGCCTGCTTTCCACTCTCTTGCGTACTCCAGATTAAGACTCGTCGCGGCAGGAAGTTGAATGCGGGCATCCAGCCCGCCTGCTCGGTCATACATGCCACCGCGTTGTTTGTTCACACCTAAAAATCCCACAGATGACGTTTTGCCGACCTCTCGTTGCAATCGAAAAACGGAGTAGTTATAACCCAAGTTGCTACCTTTAGCGTTCGTGAGTGGCAATTCACCTGATGATATTTCTCTGTCAGGGTTTTCCGATCCCGCCATGGCTCCCACGAAGGCGAGATTGTACTTACTGAATTTCCCGATGACCTTTCCACCACCGAGTAGTGCTTCAACTTTTCGGCTATAAAACAGATCAAGGGGCATTTGGAAGAGTTCGTTTCCTTCGAGGAAAAACGGGCGTTTTTCGGGAAAGCGAAGCGGGATATCGGTGAGATTCACGAGATCAGGATCCGCCTCAATTTGCGCGAAATCTGGATTGAGCGTCAGATCAACGGTAAAGTCCCCAATCGGATAACGGAGGTCTAACCCGGCATCCGGTTCCAAAGCCGTTGAAACTTCACCATCTGCCGGTTGTCGGACTTGGGGTCTGAGTGTGCCATAGGGTTTGAACTTCACGGGTCGCTTGGTGACCAAACCTGAAATCGGGAGGTCTGTGAGATGTCCGAATTCTGAGACGGCGTACTGGCGTTCCCCTAAATCTGCCCACATCTGCTCTTCGGCGGGGGATTCGTCGTTTCGCCAAAAGTTGATACCCCAGGTCGCTATTTCTGTCCCCTTTGAAAATCGGAGTTCGGCAAACGGAATGGCGAATTCTGCTGTCCAACTGTCTGTTCCGATTGCGGCTTGACCCTGCCAGTCACAATCCCATGAAATGGCGGTTCCGATCATAGACTGACCCGTGCGCCTATTCGACCCTTCATTAATCAAGCGTCGGTCGGTTTGTGTGCCGAGTGGGTTTAAGGCGAATGCATAACAGTTTCTGCCATCAAGGAAGGTATCGATTAATACTTCAACGTGGTCGTCAGAGAAGAAGAAGGAGTCGCGGCGCGTCAGATTCGCAGCGAGCTTGTCCATGTCGGTCTTAAAGCATTCAAATGCAACATAGAGATTATTGGCATCGTAGGCGAGATAAATCGTCGTTGGCTGGGTTGCGGGTTCACCGTTCTGTGGTTCAAATTGAAGTAATTCACCAGTTTTGGCACTATTTTGCCAACATACGTCGTCCAATTTTCCATCAATTTTTGGAGGTGTTTCAGTGCGTACGGGTTTAATCGCGCGGTTCGTGAGAATTTCGGGGGGCTCCTCATTCGTGTCTGCGGGCAACACCTTAAAACTCCACAAACAGAGGATGAGGCAGACTGATAGTATCATATACGGGCTAAGCCGTGCCCTAATTGTTCGCATTGGTTTATATCTTCAGAGCCTCCTTTGGATGTCAATCTATTTTACGATTTTAGCGTGTATCTATTTTTTTGTCAAGAGGCAATGTTTTTTCGGCGTGGTGAATGTAAACGAAATTAAAGCGATTTGCGTTATTGCTTGCGTTGTTATATAATATTCTTAAGTAAGATTGCTTTGAATCAATAAATGGAGGGATTAAGTGTACTTTTTTAAACGCAAAATCTTCGGACTTCTTTTAGGGCTTGCCGTATTTTTTCCAGTAACGGCTCTGGCAGGTCCCGGTCGGACAGGCGCGCAAATATTGAATCTCGGTGGTGGTGCCCGGGCGCGAGCACTCGGCGACGCTTTTTCCGCGATGTCCGGGGATGTAACCACGTCGCTTTGGAACCCAAGTGGGCTGGCAGATATGCCCGACAGTAAATTCCGCTCTGGGAGAAAAGCCGCACAAGCCTCAATGTTTTATACAGATTACAGCGCACCTTTCGGAGAAGCAGGGGAAGGGTTATACTATACTTTCCTCTCTGGCGCAATGCCACTCGGTGATGTTGGAACTATCGGTGCGACACTCCAACTGCAGGGACAGGGCACGATCGCCGTGACAACGGATTCTCCGGACATCCTTCGTGAGGAAAGTCTCGGCACTAACTTCGCATTGACGCTTTCCTATGCCGATCGTATCACAGAATCTTTATCTGCGGGGATCAGCGGTAAAATGATTCGGATGGTGCTCGGACGTGAGAGCGGAAGTTCTTATGCGGTTGATTTGGGAATGCAATATCTCCTTCCGTTTGATCTTATCCCCACGACGCTCGGTGTTGCCATTCAGAACGTTGGACCCGGTATCTCTTTCATTGATGAAAACCAAGCAGATCCCTTACCGAGGTTCTTACGAATCGGTTCTTCTATGACGCTTTATCAGGCAAGGCATCACCACATTCGCCTCGTCAGTGGTGTCACTGCCTATATAGATAAATTGGCAGAAGATGAACACGAATTAGCCGTTGATTTAGACCGACTTAACGCCGAAAGAGAGGAAAAACTGACCCAAGAGCAACTCCTTTCCGATCGTGGGGTCGGTATCCGGGCATTTGAATGGCGCCACCTTCAAAAAAATCTCGGCTTGGAGTATTGGCTCGGCGGTATGCTGGCATTGCGTGTTGGCTACAAATCGGAACCCGGCATTACCTTACCAGACTTGACAGATTACCTTACCGCCGGTATAGGTGCCCGAGTTTATCTATTCAATATTGACTTTACAATTGGACCGAGCTTCGGTCCAAGCCGCTCGCGACTCTATGAAACCACTGTGATGTTCATCTTTTAGAAGGAAAACAACGAAAAGTGAAATCTAAGACCCAAATTTTAATAATCGTGTTAGTGTTATGTTTAGCATCCGGTCTCTGTGTAGCGTCCGAAGGTCCCGCGCATCGCTGTTCACATCTTTTTATTTAGATTCTGCACTTGGAAACCGGACGCTTGAGAACCAATCCAGTGTCGTTATGGAGGCGACCCAAGAGTTTCAGGCTCGGAAATCTCCAAATGAGGCGTTCCTTTATTCGCTTATTATTCCGGGGATGGGTCAACTCTATACGGGTGCCAAACGCGGTTATATCTATGCTGCCGCAGACGCGATTTTACTCGGGACCTATTTTTTCCTACGAAACAACGCCTCAAACACTCGGGAAGACTATCGCGATGTCGTCAGACAACACGTTACTTTTATCGGTCCAGGCTCCTTTGAAGATTGGGATCCTATAGAGGATTTTGAGCACGCCACGCAATATGAAACATGGAATCATGTCTACGATTCAGATGAGACACGGGCGCGCACTGGCAAATGGTATTGGGCGGATCTCGATCCTAATCTGAAAAACGAACCCGACTTAGGCATCGATTTCGACTCGCGATACCGTTTGGAAGCGTTCGACTTACGACAGAAAGCAAACGACACCTTTCAACTCGCTCGCACAATATTAGGCGTGGCGATCTTAAACCACGTTGTCAGTGCAGTGGAGGCACGGATTTCGACGAAGCGTCTCAATAACCGCCTACAAAGGACACAGACACGAGTCGACGATCTTGAAATAGATTTGCAAACTGACATAGCGGCGGGAGCACTGACAGGGGCACTTGTCCTACGAAAAAGGTTTTAATTTTACCTTGCGGAGACGCAATGTGCGTTGGGACTATAACGTGCGTTCTCAAATCCGTCCTCCTAGCGCAAGCCTATAGAGGTTTGCGGGCCAATGTTACGGACTACGGGCTTTGAGATTATTTAAAAGAATAAAGGAGAATTCTATGCCATTAGAACTATCAAATCTTTTGGAAGCACTCAATTCGGTTACGGCGATTCCTATTGTCCCTTTTGAAGGGGGAAAGATTGATTACACCGGACACGGCAAAAACGTTGACTATTTGATGCGTAACAACTATCTTGACGAAGGGCGGCAGCGGGTCATTGCTATCGCAGGGACGAGTCTAATCCATCATATCAGCGAAACCGAGCAACTGCGTCTCATCGACCAAACCGGACAACAAATCGGGGATGATGGTATCCTCATGTCTGGTATTGTGCCGAATCCTATCGGTCAAGCCGGTCAACTCATTGAAGCACAGGCTGAACTTCAGAAACCGCCAGATGTGTATCTGCTCATGCCTCTGACAGGTGTCTCAAACCCAGAGGGTATCTACCAACAGTACATGGCATTCGGTGAAAAATATGGGACCCATTGTGGGGCGCGATTTCTCTACTATTTCCGTCAGAAACGCGACTTAGAAGCCGTCATTCGTCTCCTCAACGATTCACCCCATTTCGTTGGTGTGAAGGTAGGAACGGGTGAAGAGGACGTTACGCCGCTTGTAGAAGGCGTTGGGGACAGCGGAATTGTGATGTGGGGTATCGGGGATAGATGTACCCGTCCTGCCCAACTCGGTACGAAGGGGCATACCTCTGGTATTGCGGTCGCCTTTGCGCGTGCCTCTGACGAGATTAACAATGCCCAACGTAGGAGTGATTACGAGACCGCTGCGCGTGTTGAAGCCGACATTGCACCGCTTGAGGAGATCCGCTTCATGAACGAGCGGGTCTATAATTATTCTGCTGTCGTTGAAGCGATGATCTTAAGCGGTTTTGACGATATTGCCGCGGGTGAAGGGGGTCCCTTTAATCCGCGTGTTCCGTCAGATATTCAGGAACAACTCAGCGGAATAGCACAGGACTTAAAACGGTATCATTAGGAGCGATCGCCACCATGTCCTACGATAGTTTAGCACTTCGTCTGGTTGTCCAAGAATTGCGTGAAACCCTTTTAGGCGGTACAATTCGACACATTGAACAGGCGAATCCCCATACTTTTTCATTTAAGATAGGTCGCGGTGCCCAAACCGATTGGTTCACTTTGTCGGCACACTCGTTGCATGCCCGCGCCCACCTCATCCAGAAACCGCCATCCGGACAAAAACAATCCTACCTGGCGGATTTTCTCACAACACATCTCAGACGCGGCACGATTACTGCGATTGAACAACTCGGTTGGGATCGGATACTCAAGATAACCGTTCAGCCTGTTTCTGATGAACCGATACAACCGTCCCCTAAAGCCATTATCGCCGAATTTATGGGCAAACATAGCAATATTATCCTGATTGATGCCACCGACGATAGGATTTTGGAGAGTCTCAAACGTATTGATGAGACGATGAGCCGACATCGAGAGATTTTGCCTGGTGAAACGTATACGTTGCCACCGCAGCAGGAGAAGTTAGATCCACTGACGCTGGATGAAGCAGCATTCACTGAACTTTTTGGTGGGCAAAAAGAGGTGCGTTGGCGGCAACTCTTTAACAAAATTGACGGTTTTAGTCCGACACTCGCAAAAGAGGTGGTCGCTCGGGCAACCGAAACTGGACTCTGGGAAGCGTACCAACAGGTTATCGACTGTTTCGACCCATCGCATGCTTCACCGCAACTCCTCATGGATGGGGATGAACCGATTGCCGCATCAGCGATGGTGCTTCATCAATTTCCGCATGCGTCCTCTCAAGCGTTTGACACAATGAGCGATGCGCTCGCCGCATACTACGAGGCAGTCACCCTGAAGGAGGATATCGCTTCGGAACGCCGGACCCTCACGCAAGCGTTGACGAAGCAAGAGAATCTGCTTCAGCGAAAAGCCGATGGGTTGCACACTGATCTGGGACGCGCAGAGAAAGCGGATGATTATCGCGTTCAGGGTGAGTTACTTCTCGCGAACCTGCACGCGATTACCCGCGGTCAGAAACAGATAGCGTTGCAAAATTATTACAGTCCTGACCTTGAAATGCTATCAATCACCCTGAATCCGGAGCACAGTCCGTCCGAAAACGCACAAACCTATTTCAAGAAATACACAAAAGCGAAGCGGGGACACTCACGCATCCAGCAACTCATTTCGGATATAGAGGCGGATCAGGAGACACTTCGACTCTATGCCTCCAAATTGGAAGCCGCTGATACTTTAGACGCCCTGCAGCGTCTACGTAAGGAGTTCATTGCCAACGGTTATCTCAAGGCACCGCAGCGCGGTAAGCAGAAACAGGAAGTCAGCGATGGTCCCTTCCGAAGATATACCTCAGCTAACGGATTTCAGATGTACGTTGGGCGTAACAGTCAGTCGAACGATCTGCTCTTGCGCCAGATTGCGAAACCTCGCGATATGTGGCTCCATGCGAAGCAGATTCACGGCTCACACGTCATCATCCGCAATCCTGAGAACCGTCAAGATATTCCGATGCCGACGTTGTTACAAGCCGCACAACTCGCGGCATACTACAGCAAGGCACATCATGCCAGTAATGTGCCTGTCGATTACACATGGGCGCGATATGTCGTGAAACGCAAGGGAAACGTCGCTGGTTATGTGCATTATACGCGTGAGAAGACGTTATTTGTTGAGCCTGCGGTGCCTAAGTCGAAAGAATGAAATTTTGCTTTCTATCGGAGTTATGCTATGATTACGTATAAAGGTTATATCGGTGCTGTAGTTTGGACAGTTCCTGTTGCGTTTTCAAAGCGTTCTGTATTTTTTTGAGAGTTTATCACAATAACCCAACTCACAGAAAAATAAATATAGATACACCAAAACGCAGCCCCAGCGGGGCGGTATGTCTATAGAAACACAGGCATCCCACATCTATAGCCCCAGCGGGGCGAAATGTGTATTCCTGAAAATTGTCCAAAGTTTAGTAAAGAATAGGGAAATCTGGCATGCCTGATTTGAGAAACACAATTGCACACATCCTTGAACACGAACAACACTTAGCAGATGCCAATGAAGCAACCATCCAGCAATATGTTGTTTTACCGATTCTCCGCGCTTTGGGATGGGATGATACCAACTTGGCATCTATGGAGATTCAACCAGAATATGCTGTTAGGGGTGGAAAAGTTGATTATGCTCTGAAAGTAGGGCAGAAACTTACCTTATTTATTGAGTGCAAAAAGTGGGAAGAACCACTCGACAAGCATGAAGACCAAATTGTAACCTATGCTGTTAAAGTAGGTATGCCTATTGTAGGGCTTACTAACGGGAAAATATGGCGGTTTTACTTCTCATGGATAGAAGGAACCTCTGTGAGTGACAGGATTTTTTGTGAGATTGATATTGAAGATCGTGAGAATGCTGTTTCCAATTTAGAGAAATATCTCTTAAAATCCAATGTAGAATCCGGCGAAGCAGAACGGAAAGCTAAAAGAACATTGAAAGAAAAAGAGAAAACGGTAAATCCTTCAGAACCTGTTCCGGTTAATACTAGCCCTGACACCAGGAGCAATATAATTGATGCCCAGTTGGCAAAGGAAAATATTATAAGTTATTTGGAACTCAGCGGTGAGTGGACAATAGAACGAGTTAAAAACTCATTATCCCAAAAACTTAGGGCCTTCTTTGAAAAGGCCTTCTCTGAAGAGAGACTTGAGTTATTTTATCGTGGGATTGCAGAGGTACTGAATTTGATAGAAAAAAAGAAAGAATGGAAGCAAAATCTAAATCCAGCAAAAGTTTCAAAGATGCTTTGTGGCTTTTGGCTAACAAATAAAGGAACTATAGGAAATATAAAAAGGATATTTGGGATTCTGCCTCAGGGTCGTTTTCCTGTAGAGAAGATTGTAGGTAAAGATGGTGAGTTAATCGAAAAGGTTCAGGCTCTACCTCGGATATTTGTTCGGATAACCAAGGAAGAGGCAGAACAATTGGAACGTCAAAACGTTAATTTGGATGGCTGTAAATTTTATGGTGTTCAAAAGGATAAGTTAGTAGATTATGTCTATTACGATATCCCTGAGAACATGTTGGACCTTCTCCCTGTGCTTGAGTGTGCCTATAACAAGCATCGGGGAAGTTGATTCCAAAGAGCGAAGCATAGCGAAACCAACAATATAAATGTTATCGGTGTCAGAAGATGTTGGGTTTCACTCGTGCTGTGGTGAACTTATGCTGTTTGATGTCTTTGAAGGTCTATTTCCTTGATGACGCTTTGCGTCAGATCCGTTCAACCCAACCTACGGGCTTACAGAGTTCGCGTTAAATACCTTCCCTGCCATCCCGCCGAAATTTGTAGACACTACTTTCAATTGTGTTATACTATCCCCCAAAATTAACATAGGAGAAACTCTTATGAAACTGGTTAAGGTGTTCGGACTGATTGCACTCCTTTGTGTTGTCAGTCTTTTTACAACAGGTATCGCAACAGCATTAGACGAATGGGTACATGTTGACTTGGAACCCTTCGTCAACTCGAAACTTGTTAAACACCAGTGGTGGACGAAACAGCCTGGAGATAGCACCCTTTCTCGCTTGCCTATCGGTGAAGTCGACGAATTTGAGGGACCCGACGGAAAGGTAGAATTCCAAATCATAGACGGTGCGATTGTGCTCTTCGGCACGAATGCCGCGATATGGCCGAAGGCGGTGAACGACATTGTCGTTGGCGGTAAGGCAAAGTTTGTCTATTTCTTCCACGCGACCGGATGGGAGCAGAACGGCGTGCCAAGCTACAAGTTCGTGATGCACTATCGGACAGGGAAGAAGGAAGAACTTGAAATGATTTCAGGTTTTAATTCCGATGATTGGTGCCACGACGATGCCGCGCTCCAAGACGATAATTCTGTCTGGGGATGGGTAAAGAAGGAAGGGGGTCCTTGCGGACACGCAGGCTTGGTTACCACAAAATGGGAAAACCCGAGACCCGATGATTGGATTGAGACCATAGATGCCGTCTCTTTGGAATTAGGTTCAGTGCCTGTTATTCCGGCGATCACTTTAGGCGAAGCGACACTCGCGGTTGATCCAATGGAGAAATTGGCTGTTACTTGGGGTAGTTTGAAAAATCCACGCGGACGTTAAAATCACTTGACGCGTAGGCGAGGTTTCTGACACCTCGCCTATTTTTATATCTGCGTGTACCCCTATAATAAAATTGACTTTATGCCGCGTGTATGCTATAATTATATCAGCGATTTTTTAATCGCAACACTTTTGATTACATAATATTGCAACACTAAAATTGATACAGGAGGAATTCAATGCCAGCAAAACAAATTATCTTTGATGAAGAGGCAAGGGTGGCACTCAAGCGCGGCGCCGATACACTCGCCGATGCCGTGAAGGTTACCCTTGGTCCCCGTGGCAGAAATGTTGTCATTCAAAAATCTTTCGGAGCGCCGCTGGTAACGTGCGATGGTGTCACCGTCGCAAAAGAAATTGAACTTCCGGACCCATACGAAAATATGGGTGCCCAGCTACTTGAATCTATTGCAACCAAAACAAACGATGTCGCAGGCGATGGAACCACCACTGCTACCTTACTGGGTCAAGAAATTCTTCATGAGGGACTCAAAAACGTCACTGCTGGTGCGGATCCGATGCAGTTGAAGATCGGCATAGACAAAGCCGTGGTCGCTGCCGTTGATGCAATCACCGCACAGAGTCGTGCCGTTGATACACATGCGGAGATTTTGCAGGTAGCCTCAATTGCCGCCAATGATCCTGCAAACGACAGTAATATCGGTGCTACTGTCGCTGAAGCCCTTGAAAGAGTTGGAAACGATGGGGCTATCACGATTGAGGAAGGTAAGACTTCAGAGACGACCGTTGATATTGTGGAAGGTATGCAGTTCGATCGCGGTTTCCTTTCACCGAATTTTGTGACGGACACGCAGGCGCAGGTGGTCGAATTTGAGAACCCGTTTGTTCTCATCAATACCGAGAAAATTTCCACGGTAACGGATCTCGTGCCAATTATGGAGAAGACGATGCAACTCGGCAGACCCTTGCTCATTATTGCTGAGGATGTCGAAGGGGAAGCACTCTCTACATTGGTGGTGAACAAACTCCGTGGCAATCTTCAAATTGCTGCCGTTAAAGCCCCAGGGTTCGGGGATCGACGTAAAGAGATGTTGGAAGACATCGCTATCCTGACGGGTGGTCAAGTTATCTCCGAAGAGACGGGCATCCGTCTGGAAAACATCGTTGTGGGTATGCTCGGAACCGCTCGACGCGTCGTTGTTGACAAGGATAACACCACAATTGTTGGGGGTAGCGGTGCTAAAGAGGCTGTTGATGGAAGAGTCGCCCAGATTCGGACGCAAATCGAGGAAACAACTTCCGAATATGACCGAGAGAAGTTGGAAGAACGACTCGCGAAGCTCGCAGGTGGCGTTGCTGTTGTCAATGTGGGTGCCGCTACAGAAATCGAGATGAAAGAGAAGAAGGCACGGTTTGAAGATGCCCTTGCCGCTACACGTGCCGCAGTTGAAGAAGGCATAGTGCCCGGTGGTGGCACGGCACTCTTACGAGCCGCAGCGTCCTTGAGTGGTTTGGAATTGGCGGGAGATCAAGAGACAGGACTCAATATTGTTCGCCGCAGTTTGCTTTCACCTGTGCGTGCGATCGCTGAGAACGCAGGTATGGAAGGTTCGGTCGTTGTTGCCAAAGTACAGGAAGGTGATGGGAATTACGGTTTCAACGCCGCAACCGTTGAATATGGCGACATGCTTGAGGAAGGAGTTGTTGACCCGACAAAAGTTGTCCGATCCGCACTTCAGAACGCCTCGAGTATCGCTGGCTTGCTGTTGACGACGGAAACGCTCATTACAGAGATTGAAGAGCCGCCGGATGCTGCTGCAGCCGCCGTCGATCCGCATGCTGGACACTTCCATTAGATCCATTTGTCGTTAGGCGCGGTTCCATGAGGATTAAATAATGTGGGCAGGCACAAGACCTGCCCTACAATCATTGTTTTCGGTCGTGTTATCGAAATATTTATTTAAAACTTCATCAAAGCGCGCCTACCTACATAAATACACGACTTTATCCTTTATTCTATCCGGACTTTCTCTAATACCGTGCCTCCATTCCGCTATCCCAATCGCAATCGAGACAAAACATCACATTCGGTCCTAAGTACTGGATGTTTTTGCCATCGCACTCCGGACATATTTTGATCGGCTTCTCGATTTCATTCCCGTCACCGTGTTGAAGAATATTCAGATAATACACCTTTAGGACGCCCGGATAACGGTGTCCCATTGGACAACGGATCAGATCGGAACTGTCATTCTCAAAACGTTCCATTGTTTCTCGAAGGAACGTCAACCGGCGGTGGCAAACCGGGCAAGGATTCGGAGTCAATTCCTTCAGGACGACCAAGTCCGTATTTTCTTGTTGGATGGAAACTGGCAAGGCGAGGTGATGCGCGAGTTGTAAATGCGATATGCCTGGACACCCAAGTTTTTCGGCGAGTTCAGAAACAAGTTTCGCGTAACTTTGTGGACTCAAGACCACTTCTGTCGGAATCATCGTTCCGCCCTTTAAACTGGAGAGAAGCTGATAGATACGTTCTAAAATGGGTTGCTACCCCCTATACCTTAACGGAACAGAACAGAACTATACTGTCCTACCTTCGGTGGGTTCAGATGCTAATGTCCTTTCATTCCCCCGCGCAAGTGGTGATGAGGATACACCTCTTTGGGAGCGATAAACATCAGCTGGCTGGTTCCGAATCAGAATCAGATCGTCCCCATCACGCTCAATAATATCATCCTGCAGTAATGTGATTTCAAACTTTCGCATACTGGTCATGAAGTTAATAGTGACGCGCGCTGCTGCCTCCAACTTAATCTGCCAACCGGTTGCCGTTTTCGTCCGAGTGAACCGATCACTAATATCAAGGGACTGCATCTGCGCAGCGTTGACGATCACACCGCTCTGTGCCTGTGTTTGCTCTTCGGCTTCGACAGTATTCTCGTTATTATTTTGTTCTGCCATGTTGCACTGCACCTCTACAAAGTTTGAATTGAACATATTCTAACAAAGAGAGTTGCCTGTTGTCAAACCTATTTTTTCTCTGCTACGGTTCGATCCCTGATCTTAGCCGAAAACCGATAGTTTTAAGACGATAGAAATCGTGTTGACATTGATCCCTTAATTGGACTATAATATGTTGAGAAAGGAATTAGCCAGATATGCGGTTCACCTATTTTTTGCCAGGGTGGATAGTTGTACTCGGTATCGGCGTTGTTATCGGTATAACTGTATTTGTTTATTTACGAGTAGCGCGTCCATTGCACCCGAGGTATAGATTATTGCTCATTCTGCTGCGGATCGCTGCGGCGTCGATTCTGCTCGGTTGTCTCTTAGCCCCCGTTGTCATTGAAAAGAAAGACATCACACCACCGACGCATCTCTCCATTTTAGTGGATACCTCGCGAAGTATGCAGCTTGTTGATACCCCTATGAGCGAGATATCTATGTCGAGACTCAGTCAGGTGAATCAACTGCTTTTTAATGTCCCAGGTCAATTCCTGCAAACCTTACGAGACAGATTTGAAGTTCATCTCTATGCTTTCGATACACGACTGCAACAAAGTGTCCTGTTGGCACAAGAGGGTGATTCTCCAACGCCGCACTTAGAAGCGGAAGGGGCACTTACTGATATTGGGGGTGCTATACGGGAAGTCGCAGCAGTGTGGAAGGGGCAACAAACCGCTGGTATTGTTCTCATTACAGACGGGGCACACAATTCTGGACAGTTCCCTTCGGAGATGATCACCGCATTGGAGGTGCCGATCTACCCGATAGGTGTCGGTTCTGTGGAACCGCCAAAAGACATTCAGATTCAGCGTATCGATTATACGCCAATCGCTTACACAAACCATGAGAGTATCATTCGTGTGAGCATTGGGCAAACAGGTTTCACTGGTAAAACGACCCAATTGTCTTTGCGAGAAGTAGAGAGTAAAAGCCTCGTGGGTACTGTAACGTTAACCTTCGACGCCGATCAGAAAGTAAACGCTGCGGGTGCTAGCACAAAACAGATGGTTGAATTAAAGTTGACACCGCAGTCAGAAGGGAACTTTCAATACAGTGTTACACTACCAACGCTTGATGGTGAGCTCACGGAGGCAAACAATCAGAAGACATTTTCTATGAAGGTTGTGAAGGCAAAGCTGAAAGTTTTCTATTTGGAAGGTAGACCCAGATGGGACTACACCTTTTTGAAACGCACGTTGGAGAGAGACCCGGATATTGAGGCTACTTGTGCGATCTTATCGCGTAACGAGGGAAAACCTTTGCCTGTAGGTAGCGTGCTTGATCGTTTGGATGGGTATTATCCGCAAGTTATTCCGGCAGCTGAGACCCCGAGATTTCCAGAAACGCTTGCCGAACTTTCTAAGTACGATGTACTGATTTTAGGTGATTTGCGAGCGGAACATCTCACCCAAACGCAACAACGCGCAATTGTTGATTTTGTTGAGAGACAGGGGAAACCGGTTGTCTTTCTACCGTCGCGAAACATGCTCGGCATAAATGGGCTCGGAAATACAGAATTAGCACCGCTTTTGCCGATTGATATACCGAGAAATGGATGTCGTGTAGAGGATACAGAATTCACAGTGCAACTGACCCAATCTGGGACGTTTCATCCGATGTTGCAACTTGATGATACCCAAAGCACACGGACGCGTCAAACAGCGGTGCTGGACGGAGGAAATGTTAGTTTGTGGCGGAACATGCCAGCGTTGTCGAGATCCTTCAGTGGATTCCGTCTCAGGGGTGGCGCAACTGCATTGATGGAGAATGGGAAAGGCATACCTGTTCTGATTCTTCAAAGAGCAGGTTTAGGGAAAAGCCTGATAATTGCAGCGGAGGGTTTCTATAATTGGGATTTCGGCGTCACAACTTATAAGGATACGCGTTATCACGCAATCTATCCTCGTTTTTGGGCACAGGTGCTACGGTGGATGGCAACAAATACCGATGACAAAAACGTATATCTTACTGCAAATGCCTCGACTTATGCGATCGGGGATACGGTGAAGGTTACGGCGTATGTCTACTCCGAGACCTATCAACCACAAGCGGGTGCGACAGTTCAGATCGAAGTAATACCCCCTGAGAGTGCCCCCTTCCAACTTCAGATGAGTGCAGATATGAGTAACCTCTATACTGCTCAATTCGTGCTACTGCAGAAGGGGAAGTACCGTATTCGTGCGATCGGCAGAAGCGGCAATCTGAAATTAGGCGAGGATCAAATTGATATTTATGCGCATCCGCAACTTGCCGAATTGGAGAATCCACAGCTCAATGAAGACTTGCTGAAGCAACTCGCAGAACAGACCGGTGGTGCCTATTTTACAATGGCTGATGCGGAATCGGTCCCTGAAAGCATTGCCAATGTCCAAAACCCAATATTCGTTGATGCTGAACGCGAACTCTGGGCACATCCTTTAATCCTCATGGCAGTCGTCGGACTCTTGGGAACGGAATGGTTTTTGCGTAAACGGGTTGGACTGACTTAAATAGTTATCAGTGGTCAGTCGTCAGTAAAGAGGTTTTCTTGCTGATCGCTGATGGCTGAAAGCCATTAAAATATCATGCTATCAATCAATCGAAAATCTCTTTGGATCTGTTGTTTCTTTTTTTCTATCGTGATTGGTATACAATTGGAGATTGGTTTACGGGCGTCTGATGTCCCGATAACTATCGCCCAGGTCCATTATGGTGGCGGCGGTGACTGGTATGGCGACGCGACAACTATTAAGAACTGGCTCCGGATTCTCCGAAACCGAACAGATATTGAGACCGCTCAGGACAGAGTGATTATTAAGTTGACGGATCATACCTTGTACCAATATCCAATACTCTATCTGGTAGGACACGGGAATATCCGATTGACTGCAAGCGAGGTCGAGACATTACGGGATTATCTCAAGAACGGTGGTTTTCTGTTCGCGAACGATGATTACGGGCTTGACAAGAGTTTTCGTCGTGAAATGCGGAGAGTCTTTCCTGAGCAGGAACTACAGCCGATACCAAACACGCATCTGATTTATCGCTGTTTCTACGAACTGCCAGGACTTCCCAAGATTCATGAACATAACGCTGAACCCGCACAAGGGTTTGGGCTTTTTCATGATGGACGTATGGTCGTTTACTATGTCTACAGTGCTGATATCGGTGATGGACTTGAAGATGCCGATGTACATCCAGACGATACACCGCAGGTCCGCGAACTCGCGGCGAAAATGGCAGTAAATATTGCTGTATATGCCCTGACTCACTAAAGGACGTGATGAAATGGACGGACAAAACACGGTTGCGGCTTATGGAAATCTTATTGATCGACTGCGTGCGATTCGGCGACAGTGGCGATGGCTCACTTTCTCTGAAGGACTCCTGAAGTGCATCGGTATTCTGGCACTTGTGATGACAGGGACGGTTATCGTTTTAGCGATGAGTTTTCAGTTATGGCAGTTCGCTTTCTCGCGCTGGATACGTATCGCGATTGTCCTACTATCAATAGGCGGTGCTGTCTACGCGGTCATTCGGTCATTCGTTTTACCGCTCTGTAATAGGTTGACGGATGCTGCTGTCGCATCGCGCCTTGAATCGACACAGACAGGGGAAGTCTTCGCCACTGAAAATCGGGTTCTTAGTGCTGTCCAGCTTTGGCCGACTTTGGAGGATAACCGACTTGGGTATGCCCCAGAATTCGTTGAGCATGTGATTGTACAAGCCAGCCGGGATGTGGAGCAAACGCAACACAAGCGAGTCTTTCAGGCCGAGTTTCGGAAGATCCGGCGCAGTGCGGGTATCGCCATCGGCGGGGTTATCCTGCTCCTTGTTACATATTTCCTTTTACCTACCGGATTTACAGGTTTCGCGCAGGCTTTCCAGACGCTACCCAAAACGCTGCAAGACGATCAGGAATATCTAAAGCAGTCCATTCAGATTACAGAAATCCAGCCCGGTACTATCCAAATTGAACGGGGTACTGATGTTAAGGTTACCGCTGAAGTCGGTGGACATCTTGGTGCTCCCGTCGCGCTTTACTACCGCGTGGGGGATATGGGAATTCAGGATTCCAAATCCCTCCCACAAGCAGAGTGGCAATCGGTGCCGATGCGCCATACACCTGCTAATACCGGACGTAGTTTACAAGTTTCCGAGATTTCGAGGCTTCCCTACAGTGCGACGCTTGAAAATGTGACACGTCCGCTTCAATACTATATTTCGGTCAAAGAGGTGCCGTCGGAACAGTACCAAATAACGATCAGTAACGAACCGATTGTCACGCAGTTCCAGTATCGACTCAATTACCCTGCCTACACGCAACTACAGCCCCAGGCCCTTCCAGTAAACGTTGGGAATATCCAAGTGCTTTTTGGAACAGAGGTCGTATTCACTGGAGAGAGCAACAAACCGCTCCAAAAAGCCCGCATCGCTTTTGATGCGTCAGGTGATATTCCGTTGGAGATTCGGGAAGGGCAGTTACAGGGTGCCATTACACAATTACCTGTAGGAGGGGAGGAAATATCCAATCAAAAACACTCCGATTCCCGACAGGAAACCCCCTCCACACCAGAAATAATACAAGGATCTTTTGTTGCCCGACAGAGTGAGAATTATCGCATCTACATCACCGACGTTGGCGGGTTCACGAATCGAGATCCCGTTAACCGGACGATTACCGTTCTTGAAGATGCCGTCCCCGAGGTAACTATTGTCGCACCGGCGCGGGATACTGTTTTGGACGACGCAATGTTGGTTGAACTTAAGGTGGAGGCGATGGATGACTACGGGATACAGGAACTCCAATTGGTATACCGCGTTGAGAGTGAAGGTACCGAGGCGGTAAATGTGCCTTTAAAGCGTTGGGGGGACGAGGACGTGCGCTCACCGAGATCGGTTTTTGTGGCATACACGTGGGACGTTGATCGAATCGGTATGTTCCCCGGTGAAACGCTCGCGTATTACGTTCAAGCCTTGGATATTGATGATGTTTCCGGACCGAATATCGGCAAGTCTCATACCTATACACTCCGATTCCCGTCCCTTTCCGAGTTATACGACGCGGTCGCTACCGAGCAGAAAACCGAACAACAAGGGCTTGAGGAACTCGTTGATGAGCAGGCGGATGCCACCGGTTTGGTGGATACACTTCTCGATAAAATCAGGAAGAGTCAGGAACTCACCCTCAATGACGAAAATCTGATGCAACAGGTACTTGAAAATCAGAAACAGATTGAGGAGACGGCGAAGCAACTCATCGAAAACATGCAAGAGACGGCCGAGGAGATGGAAGAAAATCAACTCTTCGACGCTGAGACTATTGAGAAGTATCAAGAACTGCAAGATTTGATGGAGAAAGCACTTTCTGAAGAACATAAAGAACTCCTGCAAAAGTTATCAGAGGCACTAGCGAAACAGCAGATGGACGAGCAAGAGAGGTCGATGGCGGAAGCGAATCTCAGTCAAGAACAGTTTTTACAACAATTGGAACGCGCCAAATCGCTCTATGAACAGATTCTCCTCGAACAGGAACTCGAAGCTGCGGCGAAACAGGCGAAGGCACTTGCCGAACAGCAAAAGCAATTGATGGATACGTTGGAGTCATCCGTAGGGGCGAGGTCACCTCGCCCTGACACAAACGATCTCGCACAAAAAGAGGACAGGGTGGCGGATGAATTCAACCAGTTGAGCGAAAAATTGGAAGAACTCGGCACAAAAATGGGGGAGCTGGCGCAAAATCAGGAGAACGCGCCACCACAAATAGAACGGCTCGCTGATGAGATCATAAGGCTCAACGCGTTTGCACACGAGTATAAACTCCCTGAAATGCTTGCAGCGACCAGTGAGAATCTCCGAAGTGGACAGAAGAGTGAGGCACTCGAATCGGGACGAGGGGCAGAACAGACGCTCACGGAACTCGCACAAGGCTTGGATAATGCTTTGGCCTTCATGGAGGGGGCAAACGCCAATGAAACTTTGACCGCACTACAGGAAGCCGTTGGGAGTGGGCTCCACCTCTCACATCTTCATGAGAAGGTCCTCACGCAAACCAACGATATCCTCACCACCGGACAGTCTAATGCTTATATTTCAAGCGAGATTGTACGATTACAACAACTCGCTGCGGATGAACTCAGTGCGTCAGAAAGTATCACACAACTTTCCAGTAAACTTTGGGAGTTGGGGAACCGACAGATACAGGTGCCACCTGAAGCGATATTTCATCTTAATGCCTCAAACGATGCGCTCTCTCGTGCCGCACGTGCCTTAGAAGATAGGCAGCCGAGTCTCGCTGTGCCGATTCAGAGGGCGGCACTCGCTGATCTGAATCAAGCGATCTTTGAACTCCTCGAGGCGATGGGACAGATGAACCAACAGATGGGTGCCAGCGGACTCGAAAACATGATGGAGCAGTTGCAGCAACTCGCCGAGAGTCAGGAACAGTTGAACGAGATGGCACAGAACCTGAATCAGCAGATGCGCGAACAGGGACGAACCCCAGGGCTTGAGCAGATGATGCGCCAACTCGCTGCCCAACAGCAGTTGATCCGAGAGGCAACCGAACGGATTGCCGAGCGTGCCGAGCAGATGGCACAGATGCTCGGTAGCCTTGAGGATGTCGCTGAGGAGATGACTGAGGTCGAGAAGTCGCTTCGCCAAGGTGAACTCGATGAGGATGTCCTCGACAGACAGGCACAAATATTGACGCGGATGCTTGACAGTTTAAAATCGTTGCAGAAACGGGATGTCGGTAAACAACGTAAAGCAGAGGTGGCGGCGAGACCCGAAACGCCCACACAAGAAGTGCCGCCTTTGCATCCTGAACTCCTTGAAATTGTCCGGAAGTTAGAGACCACACCTTATGCGAAGGAATTCGAGGACATCCCATTTCAGTATCGGGAACAGTTAAGGCAATACTTTAAAGCACTCTCGCAGAAAAGGAGAAAAAAATGAGAACGGCCGTTAGCATCGTTGACGATGCGTTTTACATCAATGGAGGGATTACCTATCCGGGACGTTCCTACCAAGGTAATAAAGTTGAGGGATTGCTTATCAATACGCGCATGGTGCAAGGTGTCTTTGATGATCGGAATCCTGAAACAATACATCTCTGGGAATATCCGGATACAGGTGAATGGGATCCAGAGCGGAATACACGTGAATTTCTGTCCGCGATGCCGACATGGCGCGCCCACGGTGTATTAGCGTTCACGATTAACCTCCAGGGTGGCAGTCCTGAAGGCTACTCCAAAGCGCAACCGTGGCATAACTCAGGAATAGAAGCCGACGGTAGTCTGAATTCCAATTACCTATCAAGGCTTGAACGTATCATCGACTTCGCTGACGCACTCGGTATGATTGTGATCCTCGGTTATTTCTACTTTGGGCAGGACCATCGGTTAGCAGACGAAAGTGCTGTCATACGAGCTGTTGACAATGCAACCGGGTGGCTTTTTGACAAAGGATACACAAACGTTATTGTTGAGGTAAACAACGAGTGCAACGTGAGATACTCACATGAAATTCTGCAGCCGCAACGGGTGCATGAATTGATCGAACAGGTAAAGGCAACGACACATAACGGCAATAGATTTCTCGCCGGAACGAGTTACGGTGGTGGCAGGGTGCCGCTTGAAAATGTCGTTCGTGCATCCGATTTTTTGCTCGTCCACGGAAACGGTGTGAAAGACCCGAACCGAATTATTGAAATGGTCCAACAGACGCGTGAAGTGCCCGGATACCGTCCGATGCCAATCCTTTTCAATGAAGACGACCATTTTGATTTCGATAAACCCCTGAATAACTTCGTTGCCGCTGTAAGTCAATACGCCTCATGGGGTTACTTCGACCCCGGTGAAAATGACTATTGTAACGGTTACCAGTCCGTACCAGTGCAATGGCAGATTAATACACCCCGCAAACGTGCCTTTTTTCAGAAGGCTCGCGACATCACTGGCTGTGGTTCTTGATAGCATCAGGCCTAAATGCACGTTGTTTTTCCGTAGGGAAAAATTGGCAATTAGCAGTTAGTCAAGAGGTTTTCGTCTCACAACAAAGGTTGCTTCTTGAGATAATTTCAAAACGCGTAGCCCGTAATGTAATGGAGGGCGGATTTCGGGAACGCCTGTCAATGTCTAAACGCACGTTGTTTCTCCGCAAGGAAAGTTTAAAAAAGGAAAGATTAAAAAATGCCACAAGTTGATCCTATTTATTTTGCTATTGTGATTGCTGTTGTGATTATGCTCGGAACGAGCGTAAGGATTCTTAAAGAATACGAGCGCGCCGTCATTTTTCGTCTCGGACGGTTGGTTTCGACCCGTGGTCCTGGGCTTGTCTTTATGATACCCTTCTGGATTGAGCGGATGCAACGCATCAGCCTCCGAGTTATCGTCAACGATGTCACCCCACAAGATGTGATTACCAAAGACAACGTCTCCGTGAGCGTTAACGCCGTGCTCACTTTTAGAGTAACCGAAGCGGATAGAGCTGTGATTGAGGTTGAAGACTTCGGTTTTGCGATTGCACAGGTCGCACAGACGACGCTCCGTAGTGTGCTTGGACGTGCTGAACTGGACGACCTCCTCTCAGAGCGCGAGAAGTTAAATCAGGACTTAGAGGAAATCATCAAGAAGCATTGTGAACCGTGGGGGGTTGAGGTGCTTGCGATGGAGATCAAACATGTCGATCTTCCTGTTGAGATGCAACGCGCCATGGCGAAACAGGCGGAAGCCGAACGGGAACGGCGTGCGAAGGTCACACACGCCGAGGGTGAGTTCGAGTCTGCCGAAGTGCTAACCAATGCTGCTGAAATCCTCAGCCGGATCCCGACCGCCGTGCAGCTCCGGTTCCTTCAAGCGTTGGTGGAAGTGAGTGCCGAGAAAAACTCGACCATGGTTTTCCCAATTCCAATAGACTTACTCAGCCCGTTCCTTGAGAATATAAAAGGGAAAGAAGAATAGACCTTTTAGGACGCGGTATACACCGATTTTTGACCTGTTTTCTCTTCAACCCTGTAGGGGTGGCATCTCTGTAGAACGTAGTGAGACCCCATAGAGGGATTTAACTTTTTATGAAGTATTGAGGGAGAAATCTTATGGAATACGTCATTATTTTTGAAAAAGGCGAGAACAATTATAGTGCTTATGCCCCGGATCTCCCAGGATGTGGTGTTGTGGGTGAAACGTTAGAAGAAGTGCGCACATTGATCGCCGAAGCCATCAAGTTTCATATTGAAGGACTGCAGAAAGCCGGAGAGGTTGTTCCACAGCCCTTATTTACACTACCTGTCCAAAATCCACCAGATGCGTCGTCTGAATTAATTACGGCACAGGTTTAGTTGGCAGGGGCTAAACACTACGTATTGTAGGGGAGAGATGTGTCTCCCCTATTGTTTTTACGGATTTAGTCTTTGTTAGCATGGTGTATGGCTTGCCCCGCGACTACGCAGAGTCCACCGATAACCACTACGAGCGTAAAAAATGCGACCCATTCCATCACAAATCCTCCAATTTATCGATCTTTCGATAAGCGACGCGATTCATCCAAATAATGATAACTGTAATTAGAAAGACCGCTGTCGCCCCTCCTATAGTGAGAAATCGGTTGGCTTTTCCGTAATTTTGAATTACCCAAGCAGCCAGAGAAATATCAGTTGCAATCAAAATAGCGAAGACTACCTTTAACCAGCCGATTTCCTCTTTCAGTTTATCAATGTATGCGATAAAAAAGCACCTCTACCAATCTTCATCAAAGAACGGCGTGCTTGGGTAGCTATAGACGTTGTCTTCGTAGTTACGGAGTTGAATCTCGTCGTCATCAAAGGCGACAATGGGATCAGGGATCAAGGCAATTTTCCCGCCGCCACCGGGAGCATCCACGACATAATGCGGCACCCCCAGTCCAGAGATATGTCCGCGCAACGCGGCGACTATATCTAAACCTGTCTGGACGGCTGTCCGGAAATGGTCAGTGCCAACGATCAGATCCGCTTGATAGATATAGTACGGCTTGACCCGGATGCGTAATAACCCTTTCATCAGTTCCACCATCACATCGGGATCGTCATTCACACCTTTCAGGAGCACAGCCTGGTTACCGAGCGGGATACCTGCATCGGCTAACATGCCGCATGCCTTCTCGGTTTCGGGGGTAATCTCACGGGGATGGTTGAAATGGGTGTTGATATAGAAAGGGTGGTGCCGCTTCAAAATCGCACACAACTCAGGTGTGATGCGTTGCGGTAATGTTACCGGGACGCGTGAACCGATCCGAATGATTTCCAAATGTTTAATCGCTCGTAAACCACCGACGATCATATCAATTTTTTTGTCCGTCAGCATGAGCGGATCCCCACCGGAGATGATGACATCACGGATCTCTGGATGCGCTTGGATGTAGGCGAGTCCCGTCTCAATATTATCTTCGGAGATGGAGTGTGGGTCCCCGACTTTCCGTTTCCGGGTACAGAAACGGCAATAGATGGGACACATGTAATTGACATAAAAGAGTGCCCGATCGGGGTATCGATGTGTTACGTTTGGCACTTCACTATCGTCTTCTTCGTGCAACGGATCCTCTACGCCGGTACTGATCAATTCTCTTGGGTCTGGAACGACCTGTTTCCAAATCGGATCACCGGGTTCTTCTATGAGGCTCAGGTAATAAGGGTTGATGCGGATCGGGAATTCTTTGTGAATGCGCCGCATCTCCTCTAAATCAACATCAAATGCAGTGGCAAGTTTTTCTGGGGTGTTGACAGTGTCTCTCACGAGACGTTTCCATTCTTCCATATATGATGTCCATCCTTTCCAAATTTCCGCGCGAATATTTGTTGTGCTGTCAGCGCGATACCCTTCATGAAAATTCGCGAGTAACGTCCTGCATGGGTGGCTATGAGACGTAAAATTAATTAGAGATGTTAGGGGGCGACTGTGTAATTTTCGATCGTCACTTTGGTCATGACATCACGTTCACGGAGTGCGTCTACCACATCAAGTCCTTCAATAACTTTCCCAAACGTCGTGTAACTGCCGTTTAGATGGGCATAAGGTGTTGGGTCTGAACTAATGCAGATATAAAATTGGCTTCCCGCTGAGTCAGGATTCTGTGTCCGTGCCATGGCAACAACACCTTTTTCGTGAACCGGCATCTTATCGCGGAGTTCTGGGTCTTGGAACTCACCCGGGATGGTCCATCCAGGTCCACCTCTACCCGTTCCCTCTGGATCGCCGCCTTGGATAACAAAACCTGGGACGTATCGATGGAAGATCACACCATCGTAGTATCCTGCTTCAATCAGTCTCGCAAAATTTTCCACGGTGGTGGGAGCTGCCTCCGGGTAAAGTTCGATAATGATGTTTCCTTTTTCGGTTTCAATCGTTACATTAGGCAGTTGATTATTATTACATGAAATAACTGCCGCGCAAAACGCGCCTAATAAACTAAATCGCATAATTTTAGTGTGAAAAATTGGGGATCTTCACGAATTCCTTTTTGGGTTTCATCAAAAATTTCCGACGAGTGTCCGATTAACAAATACGTTGAGCATAAACTATACTCTCGTCGAAGATGCAAAGTTGGTATACATTATACTCTGATTTGTGTATGAAGTCAAGCAGAATTTTTAAGGTGTTCGGTTTCTGAAGACTTTGTGTTTCTTTTGCAGAAAAACGGAGCGGTTTGCAACAGGTATACGGACCAAGTATGCGTAGGAACCCAATATTTCACAGATAAAAGCATAGGACTTCTGGCAATACGGTGTTCAGCTTGACACCGCCCGCCCAGACATGGTACTCTATTAATGTAGGAGGTGGTTGCAGTGCAAAACATCTCAACGGAAAATCAAAAAACACGCGAATTCTTTGCGGCACTGAAGTTGCTATCGCCGGGGACTTACCTGAGGGAAGGTATCGATTATATCATCGAAAGTAAAACCGGCGGGCTCGTCGTCTTAGGTGATACGCCAGAGATTCTGAGTTTGACAGAAGGCGGCTTCCGGATTAATTGCCCCTATACACCGACTGGCTTGTATGAGTTGTCGAAAATGGATGGAGCGATTATTCTTTCTGAAGATATAAAGCGTATCGTGCGCGCGAATGTAACGTTGAGAACAAGCCCGACGATTCCTTCTCATGAAACCGGACTCCGCCACCGCTCGGCGGATAAGTTCGCGAGGGAGACTGAACACATTGTCCTCGCGGTATCACGAAGCCGAAATACGCTCACCCTGTATCTCAAAGATCAGCACTATATTTTCCGAGATCGTCCTACATTGCTTTCCGGCGCGAATCAAACGATGCTCGTCCTGACGCAGCACCTTAAAGCACTGAAAAACGCCGTTGCCACGCTGAATTGGGCTGAATTAAGTGGAAATGTCACCTTAGCGGATGTCATTTCTGCTATCCAGTTGTCTGAACGCGCTCGCCGCGCTGAGCAGGAATTGGAACACTATAGGATTGAGTTAGGCACACAGGCACAAGCTCTACAGTATATTATTCCCGAACTCACAACTGAAATTGAGAACGGACTTCTGATTATAAAAGATTATTATCATGAAAGTCTACATGACGCTTCTGAAGCGTTTGAGATAATTTGGGATCTTGACGTACACGGACTCGCTGACCAAAGTAGCATTAGTGAAGCTTTAGGATATTCGCGGGACGTGCGTAACACATTTGAAGTGCTTAAACCCCGCGGGTATAGAATACTCAGTCGAGTGCCGCGTATTCCTTTGCGTATCGTTGAAAATATCGTTCACACATTCAAAACATTGGATCAGGTGAACACAGCTGCTCTGGGTGAACTCCAGGCAGTTGATGGCGTCGGTAAGGCACGCGCATCGACAATTAAAAATACACTCGCGCACATGAAGTCAACATCTGTCCAGCCTGAAGTTCTATCTTTGTCGGCGTTTGACTAAATGAAAAGAGACGTGCGTGATTTCAACAGGTGGTTGTTTTTAGAAACTAATGGTGAGTTGGAAGCATATTGCACACCTCGATTACCGTGCTTCCGATAGAAATCTCGGAAGGAGGGAAATCGTACCTCTCTTCTTCCCTGTATGACAGCGATATTGGTAAGAAAAAGAAAAATGGCAATTAAACCAGCGGCGTACAGAAAAATAAGTAAAAGGAGTTACAAAATGAAACGGTTCATCGCTTTATCACGGAAGGGGAGCCTCGCGCCCGGTGGGATTTTATTCATTGGGATGCTTCTCGTTTCGTTCGGTTTAGTAGGATGTGGCGGAAAACTCGGAAAAATAGAAACATCAGCGGTTGACACGGCGATCACAGACGCTGAAACGGCTATTACGGCGGCGGTGGATGTTGACGCACCAACACTTGCATCTGATTTCTTTGAATCCGCGGAAGTCAACCTTGCGGCAGCAAAAACAGCAGTTGAGGAGAAGAAAGGGAACGAAGCACTCCGGTTCGCATATCAAGCGATGGCTGATGCCACACTCGCTCGAACGAATGCTATCAATATCACTAAAAATTCGGAATTGAATGCATCTGTCCTCCAGAAGGCAGCTGAAGCGGAATCACTTCGCGAGTCTGTTAAGAGTAAAAAGGAGGAACTCGCAGGACTTCGATCCGATATCCAAGACATTCAGCACGAGGGAGAGCAACTGAGACAAACCGTTCGCGAACTCCAGAAAGAGAATCGTGAATTGGGCGATACACGGGCAGCCTATGGGGAGCAAGTGACACAACTCTCTGAAACCTTATCAGAGATTCAGGGACGTGCTCGAAGGGCGGAAACCGAGATTCGCAATTACGGTAGAGAGGTTGCAGAGCTTCGTCGGAAACTTGAAGTTGCTGACAAAATGGTGAAAGAGGAAGGATATCAGAAACGGACCGTTATTGCTGAGATAGATTCCCTTAAGAGACAACTTCGCGAACAGGCGCAAATCTATACCGAGAAACTTGCAGAAGCCAACCAGCAAAATGCAGGTACAAAGCATGCGGAATATCTCAAACAGAAAGCACAAGAAGCGCGGGCGTATGTTGCTAGTCAACCTCCACTCCATCCTGCGAAGACGGGACGCATTTCTCTCTCTGCAGAACAGATTGCAGCTGGTAAGATGGCACTCAGTAATTGGGAGCGCGCATGGTATACGAACAATCTCAATGGACATCTGGCACACTATGAACCTAATATTATTGCCGACAAAGTCGTGATTCGCGAGAGTAAGGAGCATCGCAGTAAAATTGATCTCCAGCAACTTGAAGCCGATCTTCATCAGATGAGCACCCACGCGTGGAACAAAGCCAAAGCCGATACCGAGGTCGAAGGAGAAAGCGTGATTGGTATCCATCGACTGACCCGGCTAGCGACACCAGCAGTAGACGAAAACGCTACTGAGCTTTACAATATTTGGATTCGCGAAGTCTGGATGCATCAAGTCGGTAACGGCTGGAGAATTCATCACGAAATCTGGCAAATCTATGAGAACGTACCCAATTTTTAGGTGCCTATTTCAACTAAGAGTGGAGGTTAAATTGTGAACGACGCACAGAACCAGAAAAACAGCCAAAAGAAATTCACTATACCCCGGAACCTACTGTGGGGGGGTGCGATTGCAGCAATCGTCATCGCTTTTGTTCTATTCCTTGTGGTCTTTATGAGTTCCAGTGAGACCCCTACAGCCTTTTTGGTGAAATGGAAAAGTGCACTCGAAACTGGCGATCCGAAAAGGTATGAAGCACTCTGGGTGAAAAGTGCACGCCAACGTCCTGATGCAGGCTATCAAAGGACTGCGAAACTCCTTAGGGATAACGTAGATTTTGAGGTCGATCTCGGCGGTGCCAGTCAACCCTATCGAGTGCCTCGCTATACGAACCGCTTCCGAATTGAAGGGATTCCCCTCACTGCTTATTACCCGGGTGAAGCGCAACAGCAGCTGCGAAATCTTGTTATTGAAAAGAAAGGTATTATTCAACAGCGGTGGAAAATTGTCCAAGAGGAGATAGTCGGTAGTGAATTCGCACCGACAGTGTCAACGCCTTCCACGCAACAGACGGGGATTACAGAACAGCCTAAGGGTCCTGTAGCACCGCTTGTGATGGCTTGGAAGGTTGCCTTGGAATCCCAGAATTTAAAGGCATATACCGACCTATGGGATAAATCTGCTCGGAAGAGACGAACCGCGAGTTTTGCGCGTGCTAAGGACTTGATGTCGCAAACCCATGTCGTAGATCTCGCTGGAGTCTCTTATACGGCTGTGCCACGACACAAAAACCGACACGTGGTTGACAACATTCAGGTAACGTTGCAAAATGGTGGTGATACCATTGAGACCCATATCCGCACACTGACGATTGAGAAAAAGGGGTTTTTCAGACGAAAATGGAAACTCATAAACGATCAAATCAATATGGTGTCTGATACTATCGCACTCGCACCAGATATGCCTGCGGTGGACACTGTCTCTGGCGAAGCGTCCGGTGGTGCTTTCGATGGGAATGCTCCATTGGATACGCACCTCAAAGTGAGGCAGGTGTTAGGGAAATGGCAAGCAGCTTGGGAAGAGAAGGACCTGGGGACCTATATGTCTATCTATTCGGATGAAGCGCAAATTACCCGTGTGAATGTCCGAGGCGGAAAGGAGACTTCGGTTTATCTTACGAAAGGTCAGCTTCGCGCCAAAATGAAAAAACTCAACACTATGTATGCTGAAATCCAGGTCTCCATCTCTAATCTACAGGTTAACGGAGATCGGGCAGTTGCAGATGTCAAGTTTCTACAAAAGTTTACTGGCACGCCGGCGAGTGGTAGCCGACCCGCTTACTCCGATTACGGCACTAAAAAACTTAATCTCATGGTAGATCCGACTGACGGACACTGGCGCATTTACTCGGAGACGTGGAGTCGATACGAGGATGTACCGGATTTTCCAAAAATGTAATCGTGTAATATTTCTTCGTAAGCGCGCTTGTGAAAGGTACCCCGTCTATGAAACGCCTCGCAAGCGCCGCTTCGTTTATAGAGTGTTTTTGTAGGTTGAAGAGTCCTACATATCGGATAACCCAAAATGTACACCGAGTACCGAACCAAACGCAAAATCGAGTTTGTTGATACCGACATGGCAGGCATCGTCCATTTTACACGATTCTTTGTCTTTATGGAGACTACGGAACACGAATTCCTCCGTAGTTTGGGTACGAGTGTGGCAACGGAATGGAGCGGGGATAAGATCGGATGGCCCCGACTCGCAGCTTCTTGTGAATACTTAAGCCCGCTCCGCTTTGAAGATGAAGTGGACATTCGACTCCGAGTTACCAAAAAGGGGACGAAGTCCCTTACCTACGAATTTCATTTTACGCATGAAGGAAAAGACATCGCGCGTGGGCAAATCACGACAGTCTGTTGTGTAACAAATCCCGGTGAGAAGTTACGCGCAATTCCGATTCCAGATTTCATTGCAGATCAGATTTTTTAATTATAACCTAAGAAGTCATAGGATTGAAAAAATGCTGAAAGTGTCCAATGTATCTAAAGATTATGGGACAGTCGAGGTCCTACGGGATATTTCATTTAATTTCATGGGTGGGGCGTCTGTCGCCATCACGGGTCCTTCTGGCTCCGGCAAAAGTACACTGCTGCACATTATCGGCACCTTAGAAAAACCCTCTGACGGGCAGGTTGAGATTAACAATACCGATCCATTTGCGCTCTCTGAGCCTGAACTTGCGCGATATCGAAACAGTATCATCGGGTTCGTATTTCAAGATAATCATCTACTTCCACAATATTCCGTGCTTGAAAATGTCCTCGTGCCTACGTTCGCCTTTGAGCGAAAACCTGATGCGATGCAACGTGCGCATGAGCTCCTCAAACGGGTGGGACTTGCGCATCGGACCTCGCATCGACCGGGCGAACTTTCAGGCGGTGAACGACAACGCGTTGCGATCGCTCGTGCCCTTATCAATCAACCCAGGATTCTCCTCTGCGATGAGCCGACTGGAAATTTGGATACTGCTACTTCCGAAACCATTGCGGATCTGCTCTTTGAGTTGCACGACGCAGAGCAGACTATGCTCATGGTTGTCACACACAACTTGACACTCGCCTCGCGTTTTCAGGAACACCTGCGGCTCTCAGATGGGACTTTCACTGTCAATGGAGAGGCCTAATGCCCATAAATTAAAAATGCGTAGATTTTCTTGGAGTTCTTTCAGATACTTTTGGCAGATACATCTCGTTGTTGCGCTTTGTACGGCTGTGGCGACGGGTGTACTTGCGGGAGCACTGATTGTTGGAGATTCTGTGCGAGGCAGCCTACGAAACTTAACAAAGGAACGACTCGGCACAATCCAACACGCCCTTCTTGCTGATCGTTTTTTCCCGCCGGACATACTGGACCGACAGAACACAGTCTCAGCGATCTTGCTGAACGGGACAATCGTTGCACCGCAGACGCAGACGCGAGCATCGAAGGTAAATATTCTCGGCGTCCCTGAAGGCTTTTTTACCTTTTGGGACGGAAGCACTGCTCCACGCCTAAACAAAACGTCAGAGCAAACCTTCAACGCCATCGTCATCAACGAGGCACTACAGAATGAGCTGAACGTACAAGTCGGTGACACACTCCTCGTAAATATATCCCAAGCCGCTGACATCCATCCAGAGTTCCTTCTCGGTGAGCGCGACGCGTCTGAGGTTATCCGAAGTCTACGTTTGGTTGTCAGTGAGATTGTGCCTGCTGAGAATGCTGGGAGATTCAGTCTGCGTGCACACCAAAGTCTGCCATTGAACGCTTTCATTGCACTCCCAGTTTTACAAAAAGTGCTTGGGCAGGAGGATAGCGTAAACGCCCTGTTTACGGCGGACGCAGTCCCAATTTCGTCTGACGATCTCGCCTTGCGTATGGACGCACTCGACTTGGGCATTCAAGAACACGGCACTCACTTTGATCTTCACAGTCAACAGTATCTGCTTAAGCCGATCTTTTCTGACCTCGCGCGAACAATCGCTGCTGAGAACCGCATTCCAACACTCCCGACGCTCACCTATCTCGCGAATACAATTTCTGCGAAGGGGAATACGGTTCCATATTCGACAATTGTCGCACTTCCCGTTGATGAAGGGGCGTTTTTTGAACTTCTTAACAAAAATACTACCGCAGACGAAAACCAAGCCCGTAATGAAATGGAGGGCGACTCGAACACGGGAAACTCTCCACTCCCAAACGCCGTTGTTTCTCCCCAAGGAAAGTTTAAAATAATTCTCAATACATGGACAGCGACTGACCTTGGCGTAGAGGTCGGGGACGAGATCAGTGTCACGTACTATCGCGTCGGAGCGGGAGAAGAATACGTCACGGAAACGGCTCTGTTCCGCCTGAAAGGGATTCTACCAATCGCGGGTATCGTTGCCGATAGGGATCTCATCCCTACTTTTCCGGGTATCCATGACACGGCTGATATGTCCGAGTGGGAATCCCCATTTCCGATTGATTACGCACTGATTCGCAGTAAAGACGAGGCGTATTGGGATGAATACGGTCCAACACCGAAGGCGTTTATTCCACTGGAAACCGGTAAGCAACTTTGGAAAAACCGATTCGGAGATCTCACCGCCATTCGGTTCGGTATCGCGCCAGGTTCAGACCTTCAAGCGACACGCACGCTTTTTGAAACCGAATTCCTCAAAAAGGTTCAACCCGAACAGATCGGATTCCGATTCTTAGCGCTGCAATCTGACGGACTGCAAGCCTCCGCGGGGGCAACGGATTTTGGGATGCTCTTTAGCAGTATGAGTGCCTTTATCATTATTGCCGTTGCCTTGTTAGTAGGAATGCTTTTCCGCATCGGTGTAGAGCAAAGATCACGTGAAATCGGCATATTACAAGCAATCGGCTATCCGCTTACGAAAATTCGTCGCCGGTTCCTATATGAAGGCGGCATCGTTGCCGGTGTAGGGAGTCTATGGGGGTGTCTCCTCGCGGTCGGGTATGCGCAATTGATGATATACGGATTGCAGACGTGGTGGTTACCTGCTATCGGGACCCCGTTTATGGAACTTCACGTCGGTGTATGGAGTCTACTGATCGGAGCATTGATCTCGCTCGCTGTTGTGATGCTCTCTATCCGACTCACTGTCCACAAATTGGGAAGAACTTCTACCGTTTCGCTCCTTGCAGGTAAAACCGATTTTGTTGATGCGACGATAGCAGGCGAATCTAAAACGAAGAAAATGAGATTCCTTCTCGCGTTGGCTGCTGCCATTGGATTGGGGATCGGTCTATGGATGGAACAGCTTGTTGTGAGTCTCTTGTTCCTGGCACTGTTTATTATCGGTATAGGGTCAGAGGCATTTGATAAATGGTTAAAATCACAGAACGTTCCGAAACAGTTGAACAGAATGCGGTTCGCCATCAGAAACGCTGCGCGACAACCCGGACGGAGCAAGACCTGTGTTGCCACAATCAGTATAGCGTGCTGTATCGTTGTCGCGGTGGGGGCAAATCGACACGATGCACCGCCAGAGACAGAATACGCCTTTGTGGCTGAATCTGCGCTCCCTTTACACCACAATTTAAACACGCCTGACGGTAGGTTTGAACTCGGTTTTTCTGATAATGCCTCTGAACTTCTGAGTGCCTCAGAGGTCATTCCGTTTCGTGTATTACCGGGTGAAGATGTCAGTTGCCTGAATCTCTACCAGCCGCAGAAACCGCAAATTTTGGGTGCTTCTGATGCGATGTTAGACAAAGCCCCTTGGATGAACTTGAATCTAACCTCCACTGAGAGCGGTAAAATTTCTGCCATCGGCGATGAAAAGTCGCTGCGTTGGATTTTGCATCACAACCCGGACGACGATTTTATCGTCCAAGATGAATTTGGAAAGCCGCTCCGTCTCGAGCTTGAGACAGTTGTGAACAGTCTTTTCCAAAGCCAGTTGATTATCTCTGAATCCAATTTTACGAAATACTTTCCGAGTCAAAGTGGATACCAATTTTTTCTCATCAAAACGCCGCCTGCTTTGCGAGAGGAGACGGCACAGGTCTTAGAGAAAACATTAGCCGATTACGGGTTCGATCTTGTGTCTGCGTCCGCACGTTTGGCGAGTTATCGAGCGGTTGAAAATACCTATATCTCCACGTTCCAAAGCCTCGGCGGTTTAGGGGTGCTACTCGGTACTTTTGGGTTAGCACTGGTGCTGTTTAGAAACATCATTGAACGTCGTGGCGAATTAGCGACCCTGCGTGCATTCGGTTTCCGACGGCGATTACTCTCGTGGATGTTGTTTCTTGAAAGTTGTTTCCTTCTCGTTATTGGAATGCTTATCGGGATTGTCGCCGGACTTGCCGCAATCTTCACTTCGCACGGACATCTCCCCTCCTTTCCGTGGTTTTCCCTCACAATTACCTTGCTTTTCATCTTCGGTTTTGGTATAATTGCAAATGCAATTGCCGTTACTGTGGCACTTCGAAGTCCGCTTATGACAACGCTTAAGTCTGAATAAAGCCTTTATCCACCAAGTCCAAGTAGTTCATCAACTTCGACTTTGTGATCAGTAGGTGTTTTTGATGGGGTATTTCCTGCAGGTAGAGCGTCAGCGAAACCCGACAAATCATGCGATCGCACCTGTTAGTTTAGATGTGACAGACGACGAGTAGTTTGTCAACATTATATAGAATACGTTATTTTTATCTCAATAATACTATCACGCTGTATGTAGACAAAAGCCCCATCGGGGCGACATGTATGTAGAAAACGCGGAACACCAGAAACCAAAGCCTCAGCGGGGCGACATGTGTATGGACTTGGATACCTGGGACTTTTTAGGTGACAACTGGGTTATTTAGATTGATTTGTAACAACTCCTTGTAACAGGAAAACGCAAGATGCATCTTATTCAGTTCACAACGAGGTTTTACACTGTATATATAACCCTACTTGCCTCTTGCCTCCTGATACTGAGCGGTTGTTCCAGTGATCCCGATCCGAATACGGCAAGTGCCCTAAATCACATGGAACGCGGCTGGCATTCCTACGAGTCAGGGAACTATGCACAGGCATTACTCAGTTTTGAGCGTGCAATTAACTTCGATGAAAATCTTGCCGATGCCCATAACGGCGTGGGGTGGAGTCATCTCAGTCTGGCACTCAATCCGCCACTGGCACAAGAAGCTTTCCAGAACGCCGTGCAACTTGATCCGTCAAATGCGGACGCATGGGTTGGACTTGCGAACCTGCTTTTTTTGCGTCACAAAGACACCAACGATTTTCGATCTGCGATCCGAGCAATTGATAATGCGCTACAAGGTGACGCCCAATATCTCTTCCGGCACGACTATCGTTCCAAAGCCGAACTCTATGTGCTTAAGGCGGCATGCTATTATTATCTCGGTGAAGATGCATCTGCGAGACAGGAAGTGGACAGGACACTCCAAATTGAAACGACAAATAGAACAGCCATTGTGCTTCGTGAGTTACTGAAAGAATAAATGTTGTCAGCGGTCAGTACATCTTCTGGACTGACTGCCGATAGCCGATGGCTGACAGCCATTCCTCTGACAACTATCCTCCGACAACCAATATAAGGAGAAACAAAATATGTCTCAGAACGTTATCACGTCTACAGACTTAACGAATTATACACCCCTCCATCGTGGAAAAGTCCGAGATCTCTATGACCTTGGGGACGAGCTTCTCATCATTTCCACAGATCGTATTTCCGCCTTTGATGTTGTGCTGCCGAATGGCATTCCAGATAAGGGGAAAGTCTTAACCGGTTTATCCAAATTCTGGTTCAAGTACACCGAATCCGTCGCCGACAATCATCTCATTTCAACGGATGTCGAAGAGTATCCCGATGCTTTACAACCTGACGCAGAAATTCTTGAAGGACGCTCTATGCTTGTCCGTAAAGCCGATCGGGTTGATGTTGAGTGTGTCGTGCGTGGATACCTCGCAGGTTCCGGTTGGTCCTCCTATCAGAAGACGGGAGAAATCTGTGGTCAGAAGTTACCGGATGGACTACAGGAATCTGACCGGCTCCCAGAACTGCTGTTCACACCAACAACTAAAGCCGAACAGGGTGAGCATGACGAACCGATCTCCATTGAGGAGATGCGCAACGAGGTCGGTAGCGAACTGACGGATGAGTTAATTGAAACCAGTTTCGCACTTTTCAGAGCCGCCAGTGAACACGCCGAACAGGCTGGGATTATCCTCTGCGATACGAAGTTTGAATTCGGACAGCGCGACGGAAAACTCATCGTCATTGATGAAGTCTTCACACCCGATTCTTCTCGGTTCTGGCCTGCGGATCTCTATGAACCGGGTCAACCGCAGCAAAGTTTTGACAAGCAGTTCGTGAGGGATTACCTTTCCGAAATCGGTTGGAACAAAGAACCCCCCGCGCCTGAATTGCCGGAGACTGTTATCTCCAGAACAAGCGAGAAATACCGCGAGGCGTACCGCCTCATCGTCGGTGAAGAACTGTAGCAGATAGGAGAGGTAGCAGATGCCAGGACCCCTCGATGGAATAAAGGTTTTGGATTTAACCCGAGTTCTCGCTGGTCCCTATGCAACGATGCTTCTCGGTGACCTCGGAGCAGAGGTCATTAAGATTGAGCAGCCCGGCACTGGGGACGAATCTCGAAATTTCGGTCCCTTCAAAAACGGGTTTAGCCTCTATTTCATGAGCGTGAATCGCGGGAAGCAGAGTGTGACGCTCAACCTTAAAACCGAGCATGGGCAGGCAATATTCAAGCAGTTGTTGGAACAGACGGATATCCTCGTTGAGAATTTCCGTCCGGGGACGATGCAAAAATTGGGGTTGGATTACGACACGCTGAAAGTCGAGCATCCATCGCTAATCTACGCCGCGTGCTCCGGTTTTGGACAGACGGGTCCCTATGCCCAGCAAGGCGCATACGACATGATTATCCAAGGCATGGGGGGTATCATCAGTATCACGGGTGAACCGGACGGCCCCCCTGTGCGCGTCGGCACCTCTATTAGTGACATCACCGCCGCCCTCTTCACGACAATCGGGGTCCTTTCCGCATTGCACCATCGAAATCGGACAGGGAGTGGGCAGTTTGTTGATGTTGCCATGTTGGATAGTCTCGTTGCTGTTTTGGAAAACGCCGTCGTCCGTTATTTTGCTACAGGTGAAGCTCCCAAACCCCTCGGTGCGAGACATCCAGCGATTACCCCCTTTGAAGCGTTTGCCTCTGCAGATGGACACGTCATTATCGCACTCGGAAACGATACCCTCTGGGCAAAGTTTTGTGAGCACGTCGATCGGAAGGAACTCATCTCAGATGAACGGTTCCGATCGAACGCTGACCGGACAGAAAACCACGATGAATTGTTTCCTATTCTCGCAGAGATCATGTCCCAACGTCCGACGGATGACTGGATCAATGCCCTTGGTGCTATTGGTGTGCCGTGTGGTCCTATCAATGCGATGGACAAAGTCGTCAGTCATCCGCAGGTGCAAGCACGGGAGATGATTACACGTATTGCACATCAGATCACAGGCGAAGTGGAAGTGCCTGGCGTGCCGATTAAACTTTCGGAAACACCTGGGGACGTGGACGCACCCGCACCGAGCCTTGGAGAACATACGACCGAAGTCCTAACGAACTTGTTGAAAATGCATCCAGATGAAGTAGAGAAGTTAAGGCGAGACGGCGTTGTTTAATTTTCTTCGGTTCATTCCTAACAGGATTTCGTAAGAGCGAGTCTTACTTAAGATCCTTAAGGTAAATTAAAAAATGTCAAACGAAACTGGTCAAACGTTACATGGAACGGAACCTTTAACCATAGACGGCGATCTTGCCGCACAGATGGTTGAGGGGCTTGATGGTTATGTTTCCCGCGCGATAGCTGGTTCTGTTGAAGGTCGGACAGAATTGTGGAATCGCGATTATAGTTCACACAATGCGTACACCGAATCTGTTGAACCCAACCGCGCACGGCTTCGCAAGCGGATCGGGTGCCTCGATTCACGGTTACCGATAGAGGAACTCACCTATATTGCCACAACAAACACCGCCGCGCAGATCACAGAAGATGAGAATTACACCGTATCTCGCGTGCGATGGCAGGTTTTTGATGAGGTAGAAGGCGAGGGACTTTTGTTGGAACCGAAGCACAACGTCCCAATTACGGCGCAGATTGTTGCACTGCCGGATGCCGATTGGACACCGGAGATGATCGCAGGGGTAACAGATGCGTTGCCAGCGAACGCCCAGTTTGCGAGACATTTGGCGAAGGCAGGATGTCGTGTCGTTGTTCCACTTCTCATTAACCGTGATGATACCTATTCAGGAAACCCGACCCTCGGCGCGATGACGAATCAACCGCATCGCGAGTTCATCTATCGAATGGCGTTTGAACTCGGGAGACATATCATCGGGTATGAGGTTCAAAAGGTGTTGTCATTAGTGGACTGGATGTCTCTTTCTGATGCCCCAATTGGTGTCATTGGATACGGCGAGGGTGGATTGATTGGACTCTACAGCGCGGCAGTCGATACCCGGATTCAGGCGACGACTATTAGTGGGTATTTCCAATCACGGCAGGAGGTCTGGCGAGAACCGATCTATCGAAATGTGTGGGGACTGCTACACGAATTCGGCGATGCTGAAATTGCGAGTCTGATTGCGCCTCGGTCGTTAGTGATCGAAACAAGCCGAGGACCTGAAGTTGCCGGTCCGCCATCCGTTCGCGACGGACGGGGTGGTGCTGCACCGGGACAGTTGGTATCCCCACCGATCCATGCCGTAGAACCGGAGTTTGAACGCGCCCGTGAATTTTATCGGCAACTTGACGGGGCCGATGCTATGTGCCTCGTTTCTCCTGTAGATGGGGTGCCGGGTTCTGAAGAGACATTAACCGCGTTGCTTGCTGGACTCGGTGTTGAAAACGCACATATTGACAGCCACTCTCTTCTCTCCCCAACCACGACTGACGAATTTGATTACGAGGCACGTCAGCAGCGACAGTTTAGGCAACTGGTGAATCTATCGCAACGCTTTTTGAGGGACGCGGCATCGCGACGTCAGCAGTTCTTCTGGGATAAAACCGATACCTCTTCGTTGACTCGGTGGGAGGAGACGTGTACGGATGCCAAGACCTATTTTTGGGACGAAGTGATCGGGAGGTGTCCGCCCCCTGATGCGCCTGCCAATCCAAGGACGCGGCTCATCTATGATGAACCGCTCTGGAAAGGTTACGAAGTCGTCCTTGATGTTTGGGACGGTGTTTTTGCCTACGGCATCTTGCTCCTTCCAAAGGATCTCCAACCGGATGAACAGCGTCCCGTTGTCGTCTGTCAGCACGGTTTAGAAGGGAGACCCCAGGATACTGCGGATCCGAGAATAGAATCCGTTTATCACGCTTACGCCGCAAATTTGGCGGACAGAGGGTTTATCACCTACGCACCGCAGAATCCGTACATCGGTCAAGATGCTTTCCGGGTTATCCAACGCAAAGCGAATCCAATAAAATGGTCGCTCTTTTCGTTGATTATTCGCCAACATGAACGGACACTTGACTGGCTCGCAGAACAACCCTTCGTTGATGCCGACCGAATCGGCTTTTACGGGTTATCTTACGGTGGCAAAACGGCGATGCGCGTCCCTGCCGTGCTTGAACGCTACGCCTGCTCCATCTGTTCCGCGGATTTCAACGAGTGGATCGTCAAGAATGCCACCTATCATTCTCGGTACAGTTATATGTTTGGCGGTGAGTATGAGATGCCGGAATTCGATTTAGGGAACACCTTTAACTACGGTGAGATGGCGGGATTGATTGCACCGCGTCCATTTATGGTCGAGCGTGGACATGATGATGGAGTCGCACCGGATGAATGGGTCGCTCACGAATTCGCTGTCGTGCGTCGGCTTTACGTTCAGTTAGGAATCGCTGATAGAACAGAAATCGAATTCTTTGATGGTGGACACCAGATTAACTCCGATAAGACGTTCCAGTTCCTACATCGCCACCTGAATTGGCCCGAACCCCAGTAGATAGGGTTTCGAACCACGCTTTCCCTCAATCCCGGTAGGTGTGGCTAATGTTTTGGGACTATCCATTCAACCCAACCTACAGGAAATTCTTTTCTGGTGAAGCCTGCATCCGTTAGCGAGTTCTGCAATCGCTTGCTGAACTGCAAGATAAAATTAAAAGAGGTGAACGGATAATCCGCAGTGCATAGTCCGTAAGCGTAGCGGAGAGTGAGTCTACGGGAAAACGCTTTAAATACCTAATGCCCTGACCGAACTGCAAGGTAAAATTAAAAAATGTTATATGCAATCACCGTAAGCGCGGGGCTTGAAACCATCGCACGCGAGGAGTTATCGGAACGTTTTGCCGACACAGGACATCTAAAAATCCTTGAACGGAAGCCGCGGCGGATCCTCTTCCAATATACGGGTAACCCGCATGAACTGCTATCCCTGCGAACAGCCGAACATCTCTTTCTCATTCTGAAACAGATGCCGAAGATGACACGCTCCCGCAGTTCGCTATCGGCATTAAGTGGTTCGCTGGCGCGCTTCAATTTCAACGAGGCGTTTGCGTCCTGTCGACAGGTCGGGATCAGTACGCGGAAACGGATGCCGTTTCGGGTGACAAGTCGGCTCTCAGGAAAACGCAATTTCCGACGGATTGATCTCCAGCGCGTGGTTGAACGTGCCTTGTTAGACCGAGGGTGGTATCTGAAGTCGTCGAGAGCGGCTTTAGATATTTGGGCAGAGATACACGGAGCCGACGGCTACATCAGTATCAAACTTTCCTCGAATGATATGGCACAACGTCCGTATAAACAGGCACATATCCCCGCATCCCTCAAACCGACACTGGCATACAGTATGGTGCGGCTTTCACGACCGCATCCGGATGATGTTTTTTTGGATGCGATGTGTGGTGCTGGGACGATCCTTTTAGAACGCGCACTCATCAAACGGTATCGTTACTTGATCGGCGGTGATGTCTCTACAGACGCTTTAGATGCTACCGTGGCGAATTTCGGGAGGCAACATCAGCCACGCCAATTCTTTCACTGGGATGCCCGGAGTTTGCCGTTAGGATCGAACTCTGTTGATAAAATCGTCTGTAACCTCCCGTTCGGGGAGACGATCGGAAATGTGCCGCAGCTTACGAATCTATATCGCCAATGTCTCAGAGAATACGAACGCGTCCTGAGACCGAGAGGCAGAATGGTGCTCCTCACGTCGCAAGACACACTGCTTGGTGATGAACTGAAACAGCGGCGTTCCCTCAGGGTTGCCCAGAAATTGACAGTGGATGTACGCGGCATGCGGGCATGTATGTCCGTTATCCGTTTTACGTAAAGTAATTCGCTTCTTTCTGTAGGAGCAACCTCCCGGTCGCGATTCTTAAATTTGTAATCCTGAAAATCCTGATTCAGGCAATTATTACCGTCGCGTATATCGAATTAAATTCTGAATCCTCATAAACCGGCGTCTACTGACTGCTGACCGCTGATCGCTATTAAATCTCTGGTACTCTCACCGCGACCTCTTTCCCCGCCGCATGCGATCGGAAAATACCATCCATAATCACATTCGTGAGTAGAACGCCCTCAGGCGGTATCGGGGACGGTGCATCTGCTTTGACGGCTTCACGGAATGCGTTCATCTGTGCCGCCCAGTTATCTTCCTCTGGGAATCCTGAAAACTGGATCGTCGTCATCCCTTCCGGCGGATCCGGTTCCGCTGTTAATCCCTCCGATTCGACAAACTTCTTGAGATCACCCGCATACGCATCGGCGTAGATTACCGGACCACTCAACGAGAACCCCGCTTTCGTCCCAAGATGGAAGTTGCCACCAAGTGAATCCTGATGCACTGCCCAGGAGATTTTAAACACCATGACACCGCCATTTTCAAATCGCACCCACGCCGCACCGAACTCTTCAACATCCATGATACCACGGAACCTCGGATCTTGCATTGAGATGTAATCCTCGGTGATCGCGGAGACTCGCACCGGTTTCGGATATCCCATCGCATACAGCGAAGCATGCATATTGTAGACCCCGATATCGACAGTTGCCCCTGCCCCCGCGGTCTTTTTGTAGATGAACGTGTGTCCAGGGTTCCCGCGTCGCCGACACCCTGCAGATTCAGAGTAGTAGATGTCACCGAACAATCCCGCATCGAACGCCTTTCTTAGGAATTGGAGTCTCGGACTAAACGTCGGGTTGAGACCGATTTGCAAGATTTTGCCCGATGCCTTTGCCGCTCGCACCATCGCGGTTGCGTCTGGGAGCGTCGCCGCCATCGGCTTTTCGCAGAGGACGTGTTTACCGGCGTTCAGCGCCGCAACCGTCAGACGCCGATGCCCTTGATTGTAAGTACAAACGCTCACAGCATCAAGTCCGTCCATTTCAAGCATCTTGTTGTAACTTGAAAATGCATGTTTTCTCGGAACACCCCACTGATCAGCAGCTTCGTTCGCCTTACTCTTGATAATGTCGCAGACCGCAACGATTTCAAAACCACCGACTTTCTCATAGGTGCTCTGGTGTGCTCGTGAAATGCCACCTGTGCCAATAATACCGACTCGGACAGTCATATTCTGATCTCCTTATAATCAGTGCTTTCCAAAGCCTGGTTGCGGTTTCTAACCGCACAGATTCGTTAGGAAATTACCGAATTAAATTTTTTAGAACTTACGCATTTCCTCTTAAAGTCCCCTGCCCCCCTGATAAGGGGGGATATGGGGGGTTGGGGGATTTAGGGGGTTACTGATTACTGATGGGTATTAAATTTCAGGCACTCTCACAGCAACTTCTTTACCCGATTCATGTGAACGGAAAATACCGTCCATGATCACATTTGTGAGCAGAACACCCTCAGGCGGTATTGGGGAAGGCGCGTCTGCTAAGACGACTTCTCGGAACGCTGTCATCTGTGCTTCCCAGACATCGACCTCTGGAAATCCTGAGAAACGGATCGTTGTCATTCCTTCGGGTGGATTCGGTTCTGCCGTCAATCCTTCCGATTCCACCAGTTTCTTGAGATCATCCGTATAAGCATCGGCATAGACAATTGGACCATCCAAGGAGATCCCCATTTCTTTACCGAGACAGAAACTCGGACCGAGGGAGTCTGCGTGAATTGCCCAAGAAATCTTGAACACCATCACGCCGCCATCTTCAAACCGCACCCATGCCACACCGAATTCTTCGACATCCATGATACCACGGAATTGGGGGTCCTGCTGTGAGATGTAGTCCTCAGTGATCGCGGAGACCCGTACGGGTTTCGGATACCCCATCGCATACAGCGAATTGTGCATGTTATAGACACCGATGTCTACGATCGCACCGGCACCTGCTGTCTTTTTATAGATGAACGTGCGCGCAGGATTCCCGCGTCGTCTGCCGCCAGAGGACTCGGAATAGTAAATATCACCGAGCAACCCTTCATCGATCACCTTCTTCGCGAATTGGAGTCTCGGGTTGAACGTACTGTGGATCCCGATCTGCAGGATTTTGCCCGACGCTTTCGCTGCTCGGACCATGGCAGTGGCATCAGGAAGCGTTGCCGCCATCGGTTTTTCACAGAAGACGTGTTTACCGGCGTTCAGCGCCGCAACTGTCGGACGTCGGTGTCCTTGGTTGTAAGTGCAGACGCTTACCGTATCGATTTCGTCCATTTCAAGCATTTTGTTGTAGCTGGAGAAAACGTGCTTTCTGGGGACACCCCACTCATCGGCTCTTTCGTTCGCTTTACTTTTGATGATGTCGCACACCGCGACGATCTCGAAACCGCCTGCTCTCGTGTAAGCCCGCTGGTGTGCCCGTGAAATACCGCCTGTGCCAACAATACCGACTCGGATAGTCATATTCTGATTTCTCCTCATAGGTCATTTAGTCCTCCTGTAGGAGGGATCTCCGAATCCCGATGCCTGCCCTAAAATGGTCTCAAGAAATCAAGGACTAAATAACCCGAATCTTCTCATAAGCAAAATTGAATTGATGTATGAGTTTAGATGAAATCGGTTTGCAATGCAAGGGAAAAATGCGGACCTTCCCTGTAAAAATGAATACGTACTATTCTCTGAATCTGTTTTCGCGGTGCCACACCAATGCTTCTGGGGCGGGATAGAGTACGCTGTCTTGTGGCAACAGGATTTTTCTGTTGTGCAAATTTCTGAACATTTGCTCCTCTGGTCCCTCTTCGGAAATAATTTTTGATACTCTCACTTTATATCTCTCGTTTACAGAAATTAATCCTTCGTCGAAGGCCCAATGGTGTAATTTACAAAGCGATATCCCGTTCCGAATATCATCTTTGTACGAAATATGGAACGGAATGATATGTGCAGCATCAGTTATACTTTTTCCATCCTCCGTGATAACACGTAGTCTGCAAACAGCACACGTGTAGTTGTACCAACGCATAATTTCTCTACGGAAGGCTGTCCCACGAATTGGGTTTCTGTCTTCGACTGGTTCCGACTTTACCTGATATGAAAATGGATGTTCAGCAAATTGAATTAGTAACTGTCTGTGTTCTCCGATTTGTTGTTCTTCTCTGATAACGCTTTCAATTACTTGCCTACAATCTGAGAAATACTTATTGATAATAGCTTGGCGGATGATTTCTCGTTCATGAGATTGTATGAGAAAATTAAAAAGCGGTTCATCCAGATACGCGTGAGCGATAAGTTCTTGAAGTCGTCGAATCGATGAGGGGATTCTACCGCTTCGCTCATTTAATTGTGTTTCACGGTTAACGTTCGGATGGAGATACCAAAATCCATCGTTTTTTAGGTAGTAAAATGGATTCGGAATTTTGCCATCCCAATTAGGGAATTTCGCAGTGTATTTGTTAAAAGCATCTATCAGATTCGGAGAAAGCTGAATTTTATTCTCGCGAATATCACCTTGTTCAATGAGTTGAATGATTGTTAATAGGAGACAAGGTTTGTAAGGGGCATATTTTCCATCTCGGCGATACATACCCAAATTTTCTATCTGTTCCACATATTCCTGTAATGTACTCATGATTTTTTTATGGTTCCCTGAATTGGTGCCAACCGCAGTGGGTGTCATATCCATGGGAAACCTGCATGTCGTTCAGTGAGGCCCACTGGTGTGTTGTGCGGTTTCTGGATTTCTGGACATATTTTTGTAGGATATTACTGGACATCCTGATCGTATCCCCTTAGAATCACAATATAATCGCTTATATACTCACCACTTTAATTGTCAGTCTAATACCATTTCATAGAAAAGTCAATTTTTTGTTTGACAAATTTCTGAAAAAAATGTAAGATAGATGAAAATTGTGGAGCATTTCCATAATTTCCGCACTTCACCCGTGAGGTTTGATATATCAAACCTCTTAAATGTATTTAAACTATTGGAGGATCTTTTAGATGAGATTATTTATGATTGTTGCTGTCGTGCTATGCGTCGCGACACTTGCCCTTTGGGCACCGACAGCGCATGCTGTCCCGAAAGTCGATATCTTTATCTATACAGAGATAACGCAGTGGATTGCCCAGGGACAGGCACAGGAGCAAGCCGATATATTCATCAAAGAAATTGAAGGTCAAAGAGGTATCGGCAAAGTTGTCAATGAGAACGCCAAAGCCATTGAAAAATGGACGAAGGATCATACCGAGGAAAAAGGCTATCACATTATTAGTCTCTACGGTGATTTCCCACCTGAAATCTATCCGCAGGGCAACAAAGATGAGGATGGTTCTGTTGCGGAAGAATTCCTTGATGCCGGTAATACCTTCTCAAACAGTGCTGACTATTTCTTCTGGGGACTTCAAGGCAGAAACCGTGAAGGCGGTCTCCAAAACATGATGGACATCCCCGGTATCGTCCAGTGGGATGATGACACAGCGATGAAGGTCACAAAGGAAGGGAAAAAGTTGACACCGACGCTGAAGGATTATGCCACCGACCGTCCATTCCACGTGGATCAGCTCGAAAAAACCGATTGGGAAGTCGAAATCGCATTTGCTACGGAAACAGGGAAATCGACCGGTATGAACCGGTGTGACCCGTGCATCATCCGGAACACGAAAACGGACGCACGTCTCATCCAGGTCTATCAGACTGCAGGACAAAACGATCCGAAAGGCAAAGTCCTCTCGGAAATTATTCTCAACTATTATCTTGAAACGATTGGGGCACTCGATGTGGATCCCCAAGAAAAACTGCCTACTATGTGGGCTGACCTTAAAGCCAGGAGGTAAAATTTAATGCGAAATATTTTTCTTTCGCTCACCCTGATTGCGTTAATGGCACTCCCTTTAACATCCGTATTTGCTGCCGGTGAAGTCGCTATCTACACCGGGATCACGCAATGGATTGGTAAGGCAGAGGCTGATGAACAGGCAGAGATTTGTGTCGGTATGCTCGAAGATGCGGATATTGCTGTCACGTGGTATGATAGCGATGGCCAAGCCGGAGACTTAGCCGCTTGGATGGAAAGTACTACCGGCGACGATGGCTTGGATATCTGTGTCCTCTACGGTGATTTCCCACCTGAAATCTATCCGGAAGGCAATTCACAGACCGACGGCTCTATCGCTGAGACCTTCATTGAAACCACCGATGGTGACGTTTTCATCAACCACGCCGATTATATGTTCTGGGGACTCCAGGGCAGAAACCGTGAAGGCGGTCTCCAAAATATGATGGACATTGACGGTATTGTGATGTGGGACGATGATACGCCTATGAAAGTCACGGCAGAAGGCAGTGCCATTTCCCCAAGTTTAACCGACTATGCATCCGACCGTCCGTTCCACACCGATCAACTCGATGGCGATTGGGAAATTGAAGTGTCACTCGCACAAAACGATGATGGCACCCGTGCGGATCCGATTATTGTTCGTGATGGCAGCCTCGGTAGGTTAATTCCAATGATACAGACCAATGGTGGCGATGAACCGAAAGGTGCGATTGCTGCTGAAGTTATCATCTGGCTGATGTCCACAACCCCAGTTGAACCTGCTGGTAAGTTGTCCACAACGTGGGGTGCCCTGAAAGCAGTCCAATAAGAGAGATTTTTAATCTCGATATTCTGTTGATAGGCGCGCTTCCAATACGCGCCTATCAATTTATACCGCCAGCCACAGAGAAACACCCACCTATAAAATTGAGATGAAACTTAGCGAAGTCAAAGCCCTGTTTGTTCTCTTGATCCTCACGTTATTAACGTTTGCCTGTCATGAGAGAGTAGATTCCCCTCTTGTTGGTACCCTTCCCATTCAAACGATCACAACCGCTAAAGATGAAGCCGTAATGGTCTATGTACCCGCAGGCGAGTTCCTGATGGGAACCAGCGATGCAGATATTGAACACTTCAAGGAGATTTTTCCGCTCCGCGATATTGCTCGGTTCGACAATGAGCGTCCTCAACGCTCTGTTTTTGTTGATGCTTTCTACATCGACAAATATGAAGTAACAAACAAACAATACAAACGATTCCTCGCCGAAACCGGTTATGTCCCCAAGCAGTATCTGGATTATCCGCCTCATAATGACCCTAATTTCCCAGCACCAGTTTTGGAATGGGAAGATGCTGTCGCCTACGCGAATTGGGCAGGCAAGAGGCTACCAACGGAAGCAGAGTGGGAGAAAGCCGCGCGTGGCACAGATGGACGCTTCTGGCCCTGGGGAAATGAATGGGATGGAACAAAACTCAGCGGAAATGATGGGACAGGCCTCAAAGACGGATATAAAGAAACGGCACCCGTTGGACAGTTTCCGCAAGGTGCGAGTCCTTACGGCGCACACGATATGGCAGGGAATTTATGGGAATGGACGTCAGACTGGTATGATCCAAACTATTACCGAACTTCACCGCCCAACGTCAATCCGAAGGGACCTGAGACCGGCGACGGACGTGTTTTGAAGGGCGGCGGTTGGGCAGAGAATTTAGATTTCACCCGATGTGCCAGTCGTCAGGGTGGGAATCCCGGATCTCTGATACGAGGGTTCCGATGTGCTATAGACGCACCACCCGGAGAGTAAGTGATATTCGTAGGACTCACGCACGAAACGCTGTAGGAGTGAACTCCGGGTCCCGACTTCTGATTTTTCTCTCATAAAATTTCATAGTAAATTTCATAGCAGACTTCCCAGGAACTTTCAGACAAACCGCTCAAAACTCAGTGATAGTATAGGCGCACGCCTTTTTCTTAATCTATCACTTTTTGGACGTTGCTATGAAAACTGTGAAATTCGCGCAATTTTATTTTCTGATTTACATACCTCTGATGACTCGCGAATTTGACATCTATTCCTATGCTGTGCTATACTTCTATAGTAAAGTCCATAATTGCGTGAACACTTCTATTGTTGCGTAGACTGTCAGTCTGCGTACTAAAGATGCACAAACTCATTATCACACACGCAGATCCAGATCTTGACGCTATCGTCAGCGCATGGATTGCCCAAGATTTTCTCTTCATGGGACACGAGTCAGAAGTCCTGTTTGTGAGCCGTAAGGTGCCAGAGAAACTCATGTTGCATGCCGATTGTGTGGTGGATGTCGGAAACACATACAGTCCTGAAAACTACCGATTCGATCACAAGCCTCCAGCATTTCAGGATAGGAATAGTACCTGTGCAACCCGACTCATCTGGGAATATTTATGCGGCATCGGTTCAGATATCGCTTACCTTGAACCTTTAGTGCAGATTACATATCAAGGCGATACACATCGGAATTCTGATGCGCTCAAACAGAGTCGAATTGATGGGCCGCATGCGGAATTAAAGAAACTCAAATCAGAATATAAAGATGCAACAGAGGTCTATCGCCGGATGGTTCTCTGGTTGAGGAGTTATACAAAAAGATTATGAAGAAGCTTACATGTGTATGCATTGCTCTATTCGCACTTATCGCGATACAGACGCAACTCTCAAGTGCCGATGAATGGCATCAGTGGCGTGGTGAAGACCGTAAGGGTGTTTGGAATGAAACGGGTATTCTTGAAGAATTCGGAGAAGAGCAAATTCCACTTCGGTGGCGGGTCCCTATTGGAAGCGGATATAGCGGACCGAGTGTCGCTGATGGACGGGTCTATGTTACCGATCGGGTTACAAAGCCGACACAGATAGAGCGTGTTCACTGTTTTGATTGGGAGACGGGTGAAACTATCTGGTCGTATACCTACGATTGCGTGTACAAAATTGACTATACAGCTGGACCCCGCGCGACTGTGACTTTGCATGATGGACGGGCTTACGCGTTAGGTGCGATGGGGCATTTACACTGTTTTGATGCCGCTACGGGTGACATCGTATGGAAAAGGGATCTCAATACCGAATATAATATTAATATGCCTATCTGGGGCATCGCGAGTGCTCCTATCGTTGAAGCGGATAACTTAATCGTTCAAATCGGCGGCAAACCGAACGCCTGTATCGTCGCATTTGACAGGAAAACGGGTAAAGAAAAATGGAAAGCATTGGACGATAACGCCTCTTATTCAGCACTGATCGTTATTACGCAGGCTGGCAAACGTGTCCTAATTTGCTGGACAGGTGCTAACATCGCCTCACTTGATCCGCAAACGGGCGCGGTCCACTGGCACTATCCCTTCCCACCGGAAAGCTTTGAGATCGCTATTGCTACGCCTATTTTCGACCAGAATGAATTGTTTGTTACTGAGTTCCGTCAGGGTTCTCTTCTCTTGAAGTTGTCACCCGATAAATTAGCAGCAGAACTCGGTTGGCATCGTAAGGGAAAAAACGAACAGAACACCGATGCACTGCAGACGACAATGGCAACACCTGTCCGAATAGGCGATTACATTTACGGCGTAGATAGCTACGGGGAACTCCGGTGTCTGGATGCACGGAATGGGGATCGGATGTGGGAAGACCTCTCCGCCGTGCGGAAAGCGCGCTGGAGCAATATCCATCTCATCAAACATCCCGCATCATCGGATAACAGGGTCTGGATGTTCAATGAACACGGCGAACTCCTCATCACAGAACTTTCCCCTGAAGGACTGAATATTATCAGCCGAGCCCAATTGATCGAACCGACACGCGACCAACTCAACCGAAGAGGCGGTGTTACGTGGGCGCATCCCGCGTTTGCCTATAAGCACGTCTTCATTCGGAACGACAATGAACTCGTTTGTGCCAATTTAGAAAAATAGTGGGTTTCTTGTTTTTATCCAGAGATCACAAGCCTGAAATGAAATGGAAGGCGGATCTACGTAAGAGAACGTGAAATCTCAAAGTATGCCAACCGAATCGCAAGGAATAATTAAAATATGGAAACAACCCGAATACCGGATGTAGACTTACGTCCCGGTGAACATCTTCACGGTTTCGAAGTAAAAGCCGTCACACCGATCGACGAGTTACGAGCCGTGACGATTGAATTAGCACACCAACAGAGCGGCGCACGCTTACTACATCTCTATACAAACGACACAGAGAATCTCTTCTCCATCAATTTTCCGACCCCACCCTCGGACGATACAGGTGTCCCGCATATTCTTGAGCACGCCGTTTTAGCCGGCTCACAGAAATATCCCGTCAAAGAACCGTTTTTTGAAATGATTAAGATGAGCATGGCAACCTTTATCAACGCCATGACGAGTTCAGATCATACCTACTATCCCGTAGCGAGCAACGTAAAAAAAGATCTCTTCAACTTAGCGGAAGTCTATTTTGATGCGGTATTCCACCCACTACTCACCGAAGAGACCTTCAAACGTGAAGGACACCATCTCGCGCCTGTCGATCCGGAAGATCCGACCGGTGATTTGAAGGTAACGGGTATCGTTTATAATGAGATGAAAGGTGTTTTCTCGGATCCAGAATCCCTGTTATATCGATCAATGACGAGCCGGCTCCTGCCGGATACGCTTTATGCCTGTGAGTCTGGTGGCGATCCTGATGCCATCCCTGAGTTGACGTACGAGCAACTCAAAAAATTCCACGAAACCTATTATCATCCGAGCAACAGTTACTTCTTTCTCTATGGTGATATTCCGACGAGCGACTATCTTTCCTTTCTTGAGGATAAGTTGGATAAGATTCCGAGAAATGAGGAAAGCGATGCTTTACGACCGCTCAGTCCAGAGGTCACCCGTCAGTCGAGATGGAAATCACCACAAGTTGCGAGCGATACCTATCCCGTTGGTGCCGATGAACCGCTCACAGAGAAGACGTATCTAATGCTGAGTTGGTTCATCGGGGATGCGACCGATCCTGAAGAGGTTGTCTTGGGTCGTATTTTAAGTCTCATTCTTCTGGGCAATGAAGCCGCTCCGCTCCGAAAAGCGATTATCGATTCCAAACTCGGCGCGGATCTCGTCTACTCGGGGGCAGGCTCTATCGGGGCAGCTGCCACTTTTTACCTCTTACTCAAAGGGAGTGAAACCGATCGTGTCGAAGCGTTTACCCAACTGGTCATCGATACCCTCACACAAGTAGCGGATTCAGAAATTGAGAGTGAGAAGGTGGAGGCGGCGTTCCAGCAAGCGACCTATCACTACCAAGAGGTCGCGTCGATGTTCCCGCTCCGCATGCTTCAGCGTGTCATTGAAGGGTGGATCTATGAGAAGGATTCAAATACCTTCCTGAAAATGGGTAAAACGCTCGCGGATATCCGTCAGCAGTGGCAGGAAAATCCAGCGATTTTCAATGAACTCATCCGTGAACGGCTTATTGATAATCCACATCGCTTGACAAGCGTGTTATCTCCAGATAGAGACAAACAGGTGAAAACCGATGCTGAACTCATCGAACGGATGAAGGAAACACGGGCACAATTCACGGACGATCAGATGGAGCGAATTGCCGCTGATGCCGCTGAACTCGAACGCCTCAACGAACAGCCCAATTCACCCGAAGCATTGGCGAAACTGCCACAACTTCAGGTCAGCGATCTGCCCGAAAAACCGAGACATATCCCGACAACAGTTGAGGACGTTGGTGGACGCGCCCTGCTTCATAACAATGTCTTTGCCAATGGCGTTAACTACCTCGTGTTAAACTTCGATTTGCAAGGATTGCCAGAGCATCTTTGGACCTATCTGCCCAGATACGTTGAGGCTATTAGTAAACTCGGTGCCGCCGATATGGACTACGCAGAGATGGCGCATCGGACGTCCGCAGTCACCGGTGGGATTGGATGTTCACCCGGGTTCAGTACACACGCGCTTGACGCAAATCGTTCCTTGCAAAACATGCGTTTCCATCTCAAAGCCCTTGATGGCAAAATGGATGCGGCACTTGATGTGCTCCATGACCTGATTTTTGCTGTGAACCCACGCGACACTGAACGTCTTCGCGATGTCTTGGTGCAGGCTGTTGCTGAATACCGGACGGAGATGATTCAGGATGGATTGAATACGGCAATACATCACGCTTCGCGAGGTCTCTCACCAGAAGCGTATCTGTCGGAAATTGTTTTCGGTCTTCCGCAACTCTACAACAGCGAAACGTTGCTCAGTAATTTTGACGAACTTAACTCCGATCTCATGTGTCATATAGAAGCGATTCGCGACTTCTTGTTGACCCGTGGGCGAGTGACCGCGAGTTTCACAGGTTCCGATACCACGTTTGAGCAGACGCGCACCAGGTTCGGTGAATGGCTCAGCACGATGCGAGATGAACCAATTCCTTCAGAACCGATTGCGTTTCAACCGTTTGAGACGCCGCCGAGGGAAGGATTAGCCGGTCCTATTCAGATTGCATACTGCGCACATGTGATGCCGGCACCGCATTATTCGCATCCGGACTCAACGTTGCTCAGCATCGGTGCACATATTTTGCGACTGGATTACATCATGAGCGAGATCCGCTTTAAAGGCAACGCTTACGGGGCATATTTCACCTATAGTCCGTTTGATGCGCATCTGTATCAAGCCTCATATCGCGATCCGCACGTCGCGCGGACACTCAATGTTTTTGAACAAGCAGCCGACTACGTTAAACAGGTGGAATGGACACAGACGGACATCGATCGGGCGATTATCGCGACCGCAAAGAGTGCTGAAAAACCGATCCGTCCGAGTCAATCCGCAAGCGATGCTCTGAGTCAATACCTCGTCGGACAAACACGAGAAATGCGGGAAGAACGTTACGCACAACTCCGACGTGCCACGCCTGTTGAGGTGAAACGCTCACTTCTCGAACTCTTGGAGGAAAATCGAGATAAAGCCGCGGTGTGTGTCGTTTCAAGTCGTGAAAAACTGGAAGCGGCGAATCGTGAATTGGCACAACCCCTTGTCATTGAGGACATTGTAGTATAAATCTATTTAGGCACATGTGCCTGTGCTTGGTCGGTGCGGTTTTGCGGCGTAAAGCCCCACGGAATACCACACGCGCATTCCATGTTGATTCATGCGACGTGCATTCTAACCGCACCGCTCTTAAAAGAAAAAGGAAAGGAATCAGAAATGAAGAGAATCGGAATTTTGACCCTGTCTATCTTTGTTTTGGCAGTGATTGTGGCAAGCGCGTCACAGCCGGTAGGTTTCGAGAAAAACTGGCATCACTGGCGCGGACCCCATGCAACCGGTGTCGCTGTCGATGCCGATCCACCCACAACATGGAGTGAAACTGAAAACATCCGTTGGAAAGTTGCTATCCCCGGAATCGGACATGCCGCGCCAATTATTTGGGAAGACAAAATATTCATCCAGACCGCGATTAAGGGTGAAGCATCCAAAGCGGAAGCCGAGGAATCAGACGACGGCAATCCGTTCAGCGGTTTCTTTAACCAGAGACGTGGACGCGGAGCGGTTGAAAACGCTTACAAGTTTGATCTGATTGCCATCAATCGAAATGATGGTAGTATTCTGTGGCAAAAGACCCTGAAAGAATTAAATCCTCATGAAGGCACACATCAAGATGCCACTTTTGCTTCAAACTCCCCGGTTACTGATGGTGAGTTCATCTATGCTTATTTCGGTTCGCGTGGGCTCTATTGTGTGGATATGATGGGCAATGTGAAGTGGGAAAAAGATGTCGGTATGATGTATAAAAGAAACACCTTCGGTGAAGGGAGTTCACCTGTCCTTTACGGAAATACGCTTGTTATCGTTCAAGATCATGAGGGTGATTCCTTTATCACCGCGCTTGACAAGCGGACAGGAGACGTTCTATGGAAGACCGACCGCAACGAGAGGACGACTTGGTTTTCACCGATTGTTGTTGAACAGGATGGGAAACCTCAGGTGATTACAGCGGGTACAAATCGTGTTCGTAGTTACGATTTGGAGACCGGTAAACTTTTATGGGAAGGCGACGGTTTGACTGCCAATTCTATTCCTTCACCTGTTGCTGCTGATGGAATCGCTTACCTGATGAGTGGTTTCCGAGGCAATGAATTGCGGGCAGTCCAGCTGGCAAAGGCAATGGGGGATATTAGCGGATCAGAAGCAGTCGTCTGGGAACATGGTCGGGATACCCCTTATGTTCCATCGCCGCTTCTCTATGAGAACACGCTCTATTTTTTGAAAAGCAACGACGGTATCCTGTCTGCCTTTGATGCTAAAACAGGACAAGCACATTACGGTCCGAAACGGTTACAGGGCGTTTCTGGTGTCTACGCTTCGATCGTTGGAGCCGCGGGGCACATTTACATTGCGGGACGTAACGGGACAGTTAACGTTGTCCAACACGGTCCTGAGTTTACAATCATAGCGGAAAATACATTGGACGATAGTTTCAACGCATCGCCAGCAATTGTCGGTTCAGAGTTATATCTCCGCGGGGGTCAGTACCTGTACTGTATCGCGAAATAAAAACGATCTTCCAATTGAGAAACTATAAATTAGAGGCGGAGGTAAAACTCCGCCTCTTTCTGTAGGAGCGAGTGTTTTTGCTTGGGTGTTTTCTGCATGCTCGCGACTTTCCTTGATTCATCGAAATACTGATGGCTGACTGCTGATACCTGACTGCCGACGGCTATCTAATATGTTGCTCTTCCGCCGCTGACATCGTAGCACTGCCCTGTCACAAAACTCGCTTCATCCGAAGCCAAGAAATTCACGACAGCCGCAACTTCCTCCGGTTTCCCAACACGTCCCAACGGAATTTTGCCCACCATGTAGTCGATAGTCGATTGCGCCATGCCCTCCAAAATCGGCGTTTGGATGACCGCTGGAGACACGGCGTTCACACGGATATTATAATCCGTTACCTCTTTTGCGAGTGCTTTTGTCAAGCAGATAACCCCTGCCTTAGACACCGAATACGGTATGAGTGTCGGATTGCCTTCTTTGCCAGCAATTGAGGCGATGTTCACAATCCTGCCGTAATCCTGATCAATCATCGGTTGGATGACCGCTTTACAGCAGAGGAAAACACCTGTGAGGTTGACACCGATCACGCTATCCCAATCTGATTCTTCTAAGTCGGTGAGTGGGAGCGTCCGTCCCGCAATACCGGCGTTGTTAACGAGGATGTCAACACGACCAAAGGTGGAAATAACCTTCTCAACTGCGGCATTGACATCTTTGGACTGTGTAACGTCGGCTTGAACAGGCACCGCATTGCCGCCAGCCCCTTCAATTGCTTGTGCCGCAGATTCTGCGGCATCCATGTTCAAATCCAAAACAGCCACGTTTGCGCCAGCGTTCGCGAGTCTAATAGCGATCGCTTTACCGATGCCCTGTCCGGCCCCTGTCACAATCGCAATTTTATCCGTTAGATTCATCAAAATTCCTCCCTTTCAGAAAATCATCTAATTCTATTCCAAAAGCGTCCGCTATCCGATTGACGTAACAGAAAAAGCCGACGACCTCCACAATAGCGAAAAGTGCCTCGTCGGTGAGTCCGTAACTGCGGAGATGTTCCAAATCCGCCTGTGTAACAGAGGGTGCCGCCTTCGTCACCTTGACTGCAAATGCGAGAATCGCTTTTGTGGTTTCGTCAATATCAGCCGTCTGAAAATCCGACACAATCTGTGAAATCTGTTCATCTGTGAGTTGTTCCCGCAACTCATCGGCATGCGCTATGATTCAGTAGTAGCATTCGTTCACTTTCGAGACGACAGTAGCAATCATTTCCCGTTGCATCCGACTCAATGGACAGTCCGGATCGTGCATCACGATTTTGTAGAGTTCTACGAAGGCGTGCATACTTTTCGGACGCACGCTGAAAAGTTTAACAATATTGTAGAGTTGCCCCGCTCGCGCAATAGCGGCGTCGTATTCCTCTTTCACGACCCCAGTCGCGTCGGCTTCATCTACAGTATGAATCCATGCCATTGTTTATTCTCCAATTACAACGCCGTATTCACCAACGACAGCACCTTTGTGTCCTGTTTGGTAGTGTAGGTGCCTTTCGCCAACAATCGGTTGTGTGCTTTGTACTTCAACAGTGCCGCGCACTTTCCCCATCGCGCCCTCATCCATATCGGAACAGCAGAGCGGCTTGATTTGGCGGTGCACCTGCCGACGAATCTCACCTTGCCGGTTGCGGACGATGACGTTGACAAGGGCATCCGCTTCTCCGACGTTAAGGAATCGGAACCAGTCCCACGCGCCACCCGCAATTTCAGGGAAGAAGAGTCGAATCCCGACCTGTCCGCCCTCCACCGATGCACCGGGTAGATCGATAATGGCTGTTCCACTTTGCATGTGTCGTTCAGCGACGACGGGCTGATTGCTGCGAACCTCTACAGAGGATTTCACTGTAATGTCGTCCATGGGGGGTGTCCAACACTCAAAAGGTCTCAGTCGATCACGTTTTTTCGTCCATGTCGATTGCGCGTTGTCATCTTTCCGTGCGATCATCGTTACTTCTGCATCTTCTCTTCCGACGTTGACAATGACAACCCAATCTTCCCAGGCGGGTCCGACCTCCGGGAAAAAGAGGGTCCGCGGCGCATCCGCAATCACCTGTCCAAATTGCCCGACAGATGTCTTGCCACCTTGATAGTGGAGATGGCGTTCACCAACAATCGGTTGTGAACTTTGCATTTCAACCGTGCCGGTGACGTTTCCCATAACACCTTCATTGAGATCCCAACAACACAGCGGGTCGATGACGTGATGTCGCTGCCTGAGGACATCGCCGTTCCTGTTTCGGACAGTGATATTGACGTGTGCATCTACTTCACCTACATTTAGCACCCGAAACCAGTCGTGGGCACCAGAGACCAATTCTGGAAAAAAAAGTCGCTGTCCGATTGTTCCGTATTCTTCCGCCGCGCCGATAAAATCAAGCACGTTCGTGTCCTTGTGCATGTGTCGTTCTGCCACAATCGGTTGGTCGGCACTGAACTGCATTGAAGAGTTCGTTTTAATATCGTCAACGGGAGGTATCCAGGACTCGAAGGAGCTGATTGTTTTTTCCGCAGACCACGTGGGTTGCCCGTTGCCGGCATGCCTCGCGACTGCGGTCACACGGGTATCTTCGGTCCCCACGTTCGTAACTTGGACCCAGTCTTGCCATTGCGGTCCTACTTCTGGAAAATAAAGGGTTGTTGCGCCTGGCATTGGTGTCTCCTATAAATGTATTCTATTACGATACATGCTCGCAAAGTGTGATTATTGGAAAATTAAGGCCGTCATGTTGAAGATTACTCTTCTATTTTAACTTGCATTTATTTATATTTTCCACTATAATTTCGGGCAACGCCATATCGTTGCACTTATATTGGGAAACTTACCCACTTTGAAAGGCTTTATACGAGGCATCACGAAATGGCTCTCGCAATTCTACTACACATCTTGAGGAGAACATCCAATGGCAGCGAAGAAACTCTCAGACGCTGAAATTCAGGAGAACTTGGGCCAACTCAACGGTTGGACCGTGGAAGACGGTAAGTTGCACAAGGAATTCCAGTTTGATACTTTCGTTACGGCTTTCGGGTTCATGGCACAACTCGCCTTAATCGCCGAATCGATGAACCACCATCCCGAATGGTTCAACGTCTATAACCGTGTGACGATTGACCTGATGACCCACGATGCAGGTGGCATTAGTGATCTCGATTTTCAGTGGGCAAAGCACGCAGATTCAATTAACGGTTAAGCCGGTTCACCGTAAACGGAAGCGATATAACTGGTACGGGAGAGACGCATGGATAATACGACAGTCTTGATTGGTAGTCGGCAAGCATCGGAAATTGAGGCGATGCTATCGGATGTTCCGCCAGGGGTTGAGATTCGTTTTTTGACACACGGCGAATCCTTGCGTGACCACATCGCCGATGTTGATATTTTATTTGGACACCTTGGCGAGGACGCAATGCAAGAAGCAACGGCGTTGCGGTGGGTGCATCAACCGCATGCAGGCGTTGAGGGATTCATGTATCCCGCTTTCAAAGCAAGCGATGTTATACTCACCAACTGTCGAGGCTTGTATGGCAAACAGATTGCGGAGCACGCCTTTGCTTTGCTTTTATCCATCACCCGTCGGATACCCGACCAGTTAGAATTTATGAAGACGAAACACTGGGAACGGGTTCCGTGTGTTGAACTGGCGGGTATGACAATGGGGATACTGGGGCTCGGTGGCATTGGACGAGCGATTGCGGCACGCGCAGAGGCGTTTGAATTTAATGTCATTGCGGCGGATGTAGCGTCAATCGATAAACCCGATACGGTCTCAGAGTTTTATCATTTAGATGGATTGATGGCGTTCTTGGCGAAATCGAATATTCTTATGGTGTGTTGTCCAAGTACCCCGGAAACGCATAAACTCCTATCAGAGGCGCAATTTAATCAGATGCCCGATGCAAGTTATGTCGTGAATGTCAGTCGTGGTAAGGTTATTGACGAGACGGCATTGGTAGCTGCACTTCAGAGCGGGAAAATAGCGGGTGCTGGGTTGGATGTAACCTATACAGAACCGTGTCCACCGGATAACCCGCTGTGGGAACAACAGAATGTGATTTTGACCTCACACAGTGCAGGTTCCTCGCAGCACATTCGGAGACGTGCCATGCAACTTTTTATAGATAATCTACACCGCTACGTGAAAGGTGAGCCCTTAGTCAACGTTGTTGATAAACAGAAGGGATATTAAATTAAAACGCAGAATGGAGGCAAAATGAGCCAGAAAACGTATCGTGCCGCGGCAATCGGGCATACAGGTGCCGGCAACTTCGGGCACGGACTCCACACGCCATATAAAAATATAGAGAACGTTGAATTTATCGCTGTTTCTGATCCGAACGAAGAAGGTCGGGAAAAAGCAGCCGCAGAGGCAGGTGCCTTGCGGAGTTACGCCGATTATCGAGATATGCTTGAGAAAGAGGATCTTGATATTGTGAGTGTCTGTCCCCGTTGGACATCGGAGCACGTTGCGATGGTAACTGCGTGTCTTGAAGCAGGCTGCAGCGTCTACAGCGAGAAGCCGATGACGAGTACGCTCGCAGATGGTGATATAATCGTTGAGACAGCGGAGGCGAAAGGACTCAAGGTTGCTGTGGCGCATCAGGCGGTCTATCTCCCCGCGACACATGCGATTAAACAGATGCTCGACGACGGGAAAATCGGCACGATCCAAGCCATCCATGCCAGCGGTAAGCAGGATCATCGCGGGGGTGGTGAGGATATGATCGTTCTCGGTACCCACATTTTTAACATGATGCGTTTCTTCGTCGGTGATGTCGCGTGGATGCAGTCCCATGTTACAACGAATGGAGAAGAAGTGACGTACGGCGGCGACCACGAACCGACGGAACCCGTTGGACCGGTCGCAGGTGATTGCATCAATAGCTACTTTTCTTTCAAAAGCGGTGTCTCTGGCTTTTTTGAATCCCGGAGAGATCAGGCTGGCTCCGGCAGATACGGCATGGAAATCATCGGCAGCGACGGTCTTTTCTCGCTTCGCGGTGATGTGGCAAACCGACTCATGGTCTACCCATACCCAGTGCTGCTCCCCGCAAATCCGGATCAGGAGTGGGAGGCGATCGACTTAGACCAAACACCTTTCTCCAGCGGCAATGAACTCGCGATTCGTGATCTGATTGATGCGATTGAGAACGATCGGAAACCGATTTCCGCTGCCGCAGACGCTGTTGCCGCCTTGGAAATGATCCTCGGTGCCTATGCGTCTCAACTCTCAGGAGGACGCGTCCCCTTCCCAATCGCCAACCGCGAACATCCTTTGAGCAGATAGCCCACACCCTTCGTTGGCGAGGTTCCTATGCCTCGCCAATACCTTTCTATATCTATATTATCTTCCGAACACCATTTTCATACTGCACCTGATAATCGGAATCGGGGACGTCCATTGCGCGGACAGCAAGCTCGCCGAACGTAATCAACGGCTCTGAAAGTAGCAGCAGTTCATCGATCGATTCAGTCGGTGTCTTATCGGTTGTATCCAGCACAATCTTACGACCACTCTGGGTAAACAGAGATTTGTCAATTTCCTCCTGAAAAAGGCGGTTGAGCGTTGGAATATCGGCTTCCTTGATAATCTGATACTCGTGTGGGTCTGTTGCCATCCGTTCCTTAATCGCATCATCGCTGGCGGTGACGTGAATCATCACCACATCTGGTAATCGTGCCTCAATCACCTGTGTTTCATAACCGCGCTGCGCGTTAATGTGATATTTCGAGTAGTATGTGCTTTCTGGGTCATCCCCATAGAAGGATGAGTAGACCAATTCCTCAATGTGCCATCCCGCGATGAGGGTGTTCGGATAGTTTTTTATCACTTCAACGTGATACTGAAGTTGCATCCGCTGCATCCGTTCCTTCACATCGTCTGGGAAATTTACATACGCCGCTCTCGATTCGGGACTGAGCGATGAATCGGGAATCGTAAAGTGGTCGTCGACGTGAACTCGCAACTTCCGGTGTTGATAATAGTTGGTCATCAGGTCAACTAATGTTGATTTTCCAGCATATTCGATACCCACAAAAATACATCTCATAAGAAATACCTCGCTATAACTTCATGAATAGGTAACCTACTGCCTCGTATCCTTCCTTATATTTATCACGAAGCAGGAAAAGTGTCAAGGAGTTATTCCTGTTGATGATCCCTTGACAATGGCACATTTGCAGGGTATAATAACTTTAATCTGAACGGTTTTAACACAAGGAGGCACAGGTGGAAAAAATTCAGACTGTAGAAATCTACGATTCAGAATATGAAACAACCTATACCACCCACATCCAAAAAAAGGCAGCAAATGGGTAGGATGGATACAGGAAGTTCCTGAGCTGAAGCGAGAAAAAGACACGCAAGAGGAGTTGCTGAAAACTCTTAAAACCGAACTTCATGAAACTCTGGCAGACGAATGGAATGCTTGGTGTGAGCAATTTGAAGAAGACGTGAAAGCCGGTCGATTAGACCGACTTTTCGATGAAGCCCTTGAGGATTTACGGGCAGGTAGGTGCAAAGATTTATCTGATAAATAAAACACTATGTTAACAATCGGTAACCTCAACATTCCAAATTTCCCACTGTTGCTTGCACCGATGGAAGATGTGAGCGACCCGCCTTTTCGCGCCGTCTGCAAAGAGAACGGTGCCGATCTCATGTACACCGAATTCATCTCCTCCGAGGCACTCATCCGAGATGCCGCCCCAAGTGTTGCCAAATTAGACATCTTTGAAGTGGAAAGACCGATTGGGATCCAAATTTTTGGGCACGATATCGATTCCATGCGCGCTTCCGTCGAAATCACTGAAAAGGTCCAACCCGACATCATTGATATTAATTATGGCTGCCCCGTTAAAAAGGTTACATGTAAAGGGGCGGGTGCCGGTATCCTACAAGACATCCCCAAAATGGTGAAAATGACTGCTGAGATGGTGAGAGCTACGGATCTACCCGTAACCGTCAAGACGCGACTCGGATGGGACGATAAAACGAAGTACATCGTTGAAGTCGCTGAACGGCTACAGGATGTCGGTATCCGCGCAATTGCTATTCACGGCAGAACCCGTCGACAGATGTATAAGGGAGAGGCCGACTGGACACTCATCGGTAGAATCAAAGACAATCCACGGATGACGATCCCTGTCTTCGGCAACGGGGATGTGGATAGTCCACAGAAAGCGGCACAGATGCGGCGACAGTATGGCGTTGACGGTATCATGATCGGACGCGCCGCAATCGGATACCCATGGATCTTCAACGAGATAAAACACTATTTTGCAACGGGTGAACTGCTCCCACCGCCTTCAATAGACGAACGCATTTCTGTTTTTAGAAAGCACCTTGATTTCTCCATCAAATGGAAAGGGCTAAAACTCGGTATTCTTGAAATGCGTCGACACTATAGCAACTATTTTAAGGGCATCCCGCATGTCAAACCCTTTCGGTATCGTCTCGTCACCTGTGATAGTTACGACGGTGTTTTGGGGATTGTGGCGGAACTCCGAACGCATGCTCTCATGTCGGGTATTTCGTAGTAGAGTGCGGTCAGCGGTCGGCAGTCGGCAATCGGCGGTCAGTAACCGCCCTAAATCCCTTTTATCAGAGGGACTTGAAAAGTGTTTTTGTTTGGGTGTTTCCTCAATGTCCTCCTTCCTATAGAAGAACTGGATGCTTCTGAAAAAACGCTTGACGCGTAAACTGAATAATATTATCATATAACCAAACAATATCTCCGCATTAAAGGACCTCGAATGAAAAAAATACCCTTTATGAAACTCAGTGGTGCAGGCAATGATTTCGTCATTATCAATAATTTGGCGGGAACCGTTGATAGTACCGATACAGATTTTGTGAAAAAACTTTGCCAACGGCGTATGTCGGTCGGCGCGGACGGCGTTCTCCTTGTCGAAAAGGCGGACGGTGTCGACTTTCGCATGCGCTACTTCAATGCTGATGGTGGTGAAGTGGAAACTTGCGGGAACGGGGCGCGGTGTATCTCTAAATTCGCCTATCTGAACGGTCTGGCGTCTGAACAGATGCGATTTCTGACAAACGCTGGAATTTACGAATCCGAAATAGTCGGTCAGAACGTTAAAGTACGTATGAGCGATCCCACGGATATCCGACTTAATGTGCCACTCCAATTGACAGATGGGATGCACACAGTCGGATTCGCGAATAGCGGCGTGCCTCACGTTGTCTTCTTCGTCGAGGATTTGGAAGGAACGGATGTCTTTGATTTAGGACAGCAGACGCGTTATCACGACGATTTCAAGCCCGCTGGCACGAACGCGAATTTTATCCGTATTCAGTCCCCAGGGTTGATTGATATCCGGACGTATGAGCGCGGTGTTGAAGATGAAACGCTCGCTTGTGGCACGGGGTCAATTGCTTCTGCTATTGTTGCGGCGACGTTAGGAAAGGTTGTATCCCCAGTTGCTGTCAAAACAGCGAGTGGGGTCGAATTGAAGATTCATTTCGATGTGGAGAACGGCGAAGCTCGAAACGTCTATCTTGAAGGTGATGCTCGCGTTATCTATGTCGGTGAACTCACAACTGACGCATGGAATTATTAAAAGCAAACTTGTAGGAGGGATCTCTTGGTCACTCCCTTGTATTTAGCCCCAGCGGGGCGTAATGTCTATAGAGCAGGCACACGCCGTTGTGCCGTTGCCAACAAGGAGGGTTTACATGTTTCAAGGCTCTTATGTGGCACTCGTCACACCCTTTAAGGACGATGAATCGCTTGACGAAGCGAAACTCAAGGAACTGATTCAATTTCAGCTTGACGGCGGCACACACGGCATCGTCCCGTGTGGCACAACAGGTGAATCCCCCGCGCTGTCTGAGGCTGAACATGATAGGGTCATAGAACTCACTGTTGAAACCGTCAATGGACAGGTGCCTGTTATCGCGGGTACTGGATCCAACTCAACAACACGCACCTTGCGTGCAACGCAACATGCTAAAGAGGCAGGTGCGGATGCTGCTCTGATTGTTACCCCTTATTATAACAAGCCCACCCAAGAAGGCTTGTATGCCCACTATATGAAAATCGCTGACACCGTGGACATCCCGATCGTTGTCTATAACGTTCCGGGACGCTGCGGTACTGACATCCTTTCACCCACGATTGCTCGGCTTGCTGAACATCCGAACATCGTCGCTCTCAAGGAAGCGACTGGTGAACTTAAGCGCGCCAGTGAGGTCGTCGACCTATGTCCCGATGATTTCGTTGTGCTTTCGGGGGACGATGTGAACACGCTGCCGATCATGGCTGTCGGCGGGCAAGGCGTGATCTCAGTTGTGGCGAACGTCGCACCAGCAGATGTCGCGGAGATGTGTAACGCTTTCCACGCCGGAAACCTTGAACTTGCACGTAAACTCCATTATAAGACGTTGGCACTGGCGGTGGATCTCTTTATTGAGACGAACCCGATTCCAGCGAAAACCGCGCTCCAACTGATGGGGAAACTCAATGGGAAATTGCGGTTGCCGCTCGCACCGATGGAACCTGCGAATCTGGAGTCTTTACGTAAGACGGTTTCGGAAGCGGGATTGATTTAACTGAACTGAATCTCAATAACCCAAAAAGGTAGGTGCGGTTTTTAACCGCACCTATTTTTCGTTGGAAAGACTTGAAATATGGTGGACAGATTCATATCGCTGTGGAAATATCGCTTACTGCTATTCTGCTAAAATCCATCCGGCAACAACCGATGCACGGTATCAATCACCAACTGCTCAACGCCAGGCGCAAATCGGGTCGGTGGACCGAAATAGAGCATCGCACCCTCACCTTCATAGCCTCCCTCGGCTAATACCCGCTCCGACGGAATGTAGCACGGGAACGCGTTCGCATACCCACCTACCCAGAGTCGATCCGCATCTAACTCTTTTTTCAAGCGGAGCGAATAATCAACGACTACCTCGCTCGCTAGGAAAACAATGGCGAGTTCCTCACCGAATCTCCACGCCTGTACGGGATAGGAGAGTTCCGTCTGTAACGGTAGTCCTTTCTGCAAACGTTCGAGATGCTTCTGCGCGTGATAGGCATCGGAACCGCCTCCCGCCACACGTGCTTCCCACTCTTCACGGGTTGGTAGTGTATCAAAGGGCAGATTGACCCGCTCAAACACACCCGTAGGAACACGAGTGAGTGGCTTAGCCTCTCCTTTCAGGAGGCGTTGGACCTCCTCTGAGAGTGCCTCTCCATGCGCTTTGGCATACGCGAGGCGTGTGCTAAAAACCTCTTCTTGCCCATCCGGTATCGGCATCATCCGAGATTCGGGGTTTGCATCGGCACCACATCCGATGGAAATTAAAGCGGTGACACCGGGTAGGGCTTCTTGGAGGGCATCTTGTGCGAATCCTGCCCAGTCCCCGCAGATATGGTTATCTGTGCCAGCCAACGTCGTGGTATGGCAGGCGTAACTTGCCCAGACGGCGCGGAGTGTACCGTCCTCACGTGTGATTTGCATACAGGGTAGAGAATGGTCTACGGGTCCGCCTTCAGTACGCCGATTTTTTGCGAAACTGAGTTCTCCGATGCTCCAACGCAGACGTGAGGGTTCTCGGTTTGCGAGTGCCTCCAGTGCAACGGCTTCCATCCAATCCTTAAGTTGGGCGGTGTAGCGATCTATCGTCTCCTGCTGTGCTGGAGGTATATCCGAACTAAATATGAAAGGTGCGGCGTTTGTGAGGCACGGTGCGCTATGTGTATGCGAAAAACATGCCACGAAATGGGCACGCGAGATGCCGGTTTTCTCCTTGATTCGGTCGGATACCTCCTCGGTCAACTCGTCCGGTAAGCCGCAGTTCTCGACCGTTACTAAGACAACGGGTTCATCTGCATCGCTGCCGATAGCAAGTGCTTTCGCCCGTATTCGCTGAATGATACCGTCGGATTCTGTGCGACGACTCCCGTAACCACTCAGTCGAATTGGATAATCTGGGGTAATATCTACTTCAGCGACGCCGACCTGAATAACGTTATTTCTGTCTGTCATGCGATGTTACCTCCTTGCGTTAGAAGCGTAGAGTGAATGCGAATAGGTGTCTGTGTGATTCATAGGTGAAATTTCCGAGCATCAGGGTGTATTCCAAATAGGTAGTTCCAAGTCTGAGTCCAGTGCCGAATGAAAAATGGGATTTTACATGTGTGCGTCCCGCTCCGATTCGGAGTGCCACAGTTTTTGGCACTGGTCCGTGCCATGTTTTCTGAAATTCGGTGCCAACAGCAAAACTCACGCCGCTTTGCCCAAAATCCCGCCAAAGATCCGCTGCGACTGTAATCCATCTCTGAGGTTCATAAGCGACACCGATACCCACTCGGAAAGGGTGAGGTTCTACTAAGTCTGCGCGTAGGAGATTCTCAAAAAGGACACCTACCAGCAGCGGTGAGGTCGTTTGCTCTGCGTCAAACCATATTGAGCGTTGAAATCCGAAGTCTAATTCTAATCGGTTGACTGTTCTTTCAAGTGTCGGCTGTCGTTCGTGGACGATGTCTCTGACTCTGTCCCCAAATTGTAGTTCTTCAACGATTGCCGCAATCAATTCTTCAGGCACATCTATATCTACTTCGGGACCATGGCGAGCTTCCAGATTTAATGTTGAGATCACCGTTCCTCGGTTTACAGATTGCCTCAAGAACTTAAGACGCACACCCGCCACTGATTTGCCGAGTTCGCGACTGACCCCTATGACCCAACTCCTTTCTTGGAGTAGGTTGTAGTGTGTGAAAAGGTCGGTCGTGGCGGAAAATTGACGGGCATTTCGATGATATTCGGCATGGGTGCTTTCAAGTGTGAAGTTCGCAAAATTTGTAAATCTTGTAGCATATCCGGCACTCACACCAAATTTGCCAAATGCGTACGAATAGTAGAGTGCTGGTGAAAGATCGATATTGGCTTCAGCGATAAATTGTGTCGTTCCGTGTTTCGGGAGTTCTGCCCAGTGGATATTTTCAGCCGCGGCACCAAACGCAAGGTTATGATGTTTTACATGCACAAGCGATGCCGGATTCCCAAATATACCGGCGTCCTCTGCAGACGTTGCAATACGGGTGCCGCCCATCCCAGCGATGCGGAGCATCTCGTTGGCTGTGCTGAGAGAAGGTATCACGGCGGTTAAAATGCCGAGTGTTAAGATAGTCGTAAAATGTCGGACATTCAAAAACCTCAGTAACGCCATATCGCTATTCTTTAAAAAACACCTGCAAGGACAACGTCCGCAGCAGCTCAGATTTAATCATTAGAAAATTGTGAATCCACACTCATCACCTCAGCGAAAATATCTTCTAACGTATGTTTCACGCCACGGAGTTGGCGAAGTTGGACACCTGTATCATAAGCGAGTTTGAAGAAGAAAGTGGTCTCCGTTTGTTCCTGATTACCGGACGTAACCCGCAGGCGTTTATCGGGGTGTAATTCGACCTGAAAGTTATGGCGTTCCAAAGCGGTGATATAAGTCTTACTGTCACCAACAATCTTGAGATCGAAAGATTGTCCTTTATTCTCTTTAAGGTCTTGTATCTGCCCTTGGATAGCAACACTGCCATGTGATAGAGCAACAATTTCTTGACAGGCATATTCTACATCGGGGAGTAGATGTGAGGACAAGATGACGTTGATGTTTTTGTCGGTCGCTATGTCTTTGACGAGTTCGAGCATCTCTTCCCTGCCGCTTGTATCCATCCCATTTGTTGGTTCATCAAGGAGTAGCAACTTCGGATCGTGTGCGAGTGCTTGTGCTAACTTTACGCGCTGTTTCATACCTGTGGAATATCCATCCACGGGGCGATATCGCTCTTCATCTAAACCGACGTAATAGAGCACCTCGTGTGCGCGTTGCAACGCATCCCGTTTCGGCATTCCACAGAGTTCTCCAGCGTAAGAGACGAGTTGGACGGCACTCATACCCGGTATGAGGCATTCGTCTTCTGGCATGTAACCAATTTGTTTCCGAATCTCGAATGGATTTGTCTGCACATCCAACCCAAATACAGTGGCTGTGCCTTCATTCGGTTTTACGAACCCAAGAAGGGCCTTAATCAATGTGCTTTTCCCCGCACCATTCGGTCCAAGTAGACCGACGGCACCCCCTTGCACCTGCATCGAAAGGTTGTCTAATGCGGTTGTCGTGCCAAATAGTAGTGAGACATTCTTTATTTCAATCAACATTCTTTAAATTATTGTGCCTCCGAGCGATTGACCTCAATGAAGATTAAGAATTTCATTTGATAATATGTGAAGGTAATTGTCAGAATCAGGATTTCCAGGATTTTAGGATTCGCAGGATTGGAAACCTTTCTTGATTGGACATCGCGCCTGATAGGATTACTGATAGGTCCATCTGGTTTCCGACGAGATTTAGGGTTCGTTGTTGTGCGTAACGGGACGACAGGTTCGTTTTACACGGGGACCTATCTGTGTTAAGATTTCGTAAGAAATTGTTCCAGCACGCTGGGCGATTTCATCAACCGTGATTTCCGCGTCCCCGTATTTTCCGATCAAGACGACTTCGTCACCAATGGACACCTTATCTGAAGGTTCCAGCTGCACCACGCTCACGTCCATACAAACCCGTCCGATAATCGGACGGCGCAGCCCATTGATTAACACCTCACCAATACCAGACAGCGAACGCGGATATCCGTCACCGTAGCCTATCTGTACCATTGCCGCGCGGGTTTGAGTGGGTGCTTTGTATGTCAACCCGTAGCTGACACCCGCTCCTTCTGAAATAGAGCCTATCCAACCGATACGCGCTTTCCATGTAAGGGCAGGTTTGAGTGGGATAGGTTTTTCTGTCGCGGGATAGATACCGTATAGGCTCAAACCGGGACGGACTGCATCAAAATGAGATTCAGGAGCCGCCAGTGTCGCCGCACTGTTCGCCACATGCACCATTTTTCGGCTATTACCCGCAAGTGCAGACAAAAACCGCTTTAACTGAACGGCAACAAAACTTTTGTCCACCTCATCCGCTGTAGCAAGATGTGTAAAAATTCCCTCAACTTCAAGACACGGTAGGGTCTCCAATCTACTTAGAAACTGCGGCGCTTTCGTCCAGCACACACCACTCCGATTCATTCCGGTGTTGATATTGACATGGACCTTTGTAGGCGCATTGTCTGAGGCGACATCATTCAATGCCGTTACAAATTCCCAGTCCGCTACTGTTGGCATCAGACTGGATTCAACGATTTGCCTTACCTGCGCAGGAAAGCAACTAAAGAGGATAAGGATCGGTTTACGTATACCCCCTTCACGCAGTTCAATGCCTTCTTCAACCGTTGCGACCGCAAACATATCAGCGACTGGATGCAGTGTTTTCGCTACAGGGACCGCTCCATGCCCGTAGGCATCTGCTTTCACAACGGCGATCAACTGTTTGCCCGTGTATCTCTTTATTATTTCAGCGTTGTGTCGGATTGCCAGCAGATCGATTTCTGTGTGTGTTCGGAGATACGGCATCTTGTTCGTTTCCTTGCTACGTCAACACGAAAATTATACCACAACTTGCACAAATTTACGAAGGGTTTCAAATCTTCGCTCTTGTAGGAGGGAACTCCGATTCCCGACTCTTCTGAATCTTCGCTGATGATTGTGCTATTGTGCCTCTCGTTTTTGGGAGGAGGTCGCGCCCCCTTGGAACCACAGGAATAACAGGATAAATACGATTGAGTTCGCCAACAGCATCGTTGAGATGGCGTTAATCTTAGGAGTAATCCCGAATTTCAGCAGCGAATAGATGTGTACAGACAGTGTCGTATAACCAACGCCGGCGGTAAAGAAGGTGATAACGAAGTCATCAATGGAGAGTGTAAAGGCAAGCAAAGCACCACCGATAATTCCGGGGGCAATCAGGGGAAATGTTATCTGCCAAAAGGTCTGCCATTCGTTCGCACCGAGATCACGGGCGGCTTCTTCTAAGGTGTTATCGTAGCCTTGTAGGCGCGCCCGCACGACGATAGTGACATACGCAATGTTGAAAACGGTATGTGCGATAATTACGGTGATTAAGCCGAGCGGAATCCGGACTTGCACGTAGAAGGTCAACAACGCGATCGCCAACACGATGTCCGGTATGATAATCGGGAGATATAGCACTCGAACAAGAGAGGTTCGGAAACGGAAGCGATGTCGTTCTATAGCGAGTGCCGCCGCCGTGCCAATAACGGTAGCGATAGCAGTTGCCACACCCGCCACCATCAAACTATTTCGACACGCACGCCACAACGCCGCATCCTCGAACAGTTTCGCATACCAATCGAAGGTGAAGCCTTCCCAAACAGAGATTTGCTCTCCGCTGTTGAATGAGAACACCACAACTGCTAAGATCGGCATATATAAAAAGAGGTAAACTAATCCTATGTTGGCTTCCAGCACCCGTTTCATTTTTTAATTTTACCTTAAATTAAAAATCCTCATTCTCTTGTAAAGCGCGAAAATATAGCACTGTGCCGACCAGAACGATGCCCATCAGCATGAACGAGAGCGCGGAACCGAAGGGCCAATCTCGCGCCGTTTTGAATTGTCTCTCAATGACGTTACCGATATAACTCACTTTTCCACCGCCGAGAAGATCGGGTGTTAGAAACGCACCTGCCGTCGGAATAAATACCAGCATTGAGCCAGCAAGGATACCGGGCAGACTCAGCGGCACAGTTACGTGCCAAAACGCCCGTCTCGGCGACGCACCTAAGTCTTGTGCGGCTTCTAACAGCGACACGTCCAATTGTTCCAAAGCGGCATACAGAGGGAGTATCATGAAGGGTAGGTACCCGTAGACGAGTCCTATCTGCACGGCGAGCGGTGTGTTCAGGAGTTCTAATGGACCCCAATTGGGAAAAACGGCTCCCAAAAGACTGTTAAGAATTCCTTCCGTTCGTAAGATGAGTATCCACGCGTAGGTCCGTATGAGGAAGTTCGTCCAGAACGGGACGACGACCAGTAGCAATAAGACGTTCCGGTGTTTCGGTTTGTAGCGTGCCAGATAGTAAGCGAAGGGATAGCCGAGGAGTAGGCAGATCGCAGTGCAGATCAACGCTGTCGATACCGAACGCCAGAGGATCCCGAGGTAGAGTCCATCGAAGAGGCGTTGGTAGTTTTCCCATGTGAAATCCCATACCACTCCGCCATAGGTTCCGCGCTCTATGAAACTGTAAATAAACACCGACACGAGTGGGAGGAGAAAGAAGCAGACGAGCCAAAAGACAACGGGAAAAAGGAGGATAAGGAGGTGGTAGTTACGACGCATATTTGCTCATAAACTCGCGGATGGTGTTCTGCATATTCCATGGATCAGTAAGTTCAAGAAATGCCCACTCTCCAAACTCGTCATAGTTATTCACAGCCTGCAACCACATATTTTCGACAGTATTTACTTTTTGCAGTTTGTCTTCGCGTTCCCTACCTGAAGTTTCAAGAATCAGATTCACTACATCGCCCGTGGAATCACTTCCCTGTTTTCGGATACGGGTGATAAAGTCTGGAACATATTGTCGACTCGCACCGTTGTGGTCGGTATACGGAATGGTAAAATCCAAGTAGTGGTTCTTGACATAAGCAACAACTTCATCCATCTGTTCCAGTGCCTGGGCAGTTTTCTGTTCCCATGAATCTGTATCCGCGACGACATGCGAGATATGACACTTATCCGGTCGCGTTTCCCACGTCGGCTGCGTTGTCTCAAACACAACCCCTTCTGTTGATCCGGTGCGATCCTTGTCTCGGAAAATTGGGAGGAAAGTTTTAGGTTCAGCGTCGTTTTCAGAACCGCTGTTTTGGGTTTGTGATTCTGCCCTCAGAATTGCTTGATAAATCCGAAACGCTCCCTTGCGCGCGATCTCTCCAATATGAAAATATTGCGGATACATGTTGTCTTTATAGGTGACGCATTCCTTCATCCAAGTGCGAGTGATGCGAAGGACTTGCGGGAAGAGCCACCACTTTGCATCGTTATCATCGTCGCGAAGATGTCTCTCCATTACCGTATTCGCGAGAGAATACTCGGTTTCTTGTTCTCGAAACCTCCTTAGATAAGGGAGCTCAACTTCTTTGCTTTCGCCCGTTAGGTCTTGGATTTCGACACGTGCCGGGATCTCCGCAGTGGAGAGTTCATAGCGAGACTCTGAGGTGAAAATAGCCTCAATTTTTTCAGAGGGGCGGTGGCGACGGTAACCGGCAATTATTGGAAATATGATTTCACACGTCGCTTTCCGTTCGGGGAGAGCCTCCACTTCTGTTACAGATCCCGGACGTATTGCCCTTCCGTTGCCCGTCGCTGGAATGAATGAGAACGGCACACCGTAGACTTCGGCATATTCGGGTGGAAACGTCTCCAACGCAACCTGTTCTCCGTTGACATCAACAGTGATCTGTTCAACATCATGGCTGGAGCGACGCAAACCTCTGCCGACAACTTGTTCACAGAGCAGTTGTGTGCTAAACGCTCTCACGCCAAGGATATGCGTCACACGCTTCGCATCCCATCCTTCACTCAGCATCGAAACAGAGACGACACACTTTATCTGTTCACCGAGTTCACCTTTTTTGCCGACGGTATTCATCACTTCACGCAATAGATCCGCGTCCGTAACTTTCTCTACATTCATCTTACGCCTGAACTGCTCAATCTGCGTTCGGGCGGCTTTCTTGAAAGTGTTGCTAAGTGCTTCGCCTGATTCCAATTGCTTGCTATCGATCAGAATTGTGTTCAATTGATCGCTCCATGCACCGTTGTCCTCGTTATTAAATATTGAAAGATTTCCTTTGACAACCACACTTTCTTCATTAGAGGTCTTTTTTTCCCATCCAGCAATCCAGTCGTAAACGAGTTTAGAAACTTTTGTATTGTTACAAACGACAATCATGACAGGTGGTGTTAGCCCGTATGGATCTTTCTGCCACAAATCATACGACTCCTCGTAATTACTATAAAGGCTTTGGAGCGCTGTCTCTAATTCTTGAGGTAGTTGAGGTTCACCATCAGAAACTATTTTGGTGAGTTTAGGTCGAACGGTATCCCACAGTCGACGATAAATCGGATCACCTTGCATTGTATCGTCAGCCACCGGCACACGAGGTACTTTCGCTATACCGCATTCAATCGCATCGATTAACGCAAAATCGGAGACGACCCACGGGAACAGTACACCTTCATTGAGTTTCTTGCCAGTCGGTGTAGTTGTTGCATATCCGGAACCTTTTAGAAAGAAAGGCGTAGCCGATAAATCGTAGACCTGTTTTATGCCGATTTTTGCTTTGACGGCTTCAAGCCCGTTTATCCACAAACGTGCTTCGTCTTCTGTTGACTCAGATTTTTTTTTCTGTTTCGGACGGTAACAATGGTGAGCTTCATCGTTTAGGACAATGATATTCTTTTTCCTGCCGAGCCCCCGGCAGACCCGTGTTACCATCTCCTCAGACGTTTCTGTGAAGTTTTTAGCACCTTCACCGAGTACTTTTTCGCCTATTCTGCTTAATTCATCCTTCTTTCGACGCTGGAAGGCGTGATAGTTCGTAACAACGATTTTTGCCTGACAGAGAGCCTCATAGTCTCCACGCGGAACCAAATTCATTTTCTGGTAGTCATTGTCATATTTTTCTGGATAGAGAACTTGGAGCCGATCTCGAATTGTTACACCCGGAGCAACGATGAGAAACGCATCAGTAAAAAGTGTGCTGCGAGGATTCGCGATTTTGTTCAACGTATGATATACGATGAGCATCGCCATCACAACCGTTTTACCGCTACCCGTCGCCATCTTGAAAGCGATTCGGAAGAGGTCGGGGTTTGCTTCCGCGTTTGCTGTCACAAGTTGTCTGTGAAATGAGTCGTTTCGCTGTTTGTTGTCACACTCATTGAGATAGATAGCAGTCTCCACGGCTTCGCGTTGACAAAAAAAGAGGCGCGGTTCGTTATCAGGATTATTCCAATGCTCAAGAAGCCGCCTCGTCGTTGGGGTAACACCGGGGTAGCCGCTGTTACGCCATGCCGTCACTTGTACGCGCACATTATTGATGAATACATTTGCCTCTCGGAGATCCCGATCAGGTAGTTCAAACAGTATTTGTGCGTCCCCTGACTGCTTTTTGGGTTTTGGGAACGGCATGAAGTATTCGCTTCTACGTCTACCCTCGGCAATCTCTTCGGTGATACCGCGCGCATTGAATTTAAAATGCCGTTGCGGTTCCTCAAATGGACTGTTGATAACTGGGTTTTCTATGGTAACTCTTGACATGTAGATACCTTCTATTCGGTTCTTGGCTGTCGTCTTTCCTCACGGCGTTCATACAAATCGCGAATGTTCTTCTCACAGATAAATTCAACTATTAAGCTGTTCTGAATAAATAAGTTTTGAGAGCCATACCATTGACTATCTACCGATTGTAGAAGCGTTGCTTGTTGTTGGTACGCCTGCTCGTACACAACTGCTACAGCAATAAATTTCTTATCGTCTGAGTCGAAGTTGCTGAAATCATTAGGTAATTCTTCAAAACCGGTTCCATCTTCAGATGGTGTGATAGACACCTGCACGCATTCCTCTGGATTCTCATAATTGCGGATGAACCATTCCAAAAAGTACCCACCGTTCCGCGTGTCTGCTGTCGAATTGTCGTCTTCAAGGTAGTTTATGTACTCACGGAGAATTATCCAATCGTCATCAATAACCACTCTTTCAGGGCCTTCAATAATCTGATCTAATCGTTCTTGACATGCAGCTACGCATTCGTCCCATGCCTGTTTAGACATGCCCTTTGCAGTTAAAATAACATTTGTATCTATGACAACAGCGTTCATTCATCCTCTGCTTTCTTCTGGCGTTTCATTTGTTCTCGTGCCATCTTAACGAGATCGCCTCGGACGTTACCAAAGAAGTTCGCGGGCCAGTTTGTGATGTTACCGAGCTCATCCACATCCAGCGGTTTGATATTAGAAACGCCATTATCATTTTCACAAAAATAGAGGGCAGTTTGATCAGAGCTAATCTTCTGCTCCGCAATACGCAGTTGCAAACGAGTTAAAAGATGCTCACTATGACTCTCTACCAGAATCTGGAGATTCCGCTCGGTGACAACCTCTATTAACAGGTCCGCAAGTTGGGATTGAACCTTGGGGTGGAGGTGAACACCGGGTTGTTCCAAAATTAGCGTTGAACCCTCTGGCGCATAATAGCAATGAACCAACACTGGTAAAAATTGCGATAATCCGTACCCCATGTCCGCTAATGTTACTTTTGCACCATCAGGTCCTTTTTGAATGAGAACATCATAGTCTCGATGCTTACTTGTGGTAGTCCGTTTAATCGAAAAGGAGTAAGCAAGATCCATTTCTCTGAGCCACCAAGATATTCGCTCCTCAATAGGGACGTTTTGTCCTTCATAAAGTGTTGTTCGTTGATCCACGCGCGCGTTGAGTAAAGAGGTAATCATATCTTCGCCATTTTGTCCAACGCCTTCAGGGTCTTCTCCTTCCCAGTGATAGTAACGCTTTGGTTGGACTCGAGTCGCTCCAAGAGGGTGAACATTAGCAAATAATTTTTCAAATGCTGAAGCGAGTTCAAAAAGTGAGATATCCCCCGAATCATCGGATCTACCATAACAATTTTTTACTGTGTAGTTTCCAGTCTCATCTCCATCTATATAGACGCGGCCAGGGGGCTTCCACTCTACCATCCAGTTACCTTCGGGGCCAATACAATAATAACCTAAGGGGCCGATCCAACCATCACGGATAGACATGTTAAAAGTGAAGTGATTAATAAGTTTGGGGAATTCACCTTCAACGCCGTCGGATTTCCATTCATAAATGTAAATATGACAGGCTTCCTTGAGTTTGTATCCAAACTCTAATCCAAGCGTTGCCTCTGAATCGTGCCCGTGAATCACCTCATGGAAACTGCCAAGATTAACGCGAGAACTTTCATTGCCGAAGAAAATAACTTCCTCTGCATCTGAACGTTCTGTTGTTTGTTTAAGCAACAATAACATTTGCAATAGGCTGCTTTTCCCAGAACTATTGGTCCCGAAAAACCCCGTCAACGGTGCGAGGTCCACCTTGCCACTGTCTTTCCATGATTTGAAATTCTTTACCCGTATATGCGTAATCATTGTTCTGGACCTCTTTGGCGTGGATGTTGGATATCTTCCTCGCAGATAAAGTCAACGTTGACTCCATGAGTCGCAAGCGAGGCCGTAAATGGAAGCCATCCCTTATCTATCGCCAATAAGATCGTTGGGGTTTCTCCAACATCGTGCTGATGCGCAAGGGCGACTGCGATAAATTTTCGATCCTTCTTGTGAAAACCTACTAATGTCTCATCATCGTCTGGGAACTCTGCAAAATCGGCACCGTTTCCAGCCAACGGCGTAATATGCACCATTTTACAGATATCTGGGTTTCCCAAATTTTGCAGTAACCTTTTCACGAAGAGGTCTCCATCTCTTTTTCGAGTGTTTGGCTTTACATAACGCTCGTACTCTTCAAAAATTCGCCATCCATCGTCGAGAATCACCGTTTCACGTTGGTCTCGAATCTGCCGGAGTCGATATTGACAGCGGTCTTTACAATCCTTACGTTCGTCATCGGTATCGTTTGCAATTACGATAACGTTCGTATCCACGATAACAGCGTCCATTAACCCTCTGCTTTCTTTTGACGTTCTCTTTGTGCTTTGGTCATTGCAAACAGGTCTCCCATCTCGTCACCAAAAAAGTTTTCTGGCCAGTTCGTTATATTGCCGAATTCATCCATTTTTAACCGGTCAATATTAGAAACACCCTCATCGTTCCTGCAAAAATAGAGGGCAGTCTGGTCGGCAGCAAACTTTTCCTCCGCGACACGTCGCTGCAACCGATTTAGCAGGTGTTCACTGTGGCTCTCTACCAGAATCTGGAGGTTTCGCTCGGTGACAACTTCTATCAACAGATCCGCAAGTTGTGATTGCACTTTCGGGTGGAGGTGGATGCCGGGTTGTTCTAAAATCAAGGTTGATCCCTCTGGTGCATAATAGCATAAAACGAGAACTGGCAAAAACTGGGCTAATCCATAACCCATGTCAACTAACGTTACTGGTGGACTGGCCGAAGTCTTTTGGAGGCGGACTTCGTATTCTGTTCCACCTGTTATTTCTGTCCAATCAAGTGAAAACGAATGTGCTAAATCCATCTCTTGAAGCCAATATGAGATTCTTTGCTCAATAGGAACCACTTCTGTCTCGTGCCGGGTTTTCAAATTTCGCACGCGAGCAGAAAGGAGAGCAACGATTGCTTGATTACCCCACTGCCCAGGGTGGCCTGGGTGCATTCCACTCCAATTATAACGTCGTCGTGGATCCACCCGCGTTGGGCCGAGATAATAGACATGAGAAAATAATTTTTCAAAGGCTGATGACAATTCCCTCACAATTTCGGCACACCATACTATTCCGGCCCCAGGACTTCCATAGAAATTTTTTATCCCTAATCCGCCGGCATTATCCCATATCGGATTTTGCAGATTCTTATAGTAAATTGTGTCATGCCGCCATATTATCTTGTGATCGGCCTCAGTTCCTATAGTATAACAAATGTTTTCTACAACCGGTCTCCTATTTGCTTCTCTGATAGAAATGTGAAAGATGAAATTATCAATGTCTATTGCCTCATTGGGAACTTCAATGGTTAATGAACTCCTGAGTTTGCCCCCAAACTCCAGTTCAAGCAATATCGCTTCTTTATGTCCATGAATCACTTCACGGAAACTACCGAGATTGACAAGCGAACTTTCATTACCAAAAAAGATACTTTCCTCTAAATCTGGATGCTCTGCTGTCTGCTTAAGCAGCAGCAGCATCTGCAACAGGCTACTCTTGCCAGAACTATTCGTCCCAAAAAAGCCCGTCAACGGCGCAAGTTTCACCTCGTCACTGTCTTTCCATGATTTGAAGTTTTTCATTCGTATATGCGTAATCATTTTTCTCTCCCTCTTTGGCGTAGATGTCAGATGTCCTCTTCACAGATCGAATCAACTCGGACACCGTGGGCTGCAAGGACATCCCGGAATTCCTCCCAGCCACTGTCCTCCGCTTTTAAAATAGGTGCTTCTTGTCCACTATCCTGCTGATAGGCAAGTGCAACAGCAACAAATTTCCTATCCTTTTTATGAAAATTCTTGAGCGATGCATCCTCATTAGGAAATTCTTCAAAATCAGTGCCGTTCCCAGTTAACGAGGTAATACGTATCCTGATAAACTTTTCTTGTTCTCTCCACATCCTTCTCATTAACTCTAACCAGAACCGATCGCCGTGTCCACGTCCATAACCCTTTTTGTTAAGATTCGCCTTGTACTCGTCAGTTATTCGCTTCTTATCATCGAGTAGTACTTTCTCAGTACCTCTGAAAATCTTAGCAAGTCGTGCCTGACATCGGATCACACATTCTCGGGTTGCTTGCGGTGCGGCAGCCTTACCATTCGCGACAACCATCACATTCGTATCAATTATAACTGCCCCCATTAATCCTCCGGATTCTGTTCAGTCATTTGTTCCACTTGGACATCAGTCATGGCAAACATATCACCCATCACATCGCCAAAGAAATCTTCGGGCCAGTTCTTGATGTCTCCTGATTCAGTTACTTCCAACCGTTCAATTGTCGATTCCCCGTCGGTATTCCGACAAAAATAGAGAGCGACATCGTCTTGACCAATCTGTTTCTCTGCGACTCGTCGCTGTAAGCGGGTTAACAAGTGTTCGCTGTGGCTCTCTACCAAAATCTGGAGGTTACGCTCCGTGATAACCTCTAAAAATAAGTCAGCGAGTTGGGCTTGTGCCATTGGGTGAAGGTGAACACCGGGTTGTTCCAAAATCAGTATTGACCCCTCTGGCGTATAGTAACAGAGAACTAACATAGGTAACAAATCGGATAACCCATATCCTATATCAGCCAATGTTACTGCCGGACTTGTCGCACTTTTTTGGATCCGAACCTCGTAGTTGTCATCCTTCAAAGCACCAATTGGCTCAAGTGAGAATGAATAGGCCAAGTCCATCTCTCGGAGCCACTCGGATATCCGATCCTCAATCGTACTCTCTTTTCCTTTCTTAGAGATTTTCACACGACGCATGTGAGCACAGAGAAGCGCATCAATGACTTTATCACCCCACAATCCTACATCCTTTGGGTCTTTATCATTCCAATGATAGTAACGCTGTGGGTAGGTCCGGTTCGGTCCAAGGTAGTAAACGTCGGAAAATAGTTTCTCAAATTCAGATGAAAGTTGGAGTGTTGGACTACTTTGCAATATAGGCCAAGCTTCACCATAGATTTTATTTGAGTAATCTCCTCCAGATATGACCGCTTCCTGATTTTCATGTTTAACGCGGTAAGGATTATCTTCAACAACGAGTTCATCATCTGTCCACAAGATAGACGGGGTAAACGTAATACTGTCCGTAGTAACAGAGGTATTCTCATAATATCCAAGACTATTTTTTAAATGAACTTCGATAATAATTGGTGTGTTAATTTTCCATTTAAATTCTAAACCAAGTTTTGCATCTAGATTATGCTTATGAATCAATTCTTGGAAATTACCCAGATTAATAGGAGAGGTTTCATCACCGAAAAAAATAACTGCTTCGAGATTGGGGTGCTCAACTGTTTGCTTGAGCAACAATAGCATCTGCAACAGACTGCTTTTCCCAGAACTGTTCTTCCCAAAAAAGCCCGTCAACGGTGCGAGTTTCACCTCACCGCTGTCTTTCCACGATTTGAAGTTTTTCACTCTGATATGCGTAATCATTTCCTGCCTCCGTGTTAACCTCTATTATACTTATTCTCGCGCGGAAATGCAAGGGGGTCCTGAATCACCATCAGCACTATTCGGTTTCCATTTTTCGGGGTTAGTCCAGTTTTTGCCAACAACATTTGATAAGGTCTAAAAAATAGTACGTCCTTCCATAAGGCACGTTTCGGTCAAGTGGCCTCTATAATCCTGCAAATCCTCCAATCCTGCAAATCCTGATTCAGACAACGAACACCTTATACCTTGTATTCCTTCATCACCTCATCCCCATAGTGATTGATGACCTTAACCGCGATCTTACCAGTCTCAGGCTTCGCAAACGGAAGACTCTCCGTCCGATAAAGTGCCACCCATGCTTCTTCGTCGATCTCTGAATTCAAGGCGCGTTGGAGCTGCTTATACGGTTCATCTGCACCCGTGAAATACGCGTGCCTCACGAAAAACGCCTCACCGGTATAGGCAGTATCGATAAACCAACACGCGATGTCGTCTGGGGTATCTGAATGGACTAACCCTTTTTTGGGGTCGTAGACATCTACACCCAAGATTTTCACAGAAATGGTGTCATCTTCATGCTCCATGATGTCCACATCGGGTTCGCCGAACACCCTGAACAGGTTCCCCTCACCCGTGTTTTTGAGTTCGCGGATCATAAGTTCATGACTCATTTTGATGGGGAGGATCGTAAGACTGCCCAGGCGCATGTCCTCACCCGCGGTATAGCCTTCAAAGTTAAATCCTGCAACAAGAAGCATGTCAAACTTAGGAGTCCTACGTACGGCTTCTTTGGCGGCTTCCGCTATCCACTGGCGACCGATTGTGTCATACTCCGGTCCGATGCTGATAGCAACGCTCTGCGTATTGCCATTATTATCGGCCCACACTCCCTCGGCGTGGATCCACTCACCGGGATACGCCTCCAACCAATCAAAGATAACACGCTGATCCTTCGCTGTTTTGAGATGTTCAAGAATGTGTTGATGATAATCTTGCGAAGTCTTAGAAGAAGTAGACTTTGGTGCAGCAGTCTCAGTATCGGAAGGATCCAAAACGAGGTGTGGGGATAGACTCTCCACCGTAAAAGGACCCGTGACACGAACCCGTTTTCTATCTTCATACGGCTGATCGTATAGGTTTTTGTTTGTAGCATTCTTCCTATTAGATTTATCCATCGCGCGGTGTCGATCGCCCTTGAGAGACATATATTCACGATGTAGATTCTGGAATTCCCTATTCCATTCAGGATCAGTTTCTATTGGTACTTCCCATTCCTCCCAACTTTGTCCAACAAGACGGTTCATTTTAGCACGAAGCGGCTCCAATTTTTCGGCATACTTGGCATGGATATCGTCAATTTCTGTATTATTCGCCATATCTGAGAGGCTGATATCTGGTGCCGTTTTGTAAATAAAGCCTTTCTTGATATCATCTGCTTTTTCAAGACGATAGTACGGGTATTTGGCAGACATGAGACGGGCGCGAGCCAATGCGAGTGCTACGCGGGAGGTGTCTACTGTTATCCACCGTCTACCCCATTGCTCTGCAACATAAGCTGTAGTGCCACTACCACATGTAGGATCAAGTACAAGGTCCCCTGGGTCTGTTGTCATGAGTACACACCGTTGAATTACCTTAGGATGAGTCTCTACAACATATGTTCTTCCAGAACGCCCTCCTGCTGTATCTGTCCACAAGTTAGTAATGGGGTTTCCAGGCGAATCGACCGCGTATCGGATATAACGCAAAGCGGTCCTTTTTCCAGTAAGCCTTTCCTGTTTTGCAAGTCGATCTAAACCTTCACTACTTGCGCTCCAAGTTCTAGAACTCGGTGGAGTAAAAGTCTTTCCTTGAAATTTATATTCATCTGCATAACCTTCGGAACTCTGGGACGACACTGAAAGATTTATAAATCTTCTACTTCCTGATGGCAGCAGTTCGGGATTTTCTCGTTCATCCCTTGTCATTCCACGTCTTGTTCCGTCCTCTAGCTCAATTTGCGTATAAGATTTGAGGAGAGGATCAGCTTTGCGTTCATCCCATTCCATCCAGAGTTGTCCGTACTTAACTACATCCTTATTTTTTGCATACCACAAAAGATAATCTGATACTGATGCTAGGGAAGTGGATGAAGTCATATTGGTACGAGTCCACGTGATTGTGGAAACAAAATTTGTGTCCCCAAATACCTCATCTAACAGACATCTAACGCGATGAACATTCTCATCACTGATCTGGACGAAGATGCTACCGCTATCCGCAAGTAGTTCATAAGCAACCGTCAGGCGGTCACGTAGATAGGTGAGGTAAGAGTGGATGCCGAGTTCCCACGTATCACGAAACGCTTTCACCTGTTCCGGTTGCGGCGTAACGTCTTGTGCTTTGGCATCACCCACTTCACGCTTCCGAGTGCTAACCTGCCAATTGCTACTGAATTTAATCCCGTAAGGTGGATCGAGATAGATCATCTGCACCCCACCCTTGAGTTGTCCTTTCTCAGCAAGCGAGTTCATCACTGCAAGTGAATCACCAAGGATAAAGCGGTTGTGCCAGTTCTGTTCGTGTTGATAGAACTCAATCTTTTGGGAGAAGTCAAGGTCGTTGAACCCTTCAAAGAGTATTGCAGTTTGATCGGATTCTCGTAACTTTTGGGCGCGTAGGTTTTCGATGATGGCTTGCGGTTGGATATGCTCTTGCGTATAGATGGGGACAGTTGGCACTTCCAAGTCGCTATCGTTTTGCTGGTCTTTGCCTTTCCAGACAAGTTGTGGATCCAAGGCTGTGTCGCGTAGGTAACGCGTGGGTGCATATTCCTCTTCTTCGGCAAATCCGCTCAATTCTTGTGTTGGGTTGTTGGGAAGTTTATCGGGGTGTCCATAATGATCAATCGGTTTTTTCGGCATTGAATGTCCTCCTTTGCTGAATGTTATACCATTTCTAAGAGGTTATATCGCATTGACAGATCGCCTCAAAGACTGCACAGGCTAACAGCCTATGCTACAAAGAGCTTGTTTATTGAAGCATTTTCAATCAGGAATGGTATTACATACCAGATGCCAGACATTTTAGCACAAGCATCGGGTTATAGCAATAAGGATAAAAAGGTTAGTAAAATTATTCGGTTAGAAAATCTATTAAAATCTGCGTAATCCGTGTCATCCGCGATAATCCTCGATTCAGATTTTTATTTGATTGCAAACATAAAATAAGATAAACTGCTTCTTGTATCTTGCCCCGATGGACGATATTACCAAAAAACACAATTTAAAAGGAGAAGTTCCTAAACAGTTTTTTTCTATGTTTTTCTTGTTGTTTCTGTGTTTTTGTGGTATAATCATAGTATGAAACACTATAAAACACCACGAGAAACATCGGAGATTCTCGGTATTTCTATAGATAGACTCCGACGCTTAGCAGAGAATGGCACAATCTCTGTTATTAGAACGCCCGGTGGGCAAAGGCGTTATGATGTGCAAGGGTATCTTGATGCTCAAATCGAAACAGATATTGTTACCGTTGGATACTGTAGAGTTAGTGAAAAATCGCAATCAGACGCTCTCGCGTCCCAAGTCGCTTACTTGCAAAAACACTATCCGGAAGCAGAGATTATCAGAGACTTCGGCAGCGGTATCAACTTCAAACGCAAAGGGCTTATCGCCTTACTGGAACGTCTCCTGCGAGGAGATAAACTCAGAGTTGTTGTTGCCCATCGGGATCGACTCGCCCGCTTCGGCGGCGAAGTCATACAGTTCTTGGTCGAGCAAAACGGTGGAGAAGTCGTGGTTCTCGACGAAACTGTTTATAGTCCCGAAGATGAACTCACAGAAGACTTACTCACCATACTCCACGTGTTTTCCCGTAGAATGTCTGGACTCCGGCGATACCGTGACCAAATCAAAGAAGATAGAAATCTTTCCCACAGTGGAACAGAAAGCGATTCTTCGTAGATGGTTTGGCACTTCACGATATGTCTACAATGTTGCCGTGTCCTTGCTGGACAAACAGGACACACCTACGAACTTCAAGGGACTTGTTCCTGTCGTCTTTGATGAACTTCCCGATTGGCACACCGAAACGCCGCGCCAGATAAAAGTCGGTGCGGTCATGGATGCCTGCCAAGCAGTAAAGAATGCGAAGATAAAATGTAAGGAAACCGGCGAGTTTCAAAAGGTTTCGTTTCGTTCAAGGAAACGTAAACAGACGCTTTACCTACGCGCAGATTCATTGAAGAAAAATGGATGCTATGTGCGGTTGTTAGGTGAGATGAAGATGTCAGAACCCTTGCCAGCGAAACCCCAAGGAACAGGTAAGGTGTCAGAACGTGATACGGATGCAGAGGTCAAGGATTCTCAACTCATCATGGAAAATGGTAGATATTTTCTGTGTGTCTCCTACGTTGAGAAGAAAAAACCGCGAGAACCAAGTGGCAGAATAGTGGCCCTTGACCCCGGTGTTCGTGATTTTATAACGTTTTTCGCCGAGGATTGCTTCGGTTGGTTAGGACAGCAGTGTATCAATCGTATCCAAAGGCTTTGTCAACACTGCGATAATCTCTACGCACGCGCGACGCAAGAGAAACGCCCGCTACGGCGTGCCTTGCGCAAAGCTGCGAAGAAAATAACGGTAAAAATCCGTAACCTGATTGATGAACTTCATAAGAAGATCGCACACTTCCTCGTGACGAACTTTGATGTCATTTTGCTCCCGACTTTTGAGACGAAACAGATGACGAAGCGAGGTGCGCGGAAGTTGCGAAAGAGATCTGTTAGACAGATGCTAACGCTCTCACACTATCGATTTAAGGTGTTTCTTAAGCAAAAAGCACTCGAATATGGTGTGCAGGTGATTGATGTTTGTGAGGCTTACACGTCTAAAACGGTGTCTTGGACTGGAGAAATCGTCGCGAACCTTGGTGGTTCTAAAGTTATCAAGTCATCAGAAGGTCATCGGATGGATAGGGATTTAAACGGCGCACGCGGGATATTCATTAAGACTGTTGCGCGTGCTTTGACGGTTCGTCCATACCTCGCGTAACCTTGAGGTATGCGAGTCGAGTATCATTTCTGACGACGTATCAGACGACACTGATGGTATTCAGGCTTAGAGACTGACGAGTCTCGTAACAGGGGGGTAGGATCCCTCTAAAGAACTACCGCTTTCCATAGATATACACAGAAAAACGTAGTTTTTTAGGAACAGCAGAACGTTGGAAAAGATTCGTGAACTGGTCTCTCTGTTGGAATCTGGGATTGAGGACTATGATGCTCAGTTGAAGGTCCTACAGACAGAACGCTTAAAATATATTCGACTCTCTATGACAGATGGGTTCGGCACAGAGGAAGGCGATTCTAAGGAATCGTGGCTGCTACATCTGAAACAGTTGGAGGATTCCCTTAGACTTCGTCGGGACAGCATACGACAGGCAATTCAACAAACCGCGGAAGATATTCAGAAAGAGGATAATGCATGATAGTGAGATTCGAGTTTCCTGAGATAAGAAAACGAGCAAAGTGTGTGCTACTGCTAACGTGGCTCTTTTCTGTATGGGCAGTAAATGCACAAGAGATGGACAGTCCCCAGATCATTGAAGAGGCGATACGGCATCAGAATTTAGGGTTGGCGTATCTCGAAGAATCGCAACCGTCAAAGGCGGTCGAGGCGTTTACGGCACTGATTGCACTCCTCCCCGATGAAGCGATCGGTTACGGAAACCTTGCTGTCGCACACCTGCGCTTACAACAAGCAGACACCGCCGAGGAATGGGTTAAACGCGGGATTGCTGTCGCACCAATGGATAGCCAGTTACGTTTTATTTTGTCTGAGGTTTATCAACTCCAAGGACAGAGCGAATTGGCAGTCGAGGCGATGAAGGAAGCCGTGCGGTTGGCACCCGATGAATTGGAGTTTCGGTATAAGTTGGTCCGTCACTATTCAGCACAGCGCAACAACCCAGAAGCACAACGGGAAATGGTTCGACATTTGCAGGAACTCCACACCCGTTCCCCGGTGAATGTCGTCGTGCTCTTGAAATTGACGCAAGGGCTTTTGGCACAGGAGAAACTTGAAGATGCCGAAAATCTTTCTCAGGAATTGATGCTCCTTTTAGGCGATACCGATCCAGAAAAACTGAAATATCTCACACAAGGGATAACGGCGATACAACAAGGCGACTTAAAGGTTGCTATACGAAACATGCGCATTTTTGAGAATGTGCAACGAGCGAGTCCACGTTACCAGCAGGGCATCGGTGAACTTGTTACTGACATCCTTGGACATCCCATAGAAACCTTTAGCCCAGGATTCAAGGCTCGGGTTAGAGCCAAAGAGAGTCCACCGATTACAGTGGAGTTTGTGGATGTTACCGAACAACTTGGACTTGACGAAATAGACATACCTTCGGAAGCCACCGCGACTCTATCCTTGGTTGATTACGATAACGATGGGAACCTGGATCTGTATATTGCCTCGACGGGGCAGCTCCTTCGGAACACAGGTGAAAATTTTCTGCCTGTCCAACAGTTTAAAAGCGATCTCAGCCAACACATTGTTGGGTTCGCGGATCTCAATAAAGATGGGATCCAAGACTTCCTGTTGCCACCTCACGACGCCATAACATACCTTCAAATGGATACAGATGGGAATTGGGAGACATCTTCGTTTATTCAAAGTGAACGGGCATCAGATGAAACCGAGGTCTTGTTCCCTGTTGATTTTGACCACGATGGCGATCTGGACCTCTTTGCAGGGCGACCCAATGCCACACTGTATCGGAATAACGGCATTGCTGATGATAAAGGCAATATAACGTTCACCGATGTGAGTGAGCAGACCTTCGTAGAGGCAGATGCGGATAATATGTCTTCTGTCCAGCGTGCTCCTGCTGCAGCGGTGTCCGCTGATTTTGATGATGATGGGGATATAGACATCTTTGTTACGCATCGCGAAACTGGATGCACCCTATATGACAATCTCCGCCAAGGGAGGCTCCGGGCAGTTTCCAGGGAGACAGGAATTCGCCAGGATTCGCATTATTTCGCAACTGCTGCCGGTGATTATGACAACGATGGCGACGTTGACCTCTTCCTGGCTACCGTAGATTATATCTATCTCTATCATAATAGAGGAGATGGGAGTTTTGTCAACGCACCGAGTTCAGAGACGAGTGTCCTTGACTCGCCGCCTGCTTTCTTGAAAAATTTGGATTACGATAACGATGGAGCTGTTGATGTCTGGGTTGGCGGAGATAAAGGGATGTTCCTGTTTCGGAACGATGGGACTGGGACTTTTATGGAACCGTATCCCTTGATAGAATCGATCACACCAGCAGGCGATATGATTCTCCAGACCGCAATCGCTGGCGCAGTCGGTGATTATGACAACGATGGCGATCTCGATCTCTTTTTCATCAATACCGACGGAGAACTGCGCGCGTTGCAAAACGACGGTGGGAATCAAAACAACTGGATACAGGTACGATTGGAAGGTATCACTGCGGGAAACAATAAAGTGAATAGAGACGGCATCGGCTCGAAACTGGAAGTGAAAGTCGGCGATCTGTATCAGCTCCAATATGTAACAGAACAGGTGTCCCATTTCGGATTGGGGGCTTATGACGCCGCAGACGTCGTTCGTGTCGTCTGGACAAACGGCGTGCCACAGAATGTTGTTAAACCGCAGGTGAGACAGCGAATTTTGGAAAAACAGGTGCTAAAAGGCTCTTGTCCATTTCTGTATGTTTACGACGGTGAACAATATCAATTCGTCACGGATCTGCTCTGGCGTGCACCGTTAGGACTCGTTACCTCAATGGGGTTCGTCGCGCCTGATGAAACAAAAGATTTCGTGAAGATTTCGGGGACGCAAATGCAACCGAAATCCGGTAAATACTCCATTCAGATTACAGAGGAATTGTGGGAGACCGCTTATTTTGATGAGGTTAAGCTGATCGCGGTCGATCACCCTGAAGGTACTGATATTTTCGTGAATGAACAGTATACACCGCCACCCTTTGCAGAGTTCAAGGTGTATGGTGTGGCAGAGAAACAGTTCCCAAAATCCGCTGTGGATCATCGTGGCAGAGATGTGTCCAATGCTTTGAAGGCATTTGATTATCGCTACGCTGTTGAACACGCACCGGGCGCGTATCAAGGTGTCGTTGAACCACATGCCATAATCCTTGACCTCGGTGATGTTGCAAACGATACACCTCTGACGCTTTTCCTCGGCGGATGGATTTTCCCGACGGATACCAGTATCAACGTTGCGCTGTTCCAAAACCCTGCAATCAATCCTCGTTTCCCGTCGGTTGCGGTGAAGAACGAGGCGGGTAAATGGGAAACCGTTATCGATATGATTGGGCTCCCTGCGGGGAAAAATAAGACGATTACCGTTGACCTGACGGGCAAATTTCTATCGGAGGATCGGCGCGTTCGGATTGATACCGATATGCAGATTTACTGGGATACGGCGTTTTTCACTGTCGGCACACAGACGGTCCCGATGGAAATGACAACATTGAACCCTGACAGTGCGGATTTACATTACCGAGGCTTTTCTGAGATGTACCGTCCGAATCCATACGCTCCGCACCTGTTTGATTATCAAAAGGTTACGAAGGCGGCACAGTGGCGGGACTTGGCGGGATACTACACCCGTTTCGGCGATGTCGCTCCGTTGTTGCAGGAGGTTGACGACATGTACGTTATCCTCAATGCGGGGGACGAGATCACAGTGGAATTTGATGCCTCGCGTCTGCCGACATTGAAAGCGGGGTGGGTGCGCGATTTTATCCTCTATAGCGACGGATGGGACAAGGACGGCGACATCAATACACTTACATCGCAAACGGTTGAACCCTTACCGTTTCACGGGATGTCCAAATATCCGTATCCAGAGACTGAGCACTATCCGAACGGCGAAGCGCATCAGAGGTATCGGCGTGAATATAACACACGACGGGTCGAACACCGATTGCCCCCGTTGGATATTGGGACAACACAATAATTTTCAGTTATCAATTTGTCTTGCAGTGAGAGTTAAAGCGGTTTCCTGTAACGATTTACGCAGTCTTGGAATATCCGGAGTAGGGGAGATTTTACAAAGTGCCTCTTAACCGATAACTGATAACCGAAGACTGATAACTACGCTTTAATTCGGCGCAAAGGGATGTACAAGCAAAGCGTTATAAGAACTAAAATCCCTGCCAGTATTGCATACGGATAAGCCTCTTTTGCATAGAGCCAGCCACCGAGGAGCGGTCCCAGGATGCGTCCCAAACTTAAAAAGGCATCCATAATACCGATAGCCGCGCCTTGACCAATCCGGGTCTGCTTGGAAATCCACGAGGCATTCGTTGGACGGATGAGCTGATTGCCAACACCGGCGATGGTAAGATACACGGTGAGGGTTACGAAAGAGGAGGCGTTGAGCAAAAGTGCCATGCCTATCGCGCTGAGTAATAAACCGATAAGGATGATACGCCGTTCTCCCAAACCGTTTATTAATCTTCCGAGCAAGCCACCCTGTAGTGGCACCGTAATCGCACCCATAAACATGAACATCCACCCCATTTCTCTCTCTCCGTAGTTCCAACGATCCTCAATGAACAGTGGGAACGTCATTTCCAATCCTGCAAAGCTGAAGGTTGAAAAAAATGCAACAAGGAAGAGAGGCGTGAGAGGTGATTTTAAGGTTGTTCGACGAAATATCTCGCGTGGAGAGATCCATTCATGCCGATCTTCAATTGTTTCATCAGCGATGACTTTCTGTAAGGATTCTGGGAGCAGAATAAGCGCGAAGAGGAAGTTTAGTACGGACAAGCCGCCTGCGACAAAGAACGGCATGTCGTGACTACCCATGATACCACCAATCGCTGGACCAAGGATGAAGCCGAGTCCCATCGCGGCACCCATTAAGCCCATCCCTCTACCACGTTCTTCTGATGTGGTTATATCTGCGACGTATGCCATTACACTCGGTAGCACGGCTGCTGAAGCGATCCCCGCTGCGCTACGTGCAATAAGAAGCCAGACGTAATCTTTCGCCAATCCGAAACCGACTAAAGCGATGGCATTCCCAAGCAATCCAAGCAAGATTGCAGGTTTCCTGCCATGCTTGTCCGATAGTCTCCCCCAGATAGGTGCAAACAACAGTTGCATCCCGGAATAGATGGACATTAATATCGCTATTTCAGTGGTGGTTGCCCCGGTATCTTTCGCGTAATAAGCGAGATTCGGAATGATGATGCCAAACCCGAGCATCACGAAGAATAGGGTTAAGAACAGGAGAAGCAGTCTTGATTTTTCCATCTAAGATGAACGCGAGAATCCGCGATGATGAGTCCATACCTTTTCCGCTCCAATGGATTACAGACTATCGGTAAGGTCCGGGAGCATTAAATATAATATCGTCTATTATAACAGGTTTGAGAAAAGCGTATCAACCTAAAAAGGGAAGATTTACGATTGGACCTTTGCTGGCAAGGTTTGCAACCTCACCGCGCGTTAAATAACAGAATTTTTCCGTCGGAAATTACAGTTAAGAGCACACGGATAAGAAAATTTTCTATGGAAATTTTAGTCTGTTTTTGGTATTATAAATATAGTATTATAATTCTTAATACACGCAACAATTGAACTCATTAAATATTAAATATTGGAGGAAAGATGGCAGCCGAATTTGTTCATCTACACAATCATAGCGAGTATAGCATGTTGGATGGCGCGTGTCGCATTGAGGACATGGTCAATTGGGCAGTTGAAAATGGCGCGCCTGCTGTCGCACTTACGGATCATGGCAACATGTTCGGAGCATGGGAATTATACAGTAAAGCGACAAAGGCGGGGGTCAACCCAATCGTCGGTTGTGAGGTGTATGTCGCACCCGGCAGCCGAAGAGAACGCGGGAAGGGACAAGGAGGTCCTTATCATCTCACGCTACTTGCAGAGGATGCAACCGGTTACCAGAATCTCCTAAAATTAGTATCACTCGGATATACAGAGGGGTTCTACAGTAGACCCCGTGTTGACATGGAAATCTTGCGTGAGTACCACGCTGGGATTATCGCGTTGACGGGATGCATCCAAGGACAGGTGCCGCAACTCCTCTGCTCAAACCGGCGAGAGGAAGGTATCGCAAACTTCAAAACGCTGATGGAGATAATGGGGAAAGATAACCTCTACGTTGAGGTGCAGAACCACTATATCGATAAAGAACTTGAAGCATACCCAATAATGGTTCAGTTGGCGAAAGAGTTCAATCTCCCGCTCGTTGCGACAAACGATTGCCACTACCTCCGCAAATCCGACCACGAAATGCACAATGTGCTCCTTTGTATACAGACGAAAAAGACTGTCAACGATCAGAACCGGCTGCGGTTCGATAACCATTTTTATTTTAAAAGTGTTGATGAAATGCGGGAGGTGCTCAAAGACTACCCGCCGGAGGCCATCAGCAACACACTTGAAATCGCGAACCGGTGTAACCTTAAACTCGATTATGGTGAGAGTGTAATGCCGAGGTATGAAGTACCCGAGGGGCATACAAACGACAGTTACCTCAAAGAGTTGTGTTACCAAGGCTTAAAAGAAAAATATGGTGGTCAGCTCTCTGAGCCAATTCGACGGAGACTGGATTACGAGCTGGATATTATTAGCAAAACCGACTACTCCGGGTATTTCCTCATCGTGTGGGATTACGTTAAATACGCCCACAAACAGGGATATCCCCTTTCCGCCCGCGGCTCTGCCGCGAGTAGCCTCGTACTTTATGCCCTTAATGTAATTACCTTCAATCCGATGGATTACGACTGCCTCTTTGAGCGGTTTCTAAACCTTGAACGTATTAGTCCGCCAGATATCGATATTGACTTCGCCGATCGTGCCCGTGAGCATGTTATTGATTACCTGAGAAATAAATATGGTGAAGATTCTGTCGGCAAGGTCGCCACCTTTGCAACCTTGGGCGCAAAAGCCGCGATTAAAGATGTCGGTCGAGCGCTTGAAGTTCCTCTCGAAGATGTCGCAAAGTTGACGGAGCTGATCCCAACTATCCCTGGGATAACACTCGATGAAGCCTTGAAACAGGTGCCGGAATTTCAGGCACTCGCGGAACGTCCCGAAAATAAAGAGTTGATGGATCTCAGCAGATCCGTCGAAGGCATGAAACGGCATGTCTCTTGTCATGCCTCCGCAATCGTTGTCTCAAACGGTCCGTTAACGAACTTCGCCCCGCTCTTCAAGGATAGACATGACCAGGTTGCGACACAGTTTGAAGGGAAAACGGTTGAAGATGTCGGTATCGTTAAATTCGATTCACTCGGACTACGGAGCCTTACCGAGATATATGACTGCCTTCAGATGGTTAAGGCGAACCACGGTAAGGATATCAAGTTAGAGAATATTCCCTTTGATGATGAAAAAACCTATTCACTCATTAGTAGAGGCTTAATTGCTGGCTTGTTTCAACTTGAAACCTCCTCTGGCATGTATCGGGTTGTTACACAGATGAAGCCAGATAACTTTGAGCAGTTCTCTACGATTCCGGCACTTTACCGACCGGGTCCCCTTGAAAGCGGGACGATGCAGGACTTCATTGATCGAAAAAACCGGTTGAAGCCGGTGCAATATATCCATCCATCCCTTGAAAGTGCGCTCCAAAACACTTACGGGGTTTGCGTCTATCAGGAACAGGTCATGCAAATCGCACGCGACATGGCAGGCTTTACGCTTGGCGAAGCAGATATACTCCGCTCCGCTATGGGAAAGAAGGACGCGGCACTGCTCCAAGCGCAACGTGATAAATTTATTGAAGGGGCAGTCGAAAACGGTATCACTCGGCAGGAGGCAGAGAACGTATTTACACAGTTGGAGCCTTTTGCTGGCTATGCCTTCAACAAGTCGCACACCGTTGCGTATTCAATGTTAGCGTATCGCATGGCATATCTGAAAGCGCACTATCCACACGAATTTATGGCGGCAATGATGACGGGAGAGGCAGCCGACTCATTGAAGATTACCCGATACCGCACTGAATGTAAGAAACTCGCTGAATTTCTGGAGGTAGACATCAATCTAATCCCGCCGGATGTCAATAGCAGTAGGAGAGAATTCACGGTAGATGGCAACGATATTTGCTTCGGGCTTGTTGCAGTCAAAGGCGTTGGCGATAACGCCATAGATGCAATCGTGGAAGCCCGAGAACAAGGCGGTTCATTTACATCGTTAGAGGATTTCTGTGAACGCGTGGATATAAAACTGGTTAATAAGCGTGCTGTTGAAAGCTTAATTCTGAGCGGTGCGTTCGATTCCCTTCGAGGACACCGCGCCCAACATATCGTCAACTTAGATAATATTATGCGAGTGGCGCAAAACGCGCAAGCAGAACGCGACCGTGGACAAATGAGTCTCTTTGGTGACGGAGCGGAGATGCCAACAGCAACTGTAACGCTTACCGATGCTCCGAAATATGAACCATTGGAACGCCTGATGCGTGAAAAGGAACAACTTGGGTTCTATGTTTCTGGACACCCACTGGAAGAATATAGTGACATCATTGAGAATTACACGAGTGCAAGCACCCAAACCCTCGTTGAACACCGTATTGATTCCGAAGTTGATGTAGCGGGTATGATAACGGAAGTTAAAAATATTACCACCAAGAAAGGGGCTGCCATGGCGGTGATCGGACTGGAGGATTTAGAAGGTGCCATAGAGGTCGTCATTTTCCCAGAGGCATACAAAAAAGCGGGGGACCTCGTTGAAGGTAGGGTCGTTTGGATTCGTGGGAAGGTCAATATCAACCAGAATAGCAGGAATCGGAGAACTGAAAATGGCGATGCCGAGAGGGAAGAACGCCAGATACAGGCAGATCGGGTGATAGATATTGAGTCTGTCAGCGAACAACAGACATCCGCGCTTGAAGTAACGATTCCAGAGTCTGATATTGAGAATGTCGAGAAATTGGAAAGACTTCAAGAAATTGCTCGTGCTAATAAGGGAGATTTGGATCTGATTCTGCGTCTCATGAGTCCGCGTTACGGTGAAGTGGTTGCACGGTGCGCTCAAAAGTATAGTGTGGCATACGCACCACAGGTTATTGAGCAGGTTGAAGAGTTGTTTGGGGAAAATAGCGTCAAGCCGAGCAACCTTACGATACGTGGAAACAAAAGCCGCACCTCACAGATGGATTTTGTGTAATTCCCGTCAAAGACTCAAATTCACGTTGTTCTCCCGCAAGGAAACTTAAGCGTGGGACCAAAGCCGTAGCCTGCAACAACGGCGCAGGCGGATATGAGGAAAGCGCGTCAAAGACTCAAATTCACGTTGTTTTCCCGCAAGGAAAAATTAAAAAATGCAGTACCGCACACTTGGTAAAACAGGACTCAGCGTATCAGAGATCGGATATGGTGGGGGTAGGGTTCGCCCGGAACACGATGAAACATCACTCGTCAATATGCTCCATTACGCCATGGATTCTGGGCTCAACTATCTCGATACTGCCCCGGATTATGGGGGTGGCTACAGCGAGACAATTATCGGTAAGGCGATTGCTGGACGGCGGGAATCGTGTATCGTCGCAACGAAAACGGAAGCCTATGATCCGGATGGCATTGCGGCTGATGTAGAGGGAAGCCTCCAACGACTCGGCACCGATTATATTGATGTCCTGCAATTCCACGGTGGATGGTTCTATGCGGACGATATAGAAATAATTCTGAACGGTGGTGGGTTGGCAGCGTATCTCACGTTGAAGGAGGAAGGAAAGGTCCGATTTATCGGATTTTCGGCAGACGGTCCTTCCGGGGGGACAGAGCAACTAATTGCCACCGGTGAGTTTGACATGATGCAGATCCATTACAATCTAATGTATCAGAGTACCTGTGATGCGTTTGGTAGACGGGGGGTCATCCCCGATGCCGTTGCACAGGAGATGGGGATTGTGCTCATGCGCTCTACCACCAGTAATGCGTTCCAGAATCTCATGAAGCACTGCTTCCCGAATGAGATGGCGAATGTGGATGTAGACAGTTTTTTACTCAACTATTCTATTTCAAACCCGCTGGTGAACGTCGCGCTCATGAGTCTCCAGAGTATTGACGATGTGGATTGGACGAACGCCGTCTCCGATAATGTCGATGCGCGACTGGATTTGCGATCGGTTCATGGGCGGTAGGAGGACTAAATGCTTATACGGTTTACTGCGATCTAATATATGACTTTTTGATTCACCCGTTTAAATGTGGGTTAGAATGGACTTTGAGATTATTGGAGAAATTACCGAAATTGAAACAATTGCCCGTGGTAAGGGGCTCAGGAATCGTGCCCGATTGCAACGGCAGTACGGCGAGGGTAGGTGGCGTAAGTTAAAGGGAGTGGCATACGTTCGTCTTCTTAATGGTTCAGTTCATTTTGCCGAAATTCACTGGTACCAAGCACAAGGTATTGGGAAAAGAGAATTCAAAATTAAACTCCCGTTTCTCGATTAACAATGGATAAAAAAGAAAACCAATTGCCCCAATTCGGTTTATGCCTTAATAATGAAGGATACACCGCTTCTCTTGAGACCGGAAAGTTGTATCGTGTTATCCGTGATGATGAGGTTATGAATCAAGGCTATTTGCGCGTTATAGATGAAAGTGGTGAAGAATACGCCTATGCAGCGAATCGTTTTTACTTAATTCACCTACCCGCTACTGTCGAAAAAGCATTGATGTCTACTTCACAGGCATAAGGAATACCTGTCGGGATTTATCTGCATCACTACGGAACCCGCGGTGGTCTCTTATCCATTGATGCTTCCTCTTTACTCAATACCTCTATAAAATGATAGGGTGCGGTTTCTAACCGCACCTACCTTAAGTTGGGGAAGTCGATTAGGTAGACAAGAAATTGCGAATGACATAGTCCAGAATCCCGCCGTGTTTGTAGTATTCCACTTCTACAGGCGAGTCAATTCTGATGAGCAACTCCGTCGTTTGTGTCTCACCGTTTGCTCGGACGATGTTCATTGTTGCCATCTGTCCGGGTTGGAGATCGTCGGCAAACCCTGTGATGCTGATAATCTCGCTTCCGTCAAGATTGAGCGTTTGGACGTTCTCACCCGACTTGAATTGCAAGGGTAAGACGCCCATGCCGATGAGGTTACTCCGGTGGATACGCTCGAAGCTCTCTACAACAACCGCTTTGACCCCTAAAAGTTTGGGACCTTTTGCCGCCCAGTCGCGCGAACTTCCCATACCGTAGTCCTGTCCAGCGAAAATAACGGTTGGAACTTCGTTTTCGCTATAGCGGAGTGCGGCTTCGTAGATAGTCGCTTGTGTGCCTTCAGGATACTGGAGCGTCCATCCGCCCTCTACATCGGGGGTCATCAAGTTTCGGACACGCCGATTGGCAAACGTGCCGCGACTCATCACACGGTCGTTCCCGCGTCTCGATCCGTAGGTATTGAAATCTCGTGTTTCAACGCCGCGTTCTTGGAGGTATTCTCCTGCGGGACTTGCGGCTGCAATCGCACCCGCTGGGGATATATGGTCGGTGGTGACAGAATCTCCAAAGATACCGAGAATACGGGCATCCACAATATCTGAAATCGGAGCGGGTTCGCGTGCAAATCCTTCAAAGAACGGGGGATGCTGCACATAGGTGCTTCTCTCGTTCCACGGATAGAGGACTCCCGTCGCGCCTGCGAGCTCTTCCCATTCCGGGGCTTGATTACCGATTGATTCATATATCTCTCGGAACGTCCGTCGATCGACGGCGGCAGCGATCATCTCGGCGATCTCTTGGCGGGTGGGCCAGATGTCCTTCAGATAGACAGCCTCTCCTGCATTGTTGTGTCCAACAGGTTCAGTCGTGAAATCAATGTCAATCCGTCCTGCGACGCCGTACGCGACAACGAGTGGTGGGGACATGAGGAAATTGGCTTTTATCTCTGGATGCACGCGTGCCTCAAAGTTTCTGTTGCCACTGAGGACGCTTGCGGTAACGAGGTTCCCCGCATCGATTGCTTCTTGAACCACATCGTTGAGTGGTCCACTATTGCCGATACAGGTTGTGCAGCCATAACCTACGACGTTGTAGCCGAGCGCTTCTAAATAGGGCAGTAGACCGGTATTCTGTAAGTACTCGGTGACGACGCGCGAACCCGGTGCTAAACTGGTTTTGACGTAATCGGGGACACGTAGTCCTTTTTCCACAGCCTTTTTCGCGAGCAACCCGGCACCGATCATCACAGAAGGATTACTTGTGTTTGTGCAGCTGGTAATTGCCGAGATAACAACCGACCCGTGGGTGATGCTGTCGCTATCGTCTACGTCTTCTGTTACACCAAATCCATCTTCGGCTACAGGACGTGTAAGCAGTTCAGTAAAGGTATTTTTGACATCCGACAGAGCAATGCGATCTTGCGGTCGTTTCGGACCAGCGATACTCGGCTCAATGTCGGCGAGATCGATTTCAAGGATATCGGAGTATTCAACGTCTCCGAGGCGTGGGATACCGAAGATGCCCTGGGCTTTGAGATAAGCTTCCACCATGTCAACGTGTGTTTCGTCGCGTCCGGTGAGACGGAGGTAGTGCATCGTCTCCGCATCGGGGGGGAAGAATCCGATAGTCGCTCCGTATTCTGGACACATATTAGAGAGTGTCGCCCGATCTGGTAGAGAGAGTGCTTCTACACCTGCTCCAAAGAATTCCACAAACTTGTCAACGACTGCCGCGGCTCTGAGGCGTTGCGTCACAGTCAGAACCAAGTCTGTTGCGGTTACACCCTCACGAAGTTCGCCTTTCAAGTGAACACCGAGGACTTCCGGGGTCAATATATAAACGGGTTGTCCTAACATCGCGGCTTCCGCTTCTATACCGCCGACACCCCATCCGACGATACCTAAGCCGTTAATCATAGTGGTGTGCGAGTCGGTGCCGACGACGGTATCTGGATAGGCGAGCGAATCTTCGGTCATAACCACTTTGGCGAGGTATTCCAGATTCACCTGATGTACAATGCCGATAGAGGGCGGGATGATATTGAATTTTTCAAACGCCTGTTGTCCCCATTTGAGGAACTCGTAACGTTCCTTGTTGCGCTCAAATTCCCGTTCGGTGTTAAATTGAAATGCGTTCTCTGAACCGTAGGCATCGACTTGGATGGAGTGATCGATGACTAAATCAACAGGGACGAGGGGTTCTATCATACCAGCATCGCCGCCAAGCTCTGCTACAGCAGAACGCATCGCGGCAATATCAACAACGAGGGGAACGCCTGTGAAATCTTGTGCGACCACGCGTGCCGGTTTGAACGGAATCTCCAAGACTTTTGGAGAGTGCGCGTCCCAAGTTGCCAAATTTACAATATCCTCTTCTGTAATTTGGTGTCCATCGTAATTTCGCAGTAATGATTCGAGTAAAATGCGGAGACTGACGGGCAATGTAGTTGTTGACCCGATACCGGCTTCATCTAAGGCAGGAAGCGAATAATAGGTGCACGCAAACCCATCGCTTTCAAGGGTTCGGTGTGTATTAAATAAATTGTGAGCAGGGTGGGGCATCTGCTGACTCCTTTGTATTGTACATTGTTTCTTATTATTTTACCACAAGTCGGTGCTATATTTCAATAGCCGTCAGCAATCAGTCGTCAGTCGCCAGCAAGAGGGTGCCTTACAGTAAGAATTCATCAGAAACCAATTTACTGATGACGCATAAGTTTCATGATTTCATTGAGTTGCTGGCGGGCATGGACGACAATAACGTTTTCAGGGTAGTCGGTAATGAGTGTGGTATAGGTAGCAGCAGCGTTGGCGAAATCGGCTTTTTGTCGGTAAATTTCGGCGATGTTTACGAGTGCCTTCGGGACGGTGAGACTCTCCCGCGCAACTATTTGTTCGTATGCGTTGATTGCCTCAGTATCTTTCGCTTCTTCACGATAGATGTCCCCGATGAGAAGCCATATCGCATCAACGATAGTCGCTTGTGGATAGGTTTCAAGGGTTCGCTCACACTTTTGTAATGCCTCCGTAGTTTCTCCGTTCAGACGGAGTTGCACGGCAGTGGCGTAATCCGTAAGTGGAATTTTGAGGTAATCGGAGTGATTCTGGATGAGGACAATCCGTTCAAGGACATCGTTTGTGAGCCGATCGGATCTTGAGATTCGGATAACTTCGTTGTATTCTTTGGCGGCTTGGTCGAAATCGGCAGAAAAGAAATAGGAATCACCAATCAGTTTGCGGGCAACAGCACGGAAACGGTGGGGACGGTTGGCGACCGGTTCGAGGACTTCTCGCGCAAGCGTGTAGCGTTTCAGTAGGACATGACATTCTGCCAGACCCAATTGTGCTTCCACCAATTGGGAAGTGACCAAACGTTGTGCCAGCAAGGATTGGAATGTTTTCTGAGCGACTTTCGGTGCGTGGACACCGTGCAGCTGCAGCTGTCCAAGTAATAATCTATTTTTTACAGAAGCCTCGCGGTTGGAAACCAGTTCCTCTAAAAGCGCGATCGCATCGTTCCACTGCTCCATTTTTTGATACAGCGCTGCCAGTTCGGAACGGGTAGTTCTGACGCGTGCGCGATCTGTAGAGCCTGATATTAACGCCTTATAGAAATCTATGGCTTGTGGATTTTCGTTGCGTTCTAACATCCGTGCGTATGTCCCTAACGTTATATCGGTATGCGTCGGATAGTTTCGGTAGAGTTGTGTAAACGTAGTGAGTGCTTGCGACACATCTCCGGCATGGAAATAGAGTTCACCCAAGGTCATGACGATGTTAGCGTTTTGTGGATTTTGTGCCCGTCGCTTCTCAAGTTGGGCAACGAGTTTATCATGGATCGGTTTATAGTGATCGCCTTCATAAATTTCCAGCATGACATTCCAGATCGTTTCGCGTTGGTTCCTCATAAGTCCAACCTGTTGTAAGGCATCAACATAGACCTTGGCGGCGTGTTCAATGTGTCCTTGGATTTTGTATGCTGCTGCTAACTGCGTGTAGAGGTAACTGTCTTTTGGACTTAAGCGTATGGCTTGCTGGTATGCGTCGATTGCTTCCGAATACATCTTATGGGAGAGATAGATTGCACCAAGCTGCTTCTGTTGATCGATCTGATTTGCTTCGCCTGCGGTTCCCTTTTCCCATTCGGCTACGGCTTGTGCGGTTTTACCAATTTCGGCATAGAGTGTCCCTAATTTTCTGCGGAGCGTTGTATTGTTCGGGTCTCGTTCAATCGCCTTACGGTAGAGTTCGAGTGCCTTCGGATAAGCGTTTTGGTGTTGGTAGATTTCCGCCAATTGCTCCAATAGCGTAAGGTCGTCGGGATAGCGTCGCATCCGTTCTTGAATCAGTTTTTCGGCGTCTGCGTAGCGTTGGTTGGTGATGTAAAGCTCAGTCAGGCTGTTGAAGGCGCTCACGCGATAGGGTGAACTCGGAAAGGTATCAAGAAAATACTTGTAGCTATCCATTGCTTCCTCGGATTTACCTTCTGCTTGCTGATATTTTCCAAGGAGATAGGCGGCAGTCGCGGCGGAAGTTGTGTTCGGGTGCTGATTGAGAATTTGCTTGCACTGCCTGATTGCCGCTCTGAACTGATAGCGTTGCCAGTAGAGATTTCCCAACCGATGAACAGCCTGTGTCGCATAAGAACCGTTCGGATTTTCGTCAACAATTTCTTTAAAGACGCGCTGTGCGGCGGGATCCTCACCGACCTTGGCGTAACTTTGCCCTAACATCAACCGAATCGAATCCTTTTGGCTCTGCCGAAGTGGGACATACGTTCCATCACGCTTCGGTATACCCTTTTCAATTAGGTCTTCGTATGCTTTAATCGCTTCCGCATACCGTCGTTCGTGGTAATAGTCATGTGCGGTTTCTACTGGGTCTAACATCGGATTCACGCTCGGAGTGATCGGGGTAACTTCGACTTGAGCGAAAGTAGATATACCGTCTCCGAGTGTAATATAAGAGAATAGGCATAGAATCGCAAGAAAGATGACGCGTTGTTGCATAATAGTGTCCATTTTTGCTGAATGTTATATCTTGATCTGTAGGATACTGTGCTTCCGTAGTATTATCAGGATAGACAAGTATTAACAATCTCCTCAAGCGTTCGAGTTTCCATTTCTGTTTTAAGTTTCTCAACTTTTTCGGTGCCGAGTTCTACCTCTAATGCCTTGATAGTGTTATTCACTGCATCTACATAAAACGGCATTGTCGCGCCTGTTTCCGCGTAGATTGACGCGACCTTAAGAAAGAGGCACAAACTGTATTCAAATTCGCCTTCAGCGTGCGCTAACTGTCCGAATTGATAGAGCGAGTCTGCGATCTCACGGGAACTTCCGTTCTCCTTGCGATACTCCAGACTTACTGTATAATAGTGCCTCGCTTCCTCGTGTTTGCCCCGACGAAGTGCTACCTTTCCAAGGTTGTCCATTAGATAAGGAAACCCCGCGTTGGAAGTAGAGAGGTCACGGACGAGATGTAGACTTTCTGTATAGTAGCGTTGTGCTTCCTCTCGTAGGCCTTGTTGGTTCGCGGTTTTCCCGAGATTATTGAGAGCGTAGGCGATAACCAGTTTATCTCCAAGCTCGCGAGCGAGACGCAGGCTTTCGGTATAATGCAATTTCGCTGTTTCAAAATGACGACGATTATATGCCGTAATTCCCAGATTGTTTAGTACAAAAGCGATATGCCATTTGTCGCCTAATACCTTCGCTATTTCTAAGGCTTCGGTAAAGTGTGTATCCGCCTCTTCAAGCTTTTTTTCATACCTTGCGATGGTGCCGAGACAATTTAACGCCCTGACGACACCGAGCTGCTGCCCTATCGTTCTGAAAACGTGTAAGGCGTTTTCACACAATTGCCGAGCCGTTTCACATTCCTGTTGTTCATTATAAAATGTTGCCAGAGCTAGTCGAAGTTTCGCTATTGTCAGCTGGACCGACATTTCGTTCGTTTCAGATAGGTCCTCTAATCCCCGATGTTCGCCGAGTCGAGGGTGCAATTCGGTCTCTGCTCGTTTCAGTAATCCCAATCCTTCAGTCCATAACCCGTGTAAATAGAAAAATCTCGAGAGAGCGGCAGCAAGTTGCCCAAACAGGAGCCATTCATTTTTCTCCTCTGCAAACCCGAAAACAGCACGAAAATTATCAAGTTCGATCGCCATTTCTGAGAGTGCTTTGCTCTGTTCAGGACCCTCTAATTTCTTGTTCTGCTCTTGTGCTAATGCGAGATAATAGTATGCATGTGCTTCTCTGAATCCAGAGGCGTGTTGCTTCGCCCGAAGATACAATTGTAGTGGAGCAGGAAGTCGGTAGCGGGTTCGCGCCAAGTATTCTTCAGTCATGAGTAACGATTTATCGTGTAGATTGAAGATCAGATCGATTGTTTCTGTATAGGGAAAATCCTGTTCTGACTGGACAGAAACTGAACTATAGATAGTTTCAGCGGCTTCCAAGAAGAATCCACTTGGAAAAAGCGCGAGTTGACAAAGCAGAAATTGTTCTTCTGGTTCTAAAAGATCGTAAGACCAGTCAATTACCGCATTAAGGGTTTTGTGCCTCGCTGGCACGTCTCGATCACTTGTTGAAAGAAGTGTAGAGGGTTGATTTGATGGTGGATTGTCAAGCAAAACTTTTAAGCGATCGAGAATGTGTTGCGGCGTCATAGCCCGGACGCGCGCTGCGGTAAGTTCAATCGCGAGGGAGTGTCCATCAACCACACGGCAAATCGCGCCAATCGCTGTGGCATTGTCAGTTGTGAGTTGGAAGTCCGGCGCGACGGCTTCTGCTCGCGCCAAAAAGAGTTGGACGCTTTCATAATGATGGAGGGTGTCATAGTCCACATCTTCAGATGGAATAGATAACGGAGGCACGATGAATCGTTGTTCACCTGCGATCTTTAAGGGTTCCCGTGATGTGGTTAAACAGTGTAGGGTCGGACATCTGAGCAATAAGGTCTTGACATCTTGGGAGGCATCCATCAGATGTTCAAAATTGTCCAATACCAATAGAAGTGTTTTATCTGAAAGGTATGAAATAAGCTGTTCCATGACATCCTGTGTTGGTTTCAACGAAATCGCGAGAACCGTTGCGATCTCCGTGATGACATGCGTCGGTTGTTTCAAATCAGCTAACGCGATAAACCATACACCGTCAGGAAAGGTGTCATGAAGCTCCGTCGCAACTTGTAGGGCGAGACGAGTTTTGCCGATACCGCCAGGTCCAGTCAGTGTTACCAGTCGTTCCCGACCGTCAGTGAAATACTCTACAATACGACGGACTTCAACTTCTCTGCCGATAAAACTGTTGATAGGTGCTGGTAAGTTATTGGGTGAATTGTTAAGGGTCTTCAGGGGTGGGAACTCGGTTTGTAGTTTAGGAATAAGGAACTGGTCGGCAGGTTCCTCATTCTGCGATGTGTTTGTTTGTGCCTCTCCACTGAAGACTTCTTGCCACCTGTGTTCATTCGTGATTTCTAAAATAGAAGCCTGCGGTGCGAGAAATTGAAAAATCGCTTCAGGATGTTGAATGTTTTTCAACTGATGTGTGCCGAGTGCGACAAAGCTTCCAGATGGAAATTGCGCTTTAACGAGTTCGTGCGTCACAGCGGAGAGCAGAATCTGTCCACCGTGTCCTGCGTCCGTAATTCGTTTGGCAAGATTGGCAGGCATTCCGTGATATGTGTCATCCAACAGGATCATATCGCCTGTGTGGATACCGATACGGACACGTAAGGCCTTGATGTCTTCATGCCACTGATATGCATTGAGTACCAATTGTATCTCAAGCGCACACATAACAGCGGCACTCGCCGTAGGAAAAGCAAAGAAAAAACCATCGCCTTCATTGCCGATCTCTGTGCCACCCCACGCTGAATTTGCGGTTCGCAAAATCGTATTGTGTGTATTGATCACCTCCGTCATAACTTCATTACCGTGTGCCTCCCAAAGTAGCGTTGAACCTTCGATGTCCGTAAACATCAAGGTGAAGGTACTGACTGACGAATGTGGCTGTGGGTTGTGCGTTGACACAGAATTATCCTTTTCCAAATCCATCGTTCCAGATTTCCCAAAGACGCGAACATTAGAGCATCGCGAGATTTGTAAGCAGTGCCATGCCGTAAATTATAGAGGTTTCGTCAATATCGAACTGTGGGTGGTGACACATATTCACGATGCCTTTCTCTTCATTGCCTGCTCCTACCATCACGAAGCACGCTGGAATTTCCTGTGAGTAGTAGCCGAAATCCTCGCCGCCAAGTATCGGAGACATTGGGTATACAAGATTGTCCTCCCCGACTAACCCCGCTGCTGTGGATATGGCTGTGTTGACGCAAGGTTCATGATTGTAGGTTACCGGGTATCCCTCTCGGTAGTCGAATGTATACGTGGCATCGTGTGTCTCTGCTAATCCAGCGAGTAGACTCTCTAATTGTGCTCGGACACGTGTCTGCCCTGCTTTTTGGAGTGTGCGTACCGTTCCACCGATCAGGACTTTAGGGGGGATAACGTTGAGTGCGGCACCCGTAAGCCCGTTTTGCAAGTTAGCATCACCACCGTGGAGTTGTGTGATGCTGATCACCGCCGAGTCCAGTGGATTCACGTTTCTCGCAATGATGGACTGGACTGCTGTCACAAACTGTGCGCTTATCACAATTGGATCGACAGTGAGATGCGGAAACGCCGCATGTCCTCCCCTGCCGGTGAGTGTAATCTGAAAAGTATCGGATTGTGCGAGCATTGGACCGGCACACGTGGCATATTCTCCAACAGCAAAGAGTGGAAAGACGTGTATCCCGTAGATTTCATCCACATCCTCCAACGCACCGTCTGCGATCATCGCGGGGGCTCCCCCGGGTAACGCTTCTTCGCTCGGTTGAAAAATAAACCTGATGTGTGTTTTGAGGCTACTTCGGAATTCTGAAAGGATTCGGGCTGTGCCGATAAGCATCGCCGTGTGTGCGTCGTGTCCACAAAGATGCGCTTTTCCATCAATCTTAGATTTAAAGGGGACATCGGTGAGCTCTTGAATCGGGAGGGCGTCCATATCTGCGCGTAAGGCGATACGTCTCGTGGCTCCCGGCACTTCTAAATCTCCGACAACGCCTGTCCTACCGATACCTGTCTTAACAGGGATTTCGAGTGCCTGTAGTGCCTCCGCGGCGATACCTGCTGTGCGGTGGACATCAAACCCTAATTCAGGATACTGATGGATATCACGTCGGATGGCAACGATGTCGTTGAAATGACGGCGACACTGTTCAAAAATCTGCTCTTTCATATTTTTAATTTACCTTGCGGGTGAACAACATGGGTTTAGACCCAGGTCATGTAAAGTTAGAACGTGAGTGTCCTGCGCAGAATACTTTGATGTCCTTGTTCGTTTTCAAGTCGATAGATGATAGTATAAACACCGGGTATTGTCAGAAAAACCTCTCTATCCAGGACAGGTCTCAATTCCACTTCAGTTGAACCATCGGCTGGAATAATTTTTTGCTCAGTGAACGGACCGTAACACCTTTCTCCTAAAGGGTTAAGGACCTTCCATGTTAAGGTGAGTTGCTTAGGACGGGGTGGATTGTTGATGTAAACGGTAATTTTATCGTCCATCTGCCCATTTTCAAGATTGAGCGTGCCTAATTTAGAAAACAACTTCACTGTTAAGGTTAACGGTGGTACATATTCCAGATAGCCTCTACCGGGAATCGCGCGCCATGTGCCACTCGTTGCCAGCGCGATCTGTCGGATCGGTAAATAATCTATTCCGATGACATCAACACGAACTTGTGCGTTTTGTAGGACTTCAATGACCTGATCGAGACTATAAGCAGATTTTCCATCGTAGTCAGCATCGTGAAAAGCACCATCGCTCGCGAGAAGGATGAACCGCTGCGCGCCTTTACGAAATTTGGTCTTTGTTACCGCTGTCATGAGTCCGTCTAAACCGGCTTCTGCGATGTCACCACCACCATCAACGCCTATTTTAAAAAGCCAGTTTTTGAAGGTTCCGAGATCGTCAGTGCGTCCATATTCTCTTGTTTCGTCTGTGAAAGTCACTAATCCGAAGGTGGCATCATGTCCTTCCCGTTCGAATGCCTCAAATAGGAAATCGACATAGGCGCGAATCCCGCGGATATTATCTATCATACTTGCCGTTTCATCGAGAACAAAAACAACGTCAACTTTTTTCGTCACACTGGCTTCTGCAAGCGTTCGGGCAATGTCTTTCATCATATAGACGAAAACGCCACCTACATTGCCACCGCCAGAGCCGCCTCCGCCTCCCCAGGAATTGCCCATACCGGTAGCCCGGAGCGCGTCTCCACGTTCACTGCCATAGTGAATTTTCGGCGCGTCAACGGTTGGCGAAGTGCCATTTAATAAAGTCTTATGGGTATCTAAAGAAACTGGATTGGTTTCCCCTTGCGGTGCCACGTAATCTGTTTCGGGTGTGGAGGGCAGGGACACCATTGGCTGATCGAGTGATTTCACTGCGAATCGGTTTTCAGGAGCGTAACCGGCTGGCTTCCCTACGACCGGGCTCAATTGTGATAATCCATCTCCGATCTGTCGTTCCCGATTTGCGTTTTCCTGTTTGCGTGCTTCCGGATTTGAAATCTCTGATACATCTTGAGATCCCAATTGCCACGCTGTGCTCAAACCTGCTTTCGGTTTCGGGGGTGGTTTAGGTTTCTCTTTTTCGACGACGACAGGTGCGGGAGGTTCAACAACGATCTGTTGTTTAATCGGGAGTGGTGGTCGTTCGACGTGGGTTATTGAAGCTTCTATCTCGTCATAGAATGGCAGTACAGGAACTTGCTGGGGAGCCATCCACCACAATCCTAATAACAGTGTGACGTGGATGATGAGTGAGTATATGAGGTATGGAGACGTTCTTCTATTTCTCATTGCATCAACCTACGGCTTGCCTTTATGGGTCTATCTACAAATGAAATTCAACCACATCCCCATCGTAAACCACATCATTGCGACTGACCGATTGGCCATCGTGCCAGTGGGGTCCCCATATCCGTGCGAACTTGAATTCGGCAAAATCTTTGTGTAACTCCATAGCGGTGTCAAGCACGGTTGAACCGTTAGGGAGAACGATGGGATCATCACCTTCTACGGCTTTACCGGGTGCCTTGGGATAAATACGCAAAATATCCAATTCCGTATAAATCGCTTGCGATAAACCCTCTTTACCTGCCCCGGTTTCGGCAGAAATCGGATGAATTTGAAACATATCGTCGTAGAATTCTTTGAGAATTTCCAGACGCTCTTCTGCGCCTAGCGCGTCGATTTGATTGGCGACGACGAGATGTCCATTATCCGTGGTCTCGCGGCCCGCTTCCTTCAGAAACGCTACCACCATATCAATATCATCCAATAGGTTATCGCTCGCGAGGCTTACAATCGGCAGGACCAGGTCAGCGTTGCGAGTGAGGGTCAGGACTGTTGATGAAATGAAGTCCAGCATAATAGAAGGCGTATCAATGAGTTGGAATTGGATGTTCTCATAGCGTAGCATTCCGATCGTTGGCGTGGTCGTTGTATAGGGGGTCGGCGAAACGTCAGGTCTGGCATTCGTAAAGTTTGATAGAATTTGTGATTTACCACCGTTCGGCGGTCCGATGAGAACGATCTGCCCGGCTCCCTGCTTTGGAATGTGTTCGCTATGGCTTCTTTTATTCGAGCTTTTGCCTCCTTTTTCTGGTGTGCCTCTTTTGTAGCTGGCGATACGACGACGGATGTCGGAGACCACCTTTTCTGAGCCTTTGTGTTTCGGAATGATGCGTAACATTTCCTCTAACAGGCTCAGTCGCTCTTCGTCTGTTTTGGCGGCTTCATGCTGGTGCTTGAGTTTATAGTAGGTCGGGGGTAGATTTGCTGGCATTTTTGTCCACTTCCATCGGTATATGCACAGATCCAGTTTTTATTATAGAACTCAGAGACATTCAATATTTATCTAACGAGGACACCACGGTATCTTCAAATCTGGCTTGCACGGTTTGGTTCCTGCTATTTACAAGCCGAATAAAATCTGGTATAATGTCAAGCAATTCTTAAATAGGGTACCTAATTTTCCTTCTCATGTCAAGGCAATTAAGACCAAGCCTACACGTCTCTCTCAAAAGACCCGTAATTTTCCTACTTGTTGTATTTATTTCCTTTCCTATTATGGCGGAAAAGGGCAATCCGTCCTTGTTGAGTCGCGGTGATGAACTACTCACGTTGGTGCAATCCGATGCCCTTGAAGCACAGGTCATCGCGTTGCAGGAAAACTTTGCATCTGGACGTAACTTGCGAGCCCATCGCACACGCAGCGCACACCATCGTGATGCGACGGATGACATTGTGCATTACATTATACGTCAGTTTCGCCGTTCTCCCCGTCTGAAAGTCAGTGAGCAGGTGTTTGGGGGCATCAGAAACGTAACGGCTGTCCTGCCAGCGCGGTCGACTTCAGCCAGCAACCGTATCTTCATCATCTGTGCACATTATGACACGCAAGCTACGCGTGAACCGAATTGGAATCCATTAACGTCCACTGCCCCAGGCGCAAATGATAATGGGACAGGTGTCGCGGCGATGCTGGAAATTGCTTACCTTTTAAGTCGCTATGAATACGAACACGAGATAAGGTTTATCGCGTTAGGGGGTGAGGAACTCGGTTTCCTGGGGAGTCGGCACTATGTTCGAGAGGCATCCACTACAGGTGGGAGTGATGGGGCTCATCCTGTTCGTGAAAAGATCGTTGGTGTTTTTAATTTGGATATGTTGGGTTTCAATTGGAAAACCGACCTCGTTGAAATTGTTACCAACAACGATTCTGCTTGGATAAGCCGCGCCCTCATTATTGCGAACACATGGTATAACATCGGTTTGAAAATCCGCCGAACCCAAGATGAATTCGTCGATATTTCTTCTCACAAATCGTTCTGGGATGCCGATTACGATGCCGTTACTTTAACTGAAAGCTCCACACCGTGGCGAGATTCTCAAAACTACGATACCAATCCTTTCTATCATACCTCTAACGATACGGTGGATAAGGTGAATTTCGGTTTGGTGAGAAAAGTGACGCAGCTTGTGCTTGTTACAATGGACAGTCTTCTTACATCTATGTTCCATCCGACGCGACAGATGCCACAAGTAACATTGGAGTTACCGTCGAGTACCAAAGAGGGTAAATTAGAAATTAAGGGGACGTTTCGTTCAGATTTCCCGATTGATGTTATTGTCTATCCGAGTCAGACGTTGGCAGTTTTGGATCGAGCGACGCAGACCTATAGGGCAACCGTGCCATTACACCCAGGGGAGAATACCCTCCGCGTGACGGCGCGATATCCACTGGGTGCGGTCTCCGTCGCGAATTCCGTTATTTTGACGCAGGCGTTTGCTTGGGAAGATGTGATCGTGTTTCCTAACCCAGCCCGTTCAGAGGGCTTGACCGAATTTCGGGTTGCCGCAAATGTGGATATGACAGGCATGCAGGTGTTTATCTATGATTCGGGTGGGAATCTGATAAAACGGATTGAAGGGGTCGCCGACAGATTGGATCAACGTATCTGGCGGACATGGTGGAATCAGCAAACTTCTTATGGGTTGGCGGTATCTCCAGGTGTTTACGTCTGCCATATCTCGGTTGTTTCAAAAGGAGAGACGTATACGTATCTGGAGAAGTTGGCAATTTTTCGGTAGTGAAGAACACTTTGACAAATACTGCGGGGCTGTGCTAAAATAGACAAAACAGAGGTGGCGATGAAGGAGGATCCGACATGGCTGAACAGACACGTCATGAACTGAGCACCCATCACAGTGGAACAGAATTTATTGAATGTGCCGATGTATCAGAGATCCCTGACGAGGGGGTTATCGCTGTCAATGTTTCGGGGCAACCTATTGCGTTGGCAAAAAGCGATGGAAAAATTTTCGCAGTGGACAATCGTTGTCCGCACATGGGCTATCCGCTTAACCGTGGGAGCGTCCACGATGGTATACTGATATGTCATTGGCATCACGCCATGTTTGATCTGGCAAGTGGTTGCACCTTTCATCCGTTTGCGGATGATGTTCAACCCTACCCGATTGAGATCCGTGATGGTAAGGTCTACGTTGATGTCAGTGCCAACGGCGCAAATGCTATTGAACGGTGGAAGGGACGACTCCGTGAGGGGCTTGAGCAGAGCATCAATCTTATTCTCGCAAAGTCGGTTATTGCACTCCGATCCATGGACACTGTTCCTGATGCTATCGTTGAAGTTGGAGCACTCTACGGAGCACGCGGCAGACGGGCAGGGTGGGGACCCGCCATGACCATCCTCACCTGTATGGCAAACGTTGCTGAAAAACTATCCGATGCCGACAAGGTGCTTGCCCTCTATCAAGGCTTACTCCACATTTCCGATGAGACATCATCGTCAGCCCCGCGAATTGCATTGGCAAAACTCGAAACCGATACCCACTCGTTAGCGCAATTGAAAACATGGTTCCGGTATTTCATTGAGGTTCGCAACGCAGATGGTGCGGAACGGACGGTTATGACTGCCATTGCCAACGGCGCGACTGAGGCACAGGTCTGTGATATGATGGTAGCCGCGGCAACAGACCATTTTTATCGAGACGGTGGACATACGCTTGATTTTATCAATAAGGCTTTTGAACTCCTTGAGCGAATCGGATGGGAGAAGGCTGACGAGGTAATACCCACGCTCGTTGGAATGCTGGCAAGTTCGTCTCGCGCGGAGGAACAGAATCAGTGGCGAAGTCCGATTGACTTTGTTCCAGTATTGAGAGAGACGTTTGATGAACTTGAAGCACTCGTAGCAGCAGGCGAAGACAAGACGTGGATGGATAGTGAGACATTAGTTGAAGTCCTACTCGCTGACGCGCCACTTGAAACGATCGCGGCAATCAAGTGTGCTATCCAAGACGGGGCACCGCTAACTGAATTGACGCAATCTCTCGCTTATGCGGCAGCACTTCGCATCGCGCAATTTCACACGAAGAACGAATTTGGTGATTGGATTGCGGTGCTGCACACTTATACCTATTGCAATGCCCTTCATCAGTGTGCGAAGCGCGCGCCTTCAGTGGAGATTATCCGTGGCATTTTTCACGGGGCGGTGGCTATCTACTTTGATCGATGGTTCAATATGCCTGCAGCACGTCTGCCGCAACACCGCAGGGAAACTGATACACTCCCTACAGATGCGGATATGCTCTTGGAAGAGTTTGTATCACTCCTGGATACACAAGCACAAGTAGATAAAGCAGGGATGTACATCTATAGGTATCTGTCGCTTGGGCACCCTCGCGAAGCATTGTTGGAGAGGCTTGGGCATATCCTGCTACGCGAAGATGCGGAGTTCCATTCCTTCCAGATGTTGGAGGCGGCTTTCCAACAAGCAGAGGAATTGGACGAAGCGAGCGCACAAATGACGCTCGTTGCGGCATCACGCTATCTCGCGGCGCATGCACCGACGGCACGGGCACGCCGACAAACGGCGAATCTTGCACTTCGCTTACACCGTGGGGACGATCTGTCCGCGGACAACCCGGATGAAACGGTGGATTAATTGATGTGATTGCACCATCCTCGGACGCCTCTCCTATTTGAGAGAAGAAAGAGGGTCCGTGTATCTCGTGAAATAAGGCGTAATATTGAGAGCATTTGACTGAGGAGACAATTCAATGAGGAAACGTATAAATTTCTATATTGTCTTACTATCTACTGTGGTCTTGGTTTCTTCTTGTGCCCAACCGATTGATCGACAGCGTGATCTCGAACTGTTAGCTTCTATTGAAAATGCGTTTGTGAACGTCGTAACTCGAAGTAAGCCTGCGATAGTTGGCGTTCACGTCAGAGGTATGGAAGATTCTGAATCTCAAAATCGTGTTGGTTCGGGCTTTATTTTTCGCAAAGATGGCTACATTCTTACGAACCATCATGTCGTTTATGATGCGAAATATATTGCAGTGACGTTGTTGGATGGCGGTAGGTTTGAGGCAGAACTCGTCGGTACAGATCAAAATACGGATGTCGCGGTTCTTAAGATTGAGCGAGATGAAGCGTTTCCTGCGATTCCGTTAGCTGATTCCTCGAAGGTCCGGGTGGGCCAATTTGCGATTGCTATCGGCAATCCGTTTGGACTTGATTATACCGTGACCACAGGTGTTGTGAGCGGTAAGAGTCGCTCGATTCTCCGAGGTTTTAGTTTTATTCGATACCAAGATTTTATTCAAACAGATGCTTGGATTAATACCGGTAGTAGCGGAGGACCGTTGCTGAATATCCACGGTGAAGTTATCGGTATCAACGCATTAATTCGGCGCATTGATAATAATGAAAATACGCCGGCTCCGGCTCCGGCGATGGCAGGTGCCGGATTCGCTATTCCGATTAATCTTGTTAAGACCATTGGGGATCAGCTCATTGCGAACGGACGAGTCATCCGCGGTTACCTTGGGGTCTTTATGCGGGAGGTGAAAGGTGGCATTCGCGTCAGACCTGGCGGCACGGATACACCCGCCTATCTCGGAGGTTTACGGCGTAACGATATTATTTACGAATACAATGGAAAGAAGGTGAAAAAATCTGTTGAACTCCAAATGCTCGTTGCGGAATCACAAGTAGGTGAACGGTCTGTCATCAGGGTTCTCAGACAGGGACATGAGAGAACATTCAGTGTAACGATTGGAGAAATGCCACCCGAATTGACGGGACAATATGTCGAAATAGAATCTATAACTTGGAAAAAACTTGGATTGGCAATTCGGAAATTGGAAGCAGGAGATTTTGAAAGATATACGTACCTGACCGGTGAAGATCGCGGTGTTATTGTTGAACGGGTTAAGGAACAGGCACCCGGGTACAAGGCAAGCATTCCGCGCGGGGCACTTATTATGGGGATTAATGATCACAGAATCACAGACGTGCGGATGTTCGAGGCACTTCTTCAGGCGAATCAAAATGCCGAGGAATTAATCCTTGACGTTAAAAGCAGTCACGGTACGGAGAGGATAACTGTTAACCTCAAATAATAGAAATAGACTCAGAAATTTTTAATTTATTAAATCTGAGCATCGTTCTACTTCGTTTCACGATGGCTTCCAAAGAAGTAGAGAACCTATGTTAGATGCGAAAAAGTGTTTAGAATTAACCGAAACCCTGTGCGAAATGAAATGGAGCACAGACCAGATTCACATCGTTAAAAAATGGCACAAACACCACAAAACATCACCCTCAGAGAAATCTTTAGTCCCGGTGGTCTCATTTCCCAACAACTTGAGGAATACGAATTTCGCCAAGAACAATTACAGATGGCACATGAGGTCGCTCGCGCCTTTACTGCAGCTGAGCATCTGATTGTCGAAGCCGGGACGGGAGTCGGTAAAAGTTTTGCTTATCTAATTCCTGCAATTTCCCTCGCACTCAAGTCGGAGCAGAAAGTCGTTATTTCGACGAATACTATCAGTCTGCAGGAACAGCTCGTCACGAAAGATATTCCTTTTCTTCAACGTGTGCTCCCACGCGATTTCAATGTAGTTTTGGCGAAGGGACGGCGTAATTACCTCTCGCGAAGAAGACTGAAAAATTTGATGAGTTATGAACGAGGCTTGTTTGATACACGTGAGGAGGTAGAAGAAGTCGCTGAGATTCAGGAGTGGGTGGATCGGACGGTCGATGGGAGTCGGGCTGATCTGCCTTGGCAACCTATCCCGCAGGTTTGGGATAAGGTCGCTTCCGATAGAGATAATTGTCTCGGTCGTAATTGCGAAACCTATGATATTTGTTTCTATTTCAAAGCCCGAAGAGAAATGTATAACGCCGACTTGCTTATTGTGAACCATCATTTACTCTTTAGCGATCTCGCAATCCGTAAGGATAGTGAGGAGGCTATGGGCGTGTTACCTGATTACGATTACCTCATCATTGATGAGGCGCACCACTTGGAAGCAACAGCCACGAACCACGCCAGCATTGATTTCAGCAATACTCGCGTCAAATGGCTGCTTGATTCTCTGTACAATGAACGAAACGGGGAAGGATTAGCGAAACGGTTCAATTCACCACAACTGAGAACTCAGGTCGAGACAGCACGCGAAGAGGCAAACACTCTCTTTAGAACGATTATCGAAACTATGCAGGATGAGATCGATAGCGACCGAAACGGGAATCCTCTGACACCACGCATCCATACGAGTGATTTCGTCAATAATGTACTGGATGCTCCGCTCACCGATATTGAAAAAACCTTGAAACGCCTCCACGATGGTGCTATGACGGACGATGATGAACAGGAAATTACAGCGCATCAACACTATTGTCAACGCCTCCGCGGCGAATTGGATATGATCATTCAGCAGAGCGATCCGAATTACGTTTATTGGGCTGAAATATCGACGCGCGGACGAACACCGCGCATCCTTCTCAACGCCACCCCAGCGAACGTGAATCAGATGCTGCAAGATCATCTATTCACAGTAAAGAATAGCGTTGTAATGACGAGTGCTACGCTTTCTACAAATCGCAACTTCGCTTACTTCAAAAACCGGGTAGGTATCAGTGAGTGTCGTGAACTTCTTGTCGATTCGCCGTTTGATTTTGAACGGCAAGTACAGATCCATATCCCGCGTAATATGCCGCATCCGAACAGTAGTGGATTTGTGCCAGCGGCGATTGAAAAAATTAAACACTACCTCAAACTGACCCATGGTAAAGCGTTTGTCCTTTTCACAAGTTACAGAATGATGGACGAAGTCTACGATGCTGTCGCCCCTGATTTGGAGGAAATAGGGATTGATACGTTCAAACAGGGCGGCGAACTTTCTCGAACAGCAATGCTTCAGGCGTTTCGTGAAAATACAGATTCCGTCCTCTTTGGGACCTCGAGTTTTTGGGAAGGCGTTGACGTTCGCGGGGCATCTCTCAGTAATGTGATTATTACAAGACTCCCCTTTGAAGTTCCGACGCACCCAGTGATGGAAGCGCGTGTGAAACAGATTAAAGAAGAGGGTGGCAACGAGTTCTTTGAATTTAGTTTGCCGGAAGCGATATTGCGCTTAAAGCAAGGATTCGGACGACTCATCCGTACGCAGACCGATGAAGGGATTGTTGTGATTCTCGACCCACGGATTAGAACTGCGAATTACGGGAAACAATTTTTAGGATCACTACCGAACTGTGAGATTATAGAGGAATAAAAAAAGATGCTCGCGGTATATGACCCCGAGCATCTTGATGTGTGAATAGCACAGCGTGCTAATTCTTTGGCGCGAATGCCGATGTAATTAATAGCGTTTCGGTGATGGCTGCGCGACGCGAATCCCTCGATCGTGCGTGAAGGGGAAATCAAATTCTATCGTTCGATAGCGTTGTGCTGCCCCTGGTGGCGGAGCCTTTTCAATGGGTAGTATAACCCTTAGTTCGAGCGCATTCAGCTTCGTCTGTACGAACGGTAGGAAACCTTCTGCACTTTCACCGGGAGACACCCCTGTGCGACGTGTACCCACCTGCTTTTCAACAATAGGCATCCGTTTCTCGATGAGAATCCGCCGTGCGGTTTCGAGCCCATTTGTGACATAAAGCCCTGTCGCACGCGCCATGTATGTGAAACGTTCCTTTAAATCATCGTAATCCATACCGTTATAGATATTCTCATCTTGGTCGACGATTTGGCATTTTTTGACATCAAAGATGATGTTTTCACTCCGATTGTTAGTAATCTTCACATAAAACACATCTGTTTTGTCGCCTTGGTGGAGTGCTTCAGTCTCATAAAAAGGTGAAAAAGCGTTCCCTCGATTGTACTTCCGGTCAAGGTCGGGTCGCCGCCAATACGCGATGGAAACAGTGATGCCATCCTCAGTCTTCGTTAGGATTGGCTGTCTTGACTGAACGTCAAAGAGTTCTGGGTGGTCAGACAGCATGATGATATCAACCATCTTCCTATCTTCACCGCTTCCTGTTTCAATCTGAGTTTGGGTATCCTTCCAATCGTTGAGGAATTCACTCCACTGATCCTCGGCATGTGCATATTCTTGGAATGCAACGATGTAAGTTAACGCTTCCATGTTGGCATTACGTGCTTTCCCAATTCGGAATCCGACAGTACTTATGCCGTGTTTGTCCAGCACTGGCTTCGCGAGTGCTTCAGAAGGGACAGCCGGGACAATTACCTCTTCAGTCGGGTTGTCAGTCTGTAACTCCAGTGCTGCCGCTATATTATGTACGGGTTGAATTGGTGACAAGTTGCCGAGCGCTGTTCCACAACCCGCAACGCTAACGGTCAGTACAAATAGCATCCCGAGATTGAGTGCTGTGAATTTATTCAACCATTTCATTGATAATGTTGCCTCCTTGGTACCATTCTCAGAATGGCAAATTCATTTTTCGGTTTCCACTCCGGAGATACTCAAAAGATCCACACGCGAGCGCCTACAGATGGTTTTGAGAAAGCCAGAGTAAAATAAAAGTGGTGCGTCTAAAACTGATTTTATGTTTTAGATTAGCATAACTGCAATTTTTAGTCAAGAAATATATAAGAAGAATTTGTTGTCATCATTTTACAATGATCAGTTTTCCAATTTCTTGAACAAGGACGTCCGCTTGCATTGCAGAAATACGGTAAATGTAAATGCCTGACGCGAGGGATGTACCGTTCCGTGTTACAGCGTTCCATTCAAATTTACCTTGCGTACCTGCGATTTCTCGCGTTTCGCTATAGACAAGATCTCCCGTGGGAATGAAAATTTCAAGGCTGATGTTATCGACGATCTGCGAAGCAGACAGCCGATAGGCGAATGTTACGACTGTATCGCTGGTAAGGAGCGGATTTGGATATACCTTTATCTCATCAAGCGCGAAATCTTCTGCCTGAAGTTGTTCTACACGTAAACGATAAGAATCAACGCTACTGAATCCTCCCTCTGATTCCACGATCACATAGAATATATCTGTTCTATCGGGTTGATAAATGAGTTTCAATCCGCCGATGTCAGTCGCATTTTCCCCAGTAGCGATCCTCTCATCTGTTACTGTATGGAGAAACAGGCGGTAGTTTTTACTTGGTGGAATGTCAGCCAACGTCACCAAAATCGTGAGACCGCGAGTCGCTTCCAGTGCGTAAACATCGCGTGTATCAGATAAGTTGAAAAGGAAGGATTCATAAGTTTGTGCGTATGTAATCGGGAACGCAGTCGCAAGTGTATCGTTTGGTTCGTAAGTATCACCGAACGATACAAGAATGGGGATCGTTGGACCTTCCGAGCCGATATTCGTGAGAGAAATACCGGTTACAGTGCCGTCGTTAGCGTTACTACTTGGAACTGTTCCGGGTGTAAAAGCGGTCTGTCCATCGTCAGCAGAGTAAGCGGCACCATCGGTTATCGTTCGCACATCTATAAGTTCAACACCCTCCTGTAGATAGGTACCGAGATGTTCGGGATCTGCTGGGTCCTCAAGCCAAATCTGTTGAGATGCATCAAAAGTACCGAGCGGATAAGGATTCGTCTCGTCAATATGCCAAATCAGTATACCCGATTCAGGGAGATGGGTATCAAAAGTTGCCCCTGATGTTTTGTTCCGGTTTTCTATGAGGAAGAATTCCGTTGCTTCTCCATGAACGGGGGTAGCTGAGGAATGAATATCAATTTTGAAGAGTTTATTGGTTTTGGGTCCGAGTTCAAAACTGGGTACATCAATCTTTTGGTTTTGTGTTATCTGAACCGGCTGTATCCAACCAAGACGACCATTCTGAGGGCGCGCATCGAAATCCCATTTGAGGTATCCCGTAATGTGGCTCGGTTGTAAACCGTTCCCAACCCCTAATTCTTCCGGACCTTGGTAGGGACCGAACTGGCTCATCAATCCCCATTTGTGATCGCGCGCATCTGTGAAGTCGAATCCGTATACATCGGGAGCACCAAAATCGTGGAAGAATTCGTGGAAATAGATACCCAAGTGCGGGTGTTCAAAATCAGGTTCCTCGGCAACAATGGCAGCGGTATTGACCCGTACGCCATCATGAATGGCATTAACGGCGGGTATTAGCAGGGACTGTATGTCATCAATTACACCCGTGGAGGCTTGGTCATTACCTGAATGGATAAGCATAATATGGTCTACGATTCCGTCGTTGTCTCTGTCGTATTTTGAAAAGTCAACGATCGCATCCGCCGCCTCACATGCTTCGCGAACCAATTCTCGATAGCGTTCAAGGATTCTTATGCCTGCGCCGTAGTAAGTCATCGGTTTTTTCGCACGAATCCATGTGTTCCCTTTTGGAATAACTCCGCCCATCGGACCAGGTTGAATATCCATCTGTCCGTAAGAATTTTCACGATAGTATGTTTTGAGGGAAATACCATCCGTTGCAAAGAGATATTTGTCGAACGCTGCCCCTTCTCTACGTCCCGGCATATCGGCAAAATCTATTTTCAAAGCGAGGACATATTCTATGCCGTCAGATTGCAAGACCCCTTGTTCTCTGGCGAAGCAGCAGTCTTCAAGTGCCTCAAGAAACTCTACTCTGCTTTGTGGTGTTTTCGGCACGAGTTCCCCACTTGTTGAATCTTTATTAAAATAGAGATACGGGTTTGGCGGTGCCGCGATGCTGAGTGGAGGAAAGAGGATAAGGCTGATGATAACAAGAATCAAACGCTGTAAGGTTATTCGTATGGGCGAAGAGAAGCAATATAGAACTAAAACAGGCTTAATCAAACTCTCCTCCACACTTCCTGCACAAAATGTAGAATTGGATATCATCGGATTGGGCATGTTGTGTCATGAGGTCAACTACCTGTTGCGGCAGATCAGCGGCACATTTGGGGCATTTGTAGAGCGAACCTTCTGTTTCTGGGAATTGTGTGATGTCTCCCCATATATCCTGAAGCCAGTATTTAAACTCCCAAGGTAGCTCGGTGTTGACAGCGGTTGCGATCTGGACAGCATGATGGATTAACTTTTGGCATTCATGAATGGAGGCGGGTTCGTATGGGTGCGGGGCATGCTTAATTGGGAGTGTTTTCCCACCTGTCTCAGTTTGCGTGTTGAAATCGCGGGCACGGGTAAGCAAAATCTGGTCTAAGCGTGAGCCCTCTTCCCTTCCTTTAGACCAGAGGCGGTAGTAGCCTGCCCGTTTAATCTGGAAAAAAGCTGGATTGATACCTTGTTTGGTATTTACGACACTGTCGGGTCCGGTGTTCCACAACCAGCGGTGCCACTTGGAAGTATCATCCGGGTCGGGACAAATTCGGATAGCCCCTGGACCCCCATCTCTATCCCACGGTTTTGCGAGAGCATCATCCATACCGATCCAATACGAATCTTTACTCCATTCAAAGAAAGCACGAGCCCAAAGGTACCACTTCCCGGTTTTGGGGATATAAATTTCGTGTATTGCCCGCGCGCCTTTCAAACTGTCGATGGCTTTTCTACCAGAGGCTTCTTCATGCTCAACCATCCTCACACCTTTATCAAGATGGATTGCGGCATCTGCTTCGATAACGAGTGTATCCTTTGGCAAACGAACGAGTTCTTTAGGTTCGTCATCGTCCGGTTCTGTGGGCTCCATGAGATCATAGCTCTTCGCAATTCTCTGTGATACCTTCTCAAACTGTTTCTCAGAAAGCTTCGCGTCAAAAAAGCAATCTCGGATACCTTTTTTCCAGAGATCAAGTAGTAGAAACATCGCCTTCAGGTTTCCATCTGGACGTTTTCGGGTACCAACCACGATTAACATACCGGTGTCCTTAGAACGACTTACTAAGCACCGATGCAATGGAAAATCAGGGGCTTTATGAGTTCTGCTTGAGACGATGAGTGGTGAGAAGTATCGGCATTTTTCGTCACATCCAGGGATCTTGGCACGTTTGGCTCTACAACATTCCGGGCAAATTAACGTGCCGTTGAGTGCCGGACAGATCCGTTTGCCATTATCTGAACGACACGTTCGACATCGTTGGCGCTTCGGCTTTCTTTTTGAGGATTGGTATCGCTGATGTCGCATATTTCTTCCAAAACCGGGCGTATGGGAGGGAGATTAACTCGGACGATTGACGAGGTCAGATAGATATTCAGCAATTTTGTCTGTAATTTGCTGTGCGTCTACATCCGCAAAGTTGAACAGTTCCTTAAGCATAGGAGAGATAGCACCTGTATCAAGCAAGGCATTCGCAAGCCTCCCCATATTGCTTCGGTTGAGACCGCCTTGTCCATCGTTGTTACCCATATCCAGAATTTTAATGCTGTCGATTTTTTCAACAGGTTTCATGAGTTCTTCGACAATATCAGCCGCCTCGTCAATGAGTTCCATAATTGCCTCTTGGACGAGTACGCGTTGTTCAGCAACGTTTCGAGCTTCATATTCTGCCATCTCGCCTTGTGCCTTCGCACGCGCCTCGGCAAGTACGGCATCGGCAAGGCGTTCAATCGGCTGCGCTTGTGCCTCTGCACCAATGATTGCCACTTCACGTTGCCATTCGGCTTCTTTCACTTGTTCTGTTGCCATCACATTCACTTCTGCACCCATACGTTCAGCTTCCGCAACTAACTGTTCTTTCTCTGCGAGTGCCGTTACCTGCTGTTTATTCGCAACATCGATCTTCCGATCTTCGTCGGTTAAGGTAACCTGTAATTCCTGATTGATGCGGGTTTGTTCCACCGTCAAGATTTTAGCAATCTCAGCGAGTGAAACCTGTCGCACTTGATCAATTTGTGCGGTTTCGATGACGAGATTCTTCTCAATTTCACGCTGTTGGACCTGTTGTTCCTGACTAAAACGTTCTGTCTGGACTGTTAAATCGCGTTCGATATCTCGCAAAGACACGCCTTCTTCTTGGGCAATACGCGCCCTTTCTACGACAAGCTGCTTTTCAATGTCTCGCGTTTCTATCTGTTGCTCTTGTGCGATCCGCGCGATCTCTACTGCCAAGGTTTTAGCAACTTCAGCGAGTTCAACCTGTCGCATCTGGTCAATCTGTGCGGTTTCGACGACGAGATTCTTCTCGATTTCACGCTGTTGGACCTGTTGTTCCATACTGCGTTGCGCTATCTGAACTGTTAAATCACGCTCAATCCCTCGTAAAGCGACGCCCTCTTCTTGGGCAATGCGTGCTTTCTCTACCGTCAATACTTTCTCTATTTCACGAACAGCGATTGCCTGTTCCTGGGCAATTCTCTGCATTTGAACGACGAGATGTTGCTCAATTTCGGCAAGTTGCACAACTTTGGATTGCTCAATTTGTTGTGTTTCAACGATGAGGTTTTTCTCGATTTCACGTTCTGCGACAATCTGTTCCTGCTGAACGCGAGCGACTTCGATGTCACGGTTCATCTCGATTTCGCGTTCTTGGATGACCTGTTCCTGTGTAATACGTGCGCGCTCGACCTCCTGCTTCATCTCGTATTCACGTTCTTGTACACCCTGTTCCATCTCAAACTGGAATTTGAGGGTCTCTGCTTCACGCTCAGCCGCATAGATAGCGATATTTTTCTGCTGGTCGGATTCTGCCCATGCCTGTTGTTGTTCGGCTTCAAGTTTCTGTATGCGGGCATCGACCTCAATTTGAACAATTGCGACCTCTTTTTCCTGTACAATCCGTTCTTTTTCTCGTTCTTGCTCGGCTGTGATTTCGGTGATTTCGCGGATACCGACGGCATCGAATCGGTTTTCGGCATCAAGCGTTTCAACGGGGGTCTGGTCTACCCGAATAATAGATACGGTTTCGAGGGTTAATCCGTTCTGGATTTCCAAGTCCTCGCCGCAGGCGGATTGCACCTTGTCCGCAAATTCTTGACGTTTCTGGAGGAGATCCTGAATATCACTTTCGGCGGCAACACTTCGTAATGCACCCTCGAGTTTGGGTTCAATTAATTCGCGGACAGTTTCTGGGGTCATAGACTTATCGCCGAGTGCCTGTGCCGCGCGTAGGATAGCGGTTTCTTCAGGCTCAACTTTAAGGTAGAAAACAACTTCGACATCACCGCGGTTAAAGTCGTACGTAATCAAAGCCTCTGAACCCTCTCGAATAACCTCAATTCGCATGGTGTTGAGGGAGATTTCTTTGATTTCATGGATGATGGTGTTAACCCAGAGACCACCAGTGATACGAATTTTTTCTCTGGCACCCCCCGTTCGCACGAGTGCGATATCGGCTTTCGGGATACGGTAGCGTATGACTGTAGCGGCGAAGGTAGCCAAGCTCGCAAATAATACGAAGAGAATCACTGTCAACCACCGTATGACTTCGTTCTGCCCAAAACGGTCGAGGTTTTGATAGGCAAACCAACCAACAGCGATTGCTACAGTTATTAAGAAAATGATAGCAGCAATAAAACGCATGCAATTCTCCTATAGAAGGATTTGCTAACTATTAGAATAAGACACACTTAAAAATTTTACCGGAAAATAGTCTCGCTGCTGAGGTTCGTCCGGTATCGTCCTTTGAGTGGCTGGCGTGGAGACGTCTGCCATGCCAGATTTGCTAAGTAACAGAGGGCATTTTCAATGAGAGGTTTCGCTATCGTCGTCCGAAATGCATCACGGGTATCAACTGCAAAAGCGACATAATACCCGTCTCCCCATTGCAACTGAATGCTGATCGGATCTCCGTTATCCTCTCTGACAGCCAATCTGCGGTAACTTCCATCGTTTGTTACCCAATGATCATCGGTTACGAGCGTATCTACATTCACTTTATGGGGCCAGGTAAACATCCCTGTTTTCTGACCGTCATCGGTGATCTTGACGTTCCCATCGTTGGAATTAATCACACGAATTGGGTGGCGATTAACCGGCAGCCAGGCACCACGCCAGGCAGGTTCAGTCGTATGAACACCATCGGGGGGTGTGATATTGTTATCCATTGCGGAAGCCCAAACGATTCCACCCTTACGAACGAATTCTTGAATTTCCTGATCCGCATCTTCAACAAAATATTCACCATCGTGTCCGGTTGCGTTCCAGGTGAACCAAATGATGTCGTACTCTGAAAGCGTAATGCTTGAGAGTTTGATTGCATTGTTGGGATCCCCACGATTGTCGGGATTGTCATTAATGTGAACGGTCGTAAATTGGAATTCTAACCCTTCAACCGCAGTGAGAGACTCTAATATTGCTGGTTCGCCAGTAGCATTATCACCAACAACAATCAGCACACGAAATGCACCTAACGGCACAATTTTTATCGAAGAAATAATATCTGAAAATGATTGCGAATGTGGAAGTGCTCTGAGGTTTCGAAGTGCCAATTGAAATTCTTGTGAACTTAAGCTTAGGTTCAACCGCCGCCCTTCAAAGTTAACGTGCTCGTAGAAAATAATATGACATCCGCTAAACGGAAAACTCGGTCCGCGCTGGATTCGGATCGATGAAACGGTATCATTCATGCCGATATCGAACATCGAACTGACGTCGCGCATCACGACACTCCGTTGACCGGTATAATCTACGTCTCGGAACACTTCGATGATGACTGGAACTGCTCCGTACTCGGGTGGTGTTGGATGCGCTGATGGACTAAAACTGATAGATGTAATCGCGTCCCCGAAGTTGTAAGGGATATCATGGATGTTTGGATAGAACCCTGGAGCAAGCACCAGTCGGCGTCCCTTATAGCTATCATGCTCATGAAAGATGGCTTTGTAGTTGGGTGACGCGTTAAAGCCTGGTCCCTTGTAGATTTTGATCGAAGAGATGATATCTTGTGCGCCAATCTCTCCAGTGTTCGGGATCGATTCAACAAGCGTAACCTTGCGTCCGTGAAAATTCACGTGCTCAAAGACTTCAACGACGAGCCTCGGCATGTTGGTCATAACCCGCTCCTTATTTTCTGGCGTAACTTCCAAACGAGATTGCAAGTTTAATTAAAATATCATTAGCAGAAGCAGTTTGTCAAGGGAAAATTTTTATTTTTATTGAATCTCTGAGAAGAATATGATAAAGTATAAATAAGTGTTTTGGAAAGAACTCTTTGGGGATGTAAGATGGAGGAACTGTGATGTCTTACAAAAGAGTGCTTCTTATTTTTTCGATTACAATTATCAGTATCGCGTTAGTATATTTTCTGGTCCAGATGGAGCAATCGGCGACGAAAGAAACGATAGCATCACGTCCGAGCCCGCTTCCATACAATTGGATTGGGAATATAACACAGAGACAAATAGCGGAGCCTTCTGGTATCACCTACCACCCGACTCGACGGAGTCTTTTTCTTGCTGATGATTCAGGGAGTGTCCATGAGGTAAGTTTGGAAGGTAGACTTATTCAGTCAAAAGGATTAAGCGAGCGGGACATTGAAGGGATTACTGTGGATCCGAGTACAGGCTTACTGTATGCAGCTGTAGAAGACGATGAAGTGATCTTGGAACTTGAACCAGAAAACTTGGCGATTCAAAGAGAATTCAGGATCGGCAGGAATTTTAAAGGTGAACAACTTCTGAGAAAAGGGGGCATGGGCATTGAGGCGATCGCTTTCGTTCCAGATGCTTCGCACCCGGAAGGTGGCACTTTTTGGGTCGGTAATCAATCCTTCAGTCTCAAAGCGAAAGATGAACCCTCGGTTGTATGCGAAGTCGTTGTGCCGCTACGTTCCACAACTGCAAAACAGGCAGACGGCACGATCATCCAGGCTCACAAGATGAACTTCATTGACATTTCAGGATTGGCTTATGATGCTCAAGGCGATTTTCTGGTATTAATTAGTGATACAACAAACCTCTTGGTGGAACTCAAACGGGAAGGCACTATTCTAAGGCAATACCTCTTACCCGGGGACGAACAGGAAGGGATCGTGTTAGACGGACTCGGTTATATGTACGTTGCGCAAGAGAATGGGGAAATTATCAAATTGGCAGATCGACGACTCCGTTGAATGAAAAGACTTAAGTTTCCTGATGTTCTAATGCGCTTTTCTAATCCGCGTCGTTTCCGCTTTCTCATCTTCAAGGCGCAACACAGCGACCCCCGGGACCAAATCTAATACCAGATTGATGGATGCGTACTGTTCTGCTGTATGACCAGAATCTTCTCGCCATAGAAGTTGTACATTCCCTTCATCATAGAGAATCCCATAGGCGAGTCTCTTACCATCAGCGTTTTCTAAGTGAAAAGGTCTGCGACGTTTTGCATCCATGGCGTTTGGAGTCTGCCAAAATGGTGAGGTATGGAACCTACCTTGACCGAAACAATACAAAAAAGTTATTCAAGCGAGACAAAGTCAGCATCTACACGATGTGGAATTATACCAGATGCGCTACCACGGTGGAGCAACTCTCGCACGCCTGCCCTACCTTTTTCCCCGTAATCAAGCGTATAGTCATTGACATACATCCCTACAAATTTATCCGCGAGTGAGGTTTCCATGTCGCGTGCGTAAGTCATTGCGTATTCCAACCCACGTTCTCGATGTTCGAGCGAGTACTGGATGCTCTGTTTGAGTAATGCTGTTATCTCGCGAATTTTTTCGGTGCCGAGGTTACGGCGAATTACATTCGCACCGAGAGGCAACGGTAGCCCTGTTTCTTCATACCACCACTCACCTAAATCAATGACTTTGTGAAGACCTTCGCGTGCGTAGGTTAATTGTCCTTCATGAATAATGAGTCCAGCATCCACTTCATCTTGTTGGACGGCGTCTAATATTTTATCAAAGGGACGGGTTTCTGCCTCAAAATCTGGCTGGAAAAGGCTAAGTGTGAGATAGGCGGTTGTCATTGTGCCGGGGATAGCAACACGCTTCCCCGCGAGTGTATCTATCGGTGTCTTGGAAACAACAAGGGGACCATACTGATCACCAATACTCGCGCCACAAGGCATAAATACGTAATCCTTCGCGACATAAGCGTAAGCGTGAACAGAGATTGCCGTAACTTCAAGTTCGGCGGCGAGGGCGCGTTGATTGAGGGTTTCAATATCTTCAATGACATGAACAATCTCATAAGGATCCGTTGGAATTAACCCTTTGGCGAGAGCATAGAACATAAAAGCATCGTCGGAATCTGGGCTGTGCCCAATCCGAATTTTTTCTGTCTGTGGCATAGTCTTCCTTTTTGATATCGGATTGTAGTTTTTCTTCAGAAAGTGCTATAATCAAATTGGCAATCAGCAATCAGGTTGGGTTGCTACGCAACCCTTTCAGCGGTCAGTCCCAAGGTTGCTGGTAACAATTCACCGCCCCCTGGAATATTCCAAAGTGGGGTAGATTCTTACAAAACGCCTCTTAACTGATAACTGACCGCCAACGGCTGACCGCTAAAAATAAATAAGTTTGAAAGCAATACCTAAATATCTTTACCTCACAGCAACTCCACAAGGGCTCACAGAGTTAGTGAGTGCAGAATGCGTTGCGCTGACAGGTTCTGCACCAAATACGGTTGGTATCGCGATTTCAGACAAGTGCGTTGATGTACGTCGAGGTGCTTATCTGAAAAGTTGCAGCGAAATCCTTTTTGAAACAACCAGTCTCACTGAACTTTGCGCGAACATCAGGTCCATGGGTTTGCATGCGGATGAATTTCGAGTTTCTGTCGTAAAAAAGCCCCGCAATCTGAAAGTAAACTCTATGACCCTCGCGCGGGACGTTGGCAATGTCATCGACGGTAGTGCAAATCTATCTCAGCCTCGAACTACTTTTCTAACGGTTGTGACGGCTGATAAAATATGGTTTGGGCAACTCCTTTCCGAGTCTGATGGTGCATGGCTTGCGCATAACCAACGCCCTCATGTGACATCGAGTTCGCTACCAGCTCGGCTTGCGCGTGTGCTCGTCAATTTAGTGGCATTCCCAGGAGATCGTCTGCTTGACCCCTGTTGCGGAACCGGTACCATTGTGATGTCTGCCGCACATAGCGGTATCCACGCAACCGGTTACGATGTTAACCCACGCATGGTAGGGGCAACGACGAAGAATCTTCAGCATTTCGGACTCTCAGCAGACGTAGCACTGGGGGATGCGAGACAAATTGATGGTCAGTATACCGCTATTGCAACAGATCTACCCTACGGCATTAATCTCGTTAGAGATAATACACAGGAAATAGAAATTTTATCAAATTTACGGACATGCGCGCCGAGAGCCGCGTTCATCGATCTTCGGGATATCAGCACAACGCTAACCGACCTTGGTTACCAAATTGAGACTGTTCTGCCAGTGCCAAAATTGAGCATTGTACGGCGTATTTTTATCACCTCTGCAGTAGAATAAGAGCGTCCTTGTGGTATGGACGACCTTGGGCAAACGAGACGCACTTGCACTCAATAGTCCTCAATGTTATCGTAAAAATTCGTTTCTGGTAAGTACTCGTCTTCGTTGACTTCCTCTTCTTCATGCGCCTCGTATTCTTTTCGACTGAGGAGAATGTCTACTTCATTTGCATTTTCAAGCCGGAATTTACAAATCCATCCATCACCTTCTGGAAACCGATTGAGGAGTTCAATATCATCTTCAAGAGCCGCGTTAGTTTCATAAACTTCACCTGTTACAGGGGCATAAATATAGAAATTCCTCCCCTCTGATGTTTCAACGCGTCCGATAATTTCGCCTTGTTCGTATTCGCCGAGAATTGGTAACTCTATGAAAATGATGCTGCTGTAAACTTCTTGAATCCGTTCGGTGATTCCAACATTACACTCCTTTGAATTGAGAAATTCAATCCATTCGTGTGTTGTTGTGTACTTTATCTCAACGTTCTTCATTGTGAGCCTCCTTCCGTTAAAATTAATGGAGCCTATCGCTCTACGATTCCAAGACCTTGAAGTTGTGCTTGGAAGGATTCGAACACGCTTTGCCAATTGCTAAAAAGTTTGCCCGATTGAAAAGGAATACACAACTTTCCCCTGAACGATGTGGATGCGTTCTTCATCTACAACAACAGGTGTAAATTGCGGTGTATATGCGGCATTGAGGATGATGCTTCCGAATCTGAAACCAAGCCCGAAGCAGACGCCTTCTGCTTTCCAGAGCTTTTCTCCCGTTTCAAAAGAAGCGTCTTGCAGAAGGAACACCGATGTGTAACGTTTTTGTGTGTCTCTGAAGTACCCAATCCTAATCCCAATTCGGTGGCGATACCATGCTTCAGCCCCTATATTTGCTCGTATCCCCTCGCGGAAAGGCGGGTGCGCGTCTAAACCGAATCTCAAAGCCAAATCCGATATTTCACGTTGGTATGCGATGCCGGTTACAACCGATCGCTCCATTGTATTTGGGATAGAGGGATCCGAAAAGGAGAGTCCATTACTCAAATTTCGGACGACAGCACCAATCTGAATTGCGTCTCCAATTTGCTGGATGACACCTATATTATAGGCATATCCGTGTCCAAGATCTTCATTACCATCAATACCGACTGCCTTGGACCGCAGCCATTTCGTGTCAACACCCACAACTGTGCCACCGAATAGATTTACACCGTAGCTGAGACCGAATGCAAGGTTATTTTCGGGAAAACTGTTAAGAGCCTTTCCAAGATAGTTTACTCGGCGAAACGCTCCGGCTTGTTCAAAAGCGAGTGCCAACCCGAACGTCCCAAATTTGCCTATTGGGAGTGCCCAATTTAAAGTCTCAACACCGGACGAGTGCTGTTCATACCGACTATAATCTTCATAATTGGCATTTGCGTTCGGTTTGGAAATCAGGGCGATCGTGCGTGGAAAACGGGTCGCGTGAATAACGAATCTGTTTCCTTCTATTGCACTCATGCCGGCTGGATTACTCCCTAAGGCATTCGCACCGCGGGTTGCACCGACAAAACTCCCTCCCATCCCGTAATGTTCAGCTCCGAGCAATTGTTTGAGGAATCCATCAGCAGATGCTCTTGTGGTTGCCATTGCAGCGGTGCTACTCATAGCAAAAAAGAGGATTACCGTACAGAACAGGAGAGTCGCAACACAATTTTGGACGTATTTCACTTCTTACCTCTTCGTAATTACCCGTTGTTAATGGCTATTAACTAATAACTGAAAACTATACGGAACAGAGTGTAACTTGTGCTACAGCATAGTCATTTGTATGGGACATAGAGACGAATGAGTCGCTGATATTACGTTCCTGCGCATAGCGATGAACTTCGCCGTGTAGGATGAGTTCCGGTTTTCCGATAGTGTTCGCCCGAATTTCTACATCTTGCCAACGCATACCTGTCGTCAAGCCTGTGCCAAGAGCCTTGAGCGTAGCTTCTTTAGCCGCAAAACGAGCGGCAAGCCGCCAATACCGGGACGGAGTATCTCCACAATAAGCAAGCTCTTGCTGGGTATAAACCCGTTGTTCAAACCGTGATCCCCATCGACGAGATGCGTCTCGGATCCGTTCAACTTCAATAATATCAATGCCGATTCCCTGAATTATTTGCTGCTGCATCGGTTTATCTATAGAGTACATCTGTCATTCGGGCTGCACGAACGTTCGCTTTGACATCATGGACCCGCACAATGTCCGCGCCGTGTGCAATAGCCCAACATACTGTTGCTGTTGTCCCTTCAATGCGCTCCGTTACAGGGAGGTCTAAAATGTTACCGATAAATGATTTCCGTGAAGTGCCAACAAGCACAGGTTTGCGTAATCCTCGGAATTCCGTAAGTCGTTTTAGGATTTCAAGATTGTGTTCTATTGTCTTGCCAAATCCGATCCCTGGATCGATAATGATGCGCTCGGGAGGAATACCTTGGGATTCGGCAATCTCTATACGCTTCTGAAGCGAATCACAGATTTCGCTAACGACCTCGTCGTACTGAGGTGCTTGTTGCATAGTGCGGGGTGTGCCCTTCATGTGCATCAGAATCAGTCCCGCTTCCATTTCTGATACAACTGTTGCCATTGTCGTGTCCCCGTGCAACGCTGTGATGTCATTAATAAGATGTGCACCGGCTTCGAGTGCGTGCCGAGCCACTTCAGCTTTATATGTGTCAACGGAAAGAAGAACATCAACGGTGTCAACAATAGCACGAATGACGGGTAGGATTCGTGCCAATTCCTCACTGATGGACACCGGGGATGCCCCGGGGCGGGATGATTCTCCTCCAATATCAATGAGGGTCGCACCGTCCGATACCATGAGTTCGGCATGTGCGACCGCCTGTTCGACATCAAGGTAGCACCCCCCGTCGGAAAAAGAATCGGGGGTGACGTTCAGGATGCCCATTACATGTGTGTGTTGACCTAAAGTAAGCGATTTGCCACGGCAGTTCATACGATTGGTTGCGCGGGTAATTGGGGCCGGGGTCCAAGAATCTCATCAATCTCTTCGGTAACAAGCGTTTCCCGTTCTAATAGTGCGTCCGCGAGTAACTTTAAACCCTCAAGATTCGTTTCCAAAATTTCTCGTGCCTTATTATAACACTCCGTTACAATATCATGAACCGCCTTGTCGATTTCAATCGCAGTTTTTTCGCTATAATCCTGATGGACACTTAATTCTTTACCGAGGAAGACCTGTTCGTCGCGTCTACCGTAAGTGAGCGGTCCCATGTGGCTCATCCCCCACTGTGTAACCATTCGACGTGCGAGACTTGTCGCTTGCTCAAAATCATTTTGTGCGCCTGTCGTTTGCTCGCCAAATATAATTTCTTCAGCAACTCTGCCGCCAAGGGCAAAAATGATATGTGCAAGTAGACGTTTTTTGCTCATATTATGACGTTCTTCGAGAGGGAGTTTCGCTGTTACACCGAGGGCTCTACCGCGTGGAACAATGGTACATTTATAATTTGGATCGCTTTCTGGTACGAAGTGTAACATGAGGGCATGTCCGGCTTCGTGGTAAGCCGTAACTCGTCGTTCTTCATCGCTAATGACGAGACTACGCCGTTCAGGACCCATAAGCACGCGGTCTTTGGCTTCGTCAAAGCACATCATGTCGATTTCTTCTCTGTCACATCGTGCGGCAAGCAAGGCAGCTTCGTTTGCCATATTCTCAAGGTCTGCTCCAGAGAACCCGGGTGTTGCCTTCGCTAAGATTTCCAAGTTAACGTTCTCTGCCAGTTTATAAGGGGTTTTTGTATGTACCCTAAGTATTGCTTCCCTACCGCGGACATCTGGTAAATCAACAACGATCTGCCGGTCGAATCTGCCGGGTCGAAGCAGGGCGGGATCCAAAACATCTGGACGGTTGGTTGCTGCGATGAGTATCACACCTTCGGATGCCTCGAAACCCTGCATCTCAACGAGGAGCTGATTTAAGGTTTGCTCACGCTCATCATGTCCACCACCTATACCTGCCCCACGGTGCCTACCGACGGCATCCAATTCATCAATAAAAATGATACAGGGGGCATTCTTTTTACCGGTTTCAAACAGATCTCGGACGCGGGATGCACCGACACCGACAAACATCTCAACGAAGTCGGAACCGCTGATACTATAGAACGGAACGTCTGCCTCACCCGCAACAGCCTGGGCAAGCATTGTTTTACCGGTCCCTGGAGGTCCCATAAGGAGAACCCCTTTAGGGATTTTGCCACCAAGTCGTTCAAATTTTTTCGGTGCCTTTAGAAATTCAATAACTTCTTCAAGTGCTTCTTTCGCTTCATCGACACCCGCGACATCTTCAAATGTCACTTTTGTTTGATTTTCGGAATGGAGTCTGGCACGGCTTTTGCCAAAAGATAGGGCTCGATTCCCGCTTCCTTGCATCTGGCGCGACAGGAAGATCATCAAACCCAAGAAAATAAGTAGCGGTACAACCGTTGTCCCGAAAATAAGCAAACCTTGTGGAAATTTAGATGGTGGCTTGACGTTATAATGAATACCGTTCTCGTCAAGTTTCACTTGGATGTCATAATCATCGATCGCGTCGCGGCTTGCTCTAAATTCGCCTTGCCATTTTGGTGGGAGATGGGTTTCTTGCTCTTCAGGATCCACGCTCTGCAGAATCTCGGTGCGGATTTCATTGAGTATGTTTTTATTAAACTGTCCTTCTACCCATTCTTCGTCTAAAACCAAATATCCTTCGAATAGGGATGAACCGCGCGTTATGTATTGATGAAAGTCAGAGGTCGCAAGTTGATAAACTGGATCTCTGCGGTTGAATAGTTGATAGATGCCAAGGACGACGAGTCCGGCAACAACTACCCACCAAATCACCATGCTTCTTGTACTTTTATTCACAACCAATTGCCTCTCTGTTAATTTCTGCGCGCTAACAAAAAATGATTTCAAAACGTGCTTGATTTCGCTTAGTTTAAAAGTATAACAGATTTTTTTTCAAATTTCAACTGAATTTAAAAAAAATCGCTTATTTCCACATATCGAATCTGTAAGTGACAATTTTAATTGATAAACAAATGTGTTTAAGATATACTATAATAATAGTGAAGGAATAGGAAATACGTGCAACAAAATGTTTAGATCCGCGTTGCTATGTTTACAATATGTGCTGACGCGGTAAAAAATAGGGTTCGCTAAGATTAAACCCTCATACAAAAAACAAGATAACGTGCCTTGAAAACCAACTGAACATAAAATCCAATCCTACAGGTCATCCTGGAAAGGAGGAGTTTATGAATTTTAACAAACAGATGCTTGCGATAGTTATCCTCTTGCTGATTACGGTGTCCCATGCATTAGGGCATGTCACAGGTAGGAATCTTCAAAATTTTCAATATAATGCAGAACTGGCACCTGTTGCTCCTATTGTAGATGGCTATCTTGACGATCCAGCTTGGAAAAGAGCCGTTCTCGGGAAGATGGAGCAAGATTTACTGAGTGGAAAACGCTGGAGTGAATCCCCTGATTTTACAGGGACCTTCGGAGCGGTTTGGCGAAACGGTTTTCTTTATATCGCTATTGAATTAGTTGATGATCAACTGGAAAACCGGCAAACGAAACTGCTCCGCGAGGATCATCTAACGCTTTACGTAGATCCACATCATTCAGGCAGGATGGAGGACATCTACCAATATAAAATCCCGATTGAGAAACAAACGGGTACGCTAAAATCGCCGTTGACGCGAGTCGCATGGGGAAACGATGGACAGACATGTGAGTTGAGTTTTCGTCTTGACAATCTCGCAAGGAAGGGAAATAGTATCGGGTTCTTTATTGCCTATAACGATGTTGATAGTGGACACCTTCAACATAAACTCGCTTGGGCTCCAGAGGGTTACACCGAAGAAAACGCTGAACTTCCCGATCTCGTTTTCACTGCGAGAATCGAGCCAACCCTGCAACAAAAATTAATCCAGTGGGGGCACATTAAACGTCTCTATTAGTTTGCAACCGTAGGGCGAGGCGTGAAAATCTCGCCCTATAGGTTAAATAAAATACCACCTAAATAGCACTGGGGAATCCGTGTATTATATCGGTAAAACTTTGGAACTGATGGGCATAGCTTGCTTAGGAGCGGGTCTCTACTTAGGGTGTTTCAATCCGTATGGCTACAGTGAATCCAAAGCAATGGGCGTTGAAATGGGCTTTCTAACGCTCGGCGTTTTGGTTTTTTTTGTTGGAAGACTCATTGAGAAACGTCAATGAGGATTGACATTGGTCCCCATTATAGGCGAATAATCGCTATACCCTGTTCACCTGCAACCGAATAGAGAAGCCACGTTTTTCCATTTTCACAATAGATAGCAGGATCGCGAAGTTCATGCACGCGTTCCCGATCTAACCCGCCTGTTGATGCTCTAATTGGCAGATCCACACCCTCAAAATCGTATTTTGGTGCTATAACGTCTGTCGGTTCAGATGGACTCCAATCGTTCCAATCGTCTGTCAACTGCACGGTACTTTTACGGATGCGCTCTGGGCTATCCCCATAAAGTGAGTAGTAAACAATCAATGTGTCGCCTTCAAGGAGGTTCGCTGTGTGGCGCGGGAAACCTGTGTTATCCTTATCCGATTTGCGCGGAAAGAGCGGTGTATCTCGCTGAAGGAACGCCGCTGTCCATTCCGGTGTTTGCGCTCGACTTATCCAACCGTGAAACGTCGCATAAGGGTGCCCCTTCCACCAAAAGACCCGAAAATAGGCACCGTTTCGCTTGTCCAGTGTATCCGAGGCGGTATAGTTCACTCCGTCAGTGGAAGTTGCCCAACAGCTTGCCTGTCCCCCACCGTAGTTTCCGTGAAAATACATGAAGAAACGGCAATTTTCCTCATCTATGTGGACATCTGGGGAAGCGATATGATCGCATCCCTGAAACACGGTATTATCCCGATGCAACGCCCCGGAACGATAGATGGTGTACGGTCCCTCAATGGCATCGGCATAAGCCAATCGGATGTAAGCACCGCGATGATGTGCGAAGTAGAGATAGTATTTCCCCAAAGGGTCTTCTACCCACTCTGGCACGCGAACGAGTGACGGTCCGTTGATATTCGAGAAACCGTGTTCCCTGTCAATCTCAGGCATGTCGGGATGGATGAGCAGTATTCGTTCCATATTTCTCCTCAATCGTGGGTCTGAAACCGATATACCTCTTGTGCGTTTTCAGACATGTTATTCCATATTTCTTCTGGAATCCGTGCGCCGAAGATGCCCGGTGCGTCAGGGGCATGGTGCAACCGCCGAAAATAGACGAGTGCGAGCATGTGCCGGACAGTATTTTTTGTCCGATTCGGCATTGCACGGTGCCAGCACCGCATATCACGCACAACGACTGAACCGGCAGGCATCTCTAACTGAAATGAAGGGTAATTTGCGGCGCGTTCCGGCTCACAAACGTTGTATGGGGAGTTACGCACTGCCTCGTCATCAATGATGAGATGTGAACCCGGCCACACTTCTGTAGCCCCGTTCTCCACTGTGAAATCAACAAGTGGAATGTTAACAACAATTGTTGAAACCGGCAGTGCAAACGGCAGTTCAGGAAAGAGTTGTCCCGAATCTCGGTGAATCCATTGTATTTCATTCCCAGGACGAGTACTGTTGCACCCGTAAGGCAGATACGCGAACACCTTTTCACCCATCGCCGCTTTCAGAATCGGCATTGCGAATGGGTTATCAATGATGCGAGGATCCATGAACGGCATTTTCAGCATTGGGTGTTCACCCGCATGGCCGTTCTCTTCATTGCTAAGCACGGTTTCCATAGCGACGTCAAGTTCTGCTATCCAATCCCGCGGGAGAACGCTTTCAATAACTACCAATCCTGCCTCGCGCAATAGACGCACACCTGCCTCGATGCTTTCTGGTGTGAGTTTGTTTTCAGCACGTTCCTGATCGGAGATTTCCAGTTTTGGGATATTTACTGTTCGTCCTGTAGTTTTCATGTGCTAAGCCTGCCTTTCTGCTTGATTTTAGTAATCATCTACTTTGCCTCCTGTTTGTGAAAGTATAACAGAAAATAGTGAAGCAAGTCAAGATTCATTGCTGCACGAAGGATAAACGGATCCAAATAAGAAAAATTTGTTGTTTTCTCCTATTAATTCGTATAAAATAAATTAAAATTCCAAGTTACCCCTTCCAAGGATTAGTTTTAGAATCACATTTAATTTTTAAGTAGAGGAGCGTGTAATGACACCTGAAGTCGCTTTACAAAAACGGGAGCAAATGATCGAAGAGGGTTTCTGCGTTGTTGACGATGTTCTCACCGAGGAGTTTTTACAGGAACTCCGAGACGAGTCGGAACGACTTATCGCAGGACATATAGAACCTGAGGATGTTATCTATCAAGGACAGCACGTTAATGTCCGCGGCGAAGATAACGCCTATATTCAAAAATTGTTAGAATGGCAGCCATCACGCGATGCTCTGGAACAGATTGGGTTCGGAGATTTCGTAACAGCCGGTGGGATCATTATTCTAACGAAGGAATCTGGGGGGCCCCCACTCTATTGGCACCAAGATTGGATGCGCTGGAACGATCCGCTGAGTTGCTCGCCGTGGCCACAAACGATTTTCCTTAATTATTATCTCACCGATACGAACCGGGAAAACGGTTGTTTAAAGGTCATTCCGGGAACACACCGAAGGCGCATTGATCTGCACGATATACTCGTACCTGCTCATGAACAAGGGGCGCGCTTTATTGATGAAGATCATCCTATCATGTTCAGTGATCACCCAGATCAGGTAGATGTCTGTGCCAAAGCGGGTTCGTTGGTAATGGCAGACGCTCGCATCTTACATTCTGCCCACAGGAACTTCACTGACGTTCGGCGGACGCTAATTCTCGCATGGCATAGCCGTCCGAATACCGTGCCAGACTATTGGGATAGAGAAATCCCAGATATCATTGCAAATCGTGATGAAGACGAAAATTATCCGATGTCTCGTATCCCTGGTGATCTCTTACAGCCATAACTCAGCAAGGTATCTTTAGGCATGGAGTGGAAATGATTCCGATTGACCTTTCCAATAAAGTAGCAGTAATTACAGGCGGTTCAGGCGCGTTAGGGCGTGTGATGGTGAGGACCTTGGCGGAAGCGGGTGCGGATATTGCGATCTGCTACTACAGGGACCAAAACACAGCGCGCCTTCTACAAGACGAAATCACCGTCAAAGGCGTACGGGCAGCTGTCGTACAGGCAGATGTCACAAATCAGAAATCGATAAACGCTATGTGTGATGCCGTCTCAGAGCAACTCGGCGCGGCAGACATCATTGTCAATAATGCTGTAATTCAGTATAACTGGACTTCGGTTTTAGAACAGTCCGCTGAAGACTATGAGAGTCAGTTCCAGTCATGTGTTCTGCACAATGTATATATGGCACAAGCCTTTGTCCCCGCGATGATCGAATCAGGATGGGGACGGGTCGTCAGCATTAATACAGAGTGTTCAATGCAAAATTTTGAAAGACAGAGTGCCTACACATCGGGTAAGCGGGGAATGGATGGGGTCTTACGAGTGCTTGCTAAAGAGGTGGGTGCACAGGGTGTTACTGTCAACCAAGTTGCACCGGGATGGACTGTCAGTGAAAAGAGTGAAGCGAGCGCGTCCGATGAACATTATTGGAGTCAGGTCCCAATGCAACGCCGGGGCACTGCCCAAGAAATCGCCAACGTCGTGCTTTTTCTTGCCTCAGATCTCGCGAGTTACATTACGGGCGCGTATATACCCGTGTGCGGTGGGAATGTGATGCCCACAATTTGACGAATCTCTATGTTAAGGATGACCCGTGGAATTAAAAGTTTGTGCTCTTGGAATCTTGTTCAGGAGTGGAGAAATTCTGTTGGGCAAAAGGGCTAAACACCGAACTTCCTATCCGAATGTCTGGGACATGATTGGTGGACATTGCGAAAATGCTGAAACACCGAAACAGACACTCATCAGGGAGCTGCGAGAAGAAATCGGTGTTACACCCATTCAGTTTGAACACATTTCAACCCTATTTGATTCCAATAACGATCACACCTACCATGTATTTGTCGTAACGGATTGGAACGGTGAACCAGAGTGTCTACAACCAGAGGAGCACTCAATGATCGGATGGTTTAGAATCAATGAAGCGTTAAAATTGGAGCTTGCCTTACCCGTATATCGGGAATTATTCAGAGGTATTGAGGACAATTAATCATATTCCAAGCGGACATTGATACTTACAGAGGGAAACATGGAAAGACATAAACTCGAGTACAAAGTGCTAAACGACCACAATCCAGATGCGGAATCCGGGGGACACTGGGAGATTGAGGTGCATGCTGTCCCCGAAGAATTGCAGGCGTTCGCCGAGACGGGTTACCTCGTTAGGGAAGGACTTTTTCAAGGTGCAGCGCTCCAAAAATTGCGGGATGCTCTCGATTGTTTGGAGGAACGTGAGTGGAAAAAACGAGACAGCGCGATGGCTGGTAAACGGGGTTGGGGGTTTATTCCGCGTCATCTGATGGATAAAGATGAAACGTTCTTAGAACTCCTAAAATTCCAACCGACTTTATCAATTGCCCGTGCGATGATGGGACCGCTTGTACGGTTGCGTGGTCTGAGCGCACGTATCACTTATCCCGGGGATGATCGAGAGCACCAAACGCCGTGGCACCAACACATGCGTGTAATCTCGAATCCATTGCCGCCGTGGTTTTCACGTCCACACTGCATCGATTGCCTCATCTATCTCGACGATTTAAACGAAAACACCGGTGCGGTTGCTATTGTCCCCGGATCACATAACTGGTTGGACAAGGCAACGCCGAATGTCTATGGACCAGTGGAAGGCGAAATTGAACTACGTGTGAAAGCTGGTGGTGGCGTCCTGATCCACGGCAATCTCTGGCACCGTGGTTTACCAACCCTAAAAACCAAACGAAGAATGCTAATTTTAAGTTATACGCCGACATGGCTACGGAAATCGCCACACGGTGGGGCACAACCCGAAGATGGGTTAACCCATACCTTTCTTGAAGATGCAGATCTGGAAGAACGAATGCTATTGGGTGTCGGTGGGTATTCTTAAATTGTAGGAGAAATTATTAAATGAAATATTGTTTGCCTTTAATAGTTGTCCTTTCTATTTTCGCATTATGTTTACCTACTTCTGCACAACACCCGGATGCCGTTGGCATCTGGCTCTTCGATGAAGGGGCTGGGGATGAAGCTATTGATAGTTCAGGGCACGAACACACCGCCAGTGTTGTTGGCGGTAAACTCGAGTGGGCTGATGGCAAAGTTGGGAAGGCTGTCGGTTTTAAGCCGGGTACTTATCTTGAAGTAGAGCACTCAGACACCTTGAATCTTGAAACGTTCACAGTTGCCGCGTGGATTAAATTCTTGAACGATACAGGGGGTGGTGAGCAGAACATCGCCTATAAACAGGTCGGAAATGACCGAGCAACACGCAATTACACATTGAAGATGTGGGGTGGCAAAATCTATGGCATTTTTGCCAGTGACGGGAACACAGATGCCGTTGAATTGGAGAGTGCCACCAATGTCGTTGACGAAAAATGGCATCACGTCGCACTCACCTACGACAAAAAAGCCCTGAAGTTATATGTCAATGGCAAAGAGGAAAATTCCGGCGATTTCGCGAAGAACCCTGAAACAAACGACGCACCGCTTCGCATTGGAAACGGTATTGATGGGTTTATTGACGAACTTCAAATTCTGGGTGTTGCTCTTTCTGCAGATGAGATTCGAAGCGATATGGATAATGGTATACAACTCGCAGTCGGAGCAACTGGGAAAGCAACAACAACGTGGGGATATCTTAAAACTCAATGGTAAGTAACCACACTCGGTTTTGAGAAAGTTGGTGTCGCCAAACAACATATGAAATTTGAGGATAGATTCTGTGATGTATTCTATTTGGAAAAATTTCTAACAGATGACACCTAAACGTGGTGTGACCTTTCGGGCAGTGCTGATAGGCTTGGTGTTTATTCCACTCAACGCCTATCTCGTTGTGCAATTGGAAACGGTGTGGGGTATCGGCGACCTCACGACAATGACGATATTTTTTAATGCGATCTTCTGTCTCTTCTGTGTCATTGTCCTGAATCTTTTGTTTGCGCGATGGACACCAAGGAATGCCTTAAATCAAGGCGAATTGTTGACGATTTACAGCATTTTGATGGTGTCTGTATCGGTAAGTGGACAGGACTTCACGCATACTATTTTTGGCACCTTGGGCAATGCGAGATGGTTCGCCACACCTGAAAACGAATGGGCGACCTTGTTCCTAAGCTACCTCCCGCAGTGGCTCGAGCCTTCTGATAAAGCGTTGGAAGACTATTTTTCGGGCGAGTCTTCGTTCTATACATCAAGGAACATCAAAGGGTGGATTCAACCGTTGGTGTGGTGGACCTTTTTCCTAACCGTCCTGTGCTATGTGATGATTTGCATTAACAGCATCATCCGCCAGCAGTGGATAGAACAGGAAAGATTGACATACCCATTAGTCTACTTACCCTTTGAAATGACACAGGTGTCCTTTTTCAAAAATCGGCTCTTATGGGTCGGTTTCTGCATCGCTGGAGTGATTAATTTTCTCAATGGTCTAAATGCCCTCTTCCCTGTCCTCCCTAAAATTCCACTCTCCTATAATCTGGCAGCACACTTTATAGAACGCCCTTGGAACAGTATTCAAGGCTGGCCCGGTATGCCTATTCAAGCGAACCCTTTTATCATTGGGCTTACCTTTCTAATTCCTCTTGGCTTGCTCTTTTCCTGCTGGTTTTTCTATTTTATATGGAAACTACAGTACATCGCTGGGAGTATGGTTGGTGTAAACGTTCCGCACTATCCGTTCGCAGACCAACAGGTGTTAGGTGGGTATTTAGGGGTTGTTGTTGTAACGCTGTGGATCGCGAGAAAACATCTATGGCGTGTATTGAAAGGGGCGGTGACTCCAGAATCAGTGCCTGATGATACTGGCGAACCGATGCAATATCGGACGGCAATCTGGGGAACACTGTTAGGTATTGCTTTCTTAGTCGGTTTCTGTTACCAAGCTGGAATGTCTTTAAGTTTCGCCTTCGCATTTTTTGGCATTTACTATCTTATCCTATTCGGATTTACGCGGATGCGGGCTGAGTTGGGTCCCCTTATGCACGGTATCCATTACTTTGGTCCTTTCCAACTCATTGTGGCGGCAATTGGAAGCCATCGTGTTTCCGCACAAACGCTAACTGTTGCAGCACCGTACTGGACACACACCAAAGAATTCCTGAACAAACCGATGCCCGCCTATCTGGAAAGCTTTAAATTGGCGGAGCGAGCAAACGGTCCCGCGGGCAGCATTGCCATAGATACGCGTAAACTCTGGAAAGTATGTCTGTTAGCAACATTTTTGTCTATTGCTGTAACACTCTGGGCATTCCTTGAACTCGGCTATAAATGGGGTGGACCCGGAGCATGGCGAGGTAACCTTGCTTACAATGCCATTGCGCGAGTATTGAAACAACCGACAGATCCAGATTTTGCACAACTCGGTGCGACAGGTTTTGGTATGGTATTTGTTCTTGTCGGAACTGCCCTACGCTTAAGATTTCTTTGGTGGTCCCTGTATCCACTTGCTTATCCACTCGCTGGTTACTACTATTTCAACTACCTCTGGTTTCCGTTTCTCATCTGCTGGTCGATAAAATGGATAATCCTGAAATATGGAGGTATTCGGGGCTACCGGAGAGCAGTTCCACTGTTTCTCGGATTGGTTCTCGGTGACTTCATTTTAGGGTGTATATGGACAATTCTTGGCTTATTGACAGGCGAGACGACATATATGTTCCAAGAATTAGTGATAGGTCCACGTGTTTTCAACACACCAATAATACACTTCGTATCATGAGGATGAAGAAAATGGACAGAGATTTTTATAGAGGGTTTTATAAAATGGCAGTTACAATAATGCTTGCTTTTTTGTAACAATTATTGTATACTGCAATCCAAGTTCATAAGTTGTATCCCGAAGAGGATTCTTCTGTCCTCTTGAAATGTGAACGCTCTTAAAGAGGCACGCTGATACCACGTGCGTGTTGAAAAGGAGACTCTCAATGAAAACAGCTCTTACGTTCAGCTTGTTAATGTTAGTCCTAATTTTAACGGGACCGGTGTTGATAGTCAATGCCCAAGTGGTCAAAGAGGATGATCTCATCATCTACTACAGTTTCAACAAAGACACCCTCAAGGGTGATGATGTCGTCGATGTATCGGGTAATAAAAATGACGGACTTATCAAAGGCAAAGGCATTAAATCAGTGAAAGGCAAAGTGGGGGAAGGAATGGAGTTTCCCGGGGCTGCAACAGATTACCTTGCAGTACGGGAACACCATTATGTCGATCCGATTAAAAAGATTAGCTTCTCGGCGTGGGTTAAGGCGGATCAGAGGGGTATGATTGCGTCATGGGATCGGAGCGAATTCTTCCGTTTTGCCGTAGGTGATGACGTAGGTGGAAACAACGGCACAACCTTTGTTGCTTTCGACACTTGTTGTCCGTGTTGCCATGATTGGTTTGGTGATACGGATGTCGCTGATGACAAATGGCACCATCTTGCGGCAACGTTCGATGGTAAAGTGAAGCGGATATACGTTGATGGGAAATTAGATCAGGAAGAAGATGCTCCTGCAAAGGTTATCGGCGCAGGGCAGTCCCGGTATGGATTCATTGGGATTGGCTCAGAAGCCGCGGCATTCGATGCAGCCACAGGACCGACATGGGCATACAAAGGAATTCTGGATGAGTTTATGTTATTCCACCGTGCTCTCACTGAGAAAGAGGTTGAGCACCTTGCCAGCGGTCCCGAGAACCCGTTTGCAGTGGATCCCAAGGGCAAGTTAAGTACCACTTGGGGATATATCAAAGACATCCAGTAGAAATAAAAATTAACGGGCGGCATCACACTGCCGCCCGTTCTTTTATGCTGTCCGATCACTGGTTAGGCATCAGATGCGGCGATTGCTTCTTGAATACCGGGCCACTCATTCCAGATATCGGTGTAGGCATCATACCCGTTTTTCTCACAGTCAACGTGCCGCAGTCGGAAAATGACAGCGTAGCGGATATCAGACGCGGCGTTTGGTGCCGCCGTGTGAACGAGCTGATGATGTGTCAGGACTACATCTCCCGCGCTTCCGACTATCTGTTGTGGTCCTTCCGGTAGTTCCGCTCTCGGCATCCCGTCTGCCAAAATTTCGTGCCCTTCTTTTTTGAAGTAATCGGCAAAGAAGCTGTGCGATTTGGGCCAAACGGTGAAGTTTCCGCTGTACGGTTCGAGGACATCAGCAAGATAAATCACGGCGAGTGCGGTAAATCCACGTCGATACACCCCTTTTGCCATTCCATTCTTACCGCTTCCTAACCCGTCAAGGTGTCCATGCGGTTCATTTGGATCCACGTGCAACGGACCCGGGAAACGGAGTGCTATCTGTCCTGAGCTCGGCGTTTGAACGTTCCCTGCACCCATCAATGATTCTGAAAGCTTGAGGATCGGTGTTTTATTGAAGAGATCGACGATCTCAGGGGCTTCACGAATTTCGCTGCAGTAGGATTGCGCTCGGTAACGCTCTAAGTCTCCTTCGTTCATACCGACAGCACCGATCGAGTGATTAATCGCCTGACGCGCCGCATCTATCATGAGTCGGGGTACAACACCAGGGATAGAGATATAGCCGTTTTCATAAAACTCTAATTTCTGTTTACGACTGAGCATATACTTCTCCATTTTGCGAGGATTGAAGTGTTCTGTTCGCCAAAAGATTGTGATGGATTAATTATAGCATACCCAATGGTGATTACCAAAAGATTATTATCGGTGTATCTATGATTGCGAGAATTAATGCGTAAGAGCATAGACAACCGCATTGATACCCATCTGCAATGCGGCATTTGAATACTCCCGTGGGTAAAAATTCTCAGCGGCATGTTCCCATGCGTCTCCAAGATCGGTATTGAAGTTGATCATCATCATAAGCCGTCCGTTGTCGTCATAAACACCGCGGCAGTATGCAGGATAACCGTCGTATCTCTCATAGGTGCGTCCACTAAAGAGTGAACGGAGTCCGGGTATCTGAACGAGTTCTTCGATTTTAAAGAAACATCGGAAAATCGGATGCGATATCGGGATGTCTATCGGCTCTCGTTCTGGGAAAATCTTCTTGAATTCCGCATAGAACCGTTTCCATTCGCGTTCACCGTGGAAGTCGTCAACGAAAATGAAACCGCCGCGTAAGAGATACTCACGCAGGTTCTTTGCTTCTTTTCGGCTTAACCTGAGACTCCCGACCTCCAACATATAGGCGAACGGATATTCAAAGAGTTCCGTCGCGCCAACGTCAATAATCTTTTCACGGGGATCGGCATCAATATTCGTCTGTTTGCGGAGTTGCCAGATAAAATTCCGATCAGAAGCGGGCCAATCCACGCGCCAACTACTGCGTCTCGTGAGTTGCCCTCCATATTTTAGACGAACGAAGGTGAATCTGTCCGAATCACCTTCCGAATTCGGCAGGGTAATAGATAAGGACCCCACGATGAAAATGGCTAACAACTGGATGGTTCGCATTTTTTCTGGCTTGAAGGTAGGTACAACCTCTAAGTATACAATTCGTTCCTGAATCCCTGCATAAGAGTGTAACATATAGAACGAATTTAATCTACTTCTAAACCAGATTTGGCACGGCTATTCAGTTCTCTTGTAGGAGGGAACTCCGATTCCCGACTCTTTTCAGGATTTAGACTAAAAACTATGGGACCAGACTGTCGTAACATGGATGCCTTTGCCGGATTCAAATGCTCTTGCAATGTTGAGTCGGAAAATAGCATCGGTTTCCCCAAACTGTAAACCGATGCCCACATTCCCTTTCGGATTAAAGGTATACTTTGGACCAGATACGTTCCAGACTTGCCCCTCATCAAAGAACACAATCGCAAAGGCGTTTTTGAAAAAACGCGAACTAAGTAGATTGGATAAACGATAATGGTATTCTATGTTGAGGAGAAACACCCGGTCGCCTGCAAACGTGTATGGAGAAGACCTGTGCCCACTCTTATAGGTTATCAAACCTTCGGATTCACTTACCTGTTTTCTCCAAGAATACCCTCTGAGCCCCCCTATTCCATCAATGACAAATTGGCGTTGAATTGGTAAAGTCGAGTTGGAAAACCCGAACAGAAATCGAGTGCGGATTCGGTTATTCTGGAGTCGGAAAGCGTACCGAAGATGCAACAGCAAGCGTGTGAAATCGAAATCGGAGCCTACAGTGGTGTTACTATGCTCAATAAGCAGGGTATTGTGCCATCCTAAGGAATTTGCGCGAGTCCTAAAATCGTATTGGAAGGTGAGGCTTCGCATTCGACCGAGACTTATTGGAGGGTTCTCTCTGACCCGGAGGCTCGATGTCCAGTTAGCAACAAACCAATCCGTGCTTTTCTGCAGACTGGTGTGTGATTCTGTAACCATTGCCAATTTGAACGCGTGGGTCGGCATCACCGGTGCCCACCGCAATGCAATCTCAGCCCCTTGGCGCAAATAATAATTTTGCAAGTCTGGTGTCCCAATAACACGTTGAACAATAGATATATTCTCATTATAGTTCGGGAAAATTTCAGGGGCGACTACATCTGTCAAGCGATGAATTTGTGCTGTCAGTCCGAGATTCCAGATATACGGTTTTCCCCAATTCGCTGTTCCCCCGAAGCGATAATGGAGATGCGGATTACCAAATGCATAACTCGCTTTCCCAAAGAACTTTGAATTTGGGTCATCCACCGAATTGCTGATACGCCATGCCCAAAGCGGTCCCAAATCTTTTCGTTTACCAAGTTCAAAACCGGTGCCGATTTCCCACCCCGTGACCCGATTAAATCCGAAGCGTATCGGTGGACTAAGACCAAGATACGTGTTAGAAAGCGGTTTCTCATCGACGGTAATAGTTGCGATGTATTTAGAATTTTCCTCATTTACCTGCAGGTTTACCTCTTCAAAGTAGGGCATCGCTTTATACAGGGTTTTGAGTGCTTGTTCGAGGTCTCCAGAACTATTTTCAAGTGCCTGTTGGATCTGCGTTTCCGATATCTTATGATTCCCTTGGATGCGTATTTCATGGATAGGTGCATTCCCTGCCCGAAAGCGAGTCCCGCTGATTAGCGTTTGCGCATCAGTTAATTTTTCTGAAATCAATTTGTCAAGAGATGATTTGTGGACTTGGTCACCATCGGAACCAGAAATGTTCAAAGATTTCAGGACAGAGATCGTTCGGGTAATAGGAATATCCGCCACAGTAATTATCGCAACGCGTTTAGCATCATCTTCTTCAACGCGTAGAGATGCCTTTTTGGAACTATTGAGGAGCACGCTTGTAAGAATAGGCATGACTTCAACGATGTCGCCAGATCCATTTTCAAGCACTTTCACAATGTTGGAATTTTCAATCCCATTGACCCCCTGGATCTGAATATCGTGAATTTGCTCACCATCAAAATTCCAATGCCACGATGTCATCGGTTCTTGGGGCTCCTTTAACGATAGCGTATCTTCGGCAGTATCGGTGGATTCGGGGTGTTTTTGCTTGGGGTTTTTGCTTGGGGCTTTTCTGCGGATTTCGTCTCCCACCGGTGCTGGTGTCGGCTTGACAACTTCAGGCGTTAGGAGTGGTGGAGGGGGCGCGATTTCCAGATCGCGCGGTTTTAGCGACATCAGTTCGGGGATCTCAATACCGAGTTGATGAAGATTGAGCAACATGCCGCCGAGTTGCTTTTCCAGGATTTCGCCAACGATATTTATCAGATACATATCAGCGCCACTTTTAACAATAACGAAGACCCCATGAATGGTCTCCTTCACTTGAAAAGTATAGAGATGCAAATTGTCTTCTTTGACATCGTCTTGAGCCGGTTGTCCTAATACGTTCCAGCTGCGCGCTTTTAGGGTTTCTCCGTAATATTGAACGACTTCCTTAAGATTGACAAGTCGATTTCGATAACTGCGGAGACGTAAATTGTCTATGTTGTTAAACAGCGGCGCGATATTGGAGGTCGGATCCTCCATCACAAGTGCGATGACACGTCTGTCTAAATCAAAATGGAACTCAGATGATGGCAGATTTGGACAATCAAAGGCGACAGTGCCGTTATTCGACTGTGATTGGACTGTCGGACTCATGAGAAGTAGCAGTGCTATCAATGCTTTTGTAGTCATATATCTCATTTTTTAATTTTACCTTGCGGAGAAACGACGTGCCTTTGAAACTATGATGTCTCTTTCTTAAATCCGCTCTCCACTTCGTTACGAGCTACGGTTTTTGGTTTGGTTTTCGCGTTAGGTCCCATCAGTGTGCGTTGTCAATGTTTTTCAGGCGTTGTTGTAACTTTCGCAATGCATCTGGAATGCGGGGTTTATGAGGGTGATGGATAACTTCGGGTGGCACAATCTTTCCGAGCATATATTCCTCCGTGCGCAAACTCCATAGAGGGGTTGTTATCGAACGGGAACGCATCGTCTCAGAATGAGGTTCTTTGGAATGGGTATAGTACCATTGTAGCGCGATAGCGTATCGCGGTCCTTGGAAATAGTGAATCTCAACAGGATGCCTGCCTGTCGTGAGCGTTATACTGCCCCGTCTCCCCCTCCCCTCGTGAACCCCATCATTATCCACAACGAGCCTCCCGCTGATATAGAGTTTTGCCCCGTCATCTGCGTAAAGTCCGAAGTGGTACAACCCCGGTGTATCAATCGCCAACTCCCCTCGGAAGCGAATCGCGAAATCCTCAACGACAGATTGCATCTCTGGTGTCGGAAACCCCTCGGTATAATCTCTTTTAGAGATATCTAAGTTTGATGTAACAAAGGTATAAACAGGGGTCAAAAGGTCGAAATCCGGCATTCGATGGATCTGACCCCCTGGGACGTACACCTCACCGATTAATCCGTGTCCGGGCATCACATTTGTGTCGAAAATACCGAGCCCTGTACCTATACCCTCAAGCGTTGCGAGTTCCACATCCGCTACGCTTGTGCCTTTTGCAAAGTGTTTTCCATTCCCATATCCGCCGGTTCCACGTCCTCCGATCCCAGGTCCACCAATCCCGGTGCCGCGCTGTCCCTCAGCGACAACAGGACCTGCAAGTGTTCCATCCTCACCAAGACTGGCATTAGAAACAGGGCTTGGCGCATCTGATTGTGGAAGATGGGCGTGCGTAACGACATCGGGAATTACATCGGCATGAACGGGTGCCTTCGGGACGCTCACCTCTGGCGCATATGTCGGTGAAGCGGGAGAAGAGGGTGATGCTTCCGTTTCACTTACTTGTGGTACCACAGGTGTGCGTAGTGGTAAGATTCGCTCTCTCACCGACTTCTCAGATTCTGGTTTCAGTATCTCAGCGGATATGCTCTCTTTCTCCACGACGAAATGGTTCACAAGAAACGGCGAAATCACCAACATCAATCCTATGTGGAGCGCAAGCGATATCAATAAGGCACGGTTTGTGTATCTTCGCATTTTAGTTTGTTTTTTCGATTTGATCAAGTCGTTGTTGTAGTTTCTTCAATGCATCTGGCACGCGTGCTTTACCGGGGCGATAGATTACTTCAGATGGAACAATCTGTCTGTGGGAATTGGGGGGTTGATAGAACCATTGAAGCGCGATTTCATAACGGGGTCCTTGGAAGTATTGAATTTCAAACGGATGTGTGCCTGCCGTTAACTCCATACTTCCGCGTTTACCCATATCTATGAAAGGTCCGTCAAAATGCCACGATACTTGGGTATTTTTCGATAGATCCTTGCGTCCCTTGTTACGCATTATTCCATGGATTCCATCATTATCAATAACGAGGGTGTCGTCAATGTATAACTTCGAGCCATCATCCGATAAGAGCCAGAATGTGTATCTCCCGGGCGTATCTATAGCCAATACGCCGCGGAAACGAACCGCAAAATTCTCAACAACAGTCCCCATCTCTGGCGCAGGAAACCCTTTGGTATATTCTCTTATAGGGACATCTAAATTCGCCGTAATAAAGGTGTGGATCGGTGTCAAATCCCCGAAATCCGGCATCCGCTCAATTGTGATACCGGGAACATAGACCTGTCCGATTAATCCGTGTCCGGGCATCACGCCTGTGTCGAAAATACCGAGTCCTGCTACAGTATCAAGCGTTTCGAGCCCGACCTCCGATACGCCTGTTCCGTGGCCGAAGTGTTTTCCGTTCCCATATCCGCCGTGTCCGAGTCCACCAACCCCGATGCCTCGTTGTCCCTCGGCAACAACGGGACCTGCAAGCATACCATCTGTGCCAAAACTGGCGTTGGACACAGGGCTTGGCGCATCTGATTGCGGAACATCAGCGTGTGTAACGATATCAGGGAGTACATCGGCGTGGACGGGTGCCTTCGGGACACTCACCTCTGAGGCATACGTCGGTGAAGCCGGAGAAGTGGGCGATGATTCGCTCTCGTTCACTTGTGGCACTACAAGCGAACGCGCGGGTAAAACCCGTCGTCTTACAGGTTTCTCAGACTCTGGTTCCAATATCTCAGCCGATATACTCTCTTTCTCTATAGTGAAATGATTCACAAGAAATGGTGATATCGCTAACATCGCCACGACATGGAGTGCGAAGGATATCAATAAAGCTCGATTTGTGTGTCTGCGCATTTTGGTATTCCTTATATATTTGGAACCGGCGTGTTCACAAAAGCGTCGGGATTCAGAGAACCCTCCTACAAATATATCCTTTGCATTACTACAAACGAGTCCCCAAAAAGTTGCAATTTTTTATTTAAGTGTCTCAGATCATAAACATTTTTATCGCGACTTCGCTAAAAAATTTAACATCCTATGATTGGGGTGACGACACTTAGCTATCCAAAGGTTGCATTTTTTCAAAAACGCCCCTATGAAACTCACTGTATTTAGTGCGTGAGCGAATAGATAACGGCGTTAATCCCCATTTTGAATGCCATATCTGATAACTCGTGCGGATAAAATGAATCCGCAGCGTGTTCCCATGCGTCTCCCCAGTCTGTATTGAAGTTAATCATCATTATCAGCCTGCGGTTGTCATCATAGATTCCGAGGCATCGCACGTGACGTCCACCACTGCTTCCTTTTTCGTAAGTTCTTCCTTTGCGTGCTGCACTTGCTCCGGGCATTTGCATCAATTCATTGATTTGGTAGAAACTATGAAAAATCGGATGCGAGATCGGAATGTCCTCAAGTTCACGATCTGGGAAAATTTTCTTCAGCTGTTTATTAAACCGTTTCCAGGCCTGTTTTCCATGAAAATCGTCGACAACAATAAAACCGCCGCGTAGTAGGTATTTCCGTAGGTTTCTCGCCTCCGCGTCGGTGAATTTCAAACGACTGACATTTACCATATATGCAAACGGATATTGAAAGAGTTCCGCAGAACCGATATCAACTATCTTTTCCTTTGAATTAACCGAGATATTGGTCTGCTCGCGGAGCTGCAGGATAAAATTCCGGTCTGAAGCGGGCCAATCGTTATTCCATTGACTGCGATGTCCCCAGGAGCTCCTATATTTCAAACGGACGAAGGTAAATACATCGGTCTCTGATCTCTCAACTACAGCTGCTGAAGCGAAATGACCTCCAAAAATAGACGATATTGTCAATATTGATACAAGATGGACTCCAAAAGATAGTAAAAAAACACGATTTGTGTGTCGGTGCATTTTGTAGTCCTTTGTTACGCTGATTAAAAACTATAAAACCAGAGAAGGTTGAATTGCACATCTTGTTCCGATTCAAAAGCCTGTGCAACATTAAAGCGCAAAAAGGAGTCGCGTTCACCTATTTGGAAACCGATGCCAGCGTCGCTCTTCGGCACAAGTGTGGATGTTTCGTCATCTATGTTCCATGTTTGACCCGCATCAAGAAAGAACACCAGAAAGAGATTAAAAAAATCAAATTGCATGTTTCTCCAGGTAAACAGTTCCGGTAAATGGAAGAAATATTCGATGTTGAAGAGGTAGCCACGATCCCCCGCAAAAGCGTAGAGCGGGTAACCGTTCAATACCCCTGGACCCCCGATGGTAAATCGGCGTTGAATCGGTAGGGATGCGGTTGAAAAACTGCCGACCGCGCGTGTCCGTATTTCATGTTTACCGAGGGCACGTGCATAGCGGAGGTGGAGTTGATAGCGCGTAAAATCGAAATCCGAACCGAAGGCGGTCCTGCTATGTTCAAGAAAGAAGGTGTTATGCCAACCGAGGGGACCGGCACCAAGGGAACCTTGGCGGAGGTTAAGATCGTATGTGAAGAGGACGCTCCGCATCCGACCAGAAGTTATCGCGGGGTTTTCCCGCGTTTTTGACGTTGAACGCCAATTGAAGAGATGCCAATCCGTGCTTTTTTTGAGACTCTTGTGATTTTCAGTAAGAAACTTTAACACAACTAAATGCGTCGAGGTGGAGCGATATTCTGGTTGTGGTAACTTTTCCCATTGAAAGCCAAATTCAAATCCCCGCCTCGAATAATAATTATGGAGATCCGTCCCACCAAAAAGGCTATACAGCAGCTCAAAAGGTGAATCGTAATCAGCGATAGCAAGAATCGGTGTAGTGATGTCCGTGAGGATCGGCGCAGCAATGTCCGTGATACGATAGACTTTAGCATTCATTCCGAATCCGAGATACCATTTGTCGAACTTCTCTCCAAGAGTGGTTGTTCCCGATCGGCGTGTATATTCCAAAAAAGGCATTGTGTTTCCGCCTATCTCGTAATTGACGAGCCGATTCCCAAATCCGTAGCCTACATATCCAAAAAGTTTCGAAGCGTAAGTCCCATCTGAGAGACGCGCACCCCCAAACCTATTTTCGAGCTCAGCACCGAGTTCCCAGCCTGTGACACGGTTAAACTTAATAATAGGTCCCCCACCGCCAAAGCCGGCAGACTGCGAAGGACGCTCCTTCACAGTAATGACCGCAATATGCTTGCCATCTTTCTCTTTAATTGATGTTTCTACTGTTTCTAACCTGTAATCCATTTTTCTTCGCAGCGTTCCCACGGCTTTTTCAATATCTTCATCACTTGCTTCAAGTTTTTCGAGAATCTCTGCTGTCTCAATTTTATGATTGCCCCGAATCTGAACTTCATAGATTGGGGAACCATCGGCAAGTCGGAATCCTGTCGGTGAGGATAAAGATCGCTTATCAATCTCCAACGCCGGAAGCGATTTCAATTCAGGGATCTCAATGCCGAGCTTACCGAGATTCGCGAAGAGTTGACCTATCTGTTCTAAACGGATGCTGCCAACAATGTTTAGCAGATAAATTTCCGCATCGCCTTTTATGACCGCAAAGATGCCCGTGAAGGTGTCATCCTCACTAGTCTCTGGCATATCGGTTCCGTTCAGTACATAGAGTCGAACCGTGTCATCTTCTTGGAGGTTGTGCCAATGTTTCGCTTTCAAGTTCTCGCTGTAATATTGCGCGAGTTTCTCATAAACACCTGCTTCAGCATTGTAGATTTGGATGTAAAGATCGTCCAGTGTATTGAAGGGGGTTGTCGTAACGGCGAGTGCGATAAGCTCACGGGTGAAGTGGAATTGAAACTTGGGATTTGGTATATCGGGGCAATCGAAAGGAATTGTGCCATCTGGTGTTTCAGCAAACGTTTGCGCGCATACAGTAAGCATTAGAAAAGCTATGATATATAATATGTATTTCATATTTATTTGGGGTTTTCGGAGGTTGCAAAGGCTATTATAATAACTTAAGGTCTCGTTGTCAAATTTCGTATAAAAGATTTAACGATGGGTTTGCAAAGCGCGTTTACAGAGTGGAAAAGGCGGGCTTGGATAAAGATTATAGTAAAGCCCAAAAATAAGTGGGCGCTCTCTAAAACACAAAACACCTCATTGTCGCTGGCGAGGTTTGTAACCTCGCCCGGTTCTCCATTGGTGTTCATTTAATTATAGGCTTTACTATAAGAATTTAATTCAGTAATATGCCAGGAAATTGTCAGAATCAGGATTTCCAGGATTTTAGGATTTGCAGGATTACAGAAACTTTATTTACATCTCCTGGAAACGAAACTCAATTTCGTGTTTATCGGGATCTTCCCCTATATTCTGGAGGTTTTGGATCCGTTGGTTCCATTCAGCCAGCTCACTTTTTAGATGTCGGAGATATTCTCTATTCGGCACCGGATCTTCCTCAACCATCTGAAGTTCTATTTCCGCCAGTTGAATCATCTCAGGCAACAGTGCTTTCCCCGCTTTATCAAAGCGGATCATCAGTTCTGCCCATTTTGGAACGAGCGGGTGTTGGCTGAAGAGCAAGTCAGCGCCTTCTCGGAATGCTTCGTCTGCTTTATCGGGTTCTTCGTGCTTGAGTCTAAGAAACTTTAAAAAATATTCTTCCGCTTTCTTACCCCGGTCTTCCCAGCTCAAGCGGCGCGAATGTCCTTCAGCCGTGGCAACCTCTTCTATCGGGATAGGCGCGGGTGTTATAAGGGTAGCCTCATCGTCTTGATTGTGGCACCCGGGAAATATCAGAAGTGTACCAAGTATTAGAATTGCAATGGTGGTCAATCGCATGGGGACCTCCTTTAAGTGTAAAAAAATAAAAAATGGTTTTATTCGTCGAGTTCATCAGGTGGCTGAAATTCAACTTTGAAGACATTTGGATCTACACCTTGGGATTTCAGATGGTCAATCGCTGCTTGCACTTCTTTATGTTGTACTTTAAGTTCCGCTATATATGCTTCATCTTCGTTATTATTCTGTGCGATTTCAAGCTCTATTTCGCCAGACCTCAATAGATCAACAAGCAGTCCTTCTTTCACCCCGATGATACGCGTCCCGATTTCCACCCATTCTTGTAAAAGCGGGTTGGGCCCCTTGGCAACGATATAGGCGGCTTTTTTCAGCGCGATCACTGCCGCTTTAAAATCTTTGTCCTTCAGTTGAATATACGTGTTCGTCAGTTCGGCGGCTTTCTCGTTTCGTTCCTCTATTGGAAGATCGAAAAAACGTTCTATGGATGCAAGTTCTTGCGGTGGGAGTTCTTCATCAAGAATCTTCTTTCCTTCTGGAGTGAGTGTAACAAGGGAGGTCTCCTCGTTAGAATCATGGACGTGCCCATTCTCGCTCTCGCTGCATCCAGAGAGTCCTACAAGTAGTCCGAGTAAGAGTGAAAAAATTACGTATCGCATCTGTATCTCCTTGGTATTGTCGGAACATTCATTTCTTGGATGCTAATTGGATCCGAATGTGTAACGCTTCATAGAAGTTGCCTCGCGTGCTTCTATGCTCTCCACACGCGCTTCAAACCCCACTTTTTCGACGGCTTCTATTAAAGCTACTTTTACACGCTCTGAGATTACTTCATTCACACCATTAGTGGGATCCACCTCAGCGAGTGCCCCTACCTGAATAATAAAGTACTTCGGTTCATTAGGCTTCAGATTCCAGCCTATTTTATTTTCCAAAACTATCTCGGTCGTTTCATCCTTAACCTTTTCAGTATGATGAGGGTACTTTATTGTAACTGGAGATTCATTTTTCACTCTACCAAACGGCAGTGTGGCTCCTATAACTTTGTAAGTCGCATCATCAATAACCAAGGCATCAATCTTTTGCAATGAGTTTATAACGCTGAAAACAGAAGTAACTCGTGTCATGCCAGTAACTGCCAATACGATGTCAAACCCTGTTTTACCGTATTCTTCGGTCGTACACCCAAACTTAAAAACGAGCGATATAGCTAATAAAACTGACAAACAGATAAATAACCACTTTAACTGACGCATCTTAATCTTCCTCCATACTTTAAAAAGCTATGGTAGATTTTAAAATTATCCATACAGTAGAGAGCGAAGTCAGAACCCTGTTGGCGATGGTGGAGGGACTCTGTTCGCTGAAAAACCCTCCACCTACTTTTTCATTTTGCTGCAACTTCAACTGACCATTTGAGCGTTACAACGCAGATATTAAACCTTTTTCGACTTTATTCATCAAGCGTGAAGCGTAGGACACCACGGTTCACGGTGCCGACGTAAAGCGTGTTCCCATCAACAACCAGAGCGGTAATATCGCTTGGGATTTCGGGTGTTGCCTGTTTCCACATATTGGAATCCTTTTCCAACCTATACACGTATTGCTCGGCGTGTCCATAGACTGTGACTCCTTCTACTGCTAATCGGGCGATGATGAGGGGATTCCCTTCAGCATCGATTGCCGCGCGCCACTGAACGCCGTCACTTGAAGAGGCTACGCCTTTGTCAGTGGCTACGTAAACAGTTGACCCAGCGAAGGCTATGGCCTTAAAGGATGTAACAGGAAACGGAAGATTCTCTGTTACATCGTTCCAAGTATCGCCTTCATCAAACGATTGAAAGAGGTGTCCATCCCGTTTGCCAACGTAAACAGTTTTACCGGACACTGCGAGTTTGAAACCCTCAAAGAGATCCAGACTCTCAGAAACATTCATGGTAGAATAATCGAAAGTACTGAAAAAAGACGGGGGTTCCGTTTCATCGATTAACCCAGTGTCGTGCCATTCAGGCATGCCAAGTTTCCATCTGAAAAGTTTCTGCATGTATTCGACATAGTAGGTATCACCGCTAACGGCGAAACTTCCAATAAACGCCATCATACCCGCTGAGGCTCCTTCTTGGAAAGCCTGATTGAGGGTCTCATTTAACGCCTCAAGATCAACATCTTTTAGAGCCTCATTGAGGATTCCATTGAGTTCCTCCGGGTTTGGTGGCGCGCCCTCCTCAAGGTTTAGCACGCCCTGCTTGTTAAGTGTTTCCGTCAGAATCTTGCCGATTTCATCGCCTGTGTTCTGTGAATCAGTTCTTCCAAAAGCGGGCATGTCGTCTATAAACGCTATGCTATGGTCCTCGGTGGATAGGCGACAGAGGGGTGAAGGGGAATTCATTTGATTCCCTCTCTTTACATAGAGGGCATCGTCAAATGCCTCAATAAAGACCCCCTGGTCAATACCACCGGGAAGCGGTGTCCACGATTCACCACCGTCCGTTGAGGTGACGAACCCATTCGCTTGATCATTTGCGTAGAGTTTACCCTTAACAGCGATTAAAGTCCTAACGGTAACGTCCACGAACCCTGTATTCAATGGATGCCACGATTTGCCACCATCGGTTGTGTATTGAATTCCAGAGGGTCCACCTCTGTAGAAAGTGTTAGCGTCCAGCATCAGCATAGACGGCGGGATATTGTAACCTGAATTATGCTCTGTATCTAAGGAAGCCCAGGTTTCCCCGGTATTCATGGAGTAGAAAAGTTCCCAAAACGCATCTACGACCATAACTCTTCCTTGCCTCGCGAAGACCTTGACACTCGGCATATAGATTTCTGTTGATTCTGCACCAGGGAATGGGGAACCCATATCAAAATTAAAGAGATTCTGCCGCTGCTTTTCTGCCTCACCCTCCTGTCTTTTTCTTGGATCTATGGAATACCACGTATCACCTTGATCGGTCGAGCGGTAAAGGGACCACTCAGAATTCCCGGTCATCGAAGATTTAAGTAGCCTCCCTCTCTGATTCTGATTTGTCAATTCGTCCCCCGTGGCAACATAGAGACGGTATTCATCGACGGCTAAAGCATGGATAGCAAGTTGATTTTCGGACATTTCTGCTGGACGAATGGACAATTTTTCCCATGTATCCATATTGCGGCGGTAGAGTCCGTCATCGGTCCCGACAAACAAGGTATTTTCAACAGCGGCAATTGCACGAATTTTCCGCTCCGTCAAGTTTCCATCGTCCAGCGGTATCCACGATTTGCCAGCGTCCACGGAACGAAATACCCCTTCAACGAGAGCAAGGTTCAGCGTCACGTCGGATTCTGTCCCAGGCACTCCATCCGTTATGACGATACCGACCGGCTGCCCTTTTGGGTGCGCCCCTATCGCATTCCAAGTTTCACCATGATCTGTAGAAATCAACATCTCCGTATCGGTAACCACGTAGAGTGTATCGTCCCGATCTGCCATTTGTTGTGTGCCGCCCATTATGTAATCTTGCAGGCTGAGTGATGTAGAACTTCCGGCGTGGACGAGTTTCCACGCCTGTTTATCATCTGACAGTTTGTAAAGGTTAGTGGAGGTGCCTGCATAAATATCCCCGCCAGTTGCGGCGAAGAGGGTGCTGACCATACCTCCCTCAGGCCCCTTTGTTTGTATCCACTGCGATTTAGGCGTTGAAACTTCGGTTTCATCGACAAGTGCGGCGGCGAAGAGTCGAGCATCAGGGCGCTGACCGGCACCGGGATTCTTACCCGGGAGTGCCGATGTTCCCACCTGATTCCGCACTGCGGGTTTCGCCGGAGAATCTAAAACGAGGACCGCCTCAATGAGTTCAACGGTTCGTTCTGATGTGGCGTTTAGGTCGTAAGGTCTCTGAAAACGGGAGAGGTATTGTGTGCCAGCCCCCATCAGCAAAAAAATAAGAACAGCAGAGGCGGCAGAGAGCACCCACGGCACCACAGGTTTATTCGCAGCAGGTGCGGCTGGCGCGATACGTGAGATCTCATTCATAATGTCTTGTGTTAGGTTCGCAGGCAGTTGGAAACTGCCGAGGTTTTGTCGAATCATGTCTTCCTCCTTCTTGAGACGATCGCGTGCCCGACTCAGGCGACTTTTGATGGTGTTCGGAGAAACCCCGAGAAACTCGGAAATGGCTTTGATCGTCATCTCACCGAGATAGTAAAGCGTCATCACTGTACGCTCGCTTTCTGGCAGTTTTTGGAGCAGCTTCTTGACGACTTCTCGACGTGTCTCGTCAGCTTCAGCGGCCTGTTTTTCTGCTACGTATTGAGAGTATGACACTTGATTCACCTCGCTCATCTCAGTCACTTCTAAAGATTGTTCCGGTGGAGGGTTCTTTCGGAACCAGTCAGAACACAGATTTGCCGCGATCACATAAAGCCACCCAGAAAACAGATTGTGGTTTTTGAGTTTTCCGAGTTGTTGGTATGCTTTAAAAAACGCGTCCTGTGTAATTTCCTGTGCAATGTGAAAATCACCGATTTTCCGCCACACCAGCGCGTGAACCCCTTTTTGATACTTTTCGACTAAGATGCCGAATGCATTCTGATCGCCTTGTAATATCTGTGAAATGAGTTCAGCGTCTTTGGGTTCCATCACAAGCCTCCGCCAGAATCGTACTGTGTTTTAACTTAAGTGACGGATTTTAGGTTCTAAGAAGTTGCATTATTTTTCGGTAGACGTCAATTATCGGTTGTCAGTCGTCAGTAATAGGAAGTGCTGATTAAAAGAAACCTCTTGTGACCGATAACTGACTACTGAAAGGATTTTCGGAGAAAATCCGAACCGAGAACTGTTTGATTTGGTATTATTCCGTTCTTAATGCCTCGATTGGGGAGATGTGCGAGGCGCGGATTGCAGGATAGAGCCCAAACAGAATACCGATGCCAGCGGAGATGCTGACGGAGACTGTCATCCAGTGCAGAGAGATGACGACGGGCCAGTGTGGAATTACCTGAACGACTTTGACGGCAATATATGAACAAAGGTAGCCTGTACCGATGCCAAGGATAATTCCCAACAAGCCGCCGACACTGCACATCACAACCGCTTCAATCAAAAACTGCAAAAAAATATCTCTGCGTTTCGCGCCGATGGCGCGGCGAAGTCCAATTTCCCGTGTGCGTTGGTTGACAGAAACCAGCATCATATTCATAATTCCGACACTCCCGACAAACAGTGAGAAGCCTGCGATACTGCTGAGCATGATTGTGAGAATACGACTGATGTTGTCAAGTTCCTTTACAGCGGTGGTGTGAAAACTAATATCGAAAAAATTGTCTTGATTCCGATGTCGTTTTCTTAAAACGGACTTGACTTCCTCAGTAGCTTGTCCGATGGAATCAGTATCTGTCGCTCTGATATTGAGATAATTGACATAGTGTGTTCCTTTAAATCTATCTTGCGCGGTTGTCAGAGGGATGAACACAAGATCGTCCCAACTAAATCCGTATTGCAGGCTCGTTCCGCGTTCAGTCATAACGCCTAAGATACGGAAACGGTCAGGTCTTCCACCTTGAAGTGATAGTTTGATTTCTTTGTCAATCGGATTCTGATCTCCAAAGAGTTCCGTTGCGACTTCTAAACCGAGAACACAGACTTTTTTTCGGTTATTGAACTCATCCTTGGAAAAGAAACGTCCCTGCTGAATTTGCCAGTTCATCCCAGTAGGGTAGTAAGAGTTGACGGCGTCATATTCCGTCCATTTTGTCGCACCATCTTCAGCCTGCACGAGCACTTCATCGGTAACAACCGGTATCACAGATTCAACAGTCGGACATTCGGCTTCAATTGCTAAGGCGTCTTCATACTTCAAATGCTCGCTACTACGATTTGGAAACACACGATCGCCGCGCCATATCCACGGATTCCGCGAGATAGTAAAATGACTGCCATACTTTTCAAATTCTTGGGTGACGATAGCCTTCGCGCCGTCACCGACGGCAAGCATTGCGAGTACAGCGGCAACCCCAATGATGATACCGAGCATTGTGAGTACTGAACGCATTTTTTCTTGCAAAATAGCGGAGAGTCCCGTTGAGATACCTTCGTAAAGTTGCAATGCTTTGTCCTCCCCGCCCTGCGTGTAAAGTGAAAATACTGGATGGATATTGTGAGTTGTTCTCGTATAAGTGAGTCTTTAAACCATCAGGGTCATTTAGTATGTAGATTGCTCCCAGAAACCGTGTGGGCTCTCAATCGCCTCTTCAGCCCCGTAGGGGCGGTATCTGTGTAGAATTCAAACGTACCATTGTGCCTGTGCTTTGAAGAACTGGGCATAAAGCCCATCTTTTGCCAGTAGCGTCTCGTGGTCGCCGTCTTCAACGATGCTACCGTTATCAAGGACGAGGATCCGGTCACAGGTGCGGACAGACGAGAGACGGTGTGAAATTAGCACAGATGTGCGTCCGGCACTGCGTTCAATAAATCGTTCGTAGACGGCTTGTTCAGCGAGCGGATCAAGTGCGGCGGTGGGCTCATCGAGAACGACTAACCACGGCGTTTCCCGCATAAAACTCCGAGCCGTTGCGAGTCGTTGCCATTCACCACCGGAGAGGTCGCGTCCACCGAAGGTGGGACCGAGGATCGTCTCGTAACCGTCTGTGAGTCCATCAACCACTGAAGCGGCACCACCAGCGACGGATGCGGTTTCCATACGTTCAGGGTGTTCAAGGTCACCAAAGATGATGTTCTCGCGTGCGGTGAGGTGGTATTGGGTAAAGTCCTGAAACACAGCACTGCACTGTGTTAACCATGCCCGACGGTTCTCTTCGGTCAACGGTATCTCTCCGACACAGAGGGTGCCTGCGTGTGGACGATAGAGTCCCAACAATACACGTGCCAGTGTGGTTTTTCCCGCACCATTGGGACCCACAATTGCGACACGTTCGCCTTTTTTGAATGTGAGTGTTATATCAGTTAACGCTGGTTCTTGCGAATTTGGATAAAAATATGAGATGTCTTCTACTGCAATATCTTGAACCGTCCTGTTTCCGTCGAATTCATTTAATTCTGTATCGGCTGTGTCAGGGGATCGGGAATCGGGTTGTTGGTCAAGAAACCGATAGAGATCCCCAAACAGTGGACGCATCTGTTCAACGATCATCTGAAATTGAAAGGCGACAGCATCCCAGATGCCGTCTAATTGGACCAAGGCGGCGGCAGCAGCAATATATGTGCCGACGGTCAACTCGCCACGAAAGACCTCTAACAGCAAAAGGATAAGCGAACCGGCGTATAACAACCCGCGTGTGGTATCGAGCGTGAGACAGACTGAGAATTTCCGTCGTCGTATCCCCATTTGTCCGTCTATGAGCGATTGTCCTAATTGATGCCAACGTTCTATCCATGCGTTTTGGGTTTGGTATAACCGAACCTCTTTGCCTGTTCCGCGATCCGTCAAGGTTCCTTCTAACGCATCCCGTTCGCGCCGTTGGGCGGTCTGCTCTACGTCAAAATCGTAAAGATCCGCCGAAAAACGCGTGTCACTCCACCAAGAGGCTATCCCCGTCAATGCGGGTAGCACAGCCAACAATGGATGATACCGCCAGAGTACAATGCCGAGTGTAACAACACTGATGAGTTGTTGAAGGCTATCAACGAGATACCAGAGGATATTCTGGAGCGCGAGTCCGGAGACAGCGCGTGCCCGTTCAAGTGAATCTTGAAATTCTGCAGTCTGTATTTCGATGAGTTCTGTTGTATCGACTTTCCGAGCGATACCGTCGTTAATCCAGATTTCAATGTTTTCACCCAAGTGGGTATACAGCGGTTCTCGCAGTAGATCCGTCCCCGTGCTAAGAATCCGTAAACCCAGCAATCCGATGAGCCACGGTAAAACCGTCTGCCACCAGTTTGCATCGCCGATCGCATCGGTGATCGCATTGACCAAGCGTTCTGTCACGAAAAACTGACAGGCAGGCACAACGCCGGGCAATAAGGTGAGCAGGAACATGCCCAAGACAGCGAGCCAACCGCTCTGCCAAATAACAACCAACGTTCGGGCATAAGCGACGATACTTTCTTTTAGCGTTTGCATTTTTTAATTATTCCTTGCGGTTCGGTCGAAACAGATGGTTTTGATTCTTATGAGCAGTTTCTACTGATACCAGCGTGCCTGTGCTCTGAAAAATTGGGCGTAACGTCCATTGTTGGCGAGGAGTGCCTCATGTGTGCCATCTTCAACGATACGACCAGCGTCTAATACCAAAATACGGTCTGCGAGACGGGCGGATCCAATTCGGTGTGAAATCAGGAACGTCATCCGCCCTGATGCGAGTTCAACAAACTGTTGATAAAGTTCAACCTCGGCTTGTGGGTCCAAGGCTGCGGTCGGTTCGTCAAGCACAAGGACTTGCGGATTTCGAACCAAAGCCCGTGCGAGTGCGACCTTTTGCCATTCACCCCCGGACAACTCTGCACCTTCGCCTTCCTCACCGAGCGACGGATCTAAAAATGTATCCAAGCCGCGGGGAAGGGTTTGGAAACGCTCTTGGAGCCCGACTGCATTGATAACCTGCCAAAGTCTTTCGTCATCAATATGGTAGTTCGATGGACCTGGCACCAACTCCTCGCGCACGGGGCGACGGAACCGCGCAAAATCCTGAAAAACGGATGCACAGTTAAGTGCGATCTGTTCGGGTTCAATTGACTTCACGTTCATACCGTCATAGCAGATCGTTCCATCATCGGGTTGATAGAGACCGAGCAGCAATTTTATGAGCGTTGACTTCCCCGCACCATTGACCCCGACGATGCTGATGACCTCTCCGGGACGCACCTGAAAGTTTATGTCTTGTAGCACGTCCTCGGTTGCCTCCGGGTACCGGAAGCGGAGATTTCGGACCTCTAATCCGTCTTGTAGGGGTTGTGGAAATCGCTGTGTTCCTGCTTGGCTCTGATCCTTTTTCGCCCGTTCTAAGAAAAAGTGTAAATCTTGAAGCAACGGCAGATCTTCAAAGACATCCTGTATAGCACCCAGTAGACTCTCAAGATTCGCTTGAAACGTCCCAGCGGCACCGATGAGAACGACATAATCTCCAAGCGTGAGTTCCCCATTTACGATCCGCTCCGCAAGTATGAAAATAGCGACTGAATAGGCAATAACTTCAGCAAGCGTTGTGCCGATAGAGCCTTTTGCTTGGAGCCAGACCTTCGCAAGCGATTCTTCCCGCCACTTTTGATGGTTCGTTCGCCAGCGTCCGAAAATCGGACTGAAAAGTCCATAGAGTCGGACCTCCTGTCCAGATGATGAACCGAGCAATAAACTCAACATATACGCCATCATACGGCGAACGGGTGTGGCATCATAGTCGTGGATGTATCCGCTTCGGGCAGTCTTAATTTTCAGCCACGCCGACGGAATCGCGGGCAAGACAACCACAAGCACAAGCAGCGGATCTGCGATCCAGAGGAGGACCCCGTATCCGACGAGTGTTATACAGAGTTGTCCGATCTCGGTTAGAAATCGCAGGAGATTGGTGAGCCGATGATCCAGCGCCTGTCGTGCCCGTTGTATCAAATCGTAGGTCTGTGGTTGATCGAAAACGTCAAAGTCGATGTGCGTTACTGCTTCAATCAAAGCGCGCTGTTGGTGCAGTCTAATGAAGTTCTGCATCTTCCACCGGAGGTAGCTATCATACGTACCTGTTACATTTCTGAGAATCGCCAGGAGGACCAAGGCAATCACCCAAGGTGCAGCGGTCTGTAGATTGGCTTCTGCTTCGTCGGCAAGAATCGCGACGATGAGATTCACGAGTCCTCGACTCGCCCACAGGGTTCCGATAGGGATGCCCCCGTATATGAGTGCGATGAGTGCCTGTGCGATTGCACCGAACGGACTGACGTGCCACGCGACGAAACAAAAACGGCGTAGCGTTTTCATTGCCGATGGACGCGATTCGGATTCTGTGTTAGGGGTGTGAGAATTATCGGAAAGCATTTACGGTGATACCTCATTTGCTTCCTCACAATAACGTGAGTTCTATAAACGGGCATTGTAGCACAAACTATATGAAGGTTCCATAAAATATAGTAGTTTCAAAAAATAAGTTTACATTTTGGAAAACGACACGCCCTATTTCACGAACCCTGTAGGAGGGAACTCCGACACATCAAACATCAGAACGAAAGAACTTCAGGAACGCCACCACCGTAAACGCTAAAGCGAAAAAACCAAGTAAGAATACATCTACTACAGAGCGACGCATCGTTTCCGATAAATCAGGTTCTGTCAGGATTGGAGACGGTGGGATTTCTTCTGATTCAGAAAGATTATTCATCTGTCGATCCATTATTTGTTGGACCTGTGCCATCGCGTCGTCTGAAATTTCACTGAAATATGAATCATCAAGTTGCTTGTAGTATCTCTCACCCGTTTGAAAGTAGAGGTCCCTTTTTAACTTACCCGTTTGCGTTAAGTTTATTGCAGAATAGATGAGAGAGGACGTTGGCACGAGCCGAGAGAGCATTTCTCCAATGTGCTCTTGACGATCCTTTTCGCGCTGGTATTCCTTGTCAATCTTGTTTGCCTGATTCTGGAACTTCAGTCGAAATTCCTCGTTAATCGGTTTCCTGATCTCATCCAATGTTTTTTGTGTCTCTGGGGTTATCGCCAACTTTGTCCCAAAAGTTTCAAGTATTTTTTTAGTCAACCTCTCTTGTTTCTCTTTCGCCAAGTTATTACGAATTGCTGTTTTTTCCATATAAACCGCCTGCTGCGTTCGGGTCGGTGCGACCAATTTAGCAATTACAAACGCGCCGCGGGGCGCGATGAGCACAGCGAGCACCCAGAATGTGAAAGCAACAATGAGTGCGGTTTTAGCGTTATCCAAGTATGTTGAGATGAGCACACCCATCGTAAAAAATACCGCGATATAAAGTAACGAGACAAGCGTGAGACCGAAGACGGGTGCCGCAACCCCGAACTCACCTAAAGGAAATCCCTGCCCGACGAGTATGAGTAATCCCAAGAGGAAAGACACCAGAAATGGAACGACAAACACAACATATCCACCGATCAGTTTGCTCCATAAAAACACATCTCGGGGAAGGGAATTTGATAGGTTTATCCGAAGTGTACCTGCTTCTCTCTCTCCAGCAACAGCATCAAATGTGAACAGAAGTGCCAGGAGACTGAAAACCGTCCCCACAATAAACAGGAAATCCAGATTTCCGAGTACATACGCCAGAGGGGCTTGAGCAAGTGCTGTTGAGCCCGTCCGAATGCCATTACGCGTCATTCCAAGATAGGTCGGTAGCACTTCCTCTAAACCGTTTGCGAAGACGCTCAGGGGTGTGGGTTTGAGAAAAAGTTTGGAAACTTCTATGTTTGGGTTCTGTGCATTCGGAGGATTTTCCTTTGTTTCGGCTCGTGAACGGTTCACCGATTCTTGATAATCTGTCAAGTTCTGACTATATCTGCGATAACTGATAGAAAAGGTGAGTGGGATAAGCAAAAGGCACATTAACAGAAGCGCGACAAACCGAACACTTAAAATGTGATGCATCATCTCTTTCTGAATCAATGTCATTAACACGGTAATTTCTCCTTTGTATTTTATTTTTTAACCGTTTGATCTTCCGTAAAAGGCGAGAGGTTTTTTGCTTGGGGTTTTTGCTGAGGTGTTTCCTCTGTGGATTGCTTGGGGTTTTTGATAGGGGGCTTTGCTTGGGGTTTTTGATAGGGCATTTCTGCGGATTTCCCTTAAGAAACCTCGCCAGCGAAGATCGTTAGCCGTCTAATTTAAAACGTAACACACCACTGCCATGGGTACCAACATAAAGCACGTTCCCCTCAACATCGAGAGCACTAACAGGACTCGGAATCTCGGGTGTCATCTGTTCCCATCTATCAGAATTTTCTTTTAATTCATAGACGCGTTGTTCCGCTACGCCATACAGAGTTGTTCCGCTCACCACAAATTGGTCTATAACGATTGGCACACCTTCAGGGTCGGATGTAACGTGCCAGTGCGTGCCATCGCTTGAATAGGCAACCCCTCTATCGGTTGCCACGTAGATAGCGAAGCCAGCGAATTCTATTGCCTTGAAATGTGTAAAAGAAAACGGAAGTTCCCCCGTAACATCGTTCCACGTATCTCCTTCATCAAACGACTGGAAGAGGTGTCCGTCCAATTTAGCGACGTAGACAGTTCTCCCTGAAACAGCGATTTTGAAACCGATGAAACTGGGATTGTTAAAACTGCCAGCCGTATCAATGAGCTCACCTTCATCTATGAGCCCGGTATCAACCCACTCAGGCGCGCCGGGTTTCCATCTGAAAAGTCTCTGTTCATATTCCATATAGTACGTATTATTACTGACAGCGAAACCTCCAAGAAGTCCACGCATCAGCTGTCGAATCTCTTCCACGGCTTTACTGTCATCTCCAGCAACTTCCACATCTAAAGAGGCGTTTTTCCTTAAAAATGACATTCCCGGAATAGGGATTAACCGATTGTCCTCGGTAGATAAGCGCAAGAGTTGAACACGATGTTCGGTGTTTCCTATACCTCTGGCATAGAGCACATCTTTGGATTTCGCCAGATTCGTGATATTGAGGCTGCTTGGGACAGGCGTCCACACCTCATCCCCGTTGGACGAGGCGAGAAGTTCGCCCCCCACATTGGCATACAGCACATTCCGCACAGAAACTAAATTCATCACGCTTGTATTTACCAATCCCGTGCTAAATGGATGCCACGTTTTGCCGGCATCGGTTGTACGATAAATCCCAGACGCTCCGTTCCGATAGAAGGTATTCGTATTCAAAGACACAAGCCTGGAAACATTTCCCATGTCTGGTATATTTGAATCCAAGGTAACCCAATTTTCACCTGCGTCACTGGAGTAATAACTGCCTTTATCGTCCATTGCGAAAAGGCTTTCTTCCACTGCTACCATTTTGAAGGCTGAAGTCGTTTTCGTTGCTGAGTCTTTGGATCTATCCTTACCCTTTTGGCAGGATTCCGAAGTTCCAGAAGCAACATGAATCGTCAGTCCATCTTGGGAGGATGGTGCTGTTTTTCTTTTTATAAAGTCTAATGTCTGCCATGAATCTCCCAAATCTGTTGAGCGATAGAGTGCCAGGGATGTCGCGGATATCAGTCGCGCTGGCAGGCCGAACCCGACCCCTCGGTTCATAGCCTCTTCCCCCACGGCGACATAGAGTCGATGCTTGGCACTCGCCACTGCACGGATATTCTGGGATTCACCCACCGATAATAAGATACAGCCTTCCGAATTGAGGCGATACAGTCCAGAGTCCGTCCCAACAAACACGACATCCTCAATAGCAGTGATGGTGCGAATTTCTTTGTTCACCAACTGTCCGCTTACGGACACCCATGAGTTCCCAGCGTCCACGGAACGGAATACACCATTAACAAGCGCCAAGTACATTCCAATATTGGCTTGCGCCCCAGGTGCCTCATCTGTTATGACGAGATCAATCAGTTGACCCTCTGGACGTGTGCCGAGTGTATCCCACGTCTCGCCTCTGTCCATTGAGGCGAGGATTTCTGTATTGGAGACAACGTAGAGGGTATCGTCCCGCTCTGTTATTTGCCAGGATCCATTAGGGGGCATCTTGGCGTTGACAAGGTTCCACCGACTTCTATCGTCCGTCAATCTATAGAGGTCGGTTCCTGTTCCGACGTAAGCATCTCCGTCAGATGTTATGAACAGGTTCTGAACGCCGCCACCTTCGGGGCCCCCAGTTTGGGTCCATTGCGGTTTCGGGGTTGAGACCTCTGTTGTGTTAATGGGGAGTGTAGCAACAAGGGATTCGTCGGGTTTCTGACCTGCCCCAGACCTTTTACCGGGGAGTGCCGAACTTCCGGCCTGAGTCCGAACGGCGGGTTTCGCAGGGGAATCGTAAATAAAAACCGCGTCAATGATCTCAACCGTCGGTTCCGAGGTGGCATCGAGGTTGTAAGGCTTCTGAAAACGGGAGAGATGCTGCGTTCCAACCCCGATCAGTAGGAAAAGCACGACGGCTGAGACAGCGGAAAGTGCCAAGGGGCCTACCGGCTTACCCGTAGGAACAGGAACGGGACTCAGACGGGCAATTTCCCGAATGATGTTTTCTGTCAATTGAGCCGGAAGTTGGAAACTGCCAAGATTCTGCTGGAGTACATCTTTCTCTTTCCGTAAGCGATTACGAGCGCGACTGAGTCGACTCTTGACGGTATTTGGGGAGACACCGAGAAACTCGCTGACGCTTTTGATTGTCATCTCGCCGAGGTAATGAAGTGTCATCACTGTCCGTTCACTTTCCGGCAGTTTTTTGAGCAGGTCCTTGACGACTTCACGGCGCGTCTCATCGGCTTCGGCTTCCTGTTTTTCCGCTACGTATTGAGAATATGATCCCCTGTCCACCTCACTTGAATCGGCAGTATCAAGGGATTCCATAGGTATGCGGTTCTTTCGGATCCAATCAAGGCACAAGTGTGCCACGATAACGTAAAGCCATCCCGCAAACGCGTTAGGGTTCTTCAAGTCCCCCAGTTTTCGATATGCCTGGAGAAACGCATCTTGCGTAATTTCTTGGGCGATGTGAAAATCACCGATTTTTCGCCACGCAAGCGCGTGAACCCCTTTCTGATATTTGTCTAACAAGAGACTGAATGCGTCCTGGTCCCCTTGTAATACTCGCTGAATGAGTTGCGCATCGCTCTGTTGCATTGCATGCCGCCTCCCGAACTAAATTATTACGTCTGTTGATTGCAGTGACGTAACTTAGGTGTCAAAAGGTTGCATTATTTTTTTTAAAGTGAAAAATCGATCTCTGGTTGGTTCAAAAATCTCTTCTGAGTGGAATTTGATCGGGTTTGTGCGGTGGTGTAGAAACTCTTCATAATTGCTCCCGTAGAGATCTTCCTATTTTGAAACACTTTGCGGCGTTCTATTTATAAGGCACTCCTTTGTGAACTTCTTCCTCAAGCGAGAGATAAAACATCCCGTTCCCTTGGGTAGTACCATAAAGTTTATTGTTGATGATGGTGGCATCGACAATTTCCTCTGGAACTTCCGAAGAAATCTGTTCCCATTGTCCACGGGTATCCAAGTGATAAACGCCTGCATCACCAATGCCATAAACTTGTGCACCGTTCATAGCGAATTGGTTAATGACAATACGTGTATCTGCCTTATCGGTTATCACGCGCCAGTGTTCTCCTGTGTCTGAAACCAAGACACCTTCGTCGGTTGCGACGTAAACGGTTGAGCCGAAAAAAACGATCTCTTTGAAGCGAGTGAAGCGAAGTGGCAGATTCGGTGTAACATCTCGCCAATTGCTACCTTCATCAAAGGACTGAAACAGCCGCCCATCCCGCTTCCCGACGTAGATGTTTTCTCTCGAAGCCGCTATTTTGAAGCCAGCGTGGGAACCCTCATTAATTGCTTCACTGGTATCTATTAATCCCGTGTTTATCCATTCTGAATCTCCAAGTCGCCACTTGAAAAGTTTGCGTTTGTATTCCACGTAAAAGACGTTGCGACTGATCGCAACAGTTGCAGTTTCAGGATATGGATCGTAGCGTTCACTGTCTAAACGCGTCGTTTCTTCCACTTGAAAAGTAGGTATGCCTTGAACCGGAATCAGCATATTGCTATCTGTAGATAAACGGAAAATTTGTAAGGTGTCTCTTAAAGGTAAAACAAAATAGAAAACGTTGTCAGAAACCATGAACTTTGAACCATAATTGGAATTAGTGGTATTAACACGAAATGACTTCTGTTTGACAGATTCGGAGGGAACCACATCAGCAACCATAGGAACACTTTGCCAAGACACGCCCGAGTCGGTTGACTGAAAGGCTTCATAGCTGTTGTTTGCGTACAACCTGTCGTTGAACGAGATCAAATCTATGACCCTTGTGCCCAGTACACCGTTCATAAATAGGTGCCATGACTCACCGCCATCTGTTGTGCGATGAATGCCACGCACTCCAGCTGTGTAAAGTGTCGTCTCGTCCACTGCCGCGATTGGAATGCTGCTCATCTCCTGCATATACGGGTTATATCCCATTTTTGACCAGGTTTTTCCACCATCTGTTGAACGAGATTGAACATAACCCAATGCGAGGAGTGTATCGCCGGTAGTTAGAACGGTTATACCCGCTGGTGGTCCCGTAAAACTATATTTGTGTTCGGGCGTTATGTCGGTCCAGGTCGCTCCCAAGTCAGCTGTGTGGAGAATTTTGATTGAATGTGACCTGTTACGCCCTGCGACTTCCCCGATTTCTCGGGGTGGAGATAGTTTCACCAATAGATCGGAACCTGTTCCAACATAAAGATTCTTCCCAGACACCGCTAAGGAACAGACGGCTCCTGATGTATCAACTGGCAATTTTTTCCAAACACCTGCATCAAGACGATAGAGACCGATCTCTGTTCCAGCAAACACTGTTTTTTCAACAGCAGATAGGGCAGAAATTTTTTCCGCTGTCAATCCATCGCTAAGAGATTGCCAGTGTGTTCCGCTATTTGTTGATCGGAATACGCCTTCATCTCTCAGCGCGAGATACATCGTTATATCCGCTTGTGTGCGCGGCTCCCGTGCTTCATCTATGACAACGAGTCCAACAGGGTTCCCTTTGGGTCGAGAGCAAAACGCGTTCCAAGTCTCACCCTTATCCATTGAAGCAAATATTTCATCAACAGACACAATATAAAGAACCCCACGATTTTCTACCATCGGCATCAGGGATGTACTCGTCGGAACACTTGCGTTGATGCGGGTCCATGCGGGTGCCCCTGCCGTCAATTTGTACATGCCTGTTTGGGAAACGGTATAGAGGGTGCCTTCAGATGTAGCGAAGATATCACGGAAATGCCCTGCTGGTGGTCCGTACCCTTGTGTCCACTGCGCCGTAGCAAACTTACGTTGATCCTCTTGGGCGTTGGATTTTAAATTTGTCTCAGAAATCTGTGTGCCGGCACCAGTGCTTTTGCTGGGAACGTCAGATCGTCCAAACCGTCTTCGGATATCAGGCTTGGATACAATATCAATGACGATAGGCGTGTCAACGATTTCAACTGTGGGTTCAGAGAGGGCATCGAAACTATAGGGCTTCTGAAATCTAGCGAGGTATTGACTACTCACACCGAGCATCAGGATAACCAAAACCGCAGCTGCCCCCACTGCCGCCCAAGGCACCATCGGTTTACTCGTAGCAGGGGCAACAGGGGTGATACGCGAGACTTCTCGCATGATGTTTTCAGCCAATTGATTCGGGAGTTGGAAACTACCGAGGTTCTCTCGGATCACGTTTTCCTGTTTCCGTAAACGGTTGCGAGCGCGGTTGAGACGACTCTTGACGGTATTTGGGGAGACACCGAGAAACTCAGAAATGGCTTTAATCGTCATCTCGCCGAGATAATGGAGCGTCATCACCGTCCGTTCACTTTCCGGCAGTTTTTTGAGCAGGTCCTTGACGACTTCACGGCGCGTCTCATCGGCTTCAGATTTCCGTTGGTCTGTTACATACTGAGAATATGATACCTTATCCACCTCACTTGGATCGGTCGTATCGAGGGAGTCCATCGGTATGCGGTTCTTTCGGATCCAATCAAGGCATAAGTGTGCTACGATAACGTAAAGCCATCCTGCGAACGCGTTCGGGTTCTTCAAGGTCCCCAGTTTTTGATACGCCCTGAGAAAAGCGTCCTGCGTGATTTCTTGGGCGATGTGAAAATCGCCGATCTTCCGCCACGCAAGCGCGTGAACCCCCTTCTGATATTTCTTGACCAAAGGACTGAATGCGTCTTGGTCCCCCTGTAATGTCCGTTGAATCAGTTGAGCATCGTTCTGTTGCATTGCACGCCGCCTCCCGAATTATTACGTCTGTTGATTGAATTGACGTAACGTGGGTATGGAAAGGTTGCATTATTTTTCAAAAAAGTGAAAAACGGTAGCACAAACTAAAAGTTTATGCTACACGCATATTGAAAAGTATTCAATTAGAAATGGAATAAGAATTATTCGACCTGCTTTGTCAGATTCTCCTGCACCAGTTCCCCGACAGCGTCCTCAAGTGCACTCCCGCGGAGTTCAACCTTGCGAACGATGCCTTCTCCATCAATCAGAAAGGTAGCTGGAATTCCTGTGACATTATATATCCTGGCGACAGTGCCGCCATTATCTAAGAATTGTGGCCAGGTAATATTCTGTTCTTCAATATATGAATCAAGTGCTACCTGTGTCTGGTCTAAACTGATACCGATAATCTCAAATTGCTGGTCTTTGTATTTATCGTAAATCTCTTTGAGATGCGGCATTTCCGCTATACAAGGGACACACCATGTTGCCCAGAAGTCCAGTAGCACGACTTGTCCGCGAAATTTCTTCAATGAGATCTCTTTGCCTTTCAGGTCTACCGCTTGGAAATCCATTGCGGGTTTGCCGATTTTTTCGGTATGGGAGACCTTGGAGATTTCTGAAGTGCCTTTTTGTTCACTCTTCTTGTCTGCTGGTTTTACGTTAAATGGGATTTTAGCGTCAGCCTTCCCATCGCGTTCGTACATTTTGGCAACTAATTTCAGTTGCTCCAAACTATCCGCTGATTCCTTAATTTCTTTGGCATACTTTTCGGGATCTATGTCAGTGAGCATCTGTTTACTCATTTCCATAAAACGGGAAATATCTGAAACCGTCGCTGCCCCTTCACTACCCATACGAAAAATAAGTTCTACCCATTCTTCTGTAAGAGGATGACCCTGATATGACTTGGCAGCATAAGTTTCAAGTTCCTGACGTGCAGCCTCTGGATCGGTAGATAGCAACTCATAAAATTTTTCCATATGCTGACTCAGGATTTGGTCTTCCGCATTCATATCAGACAATTCTGAGGTAGGTTGCGAAGTCTGCTCTTGTGTGTCAGAGGTACCCTTTTCAGATCCAGACGATTTATCATCAACAGTCTCGGCGATCTCAGCAAGTTCTGTATAGTGTTTGAGGGCATCTCGATGGAGTTGTATCTGCTTTGCATACTTTTCTGTGTCCATATCAGTGAGCATTTCGAGACCCAGTTCATATAGGCGTTTGAGATCCGAGATGAGTTTCCAAGGAGGTTCAGTTCCCTTTTGTTCAGTTTCCTTTAGGCTGATTTGGTAGAAGACTTTGTAAAAGATCTCTACCCACTCTTCGGTGAGCGGGTGTTCATTGAACAACGCTTTAGCAACGCCTTGGAGTTCGAGACGCGCTGCCTCGGGGTCTGTCTTAATAAGTTTATAAAATGTTTCGAGTTCCGCATCCCAAGATGCGTCACCTGCATAGTAAGCGTATGATTCAGAAGTTGTTTTAGTTTCATCGTCCCCGAAAGCGAGATAACCGATGCCAAATAAAAACAAACAGACGAGAAATAGGTTAATCATTAGAAATCGCATTTTTTTTCCTTTAAAGTTGAACTCGCTCGAATTAGCAAGTAGTAATTTGCCTAAAAATTTACCCTGTTGATTTAAGTGACGCAGCTTGGATTAAAAAAGGTTGCATTATTTTCGGCAAAGTAAAAATTAACCTCAAATTCCCGTCTTTTGGATGGGTTTAAGTTTCCCTGTACCATGCTCGGGTTTCGTTTTGTAGGTAAGGGCGCAGCATATTTTGGAGTTTTCGACGGGCATAGTGCAAGTATGTTTTAACAGTGTTCTCCGATTTACCCAAGCGTAAGGCAATTTCTTTTATTGGGAGTTCCTCCCAGTGACGCAGATAAATAACGCTACGTTGACCTGACGGCAGTTTACGGATGGCTTTGCGGATGATGTGTCCGAGTTCCTTCCTTTCAAGTACCTCACACGGTGAAGGTTGTAGATCGGTCATTTGAAGTGTATCGTCTGCGTTCTGGGGTAATTCTTCGAATCCCAAAACCTTTCCTTTATCTCGTTTGCGGAGGAAATCAATACTACAATTGACAGCAATCTGGTAAAGCCAGCTGTAAAATACAGATTGTCCCTTGAAGTTCGGTAGTGCCTGCCACGCCTTCAAGAATACCTCTTGACAGAGGTCCTCCGCTGTCTCGCGATCGCGAACCTTGCGGTAAATCAGATTATAAATTTTTTCTTGATATTTGTACATGAGTGGGGTAAACGCTTCTGTATCGCCGTTCTGGACGCGAGCGACAAGTTCCGCCTCATTGAAATCATTGCGTTCAGGGTGTATTGTTAAATCACTTCGCATGGTTTTCTCCTTGTTTAGTAGTTGTCAGCAGTGAGGTTATCGTTTAACAAAAGTCTCTTTACTGATTGCTGATTGCTATTCGATCCATTGCATTGTTTCTCGGAGCTGTTCCTTTGCTTTCGCATAATCTCGACGCGTCTGATAAAAGACGCGTTGTGCTTCTGTAAATTGTGCTTGTGTTTGAAACGCATCGTTATACGTCAGATTTTGATACCCGGGTATCTCAACCGTGACTTCATCAAGCACGCGTTCTATGGTTCGTAACCTTTGCTCAAAAATCCGCACGCGTGTTTCTTCGATCTCCATCCGTTCTTTGGCATTCGCCACGGCACGATAGTCGCGTCGCACCTCTACACGGATCGACTTCGTTTTTTCGACGTACACCAACTGCAGCCGCTCAAGTTCTGCGAGTTCTCGGGAGCGAAGGTTCTTCGTCCTGTTTCCATCGTATAACGGAATGTTGAAGTTGAACCGCAGTTCCCAGCCATCTTGTGTTCGCGGGTTCGTTTGAAAAATGCTTGACCTGTTTCGCTCACGGTCAAGTATCACCGGATCATAGAATGCCTTTGCGTCCCATGTTTGCCCCCTGGCACCTGCACTGGGTTGGTGTTGTTCCAGCAGTAGGTGGAGATCCTTATAACGTGCTTCGGCAGAGAGTTCAGGAAATCGGTTCCAGATCGTCTCTGCGGCGAGACGTTCTTGACGGACGATATCGCCAGTGAGGTCTCGCAAGTCCAGGTTGTTTGAAAGTGCGAGTTCAACGGCAGTTTCGAGTGTCATATCATCGTCGGGCAAGGGTTGTGAAAGGCTAACTTGTGAGAGTGGATCGAGTCCGATGAGGCTAATAAGTTCTGCAGTGTCGACATCGAGCCGTCGCTGAAGTTCGTTAATAGCGAGTTGTTGTTCGGACAACTCAAGCTCGGTATTGAGTCGACTGAGGAAAGGTATCCGTTTTTCTGCGTGCTTAATTTGCGTGCCTTTGAGTTTTTTATTGAGTTCGGTTTCAATTGCACGCCGTTCCTGAATCTCTTCCTGTGTGAGGATGATATTGTTCCAGAGATTGCGGACATCGTGAACGCTCTGCTTTTTCGCGTGTTCGTATTCAATCTCGGCTTTCCGCACCTGTTCTTGTGCGTCATCAAGTCCCGCTGGAATTTCGCCGAACTGTGCAAGCAGCATACTTGCCTGTGCCCGGGTGAGATAGTCTCTTTCATCGATATCGCCATCTTTTTGGCGTTGATATTCGCCGGTGAGTCCTATCTGTGGCAGATAAACGGCTTTAGATACACGGAGGTTCGCCTTGGTGCGTTCCACGACTTTTTCCGCTTGTTTCACCGCCTCGTTGTTCTGTAATGCGAGTTCGATTGCGCGTTCCGGCTGAAGTGGGACGAGCCGTTGTACTTGGGCAGAAACATCTACAATACTCAAAAGTAAACAGATTATGAAAACTATCAATCCTTTGTTCATTATAAATTCCTTTTTCAATAGTTATCAGTTGTCAGTTATCGGTTTTCAGTTAAGAGGTTCTCGTTTAACAACACCCTCTTGTTACCGATAACTGATAACCGAAAGGCACGAAGTGCCGTACCGATAACCATTCCTCAACGCCGACTGATACGGATTGTAACGATAACAATCCCAATCATCAGGAGGATCAACGCACCGAACAACAGCGTCGTCACCGACATCTGCGTCTGAGACTCCACTTGCACCGTTATCGAGCGGTCGCGTGCCTCAAACTTACGGTTATCGACCGTGACTTCAGCGTTCAACTTCGCTTGATATTCTCCCACACCGATGTCCGCAGGTGGACTCAAGGTCAGTTGGATCTCTGTTTCCTCGTTGCGTTCCAATGTGCTGACAACTTCGGGAATAACGGTATATTTCCAATCCGTGTTGACATCGACCAGCATACGGATGTCAACGAGATCGCGGGTGCCGATGTTCTTCAGTGTCGCTGTCATGTTGACCTCTTCGCCTATCTTGATGGTCTGGAAGGCGTTTGGCACGAACACCTCGATTTCTGGCACACCCTTTGGAATCAGTTCAAACCGCTCAACACCGCCTTGTATATTCGCAATCTTGTCGGCAGAGAGGTCCAACCGGTTGTTGACCCCACCGAGTTCATTTGCCTCTGCTTCATCAAGCACAGCAACGTAGAACTCAAGGGTGCTGTCGAGATAGGAGGCATCCAACTCCTCCGGGAGATAGACAATCAACGACAGATTCCGCTTGGATTGTTCCTGCGTGAACTTTACCTGAGATTGTCGGGATTTCGTCTCGGGGTCTTGGAATTCAAAGGAGAGTCGGTTGAGGAGGTTAATGACTCGGAGTTGGAAGGTGTTCTCTGTTTCTGCCAACCGATCGAGCGTCAAGTCGTAAGTGACGCTACTTCCCAAGTTCCCTTCCTGCGAAAAGCGGAGCGAACTGACATTGACGACATCTAGTAAGGATTCTTTTTGCAGATAAATCAATCGAGCATCGGGTTCGGCAAGTTCAGGATACTTCATAGATACCTTCAGACTCTCGACATCTTTCTGGAGTTGGAACGTCAATTCCACGGTTTCGTTGTAGCCGAGCACTGGGATCTTCTCTTCATACGGTTTAACAATATTTGTGTCATCGGTAACGTCGAGTAAAGAAACATAGATCGAGCGAATCTCATTCGCCGCGGCGATTTCTTCGGGCGTCGCATCGCTCGGCATTGCCTCGGTTGTCGACGTGTTTTTCAGTTGGATTGTTACCATCATTTGGTTGTCGACGCGAAATTTCTTCGCACTCAGGATGGAGATGTGTCGTGTATCCTCTTCAAGATGGATGTTATAGGGATGATCGGTGTCGAGGTATTTAAGGTTAACCGTAAGACTATCAACATTCCGGCGCAGTTCAAAATCAAGTGTCTTTTCTTGCCCGTCTTTCAACGTCGGAATACGGTATTCATACGGAAAACCGATGATGGATTCGGTGTCGTCTTTAATGGAGACATAGATATTATTGATTTCTTGTGCGGTACTGGTATCTATTTCTTCTGCTTCGCCTTTCACAGCGCCATAGGTGACAACGACTTCCAAGCGTCGCCGATCCCCTTCCTTATAGCGCCGTGCGGATACAACAGAGATATAGGGATCCTCCTGTTTGAGGTGGATATTTTTCTCGTCAATGCGATCTGAGTATTTCAACTCAACGACGACATCTCGCACGTTCTCTTTTATCAATTCAAACTCCAACGTGACGGACTCACCCTCTTTGAGTGTTTCAATCCGTTGTTCGTAGGGTTCGGTAATGGTTGCTCCGCTTGCGCCATAACTTTCCTGCTCTTTAATCGAGACGAAGATGTCGTCAATCTGTGCACTGATGATAATCTCTCGTCCCAGCACTTTCGAGCTTTCAACGAGCGTGACGGGAGACGAACTGTTCCGCAAGGTAATTGAGAATAACTCCCGACCATCGGCAGATTCATATAGGCTTGTCTTTTCAACGGTGATATGCCACTCATCTTTTAGGGAGTCAAGTTCGACCTGTTGGAGTGTTAATTTTGCCTGTTCATATTCATCGACCGCACGTTCGTAAGCCTCCTCGGCTTTGTTCACTTCGGAGACGGTGACGATGTTGTCTTCTTCCATCATCATCGCTCTGAGATTTTCGAGGTCAACCTGCTTCTTTTTCATCAGTTTTTCTGCCAACTCCATCTTCAATCGCTCGACTTCTATTAGGATTTGGCGACTCTGTTCATCTTTCGTTTTTCCGTTGCTACTCGCATTGGCAGACGGAAGTTCTTCAGCAAATACAGTCGACGGATTCAGCGACTGTGGAACTCCCATCGCGCTCATGAAAACCAGCACGAGTGCGAGAAACCGGAAGACTGGAAGGCCTCGGAGAGAAGGAGAGGAAGACGCTTCCCCACCATTTCCCAATCTCGCAATCTTCCATCTTTTCTTCAATCTTTCCATTTTTCTTCCACCTTTCTATCTCTTAGGACTTATGCAATTTTTCCATGCGACTCCACGTGTTCCACGTCGCTGGCGAGATTTTAAACCTCGCCAACGAAGGGTTTGTGTAAGTTGTATCTCTTATTCTGTTGCGTCTTCTTCAGGTTCGTACCCTGCGACGTAATGTAGATAGAGTGCCTCAAGATCCTCTTTAAGAATTTCTTCACGCGTAAGTTCCCGCTCTAGGTTGCCTTCTACGAGGATGCCAATCCTGTCGGCAATTTCCTTCGCACGGAAAATGTCGTGCGTTGACATGAAAATTGCTTTCCCTTCCTCTTTTAGTGCACGGAGCAGATGCAGGAAATCGGCACCTCCCTTCGGATCTAAGCCGGAAGTCGGTTCATCAAGCAGAACGGCTTGGGCGTTTTTCATGATCGCAATCGCAATACCCAAGCGTTGACGCATCCCTTTGGAAAAAGTCTTAACGCGCCGTGTAAAGGCTTCTTCCGGTAGACCAACGCGTCCGAGTGTGGCATCGAGTTCCTCGTTGGATACCTTCTTGCGTCCACCGAGTTTGGCAAAGAAGGAGAGGTTTTGCCGCGCCGTAAAGTTGCGATAGAGTTCGACGTTCTCAGAAACGTAAGCGAGATGCTTTTTCGCTTCAAGTGGGAACTTCGGAATCTCAATATCGCCTATCAGTGCGGTGCCGCTTGTGGGTTCGATGAAGTTCAGCAGCATGGAGATGGTCGTGCTTTTCCCGGCACCATTGGCACCGAGGACGACATAGATTTCACCGTCATCTACCTTTAGGTTCAACTCGTTGACGGCTAAGACGCTTTCGTTATAGACTTTCGTAAGATCACGGGTTTCTAACATGGGTTTTTCCTCCAGTTATTTTTTCGCTTTATAATTAAGGATACAATTTTGAGGTAGAATGGGTGCATCGTGAAACAGTTGTCGGTTATCGGTTTTCAGTTATCAGTAAAGAGGTTTTCGTTTAACCATGTCCATCTTTAACCGAAAACTGAAGACCGAAGACCGAGAACCACTCGCATCAGATATCGGAACGGAAGAACTTCAAGAACGCCACTGCCGTAAACACTAAAGCGAAAAAGCCGAGTAAGAACACATCCACAGCGGACCGACGCACTGTGTCCGATAAAGTAGGCTCTGTCAGGGTTGGTGGCGGTAGGATTTTGTCTGTTTCTGATTCAGCAGAATCATCCATCTGATTCATTACTTGTAGCATCAGTGCCAGTGCGTCGTCTGAAATTGTGCTGAAATACGATTCATCGAGTTGATCGTAGTACCGCCTACCCGTTTGAAAGTAAGTGTCCCTTTTTAATTTGCCGGTTTGTGTGAGGTTCATCGCAAAATAGGTGAGTGAGGACGTTGGTGCGATCCGAGAAAGCATCTCACCAACCTGCTCTTGCCGATCCTTCTCGCGCTGATAATTCCTGTCAATCTTATCCGCTCGGTTCTGGAACTCCAGTCGAAATTGTTCCTCAATCGGACCTCTGAGCTTATCCAACCTATTTTGTGTCTCTGGGTCGTTAAGGGTAATACCGATAGAATTAGAACCTCCGCTCTTGAAAGCTTCCATCATTTTTTTGTTGATCTTGTCTTGCTTATCTTTTATAAGGTTATTGTGGAGTGCAGTTTTTTCCATATAAACCGCCTGCTCTGTCCGGGTGGGCGCGACGAGCTTCGCGACAACAAATGCACCGCGGGGCGCGATCAGCACTGCAAACACCCAAAACGTAAAAGCCACAATCAGCGCAGTCTTAGAGTTATCGAGATAGGTTGAAATGAACACACCTATCGCAAAAAAGACCGCAATATAGAGGAGCGAGACAAGCATCAGACCCAGCACAGGCAGTGCGACATTAAGCTCACCTAAAGGGAATCCTTGCCAGACGATCAGGAGCAACCCCAAGAGGAAGGATACCAAAAAGGGAACAACGAACACAATATATCCACCGATCAGCTTGCTCCACAAAAACACATCTCGGGGAAGTGGATTTGACAGGTTTATCCGGAGCGTACCTGCTTCTCTTTCCCCGGCAACAGCATCAAATGTGAACAGAAGTGCCAACAGACTGAAAACCGTCCCTACAATAAACAGGAAATCAAGGTTCCCGAGTGCATACGCCACGGATGCCTGAGAAATCCCTGCTGAACCTTGTCGAACGCCGTTACGCGTCATCCCAAGATAGGTCGGCAGTGCTTCTTCTAAACCGTTTGCAAAGACGCTTAAAGGTGTGGGCTTGAGGAAGAACTTGGAAACCTCCGTGTTTGGATCCTGTGCGTTTGGTGGATTTTCCTTCGCTTCTGCGCGGGTGCGTTTCACTGACTCTTGATAATCCGTCAAGTTCTGGCTATACCTGCGATAATTGATCGAAAGCGTGAGTGGGATAAGTAGCGCACACATCAGCAGGAGGGCGACAAACCGGACGCTGAGAATGTGATGCATTATTTCTTTTTGAATCAATGTCGTTAACATGGTAATTTCTCCTTTTTATTTTATTTATTCTAAATTTTGGACGATTTTCAGCGGGACGGGAGACCCGTCCCCTACGAGACAGACATCCGTAAGAGATGGGTCCCAGCAGTTCCGCTTTAGAATCTTTTGAGGGATAGAATATCAAAGAGACAACAACACCGATAACTGCTGAAGGATGTCCTGTCCCTCTTCGGTTTTTAGAAATTCCTCTCCGAGTTGCGCTTCAAGTTGCGACTGTAGTTGCACCTTAATTTGACCCCCCACCTGCGGTATTGCCTCTTTGAGTATATTGATCCCCATTGGTGTTTGGAGAATGTCTTTTCCGAGTTGTGCTTCAAGCTGAGAAACAATTTCTTTTTCCAAGGCATTCAGCAGTTGTGGCACAAATTTTTTTAGGATTAATTCTTCAGTCGCCTGCTTGAGTTTCTCTCTACCCTCTTGGGTCTTGAGAAACGCCTTTCCGTGTTGTTTACCTAAGTCGCGCACAACGTCAGCGAGTGCAGAGAATCCCATTTTGTTGCTATTATAGATGTCCCTTTGCGGACCGTTACGATAGAGTTTTCCACCGAGACTTAGATTGAGACGGTGGTGTTCACAGCGAACGATAGGTGTCATATCGCCTTCTTGTGTCCATAGCATCTGTTGCGCCTCTTTCTCAGAAGGTCGGATCTCATAGAGATAACTGCACGGCAGCGTCGGATCCGACGCATCTTCGGTGAGAACGCCAGGGGTGCCTGCTGTCGGGTCTGCTGGGCAGAGGAGAGCCTTTTTATCCAGATACTGTGGAACGAGTTCGGAAAGCCACTGCGGATCTGCATCGGCGTTGGCAATCCTGTAGTCCTCAAGGGCGCGCTTTATCTGTCGCAAATTCTCTCTGCACGCCTCAATGCCTTTAAACTCCTTCGCGGGCTGTGCCTCTGAAAGCGAGGCTAATTCATAAGGATAGGCATCTGCTAAGAGACACCGGTTGAGACGCACCAACGCTTCCCCACTTTGCGGATTTGCTGCGATGAGTGCCTGCGTCTGTTCACTGAGTTCAACAGTGGCGAATCGTTGTGCATCGTAGAGAGGACCCACTTGAAGCAGTCGATTTAGGTCTGAAAGCAATGCTTCCTGCTGCTGAGGGGACGGTGTGCTTGCGCCATCGTATCCGAGTAACACCCACTGCATATCTTCGGACAATTGCGATGCGATAAATTCGGCCACCGGGGCACGCGTGTCTTGGAATTTCACGATCAAACTGCCGGGGTCTTTCACCGCATCCATGTCAAAGAGAAACTGATCTGTGCCTGCCTGCAACGGCAGTTGTAAGCCTATGACTGTCGCTAAAGTTGCGATCAGGAGTGTTAGGGAATTGCGAATTTTGCATCGTAAAATTATGCTTTTCATTTTTTTATCTCCTTAGAATGTTTGTACATTTCAGATTTTTTATTTTGATTCATCAAGCGTGAAACGTAGCACACCGCTGCCGGCAGTGCCGACATAAAGCGTGTTACCATCAACGGCAAGCGCGTTAACAAGGATTGGAATTTCCGGTGTAACCTGTTGCCACGTGTTAGCATTTGCTTTCAATTGGTACACCCGTTGCTGGTGTGTCCCATAGACAGTTGTGCCGTCCACCGCGAACCTTTCTATGACAAGCGGCAGACCTTCTGCATCGGTTGTCGCCTGCCAAGAGACACCATCGTTTGAAAATGCGACCCCTTTATCTGTTGCGATATAAAGGGTTGATGCGGCAAAAGCGATTGCCTTGAAGGATGTAACAGAGAAGGGAAGTGATGGGGTGACATCGTTCCAAGTGTTTCCTTCATCGAAGGATTGGAAAAGATGTCCATTGCTTTTAACAGCATAGACGGTTTTCCCTAAAACGGCGAGTTGCAAATGGAAGTCAGCAATATAGTTAGCATCGTCGACTACCTGAATGGATTCACCTTCATTGACCAATCCAGTATCAAACCACTGCGTTGTCCCAGGTTTCCATCTGAAGAGTTTCTGTTCAGATTCCATATAGTACGCAGTATCGCTGACAGCGAAACTTCCGAAAAATCTCCCAAGAAGTTTAACGATGCTTTTCTCAACAACCTGCCTGTATGCATCACTGACGTTATCTACATCCACGTCTTCAAGGTTAAGGACATCTTCAAGACTAAGTTTCTCATCCACTTCAATGTTTTTCTGATCTTCGTTTTGACCCGTTGCCAAAAGATCCCTTTTCATTTCTTCACGAACTGCTGCTAAAAGGTCCTCTTTCATTTTTTCACTCATCGACGCGTTAGCGTCTGCCCCGTCCAAAATCGGCATTCCGGGGACAGGGATTAACCGATTGTCTTCCTCAGAGAGTTGGAGAAGTTGAGGCGGCATTTCTTTCACCGCTCTGGCATAAAACGTATCACTGAATTCCAGAATCGTCGTAAGATTCAGGGTGTCCCCTGAAACTGGGGTCCAAGATTCGCCACCATCGGATGAGACGGTAAGTGTCTGTCCCATGTTGGCGTAGAGTTTGTTAGGTGTAGCGACTAAACCTATTATCCCTGTCTTTACCAACCCCGTGTTAAATGGGTGCCATGTTTTACCCGCATCGGTTGTACGATAAATCCCAAGCGGTCCACTTTTGTAGAGGATATTCGTAGTGGGACTATAGCCGATATCTGAAGTAAGGAGATTCCTCGTAGCGGAGATATAGTCTATATCTGAGATGTTTGAGCCCAAGGTAACCCAAGTTTCACCTGCATCATTTGAGTAATAACTGTTTCCACCAGTTAGTATCAAAAGATTTTCTTGTGCTGCGACGATTTTGGTATCCGAAATAGGTTTGGTTCCTGAATCGCTAATTACCCCGCCGATTGTGAAACCGAAATCATCTCCCTGCGGAAGCTCAAAGTCTAATGCTTGCCAGGAGTCTCCTAAATCCGTTGAGCGATAGAGGGACAGCGTCGTTCCGAGTTTCATTTGCATTGAGGCGGTTGCTGAAATCTCCTCTGCTTTAACCCCAGTACCTACGGCAACATAGAGTTGGTGTTCGTCACTTTCCAAGGCTCGAACATTCTCAGATTCCCCTACTGGCAGGTGTTCCCAACCTTTAGAGCCGCGGCGATAGAGTCCAGCATCCGTTCCCACAAATAGCGTATTTTCAATAACAGTGATCGCACGAATCTTTCTATCGTTTATGCCGTCGCTCAGAGAGGTCCAGGATTTCCCGGCATTTGTGGACTGGAATACACCATCAGCGAGTGCCACGTACATTATAACATTGGCTGGCACCCCACCTGTTATGATGAGGTCAACCAACTGTCCTTCAGGACGTGTTCCCAAAGAGTTCCATGTCTCGCCTGCATCTACGGACGCGAGCACTTCGGTATCGGAGACGATATAGAGGGTATCCCCGTGTTCTGTCATGTGCCACGACCCTTGGATAGGAATGTTAGGTGTAATGGGTCGCCATGCGTTTCCATCGTCTGTCAAGGTGTAGAGATCAGTGCCTGCGCCAGCGTAGAGATTGCCGTCCGCTGCGATGAACAGACTCTGGACGCTACCACCTACGGGTCCCTTTGTCTGGGTCCACTGCGGTTTGGGGGTTGCGACTTGTGTGTTATCAACAGGGAGTGTAGCAAAAAGGGTGTCGTCGGATTGCCGACCTGATCCCGGACCCTTCCCTGGGGTTACTGAACTTCCTGCCTGACTTCGAATCGCAGGCTTTGCGGGTGAATCTAAGACAAACACCGCATCAATAATATCGATCGTCGGTTCTGAAGTAGCGTCGAGACTGTAGGGTCTCTGAAAGCGAGAGAGGTACTGCGTGCCAACACCCATCAATAGGAAGATCAGGACAGCGGAGACAGCAGAAACTGCTAAGGGTGCTACAGGTTTGCTCACTGCAGGCGGAACGGGAGCCAGACGCGAGACTTCCTGCATGATGTTTTCCGTTAAGTTGTCAGGGAGTTGGAAACTGCCAAGATTCTCCTGAAGCACGTCTTCCTCTTGCCGCAAACGGTTGCGTGCACGACTGAGTCGGCTCTTGATGGTGTTCTGGGACACACCGAGAAACTCGGAAATGGATTTGATGGTCATCTCGCCGAGGTAATGCATCATCATCACCGTCCGTTCGCTTTCCGGCAATTTCTTGAGCAGTTCCTTGACGATCTCACGACGCGTCTCATCGGCATCGGCTTCCTGTTTTTCTGCTACATATCGAGAATATGACACTTTGTCCACCTCATTCGTATTGTCGGCATCTAAGGATTCCACCGGTAGGCGATTCTTTTTCAGATAGTCACGACACAAGTTCGCCGCGATCACATACAACCATCCCGCAAATTGGTTATGGTTTTTCAATGTTCGGAGTTTCTGATACGCAGTGAGAAACGCATCTTGCGTAATTTCTTGGGCGATGTGAAAATCACCGATCTTCCGCCACGCAAGTGTGTGAACCCCTTTCTGATATTTCTTGACCAACAGACTGAATGCGTCTTGGTTCCCCTGTAATATACGTCGGATGAGTTCAACATCGGTGTGTGCCATCCTAAGTCTCCTCGGAAATATCCCTTTGATAGAAGTGCCTAACCTTCAATAATTGATTGCTGTATTATTTTACCGAGTCAGTTTGTGGAGTTCTCTGAACGTTCCAAGAAATTCTGTCCAAAGGAGCAACCTTCGCACAGTGAATGGATGCGTGAGCGTTCGGTTCAGGATTAGGAGCGGTTTCAACGCTACCGAAAGCAAGGTAACCGATACCGAACAACAATAAACATACCAGAATCAGGTTAATCATTACAAAGCGCATGGTTTTCTCCTTTTCTCCTTAGAAGTGGAAGTTCCATTAGGTATGCGAGTCACAACTTGGCTAAAATCTAAAATCTTGTGATTGGGGTGACGACACTTAGGTACCGAAAGGTTGCATTATTTTTAGAAATTTGGAAAATCAACCTCTTTTCCTACCGTTTCTTCGCACCCATTACGTCCAATGATTGGGGTGACGACATTTAGGTATCAAAAGGTTGCATTATTTTAGAAAAAATTGAGAAGTTGATTGCTAATTATACAATTCTACACATCCTGTAAATCTTGATTGAGGCAACAAAAAGGGAACGGGTAAAACCCGTTCCCTTTTGACCCTTTAGTGGACTTTGGAATCTACACTGACAATCCCTCAACTGCAGCGCCCTCGCTGTCGAAGCGTTCAAAGAGACTCACGAGTCGGCTCAGAACAATCAGACTATTAATCTGTTTGCTGACATTGATGACCCCGATTCGCCCTTTTTTATGTCTTACAATCGCACGTGCTCCCATCAGCACACCAAGTCCTGTGCTATCGACCTTATTGACGTGCTCGAAATTGATGAGGATGCGAGGTGTATGGGATGTCTCTATCTGCGCCGAGATTGCTTCCCATAATTCTGATGCTGAGGACCCTATTATTTTTCCGTTCGGTTCCAAAATCGTGAGGCCATTTTGTTGGCGAATTTGCGTTGTCATTTTTTTCTCCTTTAGTTTGAAAATTTCATTGGATTTACCACTAACAATTTAGTTGAAATTTGCATTCGTTGATTTAGGTGACGATACTTAGGTACACAAAGGTTGCATTATTTTAAAATCAGCAATTAGAAAAAGTCGCGAGCACAGCTCGCTCTTATAGACAGAAATGGCGGTGAAAAATATAATTGTAATTTTCTTTTGTACTTCTTGAAATATATGTTATACTTTTGTATAAGATGTATTTGGAACGACGACATGCTCAACTGGGAGGCACAGCATGGAACAGCATATAACAGATGAACAGTGGGAACACTTTTGGGAAAACGGCTACGTGCGTATCGGACAAGTCGCTACAGATGCCGAACTCGCAGGACTGCAGGCGCGGATGGACGACATCATGCTCGGTAAGGCACCACTGGATTATGACCAAATTATGATGCAACTGGATCGGGCACCCGGAAAAGATTCACCCGGACCCCAGTCTAAAGGACACAAAGGGGCAACGTTATTGTATCGGAAGATACAGAACCTTGAACTCGATCCGATTTTTTTGGAGTATCTCCAGAAACCCGTCTTTCAAGAGGTATGTGCGAAAATCTACGGGGATGACACCCCTATTGCCTGTTTTCGGGCAATGTTTATGAACAAACCCGCACACGAAGGCACTCAGCTCACATGGCATCAAGACCGGTGGAGAGATCTCGATCGCGATCCCCAGATTACGATTTATACCGCTCTGGATCCGGCAATGATTGAGAACGGCTGTGTACATATCATTCCGAAATCGCATAGCAGGCTCATCAACCCTGAAAACGGATCCGGTTTTCTCACGCAGGAACACATTGATGACATCGTTGCGAAGGCAACACCGCTCCCGATGGAGTTAAAGGCTGGCGAAGTGGTCTTACTCCACAATTGGATGCTACACAGTTCCGGGACCAACGATACGGATATCCCGCGGCGCGCCTTCAGTGTCTGCTACATGCATGGCGAGACGCAGTCGCATCACGGGCATGCCTTTACGCGGGTGTTCGGCGACGGGGCAATCAGTATCGATGATCTATCAAAGTTTAAGTATGAAAGCCCCATAGTTTAGTTTTTTAACGATTCGCAAGGCGTTAAATAGTGCCGATTGGTTTATTGAGTGTTTTCTCATATCCGCCCGCGTGTTTTTGCTTGGGTGTTTCTGCGTATTGTTGCGGGCTACCATATTTGAAGAATAAAACTTGAACATGATAGATGGGTACCCCTTTTTACTCTTTCTTCGAGCCAAATTCGTAGTCCGTAATGTAATGGAGGGGTTTTTGCTTGGGCGTTTCTTCAGATAGAGGGAACGTCCGCAATAGTTCAAATGCCCTGTATTACTCCGCAAGGAAAATTAAAAAAGGAGAATAATATGGCGAAGATTCGACTTGCCATGATTGGATGTGGCGGAAATTCCTCAGGTCACGCCAGACGAATGAATGAAAACCCTGACGTACAAATCGTCGGCACCTGCGATGTGAATACAGACATCGCGAACGGCTATATCGATCGGAATCTGTCCGATTTAAGCCCACGTCCCAGTGCCTATGACGACATCGGCACGCTGTTGAAAGAGACATCGCCAGACGCTGTGGTCATCTCTACACCGCACACACTCCATTTTGAGCAGGGCATGCAAGCACTCGAAGCAGGATGCCACGTTTTGATGGAAAAGCCGATGGTCACATCTTCTAAAGATGCGTATACCATCGCAGAAAAGGCGGAAGAGACCGGATTAACGCTGACGATCGGCTACAATACGCCATGCACACCCAATTTCTATTATACCCGCGAAATTGTCCGCAGTGGCGAATTTGGCAAGTTGGAATTGGTCATTGGCTACATCACGCAAGGCTGGAAAGGTGGCACAACGGGGACATGGCGGCAGAACCCGAAACTCTCTGGTGGTGGACAAGCCTACGATAGCGGCGCACACCTTCTGAACAGCCTCTGCTGGGCAGTCGAGTCGAAAGTTGCTGAAGTCTATGCCTATACAGATAACCAAGACCGAGACGTTGATATCAACTCCTCAATCAACGTCAAGTTCGAAAGTGGTGTCCTCGCAGCGATGGCTGTGAGTGGCAATTGTCCAAGCCCCGGTGGCACGCACATGGCGTTGGTTTTTGAGAACGGCAGGATTGAGGTTGACGGCTGGGGTGGCGGTTGGATTCGCGTCTGGAAAGGCGGAGAAGCATTGGATCCGCCTCCGATTACAGATGATATGTCGGCGGGTTCGCCTGATGATAACTTCATTGACACTATTATGGGTAGGGCAGAACCCCGTACCAGTCCGATGAATGGGATTATCCAATCCGAATTGATGGATCTCATCTACGAATCTGCGGAAAGTGGCGTGCCGGCACGTCCAGAACGCTAAGGCTTTAAGCGCGGTTTCTAACCGCGCTTTTATATTAACGTTGCCCCTTCAGGACGCGGTGCTGTTGGTCGGATAGGCATCTTCTGATAGGATTGATACGCGAGTTTCGCTAAATGTGGTGTCTCAATTCGGATGTGTCCTTCCGCCCGTGAGTGCATAAGGGCATCAAGAACACCCGTCACCAGTAGCGTCCGTTCCACAGGATACTGGGGTTTCCCTGTCACGAACATCTCTTCGATATTGAGACTCAAGTAACTAAAATGTGCGTGTGGAGGTCCGTTCTGTAGGTAAAACTCCGTCGCGTAGTAAGTATCGCCTGCCTTCGCCGCGTAAGCAAAATCGGAGACGTACCCCGTCAGCATCAGCACGGTAGAACGGAACCCATCACTATGTTCCAGCAGAAATGCCGTTGGATCTGGGCAACCCTCTATAAAGGTCGTATCGGGACGATTCTCGATCTGAGCACACGCTCGCTCTGCTAAATCGAGAGACCACACACCAGTCTCACCTGACTCCCAGACCGCATCTCCTTCCAGACACTGAATCGCCACGATTCCAGACTCACCACCCTGTCGACGTTCGATCATACACTGTAACGTCTCGAGTGAATGAAAACCGTACGACTCTACACCAGCATAACCAATACCGACAGCCGATTCCAATTCCGTATCAAGAGGATGTTCCAAAAAAGGTTTCCGCCAACTGAGAGGGAGCGAAGAACCCGCCATAAACGGGACGTCGAGTGCGTTGGCACGATCATACATCCAAATCGCGTCGTTCCAATTGTAGGAGAGATGTTTATCACAGAACACAGGGACCGATCTACCACTCGATGCAAAGACCCCACAAATCTGTTCAAACATATAGCGACGCGGGTACATGTGTTGCCCGATCTCGTTATACGGATAATCACCGTGTTCACCGATAAGTATCACACCATCAACAGATAGTTCATTCCCGCCGAGTGTCAACGCTTGCCGAATACTTGGATAGATAGGGACGTTATTCTCGGCGGCTAAACCGACCCCGATATCTTGATCGTCTACCTGATCCAAATACATGGACACTAATTCTACGCGAGGCATTTGATGTCCGGTATCGGTTGGGAACCCTTTCATGTATTTCGTAGCAATTACATCTGCGTGTGAGTGTTGATAGTAGGTCGTGATGATTGCGGCAATTTTCTTGGGTGTGTCCATTGTTACTCTCTCCTATCTGACGAATGGCTCCAGTTCCAATCTTTGATGTGACTAAACTGTAAGCCCGTAAGCGTAGCGGAGGGGTTTTTGCTTGGGCGTTTCCTCTAGATCTACGGGAAGGCGCGTCAAATACGAAACCTACCTGACCGAACCGCAAGGAAAAATTAAATATCTATCTAACGATTTCGGTCCCAATTCCGCCCTCTGTGAAGACTTCAAGGAGTAGCGAGTGTGGAATACGTCCATCAATAATATGTGTCTTGTAAACGCCTCCCATGAGAGCCGTCGTGCATGCCTCTACTTTGGGAAGCATCCCACCTGCGATGAAGCCTTCATTGATGAATTTGTCTACTTCTCTCATATGGATGGTCGATATCAGCGACGAAGTATCCGATAGATCGCGGAGGATGCCGCGCGTATCCGTCAGAAGGATCAACTTCTCTGCTTGGAAGGCGGATGCGATCTCACCGGCCATGGTATCGGCATTAATATTATAGGTTTGCCCATTAACACCAACACCAATCGGGGCGATGACAGGGATATAATCTGCTCTGTCGAGTGCCGTAATTGATTCGGTGTTCACGCCAATTATTTTTCCTACAAACCCAAGGTCAACATCTGTTTGGTGCCCGTTTTCGTCGGTAATCTGCGTCTCTTGCTTCTCCGCGAGTATCAGGTTGGCATCCTTTCCAGACAACCCGATCGATTTTCCACCGTGTTGGTTGATCCGAGCGACAATCTCTTTGTTAATCGATCCGAGTACCATCTCCGCGATCTCAACCGTTTCAGCATCGGTTACTCGCAACCCCTGTACAAATTCTGGGACTTTCCCAATCTTATCCATCCATGCGGTGATTCTCGGTCCACCCCCGTGAACGATAATGGGTCGGATGCCGACATATTTCATCAAAACGATGTCCTGCATGACGGAATGGATGAGCGTTTCATCCTCCATCGCGGCACCGCCATATTTGATAACAATCCGCCGGTCATAAAAGCGACGAATATAAGGTAAAGCTTCAATAAGAACTTCAGCCGTTCTGTCCATGTTGTTCAGTTTCGTTCCCTATTTCTAATAAGATTGTGTATAATATATGATACGTGAACCTTCTGGATTTGTCAAATAAAAAGTAGTTGTCAGTAGGAGAATTGGGTAGGGAAGATCGGCAAGGTTAGATTGTTTAAAAAAAAGTATTTGGGAACTCTATGAAGGAAAACTTTCAATAAAGAAGACGGCATCATCCTGAGAATCCTCTAATCCCGTAAATCCTGATTCGGACAATGAACAAGGAGCATGAACACAATGCAAATATCCGCACAGATTTCACAATTTCACGGCGTAGGTATACCATTTGAAGTTTGCGAGATGCCTATGGTTGCCAACGCAAACGAGATTCTCGTTCGCATTTCACTTTCAACGATCTGTGGTTCCGATCTTCATACGGTATCGGGTCGCCGTGGGGCAGAGATTCCATGCATACTCGGACATGAAATCGTTGGAACTGTTGCGGCACCAACACGCTTTCGTTCAGCAATTGGAGAAACGCTCAGCGAAGGCGATCGGATTACCTGGAGTCTCACGACTTCCTGTGGGACGTGTGACTATTGTGCAAATCGGAATCTACCACAGAAATGCGAGACGATGTTCAAATACGGTCACGCGCAGAGTGAAGGGGCAGGTGCTTTTTCTGGTGGGTTCGCTACACATATCCTATTGCGTCCAGGGACAGCGATCTACCATATCCCTGACGGTATGACCGACCCAGAGGCGGTCCCTATCAATTGCGCGCTTGCAACGGTAGTGAACGGCTTGATGAACATCGGCACACATTCCGGGGAGACGGCTGTCGTCCACGGTGCCGGCATGTTAGGAATCTATGCTACGTGTTATCTACGTGAGAAAGGATATGAAGGGGTCGTCGTTGTGGATACCAATGAGAGTCGTTTGGAAATTGCCAGACGTTTCGGTGCAACACACACTTTCAACCCAGATAAGACATCTGTTGTGGAAATTGATACAGCACTAAAAGATCTGACGAAAGGACGGGGGGCTGATCTCGGTGTAGAGGTCAGCGGTGCGCCGATTGGAATTCCTCACCTGATTACGTGGTTAGCAATCGGCGGGAGATGTGTGACACTCGGGTATGTCTATCCAAACGCCCATATCACTGTCGATGCACACCAACTCGTCACGAAGTGTGTGACGCTGCGCGGCATCCATAACTATCACCACACCGCTCTCGGTGAATCCATACGTTTTGTGGAGGAAAATCGAACCCGTTACCCATTTGCAGCGCTGATCGGAGAAACATATCAATTAGCAGAAATTAACACCGCATTTGAACATGCGTTTCGCCAAGAGGTACTTCGCGTTGCTGTTGCGCCAGAATAGCGATCGGAAACCGTCGGCAGTCAGTAGGCAGCAAGAGTCGGGCATCGGAGTTCCCTCCTACAGTTCTGTGTCAATCCAGCATTTTGTTCCATCGGTGCGGAGGGTAATCGCGCCTGATTCGTCGGTTCGTAGCATCGGACATCCACGTACCCGATACCGCTCGACTACATCCGCATGTGGAAATTGATAGCGATTTCCTTGACCGAGTGAGAAGATCGCATAATGTGGCTGAACGGCATCTAAAAACGGAGCACTGCTCGATGTACGGCTCCCGTGGTGCGGCACTTTTAGAACTTCTGAACGGAGATCTTGCCCAGAAGCGATGAGTCGCAACTCTGCGTTTTTACCGATGTCACCGGTGAACAGGATATCTACCTCACCATAGGTAATCTTCATCACAAGTGAATCGTCGTTTTTGTCACTATCCAGCAAGTTAGTTGAACTGGCGTCGATTGGATGCAAGAGGTTGAGTGTCGCAGTTGATGTGAATTCAATCTCTCCGGCATAAGGAAACGAATAAGGAATATTATGTGCTTTGGCAATAGCATGTAAGCGATGGTGGGTTTGAGAGTCGAGCGGCATATCTGATATACCGAGCACTTGCTCTACTTTAAAGTTCTGTAAAATATATGCCAGGCCACCCCCGTGATCGAGATCAGGATGCGTCAGGACTACCATATCGAGTTCCCGAATGCCGTGAAAGTCAAGATAGGGTTCAATAATCCGTTCGCCTACATCATATTCAACGCGCTTCCGCTTTTGTTTGTCGTAATAACTTCGTTGGATGCCACCATCAATCAGTATTGTTCGGTTATCTGGAAATCTGACGATTGCGGCGTCTCCCTGCCCGACATCCAGCGTAGTTACTTCCAAGAGTCTTCCCTTCTCGTGGAAAGCGGTATCCCAAACCCAGATCGTTATCACAGACAGTCCGATGAGACTCGCGACTTTCCATTGATGATAGACTACCCGCCAATGTGTAATGCCCAAACAGAAAGCAATGTAGATGACGAACAGACCGAACGTTGGCGGTGTTAACTTGACGACCCCCCATATCTGTCCGAACAGGCCAATCAAGGTGAGAAATAAGGTGATAATCGCGTAGTTGAGAATTCCGAGTAGTTTCGCGAACGGGAGCCAGATAAAACCGATACATACGGATGCCATGCCCACCGCAACGATGAGCGATACGAGTCCGACTGCGAACGGACCGACGATGATGCCGAGCGGATATGCCCGGAAGAAATAGTAGGCGATGAGGGGTCCCGTCCCAATTTGCGCCGCGAACGTCACGAGATAAGAAAGGATCATCCATTTGATTGTGGCGTTCCGAAATTTTGTCAGGACAGAATCTTCGGTGCTCTCCCACAGCCGATGCAGCGGTTTCTCCATCTTCGGGACGAAATAGACAATTGAAGCGACGGCGACAAAGGACAACTGGAATCCAACATCCCACAGTTGCAATGGGTTCAAAAGGAGAAGGACTAACGCCGCAAACCCTAATAGATTGAAGAGATCCGCCTCTCGGTCAATGAGGGTCGCACAGAGAAATAGGATTGCCATCAGCGAAGCACGAAAGACAGAGGGACGGAAACCGATGAGGCATGCGTAAATCAACACCGCCATAATCGTCAAGAGACAAAGAATTTTCTGTGGCAACCGGAAAAGTGAGAAACCGAAATAGCAGAACATCGCTACAAGCCCGACATGCAGACCGGAGACAGCGAGCACATGGAAGGTTCCACTGTTTCGGAAGAGATCCAATGTTTCTGTGGGAACATCGCTGCGTTTACCGAGTAGGATACCTTTGAGGAGTTGAGCATGCAACGAGGGCTCGAGGAGCGAGTTTTCGACTTCAGGTTTCGTATAGATAACGTCAATCAGACGTTCGGTCCGGAGACGAAGCGCCTCTATCCATCGTAGGGGTGGAAATCCGCCCTGTTCACCGATTCGTAACAGTCCTTTCGTATCAATTATCCCGACGATCCCTTGTCGAGAGAGGTAGGCTTGGTAATCGAAACCGCCCGGATTGCGCTTGGATTGTGGTTGATGTAGAACACCGGTCAGCGTTAGATGTTTACCGTATCGGAGCGGTAACAACTCCTGAAATCTAATGAGGACTTTCGCCGATACCCATTGTGACGAGTCTGACAATAACTGGAGTTTACCAACAGCATAGCAGGCATCCCACGCCTCTCCACGTTCGGGTTGATACATGGTGGTGCCTGAAAAACTGATCGGTTCGTTGTAAAAGTGGGTTGGGATTGGCGAATCGGATGTGGTTTCTAATCGTAGCATTCCACCAGCGAAGATAGATAGGTGGAGCAAAGCGTAACAGAGGTATCGCTGACGATTTCTTGTTACGAGACTACCGATAAAACAGAGGAGTACAAATAGCCAGAGCCACAGAAACGGGATAGAGGTCCATTTGCCGGCAATGATGCCCAGTAGATATGGGATGAGAAAATAAAGTGCGGGGCGCGGTTTGAATTGCATTTAGATTTTATACAGGGTTTTCCTCATCAGGGACTATGAAACTATCTACGGCTCGTCCCCAAAGTCGGGCTCTTTCGCCGGTCGGACCACCCAGGCAGCAAAGGCTGCCTCAAACGACTCTGACGTGTCTCCGAGGTATAGATGCTGGATACTTTCGATCGGAACCGTTATTTCTCCATAGATTGATGAACGTCCCAACAACGCATTATCTTTGATCTCAAGCGGTTCAAAAATCAGAATGGAACCGTCGGTTAACCTGATAGTGACCTCGTATTGGCTTTCGGCTTTCGGCTTTCGGCTTATCGTAGGAGCAAGGTCCCCTTGCCCGTACACTCGTGTGGTAGTTGCCAACGTTTTATCTGTCACAACGCTCTCTTGCGGACTGCTGACCGCTGATGGCTGACGGCTATTCTGCTGATGGCTGACGACTGCTTTGCTGACATCGACCACCCGCGCCACACGATCTATAGGAATGGAAAACTGGCGTAGTTTAGAATCAAACTGAATCGTTTCTCCATTGAAACCCAACAGTTTGCCGCGTTTCATATCCCCATTTTCTGCCACGAGGATATGGTTCGGTGGCGTGTCGCGGTTGAAACGCGGAACGGTTAACGCACGCTCCAATTTCACATCTAACTTGTGATTTTTAGATATGTTACTCTCAAAGACTACTTCGTCTAAATTCTGGCCCGGGCGGAGTTCCATTTTCTTGCCATTTGCCATGAAGAGTATCACATTGCCATCTTTTAACTCTATCTCGCCACCCTCTTTCAGAAATCCATCCAAGTTACCCTCCAAGTTACCATCTCCTTTGAATACAAATCTATGAATTTCGCGATTATTGAACCTGTCTTCCCCCTTTCCCAAAGCGACATAAGAAGGTCTACTGTTTGTCGAATGCGCTCTATCAATATAGTTCGCTTGTGTTCTACCGGAGAACTCAAGTGCTTTTACGTATGCCGAATCCATAACGTGCGAGCTGAGAAAAGGAGACTGGAAACCGATCCCGATTTCATCGTATGACGAAATTTGGCACGGGATAATCTCTCCGCTCTTTAGATGCAATATATGACGGAACTTCGATCCGTCAAAGGGCCACGCCTTTGATGCCCGCCTATTGTTGCGTTCTATGTGAGCTCTTCGAATATCCGCCAGCCGTACAGCCTTCGACACACCGACGGGTTTCCAGCGGATGAATGATCCATCTGCCACGTCGAAGTGAACGCGGCCACGGAGATTCCCTGACGGGTGAAATAATCTATCCTCGTCTTCAATTTGCCCATGATTCTTGGGAGCCTTTAGTTCCACCCGGAGCAGTGAAGCACCTGCAAACACACATGCTATCGGCTCATTTGAGAACGCCGTCCGTAACAGTATACTATCTGGGTTTACTTCTGCAATTGCGCCGCGCAAAACCGCACCGTCTGGATATGTCAATGCAACGGGTTGTTCCATCTCAACTAACGTGGCACCCGGCTGAACAACACGGTCAATTTGCTGGATGTCAATGTCGTGCCGATTCCCACCTTCATCAAGCACATAAGCCCTTTCTTTCTCGACGGACAATCTACCATAAACGACTTCCCCATTCATCATGCGGACCCGCGGTTTGGAAGCATCGACTTTTTGCTTTGTAGCACCAACAGGCTGTCGGTAGACCCTTAACCGCCGCACAGTCAGGTTCTGACCTCGGTTGTAAATATAGACACCGGATTCCGCAACTGTCTGCCCAACCTCGTCCAATTTCAGCAACACGTTTCCAGCATAATCATATACCTCCAGTACACCGGTATCCCCATCATAAGCGAGGCGCAAGCGGAAGTTTCGCCGATCCGGTTGAATCGTCATCACCGGTTCAAAAAGCGTGCCTTGAACGACGACGAGTTCGTTAACCCAAGTTTCCAACCGCAATGCCTCGTATAGATTTTTGCCAAGGGCGAAAACAAAACCCGGAGGACGCACCGCAGACGCTAACTCCAGGTCAATCTCAAAACGCTGGGACCAGTCAAGGGCGTGAAAGATTTTTGCCTTAACTTTATCTGTCCGTGGATGACCACCGCGATCCGCATACCAATCCGGTTGTGCATTTCCACCAAACAGCAATACCGGTTGGTTCGCACCCTGTTTGGGTAATTCCCAATTCGTCAGTTGAGAACCGTCAAAGATAAGATTCGGATGCACCCGACGTTCGAGGGTATAGATCGCCTCACGATTCACTCGAAACCGACCGTGTCGCTCACTGGAAAAGAGGAAGGTCTGCTCATCTGAATCAACTATGTTAGCTATCCAGATATCTCCAGATATAGTGCCGACGCGAAACGTCTCCATTGCTGGGGCAGACCGTTTTGGGAAAACAACCGAATCCAATACACCAATATCAATAACCAGATCGTCCGAAAAGTACGGTGACGACCAGTGAATCACGCCGGAAGTGCTTTCCAGCAGGTTCCCGGGAAGGACATCGCCATTTTTCCAACGCAATGTTTGCATATCAGATTGCAAGATCTCCGCTTTCTGAGCCTGTATTGTCGGAGTCCATAATACCGCCAATGCAACAGCAACAACAAACAGTCTCTTTAAATTCCATTGCATCGTATTTCTCCTTATTTAGGTGTCAGTACGCCTGCTGCGCAGGCTTTCAGTTAACAGTTTTCAGTTAAAGAGGTGCTTATGGCAGTTACATTTATCGTATCGCCGGAAGGTCTTAACTGAGAACTGAAAGGTTTTTCGTAGAAAAACCGTACTGGTGACTTTGACCCGCAACTCGACTCCGATACAAAACTTAAAAGTACGAGTTGCGAAAGTACGAGTTGCGGATCAAAACTATTCACCTTTCATAAATGGGCAAGAGACGATAGTTCAACGCTAAAGCGAGGATAGCCATACCGGTGCCGTAGGCTCTGCCATGGGAACTCGAGAAACTGCCATCTTCCGCCTGTGTGTCCTGGAGCCACTCAATGGTTCTCTGATTCCAAGCCTTCCAGGCCTCAAAATCACTTTGAAACAGTGCTTGCGCCATATAGTAAAGATTATAGAACAGGTGTCCACTGCCGCGATGGTCAATGCGACGCTTGATGAACTCGGAAGCGGCTTTATATTCAGGCGTATCTTTTCTTTTTGCGATTGCATAAATAAGGACGCCTATTGCTGACCGAGTGAGTCCGCCGCCGTGACTGCTCGTCATCTGATACGTTACACTCCCGTCTTGCATCGTGTGTGTCTGGAAAAAACTCACCGCCTTGTCAACGGCTTCGTTGGGGATCTCGATGCCAGCGTTTCGCGCACCGAGTATGCCCATCAACACAGTTCCAGCCACAGTTGTGTCGGCATCTTGAGAATCCGGTGAGTAACGCCAAGCACCCCATGGATTCTTCCGTTGTGAAGTCAACGAGGAACGCACTGCGAGTTCCAACGCCTCGCTGAGAGTGCTTCGCCGTTCAGGCGGAATATTGCTACCTTCCCAAAGCAATCGCTCGCTGACTGCGCCATACGCTTCGGACAGTGCTAACAAGGCAAAACCGTGCTGGTACATGGATCCATGTCCCCCCCACGTTCCACCGATGTATCCCGTTCTTGCATCCTGATTGGAGATAATATTGCATAAAGCTTTACGGATGTTCGTGGCATAAGGACCGAAATCCGGGTCTTCGCCACTCGCCATCAATGCCATGACACAAATCCCCGTCACGCCCGGTCCGCTCCCTGCTCCTGACCATCCCCCGTCCTCCATTTGCGAGTTCGCGAGGTAGCGTAAACCACGATCGTTGATGATACGTACTGCTGCGGGGACACCCGTACCATAGCGGAGGGCAACATCCTGGGCATTCACAGATTCGACTGAAAATATGGTTAGCACTACCACAAGGAAACTGAAAAATCCAATAACGAGTGTGCGTTTAATTTCGCTGTATTTCGCCATCACCTTTTCCTCCACACCATCGGACCGAACACACGTTCAAATTCCGTCTGCTGCCAAGCCGTCAGGACTTCAAAGTCTACCGTCTGTGGGAAAAGTTGGAAAAACATAAACTCTGACGATCTCTTCTCCTCAAGCGGACTTGGGATCAACTGTGATGCTGACGTTTCTAACGCCTCTCGTTGTGTATCGTCCAAAAGCAACTGTGTATCCAGGCACCCCACCACTACATCCCGCAAAGCCTGTTGATGCAAAACCGCTCTCTCGACTTGGTGCTCGCTATATCGCGCAAACGCCTCTTCAGAAAGCACATCTTTGATCGCCTGTTGGTACAGCGGATACTCTGTAATGTCGATCTGCGCCCCTTCACTTCCGTGCAATTCAGCCATCGCATTTTTCACAGTGAATTCAAGCATAGCAGCAGCCTCTTCACGAGTCATTTTACCATCTTCAACTTTCTGTCTGAGATCCGCTTGGATTTCCCGAGATAGTGCATCACGAACTTCTTCGTGGGCTTCAAAGTACTGTTGCACCACACCTTTGGTAACGAGTGCGATACGTCGAGCCGCACGTTCATCGAGATGCCCTAATAACTCAGTATGCGCTGCGAGTTTGGCTTCGACGGTCTCCTTCATTTGCGCTTCAGATTCCGCCGAATCCACCTTATTCCAAGGTTGCATCCCTTGTATATCGATCTCATTAATTACTATGTTAACCTCTTTCTCTATGTTAATGTTAAACTTGGGTGCGGCTTTGCGGATGAACGGACGCTTTATGTTTACGTCCGCGTCTTCTCTTTCATTTCGCTTCTCATCCTCGACTACCTTCCTGATGTCGGCTTTCGGTAGATCGACGATAACGATATGCTTTTCTTTCGCTTTTGCGCTAACCAACCCCTGCCAAACTTTGGACTGTGCTTCACTCAAAACGTCATCCAGCGAGACTTTCAACCTATACTGCGCTAACTGTGCCGCCTGTTGTGGACGCAACGGCAATGCGTTCATTGCGCTCGGAAAAAGTTCGTTCTCTGCTGTATCAAGGAAGGACTGCACAACCTTTTCGCGTTGAGCGGTTCTCAAACTGAGTTCCTTGTCGAGTGTAGCAGTGATCCAATGAACGACAGCCTGTCGATCTCGTTGCTGTCGCGCCTCTGTGAAATCTAAATAGTCTTGAAGTTGCGCCTCGTTCAAGTGTTTAGCAAATGCTTGCCGGTAGACCGGATGCGACAATAAAATTTTGATTAATGCGACATTACGACCTTCTGCTGCCTTTCCGAAAATCAGTATATTCCTGCCGTCCTGTTCCAACGCACCCTCAATTGAATCGAGAATTGACTGATGAAGTGCTTCGACAATTGCCGCGTCCAGATCATAACGCTTGCCGACACTTTCGGAAACACGTTGGAGAATGGATAGAATTCGTTGTTTGATGCTGATGTTCATTCTCTCGTCGTGATGTATCTTGGCTAACATTTTGATTTTGCCTTTTTTAGACATCTTGAGCGAAATGAAGTGGTCACCGCCATCAACGACCGCAACATGTTTTCCAATCCGATCTTCGTATCCCTCTTTAGATATACTAATTAGATAGCGTCCGGTGGGAAGCCAAGACTGTTCGTACTCGCCATCAGCATCCGTTTTTGTTGTCCATTCCTTTCCGCTGTCTTGGGCAACAATCTTGACCTCAACATCCTCAATTGGGTTCTGCGCTGGCGTTAAGTCAGTAATCAGTCCACGGACGGTCCCACCCTTCAAAGCATCGTCCTGGGCAAAGACGATACCGAACGACATACCGACACAACCAACCACTATTAACACATATCGTAAACGACGCATCTGTTCAGTCCTCCTCTAATCTTCTCGGATTGTCGCCAAACCCGTCTGCCATTCCGGTCCCTTCTTGCCTGCGTAGAGCATAGCGTAAGTGTCCTCAATTTCAAGGATTTGCCCCGTTAATACACCAGTAGGGTAGCCGTGTTATCTCACGATAACACAGCCCCCTCCAAACCGTGCGTGCGACTTTCACCGCACACGGCTCTCCAGTTGGGTGTAGCGATATACGCTTTAGGTCATAGACCACTTTTACTTTATTTCCTATTCATAAGTCATCGACTCCCATAGGCTGCATGTTTTCACAAGATTTCAACGCTATAGATAAAATGTTTTCAGAAATGTTTCAAAGCACTCAACCTGATTATGCTTGTCTCTTACGAGACTACCTAATCTCCTCAACCCTGCGGACTACGGGAGTCCGTTTAGGTTCTTTCCAACTCTCTAATAGTAGACTTCACGGATTGATTTAGGAGTATCCTTTACCCCGATACATTGGGCATCCCAATGCTGTATTCTCTCAACCTAATGAGATACCTATTGTGAAGAGGTATCTTTAGAATACCATAGTTTTTCAAGGCGGTATCTATGTCACCAATAACGAGGCTTACGAATATTCAACTTTCGCTTCTCCCTGTCAATCCCTTATCGGACGTGCCAATTTTGGACACTCGTATGAGTTTCGCCTATGTCCGCAGACATGCGCCATTTCTCTTTGCTTTCCACCTTGCTGTTTCCAGCAATGCAGTTAAGATAAAATATGCGGTGTTAGGTTCACCGAGTAGGAGTTAAACCTACATTCTACTATTGTCTGTTGAAACGCACTCACAATCGAAAGCATCGGGATCGTCCGATGGTGTGAATACCGGGTTGTAAGGTTTCGGCTCGAAGGTGTGGAAATCGCGGGTCCGCACATGTCCGATCCGCCAGACATCCCCATCGAATCCACCATAGAGAATATGGAAATATTCTGGACCTTTGAACAATTCTGTTTCACGAACGGCTCGGCTGTCCCACGCTTGCCCACTACCCCTGAAAACGGGATTCGCAGGATTCTTCCTGACCGATGCCGGATCGCTCGTCGGTGCTGTCGCATGACACATCGTCAGCCCTTCTCCAAATGACTGTGTCGCCTTCCCTGTATAAACGATGTGAATCGTGTCGTCCTCTATTGCAACTGAAGGGTGACTCGCGCCGTGCCGTTCGTGTTCGGTATCCGCAGAAATGACAGGGATGTCTTGAACACGCCGCCACTCGCCCAAATCTCCATCGCTCACAAGGAGTCCCGTCTGTTCGGGTGTCGTTTTCCCCTTGCCCCGATAGTACATGTAGAACTTACCGTCAGCAGGATTCAGAAACGGGAAAGGGTACTCAACGGCTGCGTCATCAAAACCGTCCACTGAAGGTTCAAGAATAGGGTTCCGCGCATCCTGCGTGATGTCGGTGAGATCACGCATCGGAGCCGTCGCATGCATTATCAACCAGCGCACACCAAGATCACGCTTACACCAGATGTAGTGGACCGTTTCATCAACGATAATCGCATGGGTCGCCGCCGCCCAGAGCGGTGGCGGCAGAGAAATAATCGGATTGCCCGTCTCAATCCTCTTGAAACTGGCGAATATCTCGAACGGGATAGGGGTTTTCCGGGCGTTTGTCATCAATTTCTCCCTTCTAAAGCATTGAAATAAGCGTCCAAACCTTGGCGGAACTCTTCCGGTAACACGCGCCCCGTTTTCCCAGTTGCCTGTCTGGGTGAACGATTTTCGATGGCAGCTCTGCCGCTGTCATCACCGACACCGAGGAGCATCAGAGCAGAAGCAGTGGCTGGCGGTGCTGTTGTTATCATAGGGGCATTTGGAACCCTGCCGGTTTCGAGTAGGATCTCGATAACCTCCGTTATCGCTGCGATCGCTCTGGGACCGGTGTCCGGTTCTGCAAGAATGTCTTCTACCTCTTCCATAACCTCGGCGGCTCTTGCTACCTTCGCAAGTTGATTCTGGATAAAGCGTTCGTGAGCATCTGGCAAAAGGCTAATTTGGGCTTCCACCTCGCGGGTATCCTCGGTGAGTGTTATTTGCGTATCATACAATGCGATGCTACGCGCATCGTATTCATCATCACTCATCGCTTCCTTTGCCTGCTGAAGTTCTCGTGTCTCTTCCCGCAATTGAATCTCACGATTGATAATACGCATCACTTCCACAACGATTTCTGGGGGTAGGTTCGGCAGTCTAACCATTCCTGCCTCTCCAGGGGGTTCTCCGTCAGGTAAGGGCGGCACTAACTGCTCTGCCCACCGATCCAACGTATCTGCCCAGAATTCCGCTTCAATCGTTGATTCACCGATAAAATTGTCTTTAACAATCGCTTCCGCGATGCCCTGCATCTGGTCCGATACAATAGCGTCCTGCATCTCCGACAGCACACGCGAGAAACCTTCGGAGGGTCGCCGATCAGCATAAGCAACCATGTCCTGTAGGAGTGTAGTTGCTACCTTAGACTCGGCAACCTCTTTTTGAGCTAAACGCGCGCGGTCAGACACATCTTCTACCGCATCGCTTACGAGTCCGAAACCGTTCAAATTGTTCAGGTCCACGGCGATGTCAATCTGTCGTCGAGATGCCGCTTTCAGACGCTTCACGAACGTGCTGTTTTCAAAACCAGTGAGCAATTTGTTCATTTCTTCTGCCAACTTGGCAAAGGCGTCCAGTAACTCCTGCTGTTCTTTAACTGCTTCTAAAACGAGTTCTGCTGTTTGAGGAGCCTGGGGTTCTTCCTCTTCATCATCTTTTCTACCGCTCCCTTTGAGGGTCGTCGTAGGGATTCCCAATCCACCGACGACTTGCGGTGCCTGCCCTGCCTCTTCTTCCTCGTTGAAACCGGATTCAACATCAAGGACCCGCGGCGTCGGGTTGGCAGGTATATAACCCGGTTTGCCTTCTGGCTGTTTGCTCCGATTCACGTTAACCCCAGCACCAAGGGTGTTCGGGTCTTCAGGAATCTCGTCTAAACCTTCGGGAGGTGTCTTGCTTTCGGGTCCATATTTCTCCACCTTCTCCAAATTATCGGGTTCACCTCTGGGAGAGGATGGGGGTCCCCCTGCTGCAGAAGAAGGGGGCTCTTGCTGATTGCTGGCGGGCGAGGGAACCTTGCCCCTACTCAGTCCTGGTGCCTCAGCAGCTTGGGCGAGTAACTCAGCGACAGAGGGCATTCTCTGTCCAGCAATCTCCTCTAACTTTTTGAGTATTGCCGCCCACGACTCCAACTGATTCGGATCGAATTCCTCGTTTTTTGTTGCTTCTTTCACCAACTCGGTACCAAGTTCGATGAGACTGTCAAGCCGCGCCGCATTGGCGCGTTCCGCAGCCGCCTGATTTTGCAGTTTCCTGCGCTGCGCTGGATCGTCAAGTACTTCAGGGGGTAAGTCCCGTAGTTCGCGATTCGTTTCGTGCAGTTGCAATTCTTTGTCGTGGACCTCCTGTGCAGCACCCATCCAGAGTTCCATCTGCCCAACTAACCACTTGAAATGTTCCGCTGGGGTCAGCACATGAATGACGAGATCCGGTGAGCGGACGCGCTCGCGACCGGGAAGATAATCCTCAGCGAAAGCACGGAGACGCAGACTCTGCGGACGTACATTTTCACGCATGGCAGAAAACGTGGCAGCAACAGTCATACTATCTGTCATGGGTGTGCCTGATGATACCGTTTTTTCACCGCTTGTAGGCTCTGGATTGTGAATCGGGTTACCAATACCTTCCCATTCCAGCCCCACTCGCTTCACCCCAAAGTCGTCCGCCGCCTGAATCTCAAAGGTAAGTACCTCACTCGAAAGGACAACTCGATTGTTCTTGAGTTTACTGAAACTCACCGTCGGGGATTCATCTTCTTGCACCTCTAATCGTATCACCTGCGGTTCACGGGCAACGAGCCCAAAGCGATCGCGCCACGCCAACTCGAGTTCCGTCTGTCTCTCTACACTGATAGGGTCGGTCTTCACGTGCTCGCCAGCAACACGTTGTGGACGATTGTTCAAAGTTGCTTCCGCGAGTTCTCGTGTTGCTGTGGCTTCTAAGACTGCGGTGCTCCCCTTCAACAAACTGAGTGTGCCGCCGCGGACATCTTCCACCAGTGGCTCGCTACGTTGCAAATAGGTCGGCAATTCAACCTTAGCGATAAGTTGCGTTAGCGCGGGACGCAATTTGGGTTCGATTGGAATAGAGCGTCGGGCGTCTCCGACTCGAAGTGTGAGCCGTCCATCCCGTGTTTGGGGCGGTAATTGAAAGCGGTATGTTGCGTCGTCTCGCGTCGCGACTACCGGGACTTGGTCTGCGTAGCGGGCTTCTCCCGATTCAGGTTTCCATGGAGAGTTGTCTTTTAAGCGTGCGTCCACGTCGAAAGGTTCAGCATACGGGACCACACGCAATCCGGATTCACCCTCCAATTGCGCAAAGGTGTAACGCGGCACGTTACGCCACGGGGTCAACCATCGCGCGAAGGTATTCCAACTCGTTGCGGGTATGACAACGGAAACCCCGATCACCAACACCAGTGGCAGAGCTACCACCCATGCCCAACGACGATGCAGCGGATTGGGAACCGCATCTGCTAAATTATGTCGTGCGACCTCGGCGTCAACCTGACGCATGGCAGCCTCAACCAGCGTAGGACTCGACAATTGGTCATCTCTGTTACGTGCTAATTCCACAATGCCGAGCACATGATCCCCAAAACGTGGAAACTTCTGCTGCAACAGCCGAGCGACACCCTCCAATCGCCGGTGCTTCCAAACCCAATTGTAGTACTTCATGGGTAAGAGAAAGACCATTCCTACCATACCAATGACTAAAATGAGGATCCGCAAAAGTGTAGGTGTGTCAAATACTCGGTCTAAGCAAAAAACGATGATATATGAGACAAGGATGCCAAAAATTGCCGCCAACACGCCTTCAGCGAGTTTGATCGTCCATACCCGTTTTTGGTACTGCTCGAGTGCCGCTTTCATACGCGGCGGCAGGTTGGCCGTTCCATTTCGTGATTGTGCTTTCGCTTGTATCTGGTTCATCAACATCTCCTTTTGAACGGTCATCGGCTATTGTGGATGGTATACAAAGTATGCGTAACTGCCACAAAATACTCTTGCTGACTGCTGATCGCTGACTGCTGATGGCTATATTGCCCCCGTCATTTTTCTTGCAATCCAAAACAATCCAAGAAGTAGAATGAGAAGCCCCGCCCAAAGTGGATGTGCCCAGATCCGTGTGCGATGCACCGTCGGCTCAGGCTCTGGTAAGGCAGCGAGATAATCCAACAGACTTCGCACCTCAGAGACCGGGACTAACTTACCATCTGTAATTTTGGCGATTTCATCTAAGACCTCAAAACGCGCCAAACGCCCTTGTTGCTCCCGATTTAAACCTTGGACGGATAGATCGGTCTGTACCGAAGCACCCGTCTCGGTGCTACTGGCAACGAGGCGGTAGTTGCCAAATTCTTGCGGCACAAACGAACCTGTGAACAACCCGATAGCATCTCCTTCGCCCGGTTGTAACCGAATTATCTGTGTTCTACCTGATGGCGAAATCGCCTGCACAACAACCGAGCCTTTATCCAACGGAGCACCCAATGGATCGTTCACGTTGGCATTTAACATGACTGCATCATCGACATGTGGGCGATCTGGTGAATAGAACAACCGCATCGATTCGCCTTGTGCCATCTGCCGACGATACGCCATCCATCGGGCGACCTGACTCCAGAAGCGGTAATGATACTTATCCTCAACCCCCTGTCGCCAACGCCATGCACTATCCGTTCCCATGAATAACACTTTGCCAGCACCGTACGTTTTGGTCACAATAAGCGGCACGCGTCCAGAAGTTGTGGTGACTTCGTTGTGCACCGCTAAAGTCTCTGTACCCACCTTGGCTCTTTTGATCCCAGCGTACCAGTAAAAGCCAGGCAACGTCCGCCACACTTGACTGTTGATCCCTTCAGTCTCCCCGAGACGCGTTAATAAACTGCGTTGCCCCAACTGCGTGAGTGCGAAATATCCCTGTGTACCCGACCCAACACCATACGGGGTCGCCGCATCTAAAACCACGGGATAGAGATCCGCAAGCGGACCCGACATCAACGATTCATGCATCCCAGTCCGCCCCGGCATAAAGACAAGTCCAGAAGCCTGAGCACTGACAAGTTGCCGTAAATCCTGTGTCTGTTCGACTGTGAGTTGCTTCTCTTCGACACCAACATCACCAAGGAACACCACATCGTAGCGGCTTAATTCGTTCGTCGTCGGGAAACTTTTGATGTAACTGCGTCCTCCGCCGACCTGAGGCAATTTGGGATGAAAAAGTAGGCATGTCAATTCAACCCCGGGATCCCGTTCCAAGGCGTTGCGCAGATAGCGATACTCCCACCGTGGGTAGGATTCAACGACCAGAACTTTCAATTGTTCCTTACGCACCGATATTGGAGCAGATATCTCATTGTTTTCTGGGATTAATTCCTGTGTATCCCGCGGAATACGCATCGTTAACTCATAGTCCCCGATCGCCGATGGGGTCCAAGTTATGTTCTCTTGCGCGTGACTCATCGCCGGGACACGAATCAGTTTGCTAACCGTTGATTTATTGTTAATACTGAGCGTAACATTCACATCTCGGTCCTGTCCCAAAGTGCTGCTAACGACAAACGGAATACGAAGTTGCTTATTGACGACGGCATAAGTCGGGGCATCCATGCTAACCAGCTCAAGGTCTGGTAACGGCACTTTACTGCCCACGCCAACCGCGAAAACCGGAATTCCTCTCATCCGAAACCGTGTAGCCGCCTCAACCGGTGAATTACCGATATTCCAATCACCATCCGACAGTAACACGACACCTCGCAGGTTCGCGTGAGTGTCCAAAACCTGTGACAGCCCGGCGTTCAAATCCGTTGCTTCCTCCGCCGGATCTAACCGCGAAGAGAACGGTTCAAAAACTACACTGAGATCGTTAGCATCCGAAGACTTCCATACCTCCTCAGACATCAGTGGTTGAATCGTCTCGGCGCGGCTCTTGGGCTTGTTAGTGAGGTCTTGGACGTCGATTACATCCCGCGTTTTCATGCTGTTAGATTTGTCCCAAAGCACAGCGAGAGTGGAACGCCGATCTGGTAGTTGCGTTTGTAGCCATTCGGGTTGGTTCAGAGTTATAACAACCAAGCAAATCAACACAAAACGCAGCAACTCAAGTGCTCCGGTCTTCTTACTATAGCCGCTGCGCTGCCACGCCAACCAGCACAATATGCCTGCCGCAATTATGACAACCAAGCTCAAACCTAAGAAGGTTCCGCTTGAGAAAAATTCAAGATTTCCCTGTTGTTCTTGCATTCTTTTTGTTTATTGTGCTTCTGATCTGCCCTCTATTACACTTCAGGCAGGTTCTTGGTTAATTGTAACTTGGTTTGGGAAACGACAGTGATTTTTTTATACTTGCAATTATTCCATCCTCCCACCTGTCGCCGTGAGGTCGATTAAGGATGTAGATCTGACTCTCCTGCTCGGTAAACTTAGCGCCGCCTCTACGAGAAGTGCCACTATCATTGCAAAGAGGAAGATGCGCCACAGCTCACTCGCTAAGGCAGATGTGTCCCCAACATCAACATCAATCCGCCGATACGACATTCCATCAAATAGTGCGTCCACCGTTTCGATAGCGACTACCGTAGCACTGTCTTCAATCTGGCTACGGTTCACAGCCGTCCAATATGCTCCATCCCGATATACGCCAGCATGTAGTCCGCGTTGTGAGGATAAATGCAGCGGTGCGTGTGAATTGTCCACAGGAGCCACTAACTCCCACGCATTACGGTCCGCCAACACGTCAGGACCCGCGTCGCGTTGAGATGCCACAGCCAACGCGTGACAGCCTTGATCCAACGCCCGCTGTAAAATCACGTAAAACGTGACACCTTCACGTTCGAGAGAGGAGAATTGTGCTGTAGGTAGCGTGCTACAGAAATATACCGCACCACGATCGGTGGTGACACGAGTCAACAGCGGAGCACCATCGTCAAACCGCGCCAACGGCGTTCCAGGACTCTCAAAAGAGCGATATCGATAAGTGCGTAGTTCGTTCAATGGCAACGCGTCTCCACTCTCTACGTGTGCCAGCAAGTCTGTATCGCCACGCCACCATGAAATACCGAAAGAATGGCTATCGGTTGTCGGAAACCGGCGACTTTCAGTAGGGCGTGTGACAGGAGACACCGCTTTATCCTTCACAACACCCTCCTGCTGACTGCCGATTGCTGATTGCTGACCGCTATTCCCGGGTGTTTGCCAGTTCCCCCAATGGGAGCCAAATAGCCGTTTATCTGCGTTCTGACCCGGCGGGAAGAACATAACCACGCGTCCTGTGTCAACGAATTGCGCAATTTGATCTGCCACTGCCCCACGTGGTAGAGCCGCCTGCCAGATTAATAGTGCTGTACTTTCCCAATCAATCTCTGCAACGCGATCCACGGAGATCACGTCAACCCGATGCTGGAGCCGAGGATCAGTTGGAATAGCAAGTGCCCGACGGAACGCTTCACCATTTTTTACATCATCACTGACAACAGCGGATCTTCGCACCGTCGGTTCTGAAAACACGAAGAAAAATTGATTGTCCACGGGATTCGAATCACCCGGTAATCCAACCGAACCCCATCCTGAGCGTACTTTCGTATCAATCGGGATACGGTGCCCCTGTAAAGATGCCCCCTGTCTGTCAAGCTCCACCTCCACGACAGACCGAACGTTATTGACTTCAAATTCAACCGGAAACGTTTGCCCTGTGGTGTGTACGGGCGAGGGAACCTCGCCCCTATCACCCCTCGATCGAACTACTACATCAAGGACAAGTTCCGTATCGTTACCGCGTGCCCACCGTTGTACGTTTTCTACCCTTACCGACAAATTGCTTGAAGGTAAATCCGCGTATGCCAGCAAGAAATGATGTACACCCTCCAACTGCACAAACGCCTCGCGTATCGCTTGCCAACGTCCGCTTTCAACATCCCAATCGTTCTCGCTCAAATCAGAGCATATCCATACGTCAACTCGTCCAGACTTATTCGCTTTGAGATACGCTAAGGCGGTCTCAAGCATACCGGGAATATCTGCACTCGTGGCAGTTGATCCGGTTGTAGGTAACCCCAATAGTGCCTTCGGTGAATCTACCTCCTGTAGTTGGCCGTTTGCACTATCAATCAGCACCAATTGTGTCCCGTAATCACCCTGTTCCAGCAATTCAGCGAGTTTATGAAGTGCTGCGGATCTTTTCGACTGACCCGCTTGTAAGTCTTGAACTTCCATGCTGGCGGAACGGTCGAGAAGTATTAAGGTGGCATCCGGTTTACTCATTCCGATGCTCCCTAACCATCCCCCGGACAACGGACGACTGACGACGAAGATCAGAGCCGCTACTGCCAAAACGCGCATCAACAGGATAAGGAAATGCCTGAGACGCGCCATGCCCTTGCTCATACGCTTCGCACTCATTAAAAACATCATTGCCGCCCAAGGGATAGTGCGGTGCCGATATTGATTGATAAGGTGGATCAGGATCGGTAACGCGATCAAAGGGAGTGCGAAGAGTGCTAACGGTTGCAGAAAACCCATATTTTTAATTATTGCTCCTGGGATGCCTCCCTTGCGCAAGCCTATAGAGGCTTGCGAGACAATGTTTCAGGCAGGTTTTCGGTTAATTCACGATTGTGAAGATTTGTAGCGTTTTTCTTACTTGTGTCGTTTCGGTGTTCGTCCCAATAGGAATCTTGCTAACACATCGTCGTAGTTCTCATCAATACGGATACGGTGGTAATCGACTTCGGTATCCTGAATGACCGTGTTCATACTCTCAAGATACATTTCAAACGCACGCTGGTATTGCGCGCCGATGATAGTTGGATCCGCCAATATAGGTTCGCCACCCTCCATGTCAACGAAACGCATTGGACGATCAAATTCTAAGTCCAACTCGCTCTGTTCCAACAGATGAAACACTGCGATATCGTGCTTACGGAATCGCAGATGCTCAAGACAGTTCCGCACAACTTCCGGTTCGATGAACAGATCGGAAAGAACGACGATGAGTGCCCTTTGTGGTACGCGTTCAGCGGTTTCATGGAGAACGTTTGCCAATCCGGTCTCACCGGATGCCTCCATTGCGCCTAACGCATCAAGCACCGCGCTTAGATGCGTTGCACTCCGTTTCGGTGGGATCTCTTTGTGGAACCCCGTGCCGGCACAGTAGAGTCCGACGGCATCGCCCTGCTGAGCAGCGATATAGGCTAAAGTCCCAGCGAGACGACGGGCATAGTCCAATTTACTCGTGCCGTTGTCTGCGAAATTCATGGAACCGCTGGTATCAATGACTAAACACATCCGTAAATTGGTATCAGCTTCAAACTCTTTGATGTAATAGCGATCATTCCGGGCGTAAGCCCGCCAATCAAGTCTTCGCGGGTCATCACCCGGCACGTACTTACGGTACTCCGCAAACTCAAGACTCGAACCGCGAATCGGGCTTCGATGTTTGCCCGATACGCTTCCGATCATAGGCAACCGAGCGTGTAGCTGAAGCGTCGAAAGCCGTTCCAGAACCCTCTGATCGAGGTAATCGCGTTTGAGTTGCAACATATTTTCTAATTTTCCTTACGGATAAGTAGCATGGGTTAAAATATTGACGTGTTCTGGTCTATAGCCGGCATCCCCTGCGTTTCACTCGGTTTTATGAATCTCCGCCCTCAGACAACTCCTCAACGAGTCGGTTAACGATGTCTTTACTGGTGATATTCTCAGACTCGGCAGCGAAAGAGGTAATAACACGATGCGCCAGCACCGGATTCGCCACCGCAACAACATCTTCAAGTCGTGCCATGTAACTTCCACTGAGTGCCGCACGGGCTTTCGCACCGAGAATTAGATACTGAACCGCTCGCGGACCAGCACCCCAAGCAACCAGAGGCTTCAACCAGTCAGGTGCTGCGTCGCCTTTTGGACGTGTACTTCGAGCGAGATCCACAGCAAATTCATAGATGTGCTCAGCGACCGGGACGCGACGGACAAGATCTTGAAACGCGCGTACCCGCTCACCGGTCAGAACGTGATCCAGCGTTGGGAGAGACGCGCCAGTCGTCGTACGTGCGATCTCAATCTCTTCAATCCGTTCGGGATAGTCCACCTCGATTCTAAACATGAATCGGTCTAATTGCGCTTCCGGTAACGGATAGGTGCCTTCCTGCTCGATTGGGTTTTGCGTCGCTAAGACAAAGAAAGGAAGGTCCAGAGCGTATGTTCTGCCGATGACGGTGATTTTGTATTCCTGCATTGCCTCAAGCATAGCGGCTTGTGTTTTTGAAGGGGCTCGATTAATTTCATCCGCCAAAATAAGATTCGCAAAGAGGGGACCCTTTACGAACTCGAACTCCCGTCTACCACCTGGGATTTCCTGAAGGATGTCGGTACCGGTGATGTCCATCGGCATGAGATCAGGCGTGAACTGGATTCGACTGAACCGCAACGCCATTGTCTCAGCAAACCGACTGACTAACAACGTTTTCGCCAAGCCGGGAACACCCATCAACAGCGCGTGCCCTTGAGAAAACAGACATATCGCAAGGTGTTCGATGACCTGCTCCTGACCGATAATGATCCTCGCAAGTGATGTCTTTAACTGGTCGTAAACGTTTCGGAGTTCGTCAATTGCCGCAACGTCGTCAGCGTGCATTCTGTCGTTATTTGGGGTCGTCGTCATAAATTCCCTTTCGTATTATGAACTATCGGCTTTCAACTATTAGTGACGCATTTTCGCAGTGGAAAAGGTGCATAAGTTTAGGAAATAAAAAATATAATGCCTCATCCAAAAAACGAAACGGCGTCATTATCAGAAACATCAGTATTGCCGTGGAGATTTAATATGCTGATCCATCCATTTCAGCCGAGCTTGCAGCCATGTTTTCAATTGCTGGACCTCCTGTTTATACGTAGGCAAATAAGGACCGGGATTACCCAAAACACGACGACCCAGCACCGGCCATCTCTCAAAATTTCGTGTCTGTGCCTCCGACAGGTATTCAGCAGTCCGATCAATCTCGCCAAGGAGTTTTGAAGTGGCGAGTTCGTTTTTCCGAAGAGCCTTCCATCTCCTAATAAGCCGTTGTTTGAAATCTTCGTCCATTAGTAAACGCTCCCACCAAAAAGGCACAGGATTTGTATAAATAAGCCAATTACTCGTTTCCCATGCGTTATAGAAAACTGAATTGCCCATCGATAAGTTGAAATCCCAGACGGGTCCCATCTCTAATTTGCCATCTCTGTCTTTATACATGTATGTACTGTTTCGGAATCCGTCTGTGTTTTTGAAAAGTTCATTGATAATGAAATGGTCGATAAAAGAATCTATATCAATGTACTTAGCATATCCACGCGCTGGGTCCTTAAAATCGCTTCCAGCCAACGCCGTTTCAAATTCATTCATATAGTTCTGAATCCACGCTTTTTGGGCATTAGAGATTTCGTGTCCCTTCGGATATACATGAAGTAAACGTGTACCGTAACGGGTATAGAAATAGGTGTCGTAATGATCCCTTTTGTCGATTTTTAGGATATAGCCCCCACTAATTTCCGACGATGTCTTCTGCTGCCCCTTCTCCGTAACGGATACAGACTCGCGCTTCAACGATTGAATATCAACGCGGTTTTTCCCGCGTTTAATTTTTTCTATCAGTAGATAGACACCAATATAATGTCCTTTTTTGATTGTCGCATCCCCGCTATCATTGAGAAAGACTTCAACGAACCTCGTTCTGCTTGCGTACCTACCGATCCGATTGCTGAACTCGTACGCCAAGAAATTCCGCATGAGGGTTTTATCTGAGTAGGGTCCATTTAAAACCCAGTCTGATTCCGCTGGCAATTGCAGCACGGACACATCTTTGTCGTTGCCGTTATCGTCCTGAATTTCAACGCCGTACTGCTTCTTCGGAAAATGCTGTGAGGTTTTTCCCCGAAGTTCTATGCCGATTTTTCCTTCAAAATCAACATGCTCACTGTTCAGGGCGTTCCTACCACCAGATTGATTGTAGATAACTTTTATGCGTGCCGGAATTTTGGGTTCGTTCGGAATCTGTTTTCCAAACGTATCAATAATAACAATCGGTAAATTCAATGTATACACTTCAATGCGACCTGCATCTTGGGTGTAACAACCTGTAACTACCAATAATATGACACTGCCCAGAAACATCATTTTTTTATAGCGATACATCGTCCACACTCTCGCATTGGAAGTTGATTCTGAGAGCCAAGCCTTTCCGACCGGTTAGACAGAGTATACGGTCCCACTTAACTATTAGTGACACACTTTTACAGTGGAAAGGTTGCAGAATCTGAGAGAAAATCGTGCATAAGCATCGCTCTGCTGAGCATTTCCATTGAGTCCTTACCCTGAACGCACGCGAATTGTGTTTACAAAGGAGCATGTACACCCAAGGATTATTGCAGGAATATTGTTAGTGTGAAGCGACACGCGGTATCATCTGAGGGTGTGCATAGACAGTTGCATCGAAACTCTTCTGCATCAATTCCCATTTGACGGCTTGATAATCGGCGTGCTCAGAAAGGTCGTTGTGTTCCCACGGGTCGTTGTCGAGGTCGTAAAGTTCGCAAATTTCCTTTTGATGGTAGGTTACGAGCTTCCAGCGTCGGTCCCGATACATCGTGGCGTGTGTCTGGTCGGGCATTGAGATTGCATCGAAAAATTCACAACGAACCCCTGCTCGATGCTCGTTGGCAGGAACATCACCGCGCAGTAGGGGAGCAAGGGATTTGCCTTGGACGTAGTAGGGAGTGTCCACACCCGACGCATCATATAGCATCGGAACGATATCGGTCAGTTCAACGAGGGCATCCGTCTGAACGTCTTGCAAGAAATGCGTGGGCCATGAAATCATGAGCGGCACCCGCACCGATCCTTCGTAAAAACGACACCCTTTGTATACCAACCCGTGGTCGCCGAGTGCCTCTCCATGATCGGAAGTAAAGATAATAATCGTATCTTCACGAAGCCCTTCAGCATCAAGATAATCGAGGATACGTCCGAACTCATGGTCGAGTTGTTCGATCATGGCGTAATAAGATGCTTGCATCCGTTTGTCGTCCCATTCCGCAGGCGGTTTCGCTTGGGATTGAAAGTCGATACCTTCATCTGTCAATTTTGACTGAAAGGCAATATCGCTCTCCCGGAAGTATGGACCGGGCAGTGTTTCGGGGTCGTACCTTCTGTAATACTCCCACGGCGCGTCAAACGGTGGATGTGGATCGAATGGATTGATACTGAGCATCCATGGCTGATTTTCTCGACGATTTTTCCCGATGAATTCGATTGTTTTTTCGGTGCACCAGTAGGTCTGATGAAGGTGTGGCGGGATATTATCGCGATCGGGTGTCGGTTCCTGCACGCGTCCGCTCCTGTTCGGATACCTTTGGGAAATTGCCTTCTCCGCGATCAACGCTTCAGGGTCGAGACCTTGTGCGCGTTGCCAATCTGCGTATTCGTGTCCTAACGCGTTCGGTTTCCCGTGATCGTGGCTATATTGGAAATAGCGGTATCCATCATCTACGCGCTGTTCTTGCGCCTCAAAGGCACTCGCGAGATGAAGTTTACCGATGAGTCCACAGTCGTAGCCATCTTGGGCGAGGGCATGCGTTATCAGTCGATCTTCATAATATTCGGGGAACACCGGGTTGCCGTTGCCAGTGACGCTCACGGCTGAAGGATACATACCGGTCATAAAACTCGCACGGGAAGGTGTGCAGATCGGAGATTGGCAATAGGCGTGGGTGAATGTGACTGACTGACGCATAAATTCGTCTAATCTCGGCGTGTTGATATGTGAGTTTCCCAACGCTCCGATAGTATCGAAACGTTGCTGGTCTGTGCAGTACCATAAAATATTTGGACGTTTTTCCATTTTTGCTCCTTTTTTTAACGGCGGTCAGCCGTCGGCTTTCAGCTGTCAGAAACCATCGGAAACCTTCAGAAAAGGGTTTCATGGTGAAGTAGCACCCTCTTGCTGACAAAAACTGACCGCTAATTGCTGATGGCTATCCTACTATTTCGCTTAGTGCCTCGTCAACCGTGACAACATGTGTCCCGCCAGCTCCCTGAATTTTGCTTATCATTAAGGATTTTAATTCCCGCAGTTCTAACGGTGTCAACTCCTCAACGATAGGACTCTCAATAAGGTTCCGATAGGCACGACTTGTATCTGTCTTCGGCATAATGTACATCGGAATGATGGCTTGCAATATGGCAGCACGCTTACGCGCTGTCCGATTCACCCCTGCGCGATGCCACACCCTTGAATCGTAGAGGATATAACTTCCGCCCGGTGCCTCAACAACATCCGCCTCCGGTCCATTATAGGGTAATCCATGAGCTGCCCGGTAGCCCGGCTCTCTATAGATGTGTCCAGGACCCCATTCGTCCGGTGGTCCCTCACCGAGGACGTGCGATCCGAGTTTGAAACAGGTCGCACCGTTCTCTTTTCGGAAATCCGAGACACAGAGATTGCGTTGGACCCCCATAACCAATTCAGGAAAATTGTGGCGCGGTATTTCTGGACCGGTGCCTCTCGTGGCAAAAATGCCCCAATGGTAAGGGAAATCGGAATGCCAACCTTGAACATCCCGTTCACCATCGTCTGGCGGGAGTATCGCAAAACCGGGTGGATGTCCGAGTCGAATTTCATTCGTTTGCATGTACTGACGCATCACCCACAAGGATACCGGCTCTGACGCAGCCTGAGCGACAGCAACACTCTGAACCAATGCACCTTTGCTCCGGTCATAAATTTCGTGGTTCCAGCGCCCGGTACAACTAATCCGCTCCAACTCTTCAACAACGTCGGGTGCTATGATCGACGGGAGACAAACCCAGCCATTTTCCTTGAGTGTTTTGAGATACTCCGATGGGAGATGCGCCGGTCCATGCCCAAGAGAAAAGATTGCTCCGGCATCAACTGCTGCACTACCATCACTGGCAAGCCGAGTTCCTTTATGTGAAAGATAACACCCTCTTGCTGTCCCCATAGCCTCCATTTCAAGAACAAGATCGGTGACAACATGGCGATACGCAGTACCACTTTCAACCGACTCCCATATCGCTTTATCGTCTACATAGTCGAAGACTGCAAGTCCACCATCATCAGAGACCCCAAGGAACTCACCATCAGGGGCGCGTAACAACGTCCAATGCGCTGACGGGCGTTCCACACGGACGACGCGTTCCTGAAAAAGTTCATTCTCATAAGTCATAGATCTTAACTCCTTTTATGAGTTATCAGTTATCAATTGAGGGGACATGAAATTTTTTATTTTTCTCTTTCCACTAATCCTCTTAACTGAAAACCGAAAGGCAACAAAGTTGCCGAACCGAAAACTGATAACTATATTTTTACCACGCATACGCCTCTGGTGCTTCACCACCGGGACCCGCCCAAATCTCATCGAGTTTCGCGAGGATTTCATCGTCCAATTTCAATTCCAAAACCGATAGATTCTCCTCAAGTTGTTCGACCGTCCGGGGTCCGATAATCGGCACTGTAACGTCTGGATTTTTGAGCACCCATGCTAAGGCAACATCAGCTGGACGCTGTCCTATTGACGCGCAGAGTCCTTCATAGGCTTCCAACTGTGATCGGTGTGTCGCAATCGTTTCTCTTAGAGCTTCTCTGCCACGTCGTCCGGTAGTTGGGTTATCCAGCACACCGCAGAGCAGGCCACCCCCCATCGGACTATACGGAATGACCGCCAAACCGAGTTCTCGACAACACGGTAACACTTCAAGTTCAATTTTCCGACTGCGGAGATTGTACACGCTCTGCTCTGAGACAAGCCCGAGGAAATTGCGTTGAGTAGCAATGCCTTGCGCGCGGGCAATGTGCCACGCCGCGAAGTTGCTACTGCCGACATAGGATATCTTCCCTTCACGCACCAATTGTTCCATGGCTTGCCAAATCTCATCCCACGGCGTTCGACGATCAACATGGTGCATTTGGTACAAATCTATATGGTCTGTTTGTAGACGGCGTAGACTGTCCTCACACGCGCGACGGATATGATACGCTGACAGACGACCATCATTCGGACCCTCACCCGTCTGGCTATACACTTTCGTCGCCAGAACAATCTGAGCGCGTCGACTCCTATCCTGCGCCAACCAGTTTCCAATAATCGTCTCTGTTAAACCTTCATTATACGAATTGGCAGTATCGAAAAAGTTAATCCCGGCTTGCAGTGCTTGGTTCAGTACAGGATATGTATCTTCTTCGGACACATGCCTCCCAAAATTCACGGTGCCGAGACAGAGACGGCTCACCCGCAGTCCGATCCGGCCAAGATAGGTATATTCCATAGTGACTACTCCTTATCTGTTATGCGTCTTGGTAGCTTTGAAATCTGGTGGCTATAAACGTTTGCTAACCATTTTAGCAAATCCCGGCTTTTTGATTAACAAAAATCTGGCAATTAGCGATCAGTAATCAGCAATCAGCAGTCAGTCAGAAATCGGATTCCTTACTGACAACCAAAAACTGACGACTGATAACTAACACAACTTTTGCTTGTCACACCATTGGAGATGTGATATATTGTCTCAAAATTTACGGGGTACGCAAGAGCAAAGGAGGCAATCTATGCGAATCGCAGTCGGTTGCATCGGGCACGAAACGAATACATTTTCACCCGTCGCGACAACCATCGATAACTTCAAAAAGGGGAGTTACCACCGCGGTGACGCAATTATCGCCGCGTTCCGAGGCACCCGAACCATTACGGGTGGTTTCCTTGATGTCGCTGAACAACTCAATTTACAACCTGTTCCACTGCTGTGGGCGTTTGCGACACCATCTGGCATGGTAGAGCAAGCCGCTTATAAGTCGCTTAAAGCGGAGTTCCTAACGCTTTTGCAGAACGCCGGGAAGCTTGACGGAGTACTCCTCGACCTACACGGTGCGATGGTAACAGAGGAACTCGAAGATGCAGAAGGCGATCTGATTCAGGCGGTACGTGAGACAGTGGGTGAAACGTTGATCGTCACAACGCTCGACTTACACGCCAATATCACCGCCAAGATGGCACAGTATTCCGACGTTATTATCGGGTTCGATACCTATCCACACGTAGACTGCTACGAACGTGGGTTTGAAGCAGGGCAACTATTGTTCGGTATCAACCAAGGGAAGATTCAGCCGACAATGGCATACCGTCAACTCCCTTTACTGACCGCACCTCCGGCACAGTGCACGATGAAACCGCCAATGACAGACGTGATTAAGGCACTTCACGCCCTTGAAACCGAGAGCGGCGTTGTGACAGCAACCCTCTCTATGGGTTTTCCGTTTGCCGATATAACCGATGCCGGCGTTTCAGTTCTTGTTACGACGAATGGAGACGCGGCACTCGCAGAGACGTACGCTGATCGGTTTGCCACTCATATTTGGGAGATGCGCGAGCAGTTCACCTTTAACCTGCACACCGTCGAAGACGCAATCGAAATCGCCAATCAGACAGATGGCAAGCCGATTGTACTCGCCGATGGTGCCGATAACCCGGGTGGTGGCGGTCCCTGTGACGGGACAACAATCCTACAGAAGTTTATAGCTGCAGACGTGCAAGACGCCGTCATCGCGGTGATCGCTGATCCCGAATCAGTTTCCCAAGCAGTTGAAGCAGGTGTCGGAAACAGTGTCCGATTGAACGTCGGTGGTAAAACGGACACTCAGCACGGCGCGCCCGTCGCGCTAACAGGCTCCGTCAAAACCCTCTCTGACGGCAGGTTCATCCACAAAGGGCCTATGGGGCGCGGCACCGCTGGAAACATGGGCAGAACAGCCGTTGTCCAAGTCGATGGGATTGAAATTGTCCTCACAGAAAGACGGATCCAACCTTACGATGCGCAAGTACTTCGGAGTGTTGGGATTGAGCCACAAGCGCGTAAACTCATCGCTCTCAAATCCGCTGTCCATTTCCGAGCGGACTATACACCTATTGCGCACCAGATTTTGGATGTGGATACCCCTGGCGTTCACAGCCCGAACCTTTTCAGTTATGACTATCAGCAGTTAAGACATCCGATCTACCCACTCGATCCAGACACCAATTACGGAAAGACCGACATAACCTAAATCGGTTGCTCTGTAGGGGTAGGTCTTGTGCCTACCCCGCTCTTACCAGGAATAGAAAATTGATACCACATTCAAAGGGCCAAAAAACGTGATAGAAAAACGTATCACCGGAAACTACGAAATGAATCTGGTGCTGACAGGAGAACCAACCACCGAACCGATCAAGGTCTTCTTCTCTGGAGATACGGCGTTCGGAAAAAGAGCATATCTCGCTATCTACGCAGACGAATTCAAGATTGCTCGCGAAACCGGCACCGACACGCGCATCTGGAAGACATATAGTAACATCGGAAAACCACCGTGGAACGTCAAGATTGTGAAGAAAGGGAATTTTTTCAGGTTCTGGGTCAATGACACGACCGGTTGGATTCGAGGTCCGTTGGGTGAATGGGAAGATATCTACGAACCGACCGATAACCGTCTCAGCGTCGAAACCCCGTCAGGCGTCCAACGCCAATCCTGCACTGTGACAACTCTCCCGTGGCTCCAAGAGATTACTGAACCTGCCATATCCCGGGGTCCAAAAGGCTCCTTCTATGAAAAACAGGTTATCCCCGGCGCGATTATTGAATACGACGGTTTGTATTACATGTACGTCATGGCAGGCATGGCAGGCGATGAGGAAGGGTCTTCCAGACGATCAATCGGTGTAACTGTGAGTCCAGACCTGAAGCAGTGGGAGGGGCATGTTGAACCCCTTATTTCCTATCTCGATACGCCGTACGATAATCTGTATGTCAGTGGTGCTGTCGTCACAGATGAGGGGCGCGTCGCCATTATGTTCTCTGCCCAGAAGTTCCCAGAGTGGCAGGGGTTTATGCTGGCTACGGCGGACCACCCGATGGGGCCATTCTTTCAGTATACAGACAATCCGGTCTACAAACACTTCACCCACGCACACGAGTTTGATCTCATCCGCGCTGAAGGATTACCGCATCGCTATCTCCTTTTCTACGCCGGTTTCACGCCAGCGCCACAACGCGGATTGGCAGGGGATCGCGGGTATCTCCTCTACAGCGACGATTTGGTGAACTGGCATCCCGACGAACGAAATCCGGTCTTCGGTCCCGAAACGCTGGACAATTGGGACGCTATTCACGTCCGACCGAGATCCCTGAATCGGATCGATGATATGTGGTATCTGTGGTATGAGGGGTGTAATACATGGAAGCCAGAGGGTGTGTCTCATCACGGTTGGTGGGATACCGTAGGACTCGCACGTTCAAAAGACCTTATCAATTGGGAATACTATCCAAGAAACCCTGCGCTCCCCGGTCTCGGTGTCAACACCGAGCAATTCGACAGCAACTGGGTCGGCTGGCCCCGTATGTTCGTCAAAGACGGTGTCGGATACGTTTTTTATACAGGAAACGCCCAAGTCGGATTACGGACAATCCCGTTGGACGCTCTCACCAACTGGCAGACGGAAGGCGGACAAACCTTCGATTTGCTATAGCACACGTTTCCTGTAGGCGCGAGCTGTGCTCGCGAATTTGCGAACTTTACTTCTTTTTCACTTCTCCCCACATTGTCGTTAGTAACTGCGGTTGTGGTGACACCGGCAACGCATACGATGGGTCAAACCAATCTCCTCCAGCGTTTGCTTGAAGAATGTTGCCAATATGCGTCAATTGTGTCTGAAGCCCACTATTCACGTCAACTTTGAAGATTTGAAACCGTCCATTCGTTTTTTTTGTATAAAGGACCTCTTCGCCATTTGGCGATATCGCTGGATATTGGGCATAGGAACCGGCTTCCGCAAGGACTTGTTTGAGCCCAGTACCATCCCGGTTGACGATGAAGATTGTCTGTTTATCCTTCCATGCGTTGTGCAGTGCCCTGGCTTCCTCCACAGCCAAACCATTGATGTCAGGCAACGGATGGTTGTTACCAGAAAAAGCGAGTTTAGCACCTATTGTCGACCAAGACGGATCTCGTTGCCAAGGGAGCGCTTTCTTGGGTAGAAGTCGCTCATGTTTTTGTGTCCGGGCATCCATTAATATAAGCCACGTTATCCCTGGGCTCGCTGCACCGCAAGCAATTTCTGTCCCATCAGGTGCCCATGCAGGTTGAGAGTACATCCCGATGAATTCGGGGTCTTGTTCGCCTAAGGTCAGAATATACATACCACTTGTGCCGCCTCCGATACGATCCCATTGATCGTAAGCGATCTGTTTTCCATCGGGTGACCAGGTCGGGGATGTTCTCCAAGCTTCTATTTTTCTCCTAAAGACGCGTCGGATATTGGATCCATCAGGATTCATCATATACAGATCTCGCTCTCCGCCGCGATCGGAGACGAAAAGAATCTTATCGCCTGTGGGGGACCAGACAGCTTGAAGATCATTTCCGGGGTGCGTTGTTAACCTGACTTGTTCAGATCCATCAGGATTCATGATGTAGACTTCCCGATTACCATCACGTGCAGAAGTGAATAGAATTTTGGGCGTCGTTGGTGCTTCTGCGAAAAGCGGGGAAACGTTTACACACAGTAGCACCAGCGTGAGAATGCGAAAAGTGAATATAAGTCTCATGGTATATGCCTCCGAAAAGGTCTTAGGAAAGAAATTTTGCATTATCAACTTCCTTGTTTTCGCCTTGATAAAATTTTCTACGCTTTATAACTTTTCTGTGCCTTATAACTTAAAGACACATTTATCGGCGAAAAGGGTGCATACTATTAAAAAAAGTGTATTCCTACACATTCCTCTCCAAAACCACGCCTTCCCGTTCGATACGTTCAAAGGTTTCTTTGTATTCAGCGCTGCCATCGTCGTCCCAATATACCGTAGAAATAGGGGAGGTATAGCGCATCGGAATCAGACGACTCCGATCCGGACGGACCATGAAAAGCGAATTCTTCGGATCCGCGATGTTATACATCCTCGTGCCGTTTTTGAATTGAGATTTGAGAATCCACCGCTCCTGTTCAGGGAGATTTAGAGACTTCAGACGCTCTAATTCAGCACGATCCAACGTCACGCCGAGTCCAGGGGATTCAGAGACTCGCACAAATCCGTTAATAGGGGTCAAATTCTCGTTGACCACATCCGTTTGCCACGTCTCGGTATCCGAATGGAAATGGAAGATCGCCGTTGGAAACGCCGCCATCATGTGGGTTGTCATTGCCCGCGTGATATTTCCACCCACATTCTGAAGCATGAACGGACTCTCGTTCGCCGCAAAAAGTCCTGCGCGTCTGGTGGCATCACCGATCTTCGCGTGTCCGAGCATGTAAATGTCCGCAGGTTTCATGAACACCTCATACGTCGCTCCCATCGGAAAGTGGTGTAGCACAATCGGAAGCCGTGAACGTTGACGGAGTTCGATGTAGCCCTGTATATCTTCACCCGGCAACGGATCTTCAAAGCAACCCGCGATCCGATACTGAGACAAGGCATCAACCAACTCAGGGATATGGTCGTCTGTCCCGCCCATTGTGAAGTCGTAATGGATCTTGAAACCCTCCGGTGCAACGGCTTGCATCGCCTCGGTCTGGTCAAGGACATTCTCAAAAGGTGAGAGGTGATATTTCATCCATGTGTACCCTTGCGCCGCATACATAGCAACGGTTTCTGCCATGCGCGTGGGGTCGGTCGAAACGGTCCAACACCCCACAGGTATCCACGAACGATACTTTTGTCCGAATAACTTATACACCGGCACACCTGCTGCCTTCCCCATCAAGTCGTACATCGCCGTGCCGAGTCCAAGCGAGGTCTCATCTCCTATCCAGTCAAACGGGTTCGTCTGGATGTATTGGTCAATCACATCTTGCGGCTCGCGTCTCCCGCTTTCACCTAACCCCTCCAAGCCTGTATCCGTCCGGACAACATATATGGTGCGACGGATCGGACCGTAGTAGTGATTGAGTTGATAGGCGAGAAAATCTTGATATTCAAGCGTGATCTCATGAACTTCAATTTCCGTAATTTTCATTGAAGGATATCCGTTCCGTTGACGAGGAAGCAATCTTGAACGGTGATGGTTTCGGATGCGCGCGTTTCGCCATCGACTTTGATTGCCTCACCGCCTCCTATAGGTCTTCCATACTCGCGGTGCATAGCGTCGATACGACTGTGGGCAATCGTCACGTCCTGGCACTCGGAGAGATAAAGTCCGTTCCGATCTGTGCGGATGTCAACGTTGTCAACAAGCAACCCATCACAACTTTCGGCCAGAACAGTGGAATCACCACCTCTATGGGCGTTCAAGTTTCGGATTTCCACGTCTTTACAGCGTTTCAGTGTAATACACGCATTGCCCTTGCCGTCAAGGATCCCAGGACCGTAGATTTTTATGTTCTCTGAATCTGTTCCGACAAGCAGCGATGCGTCCGCGTTAGGGTAGGAAAACTTAAGGACAGCACCCGCATCAACTGCGAGAGTAATGTTACGCTTCAGATGGATAGAACCCGTTGCATAGACACCGGACGGCATGAAGACCGTGCCACCCCCAGCCGCGTGACAGGCAGTGATGGCTTTGTTCATCGCGTCCGCATCGTTCGATGTGCCATCGGCAACGGCACCGAAATGCCGCACGTTGTATGTGCCGACTTTCGCAAGTGCTTCGGCAGTCAATTCTGCGAGGGTTTTCTCACGTTTTCTGCCGGTATACGCCTCAAAGTTCGTTACCCATTTTTTAAGGGTCATGCTACGCACGGATGCGGCATAATCCACCAGTGTTTTCAGCGTGTATTCATATCTGTGCGGGTCTACCTTACCTTCAAGCGTTTTCCAGAGTTCGGCTGCCTGCGTCGCCATCTCAACCCCCTCTTCCATGTTGGCGTAAATGTCTTGTATGAGGGTTCTGCCGATAGAGAGTCGCTGATCGTGTTCTGTGAAATGGAAGGTAACGAGGTGTGCTTCTCCGCGTAACGGATCCCCATATATCTCGCGAAGTCCTGGCGCATACTGTGCTAACACGCGCGCCTGTAACGCCGGGGTCATAACGCCGACACCTTCCTCGCTGACGACATAGGGCGTCTTGTTTTCCGTCATACCGGGATCGGAGGAATCGAGCCATATACCGCGGTAACCCCGATAGTTATAGGTCTTACGCGTCACTTCCTCAAGCATCATCAAGATAGTCTTGACTGTTCTGAGTATATCTGAGTCATCGCCGAACGTTTGCTGAATCCATTCCGTATAAATCTCATCCACCGTTAGGTCCGGGTTCCAAGCGAGGCGCCCCAAGCCGTAATAATTCACTGCGTTCAACGGAGATTCCGTCCACGCTGGCGAGGGCGAGATCATAGCCACACCCATGATGCAATCGACACTGAATTTGTTCAAACTCCCCGGTCCGTTGCGATAAGTATCCTGTTCAAACCACCATTTCCACTTCTTGACCCACGAGACGGGCCAACTCTTGTCAATGACGAGTTCACTGCCATAGAGGTTCTTTTGCATCGCACCGTCAAGTGCAGGGATCGGTGCCCAGAGATCCCAATCCATGGGACTACCTTTCGGGACGATAACAACGTTGTCCCGGAAATTACCGTCTTCGTGGGCAAATAGATCGTAGGGGATCAAGTTTCGGTAAGGTTCAGGCGTATACCGGAGGTTACCATAGACGAACGCTCGCACGAGCACCGTTCCACTGTATGGTTTCAGTGTATCCGCAATCCGGTTCACCATTGGGGGACGAGGATCGCCGTTCTGTTTCTCTGACCCGAGTTTCATCATATAGCCACCGAAGTCAGGCACCCTGGCATAGAGGGCATCGGCGGTTTTTGGGTCGAGTGCCAGAAGATAACTCGGACTCCAATAGAGTTTGATGCCGTAGTCGCGGCAGATGTCGGCGAGTTTTTCGACCTCATCGAGATGCTCCAGAAAGTTGTTGCGGTAGTGCCAGTTAATCTCACTCGGACAGAGCGCATTCCAACCGCACGACGCTAACATACGCACCCAATCTCGGATGCGTTTGGTATCGCCGGTACGCAACTCTTCCCAACTGAAGATCGAATCGTCTCTGCCACCACCCCGCCATCTGTCTCCCAAAAGCCCACGGAAATACGACCAATGTGCCACCATACGAATAGGCACTTGCGGATTTTCCAGCACATCGAGGGCAAGCAGATCCTGTCCAATCTGAACACGACGCATCAGGTCAAAGATGCCAAAGGCAACCCCCGCTGGTATTCTCCCAGCAACAACAACCGTATTGTCGACTGCCTTGATGACAAACCCATCGCCTTCGATGCGATCCAGTTGGAGGTCTTCAGCGCGATCGCGTATCCACTTGGAGGTTTCAGCCGTACCGAGAATAATCTTCGGTCCAGCGACAGTGGGAGTTTCTGAAACGGTGGATTCGTAGCCGAACATAGATTCCGCCGCCTGTGCCAATTCAGAAGCAGCCGTCTGGACAGTCGAATTCGCTCCCTCAGCAACAATGTCTCTGAATAAATCCGGGTTACGTTGTTTCGTCGCGGGTGGGTTGAACTGTAGCCACGCCTTATAGAGCGTGTCGTCTATTTCTTGGTACTTGTAAGTGTTCTGCCTACTTTCAGCCGGATTCGTATCCCGTCTTCCAGCATAGGTGGCTTTAGTCTCATCGTAAATCTGACCGATTTCAACATCCGTGAGTGGCTTGTTATAGATACGCAGGTCGTCGAGATAACCGACAAAACCTTCACCGGTGTGAATCTCTGTTAAACCTTCACGCCGCAGTGGCTCTATATCCACCCTTGACAAATCAATCGTAGCAATCTGCTCGCCATCACACCACCCGACAATTTGCTTCGCTTCGTCGTCATAAGCAACCGCGAACAGATGCCATTCGGAATCGCCAATGGTGGCTTTCACATGCGGATAGAACGCCCATTCGCGCATGTCGTATTGGGGCCAATCGTAGTCGAGAATCCCTTCCCAGTATTCAAAATCCTTTTCACCTCGGAAACGCACCTGAAAACAACCGCGGTAGGTGTTGAGTTCGATAGCGTCGTTGTCATACCTGAGAATATTGGACCGATCCGATATCGTGTTTAGCCAAAAACAGATTGTACCACGCGATAGCGTAAGCGGGGAGTTCTCAGACACCGGAATCCGCATCGGTTCGGTTTTAGACACCGTTTCGATACACGCACGCCCCTCACCGAGTGAATAGATCTTTGCGCCACCAAGCACGGCGTGATTCCCATTACCGGAGCGATCGGTTCCGGTTCCGTCGTCAAAGTCCCAATGACCGACCAACCCTCCGATTTCACCCGCTGTTATACTACTGAGTTCACTCGCTAAAACCAATGCTGCTATTACAAAAAGGGTAATGAGTACCTGATATTCCATACATGTTCTCCATATATTTGGAATGAAGGTTCCTTTGCACCTAACTTGATCTCTATAGGCTGGCTTTTATATTTCCCCATGTGGTGGTTAATTTCCCAGCAGGATAAACCGCCAAGGCAGATTTCAGCCCTTTTGTCATGAGGACATTGATGTCATCTTCAGAGAGTGCGACACTGAAAAACGCGATCTCGTCCAAGAGCCCAGAAAAATATTGACCCCATTGATCTAAAAAATTCGCACCGATACCGATGTCCGTAAACGTATAATTATCGGCAACTGTGTCCCCCTCCTTGCCATTGTAATAGCCCGTCACATTTCCCTCGCCGTCAAATACAAACGCATAGTGTCCCCATTTATTGTCATCAAATTTAGGGATGACGGGTTTCCATGCGCTGCTCCAGATTTCAACGGTTTCACCTTGGTAACGAGTTGTAAATGCGGGAACTGCTGGACCATTGATATTCGATATCAACCGATCATCATTGGCGGCATCGCTCGGCTTTGCCCATAAAACCAATGTAAGCTCCCCAGACAAGCCTAAATCCCCGACAAGGACGTGTCCCTTACTCTCGTTGCCATCAAATTCCAACGCCGATCCGAACTTACCGTCTTTCGTCCATTTCGGACTGTTCTCAAGTGTCCCATCGTTCCCATTTTCAGAGGAATCCACCGCGGTATTCCCCTTACCCTCATCAAAGAGCCACATCCCAGCAACGGTTTTCAGATCGAATTCAGCATTGCTCGGACCAGTAAACATTAAACTCAGGACAATTAAACCAACACACGCAAGCATCAAATTCGCCATTACGATCTTCATTTTCCAAACCTCACTTTTATTCGGTGAAAGCGTTGTGAACCAAGAATTCGTGACAGCACATAGCGTCAAACGTCTGACGCATGGATAGACACCTAACTCATCCTATCAATCGTCTGTTATTTTAGCACGGATTTAATTGGGAGTCATAAAAAAAGCGGTGAACCAAAGTCCACCGCGCCGGTTATACTCGTTTATGGAAGTCCGTGTTTATGGAAACCATTCGCGAGGGCTAACAAGACCAAAGCGATCATCGCCAATCCGAAAAGCCCGATAGCAACGTAGAGATCAGCATTCCCTTGGAAGGCGAAACTTTTCTCCAAACGCTCGTTTCCCGATTGCCGAATCCTTCTCGTAAGCAGTTGTTTATCGTATGCCGTAAACTTCTGCGCGCCCGGAGATGCAAGCGCCGACCGTTCGTCAAGAAACTTTTGAATCCGCCACTCTCGCCATCTTCGCAACAAGAATCGACAGAGGATGACAGTGCCAGTGGTCGCGAACAAAACCGTTGCTCCCAAGAACCAATCTGTCAGGGGTAAGTGCCAAGGTAGGTGTTTACCGTCCATCGTTTTTTCCTTTCTGATAAGCAGGTCGTTTTCGGATACGAACGTCGTTTCGATTTCGGAGTGTCCCTGAAGTAGAGTTGCTCATTATCTTCTGCGGTTATAAAATTATAACAAATTTTGATGTGTAGAATCAACTAAACCAGTAGAAAAGTAGTATCGCTCAGTTCTCCTATTTCAGTTAAGTAAGGACATCCAATCCTGAAAATCCGTGAATCCTGTAAATCTTGATTCAGACAACTGCCATAAAGAAAATAGATTCCACTTGACATTACGCGTCCCTTATGATAAAATAACGAAAAATTGATGCATCAACGGTTTGTTTAGGCAATCCACTCACATTTCATAGGAGATTTGTAAAATGATCAAGAATTGGGCAATACTATGTGTTTTGACAGTACTGGGGTTGGCGTTAACCCCGCTACAGAGTTTCGCCGTAGTCGACAGTGAGACTGCTGTCGGGGTTTGGCTTTTTGACGATGGCGATGTTACCGATTCCAGTAGCTACGGAAATGATGGCGAACTTATAAACGGGGCAGAGGTTACCGATGGCGGCAAGTGGGGAAAAGCACTCAGCCTTGACGGCGATGATGACTACGTCAATGTCGCAAATTCAGACAGTTTGGACAGCACAGCTGAAGCCTTCACCGGTGTCGCATGGGTAAAAATTCAACGAAAAGGCGATCCGCACGGTGGATGTTGTGCAGACGATCACATGGTCATCGCCTTTACGACCAATTGGAACAATATTCTGAACGTCTTCGGTCCCGGTAGAAGCGGCAATCAAGGAAAAGTCGAAGTCGGTAGCCGCGAACTGAACCCGCGATGGCTCTTCGGACCCACCACTGTTAACGACGACCAGTGGCACCACCTCGCTTTCACCTACGATGGTGCCAAGAAAATTCTCTATATTGATGGCGAAGTTGACATTGATCAGGATACAACGGGTGTCTTCGGTGTAGCGGGTGTTGATGTCCATCTGGGTGGAACACCAACCCAAAGACAAGCATTGGGATTGATGGACGAGATCGGCATTTTCAATGTGCCACTCGAACAAGCCGACATCCAAAACATAATGGACGATGGACTTGGCTCTGTACTGGGATTAACGCCAGTCACCCCTCAAGGACGGCTAACCACAACGTGGGCAGACATTAAGGCACAATAATTACGTCAGACATAGTGGTAGTGGACGGGGTTGATACTTCGTCCCTATACACTACTAACTATTCCCTCAAACCGATGCCCCTATTCAAATGTCCCCTCGCGCTTCTGGTACTCCTCCAGACCTCATTTGCCATTGCAGCACCGAGATACCATCCCGAAGCGGCTCGGTTATATGATACCGGATTACGCGCCCTCGCTCACGGAGAGCAGGAAAAAGCGAGAACCGCTTTAGAGAAAGCGATCATCTTGGATGCATCCTTGGCGGACGCTCATTGTGTTTTGGGATTGATTTACAAAGGTGCCGAGGAAACCCATGCCGCGGCTGAAGCGTTCCAACGAGCGACAGTGGCGGATGAAAACTATATTGAGGCATATTATGAACTGGGTGATGTGCTGCTCGTTCACTTAAGTGACACCGCGCAGGCGACACAAGTCCTACAGAAAGCAGTCGCGATGGATGCCGATCATGCGCGCATGCGAACGCTATTAGGCATCGCCTATTTTCGTGATAATCTAACCGATGCTGCAATTCGTGAACTTCAACACGCCATCAAACTCGACCCAACTTCACAGGCGGCACACTACACGCTCGGGAATGCCTTTCTTCAACTGGAAGCATGGCAGTCCGCTATTGATACTTTCAAAAAACTGATCGAAATTGATCCTTTCCACGCCAAAGCACATTTCTCTTTAGGCACGGCGTATCGCCGTATTGGGGACACAGAAATAGCACAACGGAATTTACAGCGTTTTGAGGTGCTGTCTATTGAGGAGGAGCAACTGACACATCTTAAGCGATTTGTGAAGTTAAACCCTACCAATGCCGAAGCATGGTACCGACTGGGTAGAATCCAACTAAAGCGTCAGCTCTATGCTGAGGCGACGCAATCTTTGGAACGTTATACTGCCCTCGCGCCGGAAGAGACGCGTGGCTATGAGACACTCGGATACGCCCACTTTCAACAACAGAATTACAAACAGACGGTGGCGATGTACCAGAAAGCAATTCAGCAAAAACCGAACGTCGCAACGTACCGCAACAGCATCGCTGGTGCTTATTTGATGTTAGAACAGTATCCCGAAGCAATAGAGCAATATCAAACAGCCATTCATTTAAAACCTTCCGAACCGCGCTTCTATCTGAATCTCTCCAAAGCTTACGAACTCGCTGGGGCACACACAGAAGCCAAGAAGACCTATCAAGAGTATGAACGTCTCACGTCAAAATCTACAGAATAGCAGTCCGGGGAATGGTAGTCGGTTATCAGTTGTCGGTTATCAGTTAAAGAGGGTATTTTTGCTTGGGTGTTTCCCCTCGTTAAACGAAAACCTCTTGCCGAAAATCGAGAACCGAAGACTCATAATCCTCTTACTTTATACCCTCTTGGCGTTTTCACCCTGTGCGTGGACTGAACCCGAAATGTGTCTCATCCCTGCGGGGTATTTCACTATGGGGAGTGACGACGATCTGCCGAATGAAGCACCAGCACACAAAATCTATCTGGATGCTTATTATATCGGTAAAACGGAGGTAACCAACGCTGAATACTATCAATTTTGGGTTGAAAACGGGGGTGTCGGTAGTGAACACACCCCGATCAGTTATGACGGTGAATTTGGGACCTGGCCCCGCATCGCAAAAATGAAACCGAACCATCCTGTCATAGGTGTATCATGGCGTTCTGCTGTGGCATACGCGACGTGGCGACGCATGCGGCTACCGACCGAAGCGGAGTGGGAAAAAGCGGCACGCGGAACGAAGGCAAGGCGATGGCCCTGGGGAAATACCTTCACACAACGCATCAAGGGAACAATCGTCCATGCGAACATCTGGAGGCAATCAGGGACGCGTCTGCAACCCGTTGCTTCCTATCCTACAGGAATAAGTCCTTACGGCACACACGACATGGCTGGTAACGTCTGGGAATGGGTGGCTGACTGGTATTCAGAAACGTACTATCGTCACAGTCCTGATCGCAACCCAAAAGGACCGACGGTTGGGAGTCGCCGCGTTGTAAGAGGAGGGTCGTGGTTGAACCGGGAAAAGCTAGCGAGATGTTCCACGCGAATTGGACAATACCCAGCGATCGGGACCAGTTTCATTGGGTTCCGCCTCGCGAAAGATTATGAAAAATAAAAACTTATGTATCCTGATAGTCTTCCTTATAGGGTTATCAACTATCAGCAGTCAACCGCCAGCAATCAGCAAAGAAGCCAGCAGCGGACTCACTGATAGCCAACAACCGATGGCTGACAGCCACTCCGCCACAATCCAATTTGTTGATGTGACGACGGCGGCAGGTATCAATTTTAGGCACATTAATGGTGCTGAAGGGGCATATCACCTGCCCGAAACCCTCGGTGCTGGTGGTGCCTTCTTTGATGCTGACAACGACGGTGATTTGGACATCTACCTCGTAAACAGCGGGTATTGGAAGGATTCGTTATCAATAACTGAAGCACACAGCATGCTCTACCGAAACAACGGCGATAGCACCTTTACTGACGTAACAATGACCGCAGGTGTGGGAAACCGTGGCAACTACGGACAAGGTGCCACTTGCGCAGATTACGACAACGATGGCGATGTAGATCTTTATGTGACTAATTTTGGGGTTAATGTTCTCTACCGCAATAATGGTGATGGGACCTTTACGGATGTCACGGGGCACGCTGGCGTTGGCGATCCAGCTTGGAGTAGCAGTGCGTGTTTTTTGGACTACAACCGGGACGGACACCTCGATCTGTTCGTTACTAACTATCTTGTGTACGCAGCGGATGTTCCGTATCGTCCATGCGGGGAAGACGGGGTTCAAACCTATTGTCACCCTTCCCTATATGAAGGCGCGCCCGATACACTCTATCGCAATAACGGCGATGGAACTTTTACGGATGTCAGTCAGGAAGCCGGTGTTGGAGGTATTGGTGGCTTGTTTCACGGAAAAGGGTTAGGGGTCGTCTCAGCCGACTTCAACAACGATGGTGTCCCAGATCTTTATGTCGCTAACGACGATACCCGAAACGATTTTTTTTATAACAACGATGATGGAACGTTCAGTGAAATTTCGCTACTTGCTGGATGCGCTTACAGTTTCAACGGTGTCGCGCAGGCAGGCATGGGGGTTGCCACTGATGATTACAACGGAGATGGATGGCTCGATATTTTCGTTACGAACCTCTCTTATGAAACCAACGCGCTTTATCGTAACAACGGTGACGGGACGTTCACTGATGTCATTTATGAAGCACATCTGGGTAAGGAGAGTTACCTGTTCGTCGGATTCGGCACAGGTTTCCTTGATGCCGATAACGATGGTTGGCGAGATATATTCATCGCGAATGGACATATCATTGACAATATTGAAGACACACACGACATCCTGACGTATCGTCAACGAGACCAAATTTTCCGTAATCAAGGGGATGACACATTTCAAGAGGTATCGGCGAACGCGGGGAATTATTTTCAAAGTACTGCGGTAAGCCGAGGCGCGCTTTTTGGTGATTATGACAACGACGGCGATGTCGATATACTCGTCACGCAGTCTAACGGTCCTGTTACCTTATTGCGAAACGAGACCGGAACAGAACACAACTGGGTTCGGATTAAAACCGTCGGTGTTGTCAGCAATCGGGACGGAACTGGAACACGCGTTACTTTGACAGCAGATGGACACACACAGATTCAGGAGATTAATCGAGGCGCAAGTTATTTGTCCAGTCACGACGATCGACTCCATTTCGGATTGGGAACGCACCCTGTTGTTGATAGACTTGAGGTGCGGTGGCAGAGCGGTGTTGTGCAAGTCTTTGAGGGTCTCCCCACGAATCAGGAACACGTCATCTATGAATTTTCGGATACACCCGAAGATAAACTCTTCAAAGCCGCGTGGACAGGTGATATTACGAATCTTCATAACACGAGCGCAGATGTAAATACAAAAGACGCACTCGGTAGGACGCCGTTGCACATCGCCGCAGAGAAGGGATATGATGACATAGCGATATTTCTCGTTGAAAACGGAGCAGACGTGAACTTCACAGATGCCAACGGCAATACACCACTAATCTTTATAATCCATAAGACAGGGAATCTGGAGATTACCAAACGGTTGATTGCAAAAGGTGCGGCTGTCAATGTCCAAAACCGGACGGGTGAAACGGCGTTGATGTATGCGGCATGGCGCGGGCATTCGGAGATTGTCGAGTTACTGGTTGAGCACCACGCCGATGCCACTCTGAAAAACAGACAAGGCGACACTGCACTAACGTTAGCGGAATCGAAAGGGCATCTCAACATTGTGCGGATGCTCCAAGCAGTTATGGAATAGCCTCATCTATGAAAAACCGAGGAAACTATAGGAGAACGACATGCCTTCGGCTTTAACCCGCGGGGTCACCTTCAAATCGGTTATATTATCCCTCATCCTTATCCCGATTAACTGCTATTGGATTATGTACACGGAAATGGTCTGGTGGGGACTGTTTCCGACAACAATGTCCCTGTTTTTCAACGCAGTCTTCTTCGTATTTACAATTACCCTTCTCAATCTACTCGTACGACGTATAAAGCGAGAGTGGGCGTTGACACATGGTGAGCTGCTTGTCATCTATGTGATGCTTTGCATGGCGAGTGCGATTGCGTCGCATGACCACACCCAAGTGCTCATCCCGATGATCGGACACGTCTTCTGGTACGATACACCTGAAAACGAATGGCGGGAGCTTCTCCACCGATATATGCCAACATGGGGAACAGTCCAAGATAAACACATTCTTGAAGGGTTTTACGAAGGACAGACAACGTTTTACCGCATTGAGGTGCTACAAGCATGGCTCGGTCCAGCTTTGTGGTGGACGAGTTTCATTGTGGTCCTTGTGTTTGTGATGTTATGTATCAACGTTGTACTGCGGAAGCAGTGGACTGAACGTGAGAAACTCGCTTATCCGATTATACAATTGCCGTTAGAAATGACACGCGACAGCGGTGCGAACTTTTTCCGAAGCAGACCCTTTTGGACAGCGTTTATCCTCGTCTCATTGCTGAACCTTATTAACGGATTCAGCTACCTCTTCCCGACGATTCCTATTATTGGCGTCCGGTTTCGGAATATCAGTCAATTTTTCACGGAAAAGCCGTGGAACGCCATTGGTTGGACGCCATTTTCTATCTATCCCTTCGTCATCGGACTCGGATTCTTTATGCCTCTGGATTTATCGTTCTCCTGTTGGTTCTTTTACCTGTTTCGTAAGATGCAACGGGTCGCCGGAGCCATCATTGGAGTTCGGGGACTCCCCGGTTTCCCTTACGACCGCCAGCAGTCGTTGGGCGCGTATCTTGGACTTGCGATTTTCGCGATATGGGCAAGCCGAAAATACCTCGCAGAGGTCTTTAGGCAGATCTTCACGGGACGCTCCAGCCTTGATGAATCCGTTGAACCGATGCGGTATCGAACCGCCATTGCAGGCATTGTGTTAGGGTGTATCTATCTCATCGCCTTTTCAGTAAAGATAGGTATCAGTATTTCGCTCGGTATCGCCTTTTTTGCGATGTATTTCGCGTTGTCAACCGGGATCACACGAATGCGGGTAGAATCCGGTGCCCCTGCACACGATCTCCATTTCATGGGTCCCGATTATGCCTTACCGACGATTCTGGGTTCTCGAGGCATGGGCGGACCGAACCTGACGGCACTTTCTTTTCTGTTTTTTTTCAATCGTGCCCATCGCAGTCATCCGATGCCGCATCAGTTAGAGGGCTTCCAACTCGCCTCTCGGGCGCGATTTAATCCAAAACCTCTGGTATGGGTTATGCTCCTTGCAGTCCTTGTCGGTTCAATCGGTTCTTTCTGGGCATATCTGCACGATGTATATCATTTTGGGGCAACCGGCGGTTTTGCACGCCATCCTTTCAATCGGTTGCAACAACAACTCAATTTTCCAATGGGACCGAATATTCCTGAAGTAACATCCATGGGCATCGGGATGGGGTTCACGTTCCTTTTAATGTTTTTGCGGATGCGTTTCTTTTGGTGGCCCTTCCATGCTGTGGGGTATGCTGTCTCAGGAGCGGCGGATTGGTGTATGAACTGGCTCTGGATCTCACTTGTGATTAGCACGACCGCAAAATGGCTGATTATCAAGCAGGGCGGATTGCAGTTGCATCGGAAGGCGGCTCCATTCTTCCTCGGTCTCATTCTCGGTGAGTTCGTCGCTGGGAGTTTATGGAGTTTCTACGGCATGGTGACAGAAACACGCATATTCCCGTTTAAAGATTGGTAACCTATCTCCTGCTGCTCATCTGATAGGTTTTCACTTGACAAACCATACGCACTTTGCTACAATTACATGAAAAGCGGATGGTGGTTGGGTTAGCGAAACATCAAACTCGAACACACCCAAATACCGGCGAAACCCAACACTTTAACCCATGAGATTCCCACAGCCCCACAAGGAAGAAAATTATGGAGACTCTAACAGACTTTGAACTCAAGCAAAGAAAGTATATGCCTGTCTTTCCAAAAGCGAGTGGGAAACCGACTATCTCCATTGAAGGATACCCTTGCGAGGACGACGAACCTATGGCCGCCACAGGATTCCACGCGGAACAGATTTCTAACTTTTTTGACCAACTCTCCCGATATTTTGCAATCAATCCGCACATCTATGTTGGCATTGACAATTTCATCTACTACCGTGAAGGCGATCTGACAAAATTCGTCGCGCCAGATGTTTATGTTGTTTTAGGGGTTGATAAATTTCCCCAACGACGCAGTTTTTACACCTGGTCGGAAGGTGCCGTTCCCGCTGCTGTTTTTGAGTTCCTTTCGGATTCAACAGCGAATCAAGACCGGACTGCAAAAGTCCACCTGTATTTGATGGATATGGGGGTGCCAGAATACTTCATCCATCAGCCTGAAATGAAGAAACCCTCGGAGTTTCGAGGGTGGCGGCGAAGTCCATCGGGTGGCATCAGCGAAATCCTACCGGACGCGCAAGGGGGTCTGTTCAGTGAGACTTTAAATCTCTTGTTTCGCTGGGAAGATATCCTGCCTAACGAGGTACGACTCTTACGCCCCTATCTGCCGGACGGTACCCCGATCACGACTTCTATGGAGGAGGAGCATCTGAGAATAGAAGAACAGCGTCTAAGAATAGAAGAACAGCGTCTAAGAATGGAAGCGGAAGCGCGTGCTGAAGAAGAAACGGAACGACGGCAGGCTTTAGAGGCTGAGTTAGAGCGCTTTCGGACACAACTCGCCGACCGTCAAAACAGAAGTTCGTGACATTTCCAAGCGACAACAGTAGGCATACATCGGGAAACGTGAAATCTCTGATCTTACAGAAAAGGAAAAACCATACTTACGAACATACCCTATTTGATAACCTAAGTTGCCACGTATAAAAAAGTTGTAAATCCATGGGATCTCCTTTATAGTGTTTTCATCACAAAACCCAAAAGGAGCCCCCATGGACCTAACTATTGTAGCAGTTTATACGATTTGTGACGATCTTTTAATTTCACTCGGACATCGAGAGCATCCACAAACACAGATGACAGATGCCGAAGTGATGACCACGGCACTTATTGCGGCGAGATACTTCGCAGGAAACCACCCAAACGCGTGTGCGGCTTTAAAGACGCTGGGATATATTCCAAATATGCTCCGACACTCTCGATACAATCGTAGACTTCATCGGATCAGACCGCTGTTTCAGACGCTCCTTGAACATATGGCTGAAACTACCAAGACCGAGAACATCCATAACATCTATTCGGTGGATACCTTTCCTGTAGCCACCTGTGACACTATTCGCATTTCTCGATGTCGCCGGTATCAAGGCGAAGCCTACCGAGGAAAGATCGCCAGCAAACGCCGGCATTTCTATGGACTGAAGGTGCATCTGATGGTCTCCGAGACGGGTGAAATCGTTGAAGCGTTCTTCACGCCGGGCGGATGCAATGATGTTGTCGGCATGCGATGTTATACGTTTGATCTGCCGCAAGGGTCGGTGGTTTATGCCGATAAAGCCTATTGTAACTATGCCATTGAAGATGCCCTCGGTGATGTCGGTATTGCGTTCAAACCCTTGCGCAAGAAGAATGCCAAGCGTCAGTATCCGCCTCACGAAGTATACTTACAGCATCGTTACAGGAAACGTGTGGAAGTGACGAATAGTCTGGTTGAAAAACTTTTACCCAAGTCCATCCACGCCGTGACGGCTCATGGATTTGAGTTGAAATTGTTTTTATTTCTCATCGCAACAAATATAAAAATGCGATATGAAGATTAGTGGCAACTTAGGTTATTTGATAATGAAACCCATTATCAAATAGGGTATGTATTTTGATAATGGGTTTCATTATCAAAATACATAATTTTCCAATGTAATGATATTTTGCCATAAACCCATAGAATCATTGGGATTATGAGCTTAATACCGCGAAATTCTGTTTTCCTTTTTAGATTAGAAAATGTCCGTTATACAACGATAGAACGTGGTATAATTTTGGCAGAATTTCCCCCTTAATGTCAGTATCATTTAATGAGGAGTTAATTGGTGGCTATTGCCCGCGCTAACCTATGCGTCTGGATTGAATTCACGGTATTACTCACAGTAATATTTGTGCAGAATTAGGAAGCGAACGTCGGGATAGGGAAACCAATATTCCTAATCACACGTCGAAGCGACTTGATTTATTTCTCAGTCTCGTGATACACTGAGATTACTGATTTCAATATCGCAGGAGGGTGAAAAATGTTAGCCGTTAAGGAACTTGGCCATGTCGGACTCTACTGCACCGATGTACAGAAGTCCCAGGACTTCTATACCCGTATCCTCGGGCTCACCGTTACCGACGCGCATCCAGAAGGACATATTATTTTCCTGAGTGCACAGCCAGAATCGGAACACCACGAACTCGCGTTGTGTCCGGGCAGGGATGCGCCAGTGGGAGCAAAAGTCGTTCAGCAGGTGTCCTTTATTGTAGAGGATATCGGAGATTTAAAGCAGTTCCACACGCTACTCAAGTCGGAGGGGGTAAAGATTCGGAGTGTGGTGAATCACGGTATTTCTCTGGCGATCTATTTCTACGATCCTGATGAGAATGTCGTTGAGGTTTATGCAAAGACCCCGTACAAGGTGCCGCAACCGTTCTCTGAGGACGTAGACCTTGATCTGGACGACGATCAGCTTATGAAGATCGCTGAGACCGGTGCACCCGCGGCAGACTAAAAATCAACAGAAAACTACAGTAAGGCGAGGTTGAGACAACCTCGCCAATCGATTTAAAATGAGATAAGGATAGGGAACCATGGTACCCTCTTACTGAAGAGGGTTAATCAGCAAGCAGTGAATGGCGAAAGCACAGTTCGTACCTACAGGCGTGCCTTATGGTGAGAGCCTTGCGTTCTAAGACAACCCTTTCAAACTACCGGTGCTATCGCCTAATTGGGCGAGATCGACATCCATCCGATTGAGCATGGATAGCCAGAGATTGTTAAGCGGTGTCTCTTTTGGATAGCGGATGTGACGACCGCTTTTGATCGTGCCACAACCGTTGCCAGCGAGCACAATTGGGAGATCGTGGTGGCTGTGTCGATTGCCATCCGCATTCCCGCTACCATACAGAATCATCGAATGATCCAAGAGCGAACCATCCGCTTCAGGGGTGGCGTTGAGTTTTTCCAAAAAATATGCTAACTGCTGCGTATGGAAGAGGTCAATTCGCTTGATTTTTTCTATCTTCTCTTCATCGCCACTGTGATGTGACAAGTAGTGGTGTCCCTCTGAAACATCTACAAACGGATAGGGTCTGTTGCTTCCTTCATTTGCGAGGACGAAGGTTGTAACGCGTGTTATATCCGCCTGAAATGCGAGTACCATGAGGTCCATCATGAGGCGCAGATGCTCTTGATAATCCGCTGGAATTTCCTCCGGCACCGTATAAGTCGGGCTTTCGATCGGTGGAAACTTCTCAGCTGATGCGATTCTCATTTCAATATCGCGGATAGAGGAAAAGTACTCATCGAGTTTCCGGACATCATTGCCGCTGACTTGACCGAGTAACGCTTTCGAGTCCTGTCTTACGAAATCGAGGATACTTTTTCGTTGTTGATCGCGTTCCTCTCGTTGTGTATCAGGCAGAGAGGAAAACAGCCGTTCAAAGGCGAGTTTCGGATTTACCTCTTTAGGAAGCGGTTGCGTACCGGAACGCCATGACAGTGTTGATGAATAGACGCAACTATAACCGGAGTCGCAATTTCCCGCTCTTCTTCCGGGATCAATTCCGAGTTCAAGTGAAGGCATTCGGGTCCGGTCCCCGATATGAGATGCGGCGACTTGGTCAACAGAAACGCCAGCCTGAATGTCAACACCATCCGTTTTACGGGGCTGTGCGCCTGTAAGGAAAGCCGCCATGGCACGGGCGTGATCGCCACCACCATCCCCGTTGGCGCGGGCTTTATCAGCGGTCAGTCCACTGAGCACCAACATCTTGTCTTTCACATTTTCAAGGGGTTTCAGGATATCCGTGAGTTCATAGTTAGTGCCGATCTGCTGTGGGGTCCAATCCTCCATAATCTTTCCGTTGGGCACGTAAAGGAATGCCATCCGATTTGGAACCGTCTGGTGTGCCGCCCCACTCGCGGGAGCGTTTGCCCACGACGTAAGCGGTCCCATTACCTCCAGCCACGGTAAAGCGATACTAACTCCCAAACCACGTAAGAACGTTCGACGTGAAAGTTGTTTTGAAGTCTTCATAAATATTCCTTCGTCAACTCCCGATAGTTAAGGCAGTAGGAAACTGGTAAAAAGCCGCTACTGTCACTGTCTAATTTCTCGTTTCATGACTCCTATAACACAATTATACCTTATTTTTTATGACTTGTCAAGTGTTTATGTAGATCTGAATCCTGACCTATCCCTGTAGGAGCGATCTCCAGGTCGCGACGCTTACTGACTGCTAAAAATACGGTGCCCCTTGCGCATTGACATAAACCGAATAAAGCGATTGGCTACCTGTCATAAAGAGCCTGTTTCGCTTCACCCCACCGAAACAGATATTTGAACAAATTTCTGGAAGATGAATCTTCCCGATCAGCGTTCCGTCTGGCGCGAAGATATGTACACCGTCGTAGCCTTCGCCGACCCAGCCAGTACCTGCCCACAGATTTCCGTCAGTATCACACCGAAGCCCATCAGCCGCTCCAGGTGCCATATCAACGAAGACCTGTTTATTAGCCAACTCTTCACTGTTTACGACATCATGGACAACGATGTTTTTCGGTGGACCGGTATCAGCAACATAAAGTTTAGTGTAATCGGGAGAAAAGCAGATGCCGTTCGGTCTTTCGATTTCATCCGTCACGACGACCGCTTCGCCAGTGTCTGGATTCAGGCGATAAACAGAAGTCGGCAACTCAAATTCTGCTTTGTGTCCTTCATAATGGGAAAGGATACCGTATCCCGGATCGGTGAACCAGATATGTCCGTCAGGATGAACAGCTGCATCGTTCGGTGCGTTGAACCGTTTTCCCTCGAAGTTGTCTATGAGGACGGTGATCGTTCCGTCGTATTCAGTGCGTGTGACACGCCGTGTACCGTGTTCACAACTGACGAGTCTACCTTGCCGGTCGCGTGTATGTCCATTGGTATAGTTAGCGGGTTTGCGATAGACGCTCACCATACCGGTGGCTTCCTGCCACTTCAGAATACGATTGTTTGGAATATCACTCCAAAGGAGGTAACCACCGTCACCAAACCAGACAGGTCCCTCTGCCCAGCGCGATCCGGTCCAGAGTCGTTCCACAACGGCGTTCCCGATTTTATATTTGCCGAAACGCGGGTCAATGACTTCAACGGCTGGATCGGGATAACGGGTAATCGGTCCCTCTTTTGTAGGGATATCTGCCCAAGCGGTTAGCGGCTGGATCGCTTCCAACCACGGTAGAGCGGCACTGACCCCCAGCCCGCGTAAAAATGTTCGACGTGAAAATTGTTTTGATGTGTTCATAAGCCTCTCCCAGATTTACATAGGATTAGAAGTACCCCAACGTTCAACATACATAAGCATATTCCGATGAATAAATTCATATTTCTCGGGGCAACAGGCACGGAGTTTATAGGGATATAGAAGATAGGACGCGATACTATCTGCCATATCCTCATTTGGATCTTCTTCAAAAGCGTAATCCGTTATAAATGCTGATCGTTCTTTGGTTGTTGACCAACCCGATTCGCTTGCATCTCGGTACCATCCCCCAAGTTCTGCCCAATCCGCTCTAACGTCTCTCTTAAAAACATACGTCCATAAAAAATGTGCCTTTTCGTGGGCAATCACGTGCCGAGCCCTAAAAGAATTACCGCGGCGAAAAATGGATTCAGCAAACTCTATATAACCACGACCTGTCCGAGCATAACTAATTCCTTTTTTATCCGCATCTTCATCCTTATCAATTCTACGAGTTATATACTTTAATCGCGGTATTTTATGGAGTGCCTGAGGGAATGTTTCAAATACTGATATAATGAACATCAGTTCTTCATTTTTAAAATTCGAATAGCGGGTTGATGTCACGCTTGTAGTGCCCTCGGTTGATGAATCAGATGAATTATAAGAAGGGACGTATATACCATATCTTTTTTGCAATATTAATTCTATTATAGATCTGTTCGTCCCATTCTCTGTTATGTATTGAACGACAGCATAATATAGGTGTTTGTCGGGTGATATAACCTCTTGGGATCCTTCAACTGGAAAAACATCCTTACTAACAGTAACGAACTTTACTTTATCTTTGGATTCAATTTTAATTCCATTTTCTAAGCCATCTTCACTTAAACTCCACCTGGAAAATTGTAAATTCAGATTTGGGGATATGGATTCAAAGACCTTTAAAAGCGCGTGTGCCTGTTTTGTTGTCCACGTAGAATCTAAGTAAACGGAACATTTTTCCTCCAACTGTGACATAGGATTGTTACTTGGCATTTCATAATAATGAGATGTATAACAACTGGGCTGGAGAATTATGATGAATAAAAGGAAAATTAGAAAAGTTCGCATCATCAATTGCCCTGTGTGCCGCGTCGCAATCGGAAGGGATCACTCTTGACGATCTCCGTAATCATCACAGAACTCCTGTAGCCACCGGCTTCAAGTTGCGTAACAATCCTGTCAATGGTCGATCGGTCATAATATTCCAATCCTCTGCCTAAAGCATAGGTTAACATTTTCTCTGTCAGACAGCGTAGGAATTGTTGTTTTCTGTCTTTGACAACCTGTTTCAGGTCTGCAGCGCCGTGCAATACCGTCCCATCTGGCAATTCCGCGGTTGTATCAATATCCAATTCGCCATCTTTCCACCGAAAAGCCCCAATCGCGTTGTAGTTTTCGAGAGCGAATCCGATCGGGTCCATTTTCGCGTGACAGTTGGCACACGCCGGATCTGCTCGGTGCTGCTCAAGCCGCTCACGTAGCGTACTGCCGTGAACCACCTCACCCTCTTCTTCTAATTCTGGGACATCTGGTGGCGGTGGCGGTGGCGGTGTGCCGAGTATCTGTTCCAAAACCCAGCGTCCCCGTTTGACCGGAGATGTGCGTGTTGGGTTAGAGGTCACCGTCAAAACACTGGCATGGCTAAGGACCCCACCCCGCGAGGCACTCTGTAACTTGACCCGTCGAAACGATCTGCCTTTAATCGCTTCGCCGCCCGGAATGATGTTCTTTTGTCCTCTCCAGTTCCCTTGTGTATCAACAATACCGTAGTGGTTTGCTAAAGTTTGATTGAGAAACGTGTAGTCTGCATCAATGAGGTCAAGTACACTCCGGTCTTCACGAAAGATCGATTCAAGAAAGAGTTCCGTCTCCTTTAGCATAGCTAGGCGCAAGCTGCCAGTGAATGTCGGAAATTGTTCGAGATCGGGTGCCGCCGTTATCAATCGTTGGATTTGAAGCCATTGAGTCCCGAAATTACGTCCTAATTCGGATGCCTTTGGATCTGCCAACATCCGCTTAACTTGGGACTCCAGATTGGCAGTGAGTTGCTTTCTCTCAGCAAGTTCAAGGAGTTCGTCGTCTGGCATGCTGCTCCAGATGAAGTAGGAAAGCCGAGAAGCGAGTTGAAACTCATCAATCGAATACGGTTCTGACAGCTGGGGATAGTCGTCTAACTCCAACCGGAACAGGAACTTCGGAGAACAGAGAATGACTTTAATTGCCTCTTGGATACCTGCCTCCCAAGGCACACCGTCGGCTTGCACTAATGCTACAAACTGCGTGAGTTGCTCCACCTCGTTTTCGGTGGGTGGACGACGATAGCCGCGCCGAAGCAAACGCGTTAGGACTTCACGGGTCTGTTCTGCTTGAGAGATATCAGGTGTGCACGCCAGAATTTCAAAATGAGAGTCGGGTCTGGTGTCTAAGGGCCCCTCTGACCAGAGCGAGCGAATATGGAGTTTAGCGTCGGGTTCATCCTCTGTTGGCTTAAGCATCGCAATGCCGACTTTTTCAATGTTGGGGATACCAGTAATATGAAATTCAATTGTCTGTCTCTTTTCTTCCTCGCGGGCGGTAATTTCAAAAGCCTTCAGAACCTTGATATTATTGTCTACTGTAGGATCTATGCCAACTAAGCGTGCGAGTTTCTCCGGTGGGGTCAGTTCCTCCAATTTATCACCCTGAATGAATAGAACGACTTCCACGGAGGTATCGCTGTCCGTTTCGGCGTAAAGTGTCGCGTGATAGACGATTTCCACATCCGGGTATATCTTGAAATATGTCGCTCCTGTTGTGAAGGGACCGGATTTCCACGCTTCTGTAGCGGTTGGATCGAGCAGACGATAACGTTCATCAGGGACATCGTCGTGGCGCGGCTCGAGACGACTTCCACCTTGGTAACGTTTGGAGGGGGGTGGCGGATCCAACAGGATAACACGCGTGGCGATTGCCTCCGCGGCTTCAAGGTAACGCTCCATGAGAAGGGGTGACATCGTGAGTACATCGCCTATATTATCAAACCCGTGTCCGACATCATCTGCAGGAAAATTTTCGGTCGGGTTGAAATCAGCACCGAGCAGGTCTCGGACGGTATTCTTGTATTCGACTTTATTGAGTCGGCGGACCGTTACGCGTCCAGGATCTGGCTTCGCCGTGCGATCCGCATGTTCAAAGATTGCGTCGACGTGCGCAACAAACGACTCAGACGCTTCTATTGACGGAAACTGATCGCTATCCGATGGTGGCATCTGACCTGTCGTTAGCATGTCCAGAACCCGTTCCCAGACATCCCGGTTCTCGATCAATGAGCGATTATCTGTGAATGAATCCAAGGAGAGTTCGGCGGCAGGTTCGTTACCGGCATGGCAACTCAAACAGTACTGCTCCAAAAACAGAACACCATTTTCCGAAAAGTCGGCAGTATCCTTTTCACCCGGATTGGCAGCAAGAGCGACGAGTAGAAACACTAAGATCAAACAAAAACATTGTGCGACATAATTGAGTGAAATCATGAGTATGCTTCTCGAACTATGGGAATGGGGTTTGCTTTATTGTAACAACGTTTGCGTTTGGTTATGCGTTTACAAATAGAATTATATCTTAGTATAGGATACAAAGGCAAACGCCTTGTGCTAATTGTTTTAGGATTCTATTGAACTCAGAAACGCATTGATTTTTGGTGTGAATCCCACCCTTATGCTATCCTATAAGTCTGGAAACAAAAGGAGGCATAAGGATGGACTTACAGTCTACTTTACAAGCATATGTTTTGCAACTAAAAAATACCCCGCGCACGCTCTTAGGGGTTGCGGGTGTGGTTCAGAAGATCATGAAAACGCTTTATGATGCCCACTTTCCCACTGCTGAAGATCGCAGACCCGGTCGGAATCCCGACTGTCCCGACAGCGACATCCTCGCCATAAGTTGGTTGCTTGAATACATCGGTGCGGACAGCGAACATTCCGGGTATCGGCGTCTAAAAGTTGAACTGAAAACCGTTTTCCCGTGCTTACCCGAACGGTCTCGTTTCAATAGACGTAGACGTAATCTTTCGACTGCCAGTGAAGTGCTACGTCAAGCATTGATGGGCTACTTTCCCAAGACAGATGTCTTTATCGTAGATTCTTTTCCAATGCCTATCTGCGACTTCAAGCGTGCGAAGACCTCAAAGTCGGATCTAAAATGGGCGGATGCTTCAGGGACGCTTGCGACTTATGGACACTGTGCGACCAAAGCCCTCGCAACGTTCTTTGGGTTTCGAGGGCATTTGATAACCACAGCTGCCGGGGTGCCTGTTGATTTTGCGATTGCCTCGGCAGACATAGATGACCGAGAGGTGCTCCGCGTCCTTTCTCAAGGGGGTCGGTATCCGATACTTCTCGGGGATAAAGGATACGTTTCGCAGTCCCTCGAACGCGAACTCCTTGAAACTGAAAACACGTGTGTGTGGTCCGCCCGCCGCAGCAATCAGAAGCAGCAATATCCCGAGGCATTTCGGAAACTTCACGCCCGGTTGCGCAGACGCATTGAGACGACGCTGAATCAACTGACGCACCAGTTTTCTGTCGGGCGTGTGCGTGCGCGGACGCATTGGGGACTTCAGACCCGCATGAGCAATAAGTTCGGGGCGTGTCTGCTTGGTGCTTTCCTGAATCAGTCGCTCGGACGACCTTTGATGAAGCTCAAAGACCTTGTCCTCGCATAAACACAGGTCTACAAAAAATCTAATTAGCACAAGGCGTAAGGCAAATAAAAACTCACTCAATGCTGGAGTGTTCGGCTTTCTGAACGAAATTTGCGCTTTAAGGTCAATTCTGCTAAAATAGCGATGTCAGAAACAGACATCCCTTGTGGATGCCTTACTGTGCCCGTGTCCTTCTAACCCTAACGTATCCCGATGTGTTGAAAACACTATAGGAGTCCTAAAGTCATGAACCGACACGAACAAGAAGCAATTGTGAACGCAGGAGCGTTGCAAACCGTCTGTAGCCAACTTTATCAAAAAGTGGGCGTTGCCCACTCAGATGCAGATATCGTCGCAGAAATGCAAGTCCTGATGGATTTACGCGGCGTTCATTCACACGCAACACGCGCCGTACCACGTTATGTCCGAGGCATCATCAACGGCGATATTAATCCTACACCTTCACTTCAAACCCTTGAAGACAACGCCGCCTCTGTCTTGTTAGATGGTGACCGTGGGTTAGGGCATCTCGTCGGTGTCCGAGCAATGAATCTCGCCGTTGAAAAAGCAAAGTCCGCTTCAATTGGCGTGGCTATTGTTCGGAATAGCAATCACTTCGGAGCTGCCTCCAGCCATGCAATGCGAGCCACAGAACACGATATGATCGGTTTCGCGACCACTAATGGCCTCGGTGTGAATGTCGCTGTCTTTGGCGCAAGAAGTACTTCGATCGGGAATAATGCGCTCTCCTTTGCTATCCCCGCTGGTGAAGAACCGCCGATCGTGTTGGATATGGCGTGTGGTGCCGCCGCCGCTGGGCGGATCGGAACCGCAAGTCTATACCAAGAAAAAATTCCATTCGGATGGGCACTCGACGCAGATGGCAATGAAACCGATGACCCCGGTAAGGTTGCCGCTATCTTACCTGCTGCAGGCCCCAAAGGCTCTGCCCTTGCGATCGTGATGGATGTCTTATGCGGTCCGTTAAGCGGCGGGCTGATGGGTATCAACAAGCATTATCAGCCTGGGGACGCGCCACGAGAGAAACGCGTATCAGCTCACTTTTTCTTCGCGATTAACATCGCCAGTTTCACCTCTATCGCAGAATTTAAGGCTGAAATCGATCGGCAGATTCGGATGACCCGTCAAGCCACCCCACGCAGCGGATTTACACGCGTCACACTCCCTGGCGAGATTGAGTGGGAATTGACGCAAGAACGTCTCGCAAACGGAATCCCACTTCATCGGGAACCGGTGCAGGAACTTGAGAAGCTTGCCGACGAGTTAGATGTTGAAATCCCGTGGGAGCGGGTGTAATGAGTGCAGAAAAAGATTTGACATTCGTTAGAAAATCGGGTATAATTATGCTTTCTTATTTGATACCGAGAGTAATTCAAGACAATACACAATCTTTTTATGATTGCTAAAAAATGGAAACCGTCCACCGGTTTCTGAGCACGCCACTGTGGAGGTAATTATGCACCTCATTACACTAAACCCATGGTCAGAAACAGAAATTCTTGAAACAGTTGAAAACAGCCTGAATATCAAAAACCATCCTGAAAAATACAGACACGCCGTCGGTGACAGAAGTCTCTGTCTACTTTTCCAAAAGACCTCTACGCGAACACGCTGCGCCGGTGAAATCGGTATCACACAACTCGGTGGTCATGCCCATTACCTCGATTGGCGCACAACCAACTTCGCGTTAGCCGATCTGAGCGACGAAATGCGTGTCCTCTCAGCGTATGTTGATATTATTTTAGCCCGGTTCTTGAAGCACTCGGAACTCGTTGAGGCGGCAGCAGCTGCGACCGTCCCGGTCATTAACGGTTGCTGTGACAGATACCATCCAACGCAAGCTCTTGGTGATCTGATGACAATACAGGAACATCTCGGTAGGCTGGAGGGGGTCAAATTATGCTTCATCGGCGTGCATAACAACGTCTGTAATTCGCTGATTGCCGCCGGTATGAAGGTAGGTATTGAAGTGACGGTCGTCGCGCCAGAGGTGAATCCCGCCGCTGTTGACAAGAAGCTCTGGGAAGCAGCCGCTCGCAAAGGTCTCTATAAAACGATTGATACCAGTCACAAAGGGATGGAGAATTCACTGGAAAAAGTGGTTGCAGAAAGCGATATTGTCTACACAGATACATGGGTGGACATGGAATTTTTCACGGATCCGGCTTTTGCAAAAGAACGGAAACGTCGGTTAGAAAAGATGATGCCATATCAATTGAATGCGGAACTGTTGAAGACACATAAGTGTCGGATTATGCACTGTCTCCCCGCACATCACGGATATGAAATTTCGGGTGAACTCGTTAACGATGAACGCTCAATTATCTTTGAGCAATCCGAAAACCGTCTCCATAGCATGAAAGCGATCCTTTTCAAACTGCTTGCAGATGCCAACCCGTAAACATCAAGGTTCATTTCTGTGCTGTGGTGGCGATCCTTCTATCTTAAACAGTATAAACATTCAACCCAAAACGAAGTCGTGACGCTTGTCGGGGCTGCCCCTATTGTTGAGGCAAAAAGTTGAAAAATCTGGAATGTAGCAAATGTGGTGAAACCCACGACCATCTACTACCGCAGAACGTCTGTACCACTTGCGGGAAACCGCTACTTGCCCGCTACGCGCTTGAGGAGATAGCAGAAACGTGGACACGCAATACACTCCAGTCGAGACCTGCTTCGCTCTGGCGTTATTCGGAACTTCTACCCGTATCTAATCCAGCTGACATCGTGACGCTTGGGGAAACGATAACACCGCTTGTCCATACGAAAAGATTAGGAGCAATGTTCGGACTTACAGAGGTATGGGTGAAGGACGAATCCCGATTACCGACCGGAAGTTTCAAAGCGCGCGGTCTGGCAATGGCAGTCTCCAAGGCAAAGGCACTCGGATTAACCCAATTAGCGATCCCCTCTGCGGGCAACGCCGCGACCGCACTCGCACTTTACGCCGCTGCCGCAGGTATATCCGCGCACATCTTTATGCCACAGGATACCCCTTCCTTCAATAAGGAGACGTGTCAACTCGCAGGTGCGAACGTCACACTGATTGACGGTCTAATTACGGATGCAGGCAGAATGGTCGCAGAACGGAAGGAACAGGAAGGATGGTTCGATGTATCTACGCTTAAAGAACCCTACCGCGTGGAGGGCAAAAAGACGATGGGGTTTGAGCTTGCTGAGCAGTTCGGATGGGAACTACCGGATGTTATCATCTATCCTACCGGGGGCGGCACAGGGATCGTCGGGATGTGGAAAGCCTTCGCGGAATTAGAGGCGATCGGTTGGATTGGTAAGAAAAGACCGAGGTTTATCTCCGTGCAATCAACAGGATGTGCCCCGATTGTTAAGGCGTGGGAAGAAGGAGCAATTGAAGCAACACCGTGGCGTGATGCTCACACCGTTGCCAGCGGTTTGCGGGTACCACAAGCAATCGGCGATTTTCTCATTTTAGAAGCAATTCGCAAAAGCAATGGTGCCGCGATTGCCGTCACAGATGATGCCATCCGTGAGGGGATGCAACAACTCCCTACGACAGAAGGACTTTTGACATGCCCCGAAGGAGCTGCAACTGTCGCGGCACTCAAACAACTCGTCGCGAACGGAATGATTGAAGACACCGAACGTGTTGTACTTTTCAATACAGGCGGTTACCAGTCGTAGGCAGAAAACCACGATGGGTGATCTTTCCTTTATTTCTCAAGATAGTCGTAGGTCGGTTCTCTCGCTGTTTCCGATTCTGACGCCTTCGTCTTGAGATGATAGCCTACCTCGTACTTGCGAACGGATATAATTGGGTAAGGACCGTCAAACCCTGTGATTATACCCTTTACCTCGACCGGTTTATTGTTGTTTGCGGTATCAATCCGCAGTTGATCGAATTTAGGATTCGCGCTGAAGACGAACTTCTGCTCTTCATGCCCCGCAGTCATCGCATGATGGATATTGGAGGTATCAGGTCGCCACCGTCGCCATGCCGGAACATTTCGGAGGTAGCTCCTGGCGAAGCCAGGGTGCGCAAACAGGTCACCGCGAATAGTAGCCTCGGTACTGATAACGCGGGAGTGTCCAATTCCATGGCGACCCCGGAAACGCGAATCGTTCAACTGACGCATGATGTCATAAACATCAAATGTATGCGTTTCGCTGTATTTAGAGGGACCCTGTCTCGGTTTGACTTTCACAAGTGTCGTGAAAAGCCGTTTTCTACCGTTCTTGTCAACAGGGGTGTGGAAGGTGATGTCCTTTGGATCCGCCCAAGGTTCCAGTAGCCGTCGGATTTGCCGCGCATCGGCACTACTGACGACATCGGAAATCTCCAGATTTAAGACAGCCACTTCAGCCATGCTTACCATACTGATTCCAACAAACAGCAGGACCACCACAACGGTTAGGCAGTAGAAATGTGCGCGTTTCATCTCGATTTCCTCGCTTAATTCGTAAGTTTTTCTTCCTTATACTTATTTAGACACCATTTGACTTAAAAAGTTTCAAAAAAAATTCTGGTGATTTCTGTAGTGCTGAGTCGATATAAGGTTTTGGAGTATAAAAGCACTCAATTCGATTATTTCGTACGTATCTGCAATGAAAGCTCGCTTTACTTAAAAACTTAAACCGTCAACACGATAAAAAAGTTTACATGGAAGGTGCATCATTTACGATTTTAACGATCCAGTGGACTGTCCATTCAAATACTTTTCATTAGTCGAATCGCACAGATACACGAAATTCCTTGCAAAATTAGCAGAAACTATGTTAGGATTAAAAAATGAAGGCGTCGCTTACAGCGCGCGCTTACAACCATAGATTGCGCGCTTACAAGCGCACACAGTAAAATGAGGAGATACAAATGATGAAGAAAATGTTTTGGGCAATCGTGCTGTCGGTTCTATGTGTTACTATCAGCCATGGACAATATAATGGAGAATGCTGGGTAGTAAGCAAAGGGGATACAGTTTATAAATTATATGCCGATGGCAACGCAGATCCACAGGTTATTCCGAATTTACCACAGGCAACCGCTGCCGAGGTGAATCCAGCAGATGGCGTAGTCTGGATCGCAGTTTCAGCGGCAAATACTGTCTATCGGTACAATCCAAACACTGGCGATTTTAAAGAGATTCCGAATATTAATCGTCCGAACCAGATCGCCATCAACCCCGCCGATGGTTCCGCATGGATCGCAGGACTCGATTCTGTTCAAAAAGTATCCGGTGATGGTGCCCAAGTTGTCGCCACAATAGCCGCCCATGAACCTGCAGTGGCAGTCAATCCCAAGGATGGATCGGCATGGATAACAAATGCCCGAGGTCCAATTGCACGCTACGATGCCGCAGGAAACAAAGTAGCTGATGCCCAAAATATGGGCGAACCCAAGGGTGTGACCGTTGACTATGAGGGTAATGCTTGGATTGCCGATAGCCAGCACAGTGTATTCAGGCGGATTTCGGCGACTGGACAGACGCTCGTAGAAATTACTGATATTCCAAATCCTACGTCTCCCCGTATCAATCCAATAGATGGAAGCGTGTGGGTCGTTTCACAACAATCAATGCTAATCAACTTAGGCACAGATGGGAGCAAGAAAAACGAGTTTCTTGCTGGGATGGCGATTGTAGCAATTACTGTTTCCCCCACAGATGGTGGCATTTGGATAGCAGACCTGCTTGGTGAGACATTCCAAGGTGAAATTAGTAAATGGACATCAGCAGGACAGGCACTGTTCAAAAACCCTATCCCTCAACCTTCCTCGGTTTCCGTCGGATACTGGTCAGGAAACTAAATTGTTAATTTTGCTTTGCGGATAAGTAATAGCATCTGTGAAATTTAAAGGCTTCCGTGTTCGAGTGAAGAAACACCCAAGCAAAAACCCCTCCATTGCATTACGGGCTTGATTTTTTGGTGTTTAATCGCCTTTTTAATTTTTTTGATAAATGTGAGGTGCATCATGATTAGGTATCCTCGTTTGACACAGCGCGTAGATTTCCGAAATCTACTGTTAACATTGGCAATCGGGATGTTTGGTATTGCCTTCTTTACCACAAGTGGGTTCGCACAACTACCAGATTTCCAAGTTGACGCTGACAGTATCTCGTTTTCCAATCCAACACCGATTGAAGGAGAAGAGATTACCATCTCAGTTGAGGTGAAGAATGTTGGGGACGCAACACAAACGATGAACCAAGATCTGGTTGTTGACCTCTACGAGGCGGACCCGGCGACACAACCACTCCAAATACTCTGTAAAGATGTGATCTTGGAGTTGAAACCGGGAAAGAGTAAACAGATAAAAACACAGTGGCAACCTCCTCCCGGTAAAACCGAAATTTATGCCGTTGTTAACCCGACCGGTGCCAAACACATTGAAGAAGCAGACATAGAAAACAACTTTACCCATGCGATGCTCGTCGCTGAACCACGAACGTTTCCATCCGTCACCCCTGACCAGGTACAGAACGCAATAGCAAAAGGGGTCGCTTGGATAGAAGCGCAACAAGGAAAACATAGCCGTACCTGTCTACAGTGTGGAACCGAAAACCAACTCATCTTAATCTGCATTACCTGCGGAGCGAGCCTAAAAGGGCTTGCTGAAAACTTCATTCCGGGCAAGGCTTGGAACTTCGGTGAAGATCAGACGCAAGAAACAGCGTTAGCACTCCAGACGTTGTTCGCAACAGGACATACGCCTTCGCATCCACCGGTACAAAAGGGCTTGGAATTTCTGTCGGCGCAGAACTGGAACGAATTTGCTGTTTATCAATCTGCCGTAGTCATTCCAGCATTAGTCGCGACGCAAGATGCTGCGTACAGAGAACGTGCCCAGTTTGCTGTGAATCAATTAGTCAAAAAGCAACTTCCCATCAAGGGCAGTGAGTTCACGGACGAGCGAGACGACGGCGGTTGGGGATACGGTTTTACTGCTGATGGCGCGCATATGAACATGGTTATCTACGCACTCTATGCCGCAAAGCAGTGGGGACTCGATATTCCGCCTGATACATGGGCACGTGCCGAACGGTGGATTCGTCGGAACCAAACCGAAACGGGTGGATGGCTCTACAATTTAGTTGATGAGGGTTCGCCGTGGGCAATCGGTGTCTACGGAAGTATGACCGCCACTGGATTGTGGGCACTTCGTGCGTGTGGTGTTCCCGCCGACGACCCGCAGATCCAGAAAGGCGCAGAATGGGTCAAAAAACATTGGACCTTAACCCGGAATCCTGGTTCTAACTCTTGGCTTTACTACTATCTACTTTCGCTGCAACGATTCTGTGACATTCCGCCAACTTTAGACACGCTTGCTGGCTACGATTGGTACGATGAAATCTCACGGATGATGGTGGCAGAACAGGAGTCTGATGGAAGATGGCGCGGATCTGAGAGCGATTTTTTGTCGACCTGTTTCGCCGTGATGTCCTTGAGTCATGCCTTGGTAGGTCCAACAGAGCCGAATATAGGGATTGTTCCACAGAGCCTCCGGTTTTCACCCCCTACGCCGCGCGTCGGCGAAGTCGTGCGCTTGAGTGCGACCCTTCGGAATACGGGAACACCTCTTAACAAAATTCTCAACGTCGAGTTTTATGTCGATGATGAGAAGGTTACTACAACCGAAGTCTTATGGACGCCCGAACTCGCAGAGACCGTCATTTCTGCCGATTGGGCACCCACAATGGAAGGTAAGATCGAGTTTGTGGCACGCATAGACATCTCGGACACCGACAAAAATGATAATAGTGCTTCAGAGCAACTCACTGTCTTTCCAAAATCCACGGCGGCAACCGATGTCCAATTAGTAAAACCGAAGCAAATTAGCGAAAATCTTTATCAACTCGGCAACGTTATTTTCGATATCAGCAAACGTGAGGTAACGGTACCCGGTGAAATTAACATCGTAGGCGGAGATGCCAATATCGAATTCTTTGCCTGCGGTAAACTTGGCAAAACGCATGAAAGCATTTTAATCGTTGACGCAGAACCGATTTACATACTTACGGCACTCGGGGTTTTAGATTTTACGCCCGGTATGAATCTTTCGGTAGAAGGTGATCCACGAACGCCAACAGGCGCGCCGGTTGACCTCTGGGTGGAATGGAACCAAGGCGACGAAGTGGTCTCGCGCCGCGCAAGAGAGTTAGTGTGGAATGCCTTTACGGAGCAGCCGATGCAAGACACACCTTGGGTCTTCACAGGTGGACGACTGAAAAACAATCAATTTACTGCCCAACTTTTCCACAACATTGTTGCAGTTTATCGCGATCCGGATTCACTTTTCAACCACCCCTTACCTACCGGCACTGATGATCGGACGTATCGTGTGAATACCGATGTTATCCCACCTAAAGGCACAAAGGTAAAACTCATCATTCGACCTACCACAGCTTAAAGGAAAAACGATGCCAATTTTTGAATATCACTGTGATGACTGTACTGCTGAATTTGAGGTACTTCAACGCGCCAGCGATACCAACACACCTCCGCGATGTCCGAAGTGTGGGGCATTGAATCCAACGAGACGCTTCTCCGCGTTCGCCACCGCAGGTACGCAGAAGGAAACCACCAGCGACAACGCAGCCTGAGCGATTCCAGCTGGCGGCAGTTTGCCCCAATGAGACAGAAACCTACAAAGCCCGCACTAAACATCCTTCGCGAAATCCAAGCGGACAAAGTCCGACCGGTATATTTACTCTGTGGTGAGGAGAGTTTCCTCATTGAAGGCACCCTCAAACAGATACTCGATCACCTGCTCTCTCCTGAAACACGCGATTTTAACCTCACTTTTCTGGAAGGCACCGATATCACAACTCGAGAAATTCTCAGTCAAGTTGATCTCTATCCTGTCATGTCAAAATGGCGAGTGGTGGTTGTCCGAGACGCAGCCTTTTTTAATACCCAACAACGGACAACACCAATAACGCTCCTCCGAAATGCATTCAAAATTGAAGTGACTGATCCGCAAAAATCTATCTCTACAATGGCAAAATTATTAGAGGTGAGTCCTCAACAAATCGCTGAACCGCATTTTGACTTCACCAATGCGGTTGAATCACTTATTGATGAGTTAGGTACACGATTGACCGACGAAGAGCGAAGCTTCTTAGAACGTTTACCGGAAATCGCTGAACAGCTGGATATGCATGCTACGGAAACCGGGACCGCTGATGACATCGACTTACTCCTTGAGTGGCTCGAAGCTGATCTGCCGAAAAATAGTGTCCTGATATTTACCGTGCGCGGCCCCGTGAATGCGCGTAATAGGATCGTTAAAGCGATTGAAACTGTAGGGCGCTATGTACCTTTTGACCCATTAAAACCCGATCCATTGAATCGATCGGTGAACCAAGACCCATTGTATGAAAAGGTCTCGGAAAAATTCAATAAATTCAATAAAAAGATTACTCCCGGTGCTTTCACGCAACTCATGACTCGCACAGATCGTGATATGCACACAATTGCCGAAGCAATCAACAAGATTATTGATTTTGTGGGCGACAAACGTCAAATTGACGCGAACGATATCCAGAATATCGTGGCACAGAACACATTTGATAGTATATTCGACCTCACCGATGCGATTGGAAGGCGTTCAATTGGACAAGCATTGAAAAGCCTTTATGAAGTGTTAGCAAGCGGTCAAGAACCTATATTGGTTAATGCGACGATTACGCGTCAATTCCGATTTGCCCTCCAAGCCAAGCTAATTGCTCATCGGAAGGGACTTCGACCGCTCCGTAGCCGGATGCCATTCTCTGAATTTACGACGAATATCTTTCAACCACTTGCTGAAGAAATGGGAAGTGTTTTACCGAAATCCGCCACGCATAACATTCTGAAGCAGAATCCTTATGTCGCCTACAAGATTTTTCAGACCCTCCACGCTTTTACGATTGAGGAATTAGTTGTTGCGATTGAAAAAACCCTCATAGTGGATACCCAATTAAAAACAAGCGAGCTAAACGAGACGGGAGCTCTGGAGCAATTGGTGTGTGAACTTTGTACCACCCCAAGATAGCGCAGATCGTTTCTTTCTGGTGTGATACTTCGGGGCGGTTAAGAAACCAACAGGATGTGATTCCGTTTTAAATATTATGTACGCATAGAAACAAGGAGTTTTATATTATGAAAGGCACAAGACCTTTAGATAATGCTGAAATCCGAAAAATATCAGAAGTTTTTAATGGGGTGTTCGCTGTTCGGAACAGGAGCTTATTTATACTCGGTGTCTCCGTCGGTGGACGGATTAGCGAACTGATTGCCCTGAAGGTGAATGACGTATGGCAGAACGGTAAACCGGTCGCTGATTTGCTGTTTGATCGGAACATTGTAAAGGGTGGTGAGGTATCAAGAGCCGTGCCCGTGAACACCGACGGCAGACAGGCAATAGAGGATCTCATTGCTTGGCATCTTGATCGATATGGAAATGTCGAACCTGTCCGTCCGCTATTTCCGTCCCGAAAAGGGCAAGGTATACAAGCAATGACGAGAATAGCGGCACACAATGCACTAAAGCAAGCGTTTGAGATGGCGGGACTCAACGGAAAACTCGGCACACATTCTCTACGGAAGTCGTATGCACAGCGCCTTTATGAACAAACAAACGACATTTATGCCGTACAAGAAATGTTAGGGCATAAAAGTGTGGTGACAACTCAGCGATATTTGGGTGTAAACTATGCGAGTGTCCGAGATGCATCGGAGGCAATGTCGATCTATGCCGAACTTAACGTTTGTACGAAAACGTTAAGTTCAGTCGATGATGCATCGGATGACGCGCTTTTAATCGAATTGCTCCGTAGAGGCTATGATGTCGCTCGACTGCTTGAGAAAAGCAAAACAGAACAACCTTTCCAGCTTCCAAACGAAGAAACTCCATCGAAATTCGTTTAAATAAATCGGGTAACCATTTTTTTACTATCTTTTCCGTGTTCACCGACTCTAATACTATAAGTCTATATTTTATTAGTAAAGTCGGAGGGATTAAAATGGGAGAAGTCGTTCTGATTATTGCCATTATATTTGGAAGTATTGCAGTAACAACGCTTGGATGTGTCTGGATGGGGACTTCCTACGCTGCAAAGAAAAAGGGTTTGGAAAGCGGAGCGTCGCAACGCGAGGTGACAGCACTACAGCAGAAAGTAAATGACGTTCAGCAAGAAGTAGATGCCCTCAAAATGGAAGTGAAGCGACTCATCAAAATCGCCAAGGGTGTAAGTGAATAAAGGAGGGGAACAGACATGTCAGCGTTACTACTGATTTTTCTTTTACTGGTATTCTTCTTTATTTTTAAGTTTACGGCCGCGCTTGTCGCTATTGTGGCAATAGTTATTGGGACAACAACAATCACTATACTCGCATGCGTTTGGCTGGGAACATCGTATTACCTAAGAACATCGGGATATGATCCAAACAGTGCCGAACAGACTTACCATCGGGTGGATTCAGATTTAAAGCAGATTGTTGGGGATTTGCAAGAAATGCGCTTTGAATTAGAGGAGGTAGAACCGTATCTACGAGATGTGGAATTTTTAAAGTATGCCCGCCAGAATCGTAAAACGGCAAATTAGCGTCGTAAAATAGAAAAAACTAAAATGTAGGCAGGACGAAGATATGTCCTGCCTATTGCATGTACAAGCATATATCCATGAAGTAACATAAATTGTTATTAATTCGACCTCTTACAACACCCTTGCATTTTTTCGGTAGGGTTACCATAGCGGAGCATCTTTTTGAGGGGGCTTGTAGGGCATTCTCGAAAGGTTTTTTTTACGGGCTTCGGTTAAAATCCTAAAAAGTCAGCCACTGGTGAAGTAGGACCCCTTTTCCCGCCGGTTCAACGACTCGCAACAAAACCTTTCCATTGTCAAGAAAATCTATCGCCATAAAACCGGTATGCTGATGTGCGAACAGGGTATTGTCTCCAGACATCACCTCTGTCACTTTTCGACTCGCCGCCGCACCACTCACGAGAAGATAATCCGTAACTGCGCCTTTCAAAACCTGTAGGGAATGTTCATGTCCAGAAGCGTAGATTAAAAGCGGTGAACCTTCGGGTGGTAATTTTCGCGTCGCAAACGCTCGGTTTAGCTGCGCTACCATATTTTTGTTGCGTGCACCGTTCATATCTTGGTCGGATCTGTAGAGATGCCAGCGTGCGTATGGATACGCTGAACCCACTATAGGTATCGGAACCCAAAGCCATTTTTTCCAAAATCTGACAGGAAACAGGTGTGCCTTCCAGTCATAGAAGCCGCCGTGTGAACCGTAACTTTGCAGTGGATGGTGTCCGACAACGATGACCGGTAATTCCGTATCTAACAGTTCCACGAGTTCTTCTATCACCGTTTCAGGTGATTTTTCCGGTTTTTCATGTTGATGGAGCCACCACTGCGTATCCAGAACGATGAGCCGTACTACAGGATTGGTTTTGGGAAGGTCAAGAGCAACAGGACCGGGTGAACCACCAGGTGGCAGAAAATTTGATTCACCACCGAGAGCGTTGTTAATAAATTCTTCCTGTGCGCGCACTGCGCTATATCCTTCCGATCTCCCACTCGCCCAGTCATGGTTTCCGGGTATAAAGAGTCCGTGGGCACCAGCAGTTTTGACAACAGCGAGTTGTGGTATAAGCCGAGTCGTTGCTTCATGCTTTTTGCGTTCCGTCATCCCCTCAGGATACATGTTGTCCCCTAAAAAGACAATGCTCGTGCGTGCCGCATCCTTCTTCGCCCATTCCTTGAGCGTTTTCAGGACAGGTTCATCCGGTTTCGGTATTCCACCGTCTCCCAGTAATAAAAGCCGATATCGGAGTGTACCTTCTGTTTTACCGTTATGTTTCGCGCTGTCAGGTATATCAGGATGATAATACGGCTTTGTATGACTACACCCGGCAATTGTCAGTTGTACAGCTTGAACAATGCAACAGAGGAGAACAATATAGCGGGTGAAGTTGGGACGTTGATAAAATCGTTTCATCTTCCAATATTTGTCACGCTCTTGTTGTCGCTGGGACCTTCAAGTGAATAATCACTTTAACCATCTATCCATCTTTGGATGTGTTCAACAAATTCCTCCCGCAGGACGATTTGTTGCTCTCTGCTCGCGAGATTCCGAATCGCCACTTTACCCGCCTCTAATTCGTCAGAACCGAGAATAACGGCATAGGGGATACCTTTCGTATCCGCATATTTTATCTGGGCACTGAGACGCGTCGGGCGACAATAGACCTCTGTCTTGATGCCATCTTGGCGCAGAAGCATCGCCAATTTCAGAGATTCCTGAGCGAGTTCAGCATCGAAAACAGTAACCAGCACCTGCGTCACCGTTTTGCCCACAGCGGCAGGAAACATATCAAATTCTTCCATCACGTCAATAATCCGTTCAATGCCGAAACTGGTACCAGTCGCTGGATAGCCCTGTTTGCTGAAACTTCCGATGAGTTCGTCATATCTACCACCGCCGGTGATACTCCCAATTTTTGGTTCCTCAACGACGGTTTCATAGATCGGACCGGTATAGTATTCCAAGCCACGCACCATTGAGACGTTGACCCGATAGAATTCGTCCGGTACGCCAAGGGTTACGAGATAACTATTCAGCTCCTCTAATTCCGCAATACCTTCTCTCGCTATCTCGGAATCGCCAAGTTGTTCATTGAGTGCGTTCAGCACTGTCGCCGTGTCGCCTTCAACCTGAAGCAAGGCAAGTAACTTCTCGATCACAGGTTCAGGAATCTGATTTTCCGCTAACTCGTCCCTGACCCCCGCAAGCCCAATTTTATCCAACTTATCAATAGAACGGTAAAGTCCACCCAGTTGCTCGTCAGGCACACCAGCGAACTGCCCGATCCCAGTAATTAATTTTCGGTCATTGATATTAATCTCGAATTGTTCAAATCCGAGGCGAGTGAGTACCCGATAGATGAGATTGACATTTTCAGCATCAGCGAGCATACTCTCGGTTCCGACCGTATCCGCATCACACTGAAAGAATTGGCGGTAGCGTCCTTTTTGTGGGCGTTCCGCTCGCCAGACGGGATCGATCTGGTACCGCTTAAAAGGTTTCGGGAGCTGTGGATGCATAGCAACAACTCGACAGAGCGGCACCGAAAGATCGTAGCGAAGGGAGATGTCCTCCTTTCCACCCACATGTCCTGCCTGATAGATGAGCTTCTCAGCATCCGGTCCGTATTTACCCGTGAGCACTTCAGACAATTCGAGGGCAGGGGTTTGCAAGGGTTCAAACCCAAATTCCTCGAACACGTCCCGAATCACGTCGATAACGTATTGTCTGCGAATCATCTGCTCAGGTAAGATGTCTCGCATCCCACGCGGGACACGCGGTCTAATAAAGGTTGCCATAAGTTTCCTCCTTTAAGGGATCTCCCTCCCAGCCTTCTAACCTAGGGTTTATATGTGTCCGGGGAGTACTTGGCTCCGCCGTCTCCGCAGACCTTTCTGTAGGGTTTGTTTTAGTTCTTCAATCTTCCCCTGCTTCCATGAATCCCTCAGTGCCTTTGGATTCGCGATAAGGGTAGATTCAGATTCGCGTAACAGTTCAATTACCTTAAGTTCATTCGCCTTGAGCGTGCGCCGTGATGTGGTCGAATTGTCGATGATGGCATCCGCTTCTTCTGGTGGTTTCCCTTCAGTGGCACCAAAAGACAGCATAAGCGTAATAGGCGACTGGTAAGTCCCGCTGGTATTAAGTCGCTTCCATGGTGTTAGAATCGTAGGTGCGACTCTGTTTTCCGTCTTTTCAAGGATATATTTCTCTGCGATATTTAAATACTCGGTAGATATGAGGATGTCTCTATCCGAGAAATTCACCAAATCATCGAACGTATTGATGTCATCTCGTTCTTCTCGCACCGCCAGGATAATATCAATATGTCCGTATTCCAGAGGCAAGACTTCTTCGACATCGGCATCGGTTTCTTCGACCCAATCTTGACCGGTAATTCCTACATCGTAGAAATCATCCATGCCGACGTAAACGGGTATTTCTTGTGGACGCGAAATTTTGATCTGAAATTCGCTATCATTGTGGAAAGTTGCGCGATAGGACCTGTCCGTTTCGGTATAACCGTTGAGTTCATAGCCGGCGCGCTGAAACATTTCAAGTGTATCTGACTGTAAACTCCCTTTCGGTAAAAGTAGTTTCAGCGTTCTTTGTGATTCCGTTTGCATTTTTTTGTTGTCCTTCCTCTAATCTAACCGATGGTTGGATTAGCACTTTCTGATCGGATTTAGATGTCAACAAGCGACTGTATGCCTTTCCAGTTCTTAGCAGGTGCGAAACATCTAAAGGAGATCGTTGACGGTAACTATCTCTGTTTCGCCAGTTATGATTTGGACTCTGCAGATCGGTTCATCAGGAACCAAACGGATCAGATAATCATAGTGCGCTTGGCTGGCATAGTCCTGCTGTGCCTGCAGATCACGCGCCATCAAGTCTACCTCAACATTCTTACCTGCTTTCCGCAGCGTTTCAGCAAGTCGTTGCGCTTCTGCAATGCCTTCGGATGTTTCTGCTGCGATGAAGTAGTCTTTTCTTCCATTGGCAGTTGCTTTGTTTCTGTCAGCAAAGGCTGCTACGAGTGCATCAAATTGAAACGCAAATCCAGCACCAGGCATCGACGGACCGCCGAAAGAGGCGATCAAGTTGTCGTATCTTCCACCACCACAGAGAGGGAGACGTTTTTCAGGCAGTTCGATCTGAAAAACCGTGCCGGTGTAGAAATCAAACCCGCGTGTGACACCCAAATTGATTTCAAAGTCAGTAATACCGTAGTTTTCCAAATAGTCACAGAGGGCGATCAGTTCTTGACGTGCAACTTGCGCAGTATCGCCGAGACGCGTCTCCCACGCTGTCATCACAGTATTCTTATCGCCACAAATCTTTGAAACATCTATGCAACACTGCGCAATCTCTTCAGAAACATTGAAATAATGGTGCCATCTTGCCTTATAGGTCTCCTCAGCAATTGTCGGTAACTTCTCCGCGAAAGCAGGGGCGGTATTTTCGGTTAAGTCCTGAATCGAGGCGGCATCAATCTTGTATGCGCCTTGGTAGTCAGATCCCTGCAAACGACGCAACATATTCAGCACATCTCGCAGTGTTTCCATATCCCAAAGTTTGCTTTCGTTACGGAGGCTTACAAGATGGTCAATATCCCAGATCATTTCTGCTTGGTCTTTCGGATCAAGGGCACCCTGTTTGAAAATCTCGCGGAATACCCCTGTGTTACCAATTCTTAACTTTGTATGCGAGACGTTGAGTTTCTCAAGGACTCGGATCGGAATCGTAATAATTTCAGCGTCCGCGTGGGGAGAAGCCGGTCCAATGAGTTCAACACCTGCCTGTCGGAATTCCCGCTGGACTTCGGCACCATCGGTAATCGGTTCCTGTCTGACACATTGCCCGATGTAGTAGAGTTTATATGGATAGGGAAGGTGTTTTAGGTCCCCGTTGGCAATGAGGCGGCAGACAGGGGCAGTCAACTCAGGTCTCAGCGCATAATCTACCCTATCCGAACCGACGAATGTGAACATCTTGTGCCGGATCTCTTCGCCGGATTGTGCCGATAATAGTGCAAAGGATTCAAACAGCGGGGTCTGAACCTGCGCGTATCCGTAGGTTTCAAAAGTTTCACGAACGATATTTTCAACGAAATTTCGCTGAACCATCTGCTCAGGTAAAAAATCGTTCGTCCCAGTAGGTTTATCGAACTTTTCCATATTTTAATTTTTCCTTTTTAAAAAATATCAAAAAAAAACCCAGTAAACAGTTTGCTCTTTTACTCACAGCACCGACAATGCGGCACTGAGGAGAGCGGCTCGTTTACCAGGGTCCAAACAAGTTAAACTTGCTTCGTATCAAGAATATATATTTATTTTCCCCTCATCCGCTCTACCCAGAAGTGGACCGAATGATGGTGATGGATGTTAAATGTATTCACGTTACACATTTTCATTTTCGCTCGCAATGTCGAGGTCCCCATCCGTTGCTGAAAGGGGCTAAACTTGCTATTAAAAAGTCGATGCTTTTAATTGGATTTAATGATATTATATCCTATTAGGAGGCAAATGTCAAATTTTTTTAGAGCCCACGAACAACATAATGAAGATTAAACCCATTCACATTATCTCTATACTCGGTCTACTGCTATCGATACTCCTGTGCGGTATCTACTTCCAATTCTCCTATTTTGAACCCGATACTGTTTCGTATCTATTCCAAGCAAAACTATTTGCGGAGGGTAAACTCTCGGTGCCTGCTCCACCGGAACACGGGTTCTCTTCTTCTCCGCATATCAACGTTCTCAACGGTAAATGGTATTCTAAATATCCGTTCGGAAATGCTTTGATGTTGATGTTCGGCGTATTTATCAACGCGCCATGGCTGATTCCCGCACTTGCAACAGGAGGCGCGCTACTGCTTCTCTACCTTTTTGTGAAAGAGATATATGCGGACATCCATCCCGGAATTGCACTCACCGCCGCCGTGCTCGCGCTCGTTTCGCCAGCAACACTTGGGATGGGTTCAACGTGGTTCAGCGAACCGGTAAGTCGTTTTTATCTTTCGCTTTATCTTTTTACACTCCTTAGGACTCTGAATTGCAAAGACGATGCCTCTCTTCTCGCACGGATTGGCTACCCGCTTCTCTCAGGATTTGCATTGGGATACGCGTTCAATACACGTCCGCTCTCGGCGATCGTCTTTGGTGTTGTTGGTGCGGGATTAACAGTTTACCACCTGTTCACCCAATGGCAACAACAACACGATGCAGAGCAAGCGTTGCCTTCCACAATGAAACGGTTAGGGTTCTTCTTTATTCCATTCGTTGTAATGCTTAGTGTGTGCATGGCATGGAACGCACATTTCACGGAAAGTCCGTTTATGTTCACGCATACGGTCGCGCAACCCTATGACAAAATCGGTTTCGGTCCTCGGATGGAAGGCTATGAACCCAATCTTGAACAGGCACGTATTTTTACACCAGCATGGGCGATCGAAAGGACATGGCGGCATATCCTTCCAAGCATCAGTTTCAATGCGCTCGGTTGGGGGAGTTATCATCACGACTTATTGGAGGACATGGAATTAACAGTGACGTGGTTCATCGCCTTTGTACCGCTGATTTTGCCGTGGGTTCTGGTGTTGATACCCTTCTTCCACCGCTCGCGCAACAGATACGATTCCTTCTGCCTGTCCCTACTCGTGTGCAACTTGCTGCTTTACGCCGTCTTTTACTTTGAGGGTTCGACATGGGGATTCACGCCTGTAAACGCCCGCTATTACACCGAATCGACATTCCTTGGGTTCATCCCATTGGCGGCACGCGGAATATTTATCCTCTATGAACGGTTCAAACCGTTTGAAAGGCGCGGACTTACGATTGGGGTCGGGATATGTTTGCTATTACTAAGCGTTAATATTGTGTGGAGTTATGTCCGCATTGGGAAGGTGTACCAGAATTGGAGTCCTGTCTATCAGAAACTACCACCGATGGTGGCGGAGCGAAATATTCACAACGCCGTCATTTTCGTAGCGCAACACCGAGGCGCGCCGATTGGCGATTATCCGTTTAAGGATCTCCAAGAAGCGGACATTGTCTATTTTAAACTCGGTCCTGCACCCCGGTGGAAACTCACCAATAGCGATTGGCAGAACGTCTACGCCCAATACTTCACGGGTCGGGCTGCCTATCTGTATGTCCCACGTGAAAACAGCCTTACACAGTTGAAACAAGAGTGATACTCTCCCAACCGACCGAGAGTCTACATCACCTGTTCCAAGATGACAATATCCCCAGGATTCCATGATTGCGCGATGATGTACAGTTTGCCGTCAATCTTACGGATCACTGCACCGTGCAGATGCTGGATCGTCTCCACACCCAATTCCTCTTTTAGCATAACCGTTGAGACAAGGTTGTTGCCCTCCAAGATGTAGAGCGGCGCGCCTTTCTCTTTATTCGGTCCGAAGAGGCATGCAACAACAGCATATCCTGCCTCGTAGTCAATGCTACATGGGAATGATCCTTTAATAAGCGGAAGTGTTTCCAAGTAAGTGCCATCTGGGGAATAGCGTTCAATTTCTGCATTCGCCCGATCGGAAGCATCCAATCGATTTGTGCCGTAAGGCACTGTAATGTGATGTCCTGTCCCGAATTCCCCGGGTTCATCGCCCTTACCGCCGAATGCCAACGGATACCAACTCGCCTGAAGTGGATCAAGACTCGTGAGTTTCGCACCCAGAATGTAATCCAGATCTGAGTAACCCGTCGTAACGTAAAGCATTCCATCAATATGGGTTATACCGGTAGGCACAAACTTCCCGCCTTCACTGAAATAGGTGTTAACTGCCTGATGCTCGAAATCGGTCATTGCGTCTGGGGCTTCCAGTGTATGAACGAGTTGCCCATCCATCGTCGTCGTGAAAATCTTGCCGACGTCGTTTGCAGGGAAAGAGAGATAAGGTGTCCCAGCAGATGTCGTCCAGACGGTTGTATAGTGTGCATTGGCTTTTTTCAGCGCGGGAGGCGTCTCAATGAGTCGGGTGGTTCTCAGGTCTGCACTGATTTGGATGATACCCACCTCCGGTAGTGCGAAATAGGTTTCCCCTTTCCCTTCCCGTCGGTCTACGTCAAACCCACCGTGCGCTTTGTCAATTGCGGAGACGACTTCTGGTGGGAAATGGTCGCGCGTATAGAGGACTTTGAACTTAAGCGCGCCCTGTCCACTCGTAAGTTTCATATCAGAGGCTTCATGGTGTGCAACAAACTGGAAATCACTTGTTTCTGCTGGTGGGTGTTCTGTCACATGCGCATAAATAGATCCGATTGTTATAAAGGTAACAGCGAAAATTATAATGGCAATTCGTTTCATCTGAAATCTCCTCTCTACGCCTGTATTATCGATCGAAATTTCTTGGTAAACTCGCAACTGCGCGCGATACTCGCTACATCCTCCATCTTGTACTGGACAACGAGTGGACCTGAAAAACCGATCTCCTTCAAGCCTTGTGCAAACGTCTCAAAATCGAAAACGCCGCCCCCGGGTTCACCACGGTTACTCCCCGATACATGTACATCGCCGAGGCACGCTTTCATGGCGTGTGCCGCCGTATGCGGTTCAGCCCCATCGTTGAAAAGATGATACGTATCACACGTCAGATAGACCTGCAGACCTGTATCCTCAACGAATGCGATACCCTCACGATAGTTATCAAGCGGACACCCTTTCTCAAACTCAAGCGCAATTTTCATTCCGTTTTCATTGCAAGCGGGTATCATCTGAGATAGACTATCGGCGAGAGCATCCAGAGACGCTTCTCGTGACACGCCTTCGGACGGGTTCACCCACACCCCGATAACTTCGGCATCGAATCGGCGTGCGACTTCGAGGACAATCTCAAAGTGCTGCAGTGCTTCCGTTTTTCGGACGGGTGTTGTCAAGATATGATTGCCGAATCCAATCGTTGGAGCAACAAGATTATGTTTTTCAGCAAGACTCACTGCGTCATCTATCTCCGCCGTCGAGAGCTCACCGAGGAAACCGGAATTCACGGGAATGTTGATGCCTTCATAACCTGCCTTAGCGACGAGGTCAAAAATCTCGGCACGCGTGAATCTACCCAATGTGCCAGAGTACGGATCATAACAGATAGTTAACATTTTTCCTCTTTTGCGTCCCCTTCTTTCACTAAGGGATATGGGTCTTCTTTTGTCAGTTCACCATTCGGGAGTTCATAGTAGAGGTGTCCGCTGCCCGATTAGCGATCTGTAGCAACTTACGTGCTCGTTTGTAGGTTTCAAGGCTTAACTCGTCTTGACGCATTATGCACCTCCGTTGTGAATGTCTCGCATGAACAGTTGAAAAAAATCGTTATTTGTTACGGTAAAATGATTCCTTTCACCAGATGCAACCTCCTGAGGATGTTCAGCGGAATTGTAGAACAAATGCCATTCATCCACCATATCTTTATAGGTATACCAAAAATTGTGCTTGCTCCGATAAAACCGGCGCCCGATATCTTCTGTTGGCACATGGTGCCCACCCGCCTGCACCCGATTCCGGACCCGGGCGACACACGTTACCTACCGAGGGCTGGGTTACTTTTTGTTCAGGCAGCACTGCTTATATTTTCGACCACTACCACACGGACACGGCGAGTTTCGCCCAACTTTCCGTGAGCCTATTGGTGTATGAGTGCGTGTCTGTTCTTGCTGACGTTGACGTAGAATCGGTATGATACTATTCGCAGGGCGTCCCGCCTGAAGTGCGGAAGCCATCATCTTTATCGGTTCGTCGATATGATTGAAAAACTGCTTGTAGCCAGCACAAAGGTAGTTCAAGCCATCTTCGCCTGTAGGCGTCTTGATAAATCGGTTCTTTGGACAGCCGCCATTGCAGACGAACTTCACTTCGCAACTCCGACAGTATTCGGGTAGCGTATCCCGTTTATCGGTCCCGAATTTACGTTGAAACGTTGAATCTACCATCTCAGCAATAGTGTTTTCCTCAATGTTTCCGACGTGATAGTCAGGTGTAACGAAATGGTCACAGGAGTAGAGGTCACCGTTATGCTCGATTGCGAGGGCATCCCCGCAGGTTTCATTGAAAACACAGAGGCTCGGATTGTAACCCAACCACGCTTCTAACGCCACATCGAAAATTTGGACAAAAATCTTTCCGATGTCGTTCACGACCCATTCGTCAAAGATAGCACACAGGAATTTGCCGTACTGCCGTGCTGTAACAGAACGCGGGGACACATTCTTTCCATCAAAATGCTCAACCGCTGGAATAAACTGCATAAACTCAGCACCGAGTTCTTTGAAGTAGTTGTAGACCTCCAGCGGATACTCAGCATTATGTTTATTGACAACGCAGAGTATATTGTAATCGACCTTATGCTTCTGCAAGACCCGCAACCCACGAATTACCTGCTCAGAGGAGGGCCTACCGCGTTTATCGTAGCGGTATTTATCGTGAGTTTCTGGCGGTCCATCAATACTCACCCCAATTAGGAATTTGTTCCGCTTGAAAAACTCTCCCCATTCATCGTCGAGGAGTGTGGCGTTCGTCTGAAACGAATTCTGGATCTGCATACCCGGACGCCTATATTTCTGCTGATATCTAATTGCTTGTCGGAAGAAGTCCACACCCATCAATGTAGGCTCACCGCCTTGCCATGCGAACGTGACTTCGTTGACGTCCTGAGCGTCGATGTATTGCTTAACGTAATTTTCCAAAATTTCGTCATTCATCCGGAAGGAGCGCGTTTCCGGATAGAGTTTCTCTTTATCGAGATAGAAGCAGTACTCGCAGTCTAAGTTGCATATCGGTCCTATCGGCTTTGTCATTACATGAAATGCGCGCGGTGTGTTATGTTGAACCATCTGATTCCCCTCTTTTCACTTTTTAATTTACCTTGCGGAGGAACGACGTGCGTCTAAACTATCACATGCGCTCCCGAAACCTGAAAAACACCCCGCTGAATGCCACACGCGCATTCAGCGTTGATTCGCAAAACCCTCCGCCGTTGTTGCAGGCTACAATTTTAAGTTTTGGCGACCCGCACCAGTGCCTTGACAGCAATCAATTCGCGTAATCCACTTTTCTAATTTACCATTTAACTCGCAGCATAGTTTCCAGAGACATCATAAAGTGTAGCATATTTCACGTGAATCTACAAGAAAATTTATCGTCCCTTACCCTGATTTTTTTGACGGTAGGTTGTCGTTGATGCCGTCAGGTTTGTATGCGAGAAAGTCAGTTTCCAAGGTCTGAAGTCATGGCTGCCTTACGCAACACGGTTCTCTCTCTTGCGCTTCAACGGACATACAAAAATCGCTGAAACACTCCGATTTTTCACTTCAAAACCTAAATGCGCAGTTAACCTCATAAAATGAAAATCTTAAAATCGAATGACCCTGAAGGGGCACGAGTTTTTTCTTGCTTTTTTTTTCATAATGTTCCATACTTTACGCAGGACTAAAATGTGATATATTTCATAGTCCTTTTGCAATGTCCCAAAATACCTACTCCTCATTTTTGTTAGTCAATTGAATGCGACTTGTGTCCTTCAATGGCTACTTCCCCTCAGAAAGGGGATCTGACACACTTTTTCCTATCTTTGGAGAAAAGACTTTATTTTTGAATGGAGGTTTTCGTTGTGTACGCTCATATTAAAACCAATCTATTATTTTTCACGTTCACGTTGTTCATGTGCCTAAGTTCTTTCTTCCTAAGGAACACTGCCGCACAAATCGACGCTGAATTCACTGAAGCACTCGCCAGTGACAACTATACCTTTGAAACGATTGATGTTCCAGATGTAGATTTTTTAGCGTTGACGGCGAGTAGCGACTTTGAGGATTACGCCGGCTACACGCGGAGTGCCGACGGTGAAAAAGAAGTCGGCTTTACGTTGATTGATGGCGTTTTTACGACCCATGATTTCCCGGGATCACAGGGCACTTATTTGTATGCGTTCGGTAACGATGGACGAGCTGCCGGACATTATCAAGATAGCGATGGTCTCCACCACGGTGTCATTTTGGAAGATGGCGAACTGCGGCAATATGATTTCCCAGATGCCGTCGAAACGTTCCTCTACGGTATCAGTGATGCGACGGGTGCCTTGACGGGTAATTTTATAGACGCTGCTGGTGTTCGTCGCGGATTCACCGGAGACGAAATCATTGAGTTTCCCGAAGCCATAGCAACTTATGCCGATTTTGTGAACGCGAATGGTGGTACGGTGGGTAGTTACGTAGATGCCGACGGAATATATCATCCGTACATACGTACCCCGAATGGCAGGTTTGTACCTATTAAACTCCCAAGCGCATCCGATCTGGAATACTTTTTTGTGCACGGTATCAACGATGCCAATGTTATCGTTGCAAGAACCAAACCGGTGGATGCTGTCCCGGGCACCCTTGTCGGCACATTCCAAGAAGGGCTAAAGACATTGGAGTTTCCGGGCAGTGTTAGCACGGAGGGGTGGAATATTAATCAGGATGGTTCTGTCGTCGGATACTATGACACTGCGGACGGTCAAAGACATGGGTTCATTGCCAGACCTGCTGCAGAAGTCGATGATGAACCCGTTGCTACACCTGCCATGATCCATTATACTTTTGAAAGTATTAATGTTCCGGGCGTAGATTTCTTGGAATTGACAGCGAGTAGCGACTTTGGGGATTACGCTGGAAACACCCGGAGTGCTGATGGCGAAAAAACAGTTGGCTTTACGCTGATTGATGGCGTTTTTACGACCCATGATTTCCCGGGATCACAGGGCACTTATTTCTATGCCCTCGGTAATAATGGGAACGCTGCCGGACACTACCAAGATAGTGATGGTCTCTACCACGGTGTCGTCTTGGAAAATGGCGAACTGCGGCAATATGATTTCCCAGATGCCGTCGAAACGTTCCTCTACGGTATCAGTGATGCGACGGGGGCACTGACGGGTAATTTTATAGATGCGTCTGGGGTTCGCCGTGGATTCTCAGCGGAGACAATAGTTGAGGCGCCCGAAGCACCGGAAACGTATGCCGATTTTGTAAACGCGAGTGGTCGTATGGTGGGGAGTTACGTAGACGCTGATGGTGTATATCATCCATATATGCGTAGCGCGACAGGCAGGTTTATATCTCTTGATCTTCCAAATGCCGCACAGTTTGAATACTTTTTTGTTCACGGTATCAACGATGTAGGCGTTCTCGTTGGCAGAGCTAAACCGATGGATGGTCTCCCGCTCACCTATGTCGGTTCACTCCAGCACGGGCTACAGGAATTGCGGTTTCCCGGCAGCGTTAGCACGGAGGGTTATAATATCAATCAGGATGGCTCTGTCGTCGGGAACTATAAATCAGCAGACGGACGCACACACGGGTTTACCGCCAAACCTGCTGACGAAGCAGTCAGCGATCATTTTGGCAACACCTACACCGTCACATTGTCTAAAGGTCTGAACATACTTTCTGTGCCGTTGGCACCCTCAACACCGATGACTGCCAAGACACTTGTCGCGATGGCAGGGGCAACGACCATCATACAGATAGATGCTGTCAACCAGCGTTTCGTCGGATGGACACCAGGGGCACCCAATGACGGATTCTCGATTGAAGGTGGAAAAGGTTATATCGTCAATGTCCCGCAAACCCGCCAGTTTGCCTTTGTCGGCGCACCTTGGACAGATCCAACGGAGGAAACTGCGGCAGCATCACCTACCATGTCCACGGAGATGCCGCAGGAAGCGTGGGCATTCGTTGTCAGTGGACACTTGGAAGGCAAACCCGCACTTGACGGTTACAAGGTCATCGTCCGTAACCTGAGAACAAACAGCGTGATAACTGCCCCTGTGCAAGGCGATTACTTCGCGGTGGCGACTGCCGACTTGTCGCGACGCAGCGTTGTTCAAGTTGGAGACGTGGTTGAAGTGCGTGTCATCGGTCCAAGTGGCAATGTTGAATCACAGACTCTCAGTGTTAAAGTGACCCCTGAGCATCTGGCAAACGCCGTTTTGTCTGTCAGACTCGATGGCATCGGTAGACCGGAGCAAAATCTCCTGTTGCAGAACTATCCAAACCCGTTTAACCCGGAGACGTGGATTCCGTATCAACTCGCCGAAGACAGTGCTGTATCAATATCGATTTATGATACAACGGGTAAGTTGGTTCGGACACTTTCGCTGGGTTTTCAATCCGCTGGCTTCTATAATAGTCAGGGACGTGCCGCGTATTGGGATGGACAGAATGCCTTGGGGGAACGCGTTGCGAGTGGTATTTATTTTTACCAGTTGACGACCCCCTCCTTCCAGCAAACGCGACGGCTCGTCATTGTAAAATAGGATCAATCTGGACAAAGTTTACAGGTGCCCCAGTTGTACTTCGGTATAACTGGGGCATTCTGTAAATACAAGGGTCATCTCCCAGAAAAAGGTATTTTACATATTATTTTTCATCTTTGAAGAAGATACTTTAGAAAGGTGTAGAAAGGTGTCGTTATGCACGCTCATATTAAAACCGGTTTTTTGTTTTATACCTTCACGTTGTTTATATGTTTCAGCTCCTTTGCACAAGTCGTTGATGAACCCCGCGTTGCACCCGCCAACGCCAACTATACCTTTGAGACGATCGACGTTCCCGGTGTAGATTTCTTAGCGGTGACGGCAAGTAGTGACTTTGAGGACTACGCCGGCAACACCCCAAGTGCTGACGGTGAAAAAATGGTCGGCTTTACACTCATTGACGGCGTTTTTACCACTTACGATTTCCCCGGAGCACAAGGCACTTATTTCTATGCGCTGGGTAATAATGGGGTCGCTGCCGGACACTACGAGGATAGCGATGGTCTTTACCACGGGGTCATCTTAGGGGAAGATGGTGAACTGCGCCAATACGATTTTCCGGGTGCCGTCGAAACCCAAATCTTCGGTTATAGTGACACCACCGGGAAACTAACGGGTAGTATGGTAGATGCCTCTGGGGTTCGCCGCGGCTTCTCAGGCGACGCGATCGTTGAATATCCCGGAGCCCCGGAAACGTATGCCGATTTTGTGAGCGGGTTAGGCAATATCGTGGGGAGTTACGTGACTGCTGCTGGCACATATCATGCATACCTGCGTGGACCGGGGGGTAGCTTTGCAACGCTCGACCTTCCACTCGAAGGAGAGTTGGACTACTTTTTTCTACACGGTCTCAACGATGGACTAATTGCTGTTGGCCGCGCCAAACCGGTGGGCGGGGTCCCGCGTACTTATGTCGGCAACCCCCTCAATCTACAAGAATTGCGGGTTCCGGATAGCGTTGGCACAGAGGGTTGGAATATCAATCAGGACAACTCCGTCGTTGGACACTATGACACTCCCGATGGGCGCAGACACGGATTTATCGCAAGACCCATAGAGAGTGCTACTCCAAGAGCCAGCAATAGACGCATTGGTGCACCCGCCGGCTTTACATTTGAGAGTATTGATGTTCCGGGTGTAGAGTTTTTAGCAGTGACGGCGAGTAGCGACTTTGAGGACTACGCCGGCAACACCCCGAGTGCTGACGGTGAAAAAATGGTCGGCTTTACACTCATTGATGGCGTTTTTACAACATACGACTTCCCTGGATCACAAGGCACTTATTTCTATGCGCTGGGTAATAATGGGGTCGCCGCCGGACACTACGAGGATAGCGACGGTCTTTATCACGGTGTCGTCTTAGAAGATGGCGTGTTGCGGCAATACGATTTTCCAGGTGCGGTTGAAACGGAGATATACGGTATCAGTGATGCGACGGGAGCACTGACGGGTCATTTTATAGATGCTGAGGGGGTTCGCCGTGGGTTCTCAGGGGACACAATCGTTGAGGTACCCGGAGCATCGGCAACTTATTCCGATTTTGTGAGTTGGACGGGGCATATTGTGGGTAGCTACGCCGATGCTGCTGGCACATATCATGCCTACATGCGTAGTGTGACAGGTAGGTTCTTATATATCGACCTTCCAGCCGCACTCAATCTGGAATACTTTTTTCTCCACGGTCTCAACGAATCAAGAAGTGTCATTGGTCGCGCGAAAGAAGTGGGTGATATCCCGCGTACTTATGTCGGCAACCCTCTTAACCTACGTGAATTGCGGTTTCCGGGCAGCGTGATCACGGAGGGTTGGAATATCAATCAGGACGGCTCTGTCGTCGGACATTATGACTCACCCGATGGACGCAGACATGGGTTTATCGCAAGACCCGCTGACGCAGCAGTAAGCGATCATTTTAGCAACACCTACACCGTCACACTGCCCAGAGGTTTGAATATACTTTCTGTGCCGTTGGCACCCTCAACACCGATGAACGCCAAGAACCTTGTCGCGATGACAGGAGCAACGACCATCATACAAATGGATGCTGTCAACCAGCGTTTCGTCGCATGGACACCAGACGCGCCAAATGACGGATTTCCAATCGAAGGTGGAAAAGGCTATATCGTCAATGTCCCGCAAACCCGCAAGTTTGCCTTCGTCGGCGCGCCTTGGACAGATCCGATGGAGGAAGAGGCTGCCGCCGCACCATCGACCATTACCCCCTTGATAAGGGGAGATAGGGGGGTTGCTCAAGAAACGTGGGCATTCGTTGTCAGTGGACACTTGGCTGGGAAACCAGTACTTGATGATGGCTACAAGGTCATCGTCCGTAACCTGAGAACAAACAGCGTGATAACCGCTTCGGTTCAAGGCGATTACTTCGCTGCCGCAACAGCCGACTTGTCGCGACGCAGTGTCGTCCAAGCTGGAGACGTGATTGAATTGCGCGTCATCGGTCCAAGTGGCAATGTTGAGTCACAGACCCTCAGCGTTAAAGTGACCCCTGAGCACCTCGCAAACGCCGTTTTGTCTGTCAGACTCGATGGCATCGGTAGACCGGAGCAAAATCTGCTGTTACAGAACTATCCGAATCCGTTTAACCCGGAGACATGGATTCCGTATCAACTTTCCGAAGACAGTCCTGTATCGATATCGATTTATGATACAACGGGTAGGTTGGTTCGGACACTTTGGCTGGGTTTCCAAACGGCAGGTTTCTATAATAGTCGAGAGCATGCCGCGTATTGGGATGGACGGAATGCCCTCGGTGAACGCGTTGCGAGTGGTATCTATTTCTACCAGTTGACGACTCCCTCCTTCCAGCAGACACGGCGACTCGTCATTCTAAAATAGTATCATATGACCATAGGAGTGCTGGGAGGCTGATGGTTATTAGCTTCCCAGCTATCCCTAATGAGTGTAATGATGTGCTTGAAAGCACATTTGCTTGAAGTATAACAATACTAGCAAGGGGTGTCAACCCCATTTTCAACGGTTCTGCTCCTTTTTTACTAAGTTTTCATCCATGGTTTGGAGTTGATCCTCTGGAATGAGGTCGAGATATTGAGTGATAACGCGCTTAGAAAGCCGTGTAATCTGTGAGATTTCGTCAATATCCGCGATAGCCGCCCGAACGACTTTGACAGATTCATAATCACGAATGTATCGGTCAACCGCCTCCTTGGAGTGCTTCATCTTTGCGGCAATACTGGGGGTGAGATATCCTTGAAGATAGAGGGTGATGATTTCTCTCTTGTGGGTAATCGCCCCCGATAAGTCATGAATATTCCCCCGAGTCGGTAAGATTTCGCCTGTGGTTTTCTGCCACTCATTAACATAATCGCTGACGACGGCATCACAAACATTGAGCAAGACCGCCAAGTCGAGTTGTGTCAATAAGGCACCTTGGTCATAAGCTTGATGACACCAGCGAACCATGCGTTTCATCCGGAGTTGTCTGGAAGTAAACCCGTCGCGAAACGATTCGACATCTTCTGCGGCGACATAGGTCAAAATGATGGGTTTCATACGGGTTTTGATGATGGCTTTACCTTTTTCAGGGTATTCATCAATCGGGACTGCCATCCAGACGAGCTGTCCATAGCGGAGGTATCGCTCTTCGGGAAGTTCGTCGCCTTTGGCGAGTTTCTCCAGAGGCAGGGTAATGACGAAATACTGCTCAACGGTCTTGAGGATATCCTCAACAATAGCCGTCGCCGTGACTTCGCCTTTATCATACCCGTAATCATTGAGAAATCGGTGAATCAGCAACTGTCGTAGCGATTTATCGTTGATGCGTCTGACTTTCTTCTCATTGACTTGTATGCGCGTTGAAGGTTTACTCATCGCAGATCCCCCTTTTTTTCATTCATGGGTTCGGGGTGAAGCAATTGGGTCATGCGATCGGTGTCTTCGTATTCCTCGAACAGCGAAAGATACTCACGGATCAGACGCTCCGAGAAGCGAGTGATCAGGCGTATCTGTCCCTTGGGAAAGTCTTGATGATGCAACGTAGCAACTTGTGTGAAATCTCTCAAATACCGGTAGACGGCCCGTTCGGAGTGGTTCGTCTTTTGCTCAATCTCGGTGAAGGTGTAGTTCTTGAAATACAACTCCAAAATCTGCGTCTTATGAGACAGACCGGGTCCCATGTCGTGTTTCGTCCCGCGTGTCATCACGAAATAGCCGTCGTGTTTCAAGAATCGAATGTCACGTTTCACCGAGGCAGGACTCGTCGTGAGTAAGATCGCTAAATCTTCATAACTCAGCAAAGCGTCTTGGTCATAAGCCTCTTTGGTCAATCGCAGGATCCGATGGCGTCTGAGACCCGGTAGACCATAATCCGCTAAGACTTCGAAGTCCTCTGCGACATCATTGAGCGTCAGACGACAGGAAACTTTCTTCGCAAGCGCGATATGTTTCCCGGCGGGTTCCTCAGCAGCAACCGCCTCGTAGCAGATCTGTCCTGAGGAGAGTTGAATGTCGGCGTGTTCCTGAAAATAGCCAGCAATCTGTTTATAGTAGGCTTCGGCCATGATCGGCATCAAATTAAAGTCTGCTGAAATCTTCTGAATAATCGCCGATCTCGCATTCTTCGATTCGAGACGTTTGATACCATAGACCGCATCCTTTTTGCGTGTCATAAGGACCTCCGTGAAATCCGTCTGGGTGATGCAAATACATCTACCTGTTAGCATAACTCATAGTTAGCATAACTATCAGTATAACTCATGGGGTCATATGAGACAAACTATAAATAGAGTCAATCCATATAGAACGGACAGGTGCCTAATATACTGTTTTTTATCTTTGAGATTTACACTTTAAGAAAGGGTTTCGTTATGCATACTCATATAAAAACCGACTTTTTGTTTTACACATTCACGTTATTGATATGTTTCAATTCCTTTTTTTTAATTAACACATCTGCACAAGTTAGCGAATCTGTTAGCGACACCTATACTTTTGAAACGATCGACGTTCCAGGCGTAGAGTTCTTACAGTTGAGTGCCAGTAGTGACTTTGGGGATTACGCCGGCAGCACGCGGAGTGCTGATGGGGAAAAGATGGTTGGCTTTACGCTCATTGATGGTGTTTTTACGACCTACGATTTCCCCGGTTCAAAAAACACTTTTTTCTTTGCACTCGGTAATAATGGGGATGCTGCCGGACACTATGAGGATAGCGACGGTCTATTCCACGGGGTTGTCTTGAAAGATGGCGAGTTGCAGCAATACGATTTCCCGGGGGCTGTTGAGACGGAACTATGGGGGATTAGTGACTCGACCGGGGCACTAACGGGTAATTTTATTGATGCGTCTGGGGTTCGCCGCGGGTTCTCAGGAGACCTAATCGTTGAGTATCCTGAAGCGTCAGCAACTTATGCCGATTTTGCGAGCGCGGAAGGCAGTGTCATTGGCAGCTTCGTTGATACCCAAGGTGTATTTTATCCATACATACGTAACCCAGATGGCAGATTTATATCCCTTGAACTGCCACACGCCGCACAGTTTGAATACTTTTTTCTCCCTGGGGTCAACGATGCAGGGATTGTTATCGCGCGAGCCAAATTGAGAGGGGATATCCCGCGCACTGCTGTCGGAACACTCCAGCACGGGTTACAAAGCTTGGAGGTCCCGGGCAGCGTGAGCACAGAGGGTTGGAATATCAATCAGGACAGCTCTATCGTCGGATACTATGACTCAGTGGACGGGCGTAGACACGGCTTTATCGCTAGATCCGTTGATGCGGCAGAGAGCACTCATTTTGGCAATACTTACACCGTCTCGCTGTCCAAGGGTTTAAACATGCTATCTGTGCCGTTGGCACCCCCAACACCGATGAATGCCAAGTCCCTTGTCGCGATGACAGGGGCAACAACTGTTATCATGTTTGACGCACCAAACCAGAAATTCGTGGCGTGGACGCCAGGCGCACCCAATGACGGTTTTCCGATTGAGGGTGGACAAGGCTATATCATCAACGTTCCGAAAACTCGCAAGTTTGCCTTCATTGGCGCGCCATGGACGGATCCAACTGAGGAGACGGCTGCCGCAGCACCCTCTGCCATATCCACGGAGTTGCCGCAGGGAGCGTGGGCATTCGTTGTCAGTGGACATTTGGCAGGCAAACCCGCATTTAACGGTTACCAAGTCATCGTCCGTAACCTGAGAACGAACAGCATCATAACCGCCTCAGTGCAAGGCGATTACTTCGCCGCCGCGACTGCTGACTTGTCGCGACGGAGTGTCGTTCAAGCCGGAGATGTCGTTGAACTACGCGTCATCGGTCCGGGTGGAAATGTTGAATCACAAACCCGCAGTTTTAAAGTGACCCCTGAGCAACTATCAAACGCTGTTTCGTCTGTCAGACTTGATGGCATCGGCAAACCGACACAGAATCTGTTGATGCAGAATTACCCGAATCCGTTTAACCCAGAAACGTGGATTCCGTATCAACTCTCCGAGGATAGTGCTGTATCAATATCGATTTATGATACAACGGGTAAGTTGGTTCGGACACTTTCACTCGGTTTGCAATCCGCAGGCTTCTACAATAATCGGAGTCGTGCTGCCTATTGGGATGGACGTAATGCCCTCGGTGAACGCGTTGCGAGTGGTATCTACTTCTACCAGTTGACAACACCGTCTTTCCAGCAAACACGACGACTCGTCATTGTAAAGTAGGATCCATCGATATAAAACCTACAGGTGTCCCAGTTGTGCTATCGGCATAACTGGGAGATTCTGTTAAGCCTAAAAAAGTCCTATGGACTCCAATCTGCCGAATTCCCTTTCTTGCCGTAAGTGGCAATCTGCTTATCCTCTAAAAATAAAAAGTGGTTAATATCACGAAAAAGTGCTATAATATTCACAGAGAATTCCTTTTGATATCGGTTTGAATTGCTCATTTAAACATAACCTGTTTACTGACGGTTTCCGAACGTACGTTACAACAAAAGGATGGTTATGAATCATTACATAAAAACTGCACTTATCTCGTTTACATGTCTAATTGTCTGTTTCACCGGATATGCCTTTGCACAGGTTGAAACCGAAACACCAATTGCTGATTACACCTTCGAGAGGATTGAAGTTCCGGGTGTCGATTTTCTGGAGGTGACCGCAAGTAACGATTTCGGAGGCTACGCCGGGAACACTCGGAGTCCTGATGGAGAGAAAACCATCGGCTTCACATTGATAGACGGCGTTTTTGCTACTTACGATTTTCCGGGTTCCGTTAATACCTATTTCTATGGACTCGACAACATCGGAAAAGCCGTCGGACACTACAAAGATATAGATGGAGATTACCACGGTGTTATTTTAGAAGGTGGCGAACTGCAGCAATACGATTTCCCGGGCGCAGCCGAAACCCATATCTACGGTATCAGCGATGAAACAGGGGCACTGAGTGGTAACATTGTCGATGCAGCGGGAGTTACCCACGCTTTCTCAGGTGATCTGATAATTACGTTCCCTGGTGCCGTCAACACTTATGGAGACTTTGTCAACGCCGCAGGTGCTGTCGTCGGTAGTTACATCGATGCCGATGGAAGGCCTCATGGGTTCATACGTAACCCCGACGGTAGTTTCACCACTATTGACGTTCCAGAAATACCGAATCTTGAATTCCTATTTGTGAACACCATCACTGATGCCGGAGTTGTCGCCTTCAGAGCCAAAGCTGTAAATGATATTCTGCGGTCCTATCTCCTCCTACCAGATGGCATTCTCTATGAAGTGCGGCTCCCAGACAGTGTTAGCACCGTCGTTCGAAATGTTAATCAGGATGGGAGTATTATCGGATATTATGACTTAACAGATGGTCGGAGATATGGTTTCGTCGGTAGACCTACGACACCACTAGAGATAAAAAAGTTTGGCAATATCTTCTCCATGCATCTCTCTAAGGGATTGAACCTGCTGTCTGTACCCTTGCAACCAACTGTCCAGATGACAGCACGCTCGCTCGCAGTAAAGATAGGGGCAACAACGGTTATTATGTTTGATGCCGCGAACCAACGGTTCGTCGGATGGACGCCGAACGCACCCGACGACGGATTTCCCATCGAAGGTGCAAAAGGGTATATCGCCAATCTACCAGAGCCTCGCGCGATCGTCTTTACCGGCACAACGTGGACGAATCAGACACAGGTCGCGGCGGCACCGGTTGCAACGACTCTTAATCAGACGTGGGCCTTTGTCATCAGCGGGTATTTAGGAGGCACACAACACTTCAACGGGTATCTTGTCAGCATCCGAAACGCACGGACGAACACTGTTACGACATCTCCTGTGCGCGGTAATTACTTCGCTGCTGCAACTGCCGATTTCAACTACCGTAGCGTCGTGGAAGTCGGTGACACATTGGAATTAACCGTGACAGACCCGCACGGAAATATCGTCTCAGAAAGATTCAATTTCACTGTGAATCCTATGAATCTGGCAAACGCTGTTCTGAATGTGACGCTTGACGGTATCAGTACACCGAAACAGAATCTCCTATTGCAGAACTATCCGAACCCCTTCAACCCGGAGACGTGGATTCCCTATCGTCTTTCAGAGGATAGTCAAGCGTTTATATCTATCTATGACACGAAAGGCACACACATCCGAACGTTGTCGCTCGGTTATCAGTCTGCGGGTTTCTATCAAGATCAAGGACGCGCTGCCTATTGGGATGGACGCAATGATTTCGGTGAACCCGTTGCAAGCGGGGTCTATTTCTATCAATTAGTGACATCCTCTTTCCAGCAAACCCGGCGAATGCTCATTTTAAAATAGTAACAGCTAAACATGGATTGGCATACTGCTGGCGAGGTTTCCTAACCTCGCCTCTTGGGTTTGTCAAATACACTTGAACAATGCAATATCAATGTGCCAAATGTAACACCACATACCAAATCTCGCCGTTACGCTACAAGTGCGACTGTGGAAGCCCGTTGAACCTTGTCGCAGATTCACACATAGTCCCGAACCCACAGGTTCCGGCGGCGATGTCGCTCTGGCGATATCGTGAAGCACTACCCATTGGTGAGGAGACAGAGATTGTCACGCTCGGTGAAGGCATGACGCCTCTGGTGCCGCTTGATGTCAACGCCCCTGAACACTTCGTAAAATTGGACTATCTCTGCCCGACCGGTTCTTATAAAGATCGCGGGGCATCTGTCCTGCTCACACACCTCAAGGCACTTGGGGTCGAGACGGTTGTTGAGGATTCATCGGGCAATGCGGGTGCCGCGATAGCCGCTTACAGCGCAAGAGCAGGCATCCACTGCACGATCTATTGTCCTGAGTCCACCTCAAAAGGCAAATTGAGACAGATTTCCGCTTACGGTGCCGAGTTGAAACTGGTGGCAGGAAACCGTATGGCAACGACAGAGGCAGTAAAGCTCGCTGCGGAAACCATCTGCTACGCTTCCCATAACTGGCACCCGTTTTTCTTAGAAGGCACAAAAACGCTCGCGTATGAAATTACCGAACAACTCGGATGGCGTGCGCCGACCTACGTCTTATGTCCAGTCGGATTCGGGAGCATTTATTTGGGGCTTGCTATCGGATTCCGTGAATTGCAGGTACAAGGAATTATCGAAAGCGTGCCTCGGCTTCTCGGTGTCCAGCCTAAGGTCTGTTGCCCAATTTATAACGCATATACTGAAAACGGAACATCTATCTCAAGGATGAAACAGACCAGAGACACACTCGCTGAGGGTATTACCGCTGAGCTCCCAATCCGAGCCGACAATATTCTGGAAGCACTCCATTTAACAAACGGGGCATTCACCACAGTCAACGACACAGACATCGAGGAAGGCATGAAAACGCTTGCTGCTAAAGGGATTTATGTGGAGCCGACATCGGCTGTTGTCGTTAAAGCATACCAGAAATTCCGAGAGTCAGGTATCATCAAAGACGGAGATCTGACTGTCTCAATTCTCACCGGTATCGGTTTAAAAGCAAGTAAATAAAAAAATGACAAGAGAAACCAGACCTGATCTCATGCGACTCATTACCGTCTGCGCGCTAATCCTGTTCTTTATCTTGGTGATTGGAGCGTTACGCGCACGGGAACACTCGTTTTTCCGCATCGGTGCCAGCAACAGTAGAAACCGAGAAGCGCTGCCTGATACCGTTAAACGGCGTGATGAACTCCAAAGCAATCGATGGCCCAAAGGTTTTCGACTGCTCCGGTATTGGTGGACAGGTGGTGCAGCGGTCTATGTTGCAGAGATGGATCGCACGGCGAGTAACCTCCAATTCTATGTTGAACTCGCCAACGATCAAATCTTAGGACGTGAAACCATCACCGGTGCGACACGGCGACTCATGGAACGAGACGTACTACCGCTTGCAGGTGTCAACGGCAGTTTCGGCATCCGAGAGGACAATCGCGGGCGCGGCGGCATGATGTTCAATCTGCACATCCAAAACGGTGAACTGATCAGTATCTCCACACCGCTCGACAGATGGGGATATTCGCCGCCATCCGCGTGGGGCGAAACGAGTTTTGGCGTAACGCCCGATGGTGAGTTTCTCTTGGACAGGGTGAAACTCAACGGTAAGCTCAAGATTGCCGGTGCCACGCTTCCCATCGATGCGGTTAACCAAATCTGCGATTCAGTATGTCCTGCTGTCATCTATACACCACGTTTCGGACGCAGAACTTTAACGCGCCGATGCTACGAGTTCACGCTCAGACAAATTGAACTCCCGCTCACTGGAAAATATACGAGCCGATTTGTCGTCACTGCGGTGAACCCGCGCGGCAACAGCATCATCCCATTTGATGGTGTCGTCCTTGCGATTGAACCGGGTTTGGTGCGCGACTGGAGAGACAAAATTACCAAATCCACAGCGGGTACATTGGAGATTGCTCTCACACCCAAAAAATGGCAATATGTTCAGCAGGGGGTTGGCGGAAACTTACGGCTTGTCCGAGACGGTAAGGTCGAACCAGAACTCATCGCGTTTGGTGAGTCACGCGGTGGGAGTGCATACAGGCATCGTAACGGTGCGTCCCGACACCCGCGCAGTGCCCTCGGATTCAACGATGAAAAGTTGTTCCTCATCGCCGTCGACGGTCGGCAGCCGGGGTACAGTATGGGCATGACGCTCTATCACATGGGAACGTTTTTTAGTGAACTCGGCATCAAACACGCCATCAACTTCGATGGTGGCAGTTCCTCGACATTATGGGCACTCGGAAGGGTCGCGAACAGCCCCGCCCACGGCTACGAACGCCGTATTTTCAACGTTGCGATGATTCGCGCCAAGTAATAAGCACAATGAAACCAAGATACCTCTTACTGTTCATCCTATTAATACTCGCGTGTTCAAACAGGAACACACCGCGAGCAGTCAGCGAAGACTTCATCTATAACTACTACCAGCATGCGGACCAAGCGGCAGCACTCCAACTCAGCCACGGACTCGCTGCAGAAAAATTGCAAGATGAAATCGCTCGTGTGAGTGAAGTTCGGTCCTTAGATCAACAAATTGATGAAATGCCGAAAATCGAATACGAACTTATTGGCACAGAAGAGGAACCGACACACGTTTTATTCAACTATAAGCTCACTATCACAACAAGAGGTACAATAACCCACACCCGAAACGTCATTATCAACACCGAACAGATTGATGGACAGTGGAAAGTCGTCCATTTTGATGAGTATTAAGGAACCAAATCGAACCGCAAGGAAAATTAAAAAAATGAAAACTGGAAAAGTTGCTGTCTTCACACAAGCGCAAACACCCATGGAATTCCGGGAATATCCGATTCCGTCCGTCACATCTGACGACATCCTCGTACGGATCCGTATGGCGAACATTTGTGGCTCCGACCTACATTTCTGGCGTGGACACGGACCCAAAATCGAGAGCGGTATCCCCCAAGTGCTCGGACACGAAATGATCGGCACCATCGAAGCCATGGGACGCAATATCACAACCGATAGCACGGGACAACCACTAACCGAGGGCGACCGTATCGCCTACTCCTACTTCAAACCGTGTCAACGCTGTTGGATGTGTCTCAACGGGAAACCAGGATGTCCGAACCGCTATCGAGACTGGCTCGGTGTCTCCAGCGAGCAGGCACCCCATTTCCACGGTGCTTACGGCGAGTACTACTACATGAAACCCGGACATTGGGTGTTCAAGGTTCCAGACGCTCTCTCTGACGCGCTCGTATCTCCCATCAACTGCGCCTTATCCGAAGTCATTTACGGGCTGAACCAGATCGGCATCACACTCGGCGATACCGTGGTCATCCAAGGTGCAGGCGGACTCGGACTTTACGCCACCGCGGTCGCAAAGGAGATGGGCGCGGGGAAAATCATCGTTTTCGATCGGCTCCCTGCACGTCTCGCACTCGCGCGGGAGTTCGGTGCTGATGAGACCCTCAACGTAGATGAAATCGACATGAAATCACGTGTCGAATTCGTACTCGACGAGACCCGCGGCATCGGTGCAGACCTCGTCGCCGAGTTTGTCGGGTCGCCACGTGTTCTCGCTGAGGGTGTGGAGATGCTCCGATGGGGTGGACGATATCTCTGGATCGGGAACATCAATCTCGGATTCCCCACGGAGATAGATCCCGGCAACATCGTCCGCTGTAGTAAAGCCATTCGCGGCGTCATCGTCTACGAGCCGTGGGTCATCCCGCGTGCCCTCGATTTCCTGAGCCGCACACGAGACAGGTATCCGTTCCACAAAATCATCTCCGACACGTTCGCGTTCGGCGACATCAACGAAGCGTTCTCTTACGCCGATAGCGGCGAAGCAATCCGAGTCGGACTGGAATTCACAGAATAAATGGCTGCTTCCGTTTACATCCATATCCCATTTTGCGCAACGAAATGCTACTACTGCGCCTTCAACACGTACACCTTCCATAAAGAGGAAGCGAAAGCATACCTACACGCACTCCGAACGGAGATGGAACTCTACGCCCCAGAAACTGAGCCGCTGCAAACGATTTTCATCGGTGGCGGGACCCCGTCTATCCTCTCTGCCGACGCACTGGCACAGTTATTTACGGATGTACATCGACATTTCCAGATAACGCCAAACGCTGAAATCACCGTAGAATGTAATCCGGGCACCGTCGACTGTGAGAAGCTAAAAGTGATGCGAGACAACGGCGTGAATCGACTCAGTTTCGGTCTGCAAGCCATGCAAGACGAAACTTTGAAGCAGTTAGGCAGAATTCACACCGTTGCCGAGTTCCTTCAAAGCTATCGCCTGGCTCGCGAAGGAGGCTTTGAGAACATCAACATCGACCTCATCTTCGCACTCCCCGAACAGACGATGGAGGCGTGGCAGCACACCCTCAACGAAACGATCTCCCTCGACCCCGACCACATCTCAGCCTATAACCTCGTCATGGAGGAGACGACCCCGTTCTATGAATGGTGGCAAGCCGGTGAACTCCATCTCCCTGCCGAGGACACCGAAGCCGATATGTTCCAATACACGATTGACACACTCACCGCAAACGGTTACGTCCATTACGAGATCTGTAACTTCGCCAAACCGAACCATTTCGCGAGACACAACCTCGTTTACTGGAACAACCAGCCGTGCATCGGACTCGGTGTAGGCGCGTGCGGATATATAAACGGGATACGTTATACGAATATTCGGGGTATCGCACCGTACATTAACAAACTCTCCCAACGCCAAAAACCGATCGCTGACTCCGAACGCATGACGGGACACGCTGAGAAGGCAGAAACGCTCATGCTCGCACTTCGGAAGCGGGAAGGTATTTCCCTTGACGCTTATCAAGACCGCTTCGGCGAAAAAATCGACATCGCATTTGGGGATATCCTCAAAAAGTGGATTGACTTGCAATTGCTGGAACGCACAGCCACACATCTTCGCCTCACACCCCGCGGTCTTTTCCTAGCAAACGAAGTCTTTATTGAATTGATGTAACGCCTTATACAGACAGAAATCTTTCGTTTGATTATTTTTCCTAAACCTGTTACCATTTATGTCAGGAGTTATCATTTGTATAAGGAGGAATAAATACATGAAAGTTAGATGGGTGTGGATCGGTGTGGTCGTTTTATCTATTGCAGGTGTGTTAGCCATTTCAAGTGATGCAGCGTTAAACCCTAACACTATCGTAGGCGTATGGAAATTTGACGAAGGCAAGGGGGATATTGCAAAAGATTCTTCTGAAAACGGGAACGATGGGATGCTCACAAATAAACCCAAATGGGTCGATGGCAAATTTGGCAAGGCTCTTGAATTTGATGGCACATCTTTTGTGGATATGGGAAATGACGAATCACTTCAGTTCCACGGAGATGTGACAATCGTTTTTTGGGTTAGACCCGAAAACGTAGCAGCAGGTCGCCAAAACATCGTTTGCAAAGCTTATGGCGGCGAAGGCTGCTTGACACAGGAACCCGATGGTCGGTTAAGTTTTTATTGGGGCGATTGTGGCGGAAATTGTCAACCTTATGTAGAGGTTACGAGACCGTCCCCTGGGACTTTCGTAGATGATGAATGGATTCACGTCGCTGAGACAAGAAACGTTTCAAGACGCGAGTATAAGATGTACAAAGATGGTGAAGTTGCCGCTGAGAGTAAGTGGCTGAAATGTGGGGTTCACCCTTGCGGAGACTCCAGTCCCAGCGGATTTAATTTGCTCATCGGCTCCGGGTATGCCGGTAAATACAGGGGTATCATTGACGATGTGGCTATTTTTAGTGTGGTTCTGAGCGAGGGTGAGATTCAGAGTATCATGGATGATGGATTGGAAAAGGCTTTCGACGTTTCCCCCGGCGACAAACTCACCACTACATGGGCATACCTCAAGCAATAACAGATTTACAGATAAATGCAAGAACACACCGTTCTTGCATTTGTCATTTTTCAGAGAACAGGTGCCGGACCTCGCAAGCAGGTTGAAGACACTCATTGAACAACGTCACGAAACCGATCCAGCCTTCAAAAAAGCGTTCACCGATTTCTACGATACCTGCCGCACCTCCATCAACCCGGAACTCTCACAGGGCGCCGTCGAGAAGATGCTCATCCAACACATCCTCACCGAACGCATGTTCCGCACCGTCTTTAACAACTCCGCTTTCACACGCCGAAATATCATTACACGCGAGATCGAAAATGTTGTCGATGCGCTTATCCGAGAATCGTTCAGTCGCGAGGAATTTCTCAAACCGTTAGATCGGTTCTATGTCGCCACCGAAGAAGCGACGATGCTCTGCAAAGACTTCTCCCAAAAACAGCACTTCTTCTTGGGCGTTATCTGAATTCCGAACCCACTACAACTACGACACCATCACCAAGTGGGACATCTTCCACTACAACTATGGTCTCCTGCACCATCCTACCTATCGCGAGAAATACGAGATGAACCTCAAGAGCGACCTGCCACATATCCCGTTCGCCGAAGACTTCCGGGGATTCGCCAACGCAGGTGCGGCGTTAGCAGACCTCCACGTCAACTACGAATCTGCTCCGCAATACGATCAACTGAGAAATGTCGAAACGCCGGGGCTACCGATAGATTGGCGTGTCGAGAAGATGCGATTGTCGAAAGATAAGACGCAGTTGAAATACAACGATTTCCTGACGTTAGACGGTATCCCACCAGAGGTCTACGACTATAAACTCGGCAACCGTTCTGCGTTGGAGTGGGTCGTGGATCAGTATCGCGTCAAGACCGACAAACGGAGCAGCATCGTCAATGATCCGAACCGTGCCGATCAACCGCGGTATATTGTGGATCTGATTGGACGTGTTATCACTGTCAGTTTGAAAACTGTGGAGATTGTTAAAAACTTGCCCACGTTGTAGATCCATTCTTTTTTCAAAAATCAGAAGAACTAAGGAAAACTCCAATGTTTAGATACTTTGTCGTTTTACTCACACTCGTCGGAATTTTCAACGATGTATCCGCACATAACAGGAAGATAGCATCGGACGGCTGTCATCGAGAAGGTGATTCTTATCACTGCCATTCCGCAGATACAACGATAGGTTTTATATCGAACGAAGCCCGTTATTACGAAGTAGACCGAGTTATTGACGGAGATACCCTCGATTTCATCTATAGCGACCAGGGTATCATTACAATACGGCTCTACGGTGTGGATGCCCCTGAAAGCCGTAAAGGGGCAAAACTCACGAAAGATGCTAAATCTGTATTGGAACAACGTGGCACTACACCTGACCACGATGACTATGATGACCTCTTGGAAGCCGAGAAAAATCGTCAATTGGAACTCGGCACAGCGGCAACGCAATACGTCAAGGATACCCTCAAAGACAAGGACGTGTTCGTGCTTTTCGAGGATTCCGACACATTTCCGTTTATCCAAAAGGGTTCTGCAGGAAGGTTCTTGGCGTATGTGTTTTACACAGATGACACCGGGACTGGCATGCTAAACTTACAACTTATTGCCGACGGACATGCAGAAGCCGATTACCTGGACGCGCCATTCCGATACCGATGGGCGTTCATTGATGACGACATAGACGCAGTAACGGAAAAGATTGCGTCTGTGGCACTCCCAGAGAAGCCTGTACCACTTTCACCGGGACCCGATCATCGCCTCATAACTACTTGGGCATCGCTCAAGAAACGATACCACTAAGATACACCGTGTGGCGTGCCGGAAGGGAATAGAACACACGCAACGATAATAACGACGTATTCCATTTTTCACCCCAGGCCCGGTAGGTGCGGTTTCCCAACCGCACCATAACTGTCAATTTTAGAGCAAATAACCGTTGTGGTCCCAGGTCCGGTAGGGTTTTTGCTTGGGTGTTTCTTCACTGTTTCCAACTGCGCCGGGTTTTAGCCATAAACCTTGGATATGCCAAAAAACCTCTTGAATCCCGTAGGGATGGTATCTCTGTAGAAAAACGCGATTTCACAGACACAAGCCCCGTAGGGGCGGCATTTGTAAGGGATCGACTAAAAAGGATGTAAAACTCCATAAAAAGATCCTATTGGTCTGTGATAATCTCAATACCCACAAGTTGAGTGATTTGTATAAGGCATTTGAAACCGACGAAGCGGATCGGTGGGTTTCGCTGAGTTTCTGTGATGTGGCAGGATTCTGGTAAAATTAGAGGTTTCTTGGGTCTATTCCCGCTTAGGTCTATTCCGCTTTACCCAACCTACGGAATGTCGTCCGCCAAGGAAACACGTCTAATCCTGTCCATCCTCTGATCCTGAAAATCCTGATTCGGACAATGAACACGCAACTGGTGCTTGTTGGAAATCGACAGTTATTTACCAAAGACTTGACACCCACAACATTTTTTGATACAGTGTGCCTATGCCACGGAAAAACAAGGTTCTCAACATCGGTGATACCGCGCCGTCATTCACGCTCCCATCACATCAACGCGGAGAAGTATCGCTTGAAGCGTATCGCGGAACACAACACGTCGTCTTAACCTTTTTTCGAGGGACGTGGTGACCGAACAGTCGTCGTCAGTTGACGGCTGTACAAGAAAACGTTGCAGGTTACGCAGAATACACAGCCACCCCGCTCGCCATAGCCGGGCAGTGGCCCCGTGAACTTCGAGGGTATGTCGAGAAAAACGGCATCACATTCCCACTACTGGTAGATAAAACAAGAGACATCATCAAAAGCTACGGTGTCTACCACTGGCTCAGCTTAGAGGCTTACAACATCGCGCGTCCAGCAACATTCATCATTGACAAGACAGGGATTATTAAATATATGTACATCGGCTCACATCAATTCGACCTTGCAAAACAGACAGAAATCCTCGAATCCCTGAAAGAGATCGCTAAACTTCAAAATTGATTTTGACTTCTCATCGAAATGTGATATAATTTAAAGAAACCAGACCTTTGGGTATAGACAACACATCGCTATGGACAAAACACACATAGCCTTTATGCAACGCGCACTGGATTTAGCACGGCAGGCAAAAGGACGCACGAGTCCCAATCCTCTTGTCGGTGCCGTCATTGTAAAAGACGGAAAGGTTATCGGTGAGGGGTATCACCAGAAAGCGGGATCCCCACACGCCGAAGTCCATGCGTTGAATGCCGCGGGTGAAGGTGCCAAAGGCGCGACACTTTACGCAACACTTGAACCGTGTTGCCATTGGGGACGGACACCCCCCTGCACAGAGGCACTGATTCGCGCCGGTATCGTACAGGTCTACGTCGCAGACATCGATCCGAATCCGAATGTCGCTGGCAAGGGTGTCCAGCAACTCCAAGATGCCGGCATAAACGTCCATGTAGGTATCCGTAGACAAGAAGCGTCAGACCTAAACGAGGTGCATCGGAAATACATTCAAACCGGTAGACCCTTTGTAATCCTCAAAACCGCTATGAGTCTTGACGGGAAGATCGCCACCGCTTCTGGAGAATCCCAATGGATTACGTCCGAAGCATCGCGGCAACGAGGGCATGAGGTGCGGGATACTGTAGATGCGATCCTTGTCGGTAGAGGGACAATCGCACGCGATAATCCCTCACTAACGACACGGCTGCAGAACGGAGATGGACAGGACGCAATCCGGATTGTGTTGGATTCACACGGGAAAACTCGTCCGGACGCACGTGTTTTCAATCCCGAAAGCGAGGCGGGTGTTATCGTGGCAGTAACGTCGGAGGCATCCTCTGAAAACGTTGATGCCCTCGAGAAAGCCGGTGGGGACGTGATAACCGTTCCAGACGCACACGGTCAGGTCTGTTTCAAGCGTTTGATGGAAATATTAGGGGAACGTGAAATAACAAGCGTCCTCATAGAGGGTGGCAGCCAAATCAACGCCTCGGCTCTCACAGCAGGGATCGTGGACAAGGTTATGTGTTTCATCGCGCCGAAACTCATCGGCGGACAGAATGCCCCTGGACCGATCGGTGGTGAAGGAATCCAGAGTCTCACCGAGGCAGTGAACTTACGGCGAATTCGTGTCTCACCGATGCCTGAACACGAGATTCTGATTGAGGGGTATCTGTAGCATGTTCACCGGAATCGTTGAAGAACTCGGAAGGATTAAAAGCATTCAGGTTAAATCTCAAGACGCTACCCTTGAGATTCAGGCGACCGGAGTTCTCAGTGATGCGAAAGTTGGGGACAGCATCTCCGTTGACGGTGCTTGTCTTACGATCCGTTTCCTCACATCAGAAACATTCACCGTGGATGTATCCGCTGAAACCCTGCGTCGCACAACCTTGGGTGAACGGAAGGTAGGAGAGCAGGTTAATTTAGAGCGTTCCCTCCGACTCAGTGATAGATTGGGTGGACATCTCGTACTCGGACACGTTGACGAGGTCGCGACAATCCGCTCGTGGACAGATGAGGGGGACGCCTCCGTGATGCAGGTAACAATGAGTCGCATCACCAAACCCTACGTCGCATACAAAGGATCCATCACGGTTGATGGGGTCAGTTTAACTGTATCAAATGTGCTTACCGATGCATTTGAAGTCACACTCATTCCGCACACAAAAGACGTAACGACCTTCGGAACGAAACGGACAGGTGATACGGTTAACCTTGAAGTCGATATCGTCGCGCGTTACCTTGAAACACTGATAAAAAATACTGAAGAGAAGACGGAGTTGAATGAGCAGTCCGCTTCTGAAACCCTTAATTTGAACTTCTTAGCGAAACACGGCTATATCGAATAGTTGTCAGCCGTCAGTCAGGGGCATTTATGTCTTTTGTAGGCGGGAACTCCGATTCCCGACCCCTCTGTGTAGGAGCGAGGTTCACCTCGCGATACTGAGGACTGATAACCGATAACTATTAAAGGATAACCGATAACTATTAAAGTAGGCAAGAATGCCAAACGAATTTAATACCATTCCTGAAGCACTCTCTGCAATCCAAGATGGGGAAATGATCATCGTCGTCGATGAACCCGACCGCGAAAACGAAGGCGATCTCATCATGGCGGCAGAAAAGGTGACAGCTGAGCGGATCAATTTCATGGCGAAATTCGGCAGAGGGTTGATATGTCTACCCACCTGTTCAGAACGCCTTGACGAACTCGAACTCTACCCCATGGTGGCATCCAATACGGCGCAAATGCAGACCGCCTTCACGGTCACCATCGATGCGAAAGAGGTGACGACCGGCATCTCCGCACAAGAACGCGCCTATACCATCCAAAAATTCGTTGATCCCAACGCTGAACCCGCAGATTTCGTCCGTCCCGGACACATCTTTCCCTTAGAAGCAAAACCCGGAGGCGTCCTTCGACGAGCAGGGCATACCGAAGCCACCGTCGATTTGGCGCGAATGGCAGGGCTATACCCCGCGGGTGTCCTCTGTGAGATACTCAACGAAGACGGCAGCATGGCACGCGTCCCCGAACTCATGGAGTTCGCCGCACAACACCAACTCAAAATTATCACGATCGCTGACCTCATCGCATACCGTCGTGAGACAGAAACATTGATTCGACGCGTCGCAACTGCTGACATACCGACCGCACACGGTGAGTTCAAACTTTACGCCTATGAAAGCACCGATACGAGTGGGGAAACCGTTGAGGGGGATAAGACACACATCGCACTCACAAAAGGCGATCTCACCGATCCAGCCCCACTGTTGGTCCGCGTACATTCGCAATGCCTCACTGGCGATGTCTTTGGCTCCCTCAGATGCGATTGTGGTGCGCAACTCGAAATCGCACTTGAAACCATTGAGAAGGAAGGCAGAGGCGTACTCGTCTATATGCGACAAGAGGGCAGAGGCATGGGACTCAAAGGGAAACTCAGGGCATATCAGTTGCAGGACAACGACGGATTAGACACCGTCGAAGCGAATGAACATCTTGGGTTCCCCGCAGACTTACGAGATTACGGCATCGGCGCACAGATATTAGCCGATTTGGGCGTTCAAAAGATGCGATTGATGACGAACAACCCGAAAAAAGTCACGGGATTGTCCGGACACGGACTTGAAATCGTCGAGCGTATCCCGTTGGAAACCAAACCGAATGCATTTAACCGCCGATATTTAGAAACAAAACGTTCCAAACTCGGACACCTCATCCTATATGAGGAATAGCATTCAGCCATCAGCAACGAACGACCGAGAAAATAGAAAAGCACAACCAAGTTATCTCTTCGCGAACAGATCCCAAATCCAGTCGCGTATTAACCAAAAACCTGCGCGAAACGAAGTGGAGCGCAGCCCAGGAGCAAAAAATTAAAAAATGTCAAACGTTTATGAAGGACATCTCCTCGGTGAAGGTCTCAAGTTCGGTATAGTCGTCAGCCGATTCAATAGTTTCGTAACCGAAAAACTCCTCGCTGGTGCGCTGGATGCCCTAAAACGGCACGGTGTCGATTTGGACGATGTCGATGTTTTCTGGACCCCTGGTGCCTTCGAAATCCCTGGTATAGCCAAACGTCTCGCAGAGAGCGAACGCTATGACGCTGTCGTCTGCCTCGGTGCGGTGATCCGAGGGGCGACCCCGCATTTTGATTATGTCGCCGCCGAAAGTGCCAAGGGCATCGCCAACATATCATTCAGCACCAACATTCCCGTTATCTACGGTGTCATCACTACAGATACCATAGAACAGGCACTTGAGCGCGCCGGTATTAAGGCAGGAAACAAAGGGTCTGAAGCCGCTATCGCTGGGATTGAGACAGCCAACCTTTACAAAGCGATAGACAAATTATAAGCGATTGACAAAGCCCTAATCCGAATCCTTTTTTGAGTCTCTCGGTTTTCGATAGAGTCCAAAGTGCTTGGTGCTGCGGACGGATTTAAAGAAAGTCTTAAAAAGCGTAAATATCCTTGATTGCGTGGGAATTCACCAGAAATCTACCCGAAACGACGTGGAGGGCAGCTCAGAGGCACATAGTTAAAAATATGATTGCAATTATAGATTACGAAGCGGGAAACCTTACGAGTGTCGCACGTGCCTTGACATACCTCGGCTATAAAAACAAGATTACGTCCGCCGCTGAAACGATACTCGACGCCGAACGCGTGATTTTCCCCGGTGTCGGTGCCGCAAAAGCCACGATGCAAACATTACAGAAACGCGGACTAAACGAGGTACTCAGAGACTTCTTCCGTACTGGTAAACCGATGCTCGGTATCTGTATCGGTATCCAGATTCTCTTTGAACACAGTGAGGAAGAGGATGCCGAATGTTTAAATCTCATACCGGGATGTGTAAAGAAATATCCACCGACAGACACAGAAACGCAAACGAAGACGCTCAAAGTCCCGCAAATCGGTTGGAACGAAGTATATCAGACGAAACCGCACGCAATCTTTGAAGATGTTCCGAACCCCGCGCACTTCTATTTCGTCAATTCCTACTATCCTGAACCAGAATCGGATGACATCGTGATCGGAAAGACGAAGTACGGGCTTGAATTTTGTAGCGCGATTGCTCAAGATAATCTCATTGCGACACAATTCCACCTTGAAAAGAGCGGGCGCGTCGGGTTAAAAATGCTCAACAATTTTCTGAAAGAATAGCCCTAAAAAATGCTAACGTTTTTTCTCGCACTGTTTGTGCTTCTCATTAACGTCAGTACACACCTGTTCCAGATATCGGAATATTACCTCGCCGTAAGCCATTGCTACTACGGGGTTATTGTCCTGTCAGTTCTCTACACGACCCCTCGCGGGCAAAACGTTCTGTTCGGCATCACGACCGTAGCCAATTGGATTTACGTCTTCCGCTATCCGAAACATACTGAAGGCATTATCATAGCACTGCTCTATCCGTTCGTTGTCTACGGCGTTATCCGCATTATTCGTCACTTCCAAACCCAGAGACGCAGTAGGGTCGAACAGATAGAAGAGATAAACAGCGTCAACGCAAATTTAGAAAAACAGGTCCGAGACATCTCCACGCTCTTTGAGGTGAGCCAATCAGCGAACACCAACCTCGATCTGGAGGGACTCTTTCAGCGTATCATTGAAATTCTCTCCAAGCGACTCGGTATCTACCGCGGGGCTTTGCATCTCTATGAAAACGGGAAAGTCGTCACCTCCACAGAAGCCGTTTTAGGACTGACGCCAGCGGAGATGAAACGTGGCACTGACGATCAGATGGAGGATATCCAGAAACAGGTGCTCGCATCAGGGAAAGCGATCGGCGTTCCGCAAACCCGAAGCCCACGTAGTTACGTCAAACTCTTCGAGCCGGAACGGGTTGAATCCAAAGATGTAATCGCCTTCTGGTGCATCCCGGTCATTGTGGAAGAAAACGTCATCGGTACACTGACGATAGACAAAGCCTCAGACGAATTTTCTGCAGAGGACGACCGGCGGCTCTTGACGATCATCGCCTCCATTATTGCACAGCGCGTCAAAATCCAACAGACAATCGACGCACTCGTTGAATCCGAACGGATGGCAACCCTCGGTCGGTTGGTCCGAACGATAGCACACGAGGTCCGAAACCCTTTAGGGAGCATCCGACTCGGCACACAACTACTCCAACACAGCGATGTAGAGTTCGGTTCAGCGGAAGCACGCCATCACGATGATCGTGATCGCGTGACTTCCGAGCACGTCGAAACCTATTCCGAAAACCTCTCTCAAAATGAGATTAATGAATACACAGGTATCATTATAAAAGAGGTGGACAGACTGAACCGATTCATTGAGCAATTACTCGCCTTCAGCAAGCCCACAATGGAAGTCGCAAAACAGTGCGACTTCCATCAACTCCTTGAGAGTAGCCTCGCTATCTGCCGACCAGAGTTGGAGCTTCGTGCTACCACAGTCATCACGCAATATGGCGACTGTCCAGAGATCAACGTAAATGAGGACGGAATCACACAGGTGCTTCTCAATCTATTTTACAACGCCATAGAAGCAATGGACACAGAGGGAACTTTGACCATTCAGACAGAATACGTCCCAGAAACAGAAATTGTGCATGTCCGAGTTCAAGATGACGGACCCGGAATTTCACCTGAAGATATACCGATGCTGTTCGATCCGTTCTACACCACTAAACAGAAGGGGACAGGATTAGGACTTTACATCAGCCAAAAAATTCTCGCCGAGCACCGAGGTAGCATTGAAATCGATGCGAACATCGAAGTCGGTACAGCGTTTATTATGTCGCTTCCGGTCAATTAACCGCTTGCAGATGTATCCTTCACACTCACAACGCAATAGAGGGAATCATAGCGAGCTGCAAGGAAAATTAAAAATATGTCAAATTTTGTGCTTATCGCTGACGATGACGATAGCCTCCGACAAATACTCGCCGCCACGCTTCAGAGGGCAGGCTATGAGACCCTCAAAACCCGAAACGGAGCAGAGACGCTTGCCTGTGTCAAGAAAACAAACGTTGATGTCATTCTGCTCGATATTTGGTTAGGGGACGCCAACGGAATTGAACTCATTGAGGACATTCAGAGTTACAATAGCACCGCTTCGATTATTATAATCACTGCGCACGGAACGACGCAGACTGCCATTGACGCTGCAAAACAACGCGCCTACGGATACCTCACGAAACCGATTGATCAGCGGCAATTGCTCGACCTCGTGGCGCGCGCCGCAGATGCCAGCAACCAAACCAAGAACGTCAAGATCTCCACACCCTCCATTGACGTTGAGGGACAGGGGAGAATGGTCGGTCAGAGTCCGGCAATGCAGGAGGTCTATCACAAGATTGGACGCGCCGCTGTCAGTGACGAAACCGTCCTCGTTTTAGGTGAAAGCGGAACCGGTAAAGAACTTGTCGCCCAACTCATCCATCAAAATAGTGACCGAGCCGACAATCCGTTCGTTATCGTCGATTGCGGCGCAATGCCTTCGAATCTGATCGAAAGCGCGCTCTTTGGACATGTCAAGGGTGCGTATACCGATGCACACACCGCAAGGAAAGGAAAATTCCAACAGGCAGACAGCGGTACTATCTTCCTCGATGAAATCGGTGAATTGCCGATTGAGGTCCAGACGAAATTGTTGCGCGTCCTCCAAGAACGAGAGGTCGAACCGATGGGCGGTACCGAGACGCACGCGGTTGATGTCAGGATCATCGCCGCTACCAATCGGCGACTTGAGACCGCAATCGAGCAGAAAGATTTCAGGGAGGATCTCTACTATCGTCTCAACGTTATCCCCATTTCCCTGCCGCCGCTCCGGGAACGAAAAGAGGACATACCAGAACTCATAGATCTGTTCACCCGCCGGTTTGTCGAAGAGTATCAACTGTCCAATATCGGCATCTCCTCGGAAGTTGCTAAACTTCTCACGGCGCATGAGTGGCAGGGAAATGTACGCGAATTAGAAAATGCAATCAAGCGAGCACTCGTGATGTGTTCGGGACAAATGCTGTTGCCTGAGCATTTCGACCCGATACTCGAAAAATCAACCCCCGACAGTGAGCCTGGAAACCTTGATGCCCAAATTTACAATCTGCTCCAAACACACGTTCAGGACTATATGGAGTCCGAAACATCGCCAGACGAATTGTACGCTGAAATCCGAGCGATCTTTGAGAAACCGCTCTTTAAAATAGTGCTTGAACATACCAAAGGAAATCGGAGCAAAGCGTCAGATATCCTCGGCATTAACCGGAATACGCTCCATACAAAACTTGTTGAGTACAATCTCGCCTCATGAAGATACAGGTGTGTTCTCTTAATTAGAAAAATGTAGCCTGCAACAATACGCAGAAACACCGGATTTAGTCTCGGAATAGACTAAATCCATAGCGCAAGTCGCGTGTGGACTTGCGGGACAATGTATTACATTGCAAAAACACGCAGGCGGATTCTCTGAGAAACACGTTAAAGTTCAAACCCGCGTTGTCTAACCGCAAGGTAAAATTAAAAGATGGATTTAGGAAAAGTTATCGGAACTGTTGTCGCAACTCGAAAAGATCCGAGTTTAGAAGGCACACGTCTCCTCATTGTGCAGCCCTTAGACGAAAAAAACAACCCCATTTCTGAACCACTTGTCGCTGTGGATACGCTACACGACGCAGGTGTTGGCGAAACGGTCTACTACGTTACAGGTGGCGATGCCATGAGTGTCATCCCTGGTAAGCGGATGCCGGTCGATGTTGCCATCGTTGGCATCGTCGATTCTATTTCGTTGCTTGACCCACCAAGCACCTCTGAAACGGAGTCGTAAAAAATGTACATCGCTAAAGTAATCGGAAAAGCCGTTTCTATCGTTAAACATCCTGCATACGAAAATCGCACACTGCTGCTCATCCAACCGTTGAGCGTCAAATCCAAACTCGTTCGCACCCCAACAATTGCTGTCGACTATGTCGGCGCTGGCGAAGGAGACACCGTCATCGTTGGTGCGGGTCCCGGTGTAGCCCAAGAGGTATTCGGCATTGAAGACGCACCGATTCGAGAGCTCGTCATGGGGATTGTTGATCGGGTCGATATAACATTTCAGGAGGAACCAAAATGAGACGCATGACGTTAACACTCTGCTGCCTCATAGCAATCTGCTTACATCTCAATGCGTGTAGAGTTGCACAGGTACTATCCACACAATACAGCAATAATATAGCGAGTGCCGCCTATGGCACCGAAGCGACCCATCCAGGCATGAACGATGGAAATCTGGAGACGTTGGCAACACTCCCGGCGCGTAATGAACGGAATTTCATTATCAGGTTCGCTGAAGTACACCCCGTCCGAAAAATTGTCATTCACAACAGCAATCTTTTCCGGTTCGAGATGGCATACCTGGATCCCGATTCCGAAGAATGGGAGACTTTTCATACAGTTATTCAGCGACGCAATATCGGCGACGACCGCGCACAACCCCTGTTCGTTTTTGATAGATTGAACTTCCAGACAAAGATGATCCGCGTCGCCGTTACCCGAACTGTCGATGATGTCATTGTGAATAAAGTCATGGCAGAACCGGGGGACAAAGTCGTCGACCGTCGGACGACCCTCGTGGGTCAATACTATCCACACTATCGCGTTATGCAACCCGCTGTCGCCCAAATCCGAGAAATAGAGGTCTATCACCTCGCTGAGAAATAGTTGTCGGCTATCAGTTATCGGTTATCGGACAAGAGCAACTTGTGGCAGTAACCTATTGTGCTACTGCCACAAGACACCTCTTTAACCGAAGACCGAAAGGTTTTTCGTAGAAAAACCGCATGGACAACCCTTACATTATTTAAAGAAAAACGAAACGACACGCAACAAACACCATAAAATATACATGATAGCGTTAAGGCATATATGGTATTGACCGTAAGCCCTTTAATCACCACCGATGCCATAAAAAATGCATCAAAAACCCGATTGGGCTGTAAGACCAATCAAAGCAAAAACCCAATACTAAAAAAATGCAAATTCGCCCTATAGTCCTGCGCATTCCGGCATCCAAATGGTTACCACTACTCTTAATAGCACTTTTCCTCTGTTTGAATACCTCTCCGCTGCCTATCCCAAACTTGATTCGCTCTTCTGGAATCGCGACTGCTGCACCGATTACCCTAAGAAACCAAAGCCCACGAACTTCAACACGTAACAGCGCAAAAACCCACAGAAAGATTGAGCTGATCAGCAGTACCTCGCAGGGCGTAACGATCCAACTCGTTATCCCTAAATCCGATTTTCTTTTCGATAATGGCATTAATAATTATCAGACTTCGACAGTCAGCAATCGGTTGCAAGAGGGTTCGATTAAACCAGATCCCACCTTAACTGCCAACCAATTCATATCTTTCCCCGGATGTAACTTCACTACCGAATTCGGTATGCTACGCCTGCCGATGCAATCTACACTCATCAGTGTTCCACCCGACGTAGATTTCCAAGTGCGGGTGATAGATAAGAAGTTCAGCACACAGAAAATAGAAGCAACTGTGCCCGCTTCCAGCCAACAAAGAGATCATTTTTTTCCGGAGCGTCTCGCAGAGATCAGAAAACCCGGTTGGATCCGAGAGAACCGCGTCCTCCCGATCCAGTTGAATCCTGTCCAGTACAACCCTGCCCGCCGTGAAGTGAGGCTTTACCACCGACTCGTGATAGAGGTCCGCTTCGTAGGGGTTGGGTTACCCAACCCTCCCGGCATGTCTGCCCAAGGGACGGGCGAGGTCCCCTCGTTCCCACAGTTGTCTACTATACCCGGCGGATTGCATACCGAATCAGCGGCATTTGACGCAATCTTCGCTGATATGCTCGTTAACCCACAGAGCGCCGTTAAATGGCGTTCTCCGATCTCACGGGCACCTGCGGCACCAAGCATTCCATCCACAGGGCCGCGTTATAAAATCAGTGTCACCGAATCCGGTATGTACAGCATTACAGCACAGGACCTCGCAACCGCCGGTGCCAATATCCAAGCGATAATTCCTGTGACGTTAACGCTAACAAACAAAGGAAAGCAGATACCGATTTTTGTACGGGGTGAAGCCGACAAGAGATTCGACCCAACGGACGAAATCATTTTCTATGCGGAACGCCAGCATGGAGAGACCAGTTATATTGATCCCTATTCCAATGAGAATATCTATTGGCTTTCTTGGAACGCAGGACCCGGAATTCGAATGGGCACAAAGACCTCACTCCCACAAGCAAATACTATGCAAATTTACCGGCGGTTTCTCACACGCGCCCATATCGAGAAGGACCAACATTTCAGACGCTTCCGTAATGTACACCTTACAGAAAACCAGACCTATACAGAATTTAGTCAAGGGTTATTACAACGGCAGTTCCGCTTGACCGAGCTCCCGCCGCTTCCGAATGATAGCTGGTTCTGGTCACAATTGAGCGCCCCGGCATTAAAAACGTTTGGTTTCAATCTCCCAGGTGTTTCAGACACTGCCCTACCGACAACGGTCCGAGTCAGCCTCCACGGTAGATCCAACACACCACACAATTGCACCATTTGGCTCAACGATAAAATTGAATTCGGAGAAGCACGTTGGGACGGCGAAATCGAACACCAAATTCACAATCAGGAAATCTCCCAGTCCTTTTTTAATACAGGGCGGAACACGATTCGGATTACGAATCCCGTAAACGCTGAAACTCCCATCGATATTATCCTGTTCAATTGGCTCCAAATTGACTACTGGCGAGATTTTATAGCAGAAGCGAACGTACTCCCCTTTGCAATTACCCCGTTTCCTGACGAAACAGGTGCTGTGAGCGCAAGTTTCGAGGTCGAATTAAAGAACTTTACTACACCAGACATCGAGATTTATGGTATTGATGGCACTCGCTATGTAGGCTTATCCGCACTCACTGATCCGAAAGTACCCGGTGCTTATAGGATTGTCTTCCGTTCAACCCAAATCCGTCCTAAGGATGTGAGCGATCCTACGATCCAGTACATCGCACTCACTCGGAGTCAATTCCGCAAACCGGAAATCTCGGTAGACGCTCCGTCTGATCTGCATAGCACCCACAACGCCGCGGACTATATTATCATTACACATAACCACTTCATTCAGGACGTTCAATCTCTTGTCGACTTTCGCTCACAACAGGGACTCCGCACGAAAGTCGTCGATGTCCAAGATATCTACGATGAATTTAACCACGGTATCCTCAATCCTGAGGCGATCCGTGAATTCCTCAAGTACGCCTATTACAACTGGCAGCCTCCCGCTCCGACCTATGTTTTCCTCATAGGCGATACAAATATTGACATCAAAAATGAACCTAATTTTGTGCCGACAATGCTAGTGCAAATCCCTGGCTACGGATCGAGCGCGTCTGACCATCAATTCGTTACATTTCGAGGGGCTGATAATTTTCCAGACATGCTCATCGGTAGAATGCCAGCAAATAATCGCGTGGATCTCCGCATATTTATTGAGCGCACCATCAACTATGAGAGGTCCTCACCTGTTGGCTCTTGGCATAAACGACTCCTCATGCTCGCAGGTTCAGATTTAAGGTTCCACTGGCAAACCACTCAACTCATTTCCCACAATCAGCTGGCGGGCAGATACGATACCCAACGTATCTATGCCCCCCATACAGACGAGCCGATTTTTACTGCAGACAACACCCTTACCCCCATCGGTAGACGCGTTATTGATGGCTTTAATGACGGTGCCAGTATCGTTAATTATATCGGACACGGTGGTGGTGGTAGATGGGCTTCCAGTCGGATGCTCGACTTTGAAGACCCGGAGCGGAACTTAACCAATATTTCGCAACTTCCCTTGGTTATCAGCATGACCTGCTATACCGGCTCGTTTGACGGGAACAAAAACAGTCTCGCCGAAGAACTCCTCCGTTCTGAAAACGGCGGTGCCGTCGCTGTTATCGCGGCGACCAGTATCGGGTTGCTCGATGGCGACTACTATCTGAACGCAGAAATTTTTGACGTGATCTTCAATAAGCAGGTGTACAACCTCGGTACCATTTTTGCGCAGGCAAAAACCCAGTTCCTCACCAATACACCCAGATTCCTCGATCTCGCCGAAGTCTTCACGCTTTTCGGCGACCCGGCGACAAACTTGAAAATACCGCCTAACACAATACAAGTCACAGCAGACATCGGTACCCACCAAGGGCGAAACGCTTCTCAAGGAGATACCCTACTCGACGTTTCTGGAACGCTGCCCGATCGGAGTTTTAGTGGAGATGCCGAAATTACTGTTGTTCCGATAACTGAAACCGCAGTCTCAAAAAACATAAAGCTGCCACCGGAGGTTGTTTCGATCACCAATGGACAGGTCAACACAGAAATACGTGTCCCCGATGATCCTGACTTTGATGTCGGTGCTGTCCAGATTTACGCATGGAATGCAGATGAAGAGGTTTTGGGGTATGCAACCTACAAAGTCTTAGATCGATATGTCAACAACGTACGTCTCGTTCCCTTTCCAGTCGCAGCGAACCAACCGGTACACCTTTACGTAGAAGTCGTGAACGAAAATGCTATTGATGAAATGACGCTGTTTTGGAGTCTGGATGGTCACGAATTTTTCACGATTCCTGTTGTGCGGCATACTGGCACCACCCACAGAAGCCAGCGACCTATTCCGGCATACCCGTACGGAGAAATTATCGATTATTACGCCGAGATCAAAGTCAAAAGTGGCAGAACATTTCAAACAGAGTTAATCACCTTCGATGTAGGATACGAGGAAATCGAACTCGACCTCGTCGCTCTGGATCAAACTCTTACATGGGATACGGTGCCTCCCTTTACACTCTCCGTACAAGTCCGAAACCGTAAGAGTGGAATAGCCCGAAATGTCCCCGTTCAGTTTTTTGTAAAAGCGGTGGATGCGAACACGGATACCTCAAGTCTCAACGTTAGCGTTGCGGCGATACTCAAAGAACTCCAGAACGCGACGCCAATCGGGGACCTCCAAATACTTCCCGAACTTCTACCCGGTAGCCAAGTCGCTGTGAGTGTTCCTTGGCAACCGCCGCCGGGTGATTATCTGGTCACGGTTTACGTAGATCCAGCATCCGATGAACTCCCACAGGGAAGCATCATTGAGGAACGGGAAAGGAATAACTGGACATCGCGTCGGTTTTCGGGCAACCGTATTATACTGACACCCGAAACGCTCAATCAACCCATTCAGAGTCCAGATGGTATCTTTCGTATCGCTGTTCCGTCCGGCAGTGTGAAAACGAGTACCGTCCTGACGTATGCCGAAGAAGCCCTGACCATTACGAACCAACCCGATATTACAGCGGCAAGTTCAACATCGAAAACCCTCGCCTATCAATTTGATTTGGAGGAATCGGGGTTGCAAACCCCTTCTACACTATCAGTAACCGCCACTTTCCAAAAAGAAGCGGACGGCGATGCCTATATCTATCGGCGGGACACGGACAACGGAAATTGGGTTCGGGTCGGTGAGGAAACAACGACTGGGGATACTATCTCTGCGGCGGTTAAACTGCCGGGGACCTTTGCGTTACTTTCACACGGGGACGCACGTCCGCCCGCGCTTGAGCTGACCTTTGACCACCAAGGTTTCGTTGATGGCGATTATGTCTCTGATACACCAACCATCTCGGCGCAGATTGAGGACGCGAACGGGGTCGATTCACGTCCCGAGAATATAATCCTCACCAAAAACGGTGAACACGTCCCGCAAGATGAATATGTGATTGCGGCATCGCCGACGAACAATAACCTACTCCTGATCACCTATACCCCTGTCTTGGAACCCGGCGAGTACCGCATCCGATTACAGGCACAGGACGCAAACGGCAATATCTCAGACACAGAGCGCTCCGCAACTGTCGCTGGGGAATTTGAAATCAAGAACATTGCCAACTTCCCGAATCCATTTGTGCCGGGAAGCGGAACGCATTTCGCTTATTACCTTACGGAAAGTGCGGACGAGGTAAGTCTGAAAATCTACACGATTACAGGTCGTCGTATTCTCGCCATCGATACATTGGATGCGTCCGTCTCTTTCAACGAGTACCACTATGACGGCTACGACAGTGATGGTGAGCCGCTTGCGAACGGGGTCTATCTCTACAAATTTACCGCCCGCAAAGGGGATGTCCGCAAACAAAAGGTGGGGAAAATCGCCATACGAAAGTAAGGGTTGGGTTACCCAACCCCTACATCAACGCTGCGGAGAACCTCGATTATCCTTTCAAAGGGCTTATCTGGGAACAGGGACGCCAGTCTCTGTGTATACGCCAGCGGGGTAAGTTCCAAGATCTCACCGTCCATATCCACCTTATAACGCCGATGCAAATCTGCACCCGCGTCGAGGCATGCTTTAACAACATCCAAACATTCCTCAAGTGCCTCTGGTGCTTCTCTCACCCCATACCATGTCCCTATCGCCACTAAGAGTGGAGACATTTCATAGATATGAAGGACGGTGTCGTACGCCAGTGTATTTGTGCCCGGTAAGAAAAGCGGCGACCTCTCACAGGTGTGGACGTCATCGTCTCCCACTTTCAGATTCTGCACGACATCGTAACGAAACTTCGCTTTAAAGGACGCACCCGGATCGGCACCGTATTTGAGCAACAGCCGAACTTTTTCAGGTTGATAGACTTCACATGCAAAAGCAAGGGCATTCGTTAAGACTGAAGCATCTGGTCTGGTGGCTTCGAGCAGTCGTTCCGTCACGTCCAAAGCAAAGGTTTGCGTCAAGGCGGAGGCTAAATCCTGCGTAATGTCTACGTCCTCCACGTCGGCGAGATTACATAAGAGGTCAAGGATGAAGTTCTTCCCATAAGCCGCCGCAATTTCGATGGGACGAAATAGCATCCGATTGCCACAGACAAACTGTTGCTCCAACAGCTTTGGGTCGTCCCAGATGTATGCTGCAACCCTTTCCTCATCATCCATTATAATTGCGGCAGCTAAATCCGGCACGGCACCTTTTTCAACCAATAGGTTGTAGAAAGGCTTACGCGGTTCGACGTCAAGGGCAGAGTGATGCCACGGTTTCACCAATAAATCCATCGGTGCGTTGCCTTCAGACTGTCCTGCTGTTACCAACGATGGATCCGCTTCAATCAAAATTTTGGCGATCTCTATCCGATCACACCCTGCGGCAATTGCGAGCAAGCTTATACCTCTCCACGTCCTCGATCTGTCAAAACGTTGTTTAAGCACCTCTGGGTTGGTCCGGATAAATGTCTCAACGTATTCACGGTCGTCCATGAGAACCGCCGTAACGACATTCGTTGCCGCGCCGTGTTCCTTGAAGAGGTCATAGAGGTGCCGTATCGGTCTGTACCATCGCTCTTTACCGAAATTGATCAGTCCCCTCGAGGCGAGTGCTTCGAGAGGGGTGCGTCCTTCCGCATCTCTCACAGAGACAAGCGACGGATCAGCAGTGAGTAGGTCTTCTACGCGTTGAATATCGGATTGCGTCAGATCAGGCGTCCGGAGTATTTGGAACAAAAGGTCTTTAGTTGGTGTCCCAGCTGCTACCTGTTCTTGACGCCGCACCGCTTCCTTTAACAGCGTCCAACTTGCAAATCCGTATTCACGGGCAATCACGAGTTGAGCGTCTTGCAGCCCGAAAGCAGCATCTTGGATTTCTGCGTCTGTGGCATCAGCGAGTTTCGGAAAGAACGTGCGAATCCGTTGAAACGCCTCAAGAGCCCCTTTCTTATACGCCTTAAGCAGGTGTTTCGCTTGGGACTTCAGATGTTCAAGGTTCGGAGTGGGAGGCAGTTGTTGATATTGCATGAGAATCTCCTCTCGTTACACCTGTCGTCCGCATTTACAGGCAAGAAAGAAGATTATAGGTATTCGGAAGAAACAAGGCAGGTTGGACCCTTCCCGCGGACTGGAGGCTTCCTTGTGCAGCTAACAGTATATAGAATACCACAAGCATTAAAGGTTTGTCAAGTTAAAATAGGGACATTCAGTTTTCCATCTTTCGGTCCGGTTTTCGTCCCAAACCCGGTAGGTGCGGTTTCTAACCAGGGTTCCCACCCGTTACTGGGAAGGGACACCGGATGCGTCCAAAAAAGGCGTGAAATCCGATAATTTCTTAAAACTGAAAACCCCTGAAATTAAAATGTGTCAATGTATCATGAACTCTCTGGAACTTCCCAAATTACAGAAGCCTGAGTCGGTTTTGCCCGATAGGGTTCATCAGATTCTATTTTAAAATTGAGCAATCGAACAAGATCTCCTTGCTTCAATTCTTCTAAATTTCTAAATTGCTTGGCTGATAGATTTGAAATCTGCCATTCCTGTGAACTTCCATCCAGTTTCCCAGATCTAATCACTATGGAACCGTTCTTACTTTTACCAGTTGTAACCTTTAAGATTCGACCATTCAAACATCCATAATCATCAGCCCCTGGGACAGGCTGTGGATTCTCTTCCCAGAATGTGTTGCAAGCCCCTTTAAATTCGCAGAATTTACAATTGTTGGCAGAATACTGGGCCAACTCCGAATGTGGCACTCCCCCTTCAACCTTCGTGTTATAATCTTTCTTTAACGCTTGAGCCTCCTCCGAAAGTGCTTCCACTTTTTGAAGATCGATTGGGGTATGGATTACCTCATTATTTAACAGCCTGATTTCTCCTTTTACGGGCAATTCCCCAAATGTCTCCTTGATTATCGCGGCATAAAACAAAATCTGTTGTTGCCATGATTTAATCTTCTCGTCCCGGCTTTCCGAATCATCGGAGAGTTCAGTACTCTTATAGTCGATAACCACAAGACCATTTTCCCTACGAAGGATGACATCTGGTTTACCAGTAAACCCATCTCTAACACTTTCAAATTTACGTTCACTTGCGATAACTTGTGTTTCAGATATGCCGTGACTTGATGTGATTTCTTCACATCGGCGAAAGGTCCGCTGTTGCAATACGAAGAATTTTCTCCATTTTCTAATTGGCAGTAAATACTTATCAAGAGGTGAAGCCTGCAATTCTACCTCCATTTGTTCTACAGTTTTATCCCATATTATACCCGCTTGCGCTCGTAAATCCCTGCTGTTCTTATTTATTGAACTTGCTTTTTCCAGAACGCGATGTACGATGGTGCCCAATAGGGCAGCTGTTGAACTTCTGGTCGTTCGCTGTGCTTTTACTTGGCGGAGTCCAGCTTGTAGTGGACACTGTTGTAAGGTGGAAAACATTGTAGGAGACAGTTTCGTGATAGGGCGGAGTTTTGGGAGTGGTTGAAGTTTCATATTATTGTTTTTCATTCAGGGCATTCATCACAACACTCACCCTACGAATAGCATCAAAAATGTTAATATATTCTACTTTAAATCCAGCGTCCTCAAGATCAACAATAACAGAGGCGATGTGTTCTCCTGCCCAATTTCCAGTTGACGCAAGTGGATGATGTAGGATGAATGCTCTCTGCTGCGTTTGGTCCTCAAAAACAGGTACACCGTTGTAATCTTTATGCTCAAGGCTTGGGCATAATTCTATGAGATTCTTCTTAACCAAGTCTACGAGCGGGGACCAATAGTCTTTCTGGAGATCCATCTGATAGTTTTCCTGTAAGCAAAGTTGTGCTATATCAAGCCCCAACCGCCAGTCGAGAAACGGATGATAAGCTATATTGGAGTAGTCACGCATGCAGCCTTTGTTATAACAAGAAGAATCACAATCATTTCCGTGTGCAATCAATCCCTTTGAAAAATCCTTATCAGGATTAATCATATTACGTAGGTACTCAACTAATCGAAGTTCATCTTTAGCGTTAGTTTCACCCAAATATCGGCAGTACCCTGCTCCATTTGCTAAGGCATCAGCGATAAAAACTTGTTGTTTGTAGATTCCTTCTGCTTCCGTAAATATAGGCCGGATTTCAACACGCAACTCGTTAGGGGATATATCCAGTTTACTTGCCACAAATTGGCGGAACAGGAATCCAAAAGAGTAAAGAGCAGCTCGCCAGTATTCTTCCCCCTGATTTGGCAGAATACCTACTGGAAGCTCGTCAATCTCAATTAACAACACATCTGTGGTTTTCGCTGCATAAAGTGCGGCTTCCAGTTTCAGTCCGCCTCTTTCCAAATCGTTCTCCTCATCAAAAAAATAATCACTACTTTTTTCTGATAATTCATGACAGACCTCAGGAGACACAAGCGCTTTGGAATTCCGTTTCTTTTGGAAAGTAAAAAACTTATCGTTATTTGTGTTAATTGAAATCAGTCTCAGTTTATCGGCAGTTAACCATCGGAAGTTGTGTTCCCGCTTCAGGTTTCTAAGAGTATCGGACGGTAACCGAGAATATGTGGACCGTGGGGTCCAGTTGAAAGATTCATGTGCATCATCAGACATGAAATTAGTAAGGAACCCTTTTGGCTCAATGCTTTGAATTATCTCAAATGTATCAGATCCACAAATACTGCAGTTCCCTTCCTCCATGTGTTCATCTTCCGTAAAAATCGCTTTGCACTTATCACAAAATCCGATTGGGACCGGTTTATCATGCGCAATACCACTGTCTGGAACAATTCTATTTTGTTCTCGTTTGTAGGATACAATACCTATTGAGGTATGGATTTTTTTATCTTTGATAGTTTCTGAACCAGGAGCAAATTGAGTGATGGCAAGTTCTATGTCGCGATCAACGACCCCTGATGTTGGCGGCCAATTGGAAATACGAGGTTGTTGATGATATAGATAACGCACGCCTGTTGGAAAACCAAACATCGGCAGTAGTCCAGATTCTGCGAGGGCTTGACTCAAATCATCATCCTCAAACGGATGATTCTTGGCACAAGTGGTGATTTCGCTTTCAAGTCTGTTGGTAACCCAGTTTATCAATTCATCCGTTTTGTTCTGGTAGTCCAATTCCGTTTGCGCGGCAAGCACCTGAACGATTTGGTGAATCGCTTCTTGGTGTTTTTGAATCCATTCCGAGAGTTGTTTTCGATTTGCTGTCCAATCTTCTACCATCCCAAAGTTGCCGTGGATGTTTTTCCCGTTGTTTGTTTCGATATCTGTTTGCGGAAAAGCTCGGAATAAAATTTCCTTCGCCAGCACACGTTTAATAATGTCCAGACTCCGAAGATCCAGATATGGTGGCGGCGTAGGCGTGTTTGTAATTTCATCAGTATGGGAAAAGTAGTGATCATCGTGGGTTAACAAACGACAAAGCGTCAAGGCATAAGCTATCGGTTCTCCGCGCCGTCCTGCGCGACCAACACGCTGTTGATAGTTGAAACGTTGGGGTGGAACATTACCCAACAAAACTATAGAAAGCGCCCCGATATCGACACCTGCTTCCATTGTGGTTGTTACGCTCAGTAGATCAATTTCATCTGTTCGTTTATTTTCATCATCAAGAATCACATTTTGAAACCATCGCTGACGATTTGGGCGTTCTTCTGAATCAGTTTGAGCTGTTAATTCTTCGCAATGGAAACGGTAAGGCTCAATTCCCGATTTTTCTGTATCAGCATAATAGGCGTAGTATCCGCCAAAATCTTTGAATTCGTCTTCATCTTTATTGATTTCCACCAATGATTCAAAGCAGAATGTGCTTGTGCATACTCCACTCGCTTTGTAAAGATGCTTACGCCGACATTTGGGACATTGAAAAATAGTATCTCCTTGAGGAAGACGAAGATTGAGATTTTCAACACGAACGCGATAATTCTCAAAACTCTCCGATGATTCTTGCTGTGCCTCAACTGCTCCGATAAGTTCATCAGCAGGATATCCAAAGTGTTCGGCAGATTTTTCGATATAGTTTCGCAAAAACCCTGGATTTTTCAGTTGATTGGGATTAGTATCGTAAATCGTTGTATATCGCCCTTCGGCGAGGATGCGGGTAACAGCAGACATCATTTCAGAGACATCAATCTCCTGAATATGCCATTTTTCCGCATCAGTGTAGGGTTCACACCACGCGAGTCCAAGTCCCTCTAATCCCATATGTCTTCGGGCAAACATAAGTTGTTCGTTTATTATCCGTTTCAATTCGTTTTCGATGTTTACCAAAAGCCTATTTTGATGAGGTTCCAGATTATGTAATGGACGTAATGTGACACTATCTTCTTTCCACTGGAAGATTTCTTCCCATTTATGCTGAATCCATTTATTGTTTCTTCCTTTTTCCCGAGAAAAATCTACCCTGTTACCATATCCACCAGGATTCATGCCCAGTTGTATAAATTCATTAAAACAATCCTGCTGGAGCGTAGTAAACGGATAGTTACCACCAAGGGCAGCCAATTGATTTTGTTGTTCTGGTGTTAAAGGTTTTTCATCATAAATAGCATCCTCAATATCGTAAAAAAATTGCTTTTGGTCTGGATATTTATCGCGCAGATTGCGAATTGCGCCTCGGGCATCGCGGAAATCTACCTCACCATTTTGAAATGCTTGAAGGATTTCAAAATCTTTATCACCTGCTTGTTTTTTCATCGCTTCAACGGCGATGAGTCGAATCATGTCTTGATAGTGTGACCATTGAATTCCAACTGCATATTTTGCAGCATCCTGTCGACTATCGGAAAAAATTATGGTCTTTCGCTCCGATGCTCCTTTGATAGTTGATTGTAAGGTTTGCGTGAATATCTGAATAATTTTTTGCAAACCTGTCCTACTGGAACGAATTGTAGAAGGAGCCTGTTCTTTACCATTGACGATAATCTTTTCACGCGTGTAGTCCCGGTAATCACTGCAATTTGGGCAAAACTTGGGGATTTCTGAGCACCAATCCTCTGGATGGTCAATTTGGTAGGAATAACCATTAGAATTAGCTGAGGAATCCAGCGTAAGCGTTCCATCCGATGGCGAAAACTTTGCGGCTGCCCACCTCCTCTGGATTTTATTTTTTGACCATCTCTCACGAGTAGGGATTCGCTTCTTCTGCCAGAAGATGGCATAGGTATTATAGTTCCTATCCCTAACTCCTTTTTCTGGCAATCCTCCTAAGTCTTGATAGTCTCCGCTAAGATACCACCCCTGGACATCTTCTGAGATTTGCTGTTTATAGCCTCCAAGGAAAAGTTCCCCGCACGTTTCACAGGTTAACAATTCCAACACACGTGATCCACATTCATCGCACAAAACACGTCGGTTAGTAAAAAGTTTTCCGATGAGAGCATCATTGTTTCCGCTTTGGCAATGTGAATTGCTACATGCCCATAATCCTTCAAAATTCTTGAAGAAAAAATGCACGCGAAGCGGCAACAGAGACTTTCCTGTTTCAGTATCCTCCTGTTGGATTAGGTAGCGAATTAAACCACGGATCGCATCTTTGGAAATGGGCGTTGAACTGACCTCATTCGCGATTTTATGCATCTCTTCAACTGTTAAGGCATGTAATTTCCCATCATGATTGCAAAGTTGTGCCACAGCAGATTTGATGTGTTCTTTTGGAATGTGGGCCAACTGAGTAGACTCTTCTCTATTATTGACTTTTTCAAACTCTCCGGCGTGTTGAAGACACTCTCGAAGCTCGGGGGATTTGTCAGGAAGTTTCGGTGAGGGTATGATTTTAAAGTCTTTTTTTCGTGCAAAAAATTGGCGAAGATATTTGTTTCCTTCATCACCTTCAAGTGACGCGCTTGACGCAATAATTCGTAGTTTAGGAGAGTCAAGGTCAAGATCAAGGCGGTTAAATAATGTCCGAAGCAGATAGGCAACTTCAGAACCTGCTGTGCCACGGTAGGAGTGCAGTTCATCAACAACAAGATGGAACACACTATTTTCCTTTTGCAACCATTCCTTAGTTTTTTCAAAGATAGGCTGTTCTATATCACGCGTTAGCATGATGTTCAGCATTGAATAGTTGGTAATAAAGATATCGGGCGGATGGTCTTGCATATCCCAGCGAGACCACATCTCAGCCGTAGCTATATCGGTGGAGGGGAAAAAATAACGTCTTTCTTCAGAATCACGAACCTTTTCGGCTTGCTTGTGTAGTTTCTCAAGCTCGGTACGTAATCTTTGGATATTTGTATTGCTACCGCTATTTTCTTTCCCAGACACCGGTGTCAAACCGGTATAGCGGCCGAAGTAAAATCGGTTGTTGCCGCGATTAGTGTTAAGCCAATGATGTGACTCTGGACTGTCACATGCCCGCCGAAGTCGCATAAGTTGGTCTTCAACAAGAGCATTAAGTGGATACAAAATTAACGCGCGAATAGCTGCAGGACGGGTTTCTCCATGGCGCTGGGGAATACGTTTTTTTGACGAATGCTGCTGATACCGCCACCATGGACGGTCTGGACGTTCTCTGTAATCGCTCCAGTCGCGAGATTCCTTGATAAGATAACTGAAAATTGGCAGTAAAAAGCATTCTGTCTTTCCAGAACCTGTGCCAGTTGTAACAACAACATCCTTTCCATCAATCGCTGATGCTTTAATGGCTTCTACCTGATGGTCATAAAGTGAACGGTTTATTGGTGCAAGCCCATCTGCGCCACCTGCTGCGAGAAAGGCGCCAAGCTCAGAGGATAATTGTGAATTATGACACAGGTCGGATAGTGTTTTGCCGGAAGAAGGGTAAGGAAATATCGGTTCAAAACGAGGTTCTTGGAAAAGTAAACCATTCTTCCGTAACAACTTTTCCCGTTCTTTCTCTAAGCACACATTATTAAAACCTAATATTGTCTGTATGTAACGGATATAGTCATCACAAAGTAGTTTATGTGTTTTAAATGGGTCAGATTTAATAGTATCAGACATCAAATTACCTCCCAATCTTGATAAAGTGATTTCGTCAATCGCTTTGCTATGTCAGTTGACACATCAGAATAACAAACAAATTTACCTTTTAACTTTGGTGGATAGCCTGAACAGAGGGTCGCACACCGGTCTACAATTAACGGTACGAGCAACTTACTTCTGACACGCCACGTTTGAGATTTTTCCATGTAAGAAATTAGTCCAGGGGTTCCAGCAAGTACATTCCATTCTGCCCAATCCCGTGCCACTCTTCGTTGATAATTGCCGGATTTTAAGGCGTAAACGTTGGGACCATGTTGTGAAATTTGATAAAGTCCATCCGTGCTTTCTCCATGACCTACTGATTCATAATCCAACGTAGTGGGGTTGAACTTTTTTTCCAAATTAGCGGCAAAAGATAGTTCAGGTTGGATCTTCATGAGCCTTGGACGGGGCAGTATTTGTGATAATTTTGCTGAGAATTCCCAACTAATATAGACATTCAAACTTTCGAGATCTGAAAATGCTTTTTCGGTCAATTTGCTCAGGACAATAGTCATTGGAGCATATTTTTCAGGAATTGATCGAAATTTTCCACCATTTCCAGAAACACACTTTTTAATCTCCTCAAGAAAATTAGGTATACGTCTACCTACGAGAACATATCGATTTTCAACCGTTGTTTCCACAAGAACAGCGGGAGAAATAGTGACATAGGACAACTTCATCGGATCAAAATCAAGATATCCCAAACGGGCAAGTGATAAAAGATAAGTGGACATTTTATAGGTTGGATTATTTCTCGTCAGTCGCCTGATTGCTTGTTTGAAGTCTTCCCAACTTAGTTTTCCTATATGCGACAAATAATAAAGTAATCCATCAAAGATGTTCGTTTTCACTTGGTTCATGCTTCTACCTCGCGTGCCACTTGTAAACCTTCTTGAAAATGAGTTAATTCTTGATTGCTCTCACTAACAAGATTTTGTACTATATCAATCAACCTATGTCGATTTCCAATCCAGGGTAACAGACGTAAAGTCAACCCCCAATCAAGCGCGCTGGTCTTTGCCATAATATCATGCGAAAGCCGAATATAATGCTGTACTTCCCGAAAAAGTTCTATTGGAATTCGCATGTCTCTATTTTCAATAGCCAGTCTTAACTCTTCCAGAAAATCATACTGTATTTTGTATTGGGAGTCGATGTCCGGATTTGGCTGACACCAAGATTCCCATTCAGATAGTGTAAGCGGAATCCTTGACGGTCTCAAATTACGCGATTCAATAGGTTCTTGACTTTTTGGTTTGGGCAAACGCGCTACTCGTTCATAAAAATCTTCATTTGTCTCACAACGGTTTGTTCCAAAGGAACGAATAAGAAATACTTTGATACCACCTTTACAAACCCTATTAATCCAATCCAAAAAACCTGGCAAGTAGGTCTCTGGAAACGATCTATCACAATCGCAAAAACATATTATCCATGGCATATCTCCGACTTCAAGCATTTTCTCAATTGAAACTTCCAACTCAACTCGTTCTAGCCTTATTCCAAAGCACTCTTCGGCAAAAAGCTCCGGAAACCAATCTTGTAATCCAAGCCATCCCATTTCTACATTGATTGTTATGTCGTGGAAGTGGTTATCGCCCATTAATTCCCAAACTTTAGTTATTCGAGGATCGGCAATCTCAATCGCAGGAAACGCTTTCAACGCTATATGAATAGCTGCTGCTATCTCTTCATCTTCAGGGGCCGTTATACCAAACCTTCGTAGACAATAACGGAAATCGTCCAAATACACGTTTTCGTCTGTGTAGCGTTCTGTTTTTTCCTGTAATTCGGTCTTGTACCATTCTGCCAGTTTCAGAGCTTGAGCGGTGATTCTCGGTTCATCAGTCATTTCCGATTTAATTTCAGAGATAGCGGTCTCCGTTGCATCAAGTCTACCCTTAAAAGATTTTATTTTGCCCGACACTTGTGAGTTAATTTGTTTGAGTTTATCTAGCACCCGCTGATTTATCAATTGATCAATTTCCTGTCTATTGACAGAGTCTATTTCAGGAAGTTTATCTTCAAATGAGTTAACCGTTTCACTCAGTTTGGAAAGCCTCACATCCAGTGAACTAATGCGCCTCACCAACCTAACTAGCTGGTTAGAATCCGACTCTATACTGTTAATCCGATTATCAAATTGGTTGTGCTTGCGTGCGATTGTTCGCTCAAGTTTTTGAAGTTCCGTATCAAAGTCCTGGTGCTCCTTTGCTATTTGTTCAGTAAGTTCTTGCTCCAATTCATCGGCAGATTCCATGGCAGAAACTCGCGCATTAAGGTCTTCAATATTTCGAGATAATTTATCAATAGTCCGAGACAATTCATCAACCTTATTCGGGAGCACTGCTAATTGTTTTCTCTGTTCAATTTCCTCGCATGAGGGCACTTGGTTGATTAAATTTTGGATCCGCTCATCTTGATTAAAGTAACCATATTCGTAAAAACGATTAACTACCTCCTGATGAATCGCACTATTGCGACTTGCTTCTAACAAAAACTTGAAACACTCAATATCCAATTTGCTATTCGGTGGTGCAATACACTTGTGATTCTCATCAAAATCTGCTCTATTATCGAATGCAGTTAAGACTTCATCCAATTCAGGGTGAGATTTAACCCAGTACATCCAAGCATTCGCGAACGAATTCCAAATAGCAGAATCACTATTTGTAAACTCCCGTTCACTTTTTAGTTTGGCAATCAACTGTGGAACCGTTCGTGTGAATGGAATACGTGTACTGCCATCCCGAAATCCGGGTACTCTTCCTTGGAGCAGCTGATTCCGTATAAACAGTTTTCCTTCATGATCTGTCACTTCTTCAAAAAACTTGACAAAATCTGCTGTGTTTAACTCTATTATAATTCTTCGCTTCGCTTCTGGGTAAGGTTTCCCTTCCATATCTACTTACCTATTTGTTTGCGGAGTTCCACGTAGGACAGAGCCGCTTCGTGATAAAGGTTCAATTTTTTCTCAACCATGGCTTGGAGCCCCACATTCTGTTCCAAGTATTCAATTGCTTCGTCAAACCACTCTGGCACGGAGGTATTTCCTTTCTTGAAATCAATCGCGATTTTCACAACTGACGAGATGATATGCGCGGGAACTTTGGAAAATTTGTCTGGTGGCGGAGGTGGTGGGATGTCTCCGAAAATCTTCGCGCCAGTGAGCCATATCCCAGATCCGTCTGAAATTTTCGGCGTCTCTTTTACGGTATAAGTAGGCATTGATCCTTGATCTTCGGATATAGAGACAATTAAGGTTCGGTTATGATGTTCCAACGAGCATTCGGGAGATATCACCCGTAATTCTCTCGTTTGCCCTCCATAGTTAAGAAGATAGGGGCCTGGTTCCAGCTTGTTGTCCAGGCAGACAAGCCGATCTTCGCGAATCGGGAAAACCTGATCACCAACGGACAAAAACTCTTCATCAGGGAGCCCAAGATCGGGAACGAAAACAGTGGGAAGACAAAAATCAAGGTAAGCCTTGCGACCATGCTGATTTTTGATCGATAGCCCACCAATAAGATTTATCCGTTCACTCGGGTTGACAGAAAGTTTCCAGAGGTCCTGCGCGGAAAAGGATACAAATTTGGTAGGTTCAACTTGCAAATACAGCCAATCATTTTCTGCCCCATCAACATAGATAGGACTGGGTTCTCCAAATTCTTGTTCACAAGTTTGTCTTAAACAATCTATGACTTGACTAACCAATCTTTTCCGAAATATTATTAAATGATTTTCATACCGCTGCATGTTTCGCTGAGATAGCCAACCGTTGTCTCGTTCAGAATCTTCTCGAAAAACCCAAATATTGGAAAATCCCAATGTGTAGATTATAGAATTGGTTTCATCTGTTTCCAATTGCAGGTAATTTGGCAGATTCCAAAATGTCCCTTTGTTATCGATAACTGGCTGAAACCACTTCTCCAAATTCGATGGTTGTAGGTCCTGTACCCCTAAAGAGTTAGTCTTACACCTTATTTTATCTCTTCCACGTGTAGGAAACCAATAGCGGATTTCTACATTACGATCGAACAGTCCAAATCGGAGTTCAATGTTGATTGAGGCAGTTGTCTGCCTTTCGCCACGAGGAGGCTCAGGTAGAACCTCGTTATCCCAATGTCGTAGTAGCGATTTAACTTGACTGACGATGAACTCTCTATAGGAATTATTGGAAAAATAACGCTCAATTTTGGTGGATTCGGCTGATCGTCGTAACCAAGCACGGAGGTTTCTTTCAAGTTGGCTATCCGAGATTTTTGAAAATGGCGTTAACTCATGGTCACGAAAAAAGCGATAAATGATCCGTCGATCACGTTTGCTAATCAGGCATTGCGATATTGGATACCAAACGTACTTTCGCTTTGAAGCACCTTCAGTTAAATACAGAACAGCCTCATGCTGGTCAAGTGCCCATCTTTGGAGATGTTTCCAGAATTCTTCAAATTGAGATCGATCAAAACCTGGTGGTGCCCCTTTAATTGATTGCCCAAACAATAACTCATTAAGACGAATATAGTAGTTGGAGGAAGCTATAGAACCTTCAGAATCCATCAGGCTCGCGGCGAGTACTGTAAGTGCCAGAAAAGCAATTTGAGATGGTTCTTCTTCAGTAGAGTCGCTCCAGAGATTGGTTTGGGTTGGATTTATTTTAGAAAGGAGGATTGAATTAGAGTAAACCATCTTGGTCCTGACGGCTTTTGTCAAATTATCAGCAGCCTCATCAGCATCTGCTACACTGAATTTGGATTTCTCAGCAATTTCAAGAAGCGTATTAGCATCTGTTTGTAAAAAAACAATCTCACTTGGCTCACAATCTTCAAAAAAGTAGGAGATGATTGCTTTGTTCCATTGTTCATACGTAATCATAGCTATTTATTCCGTATAGCAGGGAGGTTGGTACGAAGCTTCTCGGTAAGCATCATTGCACAATCTCAACTCTGATTTCATCATACTACAGATGTGAAAAATTTGTCAAATTAAAATGCCCAATGTCTACGCAACATAGCGTCATTTAGTCTCCATGTTATCGAGCGTTTTTGAAACACCCTCTTTTGTAGGAGCAAGCTCCCACTCGCGACTCTCCGGGTAAAATTCCCAAAAGTGTGAAAACTAAATAGCACTGATGAAACTTATGTTAATTCTTGATAATTTTTTATTGAGGACGTATAATTGACGTCATATTTTTGCAATTTTGCCCTTTATCAGTAAAACGAATGAAGAATCAAGATATGAACACCATAGCCAGAACCGCGCGAATACTTGATAGTAACCCTTGCCTGCGTGGCTCGTTAGTCCTTTCAGAAACCATCTGGATCCCTGATTTAACAAGCCTGGCTACGCCCCCCCCCCCCCCACTTAACAAACGATAATTATTTAATAACAATATTTACGAATTTTGCCAATATTCCGCCCCTGTGCCCGCACGCCATCTCATCCGATGGCATCCAACGCGGGCTATTTTTGTTGTCCTATTTTCCGTTGTTGTTCTTAATTTTTTTTCCTATGTTGCTGCTTGCACCAAGGTGCTACATTTTAGGGTACGCACGATCCTATCTCTCGCTTTGGCAGTTGCAACGATTTACCAACCATTCTCAGTTAAATGACCCCCTCATCCCTTGAATCATAGCAGCAAAACGTTCAGAATCAGGTTAACTATGTCAAATCTTAAATCCAGCATCCGAGACAATCATAAGCGGGGAAGCGTTGGCGACTTCCTGAAGTCGAAAATCGAAGACGGATCCTCCCTCTCAATTGTCTCCGCCTATTTCACGATCCACGCTTTTCAAGCACTCAAAGAATCGCTCACAGGAATCAAAGAACTCCGGTTTCTGTATGGTGAACCTCGCTTTATAAAAAACCTTGATCCAGAAAAGACTGACAAAAAAGCCTTCAAAATTGAAGGCGAAGCCGAAGGTTTGAAATTCGAGGATCGCTTAAAACAGAATTGGATTGCCAAGGAGTGTGCCGCATGGATTCGAGAAAAAGTACAGATTCAATCCATTCAAAAATCTAATCTGATGCATGCAAAAATGTATCACATCGCTAAGAATGGTATAGAAGATGCCATCGTCGGAAGTTCCAATTTCACCGTGCGCGGCCTCGGTATGAGTGCGACAGACAATAACATTGAACTGAATCTTGAAGTAGACAGCAACCGAGACCGTAATGACGTGAAGTTGTGGTTTGACGAAATTTGGGATGACAAAGAACTCGTCAAGGATGTCAAGGACGAGGTGCTGCTATACCTTGAACAACTCTATCAGAACAACACCCCAGAGTTTATCTACTATAAAACGTTGTATCACATCTTTGAACGGTTCTTAGGCGAACAGGAGAAAAGCGGACTGCTCGCTGAGGATGTGCAACTCGTTGATACGGTTATCTGGAACACCCTATTTGAATTCCAGAAGGATGCCGTGAAAGGCGCGATAAACAAGATTCAGCAACACAACGGATGTATCATTGCGGATAGCGTCGGCCTAGGTAAAACCTTCGAGGCACTTGCGATAATCAAATATTTTGAACTCCTGAATAACAGAGTCCTCGTGCTATGCCCCAAGAAATTGCGTGACAATTGGACAGAGCACCGCGGAGATAATAACAGCGAACTGAATCAGTTCCTCAAAGACCGATTTGCATACACCGTCCTCTCACACACTGATCTGAGTCGTGATGGTGGGAGGTCAGGCGATATTAACCTCGAAACCATCAACTGGAGCAACTATGATTTGGTAGTCATTGATGAATCGCATAATTTCCGCAACAATACACCGGGCAAGAAAGACGAGGACGGCAATTTGATCCGCAAAAGCCGCTACCAACGGCTCATGGAGGATATTATCCAGAGCGGCATCAAAACCAAAGTCCTGTTGCTCTCCGCCACGCCAGTGAACAACAATCTGAAGGATCTCCGCAACCAGATCTATTTCCTCACCGAAGGTCAAGACGACGCTTTCCTAAAATCGCTCGGTATTGATAGCCTGCAAAGGACCCTTGCAGACGCACAGCGGATTTTTACCGACTGGGCGAAGCAGCAAGACAACCGCCAGACACGAGACCTACTCGAACGGCTCAGTTCCACCTTTTTCAAACTCCTTGATGAACTGACCATTGCCCGTTCTCGAAAGCACATTGAGAAATACTATCCAGACTCGCTGAAAGAACTCGGTGGATTCCCCGAACGGCACAAGCCTATTCCCGTTTATGTTGATGACATTGACCTGCAAGGTCAGTTCATGTCTTATGACGAACTGAACGAAGAAATCTCCGCATACCAACTCTCCCTGTTTAATCCCTCAAAGTATGTCTTACTTGAACATATTGCCAAGTATGATGTAGGACGACAAATTGGACAATTTACACAAAGCGACCGGGAACACTACCTGATCGGCATGATGAAGGTCAACTTTCTCAAACGCTTGGAAAGTTCTGTCCACTCCTTTGGAATTACGATGGACCGGACGATTGAAAAAATTGAGCGATTGGAAAAACGAATTAAACGATTTCAAGAGTTCCGAGACGAAAACCCCGATATGGACTTGGAAGAGATCGAAATCGAGGCACTTGAGGATGAAGAGTTACAAGAGGCAATGCAGGTCGGAAAAAAATTGATTTTCAAAATGGCACATCTTGATACGGAAAGATGGTTGAAGGACTTACAGCACGATCGCGAACAGCTTGAGTTACCGCGGCTCTATGCTAAGGATGTTAATGTCGATCGCGATGCTAAACTCGCAAAACTCAAGAAACTTATTGCTAAAAAGGTTAAACAACCGACAAGGGATAAAAAGGGGAGACCGAATCGTAAGGTTCTGGTGTTTACCGCCTTCGCAGATACTGCTAAATATCTCTACGAGGCATTAGAAAAATGGGCAACTGAAGATCTCGGGGTCCATATCGGAATGGTATCGGGAGGGACAAGCGGTAATAAGGCAACCTTCGGCAGGACTGAATTCAGCAATATCTTAACGAATTTCTCGCCGCATTCCAAAAAACGTCACCTGATGAAAACCATGCCGCAGGATGAGGAGATAGACCTGCTCATCGGCACGGATTGTATCTCAGAGGGACAAAACCTGCAAGACTGCGACTATCTTATTAACTATGACATTCACTGGAATCCGGTACGCATCATTCAACGGTTTGGACGGATTGACCGCATCGGCAACAGCAATGACAGCGTCCAGCTCGTCAACTTCTGGCCCACACCTGACCTGAACCGTTACATCAAGCTGAAAAATCGGGTTGAAGCGCGGATGGCACTTGTAGACATCGCCGCAACGCAGGGAGATAATCTGTTGGAACCCGAAGGAATTCAGGAACTGCTTGAAGACGACCTCGCATATCGTGACCAGCAGTTACTAAAACTGAAAGATGAAGTCTTAGACCTTGAGGATTTCAATGAGAGTGTCGCCCTCAACGAATTCACCCTTGACGACTTCCGTATCGACCTGATGAACTATATTGAGAGCAATTGGCAAACCCTTGAAGATGCACCTTTCGGACTCTATGCCGTTGTTCCACCCGATCCGAAGTATCCAATGATAACCAAAGGGGTTATCTTCTGTCTCCGACAAAAAGGTGATTCGGAAGGAAATGAGAAGATAAACCCGTTGCAACCCTATTTCCTTGTCTACATTCGCGAGGATGGCGAGGTGCGGTTTACTTTTGCACAACCCAAACAGATACTGGAGATGTACCGCTTGTTGTGTGCAGATACAAAGAAAACCTACGAAGACCTGTGTACCTTGTTTGACCAGCAAACCGACAACGGCACGGACATGACTCTCTACAATGACCTGCTTCAGAAAGCGGTTCATTCACTCAGTCGCACCTATCAAAGACGAGCCGTCAGTAATCTCTTATCGGGTCGTGGAGGGAAACTGGTTAAACAACAGAAGCAGATCCGCAATATAACTGATTTTGAACTAATTACATGGTTGGTGATTCAATGAATGAACGACGGGAAAGAAAAAATATTGAGCAGGCACTGAAAGGGTTTCAACGCGACGCGCTAGTAATGAATACCAACAACCTGCTGAACGCACTCGGTTACGAAAGTGAAATAACAATGGAACTTGAATCTAATCTCGCCGAGGAGTTCATCTCGTATTTCGACCAGTTTGGAAAACTAAACCCGGAACGGGCAATGGTAGATGAGTGGGAATCGATTGATTTCTTGTTTCAACTGACAGAAGAGGAAATCTCCGGAACAGATCAGACGCTCATCGCTTTTAAAAACCACCAACTTGATGACACCATTATGGAGTCCTATGTTTTCTTTGCCCTGAAACTACGAGAGAGCCATTACACCCGCACACAGCTGTCAACAATTACTCGTGAGATAAACAAACTCATGCCAATGCCCGCGATGATAATCTTTCAGCACAGTCAGACCGTGAGTCTCGCTGTCATCGACCGCCGCCTACACAAGCGAGATGAATCGAAAGATGTTCTTAAAAAGGTTACGCTGATTAAAGATATTGATTCCCATGATCCCCACCCCGCTCACATTCAAATTTTGTTTGACCTGTCGCGCAATGAGTTGTTTAGGGTTCACGGTTTTAGCAACTTTGTTGAACTGCATCGCGCATGGGCAAAAACACTCGACATCCAAGAACTCAACAAGCGGTTCTATCGCGAACTCTCTAACTGGTACTTCTGGGCAATGGAGAATGTAACTTTTCCAGAGGACGCAGGCGAAGATATAGAGGTCCGCAACGCTACCAGTGTAATCCGTCTGATTACGCGGTTAATATTCGTCTGGTTCATCAAGGAAAGAAAATTAGTCCCCGACATCTTCTTTAATCCGAGAAAGATAGAGAAAATCCTTGTCAGCACCGACCCACAGGAAAGCACCTATTACAAAGCGATCCTCCAAAACCTATTCTTTGCGACCCTCAATCAGGAGATGAACACCCCTGAAAAAGCTAATAACCGTAAATTTCGCGGTAAGGGACGACAGCACTACAATATCACATCACTTTATCGCTATGAAGAGTATTTCGCTGATCCAGATAAGGCTCTCCACCAGTTTGAGAAGATTCCTTTCTTAAACGGTGGGCTGTTTGAGTGTCTGGATAAGGAAGATAAGGACAATCCGAAGCAGATTCTACGGATTGATGGATTCTCCGACCGCGCCGACAATCAGTTGTCCGTTCCCAATTTCTTGTTCTTTTCCGAAGAAAAGGATGTTGACCTCAACAACGTCTACAACACAAAAGGCAAGCGGTATAAGGTCCGCGGACTCATTGAGATTCTCCGCCGATACAAGTTTACGATTACAGAAAACACTCCGATTGAAGAAGAAGTCGCGCTTGACCCCGAATTACTCGGAAAGGTGTTTGAAAACTTGCTTGCCGCCTATAATCCTGAAACCGGCGCGACCGCCCGGAAACAGACAGGTTCCTTCTATACCCCACGTGAGATTGTCAACTACATGGTTGACGAATCCCTGATCGCCTATCTCAAAAACACTCTCCTCGGTAGGAGCGATCTCCGAATCGCGACCTCCAATGATAACAAACTTCAAACCGCGATAGAAACCAAACTCCGTCACCTCCTTGCCTATAACGACGAACCTCATCAATTCACCGATACCGAAACCGAGCAACTCATCAACGCCATTGACACCCTCAAAATCCTTGACCCTGCCTGTGGATCGGGAGCATTCCCGATGGGCATCCTACACAAACTCGTTTTCATCCTCGGAAAACTTGACCCGCGCAACGATCAATGGCGGCAACGGCAGATTGATAGGGTCGAAACGCTCATTGAGAGGGCAAATGAAATTGACGACAGCACGGTTCGACGAAACACTCTCCGTGACCTTGAACGGGAAATTGACAACATCAATGAAGCGTTTGAACGCAACGAACTCGACTACGGCAGAAAACTCTACCTCATAGAGAACTGTATCTACGGTATGGACATCCAACCGATTGCCGTCCAGATCGCCAAACTCCGATTCTTTATTTCACTCGTCGTAGACCAAAGAATTGACGATACCCAAGAGAATAGAGGCGTGCGTCCATTGCCCAATTTGGAAACCAAGTTTGTAGCCGGAAACACACTCATCGGTGTAGAGAAACCGGCACAACTATTAATGCGAAATCCAGAAATTGACCGTAAGGAAGCAGAATTGGGCGGGATCCGAAGAAAACATTTCACCGCCCGCACCCCAAGAACAAAAGAGAAATATCGGAACCTGGATAAGCAAATCCGTGCCGACATCAGCCAATTGCTCAAGAGCGACGGTTTCCCCAGCGAAACGACTGAAAAAATCGCTAACTGGGATCCATACAATCAAAATGCGGTTGCCGATTTCTTTGATGCCGAGTGGATGTTCGGCATCACGGAGGGGTTTGATGTCGTAATTGGCAATCCGCCTTACGTCCGTCAAGAGAAGATTAAAGCACTCAAACCCGCTTTCAAAAAACACTACGCCTGTTACACGGGTGCCGCAGACCTCTATGTCTATTTTTATGAGCGCGGATTGCAACTACTGAATGAAACGGGTATCCATACCTTTATCTGCTCCAACAGTTGGCTGGATGTTAACTACGGTGCGCCGCTACAGAAGTATGTATTAGACAATACGGCGAATGCCGTTATCTGTCACAGTGAAGCAGAACGTGAATTTGAGAGTGCTGACATCAACACCATCGTGAGTATTCTCCAAAATGGGACTCCTGATTCGGATTCTCGTGCTCGTTTTCTCACCTTCAAGACCTTCATCGGCGATCCAAATTCAGAAAACCGCCGCGAAAGAACACGCACCTACACCGAGTTAGTACAAGTGGGCACCCGCGAGAACAGATATGCGGGAGACAAGTGGGGCGGGAAGTATCTACGCGCTCCTGATATCTATTGGACCATTTTAGAGAAAGGGAAAGATAAGTTGGTGCGTCTGGAAGACATCGCTGAGGTGCGCCGTGGTTTCACAACAGGTGCCAATGAGTTCTTCTATCTTGACGCGGAACGGATTCAGGCGTGGGACCTTGCGGATGAATTTCTGAAACCTGTCATCAAGAGTCCGCGCGAGTGTAAAAGTATCCGTGTAGACTCCAATCAGTTGCAGTTCAAATTGTTTATGTGTCATGCCGACAAAGCAGCACTAACAGGGACTGCGGCGTTGGAATACATTAAATGGGGTGAATCTCAAGGATATCATCAGCGCCCGAGTTGTAAAGGGCGGGAGTGCTGGTGGCAAAGCACGAAAGAATCTGGAAATAGTATTTTTGTCAAAGAAGCAAATGAAACTTCGGCGGTGTTTTACAATCCTGACAGTTATCTCGTTGATTGTCGCCTCTATTATGCCAATCTTCCTAATGACATTCTTATGTTCTTAAATTCAGTGATTGGTGCGATGTTCTTTGAAGTCTACAATCGTGCTGGACTTGGTGGCGGAGCAAGAAGCATGATGGTCTCAGATTATGAGAACGTTCCAACTTTAGCGAATGCAAATGTGGACAAGAAGACAACTGAATCGGTCTTAAAGCAAATTTCTTCTTTATCTCCACGAAAGTTTGCTAATTTTGAATCTGAATGGTCTGCGCTTGACACCATTATTTTCGATGCCCTTGACCTCACCCAAGGCGAACGGGATGGCATATATGAAGCGGTTGTTAATCTGGTAGAATCGCGTCTTCGGAAAGCGAGAAGTTTGAAGGGAAAATAGATTAAATTCAATTGATATTTGCTTGCCGGATGTAGTATTATTAATGAGAAAAAGGAGATTAAATAAATGGCGAGAAAAGGGGCAGGGCGTGTCAAAACACTGAGTGGATTTCTGAAATGGGCGGAGCAATTCAACGATGGACAATATCTGTTTCGAGGTGTTTCAAAAGACACCTACCCAATAGAAGCCTCTGTCTATCGGCGTTTGCCTGAAAAGGAAAGAAACAATCCCAATAAACTTCTCAAAATCAATCGGGAACTAATAGACAAAGCACGTCTTTTAGGACACGATCAGAAAGATGGACATTATCTCTCGGATTTGGAGCTGCTAGCAGAACTTCAGCATTTCGGTGCTGCTACTTGTCTGATAGATTTTACGCGCAGTGCACAAATCGCCTTGTGGTTTGCCTGCCAGCAGAGCTCTACCGGAGAAGCAAGCGGTAAAGTCGTCGCTGTGCGCTCTGACGATCCGACAATCTTCAGAACCGTCATTCCTAAATTGGTAACTAAAGAAAATATTGAGTATTTTTTTAAAGAGGATGAACATGGAAGATATCCATTATATCAATGGCAACCTAAGCAGCAGAACAACCGCGTCATCGCCCAGCAATCTGTTTTTATATTCGGAGGCTCCGAAATTACAGCGGCGGCAGAATGTGTAATTTTGAAAGGTAGCAAGTCAGAAATTCTGGTCTCTTTAGATAACTCTGCAAGTATCACTGAAGCGAGTATATATCCCGATTTTGATGGCTTCGCGCGGCTACATGCCCAAAATAAGCCGTATATTGAACCCAATATTCTAGGTTATCTGCAGCGAGGTTTCATAGCACAAATGGAAAATAAATTGGATGATGCTATTACCTACTACAGTGAAGTCATATCGCTACAGCCAGATCCCTCCATGCTCGCTAAAGCCCATGCTGCTCGAGCTTCGATATACGCTAGTAAACGTGAGTATAACTTAGCTCTATCGGACTTCACAAAGACAATAGAAGAAGATCCGAATGAAATTATAGCATATTACGGCCGCGGTACGATTTATGGCGTCAGTGGTGAACATGACCTAGCTATCAAGGACTATACCAAGGTATTGGAACTTGATTCAGAGTTTGCCCAAGTTTACATTCAGCGTGGTACCGCTTACGTTGCTAATGACGAAATTGAATCGGCCCTGAGCGACTATAAGAAAGCAATAGAACTCAGCCCGAATGATGCCACAGCTTATGTTCAGCGAGGTATTGCTTATGGCAGAAAAGGAGAAATCGACACAGCTATTAAAGATTTTGGCAAGGCAATAGAACTCAAACCGGAATTCGCTAAAGCCTACTATACTCGCGGTGCTGCTCACATTGAGAAAAACCAATTTGATTTGACTGTCAGCGACTGTACCAAGGCCATAGAATTAGACCCAAATGATGCCAAGGGATATTATTGGCGTGGTCGTGCTTACAACGAGAAAAAAGATTTTAACAAGGCGATTAGTGATTATATGAAAGCGATAGAACTGGATCCAAATGATGCTGACACTTATCTGGACCTTGGGAAAGTACACAGCGAAAAAGGTGAGAATGACACAGCTATTAAAGAATTTACGAAAGCAATAGAATTGAAACCAGATGATGCTGATTTTTATTGCTATCGAGGGGTCATCTATTACAGCAAAGGTGATCTTAATTTGGCGGTTGATGACTTTAACGAAGCGATAAAGCAAAATCCTAAACTTCCCGAAGCTTACCTGAATCGCGGATGTATTTATGGCGAAACAGAAGATTTTGATAAGGCACTCGATGATTTCACTAAGTTGATACGACTTACGCCTGATGATGCCATAGCGTATTTCTTTCGAGGCCTCACTCACGGGAAAAAAGGCGATCTGTACAAGGCTCTCAATGACTTCACTGCCGCGATAAAAGTAAATCCAGATGATGGTAGCACTTATTTCCATCGTGGAGATCTGTATTTATATTTTCAAGAATGGGAAAAAGCGAAATCAGATCTAACGACTGCAGTGGATAAAGGGTTTGATATTGTCGCCCAATTCCATCAATCAAATAAAAGCATTGAGAACTTTGAACAGAAAATTGATGCTCAGTTGCCAGAGGACATCACCGTATTGTTAACGCACCAAGTACTGGAGCCTAATAATGCTGATACTTACACCACTCGTGGTATTGCTCACCTCAAAAATGGCGAGTATGATCTTGCCATTGCCGATTTTAGCAAGGCAATAGAACTGAATCCAGACAGTGCCATTACTTATAGGAATCGCGGCGTAGCTTACTACAACAAAGGCAAATTTCACCGAGCAATTGATGACTTTAACGAGGTGATAAGCCTCACACCCGACGATTCTTTTCCTTATTATGTCCGCGGGATGGCTTACCGGAGTCTGTTGGTTTTTGAGAAAGCCATCCAAGACTTTAGCACGGCAATACGCCTCAAACCTGAGGAGGCTGCCAGTGCCTATACCGAGCGCGGTGTAACTTATCACAACAAAGGGGACATAGACAAGGCAATTGAAGACTATAACACTGCGATAGCATTGGATCCAAAGTTCCCAAAAACTTATACGGAACGTGGGAAGACTTACCGCGATAAAGGCGAGGTAGACAAGGCGATTGCGGATTACAACAAAGCCATAGAACTTAATCCAGAACTTGCCGAGCCTTATAACTGTCGCGGCTCCATCTACAAGGAACAAGGCGAGGTAGACAAGGCGATTGAAGATCATAGGAAAGCAATAGAATTGGATCCAGATTTTGCCGAAGCATACCTTAATCGAGGGCAGGCTTACTACGCCAAGAACGAATTGGACAAGGCGATTGAAGATTATGACAAAGCCATAGAACTCGATCCAAAACTTGTGGAGGCATACACGCATCGAGGCAACGCGTATTGTGCTACAGACGAGTTAGACAACGCAATCGCAGATTATACGGAAGCCCTAAAGCGCAGACCAAAAGTTGCCGAATCCTATTATACACGGGGTGAAGCATGGTTGCTTGCGAAAGAATGGGAAGAAGCAAAGATCGACTTGACAGCTGCAGCTTTACAAGGTGTAGATGTTACCGCTACGTTTCACAATGCCTATGGAAGCATTGCTGCTTTTGAAGAGAAAATAGGGGTTCGTTTACCGGAAGAGGTTGTCGTGCTGCTGACCCAGCGGAGCGGGTCTCCGTTTGAAATTGAGAGAGACGCGCGGATAGCGTTAGGGATGAAGTACTACGGGAGCGGTGAACTTAGCAGTGGACTTGCCTCGAAACTCGCAGGGATCCCACGCGAAGAATTCTGGCGTCTGATGGGGGATTATGGGCTCTCTCCTTTATATGTTGATGAGGAAGAACTTGTCAATAGCGGATTTTAAGGATGCCAATGCAGCCAGTCATTAGCAATAACAGTCCGCTTGTTGGACTCTTGGGGCTCAACCTTCTTTCTCTGTTGCGCGATCTTTATACAGAAGTGTGGATTCCACGAAAAGTTGAAAAGGAGTTTCTGAAAAAAGATCCGATAATTCGTCGAGAAGCCCTCGAAAATGCACCTTGGATTAAAACCGTCGATTTAACGGATCCGGAAACAGCGGTGGTTTATGTGGAACTTGATGAAGGTGAAGCCGAGACCTTGGCTCTTGCGAATGAACACGATGCACGCCTCGTTCTTCTGGATGAAAAGGTGGGAAGACAGACAGCAGAAGAAGTTGGATTAACGGTTAAAGGGACAGTTGGTATTTTACTTCAGGCAAAGTCAGAAGGCTTGATTGATGTCATTAAGCCGCTTTTAATTCGGTTGCAGGATAATGGAATGCACCTGAGCGAATCGCTCATTAATAACGCCCTGCAAAGCGCAGGTGAGACAGATTAGCGATTTTCTACACACCTGTTGAAGAAACACCCAAGCAAAAACCCCCGCTGGGCTTAGGTATGGCATTTGGGAACTGGATCCACTTGACTAACCCGCTCTTCTCCTGAAAATCCTAAAATCCTGATTCTGACAGTTCTTCACTTTTGCCAAAATCCGTGATTCAGGCAACTATCCCCGTGCAAATACAAGAACATCGTAAGGCTGTCCACCATACGTGAATTGATCTTTGAACCGACCTTCACAGGTAAATCCAGCGGTTTCCAAAACTTCCGCCTTTTTCTCAGCACCGCTGTCAACATAACACTGAACCTTTGACGCAGGAAACGCAACCGCAGAGAGCAACGCAGGAACAGCGTCTGCAAAATTCGGATGAAAGAAGAGATCCAATACCGCAGTCGCCGGATGCCAGCGCGTATCGCGACCGATGGTTGCCCATCCGACAACCGCGCCACCCGTTGAAATGAGTAACTTCGCATCAGCGTAAGCATCTTCAGTTTCCAGATCGTGTTTGAAACTGAGGAAACCCCCTTCGAAATTCGTGGGACCGTAAACCGCCCATTTAAGACTCCGTAGTGTGTCCCATCCGACAATGCCTGATAACGCCGTGACTTTCGGCCAATCGTGCCATTCCACGGGTTTCGGATGTGCAGGTGCAGGCGCGAAGTAGCGTTCCTCGAAGTCTTCATCGACATGATACTTCATAAAACCTGATTCTGGAAATACACTCTCAAATCCGAAACTGTGATAGATGTAATACGGATGGCTATTGTACCCCGTACCGAGATAGAGTGCGCTGCCGGACCGTTGTCGAAAATCCTCCATCTGATACGCCATCACGCCTTTCGCGGCACCCTTCCTGCGCTGCTGCGGGAGTGTGAAAACGTGCCCTAAAATACCGACCCCTTCGTACTCGACCGTCATGATGTTGCTAATCACATCTCCGTCAAGTTTGCCGACATAGAAACGGGTTTCTAAGGCATCAAGCACTTCTGTAACGCACCGCTCAATATGCCACTTATAGTTACCCGGCTTATGTCCAAGGAATTGTTTCATCTTTTCGGCATGGGAGGCATCCGGTGCAGTAATGACACCGACCTCCATCCGTTCTTCTGTCTTCAGTAATACCTCTCCGAGTTTATCGTACATAACCACCTCTGCTGGATCGATTTCGGGAAAATAAAATTGGCAAACACCGTGAAAAATATGGTATACTTAAAGTGGCTTGATGTCAAGCCCGAATGCTTATTAATACAACTGCGCTGTATATGCGCACGAAGGTAAAAATGGAGGGACTATGGAAACAGAACAGACACTGGTTCTCATCAAACCGGACGGTGTTCAACGTGGGCTTATCGGTGAAGTTATTGCTCGCTATGAACGCAAAGGACTCAAGATCGTTGGAATGAAATTGTTGCAGCTGCCGCGCGACACAGCAGAAGAACTTTACACTGTCCATCAAGGAAAACCCTTTTACGATGTACTTATCGAATTCATAACATCAGCACCGATTGTCGCCTTAGCCATTGAGGGACGGGGTGCAATAGAATTAGTCCGCATTATTAATGGGGAAACCGATCCAAAGAAATCACAACCCGGGAGTATACGAGGCGATTTTTCAATTAATATTACGCATAACGTCGTGCACGCATCAGACTCCGCAATGAGTGCCCAGCGTGAATTGGAGATCGTGTTTGCCCCCAACGAACGCTACAAGTATCATCGAATCGACGAAGCAATCCTGCACCCTTCGGCGGTGTAGCTGAATCAGGTTTTTTGTTGCAATTTCGTGTTATATACGCTATTATAATTTAAGAGTATAAGAATGAATTTCAATCCCGTAGGCGTGTGTTTCAAGCACGTCCGCGGTAAACGTAAGAAGGGAAAACTATGAAAAAAGTATTATTAACGCTCGGTGTGGTGTGTTTCAGCCTCATCGCTGTTCATATTAGCACCGCTGAGATTGATTTTGAGACTGCGGTCGGTATCTGGCTCTTTGATGAAGGCAAAGGCGGTGTCGTTGAAGACATATCCGGTGAAGGAAACGATGGTGAAGTCGTCAAATCCAAATGGGTGGATGGCAAATTCGGCAAAGCACTCGAATTTGATGGGAAAGCCGGATGTGTCAAGACTGGCGCGAAACTTCTTGAGGCACTCGAAGAATTCACTATTCTTTCATGGATACAAAGCACGTCCGCTCCACCCGCTCGGACGGGACTCGTCGGACAGAACAATGCCCCTGAATTCGGCTTTATTACGACGAATGAGCTGAGCCTCTGGACCCCCTCAGCAGGTCTGACCAATAATCCTTGGAAACACAAACATGGTGATGGTAAATGGCATCACGTCGGATGTGTCGCTACGCAGGACTATGTCCATACGTATATCGATGGTGAATACGTCGAGCAGAAGGGGAAGTGGGCGAATCACGGTGCCGCTCCCTTTGACGTCAACATCGGTGGATGCGGTGTTTGGGATCCAGGTGGAAACTTTTTCCCAGGTCTAATGGACGAAGTCATGATTTTCCATTCGGCATTGGAACAGGAAGATATTCAGGATCTGATGGACAAAGGCTATGTAAATTATTTAGCTGTTGACCCTAAAGATAAACTCGGTACAACCTGGGGGCATATTAAGTCAACACATCATCTCAGGCAATAATCACATCCTTTTCTAACACCTATAGACGCGCGTGGAGAAAAATCCACGCGCGTCTACGCACTCCCCAATCTACAAGCTGAACGCTTCCTACACCCACCGCCTCATTTCCTCTTGCAACTTCATACTGTATAGGGTATCATAATTGTAACTTAAAAATGAATTTCAACATTGTAGATGTGCATTTAAGCATGCTCACGTCAAATATTGGGAGGAAGTAACCATGAAAAAGGTGTTATTAACCCTCGGCGCGGTGTGTTTCAGCCTCATGGCTGTTCATGTGAGCACCGCCGAGATCGATCTCGAAACAGCTGTCGGTATCTGGTTATTCGATGAAGGTAAAGGGGCTGTCGCAGCGGATCTCTCTGGTGAAGGGAACGACGCAGACTTAGAGAAATCCCCTGAATGGGTAAAGGGCAAGTTCGGCACGGCACTTAAATTCGATGGGAAAGCCAGCTGCGTCAAAACAGGGCAGAAACTTCTCGACAACCTCGAAGAGTTCACCATCATTACTTGGGTGCAGACCGGTGATGTCAACGCCAACCGTACGGGACTTGTCGGACAGAACGACGCACCTGAATTCGGGTTTATTAACCCAAATTCTGTTAATCTCTGGACACCTACCGCTGGCGGGACACAGAAACCTTGGGAATACAAACACGATGATGGTAAATGGCATCACGTCGGCTGTGTCGCTACGACGGAATACGTTCATACCTACATTGATGGCGAATACGTCGAGAAAAAAGGTGGCTGGGCGAACCATGGTACATCTGCCTTTAACGTCAACATCGGTGGATGCGGCGTCTGGGACCCAAACGGCAACTTCTTTCCAGGGGCGATGGATGAAGTCGCTATTTTCCACTCAGCACTCGAACAAGAAGACATTGAGGTGTTGATGGAGGGATTCCAGGCATACTTAGCAGTCGATCCCGAAGGAAAACTCGGTACAACCTGGGGGCATCTTAAGGCAACGAACCATTTTAGGTAAGAGCCTCCCTTTTTTCAATGCTCATAGACGTACTGGGGTATAATAAAACCGCAGTGCGTCTATAAGTAACCTTCCCGCTGACATCCCCACGCCTCACACATATCGACACCGCTACTTTAATTCATGCAGCTCCCTGAGTTTGTCTAACGCAACCTTATTTCCCGGTTCTAATTCTAAAATCCGTTCAAAGATACCGATCGCTTCTGGAATATTTCCAAGTTCCTGATAAGCAACACCCAATGCCCCATAAGCACGAACGTGTGTCGTCTCAATGGCGATAACCTTCTTAAAGCGTGGGACGGCTTCGAGATAGTCCTCCTGCATCAGAGAAATTAAACCGAGTCTATAAATCGCTTGGACATCCGTTGCGTCGTGGGTGATGACATGTTTGTAGTGTGGCTCGGCTGCTATATAGCGTTGTTTTTTCCAATAGGCACCCGCAAGATCACGATGCACAGCCAGTTGAGATGGCACGAGTTCAAGTGACGCCTGATAGTGCCGAATTGCCTCTCCAAGTTCCCCTGTGTTCTCATATACTGTCGCAAGATTCGCATGTACATTTGAGAAAAAAGTGTCGTAATTTGAAGGGTTCAACTGTTCGTGGGATTTGCCATCTGTGTTATTTTTTTTAAACTGAAGTGCCATTCGACAGGCACGAATCGCTGCTGTGATCTGTCCGGTTTCATAATAGATCTGTCCCATATAGTTATAAGCCTGCGCTTTCAAGTAGGCTATCTCCTCTGCACTTCTCTCCTTCTGTACCTCAATATCCTTGTCGAGTAGCGACAGTAGGTGTTCTAATACTGCTAAGGCTTCCTTGTGTCGGCTCCCCGTATAGAGGAGTGAAACGCCATAGTCGAACCAGACCTTTATATCTTTCTGTCCGTCTGAGATAAGCGGCTCAAATTCAGCAACAGCACGGGCATAGTCTCCAGTTGACATATAACGCCTACCGCGTTCTGCATACAGCGGAGCAGTAACACCGGCTTCCAAGACTTCCCACCAGACGGGATCCGGTAGCTCACCGTATTCGCTCGGATGGCGCGATGCCTGTGCGTGCTGTTTCGCTGTTTGCGGGTCTCCCAAGGCAATAGCGACTTGCGCCATCAGTGCGTGCGCTTCACTTTGTCCTGGGTTCAAGCGGAGTGCCTTCTCTAAATGTGTCCGAGCGAGTTTCACCTGCTGTTGCATAAGCGCGATTTCACCGAGCCAGAGTTCAGAAAATGGATTATCAGGTTGGAGTTGCTTCGCTCGCTCCAAATGGTGCCGGGCTTCATCAAGCCGTCCTAAAATGCGGAGCGCGGAAGCGAGATAAAGATGTGCAGGCACGTATGTTGGGTGCAAAGCGAGCGCGCCGGTGAGATGTTCAACCGCTGCCTCGGGCTGGTGCTGCTTTTTCAGTCTTCCGAGTAAGTAGGACCATCGGAATTCCTTCGGGGCGAGTTGACTGGCACGGTGATAACACGGTATCGCTGGGATCTCCCAACCGTGGCTGAGATAGACATGCCCCAATTGTCCCCAAACATCAGCAGTGTCAGGCGAATGCCGAACCTTGTCCTGCGCAGTTTCAATCGCCTCTATAAGCGGTTTTTCTTCAACCAAGTCAAGATCCGCAGGTTCCGGAATAGTCGTCAGTACGGATTTTTTTTCAAAAAATCCTTTCAGTTGTCGGTTGTCAGTAACCAGAAGTTTCTCATCTGTGACGACTCTCTTTAACTGACTGCTAATTTCACCAACCGCAAAAATAGGGGCACTGACCAGTATGAAAAGAAAAAAGAGAAGCGTTTTAAGGAAACTTATACCCTGTCTAATTGGATACTTTAATGGTATTGTAACGGAAACGCAGCCTGTAACGAAGTGGAAGGCGGATTTACGTCGAAAAACGCCATTAGCAAAAAACATCTGATCGAACCGCAAGGAATAATTAAAAAACAATTGCTTCAAAAAGACACCCCCTTCCCTTGATAAAGCTTCACACGTTGATTGGTCGTTGTGCTTGGAAACTTTTCACGACTTCCATCTTGCCAATGGACCTCAATCATCTGGATTGTATCGATTGTTCCCAATCCAAAATGCACGCTCGGTTCACTACTGCTGAGATAACTCGTCCCCGATAGAACGTAACCCGTTAATGTGTGTGGTGAAGCCTGAAGTGTTACCCGTGCGCCAAGCGCATCACGCCCATGAGCAATCGCCTGTACAGAAAGCCAATAGTGTTGTGGTGGCGGAGCATCGTTTCGGAAAAAGCGGAGCCGATTGTTGAGACCGCTCACCACCATATCAATATCGCCATCTCTATCGACATCACCGAAAGCCACTCCGCGGCTCACTTCAATCCGTTCCGTGAAATCGGGCGCTCGCGAACTTACATCGGTGAAAGCGATACGGTGTCGGGAATCGGAGTTCGCTCCTACAAACCCTGTCCGAGAATTTTGAAAGAGAAGATTCGGTTCAGCATAGAAATTCCAGAATTCACCTGTGTTCGCACCCTCAAGAACAGCACCGCGCTTCACCCGACCGTTGACGAGTGCGATGTCCAGATCGGCATCATTGTCGAAATCCACGAAACCGCACCCAAATCCTGTAAAGGGTAGATCTCGCCCAGCAAACCCCGCCATCTCCGTCATATCAACGAATATAGAGAAGTTAGAAGCTGTATAAAATGTATTTGTCTCACCAGACAAGTGTGTTACAAACAGGTCTGGGCGGGTATCACCGTTGACATCACCGACGGCGATCCCCATACTCCCCTCCGGTTGACCATAGGCATTAAACGCCAGCCCGTACAATATAGCTTCCTCAGCAAAAGTGCCATCCTTCTGGTTCACATAGAGTTGGTTGGCTTCGCCATCGTTGGCGACGTAAAAATCCGCCCAACCGTCGCCTGTCAGGTCGAGACACACAACGCCGAGTCCTCTGCCCGGCATTGCAGCGATTCCAGCCTGTTGCGATATATCTGTAAATGTGCCATCACCGTTGTTTCGGAACAACCGATCCGCAGCGGGTTCAAAAGCCTGTGGATTACAGTAATCCGGAGCACCATGTTTTCCGCGACACACCGCCTCTGGATCGAACTGAACGTAGTTTGCGACATAGAGATCAAGGTATCCGTCCCTGTCATAATCGCCGAAGGTTGCAGATGTTCCCCACGCTTCGTTCGAAAGCCCTGCCTCTTGTAAAGCAAATGTACCGTCGCCGTTGTTCCGGTAGAACACATCAGTCCCGTAGTTCGTCACATAGACATCCGCATCACCGTCATTGTCCACATCGCCGATTGCGACGCCTTGTCCGTAGCCTTCATGTCCGATGCCAGCGGCTTCCGTAACGTCAACAAACGTTCCATCGGTCTGTTGTCGAAAAAGCCGATTCTGTGCGGAGGCATCCACAAGGGATGTTCCTACATCGGGTGGCGGAAATCGGACGTGCAGGACATCGAGAGCGTCGTCGTTATCGTAATCAAAGAGCGCGACCCCACTCCCGATGACTTCCGGCAAGGCGTGCGTCCCTGCTTGCCAAGGCGTTTGGACTTCAGAGAAGCCGAGCACAGCGGTCACCTCAGTAAAAAAGGGTTTATCCGTCTCTGCTTGTGCCGTCCATAAACAGAGCGTCATAAGAATGAGTGTTATCGTGTATAACTTCGTAAACATACTATATGGCTTGTGGCTATCAGTAAAGAGGTGTTACGGTTATCAAAACCTCTTTTAACTGATTGCTGATTGTTGATTGTTGACGGCTATTAACCTATGCCAAAATTACAAATTCCAACTGTCGGTGCGCTTCACGTAATGCCGCTTCCACCGCCTCTGGTGTTTCAGCACGAGCGAAAATGAAACCGAGATACCGTGCTCCCTCCGGCAGCGGGACCACCTCGCCACCAATCGGAATTGTGATGTTGACCTCCACAATTCCGTCTACGCAATGCGCCGCTGTTTTGCCGCGCACCTCGCCCAAGATACCTGCCTTCGGGACAGGGATCATCATCACACCCGCTGCCTGCTTTTCACGTTGCAACGCTTCCACCTGTTGCCCAATGGCATGTCGGAGAACGAGTTCCTCAAGCGACATTCCCGTTCCGAACCGTAGCGTCCGAGCACAGAGTCCGCCAATCGTCCGAGCCGCAATTTCGATAAGGTGCGCGCCTTTGTCGTTATAGCGCAGTTCAGCGTGGATCGGTCCATGTCTTAACCCCAAAGCATCGGCGGCTTCTGCAGTCGCACGATGCAACGTCTCTTGGACATCCACCGACAAACGGGACGGTGTAACATAGAGGGTCTCTTCAAAAAAGGGACCTTCCAACGGATCGGGTTTATCGAAAAGCGCGAGTGTCTTCAGTTCACCGTCTAACAGGATACCCTCCAGTGCCACTTCTATTCCCGGGATGTAGTCCTCAACGAGTAGATATTGTGGAGGAGGATCGTCGGATTTTTGTAAGGTCCGAAGGAGTTTCGTTGTCCGCTGGAAGGCTTCAATGAATTCAGTGGGGGTGTCTGCCCTGATAACACCGCGGCTCGCAGAAAGAGAGAGCGGTTTGATAACACATGGAAAGTCAATTTGTGTATCTGGCCTGTAGGGGTTAGGTAACCCAACCCCTATGATCTCAGCAGGATTGTCTTCGATAGAAAAGCGTTGGTAGGCAGGTGTCGAGACTCCGTTTGTTGCCAATGCGTGCCGCAAGAGATACTTGTTCCGTGTCGCTTTTGCGGAAGCAACGGGATTGTGGGGGAGTCCTAACGCTTCTGATGCCGCCGTTGCCAGCAGTGTCGTATCATCGTCAACGCCGACGATTGCCGCAATCGGATAGGTTTCGGCGAATGCAACGATTGTCTGTGTCGCCGCAGTTGGCGCGCTGAAATCGAGCACGAGCGTGTGTCGGGGCGACAGGTCTGCTGTTGTCGCTGTTTCCTCTGACGCGACAACCACCTCCACATTCAACTTCAGGGCAGCTTCGAGGAAGTCCGTCGCTCGATACGTGCGTGTTGGAAGGAGCAAGAGGACCCGCTTTTTATTTGTCATCATACTTCGTAGTGAAAACAGTTTTCAGAAGAGCGATTGCCATAAAGCGGATTGCGCTAACCTGTTCGGGAACCGCGCAACAACTTCTGGTACTCTGCATGGGCATTCTGTGGATCGTCCTCACCATCAAGGACGCGCCGCAGGCACTGGACAAAGCTTATCGGTTCCTCTTCACCGAAGATCGTGCGTCCGAAGAGAATAGCACGTCCACCGTTACTGACGACATTATCCGCAAGTGCAAACGTACTACGCGCATTCTGACGCGGACCTCCCAATGCCCCGATAACCAGCGTCGTGTCGAATTGGCACAACTCGTTCCAAATATCGGCGGTCGTATATGCCGTCTTGATAAAGCGCGGGCGCTGGTGTTTTCGGAGATAACTCATCGTTCGGACGATAGAATCGGCGACATACATGCCACGCTTCTCCTCATCCATCCCGGGTAGTTTCACGTTCGGTAAAAATACCTCTAAGAGATGATCGAATCCCTCGATTTCACCGACGACGTGTGCGAACTGCACATACGCCTGTAACATACGTTCATCAGCAATCGGGTCGTTATTGAGCGTAATGGAATACAATCCAAGATTGACTCGACATTCCAGTGCGGGACCGATGAGCGCTTCACAATAGCGTTGCATATCCTCTGGAAACACCGTCTGAAACGGCATTGACGGCTGTGAGGTATAGACACCAAACCTCGGATTCCAGATAGCCGTCTCTGAGTTCATCCGGACGATCGGCGTAATCGGTGTATTTTCAAACAGGTTTTCTTCAAGTGCCAGGGTTTCTGCATCGGCGGGTGTCATCAAAAGCCCATCTAAGTTGCCATCTGCAACGAGGTCGCGTTGGAGTTGTAAAAACTCTGCATGTGTTCGGTAGTGCGGTTTCGGGTGTTGTACTTGTCCAAGCCCTTTAATTCCGGCAGATGCGAGCGGATCCGCCGCAAAAACCAGAATCGGGCTACTGGCAAGTAAGTCAGTATCAGAAAGTTTGTCAAATATCCGGTTACCCATTTTTAATTAATTACTCCTGGACTGCCCTCCATTACATTACGGGCAGGTTCTTGGTGAATTCTACGTGCCTTTTTAGCGTCGGACATCCGTTAGACTAAAACTCGCAAGGACAATGGAGATAGTGGGCAAAAGCCCATGATTTTAAAACCCCGTAGGGGTGACATGTCTATAGGATGTTCGTGGGATCAATGTCAATCACAAATTCAATAGTATTCGATTTAATAGCGACGGGTGGTTCGTCAGTTAAGTGCTTAAGGAGCTGGCTGATTCTCTCAACGGAGTTGCTTCGAAGTAAAAAATGCCACCGAAATTTCCCTTCAATCTTTGAGAGGGGTGCCGGCGCGGGACCAAGGATGTCCACCGCGGTCTCTTCAACATCGGAAACTTGAGCGGTAGGTGCTTGATCTGTCAGCCAAATCTGGAGCTGGTCTTGGACAGCGTAAGCCGCTTCTTCAACCTGTTTTTCGTCCTTGCCACGGAGCAGAAGTGTCCCGACATGCGAGAAAGGCGGGTATCGTAACGCTCCGCGTGCTTCCACCTCCTGCGCATAGAAACCGAGATAATCGTGCTTCTGTGCAGCGGAAATACAGTAATGCTCAGGCATATAGGTCTGAATGACGACCTTTCCCTCAAGTTCAGCGCGTCCTGAACGTCCAGCGACCTGTGTCAACAGACTAAACGTCTGTTCACTCGCCCGGAAGTCCGGTAGGTTCAAACTCGTATCTGCGGCGATAACCCCAACAAGTGTAACATTCGGGAAGTCCAACCCCTTTGAGACCATCTGTGTACCTATCAGAATATCAATCTCCTGCTGTTCAAATGTCCCCAATATCTGCTGATGTGCGTTCTTCCGTGTCGTTGAATCGGCATCGAACCTGCTGACACGTGCCTGGGGGAACGCTTTCCGCACTTCTTGTTCAACTGCCTCTGTTCCCAATCCAAAATAGCGAATAGCAGGACTGCCACACTGTGGACAGGTAGGATGTGTGGGACGTTTATCACCACAATGGTGGCAAACGAGCCGTTTCGTCTCAAAGTGGAAAGTCAACGAGATAGAGCAATTTTCGCAGCGTTCAACATAACCACAAGTTCGGCAAAACACATGGGTGGAATGCCCACGTCTGTTGAGAAACAGTATAATTTGCTCTTGTCTTTCCAAGCGTTCTTCAATCGAACTTCGGAGGATATCAGAGAAGATCGTCCGGTTGCCCTTTTTCAATTCAGTTCGCATATCGACAATATGGACATCGGGCATTTTTCTATCAAGAACGCGGTCCGGCAAACTGAGAAGCCGATAACTCCCATTTTTCGCACGATGAAAACTCTCAAGGGAAGGGGTTGCACTTCCAAGTAGAACAGGGCAGTTTGCGAGTTCACCCCGCTTTTGTGCGACATCCCGTGCGTGGTAACGCGGGATGGTATCCGACTTATAAGAATCCGAATGTTCTTCGTCTATAATCAGCATACCGAGTTCTTTCACTGGGGCAAAGACAGCAGAACGCGGTCCAATCACGATATCCGCTTCACCCTTTTGGATTCGATACCACTGATCATAGCGTTCCCCATCGCTCAATCGGCTATGCAGCAACGCCACCCGTTCCCCGAACCGTCCAACGAACCGAGATGCCGCCTGAGGTGTGAGCGATATTTCCGGTACTAACACGATAACAGATTTCCCGTTTTCAAGGACTTCTGTCATCGCTTGCATGTAGACCTCGGTTTTTCCGCTTCCCGTTACACCGTGGAGCAGAAAGGTGGGTGAACGTTCAGTAGCAGGGGTGGATGATGCCTCCGTAGTGTGTGATGCAAGTATATTGTGGATCTCCGAGAACGCAATTGATTGTGCGGGGTTCAAGTGAAGTGGCTGTGTTGCCGCGATCGGTTCAGAACTCAGAGGGTTACGAATAGCTTGTGCCCGTGTGATATGCAGAAAACCACGTCTTTCAAGTGTGCGGAGCAGGGAGATGCCGGCGTTCACGCGTTTCGTTAGGTCGGCTGTCGCTAAAGGAGCACCTTCATCGAGCAGGAGTTGCAGAATTTCGGCATGCTTTGCCGCTGCAACGTACCGACGCCTGCCCGGTCGCCGACCAGATGAATTCTCGGAACCGTCCGCCTCACCCCTGAGTTGATCAATTTCCGCCTTAATCTCAGCTGGCGGTAACGCTAAAGTTGCTACAGAGGTCAACAGCGTGTTGGCTTTCGGTTTATGGGTGATATCAAGGCTAACGATCCCTTTTTCTTGTAGCGTGGTAATCTTCGGGCGAAGGTTCTGGTAACTTATACCAACACGACGGGCGAGTTGATTGAGAGATAACTCACCTTCTGCTTCCAAGAGTGCGACGAGTTCCTTTTGTATCTTCCCTCGCGGGGCAGGTGCTTCTGGTAAGAGTCGTACCTTCTGTTCTCTCCGCGTTCGCACGGCAGCCGGCACAGCACAAAAGAGCGAGATACCCCACGAGCAGACATAATATTCCGCCATCCATTTGGTAAGAGCAAGCAAGTCAGTAGAGAAGGTCGGCGTTTCTTCAAGGCAACTGGAAATATTTTTGATAATACCGGGAGCCAGATCGGTCTCATTGAGTCGTTCAACGACAACTCCTTCCTGGGATGTTCCCCGAAAAGGGGCTAACACCCGGGTTCCGAGTTGTAAAGTTGCATCCATCTGCGGCGGCACACCATAGGTGAACACTCGATCAACCGATAGCGGAAAAGCAATGTTTGCATATTTTAAACTATTGAATCTGGGCATCGTTCCTCTACACAGATTTCACCCCTACGGGGTTCAAGAAGGAATTGCTTGAAATTACTGAAAACTACTGCGGGATGTAAGGATTAGTGGTCATATTTAATTGTTAGAAACAGGATATGTACGACTGCATTCGGGCAGGCACAAGACCGGTTTCCCCTGCAACTGTTTTCACTGCGAAACATGCTGACAACTAATAACTATTCCATTGATTGCTGATGGCTATTCGGCTAAGTGTGCAAGCACCATTTTAACATCTTCCCACACCTCACGTTTGGCATTCGGATTTCTGAGCAGATATGCGGGGTGATACGTCGGCATGACTACTGGCGGTTTTTTATGTGGGAGGACGCGGAGTCCTGCTACTTTACACGGATGGAACTCCCCACGAAGTTTTGTAATCCCGATTTTCGTCTCAAGCATCATCTGTGCGGCAAAACTTCCAAGTGCTACAATTACCTTCGGCTGAATGAGTTCTATCTGACGCACCAAATAAGGACTACAGGTTTCGACCTCATCGGGTTCAGGGTTTCTGTTGCCGGGAGGACGACACTTAAGGACATTGGCGATGTAGACATCCTCACGCTTGAGTTTCATCCCTGCTTCAATGATTTGCGTCAGCAATTGGCCGGCTCTGCCGACAAAGGGTTCACCCTGCCGATCCTCATCAGCCCCCGGTGCTTCACCAATGAACATAAGGTCAGCTTCCGTGTTTCCGACACCAAAAACGACACTATTCCGTGTTTCGTGCAACGGGCATTTGGTGCAGCTTGCGGCATCGGTAGCCAGCGCGGGTAGATTGAGGTTCGCGTAGGGCGATTCCCGCTCAGGTTCGCTTAGCTCTGATTCTATGAATCCGAGTTGAAGTTGTTCTTCCACGTGTTCCCTCACACTTGCCACAAGTTCTATATAATCTTTTTTCAGACTATCTCTATCCATTTTTTTAACTACTAAATCCGGGCATCGTTCCCTGTGCAAGCCTATAGAGGCTTGCAGTACAATGTTCCACGATGGTGTCTGGTTAATACCAGCGGGAATGGGAACATGAACAATTCAAAAAAGTTCGCATCCGATGCTTCACGAGGTGTCCCATTTTCCTACGCCGTAAGAGGAAGTGATTGTCAATAATCAGACACGAGAGGTTACTTCCGAACGAAAACCTCTTCACCGAAAACTGAAAACTATTTCACTAATTCCGCAGATCGTGAATCAGGGACATACCATCGAACCAAGTGATGTACAAAAAGAGCGCAATCAAGAGGACAATACAAACCTGCTGAACAATTTCTTGCGCTTTCCGAGGCATAGGTCTGCCACGGATCTTCTCAACAGCCATAAACAGCAACTGTCCGCCGTCAGCGATCGGAATCGGCAACAAATTGACGATGCAAAGATTGATACTAATAAACCCAATAAAAAAGAGGACACTGCTCAACCCGACCCGGTCAAACATGCGACTTGTGGCGTTCGCTATACCGATTGGACCGGCGAGATGCTTCGGTGATACCTCTCCGCCCACCAACTGTTGCAGGGTCCTGCCGACAGTTGTGAACGTCAACCATGTCGCTTCAACGCCTTTCCCGAAGCTTGTAAAAATGTCATAATCCGGCAACGGTGCCGTTTTTGCGGCAAATTCCATTCCGCTGAGGGATGTCTGCCACGCCAACCCGAAGAGCGTTCCTTCAGTATCGGTTCCCTCTGGGCTTTGGGGATCCGCGGCGAGTGCTATCTGCTTCAGGCTACCGTCTCGCATCAATCCGACTTCGATCGATTCACGGGTTCCTATTGTCCTGAGTTCTGAATAGAGTGTTGCATTGTTGACTAATGTGCCGTTAAGCGTCGCAAGTATGTCTCCATCTTGGATCCCAGCGTTTTGCGCAATGCTATCCTCTTGGATACTCGCTTTCACATGCCAACGTACCGGCAGTTCAAGCGTGAGTGTTTCATTATCGCGGCGAATACCGAGCGTCAACGCTTCTTGATTTTCGTTAATGCTTTGATAAAGTGCCTGATATTTCTCATTACGCCAGTCTTCGGAAGCATGCCAGACCCCATACCCGAAATACGGAACGTTGTGGAGTTTCTTGCCGTTGATGCTCTCAACTTCGTCACCGACTTGGATCCCGGCTTGTGCCGCAAGACTTCCTTCTTCGACGTGACTAACGACTGTTTCGGTTCTACTGCTCACCCGAATGATACCTATATCTCCTCTGACACTCGGCTCCGCATCGGGTATCACAGAAAGGATCTTGCGTTCGCCATCCCGTTCCACGACGAGATCAAGCGGTTTATTGGCACTGGTGAAAACCCGTGTCTGGAACATCGCCCAATGGCTGATTGGGTCCCCATTGACAGAAATAATAGTATCGCCAGGGATTAGCCCACCCATCGCGCCAGGTCCATCATCAGCGACCCAACCGATCTGAATCGCTTCTTTTTCACCGAGTGGTAAGCCTGTCAATCCACCGATCAACCGAGCGGAATCCGTGTTAATTCCAGTAGCGAAGACGAGCCAATATATCAACACACCAAATAAGAGATTCACCGCGGGACCCGCGGCAACGACAAATGCTCGATTGCCGATAGAAGCACTCGCGAATTCACCTTGTGCCCCGGTTTGTTCACTTGGATTCTCACCCTCCATTTGAACGTAGCCACCAAATGGCAATAATGAGATTCTATAATCCGTTTCATCTCGCTGGAATCCAACGAGCTTGGGACCGAAGCCGAGGGAGAAGGTGTTCACTTTAATACCACACCGTTTCGCGGCATAAAAATGACCAAGTTCGTGAATAAAAATAATAAATCCGAGAGGAATAATCGCGAGAAACGCCGTTTTTATGTACGGAATTATGGAGCTAATCAGGTCAACAAAGAATTCCATGGTGTGTATTTCCTCTTATTTTATTTTCGATAGGCACAAGACCTATCCCTACAAAGTTTATTAAATTGTGTGTTATTTTTTTATTATTGAACGTGCTGTTGATTTTGCCCACCGGTCAACCTCAAGAATATCCGGGAGTGTTGGATCCGTGATCACCTCATGCTTATCCATCACACGCTCGAGGATAGCGGGAATATCCATAAATCCGATGCATGTATCAAGAAAAGCCTCCACGACCACTTCATCTGCGCTACTGAGCACGACAGGTAGTGTGCCACCGACTTCTGCGGCGGTATACGCCAGGGAGAGACATGGAAATTTCTCAAAATCAACCGGTTCAAAGTGTAGTGTGCGTGCCTCCATTAAATCCAAACGTGGCACTGGTGTTGAAAGTCTATGGGGATAAGTTAAAGCGTATTGGATCATAATACGCATATCTGTGGGTCCCAGTTGTGCGAGTGTAGAGCCGTCTGTCCATTCCACCATAGAATGGACAATACTCTCTGGATGGACGACGATGTCGATTTTCGAAAGGTCTATATCAAACAACCACTTCGCCTCAATGACCTCCAGCCCTTTGTTCATCATTGTCGCGGAGTCGATTGTGATTTTCTGTCCCATCTTCCAATTTGGATGCCGGAGGGCTTGCTTCGGTGTGACGGAATAGAGTGTCTCTTTCGGTACCTCTCGAAACGGTCCGCCTGACGCGGTAATCAGGAGTCGATGGATATCTGCCTGCTGATCGCGCGCGCCCTCCAAGCATTGGAAAATGGCACTCATTTCACCATCTATTGGTATCAAGTTCACGCCGTTTGCTTGGACAGCAGCATTCACAAGGGGGCCCGCCATCACCATTACTTCTTTATTCACGAAAGCGATGTCTTTGCCGGCGTTAATCGCTGCCAGCGTCGGTAGTAGACCTGCACTGCCGCCCATTCCATCCAAGACTTGGGACGCTTGGGGCATCGTCGCCACGGCTTGAAGCCCCTCGGTGCCAGCGAGCACTTGTGTGCAGTTGAGGTCTCTGATCCGTTCTCGGAGGTGTGCTGCTGCTGTGGGTTCATTTAAAGCTACCAGCACAGGACGATACCGTCGAATCTGTTGTTCAAGGGTGTCAACATCCCTATTCGCTGCGAGGCCGACTACCTTAAATTCGTCAGCATGCGTTTCAACAACGCTGAGGGTGTTCTTCCCAATAGAACCCGTGCTACCGAGTATGGCAATGTGCTTCATTTTTTTAACTATGGGTCCCTTGGGCGTTGCTCCATTACATTACGCAACGGTTTCTGGTTAATTCTTAACTGGGTTCGGGGATCGGTATCGCAATTCTTTTTTCTCTTTAACCAACCTCACATTATTACGCCTTATCCTAATTAGGGACATCGCCACAAAAATTTATCCCAAATGTCCTGTCAATTCCAGATAGTAATAGAGCACAGGCGTGCTAAAAATTAGACTGTCACATCTATCAATAAACCCACCGTGCCCAGGGATAACCTGTCCGGAGTCCTTAACACCGGCAGTTCGCTTCATCAGAGAGGCACTGAGATCTCCAAGTTGCCCCAAAACGCTGAGCAGGAGTCCAATAAAGATGGCATTCCCCCAAGAGAGTGTGTCTTGCAGAAGGATCGTGCTCAGTAGGAAACTCGTCAGAGTGCCGACAGCCAATCCTCCAATAGTCCCCTCAATCGTCTTACGTGGACTGACCGGTGTGCCGAGTTTGTGTTTACCAAACGCTCTGCCGATGAGATACGCACCTGTATCGCTACACCAAACGATCCCAGCCAATAGGAAAATAAGCTGCCTGCCGATCGGTTCAACGTTTCGGAGCAAGATGAGGTGGTAGCCTAAAGCCCAACCGATTGTTAAAATACCGGTGAGTTTTAGTGTGACAGCGAGCAATTCACCGGCGACCTTCGCCCTAAAAATACTTTCTGCGAAAACATAAATGAATACGAGGGTGAAGTAACTGAAGATGACCGTTGCGGCAGAGGTTGTCTGTGTAAGCGTGGGCAAAAAATACGCGAATAAACAGAACACGCCTGTCAAGAGCGCCGGTATCACTGGATTCAATTTTTCCGTGAAGTGCTGCGCTAAACGACAGTACTCGACTTGCATCATTATCACAGCGACAGATACAAGCAGCAGGTAGAGCCAATCCCCCCTATAAATAATTAGGAGGACTAACGGCACCAGCACAACCACACTCAAGGCTCTCCGCCAAAACATTTTTTTTACTATTAAACCTGATCACCGTTCCTTGTGCAAGCCTATAGAGGCTTGCAGGACAATGTTTCACGGTGTTTTTCGGTTAAGTCTAACCATCTTTAGGTTATGAGTAGGAATGATTGTCAGTTTTCAGTTTTCGGTTAAGAGGTATTCGTTTAACAAAACCGTGATTTAACCGATAACCGATAGAGACTTGACAAGTTACATCTTACAACCCCAAAACCGCAATCTAAGTTTCTAATAATTCAGATTCTTTTGCTTCCGTCAGCTCGTTAATTTGGTCGATGTACTGATCCGTCAGCTGCTGCACAGGATCTGCACTTGCTTTCCCACGTTTCTTATCGCCCCCACGCCCTCGACTTTTACCACCGCCACCAGAATCGCTACCCTCGGCTTTTTTAACGGCGTCATTGGCATCGCGGCGGATATTCCGAATTGCGACTTTACCCTCTTCGGCGAGTTTGCGCACGACCTTCGTTAGCTCGGTCCTGCGCTCCAATGTGAGTTCGGGAATTTGGATTCGGATGACGTTTCCGTCATTGTTCGTTGAAAGCCCCAAATCTGAGTGGGCGATCGCTTTCTCAATTTCTGTAATTAGCGTTTTGTCCCAAGGTTGAATGACAAGCAGTCTCGGTTCAGGGGTGGTAATCGTGCCGACCTGACTCAGCGGGCTTTTGCTACCGTAATAGGTAACACTCACCTGATCCAAAAGGGCAGGTGTCGCACGTCCCGTTTGTACATGCGACAATTTCGTTGCCGTTGCTTCGACTGTCTTCTTCATCCGGGACTCAGTCTGTTGAAGAATTTGCTGTTGCATCTTTTAATTATTCCTTGCAGTTCGGTTAGATGGGTCTTAGATTCACGGGGTGATCTCCGTGGACCTAGAGGAAACACCCAAGCAAAAACCCTTCAGCTTCGCTTACAGGCTACAATTCTGGTTGACATCAAGATTGTAGGGGTACGGTTCCCTCTTTACTGGCCAAGGACGTAGAGCACAAAGCGTTTGACGACAATGTTTTCACCCAATTGGGCTATTGCGTCCTTTACGAGGGTATCGATGGTTTTGTCTGAATCGCGAATATAGGGTTGCTGTAGGAGACAGGTCTCCGTATAATATTTAGAGATCCGCCCCTCAACAATCCGTTCAGCGATATGGGCAGGTTTACCCTCCTGCTCAGCTTGTGTTTTCAGAATCGCTTTTTCTGCTTCAAGATCCTCGGCAGGCACATCTTCCGATTTAATATATTTCGGTTTCGCGGCTGCGACCTGCATCGCGATCTCTTTCGCCAACTTTTGGAATTGCTCCGTTCGCGCGACGAAATCCGTTTCGCAATTGAGTTCGACTAACGTTCCGACACGGCTCCCTGGATGGATATAGGAAACAATCAACCCTTCTTCTGCCGCTCTACTGCCTTTGACTTCGGAAGCCCTCAATCCTTGCTCCCGTAATTTCTGAATCGCTTCGTCAATATTTCCGTTTGTTTCTGTTAGCGCCTTTTTGCAGTCCATAATACCTGCCCCCGTCCGTGAACGGAGGTCGCTAACAAGCTTTGCTGTAATTGCCATTTATCCTCCTTTATTTAGCCATCAGCAATCAGGGCGGATTTTTTTCAAAAATCCTTTCAGCAGTCAGTTAAAAGGGTATCCTTTAACGAAGATTCCCATTTTGCTGATCGCTGATCGCTAACTGCTGATGGCTGATGGCTGATAGCCAATTCTATTGAGACTGTCGTCGAGGTGGTCTTCCTCTGCGTCGTTGACGTGGCGCCCGTGTCTGACGCTGTTCACCATCGCCAATCGCCTCTGGCTCTGCGGACAGTTGCGCTTCATCCAGAATCGCGGCACTTTCTTCCTCGTGCCTTTCCTCTTCAAGTATAGCATCGACTTGCGCTACAGCCGCTTCGGGCTGTTCGGCATCCGTTGCGGTTTCTGCACCTTCCAATGCCTCTCCTTTGCCATTAATGACTGCATCGGATAGGACGGAGCAGATGAGACGAATCGAACGGATAGCGTCATCGTTACCCGGAACCGGTAAATCAATCGGATCAGGATCGCAGTTCGTATCAACGATAGCGATAATCGGGATACCGAGTTTATTTGCTTCTGCGATAGCCGTATGCTCTTTCCGCGTGTCGGTAACAACAACGACTTCAGGGAGTCTTTTCATCTCTCTGACACCGTTCAGGTTGTTGTCGAGTTTACCTTTCTCACGGCGCAGACGCATGACTTCTTTTTTCGGCATCTGATCAAAAACCCCGTTGGTTTCATCAGCGTCTAATTTATCCAACCGGTTAACACTCCGACGGATGGTTTGAAAATTCGTCAGCATACCGCCAAGCCATCGATGATTTACGTGGTACATACCACATCGAACAGCTTCGCCTCGTACGGCTTCTTGGGATTGCCGTTTCGTGCCGACAAATAACACGCCACCCCCCTTCGATGCAACCTCTCCAACGAAATCAACGGCGGTCTCGAGCATCCGTAGCGTCTTTTGTAAATCAATAATATAAATCCCGTTTCGTTCGGCGAAGATGTACTCTGCCATCTTCGGATTCCAACGACGGGTTTGGTGTCCGAAGTGAACTCCACATTCAAGGAGTTCTTTCATTGTAACTGCCAAAAAAACCTCCTACGGTTTGCGAGGGCAACATTACCCCCACTGGGTTTTCGCGTCCACCTCTTTCATATCTGCATCAGACTCCCAACACGAGAGAACCCGCTGTGCAAATCGAGAGGTGTGTCGTATCCAGTATTGATTGTGTAACTCCCGATGAACTTTTTTCATCAGAATTAACATAAATATTCTACCACAAAAACGATTGAATTTCAAGTTTTATACCACACCCCTTAACTGAATGTCAAGAAAATTGTAGAATCCGGATGGGTTCTGTGGTATAAAACAGCAGGAGGACACAGGTGGAACATCTCATCGCACAGATCACCGCTCACTTCAAAACAGAGATCGACGCTCTGAAATTCGAACCGATTCAGCACGGCAGTCAGCAGAAACACAACGTCTGCCGTTTAAGGCTCGGTCCTGTGAGCTATTTGCTCAAACAGCACGACATCACCACACCGGTCGTTAAAGCCGGCTACACTCCTTGTGAGATTGAATCCACCGTCCTGTCAATACTACACCGCAATGGATGTCGGGTCCCGAAAATTATTTGGAAATCGGAAGACTCTCATGTCCTACTGTTGGAATGGTGTGGCGAATCGACGCTCGATGCTATGGCACAAAGCAGACCGTCTTCTATTCTCAAACCGATTTTGCAGACCGCATTGATGGAACTCTGTCGGGTCGAAACCGTTTTCGCAGAAAACACAGAACGTCTTACACCGTACGCCTTCCGTTTCGATTTGGACACCACCCTGCGAGATTCACTTGAACAAGGCAGAAAAACCCTGGGCTATCTTTGTAGCTCCCTAACTTCATCACAAACGACGCACCTTAACAAGGCATGGACTGTCCTTTCCAACCGACTCCAAACGGCACCGACGACACTCGATAGTCTCGATTACCAAAGCCGCAACATCGTGATCTCTGAGGAAACGCCTTTTCTCATCGACTTTTCGAGTGTGGGTTGGGATTGGCAGGAACGGCGACTGGTCCAATTTTTCAATAGTATCGGGGCAAACCAAGAGGGGGCAAACTTCGTTTCGCTGTTGCATCGAGAACTCGTCAATGTTTATGCAGCGTGGGTTACCTCACATCGTGAAACCTGTCCACCTGCGGAGATCGCGGCACGTGTTGATAGTCATCATCTCCTCTTTTACCTCTCGGTTATACATCAAGTTTTACGTGCCGTTGCGCAGCCTGAAACTTCCGAAAGCAGGACGCTCCTCGAAGCGTGGGGTGATCCCAAGGCGAGATACCAAAGCGCACTTAGGCAGACTGTTCATACGGGTCTGAGCGACGACGTTCACACAACTCAAATCCGAGAGATGATCGCTGAATTAAAAGTTAGGGATTCTTAAATTCCATTAGCGGACTGGACATCACTCTTTAACGGCATCCTTAAGAATTGTTTTCTCAAGTTCTATAAGAAAGGTTTGTATCTCTGGGGTCGACGGTCTTGCGTTATGAAACTCCGTCTGATACGATTTCAGCACCCTATAAAGTGCCGTAAGATTGACTTTCCGTTGTTCGGCGGCTTCACGCACGTTCGCAAAGACCGCAATGACTTGATCTTCTGAGATACCATCGGGACGATTCTTCGACTTAAGATGCTTTTCTACACCGTTCAGCGCGCGTTCTGCCATCCAATAGCGTCCGCCTTCAGGACCACCGACTCGTTGGTAAACCACGGTTCCCGCGATTAGACTGACTGCCACGACCGCCAACAAGAAAGTCAGAACCCGTCTATAACAGCCGCTTAGTTTTTTGTTCGTACTCACCATGTTAGTATTTTTTAGCGTAAATATGTTTACAATTAAAGAGACGCTCTCAATAGACGAGGTTAGATTTTTCCTTCTCGTATGGTCAATGCCGCTTTTAATTTTTTATTGCCTATAAACTTGGTGCCGTGTGTGTCAAAGAATTCAAACTCACCGTCGAGTACCTCAAAGACGGCGACATCCGCGACAGTTCCCACTTTCAGATGACCGAGTTGTTCCTCACGTTGGATCGCCTTTGCGGCACTGAAAGTCGCTTTCTCAATCACATCCCCAAGCGAGAGTCCGAGGTGCATCAACTTCGACAGGACAGTCGGTAAATCGTAGACGGGTCCGTTAATGTTGCCTGTGTGAAGATCGGTACTGATAACATCGGAGATGAAGCCTTGCTCCATGGCGCGTTGTGCGATTTCGTAGCGGAAACTGCCAGCACCGTGTCCGACATCGAAGATGATACCATCCTCGCGTGCCTTCCACGCCTCAGGAATGACTCTCCCTTTCTCGTCAATAATATTGTCACCGTTCCCTTGGAAACAGTGAGTAATCACATCGCCCGGACGTAGTAACCGCAAAATATCAGGAAGCGGCACCCCCGCACCGATATGACACATAACGGGTGTTTCTGCCTGTTCAGCGGCTTCAATGGCAAGTTTCAGCGGTTCAACACCGTTGTCGCCGACCTGCATTTTACCCTGACGCACCTTGACCCCGACGGTCATATCCCGATGTGTTTGTAAAGTTTCCGCAACGCGGTCCGGGTTGGCATAAGCGATATCGTGCATTTCACCGATAGGTCCATAGACAAGCCCGATCCCAGAGATGTGGATATAGGTGAGAATGTTCGTCTGCGCGGGTTCAGCAATGAATTCACGGAAACCGGGAAACGTCACCCAACTTGGGCTACCAGCATCGACAACGGTGGTGGTTCCGGCTGTCGGACAAACCCCGTCGGCTCTGATGCCCCATGTCGTTACACCGTAATAGACATGCGTGTGGATATCAACGAGTCCTGGTGTCACGAATTTATCCTTAACATTGATGGTCTGTGTCGCTGCGCCTTCGGGAATATCCTGTTCAATCGCCGCGATAACACCACCAGTAATCGCGACATCGCGTGCTGCATTCAAGTTCTGTGCGGCGTCAATGACAGTGCCACCTTTTAGTAGAATGTCGTAATTCATTAAACCCCCTAAATCCCCCTTATCAGGAGGACTTTAAAAACACTCGGGATTGGAGATCCCTCCTACAGAGGAATAGTAATAAACAAGGAGTTAGACGCCTCGTTTATCGCCCCATATATCCACGTGCACACGCGGGGAATAGCGATACCCGTTCTCTTTGCAGAGATCCACCAACCATTCCTGTTTCTGTTGTAGCACGACGGGTGTTGTCCCTTGCGGCATCAGAAGGATTGTCTCGGCAGGAATATCGATTTCCATCTGTAACGCTTGGATCTCCGCTAAATCTTCAGGCGTATCCACGACAAACTTCACTTGACACGGATATTTATCTAAAAACTTGCGGATAACGTCGGGACGGATGCGTCCGCGCTCGTGGCGTTTGAAAAATCGGTTGTCTGTTGGAGGATTGGAATTACGCAACTTAGGACTCATGGAAATGAGATGCGCGGCGACTGCTGCGAAGAGCGTGGCGTTCGTTTCAATTGTAATGTGGTGTCCCCGCTTATCCAATGCCTCACAGAGTGCCATCAACGCCTTTGGTTGAATAAACGGCTCTCCACCGGTGATAACGACATGCTTACAGCCGTATTGAGTGATCGCGGCAACGCTTTCGGTGACTGAAATATCCCGATTTTCGGGAGTCCAAGATGTGTAAGGTGTATCACACCAAACACATCTCAGATTGCAATAACTCGTTCGGAAGAAAACAGAGGGGACACCGATAAGTTGCCCTTCTCCCTGAATTGTGTGGAAGAGTTCGCTAAATTTCATACTTTCGTCCCCTCGCTGAGCGTTCCGTCAAAGTGATGCGTTAGATGCCAACATCTTGTTAGGTCTCGTCTTCGATTTTGAGAAAATTAGACGCAAGTCCTATTTACGAACGGTGCGAGGTAGCGATTTCGGCGAACGATTAAGCCTCAATGAGTTCAATTTGAACGTTGTCGGGTCCTTTGAAAAACGCCATCATGAGTCCATTGGGTTTCAGATCTTCGAGTTCTGCGCCCTTCTCTTGAAGTCTCGCGACCTCGGCATCCAAATCCTCTACGGTAAAAGCGAGTTGGTAGACACCCCAACGTGGATTTCCGCTGGTGTCTTCTACTTCCATATCCCCTAATTTCGGTGAGAGGAAGATCCGCTCTCCGCCAATGTCCATTCGGACGATCTTCAATCCGCGGACATCAACAACTTCTGAGACTTTTCCGTCAAACATCTCTTCGTAATACTGAACTGCACCTTCTAAATCTTCACAGCGAAGATGAACGTGGTGAAATGTAACTGCCATTGTTAAAATTTCCTTCCTTTCTTTGAAGAAGCGCCATACACGGCACAAAACTAAAGATATGCCATTATCACACAATCGCCTGATTCTGTCAAATTATTTTTTTCGATTAACCATCAGCGGTCAGCAGTGAAAAAATTGGCTTTCACAGGTGTTCAAACCAAACCACGATTTTATTATACGCCGTCAGCGCAATTTTTGTGAAGAACCACACAATTTTTGCGGTTTCGCATCGGAACAGACAAGTGCCATCTCTCAGCGACATATTTTTTGGAAAAATGTGAATATTACCACAGCCTTCGATAAACCCAGTAGCTGTCTGTGTTTTGGGCGCGTTATGGTGAAAAACACCTGTGGAATTTCAACCGTTTTGGGAAAAATACGGGTTCCTTAGAAGTATTGGCACGTAATTTGCTCAAGGTTAAATAAATAGTTCGCCGATTCAAAAATGGTTTTTTCTGATGGTATCTGCTTGAGTAATGAACCTTTGAAATAAATATTCAAATCGCTCAGAAAACATAAAACAAGAAAACAGACAATTCCAATGTTTTCATAAAAAAAGGGTAAAATCATGACAACCCAAATCCGCCATCAAGATGGCATCTCAATCGTGGAACCCAATGGAAGAATAGTGGGTTCCGCTGCAGCGGAATTACGGAAGACTATCGTGCCACATATAAAGACTTACGACGAACCACGGGTCCTTATCAACCTCGAAAACGTCCATAAGATTGACAGTGTCGGTCTCGGTGTGCTTGTAGAAGCACATATCATTACGACGAAAAAGCATGGCCGTATCGGGATCGTCCATCTCGGCAGACCCATCAGAAATGTAATTGTTCTTACCCGCCTCATTCATCTGTTTGAATTTTTCGACAGTGAGGATACGGCAATTTCGGCATTATCCGCATAGATTTCAAAAATCTATGCCATGTCAAATGGGGACCGGTTTTTACCGGTCCTTTTTTCCATTGTCTGAATCAGGATTTACGGGATTTTAGGATTTTCAGGAGTCGGGGGTTTTAGACTCAGAATCTTTGATAAAGTTGAAGAATTATCTATAAAACGGGTTATTCATAAAAAAAAATGAAAAAAAATCTAACTTTTTTCGAGGAAATGCGTCTAAAGTAACGAACACTTCAATAATTGAACGTTAAAATTGTGCAATAAAGTAAAAAAAGTAAAATACACTTTCAATGTTTTCGTAAATGAAAAAGGAGAAAATAATGTCAACTCAAATTCGTCGACAAGGCAACGTAGCGATTTTGGAACCCAACGGAAAATTAGTGGGACCCTCCGCATTAGAATTACGAGAGGCAATCGCTCCGCAAATAGAGACTTCTGACGAACCACGTATCCTCATCAACTTCGAGAACGTCAATATGATCGACAGTTCAGGACTCGGTGCTCTCATGGAAGCACGTGCACGTGCGACCCGAAAACAAGGACGCATTGGTGTCATCCATGTTGGCAAACATATCAAGAACTTGGTCGTTTTGAGCCGTCTCGTAAGTATGTTTGAGCATTACGATGACGAGGATGCCGCAGTTTTAGGACTATCCGCATAAAACACAAACTTCAACGCACGTCGAAAGGGACTGGTTTTACCGGTCCCTTTTTTGTTGTCCATTGTCTGAATCAGGATTTACAGGATTTGCAGGATTATGCATCGGCAGTCGGAATTTGGAGGTCGCTCCTACAGAAGATTCTTGACAAATCCCGCGATACTGCTATTATACGTTGAACCGTTCACTTGAAGGGATTACAAACATGCCACTGGAAAAATGGACCACTCTCCAAACTGAACATATCCAACGCTTCGCACAGACCCTCGCGAAACGGGAACTCCCCGCAATCGAACAACTTGAGCCGATAGCGGATTTTGAAGAACTCTTCACGTTCTCAGAAGCCCAGGCGACACCGATCGAATTCACACCACAATATCCTGCATGGCGGTTAGAAGCGGTTGCCACACGCATCGTTGAAGGGATCGCAATCGCCGCGCATGAACCGCTCACTGCGTTGGGGTACCGCGAGCTTGCCCGTATCCTGTTAGAGCACGCCGAATATCTCTACACCTATCCAGACGGTGAACCCCGTCCAAGACTTGAAGCCGGAAGCGCGCTGGCATTGGCGGGGAGTATCTCTGTGTCACTTCCTCAGTCGGAACTTTGGCGGCTTGCGGGTTTCGGAAGGATTTCGGCGGTGCTGGCGGAGGTTGCTCCTGCACCGACAGATTCGCATCTCACCCTACCTATTGATGTCGCTCTCTCGCTTGCGGATGAACAAAATCTTCCGATTTTGGCATCTACGGTTACTGCCTATAATACCGTTCTTAAACGCAATCTAACACCTCAACATCAATACAATTTGCCCTTCAGCGATAACGACTTCTTTGATTCGCTAAATCTGGATTTTCCGGGAATGGAAACCGTGAAAACTGCATTCTTTGCCGGGGATATACCCGCCACAAAATCCGCATATACGGACTTTCGGAGAGATTTTTTGAATTCACAGGTTGAACATAAATCAATCCTGCTAACAGAAAGATCCGATACCTATACCACTGCGAAAACCTATCTTGAGTGCCTCCTCCGATTGTCTATCCATCCGACACCGGCGATCACAGCAACAACAGAGATGGGTATTGCCGCGCACCTTCTCCCCGAATTCCGAGGAAGTGAACAACTTCGCATGCTCACGCTTCGCCGTTATAAATGGATAGTCGATACGTTCTTCCATCCGGATGGCTTTCACAAGGATCGGACCCTACGCGCCCACGTTGAGGCGATTTCTAATTTCGTCAGATTCCTATCCGTCCACGGAGAATCTATGAAGCGGAACGGTTCTCTTGCTGACGGAGACCCGACGGCGCGTGTCTGCTACTTTGAAGAGATACAGACCTCTCTCGAAAAACAGGTGGAAACCTGTATCCATCTGCGTCAACCCGATTGCTCGTTTCCGCCGCTTGGACCTCTCCCGGCTCCGAACTTCGATGCCGTTGAACTCTGCACGCTCGTTGATAGTAACTTTCGGCGTGAGGATCTACCGCATCCTGATACCACCTCGCACGCGCTTCCTGAAACCGGCTGTTATGTCATGCGGGATAGTTGGGAACCCGATGCACAATACCTCTTTTTCGATGCGGACCCATCGAAAAAACCGAGCAATGTGGATACGTCAACTTTCGTGTTATATGCGCACGGACGACAATTGGCGACAGGCTCCGTCCGCGTGCCTGACACTGCGCTATCCGCATCCGATAGGATCAATACGCACTGGATAACAACACCCGCCTTCGATTGTGTCGAAAAGTGGCATCAAACGACAACCGCGCACCATAAACGCGCCGTCTTTTTCCTGAAAGGCGAATACTTCATCTTGCACGATCTCGTCCTCGGCGATGCGGCACACACATTGGAACAGGTTTTTCGTCTCGGTCGAGGTGGTGCTTCGCATATCGGCACTGATACTGGGTCCACATGGACGCAGGACGCTCGCCGTAGTAATCTGTTCATAGGTGCAGTGGAGACGAGCGACCTCTCGGTAACGTTGGAGACGGACAGCATTATCTATCGACGGTATCGGGAATTGCCAATGGTAATGAATACACTGTTATATCCTATGAAACCGAAAGTTAAAGAATATCCGACACTTTCTGGCCTCACGGTTCGGACAGATCCCGATGTTTTAGGGACAGGTTTCACGCTCCAGTTGCCCAACACAACGGACACGTTTCTCATCTCTGATGACGGTTTAGCGGAAATGTCCACTGCAGGCATTAGGTTTGTTGGTGAATATCTCTTCTTACGGAGGCATGCCTCCGGTGCAGCGCATCAATTCGTGATGTTGAACGGTCGGTTCCTGGAGGTGGAGGGGAACGTCCTTGCCGATCTGGATGAAGCCTGCGAGAGTTATGCGCGGATGGAGGAATAGCGGTCAGAATATTAGCCGTCAGCAATCAGCCGTCAGCGGTCAGTAAGAGGAATCGGTTGTCCATTGTCAGAATCAGGATTTACGGGATTCAAGGATTTTCAGGAAGATAGCGTTTCTCTACCGGATAATTGTCAGCGTGTTAGGAGATACGATCCAGTTAAATATTCCCGCGGTATTTTCCGTTCTCAATATTTGAAGTCTGGAGAAAAACAGGTCGCCATCAACGAGGGAAAGATTATCTCCGATCTGCTCTCGGCTGCGGGGCAGGATTGACATGTTGATTATTCCCCTCAATCTCTAACGAAACAGTATATAAACAACCTTGGATCTCAATTCGATTGATTAATCCTCAATTACTTCTAACCCTTGCATCCGTTCAAGTGCGAATACGCGGGTATCTTCTCGCAATTCGCAAAACCCTTCAACGCATAATGTTTCACCGGACTCCCGACTGTTTGGAATATTCAGGAGCCGCTCCGGTATAACCACGCGGGTCATCCACCTTCTATCACTCGGTTTCTTATAGTCAAACCGAATCCTCTGATTGTTGTCAATAGCGAATTGGATTTCGTCAACCTGTTCTGAGAATTCTGACTGCGATGCCTTTGCGGTAAAAGCCCCAAACGTATCGCCTTCCTTGTAGATACTCGCATGACATGCTGAGCAGATCAGTACAAGATTATCTAACTCGTTTGTCCCACCTTCAAACACTGGAATATCGTGTACTAAATAGACATTCTTTTCTTTTCCACAACGTGAACAGATCGAACCGTTCCGCCGAAGGACTTGTCGTTTCCGTTCCTCCCAATCTGGGGGCCAACTCGGCAGATAGTCATAAAGAGCGGTTAAAACCGATTTTAACTTCACGAGTTGAACGGATAAATCTTCAATCTCAGACGTTGGCATCACGTCTCGTTTAGCACCCTCAGTTGACGCAAAGAGCGACAAAATGAGTTGCGACTTCTGTCTCTGCAGGGCAGTTTCAATCTCATGTTTTCGCATTTGCAACGTGATGATACACGAATAATGAAGGAACTCCCCGTTGGAAAGTGCTATATCGTATTCATAATCTGTTTCTATCTTACACACGGTACAATAGGGCATTTCAGACTCCAGGAATGTCAAGCATCACCGGGACTTTCATCTGAAGGTCGTTCCTGAACTACAGGAACGACATAACTCCGAATTGTTACATTGTCGAAGGTTTCCACTTCTACACGCGGCTCCGGATCTTGGCGATGATCAAAGACGACATAAAGGAGTTGTGCGTGTGCCGTTGTAAAGTGTGACATCGTAATCGGTTCGGTTTTGGGAATATCCAACGCCTCTGTGAGAATCTGCGCAAATCGGTTGACGAGAACAGGTTGACCAGCGGTCTGCTTATGAATGGATTCAATAACCTCTGGAACAAACGCTTGACCCACTTCTTCGGTATATTGCCCAAGGAGTTCCTGTACCTGTTCTTGCGTGAAGTTCGGCAGATTGAACTCGTCTTGGATATTAAACGGGGAGATCGATCTGTCGTAGTTCAGCTGCGTAATACTCTTGACACCGACAATACCGATACTACATGGACATCGAGAAATAGGGTTTGAAACATAGATACGGCGGAGTGAATGCAGAAAGCCTCTGACTGCTTCCTTGGGGATACCGTCAAACTCGTCTATGAACGGGACCTTGCGTTCCAAAGCGTCTCATTTCTGCTTCCAAGCCACAGCATCAAGATTTAGCACCCTGTTTAAATAAGGATACCACCTGGATCTTTCACTGTCAAGCGGTTTAAGAACATATTACAGTCATGCTACAAACAATAATTGCCACGCAATACATGTTTTTAATCCTGATAGAAAATTAGCCGTTGACGATCAGCTATCAGCAATCGGCAGTCAGTAAACCTCCTAAATCCCGTATCAAGGAAACTTTAATAGGACTTACGCAATAGTTTAGAAAAGTGTTATACTCTTGTATTATGAACACCTTATCCGTGTCAGAAAAGAAGCACCCGTTATTTTCCGATTACTGTCAGTTTCTGTTAGCGAGTTTCCATAACTTCACGCAGACGTATTTTGCGGATCACACCTCTAAGTGGAGTCATGACCAGCTCAATCGTCTGCTGCGTGAAGAACGTATCTCTGCCGGCGACCTGTGGCGCTCGGTGAAAAACGATATAGAGTTTGATCCAGACGGATACCTACTTTTTGACGATACCGTTGTCGGAAAACCCTACGCCAAACAGATCCAACCCGTCCGCAGACAATACAGCGGTTCGGAAAAGCGTGTCGTTGAAGGTATCGGTATCGTCACATGCGTCTACGTCAACCCAAAGACGCATGCCTATTGGATCATAGACTATCGTCTTTATGACGTTGACCGAGATGGTAAAACCAAGTTGCAGCATCTTCTGGATATGTTGCGAAATGCGCATTTCGTCAAATGCCTCGCTTTTCGGACGGTATTGATAGATTCATGGTATGCTTCAATGAGCGTCATCAAGGCAATCGAGGCACTTTCTAAAGTCTACTATGCTCCGCTGAAACGCAACCGCCTTGTCAGCACTTCGGTAGAAACGCCTTACCAACGCATTGAGACGCTGACATGGACACCTGCTGAAGCGACTGCGGGCAAACTCGTGCATATCAAAAAGTTTCCTAAAGGCCATGAAGTGAAGTTGTTCCGGCTCGCGTCTGACTCCGGACGCACGGAATATATTGCCACTAACGATTTATCTCAATCCGATGTCGAGGCGACGCAGCAAAACTGTCGCCTGCGTTGGAAGGTTGAGCAACTTCACCGAGAACTGAAGCAAACAACCGGGATTGGCGAGTGTCAGTGTCGGAAGCATCGTGCCCAACGCAATCACATTGCGTGTTGTTTCTGGGTCTGGGTGAGTTTGACGCGAGCCGCACGAGCCGCTGGTCAAACGATTTATCAACTCAAAGAAAGTTTACTCGATGATTATATCCGACAACAACTTCAAAAACCTGCTATTTCTATCAAGATTGCGTAAGTCCTATTTAAGAGTCGGGAATCGGAGTTCCCTCCTACAAAGAAGTTATCAGCGGTCAGTAATCAACGGTTAATCGGTTGTGGGTTTTTGTGCCTTTTTTAGTGCTTTGACGTCTTGGGGTGTAACATCGACGACTTCTTGTTCCGTGTTGATGGCATTGCATGCGATAATGGTCTTGAGGATTTGATGTGCCAAGGTTACATGCTGCATAACGTCTTTTGAACCACTCTGTCCAAAAATGCGTTGTTTCTGGAATCTGTAAAGGGTTTCTAATTCTCGGACGACGTTTTGGGGAACGTCGAGGTCGGGAATACGGTAATTCGCGCAGAATTCGTTTCGAGTATTGTGAAAGAGTGCCTTATATTTATCGGGAAACTGACGGTGGTCGATGTCAAGACGGCGGAAGCGATTGAAGAGACTTTCTCGGAGTTCCTTTTCATGCTTTGCGAGTACTTGGTTTTCGACCTTTTCACAATATATAAGGACATCTACTCCGCGCGCAACATCATAGTCGGAGAGGGCGTCTTCATTGAGCCTTTTATCGGCTTCATCTCCGTACTCTTCTTTGTACTCCTCTTTATATATCTCAATGAATTCGTTGATGCTCTCAAGTTGTTCTTCGGCTTGTTTTTCACTGAGGGGCCGCGCCATCATCTCCTCGAAGGTGGGCACCTCTGACATATCGGGTGGTGGCAGGTCGGCTTCAAATTCTTCCATGAATGCGTCAACGATCTGGGTTAATGTCATAAAATGTGCGAAACATTTGACGACGAATTCTTTGTGTTTTTCTTCGAGTTTCATGAGAATTCTCCTTAAAAATGTTACACCAGTGTAACATTTGGTGTAATTCGGTTGTGGTTAGAGAACCCAGTGATCGTAAGGGTTCAGAGGCATTTTTCTGTGATCCGCTGTTACGGAAAAAAATAAATTAGCGGAAAGTGTAACGTTTTTCAGATAGCCATCAACTATCAGTAGTTAGCGATCAGTGATCGGTTTTCCGTTAGCAATGAAGTTTGTCGATTGGGTTGTATGGTGTTCAATTCAACCTATATACTTAATTTATTTTACGATATTTATATGATATCATATATAACATAAGGATGCAAATTTATTTTTTATTGTCTGAATCAGGATTTTAGGATTGGCAGGATTGCGGACATTTCTTGTCTGATTCGTGGATTACAGGGATGACACAGATTCCTACCAACCCTAAAGCATTTCGTCCATTAGAAATTTCGGTGAACCTTGATCGTTTATACAGATGTCACCCCTACGGGGTTGAAAATAAGGGTGGAACCTTCCTCTACACAGATGCCGCCCCTACGGGGCTAAAGACAGTTAATCGAGACAATTCTTAAAATCCGCGTCATCTGGATCATCCGCAATAATCCGCGATTCAGACAATAACAACCATCGAAAACGATAAATCGCCTACATAGCACTTTCTTCGGCTTGCAAGGTATTAAGGGATATTCTTTGCTATAGACATGTTGCTCCGCTGGAGTAAAGCGTGCCATTCGCAACTCTCCTGAAAATCCTAAAATCCTGTAAATCCTGATTCTGACAAAAACATTTCATGAACAGACCAAAGAAATATCCAAGTAAATGAACCCTATGGGACTAAAAAGATGCAATAATTTTCCTTTGATTTAGACCAGAAATTATGATAGGATCATCGCTGGAGGAAGTGAACGCATGCCTATCGCAAAAACTAAACCTTACACGAAGAAACTTAAAGAGACGATGCTCCGAAAGTCAGAAATTCTTTCCAAAGCACAGGTATTTTGGGAAATTGGCATGAAAGAGACAGCACAACCACTTTGGTTGTCTGCTGCTACCTATGAGGAGCATATCGCACCGATGCTTGATACTCTGGGGCGCGAATTGGAGGGAGCACTGCATCGTATCAGCACAGCATCGTGTTATGGAAAGGCAGGGGAGCCGAGTCGAGCTATAAATCTCTATCGTGCGGCACTTTCAGGACCGTTGCGTGAGGATACACGAGAAGAGGTTGAAAATATGCTTGATGCCTGTCTTGCCATGTTGGATCACCAGTCATCGGAACGCGGTTCTATACACATTTCGCCCCGCTGGGGCTAAGATGTGGTATGGACGCGGTTCTACACACATTTCGCCCCACTGGGGCTAAGATTAGCTGCACACACAAAAACGCTTCTAATCCGAGAAATCCATATTATTTTGATATTGACAGGGGCGAGGTTAGGCGATCGGTTCGCTGAACAATTGTTTACATATTTTTGTGAAGGCACGTCGATGAACATTGTATCAATTGACCCAGATAAACGAAGCGTTTTGATTCCGCTCTTTGCCAATTATCCGCCCCAGCGTATCTTCATTCACAGCGTTCTTGAGGGGCATAGCGGTATCGCGCTTGCAGATTCAAAAACAGATCCACAGGTTGCCCAACTAACGCATCCCGGGTGGGCGATACTCGGTGGTGATGTGGAGCATCCGGTCGCGCAAAAATTGGTCCAGCAATTATCAGAGATGTGGGTTATTCCTATCTCAACGGCATGGCGTGAGTTGATACTTCACGTCCATGGTCATCATCTCAAACAGATACCCGGCATTACGTTTTCATCGGAATCCCTCAATCTCAAACATCTGCGGAACCTCCAAAAACGAATCCCTCGCGATTGGCATATTCAACGCGTTGACATCTCCTTGGCGAACCGACTTAAAGATGAGGGGATTTCCAGTTTCCCGGGTTTTAGGACACTCGTTGATTTTGCTGAACGGGGTATCGGCTTCTGTGCAACAATCGAGGGCCGCATTATAAGTCATGCCGTCTCACTGATGCAATGTCGTGAAGGGATTCATATTGGGATTGAGACACATCTTGACTTTCGCAACATGGGATTTGCGACAGCTGTCGCGGCGAAATTGCTTGAGCACTGTATTGAGCGAGGCATTTATCCGCATTGGTCCGCCAGTTCTGAAAACACGGCTTCTATTCATTTGGCTGAGAAACTTGGATATGTCCGTGATGACGTATACGAGACCCTCGGTGTGTTCACAAAAACGTCGTGATTTTTGTGGCGCAAGCGTTTCTATACACGAATTGAAAAACATCCCGTTGAATGCCACACGCGCATTCAGCGTTGATTCGCAAAAACCCTTGCTCGGGCTTAGACGAGAGGTCTGAAAAACGCATCCGTTTGCATCTATTGCATCTTGATCTTTCCCCAACTCACAGCGAGAAGACCGGTCGGGTCCACCGCAAGTCCTTCTACCATAGCCTCTTCAATCTCATCGGCAGTCAGTGTCGAGTCTTGACATACTCTCCCTGCTAAAGCATGGGAGATTCTGGTATCATCAAGAACCGCTTGCGATAGCAAGTCTAACGTTCTCTACTCCAAAGGTTGATGCCCCAACCTTAAGAATGTTAATAGCCGCGTTCATATCGCGGTCATGGTGAGTCTTACAATGTTCACACGTCCATGTTCTATCACTCAATGCAAAAGAAACACGAGTCTTACAGATGTGACACACAGAAGTTGTAGGGTGCCATTGATCGATGCATTCAACACGTTTACCACGTTTCTTTGCTTGCCACTTGAGTTTCTGCAAAAATGCGTAGAATCCGATGTCGGACACTTTTCGTCCCCAAAGGCGTTTCATACCTTCAAGGTTCAACGTTTCAAAGAACAGCACATCAAACCGACGCACAAGTTCAAGAGCAAGTTTCCAGTGGTGATCTTCGCGTTGTCTTGTAATCTTGCGGTGCATACGGGCATGGTGGTGTCGCGCACGTTCTCGGTTGTTACTTCCACGCTGGTTTGTGGAAAGTTTGCGATTCGCTGTTCTCACTTTATCAATAGACTCGGTGTAAAAGTGGGGCGATTGATAGTGTTTTCCATTCGAACACGTCAACAGTGTTTTCACGCCCATATCAAACCCCGCAGCATTACCCGTCATTGGCTTGAGATGCGACTGAAGGTGATCCGTAACAACAGACATGTAAAAATCGCCAAGGGTATCCTCTTTGATCGTAACAGTTTTGAGAGTGCCAAATATAGGACGACTGAGATTAAATCTGTATGTTTTCCCCAGGATCGTCACGCGGTCACTGTAGATGCCGAATCCTTTATCACCAGCGACAGGGGAAGCAAACTTGTATCCAGAAGGACCCATTGTGAACGAGTAAGGCTTACGAAACGATCGGAACTTTGGCGGTCGCTTAGCGATTTTCTTAAAGAACCGTTGATACCCTTCATCAAGACGTTTGAGCACTTGGCGGGCTGCCCACGAATCTAACTCACGCCAATGTGCAAATATCTCGGGGTGTGATTTACGCAGTATCGTGAACGCTCGCGACATCTCTTTGTAGGAGAGGTACGACAATCCAAGAGAATATCGCGTGCGTTGCCACCCGAGAAAGTAGTTCCATAGTGTGTGTGCGATCCACGTCTTTCGTTTTAAGTTCCGATTGCGTGGCGCACGAAAGAGTTTGTAGAGTGTGGTATACATGGTGTTCCTTTACATGGTGATACTGCTACTAAACGGTGCGGTGGCACTCCCAAGCGGGAGGTAGTATCCACCGCCACCATGTAAGAATATTAAACCACAATTTACAAAAAATATCAAGTGTTTTTTACTTACTTTTAGAGGTTTGGTCTAATTCCCTAAAGCGGTTCTGTATCTCCCCGCTAAAGCAAGGGAGTTTTAGAACCGAAGGTTTTGATAACTCTCCTTCAGAATAGGGAAGATAATCGCCTCACACCGCGCTGCTTCAGAGGCAAAAACATGAATGTGTTCCCGGGTAAATTCAAAGTCCCGCAGGAATTCCGCTGAAGGATTTGATGGCTCGGCTTCGACAAAATCATCTTCAGTGTACGTAATTCTGAATTGCTCCTGTACTTCAGAGATTGTCTTGAAATCGTTAAATGCCACGGTTTTCCCTCCTTATTTAGTCTGGCGCGGTTGCAACCCCTTCTACAATTGAAATGTGACGCGCCTATAAATGTCGCGGAGCGGGAGTGCACACTCAATAGAAATAAGTGGTAACACATCAGTAAGTTTACGGAATTCCGTTGAAATCCACTGCGTTCCTTGACGAAGATAGTGCTCCACGCGCACTTTATCTTGTGAAATCAGGATGTATTCTTGTAAGGCGGGAATCTGCCGATAACGTGCGAATTTTTCACCTCGGTCATCCGCCTCAGTTGAAGGTGAGCGTACCTCCACAACAATACGCGGATTAAGAGGGGTTAGGCGAGTTCGTGCAGCAGCAGATACCATAGTTTCCTCCACGAATCTGATCGCATTGCTAATATATCAAATTCACTGTGAATATTATAATAAGAAATCCTTTGCAAAATCAACGAAATTCCGTAAATTGCCTCAATCCAGCGGGAACAGCGGACGGCGAATGTTGTGGTATTCAAAATGTAACGGGTTCACTGCGGTCAATCCGGGGGTGTCTACCTCGATAATCTGCCCTGCGATGGGTTCATAAGCGGCGCGGTAGGCAACCGCGGCTTTGACGACAATCATTTGCATCTCCGTCGGATCGATACCCAGACTGTACAACTGCTGGAGACTAAACGGTGTCTGCCGGTGACTCGTCAGGACAACCAAAGAATCATCTACTGCCACGACCGCTGTCAAACCTTGATCGTGATATCTCTGTCCGCCGTGTCGAGGCTGTGTCTCTATGAACTTCCCATCGTGGATGAGCCGGACAGTGCCGCGAATCGGGACGGGATCGCCGTGCAGAGTGTCCGCTTTTCCACCGACGTCGAGGGAAACCGTCTCATCGACACCTGCCTGAATGCAACTTTGAACAGCCTCTGGGTCAAAGACAACAACGACGAATCTGGATGCCTCCTGCTCGACCAACTCTGCTAAAATGAAGGTGCCATCTCCCGGCGAGCCACCACCGATATTATCCCCCATCTCAACAAGAATCACGGGATGGCTTTCAGATTGGATGGCTTGTTCGACTGCCTGCGCGGCATCAGGAAGATCAAGCGTGAGTTGTCCGCGGGCATCCCACAACATATCGGATAACCGATCGGCTTCCGTCTGAGCGAGTTGTGGGTCGTCATTGGTGACGACAACAAAGGCAGGACCGGCTTCATGGACATCAGCGTACGGATATCCCACAGCGACGTTCGCGACGAGGATATTCGGATCTTCTTCTAATTGCTTCGCGGTGTTGAGAATGGGCGCCATCGGCGGCACGTCGGTGACATGATACCGAATATTGAGGAGCATCGATGGTTTGGCAAGTGCTTGCGTCGGTGTAACCTCTCCGCGGAGGATCCGCATCATCAATTCTGCTGCTTGTAGTCCGCGTTGGCGTTGATCGATGTGCGGTGTGGTTTTGTAAATCACGAGTGCCGTCGATTCTGTGACCATCTGCTCGGAGACGTTTGTGTGCTGGTCAAGCGTGACAACAATCGGGAAGTCCCGACCCAGGGCATCGCGGAGCCGTCGTAAGACTTCACCATCACCATCGGGATAACTCTCAACGACCATCGCGCCGTGCAGCGCGAGGAGGAGTCCTTCATGTTGCGGGGCGGATTTGAGGTGCTGAATTAACATCTCAGTGGTCCGATCGAAGACATCGTCCGTCACGCGTCCTGCTGGTATTGCAGAAGCCATGAACATCGGGTAGATCGTATAATCGTATTCTGTCGCGCCTTGAATAAATCCACCGATTTCGTGATGTGCTTCTCCCCAACGTTTTATCATATTACTGGCATGGGTTTGAGAGAATGCCGCGGCATCAGTGGGGGTGTCGCTAAATGTATTAGATTCGTGCATGATTCCGGCGATAGCAAGTGTTGTCATAATTTTTTCCCTTGTGTTTAGTAGTCGGTTGCCAGAAGAATAGTTATCAGCAATCGGCAGTCAGCGGTCAGGGGAATGGCAGTCAGCAGTCGGGTCGGGTTTCTATGAAACCCTTTCGGCAGTCAGCAAGAGAAGAGGTGCTCTGTAACGCTTGCGTCTTTACCGATCACCGACAACCCATCGCCGATAGCCAATACCGTCGGGAAGCGGAGTTCCCTCCTACCCGTCCGAAAAAACATCTTGACGGGTCTGTTGGAAATAGTGTATCATTTAACAACGTTTAAGTCTCTTATTTTCTAATAGTAAATTCGGACAGTATATGCACGAATCGGAGTCGCGACACGACGTATGACGCAGAACGGTACTCGGAAAAACCAGATCGAAGAAGCGATAGAAGTCGCCGCTGAAGCCCATCACGGGCAATATCGGAAAGGCACTCGCACGCCCTATATCACACATCCTTACGCCGTTGGACTCATTTTAATGGAAGTGGGGTGCACCGAAGCCGTGATTATTGCGGGTATCCTGCACGACACAGTCGAGGACACCGATCTGACCCTGGAATTCATTCGAGAACACTTTGGCAGCGCTATTGCAGACATTGTTGAGGGGTGTTCAGAGAACAAAGCGTTACGATGGCGAGCACGCAAAACAGAACGGATTGAGGCGTTACGCACTGCAAGCCCGGAGGTCTGCACCGTAACATGTGCCGACAAACTTCACAACCTACGCACGATTATCTCAGAGTACGATGTCATCGGTGATACCGTATGGGATCGATTCCACGGTGGTGTCGAGGATCAAGCGTGGTATTACCGCAGTATTCTCAGTGCGATCGCCGACCGAGATGCCGCTTTACAAAAAAGCGGTGTCCGTGCTAAACTATCTAAACATGACAGCGGTGCGAGTGCCCACTCTGATGAAAAAGACACCGCACCTCAACAAGGGTCCCCCGATAGCAACGACGCTCGGAAGACTCCCGCAGCAATAGATACTGTAAACCCTCAACTCTTTCGACAGTTTCAGCAGGCTGTAGCATACCTCTTTGAAGGAGACACTCAATGAAGATTGCGTACGCTTTTAGACGATGTGCATCATACCCCTACAATGGTGGTGAGTTACCCACCGATGCAACAGACCGACGCCGATTTTTGGATCATGCCAAAGCGATTGGATTCAATGGCATTGAACTTCCCGCGATGAACCTCCCTGACGCTGAAGCCAAGGCGCTCCGTTTGGAACTTGAAGACGCTGGTGTTCCATGCGTTGCGATTCGCGGCGGTGGCGGTGCCGCACATCCCCGGGTCGCTGCTGCCAACAAGCAAAGTATGATAAACGCCGTTAATTTTGCCTCGAATATCGGCGCGGGCGTTGTGAACTCCACAGTCACCACACCACCTCGCGATCCCAACGGTAAAGGCACGTATCGTGGTGAACCGGTTTCGCAAGGGTCAAGCCGTCTCGCGAGTGCAGTGGATTATGAACGCACCGCAAAAGCAGTGAGCGAAGTCGCCGGTATCGCCGCGGATCAAGGGGTAGAGATCTCCATAGAAATCCATCAAAACTCGATCGCGGATAACAGCTGGTCGGCATTACACCTGTTGGAATTAATAGATGCACCGAACGTCGGTGTGAATCCCGATTTAGGCAACATCTACTGGACTTACGACGTTCCAGAGGAATCCTGCGAAGATGCGATCGTCGCGCTCGCGCAGCACGTCAACTATTGGCATTGCAAGAGCCTCTATCGGGTGCATATCCCGGATCTGGAAACGGCTATCTACGTCCAAGCCCCGCTGCCCGATGGTGAAATTGACTACCGTTTCGCGATTGCGGCGTTATTAGATGTCAACTACGACGGGTATCTGGCAATCGAAGGCATACGCGACGGCGATCAGTTCCATCAAGACGGTCGGAGTGTGGCGTACGTGAAATCTGTTTTGTCGGACCTGCAATAACAATTAGCCAGCAGCCGTCAGCAGTCGGCTTTCAGCGGGTGCTCTTTCAGTTTTCTAAATTTTCAAACCAAATAGGAAACTAACAGTCTTTAGAAAGACCTCTTTGCTGATTGCTGATGACTGAAAACGGGCTGGGAAACCCAGCTCCTACGGGTGACTCATTCTACTATGACACAAGAGAAGATTCGACTCACAGCGACCGTTAAATGTGCAGGGTGAGCCTCAAAACTTGCTCCGGGTGAGCTTGCGCACATTTTAGGTAAAATTCCGAAATCCACGGATCCGAACCTACTTGTCGGCACTGAAACCTCCGATGATGCCGGGATCTACCGCATTTCTGATGAACTCGCTCTCGTTAACACGGTGGACTACTTCACGCCTATCGTTGACGACCCGTATACCTTTGGCGCGATTGCCGCGACGAACTCACTGAGTGATGTCTACAGTATGGGCGGTGTTCCGAAAACGGCGTTGAACATCACCTGCTGGCCCAAAGCTGACTTGGATCTATCCATCCTCGGCGACATTGTTCAAGGCGGCACCGAAAAGGCACTTGAGGCGGGTGCAGCACTTGTTGGTGGACATACCGTGGATGCCCCAGAGCTGATGTACGGACTCTCCGTAACGGGTATCGTGCATCCGGAGGAATTCGTCAAGAACTATGGTGCGCGTCCCGGTGAAGTGCTTATTCTTACCAAAAACCTCGGTATCGGTATTCTCACCACAGGACTGAAATTCGATAAGATCAGCGATGCCGTCTTACCGCAACTCGTCGAATCGATGACCCGACTCAATGCCTCTGCATCAGCAGTCATGCTGAAGTACGGTGCGAGTGCGTGTACGGATGTCACAGGATACGGCTTGTTAGGGCATGCGTCGGAGATGGCAGCGGGTAACGATGTCCGCCTAAAGATTGATAGCAATGCTGTGCCCTACTTCGCTGATGCTCCGGCACTCGTTGCACAGGATACCTACACGCAAGCCTACCTCGCGAATATGACGTTCCTCGCGGATAAAGTCACTTTCCACACCGATAGCGACGCGGTACATCATATTCTGATGGAGGCGGAAACGTCTGGCGGCTTGTTGTTCTCACTTCCTGCCGAGAACGCCGACGCTGCGATAGCGGACCTCCATGCCGCTGATTGCCCAGAAGCGGCTGTTATCGGAGAAGTCATGGCAGGGGACACCGCACATATTGAAGTTTTTTAACCTATTAAATCTGGATGCCGTCCATGACATTCCGCGGCGGTTTCTGGTGAGTTCTGGCGTGATTGAGGATACGTGGTTTTTTTAAGGAGGTTGGAGAACCCAAGACATACAACCACTCCTCTAAAAACTTGCCCCTATTTAAGTTTGGATATTGACTGCACCGAAAATCTGCCCGTAATGAAATGGAGGGCAGATCAAAAGCAATAAATTAAAATATGACAAAAATAGAACTCGCAAAACAGATACGCGCGGTTTCATATCTCACAGGAGAATTCGTGCTCCGTTCTGGAAATATCAGCAACTTCTATTGGGACAAATACCGATTCGAGAGCCATCCCGCGCTACTCACATCGATCGCTGAAGAGATGGTGAAGTTACTGCCACCCGAGTGCGATGGATTGGCAGGTTTAGAGTTAGGTGGTATACCGCTGGCGACAGCACTCTCGCTGCAAACGGGACTGCCCTGTTTCTACGTACGGAAGGAAGCGAAAACATACGGTACGTGCAACCTCATAGAAGGTGGTGCTAAAGAGGGGAGCACGCTCGTTGTCATAGAGGACGTGATTACGACTGCAGGGCAGGTCTGCACGTCCATTGAACAGATTCGCGCGGAAGGATACACGGTGGAACACGTTGTAGCCGCCATTGATCGACAGGCAGGCGGGGCAGCAAAGATTAATGCTCTCGGATGTTCGTTCGCCTCCGTTTTCACACTCACGGAGTTAGAAGGATTTTAATTATACCTTGCGGCGTAACGACGTGTGTTTAGACTTTGAAGTGCGTTCCTCAAAATCCGCCTGCGCCGATGTTGCAGGCTACGGTTTTGTTGAAAGAGTGCATAGCCCGTAATGGAATGGAGGGCGGATATACGGAACGGAACGTCAAGCTTGAAACCGACCTGACCGAACCGCAAGGAACATTAAAAATATGAAAATATTGTTTATCGGGGATATAGTTGGTAATCCGGGCAGAGTCGCAACGACCCGATTTCTGGAAGAACATCAGCACAAATACGACTTCATCGTTGTAAACGGAGAGAACGCCGCGGGTGGCAAAGGAATAACGTTTGATATCGTTGACCAACTTCTCGCCTCTGGCGTCTCCGCGATTACAACAGGGAACCATGTTTGGGATAATAGAGAAATCTTCCGTTTTGTTGATACAACACCACAACTGATACGACCTGCGAATTATCCGACGGATGTTACTGGGCGGGGTGTAACCATTGTTGATTCTGCTGACGGGGACGCACAACTCGGTGTCATCAATCTCGCTGGACAGATTTTCATGAGTCCTTACGCCAACCCGTTCCATGCGCTCAATTCGATTTTACCTGAAGTGAAAGCGGTGACCCCCTATATCCTCCTTGATTTTCATGCAGAAGCGACCTCTGAAAAAATCGCCATGGGCTGGCACGCAGATGGCAGGATAGGAGCCGTGATCGGCACGCACACGCACGTTCAAACAGCGGACGCGCGCGTCCTTCCACAAGGTACCGCCTACATTACAGATGTTGGTATGACTGGACCCTATGACTCGGTCATCGGCACACGAACTGACGATGTACTTGAACGATTTTTGACGATGATGCCTACCCGATTCAGGGTTGCTAAAAAGAACGTCAAACTTTGCGGTGCCGAGATAGAACTTGACGAAAAAACAGGGCTGGCGGTAAGTATCACACCGTTCCAGCATCAGTATTAGAACGGCTGTCAACTGTCAGCTGTCGGTAATCAGTTTTAAATACATCGGGATTCGGAGATCCCTCCTACCGGAGATTAGAATGATTCTGACCTTAACAGTAAACATGCGCTGGAGGACTTCGGTTAAACAGATATGCAATTAGAAATTCCGATGGCACCAACAAGAATTGTCCGCAGTGTCAGTGAAATAACAGATTTTTTGAAGCGTCTGATTGCAGGACAGCCGGACCTCCAAGATGTGTGGGTGCAGGGGCAGGTATCGAATTACAGTAAATCCGCCGCTGGACATATCTATTTTACACTCAAGGATGAGAAAAGCCAAATCAGGTGTGCCCTCTTTCGGAGAGATGCCGCCCTTCTTCGATTTTTACCGCGTGATGGTGAAGAGGTCTTGGTCCGAGGACAGATGGGTATCTATGCTGCCCGTGGTGAATATCAGATAACTGTCAAAAAAGTAGAACCGCTTGGGATTGGTGCGTTGCAACGAGCCTTTGAAGAATTGAAACAGCAACTCGCAGATGAAGGTTTATTTGATGTCCATCACAAAAAACCGTTGCCGGGATTTCCAAAAAAAATCGGTGTTGTGACATCCGCAACAGGTGCGGCGTTTCAGGACATCTGTCAGCAGCTCCGCAAGCGGTATCCATTAGCCGAAGTGTTGCTACACCCGACGCTGGTCCAAGGCGACGGAGCGGCAGCAGGGATCGCGCGAGCCCTACAGGTGATGAACCAGCGAGACGATATTGATGTGTTAATTGTCGGTCGCGGTGGTGGATCCATCGAAGATCTCTGGGCATTCAACGAAGAACTCGTCGCGCGTGCAATCTTTGCCTCCACGATCCCGGTTGTTTCCGCGGTCGGGCATGAAACAGATTTTACCATCGCTGATATGGTGGCAGATCACAGGGCACCGACCCCTTCGGCGGCAATTGAGCACATCGTTCCAGATCAGGTTGAACTTTTCGCCCAATTAGAGGGGTATGACGGGTGGCTGCGTAGAATCATAAATGACCAATTTGATGCGCACAGAACACGCCTCCAAGACTTTGAAACACGGCTCTCACCGACGCGACGTAAGGACGTAATTTATCAACTTCACCAAACAGTAGATACTTTGGACCTTGCCTGTCGAAGTGCTGTAGGACGGAAACTCGCTGATAGCGAACGTGATCTTCATACGCTCGCACAACGCCTAAATGCACTGAGCCCGTTAGCCACATTGGCACGAGGGTATAGCATCAGTCGGAAAACAGATGGAGAGGTGCTCACCTCGGCTAAACAGGTGTCGATAGGCGATAGGGTTGAGATTCAACTCGCAGATGGACATCTGGCATGTCGCGTTGAGAAACTCCTGTCGGAGGAATAGTTGTATCCGCTTAAGATACATCAGATATTAAACACGTAGGTTGGGTTGAACGAGGAGTATATCGGGCGGAGAAACCCTGAAGAAACACCCAAGCAAAAACCCCCTACGAACATTTCTACCTATCATTTCAGGGAGGACAGACTACTACGTCTATATGAGCATTTTTATTTTCAACCCCACGTCACCTAAAATGAAATGGAAAGCAGTCAAGGAGATAATAAGAGAAAGACATGACATTTGAAGAAAAGCTTAAAAAATTGACACACATTGTTGAACAACTCGAAGAAGGTAACGAACTACCGCTTGAGGACTCCCTCAAGCTTTTTGAAGAAGGCATCGGTTTAATCTCATCGTGCCGAGAGATGCTCGAAAACGCTGAACAGCGGGTAGAAAACGTTCTCGAAACAGATTCTTAACGATTGCGGCTGAGATGTTGCGTCCGTTGTCCTTGCAGATTTACAATCGTTGAGAAATTTTTTCAAACCTAAAACTGGTTCTTTAACCAATTTTATATCGGCGTTGACAACGGAAACGCCGACCAGAAGCACATAGTTAAAAATATGTACTTAGAAAAAATTAACAGTCCAGCAGACTTAAAAAATCTTGATATTGACGAACTGAAAGCACTCGCTGAGGAGATGCGCGCTTATCTATTGGCAGTGCTCTCTGAACATCCAGGGCATTTCGCACCGAACTTCGGTACCGTCGAACTCGCAATAGCATTGCACAAAGTGTATGACACACCGCGCGACAAAGTCATTTGGGACATCGGGCATCAGGCGTATCCGCATAAGTTGCTTACCGGAAGGCGGGAATCGTTCCCGACTCTCCGACAAAGTGGCGGTATCAGCGGATTCCTCAGCAGAGCCGAGAGCGAATATGATGTCTTTGGCGCAGGACACTCCAGTACCTCTATCGCAGCGGCATTAGGTGTCGCCACTGCCAGAGACCTCATCAACGAACATTACAAAGTCGTCGCTGTCATTGGAGATGGCGGGTTAACAGGTGGAATGGCGTTTGAAGCGTTGAACGCCGCTGGCGACTTTAGAAACGATATGACCGTCATTCTCAACGACAACAATATGTCCATTTCGGCGACTGTCGGTGCGTTCTCTAAACATTTCCACAAACTCACGAGTTCACCCCAGTACAACTTCCTCCGCTCTGGCGCGAAGGGGCTGATGAATATGATTTCAGAAGATGCCAAGCAGATAGCACGGAAGATTGAGGCATCATTGAAACCCGGCACCCTGTTTGAGGAATTCGGATTCCGCTATTTCGGTCCGCTCGATGGAAACGATTTAGAGGCGTTGATACCCGTCCTGACGGGCATTCGCAGTCTCACCGGTCCTATTTTAGTGCATGTCGTAACCGAAAAGGGGCGCGGCTATACGCCAGCGGTGGAAGACCCCGTCGGGTTTTACAGTGTCAGTGGTCCCTTCAATCTGGAAACAGGAAAGACAACCAAACCGAAACCTGAGACACCCACCTATACAGAAGTCTTCAGCCGAACGTTGATTGAATTAGCGAAACGCGATGCCCGGATCGTCGGCGTGACGGCAGCGATGCCAGGTGGGACGGGGCTTGATAAGTTTGCCAGTGCATTTCCGAGTCGATGCTTCGACATCGGCTTAGCAGAACAGTGCGCCGTTACGTTCGCGGGTGGGCTTGCGACCCAAGGTATGCGTCCTGTTGCCGCTATCTATTCCACCTTCCTCCAGCGGAGTTATGATCAGGTGTTACACGACGTGTGCATCCAAAATCTGCCGGTTATTTTCGCGTTGGACAGATGCGGACTTGTAGGGGCGGACGGTCCAACCCATCACGGCGTTTTCGATTTGGCGTTCCTCCGCTCTATGCCAAATATGGTCGTCATGGCACCCAAAGATGAGAACGAACTACAGTCCATGGTAAAGACGGCTGTGGCGTATCAAGAGGGTCCCATTGCGTTCCGTTATCCGCGTGGCACCGGCATCGGTGTGAAAATGGCGGCAGAACCGCAGGCACTCCCGATTGGAAAAAGTGAAATCGTTAGAGAGGGTGAGGATGTGCTCGTGATTGCTGTCGGCAACCGCGTCTATCCTGCGCTTGAAGCGGCGCAAACGTTAGCGGATTCTGGAATCTCAGCGACGGTGATTAATGCACGGTTTGTCAAGCCGCTGGACACTGCGACGATCCTACCGCTTGTGGAACGGATCGGTAAGGTCATTACGATTGAAGACGGCGTGATAATGGGCGGTTTCGGGAGTGCTGTTTTGGAGGCTATCGCTGCAGCAGGCATCAAAGATGTACAGATCAAAAATCTCGGTATCCCCGATGAATTTGTTGAACACGGCGATGTCCAGCATCTCTATGCCTTGTGTCAGTGTGATGCCGATGCCGTTGTCCGCACGGCACAAGATTTTTAATGGTTCGCAAAGCGTTAGATGAGGCGATAAGTTCTCTAAAGGTCTGTTGATCTTAAAAGTAGAACCGAACCGTAAGCCCGTAACGTAGTGGAGGGCGGATATACGGATAGGCATGTCAGTCTCCAAAAACGCCTGACCGAACCGCAAGGAAAAATTAAAAAGCGGATAGACACCTTTCTGGTAGAACACGACTTGGTAGAGAGTCGGGAACAGGCGAAACGGCTTATTCTCGCTGGTGCAGTAACTGTTAACGGAAACGCCAGAATTAAGCCGGGGCAGCGTATTCCCGCTGATGCTAAGGTCGTCGTGCAGCAGCAACAAAAATATGTGAGCCGAGGCGGATTCAAGTTAGAGAAGGCGTTACGCATCTTTGACATAAACGTTCAAGATCGTGTTGCACTTGATGTCGGGGCGTCAACAGGCGGATTCACAGATTGCCTCCTCCAGCACGGTGCGAAATTCGTCTATGCGGTTGATGTCGGTTACGGACAATTGGCGTGGAAACTCCGCATGCATCCACAGGTGCAACCGATTGAGAAAATGAACATCCGACACCTAACGCCAGCACACCTAAAGACATCTCGGAGGTCACGCGATCACAATCATCGTGATGGCGTGCCTCCGCAGGCGTTGAATGACCCGGAAGACTTTGCCTCCATCGCTGTAATTGATGTCTCCTTCATCTCTTTGAGAACGGTTCTGCCGAGTGTCATCAAACTTTTAATGGCTGTCGGCAATCAGCAATCAGCAATCAGTAGTCAGCAGTCAGCAGTATCCCGCAGATTTCCTATAGAAGCTTGCCCCCCTCAGCAAGAGGGTGTCCCTTCACCAGAAAATCTCTTTGCTGACAGCCGACGGAAACCGATAGCCGATAGCCATTACGACATCATCGCATTGTTGAAGCCGCAATTTGAGGCTGGCAAGGCATACGTGAAAAAAGGTGGGATCGTGCCTGACAAACAGGTTCATATCCAGACGATAGATAATCTCAGTGCCTTTGTGACGGAAAAACTCGGAGCCACAGTAAGAGGTCTGACCTATTCGCCAATCCACAAGGCCATCGGAAATATTGAGTACCTGCTTTGGCTTACGGTCAATGATGAACGTATGGATTCCTATCAACTCCAGCATACGACTGCGGAGATTGTAGAGGCAGCGCATCAATCTTTTGAGGGATAGTTATTGTCTATCAGTTAAAAGAAACTGCGATAGTTCTAACGGTTCTTGTCCCTACAATTATTCTTCTGGCTGCTGATCGTCATTCCTCTGAAGGAAAATTAAAAACATGCGAAGAAGACTCGGAATCATATCCATTTTCGTCGGGTTATTCCTCATTGTTGGGCTATGTGGAACGTTTTTCTTTATCCGTTCAAGGACCTTTCTGGATTGGGTGGAGGGACGACTTGAGACCGAACTAAAAAATCGGATAGACACTGACTACACGGCAAAGGTCGGCAACATAGAGGGAAATATCTTAGGGAGTGTCAGCGTTAAAAGCGTTGAAATTTCCAAAGAAAATAAATCGGTAATCTCCACAGGTCAGGTCGTCCTCAAATACAATCTGTTAGGGGTGCTCACTCGGAAATTTGAGGTGAAGGAACTACGGGTAGATAAAGCGGAGATTCACGCGCACAGAAACGCCGATGGTGACCTTAATCTGACGCATATCTTTACGGAACAGGAGGAACAAGACTCCGCACAATTCGATTTTGCCATTAAATTGCTCCAATTGACTAACGGAACAATCGGTTACACCGACCCGCAACACAACCTTGACCTCCGGATTAATGGAATTAGCATTGAAGTAGAAGGTCCTCTCAACACATGGAAGCATGACGGAAGGTTTGAAATTGAAAGTGGCGGTTTCAGCGTCAACGGTGCTGAAACGGCAATTGACACGTTTGATGCCGATTTTCAGATCTCCGCCAGCGGCAGTACATTGGATAAACTCCGATTGGAATTCGGCGACTCTAATTTGGAGGTCACAGGTGGATTTACCTATGGAGAAACCACCTCTTGGAACAGCACACTCGACTTGAACCTGAATCTCACAGATATAGGGGCTCCATTTTTTGGTGAGAGTATTGAACTTGATGGCGTTGTCGATGTAACGTTGGCAGTGAAGGGCACAGACGCTACTTTAGCAGGTACACTCTCCGCAGATATACCCACATTCTCCGCCGTTCCCGTAGGGGCAGGTCTTGTGCCTGCCCACAGCCCAAAAATAGCGTTGGCAGCAGGACATGTCAACGCGAATTTCAACACCGAACCTACCCCAATATTCACATTAAACGCACTCAGTTTCCAAGTCGCCGATGGCACTGTGGCCGGTGATGGGAGTATCACGTCACAGAATGTGTTGGAAGGTCCGCTGCTAAAGAACCTTCAACAACTGTTAACCCATCCGATGGCCTACCGCGGAAAATGGGACGCGACAAACATACAACTGATACCGCTGCTGTCAATGTTCACCGAACTGCCAGAAAACCTCGTAGACAGCACAGGACATCTCTCAAGTCGTGGAGAACTCAGTGGAAGTAGCACAGACATTTCAAGTCTTGAGCTTGAGAGCAAGATAGTGCTGACAGAAACAATCCTTGACGAAGTTAAACTTGACGATTCGACGCTCAATTGCACAATAGTATCGGGGGAATTGAAAATAGACGGAAATTTAGATGAAACCAAGATTAACGTCGCAGGTCCCTTTCCGGTAGAACAACAAGATGATTTGGAAATTCGAGCGTCGGGCATCAATCTCAATGACCTGATGAAAATTGCCGACAGTGCGGATCTCGGAGGAACCGGAGATTTGTCGGCGAAATTGTCGGATGGGATACTGACAGGGTTCATGGAGATCCCGAATGCAACCTTCAATGACATTCCGCTCGGCGTATTAGTGGGCGATTTTCTCTATCAAGAGGGACGAATTTTCATAGAAAACGGCTTGATGACGAAAAACACGCTTGGCGGTCAGCAGTCAGCAGTCAGCAATCAGCAGAATAGCAATCAGCTATCAGTTGTCGGCAATCAGCAAGAGGGACTTGGAACAGACACAGCGGTTTTGCAGTCCGGCATGCCTGATAACCAAAAGTCGAAGGTTTCCGAAAGCCGAATAACACAATATGAGAGTCGGACGAGAATTACCGGTATTGTGGAGGTTAGAGATGATTTTCCGGCAGACTTCAGCGTCGTCGCCGATCCCGTTTACGTCCAACATTACCCGAAACTCTTGTTAGGTTCCGAATATCCTGTAGACGGTGAAATCAGGGGTGAGCTCAAATTAGATGGAACGCTCATCAATCTGGACGGTAAAGCCAACTTCCGTGTTACCGAAGGCGTTGCATGGGGCATCCATTTGGATCCGCTGACGCTTCCTCTGGAAATTGAGGACTACAACTTCATAATACCAGACTTCAAGATAACGACGCGTGGGCAGCAGGTTACACTCAATGTTGCAGTAGCCTCCAACGGGGACTATGACATCCTCCTTGAAAACGATACCCCTGTCCAGTTAGAAGAAATTGCGAAGGCGGCAAACCTCAGCGATTTCCCCTTTGAAGGACGATTCGATGTTCGGGTCGTCGGAACGCTCAAAAAACCTGAAAGTACCGATCTCCGAGTCGAACTCGATTTTTCGGACGTAACCCTCTTGCACAACGAACGCGGCACGAAATACCCACTCGGTGATGTCTATCTGCTCGGCAAACTCATAGAACGAAGAAACACCACCGGTGAACCCGACATCTTCGACTTCCACGGCAACGGGTTTGAGGGAACGAGTCGGATTCAGGGTTACGTCAGCATGGCTGAGGAGAATCCTTACCAATTCACAGCGGAGAGTGAGACCTTTGATATAACATCAATCCTGCCTATAGTGCATCCGTTGCTTGCGTCGGTTACAGGGACTGCTGGCGGGACTGCGTCGATAAGCGGAACCTTGGCAGATCTTGCCCCACCAGCCGAGAACATAGCCGTGGAATCTCAGAGACAGCGGGTGTATCCTTACGATGTGGATATTCTCGTTAATAGTTGCCAGTTATCAGTTGCCAGTCATCAGTTAAGAGGGGGAGTTGTTGAACCAGCGTCTGCTTTAACTGAACAACTCTCACTGCGAGGCAAACCGACAACCGACAACGCTGTTCCCTTCACAAACGCCGAACCGATCCGTCTGCACCTCAAAGAGGACACATGGACAATCGGTAGCCTTTCCTTAAAGACCTCCGAAGATAAATTCTCATTTCTTGAACTGACAGGAACTTTGGATGCCGATAGGGGCGAGGGGACCTCGCCTGTACAGACGATGAATCTGCACGCGGTATCTGACGGGTTCGCACTGCCAGTGTTTGCAGAAGCATTGGGACTTCCGCGTGGTATGCTGAAAGCCGGTCTCCTACGTTATGACTTGAGAGTGACAGGAACACCCGTCGACCCTAATATTCAGTTGGCGTGGGCAATCCCAAAGTTAACATTAGAAACAGAAGTGGGTGATATTGACCTTGCCGATACGGGTGGTGCAATAACATATCAAGCGGAGACGCTGCGTTTTGAAGATTGGACTACCAAACTTTACGGTAACGCCGTGAACATGGAAGGATACATTGACGTTCAACCTGAAGAAGTCAACACCTCGAAATTACACCTCCGCGTTGATACGATTGCCTTGGATCTCGCGAGCGTGGTTTTCGGTTCGGATTTTTTTTCAAAAAATCCTTTCGGTCATCAGTTTTCAGACAAGAGGGGGTTGTTAAACGAAAACCTCTTAACCGACAACCCAAACCCCCAACTCGACTCCGATACAAGACAGCAAGGCACGAGTTGGGGATTTGAACCGACAACTGATAACCAAGATATAACCGGTACTTTAGAGGCATCAGCGGAGATCGGTGGGACGCTCGCTGAACCTCTTGTTCTACTATACGCTGAAACAGTTGGACAGCGTCCAATCCGCTTTGCTTCTTATATCCCTGCTATTACGTTGGAGAGACTTCGCGTAGACATTCATCTTGATTCAGAATTCATACGTATTCAAAGGGCGGAGGTGAACGGACAGATGGGAGACGGTCCTTACAGTGTCCAAGGAAAAGCCGCGTTCTCACGCAAGAATGGTTATCAGTCGTCGGTTATGAGTCGTCAGTTAAGAGATGATTCTGTTGAACCAAGGTCCTCTTTAACCGATAACCGATCACTGAAAACTGACAACTATTTTGAGATTGATGTGTCGGCGTCACGAGTAGAACTCGGAGATTATGGTTTCGCTTCAGGATATGTTAAGTTGAGTGGCACGGAGTTAGATCCGCGACAGATTACGGTAATTGGTGAAATAAACGAACTGGAACTCGATGGCTACGATTTCCGCCTTACTAACAGCGCACCGCTCCGATTTAAATCTAATCCGGACGGAACAACTGAGGATGCGGAAGTTCTTGCTGTCCATGTTCCGTTACATCTCACATCACCCACCATGACAGCAGCAATGCAGGTCAACATTGCTGGCACTTTCACCGCCCCTGAAATCACAGTAGATTGGCACGGCACGCTCAGAGACAAGGAGTGGACAGGCAAAGTCCAGTACCAAGATGAACGCATAAACGTTACTGGAATAGAACTCAAAAAGCGTGAAGAGACGTTAACCCTCGCTGGTGTTATTCCGTTTAATTTGACATTAGAAACGATGGATATATCTGAACGGTTTATTGCGGAAACCCCCATTGATGTACGTCTTCGGGGTAGCGAACTGCCTCTCAGTTTTTTCCCGGGGATTGAAACCGTCTTTTCAGAAGCGGATGGTACAATTGACATAGATTTAGGGATACAAGGCACAAGTCAATCGCCGAGTGTGGTAGGCAACATGTATGTTGAGGCGTTGCACCTACGTCTCAAGGACTTTCATGAGTCGCTTCAGAATATGCAGATGCAGCTCAGTGTGCGGGAAGACCTGATCGATTTTACGGAGTTCCGATTTGACATAGGGAATGGCTATTGTAAACTTGAACAGGGGCAGATAGTATTAGACGGCTTAGTGCCGGAATACTTGATATTACAAGGATTAAGATTAGAACGATTCCCATTGGGGGCAACTATCCGTGAAGCTTTACCTCCAGACATGTCAGAAGAGGTAGAAGGACATATAACAACGACCTTGAGGACATTAACGGTGCCGTTCGACAACTTCTTAACGATTGGAGAAAAGACACCATTTCCACAAGTCCGAGAGATCCCCTCACTTACGGACCTCGCGGCTGTTTCAAATGCGAATTTATCAATTGACAACGTCCGCCTTGCTTTCAAGGCAATGGATCGCTCTTACGACTTCCAAGATATCCGACCGACGCCGATAGTTCTCAGTGATGGAACTCTGTTTTTAACGAAGGACTTCACGCTTGAAAATCAAGACGTATTTTCAGTCAAGCAGACCTTTACCGACGAAGATACAAAACCTGAAGGTGTACGGGCTGGGAATGTAATACAAGGAACGGATTCAGTCTATCCCCAGACTGAATCCCCCAGCCCCTACGAACAAATACTGGATGCCAAGACAACGCTCAGTATTGATGCTGAAAGCAAATGGTCAATGAACGGGGAATTTGAGGGTGCACTTCGGATCAAGAATTTTGATGTTTCAGTGATAACGGAATCGTGGCCCGCACCGTATCGGATTACCGGCGCGCTGTCGGGAAGCCTGCAGATGAGTGGCACCAGTAAGGATCCAAAGATAACCCTACGGCGACATGAAAACGAACCCGCTGAACTCTATCTCCACGACATTCCGATTGATCTGAGATGGAGAATCCGATATCAGAACGGGAAATGGGAAATAACAGAAAAAAGGTACGTCGAAGTTCGATTTGGGGAGAATCAACTGACTTTCTCATGGATGATGCCTTACGAACTTGAAATTATTCCGTTTTTCACGGCACTCCAACAGACACCAGAAAAGATTTGGACAGAACTCCAACAGACCTCAATGCGTGGAACTTTGGATGTAAAAGCAAACGACCTTACCTTATTACCGTCTGTGGTCCCGGGACTCAGCACCGCGACAGGCACAGGTGAAGTCCATATCAAACTGACAGGAACGATGGAGGCTCCACAAGCCGATGGCAGTGTGCTTTTCCAAAATATTGGGTTTGAACTTCCGGAAGCTGGCATTCAAGTGAAAGAGACTGAAGGCGACATTAAGTTATCAGAAACAGGTGCAACCATTCAGCAACTCGAAGGCATTTTGAATGATGGAAGGTTTGTGATTACGGGTGGCGTCACGGCTCCGCCAGATAAACGAATATGGGAGAAACCACCGACGTTGAACTTGTCCACGGGACTCAGATCAACGGTTCTTGAACAACAAGGACAGTATCGGATTGAGCTCGCTTCCACCTCATTCGGTCTGCGGGGAGAACTTTCTCGTCCTTATCTAACAGGGGATATAGATATCAGCGGCGGTTACTATCAACAAAATTGGGAAAGCGTCCGGGATTGGCTCACAGGAGTTTCGGTCAAGGAAACCGAGCTTGTCTTGGACTACCCGATTCTGCGGGATTTACATCTGGATGGCATAGATATTAACATTCCGAATAATTTTCGTGTGCTTTCATCTATCGGCGGACCCACAGATATTGAGATCGCCTGTTTAGGTAAACTCTTCGGTCCAATTAATGCGCCGGTTTTCAGTGGGAGCGTCTCGGTCCTCAGCGGGAAAATTGGAGCCTTTGCGCAGATTTTCGAATTTACTCCAGGTTCTACAATTAGCAATCAGAGTACCGTCGATTTTGATCCGGAACTCAATATTTTCTTTCGCACGCCGAACCGTATTCGAGGTGTGCTACCGAGAGACGGAAGCACAGTGGATCTTCAGGTGTATGCGTCCCTTACTGGCACCCTAAGCAACCCGAACTTTATTCTGAGTGCGCCGCCTGAAACGACAACGGAAATCCTCACACAGGGAGAGATTATAAATTTCCTCTTGCAAAATGCCGCGCTCTCGGGGGCACTCGGTGGGTTCACATTTAGTTTCCATCGTCCGCTTGATGAAGATGCACGATATATCAGCGCGGAGTACCCACTTGGAAAAAACGTATCCATTAAGATTGAAACAAATGAAAAAAGGGAACACGGGATCGACATTGAATTCAAGGGACGGTTTTAATAGTCTTCGGTGCGTAATTGCTCCGCAATTGCTTTCGGTTGTCGGCTGTCAGTTAAAGAGGGATTTGTTAAGGATAACCGATAACCAAAGACCGATGACTCTTATGCTGATTGCTACCTCATTGCTCTGTTGCTTTTGCCTGCAATCTATAGAAGCGCAGGAATCAGAGGCATTCAATCAGAAGCAGATCGCAAAGATAGAGTACTATATTGGCACAACCCCTGCGGAAGAAACCACAGAACATCTCAATATACTTCGAAACCAGACGGTCGTATATGCTGGCGATCTGTTACTATCTCGGTATGCCATTCGACAGAGCATTAAAGCACTCTACGCGACACAGCAGTATTCCCAAATTCAGGTATACTCTCAGGACACTCCTGATGGCGTTGCCTTAACCTACCAACTGACCCCTTTCGCGCGCATCGAACAAATTGTATTCTCCGGTATCCCTGAAAACGAAGTCAAGACCGCCATCGAGAATGCCATGCGGTCAAAGCAGGGCGGAAAGTATGTCCCTACAATCGTCAAAGCCGATGCACAGCGGATTAAAAAGATCTGTCAAGAGTACGGATATTTCGACGCTAAAGTCAAAGTTCCCGATGCCCTTACCGAAGCAGGCACGTTAACCTACCAAATAAGCGTCGGAGATGCATCAGCCATCAAAATATTGCAAATTCAGGGTAATGCGACTATTTCAACGAATCGTCTTAAAGCGGTCTGTAACTTTAGCCGACTCTTCCCGATTTACAACAAATCTGCCGTGGAAACTGATAGGGCAGCTATGTTAGAACTTTACCATAAAAACAACTATCCCACCGCCACCATTGTTCCAACCTTCGTTCCTGAAACCGGTGTGCTGCAATTTCACGTCAATGAGGGCAAGGAGGTTCGGATTAATTTTGTTGTGGATGTTGGGGAACTACCTCTATCGCTCCAGGATACGTTCAGAGAGGATATAATTTCTTTAATAAACACTATCTCTTCCACTATATGGGAACGCCGGATAAAATCCTATTTCAAATCCGCAGGTTACCACGACACCACCGTATATGAGAAGGTGCTGGATGCATCCAGTGTTCAACTTACGATTGACCCTGGGACGCGCTATGTCGTTAAGGGTGTCACTTTCTTCGGGAACAGAGCGTTTTCGGATGCCAAACTGCTACGAGAAATGACAATGAAACCTATAGGTGGATTCCTGCGAAACTTGCAAGCGAGCATCGTGAGATTACTCTTTCAACGAGAACAGAGACGCTTCTTTTATGAAGCAGAACTCGATACAGATATACATACGCTCAAAATTTTATACGGAAAAGCCGGTTATCCGAAGGCAACTTTCAAAACAAGGCTCGATAAGCAGAAGCCAGACAACCGGAACATTGGCGAAGTGATGATAGAGGTTTCAATAACTGAAGAATACAAAGAAATGATTCACCGATGCGAGGTCGGTGGTAACAGCGCTATAGATACCGCTACGCTTCTGACGCGTTTGCAGCGCGAACTCCCACTCCCACAACCGAATGCTTCTGTTGTGCGGAAAACCTACAGTGATGCAATCTTAAAAGCCTACTACGAACTTGGATACATCGATGCAACGGTCAGTAACACCTACATATTAGAAACGGAAGATCCAGTTTTTCGAGTGGGGGGTAATTTCTCCGAGCTCCTTAAGAAAGGTAGACTTCCGCTGGAAATCCGAAAGGAATTCGAGAGGCATAACCTTACACTTACAGGCGTTTACATAGCCACCTATATCGGTAACCGCTGGAGTTTCCAAGACATTGAAGGTAATCCACGGTATACACTTAAACAGGAAGCAACACATCTTGATGTTTATGAACACGGAGTCCTGCGCCTCACTGTAGATACGGAAAGTGAGCAGGTGGTGTTCGGTAAATTCTATTTTGTGGGAGACACGGATGTCGTGGAACAACGCGTGCTTGAACGGGAAGTAGCACATCTTGAGGGAACGCTTTGGAACTCAGAAAAGTTAAGCAGTGCCTTGCAAAATCTCTATAGCTTAGGACTTTTTCGTAGCGTCCAAAATGAGCGTTTCTCACAGTCTACCCGTAGCATAGGGATACCCGAATCATCCAGAGATATGAGTTCACCTAACCTCAGTCTCAAGAAAATCAACGATGTTTTAATAACGGTCGAAAAACAGCAACCGAGGACCTATAGTGTGAGCAGTGGTTACAGTTTCGCAGAGGGTCTCCGCGGAACATTGGCGTTAACGGACAGCAACTTTCTCTTGAATCGGAACATCCGAGGACGTGTGCGTAGCAGATTAGGATGGCGAGACGAGTTAGGGTATCTCTTTGATGCAACGCTCACTGAACCGTGGTTGATTGGACGCACGCGCGGGAGTCTACAGGTCTTGGCGAAGAAGTTAGAGGTAGACGACAACGTCCGCGCACTGCAGGGAAGTTTCATCCTCAGCAGAGACTTGTCCGAATTGCACCACGTTGATCTAAGATATAGCTACCGAGATTTGGATCAACCCGTCCGACCGATGCAAGAGACCGCTGTAGGAGCGAACTCCAGCTCGCGAATTCTGCTCTCTGAAGCGCAAAATCCTTTCAACACAACCGTGAGCAGTGTTCGCTTTTCTTGGACGTATGATAGCCGTGTGCGTTATTTAAATCCCACAGGTGGTATGTTGAACGCGCTTACGCTTGAATATGCGGGTGGTTTCTTGCAAGGTGAAACCAGTTTTATCAAAACGACAACAGATACCCGACACTACCGAAAACTCACCGGTGGACTGGTATTAGCGACCGCAGTCCGATTCGGCATTACAACGGGGTTACGCTCAAATCGTCGCGCGAAATTGATTTCCTTTGAGCGGTTTTGGGCAGGTGGTGGGACAACGGTTCGCGGTTACGCGGAGCGGTCTCTCGGTCCTGAAGATAGCACAGGGATCCATCGCGGCGACGTACAATTCATCTTTAACACGGAACTACGCTTCCCAATCTATTGGATAGTCCGCGGTGCGTTCTTTTTTGATACCGGTAACGTCTGGGATGCATTAGAGGACATCAATCCAACAACACCGCTCCCCTCCTCTGTTGGTGCGGGGCTTTACTTGGACCTCGGAGCACTTACAGCTGGAATTGATTATGCGTTTCCACTCGTGTCCGTACCGGGGGCATTAGACCCCACAAGAGCGTTCCATGTTCGTCTCGGCAGTACATTTTAATCATCTGACTGTCCATAGGGTCTTCCCAATGCGAGAGGTGCTTCGGCACGCCCGACAAACCCTGCTAATACCGCTAAACAGAGCACATACGGTAGCATTAAAAACACCTGATACGGAACACCCCAACCCAACGCTTGAAAGCGTGCATCAAGTGCTGAACCGAGCCCAAAAAGCAGGGCGGCACCGCACGCTTTTACAGGATGCCATTTCCCAAAGATGACGATCGCCAGAGCAATGAACCCGCGCCCGACTGTCATGCCGGGTGTGAAATAGGGGACATCGGCGAGCGAGAGATACCCGCCAGCCATCCCTGCCATCGCGCCGGCAAAGAGTAGACACATTGTTCTCAAACGGAGAACGTTCGCTCCCGCCGCGGCAATCGCCCTCGGATGCTCACCACAGGCACGGATACGGAGTCCTTGTTGTGTATGGTAGAGGAAGAAATAGACACACGGCACGAGGAGAAACGAAATGAAAACGAGAATATTGTGTGAAAACAGTGCCCGTCCCAAGAAAGGTATTTCAGAGAGCAGTGGAATATTAATTTGCCCGAACGCCGGAACGCCCTGTGCGATACCCGTTATACCGAAGAGTCGTTGATAGACGACCTCCGTCAAACCTAATGCCAAGAGCGTCATCGCCGTGCCGATGATGACTTGGTCACCCCGCAATCTTATCGCACACAGGGCAAACAACGCTGCGGCGATAAGCCCACTGAGACCCGCCATTAAAAGCCCGAACCACGGGGCAATCACCACTAAGTCTGCCGTGTAGAAGGAGCCGACCATCCCGAAAAACGCGCCAATGAGCATCATCCCTTCAATACCGATGTTAAGTACACCGGCGCGCTGGGAGATGACTTCGCCTAATGCAGCGAGTAGAAGCGGGGTCGCCCCACGAATCGTTGCTGAAAGAATCTCTTCAAACATGTTTTAATTTTGCCCTAACGGGAGCTGTCAGAATGGATTGGTAAGGTACGCTCCCCAATAAAATTCGCACTGCGCCGTCGTTGCAGTGCTGCCGTCTCTAGCTAAGTTTCTAAACGGCTCACTGACAACTGACTACCATTTACTTCTTTTTTTAATTTTGCCCTAACGGGAGCTGTCAGAATGGGTTGGCAGAGCACGCTCCCCGATAAAATCCGCACTGCGCCGTTGTTGCAGTGCTGCCGTCCCCGGCTAAACTTCTAAACAACTCACTGACAACCGTTTACAATCGTAGCGTCTTTGAGAGCGGTTGTCAAACCTTCTTACGGAAAAGTTGGATAGAACTATAACCGATGACGAACAATAGAATCGTTGCTTGCATCACGAACGTCACTTTGTCAGAGATGCCTACCGTCCGCTGCATACTGTATGAACCTGTCGAAAGTGAGCCAAATAACAACGCGGCGGCAACAGTTACTAACGGATTTAGTTTTGCTAATAAAGCGACAGCAATCGCTGTATAGCCGTACCCGGGTGAAAAGTTAAGAAAAAGCCGACGGGTCAGAGCAGTCAGCTCAATGGCACCACCGAGTCCTGCGAGCGCACCACTGATGAAAAAGACGCGGAGCGTGTTCTGTACAATTGAAATCCCAGCCGATTCCGCTGCCGCCGCTCCCTCCCCTACTGCGCGGAGTTGATACCCGAACGCCGTCCGAAAGAGAACAAATGTAAGAACAATCGCCAATATAACAGCGATAACGATGCCGAGGTGGACCCGATGCGGTGGAAAAAGCCGAGGCAGAAATACCCACTCAACAATGCGATCGCTTTGGGGACCGCGTTGGGCGGTCTCCTGCAACGGACCCCCATCTATCATCATACTCACCAGATGGAGTGCGACGTAATTCAACATAATCGTACTGATAACTTCATTGACACCGCGCGCTACCTTGAGAACAGCAGGAATGAGTCCCCATACGCCACCCGCGAATGTAGCAAATCCGAGACACAGCGGCACCGCTATCCACGGGGTTTGCGGGAAAATTGGAGCGAGTTTCGTCCCAAACCATGTTGCCGTTAATGCCCCTATTAAAAATTGTCCCTCAGCACCGATGTTCCAAATCCCACACCGAAATGCCATGGCAACCGAAAGCCCCGCCATCAGAAACGGTGTGCTTTTCACGAGCGTTTCTCCGAACTTTCTCCCAGTCCCGAAGGCGCCACTCACTGCGGCTTGGTAAGCTTCCAGTGGGTTATAGTGACAGAGCACCATGATAATGGCGTTCGTAACAAACGCGCTTACGAGGATGAGAACGGGCGTTGCGAGCCATTGAAGGTTGATTTTCTTTATCATCTTTTTAGACTATCACTAAAAGTTGCTTGCATCCCTTGTAACATAGCCTGTTAGGCTGTGCCTTTTTCCTGCGTTTGTGGAAACCATGGGGTGCAACCTATGGTGAATTATGAAAATAAGTTTACGTCTCTTCTGTAGGAGCGATCTTCGAATCGCGACCCAGTGCCCTAAGAGTCGGGAACCGGAGTTCCCTCCTACAATTCAATAATATAATGTTAATTATAAAATCCACCATAAATGAAGATTGAGAATTTAATTCAGTAATTTCCTAATAAGTCCGGTGCGGTTAGTTGAAAGCCCTACCGGACCTGGGAAAATATCAAATTATTGAAACTGATAATTAATGACTATTCTTCCGGTTGCCATTCCCCCGTCATTAACAATCCGAGTGCCTCAATGTCGTTGCGTTGCGCTGTCGCTTCGATCAACTTACCTCTTGACATGACGTAGAGTCGATCACTCAACAGCAAGACTTCGTCTAACTCTGTTGAAATCAATAGGACAGATTTCTTCGCGTCGCGTTGTGCCAACAAATTCTCATGAACATAGTGAGCGGCGTTGACATCTAAACCGCGCGTGGGATTCACGGCAATAAGGAGTTCAGGGTGAAGTGAGATTTCTCGGGCGAGGACGATCTTCTGTTGATTCCCACCGGAGAGTGAAGACGCAGGTGTATCAGCGACAGGGGGCCGGATGTCGTAATCCGCTATGAGCTGCTCTGCCGTTTCACGCTTTTTTTTCTGGTTAAGTACATTCCACTGCGTTAAGTTTTGTAAATGGGTCACGTTTAACAAGAGGTTTTCCGTAACCGAAAACGCCGCAATGATCCCTGTTGTTTGCCTGTCTTCAGGGATATATCCGACACCGCACTGACGGACCGCCTTTATCCCTTTCGGATCGGTCCCTAAAATGCGGACTGTCCCGGATACAGTGTGGCGTAAACCCATAATTGCCTCGGCGAGTTCACGCTGCCCATTACCATCTACACCTGCAATACCAACGATCTCACCGCGACAGGTTTCCAGAGAGACATCTGACACCGCAATCTCGTCTCGACTGCCGAGAACTGTTAGATTCGAGAGGCGTAGCACATTGTCTGGAGGATCGTTTTCGAGGTGTGGGCTGGTTGAGCGCTCAACGTCGGTGATATCTTCTCCAATCATCTCCCGCGCGAGTTCCCGTGCAGTCAGTTCTCCCGTCGGACCGAGATAAACTTTCTTGCCACGCCGTAAGACAGTAATTCTATCGCTGATGCTCAAAACCTCTTTCATTTTGTGGCTAATGAAGATGATCGCCCGACCATCGGCTTGGAGTTTACGCAGAATCGTGAAGAAACCTTCTACCTCCTGCGGACTCAGAACGGCGGTGGGTTCATCAAGGATCAGAATCCGGGCATCCACGGCGAGTGCTTTGAGGATCTCCACGCGTTGTTTTAAGCCCACCGAGAGCGTCCGTACCAGGGCAGTCGGATCAACGGTAAGACCAAACCGTTCTGAGAGTTCTTCCGTAATATGGATAGCCTCCTCTTTCTTAAACCGGAATTTCTCAGTAATGGCGGTCAGCCATCGGGGGTCAGCCGTCGGAGACCAAGAGGTTTTCTCGTCAGCCACAACATCTTTCTGACTGATACCCGAGAGCCGAGAGCCGAATGCCGTTGTACCTGAACGCAATTGTCCAAGAGCCAAGGCAATATTCTCAGCGACCGTGAGATTTTCAATTAGCATAAAGTGCTGATGCACCATACCGATCCCGTTCGCAATCGCATCTCGTGGAGACTTTGCCTGTAACCTGCGCCGCCAGTTTTCGCGATCCGTAACATAGATTCGTCCATCAGATGGTTGGTAAAGCCCATAGATAAGATTCATCAACGTGGACTTCCCTGCACCATTTTCTCCCAGAATCGCGTGGATTTCACCGGCTTGGAGTTCAAAATCGACACTGTCAACAGCAACAAAGTCGCCGAAGGTTTTCGTAATATTCCGCAGTTCAAGAATGTTTTCTGCCATAGTTGTCTGAATCAGGATAACCCCCTAAATCCCCAATCCCCCTATATCCCCCCTTATCAGGGGGGCAGGGGACTGGATTCAAGGATTTGCAGGATAAAGAGGCATTCGCCTCCGTAAAGGGTCCCGTTATTGTGTCCATTGTGCGGCTCTCGCCGATGTTAATTCGCCATCATAAGCGATAACCCGAAGCGAAACCTTCCAACGCTCACCCGCTGGTGTTGAGACGGAATCCGTCCACGTCGGGTTATAGAGTGCCATTCCGTAATCCCGAATAAACCATGGACCGCTAACATCCTTATTGAGAATCGTCATACAGACCCCAAAGTGTCCATGCCCGGTTAACGTATTTTGGTAGGCAACGAAATCCGATTCGCCTTCGTGAACGACTTCGACACCCCCTTTGCGTCCGTTGTCACCCAACACAATACCGCCCATGAGAGGGAGCAGCCTCGGTTCTACGCGGATACCGATACTCCCAAACTTCGTCTGCGGATAGGTTACAGCACCGTACGACGCAATTTTTTCGCTCGTCATATCGCAGACGGTTGCATCAGCGCAGGCGTAAAGATTCACGGTGCGAACTTCGTCGATCAATGGTTCTTCGTTTTCATCACGCCAGATAACATTCTGGACGAACGCAACGCCATCGGCATGCGGCGTAATCTCAATCTCCTTCTGTGTATCCATCCGTCCCAATTTCTCAAAAACCTTGTCTGTGAAGGAACGGCGGGGTGGTGATGCCCAGAAACCTGCCTCCCTTTCACCGACCTGTACAGGTCCCTGTCCAACGAAAATACCGTTGTGGAACGGATGATCGAAGGCGAACTCCTGAACAACGGTATGTCCGGCTGGTGTATAGAATGGGAAGACGAAGGGACGATAAAAATTCGCACCGACACCTCCCAAGCAGCGACCTGTATCGCTTTGAACAACTAAATGTGTCTTGGCATTTATTTTGACTTCAAACACGTATTTCTTATTCTCCCATTTATGTTTAATGTGGATTGCCCTGATCGGATAGGCACAAGACCTACCCCTACGAAGGTTTGCGTCCGTTCCAACTTATACCTATATCGTCCAGATAGTGGTGGCAATGTGCTGTTCCGGTTATTTTCCTAATTCACGTTAGTGAGGGAACCTCTTGAACCACAGGAATGACGTAACTCCGAATTGTTAGGTTTCCGTCCAACGTTTCTGTTTCTACACGTGCCAAATATCCTCGGAGAGACCTCGGTAAAAATCAGTAGGAGTATCGTCTTCGTGTTCTTCAAAGTTCAGCTGAATTGGGTGGGCTGTTCCTTTCTTATAGATTTCCGTTGAAGTCCAACCTTTGACTGAAAACCTCAAGGCTCGGCACCTGTAACGAGGCACGGCGTAACTGCCGTAGTTGTTGCAATGTTTCTATACCCTCAAGCCTTGATCTCAGAGATTGCAAGTCGCGGACCTCAAAACGCACCTCTAAGTTTTCAAGGATACCTTCAATCAGGCTCTCCCGCGCGCCTTGTTCTATGCCTTGTTCTATGCCTTGTTCTATGCCTTGTTCTATGCCTTGTTCTATGCCTTGTTCTATGAGGACTTCTGCCATAGACTGTGCCATTGCTGCTACCTCCATATCTTGAGTACGCTCCTGAACGAGGGTTATCAATTCGCGCTGCTCCGCAGACGACCTTCGATGTAGAATCAGCAGGAGAAAATACAGGATTGCTTGCTCGCGCTGGGACGCGTGTTCCGTCTGAAGTTCATTCAGATGCGCGAGTGCCTCCGTCAAAGTGTCACTCAGTGTTTGCTTGTTCGCCTTTTCCTTTTGAAGGACCGTCAGCAACCACCCAAACGGATGATCGTTTTTCGTAAGTGTCCCTATATCTGTCTGCTTTACACCGAGAAACAGTGTATCAAAAGTCGGGACGAACCGGGTCAGTACCGCCGGAATATCCATAAGAGTCGTCAGGCTTAGCGGCGTATCCCATCGCCGGGCACCTGTGTAAAATACTATCGGAAGGATCGGACGTAAACGCCACTGATTTTTCGGGGTATTGTCTCGTTGCCATTCTCTGCGTTGCGTATCCCATATCTGCATCATATAAAAGAGAAGCCGAAACCCCATAGATCGGTCGATTGTGGATTGGTGTTCAATGAGGATATAGATGAACAACGCCTCGGCTTGGGATTCGGTCTGAAATGGGATGCTAAACAGTAAATCAGATTCTTGCTCTCGCAATGTATCGTCAATAAAACTCCGGTTGAGGTGTGTGAGTTTGCTAAAGTCTAAGTGTGCTGCGATCTCATTTTCGACGATTTCTATTAAGCCTCGGACGTTCTCTTTGTCTTGGAGCAACCAGCGTGTGCTCCGGTCGGAGAAGTGTCCGATGGGTATCTCGAAAAAGTTGCGTATTTCCGTTTCATTCATCTGCATAGACTGTCCTCTGAGAGGGTGTATATCTTAGCGGTGTGGTGTTCGTGCCAGTTCCTCCCGCCTCGTCAGTGAGTCTTAACATTTATAGTGTTGCTTCTAATTTTACCTCGATCTGAGACATTTGTCAACAGGATATTCGATGCCGGGTGTGTAAATATTTTGTCACAGATTGTAGATGTCCCCCTACGGGGTTCGCTGATGGGGGCTCACTACGTTCTACAGAGATGACACCCCTACGGGGTTGAAGAGGAACAGGTCAAAAATCGGCGTATACCCTCCGTCCTCAAAGGACATAAGATGCCTTCGGACGTTGAATACCAAAAACTTTACACACTCAGATGACATTAACGCTTTACATTTTTCGCATAAACGTGCTATACTGTATCATATATTTCTATAAAATAAGGAGAAATTTTGAAGTGATACAGACATCCTATAAGTTACGAAATAACGTTGCAATCTATGCATTATACCTATGCTTTTTTATCATTGGAATTATGCTAATCGGGAGCACAAACCTTGAAGCAAAAGGGCATGAAAAATTTAAGGTGGCTATGCTACTTCCGGGTTCAATCAGCGATGCGGGTTGGAACGCTTTAGCGTATGAAGGACTGAAAGCAATTGAAAAACAACTTGGCGCGGAAATCAGCCACGCTGAAACCCGAACCCCGACAGATCAGGAAGAACAATTCCGTGCCTACGCACTCGACGGTTACAACATGGTGTTTGGACACGGATATGAGTTTCAAGATCCTGCAAAAGCAGTCGCACCTGATTTTCCTGAGACAATTTTCATTACGTCTTCCGGTGGCACAATCACAGATAACATCTCACCTGTCAACTTCCGTGTTGAGCAGGCGGCGTATCTGTTAGGAATAATCGCAGGAAAGATGACCCAAACCAATAAACTCGGTGTCATGGGTGGGCAGAACATCCCATCCGTCAACAGCACATTTATGGCGTTTGAAGGCGGTGCGAAAAGTGTGAACCCTGAAGTAGCGGTATCTTGGGTATATGTCGGGAACTGGGAGGACATCGGTAAAGGCAAGGAACTCGCACTCGCACAGATTAATGAGGGCGTTGACTTCCTTTTTCCGAATGCAGATGCCGCAGGACTCGGTGCTTATGAAGCTGCTGAAACCGCCCAAAAGGAGGGAAAAATTGTTTACGCGTTCGGAGCGAACCGCGACAAGAGCGATATTTCCCCAGAAGTCATCATTGCAAATGCTGTGATTACGCCCAATGCGTTTGTGCAGATTGCTAAGACCATTAAAGAAGGTAAGTTTAAGCCCCAAATCTATACGTTCAACATGCTAACGGACGAAGCGATCACCCTTACCTATAACCCTGGCTTGAAGGATAAGGTGCCGGAAGCCGTGCAAAAAGCCGTTGAGGACGCAAAAGCCAAAATCATTGCTGGCGAGTTGAAGGTGCCACAGATTGATTTCAGTGAAGAGGATTGACCCATTCTCTAACAACATAGGAAGATTCACCACATGAAACAGCGGGCTTATTGGAAATTGGCAGATAGGCTTGTAAGTTCCACCCTAATCCTATGTCTTTTGGCAATCGGATTTATCTTAGGTTGTGAGAGATTTCAGGATAGCAGCAAAATTGTCCACATGCCCGCATCGGATACCTTCAAAGTCGGTATGCTGCTACCTGGTTCCATTAGCGATCAAGGCTGGAATGCCTTGGCACATGACGGATTAAAAGCGATTGAAACGGAGTTAGGTGCGGAAGTCAGCTACGTTGAAAGTCTGACCCCGGCTGATTGGGAAGCAGATTTTCGTTCCTATGCGCTGCAAGAGTACCATCTCATCTTCGGGCACGGCTACGAGTATCAGGAAGCAGCGATAGCAGTCGCACAAGACTATCCTGAAATCGTTTTTATTACGTCCGCGGGGGCAAGCGGGGCTATTCGAGAGAATGTTTCACCGATGGTCTTTCGACTTGAACAAGCTACGTACCTCTTGGGCATGATATCCGGCATGATGACGCAAACTGACAAGATTGGTATTATCGGTGGGCAGGAACTCCCGTCTGGTAGTAGCACGTTTATGGCGTTTGAAGGTGGCGTGAAAAGCGTTAACCCTGACGCAACCGTACAACGCGCCTATGTGGGGGACTGGGAAAACATCGCCAAAGCAAGAGAACTGGCACTCGCACAGATACAAGAAGGCGTTGACTTTATTTTTCATAACGCCAATGAGGCTGGAATCGGTGTGTTTGAAGCAGTCACCTCGGCGCAAGATGCTGGTAAAACCGTTTATTCCTTCGGTGCCAACCGAGATCAAAGTGCCGTCTCCCGTCGTGCGGTGCTCGCCAATGCCGTGATTACACCGAGACCCTACGTACAACTCGCGACGGCTGTCAAAAACAAGACTTTCGAATCCAAACTCTATGTCTTCACAATGACAACCGACGGCGCAATCGCTTTAACCTATAACCCAGAACTGAGGAATCAGATCCCCGAAGCGGTGCAGCAAAAAGTTGAAGCGGCGAGACTGCAAATCCTCGCGGGCACACTAAAAGTCCCTCAAATTGATTTTACCGCAACGCCTAAAGAATAGGCTCTGTGAGATATGCTAACCTGTGTTTGGAGCATGCATCATGACAGATAAGATAGAAATTGATGGTGTTGAAGTCACCTTTTCTGAGGGCGAAACGATCCTTGACGTGGCGCAACGCCATCAGAAAGAGATTCCAACCCTCTGTTACGACCCAAGGCTTGAGCCTTTCGGTGGATGTCGCCTTTGCATCGTCGAATTAGAGGGTGCGCGAAATCCGGTGGCATCTTGTACAACGCAAGCCACACCGGGGATGATCGTCCGTACAGCAACGGATACCATAGAAGCGTATCGGAAGACGCTGCTTGAAATGGTCGTCAGCGAAAATCGTGAGGTCGATGTTTCCCCACTGCGCGGTTATGCATCTGGCGAACTCACAGAACTCCGAGACAGATACGAAATTAACGGAAACCCACGTATAACAGGAGCAACATCCGGTACAAGCAAAACCGATGAAAATCCGTTCATTCTCAGAGATTATGAACTCTGTATCTCTTGTTATCGGTGTGTCCGTGTCTGTGCTGAACAAGAAGGCGATCACGCCATCAACGTGATGAATCGTGGTTTCCATACACAGATTACGACCGAATTTGATGGACTTCTCAAGGACTCTGCTTGTACCTTCTGTGGACAGTGTATCCAGACCTGTCCGACAGGGGCACTCGGCGACAAAAAAGCACTCCGCGCTGTTGATGAAGTTGCGGACGCTATGCCTGACAAAACGCGCACAATCTGTCCTTATTGCGGCGTTGGATGTTCTGTCGATGTGCTAACGAAAGACGAAAAGATCATCGGTATCCATCCCGCAATGGATGGACCCGCCAATGAAGGCGCGCTCTGTGTGAAAGGTCAGTTTGCTTACGACTTCGTCCAACATCCCGACCGACTGAAAACCCCACTTATTCGTGGAGAAGACGGGGAACTCCACGAAACCACATGGGAAGAGGCACTTGACAAAGCCGCTGAGGGATACCGGAAAGTCTATGCTGAACACGGTAGGCATAGCATCTACGGCATCGCCTCTGGGCGTGCACCGAGTGAAGCGGCGTATCTCATGCAGAAGTTTATCCGTGCTGGGTTCGGGACGAATTACATCGACAACTGTAGCCGTGCCTGACACGCCCCGACCGTTGCCGGTCTGGCAGCGACAATCGGACGGGGAGCGATGTCGAATCCGCTCGTTGATATGCAGAAACCTGACGTAATTTTCTGTATCGGCACGAATATGACGGAGTGCCACCCTGTTGCGGCGACGGGTTTGAAAAAGGCTGTCGCCCGCGGTGCAAAACTCATCGTCGCCGATCCGAGGCGTATTGGATTAGCGGAGATGTCGGATCTCTTCTTGCCGCTCCGCGTCGGTTCGGATACAGCACTGCTTCTCGGAATGGCGCACGTGATCGCCCGTGAAGGCTTGGTTGATGAAGAATTCATACAAAATCGCACAACAGGGTTTGACGATTTCTTTGAGCACATCAGCCAGTGGACCCCAGAGTGGGCAGAAGAAATCACAGGGGTGCCAGCGAAGGATATTGAACAAGCAGCGATGTGGTATGGTACTGCAAACAGAGGTGCTATCTACTACACATTAGGCATTACGGAGCATATCTGTGGTGTTGAGAACGTGCAGAGTCTCTGCAATCTTGCTCTGATGACGGGGCACGTCGGGCGCGAGGGGACCGGTATCAACCCGATGCGTGGTCAGAACAACATTCAAGGTGCTGGCGATAGTGGGGCGTTGCCAAACAACTACCCCGGTTTCCAATCCGTCACGGATCCAGAGCATCAGGCGAAGTTTAAAGCCGCATACGGCAAAGAAGTTGACTTGGAGAAAGGTATCACCAAAGTCACCGCCTTAGAACTCTGTGGCGACAGCATCCATGCGATGTTGATTGATGGCGAAAATACGTTGCTATCGGATCCGGATCGGGAACACTGTGAGCACGCGCTCCGTTCGTTGGAGCATCTCGTTGTCATTGACATCTTCCTCACTGAAACCGCAGAACTCGCCGATGTTGTGCTGCCAGCAACCGCATGGGGTGAAACAGACGGGATCTGCACGAACACGGAACGTCGCGTCCAACGGCTACGTGCCGCGGTACCACCTCCGGGTGAAGCAAAACCGGATTGGTGGATTATCTGTCAAATCGCGCGACGTCTCGGTTTAGATGGCTTCGATTATGACACCCCGGAACCGATCTTCAACGAACTTTGCCGACTGTCACCGATTTATGCAGGATTGGATTGGAAACGCATCGACAAAGGTGCCACGGACATCTTCAACAACCAGTGGCCCGTACCGCACAAAGAACATCCCGGTACACCGAGACTACACGAAGAAACGTTCGTCAACGGACGCGGTATCTTTTCCAACGTACATTACCGGGATCCCGCTGAGACGATTAGCGATAATTTCCCTGTATGGCTCACAACGGGGAGACGCTTACAATCCTATCACACTCGCACCCAGACGGGTAGGGCACAGGGAATTGATTACCTGTTGCCGGAAGAATCGCTGGAAGTGAATCCGACTGACATTGAGAAATGGAACTTGGCGGACGGGGAATGGTGCAAGATGAGCAGTGCACGTGGTAGTATCACTATCAAAGTGAAAGCGACGAACCGTTCACCGCGTGGCACAGTCTTTGCGAGCTTCAGCTTCGCAGATGTGCCAGTCAACCTACTGACGGGTTCTGGTTACGATCCGATTACGCACACCGCTGAATTGAAGGTGTGTCCAGTCCGGTTAGAGCCGCTTTAATATTTTTGGCACACAAGAAGCATAGGAGACTATCTATGGAAACGCAAAAGTACGTTTACTGGCAAGATGAAACAATGTTTATTGGATATCTGGAGGCGTATCCCGATTATTGGACGCAAGGCGAAACCATAGAAGCCTTAGCGGAAAACCTTCTTGACATTTACGACGTGTTAGCAAAACGTATTCTTAAAATACTTAGGGATTAAAGGAGGTTTTCTATGAATTGGAAATCACGCTGGTCAGAACAGCACCCGGATGCTGAGGCTTTAAAACAACAGTTGACATCTGAAGGCTTTGATGCATATCAGTGGACAGGGCGTCCCGGCGGTGCCTATCTCGATTATATTCACACGCAAGATGAAGTCGTCTGTGTGTTGTCCGGCACGGCTGATGTGAAGGTCGCCGATGAACAGGGGACTGTCGAATCCGGTGACAGGATGGATGTCCCGGCGAATACGTATCACTCCATCACCGTCACAGGCGCGGAGCCATTAGTGGTCCTGACGGGAATGCGGAGGAATTAAAATTGTATGACTACTATGGAACGTTAAAATAAAAAGGAGCATTTATGAACGTTATTGTCAAAACGGGCGGGTTTGCCCAAGAACAGACCGATGTCATCGCCATCGGTATATTGGAAAATCCGGATTTCTATAGCGCACCTCTTCAAAACATAGAACAAGCTCTCAGTGGACGCATTCGTGAAGTGATGAACCTCGGCGATTTCACAGGCAAACATAAAACGACCAACTGGCTTTATACAAACGGAGCAATCGCAGCACCCCGTGTGCTTTTGGTGGGTTTGGGTGAATATCACGATCTCACTGTCGAGAAGGTGCGTGAGGCGGCAGGTAACGCCGCGCGGGCGATCCGAGACAAGGGTTTAAGTACCGCCGCAATTCCGATTCCTATCGAAGCCACTCCTGACATGATCCAAGCCGCTGCGGAGGCAAGTCTTCTCTCGCTCTATCAGTTCAACGAACATAAAACGGATACCGACGATGACGATAACAAAAAGAAGCTTGAATCCATTACGTTTTTAGTTGACAACGAACAAACCAAGACAACGATAGAAGACGCTGTGGGGCGCGGTGAAACAATAGCCAACGGAACACTCCTCGCTCGTGACCTCAGTAACCAACCCGCAAACTATCTCACACCCACACAACTCGCGGAAAAGGCACAAGCGGTGGCAGAAGCGACGGGACTCGGTTGCGAAATTTTTGACAAAGCGACCCTCGAAGAGAAAGGTTTTCGTACCCTCCTCTCTGTCGCGCAGGGCAGTGTCGAAGAACCGCGGTTTATTATTCTCGAATATACACCGGACGGCGAAGGGCAAGACACAGTCGTGCTTGCCGGAAAAGGGATTACCTTCGACACAGGCGGTATCTCACTCAAAGGTGGAAGTGGCATGCACGAGATGAAGCACGATATGTCGGGTGCTGCTGCTGTGATCGGAGCGATGCAGGCAATTGGGCATCTGAAGCCGAATGTGCGGGTCATCGGCGTAATTGCGGCGACTGAGAATATGCCGAGTGGGACGGCTGTGAAACCAGGCGATGTCGTCACTTCCTACGGTGGCAAAACAATTGAGATCCTCAACACCGATGCTGAAGGACGGTTGGTGTTAGCAGATGCGCTCGGATGGGCGGTTCAGTACAATCCGAAGGGTGTTATTGACTTAGCTACACTCACCGGTGCTGTGATTACCTGTTTGGGACATATTGCGGCTGGAGCGATGGGAACGGATCAGGAACTCATGTCGAAAGTGAAGTCAGCAGCCGTAAAGACACACGAACGGGTCTGGGAATTACCGCTTTGGGATGATTACGATGAAGGGGTCAAAAGCAAGGTTGCAGACGTACAGAATATCGGTGACGGCACTGCTGGCACGATTGCAGGCGGTGCGTTCTTGAAGAAATTCGCGGAAGGCTATCCGTGGGTTCACCTTGATATCGCTGGCACTGCTTGGGGGATGAAGGGATCCTCCTATATCCCTGAAGGCGCGTCCGGCTACGGCGTGCGGTTGCTGGTGCAATTGGTTGAGGATTGGTAACTTCCAGCTGTCGGTTATTGGTATCGGTTAGAGAGGTTTTTAACTGAATCAAACCACCTCTTTAACCGACGACCGAAGAAAATCTGCGTAGCAAACTTCCGTACTGACAACCGATAACTGTTAATTATCCTTCCGCACGGATCTGAATTAACTTATTAACAGCGTGTATGTAAGCCCGCGCGCTCGCTTCAATAATGTCCGTACTCGCACCGTGCCCAGTGATGATGTTTCCGTTGTCCTGTACCTTCAGCGAAACTTCACCGATAGCGTCTTCGCCTTCGGTTACGGAACGGATCTGATAGTCAATGAGGTTTAGCTGAAGGTCAACGACCTGACCAATTGCCTTAAATGCCGCATCCACAGGTCCATCCCCAGTTGAGGCTCTCTCAACCACACCCTCTTCCGTCCGAACACCGACCGTCGTTGTCGGTGAAATTCTCGTTCCACTGACAACTTGGATGTAATCCAACTCAAAGACGGCAGGAATGGATCGAATTTCATCACTCATAATCGCCTCAAGGTCGGCATCCTGGACTGCCTTTTTCTTATCAGCAACCCGCAGGAATCTTTCATAGACTTTGTCCAACTGATCTGCGTCCACCTCGTAGCCGAGTTCGCTAAGCCGGTGTCTGAGTGCGTTGCGTCCGGAACGCGGGCTGAGAACCAGTTGACTCTCTTTCCACCCGATCTCTTTCGGATCAATGATTTCAAAGGTCACGCGCGATTTGATGATACCGTCCTGATGGATACCCGAACTGTGGGCAAAGGCATTCGCACCGACAATCGCTTTGTTCGGTTGAACGGCAATACCCATCGTTCGACTCACGCGCCGACTAATTGGAACGATTTCTTTGGCGTTAATCTCGGTGTAATACGCTTTGAAGTAGTCCCGTCGGGTTCGGATCGCCATGACGACCTCTTCCAGCGAAGTATTACCAGCACGCTCTCCGAGTCCGTTGATTGTGCACTCCACCTGCCGTGCGCCCTGCTCAACTGCTATTAGACTGTTTGCCACCGCTAAACCGAGATCATTATGACAGTGTACACTAATAATGGCATCGTTAACATTCGGGACATTCTCCATGATGCTTTTAATTAAATCGCCAAATTCTGTCGGGACTGTCCAGCCGACGGTTTCAGGGATATTGACGACGGTTGCCCCCGCAGCGATCGTTGCTTCAACGACTTCATAAAGGAAGGCTAATTCCGTCCGTCCGGCGTCCATTGGTGAAAATTCGACATTCGCATCCGGGTGTCCATCACACAAGCTCTTCGCATAGGCGACTGCATCGGTTGCCATTCGCAGTGTATCTTCGGGGGTCGTCCGTGTAATGCGCCCCATGTGAATCGGTGATGTTCCGACAAAAGTATGGATACGTGCGCGTGGCGCATCCTTGATAGCCCCCCATGCGGCAGTAATGTCCTTCTCCACAACGCGAGAGAGCGCGCAGATTTCTGGTCCCTCAACCTCGTTGGCTATCCGATTCACAGCATCGAAATCTCCCGGAGACGAAATTGGGAATCCAGCTTCAATGATATCAACATTTAATTTGGCGAGGTGCTTGGCAATCTCCAGTTTTTCCTCAATACCGAGGGCAGCACCGGGTGTCTGTTCAGCATCGCGGAGCGTTGTATCGAAAATATAGACTTTCTGCTGGTTGTTTTGAGAATCGTCCAAGGCTCTATTCCTCCAATTTAGAATCGTCAGTTATCAGTTGTTAGCCGTCGGTTAAGAGCACCCTTGTAGGAAGCGGTTCCTTCAGATTGGAGCACGCCAAGAAGGGGAATGTGTTGCACAAAACCTCTTAACTGAAAACCGAAAACTGATAACTATTCCCTACATTTCACGACCGACAGCGACGGCAATCGCTTTCAATTCCTGCATCAGTGTCTCGAATTGATCGGGGAACAATGACTGTGCACCATCTCCTGTCATCGAATGATCTGGATCATGATGTACTTCAAGCAATAATCCATCTGCGCCTGCTGCCACAGATGCCTTTGTCATATCACACACGAGACTCCGAATACCCGTGCCGTGGCTCGGATCCACAATAATTGGCAAATGGCTTAATTCGTGAATAACGGGCACAGCGTTCAAATCAAGTGTGTTGCGCGTGTGTGTTTCATAAGTCCGAATACCGCGCTCGCAGAGAATGACATCAGGATTTCCTTCTGCGAGGATATACTCAGCGGCAAGAAGCCATTCTTCAATCGTTGCGGACATCCCGCGCTTGAGGATGACAGGTTTCTTTGCACGTCCGACTTCACGCAACAGATAGAAATTTGTCATGTTCCGCGTGCCGAGTTGGAACATATCTGTATATTCACCAACGAGTTCGACTTCGTGCGGGGTCATGACTTCGGTGACGATACCGAGTCCGGTTTCGGTTTTCGCCGCCTCCAGCATTTTGAGAGCCTCTTCACCGTACCCTTGGAAACTATAGGGTCCTGTTCTGGGTTTAAAAGCACCGCCTCTGATGAAACTGGCACCGGCACCCTTAACTTGCCGAGCAATGGTTACGATCTGTTCCGTACTTTCTACTGCGCACGGACCAGCAATGACGGGGACCTGCCGTCCACCAATTTTCGTGTCGTTGACTGCAATAACCGTCGGTTCATCCCGAAACTCACGACTTGCCAGTTTGAAGGGTGCCGTAATCGGCATCGTTCGATCGACACCGGACATTGACTCTATCGGAATATCACCAAGCAATGTTTTATCTCCTATGACACCGATGACGGTGTGTCTCTCGCCGACTGAGACTTGTGCTTTCAATCCTGCATCTTCGATCCGTTTTACAACAGCATCGACATCTGCTTGTGTCGCATCGATCTTGGTAACAATTACCATACTTTTCAACTACCTCCGCCTTCTTAATAGTTTTCAGTTGACCACTCTTCCGATGATTGACAATCAATACACCGAAAAATAATTCTGTCTATTGCACATCAAATTCGCTTAAAAAAAATACCCAACATCGAAAATTTCTTTTCAACGCCGGGTGGTGATACTGGACTCAGTTAATCTTTGTAATATGGGCATTACCTGCGAACTTTCACCACCTGTCGTTGCTGTACAAATACAAGTACAGGTACAGATACAGTCCAAAAAGGCCTTTGCTTGTAAGTCGTGTAAAAAGAGACCATGCGTAGAAGGAAGCGTTCCGTAAAGAGATTGGAACAACTCGGACATGAGGTATCTGTGTTGTGGTAGTATTCCGCAGAAGCGTTCGCATCATCAAGTTCCTAAAAATTAGGGCAATCAAAAAATCCGACCCTAATGTTCTAAAAGTAAATTCCGCTACCAAAGCGGGTATCTTTATTACCTAAGACGTTATTTCTGAAAAAGCGTTTAGGCTTTTTGATATAGGCACGCGTTTCGCCGTCCGAAATTTCATGCCACATTATAATATTTAACCAATTTTATTATATAATAACACATTTTTTTCTGCAAGTCAAATTTCTTTTTTCCAACATAAGTGAAGAGCCAATTTTCAACGAATAAAATAGCGTTGACCACTAAATCAAGATGTGCTAATATACGGAAAGAGGACGCTATGGAGAAAACTATGCCGAAACCAAAACATTTCACACCGATTACCGTTGGGATTATGGGCGGTTCTGCTTCTGGAAAGACGACGTTCGCGAGTGCCTTGGCAGAACAACTCACAGAATTCTCGCCTGTCGTACTCAATCAAGACTCCTATTTTCGAGACTGGTCGGAATACTCGGAAGCGGAACGGGAACGTGTCATCACCGCGAATCACCCAGATGCCGTTCTCTGGGATGCCCTCATCGCAGACATCAAGAAACTCCGCGACGGTGATGCAATCAACAGACCGACCCCGGGCACGCGCGCCGCACAACGCGACAACGAAAAAACGAGTGTGCAACCGAGCAATGTTGTCATTGTGGAAGGACACCTCATCTTCTGGAGTGAAGATTTACGAGACTTGATGGACATTAAACTTTTCCTTGATGTAGATGCGCATGAACGGGTCCTACGACGGATGCTCCGAGATGTTGCACAACGTGATGGCGACCTCGAGTGGGCTATTAACTGGTATCGGCGCGATGTTATCCCTAACTTTCCAGTCTATACTGAGCCCTGCAAGCAGTATGCTGATCTGATTATCCCGTTCCAAGATGAAAACCCGGTCGCATTGCACACGCTCGTTGCCAGCATCCGGGCGCGGATCACAGAACGTAATTCAATGTCTTAACACCGACTATAGGCGTAGAAAACGCACCTCAAATATCACTTCATCTATCAAAGCCATTTTGACATCCAGACAACGCCACAATGGCAAGGGATGTGCCAATTTGGCGAACCCATTTCCTGCCTGAATCTCTGTGCCTGTGTTATATCCATGTCATTCCAAGAGGGTAGATACAAGACCTATCCCTACGAATAGAAACCTTGATATATAGGCGTTTCCACAGGGTAGGCACAAGACCTACCCGTACGGAATCAATGCCTCCTGAGACTAGATAGATCCTGCTTTGGCACGGAATTTGCTCAATATATCAACAGAGAGGTGAATACCTCCGGATCGCCTCAGAAGAGATTGGCACAAAATTTGCAGCCTATTTGGCATAGAACTTGCACCTAACATCTACAGAAACTACCAAAACAAAATTCAAAAGGAGAAAAAATGACTTACTTAACGACACGCAGACCGATGAGAAATCTGTTCGGCCTCCACAACGAGATGGGACGCATTTTCGGAGACCTTTTCGCTTCCGACGCAGATGGAACAGATACGGAAAAGACCTCTTGGATGCCCACGGTAGACATCTCTGAAACGGAAAATGGGTACGAAATTCGAGCCGAACTTCCGGGTGTCTCTGAAGAAGATGTCAACGTCTCCGTAACCGACAACGTCCTCACCGTCAAAGGCGAGAAACGGCAGGAAGCGGAAACGGAAGGCAAAAATTACCACCGTGTGGAAAGACGGTATGGCAGTTTCCAACGGAGTTTCACGCTACCGAGGCACATCGAAACGGATGCCATCAAGGCAGGATTCAAGGACGGTGTCTTGACGCTCTCCATTCCAAAGGCAGAAGTCGCAAAACCGACTGAAATCCCGATCAAAGTAAACTCTTAATCCAACGACTTGGGTAGCTTCGCGGACCTCACAAGTCCATGAGGCTATCCTGAGAATACAGACAACATACGAATCACAAAGCACACTAAAGGAAAATGAAAATGACTTATTTGACCTTACGCAGACCGACAGGAAACCTATTCAAATTCTACAGCCCTTTTTTTGCTCCGCAGCACACAAGCGGGGATACGGACAGACACGACTGGGCACCCTCGGTTGATATTTCGGAAACAGACGACGCTTTTGAAGTCCGCGCTGAGCTACCCGGGGTCGCAAAAGACGATGTTCATGTCTCTGTCAAAGATAACCTCTTGACGCTCAGCGGGGAAAAACGGCAGGAGAAGGCAGAGGATACCCAAAACTATCGCAGGGTTGAACGGCGGTACGGTAGTTTCCAACGGAGATTCACGCTCCCACCGGAAGTAGCAACAGACGACATCAAAGCCGAATTTAACGACGGTGTCTTGACGCTCTCCATTCCAAAGCCGGAAACCGTAAAACCGACTGAGATTCCAATTACAACTGTATCCTAATACGTTTTCCATAGCACACAAAAAGGCTGGCGCGTGAATGTGCCAGCCTTTTTTGTTTGTGGTGCACGCTATGCCTGTTCTTTATCTTTCAAGACTCCGATATACAAAATCGCGGCGAGGATAGCACCGACGAACGGTCCCACAAAATAGAGCCAGATGTCCGCGTAGTTACCGCTGACAATAGCAGGTCCCAATGTTCGTGCCGGGTTGAGCGAAGCCCGTGTCAACGGTCCCCCCATCAGAATGCAAAACACCAATGTGAGACCAATGGCAAGTCCTGCGAAGTTCCCTGCTTTCCCACTTACAGCGGTATTAAAAATCGTATTGACCAAGAAGAAGGTCAGGGCAATTTCAACGACAAGTCCTTGACCTACGCCGACCCCCTCACTCAAAATTGTCACACCCAGATCACCAGAATCCGGTAGCACGGCGTTAAGCACAATCGCTCCCAAAATCCCGCCAAGGAATTGGGCGATCCAATAACCGATAGCTGCCACGAATTCGATCTCACCGGCTATCAGCAAACCGAGCGTCACAGCCGGATTGATATGTGTACCGGAGATATGCCCATACACATAAGCAAACGTCACAATGACTAAACCGTGGGCAAGTGCAACGCCTAATAAATTCGCTTGACCGATTGCCAATGCGCCGGCACCGATAAAGATAAGCGCGAAAGTACCGACAAATTCGGCAATTAAGTTCTTCGTATTCATGAAACTCCTTTGTGTTTGAAATAGAACACGGAAATGAATGTTACTTCACCAAGGGCACGGCTCCCAAGCTCTTACGAAAAAAGTATAGCAAAACCCCAATTATGCGTCAACATTGAGGGGCTTTAGTCCAGAGGCATTCAATTCTCTCATAAGGCAACTCATAAACCTCTTGAATGAAAAAGGGTGTTGTCTGTCGAAAATCTTGTCCGTGGCAATTTTTATGAGTTATAATAGGTCGATTGTGAATATTATTCAATAAAATAATGATAAAGTCTCTATCTAACTGTAGATGATGCGATATTTTTAGAGAAAAAGCAAATTATTTCAGGGGCATTCACAAAGGCATTCAATTCTCCCATAATTTCGATTTTCTGACGAAAGCCTCTTCACTGTAGAAGCGAGTTCCACTCGCGATCCCTTTGCGAAAATGCCCAAAAACCGATAATTGAATGGCTCTGGGCTTTAGTCGGCAGTTTTTAGTTCTCAGTTTTCAGTTAAAATTTGTGGACACGCAACCCCTCCTATGCTATGCTAAAAATCACAGAATTTCATAGATATTCACAACAGAGGAGAAATTGATGGCAACTAACGAAGACTATACCTCGCGTGTGCCGTATTATACGTTTCCAGACACATTGGAGGAGCAGGAAGCAGCATTGGAGACGAATCCACTGATGCAACGGCTCAACGCTTATCGGAAAACGTATGAAGGCGATCCGCACCGTCCAATTTATCACTATATCAATCCTGAAGCGATGCTCAACGATCCGAACGGTCTCTGCTTTTGGCAGGGACGATGGCATCTCTTCTATCAGGCGTATCCACCTGAAGATACACGGCAGCACTGGGGACACGCGATTAGCGATGACCTCATCCACTGGCGCGATCTACCTTATGCGATATATCCGAACCCTGAAAGATGCTGTTTCTCCGGCGCGACGGTCGTAGAGGAAGACCGTGTGATTGCGATGTATCACGGAACGGTTGTCGGCAACATGGTGGCAGTGTCAAGCGATCCCTTGCTTCTCAATTGGGAAAAGGTTGCTGGTAAGGCGGTCATCCCATCGCAACATGCCGACGGCACAACACCGGTCTATCGCGTTTTCGACCCGTGTATTTGGAAAAAAGACGGTATGTATTACTCGCTTTCGGGTGGCACACTCCCACACGGACCGGGTGGTAAACGGGTGCGTGCGAATTTCCTGCTCCGTTCAGCAGACCTTGCAAACTGGGTCTACTTACATCCCTTCATCGAAGATGATATGTACACTTTAGTCGGCGATGACGGCGCGTGCCCTTACTTTTGGCCCATCGGCGACCGACACATGCTCCTCTTCTTCAGCCACATGAGCGGCGGTCAGTATCTGCTCGGCGACTATGATACCGAACGCGACAAGTTCATCGTGACAGCAGGTGCGAAGAACAATTTCGGAGCGGCATCCCCTGCCGGTGTCCATGCTCCATCTGCTACACCTGATGGTGACGGTGGTCTGATTGTTATCTACAACATGAATCCAGCAAAGCCTACCAAAGGCTGGAACCAGATCATGACGTTGCCGCGTCGTCTGACCCTCCTCTCCAGAGATGAAGTCGGAATTGAGCCAGCTGGCGACATCGAATCGCTAAGGTATGCACACCAGCATGTCAATGCGATGACACTCCCCGCAAACGAGGAGGTCGTACTGGAAGGCATAAACGGCAACGCAATGGAACTTGAGCTGGAGATTGATGTAAAATCAGCACCGATGGTTGAACTCAATGTCCTCCGGTCGCCGCAGAAGGAAGAATTCACCCGTATCGCCTTCTTCAGAGAGCGCGGTATGCGCAATCCAGATATACCCGATCGCGTCCGTGACAGCCTGCTCACGATCGATTCGTCGTATTCATCGCTTGCATCGGATGTCCTTTCACGCGCACCGGAAACTGGAGCCGTCTCCATCGCCCAAGACGAAACCCTCAAATTACGGGTATTCGTTGACAAGAGTGTTGTGGAGGTCTTCGCGAATGGGAAGCAGTGCGTGGCAATGCGTGTGTATCCTGACAAGGAAGAGAGTATCGGTGTGTCATTGCGCTCGCAAGGGCAAGCCTGTGAACTCAAGTCTTTAGATGCTTGGCAGATGCAGAACATCTATGAATGAGGATAATTTGACATGGCAGAGGCATGGGAAAAACTCCGAGGTAGAACTTATCCCGATACAGAGGCGGAGCAACTCGCTGCTCTTGAAACGGATGAAACGGTGCGCGACTACAAGAAACGGAGAGAGGCGTGGGCATCAGATCCTTACCGTCCCATCTATCACATGTCCTCTCTCTACGGTATGGGGGATGCCAACGGGCTTTGTGAGTGGCAAGGCAGGTATCATCTGTTCTATCAATTCGGTCCCCCAGATGTCAATCGGGTGCACTGGGGACACTGTTACAGCGAAGATTTGGTGCACTGGCGCGATCTACCCCCGGCATTGTATCCAGATACCGAACTGCACTGCTTTAGCGGGCAGTGCCTCGTGGAAGATGAACGGGTTATCGCCATCTACCACGGCAAAATGTCCGGAAATAGCATCGCCACTGCCAGCGATCCACTCCTACTTAACTGGAAGAAGCATCCGAATAACCCAGTCATTCCGAATGTCGAAACGAATCAATACGAGCAGCCTTATAACGTTTTTGATCCGTGCATCTGGAAAGAGGAGGACGGGTACTATTCGATCTCAGGGACATCGGCGAACGGTTGGATTCGTGAACGGCGCAGATCCGCCTCTCATCTCTTTTATTCAAAGGATTTGACGCACTGGGAATATCTCCATCCGTTGTTGATTGATGATGTTTTCTGTGACTTAGGTGAAGACGGGGCTGTGCCGAATTTTCTGCCTGTTGGGAACGGTAAACACATCCTGCTCCTTTTCAGCCATAAACGTTCGGCGCGCTACTACATCGGTGAATACGATTACGGAACACACAAGTTTACGCCTGAATACCACGGTAGAATCAACCACGGCACCTTCGGTGGTGGGATGGCTTCCTGTCCCTCTGCGACAATAGATTCCCGTGGTCGCCTCATCGCCATTTTAAATTGCTCGGACGGAAGACAGAGTGAAGAAGCCGCTTCGGGGTTGTGTATGACACTCCCGTGGCACCTCACACTGAAAGCAGACAACGCACTGGCGATGGAACCGGTAGAAGAGGTGAAAAGTCTACGCGCGACGCACACTCGGCTCACCGACATTGGGCTGTCAGCAAATGAAGAACGCGTTCTTGACAACGTAGCCGGCAAAGCGATTGAGATAGACATGACCGTGGAGATCGGAACGGCACGGGAATTTGGGTTGCATGTGTTCCGTTCACCAAACGGCGATGAACGGACAAAAATCTCTATCTATAACCACAGACACGGCAAGACCAACGATAGCCTACAGATCGACACATCCTATTCTTCCCTTCGGACAGATCTTGTCGGTAAACCGCCTGAGAGTGCGCCGTTCCGTCTGAGCAGTGACGGCAAGGCCCATCTTCGCATTTTCCTCGACCGGAGCCTTATCGAAGTCTTTGCTGACAACGAGGAGTGTCTGCTGGAATGGGCATTTCCGCGGAGGGATATCGACAAATTATTCCCGTTGTTTTCTCGGCAGTGCGCCGTCACCCGTGTCTATCCACAGCAAGAAGAGAGCAACGGTATCTCACTTTTTGCAATCGGCGGCGAAGCGAAGGTCGTTTCGATGGATGTGTGGCAGATGCGCGCTATCTGGCAGGAGTTGAAATATAGGGAAGGGGAGTAGAAACCAAATTATGGCATCAGATTATAAAAAAATAAGTGAAGAGCATGAGAAACGCTATGGATGGGATGAAAAACCCCGTCGTATTTACAAGCGGCTTTACAGCGACAAAACACATTTCATTTATGAACTCATTCAGAATGCTGATGACAGTAGAAGTGCAAATTTGGAACTGCGATTAAACGAAAATAGGTTGCTCGTTTGGAACGATGGTCGTCAGTTCAACGAAAAAGATGTACGCAGCATCTGTTCGCTCGGTTTAAGTGATAAAGATTTAACACACATCGGGATTTTCGGTATCGGCTTCAAAGCGGTTTATAATTACACGGATTTCCCAGAAATCTACTCTGGAGATGAACGTTTTCGCATCCAAGATTTTGTCAAGCCAGAAGGCATTGATGAAAGGACCCCAGAAATAGAAGCGTTGATAAATGCCGGCAAGACAGTTTTTCGTCTGCCCTTTAAAGGTAGAAGGCATCAAGTAGACGATATTAGACACTTGAAAGATCGACTTTGCAATTTATTAAAAGAACGATCCCTACTTTTCCTCCGTAACCTTAAAAGGGTTGAATGGAGAAGTGAGCATAAGGCACAAACGGGTTCTTACGCCTGTCATCGACAGCCCTATGACAAAATCCAGGATGTTCCCGAGAATGAGTCAGTTGAATTAGTTAATTTGACAGCGGTGCTGGATGGTAACAACACATCATCGGAGACATTTCTCGTTTTTTGTAGGGAAGTTCATCCTCCAAAGGTTGTAATTGATAAACTTCTGAAACAGGCAGAAGACGAGGGAGATGAGGAGGCAAAACAGCGACTTCAACAGTCTGCAGAGGAGCCACAGCCTATTGAAATCGCGTTCAAGCTGCAGAATCATAGAATCACAGCCATGAATGATAATTGTGTGTTGTTCGCATATCTTCCTACACAGCAGGAGACACATCTAAAATTTCTCGTTCAAGCACGCTATCAGACAACACCTGCCCGCTCCCATATAGCAAATCCAAGCGAAAATCCATGGAACAGATGGTTGGTGCGAGAAACCGCTGCCTATCTCCCTGAAGTCTTGGAACAATTGAAAGCGGGTGAATTGCTTGCACCTGCGTTCTTTAACGTATTGCCTCTAAAGAAAGAGGTGAAAAATGATTTTAGACCTATCGCTGATGCTTCAAGAGAGGCAATGAAAACACTACCTCTCGTTCCAACACAAGACGGAGGATATGCAAAGGCGGAGAACGTATTTTATCCTGAAAGCACACCCTTGCGAAAATTGGTTAAAAGTAGTGGTATGCATTCGGATAGCAGTTTGCTGCATCCTTATATACGGAAAAACGTGAAAAAATCTGAGCGATGCTTTGACATAATGGCTAAAGCAGGTGTGAAAGAAATCAAGGCCAGCGATCTGTTGCGTTGGCTTGAGAAGCAATCGCTTGACTGGTTCAAGAAAAGAACAAATCAATGGCTGCGATCCTTGTATATTTATTTCAACAGAAAGTGGGGCGATTCCCAATGGCGGCGAATAAAAAAAATTCCATTGGTTCGTCTTGAGAATGGAGAACACGTGTGTGTCAGCGATCAATCAGTATACCTTCCACCGGATACAGAGGAGGAACGTCAAGAAATAGAATCTTTCCTTGGTGAATTACGCATTCTTCGGTCAGCCCTACTTAAAGGAAAAAAATACAAGGACATTGCGGATTTCTTAAAAAGTTTAGGGGTTGAAGTGCTGTACTCTGAAAACCTAATCAGCGAATCAATTTGCCCTCTGTATAGTCAACCTAATAAACCTTCTGTAATGCAAAACCGTCGGCATGTCCGTTATATTTTCAAGTCTTGGGAAAAAGGCACACAATTTGAACGTAGTGGATTGGAGGAATGTATTAGTGGGGTTCCGATTCTGCGAGCCTATAAAGGCATAGAAAAAAAGATATCTGATTTTGTAGTCCCTTGCAATGCTTACCTGCCGCAAGCTTATACGGGTGATGATGACTTAGAAACCTATTTTTCCGTATATGATGGTGAGCTTTGGTTTGTAGATGATAAATACCTGACGAATAGGTCCGATACGAAAGCTTGGCTTCAGTTTTTAAAAGCAATCGGAGCTATGGATACACCGAGTGTTATTCAAAAGAACATCGTCCGCAAGTCCGAAGATTGTCAAGAATTTGGTACAGAACTTGCTAAGCGTAATCTTGAATTTAAATATACTACTCAAGGCATGAAAACGAGCATTAAAGATCTTTATCTGCCTGGTTTACCTCAGGTATTGGATAAAATCAGCAAATCCAACGATGCAAACCTGTCACGCTCCCTTTGGCAATTATTGGTTAAAATAGTTAACCCACTTCCGTCAGACCCATCGTGGCAGGTCCCCTTTTTTAATGACCACTTTCAAGGTATTTATCGCTGGTTTTATCGCACGAACCAAGAGAAATATTTTGATGCTACATTCTATCGTCAACTCAAGGAAACCGCTTGGCTCCCTGATGAACAAGGCAACCTTCATTCTCCTGATGAGTGTTTCGTACCAACTTCTGAAAATCAAAAGATATTGGGAGATAGTGTGACCTATCTGCACTCTGATTTTGATATTAGCACACAACGCGCCAGATGGCTGGCTGAGAAGTTGGGCATGCATTTGCAGGCGGATGCAGAGGGTGTATTTGACTATCTTCAAATCTTGAGTCAAACTGAAACAAGCATTGAAAAGATTAAGCCCATCTATGAATTTCTTCGGTCAGAAGACGAACATCTGTGGAGATTTGAGGAAGAATCCCTCATCTTTACGCCTGAACCAGAACCTCATTGGTGGCGAACAGATGAGGTATTTTGGGAAGATGAAAGTGCCGTTTTCGGTGATGATCGTGGTTATCTCAAAGCGCATTACTCGGAAGATCTAAAATCCTTTTTCATAACTTCTTTGGAAGTTCCAGAACGTGCCGATGCAGTGGACTACGTTCGCGGCATCCAAGATATTGCATCTAAAAGACAAGCTGGAACCGAGGAAATTCGCGACCATGTTCAGGAACTTTACCGTCGTCTGTGGCTGTCTGTAGAAAAAGATGGGGATTCGTTGGAGGATGAAGAATACCAGGAAGAACCCACACAGATATGCGAATACGCGTATTGGCTTGGTAAAAAAGGGGACGAATGGGGCTTTTTTTCATCACAGGAACTGGTTTGGAAGGATGATGATCATCGCTCAGAACTTTTTAAAAACGAAATTCCATTTTGGGCGTTTAATAATGATTTATTGGAACTTGCTAAAGAATTAGGTATAAAAGGTTGCTATCAAGATTCAGATGTTAAATTCAGTTATCGCGGCAGCCAAGAAGAAGATACGAATTGGTCTACAAGAGTTCGAAATCTGAGGCAAAACGTTCGTGACTTCCTCAATTCACCGCGTCTGCACAGGGAACATGGAGAAAAAAATCATCTGAAATTTTAGACCGATTGACGATTCGTCGAGTTGAGAAATTAGATGTAAGGTTTGAATTGAAAGGGATTTCTGTTTCTGACCCGAATCCACGTCAGAGTTTTCTGGAGAAGACAGATCAGGAAACGACCCTCTGGTTAGCATCAGAGGCAAGTGAAAATCAATATCCTTGGCTTATTGGCGATGCTTTACAGGATCATTTTGGCGATGTTAAGGAGTTAAGTGCATTCGTTGAGGATTTACTGACAAAGAATAAAGAAGGCGTACTCACTCGCTGGAAGCAAAAAGGGCTTCAGACAGATATTTGTGTTCCATCGTCAGAGGAGAATTCTAAAGCAGAAGTAGAAAAATCGCCAGAACCTACTGATGAGAATCTGTCAGTTAAAATTGCTGACAGAAATGATGTTTTAGAACCGATTGAATCCGATCTCCAAACGCCAGAAGTCCACGAGGGACCAGAAACCGATGAGGAAAATGGGAGTTCAATGGAAGATAAACCTAAAACTCCTACATATACCCCGAGCACGAGGCATCCAAGAAGATCGGGGGGACATTCAACAAGCGGGTCTAGCCGGGCGAATGCCTCTGGAAGTCGCAGTGGTCGCAGGGGCGATAGGGAAGGTGACACACATGCAGAGAAAACGGACATCCCGCATTATACCACGCAAGAAATAGAATACATCGGCATGGAACAGGCTCGCTGCTATGAAGAGGGACAAGGTTGCACCGTTGAAGATGTCTCGACCGAGAACCTTGGTTTCGATCTTCGTTCAACAACACCAGATGGCGAAATCCGATGTATTGAGGTAAAAGCCCGTGCTGAGCGTGCTCTTGTTGTTCTCACGTCCAATGAGTGGAAAACGGCGCAACGACTCAAAAACCGTTATTTTCTCTACGTTGTCCTTAACGCTGCAACGCAACCAGAACTCTACATTATTCAGAATCCCGCAGATGAAGTAGCAATGAAGGAGAGGATTGAGGTCAGGTATCAGATTTCGCTTTGGCAGATAATGGAACATGGGGAACCTGTTTAGTCACTCTCTTCTCTTTTCCGCAGTCAAGGATAGAATTCGAAATTTTATATAGGGATTTATTTATGTTTTATTTGACTGTTATTTTCATCGTCTATATTTTATTTTTGTCAACCCAATTGACAGCAACAGCGCAAAGTATCAATATCCGTGAACCTGTCCCTCCACCGGCCACAGTTCGCGAAACATTTAACTTGGACCCATTTTACGAGCAATGGATCGATGTAGAGGGATTACCTGTCGTCGCATCGGCGAAGGTGAACCCGTATGCCGTAAAGGAAGCGGCGTATCTCATTCGGCAGGTGATTGGGCATCGTCCGGATGTGTTGCAAGCGCTCGCGCAAGACAATGTGCGTTTCGCTGTAATGGCATATAACGAACTGACCACCCAGATCCCTGAACACAGCGATCTACTACCTGACTATTATTGGGACCGACGGGCGCGCGGTTTGGGTTCCACGCCGACAAGACCCGCAGTGAGTTGCGGTGAGGAAAATCTCTTGAATTACCAAGGTGATCCCTACTCGACTGAGAATATTCTGGTTCACGAATTCGCGCATGCGATTCACCAGATGGGATTGAATACGGTGGATCCGAGTTTTGATGATCGCCTGCAGGTAATGTTCGATGCGGCAGTTGAAAAAGGACTGTGGAAAGACACTTACGCCATTACAAACAGAGCGGAGTACTGGGCTGAAGGTACACAATCTTGGTTTGATACAAATCGCGCAAATGACGACCAACATAACCATGTTGATACCCGTGATAAGTTGAAAGCATACGACCCGTCGCTCGCGGTATTGCTCACAGAAATTTATGGCGATACAGACTGGCGATACACGCAGGCAATAACCCGTACGCATCTCTCACATCTTCAAGGGTTCAATCCGGAGGCATCCCCAAGATTCAAATGGTCCGCTGAGTTAGTAGAATTGACAGAACTACACCAGCAATTGAAGGACCCAAACAGTATTCGCGCGGAACCTCCAAGCACCGAAGATAAAAACTGAATTCCCCAGTAACGTGATAACACTAACCTGTTAACTCTTTTCTTAGTAGAAGAAAACAAACATCAACAGAATTGATTTCAGGAAGTATCACGGCAATGAAAGTGGGAATTCACATTAAAATAATCATCGGTATTGTTGGTATTCTGGTTGTCGGTTTCATTGGATTTCAGGTACTAAAAGTCCAATCGCCTGATATAGAGAAACCACAAAAGGTCATCAAGGTAGTAAGTCGGCGAATCACTATGCCCCCGTTCGTCGAGCGCATACCTGAAACAGTAGTAGAGGAAACGGTAACGGAACCACCGCAAGAAGAAGTAAATATAAAACCGCTTGAGATAGAGACGACACCTATTCCTGAAAACGTGCCTACGGCTGAGAGCGACGATGCTGAAATCAAAGAATTTCAAGCATGGCTTTCTTCGATCCTTGAGGGGGAGGAGACTACTGCGGAAATAGAACAGGAGGATTTCACTGTAGAAAATGATGAAATCGACTACGATTTAGAGAGAGCCGTGATAAACTCCGTGATTGAGGAACAATGGGGAAATAGTCTCGAAACCCACGATATTGAAGGATATATGTCGGCGATATGGGAAGACGGTTTCTTCTATGTCAGTGATATGGGTACACCCGATAATCTCAGTGATGATATAATATTTCGGGGCGGCTCACAGGAGCGTGAAGGGGCATTGAAAATGTTCGATGCCTTCCACACCATCGACCTGAATCTTCTTAGGAATGGCGATACCGAATTCTTGAGTGAGACGCTTGCCATGGTTGGCTACGATTACGATCTCAGACTCGTTTCTACGCAGCATGGGGCATCCAATCCATCGGGACGTATGATTTTCATCATGGAACTTCGAGAAAATGGGGAATGGCGCATTCTTGAGTGGTATGACTACGCAACACCGGATCCATAAGAGTCGAGGAAAATACAAGTGAACAAAGTTGTCCAGAAGGTTACTGCGTTTATAATACGCGAACGAAAGGGAATCAAAGAATTACTCGTCTTTAAACATCCAACTGCGGGTGTTCAAATCCCTGCTGGAACGGTTGAAAAGGGTGAAGATATTGAAACCGCTGTAAAGAGAGAAGCTTATGAAGAAACCGGCTTACAGTTCGTAGAGATTGAAAACTATCTCGGTTGTTTTGAAAACGAATTAGAAAATAACCAAAGAATCATAGCAGAAACAACACAAGTTTATATCGAACCCAACTTAACCGCAATTCCCTACAAGCGAAAACTGCCCAAGGGACTTACCGTTGATTATTTTTCTACACAGGAGAATTTCACACACATTTCGTACATTGAGTATGAATATGACACATTTCATAACCCCATACATATTGATACGAACATTACAGGATGGGTGCCGAATGAAAACTTAAGTGCACAGAAAAAGAGACATTTTTTTCTTATGTCCACACAAGAGGAAACAGCGGACACATGGGAATTGAAGGGTGATCAAGGACACATTTTTAAGCCATATTGGACGCCACTTTCACCGAAACCCAACATTATACCACCACAAAACAGGTGGTTGGATTTCGTCTACGATAAAATCTGAATTGTGGTAGAATAGACATTAGAATGCGTTGCGATACTAACTTTTCAGTTAGTGTATTGGAAAATGGAGTAGAGGAATCATGAAATTGGAGGAAAAAGATGACAACGTATCGAGCAGGTGTAATCGGTTTAGGACGTATGGGAAGTACTTTCGACGATGAAATCACACAAGGCGGTTCGATCTTTCTGCCGTACTGCCACGGTCCAACCTACCATGCTGCACCGAATGTAGAACTGGCAGCGGGTGCCGATCTACACGCCGAACAAGCCGCAATTTTCGGTGAACGGTGGGGACTAAGTTCCGACCATATCTACAGCGATTATCGTGAGATGCTGGAGAAAGAAAATCTGGACATCGTTAGTGTCTGCACGACAGCACGGATACGGTCGACCATTGTGCAAGATGTGGCGCGCTCGAGTGTCAGGGCAATCTGGGCAGAAAAACCGATTGCGCTGAGCCTTGTTGAGGCGGACGCGATGGTAGATACCTGCCGAGCAGAAGGTGTCGCGCTGGCGATCAATTGTGCGCGACGCTGGAATCCTTTCTTTAGCGAAGCCCGAAAACTTATTGACGAAGGTGAAATCGGTGATGTCCTTCAGGTGACAGTCTATGCACAGTGCGGACTTTCGCATAACGGTAGCCACGCTATTGATATTTTGCGTTACATGGCAGGCGGAAACGTAGAGTGGGTTTTCGGTGAAATGGAGTCCGATGAAGCCGCTGCGGGTGAAAGTGACCTTCAGGGAAACGGCTATCTCGTCTTTGATAACGGTGTGCGTGCGTATCTCCGAAGTACATCGTGTGGCGCGGCACCGTGGGAGGTCGATGTCATCGGCACAACGGGACGTATCCGATCCGTCAACAACGCCGAAACGTTCGAGTTGATTCGTGTAATCCCCGGTGGACGGCGCGGTCGCGGCGTGCCTGCGCAGTGTCCATTCCCCATACCTGTTCGGATGCAGGGGATGGGATTGACAATCGTCGAGGATCTCATTAACGCCATTGAGAACGGAACTTCTCCGAAATGTTCGGGAGAAGATGGGCGTGCTGCGTTGGAGGTAGCGATGGCACTTCGGGAGTCGCATCGCCGTGGTGGTGTAAAAGTGGCGTTACCGATTGAAAACCGGAGCCTCCAGATCCTCTCCTCAGAGATTCAGAATGACGATACACCGGCTCGAATTCGACGATTACAAGCGAGTTGATAGCAGTCCCAGGTGCGCTAAAGATCCTGAAAATAATGAACTCATAGACTGTTGTAGGAGCGGTCTCCTGACCGAGACCGCAGCGTATTGAGGCAAGGAGAATTACATGGAGTCGGCAGATTATGCATTTTTTAAAGAAAATGGCTACGTCTCACTCGGTAAGATTCTGAGCGATGCCGAGGTCGAGCATTTCGTTCATAGTTTTGATCGGGACCGCACTGAAGTTGAGGATCACTGGTATCGTATCGGACATTACCAGACCGTGAATTGCGATGCCCTTCTGACTTCACCTGAATTCGACAACGTGGTTCGGCATCCGATCGTCATGGATTGCCTATACACACTCATGGGTAATGCTCCTTGTTTTTCAGAAATCTGCATCCGACACATGGCACCGTACGATGGTGAACTGAATCGCGGCTGGCACCGAGATGGTCCCAGACACTGGCTCGAACACCCGTTGCGCATCGGGTTCATACAGTTGATGCTGTATCTGACCGATGTTGATGAAACGACACACTGTTTCTCTTTATCACCGGAATCGGTGGAAGCGGAGATTCTCGAAACAGACGAACAGTTGGAACGGGGCGGAATCGTCGATTTGTACGGTCCCGCTGGGACAGCCATACTCTTCAACATCGGGGTCTTACACACCGCGACGACCCGTCCCACTCAGGAAGAGCGCAAGACAGTGCAAGTCTATTACGGACATCCGAACCGTCGGTACTTGAGCGAGGATTCGATCATACCTGCCGAACTTTGGAGAGACCATCCCGATCCTGAAGCGCGTGCCTTTTATAGCGTCTTCAACAACAAGACGCGCGACTACCTCGAACACACGGCTTCAACGGGTGAACTGCCGTTTGAGGATACTTTGGTACTTCTTCGCGAACTGGATGTAAAGCACCGTAAGCGACCGCAGTGAATTGGCGAATGTGAAATGACAGATTGCTTTCGTTTCGGTTTGGTCCTGTTATGCCTAAAAAATCTCAGTCTCTTAAGACCACCGCCTGCACCGGATTTACATAGCACTGATAATGCCGTTGGACATCTGCCTCCGGTGTAATACCTGCGTGGACGTAGACCCCAAATCGCAGACGGAAGCGGCCATTTTCCAGTTCATCCGGGGGATGGTGGAGGATGCTCATCTGTTCTGGCACAGCGATTTCCCCGAAATAGCCTGGATGTTCAGCGTTTTCTGGGTGATCAAACAGCGCGATACCGGACACACCATCTCCCACTGTGCCTCCTAAATCGCACCATCGCGCCCGTTGATGATGTACCTCCGTTCTGCCAATCTGTTCTTCAGAATTTTCAACGTGTCCTTCCTCCGGGATACCCATTGACGGATTCATACGCGCGACAAAGAGGAATTGCCGATCACCGATGTCCAACGGTGGTGTCGTTTCGTGAATAATTTCCAGAAACCGCCGCGTATGGCTCCCATACCATACCCGAGCCGTCCGCGTTTCTGTCATGATAACTTCACCATCTCCCGTGACATGGATCAGGTCTTCAACAAATTCAGCATAGACGTTCCCTTCAGTGATTCGGACAAAGCGTTGGTGCAACATCTTCCCGCAGGGTCCATAAGGTGGCTCATCCCAATCAGACCAGATGTTCGCAGACCCGCCTTCACCGTGTCCCCCGTAGGCGAGGTAAAGCCCAGTGTGGTGTGGATGGTCCTCGCCGCCAGCCCCGCGAACCACAGTTCCATGATCCCCATTGAGGGGCCAAAAGTAAGGCTTCCAGACACCGAGAAAGTTGTATCGTGCGAATAACGCATCATCGGCAGAAATGAGCAGATGCGCGGGTTTCTGTTCGATTTGATATCGGGCTTTTGGCGGTGGCTCCTTGATCTGTCGTACTGCGTAATACGCCGATGTCTCCGCCGGAAGTTCGCTTGTCTGCCAGGCAAGTTCACGTAGCGTTGGCTCGAATTGACATGGGACATCCTCGTCGGAGGCATGACCCTCTGCATCAGCTGTGGACATCGCAAGTCCTGAAATCCCTTCTTGCCAATCGGGAAAGTACCGTTTCGGCTTGAAACGCATGCGGACGAGATCATTGTCCCTGTTGACCGAACCCGCCTCAATTTTGATGATTACACTTTGATTCTGTGCCAATAGTTAACTCCTGTTCGCTTCATGGGGAAATTGTTCAATCTTCCAGCGAAAGTTGCACACATCTTGCACAACAGACGCATCTGATTGACCCAAGTCGTTTGAAAATTTTTTAATATTTCTACCAACTCCGAATGAAATCCTCCACCTCGAAATTCGCTGGCATATCCGTTAGTTGATAGCGCATCACACGAGACGTTCTGTCCGGGACAGACCGGGCAATTTCTGCCTCAATTTTCTCGTATAGCGTCGAAAACCGTTTCCAGATATTTTCGGCATCTTCGGTGGAAAAACGATCCGCGAAATCCTCATAGAGATGGAAATTGAGTCGATGAGCAGAGATTGCGCCGATACGTTCTTCAATCGAAAGTTTGCTAATCTCGGAATCTTTGAGTTTATGGACTTTATCCGCTAACTTCGAGAGGAATACGACGGCGACCATACGTTCCTCTTCACCCGGATGCAACTTTGCCACGCCATCTCGAAAACCGTCAGCATCTTTGTTGCAGATGGCGTGAAAGGTTGCCTCAATCACACTGCTCTGCTGTTGCTGAAGTTCAAAGAAATGCGCAAATTGGGCGCGTGCCTCAGCCGGAAGGTGTTGCGTAAATCCCATATTCCAATAAAAATGGTCAACGATCGGATACGAATCTCCACCGAAGGCGCGATATCCGAGGTGAACCGTCCGTCGCAATTTTGTGCTATAGTTACTGCCCCAGTGTAAGCCCATGTGGCTATAGACGACTCCATCTCCTGCTGACAGTTCGATTGGAATCCCACCCGGCATCGGCTCTTGTGGACGTGATAATAGGTGTTGATATTCTTTTGGTGTGTTTGGACGGCAGTAGCTTCTCGGCACGAGCCAGAACACGCTATCATCGTAAAGTGGGATGTTCCACTGAACATATCCTGGTCCGTTTTTAACATAATCCATCTGCATCCCCTTGAGCGGTGCCTGCCCCGTTGGATCGATATCACGATGCCAACTCGCCGGACCGTGATCTTGCACAGGATTACACATCAATGCCATCAGTGTGATCGCCGCGTCGGGTGCTCTCATAAGTTGCTGACTCACACCGAGAGTATTCGCATGCAGGCAAAATTCCACGGTATTCGCGGTCGCTGCGTCAACGACTTCATCGAAAAACACTCTCGGTTGCGCGCTCGTTGTCCAAACGCCTCCCGGTTTTTCATTCGGTTTCCGTTCCTGTTCCCAGACGACTTTCTGTTTCTCGACGAGGGTTTCAAAACTCGTTCTCAACGCTTCCAGCTGATCAGGTGGAACAACGTGCCGCAGCACGACATAGCCGTCATCAATGAGTTGTTGCGGATCTACTTTCATCGTCAGTCCTCGTTTCTAACGGATAGCGTTTAATGAAATCCCGAAGGTTCAGGACCTTGGGCAGTTTCTGCGTTACCTCAGACTGTTGTCGTAAATGAACAAAAAATGAGTTACTTATATTATCTGAATTGACAGTCATTAACGATAAGAGTGCGCGGTTTTAATCCGTCCCCAGGTGAGACTCAACTTCCCGGTGGGCTGGACCGCTAAACCCTGTGCCTCAAAATTCTGCTTGATTTCTTCGGGTGTTAGTACTTTCTTATAGATGCGCACTTCGTCCACCGCGCCTATCAAGTACCCATCGGTATTGCCATCTTGCGCGATGTTCCAGTTCGTTTCACCGCCGCCTAAATTGCCGGACATTGCCTCATCCTCTTTGACGAGAACGCTATCGACATACACCTGTGCCTTATCGCCCTCGCGTGTCGCCACTACATGGTGCCATTTGCCATCGGCGTAATCCTCATCGGTTACCCACGCTTTTCTGATGTTATTGGCTTCCTCGGTATAGTATCGGAGTTGTCCGGTGTTCTGATTAAAACCGAGCCGAAAGAAATGATCAAAGAAATTCGTTTTGTTTGTCAGAATATATTGCCAACCGACGCGACTGTTAGGGGTTTTCAAAAACCACGCTTCATACGACGCTGGTTTCTCCCCGATATTGAAAAGGATCGGCAACTCCACACAATCCGGTTTTCCGCCAAAATTGAGTGCCTCACCGAGATGACCTTCGATAGATTCCGGTTCACCGACGATTGTTCCATCTTTGCCGCCAATGAGATCTTTAACGGTATCGCCAGCGATGTCGTTTTTGTCAAGCGTGTAATAACTCACCAAGCCGTCCGTGACAACCTGAGCTTCCACCCCAATAATTAAGATGAAAGTACAGAGGAGGGCAAAACCGGTTTGAAATGCCCACCAATTTAAACGTTTCGGTTTCATGACAACCTCCATTTTTTCTGTTTAGCGATACGATGTGAAAAATTAACGGATACCCTCTGAATCGCGTTTATCACGTTTCGATTGTCGCCATAATGGCAAATATAAGGAAGATTGTCAACAAAAAAATCAAACTGATTTATGATTGACTTTGGTGTCTAAAACTGATATCCTCATAACAACGCATTAATATCCTTAAATACAGGGGATGAAAGTGTCCCAAGAGCAAATACTTCAGATTAAGGGTGTTCGGCTTTGGACAGCCATTCAAGGCACAGGGATCCCGATGGTGCTTTGTCACGGCGGTCCCGGTGGTTATGACTATCTCGGACCCGTCGCCGATATGCTTCCTGACTTATGTCAGGTTGTCCGATACGACCAACGTGGAAGTGGGCGTTCACAGCCGGTAGGTCCGTACGATGTATCCACATTTGTTGATGATTTAGAGGGATTGAGAACGCGTTTCAATTTTGAACGTTGGATTGTTGGGGGGCATTCGTGGGGTGCGGGACTCGCTTTAGCCTACGCCGTTAGATTTCCAACCCAGACGACAGCGGTGCTTCACATTGCAGGCACAGGCATTGATGACCGATGGCACGATGAATATCGCGAAAATCGCTTAAATGCTCTGAATGAATCGGAGCGTGAAGAATATCAACGTCTGCGTGCACAAAGGGAACACGTTGAGGGCGTTGAACAGGAACGAATATTAGGTAGACTTCGCACTTTAAGTCGCATGACAGATGTATTTGACTCGAATCAAGTTGACAATCTTCCAAGTGTTGACGAATATCCTGTGAGCAACGCAGCGAACGAAAAGGTCGGCGCGGACTGGAAGCATTACACCAAAGATTCAATATTTCGGCGATCCGTTTACAATCTGTCCATGCCTGTTCTTTTGCTTCACGGTGCTTGTGATCCTCGCCCCAGTCATTTTATAGAGACACTTGCCTCCAAGCTCGCTTGTAGCACGTTTGTATCGATCCCTGAATCGGGACATTATCCGTGGGTAGAGAAGCCCGACGAGGTGAAAGCATCACTCAGGCGGTTTGTAGTAGATTTTATCATTAACGACACGACATGAACCAGCAAGGTTTAGAGTGGTTCCTTATAAGTAATTCTAAAATTCACCATAGTTTGACATAGGAGACAGTATGCTAATTCGCGGTGAGGATAGTGCGATTAACCTGCCCTCTACACTGACAGAAGCGGAAAAATGGCACTACGATCTGTTTGGTTATCTGGTGCTTCGGCAGGTGGTGTCGCCAGCAGAGGTCGAACGGATGCTTGAGATAGCGAGCCAGTGGTTCACTGACCCTGAAGCGGCACCTGAACCGGTGAATGTCACCCAAGACGAATATAGTGGTGTCATAAATAACGTTCAGTACGGTGATCGGATTTTCGAGCGGTTATCGCTCAATGAGAAAGTCTTACGGATTGTGATGGGGTTGATGTGGAACCGTCCACGGCTTTTTAATTGCGCGCTCGTTTTGCAGAAGCAACGTTCCATCTCTGAAGGTGAAAAGGAGAGACTCCATCGCGATACCAGCGGTTTTGAATTTCCTGACGGATTCCATAATCCACATAACGATTACCAAGCCGGTAACGGACAGATCTACAGCAACTTTGTCAACACCGCCATAACGCTCGTTGATGTGCCGAAGGACAACGGTTTCATGTGTATCCCCGGCACGCACAAATCACGCATCAAGTTTCCTACGACGCTCGACATAGATAATGAGTGGGCACCCGCAATTACCTTTGAACTAAAAGCAGGAGATTGCCTAATTTTTTCACCGCGACTGATGCACGGCGCGAAATTCTGGAAAGTTGATTCCCCACGCCGAGTCGTCTTCAATCGGTATCAATTCAGCTTCTATTTCAATGAGAACTATAACCTACCTATAGAAGCGCATCGACAGTGTATCTCTGACGATGAATACGAATTAGAATCGATCCAACGAAACGAAAAGGGGTTTGTCAAACGGATTCTCAAAAAACTGGAGGCTGGAGAGGAACTATGCTGACACAGGAAGAAAAATGGCACCTCGATCTGCTCGGTTATTTTGTGGTGCGTAACGCCGTGCCAAAGTCGGATGTCGAGTTGATGAAGGCACAGATGTTCGAGTGGTATGAATGGGACGCGAACGATTTCAAGTTCCCAATGCGGATCAACGCACCAGAGGGAAAGCCGTGGTGGGTCTACAATATGCATTATGGGCATGAAGCGTTCCAACGGCTCATCTTGAACCCAGAAATCCTGCGCGTAGCGACTGCCCTGACTTGGAATTATCCACGTGTTTTCGATGTCGTAGCGAATATCTGCTACCCGAATGCTGACGGTTTGGAACTGCACGGCGGACATAAAGGCTGGTTCCGAAGTCCACACCACCAATATCAAGTCGCCAATGATGAAATCTTCGCGAGTTTCTTCAATCTCTCCGTTTCGCTCGTGGATGTGCCACCCGGCAATGGATTCGCCTGTATTCCGGGAAGCCATAAATCCAGCTTCCAGTATCCAGAACACATCACGATGGATGATCCACCACCGACGGTTCACAATATCCCAGTGAACGCTGGCGATTTCATCGTGTTTCTGCCGAACACGCGGCACGCTGGGCGACGGTGGAGCCATGAAGAGTATCCACGGATGACAGTGTTCTTGCGCTGGGTCTATGCGAAGCAGTTCCACCACGCGGATTCGTCTTGGTGGCTTCCGTTCGATGCACATAAGGACGAAATTCCAGAGGCACTTCATGAGCTTGAAAGCCGAGATCATGGACAGCGGGAGGCGTTAAACGAACTGATAGATTCGTTCAAAGTGGATATTCCAGAATGAAAAAAGCGTTGACGCGAAGTCGGAAAGTTGATAAGATACACAAAGTAATTATTCTTTGTTTTGCCGTATTGGAGATATAGATGGCAGCCCCGACGAATCGAGAAGTGATTGCCCAATGGCGCGATGAACCCGCGCCACTGCTCGCATTGCTACACGCTTTCCACGACCGAGACGGGTTTATATCGGAGGCAGTTCTTCGAGACATCGCCGTCGGACTTCGGATCCCGCTTGCTGAACTTTTCGGTACGCTAACGTTCTACCACCATTTTTCCCGTGAGGTTTCCCCAGGACAAAACGCACCACGCGTCTGTACCGGACCCGTGTGTCGGTTACAAGGTGGATTGGAAATCCTTGAGTCGCTCAAAGATGAAGGGGCGACTCCGATGCCGTGTGCTGGAAGGTGCGACGATTGTGTGCCGGTGCTGAAAGGGCATCAGGTGCTCGTCGGAAAACAGGTAGATACGCTCTCCGTGCAACCCACGCCTTTACCCCCACCACATCCAGGCGACGGCGAGGAATGCATCTTCGCTGAAATTCGAGAACCCGAACGCAATACATTGACGGGGTACCGACGGACCGGTGGTTATGAAGCCTTGACCCGTGCTTTAACCACACTCACCCAAACCGATGTGATTGAAACGCTTAAGGAGAGTCAACTCGCAGGTAGGGGTGGTGCTGGGTTCCCAACAGGTATGAAATGGGAATCGGTTTTGAATGCCCCGGGCGAGCCAAAAACGATCGTCTGCAACGCTGATGAAGGTGAACCCGGTTGTTTCAAAGATCGGGTTATTCTCGATTACGCCCCGCACGCCGTGATTGAAGGGATGACGCTCGCCGCTTACGCAACAGGTGCAACGCGTGGCTTTATCTATCTCCGATATGAGTACCCAGAAAGCTTAAAAATACTTGAACGTGCACTCTCGGAGGCAGAAGAAGCGGGACTGCTTGGTGATGCTATTCTCGGTAAAGACTTCAACTTCCATATCCACGTCCGACGCGGTGCGGGCGCCTATGTCTGTGGCGAAGAAGGGTCGCTATTGAACAGTCTTGAGGGGAAACATCCGTTCCCAAGAAATCGCCCCCCTTACCCGGTAACACACGGATTTGAAAACTTGCCCACCGCTGTAAATAATGTGGAAACACTCGCTGCCGCTGTCCAGATTTTGCGACACGGTGCCGTGTGGTATAAAAACCTCAGTTGTGACGAGAACTTGGCGGGCACAAAGATTATTAGCCTTTCAGGCGACATCCAGAGACCGGGGAATTACGAGGTGCCATTTGGACTTCCGTTAAAGACGCTTCTCTACGAATGGGCAGGTGGTGCGCCAGAGGGACACGAAATTCAAGCGATTACGACAGCAGGTTTATCCGGTGGATTTATCGCTGCCACCGACTTTGATATTACGATTGATGAACCGAGTTTCCAAAAGGTCGGTGCGATGCTTGGTGCCGCGGGAATTATGGTGTTTGATGACACGCGAGATATGCTTGATGTCGCACGCAACGCAATGGAATTTTTTGCCGAGGAGTCTTGTGGGAAATGTTTCCCATGCCGTATCGGTACACATCGACTGACAGAACTTTTGTCTGCGCCTCTGCACTCAAATTCGGAGGCACTCATCTCAGAAATTGGAGCAGTTATGAGGGCAACGAGTGCATGTGGACTCGGCACTGCTGCCCCAAACATTACAGATAGTCTACTACGTATTTTCAATTATTGAATCTGAACTGCTGTGTCCGTTTGCTTCGCATTGTCCCACAGATTTCCTTCATAGGCTTGCGTAATGCAGGTTTCTGATTTGTAAGAAACCCCTCATTACCTAAAGGAGGTTCTGAACCAATTCTATATCGGCATTGACAACGGAAATGCCGACCAGAATCACATAATTAAAAAATGTGGAGTCGCGGTTTTATTTTTCTTTGCGCCATTGTGTTCGTTGTCGGTTTGGTAACAGGACCGGTCCAGATGCTGTTTCCGGTCTACGCGGAGACGATTTTAGAAGAGACCGCACTGTTTGCGGCGTTGTTACGCGCACTGCCTATTGGGTTAGGTGGTATTTCGGCACTGATAGGCGGAACACTGAGTGATCGGTTCGGACGGAAACCGGCTATACTCATCGGCATAACAGGTGCGGTCGTCGTAGGTGGACTTTTCACAACAGAAACGCCGCTTTTCATCTGGGGTATCCTCTGTTACGAAGGCATCGCATCCGGTTTCAAAACTGCGGGGGGGCAAACCTATCTTATCAGCGTCGTGCCGTCAAACCGATTGGGTTTGGCAACAGCATTGTATTTTATTAATATGACTGTTGGAAGTGCAGTCGGGAGTGCTATCGCAGGCGAAGTCATCGATCGCATCGACTATAGCACCTTCGGGATCGGTGCTGTGATTCTGGCAGGTTTGCTGTTCGTAGGTGCGTGTTTCTTTCTGCCTCGGTTGGCACGACAGCAGTCTTCCAATGATCAACGGAAACGCGATGGTATTTGGAAATCAACCCTCAATGTCTCGGCGTACCTCGATCTAACTCGGCGGCGAAATATACGGATGCTGATCGGTTTACGGGTCTTCCCGACCTATTATTGGGGCTCTGTGAACCTTCTCATGCCGATCCTGATTGCTCGTATCGCCGGCGTTAAAGCGACAGGCTACTATGGCGCGATGAGCCTGCTATTCGCTTTTGGGTGTCAATTAGTTGTTGGGAGAGTATGTGATGCAATTGGGCATCGCGCACCTGCCCTCGTGGCGAATGCAATTGTAACGCTCCTCGCCTTTGGTGTGGCGTTCTTTCACGACTCTTTAATCACGTTGGAAGTATTTGGGATACTCGGTGCAGGCGCGGCGTGGGGACTTTCGACGACGATCCCTCGGTTTATCAATGAATTTACCGAGCCTCATGAGAAAGGACACGGTGTCGGTCTTACACATTTAGCATGGAGCACGGGATTTCTTCTCGGCTATGTGGCAAGTGGCTTTTTGATTCACTTCTCTGTTCATGTGCCATTTATTGTGGCAGGAATTTTCCTAATTTTCTCAACAGGTATTACTTACAAACTTTTTAACGATTCAATCTGAGTTGCTGCGTTCGTTGTTTTTGTAGATGTCCAATTGTTAAGAAACCTCTCATAATCTGAAAAAGGTTGTTTACTAATTTTAGATCGGCGTTGACAACGGAAACGCCGCCTATACATAATTGTTTATAGTGGATCCTAAAAATAAGTAGACATTCTCCTGCCCCCGGTAGGGTTTTTGCTTGGGTGTTTCTGCAAGGTTTCTAACCTTGCCGGTGTGGAGTGTCCACTTAATTCTAAACTTTACTATAAAAAATTTCAAACTAAGAAAGGAATGCATAATGATTATTGCAGAACTTGATTTAGAAAACGCGGAACATCGTGAACTCACCAATTCCGAGTGGCGTTATGGCGATGGGCTCGTCCCCGGTGAACCCAACGGCGGTTTGGTGAATCTGATGAAAGAAAGCCCCGCCCGTCACGCTGATTATGACGATTCAGGTTGGGAAATTTGTGAGGACATCCAAGCGGTCATCTCCGAAGGACTCTGTTTCGGTTGGTATCGGATCACCGTGACGCTTCCAGAGGAAGTTGATGGCGTATCCATCGCCGGTTCACAGGTGTGGTTCCACACGTGTATTGATGACTACGGCGAAGTTTGGGTTGATGGCGAAATTGACTTGGCGTTTGGAGAGTCAGGACGTGGTGCTGCCTCGGGTTTCAATGCCCCTCAACGCGTTGTAGTTACAGAAAGTGCGGAACCGGGTGCGAAACATGTCATCGCGTGCTTGGCGATCAACGGTCCCCTTGCCAGACCGGGGGGTGGTATTTTCCTCCGTTTCGGAAAATTAGAGTTTGAATCTTCTTAATTATGGTCCCTTGGACTGCTCTCCATTACATTATGAGCAGGTTTCTGATTAAGGTATTTGATTTAATCAGAGATATTAGCCCGTAACGTAGTGGAGGGCGGACTTAAAGAACGCACGCAGTGAACTAAACGCACATTGTTTTCCCGCAAGGTAAAATTAAAAAAAGGTAAAAATTTGTGTAAAAAAGCAGTCGTCCTATTGAGCGGGGGCTTAGACTCAACAACAGTGCTTGCTATCGCGCGCGATGAAGGGTACGATACATATTGCATGAGTTTCCGGTATGGTCAGCGACACACGGTGGAACTACAGTGTGCCAAAAACATCGCAAAGGCATTAGGTGCCAATAAACACATCGTTGTTGATATTGACCTGCGGACCTTCGGATCATCAGCATTGACGGCAGATATCGAAGTTCCAAAGGATAGACCTGATTCGGACATGGGAAATAGTATCCCAATAACCTACGTCCCCGCCCGAAACACAATTTTTCTCTCCTACGCGCTCGCATGGGCTGAAGTCCTCGTTGCCGACACCATTTTTATCGGAGCTAACGCTATTGATTACAGCGGCTATCCGGACTGTCGTCCGGAATATATAGATGCCTATCAAACAATGGCAAACCTTGCGACACAAGTAGGCGTTGAAGGTAAAACGAGACTGAGAATCCGCACCCCACTTATCGACAAAACGAAGGCAGAGATTATTCAAATCGGTACAGTACTCGGTGTCGATTATAGCCTCACCTTAAGTTGCTACGATCCGGATACCGAAGGTAGAGCGTGTGGCGGATGCGATAGTTGCCTGCTCCGAAAGAGAGGCTTTAAAGAAGCGGGTATCCCTGACCCAACGCGCTATCGATAAATGTAGCATCGCGATCTTCTTGTAGACTTCCATTGATGTTTGGTAATTTACTTTCTCCTTGATATTTGTCAACGATCTGTTCTATAATACCTCCATGAGACAAGAATACAATACGATAGGAAAAGATATTCTGGAGGAACAGAAACATGCAATTTGATAGTCAAACACCACCTACGGTTGAAGAGCTTATCACCTGTGATACTGAGATTATGAGCGGCACCCCGGTGTTCAAAAATACTCGTGTTCCGATAAAAAATCTCATCGACTATTTAGAGGTTGGGGAAAGTCTTGATGCCTTTTTGGAGGACTTTCCGTCTGTCAGCCGTGAGCAAGCGATCCAAGCGTTGGAACTCGCGAAGGAGATGCTCTTAACGCACGCCTATGCACATTCTCATTGATGAATGTTTGCCTAAAAAACTGAAGCGCGAATTAAGAGAGCATACTGTTTTCACTGTGCAAGAGAAAGGCTGGGCTGGCATGAAGAACGGGGAATTGCTCCGTCGAGCAGAGAAGGAATTCAATGTATGGGTGACTGCCGATCAAAATATTGAGCATCAGCAGAACCTTGAGCAGTTTAGTATTGCCGTTGTTGTGTTGGTCGCGCCTCGAAATGAATTGAAATCACTTCTCCTTCTGATGCCCCGGCTACAGAAAACCCTACGAACTATTCAACCTCACCAAATCGTTTATATTCCTTCCTAAGAATTCAGCGTGATTCTTCTGATAGGACTTTCTAACTGCCCCTAAGGCCTAAAAATATGGTAAAATCCGTTTTCTTTGATTTTTATGATACACTCTGCACGTGGGGGCAACCGCTTATCGTGCGTCTCCAAAAAATCGCAGACCGATACGGTTTTGAAATTGACGCAGCCCGCTACGCAGCAGCCCGCGAGAATCTCTATGCGGAGGCATCAGGTTCCGATCCTACCACGCATGCACTCCTTGAAACGATGCAAGAGATCATCGAGAGTTACTACGACTTTGTAAAGGCACTCGGTGTCCAAGAACATGTAGAACAGATGACCTGGGAACTCTTGCAATCCGAACATTCACTTTTCGCTGCCAACGCCGCGACACTCTACGACGATGTTATTCCCACACTTCAGTATTTGCGAGATACAGGTTTTAAGTTAGCGATTGTTTCCAATTGGGATACACCGTTGGATCCGCTTACCCAAAGGCTCGACATTGCGCACTATTTCGACATAATCGTCGCATCACACGATGCCCGTGTCAGGTCTGCAAAACCGGATCCGCATATCTTCAACTACACGCTGGCAGCGGTCGGTGTTTCAGCGGAGGAAGCCATTCATGTTGGGGACACCTACGAAGCGGACATCATTGGAGCACAAAATGTAGGAATTCGTCCGATACTGATTGACCGAGACAACACACAAACCGGCAGATGGCACGAGACGATCCAGAACCTGTCCCAATTACCCGAACTGCTTTCCATTACGTGAGTTTGACAATAAAAGTTCAAGTGTGCCCGTAGGTTGGGTAGAGCGGTGAAGAATCAAGATCTTCAGTTTATCAGGGAAATCCTGATTTTCAATGACACCCTCACGGAAATAGACGTAGCGAAACCCAACAAGTAAACTTGTAATCCATAAAATGGGATTATGATGATAAAAACCATTTTCTTTGATTTTTACGAAACCTTGTGTTTTCACAAGCATTCCCTTGAAGAAAACCTTGAAAGAATCGCTAAAAGATATGGCGTTGAGGTCAATTGGGAACGCTGTGAAACAGCAATGGAGAAACTCTTTGCCGGCACATCGTTTCCCGACCCTACGACCGATTTTTCTTTGCTGGAATCGTTAATAACTGTGATGAAGCGAGAATCCGAATTTATAAGGGAAGTCGGCATTGAGAAACACGTAGAACAGATAGCATGGGAGTTGTTGCAATCTGGGCACTACGTCTTTGCGGCGAACAGTGCTACGCTTTACGATGACGCTATCCCGACACTTCAGCACTTCCGAGATGCGGGTTTCAAGTTAGCAATCGTTTCCAATTGGGATACGCCTTTGGATCCACTCACCGAGCGACTCGGCATTGCCGACTATTTCGATGCCATTGTCGCCTCACACGATGCGCGCGTCAAGTCCGAGAAACCGGATCCGCGTATCTTCAACTACGCACTCGCCGCGGTCGGTGTTTCAGCGGAAGAAGTCGTTCATGTTGGGGATACGTACGGGGCGGATGTCGTCGGAGCAGAAGGGGTAGGGATTCGTCCAATACTGCTTGACCGAGACGGCACACAAGTTGGTAGGTGGCGTGAAACAATTCAGAGTCTGTCCGAATTGCCGAAACTACTCGCTTAGTTCTCGGTTCAGCAAAGGTAAGGTTTCATATCCCATAATAGAATGGTGCCGTCAAAACTACCGCTCGCCAAAAGTGTTCCGTCCGGCGAGAAAGCGAGCGATTGGATGTCAGTGGGATGACTCCAGAAGGTGGCGATATTTTTACCGGTAGCAACATCCCACAAACGGATGGACATTTTATCGGTGCCTTGCCACGATGCCCCTGAAACGAGATACCGTCCACATGGGGAAAAGGTCAGTGCTTCAGGTCTCTGACATCCGTGTGGTACACGTATCGCCATACGGATGTCGTGTGTTGTAGCGTCCCACAACCGAATTTCTCTAAATAACCCACCCGCAATTATGGTGCCATCAGGAGAATAAACGATAGGTCCCTTGATTTGCATAGAAGGAAGGGCAGAATGTTCTCCGTCCTTTTTTAGCCGTTCGAGGCATCTCTGAACCAAACGGACATCACCTTTATACTTGGCGGTATCTCGAGTCCATATTACGGACAAATCAGCAACTTGTTTGGCACTCCTAATATCCCAAATCTCGGCAACCTTGTCAAAATAGGCAATTGCTATGTGCTTACTATCTGGAGAAATTGATAGCGATTGTATGCGCCCCGGATTTACTGGAATTTTAGTCTGCTTTTCTGTCCCATCCCATACATATAAACCTCCTTTAGAACTCGCGCACACCAAGAAATCACCTTTCGGGGAGAACGCGACGAGCCACCCTGACTCTTGATCTTTCGTAAACTCAACAGGTGGCACCTCCGGTTTTCCAATATCCCATACCCTCACGACAGGATCATAGGAACCCACAGCGACCTTGTCTCCACAAGGTGAAAAGTCAAGGGAACGGATCATCCCAAGCCCTTGACATTTGAGTATCGTTTGTTGTTCCAACTGCTGAACATCCCGTAGATGGATATCGCCTGACCAATACCCAGTCGCCAAAGTTTTTCCATCGGGTGAGAATTTGACAGCACCACATACGGAGGTGTGTCCACGAATAGCGGGAGATTGGGGTGTGGATTCTCCAATGTTCCACACCTGAATCGTATCTTCACCAGTTATAACTAATTGTGAGCCTTTTTGTAAAAAACGGACTTTCTGAACAATCTCTTCATGCACTAAGGTCGCAATTTTTCCATTGCGTTCCACATCCAAAATGGTAAGAGTCGTTCCAGAAACCATCGCAGCAAGCAAAACACCGTCGGATGAATAGGTGTATTGCGCCCAATTGATCGTTTTGGGCAAGGATGTGACGACTGGAATGGATGTATTGGTGGTGAGTTTATCGATCTCCCACTTGCGTAGGTTACCATCCCGATCTACGGATGCCAGGAACTTGCGACACGGGGAAAGGAATAAGGCAGTCAGCGAAAATGAATGTCCTGTGAGGTGAGCAATGCGTGCACCGGTTTCGATATCCCAGACTGAGAAAGTATTTTCGGGGGTTGCTCCTATGAGGAGCTTTCCGTGAGGGGAAAAAGTAAGTGGGATACAAGTGGGACGATGGCGAGGTTGAAGTTCTTCGTCAACCGTGAATTTTGCGATTTGTTCACTGGTCTCAATATTCCAGACATAAACGGCATCGTATCTTCCACCCGAAGAGGCTAAATATTGTCCATCGGGTGAAAAAACGAGTTCGGAAGCCAGATCAAATTGTCCTGTCCGCTGCAGTGTCGCGAGACAGCGGCGACTCTGTATATCCCAAACTTTAATACCACCGTCCCAATTGCCGGTCGCAAGCAGTGCTCCGTTCGGTGAAAATTTAAGAGCAGAAACCAGTCCACGCTCTGTTTCCCACAGATCAACAGGCTTCATCGTTGCAAGTTCATACCACCATAGCCCAATCCGTGTTCCGACAAGGAGATACTTTCCATCTGGCGAGGATTCAAGTGGACCTACCCTCCCCCGTCCTAACCGAGCAATTGCGCCTTCTGGAAGTACCCAAGTGGTGACATCCGTATCCATGCCTGTTGCTTCGGAAACTGTCTGAGGATTTGGATTTTGCACGGTGCCCCCTTATTTTAATGATTGTTGGAGGTTAACAGGAGCCCTTATGGATAGGCACAAGACTTAGGGTGTGGGGCAACACCCAAGTAGACCCCAGACATAGTGGATTACTTGCTCTGCTCCGCGGGAGGTGGAGGTGGATCTATATATATCTTACCTTGAGCTCTGCGCTTTTTTTCTACTGCCTTCAAGTAATCGTAGAGTTCCTCTATAGAATTGAATTGGGCAGCAAACTCGGCTTTCATTCGATAGCATTCTTCAAGGATAGGATCTGTCTGTGGTTCAAGTTGTTCTTTCATCTGTATCTCCTCAATTAACGTCTCGGGTGTACAAAGGGTTGTTGATTGATATCCAGCGGTTAGACAAACGTTAGTGATATGCTGCCGCGTGGTTTCATTAACAATATGCTTATAGTTCCAAGAAACGAGATACTCAATACTGTGGACCACAGCAATAGCAATATGTTGGGCGTCTGGTAGAAATTGCGGTAGCACGGCACCTTCGTCGATCAACTTATGTGCGAGAGCAGCTGCCTCCAGGGACAGGGGCAATGTCCTTAGGGCGTCTAACAATGTAATCCGACGCTCGGCTTCTCTTGGATCACCACGTTTAGCTTCACCGAGAACTATATCGGAAGTGACAAACTCAAAAACATCGGAATATTCTTCCCACAGCTGTCGAGTTGATCGTTGTCGATCAGATACCGTTATATCGTTGCTAGGACGCGCAACCAAATAACTGACCACGGTGGTTTCAACGTAAACTTTCGGTTTTCCTGTTGTATATTGTAACATAAAATAGAGGCTTTAGCAAATCTATGCATTGAACCGCGAGCGCAGTGCCCATAAGCCTTGTCCGGGTTCGCTGATATAGAAGAAACCCCCATCGTTGAAGCCATCGATAAGCGTTGTGGGATTGTACGCAGCAAGCACTTCGTCCACAGGTGCCCATTGGTAGCCGACGGATTCAATTTCAGATTGGGTGAGGTGTTCTGTCGCATAGGTGACCTTAAAACGTCCTTCGGTACTGCCGTGAATGAGGTGTGCCGCGGCGGAGAGATTTTCTTGCAATTCTGGATTTTCTGAGACAGCGTTGAGCGTTGCGGGGGTGCCACGATAGCCGTATTTTCGGATGAGTCGGTCGATTTCAGCGTCCTCACCAAACTCACGGAGGCCGGGGGCAATGATAATCAGCTCGCCATCGTCCGCCATTGCCATCCGTGTGCGATAGATCGCTTTGTTGCCGAGCCACGTGCTTTTAAACTCTCTCGGATCCAAATAGACGACTACCTTCGCTAAAGGTTCGTCTAAGAACGTCATATTCACGGCTCTGCTCAATTCGGCGGCGGTCTCAAAAGTGTGCGCATCATCACCGACGTAAAGTCCGCGCATCACGCGTTCTCCATCGGCATCTGCGTCCATGACGCTCATAACATATACAATACCGAGTTGCTTCAGGTAGTGTGCGTGTGCGTAATTCAAGACTCTCCTGACAGAGGTATCCGTGCGTCCCATCAGACGTTCCATACCGTCCACGGCACCGAGGAAATGGGATTTGTTGATCATCTCAACACCACCTGCACCGACAAGGATGTTTTTAAATCCGTTGGCGATACCGATCACCTCGTGCGGAATCACCTGTCCAACGGAGACGATGAGCTCGTAGTTCCCCTCCACGAGATGGCGGTTCACGGCAACAGGTATACTGTAATCAAGCTTACCGCCCGAAACCTCTTGCACAAACTCGGAGGGGACTTCACCGAAGTGGTGTAACCCGGTCCGCCAGTGATGGACATGATAGGTCGCTTTGGGGAGATCGCCGTACATCTCGGCGATTTGCGAGTCGGTCATCGGGGCATGTGTGCCGATGGCGGGAAGGATATCGAAGGTCGTTCCATTTGCAGCATCCCACAATTCGTAAAGAAGTTGGGTGAGTTCACCAGCGTTCGAGTGGAGGCGTGTTATATCCGGCGGGATGACCAATATCTTTTTCGGAATACCGCCTAACTTGAGGAGCGCCTCGTGTAGGAGTGCGCGTTTTTCTTCGGTTGTGATAACGGTTTCTTTTCCACCATGTGCAATATAAGTCGCCATATCTTTAATTTTCCTCTACTTTTTCCGAGTTAATAAGAGGCTTTGATGGTTCCCCACGTTATGCTTAACTTGTCCTGGGGTTCGACAGGTAGGACTAAATCCTCAACGGCGTCACCGATAAAGATGTTATCGAGGTAGACAAGTCCGTAGTTGCCGAACTTACCTGTTTTGAAGTTCCCGTCTTTACCTTCCGTTGCTGGGTCGATTTTGTCAAACGGCGTTTTGTCCTTCCGTTCTTTTAACTTGAATGTAAATTCATCACCAGAGAGGATCAGTTGTGCGCGATACCAGACTTCGGGTTCATTGTCCACCACCCCTGCCACAACAAGTCCCCAACCGCCTTGGCGTTTGTAAAAGTTGTAATCCCTTCCACCTTGCCGTCTATCACTTAAGTAAAACTTTTCACCGTCTTGAAATCGGAAGACAACCCCCATGTAGAAATCGTCAGGGAACATCATATCCCATTCAGCGACGTAATCGTCCCAACCCGCATCCCCAACGACATATATGGAACCGCCGACATCGTGCCGTGAAGCATTAGATGCTTTATCAGCGGTTAACAAAACCTTATTGCTCGCCTTTTTCGGATCTGCGACGACCTCTGCGGTTGTGCTTCCGTCGTGTCCCACCTCCCATTTGCTGGGTTCCTCACCGATGCTATCTTTCTCGAAATCATCGTGAAATAGTAGGACTGCTGGTGCTTGTATGACTATACTGAGGCACAGCAAAGACACAACAATTTTAAGTGCAAACTTTGTTTTTTCGGAAACTTGATTACATCGAAAAAGAGATAGATATCTAAAATGCATTTTCTTTTCCTTTTTGGAACAACACGAGGAAAAACCTCGGCAATGCAAGTCAAATTGGGATTTTACTTTATTCTTTACCCTTGGTTACAAAAGTTACACTGACATCAATAGGGTTGCCAGTAGCGTCTCGAACTTTTCCTCTGATAACGTAGGTGGTTTCGTTTTGAAGTTCTCTGCCTTTGACAAGTTCAAGCGTCCCTTTGCGACCTTCAACTTTGTCAAGCCAACCGACATCATCCCCGCCCTCGGTTTGGAGGGCAACATTTCCGGTTACATCTTCACTGAACTCAATCACAATCTTCCCGTCACTGTTGATAAGTTCGGGATCGACATCCGTGTCCCCGTCTTTGACAGTGCCGCCCGTGATATCCGGGAATGAGCAGCAAGGCGCGGTAGACGTATAGTTGAGCGTTTGGGTGCCATCAGCCCATGTAATCGTTAATGTGAAGGGACCAGGGGTAAAGGGGCCCGTGATACTCGCGGTTTTACCAGTAACTGTGAGCGTACCAACATTTACCGTGACATCAGTGGGTGAGTTATCAAAGGTAACTGTGATTGTCCCATTTGCGGCGATCTCACCGCCCGGTGGGGTTGCACTCACGAAATTAGCGATTGGTGTTTCTGCTTCATCTTCTTCGTCAGCACCACAACCAGCTATCAACGAAAGGACGAGTAAACCTGTTAGTAGTAACACGAAACTTCTAAACAATTTTGTCATTAGTGCTAACTCATTATCGCAGGATATTAGATAGATTTTCGAGTGAGAATAGGGCGAGGTTGGAAACCTCGCCAGCAAAGCAATTAGAAAGCGCGTCTACGAAGGAGTTACTACGCTACAACGGGATTTTTCAGAATACCAATGCCTTCAATTTCAATCTCAACGACATCACCGGCTTTCAATGCGGACGTTGTGCCGGGTGTGCCCGTAAAGATGGCATCCCCCGGTTCAAGGGTAATCGCTTGCGAAATGAAGCTGACAACTGTTGTCACTGGGAAAATGAGATCGGCAGTCGTCTGCTTTTGAACGACTTCACCGTTGATGCGGGTCTCCAGTTGTGCATCGGTATAGTCAACATCGGTCGCAATGATGGGACCAATGGGACCAAAGGTATCGGATGCCTTGGCGCGCCACCACTGCATGTCGTTGCTCTGCCATGTACGGGCACTGACGTCATTGCCGCATGTCACACCCAAAATATTGGCGGCGGCTTCTTCGGGCGTTGCTTTCCGAGTCCGTTCCTTCATTATGACAACGAGTTCCCCTTCAGCGTGTATTTCGTCATCGCCATCGGGTAATTCGATGTTGCCCTCTGGGTCGTTGATACACGAAGGCGTCTTGATGAATATCTCAGGATTTTCCGGTTCCGGAGCTCCATCTAAATGGCTCCGATAATTCAAGCCGACAGCCAACACCTTTGTGGGGGTCGTCGGTGCAAGCAGTTTGACGTCCGCTAATGCGACAGTCTCCCCTGTCTCGCTGTGTTCACCAAAGGGGCATCCCGATAGGACGCTCAGACTTTCGCCTGAGACAATGCCGTAACTAATTGTTCCATTTAATTCATATCGTGCTAATTTCATAGTAGTCTCCTTTTTTATAAGTTGTCAGTCGTCAGCAGTCGGCTGTCAGTGGATGCTTGTGGCGGTTGCTCTATTTTTTAATGCCCTAAATATCTTTTTACTGATAGCCAATAGCCGATGGCTATTATACCGCGTATGGGTTGGACTGTCAATTTATTTCTTTGGAAGGGCTGTCAGCGATCAACAAGCAGTTGTCTGAATCAGGATTTTCAGGATTAAAGGATTTTCAGGAGAGTGAGGGGTTCCCCATGAATCGAGCTTACAAGGTTTCCCTCCGATGATAACTTGACATTTCGCTCAAGATGTGCTAAAATTCCTATACAAAATTAACACCTTCATAAAAAATATACAGTGAGACTTAAATAATGAAACTTGGAATTGTTGGTGCATCGGGGTATAGCGGTAGCGAATTGTTGCGCTTCCTCGTCAACCATCCGGGCGAACTTCAGGTAGCACTCTGCACGTCCGAGACCTACGCAGGGCAGTGTATTGATAGCGTCCTCCCGAATCTTCGGGGGTTTCTATCGTCCAAATTTGAAGCATTAGATCTTGACTCCCTCAAAGATAGAGTGGATGTCGTTGTGCTCGCCGTTCCGCACAAAGTGGCGATGTCTTTCGTACCACAGATTTTGGCACAAGGTTTACGCATTGTGGATTTCAGCGCGGATTATCGCCTTGAGGATGCCGAAACCTACGAAGCTTGGTATCATGTGGAACATACAAGTACATCACTTATGGCACGCTCTGTGTATGGACTACCGGAACGCTATCGCGATTGCATTCGTTCCGCCCAACTCGTCGCGAACCCAGGGTGCTATCCAACGAGTGCTATACTCGCCGCAATGCCGTTCGTGAAACACGGGATTGTGGAATTAGATTCCATCATCGTTGACTCGAAGTCGGGCATCTCAGGTGCCGGTCCGAAACCGAGTGAAAACACGCACTACGCGAATCGAGAGTCCAATTTCATCGCTTACAATATCGGTACCCATCGTCACACACCAGAAATTGAACAGGAATTAAGTGCTGTTGCATCTGAACCGATTCGTGTGACGTTCACACCACACCTTGTCCCGATGACACGCGGTATCCTTAGCACCGTCTACATGCGTCTCACAGAAGATATCTCTACAGCGGAAGCCCTTGATATGTACGCAAAGTTCTATGACAACGAACCGTTCGTCCGAGTGCTGCCAACCGGCACATATCCGCAAACGAAGGCAGTTCTCGGCAGCAACTATTGCGATGTTGGACTTGAAGTGGATACGCGGACACGTCGTATCGTCGCGATGGCGGCAATTGACAACCTCGGTAAAGGGGCAGCGGGAGCCGTTGTGCAGAATCTCAATCTGATGTTCGGTTTCAAAGAAACTGACGGACTGAAAGTGCCGGGAATGATGCCGTAGGATGGCTATCAGTCGTTGGCTTGTCTCGCAGTGAGAACACAGTATTTCAACTGTTAAAAACCCTTTCATCATTGAGAAACGGTTGGACTTCACTGGAAACCACCGTGAAACATAGTGGAACGGTGACCAGATTGAATAGTTTAAAAATTATGATTGTTGCCGGAGAGCCCTCTGGCGATCTACACGCTTCTCATGTTGCACACCGACTCACGACCCTTCGTCCCGATATAACACTCTTCGGCATGGGCGGCGACTGTATGGAAGAGGCATCCGTGGCACTCGATTTCCATATCCGAGATTCCGCAGTCATGGGGTTTGCCGATGTTATCACTGTTCTACCAACGTTCCTTCGGAAACAGGCGCATCTGAAACGGCGCATCCGCGAGGAACGCCCCGATGTACTTCTCCTTGTGGACTTTGCGGAGTTTAATATGCCGTTAGCGAAATTCGCTTGGAAGCATGGTGTCCCAGTCGTGTATTACATTCCACCGAAAGCGTGGGCGTGGCGTGCGAAACGGGCACAGAAGTTAGCGAAGTGGGCAAACATTGTCGCGGCAATCCTTCCTTTTGAAGCAGAATTTTACCGAAACGCGGGTGCGAACGCCGAATTTGTCGGACATCCACTCGTCGATTTCGCAAAAACACCCCTCAGCACACAAGCCGCACGCAAACATCTCAATCTACATGAAACGTCAGACGATGAGAATACGGCGGAGGCACGCCATCCCGATGATCGTGATCGCGTGACCGCCGAGCCCGTCATCGGATTGATGCCGGGGAGTCGCCGTTCCGAAATTCGGCATATTTTGCCAGTCATGTTAAGAGCCGCGGCGAACATCGCTCAGGTCTACCCAAATGCCCAGTGGGTCCTCCCGTTAGCCCCAGGAATTTCACACGAACTCATTGTGAAATGCCAGCAGGAGCAAACCCAGTCGGGAGTACAGATCCCACCTATTAAAATCGTAGAAAACGTGACCTATCCAGCAATGCGAGCAGCAACGCTATTGTTGGTTACCTCTGGTACGGCGACGCTTGAAGCGGCATGCATCGGCACACCGATGATTATCGTTTTTCGTACTGCACCGCTTAACTGGCACATTGTCAGGTCGTTGACCCCCTTGGACCGGAGCGGACTTCCTAACCTTATCGCAGGACGAGACATTGTTCCAGAACTCTTACAGACCGAACTGACACCGACTGCTTTGACGCATCTGTCCCTCGATTTCCTACAGAATCGACAGAAACGAGAAACACAACGGGAGGCACTCCAAGCAGTGCATGCACAACTCGGTACCGCCGGTGCCGCTGAACGCACTGCCGAATTAGTTTTTTCAACGATTCGCCAAGCGTAAGGTGAGCGATTGAGATAATAACAGTTTTCGGTGAAGAACCGCACGGGCCGTTGTTGCGTGCTGCCGGCATGGGTCAACTCTCGTAGAGTAAGTATAGTGAGAGCCCTACGAGGTTAAAAATAGAAAGAAAACCGAGTTCGGAATGAAATGGAGAATGACTCGAACACGAAAACCGTTAAGTCTCAAGCTATGATACTTATCCGCAAGGTAAATTTAAAAACGCTACAGCAGAGAATTCTCGCCACGCCTCTACGCTTTTTATTAATTCCATTGAGTTGGCTCTATGCGGCAAGCGTCCAACTACGGGATATTTTATACACACACGGAGTCTTTAAAGCGCGCACGTTGCCGTGTCGAGTCATCAGTGTCGGTAACATTGTTGTTGGCGGGACAGGTAAAACACCTGCCGTTATCGCCATTGCGAAACATCTTCAAAGAGAGGAAATACGCGTCGCCATTCTGCTGCGCGGGTATAAACGCCGCGTTCGTGAAAAAGTGACAATCGTCTCGGACGGCGAAAAAGTGTGTGTATCCCCTATGGAAAGCGGCGATGAAGCCTATATGATGGCGAAACACCTCAGCGGTGTTCCGATTATTGTGGGTAAATGCCGCTATCTAGCAGGTCAGGTTGCGCTTGAACGTTTTAAGGCAGAGGTCTTGCTCTTAGATGATGGATTCCAGCATCGGCAACTCGCGCGTGATGTCGATATTCTCACTATGTCTGCAACACATCCCTTCGGCAGTCCAGAGAAATTACTACCCGCAGGAACCCTGCGTGAGCCATCTACTGCCCTTCAACGCGCGGATCTCATCTTACTGACACATGCAGACCCACCCGACATATCCGAACATATCAAAAAAGTGGTGAAACCGTTAGCCCCGAACGCACCGGTCGTGGCAAGCATTCACCAACCAACACATCTCTATCCGTTAGCCGTCAGCCATCAACGGAATAGCAGTCAGCAGTCAGCAGTCAGCAGTCAGCAAGAGGGGGTAGGTTCATCAGAAAATCTCTTCGCTGAAAACCGACGACCGATAACCAATACCTATGATATACAAGAACTTAAGGGAAAACGGGTTCTCGCAGTGTGTGGCATTGGAAATCCAGACGCGTTTGTTGAAACCCTCATGCGATGCTCCGTTGCGAATGTGGAATTGCTGGCATTTCCCGATCACCACGTCTATACAGAAACCGATAAACAGCAGATATATACAGCTGTTCAAGAATCCGCTGCAGACCTGATTGTCACAACACAGAAGGATGAGCAGAAATTAGCGGGCTTGGTAGATAATTGGAATCTTCCGATAGTCGTTTTAGCGGTTGCGCTGGTTATTACGGAAGGCGATAAGAAGTTTAATGATGTGCTCTTGGGTTCCAGATGAATGGCATTGTCCTGCAAGCCTCTATAGGTTTGCACCTAAAGAGTCGGGATATGAGGATTCTTCCGGCAGGAGAACTAAATCGTCTTACGTTGCCGGTCAAGCCATTTGACAGAAAAATAGAGCAGATTTTCCATCATTTTATCGTTGACTTGGACATCTGCCTGCGTTTCATTTTTCAAACTGGTGACGATGTATAATCCCTTTTGAAATGGAAGGAGTAACAGCGCGGAGGCATCTTCAAACCCATTTCTTGAAAGGGCTGCGGCAGCCGAATTAATTTTTGCGAGAGATGTCCATTTCCCAAGAGGATCTAACCACATATCATCCAGTCGAATAAAGGGCTGGTCCTGCGTTTCTGGATCAGCGTGATTCCCATTCAGTGGATTCGGATATTGGAAAATACGTGAGCGTTTTCCCTGCGATGTAGGAGAAAGCTCATAAGTCTCTTCACATTCAACGCCGGTGAGCGGCTCCGGGATCCATCCGGTGCCGCGGCGCTGTTTGGCACTGGCTTTGACGTCCTGCCCGGAAATGATGGCAACCCCACCTTGGCTGACGAAGTTTTTAATTCGGTGTTCGGTATCTATGTTCAAGCGATAGCCGGATTTGTAAATTTCGCCGTTACCAATCCATAAAATATCAGTCTTTGTGAGCCGATCGGTACGCAAATCCCGAACTGCATTGTAAATCATGTGGTGATCCTGAACGTATTCAAACCGTTCAAGGACAGGAAACTCTACGGAGGATGTATTTCCAGTCAGTGCCATGAGTTTAAGCGGCATCGCGATCTGGACTTCCGAACGTTTTATATCAGTTGTTTTGGAAAGCCCATCTTCTGATTTCCAAATTGCAGAATTTATACCCCTCACAATTCGATGCCACATCCGTTTGCGTCTACGTATCCGCTGTTCTACGGTGTTTAGGTTACGAGGCTGTGGATAAACAAGAGGGGCTAACGCCGCGTGTCGGACCGGATTACCGTGTATCTGCTCAACGAGGGAAGCATGCGCCGTAATGCGGGCGCGATTCATCGGTAGAAGCCGCTTGTAGATAGGAAATCCATGACGGAGTTTATTATCAAAACGGCGAAACGCGCTTTCGACATCCCATCTTCGGCTATAACTCGCATCAATTGCCTTTAAATCAATCCGTTCTTCATTGATATTTGTCACATATCCGTGAACAACGTTGATACCGTGGATCGCATTGCCATCTTTATCCGTAATGGCGATATCTTCCGTATCACGCATGTCCAAAATGGTGTCTGTCAAACCGGTAAGACTGAAAAGTTCAGGCTGGTATTTCTCTGCACTTTCAACAATTGTGCAGTAGCGGCGCGGGAATACGATATCTGCGTCCCGGAAGGAGCGAAACTTGAACCAAATTTTTTTGTAATTGTTTATGGCGCGTGTATCTCGAACGGCAACGCGCTCGAAAGGTTCTACATTATGTTTAACAACAGGCTCCACCTCAAGTTTTTGAACACTGAAAGCAGCGATGTGGTATTTGTACTCATAATCTTTTTCCCATTTCGGTGAGTCTTCCGTCAACCGAATGCGTCCAAGTTGGATTGTATAGGGTGTATTGTTTTCAAAAATGATTGCGTTGCTTTCTGCGCGGCACCGTAAACCTCGATCGTCACGACGGTTGAGGTTCGCGAGATCCTTCCCAAATTCGTGTTCATATTCCCACTCATCTGCATAGCCATTGTTGTCCTTATCCTTCACATCCATGAGCGCGATATGTTTTTTATTGTAGTCTTTAAGGATAGCCGTGTACTCAGCGGTATGTTCACCGAAACGGACTCGGACTTTGACGCGTGTCCCAATCAGGCGTTCGATCAAACGTTCATAACTCTCCTGCTCCAAGTAACTTGTAGATTCTTCTTCGAGTCTGTTCATCCTTTTTTCCAAATCACCGCCAGTTTCTTCATACGCCTCAGTGTATCGCTCTAAACGTTTGTTCGCCCCTCTCGTGAAGCTACTCCACGCCATGCTAATGGCTTCTTTCAGTGCCTCATTGAGAGCAATGAACATATTCCGAATTTTTCGTCCAATATTGTAGATGACAGGCGGATGATAGACACGCTCAAGTTCCCACGCCCGTTCTCTGAGTTCACGCGCATTCATCGAATCATGATAACGGATGTAGGAAACAATCCCCTCGTCACGTTCCTCGTTGGTGAAGATGTAACTCGGGGCATGCCCGCGTTGCCGGGATTCTTCAGAGATAATCTCCATCCCAGTGAATTCCAGTCGCATGGTGCCTCGGTAACGCCGGCCGTCTTTCATCTGAAAAACAACGTATTTGTTCAGGAGTTCCTTAAGAAGTTTGTCCTTTTTAAAGAGTCTGATAATATATCCGACGCTACTGATTATAAAGACGAGAAGGATAACCCCGACGTAGACCTGTGAGTTCGACCACCAACTCTGCGCCTGTTTTTGGACCTCATCAACGACATTGGATTCTTGTCCGAACGCTGAGTGCAAAAGTATGAAAAAGATCGAAACAAGAATCAAGCATGCTATTCTCCCTATAGAGATTTCACCCGTACGGGGTGAAGCGGGGAATATGAATGTATTTAGAAAGCCCTTCATCATCAAACCTCCATTTTTTTCTACAGAGATTTCACCCCTTGATTAGCGGATGCGGTTGAGGAAAACCTTTTAACCGATAACTGACAACTGACGACTGACAACCATTAAAAGATATGAACTCCGTTTTCGGCGGCAATTCGCCGGACATTCGCGTTCGCGAGTGGAATTTTCTCCGTAGGGAGATGTTCTATCAATCCGTAGCCATCCGGATAGAGTGCGTCAAAACGCTTTAGGGCGACACCAAGTGCCAATTCACCTTCACCGGGGACCTCCTCATTGAGATGGAGCACTAAACCGTTCTGGACGCTGATGTCTTTGATATGTGCCATTGGTGCGATCGGTCCCATGACATCAAAAATGTGGTTAAGTCGCGCCTCACTCTCGTAGACCTGCCGAAGCGTTTGAAAGTGATTGACGAAATCCATAACAATGCGAAGCCTTTCGGAACCGACACGCTCCACGACCTCCCGACACGTTTCCGGTGAATCCATAATTGAAACCGCATGCGTTTCCATAACGAGCGTCAATTCGTGCCGTTCGGCATGCGCTGCAATCGGTTTTAAGGTATCAATCAAACGTTCCATTGATTCCGGCAGATGGTTATCTCGATGGGATGTCCAAGCACCATCGGGGTTGAGGCTACCTGCGCGAAATAGATAATGGTGTGCGTTGAGAGAGACCGCAGTTGCCATACCGCGTTGGACGCTGGCAATACCCGCTTCTCGGACAGCGGCTTCTGGATGAAAAAGACATTCCTCGTAAGTAATGCCAAATTGCACGAGGTCAAGTTCCGCGGCTTCTAACATTTGTACACAACGCGTAGAAGCGTCTGGCGGTATAGATGGGATCTCCGCGCTACGGAAATGGAAACTTAAACCGGTAAACTCCAACGCTTTGATTCTATCGATCTCATCCGATGTAAGGGTGCGAAAGTCCCCACAGATTCCAACAATACCAAGTCTCATTTTTTAATTATTCCTTCACAAAAACACTCTGGCTCACCAGAAACCTTTTACCGACGGCTGATGCCTGACGGCTGAGGGCTATTCTTTAGTTTTTCCAACAAGTGCTTTGCCTGTTGGAGGTCTTTCGTATCAAAACCTTCTGAAAACCATAGATATATGGGTCTCAGCAAATTGTATGCATCCCGACAACGGTCTTGCGTGCACCACAATTCGCTCAAACTGAGAGCGGCTCGAAGCTCCCACGATTTTGCCCCTTGGCGACGTGCTATGGCTAATGCCTCCTGAAAATAGGATTCAGCCTTCGCAACAGTGTTGTCAGAGGGGTATTTTGGCTTGGGTGTTTCCCCGAATTCCTTCTCACCAACTGCCTTGGTCTCTTTACCGAGGACGAGACATAGTTCGCCTTTCCGTCGAGTAAGTTCCGCATCATAGGCACGCTCGCCTGTTCTTGTGACGACACTTAAAGCAGAATCGAGTGTTTGCAAGGCTAATGTATACTGTCCTGCACGTTGATATGCTTGTGCAAGCAGCGCGAGAAAGAGTGGTAGTTGCAATTCAGCCCTTGTCTTTTCCCATGCAGCAACGCCCTTACGGATCATCGCGATGCCCTCTTCCGATTTTTTAATTGTTCCTTGCGGATAAGTATCGGTGGCTTGTTCTTTGAGGGTTCCCGTGTTCGAGTCGCCCTCCATTTCATTACGGGCTACGGTTTCGTTAAAACTGGACAATGTGAGTGCCCAGCCCTTCATCACCGTTGCGGCGGCTTCCCAAAGGGAAAATCCGTGTTCCTGACATATTTGTAGCATCTGCGTGGCAGTAGTCTCCACTTTCTCTACTTCATCTTGATGCTGATAAAGCATAGTTTTAAAATGAAGCAACACAGCATCACTAAAAGGATGGTTTCTGTCCTCTCCGATCCTTGCGGCTTCGGCTACTCGTTTTTCTGCCTGAACGGGATAGCCAAGACTCCATAAGAGTGGTGCAGAATAGGCGAGCAACGTCATCCCGGGATCCGCGACGAAGTGCAGAAACGTTGGGACGGTGTGGTGCTGCGGTTGATAGAGTTCAATGCCTGCCTCAAGATGTGCTAACGCATCTTTGAATTCACTTAAATAGTAAAGCGTTGCGCCGAGTGCTCGATGCGCCTCTACCTCAAAAGCTTTATCCTCGGCTTGTTTGGCAATCACAAAGCACTGTTCACCGAGTTCATGTGCGGAGAGGAATCGTCCGCGCACGAGATGAGAGAGCCATAACCCAAACAGTATCGGAAAGCGGAGATCTTTTATACGATTAAGCGAAGCGTCAGCCGCTCCTTCTAAAGTCGGTTCCTTGCTTTCAAGTGTTTCCAGGAGTTCCCTCGCCCGCGTATAGGCGACCTCTACTTCCGGTGCGGCATACCCTTTTGTCGCAATTAACGCGCTACCCAGAATTGTCTGCAGTTCCAATTCTCGCTGCGCAGTCGCCTGCAACTCTTGCGCACTGGCATTCGTCGAAAGTTTTTCAAGTGCCGCAAGCCCTTGCGTGATATGGCGAATACCCTCCACGTTTGCAGAACGCTCAAGTGCGCGTTGCCCGGCACGGTGCCAATAGTCAATCGCTTTTTCAGGGAGCCCTGCTTCGGTATAATGATGTGCCACCAACTCGGGTTGGACCCCTCCATCGACTTGCAACACCTCTGCAATCTGTTGATGGTACTGCTGTCGTTTACTCCTGAGTAGAGATTGATATGCCGTCTCACGCAGGAGCGGATGTCGGAACGTATAGCGTAGCTGATCGTCGGCGATTGGATTTCGATTGAGGATGTAGGCGTTTACGAGTTTGTTCAATTCACCCTTCAACGACGCGAAATCCATGAAAAGACGATTTCCCAAATCAAGCCCAGAAGCGACTTTGTGTAATAACGCAGCTGTCCATTCCCTTCCAAGCGTTGCACCGAGTTGGACGATCTCTTTCGCGGCACCGAGTTCGTCTAATCTCGCTGTCAGTAAATCCTGTAGCGTTACAGGCACCTCCATTGTTTGAGAATGTGGATCTGTTTCATCGGACCCGTCAGAAGCCAACGTCAACGGATCCCCTTCAAGCATCATCTGGGTGAGTTCCTCAATAAATAGAGGAACTCCCTCGGTCATTTCAACAATCCGGGTCAACGCCTTAGATGGTAGAACTGTGTCGCCTGCGACGTGCTGAATCATTTCCTCCACCTGTGGAGGCGTGAGTGTTGCCAATGTCAGGGCATTTGCCCACTCTGGATGTAGAAGTTGCTCCAGCACTTCTCTATCAAGGACAGAACTCTCAAGATCGCTATCAGAGGTTTCATTCTGTGAGAGTTGACCGTTATCCTCCGGCTCCGAACTGTGCCGAAAATGTTGCGTATCGGTGCGACAGGACAAAACTGCAAAAATCCTGGCATTTTCGATCCGATGAATCAAGAGCGTAAGAAATTCGATGCTGGAGGGGTCAATCCAGTGAAGATCCTCAACTACAAAAAGTATCGGTCTTTGTTCAGCCATCTTCAGTAGCACTTGAATGAGTACTTCCAAAGTCTGCTGTCGGCGTTGTCTGCGTCCCCAACCTGATGGATATGTGTCTCGCTCAACAGGTCTACTGTATGGACGAGCACCTACACCGGTTACCGTTTGTTGTTGTATTTCAAAAGGTATCTCCAACAATTCGGCGAGAAGTGGTAGTGTCTCCGGTGTCTGCTCTTGCCCTTCACGCTCAGAATCTGAAAGGGATGTTGTATCACCTCCGACGGTCGGGATGCTGTAATCGCGCAGTAAATTCTCAAGTTTGTCAAGCCGCGTCTGTGCGGTATCGGTACTGGTAAATTGTACAACATGCTCCTGAAACAGCGAAAGAATAGGATAAAGTGGACTGTTCTGGTAATAGGGCGAGCATCTGCACTCCATGATCATCGCTTCAGGAGAGTGCTCGACGTACTCTTGAATGAGTTGCAAACATCTTGACTTCCCGATGCCGGCTTCCCCTTCAATCAGCAGTGCTTGTCCTTTAGATGCCAGCACATGTGTCCATCCCTGCTTGAGCAATTCAACCTCGTGCTCCCGCCCGATTAAAGGCGTCAACCCACTTTCGCTGGCAATATCCAATCGGCTCTGCGCGGGAATTTCGCCTGAAACTTGATACACATTCACCGGTTGCGAAATACCACGAAGCAGAGAAGCACCGAGTGCCGCGGTATAGAAAAACCCTTCAACCAATTGATGTGTTGTATCCCCAATGACAATGCTGTTCGGTGTTGCCAACTCTTGCATTCTTGCGGCGATATTTGGCGTTTTACCGACGATGTCGATCGCTTCTGGAGATTCCTCTCCCGATATATGCCAGACGACAACAAGCCCCGTATCGATACTCAGTCGGACTTTGATTTCCACGCCATAGGTAGCCTGCAGATATGGGTTCAGTGTCTCAATAGCGGCAACGATACCTAACGCGGCTCGGACGGCGCGGTGTGCTGTGTCCTCGTGTGCAATGGGATACCCGAAATAAACGAGGACACCATCACCGAAGTACCGCGCGATATGTCCACTTTGTGCTAAAACCACCTCCATGATACATGTCCGGTATACCTCTAAGAGATTTCGGAGTTCTTCGGGATCCAATTTTTCGGTGAATGCAGTGGAGTCAACAATATCACAGAAAAGGACGGTTAACTGGCGACGTTCTGCCCCATGCGGTAATGCGTGTTCCACGACAGTAGTCTCTACTGCCGGAATTTGACGTGAACGTGCCGGACTATCGAGGGACGTTCCACATTCACCGCAAAATTTAAAAGGCGGATTCGAGAATCCACAATTTGGGCAGCGTTTATGATTCATTTTTTAATTTATTGCTCCTGGGCTGCCTTCCACTTCGTTTCAGGCAGGTTTTTGGTGCAATTTATATGGGACGGATTCACCGAACCCTTCTCGCCCTTAACCAAATACCATCGTGGAACATAGTGGAACGATGCCCAGATTTAATAGTGAAAAATTACTTTCTGAACTGATTCAGGTATTCTTCCAACTCGGCATCCCTCGGATCTAATTTGTATGCCTCTTGATAATAATCAAGCGCCTTATCGGTTCTGCCTACCTTCATATAAAATGAACCGAGGTTGCGGTAAGCGACACTATGCGTAGGTTTCAGATCCAAAGCACGGATGTAATGGTCCCGAGCGCGCAACAGATAGACTTTTGTTTGACCAATCAGGATGTTAAGCGTTGTTTCATTTTCCCAACGCTGTCTATATACCTGTCCGCCGAGTTGTGCCGCCTCTTCCTCAATCGCATCAGCGACCGCTTCATCTCGTGTTTTAAGCGTGATAGAACCGGAACCTGTTTTGTCAACAGCCACCTTGAGTTCTTCTATTGCCTGCTCAACGGAGTCTTCTCTCAACTCCTTCTCCCACGAGGGCCAACTCGGTCCAGCGTATTTGAGACCTTGCTCGTAGTAGACGGTGCCAAGGTCGTTGTAGACTTCAGCATTTTCGGGACGCATCTTTAGTGCTTCGCTGTAAAGTTCAATCGCTTGCTGATATTTCTGGGCGTTGAATGCGTCAGTGGCGTGCGTTCGGAGTTGCTTGAATTCCTCACTTTCCAAATTAACGGCAATGCCTAATTCTGCCTTGTCTCTGCCGAAGAAGTAGATACCTCCAATGAGCAGAATAGCGAGACAGACAGCGATGAGTGTTGGTAGTTGCAATTTCATCTTTTTAATTTACCTTGCGGATAAAGGACATGGTTTGGCACTGCAGTCCTTTCTGCGTTCGAGCCGCCCTCCATTTCATTACGGGCTACGGTGATATGCCTATAGAAATATGGTATATCCAAGCAACCGCACCCCGTAGGGGCTATGTCTATCAAGAGACGGCAACTTGGGTTAATTATAAAACACTTATCTCCGCCGATTGTTTCTATTAAAAAAAGTGACAGGGATAGCTTGGTGGACTCCGTCTCGCTCAAAAAAAACTTGCGCTCTACTTTGGGTACGAATACGGTCATCCATAATTTTAAAAATTTCAAGCGAAGGAATTAAGGTATCGTCAATTTGGTAGATAAAATCCCCACGTTCCAACGCGTTCGCCAACCCACTGTCTTTATCAACGTGCGTGACAATAACACCGCGCTGCTCATATTTCCGTGCCATCGCCTTATCTGGCTGGGCGAGCGTTATCCCCCATCCGCGTGGTGCATAACTCCACTGTAGGGTTTTCAGTGTGAATTCAGTCTGCCGCCTTTTTCCACGTCGGATGAACTCGCACTGGACGGATTGATTGAGTGGCAGCAGACGCGTACGTGCGCTAAAGTCCTGTTCGTCCTTTATCCGTTGCCCTGAAATGGCTACAATGACATCTCCGCGTTTAATGCCTGTACCAGCAAGAGGACTGCGTTTCCCTATTTCCGATACCAAAACCCCAGTGTTGCGCGACATTGACAATTTTTCTGCCAACTCTTCAGTTACGGGCTGGACCTCCACATCAAAGTAGGGTGGAATAACACTGCCGTACTCGGTAATCTGTTGGACAACCCGCCTCGCCTTATTGACCGGAATTGCGAAACCGACACCTTGTGAGCCGCCACTCGTTGAACGGATGACGTTGTTTATACCGATAAGTTCACCGTGAATGTTCACCAATGCGCCGCCACTGTTGCCCGGATTAATGGAAGCGTCTGTTTGAATTAGATCCTCATGATACAGGTCATCAACAGTAAGCGTGCGTTGTGTCGCGCTCACGATACCAACTGTGACTGTAGGTTGTGCGTCACCTAACGACAAACCGAACGGATTTCCAATTGCGACGACCCATTCCCCTATCAGAAGGGAATCGGAATCCCCCCACCGAATCTCTGGTAGGGATAGCCCATCGGTATCAACCTCCAAGAGGGCGAGATCTGAGAAAGGATCGTATCCTACAACTTGGGCATCAAATTCCCGTCCATCAGGGATAGTGACGGTAATTTTATCGGCATCTCTGATGACGTGATGGTTTGTCAGGATGTGTCCCTTTTTATCAACGATAACGCCAGAACCGACCTCTCGTAAGGCACGCCGCCTACGGGGAAGGGTAATCTCACCCCAGACCCATTCGTCAAAGGATGTACGCGTTTCCACGCTCCGGACAGCACTGATATTGACGACTGCGGGACTCGTCTTCGCGACTGCTGTGACAATTGCGGTACGCCGCGATGCCGCGACCGCGTTTTGTGCGGCTTCTCTCCTGGACTCTGCGCTGTAAGCAAACGGATAAAGTGCCCCTACAAGTATTGAAATGAAGATTAAGAGTTTAATTGGGTAATGTGTCGTGCCCATTGTCTAAACCGATTAGCGTGTCAGTTTGAGAGAGATACGGTACCCCTCTAACCCCGGATCAGTGTCAACAATCTCTTGAACCGCCTCGGATGTTCGGCGTTTGGCAGGGAAATCGTCGGCATTCGCACAGCGGAGGGCGACTCTTGCACCGACTGCACTCGCAGCCCGTAGATTCGCCAATTCCACCTTCTCCAGCGTATCATAAGCCGTATGACCGAAACCTCTGCCACCAGGCGGAGCCTCTGGATCACCCATGTGGCTTGAAGGCACACCTTTGAGGAAAAACGGGAAATGATCAGAATAGGAATGCACTTTTTGTCCAACCGGCATTTCGGCGTGCATCTGCTCGCGAGCAGTGTTAAAGAAGGGACCCAAAGCGTCCCAGTGATGAAGCACAATGCCTTTGCGACTTGAACCACCAGCGGCATCCATGTTGAGCATAAACCGAATGTTATCCAACTCCGACGCATGTGCATCAACATAACGAAACGCCCCGGTAAGCCCGATCTCTTCCGTCCCAAATGCGATGAAACGGAGGGTGCACTTCAGGGAATCGGCGGCATAGGTAGACAAGACTCGTGCGGCTTCGATGACGGATACCATTCCTGAAGCAGGATCGTGCGCGCCTTGCGAAATATCGTGTCCATCGTAATGGCACCCCACAACCACCATCTCTTCAGCGTTTTCATTACCGGGCAGATCTGCGACGACGTTCCACGAGGTCCGCGGTTCATTGATGTCCGTTGTCTGGAGTTTTAGCGTTACCTTTCCATTTCCTCGTGTTATCAGCCGTGCCAAGAATTCGCCATCCTCTTTGCAAACGGATATACCGGGGATAGGTGCGCGTCTGTCATTTTGAAGGCTCCCCGTTTCAGGTCCGACGCCCGGGTGTTCACTGACAAAAATGAATCCACTCGCACCCGCGAGCACTGCGCGTTCAAACTTCTCTTTCCGGTGTACCCATCTCCCAAGATCAGGCGGTGAGGCACTTTTCGCCATAACCAGTTTATTAGTAGCATCACCGAGTGCAGTGTATTCGTCAGGACTTCCACATCCAGCTGAGACAAGCTCAGTGGTAATGTCAGCGGCAGGGCAGTAGGGTAGCGAGATGCAGTGCAAAGTCCGACGAATCGGCGCAATGACCTCAAGCGTCGCCGTGCCACGTGTCCAGCCAGCGTAGGGATACGTTTCAAGTTTAACGTTCTGGAGTCCGTAACGTTTGAAGCACGCGGCGATGAAGTTTGCGGCTTCATATTCCTCAGGTGTCCCCGCGAACCGAGCACCGTATTCATCACATAAGACTGTCAGATTGTCCATCACTTCTTGTGAAGTGTAGATGTCACCGACCATCTGCTGGTCGAGTTGCAAATAAGGGTTCTTCTTATTCATAATTTTTTAATTTTACCTTGCGGAGGAATAACGTCCGTTTCAACTATCAATGGCGTTTCTTAAACCCGCCTGCGCCGGTGTTGCAGGCTGCGTGTCCGGTAGAAAGTTGGAATCCGACTGGGTTTGTAGAGGCGGTAGCGTTTCCATCCTTGCGTTGGCAATTTTTTTTAATTGCCACGGGTCAAGGATCCGAATCCGCCGAAACCGTTTCTCAATTATCTGATGCTGTTTAAACTGTTTGAGGAGTGTCTCCATTTTTTCAACGGAGCTGCCGATTAATTGTGCCAATCGCCTCGTCGAAAGTTTATATGAGATGCACTTTGAACCCGCTCCTGCCGTCGTACCTCCGCTCTTTGGTGCATCGGCGCAGTTGTGTAACAAAAGCGCGAGTCGTGATGCAGGGCTTCGGAACGCAATATTCAGAAAAGGGTTCGTCATTCCCCGACGCGATTTCCGACATGTGGTTACGATATTAAAATTCTCTGATTCCGTCGAACGCCAGCGTAGATACCGCTTTAGCAGGCTTCCTAAAATACTCTGTGGTGACAACTCCAAATGCGGTTTTCGTTTCAAAAAATACTGGAAGTTCTGGACAGGGACAACTCCGATAACGGAAACCTCTGTAAGCGTCTCAGCGGTGACATTCGGGTGTGCATCATTATTCTCCCATCTCACCGCTCCAAAGAATTCGCCGGGTTCCAACACATCTAAAGTGATAGCCTCCCCTTCAGGGGGTGTCTGATAAATCTTGATGCGACCTTCTTTCAATAGATAGACGCCTTCGGCAGAGAGCGTGTCCCCGTGTTTTAACTCGACAAAAGTCGTTATCCGGGCAAGTGCGTCGGCATCTGTTTTGGCAAGATCTCGGAAGATGTCTATCCCTTTAACGCACCAGAATCTTTCTGGGATTTTTTGTTGTGTTACCATGCTACGATTTAAAACGTTCGGTTTTTGCTGTTTCTGCGTTTAGTGATAATAGTTGTTTTGCCCTTAATTATACCAGTATGTTAACGACAAAGCAAGGAAAATGTAGTTGGGAAGTGGGACTCGGTTTTCAGGTGGTTATTGTCTGAATCTCGGATCTTAGTTGCTGCACGGGTATCGCCCTTATGGAGCTAAAGAGAGATGGTATTTGGAGGGGATCCGGTGCGGTTGGGAAACCGCACCTACCTTGTCTCCACGCTCGCGCCAACTTGACGCACCGAAATTTTCATAGCAAACTTTGACGAAAACCGTCCGAAACTCAAGCATGGTATGGGTTTATAGCCTTTCGAGAATCTAATGATTTTCCGGCTTTGCCATGAAAACTGTGAAATTATGTAAAACTTATGAAAGATTCCTGGCATAAGAGGCATAAGTCTTATGCCAAAAAGCGGTGGTAGATGAGGGTTGTGAGTATCTTGTAGCCGGCTTTGAGGGTACCGGTGAAGGTCCCGGTGATTTTAGAGACCCCGATCCGCTTGCGGTAGCGAACGGGGATTTCACGCACAGGGATTCCCTGCTTTGCGGCTTTGAGTTGCATCTCGACCGTCCACCCGAAGTTCTTGTCCTGCATGTTCAAAGCGAGGAGTTGCGGATACCGGATCGCTCGGAAGGGACCTAAGTCCGTATAGCGCACGCCATAGAAGTACGTTATCAAGAAACAGGCAAGCCAATTGCCGAATCGTGCTTGTGGTAACAACGCGCCCTGTGCCCTGTCCGCACGCCTTGCACCGATGACAAAATCGGTTTTACCTTCGAGTATTGGGTGGAGAAGTTGCGGCATGTCTGTCGGATAATCGCTATAGTCGCCGTCAAGAAAAACGACGATATCCGGCTCGGTCGTCGTAAGCGCAGCAATCCCAGCGAGACAAGCGGATCCATATCCGCGTCTCGGTTCTGTGATAACCCTTGCCCCGTTTCGGCTTGCGATTGCGACGGTGTTGTCGGTGCAACCGTTGTCAACGACGATAATTTCCTGGATCGTGGCTTCGGTCTGTTCATCGAGGGTCCGCACGGTCTTCGGAATATCAGTGATGACTTTGGCAATGGCGTTTTCCTCATTGAGGACTGGAATGATAACCGAAACTTTTTGTGATGCCATCTACAACCTTACAGCGGGTTCCTGCACTGTGTCAAGTAGACGTTCAATGACGGTATCAGAGTCAACGCCTTCGGCTTCGGCATGGAAATTCGTTAAAACGCGATGGCGTAGAACCGCAGGTGCAACAGATTTTACATCTTCACAAGAAGCGTTGTAACGACCTCGCAGAATCGCGCGGGCTTTCGCACCCAAGATGAGATACTGTCCAGCCCGGGGTCCCGCGCCCCATCGCACCCATTGCTGGATAAAATCAGGAACGTTTTCCTCTTTCGGACGGGTAGCACGCGCAATTTTCACGGCGTATTGCACGACGTTGTCAGCGGCAGGCACCCGTCTAACGATTTTATGGAGTGCCACGATTGCGTCCCCAGAGAGTGCCGTTTCGAGTTCAGGTTCCTCTGCCCCCGTCGTTGCCGAAATGATGTCCGTTTCCTCCGTCTCTGTCGGGTAATCTATGACAATCTTGAACATAAACCGATCTAACTGTGCCTCTGGCAGTGGATATGTTCCCTCTTGTTCAATCGGATTTTGTGTCGCAAGCACAAAGAAAGGTTGTTCCAATTGGAATTCGTTACCACCCGCGGTAACGTGATGTTCCTGCATCGCTTCCAAGAGTGCCGCTTGTGTCTTCGGAGGTGTGCGATTGATCTCATCAGCGAGGAGGATGTTCGCGAAAATCGGTCCCTGAATAAACCGGATCGTGCGGTGTCCTGTTGTTCGGTCTTCCTCGAGCACATCAGTTCCGGTAATGTCGGCGGGCATCAGGTCCGGGGTGAACTGGATCCGTTTAAATTTGAGATTCAGAATGTCCGCCAAAGTTCGAATCATGAGGGTCTTGGCAAGCCCTGGAACCCCTTCTAATAAACAGTGTCCTCCAGCAAAAAGTGCCATCAACATTTGATTGATAACGCCCTCTTGCCCAACTATTACCTTTTTGAGTTGTTCCAAGATCAGTTCTTGGCTTTTCATTAACTCTTCTATCGCTTGAACTTCTTCTGTTGCTGGCATCTTTTTATTTATCGCCTCCTGGCCTGCCCTCTACTTCGTTACGGGCAGGTTCTTGATCAATTTTGACTGGTTTTAGAAATATGTGGGGTAAATCTTCAACAGAACTTACGCATTTCCGCTTAAAGTCCCCGTGATAAGGGGCGGGGAAGCCCACACGGGCTTCATACCCGGGGAAGCCCACACGGGCTTCATACCGTTGATTCTGATTCTTTAGGGGGTTATCCTGATTCTGACAATCAACCACTCAATCTACAGAAAAACCCAAAATCCGCGCAATTCGCGTCATCCGCGATTCAGACAATTTCCACCGACCGCTGACAACTAATCTTGCGTCAATATAAATCGTTTCGGTCCTCGGTTTGAGGCAATCCTGACAACATCTTTGAGATGCTGAATGTTGTTCGGTGTGACCCTCGGCGTTAGGAAACGGATCGTCTGATGCATTTCGGCTTTGCGCTTGGATTGCGCGTAGCGGATCTGAATTTCCGCAACCTCGGTCTCCAGTGTTTGTGCCTCAGGAACGGTATCAATCCGATAGGGTGCCTCCGTGCTGACACTGATTTTGTCCTCAAGCGTTAATGCTTTGCCAATGACAGCGGGATACGTCCGGCGTTCCTCGCTCAATAACTCCGCATAAGGATGCTTGACGATCGGTAATTCAAGGACAAATTGACTGCCGATCGCGTACAAATACTCTTTACAGGTCCACGTAACTTCGACTTTCAATTCGCCCTCCAACTTTGAAAGCCCAGAGACTTCGACCTCCGTCACCTTGGCGCGTTCGTCCAATTCCAACGCTTTATGGAAAAATTCCGCTTTCTCCTCAGTCGTCTGCAGATGCGCGAGTTGACTTCGAAGCTTCATGTTGAAGATCCCTGTCACCTTCAACTCTTGGTGAACAGAGACGCTCATATCCCTTTTCACCTCAACGCGGGTGTGAACCCGTTTCAGATTCGAGGGTGCCTCTAGAGAAGGGCTCTTCCGAAAGAGATAAAGCCGATCTTCCATACTGTCTACCGACGCAGCATCATCCGAACGCTCTACGCCAGATGCTCTATTTTCTGTTAGAAACTGTGGGTTGATAATAAGTGCCCACCTGTCTTGGTCACCGGCAGGGAAATCACCAAAAGCACACGTCTCTGCTGTCGGGTCCAGCCAGATGAATTCATCATCTTTACTCCCCTCAACAGCAAGGATCATGTGATTGAAATAGGCAAGTGAAGGAACCGCCTCGACTTCTGAACCGCCATCAGGGAGGTGGGCATTAACACCACGCGTATCGCCAGCGGAAATGAGAACAGGATAGGAATTAATACCAGCAGATGAAAGCATCGTGGAAAGAAGTGTTGTTTTGTCCTTACAATCCCCTTTCCCTACTTTCAGAACGAAGTCCGCTGGATATGGCTTAATCGCCCAAATACCGAGTTCATAGCCGAGATACTGGATGTTTGTCGCGACGTATTCATAAAGCCTCTTCACTTTCTCCTTTCGGGACCACGCACCACGGAGGATTTGCTCCGTCTTTTTCGTAATTTCTGGCGTGATGGTATCCTGTTCCCGAATGAGTGTCGCATACCATGTCACTAATTTATCCCAAGAATCGATCGAGGAGATGCTAATGCTATAAGCGAGATCCTGAGGAGCAGGCATCAGGTATTCTTCTTTCAACGGTGGTACATCGCTCACTTCAAAGGTATAGGTACGGATGTAGTTATTCTCCGTAATCGTGGGTTCAATATTCAGAAAGGTTTTTAATTGATTATTTCTGGACTGCTGCGTCCGTTGTCCTTGCAGGTTTCCAGTTAAGTCTACACCGTGATTGGGAATCGGTTCGTTTTTCACATTAAGAATTTCGGAGGCGCTGCCTACAGTCGGCGCGCCTGAAACCTGATAATTGAGATGCTTTTTCTTCGGGATATGTACGGTGAACCGATAGTATTGCACGGGTTGTGGTCCTTGGAAATAGACCTTACGCCAAAACTCACCCCGCATGACATGCCCAAGATTGTTCGTGGAATAGGCATAGTCTATAATGCAGCCATCGGAGATTTCTGGGAGTGCGAAGTACATCAAGCGTGCATCGACGTATAAACCTGCGTCCACAGCACTCGGCGGCGGTACATCCGTTATCACATCACTCAAATCCAGTTCAACGACGCTACCGTCGGGAGTAAAGGTTCGGGCATGATGGATAGTGACATCGTCTTTTCCACGCATATAAGGGATGCTAATCTCGCCGAGAGCTGCACCATCTTCATTGAGAATTTTGACGACGCGCCGTGTGGAATAGATATACCGACTTTTTTCATCGATGTCAACATCAACGCTCTCCCAAAGAACGACAGCACCGTCTTCTGGATAGTCCTCTTGAGAGGGTGCCGTATCAATGGCTTCTTGAATGACTGTCTCGTCTGCTTCGCTAATATAGTCGTAAGGCAGTACCGATGAACGATTTTCACGGTTGTGAGGGGCAGTCGAAGCCTCTGTCGGTTCACGTTCATGCCCTTCTGCAGGTTCAGCAGGCGACACATCGGCATCACTAAACACCTCTTCAGGCTCGGGTGAGAGTGGTGTTGGTAAGACGGAGCGACGTTTTCCCAAAAAGGTCTTTTCGGCAAGCGCACCCTCGTCTGTCCTATCGACAGGGAGTGCCTCAGGATCAATCGTTAGATTTCGAGTCGCATTCCCATCACCGTTATCATCAAGGTGCGGATGTTCAGACTGAACAGTTCCGTCGTTCTCATACCATGCCTTTGTCCGTGCCTGTAATGATAAGAACGCTTCTAAGAGCGAGATATCTCCATCGTTATTTATATCGTTATCTGCGGTAGAGAAGGCACCAACAAGGACATCGCCGAATCCTGCTTGGAGTGAATAGCCTTCATTGGGAGAACTTGAGGTGAGAATTATGCGTCCGGGTGCACTCAGCTGCGGTACAAGTCTTGCGCTATAAGGGAAACCGAAGATTAAAATCTGATTCTCAGTCGGAACATTGTTAATGAGTGTTACATACTCTGCTTCGGTAATATCCCGTCCTCGCAGATTAAATTTTGCACTACCTCTACCCGTACGGGAGGCATGCCCAAGCATGAACAGCAGAAACCGATCTGACGGTTGTACAGTCTGAGCGAGGTGAGCGAATGCGGCTAAAACCTGTTCGCGATTTGATTCCGCGTCAACCAGTTCTAACGTGCCTTGCCCACCTCGATCTATATCGCCCATGTCCTCAAAGAGAAAAGTGATCTGGTCGGGAGTATAGCCGTATTCATCGGTGAGCAGCTGATGGAACCGAGAGGTGCCACCCCAGAATGCGTCGTAAAAGGATTTTTCACCAGCAACACCGCCAATGATCAGGACGTAATCAGCGGCAAAGGCGGTCGTGGAAATTAGGCAAACTGCAAGGATGATGATGAGTATTTGACATATTTTTTTCTTCATCGTTATACTCCTTGTTTGAAGCAGTTAGGAGCTGGCACCGGAAATTGTGTCCTTTTTGAAATCACCGCTCTTGCCGCCTGTCTTCCTGACAAGCCTAACATCACCGATAACCATCTCCCTATCGACTGCTTTACACATGTCATAAACGGTCAAAGCTGCAACTGACACGGCCGTGAGTGCCTCCATTTCTACGCCTGTACGACCCACCGTTTGGACTTCCGCTTCAATTTCAACCTGCGGCATATCATCTGCGATAACGAGTTCAACGCGGATCGAAGTCAATGCGAGGGGATGACACAATGGAATCAGTTCACCCGTGCGTTTTGCCGCCATGATACCCGCAAGCCGCGCGACCTCTAAAACATCCCCCTTCTTCATGCCTTGCTCGGCGATGAGACGGAGCGTTTCAGGACGGGCAGTAATATGCCCACGAGCGATGGCGATACGCAGTGTTTCGTCTTTGCCACCGACATCGACCATTCGCGTGTTGCCTTTTTCATCAAAGTGCGTTAATTTTTCTTTCATTGATGTCATCGGTATAGGGTAGGCACAAGACCTACCCCTATAATTAATATACCTCCATAATCTGCTCGTATCTTTCGCGAAACTGCTGGAGATAATTCCCTTCGCCGTGATAGGCGGCAACATCTGCGGGATTCGGCTCGATGGATTCACCGCGTTTCAAGACCGCAGCACTGAATGCCTCAATGTCAAAAGACTCTGACTCCATATCGGAATCTGCGTCAAAAAGTGCCTTGACGCCTGCAACGGCGGCACCAAGCGCGGCACCACCTTTCTCTACCGGAAGCGTCGGTCTGTTCCAGATTCCAGCGACACGCCGCATAATTTCAGGACTGTCCGTTGCACCGCCGGTTACAAACAACGGTTCCTGTGTCTGCTTCGTGAAAACAGCAGAGTAAATATAAACCGCGGCGAGGCTCGTTTCAATAATGCCGGTATAGTCCTCTGCCAACGTGGATTGCACACTGGAGCGGATTAGCTCAAACGCACCAGAGACTGGGAAAGACTCAATTTTAGGTTGCCAAAACGTCATAAACTGTCCGGGGTCAACCGTCTGTAACGCCGCTTCTGCGGGTGCGTATTCCTCTTTCGCCAAGCCGTAATGACTTCTCACGGCATCCCATACCATTGCCCCGTTTGTGCGACATCCGAACATAAATGGACGATTGATGCCATCATACATTGCGTTGGCAAACCCCTCTGGGTCAAGTGCATCGCCATCGGTTGACACCATGTTGACGAAACTGGTTCCGAGGCTAAGCAAATCCCCAGCAACAGGCACCTTCGATTGCGGATTGTCACCAGAACCCGCTACCACCGCGCAGCGGCCATTGAAGCCATACTTCTCTATGTAGTAAGCGGCGAGACTGCCCACAATGGAATCTGGACGTGCGAGCGCGGGCAGTTTCGATTGGAGTGCTCCCACACCGCCCGGTAAGCCGTCCGCGGTTGCTGCCAACAGGGCAGTGTCCCACACTTTGTTCCGGTAGTTCATGAGCGACATCCCGCATCCGTTCCCGTAGTCGATAGGCACTTCGGCGTTACCAGTCAGCACTGCGGGAATAAAACTGCTAATTAATTGGACTTTAGCGGTCGCGGCATAGCACTCACGGAACTGTTCTCCGACCCGGCGAACGACGGCACCTGTGAAGCGGAGTGGCGCGTCCGAACCCGAAAGGTCAATCATCTCCGATTTTCCACCGACACCGTCTCGAACAGTCTCAGTTTGCGCAGTCGTATTTGCGGTCATCCAGATTGGAGCATTCGGATACGCAAACGCATCTTTTAGCAGGATTTGTAAGTCGCGAGTATCTTCGTCAAAATTCTGGAAACTCGCAAGTTGCGCCAGCAGCGCGTCTGCATCTCGGTTCAAATAGACATGCCCGTGTTGTTGTCCCGATGTGTTGATGAGGAGGATGTTCTCAAGCGGCACGTCTGCCTCGCGCATATCAGCAAACAGAGCATCAAGTGAGGCAAGATACATCAGCGGCGGCTGTTCGGCTTCGCCTTCCTCTCTCGGCGGTAAGATGTAATCCTCCCCGATACCGAATTGGTTCAGTCGTGCATCGGTGCGATAATCAAGCGAATGCTCAAAGCATTTTTCCGCTGTGTCTATATCAATAACGACAGCAGATAGGCTTTGCGTGCTTGAATCTAAACCGAGAGCGAGTCTTTCTCTATTTCCAACTTTCCTTGCGGTTAAACCAGAGGGGCTCGGCATTTGACATCCTTTTCTTATTCCGTCTTCCACTTCGTTTCAGACTACAGGTTTAGGCAGAATGAAGAAAATACTAAAAAGATTTCTTCAAACGTGTGAATTCGTTAATTCCCCGGATAGGCGCGGTTCTCTAACTCTGCAACAAACTTTTCAGCAGCGATAGCGGCTGCGGCACCCGCACCTGCCGCGGTAATCGCTTGACGAAAGACATGGTCATGGACATCACCTGCGGCATAGACCCCGTTTATGTTCGTGCGCTGCATCTCGTCAACAATGATATACCCTTGATCATCCATATTTATGACATCTGTGAAGAGTTCTGTGTTCGGAATATGTCCGATAAAGATAAATACACCATCGATCGGGAAGAGTTGCGTCTCACCGGTTTTGATGTTTTTGAGGGTGGCACCGGTCACCTTTTCCGCGTCACCATTGATTTCTTCAACAACGGTGTCCCAGATAAACTTAATCTTATCGTTTTTGAAGGCGCGTTCCTGCATAATCTGGCTCGCACGGAGCTGATCGCGGCGGTGGACGATATACACCTCGGAGGCGTACTTGGTTAAGAAAATGCCTTCCTCTAATGCAGCATCTCCTCCACCCACGACAACGAGTCGTTGATCTTGGAAGAAGAACCCATCACAAGTAGCACAATAGGAGACCCCCCGTCCGCCGTATTCCTCTTCACCGGAAATATCAAGCGTGCGCGGCGAAGCACCCGTGCATATAATCACAGATTTCGCACGGTATTCTTTCTCGTAGGTCGTGACAGCAAATGGGTGTTGCGAAAAGTCAACATCCGTTACGGTGTCGAATTTTACCTCGGTTCCAAACCGCTCTGCCTGCTCTTGCATGCCCTGTATAAAAACGCCCGCCTCGTTACCGAAGAAGCCGGGATAGTTTTCCAAGTCAAGCGTCAAAGAGAGTTGTCCGCCGAGTGCCTCGCCTGTAATCAGAATAGGCTCAAGCATCGCGCGAGACGTATAGACACCCGCGGCAAACCCAGCGGTGCCACCGCCAATAATCACGATATTTCGATCTTCTATGTTGTTTGTATTCATTTCCATTTTTTTAATTATTCGCCAAGCGTTAACTGACAGTGTTGATTACACAAAGACTTTACGGTTAAGTCCCGCAAGCCTCCGATGTTGACTTGCTAAGCGCATCCTGAAAACCTTCATTTTAGGATTCTAATTACTCGCCAAGCGTTAACTAATAGTCTTCGTTGCCCAAAGACTTTACGGTTAAGTTCCGCAAGCCTCCGATGTTGACTTGCTAAGCGCATTCATATACTCTGCTCAACTAAAGCAACGGGCATGCTAAGAGAGTCAGGTCAATTATCCATTATTTCTGGAACTTCACAGGCGGCATCCCAATCCCACAAAAGGATCGTGCCATCACGTCCGGCACTCACGAGCGTTTTGCCGTCCGGTGAAAATAGCAGAGTACCTACATTTGTCGTATGCCCCTCAAGTGTGGTCAGTTGCGCACCCGTTATCAGACTCCATAACTCTATTTTACCGACACCAAATGCAGTAACCAGTACCATGCGATCCGGTCAAAACACTAACGTTCTTGTGCCGTGTGGTATTTCCTTGAGACGGATCTGTTTATGCCGCCCCATCAAGCGTGTGCGTCGGGAACTGCCTACGGCAAGCAAGGCACTGTCTCCAGAGTATGCCAATGCCGAAATACCCTCCTGATAGGAAATTCTAAGATTCTTGCCCTCCTCCCTAACCGGATCCTTTCTTTTAAGGAAGGGAGCTAACGCTATACCCGTTTCTGCATCCCACATCTGAACCAGTCCTTCCAGTGTCCCACCGACAAGTTTCTTTCCGTCTGGTGTGAATACTAAAGCATTGACTTGATCGGGAAGTCGCGGCACTACGCCGTGCGGTAATCCGGGAGGCACCCCCTCATTACCGTTTTCATTGATAACCGCGCTTTCGGTTAGAGGAATATCGAGGAAAATATCCTTGTCCGTAATGGATGTATTCCACACGCGGATACTACCAGCACCGCCTAAAGCGACCGTTTCCCCATCCGGCGAAAACGCCAGTTTCTCATCTATGGGGCTACCATCCCTTGATGCAGTGAAGGTTGCTAACGTACGCCCTGTCCTGACATCCGTCAGCCCCATCTGCCTATCACCTGATAGCCTTGTGGCATGTCTTATCCCTATACCCGGATCAAAGTATATTTCACCTGTCGTCGCGACACTCGCGAGCCGTGTCCCATCTGGCGAAAAGGCGGCACCCGATAACATATCCTTACGTCCCGGGATCTCGATATCCGTCCTTTCCAAGGTTTTCAGATCCCAAAGCGTAATTACCCCGTTAAACGCAACACTCGCAAGCGTCGATCCATCGTCTAAGAATGCTACGGCTTTGACCCACTCCGTATGCCCTGTAATACGTAGCGATAACGCCTCTGCAGTCTCTGTGCTCCAAAACCGAACCGTGCCGTCCGCGCTGCCGCTCGCAAGCGTCCGACTATCTGGGGAAAACACTAATGCAGTGATAACGCTCAGGTGACCGCTGAACGTCGCGAGCATTTCACCGGTTGTCGTATCCCACAACTGCACCGTCCTATCCGTACTGCCACTCGCAAGCATGCTACCGTCCGCAGAGAACGCTAACGCATTTATCCAACCTTCATGTCCCTGAAGCACAATCGGTGTCTCGGTCCCCGCGGTATCCTGTAAGCGTACTGCTGCATCTTTACTGCCACTGGCGAGTCGCGTGCCATCGGGTGAAAATGCTAAAGCCAACACATGGTTGCTCCTATCACCCCGAAACGGAATATGTCTATCCCTCAGCCGAATCTTTTTATTCTCCCCTAACGGCGAAGGTAGGGTCCTATCTGTAAGGGTCAATCGTTTTTTACCAGTGGTTGTATCCCACAATGCAATCGTCCCGTTTTCCCCACCAACCGCAATTTTATCATGTGTGAGCGCGTAACTTTCAGGACCCCGTCGACTGCGTATCTGTTCCAAGGACCGGTCTTCTATAGCCGTAACCCCTCGCTTTCCAGTCTCAACATCTATCGTGTTGATCGCGTTGCCTCGTTTATTCAAACCGATAAGCGTCTTGCCATCTGAAGAAAAACGTAGATCCCTGGCAGCATAGAGACCATCCATGCGTGTGATCTCACGACGTGTCGCTGTCTCCCACACCTTGAGCGCATGTTCACGAAAACTGCCGCCACCACTGGCAAGGTAGCGTCCATCCTGCGAAAATGCCACCGATTGACACATCCCTGGGAACATAGCAATCTCTTTTCCTGCCGCCACATCGTAGAGCCAGATCCCAATATTACTGCCCACTGCGAATTGTGTGCCGTCGGGTGAAAACGTAAGCGCATTGATGCCGCCTTTCCCTAAACGCGCTTTCGCCGCTTTTGGCAGTCCCCATAGTGACACATCTTCTACACCTGCGTCGGCTTCTATATCTGCGATGCTGATACCAATACCCAATATGAGCAAAAAAATTGCAATGCCAGCAGTGCTGATGATCACCCGCATAATATTCCTCTACAGAGATGTCGTCCCTACAGGGCTTTAAGGATTCACAAAATCGAAGCGAGCACTTAGAACGGAGGTAAAATGCCAACGCGTTCAGCAACTGTTTTTAACTGTTCCTGATGTGCTTCGCCAATCGGGATACCGATTTCAGCCCATTCCTGTTCGCGCTCCCATTCTAAGCCGCCGGGCAGATCCGATCGGTCGTACCCTGGTGCCGGTTGCATCTGTCGTGCGTCGTGGATATGTTGGTCAACCTCCGCTTTATACTCGTCAATCGGTCGGAACCGAGAAATGTCAATCGCGGCAATGAAAGCACCTTGATTGGCACCTTCCCAGATTGTTGGCGGATCCGGCGGCTTATCGAACAACCAGATGCCTGCCATAAACCCACCGAGCGCATGACTCACATGACTCAATCCCAACATCTTAAAAAACGCCGCGGGACTCTGTTCAAACGCCTGTTCCAACGGCAGTTTGGCATCAATGCCGGTTGCCATATCAACGACTATCGGCGGTTGGTCGCCCGCGGGGATCGCGAAGCTCATCGGCGACGCTCCGGTTGCGGTGGCAATTGGACTGTCGGAACTGTGCCGAAAACGGTGGCAAGAGACCGCAAACCCGCGCAATCCGCTTCAAGTGCGAGCCGTGTATACTTGCCGGCACTCCCAAAATGGAAGTGGTTCCGACTCGTTGCGGCACCGAGCCCCATCTCTTTGGCTTTTTTGACCGCTGCCTTCGCTGCATGATACGAGGCAAAATGCCCCATACCGCCATCGCCGTCGTAGACCGCCGTCGTCGGCGATTCATCGATGCAACGGACGTTTGGACGCGGATTTACATTGCCGTCAAGCATCATCGCCACATATCCCGGCGTTTGCCACGTGCCGTGACTGAACACACCGCGCAAATCCGTGAGAACGAGAAGGTGCGCCATGTGTGCAGCGTCCGCCTCCGAGGTCCCAGCCTTCTGGAAGGCTTCGCTGACGAAACGCCGCATTACATCTGGCATCACGCGGATAAATTCCTTCGGTACTACATTCATTCTTCTAACTTTCCTTTAACACCTTGCGAACCATTAAAAAATGAGTCTCGGTATTCCATCAACAATCGGATAGTGACAGTCACACGCCTTGCAGTGGAGACGCTGTTCCTCCCATGTAATCCCGCCTTTACACTGCGGACAAACAAGAATTTCCTGTAATGTCTTTCTTCGGCTACGTTTGTTTTTCACCAACAGTGCCTTCGCTTGAGAAACGATCTGCCGTGGGATCGCGCTTTTCAGAAGTAGCAACCACTCACGCTGTCCTGAACGATTATCGTCCGATACGATGAGCCTCTCAAGCGTATCTGGAGATTCCAAATCCAGGGCAGGCTTCTGATCCGGAAGAATTTCGTAATTTATTTCGTCTTCCCATTCGTATTGGACAAGGAAAAGGTTATGATGCCTCAGATGAAACCGTTTCCAATGCTTGTCCGTCATCGCCAACTTATGGAAAAGTTGTCCGAACTGGGAATCTTTTTCATTTTTCCGTAGCATCAAACAGCCATCGACTAAGTTGACGACCCAGTTGTGATAGTGCCACCCGTAGATTCGTTCGCCTATTTCAGAGGGTGTTTCAATATATCCACGGCGTGCGACGCGCTCTAATTCGGCGATGAGTTGTGCAGGATCTTCAACGTGCTCCAGTACATGCGAGCAGATAACATAGTCAAATGCCCGGTCTGCGAACGGCAGAAACTGCCCATCCGCTTCCACTATCGGGCGGTCAGTGACGATGGTGCCACCACGTTGTTCGTCATCCGCTATAAATTTATCACATAAGACATCTGAGCGTGCCTTCGGATTATGACCGCTCCCTATTTCTAAGACAAAATCGTCCGTACGAATGTTCATTTCTCGACGACCATGGTGATGTAAGGACTCAGATACGGAAACGCGCCCGCGATCATACGACCCTTTATCCCGAACCCAACGGCTTTTTTGATGATTGTGAACCCGTGTGATCGGAAAAATTGCGCGAGATCAATAGGGCTGGCATAATAAGCACTATCCGCATCACCGCCGATTGCATCCACCTGTAAGTCGGGTTCACGGTAAATGAAATTCGGAGACTTTGCCAGGAACCGCTTCTGGACATAAAGCCTCCAGTTGCGCATAAACTGTTGTAACGCTTGCCGTTTCGTCTCACCCCAAACAGGTCTACCGGGTTTGCCAGACATCAGGTTCAGCCAGTCAAAGAACGGGATTAAAGGTGAGCAGAGATTTGGTCCAGAGATCACAATTCTCCCACCCTTGCACACAACCCGCGTCATCTCGGTTAACGCTGTTTCCACATCCGGCAGATGTTCGACTAATTCGTTTGAACAGATAACATCAAAGGACTCGCTTTCAAAGGGAAGCTCCATCACATCACAAACCTGATAACGGAGACTCGGATTCACCCATGCTTGCGCGTCTTCAAGAAAGAGCGGAGAGATGTCGGTTCCGACAACATCAAAGTCTGCATAATTGAGCAGCCTCGCTGAGATACCGTTCCCGCACCCAACGTCAAGGATTTTGGAACGAGGCGGCGCGTACCGAACCACCAATTCTACGTAGTGTCGGAGATACGCTTCATCGTGTGCAGATAGAAGTCCTTTATAGGTCTCCGATGTCTCGTAGAACTCACGCATCCGCTCTCGAATTGACATTGGTGTTTCAGGTACTGGCGTTCCAATCATTTTTTACTATTACGAACGGAGCGTATTCCACGGTGCCTGATCGAAAACATCAATCAACTGATACCCCTCTTCGCCTTTGCTGGGGCTGAGGGTAACAAATAACTTCGCTGACGTAGAGGAGACGTTAAAAGAGGCGTGGACCATGTCTGCGGGGATGAATACAGAATCACCGGCATTGAGTGTCTGCTTCTTATCTTCAAGCCACTGCTCTACACTGCCTTCTATAACGTAAATAACCTCTTCTTGATCGGGATGCTTATGGAAATCGTGTCCATATCCGGGGGAGAGGCTAACTTCCATAGCGACGATGTCGTTTGCCCCTGTGCTCTCTGGACGACTGAGCCAACCGATTGTTCCCCAGTCGAGTTCGTCTCGTTCTACGTCCGCAGACGCTATAAATTTTCCGTTCATGACGCTATACATTCTCCTTTTTGGTGAATAAAGAGATAGGTGCGGTTTCAAACCGCACCAACTCTCAAAAAATTGCATTTACCTCTGGGATTTCAGTGCCGCCCAAGCGATGGACAATTTCCCAAGTGGCTCAACAGGCGTCAACGATGTCTCCATTTCCGCGAGGACTTCGTCTTCGTTGAGGGCACGGTTCCAGATGCGAACCTCGTCAATGAGTCCAAGAAATTCACGGTTGCTTTCGTGTGTCTTTCCGATGAGGACATCCGCTGTATCGGCTGTACCGGGTGGATTATTTTTGCCGTCAAATTCGCCAGCCGCTTCACCGTTCACCCAATACTTGTGTACCGAGCCGCCATCTACCTGTGCGACGACGTGCACCCATTCGTTTAACGGAATCTTTTTGTCGCAAACGCTTCCGCCACCGACACTGAGATGCAAACATTCACTCGGAAACTCGGTGTAGAAACTGTAGGAACGCGGGTTGTTGCTTTTCGCAACGATGCCCTGCCACCGTTGTCCATTCGGACCTTGATGGCGTTCGGCATTAATCCATGCCATGACGGTGACGCTCTCATCAACGGTAAGAATTTCTGCGTGCGGTACTTCAACCCAGTCATCCTGACCGTTCAGCTTAATCGCATTACCGAACTTACCAGCAACTAATTCAGGCGCGCCAGCAATCGTACCGTTGTTTCCATACTGCGAATGATCGACAACCGTATCACCATCAAGCTCATCAAAAGAGAAGTAAAGGATAAGCGAATCATCGGACGGATCTGCAGCGTAAACCGCAGGCATGACAAGGACGATAATCAAGAAGATAAAAAAGAACGTTCTCATGAGTTTCTCCTATCGTTTGTTTACAAATAGTGCGCGCTGAGAACCGGATTTAGTCTGGGAATGGACTATGGTAACCAGAAACATAAACAGACATTTTCCTCGACTTGGTAGGCGAGGATTGTATCCTCGCCTCTTTGGCGTGTCTAATTAATTCTAAACTTTACCATAAATCCAATCCTTAGTATTACATTATCGCGATTCAAGAGCGCGCACATAGCAAACTTTATCGCTGTGATTTCTTTAAGAGTCCCCAGGTTGTAGCGAGTTTCTGGCGCGGATCAACGGCGAAAAGCTCGAAATAACCTTTCTCCATCTGATCAATAACCTCGTCCTCATCAAGGGCGCGGTTCCAAATCCGGACCTCGTCAATGAGTCCAAGAAATTCGCGATTGCCTTCGTGTGTTCTACCGACGAGAACGTCCGCCGTATCGGCTTTACCGGGCGGCGCGCCTTTGCCAGGGAATTCACCAGCCGCTTCACCGTTCACCCAGTACTTGTGTACCGTGCCACCATCTACCTGTGCGACGACGTGTACCCATTCGTCCAGAGGGACCTTTTTGTTACAAACACTTCCGCCACCGACACTGAGGTGCAAACATTCACTCGGAAATTCGGTGTAGAAACTGTAGGAACGGGGGTTATTGCTTTTCGCTACAATGCCTTGCCACCGCTGCCCAGCAGGTCCTTGGTGGCGTTCGGTATTGATCCAAGCCATGACGGTGACGCTCTCATCAACAGTGAGAATCTCGTGATGTGGAACGACAACCCAATTGTCTTTGCCGTTAAGTTCCAAGGCTTTACCGAATTTGCCTTCAGCGAGTTTTGGACCACCGATGAGTTCACCGTGGTTCTCATAGAGTGAATGGTCAATGGCTTTTTTACCATCGACCTCATCGAAAGAGAAATAGAGGATCATCGAATCCTCCGGTTCGTTCAACGCGTGGGCAAAAGATGCCGTAAACGCGACAAGTGTTAGCATTATAAATAGGGTTTTCATTTTTCCTCCATACGAAGTCTCCTCCGGATAGAGCGAAGTTAGAAACCTCGCTAGCGAAGAGGAGTGTTTACTTTATTAACATAGACGAATCTATTGGAACGATCTTACGCCCTTCAACTGCCAGAAATTTTCGGTTGACAGGGAGGTGTGTCCCTCGGTCAATGTGTCCGCTGAGCCAGCGAATTTCAAGGAGGTCGATCTGTTCCGCTTTGCCAACGCCAAAATGGGCACGCAGATCGTGGAAGGAGAGGTAACTCCCGCCACTCTGTACCTCCCAATATTGGACGTGTGTCCCTGTGACGACCTTAATCTTTGTGCCAATCCCAGAACGGTTACTTTTTTCTCCGACGACTTGGATCTGTATCCAATTGTTCCGATTCCCAATTGCGTTTTGGAGCAGATCTGGACGTTGATTGCAATTGGTAACAAGGATATCAAGGTCGCCATCGTTGTCGTAATCGCCGATAGCCGCACCGCGACTCACCTTTTCCAGTGCCAAGCCGTCTGTCTCTGACATGACATTGGCGAACCTGCCATCGCCCAAATTCCTGAACAACAGATTCCTTTGCGGATAGGTTACGTGTTTCTCAAGCAGATTGATGTTATCCATCAAGTGCCCGTTGGCGACAAAGATGTCTTGGTATCCATCGTTGTCGTAATCAAAAAATTTGATGCCCCATCCGAGATAGCCGTGTGTTACTTCTGCGATACCTGACGTAATCGTATTGTCGGTAAAAAAGGTGCCGTCATGATTACGATAAACGGTATTGGTTTCAGTTTGGTAGTTGCTGACAGTGAGATCCTGCCACCCGTCGTTGTCATAGTCTCCGAAATCGGTACCCATACCGGCTTCCTCTTTACCCATATCATTATAGCATACACCTGAAATTAATGCAACTTCCGAAAAATTGGGCAAAAAATCGCCGCTCCCACCGTTTTGAAACAGAAAGTTCGGATCCTGATCGTTCGCGACGTAGAGATCGGTGTCCCCGTCGGCATCGTAATCGCCGAACGCCACACCTAATCCGTGCTGTGGAATCAGGTCGGAGGAACGGGACACAATCGACATATCGGTGAAAGTGCCATCTCCGTTGTTCTTGTAAAAAGTATCGTGGACCGCTGGATACGCATGCGGACCGCAATAGACGTGAACCCCACGTTCTTCACACCGAATGTCATCCTTCGGAGCATACGCAGCGTAGTTCGCCACATAGAGATCCAAGTGTCCATCATTATCTACATCTGCAAACGCGCAACTGGTGCCCCAGTTCGGATTACCAACTTCGGCGTGTGCTGTCACATCCGTGAAGGTGCCGTCGCCGTTATTTCGATAGAGTTGATCTTCACCGAAGTTGGTGACGTACAAATCTATATCACCATCGTTATCATAATCCGCAACAGCAGCACCAGTGCCGTATGACGTACTTCCGACGCCTGACTCGTCAGTAACATCGGAGAAGGTATTATCACCGTTATTTCGATAGAGGACGTTATGCGGTGTTTGGTCCTGTCTATCTTCTGTCTGAATCGCGCCGTTGACGAGATAGATGTCGAGATCGCCGTCGCCATCGTAATCGAAAAATCCACCGCCGGATCCGAGGAATTCATTGAAGAGTCGCACACCACTTCTGCCGTCGGTATGCACAAACGTTATTCCTACGGACTCCGTAATATCGACGAAAATCGGTTCTGTGGCAGCGATTGTGCAATATTGGAGGCTTATCAGGATAGATATGAAAAGGCGATAGAGGACCGGGATTCCATTCAGGTGAGTTTTCCACATAAGGAGAAATTTACCGCGTCGTTTGTGGGCGCTTCTTTAAACGCTCTAAGTTGTGTAATGCCTTCTGAGCGTCGCTATCGTCAGGCGCGATTTCTGTGATATGTCGGTAGACATCTATCGCCTTCTGAAGATGCCCTTGTTTCGTGTAAATTTCGGCTAACCCGTGGTATGCCAGGGTAAGTCCGGGCATCTTCTCTATAGCCGATTGTAAGTGTGATTCTGCCTTGTCAAACGCCTTGAGTGTGGTATAGAGCCAGCCCAATCGGATATGCGCTTCCACGGCGTTCGGATTGAGTTCAAGGACTTTTCGGAAGAACGGAATGGCGCGCTGTGGCATGTTGATATCCATGTAGAGTCGTCCCAGTTTATCGTATCCAGTTACGAACTCTGGATTCAGCCGAATCAGGCTTTGATATGTTGTAATTGCTGCGGAGAGGTGTTTGTGTGCCAGATGGACTTCCGCCAATTCAAGCCGAAGTGCCGTGTTCAGTGGGTCTTCTGCCAAAGCACCTTCAATTGCGTAGGTCCGATCGTAATAGGTTTTCATCTGCTGGAACAGTTTAAGTTGTTCCGTTGCTGCTGCCGTATCACCAAGGAGTCGGTAAGCCTTTGCCAGATTGTAATGGGCACTCTGAACATAAGGTTTTTTTTCGATCGCCTTCTGATAATGCACCACCGCTTGCTGCGGTTTCTGTTGCATCAGAGCGATCAAACCGAGCCATTCGTAAACTTCGGCAAAATCAGGGTCGCGTGCGAGGGTGTGTTTGAAGGAAGCGAGTGCGGTGTCAAATTTCGCTTGATGCGTGTAGATATAACCGAGCCGGTAGTGCGTATCCGCATCCGTGGGACACCTCTGAATGGCTTCTTTGGCGTGCTGCTCTGCGATGTCCAATTTGCTCTGCTTGCAATAGATTTCCGACAACGCGAGGTGGGTTAACCCGTGAATCCGCTCTGCGGTCGCGGCTGTTTCTGAATCTGTAATTGTGGAGTTTTGGAAATTTGTAAACTGCGCCAAAAGGGTGTTAAACGTCTGAATCGCTAACGCCAACTCATCTTGCAATTTATAGACATTTGCCAGTTGGAAAAGCGCGTTCACATCCGTCGGATCCCGTGACAAGATCGATTTAAAGGTATCCACCGCTTGTGGATAGAGCCGAAGTTTGACATATTCAACGCCTTGCTGAAACGTTGATGTCGTTTCGGTTCTACTAACGGAGGGAGTGATCCATAAGAGGATTGCAGTGAGGATTAAAACCCGATAAGTTTTTAATTTTACCTTGCGGCGTAATAACGTCGGTTTCATACTTAAAGTGCCCTCCACCTATTCGTCTGCGTGTTTTTGCAATGTAATACATTGTCCCGCAAGTCCACACGCGACTTGTGCTATGGATTTAGTCTATTCCGAGACTAAATCCGGTGTTTCGGCGTATTGTTGCAGGCTTGCGGTTCGTGTGAGGGAAGGCAATAGCGTAAGACGAACGGTATTTAGTCCACAATTAAAAAACCTTTAAATCACGATTGTTTGTCCACGACATCTTGAATCCAAGACAATGCCGCCATACTCGAAGACCAACCGATAGAAGTCACGGCGAGCAGTGCCACCTGTTGTAACTCCTCTGGCGTAATGCCTTCTCGGAGGGCGCGCCGAGTGTGAGAGTGTACTGCGCCCTCAGACTTCGCACCTATAGCCAATGCGAGTTTAACAAGTCTCACGGTTTTTGGTTCAAGAGGACCAGCACTCCCACATGCTTCACCCAATGCCTGATACGCTTTCCAAACATCGGGGTATTCTTCGATAACATTCTGAAGAAAATCAGGTAATTTATCCTGCATCAAAAAATCTCCTGTTTCTCTGCTGGCTCGTTCTCCGAATTTCGATGTCTGTGGATTCAGAGAACGTTCCTATCGTCTGGTTACCCGGTCTTCTCGTTTTGTGGTGTCTCTTTCTCCTGCTGTGCTGATGCGTCTGCCTGTTCTGCCTGTTCCTCATTGAGTCCCGCTTTAAAGTTTGTAACGCTCTTACCCAACCCACGCGCCAACTCGGGGAGACGTTTCCCACCAAATATGAGTAACACAACAGCCAACACAATCAATAATTCCCACGGACCCAGGCCTAACATATTCATGCCTCCATGTTTTTTCGTAGTTCGTGCCCTGTGCGGATGCACAATAGATATTGGCATATATACTACCACAGAAGAAAAAATATGTCCAATAGTTATCAATAAAGCAAAACCAAGATCGAAATCCACAATTGAATGACCGTGCCAGAAAAATAAAATGTTATTGACAGGGAGGCTTGGACATGCTATAATTTAAGGACATCCTGTAAGTGGAGTCGTACAAACAGCCATTTTAACGCGATACGGGTGGAGGATTTTAGACTCATGAACAAGGTGCTAGTCAGCGACCTGCTGTCGCAGCAAGGTTTAGATGTTTTAGAAGAGAGAGGTGATTTTCAGGTTGACGTTAATCTTAACCTCTCTCATGAAGAACTGCTGGACCGGATTGCTGACTATCATGCCCTACTTATCAGAAGCGCGACGAAGGTAACTGCGGAGGTCATTGCCAACGCGAAGCAGTTAAAGGTCATCGGGCGCGCTGGGGTCGGCGTGGATAATATTGACGTGCAAGCCGCAACGCGGAACGGCATCTTAGTTGTCAACACACCAACGGGAAACACGATCGCAGCGGCGGAACATACGATCGCAATGCTGTTAGCATTGGCGCGCAACATCGTGCCTGCCGGGATTTCACTCCGAAACAGAACATGGCAACGCAACGATTTCATCGGGGTCGAGTTATACCGGAAAGTTTTTGGCACCATTGGACTCGGACGGATCGGGCAAGAGGTCGCTCAACGCGCACAAGCTTTCGGGATGCAGGTCATCGCCCACGATCCGTATATTTCAGCGAATGCGACAGAGAAGATCGGCATCCGACTCGTCGATCGAGAAACGCTCTTTCAAGAATCCGATTACATCTCCGTCCATACGCATCTCAACGCCGAAACGTATCATAGTGTCGGCGCGTCGGAATTCACGTTGATGAAGCCAAGTTGCCGCTTGATTAACTGCGCCCGCGGCGGTATTATTGATGAAGATGCTCTCTATCACGCTTTGAAAACCGGACAACTCGCCGGTGCCGCCCTTGATGTTTTTGAAAGCGAACCAGCAACTGAGACACCACTGTTAGACTTAGAGAACGTGCTGGCACTGCCACACCTTGGCGCGTCTACATCGGAAGCACAAGAGCATGTTGCTGTCGAGGTAGCACAACAGGTAATGAACGCGCTCCGCGGACACCCCGTCGCTAATGCCGTAAATCAACCTAAAATTGATCCGAGGATACTCGATATTTTGGGTCCATACTTGGAACTTGCTGAAAAGATTGGCAGTTTTCACGCCCAAATTGTTGAGGGGCAAATCTCCGCGATTAAAATCCACTATAACGGCGCGCTCTTCCAGAAAGAGGATGTCACACCGATAACAGTTGCTTTACAAAAAGGGCTTTTAACACCTGTGCTAACGGACGTGAATTATGTAAACGCGCCTTTTCTGATTAAGCAACGCGGGATTGCCGTTACAGAGATAAAAAGCGAGTCAGACGCAGATTTTGCTAACTCCATCGCGATTACAATCACAACCGATAAAGGCGAAACGGTCATTGAAGGTACTGCTTTCGGCAAAAAGGATATCCGCATCGTCCGAATAGATCAGCATCACATAAACGTGAGACCGACCGGATATATCCTCCTCATCTACAATAGTGACCAACCGGGGATGATAGGATTAATGGGAACGATTTTGGGGGAACACGGTATCAACATCGCCGATATGACTGTCGGACGTTCACGTTTATGGGAACTCGCCGTGACGCTTATCAATGTGGATACTCCGGTACCTCGGCACGTTTTGCAAACCATCGCTGAGCAAAAGAAGATCGATTTCGTTAAGCAGGTCTTCCTCGCGTAAAGGAATAATTAAAAATTGGACGCCAAACAGAAATGTCTATTTATCAATGACGAAATCCCGAAGGCGAAACTCTTTGAAGCAGAAAAACGGGAAATCCATCCCGATTGCAACACCTCTTGGCGTATCTCGCCAGAGCCGTTCTGGATTCCTGAATCGGATTTGCGATGGTTTGAGGAACTCGGAACGCATCTTTTAAACTTCTATCGCGCCTGCAATCTACTCTATTCCCAAAGCGTTCGAGGTATTCAACCCGGTTGGGTCGCTGAGTATTTGGAACTCGGCAAACCTGAACCGGTTATCCAGTATGGACGGATGAACCGTTTTAAGAGTCAACTCCCCGGCGTGCTTCGTCCCGACATTCTTCCTACCGGGGACGGTATGGCGATTACCGAACTCGACTCGATTCCTGGGTTTATAGGGGGGACAGGATGTTTAGGGCGACTCTACGCAAAACTCGGCTATAGTATCATCGGGGGTAGCGACGGGATGGTGAACGGATATGCCGAAATGATTCGTGCCTTGGCAAAGAAGGATAACCCTACACTGGCAATCGTCGTGTCAGACGAATCGGAAGATTATTGGGCGGAGATGGTATGGCTTGCTGACGCACTTTGTGAAGTTGGCGTGGAAACTCGCACCGTTAAACCGCACGAGGTAATTTTTACTGAAGATGGGCTACGCGTTGAAGCGACAGAGGGAAACCAGATGGACGTTGACGTACTCTATCGTTTCTATGAACTGTTTGATCTGCCTAATATCCCGAAAGCGGAGTTAATGTTCTACAGCGCAAAGAAACGCACCGTCGTGATGACACCACCACCGAAATCCTACTTGGAAGAAAAATTGTGTCTCGCGCTTTTCCATCATCCGACACTCCAACCATTTTGGAAACGCCATCTCGGTAAAAAGACCTATCCGTTCCTACAACAAGCTATTCCAGAGACTTGGATCATTGATGCCCGCCCCCTACCCCCACATGCCGTGATTCCCAATTTAGAGTTGGAAGGAAACGCCGTAACAGACTGGCGACAGCTCGGTTCCGTGACACAACGGCAACGGGAATTGGTTATCAAACCGTCGGGTTTTTCTGAACTCGCATGGGGAAGCCGTGGCGTAGCAATCGGACACGATCTTCCTACGGCGGAATGGGAAGCCGTTATTGAAAACAGCCTTGAGAATTTCAAGAAAAACCCTCACGTTCTTCAGAAGTTCCACACTGCCGAACGGGTCCGAATGCAATATTACGACTTCGACGTTGGTGATGTCCAAGAGATGGTCTGCCGTCCACTTCTCCGTCCATACTACTTCGTCGTCGGGAACACCGTTAAACTCGGGGGCATGCAAGCCGCAGTCTGCCCAGCGGACAAGAAAATTCTACACGGCATGGTGGATTCTATTATTGTGCCGTGTGCAGAAATGCAATAAGAATAGCAATCAGCAGTCAGTAAAGAGATTAAACCACATGCGGATTTCCCTTAGTATCCTCGCCTTGCGTTGGTGTATAGGTAATTAGAGGCTTTATAATACAGAGAAAGGTAGTTTTAACCATGCAACTCAGTGAGAAGCAGCTTGCGGAATTCCGAAGTAATGGGTATCTTGCTATTGAAGGATTCTTCGATCCCGTTGAAGCAAAGGCACTCCGACTGGAATTAGGGCGGATTTACGACACTGAACTCAAAAACGGAACGGGTATTAATTGCGCCGTGCAAGCAGACGGCACCAAGCGCGACAATGCGGGTGAACGTCAGAACCTTCAGGTAATCCCGCTCAACAACCGGAGCGACTTGCACAAAGCGTTACCCTTCCATCCGAAAGTTGTCTCTGCTGTTCAACAATTGATCGGCGATGAGTTCATGTTAGAACTGGATCAGGCGTTCTGGAAACCGCCTAAAATTGGTGTCGGCACGAGTTGGCATCAAGATAACGCTTATTTCAAAATCGCGGATCCGTTGCGCGGCACTGCAATGTGGATCGCCATTCACGACGCAAATGTTCAAAACGGTTGTATGCACGTCATCCCCGGCAGCCATCGGGAGAGTTACGAGCACTATCGCGACCCACTGAGTGATCATCATATTCGCTGCGATCCGCCCGAAGAACGCGCCGTCCCCATTGAACTGAAGGCGGGTGGGGTGCTCTTTTTCTGCTACGGCGTGGCGCATTGCACGAGGTCGAACCACTCCGATAAGGAACGCGCTGGCGTTGCGCTTCATTTCCTCCACAACGACTTCGGCGGTAAGGAACTTTGGGAAAAGGGCAACGCAACCAAACCGATGCTGCGGGGTCCCCTTGCAACCGGTGGAGAAACCGAGTTCGGCGAGAAATTTGAAGGCAGATGGGAAGAACTCATGAACGTCGTGCTTGCCTCTGATTCGTCAGATCGATAATCTGGGATGTTCATTGTCAGAATCAGGATTTACGAGATTTAAGGATTTTCAGGATTGCAACTCCATATACCATATAGGAGGGCAAAATGGGACGTCTATTTTACTACCCTTTATTTATTGTTCTGGTGCTTGTGTCAGTAGGATATGCTACGGCGGCTCTCACTGACGATCTTGTCGTTCACTTCACGTTTGATACTGTCAAAGGCAAGCGGATTTTTGATGAATCTGGGAACGGTTTGGATGCCCGGATTATCAAAAAAACTCAACTTGTTGAGGGTAAATACGGAAAGGCAATCCGTATCATTGGTGAAACTGAAGATTGTGTGAATATTCCGTCCGCAGATGCTTTGGAAATCAGTGAAGAGATTACGATGATGGCATGGGTGTACCACGAAAACTGGATGGAAAGTACTTCTCAATGGTTTGATAAAGGATGTTATAGCAGAGCTTCCAATAGGTCATACGGCATGGCGCTCTTCAATAGGGAGAACCCTCATAGTTCGGGAATCGGGATTATCTTAGGCGGCGAACACCAGCGACGCTTCATCATTCGGAAGGACATGAGGAATAAAACGTGGCATCATATTGTAGCAACCGGTAGCGGCACAAGTGTAAAACTCTATCTCGACGGGGAAACCGTCAACTCGGATGGACGCCTCCCACCTGCCTTTCAATTTCTCTTTAATGGTATAAATGACGAGGATTTGCGGATTGGCTGTGCGAAAGGTAGACCTGAGTATGCCTTTGAAGGCGGTTCCATTGATGAAGTTGCGATATGGAGTCGTGTCCTCAGTGATGATGAAATTAGAAGTGCTATGCGGGGTCCCTTGCTTGCTGTCTCACCGAAGGATAAGGTCGCTACAACGTGGGGCACTATTAAACGGAAGGCGTTTTAGGTGTCTGAATCGCGGAGGACACGGATTTGCAGATTTCGCGGATTATAGGGCGTCTGAGCCGCAATAAAAACACGTTGCATGCTTCACGGGTCTCGTGATACACTTTAATTACTTCCGAACAAGCGAATTCACATTTTTGATGTAAGAAGTCTCCACAGGAGGAGCAATAGAATGAAAAAGCCATTTGGTTACGCCGTGCTGTTCAGCGCGTTGATGTTTATAGCGGTAGGATATGCCACAGCAGATCTCGCGGAAGGACTCGTCGTCTATTTCACATTTGACAATGTCAACGGTAAAACCATTGTTGACGATTCCGGCAACGGACTGGACGCCGATATCATCGCCAATACTGACATTGTGAAAGGCAAATACGGGGATGCGATACGCATTACAAACGTAGGTGCGGATTGTGTCAATGTGCCCGCCGCCGATGAACTGAAAATCACCGGTGAAATCACGATGGCGGCTTGGATCAATCAGGACTCTTGGGGAAATGATGCACAGTGGTTCGATAAGAACTGTCATAACGGTGGCGAGCATTCTTCCTACGGCATCGGTGCTTTCAACGGCGGTGCGAATTTTAATATGTTCTTGGGGACCGGCAACAGTAGACCGACTCTGAGCCAGCCGCATGCCTTGGATACGAAGAAATGGCAACATGTCGTTGGAACTTATGATGGATCAACCATGAAAGTCTACGTTGATGGCGAAGTCGCCGCGGAGAAAGAGGAAAAGTTTGACTTCAAGGGCACTAATGATCAGGACTTGCGGATTGGATGCTCTAAAGACCGTCCAAATTATACCTTTGAAAACGGCTCTATCGACGAGGCGGCAGTCTGGCGGCGAGCCCTTAGCGAAGATGAAATCAACGAGATAATGAACGAAGGCTTCCTCGCAGTTTCACCGCTTGATAAAGCAACAACGACGTGGGGTAGTATTAAGTCAAGAACGGGCATATACTAAACGCGGTCTTGCACAAAGATTCGATGGCACAGGTATCATCCTAAACTGAGGAGTGGTATCTGTGCCTTCTTCTATCAAATAAGGAAATCGAGAAAAATGGTAAAGATTGGAATCGTCGGTATTGGATTTATGGGTATGATCCATTACTATGGAATTCAACGCGCTACCGGTGCCGAAGTGGTTGCTATTTGCACGCGAGATCCCAAAAAACTCGCTGGTGATTGGACGGGCATTCAGGGTAATTTCGGACCTCGAGGTGGCATGGAAGATCTCTCAAACGTCCGAAAATATAGCGAGATTGACGAACTCCTCGCCGATGAAGAGGTTGAACTGGTCGATATTTGCCTGCCGACACATCTGCACAAACCCGTGAGTATGGCATCCCTTGAAGCCGGAAAACATACCCTCGTCGAAAAACCGATTTCTATCTCTATTGACGATGCCAACGAACTCGTCGAACTCGCAGACAAGATCAGCGCAGAGCGGAAGGCGGCTCATGAAAGTCCATGTTTCCTGATGGTCGCGCATGTGCTCCCCTTCTTTGCTGAATACGCCTATGCGAAACGGGTGGTGGAAGAGGGAAAATACGGGAAACTCCTTGGTGCTCATTTCAAGCGAATTATCTCCAAGCCGAGTTGGTCCCGAGATGTTGCCGACATTGAAAAGAGTGGTGGTCCCGGCATCGATTTACACATTCACGACACCCATTTCATCCAGTTGCTCTGTGGTGTCCCAGATGCTGTTTTCTCACAAGGCAAAATCGCCAGCGGTAATTATGTTGATTACCTGACGACCCAATACATCTATAATGATAAAGAACTTTCCGTCAGTTGTTCGTCGGGAGCCGTCTCGCAACGTGGACGTGCTTTCTCTCACGGGTTTGAAATCTACCTTGAAAAGGCTACCCTACTTTACGACTTCTCAACATTGGCAGGTGAAGCCGCTACAGCGGTGCCACTGATGCTCCTGAACGATGAAGGTGAAGTTGAGCACGTCGATTTAGGAGAGGTTGATCCGATTGATGCTTTCACCGCCGAACTTCAATACGCCGTTGACGCGATCGACTGGGAAAACGAACCGACGGCACTGTCGGGTGTCGGTGCGCGAGATGCGTTGCTGCTCTGCTATAAAGAAGCAGAATCTGTCAAAACCGGTAAAATTGTTCCAATCCGTTAACTGGATGAACGTTTGTCTATCCTCCCTAAAAAATGACGTCCTTCTATTCCGTTAGCAACATCGGTGAACTCTATGTCCCTGCTGAATGCCGGGATGCGGTTTTCGCGCGCGCACGCGCTAAATTTTTCGCGCATCGAGAATTGGGACACCTCAATCGGATCTTCACACACATCCGACACGGAGGCGTTGCTGTTGTGGAGGGAAAATGGGAACAGATTACCGCACTGATGGACTATATCCAACGCCACAAGCAGGATTTGATCCAACAACCACAGCGCGCCAGCAAATCACGAGATCGGAGAGAGTCACGGGGTAAATCCGTGAATAATGCCTTGAAAGAAGCCTTGGCGCGACTGATGTGCTGGGCAGACGCAGATGGGACATTACAGGCTGAATCCGCGCCTGTTCTACCGTATCTGTTGGAACTCGCTGGCGAACCAGCAGAAGCGAACCAAGGAAAACCTTTTCTTCTATCGCTTACGAAGATCCACCAAATTCAACACGCGTTGACGGACACCTACCCTATCCGTGCCCTCAACGCCTCTCTCGTCGCTTCTGAAAACGTTCTCGCACCGCGCTCACAGGAGACAATCGAATGCTTTCAGGAGGCACTCCAGCATGTCCGTCAATCCAATCCTTCTACCGTTGCTGACCTCGGATGCGGAAGTGGATGTTTAACCCTGTTGGCACGACAGGAATTAGGTGAACAGACTGAAGTGTACGCCTCCGATCTGCTCCCCGAGGCAGTCGCGACGACGAAACTTAATCTCCAACGCCTTTTGCCAGACTCAGATACCGTCCATGTCATGCCTGCTGGCGACCTGTTTGAACCCTTTCCCTCACATCAATTCGATGTGATGATCTTCAATGCACCGTGGGTCGTTGCTCGTGTGCGTAATCGTGCGGAACTCGCTATCCACGACGAAAAGCAGGAAACAGTGAAACGTTTTTTTGCACAGGTCTCACATTTTCTGAAACCGGATGGCACTATTTTGTTAGGGTATGCGGATGCCTCAGGACCTAAGGCGATTGGAAATTTGGAAACAATCATCGCTGACGCTGGTTTTAAAGAGGAAACACTCTTTAAAAGGCGAGTTGCGACCCACCGATCCAAACGGAAATGGGAGCAAATTCGGGTGTATGTCTTGCGGAGATTAAGGAGTGCGTCTATCGGGTGTTCAGGGAAAGAGACAGATTAATTGGATTTTTTCAATTTGCCCCAGGATATTGAAAGTTTGTCTTTTGGGTTTACCGCCCGAAATTCGGTATCGAACGCTTCAACGGCGTGCGAGAACCTCTGTCCCCTTATGAAACCTCCAAGCACATAAATTACGCCATTGACAACTACTGCTGGAGCGATTTTGGGCACTGGTAGTGGTGGTATTACGCCCCATCTATTCAGGCTTGGTTCATAGACATCTATCGATGTGAGGGTTTTAAATCCATTGTCCCGAGTATAACCGCCAATCAGATAGATTTTCTTATCAACGGCAACAGTAGCATGGGAAAACCTCAACATCGGCATATCAGGCCGTTTCCGCCAACGGTCAGTTCTTGGATTGTATTCTTCAATTCTTCTAAAAAACTGGTCAGCGGGTGGGACACCATGCCGGGGTGAAACTTCACCGCCAATCGCATAAATTTTATGATTCACAACGGCTGTATCAACCCACATACGTTTTGTTGGCATGCTGGTGCGCTTTTGCCACCGTTTTGTCAACGGATCATAGGCTTCAACGAGGTCAGTAGCGACTCTGACATCGCGTTCTCTATCGAAAATCGCGCCGCCGATGACGTATATTTTTCCATTAACAACGGCTGTTCTAAATCCACGGCGAAGCGTTGGCATGTCCCGCGTTCTTGACCAAGTATTGGTTCGCGTGTTGTAAACTTCGACGATTTTATGCTCCTTCTCACCGCGAATCTTTCCCCGACTGTATCCACCAAACACATAGATATCGCCCGAAAAAACCGCAGCCTGTGCAGTGATACGTGGGGTTGGCATATCCGCGGCTTTCCCCCACGTGCCGGTACGCGTGTCATAAACCTCTACCGTTGGAACTGCAGACCAACCCGGTCCTGACTTGTTACTATAAGGCACACCACCGATGATATAAATTTTGCCGTTAACGACAGCGGTCGCGATCCCATTTCTGGATGTTGGCACTTCGGTCTGCTGCACCCAAGCGTTAGCATCATTGCTCTCTGCAACTATAACAACCAACAGAATAACAAGAAGGAAGTGGAAACTTCGACGGTTAAGCATAAACATAGGTGTCTCCTTGCCATACGGATAACAAGCAAATGAGGGTTTCGGTTAAATAATGGTGCGGGAACTACTCGAAACTCTTTTAACGCTATGGTGCTATATTGCTTGCTAAAATAGTAACATCAGTAAGAAAAATAGGCAAGAAAAAAGAATCGAAATCTTCCAGTTGACAACGGACATAAAAAATGGTATGCTAAGGAAAATATCCACATGGAGGTTTTCAGAAATGGACTCATGGCCAAACCAGGAAGCACTCAATAAAGCCCTGAATATATATCGCGCCTCCATGCGCTCGTTCATTATCTCTCATTTAAAGAAGATTCCGGGTACGAACGTTGAAGACGTGGTTATCGATTCCGTAGGCGATTGGCGGGCTGACGAAATTGATCGTAGTCTGAGCGAACCTGGTCGCGATATTGAATTTGTGATTGACATTAATGACTTTCCACATCTCGTTAACAAAAACTGGGAGGAAGCTTTTGAAAGAACACTTAATGATGACAAAACCTTTCGGAATCAACTTTGGTTGATAGTGGAATGTCGAAATGCAGATTGGGCACATCCGCCTAAGGGGGACGCTGAATTCGAGAGTACTCGGGCACACCTATTTCTTATTGCTGATGTACTTGGCAAAATCAACAGATCGGATGCTAAAGACAGCGTTGAGGTTATTCGGGATGAACTTGATGATACTGCGGAACGTCTCGCGGACGCGGAAGAACGTTTAAAGGTGATGGAAGCAGAAAATGCTGATTATAAAAAGTCCCTTGTGGAAGCGGAGAAACATTTAAAAACAGCCGAATTAGAAAAGACTAAATACGTAGAACAAAACGTGAAACTGTCAAATCAGGTAGATGAAAAGGAGAAACGCGTTAAAAAAATATCAAAGCAACTTGAAGATATGAAATCGAAGAGAGACGAATACAAAAAACAGCACACTTCTGCCTTAAAGCAACTGGAAAAAATGAAAACAGCACATGCCACATGTGAGGAGGATATCAAAACCAAGTCGGATCAGTTAGACGATGCGGTCGGCGCGTGGTTTACGTCTGAGGAACACCTCGCTGCTATGCGGAAACTATTCACAACAGCCACCATCGGGACCCGAGAAGTTCAAGCGGTATTTCCCCCATTTGGAACTGATTCTGCAGTTCGGGTACTTGACCGTCGAGGGACTGATAAGCGCAACTACCTTTTAGCATTGCTGGAACAAAAGCAACCTACTTTTATTTATGTCCAAAGTGAAGAAATGGTTGAGACATTGTTGGATCACATTGTGCCAGAGAAAGCAGATTTTATCGAAAAGCATGGTAAGCAAACTTCTGAGGCAGAAGAAACTAAGATTTTGGAAAAACTTAGGACGGGTGAATTAGTAGCTATCGTCTCAGACACCACATTTTCTACCTCAATACCCTCACACTGTATTGAACACTTTGTTTTTTGTCATCTTGCCCCGAGTTCAGATGCATTCTTCAATCGGTGTCAACCTGCTTTTACATCAGCGAATAATGCCTATCTACATTTCATCTACGAAAGTAAACAAAATGTTGAAGAGTTAGTGGAAAAGTATCCAAATGAAGAAATGTTGAGAAAGTTGTACCAAAAATTTAGAGACCGTACACCAATAAATACGGAGTTCATCAATCCTGATAATCTTTATAATAAACTTTGTAAAGAGAACGAATTGGATATAACAAACTTAGGCATTGAGACAGGTTTTTCTATTTTTGAGGAATTAGGATTTCTGGAAAAAAACGAAGAAGGTATCAGACGTTTATCAACCCTTCCAAGGAAGTTGGAAGAATCGAAAATCTATTGTAGAGGAAAGAAACTGAAAGAGGAGATAGCGAATTCTCCAGCCTTTCAACATGAACATTCTATTGAACAAATTTGGGAAAAGATGCTGGAAGAACTGAATATAGACAGCGAACAAATATTGCGTGAAAATATCACTCATAAGATGCCCTTGAGAATTTCTGAAACAGAAGGAGACTATCTCAAAGATTTCCAGATCCAGCCTGAACAACCTACAGAAGTAGTTGAAATAGACAACAGAGAAGTGGCCAAGTCCACCAAGACCAAGTCTAGGAAAAAGAAACCCTCGATCGCGGAGAGGTATATCGCCGAAACGACGGTGGAAGACCGCGATGGCATCGCCGCGAAGGTGGTCGAACTCAGGATCAACGCCACAGGCTCCAAACCGCTCGCATGGCGCGAGATCAGAGAAAAACTCGGATTGCATAACGACCAATTCCATAAAGTCATTCGTCCCTCCGAGGGATACCGTAAGGCGGTCATCCAACGAATCAAGTCCCTCAAAGCCCAAGAGGACGGCTGGGAATACAACGGCAAGCTTGAGGTCCTTACAGGCATCGAGTTGACCGAGAAAGATTTAGAGTAATTCAACGAAGTTCGGTCTCACACCTACCGGAATCCGGAACATCGTTCTGCGAAACACATGGAAGCACGTTAAATAACCCAAAAAAGAAAGGGTAGGCACAAGACCTACCCCTACAGACGATACGATTTTCTGTTCGGTAGCAACTGAGGATCGTTACGTATCTAATCCCGAACAATGGACACCGGCGTTCCCTCCTGTAATCGGTGTTGTTCACCAACAACCACCAATGTTCCGTTCAAAAGTCTCGCGTTAACCTCTATCTCACTCCCGTAAACGGCACCAACGCTTACCCGTTCCCGACGTGCCGCGTTCCCTTCAACGGTAAAGATAGTTCCACTTCCATTCTGGATGTGCAAGACTGAATGCAACGGAAGGAGTTGGACGTTCTTCCGTTCACCTGTTTTTAGCGAAACCGTGATGGTGCCACCCGGTCTCAGACCGCCATTGTGAGCGAGTGTCCCGACTGAATTCGGCACGCTGGCATGGACAAGCACTGTGTTGTTTTCACGGTTGACCGTGGGACTGATAAAATCAATTGTGCCGACGATATTTCGAATACCAGCATCCGTAGAAATCAGAACGAGTTCACCGTTGTGAATGCGACGCGCATCAGTGACAGGCATACTCCAAATAGCTTTGAGAACCTTAACGCCGATGACTGTAAATACCGGCTTTCCAGTAGGTGAGGCGGCGGATCCCGCATAATCTCCCATGTTTAAGTGACGTGTGGCAATAACGCCATCAATTGGAGATTTAATAATCGCAGCACTCTCCTGTTCTTGTGCAAGTTTGAGCTGTTCTTCGGCTTGACTCACTGCCGCGCTCGCGATTTCAATCTCTTGTTCCCAAGACTTGGCTTCCACCAGCCTCTGCGTCGCGGTAAGGTCGGCTTGTGCCTGGGTAGCCTTTGATTCCGCCAAAGCGATCTCGCGTTCCCAACTGCGGATCTCCACTAACTTCCGAGCAACACCCAATTCTGCCTTTGCTTTCTCCACAGAAGGGTGTGTAGAACCTTCCTCAAACTGTCTTGCTGTAACCTGTGCTTCCGCTAAACGGGTTTCTGCCAATCTCAAGCGCTTTTCTACCGATTCAAAATTGCTGTCACTGATAAGTTGTTTCTCGTGAAGCGATTTATTTCGCTCATAATCCGCTTTAGCACCCTCGCGCTCCACCCTCGCGCGCTCCAAACTCTGTTCGGCATTTGTTTTGGATTTCTCAATTGTCTCCACGGCAGCTTGGAATGCCGCTTCTGCCTGCACGAGTTGGTTACGGACGCGCATTTCAGCGAGCGATTGCGTCTCCACAAGGTTCGACTGCGCTGTCATTAACGTCTCTTGTGCAACCGCTAACTGAGATTCAACACGCGCTTGGGCGTTTGCTTCCGTCGACGTGAGTCGAGATTGCGCGCTGCTTAATGCCGATTCTGCACGTATCACGGCAAGTGCGGCTTCCCTTGAATCCGTCTCTGCAATTACAGCATCTCTCGCTACACTTTGCCCAACGACGGCGTTCAAGGCAACAATCTTCCCCGGAGCATTGGCAAACACCTTCACCTCAGCCTGTGGCTCTAAATGTCCGGTGTACTGCTTTGTGGAAATGATCGTTCCGCGTCTCGCTGTCACAACTGGCACCGCAACCGGAGACACCGCCTCTTGGGAAACCACACTCCCAGCACTGAAACAGAAGATAATAGCGAGAATGCTCAGTAGAAGCGATTGTCTCGAGATGTTTGTAAGTTTCAATTTTGGTACCCTCGCATAGATTGCAGTGTACGCTTTTAAAACATGTCTATTAATCATTTTTAAGTTGGCCCTTAAAATCCTTGGTGAACTTTTGCATCTTTGGATGAATCACAAATTGGCAATACGGTTGATTTGGATTCAGTTGAAAATAGTTTTGGTGGTAATCCTCAGCAGGATAAAAGACATCAATCGGAGTGATTTCTGTGACAATCGGAGCATCCCACATATCGGATGCGTCCACCTCGGTTTTAGATTTTTCGGCGATCTCTTGTTGTGTTTCCGTGTGATAGAAAATTGCTGAACGGTATTGCGTACCGACATCAGCACCCTGCCGATTTAAGGTTGTTGCGTCATGCGTGTGCCAAAAAACTTCCAATAACTCTTCGTAAGAAATAATGTCCGGATCAAATTGAATCTGACACACTTCGGCGTGTCCTGTCATTCCCATACACACCGCTTGGTACGTTGGATTGACGGTGGTGCCGCCCGTGTACCCTGAGATGACCGTGTGAACACCTTCCAATTGCAGATAGACTGCCTCAACACACCAAAAACAACCTGCTCCAAACGTCGCTGTCTCTAATTTCATTTCTTTATTGACGGTTTTCGCGATCGGACGAATCCCGCGACTCTCCTTTCATAACGTATTTTGCAATAACGTAACTTGAATTCGTTGGTGAAGTTTCAAATTTTGTTCATAGTTTCAAGAACGGCAACTTGCAAAAAGCGGAAAACTATGCTACACTCATAACCCATGAAACGCTTCTTTTTACCCCTCATTCTCTTGTGTCTGGTAGCGTGTCAGTCCCAAGAACAACAGATAAAAACACTCGTCAACCAACTTGGTGACAGAGCGGCACTGCGTCGTACTGAAGCCGCCGATGCCTTAGTCAAAATAGGACCTGAGGCGGTCGATGCCCTCATCCACGGGTTATCCGATGAAAATCCGCAGATTCGTGAGATGTCTGCATGGACGCTCAGCGAAATTAAAACCCCTGCCGCTCGTATTGTACCTGCGCTCATCTCCGTGCTCACGGATCCCGATGAAAACATTCGCGTTGTTGGCTCGGTCGCTCTGCAAAATGTAGGGACACCCGCCGTGCCGTATCTCATTGACGCTTTAACAGCAGACGCCGCGGAGATTCGGTTGAATGCCGCCTATGCGTTAGGTGAAATTGGAATGCCGCTTGACACAATTTTGCCTGCCCTCATCAACACACTTACGGATCCGGAATGGAACGTTCGGCGTCTTGTTGTGCGTGCCTTAGCCACAATAGGCGCACCTGCAGTTGAACCGCTCATTGTGGCACTGAATTCACCTAATTCTGACCTCCGCCGTATGGCAGAACGCGCTTTGAACGATATTGGGACCCCACAAGCCCGCAAGGCAATTGCGGACGCAAAGAAAGGATTGGCAGATCGCTGAGACTATCCAATTGAAACTGTCTTTCCTTCCATTCGGAGACAATCATCCCAATACGAGATAGCATACGTCTTCACGGGTTCAGGTTGGTGCGCCTGTTCGAGATACTGTGCTATCCAGTCAAGCAACTGTTGCCGGAGGGAGTGCCGAATCTCACCATCCACATAAGCCAACTCGTAGAAATCCTGCCGTGTATCGGCATCCAACTGAAAATCGACTTGCCGATAGAGGACCAGATTGACGATCAATCCGAGTGTGAGGTGTTCAATAGGATTGGGGAAAATGCTGAGTGGCGGATCCAATGCGAACAGATTATCCAGTGGTAAGGCTTTTACGTAGTGGCAGCGATTTTCGATGCATGCCAACTGCTGGTCGATCATATTGACCTCAGCCAAATGGATAAGTGCTCTTGGAACATCTGCATCTCTGATAGTTATTTGAAAGGACCGAATCGTGGTTCTGTAAGTCAACAACGCCTTTAAGAATTCAAGTTCCGCTTGCGTATAAATCTGGATACCTTCTGTTTCAAGGTCGGTATAGGTAGTACCGAGAGCACGTTCTTCATCCCTATCAGGGGGCAGAATCACACCGTGTTCTAAAAGATGGCGTGCTCTGTCTAACAATTTTTCTGTGAGCGTATTCCCGACTTGGAAAAATTTGACAACTCGGTTTTTACAGAGGAGTCGAACCGCTTTGTCAAAATCGCCCTTGCTACCATACTCCAATCCGAGGCTCGTGAGCGTGAATGCAGTCTGAATCTGCGTCCGTAGCGCGGATTGATCGGAGAGGTCTGTCGTTTTCATTGTAATGAGTTTGTGCGCAATAGCGGCTATATTCTGATAAAGCGTATCGGCCTGTTCACGAGGGATGCCACCGAAGGTGTCTCCATGTGCTAAGGCTTGTGTGAGAAAGAGCCGCCTGTCAAGCTGCGCCTCGGCGACGAGAGAAAACTTATTTATCGTTGTCATTGTCGTCCTCATCGTCATCAAATGTAAGCGACTCTAAGTCAACCTTCTCTACGAGGTCCGCCTCAGTAATGTCAATACCGGCTTCTTTATCACGCGCTGCAACGCGCTCAGCCCGATCCGCCTGTACAGCATCGAAAGCGGCGGCGAGTTCAGACTCAACATTGCCTTCTGTATCAATCGCAAAGAGTTCTCTGATGAACGTTCTAAAGACCTCATCATCCGCTTCCCAGATAGCGTTACAAATCGCCCGGGCGCGTTCATCTGCGTAATCAATCGCTGGTGAACTTGGATCAAGATACCCGGATTCAAGCAGCATCCCACTGTGAAGATCTTTAAGTGTAATGCGACCATGGAGAAGTGCCGCCAGTAAACGGATGTCGAGTTCCCTAAGCAATCGCCCAAGATCATCCCGCTCACATTCAGAAAGCTCAAAAAGCCAGAGATCCAATGACTCTTCATCAAGTTTTCCATCGCGCCAGACAGCAATGTCCAGCAGTTCCTCAAATTGCTCATTTGAAAGACATGGCAATAGGACAGAAGCAAGTCCCGTGCCGAGCATCGTGTCCAAAACTTGGAGTACATCTTCGGTAGGACTTTCCTGGATGAGTTCGGTGCAATCTGGCACGAGATAATAGAGTTTCTCTCGAGATTTCGGGTTACGAGTTGCACTCAGAATTTCCAACTGTTGTTGCTTCTCGTAACTTTGAAAGAGCTGCTCCGCTTCGCGCGTGGGCAGTGACAGCAACTTCCGACTTTCGGAGCGTGGAGCTATCGTTTTTGGGCTGTTCATGCCGACTCCTCCGTCATGAGACGGGTTCCAATATTGAAGTGCATAAATTTCTGATAACGAATGTCACCCTGTCCCTACCTCAAAAACTATTTCTCACAAAATCGAGGTTTTTTGCAGCGGACGCAACCGAGTCATCTTTACCGGGTGTCTCCAAGACAAACCAACTATCGTATCCAACGGCATGCGCCGCATCAAAGACAGCGGGGAAGTCAACATCGCCTTCACCGGCGTGATTGCCGCCGGTATCCTTGATGTGCATCTGCGTGATTGCACTGCCCAAACTCCGAATTTCAGACGGTGAATCGTAGCCGAATCCTGTGGCGTTCCCCATGTCGTAATAAACCCCAACGGCTGACGAACCAACGTTATCAATAATCTGTTGATGTTGATCCGCACTTAAGGTTGATTCAATAGCAAGGAAAACACCGTGTTTCTCAGCGGTTTCAGCAGCTGCCTTCAATCCATCCAGAAACCGTGATGCACCGATGTGCGCATCTTCGATCTTACCATTCCCGAAAAACGGCACCAGAATCACCTGCGCGCCGAGTTGCGGACAGGTCTCTGCCAGATATTGCAATTTTGCAATCCCTTCGGTCCGTGTGCTATCGGTCGGATGCATAAACGAATACGCAGTGAATCCACCCGGTGACAGTGAAGATACCTCGATACCAGCCGCTTCTGCCAAACTGTTCACCTTATCAATCCCACCATCCTGCCAAAGCAGATGTTCACGGTAGTCGACGCCCATGCAAATCTCGACACCATCAAACCCAATCTCTTTCGCCTTCTGAAACGATTCTTCAAAAGAAACGGGCAACATCCCGTCCCGAATACCTACCTTCATAAGCTCCTCCTAAAGGACATAATTTGTAATTCAGCGTGCATTTCACATCAATTCTGATTTTAACATAGTCTTCGCACGAATTGCAAGGAGATCTGCTTTTTTTACATTACACCGTATAATTACGAAACTCCACGAAAAAAGTTGATTTTTTTCCAATCAATATGTTAATATATTTTAGACGAATCATAGTACAGGCGAACCAAGCGTCATTTGAGAGTAAAAGAATCTCATTGGATACCGAAATATATCGTCCTGTACGCAAAAATAGAAAGGATATGTAATGAAACAGATTACGTGTATAATTGCAATTTTGTTTCTGTCTGTATGTCTCACCCCGGGTGTTTTCGCACAAACCTTGATGAGCGATGAATTCGTTGGGACCGGTCAAGACCTTCAGTCTTTCTGGCAGGTCAAGGACGGCGATAAGAGCCCTTGGGAACTACAAGATGGACTGCTCGTCGCCGAGGCAGGCTTCGACCAGAACTTGTGGGGAGACGATACCTCCACACGTTTCTATCAAGTCACAGACATGGATCAATTTGATGTCGAAACGGCAATGACTGTTGATTATGCGGATGCTTGCACTGTAGCCGGCATCGTCGCGTATTCCGCTACAACGAAGGACCACCAGAACAGAGATGGTCAGTGGGTAACTTTGAAGTTGTGGGGTCGCGGTGCGGCGCAAGGTAACAACGCTGTACTCCAGTATCAACGCCGTGAAAACGACTCTGCCGATTTGGGATATGTTGGCACACAAGCTGACTATAATCCAGATCAAGGTGTTATTCCACTTGAACTGCGCCTCAAACGCGATGGCGACGAATATGAGTCATGGTTCAAGCCGAATGCAGAAGGCGACTGGGTCTCGGTCGGTAAAGTGACCAATGAACTTGAAGGACCCCTTGAAGTCGGTATCTACGTCGGTATCTGCGAAGGCCAAGGTGCTGGCAAGATGACCGTCACTTTTGACTACTTCCGAGAAGCGTCAAGTCCGGCAACCCCTGTTGATCCGCGTGGTCGACTCGCCGTTACGTGGGGTGAACTGAAAGGACTGCAATAGCCACAAACGCTATTCACAATTTCTACGAATCACTGGCGGCTACAACGCCGCCAGTTCTTTTAAGGAGCCAAATTTGAAACAAGTCGTTATTATATTGTTTATCAGTTCTGCGATGTTTTACGGTATCACCTCTGGACACGCCGCGGACTCTCTTGGGGATCCATTTGATGGAAATGCCTTGAAGAATCCAAATTGGAAATGGAAGACCTCCAAAGAAGAAGGCATTGAACCGAAAGAGTGGGATATGGGCAAAACGAAAGCCGGATGGCTTCACATCAAAGGTGAACTGAATCGGAATCTCTGGCCCGATGACACGACGAATCGACTCTATCAGGAACACGAAGGCGACTTCGATATAGAGACGCATCTCTTTATGGACTACGAAGATGCTTGTGTCGTTGCGGGAGTTGTTGCGTATTCGCCAACAACGAAGGATCATCAAGGACGTGAAGGTGAATGGGTGACGATTAAACTCTGGGGTCGAGGTCCGGCGCAAAACAACAATGCTGTTATCCAATACCAGAAACGGCAATTCGATGGCGGTGAAGGGCTTGTCGGGGTCGTTCCCGGTTTCCAAGATCCAGTGGGTGAGATGGCACTTTACATGCGACTCCGCCGTGAGAAAGATACTTTCACAGCGTGGTGGAAACGGAAAGCCAAAGACGCTTGGATTGATATTGGCGAAACCGAACAGGAGTTCGACAAACCGCTTGAAGTTGGTATCTACGCCGGTATCTGTGATGGCAAGGGTAAACAGATCGCACAGTTTGAGTACTTTGAAGATCTTCTCGTGCCATTTGATGTTTCACCTCGTGCGAAATTGCCGATTGCTTGGGGGGACTTGAAACGTCGGCATAGTATACTGGAGCTTCGTTAGTTATGAACGTGACCTTAAATTGGCTTAAAACTTACATCGATTTTGAATTGTCTCCAAGTGAACTCGCCGATCGGTTGACGATGTTAGGTGTTGAGGTTGAATCTATTAAGCAACTCGGTGCTGAACTCGAAGGCGTAATTGTCGGCAGCGTCACCTCGATCCGACCGCACCCGAACGCAGATAAACTCGTTCTCTGTCAGGTAGATACCGGTGGGACCTATGAACTTCAGATTGTCTGTGGTGCCCCGAATGTCAGAGAGGGGATGCTCGCACCCGTCGCGACAATCGGCACAACACTCCCTGTGGGTTTGACAATAAAACGCGCGAAACTGCGTGGCGAGACCTCGCAAGGGATGCTCTGCTCTGAAAAGGAGTTGGGGCTTTCTGACGATGCCGCCGGTTTGATGGAACTACCGACGGAGACACCCCTTGGCACACCCCTTTCAGAGGCTCTCGGATTAGACGATGCCGTGTTTGAACTGGAGATTACACCCAACCGTCCGGATTGCCTCAGCCTGATCGGTGTTGCTCGTGAAATCCGGGCGGAGACCGGGAACCCTTTAAAACTACCTACTGTTGACGTGAAAGAAAGTGACATTGATGTCCGAGACTTAACGTCTGTTACAATTGATGCGCCAGATCTTTGTCCGCGTTACGCCGCACGCGTCATTCAAGGCGTTAAGGTGGCGGAATCTCCAGCATGGTTGCAACAGCGACTTGAATCTGTCGGTATAGGCGTTATCAACAACATTGTTGATGTCACTAACTTCGTCTTAATGGAATATGGACAACCGCTCCACGCCTTTGATTATCACAAGCTGACAGAAAACCGTATTGTTGTTCGCCGCGCGGCGGATAGTGAACAGATAACAACTCTCGACGAAATTGAGCGCGAACTCACACCCCATATGCTCATCATTGCGGATGCTGAAAAACCGGTCGCACTCGCTGGGATTATGGGCGGCTACGATTCAGAAATCACGGAAACGACCTGTGATGTCCTACTGGAGAGTGCCTATTTCAATCCATCAAGTGTTCGTGCGACCGCAAAGGCGTTGGGAATCAGCACGGAAGCCTCCTACAGATTTGAGCGGGGTGCCGACCCGGGTGTTGTTCTCGCTGCCCTCGACCGTGCGGCACAACTCATTGTCGAATTGGCAGGGGGTACAATTTGTGAAGGGACTGTTGATGTCTATCCGGGACGGCAGCCTTTAACCAAAGTCCAATTCCGTCCTGAACGCGTCAATTTCGTATTAGGGACAACACTCGAAGCCGCAGAGATGGCGCAGATTTTGAACCGCCTCGGTTTTGACGTGGATGCTACCGGAGATGTCTATCAAGTCACCGTGCCGACGTTCAGATCTGATGTTACCCGAGAAATCGACCTTATCGAGGAAATCGCGCGGGTCTACGGCTACGATAATATTCCGACAACACTGCCCAAAGGTGATATTCCTGTACCAGCATCGAACCCAAAAACAGAGGTCGGCAGGCGCGTTAAACATTTTCTCCTCGCCGCTGGAATGATGGAAGTGGTGAACTATAGTTTCTGCGATCCTAATTGCTTTGATAGGATCCGGTTGACTGCAGAAGATCCGCTTCGTAACACTTTGAAACTCCGGAACCCATTGAGTCCAGAGATGTCCGTGCTACGTACAACCCTCACACCGGGATTGCTTGAAAACGCACAGCATAACCGTAATCACCAGATAGACACTATTGCTCTCTTTGAAATCGGAAGCGTATTTGTCTACGATGGGGCAGAGAAAGAGCCGCAGCGCGTTACAGGAGTGCTTGCCGGGCAGATTGGGGAAGGGGTCTATAGCGATCCGCACCGAGCTCCAGATTTCTTTGACATCAAAGGGCTTGTAGAAGGGATGCTCGAGGTATGTGGCGTTGTTGATTGGACGTTACAGAAGACAGAGGTCCGTACCTTCCATCCAGGTAGGAATGCAGAAGTGCTGTTGGGTGATAGACGACTCGGTACCTTCGGCGAGGTACATCCAGAGGTGCTCGAAAATTACGATTTACCGTATAAGGCGTATCTCTTTGAGTTCGACCTTGAAGGCTTAGCGGATGCCACTACATTTGCTAAACGCTTTGAACCGATCTCTATCTACCCAAAAGTCGCTCGCGACCTTGCAATCATTGTAGATAAGGAGGTACTATCAGATATGCCGACAGAGCTTATCTATACGACGGGTGGGGACTCGGTAGACTCGGTGCGGTTGTTTGATGTCTATGAAGGTGAACAGGTTCCAGAAGGTAAGAAGAGCCTTGCCTATACCATCACGTATCACTCTGCGACTGAAACGTTGACAGATAAAGCGGTCAATGCCCTTCACGACAAGATTGTGAAACGTCTGAATCGGGAATTAGGCGCAGAATTGCGAATGTAAAATACTGCTGCGGATGTGACGTACGGACTGGCTACATGGATTTTTGATGACTGTTCATGTTCAGATTTCCGTTGGAATTACCGAAAACCATCGTGAAACGAAGTGGAACGATGACCAGATTTAATAGTTAAAAAAATGCATGCCCATCGAATCAAGAATCTGTTTTCAGCCATCGCGCGCCACTACGATCTCCTCAATTCTCTGCTAAGTCTCAAACGCGACAGGGCTTGGCGGCGCGAAACGGTCAAGGCGAGCGGCGTTGGCTTAGGTAGCAAGGTGCTGGACGTCTGCACCGGTACAGGTGAACTCGCCCTCGCGTATGCCGATAAAATTGGGACGGAAGGGTTTGTAATTGCCGCAGATTTCTGCTTTGAGATGCTGGTCATCGGCGATGAGAAGGTGGAACGGAAAGATCGCGGGGCAGGCACTGACTTTCTGGCAGCGGATACCCTTATCCTTCCGTTTTTAGACGATACTTTTGACGTTGTCTCTGTCGGTTTTGGTATCCGAAACGTTGCCGATTTGGAGATGGGGATACGCGAGATGACGCGCGTTGCGGCACCGGGTGGTAGAGTCGTTATCTTGGAGTTTACGCAACCTGTGAACCCGCTCTTTCGGAGCCTCTACTATTTCTACTTCACCAAGATCCTACCTTTCGTCGGAAACCTTATCTCCCGAAACAAGGACGACGCTTATGGGTACCTTCCCCGTTCCGTCATGAAGTTTCCGAATTGCGATGCACTGAAAACTGTCATGGAGCAGTGTGGACTGACAGATGTCCAGTTCCATCGAAAGACGTTCGGTATCGTTTCGATTCACGTTGGTAAGAAACCTGATAAAGTCCCGTCTGAATCAGGATTTACAGGATTATGAGATCTTCAGGATTGTGGAAGCATTATGGTATCCATGCTTTTTTTACGACTTTACCAACCTTTCCACATGCGCTACAACGGATTCAGATACCCCTTCCAAACTATACCCACCCTCCAACGCAGAGACAACACGACCCGATGCGGTTTCCTCGGCAAATTCAAGAATTAGGTCTGTCAGTGTGGAAAATCCGCCTGCTGTCAGTTCAGTCCCGGCGAGCGGATCGAGGTAATGGGCATCGAATCCTGCTGAAATTAAGATGACCTCAGGCGAGAAATCCTTTAAAGCAGGAATGAGAACATCCGTAAAGACCGCGACGTATTCGGCATCACCGCTCCCCGCGGGCACCGGCATGTTCAGCGTTGTACCACGTGCTTTCCCACTTCCACGCTCATAACTTGAACCCGTGCCGGGATAGAGCGGCGACTGGTGGATAGAGAAAAAGAAGACCGTTTCATCTTCATAGAAAATGTCTTGTGTGCCGTTCCCGTGGTGAACATCCCAGTCCACAATCGCGACCTTTCCAATGCCGTGTTCCCGTTGAAGATAGCGAGCAGTGATCGCGATATTGTTGAACAAGCAAAACCCCATGCTCCTGTTCTGTGTGGCATGGTGTCCGGGTGGACGTACCATAGCGAAGGCGTTTTTCACGGCTCCCGTCACGACGGCATCTGCGATACGCAGCACGCCACCTGTGGAAAGCTTTGCTATATCAAACGAAGCCTTTACAACGGTGGTGTCATAGGAGAGCGGCATTTCTGCTTCGCAGTATTGCTGGATGTGTTCCGGGTAGGTTGGCTCGTGTGCGTAGCAGAGCCGCGCGATACTCGCAGGTGTCGGTTCGATGGGGTGTAACGCTTCCCAGACATCGCTTCCTTGAAGTGCTGCTAAGCTCGCCCGTAGCCGATCGGGTCGTTCTGGGTGATTCGGACCGGTGTCGTGATCAAGGTAGTCTGGATGATAGGCGAATCCTGTCTTTTGTGTCATGTATATGCCTGATCCTTTTGAGCGTCATGCGATTCTGTAAATGAAAGAATCTTTTTCATTTTCCCCGGTTGTGCCCAATTGCATTTGCCTGCCCCGTTGAGCTGACGCAATAGCCTCGGAATTTCGGGATTCTCAAGCGCGTCCTTAATCCTATGCGCCGCATCTTCAGACCAGCACGGGATAAATGCATGCATCGATTGGTTGCCTTGCCAAGCCTGTCCATCTACACAACTCAACACAACTGGGTTAAACCGACTTCTCCCATACGCCTCCCACATCACTTTGAACGGCGCAAACGAATAAGTGCCGACACCGAGCAGTGCCCACCAATACCCTCTATCAACAGCCCTTCGGAGGAGCGTTCCCCTCCGGGATCGTAGCGTTTCTTCAGCAGTGTGGAGGTATTCTTTTAAGCGGAGATGCTGTTCAATCTGATGGTGCGTGAGCGGCTTTCCCGTTTGCCGATGATACGGTAGAAGTATCCATTTGTGGGGATGTGATGCCTCTTGTCGCCAGATCTCCTTTGTCGCGAGCGGATACAAAAACGCTTCAGGGAGGTCTGAAGGCTTGTCTTGAAAAATAAAAACGCTGTTGGCACCACATGTATTCACGCCCTGTCGCGGTGTTTGTGCTGGCGACAAGTTAAGGTCAACGGTTGTGCCTGTATCCAGTTCGTTGAGGTCCCGCACGATGCGCCACGGATCTGTCGTGTTGTTAAAAGGGACTGCCGTGTGTTCAATCCATTCGTTGTTCAATTCCCTGAAATATGTAACTGGGAAGATCTGACGCGTATCGCACCGAAATTTAGCACAACCGTATGACGTGCCGACACCTTCAAATACGCTTGTTGACGTGAATTCGTAGACCGTATCTACAGCGAAATTACGTTGATTTGCGCGATAGTTTCTAAAACCCTTATGCGCACCATCACCGAAAAAGAGGGAAAGCGGGAGATAGAAATACCCAACCCCATTCTTTTTTAGTAATTGACCAAGAACGATCTTCAAAACGAGTGCTGCGATGTCGATACGAGAGGAACCTAAGAGCAACTGCTGCCTGTCTGGCACCAGATCTTCTGCGAGAAAAAAAGGTTTTATACGCGTTTTGTAGTCCGATGGCAGATCCGAGAAATTGACCCACGGTGGGTTCCCAATGAGAATGTCATATTTTCCCGCATGTGACTCCATAATCACATCTTGGCAGAAGAGTTGGGTTGCCGGAAAATCAACACCGAATTCTTGCTTGACGTTTTTTCTAAACCACGCCAGATGTGAAGCGTTCATCTCAATGAGCGTTAGACGTGATAAGCGTTCTGGCGTGATAGGGACCCCTCTGCGACGTGCGATGTCCAGAAGTGCGAGGACGAATGCTCCTTTCCCTGCTGTGGGGTCACAAATGTGCGCACCATTAATCCATGCGTCAAAGATCTCCCACTTGTTGATGAGCCATTTTGCCCATTCCAGTGGGGTAAAAACCTCTCCAATTCCGGTTGATTTATCCGACATAGTTATATATTGGGGACCGTAAGAGCATTCATAGGTAGGACACTCACAAGGGGCACCCTACAACATCGCGACCTTCCGCTTATCGAGCTGTCTTTACTCTTGACCACGTTGTTGCCAGTTTTCCTTCCGGTTCAACGGCGAAAGCTTCGTCCCATCCATTCAGCAATTGCTGGATCTCATCCGCCTCAAGGGCGCGACTGAGAATGACGATCTCATCAATGCCACCGGTAAATGGTTCTGGTCCGAATTTGAGTTGCAGTGTTTCTCCAGGGTTAACCTTACCGTTCCACTCCGGTTTCCAATCTGCTTTATTGGATGACAACGCGCCTTTTTTACTTTCAGGTTCGCCATCAACATACATCTCGACGATTTTTCCGTCGTATGTTCCAGCGAGATGGTACCACTTCCCCTGTTCCAACTCTGTTTGTCCGTAGAATCCAGGTGTAATTCCGGCACCTGTCCAGATTCTGAACGAGAAGCCATCAGGCACGGGTTCACTGGCAGACTGGTCTTCCAACAGGTAGGCACCATTTTTTCTGACACCGGTGTCGGAGTCAGCATCGACTCGGAACCACGCGGCAACTGTCAATTCTGCTTCGACGCTCAGGATACTGTCCGAATCGTCGACATCAATACTACCGCCTCCCTTAGCCACGACCGCCTGGCCAAATTTACCGTCTTCAAACTTGAAAGCTCCGTTGATTTTTCCATCATTGCCGTTGTCTGTGGCATCATCAGCATTGCCTTCAAAGAGCCATACACCAACAATCGCCGGATCGTCTTCTTCTAATGCCCACGAAGTGGCACCAAAGCATAAAAGCAATGTAATACCAATACATAGAGATTTCATTGAAACGCCTCCACGAAATGTGAATGCCCAAAATTTTGTTAGGCATAAAGTTTTAATTGAAAAGTCAGATGAATAGGTTTTCTTATATCCGTTTCTACATAGTATTATATCACATTTCTATTATTTTAGCAGACGCTTTTCCTACGGGAGAAAAGAGAGCAACACGACAAGCATCAATTTCTCTTGCCTTCATTTGATTTATGGTGGATTTTAGAATTACTGTGACACGCTGCATCGGCGAGGTTAGAAACCTCGCTTACCGCGATGGAACGTTTGGGGTTGGGGCACCCAACCCCAAACTACTGTCCACATATTTTTAGCATTCACCTGTCGGATGCGTTGAAAATTATTCATCCCACGGGAGTGGCACGCCTAACCGTTCACTGACGGCGCGTGCAGATTCCTGTTCCGCTTCCCCGTATCGGATACCTTCACGACGATGCAGTTCTGTGCGTTCCGTTTCAATTGCCCCCGGTAAAAGTGCCCTATCTGTCCCCGGCAACGGCTCATAGGTTTCACGAACGTCATGCACCATCCGATCGACTTCGGCGTGGAAAACAGCAAGTGGCACAACGGATTCGATATCTATTGCGATTACCATCCCACCCTGTGGAGGTTGCCATTTTGCGGTATCCTCGGGTGGTGGTTCGGTGAAGCCTGTGAGTCCACCACCGAGGAGGTGTGCCACAGCGGTATAGCCGATGCTCTTGAAGAAGGCGGCAGGGATGATAGAAAGCAGTGCGTCGAATTCGGGACCGCGTTGGTAATCCGCCATAATACAGGTTGCGGCATCAAGCACGACCGGCGGCTCCTCACCGGACGGAATCGCGAAACAGATGGGCGGGTTGCCGTAGTAGCCGAGTTGCGGTTTGGGATCTTGGTTTCCAGCATTGCCGTGGTTTCGGGATCCTTGGACCGAGAAACCGATGCAACCGGCTTCGTTACACATACGGGCATAGTGTCCCGCAGACCCATAGTGTCCAATGTAACGGACGAGTCCCATCCCGATGCCGACCTCTTTCGCTTTGGCGATAGCGTGTTCAGTGGCACGCACCATCGGGAGATAACCGAGTGTGCCGTTTCCGTCAAGCACAACCGCTGTTGGTGTTTCGTGGATGACACGGATGTCCGGGTTCGGATTGAGGTTGCCGTTTTCAAAGCCTGCACAATATCGATTAACAGTCTGCGTGCCGTGGCTGCGGACACCGCGTAAGTCAGAGTTGACGAGCAAGCGACTGATGAGTGCGGCGTGTTCATGTGGAACACCGGCTTTCTCAAAGCAGGTGGTAGAGAAGTTGAGAAGTCGTTCCTCATCTACGAAGACGAAAGTTTCTGGGGGTCTGTTCATTTTTTTTCTCCTGAGCAAGATTATTCGTCCCAAGGGAGTGGCACGCCTAAGCGTTCACTGACCCCACGTGCGGATTCCTGTTCCATTTCACCGTAACGGATGCCTTCGCGGCGATGCTGTTCCGTGCGTTCTGTCTCAATCGATCCCGGTAAGAGTGCTCTGTCTGTCCCAGGCATCGGTTCATAGGTTTCACGAACATCGTGCACCATCCGATCGACTTCAGTGTGAAAAACATCAGGTGACACAACAGATTCGATGTCTATGGCGAGCACCATTCCGCCCATGCCCGCACCGCCCCATTTTGCGGTATCTTCGGGTGGTGGTTCAGTGAAACCTGTGAGTGCACCACCGAGCAAACTCGCCACAGCGGTGTATCCTATGCTCTTGAAGAAGGCGGCTGGAATGACTGAAAGCAGGGCATCGAATTCGGGACCGCGTTGGTAATCCGCCATGATACAGGTTGCGGCATCAAGCACGACCGACGGTTCCTCACCAGAGGGAATCGCGAAACAGATAGGTGGGTTACCGTAGTAGCCGAGTTGCGGTTTAGCGTCTTGGTTTCCGGCGTTTCCTTGGTTCTGATACCCCTGTACAGAAAAGCCGATGCATCCTGCCTCGTTACAGATCCGGGCATAGTGTCCCGCGGATCCGTAGTGCCCAATGTAACGGACGAGTCCCATCCCGATGCCGACCTCTTTCGCTTTAGCGATGGCGTGTTCAGTGGCGCGCACCATCGGGAGATAACCGAGTGTGCCGTTTCCATCAAGTACAACCGCCGTCGGTGTTTCATGGATGACACGGATATCCGGGTTAGGATTGAAACTTCCGTTCTCGAAACCCCCACAATACCCGTTGACGGTTCGGGTGCCGTGGCTACGGACACCCCGTAAGTCGGAATTGACGAGCAAGCGGCTGATGAGTGCGGCGTGTTCGTGTGTGATACCGGCTCTTTCAAAGCAAGCCGTAGAGAAGTTGAGAAGTCGTTCTTCGTCTACGTGGACGAAGGCTTCTGGTGGTCTATTCATACCAATCTCCTATTATTTTATGGCTATCGGCTGTCGGCGGTTGACTACCTCTTTGCCATCTTGCTGACGACTGATAACTATTGGAAAGGGTTTAGTCTACTCATCTTCCAAAGTCGGTTGAGTCTCCCAGAGTAACACTGTGCCATCCGTACTCCTGGTAGCGATCGTCTTTCCATTCGGCGAATATGCGACAGAAACGATGTCCGTATGTGCTGTGAATGTGGTTTTATGTTCCCATGTTATCGCATCCCAGAGCCGGATCGTGCCATCCGTACTCCCGGTAGCGATTATCTTTCCGTCAGGTGAAAACACGACGGAAGCGACAGTCTTCGTATGACCTGTAAGTCTGGCTTTGTGTACACCTGTTATCGTATTCCACAGTTGCACGATGTCGTCACGATACCCACCGCCCGTAGCGATTATCTTCCCATCCGGCGAATACGCTAATGACTCGATCCCGCCTTTGTGCTGTGTGGATATTGTTTTAAGTGCCTCACCCGTTACAGTATGCCATACTTGGACGTTGCCGTTCCAGCTCCCCGTAGCGATCGTTCTGCCATCTGGTGAATATGCGACGGTAGATATGTAATCGGATCCTTCATATATGATTTTACGATTCTTTGTCTGGGCGCGCCATAGGTACACCGTTCCTTTATGATTTTTATAGTGTCCCCCGACTGCAGCAATAGTGTTTCCATCGGGTGAATATGCCACAGAGGATATATTGTATCCACGGTCTGTGTTAGCATGTTCAAATGTGGCTGTATGTTTGCCGGTTCCTGTAAGCCACAATCGAATCGTATTATCGGACAAATTCACAGCAGCGATCGTCTTTCCATCAGGTGCGTATACCATGGAAGAAAGGATGCCGTCTGTGTGTTCGGTGTATGTTGCTTTGAGTTTCTTTGTCTTGGCATTCCACAATTGCAGTGCGTTGCTATGGTAGTCTCCGCCTGTAGCGATCATCTTTCCATCGGGTGAATATGCGACGACGTTGATAGGGGTATATCCTGTGAGAACGGATTTGGTTTCACCCGTGACAGCGTCCCACAACCGGATAGTGTAGTCCTTCCAACCTCCAGCTGTAGCGATAATCTTTCCGTCGGATGAATATGCTACGAAATTGATTGCCGCTGTGTGTCCAGTAAGTGTGGCTTTGAGCTGTGTTGTCTGTGTATCCCACAATCGTAACTTACTGTCCACACTTGCAACTGCCACGGTGTTACCGTCGGGTGAATATGAGATAGCATTAACAGACGGGTTCAGCCACGGAAATAGGAAATTCATCCAACCTCCATGCCGCAGGGTGGCTTTATGTTTTCCGGTGGCACCATCCCACAACCGCACTGTGCCATCTGCACCTCCAGAAACAATCGTCTTCCCATCGGGTGAATATGCGATGGCATTGACCGTCTGCGTATGTCCAGTCAGTGACGTTTTGTGTGCTCCCGTTTGGGCGTCCCACAACTGCACAACGTTGTCTGTCCAACCCCCGGCAGTCGCGATGGTGTTTCCATCGGGGGCAAATACAAAGGATTGGACGCTACCTCTACCTACCCTTTCGAGGGTTCCCTTGGATTTTCCTGTGGCAGCGTTCCACAAATATACCGTGTTGTCCCGTTCTCTTGCAGTCGCGATGGTGTTTCCATCGGGTGAATATACAATAGAAGCCGCCCTCTGTGTCTGTAATCTGAGTGTGGTTCTCTTTTCTCCAGTCGCGACATCCCACAGGTGGACTGTATTGCCCGCAGTTGAAGGAAGTCTTGCCTCTCTTGTTCCTGTTACCACTATCATCTCGCTTGTGCTTGCTGTAGCGATAGTGTTTCCGTCGGGTGAATACGCAAAAGCGAAAGGAGAGACCCCGTCTGTGTACCTCAGCAAGCCTAATTCTTTGCCGGTTTGCGGATTATAGAACCAGATACCGATAGAACTGGAAACTGCAAGCCGACTGCCGTCCGGAGAAAATTGGATCTTGCCTAATTCGCCCTTACCAAGCCGTGCTTTCGCACCTTCGGGTAGACCGAATTGTGTGTAATCTTGGGCAACGGCGGAAAGACCGAAAATTAAGATTGTAAGTAGTGTACATCCCAAGAAGAGGGAAATTTTCATGATGCCAATATTTTTTTATTCTTATGGATTTCATTGGAATCAATATATCACAAAAGTTGTGATGTGTCACCTCTTTTCTAAGAAATAAGGTAACAGATTACAATTCTCGGATCGGGAATTTAGTGTGATTGGAAAGAACCAACCTACTTGTAGGAATGTTTTAAGAATGGTGAATTATTCTGTTTATGGAGTCGGTGTAATTTCCCATAATAGTCCGTAAGTAGGAGAAAGATATCGCAAGCAAGTTCGCACCGACATATGTTGGAAATGAGAGGAAAATTAGAAGGCGAGGTTGAGAAACCTCGCCCACAGTATACGGAAAACTTACTCCGTGTTAAAAGGGAGCAATCTGCTTGTAGAACCGTTTTCCACCGTTTTCGATGGTGAAAATTACCGCGCTTTTTGTTGGGTGACGATTTTCGTCATAACTGGCAATTGTCGTCGCTCCGATGTAGTTCTCTGTAGCAGCGAGTTGCTGACGGACTGCATCAGGATCAAGGCTACCTGCTCGTTCGACCGCTTCAAAAAGCAATTTGACGGCATCGTAACTGACCGCAACTCCGCCAGTCGGTGTGGATTCATAGATGAATTCGTAAGCGTCAACAAACGCTCGTGCTGTCGGTTCATCTGTGTCTGGCGAGAAATGTCCGCTGAAGAAACTACCTTCTGTTTTAGCATCTTCGTTATTGAATAGCAGATCGTTGTCCCATGAATCGGCACCAAGGAAAACCGTGGGTTCACCCACTGCGTTTCGCAATGGGAATGCTCGTGCCTGTTGCGTTATTAAGGCAATGTCTTGGACAAAACCGGATGTGAAAAGCGCATCGGGTCTTGCCGTAGCAATGCTTGTCAATTGTACTGTAAAATCTGATAGTTCGCCTTCGTAGAATTCGCTGGCGACGATTTCACCACCGAGTTTACTGAAATTGAGTGCGAAGAATTCAGCGATGCCTTCCGTATAGAGATCGCCGCTTCGTGTGAGAAGGGCGGCAGTGGTAATACCGAGGTCTTCTACTGCGAACTTTGCCATGACAGCCCCTTGGAAGCTATCTGTGAAGGATGCCATGAAGACAAAATCGCCAGCGTTCGTTACGGTTGGATTGGTTGCGGTTGTGGTAATCATCGGGATGCCATAACGCTGTGCGATTGAACCTACCTCAATCGCATGGGACGAGCGATTGGGCCCGATGAGCGCAACGATCCCGTCTTCAACGATGAGTCGTTCAGCGATTTGGACGGAGACTCCCGGTCCTGCGTCCTTGTTGATGTGTCCGATCAATTCGACCGGCATTCCAAGAAGCCCACCTTGCTGGTTAATCTCTGTTACAGCCATCTCCGCGCCATTTGGATAGGTGACGCGATCGCCTGCGACGACGAAGCCGATCTTAAGGGTTTTTTGTTCTTGCTTTGGTGCGATAACCCTTTGGACCTTATCACATGCAACATACGTCCCTAACAATAGGATGAGGATCATTAGAGCCAGAAATTTATACATTATATGAATTCCTTCTAAAAAATGATTGCTTTGTTTTAGATATTTGATAAAATGTTCTCAAGAAGTATGAAGACAAGATTGGGTAAGCGACCGAAAACAGTCCGTCCCCATCTCTTCTATAATTACTATTTTCTATTTAACGTGACTTTGATATAAAGGTTTAGTTTTGTCTTGTCGAAATAAACAAATCGTTTCTATGTAACACATACCGACTATGGAAAGTTTGATTACAGTGATTGGCCGTGGACACTCAGGGACGCGTGCCATTTCGCATACGTTATACGCCAGCGGGGTTTTTATGGGAAGCCAACTAAACCCCTCCGGTGATAAGATTCCACCGTTCGCAATGTACGACGCCTGTCGAGTGATGGCACAATATGTCAAGTGGCAAGGCGGGCTATCGTGGGATTTTGAACCCCTGTTTACAATGCCGATCGACCCAGAATTTGAGAGGCTTATCAACGTCTACCTTGAGGATGTCCTGCAGAATCCAGCACCTCACACAGGTTGGAAAATCCCAGAAACCACGCTTGTCTATCCATGGATAATTCGGATGTTTCCTGATATAAAGTATATCCACTGGATTCGGGATCCACGGGATTGCATCCGCGGTAGCCACAAAACGGACGATCTTCGGGATTTCGGCGTTGTGTATCCTGAAACGGACGACATCTACGAAAGACGAGCGATTTCTTGGATCTATCAGTATAAACTTATGCAAGCGACCCCTATGCCTAAGAATGTTATCCAGATCCGCTTTGAGGATTTTGTTTTAGATCAGGAGCGAGTGCTCAAGGCACTTGAGGCGTTTTTAGGTATACCATTGGGCAGGATCATTGTCCGCGCAGACGCGGTAGATCGCTGGAAAAAAGATTATGCGGCGTTAAAGCCGGGTGCATCGCTACCGCAATACGAATTTGAGTTTCTGAAAGAAGCAATTGTCGAGAACGGGTATCCCTTAACAGCAACTTAACAGAGAAAGGAACTATTATGTCAACTACTTATCGTGTTGGACTTGTCGGAGCAGGTGGAATTGCCAACGCCCACGGCAACGCGTGCCAACAAGCCCCGAGTGCCGAGTTGGCGGCGATCTGTGATGTCTCGGAAGATGCATTAGCCAATTTCGGTGAACGATTTGACGTGGACCCTGAAAACCGGTATCTCTCTTTAGACGAGATGTTAGACGCTGAGGATTTAGATATCGCCGTTATTTGCACGTGGGGTGCATTCCACGCTGAGGTCGGTATCCAGCTTTCTGAATCCCGTCAAGTTAAAGCGATCTTGTGTGAGAAACCCTTCACGTCAACAGCGACGGAGGCAGAAGCGTTCGTCGGGGCGGCACAAGAGAACGGCGTGTTGGTAGCAGAAGCGTTTAAATTTCGGCATCATCCGATGCACCTGAAGGCGAAAGAACTTATTGATTCAGGGGCAATCGGGGACTTTAAGGCGATCCGCAGTACTTTCTGCACGGGCGGCGGTGGCGGCGGACCCGAAACGCGACGCCCTGAGATGAATTGGCGGTTTAATAAAGCAAAAGGTGGGGGTAGTATTTACGATTTGGCGTGCTACAATATCCACCATGCGCGGTTTATGTTCGGTGATGAACCGATTCGGGTATCGGGAATGTCTCAAGCCGGGTTAGAAGTGGACGATGGTTCCTATCTATTGTTGGTATTTCCGGGTGAACGTGTTGCACAGATTTCTACTGGGTTTAATTGCGCCGGTGGGCAGTATGCTGAAATGTCAGGGACCGGTGGCATGTGCCGACTGGATCGGGTCTGGAACAATGAAAATTCAGCGGTCAATATCGAACTCACCACACGAGAGGGCACAGAAGTCATTGATTTTGAACCCTGTTTCCAGTTTGCGTTGCAGTTGGAGCATATGTGTGATGTTTTGACGACTGGAAAACCGCACCGTGTCTCACCGGAAAGCTGCGTGAATCAGATGCGTGTCATTGATGCGGCGTTTGAGGCGATGGCGACTGGACGGACAGTGGAATTGGGGTAACAGGTTTAAATGGCGATCAGCGATCAGCGATCGGCGATCGGTTAAGAGGTTTTTCGGTAACAATCCACCGCGCTTTGGAATATTCCAAGATAGGGAAGATTGTTACAAATCCGCCTCTTTCTGACCGCTGATAGCTGATGGCTACTATTCTGACAACTATATGACTATGGCTAATTTTGCGGATACGAAAGCACTAACCTTTGACCTATTTGGCACGATTTTGGATTTAGGAGGGAGTCTCACTCCCTTCATTGATGAATCACTGAAGGCACGGGATGCCGATGTATCGGCGGATGAATTCTGGGCACAGTGGCGATACCGTCAAAGAATTGAGCAGTATCAAGATACGATTGTAATGCTCGGACATAGCGGCTACTTGGAGACCGTTCGGCGTGCCGCCCACTACATCCTGAGACACAACGGTATTGATGCTACGTCTGATACGGTAGAAGAATTTATGCGTGGCTGGCAGTCCCTTTCCCCTTTTCCAGAGGTGTTGTCTGCTCTCGCGAAGATGCAATCCCGATATCAGTTGGTGGTGTTATCCAATGGGGATCCGTCGTTTTTAGAATATCTCGTCACGGAACGGGTTGCGTGGGATTTTGACGATGTAATTTCGGTGACATCGGTCGGTGCGTTTAAACCGCATCCAGCAGTCTACCGTGCCGCAGCAGGAGAATTGGGGCTCGAAGTCGATGAGTGCGTGATGGTATCTGCGAATTCGTTCGACATCATGGGTGCGCGAGCGTGTGGCTTTAGAGGGGCGTTTGTGAACCGCTATGAACTCCCGTATGAGGACACACCCTATCAACCCGATGTAACGGTGACCGATTTTACGGCGTTAGCTGAGGCGTTGTTATAGGGGACATAAGGACTGGCACGTCAGGTTTTTCCTTGGATTGGTATTAGGGCATCGGGTAAGACTATGGTGACTCAAACGCCTCCAACATTAGATTATCTGCTTGCAGCCGCCTTGATTTGCCCCCAAGTGAGACTTAATTTTCCAGTAGACTCCACCGCTAATCCTTCCGCTTCCAAATTGTTGGATACCTCTTTTTCGCTGAGTGCTCGATCATAGAGACGGACTTCGTCGAGCATCCCCTTGTGCACAAAGTCTTCATTATCATCTTTGTAAGAACCGATGGAGAAGAAGACGCGATCCGGGTAATTAATCGGTCCCGATTGGACGCTGGAAGTTGCCTCCAGATTCCCATTTACGTAAATTTTCATCTCCTCGCCGTCGTATGTTCCAACGACATGGTGCCATTCCCCCATATCGTACGTGTTGACAGAATTGAGGTAGGTTAAGAGACCATCGCCATCATCAGCCCCGTCTGAGGAGAGTGCGAAGCTGAAGGCTTTCCATCGTGTGCCGAGCAACCATCCTTTTTCAAAGGCACCATTGTCCTGAACGGCTACGATGTACCCACCCCATTCGATAAACTGCTCATCCCACGCCCATAATTCCACGGTCATCCCCTCTGTGGGAAGTTTGGCTTTTTTGATGTCATCGGTCATTTGAACACGAGCACCCGCGCCGCCACCCAGTTGTACGGCTTCTCCAAACTTGCCTTGGACGATTTGAATTTTCCCTATCATTTCGGCATCTTGGTCGCCCCAGATATCCTCTACCGTATTGCCTTTTACGGTGTCTTTATCGAAACTCCAGTAGCCGATTAACCCATCTTCGATGACGACTGTCTGGGCAGCGACAGGTATTCCTATACCCAATCCTGCGATTAAAACAGCGGCTAAACTCAGAACCACTTTTCTGGGTGTTGTGTTCATAACAGAAGGAAACATGTTTCCCCTTTATAGTGAAGTCGATAATTAAGTGAACATGTGAAACGATATCGAGCTATCTCACAAATGACACAAACTAAAGTTTGTGCTACAAAATAACACTGGAAAACCATCGTTTTTTAGCTTCAGCCTAACCCAAGTTTGATAATTTTGAGTCCTATAGAAATGACTGAAAGCCTGCTATGACTGGATTTCGCTGGGTCTAATTCCAAGAGTGTATCATTGACAAGAGTGCTATTTGAAGATCTGATAACGTCTGTATTCCCATTCAACTCAACTTACGCTACTTCGTCTGGATTTTCACGTCTCCCCACGACGTGCTTAAGAGAGATGTTGACGGGGAAACGGGTAGTTGCTGCGGTGCGAACCAATTACCCGCATAATTGCTACCATTGTCTGTGAGTTGTGTGACCTTTCGACTTATCAGGTTGATTTTGAGGATTTGTGAGTTGTTTCCGATGACGCCTTCTGTGTAAATCAGTTCATTCCCAAAAGGTGCCCAAGCTGGATCATTTGCGACGAAAGATTCAATACGTCTGAGGTAACTTCCATCCCGGTTAACGATGAACAGAGATTGCTGTTTTTCTGCCGGTCTAAACCAGACAAATGCGATTCTGTCGCCAACTGGTGACCATGAAGGATTAAACATTCGCGGGAAATCGTCAGGGAAAAGGGTCTGTTGCTGGTGGGTTTTTAGGTTGATAAACCGGATTTGGCGGCTCGCCCAGTGAATCTCATCTGCTTCAACATAAGCGATTTCTGTTCCATCCGACGACCAAGTTGGATAGCCGCTATGAGCGTTCTCCAAGTGCACAATCAGTTTCACTGAAGTTCCATCTGCGCTCGCGGTGTTAATGTTTATTCCACCTAAAGCACGCTGGGAATAGACAAGCCTCTTTCCATTCGGGGACCAAGTGGGATGTGTTCTATAGGCTTCGCTGAATCCGAACAGTGGACGCACGTTTCTTCCATCTATGTCCATGAGATAGAGATCGCGGGTCCCGCCACGGTTGGAATTGAAGAGAATCTGGTCCCCTTTTGGCGAGATGACTGGATCGCAGTCGACGGCGCGGTCGTATGTTAACCTTTCCTGCCGCGTGCCATCGGGGTTCATCATGTAAATTTCCCAATTGCCGTCGCGATTTGACGAAAACACAATCTTTTCGCTGTCGAGTTGTTCTGCCGAAACAGGGCATAGCACCCCAAAGACGAGACAACAGAGGGTAAATATATGTCGCAGTCTCATGAGAAGCCTCCCTATATTGCTAAAGCATTATTGGGTTCTTGGCGGGATTTACTGAAAACTGTATCTATCTATTGTTTTATGGATTCGTTTTGAGTTGTGCCCATGCCACAGCAAGTTTGTGGTGCGGTTCAACCGCAAGAATTTTATCCTGAAGGGTAGCGGTATAGAATAACAGGTTCTCAATAAACGGAAGATTCAGATCGACCTGTGCTTGATCTTCATTTTGCATCGATGTGATGATATATGCGCCTTTATCATGATATAGGAGTGCAACAATGAGATGCTTACCGAGTGTCGCGAGTGGAATAAACGCGCGATCGGGATTGTGCCATTTATCGTTCGTCACAATCACTGTTATCTTGTTTGGCTCGGTGAAAAGCGTTCCGACCTCCGGTGCTTTTGTCGGTTCAAAATTCTGTGTGCCATCGGTTTCATCACCGTTTAGTGGTTTAGGGAGCCAAGGGGTTGGACATCCCACAGCATCATCGTGGTCCTGCTCAACGACAATGCAAACCCCACCCTTCTCAACAAACTCTAAAACGGCATCTGATCCCTGGTCAGTGAAACGCCATCCACCTTCGCAAATCTCACCTTGCCCAAGCCAGAGGATATCAAAGTCCTTGGCATCCGCTTTCGCGAGTTTCGAATCTTGCGTAATCTCGTAATCGAAGGTATAATTCTTAACTTTTTTCACACCTTTACTAATCGTTGGTGCTTCAACCTTGGTTATGTTGTTCCCCAACATCAGTACTTTTTTTGTCGCAGCCATTGATGTGACAGAGAACGTCACTACAGTAAAGAGAAAACACAAACAACACACAGAAACGATATGAAATTGACTCGTTATTGTAACCCTTTCCATTTCTTGAATACCTCCTTTTGATGCCATGGAAAACTGTGTGTTCCAGGACATAAGAACTCACTGACCTTTTTATCATGGAACCGATACTACGTTATAAAATGAGTGCTGCCGCCCTCATTTGGCAAAATATTAACATATTTGTCAAAAAAAAGTCAAGAAAAAGTCAAGAAAAAGTCAAAAACCCCTTAAAAACGAACTTTTTTCGATGGAATCTGACTAAAGTAACGAATACCTAAGATTGAACATTCAGTAATATAAAAAATTTGGAGAGATAAATTAGAATTTCCAATGTTCTGGAAAATGAAAAGGAGTAAAAATCATGGCAACGCAAATTCGTAAGCAAGATGGCATCACAATTTTGGAACCCAATGGAAAGATAACCAGATCCTCAGTATCAAAGTTACGGGCAGCAATTTCACCACAAATAACGTTTTCCGATGAGCCCCGTATCCTTATCAATTTCGAGCATGTCAATAGAATCGACAGTTCGGGACTCAGTGTGCTGATGGAGGCACGTGTCGCCGCAGCAGGAAAGAAGGGGCGTATAGGGGTCATCAATGTTGGCAAACATATCAAAAATCTGGTGGCTCTCAATTGGCTCGTGAATCTCTTTGAACACTTCGACAGCGAGGATGCGGCAGTTTCGGCACTATCGACATAGGGTTCAAAGTTCAATAGAATACCGAAAGGGGCTGGTTTTACCAGCCCCTTTTTTATTTCCCACGGGTTCTATCTTGTATTTCCAATTTTGCTGTCAAAAATTCAGTAGGACTTACGCAAATTGTGTAAAAAGACGATATATTCCATCAAAAAGGCGTTAGTTCCGTAATTTAACCCCCTCAATCCCCCTTATCAGGGGGACTTTAAGAGGAAATGCGTAAGTCCTATTCAGTGAGATTTACGACCAGACGAACACTTCGTTATCTTCAGGGGAATATCCGATAAATACAGCCAAGACGATTCGGGCGCGCGTGCCTTGCACGGGTGGCACTTCGTGGATACATCGCGTGTTGAAGAAGTAGAGATCCCCCTGATTCAGATCGACTTGATAGTTCTCTACCCCGTTATCAGCGGCATATTGATCAAAAGTTTCTTCAACGATATGGGGTTGGATTTCCTCAGACCAGAGACACCGGTGCAAGAGGGCTTGTGTGCCCTTTCCGTGTTCGTCAGCGTTCTGGACGCATAGCACGCCTGCGAACTGATGCTCAAAACGATAGACATCATAATCGGTGCGCTGCTCGCGGTACTTGACGTGGTCAATGTGCGGCTTATAACTGTGCGTTTCGTAATGGACGCGGAAGATCGCGGGCCCGTAGAGCGAACCGTCCGGTTCACGCGCGACCTTCACCTCCTGTTTGGGGGAAAGCGCAGTGAGCGAATCGTAGATGAGATCAACAGGGTTATCCAATCCGTCGAACAGAAACTTAAAAAGGTGGTGTGTCGCTTCGGCGTGTGTCAGAAATTTTGTCTTATCCGCGCCGCGATTACCGAGACTGGTACCGATGTCAATACGGGTACGTTTGTCTGGGGAGTTGATGTCGGCTTCATCGCGCATCAAGCCCATATTCGTGAATCGGTTGATAAGCCCTTGGCATTGCGCGGGTGGATAGGCGTCCCGAAGGATGATAGCGGGCACTTCCGCTTGGGAGAGTGCGTAAATTGGGTCGCTGTAATTCTTACAAACCGTCTCGAGGTCAGGCTCAGCGGGGAGCCAATTATTTTTCCCGTTCATGGTAACCTCCGTCATAAACTCAGAGCGGCATTGGACACCGCAGGCGCACATTTAGAATCTCGGATTGAAGAGGTAATCGTACTCATCTATCTTTTTCTCGGTGAAGTCAAGGAACTCGGCATTATGATCGAGATCACTGTTTTCAAAAGCGATTTCACATCCAGTTTTATACTTCAGTCTGCGGTGGGATTTGAGCCAATTGACACGATAAATCATTGCGATCATGTGGCGTGGCTTGTCGGACGGGTTGGGGACGCCTCGGTGCCACAGTCGCATGTCTCGAATCAGTGCACTCCCCTTCTTCGCATTTCCACGGATAGGAGGACAAATTTTGCGACGTGCTTCCTCCTGCTCTTCATCTACGCCTCCATCACCTACCTGGAGATGTGAGCCGGGCCAGAGTTCTACGCTGCCATTTTCCTCAGTTGTATCCTGCGGTGAAATATTAACGACGACTTCTGTGGTCGGATGTGCTATTTCTTGGTCTGGCCACAAGTGGGCACCGTCTCTGTGGAGCGGTTGTGTTGTGCTCCCGGGGGAGTTCGTGTTGCCGTTGTAAAAGTTATTATAGAGTCCCGGACCAAGCAACTCCTTCGTCACCTGCACGACATAAGGATTCGCGACGATATCTCTAAAAATGTAGGGGGCGAATGGTGGCGGTCCCTGTTGGAGATGTCCTTTAAGTCTACCTGCTCCACCCCATTTTTCTGCATTAATAAGGATTTGCGAATCTGCATCCATCCGTTCGCGAAGAATGTCCAAATGGTCATGATTGATAACATTCTCCAAGACAACGTAGCCATCAACGCGGATCGCCTTGATGGCTTGCTCCACGTGTGCGTCCGTCAGTTTTCCTGCGGCTAATTCTTCCGGTTGAACGGTTATTTCCATTTTTTAATGATTCCTTGCGGGTAAGTGACGTTAATTTGTCCTTTGATAGTTTCCGTATTCGAGTCATCCGCGGCGATCTGTTACCCAAAAAATTCGGCATAAAGTGCTTGAACGGCAGACTCCATACCTTCGGATTTTATGCCGAACATCATACTGACTTCGTTAGAACCTTGATTAATCATCTCAATGTTGACCTTCGCACCGGCTAATGCACCTGTGGCACGCGAGGCGATACCGACAGTGTGGCGCATGCCTTCACCGACAACCATGATTAAAGAGAGTCCACGTTCCACGAAAATGTCTTCCGGTGCAAGTGTTTGCCGAATTTGTTCGACAATTCTCTTCTCTTTTGCCACAGATAGATTATCTTCTCGAAGGATGACGGACATATTGTCTATACCGGATGGGACGTGTTCAAAAGAGATGTCTTCGGCTTCCAATATCTGCAACAGTCGCCTGCCAAACCCGATTTGACGGTTCATCAAGTATTTGCTGAGATAGATACAGCAGACACTGTCCATTGCCGCGATACCAACGACCGGAATATCTGTTGACGTGCGGCTTGGAACAATCATTGTGCCATCTGCTTTCGGGTTGTTGGTGTTTCGAATATTGACAGGCACATGTGCTCGGTAGACCGGTTCGAGTGCCTCGTCGTGGAATACGGAAAATCCTGCGTAAGAGAGTTCACGCATCTCACGGTAAGTGAGTTCCGCGATTGGAACAGGATCCTTAACAATAGACGGGTTTGCGGCGAACACAGAATCAACATCTGTAAAGTTCTCATAGACTTCTGCCCGAACAGCACTGGCGAGAATAGCCCCTGTGATGTCTGAACCCCCGCGCGAGAAAGTGACAATGTTACCTTCTTTCGAGTAGCCGAAGAAGCCGGGAAAAATGGTGATACCCGGACGCTCATGTAGATCCCGGAGTCGATTGTATGCTTCGGGTAGCACTTGGGCGTTGCCGGGCTCGTCCGAAAGTAGTAAGCCCGCATCCTTCGGGTTCACATAATGTGCGTCTACACCGCGTGCCTGTAACACCTGTGCAATGAGACGGGCACAGTTATCTTCACCGCCAGCCTTCATTGTGTCCATATAGACGTCGGCATCGGTTGTGCTATTTTCCAAACGTTCCGTTAGATCACGAGCGATAGGATCCATAACTTCCGGCGGGAGTTCCAATTCAGAGGCAATCCCCCGATACCGTTCTATCACTTCAGCACACTCCGAGGCACCGATTTTTCCCATGAGTCGTTGGGATGCCGCGGCGATAAGCAGGTCTGTTACTTTGATGTCTTGGCTATCTCGTTTTCCGGGGGCAGAAACAACAATGATGCGGCGTCCCGGATCGGCAGTAATGATGTCGCAAACACGGCGGACTTGCTCCGCTGATGCGAGGGAGCTTCCGCCAAATTTTGATACTTTTAACAATCCAGATCCTCCATTTTTTTATGTTATTGAGTCAAGTCATTTAAAATTCGTCAGAGAACTAAACTATTTTTTCAGATGTGAGACGTGCGTTCCTTCAACTGGTTCAAACCGTTGTGAATTCTCACCCATATAGTGGCAAATAAAACTCCGTCGCCACCGGTTGTGCGTTTTGTTCATGTAGGAGCCGTGAATCACCTTGCCATCAAAAAAAAGCGTGTCACCGGGTGCCATGTCTATTCCGAGTTCTTCAGCGTTTTCGGGTTTAACGGCTTGTACGTTTGTGAACGAAATAGTGGTGTCGGCTGTTTCAACAGATAGCAGTCCGTCTTGATGGGAACGTGGGATCAGCACCATACGTCCAACAGATTCATCGGATGAATCCAATGCCACCCAAACACCGATGATCGGATCTATGGTGATGTATTGTTCGTCTTGATGTAGAGCCTGACCTCGTGCGCCGGGCGGTTTGAAATAGAGCATTGTTTGTAACAACACCGGTGTATCATCAATCAGTTGTTCCGTAACGGTGAGTACGTCGGTATCCGCTGCCCATTCTTGGGTTAATTCGTCCCAGTTGTGCATATTAATCATGCGTGGGAATTGGTGATTTGGATCATCGGCGTGATCGGTTGTGCCACCGGAGTCGCCGGGTTTCGGACCTTCTGCGCGGCGTTTCATATAATGCTCACGCATCGACGTTACTGTGGCTGTACTAAAAAGATGAGGAATGACCACGAAGCCCTGCTCTTTGTAGTGGTCTCGCTGTTGAGAGTTTAAGCGCATGGACGCGTTCTCCTACGGGTTGCCGGTCGGTTTTGAATACTGTTTTCGAGACTCTCCTTTAATTTTATGGTAATTTCGGATATTTGTCAAAATTTTTTCTGTACATGGACAGAACCTTTGATACTCCTAAAACAGATTCGAGGTGACTTTCTCAGGAAAGTGTGCTATACTTGTGCAAAATCTTATTGTATGGAGTTTATTTTTTTATGAAAAACGAATGGGTTGTTTACGAAGGAAACGAAGGTCCTGGGAAGGGCAAGCATATTGTCCTCGTCAGTGGCGATGAAGAGTATCGTTCTGAAGAGGCGTTACCGATGTTGGGGAAGGTGTTAGCCGCGCACCATGGGTTTACATGTACAGTGCTGTTTGCGATTGATCCGGAATCGGGGAACATCGATCCGGAGGTACAGACGAACATTCCCGGACTCCACCATTTGGAATCCGCGGATATGATGGTGTTGTTCACGCGTTTCCGCGAACTGCCCGATGAACAGATGAAATATGTCGTTGACTATACGAATGCTGGTAAACCTGTGATGGGGCTCCGTACAGCGACACACGCTTTCAGTTATAGCCGGAACCTTGAGAGTCCGTACGCAAAATACAGTTTTGATAGTGAGGAATTTGAGGGTGGATACGGCAGACAAGTCCTTGGCGAGACGTGGGTGAATCACCATGGACATCACGGCAAAGAGAGTGCGCGCGGCGTAATTGACGAAGCGATGAAAGACCACCCGATTCTCAAAGGCGTTGACGATGTTTGGGGACCCTCTGATGTCTACGGCATTAATGATTTGACAGGCGATTCACAAGTGCTTATCCACGGGCAGGTGTTGGTCGGTATGGAGCCAACAGATGCCCCAAAACCGGATACCGTAACGATGCCGATGGTGTGGATTAAGACCTATACGGGTGATGAAGGCAATACCTCACGCGTCTTGAATACAACGATGGGTGCCTCCGTTGATTTAGAGAGTGAAGGGCTGCGCCGTCTCCTTGTTAACGGTTGCTATTGGTGTATGGGGATGGAGGACGCTATTCCCGATAAGAGTGTTGTCGATTATGTCGGCGATTATGCCCCGACGTTCTTCGGTTTTGGCACCTTTACAAAAGGAGTCCGTCCTGAAGATCATGCCTCATAGGACATAGTAGGTTTTCGTGCCTTGTCTGTTGTATTTATATTCATGAGGGTGAGGCACGACATCCCGTTTTGTGAGTGCGCGTAGCATGGAGAATTCATAATGAATACATCGTTTGAAAGACCCTATAGACCCGTAGACTTAAATACATCGCTGACGAAAGCATTTCCATTTATGGAAATGGCTGAAAATCTCATGGAAGAAGCCGAAGTTGCTACATCAGGTCGGGCTTCACTCACACTGGCTCGTGGGGATGAGCTGACAATTATCCTCGTTGCTCTGAAAGCAAACAACGTATTAGAAGAACACCCTGCCCCCGCTGCCGCGACTGTTATTATGCTTAACGGCAGTATCATATTTACAACAAACGCTGATAAAATAACGATGGAACAAGGTGAGGGAGTTACCTTCACAGGGGATGTCCTTCATAGTGTCTATGCCAGCGAAGATAGTGCGTTTCTCGTTGTGATTGGGGGAAAGCAACAAGGATAGGACGAAAAAGATCAGGTGTGATATAAAATGAATATCGTGCGGAGAATATTCATATTTTTCCATGTATCCGCACGATATTCGAGGTATATAAGATAAACGGATGTCCGTCAACGTTTAGGACGACGCAGCACAACGCCGCCTTGCCCAACGACCCACAGCGTGTCTCCGTCTTTGACCTGCGCGATGACGTATAGGTCGTTGTTGACGCCGGTGTGCTCCAGCTCCCAAGTTTCCCCACCGTCTGTTGAACGAATGATCGTCCCCGAGGCACCGACTGCGTAGATTTCCTGTTCAGAGAGTGCCAGAATATCGTAAAGCGTTTCCGGTATATTGCTCAGTTCCGACTCCCAAGTGAATCCACCATCAGAAGTAGATAGGATAACCCCTGCACGTCCAACAGCCCATCCTTTTCGTTTCGTAACAAACGATACGGCATGAAGGTCGTAGCCTGTGTGTGTCTCGTGGAACTTCCAATATTCACCGCCATTGACGGTTCGCTGGGTGACACCATTGCTCCCAACTGCCCAGCCGAGGGGTGCGAATTTCATATCAACGCTCGTGAGGGTTTTACCGGTTGAGGTGCGCTGCAACGTCCAAATCGGACCGCCATCAAGATTGTGCATAATCTCTCCGTTCTCACCGACCGCCCATCCTTCAGAGAATTTGCCAAAGGCAACCTCATTTATAGAGAGTGGAGGTAGGCCATGCTCGGGAAGATCAGGTAGGACACGCTCGGGAAGTCCCTGTTTGTCGTCTATTGACCAGTCCTCACCGTCTATGGTATACAGCAAGGTTCCATCCCTTTCCATTGCCCATCCCCATTTCGGATCCAGACTGATGAAGTGAACATCGACGATGCGGTCTGTCGTGCCGCTCTCCAAACGTTTCCAATTTTTGCCACCATCTTCTGTTGCTAGCAAAACCCCATTATCCCCGGCAATCCAACCGTTTTGCTCATCAAGGAATTGCACATCACGGAAGTTATCAAGCCGTTCACCGAGTTGATGCTGCCAGGTTTTTCCACCATCTGTGGTAGCGTGAATCTGCCCCGTAGATACGCCTGATTCGTTGGAACCCCCAATATCAGCTCTCGCCGATTCTCTGTCGGGCACCCGATCACCAGAGACTACCCAACAGTACCCATCTGGTAGGAGGTACGCGTTGTTAATTCCCATTGAAAATCCAAAGGGACGTTCTTCTACCATTCTCTCTATCCAACTTTTTCCTTCATCATCTGTGGTTCCTGGATCAAGCAAGAAGTCCATTTTTTTCCAACTCTTACCCTGGTTTTCGGTTGTCAGTATTGCATGTTCGCGATTAATTGCCCAAGCCTTCGTGTGATTGCGGAATTTCACGGCACTCAACTGGATATCAAAATTCTTATTCTTAATATTACTCTCTACCTCCAAATCCCGTTGCCAACTCTCTCCACCATCTGTGGTAAGGAGTGAAGTGCCGTTGTCCATGACCACCCACCCCGATTGGGCATTTTCAAAATGGACACCGATGCCACGGTGATGGGTTCTGGCTTGGATTTTCCAGTAATCACCCCCGTCAACCGTGTGTAGAATAAATCCGCCGGTCCGACGCTGTGGTGCAACTGCCCACCCTTCTTGGCTGTTGATAAAATGCAAGTGCGTGATGGGTTGATGCGTCGTTCCCGTTTGCTGAGTCCTCCAGGTTTTACCACCGTCGCTTGTACGCAGGATTTGTCCTCGATCAACGCCGAGCCATCCCTCTTTCGGGTTGATGAAGTGTATGGCGCGAATATTGCGGAAGTTTTTCAGCCCTTCACGGATGACGTACCAATTCTTACCGCCGTTTTCGGTTCGCAGGAACACGCCTTGCCCGGTAATCCAGCCGTGATTTTCATCAATGAAAACAATCCGTTGCAATGTTTCTGTCACACCGCTCTGCTGTGGTTGCCACGTAGTGCCCCCGTCTGTAGTCCACAAAATGGTGCCACTGCTACCGACTGTCCACCCGTGCTGTGCAGACAGAAAATAGGTATCGGTGAACTCGGCTTGCCAGTTGCCCCGACGGACGATTTCCCAGTGGTATTCAAACGCCTCAATCGGTTTTTCAACCGTTTCCATTTCTTGCGCAGGAGGTGGCAATTCGACGATGAACTTCTCCGTGTCTACAGAGTAGCGCATCGCAATACCGCCTTCACCCACAGCGAGAATACCATCGGGCGAGAGCGAGAAGCTATAGAGATCGTTGGACGTGCCACTGTTCTGTCGTTCCCACGTCACGCCACCATTGACGGTAGTCAAAATGACACCTTCGTCTCCAACAATGAGTCCATGATTCGCGTCGGCAAAATAGACTTTGTTCAGATTTGCCTGCGTCCCACTCCGTTGGAATTTCCACGTTTTTCCACCATCAAGCGTATGTATAATCTCACCGAATTGTCCGACCACCCAACCGGTATGTCGATCGATGAAGTAAGCGGCATAGAGTTCGTTGTAACTATGACTGTTCTGTCGTTCCCACGTCAATCCACCGTCTTCGGTGTGAAAGACGATACCGGGCCAACCGACGACCCACCCCTCTGTCTCATTGAGGAAAAAGATGCCTTTAATCATTTCGTGAAAGTATCGTGGTGCTTGTTGGACCCATGTTTCACCACCATCCGTTGTATGAAGCACAGTCCCTAAGTCCCCGACAATCCAGCCTTTCTGCGGATTGATGAAATGGAGGGCATTGAGGGTATACCACCATCCGCTGGTTTGCTGTTCCCACGTCTGACCCGCATCGGTCGTATGAAGGATGAGCCCACCATCGCCAACCGCCCAGCCTTCTTTATCAGTGGCAAAAGATAGGTTCCGAATCCGATGCCATGTGTCCATTTCGATGTTGGTCCAGGTTTTTCCGCTGTCGTTACTCGTCGCAATTGTGCCTTTCTCTCCGACGGCAACCGCACGATTTGCATCCGCAAACGCGACACTCTGTAGGGTATCTGCTGTCGTACCACTTTTCATGTTCCACGTCACCCCACCATCGGTCGAGTGTAGGAGCGTGCCGTTCCAACCGACTGCCCATGCGTTTTTTGGCGTCGCAAAATGAACGCCCATCAAGTCATTCTTGGTCTGGTTTTCTGTTAATCTCCAATTGTCTCCACCATCTTCGGTTCGGATGATAAACCCGCCCTGCGCGACCGCCACGCCGTAATCATCGTCAATGAAATCGAAGTCATTGACGTTTGGACGGACATGCCCATAAATTGGCGGGAGCCGACTGTCCTGTGAGTGCCATTCTGTCCCGCCGTTGATGGTATGGAAGATGGTGCCATCTGTGCCACCGCTCCATCCCTTAGAAGCGTTTGTAAAAAATACCGTAAGGAGATTGCAAACTGTCGTTGTTTGATCTTCTCTCACGATGTTATCCTGTCTGTGCCACGTCTGACTGCCATCTGTGGTGAGAAAGATTCGGTCATAGTCTCCAACGATCCATCCTCGATACTTGTCTATAAACCAAATACCGCCGAGTCCGAATTCGCTTGTTTCCTGATGATGCCATGTTTTTCCACCGTTTTGTGTGTATAACAGTCCATCCTGTCCAGTAATCCAGCCAGTCTTTGAGTTGGTGAAAAAGACATCCATAAGCAGCCCGTAAGATTGAGACTTTTGTAGCGTCCAATGTCGTCCACCGTCATCAGTCGTGGCGATTAAGCCTTTATCCCCAACTGCCCAACCGTTACGGAGATTTGTGAAATAAACGGCTTTGAAATCTTCATTTGTGTTCACCGTCTGTTTTTCCCAATTCTCGCCACCGTCAGCGGTATGGAGTATCCACCCTTGATGTCCGACAATCCAGCCGTGTTTGGCATCTGCGAAGTAGACGTCCGTAAAATGGGTTTCCCAGTCCGCTATACGCGTAATTTCTTTTTCTACACAACCGATTAACAGGAGAGGGATTCCAAAGAGAATCGCCATCCAAAAGCAAGTGATGTGTTGAAGAATCTTTTTCATCTGTTTTGTCTCCTTCGTTAATGCTACTGCATAAGGAAATACTAAAGGGTTTTTTGGAGTGTTGATTAGTTTCTTGAACGTTGGGAAGACAGATAAACCCCCACTGCGACACCAGCATCCGTTGCGAACCAGAGTTTGCCGCGGCTGTCCTCAAAGACTGACCAGACGCGATTGCTCGGTAGACCGTCGTCTTTGTTGAAGTTTTGGAGCGTTTGACCGTTGTATACACTTACGCCGGATTCGACTTCAGGGAAAGTCATACCTATACTGTCTTCAGTCTCATGCATCTTCGGCGGTAGTTTCTTAATACCGGTAAACCAGAGATTGCCTTCACTATCCTGCATGATGTTGTTAACGCTATTCATCGGCAGTTCTTGACTTTGTGGAAAAACCGTCAGTTTTTTGCCGTTATATCGACGAATGCCGACATATTCCTCGTCTGTGTCATCTTGGCTCATCCAGAGGTTTTCCTTCGCATCGAACTGTAGGTTTGTTATGTTTGCCCTATGTGCTTCCCCCATCTCTTGGAAGGGATTAAAATCAACATCGAAATGACGGAAATCGGACGTTTTGAGGTTGTAGTAGGTGATACCGGCTTCGCTGCCAAACCAAAAATTTCCGGCTGTATCTTGTGTAATCGCCCTGATCCTGTTCCACTCGTTCGGTAAGACGTTCATCCCCATCGGTCCGTTGATAATAATGTTGTTAAACGTTTCACCGTCATATTGGCTCACACCGAACCCTGTTGCGAACCAAAGCATGCCTGACTTGTCCTGAAATATATCTTGGACGGTATCACCTGCAAGCCCGTCGGCGGTCGTGAAAATTCTGAATTCGTGCCCGTCATAGCGATTCACACCTTTTAATGGAATACGCCTTGTCATTCCTTCAGGCGGTTCGCCATGCAGTTCATCATACGGCGTGATATCAAGCTCACTTAAGGGCGTCTCCATCCAAGACATGTCCATAGACTTTCCTCTTTCCAGAACACCAGCAAGCATACCATCGGCGAACCAGAGCATGCGTTGCTGGTCTTCAAAGATGAGACCTATTGTGTTCTGTGCGAGTCCATCTTCTGTGGTGAAGGTCCGAAAATTTTCTCCGTCATAACGGGTGAGTCCATCGGTCGTTCCGAACCACATCGCGCCGCGGCTGTCTTCAAAGATGGTGAGCACCGTGTTAGATACCAAACCATCTGCTTCGGTAAGGGTCTTTTCGATTTTGAGTGCTGCTGCGTGGGCAACGGATACTGTCCAATGCAATAATAGCAAAAATACAGCCAGCCATATCGTATGTAATCGTTTTTGCATTGAAAAACTCCTTCTATCGGAAATATGAAATCGGTCTAATTGTTTAGATATCTTCATTCGTGTTTTTGGATGTCCATGTCAACATTATTGCGTAAGTGCCATAAGACTTTACACAGTTTCAGGATAAGTTCACGTCCCGTATTAAAAAGGATTCTCTAATTATTCAACAAAGGCATCAAGTTAATTTTCTTTGTGTGCTGGTGCAGGTGTATAAACGCCTACGCCAACACCTTTATCGGTAGCGAACCAAAGTTTGCCGTCGCTGGCTTCAAATACCGACCAGACGCGGTTACTCGGCAGACCATCGGCTGTGTTAAAGTTTTGGAAGGTTTTGCCATTGTATACGCTTATGCTGGATTCAGCTACAGGAAAAACCATGCTAACACTTTCTTCGGTTTCGTGCCTCATTGGCGGCAGGTTCTCCGCATTCTTAACACCCGTAAACCAAAGATTACCGTTCCTATCTTGCATAATATTGTCAACGTTATTCATCGGAAGTTGCTCACTTTGTGGAAAAATCGCCAGTTTTTTGCCATCGAACCGACGAATGCCGCTATTCTCTTCGCTTCCACCACTTTGACTCATCCAAAGGGTGTCGTTCGCATCGAACTGCAGGTCTGTTATGTTTGCGCTTCGTGTTTGCCCCATCTCTTGGAAAGGGGTAAAATCCTCATCAATAGCAAAATGACGGAAACGGGTCGTTTGGAGGTTGTAGTAGGTAACACCAGCAGTACTTCCAAACCAAAAATTTCCTGCTGTATCCTGCGCAATTGCCGTGATTTGACTCCACCAGTCAGGTAATACCTTCATGCCAATCGGTCCGTTCACGGTGATAGTGTTGAAAGTTTCCCCGTCATAGTGGCTCACACCAAATGATGTCGCGAACCAAAGCGTACCAGTTTCGTCTTCAAAGATATCCTTAACGGTATCACCAGCGAGCCCATCGGCGGTCGTAAAAACCCTAAACTTTTCGCCGTCGTAGCGACTCACACCTTTTAATGGAATACGTCTTGTCATTCCTTCGGGCGTTTCGTTAGGCAGTGCGATATCGAGTTCACTCAATGGCGTTTCCATCCATGACACGTCTATAGGGTTTCCTCTCTCCAGGAAACTTGAGAGTACACCATCAGCAAACCAAAGCATCCCTCGCTGATCTTCAAAGATAAGCCCTATCGTATTCCATGCGAGTCCATCTTCCGTTGTGAAGGTTTGAAAATTCTTGCCGTCATAACGGGTGAGTCCGTCAGTCGTTCCAAACCACACCGTGCCGTGGCTGTCTTCAAAAACAGTAAGAACCGTGTCGGATGCTAAGCCATCGGCTTGGGTCAGCGTCTGTTCGATTTTGAGTTCTGCTGTGCGGGCAAACGTGACGGTATCCCCTGATGTAAGAGATGCTGAGGTCGTATCGGAGACTTGGGCACCGACACCTCTGCTTTCTTGGGAGGTATCAGCCCGTCCACCTTGATTTCGCACGGATGGTTTTGCCGCAATATCAAGAACGATAAACGCATCAATGATTTCGATAGTCGGTTCAGATTCTGCCTCGAAACTATACGGCTTCTGAAACCGAGTAAGATACTGGTTACTCACACCGAGCATTGCCATAACCACAACTATAGCTGTGCCGAAAACTACCCACGGTAACAACGGTTTACCAACCGGCGGTTGTATGGGTCCAATGTCGGCGACTTGCTGCATGATCTGCTCGGTTATGTGTGCGGGGAATGGGATAGTTCCGAGTGTTTCAGAAACTAAAGGTTCGACCTGTTGTTCCTGTAAACGTTTTCGCCCGCGTCGGAGCCGAGTCTTAATCGTATCCACCGACACCCCCAAGAATTTACCAATTTCTTTCGTTGTCATCTCACCGAGATAGTAGAGCGTCACAACCGTGCGCTCACTCTCTGGTAACTTTGCCAGAAGTTTTTTCACGACTTCACGACGATTCTCGGCGATCTCCGTCTGTCGTTGCTCGGATATATGATGCGCATAAGCGGCCTTGTCAATTGCTTCCACAGGTGTATCCTCCAACGATTGCACCGTAAACTTTTGCTTTCGGAGCCAATCAATACAGAGCCGATTTGCGATGACATAGAGCCATCCCGTAAACTGATTCGGATCTTTGAGCGTTGAGAGTTTCTTGTAGGCTCGAAGGAAGGTGTCTTGTGTGATCTCTTCAGCATAGTGAAAGTCCCCGATCTTCCGCCACACAAGCGCGTGAACACCCTTTTGGTGCTTTTCGACTAAAACGCGAAACGCTGCTGCGTCGCCCGATAATATTCTGTAAATCAATTGAACATCGTCTTCCCTTTTCATGGGGGTCTCCTCATCAAATGCAAAGTCTCGCAAAACTCAGCAGGATATACGATTTACACCCTCTATTCTTTTAAGACGAAATGTTGGCGTAGAAAAGGTTCAAAATATGAAAAAGGAAGGAATCCGAGTATTTTGAAGTTCCGCCGCGGGTGTTGAGTTTCGGAGGCACGCGAAAGCATCGCTTATGTAACACCTGTTGGATTATGTATAGTTTATCGAGTTCCCATTGAAATGGTGAACATAAACAGTGATTTGCAACTTATGTGCCAATCCGAAATAGTGCACTAAATGTGAGATTCGGCAATCTTTAGGATAAATACTTGGAAAATACTGCACCAAATAGGGCAGACCCCAAGGACGAATGCACAAATTTGTGCCATGACCTCGACGCAGCGTTTCTCTTATTTCCCAACATCAGACGAATCATTTCGTAATATATAATGACGTGAGTAGGAGACCAAACAGTTGCTTAATTCTGCGAAAAACTGGGGAAGATACAAAAAATAAAACGGATAGGTTGAATCTATCCCCTTGGTATCTTCTGAAAGGAAATTGTAGGGGGGAATGTCCGAGACGGACGAAAGAATTACCGGATGCCATTTAGAGAGACAGGATACCGCCCTCAACGAGCATCGGGGCACCCGTCATGTATCTGGACTCATCGGAGGCTAAATAGACGGCCGCCCAAGCGATGTCTTCCGGTTCGCCGATGCCCAAGGGATGCATCTCTTTGATCTCTGTGTTGATTGCTTCTGGATCGGGTTGCTTTGATAGGAATTCTTGGTAGAGTTCGGTGTTGATTGTGCCGGGACAGAGACTGTTCACACGGATGTTGTCTTCAGCATATCGAACCGCCATGCTTCGCGTGAGATGGACGACTGCGGCTTTAGAGGAGGTATAGGCAGGGTGCATCGGGAAGCCGACATACGCCGATTCACTCGCCATATTGATAATTGAACCGCCACCAGCTTCGCGCATCAACGGGATTATTGCCCGAGAAACGAGATAAATGCTTTTTACATTGACGGCGTATTGGTGATCCCAGTCTGATTCGGAAATCTCTTCTAATTCGCCGACGACAGCAATACCGGCGTTGTTGAAGAGTACATTGGGATTGCCAAATTCAGATGTGACGTGGGCAACGGCATGCTCAATCTGTGCCGCGTCGGTTACGTCGCACTCGCAGAAAAGAGCAGTTCCCCCAGAGGCTCGGATCTGCTGCGCGGTTGCTTCGCCGCGTTCTGCGTTCAAGTCCCAGATAGCCACAGCGGCACCCTCACCTGCGAAGAGTTCGGCACTTTTCGCGCCGATTCCGCGAGCGGCACCGGTGATAACGGCGATCTTATCATTGAGTCGGTTTGCCATATATGTTCCTTAATTCTAAAAATCGATAGCCTGCAACAACGGCGCAGGCGGATCTACGCGAATAGCTTTTGTTTATTCAATATCCCTGACCGAACCGCAAGGTAAAATTAAAAATGTTTAGAGTCCTTGCAGGAGGGATACCCACCGTTCCCAAGCGGCTTTGGTGGCAGTTTTCTGAGCTTCGTTGGCATCGTCTGCCATACCGCGCCTCAGGAAAGCGTGACCGACACCTTCATAGATGACGGGTTCGTAAGTGACGTTTGCGGCATCAGCAGCGGCTTTTGTAGCATCAATCGTGGCATTGATACGGTTATCGCTCTGGCCGTAAAATCCGTACACGGGTGCTGATATTTTGGGTACATCTTCTGTTGGTGCAGCGCGACCGTAGAATACAAAACCGGCAGCGATTGTATCGGAATGGACGGCGTAACTGAACGTTTGACCGCCTCCCCAGCAGAATCCGGAAACCGCAACCTTGTCGTTAGTTGAGGGGAGATCCCGGGCATATTTCTGGATGGCATCCAGATCGGATGTGACTTGGGAGGGTGAGAGTTCTCGGATAGTCCGTCGGACATCGTCCCCAGAGTCAAAACTTTCTGTGCCGCCACCGTCAGGACCCATACCGGAAAGTAAGTCTGGACAGATTGCGACGAAACCTTCAGCAGCGAGCCTGTCTGCGACAAGGCGGATCCAATCGGTGAGTCCGAAAATCTCGTGGATGACGATGATGGCTGTTGCCGGTTCTTTCACCTCTGGATAGACAACAAACGTGTTAACGATGCGTTCATCGGCGGTCGTGACTTTCACCCATTCGCCGTGGCGCGGTGATGCCTCGAGTTGAGATTTTATACTATCAGCACTGACGTTTCCAATGAACAATAAGCCACCAAAAAAGAGGGTTAACATAAATGCATGGTGTATCTGCATAGTTTATTCCTTATTTTTTCTTTGTTTTGTGGATAATGGATTCGACGACTTTCTGCATTTCGGTAGGAGGCATTGCCCCGAACAGGAAGAAATGGACATCCGCACTGGACCAGCTGAAAGCGTGTGTCGGTCCGCGCTGGTGTTTATGAACGCGCGTGCCATCAAGCTCAATGACATCTGAGCCTCTACGTCTGTCACTGCCGCGACGCGCTCGCTTGTCCGTTGTTTCAAATATAGAGAAACCCAACAAACCATCTGTATAGATGAGATGGATTGTATTTTCTTTATCTTTTATGCTGTGAACATCCGTTAGTTGAAAACCCGCGGGCAGGTACTCGGGCTGGATGGGTTCGGTTTCAAGTATCTTTGCTCCTTCGGCGATCGAAATTGAATGGCTGTGCTGCGGTTGCGGTTTTATTTCTTTTTGGCATTCCTGCCATCTGCGTTCTATTGCTTCAAGATCAAAGCTAATCCGGGTATAGACGGACATTGCCCGAAGAACGCCTTCAGAATCCAAATACTCTACCCGCAAGATAATCCCGTTTTCGCGTGCAAAGAAAATCCGCTGTGTGGGTCTCCCTGCGAATTTAGGGGTAACCGTTAGCAGATCGGCTTCGTAATTGGCTATTTTTTCTGTGGATGGTGTTCTTTCCAAGTTGTAGTTTTGTCCAATCAGTTCAATCTTTTTTTCGGAAAATAGACTTTTGGCTTGTCGCCATCTGTTCTGTTCACGTTCTCTTTCTCGATCGTTTCTACGGTTCTCGTCTCGGTTTCTTCTCCGGTTATCTCTACGATTTTCGTCCCGATGTTCATCACCTCGCGATCCATCGAAAGATTTTCGTTCACCTACTACGGATAGTTCCTTGGCGTAGGCAACTTCTGGAGATTTATGGATGACAAACTCCTCAAAAGTGCGGGTGCCTCTGGACGAAATGAATGTATTCAAACGGACACCTATGTAATTGACTGTACGCTCGGCTTCTGCAATACGTTCAAGTGCACCAATGTCAGCCAAAAGTGTTTGCGATGTCCAGAGCCAAAAAGTTAAGACTGGCAGGCACAGGAGATAGTATTTAGGTTTTAAACTCTTGCGAAGAATTGAATGTATATAGATTCGCATAGATTCACCTATTTGGTTCCGACTCAGCAACTTAATTCCCAACATCCTCCAAATAGAGGTTCAGAAACAGTTCAGTGTCATCGGTAGTTTCCGTGGATAGAGAGTCTTCCGAAGCCGTTGTGCTAAAGGATATACCGATGTTTGAATCAAATGTGTTATCTACTAATTGTTCGGTGTGGAGCCCGAAGTAGTAATCGAGTGTTTCGTCGTATTGCGATCCATTCGGATAGAAGTAGAGTGCCCCTAAAATCAGCACGAGTGTCAGAACACCGGTCGCCCCTGCGGTAACAGGACGGAAAAACCAACGTCCGAGATCCGGCATCCATCGCCCTATATCCGGTATCCATCCGGTGCGGGTAGGTTCCGCTTCCTGTGGCTGTGCGGCTTGTTGGCGTATTTTCGCCATCACTGCGTTTTCAATAGATGCTGGAGCGGCGTGCTCAAGTCCTTTGATCCGCTCGCGATTTTGGCGGAACGCCGACAGCATACCAGAACACTCCTCACAAGTGTGGAGGTGTGCTTCAACGCGATCGCGCATCGCAGGTGCCAATTCGTTGTCTAAATAGGCGGAGAGTTGATCTTGAAACTGCGTGTGTATTTTTTCCATCACTCCATCTTTAAGTGTTGATGGCACCGGATGTGCGATATTTGCGACCCTCTGACGGTTCGCTTGGAATGCCGACAGCATACCAGAACACTCACTGCAGGTACGCAGGTGTGCTTCAATCTGCTTATGCCTGCTCGGGCTTAATTCGTTATCTAAGTAGGCTGATAATTCCGCTTGAATTTTTTGATGATTCATGTCTTCAATCGAGGATAGTGGTAGAAGGTGTTTACCACTCAACTCGCTCCAGTTCTTTTTTCAGTGCCTTTCGGGCTTCATGTAACCGGGATTTAACACGTCCCAATGTGCATCCCAGGATTTCAGATATTTCTTCGTAAGGTAGATCCCGTAGTTCCCTCAGCACCAGGATCTCTCTATGACTGTTCTTGAGTTTTGCGAGGGCGGCGTGAATGATTTCTTTCTCTTCAGTGCGGAGTGCCTCATCTTCGGGTGTATCTGTATCAAGGGGGACCCAGGGTTGTGAATCATCAATCTCCGTTGGGTCGGTTTTTCGGCGTTGATACTGATCGATGTGATTGAGACACTTGTTTTTTACGATGCGGTAGAGCCATGTGGAAAATCGGGAACGGAATTGGAATTTCCCGATATTCTCCCATGCGGAGAGGAATGCATCTTGCGCGACATCTTCGGCGTCTTGGTGATGACTGAGCATACCGTAAGCGATGTTGTAAACCCAGTGTTGATATTGAATTATAAGGGTTCCCATTGCATCGGCATCGCCTTTTTGACAGCGCAAAATAATCTCACGCTCTTGTGCGAGATCCAATCCTTCTGTCTTGCTTATCTCCGAATAGGTTTCCATAGTCGCTGTAAGGGTTGCCACGGACATACTTCCTCCCCAAACTGTAAGAATAAAGAACATGCTTTTATTTGATTCAGAGCCATTCAATTTCCCAAGGGTGTTGATTCTTCAAATCTCGGATTTCGCTTAAATAAGCAAAATATCGAACATATCGGAAACTGAATGGCTTACTTGTTCCATTAGACATGGAATAAAACAAAAAGTTCGTTTTGTTTTATTTAAGCACGTTTTCTTTACCCGGCGTGGTTTGGAGCTGTTTGAGTTTGCCACTACCATTCGGCCATCTGCCGAGGGCAACATCCTTCTCCTGTTTTTCAAACGTCACTGCATCAAGCACTTGGTTACCACGTATATCGGTATCAACGAGCATCACAGTTTCGCCGTTACGGGACAACTTGAAGTTCGCATGGAGTCCGACATCGGCTTTGCCATCTTCATCTAACCACACAAGAAGATAGCCTTGTGCTGGGATCGTCGTATTCTCAGGAAATGCCCATTTTTTCGGATTGTCCGTTTTATCCGTTAGATACATCCCGGTAAGATTCAAAACATCGCTGGTGAGGTTGTGCAACTCAAGCCAGTCTTCATGTTGCCCTTGCGGGTCGGTAAGCGTCTTGGTATTGACTGCCATGAGTTCGTTAATGACGACTGGCGTTTCTTTTGCAACGAGAACACCGACTCTGTACTGTGCCGCACCTTGCTCTGATTTCGCCGGTGAAAAGGCGGTTGTGCCGTGTGTCTTGACGGCGTTCGCCTCTACGTAATAGTAGACTGTGGTATCTGCTGGAAAACCGGGAATGTGTCCAACATAACTATCAGCTTCTTTTGCCATCGTCATCTGATTGAAAACCGCATACCGATCCATACTATAATACAACAAAACCGAATCAACAGCAATTGATTTGTTGAGTGTCGCTTTAACTGAGACAGATTGATTCGCTACGGGAGATGTTCCAGACCCGATCTCAATCGAAACAATTTCCGGTACCGGCTTACTGAGTTCAGGATGATTATTCAGATGTTCACGGCGTTGGTTCACAAACCGCTTGAGGTCTTCGGGAACACCGGTTGCGAATTCTTCATATCCGTATAGCTTCTTATCGTCTTTCTGAACCTCTGCATCAATCAGCGTTTGATATTCCTTGATAATCGGCTCCAGCACTTCCCAATCAAGCCATTCATCCCTGACGGTTCGGACGTGTGCGAGATACCGTGCACGCCACTCGGGATTTGAAAGCAATCGTTTAATAAGTGGACGCGCGGCATTGTCTTCATGCGCGATAGGGGATACCATCCCATTTTCTAAGTCTCCCCATGACCAGCCACCGGGACCACCACCCCCAGGACCGCCTCGCCCCGATCGACCAAACCTGAGACTCTCGTTGTTATCGTGTGGTACGAGGTGGAATCTACCGTTGACATCTTGATAGAGGGCATAATCGCCGCCTTTGTGGATGTAGCCGTCGTCGTCCATAAAGACGTTTGAAACGGCGAGTTGCCACAACACCTGGTCGATGTTAAGAATAGATGGGAGATTTTCCACAAGTTCCGCGTCGGGTGTGGAATCATCCAGCATTTTAGTGAGGGCAATAAGCCCTTCCCAAGGCTTTTCGACATTCTTGGTTTTCAACTGATACGATTCTTCGTATGATGCCGGATCGTCGCCAGCATAATTCAGAGCACCGCCTCTACCGGGACCTATCTTCCAACGGATACCTCCTCTTGTGCCGAACCACTCGTCGAGAAAATCCTTGTTGTATTGTTGGAGATTGATATAGACCCCCCAATTCTCACCGTTGATAACCAATTTCACGAGATTGGTTTTCATCGCAGGGATGTAGTCACGGGAGATTTGATTGTAGAGTACTTCACGGAGGAAGGACGCATCGACGTGTCCGTTGAGTAGGTTCAACGTTTTGTAGCCGTAGAGACGTTGTCCGTCTTCATCGTAGTCAACGGCGATATTGAAAGATTTTTTCTCCGATCCGACTGTAAAATAGGAGGAAGTACCTCGAAAATGGACACCGACTTTCGGGTAGACCTTTCCATCCACAATTAGTTCTGCCGGAACTTCAATATCTGTGCGATAAAACGAGCTCATCTGTTCGTACCAATCTTCGTGGTGGAATCGGAGATAAAGTGTACGGAGCGTTTGTGCGTTATAGAGTGAAGGTAAACCTTCTGGCACGGTATTGAGGCTTACCTGCACATCGTTCTGAACACCTTCTTGTAAACTTTCTTCACTCATTAGAGACACAGTTCCACCACCGCGCGTGTTCAGTGCCTCTTGCCGTTCGGCACCGGTTAATTTCCCGTCTTTGTCTGTATCAAACTGTTTGACGAGTTTCTCTGCAGGTTGCGGTCCGCGTCGTCCACCGCGTCCACCTCCGAAACCAAAACCGGGCATTCCACCGGGGGGTCCCCCAAAACCCATGTCAGGACCCTGGTCATCGTGCATCCGCTTAATCTCTTCGTCAGTCAATTTATTGCCTGTGAGTGCTTCAATGCTCGCAACTCGGAGCATGAGATCGTTTTCTTCATCGTTAAGCGCACCATTTCCGTCAAGATCAAACCGCTTCTGTTCATCTGAGAGTTTTTTAGGTTCCTGATTGTCTTGAGCGTTGGCGTGTAGTGCCCACCCCATAATTATTAGCGCAATGAGTGTTATTGATTTAAGTTGCTTCATGGTATTCTCCTTTTCGGTTTTAGATTCAGACAAGATAGAAAAGTTCGCGGTTTCTCCGCTTGCTCTGTTCACTCTTTATCCATTTTTACCTCTGTGACGTTTTCGGTTCCTGAAAGTTCGTTGAAGAAAGCGAGCCATTCCTGCGGATTTGCCAATCTAACTCGGAATGTGAGTTCAACCTGCTGTGATTTTTTGATCCGTTGTTCGAGGAGACGTTCATAGATCAGGTACTTATTGAAAACTGGACTATAGATAGTTTCAGAGGTCTGATCTGGTGGTAGGCAGAATTCTAAGCTAAATTCGTTATCGTTCCCAAAACGTTGATGCCAGTGGTACATACAGAGGATAATGATACCGATGAGGAAGGTCGCCAGAATTGCGACAGATGGGTTTCCCGCACCGACTGCCATCCCAACTGCTAACGCGTAAAAGACGAAACCGATATCGCGTGGATCTTGAATAGCCGTCCGGAACCGAATGATAGATAAGGCACCTACAAGGCTAAACGCCCGCGCGATGCTATCACCGATAACCACCATCACCACAGAAATCAACATACATAGGATGATGAGCGTATCAGTGAACGATTTTTGTGGGACTTTGGCGTGGGTCCACTGGTAGATGTTAATAATGAAAACGCCGAGCGCAAATGAGAGTAGCACTCTGAGGGCATCAGCACCAAGCGTTACAAGTGGGGGTAGCGTTAAAAAATCCAATACTATATGCGTTCCATTCTGCGATAAGAGAGTCGTATTATAGTCTACCACAATTAGACAGACGTGTGTAGAAATTGTTGAAAAATTGTGTCAAAAAGGCAAGTTAAAGCAATGTACCCGGATTCCTGCCATTTTTGTGTGAGGCAATTTTGGATCACGCCTATTCCGTTGATGGGTTCGTTTCTGCTCCGTAGAGAACTATGCGGTCAATCATCCCTGTAACCCCCATTGACGATGACAACAAAACGCGGATAGCGTCTGTGGAGAGGGGTGTCCGAATGATATAGGGCGATGTCCGAACTGGCGTTTTGATTGCCTTGACAACTCGCCAATTGCCTTCACCCATTTGAGCGTAGACGGTCATGTTTCGTAGGGGCTCGATCGGATCAAAGTGAATCTCGATTCGACTGATAGAGCGTCTTTCGGGGAGTATCCACTTCTGAATTGCCCCCGTACCACCCTCAGACATTTCAAACGTTTGCGTCATACCACCGTCGACACGAACTGTGTTTTGTGCTGCCATGGAAAGACAACCGAGCATTACAAACGGGAGTAAGGCAAATGCGAAAGTATTATAGATGGAATTTTTGATGCGTGTCATAACTTGTTTCTCCTGTTGTTTTAATAATAACTATTCTTGTGCTTGTGCCTCATGGCGAATCAGGACACCAACGAATATCCCTGAAAAAACCAGAATCGCGAGCGCGTAAGGCGCCGCTTCGGCGAACATCGCCTCTGATGTGTAACTCCAGACGTTGAGCGCGAGGGTTTCATATCCAGCTGGCGATAAAAGAAAGGTAAGCGGTAATTCTTTCATCGTCGCGAGGAAAACGAGTGCTATGGCAGTCAGCATGCCACGTGTAAGAATTGGGAGAAGTGCTCTGAAAAATGCTTGTATCCGTGAATATCCGAGCGATCGAGCGGCTTCTTCTAAATTGGGCGAAGCTTGATAGAGCGAACTCCGCACAGGTCCGATGGCTTCTGCGAGAAAATGTAGGGTACACGCGTAAATTAACACGGGTAACGTTTTGTAGATGAAAGATACCGTGTTTAAAACGAAAAAAATGAGCGACAGCGCGAAGGCGAGTGGTGGTATCGCATAAACAATATAAGCAACACGCCCTAACATGTCTGACAGGCGCGATGGATGTCGGACACCTACATAGGCAAACGGCACCGCCAGAAACGCACACAGCACTCCCGCGGGTATCGCAATCGACAGTGAACCGACGAGGGCATCCATAAGCCCTCCCAACACGGCGGCATCGAATCCTCTGAACATCCAGAGGAGTACGGCGCCCGCGGGGACGACGACAGTCGTGAATGCAAGCACATTGAGGTACAGGTAAGCGGGGACTCGCCACGGACCGAGTGGGATCTGCGATAGTTGACGAGAGATCCCACTTCCGGCTCGATGGAGCGTCACCCGATTTAGCAATTTTGCCTCAAGATAGAGCAGACATCCGGTAAATACAAGAAGCATGAGCGCAAGCCACGCCGCATAGATGTGCTCGAAAGAGAGTGTATACTCTGTGTAAAGTGCGTAACTAAAGGTCTCATAACGCATCAATGACACAACACCGAAGTCCCCAAGGACGTGTAAACTAATGAGTAAGCCGCTCGCATAAAAAGCGGGGCGCAGTTGCGGAAGGATAATGTGGAAAAAGGCTTCGCGATATCGATAGCCGAGACTTCGAGCAGATTCTTCAAGGCTTGGATCGAGTCCTAAGAGTGCGGTACGCAGATTCAGAAAGAGATACGGACTTGTATATGCGCTGAGTGCGAGAAGTGCTCCCCAGTAACCACTGAGGCGCGGGATGCTTTTTCCGAAAAACTGGGCAACGATACCCATATTTCCACCGAGTGCCAGCAAGGCGTACGCCATCACATAACCTGGGATAGCGAGCGGTAACGCGCAGAGCACCGTGAAGATACGTTTCCCCTTCAGATTTACTCGGGTTGTTAACCATGCCGCAGGGGTTGCCAAAAGTAAGTCTAACGCGAGAACACCAGCGGTCAGCAGGAGTGTATTAAAGAAGAGCCTCGCATTTCGCCAGCGGAAGACAATTTGCACAAGGGCAGCGCCTTCCGCGGACAACGCTTTAACGAGCAGATAAACCAGCGGAATCAGCCCGCCAGCACCTACCACAACTGCCGGTATGAGGAGATAGTGGTTTACACTTACTATTTTTGGTTTTGCCATTCAATACCAGTTACCTCAACTGCCGACAGGTTGCTGTATTTATAGGATCTCGGCATCTCTTAACAATTTGACTGTACCGTCGAGATCGTTCATGTCATTGAGATTGAATGTCGGTGCTAATTGAAGTAGTTCAGAGAGGGGCAGCAGTTTCGCGTGCGGCGTTACACCCTCAATAGCGGGATATTCAAAGACATCGTTGGTGAAGTATTGCTGTGCTTTATGGGATAGCAGAAATTCCACAAATTTCAGTGCGGCTTCTTTATTTTTGCTGCTCTTCAATAATCCGATACCAGCAATATTAACGAGATTTCCCGGATCACTCGCCTTAAAGAAGGTCTGTTCTACGGGATAACCGGAGTCCTTGCTTTTGAAACGAAGGAGGTAGTAGTGGTTCGGCAAACCGACATCAATTTCTCCGGCAGCGAGTGCTTCTATGATGGGTGTATTCTTCGCATATCTTTTCACGCCATTTGCTTTCATACCGCGTAGCCATTCTTCCGTTCGTTCTTCGCCTACTTGCACGCGTAGAGATGTAACGAACGCTTGGAAGGACGCATTCGTCGGCGCCCAACCGACTCTGTCTTTCCACATCGGTTGTGTTAAATCGAAGATGCTTTCGGGGAATTCTTCCATCTTAACGCGTTCTGGGGAATATGCCAGTACACGTGCTCTACCGCTTGTTGCTATCCAGAAGCCTTCGGCATCACGAAATCCTGAAGGGACCTGTGTGAGGATGGATTCTGGCAATTTATCGAACATCGCTTTTTTACTAACAGCACCGAGGGCACCAGCGTCCTGTGCCCAAAAGAGGGCGGCAGGGCTTTTGTCGCCTTCAGTCAAAATCGCGGCGGCGAGTTGGGTTGTTCCACCATAACTCACTTCTACTTGGATACCACTCTTCTCTTCAAATTGCTCGATAATGGGTTCAACGAGGCTTTTACTTCGTCCAGAGTAGATGGTTAACGTTTCAGCATGAACCGTCCCGATGAGGGTGAATAAGAGCAAAATCAGTGAATAGTAACTGAAAAAACTGAATCGGTTGTTAAACATTAGGGCTCCTTAAGGTAATTAATAGACTATACGTCTGAATCAAATCTGGTATGAATTTAGTCAGATTTAATTGCGAAAGGTTCAAAGTTTTTGGATAGACGCTCGATGCGCGTTTCTCAAGGCTTAGGTACCACGCGCCAGCGCGTGTTCATACCTGCCGTAATATGATCGGCAACATGGCAGTGATAGAGCCAGTTGCCGGGAGTTTTCGCCGTCATATCCACCGTAACCATAGAGCCGGGGAGTAGTTCTACCACGTCAGTACGTTTCCCTGCGTTTAGCACCGTCTGACCGTGCCAATGTGCGGTGTGCATATCGACTTCAGTGCCTAACCCGATGAGATACCAGCGGACTCGGTCATTTTGTTCAACTTCCAATCCTTGCAGATTGCCAAAGATATAACCGTTAATGGCATGTTTAAGGTTTCCCTCTTCGGCCTCCTCAGGAGAGTCATATTCTGCGCTTTTGCCACTTTCGACGATTTTGCGGTCATTTTCATTGAAGACGAGAAACAGGGTCGTGAATGCTTTGTCAATATCTTTGGGACGTGGGTCATTCGCGGCGCGTTCCATCCCTTTTTTCGTGACAACAATGGTGCCAATCAAACCGTCGTAGACTTCCGTGACGGCATCGACATGTGAGTGGTAAAGCCAGACGATAGAGGACGGATCGTTCGGACCCGGAGCGGCATCGCTATCTGCTTCCCAGTGATAGGTAAATTTACCGCCTGGTGGTACAGCGGCACCGGAACCTTTCATATCTGCTCCTTCGTTTGCTTCATCGTATTGTAATCCGTGCACGTGAATGCTGAGCGGTTTTTCGGCGCGATTGAGAAAATGCACACGGACGCTATCGCCTTCGACAGCATGTAGTTGTGGCCCGAGGATGCCCATCCACACGGGTTGTTCGACCTGTGTTGTGTAGGTGTCATCTGTGTATTGGATGTAACGATATTTTTCATACAGGAGTGCTTTCCCCCAAACGCCCAATCCCATCGCTGGTCTGATGAGGTTTTGTCCGCTTGGGGCGTAGTTCCATTCGACTTTCTCAGCGGCGACCCAGTACTCTCGCGTTGCGGCTTCAGCAGTGCTGGTGCAGAGATAAAGTAGGACACTCATGAGTGTGAGAAATATGTAAGACGTGGATTGTAGGTTTCCCGAATTGAGTGGGAAACACAGCCGGCGGGTACTCCATGTTAAGTGCAATCTCGTGATATTGAGACTCATTTTCAGAAATCGACCTTTTAAATCGGACTCCATCAGATATTAAAGACCTCGCTGGGTTAAATTTGCATTGAATTATACCATAAAAAGCAGCACGTGTCAAAAAAATGTTATCGTTCGCCGTTTGTCTGCTTGTGTTTATAGGGTTAAACCTCAATCAATCTGTGGATCAAGGGCATCTCGGAGTGCGTCCCCGAGGAGATTGAACCCCAAGACGATGAGGAAAATAGCGATACCGGGAGCAGTAACGGCTAAGGGCGCGCGTCGGATGAACTTGCGGTTCTCATTGAGCATCGCGCCCCATTCGGGTTCGCCAATCTCAGCACCGAGTCCGAGGAAACTCAATCCAGCGGCATCTAAAATGGCGGCACCGATACCTAAGGTCGCTTGGACAATCAACGGCGCGATACAGTTCGGGAGAACGGTAGTGAGAAGAATGCGACTGTCGCTGGCACCGATGACCTTCGCGGCGACGACGTAATCTAACTCACGGACTTTCAGGACAGCGGCACGCAGAATCCGGGCGTATTGCGGAATATAGACAATAGAGACGGCGATAATCGCATTCGTAAGGCTCTGCCCCAAAATGGTGACAATGACCATCGCGAGAAGGATACTCGGCATGGCAAGCATCATGTCCATCACGCGCATGATTAGATTGTCGAGCCTTCCACCGTAATAACCGGCGATTGCTCCGAAGAGGACACCGAATCCTATGGAAAATGACATGGCGATCAGTCCAACCTTCAGAGATATACGCGTTCCATAGACAACCCTGCTGAAGATGTCGCGTCCGACGCCGTCGGTGCCGAGGTAGTATGTACCCGACCAGCCTTTGAGACGTTCAACAATGTTGGCATGCCTCGGATCGTGTGTTGCGATAAGCGGTGCGAAAATGGCGACGACAACGAAGAACAGTATAATAGATGCCCCAATAGTGGCGGAACGGTGTCTTAAGAGTTTCCGAAAGACGTATTGTTGACTGGTGCCGGTTGTTGCGTTCCTCATGCGGCTTCGTCTCCTACTCGAATACGTGGGTCAAAGTATGCATAGAGTAGATCCACGATAAGATTGACGAGCATGAAAACCGATGCGACGAAAAGCACACCGCCTTGCACAGCGCGCACGTCACGAGCCTCAACAGCGGCACGTAACCATGAACCGAGTCCGGGCCAGGAGAAGATGTGCTCGGTTAAGATCGCGCCACCTAATAGATAACCGAATTCCAGACCTATAATCGTCAGTACGGGTACCATACTGTTTTTCATTGCATGCTTACTGATAACCTTCCACTGTGGTAGACCTTTCGCATAAGCGGTTGTAATGTATGGTTGGTTTAGCACTTCAAGGAGGCTGGATCGGGTCATGCGAGCGATAATTGCTAAGGGAATCGTGCCTAACGTTATCGCGGGGAGGATGAGGTGCGCTACGGCATTCCGAAAGGTGGTGAAGTTACCTGTAAGCAGGGTATCTATGAGATAAAAACCTGTGCGAGATTGGACATCTAAATCTAATATGACATCCAATCGTCCTGTGCTCGGTAGTATAGGTAAAAAATAAGAGAAAAGCAGGATGAGCATCAATCCCAACCAGAAGATTGGCATAGAGATACCAGCGAGGGAGATTGACATAGAGAAATAGTCTAAAAACGTTCCCCGATAGATCGCCGCAATGATGCCTGCCGCAATACCGAACAGGATCGAAAATGCCATTGCCGCAAGCGTCAATTCAGCCGTTGCCGGGAAATACCGTTTGATTTCTTCAATGACGGGTTGCTTTGTTTTGAAGGAGCGTCCGAAGTCAAGGTGTGCGACATCCCACAAGAATTTGGCGTATTGGTGATACAAAGGCTTATCAAGCCCCATCTCTTCTCGAAGTTCGGTGAGCGCCTTTTCGGTCGCGCGTTCCCCCAGAATAGCGACGGCGGCATCGCCGGGGATGAGATGCACCATCAAGAACACAAAAAGCGATACCGCCAAGAGGGATAGACCGATCGAGAGGAAGCGCTGGAGAAGATACGAGAGCAAGGTTAAAACCTTCCGTATTTTTTACCGATTATGTCTGGGCGGGGTTTCCGTTGTCAACCCCGATCTAAAATTGTTAAGAAATCTACTTTAGATTATGAATGGTTTCTTAACGATTTCAGGTTACGAGGACAACGTCCACAGCAACTCATATTTAATAGTTAAAAAATTAAAAAATTAGAAAAATGGGTTGTGTAATTTCTCTTCACCCACAGTAGTGGAAGGACCGTGCCCCGGAAAGAGTCTAACCGTGTCCGACAGTGACAACAGGTTGTCTCGAACGCTGTCAATTTCATCCTGAAGGGAGATGTTAGGACCGCCAACTGAGCCAGCGAAGATCGCATCGCCGACGAACGCTACATTCTGTGCGATGAAACTACATCCGCCGGGCGTGTGTCCGGGTGTATTGACGACGGTTACTGTGAGTTGACCGACGGTGAGGGTATCTCCGTGCGCTACCTCACGTAATCTCGTTTCACTCTGCGGCTTCGGTTCATTCGTATGGATGTAAGTTTCACATCCAGTCGCGGTTTGGATCTTTGGCAACCCATCGGTGTGGTCGCTGTGGGCGTGTGTCAGAAGGATCGCTGTGGGATTCACGTTGTGAGCACCTAACTGTTCCAAGATAAGGTCTGGATGCGCAGCGGTGTCAATAATTGCAGTGTCATTGGTTGCTTGGCAGATGAGGAGATAGGCATTGACGGGCCAGCCTCCGACCGGTGCGCTAATTGTGATAACTTCAAGGGCTGAATCGCTCACCTGTTGCGGCGGTTCGGGTTCCCACTGTTCTGTCGCAATATCGAGCAGTTTGGTGCCGTCTAAATTTAGGAATTCTGCGAGTCGAAGGACTTGCGTTTCTGTCGGTTTTAAGGTATACTGTTCCATACGAGCGAGTTCTGTCTCTGTAATACCTGCCGCAGTCGCGATTTCGCTTGGAGACAAGTTTTGCCCGCGTCGGGCTTTGCCGATGATGTCACCGAATTCATCTTCGAGTGCGTATGCCATGGTGGTGTTCTCCATACTTATGAGTTTGAGGAACATTGTAGCAAAAAATTCGGTATAATACAATTGAAAACAGTAGGCATCAAAAAAGGAGGAATTCTGATGGATATTCCGAAAAACGGTTATGAACAATCGGCGCTGTCCCTCGCTCCCATAAAAACCGATATGACGCTGGATGAATTTTGTCAATCCGACCTGGAGGGATATGAATACGTAAAGGGAGAGTTAGTACCCATGGCTCCAGCAACAATGGAGCACGGTGATATCAGTATGAGTCTTAGCTTACTTTTAGGGATTCACATTCGTGAGAATCAGCTCGGCCGTTTATATCCTGCGGGTACAGACTTTAAACTGAGGGACCGGTTGGTTAAACCCGATATTGCGTTTGTTTTATCGGCGAGATTACCTGACGATAGGCGTAAAGTATTTTCGATCCCACCGGATATGGCGGTTGAAGTTGTCTCACCAACAGATATTCAATATCGTGTTGTCGAAAAAGCACTTGCCTATCTCAACACTGGCACACGACTCGTCTGGGTGATTGAACCTGTAGGGAAGACGGTAACCGTGTATCGCTCACAAACAAACATCAAAACATTTACGATTGACGATACCCTCAGCGGTGAGGATGTCGTGGAAGGGTTTTCGTGTCAAGTCGCAGAACTTTTTGAATAGATATAATAATTATGGAGGGATAGGAGATGGATCCACAAAACACCCGTGAATTCAAACAAGAAATGCCCCTGCCTGAACACAGTAAGATGACGCTTGCGGAATTTCTTGAGAGTGATTTAGAGGGCTACGAATATGTAAAAGGAGAATTGATACTGATGCCAGCTGCGTCTGCGGAACACGGAATCGTCAGCGCGAGGGTTTTTCTACACTTGGGTTTATACGTGCGCGAGAACGAACTCGGCGAGGTGGTTACCCCAGATACAGGTTTCCAGGTTGGCGAGCGCGTTCTGAAACCAGATATCGCTTTCCTTTCAACAGCACACTTGCCTGATGACCTGAGCAAGGCATTCCCAGTGCCGCCAGACCTCGCGATTGAGGTCGTGTCCCCATCAGATGCTTTCCGGCGCGTCATTGAAAAGGCATTCGCCTATCTCGAGGCGGGAACACAGATAGTTTGGGTGATTGAACCCGGATCCAAAACAGTAACGGTCTATCGTTCGGAAACAGACATCAAGCTACTTACACGCGAAGATACCCTTGACGGTCAGGATGTCGTGGAAGGTTTCTCGTGTCAAGTGGCACAACTTTTTGAATAAGGAGATTTTATGAAACTTGGTTTAGTTACATATAATATGGCAAAAGATTGGGATGTCCCTACAATCATCGAAAATTGTGTAGAAACAGGATTCTCAGGCGTGGAATTGCGGACGACACATGCCCACGGTGTGGAAGTCGACCTTTCCGCAAGTGAACGGGCGGCGGTAAAACAACAGTTCGCTGACTCTCCGATAGAGATCGCCGGTTTGGGTTCCGCATTTGACTATCATGCCACAGACCAGGCAGTGGTCCGTCGGAATATCGCAGGAACGAAGGCGTATTCTCAACTCGCCGCGGATGTCGGAGCACCGGGCGTAAAGGTGCGTCCGAACGGACTCCCCAACGAAGTTCCCGTCGAAAAGACGTTGGAACAGATTGGGTTATCATTGCGCGAGTGTGGCGAATTTGCCGCGAATCTCGGTGTGCAGATTCGGTTAGAAGTCCACGGCGGCGGCACCTCTGAACTTCCCCATATCCGCACGATTATTGATGTCGCCGACCACGATAACGTCTACGTCTGCTGGAATTCTAATTTCGGTGAAGTAGAAGACGGCTCTATTCTGAACAACTTCAACTATGCCAGAGGCAGAATCGGCTTGGTGCATATCACGGAGTTGCATCGGCGCGAGTACCCCTGGCGGGAACTCTTTACGTTGCTGAAGGAATCTGGATATTCGGGCTACTGTTTGGCAGAAATCGCAGGAAGCTCCGATCCTATCCGCGTGATGAATTTTTATCGGGCATTGTGGGAAGAATTGTCAAGGTAAACGCCATTGTTCAAATTGCGATTTTCCATTCTATCTTTAGGAATGTTTCTGCTGACTTCTATCGGTATGAGTGATACACCTAAAAGCATTCGTTTCAGCAACGATGTTTGGGACGTTGAAATCTTTCCGCAGTCGCTTGCCATGAACCTCTATCCTGCAGATTCGGACATAACGGTTCGGGCTTCATTGGGTCAGACGGGATTGGGTGCTGTAACAGATTTTTCTGATGAAGACAACGGTGTGAGTTGGAAACTGCCGGAACGCTCCCTTACCGTTCACGTTGAATCGCTAAAGGACTCACTAACGATTGAATTCATTCAAGAAGTCCGCGCAGACACCGCGCAGAATTTCACGTGGCCCCTTATTGAAAATACTGAATCCATCCACGGCTATATTTTTCCCTTTTTTGAGGGGAGTTACGTCCCGAAAGATGACATCACATGGCGCGACTTTTTGTGCGACCGAGGACCGATAAACACAACGGCGGGTCTCTCAATGCCGTTTTGGGGGTTGGATCTTGGTGAGAGAACACTTACCTATATTCTGACGAACCCCTTCAACAATAAAATTTTATTTCGTGAGACGGAAACGTCGGACTTGGGTATGCGGGTATCGCACGCCTTTACGCCGAATTGGGAACGGAAAAGGTATGGTATGCGTCTCTCACTCGGTTCGGCATCACCGGTGGAACCTGCAAAGCAGTATCGGCAGTGGTTGATTGAGAACGGTGAATTTGTTTCGTTTGCTGAGAAGATCGAAAGGATCCCGGAAGCGGAAAAATTGCTCGGTGCGGCGCATGTCTATCTCTGGGGCGGCAAACTCCTCAGTGAATACGATGTAACCGATTGGAAGGCGTTTGCTACAAGACTGAGTGGCGATGGAAATACAATTGGAACGGTCGAGAAATATATCTTTTCACAACTGAACACAGACGCACAAGAAGTTGTCCAAGACATGGCACAGGTTGGTTATTCCTCTAATTACAGCCGCCGTGTTGTGAGCCGTGCCTTAAGTGAACAACTTGAGAAACCTGATTTTTATGATGCTCCTGCATGGACGGGTATCCCTCTCGTACCAGAAACAGAAACGTTGGTTTCGCGGGATGTATCCACACTCTCTCTTCCAGAAATCTACCGACGCAACTGTCTGCTACTTTACACGGCGTTCCCTGACACACTACGACATCCAGATGAGTGGGGGGATGGTCTCTCTGTAAAACTACTGGAACGGTTTGCCGAAAGCGGGTTGGATAGACTCTGGCTCGGTGCTGATTCATGGCAGGACGGATTTCGGCATCCGACTGCTGTCGCGAAGGCGAGAGAACTCGGCTATCTGGTCGGACCCTACGATTCTTACCATAGTATCCATCATCCGAATGAAAAGGATACGTGGGAGACCGCTCAGTTCGACCTATCGCTTTATGAGATCGGTGCGATTGTCAACGCAGATGGTACGAAGAATCGCGGGTTTAAAAAGAAGGGGTATCATTTAAGTCCTATCGTCGCGCAACCGTATGTCGAAGATCGCGTCAACGGTATCGTTGCACAGATGTCAACGGACTTCAATACGTGGTTCATCGACTGCGATGCTTACGGTGAACTCTTCGACGATTATTCGCCATCCCATCCTGCGACACAGTTAGATGGTATGAACGCACGACTCGCGCGTATTGCGTGGATTCGGGATACACACAAGATGGTTGTCGGTTCGGAAGGGGGTGCGGCGTATTCTGCGGCGACGCTCCACTTTGCACACGGAATGACGCTACCTGTCATCGGATGGGGCGATCCAGACATGAAGGAAAAAACCTCGTCTTACTATGTAGGAGGGTACTGGCCCCCCGAAGCTCCAGCGATCCACATAAAGCAGGTGCCCCTCAAACCGAACTACCTGTATCTCTATTACGATCCGCGTTTTCGGTTACCGCTATACCAGATTGTGTTCCACGACTCGGTAATCACGACCAATCATTGGGGGTCTGGAAGCCTCAAATTTGAGAATGCAATCGGGACGTTAGCACTGTTGGAATTGCTTTACAATGTTCCACCGTTATACCATCTGAATATGGCGGAGTTTACAAAGCATAAAGCGTGGATACAACGACACTACGCGTTCTTTTCGCCTCTACATAGAGAAATCGGCGGTCAGACGATGACCGATTTTGAGTGGTTGAGCGATAACCGTCAGGTCCAACGCACCGAGTTCGGAGACGTTGTTGAACTGTTCGCGAATTTCGGGACGAACCCGTTTGAATATGAAGGTGTGATGATTCCGGGCAAAAGTGTGGTTGCAAGATGGATTAACACGAGGAACATTGAGGTGTTTTCTGTGGAGTAAGAGTCGAAGGAGAAACGCCGATTGTCTGAATCAGGATTTTCAGGATTGGAGAACCCTCTTGATTGAAAACGGAGATTTTTAGAAAGGAAGAATAGTTACAAAGTTATGGATCACATTGAATTTTATCAAGCGAAACTCAATTACGAAACGGATTCTTGGGATCTCTTTGAGGCACTCAATAACGGTGAACCCATTGTCGTCATAGATGCACGTTCGCCAGAAGCGTATGCGCGTGAACATATACCAACATCAATAAATATCCCGCATCGCACAATGTCTGAGGCGACAACACGTGAACTCGATACATCTAAGGTGTATGTGACGTATTGTGATGGTATCGGTTGTAATGCTTCCACCAAAGGTGCTCTGAATATGGCAAAATTAGGGTTTCAGGTTAAGGAATTGATGGGCGGTTTAGATTGGTGGAAGCGCGATGGCTATGAAACAAATGGTGAGCAAGGTGTTCCCGGAACGGAAGTCACATGTGGGTGTTAAATACGATAGTAAGGTCAATTTGCAATCGCGAGTAAGAGGGTGTATAATTAACATCAGTCTGTTCATTTGTGGCAAAAACACTTTTTCTGAAAATTCTTTAGGAAAGTGAGTTTTAATTTGCAATCGCGAATGAAATAGTGTATAATTACTTTAATATTCCCCCATAGCTCAGTCGGTAGAGCAGATGGCTGTTAACCATCGTGTCGGCGGTTCGAGTCCGTCTGGGGGAGCTCTCAATTTTGCTGACGGGCTTTGCCACTCATTTTGGTTGTCAAGGTTCGTCAGCAAAAATTTTTTAACCTGTCCCTGTTCAAACGCACGCTACTTCTCCACTGGAGGTTGACATGCCGAAGAAGTTTACCGATGCCCAACTTGATGAACTCTTAACGAAAGGCTACTTAATTGTCCCCGACTACTATTCAGGAGAACAACTCGCGGAGATGCAGGCTGCCCAACGCCGCGTCCTTCCGACATGGGAAGAAGTTAAGGATGATCCACCCCCTGGTAGAGCGACTTTGACCGAATTCCCGCCCGCTGAAATGGCGTTATTACGTGCGATCGTGGACCATGATGCGTGGGAATTCGCACGCAAATTCCTGAAAACCGAGCAGATTCACTACCGTGCTGGATGTATGATTGCACGCTATCCCGGATTTAAAGGACCGGGTGTCGATAGCGATCCAAGCAATTTGCACATTGATAACGGCAACAACTCACTGTTACCACAATCCGAGGATGCTCGTGAATTCGGGCAAATCGGCTTTTGGGTACACCTTGAAGACGTTGACGCAGACCAAGCACCGCTGAGACTCCTTGCTAAGGAATACGGACGGGATACCTCTAAATACGAACCCCTTGTTTGTAAAGGCGGAACTGTCTGCATCTTCAACAACTACACATTGCATTCAGCAAGCGATTATCTGCGGGAAGACGGACAACGCTTCACATGGGGGTTCGGTTTAGGACGGGCAGACCACTATTGGGAAGGCTTTCGGCACTACACAGATAAAGGTCGGAATCCGACATTCTCAAAATTCATCGGCACGCTGACAGCCGCAGAGCGTGAAGTTTTTCGGTTCCCACCGGCTGGACATCCATACTACACACCGCAAACGCTTCAGGCGTTAGAAGAGCAATATCCCGGTTGGAACACCCGTGATGAGTATTAAAAAGCGGATTTTCGGAGCGGTTCGGACATCAACCATCCGATGACGTCAACGATATCCTCCTGCCGATCCTGTAGCATCACTTCAATGAGAGCGGGTTTCTCTGCGGCGAGTGCGTCCCGCAAAGTGTCCTTGAAGTCCCCCAGATCCTCAACCCGCTCGGCATACGCACCGAAGGACTGTGCGAATTCGACAAAATTCGGATTCAGCAGATCCGTGTCGATCGTGCGTCCTTCACACCCTTTCTGCTGGGACCCCTTAATCGCTGACAATGCCCCATCGTTCACCACAATCGCCACGACGTTGATACCATATTTCATGGCGGTCGCCATTTCCACAGCTCCCATCAGGAAACCGCCGTCACCACTGAAGCAAATAACCGGTCTGTCAGGATAGGCGACTTTCGCACCGAGAGCCGCAGGATACGCATGTCCTAAGGCGACACCGATATTCGGATAGAGGAACGTCCTCGGATCGTAGATCGGAAATTCAGCGAAAGAGGCGTAACCGAGTGCATGGACATCAATGGCGTAGATGGTGTCTCGTGGGAGCACGTCCTGGAATTCGTGAATGACCGGCAAAGGTGGCTGTGCATCGAACGCCGTTCGGAGTTGTGCCAGTGTCTCATCCCATCCGTTTTCACCCGGCACAACGTCCTCGATGAGTGCCTGCAACGTCAGTTTCAGATCGCCAACGACCCCTATATCACACGGATATTCAAGCCCAATCTCATCGGCATCTTCGTCGATTTGGATGAACGGTTGCGGGAGTTCCAGACTCCAATTCCGGGTATCAATAGAGGTAAACCGCGGTCCGATGCCGATTAAGCAGTCAGCACGTTCGAGTGCCTCGCGTCCGAGGTAGCCGTAGCAGATTTGGAGTGCCAACGGATGGTCCTCCGACAGAACGCCTTTGGCATTACGGGTGACAATAACAGGAGCGTTCAGTTTCTCAGCGAGGAGCCGTAACTCGTTTCGGGCGTTTGAATGAAAGACAGCGGAACCAGCAAAAATCAGTGGCATCTTGGCGTTGCGGATTGTTTCGACTGCGGTACTCAGAGATCCATCGTCAGGCGGCGGTAATTCGGTACGTTCGACGCGCGATGGGATTCGGACATCGCCATCTCCAGTGACGACATCCATCGGGAACTCCAGCATGGTAGGTCCGGGTCTCCCGCTGCGCATCGCTTTAAAGGCGTTTTCAATGACGACAGGAATCTCAGCGACGGTGTGTGCGATGGCGCAGTATTTGGTAATCGACTCGAAAAACTGCATCTGATCCAATCCGTGGAACATTTTGCTCGGATGTTTGCTGTAGAGGCTGGAATCGCTCTGCCCCGTAATCAGCAGGACAGGTGCGCAATCGGTGAACGCCTCTAAAATCCCCGTTGATGCGTTGCTGGCACCCGGTCCCGGAACGGTGATAGCGACACCGGGTTCACCTGTTGCGCGAGCGAAACCGTCTGCCATCTGTGTCGCGGCGTATTCATGCCGGACGAGGTAGTGATCGATTGTGCCTTCGCCTCTTCGCAGGAGGGCATCGTAGATTTGGATGTTTTGGGTGCCCGGCATCCCGAAAACCGCTGAAACGCCTTGTGCTTTCAGACATTCAATGATTATATCTCCGCCTTTCACTTATGAGTCTCCTTTGTGTTTGCTGAGAAAATTTTCTAACCATGCATCGGGGTCGTATCCGAATCGGCGTAAGAGTTGGCAACCGACACGTTTTAGAAAATTTGGGATAAGATTAAAGAGTCTAAGTCGCCAGTTCATTTTTTAATTTGTTGTTCAAGGAATAATTAAAAAAGAGCCTTACCACTATTTTTATCGAAAAAGTGCATCCGTTCTGGAACGAACGCGACGTAGAGGTGCTGTCCAATATCCGCTTCAAAGTTGGGTGCTGTGCATGCTTTAAGAATCGTATGCGCGCCTGATATATCCGTTCCGAGTGTCAGTTCGACGATTGTTTCCGCACCGAGGGGTTCACTGCTATAGACTTCAGCCTGAAAAGCATTCGGTATCGACTGATGACTCACGAGAACATCCTCCGCGTGCGTGCCGAAGATAAGATCTCGGTCTGGATGACTGTCATTTACAACTTTAGCGATTTTAGAGTTCTGAATGGCGACTGAATTGTTCCCGCCGAGATGACTTGCTAACGTCAGGTGAAGTTCGCCGTTCGTACTGGAGATGTCGCAGGGGATACAATTCATACTCGGATTACCGACGAAGCCAGCGACGAATAGATTGGTCGGATAATTATAAATCTCAGCAGGTGTCCCCAATTGCTGGATCCTACCCGCCTCAAGGACAGCGATCCTGTCTGCCATTGACATCGCTTCGATTTGATCGTGCGTCACATAGAAGGTCGTTGTGCCGAGTTCACGTTGCCGCCAGCGGATTTCCGCTCGCATCTCGGTCCGGAGTTTCGCATCGAGATTGGAGATCGGCTCGTCCATAAGGAAGACTTGGGGACGCCGGACCATTGCGCGCCCGAGTCCAACCCGTTGCGTCTCACCGCCGCTCAACTGGTTCGGTGTCCGCAGGAGCAGATGCTCGATATGCAGCATCTGTGCAATATCTCTAACGCGTCGGTCAATCTCTTCTTCGGAGAGTTTTCTCGGATGCAGCGGGAACGCCATGTTCTCATAAACGCTGAGGTGTGGATAGAGGATATGCGATTGGAAGACGAAAGCAACATCGCGTTCGGCAGGCGTTTTGTCGTTGACACTCACGTCGTCAAGATAGATAGTGCCTTCTTCGGGTTTATCCAACCCAGCAATACACCGAAGTGTCGTCGTTTTTCCTGCACCCGTCTGACCGAGAAGCACAAAGAATTCTTCGTCTCGGATATCGAGGTTGATGTTGTCGAGTGCGATGAGGTCGCCAAACCGTTTTGTAAGATTTTCAAGTCGGACTGTTGCCATACAATTCTGCAATTCTGTGTTGTGAATATTGCTAAAGTATAGCACAAATAGTGCTCAGGGGTCAACAAGAATTCTCTGATCAAAAAATAATTCGGCAATATTGTGATTTGTGTTATCATACTGCCAAAGGAGGTGTTCTCTCATGACAAAACACCATAGCGGCTTGAAAATGTCCTTAAAGAGTATTTTGGAAAGGTATTGCGTCATTATGCTCGTCGGGGGACTCACCCTCGCTATCAGCGGTTGCGAACGAGATGACATAACATCGTCAGGGGAAACAACACCGCCTCCTGAAAAAGAAATACCGCTCCCCAAAGGTATGGTGCTCATTCCCGAGGGTGAGTTTCGGATAGGCAGCAACGATGCGGAAGCAGATGACGATGAGAAGCCGGTGCGCACCGTCTATGTAGATGCGTTCTATATGGATGAGACGGAAGTGACGAACGCGCAATTCAAAGAATTTGTGCTTGAAAACCCGCGTTGGCAGAAGTGGCGGATTGACGGAAAATTTCACAATGGACGTTATCTCTGGGACTGGAACGGGAATAACTACCCAAAAGGTAAAGACAAACATCCGGTTGATAGTGTGAGTTGGTATGCGGCGATGGCATACTCGAAGTGGGCAGGAAAGCGTCTGCCGACAGAGGCGGAATGGGAACGCGCCGCGCGCGGGGGCTTAGTTGATAAGAAGTATCCGCATGGGAACACGCTAACGCCGAGGGATGCGAACTACGGCAATAATGTTAAAGATACCACTGCCGTAGGGAGGTATCCTGCAAACGGGTATGGGTTGTATGATATGGCGGGTAACGTGAGCGAATGGTGTTTAGATGCATACAATCGTAAATTCTATTCTACATTTCCACAGGAGGGTGTTGCGCGCAATCCGTTGTCGGGTGCAAACACGATTCAGTGGATATTGAATAACTTCACAGATGTTAAGATTGATGTTTTCCGCGTCTGGCGCGGTGGTAACTGGTTCGATATGGCTCGACTTCCGCGTGTCGCCGCTCGCAGAGACGTCAAGCCACCGAGCGCGTTCATCGTCATCGGTTTTCGTTGTGTGAGGTCTGTAACTGTAACCCCCTAACAGACTTTACCCTTCCCAAAATGTTACACAAGTGTAACATTTTAAGGGGATAGGTATTGCCAGTTTTTTTCCGTGTGAAGGCATCTGTCGCCCCGATGTCAAAATGTTCCTTTTCTGAACCGCCCCTGAATGCACATTGGGCAAAAAAACAGGTGCAATTCGGCAGCGTATCGGGTACAATTAAAGCGTAGTTTGCACGTTTTTTCGATTGCAAGCGAAAAAGTACACCTATAAGTTGGAGAAAAAGATGCTGGATCGCCCAGAGGCAGAACAGAACATACACACACGTCTCTCTTTAATGGACAAGATTAAACGACAATACGATTTAACCCCGTCAATCACACTGATTTTCGGGCTGACGATACTCTTCTTTACTGTTTTTCTCATCTATCCACTCCTCTATGTTTTCAAGGAAGCCTTCTGGATTGAAAACAGCTTCAATCTCACATATTTCAAATTGATAGTAACCGATCCGAATATCCGGGAACTCGTTATCAATAGTTTCAAAATCGGTGTGATGGTGACGCTGGTGACAAGCATCATCAGCCTTCCACTCGCCTATTTTTTGACACGATACCGGTATCCAGGACGCGACATGCTACGGGCTGTCATCCTGATTCCAATGATTATGCCACCTTTTGTTGGCGCAATCGGGATGCAACAATTCTTCGGATTATACGGAAGCGTCAATATGCTCCTCGAGAAACTCAATTTGATGGAGTTGGCGGAGCCTATCGACTGGTTCGGTGGTGGGTTCTGGGGTGTGGTGATGTTATCAACATTGCACTTGTATCCGATCATGTATCTTAACATCGTCGCCGCACTCGCAAATGTCGATCCGAGTTTAGAGGAAGCCGCGGAGAATATGGGGGCATCGCGCTTTCAGGTCTTCCGTCAGATAACACTGCCGTTGATGATGCCGGGTTATTTCGCCGGGGCAATCCTCGTCTTTATCTGGGCGTTTACTGATCTCGGTACACCTCTCATCTTTAATTACAATGAAGTCGTCGCGGTGCGTATTTTCCGACAAGTGACTGAGGCAAATCAGAACCCGATGGGGTACGCTCTTGTTGTGCTAATTATCGTCCTAACAGCACTCGCCTTTTATATTTCTAAGCGGTGGACAGGGAGTAAGCACTATGAGATGCTCGGCAGGGGACACGTGACTTCGCGAGAAACGGAGACAAACTGGGGCATGCGGGGTGTCATCTATCTCTTTATCGGTGGATTGACGTTTAGCGCGTTGCTACCACACATCAGTGTCATCCTTGTCTCCTTGACCCCGGATGCAAGCCAGTGGCGATTAAGTGTGCTACCCCAGTCGTGGACCTTCGCACATTATATTGAGACCTTCACGCATTCCGATACGGTACCGAGTATCCTCAACAGTTTGAAATACAGCATTTTCAGTACACTGTTAGCACTGGTTGTGGGAGTTGTGGTGTCATATCTCCTGACCCGCAAACGTATCCCGTTTCAGAATCTGTTAGATGCAGTGGCGATGTTACCCTTGGCATTACCCGGAGTTGCAATCGCATTCGGATATATGGGCAGTTTCGCGGATACAACGCTTCTCCTGCGATATTTTCCAGATGGACTCGTTTCTGTCATAGATCCGAGAAAAAATCCGACGTTCCTTCTGATTATTAGCTACGCAGTACGACGATTGCCATATATGCTGCGTTCTATCTACGCAGGGCTCCAGCAGACGAGTGTGACCTACGAAGAAGCGTCGCAAAATATGGGAGCAACACCTGTTCGGACTTTATATAAAATCACTTTGCCTTTGGTCATCGCGAATATTCTTGCCGGTGCGATCCTCGTGTTCTCATTCTCTATGCTCGAAGTCAGTGATAGCTTAATCTTGGCAATGCAGGATAAGTATTACCCAATTACGAAAGCGATTTGGTCACTCTCCCAGCGTCCAGACCACGGTCCATATACGGCGAGTGCACTGGGTGTAGTGGGCATGTTCATCCTCATCGCGTGTCTACTGGGTGCGGGACGTGCGCTCGGTGGGAAATTAGGAGAAATCTTCCGAATTTAGGAATAGTTGACAGAACAATGCCGTATATCTAATGGGAAAACGATTTGAAATAAGTAACATCTTATGATAAAATATGAAGCAATAAAGCCTAAGGTGTACATCGAAACGACAGTCGTTAGCTACTTAGTAGCGCGTCCCAGCAACGATGTAATACCATTTCTGATTGAAATTGTAGCATAAACTTTTAGTTTGTGTATTCTTGTCGTCTAGACTGTGAGTCAGGACCTTGAGGTGCAGTTAATGCGATATAAACTTTTAGAAATGGTATAACCTCTTGGAACTATAAACATATTATGACTGCTCCCGCAAGCTAAAGCATGGGGTTTCTTTGCTTGGCAATCCTGTTTCAGTTGCTGGGTACGCTCTTACGGACTATACGCCGTTCCAAGTTTTTCAACTTGTGACACGAGACAACACTCGCGGTGCCAGCCAATGCACGACTACGGAATACCTCTGTTACCCCATAAGGTATACCGATACTTTGATAAGACGTTGCTAAAACTTTCTGGTGGGGTAGAGTTACGTGACTATACCCGACTTGTACCAGATATGCAACTCATCACAAACGACGGGGGATCATAACCCCGAAACTCATAGGTGCGAATGTGGTATTTGTTGGACTTCACCAACCTCAACGCTACCCGAACAACTGGGCGGATAGGACACCCACAGAGAAGTGGGTGGTTGTTCTCCTATCCCGTTGATGTTAAAAGTATACCACATTTTCTGGTGCCTGTCAAGTTACAATTTCGCAGAACATACCGAGTCGCTTACATCCCCTACCTGAAGGCAGGGGCTTTAGCGAGGGATTGGTAAATGAGACGAAGCGACAGCATATTGATCAGATTTGTCAAGCCACTGGATACCAGCCTATAATCCTCTGCACTCCGGCAGAGTTAATCGAGGAGATACAAATGAAAGAGAAACAACACCCACCCATGGACCCCGTTCTTGAAGAGTGCTATCGGATGAAAGCAGAGTTTGCCTCCCGGTTCAAAACCATGCAGGAACTTGTCGATTATTTGAAAGCAGAAAATATAAAGAACAAAGCAGAAGGTTGGAAATATATATCTCCACCATCAGCCAAACGCCACAAACAGGACTAAGGCATCTACGCCCTCGCTCGATACAAGGGTTGTTTTATAGGCAGAATAATGTATGCAGGGCATTTGAAATTGCCCTGCTTTTTTGTCCAACCATTGCAATGGGAGAATGGCAATTGCAAATTGCTACCCTTTCGAGTTGGAAACAGACTGAAAAACGCTTACACTCGAAAAGAGAAGAAATGTTATGGATATTTGGCATAATATTTGCGATGCGTTGTTGGAAGCGCGAGATGTCCTTGATCGGTTCATCCGAAATTCTGAGAATATCGCGACCATCGCGGCAACAGCAGAAATAATACGGGATGTATTTGAACGGGAAGGTAGAGTCTTTACCTGTGGAAACGGCGGAAGTTTGTGCGATGCGATCCATTTTGCTGAGGAATGCACAGGTAAGTTTCGGAACGATCGAAAACCGCTTCCTGCGATAGCACTCAGTGATGCGGGACACATCACCTGCACGGCGAACGATTTTAAATTCGCAGAGATCTTCGCGCGCCCGCTGTTGGCACTTGGACACCCCGGGGATCTACTTGTAGTCCTCTCCACCAGCGGAAATTCTGAAAATGTTGTGCGTGCAGCGATAGCAGCGAAATCTCGCGGGATGAAAGTGTTTGGATTGTTGGGTAGAGAGGGTGGATGCCTCAAACAACATTGCGATAGTTATCTGATTGCGCCAGGGGACACCGCGGATCGGATTCAGGAAATCCATATTAAAGTCCTTCACATTCTCATTGAACAGGTCGAACGCTTGATGTTCCCAAAGAATTATTGACCGCGTTTCAACCCTTTGCTACTATGCACGTCAAGTTTGAAATGGTTTTCAGTACGGGCTTTCTACGGAAATTCTTTCAGTTTTCGGTCTTCGTAGGGACGAGGGGATTTCGTCTACGGATAGACGAAATCCATTCCTTGTATTACATTCATTGCCCTTACAGAGGTATTTGTTTAACAGCACCTCTTGTAACCGATAATTGAAACTGACAACCGATAACCATATAACGGAGGAGAGAACCTATGGAATCATCGTCGAAAAATAGAACGTATTGGCGAAAAAATCTCCAATATCTCGCTATTTTATTGGGAATTTGGTTTGTCACCTCATATCTCTGCTCGGTTGTATTCGTAGAGCAACTGGACAAAATCCGTATTGGCGGATGTCCCTTGGGGTTCTATTTTGCACAACAGGCATCCATCTGGATTTTCGTTGAGCTCATCTTCGTTTATGCATGGTTGATGAATCGTTTAGAGAAGAGATATAGTCAACGCGAAGACGAGGAGGATACAGAATAAATATGAACGTACAAGCATGGACTTTCGTAATGGTTGGGCTTTCTTTCGCGTTGTATATCGGTGTAGCTCTCTGGTCCAAGGCACGCTCGACTGGCGATTTCTATGTCGCTGGGAGCAACGTGCATCCGGTTGTGAACGGCATGGCAACGGCAGCGGATTGGATGAGTGCGGCTTCGTTTATTGCGATGGCGGGAATGATCTCGTTCATGGGACGCGATGGGTCTGTGTATCTGCTCGGTTGGACAGGCGGGTACGTCCTGCTCGCTTTGCTGTTGGCTCCCTATCTTCGCAAATTCGGCAAGTATACCGTCCCTGATTTCGTCGGTGACCGATATTACTCACAATTGGCTCGAATTGTCGCTGTGGTGTGTGCGATTTTTGTCTCGTTTACATACGTCGCAGGGCAGATGCGCGGCGTTGGCATCGTCTTCTCCCGATTCTTGAGCGTTAATGTTGAGACTGGCGTGCTAATCGGTATGGGGATTGTGTTCTTTTATGCCGTCCTTGGTGGGATGAAAGGCATTACCTATACGCAGGTAGCCCAATACTGTGTGTTGATTTTCGCGTATCTCGTGCCTGCGATTTTCATCTCTATCCTCATTACAGGCAATGCCGTCCCTCAGATGGGGCTGATGGGGAAGGTGACGGATGGTTCAGGACTCTATCTCCTTGATCGGCTCAACGGACTGAACGAACAATTGGGGTTTAATCGCTATACAGACGGCAATAAAGCCACGATTGATGTGTTTTTCATCACGGCGGCATTGATGTTGGGAACCGCAGGGCTTCCGCACGTGATTATCCGATTCTACACCGTGCGAAAGGCATCTGAAGCACGGATTTCTGCGGGGTGGGCACTGCTGTTCATCGCACTTCTCTATACAACTGCACCGGCGGTGGCTATATTTGCACGCACAAACCTGCTCAATACTGTGAGTTATGAACAGAACGGTGAATTAACAGATGTCAAATATGAGGACGCCCCAGACTGGTTTAAGAATTGGGAGGCAACAGGACTCATTAAGTTCGACGACTTGAACGGTGATGGCGCGATCCAGTACCGTGGTCCAAAGTCAGATATCCAGAATGAGTTGACAATTGATCGGGATATCATGGTCCTGGCAAACCCTGAGATTGCGAAACTCCCGAACTGGATTGTCGGTTTAGTGGCGGCTGGGGGATTAGCAGCAGCACTTTCGACCGCGGCAGGTCTGCTATTGGTCATTTCGACCGCGGTTGCGCATGATCTTCTGAAAGGGACGATGATGCCGACGCTACAGGAGAAGCAGGAATTAACTGCCGCACGAATTGCGGCGGGTGTAGCAGTCTGTATCGCTGGGTACTTCGGCATAAACCCACCCGGATTTGTTGCACAAGTCGTTGCCTTCGCCTTCGGTCTTGCGGCGAGTTCATTCTTCCCTGCAATTGTGATGGGAATCTTCTCCAAACGCATGAACAAAGCAGGAGCCGTCAGTGGCATGATCGTCGGTATTACATTTACGGCGGTGTATATCATCTTTTTCAAGTTTATCAATCCAGAGCTTAACACATCAGAGCATTGGTTATGGGGTATTTCGCCCGAAGGGATTGGAACTCTTGGCATGGTGCTAAACTTCATTGTCTCTATTACTGTAGCTGCCGTGACACCCCCGCCACCCGATGATGTGCAAGCACTCGTTGATGACATTCGCGTTCCTTAGAGGTGGAGATATATGATGAAAACAAAATTTTCATGGAAACATCTTCGATGTCTCGTTCAACGTGTAGCAACACCTTTAAAGTGTTCCTTACAATCAGCATCTAAAATCTCTTGTGTAATTCTACTGATGCTAATGGTTCCTTTGGCACATGCTGCAAAAGTGGAAGACTTCATACCAAAGGATCTCATTTTGTATTTGAAACTCCAAGATATAGATGAAGTCTACGGCGAGATTGAACTTTCAGAAAATTGGGAGAAAGTGTTTACGCTATTACCAGACGCGTCAGGTTGGCAGGAACTGCAGCAAGGAATCGCGATGTTACAAGGAATGCTTGGGACTAACCCATTGGACCTAATTGAGACGGTGGGTTACCGGACAGCATTAGCAATGTGGTTCGATGAGGCACAGGATGGCCTCGTGCAACTCGGACTCGTGATACACTCTGGCGGAAATCTCGACAAACTCCAGCAGATGACCAAAATTGTAGAAGGGCTTTTAGGGATGAGTGATGCGAATACCTTACACGTGGATGCAGGTGTATATCAGCAGGTTCGCTACAACACACTAAAAATCAATGACGAGATTTATAAATATGGATTTGTGGATGACTTCTTTGTGCTCGGCGTGGGTGAAGGCAGTTTTGAAAAATTGTTGGATGTCTACCGCACAGACACACCCGATATGCAAGAGAACGAAGAAGTTAACAGGGCATTGGAAAAAACGGGATCCGGACAAGTGATTGTTTTTGCCCACGTAGACTATGTCTTTATGATGCTAAGTCGCTTAGATGTGTGGGTTGAGACGCAGTTACCGATTTTTCCCCTTCTATTCGGACACCTTAATTTGTTAGAAACGGGACCGCTCCTCCAATTAGCCATACAATTTAAACCGGACGCTCCACCCGACAACGAGATTGGGATACTTTTGAGGGAGGGAGCAAAGCTCGAAACTTTAAACGCAGTATCCGGTGAAGAAGATCTGTTCGTTGCTGTAGCACCGGGCTTTTTGGAAGGTGTATGGGAGTTGGCTCGCACCGAGATGGATAAGGACACGACGGGTGACACTGACAGGGCAATTTCTTTTTTAGAAGGGATCCTTAACCTGGATTTGGAAGAGGATATTATGACCGGGTTGACGGGCGAACTTGCTTTGTCGGTTCCTGACCTCACGCGTTTCGATCCGGAAGCCGTAAGGGACATTAAGGTTGAAGTAGATGGTGCCTTCTCGCTTGATGCGGGTGATGTGGAAACGAATGGTGGTATTATTTTCAGCCCCAGCAACAGGATGAAGTGGAATCAGGTCGGCAATTCCCTTTCTAACCTACAAAATGCCTCTGTTTCTCAAACGGATTACAAAGGGACTACAGTATCAGGATTCGCCTCGAATATCTATTACGGTGAGATACATGAACTGTTCCTCTTGGGTTTCTCGGAGGATCAGGTCTGTACGCTTATTGATGGGATTCAACAGAAAAAGGAACCTGCCTATCTAAAACAACTGCCAAAAACACCGACTGCGTTTGCCCAGCTCAATTTAGCGCGGGCTTTGGAAATGGAAAACGGATCGCCACCGGCTGACAAACTAATTGTCGATTCAAAAGAGATACCACTATTCCTCAGTTGGCTTTCTGTCGAAGATGGAACGGCTCTGTTGGAAGCAACGCTGTCAGAAAAAGAGACGCCTATTGAGATGTTAGCAAAACTGGTTCCATATTTGCTTTGGAATATGGGTGTCCAGTGGGAACAGTCTGATTAAACGCAATTGATTGAGAAGGAGAGAATCATGAACGCAAATGCTGGTATAGCTGCAAGACGATGGTTTTGGATGATAGCAACTGCTGTTGGTATTTTACTCGGCTTAGGGATTAGCCAGATGGTTCAACTTCACGAGGCAACAGCTGAGTCAGAAGATAATGGTTTATCCCAACTCACTGCGGAACTCGATGCGATCAAAGCGAAGCATAGAATGCTGCAAGCGAAATGGCAATCCGAATTGCTTGCACAGATCGTACCAACTTTGGCGGGTGAATCTGATGATGTGAGACGTGAGTATGTGGATTTCCTTGAAGAAATCGGGAATCCCGGCACTCCTGCCCTCGTCGCCATGCTTCGAGATCCGGATAGGCGCGTCCGCGAAGAGGCTGTTGAAGCGTTAGGTGAAATTGGTGAACAAGAGAGAAAAGCAGGCAATAATTATGATACCGCTGCGATCGGTTTAGCGACAGCACTTCAAGACACTTCAAATGATGTTTTTCGCGAAGCAATTCAGGAGTTGGATGATGTTCGTCCGACATCCCCGGAATCGGTTGCTGTCGTCGTGCCAGCACTCATTGAAGTCCGTATGAGAGGGTCATCGAGCGCGCGCCACAATGTCGTCGATGTTTTAGGACGGATCGGCGAAATTCTTGCGAAAACAGGGCGACCCACCGATACTATCCAAGATGCTTTAATTGCCAGTCTGAATGACGACTCCACGAAAGTGCGAACAAATGCAGTACAGGAGTTGTCTGATATACGAGCCACCTCTACTGAAACGTTCACAGCATTGATAGGGGCACTGTCTGACGATTCTAACGCAGTGCGTGCAAGTGCCGAAGATGCCTTAATTGAATTGGGTGAAGATGCCGCTGCGACTCTCACACCGATGTTGGCGGATACGCTTATGAATAGTCAGTCGCCTGTAACGCGTGGACACATCGTTGATGTACTTGGCGGAATCGGTGAAGAACTTGTAAATGACGGTAAATCTGGAGAAGTGGTCGTGAAACCGATTCTCGCAGCACTCAGTGATACTGCCGAGGATGTCCGTCGCAACGCTGCTGATGAATTAGGGGAAATGCGCGCAACATCTCCTGAAGTGAAGACAGCCTTGACACACGCACTCGATGATAATTCCAAAGCCGTTCGCGATGCAGCGAAAAAGGCAATTCGACGAATTGAGGGTGCTAAATAACCGCTCGGACAAAGTGTTATAGTAGGGGCAATCCTTGTGGCTGCCCTAACGGTTTCCCTTGTGGCTGCCCACGAACTCACTATCATAGGCAGTTGTTAAACTTATCTCCATCTCTTGCGTCTTAATTGTCAACAACAGATACTATACGATACGTTTATAAAAAAATAACGAGGCTACTTCTCGCGTGCGGTCTGGGATCCCACCGACAGGTAGAGTTTTACGCTATGCAACAGACACTGAATACGGATTCGCTTGTTGAGGTGATGCGACAGGCATCTCTCATCTCCGAACAGGATTATACAGACATTGTTGCGGAGATAAAACAGACAGGCGCATCCGAAACCGCTGTGCTTTCTAAGCGTGGCGTCCCCTCCAATCTCCTTGCACTCGCGACAAAGAGTGTCGAATGTGGAACCTCCTTCATCCAATTAGAAGGTATGATGCCTGAACCTGATGTGCTTGAAAAGGTCTCACCAGGGTTCGCATACCGAAATAAAATCGTACCTATTGCGTTGACGGGTGATCAACTCACTGTTGCGATGGTGGATGTTCTGGATGTCGTTCTCATTGACGAGATTGAGCTCATCACAAATTGCCAAATTACACCTATTCTTGCGGATGAACCGGATATTGACGAGGCAATCGTCCGTCTCTATGGACGCACTGCTGAAAGTCTACTCAGTGCTGGTATTAAGGGACCCGTTGGTGCAACTGCTACTCTTGAACGCGAGACTATAGATGACTTTGGAATTGACGAGAAAGATCTCAGTCAAGATCCAACGGTGATACATGCTGTTGACCAGATGATTATCGATGCTGTCCGGATGGGAGCAAGTGATATCCACATCGAACCCTATCCCGCGCAACTGAAAATCCGTTTCCGTGTCGATGGCGTGCTGGAGGATCAGCCACAACCCCCCGCCTATCTCCAATCTGCCATCACTTCGCGTATCAAAATTATGGCAGGAATGGATGTCGCAGAACGGAGACGACCACAAGACGGCAAAATCAGTCGGCAAATTGGTAGTGTTGGTAACCGACAAATAGACCTCCGTGTCTCTACTGTGCCAACAGTCGCGACGCTGCACGGTGAAAGCGTTGTCCTCCGTATCCTCGACCGACAGTCTATCGACTTCGGGCTTGAAGAACTCGGGTTAACAGAGGAAAATCTCCAACTCTTTCAACGTATGATTCGTAAACCCCACGGCATCATCCTAGCGACGGGACCCACGGGTAGCGGAAAAACTACATCCCTTTACGCGTGTTTGAAAGAGATTAACTCACCAGATGTCAAAATCATAACCCTTGAAGATCCAGTTGAATACGAATTAGAGGGTATTAACCAAATCCAAGTTAATCCCGATATAGGCTTTACCTTCGCCCAAGGTCTCCGCCACATCCTGCGACAGGATCCGGATAAGGTATTAGTCGGTGAGATTCGTGACTACGAAACCGCAGAGATGGCGATTCATACCTCCCTAACAGGGCATCTGGTTTTTAGCACGCTCCATACGAACGATGCTCCAGGCGCGATCACGCGTCTGATTGATATGAACGTTGAACCCTATCTTGTTGCCTCCACGGTAGAGGGGGTCATCGCTCAAAGACTTGCTCGCCGTGTTTGCAAGGCGTGTTGTGAGATGTACGCACCTGAAATGCATGAACTCACAGGGCTTATGGGCAACGGTAACAGTAGTAATGTCGCTATCCCTTATGATCTTAAGATCCCGCGGGCGGTCGGCTGTAAAGAGTGCCGAGGGAGAGGTTATAAAGGTAGAATCGGCATCTTTGAAGTTTTATTTATGACGGATGAGATTCGATCAATGGCACTCAAGCAAGCATCGACAAGTGAGATTCGCCGACTCGCTGTTCAAATGGGCATGAAAGGCTTACGTGAAGATGGTTGGCGCAAGGTCGCTGCTGGGTTGACAACAGTTGATGAGGTCGTCCGATTAACACAGGAAGACGAATTTGACTTTGTGGAAGTTGTGTAACTAACCTTAAACCTTTCTCCACCGAAGGAGAATTACCATGAAGTTGACAGTGATTGGAATCGCAATCTTACTCTTTACGCTCCCAGCATGGGCAGGAACATTTCTGGAGGATTTTGATAAACGGAACTTAGAAGGGTGGGAGGAATTGCTTATGAACGATGCACTCCCGGGTTCCTGGAAGATCGTTAACGAGGAACTTCATGCGGTAAGTCCTGATGGCTGGACCCGTTTGCTTACAGTCGGAGACGAGACCTGGCACGACTACACCATCGAATTTGATGTCAAACCGCTCAAAAAACCGGGACCTGGAAATATCGCTATTGCCGCTCGGATCAGTGGAGACTGGGCAGTGTGGTGTACGATTGGCGATCACCCAATTCCCAATAACATTTCCTTAGTTTTGTGTGCGGCTGGTAATTTTCGAGACCCCACTCCACTTTTCTTTTTCGGTTCCAAACCCCATCAACTTTTGGAATTAAAGCAATGGTCCAACCTTAAATTAAGTGTTGAGGAGAACATTTTAAATTTTTGGATTAATGGAAAGCATGCTCTCGGACCTATACAACTCCCGGACCGTGAAACTTTTATAGGTCGTGATGCTGTTAGAAAGAAGCATATTGAAGAGCATCATCCTGACGAAAATCTGAGATTTCGACCAATGCGATTAGATGGATTCCGAGACTTTCTAAGTGGCGCAGTCGGTTTGGGACTCTCGAATCAAACAGCGAGATTCGACAATGTTGTTATCACTGGAAACAGTATCCCGGATAGTAGTGGATTATCGGTAACGCCTAAAGCAAAACTCGCGACGGTATGGGGAAGTCTAAAACGGTTTTAGTATATACGTGTGATCCAAATTGTAGCGGAGGGGTTGATTGTGCCGACATTCCGATATGAAGCACTCACCCATAGTGGTGGCACCGTTACGAATACAATAGAAGCCGACTCCAAAGCCGAACTCATCTCTCGTTTACGGCAGATGGGTTATTGGCCCACGGACATTGTTGAAGAGACAGAGGACGTAGCACCGGCTGATGTCCGTCGCTGGTTTGAAATCGGTAGACGTGGTGTCAAGTCTGCCGATGTTGAGTTCTTTACATACCAATTAGCGACGCTGGTGAACGCGCACGTTCCCTTACCTCGCGCGCTGGAGGTTACACTCGGACAGATCCAAAACCCTGCGCTTCATCGTATTGTCTCGCAAGTGAAGTACGATGTGGAGCACGGTGCGACTTTTCACGATGCGCTCACCCAGCATCCGAAGGCATTTTCTGATCTTTATGTCAACATGGTAAGAGCCGGTGAGAGTGGTGGTGTCCTTGGCTTGGTATTAGAACGGCTCGCGGAATTTGCTGAACGTCAGAGACTTCTCAAAAACGATGTCGTCTCAGCACTCTTTTATCCCGTTATCTTGTTGACCCTGAGTGTTTCTGCTGTTGCGGTACTCATGATTCTGGTGATACCGAAATTCACCGCAATGTTCAACGATCTCGGTGTCGAATTGCCGTTGCCGACGCGAATTCTCATTGGTGCTACCGATGCCTTCCAAACCTATTGGTGGCTCGGACTCCTCGCGGTCATCGTCGGTATCGCAGGCTTGAAACAGTATCTACGTCGTGAAACGGGACAGGTCTGGTTTGACCGTCTAAAATTGAAATTACCCCTCATTGGCCCCATATTTAGCACGTTTGCCATTGTCCGCTTCACCCGAACGATGGCAACACTTTTAGAGAACGGTGTACGTATGCTGCCTGCTCTCCAAGTCGTAAAAAATACTATCGGAAATAAGGTATACAGCAATGTCATTGCAGCAGCAGAAACGGAAGTTGAACAGGGTTCCACGCTCTCTCGTGAGCTTGGTAGGAGCAAGGATTTTCCTGAATTCGTCACCCACATGGTGGCTGTTGGTGAAGAATCCGGCGAACCTGTTCACATGCTCAGCAAACTATCAGAATACTACGATTTAGAAATAAAAAAGAGCCTTGAACGTTTAACGGGTTCCATCGGGCCTCTTGTCATTTTACTGATGGGACTTGTTATCGGGTTTATCGCTGTTGCGATGATCCTCCCGATTTTCGAGGCAAATCAATTATTAAGCAATTAAATGGCTATCGGCGATCAGCAGTCAGCAAAGTGGGTTTTCTGGGAAGTTACATTCGTTTGCTGATTCCTGACTGCTGATGGAAACCAATCTTCTGACAACTGACAACTCTAAAATGGAGAAAAATAAATGTATGCTGGACTTAAATCCGATCAATCCGGGTTAACACTCATTGAATTGACGATTGTGATCGTCATTTTAGGGATTTTGGCGGCTTTCATCGCACCGCGTGTTATCAATGCCCCGCAGCAAGCGAAAGTCGCTAAGGCGCAAACAGAGATTAACGGTATCAAAACCGCGTTGGAACAGTACGCAATCGCAACCGGTGAATATCCTACAACCGAACAAGGCTTAAGTGCCTTGTGGCGGGCACCGAGCCCTGCACCCGCAAATTGGGATGGTCCCTATGTTGACACCCCCAATTTTGTAGATCCATGGAGTAACCCCTATATCTACCGCCAGCCCAGTACCCATTACGGATACGACTACGATCTCTATTCGACGGGTAAGGATGGAAAGGTAGGCGGCACTGAATTGGACGCGGACATCACCAATTGGGTTGATGAAACCACCGGAGCCTATTAAACAATGTTACGAACAACAGTTAGGCGCGATTTCCGTATAGTGTCTAGCTTTCAACTCCAGAGGGGTTTCACAATTACGGAGTTGTTAATCGTTTTGACCCTCATCGGTATACTGTCAGTAATCTCTATGCCGACACTGAAAGGGTTCGCGGCAACGCGCCGTTTAAAAGCATCCGCTTATACGCTCCGTAGCCTCCTCACGTTTGCCCGGGACATGGCAGTCACGGATCAAACGACACACCTCGTCGTTTTTGACTTTGACACCGATCGATATTGGCTTGCCTCCAGTGAAACGTTCAACCCCAGTAACCCGCTAACGTCGACACTGACGGCTCAAAATTCTACTGTCGTCGCGGCTGCACAGAATAATATAAATAGGAATTCGGGACTACAAACCCGTCCTACGACAGGAACCTCCGCTCCACAGATGCCTTTGTCGCGATCCAGCGGTATCTTGGGGGTGCCCTACCCAACGGAACAGAATGTAACATTAGCGGCGATGGTAACCAACCACAACGGTAGGACTGTTCAGGTCGATTCTGGTGTAGCGTACATCTATTTCTCGCCGACTTCCACCTCCGAGGATGCTTTCGTATACCTCCAGAACTCACGGAACCAGATAATGTCTGTTACTGTTGAAGCCGCGAGTGGACGTGTCCGTGCGCGACAACTCACAGCTCAGGAGGTCGAAATGTTGGGCTTTGCAACCGTCCCATAGAGATGTCACCTCTACAAGGTCGAATAGTAACGTCTTGAAGATTCTCTCACAGGTTATGCTACAAATCTGTAGGGATTGGGTAACCCAACCTCGACGCAATTCTATAACTATTGAGATTCGGTTTCCCTATACTCCCTTACGTTCTCATAGTACAAAATCTGTAGCCCATAACGTAGTGGAGGGCGGATTTAAGAAAAGGATGCTAAAGTTCAAACCCACATCATTGAACCGCAAGGAAAAATTAAAAAACGGTTTTACGCTCGTTGAGGTCCTTGTGACGTTGGCGATCTTGGCGGCTGTCCTGCCAGCACTGTTGCAAGCATTTGCTTCCGCTGCACGTAACCAAGGGCTTTCAGACAACAGTACGACCGCACTCTATCTTCTGAAATATCGGATGGCTGAGATTGAGATGGAAGGGTATCCAGATGTTGGCGACGAATCCGACGAGTTCGGTGAAAATACACGCTACCGTTGGCGTTCCGTCGTTGAGGACGTAGATTCTGACGATGTTGAAAACATCCGTCGGGTTCAAGTAACCGTCACATGGATACATAGAAACAGGGAACGCTCAATATCTATGAGTACCTACATCGCAGATCGACAAATGCCGCAAAATAGCGATCAGCAGTCAGCAGTCGGCAGTCGGTAAAGAGGTGTCTGATGAACCAAAGTTTTCTTCGGGAATCGGAGTTCCCGCCTATAGAAGCGTCGGGAATCAGAGTTGAGAGTGGACTCACACTCGTTGAGATGCTCATGGCAGTAAGCATCCTTGTCATCATCGGCGGGTCAGCGTATTTTGCCTTCAAAACAGCCGTTGATGCCTACCATCAGACGGAGGAGAAAATATTGGCAGCACAGCGTTGTAGAGTCGCCATGGATCGGCTTGTGACAGATCTCAGCAACATGCGAATCTCACTGCAGGATCCAGAACTCGCTCTCTATACACAAGATGGACCCAGCCAATTGGGCGAGAGGGACATGCTCAGTTTTGTTACGCTCGTTAAGACGGATCCAGATCCGTTCTTAGAGCAACTTGCGAGTTTCCAATCTCAGAATGCCTCGCAAACGCCTTTGCCACTTTTAAGCGACGTGCAGCGTGTGGCTTACTTTGTTGGATCCGAACCGTTACCCGGTGAATCCACTTTGGGTTCGTCTAACTTCCAAGAGTCCTTCACGGAAGACACGCTTGATGCGCAGAGCGGTGGATTTGCTCTCTTTCGGGTTACAACGACCGCACTCGATCCTGAAGTTGTGATCGGTGCTCTCTTACAGACCGGTGAGGTTCCAGAAACGGATGAAAATGGTGAGCCAATCTATGTCAATATCGCAACCCTTGTTGCCGGACTTGTCAGTTTTGATCTCCAATATTTCGACAGAGAAGCAGAAGCGTGGCGCGCCTCATGGGACGATACTGAAAGCGTTCCGAGTGCTGTCCAAGTTCTGATAACCGTCCAAGGCAAAGCACAGATGCCCTCAAACATTGATGTAACGCAAGACACAACACAGAACCAGCCGACAATACAATCGCGAGGTATGACGCAGGCAACGATGGTATATCTTCCTGCAAGTGCCGCCGCTGGTGGGCCAGCTGGGGCACCTTAGGAGAGTTCATGGATGATGCAATGCACAAAGTGGAATTCCTGTACATTCTACAAGGAACAGAGGGGTTTATCTCTCGTCTCAACGCTCTGGATACTCACGATTCTGTCTATTCTTGCGGCACAGTTACTCTATTCAATCCATATAGAGCAGCGAACCCAACGAAATTTCTTGGACAGATCCAAGTTTCACTACGCCGCAAGAGCAGGCTTCGAATGGACACTCGCCGTCATGCGTGGTGACCAAACTCCTTTTGACTCACTCGGCGAAACTTGGGCTGAACCGATCCAAGGACAGGTTGAGGATGGGATTCAGATCGGCAATTTCTTAAACTATCAAGTGACAGTTGTAGATGAGGCATCAAAGGTTAATATCAATATCGCCGATGTGGGGCTTATCAGTAATTTGCTCATGCAGACAGGGATGCCATCAGACGATACAGGCACTGAAGATCTTGCCAACAAAATTGTGGAAGGGCAACCGTATCGCACCGTTCGAGACCTTGCTCGGGTCGAAGGTATGACAGCCGAACTTCTCTATGGCGATCAGCAGTCAGCCATTAACAGCCAGCCATCAGCAGTCAGCATTGACCCGCAGGTTTCCCACACGCGGCTTGCGTCGCAATCAGTCACTCCGCCGGGACTTGTTGATTTGACGACTATCTATTCGGTTGATGCGAGCACGGATCCAAATGGGGAAGCGCTCGTCGATGTCAACACAGCGGAAGCGGATCAGTTAACGGAAATTAGAACGCAACAAAACCAACCTATTTTTACACAGGCTGAGGCGGAATCGCTCATCCAGCAACGTGATTTTGACAAGTTTTCGGCACTCATGGATGTCCAAGCTGTTTCCGATGAACTTTTCAACAATATACGGGACCAATTGACGACGGAAGATGCAAATGAAGGGAAAACAGAAGAGGAAACCAACGATTCGGAAGGGATTTTTGCTCCGGGACAGCAAGGAGCATCGCAAATATCGGATGAAGGTGGGAAAGTTAATATCAATACCGCTGATGTCGAAACTTTGGAGTCCTTAGAAGGTATCGACCAAGGCATTGCTGAACGCATTGTCAGCCATCGTGAGGGACAAGGACCTTTTCAGAACATTGATGCAATCAAAGAGGTAAAGATGTTGACTCAGCAGGAATTCATCGGTATTGTTGATAAAATAACACTAAAAGAGGGAGAGACGCGACAAGGACTTATCAATATCAACACAGCACCGTCTGAGATATTAGCCCTACTACCCGGGATGGATCCACAAAAGGCAGAGGCGATCGTCGCTCGCCGGGAACAGGATACATCCGATACCTCACAGGTCCAGAGTTTTACTGAAGACGAGGTAAAAGGTAATCCGTTCACTAACATCTCACAACTGTCACAAGTAGAGGGAATCGACTTTGCAACGTTCCGCGAGGTTGTCGATTGGGTAACTTATCGTTCACATGGGTATCGTATTGAAGCAAGTGGCGTTGACATCGCTGGCAAAACTGTCTCGACCTGTGTTGGCATCATAGATCGGACAGGCGACCAAATAATTGTTCAGTATTGGCAACAGGATTAGATTTTTAATTTATGGCTCTTGGGCTGCCTTCCTTGCGCAAGCCTATAGAGGCTTACGGGACAATGTTTCGGGCAGGTTTTCGGTTAATTCTCGACTGGGTTTGGGAATATGAACGCTTGTAAATACCGCACGCACTCCTAACGATGAAGGTTCGGAAAAATATGTCTAAAAACCGAGTTGTGGCGATAGACCTCGGCACAAACACAGCGAAAATCGTTCAACTTGAACAGTCATCTACGACCGTGCATCTTACCAATGCAAGCGTTGTGACATATCCAAACAGAGATGATCGGTTGCAGGTATATGAATCGGTGAAACACCTCTGGGACGCTTTAGGACATCTACCGGTGGAGGGTGGTATCCGTTCGTTATTCGACCGAAGTAAAACAGAAGTGGTTCTTGCCCTTCCCCGGTCCTTAGTGAATACCAAACGCTTATCCAATTTGCCGGCTGCAACGGATGAACAACTCGCAAGCATTGTCGCAATCGCTGCCGAAGCCGAACTCCCTTTTCGAGTTGAAGAGGCTATCTTTACGTATCACAATGTACAACAGACATCAGAGACCTCTTCCGTAGAATTGATATCCACACGGCGAACGTCGGTTTCAAACTATTTGGATATCCTTGAACAGATTGGCGTTTCCGTATCGGCAGTTACACCTTCAATGATAGCCATAGCAGAGGTTGCGGCAAACAGCGGATGTACAAAGCCTACATTTATCGTTGACATCGGTGCCGAACAAGCAGACTTCTGTTATATGCAGGGTGGGACACTCCGGTTTTCACGGAGCTTCCGTTTCGGTGGTGACCATCTCTCTGAACACCTGAGTCGAACTTTGAATATAGATATTGAAACGGCAGCGGAGGAAAAACGGCGCATCTCGGCAAGCGAAATGCCTGCACATACCTGGACAACCCAGTTTATCAGTGAACTCCGACGCTCTATTGCTGCTACGACACATTTTGAAGCGGAGGAGAATACTGACGGATATCAGAGCCTTACGTTCCCAGAGACAGAAACTGAACTCTGGTTGTGTGGTGGCGGTGCGCGTGTTCCCGATCTCGCATCCACTTGTGAGGCAGAACTCAATATCCCAACACAATTGTGGAATCCACTTCATGCCGTTCAACAACATGCCGGTATTGACATCCGCTCTGCGCGTCCAGGAGTGGAAGCTATTCTCGATGAGTGGGGGGATACCTTTGCTGTTCCGTTAGGTGTAGGACTCAATGCGTTGAAGTCGCCAGCTCCAGTCTCCTTGTTGCCGAAGGAGGCGGTTGAGACCCTTACGCAGACGACACGCCAGCGTCAACTTGTTGCTGCTGTTGGGTTAAGTGTTTTGATAATTGGTGGTATTCTTTTTGGAGGTTACATGCTCCAACGTGCGCAACAGCACAGGAACGAAGCAGTAGAAGCGCAGCTCACGTATTACGCACAACCGATGTCTGCTGCGAAAATTCAACTCGGGAAGGAGTTGGCACTCACCGACATGTTAGCGCATCACATTTCACCACTCGACATTTTGCATGCCCTTAGCGAGATGTTTGGCGATAGGACGCAGGTGGCATGGACTAATTTTAATATTACCAACCTTCACGAACCAGCGACAGCGCGCATTACATTCAATTTAGAGAGTGCTTCTCATAATGCCATTAATACGCTCTTAGGCGCGCTTGACCGTTCTGGTGTGTTTACCAATGTCCGTCCGGGTGAAGTCACAACGATTGCCCAAGATAGAAAACAGATTTTCCAAGTGCAGGTCCGGTGCAATCTAACAACATCCGCTGTGAAAGCATTCGCCAAAAAACGTTATCCCTTGCCCAAACCACAAATCGATGCCGCAAGTGTGGAATAATTAAAAAAATAATCCAAAGTACGTAGCTCATAATGAAATGGAGAGCGGGTCTAAGAAAAGGACGCTAAAGTTCAAACGCACATTGTTTAACCGCAAGGAATAATTAAAAAAATGAAATGGAGAGCGGGTCTAAGAAAAGGACGCTAAAGTTCAAACGCACGTTGTTTAACCGCAAGGAATAATTAAAAAATTAAAAAATGGAACTGGATCTTCAATTAACACCACGAAGTCGAATTTTGCTTGGTATCTTAGGTGGCGTGCTTTTAATCTTGCTCGCCATACAGGGAGGTCCCGCTTTTTATCGTCTGTTTGTAAATCATGACACCCAGGCGAAACGAGAGCAGCTATTGCAGACTCAAAATTTGGTGCATGTCGCAGAAGTGCTTAAACCGATTGAAGCCGAGATTTACGAAGAGACCGGGTTGGCACTCGTGCTGAACCAGCAGGGACGTACGAACGCGCAATCTGCACGGGCAGGCACAAGACCCGCACCTACAATTTTTGATACTGAATTGCCGGAAACCGTTATCAGATCCCGTATCGATGCGCTCGTCAGACGCGCTGGCATCCAACAGAATTATCAACTCCTCACGAAACCTGTGACCACTAAACAGACACAGAAACTGACAGCGCAGAACCGAGGCAACCTTGTTCTCTATCTCTATCTGAAGCATGTAGAGATGGAGGAAATAGAACTTACGGAGGCATCTGAGCAACAGGCAGAAGAAGAAACTTTCGACATGCTAATGGATGCTTGGCTGTCTGGAACGGAATCTGATACAGATGAGAAACCAGGTGAAAAAGAAAGTTCAAAGTCTGGAACGGAATCCGACGCAAAGGAAACAGAGGCCACAGATAAAGCAAAATCGACTGATTCAATGGACGCTGCTACCCCGTGGAAATTCTCCTCGCTTCCGGATGCCATACCTATCACTGTTCGAGCCAAACTCGCGGCGTTTATCAGGAGTATGGTAACACGGCAACTTCGCGGTGCGGCAGATTCGAGACAGGACTTCTTTGAGACGCAGATCCGCAGAGTCGAAACTCCGGCTACACCGGGTATCTTCGGTATCGGTGCAAAGCCCGCTACCATCGAAATCCAATTGCGAAGGGATAGTGCGCTTTTGGAAATTATCGCGTATTCAGAGGATTCTGTAGAGATAGGTGAAATCCAATATGCGCTTGTTAAATACATTGAGGAGATTCAGGAGCAACGCGCAACGCTTTTAAAGCAACTCGCGCTGGCACCCCTGACGTATCAGACGGAACATTACACAGTTGAAATAAAATTCAAAACCGATCTTGAGAAACTCGTCAACTTAAACCATCTCATCGAAACTGGTGCCAAATGGCTCACGGTGCGCGATTTACGGATCTCCGCCGATAAACAGACAGGGGCGCGCGCAACAGCACGCGGCCGAAATTCTGAAGGTGGGTCAAATTTGAATGTGGACATGCTTCTCATCGCTCGAATATTTTAATAGTTATCAGTTATCAGTTGTCAGTGTAGGAGGGAACTCCGATTCCCGACGCTTTAACCGATTCCCGACAACTGATAACCCTTAAAGGATTAGATGTTATGCAAGGAAGAAAGCTTTCGCTTATTTCGCTATTTTGTTTGGGATTGCTTATCGTTGGACTTGCTGAACTTTATGCGCAAGAACAGCAGCCTACAATGCGTGTCGCTGAAACTGACGAACAAGGGCGCGCAATCCGTTTCGACTTTAACTTTACAAGCCAAGAACTCAAAGGGCTGTTTGAATGGCTCTCTCGGGAGGCTGATCTCACTATCATTGCGAGTGAAGAAGACATTAAAGATAAAAGATTCTCACTTATTAACCTCAATAATGTAACGATTGAAGAAGTCATTGAAAAAATAAAAACCGTCCTCACCCAATATGACCTCACGCTCATTCAAACAGATAGCACCCTCTTAGTCACTACCTTTGCACGTGCCGTAGCAACGAAAGGCATCGTTAAAAGCATCCCACCTAACCCTGAACGGGTGGACATGACTGATGAAATCCAAACATATATCATCCAATTAGATACCGTCGTCGCTGCCGAGCAGGTTGAACGACTGAAGCCGCTTCTCAATAAACAGGCAAATATTTTCGCAGATTCCGCGACAAACGCTCTCGTCATCACTGATGTTGCTTCTAATATACGCCGTATTGTCTCTATTCTCCAGATTGCAGATGAAGGGGAACGATTCCCTTTAAAGATTCTCATTGTGCCTCTCACTTACGCTGAAGCCGAGCCGTTGGCACAGACACTCACAAACGTTTTTCAAGAGGAGGGCGAAGGCGATGAAGAACGTAAAGGACAACGCGGTCGGCTCGGTGGAGATGCGGAACAAGCAAGAGCCGCAGCAGAGCAGATGAAAGCCGATGGCACCGGTTATGAAGTGCTTCAAGGCAGAATCAAGATCATTGCCGATGTTAATTCAAATTCACTTGTGCTCAAAGCGTCTGAGGCGAACCTTGTTTTTCTCCAAGAAATTATCAAGGAACTCGACATTGCACCCAACGTAAAAACCGAGATACGCACGTTCCGCCTTAAATACGCAACCGCTGAAGATGTCGCGCAGACCCTCCAAGAAGTCCTTACCGGTGATGTCCCGGATAATCGACGTAGAATGGACGCTTGGGATCGTGCGAAATTGAGAACCTATCAACGCGAGCAGGGGATCGATACGGCGCAAGGCATCGTCGGTACCGTCAACGTTTCCCATAACGACCGAATCAACGTCGTTGTCGTTTCCTCGGATCCACGCAACTTCTCTATTATTGAGAAGGTAATCAATGAACTCGACCAAGAACAAACACAGGAAGAAATTAGACTCTATTTTCTAAAGTACGCCGATGCTGAAACGCTGACGCCGAGTCTGCAAGACCTCTTTGAAGGCGGCAGCGCGGGGTCAGACAGAGACCTCCCGTGGTGGCGACGTAGGGATCGGGAACCGACTGAAAACACAACCGGTTTCGGCGTCCAAGGCGAGGTTCATCTCGTCGCGGATTTACGTCTCAACGCCATTCTCATATCAACGAGTGCACAAAATTTTGAAACGATTGACGCGCTCATCAAAAGACTTGATGTTAACATGCCGGACCAAGAGTGGGGCACCCGCATGTATAAGCTCAAATATGCCGACGCAGAGAACGTCGCCGCTGTCATCAATAACGTCTATCAAGGAAGCTCTCAAAACACTGGAAACTTTTTCTTTTTTCTCGCTGAACGCAACCGCAATCAGACACAAGGTTCACTTGCTGGCAACGTTACTGCCGAACCTTATCCGACGCTCAATGCTGTTATCGTCTCAACCGCAACACAACGCAACTTCGATCTCATCACAGAGTTCATTGACTCCATGGATGTTCCGACACCAGAAGGACAAAAGGAGATTACTGAAGCAATTCGCCTTGAATATGGGAATGCTGACCATCTCCAACAAGTCCTTGAACAGGTCTGGGAAGGAGATGAAGATGGTGGTGGTTTTAGCTTCAGTCGTTTCTTTGCTTCCGGGGGTAGACAGGAACAGCAAGACATCAATTCCTTACGTGGAAAGGTCACCGTCTTTGCTGATGCCGATACGAATTCTCTGATTGTCACCACGCAGCAGCGGTACCTCCGGGAAGTCAAGGCACTTATTCAGAAGTTAGACTTTGTCCGCGGTCAGGTCTGGATCGATATTCAGATCCTCGAGGTGACACTTGATGAAACCACCAAACTCGGCATTGAGCTGACCGCTCAGGAGAACAAGATCTTTGGCGTCTCTGCCAGACCTGGCAATCCGCTGGTTGGGGAACTCGATTCACAACTCGGTCTTGAACAGGAGATCTCAGGGTTTAACCTCGGTTTGGCAACCAAGGAGTATATGGCACTTCTTCACACGCTTATGCGCGAGAACAAGGTACAAACCCTTTCGACGCCGTCGCTTTTGACCCGTGATAGTTGGAACGCCACGTGGAGTAGCGGTCGTCGTATACCGTATCTTCAGAGCGTTGATACGACGAGTATCTTAGGTGAGACCGTCTCACAACCGCTTTTCAACTACGATTTCATTGATCCGCCTGTAGGTATCAACATCTCACTCACGCCTTATATCGCCAAGTCCCAAGTCGTCGAGGAGGGCAAGCGGACGATTGGGTTGGATATTGAGAATATCAGTGCCAGTAACTTCATTGAGTTTACTGATTTTAATGCTCCCATTACCGATGATAATGCTATCAGTGTCTATATTGATGTCGAGGACGGTCAGCAGATTGTCGTCGGTGGCATCATCCGTAAGAAACAGAAGCAGGTAGAAAATAAACTTCCGATTTTGGGGGACATCCCATTCATCGGTAGACTCTTCAAAAACACCGAGACTGCTGTTGAAGACGCTGAGATTGTTATCATCATTACGCCACACATTGTAGACATCAACAACCCTGAGGACCTTGAGAAACTCAAGGAAAAAGCGGACAATTGGCAGAATAATGGAAGCACCGAAAGCGAAACGGAAACCCAATAGACAGAACCATCCAATTTTCGACTTTTCATACTTTTTTTATCGTAAGTCTGGTCGGTGCGGTTAGAAAACCGCACCGACTTCGTTTTCACATCACGGTTTTCAGAAGTGAACTTTTCCGCAAATCGTGAAAATGTCGAAAAGTAAATGTCTGTATTATAGTGGATCCTAAAAATAAATAGACATGTTCCGTCCCCCGGTAGGGTTTTTGCTTGGGTGTTTCTGCAAGGTTTCTAACCTCGTCGGTGCGGAGTGTTCAATTAATTCTAAACTTTACTATAAAATATACTTGACGAACCACAATTAAATGGTTATAATTTACATAGACTCTTATGTGAATTTAAGGTGAATTTTATGCTAAAAGCTACTATTCTCGTATACCTTGCCTTTGCGTTTCTGCTGCTTTCTCAGGTCGGTGATGCCGAACTTCTCGTAGCAGATGACTTTGAAGGTAAACTGAAAAATAAATACTGGAAAGGGCAAGATGAATCTTGGAAGGTGAAAGGCGGTAAATTGGAGATCCATCGCCTTGCTGGTGATGGAAACGGCGAGGTAGATTTTGGGTACGGACTCATTGAATTTGAGGATTTTGGGCTTCGCCTCGATTTCTATCTGTTTGATGATGACGATTTTCCCAGCAAGATGGAACTCCTGTTTCGCGCCAACGTAGATTATCATTTCTATCAATTAATTATCACCCCTGCGAATGGATTCGGTCGCCCAAATTCCGCGCGCTGGTATAAGCGGGAGGGAAATGATCGCGGAACATGGAATGAGTATCGCGACTTCAGAGCCGAATTTCCTTTCCCTATCCTGACAAAAGAGTGGTACACCCTCGCGCTGCTTGGAGATGCCAACACATTTCAACTCCACATCAAAAAACAGGGGGAGTTGGTGTTTCAAAAGGTTTCCGAATGGACAGACGCTAAGAATCTACATCCCAAGGGCGTCCTCGGTTTTCACACGAATCAACTTCAACACTACTATATTGACAACCTTTACCTTTACGACAAACCCAATGAAGTTAGTCTTGCGGTTGAACCCAACGGCAAACTTGCTGTAACATGGGCAGACCTCAAACGCTAACAAACCATTCCATTGAGATAACAAGGAGATTCTATAGTCATGAAAAAAAGAATTATTTTCACAACAATTCTCAGCCTATCCCTATTTGTCCTTGCTCTCACGAGTGTTCCTGCTGCAGACTTAGCCATCTACTCAGGTCCGACAAATCCGGGCTGGATTTCGCAAGAAGCGGCTATAGCGAATGCTGAGGCGATCATGAACGACGATCAAATGAAAGCTATCTTTGAAAGTATTGAAAACTATGGAGATGGCGATGAAGTCGGTTACGATTCCCCATTAGGAAAATGGATGCAGGCGCATACCGGAAACGGACAACAGGATGTTTTCATTGCGGCGTCCGGGACCGCACCGAGTGCAATCTATCAATTCCCGAATGCGGATCCTGACGGTTCCAACATCGAAAATTTCGTTGAGGACGGGAATGTTTTCATTAACGTCGCCGACTGGATCTTGTATATGAGTTACGAAGGTGGAACGCGTAGTGCGAATAACGGTGCCGATGGTGCTGCGAATGTTTTTGATATTCCAGGACTGAGTTTTGGAAACAGAGGTGGACCTGCGGTTCCCACGGAAGAAGGGGAAAAATACATCCCTTCGCTGGTGGAGTTTCAGTCTGATCGCCCGTGGCATCTTGAACAGTTCGATGGCACTGACTGGGAAGTGACTGCCTTTGCTATTTCAAACAACGATCCCAATTCAGCGGATCCAGCAGTCGCTGTAAATAAAACTTATGGCGGTATCATTGCCGCGCTATGGCAGAAAGCGCAACCCAATTGGAATGGTGATGACCCACGGGCAGATGGTGTTATTGAGTTTATCGCTAACTGGCTCATGGAACACGGAAGCATCGCAACGCCTGTAGAGGCTCAGGGCAAAGCGACGACAACCTGGGGAAAAATTAAACTGGGTCGTTAGTTGTTCTTTCAACTGACTCCTTACTGGCAAGATACGGGTGGAATGTTAACTTTCCACCCATCAACAATTACAAACTGATGTCAACCATAAAGGAGGTTTCGTACATCATGAAAATTTATTTGAGTATAGTCCTCTTGGCTATTTTTACTTGTGTGGCTACGGTTTCAGCCAACAATTTGGCTTTTTATTCAGGACCTACCAACCCCGGTTGGATTTCTGATAAAGCCGTCCAGAAGAACGTCGCAGACATTAAAGCCGATGCGGGAGTCAAGGCTTTGTTTGACAACATCGAAGACTTCGGTGATGGCGATGAAGTCGGTGATGATTCCCCACTCGCAAAGTGGACTGTCGAGCATACTGGTAACGGTCAGCAGGACGTTATTATCCTCGCTTGTGGAACCTGCCCCAGCGGACTTTATGAATTCCCGAACAAAGATCCCGATGGATCCAATGTCGAGAATTTTGTTGAGGAAGGAAATATCGTCATTAACGTCGCAGACTGGATCTTCTATATGAGTTATGAAGGCGGTGTCCGAAGCCCAAACAATGGTGCCCAAGGTGCGGCGAATGTTTTTGATATTCCTGGACTGAGTTTCGGTGCTCGGAATGGTGCCATGAAGCCAACCGATCTTGGCAAAGAGGTCATCCCATCAATGAAGGACTTCAATTCTGATCGTCCTTGGCACGTAGAGCAGTTTAAAGGCTCAGATTGGGATCTCGTAATTTTCGGGGAATCCGACAAGAATAATGCTGATCCCGCGGTCGCTATTAGTAAGAAATCCGGAAAAGACGGGACAGGTATGATTGCTGCTATGTGGCAGGCTGCGAAACCTGAATGGCCCGAAAAGACGGATATCCGCGGTATCGGGGTCGCTGAGTTCATCAACAACTGGCTGGTAGACAATGGAACATTTGATGTCGAAGCCAAGAACAAGTTGGCGACAACTTGGGGCTCCATCAAGCAAGCTCGCTAATTGCGACACCCTATCTTTCAGGTAGCCTCAAGCTATCTGGTCAAACTTTTAGAGAAAATGCCTCTGTACCACTTGAGCAGTGCAGAGGCATCTTCTTTTTTTCTTTTTCACCCTTGGATTTTCATCTTCAATGGAAAATTATTCCTGCGACGTATTTTTTTTCATTTTGCTCCACGTGGTTGCTAATAGATGAGGTTGAGGTGAAACAGGCAAGGCAAACGCCGGATCAAACCAATCCCCGACATAATGCCAGAATCCTGGAGGCGTGAGTTGTACGGGCACTCCGTCCGCCAAAGAGACTTTGAACATTTGCAGGTCATCGTTCTTATCAAAAGCATGATAAAGAAGCGTGTCAGCGGCCGGCGACCAACTCGGTTCCACAGCGCGACCGACATCTTTGTTAATGACCTGTCGAACCCCCGTGCCGTCCCGATTAACAATGTAAATGGTTGTTGTATTATGATCCCCGGGTAGTTTGGTCCAGGAAAACGCGAATTTGTCTCCTGTTGGGTCCCAGGCGACATGCCGGACCCAGTCAGGTGCCTTGGGTGGAAAGAAAAATTTATGTTTCCGCGTCTTCACATTGAGAATACTAATACGCTTTGGATCTCGCGGTCCGCCTTCAATAAAGGCTATCTCCGTGCCGTCCGGGGACCATGAAGGTTGACTCCCAATGACCATACGCTCCTCTTTTTTCCCATCTATTGGAGCGATGTAAATGAAATATTTCCCTTGCTCCCAGCGGTCGTAAGCAATCCGTTTTCCATCCGGGGACCAGTCTGCACCGCTTCTATCCCTCGATTTGGCAAAAATTCTCCGAACATTAGAGCCATCGGCATCCATCAGGTATAGGTCCCAACTGAATGGAAATCGGTCTCGATCGGATTCAAAAAGGATCTGTTCACCCGTCGGCGACCATTGGGGACCGACATCCATGGCGCGGTGCCGAGTAATTCTCTCCATCTCACTGCCATCGGGGTTCATTAGGTAGATGTCCCGATTCCCATCGCGTGCTGTCATAAACGCTATTTTAGCGGTTGTAGGTGCTTGTGCCAAAATCGGGTAAATGTCGGCGTAGAACAGCATCAAACTGAGAACACAAAAAATGTGTGAACGTTTCATAGTCAATTCCTCCAGGGCTTAAAAGCAGAATGAAATTTCCAAAGTCCCTATTGCTTAATGACGTGTGCCGATTGCTTGAATCGGCTACAAACTATTGCCTGCCTTTCTATGTTTACTACTACCGGATATGGCTATAGAGTTTCGCGAGTTTCTCTGGCGACACACCAGTGAAATAGAGCAAGGTGATAAGCCAGTTGTTCAATGTCGTTCGGACGATACCTTTTGCTTCCCATCGCCTCGCTGATAGATGGATGTGTGGCACGATGAGCATTGTTTTGCCGAGTTTCCGCAAACTTTTTGAAAATTCCATCTCTTCCAGAATCGGAAGATCTGGAAAACCACCGATTTTCTCAAAGTCGGTGCGTGCTACAAAAATGCCGCTATCGCCATAAAATACCTTTAAGTATTTGCCCCGGATGTTCCCCGCTATCTCAATCATACGATAGAGAAAACTCTCGCCATCGATCTTCTGACGGAACCCCCCACCGATGTAGCCCGATGATAGTGTCGCTTCTACTGCTACCAATGCTCCGGGTTCAAGCCAAATATCCGCATGTAGAAAAAGCAGGATGTCCCCTGTTGCCGCCGCCGCACCTGCGTTTAACTGTTTTGCTCTTCCGGGCGCTGATGTTAGGACCTCGCCATATTTCTCTGCGATACGTGTAGAGTCATCGCTGCTTCCACCATCTACGATGATTAACTCGTGGTGTCCCAATTCTGGCTGAAGCTGAGACAATGTTTTGTCCAGAATCTTTGCTTCGTTCAAGATCGGGATAATAATTGATATTGTGGGAGGGGTTTGTAACCCCGACTTCCTTCCCATGCCCGGACCTAAGGGTTTGTCTGTAAGCGTTGATTGAGGGCAAGTATCGGAAAAACGGAGGCGTAAATCGGATCGGCATAGCCACCGATGATCTCCCAATAGATGCCGACACACTGTTCGGGCCAGGAGCCATCCTCTCGCTGGTGTTTGAGCAAGAATGCTATACCCCGTTCAGCGGCAGTATTTTCGGGGTTCGCAAGCAGGAGTGCGTAAGTGCTCCAGGCAGTCTGTTCCACTGTACTTTCAGTGGGATTCCCGAACATATCCTCCCCCCATCCTCCGTCGGCATTTTGCATCCGTTCGAGCCATGCGACACCACGCTGAACTTCGGGAACATTCTTAAGTCCGACCTTGACAAGTGCGGCTATAGCACAGGCGGTGCCATACGTATCTTTTGCCAACCAGAGATCTCGCCAATATCCATCGCGATCAATTTGTTTGCGAAGCCAGTAAACTCCAGCAATCATTGCCTCGCGAGCATATGGTATATCAGGGATATCGCTCTGATCAAAGGCAAGAAGTGCTTCAATCGCATGCGCTGTAATGCTTACACACCCAACATCTCCTTGACCGGGTTGATATGTGCTCCAACTGCCATCACGTACCTGTTGGGTTTTCAGCCATGTAACGCCACGGTGAACCGAGCTCTCTAAAGCCTCACGGTCAATAGGTGAACCGACAAGGAGTGAGCGGATCAGTGCAAGGGTACCGAGTGCAGTATCGTCGGCATCGCTTGGAAGCGTACTGTCGCCCAATCCCGAAAACGCCCAACCCCCATCTTCATTTTGATGGTTGATGAGCCACTGCGCAGCATGTTTCACTTTATCTGCCAGTTCATCAGTAGGAGGGAACTCCGATTCCCGACGCTTCACTTCGTTGTATGTTGCGTATACCTCCGTTAGCGCAATGATGCTCAACGCTGTGTCCCATACATTCAGGTTGAGTGCCTCCCGGCATCCTCCATCGCGGTTTCGCGTTGTGCGGAGCCAAGCGATACCCTGTTCGATAAACGCACCGATTTCTTCATCTGCTTCCCATTTTTCCTGAAGTTCAATGAGTGCCAAAACAGAAAGGGCTGTGATGTAGTTCACTCGAAACCAACTTCCATCGCTGAGGACGTGCGTTTTCAACCATGCAGCGAGGGAGTTGACCATTTCAGGACGTCTTGCGGTGTTCAGTTCGATCATGATGAAGACCGGCACGAGTGTATGTTGCTCAGCAATGAAGAGGGCATCGAACATTGAGGTATTGAAAAGAGCAACGGGGGGTAGACGATGTCTCGGCGGTTTCAATCGACTGCCAAGTGACGGAATCTTCATTAGCTGTCTTGCGAGTTTCATGAGGGGTAGGGCGTTTTGAGACAGTGTCAATTCGTTCCAATCGAACTGATTAAAAGCGGCATACGTCAATTTGACTAAGGCAAGGTGAGGTTCATATTTCGGGACGGATGCGAGCAGTTTTTCGACGGACGGATCAGGGGCACGTTGCTGGGTTTGCTCCAGTATTAAGCGAACAAATCGGGTCGCTTCTGTATTTGAAATATTTGCGGTATCTAATCCCCATCCACCATCTTCGTTCTGGTTTGTTGTGAACCATTCGATCAGAGCCGGATCCGGGGTTTCACCTCGGACGAGTTCAATCCAGGCATACGCGCAAGTAGGGAAAGTGCTTGAAGAAAGTTGTCCCTCAAAGTTTCCATCTTTGCATTGTTGTGCAAGTAAAATAGCTGTACTACGTGTTAATGCGGATCTAACTTCCTCTTTCATAATTTTTTCCGATAGGGCTTCTCCAAAAAAGCAGTGTTTCTACGCTTTAGTGCTTGAGGTGTCCCCATAAAATTGGCAGGGTCAGTTCGGAGAATTCGACCGCCTGTGGTGCATCCAAATTTGGACTCAATACGTCGGCTTCTCTGGCGATGTCGCTGATTCGGACTTCATCCATCAGACCCTTCCAATTGAACTGACGGGTGTTTTTGCTTCCAATAATAACATCGAATCCAGCACTTTGTAGTTTGCCACCGTGGTTTGTTGAACCGACCTCTTTGCCATCAATATAGAGTTTGATTTGGTTGGAATCGTAGGTACCGGCGACGTGCTGCCATTCCTCCAATTCTAACGGTTTTGCCGCGCCAGCGAACGCAACACCTTTTTCAGTATTGATGTGGAACTTAGCGATGCCGTTCTGGACACCCAGATGATAGGCCCCCGGTGGTCCGTCCCAATTCGTGAAGATGAGTCGCCATCCGCTCAAGTCCTCAGGGTAAACCCAAGCTTCAATTGTGATCTCCACTTTCGGTATAAGCACCTTCGCTTCACCGAGCGATATTACCGTATTTCCATCAAAAACAAACGATTTTCCGGGTTTATCCTCATTGTTCCATTTTTGGTTCTCATCCCATACTGCTTTCCCCTCTACTTCACCTTTAACGGCATTATCGGAGGTATCCGTTAGATCGCCGCCGTCAAAATGCCATAAGCCAAGGGTTGCTTCATCAGGAAGGTATTCAAATCCATCCGCAGCAAAACTAAAGCTGATTGTTGAGAAGAAGGTAAATCCAGATAATAAAACGACTCTCTGCCATTTTGTTAGGCACATATTCTGTTCCCTCATAGCATTAGATTCTGATGCATAGTTTAGCATACAAGCCTTTTACGCGTCAAATTTTCACGTTGTCTGAATCGCTGATTTATCGGATTAGGCGGATTGCGTGGATTTTCAGAGACGCGTCCTCCGAAACCGATTTCGATATCTGAGGTCTTTCCAGAACTGGATGGCTCTGATGAGGACTCCAAAAGTATTGCCAACATCTGTCAAAGTATGCTATAATTGCCATATAGGTGCAGACAGGTTTGAAGCCTTGAGGTGTAACCGGATGTTCAATCTTAGTGGTTCTCGGTTCGGTTTTTTCTTGCGGAAAAACCTTTCAGTTGTCGTAGGGGTTGGGAATGTAATACAAGGAATGGATTTCATCTATCCCCAGACGAAATCCCCCAACCCTTACAGAGGTTTTCGTTTAACGAGAGGAAATACCCAAGCAAAAACACCCTCTTGTGACCGACGACCCATAACAGTGTATTTGGCTTTTTACGCGCTGTTTTTTGGGGTGGTAGGCACGTTTACTGCTCTTGCGGAGGATGGTGCCGCGCCTGTGCAATTAGAGAAAATCGTTGTAACGCCCGGTCGTTTTACGATTTACGATGGCGCGTCGGCGAAAATCTCGCTATCTAAGCAAGAAATTGAACGGTTTCCGCTAATCGACAACGATGTCATGCGGGCAGGTCACATCTTTCCGGGTGTGGCTTCGAGTGATTATAGCACTCGGTTCAGTGTGCGCGGTGGCGAGAAGGACGATATTTCAGTGAGATTAGATGGTATGGAACTCTATAATCCTTATCATCTCCAAGACTTCGGTGGTGCAGTCTCATTGATAGGTTTAGGTCTTATTCAGAACACCAATTTGCTGATCGGCGGATTCCCTGCGGAATATGGAGAAAAGATGTCCGGTGTTTTTGACATCACGACAAGGACGCCAAACCCTGAGAAATTCTCCGCCAATTTTGGTGTAGACTTAATTAACGCAACCGCCACTCTGGAGGGGCCCCTTTCAAAGGAAGGGAGTTGGCTCCTATCCGCACGACGTGGATATATTGATCTGATTCTCATGCTCATGGACATCGATGAAAACTATAAACCGCAATACGCTGATATCTATAGCAAATTAACTTATCAAGTTACACCGACAGATACCGTCACGCTAAATGGTTTATATGGATGGGATACGAATCGGATTCGTGTAGACGATGTAGACAATAACTTGGATTCCCAATACAATAATTCGACGACTTGGGCAAAGTGGCGGCATATTTTTGGGAATTCGTATTGGACGGACCTTTTTGTTTTCGCTGGCACATCCAGTCAGGATAGAACAACAGGGAAAGCAGATGTTGATAATCGCAATTTCGGGTTCTTCGGTACAAAGGCAGAACTTACAGCAAATCTTTTGGACAAGCACACCCTCCGCAGTGGTGTTTCATGGCGTTGGTTAACTGCCCGGTATCAATACGATGTTCAGGAACGGCAGGCGGGTATAAACGTCTACAAGCCAATTTTCGCTGATATTGACGATAAGGGGAGCGAATTCAATCTATTTCTCCAAGACGAATGGCAACTCCATTCCAAACTTGCGCTCAATGTTGGGGGACATTACCTCTACCAACAGTATCGGGAGGAAGGTATTCAGCGTTATGAAATCGGTCCGCGAGTTGCACTTGCCGTGAAACCAACGAAGCACCTCGTTGTGCGCGGAGCTTGGGGGGTTTATCACCAACCCGTTCATCTGATGGGAATTCCGGTCGAAGATGGCATGGAAACGGTCGGACGTGCGGAGCAAGCTGTGCATTACATCCTCGGGGTTGAGTATACGCCTATTGACAGTTTCTTGGTACGTGTTGAGGGTTATTACAATACCTTTGATAATCTTGTCGGACGACTTCGTGAGTTTGGAAGACAGAATCAGATTTTTAACTCGTCAGAGTCTGGAGATGCCAAAGGCGTTGATGTATTCATGACCCATGTCGTATCAAACCGTTTCACGTGGACACTCGGCTATGCATTTGGGATCGCAGAAGAGGTCGCAAATGGAACCAAACGCTTCCGTCAACACGATCGACGACACGCTTTCGCTGTTAGCAGTAGTTATCAGTTTGCACCGACGTGGTATCTCTATCTGAGTTGGCGTTTCCATACAGGTGAACCGAGAACCCCTTTAATTCATAAGGAAGTTAGGTTGCCTGATGGTGGTATCGTCTGTGATCGGCAATTTGGTGATGTACACTCAGCGCGGATGCCTGCCTATCACAGTCTCGATTTCCGTATCACAAAACGGAGCCCTTATCGACGATGGGAGTTGTCTTGGTATTTTCAAATATTGAACTTGTATAACCATGCCAATCTCGACCAGTATGCGTTTAGTCAACTACGCGATGAGAATACAGATGCTGTTATCGGATGTGCGATCGAAGAAGAACCGCTCTTTCCGATTGTCCCGACATTAGGGGTTACAGTGAACTTTTGAAGCGCAGACGACGTTGCGTTTAAATACAGAAATTTTTCTGATCATTGAAGAGAACTAAGAAATGTTCAATCATCTCCAAAAAGCAATAAAAAGGATCTGGCAACGATATATCGGAAATTTGCGAGATCGGAAATTACCGAAGGTCGCACCGAGTGTAGCAGAGGCGATTCTCCCATTAGAGACGGACGCGTATGCTATTGCACCGAATCAACTCAAGGACATGATGAACAGAGATGTACCTTTCGTTTTGTTGGATGTGCGAGAAGAATGGGAGTATCAGATGGTTCACCTTGAAGGTGCTATGTGGATTCCCTTCGGCGAGCTACCAAGGCGTTGTAACGAAATTACCCTAGGGGTTGAGGTTGTCGTTTATTGTCACTGGGGCATGCGGAGTCTTGACGCAGCTTTTCTTTTGCAACAACTCGGTTTCAAATCGGTGAAGAATTTAATCGGTGGTATTGATCGGTGGGCACGGGAAATAGATACACAAATGCCGCGGTATTAGTTTTTAAACTATTGAATCCGGTCAGCGTTCCCTGTGCAAGCCTATAGAGGCTTGCAGGACAATGTTACACGCTGGTTTTCGGTTAAGTTAAGAATCTGCTTTAGGTTTAAAAAGGTTACTGACTTCGCCAAGAACCATTGCGTAATGTAATGGAGCAATGCCCAGATTTAATAATTTAAAGATCTGTTTTGAAATCTTGGCTGCGAAGCTCGTATTTCTGCATCCGGTGCTGAAGTTTACGTCGCGAAATCCCCAACAGTTTTGCCGCTTGAATCTGGTTCCCGTTACTTTTTGATAACGCATTGCCCACGTATTCCTTGATAATTTCGTCAAGGGAAACCCCTTCCTCAGGAATATCAAATTCAACGTCGGTAACTGGAAGCGACGTGTCTAAAATCTCTGGCGGCAATTCATCTTTGTCGATCACCTCATTTTCCGATAGCACAAAAATACGGCGAAGGTAATTTTCTAATTGTCGGATGTTCCCGGGCCAGTGATACCGCCTGAGTATAGACAATGCCTGTGGTGTAACCTGTTTGGGCAGTGCCTCCGCATATTCGCCACTGAACTTCTGGATGAGGAAATCCACGAGCAATGGAATGTCCTCTGGGTGCTCTCGAAGGGGTGGAACGTGGAGCGGAATAACATTCAGACGAAAGTAGAGGTCTTCGCGAAACGTGCTGTCTCGAACGGCTTGGACGAGGTTCTTGTTTGTTGCCGCAATCACACAAACGTCTACTTTGATGTTCTGAGTCCCACCAATTCGTCGTATCTCCCGTTCCTCAAGGACATGCAGCAGTTTACTCTGTGTTTGGATCGGGAGATCCCCGATTTCATCAAGAAAAAGGATCCCTTCGTTTGCGACCTCAAAAAGTCCTTTCTTTTGGTGTGCGGCGTCTGTGAACGCTCCCTTTTCATGTCCAAACAGTTCACTCTCAATGAGCGTCTCAGGAATCGCCCCACAGTTGATCGAGATGAACGGCTTGTTTTTTCGGGGTCCGTGTTTGTGAAGGGCACGCGCAATAAGGCTTTTCCCTGAGCCCGTTTCGCCTGTAATGAGAACTTGCGTAACACCACGATGCAAAATCCGAGCCACGTTTTTGAAAAGATCTTGCATTTTCTCACCGTCGCCGACGATTTCATCAATTTGAATTTCTGGTGTTGAGTCCCCACTTTCTTCTTCGATACTGCGAAGCGCACCGCGGGTTTGTAACGCGTGTTTCACTTCCCGTTTCAGGACTTCGATCTGGATCGGCTTCTCAAGATAATAGAATGCCCCTTCGTGCGCAACAAGATTAACGGCGTCGTTTAACTCGGCAAACGCTGTCATGATAAGCACCGGCACGTCCGGATCTGTCCGCTTTATTTCCCGAAGTAAATCTCTACCCTCAAACCGGGAGGACATCCACATATCACTGATGACGAGGTCAAACATCTGTTTCTCTAAACTATCAAGCGCGGCCTTGCTATCTCCAACGGTTTCAATTGTATACCCTTCGCGTTTCAAAATACGCTGTAAAATTGTCAGTTGTGCTTGGTCGTCGTCTACAATCAGTATTGATGCCATCGTTTTGATCTCCTCATCTCAGCTCTGAAGTTATGGCAGTTCGTCCTCATTCAGGGGGAGACTGATTTTAAAAGCGGTTCCCATTCCAATTTTGCTTCGGACTTCAATTGTGCCTTTATGAGCCGTAATAATTTGGTGTGAAACGGCGAGACCGAGTCCTATACCACCTGATGCGTCTTTGGTTGTAAAATACGCATCGTAAATTTGTTCCTGAATTTCTTCTGGGATGCCTATGCCGGTATCTCTGATTTCAATCACCGCATCTCTCGTGTTCTGATCTATCTGTTCCACAAGGGTTGTAATGTAGATGCTACCGCCTTTCGGCATTGCTTGGATACTGTTTTGAACGAAGTTGAAGAGCGTCTGCCGCATCAAGGCGGCATCCAGTGGAACATCCGGTAGATTCTCGTCATAATTTTTGATAACTTGAACTTTCGCTTCCTCAGCAATAAGCGAGAATTCAGATAAAACTTGTTCCACAAGCGTATTGAGTTCTGTCGGTGCTACATTCAATCTTCTCGGTCGATTCAGTGTAAGAAACTGCTCTGAGGTCTGCTTCAGTTCCGTTATTTTTTGGTCGACGATCTCTAAAAGTTCCTTCGCTTCTTCGATGTCGTCTTGGTTCACCTTTCGTTGAGAAAAAACAGATTTCAGGTGCTGGGCTGTCATCCCGATTGAATTAAGTGGATTCCGAATTTCGTGCGCCACGCCAGCGGCAAATTGTCCTAAGGCAGCAATCCGTTTTGAATGGGAGTCCCGTAGTTGCCACAGCATCCTTGCGAGATTGTAGGTTGCCCTCCCGATTTCATCCGATGAATAAGTCTCTTGAAGTGATAAATCTCCACTTTCCGCACTTTGAATAATACGAGTCATCCGCTCCAATGGCTTCATAATCAGGTGATTGGTCGTTAGATCGATCAGAATTACGAGGAGTGCTCCAACGATGACGATGAGTATTGCATGCATCAGCAATGAATATCGAATGGATCTGCCGATATAAGGGACATCGTAAAGGACTTGTATGTAGCCGGTTAATGCTTTCTGAATCCACAAAGTCTCATCTTGCTTCCACAAGTTATAGAGATCGCCTTTTTCCTGATCCGTCATTCGCCAGCGTAGACCTTCCACCTCAGTTATCACTGGATCGTCTGGCACATAGATATCTTTACCAAAGGCTCTCTCCCAGACCTCATACGGTAGTGTCCCGTTATCGAGTATGGGTTCGTATGCGAAATCGGGGGACTCCAACGCAATCGGCTTTGGTCCGGTTAAAACAGCAGTGTATTTGATAACAATAGCCGTTGCGTTCTGCCCCTCAATAGCGTGTATTGTTGCTCCTTTTGACTCAATTTGGTTAAGATCCGCTGCATCAAGGTTGATGTCGACAGCATCTTCAGCGGCGAGGAGACTGGAACGAATACGAGTATCATTTAAGGAGACGTGGATATTCAGGACATTTTGCATATCCGGATGTCCCCGCTTCAGTTTACTCAGCATTTGATCGAGTTGCTGTGCATCAAATATCCTTGTGGTTTCGATTTCGCTTTCAACAGCATCAAGAATCGTATTTTCGGCGATTTTCCGCAGTTCAGCACCGCGTTCCGCTCCCAAAGCGTGAAGCGCATTCATATCGTTTCGGACACGCATACTATCGAAAAAGTAAAACGCCACAAGGATTGCTATGACACAGAGATTAATAACAAGGGAGTACTTCCATTGAAGTCGCATTTTAACTCATAACTCGTTGCACTGCCTTTTTCCACTGCGCAAGCTTTTCGTTGCGTTGTTTTGCATCCATTCGTGGTGAGAAAACGCGAGCTTTAAAGGCAGAACCCTGAAGTTTTCCTTGCTCAGTTCTATTTGCCTCCAGTTCTTCAATGTCGTTCCACACACCGGCAGTGATACCCGCGAGGTATGTAGCACCTAAACCCGTTGATTCTATTTGTGCGGGACGTTCAACATTTATCCCTAAAACATCCGCTTGGAACTGCATGAGGAAGTTGTTTGCGGCTGCACCACCGTCAACACGTAATTGTTCCAGTGTCATCTCTGAATCAGTCAACATTGCCCTAACGACATCTGCGGATTGATACGCGATTGATTCTAATGTGGCACGGACGATTTGCTCGCGGGTACTCCCTCGCGTTAAGCCGAGAATAGCACCCCGCGCATCGGGGTCCCAATACGGCGCGCCAAGTCCGGTAAAGGCAGGAACAACAAAGACTTCCCCCGAATCGGGTATACAGGAAGCAATTTCTTCCGTTTCCGATGCACTCTCAATAATTGCGATACCGTCTCGAAGCCACTGGATGGCGGCACCTGCAACGAACACACTTCCCTCCAATGCGTAAACAGGATTTTCATCTAAACTACAAGCGAGCGTTGTCAGCAGCCCAGTCTTTGTTGATACCTTGTCGGCACCTGTGTTTAGCATAAGAAAACAACCCGTCCCGTATGTATTTTTCGCCATCCCCGGTTTAACACACAATTGACCGAAGAGCGCGGCTTGCTGATCCCCTGCTATTCCAGTGATTGGGATCCCATCCAGAGATATATTTTTACCAAAGGTCTCAAACCAAAAATTCCGGTAGAAGCTCGCTGTGCCGAAGTTGCTCGCAGAGGAACAGACTTCAGGTAAAATCGCTTTCGGGACGTTCAGAATTTCCAAAAGGGTTTCGTCCCACGACAGTGTGTTAATATTAAAGAGTAGAGTTCGCGCGGCGTTTGTATAGTCGGTTTTGTGGACTGCCCCATCTGTTAGTTTCCAAAGGAGCCATGTATCTATGGTGCCAAATGCGAGTTCTCCACGTTCCGCGCGTTCCCGAGCACCACTCACGTGATCCAAGATCCACGCGACCTTTGTCCCAGAAAAGTAGGCATCAATGACGAGACCTGTTTTTGCTTTGATTTCTTCGGCAGCTCCCTGTTTTTCAAGGAGAGCGCATTTTTCTGCGGTGCGACGACACTGCCACACAATCGCAGGATAGATCGGTTTTCCCGTTGTCCTGTCCCAAATCAGTGTCGTTTCGCGTTGGTTTGCAATTCCAATAGCAACGATATTCAGGGCATTTTCTTCTTCAAAAAGTGCGTCTATTGCTTGTAAAGTGGCGTTCCAGATTTCCTCGGGATCGTGTTCCACCCAACCGGGGTGTGGATAGTATTGTGTGAATTCTTGATATCCTTGGGCAATAATGTTTCCTTTCACATCAACAAGGAGAGTGGTAGTGCCCGTTGTTCCTTGGTCGATTGAAAGGATGCAAGCGGTATTCGGCATGCTATAGGTGAGACTCCTAAGTGTTTTCTTTTAGGATAACACCGCGAGAGAAAAAAATCAAGTAAAAATCAGTGTTTGTCCCACTTCGGATTTTAGCATTTTTTCTCAATTCAGGTTGACATCGCGTCAGTTGTTTGGTATAATGCATTATTATGTTTTCAATAGACTTAAGCATAAACAGATTTTCAATGGTTTAGAGAGGAGTAAGCGTTGTGAAAAAGACTTTGCTTTGCGCGCTTGTGATATGCTGCTTGGCTACATATCAGAGTTATGCACAGATTGAATGGGATGCTGAGAAATTTATGCCGTTGTCCGAAGTGAAACAGGGCATGAAAGGGAAAGGTTACACTATATTTTTCGGAACAACGGTGGAGGAATTTGAATGTGAAGTTGTCAGTGTTGAATATAACTTTATCCCAGGGTGGCATGTTGTATGGATGAAGGGATTGAGCGACAACTTTAAACGCACCGGTGTTGCCAGCGGTATGAGTGGTAGTCCGATTTACATCGACGGACGCCTCATGGGTGCGGTTTCTCTCGGTTATTTTAACCAGCGAGAACATGCCAACGGTTTTGGGGTAACCCCCTTTGAATTGATGGTGAAAGTCGCACAGCGTGGGATGGAACCCAATTTAAGTTACGAAGGTGCTCAGCTCTTTAACCTCGATTCTTCCGCCGCGATACATCAATATGGATTGGATGCCGGGCAGTCTCTGCTCCGTGATGGTCAGGTTGCACAGGGACCACGTGCTTTTGATGAAATGTGGCTGGACAGTGTTACCGATATACCCTCCCAAGTGAGATCCCCACAATTATCTATTCCAGTCACACTTCCGACACTTAATTCGGAGGTCATACGATTTATCAAGCCGGTTTTTGATAAACTCAATTTTACGCCGGTCCAAGCATCAGGCGGTGGAGGACCCGTTAAGGAATCGCCGGTTGAAGAAGGACAGATGATCGGGACGGAATATGTTCGAGGTGATGTTTCATTTTTTGGGTATGGGACAATCACTTACGTAGATGGTAATGAACTACTCGCTTACGGACATTCTGCATCCGCAGAAGGTAACGTGAATATCCCGCTTTCTGGTGGGTATGTGCATTATATCTTACCGAGTCGTTCCCGCTCCTCCAAAATAGCATCACCGACGCAGCCCATCGGGACTTTAGTGCAAGATCGGGATCCTGCTATTGCAGGTATCATAGGAAAGCACCCGAGTTATATTCCTGTAAATGTCAATGTGCAAACCGCCGATGGTAAGCGGCATCAGAAGTCCTACGAAGTGATTCGGCATCGTAGTTTTTCTCCGATTTATACAGGCATGGGAGCGTGGATGCTCATGGACACACTTGAGTTTTATTTGGGGAACTACACACTCAATATGGAAGCAACTATCACGCTGAAAGAACACCCCGACCTCAAGAAGCGCGAATTAGTCTATAAGAATATCTATTCTTCCAGAGGATCACCTGGGTTTGGTGTCATGCAGACACTCATGATGCCGATGTTGCAGTTATCCCTCAACCAGTATACGAGTGTTCCGGTCGAAGATGTCACCATTGATGTAAGCATAGAGGATAAACGGAGAACAGCGAGGATTCAGAGTCTGCAGATGGATAAACTCCGCTATCGACCTGGAGATACTGTTGAGGTGGAAATTACTTTGCAACCGTATTTTGAAAACCCCATTGTGCAAACAGGGAAAATCACGATCCCTAAAGATATTCCAGAAGGGTTTGTGACGCTCCTCGCCACGAACGCCAGTTTCCACGAATCGTGGCAACGGAACCGGGCACCCCTGAACTTTCGCCACAGGAACATCAACCAATTAGTCGAATTGTTGCAACGCGGTGAAAATAACTCGGAAATTATTATGGAACTCTTTGTGCCGGAACCTGGGCTCACTGTTCAGGGTGAAGAATTCACACATCTGCCACCTTCGGTTATGTCCGTGATGAATACCGCAAAGCAGATTGGTAATAGTGGATATACTGTAGGCACAACGCTACACATCGACAAAATGCCAACAGACTATGTGATCTATGGGAGCGGCATGATTCGGTTCGTTGTGGATAGGAACGCGGAATAATGTCAAAGAGCGGAGTAGGGAACTGAGATGCGGACATCTCGCCCTATAGTACCCGTTAGCAGGATTGGAACACAAAAGCTTTCTTCGACAGCACGGGTGAATGCTTAAAAATAATATAAAACCTTAAAATTTGGTGGCTTGCTAATATGCACTTTCAAGCTTTACCTAAATAACCCTACAGGAGGGTATTTTCAATGCGCCGTGTCATCTCCTTATGGAGTCTTATTTTAACCGTCTTCATCTATGCAAGTATCGCGTCCGCAGTCAATACATCTTTATGGGAACAAGAAAACCATGCGGATTTTGAAGCAGGTAAGCCCAAAGACCTTTCGCTTACAAGTACCGGGGATGTTATGCTCTCTCCCAAAATTGATTCCTTTACGAAACTCAAAGAGACTCAAGTTTGGGCGCTTGTGGAAGATTCAGCGGGAAACCTCTATGCGGGTACCGGGAACGAAGGGAAAATCTATAAAATTGCTGCGGATGGCGACACCGCCGAACTCTATTACAATTCACCAGAGGTTACCATTTACAGTCTCGCTATCGGACCCGACAATGCGCTCTACGCTGGCACTGGACCCGATGGGCTGATTTACAAAATCACTGATGCAACGACACCACCGACAACTTTGCTCAATGAGGGCGACAAATATGTGTGGGCGTTAAAATTCGATGACGCTGGCAATCTCTACGCCGCGACAGGAACCGATGGTAAGATTTACAAAATCACACCAGAGGGTGAGTCCAGTGTTCTGTTTGATGCCGAAGAAAAAAATATCATGACGTTCCTCCTACATGAAAAAGGTTTCTACGCCGGAAGCAGCGACAATGGTATTATCTACCATATCATGGACGATGGTACTGCAAAGGTTATCTATCAAGCCAAAGAGAAAGAGGTACGCGCCCTTGAGATGGATACGCAAGGCAATCTCTATGCGGCGGTCGTTACGTCCCAACCGGCTGAACCCTCAAGGGGACGACGCGGCGGTTCAAACGGACCTCCAACGCCTTCCGGTCCGCCGCCACCGGGTGGTGGGGCACCGCAAGAAAACAAGTCTAACATCTACAAAATTCGCCCAGACGGGACCGCAGTTCCGATTTGGAACTCACCGGAGCCACTTATTCTGGCTATCGTCCTTGAAAGCGACTCACAAATTTTGGTGGGGACTGGAGATGAAGGAAAACTCTACCGTGTCAACCCAATGACCGGAAACTCTGTTGAAGTCGGCAAATGCTCGGCAAACCAAGTCGTCGCGATACACCAGAAAAAAGGAGATGCGGACACCAAAACACTCCTCGCGACGGGGAACCCCGGAAAACTTTTTAATCTCACTTCTACCTATGTTGAAGAGGGAACCCTTGAGTCAACAGTTCACGACGCGAAAAATTTGTCTCGATGGGGAAAACTTTCTTGGGAAGGTGAGATGGCAGAAGGAACAGCAATTGCCTTTTCAACCCGTACCGGTAATACTAAAAAGCCCGATGATACGTGGAGCGACTGGTCTGATGAACTCACGACAGCAGAAGGTTCACAGATCCCGAATGGAGATGGTCAGTACATCCAGTGGCGCGCGAAGTTCACAACCAGTGACGCGGCGCAAACACCTATTTTGAAGAAGGTTACCCTCGCCTCCGTGCAGACGAATGTTGAGCCACGCTTCACCAGTATTGAGGTCGATGATGGCACGGGTGGTGGAAATCAGGAAAGAGGGCGTCGCTCCTCCGGTGGTAGTTTACCACCGCCAGGTGCGCGCGGCGGGGATAGCAGCGGATCAGGCAATGCAGGCGATGCGCCTTCTAAAAAATGGAAGGTGTCTTGGAAGGTTGAGGATGCTAATGCCGATACGTTGCAGTATACCCTCTACTACAAGGCTGTTGACGAGAGCAACTGGCGTCTTCTGAAAAAGGAATTGTCCAAAGCGAACCATGAATGGGATGTTACGACCGTTCCAGATGGACGATACACTTTGAAAGTCGTTGCAACCGACAAACTCAGCAATCCAGTTGGCTGGGCAAAATCCGCTGAGAAGGTGAGTATGCCCGTCGAGATAGATAATACGCAGCCCGCTATCGGGGAAATCCAAGTCACAGCTAACGGTGATAATACCTATAAAATTGCCTGTGACGTTTCAGATATGAGCACACCAATCCAGAAGGCTGTCTATAAAATTGACAGTGATGAACACTGGAAGGCTATCTTTCCTGATGATGGCATCTTCGATTCCAAAAACGAGCAGCTTCTACTCGAAACGGGTGAACTTCCCGAAGGGGCGCACACTATTATCATTCAGGTAACGGATCGTGCGCAAAACACGACTGTCGGTAGGGCGAGTTTCTAACGAATTTCATTCGCAGGGCGGGTTTAAACCCGCCCTATTTTTTTGCCAAATCTTTTATCAATTCCTCTATTGATTGAGATGGTTTCAACTTTATAATACCATTTCTGATTGAAATTGTAGCATAAACTTTTAGTTTGTGCGTTCTTGTCGTATAGACTGTGAGTCAGGACCCTGAGGTGCAGTTAATGCGATATAAACTTTTAGAAATGGTATAAGGATAGGATGACAGTGAACACCCCGAAAAAAATCCCAATGGGAACACCTTTTGAATTCGGTGAGCATTGTTTTCATTTTGGTGAGGAGATCGTCGAATTGGTAGATTCCTCCTCACTTCTCAACAATTACGGTGCGTTGCACAGACAAATGCGTGAGGATGGGTATCTCTTTATTCGAGGCTTTCATCCAACGGAACATGCGAAGGAAGCTGCGTGCTGGACATTACAAGCCATTGCACAAAACGATGGATTGAAACCCAACACCCCGATTGAAAAGGGTATCATCGGCGAAGCGAACCAAACTTTTAGTTTCTTTCGACAGACTGAGGTGGCTCATGCCAAACCGATTCTTGATGTTGTCGATAGCCAACGAACGATGCAGTTCTACGAAGAATTCCTCGGTGGTCCAGTCATTACGTTTGACAAACGATGGTTGCGCTGTATGTCGACGGGTGGACACAACCATTTTCACTACGATAGTGTTTACGTTGGGCGCGGCACGCAGAACCGGTACACGATGTGGAGCGCATTGACAGACATCGGGCTGGAAAATGGACCCCTCGTCATCTGTCTCGGCTCCCATCGACACGATCGGTTAAAGTCCACCTATGGCGCGACCGATACGGACCGCGATTTAACGGAAGCCGTGTTCAGCACGGATCCACGTGAGATGGTTGAGAAGTTCGGATTCACGCTGGCAACGGCGCATTTCCAGCCAGGTGACATCATTATTTTTGGCCTTTACATGATGCACAGCAGTGCTCCCAATCGCTCTGACCGCTATCGTATCAGCATCGATACGCGATACCAACTCGCCCACGAAGAGAAGGATGATCGTTTCTTCTTCCGTGAAGACGGCAGTTGGCTTGGTAATTATTATAACAAAGGTGTGAATTACAGACCGATAACGGAACTCCGACAAGAGTGGGGATTGAAATAACACCATCACTAAGGATTCCGTCAATACACATACCGATTTTTAGGAATAGGCAGTCCTCTGGTGATATCCACGAAAATGTCAAAGAAATGTTATCGCTTCGTAATCGGAGTATGTTACAATACTACATCTACCAGAAAACATCACCCAATGCGCGGGTGTCAACAGGAGAATTCGTTATGATTTACAAGCAATGGAATTTTGCGGTCTTAGTCGCTATCTTTATTTTTTACTGCGTTGGAAACAGTATAGCGGCAAATTCAACCGCAACTGGCACTGTATTTCTTGATACAAACGGAAACCACGTGAAGGACGATAACGAGAAGGGGTTGCCTGGGGTTCGCGTCTCTAATGGACAGGATATTGTAAAAACCGATGCCAACGGGCAGTACTCGCTCGCAGTCGGTGATGATACGATTCTCTTTGTGATTAAGCCCAGTGGGTTTATGACGCCAGTTGATGAAAATCGTCTCCCAAGATTTTATTACATCCACAAACCGCACGGTTCTCCGGAAGGACTGAAGTATGCCGGCATCGCCCCAACCGGTCCACTACCGGCATCGATTGATTTTCCGCTCACTGAACAGTCCGAGGCGGATACCTTCAAGGTACTCGTCTTCGGAGATACACAACCCTATAATATGCAGGAGATTGAGTGGTTAGCGCATGATGTGATCGAAGAAGTTATCGGAATCGATGCTGTGTTCGGAATCAGCCTTGGCGATTTGGTAGGTGACGATTTAGATTTATTCCATCCACTTAACGAAGTGATGGCTACCGTTAGGATACCGTGGTACAACGTTCACGGTAATCATGATATGAACTTTCTCGCGACCGATGACCGGTACGCCGATGAGACATTTGAGCGTGTTTACGGACCCGCGTGCTATTCATTTGATTGGGGACCTGTCCACTTCATCAACATTGACAATGTGCTCTTTTTTCGCAATGAAGAAAACAATCCTCGCTACTCGAGCGAGGTCGGAGAGCAGCAGTTGACGTTCATTCGAAACGATCTTGCTTTTGTGCCGAAAGATCAGCTTGTTGTTGTATCCCTGCATATTCCGTTGACCGAAATGCGTGATGTGAAGACCCTGATGAATCTACTCGGTGATCGACCCTACACGTTATCCCTGTCAGCGCATACGCACTTCCAACGGGATGACTTCGTCGGACCAGAACACGGTTGGCACGGAAACGACTCACATCATCACCACAATCACGCAACCACATCGGGCAGTTGGTGGAAGGGCGCGCTCGATGAAGTCGGTATTCCGCACACAACCATGCGAGATGGGGCACCGAACGGATATGGTGTCTTCACATTCAGCGGAAACCAATATTCAATTCGGTTTAAAGCCGCCCGTCGTCCAGCGGACTATCAGATGAATATATGGGCACCGTGGGAAGTTGCGTCGGCAGAAACTGGCGAAACAGATGTAATCGTTAACGTTTTTGGAGGCACGAAACGCTCAACGGTTGAAATCCGTCTCGGCGAAGTCGGGGCATGGGAACCGATGACCTATACGCCACAGGAAGACCCATACTATAAAGCACTCAAAGCACGGGACGATGCGGACCAGCTTGAGAGGGAACTGCATATCGCCCTTCGAGAAACGATACAGCCACAATTGAAGGAAGACAGCGAACTGCCGCAAAGGGGGCGAGGGATTAGCGGAATTGTAAAATCAACGCACATCTGGCAAGCGAAGCTTCCAGCGAATGCCCGCAAAGGAACGCACGTTATCCACGTCCGGACAACGGATATGTTTGGTCAAACCTTCACAGGACGCCGAATCATCCGAGTTCATTAACTCAATTAAATTATCCATTCGTCACAGTTTCGATAGATGAATAAGCGATATCCAGTAAGGTATCTAATTCTGAAATCGAGATTTGTAGAGGGGGCATCAGGACGATCGTGTTGACGAGCGGTCGAAGCATCGCCCCGCGGGTAAGTGCCTCTTTACAAACTCGGATACCTACCTTCTCTTCAAAAGCGTAAGGCGTGCGGGGGTCCGAGTTTTTCATTAATTCTACACCGGCGGCAAAGCCACACACTCGGACATCTCCAACGTGCGGCAGCGTCCAGAATTCCTGAAGCCGATTCCTGAAGTGTTCAAGGGTAGGTTGGAGTTGGGAAAGGAGATTTTCACGCTCGAAAATAGCGATATTCTCTAATGCGACAGCGCATGCTAATGGGTTGCCCGTGAAGGTGTGTCCGTGGAAGAAGGTTTTAAGGTCTCGGTACTCACCGAGGAAAGCGTTATAAATTTCGTCGGTGGTCAACGTCGCTGCGAGTGGAAGATAACCGCCTGCGAGTCCTTTTGCTGTGCATAAGAGGTCGGGTGTAACGTCCTCGTGCTCGCATGCCCACATTTTGCCCGTGCGCCCAAACCCGGTCATCACCTCATCGACAATAAGAAGTGTTTCCCACTGTCTTGCTAATGCGGCGAGTTCCTTTAGAAACCCTTTCGGCGCGATAAGCATGCCACCGGCACCCTGAATGAGTGGTTCTAAAATTATACCCGCAATTTGTCCTTTATGTTCGGAGAGGGCGCATTCCACTTCATTGAGCCAACGGGTTTTCACTGCAGATCCATTATCCGGTGTATCCACAGCGAGCGGAGAACAATAGGCTTCAGGAGCGGACACGCGGATACCTTTGAAAAGGAGGGAATCAAAGGTCGTATGGAAACTATCAATACCACCGACACTCATCGCACCAATCGTGTCGCCGTGGTATGCATGATCGAAATGGATAAACAGTTTCCGTTGCGGTTCTCCCCTGTGTTGCCAGTACTGATACGCTATCTTTAAGGCGACTTCGACAGCCGTTGAGCCGTTGTCTGAGTAAAACACCTTGTTCAACCCAACCGGTGTGAGTTCCACCAGTTTTTGCGCAAGTTGGATCGCAGGGATATTACTGTACCCGAGCAGTGTGGTATGCGCGATCTTGTCTATCTGCGTCTTGAGTGCGGTGTTTAGCTCTGGATGATTATGCCCGTGAACGTTTGTCCACATGGAAGCCATGCCATCAATATACCGATTTCCGGCAATATCGATGAGGTAGCATCCTTCACCGCTTTCAATGATGACTGGCGTCTCCGCCAGCCAATCCTGCATTTGCGTGAACGGGTGCCAGAGGTAACGCTTATCCCAATCGACAAGCGTTTCTTTATCAACCATAGCCTAATAACTGGAAGTTTCGCTATCCCTTCAGTTTGGCGTAATGCACTGTGGGCTCAAGTCCGAGTGTGTCACATGTACCGCTTTTGGAGACGATAATCGTCAATACTTTATCCCGATAGGTTGCCTGAAAATCTTCTGGCTGTCCTGAGATCGGCATGATATTTGTGAAACCGTTCGGGAATGAACTTGTGCGACCCACAACAGATGCAAATCTTGGATCATCCAATTGGGTCTGAACAGTTAAAATACTTTCAGGCGCAGGTGGTTCACCGGGGACATACGGCGAACTGAGTTGGATCTCATACGCGTAGTCCGGCATTCGATCAGGGAGTTCATTCTCTTCTTTCGCGACGGAATTCGGGACCCACCTCGGAAATTCGATTTCGACCTCATAGTGATTCGCCAGTTCTGTAACACGATTTACCATGCCGTAGCGTCTGTAACGTTCGCGCACGTCGTCGGAATAGATCTCACCGTCTGTGAGGACCGCTCCGGGCATCGTTGTGCGTTCTTCTTGTCGCTGAACGGTGAGTGCTGAACGTAATCCACTGAGGAGTGGGGCTGCAATCAGTGATGGGAACCATCCATAGAAGGCGGCACCGTAGCGCGGTTGTTCAACTGTGGAACTGAACTCGTCTTTAAATCGGTAGATACCCTCGGAAATAGCAATGATGATCCCTAAGAAAATCATCAGGTTGCCTTCACTCGTAAAGAGGTTCGCACTTTGCCCTTTGACCCCGATGAAAAAGAGAACAAGCGGATAGAGCGTTATGTTGACGAGGCTATTGATACCTGTTGATACCGCGGAACTAAAGACAAGTGTGTTGCCAGCCATCTCTTCAAGCCGTGCTTTAAACTTCGCTGAAAAGGCACCGAGAAGCGGTTGTCCAAGCATTGCTAAGATATTGTAGGGTGCGCGAAGTCTTGAATCTGGAACCTCCGGCATTTGCACAAATTCTTCCGGTATACCTTGTTGCTTCCCTTGTGCGGCTTTTCCTGCTTCGCCGGTTCCTTCATCCGTGGTTTCAGGTTTAACGAAGGTCTCGAAAAATTTACGGTTTATCTCAATAAACGGTTCCCATTCGCTGGGGACATCGCTTTCCATGGAGATCGCGTCAACCGGACACGCAGGTTCGCATGCCGCACAGTCAATACATTCGTCTGGATTTATGTAAAGTTGATTTTCGCCTTCAGTGGTGTGTATACAATCGACGGGACAGACATCAACGCACGCTGTATCCATGACATCAACACACGGTTCGCAAATTATGTAAGCCATTATTCCCTGTTCCTAAAAAACTACGTTTTTCCGTGTATATCTATGGAAAGCGATAGTTCTTTAGAGGGATCCTACCCCCCTGTTACGATACTCGTCAGTATCTAAGCCTGAATACCATCAGTGTCGTCTGATACGTCGTCAGAAATGATACTCGACTCGCATACCTCAAGGTTATGCGAGGTATGGACGAACCGTCAAAGCACGCGCAACAGTCTTGATGAATATCCCGCGTGCGCCGTTTAAATCCCTATCCATACGATGACCTTCCGATGAGTTGATAACTTTAGAGCCGCCGAGGTTCGCGACAACTTCCCCAGTCCAAGACCCCGTTTTAGAAGTGTAAGCCTCACAGACATCAATCACCTGTACACCATATTCGAGTGCTTTTTGCTTAAGAAACACCTTAAACCGATAGTGTGAGAGCGTTAGCATCTGCCTAACGGACTTCTTTCGCAACTTCCGCGCACCTCGCTTCGTCATCTGTTTCGTCTCGAAAGTCGGGAGTAAAATGATGTCAAAGTTCGTTACAAGGAAGTGTGCGATCTTCTTATGAAGTTCATCGATAAGATTATGGATTTTTACCTTTATTCTATTCGCAGCTTTGCGCAAGGCACGCCGTAGCGGGCGTTTCTCTCGCGTCGCGCGTGCGTAGAGAGTGTCACAGTGTTGACAAAGCCTTTGGATACGGTTGATACACTGCTGTCCTAACCAACCGAAGCAATCCTCGGCGAAAAACGTCATGAAATCACGAACACCGGGGTCAAGTGCTACTATTCTACCACTTGGTTCTCGCGTCTTTTTCTTCTCAACGTAGGAGACACACAGAAAATATCTACCATTTTCCATGACCAGTTGAGAATCCTTGACCTCTGCATCCGTATCACGTTCTGACACCTTACCTGTGCCTTGGGGTTTCGCTGGCAAGGGTTCTGCCATCTTCATTTTCCCTAACAACCGCACATAGTATCCATTTTTCTTCAATGAATCTGCGCGTAGGTAAAGCGTCTGTTTGCGTTTCCTTGAACGAAACTTCACTTTTTGGAACGCACCGGTTTCCTTACATTTTATCTTCGCAGTCTTTACCGCTTGGCAGGCATCCATCACGGCACCGACTTTTATCTGCCGTGGTGTTTCGGTATGCCACTCCGGAAGTTCATCAAAGACGACAGGAACAAGTTCTTTGAAGTTCTTGGGGATCTCCTGTCTGTCCAGCAAGGATACCGCAGTATTGTAGACATACCGAGAAGTACCAAACCATCTATGAAGAATCGCTTTCTGTTCCACTGTTGGGAATATCTCTATCTTCCTTGATTTGCTTACGGTACTTTCGGAGTCCGTACATTCGGCAGGAAAACACGTGGAGTATTTCAAGCAGATCTTCTGTGAGTTCTTGTTCGGGACTGTGAACATTTTTGTCGAGAACCACGACTTCTCCACCGTTTTGTTCGACCAAGAACTGTATGACTTCTCCGCCAAAGCGGGCGAGTCGATCCCGATGGGCAACAACAACTCTGAGCTTATCGCCTCGCAGGAGGCGTTCCAGTAAGGCGATAAGTCCTTTGCGTTTGAAGTTGATACCCCTTCCAAAGTCTCTGATAATCTCTGCTTCGGGATAGTGTTTTTGCAAGTCAGCGACTTGGGACGCGAGAGCATCTGATTGCGATTTTTCACTAACTCTACAGTATCCAACGGTAACAATATCTGTTTCGGTTTGAGCATCAAGATACCCTTGCACATCATAACACCTTTGCCCACCTGGTGTTCGAATGACAGAGATTGTGCCGTTCTCTGCTAAGCACCGGAGTCTGTCTATCGAAATGCCGAGAATCTCCGATGTTTCTCGTGGTGTTTCATACTATAATTATACGACAAAAACACAGAAACAACAAGAAAAACATAGAAAAAGAACTATTTAGGAACTTCTCCTTTTTGATGCTTCACTTTTAAGTATACCACAATTAAGCACCTGTGGCAAGGATTTTTAACGATAAGTATCTGGGCATCGCTCCACTATATTCAGCGATGGTCTCTGGTTAAGTCGCGACTGAGTTAGAACTGTTTACCCTTGAAAAAAGAGGACAGAAATATTTCCGTTTTCCACAAGTTTGACAAATAGACTGATGATCCCTATAATAGCATGGAGACTAAGGAACAATTAAAATTCATAACATCAAAAACCAAGCACGGAATGAAATGGAGTGCGACTCAAGATAAAAACTTTCCAATAACAGATGACGAAACTTACCCGCAAGGAATAATAAAAAAATGATTAAAGTACCTGAAGATTTTATTGTCGAGGAACTCCCGCTGTATGAGCCTACCCGAACAGGAACGCACACCTTCTTCGCGATTCGGAAACGGAATCTCAGCACCTTAGAGGCGATTCACCGAATTGCACGGGATTTACAGATACATACCCGGCAGTTTGGTTACGCTGGCTTGAAGGATAAGAACGCAGTCACAACCCAAGTGCTATCTGTCGAAGGTATACCACCGGAACGGGTTCTGAAAATTGAACAACCCAATATTGAAGTACTCTGGGCGGAACGGCATCCACATAAATTAAGGGTGGGACATCTCCGTGGCAACAGGTTTCAGATAATCCGCCGCGATATTCCTTACGATGCCCTACCACTTGTCGAATCGGCGATGAAACGGTTGGCAACTGAAGGTGTACCGAATCGTTTTGGGGCACAGCGGTTTGGGAATAAAAACGATTCACATCTGATTGGCAAAGCGTTAGTAAAAGCGGATTGGGAGACGGTGGTGCGTTATATGCTCATAGATGACGCACTACAGGTCGATGATGTCGCACGCCGTGTCCAGCGGGAATTGGCAAGGAAACCTGTCGAAAAAGTCGTAATAGGTATTCCGCATCGACTGCGCAAGTTGTATTTGTCTGCTTACCAAGCGTATCTCTTCAACTGCATTTTGGAAAAGCGGATTCCTTGTTTAGGCAAACTTCTTGAAGGCGACATCGCTGTGAAACACGACAACGGCGCACCTTTTCTCGTTACAGATGCGACCGTTGAGCAGCCGCGAGCAGATGCATTAGAAATTAGTCCTTCGGGTCCGATTTTCGGACATAAGATGCGTCTGCCAACTGACGATGTGCTCGCGTTGGAGACATCGCTCCTTGCGGATGAAGAGGTCCAGCTTGGAGCCTTTCGTAAGGTGGTGGGTATCCGTTTACCGGGAACGCGTAGACCTTTACGGATGCTGATGCAATTGCATGAGGTGTCGGTAGTCGACGGTGGAGGAGTTTGTCTCAGTTTTACGCTACCTGCGGGAGGATATGCGACTGTCGTCTTAGAGGAGCTTCTGCCGAATATACCGGTCCCACAGGTTGGGTTAATTGTCTGAATCAGGATTTTTTAGGATTATAGGATTTTCAGAGTGAGAGGCATCTCTTGAACACTGAGCAATACCCAAATATCGACGGTTGCCTTCAATCTGCTGGCGCAGTTCGCTTGGATTTTCGGTATCTCAAAAACGTCCACAACCCTGACCCCAGTAGGACCACCAGCAACACAACTAAGCCGATATTCAAGAGATAGCGTCCACGATTCAGCTGCCATAGTCGTTGATTCGCCAGTTTAGCAGCGGAACTTCCCTTTTCCGCTTTTGTTTTCACCTCTACCCAATACTTTTTGGCAAGGGCAGGCTGACCGAGCTGTTCCGCGAGTTTCGCTGTAACAATGAGATAGGTGACATCCTGAACGTCCTGTTTCTCTACGGCATCAGCGAAGGAACTGAGGAGTAAGACTGTTAAGTCAGGGGACATTTGTGGAAAATCCCTCGTGACCTCAATCCCGTTCTGAAAAGCAGTGACAGCCCCTTGATGGTTATGCCGGTCGAATTCGATTTGTGCCACCTCAAACCATGTGCGTTTCACAAGTTGCAGGGATTGTGCGATGTCGGTATAGCCATCGAATGTGAAAGTTGTCGAACCGTAATTCAGGTCACCCTGTTTCACATAGAGTGTATAAGTTTCACCGAGCGTCAGTAAACCCGAATCCTTCCACTCATCGAAACGGTAGATGCCATCCACTTCCACGGTTTGCTGATATGCCGTTCCATCAATCCAAACAACGGCATCGGCGGGTGACGCGCCCGATACGCCTATAACGGTCCCGTGAATAGCAATAGGTTCAAGTGCCCAGCCAATATGGACGGATTCCCCAAGTTCTAACTGCAGTTCGGCGGTCTTAGGCGGTGGAATGGTGTAGCCAGCTTTCTTTACCGTTACAGTGGAGGTGCCCTGCTGCAGATTTTCTGTGATGAGTCTCGGTGTGCTGCCAAATTCTACATCGTTGATGAAAATATCTGCGCCTTCAGGAAATGTTGTGATCTTAATCGCAGGGCTAAGTTTGAGCAGTGCCATTTCGACATCACCCGTTGGTGCAAGAATGCCGTCCACAAAACCGGGATTGGCTCGCAACAATTCGTAACTTTCTATAATGCTGAGTTGTCGATTATCATTTGTATCGGTTGTTCCTGCGGCGAGTGCCTCGTAGAGTTGTTGAAGGAGGAGTGTCGTATCTGTATTCTCTGTGGGTTGAATTGAGTTGAGCGCAGCAGTGCCAAGGGTTTCACGGTTGGCGTAGTAGGCGTTTAGGTTCGTATCCTCCGTGTAACCATCGACGACAACAACGGTGTTCTTTCTTTCTGTCTCTCTGAACCACTTGTTGAGAGTGGCATCTCGGACCCCTTGCCCATCGCCTGAGGTTAGTAGGTGCATGGCGTTTATACCTCTCGGTTTGGTCACCATCCCGTGATATAGAAAAATCAGAGTATCCTGAACCGCGGTTTGCCTCCCAATTTCTTGAAGCATGGCATGGATCTCTTCAGACGTAGCAGTGTCCCCTTCAACATGGTGGATCTGCTCACTGGGTACTTTTCCGCGTGTCGTTAGGAGTTCGACGAGTGAGTTCACCAGTTCATGCGCACGGGCTTCCGGTGTCGCGTCCACAATTAGCCAGTGTGTACCGGAATCAGCCGAGAGTGCTGGTGTTGATACGAAAGCAGCGAATGCAACACATATAAGGATCGAGATAAGAAAAATGTTCTGCTTTGACATGTCTTTCATCCGAGGTGTGTTTCAGGGACTCAAATTTCGTAGTAGTTTAACAGAAATTCTGAATGATTGCAAGAAAAAAGAACCTCTTTGGGTATTAAAATGTCTAAACTTTTATCAAGAAACTGCGTCAAAATGTTATAAACACAATCTTTTTGGCGTGCCTTAAAAGTTAAGACTTAAGTGTTAGAATTTCAGAGTCTGTCTTGTATGAAGGTCTGCTGTTCAGAATTCCGCTTACAGCTTAGCAGCAGGCACATTGGGCAACATTCGAGAGACTCACATTAGATACCACAATTTATAATAATAAGGTTTTGGCGACATTCATGGGTTCCCAAAACTTCCTGTTAGAAAGTGTTAAAACCGACACCAGGCGTCCGCCAGAAAGCGCGTCTATAAATGTTGGAACGGACAAGGAGATGTTAATGATTCACGGGAAAGTTATGTTCATTATTTTGTCAAAGTTCAAAGGAGCGCGCCGTGTAGGTTTCCGAAGTTTGCTCTTACAATTCATCCTCACTGTTCAATTCGCAACCGTTTTATGTGTGAGTGCGCAGGTACCTGCCACCGAAATTGATTTAACCCAGTCTTTGACCCTTGAGCAATGCATCCAAATAGGCTTGGAACAATCAACGAGTATGCGAAATGCGCGCTTGAATCTTGCTATACAGGAACTTCGGATAAAAACCGCGCGTGCCGACTATTTTCCACGTATTTTTTCAACCGGTGCTTACGATTTTTCCGACCAAATTGATTTCGGGTTTGAACCTGAAAACTACGATTTAGGGCTGCGCGGGCAATATACAATTTGGGACAACGGTCAGCGCGAAGGTGGCTTCGCACAAGCGAAAGAATCACTGAGTGCCACTGAGAGCCGTAATGAGGGAATTAAACAGAGCCTAATTTTGCAAATCACAGAAGCCTACTATGATGTTCTCCAATATCAGGCACTTGTCGAAGTGAGCGAACAGAATTTGGCGAGAGCACAGGACAATACACAGCGAACTAAGGATTTCGTGGAGGCGGGTTCACTCATTCCAGCAGATGTAGCAACCGCAGAAGTACAGGAAGGAAATAGGAGATTAACGCTGCTAAATAACCAAAATCTACTGCAAGTTGCAAAAGCCAGGTTACCACGACTCCTCGGTTTAGACCCTGGCATTTTAATTACCGTTGCAGCGGATGAAGCGTATCAGTTATATCAGCAGCGCGGCACCATCGAAAGAGCAGAAATGCCGGTTGAGGAAGCTATCCAAACAGCACTTGACAATCGTCCGGAATTTAAGGAAACGGAAGCACAATTAAAGTCACAAGAATGGTCGTTGACGCTTGCGAAATTACAACGTTGGCCCCGCCTGAATGCAGATGCCGACTATAACGTCAATCTCGACGATTACCTGCGTGAGCGCGAGAATTTCTCGGACTTCCGAAGCTGGAGTCTGGGGGTATCCCTCAATTTCACGCTATTTGACGGCGGTATTTTGGGCAACCGCGTCAAAGAGTTAACAATGCAATTAGAACAGGCTCGTGAAAACGCAAGCGATCTGGAACGCTCCGTCGCCTTAGATGTCCGACAATCATATCTGAACCTCAAGCGCAGTGAAGCCGCTGTTGATATCGCCAAAACAATTGTTACCAACGCTCGGCTCAGTTTGGAGGTCATTCAAGGACGTTTTGATGTTGACAAAGCAATCCTGCTTGAACTCCTGGATGCACAAACCAATTACGCACAAGCGTTGACAGATGAAGTGAATACGTTCTACGATTACAAAATTGCACAAACCCGTTTACAAAATGCAATGGGAGTGTTACAGTAGCTATGAAGATTCAAAAGAAATGGATTATCATCGGCGTCGTCGCCTTGGTTGTTATTGCTGTTGGGGCAATTGGTGCGACTCGGATGAATTTCAGTTTCGGGAAAGATAAGGAAGAAGCCGAGGATAAACAGGAAATTGTGCGTCGCGGCGAATTCCGCGTTCGGGTCCGCGAGTCCGGTAATCTGCGTTCCTTTCTTGAGGTGGATGTCCGTTCAAATGTGGAGGGCGAGATCATTGAGATTTTCGTGGATGAGGGTGACGTGGTTGAATTGGGAGATCCTCTGCTGCGAATTGATGATGAGCAGATTCTGGAGCAAAGGAAACAGGCGGCAGCGAATCGCGACGCTCGAAAAGCCCAACTCCAACAGGCAGAACTCCAAATTCAAATTACTGAAAAACAGCAAGAGAGTGGTCTTGCGCAAGCACGCAATTCTGTCGCTATGGCACAGGCGACTTTAGATTCATTCGTCGCAACGACACAACAACGAATTACCGAAGCGGAAACGCAGGTAGCGACCACGCAAATTGACCTCAACCGCGATCAGATTGGTTTAAAGCAGGCTGAGATCGCTTTGGCACAAGCAAAACTCATGTTTGATCGAGCAGAAACGAGTGTTGAATCCGCAAAGGTCGCATTTGAAACAGCGGAGTCCGAATACAATCGAAACAAGGAACTGTTTGATAACAAGTTAGTTTCAAAACGAACCTTAGAAGAATCACAAAATCAACTCGCTGGGGCGAAGTCGCAATATGAAAACGCACAGAAAGAGGTCGAATCCCAACAGGAAACCATTAAGTCTCAGGAAGAAAATATTAACGTCCGAAAAGAAGCAATTCAGAGTCGTGAATCTACCCTGGAACTCAATAAAAAGAATGTTCTGACCCTTAAAGAATCCGAAGAAGCCCGGAAAAAGCAATTGGAAGCGGAATTGGAGAACGCTCACACACGACTCCACCAATTAGAAGATACAACTGAAGAAGAAAAGGAACTCACCCGGCATGCAAGAGTCGGAGCAGAAGCGAGTTTACTCCAAGCCCAAAGCCAGCTGGAGTCCCAACATGAGCGTTACGAATGGACGACAGTCATCGCGCCTATGGCTGGCACGATCACGCGTCTCACCGTCGAGGAAGGAGAAATTATCACTTCGGGGCGTTCCGCTTTTTCACGCGGCGATGCAATTATGCGTATTGCTGACCTCAATCAGATGATCGTGAGGACCCAGATAAATCAGGTCGAAATCGGGAAAATCAAAGAGGGGCAGCGCGCCGAAATCAGCGTTGATAGTTATCCGGGTCGTATCTTTCCAGGAAGCGTCAGTGAGATTTCACCGAGTGCAACACCGCGCGGTCCCCAAAACCAGAGTTCTGTTATCACCTTTGAGGTAGATGTAGAGGTCATCGGTTCGCCGCCAGAACTACTGCCCGGTATGTCTGCGGATGTTGACATCATTGTGTTTGAAGAATCCGATATCCTTCAACTTCCAATACCCACTGTGCTGAGTCCAAAGGTTTTCACTGTTAAAGCGAAGGTAAATCCAGCGGATCTTGGACAATTTCAGACAGGTCAGGAACTCAAAATCCGAAACTTGATCGGGAAGGAGTTCGATGGACAGGTCGGCAAGATCGCCCCGGAGGAAACCCGCGGTAATCTTGAAATATTAGTCGAAGAGGAACAGAAAGGCTTGAAGAACGGTCCGATAGAGATTTCAATTGTTATCTCTGAAGGAAATATACTCTCCAATATAGAAGCCGAAGTGAGTAGCGAGCGGCAGTATTTTGTTATGTTAGATACGGGTGAATCCAGTAAAGATGACAAAGAGCAAAAAGGGGTCAAAACCCATATTACCATTGGACAACGTAATAATACCCACTTTCAAATCACCGGTGGTTTGAAGGAGGGAGACCGCGTTTTTGTGCCTTCTATGCAGGAACTAACAAAGGGACAAGAAGAACCAGAGGAAGAGGAAAAGTAAGTCAACATAACGTACGAAGTTGTAATTTTTGTTTATTTCTTTACCTTCATAAAATTAAGGTTAAGGAGGAAACGCTGTGTTAATCGATGTAAGAGATTTGACAAAAGTCTATCAGATGGGTGATGTACAGGTGCATGCCTTGCGAGGCGTAACCTTCACTGTAACACAAGGCGAGTTTATTGCGATTATGGGACCATCCGGTTCAGGAAAATCAACCATGATGGATATTCTGGGGTGTCTCGCAACGCCGACATCCGGAGAGTATTTTCTTGAAGGTGAAGAGGTAGGGCGACTTTCCGATAATCGTCTGGCTGACATCCGAAATAAAAAGATCGGTTTTGTGTTTCAGTCGTTTAATCTGCTACCACGAACGAGTGCGCTCAACAATGTTGAATTACCACTTATTTATTCCGGGTTGGGTAGGAAAGAACGTAAACGCCGAGCCTTTGAATCCTTGGAGGCGGTAGGCTTAGCAGACCGAGTCGACCACAAGTCAACCGAACTATCTGGTGGACAAATCCAGCGTGTAGCAATTGCACGCGCTTTGGTCAATAGACCCTCAATGATCTTCGCTGATGAGCCGACAGGTAACCTAGATACCCGCTCTGGAACCGAAATTATGGCGATCTTCAACCGTTTGAATGACGAGGGGAATACCATCATCATGGTGACGCACGAAGCTGAAGTCGCTGAACATGCCAAACGAGTCCTCCACATTCGCGACGGTTTAATCGAGCGAGATGTCAGACAGAATGGGCATAATGGCGGAGATACTGCCTAATCTACGGAAAGTCCGCCATGCCCTACGTCAAAATCACCACGCCAGCCCGCTTACACTTTTCTCTACTTGATTTGAACGGTGCATTGGGACGGATTGATGGGGGGTTCGGTCTCTCGATTACTGAACCCAATTTTCAAATTGTTGCTGAGCGGGCAACCGGAATTTATCTACCCTCTTCTGTATACCGTGATCGGGCTGCTGCAGTCCTTGAACGACTCCAAGAAACTTACCCCTTCCCTGGCATTAGATTAACATTTCAATCTGAAATCCCGATGCACTGCGGATTCGGGTCTGGAACGCAACTGTCTCTTGGGATCGCACAGGCGGTCAATGTGCTATACGAACTTGGGTTAGATGTGCAAGAATTGGCAAAAGTTGTCGGACGCGGTGGCACTTCAGGTATTGGGATAGCGGCATTCGGGACAGGTGGGTTCATTGTCGATGGTGGACACCGTTTCCCCGAACAGAAGTCATCATTCCTGCCCTCTTCTGCCCTTGGGGATATTTCGCCACCTCCGGTTTTACTCCGCTACCCCTTTCCAGAGGTGCCGTTGCTAATTGTTATGCCGAACTGTTCACGGATTTATGGTGATAAAGAGATTGAGTTGTTTCAGACGCTCTGTCCACAACCGGCATGGGTTGCTCAGAAACTTTCACACATCCTATTGATGCAGATACTTCCTGCTCTGGTTGAAGGAGATATGCACACCTTCGGCAAAGCCTTAAATCAAATTCAGACGTTTGGATGGAAAAAAGTGGAAATCGATGCCCAAGGGACTGAACTCCAATTGACGCTTGACTTCTTACGCGACAATGGAACTTTCGGTGCCGGTGTTAGCAGTTGGGGATCGGCGATTTGCGTGGTGGGTGAGGATATTGATAGGTTAAAGCAGGACACTGAAGCGTTCCTAAAAACGCTTCCTGATGGTGGTTCCTGTTTTGTTACGCGGGCGAACAACTTGGGAGCACACGTTGAGGTAGGTTGAAAACAAAAACGGGCGGATGGTGACATCCGCCCCTCATTTGTGTTATCCCTTGCTTGGGGAATAGTACGGGTTATCTCCAGCATCGTGATCGGTCGTGTCAATCACGTGCTTAATCTCAGGAAAGACCTCTTGAATCATCGCTTCAATACCGTGTTTGAGGGTAACATTTGCCATGCCGCAGCCTTGGCAACCGCCGCCCATATGAATGTACACGGCATCGTCCTCAACGTTCAGGAGTTCTATCTGTCCACCATGTGCCGCAACAGCCGGATTAATCCGTTCATCAATAAGCTTCTGAAGCTCTTGGGCTTTTGGATTGTCCCATGTTGGTGTGTTTGGGTTCTCAATGTTGAACCCACTCGAATTCAGATCATCAACATAGTCAATCACAGCACCTTGAAGATCAGGCGCACTTTCCGCGTCAACGAGTACATTAAAACTCTCACACTTAACAACAATGTCATCCGCTTGTGCATCAGTCGCTAAACCCAAACTGTATTGGAAAGCGGTGGCAGTTCTACCTTGAATACTAATGCGTAGTCCTTCAACTTCAACCTCTTCGGTTTCTATCACTGCCTGAATCTTCTCTTGTGCGGCTTCTGTGACTGTAAGTAAAGGGTTTTCAGTGCCCTTGAACTTGTTCAAGAAATTCTTCATGATTGCCTTCCATAAGTGGTGTTATGCGGCTCGATATTGAGAATTTGACCGAGATTCGCCCATTTCGTCATACCTGCCCTTCAACCGGTTGATTGCCTCTATTTCCAGTTGACGGACTCGTTCTCGTGTGATCTTCAAGGCGACACCGATTTCTCGGAGTGTTTTCCGCTCCCCGTCCTCAAGCCCGAAGCGCATTTTTAAGACTCTTTGTTCGCGCTCTGACAATCCAGATTTGAGCAATTGAGCGGTCAAATCCTTATTAATCATTTCTGCGATCGGACCGTCTTCACCACTCGTTGTTGGATCTTCGATTAAGTCGCCCAATGTGGCAGCAGAACGTTCGTCGCTCAGTGGTAAATCCATTGAGATCGTATCAGCGTTAAACGTTAAAATCTCTTCGACCTGTTTGACTGTCAAGTCTAAAGCGTCTGCTATTTCGTCGCGCCGCGGCTCGCGTTGTAGTTCTTGACACAACGTTGCGTAGACAGCGTCGAATTTGTTCATCTTGGCAACGACATAGGAAGGTAATCGAATGGAACGGGAAAAATTGTCAAGCGTACGCATAATTGCTTGTTTAATCCACCAAATCGCGTACGTACTGAATTTAAAACCCTTCTGATAGTCAAACTTGCTTGCGGCTTTAATCAGTCCGATATTTCCTTCTTGAATCAAATCTTCAAGTGGAACGTTGTGCCCCTGGTATTTAACTGCGATAGAAATTACGAGTCGTAGGTTCGCTTGGACAAGTTCATCTCGTGCATCACGTGCTTCACTCTCCGCTGCTCGAATCCGTTTCGTCAGTTCCTCTTTTTCTTTCTCAGATAATGAGTCACCTTCCACCAGTGCGTCTTGTAGTTCGCTTACCAGTGCTTTTCTTGCTTCGCTCCTGCCAGTTTCAATTTGTTCTGCCAGTTGCTCTTTCTTCTCACGAGATAATAGATTTACTTCCACGAGTGCGTCCAGCGCTTTAGCCTCTGCGGCTTCAATTTGTTCTACCAGTTGCTCTTTCTTCTCGCGGGGTAATAGGTTTGCTTCCACTAAGGCATCTAATAGTCCGTTGAGTGCTTTAGCCTCTGCGGTCTCAATCCGTTTCGCTAATTGTACCTCTTCCTCACGGGTTAATAGCCGGTGACCTGCTACGCTCCGAAGCCAACTCGTTAAAGCGCTCTGATCGCTACCTTTATAACTTTCTGAGGATTCTGTCTCATCTGGTGGATACGTTGCATCCATATATGGATCAACGCTTTCAATACTTGCTGTTTCACCGAAATACTCGGCTTCCATCTTTCTCCTCTCCTTCTATAAAATTTTGAGAAAACAAAAATTAATGATACACTATGTTAAAACGTTTTGTCAAGTAAAATGTTTAAAAAAAAGCGACATTTCACCAAAAAACCCGAAAAAACACAGATTTTAACAGGATTTTACGAAAAAAAAGAGGCGAACAAGGCAATTGTACCATCATTTCGCGTAAAAAATCGCGCGAGGTGCTGCCAAGTGCGGGAAGAGGACGCTATGGATTTCCGCAAAATAATCCTTTTGTTTGTTCCATGCGGTTCAAACATAGGAAAAAGGCTATGTAGAATGTCCGATTAAGAGCACCGCGACCGGTAATGACGTCTCTGTCACCTGTTCAAATGCTCTCGCGATGCAGGGAACATCCGAGTCTGTTTCGAGCATCTCGTAAGGGAGATTCCATGCTTTCAACGTCGGTTCAAGGAAAGTCGCTACAGAATCGATCCATTGTCCATCGCTATCTCGGTTGTGGTAACCGCGATACCCAATAAATACAACCACTGGGACCCGCATGTTAACAACAGTACCTCGAATCGCATCGCCTGACTCCAACAGTCCCGTATTTTGGATGATGATAACAGGCTTTTTGCCACCAACGTACAATCCTGACGCGATGGCAAATGCTTCTCCTTCACGGGTGACCGTGATAACTTCGATATCAGGCTCTGATCGTAAGAGTTCATAAATTCGGGCACTGCCGTTATCTGGAACACCAACAGCGTGGGTGATCTCCTGTTTCTTCAATTCATTTACTATCTTCTGTGCTGATGCCAATTTTTAATTTTTCCTTGCGGGTAAATAACGGACATTAGAAATATCAAAGGGGCACCTTAAATCCGCCTGTGCCGTTGTTACAGGCTACCCCTTTGATTTTATCAACACGCGGAATCGTGATTTCTATTGTCTCCCTTCAACCAAAGCATCAACCACTGTCGGATCAGCGAGAGTGGAGGTGTCACCGAGGTCGGAGATGTCGCCTTCCGCGATTTTGCGGAGGATACGTCGCATAATCTTACCGGATCTTGTCTTTGGCAATGCAGGGGTAAACTGAATCTTATCAGGCGTAGCGATAGGTCCGATTTGTTGTCGGACTGACTGTTTGATGCCTGTTTCTACCGTATCGGATTCAGATTCACCCGTCATGAGTGTAACATACGCGTAGATGCCTTGTCCCTTGATGTCGTGCGGATAACCGACGACTGCGGCTTCCGCCACTGCCTCGTGTTGCCCGATCGCACCTTCAACTTCTGCTGTGCCCAATCGGTGTCCAGAGACGTTCAGAACATCATCCACGCGTCCTGTAATCCAATAATAACCGTCTTCATCACGTAAGACCCCATCGCCTGTCATGTAATAGCCAGGGAATCGGCGGAAATAGGTATCCAAAAACCGTTCATGGTCACCGTAGACGGTTCGCATAATGCCGGGCCACGCCGTTTTAATACAGAGATAGCCGGTTGCGGGGTTGCCTTCCACTTCGTTACCACCTTCATCGAGTATCACCGGTTCAATTCCGAAGAACGGAAAGGTTGCCGATCCGGGTTTCAGGGGTGTTACGGCAGGCAGGGGTGTCATCAGAATCCCACCCGTTTCAGTTTGCCACCATGTATCTACGATTGGGCACCGTTCTTCACCAACGACGTTATAGTACCACAGCCACTCCGGTTCTTTGATAGGTTCACCAACCGTGCCGAGCAGTCTGAGCGTTGATCTGTCATACTTTTCGACCCATGTATTCCCTTCCTTCATCAGTGCACGTAGTGCTGTCGGGGCAGTGTAGAAGATATTGATATTGTGCTTCTCAACGACCTGCCAAAAACGTCCAAAGTCCGGATAGTTTGGCACCCCCTCAAACATGATGCTAATCGCACGATTTGCAAGTGGACCGTAGATAATGTAGGAATGTCCAGTGATCCAACCTATGTCGGCAGTGCACCAGTAGACATCGCCTTCGTGGTAGTCAAAAACCTGTTGATGTGTGTAAGACGTGTAGACGAGATAACCCCCCGTCGTATGCAAAACGCCTTTCGGTTTACCCGTTGAGCCGGAGGTATACAGGATAAAGAGCGGATCTTCAGCATTCATAACTGCCGGTTCACATTCAGCATCGGCATCTGCCATCGCTTCATGCCACCATATATCCCGCGAGGCATCAAAATCGACCGCATCCCCAGTGCGTTCCACGACGACAACTTTTTCGATAGATGGACATTCCGCTACTGCCGCATCGGCGTTTGCCTTCATCGGTATATCGCTACGGGGACCGCGCATTGCGGTGTCCTGTGTAATAAGCAGTTTACATGCCGAGTCATTAATTCTGTCTCGGAGGGATTCCGCCGAAAATGCACCGAAGACGATGGAGTGAACAGCACCAATCCTCGCACACGCTAACATCGCGATTGCCAACTCTGGCACCATCTGTAAATAGATACAGACGCGATCGCCTTTTTCAACGCCTTGTGCCTTCAGAACATTGGCAAACTTTTTGACCTCGGCGAGGAGTTCGCTGTAGCTGAAAGTCTTATCTTCGGAGGGATCATTCCCTTCCCAAATGATGGCGGTTGCATCGCCGTGCCCGGCTTCTATATGCCGATCAAGACAATTATAGCAGGCATTCAGTGTGCCCCCGTCGAACCATTTGATATCCCCGTTAACAAAATCGTAATCTCGGACCGTATCCCATTTCTGGTACCACGTCAATCGTTCCGCAATCGTTGCCCAAAATGTTTCTGGATCTTGAATCGATTCGGCGTATTGTGCTTGATAGGCTTCTAAACTGTTAACGTGGGCATTATCTATGGGATAAGCAGTTTCTGCTGGTGGAAAGATATTGTTAGCCATATTATATTTTTATCTCCTCTATGATCAATCTGGAGCACGCTCCCAAAACGCTCCTACAAGTTGTGATACGGTACATTTTATAAGGAAAACGGTAAGCTGTCAACCCTAAAAGCGTGGAAAGGTGACAGCCACTATATCCATTGTCATCGCGACGAGCCAATGAATTGCTGCTCCGTAGATAAATGAACGCGTTTCCAGAGCAAGTATCCCAAGCAATACACCCGCAATGACTGAACCAATTGCCTCCGGTAACGGTTTTGAATAGTGCATCACTGCAAATGGGATTGTCTGAATTAAGAGCGTATAGTTTCCGAATTTCCGTTCCAGTCCGAAGAGCATAAACCCACGGAAAAAGAACTCCCACGAAAACATGTAGACACCATAGGCGAGTTGATAGGGTAGGAACGTCTGCCAACTACTTGCCACTACCTTACTCAATGGATACTTTGCTACAAAAGGTGGGTACACAACGACTGCGAGAATAACCACGGGTATCATCAGAAACCATGCCGCGCCTGTTATGCTCCATCCAAGTTTCTGATTACCGAGTTGGAATCCGTAGTCCTTCAACCGCTCCTTTGTTCCAAATTGCGCAACGAGCACAGGGCAGAGTAACAACGTGACCGCCGTCGTCAAAAACCAATAATAATAGGAGTGGCTTTCTGCCAATGGGATGTTGCTAAAGTATTCTGCGAAGTGGAGTCTGAAAAAACTCCGTCGACTGTAATACCTGTGCAACGTTAACAGGAGTCCAGAAGCAAGCAGAATCACAGTTGCCTGTTGCTCCCAACCGCGTAGATATTTCTCTCTTAAGTTTTGGAGATGGGAATACATCTTGACCTTGACATCCCGTAGATTTTACGGTATTATACTATCACTCGTGGAATTTAGCAATAGGCTATGTAAAGGGACTCGGTCTGCCATGTCCAATCCGAGATATAAGCGCACAAGATGGTTTCAGCTGAACAAATCGAACGCATCTTAATCATCAGACTCGCACCGCTCGGAGAAACCGTTCTCACAACGCCAGTCATCCGTGCCTTACGCCATCACTTTCAAAATGCCTATATTGCTTACATGGTGGCACCAACACGAGAGGATTTAGTGTCCGCAAACCCACACCTGAACGAGGTACTCACCTATCAGGCTTCGGTGCCGAAACTCATCTATCAGATCGCTCGGCGACAATTCCAAATGGCGATTGTGTTACAACCTACGTTTCGTCTCGTCCTTCATACATTTCTTGCCCGAATCCCATTCCGCGTTGGATTTGAAACGAACGCTGGTGGAAAGAAATTGTTGAATCTCGCAGTTCCGAATAACACCTCGCAGCATGAGACGCAACGTTATCTTGATGTCGTCCGTGCACTGGGTATTGAAGTCGTAGACAGTGAACCGGAAGTATTTGTTGACAGTGCCAGCATCACGTGGGTGAACAATTTTCTTGAAAACCAGAAGCTTAGTGACGGTAAACGTATTATCGGTCTCAATCCGGGTGCCGCGACCCCTTACCGCCGCTGGCACGCAGCGAATTTTGCCGCTCTTGGTGATCAACTGCATGAAACATACAGCGCACACATTATGATCACGACCGGACCGCGGGAAGGTGAATTAGCAAATCAGGTGGCGGAACTGATGTCACATTCACCGGTTATTGTCGATCAGGCAACCCCGATGCAACTTGCGGCACTTCTGCAACGGTGTCATCTATACATCAGCAATGATACGGGACCGATGCACCTCAGCACCGCAGTGAAAACACCGACGGTTGCCTTGTTTGGTGCCTCTAATCTCACCCAGTGGGCACCACCGTGGGACAGACATGCAGTGGTGGCGCGCAAAGAGTGTTCGTTGATGAAAACACTATCGTCCAAAGAGTGGGACGCATATCCCGATCGCGCACGCGAGAATCTTGAAACGATTACCCCAGAGGCAGTTATGGCGACGGTGGAGAAACTCACATGGTAAGTTCTGAACGCGACCGATTCAAAGGATCAGATGCGCAACGCATCGAAAATTGTCTAACCGACATTCGTGGTAGGATGTATCGGCAGGCACTCTTGCAGACAATCACGTTTACATTTTTCTGTGGACTGATTCTGCTCGCCGCTCTGTTCCTTCTAAACCGAGTGGTTCTCCTACCGATGCATATATCAAGGATCAGTTGGATCGTCCTATCTGTAGCAGTAATTGTAGGCATCTGTCTCAGTTTCAAACACCGTAAGGACTTTCTGTCTGTCGCGCGGATTGTCGACGAAAAAATGGGGCTCAGTGAGCGTCTCAGCACAGCACTCGGATTGGTACAATCCAGATCCAAGAGTGAGTTTGTGCAACTCCAGATCCAAGATGCCGCAGACACCGTTGCAACCTTAGACCTTGCCAAAACAAGCCCGTATCGTCTGCCAAAGTTCCTGAAACTGTTTCCGATCCCTGTGTGCGTGATTGGGTTATCCTTCACAATTTCACCTTTCTATGAAGCACCTCAACCGTTGACAGACCCACAACAGCAGGCGTTGGGTAACGCAATCCAAAAACTTGAAGGGAAATACGCTGAAAATACGGCGTTAAAGCACCAGATCACTGACACCGTAAAAGCGTTGAAAGCCGCATCAGATGTCAACACGGCACAAAAACATCTCAGCGACCTAAAGAAAGAGATCCGCAAACAGCAATCGGTGCAAACCGCTATTACTGAAGCCACAGAAGCGAGCCAAACTTTTCAGGGTATGGATGCCAACCTACTCGCGGCAGAACTGAAAAACCTCACTGAACAGGTTGAGATACCACCCGAACTCCAAGCCGAACTTAAGGGACTCTTTGAACGTTTGGCTGAAGATCTCCCGAAGGGTGAGTTCAGTGATTCACTGAATCAGATTCAGGGCAAAGCGGTCACACCGGAGACACTGCAGGACATCATCGCCGCCCTTGAGGAGATAGAAAAATCGTCTGACCTCGCGCGACTGGAGGCACAACTCACGGCAAGTCAGAAGGAACTGGCATTGGCAACCATTGAAACTGAATCCTCAGAAGGCGGGATTGCAAATAGCGATGGCGCCCCTGGGCAAGACACTGGAACCAGCGAGGTTCAAGGGACTCGTGAAGGTGCGTTGAATGCCGATCTACAGTCAGAATTACAGCCGATCAAGCCAGATAAAATGGAAGGCGAAACAGACAATGAAATTTCTACAACACCACTGATCGGTGAGGAAACGCCAGTCTTACAGGCGAATGGAGAACAGTTGACGCTTACAGTAGATGCTTCTGGTGATGCCGAAGGTTTCTCTGGCGTCTTTACGGGTGAGGTTGTCGACGATGCACCACCGTATTTACCCTTTGCCGATGTAGTCCTCAACGCTTCGCGTGCGTATGCTGAAGCGGTAGAAAATAACCGTATTCCTGTCCAGTATCAGAGACAAATTAAATCCTATTTAGAGGCAATTTCTACAAAAAATGAAAAAAAGCATAATTAAAATTCTAATCACTGTTGGGGTCGTTGCGGCGGTCTATCTCATGTTGAGATACTACGGTGTAACGGACGAGATTCGTTTAGAAAACGTACCGAAAATCAAAACATGGGTGGCGAGTTTTGGGGAGATTGCCCCTTTAATCTACATTGGACTTTATCTGGTATCCACTGTTTTTTTCCTTCCGGGTTCCCCGGGAACTGTGTTAGCGGGTTTCGTCTTCGGACCGTTGTGGGGTATTTTTTACGCGTCCGTAGCTTCAATTATCTCCGTCTCCATTTCGTTTCTCATTGCCCGTTATGTTGCCCGCGACCTCGTTGAAGGCTGGGTTAAAGACAATGCCCAATTCCGCAAAATAGATGAGCAGGTTGAAGAACAGGGATGGCGTATCTTGATGTTTACACGCTTGGTCCCGATTTTCCCTTTTAACCTTCAAAACTATGCCTATGGGTTAACGAGTATTCGGTTCTCCACGTATGTACTGGTCTCTGCTATCTTTATGTTGCCGGGAACAGCAGTGTTCGTCCAACTCGGTGGTGCATTTGTGAGTGGCGAGGGTAACATTTGGAAGACACTGCTCTATCTTGGGGTAGCTGGAGTGCTTATGGTCTTGCTGTCCCTGATTCCGAAATTACTACGAAAATATCAAACGAAATTGTAGTTCAGAGAAACCGATGAAACGGGTGTGTCATGCGTTCTTCTGAATTAACGCCGCTACCGCAGCAAACGCTTCTTCACGGGTTCGGATTTCACCTTCAAATTGACGGTCCTCAATCTCTTTGAGCAGATACCCAATGTGCTTCCCTTCTTTTAAATGAAATTCCCGAATCAGATCATTCCCCGTGATCAATCTGCCCTGCTTGCAGATCGGCAGAATGTGTTCATAGTAAGTAGCAGCGACCTGTTTTAGAATTGCCGAATCAATCGGAGATGACGCCGCGGAATATAGAAGGATACCCCACCAATCGGATGCATAAGTCCTCAGGAAGCGATTTATCTGTTTCTGTGTCAGTTGTGGGATTGTATTTTTAAATTCCTTGCTTCCTGAGATGAGACCTTCCAAAAACTCGGACGCTTTTCGGCTGAATCGAAGACGTTCACCGATATCCCCCAAATTGTCTCCCAAGAGAAGGCTAAACTTGATTAGCGAACGCCTATTAATTTCCACACTAATTTCCTCTTGGAGATAGCGATTAATTTCCTTGCGATAAATGTGAAGGGTTGGCGGAATCGGACTCTCCTCAAAAGCCTCAAGTGAAACCCAAGTCTGGCAAGTCTCTTCTATCATCGGAACGACCTGTGTGAGTAATCCAGCGGCATCCATTTGCTGTAAATATGGGTGTGCCTTCTTAACGTAAAAAATTTTCATCAGTTCGTCCCGGCATCGTTCCGCCGCTACATCAGACAACATCGACTTGTACGTTGTTACCAGATCGCTTGCATCTTGAGAAATCTTGAAGTCTAACTGCGCGGCGAATCTATAAATCCGTAGGAGTCGAATCGGATCTGCGATCACCACCTGCTTGTGCGGAAATCGGAGTATGCCTGTCTCAAGGTCTTTCATACCGTCACACGGATCAATTACCCGAAAAGGGAGTTGTTTGTGTGCTTGATTTGTGAACGATCCCACATTTTCAAAGTCGATTGCCATGGCGTTAATCGTCAGGTCTCGCAAACGTAAGTCGTCAGTGAGCGATTCGGCTCGGAATTGGGCAAAATCTATGCTGAGTTGCGAGGTCTGTGCAGTGCTGTCCTGCTTAACAATCACACGGGCAGTCGGCGGGTTTTCTTCTAAGGGGATGGAGATTGCGTCGATGTTGGCGGCAAACGCTTTAGCAAACTCGATTGCATCAGAAGATAGTGTAAAATCAATATCTGTCGTCTGACGTCCCAAGAGCAGATCCCTCACGCTTCCTCCAACGAGATAGAGTCGGACACCTCGATCTTTTGCGAAGGCTACGAGTGCCTTCATGATCGGGTTATCAAAGAGTACTTGGAGTATCTGTGTTGCTATGTTCATTGATTGGCTCGCGCCTTCTGTCGTTGTGCTTTCCGAGAACGAAATAAAATCCCATCCAAATGAAGATGCGTTGCGTAGCCGATAAAACTCGCCACATAGAACGGGAAACCGCCGCGGACGGCATCTGTAAGTCCTTCCCATTCTCGTAAGGCATTGAGTGCGTCTATGAGAGTACCAGTTGTCGACCACTCTGAATATGCGGCATAAATCGGGATCAACAGAAACACGCTGGGTAGCAAAACCATCGTAATTTTGGCATGCGTCCATCCACGATGTTTGCTCATAATTGGGAGCATCGCGAAGAGACCGAGTAGTGCCGACTCCAGATACCTTTGCAAAAAGACGATTAGCGCTACGTTCAGCGCAAATAGGACAGTATAAAATATTTTCTGACTCTTGCTCTTAATATCAACATCTGGCCACAATCCGAACAAGACTGCAACAGCAAAACAACCGATGATTTTTACAATATCTCTCACGGGTGGAATGGTTGGATTCCATTCCTGTGGCACAGTATCATAAAGGATTGGAACGGCGAAGGTGGCGATAAGCGAGATGGAGAAAAAAGCACTATAAGCAACCAACCCGCCGATCCAGTGTTCGCGAAACATGCTCATGGGAGATAGTATAGCATACTTCGGACCGGAATGAAAACTACTTTTGTCCTCATTGACAAGCATAGATAGCGTGGATTTAATTTGACTTCCAGCACGGAATATGATACAATTATGTCATAATCTCTACGAATCTTGATTTTAGCGACAGTTTTTTTACGGGCAGTGCCGACAGGACTTGCGAAGTGGTGAGGGGTTTAACATGGGCCTTTGATCCGTAGGATTAGGCTTACTAACTAATTGGCTTGACGAAAAAAAGGAAAACGGGTATTATGTAACAATAGAGGTGGATGGCGAGAATTGATACTCCGTTGCTTTGGCATCGGTAGGTCGTAAAACGCAGTCCTTAGAATTTGAGTGAGGCCTTCGTCCTCGATTTACCTATTCTTTTCAACTGTGCACTACGACATCACAGAAACCGCGAAGAACCTCTACGATTGGGAGTAATCGCGTTTTTTTATTTTTTATATTATATTCTTAGATATGACAACAGCCGAGAAAAACTCCATTATTGAGATGTTAGCGCCGGTGCTTGACAGTGAGGGTATTGAGCTTGTGGATGTTGAAACACATTCAAAAACGCTGCGACTCCTCATTCATAAAACCGACGGGCTTTCGGTGGCAGATTGTCAGATGGTGAATCAGGTCGTACGTCCGATTTTAGAAGTTCATGAGCATTTAGCAAAATACGCTCAGTTGGAAGTGGCTTCTCCCGGCATAGACAGACCCTTACGAACCGCTAAGGATTTTCTGCGAAATTGTGGACGGACCGTTCAGATAGAAATAGCCCCAAAAAACGAACACACGCGTCAAGTACAAGGTACCGTCATAGAGGTGCGTCCTGAAGAAGTTGTTTTAGCGCAGTCGGATGGAAAGGACATCTCCGTTAAAATTTCTCAAATCCTCAATGCCCATATACACCTGAAATGGTAGGGACAAGCACCAAAGACACGCTGCCAATATAAAAAGATGGAAAGGAGCACGCGGACTGTTGATACAGGATGACGCTTGCCAACCTGTACAATAAAAAAGACCGTGGACAATTATTATGTTAGAGAACCTCCAAAACGCTATACGTCAATATACTGCACAAACAGATTTACCTGAAGAGGTGATCGTTGAAGCGATAGAGGAGGCACTGCATGCCGCCGCTCGTCGTGTGTACGGTGCCGATGCCAACGTTTCTTTTGAAATTAACTTGGAGAAAAGCGATATACGCTGTTATGTCCCGAAAAGAGTCGTTAATATTATGCGCGATTACTCGACAGAGATTCCGATTGAGCAAGCCGTGCAACTCCAAGAAGATATCGAAATCGGGGAGATGCTGGATGTCCAAATTCCCCCAAGCGAGTTTGGACGGATTCAGGCGCAATTAGGGAGGCAAATCCTTCTCCAAAAAATCAAGCAAGCAGAGCGAGAAAAGATTTATCAAGAGTTTGAGGGACGCGAGGGCGAAGTTGTTACGGGTTACGTTCAACGTTTTGAACGTGGGGGTATCGTCTTGGATCTTGAACAGACGGAAGCGTTTTTACCACCCCGCGAGTTACCGCGATCACAGAACTATGAACGTGGTAAACGTTTGCAATGTCTAATCTTATCGGTAAAAAATGAGATGCGCGGTGCTCCGATTATTGTATCGCGGACGCATCGGGATCTGGTAGCGGTGTTATTTGAGCATGAAGTCCCTGAAATCTATGAGGGTCAGGTTCAGATTATGGCGGTTGCTCGAGATCCTGGGAATCGAGCGAAGGTAGCAGTCAGAGCAACAGAAGAGGGCATTGATGCCGTAGGCACATGTGTTGGTGTCAAAGGGATTCGTGTTCAGACAATCGTCAGTGAACTTGACGATGAGAAGATAGACTTACTGGAATGGAGTGAAGATCCCAGCGTCTTTATTGCGAATGCTCTGGGTGCGCGAGTCGGTGTGCGCAGAGTCGAGTTGAATGAGGAAGAAAAGAGTGCTCTTGTGATTGTCCCGGACAATCAGCTGTCTTTAGCGATTGGACAGCGGGGACAGAATGCGCGACTCGCTGCGAAACTAACCGGTTGGAAGGTTGATATAAAGGGTGAATCTGAGGCAAGTGTTTCGGTTGATGAGCTTTTCAAGCCCGTAGCCTCCGAAGAAAATGCTGACCCGGATATTCTTGAAGCTGAGGTGAAAGAGGCATCGGACGGAAATAGCCTCACTGCTAATTCAGACGAGGAGGTCAAGGCGGATACATCTGCCACTCCTGAGCCTGATGATTTCGATACTGAGTCTTAAAAGTGGGTGGAGTCATTGAGGGATGTCATTCGCACTTGTATTGGGTGCCGTGGGAAATTACCACAGAAAGTGTTGGTTCGGTTCGTCTGTCAGGACGGTGGAAAACTGCAAATCGACAATCACAAGAAGTCAGGTGGGCGCGGGGCTTACGTGTGCCCCTCTCAAGACTGCATTCAGAAAGCGTTTAGGTCTCCCAAACGGATCAATTCTTTATTCCATGCGCAACTGGCGAGCGAAAAAATAGCACAGTTTGAACAGATGCTTCTTCAGAGGACCCAAAAGTCCACGAGCACAAAATAAGAAAAGGAGGAATTACTATGAGAAAAGCCCAACGACAGCGGCGGAAGCCCGCCAAAGATGGTCAAGTGGAAAGTCAAGTCTCCAACACGCGGGTTCATGAATTGGCGAAAAAATACAACCTAACAAATAAGGAACTTATCGCTCTACTTGAGGAGCATGGCGTTCGCGTTAAAAACGGGATGAGTGGACTCGATGCAGACACCGTCGCGCTTATTGAGTCAGAATTGGCTGACGAACCGACTGAAGAAACCGTGGTTACCCCCGAAGATGCTGTTGAAAACACCTCGGAGTCGGAAAAAACTGATACAACCGGCGGTTTGCAGGTTGTGGAAGGCACAACTGTCGCTGATCTCGCAACATCCTTGGCGTTGCAACCTTCAGCGTTGATTATGCGCCTCATGAAGTTAAAAGTGATGGCAAACATAAATCAGCGGCTTGATTATGATACGCTTGTGATGCTTGGAGAACACTTGAATTTTGAAGCGGTTAGGTCGAAAACGCTTGAAGAAGAACTCCTGGCTGAGATACCAGATGACCCAGCATCTTTACAACCTCGAGCTCCAGTCGTTACAATCATGGGACATGTTGACCATGGTAAAACATCTCTTTTAGACTCTATTCGTCAATCAAATATCAGTGAATCCGAAGCAGGTAACATAACACAACATATTGGAGCTTATCACGTAAAATTAAAGGGTGGAAGCATCGTCTTCTTGGATACACCGGGACACGCCGCTTTTACTGCGATGCGAGCGCGCGGTGCACAAGTCACCGATATTGTCGTTCTCATTGTCGCAGCTGACGATGGCGTCATGCCTCAGACGATTGAGGCGATCAGTCACGCAAAAGCCGCGAAGGTTCCGATTGTGGTCGCTATTAACAAAATAGATGTGCCCGGCGCACGCTCAGACTACGTCAAACAACAATTGGCAGAACAGGAACTCCTGCCAGAGGATTGGGGTGGACAAACGATTTGTGTTGAGACCTCCGCTATAGATGGAACGGGGATTGACTTTTTGCTTGAGATGCTCCTCTTGGAAGCGGCTCTGCTTGAACTCAAGGCAAACCCAAATAAGCCTGCACGTGGTGTTGTTATTGAAGCGGAGGTTGACAAAGGACGAGGGGCCATCGCAACGGTCCTCGTAGAATCTGGAACATTGAGGGTTGGTGATGTTTTTGTTTCAGGTAGATACTCCGGAAGAGTTAGAGCGATGATGGACAATTTCGGAAAGCGGATGAAAGAAGCTGGACCGTCATCCCCTGTTGAGGTGCTCGGTTTTACCGGCGTTCCAGAAGCAGGGGACAGATTCTATGTCGTTGAGTCCGATAAGGACGCACGTTCTATCAGTGAAACCCGTCAAGACCAGTATCGTAATGAAAAACTCGGGGCAAATAGCCACGTCAGTTTGGATAACCTATTCCAACAAATTCAGGAGGGCGAGATCAAGGAATTGAACGTTGTTCTTAAAGGCGATGTACAGGGTTCCGTACAAGCCGTTGCGTCATCACTGCTCGAGCTGAGTACCGATGAGGTTAAGATCAACATCATTCATCAAGCCGTCGGAGGGATTACTGAGACCGACATTTTGCTCGCTTCTGCTTCTGACGCGATCGTCGTCGGTTTCAACGTGCACCCCACGACAGAGGCGGTACAGGCTAAAGAGACTGAGGGGATTGACGTGCGGACTTACAATGTCATCTATAATCTCATCTCCTATATCCGTTCGGCTATGGAAGGCTTGCTTGATCCTGAAGTGCGAGAAGTCGTTATCGGGCGCGCTGAGGTCCGTGAATTATTTAGAGTACCGCGCCTCGGTTTGGTTGCCGGTAGTTACGTCAATTGGGGGCGAATTTCCTTCAACCAACCCCTTCGGATCCTGCGCGACAATCGATTGATTCACGAAGGTAAAGTCAATTCGCTGCGACGGTTCAAGGATAATGTCAATGAGGTGCAAGCGAACTACGAATGTGGAATAGGAATTGAGACGTTCGATGATTTGAAGGTCGGTGATGTCCTTGAATGCTATGTTCACGAACAGGTGGCACGCTCACTTTCGTAAATCGGTTCTGTTCGTATAGTATCGTATTTTCGCAAGGGATGCGGTTATTAAGCGCACCCACAATTGACTGATACTTTCATGCACATCGGTGTTTGTAAAATCCGTCTCCGAATTCCGGAAAGTCACTCGCTGAAAGCGAAACGCCGGGTTATCAAAAGTCTCATATCAAGACTTAAAAACCGCTTCAACATTGCTATTGCTGAGGTTGAAGCGTTGGAAGCACATCAATTCGCCACATTAGCCGCCGTTTCAGTTTCCAACGATGTCGTGCATCTGAACAAGATTATCTCACATCTCATCACTTTTGTTGAGACGAATGTAGATGCTGAATTAGTGGATTACGAAACGGAATTTTTCTTTTGATGAAGACCGCAAGCCAAGACTTGCTGAAAGGGATAGGATTAACATGGTTGATAATAGAAGGCAAGATCGGGTAGGAGCTCTCATTCAGCGAGAATTAAGCGAGATTATCCAACGTTCTGTCAAGGATCCGCGCGTCGCGTTTTGTACTGTCACACAGGCATCCGTGTCCCCGGATCTAAAGTATGTGGATGTGAAGGTCAGCGTTATGGGTGATGAGGAACAAAAAAGCAAAACGCTCGCTGGTTTAAAGAGTGCAGCGGGCTTTCTTAGGCGAGAGATCGGGAATCGTCTGACGCTTCGGTATTCGCCGGAACTTCGGTTCGCTATAGATGAATCCGCTGACTACCTCTTCAAAATAGATGGACTCCTCAAGTCCGTGACCACTGAAGATGAAACGACATAAGATCACGCAGCGGACACTTCATGGACATCCAACAGATGGCTAATACGCACGACTACAACGCACTCCTTACCCTATTTGACCGATACCATAACTTCGCACTTTCAACGCATATTAATCCTGACGGTGATGCTATCGGTTCCGAATTGGGACTGTATCTCTTTCTCAAGAAACTCGGGAAATCTGTTAAAATATTTAACACGGATATAGTACCCCCTAACTATCGATTTCTCCCCTCTTGGGATAGTATTGAGGGCGCGCATTCCGTAGGGACCTATCGCCCTGAGGTGCTGATCGTTTTAGACGCGAGTACGCTGAAGCGAATTGGAAAAGGACTTTCCAGAACCTTGCGTCCTATACACAGTCTCGTTAATATTGACCATCATGCCACTGCAGAGGCATTCGGCGACATCAACCTCATTGCACCTACAGCCTCTTCCACCTCAGAAATTGTTTACAAACTCATTAAACACCATCAATTTCCAATATGTGAAGCGTGTGCACTTTGTCTCTATACAGGTCTGATGTTTGATACAGGCTGTTTTCGGCATAGTAATACCACAGCTGAGACCCATCGAATCGCGGCAGAATTAATTGAGATTGCGGGATTCACACCAGATGAAATCTATCGGAATGTTTATGAACAGGTTCCTGTTGCGAAGATACATCTGTTGAGTGAAGTCCTCAGCACATTACAAATAACAGATGATGGAAAGATCGCTTCGGTGTATGCGACACAGGCAATGTTCCGCAAAACTCGAACGACTGCTGATGCGATGGAGGGGATTGTGAACCAGATTCAAGCAATAGTGGGTGTTGAGGTGGCACTCTGTGTGTCTGAGATGTCGGATCGAAGTACAAAAGTGAGTCTTCGGAGCCAGGGATGCGTTGATGTCAGTCAACTTGCCGCAGAGTTTCAAGGCGGAGGACACGCCCGCGCCGCAGGATGTCGGATTGCCAAGCCCTATCCATTAGCCATTGCTGCCCTTGTTCAAGCCTCACAACGCTATATTGATCCGAATCACATGAGGTATGGTGATTGCCAGAAGGATTGAGGAACGTGGAAAATGCCGACAGTGGGAGCGATCCACAGGTCGCAACCACATCTCGTAGTTTAAACGACATCGTTGACTTTGGTAGAGAGACTGTTGTTACCTTTGGCGTGTTTGATGGTATCCATCTTGGACACCAAGCGGTTATTAACACACTCCTTAAACGCGCTGCGCACGATAACTTGATGAGTGTATTGGTCGGTTTCTATCCGCATCCACTTGCCTTCCTTGCCCCAGAACGATGTCCTTCTCTCCTGACCCCTCTCTCCAAGCGCGTAGAAATACTCCAACAATTTGGCATTGATGAAATTGTCATGCTCAGTTTTGACGCACAGATCGCATCAATGTCCCCTGAATCCTTTGTAGAATGTGTGCTCTTAGGGAAATGCCGAGCGAGGCACGTTGTCGTTGGATACGCTTGCCAATTCGGTAAAGATCGCGCCGGCAATGCAGAACGATTGGTGGAACTTAGCCAAGAATATCCGTTTGATGTTTCTATTGTTCCACCTACAGAGGTGGAAGGTGCACCAGTCCATAGCACTCGTATCCGAGAAGCACTTGCACAGGGCGATCTTGAGCGGAGTTCACAGTTATTGGGACGTTCTTATTCCTTGGTCGGCAATGTCGTTCACGGCGATGGTCGCGGAAGGGAAATTGGGTTCCCTACAGCGAATATAGAGATCCAGAATCAGGTCTATCCCCCTAACGGTGTTTATGCTATCCGTGCAAAGTTAGGGGAACGATGGTTAGATGGGGTATTGAACATCGGAATACGTCCTACGTTTAACGGTGTAAATATTCAGGTGGAGGGGCACTTCTTTAATTTTGATGAAGTCATCTACGGTAAATCAATTGAAATATTCTTCGTAGAGAAAATTAGAAATGAACGGAAATTCCCAAATCCAGAATTTCTGATTCAACAGATACAGCGCGATATCGCAGCAGCGACAGAGATTCTCGCGTCGCTTACCTCCTCATAGATGATGCCGTCTAAACTTAGGCACTGCCGTGGGATGATGAGTTTAATTTGAAATTTGGGTTGATTTGTGATATTATATATGTATCAAATATAGATAGAGGGAGAGCGACCTCTCGAATCCGATTTAGTTTTTATTTTATATAATGTTTTACAGAGTTAGTTGTTCGACCACAAGGAGGTGAACGCAATTGGCAATTAATGCAGCAGAGAAGAAGGAATTGATCCAACAGTACCAGATACACCAACAAGACACTGGTTCCCCGGAGACGCAAGTGGCAATTTTGAATGCGCGTATTCAACAGTTGACTGAGCATTTTCAGACACACCGAAAGGATTATCATTCGCGCCATGGACTTTTCCGATTGGTTGGCAAACAGCGCCGTTTGTTACGGTACCTTTACAAGAAAGACGCAACACGCTATTACCGTTTAATTAATGAACTCGGAATTCGTGACACTATCGGATCGAGGAGGAGTTAGATTTTATACTCGTGCCGAGCGAGTTTGTCGCCTCGGTGCTAAGCGGAGAACGAATAAGTCTTATCTTGCGATAAATGCCGTGGGAATTGTTCGGATGGCATTGCGTGACGTTTAAACACTGTATGCAGTGTTCTCAAAGCGACGAGACTTTTTCCGGGACGGCTGTTCTTAACCGCTTTTTACTTGTCTATACCTGGTGACACGACGAAAATAAATAGGAAATACAGGAGTAGTATATAGAATGAAAGTTGAAATGCAACTTGGGAGCGAGAAGTTATCAATTGAAACCGGAAAAGTTGCGAAACAGGCAGATGGTGCCGTTTGGGTGCAATACGGTGGAACGGTTGTTTTAGTCACAGTGGTAGCCGATGATGCTGCACACGATCTCGATTTCTTTCCTTTAACAGTGGATTACCGTGAAAGGGCATACGCCACTGGACGTATACCAACAGTTTATGGTAGGCGAGAACCCCGCCCTGGGACATCAGAACAGTTGGTCGCTCGTTTAATTGACCACTGTATCCGCCCTCTCTTTCCAAAGGACTTTAAGGCTGAGGTGCAAGTTTTATGTAACGTGTTTTCATCGGATGGTATCCATCCTGCGGATGTTCCCGCCCTTATTGGGACTTCTGCAGCATTGTCGATTTCCGATATACCCTTCGATGGACCTGTCGCTGCTGTCACTGTCGGCAAGGTTGAAGACAAGTTAATCATCAATCCTACTTACGAAGAATTGCATGCCTCGAGTATGGAATTGTTCGTCAGTGGCAAGGCTGATGCTGTTATGTCTGTTGAAGGCGGTGGGCATGAAATTCCTGAAGATGAAGTCATTGACACAATTATCACCGCCCACGAACAGATACAAGAGATCATCAAACTTCAAGAGGGATTGGCTGCTGGCTGCAGTAACACAAAACGCGACTATGCCTCTAAAAGTGTTGCGTCTAACCTCAGTAGCCGTGTCCGCGATCTCGCTACTTCCCGTATTCGGGAGTCTATCGGGATGGCAGACAAGAAGTTGCGTGAGGATTATCTTGAACAGGTTCAAGAAGAGGTACTCTCAGAGATTCTTGAAGACACACCTGAAGAAGTCGATCCCAATGCGACAAAAGATACCATCTCCATCTTAAGTGAAATCGAAAAAGAAGAGATGCGTGAGGCAATTCTCACCCAGGGAATACGTGTTGATGGGCGTGGTGTAACCGACATCCGCCAGATTTCAGGCGAAGTGGCATTGCTCCCGCACACACACGGTTCTTCTCTATTTAGTAGAGGGCAAACACAGGCACTCTGTGTGACAACACTCGGTACATCCGGTGATGAAGACGTCCAACGCGGACTTGATGGCGAAGCAAGACGCTCCTTCTTTTTACATTATAACTTCCCACCCTTCAGTACCGGTGAAGTGAAACGCATGATGGGACCCGGGCGCCGCGAAATCGGGCACGGGGCACTCGCGCAAAAGGCACTTGAACCGGTCATTCCGGATAAAGAAGAATTTCATTATACCATTCGGGTCGTCTCCGAGATTTTAGAATCTAATGCTTCATCTTCAATGGCAACTGTCTGCGGCGCAACACTTGCACTGTTAGATGCAGGTGTGCCCCTTAAAAATCCCGTCGCTGGGATCGGCGTCGGTCTTATTAAGGAAGGTGAACAGGAAGCCATCCTTACGGATATGCTCGGAACTGAAGATTTTCTCGGTGATATGGACTTCAAAGTAGCAGGAACCAGTGAAGGTGTTACCGCTATACAGATGGATATCAAAATTGCCGGTGTCACACCTGAGTTGATGCGCCGTGCAATTCATCAGGCAAGAGAGGCACGTCTTTCGGTTATCGAACAGATGAACGCAGTCATCGCCGAACCGCGCGCGGAATTGTCACCTTACGCACCTCGAATTTATTCCCTCCAGATCGCGCAGCAGAAAATCAAAGACCTCATCGGTCCGCGTGGTAAAACTGTGCAGGGCATCCAGGAAGAAACAAGCACGACCATCAATATCGAAGATGATGGCACTGTTGAGATTGCTGCGACAAGCGCAGAAGATGTTAAACGCGCAGAAGAGAAAATTCGGGCAATCACCGCTATGCCTGAGATTGGCAAGGAATACACCGGTAAAGTCGTTCGAACAGCACCCTTTGGCGCATTCGTCGAAATCCTGCCAGGTAAGGATGGGCTTGTTCATATTTCACAGATGGGGGACGGATATGTCCGCCGTGCCGAGGATGTGATGCAGGTTGGTGATGAGGTTACCGTCCGCATTCTCACCATTGACGAACAGGATCGCGTAGATCTTACACTTGTTGCCGCAGGGGGTGTCCCTGTTGCAGAACTGAATATTGGATCAGACGAGGACCGCGAGTCCTCATCCGATTGGAATTCTTCCAGAGACTCCAGAGACTCCAGAGACTCCGGTCGCTCGAACTACCGTGATAATCGTGACTATCGTGATAATCGTGATAGGCGTTCTAATGACTCACGCGATCGGCGTGGTGGCAATCGTTATGACCAACGAGATAATTCTCGCGACTTCCGCAATCAACGCTCGCCACGCATACCCAAAGGGCGTTCTCGGTAGTAGGGAACACGTTTCAACAACCAATTGACATAGCGCACGAAGTAGGGTGAAGGATAACTCCTTTACCCTATTTCTATGTCACACCTCAATGTCGTTGGCTTTTCGGCAATTGAACTGATAACGCAGTAAATTAAAAATTTGGCATGTTCCCCATACTTGTGATATAATATGAATATTATATAGTAATCCGATCTTTAGGCAAGGACGATATAACCGCCCGTCAGGGGCATTTAGTTTTCCGTTTTTTTGGGCATTGTCGGACACCAGAACCCGGTAGGAGCAGTTTGTAACCGCTCCAGGCATTGAAAAGAGGGTTCAAACGCTATAAAATTCCGATTAATTCTTAAAACTAAATAGCCCTAAACCGTCCGTATACAGGAAGTAAAACACACCACTGCAATAAGGACAAACCGATGAAAGCACAACGTAATCTAACGAAACACGCCTTTGATAAAGGAGATTTGCTCGATCAAAAATGGCTAACCTATTTTTTAGCCGTTGTTCTGGTACTCCTTGTTCTCATCTTTGTCGTTCTATTGTCGCCTACTTATAAACAATATGTTGTTGATACTGTTAAATCTGTGTTTTATGGTGGAAAACAGACAGCACCACGCCCGAAAGCGTCTCCAGTAAATTTTCAGCGACCCACGCTAACGAGGGGTCTGCTGTTTTAAAAGGAATTGGGAGAATCGTGACGATTAGGGGACATGAACGCTAACTTTAGGACACCCGTCGGTCCTTTTTTCGATGAAACTTGGGAGAGAGAAATGTCTAAAACATTGTTCATTTTAGTGCTACCGATTTGGTTAAGTTTAATTACTGGGTGCGGTTATGTGTCCAAATCAGAGTATTTGGAACACATCTCAACCATCCGTATCGCACCTATTGAAATCCTTGATGCAGATTTTGCTTATGATAACGCCTCTCAGCGTCCTTATGATGAAGTCATCCATGAGAAACTCACCCAACGCTTCAACCGTAAATGGCGAGACGGAAATGATGCTGAATTTACGATGCGGATACAGGATTACAATGTAAAAGAGCATGGATTCGGACCTAATGGTGAAGTTGAACTCGTGCGGATGACCCTTCAGATAGAATATCAATTCATAGATAGGGTCCGCAACCAAATTATTGAGGAAAGTGATAACTATCTCCAAGTTCACGATTTCTATATTGTCCCAAATCGGGCTGAACCCATGGAAACCGGTGAACAAGCCCGAGGTCTTATTGTAGAAGAATTAATCGAGGACCTTTACAACCAGCTTGCTGAGCAATGGTAACGGAACACAGCACAGGAACCCTCGCTCGAATGAAACCTAAGACAGGACATCCTTTTCAAAGACCTCATCGTTTTTCACTTTGCGTGACCTTTTTCTGTAGTTTGGCACTGATTTCGTGCAGTGAAGAACAAGGAAATTGGACAGCTGTTCAACAGAAAGACGAATACATCTACGGCGTCTGGCACAGTACGACACTGAAGAGAACGGAAGCGGCGATGCAGGAGGTTTCTGAAAACATTCAAAGCGCATCGATACTGCCGACAGAATCACGAAAGGGGCAAGACGTTGGGGAAACAAATATTTCGCCTGAACTTCTCTTACCGAGCGATGGTGAAATATTGGATTGGGTGCAGTCGCGCGCACCATCAACCTACGAAGGCAAAACCCTCTATCGGGATAGAGCCGAGGCACCGGATCTTTTCTATGCTTACGGTTTTCAGCGACAGGCGGAAGCAGAATATCAAACGCCTCGATTCGGTTCAAGACCTCTAATTTTGCTCGAAATTTTCGATATGGGCACCCCTGAAAACGCACTTGGGATTTATAACTTTCATCTCTATCCGCAAGTAAAATTTGAATGGGTGGGCAGCAAGGCGATACTTTCAGGCGGATATCTTCGGTTTTCAAAAGGGAAATATTTTATTCAGATCGAAGGCTACGAATTCGCGACGGGCATTCGTGAAGCAATGGTTTTGCTCGCAAAAAACATCGCCTCACGGATTAAAGAGCCTACGCCAGAACCACGGATACTAACTTTACTCCCAAGCAATAAGATGAGTGGAAGTGTCAAGTTATTTCGATCGAATTGGACGTTGCGCCAGATTTATAGTACGTTGCCGGTCAATGTGCCGCAATTAAGTGACACGGCACTTGGGGTATCCGCTCGCTATCGGGATAACCCAGATTTAAAAAATTGGATGGAGGCACAGATCGTTTTTATCATCCGTTTTCCTGATCCTTCCGCGGCAGAATCTGCCTATACCACGTACCGAGACTCCGTGATGGAGACGGCACTGCCCCTTGAAGGTGGCACAACCGGACCGATTTTTATCAATGAACTTTCTCCTGTAAGAGGGGTTTCTAACCCCGATACCTTGTAAAAAAGGAGTTTTCTCATGCGAGGAGATTTTGAAGCTTATCTCAATGATTCATTTCGTGATGAAAATGGAAACCTTGATTTAGCATCGTTGTTGGCATTAGAGGATGAAGCCGACATGGATGTTGCGGTTATTATGCCGAATACCCAACCCCTTCCCGAAAATAGTGAACTTGCCGATGCAATACGCGGCAATTCGCGGGCACTTGGCTGTGCACTCGTGCACCCAACGGAACCCGAACCCGTTGAGCAGGTTAGATTAGCCGCCGAGGAATGGGGAATGCGCGGGATCAAACTGATGCCTGCTGTGCACAAATACGATGTGGACGATGAAATCGTACGTCCCGTCGTCGAGGCTGCCCGTGATCATGGACTTATTGTCTCAATTCATTCTGGACCCGACAATTGCCATCCAAACCGGATCGGCACTGTGGCAAGCTGGGTCCCAGAAACCCCGGTTATCATGGATCACATGGGATTTCCAGACGACTTAGATTCGGCTATCTCTACCGCAAAAGCCAACAAAAACATCTCGTTGGGGACGACTATCTTACGCTTTCATCGGCGTTGGGGGACGGATCCAGATACCGTTGTTCCAACGGAAGTAAAAACCGCCGTTGATGAGCTTGGACCTGAGCAGATAGTTTTCGGTTCTAATTTGCCCGAGTACCGTCCTATTCAGGTCATCAACGCCCTGAAACGGTTGGAACTCGGTGATGATGCCGAAGCACAGATTTTCGGTGGAAATCTCGCCCGTATCTACGGCCTTTAAATACGCGAAAGTCTATTTGTGTTCCCCGTGGTTCTGGGTTATTTGATGATTGAATCTGAGTGTTGTTTCAAATGTAAAGCAAAGACAAATTATGCCATTTAAGGAGAACCTAATTTCATTCCATAACGGTCTCCATCTAAATTGAAAACCTGCTTTAGGATTGGAAAGGTTCATAACTTTACCGTAAACCACTGCAGAATGTAATGGAGCAGTGACCAGAGGCAATAGTTTAAAAGATGAAACGAACGCCCCTTTATGAGGTCCACAATAATCTCAATGCGAAATTCACCGAATTCGGTGGTTGGGAGATGCCCCTTCAGTATAGCAGCATCGTTAAGGAACATTTGGCTGTCCGGAGCATCGCTGGTTTGTTTGACCTCTCGCATATGGGAGAGATCGAAGTTTCTGGACAGGGGGCGAACGAATTGGTGCAGAAACTCAGCACGAACGATGTGAGTCGTTTAAGTGATGGACGGGTGCTGTATACCCTATTCTGCAATGAAACAGGTGGAATCGTTGACGATCTACTCGTTTATCGTCATGCCGATAAGCACTATATGCTGGTGGTTAACGCCTCCAATATAGAAAAAGATCTGGCGTGGGTGGAAACCTGCAACGATACAGGTGCAAAAATAAAAAACATATCCGAGGACACAGCTCTCATTGCACTACAGGGTCCAAAGGCAATAGACCTCTTGAATCCTTTCGTTCCTGAACGAGATGTCTCCGAGATACCGTATTTCCGGTTTACGACCGGTGAAGTCGCTGGTGTTCCTACCACTATTTCACGCACAGGTTATACGGGAGAGGTTGGCTTTGAGCTATATGCTCCTGCGGCATATGCCGAGCGTTTGTGGTCTGCTCTGTATCCTGCCGTCATCGCAGTAGGAGGACAACCCGTGGGGCTTGGGGCGCGCGACACGTTACGCCTTGAAGCCGGGCTCTGCCTCTACGGTATGGACATGAATGACGAGACGAACCCGTTTGAAGTTGGGCTGGGTCGGTTCGTCAGATTTAAGAATCGGCAATTTATCGGCAAAAAGGCACTCCTTGGAAAGAAAAAGAAGGGTATCACGAAACAGATGGTTGGGTTTCAGATGCTGGACCGTGCTGTAGCACGCGCGGGTTATGCCGTTTATCAAGGTAATGAACGCATCGGTAGCGTGACAAGTGGCACCCCGTCGCCGAGTCTTAAATGTGGTATAGGTTTCGCTTCTATTGAATCACAAGCGTCATCTGAAAGTGAAAAAATTGATGTAGAAATTCGAGGTAAGTTACATCCAGCGAAGATTGTAAAAGTCCCTTTTCTTTCAAAAGGCACTTAATTTTTTTACGCGTACAGAATATGTGTAGATTGCCTAATCTCGGCATTAATTTAACCGAAAACCAGCACGAACATCGTCCGTGCTGACCAGATATAACAGTTAAAAATATGATCCCACAGAACTTAAAATACATGGAAAGCCATGAATGGGCAAGACAGGAAGGCGATATCGCCACTATCGGTATCAGTGACTATGCCCAATCTGAAATCCAAGATATTGTCTACGTCGAACTACCGGAAGTAGGCACTCAATTAACACAGAAAACGGAATTTGGCGTGATAGAATCTGTCAAAGCCGCATTTGACCTCTATGCACCTGTCAGTGGGGAAGTTATTGAGGTAAACGAATCGCTTCTTGACGCACCGGAACAGGTGAACGAGTCTCCTTACGATGATGGATGGTTTCTGAAAATCAGAATGACTGACGCTAACGAACTTGACGCCCTTCTTGATGCTGATGGCTATCAGGCACATATTGAGGCGGAAGATGGATAAAAAACAGAAAAACAGAAGATCCTTCGCAGATCGGCACATCGGTCCTCACTCAAAAGACATTGAATTGATGTTGTCAACGCTCGGCTATTCTTCAATGGCTGATTTCGTTGAAGATGTTGTGCCAGCAGACATTCGTTTATCCCCCCCTTTCAGTTTAGATGGAGATGCGTCTGACCTAGGGTGTAGCTTGCAAGCCCATATTGCAAAGTCAGAGTCGGAGGTGCTTGCCGCACTCAAGAACCTTGCTTCCCAAAACCAGGTCTTTCGCTCTTTTATTGGAATGGGATACTACAATTGCTTTGTCCCACCAGTCATCCAGCGAAACATTTTGGAAAATCCGGGTTGGTACACCCAATACACCCCCTATCAAGCCGAGATTTCACAGGGCCGCTTGGAAGCATTACTTAACTTCCAAACAATGGTGATCGACTTAACCGGATTACCTGTTGCGAACGCGTCTTTGTTAGATGAAGCAACCGCTGCCGCTGAGGCAATGGGCATGTGTGTTGCGAATGTACCAAAGAAGATCAGTCGAAACTTTTTTGTCTCAGAAACCTGTCATCCACAAACAATTGCTGTCCTACAAACACGCGCTGAACCTCTCGGCATTGAATTACAAATCGGGGACCATCGCGATGTCATTTTTGACACACCGATCTTAGGTGCCATCGCGCAATACCCGGCTACAGATGGAACGATTTACGATTACAGTGAGTTCGCTGAACACGTGCATGCCGCTGGCGGTTTATTTGTTACCGCGACGGATCTTTTGGCACTAACGCTTCTACGTCCTCCTGCGGAATTCGGTGCTGACATCACTATCGGTAGCGCACAGCGATTTGGGGTGCCGCTCGGATACGGCGGTCCCCACGCAGCTTTTCTTTCCACACATGAAGAGCTTAAACGTAGTATTCCCGGACGGATTGCGGGTGTTTCTCAAGATGCAACTGGCAAACCTGCTATCCGTTTGGCACTCCAAACGCGGGAGCAGCATATTCGACGTGAAAAAGCGACGAGTAACATTTGCACCGCGCAGGTACTACTCGCTGTGATGGCAGGGATGTATGCCGTCTATCATGGTCCAGAAGGACTTAAGCAGATCGCTGAACGTGTTCATTCCCTTACTTGCACATTACGCGCAGGTCTTGAAGAACTCGGGTTTACAACAGGGAAATCACCCTGTTTTGATACCCTCTCTGTTGGCGTTCCAGCGGGAACGGCGGAGGAGTTGTTCGTTTCTGCTCAGGCAAAAGGGATAAACCTTCGGGCAATCGATTCAACACATATCGGCATCGCCTTAGACGAAACGACGACATCTGCCGATGTTGAAGAAATCCTGCAGATATTTGGGGCACAGACGAATGTGGAGACCGTATCTGTAGGAGCAGGTCCCGTGCCTGCCCTTCCAATAGATTTGCAACGGAAGAGTCCCTACCTAACGCATCCTGTGTTCAATAGTTACCATTCTGAAACCGAGATGCTTCGCTATATCCACAAACTCCAAACCAAAGACCTTTCCCTTGTGAACGCTATGATACCTCTCGGGTCTTGTACGATGAAACTCAACGCTACGGCGGAGATGGTCCCGGTGACCTGGAACGAATTTGGCGGGCTGCACCCGTTCGCACCGCGAGAACAAACAACGGGGTATCAGACGCTATTTTCACAATTGGAACGGTGGTTAGCTGAAATAACCGGTTATAGTGGTATCTCGTTGCAACCGAACGCGGGTTCGCAAGGTGAATATGCAGGACTGTTAGTCATACGAAAATACCACCAGAGCCGCGGTGAGTCGCATCGTAACGTCTGTCTAATACCGACATCTGCACACGGCACAAATCCTGCGAGTGCTGTGATGGCAGGTATGCAAGTCGTTGTTGTCGCGTGCGATACGGACGGGAATATTGACCTCGAAGATCTCCAATTAAAAGCTGACGAGCATCGTGAAAATCTTGCTGCCGCCATGATTACATACCCGTCAACACACGGGGTCTTTGAAGAGAAAATCCGAGAGATTTGCGATATTGTTCATCAATCGGGTGGACAAGTCTACATGGACGGTGCAAATCTGAATGCCCTTGTTGGCATCGGGCAGCCCGCAGATATTGGGGCGGATGTATGTCATTTGAATCTCCACAAAACTTTCTGTATCCCACACGGTGGTGGTGGACCAGGGATGGGACCCATTGGGGTCAAGGCGCATCTCACAGATTTCTTGCCTACACATCCACTTGTCCCTGTCGGTGGTAATGCTGGAATTGGTGCTGTGTCTGCCGCTCCATGGGGAAGTCCAGGAATTCTGCCCATCTCCTGGGCATATATCGCGATGATGGGAACGCAGGGACTTACAACGGCGACAGAAGTTGCGATCCTCAACGCTAACTATATCGCCAAACGACTCGCACCGCATTATCCCGTCCTTTATACTGGAAAAAACGGCTTAGTTGCTCACGAGTGTATCATTGATTTGCGTGCCTTCAAGAAGAGTGCCGATATAGATGTAACCGATGTCGCAAAGCGACTGATGGACTACGGATTCCACGCACCGACTGTCTCCTGGCCCGTACTGGGAACGATGATGATTGAACCGACAGAAAGTGAATCAAGGGCGGAGTTAGAGCGGTTCTGTGACGCTCTCATTTCAATACGGGAAGAGATAGCGGAGATTGAAGCGGGCGGCGCTGATCAAGTAGACAATGTATTAAAGAATGCACCTCATACCGTAGAGGTGGTTACACAATCTGAGTGGAGTCATCCGTATTCACGTGAAAGTGCCGCGTTTCCGAAGCCTTGGGTCCGAGAGGCTAAATTTTGGCCCGCAGTCGCACGCATCAATGAGGTTTACGGGGATAGAAATCTTATGTGTGCCTGTCCACCACTTGATGAATATTTCTAATTATGGGATTCTGAACATCACTCCTTGTGCAAGCCTATGAGACTTGCAGGACAATGTTCCATGGTGTTTTTGACGGGCTTCATGGGTGCCTTTTAAATCAGCGCAGACTTCTTTCGTAATATGGAGGAACAAACGCATAGGTCCCCAAAAACGGATCGGATTAACCAGAAACCTGTCCGAAACGTAGTGGAGGACAGTCCAAGGGCAATAATTAAAAAGATGAAAGCGATAATTATAGGTGCAGGAGAGGTTGGATTCCATATCGCCAAACTTCTCACCGTCCAAGCTAACGATGTTGTTCTCATCGACGAGTCCGATGCTGCCTGCGAGCGAGTTAATGAACAATTGGACTTACAAACATTGCACGGACCCGGGGCATCGCCGCGCCTTCTCAAAACCGCTGGGATTGACGAAGCGGAACTCCTCATCGCTGTTACGAATAGCGATGAGATTAATATGCTCGCTTGTCAGATAGCCGGTAGGTACGGCGTCAGCACAAAAATCGCACGTGTCTCAAATCCTGACTACTTCTCCACGGAAAGTGGACTGACACCTAAAGATTTCGGCATTGATCTTCTGGTAAATCCAGAGCAGCACTGTGTTTCTGAGTTTGCCCGACTCTTGCAGATACCTGAAGCGCGGGAGATTGTCGAATTTGAAGATGGAAAAGTCCAACTTGTCTCCTTTCGTGCCAGACAGTCAAACCCCTTAATAGGAAAATCGCTCGCGGAGTTGGACGCAAGTGGTCTGCTCATGGATATCCGTTTTGCGGCGATTAGTCGTCGCGGCGGTTCCAATAACGGCAACCCAATCAGTAATGGCGGCAGGCATATTATCATTCCGAGAGGGGCAGACGCTTTGCAACAAGGGGACGAGGCATTTGTCATCGGCAGCGCCTTGGCAGTGGAACAATTGTTACGTATTAGTGGCATCACGTTTAATCAACAACTCGACCGCGTTATCATTGTTGGCGCAAGTCCTATTGGCATTGGACTTGCCCGTGTGCTTGAAGAAAACGACACCAATGTTAAACTCATTGAAGCCGATCCAGCACAGGCACAACTGGCATCCCAAATGCTAAAGCGCACCACCGTTTTACAAGGTGATTATCTCCAATTCAGACTCCTTGAAGAGGCTGGTATAGACGGTGTTAACGGGTTCGTCTCCGTTACTGGGGACGATGAAAACGATATTATGGCGTGTATGACTGCCAAAGAGAACGGTGCCCAACGCGTACTTGCACTCGTTCAGCGACCTCGCTACCTCCCCCTGCTGGCACGTATTCCGAGACTTGATGGAGCGGTCAGCCGACATCTTACTGTTGTGAGTAACATCCTGCGGCTCATCCGTCGTGGGAACATAGTTTCTGTTGCCTCGCTCCACGGTATAGATGCAGAAGTCATTGAAATTGTCGCCGGTGTCAACGCGAAAATAGTCCATAAGGAACTCTCCTCTTTCAAAGCAAAATTTCCAGAAAATGCCTTCATCGGCGCCGTTATTCGACGGGACAAACTCATTATTCCAACCGGTCAGTCTGTTATCCAACCTGCAGATCGCGTCATCGTCTTTAGTATGCCGGGCGCGATTCCAATCGTTGAAGACCTGTTCGCAGAACGTCGAAACTAATTGGTTGTCAGTCGTCAGCTATCGGTTATCGGTAAAGAAGCAATTTTGTAACAATCTACCCGCGTTTGGATGATTCCAAGAAGTCACGGATTGATATATTAAGCCCTCTTAACTGACAACTGATGACCGATAACCGATAACTATTAAATATGAGCCTTAAATTAATCGCTTATACGCTCGGTAATTTACTTATTTGTCTCGCAGGAACGATGCTGCTTCCTGTGGGAGTGGCTATCTATTATCAGACAAGTGTAGGTGAGACCAACAGCAATTTAACGGCGTTCGTCATCTCGGCAATCTTCACCTTAGTTGTTGGTCTGGCTCTCCGTTTAAGTATTCGCGCGCGACAGGAAGAACTCGGCATACGTGAAGGCTTCGCAGTTGTCGCTTTGGGATGGGTGACAGTTGCCCTTTTTGGTTCGATCCCCTACATATTTGCAGATGTGTTTCAAAGTGAAGGTCGCTCACCATGGGTAGAGTTTTCCTTCTGTTATTTTGAAGCTATGGCAGGGTTCTCGACGACAGGTGCCACTGTCCTCACCGAAATTGAACACCTTTCACACGCCGTGCTCTTCTGGAGGAGTCTGTCCCACTGGCTCGGTGGGATGGGAATTGTCGTTCTTGCTGTCGCGATTCTCCCAATGCTCGGCATCGGAGGTATGCAGCTTTTTCGCGCCGAGGCACCCGGACCGCAGACCGATCGACTCACCCCGCGTATTGCACAAACCGCTAAACTTCTTTGGGGCGTTTATCTTCTGCTCTCTCTTTTAGAAACAGTGCTACTGATGTTCGGCGGAATGTCGCTTTTTGACGCGCTCTGCCACACCTTTGGCACGATGGCGACAGGTGGGTTTTCGACGAAGAACCAGAGCATCGGACACTACAATAGTGTTTATGTTGATATGGTCATCAGTTTCTTTATGTTTCTCGCCGGAACCAATTTCGCGCTGCATTATCGCGCCCTCCGTGGCAATGTTAAAGCCTATCTCCAAGATACGGAATTCAAATTCTACTGTATCGTTATCGCAGTGAGTATTACCATCATTTCATGGAATACAATTAGATTTCAGGTCGATGGGGATATCCCCTATGATTCGATGTGGACATCGCTACGCTATGCAACGTTTCAGGTCATGTCTATCATCACGACCACCGGCTATGGGACTGCTGACTATGAGCAATGGCCCGCCCTCTCCCAATTTATTTTAGTGACACTTATGTTCTACGGAGGGTGTGCAGGTTCCACTGGTGGCGGAATGAAGCAGGTGCGATTCCTACTCCTCATCAAACAGAGCGGTGCTGAAATTAAACGTCTTCTCTTCCCCCATGCTGTGCTCCCTATACGCGTTAACGAACGAGTCGTTCCACCCGAAGTGATGACGAATGTCCTCGGTTTCTTCTTCTTTTTCATCGGGATTTTTGCGATTGTAACGTGCATTATGGCAACTTTAGGGCTTGACCTTGTGAGTGCCGCAGGAGCGACAATTGCTACACTGGGAAACATCGGTCCCGGTCTCGGTAGCGTGGGACCCACCGATAACTATGCCCATATTCACACCGCTGGAAAATATGTTCTGTCCTTCTGCATGTTGCTGGGACGTTTAGAACTTTATACCGTACTCATCCTTTTTTCACCGAACTTCTGGAAAAAGTAAACATTCCCTGAAACACACTACGCAGTGACCGCTGGTGAATCTTGGAACCTTGTCCGCTGCCCTTTTTAAAAATGGGCAGATTTCCAGACGGATCGCGACGTGACTGAAAATCTGCGCCTAATATAATGGAGCGCAGCCCGGGAGACCATAGTTTAAAAAATGAATACCGAAAAACTACGCAGAGAATATAGAGTCCATGATGGACACCTACTTGAAGAAAACGCTTCGTCCAATCCATTTGAACAATTTGAACAGTGGTTCTCAGATGCGACTGCTGCCAAACTCGATCTACCAGATGCCATGACGTTAGCAACGGCAACGCCACAAGGTATTCCTTCGGCTCGAATGGTGGTCCTCAGAGGCTTCGACGTGAGAGGTTTCTGTTTCTATACCGATTACGGAAGCCAGAAGGGAAAGGAACTTGCGGAGAATCCGAACGCTGCCTTGGTATTCTATTGGCGTGAACTCGATCGGCAGGTCCGCAGTACTGGCACCGTTGAAAAAATGACAGCAGAAGAATCCGATGCTTATTTCGCCAGCCGTCCTGTAAGCAGTCAGCTTGCTGTGTGGACAGAACGCCAGAGCCTTGTGATTGAAGGGCGAGAACATCTCACGGAAGGGTTCCAACGAGCAGAAAAGACGTATTCACAGGATACCATTTCACGTCCGCCACAGTGGGGTGGATACCGACTCGTGCCGAACCTGTTTGAGTTTTGGCAAGGTTGCCCAAACCGTCTCCATGACAGACTCTGTTATACTCTCCAGCCCGATGGGACATGGAAAATGACGCGTCTATCACCGTAAGTGCATTGTCCTGAAATCACAATGTAGCACGAACTGTTGGTTTGTGCTACAATAGGACGTATCAGTATATTGCGGATTTTGCTATAAAGGAGACAAGAGATGCAACTTACAGCCATTATAGTTCTACTTTTTTTGCTCCCCTTTTCTGCCTCGGCAGGGACGTTTGTGGAAACATTTGATGACGGAGATTTGGAAGGATGGCAGGAACTGGTCCACTTGAATGAGGGAGCTGGCTCTTGGGTAATCCTCAATGATGAACTGCACGCCGTCAGTCATGAGGGGTTTCTGCGTCTACTCACAAGGGGCGATGCCACATGGGAAGATTACACCTTTGAGTTCGATGTCAACCCACTGGAAAAACACGGTAGGGGTGCTATAGCAATTGCAGCACGGGTTAAAGGAAGTGTGTTATTCTACTGTAGTTTTGCAGATCCAGTGATCTTCGGTAATGACGATCCTCTCCTCGGATCATTTTTGAGTTGTATGAAGGGCGATTTGCACGATGCAGAATTCACAATGCTCTACTTTGAATCCCATCCACTTTTAAGATTGAACAAGTGGTCGCGTCTAAAATTAAGCGTTAAGGGGACAAACTTCATTTTTTCGTTAAATGGTAAGAAAATTGCGAAAACCGGAGATGATTTTGCTCGGAGGCATAACGGTGAAAAAATTAAGACAAAAGCAGGTAAACTTACTGGCTTTCTGACGGGTGGTGTGGGTTTGGGTCTCTGGAATTATACGGCACGCTTTGATAACATTACTGTCACCGGCGATAGCATTCCCAACACAGGTGAGTTAGCCGTAACGCCTGGCAGAAAACTCGCGATAACGTGGGGACAGTTGAAGACGTTTTAGGTATGGAAATAAATGGCTATTTTCTCCAATTGGATCCACAGTTATCTTGACGATCTTGGTTTCAGAATTATGATTTTAGCGGCTCAAAAGAATTGATGCTGAAAAATTTATTATGCCTATGCATTTTTTTCTTAAAAAAACTTGACAATGTTTTTGAAATATGAGAAACTATTAAGCATATTAGGAAATTGTGTGTTTGCGTCGGCATTAACCTTTCACTTTGGCATAGCTTGCATGCCATTTTAAGATGTGTGAGGGAAACCAAATAGATTAGAAACAATGTTAATAGATTATCTTCCAATCTTGCTGCTGGGACTCTTCGCAGTCCTCTTTGCGGGTATTAATCTCGCCCTAACCCATATTCTTGGGCCCAAACGCCCGAATCGCGTTAAACTCTCCGTTTACGAATCTGGTGTCCGCCCAGTCGGCGATGCGAGGCAACGATTTACCATTCGGTTTGACCTCGTCGCGATGCTCTTTATCATCTTCGATATTGAGGTGGTATTCCTCTATCCGTGGGCAGTGGTCTTCAAGAAATTCTCTGAAACGAGTGGTTTATTTATTTTAATTGAAATGCTGGTATTTATCGGCATTCTTCTTCTGGGCTATATCTACGCTTGGAAGAAAGGAGGCTTAACATGGGATTAGATTTTGTTGGACAGGGTGCCGGAGAAACAGATGGGAACATCATCACAACGACTATTGATAAGGTCGTCAACTGGGGACGAAAGAATTCGTTGTGGCCCATGCCGTTCGGAACAGCGTGCTGCGCAATTGAGATGATGGCGACCTTGGCTTCCAAATTTGACCTCTCTCGGTTCGGTTCTGAAGCGATCCGCTTTTCACCTCGCCAATCTGATCTGCTCATTGTTTCCGGCAGGATTTCCATCAAAATGATGCCGGTGCTCAAACGGATCTATGACCAGATGCCCGATCCGAAGTGGGTGATTTCGATGGGGGCATGCGCTTCCTGCGGCGGTGTGTTTGATACCTATACGCTTATCCAAGGCGTTGATCAGTTCATCCCCGTAGATGTTTACATACCCGGATGCCCACCGCGCCCCGAAGATCTCATTGATGCGGTGATGCAGGTGCAGCAGAAAATCACCAGTGGTGCTTCACCTAAGGGAGTAGAGACAGTCGTATGAATGAAGAGAAAGAAGTCGAAGAACAGTCGAAACCTCTTGTACTTGAAAAATTAGAGGAACACCACGCAGATGCCCTTTTGGCACAGGATGAAACACGTGGTACTGTCGTCGTTGTTGTCCGTAAAGAACAGGTTTACGCTGTATTGGAGTATCTGAAAACAGATTCTGAACTCGCCTATACCTTTCTCGTTGATGTTACTGCTGTCGACAATTCTCAGATGGAATCGGAGTTGATGCAGTTTGACTATGCAAGGTTTATGGTGGTCTATCAACTCTATTCCTATCAGGGACAGTGTCGCGTCCGAATAAAGGTGCCTGTCCATGAAAACGACCTGAGTATCCCATCCGTAACGGCATTATGGAAAGGTGCGAACTGGTTGGAACGTGAAACATACGACATGTTCGGTATTAATTTTGAGGGACATCCCGACCTTCGCCGGATCTTGATGCCGGACGATTTTGAAGGACACCCCCTCCAAAAGGATTATCCGCTCCGCGGACGCGGCGAACGCGAAGGCTTTAATTTCGACAAACAAAATGCCTAATAGAACTTACGCACTCCCCCGGTAGGGTCCTTCACCTAACCGCACGGAATCCTGCGAAAAACAGGTGAAATTTGGTTGTTTTGCGTAAGTCCTATAGGTGGCAACTTGGGTTATTTAACAGGAAATGTAGGCATTTTGAGGGGTTCAAGTCCCCTCTCCCACATCCAGTAGCATCGTGCAAAAACCAAGCACACCCGACAAAAACCACGTCGGACCCTACTGCGAGAGGTTCATACACGAGTGAGACGAACCTTGACACCGTGAGGACACTCGGAAGATAAAAAGGCGTTAGCACTGCAGTGCTAACTTTGTGGGTTACACCATATCTCGTGTTTCCTTGAGGTATGCAGATTCGCTTATATCTTCTGCGACCGTGGCAGATTCAGTTGGGTGTAGGCAGGCTTTGGATACGACGGTATCTATAACAAGGGGGTAGGAGCCCCGTAGAAATCTATTCCTTTCTGTGGATATACACAGAAAAGTATAGGTTTTTACTAACAGTATCTTATGCAAGGTGGGCTGGAACGCGCCACAGGTGAGAAGATGGTTCTTAGCTTCGGTCCGCAACATCCGGCAACGCACGGCACCCTCCGTATCGTGTTGGAACTTGATGGTGAATCCGTTTTGAAGGCGACACCGCATGCCGGCTACCTGCATACCGGATTTGAAAAACTCGGTGAACATTTGGATTACAACCAGTATATTGTTGTAACCGACCGGATGAACTATCTATCGCCGTTGTCTAACAATTTCGGATATGTGCTTGCTGTTGAGCAGTTGCTCGACATTGAGGTACCAAAACGGTGTCAATACATCCGTATTTTGATGGCGGAACTTTCACGACTCGCAGATCACCTCTTATGGTTGGGAACTGCTGCCCTGGATTTAGGGGCATTCTCCGTATTCCTCTATAGTTTCCGCGAACGTGAGAAGTTGTATAGTATCTTTGAAAAAACGACTGGCGCACGGTTGACGACCAGTTACACACGTATTGGCGGTGTCCTTCGCGATCTCTATGCTGGGTGTGAGGAAGACGTACGCCAATTCGTCAGCAACTTCCCGAAAGCATTGAAGGAAACCCATACCTTGCTCACGCGGAACCGTATCTGGATGGATCGGACGAAAGATGTCGGACCCATTTCATCTGATGACGCCATCAGTTACGGGTTAACAGGTCCCTGTCTCCGAGCCACCGGCATAGCGCATGACATACGTAAGACTGAACCCTATTCCAGTTACGATGAAGTTACATTTGATGTGCCAGTTGGAACCAATGGCGATGCCTATGACCGCTACCTTGTTCGGATGGAAGAGATGATTCAGAGTTGTGGTATCATTACCCAAGTCTTGGATAATATGCCTGATGGACCGGTGAACCTCGAAGATAACAAGATTACAATGCCGAATAAATCCGATGCTTATGGGCATATTGAGGGCTTAATCCATCACTTCAAGGTCGTTATGGACGGACACGGTGTGGAGACGCCAAAGGGTGAGCATTATTGTGCCACCGAGTCCCCGAACGGTGAACTCGGATTTTATATTGTTAGTGATGGCAGCGGAACCGCTTATCGGATCCGCATCCGGCCACCGAGTTTCTTTCACTTCCAAGCACTACCCCACATGTTAGAAGGCGGAATGGTTTCTGATACCGTGGCTGTTTTGGGAAGTCTGAATGTTATTGCCGGAGAGTTGGACCGCTAAACTTAAAGTCTGAACCGAGATTTTAAGATTTTTCATGATTACAAGAATACCCAATTATAGGATTCTGATAATCTCATAAATCACAGTCCATATTTTGGGGAGAATGAAATGAAAGAAAATGAATTGAATCTCAGCGGCATTATGCTTTTTGTCAAAGACATGAAAACTGTCATCGCCTTTTACAGGGATGTCATCGGATTGACACCTGACGAAGATCAACCGTTCCCGGAACACCGCTTTTTTCGCTTTAACGCCGGTGATTGCACGTTGTGTCTCCATAGTGCCAGCAAACCCAACGAAGGCAGACAAAAACTGATGTTTCACGTTGAAAGCGTCAGTGCCATTCATCAGCACATAAAATCGAAAGGGAAACGATTACGGAAACTTGAGAACGAGGATGGACAGGCCATTTTCGACATCCGAGATCCAGAAGGCAACCGTATTCAGTTTTACGGCAACTACTAATGTAGCGTAGGCTGTTAGCCTGCGACCCTGTAGCATAGGTGCAGTGAATGGTAGAAAACGTGACAAATAACTACTCAGTGGCCGAAATATTGTAACCAATGCACTTTGAAATCATTGGCACAATTGAAAATATTGAGACGATTGCTGTGGGTGGGCGAATCCGTGAAATTCAGAGGCTCCGTAAACAATATGGTTCTGGGAGATGGCGGAAACTTAAAGGCACTGCCTGTATTCGTTTGACGACAGGTGGTGTCCGAAAAGCAGAGGTTCATTGGTATGAAGCTCACGGAATTGGTAGAAAGAAAATGAAAATCAAGCGATTTTTGGACTAAAGTTATGGAAAAGAAACGGTTAGAAATCCAATTCGCGCTTTGCGTCGAAAACAACGATTGTGAAGACATAGAGAAGCGAAAATTCTACCAAATTTTGCCTGATGCAGAAGCGACTCGCGAGGGGTATTTGCGAGTTGTTGATGAATCTCAGGAAGACTACCTGTATCCTGAATCTTATTTCATTTTTGTTGAACTGCCTCGCAAAGTACAGGAGGCATTTGTAGCAGCAGATTAATATCAGTAAAATGTTACACTTTTCGCAAAATTATTATTTTTTTCACCCCAGGAGATCAGAAAAAATGACCTTGAACCCTTATGGGCACTGGGTTTTATATGCCTAACCTCTGCAAGGAAAATGTTACACAAGTGTAACATTTTTTGGAGAATTTTAAGGAAAACGTAGATGTCAGATGAACTCATTCAAATCGAAACGCCTTTCGCGTTCAACGAAGAAAATCAACGTGAATTCGACGGATTGATAGGGCGGTATCCTGTTAAAGAGGCAGCGATGCTGCCAACGCTCCATCTCGCGCAGCGGCAGGCAGGCTACATCACTCCCGCCGTTATGAAATACGTCGCAGAGCAACTTGAAGTCTCCGTGATGAAAGTCAAGGATGTCGTTACTTTCTATCCGATGTTCTTTGAAGAGCCAGTCGGAGAGTACGTCATTCGGATATGCCACACCCTTCCTTGTGCATTGCGAGACTGTAAGGGCGTTTTGGACCATCTTAAGGCGAAGTTGGACACGGATGTCGCTTCCGAAACCAATCTCGCGAAAGGTACAACTGCTGATGGGAAGTTCACACTCATGAAGGTGGAATGCCTCGCCTCGTGTGATGTCGCTCCTGTTATCATGGTGAATGACGATTTACATAAAAATTTAACCCCGGAAAAGGTTGATGAAATTTTAGCGAAGCTTGCAAGCTAAAACTTGCTATACTAAAGTAGACAATCTGTCGGGAGAATAGTTGGAAAAAGGGAATTAAAAACGTTCATGCCTCAGAGGCGGTTGGGGGAGCCTGCTTTAGATTTGAAAAGGTTCCTAACTTTACTGGAAACCGTTGCGTAATATAATGGAGCAACGCCCAGGAGTGATAAATTAAAAAATGGTTCAAGAAAGACGAATTCTCTACGAACATCTGGATGTGCCTGATATTAACACGTTCGATGTCTTTCGGCAATACGACGGCTATGCCCGTTTTGAAAAGGCAATTACGGAATATCAACCAGAAGACATTGCGAAGATGGTGATGGATTCCGGGTTGAAAGGTAGAGGCGGTGCCGGATTTTCGACAGGCTTGAAATGGAGTTTCGTTCCAAGAGATATAAAACCGTGTTATCTCTGTTGCAACGCCGACGAAAGTGAGCCAGGGACGTTCAGTAATCGCTACGTTTTGGAAAAGAATCCACACCTTCTCATTGAAGGTATCCTGATTTGCTGCTATGCCATGGGCATTGAGACGACTTATGTCTACATTCGCGGCGAATTCACACTCGGGAAAAAGATGTTGGATGCCGCTATCAAGGAGGCATACGAGAAGGGATACCTCGGCAAAGACATCCGTGGCACTGGACTCAACATTGACATCTATTCACACCCAGGTGCTGGTGCCTATATCTGTGGCGAGGAGACAGGGTTGATTGAATCGCTTGAGGGCAAACGCGGGCAACCTCGGAACAAACCTCCGTTCCCTGCTGTCGAAGGTGTGTTTGGAAAGCCAACCGTCGTACAGAATGTTGAGACATTGTGTAACCTCCCCTTCATTGTGGGTAACGGCGTTGAATGGTACACCCAAATGGGACCGACGTATGCCGATACACGAGCGAATCCGCCAACCCCCGATCCTAACACGGGCACGAAACTCTATTGCATCAGCGGTGATGTCAATGAACCCGGTGTTTATGAACTCGATCTCGGTTTGACGTGCTCAGAACTCATTGAAGTCGCAGGCGGGTTGCGTGGCAAAGAGGTAAAAGCGGTTATTCCTGGTGGTAGTTCCGCACCAATTCTAACGCACTATGAATTGGACACACGGCTCGACTTTACCTCACTCACGCTCGCAAAATCGATGCTCGGTTCCGGCGGTATCATTGTCATGAATGAGACACGGAATATCGTCGATTGTCTGCTCAATATCATGAAGTTCTACGCCCATGAATCTTGTGGACAGTGCACACCATGCCGTTGGGGAACCCCATGGGTACGAGATATTGTCCAACGTATCGCCGACGGAAACGGACGAAAAAGCACGATGACCCGTCCCAAATTCGGCATCGCTGAGGGTGGTAGATGGGGCGATACTGGTGAGACAGAAGAGATCTATGAAGACTTAGATTTGCTGGAAAGTGTCGCTAATAACATTGCGAATGTGGATACGATGACGTGGAATACGATTTGTGTCTTTGGCATCGCAGTTTCTTGGCCCGCCGTGAGTTATATGCGCAAATTCCGACCCGAATTTGAAGCCGCCATCCGAGAGGGTAAACTCGTCACCCTACCTGTTGCTGAGGCAACCGTCCCACCGGAGGAAAATTACGCGTATCAACAGCGATTTGTTCCGAAAGAGTTCGCTGACCTATAGGATTTTTAACTGTTCGCAAGGCGTTAAATAGGGTAGTTAGTATATCAATTGCTTTGTGTTGTATCCGCCTGCGCCGTTGTTGCAGGCTACTGTCTTCAGTTAATGTTCGTAACCGTAGCCCGTAAGCGAAGCGGAAAACGAATAGATAGAAGGCAATCCAAACATGCAACCGACTTCATTAATCGGCAAGGAAAATTAAAGAAACCGCAAGGGAAATTAAAAAATGGCATTTGTTAAACTGGATGACCTTGAGATAGAGGTTGAAGATGGAACCAATGTAGTCGAGGCGGCAAGACAACACGGCATTGAAGTCCCTCACTACTGTTATCACCCAGGGTTGAGCCGTCCAGCGAATTGCAGAATGTGTCTCGTTGAACCGCATGTCTTCTTCCCACCTGCTGGCGCAATCGTCCCGGATCGACAACTCGCAACTGGGTGTACCACGGTGCTGAGAACAGCACCCCCCGATAGGAAGCTTGATGGAAAGTACGACTTCATTGTTCGCACAGATAGCGAGCGTGTCAAAAAGGCACGCGCAGACATATTGGAATTTCTGCTTGTGCATCACCCACTTGATTGCCCAGTCTGTGATCAGGCAGGCGAGTGCGATTTGCAAGACTACTCACATCGACATGGACATGATAAGAGTCGTTATCTTGAGGTCAAAAATGTCCCACCCAAGAAAGACTTGGGACCCGATGTGCTGCTCTACGCGACACGCTGCGTTGTCTGCACCCGGTGTATCCGATTTGCTGACGAGGTTTCGGGAACGGGCGAATTAGGCTTAGTTCACCGCGGCTCCCACGATGAAATTGATATTCCGCGGAGCCACGAGGGCGTTCCTTTGCAAGTGTTGGATAACAAATTAGCAGGAAATGTCGTTGATATCTGTCCTGTTGGGGCATTGATTAGCAAGGATTTCTTGTTCAAGTCTCGTCCGTGGTTTTTGGAGAAGGCGAACAGCGTCTGTTCAGGATGTAGTGTCGGTTGCAACATCACCGTAGAATATAAAGCCGACGGTGTGTACAGAGTCAAGCCGCGCTTCCATGAGGACATCAATCAACATTGGATGTGTGACGATGGTCGTCTCGGTTACCACTATGTCAACAGCGATGAGCGACTTCAACTTCCACTGAAACGGGTTGATGACGAACTCACGCCAACACATTGGGCGGATGCCTTAGCGGTAATTACAGAAAAATTGTCGGAAATAGAAACTGAGGACATTGTTGTTATCGGCTCTGCCCAGGGAACCAATGAAGACAACTACGTTTTACAGCAGTTCGCGCATGATGTGCTGAAAACAACACAATTGGGACTCTTTGGGCAACTACCCGGTGAAGAACACAAGTTCCCGCAGTTTACAATTGAAGCCGACAAGAATCCAAACACAGCGGGTGCGCGAACGATACTCGGTTCTGCGAACGGTAACGTCGTTTTAGAGGGTCAAGCACTTTGGGAGAAGGTATCGGGCGCAAAAGTTGTCTACCTCGTTAGTGGCGGACCGGAAAGACCTCTTGAAGATGCCGAAAAATCGGCATTGGAGAGTGCTGATTTCCTTATCGTACAAGACGTTCTGCCGTCAGAAGTTACGCAGTTGGCTGATGTCGTTTTACCGGGAACTACTTTCGCCGAGAAAGATGGCACCTTCACGAATTCAACAGGTTGGGTGCAACGGATTCGTAAGGCGATTGATCCACCGGGTGAAGCGCGTGTGGATTGGGAAATTACACAGCAACTTGCCAAGCAGTTGGGCAGCGAGATGAATTATCGTTTTGCTGGCGAGATTGCCCTTGCTATTGCAGAAAACGTTCCTGGATATGGCGACGCAACGCATCAAACAATTGAAGATACAGGAATTAAGTTAGCAGACAGCGATCAGTAAAATAGTTGTCAGTTTTCAGTTATCGGTTTTCAGTTAAGAGGTGTTTTGCTGGGCGTTTTCCCTCGTTTAACCAAAGCCTCCTGTAACTGATAACTGAAAGCCGGCGCAGCAGGCGAACCGACGACCGACAACTATAAAAAGGAATATTAAAAATATGGAAAATTTTCCTTTCGTTTTAATCATCAGTTCAATCGTCAAGATTCTCATCATTGTCCATATGTTGCTCATTGGGGTGATGATAATGATCTGGTCGGAACGGCGGGTGAGCGGATGGATGCAGGATCGGTTGGGACCTAACCGAGTTGGACCCCAAGGACTGCTCCAGCCTGTCGCTGATGGGCTTAAGTTCCTGTTTAAAGAGGATCTTATCCCAGATCATGTGGATAAGCCACTTTATGTGATGGCACCAGCAATGCTGTTAGTCCCCGCACTTGTTGCGGTTGCGGTCGTGCCGTTTGGAAGTTCTATCACGGTAATGGGGCACGAAATACCGCTCCAGATTGCGGATATCAACATCGGTGTTCTGTATATTTTGGCGATAACCTCCCTCGGTGTGTACGGTGTTGTGCTCGGGGCATGGGCATCTAATAACAAATATTCGCTCCTCGGTGGTCTACGTTCTTCTGCGCAGATGATTAGTTACGAACTCACGCTCGGGTTGGGAATCATCGGTGTGCTGATGCTAACGAGTTCTCTCAGCCTTCGGACAATCGCAATAGAACAAGGTGCATACCCGTGGCAGTGGAATTTTCTAATTCACTTTCCCGCATTTCTGGCGTTTACAACCGCAATGTTTGCAGAAACCAACCGATTGCCGTTTGACCTGGCTGAAGCGGAGCAGGAACTTGTGGCGGGATATCACACCGAATACAGCAGTATGAAATTCGCGATGTTTTTCATGGCTGAATATATGAACATGATTGTCGGCTCTGCCGTAACAGTGACGCTCTTCTTAGGAGGATGGCATTTCTTCGGTTTAGAAAATATGGGCGGTCCTGTATGGAGCGGACTCATCTCGTTCGGTATCTTTTTTGTCAAAACAGCGATTTTCCTGTTCGTGTTTATCTGGGTTCGATGGACGCTGCCTCGGTTCCGCTATGACCAACTCATGAACTTCGGTTGGAAATTCCTGTTGCCTGTCGCCTTGACTTCAATTGTCGTAACAGGCACTTTATGGATAATGACCAGCTCTCGTCTGATCGTGGGTATCGGCAATGTCGTTTCCGCGTTTATTGTTGTATCTATTGTGGCAGGACTCCTTGTGATGAAGACCCCTAAGCCGGCAATCCAGGATAGCGACAATCGACTCACACCCACCGCTCTCGACGCAATAGAATAGGAGGCATGCCGATGAATGCAGAACAGATTCTATTTATTCTCTTTGGAGCGGTCTCGCTGATTGGCGCGATTGCTGTAATCTCGTTCCGACATCCGATTTATAGCGCGCTGTCGCTGATTGTAACGTTTTTTGCACAAGCAGGGCTTTTTGTCTTGTTGGGCGCACATTTCGTTGCGGCTGTACAGGTAATCGTCTATGCCGGCGCGATCATGGTCCTGTTCCTCTTTGTGATTATGCTCCTGAACTTGGGGACACTTTCGGCACAAGGGGCTATCGGGCGGAAACTGAAGGGGTTAGCTATTATCCTGGGCATCCTCTTTGCCGCCGAAGGTATCTATATCGCAGTGAATGCGCTCAACGACACCGCAGTGGCATCGGCAGAATCTGCGGGGGCAGCGATAACAACAACCACTTATGACATCGGCGAACTTTTATTTAGCAAGTACCTTTTACCGTTTGAGGTTACCTCGCTTATTTTGTTGGCGGCATTGATTGGCGTTATCGTCTTGGTAAAACGCGATAGTCAAGAAGAAAACTGAATAAAGAATAGTTGTCAGCGGTCAACCCCTCGCGTATGGCAAGAGGAAATGATTGCAACTGCCATAGATACCTCCTGGCAATTATTTTAACCCAGACCCGGTTGGAATTAACCGGAAACCACCGCGTAATGTAATGGAGCGGTGCCCAGGAGCACATAGTTAAAAAATGTCATTAGAGTACTATCTCATATTGAGTGCACTTTTGTTCACAACGGGAGTTATCGGGGTCCTCGTCCGCAGGAACGCTATTATCATCTTTATGTGTATCGAACTGATGTTGAATGCCGCGAATCTCGCCTTTGTGGCAATCAGTCGCAGTCTCGGCGAGGCAACGGGACAGGTGTTCGTTTTCTTTGTCATGACTGTCGCTGCTGCCGAGGTCGCGATTGGGCTTGCAATTATCGTGAGCGTCTTCAAACATCGACAGACGGTTAATGTGGATGAAGTTAATTCGTTGAAGGGCTAAGCAAAACTGGCTATCAGTTATCGGTTATCAGTTAAAGAAGATTCTGATGTACGCCACAAATCTCTTACTGAATACCTCGAACCAATAAAAGGATAAAAAATGACAATAGAACTAATTGTTGTCCTGTTAGTTGCCCCGCTTGTTGGGTTTCTGATTAACGGATTATTGGGAAAATGGCTAAAAGGTAACGAGCAACTGAGCGGATGGATAGGCTCGCTTGCAGTGCTTGTCTCTTTAGTCTGTTCGATTATCGCTTTTGCCAGTTTACACGGCGGTGCGGCCCCATTTGATGAAACGCTCTATGAATGGATTACAGGCGAATCGTTCGCTTTCAATATAGGGTTCCGTGTGGACGCGCTCACGTCAGTGATGTTGTTAGTGATTACGGGCGTTGGGTTTCTCATCCACGTCTATTCGATCGGCTACATGCATGGCGATGAAGGATATACACGCTATTTTGCCTATCTGAACCTGTTCGTTTTCGCAATGCTAATCTTGGTCCTCGGAAACAACTACCTGATGATGTTCGTGGGATGGGAAGGCGTTGGACTCTGCTCGTATCTCCTCATAGGATTCTGGTATGAGAAGCAAACGGCAACAGATGCTGGAAAAAAGGCGTTCATCGTAAACCGGATCGGAGACTTCGGATTCTTGCTGGGGATGTTTACCCTGTTTGCTGCGTTCGGAACCCTTGATTTCGCATCAATATTTGATGCCGCTGAGACGGATAATTTCCAGCAGGTTTTTGGTGCGAGTACCCTCGTCATTGCGACCTTGTTACTTTTCGTTGGGGCAATAGGTAAATCGGCACAGATTCCGCTCTATGTATGGCTCCCGGACGCCATGGAAGGTCCCACCCCCGTTAGTGCCTTGATTCACGCTGCGACAATGGTAACAGCGGGTGTATATATGATCGCGCGCTCCGCTGTGCTTTACAATATAGCGCATACCGGCGAAGTGGTCGCATGGATCGGTGTTCTGACCGCATTTTTCGCGGCAACGATAGCACTCACCCAAAACGATATAAAACGCATCCTCGCCTATTCAACCGTAAGCCAACTCGGATATATGTTCCTTGGCGTTGGTGTTGGTGCTTATGCGTCTGGTATTTTCCACTTGGTAACACACGCCTTCTTCAAAGGACTGATGTTCCTGACTGCTGGCAGTGTTATGCACGCCATGGCGAATGAATTGGATATGCGGAAGATGGGCGGTTTAAAGGCAAAGATGCCGATAACACACTGGACCTTTTTAGTGGGTGCCCTTGCCATTGCCGGGTTCCCGTTCCTGAGCGGTTTCTGGAGCAAAGATGAAATCTTGCACAGTGCATGGGGGAGTTCGCCTATTATTTACGCCATCGGTTTGGTCACGGCATTTTTAACGGCGTTTTATATGTTCCGCCTGATATTTGTGACGTTTTATGGTGAATCTCGTGTTGAACCCGAAGTTGATTCGCATCTGCACGAATCGCCACCGGTCATGTGGGTGCCGCTGGCAATTCTGGCGATTCCGTCTGCCTTGATCGGTTTACTTTTAGGATGGGGTGGACATGACAGTTGGTTCCACCACTTCACGAAGAGTGTTTTTCCTGAGGCACACCATGAGGCATCCGGTAATGTGATTGTGTTCATGGTAATCTCATCGGTTATCGGTTTGGCAGGCATTGCGTTCGCTTGGTCGCGCTATCGCGAAAGGACACCGACTGACGAACCTACCAATGCGCTACACAAACTTCTTGCCAACAAGTACTACGTTGATGAGGTATATAACGCACTCATCGTGCAACCGATTAAAAACGGTTCTCATTATCTGCTTTGGCGGATTGTGGATAACGGCATTATTGATGGGATTGTCAACGGTGTAGGGTCTATTATTCGATTTATTGGTGGAACGTTGCGCCGCCTCCAGACAGGACTTGTCCAAGTCTACATTGTGTCAATGGTTCTCGGAATAGTGTTATTCCTCGCATACTATCTGTTTTTCACTTAAACCGTTTGTTCCTTGAATATATGCCTTCCTTCTTTCCGGAGTGCTGATGGAGGCAGAAAATGAAACAGAGTACTTTTCGACCGCGAGACCTGCTCAACAAAGAAGTTGCTGGCATCTGCGGCGTTGCGAGATTGACAGATAAGGCGCGGGCTGCCCACACTGGAGAAAAAAGGAGGTTTCCTTGTTACTTTCAATAGTCATTTTTTTACCACTGCTCGGCGTGATAGCAATTGCGTTGCTTAGAGGACTCGGTGCATCCGCTATCAAAGGCATAGCACTTGTCATTGGGCTCCTGACGTTTATCATCTCGTTGGGGCTTTACACCGGGTTTGACACAACGACTGCGATGTTCCAAAGTGTTACGCAACAAGCGTGGATTCCGGGTTTAGGCACCAGTTATCACATCGGCATTGATGGTATTTCACTATGGTTAGTGTTGCTTACAACTTTCCTGACACCGGTGTGTATCCTTGCCGCATGGAATTCGATCGAAAAAGGGTTGAGTGGCTTCATGATGTCGCTCCTCGCTCTTGAGACTGGGATGTTGGGTGTCTTCTGTGCTTTGGATCTGTTCCTCTTTTTTGTGTTTTGGGAATCGATGCTGATTCCGATGTACTTCCTCATCGGTATTTGGGGTGGAGAGCGTCGGATTTATGCAACCGTGAAGTTCGTTCTTTATACAATGGCGGGCAGTGCGCTCATGTTGGTTGGCATCTTGGCACTCTACTTCCAAAACAACAATAGTTTCGACCTCACGACACTCAGCGGTCCGTTTGAACATTCGCATCTCTTGTTCCTCGCTTTTTTCATTGCGTTTGCCATTAAGGTTCCGCTCTTTCCCTTCCATACGTGGTTACCAGATGCGCACGTTGAAGCCCCTACAGCGGGAAGTGTCATCCTTGCAGGCGTGCTACTAAAAATGGGAACCTATGGGATCATCCGATTCTGCCTACCACTCTTTCCCGATGCCGCGTCTGAATTCACACCGTTGATTGTGCCGCTCGCTGTAATAGGTATCATCTACGGAGCGTTGGTAGCAATGGTGCAACCTGATCTGAAAAAACTGGTCGCATATTCCAGTGTAAGTCACCTCGGATTTGTGGTATTGGGATTGTTTTCTAAAAATCCCGCCGGTATTCAAGGAAGCGTCTTACAAATGATTAATCACGGCTTGAGCACAGGCGCGTTGTTCCTTTTGGTCGGAATGATTTATGAGCGACGACACAGCAGGATGATTGTGGATTTCGGGGGCTTGGCGAAGCGAATGCCGATCTTTGCTACCATTTTTATGGTGGTGACGTTATCGTCAATCGGGTTACCGGGTTTGAATGGATTTGTCGGCGAGTATATGATACTGCTCGGCAGCTTTGTTCAGGGAGCCTTCTCGAAGATATATGTAGTTATTGCAACGGCGGGTGTGATTCTGGCAGCCGTGTATATGCTGTGGATGTTCCAACGGGTAATGTTTGGGACACTCGATAAGACGAATGAGGCTTTACCTGACCTGAACGCACGCGAGATCGTTGTGATGCTTCCGATACTGCTGTTCATCGTCTGGATCGGCGTTTATCCAAAACCTTTCCTGAGTAAGATGGAGAAATCAGTAGGTCTCGTCGTAACGCAGGTGCAAGCCGAATCTGCTATCGGGCGTGCGGGAGAACAGATACTACAAGACACCGAACTCGCTCTACACGGAACACAGCGCGCACAAAATGAAAAAATTGAAAAGGAGGCAGAGACGAAGTAATTGAAGTTTAAATTTACAACTTGTCTTATTCTTTGTGTAATTTTGGGACTCATGCTGTCGGTTTCAATAGAAGCCTTCGGCGCAGATGATGCACACGGTGGCGATGCCCACCACGGACATGGCGTAGACGGTGCGAAATTGCCTATTTGGAGTATCATTCCGTTTGTGGGTATACTCCTCTCTATCGCGATTTTCCCGCTCGTATTGGATTCCCATTTTCTGGTCCATCACGGCGGAAAAATGTCATTGGTTTGGGCGTTAGCCTTCGCAATTCCGTATCTCATCGCATTTCAAGGAGAAGCGTTTTACGACATTCTGCATATTTATCTGATAGATTACATCCCGTTCATTATTCTGTTGTGGGGATTGTTTACGGTAGCGGGTGGGATTCTCGTGCGCGGGACATTGCGTGGCACGCCGCTCGTTAACACACTCTTACTACTGATCGGCACTGCTATCGCTTCATGGGTAGGCACAACTGGCGCATCAATGCTTCTCATCCGCCCATTAATTCGAGCAAATGAGTATCGGCAGAGCAAGGTACATCTGGTTATCTTCTTTATCTTTCTCGTAAGTAACATCGGGGGTTCTTTAACTCCGTTGGGGGACCCGCCGCTGTTTTTGGGATTCTTGCACAACGTCCCTTTCTTCTGGACAACAACGGCTCTTTTCCCACACATGCTGTTTATCAGTGTGATCTTAATTGTGCTTTTCTTTGTGTTAGACACATTCATGTTCAAACGGGAAGGCGGTGTCGTGCCAGATGATGGAACCAACGAACCAATCCGTGTAGACGGACTTTTCAACCTCGTCTTCCTCCTCGGCATCGTCGCTGCTGTTTTAATGAGTGGTAGTTTCAAGTGGGGAGAAGTCAATATCTTTGGTGTCCATGTATACTGGCAGAATATTGCACGCGATGTGCTAATTGTCGTCATGGGATTATTATCGCTCAGGTTCACACCCTTTAGTGGTGAGTTGCGTCAGGCGAACGAGTTTTCGTGGGAGCCGATTGAAGAGGTTGCCAAAGTGTTCGCCGGTATCTTCATGACCATTATTCCGGCATTAGCGATTCTGAAAGCTGGTGAAAACGGCGCGTTACGTGGGTTAATTGGGGCGATAAAAGAACCGATGCACTATTTCTGGATAACTGGAATTCTGTCGAGTTTCTTAGATAATGCCCCGACCTATTTGACATTTTTCAACACAGCACTCGGGAAACTGCATCTCACTGAAGCCGTAATACCGGAAATTTTGTCTGGACAATTGACAGGTCCTGAACACTTAGAGTTCGTCAAATTGCTGACGGCTATTTCTGTCGGAGCGGTGTTTATGGGGGCAAATACCTATATCGGCAATGCTCCGAATTTCATGGTGAAGGCAATCGCGGAACAAAGCGGTATTCGCATGCCGAGTTTCTTCGGATATATGCTGTGGTCGGTAGTGATTTTAGTTCCACTCTTTGTGATTGTAACATTCGTGTTCCTACGTTAGTTGGCGATCTGCTTGTGGGTGCCGGATTTGACCTCAATTTTTGGACTACTGCAGTAGATTCTCTCGCTATTTTCCAATGGGTAACAACTACTGCAAAAAATGTTGTACGCTGCAAAGGAAGTTAAAAAATGCCAATAGAGATTAACTGGCAATTACTAATGCCAGAGCTGATTATCGCTTTAACGCTACTCATCGTCCTCGTTTTTGACCTGTTTGACGCCATTTCAAAATCGATCCTCGGTTGGATGACGATCGTTGGTTCTGGAATTGCGCTATGGGTCTCTATCCAGATGCATCAAGCAGGCACAGTCGGCACCCAGTTCAACGACATGTTCAAGGTAGATAATTTCTCCCTCTTCTTCAACATCATCTTCCTTGTTTCGACGATTTTGGTCACGTTGATTTCGATGAGTTATTTGGGCAGAGACGACAGAAAACAGGGACCTTACTACCTGCTTATCCTGCTGGCAACGCTCGGTATGATGTTGATGGCGGCGGGCAATGAATTGATTATTGTCTTCCTCGGCTTGGAATTGATGTCTCTGTCGTTGTATGTGTTGGCAGGTTATTTTCGAGAGAGTCCTGCATCAAGCGAAGCGGGCATGAAATACCTATTGCTTGGCGCGTTTGCGAGCGCGTTCTTCCTTTACGGAATCGCTCTGATTTACGGTGGTGCCGGAACGACGAATGTTCCCGCCATTGCTGAGGCAATTACCGCTCCAAATAAATCGCCACTGCTGCTAGCAGGCATGTTCCTTCTTATTGTTGGATTCGGCTTTAAGGTTGCTATTGTTCCGTTCCACCAATGGGCACCGGATGTTTACGAAGGCGCACCCACAACGGTAGCCGCGTTTATCTCTGCTGGACCCAAGGCGGCTGGGTTTGCCGCGTTCCTCAGAATTTTTATGGAAGCACTCCCAAGCCTACAAGTCGAATGGAGTGGCGTTGTCATTGTGTTAGCAATGCTAACGATGACAGTCGGAAATGTCATTGCGATTGCGCAGACAAGCATCAAACGGATGCTCGCTTATTCGAGTATTGCACACGCCGGTTACGTGCTCATAGGCTTAGCGGCGGCAAATAATGACGGGATTTCGAGTGCGATGCTTTATCTGCTCGTTTACTGTGTGATGAACATCGGTGCGTTCGGTGCAGTCATTTTGGCGAAAACAGAGGATGGCGAGAGCCTCATGATTTCTGATTACGCAGGACTTGGGCTCCGAAAACCGCTACTTGCCATGTTTATGACAATAATGCTCTTGTCACTCGCAGGTTTTCCACCGACTGCTGGGTTCGTCGGTAAATTCTATGTTTTCAAATCAGCAGTTCAGGCAGGGCATATCTGGCTTGTTATTGTGGGTGCCATCAACACAGCAATATCGGCGTTCTATTATCTCCGAGTTGTTGTGACGATGTATATGCGTGAACCGGAAGAGGAGCTGCCATTCGCGTCGTATCCGAGCACACTTGTTGTGGGATTAGTTCTTGCGGCGATTGGTGTGTTGCTCATCGGTATTCTACCATCGCTTATGCTCACGCCAGCACAGAATTCAGTTTTTTAATCGTTATCAGTCATCGGCGGTTGATTAAACATGTGGCAGTGCTTGGAGAATCTAATCTGCAAGCATGCACATCCCAAACTGTAGGGGCAGGTCTTGTGCCTGCCCATTGTTTTCTAATACCAAATCTAATTGAATATTCTGCATGTATGTGTTATTCTCTGCTGCATCCTTTCCAAAGGAGTGAACAGCAATGAAAAGAAAAGTGCCAGAGATTACCGAAAGTGTTCAAGATCTGAAAAGTCTGTTACGTCACGCCAAAAAGAAGCATGAAGTCCAACGTCTCAACGTTCTGTATCTGTTGAAAAGCGGACGGGACCAAAACCCGTCTCGAAGTTGCCAAACTCCTCGGCGTCGATCGCGGGAGTGTCGGGACATGGTTATCGGACCTACGAGACCGGTGGACTTGAGAACCTTCTCAAGCGTGGGTATGCTCCCGGACGTGTCCCGATCCTGACTCAGGCACAACAAGACGTCTTACGTAAAGCCCTTGAGAACCCTGAAGGATTTCACAGTTATGTGCAGATCCAAGAATATATTGCTCAGACGTTCGGTGTCGAGATGAACTACAAGGCGGTTTATGCCATGGTTCATGATAAATGGGGAGCGAAACTCAAAGTGCCTCGTCCGAGTCATGTGAAAAAAACGTCGTAGAGTCCGAGACGTTCCGCGATGAGTTTTCTCAACGTGTTTGTCAAGCGATTTCCGAGAAACGTTGTGAGTCTGAAAACGTGCGTGTTTTCAGTCAAGATGAAACCCGATACGGTCTTTTAGGTCTGACGCGTCGACGCATCACCCGACGCGGTCTGAAACCGATGGCGAAGCTAAATCCGTGTTATGAGTCGGTTTATCTCTACGGCGCGGTTGAACCGGTGACGGGTGAGAGATTTTTCTTGGAGTTTTCACATTTGACTTCAGACTGTTTTCAATGTTTTCTTGAGAAGTTTTCCGAAGCGTTCTCAGAGAGTCTAAACCTCCTCGTGCTTGATAATGGTCGATTTCATCAGGCAAAGTCATTGAAGATTCCTGAGAATGTTGTTTTACTTTTCTTACCCCCTTATAGTCCGGAGTTGAACCCGATTGAGCGACTTTGGCAGGATGTCAAAGCGAAGTTATTTACACAGACCTACAATGCCTTAGAAGATATGCAAGCGAAGGTTACGGAGATACTTCAAAACTACTCCGATGCCGCAATTGTAAAATTGACTCGATCTTCACACTTCATCAACGCTGCTCATGCAGTATAAACTTTTAGAAATGGTATAATAAACCGTTCGTTTCTTAACAACGGAGAGAAACCAGCAAGGATCATAATAAAAAATGTCAGATGTTAGGTTAGGTTTTATCGGTACGGGTGGCAACATGAACCGCCACTTGCGTGAATTAACCGAGATCGGCGGCACAAGGTTCGTCGCCTTCTGTGATATCGTCATCGACAAAGCGGAGCAGGCGGTTACCCAATACGGTGGTAAAGCCTATGCAGACTACAATCAGATGCTCGCGAGCGAGGAATTGGATGCCGTCTATATTTCAATTCCTCCGTTTGCCCACGGTGCCCCTGAACGTGCTGTCGTTGCGGCTGGACTATCAATGTTTGTAGAGAAACCCGTGCATATGGATGCCGACGACGCGAAAGAGATCGCCGCTGAAATCGAAGAGAAAGGGATCATCACTGCGACTGGGTATCAGGAACGTTATCTTGATATTATCGACAAGGCACAGGAACTCCTTGCGTCTCGACGCGTCGGATTTTTCATGGGCTATTGGATGGGGGGTATGCCGGGTGGATGGTGGCGTGAGAAGGCAAAATCCGGTGGTCAACTCATGGAGCAGACGACACACGAATTTGATATGGCGAGATACCTCTTCGGTGAAGTCAAGACTGTCTATGCCGTCGCACGCAACGATATGATCCCGAACACCGATTACGATATCGAGGAAGCATCTGGCGTCTCGTTACAATTTGAAAGTGGCGTCTTCGGTGTTATGTTCTCGGCCTGCTTCACGACGAATGGAATGCGGCGTTCCGGCTTGGACATCTTCTGTGAGGACGGTTCGCTTGAATACCATCTCCGTAGTGCCCTTGTGCTTTCTACTGCTGAAGAAACGACTACGTGGAATCCACAAAACAATTGCACAATTGATATGGATAGCACCTTTATCGACGCAGTCCGCACAGGCGATGGTAGTGCAATCCGATCGCCCTACTCGGATGCCACCAAAACCGCAATTTTGTCAATTGCTGCCAACGAGTCTCTTGAAACAGGGCTACCTGTCCACTTAGAATAACCCATATTGCCACCTTTATTCAATACCTTTCAATGTGTATGTAGCATACACTTTTAGTTTGTACCACCATGTTCCCTTTCAGAAAAGTTGTTCATGTGATATTTCCTTTCAGAAATGGTATAATATAGTAAAGCCCGAAAATATCTGCATACCTTGGTAGGTGCGGTTTCTAACCGCACCGAGTTTAAGGTGTAAAAGTAATTGCAGAATCTACTATAATTAAAAGTACAGGCGAAGTAGGGCAGTTTATTCGAAAATAAAAAAGAATAAGAGGTTTTCTGTTTTTTGATATTTATTCCGGTTTCAATAGTGTCGGTCCCGGGCAACTTTGCCCAAGACTGTGACTATACACAATGGGATTTACCCGAAGGTGCAAAAGCCCGCCTCGGTAAAGGAGCGATATCTGAGATAGTATATTCGCCAGATGGTGCGTTGCTTGCGGTGGCAAGTGGTATCGGTATATGGCTCTATGATGTTGAAACGTCTCAAGAGGTTGCCCTGCTCACAGAGCATCCGAAACGTGCCTTGAGTGTGTCATTTAGTCCGGATGGTCAGACACTTGCCAGCGGGAGTTGGGGCGGCGCGGTGTGCCTGTGGGACGCTAGAACGGGTGTGTTGAAATCAACCCTCGCAGGGCATACACGCGGTGTAGGTAGCGTGTCGTTCAGTATTGATGGGTCTACACTTGCCACTGGAAGTTGGGACGGCGCGGTGTGCCTGTGGGACGCTAGAACGGGTGTGTTGAAATCCACATTCACAGGGCATGCAGAAGAGATGGAGTGTATGTCGTTCAGCCCAGATGGGTCTACACTTGCCATTGGCGGTAGGGACGACATGGTGGTGTCCCTATGGGATGCTGGAACGGGTGTGTTGAAATCTACACTCACAACGGATGCCGGGAGTGTATCATTTAGTCCGGATGGGTCTACACTTGCCACTGGGAGTGGGGGCCCGACAGTAAAGCTGTGGGATGTAACAACCGGCAGACTGAAAACCAGCCTCAAAGAGCATATAAGCTGGATCGATAGTGTGTCATTCAGTCCGGATGGTCAGACGCTTGCCAGCGGAAGTTGGACAGAAGTCCGTTTATGGGACGTAGAGACCGGCAGGCTGAAATTAACCCTCACAGGACATACGGTCAGGGTCTTGAGTGTGTCGTTCAGCCCAGATGGTCAGACGCTTGCCAGCGGGAGCTGGAAAGAGGTCTGTTTATGGGACGTAGAGACCGGTAGGCTGAAATCAACCCTCACAGGCCACATGTGTGTCAGTAGCGTATCGTTCAGTCCGGACGGTCAGACACTTGCCAGCGGGGGTGGGTACGATACGGCACGTCTGTGGGACGTAGGAACAGGTATGCTGAAATCAACCTTCACAGGGCATCCGGAGAGTGTCTTGAGTGTGTCGTTCAGTGTTGATGGAGCAACGCTTGCCAGTGGGAGTTGGCAAAAAGTGCGTTTATGGGACGTAGGGACAGGAACGCTAAAATCGACCCTCACAGGGCATACGAACAATGTTTTGAGTGTGTCGTTCAGTCGGGATGGTCAGATGCTTGCTACTGGATGTGCGGAAGGTATGGTGTGTTTATGGGACGCAGGAACTGAGAAGTTAAAAACCACGCTCACAGGACATACGGACGTTGTTTGGAGCGTATCGTTCAGTCCGAATGGTCAGACGATTGCTACCGGGAGTAGGGACGGCATGGTGCGTTTATGGGACACAGGAACTGGGAAGTTGAAAACGACCTTCACAGGACATACGGACAGTGTCGATAGCGTGTCGTTCAGTCCGGATGGCACCATACTTGCCAGTGGGAGTAGAGACGACACGGTGCTGCTGTGGGATGCTCGGACCGGGATGTTGAAATCAACCCTCACGGGACATACATCTGGTGTTTTGAGCGTGTCGTTCAGTGTTGATGGAGCAACGCTTGCCAGTGGGAGTTTTGATGGTACAGTGCGTTTATGGGACGCAGAGACAGGGACGCTGAAATCAATCCTTACAGGACATAAGAGCACTGTCAATAGCGTGTCATTCAGTGTTGATGGAGCAACGCTTGCCAGTGGAAGTATAGACGGCACAGTGTTGCTGTGGGATCTCGCCTCCGCGCCTCCAGAACCGCCATGTCTTGGGACTGAGTAACTCCGACTGACAGAAGGGAATTTTGTAATGGAACATCAGATTAATCTACCCATCATTGGGATGCATTGCGAAAACTGTGTAAGCACCATCACACGGCATCTTAAAAAAATGGATGGCATCCTTGCCGCCGAAGTCAGTCTCGCCACCGAATATGCAGCGGTTACCTTTGATGCGTCCGCACTCAGCGAGGAAGCCATCGTCAATAAGATCCGAGATCTCGGTTTCGACGTTGTCGATGCGGACGAAGAAGATGCCGCTCGCGCTGAGGAACTCCAACGGCAAAAGTTGCAATTCACTGTCGGGGTCATCTTCACGCTCCCGCTTTTTCTCATCAGCATGGGTAGAGATATGAATCTGTTAGGCGCGTGGGCACACGCGTCCTGGGTTAACTGGCTCATGTTTGGTTTAGCATTACCTGTGCAAGGGTATGTGGCTTGGGATTATTACATCGGTGGTATCAAAGCCTTGCGCAACCGATCCGCCAATATGGATGTGCTCGTCGCTATGGGCTCATCTGTAGCGTTTCTCTATAGTCTCGTTGTAACGATTGCATTGGGGATGGACGCGGGGACACACTTTGGGAGTCACGTCTATTTTGAGACGGCCGCGGTTATCGTTACGTTGATTAAGTTAGGGAAACTTCTTGAAGCACGTGCTAAAGGTAAAATAAACGCAGCCCTCAAAAAACTCCCCCAACTTTTCCCCAAAACAGCGTGCCGTCTACAAGACGGCGAAGAACAATACATCTCTATCGAACAGGTCGGTGTCGGAGATGTCCTTCTTGTCCGTCCCGGTGAAAGTATCCCTGTCGATGGTGTGGTGCGTAGCGGTACAAGTGCCATTGATGAAAGCGTCTTCACTGGAGAAAGCCTACCTGTAGATAAAACATTGGGCGACCCTGTGACCGCGGCGACAATGAACCAGAGTGGAATGCTCACAATAGAGGCTACACATATCGGGACAGAAACGGCACTTGCCCGCCTTGTTCAATTAGTCCAAGCAACACAACGGAGTAAGCCCCCTATCCAACGCGCCACCGATGCGGTCACAAATGTGTTTGTACCTGTCGTCACCGGGATTGCCGTTGTAACATTTCTTGTGTGGTGGTTCCTCATCGGAGAAGGATTCACTCCAGCAATGCTCCGGTTGGTTGCGATCCTCGTCACAGCCTGTCCTTGTGCGTTAGGACTTGCCACCCCAACCGCCGTTATGATGGGAACGGGTATCGGCGCGCAACGCGGCATCCTCTTCCGAAACGGTGAAGCACTTGAACGCGCAGGAAACTTAACCACAATTGTCCTTGATAAAACAGGCACCTTGACAGAGGGGAAACTCACGCTTACCGATATTCTCACGGATAAAGACGAACCAGAACTCCTACAACTATCTGCCACTGCGGAGCGTGGTAGCGAACATCCTATTGGCAAAGCAATCGTTCAAGCCGCTGAGGAACGTGGACTTCACATCGCTACACCCAGCACGTTCAAAGCCGTTACTGGACACGGTATAACCGCGCAGGTCGGTGAAAACAGCGTTGTCATCGGCAATTTATCCTTAATGCAGCAACACAACATTCGGACCAGAAGATTTGAGGATGAAGCAGCGCGTCTACAAACCGAGGCGAAAACCGTCCTATGGGTTGCCGTTGATGAGCACGTCATTGGGCTTCTGGCGGTCGCGGACACATTGAGATCGGAAGCGCAAGCCGCAGTCGCGGAACTCTACGAACTTGGATGTACTGTGACAATGATGACAGGAGATAACAGCGTTACAGCGGGTGTGATCGCCAAGGCTGTGCGGATCGGCGATGTTATGGCAGAACTTAAACCGGAAGATAAAGCCGCCGCCGTTAAAAAACTACAGGCAGAAAATGGTGGACTCGTGGCGATGGTAGGCGACGGCATTAACGATACCCCCGCATTGGCACAAGCCGACATCGGCATCGCGCTCGGTACAGGTACCGATATTGCCAGAGAGACGGCACACGTAACACTCATGCACAGCGATCTACGCGCCCTCGCCGAGGCAATTCGGTTAAGCCGTTCGACGATGCGAACGATTAAACAGAACCTGTTCTGGGCGTTCTTCTACAATGTGCTTTTGATTCCTGTCGCCGCAGGCGCGCTGTATCCACTATCTTTCGTGCCGATGATGTTTCGGGAACTCCACCCGATGCTTGCGGCATTCGCAATGGCGTTTAGCAGTGTATCTGTTGTGCTAAACAGTCTACGTCTGCAATGGCGGCAAAATTCCCGTTTTTGATCCAAGTTCAGCGTGCCTTTTAGAAATCCGGAGGCTATCGGTCGGTTCTCGCTGCCCTCGCTCTCTCGAAATCGCGGACCGCTGTCTCGAACTTGTCGCGGCACTCCGTGTTGCAGAACCCGACAACGTAACCGTTGTATTCGGTCAGCGAGTCGGCTTGTACCGGCTCGCCGGACCAAGGGCAGGTCTCGTTAATGCAGTCGGCGATGTCAAGGTCATTCTGGCGAGAAATTGGTTTTCGGTCATGCAAATTTCTGTTTCTCCTTGTGTGTTTTAAATTTTAAGACGATGAGAGATTATGAATTTTTCAATCGTCACATCTACTACGCATGATGCTCCGCTGCTGTTAACACTTGTCCTACCCTAATACCCGTGATTACCTCGCAATGCCCAACACCGCATCCCCCTGGATTCCTTCCCGGATGGCAAGGATTACAACCTAAATTTATCCCGCTCTGGACAACTGTATGTGTATCACCGTAAGGACCGCTTCGAATGTGGTTAGTTGAACCGAAAAGTGCAACTACGGGTGTTCCCACGGCTGCTGCGATATGCATGGGTCCCGTGTCGTTGCCAATATAGACATCGCACGCAGAGATTAACGCCGCCAGATGCCGAAGATCGTCCGTTTGGACAAGAATCGGTGGAACATCCATCATCTCTGCAACCTGCGTTTGGAGCTTCCGTTCGTTTGGACCAGCAAAAAGCAAGATCCTCGCGTTTCGTTTCTCTGCTAAAATACTCGCGAGATCCGCATAGTTCTTTCCGTCCCACAACTTATATTCCCAATTCCCACCCGGATGGATCCCGATCAACAATCGTTCTGACGCAAGACCAGTTTCCGCAAGAAAGTGGTGAGCAGCAGTCCGTTCTGCTTCAGTCAATTCTAAGGATGGGTGGGCACTGGTTGTGTCAACGCCGTGCCTCTGAAGCACTTCCAAGTAGCGAGTCACAGCATGACGGTTGCTGTCCCCACGGAGCATCCCCCAGTGTTTCGCGCCGATACACCGTGCCACGAGACTGTCCCGTAAGTTAACAACGAGATCAAACTTGTGGAGTCGTAAGGTTTTTATGAGACGCAGCCTCCCTTTCCAACCTGCATGTTCACCTCGGTTGTCATAAACAAGGGTTGCATCGATATTGGGATCGGTAGCAAGGAGGTCAAACGCTCTTGGTCCGACGAGGAAAGTTATGTGGGCATCTGGAAAGTGTCTTCGTAAGGGTTGGATAACAGCAGTGGATAGGACTGCATCACCAATAAATGAGAAACTAAAAACGAGAATTTTTTTCGGCATTTTTTAACTATGTCTGTCTGGGTGATATCTCTGTTGTCAATACCGATCTAAAATTGATTAAGAACCTGCTTTAGATGATGAAGGGTTATTTAACAATTGAAAGACTGCAAGGACAACGGACGCAGCAGCCCAGAGTTAATCGTTAAAAAAATTCAATCATTTCAACGGCTGTTGTCAAACCGTCTTCTGCTTCTATCCGTTCTCCCAAAACCCGTGCACGCGCAGCCATCGCGGGGGTCGCAAGGACTTGCTGAATCCGTTTCGCTAAACGTTCAGAGGTAAGGCTACGACGGTGTAGGTGCTTCGGTGCCACGCCTAAGTCCGACAGACGTTTTCCCCAATACGGTTGATCTGCATGGTGCGCTACAATAACAGAGGGGACTTTGGCACGACACACTGACGCCGTTGTTCCTGCGCCACCGTGGTGCACAACGCAGCATCCCTTCGGAAACAACCACTGGTGTGGCACATACTCCGTGCAGAAGATATCGGGGAACGTTTCTTCTGTGCCGAGTCTCCCCCATCCCGCTTGGATGATCGCACGCTGATTGGTCTTTCTAACTGCGTCAATCAGAATCTCTGTCGTCTCACGTCCATTGGATCCGCCCATAGAGCCAAACGTGATGACAACAGGGGGTGGACCCTCCGCTAAAAAATTAGCAAGTTCAGACGGCGGGGTATAGGAGGGGGACCTAAGATGCCATACACCTGTGAATTTGTGATTCGGTGGGAAATCAGCGGGTGGACAGAGCATTGGGGACGCCGCAATGAGGTTCAAATAAGGTGAGTACATCCCGTCTAACGCTACTGAACGCCGCGGTTTCCCACCGACTGCTGCGATGAATTGATTAAAGAGCGCATCTATACTCGGACCAAGTCGGAGTTGCACCAATTTCCACACAATGGCGTTGAAGGCGCGTCCCCAATTTGGAAATGGATGCGGAGCGAAGTCGAGCGATTTGATGAAGCCCGGACAATATGTTACAGTGAACCACGGAATACCGTTGCGAATCGCCGCCTCTTGAGCGGGGATGTCCACAGAATGGCAGATGACTATATCAGCACCCTTCATTGCAGTCAAACAATCCTGATACCATTGTCCGCCACGACGCACAATTCCTTCCTCGACGATGAGCCGTAGCATCGCAGTCGGGTCTCGTTTCGGGATAATAGCATCCATCGCCGCATGAAATTCTGCCAAGTCAAAAGGAACGCCTATTTTGTGGTATTCCGTGCCAATCTCAAGAATCTTGTCCCTATAAAGTCCTGGTGCACAGACGCGCACCTGATGTCCTTTTTCGAGCAAGCGTTCCGAGAGTGCTAAGACAGGATAGACATCTCCCGTTGAGCCCCACCCTACCACGACAATCTTCATTTTTGCCTCACTTCTATGGTTGTCGTCGTTGCATCCCAAACGGGTTCAACAGGAAGTTTTTTCGTGCATTCCCATCCGATTTTACACTTGTGCGCGCTACAGGGCCAGCACGGCATATCCCGCCGTACGATAGAGGCGTTTTCACTCAACGGATGCCACGCTACATGATCGGTGGGACCAAAGATCGCTACTGTTGGGACATCCAACGCCGCGGCGAGGTGCATCGGACCGGAATCGTTGCAGACGACCAAATCGCAACACGATAGTAGTGCCCCCAGCCTGCGAATAGTTTCTGGGGCATGTGTAATAGCGGGGAACTGCATCGCTTTCTGAACATTGCGCGTCAATGCCTCCTCTCCGGGACCGTGTAAAAGGAGTATCGTAGCATTGTAGTGGTGCGCGAGTCTGTCTGCGAGTTCGGCATACTGCTTTTCGGGCCATCGTTTATCTAAGGAACTCCCACCAGGATGGATACCGATGAGAAACGCATCGTCCCCGATATCCCACGCGGCAATCCGTTTTTTGGCGATAGCAATCTCATTAGGCAACAATTGGAATGTGAGTTTCCGTTCGCCTTCTCCGTTACAGATTAATCGGATGAGTTCTAAATTTCTGTCAACTTCGTGGGTTTCGCCTTTTGGATATTTACCGCGCCACGCGTGTGTGAGGGTGGATTTGAAGCGTTTCTGATAACGCCCTAAACGGTATGGTGCACCAGAGAGAAAAGCAACGAGATGAGACCACATTGCTGTCTGCATAGCAACAACGAGTTGATACTTCTCACGGTGTAACTCTCGGTAGAATTGGAACTTTGCAAATAGCCCTTGATCTTTTCCGTCTGGATCGAAGAGGAGAATTCTGTCCACATCGGGGTTACCGATGAGCACAGGGGCATTAAAGGGTCGCGCTAATACTGTGATCTCCGCTGACGGATAGTTTTCGCGCAACAGCGAGATCGCGGGGGTCGAGTTCAGCAAATCTCCGATCCCGTCAACTCGGATGACGAGTATCTTATCGACGTTAGAAAGAGGAGTGTTATTGTCCAGACCACCGAGTAGCATAATCTTTCCCTTGTATATGAAACTAAAGTGTTGTTAATTATAACACGAAGCGATGGAAATGGCAAATCCCAACATACGGATCTTAGCATGGGCATATCGTTTGTATTGACATCAACAGGTATGGTATACTATAATCATGCGGCACAGAGCGTCACTTACAACTGAGAGCGATCAGAAACCCTCAGCACTCCGTTTTCTTTTCGGGACTCTCGTCTTCGGCTCGATTCTTATTGTCCTCACCTGTTATTGGATCATCTCCGCAGAAAATCGGGTCGTCTGGGAACTGACCGATTTCTCTATCTTTCCAACGGTACTCTTCACCTTTTTTCTCCTTGCACTCATTACGCCGTTCCTCAAAAAGGTTTTCAGAGGTTTCACGCCAACAGCACGTGAACTCGCGCTAACGTATACGATGGTATCCGTAGCAACTGCGCTCGCTGGACACGACATTGTTCGACAGTTAGTGCCCATGATTGCCAACGCAGGATGGTTCGCGACCCCTGAAAATGAATGGTCAGATCTCTTCTTCCGATTCATGCCCACATGGCTAACGATTACCGACCGCCGGATTCTACAGGGCTATTTTGAGGGCGATGATACGTTTTGGCAGGAACACTACCTAAATGCGTGGATGTGGCCCATCATCGCGTGGAGTGGATTGGTGATTGTCATCCTGTTTATGATGCTCTGTGTGAACATCATCATCAGGAGACAGTGGATCGATCACGAGAAGTTAAGTTATCCTTTGACGACACTTCCCGTTGAATTACTCGGTAACACGTCTACACTCTTTCGCAATAAGTTGTTTTGGCTCGGTTTCGGAATCGCATTTGGACTGGAAATTTTGGCGGGGTTGAACTACCTCTTTCCAGTGATTCCAGCACTCAAAATCAAGTATCAACTCTATTTTTCTGAGCGACCGTGGAACGCAGTCGGACGATTACCGGTCTACGTCTATCCGTTTGCGATAGGGTTTGGGTATCTCATGCCGCTGGAATTGTCGCTGTCGTTTTGGTTTTTCTATCTGTTCTGGGGTGCGCAGCGCGTCTTTTTCAGCGCAACAGGGTGGACAACCGCTATCGGTTTACAAACGGAGCAACGCGCTGGGGCATGGCTCGGCATTGGAACACTCGCTCTTGTAACAAGTCGACGACAGATTTTACAAGTTCTTGGTGGTGTGTTCTCGTTTAGATCCAAAGACGGTTTATATCGGCTCGCTGTCTTCGGCTTAATAATTGGCATGGCATTTGTGTTAGTGTTCTGGTATTTCGCCGGGTTATCGCCGTGGGTTGTGATTGGCTATTTCGGTATCTATTTGGTGTTATGCCTTGGGATGACGCGCATGCGCGCCGAACTCGGACCCCCGACGCATGAACTGCACAATGTGCACCCGGATAGGATTATGTTACTGTTTGCTGGAAGCCGATCACTGGGTGCACAAAACCTGACGAACACCACTCTACTCTCATGGCTTGCGTATGGTTACCGATGTCATCCGATGCCGCATCAGTTAGAGGCGTTCAAAATCGGCAGAAACTTCCGTTTGAATGAAAATAGGTTGGTTGTTGCCCTAATTGTTGCATCGATTGTGGGAACAATCATTTCGATTGTTGGGCATGTGGCACTCTATTATGAATACCGATTCGCACACTGGGGTGTTGGCGAGTTTAACCGCTTACAAAGTTGGATTATCGCGCCGCGGGCACCAAATTTACCTGCTATCCAGCATATAATGTCTGGTTTCTTGTTCACCGGTGTACTAACGTTTCTGAAACGCCAATTTTTGTGGTGGCCCCTTTACCCTGTCGGATATGCTGTCGGGAATGGTTGGGCTATCGGTTGGATGTGGTTCTCAATCTTTTTGGGATGGCTCTTCAAGCAGTTACTCTTCACAGGAGGTGGGGTTCGAGCGTATCGCAAAGCGTTACCGCTGTTTTTGGGCTTCGTCTTCGGTCAGTTCCTCGCGGGCAGCCTCTGGAGTTTGATAGGTGTAGTATTGAATATGAACATGTACACGCTTTTCCCATGAGATTGTGCCATCAGGACATAATTTGTGTGTTTAATCCAGTATCCTCAAACGACGAACAACATATCAGAAGTCCTCTAATGCGTCTGCTTCGGATTCAAAGACGCCTATACTCTGTGTCAGCCCAATCGTATTGAAAATATTTCGGACCTGTGTAGACGGATGCGCAACGCGCAAAACTTGTCCCTTCTCCCGCATCTTCCAAAGCAGTCTGATAATCTCACCGAATCCGCTACTGGTGATAAAACTGCGCCGTTCAAAATTGAGTAAAACCTTTTCCGCGTCCTGAACTTCGACCTCGGCGTAAGCCTCACTCAACATAGACTCGGACGCATCGGTGAGATACCCTGTAATATCAAATATAGCGATCTTTCCTTCGTGTCGAATAGAGATTTGAGAATTTGCTCTCACAATTTCCTCCTGTAAGATCAGTCCTGAATTCGTTAAATTCCGATTATTAGTTGCAGTGGAGTCCGTTAATCTTCAGTAAAAGTCCGCTGAAGCGGCGTATGTTCCGGTTGCTCCCGAACTATTGTCCCATCATCCAGATGAAGCCACGTTTCAAATTGACGCTCGCCTTCCTGTAATTCTATAACGCGTGCGCCGCGGGGAAAACCCTCTCTACCATAAGTACTGTAGCCAGAAGCGCGTCCATAGCACAGGCGAATCCCATGTAAATCACCCCAGAAATCGTTAATATGTTCGTGTCCGACAAACGTTCCCATGACATCACCAGCCTCATGCATCGCAGCAAAAAAACCGGTATTCAGCCGAGGCGCGCAGACGTTTTCGTATTTTACCCCATAGCAGGTATGAAAATCCCATACCTCGTCGTATTCGGGAATCGGAATGTGGAAAAAGGCGAGTGCAGGAAGTGGATGTCCGACCTCAGCGGTAAACTTTGCCGATTCTTGCAGGTACCACACAATTTGCTCCCGTTTAATCCAATCATAGCCATCAATATTTGTTTGGGAGTAGCTGCCGGAATCGATAAAATAGAGGAGTGCTGCGGGTCCATTCTCCTGAGAACTTTGGATGGGTAAAACGTAATTTCCGACACCGGGTATCTCTGTCGGTCCTGGTTCCGCGAGGGATAACGTGCCTTCTTGCATGACTGACATCAACTCGTTGCGATCGGCACTCCCCTCGTCGTCGTGATTGCCGAAAACCGCTGCCCACGGTGCGCCGCATCCTTCTACAATTTTAACGACTTCTCGAAGAGAGTCGGCGGCATCGTCGCACCCACCCCCCGATAAAATATCGCCTGTCAGTACAATTAAATCCGGAGATTCAGCTTTCGCGACCTGTTTTATCAATGCCGCTGATTGCTGATCGGGTTCTTCACCGTTATGCCAGTGAATGTCAGTAAATTGCACGATTTTGAAACGACGATCACTGCGGAACTTCAATGGATCTTTCACTATCTGTTGCTCTCCTTTGCGCGTAATCATAACATAATTGCCAAAAATTACAAGCGAATTCTTTGTGAAAGAATCATTTTTTGCGTGTTAGGAAAGGATATTCCATCTCTTCTTATAGAGACATCTATCCTTGAAAAGATAGAGAAATTTGCATGTTTCTCCTTTCGCTGAATGGGCACACTGCACATCTCTGCTATAATAATCTTGCCATCCCCAACTTTTCATGATAATATATATGCTATGCTAAGTAACTGTTCGTCGAACACCTACGACACTCGGACGACTATTCTCTCTAACGAAGAGGTAGCCGAAGCGCATTACTTATTGCGTTGTGAATGTGCTGAAATCGCACAGTACGCACGTCCAGGTCAGTTCGTCCACGTCATGGTTTCACAGGATACAGGTATGTTACTCCGCCGTCCTTTCACTATTTATACAGTGGAAGAGGACGAGATAACGATGCTCTATCAGATCATCGGTGAAGGGACACAGCGATTGTCGGAGATGCCGATGGGTGCATCTTTACAGGTCTTGGGTCCGCTCGGTAATACGTTTAATTTCACCACCAAGCCTGAGCCAGCCATTCTTGTCGGTGGGGGTGCCGGTATTGCCTCGCTCATGTTACTGGCTGCTGCGTTACGCGAAAACGATATACAGACGTTCGGATTGGTCGGTGCCCAGCATCGTGCCCGACTCTTGAGTGTGTCAGATTTAGAAGCTATTGACATCGCAGTCCGTATCGCTACAGACGATGGGAGCATCGGGCATCACGGGTATGTAACTGATGTGCTCGCGGATTTACTGCGTAAAACCAAATGGCAGCGTCCGACGATTTATGCCTGTGGACCCCATGCGATGCTCGCGGCTGTCACAAAAATTGCCGTTGACTTTGAGGTGCCCGCCCAAATCGCTATGGAGAATCGGATGGGGTGTGCAATGGGGGTATGTCTCGGCTGCGTTTGTCCCGTCCGAATAGACACAAACCGCGTTGAATACCAACGTGTGTGTACCGAAGGTCCAGTCTTCAATGCAATCGACATCGCCTGGGATATTTCTTAATCCGATCTCCGCAAGGTAAAATTAAAAAATGGAAACGACATTTTATCAGGAATTAACAACGCTTAGCCTCAGCGGCGAAATCCTTTCCGACGCTACTTGTGAGAAACTTCTAACTGCATCGGAAATAGAGTTACTTCCACTTCTGGATGCCGCGTATCAGGTTCGTAAAGCCTACTTCCAGAATGAGGTCCAACTACATATCCTTAACAACGCGCAGAACGGCTACTGCCCAGAGGATTGCCACTATTGCGCGCAAGCAAATTCCGCAACAACAGACATCGAAGCCTATCCCTTAAAACCTGATGCTGAGATTTTGGCAGAGGCTGCGGGCGCGCATGAATCCGGCGCGTATCGCTACTGCATTGTAATGAGTGGGCGCGGTCCGTCGCCACAACGAGTCGCTCACCTTGCGAAACTCATCCGTACTGTCAAAGCGCGCTACCCGATCGAAGTGTGTCTCTCCGCTGGATTGATTGATGTAGCGTCTGCTGGTATCTTGAAAGAAGCAGGATTGGACAGACTGAACCATAATCTGAATACTTCCGAAGCGCATTATCCACAGATATGTAGCACGCACAGTTATCAGGATAGGATGGATACATTGCAAGCCGCGCAGACAGTCGGACTCGCCTGCTGTTCTGGTGTGATCGTCGGGATGGGTGAAAGGACGGATGACTTGATTAAGGTGGCGAAAGAACTCCGGCAACTTGAGGTAGCTTCACTCCCAGTAAACTTCTTCTTGCCAATATCTGGCACGCAACTGGTGGAAACGCCTATACTAACACCGGATTATTGTCTTCGTGTACTATGTCTTTACCGATTCTTGAATCCGAGAGCAGAGATACGGGTCGCCGCGGGCAGGGAACATCATTTTCGGAGCATGGAAGTGATGGCACTCTATCCAGCAAATTCGATGTTTATAGACGGCTATCTGAATGCCAAAGGCTCGACGGCATCTCGCACGCTACAGATGATTAGAGATGCTGGGTTTACGGTGAAAACAAACGGTGATGATACAGAACGACTCAAGGGGGAGGAATCAGAAAACAGAGATGTCCTTCTCAAAGAGTTAAAAGTGCTTCGCCCGCGTATGGAATCCGATGTTTAATCGGGCAACCGGATACAGGATGGGATGAACCATCCATCCCACCGTAGATAAGAATTTCCCCAATCTTACCCAATCTGCTTTATACCCCCCATATACGGTTGTAGAACTGCGGGGACACGTACTGTTCCATCGGGATTCTGATAGGTCTCAAGGAGTGCAATGACAACGCGTGGCAGCGCCGTACCAGAGGCATTCAGCGTGTGAACGAACTCCGGTCTCGCACCCGCTTCGCGGCGGAAACGGATATTTGCGCGACGTGCTTGAAATGCCTCAAAATTGCTACAGGAAGAGACCTCTAAAAATCGCTGCCGTGCGGGTGCCCAAACCTCAATATCGTAGCATTTTGCTGCGGCAAAGCCGAGTTCAACAGTGCAATGTTGCACAACGCGATACGGCAACCCAAGTGCCTGCAGAACGCTCTCGGCGTTCGCTAAGAGCGCCTCATGTTCAGCGTAGGAGGTTTCGGGTGTAGTGAACTTTACCATCTCCACCTTATCAAATTGATGGATACGTTGTAAGCCGCGTGTGTCTTTACCATAAGCTCCTGCTTCACGCCGGAAACAGGGGGTGTAGGCGGTGTAGTAGATAGGCAGTTCATCACCAGAAAGGATCTCGCCTGCGAAAAGATTCGTTACAGGGACCTCAGCAGTCGGAATGAGAAACAGGTCGCTGTCGGGGTTCTCCTCATCCCTATCACAGCGATACATATCCGCCTCAAATTTAGGAAGTTGCCCTGTCCCTGTCATTGTCGGACGGTTGGCGAGGAAAGGCGGCGAGATTTCGGTGTAGCCGTGTTGGGTCGTGTGCAAATCAAGCATGAACTGAATCAACGCCCGCTCCAATCGCGCCCCTAAACCTTTGAACAGCACAAAGTTACTCCCTGCGACCTTAGCACCGCGTTGAAAATCGACAATATCCAACTGTTCCGAGAGTTCCCAGTGCGGTTTTAACTCGAAATCGAAGTTGGGCGATTCACCCCATGTCTTGATTTCGATGTTGTCATCTTCGCTGGTGCCGACGGGTGTGCTTGCCTCCGGCATATTGGGAATTGTCAACAGGATGGCATCTATTTCGGTTTTCGTAGCGTTGGCTTCGGCGGTGAGATTCTTGATGTTTTGGGAGAGTTCCCGCATCTCGGCAATGGTTTCTGTCGCGTCCTGTTTCGCCTTTTTACGCGCCGCAATTTGTTGTGAAACTTGGTTCTGGTGCGCTTTGAGGGATTGTGTATGCGTCAAGTTCTCACGCCAATGTGTATCTAATTCTACCAACCGGTCCAAGTCAGCATCGGTATGGCGATCTGTTAACATCTGGCGGACATCTTCGGTATTTTCGCGAATAAACTTAAGATCAATCACGGCGGTGCCGCTCCTGTATTGTTAGTGTTGCTTGAAATCTATATTCAGAAGTGAGAGCGTAGATTGCTGCTATGCAGTGGATCGTTTTGTAACGAAAAAACCACAGCATTGTAGAACACAACCTGTGGCTAATTCGGCATAGCATAATAGAAACGGGCCCGACGGGACTTGAACCCGCGACCTCCTGCGTGACAGGCAGGCGCGCTAAACCAACTGCGCCACGAGCCCATAAAATTTTCAACCTTGCAATCGAGAGGCTTTTCATTTTAAGGCGGTCACGGTAGGTAGGCGGGACAGGACTTGAACCTGTGACCTACAGCTTGTAAGGCTGTCGCTCTAGCCACCTGAGCTACCCGCCCAGAATTCTTCAATCCCGGAATCGGGAAAAATTCTTCATTTTACTCTCGCAATCAAGACCCTCAATAGCACAATTAAGTATACCACAGAGTTTGGCGTTTGTCAAGAAAAAAATGAAAAAGCGTAACTTTTTTCAAAAAAGCACTTTTTCAGGTACTCTTTGCGGATGAGTTCTCATTGTACTATAAACCCAATTCCGTCAGAATTATTCACGGGGTTTGTCGTTTCCACGGTACGGTTGCTCGCCGCGCACGAGCACTCTTCGCGGATTATCTTCCCACATGAGTTCATCAGAAGTGTGGTAACCGAGGGTCATACTCATCCGTGTCTTATCTGTGCGATTAATCCCCGCCGAGTGGATTATCATACTATCGATAGCGAGCAAACCGCCAGCTGGCATCGGTAACGGGATCGCTTGGCTTGCCGCGATTTGTTGAATTTTTTCGTCGTTAAGACTCGCAAACGCAGGCAGATGATGCGACCCCGGAACGACTCGTGTACAGCCGTTCTCTAAGTTTGTGTCCTCCAGATAAATCAAGACAGTCGCAATCGTCCGAGACCAATGGCGGACGTCTCGATGTAACTCAAGTGAATGCGTTGAACCTGCATCCCGGAGATAGATGTGGTTGTGGCGATTCAGCACAAATTCTATATTCGAACCCAGTAATGATTCCAACGGATTGAGGATTTCGTCGCAAGTGATCGTTTCTTGAAAGATGCCACCGCGCTGCCAGACGGCAGAGATTCGGATAATTCTACCGTCTTGTCGGGCAACAGGTTCCACGCCTTCTTCTATGTCTTTCAATGCTGCTGCTTTAAGTGCCTCTACATGGTCTTTAGAGAGTTGCGTCGGAAACCTGATAAAGCCGTTGTGGCGGAACAGCTGAATTTCTTGGGGAGTCAGTTCCATCGGTTCTCTTACCTCGTCCTTAGCGTCGATTTAAAATGTTAGTTTAACGTGAATCGATAAGAAAGTCAACAGAGAAATAAGGAGATAGAGTTTTCTTAGAAAGCAGAGACAATTACGTCTTGATAGCGCAATTTGGTAACGAAAGATGAGAATATTTCGTTTTGTTTATAGGATAAAAAATAAAAGACAGAGAAGAACAACACCGCGCCGAGGAGAAAAATCATGAAAATAGGGTGTTCTTGCCTGCTGATCCTCTCTTTGATGGTATTATCCGGATGTGTAAGCATGTCCGGTTATAGGGAGGCTTCATTGCGTCATCAGGCATATACCAACGGACAAAGGCATGCGACTGCCGCTGAATGGCGTGCGCTTATTTCAGAGTTTCAGAAAGTTATTGATATAGATACACAAGGTCCAGCAGCAGATGATGCACAATACGCGATCGCTTCCAGCTGGGTTTGGATCATCAAAACCGGTGACACTGAAGGACCCTACCAAGCGATTGAAGCCTTTCAGAAACTGATTCGCAACTATCCTAACTCGCCGTATGTCCCACGAGCACATTACTGGTTGGGACGTTGCTATACCTATATCAAGGACGATTACCAAGCCATCACACAATATCAGATCGTGGAGAGTCGTTATGCGGGTTCTAAAATATCTGACCCTGCCCAATTAGAATTGGCACGCGTATATGTGAGGCAGGGTTACGTCGCACGCGCCAAGACGCTCTATGCGAATCTTATTGAATCTTCAGCAGATCGAAAAATTATGAGTGCTGCTACTCAGGAACTACGACCTCTCCAAGCACAACCCTTTAAAATACAACGAAAACCGATAGTATCGACGCCTGAAAAACAAGTTCACGCACAAACGCAATCCAAACCGCAACCAGAGCGAACCCTCCCTATTCCCGAAGCGAAAAAGCCTTTGGTTCCCAAAGCACTGACACGTGAATTTGGATTAACCGCGAAAACGATTGTCATTGATCCTGGTCATGGCGGCAAAGACCCGGGGGCATTGGGCAGGGGGACCTTACAGGAGAAAGCCATTGTTCTCAGCATCTCCGAAAAACTTCGCAAGATTCTAACGCAAAAAGGCTACACTGTCCTGATGACGCGTGATACCAATCGTTTCATTCCACTCAAGGAACGCACTGCCTTCGCAAGCCAACGCAAAGCGGACCTCTTCTTGAGTATTCATGCGAACGGCAGTAGAAACCCTAAAGCAAAAGGTATTGAAACCTACTATCTGAGTGTCACCAGTACAGACAAAGCCTCAGCAGCTATCGCAGCGCGGGAAAATGCAGACTCCGGCTATAGTATTCAAGAACTGGAAACACTGCTGAAGGGGATCATACAGAAAAGCAAAAGCGAAGATAGCAAGCGGTTGGCCAGGCACGTCCAAGAAGCATTGGTCCAAGCAACAGGTGCGATTGACCGTGGGGTCAAACACGCACGCTTTGTCGTTTTGATTGGAACAAACGTCCCCGCTATCCTCATCGAGACCGGATTTATATCGAATCCGACGGAAGGACGAAAACTCACCACATCGGCGTATCAACATAAAATTGCCACTGCTATCGCACAGGGGATTGAGACGTTCTTAGGGAAGACCGAGGAAGCACCTCTCGTCAAAAATGGGAACCCAAAACTCGCCGCTACAAGTGCTGAAGGGAACAGATAATGTTTTTGACCCAAACCGAAAATAAACGGCATAGCATTCCGATAGTTTTACTCGTATGTATGCTGCTTTGGTGCTTCTGTAGCCCCACTCCTGCTGACTCGCAGCAAGCACAGATTGCGATTGTTTTACCGTCAGCCGCGTCTGGAGTGCCAGCGGGAGATATTCAGTATGCTAATTCCGTCGCGAAGCGATTCAGTCGCATGCTCGGCATCATCGGGTTCACTGCCGATACCTTTGAGGCATCAGCTCTCTCTCAAACCCGATTGAGATCCCTTAAGTTAATTGTTCTTCCATTGAACGCTGCCCTGTCAACACAGACGACGAACCTCTTGAAAAATTTCGTTGCAGGTGGTGGCAAACTTTTCGTGACCTATAGTTTAGCAGATACGGTAGCACCCCTCTTAGGTTTGCAACAAATAGATTGGCTCAAAGAGGAATCACCTGGACAGTTTGCCTCGATTCAGTTGAAGGCGCCCGAAATACCGGATATGCCGACATCTATTAGACAGGCATCGTGGAACATCACAGTCGCAGCACCGACAACGCCACAGACGAAAGTTATCGGGTATTGGCATAATCTCGCAGGAGAATCGACAGGTTTGCCTGCGCTTTTTATGGGCAAAGGGGGTGTATTCTTCAGCCATATCTTCCTTCCAGACGATATCCTAACCAAGACACGATTCCTCGCTGCGCTCTTAGGACATCTCGTTCCAGAATTTCGGCGTCCACTTGCCAAACGAGCTATAGAGACGATGACCAGCGTAGGGCATACAGATGGACTTGAGGCGTTGACGATGTTTGTCCGGGAAAGCGGTGTGCCGGAAGCGATACCTGCCTTGGAAACAGGAAAACGTTTGATGGTGAAGGCACGTGCTGCGTATAACAGTAAGGCTTACAACGCGGTGATAACTAAAGCACGCGCAAGCCGAGAGGCACTTTCCAAAGCCTATTTCTTGTCGCATATTAGCCTTGAAACCGAAGGGCGCGCCGTATGGAATCATTCTGGACTCGGTGCTTATCCAGGTGATTGGGACAGGTCCGCCAAAGAATTAGCAGAGGCGGGTGTGAACATGATCCTCCCAAACATGGCGTGGGCAGGGGTGGCGCATTACGCCAGTAAAGTCTTACCACAGAGCAAAACCTTCACGCAATATGGGGATCAGTTAGTGCAGTGTGTTACGGCGGCACGCAAGTACGGTTTAGAGGTACATGTGTGGAAGATTACATGGAATTTGGAGGGTGCGCCGAAAGGATTCGTTGAAAAAATGCGGAAAGATGGACGCACCCAAGTCTCCGCAACCGGAAAACCTCTCAATTGGCTCTGCCCATCACACCCGAAAAACGTCCAGTTGGAATTAGAAAGCGTATCGGAAATTGTAGCAAATTACGACGTAGATGGCATCCATCTGGATTATATCCGTTATCCCGGAAGCCATGCGTGTTACTGTGAGGAGTGCCGTAAAAGATTCACCCTCGCAACGCGACAGCAGATTGATGAGTGGCCCGCCGCCGTTTTGCCAAAGACAGGGAAGTATGGCGATAAGTATATTGAGTGGCGGTCGCAACAAATCACGCGTTTGGTTCGCTTGATACACAAACGGCTGCGAGAGGCGGATCCTGACATCAAACTTTCTACGGCCGTCTTCGGTGGGTATCCAGCGTGTGTTACTTCTATCGGACAGGACTGGATCGCATGGGCAAAGTCAGGATATGTCGATTTCGTGTGTCCGATGAACTATACAGAGGATACGAGCTATTTCACACAGTTGTTAGTCGATCAGCTTGCTTTGATGCCGAAAGGGGTAGCCATTTATCCGGGTATTGGTGCGACTGCTACCAATTCGCTACTGACACCAGATGCGGTGGTTGAACAGATTTCTCTTTCGCGTTCCTTAGGAGCTTCAGGGTGGGCGATTTTCGACTATTCCTTGGATATTTCCGAAACTGTATTACCAGCACTCGAAATGGGTGTAACGAAGTCCAAAGCACAACCATCGCATGCTTCTTCTTATCTGAATCAGGATTAAAGGATTTGCAGGATAAGAGGATGACCGCGTGATCATCCAGTTAACGTGGTTTCGCATTTCTACCTCACCTAAAAATCCACTTGCACATCGTTGCGAAGTCGTGTAAACTAAAGAGAAGAGATGAGATCGAATTATTTCTTAAAGCGGTGATGAACAGTGAAAAAGGAGATTTTTTGATTAATGGTGCAAAAACCGAATATTCTATTTTTGATGAGCGATGAACATAGTCCGCACGCTATGGGGTATGAAGGTAATTCTATTGTCCAAACACCAAATCTTGACCGACTCGCAGAATCTGGAACCTATTTCGAGAGTGCTTACTGCCAAGTCCCGCTCTGCACCCCCTCCCGGATGTGTATGCTCACTGGAAAATATGCCCATCGGTGTTCAGCGTGGGATAACGGGTCTGTCCTGTTTCCTGAGCATCTTACGATGCCTGCACATTTTGCCCAGCACGGTTATGCGACTGCACTCGTTGGGAAGATGCACTTCGGCGGAAAAGAGCAGAACAACGGTTTCCAATCACGACCCTACGGCGACCTGCGCGGATATGCCGGGCACCAAACAGATCCACTGGAAACGCCATCCGGTACGCGACAACGCACACGACTCGCTGGAATCACCGAAATCCCGACCAGCATGTTGCAAGAGCGGGTTATCAACACAGAAACGCTTGAATACTTAAGATCGCAACCATCGGAACAACCGTGGTTCCTACTGGCAAGTTATAGTCGTCCACACTTCCCACTCACAGCACCCAAGCGACTTTTTGATAAGTATTGGCCCGATAACGTCGATATGCCCAACCTTCCAGAGGGACACTTGGAGCAGACACACCGCTTCGCGAAAGGTTTAAGGGACAACTTCAAGACGGATGAAATCCCACTGGAAGAAGCTCGCAAAGCACGCGCGGCGTACTACGCTTGTTGTGAATTCCTTGACGAGACGCTTGGAGATCTGCTCACACTTTTGGAACGCGACGGTTTATTGGATAACACTATCATCGTCTATACGACCGATCACGGTGAAATGGCTGGAGAACACGGACAGTGGTGGAAATCGAGTTACTATGAAGCCGCCGCACGCGTGCCGTTAATCGTATTGGACAGACATCTATCGCAATCACACGGAGAGCGAGTGACAGCACCTGTCGAATTGAACGATCTCTTCCCAACATTGTGTACCAGAGCAGGTATTCCTATCCCTGAAGGTTTAGATGGTGCAGATTTGACGAACCTTATGACGAGGAACACTGACGGTTGGCGTAACACTGCAATCACCGAATACTGGTCGCACCAGACGACGGGACCCATGCGTATGCTCCGAACGCCTCGCCATAAATACGTCGCTTTCCCTGAAGACGCATCTATTCTCTTTGATTTAGAAACAGATCCGGATGAATTGGAGAACCTCGCAGGTCAGTCAGCGTACCGAGAACTGGAGGCATCCCTGCATGAACAACTCATGGATGGATTTTCATGGGAGTCTGTTAGGCAACAGATAGCCTCAGATAGAGAACGGAGCCGAGATTTCAAAGAACCGTGGGGTAAAGGCACTCCGAATCAGTATACACTCCCCGATGGACGTGTCGTTGATGCCGAAACCTGTCTCTATCGTCCGTCAGTGAGAGACGAAGGTTGATAGTGCTTTACGGAAAAATCGGCGCGAGAACCCAAACGTTAAAAAACCAAAAAATCCGATTCCCTGCCATTCTCGTAGGACTGGTTTTGATAGGGGTGATGTGTGCAATTACACCCTACAATAACTATTTCCTACAAAACACCAAAATCGCAGGCAATCATCTCCCTGTTGGTTCCATCTTTGGACTCCTCATTCTGGTGTTTCTCGTCAATGTACCGTTGCGTAAGTTGATGCGAAATGGGCGTTTCGCCTTCTCGGCGCTCGAATTAACCGTTGTCTGGATGATGTTAATCGTCGCGGTCGGCATTCCGTCAATGGGTTTGTTGCAGTTTCTGCTTCCGTCGCTTGTTGCATTACAGTACTTTGCGACGACGGAGAATGATTGGTCAGAGACCCTCCATCCACACGTCCCAGAATGGCTCGTCGTCACGGATCCTCGTGCGGTAACAGACTTTTATGAAGGAATTTCCCCGGGTGAAAGTGTTCCGTGGATGCTCTGGCTCAAGCCCTTACTCGTCTGGAGTCTTTTTGTCCTTGTCTTCTATTTTACAACGCTCTGCCTTTCCACAATCCTCCGAAAACAATGGGTGGAACGCGAAAGATTTTCGTTCCCTTTAATCCAGATTCCAGTGCAGCTCGCGGCTGAACCGGCACGCGGCAGACTGCTTAACGCCTTTTTCAAAAACAGGCTCCTTTGGGCCGGGATGATCCTACCGGTGGTGTTGCACCTTATCAACGGGTTGCACGCACACTTTCCGCGGGTACCAGAGATTCCACTTATTTACAATATCTACACCGTCTTCACCGAAAAACCGTGGCATACACTTGGCTGGTGGCCCGCGATGCGGTTTGTGATCTATTTTTCGGTCATCGGAATAGCCTCTTTACTCACGCTTGAGGTATCGTTTAGCCTCTGGTTCTTCTACCTCTTTTTCAAACTCCAATATATCCTCATGAATGCGATGGGGCTCAGCATCGGTCCATGGATTAGCTGTAGCCGTCAAGTGATGGGGGGCTACCTCATTTTTGTTCCCGCTGTTTTCTGGATAGGACGTGAACATATCATAGCAGTTTTTAGGAAAACGTTTGGTCTCGGACACGCAAGGACGAGCTACTCTACTATAAGTGGAGAACCGATAGACGATTCAAACGAACCGGTCTCGTATCGTGTGGCGCTGCTTGGATTTCTCTTAGGGTTTATCGTTCTCGTCGTGTTTTTAGTCATTGCAGGTGTAACAACATGGGTTGCGGTTGTGACACTGCTTTCTATCTTTATCACATCAATTGTTTTGTCCTGGATGGTCGTTAACGGCGGACTGTTGCTGGTGCAGGCTCCTTTTTTCCCATCGGAATACATTGATATTACATTGGGTTCCAATGCATTAGGGCATAAGAGTCTTGCGATTCTGAGTTTCCAACGCACCTTCCTACGCGATTGGGGCGAATTTATGATGCCAAACTTTCTACACAGTTTCAAGGCGGCAGATGAGGTGAAACTCGCCCGTCGTCGTGTTATGCCGATTTTGTGGGTCTCCATTGTCGTAGCACTCCTCGTTTCTGTTTACGCTTCACTGACGCTCATTTACGACAAAGGTGCGCTGTTTTTACAGAGTTGGGCTTTCGTGGTCGCGCCAAGGAACTATTTCCAACGGATGAGCAGCCTTATCCAATTCCCCATCGAGACAAAGTGGGATGAAGTGTACAGTATGATTGCTGGCGCGGGGTTTACAGGTTTTATGCTCTGGATGCGGCAGAATTTCGTCTGGTGGTCCCTACATCCGATCGGTTATCTTCTGGGGGCAACCTATCCACCCTTTCACCTCTGGTCGTCAATTTTGATCGGGTGGTTCATTAAGTATATGGCACTTAAGTTTGGCGGCGCCACGACGTATCGGAAGATTCGACCCGTGGCGTTCGGCTTGATTTTCGGTGAGTATGTGATGGTAGGGTTATGGATGATAGTTGGGCTTTTCACAGGCATCGGTTATTTCGCTTTGCCATCATGACCTATTGGACTGTCCAGTCTAAAATTAAGGTTTGTAGTGGCGCAATTCATTGCGCCTTGATAACGGAAAAGCACGTCAAATCATAAATCCACGTGCCTTAACCGCAAGGAAAATTAGAAAACATGCAATCCAATCAACCGACATTAGCGGATACATGGAAAACACGTGCGAGAACTCGACATACTATCGTTGGAATTCGGACGTGGCACGTCAACTTGAATCCACGCGCCATGCCCAGTTTAGGGTTCGCCAAAGGCGGTGAATGCCATACGCGCATTCATACCGTTGATTCGTGGCAGAAACCCGCTACTCAGACAGCGCATGTCGATTGGCGCGGTCCCTTCGCCGCACAAGCCGGGGCGTTAATCGTTGAAGTTACCACTGATAAAGGCTTGAAAGGATACGGTCTCGGAGGTGGAGGACTTGCGGGCGCGCTGATTATTGAGAAACACCTCCAGAATTTCGTCATCGGACGCGATCCGCTTGATGTTGAGGAGATTTGGGAGCGGCTGTATCATATCACCTCAATCTACGGACGGCGCGGCTTGGTAATTTATGTCTTGAGCGGCATAGAACTCGCGCTTGTTGACCTGTGTGGAAAGATCCTGGACGCGCCCGTCTATGGGCTTATTACAGATACACCGCGCCTTGAGATCCCTGCCTATGCCACAGGTGCCGATGTCGGCTATTACGCGGAGAACGGATTTACGGCTTGCAAACTGCCGCTCCGCAACGGACTCACTGAGGGTGAAGATGGGTTTGCCCAAAACGTTGAGATGATACACGCCGCACGGGACGCTGTCGGCGCGGAGACAGAATTGATGGCAGACATCTATCTCCGTTGGGATGTAGACTACACGCTCCGTTTCGCCGGGGCAACTTCTGATGTGAATCTCAAGTGGATCGAAGAACCTATCCCACTTGACGACTATGCAGGCATGGCACAATTGGTGCGTGAAGTTCAACTTGCTTGGATTGTCTCCGGTGAACATGAATTCACACGATACGGCTTTCGTGAGTTGCTGCGTTGGAAGGCGGCGGATATGATTCAACCGGACATCAGTTGGGCAGGGGGTTTCACGGAATGTTTACGCATCGCCCGTGAAGCCGCTGAACAGGATATTCCGACATGGCTCCACCAAGCAGGGACACCTTGGGGGTTACATCTCACTGCGTGTCTTCCGATGCCGTGTATGGCAGAAACCTTCGGGCCCTCTCGCGATGGCGTTGAAAACGAATTATATCGCCGCTTACGCCCCGCACCCCACGATGGATTCTTCACCCTCAACGATACTCCAGGTTTCGGTGTAGATCTGGACGAAGCGTTGTTAGAGGCATACACAGTCGATCGGTTATAGTTCGGAGTGTTTTTCCTTCATCCGTTTGACGGCATCCAATTTCGTTTGTTGCCAATCCGTCCAGTCTTTTTTCCCTTCATAGCGGACAACATCGTGAATCGTTGCGCGCGGTTGATAGGTAATGTAGTTTCCTGTGTGCCAAGCAAGGTTCCGATACACCATGAAATCTCCCGGTCCCAGATGCACTTGAACCGCACCCGGAAACTGACGACAGTGCTCCAAGCAGAAGCGTTCGGCTTCCGCGTTGGACTGTCCTTCCGCGGGTTTCCGCAGCTTCGGATCGTTTGTGGATTGTTCTTCCCCGGGCATATCCCACTGGCGTAGATGGCTGCCAGGCACGAACCACGTGCAAGAATCCGCGTAAATCGCGCAGTTAACCTGATTGAAATGGCGCAGATCGTACCAGACTTCCGCTAACTTCGCTTTGACAATCTCGTCACGTGCTTCGGGAGGGACTTCCACAACACCATCTCGGTGCCAGCCGATATGCCACGGATGCTCAAGCGGCTCAACGAGGAGCCCCATGATGTCAACGTGCCCATGCGTATAGTTAGCACCGAGCAATTTTTCGATAGCGTCGCGCAGTTCGGGTAACTCCGTGTAGTCGTAGAAGGGTTTCAGATCCAATTCATCACCGTAATTCGATAGCGGTTGAATCCGTTGGGTTTGCGGTCCGTTGCGTTTGTGTGCCAGATCGCGTGCCTTCTCTGCCTCTCGACGTAAATCACTGAGCAACGACGGTGGAACAATCCCTCGAAAGATGAGATACCCTTCTGAGAGGTATTCGTTGACCATAGAATCTTCAAATTGAAATGCCATCTTTTAAATTATGGGCCTTCTTAGACCGTCACGCCACGCCATTCATCCTTCGCGCATGTAATGTCAACAACATTTCCATCCGGATCGGCAACCTTGAAGGAGCGTTCCGGCGGCTTGTTATCATCGATATCATCTCCCTTTTTCACATTGTCCATAATCAGTTCAAAACCGCTATCCTTGAGGGTGTTGTAAATACTCGGCAAATCCTCAACAATGATACCGAAATGGATAAACTCTGTGCCTTCCTCAAACGGTGGACGTTCCGTACCGTTGTATTGGAGGATTGTCATGTTCAACGTGCCGTCAGAGAGGTCTAACCCACCGCGTCCCCGATATCCGACAAACTCAAAACCGATGGTTTCGTAAAAAAGGCGCGAGGCTTCCATATCCTTTGTCCGCAGTGCGATGTGTCTCAAAAATGCCATTATGGTTTCTCCTTTTGGGTGAGTGGAACTTCATCTGTCAAAAACTTGTTGGAATTAGGGTTTATTTTATAATAAAAGCCGTTCAAGTGTCAACACAAACATCTCTTGACAAAAACCGATATCCGTTTATAATGAGGGCATATCCAATGAAATTTCGCGAGGGATTTTAGATGCGTCCTCAAAGTCCCAATCTGCTCTATATCCATTCCGACCAACATGACCCTTATGTGACCGGTTGCTACGGCGACCCGTTAGTGCAGACCCCCAATCTCGATAGTCTCGCCACCGAAGGGGTAGTGTTTGAAAACGTCTATTGTCCATCTCCGATCTGTGTACCCTCCCGGATGTCGATGTTGAGTGGACGCTACCCGCATGAGAACGGCGTCTGGACCAACAGCCACATCCTCGATTCCAGTATTCCTACGTTTGCGCATGCGATGGGAGCGGCGGGCTATAAACCGGTGCTCATCGGACGGATGCACGCGCTCGGATCCGATCAGCTGCACGGGTATGCTGAAAGGCTTGTTGGAGACCACGGTCCGAACTATCATGGTGGACGGGGTGTTGATCACGGCGAACTCTCCGGGACAGCGGGACCGGCACGTGTGAGTCTCGAAAAATCGGGGGCAGGGCAGAGCGCCTATCAAGTACACGATGAGGACGTGACCGCTGCAACAGTTGATTACCTCAATCGACTCGGTGTCCAGAAACGGGCGGGACTTTTAGACGCTCCATTTTCAATTTCTGTCGGGTTTATGCTGCCGCATCAACCTTTCGTCGCCCGCCAGGAGGATTATCAGCTGTATGAAGCACAGATGACGATGCCGCAAAATCCTGAACCTTTCTCAGAGGCGTTGCATCCCTATTTTCGGTGGTGGCGTGAGAAGTGTGGCATTGTTGAAGTTTCCGATGCTGAGATCCTTCGCGCACGCACGGCATATTGGGCATTGGTAACTCGGATGGACATGATGATTGGGCAGATCTTGACGGCACTCCGAGAAAACGGGTTGGACGAGGACACCCTCATCCTCTATAGTTCAGATCACGGTGAACAGGTCGGGGAACATGGACTCTGGTGGAAACAGACGTTTTATGAACACTCCGTGAAAGTTCCGGCAATTTTATCGTGGCGCGGTGCCTTACCGGAAGGCGTACGATGCGATCGGGTTGTCAGTTCGCTTGATTTGAACGCCACGATGCTCGATGCACTCGGAGCACCATCTTTACCCCATTCCCGCGGTCGAAGCACGTTACCATTCCTCCGCGGTGATGGTACACACTGGGAGGATATTGCCTTCTCTGAATATTGTACCGATGATGGATGCTATCATCGGATGGTTCGAGATGGCGAGTGGAAACTGAATTACTATCACGGCCAACCGCCGCAACTTTTCAACTTACAGGACGATCCAAACGAATTGCAAGACCGAGCAGACGATCCCAGATGCCAAGACATTTTAGCACATTTGACAGAAAAAGTATTGGACGGTTGGGACCCAGATTCGGTTGCCGCACAGATAGCTGCAAAACGAGCCGACACACAACTTCTCGGCAGGTGGGGGCGGAACATACAACCTGCAGACCAGTACCGTTGGAATTTGTTACCAGAGATGGATTATCTGGATTGAGTAGGTAGAAAATGAAAGACTTTAAACTTGTTATTGGACATCTCACGAAGGATCAATTATCTGTTAAATCCGTTACGACTTCAAAACACCTTGATTGGCTTAAGCGGTTAGATTCTGAAGAGCTTGTTGAGTTTTTCGCGGAATTGCTCAAGTTGGTAACGCAAGTCTCGGAGGGAAAAAAAAGTGCTGAGACCCTTTCAATTTTTCTCTCCGAATGGCGTGAAACCGCGTTGCTCAATTCAGAGTCAGAAGTTTTGGAGGATATTCTTGAAGCAGAAAGGGAATTGACTGCTGGTGGTGGAAAGGCGTGGTCTCTGTTAAAGAAGGAGATTGGGCTGTGAATCGCCAACGGTACACACTTGAATCACTGCCGACCAAAGTTGAAAATTTTATCAGGCGATTAGACAGGGAAACACAAGAGCGAATCAATCTTGCTTTTGAATATATCGTTGGTTCTCCGTTTCAGCACGAAAACCCAACAACGATCAGAAGACTACGTGGGAAGAAGAAGGGATTCTATCGCTATCGAATAGGATCCATCCGTTTCATTTACCGAGTTGACAGAAACAAGCGTCTAATCCGAATTGTGCAAATTGATAATCGCGGTGATATTTATTGATTGCCAACCTTTACACGTAAAAGGAGGACAACATGGCGAACAGTCCAATTCTCAAGGGTGAGCCTTTTAGCGAAGAGAAAACAGCACAGATTGCCGAGCAATTCTTCCGTGATGGTTTTGTTTATATTCCGGGAGTATTGACCGAGGATGAGGTTACCGCGCTACGGGATAAGTCTGATGAACTTTTCGCGGATCCGAAACTCGCAGAAATAACGAATCCTGAACTTGCGGATGTCAGATACATCCAGATGGGGGCACATGCGGAATCCCAAGAAACGCTACCCTTCATTTTACGGAACACGATCGAACTCGATTCGATTTTCCGAGATATGCTTCTCCGTGAACCGATTCTGAGTTTGGCAGAGGCGATTGTTGGTGATAACTGCAAATTTTGTGGGCAGAATGTTTTACGAAACCTCCCAGGTCTCTCGATTGACCGATGGCATGTTGACGGATCGGTGCACTTTCCCGTTACGGAAAAAATGCCGCGTCACGACCGACGTCTACGGATGCCTGTGATGTGGTTCACCGTCCAGATGGCGTTGAACGATATTGATACGATTGAAGAGGGACCGACGCAATACGTCCCCGGTAGTCATTACTCCGGCAGACATCCCAACGATCAGGAAAACCCTGAATTTGAGGGAAATAAGCCGGTCTCTATCCTCTGCAAAGCGGGCGACATCTATTTACAAGATCCGCAGTGTTGGCATCGTGGTGCCCCGAACCTTTCGGGTAAGACGCGTTATATTTTACAATCGCAATACGCCGCCTACTGGGCATATTGGCGGTTTAGTCTCTGCAACGGCGTGCCTGTTCCTAAAGACGCTCTGGAAAATGCAGATGATCGGTTAATGAGCCTCTTAGGACGTCCGCGTGTGAGTGAATTGAATTAGTCGCCTAAACAGATGTTACAACAAAGAATACTACCTGCCCTTTGGCTTGCTGTAATGATGCTCTTCATCGGTTTAGCATCACAACTTAGTGCGGATGTGAATGTTGAGCCTAATAAGAACCGCTGGGTGCAAACCAATGGTCCATACGGTGGATCTATCCACACGCTCTATGCGACTCCTGAAGGCGTGCTTTTCGCTGGAACGGACGGTGCAGGTATCTTCCGTTCAATGGATCTCGGCGATTCTTGGACCCCGGTCAATACTGGATTGCCTGATTTCTCTGGAGATGGTTTATCTGCTTCAGCTTTCGCACAAAAGAGGAATATGCTTTACGCGGGTACAACTGATGGTTTATATGCCTCAATTGACGGTGGCGACAGATGGCATCGCGTTCCGACCCTTTCAAAGTATGTATCGGTGAGTGGCATTGTGCTGATTGGTGCGCGTGTATATATTGGCACTCTCGGTGACGGGGTCTGGTATTCAGATGATGGGGATTCGTGGATGCCAATAAACGATGGATTGGAAAATCGCTTCATCCGTGTGCTCTCGAAAATAGGGACAACGTTTGTTGCGGGGACGGAAGACGGAGCGTTCCGCAAAAGATTTAGCGATGATTCATGGACACCCATCAATGCAGACTTTGTTCCGCAACCGATGGATATGGCACCGATTAATAAAGCACGTGTCGAATCGCGGGGGACACCGCTACCGCCACGATCTCCAGCTGTAATACGCGTTGACGCGTTTGCTGCTATGGAAAACCTGCTTTATATGGGCATACTTATGGGTGGAGACGATGGGCTTTTCCGTTCAGATGACGAAGGGGACTCATGGACACGCATCACCAGCAAAGAGATGACACATACCGTCGAGGCATTGACAACATTTGGGACAACACTCTATGCGAGCACCTATGGTAGTGGCGTTTTCCGATCAGAAGATAGCGGAGATTCTTGGACAACAGTCAACAATGGCTTAACAGACTGGACAGTTTCTGCATTGCTCACAGTGAGTGAGGACACTGTCTTTGTGGGAACAACGGATGGTGGTATCTTCCGCACAACGGATGGTGGTACTTCTTGGACGGAAGCCAACACAGGGCTAACGAATACATCCATCACCGAATTAGAAGTTATTGGAAGAACAATTTACGCTGGCATAGGACATAGGCTTGTCTATTCAGTTGACAGCGGTGAGTCGTGGCAACCTGTCCAAACTCCTTCACTGCCTATTTCATATCATTTTGCGGCTTTGTCTGAAACTGGTGGAAAACTTTATGTCGCGGCTACCAAATTTGCTCTTGGCGATGTAGTAGGTGGAATTTTCCAATTGGATGAGGCGCGCAACTCGCTGATCGAACTGGCAACCAACAGGGAATTATATGGGATCGAATGCCTGGAGATCGTCGGGTCAACCTTCTATGTTGGTACCCAAGGACGAGGCGTTTTCCGTTGGGAGCAAGACTCGGATTCATGGACCAGTCTTGGGTTAGAAGGAAACGTCCTTACGGCATTGTCAGCGAATGGAAAGAACATCCATGTTGGTACTCAGCACGGTGAGATTTTTCGTTCAAAAAATGCTGGAAAAGGGTGGGAATTTATCAACAGGTTGGGCGGTTTTATATCGGATTTAAGATGGGTTGGATCGACGCTTTACGCAACCTCTGTGGGTCAGGGAGTTTTCCTTTCTACTAACAATGGCAACTCTTGGATATCCCTAAACGACGGATTGGAAGATCTATCAGTGATGACGATAGAAGCAGATGATACCGATACTTACATAGGCACATATTATGACGGCGTTTTTCGATGGATAGACAATAGGAAGCAGTGGGAACGAACGGGTTCACTGCGTCGCCGGATTGATTCGTTGGTGATACATGAGGGTTCTCTCTACTCAGGCACGATCGGAGGTGGCGTGTTTCGGATGTCAATTGGGAAATAGACAAACCAGTTTGAGTCAACTTTTATAGGGAGAAAGCACATGAATGAAACACCACTTCACTTCAAAACGATTACCGAGATCTCGGAAGCGATCGCTTCAAAACAGATGTCGCCTGTAGAGATTACGACTGCAATGCTGGAGCGTATCAATGCGCTTGACGGTCGATTGAAGAGTTACGCCACGGTGATGGCGGATTCCGCGATGGCTGCAGCGCAGGAAGCAGAACGAGAGATTGAATCGGGGACGTATCGAGGTCCACTACACGGTGTGCCGATTGCCGTAAAGGATCTCTGTTTCACGAAAGGTGTCCGCACGATGGGGGCAGCGAAAGTTCTCGCTGATCATGTCCCATCGTTTGATGCCACTGTTATCGCAAAGCTTAAAGCCGCGGGCGCCGTGCTGCTTGGCAAGCTGAACCTGACGGAAGGCGCTATGGGTGGCTACAATCCTGAGTTCGATATCCCGAAAAATCCGTGGAATCCCGACCGGTGGACAGGCTCATCGTCGAGCGGTTCTGGGGTCGCGACAGCCTCAGGATTGTGTCTCGGTTCACTCGGTAGCGACACAGGTGGTTCCATCCGATTTCCTTCAGCAGCGTGTGGTATCGTCGGCATCAAACCAACGTGGGGGAGAGTCAGCCGTTACGGGGTGCTCGCACTTGCCGAGTCGATGGATCATGTCGGTCCAATGACGCGATGTGTCGCGGATGCCGGGATTATGCTTGAGGTAATTGCTGGGGTTGACGCAAACGATCCAACTTCCCTGCCAAATCCCGTCCCTAACATGCTTGAGCACATTGGACGGGACCTTCAGGAAATTCGCATCGGATTTGACGAGAACTATGCCACGAACGATATTGACACTGAACTCGCCGAAGCAGTACGCGCCGGTGTGGGAGTCTTGGCAGACCAAGGTGCTGAAATCGTTGCAGTGCAACTGCCAGATGTAGATGAATACGTCTCCGCATGGCCCACACTGTGCTCAACAGAAGCGGTGTTAGCACACGCTGCCACCTATCCGTCCCGACGGGATGATTACGCCCCTTGGTTCCGAGGGTGGCTTGATATGGGTGCAAAGGTGACAGGCACGGGATATGCCAAAGCGAACAACTTGAGAGCCGCCTGCACAGGACATCTCAGAAGGGTATTTGAGGGGATCGATGTACTGGTCTGTCCGTCAATGTCCGCACCACCACACCGCGTCACCCCAGAGATGTTGTACGGACGGTATGATGCCCGGGATCCGAAATTCCAGCGGTTTACTGTGCCGTTTGACTACAACGGCGCACCGACGCTATCTGTGCCGTGCGGCGTGAATAGCGAAGGGCTACCGTTGAGCATTCAGTTTGTCGGAAAGCACTTGTCAGAGCCGTTATTGTGTCAAGTCGGACACGCTTATGAGAGTGCTACGCCGTGGCACAACCTCCATCCCGATATTTAAGTAGGGGCTGGGTCACCCAGTCCCTATTTCTGCGGCAGGTGATACCCCTCTTTCAGCGTTTGGATGCTATATAAGCAATTTTCTGCGGTTATATAGAGCGTCTTGCTCGTTTTGCCACGTCCAAAGGCGACGTTCGTGGGTTTATCGGGGGTCTCGACGTACGCCAGTTCCTCCCCTTCAGGTGTATAGACGCGGACTCCGGGTCGCGTCTCGTCTCGCACTGCCACGAAGAGATTTCCTTCAGCATCGACCACCATACCGTCTGGACCGTCTTGTGGAGCATAATCGACAAGCGTTTTTCGGAAAGTCGCTGTGCCTTCCGATGAGAGATCATAGGCGAGGAGTGCCATACGTCCATTAAGGAGCGGTATATCCTCAGGGAAACTGCCCATCGCACCGTTGTCATGGCTGATGACATAAAGGGTTTTCTGATCTGGGGAAACAGCGACGCCATTCGGTTTGCCAGCGTCCGTAACGACGAGATGCACAGAGCCGTCTGGATCGATGCGATAGACCCCAAAGATGGGTTGTTCAACGGGTTCATGCCCGGCGTACCGAGGATCTGTAAAATAGACGCGTCCCTGTTCATCAATCGACAGGTCGTTGGGTGAATTAAAGGGTTTTCCGTTATACAGACCAGCAATGATTTCGCTTTTACCCGTCGTTAGGTCTGTCCGAGTAATCCTGCGTCCTCCAAAATCCGCGCCTTCTGCGATAACCAAGCGGCCGTGCGCATCAAACTTTGTGCCGTTGGACATCCCACTCGGAGAACGAAAAACGGTTGTCTCTCCAGTCTCTGGATTGTGTTTCCAGATATTTCCAGCTTGCATATCCGTCTGATCGGTGAAGGTAATGTCGCTGAAATAGACTGTTCCGTTCGGCGCGACGGATACACCTTCCGTAAAATGCGCACCGTTGAACAGTTCTTTCAGTTCAGCATCTGGGGCAAAGATGGTATTGTGGCTTGCAGCGTTCCCAATCAACGCAGGTGCTAACGCGAAACCTGCGGCAACAGCACACGCGAGCGTTTGTGACATACTTATATTCGGCATATTCCACTCCTTTCAATTCCATGTTTTGAATGGCAAGATTCTATCATACATTGTCAACGCTGTCAACCCATCGGGTGCGGACCGTGGGTGATCACGCCCTGACGGGCATGCGCGTAGACGGCATCTTGGATCTCAAGGATACGCACAGCATCTACAGCTGTCGGTTCAAAGGCATCTCCGTCGCGGATTGCGTCAAATGCAGCACCCATCACACCTTGAATCCTTGCACCATGCGAAATATCTTCGCTGAACTGAACCCCTTCAGTCGTATGCACTTCAACCAGAGGTTCACCGTTGCGATCGTACTGTTCAAAGACGGATGCCTTCGTTCCAATAAATCGGAAGAAATGATCGCCACCCCGTTTACCAGACGGATAATTATACCCCGCTTCAATTATGCCCGTGATACCGTCTGCTGTTCGTAAGACACCGACACCACTGTCCTCTATAACGCGGCTGTGCATGGAATTGGACATGACCCCGCCGACAACTGTAATTTCCCGATCGCCAACAAACTGAAGGAATGTGTCAATACCGTGTGCCGCTTCGACTGCCCAACAACCGCCACCCGATATACTCGGAGTACTATGCCAAGCGGAGGGGGTCGGGTCATAACGGGATGGGGGACCGTTATTCAATCTGCTGTTATATAGGACGAGGTCGCCCAGACTCCCATCATCGACCATCTCTTTGACGACACTCACGATTCGACTCGCACGGTTCGGTAGAACAAGCGCGCTGAAGACGCCATGCTTTTCAGATGCTTCAGCGGCTGGACGCAACCGATCGGCACAATCGGCGAACGGTTTGTCCAAGAGGTAGGGGATACGTCGGTCTACGCATGCCTGCACATGATCCGGCATCTCAATGTGTTTTCCGGCGACGAGCACCGCGTCGGGTTTACTTGCGTCAAGACATGCCGCGGCTGTCTCATATCCGAGACATTGAAAATCGTCTGACAACTGTTGTCGAGGTCCCGCTTCGGCATCCATGACCCCCACAATTTCGTGTCCGAGTTCATGTGCCGTGCGCGCCATACTGCGTCCGTGGTGACTATAAGAAAGAACAACAATCTTCATTTTTTAATTATTCCTTGCGGTTCGTTAAGGGAGTTAGTGATTTCACGTTCCGTTCCGTAGATCCGCCTGCGCCGCTATTGCAGGCTACAGTTCCGTTAAACCCACTATCTATAAAAAGAATACATTGGCATTCCTGTAACAAGTCGAATCAGCACCCATACACCCCCTACCATGAATTCGCCAAGAATCAGTCCTAAAAAGAGTGGATACGCTTTGCGGTAGAGGCGAATTCCACCCACTTTTAGCAAGATTGTTTTGACACCCCAACTGATGAGTATCGAAAACCACAACCGACCGATTGTTGATCTTTCACCGGCGACCATATAACCGGCAGGATGGAAGGGCCAGAACGGAAAGATTGTTCGTAGCCACCAGAAGAAACCGGTAAAAAGGGCACCGATGCCTATAAAAATCACGGCAGGAATGTCGGTGTCAACTGGGTGATAGATCCAACTTTGCAAGAGGTTGTACCCCCCTGTGCCGAGATCACTAACAACACCGATATTGTATCCAACCACGAGATACGCCCAAAACGATGCCAGAATCCCGATCACCGCGGCGAACATCATCGCTACGATGAGTCTGCCGGAGCGCATACCTGTTTCCTCGGCGAGTTTGAAACCTTCAAGTGTATGCGGCATTGGATGGGCACGCGACCCGCGATTGAAGGTGAGATAGAGACGCATCATCGTTAAACTACGATGCGAAATCAGTCGTGTACCGAAAATGTCTGTGAGAATATCGTGAGGCGTTGCGTAGGTCCGTATCGTCGGCGGTCCGACTTCAGCACGGATGCGTGTCAGACTCATCGCTAACAGATAATAGATTAAGAAGTAAAGCCCGATCGTCCAGAATTCCATCCCGCCTTGTCGTGAAAAAGCGAATAGGAAAAACAAGCCGCAGACTAACCCAATCGCCGCCCAACGATAGCGTATCGGTTCTCTACTGTCATCAATGTCGCCGGGTGACTTACGCCATCGAAAGACATACGTGAGAATCCTAAGAAAATAGCGTCGTCCGCCCCAAAGTGCGAAACAGGCAAGCACAAGATACCCACCCATGACTTGTTGCCAGTCGTAGGGAAACCCCGGCATAACGTCAAGACCCAGCGCGCTACCCAGTATTCGTTGTGCTTTCCAGAACCAATAAAAAAACCAAATTGAGAATGACATTTCCAGTGGCATCAGATAAGCGAGTCCAACGGCGAACGAACGGACATAGACCGGTGTCCAGCCCATCGAACTCCACGGTTTCTGTGTGAAGTATTGACCGAGTTCAGCGTGCCGTACCGGAATTTCAGGTATCTCTGGGAAAAGCACGTGAAGACCGTTGATGAGGTTGATACCCCCCGCGATCGAAAACCCAAGCCACATCATCGGTGATCGGAAAAGTCGTCCGTCAAGTCTTGTCATTTCCAATGGCAATTGCACGATAGGGTACGTCAACCGTTCATGCTCAATCCACTGTCTTCGGAGAAAAACATCCAAGCAGATCATCACCCAAATGAGGATGGTCAGGAAAATAGTCCACCAGAGAATCGGGCGTAACCACCCCCTTAGATGCACCATTCTGTAAATAGTACTCTCTCCGTCGTAGAACGCCTGCAGGCTTGCCATATCGTTAGAGGTCAGCCACGGCGGGAGATATCGCCAGAATAGTTGTTTCCACTCATTTTCAGGGGTTGCGAACCAGAAAGCATCGGAGATCGTCGGGATAACCGTCTGCATCATGTCATGCCCTGCAATCGCTGAAGAGAGCGACAGCATCACAAAAACCGTCAAAAGTTCTCCCTGCCTCAAAGCGAACCGTGGCAGAAACCGATTCAGCAACAGGTTAAAGGGAATCAGCACCATCAACGTGATAATCACGTTATAGATGAGGGACATCGTCGTTGGGAGGGTGCTCCAGAATTTGAGGTGGTTTGCCATGATGAAATAGGTATTTACTGGGATCAGTAGCAAACCGAGTATGATGGCACGGAACGTTACGCCGGGATGGGAATTTTGGTTTTTCAGAGTTGATTTTGCCATAAAGGGACTGGAACTTAGGATTTGTAATGGAGCATTTATTATCGGTGATTATAGCACAATTCCTATTTTACATCTCTCACTTTTTTCAGTCTCCTTCTGACGCGCCAATATGCAAACTGTCGGAGGTAGTACCCGAAATTTTTGGGAATTTTTTCAAACTCTGGCACAAACGAACACGTCCCACCGATTACCACTAATTTCTCCTTAGCACGCGTCATCGCAACATAGAAGACACGGCGCTCCTCTGCAAGGTCGTTATCACGACGCGGGAAACGCCGCGCTAATGTGTTATGGACAAGAATCACCTTTTCCCATTCCCTACCTTTGGCTTTGTGGATCGTCGTCACCTCGACAGGGTTCGCGTGCTTGGAAAGCATCTCTTGAATCTGATCGATTTCGTAGTTCGTGCGCGCCAAAACGGCGGTTTCTTGGGAGGATTTCAATTCACGGCGTAAGATAGCCTCTACGGTTTCAGGGATTGTCTCAACGATTTTTATCTCCTGCTGTAGCGGGTTGTAAGCACGAAGGTCTTTGCTGATGCGTTGTGCGTTTCGCTCAATCAAGGCTCTCGCGTGTTCAACGATCGTTGACGTGGAGCGATAGTTCCGCGTAATTTCGTATTTTACGACATCTCGACGAGCAGTAAATTCCTGCATAATTTCGGAATCACCGCCACGAAACCCATAAATAGCTTGGTCGTCATCGCCGACAGCAAACAAGTTCTCGGATAAAAGCGAAATCAATCGAAAGTCGGCGGGTGCAATGTCTTGGAATTCGTCAACAAGCAGATACCGGTATTTGGTCCGGTAAGTTTGCTGAAGATCGGGGCACGTTTTAAGCAGATTCGCCGCGTGGATAACCATATCCTCAAAATCGATAGCGTTTGCCTCAGTTTTGAGCATCTCATATTTTACGGCGAATGCTCGCGCTATGGGGTCCTCAAGCGTAGTTGGGTCGAACAATCCTGCGGTGACCTGTCGCTTTGCCCGCATAACGGTCTCTTTTATGTCGTTGAAGCGATCGCGCAGGTTCTCGAAGTCGGGATCTCTGTCAAGATGTGCTGTATATGGAATCTCAAAGTGCTGGCAGAACATTTCAAGTATGAGTTGGTTGCTATACTGCACTCGCAACGGATCGGCACGATTAAACACATCTGCACACTTTCTGTAAAACGCAATCCAATGGGCTTCCCTACGATTTGCCTCTCGTCCGGGAACGTTTTCAAGGACCTCGAAACTGAATTGTGACTCTCCTTCAGATCGGATCGCTTGCCGGAGCCTATCGTTTGATGAATGCTCGAAGTGTTCCTTCCGTCGACGATCTGAATTTGTCGTTTGTCCGATATAGCACCTGCCGCTGCCTTTGCTCTCTATTTTATAGATGGCAACCGAAGCACTTGAGGCTTCTCGCTCGATCTGTGCCCGTTCTTGTGCGATGATTTCATCTATCTGGCTCGCCCAGATCTGAGGTTCTTGATTAAATCCCGCGCGCTTATAGTTTTTGGTGATAATGTCTTTGCCAAATGCGTGAAGTGTCCGAATTTCGGGCTTCTTATGCGTTTCAGTCTTATTAGAGAATTGCGATGACGTGAGTTCGCGCCCTCCTGTCAAACAAGATTTGGCTTGCAAGCTGCGCCAAATACGCGTCTCCATCTCTTCAACTGCTTTCCTATTAAAGGCAATAGCGAGGATTTGTGAGGGTGGGATGTTGTGCGTCTGGATAAGGTTCAGAATCCGTTCTGTTACGACTGTCGTTTTACCGCTGCCGGGTCCTGCGATGACGATAGCGGGACCTATGACGTGGTTCACGGCTTTTTGTTGGTTTCTGTCGAGTTGCATAAAATTCACTTCGGCATCCGCCGCACCCATAATAGCAACGCCACATTCATCGCCCCGATAAAGCCGAAAACATAGGATTGAATGCCTACCAACGTGTCAAGTGATCGAAGGAGAATTGTGCAGAAAATCGGTAGACCGAGTGCCGCGCAGGTGTAAAACGTCAGAAGTTTCGCGCCCTTCGCTTCCCAGAAGGTTATCTGCCGCTTTAAAACCTGTAGATACGATTGATCCCACAGACGAGAGGTCCACTTCCCTTGCATGAAACCCAACCCGATCCCTAAGCCGTACCCGAAACTCGACCACCGGAGGTCAATTCGGACATCCTGTGAAATGATAACCACCCAAAGCAACTGCCCTAACACCGAAATCACTATGAATGCCCAAAAGACAGGCAATTTCATATAAAATGGGAGTAGCCGCCGATATAACTTATTTGGCATTTTTTAATTTATTTTTAAGGAAAATTAGAAAAAACGTAGTCAACAGCGTTTTTGAAGATAACCAATCCGTCGCCTTCTTCAGGACCGGTCTCTTGGGTCTTAGCCATCCGTGTCCAACGGGGATGATTCCATTTTGTTAGAAACCGTTCCGGGTGGGGCATTAATCCGAAAATTTTGCCAGTTGCATCACAGATACCCGCAATATTGCTATCGGAACCGTTCGGATTGTTAGGATATCCACTATCGGCATACCGAAACACGACCTGATTGTTCGCTTCTAATTCTGAGAGCACGTTCGCTGGTGCAGTAAATCTCCCTTCAGCGTGAGCAACAGGGAGATAAACACGTTCTTTGATCCCTTTTGTAAAGACACATGGACTCTCTTGTGTGTCCAGATCCACCCACCGACACTCGAATTTTGCTGAGGTATTCATCGCTAACGTCGCGCGCTGTGCCATTTCTGAGGCATCTGCCCCGGGTAGCAAACCCGTTCGCGCAAGCACCTGAAACCCGTTACAGATGCCAATTATTAATTTGCCATCTTCGACGAATCGATTCAGTGCGTCTGTCAGTTTGTGTTTCATCTCGACTGCTAACAGGATACCCGCGGCAATGTCATCGCCGTAGGAGAACCCACCGGGGATCGCGAGGATTTGGTAGTCGGCAAGGTTAACTTTGTCTGATATGAGGTGTTGGATATGGACTAACGCCGTTTCTGCCCCAGCGAGTTGGAACGCCATATCCGTTTCTGCATCGCAATTCGTGCCTGCAGTCCGTAAAATGAGTGCCTTTGGTTTCATCTTTTTAATTTTCCTTGCGGTTTTTTAATTATACCTTGCGGTTCGGTCAGATGGGTTGGAAATTTCAATCGCCTTCCCGTATATCCGTCCTCCATTTCATTACGGACTACGGTTTTGACTGCACAACCTAAAGTTTATCCTACAATCCTTAACTTAAGACGATAGCCTGCAACAATACGCAGAAATACCCAAGCAAAAACACGCAGGCGGATATAAAAAAACGGTCAATAAACCAATCACCTGATTTAACGCCTTGCGAATAGTTAAAAAACTTGCCATGCAGATTTGAGAGTATGGATGGACGTTTCAACGATCGAGCGTCCAGTCTTCCCTTTGATGACGAATGCCGGCGTCTCTGAAACCGTACCAAGGCAGCCAAATGGTATCCCTGCCATGTGGTTTTCATAGGCATGCTGGTGTTGCGGTTCAATCTCTACGAGAAAGCGGCTATTTGATTCTGAAAACAGGAGGAAGTCATCAGCATCGATACCTTCGCCTGTAGGAATATCGTCGAGACTCAGAGACATCCCGTATCCACCAGCAAATGCCATCTCCGCCGCCGCTACACCGATACCGCCTTCAGAACAATCATGACACGAACGCACCAATCCACTGTTGATGGCATTACTGAGACGTTCCATCGTCAATTTTCCTTCAGATGGACGAATGGCAGGGGCAGTGTTCCCGACAAATCCGTGGATGTTGAAGTAGTGTGAACCGCCCAATTCAGCGTAGGTATTGCCGACGACATAAATCAGATTACCCGGTGTTTTTACGTCCATTGTGACGGCATGTTGAATGTCTGGCATGACACAGATAGCGGATATAAGGAGTGTCGAAGGGATTGCGCGTTGTTCACCGGTTGTGGTGTCCCTGTATTCGTTGTAGAGGCTATCTTTACCAGAGATAAAAGGTGTGCCGTAAGCAGTCGCAATGTCATAACACGCTCTCGCCGCACGGACGAGTTCACCGAGCCGATCAGGTTTGTCTGGATTCCCCCAACAGAAATTGTCCAGTAACGCTGTCTTTTCCAACGTTCCGCCGACAGCAATGATATTCCGTAGCGCCTCATCAATCGCCGCTGCTGCACTGAGATACGGATCCACATCGCTGTATCTCGGATTGATACCGTTCGCGACGATTACACCTGTTCGACTGCCTATGACGGGAGTCGTGACGCACGCATCGCTCGGTCCGTCGTTTGCCGCACCGACAAGCGGATTGATAACCATACCGCCCTGCACACCGTGGTCGTATTGCCGGATGACGGATTCTTTACTCGCGATATTGGGACTTGCGAGGAGTCGTTCGAGGTCATTCGTATAATTTTCCGCGTCTCCATCTCGCGATGCCATGTTCGGATGCTTCGGCGGTTCCCAAACCGCCTCTTTCACAGGCATTGGCAGTCCATGGTGCAGAAATTCCATCTCCAAGTCGGCAACTATTGTGCCTTCGTAGAAAACCTGTAACCTATGCGTATCTGTGAAAGTCCCGAGGACTGTGGCTTCAACGACTTCTGCCTCACATATTTCCATGAGTTCATCCAGATTCTCAGGGGGCACAGCGATGACCATACGTTCCTGTGCTTCGGAGAGCCAGATTTCCCACGGTGCGAGTCCTTCGTATTTTAGGGAAACGCGTTCGAGATGTACTTCTGCCCCTATGTCTTCGCCCATCTCACCGACAGCAGACGAGAACCCTCCGGCACCGCAATCGGTTATGGAGCGATAAAGATTTCTGTCCCGCGCCTGCAATAGGGCATCGACAATCTTCTTTTCCATAATCGGGTTACCGATCTGCACCACACTGCCGAGACTTTCGGAAGTATCGTCCAATTCCGCAGAGGAGAAAGTCGCGCCGTGAATACCATCGCGTCCGGTTTGTCCACCGATCGCGACCACCAAATCACCGGGTTCAACGGATTTCTCACATCTATTTCTCGGTATTAAACCGACATTCCCGCAGAAGACGAGTGGGTTGGCAGTATAGCGGACGTCAAAAAGGATAGCACCATTCGCCGTAGGGATACCCATCCGATTTCCATAATCGCGCACGCCAGCGACAACCCCTTTAAATACACGCTTTGGATGAAGTGTCCCTTTCGGTAGCTGCGTATAGGGTGTATCCGGCATCCCGAAACAGAATACATCGGTGTTTAAAATTGGCTTCGCCCCAAGCCCTGTGCCAAGTGAGTCGCGAATTACACCGCCAATTCCGGTCCCAGCACCACCATACGGCTCAATTGCTGACGGGTGGTTGTGCGTTTCTACTTTGAAGACGAGGTTGAATTTCTCGTCAAATTCGATGATACCAGCGTTGTCTGAAAAGACGGAGACACACCACGGTTTGGCTATCTCCTCAGTCGCACGTTGGATGAAGCTTGGAAACAAGCCGTCAATCTGCTCTGGTGCTTTTCCTGCTTCGGAATAGAGGATAGTGCTTTTGAATGTTTTGTGAACGCAATGTTCAGACCATGTTTGGGCAATGGTCTCTATCTCTACATCGGTGGGGTTGCGTCCGAGGGTTCCGAAGTGGGTCTGAATCGTCTGCATCTCGTTCAGATTCAGTGCCAACGTTCCTTCTTGGCTTATACGCATTAACTCGGTATCATCGGCATTTAAAATCTCTATTTCTTTGACCATTTTTAAACTATTAAATCTGGGCATCGCTCCACTTCGTTTCACGATGGTTTTTGGTTAGATCTTAAAGGTTCGGGGTTATCAACGATTTTTTTAGCGATTAGAATATGGCTTCAGTGCGAATCTATTCCTTAAAGGAAGCCGTTACCCGCGGAATGCTCTCTTCGCAGGCGAACCGTTCAATACTGGACGCACCCACAAAACCGACAGTATCTGTCTTTTCATTGATAAATGCCGCCTCCGGTGCTTTCGAGATGGGACCGCCGTGTGCCAAGCAGATGACATCTGGGTTCACAACCCTTGCCGCATCGCAAATCTCCTGCACGCGCACCGCCGCGTCTTCAAGCGTGAAAGCCGTTTCGGCGCCGATAGTGCCGCCTATCGTTGTGCCCATGTGTGCAATGATAACGTCCGCGCCAGCTTTCGCCATGTTCTCAGACTCTTCTGGGTTGAAAACATAAACAATGGTGAAAAGATCCATCTCATGCGCGATACCGATCGTTTCAACCTCTTTGTAAAAACCCATCCCAGTCTCTTCAAGCGTTAATCGAAAAGTTCCGTCAATCACACCAACGGTTGGGAAATTATTAACGCCATCGAAACCGACATCACGGACCTGTTTCAGAAAGTTACTCATCCTTCGCGTTGGGTCTGTTCCGTTTACTCCCGCGATAACTGGAGTTTCTTTGACAACGGGTAGGACTTCACGTTCGCCCATCTCCATGACGATAGCGTTCGCATCACCGTAAGCCAAGAGTCCTGCGCAGGAACCAAATCCTGACATCCGGTAGCGACCGGAATTGTAAATCACAATCAGGTCTGCACCGCCCTGTTCAGCGAATTTTGCCGTGATACCTGTTCCTGCACCCACTGCGAGTAAAGGTTTATCTTTATCCAATTCTGTCTTCAGTCGTCCTAAGACCTGATCTCGTCTATAATCTGGCATTTTTTAATTATTCCTTGCGGTTCGTTAAGGGAGTTAGTGGTTTCACGGTCCGTTCCATAGAGCCGCCTGCGCCGATGTTGCAGGCTACGGTTCCGTTAAAACCGCACAAACTAACAGTTTATGCTACTTTTTAATTATTCCTTGCGGTTCGTTCAGATAAGTTGGATCAATAACGTCCATTGACGTACATCCGCCTGCGTGTTTTTGCTTGGGTATTTCTGCGTATTGTTGCAGGCTACGCACTTGGGGCTACTTTCTAATCGTTCTTGGCAGTTCGGTGCTGACCGCTGATGGTTTCCGACAGCCGATGGCTATTCGGCTATTCATCCCGAGATTTTGCCTGTAAACGTGCAGCTGCCCCTGCATCCCCGATGTGCATCGTGTTGTATGCTTGTTCAGAGCTCTTGAATGGACCGACACCTTTGTGTCCGTGCCAATCGCCCTGTGTCATAATCGGGTTTGTCAAGCCTGTCTCCCGTTCCCGCTGACGAATCCAACTTTTCATCCGTGTTTCGAGGACATTGACGATGTCGGGGTGTGTCTCAGCGAGGTTGTTATTTTCATCGGGATCTTGGATAAGGTTGTAGAGCTCTACAGGGGGTTTAAAATGGAAGTCCGGTTCAAGGGCAACGATGAGCTTCCACTCAGGGGTACGCCAGCCGTGCTTCCGCATCCACGTGCATTCTGTGATGTAGAATTCACTCTCGTAAGAGGTAATCTCACCGTTCATTAAAGGGGTAAGGCTCTCTCCATCGAATGCGATGTCTGTTTCGATGTCTGCTAATTCAAGGAGTGTCGGCACGAGATCTTTATGTTGATTGTATCCAGCAACCCGTTTTCCGGCAGGCACACGCCCAGGATAACGGATGATGAGCGGCACATGTAGCGTGACGTCGTAGAGTCCGTGATGATCGAACCAGCATTCATGGTCATAAAGGGTTTCGCCGTGGTCTCCGTTGACAACGATGATTGTCTCATCCAATACGCCACGCGCTTCGAGGGCATTGAAGAGTGTCTGAATACACGCGTCCATATAAGCGATGGCACCGTCGTATTGCGCGATGACGTAATCTTTATCGGTAATTCCCGGTGGCATCCATGAGGCGAAATAATCGCAAAACGGTTTAAACGTCATCACCGGTTCCATAGATTTGTTGCTTGGATCGCATTCATCGCCGTGGTAGAACATCCGTTCATAAGGAGCAGGTGGCAAGTAAGGTGAGTGTGGGTCCATGTGGCGTAGGAACAGGAAAAACGGTTTTTCGTCGCTCTGATCAATCAATCGATTCAGTTCCGGGAGGGTTGTTTTGTTGAGATTTTCCGCTTTCGGACTCCGACCACTTTCATCGGGTCCCCATCCGGAATATTCAAGATAGGTGTCGAACCCCCGCGCGCTTGGTCCGCTGAACCCAACGCAGGTCGTATCATAGCCTTCATCTCGAAGGATTTCTGCCAGCGTTTTTACCTCTTCGCGGAGCGGTCCTTGATGCCGCAATGCCACAACCTGTGTACTGAACGTGTCCAATCCGGTCAGCATCGAGGCGTAAGCACTTGTTGTCGGGATGTGTGCGCTATAAGTTTTCTCAAAGAGGGCGCCACCTTCTGCAAAGCGGTCAATGTGCGGTGTTGTCAGTCGATGATACCCGTAGCAACTCATGTGTGTCGCGAGCAGTGAATCAACTCCCAGCAATACAATATTTGGCTGTTTTGCCATTTTTTAAATGTTCCTTGCGGTTAAACGATGTGGTTTGGGCTTCATCGCTCTCCTCTCGGGAGTCGCCCCTCCACTTCGTTTCGGGCTTGGTTTAATGTCACAGATTTACCTTTAAGCGTCTTGATCCTTATGCCAAATAAGGGTATTCTGAATATCATCGTTAAGCATATCACCAATTTCCAGCGAGTTAAAATAGGGTTCCGGTAGGATGTTCCGCTTTCCGTTGAAGGTACATCCATCGGGCATGAAACCACACGTCATTGCTCTGCGATGATGGATTGTCATATTCGCACCGGCACCGTGTGCAACGAGTCCATTGTGCCATGCAATAGAACCTGCAGGACAAGGGGCGCACTGCGGTTCAATCTGTTTCCATTCTGGGTATACGTTAAACAGTTCACCGATATTTATTCCAATACCGACGTTATCAAAGCGGGCTGTTTTATGGGTACCGGGGAGATACCACATGCATCCGTTCGCAAGTGTGGCATCGTCCAACGCAACCCAAAATGAGATGGCATTTCGGGAATCAAAGGACCAATACGGGACATCAAGGTGCCACGCTGTCGGATTACCGTGGGGTGGTTTAATCAGTGCCTGATCGTGCCAAATTCGCACGCCATCAACACCGGATAACTGTGCTGCCATTTTGCCAAGTCTCGGATCATGTACGAGTTTCCGCATACCGGTATGTGTGTCTGATAAACGGAGGCACTGTGTAAAAACGCGCGCATAAAACTGCTTGGCGTCCATCTGGTTCGTCATAAATTCCACTGAGTTTCCGAGTCGTTCCTCAACAGATTCATCGGTACAACGCCGCCAGTCCGCTAATTCATCGGCATCAAGAAAGTTTTCAATGACAAGAAACCCATTTTCCTGATAAAAATTGATTTGTGATTCGGTGAGTTCGTTCTGCATTCTCGACCTTCTCCTTTTAGTCCTTTTACTCTCGGCTTGCAATACAGCCTTTACAAAATTTTACCACATAAGCGATAAATAGACAAAAGAAAAATAGTAGAGACATTCAGTTCTCCTGTAGGAGGGGTTTCTAAACCTCGACCCCTGACAGAAACTGAACGTTGACAACTGATAACTGAACGTCGCCGCCAAAATTCGTTTTATATCTGGAAATTCCTTGAATTGAAACGTCAAATTGTGATACAATTTTAAAAATGATGAAATAGCGTATTATTTGCAAATTTATCCTGTGGAGAAATCACATGAATTGTGAAATGAGCGAAACCCGAATGCGAATCTTGCAACTGCTGAAAATGCGTGCCGGTATGACGATCGGTCAGCTGAAAGAGGCACTACATATCAGTCAGATGGGGATCCGACAACACCTCGCTATACTCGAAGCGGAGGGACTGGTTGAGCACTACCAAGAAAAGCAGGGGCGTGGTCGTCCACCTCACGTTTATCAATTAACAGATGAAGCAAATGGTCTGTTTCCGACGACTTATGCCAACTTTGCTGTCGGATTGATGCATGAAGTTGCCAAATTCAACGGACCCGGTTTCATCAACAAAGTCTTTCGAGGTCGGATGAATTCGCAGTTACAGACGTATCAACAGCGGCTTCAAGGGAAGACGTTATCCGAACGTGTCAAAGAGCTTGCCAATATCCGTGATGAAGAAGGGTACATGGCACGGTTTGACGAAGATGACGACAATTACGTCTTAACCGAACATAATTGTCCGATTGCCTTGATCGCGCAAGAATACCCACACGTCTGCGAAATTGAAACGGCACTCTTCCGGCAATCCTTGGGGGCAAAGGTCGTCCGAGTAGAACACCTCATGCAAGGAAGCCATAAATGTTGTTACTGGATTTCTAAAGCCAGCGAAGAGTAAGGTGCCGTGCGAACGCGGAGCACAATTCTCAGGGATGGAACCTAAAAATGCCTGATGAAACGGGGAGACGCGGCTTTTTCAAGGAAGCCTTGAACCAACTCATCCAGCCTGTCGCCGAATTCCTAGATGATAGGATAAATGAGCATTTGCCTGCTGAGGCGTCGAGCCATCGTCCGCTTTTCCGCCCTCCGGGGGCGTTGCCTGAAACGGAATTCTTAGAAAAGTGTCATCGGTGTGGCAACTGCGTCAAGAACTGCCCCGCAAACGCTATTTTCCCTTTACAGACCACCCAGCCCGACATCGCGAATACACCTTATATCGATCCTGAAGAACAACCATGCGTCATCTGTGATTCATTGGCATGCATGTATGTCTGTCCAAGCGGAGCATTGCAAACCGTTTATGCTGAAGATATTAAAATCGGCTTAGCAGTTTTCAGTGCTGAAACCTGTCTTCGGACAAAAGATGTGGATTGTACTTACTGTGTTGATACGTGTCCGATTGGCGAGGATGCGATTCACTTCACATCAGACGGCATCGTAGAGGTTATTGATGCTGGATGTACAGGATGTGGAGTATGTCAATACGCCTGTCCAACTTCACCAAAGTCAATAGTTATTAAACCTCTCGCTGAGTGAGATGTCAAATATTGGTTTCGGGCACACCTGATTGTATATCGCACCTTTCCGAAAGAAATATGTCTGTACTGATACAAATATTTATGCAGAGTCCTTTAGGAGGGCAAGATCTACGCGATATCAAACCGCCCTTAGAGGTGCCACAGAACCTGTTACCTTATTTCATCAGTGGTACAGTGATACTCGGCTTTGTAGCCGGTGTGGCGTGGTACTATTTCCAAAAACGCCGTCAATCATTGCCTATCCCTGTAACGGATGAGAATGACGCGCCGTTGGCACATGAGGTAGCATACGAAAAACTGGCGGCAATTGAAGCCTCTGATTGGCTAAAACGTGGCGACATGGAGACATATCATACGCAAATTGCTCATGTTCTCCGCCAATACATTGACGCACGTTATCATATTCCGGCGTTGGAGTTGACAACGACCGCATTGCTTCGGGCGATGCTATGTGCAGAAATAGCGGATCCCTATGTTGAACGGACGCAGCAATTGCTTGCCAATTGTGATATGGTGAAATTTGCAACCTATCAACCAGAATCCTCAGAAGCATCTGCTCGGATAGCAGATGTTCGCTGGCTCGTTGATGAAACAAAATCTCTTGCGTCATAGACTACTGCCACAACTGGGATTTCAAGAGACCATAGGTTGAATCCGAAACCTGATAACCGAAGTTGCTGTAAAAGAGAAAGGCACGATAATTCTCCCAATCGGTGCTAATCGCAGCGTGCCGATATCCGACGTTACGCATCTCTTGGAGTGTGTGTTGGAGCAAATGGCAACCTAAACCCTGTCCCTGAAATTCGTCTCTTATACCGAGCCACTTCGTGTGAAACCAATCTTGCGCGTTAGGGTGCTTTGAGAACTCACCACCTGATACAGACTGACAAATACCGATCTCTATTCCATCGCGAAATGCCTGCACAGTGCAATTGGGTCGTTCACCTCTACCGGGTTCCCAATTTACAGAAAGTTCGATCTCCAGTGTTGGTCCTTGTACGATCATCGTGTAGTTTTTCCATGCTAAGAATATCTCCCCGAACTTACGCCGGTACCCCTTATATCCCAGAAGTGCTTGAACCTGTCCGAGGGCAGCCGAGAGATAAGCGTATTTGAAATGGTAAAACCGGTACTGATAGTCCTGTGGAAAGGCGATAATTTGGTTGGGGGTGTAAGCATTTAAGTGATCTTCCGCTTTTTGAAGTAGTGCCTGTGCGACCTGTCGCTCACCGGGTTGATAGACAAAAAACCGGATGACACCAATGTTATTCTTGTTGAGTCTTTCACAAGGTCCAATACCAACCTGTATGAATCCATGCACGTTTGTCCCTTCTCTGGCAACAAAGGTCGTTTGAGACTGAAGAAGTTTTTTATCCTCTGTCTCATAGGCAGAGCACGTCAAGACTTTACCCAATTCATTTTCGCTTACAGGATAGCAGTGTGGAACGTTAGCCATAAGTATGTTGTAACAGTGTGCTATCTGCTTTTGCATTTCTGGGGTGTATTCAATAATTTCCATCTTCTCTCCTTTTGAAAGGGTATTCGATAAAGTCTTGACATAATTTAAAAAATATAGTATTATGTTTAATCAAGTTTTTCATAAACCTTTAATTTACGGAAAGTGCCAACTTAGGTAAAAGAATTTTATGGGCTTTTTAATATAAATACAAGCCATAGCAAGGAGGGAAAATTAGCGTGTCATCTGAACACAAAGTACTCCTCACTATACCAATGTACCCTGATATGGAACTTGCCGCAGCGAAAACTGGTTCCGTCCTCGCTGAATTGAAGGACTTCAACGAGGAGGCGATTGAAGAAATTCAACTCGCCATCATCGAATCTTGTATTAACGCTTCTGAACATAGCCAAAGCGAGGATAAGGAAGTACATATTCAGTTTTTAGTTACGGACGATCAGTTGGAGATCAAAATTACTGATCGAGGGGTTGGTATAACTGCAGATACACTGGACGGCACCCGCTTACTCGGTAGACCAAGTGTACACCCCGATTTACGTAAGCGTGGAAGAGGCTTACAAATTATTAGAGCTTTAATGGACGAAGTGGTTATAGAAAGCAGCCCCAACGGGACTACTGTGAGTTTCACGAAAAAGAAGACACCCTCATAGGGTGCTGTGTCGTTATTGCGCAACCTATAGAGGTTTGCAGGACAATATGTCCACAATACAACTTTGAATCCATCACGGATAATTCACGAAATTGTGTTAGTAAAACGACACGTTTTTCTATTATATCACATTTCTGTTTTGGGGAAACCGTTCACACGTCCATGTTAAGAACTTAAGGAGGTAAGCGATTTGTTGGACAAATTCGATATTCAAATTCGCGAGGCGAAAGAGCACGCGGTGATTGAAACAACTGGATACCTGAATGATGCTCTCGGAGAACAACTGTCTGAGAAAGCGCAAGAACTCATTCAGAATGGTTGTACGCAACTCGTAATTAACCTTGAAAAAACAACACTCATTAACAGCATCGGTATATCTATACTTATTGAGATTATAGAGGCACTTAGTGAGCGCGAGGGCACCCTGAATTTCTGTGGGTTATCTGCTACACAGGAGCGTACATTCCGCATGATGGCAATTGCCAAATATGCTGGTATTTTTCCAGACGAAGAATCTGCTGTTGCCAATCTATAATGAAGGAGTCAGCAATCAGCGATCAGTTAAAGAAGGATATGATAGTTCTAACATCTTTTCTGACAACTGACAGTAAACGAAGTGAACGTCCTGACGGCTGATGACTATTTAGGTATATGCTTAAGCGTAACAGATATAACAACCAATAAAAACCTTAATCATCAACTCGACTCCGTGATAAATGTTAAAGCATGAGTTGATGGTTAAATGATCTGGATGGAATACTATGAAAGATCCAAGCAAGCCTACATCAGGAAACGGTTTGCAAGCCCATAAAACACCAAGTACCGCAGAGCAGACGATGGAGCGACTCATCTTCAGTTTGTCTGAGTTGGAACATTTGGGGCAAACGTTGATCTCTGGACACAGTAACTTTAATTATTCAAGTAAAACCTATCTCCGGATCACGCTCGGAACTTTGCAAGTCACACGTGGAGCGATACTCCGTTACCACTCGACGCGGCAAAATCTTGAAGTCGTTGCGTCATCACCTGATGAAGTATTTCCTCCAATCACAGTTGAGCCAAACGAAATCGAGAGTTTGCTACAACATCCATTCATTGAGAGTGCAAATCTCCCAGAAAGTCTTAAACAATTCTTCGCTCAGACTGTCAAGTCCGTCAGAACTATTGACATACGTCTTTGGGTGCCCCTGAAGATTCAAGATGAATTTCTCGGTATGATCGGTTTAGGAACTTTTTTGGGCAGAGAGGCATTGGAAGCGTGGGAAATGGAATTGTTAACAACACTTGCTAACCAAATTTCAATCGCCATCGCTTATTCACAAATGGTGGAGGGCGTTCAAAGCGAAAAATTTCGATTGTTTATGCTCGCCGAAAGTGCACCGCAAATCTGCCAACTCCTGCAACCCGAAGCCGCCGCTGAACAGGTCGTGCACCAGGCTGTTTCACTCTTAGACGCTAACGCTGGAGCACTCATGCTCACGCACCCGGAACGCCAAGTCCTTGAGATGCATTACACCTTCCCAGAGACATTGGTTGAAGGTCACACAGGTGATTCGGGTTCTAATGGGACAGCACAAGTCTCTATAGACTTGCAGGACAATATTCCTCAGGGTGAAGAGGCACCGATATCTTTGGAAGCAACGTCCGCAGACATGCTGAAATCTGTTGTCAAGGAAGGATTGCCGGGGCACTGTCCACCAAAATCCGACACGCTTTTCGGTGGAAAGAATTTAATGGCGGTCCCTATTCCTGGACGTGACGGTGACATTCTGGGAATCCTTGTTGTTGGTGATAAAGAGGAACGTGGTGGGAGTATCGCCCCCTTTACCGATGAGGATGTTATCCTACTTGATTCTTTTGCGAAACAGGCAGGGGTCGCTATTGAAAACGCACACCTACATCAGGAAGCCCTGGAGGCACGCCAGTTACAAGCGGAAATGGAGGAAGCTCGCAAGATACAGGAGAATCTCATTCCAGAGAGGCTCCCTGACATCCCCGGATATGAAGTTGCCGGACATTATGAACCACGCGGTCCCGTTGGCGGCGACTATTATGATTGTATCGCCTTACCAACCGGACATTGGGGACTCGCAATTGCAGATGTTTCAGGAAAAGGGATGCAAGCGGCTCTCCTTATGGCGACGCTGCGTGCAGGGCTTATCTCCGAATTGTCTCGCGGAAAAGGCACCGCAGCGGAAGATTTAGGACAAAATGCCCTGAATGTGCCTGCTCTGTACGCTGAACTTACCGATATGGCTTTGACGCTCAACTCGCTCCTTTACGCCAGTGGAACGGAAGAGAAGTACGCTACCTTCTTCTACAGTCATCTTAACCCAGATACGGATATCCTGACGACGCTCAATGCGGGGCATAATCCACCACTACTCGTCAGAAAGGATGGCACCTACAAGTGGTTGGGTGAAGAGGTAGGAGGTATCCCCCTTGGAATGTTTCCGAATGATATGGTCTCGAACATCGCTGAGTATGAAGCGGAGAATGTCAAGCTCACAAGTGGCGATGTCGTCGTATATTATACAGACGGTGTCACAGAAACCGTCAATGTTGAAGATGAGTATTATGAGGAGGACCGACTCGTAGAGCATTCCAAAGCGTGCAAGGATTCTGATGCTGAAGGTATCCGAGAATATCTTCACGACGCCGTCATGGGGTTTCAGGGGGAAGCCGACCAATTCGACGATCTTACCCTACTTATTTTGAGGAAGCAATAGGTAGAGTAGTGGTTGAAAACCTGTCCGCAGTCAGAATGGGAGACTTCATGCAACTTACCCCTCTTTAGACGCGAACACGGAGCCTGTAACGAAAGGGAAGGATTTTTGCTTGGGTATTTCTTCAGATATATGGAGAGGCATGCTAAAGGCTAAAATCACTTGACCGAGCCGCAAGGTAAATTAAAAAACATGCAACAAAGTCCAGCAGTCGGACGCTCATTCTTAGATCCAGCAATCCTTGCCCGAATCGGGAATCTCGAATTGATTGCCAAATTCGTCGTTGAAGGTTTTATCTCTGGACTTCACAAAAGTCCGTATCACGGGTTCAGTGTCGAGTTCTCACAGTACAGGCAATATATGCCCGGAGACGATACCAAACATATAGATTGGAAAGCCTATGCTCGCACCGATCGTTACTATATCAAGCAATTTGAAGAGGAAACGAATCTCAATTGCTACCTCCTTTTAGATGCAAGTGAGTCTATGTTGCATCCGATAGATGAGGGACAAGTCGATGATCCGACTATAGAGGAGGGTGTAACAGGAGAAAGACTAACAAAGTTGCGATACGCAAGTTTCCTCATCGCGTCACTTGCCTATTTTATGGCGAAGCAGCGGGATGCTGTTGGGTTTGCGTACTTTGATGATACACTTCGCCAATACCTTCCCGCTCGAAGTAGCACATCGCACTTGCATTCGATCTTGCTCACGCTGGAAACGCTCCAAACCGCAAAAAATACACGGATGGGGATGCCCTTGCATCAAATCGCAGAACGCCTAACCAAACGCGGCTTAGTCCTCTTTGTCTCCGATCTCTACGACGAAAATCAGACGGAGGTTGTCGAGGGTTTAGAGCATCTCAGATATGAAGGACATGAAGTCATCGTCTTTCATGTTCTCGCACATCAGGAACTGGCGTTTGCTGGCTTTGAAGCAGGCAGAAGCGCAGAAGCACTGATTCGTTTTATTGATTCGGAAAATGATGCTGAGATTATTACAACACCTCAAGCGATTCAGGAGAGTTATTTGAACAATTTCAACGAATTTCTTGATACTTATAGACTCGCACTGCGGCAATCGGGGATTGATTATAACATGATAACAACAGCAACACCCATTGATTTAGCGTTGGCATCCTATCTCGCGAAGCGTCAAGGAGTCCTTTGATATCAGAGTCGTCAGTTTTCGGTTTTCGGTTATCAGTTAAGAGATCCCCGTGTAACAATTTGCCGCAAGGAACATTAAAAAGTGTTTGGATTAGGAATTTTAGCCCCTTTATTCGCGGTAGCAGGTATTGTAGGTGCCTCGATCCCACTCATCTTGCATCTGTTAAACCGAGAACGTGCCAGACGATTGGTGTTCAGTACCATCCGTTTCATCCAGATGTCGCATCAAACAAACGTGAGACGGCATAAGTTGAAACGGTTACTACTTCTGCTCATGCGTATTCTGATGTTGGCACTGCTCGGCTTTGCGTTTGCACGACCGTTCTTTGCTGAAGCACCCGTTATCGCACAGAAAACCGGTGGAAAACGGAATGCAATTGTGATTTTGGATACCTCTTATAGTATGCAATATGAGGAGGTATTTGAGAACGCGAAAAAGAAGGGCACCGAAATTCTTGATGGGCTTGATGCAACCGATGCCGCTTGTCTTATTCTTTCTTCGGACACTGCGCGTGTTGTTGCACCACTCGGTTCAGAGTTCTCACACATTAGGGCTGCTCTGAACGATGCAGAAGCCACTTACAAGCCTACAGATTATTTAGATGCTCTGCAAACCGCTGACGAGATACTTGCGTCTATTCCTATCGGTGCAAAACAGATTTATGTGGTTGCGGATATGCAAAAGCGGGGATGGGAAAACTTCATTGAAACCGACAAACTTAACCCTGATGTCCAAATTCAGTTTATTGATGTCCACCCTGAACAACCGCACAATTTCGCGATAACGGATCTCAATGTACCACCTGTCATACTAAAGGAACAGCAAGCATCGTATCTGGTGGCACGCGTCCGTAATTTTAGCGATGATGCAGTCGAAAATCTACCCGTTCGTCTGTTCATAGATGGAAATATGATGCACACCATCCAACTTGACATTGAACCAGACGATCTTGCGGATGCTGTCTTCAGGGTCGACTTTCAAGACGAAGCGACGCACACGGGTTGGGTTGAACTGCCTGAAGATGCCCTTGGGGTTGACAACAAACGCTATTTCACTTTACAAAGCCTGCGATCAATCAGGGTTCATGCGGTGAGTGATAAACCACGGACGCAAAATTCCCATCAAAATCTTTATGGACAGACGATGGAAACATTTTTCATGAAAATGGCACTTACAGCAGGTCGTGATGCAGTACCTATTGATTTTGCCGAATCGAATTCGGTGCCCAGTACGGCGATACTCAATCGCACAGATGTTCTGGTGCTTGCCAATGTCGCACAACTCTCTTCAGATGAAGCGGGACGCGTGGCTGCTTATGTCGCTTCAGGTGGTGGATTGATTCTGACAGTGGGTGATAATATAGACCCTGCGGTCTATGAACAGCGTCTTGGTGGCGAGATAGGTTTGATGCCTTGTAACTTCGTCCGCCCTGTCGGCGATGCATTTGATCGTCAGCAGTTCCGCGTCCTTGCGACGGTGAAGTACGAACATCCGATTTTTGCACCGTTCAAGGAACCAAACCACGGCGATTTTGGTAAGGGACGGTTCTATAGAATTTTTCAGGCGGTCCCAACAGCAAATGCTACCATCATTGCTTCTTATGACGATGGTAGTCCCGCCCTCTTTGAAAAACCTTACGGAAACCTGGGGCGTGTCCTCTGTTTTACTTCAACTATAGATCGGGAATGGAACGATCTACCGATTCGCGCTGTTTATTTACCTTTCCTGCATGAATCTATTAAGTATCTTGCACTTAAAGACGCAGAAGCATTGCCCGATTACCGCGTTGGAGACTATGTCGAACTGAAAGTTTCTGATGTTGAAAATGAAGGCATAACGGATAAGCGAGAGGTAGCTATCTTCAATCCGAACAACGTTGAAACGCGCCTGGGAGGAAACATAGATGTTGCACCTGCCACGGAGAATACCCTAAAAAGCGGGGTCTTATATAGAGATACTGCAATACCGGGGATATATTCAATTCATAGGTCTGGGGCAGAGGTGCCGGACTATTTTGTCGTCAATGTTGATACCACTGAGTCTGATCTTGCAGCGCGCGATGTTGAAGAACTCGCAAGTATGCTGAAAGGCACGGCTGACGAATTAGTCGAAGAGAAACCGGCGGCAGAACTCGTGGCGCAATACAATGAAGGTGTAGAGAGGAATCAAAACGTATGGATCTATCTCATGTTCGCAGTTTTTGCTTTAGCAGTAACAGAGATGTTTCTCGCCAACCGTGTTTAATCCGGACGCACCGCTGATACTAATATCGTAACACACATACAAGAAAATGATAGGCTCCTTTATACCGCAAACCGTATGAAAGCCGTTGAGCAAGCGATGTCCAGGAGGTCATAATTAGAAAAATGAACTTTGAACCGAGTGCACCGATTGAGGTGCCACAAATTGTATCCGATGAGCAGGTCCAATTTTTTATCGATAACGGGTATCTTATTGTGCCAGATCTGCTCTCTCTGGATGAGGTAGAGGAACTGCGGCAGGACACTGTTACGCTTGCCAAAGGTGGATACCCATGTGAAAGCCTCCAACCGCTTCCTGAGGATATCGGGGATGAAGAAGCCGTTGGACGTATCCTTTGCATTCATCAACCACATTTTGTCAGTCCTGTGATTGAACAGTATGTCAAGCACCCGAAAATCTGTGGTATCCTGAGTCAGATAACTGCAGCACATCTTCCGTATTGGGACGGTAGTGTCAAGTGTATGCAGTCGATGCTCTTTGTAAAACCGCCAGATTTTCAGGGGCAGGCATGGCATCAGGACGAATTTTATATTCCGACTCGCGATCGCTCTTTGATTGGTGCGTGGACCGCAATGGACGATGCAACCATAGAAAATGGATGTTTATGGGTTCTTCCCGGCTCACACCGTCGAGGATATCTCTATCCGCAGAGATACCACGAGGATCCAGATGAGTTCGATTTTGCCTGGGAGAGTTACGGATTTGATGACACAGATGAGGTGCCCGTTGAAGTTACCACCGGCACATTGGTGTTTTTTAACGGGTATCTACTCCACCGCTCTCGTAAAAACCGTGGAGAGACATATCGAAGGGTTTTGGTGAACCATTACTGCAATTCATGGTCGTTGTTACCTTGGTCAATTCAGGACGGAGAACGTCCCGCCAGTGCCGATCGACGATGCGTCATTCCAGTTTCTGGTGTCGATCCCTATGCGTGGAAAGGTTACGATCCACCGTCTAACAACGTCTCCCTGCGAACCTGCAAAGCCGTTGATGAACTGGAGCCGTTAGATGGAAGTTAAAATTGAACGTTTTTCTGACCTTAGGCAAGCGTTGGAAACTATGATGCAGCGGATTGAGACAGGCGAGGATATCATGGAACAGTTAAAACAGATTGACGCACTCTCTGAAGAACTCGCACCGGCAGCACCTAAGATGCTTCAGCACTATCTTGAGCGGAAAAGTTATACAAAAGCATTAGCGTTGCTGGAAACTTTAAAATAGCCGTCAGCAAAATAGCAATCAGCCATCAGCATTGTCCCGCAGGTTTCCCACACGCGGCTTGCGTCGCAGTCAGTAAAGAGGTCTTCGTTAAACGACCGATGGCTATTCCTCCTGACCGCTGAAAGGATTTTTTGAAAAAAAAAAATCCGCCTGACCGCTGATGGCTATAAAAAAATAGGAAAGAGAAATATGACAAGAGAGGATGGACGCGGACCAGATGAGCTGCGCCCCACGGGAATCAAACGACACTATATCAAACATGCCGAAGGCTCTGTACTCATCGCGACGGGTGATACCCGTATTATATGCACCGCCTCTGTGATTAACCAGCAGCCGCGTTTCATGCGCGACCAGCGTATCAGAAAGAAGGGGTGGGTGACGGCAGAGTACTCCATGTTACCCCGCTCGACTTCTGAACGGATGCAACGCGAGGCAACCCGTGGCGGGGTCAGTGGGAGGACACAGGAGATCCAACGCCTCATCGGGCGTTCCTTACGTGCCGCTGTAGATTTATATGCTTTGGAAGAGCATACGGTTTGGGTTGATTGTGATGTTATTCAGGCGGATGGTGGGACACGCACCGCATCCATTACAGGTGCCTTCATCGCGCTCTGGGATGCCTGTCAGGAACTGGTTAAACGCAAAAGAATTAAGAATTTTCCTATTACCGACAACATCGCCGCTACAAGCGTTGGACTTATTGACGGTCAAGCGATGTTAGACCTCTGCTATACAGAAGACTCATCGGCAGATGTCGATATGAACATTGTTATGACAGGGAGCGGAAAATTCATAGAGATACAGGGCACCGCAGAAGAAAAACCCTTTTCGCGTGCCGATTATGACCAAATGCTGGATCTCGCCGTTGGAGGTATACAACAACTCGTCCGACTCCAGAATCGGATGATGTTGGAAAATTTAGATGAAGCTCGTATTGGCGACGCGTAACCAAGGTAAAGTAAGAGAACTCACAGACATGCTCAGCGGTAATAGGGATGGGTCTTGTGCCTACCCGATCGAAGTTATCTCTTTGGAAAATTATCCAGATGCTCCAGAGGTGATTGAGGACGGGCAAACGTATATGGAGAATGCCGTTAAGAAAGCATCTGTTATTGCTGAGTATACGTCCTATCTGACCCTCGCTGACGATGCGGGGTTGGAGGTCGATGCTCTCGGTGGTGCGCCGGGCATTAACTCCAAACGCTGGGTGGGTGAAGACGCAACGGATGAGATCCGGATAGCGAAACTCCTTCAGGCACTTGAAGGTGCCGCCAATCGGCGGGCACGATTCATCGCTGCGATTGCGGTGGTACATCCGAATTCCGAACCTAAAGTCGTTCTCGGTGTTTGCGAGGGACACATCAGACACGATCCTGTCGGAGAGAGCGGTTTCGGTTATGATCCCGTGTTTGTACCTGACGGTTATCATCAGACTTTCGCAGAATTAGGGGAAGAAATAAAAAACCGGATTAGTCACAGAGCAAAGGCATTGGAACAGGCACTTGCCTTGCTGTAGGGGAATGAAACCCCGAATTCATTTATTGTAGGAACAGCCGTTAGTAATCGGTGAAGATATATTTTGGCTTGGATGTTCCCCTATGCTAATCAAAAAACTCTTTCACTGAGAACTGACGACTGATAACTGATAACTGCTAAAAGAGGAGAAAATGGCAGCACTTAACGATCTACGCAATGGGTTGGTTATCCGACTCAACGATACTATTTACACCATCGTCAACTGTGAGCACGTCAAGCCAGGGAAAGGTGGTGCTTTCGCACGGACCAAAATCAAACGTGTTTCCGACGGTGCCGTTTTGGACAGGACATTTCGTTCTAATGAAAATGTCGAAACCGTCAGGGTCAGGGACCACCAGATGCAGTATATGTATCGAGATGGGGATGCCTTATGGCTTATGGATAACGAAACATTTGAACAGCACACACTCCCTATAGATCTCATTGGGGATGACCTGAAGTTTCTAAAGGAAGGCGAAACTGTCACCGTCAAAATGGAAGGGGTCATCCCGCTTGCCGTTGAGCTTCCGAACTTCGTTGAGCTTCAGATTGTTGAAACCGATCCAGGATTACGAGGTGATACTGTCAGTGGCGGTTCAAAGCGCGCCACACTTGAAACGGGTGGTGTCGTGAATGTTCCTTTGTTTGTTCAGAACGAAACGCGTATCAAAGTTGATACGCGCACCGGAAAATATGTAGAAAGGATATAGTAGGTGTCGGTGCGTGTTGCTACGCAACGCGCACCGACACCTACTAAAAACAGAAAATGCGTCAAAACAAATCCAAGGATAAATCCCAATCTGCGGAACAAAACTACAGTGACATCTTGGAGATTGTTGAACAGTTGGCGGAAATTCTTGTCCGCACCGACCTTTCGGAAGTTCGCATCCAGGATAACGAGTTTGAAGTGCAGGTTTCCAGGGATCGCGGGAATCCCGACGGATATGAGCAACAGGTCGCACTACGACCGGCAGAGACGAATGTAGCAGTAGGTGCCCCGCAGCGTCCTGTAGAGAGCCCTGATGCCGAAGGTCGCTTGGAAGCACAGAATGGATTCATCAGTGCTCCTATGCCCTCGCGTTTCTACCGTTCCCCTGCTCCTGACGAACCGCCTTTTGTTAAACCTGGGGATATAGTTGCAAGGGGTGAACCCGTTGCCGTCCTTGAAGTCATGAAAACCTACAATCCCGTTGAAGCTCCGTTTAACTGTGAGATTTTAGAGATTCTCGCTGAAGATGGCGAGGCAGTTGAATATGCACAACCGTTGTTCCGAGTGAAGCAGGTTTCTTAATTTTAAGAGTCTTTGAAAATCGTCCATCTCCTCAGTCGCGTTGGACTGCACCAGACACCGTTGTGGAACGTAGTGGAACAACGCCCAGATTCGATAGTTTAAAAAATGATAAAAAAAATACTGATAGCAAATCGCGGTGAAATCGCGGTGCGCATCATCCGCGCATGCAAAGACATGGGGATTAAAGCGGTAGCGATCTATTCAACCGCTGATGAAGATGCACTACACGTTAAATTAGCGGACGATGCCTATTGTATTGGTCCACCGCCCTCAACTGAAAGTTATCTCAAATACTCCAATATTATCACTGTTGCGGATTATGCCAATGTCAACGCAATCCACCCTGGGGTAGGTTTTCTGTCTGAGGATGCACAATTTGCCGAAATTTGTGAGGCACATCAGATAAAGTTTATTGGACCTTCTATCACAGATCTCGCCACGATGGGAGACAAAGTGAAAGCACGCGAAACTGTCGCAAAAGCCGGGCTGAAACTCGTACCCGGTAGCCAGGGTGGTAGACGTAAAAACAGCAAAAAAGGAACAGTTGACACCGCTGAGGACGCTGCGCAACTCGCTGAGAAGATTGGGTACCCTGTCGGAATCAAAGCCGTCGCAGGCGGCGGGGGGCGAGGCATCCGAATTGCCGAAAATCAACCCAGCCTTCTTAATCTTTTTCATACCGCGAAGGCGGAAGGTGAGGCGGCGTTTGGTAATGGGGATGTCTACATCGAAAAATGGATTGAGGAAGCGCGGCATATTGAAGTCCAAATCCTTGGCGATACCCACGGCAACGTTGTCCACTTAGGAGAACGGGAATGCTCTATCCAGCGTAAACAGCAGAAACTCTTGGAAGAAGCACCTGCTGCCTCAATTCCACTGAAGCTTCGCAACGATATTTGCAAAGCCGCCGCAAAAGCCGCAAAAGCGATCGGATATACAAACGCTGGGACGGTTGAGTTTGTTGTGGATAAAGATGAGAATTTTTATTTCTTGGAAATGAATACACGCATTCAAGTCGAGCATACGGTCACGGAGAGTATCACTGGCATTGATCTCATCAAAGAACAGATTCGGCTCGCGATGGGAGAGGAACTCGGATATAGCCAATCTGATGTTCAGATTCAAGGACACGCCATTGAATGCAGAATTAATGCCGAGGATCCAGCGAATCAGTTCATGCCTTCACCGGGACTCGTCACAGCCTACCATCCTCCCGGTGGCATCGGTGTTCGGGTTGATGGGTATCTCTACACGGGATATACTGTTCCCTCGCACTACGATTCACTCGTGGCGAAACTCATCGCGACTGGCAGGGACCGAGAAGAAGCGATTGCCCGCTTGAAACGTGCGTTGTCTGAATTTGAAATTGAAGGTATAAAGACCACGATTCCACTCTTCCAGAATATCCTCAACGATGAACGCTTTCACAGCGGCACCATTTTCACTAATTTCTTAGAAACATGATTTTTAAATGTTCGCGAGGCGTTAAAGCACCTGATTTGTTAAATAACGGTTCTGGCTTAAGAATCGCCTGCGCCGATGTTGCAGGCTTTGGCTTGCTTCCTTTTCTGAAAACCCAAACTGAAAACCCAAAATTAGAAACTGATATGCGTTTTTTCTTTCTCACGCTTGCGATAGTTGTATTAACATCTACGACGTTACAGGCGGCTACTTTTGTGGATGTCACGAGCGAAGCCGGCATCCGTTTTCAGCATTCCAGCGGCACCCGTTCCAGTCTACTCCCAGAGGACATGGGCTCCGGTGCTGGCTTTGCCGATATAGACAACGACGGGGACATTGACCTCTACATTGTTAATATCCCTGGTCCCTTTACACAAGATGGCGTAGGGGCGAGGTCACCTCACCCGTACAATGGAAACGCCAATGCCCTGTATCGTAACAACGGTGATGGTACATTTACGGACATCACACGTGCCGCAGGGGTTGGGCACCAAGGATACGGCATGGGGTGCGTCTTCGCAGATTACGACGGTGATGCCGATCTCGACCTCTACCTAACCAACTACGGTGAGAATGTCCTCTATCGGAACAATGGGAATGCTACTTTTACTGACGTGTCGGAAACTGCCGGTGTCGATTGCGACTTGTGGAGCACTGGTGCCGCCTTCGCAGACGTAGACGGGGACACCGATTTGGACATCTATGTTTGCAACTATGTCACCTATGACTTAGAAGCATTGGAGCAGATGAAGGAGGAATCCCTACAATCTGGAAAACCTGTGCCGAGTGCCCTGAATCCACATGTCTTTGAACCACAGGATAATGTTTTCTATCGTAACAACGGTGATGGCACTTTTACCGATGCAACCGATGCAACGGGAATCGCGGCAGTAGGCGGTAGAAGCATGCAAGCCATCTTTAGCGATTTTGATAACGATAATGATCTCGATCTCTATGTCGCGAATGATACCACCACGAACCATGTCTATCGCAATGATGGTGGTGGAAACTTTACTGATGTCAGTGCCGAGTCGTGGGCGGCAGATTTTCGTGGTTCTATGGGGCTCACCGCTGGCGATTACGATGCTGACGGTGATACCGATCTCTTTATGAGCCATTGGGTGGACGAAGAAAACGCACTCTATAGAAATTTGTTTGTAGAGGATGGGAATGCCAAACAGATCCGATTCGTAGATGAATCCTATACGTCCCTGCTTGCTGAAGAGAGTATCAAACAGATCGGATGGGGTACTGCCCTCTTTGACTATGACAACGATGGTGACTTGGATATTTTTGTGACGAACGGCAGTACCTTCCAGGAACTTAGTCGACCCGAGGTGCTTATTCCCCAGGCGGATATGTTGTTCCGAAACAATGGAGATGAAACATTCACCGATGTTAGTCAGGAGACTGGAATTGCGGCACTCCCACTCCGGGTCGGTCGCGGTGCAGCATTCGGAGACTATGATAATGATGGTGATGTCGACATTTTCATTGTCAACAACCATGCCCCACCGACCTTGTTGCGGAATGAGGGTGGAAACCGTAACAATTGGCTACAGATCAAACTCGTTGGAGCGGGCACAAACCAGGATGCCATCGGCGCGAAAATTCAAGTGAAAACGGCAGATCAGACGCAAATCCGAGAAATTTACGCAGGTGATAGTTACATGTCCTTTAATAGTCTCATCGCGGAATTTGGTGTCGGAAACGCCACACAGATTGAGGCGTTACAGGTCACTTGGCAGAATGGGAAAACGCAGAAACTTCATAATGTTCCAGCAAACCAGCGAATTCGTATAACGCAAAAGTGAGTTATCAGTTTTCAGTACGGGTTGCTACGCAACCCTTTCAGTTTTAACCATCAACTCGTGCTTTAATATTTATACCGGAGTCGAGTTGAGGGTTAAGGTTAAGAGAAGGTTTGGTTCGACAGTATCCTTCTTTAACTGATGGTTAATAAAAATGAACATCCGTTTCTATCTATTCATCCCTATATTTCTAATCCTACTCGCGTGTGGTGGAGATCCTACTATTGAGCGCGGTAAAGCCTTGCGTGAAACTGGCGACACTACGTCTGCTATTCAGCAGTTTCAGGCAGCACTTCAGCAGAATCCTGCCAATGCCGAGGCTTACTATCAGCTCGGTTTGGTGTATGAAGGATTGGTGGATGTTACACAAGCGATAGATGCGTTCAAAAATGCGGCAAAGTTAGCACCGAAACGTACAGAAATAACACTCGCACTCGGGCGCGTCTATTGGCATAGCGGGAACCGTTCTCTTGCACGCACCGAGTTTCAAAATCTGTTGAAAGGCACCCCAGAAAAGGAAATCCTCCTTCAGTTAGCAGGTCTTACGGGGGATGCCTATCATGTCCAGCGTATTCGCACCGAAGGCAGCGACGACTACGAGCAGACCTTTACTGAAAAAGGGAATATGATGACGTTTACTGCAAAGTATTCTGACGATTATAGTCCCGCAATTTCACCCGATGGAAAACGGCTTGCCTTCACCTCAAATCGCCTCCAGAATGCAGAGTTGTATCTCATGGATCTCACGACTCGCACTCTACAACAACTTACGCATACCGACGAACTCGACGAATACATGCCTGCTTTTTCACCGGATGGTACGTCTATCGCCTTCGTTTCAGAACGCACACGTGGCGGGATGATGCTCCCATCTGTCCAGGCGAGTGGTTCTGACCCGAGGACTGCTACCATCTACCTCATGGATGTCGATGGGAGAAACCAACGTCCGTTAATTGATATAGAGGGCGCGCAACGCGCCCCTGTCTTTTCACCGGATGGCAAAAAAATCGCCTTTGAATCCCGTAGGGGCGAGACCACCTCGCCCGCCGAGAATAATGACACCTTAGAAATCTACGTCATTCATATCGACGGCACAAACATGAAGCAACTGACGCATAACGATGTGGATGATGGACATCCAACGTGGGCACCCAATGGAAAGCAGATTGCTTTCACCGGAATGGTAGACGACATCTACCACATTTTCAGTGTTAACGCTGGCGGAGGAAACGTCCGGCGGTTGACTTATGGGAATACAGGTTCCCATTACCACCCCACCTTTAGTCCGGATGGCAAACGGATCATCTATGTCTCGAACGCGCATAACCATTATACGCTCTGGATGATGAACGCTGATGGCACAAACAAAACCCAGCTTACAAACCACATCGGCGCGCATTTTGAACCGAGCCTCTCAAAAGACGGGAAAACGCTTGTATTCGGTTCTGACCGTTCGGATCACATGCGGATCTATCTCATGGATTTGACAAAACCCGTCGAAAAAGAAGCATTAACAGCAAGATTGAAAGATTTGTAGCCGTGTTCTCCTCACCATCCCTGTAGGAGCGAGTTTCACTCGCGATTCTTATTGATTGCTGACCGCTAACCGCCATTTCCCCTTGACTTTCGCCCGAAATCTGTTATCCTTTTAACAACTATTGTGAGAGCGTGTGGATACCTCGTAGGTGTTTTGGCTGGGGTGTTTCCCCAGGTTGAGCAACCAGCAAAACCCAACAATTGGTGGCTAAAACTCTGTACATCCTAATTCAGAAAATAAAAAACAGATATGCGAACGATTTTTTCTTTTTTCTTTATCTTCCTCATCAGTTTCGGATGCCATACGGATGCACCGCAGCGTGATGCAAATTCGCAAATCACAGTACACTATCAGAAAGGGATGGACGCGCTGGATATGAATAACTTCGCTGAAGCGGAGAAAGCGTTTCAGGCGTGCCTGCAAATCGATGCCAATGCTCACGAGGCACGCATGTTGCTCGCACGCACCTATGTTAGACAGCAGAAATGGGGGCTTGCCGAAGAGACGTTGCAAACGCTGATAGGGCTGCTTAAGGATATCGGCGTTAGAAACCCCTCCCACAAGGACCAACTTTCAAAGGCATATCTAACGTTGGCACAGGTCTTCAGCTACCAACAACGCTTTTCGGATTCTACGACTGCACTCACCAATGCGTTGGAGGTGAATCCTGACGATACCGAAGCACGCATCAGGCTCGGTTACTTCTTAGGGGCACCGCAACAGATGCTTGTCCCGGATCTCTCTGCATCTAAACGGCAGTTTGAAAAGGTGCTGGAACTCGAACCGAACAATTTGGAGGCGATGCTCCAACTCGGTTTAGCCGAATTCCGACTCGGAGAGGCAGACAAAGCCGCTGAACGATTTGAGAGTATTATCCAAAATTATCGTCGGCATTCGGGGGCATACTACTACCTCGGTGTCTATCATCTCCGACATGGCGCGCCTGAAAAAGCCGTTGAGAATTTCATAGAATCGCTCCGTCTTAAACCTCGTGATCCGGAAACTTTATGGAACTTATGGACAGCATATAGTCAACTTGGCGGTTATCCAGAGGAATTGCCAGAGGAATTTAGGATAGTTGTCAGTAGGAATAGCCGTCAGCCGTCAGCGGTCAGCAGTCAACAAGGAGATTCTCTTACTGACCGCCGAAAGCCGAAAGCCGAAAGCCAATTCACAGACATTGCCCCTGATCTGAAAATGGACAAAGTCGATGGCGGGCGCGGCAGTGCCTGGGGCGACTACGATAACGACGGAGATCTGGACATCGTTGCTGTCGGTACGTATCAACCACACGCGCTCTTCCGTAATAACGGCGATGGCACTTTTACCAATACCGCAAATGAAGCAGGCATTGCCGATCCGAGAGGCGGTTGGGGTTCACTCTTCGCCGATTACGATAACGACGGCTATTTGGATCTCTACATCACACGCGGAGGTTGGTCGGGTGCCGCTGAGAACACGTTGTATCATAACAACGGCGATGGCACTTTCACAGATGTTACGCACACCGCAGGTGTCGCAGATCCACAGAGTAGTTTCTGTGCCGGGTGGGCGGATTACGATAACGATGGCTATATTGACCTCTACATTGCAGATGGCGTTATCGGTGATGGCGCGGCGAATGTCTTATATCATAACAATGGAGATGGCACGTTCACGAATACCGCAGAGGCAGCGGGTGTCGCAGATACGGGTAACTCTCTCGGCACGGCTTGGGGGGATTACGATAAGGATGGATATATCGATCTGCATGTCGTCAACTTCGGGCAATCCAATGTGCTTTACCGCAACAACGGCGATGGCACTTTCACGGATGTTACCCCGTCAACCGGCATGAATCTTCCCGTTACGGATGCTTTTGTTACGTTCTTTTTGGATGTAGACAACGATGCAGATCTGGACATCTTCATCTCAAACTCAGGCTCTTTTCAAGCCTTCATTGCGGGTCAAATCACAGGGACTGCTCCACATGACGCGGATCGGCAGGTACTTTATTGCAACAATGGTGATGGCACTTTTACCGATATAACCCGTGAGTCAGGACTCTATCACGCTTATGGCGCGATGGGGGCAAACTTCGGAGACATCAATAGCGACGGTTACCTCGACATCTATCTTGCGACCGGCGCACCACAGATGGGACGGCTCGAACGCGACGCACTCTTTCGCAACAACGGTGATGGCACTTTTACAGATGCGACTGTTGCTCTGGGTTTAGGAAACATCGGAAAAGGACACGGCGTAACTTTCGGGGATGTTGATGATGATGGCGATGTTGATGTCTATGTTCCTGTCGGTGGCGCGTTTATCGGCGACCAGTGGCATAACCTTTTCTATCGCAATGCTGGGACTGGAAATAACTATCTCACGCTAAAACTCGTCGGGGTCAAAAGCAATCGAGATGGTATTGGTGCTAAAGCCACCCTTCGTATGGATAATGACGTAATTTACCGAGAAGTCAGCGGTGGCTGTGGATTCGGATCAACCAACAGCCTATCCCTTGAGATCGGGCTTGGGGCGCATACTAAAGTTGATACCCTTGAAATTGTCTGGCCCTCCGGTCAGGTGGATACGCGTCGAAATCTGTCTGTCAACCAGAAACTTGTTGTCACTGAAGGAAGTTTTTAAACTATTGGATCCTGGGCGTCGTTCCACTTCGTTTCACGATCATGTCTGGTTAATTCTAACGTGAGTTCGATAAAAGGGTTCCGCTTGTAGCGCAAACTGTATGGAGATTACATAAATAATTCGGCAATAGACGGGCAATGAATTGCCCTATTACAAACGTTTATGAATTTACCTAAACCTGCCCTACTCACAGAAGATAATATGTCGCTTTTTGTTGACTATTATCAGCTCACAATGGGACAAGCGGATTTCGATGTGCAGCATAATTCGATTATCACTGCGAACTACTACGTCCGCGAAATTCCGCAGGGACAATATCTTATTGCCGCAGGGTTGGAACAGGTCATCCACTACATCTTAAATTTGCGTTTTACGGATGCTACGCTTGACTGGCTGGTGGCGCGTGGGGACCTGAGTGCTGACTACCTCGCTTCGCTTAGAGATTTCCATTTTGACGGCTCTGTTTTCGCTATTCCCGAAGGCACACCTGTTTTTCCGAATGAACCGATTATCAACGTCACGGGCAGATCCCGAGAAGTCCAGCTTTTTGAAACCTACCTGCTCTGTGTCATGAACTTCCAGACCCTGATTGCCACGAAAGCCTCACGAATTGTGGAAGCTGCCCGCGGTAGACCAGTATATGATTTCGGTGCGAGGCGTGCACACGGTAGAGATGCCGGTATCCTTGCTGCTCGCGCTTCCTTCATCGGTGGTGCGAGTGGGACATCGTTGGTGCTTGCCGGACACTATTTTGATATTCCTTACGTTGGCACGATGGCACATAAGTTTATCTCAGAACGTCCTACTGAGTTAGAAGCGTTTCGCGATTACGCTACTGCCTTTCCGAACGGCACGACCCTTTTGGTTGATACGTATGATACACTTCAGGGGACGAAAAACGCTTGCATTGTCGCGAAGGAAATGGAGACACACGGGACACAATTACGCGCCGTCAGATTGGACAGCGGTGATCTCTTACCCCTCAGCCAAGAAGTCCGTCGTATCCTTGATGCCGAAGGACTCAATTATGTCCAAATTATCGCAAGTCATGAACTTGATGAATTCCAGATAGACAGACTTCTCAACAATGGTGCGCCGATTGATAGCTTCGGCGTAGGCACACGACTCACTACAGGGGCGAACTTCAATTCGCTCACAAATGAAGGCTCTACGTCCGCCCTTGGTGGTGTCTATAAGTTAGTCGAAAGCGATGGTAAACCTGTTGGAAAACAATCATTGGATGAACCGTCTAAAGCAACCGTCCCGGGCAAAAAGCAGATCTATCGCATCGCTGATGCCGACGGAAATTATGTCAAAGATTGCGTGGCACTCTGGAATGAACCGATCTCCGAGGGACAGCCGCTCCTAATTCCGATTATCCAAGATGGGGAATTGGTATATGATTTCCCGAATCTGCATGACATCCAGACACGGACAACTGCAGAACTCAATAGATTACCGGGTTCACATAAAAGTTTGAGAGAAGCAGAACCCTACCCTGTAGAGTTCCATCCGACGCTAAGGAATTTATCGGGACGTAGGTTGGATTGAACGTAGGGTTTGCATTTCCAGTGCTGGTAGGTGTGATCCCAAAACGCTGACTGCTGACGACTGATGGCTGACGGCTATTGATTGGATCCCGTTTTTGCTGTTCCAAGACGTTTACGATTTTCTTTAATGAACCGCATAACCGCCTCTGAATCAGAAGAAACCTGTAGTTTTCCGAGCGCACTTGCTTCTTCTATGAGCGTCGTCATTTGCACAGGATTGTCTGTGAGTAAATTTTCCGCCCTCTTGTAATAGTAAGCGGCTTGGGCGTTTTCGTTGCGATTTTCGCAGATGGCGGCGAGGTAGACGTAAGCAGCCGCGAGACGTGGGGACTGCGTCCGGTTTTGAATGAACTCCTCAAAAGCGAAACGTGCCTCGTTGTAGCGTCTGTCTTCGTAATGGACACGTCCGATCCGAAACTGTGCTCTATCGGCGAAACTGTCCTTATAACCTCCTGCGATGTAGCGATCCCGTTCTGGATACCCGATCGTGGTTTCGTAGGCTTGCAGTGCCTCGTTGTAACGGCGAAGTCCTCTGTAAAGCTCTCCCAGTTGAAAATTTGCCATCATCGCTTGTAAAGTGTTCGGATGCGTTTCGATAACCTGTTTGTAAGCTTGAATTGCTTCGTTAGGTGTGGAGAGTTGCTCAGCGTAAATGCGTCCACTGCGGTAGAGCGCTTCAGCGGCATGTGTCAACTCGGCATGGTGTTTCAATACCGCTTGATATGCCTCAATTGCCTTTGGATAGTCCTGTAAGGGTTTCCGTTCATAGATGGTCCCGATTTGTAACCTTGCACGTGCTGCCTCTATAGGTGCCAAGCTTTGGTCTTGGAGTTTCTCACGCAGGTTTTCGATAGCTGCGAGTTGCTGAAGTGTTGGGAGTCGTTCCGCTGCCTGCTCTCCGTGAGGCGTATGGGGTGCCGTGGCGATGAGATGTCGGGCGATACTTAACGCTTCAGAAAAATTTCGATCTGCACTTGCTGTGTTCAACCGTTCTAATTCCACTTCCGACATCTGCTCTGCGAGTCCCTCTATTTTCTTATCAATCTGTGCCGCCACCTCAGACACGCTTTTGTCATGCATTGAGATCTGCCCTAAATACGCCGGATCAAGTTGCGGTAAATAGGCGTGATGGAACGTTTCAAAAGCCTCTATCGCTTTCGGATAGTTTAAAGTTTTTTCATAGCAAACGCCTGTCCAATAGAGAACAGCATGCATATTCCAGAAGTTCGGGTATCGCTGCTTCAGTTTCTCAAAGATGGGGATCGCTAAGGAATACTTCTCGGTTGTGCGATGGATATTCGCCATTTGAAAGAGTGCCTCTGCCGCGAAATTGCTGGTCGGATAATCTTCAACGACTTTTCTGTAGGTCGCCATTGCTAAAGCCGATTGATTCAGAACGGTATGCCTTAAATATGCGATACGCCATCTCGCCTCTGGTGCCATAATCGCATTCGGGTGTGCTTCGAGAAGTGCGCCATACTTTTCTATTGCCTTTTCAGGCTGGTTAAGTTGAGAATGATTTCGATAGAGTTCAGCGATCTGAAACTGAGCGATGGCGGCAAGCGGTGTCCCTTTGTACTGGATTGCAATACGCTGCTGTTCCCTTAGGTCAGAGAGTGCGCTGTTGATATCACGTATCTTCTGCAAGCCGGTTTTATGCACGAAATGTGAGGCAGGCGCGAGCTTAATCAATCTGTCGTAAGTTTCGATAGCATCTTGGTAATTGCCCATGCGGCTATGGACATCCCCTGTTTTGATAATAGCGAGGAAGAGTTCCTCGGCAGCAAGCCCGTTTTTCTCAAGTTTTAGAATCTTATCGTAAGCCTCGAGCGCTTTGGTGTACTGGTGCGTATAGTTATAGTGGATTTCGCCAATCTGGTAGTAGCACCAACTTTTCACAGCAATGTCCTTGGCAGATTCCGCAAGTGCTTCGAGTTTATTATTTGCCTCCGTGTAGCGTCCTGCCTGAATTAAGTCGTGTACCTCTTCAAAGTGCGCATAAGCAAACACGCAGAGGAGAAACATCAGCAGCACGTGTGAGAGAAGTTTTTTAATTTTACCTTGCGGATAAGTATCGGTGGTTTGTGATTTGACGATATTCATGTTCGAGTTGCCCTCCGCTACGCTTACGGGCTCGGTTCTCTGTTTTTAATATGCGCAACCCAAACGCGCTTTCTTAAGAGGGTATTCATGATTATAGCCACCGTCGCAACGGCGCAAACAATCCTTAATCGCAGATCCTTATTAGACAAATTGCCTGATTTACCACTTTAGGAATCCTTAAAAAGAAGCGGTGCCGAGATGTTAGTCATTGAGAAATACGCTTGCTATTCCGCTATGGTGTACTCGAGGTTCCAGATTGAAGGTTCTGAAGATGGGCATCCGCAACCGCCATCCAATCGGTCCCATCTGCCTGTTCTTTCATGCGGTAGAGCCGACTTTCTGTATCCCATGCATCGTTTCGGAGATGATGCGTGATGAGTGCCTCCTCTAAGTTTCGTTGGATATCTTGTTGACGATATTGTTCAATCCGAGCGACAGCGGATTGCGTTTCAGGCAATAACCGTTCCGGTTCTGGTGGAAAGAGTTCTCCCCAGAGGAGCGCGATCGTGATTAAAGTAATAGCAACAGTACTCGCGGCAGCGGTTCTTTGCCACCGGAAGAGAGATCCGAAGTTAACGAGGCACGCACGGACCCGCGAAAGCAACGTTTGCTCGTGTGCCGCAGCGAGACGTTTGTACACATTCATTTCGATGTCTTGTAAAGCGAGTTCAGGCACGCGCAATTCTGTTTGTGCCTCGTCTGTCAACTGTAAGACAGTACGAAAAGATTGAACGGCTTCAGTACAATCTGCGCAGTTCTTAAGGTGTTCTTCGAAGGGTTCCTCTTCTTCTGGCGACAGAAGTTTGGCAGCGTAATCAATTGCTTGCCCTTCGGATTTTATACATTTAGGCATAATAAGTGTTTCTCCTTTTAAAAAACTTTCAAATCCCAATCCAGTCACGACTTAACCAAAAACCTGCCTGAAACGAAGTGGAAGGCAGTCCAAGAGCCAATAATTAAAAGACCTTTCTTTATTTAGATTTCATTATTTTCCCAGAGGGGTCGTAACAAAGTTTGTAGGCGTTTGACCGCCCGGTGGAGGTGAATTTTCACGGTACCTTCCGCCATATCCAACGCATCAGCGACCTCTTTAAGTTGTAATCCTTCATACCGACTTAACATAAAGACCGCTTTTTGCTTCGGGGAGAGCTGATCGACCGCCTCACGGATGATACGTCCGCGTTCCTGCTCTTCTACTTGCTGGACAGGGTCGCTGTGGAGATCGGTAGCAACGAGGTTCGCTTCAGGGATTTCCATGTCTTCCAAGGCATAAACAGGATGTCGTCCTTTTGTGCGGTGGTAGTCAATAGCGAGATTGGACGCGATCTTATAGAGCCATGTTGAAAATTTGGCTTTCGGTTGCCAATTCTCAAGGGCGCGGTACGCCTTAAAAAAAACTTCGATGGTGATATCCTCAGCATCCTCATAATTTCTGACTGAACGCAGAAGGTACGAGAAAATCTTAGCTTTGTAGCGTTTCATCAACTCATCAAAAGCGTTTTGGCGACCGGATTGAAACTGAGCAACTAACATTTCATCATCAATCAATTTGTCCATAATTCCCGCTATACACATGCTGAAGAAACACCCCAGCAAAAACCCCCGCTGGGGCTAAAATACACCCAGACCTACACCCCTATTCTCTCTGACTTCTTAAACGGAGGCAGATTAAATAAGTTTACAAAATTTGTCATCGATTGTCAAGAATCTTCGGTTTTAGGGATAGATTCCGCGATGGCTGTAAAAACACTTGATTTGCATGGGTAGTTAGTTTAAAATAAATCTCCGTAAGGCAAACTGAATTAAATTGATTCGTAGGACGGGGTCTGTGTACCACTGTCCTATGCTAATGGAGGTATTCTTTGTGGCACACACACATACCCATCCCGAACAAAAGCCTTTGTTTATCCCGGCTTCAGCGACAGCGGAACAGATGGCACAAGCGGCGGGGAACTTTTTGGATACATTAACGCCGGCGTTACGTCAAAAGACAGCCCTTCCATTCAATGGAAATGAACGGTTCCGGTGGCACTATATTCCAATCGAAATGTGGGAACGGGAAGGCGTTTCCCTCAATGAACTGAATACAAAGCAGCAGGAAGCAGCGTTCGCTCTCATGGAAAGTGGCTTGAGTGCGAAAGGGTATCAGAAAGCCCGCGCGATTATTAATTTGGAGACAACACTTGGCGAGATCGAAAAAGCCGCTGGGGAAGCGCGATTGGTGCGGGACCCTGGACTCTATTTTTTCACTGTATTCGGTGATCCGACCGGTAATGGCGCATGGGGATGGCGTGCTGAGGGACATCATGTCTCGCTCAATTTTACCGTCGTTAATCGTGAACTTATTTCACCAAACCCGTCTTTCTTCGGCTCGAATCCAGCAGAGGTCCCCGAAGGTGAGAAAAAGGGATTAAGAGTCCTTTCCGCCGAGGAAGATATGGCGCGCCAACTCCTTGGAAGCCTAAATGCGACGCAGAAACGTCAAACAATCATTAATGCGGATGCACCATCCGATATTTTGACCCGCGACGTACCTAAAGTTGAGTTTGAGGCTGTTGAAGGGTTAGCCGCGGAATCTATGGAAACGTCCCAGCGTGAGATTTTGATGAACCTCGTCCATGAATACATTGACCGATTGCCTGACGAAGTCGCCCAGATCGAGCTCCGAAAACTGCGCGAAGGGAACGTCAACGATATCCACTTCGCATGGGCAGGAGGAGAGACACCGAAAACGCCACATTACTACAGGCTCCACGGTCCATTCTTCTTTGTGGAGTATGATAACACACAGAACAATGCGAACCACATACATTCCGTGTGGCGGCATATCGCAGACGATTTTGGTGTAGATCTGCTTCGGTTGCATTACCACAAATCCGACCACCACGATCATTAAGTTTATCAAGTTAACAAGAAAAGCCGCCAAGATTGGCGGCTTTTCTTGTTTTTTAGTGTGTCTCTTTATCGGACAGATTTTAGAGTGCCCCATGTTGTAGCTAACTTATTAGCGGCTTCAACAGCAAGCACTTCATTCGTAAGGATAACCAAACCCGTATGCTCCGAATTCTTCCCGAAAACGATAGAATGGGTATACCAGCCGCTCCAACCCTTCTGTCCTTCCTGGCCTGCCTCTCTGTCACCGTCATTGACACAGATACCGAGTCCGAATTTAAAGCCTTCGCTGAATTTTTTGCCTTTTACCTGTAGTTCTTCGGCTGTGAATCTGAGTTCATAGTAGGTTTCCTTTTCAGCCTCATTTCGGACAATGGCGATGTCGTCGCCGGGAACGATACCTTTACCCCCCGGATTCTCATTGAGTGCCCCTGGCAGAATATCCTTTGCTTTATCATCTAAACCTACATTGTAGAGCCACATCGGTAAACCAGGACTTCGTTTGCCGCTCATTTCAAAGGCGAGTTGTGCACCGTCCCCATTCCATGCGGCAGCGGCGGCATGTTCATGTTCATCGTCATCAACGGCGATTGAGATATAAATTGCCTCAGGATTCCAGAGGATAGCGAAACAGGTTTGATGGTCATCGGGTCCTTTCCATTTCCCACCATTGTGCTCTTGAAACACATTCCCAGAATATTCGACGCCACAGAAAATCGTGCCATCAGTTCCTTTAACGGTTTCAAAGACCCCTTCCCAGTACTCACTGAAATCACCCACCTTAATGTCAACACCCGGTGGGATTCTAAGCGCGTTGTAAACATCATGCGTCTTACTACGCCACTGCGCGTATACTATCGGGTCTGTGACGAAAACGAGTAGCATTATTACCATCAAAACATACTTTTTCATTTCTCTTCTCCTCAATCATCTATTCCCAATAATTTTACCAATGTCATCGCTACCCAAGCAGAAAATATATCGGTCACTTGAACCGATGTAAAGTAAGCCGTTGGCAACCGCGGGTGATGAATACAATTCTATGTTTCGGTTGATAATTCTCGTATTAAATTCCCATTGTACTTTTCCATTATCAGCGGAAAGTGAGTAGACGTTCCCATTTTTCGTCGCGGCATAGACAGTATCCATTGTTACAGCAGGTGAAGAAACAACCGGTCCGCCGAGATCTGTTTTCCAGTTGATTTTTCCATCTGTTGACTGGAGGGAATAGACATACCCATCGCGTGAACCGAAAGTGACGTAACCATTCTGGAGGGCGATTGCCGTTAGGACGGCATCTTCTGCCTCATATTCCCATACGATGTCGCCAGTTTCCGCATCAAGCGCGACAACCTTACCAGCGGGCATCGGGGCACTGTCCGAAAAATTACCCCTTCCAAGCCCAAAAAAGACAATATTCTCTTCTGCGCTGGGACTTCCCCACACGGGATACGGCATCTGTTTCGACCATGCCTCAGCCCCCGTTTGGGCATCAACAGCATAGATCCGATAATCCCCGTAGCCTGTGCCAAAATAAACCTTGTCCTTATGAACAACAGGGGACATGTCGGCGTGAACCGCTGGATAGTGCCAAATTTGCTCTCCCTCTAACGCATCAATACAGTAGACCCCATCAGCACCTGCTGTGAAGTAGAGTTTCCCCTGACTGATGAAAGGGGTTGACTCAACATGGCTCGTTGTTTGGAATGACCAGATGAGGTCACCCGTGCGTGCGTCAAGGCACCGGAGATGACAATCGCTATCGTGGTGATAACCCTCACCGATGTAGACCCTACCCCCAGCAACCGCGGGTGATGAAAAAATTGGGGTCGGAGAAGTATGCCGCCAGAGAATTTTCTGCGATTCCGTGTCAATACAGTAAGTCGCACCACCTAATGAAAAGACCGAACCGTGGGTAGAACCGATATAAAGGCGATTCCCAACGATCGCTGGAGACGAAGAGAAGTCAACCGCCATCGGCTCTTCATCTTTAAAAATCCATGCGGGTGTGTTGCTTGTTGGTCCTGAGAGGGTATCCACATGTCCAGTACGACTTTTTCCGCCTCGGAAAGTTGACCAAGACCTGTTTGCATGCCTGCCTCTTATTTCCGATCTGTGAACCTTTGCTTCAGGGGATGTTGCAATTGGATTTATTGCCGTCAGAATGAGTTGATAACTCCCCCATCCAAATCCAACGAGGAAAATCACACTCAGAACAGAAGCCGTGACCTTATGGGCACTTACAAAGTCGCGGAACTTATAGAAAAACATTTTGGTCGTGTCCCGTGCAAACACAAGCGCGGTGATAAGTGCGACCCCAACAAAAGCAAGAATCTGTGGAACGATGCTTAGCAAAGCCGTGAGGGGTCCAAGCAACTGCGGAATAACTGCGTGTGCGGGGCTTGCGGAAGCCAAGAAAACAAAGAAAATAGCCGCCAGCAATCGGTAGTCGGCAATCGGTGCCAAGAAGAAACCTTTGTTAAACGAAAATCTCTTTACTGAACGCCGATGGTTTCCGATGGTTTCCAATAGCCATTCTCTTTGTTTCGATTTCGCATTTCTCATGATAAGCACCTCCGGCACTACTTAGACGTTTCCAAAAACCGGACGGCAAAATGCACCAAATTCTCAAGCATTCGACGGTTCTTAGAGACTTGAGAGTCCCTCTGATTGTGAAGGTTAGTGACCAAGTACATCCCTTTGCCATGTTTCAGCTGAGCGACGACGATCTCTTTACCATTATTGGTTGTCGCGAGGATCTTGTATTTCTCATTCCATCCCCTCCATGAATCATCAAGTGAAAGCTGACCTGAACGGATACGGTTCGGAGTCTTAAAGAGTTCACCTGCCTGAGAGGTGGGTTTGAAATCATTCCGAGTTGAACTTTCCACACCCATGAGCGGTTCAGGTAGCCAACCGCTACCACACGGACGATCATCATCGCTATCCTGTCCAGAGGCGATAACAATACCACCGTCTTTCACGAAATCCTTGATCCGATTCTCTTGTTTCTTGTTAAGCCGGTATCTCCCTTCGGAAAGTGAGCGAAAACCGAGCCATAGAATGTCTGCTTCGCGGAGTGTCGGTAAATTACGATCAGTCGTCGAATGATAAACAAAACCGAAGTCTGCTACAGCATCGAGTTCTGCGATCGCGCGAGGTTCTGAGTCATATCTATCCGTTTTGAATAGCAGGAGTTCAAGCGCGTCTCCACTGAGTAAATTACGTAATTCTTCTTGAAAATCAGGCGTTGACTCTCGCTTTGAGACCTTGTCTCTGTTGAGGTATTTCTCAAAATGTGTAAAGAGCCACCACCCCCACTCTGTGCGTTCCCTATTTTTCGCCGTGACCTGAGTTTGGAACCATCTCCCTCTTGTATGTGCGAGACTGTCAATGCGTCCGCCCTTTTTCAGGTAGAAGACAATAATAGGTTCGCCTTCTTTCAGGAAGTGGATAATCTCGTCTCTGTGATCTGCTTCTCCCTTGTAGACATCGAACCGAATCCGAATCTCCTGAAATTCGCTGGTGCCTTTCAGGTTTTCTTCGACCTTAACCTTCGCTGTTCGCCGCTTGACGTTAACCTCGGAGACGGTCCCGAATACAACATTTGTGCTTTCCGCAACGATTTGTCTAATGGTGTAACGTTTCGCGATGTATCCTTCAGCAGGAGACTGGATCAGCATCAGGATACTCGCAACAAGCAAAGCGGAGAGGGAACCCAATTTCCGAAGCGTGTTTAATCTAAATATAGAAGGGAATGTTCTCATTGCATTTTTCTCCTATGTCCTTGTGTCAGATAAGATTGTGACGTCAGGGCATCCCAGAGGAAATCGGGGTTACAACCCCTCCCACGAAAGTTCATTCGGTTTTGACAGCAGTTCCAGTCGCTGTTACCATGAGCATGCCGTTATTGGCACCGAGTACCTGATAGTCAATATCGATACCGACGACAGCGTCTGCCCCTTTGCGCTGCGCTTCTTCTTCCATCTCTTGAAGGGCTGTTTCACGCGCTTCCGCGTATTTGCTCTCATAAGTGTCTGAACGTCCACCGACGAAGTCTGTGATACTCGCCATAAAGTCGCTAATAACATTCGCACCCATGATAGCCTCACCCGTAACAAGTCCGAGATATTGGCGAATCCGTCTACCTTCAATTGTATTGGTGGTTGTTGTAATCATTACTGGGCTTTTCCTCTCGCGGCGATATCCCACACAGATTCGACAATCCCGTCGCGGATGCCGTAATATCTGTCGTGGAGATTTACCGTCGTACAGCAATGCGTCGGTAAAATTTCAAGCTTATCTCCCGGTGTGAGGGAGACATTCGTATCAAATACCTCTATTTTGCCGTGTTCCTCGGAGAGTCCTGTTAGTTTCACCCCCGTTATACCAATCGGCTGTGGAATACCGAATTCTTTCGCAAGCACTTTTAAGCCTGTATCCACTATGATTCGGTTTGGGTCTGGACGACTCACGACGGTTGCTAAAACTGACAACGAGCAGTCGAACTGATCTCCGACCCCTTCTACGTTTCGATAAGTAGAATCCATGAAGATGTAGGAACCCGCCTGCACCTCTGTCATTTCGGAGATATTCCCTGTGATGTTAAAGGTTCCTGTGCCACCGCCACTCATAATAGCAACTTCTACACCGTGTCTTTCGACATACTGTTTCGCGTCAATCAGAAGTTGCATAGCTTCTTGCACGCCTGCTTTCCGTTCCTTTAGGTCAGGTTTCGCGACGGTATGCCCCTCATACCCCATCAATCCCTCGAACTTCAGGTTTGGGCTTTGGCGTATCTTGTTTGCCAGTTCCAACGTCGGTTTGCCGGGTTCAACGCCACATCGGTCCATCCCAACGTTCACTTCTATTAACATCCTAACGGTTACGCCTTTGGCGGCTGCAGCATCGGAGATGGCTTGCACGTTCTGAGGATTGTCAACGGCAACCATAATTTCCGAGTGCCTCGCGAGATTGATGAGGCGGGCAATCTTATGTGAACCGACAATTTGGTTGGCGATCAAGACATCTCGTACACCGGCGTGGATGACCGCTTCCGCCTCACCGAGTTTCGCACAGGTAACGCCGATAGCACCCGCTGCAATCTGTTTATGTGCGATGATTGGTGTTTTATGCGTTTTCATGTGAGGTCTCAGCTGCGTATCTACCGTGCTGAGATAGTCCGCCATCGTCTGTATATTGGTTTCCATCTTATCCAGATCGATCAGCAGCGCGGGTGTGTCCAATTCCGTTTTGTGCATGCCGATGAAAGGTTCAGTTCCGGTGTTCATTTTTTTAATTATTCGCAAAGCGTTCAATCAAGTAGATTTAGGCTTTGACATTCCTTTCTGCATATTCGCCTGCGCCGTTGTTGCAGGCTGCTTTCTTTTGGTAATTTTGCCCCGCGCCTATTCATACGAGACGTTATGCGGGTTCCTAAAGTTGCTTAACGGGGTTTGACAACGTGCCGAATCCATCAATTTCTATCTGAACAGTATCACCTGGAGCAAGCGGCAAATCGTTCGGGACGATGATACCAGTCCCTGTTGAAACAACAGTTCCGAACGGAATCGGATTATCCCGCATCAGGAACTCAGTGAGCTCTTCAAACTTCCAATTGATTTGAGACGTGTTGACATCGCCTTTATAGATGGTGTCTCCATTACGAAGAACGGTGCACTGCATGTCCAAGTTATAAGGATCGTCTACTTCGGAGGGTGTTACAAACATAGGACCGAGTGCACAGCATCCGTAGAAGACTTTAGATTGCGGAAGATAGAGCGGATTGTCGCGTTCAATGTCCCATGCGGATACGTCGTTACAAAGCGTATATCCGATGATTTCTCCATTATTGTCGAGAATATAGGCGAGTTCTGGTTCAGTCGCTGTCAGAGAAGAATCGCTCCGAATGCCAATAAAACCGTTAGGTCCGACGCATCGTGAGGGTGTCGCTTTGAAGAAGATCTCCGGACGATCGGCGAAATAAACACGGCTATAGATGTCCTGTTCGCTGTCGTCATCACGCATGTCCGCACTCCGTTTGTAGGTTACTCCGCATCCCCAAACTTCAGGGGAATCAATCGGGGATAAGAGATGTGGGACATTTTCGTCGGGAGCGACATCTAATTTCTTGAGCGTAAGCCCTTCGGGTTCGACAGGTTCGTTTCCTGCCTCTGGAAGTGAACGGAGTTGCATCGGTGCGGGCGTCGCGACTTTCTCTTGGATGTCGGCGAGTATTACACCGATACTTATCTGTTCCCTGTCAGCGAGTTCTAACACCTCTAATACACCGGGGGATTCCTCGCTCGTTACATCGATCACTTCTTCATCACGGGTGACAATGCCAACCCGTTTGCCTAAATTCGGTAGATGAAATTGAATTAGTTTCATTTTTTAATTATACCTTGCGGTTCGGTCAGTAGGGTTAGGTCTCTAACGCGCCTCTCCGTAGATCTGAAGAAATACCCAAGCAAAAACCCCTCCACCTCGTTACGGACTACGCACTTGGGTTTCATGGTCCCAAGATACTCGCGATCTTGTTTCCAATTTAGGCAAACTCAAGTTGTGCCCATACTGTTGCGTCCTTAACAACGGCGTCTGGCGTAATTTGTGAGTGGAGTAGATGCCCTTGGGTCGTCCGAAGCGTCGGTTGTCTGGCATCTTGATAACGCCAGTCTAAACTCCATCGGATGTGTGAAGCGCGGTTCGGTAGCCCACGATGGAACAGGAGATTACTGAAAATCACGACATCCCCCGGCATAATCTCAATACGGACGGCATCCGCTTCAACCGGTTTGATATAGTCATCGTGTATGCGCAGGTAGTACTCGTCCTGTTCGTGTGGTACAACACCCCACTTATGGCTCCCCGGGATGAATTCCATACACCCATTTTCAGGGTTGACTGGCACTAAAGGCGTCCAGACATTCATCATTCGTAAGACATCCGCTTCTTTTGAAGTATAACCCGCATCTTGATGCCATAATACTTCTGTTCGTTTGTTCGCCGGTAACTTCGGGCGAACCGAGTAGTTCGGGTATAATCGGATCTCTGGACCAAGGATGATACCAGCGAGTTCAAGGAGGGTAGGGTGAGCGAACATGTGAAAAAAACCCGACCGATGGAGTTCCGAACGAAAAATGGTTGGGGTTTCGTCCGGATAGTCTTCGTAGAGCCGGATGAGGCGGGTTTCAAAAGCGGCATCAGGATAAGTGTCCGTCAGTTTTCCTTCCGCATACCGGCGCGCTGCCAGTTCAGTGACTAACACTTCGCATTCATGTCTAACAATCTCAAGTGTTACTGGTTTCATAACACCGCGCAGGATGGCGAACCCGTTCTCATTGAAGTTCCTGATAACTGATTCCATTTTCAGGTCTCCCTCTCTGCGTGGCACTTTTCGTGTGAAGCGAATGTCTCTTTTATTGTCTAATTTCCACTCGGAACTAAGCCGGCTTTCACAAGAGACGCGACGACGGCGTACGCGGATTCTTCAAGTGAGAGCTCCGCTGTGTTTACCGTAATTTCTGGATCAACGGGTGCTTCGTAAGGTGCACTGATGCCAGTAAATTCCTTAATCTCTCCAGCGCGTGCTTTTTTATATAAGCCTTTCGTATCGCGCTCTTCACAGATCTCAAGCGGACAGTCGACGAAAACTTCAACGAATCTACCTTCAGTAACCAATTCTCTTGCCTGATCCCTATCGGCGCGATAGGGTGAGATGAAGGCTGTCATAACAATAGTGCCGGCATCTGCAAAAAGTTTCGCTACTTCACCGATACGCCGGATGTTTTCCTCGCGATCTTCAGGTGAGAACCCCAAGTTCTTGTTCAATCCATGGCGAACGTTATCGCCGTCCAAGACGTAGGTATGGTGCTGTTGTTGATGCAATACCTGCTCTACTGCGTTTGCTAATGTCGATTTACCTGAACCGGAGAGACCTGTAAACCAAATTACACAACCTTTCTGATTCAGCAATTTTTCTCTATCTTCTGCCGTGACGGTGGCATCGTGCCACGTAATATTAGTTGCTTTCTGTTGAGCCAATCGATTATCCTCACATATTAGAATTCATAAAATTGAGGCGTTCCGAATCGCCTCTATCGTCAGATACAATCATTTTATTATTATACGCGCGGAAATCAAGAATGTCAACTTAATTCGCAGAGGCATTCAGTTTCAGCAATTAGGAGTCGGCGGTTAAAAGTTATGAAGTTGGAAAGTGTGCGAAGGTTCGGAAGTTGTCTGAATCAGGATAACCCCCTATATCCCCCTTATCAGGGGGCAGGGGACTGGATTAGAAGATTTGCAGGATTGCTGATGGAAACTGCCTGCTGATTGCCATAGGAACAAATCTAATTCAAACGCTCCTCACTGATATAGATAGTTTGATTTAAGGGGCTTTCAGTATTTGCGAAATCAAGTGTTTGGCTGTATCCACTTTGCCACTTTACTTCAATGGATTGAATCGTCTTTTGAGCACCGATGCCGAAAAGAAGCGTGTGCTCGCTACCAGAGGCGTAACTTCCACCACACGTTACCTCCCTGAACAGTATTGTTTCATCTGTCCGAACCCACACTTTCGCACCGACCCCATCGCGATTACTTTCGGTGCCGACGAGCCGAATCTTCACATAGTTTTGGGTTTGGGAATCGTTTCGCAACAAAATAGGGGGTTCACCACAACAGGTGACGAGAATATCTGTCGCGCCATCGTTGTTATAATCACCAACAGCGACACCGCGTGCGACAATAGGACGTTTGAAAAACTGACCCGCTGTCTCAGACCGATCTGTGAATTGTCCTGTTCCTGTGCGTCCAAAAATCTGGCACTGTTGCCTGTAGGAGAGCGATGGCGTAATCTCTGATACGTTGTCCCACACGTGTCCATTTGCGACAAAAAGCTCGAGTGTACCATTGTTATCTGTATCAATGAACTGAGTGCCGAATCCGAGTTTAGAGAAGCTTGGATCGGCGAGTCCTGCTTCAAAGGTGGTCATCGTATAAAAGCCATCATTATCATTGCGAAAAAGGCTGTTAATTTCCAGAGAGAAGTTCGTAACGAAGAGATCTTGAATGCCGTCATTATCGTAATCACCGGCAGCGATCCCCATACTTGCTGTCGCACGTCCTTCCGAGTTATAAGCAACCCCCGCGGTGGTGGCGATGTCTGTGAATGTTCCATCCTTATTGTTCTGGTAGAGAAAATCGGGAACAGCATCGTTAGCAACGAAAATATCAGGATAGCCGTCGTTGTTATAGTCTGTAAAGAGCACCCCTAATCCTTTACCGGTGTTGTGAAGCATCGCACGGGTCGTAACGTCGGTGAAGGTGCCATCGCCGTTGTTTCGATAAAGTGTATCACGCGCGCCGGGATATTCATGTGGACCGCAATAGATATGAACGCCTCCCAGAAAGCAAGCGTGAGCGGTCTCTAATTGGTAATCCAAATAGTTTGCTACATAGAGGTCAAGGTATCCGTCAAGGTCAAAGTCCCCGAAGGACGCGCTAACACTCCAGTTACCGTCCCCAACTCCGGCGTGTGAGGTAACGTCCGTGAAGGTGCCGTTCCCATTGTTCCGATAGAGTTGATTTCTGCCGAAGTTGGTGAGGTAAAGGTCGGCATCACCGTCGTTGTCGTAGTCTGCCGCGAGACATCCCATACCGTAACCGTGATTATGTTGAAGTCCTGCTTCTATTGTAGCATCAACAAACGTTCCATCGCCTTTATTGCGATAGAGGACATTCATATCGTTGGGAGGTCTGTGCGGTTCGGACGCGGAACTGAGCGTGCCGCTATTGACGAGATAGATGTCGAGGTGCCCATCCTTGTTGTAGTCAAAAAAGAGTCCACCGGATCCCATTGTTTCGGGTAGGTATTTCTCTTCAGATGCGCCGTTGGTGTGTTTAAAACGGATACCTGCTGGTTGTGTCTGGTCTGTGAAGAGGGGTGTCGTTTCAGCCACGGATGGTGTTACCGAACAGCCGATGAGTATCAAGAAAGCGAATGTGCTACAGAATAGCAGCATGCGTAAGTCCTGTTGTTAAAAATAAAAGCACCCAGCGAGTGGGTGCTTTTAAGTGTTTGTTTACCTTAGAATCCGGCTTTCAGCGAACCCCAAGTCGTCGTAAGTTTATTTTGCGCTTCAACAGCGGTCTGCGGATCGGTCTCATTTGGATCGAATTCGACATCCGTTGTCGCGAAAATTTGGTCGATGTATGTACCGTCTTCGCGGTGCGCGATGTGTAGCGTATGATCACCTGCGTCCAGTTCCACTGGGACAGGATCATCACCGTGCTGGACCAGTTCAGTTCCCTCAAAGGGACCGTCGCGCGTATTCAATCGGAACCAGACCCAGTCGGTCGTATAGTTAACCCGGAGTTCCCCTGCTTCAAAGAAATCCCAGATGTTCATGGTGGCATCGTTGGTAGAGGCAACATCACCGTCGGCGGCATCAAATACCCAGTAGACAGAGTTATCGCCGACTGACGGAGCGATGACACGTCCCCAGAAGTGCCAATCGTCTGCTTCGACTGTGAATTCATATTTCACCCAGTCACCACCATCGTTTGTAACACCATTATGTGAACCGATGTACTTACCGCCGGATGCTTCAGCGACCGTATAGTCGTCTACACCTTCAGCAGCGTTGCCGGGGTGATCGGTCGGCACTTCAAAGACTTCAAATTTTGTGCCGTTTGAATCGTTGAAGTTTTCTGCTTCCCAACTAATATATTTTTGTGCGAATGCCGGTGTAACAATGAGACTGAGCATCGCTAATAAAATGAAAGTTCGCATTAACAACCTCCTTAAAAGAGTGGATTAAAGGTATTATAGCACATTTCCAAAAAACATGCTACTTTTTTCTAAATTTTTTGATGTATCCAGATCAGAGAGTTATTCCTACTATAGTAGAAAACAGCATGTATTATCCGCTTACATCAATGCGTCTTCAACTTCCTCAGGAAGTTCGACTGTACTTGGATCAACGTCAATGGGATACTCAGTACCGTACGCTTCAACCATTTCATCAAAAGTGACATTATCTACGCGCTCAAGATCGTCCCCCGGATAGACAAGCCATACACCGTAACAACTGTCACAACTGACGAGGTCTACATCGTCTTGTTCAATCGGGAACTGCGTCAAAGGATTATTGCAATCAGGGCAAGGTAGCATACGTGTTTCTCCTCGGAGTCGTCTCGATCACACGATCGAGTGCTAAGGGTTAATCAGCCGCGGGGGCAAAGGTATCAGGATTTTCCGCTGCGGCATCGTAATCGTCAATCAATTCCGTAATGACGGGATTATCCCCGCAAAGTGGGCAGTTTTCGTCTCGGTTGATTTTCATTTCGCGATAGGTCATGCTGAGTGCGTCGTATAGGATGAGCCGACCGATAAGGGGTTCACCGATACCGATAATGTATTTAATCGCTTCGGTTGCCATCATAACACCAATTACGCCTGGGAGCACGCCCAGGACACCGGCTTCGCTTCAGCTGGGCACCATGCCCGGTGGGGGCGGTGTCGGATACATGCATCGGTAGCACGGTCCCTCGTGCGGTTTAAAGAGCGTTACCTGTCCCTCAAATTGGAAAATACTGCCGTGAACAACCGGCTTGTTCATCAACACAGCGGCATCATTTACGAGATAACGGGTCGCAAAGTTATCGCATCCGTCAACAATCAGGTCGTATTCCGAGAAGATTTCTTCGACGTTATCGGCGGTCAAACGGAGATTATACGGTGTGATGTCGATATCTGGGTTCAGTGACTTGATCGTTGTTGTTGCGGATTGAACTTTCGGTGTGCCGACCGATTCTGTGCGGTGGAGTATCTGGCGTTGGAGGTTGCTTAACTCCACAACATCGGAATCGATAATCCCGAGATGTCCAACCCCAGCAGCACCGAGATACACACCCGCGGGAGAGCCTAAGCCGCCAGCACCGACCATTAAGACTTTGGCATCCAGGAGTTTCGCTTGTCCCTGTTCTCCAACCTCAGTGAGCATAAAGTGACGACTGTAACGATCCAGTTGCTCATGGCTCATCGGTTTATCTTGTGCCGTTGGGTAACCCGCCGCCATCCAATCGCGATATCCACCCGCAAGAGAGATGGTATCGGTGTAACCCATTTCGCGTAGGGATTTCGCAGCAAGGAGAGAACGGAGTCCTGCTGCACAATAGATGATAACCTTTTGGTTTCGATCGGGAATGTAGTTCTCAACCGAGAATTCCAGCATTCCCCGCGTAACATGGACGGCGTTCGGGATATAGCCGGCGCGATATTCATCTTCGTCGCGCACATCGAGTAGCACGAAATCGCTGTCTTTGTCCTGCTCATCTTTCACTTCATCAACAGTTACTTCTGGTATTTCTGTTTTCGCTTCCTCAACGATTTGCCTGTAGGATTTCATAACGGTTTTCTCCTGGGAAAAAGAGATGTGAAGATCCGAGTTTCATATTCTTGTTCCATAAGTTTGTGTCTCTTGTACTTGCAAAATTATATCACAACCGCGTAATATTGTCAATGTTTTATTTTTTGTAGCCAAGGCTATTCAGTTTTAGGGTTTTTTGTCAAATTTCTGCGGAAAGTCGGGAATCGGAGTGCCCTCCTACAGAGGAGGGACGCGGATCCCTGATGACCGAAACTCAATAATTTCGGAAAACTAAATGCCCCTGCCTACCGACAAGTAAAAATTGACATAGGGTCATTTAGTTTTAAGTTTTTTGGATGAGTTACTTTTTTCTGTATGCATGTATGACGTGAGTTTTCACGTCATACATGCTATGCTTCACCTTAAACGTTTACCACAACATTGAGGTGAAGATCATGACGAGAAAACCTTCTCGCCACTTGCTTGATATGTTAGCAACATTGCCAGACCCACGCAAGGAAAAAGGCAAACGCCACCCGCTACCGGCGATCCTCGCCCTCGCCATCATTGCGATGATGTCTGGGTATCGCAGTTATGCTGCGATTGCTGAATACGGACGGACCTATAAGCATCTGAGAAAAGCCCTCGGCTTTCGACATAAGCAAACCCCGTGTGCCGCGACACTATATAATCTTTTTCATCGCTTAGACCTTGATGCCTTAGAGTCAATCCTGAGACGCTGGGCAACTGCGGCACTTGAGGACTTCCACTCGAAAGGTCAAGGCTGCCTGACAGCTGTCGCCATAGATGGCAAGACCTTACGGGGCAGTAAAAAACAGGATGCCAAGATAACCCACTTACTGTCTGTCGTCTGTCATGAGCTTGGCATTACCCTGACTCAAAAAGCGATGTCTGCCAAGACTCACGAACTGCCGACCTCGCTGGAGATTCTCAAATCTTTTGATGTTTCTCAGAAAGTCGTGTCGGTCCGATGCCTTGTTGACCCACCGAAGTTTTTGTGAGTCCGTTTTAGCGTCAGGAGGCGATTACGTTTTACCCGTCAAGGAGAATCAGAAAGATATGTTTGAGGCGATCAAACGCTTGTTTCAACGTCCTCCCGACGCTAAAACTTTGCGGGTTTCGGCATATCAACAGCTTCAGGCAGAACATCAAGACTGGCAGGAAACGCTCGATACGGTTCAGACCCTTGATAAAGCACATGGACGCCTCGAAACGCGCCGATTAACCTCAAGCACCGCTCTCAACGCATATGTGCGCTGGCCCGGCGTCTCGCAAGTCTTTGAGTATACCTATCAACGCAAAAACCTACGGACAGGCGAAGTCTCACTTCAGACGCACTATGGCATCACGAGTCTAAAACCTACAAAAGCTTCGGCGGCGGACTTGCTCACCTTACGCCGTGGACATTGGACGATTGAGAATAAGTCGCATTACGTCCGGGATGTCGTCCTCGGCGAGGACGCATCACAGGTTCGATCCGGCGCGATTCCTGCCGTCATGGCGGCATTACGCAACACCGCAGTCTCTATATTGCGACTGGCTGGACATGAGGCGATCAGCAAAACAATGCGATATTTTGCCGCACATCCTAAGAAAGCACTGAACTTACTGAAAAATAATTTTTAAAACTAAATGACCCTAAAATTGACATACAGACTATAGCCATACTAAAATAGATATGCTAAAATAGATATGGCGCGTAACATACGTCCAATGGATTAATGCGTCATTTCTAAAGACTTAAACACATCATCACGGAACGAGGGGTTACCCATGTATAATGCAAATCCTTTCCTCCAACCCGGACAGTGGTACCGAGGGAATACACATAGCCATAGCACGGAATCCGATGGACAGCTTCCGATGTCGGAGCGGTTCGGAGCATATCGCGAAGCAGGATACGATTTTCTTGTACTCACAGATCACCGTAAGGTGAACGATGTAAGTGCTTATAGCACGTCAGACTTTCTGGCAATACCAGGAAGCGAAGTGCATCCATCGAATCCCTACGGTGGTGCGACGTATCACTTTGTTGCTATTAATATTCATGAGACACTGAATTGTGCAAAGATGCACCCGAACGCGGTGCTTGATGAGATTAAAGCACAAGGGGGTGAAGCCGTTTTATGTCATCCATATTGGTCCGGGCATACGATTACGGACTATCTGCCATTGCGGAATTATTTCGCGATTGAGGTCTATAATGACAGCTGTATGGAAATCGGCAAAGCGTTTTCAGAACAAGCATGGGATGATTTGTTGGATAGGGGTGGACCTGTTCTTGGCATCGCTGCTGATGATTCACACGGAACCGAAGATGACTGTTTTCATGGCTGGATTATGGTAAAGGCACAGGATCTGACGATTGAGAGTATCATGGAGGCACTCCGCACGGGCGCGTTTTATTCTACACTCGGACCCGAAATTGAGGATATGGCGTTAGATGGCGGAGAGGTAACGGTTAAGTGCTCCCCGGCGCAATCCATTGTCTTTAAAGCGGAATGCAGTCGCGGTAGGCGAATCCTCCCAACGGAAGGTGAACTCTTGACCGAAGCAATATACAGCGTTCCGAACGGCGCGAAATACGTTCGAGTTGAGATAACGGATGTAAGCGGAAAAAAAGCTTGGTCAAACCCGTTCTTTTTCTAAGGTAACCCAAGTGGCTACTTATAGGAAACAGTGTTGTTTCTTTCATCAAAGTTTACGGATTGGAAACCCCCTGACTTCAGTCGGGGGAGGAAAATCCGCCCTCGTGTATTAGGCCATAGCGTTTTTTGAAAAAACACTTGACATTTTAATCAAATTGTGGTTTAATAGATGTATCACGTTGGCAGACATGACAAGCGTAACCGCAAGGTTGCGTGTCTGCCTACCCACTTGTCAGGGGTTAAAGGCGTGATACGTGATAGACCATGAAACAAACGTTTAAATATCGTGCAAAACCTACGAAAACAGAGGAGCAGTGGCTCTTTGCGGAGATGCGCCACCAGAAGCAGTTGCAGAACTATATGCTCCAGATGCGGAATCAGATGTGGGAGTATGGTCGCAAGTCTGTGTCGATGTATGACCAGATCCACCATCTGAAGGACCTTCGCGCGACCACTTCTCACTATTGTGAACATCCCCAAGATATGCAGGTTTCCACTCTCAAACGCGTCAACGCTGCCCATGAGCATTTTCAACGCCGTTGCCGGGAACGTGCGGAGAAAAAGGGGTATCCGAAGTTCAAGTGTTCTGTCCGTTCGTTGACGTGGGAACTGCGAAAATATAAACTCAAGACCGGTGACCGTGTCCGCCAAAATCCGATTCGCGAAACAGGCACTCGGTATAACCGTTTGAAAGTGCCGAAACTCGGTGAAGTCAAGATCCGTCAGCACCGTCCGCTTCGTGGAGACCCGAAAGAAGTCACGCTGAAAAAGACGGCGCGGGGCTGGTATGTCTTTATCGTTTGCGAAGTGCCTGACACGCTTCCCTGTGTCCCGAGATCTGCGTGTGGTGTAGACGTTGGCACACACGACTTTCTGACGACCTCTGAAGGCGAAAAAGAGGAGAATCCTCGCTTTTATCGCCAAGCGGAACGCAAACTTGCGAAACTTCAGCGGGATTTGTCGCGTAAACACTACCAAAGCCGAAGATGGTACAAGGCGAAAGATGCATTGGCAAAACAACATGATATTGTGGTATGCCAACGCCTTGACTTTATTGCCAAAATCGTCTATAAGCTTTTTCACCACAAAGATTTTGAGGCAGTTGTCGCCGAGAAACTCAGGTCCGTCAACATGGTAAAGAACCGACATCTTGCCAAGTCTATTTCTGACGCGTCTTGGGGCATGTTCTTCGAGTGGTGCCATTGGGTAGCCAAACGCGATGGTAAACATTTCCATCAAGTGCCACCCCACTACACAAGTCAAACGTGTTCCGAGTGCTGTCAGAAATCGCCTGTGAAACTGAAGTTGTCTGAACGTCTGTTCCATTGTCCATCGTGTGGTTTGAAACTTGACCGCGACCACAATGCGGCTCTAAACATCTTACACAGGGCGGCTTGCGCCCTTCGTGGAGAGATATGGGATACCATCCTCTGTGAAACGAGAAATCCTTTGCTACATCAGGCTTGTTGGGGATAATCTTTTACAAGCCCCGATGCTTTAGCGCGGGGTAACTGACGAATTTAGCCTCTACTGACCACTGATAACTGACACTAAAAAATTGACAAACGGCTCGTAGACATGCTAAAATAAACATGGATATGCAAAGTCCGTCCATAGATTTATGCCTCATCTCCTAAGACTTGAAACATTATCACAGAATAAGGAGTTACCCATGTATAACGCTAACCCTTTCCAGCAGCCAGGACAATGGTATCGAGGAAATACGCATAGCCACAGCACTGAGTCCGATGGTCAGCTTCCGATGTCGGAGCGGTTCGGCGCGTATCGTGAAGCAGGATACGATTTCCTCGTGCTAACAGATCACCGTAAGGTTAACGATGTAAGTGCTTACAGTACATCAGATTTTTTGGCAATATCAGGAAGCGAAGTGCATCCATCAAACCCCTACGGTGGTGCGACGTATCACTTTGTCGCTATCAATATTCATGAGACACTGAATTGTGCCAAGATGCATCCGAACGCGGTGCTTGATGAAATTAAAGCACAAGGCGGTGAAGCCGTTTTGTGTCATCCGTATTGGTCCGGACATACGATTACAGATTATCTGCCATTACAGGGTTATTTCGCTATTGAGGTCTACAATGACACCTGTATGGGCATCGGAAAAGGTTTCTCGGAGCAGGCATGGGATGATTTACTGGATAGAGGGGGACCTGTTCTCGGTATCGCTTCTGACGATGCACACGGTACTGAACACGACTGCTTCCACGGATGGATTATGGTAAAGGCACAGGATCTGACGATTGAAAGTATCATGGAAGCACTCCGAACGGGTGCGTTCTATTCGACACTCGGACCCGAAATTGAGGATATGGCGTTAGATGGCGGAGAGGTAACGGTTAAGTGCTCCCCGGCGCAATCCATTGTTTTTAAAGCCGAATGCAGTCGCGGTCGCCGAATTCTGCCCTCAGCGGGTGAACTTTTGACCGAGGCGACATATAGCGTTCCGAATGGTGCGAAATACGTTCGGGTTGAAGTAACAGACGAAACTGGTAAGAAAGCTTGGTCGAACCCGTTCTTTTTCTAAGACGATACGTCTTGGTGTTTTCACGGGTGTTGTGATGCAAAACATTCTGGTGTGCCAGACAGGTGGCTGGATCGGTGATATGGTGCTGCTAACCCCTGCGTTGCGCGCCCTAAAGCAGGCATATCCTGAATCCCGTCTGGAACTTCTATTGCGTCCGCTCGTCGCAGATTTAATGGAATCGCACCCTTATGTTGACGCCTGCATCGTTGATGAGAAAACAGAAGGACGCTTTCGATCGCTCACGAAGTTGGTACATCAGATACGGGATAGATCTTTTGACCTTGTCGTCGTGTTGCATCCTACCTCATTCCGGAACGCGCTGCTACCGTTCCTCGCACGAATTCCGATTCGCATTGGTACGAACGTCAGTGGGCGCGGTATGTTGCTAACGAAATCTTGTGCGGATGATACGAACGTCCATGAGGTACACCGGTATCTACGGGTGCTGCACCTACTGGATATTGATACTGCTGCGGATGGTTTGGAGTTTTGGCATACGGATGCTGACCGGCAGTTCGTTGAAAACCTCTTGCGTGCCGAAGGCGTTTCACGTGACGATCGGCTTATCGCTATTAACTTAGGAACAACGTGGCCCACAAAACGGTGGAAGGTCGAAAATTTTGCTGAGGTTATCCAACAAATTACATGCCTCGCACAAGGGACGAAGGTCGTATTAATCGGTTCACCCACGGAACAGATACTCGCGGAAGCATTGCCTGCTTCGCTTCCGACAATTAATCTTGTTGGAAAGACATCAATTCTGCAGCTTGGTGCGCTGTTAGAAAAGTGTGAGGTGTGCTTAACCTGTGATAGCGGTCCTATGCACATCGCTGCGGCAGTTGGTACACCGACCGTAGCCCTTTTCGGTCCGACAGATCCGATACGCCATCGTCCTTACGGTAGTGGGCATACAGTCACTGAGAAACCGGTCTCGTGTCGTCCGTGTTATAAGCGGTCGTGTCATTTACAAGACACACCATATCTTTGCATGCAGGAAATCGGAATAGATGAAGTCGTAAAAGCAATTGAAGTAAAGTTGTATTAGAAGGATTGCAGCGTTTAAAATATTAAACATTAAAATAATATAGAGGGAAGAGTGAATGAGGGATATCCGCGCATTGGTATTCGATTTTGGCGGAACTTTAGATGGAAACGGTATCCATTGGTTGGAACGAACGTATTACTTTATCCAAGAACGGCATCCTGAGATTACGCGTGAAGCGTTCGATAAGGCAGATAGGGCGGCAATAACAGAATTCGCATTCGGAGATGCTTCAGATGAGTGGTTTCATCAAGATGGTTCGATGTTGCCGGTCGGAGCAGTTGCCTCTGAATATGCTGCGCGTTGTAATTTGCGGGAGACTGCTGAGGCGATTGCAGCGGGAATTTATAAGCGGTTGGGGTTGAGTGAGAAAATGAAAGATGAGTACGTTGATTGGTTCTGCGAGGGTGCCGCTAAAAGCCTCGCAGAAAATCGGCAATGGCTCGAAACACTACACGACACTTATCAACTCGCTGTGATTAGTAATAACTTTGGGAATGCCAGCGGTTGGTGTGATGAATATGGACTATCGCCGTTGCTTGAGGTGATTATAGATTCGACAGTTTTGGGGATAGCGAAACCGGACGCTCGCATATTTGAAGCGGCTTTGTCGGAATTAGGTGTTATGCCGAGTCACGCTATCTACGTTGGGGATAGTTACGCCGCAGATATGGTTGGCGGTAAGAATGCTGGTATGTGGACTGCGTGGCTTGTCGGAGATCAGATGAAACCGTGTCCAGATCCTTCGATGGTGGATGTCCAGCTTTCTCATCTGCACGAATTGACCGGTTTTCTGGAGGGAAAATAAATTTTTAAGGCGGTAATGGGCAGACATTTCGCTCTGCCCATTGGATTGCGGTGTTGGGATACAGGACGTTGCTATATTTCTCGATGAAGCCCGATGACTTTGCCGAGTATCATTACATCTTTGACATCAAAGATGTTCGGTTCAATCGCCGGATTTTCCGGTTGCAGCCGGACTTGGTCGCCATCAATAAAGAAGCGTTTTACCGTTGCTTCGTCCTCAACCAGCGCAACGACAATATCACCTGGATCGGCATTTGATTGTCTTCTAACAATGACAAAATCACCATCCAGAATTCCGACACCGATCATGCTCGATCCGATGATGCGGAGTGCAAAGCACTCGTAGTTGTTAAGCATGCGCGTCGGCATTGGAAGTGTCCCTTCAATATTCTGCGATGCGAGGAGGGGCTCACCTGCTGCGACGCGTCCAAAGATCGGAATCTCTGTAACATTCCGTGGTACTTCCGCCAAAGCCAAGTTTGCGTTCTGTCCTTCCAGCCATTTGCTGGTTTCAAGTTTGGGGTCTGCCTCTTTCAAAATCGAAATTGCGCGCGGTTTACCATCTTCCCGGCTAATATACCTTTTTTTCTCGAGTGCATTGAGATGGTCGTGTGCCGCCTTTTCAGAAAAGCCAAATTGGCGACCTATCTCGCGAATCGTCGGTGGGTAGCCTTCTTTGATACGCGCCTGAATATAGGTGAAAATCTCGCGTTGTCTACCTGTCAAGTTTTTTGCCATGGGTCTCTCTCCTCTACCTCGTATAGAAAACATTAGTTTATATTTATATATTATGCTATATTCAGTTTAAATATGCAAGAAAAAAATTAATTTTTTATTTTTTGTATTGAAATTGGTGAGTCATTTGTCCTGAAATTGGTGAGTCATTCGAGAATTGAAACCGAATAGAACTCTTAACGTCTTAATTGAAGGATTAAAGGAAGAATTTGAAAAATGCCAAGTCTCAATTGTTTTGCACGTTTTATCGCTAAACACGCCCTTACCGTTTTAATAATTGCTTCCATTGTCGGGGCTATCGGTATAGGGTTTGCGAAAGATAAGACAGAGAAGGTTGAACTTGACACTATCGTCAAGGACTTTACGCTCAAGGATGCCAATGGCACCTCTCATGCGCTGTACGAACTCAGTGAAGAGAAACCTGCCACAGTCGTTCTGTTTCTCGCTACGCAATGTCCGATAGCAACAGACTATGCAGAGCGAATCGTTGCCTTAGTCAAGGCTTATGATGAAAAGAACGTGCAATTTATCGGGATAAATTCAAATAAACAAGAGAAAGTCGAAGAGATTGCGGAATACAATGAGAAGTACGGCTTTGAATTTCATGTGCTAAAAGACATGGAGAACAAAATTGCTGATTATTTCGGAGCGAGGAGAACACCAGAGGTCTTTCTTCTCGACACTGAACGGGTCCTGTGCTACGCAGGCGCGTTTGACAACAGTCCGAAGGAACCTACGAAACACTACCTTCGAGACGCTTTGGATTTAGTAATCACTGGGAAAGATCTTCCAAAGTCATCCAAAAAGACAAGAGCCGTCGGATGTACGATTAAGCGAGTTCGGAAAACGAATGTAGATAGAACGCCGTGAATTCCAACCGCGACCCTTGAATCTCTTCGTTGAGTATTACGCAGGGGGCGAAAAGAAATGCTTCGATTCTTATATCATATTTTTCAGGCAGTGTTAACGCTATTTTGGATTGCGGGTATATGCGTGTTTCTGTCAATTTTTGCTGCCATCGGGTTTGCAGGCGGCATGTTGATCGCCTGTTGGGAAGATGTCCGCGATATTGACCTGTATCGCCTCGAATACGATGCTGATATCCAGACATGGCGACAGCATCTGGAGGTATACTCTGCAGTCTGCGAAGTACAGGGAACTGACAAAATAGCGTTTTTGATCGATAAATTAGAGCGTTTGGAATACAAGAAGGTTGCGGAACTTATTCCAAGATTAAGTGCTCCAGGAGAGTACGCAGTGGCAAAGGATGGAACCGTTCAAATCCATCTGCGGGATTTTGAATATCCGAACCTCGATGTGAAGGCAGGCAACGTTCGGATTTCAGTGAAGGATGGAAAAATTGCCGCCATTCGGAATACGGATAATTCTGTGCGCCATAATTTCTATCTTGAGCCGGAGAAAATCGGTGAGTTTGCAGATGATGAAGGTTCCACGCGTCGCCTGATTCCGCTCCTGCAAATGCCTGATAAGCTCACTGGGGCATTCACTGCTATTGAGGATCGGCGATTTTCTGAACATTGGGGCATTGACCTGATACGTCTCGCGGGTGCATTTAAAAACAATCTGTTGCACGGCAGTCGCTTGGCTGGCACTAGCACACTGACCCAACAATTAGCGCGAAATATCTATCTTTTCGACCAGCGATCCGACAGAAACGTGATTCGGAAGGCGAGAGAGATACTCCTCGCTGTGAAAATTGAGAAAGCTTTCTCTAAAGATGAGATTTTTGAACGCTATCTGAACCACGTTGATTTAGGTCGGTCGAGGTACGGCGGGAAAACGTACCACGGCGTTCAACAAGCAGCACTCGGATATTTCGGAAAAGAGGTTTCGGAATTGGACTATCACGAGTGTGCATTACTCGCCGCACTCCCGAAAGGTCCCTACGCTTTTTCACCTTTTTCCAACCCGGAAAGAGCACTAAATCGACGAAATATCGTACTCGACCAGATGTTTGAGCAGGCTTATATCACCACTGAATCCGAGTGGCGGACAAGCCGGGATGCCCCTCTCCTCCCCCAAAATCTGCCCAGAAAAGGGACAAGAACAGCACTGAAAGCGGCTGGACACTTTCTTGACTACGTGCATGCAGAGCTCATTCGACTGTCTGAACTCAAAGATAATTTGTACAGTGGCGGGTTGAAGGTTTACACCACGATAGATATGTCGATGCAAGCCGTTGCGGAAAGAGAGGTCGCAAAACATCTCCGCGTGATGGATAAAACATACGGGGGACGGCGTTTACCCGATTACGATGCCAATAAGCGGAATCCATACGGCATTGATCCGATCAATGATTACTTGCAGGCGGCACTGATTGCTTATGAGCCAAAGACGGGACACATTAAAGCAATGGTCGGGGGTAGGAATTACAACATCACAGGGGATAAGATTAATTTCTATAATCGAGCTATCGGTACCGCAAGACGACAGCCCGGTTCCGCATTTAAGCCTATCGTTTTTGCTGCGTTGTTAGAAGATCCAGCAATTGTGACACCCACAACGATTATTGTTGATGAGGAATGGGGCATACTTCCTTTTCCCGGACAGCCAATATGGTATCCTCGGAATTATAGTAAATTTTTTAAGGGCAAAGTTACCGTACGCGATGTCCTCAGAAGTTCCATTAACGTACCTACAGCAAAAGCGATGTTGGAGACACCGATAGCTGAAAACGGGAAATGGGAAGGGCTAAATCGCGTTGTGGATTTGAGCGAGAGAATGGGCATCAAAAGCCCATTAGATCCGGTGCCGGCTCTCTCTTTAGGTTCGTCTGGTGTCACAGTCCTTGAGCTAACCTCGGCGTATGGTATCTTCGCAAACGGCGGTGTCCAGACGAAACCGGTGCATATTCAATACGTGCTGGACGCGGCAGGGAAAACTATTTATACTTCTGATAACCGCCAGGATGAGCGGACCCATGTCTTAGATGAAAAGATCGCATATCAGATTACCTCGTTTCTGGAGAGTGTGGTTCAGGATGGAACCGGTAGACGTGCGGGACGGATGGGACTGACTCGACCGGCAGCAGGTAAAACAGGTACGACCAATGAGAATGTAGATGCTTGGTTTGTCGGTTATACCACAGACCTTGTTGTCGGTGTTTGGGTCGGATTCGATAAGAATCGGTCAACGCGCCGGAACTACAATCAAGAAGGTGCCAAGGCAGCACTACCGATCTGGGCACAATTTATGATTGACGCCGCTCGAGGTCCAGAAAAGCCGTTCCCTGTTCCGAAAGGTATTGTTTTTCGAGAGGTTGATAAAAAAAGCGGACTCCTCAAAAAGATCGGTAGATGTCCAGAGGAGAACATTAGCATCGAGCCGTTTATTGAAGGACAGGAACCTGGGAAACTTTGTACACTCCATTAGTTAGCACCAGGGGCATTTAGTTTTTCGATAAAAAATACGGAAAGTCCCCTGATAAGGGGCGGGGAGGTTTCCCACACGGGCTGCATACCCGGGGAATGCCATAAGGCATTCATACCGTTGATTCCGATTCTGATTCTTTAGGGGGTTTCTTCAGACAAAAAACTTAAAACTAAATAGCCCTCAGTTAGCACAAATCTCTCTACACATTTTGGATGTGATGTGGTATACTATATAAGACACAAAACACAACATAAACCCTACAAATTCCTTGTAGTCTTGATGTAGACCACCACCGGCAACCCCACATTGCATGCGATCGAAAATTGGACAAGGAGCGAGAAGCCAAGATGAGAGAGAATTGGGAATTGCTAACCAAGATTGATGAGTTAGAAGATGAGGTTCCTGAACTGGATAACCCGCAATTTGAACTAATCTCAGACTTTTCACCCCAAGGCGATCAACCACAAGCCATTGACCAACTCACTGAAGGACTCCAACGTGGAGACAAAGCACAGACCCTCCTCGGCGTGACGGGTTCAGGAAAAACCTACACGATGGCGAATGTCATTCAGAACGTCCAACTGCCGACGCTCGTCATCTCACCCAATAAGACCCTCGCCGCACAACTTTACAACGAATTCCGGACATTTTTCCCAAATAATGCCGTCCACTATTTCGTCAGCGACTACGAGTACTATCAACCTGAAGCATACATCCCATCCACGGATACCTTTATTGAAAAGGACGTCCGTATTAACGAAGAAATTACACGGATGCGGCTTGCCTCAACGGCGTCCTTAATATCACGTCGTGATGTGATCGTGGTCGCGAGTGTTTCCTGTCTATATGGTCTCGGTTCCCCAGATGAATTTGAGAATCAGAGGGTTCAGGTAGCTGTTGGGGATGTCGTTCGGCGCGACGCGCTCCTCCGCGCTTTAGTCGATATTCAATACGTTCGGAACGATGTTGAGTTTTGGCAAGGTGTCTTCCGCGCTCGCGGTGATGTCGTTGAGGTCTTTCCTGCTTATAGTGAGAACGCCTATCGTATTGAACTTTTTGGCGACGAAGTTGATCGCATTAACGAAATTGATACGACAACTGGAGAAGTGTTGGCACAGCGGGATTTTCTTGAGATTTATCCCGCCAAGCATTTCATGACCGATGGTGAAATCTTCGATCAGGCATTAATTAATATTGAACTTGAACTCCAAGACCGCATTCTGACTTTTGAGAAAGAGAACAAATTGTTGGAAGCGCAACGTATCGAGCAGCGAACCCGCTTTGACCTGGAAATGTTGCGGGAGGTGGGTTACTGCTCGGGTATTGAAAACTACTCACGACATCTCTCAGGCTTGCAGCCGGGGGACCCGCCGTATTGCCTGATGCACTACTTCCCCGACGATTTTCTTCTCTTTATTGATGAGTCCCATGTAACGATTCCGCAACTGCGAGGCATGTATCGTGGTGACCGGTCCCGAAAGCAGACGCTTGTTGAATATGGTTTCCGTTTGCCCTCGGCTTTGGATAATCGTCCGCTTCGGTTTGATGAGGTGGAAGCACGGGTCAATCAAGTTGTCTTTGTCTCCGCGACCCCTGGTCCTTATGAAATGGATAACAGTGCGCAGATCGTCGAGCAGATTATCCGTCCTACTGGACTTATTGATCCCGAGATTACGATACATCCAGTGAGAGGGCAAATAGACCATCTCATCGGTAAGATTCAAGAGCGCGTCAGGAGCAAACAACGCGTCCTCGTCACGACGCTTACCAAACGGATGGCGGAAGACTTAACCGAGTATTTGACTGAGGCGGGTGTCCGTGCTGACTATATGCATTCTGAGATTGACGTGTTCGACCGCGCCCGTATTCTACGTGAACTCCGCGAAGGCGTTTTTGATGTGCTGGTCGGTATCAACCTACTTCGCGAAGGGCTTGACCTTCCTGAAGTGTCTCTTGTCGCAATCCTTGACGCTGACCGACCGGGTTTCCTTCGTTCTGTCCGGTCTCTTGTCCAAACCTCTGGACGTGCGGCACGGAACGTTGACGGTGAAGTCCTCTTATACGGAGATGACATCACAGAAGCGATGGCGGAAGCAATCAAGGAAACACGGCGACGCCGTGAGATTCAACTTCAATATAATACCGATAACAACATCACACCTGCAACGATTGAAAAGGCTATTCAGGAACTCATCGCTGAATCATCTGAAGCGTATAAGACCGAAAAATCTGACAAGCCTGCTATCGTTCCAGAAACCATTGAACCGCAAGACATTGAAGCACTCATTACGGACTTGACGCGACGCATGCGTAAAGCGGCGTTGGATCTCGATTATGAGGAAGCCGCCACCTTACGTGATCAGATCACTGAACTGAAAGATCAGTCAGCGGAGCAGTCAGTTTGAAAGCGGCTTAGGGACTCGAATAAGACCACGGAATTTAAGACTTGTATCTCAAAATGTAATCTGCTAAAATGCAATAGTTGATTGTAATTCCATAACCTTAAATTCGATCTCCCGAAGATTAATGATTTTGGTAACTTGTTATTAAAATATGGTCTTCTTGAGGAACAGAGAAAGGACTTTGCCATGTTTGTTTGTGTAGCTTGTGGCTATTTGTGGAAAGAAGCAGATAGTCCGCCAGAAGAGTGTCCGGCGTGCACGGCACCTAAAGAAAAATACATTCCTTACGATGACAGGGCAGAACGTTGGGTCAAGCGTGCGGTTGCGGCACACGTCATGTACCCGGACGAAGAAGGTGCAGACCTTCGCGCAGAGAACTCAGCACTCTCGTCTCACGTCAGATTTGCGCTCGTCGGGTTACTCGGTGATCTTGAGAAGGGATAAAATCTGAAGGGAGTCTCGTATCTCTACTTGAGGCTCCTTTCCCCTTTTCTATTATAATTTCCATTTTCAATTTAAATCTATATTAACATGCCAATCCCCTCAGTTGTTGACTGTGGGTTCTAAACAGAAAGGAAGCGGCATTGCCCTATACCGGGTCCTCTAAGCGTAGAGGTGCCGCAAATGAAGAATGAAACAGATACGTCATCTGTTGATTCTATTCCTCCTTGCTATACAAGGGATAGCATCAGCACAGGATCTCTCAGACCGTGTAGTGGAGCACATCTTTCCCAACGGTCTGAAGTTGTTGATGATTAAACGCGACACCTCTCCTACCGTCGCGCCTTACATCCTCTTTAAAGCGGGCTCCGTTGATGAATCAGATGATTCACGCGGTATCGCGCACATGCTCGAACACATGCTGTTCAAAGGCACCAAAACAATCGGCACAAAAGACTACGAAAAAGAGAAGGTCGTACTCGCCGAAATCGATCGGATAGGTGATGCACTCGACATGGAGCGGGCAAAAGGCTCCAGGGCGGATGCTGACAAAATAACCGAATTAGAAGAAGCACTTAAAGCGCAACAGGAACTCGCCAAGGAGTGGATCGTTACCGGCGAATATACCGAAATCTACACGCAACACGGGAGTACCGGATTCAACGCTGGCACCTCTGTTGATTATACTATTTATACGGTTGAATTGCCGTCTAATAAATTAGAGTTGTGGGCAACACTTGAGTCTGATCGGATTAAAAACGCTGTCCTCCGTGAATTTTATGTCGAACGCGAAGCCGTCAAAGAGGAACGTCGGATGCGTGTTGACACCCGACCGGGTGGTAAACTCTATGAACAGTTTATGGCTGCTGCCTTTACTGCTCACCCTTACGGCATACCGATTATCGGGTGGCCTTCGGATATCGCGATGTTAAATCGGCGGAAAGCAGAAGAATTTTTCCGCATCCATTACGCCCCAAATAACTCTGTCATGGTAATTGTGGGGAATATAGACATAGATGATACCATCTCCCTTATTGATAAACACTTCGGCGATATCCCGTCCCAGCCGCTCCCGCCGGAAGTCACAACCGATGAACTTCCACAGGAAGGTGAACGGCGTGTGGAAGTCGAGTTCGATGCGGAACCGCAACTCATGATTGGGTACCATAAACCCACAATCCCACACTTTGACGATTATGTCCTGGATTTTATCAGTGCGGTTCTTTCGGATGGGCGTACCTCTCGGTTTTACAAAAACATCGTTGAAGAGGGAATAGCCGTCTCTGTCAATTCATTGAACGGATATCCGGGAGCGCGCTATGACAATCTTTTTTTTATTGAGGGCGCACCGCGGTCTCCACACACGACGGCCGATCTTGAAGAAGCGATTTACGCCGAACTCGAAAGGCTCAAAACCGAACCTGTTGCGGAAAAAGAATTCAAACGGATACTCAAACAGGTGGATGCCAGTTTTATCCGCGGTCTCAGCTCTAACGCTGGAATGGCACGACAACTCACCTTCTTTGAAGGGATCGCTGGCGATTGGCGTTATATACTGGGCTGGCGTGAAAACATATATAAAGTTACGCCAGAGGACATTATGAGAGTCGCAAAAACCTATTTCACGAAAAGCAACCGGACCGTCGGCACCTTGGTTAAGAAAGAGGCAGTCGCATCCGCCGGTGAAGATACGGAGGGAAGCGAATAATGCAGAAACGAACTTTTACCGGACTTGTCTTCGCGACACTGGTCGCCTGTCTCATCGTGTGGGGCATCCCATCTACATTTGCCAGACCCCACGAAGAACTCACCTTTGAACCGATCGAGTTCAAGCCGCCCGTTCCAGAGAAGCGGATACTCTCCAATGGGATGACACTCTACCTCATTGAGGACCATGAGTTGCCGCTTTTCAATATCAGCGGCTTGGTTAAGACCGGAGACATCTACGATCCTGCGGATAAGGTAGGCTTGTCTTCTATATTCGCATCTGTTATGCGAACCGGCGGGACGGTGTCGCGTGAACCTGACGCGCTGAACGAGGAATTGGAATCTATGGCGGCTTCTGTTGAGGTCGGCATGACGCGCGAATACGGGACAGTAAACCTTTCAACCCTCGCAGAAGACATCGAAAAAGGGTTAGAAATCTTTGCAGATGTCCTCAGAAATCCAGCATTTCGCGAAGACAAGCTGGAACTCCGTAAGCAGCAGTCGGTTGAACGTATCCGCCGACGCAATGATAATCCTATCCAACTCGCGTGGCGTAACTTCTCGGCACTGCTCTATGGCACCGATCATCCGTTTGGGTGGTATACTGAGATTGAGGGCATAGAAAGTATTACTGCTGATGACCTGAAAGCATTCCACGCCAAATATTATCATCCAAATAACATGATGCTCGCAATCACCGGCGACTTTGATACGGAGACCTTGATCGCGCAACTGGAGAAGGTGTTTGAAGGCTGGGAATCCACAGAGATTGCATTCCCGGATGTTCCAACTGTGGATCCCGATCCGGAAGCGTCTGTTAATTATATCTTCAAAGATCTCCCGCAGTCGGTAATGCTCATCGGACATTTTGGTATCAAACGCACGCCCGATTTTCCCGATTTCTTCGCGCTCCGTGTCATGAACGATATTCTCGGTGAAGGTGGTTTCACATCTCGTCTTATGAAGGAAGTGCGTGAGAAGCATGGTCTTGCGTATATGGTAGGCAGCATCATGCAAACAACTTATTATACGAATCCGGGGGAATGGTTCGCTTATTCGCAGACCCGTACCGAAAAGACAGCGGAGGCAATTTCGCTGATTATTGATGTCGTTAAGGGTCTCCGAGATACGCCTGTACCGGCAGCTGAGCTACAACGCACTAAAGATTCACTCATCAATTCTTTCGTGTTCGGGTTTGAGAGCAGTTCGCAAATCGCTTTCCAACAGATGATGCTCGCGTATCGCGATTATGCCCCCGACTTCCTTGAAACCTATACCGATAATATCGCCAAGGTCACGGCGGAGGATGTACAAGCGGTCGCACAGAAGTATCTCCATCCGGATGCGCTCACGATTGTCACTGTCGGCAATAAAGCTAATTTCGACCGATCGCTTGATGAATTCGGTGAGGTTAACGAAATTGAGATAGAGCAACCTGCACCACCGCCAGCGGAACCGATGCCTGAAGCGAGCGAAGGAGATATGGCGAAAGGTAAAGAGGTCGTCGCGATGGCAGTCGAGGCATACGGTGGACTTGAGAAACTGCAAGCCGTCAAAAATATTGTTGTTGAAGGACGCGCGACAGCCAATTCACCGATGGGACCGATGAACTTGGATGTTAAGGGGTATCAAGTTTATCCAGATAAACTCCGACAGGATATCAAGATGCCCCAGGGTGAAATGAGTTATGCGTTTAATGGGACTTCCGGGTTCGCGTTGACCCCAATGGGACCGCAACCTTTACCGCCTGAAATGACGGCTTCCATGAAAGATGGCATTTTCAGAGAACCGGTTTGGCTGCTCGCGAGTCTCATGAAAGACGGTAGTTCGATTCAATATGCTGGCACAGAAGAGGTTATGGGGAAATCCGCTGCGATTGTGCTTGTTCCTCAACCTTCCGGTGAAGTTCTGAAAGTTTTCATCAGTGAAGAGACGCACTATATCGTGAAAATGAGTTTCCGCGAGACGGAACAGGGCGTTGTTGTGAATAAAGAAACGCTTTTAGACGATTATCGCGATGTGGATGGGGTCAAAGTGCCACACCATATTCAACAGAATGTGGAGGGCGAACTCTTCACCGAAACTCGTTTAAGCAGCGTCACGTTGAACGCAGCACTCGACGACTCGCTGTTTCAGGAGCCAAATTAGGCTGCAATAGCCTCATTTGGATTGCCATACATTGTGAAAACACTCAATTTGCGTGTCCGCTATTTTCAAGATAGCACCCCGGCAGATGTGCCGTGCCGTGAAACCGCTTTCATCCGCCGTGAGTTTGAAATGCCGTTACCGGTTGAGGAGACCGCTTTGGTACTCGTCGATCTGTGGAACGTGCATTTCATCGAAAGTTGGATAGAACGCGCGGCACAGGTAACGCAGGAGTATGTCGTGCCTGTGATAGATGCTGCACGGGAAGCGGGATTAACGATTGTGCATGCCCCTTCTCCGTCGGTAGCAGAGCAGTATCCGCAACTCAAACGGCACAAGCCACCTGAACCGTCTACCCCTTCAGCGTGGCCCCCCTCCGATTTCCGAAGCCGAGAGGGGGACTATGCTGTTTATCGTGGTCCTCGGAGTCAACCGCCCAGCATTGATATCCATTGGAACAAACTCGCATCGCAACTTTCTGTCTCTCCGGCGATTGACGTGAAACCGGAGGAGTTTGTTATCGCGACAGGACAGCAGTTGCATGAACTCATGGAGGCACGAGGTATCTTACATCTGCTCTTCGCGGGTTTTGCAACGAATTGGTGTGTGTTAGGAAGAGATTACGGTATCCGCTCGATGGCGCGGTATGGTTATAACATCATCCTGTTCCGTGATGCCACAACGGGTGTTGAGTTTCCTGATACTTACGATAACCTGTTCACGACGGAGATCGCCATTCGGGAAGTGGAACAGCAGTACGGCTTCAGCGCATCAAACGCCGATTTCTTTGATGCGGTTGAGAAACTTCCAGCATAGCGTTCTAATACTCGACTCTCATTTTTCACTGTTAGGCGAGGTCTTCGTGCCTCGCCTTTTTGCTTGCAAAAGTTATGTTGCTATTGCTGAAGCACACAGAAGCACGAAATCACGAAAAAATAAAGAATGGAGTATGCTAATATGCTGCGGAATATTGATGATATTCTTTGCTTAGAACGGCTCTCTGGTTCTCATTCAATTGCTGTTTCGCCTGATGGCAGGCAGCTTGCCGTTACTGTCCAGAGTTATCGTAGACATCAAGCTGAAAGGGGGACATCTGAGCGTTTTCTACCATCGGGGTTGCCTATTTCGTTTGAAGGGAGTGAAATTTGGCTCATTGATGTTAAGAGCGGCGAATCACGAAATCTTACACCGAATTGGGGGACGAGTTACAAACCTGCATGGTCACCGGATGGAGAGAAACTGGCTTTTTATTCGGATAAACACGGGAAGGCACAGTTGTGGATATGGGAAGGTGGTGAAAATGAACCGGGACTCGCGAGTGATGTCACAATCCGACCGTTTTCGAGGACGGGTCCGCCGCCGCTTTGGACCTCGGATGGAACACATATTGTTGTTAAACTACAACCTGAAACAATAATCAGTGAAGAAACACCTCCAGACAGGGAAACATCATCTGTCAAAGTCTTTACGAGTCGCGTTGCTGAGAAAACACCTGTAGACCAAGAAAATTCTGAGGGTGAGCCTGAACTATGGTGGCCCTCGTGGGGACATTGGTTTCGCTCAGACGTAGGGGTGATAACAGTCGCAACGGGTGAAGCCAGGGTATTAGCGCAAGAATGCCATCCCTTTGGACTTCGTATCTCACCTGATGGTACGACTGTCGGAGTCATGAACTTTCGAGGATTTGAGAAATTAGAAAACGCTCAAGGAATCAACGAGTTTTATCTGTGTCCGCTTGATGGCACCCAGCCAAGGTTGATTGCGAATTCACTTAAGTTCCATGGACTTTTGTTTAGTTGGTCCCCAGATAGCCGCTATATTGCTTATACAACAGAGGGATATCCACTCTCAACCGAAGCATCGAAATCGGAACTTTTTCTCATTTCGACAACTGATGGGAGTCAATTGAACCTCACGCAGGATACCGACATTGAACTGGCAAATAGTTCACATCCACCCTTATGGAGTTCCGATAGCCGGCATCTATTCTGTGTTGCCCACGGACATCTCTGGCGAATTGCTATCGCGAATCAGGCCATTGAAAAGCTAACAGATGGATTTGACCGACGTGTTACTCGGCTGGTTCGACAGTCTGAAGCAGATACCATCTGGTCCTCAAACCATGCTGAATCGGTATATATTCAGACATCGAAAGGTGCGGAGCAAGGGTTTTATCGCATCAACTTGGAAACGTTTGCAAGCACACGGTTGGTTGAAGAAACGCGGGTGTATAATAGGCGTGGAAATATGGATGTCTCGCCTCAAACGGGTGATATTTTCTATAGTATTGAGGACATAAATCATCCAGCCGATGTGTGGGTCGCGGATACACATTTCCAAAATCCACGGCAGCTCACCCGCCTGAATCAGAGTATTGAGACAGAACCACTCGGCACGTCTCAGCTTATCACTTGGCGAACACCTTCTGGAAAAAATCTCACAGGTGCATTGTTGTTCCCCGCAAACTATGTTGAAGGACAGCGTTATCCACTGATCACGGAAGTCTATGGCGGTTCGTTTCTATCACGCCAGCATAACGATTTCGGCACAGATGGTACAGGACATAATTTTCTGCTCACAAAACAAGGTTACGTTGTCTTTCTTCCAGATATGCCTCTGGAAACAAATTCTCCTGTCCAAGAGTTGACGGAGTTGACGCTTTCTGGCATAGATGCAGTGATTGACATGGGGATTGCCGATGCGAAGCGTTTAGGCATCATGGGACAGAGTTACGGCGGGTACTGCGTCAACGCCCTGATTACACAGACATCTCGGTTTGCCGCTGCTGTTGCTTCCGCACCGATCAGCAATTTAACCAGTTTCTATGGACATTTAACAGAAGGTGGCGATAGTACTTGGATCACTTGGGCGGAGAGGAGTCAGGGTAGGATGGGAGGTTCCCTTTGGGAATTCCGCGATCGATATATCGAAAACTCTCCCATCTTTTTCCTTGACAAGGTGGAAACACCCTTATTGTTGATTGTTGGTGCATTAGACAACGATAGTGTCCCGCAAGCAGGGGAGATGTTCTCAGGCTTACGTAGACTCGGAAAACAGGCGATTTTGGTGCGATATGAGGATGAAGGACATCAGCCGCAACAAGGACGTTACCCGAATGTGGTTGACTATTGGCAACGGGTGCTCACTTGGTTTGATGAGCATTTCTCGGAATCGGTGTAGATTCCTCATTTTTTGAAAAAAACAGATTTTATTTCCCGAAAAATAAAGAGTCGTTTTAAGAAGGCGAGGCGAATGTCTTTTTGAACTTTCGGAACATCCGAGTAAACAGTGCCACAGCCTCAGGATCTTGGCGTTTTGGTGAGAAAAGGATAGTTCTGAAGGTCTTCAGTTTTCGTTTTGGTCACGACTGTTCCTTCCGAATGTGAGGTCTTCAGACATCGATTTTCTGAGTTCGGCTTTTCTATATTCCATGCGAAATACAAAGAACATCATACCATAAAGAGGGGTTCCAATCAGGCCGCAGAGACCAAATCCATACCATATATTATAAGGTTGCCCTGACAAATACGCGATTATGCCAACTGCGAGTAAAATGCCTGATAGAATAAAGGCAAAAATGTCGACACCTAAAACGAGTTTCTTTGCTTTTCCTTTTGGAATGAATACACTTGCTAAAGTCCCGACAACTCCACCGAGGATGCCCCCTATTGAACCCAATATACCACCTACCATCTCCATATTGCTGATCCAAGGTTCATTCATCAGAAACCTCCTTCTCTTCTGTGTTGCTCTTGAGGTTCCCTTCATTCCCGCCGAGCGTTAAATCTTCAGACATTAATTTCCTAAGTTCAGCATCTCTTGCTCTTTTGAGAATTACCCAAAAACCCCCACCAAAACCACTTGTGCCGAGGAGTCCACAGAGACCAAACCCATACCATATACCGTAAGGTTGTCCTGACAGATATGCAACGATGCCGAGGACGAGTGAAACGAACGAGAGGACAAACGCGAAGGTGTTAACTCCTAAAGTAAGTTTCTTTGCTTTTCCTCTCGGAACAAACGCACCTGCCAATGTTCCGATGATCCCGCCAAGAATGCCCATTATCGAACCGAATATACCACCTACCATTCCCGGATTGCTAAGCCAAGGTTCGTTCATTAGAATTCCTCCTTCTCTCTCCTGCCGTTCATGTCCTGTGTCTCGTTCCCTCCGAATGTAAGGTCTTCAGACATCAACTTTCTAAGTTCGGCATCCCGAATTCTTTTGCGAATCACCCAAAAAGTGATTCCTAAACAGAGTGTTAAATCTAATCCGAAGAACCCAGACATTAACCATACTTTACGAGGCTGTCCAAACAGTAAGGCGATTACACCGAATACAAACAAAATGAACGCTAAAGTAATCCCGAAAATGAGAACGCACAAGGTAAGTTTTTTGGCTTTTCCTCTTGGAACGAAATAACCACCCAACATCCCTAAGAGTGGACCGATAGGAATGAATATCACCATAATTAAAAGCCCCAGCTTCTCTTGTGAAATCCAAGGTTCGTTCATTAGAACCTCCTTTTTATTTTGATTCCTCATAAGCCTTGATAAGTGCTTTTGCTGCTGTTTGTGTCAACGTACCTTCTGCTACCATAAGCCGAATTTTTAGCAAAAACGGGTTTTCTGCCTCGGAATCATCAGCGATATTGATTTTGTCAATAAGCCGATCCAGTCGGATCCTCAAGGTTGGATATGAAACCTGATACTGTTTTGCCAAGTCCTTGAGAGACCCGGAGGCTAAGACAAATCGTTTGATAAAGTGGAGTTCTTCTTCACTCAGAACAGATAGCCACTTCGGAAGTTGTGTATCCATTATATTGCCTCTTCCCCTAAACTCAAACGCGGTTTAAGGCATTTATAACATGATAACATTAAATAAAATTAAAGTCAAATTAAATTTTATTAAAGTTTTAGATGATGAAAAGATTGGGATGGAATGTTGCTGGAACAAATTGTGCGGGTACCGATTTTTGATATGAATTGGAACAGATATCTATATTATGCTTTTCAGTCGGTGGCGAAACTTTCCAGTGGTGGCAGTTCCGGGTAGTTCCCACGGGCATGTCGCCAGGCGATAACACCTTCAGCGATCATCCAGATCTGTAAACCTTCAACGACAATGCCGAATCCAAAGAGCAAATACTTGCCAGTGAAAAGCCAGCCTGTTGCAGGGTTGAACATCTGATGTAGCATCGCCCAGGCAGGCATAATGAGCATGACGATCATCGGGAGGAATGCAAACCAAATCGGTTTGTTGCGGCGTAGGAGATAGAAAACGATGACCATGAAGGCTAATCCGGCTAAGAGTTGGTTCGTCGCACCAAAGAGGGGCCAGAGCGTCAAACCGCCACTGCCGGGACCACTCGGTCCCTGTAGCAGGGCAACAGCGGCGGCGAGCACTAACGCAAACGCAGTCGCAATATAACGGTTCGTCAACGGCTTGAAATTAACCGTTTGTGCCAGTTCGTAGATAACATAGCGTTGAAGTCGAGTTGCTGTGTCTAAGGTTGTCGCAGCAAAACTTGCCACGAGAACTGCCATAATCGCAATGCCCATCTTGAGCGGAATACCGAGGGAGGCGAGGAAATTCCCACCACCGTCGACAAAAGCACTTACCTTCGCCTTGAGTCCATGGCTTACCCAACCGCTGACGACCGTAGTGGTCCCATCAGTGTTTGTTTCCGTTTTGATAGCATAGCGCGCTTTCCAAGCATCGTGATTCGTGACAGGGGTTGCGCTATCTGCCTTGACAATGGGTTGGAATGTGTAGTTTGCCCCGGTACCCGTCCGGTTGAAAATCCCCATACCGATGCCAGCACAGCAGGCAAGAATAACGATAACGGCGAGTCCTCCCTCAAGTAGCATCGCGCCGTATCCGACGTATTGTGCGTCGCCTTCGGATGCGACCTGTTTACTGGAAGTTCCTGAACTCACCATACAGTGGAAACCGCTAACTGCACCGCACGCAATCGTAATGAATAGGAAGGGCCAAATCGGTGGGGCATCCGGTGGGATGTCTGAGGCAACAGCAGGCGCGGAGGCTGTCAGGTCTGCTCTGCCTGTCAAGCCCGCGACGGCAAGTCCGAGCACTAAAAGCAGCAGTGCCAATACGAGTTCATGGCTGTTGATGAAATCACGAGGTTGCAGAAGCGTCCAGACGGGCAATACTGAGGCGATAAAACAGTAGACGAATAGCACTAATGTCCAAATCACCACGACATTTAGGTAAGTTTTTCCGAGCAGTGGGATACCGAACCATTGTGCCAAATCAATCGGTAGAAGATATGCCCCCACTGCCATCCCGATGTACATGATACCGAGGGCAACAATAGATGGAATGAGAATATTGCCACCCCTACGATAGATCCAGAGACCAATGGCAACTGCGAGCGGAATTTCCACCCAAACAGACAGGACGGATTCAGGGTAGTAGGAGAAAATCAGGGCAATGACCAAACCGAAGATGGCAAGCACAATGGTCAATCCCATAAAGAGGACGAAAAGGAAGAGGAATTTCGCGCGGGGACCAATCATTCGACCCGCGACTTCGCCGACACTTTGCCCGCGATTGCGAAGGGATACTACGAGCGCACCAAAGTCATGAACGGCACCGATGAAAACCGAGCCGAGGACGACCCATAGCAACGCCGGTAGCCAGCCCCAAAAAACGGCAATGGCAGGTCCTACGATCGGACCTGTCCCAGCGATACTCGTGAAGTGGTGTCCAAAGATGACCTCTTTTTTCGTTGGAACGTAATCGACATCATCCCGCAATTCTTGACTCGGTACTGTGGCTTCGGAATCTAATCCGAAGATCTTTCTCGCTAACCATTTACCGTAGGTATGATAGGCAACGATGAAACCGATAAAGCTCAAGATCGCAATGATAAGCGTGTTCATTTTTTAATTTTACCTTGCCGAGGAACAACGAACGTTTGGACTTTGAAGTGTCTTTCTTAAATCCGCCTGCGTGTTTTTGCTTGGGTGTTTCTGCGTATTTCTGCGTATTTCTGCGTATTGTTGCAGGCTACGGATGTGGGACTAATGAACACCTTTTTACAGACAACCGACTGCCAATTACCCCTTGCGATTTGGTGAGGTGGATCGGGAGTTTCACGCGCCTCCCCGTAGACCCGCAGGTAAAGTTTGGCTTATCTGATGCCCATTAAAACCTCAAATGTGAGCTGATCCAGTTTCTCGTATCCGAGTCCTTTTTGTGCGAGGGTGTCGGGTTCAAAATCTATCTTTCTCAGTCTTCCGACACTTTCGGCACTGTAATGTGCCATGAGCGATTCGAGTTCAGGATCGCGTGCTTGTATTTCAGCGAGAATCCCCTGAATTTCCGCATCTTCGTTGAAACGGCGTGCTTTCTCTTTCAGAATCAGATAGCTCCTCATGCACCCAGCGGCAAAGTCCCAGACCCCTTGTTCATCTTCAGTTCTGTAGGCATGTGCGTCAAAGTGGCGAGATCCGTCCCAGTTCATATCTTCAAGGAATTTGACGAGGAAGAACGCGCCTTTGATATTTTCGGAGCCAAAGCGCAAGTCTTGATCGAAACGACTCATCTTCTGGTCGTTGAGGTCGATGTGAAAAAGCTTACCTGCTTCATGTGCCTGTGCGACGCCATGGATGAAACTCAAACCTGCCATCGTTTCGTGGGCAAATTCGGGGTTAACACCGACCATTTCTGGGTGGTCGAGCGTCTCAATAAAGTGAAGCATGTGTCCAGTTGTGGGTAGGTAGATGTCGCCGCGAGGTTCATTCGGTTTTGCTTCAAGTGCGAAACGGAGGTCGTACCCTTGGTCTTTGACGTAGTGCGTGAAGTAGTTCATCGCCTCGCGGTTCCACTTGACGGTATCCGGTCCGTTTTTAGAGGCATCTACTTCCGACCCTTCACGGCCGCCCCAAAAAACATAAATAGTCGCACCGAGTTCAACACCGAGATCAATGGCATTCAAAGTTTTCTGTATTGCAAATGCCCGCACCTTCGGATCGTTAGCGGTAAACGCGCCGTCTTTAAAGATTGGATGGTAGAAAAGATTTGTTGTTGCCATTGGCACTTTCATACCGTGATCGGTGAGTGCCTTCTTGAATTCGCTAACAATTTTATCGCGTTCAACGGCTGAAGCATCAAAGGGGACCAAGTCATTGTCGTGTAAATTAACGCCGTATGCGCCGAGTTCGCTTAATTTTTGGACTGTGTATGTGGGTTTCAAGGGGGGCCTGACAACATCACCAAATGGATCACGTCCAGGATTACCGACCGTCCATAATCCAAAGGTAAACTTATGCTCAGGCTTAGGCTGATACAATTCTGACATTCATTTACTCCTATTGCTTATAATTTTGGGAAACTTATGAACTAACATTCAGATTATACCATATTTGGCATATTTGTTGCAAATTTTTATTCTGGTACGATTTCGTTTGTGTCTCTGTATAAGGCGTGTACCATTGGAAGAAACTGCTCAGGACAAAGCACAATTATCCGAAACGGGAAAGGATAGACATTCAATCGTAACCCGTCGACTCAGAGTTGTAGTTAAGTTTTCACAGAATACGTTGACCTGTTACATTATACGCCTCAATTTTTGCGGTGGCGACGTTGCAACTCGGATACTGGTCCGCAAACATCGTCCAAATCATCGTATCCCGTGGTGCTCGATCTTTCCGAAGCAGTCGGCGAGATAGCGTCGCTTCGTGAAAGAAACCGATCTTTTCTGCGACCCTCGCGCTCGCTATGTTCTCCGGATCGCAATGGATCTCCACCCGGCTGACTTTATTAATCTTAAAGGCGACTTGGATGAGTGCAGCCGCCGTTTCTGTTGCCAATCCCTGATTCGCGTATGTATGATGGATCCAGTAACCGATTTCTAATGCGGCTTCGCCGATTCGCGGATGTAATCCTGTGCCGCCGAGTACTCGGGTTTCATCTAAATTAAAAATCCCATAAGTGAAGTCCTGCCCCAGATCAAACCTACCGCGGAACTGACGGATGGACTCAATTTTTGTCTGCAGGTCTGTAGGTTCATTCATTGCCCACGGCATCTGTGGACGGAGATGATCTAAATTCTCATCAATTGATGCTTTGAGTAACGGTGCATCCTCAGGTTGCCAGCACCGGATCACCAGTCGCTGTGTATGAACACGGTAAGCAGGACCGACTGCGTTGACAATCAATTTGATACTCCTTTTCCACCTGGAAACCAGAAATTGTCGTTCTTTTAGATAATCTTCATCCCTACAAATTCAGAAAGTGATTTGTGTTATGAGGAGATAGGGAACTGATCTTCGGAAGGTTGGGTCTACACTTTAAAGCTTTAGATTAGCGCATTAGATGGAAGATGCTTACATAGGCAGTGCCTTAGATCTCAAGGTGCGTGGAAATCTGTTTCAGGACTGTTTCATAGTCCGCTTCCAATTCAAGTAGCGGATTTAGGTAACGAGGCGGTGGTTCCCCGGGTGTGACGTTGTGGTAGTCGAGCTTAAAATCTGGGAATTTGAGCCCATTCGCTGTAGAGATAACGATAACCCTCTCATCTGGAAGGATCTGTTTTCGCTCGACCATTTTTATCAGAACAGCCAGTGCCACTCCGGTGTGTGGACAATTGAACAAACCCGTTCTATCCGCTCTCGCTGCAGCGTCTGCCAGTTCTGCCTCAGTGGCTTGGTCAACGATACCGTCAAAGCGTCGTAACGTTCGGATGGCACGGTGGATAGAGACCGGATTGCCAATCTGAATCGCTGTGGCTTGGGTCGATTGTGCTGTAATAGCGTGGAACTCTGTGAAGTCTGTTTGATAACTTCGATAGAGTGGATTCGCGCGTTCCGCTTGGGCACAAGCGATGCGCGGAAGTTTGTCAATGATACCGAGTTCCAGCATCATTAAAAATCCGAGTCCAAGTGCGGAAACATTACCGAGGTTACCGCCGGGGATAATTATCCAATCCGGCACTTCCCAATCGAATTGTTGCACGATCTCGATGCTAATCGTTTTCTGCCCTTCAATTCGAAGAGAGTTGATGGAATTAGCGAGATAGAAATCTTTCCGATCAGAGAGTTTTTGGACGATTTCCATGCACCCATCGAAATCGGTCTCAAGTGAAAGCGTCAAAGCACCATTAGCGATAGGTTGAATCAGTTGCGCACGTGTAACTTTCTCTTTTGGCAAGAGAATAATTGCAGGAACACCCGCTGCAGATGCATACGCTGCCAAAGCGGCAGAGGTATCGCCTGTAGAGGCACACATGACAGCCCGAAGATCTCCGGACTCAGCCATAATCTGTTTGACCATTGAGACGAGAACGGTCATCCCGAGGTCTTTAAAAGAACCCGTATGGCTGTTACCACACTGTTTAATCCACAGGTCGTGCAAGCCGAGTTGATTGCCGAACCGTTCTGCCCAGAACAGATTGGTGCCACCCTCATACATAGAAATGATGTTATCATCATCGATGTTCGGACAGACGAGTTCCTTTTTGCCCCAGACCCCACTGCCGTAGGGATATTGCGTGCGCATGTAGCGGTGTTCAAAGAGGGTTTTCCAGTCAGCAGGAGCGCACTGTTTCAATGCGCCTATATTGTGCCGGACCTCTAACAGCCCATTGCAGTTTTTGCACCGATAGATGACTTGCGTAAGCGGATAGGTTTCATCGCACCCTTCGCTGCACTGGAACCATGCATCGTAGTTCATTGCTCTGCATTCTCCTCCATAGGATCTGGCAGGTCGCTTTGTGCAGGTTCGTTGCCGTTGGATGTGTTAAGGAGTTCGTCAATCTCTTCAAGTGAAGGCAGTTCAGAGGCATCTTTCAAGCCGAATTGTTGGAGAAACTCGTCTGTGGTTGAGAAAAGCAGCGAGCGTCCATCTTTTCTGCCTGCGATGCAGACCATCCCTTTCTCCACCAGTGAGTTGAGGACACTGTCACTGTTCACGCCGCGAAGCGCAGCGACATCAGCGCGCGTAATAGGTTGCTTGTAGGCTACGATTGCCAGGGTCTCTAATGCTGACGGGGTCAGTTTGACGCGAACCTGTCGGGTATAAAACTTCTGAATCCACTCTGAATATTGTGGAGATGTGCAAATTTGATAGCCATTTGCTATTTCAACGAGACGAAAACTGCGTCCCATTTCTTGATAGTCTTGGCGCAACTCGTCGAGTTCTGTCCGGATGGCGCGCTTGTCTAACTCCGGCAACACCGCTTGAAACTGTGCCAGCGAGATTGGTTCGCTTGCGGCAAACAGAATCGCCTCCAGAATTAATTTAGGTTTTTGCGCCCATATTGCGTCTGATTCCTCTATCGGATCGAGGGCGGTAAGGTATTCAGAATCCATAAACAAAGTTCCTAATTGTTTCGTTCTTCCGAACGAGTGTTCCCAACAGTCGGAGGTGGTGGAATCTCTTGATCAGCCCCTTCGTCCGCCTGTTTAACGATATAAATACTCTCAAAGTGGTCAGTTTGAACGGTAACGATTGTTCCTATCCGAATGAGTTCTAAAATGGCGAGGAATGTTACAATACGATCTGTCTTGGTTGAAGATAACGGGAACAGATCATCGAAAAGTAATTGGTCTGAACTCTCCAATTGCAGGTTAATAAAAGCGATTTTGTCTTCAACCGTTATTGTTTCCTCTTCAACCGTTTCGTATGACTCTTCGATGTCTATTTCCGCAGCCCGGTCGTTCACGCCCTTAAAAGCGGTAAGGAGATCAAACAGCGTAGCCCTAATTTCAAAGGCACGTGCCCCATCTAAATCCTCGTGCAGCTTAGGACTTCTGCTATAGACCAATGTCTGGCGTTCGGCATAAACGTCCAAAACTTGGGCAGCCTCTTTGAACTGTTTGTATTCCAAGAGTTGTTTGACGAGTTGTTCTTGATCGCCGATTGCATATTCAGCGTCTGGCGTGAGTTGTGGAAGGATGCTTTGCGATTTGATGTGCAGAAGTGTTGCCGCCATCACCAAAAATTCGGATGCGACATCTAAATCCAACTGCTCCATTAGATTCACGTATTCCAGGTACCGATCGGTGATTTGCGCAATCTGGATATCGTAAATATCCATCTCCTCTTTCTGGATCAAATGAAGGAGCAGATCGAGTGGTCCCTCGAAACCTTCTAACTTCACGGAGTATATTGGAGCTGTAGAGGTAGGGGTTGGCGTTATCTCAGTCATCAATTTTTAATTTTTCCTTGCGGAGGAACATCGTGCGTTTGAAATTTGACGTGCGTTGCTCATATCCGCCTGCGCCGATGTTGCAGGCTACGCGTTTGGAGTTAACGAACACCTCTTAACCGACTGCCAATTGCCATCTTCTAATTTTTCCTTATCGGATACCTACGATTTTCGCAATCAGATGTAAGGTTTCAAAACTAACACTGCTTAAGAACCCGAACACATAGTTCGGTATACCAAAGATACCCGGTAGAAAAATAAGACACATCAAAATCGGCATCCCGTACGGACTCAGTTTCTCAAATTGGTGTGCTGCCCTTGCTGGAAGCAAGCCTCTCACAACACTGAACCCGTCTAACGGGAAAAGTGGAAGCATGTTAAACGCCGCGAGGAACACGCTTATCAACGCCATCCGAATTAATTGCCTGTTAATCTCAGCGTGAAGCGCAGAGGCAGCCGGATTAAAGCCTGTCAATTCCAATATTATCCTAAGTGCTCCCAAAATCACGAAAGTGAGGACAATATTCATGAAGGGACCCGCAGCAGCGATAAGCATCATGTCCCTTCTCGGATTTTTCAGATTAAACGGGTTGACCGGCACCGGTTTTGCCCAACCGAAGAAACCACCCCCGAAAAGCGTGCCGAGCAGTGGGAGTATCAATGTGCCGATAATGTCAATATGGACGCCCGGATTTAATGACATCCGCCCGAGATCCCGCGCTGTTGGATCCCCTAACATGTCCGCTGATTTGGCGTGTCCCCATTCATGAAAGGTTAACAGAATGATGAACTGTGTAACTACAAGAATTGCTTCATAAGGGTCGAAATTAGGCATTATGTATTTGGCACCGCTTGTCAATGCTGGCGTCCCATCGCGACTAACGTATGGATCCAAGCTTACTATACAAAAGTTCGCAACCGGGTATATGCCTCCTCTTTTTCAGTAATTTCTCCGTCCAATTGTGCGGCAAACAATTTCCAAAGCCGGGTTTCAAAAGACTTGCTCGGTTTTTCTCCAAACGCTATCAAGTCTTTTCCTGTGATGAAAGGCTCTATCTTCCGTAGCACAAAGAGGTAATCTTTTATTTTTTTTCGTTTCCACTTCGGCAAGGTTGTGTCTACATAGCCGAGTGCTAATACCTCAATTGAATAAGGTTTTAGCAATTGATAAATTTTGCTGGGTTTTGCTGTCTCCTGCAACGTCGTAAGTATTTGATCCAGCTGTTTGTAAGTCGTGAGCGGCGTTTCTATCCGATACAGGTTCCCATCTCCACATACGTAAGTTGCCATATTTTTTGGATCAACAGTCCACCATTTCCCGCTCTGTTGGTCAACAAAGGCATCATCGGATAATGGGACCCCGAGTTTCGCAAAGGCATCCTGCGTTACCTTTTCGAGCGAAACCTGCTGTTGCGACGCTTGGGCACGGCTTATCAATCGTTGAAGTTGATGCTCCAATACCAATCTGAAGCTGAGTGCCTCGATTTGATATATCGGCGTGTCGGTTCCAAACAATGCCAGCCAGCGCACCAATTCAGGCTGAAATTCTTCGTCTGTCAGATGCGTTGATGCCCAAGTTATCGCCTGTTCTGCCTTCTTAAAATCGCAAGCAAACGTGGTCGATATATTCCATCCTTCAGAGATAGTCTTCCATACGCCGAGTTGTGTAAGGTGTGCTACGATCTCTGGTGCGTTCTTCTCAATGAGTATTCTATCAATCTCATTCCGTATCCGTTCACCGCTGAGTTGCACCAATACTGGGAGTGCTTCTCGCATTAGAACCGTATCGGTTTCAGGGATACGAAACCCGTAGCGTCCGACATACCGAAAGGCGCGAAAAATGCGCGTCGGATCATCCGTGAAACTGTGCTCGTGCAGCACCCGTATAGTCCCGGTCTTGAGGTCTTCAAGACCGCCGGTTTTATCAACGATCTCACCAAAGGCACCTATATCTAAACACATCGCCAAGGCGTTCATCGAAAAGTCCCGTCTTCGCAGATCGTCCGTGATTGTCCCACGTGCTACTGTAGGTAACGTCCCGGCACCTTGATAAGTTTCACGACGAGCGGTGACGAAATCCACTTTCGGAAGGTTAACATCGGCGGGCGTGACGGTTGCAGTGCCAAATTGCGGATGTGTATCCAATGTCCCGTTCCAACGTTTACACATCGCGTTAGCGACTCGGATTGCATCTCCTTCTACAACGATGTCAATATCAAGACTCGGTCGTTTGAGCAGGAGGTCCCGGACAAATCCACCGACAAGGTAAGTGCCCTTTCCACCTACCTCACCAATTTCATGTAACAGATCCAAGATCAGTTCAGGAATTTTGGGTGTCATTTTTTTGTTATTTTAACTATGGTATCCGGTTACCTCCGCCACTTGCGGATGGCACACAGGGGCATTAGAAGGGACCTTAGCTGTCCTGAACGGCGTATGAATTCACCGAAAACCTACCCGTAATGAAATTATGCCTCAAATGGCATAATTTGTCTTTGCTTTACATTTGGAAGGTAGCCCAGGAGCACATAGTTAGAAAGCCTATACGAAGGCAAAGACTCGCGTCGGTGCTCCAGAACTGCGTGCCAACTTTAGTGGGGCAATTACGACATAGAAATGCGTCGGCAATTGGCTTAAATTGCACAAATCTTCGACATGTGGGATACCAGCACCGAGAAAAACGAGGTGCGCAGGCGGTAAACCATCGTGCAAGGGGGGATGTCCTGCCACTGAGTCGATGCTACACGCATCCGTCCCAATGACCTTTATGCCTATTTTGACGAGTAGTTCAGCAGCGTCCTCACTGAAGCCGATCCACTCCCGGTTGAAGTTGTCCTGATAGACGAACCTGTCCATTCCTGTCCGCATAAAGACGATGCTACCTTCTGGAATCTCGCCATTTTCGGCTATCCATGCTTTAACATCCTCTGCGGTCACAGCGTCGTTCGGTTTTTTGATCGCGGAGAAGTCCATCAACACGGCGTCTCCGGTCAATTTTTCCTTTGGGATTTCGGCAATCGTTGCGCCACCGGGATACATTAAACAGGGGGCATCCATGTGCGTAGAGTAGTGTCCGGACGTGTCAATACGGCTTTCAAAGTAGCCATCTTTTTCTAATGTTGCTTGGTCGTAAATTTTGGCGGGATCAATCGGCAGCTCGCATGGACTCTTTTCATCAACCACATAAGATAGATCCAGCACGTTTTGAAAGTCAATGTGCATTTTGTATATTTTCTCCTTCCCACAAACATGTCGCCTCTATAAGGCTTAATAGGTAGTATACCACATCTCCATGCCCAATTCAAGCAAATCAATCAAGCGTCATAGAAATAGTCCAATACAGTGTCATGCAGCACTCCATTTGTTGCGACTAATGAAGAAGTATCCTTTGTAATCGCTTGTCCCTGTATGTCCGTTACCTTTCCACCCGCCTCCCTCACGATAACAGTAATCGCTGCGATGTCCCAAACACTTATCGCGGCTTCAACGACAGCATCCGCTCTTCCAGAAGCCACGAGGTGGTACATGTAGAAATCACCGAACCCTCTGGTGCGCGCAGCGTCGTTGATAAAATCGTAAATGCCGGAGAAAGTGCCTTTTTCTACGAACCATTTCAGGCCACCGTGGCATACCATTGTGTCTTCGGGGCGTGTCACGCTGGAAACGGTTATTGGTTCGCCGTTCCAGAAAGCACCACTTCCTGCCTCAGCGTAAAGAAGTTCATCCAACAGCGGGGCGTTGGAAACACCAAGGATAAGTTCCTCTCCTTTCATCAAGGCGATCTGTGTGCCGAAGATCGGGATTTTTCGGATATAATTCTTTGTGGCATCAATCGGATCAATGATCCAGACATACGGGGAATCCCCTTCTTCGATGCCATATTCTTCGCCTAAGAATCCATGGTCAGGGAACGCTTGTTTGATGGTTTCTCGGATGGCTTTTTCTGCCCCTCTATCGGCAAGTGTCACCGGCGTTTCATCAGCTTTCATTTCGACTTTCATGGCATCGCCGGTGTAGTAAGCGGTGATGATTTCTTCAGCGTTTTTCGCCGCTTCTAACGCGACAGTTAAAAATTGACTCATTTTAATTATTCCTTTTTTAATTTTTCCTTGCGGAGGAACGACGTGCGTTTCAACTATGACGTGCGTTTCTCATACCCGTCCTCCCCTACGCTTACGGACTACGGGTTTTGAAATTATCTTAAGAGACACTCTTTGTATTAGTTATTAGCCATCGGCTTTCGACTTCTTTGCTGACTGCCAATTGCTAATCGCCATCTGCTATTTAGCGGAGTGAAATTGCGGGACAATAAATTTTTTGCCATTCGCGATGCCACCATGTGCCTTCCGAACGTTTTGTTGCGAGATCCGTGAAGCGATAATCGTAAAGGGTTGCGCGGATATAGCGGGGTGGTGTATCCGGGAACGGATTTTCTGCCAACAGTTGTAGCACTTCCGGCTTGCCTTGTAGCAATGCACCCATGAAATTGAGGAACCACGGTGTGTTTTGATAACTACCTTGTAGCGCGGCAAACCACATCTGCCAATCAAGGCGCGGTTGATGCGGAGCAACCCATTTTGGCGCAGTTGCCAGATCTCCCGGTTTCCACCGAAATTGGTAAGTTTCCCATGTTATGCGATCGTTGCTACCTTCGACGATAATTTCCGGGCGTGATTCCGTCATATCTGCGAAAAGTCCATAGGTATTCACGCTCCGAAACGGCGTGATCCAGGCGACGTCTGGAAGCCTTATCTCTCTGAAAAGTTGTCCGCTGAAACGGATGCCGCTTAGCAAAAGGAGAAGTGTTGCAACTACCGTTATGGCGATGCGTCTATTATATCGGTGAAGGGGCTGTTCAACGAAACGGATAGTCGGCATGAAGCGTTTCGGGAGCAACCCTTTCCACGTTCCGTCATCAATCAGAAGTAGGCATAGCGCAATCGTCAGTAGGTTGAAAAAACAGTAGTTCCCTGTTAGGACGATTAGCACCTGCAGACCGATTAACCCGATACATCCTGCAGTTCGTAGACGTCGCGGTGCGAAAATCAGGAACGGGACGACCAACTCAGCCGAAAACATGCCGATCACAGAGACTTTCTGGAACCATTCCGGTAACTGGTGTGCATACCATCCGAACCGTGTCGGCAGCGGCTGTGTTTCATAGTGGAAGTTGAGAGCAGTTAGGTTTCGCCATACCTCGTCGCTAGCGAGTTTGACGAAACCGGAGGCAAACATCAGTCGGAACAGGAGCCATCGTAGAAGCCATAGAAACGCCAAGGAGGGTTGGGACGCACGTGTGAATCTTTCACGTATTTGTAGCGGCGCGAAGAAGATTGCCAAAAATCCTGCCTCTAAGAGTAGGACATCCCACTGGAAACTCAGAAAAACTTGTCCTACTGCCACAAGCGACAGATAAAATGCCCACAAACCGACTAAGGCGAATGACGGAACAAAACCTGCGATTAAAACGAGAGACAGCAACACACCACCGGCACACAAGAAATTGAGAAAGGCATCCGATGTGTTCAGCCAGAACAACGTCGGAACGAGGTAATAACCTTCTGGTCCGATTTGCTGACGGACGGCTTCCAAATACTGGTCTGCCGGTAAAATTCCATTGCTTCCCACGAGTCCGTGAATCTGCACCCACAAGGACAAAAAGGCGATGAGGTAGATACAACCGAGTCCCCGCAAGAACAACCATCTCGAAAAACAAAACGTTGTTCTCTCCGTATGTGTTCCGTACAACCATCGCGTCATCACGGAGAAAAACGGACGATGCTGTGCGATGAAACGATAGATGCCTTCGGACATGCCCGCGAAACCGGGCAAACGGTCGTAACACCAGAGAGATAGACCGTTGTTCAAGGCGCGCAGGACAACCTCTGCCCCGCTTAAAACCGTTCCGTTCTGAAGGATTAACTGGACTGAGTTCTCAAACGCTGAGATGGGTATTTCTGGAAATTGTGCCGCCGCCTCTTGATACGGGGCATAGTCAATGTGGTCCCTGGTGACGTGCTGCCATTGCGCGATCCAATAGCGGCAAAAGTCGCAGTCGTTATCGTAAATAAGGAGAGGTTTGCCCAATCTATCGGACATTAACATTGGAAACGGATTAACGCCATGCGTGGTGAATTTTGGCGATAGCTTCCACAATCTGATCCATATCCGTTTCTGAACTCAGGAGGAGATTCTGGAAAAGCCATACGCTCTGCTCACAGACGGATGCGGCGTTTGGGGATGGCAATGATCGAATAAGATGCGGATATTTCTTCGCGACGTGTGCCATTCCGGGTTCTTGCGAGAGTGGAGAACGGTAACCGATAGAGCACGGGATGCCTTCGGCAGACAGCGCGTCCACAAATTCTTGTCGCGATTTATCGCCAAATTCCTGTGGGTCATACTTCAAGCAGTAGAGGTGGTACCCGTGTTTGGTAACCCAAGGCGCAAGTTTCGGTGGTGTGATCCCCTCAATCGCTTTCAAAGCGTTGGAGAGATAAGTTGCGTTTCGGTTGCGGAGATCGGTTTGTGCCTCTAACAGTTCCAACCGGACGAGCAATATTGCGGCGAGGTACTCTGACGGACGGTAGTTCCATCCGAGTCGCGGATATTCCCATCTTGCTCCACCGGGTGCGCGTCCGACATTCATAAAGGCACAGACCCGATCATGAATATCTTTGTCGTTCGTGGTGACCATACCGCCTTCACCGGAAGTCAGATTCTTTGAGGCTTGGAAACTAAACGCACCTACACTGCTGAGGGATCCAACCTTTTTCGTCTGATACTCTGCTCCATGCGCCTGTGCGCAGTCCTCAATAACCGCGAGGTTATGGCGTTGGGCGATTTCTCGTAAAGCCCCCATATCTGCTGGATGGCCGCCGAGATGGACGGGTAGAATGGCTCGCGTTTCTGGACCAATAGCCGCCTCCACCGCTTTCGGGTCGATTGTGAAGGTTTCCGGTGAAATGTCTACAAACACCACGGTACACCGACGTTCCAACACTGCGCTTGCGGTTGCTACGAAGGTATAGTTCGGTACGATCACCTCACCACCATCGCTAAATCCATCGAGATCAAGTGCCCCGGCTAAAGCGGCACTGATTGAATCGGTTCCATGCGGCATAAAAAGCGCGTAGTTTGTTCCGGAATACTGGGCGTATTGTTCACCAAAACGCTCAATCATGGTGCCGCCGGAGCCTTCATTCGCACTCAAGTACACTTCGCGGAGCAACGGCTCAACTTTAGACTCCCATTCCTCAGTTGTGGTACGGGGCCATGGGGACCATGGATCGTTTTCTGTGTTTCGGACAGGTGTGCCACCTGAAATCGCTAATGGGTTGGACATTTTTTAATTTATTGCTCCTGAGCTGCCTTCCACTTCGTTTCAGGCAAGTTTTCGGTTAATTCGCATTGGGATTGAAGACATGTGCAGTTTTTCTTTTTCGCCTCGCGCACCACTGGCGAAGTGTCAGAGATTGTCGCAGGTTAACTCTTCATTGCCCGTCAAATGATAGAAATTCCCTTTGTGAAGACATCATCTGTGTCGGTGGGTGGGGTTCCCATTTTCATCCACATACACAACTTCCCAACCCGCTGGTGGGATGCCGGTATTCAAGAGGTTAATTTCCTGTCTCTCAGAAAGTTCGGGTCCCTTAACCGAGATATGCTCTCCGTTCCGCGATTTTGTTATGGCGCGTACTGTATGCCAAATCTGTGCTGTTGATTCCGTTTTTAGGACGTAGATTCTTCCGGGAATCTGGGGCAACGCGTTTTCACCTACCATAAAATAACTTTCCACTTCTGGGGTGGCTTGATTTGCTACAGTAACGATTTGGGATCCCGTGTATTGCTCTGGTTTCACCTTGGAATCCAACTTCAGGTAACATCCAACAAAAATAATTCCGAGAATGAACAAAAATAGGAAAATTTGCGTTGCATATTTCACGGTTTTATCTCCCTTCCTATGGTGTTTGTCAACTTTCTACAGAATATACTTTATTTGCAGAAAAATAGCAAGAAAAAAATATGATATATTTGACAATCAGGGGATGAATGTATACAATTAAAGGGTATTAAAAATTTTTCATTCACTGAAAAGGAGTCAAAAATTGAGAAATTTTCTGTTCATACTACTTATCATAGGGCTTGCCGCAATCTGCATTACGGGTTGTGAGAGACCTATGACGAAACCGATGATGGATGCCGCTACTCCGACTGATATGCCGACAACGGACGATCCAGCGGCGTTTGCAATGACCTTGGTTCAAGGTGCAGTCGATTTTTATAAGACAGAGGGTCGCGAGGCAATGATAGCCTACCACAACAGTCCTGCAAGTATCGATGGGCAGTGGTATGTGTTTATTACAGATGAGAACAACATCTATCTCGCACATCCAGTGAACCCTGAATTCATGGGTAGAGATATAACACAGATTCCTGGAATTGATGGAACACTTATCGGCGCGGAAATTGCCATGGCGACAGAAGAGGGGCGTTGGACTGAGTACTTGTGGCCCAATCCCGAAACGAATAAATTAGAACAGAAGCGCACGTGGTCAATCCGTTACGATGGATACCTCTTTGCTTCTGGGTATTATGAATCGTGGGGTCCAGATCCGGCAACGCTTCCAGCGGTCTCGAAAGAGGATCCAGCGGCATTTGCGCGGGCTATCGTCCTGGCGGCAATTGCGCGCTATGAATTTGAAGGCCTCGAAGCGACAGTAACTTACTACAACGATCCAGCGAGTATCGATGGACAGTGGTATGTGGCCATCATGGATGAAAATGATCTGTTTGTCGCACACGCACCGATGCCAGACTTCGTCGGGACAGATCTTAAAGATGTTATGGGACTTGACGGATCGCCTCTCGGCGTAGAGATTGCAAAAGCGACCGGGACAGGACTTTGGATTGAGTATTCGTGGTCCAACCCTGAAAGCGGCGAGGTAGAGTTGAAACGCGCATGGGCAATCCGACACGATGGCTATCTCTTCGGTTCTGGATACTATGAACCGGCACCCGAGGCTGCTACACCAGAAGCGAATTAAATGGAATTGTAGTAGGTGGGTTTCATGAAGGTTCAGAATTTAATTCGGTAATGTAGGTTGTTAATTATCTGAATCAGTCCGAAGCACCCCATCACGATGATCGTGATCGGGTGACTTCGGCAGATTTGCAGGATTCAAGGATTTTCAGGATTAGAGATCCTCGTTGACTGAAAACTGCATTCATAGAATTTCAGTTCGCTACTAATTGACGGATTGCCTCCACGGCTGTCTCTGTGTCTTGGAGCGGTTTGTTCGACACATCGGAAGTGAGAACCTGAGCGATGTGCGTTTCTAAATCGTCAAGGCTGCCTTGACTCACGATGGAATGTGCTTCCATATACCGATAGACTTCATATCGCTTCGGCAGTCTCGCGTTTTCTTTTGATAGCCTTAGAACGACAACGTTGCGCCCACTGCTCGCCGCCTCACACACCATTGAAAAACTGTCCGCAGAGACGATGAGCAGGTCGCTTAAGGCGAGGATGGCTTGGTAGGGATCTTCAAATTCTGACGGCGTATCTGGTGTAATAAACAGTGGGCACCCGTCGGTGTATTTTAGGGTTGATATCAAGTGTTCCGTCACATCGGGTGGCGTTCGGCGAGATGTCGTTACGAATATCTGCGCGTTCATTTTTTCTACAGTGACTTCGCAAATCTTGCTGAGCCGCTCGGCATCCTCTATCGTGATGGTCTCATGTCGGTCTCTTCCACCGAGCAGGACACCAATGCGCGGACAGTCCGATAGGTTCAGTTCATCCTTCAATTGTTTCCACTTGGCATCCACGGAGTCTGGTGAAATACGGTTCGGCACGCCGATGGTTCGGCAAATATTGTCTTTGGGAGATGCCTGGTGCCAAGAAATCATTGGAAGGATTGTGAGGTCGAAATATTGAGTGCCTACCGGTGAGGGTCTCCGACACGTAACAGTTTTGGCACTGAGAAGTCTACCGAGAAGTAGGTTAACCGCTGCCACAGATGAACCTGTTGAGAGGATAATATCAGCGGTTTGGAGTTGTACCAGGGGGTTGTAGGACTCAGGGATAAGACTCCACCGCAGAAGCGTATGGATAAGCGACATGGGAAGCGGCGTGCCTCCAAAGATACACATGAAAACACGCAGAAGGTCGTCCCGCCATTTATACCGAAATTGTATCTCAAGCCACGTGGTTTGGCATTCAGGCATTTTTTCGACAATGCCTAAGGATTGATTATAATGCCCGGGTTTTCTGTCGCTTAAGATGACAACTCTGATCATTTTACTGTATATTCAATGAGTTCCGTTGTGTTGTGTTCGTCTTCGATTTTGACAACGCCTACATGCGGTGCAAACCATAGCGTTTGCTTCCCTTGAATCATTTCATCTGTCGAAAAAAGGGTGTGTGTGATTTCGGTCTGGTATTCTATCCGATATGTTTTCTCAAAGCTCCCAGCGAGGGTTTCCAACGGACTTTCAGCAATAACTTCCGCTTTGACACTTATATGTGCTTCAAAAGGTATTTGGAGCAGGACAAGGTTTTGCAAAATGATGTTTCCGTTGACCTGTATGTTAAGTGCGTCCCACTCGGAATTGGGAACCAAGGGTATCTGGAAAAAAACAAATTCAGGATGCGCGAACGGTTCTACTGCAACGGTCAACTCTAAACCAGCGAATTGGTCTTGTACGGCTTTCGGAATTTCGGTTTGAACATAGTTCGTCACCTGTTCACTGACTGTATAAATAACCTCGTTTGGTGTAACCCGATAGTATGTAGAATTCAGGAAATCGAGTTCGGTTCCCGAAAGTGGCGATGTATCCCTGAAGACCCAATAGTCTTTTCCCGCGATATTCGCCTCACCCCTAATTTCCCGCGTCCATTGAACCCCATCAGAATTTTTGTAAACCCATCGACTTCCAACGGCATCGGGAAAATAGTTCGGCATCTGTTCCATCGGTGGATGCGTTTCATCCGAACTGCATCCGAATAGAATAAAAAAAGTACACAGAATCAGGGAATTCAGTCGCATTTTATTTCTCATCTGCGAAGGTCATCATCAATCGTAAAACGATTCCCAAAGTCAACATTGCTTTCATTTTATTTCTCCGCTTCTTTTGCCGGGGGCATTAGTCAAACGATGGTATTGAGCGTTTTCTTTCGTCTATACTTAAAAGACAGTTAGGACTTACGCAAAAATGTTTGACATAGACTCCCAAACCCGTAATATGGTGTGCGAGGAGGTGCCTAAAGATGGTTAGACCGACACGTCTGAATTATTGTCTGATATTTCTCAAAAGTTGTCCTAAAGCCATAGTTATCAAGGTTCTTTAGGGTTAGGTTTATGAAAATGCGTTATGAACTCCATGAGCATCTGTCTTTCTCCAGTAAGCTGAAGCTGTATTTGATGAAAGGTGCGCCGTTCTGAGATGCTAACTTGAAGCAACATCAGGTAGCTGATGACTTTTATGCCAAGACTCACATACGCACCTTCTCTGCTTTCCAAACTCATGGCGGAGATGTGCAAACTCGATTTCAAATACCGCCAATACTGTTCAATACCGTGGTGTTGCGACCAAATCCTCAGCGCCTCGCAGGTGCGTAGCGGTTTGCCAAAGACCAAGAGGGTGCGTATCTTTTTCCGATCCACAAAGAAGATGACGACACACGCTCCAAAAGTTGGGCTTTCCGCTTTGAGACGACAGACGGGTTTATCACACCCCCATTGATCTTCACGCAACTCTACGTCCTTTTTATGAACCGAAAGTTTCGCAGTCGTATCGCCTATGGTCATGACATAGTTGTTCTTACCATGAACGAGTATACAAGCAAACCCTAACTCCGATAACGTATCAATGAGTTTACGACTGCCATACCACGAATCGAAGGTGATCGGATACTTTCTCAGATCAACGCCGTGGGTATCAAAGAAATCTAAGACATCTGTGAGCATCGCTATGACGAGACTCGGTTTATCGGTGTTGCCACGTCCTTGTTTACTGACAAGACGCGTATCTAAGGGGATCACACGATCACCAACTTTTAGTGTGATCCCTAAGACGTTCTGACACCAGATAGAGGTCTTGTGTTTTTTTGACCACCACTTTGAACAGTAAGAGAGCGTTTCTCCCTCGCGCGGCAGATTCGTATCATCAACACTCACGGTCATACGCCGACGCGATTGCGTTGAAGCAGACTTGTTTTCAGCGTCTTTGATGAAATCGATTGCCATCACACATCCGAGGCGCAGATTCAAAGACTTCGAGTGATAGAGACTCAGAGAACCGAGATGCCGATAAAGACCGGCTTTCGGAAGTTCCAAGGCATCGGCAACTTGATTCGGGTTGTAAAGTCCAAAGAGATGGCAAACGCAGAGCAGCAGCAGTGTTTCAACGACTTGACGCTTGATACACTGAAAGTAAGAACAAAGAAGGTCTTGAAAAAAGAGGGTGGATTTGATAAGATGATCAGGCATGCGATGGCCTCCTAATGGCTCAAAGGTGGTTCTCTGAATCATTAGGATGCCATTTCATGTGCTAAAAATCAAGCACCTTTTTCAAAACCATCGCATTTTCACCTGGCTATACCTGCTATCTCTTCGTTATTACTGCCGCCATGATAACTTTGATAAATATCAGTTGTCAATATTTACTTAGCACACCTATCAACTATACGCTGACTCATTTCGCAGACCACTCTCAGCGATTTAGTCATGATCAGATAAACCGGTATCTCGGCAATGATCGTCTCAGACCCCGCCACGTCTGGGAACATGTCAAACCGCACTTGGATCAGACCCCGGAGGGGTGTCTGATCTTTGATGATACCGTCGTAGACAAACGCTTTGCCAAAGAGATCGCCTTAGCGAAGAAACAATATTCTGGCAACGCTGGGAGTATCATAAACGGTATCGGCATTGTCACGTGTGTCTATGTCAATCCGAAGTTAGACCGATATTGGTTGATTGATTATCGCATTTACGATAAACAAGGTGATGGTAAATCGAAGTTGGATCATGTTCGAGATATGCTTTCAGTGTTAGTGAATGCTCGCAATGTTGCTTTCTCGACAGTGTTGATGGATTCGTGGTATGTGAGTAAAGCCCTGCTGCTCTATATTGAAAGTCTTGAAAAGTTGTATTATTGTCCATTGAAATCGAATCGTCTCGTTGACGATTCTAATGGTAGCAAACCTTATCAACGCATTGACGCTCTACATTGGACAGCCGCTGAACAGAGTTTTGGCAAACGCGTCAAACTCAACAAGTTTCCGAAAAATCACAAGGTGAAAGTTTTCCGGGTGGCGTCTTCCCGACGCACGGAGTATGTTGCGACTAACAACTTGAATCAATCCGATGTCTCCGTCGTGCGACAGGTGTGCGACGTGCGCTGGAAGATTGAGTGCTTTCACCGTGAAGCCAAACAGTTGACGGGACTTGAAAAATGCCAATGTCGTCTACCGCGTATTGTTCGTAATCACATTGCCTGTGCGTTTCTGGTTTGGATTCACCTCATGCGGCGTGCCTATGAAAAAGGTCAAACGCTTTATCAAGTCAAGCATGCATTGATTTCTGAATATCTATGTCAACAACTCAAATCACCTACTTCAATAATTACGACTGCGTAAGTCCTAGACAGTATAACATATCGTGAAGAAAATTGACTATTCATTCGTAGCAGCCCATGACAGGTCCAGTACCTGATAGCGTGGAACAGGTTTGGCAGATTCGATCAAATATGATAGAATCACGATGAGAATATTATTGGATATTAAGGGAGCAACCATGTTAGGTGCGATTATAGGTGACATCGCTGGTTCTATCTACGAAGCGAGTCCAATCAAAACCAAGGATTTCCCTTTCTTTAGGGAATCCTGCCGTTTCACAGATGATTCTGTCTGTACCGTCGCCATCGCTGATATTCTGTTGAACGATCTACCACCAGCGGAGACGATGCAGGCGTGGTGTCGCCGCCACCCACATCGCGGTTACGGTGGGAACTTTGGTATATGGATCTATGCCGAGCCGCCTGAACCCTACACCAGTTATGGAAACGGCGCTGCGATGCGTGTCTCTCCAGCGGCGTTCCTGAACCGCGAAGATCTCGGTGCGGCACTCTCTGCCTCCGACAAAGTCACCGAGATGACCCATAACCATCCAGAAGGCATGAAAGGCGCACGTGCAACAACACACGCCATCTATCTTGCATTTCAAGGCGAGCGTCCTGATAGTATCCGACAGGTTATTGCTTCCGAGTACGGCTACGACCTAACCCAGACGGTAGACGAAATCCGTCCCTCCTACTTTTTCGATGTAACCTGCCAAGGCTCGGTCCCACAGGCGATAACGTGCGCGCTGGAATCAGAAAGTTTTGAGGATGCTGTGCGTAACGCCATTTCTCTCGGTGGTGATGCCGATACCTTGGCTGCCATCGCCGGTCCGATTGCCGAAGCGTTACACGGAATCCCTGACGAACTCCAAGAACGTGCGGAGAGCATCTACCTCATTGATGCACCAGATATGCTTGACGTGATTCAGGAGATGTATCAGTTTTAATAAGTGTGGTTTGGAAACGTCCCACAGTATCGTAGGGAATCAGCACTTTTGATTTCAAGTTCCCGGTACTATGCCGGTGTGAAGTTGGGTTTCACTATGTCCTTGGGCGTATTGCCAACACATTGGACGTGAGTGGTATTCGGAATCCACATATCTGACTTCTCAGCCGCGTTCAACCCAACCTACCGGACTGTAGAAGGAATATTCAAATCCTGATCTATTCCTTGACAAATAGATTGAAATTGTTATACTTTTAACTAACACATTTCGGAATCTAAGGGAGATTTTTTGTGGAAACTATAACAAAAAAAGTTTGGAACCCAAGTATGGAGCAAGAATGCGAGGTAGAACTACCGGCGGAGAGTGTTGTGGAAAAGGCTCTTCTTGAACTTGATTATCCGGCAGGTGGGTTCCACAAGCGGAAAATAGCCGAGGCATTAGCAGAACAATTTTCGCTGACCGATGAACAAAAAAACGCTAAATTAAAGAGTAAAAACGGTCCTCGGGCTTTTAACTTTCATGTAGGTAAGGTTACTGGTACTCTAATAAAGTCAGGAAAGATGGTGAAAACAAAAAGTGGATGGAGAGATATCAATCGGGAACAGGCAAGTGAGGAAATCAGAGCACATGAACAAGACACTGGTGATAGTAGAAATCCGCCTGAAAAATCTATTGAAGGAAATTATCAGCAGATCAGGAGGGAATTGGCAACAGAACTGCTGCGAAAGATTAAAGACAACACCCCCGCTTTTTTCGAAATGCTCGTTGTTGATCTTCTCGTTGAGATGGGATATGGCGGTTCACGCGAAGATGCCGAAGCCGTAGGACGTAGCGGTGATGGCGGAATTGATGGTATCATTAACGAGGACAGACTGGGGCTTGATGTAATTTATGTTCAAGCAAAACGCTGGGAAGGAAATGTAAGTCGCCCCGAAATTCAGAAATTTGCAGGGGCATTACAAGGTCAGCGTGCGCGAAAGGGCGTCTTCATCACAACATCGAATTTTACCAGAGAAGCTACACGGTATGTGGATACGATTGACTCCAAAATTGTTCTCATTGACGGCAACCAACTCGCGCAGTTGATGATTGACCATGATGTTGGCGTTTCCATAGAGAAAACTTACGAAATCAAACGCGTAGATTCCGATTACTTTGCTGAAAGCACTACGTAATATGCGGTGCGCATTACGGAGGAAAGAACACATCATGCAAGGTCGAATTCCACATACATTAGCAGAACGAATCATCTGTGACGCGAATATCCTCACAGGAAAGCCTGTTATTAGAGGCACCCGTTTAGCCGTTGAGCTCATCATTGATTTGCTCGCACATGGCTGGAGCGAGACAGAGATTCTTGAAAATTATCCTCACATTGTGCAAGAGGATATTCAGGCATGTCTGTTATTTGAATCGGAAGTATCAGGAAGACAGATAGATCAGGAAAAGAATGCGTAGTAATCTCTGACTCTCCTTTTTATTCTATCTGCCCGCTACTTCATCAAACCACTTCCATCCAAACCCCGGGGACGAACCCTGGATACTCTCCCTCACTGAACGCCGGATAATAGACAGCCTCATCACGGAAATCGTGAACTACCTCCCCACCACTTCCATCAGGAATATGCACCCTGCAGGTATACTCGCTCTCACGGAACAACTGCTGCGGTGTCGGTGTTGAGGCATCGACGCGATACGTTAAGAGTGCCGCCTCATCCACCGTAATTCCCAAACCCGGTGCGTCTGAAACCTGAATTGTGCCATCAACCACTGCGAGACGCGTTTCGAGCAGATCCGATTCCCATAACTCATGGCACGTGATCGCTGGCAATTCCGCTTGCGATAGCACCGCACCGAGATGCACTGAGTATGCCGTTGTGATACCCGTGCCGACCATCTGGAGCCAATAAGGTTGTTCAAACGATGCACAGAGCGCGTTCGTCCGTAGGAGCGAGTTCACACCACCGCCGACAACAAACCCATCGCAACAACGTGCATGCAAACACGATTCGTTGAAATGCTCAACGATCCGATTCTGAACAGCCGCTTGCAGCCTCGCCGCGCCTTCTACGTCTGTGCCGAGATAGTACGGACTCTCATAGATAGCGACGTTTGGGTGTTCATCTAATCGTTGCAACACGGGGATGGCGTTATCCGCAGTCCGCAGAAACCCGTTGAAATCGATATCGAGTCGATAGCCTGCTGGCACGGCATCCCCGACAGCGTCCACCTGCGCGAAGATGTCCCGCCACGGACGCGCTTTCAGTTTCGCAGATGTGTAACCCCGTTTGACCGATTCTTGGACTTCCGCAACCCAGTCTTCTGGTGGCATATCAATGTCCCACCACGAAATAGGACACCTCTCACGAACCTTAGGTCCAATAAGCTGATAGGCTGGCAGATCCACGGATTTGCCTACAGCATCGAAAAGCGACATTTGGATACCGAACCCGATGCTGTCATCGTTCATACATGCAAACGCGTTCTGTCCGATGGCTTGTTCAATGTTCGCCGATTCGTCTGATAGATTTTCGCCGTATCCGACAACGCCGTTACTGAGTTCGACCCGGTAAACGTGGACGCGTTCGCCGTGGGTCAAGGCACGGTGCATGTGTCGGCTGACCCGTTCGTGATAGAATGGCACGTTCAATGGAATCGCTTCGAGATGTTTGATGCTAAGCATGAGGTCCTCCTCAATTAAAACTGTCACTAACGAAGTTCGCAACCCCGTATTTCACTCATATTCCTCCAAATTGTAGCATACTTCCAAAATAACAGGTATAAATATTGGTGAGTGCGTTTCCGTAGGAGAGAGTTCCGAATCCTGACTTCATTATTTCATATTTCCTTGAAGAAAACCGATGCGATCTGCAACGAAAAGTGTGAAAATGGGGAATTGTGAGTTCCGTGAACGTGGGCAACCGAAACTGAAAATTAACAACGCAATTGACACCGCCGCCTTTTGTGGGTATAATATCTTTAACGTATCCAACATTAAAATACTGCGACGTTCACAAGCAAGGAGCACGTTATGGCAAGAATCGAACCCTTTTTTGTTTCAAATGAACTCTTAGAGCAACCTGAGAAACTCCGGGAGCGCGCACAGCAGGACGGTTACCTCTTTTTTCGTGGCTTGATTGATGCCGATTCTATCTACAAGTTGCGTCAAGATTTCTTGGAGATCTGCCATCGACATGGGTGGGCAAAAGGTGGAGAGGCCCTGATGGACGGTATCCGCATCGGTGGTCCCTTCATGGAAGGTGATGATGGCTATTGGCCCGTTTTGGATGAGTTCCAGAGTTTGGAATCCTTCCACGCGTTCGCTCACCATCCGGCAATCATAGACGTGTGCGACAAACTCTTCGGTGAAAAGACGCTCGTGCATCCGCGGAATATTGGAAGAATTATGTTCCCGGAGAACACAAAATACACGACACCTGCACATCAAGACTTCATCCACATCCGCGGGACAGAGGAAACCTATACCGGATGGATACCGCTTGGTCCCTGTCCAGAAGCGTTGGGTGGATTGTCAATCCTCTCTGGTTCGCATCGAGGAGGGATTTATCCCGTCAAACCAGCATTCGGCGCAGGTGGGCTCGGTATTGATACGGCACCGTTAGAGGCGGATGGGTTCTATTGGGTCGCTGGTGATTACGAGATCGGCGATGCCCTCTTCTTTCACAGCCACGCTGTTCATAAGGCAATGCCGAATCAGACTTCGGATCGGATACGTCTCTCGGTGGATTATCGCTATCAGGGACACTCCAAGCCTGTCACAGATGGATCGCTGCTACCGCATTTCAATCGGATGGCGTGGGATGAAATTTACAAAGACTGGACTTCCTCAAAGTATCAATATTACTGGAATGCGTTTGATTTGAACAGAGTGAGCGGTGACAAGCGTCCTGTAGATCCTATTGAGTAAGGTAGTAGGCACGCTCTGCGTGCCGTTCACATATACCGTCATATAGTTCCAAGGGAAAGAGAAGCCATTGATCAAATTGCAACAAAAGCCTAATACTGCGAATATTATCTATTTTGTAGTGGTGTTAATCGGGTGGATCGGAATTGCTATTTTTCCCGTTGCCGCTGAAAACTACACCGGTGATTTTTTGACGAATGGTGTTGGCGGCAGAGCCCTCGGATTGGGTGGTGCCTATGTGAGTATCGCTGACGATGCAACGGCTACCTATTGGAACCCTGCTGGCATTGCGGGTATCCCCGATAATTATCAATTCTGTCTGATGCACGCCGCACGACGTTCCGGATTAGGAGCGTTCAACTATATCGGCGGCACAACACAAATCCTGTCGAAACTCAATCTCGGACTGTCATGGCTTCGCGCAGGCGTAGATGATATTCCTATCTATCCGCTCATTCCAGCGTTTGATCCCAATATCACGCCAGAGGCACGCCGAAACCTCGTGAAAAACCGCCCCAGAGAATCCGATTTCATTCCAGCGGGTTACCTAAACGACAGCGAAAACGCCTATATTTTAACGCTTGCGACGCGCTGGGTCGTGAGTCAGTCGTGGTGGGATAATTTCGGGAGGGATTCACTGCCACCAGAATTTCTGTGTGGTATCAACACGAAACTGATTACACAGCGTTTGAATGGTGGCGATCTTGATGCCTATAATTATGGGAGTTGGGGATACGGTTTTGATGCGGGATTCCTCGTCCGGTTGCCCGATTTCAATGCCCTTTTCGCTTTAGAGAACTTCGGGAGTCTCGCCTTTGGTGTCAATCTTCAGGACATCTCGAAAACGACTTTAACCTGGAACACTTTGTCCGCGCCGAAAGAATCGATTCCTGCGAATTGGAATATCGGCGTTGCGTATACAAACAGTCGCGTTTTTAACCGAGAGATGATTCTTTCCTACCAGTGGCAACAGCGTTACGGCGGACAATCGCATATCGGTATAGAGTATCGTATCAGCGAACCGTTGGCACTTCGTGTCGGTTATCGGGACGATCGTATTACAAGTGGCATCGGCATCCAGGTCCGCCAATTTCGTCTCGATTACGCGCTCCTCCTCGGCGACCTCATTAGCACGCATTTTCTGAGTCTGTTGTGGCATTTTTAACTATAGGACTTACGTAGTCTTTTGCTTGCGTGGTTTTGCGGCATACTCGCCCATTGGAAACCGGATTTTGACGTGAAGAAAATCCGAGAAAAACCCAATCATTGGGGCGGAGGTTTGGACAAATCTGGCTGGTCACGTAGTAGCAACAGGAGCGGTGTGAGCACCAATGGAAGCATCACCAAACCGTCTAATACAATCGGCAAACCGAATTGATCTCCCAAATCCCCCACAATTTTATTCAATAATCCGCCAACACCCCATGCAGCACCCATCATCAATCCGGATGCAATGTTTTCATGCCCGCGTAGGATCATCTGTGCTAAGATAATGTTAATCGTTATGGAACTGGTGAGGACCACATTGCCGAAAAAGAGGAATGCAAGGAAACTAAATCCGTCAGTGTGTAACGACGCATAGAGCAGCGGGGGAGCACCGAGCAGCGAGACCAATAAGAGGACATAGGTGTTTATACGGCTCATAAGCCATCCACTTGACATGATACCCATGGAACCCGCGAAAATAAAAAGCGCGATAACAAGAGAGCGCAGTTGATCTGAGTAATTTTGATCGTCTAAGTGGACCGATAGAAAGGTTTCTATACCCGTTAGCGTAACAGTTCGGAGTGCCGCAATAATGAAAAGGATAATGAGTGGCAGCATGCGTGGGGAAGCAACAGTCCAAAGAGGTTCTTGCGGTCTCGGTGCCTCGTTTGGCGTTCCGCGGGTGGTAGCAGTTAAATCAAGCTGCTTCTCAAATCTCAATACTTTCGGCACCAGTAACGCTACAAGTAAACCCGGTATCATCTCCCAAACGAGATATTCCAAACCGAATCGATACGGAATGAACATCAGGACCAACGGACCGAGTGCACGTCCAACATTACCACCTGTAAGAAAAATGGAGGTTCCCAACCCTCGATCCTCCGAGGCGAGGGCACCGGCATAAGTTGTCGCCTGCGGATGGAATGCGGCGATCCCAATACCACCAATAGCTAACAGTAAATATACAACATTAACAGATGGGGCAAGCCACAAGAGGCTTAAACCGATTGCGCTAAACGCAACACCTATCGTCAGAAAGTGCACTGTCTGCACCCGATCTGATAGCCATCCAAAGAGGATCTGACCGAATGAGCTAAATACACTATAAATTGCGACGAAGTTCCCCGCTAAACTGTTTCGCGCGCCTGCTGTGGCTAACTTTGTCAGTAGGAGCGGTTGCAGATGCGATAAGAGGGTTGCGTAGGAATCGAGGACAGTGTGGGATAGCGTCAGAAAATAGAACTGTTTTCGAGAAGACGCTTTAGAAGGATTTTGAGGGTTTTCCATGAGGCGAAATGAATACCGCGTTTCTATGAGGATTAAGATAATGTGTATTGTAGAATACATCCACCTAAAAAGCAAATCTTTTTTTACGAAACACGATTCCAACACGGGCAGGCACAAGACCTGCCCCTACAGCCGATTGCCATTTCTCCTTGACAATTAAGACACTCACATATACCATGATACGAATCCTTTAAACACAAAACCTCCATAATATTCACACAGCGAGCGTGCCTTTGGACAAAAAGCAACTTCAACGGGTTACCAAAATCGGCTTACCGACCGTCTTAGCAGTCGTTATAGCTTACTTCCTTTTAAAAGAGATCGACCTTCAAGAAATACCAAAAACCTTAAGCCGATTGTCAATAAAGGCACTCTTAATCGGGTTCGGATGCTATTGTTTATTAGTTTTAGCGAAAGCCCTACGGTTCCGGGCACTGCTCAACCTCGATAGTGGTGTCCATCAGGTCTTCCCGATCTTAGCGATGCACACCTTTTGGGGCAATATCCTCCCGATGCGGACAGGCGATGTCTCTTATGTCTATCTGATGCAACGTCGTCAGAAGGTAGATGCAACGCAGGGCGTCGCTTCATTGCTGGTGGCAAGTCTGATTGATTTGGTGCTGCTCATAGGTTTGGTAGTCGCCACGGCGTGGTTATTGCGTACTGCGCTTCAAGACACGTTCTCTGGCACGGTTCTCTATCTCATACCGCTTCTGATGGGCGGTGGTTTAATCGCTGTGGTGGTTTTCGTCTACGCGGCTCCGCGAGCCTGTATGAGGTTCGCAGAACGGTGTGCAGCGCCTCTATTGAGACTTGAGAAGCGATCCGTTTCGTGGGCGGTCGATAAAGTCTTGGCAGTACTTCGCGAGCTAACGATGTTCCGATCGAACCGGCGGTTCTTAGAGGTCTGGGCATATTCTGTTCTGTGTCTCGTCATCCGTTTCGGATTTCAATGCTACCTCGTCACCGAGATGGGAGTTGAGATTCCGATGACGGAGGTGCTGTTCGCGCTCGCATTTACCAACGTCTTTAATCTGTTGCCCATTCAAACGGTCGGTAACTTCGGGACAACAGAATTCCCTTTCGTCTGGTTACTCAACCATTTCGGCACATCTATAGAGACTGCCACTGTTACTGGATTTAGTTTGCACATTCTGATTCTACTGTACTGTTTACCCTTAGGCGCGTCCGGTTTCTTGATGAAACCGAAGGAGCAATAATATGAAAATTATCGATCCACATGTTCACGTTTGGAAAAACGATCCACAGTTCCCATGGGCACCGGAGACAACGAGTCCACCTGAAGAGGATGCAACAGCAGAGATGCTACTGGACTTGATGGCAGCGAACGATGTAGAAAAAACCGTTCTCGTCCAAGTCATCCATTACCGCTGGGACAATCGTTATGCCGCTGACGCAATGAAAAGGTATCCTGATAAATTCATGGGCGTCTGCCGAATCAACCCCGAAGATCCAGACGCACCCGATCATCTCAGCCGTTGGACGGAAGAAGACGGTTTCCACGGGGTACGGCTCAGTCCTTCTGTGGGTGACGCAGGCGACTGGTTTGCTGGACCCTTGATGCCTCCTATCTTCCGTCGCGCAGAAACCCTCGGTATCCCGATGCTGATTCTCACAGGAGCCGAGCGGTTAGTGGATCTCGTGCCACTCTTGGAACAGCATCCCGACCTCAATGTTGTTATAGATCACATGGCAAGCTGCTCGCCAGATGCCCCTGAGAAACTGGAATTACTACTGAACCTCGCGCAATTTCCTCGCGTCTACGTGAAAATTAGCCATACATGGTCGATCTCGAAATCGGGGTACCCGTGGACGGATACCTTTGAACAGGTGAAAAAGGTATATCAGGCGTTCGGGGGTTCGCGATTGATGTGGGGCACAGACTGGCCCGTCTGCCTCAGTCGAGCCAGTTATTCGGAAACCTTGTCAGTCGTTCGTGATGAGATGGACTTCTTTACACCGGAAGATCGGGAATGGGTGTTGGGAAAAACCGCACTCCGCCTCTGGCAATTTTAATATTGATTTTCCTGTAGGAGCGAGCGTTCTACAGAGATGTCACCCCTACGGGGTTGAAGAGGAAACAGGTCAAAAATCAGGTTAGAATCCCTCCCACAAGAGAGGACGGAGGTCTAATGCCAAAAACTTTACACACCCATTTTTTAACTAATGCTTGACAAATTTTTTTCTATGTGATACCATAAAAATATTAAGAGTAATAAGGTATTCCTGTTCCCAACCCTCAGCCAAAAACAGCACCGTGGCAAGGCACCACGCTTCACGAACCTATACGTTTTTACGGATCGGATTCCAGTCTCACCCATCCATTGGGAGGAAAAACGATGCCATTCTGTCCACAATGCCATGCTGAATATAAGGTAGAAGTATCGATGTGTTCGGATTGTCAAGTAACGCTCGTACCTCAACGCATACCAACAGAGTTTACCGAATATGGGGACTGGTCCAGTGTTGAATCTGTACCAAATGAATTAGCGGGCAATATCCTCCAAAGCGTCTTGAAGGAGGATGGTATTCCTGTCTATCTCCGCTGTCACGAAGTCCCTTATTATGGTGGCGTGAAAGGCAATTTAGGCCAATCCGAATGGGGTGATGTCCTTGTACCAGTTGATTTACTTCCACAAGCACGAGAGTGCCTTAAAGTCTATTTCGATTCACTACAGGACCGTTAAAAAAACCGCAAGCAGGTTGTCATGAAAGCCGATCAACTCTACCTCTTTAAAGAAGCAAAATCTCACAAATCTCACAGTCGCATGGCTGATAAGGTTCATGTAAGAGGGCACCGTCGGCGAAACGGTAGCTACGTCAAAGAGCATTGGCGGAGTCGACCTAACCGAAGGTTTGGCATTTCCAGACGGTTTAATTCAACGGATGAGCAACTTTCCTTCGTTGTAGGAAGTGAAGACTCAAATTGACGCACATTATCTGTATGAATTAGCCATCAGCAATTAGGAGTCAGCAATCGGTAAGTTACCAAGTGTGAGGAAGTATAGGAGAAAGTTTCAAAGTGTATCCAACTTCTGATGTTGAAAGCCGATGGTTCCCGATGCCTATACCCAGAAAAATGCTATGATTTACTTTTTGCGACGCTTGCATGTATCCCATTTTACGCACCGATGCCTGCAAGCACATACAATCTTACTGTTTCTCATTGCAACGACCACACTCTTCGGCGATGTCTACCGTATCAAAAAAGGGGATACCCTCCTGATTTCAGTGATTGGACAGCCTGAATATACGCACTCCGCACAGGTACGTGAAGACGGCAGAATTAGTTACTTCGGTGGCGACCTTAATGTCGCTGGACAGACAGTCGAGACGGTTAACCAACGGATTCGTGAGTTTCTCGTCTCAGAAAGTCTTGTCAGAAATCCGGTTGTCATGGTATCACCGGTACTACAAGAAAACGGCGTTTTCGTCGGCGGTGCGGTCAAACTCCCCGGACGTTATCCCATTTCCCCAGAAACCGACATCGGTTTATACCGTGCCATCGCACTCGCGGGCGGTATGGCGGAAAATGCCGATCACCAAGTCATACAATTAATCCGTACCGACGTGCCAGAACGGGCCGAAACCTACGATCTCTCGCCGACACACCCTTACAGCGATATCCGAGTCAACGTCAACGATCTTGTGTTCGTCATGCCTCTTAGCACTGTTGAGGTGCAAGGACAGGTACAGACACCCGGCAAACTCTTTATTCGAGGTCAGATTAGCCTTGAGGAAGCACTTGCACGCGCGGGCGGTCCTACCCAAGAGGCAGACCTGACCGCCTTGGTAAAAGTCGAGAAGAACGGGAATTTGTCCGAATTTAACCGCTCCGAACAGTTTTGGAAATCGACCCCGAATGATGGTGTCTCTCCGTCTCTATCAAACGGCGATGTGTTGTTTGTTCCGAATGTCTTCAAAGTCGAACCTATCTACGTAACCGGTTACGTTCGCACTCCGGGTGCGCAACGGGTGCGCGGCCCCTTAAAGCTGGCGCAGGCGGTCGCACTGAGTGGCGGGTTTGAAGCGGCAGCGAACCGTGAAGAAGTCCTGATCCACCGCAGTGACGGCACAACCTTGGAGGTCCCTTTCATGTCCGATTCTGCTGATGGTGCGACGCAGCAAGTATTGCTCTATCCGGGTGACATTTTAGAGGTGAAAGAGAAGTTTCAGGTGAATTGGGGGCTCGTCAGCACGTTGGGTTATATTCTTATTAGCGGTATAACCCTTATACTGAACTTAGCAAACTAAGATGTAAGGACTCCGACGCCGAATATCAACATCAAACCCACGCACAAACCCATCAAGAACGACTACGCCGAACTGAAAGAATATGAACGACTCGGCGAACAGAATGAAGGCACCGTCCGTGCCGCATTCCAAGGTCTGCTCCAGCATTACTACCACCAATCCAATCTCACGCGCCTCTGCGAAAAGACACACTATACACCAGAGAAAAGACGGATCACCCCAGACGGCAAAGTCGTTGATACCTTCAAACTGCCCTACGGCTACTGGGAAGCAAAAGACACGCACGGCATCGTCTACACACCGCAACCGATTGTCGATTTCATGGTGAAAAGCATTGAGCATATCCTCAAGACCGAGTTAATCGGTCAGGTCATCACCCTCAGTTTAGAGACAGTGGACATTGTTGAGGGGTTGCCCGCGTTGGAGGTTTAAAGATTCTCACTCAAGGTTGATTTCCATAAGGCGATGTGATATACTAAATTCAACGAGGAGGACATTATGAGACGCTTTGGAACCGAGGGGCGAGTTTATCCAGACAAACATTATGTCGTCTCACGCACTGAAGAGATCGTAGATTTCATTGACCGCGTCAAAGATGGGCGGTCCATCGTCCTATTCGCGCCTCGCCAAACTGGCAAAACGACTTTTTTTCGCTGGGCACTCGAAGTACTTGTAACACAAGATTCGACCTATTTCCCAATTCAGTTGGACTTTCAAGTCGTTCGTAACACCGCGCCGACTACTTTTTACGAGCGACTCTTCTACATGATACGTAAGGAAATAGAGATTGTTTTTCAGAAACGTGGACAGATTCCTTCAGCAACCCTAACACAATTTTTGGAGAAAACAGACATAACTGATAACTTCTCTATGATGACGTTTTTCCAGCAACTCTCAAACTTTCTTCACAATCAGCGAGTTGTTATCATCATTGACGAGTTCGACGGAATCCCACAAACTGTTGTGAGCGATTTTTTGTATGCCCTCCGCCACATTTATCTGTCTGATGAACCTCGTTGTCCGCACAGTGTCGGGATTATTGGGGTTAAAAGCATCGCGCAACTCAACTATGATCGCTCCGTTTCTCCGTTCAATATTCAAGATGAATTCCATTTACCGAACTTTACGCCTGAACAGGTGCAAGAACTCCTTGGACAATATACGGACGAAGTCGGGCAAGCCTTCGTCCCGGAGGTTATCGAATCCATTCATAAACAAACTGCCGGACAACCTGTCCTCGTCAACCGATTCGCACAGATCCTTACCGAGGAGATGGACATTCCCAGAAATGAGAGCATTACGATGGCGCATTTTACAACAGCGCATACCCAACTCCTCCGTGGACGGAACACAAACATTGAGCATCTGACAACCAATATCCGAAGAAACCCGCGTTTTGAAAGTATTCTGATGCGAATTATGGCGCGCGATGAAGGCATGGACTTTAATCTCGATGATGACATCATCAATGAACTTGCTACTTATGGGGTTATCAAAGAGGGAGCAGACGGTATGTGTGAGATCCTCAATCCAATTTATCTCTACCGTATTATGAGAGTATTCAAGCCAACCGTGAATGGGCTGGAGCAGGAGTATTTCCCTGAAGACACCGACGATGAGAGACGTGAGTATCTCACATCTACAGGGCAGATTGAAATGGCATCTTTACTCGATAATTTCCGGGATTTCATCGCGCGGGCAGGGTTCAGAATTCTGCAAGTGCCAGATACACCGCAAGAGTCGGTAGGACGGCACCTTCTGCTTGCCTATCTCGATGAGTTTGTTAGGTTGGTTGGCGGTATGATGCACATTGAAGTGCAAACTGGACGTGGTAGAATGGACATCATTCTCACACATAATCATCGAAAATACATCGTTGAAACAAAGGTTTGGAGGGGCGATAGTCGCTATCAAGCAGGTAAAAAGCAGCTTGCAGCGTATCTCAAGTTGGAAGGTGCAACAGAAGGGTATTATGTCGTGTTTGACCACCGTCAAACGCCAGAACCTCGAGTAGAGACAGAAACCTTAGATGCGGTTTTAATTCGGAGTTATGTCATTCCTGTCGTACAAGAAATGCCTTCAAATATATCCAGCCGGAGGGCGTAAACACTTATGAACCGATATTTTATATATACCATCATAGGTCTCATCCTGGCGTGCATGCCAGTCACTGCGGATAACACAGACATCCACGAAAATGCCGGTACCCGTGCCATGACCTTCCTCAAAATCGGCGTAGGTGCAGAAGCGATGAGCATGGGTGAATCCCAAGTCGCGGCGACCGATGATCTTTACGCCTCGTATTGGAACCCCGCGGGTCTCGCGAGACTCCAACAGCCACAACTCGCGCTCATGCATAACGAATGGTTCGCTGGGATTAACCACGAATTCGTCGGGTTCGCGCTTCCGCTTAAGGGGGCTGGCACGCTCGGTGCGAGTGCAAGTTTCTTGTCTTTCGGTGAATTACAGGGACGCGATCGGGATGGGAATGAAACGACGATTTTCCGCCCTTATGATCTGGCACTCATCCTCTCGTATGCCCGTGGCTTTGGCAATTCACTCGCTTTCGGTGCGAACGCGAAATTCCTGCGCGAGCAGATCGCTGATGAGAGTGGGACAGGAGTCGCTTTTGATCTCGGTGGACTCTATAATTTTCCTGAGACACCGCTCTCATTGGGGTTCAACGCACAACATGTCGGTCCGCGGGTGAAGTTCATAGAGGAGGCGTTCGGGCTACCGTTTACCTTCAGGCTTGGTGCGGCTTACAGACTCTGGAATGACGCGCTCCTCCTAACGACAGACATCATTCGTCCCTCCGACAACGATATCGCCATCGGTGTCGGTGCAGGCTACACGATCGGCAATGTTTTACAACTCCGCACTGGCTATAAATACAAAATCGGAGGGAACGATTTAGGTGCGGTTTCTGGACTCACAGGCGGCTTTGGTTTGACATTCCTCCGCTTCCAAATCGACTATGCCCTCATCCCGTTCGGCGTGCTCGGATTGACGCACCGTGTCTCTTTAGTCGCGAATTTTTAGAACACGCCGCAGAGATACCGTCATGTGTCTTAAAGTCCCCCTGATAAGGGGCGGGGAATGCCATACGGGAAATGCCATACGGCATTCATACCGTTGATTCTGATTCCTCAGGGGGTTCCTGACCGCTAACGGCTAATTACTATTCAGAAGCCGCCTGAATAAACGCCTCAAATAACTTACGCCGATGTTCACGAAAATCGGCGGTTTCGATCATCCGCTCCGGATGGTATTGCACACCCAACACAAACCGCTTTGATCGGTTTTCCATCGCCTCGATAATCCCTTCCTTTGTGCGTGCTGTCACCTCAAACCCTTCACCCTTCTCTCTCACGGCTTGATGATGGGCGGAATTGACTTGGTCTGTGCGCTTACCCGTGATCTGACGTAGCCGGCTGTTTGCGACAATCTCAATTGTGTGCCGAGAATCCACGCCCCTCACCTGTGCTTGACATGACGCCTCTTCTGGAAATTCCGACGGTATATCTTGATATAGACTGCCACCCATCGCAACGCTCATAATCTGAATACCACGGCAGATACCGAAAACGGGAAGATCGGCGGTTATTGCCTCTTGACAGAGCGGTATTTCCAGAGCATCGCGATCTTCGCTAACGTTGTACAACGCTGGATGCCATTCGGCATCGAAATTGTCTGGATGAATATCGCCGCCACCTGTTAGCAAAAGTCCGTCTATGTCGGCATAGGCATCTTCTGATATGCCGGGGTACAGCGTACGAGGTATACCGCCGAACTCTTTAATAGCATGAATATAGTTATTAGAGGGGTCGTCCTCGATATCTTCGACAAATGTAATTCCGATAATAGGTGCCATATATGAAAACCTCCTTTTAGTTGTTTTTTATTTATAGTGTGAGTTTGACTTAATCCTGTGAATCCTGGTTCAGACAATAAACACTACACATTACTCATTTAAATCCTTAATATTCATTAACCGTAGCCCCAGCGGGGCGACATATCTGTAGAAAAAGTGTATAAGGAAAAAATCAAGCCCCAGCGGGGCGACATGTAGGTACAACACGCTGTTTATATCGGGATGCCTCCTGAATAAATTTCTCAAATAATTTTGCCGCGTGTTTTTCGAGATCCGAATTTTTAAGCATCCACTCTGGATGGTATTGCACACCCAGCACAAACCGTTTTGATGGATTTTCTATCGCTTCAACGATTCCGTCTTCCGATTGTGCCGTCACCACAAACCCTTCACCGATTACTTTCAAGGATTGGTGGTGTCTTGAACTAACTTTGACGATATGGTCGCCTGTAATTTGGCTTAGCAAACTATCAGCTTCGATCTTAATATCGTGAATAACATCGCCTGGCTCTACCTTATGTAAAGGGATATCTTGATAAAGGCTTCCGCGCATTGCTACATTCATTATTTGAATCCCGCGGCAAACGCCTAAAACAGGCATGTCAGTTTTTAGGGCATCTTGGCATAGCCAAATTTCTAAAGCATCGCGGGATCGGCTAACACGGTCAACTGCAGGATGTCGCTTCTCAAAAAAGAGGGCTGGGTTAATATCACCACCACCCGGTAGCAGGAGCGCGTCAATCTCTGAGAGGTAATCAGAAATAGCGTTACGGTGGTCAGCGACAGGTTTTGCGAGTGAGGAAAATAGGCGCGGTTCACCACCGTACTGCTCAATTGCATCAATGTAGTTCTGCATATCATTGGTTCTTTTACACGTAATTCCAATAACAGGCACCATATATGAAAACCTCCTTTTAAGTCGTTTTCTTTATATAAATTATACCCCACTTTAGAACCAAATCACAAACCAATCAGATCTAAATTATGCTTGCAATCTTACTGATTACCGATAACTGACTGCTGATTGCTGATTACCGACTGCTAAATAGCATTTGCATTATCTGAAAATGCGTGGTATAATTTCATGGAAAATCTTATGATACACGAAATTAGCAAAAACAAATTATCTATTACAAGAGACAGCGCAGCGATACTCACTTACTGTTATGGCGATCCTGAAAGTCCACCCTATTTTCATCCACTCTGTGCACCGAACGGACAGGTGGTAACCGAAGGGGAATACACTCAAGGACAGTATCCTCCAGGAATCTGTTTCACACTCGGAACAGTCAACGGCGAGCAACTCGACCAGAACACATTGATTCGTGAAAAGATGCCGTCAACTGAGGAAACCTTGGAAGAATTTACGATCGTCACGACGTGGAACGTCTCGGAACCGTTGCTCATAGAAACTTGCACCATGGACGTACATCCGCCTCAAACCGATGTCCAAGTGCTGGACCTCGCTATCTCGTTGTACGCCCCTACGACTTCACTTGAGTTTGCGGGTAATATTGGACTTGGATGTCATACAGTTGAGATGGAGTACCGCAAAGCCGCGAATGCAAACGGACGACTCGGCGAGTCGGAAGTGAATGGAAATCGGTCGGTGTGGGGAACGCTTTCCGGCATCACGGCTGCAGAACAGAATTCTGTCGGTGTCGCTATCTTTCCGCATCCAACAAACGGTGAAACAACGTTTCTCGCGGAGGACACATCGTTCGGATACCTCTTTGCACAGGCTGTTCCTTTCAAAGTGAACGCCGGACTGACGCGCACGCTAAAGTATCGTGTCCTCGCGTATATAGGCGACCTCTTTACGGTCGATGTCTGGAAATACCATCAAGATTATATTGGGTAAGTCGATATAATGGGGTGCGTTCGATATAAAAAGGATAGAAACTTGGAGCATTTTGCAAATCCATATATCTACGCGACATAGATTGGATTGACAATTGCCTTCGTCCTCAGGAAATTCACAGCGGCACTCTTCAAGGAGATAGCACGATGCCAGAAAAAATAGGTTTTGCCCCTACACTCGTCTATCCCGAATCAGACGGTGAACCGATGGCAGAAACCGAAAAACATCGAAAGGTCATGATAGACATCATAGATATCCTGGAGCAGCATTTCCAGCACGTCCCAGATGTGCATGTGTCCGGGAACCTACTGCTCTATTATGAAGAAGGCAATCCTCGGAAAAGCGTGTCCCCGGACGTGTTCATGGTTAGGGGTTTGTCGAAAAAAGAGCTCCGGACGTATAAAACCTGGGAACAGCCCCCGACCCTTGATTTTGTATTGGAACTTGCGAGCCCAAGCACGTTTCGTCGAGATTTTACGGAGAAGAAGGACATTTATGAGAAGATCCTGCGTGTTAAAGAGTACTACATCTATGATCCCTACGGTGAGATTGAACCGGATTTCATTGGATTCAGGCTCATTGATGCGGTCTATGAACCGATAGTGTTTGTAGAGGGACGGCTCCTGAGTGAGACGCTGGGATTGGAGTTAGAAGCGCGTGACGGGATGCTGGCGTTGTATAATCCTGTGCTGCAATCGTGGTTGGAACCGTCTCGGAATCGCGTAAATACGGCGGAGACGCGTGCGACAGAAGAAGCCCGCGCACGACAAGAAGCGGAGACGCGTGCGACAGAAGAAGCCCGCGCACGACAAGAAGCAGAAACTGAACTCGCAAAAGCACTCGCAGCACTCAAACACCTACAAACTCCTGAACAGGAATAGGACAGACAGGTCTGTAACGATTTATGAAGAACGATACGCTTTTCCCACTCTATAATAAAGATGAAGGCGCAGACACGCCGCATCCGCCACCACAGGTATCGCAAGAAGGAAGTGCTTCCCGTGTAATGCCAGTGCACGCCCGTCGTGTCTACATCGAAACCTACGGATGCCAAATGAACGTCAGCGACAGCGAACTGATGGCGGGGATTTTGACGCAGAGTGGACACCAGACCGTTCCGCACCTCGACGATGCGGACGTCGTTCTCGTCAATACCTGTGCGATACGAGAAAACGCCGAGACGAAAGTGATTAACCGGTTGAAGCACCTGAACCACCGGAAACGCCGACACCCAGAACTCATTATCGGGGTCTGCGGTTGTATGGCGCAACACCTCCGCGACCGACTCTTGGATGCCGCACCGTATGTCGATCTCGTCATGGGACCGGATGCGTATCGGGATCTGCCAGTGGCTTTGGATTCTCTGGCACGTGATGTCGAATCACATGTATCCCTGACCGATCGCGACCCGTTTGTCGGGTTACGGTTGGACAAAAACGAAGATTACGCTGACATCGCGCCCATCCGAAAAGAAGGGATTCGGGCGTGGCTCACCATCCAGCGCGGATGCGATAAGATGTGCACTTTCTGCGTTGTCCCTTTCGTCCGTGGTAGAGAGCGCAGTCTTCCGCTCAAACTCCTCGTTGAAGATGTCGAAAAACTCGTGGATCAGGGGTTCAAAGAGGTTGTGCTTCTTGGTCAGACCGTTAACTCTTATCACGATGACAGTGCCGATTTTGGAGACCTTCTCTACGCTGTCGGTGAAGTGGACGGATTAGAACGCGTGCGATTTACCTCGCCACATCCCGCCGACGCGACGGACAGTATGATTGATGCCATGGCGAATTCACCAACCGTCTGTAAACATCTCCACCTCCCACTCCAGTCCGGTTCAACCGAAGTCCTTGAGCGGATGCGCCGCACCTATACGGCGGCGGAATACCGCACACTCGTCTCAAAACTCCGCGAACGCGTCCCCGATATTTCCCTGACAACCGATATTATCGTCGGTTTTTGTGGTGAAACCGACGCGGAATTCATGGAAACGTATCAGATGATGGCAGATATCCGATACGATTCAGCGTTCATGTTCAAGTACTCCGAGCGTGAAGGGACACTTGCCCACAAAGCCTTACCCGACGATGTTCCTGAAAAAGTAAAGGGAGAACGTCTCGAACAGATTATTGAACTCCAGGAAAACATTTCCGCGGACATCAACGATGCGGCCATCGGTGATACCGTTGCAGTGCTCGTAGAAGGTGAATCGCGTCGCGATGCAGAGAGATACCACGGAAAAACGGACGGTTTCAAGACGACTGTATTCCCGAAAGCGGACAGCCACATCGGAGATGTTGTTAACGTTCGCGTTGACAGCACAACAGCACATACCTTAATTGGACGGATGGTCTGATGGACAAAGTTAGAATCAAGAACAGGGTCGAAATTGAGAAGATGAAGCGGAGTGGCAAGGCAGCAGCGACGGTGCTAAAACGCATCGGCGAGGCAATCGTGCCGGGGATATCGACCGCTGACTTGGAACGCATCTCGCGTGATACAATCTCCGAAGTCAACGCCACATCTTCCTTCTTAGGCTACCAACTTCCCGAGCATGATCCTTATCCTGCCACGATATGTGTCTCAACGAACGATATTGTCATCCACGGGATTCCAAATGAAAGTGAAGTGCTGAAAGCGGGCGATATCATCGGAATTGATACTGCTGTTAATATTGACGGCTACCACGGTGATAACGCGTTCACTTTCGCTGTTGGGGACATCTCACCCTCAGCCGCACGGTTGCTGAAAGTGACACGAAGTTCTCTTTATGATGCGATAGCCGAAGCGAAACCGGGGAACCGTATTGGGGACATCTCTTCTAAGTTGCAAGACGGAGCAGAGTCGGAAGGGTTCTCTGTCCTCCAGAATTTTTCTGGACACGGTATCGGGCGGAATCTCCACGAAGCCCCAGAGGTCCCCTGTATGGGGGTTGCTGGACGCGGTTTACGCCTGAGACCGGGGATGGTCCTCGCGATTGAGACGATGGTGAACGTTGGACTCCCAGATGTCCAAATACTGGAAGATGGTTGGAGCGTCGCAACGCTTGATGGCACTTTATCGGCGCTCTTTGAGCATACGGTGGCGATCCTCTCGGATGGACCCGAAATTCTAACGGGGAGCTCGCTATGGGAAATCTAAGTACTAAAATTGTAGGCACTCTAACTGCCATCCTCGTTTTTATTTCGCTCTACCTTATTTTTGGATACGCGCGGATTGAAGGCACGATGCTCGAAGTCCAAAAAATCTTCTATTATCACGTCTCCGCCGCACTCACCGTTTTTGTAGCCTTCGGTGTTAACTGTGTATTTAGTATCAAGTACCTCATCCAACGGAGACCCAACGATGATCTGCTCGCAGTCGCGGCGGCGGAACTGGGTCTCATCTTTTGCACGATTGCGCTGCTATCGGGTCCAATTTGGGCGCGATACGCTTGGAATACTTGGTGGAATTGGGAGGCACGCCTCACGAGTACACTCGTTCTCTGGCTCATGTATGTCGGTTATTTCATTCTCCGCTCGGCACTGGAAGGCGACAAACGTAGACTTTATTCCGCCGTCCTCGGTATTATTGCTTATCTTGACGTCCCCATCGTCTATTATGCCGTGGACATCTGGCACGGGGGCTTGCATCCAGACCGTGGCACCAAATGGAATCTTGAAACAACAATGCGGCAGACATGGATGGTGGCACTGCTCGCACTCATTATGTTGTTCACACTGTTACTCATCGTGCGGTATCGGATGAAGAAAGCGGAAGCACGCTATGAAATCATCCGGCAGAAATACTTAAGGAAGGCATCCCCATGAAAATAGCGGTTCTTGTGAGTTTTTTGGCGGTTTTGGGGTTGTTCATCTTTGCGACCCAAGTTCCGATCACCTTGACCGAAGATGAAGTCGCAAAGGCTGTTGAGGAAGCGAGTTCGGAATCCGAATCTCTTGTGGATGAAGACATCTTAGCAGAGGCAGTGCAACTGTCCGTCGCAAAACTGGAAGAGGCACAAAGCACACGCCTCAAATATCTTGTCTCCGCCTATTTGGTCATCTGGTTAGTTTTCATCCTATACATATTACACTTAGAGCGGCAGCAGCAAGAACTGGACAAACGTTTGGCACAATTGGAACAGGAATCCGAGTCTGACACAGAGTGAACCAATTGCTTTCCATGTTCCGATAAATACAGCCTCCTAACCACTCCACCGATGGTAGACACACTGTAGGAGGGATCTCCGAATCCCGACTTCCGATTACTAACTGCCGACTGCTGACGACTATTTTCAGACAACACTCCCACCAATCTCAAAATACATAAACTTCTCGTTATAGTTATGCTTCTCAATACACAACAGCTGTAAACTTTATTTTCAAAAATCGTTAACGATATTAACATCGAAAAATAGGAGCAAAAAAATGAAAACGTTCCTTTTTAAAACACAACAGACGATAGAAAAGCCCCTGACAGAAGTTTTTGAATTTTTCTCCAATGCACATAACCTCGCCGAAATTACGCCACCGTGGCTTCATTTTGAAATCCTAACCCCCGCACCGATTGAAATGACAGTCGGAACGCGTATAGATTACCGACTGAAACTACGTGGCTTCCCGATCCGTTGGCAGAGTGAGATTACGGAGTGGAATCCACCACACTTTTTTGCAGATGAACAACGTCGCGGACCTTATCGGCTCTGGCGGCATACGCATACCTTTGATGAGGCGGAGAAGGGTGTTGTTGTAGGCGATACAGTCGAATATGCGGTCTGGGGAAATGAGCTTATTGGTAGGTTTTTCGTGCGTCCAGATATAGAAAAAATCTTTGCTTACCGTGCCGAACAATTAGATGGAATCTTCCGTTAGACTGGACGTTTTACAAGAAAAATAGCAATTCCTCATAGAAACGGATGCGTGCGTAGTAGCGCATCACGCGTTCTACGTGCGCCAACGTCTCGTTAGCCCCTTCAAAATAGCCGTGGGGCGGTTTGCCGCTTTTCCAGACCTCGCGATGCATGGATGCATGTTGCTTCGTCAACTGGCTGAGCGTCATACGCACCGGTTCCCAGAGAAGTGGATCTCCGGTCTTATGATAACGGACGAGTGCTTGTGCATCGCGAACCCGTCCGAGACCACTGTTGTAACTCGCTAATACTAACCGATGACGATGCTCGTGTGGACTTTCTGGAAATGCATTGTACAATGTCCGCAGATGACGCGTCGCACCCGCAATGCTCTGATTCGCATCAAACGGATCCTGCACACCGAGTTCCTTTGCTGTATTCGGCATTAATTGTGTCAACCCCAATGCCCCCACCGAACTTTCTGCCTTTTCGTTAAACCCAGATTCCTGCACAATCAACGCGCAAATCAGTCGAGCGTCCAACGCTTCTTTCGCTGCGTGTTGTTCAATCAACCCTCTATACTTAAGCATCTTCGGGGTCAGCACAAACAACCGCAGATCCAATGGGACGTTGATGACCACACTGAATACGAGGATGACAGCAAGTGTTGCGAGAATAAGAATGAGTGTCCGTTTACGCCGCATTTCTGTTTACTCAATAGAGAAGAAAAATTTGTCGTTATGATCGCGCGGGATTACTGACAACTATTAAAACAGATAACCCATCTGAATCGCGAGTTGATGTGCTTGGCGTGTTGCCCCTTTACGATGCTCAGCATTTTGTGTGTAGTGCCATACGTATAAGAACGAGGCGTTCCATCCGTTCAATGGACGATAAGCGTACCGTCCACCGATTTCTGTTGTACGTGCAACAACACCTGTCGGAAACGGGAGCGTCCTGAAATCTTCGCCGTAAAACCGATCTGCGATTCTGCCTTCACCCTGTCGGATGCGCGCGGCGCGAATCTCTGCTTCGGAGGAGACGGTCAATTGATAGGTGGCTGAAAGTCGGACTGTATCCGAATCGGTGCTGATTGGATGTCCGATAGCATAGCCGAAATGCGTGAACTGATTATCAGGCACCAGATGCGTGTAAGCCCATCGGTTGACGCGTGCGTATTCGCTATGAATTCCGAGGTGGCGATCAAGGTATCGCGGGTACCATGTCGCGCCCAAGAGCCACGCCACCGCATGTGGATCGTTTGCTCCCGGAACGTATTGGATATCGTCAATGACCCATTCACCATACAACCTCACCCCATCAATAGGACGGATTGCGGCATCAAATGCGAACATAACGTTATCGTCGGCTTTGGCGTTGTATTGCAGCGCGTAATAGAGAGTGATCGGGTTTGCGTATTTCCATTCGAGCGTCTGGGCATCACCACCGTAAAGCACCCATTCCGCGACCCCGATTTCTACGTGATCATTGAATTGGTAATCAAGTCGGTGCCCACTGATATACCGTTTCGCGAGATAGCGTTTTTCACCGTCATCATACCAAGTTGGGTCGAGTTGCGCCGTAAAAGCCGTCGCTTTGAGTCGTTTTCCGAGTCTGCTGGTGAGTCGGACCTGGTCAAAAGGTGGCGAATTATCGGAGATACCAACGGTTTTGTATGGACTCGCACCCCAGAAGAGCCAATCTCTACCGACAAGCAGATCAAGGTGTGCGCTATTGATTTGCAAGTACCCCCTCTTAAAGTCGCCAGTGTAGTCTCCACGCCAGCGTTCAAGGCGTTGTCCCGCTGTCGTCCCGTCCAGCGGTGGACTTTTGAAGTTATGCCCCTCAAATTCAGAATAGAGCGTGAGGCGCGGTGCCTCTCGTTTTCCAAGTTTCCCAAGTGTGTAGTGAAGTCCCCATTCAAACGCAGGTGCCGCTTTTTCTTCAGTCGTCCGGAGTTGTGGCAGGAATCGCATCCTTCGTTCGTCTTGGATTGTGAGTTCTTTTGCGAATTCCCGCTTCAATTTTTCCAAGAGTTTCCGATCTATCTCGGATGGAACGACAACGCCTCTGTGAATGCGCGATTCAGCCTGCCGTATCGCTGCCGCGACATCCGCTCTTGAAAGCGGTGCTGTGTGTCGATGGAATCCGCCTGTGATACCATCAGTTTCCAACTTTGCGAGTACCTCAGCAACCCAACCATCAAAATTCAAGGGAACATCGGGCGCGCCGAACGCCGTGCTAAGAAGGAACACAGAGGCAAGGAGAAGCGTGAAAACGTAGAAGATTGGAAGATTGGGAGTGGACGGCTCAGCCGATGGTTCCCGATAGCCAATAGCCGATAGCCACACTACTCCGCCTCCAATTTCTTAACACAGGCATCAATGCGTCGGAACTGCCACGTCCATTGTACGTTGTAGAGGAATTGCCGTAGATCAAAGCGATTGTCATCTGGCGAATAAGATTCAGCATGGTAAGAGGGCGTTAGCGTCGTCATTTTATGCCGATTGATGGCGTAGTACCGAAAGAACCGTTTGACCTTCTCGGCAACCGCGTAGGGTGGCAGATGGTCCCATTCCTCTACCAGTTTTTCAAACATGCTGACAGGACCGCACTGCTTCATTTTTCGGAGTTGTCCGAAACGACTCAATTCGGCATAGGTCATCCCCATATCGTCTTCATCGGTTTGTGTGTAGGTTTCGGTTATCGGTTCCAGTTCTGCTGTTGGTGGTGCATCAACAATTTCCGAGAGGGCAGTATAACCAAGGTTGTGTTCAGCCCAATTCAGGAACCGCCGTAAATCGTGCTTACTAATCCCACCGATCGGGTTAATGTCCCCGCTACTACAGTCGTATTTTGTGAGATAACCGCGCAATGCCTCATCGACATTACCCGTGCCCAATACGAGGAGCGTACCTTCCCGATTCCGCACCCACGGCATCATCTGCGCGAACAGATAACTCAGCACCATTCGCAACCGTGCCTGTATGTTCTGAAGTGCCTGATTCTCTCTATACGTACCGCCTTCAACCTTAAAGCGCGGGGTCTTCTGCGTGATACGGGTAAAGAGTTTCTGCAGCGCATTGACAAGTCCATCCATATTGATATCAAGATGATATGCACCGATCTGCTCGGCGAGCTGCTTCGCACGTTTTTGGGTATGGCGAGAACTATTCTCTGTGCCGATGTAACACGTATAGAGTAAGCGATTGGCGAGCATACGCGGATCCGTGAAAACGTCGGGAGTTTCACCGTCGTCCAGCCACCGCTCTACATCACGAATCACCGCGGTGTCTTTGTCGCATATCGCTTTTGCGACCAATTGACACATTGAACCGACAAGCGTTGCAACGGCACCGCTGTCAGCACCACCCGAAAGTGGGATGAAATACCCCGCCGCTCCAGATCTGCGTAGATAATCCCAGAGCCAGCACGCCGGCCCCAAAGCGATCTCTTCCTCCGGTTCATGCATATGCGGATCGATTTTTCTGCTCACGTTCAGAGCACTATTCCCCTGCGCAGATTCAAAATCGAAGTCAATATCTATCTGGGGTAACGGCTCCATTTTGCTCGCCTGTACAGCGCGACTCGCTTTCGCGCCCCGATACGCACGCACGTCATGGAGGTTCACCGTTGCAGTGACGACCTCTACATCTTTGAGCGAAAATTGGGAACCTTGTGCTAAAATCTCACCGTTTTGGGCGATCAGCGCACAACCGTCGAAATAGAGTCTACCGCCATCACACCCCTGTTGGTTGGCATAGAGATAAACCCCACCATTTTTGGCACTTGCGTTCCTTATGAGTGCGATACGCGTGTCTAATTTCCGTAACTCGTGATGAGACCCCGATCCGTTCGCTATAATTTCAACACCGGCATTGCCGAAGTGTATGTGTGGACTCATCGGCACAAAAAGTTCCTCACAGGTCTCCGATGCCAAGAGTGTGTCCGCAGTGGCAACCGCCGCGATGCCGATAGGCACCGTCCGTTGCTCGGTCAGTTCAGCAATCTCGCGAGGCAGTGTATACGGTTCCGTCCGCCACCCCCGTTCCCATGCTGTGAACCAGCGATGTTCTCGGTAATTGCCATCGCTCGCCAAGACCATCTTGGGACGAATCAACAGGAGTTTACCGTCTAAGACGAAGACCCGACAGTTATACCGAACGTTTTTGTGCATAACGGGCATCCCAATGTCACACAGGATGCCATTAGTCTGTCCGCTTTTGAGGATACATGCCAGCGATTCCCAACTGTGCAGTAGGGTATCCAATTCCAGAAAGTGGTCTTCGCAGGAATATCCCGTAATCTCCAATTCCGGTCCCAACCGATATCGAGCACCGCGTTTCTTCGCAATCTCTATGGATTGAATAATACGCGCAGTGTTCCCTTCAAAATCGAGGCTCCATTGATTCAGGTTACACGTTGCGAGGACTGTTCTCATCAAAAACACCCCTAATCTCGAACTTTCACCCGTCCCCACACCGTTGTCAACAAGACCGGTTGCGGTGAGACCGGCAATGCAAACGCAGGATCGAACCAATCCGCACTATAGTTCCTGCCTCTATCCGTGAGTTGTTCCGATCTACCCCCCGCTAAATTGACCTTGAAAAGTTGATCGTCTCTATCGGTTTCCCCTTGATAAACGAGGGCATCGCCATCCGGGGACCAAGCCGGACTGAAATTTTTTCCATCCACGTCAACCTTACGCGGCACTCCATTCCGCTTGCGATTCACAATATAGAGGGCAAATGCGTGTCCTAGGTGACCATCATTCGGGTCTATACCCGAAAAGGCAAGTTCAGTGCCATCCGGGGACCAGGCAGGGGCAAGTATCAACGAGAACCCTTCTGACACGATTTGCTTTTTGGCACCAGTCCGCAAGTTAATGATCTCAATTCTGGGTTTGGCTATCTGTATGCCCCCAAATCCGTCCCTTATAGGCAGGAGCGTCTCAGCGGACATAAAGGCGATTTCAGAACCATCCGGTGCCCACGTAGGATGCATACCGATTGCTATCCGTTTTTCAGCCCCTCCTTTAATGGAAGCTGTATAGATAGCCACCTCACCCCCATCGACCCGATAGTAGGCGATCTTTTCGCCATCGGACGACCATGCCGGATGCCGCCGTTCCACTCTTTTGCGAAAAACACGCCGAACATCGCTACCATCCGCATCCATCACGTAGATGTCCGTAGTCTTTCCGCCGCGCTCGGAGGAAAATAGAATCTGTTTGCCGGTCGGGGACCAAGCCGGCGAGAAATCGTGTGCACGATGGCGAGTTAAATTCATCTGCTCACTGCCATCGGGATTCATAATGTAAATTTCAGAATTGCCATCTCGGTTTGATGCAAACACAATTTTAGCGGTTCTCTGTGCCTCTGCCGAAACCGCGATAACAGACGAAAGGATTACCAGACTGAGTCCGAAAAAAAGAAAAAAACGGATCAATTTCATTGTGTGCCTCCTCTGAAAATCACGTTTTCTGTGGTTTCTTACGCGCCGCAGGAAACAAAATATTGTTCAAGATAAGCCTGTAGCCGGGTGAATGTTTATGCAAATCAAGATTCGTCGGTATTTTCCCCTCACCGACAAGATGACGGTAATCCTCTGGATCGTGCCCACCGAGGAACGTAAAGGTTCCCTTCCCTAATTTGCCGTGGATGTATTTTGCGTAGTTAGTGCCTTCCACCTGCCCCAAGATGGTGACAGAACCACGAATCTTGTCCATATTAAACGATGTCGTCTGCCCGAGATACCCCGGTACAACACTTACGTGATTCTGCGTGAGCATCGTCGGAATAGGGTCGTGCTTTGCGGCGAATTCAAAGAGTTTGAAATCCTCAACCCCGCTCTGTGCGTCCCGATCCGGGTTCGGGTTGTCTATGTCTGAGAATTCGTATCGGTATGGGTTCGTGTAAAGACTAAAATTTTCAAATGCCAAGGTGCGCTGAAAGTCGAGCCGTGCTTCAGCATCCGAATCGATCGGTGTTCCATCCAATTCAGGGGCAACAATGTCGATTGCGCCACCGAGCGTTGCCAAAGCAATGTCAAGAGTTTCCGGAGCAGAACACATGGCGAAGATAAACCCACCATTGACGATATAGTCTGCGATCATCTGTACCGTCTGTCCTTTATGCTGCGCGACCCGTCGAAATCCTGCTTCTGTGGCGGCTTTTTCAAACATCAGCATCCGCTGCTGATACCAGACCTGCGTAGAAAATGCGGCGTGGAACTTGCCATGCTGACCTGTGAAATCCTCGTGGTGGAGATGTAGCCAGTCGTAATTCTCTATCTCTAATATGCCGCTTTGCACCTCTTTGTCCCAGATCTCGTCGTAGGGGATCTGTGCGTAATCCAAGGCGATTTTGACGGCATCGTCCCAAGGGTCTCGGTAGGGTGACGCCTCTGATGGTGCATACACTGCGATCTTAGGGGCTTTTTCCAATAGAATCTCGTCCATGTTGCTACCTTCGAGGACGGAATCCTTTATACTGAGGTAGTCGGCATGGTTTATCGGTTCAAAGCGGACGCCCATCAACGCCGCACGCATCCGAATGTCTTGCGAATCCGGCAGGACGAACGCCCCCCCGCGATAGTTCAGCCACCAGTAGCATCGGTACTCACGCGGCACCTCTAATGCCCAGTAGGTTAACCCGTAAGCCTTGAGGTGGTTGGTTTGTGCACCGATCTCCATCGGTATCAAAAGCCATTCCGCTCCAGCCACGTTTACCGTAATGACGCACAATATTAATATGAAAACTGAGATTTTTAATTTATTCAATCTGCTCACCCTTTCAAGGAATAGCCATCAATGCTATGTGTGTTCGATTTAGTTCTTCTGTAGGTCCCGACTGCCTTTAAAGTCCCCCTGATAAGGGGCGGGGAATGCCATACGGCATTCATACCCCGGTTCATGCCACACGGAGAACCTGAATACCGTTGATTTGAAGCCCACACGGGCTTCATACCGTTGATTCTGATTCTTGAGGGGGTTACTGACTGCTGGTTGCGGGTTCATGTCCAAACACGACCTGTCCGTTGGACCTCAGTGGTGCCTCAGTTGTTTCGGGGTTCTGTGTATCAATTTGCCAGAGTTGTCCATTATTCTCATAGAGGATCCAGCGTCCCTCCGGCGGCATCCATACCGGATGCGAGCCACCTTTTTGCGTTAACTGCTTCTCCGTCGGTACCCCCTCATCTGAGTAAACGATGAGCCAAATCTGTTGATAGTTCTCCTCCGTTCGCGTGAACGCCAACTGGTTCGGATTCGCGGGTGACCATGTCGGTTCCGTATCATCAACAGGAGACACCACAACCGGCTCCACGCTTGTTGTTACTTGGTCAAAAGCGTAAATGTTTCGGTTTTGTCCCGCGGCGTCAGGATTTTCGATGGATCCGGCTGTGACGTAAGCGAGCACTGTACCGTCGCTGTTCCATGCGGGTGTAAAACTCTGTATCGCAGTTGATGGGACAACAAACTCGGATTCACTCGGAAGATGTCGGATGACAACGCGATTTCGATTTCCTCCATATTCAGGACGTGTATAGGCAAGATATTCCGCATCGGGTGATATTGCCGTATCCCTTGCCATTTGTCGGCTGTCAAGTAGCAGAGCACCGTTGAGGTTTTCACGACTCCGGACGATGACGTTTCCCTCTCTATCCTGGAAGATAAGCGTTCCATCGTTAGCGACAGTTGGATTGTGTCCAGCACCCAATGGCGCGTTCGTTCCATCCGGGGCAAGTCCCCAGACGATATCGTCATAGGTAAAGTAGATATGCGCTGGCAATTGCGTGGTCGTAGATGTTTTTTCTGAAATGATGCCTGCTTTCGGGGTAAAATTCTCTTCGTTCCCGAGTTCCCAGCCTGCCCCGTTGGCTCTCCAGAGAAAACCGATGCCTTTTGTCCAATATTTCCACTCCTCGTTCATACGTCCATTCCGGGTAAGCCTAAAAATATCTTCAGGTTCGCCATGCTGTTTTTTGATTGCCCACCGTCCACCGTCCTCAATTTCTGCCATGTTCCCTTTTTCGTCGATGTAACTGGCGAGGATGTCGATATCAATGTGCGGCGTCGTCTGTCCTGAAAATACACTGACCGCTGTAGGTTCACCGCGCGTTGGGCGGCGCGTGCCGTATATTCCGACCCCATCGGTGATTCCGGTTGCTCCGTCATTGTTTGCGTCCATGATTGCCATGACATAGTAAGCACCCGGTAGAACACTGACCTGATAATTACCGTCTCCCGCCAGAGAAATTGGCATGGCGATCGGTGCGCTGAAATCAGGGTTATAAGAGAGGGTCAAAATCCCCTGCTGAACGGAGTGTCCATCCCACGTGATTCGTCCTGCGATCCTGCCCTGTTCGATGTGTGCTTCAATACCCGGAGGTGCGGCGTGAAGATGTCCGTTCTCGTCGTAACGCGCACTAATCAGAAGTTCGATGTCTCGGTTCTCGCCCTCTGTGAGCACTATCGGAGCCGGGGGGTGTGTCGTGATGTCCACCGTCCCATAACCGCCCAAACCGTCGCCCTCACTATATCGACCGTTTTTATCTGCGTCGAAATTAACGATGACGTAGTATTCCCCGGCTGGAAGCGCGATGCGGAAGATACCACCAGCCGCGGTTTCCCCACTCGCAATCGGTATAACGAGAGCCGGTTCGGCATATACTTCAATTTGTGCCGTTGCATCTTCAGGAAGCGATACGTGTCCCGTCAGTATACTTGTATTTTTGGTCGCTGTCTTTTTACGGGTCTGATAGGTCGCCGTAATCGCTATCTCAATATCCTCAGTGAACTTATTGGGCGAAATTAGCACGGGTTCCGGGAATTCGCCGCGCGTCCGCATATCTGCCACACCGTAGAACCCGAAGTCGTCGCCTGCGTCCAATTTATTCGTGTTGTTGTTGTCAACAATCGCCATCAGGTAGTATTTTCCGGGCAGTAGGTTTAACATCCACGCCCCCGTCTCCGTCACTGGAGCGATACCGGCGCGATATTTCCAAGATAGATCCGTATAGGCGAGAATCAGTGCTTTTCGGTTTCCAAGCGGAGCTTGCGGATTCACAGGACCTTGACCGAGCCTGAGTGTGCCTCGGCATCCAGATGTCGCTGTCCGCAAAGCCGTCTGGAATTGTTGGAGTTGACTCGGTTCGTATTGAGAAGTTGGCACAATTTTGAGGTTCCCGTTAACGAATGTCGCACGCGCCGTTATCGGGATATCTAAACCCTGAACTTTTTGTCCGTTATCTACTTCAATTAAGTGGTACTTTTGCGCTTGGTCACTCCAATCGGTGATACCGAGGATACCCAAACCGTCGCCTGCATCGAAGTTTCCCGATTTATCGACATCAACGTAGGCGACGATATAGTAACGACCCGGTTCAACACGAATCGTGAAGCGTCCATCGCCGAGTTGTGGTATCCCGCTGGTATACAACTCTTTGAGTGCCTCGTCTCGGTAGACTGAGACGCTTGTGTGGGATAGGTCGTGTCCCTCCCAGATAACACTTCCGGATAGGGTGGCAGTCATCCTTCGGGCGGCAGCGTTTTCTTGGGCAGAAGGCGTCTGACAGAAGACCTCGCCGATAAGCCCAATGCTCATGATGAGTAGTAACGGCATCAATCGTTTCATTTTGTATTCCTGTTCATCTGTTCCTTTTCTGTTGCTATTACCAATGTTATTTTAAATTGTGGTTTAGATTACAGATTACTTTGCTGCAGAAGTTACCTCTCGGTCGCGATCCGTCGTTCCTCAATCCCGCTGATCCTAATTCAGACGATACTCGTAGGTTGGGTAGAACAAAGCGAAACCCAACAACTGAAAGGGTTGCGTAGCAACCCGTACTGACCGCTGATGGCTGACAGCCAGACTTAGATGAATATATGGTAACACATGCGGGTATAATTTGCAAGTGGCGAATTATTTGCCTTTCGGGTCTTGATTTCCCTTGTTCTGCATTGTATTGCTCCCATCGGATCCAGTTACCCAAAATTGCCCCATAAAACAGAGAGCCAACAATCCAAAACGTGATGTAAATTCATTTGCTTTTGCGAAAGAGATATGTTATAATAGTTACATAATTTACCCATGCGGGTAGAAGCACAATTTGGTTTCTGTTCTTGAGGGAATCTGCCCGCGCTGTACCTCAACCTCAACCTAAAGAGGAGCAAGTGTCAATGAGAACAAAAATTTATTATATCTGTGCTGTGCTGCTGATGTTGAGCCTATCAACACCCGTAGTCTTCGCAGATCCAGGTGCCCAAGCAGACAATCTGCTTGGATGGTGGCTATTTGAGAACGAAAAAGATGAGATGGGAAACTGGGATGACATGGATCTCCACGGTGCCGAACTCAAAGGCGGTCAGCTGATTGTTGAAACCGGGAAGTGGGCACACGCACTCGAATACAGTGGAGCCGATATCGAAGAGAAGACTTTGATGACATGGGTTGCTCTGGACAGCCTCGCCGCAACGAAAGGCTCAGCACTCACGTTAGATAAAGCCACAGAAGACCAATTCAACGCCATCGTCTACGCCGAACGCCAGCCGAATCAGTGGATGTCCGGTAGCAGTTGGTTCCACCGCACGGAAGACTTCCCGAAAGCGCACAATGAAAAGAAAGAAGGCGAAATGGTCTACTTAGCCTTCACGTATGAAGACAAGGGCGGAACTTACAAAATTACGGGATACCGCAACGGCGAAAGCCTTGGCAGTTATGAAAAGGGCGAGATCAAAACCTGGCCCACAGGTGATGCTGAAATAATTTGGGGAAAACGGCATACAAACGGACTTGGGGGCCCCGGAGACCTCAACGCACACATCGAAGAATCCCGAATTTACTCCGTCGCGTTGACCGCAGATGAAGTGAAGGGGATGGAACCTGAGTCGCTCGATGTCGAACCCCAAGGTAAACTCGCTACACAATGGGCAAAGCTTAAACGGAAATAGGTTCTTAATTATAGGGCGAAACCCGAGTGGATTCGCCCTATTTTAGATGAGGTTAGCGGTAGTTTCCACCATGATGGACGTTATGAAAAGCCGACGCGTACTATTTATGATGTGCATCAGTATTTTTGTCGTTTCTCTCGCGACTGCTGAAGAGCACGTTTGGACCTTTGACGAAGATGCCACCGATTGGGCACCCGCAAACGGCACTTGGGAAGTCGAAGAAGGCATCTATAAACAGACGATGCGCTGGGGTGAAGCACAGAAGGCGTTGGTTGACGGCGCAGAATGGACAGACCATACGCTGGAAGCGAAGGTCCGTGTTGATGACGGACACTGGGGGGGTATCGTTTTTCGGGCACAGAACGAATTTGAGTACTATGTCTACCTTATCTGCCCAAAAGAAAACAAGTCTGAGTTGTGGCGACACAAACGCAGCACCGCCTTTGAAGACGGGTTTGAAGCACGCGATGAAATCGAACACGATATTGAACCTATCGGGCTCACGATTACGCGCAACGAGTGGTTCACACTCCGCGTTGTCGTTGAAGGCAGTCGCATCGCAGTTGCTATCAACGATATAGAACAGGGTGTCTTTTTTGATGACGCGTATCCTGTTGGGAAAGTCGGGGTCTGGACGTGGGATACCCAAGCCAGTTTTGATGATGTCGCTGTGAACGGTGCCACGACTGCTTCTCTTACGGCAATTGAACCCAGAGGAAAGCTCGCGGTGTCGTGGGCAGCGTTGAAAAGAAAATAAACTTACACCTACCGAAACCAAATAGACATCCCTAACGTGAATTAACATAAAATTTAACCGTTGACAAAACGTTACACTTTTTGCTATTTTATTTTTTTTTATTCTGGAAGACCAAACAAGAAACGTCTATAAACCCTTACAGTTATTGGGTTTTGTGCCGATAACCAGTGTACCTCCAATGTTACACTGGTGTAACATTTTTTAAGGAAAACTCTCATTATCTCAACGCGTTTTTCAGGCGCGATAGGAGGAATTTCATGGCAGATGTAGGAAGTGCTGCACCGGATTTTACGCTTACAGGTGCGGTTAACCAAGAAGATGTTGAAGTTTCATTGAGCGACTATGCAGGCAAAAATTTAGTTGTTCTTTTTTACCCGCTCGCTTTTTCGCCCGTCTGTGCCGAACAGGTGCCGGATTTCAACGACAGTTTGTCGGCGATTCAAGCCAAAGGTGCTGAAGTCGTCGCGATCAATCGCGATTCAACGTTTGCCCACAAGGCATGGAGTGAAGTGCTCGGCGGCGTTGATTTCCCGCTCCTCGCAGATATGAACCTTGCCGTTTCTACACAGTTCGGTATGGCAATCGAAGATGTCGGTATCACGACGCGTGGGGTCTTCATCGTCGATAAGTCTGGGAATATCGCTTTCAAACACGTCGAAGCGGCTCCACCCGACAATACGCTGTCAGCTGCGCAAGTGCTCGCCGAGCTGGACAAATTGCAATAGGTATGCCGAGAGGCACCGGGGACCGTGCGCACGGTTCGCATGCCTCGACCTATGGAAAAGCGGGCATCTGGCGAAACTTGCAAACCGTGATTCTTTACCGTGCCAACGCCCGCTTTTCGTTTTAATTTTCACAACATTGACAACGCTAAAACGGATATGCTATAATACCATTAATGCGGGTGTAGCTCAGCGGTAGAGCGTCAGCTTCCCAAGCTGAGGGTCGCGGGTTCAATTCCCGTCACCCGCTCATATATATGCCCATTTGAAGATTTGACTGAAAATCGCCTAAAATTGAGGAAATCCATGGCACGAGACCAACGATTGACGAAAGAAGAAATCCAAGAAGATAAATTTATTGAAGGACTCCTGAAAACCTACCAGTTCCTTAAAGAGAATCTGCGAACCATCGTCATTGTCGTAGGAATAGTCGTTATTGCTGTCGCAGGCTATGCGGCATACTATCAAAATCAGGAGACCCGACGCGCCGAAGCAACGATCGCGCTGCGTGAAGCCACCGAAACCTATCGAACCGCCGAGGAGAGCCTTTTCGACACAGAGAAATTAGCGGAAAGTGAAGCATCTCTCGCAACCGCACAGACGCAACTCCAACAGATCTTTGAAAAATATCCGAATACCGATTTTGCTGACAAGTCGCGGTATCAATACGCAAGTTCACTCTATTATCAGGGCCAATACGCAGATGCACGCTCACAATTCCAACAACTCATTGAAAACCATCAACCCGAAAATCAGATGTACAGTCTATACGCACAGAAGGCAATAGGCAACACCTACGAACAAGAAGGCAACTACGAAGAAGCTATCGCTGCCTATCAGGCGAAAGCGTTCCCACCGACACCAGCACTCTCCCCAGAGATTCGGAATTTCGTGATCGCCGAAGCCAAATTTAATCAGGCAATTGTTTACGAAAAGTCAGGTGACGCTGATGCGGCGCGTGCGGCGTATAAAGAGATCGTTGATGAGTTCCGGACGAGCCTTGAAGCAGGTCTTGTCCAAAAGAGCCTTGAAGCCATTGAAGAAGCAAAAGTCGTTATCGCTGCCATTGGTGAAACATTGGATCTCTCAAATGCGGAAAAACTGGAAAACGAGAAGCGTTACTACGACGCTTATGTCGCGTATTCCGACGCGATTCGCGCCTATAAAGTCAACAAAGATATTCAGGGTGGATTGTCCTCGGAGCTCCGAAAGCAGATTGGAAGTTTTGAAAAAGAGGCGATGACCATTATAAATAACGTTCAAAATGCCCGTCGCGACGACAAAGCAGGCAGAGAAAGTTCAGCACTTTACAGTTATGATCTGGTCGTTGAACTTGAGAAACTGGGGTTAAGTCGCCGTCTCTATGAGAACGCACTGCTCCATTATAAACGTCTTGCGTCTGCCCAGTAATTTGCAGTTTTACCAACAATTTTTCCACCTTAGGTATTAAGGAGCAGTAATAATGTTTCATAAATATGATCGTCCGCCTTTTTTCGCTTCCAAAACCGTTGGCTTCGCGCTTTTGGGAGTGTTTTTTTTAACCCTGATCCTGTTTACCTCATTGGGTGAAGCGGCGCTGACAGGAAACCTGGCGTATGCAGTCAACGGATTCGATGAAAACCTCGGACGCTTCGATTGGAATCTCTATACAACTGCAATGAAAGGCACTAAGGATTTGAGAGCCACTCCTTTGAATCTCAAAGGTATGTATCCGTCGTGGGGACCGAACGGAGACCTTCTCTATTTTATCCAACGCGATGCTGGGCATTCTAATGTTTATTCCATTAATCCTGAAAATCCAAAGAATAAGAAACTCATTACGCCATCGGCTGGCACGTATCGGTTTCTTTCCGTTTCTCCCAATGGCAAAAAACTCGCTTTCAACGGTTGGACAATAAACCAACTTCCTCAAGACAATCAGATTTGGGTGTTGGATATCGAAACCGGTGAGATGGAGGTCATGACAGCAGTGCCACACCAGGGATGGCCCTATTCATTCTGGGGGATGTCCTGGTCCCCGAATAGCAAGCGGATCGCCTTTTCGCTTTCCAGACCCGGCTGGTTGGAACATCTTTACATCTTAGACGTTGAGACCAAAGAGATAGAACTTTTGACCGAACTCCATAAAGATTTTTATCCGGTGTGGGCGCCCGATGGGCAACGTATCCTCTTTCTCAGATGGAACAGGGAATTCGATACGTTCTGCACAATCGATATCGAAACAAAAGCAATTGAACCTCTGTTCGATGTGGACAAAGCCACCGGTTATTGGGCAGATTGGTCGCCTGAGGGAGACCATATCGCCTATTCTCGGTGGGGTTCCATCTATCTCTATGAATTCGCAACCGATGAAACCGAAGTAATAGTCGATGTCGATGGGAGCGTCTTTGTTATCGCTTGGTTGCGGGATGGGGAATTATTGCCAGTCGAACCGCAAGAAAAGTTAGTCACGACTTGGGGCAACCTTAAGCGTAAGAATCATTAAGCAGTCTGTCAAACCCACCTGACCGAACCGCAAGGAACAATTAAAAAGTGCTATCCAGTGTTGAAAAAGCATTAGAATACGATAAAATCCGTGCACTGCTGAAGAAGTACACCGCTTCTCAACTCGGGACGGCGCGTGTTGACACTCTCACGCCATCTACTGATGTCGATAAAGTTCGCTATCTGCTCACATTGTGCAGTGAAACGAAATTCTTTCATCAACTTTACGGCGGGATCCCACTGAACGGCTTAAAGGATATCCGAAAGTCGCTAACCCATGCTGCAAAGATAGGCGCGATTTTAGATGCTGAAGAACTCCTTGATGTCCGAAAAGTCGCACAGATTCCCATAGACATCCACCGTGCCTTTGAGAAACGCGACCGAGAGGAGTTTCCCAATCTCTTTGCTATTGTCGATGCCCTACCGGTGTTTCCAGAATTAGTTGAAGCGATTAGCTATTGTATCGATGCTGAGGGTGTCTTGCTGGATCGCGCGAGTCCTGAGTTACGCGCCATCCGCCGCAAATTGTCGCGCCTTCGTGAAAATATACACCAGAAACTGGAAACGACACTGCGTTCACCCGAACATCAGAAAGTCATTCAAGAGCAGATCATCACCTCTCGGAACAATCGGTATGTCATTCCGATCAAGCAGGAAGCACGTTCATCTTTCAGAGGCGTCGTTCAGGGGCAATCCACAAGTGGTGCGACCTTTTTTGTAGAGCCTTTGGACATCGTTCAGATGAACAATGAACTCCATGAAGCCGCTGAAGCCGAACAACGCGAAATCCGACGCATCCTCCTTGATCTCACCGACCGCGTGCGCGACACCCTACACGAATTGGAACTCTCCCTCGATCTGTTAGCAGAGTTCGATTTCTTGAACGCAAAGGCACGTTTTAGCCTCACATTAGACGCCGTTGAACCGAAACTGAATACCCGTGGCGTTGTCAGATTGATTGAGGCGCGGCATCCTTTATTGGAGTTCCATCTTCAGGACGAGCGGAAGTCCGATGCCGATTCTAAGAACGATGAAAATCTACCAACTGATGTTGTTCCGACAAACATTCATATCGGCAAAAAGTTCAGGACGCTGATTATCACCGGTCCGAATACCGGTGGCAAAACCGTTGTTCTCAAAACCGTTGGGCTTTTGGCACTCATGGCACAATCGGGTTTGCATATCCCAGCGCAACACGGAAGTCAGATTGCTATCTTCGACCATATCTTCGCTGACATCGGCGACGACCAAGGCATAGAACAGAGTCTGAGTACTTTCTCCTCACATATCACCAAGATTGCGGAGATGCTTCGGAAAATCGAGCACGCTGAATATTCGCTCGTGTTGTTGGACGAGATCGGTGCTGGCACTGATCCGAGCGAGGGGACTGCCCTGGGTATGGCACTACTTGATTGGCTCGGTGAAAGACAGGTTAATACTATCGTCACGACGCACTATGGTGCACTCAAGGCGTATGCCCATACACAACAAAGTATGGAAAACGCTTCAATGGAGTTTGATTGGACGACCCTGCGCCCGACCTACCGCCTCCAGATAGGTATACCCGGAAGTAGCAGCGCTATAAAAATTGCCTCTCAACTCGGCATCCCCTCTGGAATTCTTGACGAAGCACAAACGCATTTGGGGAATAATAACGTGGCTGTCGAAGACCTCCTTGTGCGTTTGCAGCAGACCCAAGATGAATTGGAAACGGAACGAATACTCCTGCAGGATAAAATTCGAGAAGCTGAAGTTGCATCCCAAAAACATACACAACTCCTTCAATCCCTTGAAACAGAACGAGCCACCTTGAAGCAGCAGGCTGAAAATGAGGCTCGCGACATCGTTGCCAACGCACGGAAAAACATAGAGAAACTTGTCGCTGATATTCGCAAACAACAAGCCTCTAAAGATAGCATCCGAAACGCTTTCTCAGAGATAGAGGCTGCCAAAAAATCACTGAAGAAAGAACCTCCGAAAAAAGAGTCTCACCAACCGAAACTCAAAGTTAACGTCGGTGATAAGGTCAGAGTCAAGAAACTCAACCGATTTGGAGAAGTCATGGCTATTAAACCGCGCGGTAAAACGCCACTTCAGATTCTGGTTGGGAATATGCAAATGCAAGCCGCCTACCACGAAATCGATTCCGTGCACCCCAAACAAGAAACCTCACACCTTTCAACGTCTGTACTTGATATCCAATATAGTAAATCCAATACAATCAGTAGTGAGCTTAATATCCGAGGATTGCTTGTAAAAGAGGCATTAGACTTGACCGATAAGTATCTCGACGATGCGTATCTCGCGGGTATCCCGACAGTGCGTATTCTTCACGGCAAAGGGACCGGCGCGTTGCGAAAAGCCGTTCATGACGAGTTGCGTGAGAATCCACACGTAACCAATTACCAGCTTGCTCCACTCAGTCAAGGCGGTGAGGGGGTAACCGTCGTCACATTTAAAGAGTGAGGTCTTACAACCGTGAACAGTCCACAAACAAGAGGCTCTGTGCCACGCGAAACAATTGATGAGATTCGGAGTCGAAGCGACATTGTTGAAGTCATCTCCGAGTGTGGGATCGTCTTGCGTCCTGCTGGTCGGGATTACAAGGGACTCTGCCCGTTTCACGATGAAAAGACCCCGTCCTTTACAGTCTCACCTCAAAAGCAGATGTTCTACTGCTTTGGATGTCAAACGGGTGGCAATGTCATCTCTTTTGTGCAAAAACATGAGGGTAAGAACTTCATTGAGACGCTGGAGTGGTTAGCCGGTAGGTTGAATATCGACCTCCCGAATCAAGACGTTCGCGGGAGTGCTAATCGAAAACGGTTTACATCTTTAGAAGACCTCAATCGGTTTGCTGTGGAATATTACCATAACCAACTTCTGATTGATAGAGCGAGCGCGTCGGCGATGCAGTATCTCAAACACCGGGGTGTCCAACTGAAGACGCTCCGTTCCTTCCAGTTGGGCTACGCAAAGTCTGGGCATCGCGAGCTTATTAAAGTCGCAACGGATAAAGGTTTTACTATCCAGCAACTCATTGATGCTGGGCTCATTAAGGATGAAGATCGAGGTCCGCAAGATCGGTTTTGGAACAGGGTTCTTTTCCCGATTTACAATGAAAGGGGTGTCCCCGTCGGTTTTGGTGGACGCTCGCTTTCTGAAGAACATCAGCCGAAGTACCTGAATTCTCCGGCGACAGTGCTATATGATAAGAGCAATATCCTTTACAATCTCGACAAAGCGCGTCAGTCTATCTACAAAAAGCAGCACGTACTTCTTGTAGAGGGTTATATGGACGTTTTGATGCTTTTTCAGTCTGGGATCGAAAATGTCGTGGCGTCCTCTGGTACCGCATTGAGTGAAAATCATGCGAACTTATTGAAGCGATTCGCTCCGGAAGTTATCATTGTGTATGACGGAGATTCCTCCGGTTTTCAAGCCGCACAACGCGGGTTGCACCGACTGCTCGCAGAGGGGTTACAGGTGCGCATTGCCCTGCTACCCACAGGAGAAGATCCAGATTCGTTTACACGACAATACGGGGCGGACGCGTTCACAGAACTCACAGGCAAAGCGATAAATCTCATTGAATTTCAGATTCAAGCTGCTATCCAACAACAGGATATCCATCGAGTTGATGTGAAAACACGGGTCGTTAAAGAGGTTGTTGAAACACTCCTGAACCTCAAGAATCGGGTAGAACGGAACGAATACGTCAAATACGCCGCAAGGGAACTCCATGTAGAGGAATCCGTACTTTGGCAAGAATTGCGGGATTCGGGGTTCAAAGAGACACCTACTTCCAATCAGCGGAAACGAACTAAGACAAATAACCAGAGATTGACGCCTCGCGCACAAATTGAACGCCAATTGATTGAAGCATTAATCCAAAGTCCGGCGTTAATCTCCAATGTCAAATCTCAGTTTCACTATCAGGATTTCACGGAACCTAACTTTATTAGAGTCGCACAGTTGCTGTGGGAGGCTTGCACAGACAACGAGAATGTGGATATTCAGACCCTCATTAATGAATGTCCTGACGAAAAACTCAGTGCGTTCATTTCAAGTGCGATTCTACAAAAAACACCTCCACCGAATCTACAGGCACGCGTAGAGGGGTGCCTTAAAAAACTCCAGCATTTCCTCTTGCAGGATCTTGAACAGCGTGTTCGCTCACACGCGCTCTCTGAGGGAGCAGATGAAATGGAAACCCTTGAGGAGTTAGTGAAACTCTCAAACCAGAGGCGTGCCTTACGCGATTGAGGTACTATGGACACTCGTGGTGAAAACCCAAATGAAGGAGGGAGTTGATTATGGATTTCAAAGATCATCCTACTCTTGATTATCTGGATACCGATGGCAACGATGAACTCGGATATGAAGATGAAATGGCAGAAATAGCCGCCGCAGGCACAAGTTACACGGACGATTCTGTGAAGGTATACATGCGCGAGATGGGGAAATTTCATCTCCTTGATAAGAAACAAGAGGTTGAACTCGCTAAGCAGATTGAGGCGGGACATCGCACGGCTCATGAAGCGACCTTCGGCACAGCACTTGCTATTACAGAGGTTCGCAAACTTCTCTATAAAATTGTCACGGCTAAAAAACGCGCCTCTGATATTATAGATATGCCTGTTTCCAGTACCTCGACCCAGAATAAGGAGCGGAAGTTACGTGAGCAAGTCAAGAAAGCTTTGGGAGTCCTCGAGAAGTTGGAGATGGAACGTCTTACTGCTACCGCACCTCCCGCGACTGGAAACGGTGGGAAAACCGCTGTGAAATCGAAAACCCGGACCAATCTCATTAAGACGCTCGAAGAACTTAAGATTGACCGGGAGGAGATTAGTAAAATCTCTGATCTCGTCAAACAAGCGGAATATCAGATTAGCACTTGGGAAGGTGAAATCCTACACCTTCAGCAGATACATGATATCCCCGATGAGTGGCTCAATGGAAGCAACGGAACCGATCATCAGTTTGAAACCAACGCCGCAAAGTCCGCATACATAGACATCGTTCGCTTACAACGCAGTATCCGCCGGCACATGACCGAAATTGGAGTGCCGCGGGAACGGCTCAAGGCCCTCACACAGCAGATTGACAAAGGTGAATCCGAAGCGCAAGACGCAAAAATGGCGATTGTTGAAGCGAACCTACGGCTTGTTGTCAGCATTGCTAAGAAACATAGACACCGTGCATCGGGCCTTGAATTTCTCGACTTAATCCAGGAGGGAAATATCGGGTTGATGCGGGCAGTGGACAAATTTGACTATCAGCGCGGATATAAATTTAGCACCTACGCCACATGGTGGATTCGCCAAGGTATTACACGGGCTATCGCTGACCAGGGCCGAACTATCCGTATCCCTGTCCACATGCACGAGCGAATTAACAAAATCAAGCGTGTGCAACGTTCACTCTTACAGGAGTTAGGCACCGAACCATCAGCAGAACAGATCGCCGCCGATCTCAGGATTTCCACCAATAAGGTCAACGAGGCTTTAGCAGTCGCGCCTGAAACAGCATCCTTAGATACCCCGATCGGTGAAGAGGATGAGAATCCTCTCGGTGCCTTCATTATGGATGTTGACTCTCCCTCTCCTGTCCAAGAAGCCGAGTTGAATATACTCAAGGAACAGATTCAGGAAGTCCTTTCGGAATTAAATGAGCGGGAAAGAAAGGTGATTTCGCTCCGTTTTGGAATTGAGGACGGTTATCCAAGGACCCTTGAAGAGGTCGGCAATATTTTTGAGGTAACACGCGAGCGGATCCGGCAAATTGAGGCGAAGGCACTTCGGAAGTTACGACACCCCAGACGAAGCCGCAAACTTCGCGATTTTGTTAATTAAGAAAATTTGAATTTAAATGCGGAATATGATATAATTTTTTTCACACGAAAGTTTGTTCTAAACGGGGCCCATAGCTCAGTGGTCAGAGCCGCCGGCTCATAACCGGCTGGTCCTAGGTTCGAGTCCTAGTGGGCCCATATCCCTACGTGGGGCGTTAGCTCAGGGGTACGAGCGCTACCTTCACACGGTAGAAGTCACTGGTTCAAATCCAGTACGCCCCATTGTTTGTCACAAATCGAGGAGAGGTAAATGGAAAGTAAGGATACCCCGAATTTCGTCCAAGCAGGGGTCAAGGCGATCGACTGCGACATCCATAACGAAGTCCCAACCTTACAGACGCTTTTCCCTTACATGTCTGATTTTTGGTGTGATTATTGTAGTACTTCTGGCTTTAGGGGTCCCGACGCGAATGATTATCCCCGCGAGGCACCGCTAACGACGCATCCCGATGCGCCGTCTCCGTGGGATACGGATCTCGAACATGTCCAGGAACACCTGCTTGATGCTTGGAATCTCGAATACGGTATTCTCAATTGTGCTTATCGCGTGCAAAGCGTCCATAATCCTGACCTCGCTGAGGCTATCGCACAAGCGGTTAACGATTGGCAGATAGAACATTGGCTCGATCCGGAACCTCGACTCCGCGCTTCCCTTGTGATTCCAAGCCAACTGCCAGATCTCGCGGCGAAAGAAATTGACAGGGTTGGCGATCATCCAGGATTCGTCCAAGCGATACTCCCTGTCCGTTCACGTATCCCTTATGGTAACCGCATTCATCATCCCATTTACGAAGCCGCCGTCCGAAAGAATCTCGCTATCGGCATCAATTACGGCGGTGCTCCGGGCACTCAACCCTCTGCGACTGGTTGGCCTTCTACATTTATAGAGGAATATAGCGGAATGACCCAGGTCTTCCAAGCGCAGGTGATTAGCCTCGTAGCGGAAGGCGTTTTCGACCAATTCCCCGAACTGCGTGTCGTGCTAATTGAAAGCGGTTTTACATGGCTTCCCGCTGTTATGTGGCGGATTGATAAAGAGTGGCGGGGCCTGCGAAGCAACACCCCATGGGTGAAACGTCCACCTTCAGAATACATGCGCAAGCACATTCGATTCACCTTACAACCTATTGATGCACCACCGACCCCGAAGCAACTTCTTCAGATTATCGGGCAATTGGAATCCGATGAGATGTTAATGTTTTCAACCGATTATCCGCATTGGCAGTTCAACACGCCTAACGATGCTTTCCCGACAGAATTACCGGGCACACTTGCTCGTAAAATTCTACACGAGAACGCACGTGCCTTTTATCAACTTTAGTCTGTTTTCACTTTTTAAGTCTTTTGGAGAAAAACGCAATGAAAAACACAACGACGAAACGTTCCAAATTCCCAGTTATTGATTGCGACATCCACAATTCTGTTCCCCCCGGCGGATTGTCCCCTTACCTATCCGAGCGATGGCAGGAGCACTACAAGACTTTCGGGCTCCGCGGCCGCATCGGCGGCTATTATCCACGTGCACTCCTGAATGCCGCACGGCGGGATGCCTGGCCCCCCTCAGGACTCGCTCCGGGTGCAGATTTGGGGTTCATGCAGGAGCAATTGTTGGACGCATTCGATATTGAGTATGGCGTGCTTACCCCGCTTATGCCTGTTGGTGAGCAGTTAAATATTGAATTTGGGGCTGCACTCGCACGGGCAGTCAATGATTGGCAGGTCGCCGATTGGGTGGAAGTTGATCCACGCTTACGCGCCTCTATTGTCCCTCCTTATGAGGATGGAGATCTTGCGGCTGAGGAGGTCCACCGCTGCGGTCCCAACCCAGCGTTTGTTCAGCTCTTGCTCCTCGCACGGACGCGGGATCCGCTTGGAAATCGAAGATACTGGAAAATGTACGAAGCCGCCTGTGAGTATGACTTACCCATCGCTATCCACTTCGGCGGCAATCAGGGTCCCATTACAGGTGCCGGGTGGCCCTCCTATTACATTGAAGACCATGGCGGCATGCCACAAGCCTTCCATACCCAAGTCACCAGTTTCGTCATGGAAGGTGTATTTGAGCGTTTTCCGACACTCAAAATTGTCCTCATTGAAGGTGGGTTTGCATGGCTGCCGCCGCTTATCTGGCGACTTGACGCGACATGGGAGAGGCTACGCGTGGAAGTGCCTGACCTTAAACGGAAACCCTCGGAATACATCCGAGATCATTTCTGGCTTAGCACACAACCGATGGAAGAACCGCCGAAACGCGAGTATTTCGAGCAGATGCTTGAGCAGATGGACATGAATGACAAGCTCATGTTCGCCACCGATTACCCGCATTGGGATTTCGATGCGCCTGATCGTGCCTTGCCCAGTTTCCTGAAACCGGAACTGCGTCGCAAGATCTTATCGGACAACGCCCGTGAACTGTACGCATTCGATAAACTGTAATCAGCAGTCAGCAGTCGGTTTCCATCAGCAGAGTATCTGGTACGGAACAACATTTTCCCGTCACAAGATGCTTTTAACTGACGGAAACCGACAACTCATAACCGACAACTCATAATAAATGCCTAAATACGTAGTAGCAACCCCAAATGAAATCCCTCCCGGTGAACGTAAAATCGTCGAAATCGGCGGACGTTCCATCGGTGTTTTCAATATTGATGGCGAGTACTTCGCTATTCGTAATAGTTGCCCGCACCAAGGCGGCCCCCTCTGCAGTGGGCTGGTCACTGGATTTTTAGAATCTCCCGTGCCCGGCGACTATAACTATACCCGTCAAGGTGAAATTCTCCGATGCCCATGGCACAGTTGGGAATTCGACATCAAAACAGGGCAATCTTGGTGGAGTCCGGCACAACGTCGCGTCAGAAGGTACGAAGTTCAGGTCGAGAGCGGTGAAGACATCGAAGCGTCCAATTCTGGGCGCGAAAAGGGTCCGTATGTCGCCGATACCTTTCCCGTCACCGTCGAACAACAATACGTCGTTATTGAAATCGACTAATGCTTTGTCAACTTTCAAATGAAGGGTAAACCCAGTTCGTAGTGAGGTGATTCATCACCTCTCCCATAGCGCATTGTCCCGCAATTCCACACGCGACTTGCGCTATTGCGCCACTATGAACCGCCTCCCAGTTTAGACTGGATAGACGACTAACTATCCTCCAACCCACTGATTAACTTCTCCTGATCACCTGGCGAATAGAAATATGATCCCGGTCGCCAATCCCCGATGTCCCCGATTAATCGACGTTGGCGCGGCGTGCATCGCTCCATCAGTTCAGGCGATGCTTTTTCGTAGTCGAACGGACGGAAGCAGTGATGGCTGTAGCAGTAGATAAGCGTTTTTCGGGCTTGTTCCGAGCGGTTTGCGACAACACCGTGCCACAACGCATGCGGAAAAACAGCGGCATCCCCTGCTTTCACACGTAACTGGACGGCTTCGGGGATATAGGGACCGTCCTTGACGCCTGTTTCTGGAAAAGTACGGTTATGGCTCCCCGGCACAACAGTGAAGTTTCCACTGTCCGGCTCTTCAAGATCCGTCAAGAAATAATGGATTTTCACTTGTAAAGGTGAACTCGATTTGCTGACCCGAATCGTACGCATCGCCTGACCACCGTCCGTATGCAGATACCCTTGGTCTTTCGGGTTCGGCGGACGGACAATAACCTCCGACATACTCAGCTGGATATAGTCCCCCAACAACTCACGCACAATCGGAAACGTCACGGAATGATCCATCAGATCGACGAAAATATCGTTGTCCTCCATCACATTCCGCTTGTCGAAAACAGAATCGGCGGTGACATTCTCGCCTTTCCGAAACTCCGCATCCATTGCATCTACTGTTGCTCTCAAGGCTTGGACTTCTTCAGGAGAGAGTGCCCCTTTCAAAACGAAGTACCCCTCTGTCCTCCACTGTTTACGCTGATCCTTCGATAAAATTCCCATCAATCTATAGCCTCCGTCATCCAATTTTACGACTTCCCTAATTTACGTTCTTTTTTGACAACTGAAACTGAAAACTAAGTAATAAAATAGATGACAAATTAATGCGTGTCAAGTAAAATAAAAATAGGTCTATATAGTTCTCATGTAGGCGGGATCTCCGAATTCCGACCTCTGACGGTTTCTTTCTTTCTTGGCAACCGAGAACCGACAACTGCAACCCTTAAAGGGAGTTTTGACCATGCAAACGAATTCACAGTTAAAGGAAAGCCACAAACTCACCGACGCACAGATGCGGGAATTTATTGTGAACGGACATCTCACAATAAAAGCGGATCTGCCGCGCAGTTTCCATGAAACCATCTACCGCAAGACCCAAGAACTCACGGAGAAAGAAGGGAACTTGGGGAACAACATCTTGCCGCGCGTCCCCGAATTGCAAGCCGTTTTCGAGGAACCTGCTGTCCGTGGTGCGTTTACGAGTATTCTGGGCGAGAATTACGCCATGCATTCCCATCGGCATCCGCATCAGAATCGTCCGCACAGTGATGGACAAGGATTCCATAAGGATAGTTACTGGGGCTATCAGAAAGTCCGCCACCACTGTCCTCGCTGGGCGATGGCGTTTTACTATCCGCAAGATTCGCCGCTCCAAATCGGACCCTCGGCAGTCTTACCGGGAACGCAGTACTACGACACACGCATCACGAAGGATAACGAGGGTGAATTGGCACTCAGTGGCGAGGCAGGCACCTTAACGATTATCCACTTCGACCTCTGGCATCGCGCCATGGCAAACCAGACGGACAAAACGCGCTATATGATGAAGTTTCAGTTCGTTCGGATGGACGCACCGCAGAAACCGGAGTGGAACGTAACGGATCCGCACTGGAAACTGGATGATGCTGATTCAGCAACTCCGACGCATCAAGGAACATGGCGACATGTCTGGAATTGGATGGCGGGTGAGTCCAACGGACATTCAACGCAGACAACTAATGGAAACTTGGCGAAGCACATTGCCGCATTGGGGGATGACGATGTTTCTGTCCGCTCCTATGCCGCTGACGACTTGGGGACGTTGGGTGAATCTGCTGGAGAGGCGATTCCGATCCTCATCCAGTCACTGTGTGATGTGTATGAACCCGTCCGTTTGAACGCCGCGTATGCACTCGGATCAATCGGTGCCCCCGCTGTTCCCGCACTGATTGAAACACTCGGTGTGGAAGACCAAATCATGCGACGGATGGCGGCGTACGCACTCGCGGCGGTCGGTGACCCCGCTGTGTCCGCCTTGAGCGAAGCATTACAACACACCGAAGACGGCGTTCGCATCGAAGCCGCCTATGCTTTGGCACAAATAGGAAATCCAGCGGAAGCCGCTATTCCGGCACTGATGGAACGCACGAAAGACGAGTGCGTTGAGGTACGTCGCTATCTCGCCGAAGCCTTCGGAGGTTTAGGACCCATTGCCGCCCCTGCTGTACCTGTTCTGGCTGATCTGCTGGCGAGTGATGATGATGGACAAGCGCGGTTTGAAGCCGCATTAGCATTAGCGCAAATCGGACCCGCTTCCAGCGATGCTATTCCAGTGTTGGCAAAGGCGTTCAGTGACGAAAACCGGTACGTCCGAGACAACGCCGTCTTAGCACTGAAACGCATCGATACCCCAGAAGCGGAGTCAGCGTTGTTTGACTATCTACTAATGGCGCGGTGGTGTCCGATTACAAATCGTGAAAGCACATTCTAACGAAACAGAAAGGCTTCGTACATGAATTATGAACTCATCATTAAAAACGGAACCGTTGTTGATCCTGCACAGGGTATCCATGCGCGCAAAGATGTGGCATTCGCGAACGGACGTGTCTCGGCAATCAGCGACGATATACCGACCTCTGAGGCGCGGGAAGTATTGGATGTCGAAGGATGTTTCGTCACACCCGGCTTAATCGACTTACACGTGCATGTCTTCTACGGCGTAAGCCATTTCGGGATTGAACCGGATCCTACCTGTTTAGCACGCGGCGCAACAACGGTCGTTGATGCGGGTTCGGCAGGAGCAGATACGTTCCCCGGTTTCCGTAAATACGTCATTGACGTGAGCGACACGCGCATCCTCGCGCAGTTGAACATATCTTCACAAGGTATGCTCACACAAGAAATCGGAGAATTGGAAAATCCTGACTATGCGGATGTCGGCAAAGCGTGCCGGATGATAGAGCAGCACCGCGACATCATTCTGGGGGTCAAGGTCCGTTTGACGCGGGAGACCATTGTCGGCGCGAGAGCGAAAATGCAGCCGTTACACAGGGCACGCGAAGCCGCCGATGCCGCAGGGTTACCCCTGATGGTTCATCCACAAGACGCGTGGTGCGAGTCCATAGACGATATATTGGCACTGATGGGGGAACGTGATATTTTAACGCACTGCTTCCACGATATGGAATGTGGTATCTTAGACGAAAATGGCAAGATTCGGGACTCCGTCCATGACGCGATTGAACGCGGTGTTATCTTCGACGTTGGACACGGCGCAGGTTCTTTCAGTTGGGATATTGTTCAGAAAGCGATGGCGCAAGGCGTTGAACCGACAACGATCTCGTCTGACTTGCACATCTATAACGTCCACGGTCCCGTGTACGATCTTGTGAATGTCGTCAACAAATTCCTGTATCTCGGTATGTCGCTTGACGATGCCTTGGCGAAAGTTACGAGTATTCCCGCAGATACCATCCTGATGCCGGGACAGGTCGGTACGTTGGCTGTCGATGCGTGGGGAGATGCGGTGATTTTTGAACTGCGCGAGGGTGAATTCCAACTCGTAGATGCGAATGATCAGATGAGAGTCGGCAAACAGATATTGGAACCGATTGTCGTGGTCAAAGGCGGACAGGTGTATCGACAGAGGCATACACACGGCTAAATTCCTTAATCGCGGTAGGTGCGGTTGGAGACCGCACCGAGTCTACTCTAAACACTGACAGACACACCGCTGGTTTACAAATCTCGCTCCCTGATGGCTGACCACTCTCATTACGGATGCTGTTCCCCGGCTTTCGGTTTCGCCTTGGGCGCATTGGAATCCGGTCCGAAACGGATATGGAGAGATCCGCCCGGAGCGTGTTCCTTTCCGAAAAGCAAGTGCTTCACACCCCCAAAAATAATCGTTGATCCCACCAGCACGATGATACCCCAAATCGCTGTCTGCACAACCCATTCAGTGAACGAAAAGAGACTACCCGTCTGTTTCGGAACCGATAGCGGACCGAGTGCCATCAGGATCGTACAGATAATCGCGTTGAGTGTAATCACACCTTCCGTCACCAGACGATGTGGACTGAAACCGACCAAAGCGCGTTCAAAGTTGAAGATAACGATCCACCATAGAAATACAAAATAGAGCAGTTGCCCTTTCCCTAACCAACTCGTTGGGATAAAGGCAAGTGGTTCTCGGAAATGGACCGACAGAAGCCATACACAAGCAATACCGAGACCGATATAGAAGAGCTCAAACCAGCCTATCCACCCCCTTGAATGCCGAAACCAACCGACGACAGGCAGACCAAAAAACCGTTCCGGTAAGCCTTCAACCAAATCCACCCATGTCCCTGCCGCTTTCCGATAGTTGACGTATGTCAGCAGAATCAATACAGTGAACACTGCGAAGATTTCCATCCATTGTGGGAGATACGCGTCGGTTTCTAACAGTGGTGCTCGGTTAAGAAGGAGACCGAAGGGTATAGCAATGCCGAGTCCGAACAGAAAGCCTTGCGTCTGCTCCATGACGCTATGCCAATTCGTGTGGCAATTCGTTTTGTTACCCACCCAAATGTAGATGAGTTTCAGCAATTGTCCAAATGAAAACGCAATACCACCGCCGAAACCCGCCATCAACGTAGCGAAAGCCACGCCGCTGAGTTCATAACGCGAGCAGTATCCCAAGATGCCGATGACCATACCGACACAACCCGCCCAGTTGTCCCCACGTGGTGGTGTCATACGGAGGCGACAAACGTTTACGAGCAACAAAAATCCGCCGAACCAGCAGATGCCCATATACAGAACGAGGTTCGTGCCCATGTCCAAACCGCCACGGAAAAGCGCGACAATAACCGCCGCGATGATCGCCACCAGTGCAGACACCCAATCCGTGTCGTACCAATAGAGCGGGCTTTCATGTCGTTGCATTCGTTTCGGTGCGAGAACTCGGTCAATGATCACCGCTTGAAGCGACCAGCCGATGAAGACTGCGGCAATCGGCGTAAAGAGCAGAGACAATTGGGTATGCGTCAGAAACGCGGGCAGTGCAGTTCCAGCACCACCGAGGGCTGCCCACAGGAAACCGATAACGAACAGATTCGCAAACCCATAAAACACTGTCGGTGAGTGCGAGGAATGGCTATATCCAACGACCATCATATATGACATACTCCCGCCGAAGGACCAACCGATTGCCCCAAACAACGCGAAGTAGTGGACGTGCCGCCACCAATCCTCTCGACCAGAGAGCAGAGCAATTGCCATCGCTCCGAGCGCGCCAGCGAGTGCCGCACCATATTCATGCCCAAAATTGCCACGTATTCCCCATCCAACACAGACCGACAAACCACACAGAAGCACCATTTGCCACGGAATAATTGCTATGTCCATATCTATAACCCCCGTTCTTACACACAATTTGTTGCATCTATTATGAGAGTTTTCACTTTTATTGTCAACTTTCCAACTATATCAGCCTGTCTGTAGGAGTGAGTATTTTTGCTTGGGTGTTTCCTCCCCTCCTACCGCGGATCCCTGGGGACCGCCCCTCTCAAATTTCGGAAAACTAAATCATCCTGACAACCGACGACCAAATATTGCATCTATTTCACGTATATGCTACGATAGATACATATACAAAGCGTTATTTGCTGGAGGGGAAATATTATGAGTCGTATACGGATAGGTGTTATCGGATGTGGCGCGATTGCTCAAGTCCATCATCTCCCGAATCTTACTGCACTCCATCGAGAATTTGAGGTGCCGATCGTCTGTGATCTTTCGCGCGGTGCGGCACAAGCGGTCTCAAAGCGGTTCCATGTGCCGCGATTTGTGACGGATTACAATGAGTTGCTCAGCACAGATGTGGATGCTGTTCTGCTTTGCCACGGCGACCCAAAGACAGAAGTCGCACTCGCCGCATTTAAGGCAGGGAAGCATGTCTTTATCGAAAAACCCGTCTGTTTTTCGCTTCAAGAGATGGATGCGATGCTCACGGCACAGCGTGAGGCAGGCACCGTCGCACAAGCCGGATATATGAAGGTGCATGATCCAGCTTTCCAGGTCGCCAAGCTCGAAGTGGATGCGATGGAAAGTTACCGCTTCGTGCAGATTAACCATCTCCATCCAAATAATAGCTTACACTTGAGCCAATTTGATGTCGAACGATTTGACGATGTTCCAGCGGACGCATTTAAGCCTGCGGGTGTTGCGCGTGAGAAAGCACAAGCAGAAGCCATCGGTGATGTCTTATCACAAGTGGAAGCCGAAAGCGGCATCCAAAGCAAGGCGGCACGGGTGTTCTACCTGCTTGCTGGTAGCATGATTCACGACATCTACAGCCTGCGGATAATGCTCGGTTCACCGAGTGAAGTGGTGAGTGCGGAAGTCTGGGCTGATGGACGCGGTGTGACGATCGTGTTTGGCTATCCGAATGGCGCACGCTGTGTCGCGACGTGGGTTGATCTGCCAGATCTCTGGGACTTTAAAGAGACTTTGGAAATCTACGGCGATACCAAACGCGTGATTGTATCCTATCCGACCGGTTTTTCACGGGGTATCCTGTCAGAGGTAACGATACACGGGATAGATCCCGATGGGACGACCTATAGCAAAACACCGGCCGTTGAATGGGAGAGCGCGTTTGTCCGGGAGTTACGGCACTTCCACGCATGTATCACAGAAGGAGAACCGTGTTATACCGCCCTGGAATCTGCGCGGCACGATATTGCCCTCATTATTGACGTTGTACGGTGCTATGTACAACAAGAACCTGTTGTATGTACAAAAGGATAAATGTATTGGGAGGATCGGAAGTCTGGGTAAGCATAGAGACCTACCCAGACAATATATGTATCGCGATCGTGCGATCGTGCTATTTCGGACTTATTCCTCTTCTACGGGTTCCGCAGGTTCAACGGGTGGTTCCAATTCTGCTGGCACCGCGCCATCACCCATGTCTTCCCCTTTTATTGTGACGGTCATATCTCTGGAACCTGTCACAATAAAGCCATCAATAGTGAGTTCTGCTTCAACAGTAGGTGGCGGTCCAATGTCTTCTGGAATTGGGAGTCCATCTAACAGCGGAAATCCTTCGGGCAATGGGAAATCTCCTGGTATTTCACCGTCTCCACCATCACCGTCATCGCCGTCATCGTCCTCTTCACCATCTTCCGGCATTTCATCGTTTCCATCACCATCTCCGTCCCCTTCATCATCTTCCTCACCACCTTCTGGTGGTAAGAAACCTTCAGGAAATGGGAAATCTCCTGGGGGTAGCAGATCTGGTGGAAATCCTGGGAAACCACCAGGACCAGATGGTATCAGCGTTACCGTAATTAAACCCGGATCCACCTGATCCTCTTCCATCCGTTTGATGAGTTCATCCAGATTTTGTGGGACAGGTTTTTCTTCCTCTTCTTCACCGAATCCACCGAAATCAAATCCGAAGTCGGGAATCGGAATCCCACCGGGCGGCAGTCCAAGCCCACCAATGAAGTCAAGGGCACTTCCAGAGACGTTGATGTTTGCTTCACCGGCAGGAAAATCTTCGGGCACCTCAAGTGTGACCTCTCTCTGAATTGTCCTTTCATCGGCAACAGTGCTCCAGTGAGGAACGAGGACGACTGAGACAGTGACACTCTCACCGGGTATAATCTCTTCAGGCGCGATAACCTCTGCAACCTCTGCTTTCGAGATTTTCGGTTTGTCTGTGATAGAGATGGATACGGCTTTCAATGTCGCTCTGCCGGCACTGTTTGTAAGCGTATCGCTGAAAGACTGAACGATCCGATCGACGTTTATCAGAACATCCAGAAATGGGACGGGAGATGCACTCCTGAAGGGTTCAGTATAGACGGTATCGGTTTCCTGAAACTGGAGTGTAACAGTGCCGTCCACTGTGGCATTGCTTAATTCCATCCGAAGGGCATCCATAGTGATCGCAGCGACAAGCGGGATATACCATTCTTGACCATACGCCACGCGATGGTGTTTTTCTATGGCTGTTGGATTGTTCGCTGGATCGTAGGTTACCTTGACAGGAATCATTGGTGGTGCCGCACCAAGTTCACCAACGATCGCCGGTGTTAGGTCTTTCGTTACTGTCCCGATTGGATTGCCATAAGCGGAGGCAGATTTATAGGATATCGAAAGGCTCGGAACAATGCCATTGACAACGGCTCTATATACCGGTAATGAGGACTTCCCATCACCAAACATTGGATGCCCGAACGCTACAAATTTATTGTCATAAACTTGTGTGACGGTTCCAAGACCTATTGCGTTAGCAATATCGCCTGTTGCTATAGCAACACCAATCATATCCCCCGGTGCGAGTCTCGATGAAGTTCCTGCCGGAGGTGCCGCAGGTGCGCCACCGATATTAGCAAAGAGTTCAACGAAATTATATCGTGAATCAGCCAGATATGAAGAAAGTTCTTGGATTCTGTGTGTCTGTATACCAGTAATCATCACTGGCGTTTTAACAGGTGTGTAAGTCGCATGGATCCCAGCGGCAGGCGCGGCAGGGGCAGGTTCTTCTGCGAGGAGTTCACCAAATGTTTGGTGATCGATTGCAGCCTCCATTGCATCGATTGATGTTACCCAGAACCGAGTCGGTGCTTTCGAGAAGACATTACCATAAGCAAGTGCCCCCATGATACGTCCCGGAGGACCAACCGGACTCCCTGACATACCTTGGGCAATGCCCCCCATAGCCTCAGCTGATTCGTCCATCAATTCGCACTCATAGAGCGGAAATCCGAAACCGAAATCCCGAACGCCACGGAACCGCGCCTGAAGCACAACTCTGCTTGTCCCCTCAAGTACTGTAACTATTTGGACAGGTGTTTTATCCGTCAGTTTCCGCGCTTCATCTTCGTACATGTTTTCCAAGACGACATCGCCTAAGAGCGGAGCCGCACTGAATCCGGTTGTTAGGTCTCCCACTACTGGATTTTCAAGTTGTGTCTGCTCTTCATCAGGAGAGCAGCTCAATTGGCAGAGAATCGCAACAGCGATGCATGCCAGTGCAAAGTACGTTTTCATTTATTTTCCTCTATCTGTTGTTATTTTTGGTGAAGTTTACACAAGGTTTCAGTTTCCATGTGTAACTGAGCCAAGCGTGAATTCTAAAATAGATGTGTCAAGTCTTAACGACACTGTGTGGAAAAAGTCAAACGAAATGTTCAAACATTTCGATTGTAGTGTATGGTGCAAAAAATGTGTAACGGAACCGTTATGTATTGCAAAAAAATAGACGCGGTTAAATACCACGTCTATAGTATAAAAAGACCGTGAAAACTACCAAGCCACCCAACCGCCATCGACTGCGATCGTTTGTCCAGTCACCCAGTTCGCTGCATCTGATGCTAAGAACAGCACTGCGCCAACAACTTCATCCACTTCACCGACACGTCCCATCGGGATACGACGGACGACATCTTCATAGAATTCTTTGCGTTGCAGAAGAACATCCGCGAGCGGCGTCCGTGTAAATGCCGGTGCCACGGCGTTTACTGTGACATTGTGAGGTGCCCATTCAACGGCGAGTCCTTTCGTTAACAACACGACACCCCCTTTACTCCCGGAATAGGCAGTCCGCAACGGTCCGCCTACCAAGCCCATCGTCGAAGAAATATTGATAATCTTCCCACTCTCCCGCTCTATCATTGGTTTTACAAGCGTCTGCGTTAGAAAAAACAGTCCTTTGAGATTGAGATCATAGATCGCGTCCCAATCCTCTTCGGTTAGCTCAAGTGCGGGTTTTGGACGGTTAGTGCCAGCGTTATTGACGAGGACATCTACTCTACCCCATATATCAAGTGCCTCTTGTGCGCCTGCCCCAACCTGCGCCATATCGCTGACATCAAACACAACTGATTCCGCTTCGCCTCCGTTCTCACGGATCTCGCTCGCGACCTCTTCAAGATCAGACGGGGTACGGCTGTTCAAGATGATTTTCGCACCCATCTGTGCAGCGGCGAGCGCGATACCTCTGCCGATGCCTTTACCGGAACCGGTGATTAACATTACCTTATCTTTCAATTCAAATCCTGGAAACGCCATATTTTAGCCTCCAATCGCTAATTTCAAAGTATTTTCTAATAACATTGCGCGTGTCATAGGACCAACACCGCCGGGAACCGGGGTTATAAATCCTGCCACTTCTTTAACTTCCTCAAATTTAACATCCCCAACAGCGCGCCCATTGACATGGTTAATCCCGACATCGATGACGACAGCTCCAGGCTTCACCATGTCCGCGGTTACAAACTCCGATCTACCGACAGCGGCGACGAGAATGTCTGCTTTCTGAACCTCCGCTGTCAAGTCTACCGTTCGGGAATGGCAATACGTAACGGTAGCATTTCGATTCAATAGCATCAATCCAACAGATTTACCGACCAATGGACTTCTACCGATACAGACGGCGTGTTTGCCCTCAATCTGTTCACCCGTCCGTTCAATCAGGCGGATAATCCCTGTTGGCGTACAAGGTGTCACACCCTCTCGGTTGATGAGGAGATTCCCTAAATTAACTGGGTTCAGTCCGTCTGCATCTTTATGTGGGGTAATCTTATCAATGACTGCCTCTTTATCTATGCCCTCTGGTAGTGGCATTTGTACCAGAATCCCATGGATATCTGTGCGCGCATTTAGGGTTTCAACGTGCTCAATCAGGGTGTCTTGATGAATGTCTGCCGGTAAGCGATGGACTTCGGAGTGGAAATGCACCTTTTCACAATCACGTTGTTTATGTTTGATATAGAGCGTTGAGGCAGGATCATCGCCTACTTGAACAACGGCAAGACCTGGTGTGAATGTGAGTTTTTTTATTTTTCGCCGGATCTGGCTCCGGACGCGCTTTGCAAGTTGATTGCCATTAAGAAGTTCAGCTGACAAATCCCTTTCCCTCCAATTTACGCTTCTCTTGATTCAATGTATTATCACAGAATTATTCGGTTCCTCAAGAGAAGGGCACCGAGTCGCGCCCCTTGTAAAACAAAAGAGAGCCTCCACCTATAGAAGTTGGTGACTCTCTGACGTTCGAAATTCTATTCAGCCCCGTTTTGTGGCACACCGGGAGGCGGTTCAGTGAATGTCTCGCCCTGTGCCTCCGCTGCCGTTCGACGAGCATGCCATGCCGCGATCTCTTCATAAACCTCGGCTTTGCCTTCTGCTTTGCCTTCTGCTTTGCCTTCTGCTTTAGCGGCCTGAATCCGTTTTTCTTGTCTGGCTAAATACCAATCTGACAATAACATGAGTAAATCTATGCCTCCCACTATCATTCCAACGAATGCTGCGCCAACCGGAATAAAGTCCGAAATATCTTTCAGCACATTTTGAACAGATTCGTGCCCCCGCCAACCTCTCGTGAGTTCATAGTCTAAAGCGATGTAACCGTAAATGATAACAAAGAGAGAAATCAGAAATAGGACAACCCCTGCTTTCCCAGTTCGCCAAAAATCTCTTACGGCTCGCCAGAAGGCACCCAATTTTTTCAAAATGTCCTCCATCAAATTAAAAATATAATAACACGTCCTACACGAATTGTCAACGAAAAAATCTGTCGAGGATGTGCAAATATTTTATCATTGAAGCGTACCCAAGCAGAAGATTGAAATTATTGGAGAACTGAATGTCTTGTCCTTTTTCAGCTAATTGTTGACCTTTTCTCGTGGATACTGTATTATTTACCGCAAAAAGGTAGGTGAGACAGATGATTCATGTAGGTGTAGGACATTCGCAAAGTCTCTCAACGGTGGAAGCAGCGGAGCGCGCAACGCTGATGGCAATGGGAAATGCAGGTATCGCCAAAGCCGACCTCGCCATCGTATTCGCAACCATTAACTATCAAACTGAATATGAGGACTTGTACAAAGCGGTTCAGTCTAACGCCAATTGTGCCGAACTCATCGGATGTAGCGGGATGAGCGTCCTAACCTCAGCTGGAGAGTTTGAGGAAGAACCGGCTCTTGCGGTAATGGTTATCCGTAGCGAGCAACTTTCAGCGGTATCGTTTAGTGCGCGAGGCACGGCATCTGAAGTGGGCGAACAGATACAAAAAGACATTCAATCTGGACTTGATGATGACGCTCTCCTCGTAATCTTCCCGGATGTTCGGACTGTGAACCCAGCAGAACTCGTGAAGCATATCGGTGACGATGGGACAGCACTGCCTGTCGTGGGTGCCGCCGTTTCTGGCGATGCAACCGGTGCACAGATGTATCACTGGAAAGGTGAAGAGGCAACAGAAGGAGGACTTACGGGGATCCTCTTAACGGGTAATTTCAACACGGAGATCGGCGTCGCCCAAGGATGTCAGCCCATTGGTAAACCTCGTGAGGTCACAAGAGCGGAGGGACGCGTTATTTTTGAGTTAGACGGTGAACCTGCATTGGAAAACTTTAAAGGGGCGTTGCAGTTGCTCACGCAAGAAGACATTCGTCGGTCAGGCGGCACGGTTTTCGTCGGAATCGCAATGGACCCTGAAAACAGAAATCCGATCCGCGGTGATTTTCTGATCCGTAATCTTGTCGGTATTAATGAAGAGCATGCCGCACTGGCTGTATCCGAGGAGGTAACGGAGGGACAATTGGTGCAGTTCCATCTGCGAAATCCAAACGCTGCTGCGGAGGAAATACAGGCGATTATCACACAATTAGCTGAGAAACCGCGGCAACATTCACCCGCATTCGGGCTCTATTTCAACTGCTTAGGTCGCGGTAAAGGACTATACGGCGCAGCAAACCACGATATAGGTGTTATTCAAGAGAAGTTTCCTGGATTACCCGTGATCGGATTTTTCGGGAATTCGGAGTTCGCACCGATCGGTGGACGGAACTTCGCACATGCCTATACCGGTGTATTTGTGCTCTGTACCGCAAATTGAATTTGAGGAATCAAGAAAATGCACGAAGAACTTTTTGTCAGTCAGGAATTTACACCTGTTGATGGATTTACATCAGGAATTGAGGGACCCGCCTGTGATGCAGCGGGAAATCTATACGCCGTTAATTATGAACGACAGCACACCATCGGCAAGGTGACACCCGATAGTGATTCGAGCGTATTTGTTGAGCTTCCAACCGGTAGCATCGGCAACGGCATCCGTTTCAACAGTGAGGGATTCATGTTCATCGCTGATTACACGAACCACAATGTCCTGAAGGTAGATATGGACACGCGAGACATCAGTGTACATGCCCATGAACCGACAATGAATCAGCCGAACGATATCGCTATCGGCGCGAACGATATTCTCTATGCGAGCGATCCGAATTGGGACGCATCAACCGGACAAATCTGGCGAGTGGATACGGATGGAGAGGTGACCTTATTGGAAACGGACATGGGCACTACCAACGGTATTGAGGTGAGTCCCGATGAAAGGGTGCTTTATGTCAACGAATCTGCTCAACGTAATGTCTGGGCGTATGACTTGTCTTCTGAAGGTGAAGTTAGCAACAAACGCCTCTTAATTCAGTTCCGGGACTTCAACATGGACGGGATGCGGTGCGATATTGAAGGCAATCTCTATATCACTCGGCACGGCAAAGGCACCGTTGCGAAACTTTCACCCGCGGGTGAGGTGTTGTTGGAAGTGCAGTTAACGGGTAAGCTTTGCTCCAATATCGCTTTCGGTGGTCCGGACGGATGTACTTGTTACGTCACGATGGCAGACAGGGGGAATGTAGAAGTGTTTCGCGCCGACCTGCCCGGCAGGAGTTGGCAATTATTTCAATGAATCAGTTTTATCCGTTTCCCACCAAGCCCCATACCTTAGCTTATGGGTATCATGATACTATAACGAAGGCTCCTTGACAGATGCCTCGATTTGTGGTATCATTGTTACGTATAACTATCTATTATGGAGGTAACTTGTGAAACAACTGTTTATTGTCTTAATTCTTGCCTTGGTATGCAGCACGTATGCCGCTGCCGATTTACTGGAAGGGCTTGTCCTGTACATGCCACTTGATGAAGGTAAAGGCAACAAGGTTGAGGACTTCTCAGAAAACGGATTTGAAGGTGAACTTAACGGCGGTCCTAAATGGGTTGACGGCAAATTCGGAAAGGCTCTTCAATTCAGCGCGTCCAGCGATTTTGTCGCTGTTGAGGACGACGCGGCTTTTCACATCGAAGACGAAATCACACAAGCCGCATGGATTAATCTCGACCGACTCCCAAGCGCACACGCCATCGTTTTTGGCACCCGCATGGGTGGCGGTGGAAGACACATCGGATTCGGCTACGGGATGAACCCCGGAAACGGCATCAAAGTCTGGACGAATGGTGCTGGGGGCGGATTTTTGGACATCAACGATAACAAAACCGGGCTTGATACCGGTAAATGGTATTATCTGTCCTATACCCATACGAGCGATAACAAGGGCAAAGTCAAGATTTACGTCAATGGCAAAGTCACACACGATCAGGATTCCAACAACCCTGTTGCTCCAGCAGGTGCTACAAGTCGAATTCAGATCGGCACATGGGCGGGTGAAGCGTGGCCCGGCATGGTTGACGAGGTTCGGCTCTGGAATCGCGTCCTCTCTGATGACGAGATGGAACAGAGTATGGAGATGGGGGCGGACGAATTTTTGGCTGTAAATCCAAAAGATAAACTCGCCACATCTTGGGGAAAAATTAAGAAACTTCGCTAATAGCAACGAGGCGGCAATTTTTGTCGCCTCTTTCTTTATGCAAAAGCCCGTGAAATACCGGACACTATGGAAAATTACGAATCCGTCTTAAAACGCCTCGAGAAGACAGCAAAACAGTATACAAATATTGCGCCAGAAAATGGACAATTTCTCTCTATCCTCATCCGTTCCATTCAAGCGCAAAACGTACTCGAAGTCGGGACAAGCAATGGATACTCCACAATCTGGCTCGCTGCTGCGTTGCAGGAGACAGGCGGCAATCTCATCACCCTCGAATTTGATCAGAAACGGGCAGAAGAAGCGCAGGCACACCTTCAGGAAGTTGGATTAGACGGTATCGTCGAAGTCCGTGTCGGAAATGCCCTCGATGAAATACCGAAATGCGATGCGACCTTTGATCTTGTGTTCCTTGACGCTGAGAAAGATGAGTATCGACGCTATCTCGAATTGGCGTTACCTAACATTCGTCCTGGCGGTCTGATTGTCGCTGATGATACTGTAACAATGCGCGATGAAATGCCCGACTATATCGAATTCGTCTTTAACACACCGATACTACACTCTGTTGACATTCCCTTGGACGACGGCATTATTTTGAGTTATAAAACCGAGGTATAGGCGTTGATAGTGCATTAATATTGATGAAGGTGAGACGTGTGTTGCTGATGGAAAAATCAAATCCGTGCCACCAAAAACTTAGCCCGTAACGAAGTGGAGGGCGGATCTTGAGCGGAGAATGATCGATTCCCAAACCGTGTCGTTCAACCGCAAGGTATAATTAAAAAGAGGTGTACAAAATTTCCGTCCAATCTAAACTTTCAGACAAATCCACCCGTTTCACCGAATCCGTCATCCGCGGTATGACGCAACTCTGCTTGCGTTATGATGCAATCAATCTCTCCCAAGGCACGCCAGCGTATCAACCCCCTTCAGAAGTCAAAGCCGCCGCAATTGAAGCAATCCAAGAAGGGTACAATCAGTATAGCATCACTTGGGGAGCCCCCGCGTTTCGTGAAGCCATCGCTCATAAAATGACGACCTTCAACTGCATCCCCACGGATCCGGACAGAAACGTGACCGTCACCTGTGGTTCAACCGAAGGCATGCTCTCCTCACTTCTCGCAATCATCAATCCTGACGACGAAATTATCATCTTTGAACCTTTTTATGAAAACTACGGACCCGATACCATCATCTCTGGTGCAAAACCCGTTTATGTGGCGTTGCAGGAGACCCCTGCGTCTGACGGGACTGTCCGTTTTAGCTACGATCCAACCGAACTCCGAGATGCCTTCTCTGCCAACACAAAAGCGATCATTATAAACACGCCGAATAACCCACTCGGCAAGGTTTTCACCGAAGATGAACTCCAAGAGATCGCCAACCTTTGCTGTGAATACGACTGCCTTGCTATCACCGATGAAATATACGAACACATGATCTATGATGATAAGTCTCATCTCAGTATCGGGTCATTGCCGCAAATGCGGGATCGAACAATTACTGTGTCAGGATTGAGCAAGGCATATTCTATGACGGGGTGGCGATTGGGTTACGTCATTGCTCCGGAGACTTTGACCGATGCCATCCGCAAAATGCACGATTTTTTGACAGTCGGGGCACCACATCCGCTTCAGCGTGCTGGCGTCGTTGCCCTCAATTTGCCGTCCAGTTACCATGCAACCTTGGTTGCGAAATACGACAAGAACCGTAAATATCTCGTCGATAACCTCACGAAAGCCGGGTTCCGTTGTCATGAGCCGGAGGGTGCGTATTACATCATGACCGACATCACCGATTTTGGGTTTCCTGACGATACAGCCTTTGCACACTGGTTGGTGAAAGAGATCGGAGTTGGTGGTGTGCCGGGTTCGAGCTTCTACAGTCGTCCGCACCTCGGTAGGACGAAATTTAGGTTCATGTTTAGTATGGCGGACGACATCCTCGCCGAAGCCGTCAAGCGACTGATGCAGATCAAAGCGAAAATCTGAAAATAACTACGCAGCCGAACACGCTTCAAATAACTGAGCTTCAAGATACCGAAAACGTTAGTACGCAATGGAATGGAGTGCGGATTTAAGAAACGCACGTCAAAGCTCAGACGCACGTCATTTAACCGCAAGGTATAATTAAAAATGGATATCTCCCTTGAAAACGAGACGCAACATATTTACAGAAAAGAAATTGAGGCATTGATTCAGCGGGACGAGAAGTATAGGGATTTGGGTCCCGTTGAACTTGAAACGATTGTGCGTGCCTTTGAACTGACTTTGACGAATGGACGTGAGAAAGTGCGAGCCCAAATGCTTTACGATCTTATTCACCAAAAGCGAGACGACTGATATGCAGTTAGAGCGGATCCGCCTTAAGACTTTCGGATGTTTCCAACAGCGCGATTTTGAGCTTCACAACGGCATCAATCTCATTTTCGGTCCCAACTTCAGTGGGAAAAGCACGCTCGTCAACGCAATCTTTTTTACATTAACCGGAAAACCGATTGTCCCACGCGTGGATACCTCCGCAATAAAGAATGCCAAAGCTTACAGTGGCACGGCGGGTCTCCAATTCATCGCAGAGGGTGAACGCTACCAACTCTACCGTGCGACGGGGAAACGCATTCAACTCCGTTCAGAGAAAAACGGCGCGTGGCAGATCATTTTTGATGAGAACCGTGTGCGGGTGACGGAGACATTGTTGCAAGAACAGTTTGGCATTATGCACGAGCAGCTTGCCCTCACCACATTCCTCCGAGAAGGCGAGATTTTTGAGTTCCTTGCCCGTCAATCCACGAGCCGCCGCGATATTCTCCATACACTCCTCGGTATTGACAGGCTCATTGAAGTACGGGAGCGGTTCATTGACACACGTCGCATCGCGAAACGTGAACAGGGAAGAATTCGTGCGCATCAAAATAGTCTGCGGTTCAATGCACAGAATGTGGATCAAGCCGAAATCGAACGTATTGAAAAGAAGTTGAAAAGCTTGGAATCCGCTTACGGTGCCGAAACGGGGGATGCCGCGTTGATCGCCGAATGGCTACAGCACCAGAGCCGTTTACAAAAGCGACTGAACACGCTCACACGCGAGCAACACGAGGCATTTAGCGGATTCAAAGGCATCGAGCAGTTGCGAGAAATGATAGCTAAAATCGAAAATAGCATTCAGGGAGCCGCCGGATTAGAAACGAAACGAGAGGAACTTATACAACAGATTGGCAGCCTTGAGTCGCAGATTGCGGCATTAACAAATGTCTGTAACACCCTTCGCACTCTGATTGAGAGCGATGAGCAGCACTGTCCCACCTGTTATCAGGAGGTTGAGCGCGAGGTCGTGCAACAGATTATTGGCGAAAAGGAAACTGAGAAATCGCAACGCTGCACCGAACTGGAGACACACAAGCAATCGTTGGAGACAGAAACCGAGAATTTAAAGAGTCGGCATGCGCTTGAACAACGGCTTCAAACTTTGCGGGGACGTTTAGTCCAGTGTGAACAACACTCCCGAGAAATTGAGGGCGTTCAGAGTGAACTCAGCGATCTAACTTCCCGATTAACGGAGAGAGGCATCCAAACAGGTAAAGAATCGTCTTCTGAAACACCTATGGGTTTGGACAAACCGAAGTTAAAAGCCCAAATTGATCAGGCGCGGAAACGCCTGGAGCAACTCAAGCAGCAGGAGGCAGTCCGTTTAGATAGGCTCGGCGCGCTTCAGCGAGTCAACAGAGACGCTGCCAAGGTTGAAAAGACACTCTTAAGTTTAGAACTCGCCTGTGCTGGGGTTGACAAAACCATCGAAACCCTCCAACGTCAGATCCTCAAACCCGCTGAAGAGGAGTTGCATCACTGGCTTGAAAAGATGGAACTCTTTTCTGTTTCTCGTGGGAGCGCGGGACAAACTCGTGTTGACTTACAACGCCAACACTTACTCCCTTCACTCACAATAGATGGTGTGGATCGGAGTTTGATGTTGCTCAGTGGTAGCGAGAAGATGTTCCTCTATCTCTGCTTCAAAGTTGCACTCGCCAAGGTATTGGGCAACCCTGGTTTCTTTGTATTCGATGACCCAACGCTCCACTTGGATGAAGAACGGAAGGCGTTGATGGTAGATTTTATCTGTCAACTCGCTGAAGAGCATCAGGTCGTCGTGACGAGTTACGACGAGGATGTCCGTTCAGGTCTCGAAGGCGCAAATCTGATTGAAATGACCAGAGAATCCGCTTAAAACCGTTCAAGATAGATGTCGCCATTATCCCGTTTTGTGTTGCTCCAGACAACAACCCACTTTCCCGCTCCAACAGTTACCACAAACGGCGGATAATGTTTTCCTTCGCTTGTAGAAATCGCGACCCCGTTTCTCTCCCACAACGGTGTGCCTTCTAAATCAATTTGCTGACGGTAAATAGCATCACTGCTCTCTTCGCCGAAGTCCTCTCGAAAATCTAACCACACCACAGAAAAACGGTTTTCCGCGGTTCGTACGATGAATGGTCTGTCCTGATGTCCACCGGCTGTGCAAAGAGGGATACCATCCTGCTTCCAGACGAGGGTCCCATCGGCACGGATGCGCTGCATATATAGATCGGAATAGACATCGCGCTCGTCCCGCCAGACGACGATGAAACCACCTTCACCGTCGTTCACAACCGAAGCATGTTTCTGGATACCCGGCGCCGTACAGAGAGGAACACCCGTGTCCTTCCACAATTTCCGACCGTCAGGGGCAACCCGCTGGGCGTAGAGTTGATCGTTGATAAAATTTTCGTAAATCTGCCACAAGACGATAAACCCACCTTCACCATCGGCGATCACCCGCGGTTCACCTTGCATCCCTTCCGCTGGTGAGATAAGGCGCGGCGCGTCCCACAACGGTTTCGCATCTAAACTCAGTCGGTATGCCATGATGTGCCAAGCGTCATACCCAATGACATCCCACCAAACAATATAGAAACCGCCCGTCCCGTCTGCAATCAGAATTGGATCGCTCTGGAGGGATTCTGACGGAAAAACGGGTATCCCGTTAGGTTCCCACATCATTTCGCCTTTCGCATTGATCCGTTGGATGTACAGATCTTGGAATTCGGAACTTCGGCGTTCATCTTCCCAAACACAGATGGCTCCGCCTTCACCGTCGCTCATAATGGCTTGTGTCGATTGATCTGCTCCGTTTACGCAGACAGGGATACCATCTGTTTGCCACAGCACATCACCTCCCAGATTCACCGCCTGCGCATAGATATCCCAATTACTTCTGGTGCGCCGATCGTTCCAAACAACGATCGCGTGCTGTTCGTGTCGAACCATTCGGAGACGGCGTTGATTCCTACCTGCCTTGCAGATTGCGACTCCATTTTCTTCCCAACGTGTTGTGCCATTCCTATCAACGCGCTGCGCATAGACATCCCAATCCTTACCTGTACGGTAATCCTCCCACATAACAATAATACCCCCCTCACCATCGTCCACGACCCATGGGAGGAATTGACCATCTTTCGCTGTGGAGACAGGAATTTCAGCCGAGGAAGATCTGCAGAGTGTGCCAAAACCCGTAAGTAAAAGAAGCAGCACTACTGATGACAACAATTGGCTCAATCTGTGAAAAGTGTTTTGGGTGTCCATAAGTTGACTAAGGTTCCTACTGTATCCAAGTCCAGCGCTTCCCAGTGTTGGATGGGTAGTTCGATATGGGCGAGTGCGGCGGTTGGCATCCGTCGGATCTGTCCAGTCAAGTAGCCCACGAGTTGTTCCATGGTCGGATTATGTCCCACGACCATGACGCGCTGATACTTGTCCGGTAATGCTTGTAACGTTTCAAAGTAAACCCCAGCGACGGTATCGTAAAACCTGTCTAATTTTTTGACTTTCCCTGTATAACCGCACGTTTTTGCCACTCTGCTCGCGGTTTTTCTTGCACGCTTTGCAGATGAAGTGAGGATCCTGTCGGGCGTTAACCCTTGTTCACGCAGGTGTTTCCCCATGCGTGGCGCGTCCCGTTTACCCCGTCCATTGAGAGGTCGATCGTAATCAGAGAGTTCTGGATAATTCCAACTGGATTTGGCGTGCCGTAGAATCAGGAGCGTTTTCATTTTTTAATTTTTCCTTGCGGTTCAGTCAGGTGGGTTTGGGGATTGACGCACCTTTATGGACATCCGTCCTCCATTTCATTACGGACTACACAATTCGGACTATGCAGAAAACTTCAACAGTGTTCTTCATGAAACCTCGCCGCCCAGTCACCAACCACCACTGGCGTGTTTTGTATCCGTACTTTCCCGTGAGTATCCAGGGAATTAAGGACTTTACGAGGCACCTTTGATATCGTATCATAATTGGGACGGAATGTCAATTTTTGACTTGCATTCCCAAGCCTTTTGTGATATTATTTAATAATGGGTCTGTCAACGTATTTAGGAGAATATCCGTTACAGAGTTCAACACAATTCAAACTCTGGAGGAAAAAAACATGTTATTCAAGATAAACGGAATTCTCACAACACTACTCTTTGTTATGTTACTCGGTAATATCAGTGGATGTTACGTTGATACCAGCAATACGGATGATGAGCCGCCTGCAGTGCCTCGCGGTGTCAGAACCATTACAGGCGATGAACAGGTCATCATTGAATGGTATCCGAATGGCGAATATGACTTGGCAGGCTACACAGTGTGGCGTGGACGCAACGACACGGAATATGACGCATTAGTAGAGGTGTCAGAAGGTACCACGCGTTATACAGATACGACAGTGCGAAACGGGGAGACTTACTACTACGCGGTTTCTGCTTATGACATTGATGGAAACGAGAGCAATTTGAGTCCTGAAGAGGCTTGGGATACGCCCCGACCAGAAGGACGGAACATCGTCCTTGACGACTACACACTGTTTCCTGGAAGAAGTGGATTCGATTTCTCACAACCGCAAAAGGGAAGCATTCCATGGGACACACTCGCAACCGATGTCTATTTCGGTTTCGATACTGAAGTAAACGTCCGTTATCTCTATTCCGACAATGAAACGTACATGCAAGATTTGGGTTATCATGAATACTTTGACGGCGTTGATATTGTCCCGGAATTTGGGTATACAACACTATTTGTCGAACTGATTGAAGGGCATATCTATGCCATATATACACCTGATGGGAACTTCGCTAAGATTCAAGTACGCAAACTTTCTGATGATACTGTTGTTTTCGACTGGGCATATCAAACCGAGCCAGAAAACGTCCAATTGGCACCATCTCTTAAGATACTTCAATAAGGAGTGCGTCTCATGTTAAAAAATGTTGAAACGGCGTGGGTGCTGCCTTTATACATACTCCTTGCGTCTTTGTTTTTTTTCATCACCGGATCTGTTTCAGCAATCGCCGAGACCTCGTCCACCGATGAGAAATCTGACGCTAAAAATAGCAGCACTCAGCCGCTTCTGCGCAACTATTTGAATGCTCCTGAAACTGAATCGGATTATCCGCTGTTTCGGTCGCACGCAGAACGCTATTATCCAGCACTTGATGTTCAGAAAGCGGCGAGATTGTCGATGTTTATGCCTGGATTGGGACAGGCTTACGCTGGTAATTATACGAAAGCAACGCTTTTCCTTACTGCTGAGTTAGGAACTTTCGCGCTTGCTGGCTATAACATCGCACGCGCCCTGCATTACAACGATCAAGGTGTTTTCGAGACAGGATTTCAAGATATCCGGACGGGTGAATTCTTGACGTACGAGCAGGGACGTACTCGGATGAAGAATCACGCATTTCTCAGCGGTGTTCTTCTCGCGACAGGCATTGGAATCCACATTTGGAATATTTTTGATGCTCCGAAAACTGCCGAAGCGTATAATAATCAAAGATTTTCCGTACAGGTGCAACAAAGAGGTAGTGGTATCAGTTCTCTAATCTTTACACATAGATTCTAACATTTACGGAACGGAACATGAAATCAAAAACTCGCCTCACCGAACCGCAAAGTCAAATTAAAAAGTATGCAAAACATCTAATTTTCATCTTTTTCCTCATAGGAACCCTTGCCGTAAATGGTGTCTCTCGTTCACTTGTTGAAAGTCCAGACCTCTCTCCAAATCCGCTAAGGGTCGGAGAAAAATTAACCTATAATATTAGTTGGAAAAAAATACCTGCTGCCAATCGAACAGATTGGATCGCGAAAAAAGAGTCGCTAAATGGGGAGACTGTCTATCACATCCAATCTGAAATGAAAACCCGTTCGCTTTTCCGGGTCTATAGTTTTCAGAGACAAGAGGAAACCCATTTTAATCCCATTACCCTCTCACCAATCCGCTTTCAGAATCGCCTGCAGGATCAAAAATATAGTGCCACTGTCACAGTTGATTTTCGAGAGGAAACGGCAGAATATGAAAAAATCTCACGCCCGAAACCGAAATCTCCTGAAAGACGCGAAACGAAGGTCTTAGAAATACCCGTTGGCACGCAAGATGAACTGTCAACACTCTACTTTCTACGTTCTAAAGAATTCGAGTTCGGTAAAACGTATTTCTTTCCGATTATCGCGAAGGGAAAGGTCCAGAAAGTTACGCTCACTGTTGAGCGTAGAGAGATAGTAAAAAGTAAAGCATTGGGCACCGTCAAAACGCTCGTCCTGCGAACTTCAGCAGGCGACCGCTTCTGGCTCACGGATGACGAACGTCGGTTACCTGTCAAAGCGGAGAGCAAAATAGGACAATTGACAGTGAAAATCACTTTAACCGATGTTGAATTTACCAACGAAGAATAGTTGTCAGTCGTCAACCTGCTTCGCGGTATGAAAGGCATAATTAAAAAATCGCGAGGGCAAAAGTTTGCAGTATGCAAAGCATCTAATTTTCATCTTTTTGCTCATTGTAACTCTTGGTGCAGACGACCTTCCTCAATCGCTTGTTGAAATTCCAAACATTTCCCCGTATCCACTACGGGTTGGTGAAAAGTTAACTTACAATATTTCTGTGAAGAAGATATCAGCCATCCAACGGACAGACCGGATTGTCAAAGAAGAATCAATGAATGGAGAGACGGTTTATCACATCCAGTCTAAAATGAAAACCCGTGCACTTTTCAGATTCTATAAATTCAATAGAGAAGAAGAAACGTATTTGAATCCGATGACGCTTTCACCTGTCCGCTTTCGGCGTCAGTCGCAGAAGGGGAAACAGAGCAGCACTGTGACAATTGATTTCCAAGGGGAAACGGCGGAATATGAAAAAGTCTCACGTCCGAAACCGAAATCTTCTGAAACACGCGAAGTAAAGGTCTTAGAAATACCCCCTGGCACACAAAATGAACTGTCGGCACTCTACTTCCTACGCACTAAGCAACTCACAGTTGGTAAGACCTATTTCTTCTCGATGATAACGGAGGGCGAGGTTAAGAAGATTACCGTCACTGTTGAGGACAGAGAGAAGGTAAAGCATAAGAAATTGGACACCGTCGAAACCCTCGTTCTACGAACTTCAACCGGGGATCGCTACTGGTTCACAGATGACGAGCGTCGGTTAATCGTCAAAGCAGCAACCAAAAGGGAAGGTTCGATAGTGAAAATGACTTTAACCGACATCGAATTTACCAACTAAGACGGATAATCGCTGATTTGTAACTGCAATCGCCAGCACAGTTTGTCAAGGAAAAAGTAGTGATAGAGCTTTTACATAAAACAGAAAATTATCAGACACTGGTGGCACGCCTCAAAGGTGGTAAACAACTCCCATGGCTCAGAGGATTGGCAAACGCATCAACGGCGTATCTTTTGGCGACCCTCATCGACGATTTTCCCAATAAATCCTTCTTGATTATCCTTCCTTCACAGCGTGAAGCCGAGCAAACTTTAGAAGAAATATGTGCATACGCGGCGTACCGCGCTTTGGATACGACGACTATGCTCGATGTACAATCCAAGATGAATCTGTTTCCCGGCTGGCACCGGAAAATTTTTGATGGCATCGCGCCGCCCAAGGAAACCGTCGCGGATCGAATTCGGTGTCTGGAACACTTACTCTATAAAGAACGGAGCATCATTGTAACATCGAGCCAAGCAATGCTTTATAGACTCCCACCCCGCCACCGATTTGCCGAGGCGTGTCGTGTCCTTAATCTCGGAGATGAAATAGATCCAGATGATGTCGCCGCGACGCTTATCGACGGCGGATACCAAAACGTTGAATTGGTAGAGGTCAAAGGCGAATTTGCCCGTAGAGGCGACATCTTAGATGTTTATCCGCTGACTGCCAATGCTCCAATGCGCGTTGAGTTTTTTGGCGATGAGATTGATACGATCCGTTCTTTCGATCCGATTTCGCAACGTTCAACGGAACCGATCGAATCGGTTACGCTTACGCCTTTGCGGGAAGTCCTTTCTGCGGATATATCCGTTGACTATTGGCAAACCCAAGCCGATACCCTCATTCAAGAACATGCGACGCCACAATTGATAAGTACGATTCGGGAGATAACACAATCTTTAGGGGAGGTGGCCTCCTCTCAATATAGGCTTCAGGAAGAGTCGGGAATCGGAGTTCCCTCCTACATTGATGGAATAGAGGGCTTTTTGCCGATGCTCGTTCCAGAAACGGAATTGCTCACTGATTATCTGCCCGACGACACAATCGTCTGCTTCATTGAACCCCAGTGGCAGAAGCGTGAAACCGCACAAATGCACGAACAGATGCAAGAGTTGTACGAAAAGAAGTTAGCGGAATCTAATCTCATGGTTCCACCAGATAAACTTCTCGTCTCCTTTGAAACACTCAGCACCGAATTAGAGAAGTATTCCGTCGTCTCATCGTCTTTGGCGCCGCCCCGTGAAGTCATAGATAATAAGATACCACCGCTGCATTTTGAAATGAAACCCTTGGCACTGCCATCTGGCAACTATCAAACGGTTATCAACCAGATGAAAACCTGGACAGAGGAAGGGTATCGGATTCATGTTTTCTGTGAGACACCGCAACAATCAAAGCGCGTGTCTGAAATCTTAGCAGAGCGCGAATTGTTCCCTCCAGATATTGAAACCAGTGTTGGCATCATTCGCGAAGGGTTTCTTAGTGAATCGCTGAATCTCGTTGTTATTTCCGAAGAAGAACTTTTTGGCAGTCGTCATCACCGCCGTCCTATCCGGCACCGTCTTCCTACAGACGGGACACCCATTCTGAGTCTTATCGACTTAAAAGTTGGGGATTATGTCGTACACGTCTCGCACGGTATCGCTATCTATGACGGGATTCGTCGATTGGCAATAGACGGGAAGTCCCAAGATTTTCTGATACTCAGATATAGCGCAGATGACATCCTTTATGTGCCGACGTATCAAGTCGATCTCGTTCAGAAGTATATCGGTAGCAAAGATAACTCTTATAAACCGCGTGTGGATCGGCTTGGGGGTACTGCTTGGAGTCGAAGAAAAGGACGCGTTAAAGCGTCAATAGAACAAATGGCGGGGCAGCTTCTCAAGTTGTATGCTCTTCGCCAAGCGCGCAAAGGCTTCAGTTTTCCTGCTGAGGTGCCTTGGCAAACTGAATTTGAGGCACTTTTTCCGTATCAAGAGACCAACGATCAGCTCCAAGCGATAGAAGATGTAAAATCAGATATGGAAGACGAACGTCCGATGGATAGGCTCGTCTGTGGAGATGTCGGATACGGAAAAACTGAGATAGCATTACGTGCCGCTTTCAAAGCCGTCATGTCCGAGAAACAGGTGGCGATTCTTGTCCCTACGACCATCCTCGCGCTCCAACACTACGATACCTTTGAAAAACGTTTTCAGCCTTTCCCCGTCAACATTGAAATGTTAAACCGGTTCCGCACTCCGAAAGAGATTAAACAGATTAAAGAAGGGTTGGCGAAAGGCAGCGTTGATATTGTTATTGGAACACATAGTCTACTTTCCAAAACGGTTGTGTTCGATAACCTCGGCCTCTTAATCGTTGACGAAGAACATCGCTTCGGCGTTAAACATAAAGAAAAAATAAAACAATTCAAAGAAACCATTGATGTCCTGACATTGACCGCTACGCCGATTCCACGTACACTCCACATGTCGCTCGTTGGCATTCGAGACTTTAGTACCATTAATACACCACCAGCGGATCGGTTGCCGATTCAGACGTACGTCATGCCATACGACAGTGATGTGATTCGCGAAGCTATCACGACAGAGTTAGGGCGCGGTGGGCAGGTATTTTTTGTCCACAACCGTGTTCAGGATATCCAGAGTATCGCTTTAGCGATTCAACAACTGGTCCCAGATGCACGTATTGCTGTTGCCCATGGACAGATGCCTGAACGTGAATTAGAAACCATTATGCTGGAGTTTGTCCGGCATAAACATGATATCCTTGTCTGCACAATGATTATTGAATCAGGGCTGGATATTCCCAACGTTAACACGATTCTCATTAATCGGGCAGATGCCCTCGGTTTGGCACAACTCTACCAGTTGAGAGGGCGCGTGGGACGTGCGACTGTACAGGCTTACGGGTATCTCTTCTATCCACAGGACCGAGCGATCACAGAAGGCGCACAGAAGAGACTCCGCGTTATCGAAGAATTCACAGATCTCGGTTCAGGTTTCAAAATAGCTCTGCGGGATTTAGAGATTCGGGGTGCCGGAAATATCCTCGGTGCCGAACAGCATGGCCACATCGTCACTGTCGGCTATGAACTGTATTGTAGGCTTCTTGAGGAAGCGGTGATGGCACTAAAGGGTGAAACGGTTGAAGAAACCATGGAAACGCGTATCAGCCTGCCCGTTGAAGCCTATCTGCCCGATGACTACGTCCCAGATAGCCGTCAAAAGGTCTCTATCTATAAGAAAATTGCTGGGCTGAAGGATGAAGAAGCACTGAATGAGCTGCGAGAGGAATTGAAGGATCGGTACGGTGCGATACCAGAACCGGCAGAGATGTTGTTGGAGGTAGCCAATATCAAGCAACTCAGCCAGCATCTCGGTGTTACAGCCATTGTTGCTGGACAGGAACAGGTAAAGGTTACCTTCGATGAAAGAAAACCACGAATTAATGTGAAGAAATTTGTTGAAATAGTCCACCAAAATAAAGACCTCCAGTTACAGCCACCGGCACAACTTAAAATTCGCATGCCGGGAGTGACTGGTGCGAGTATGTTGACCGAATTGCAGCGAACGCTAAGATTGTTTGTTGCGTAATCGTAAAAAGGCGCGCTACGCGCGTTGCTCAAAGCGCGTAAGCCCAACCAGCGGGCGGGCTGGATATACGGAAAGGCACTTTATTTCCCAAACCCACCCGACCAAACCGCAAGGAACATTAAAAATATGAAAAGAACGATTGCTATTTTTGTAATAGTCACTCTGACTTGTCTACTGACATGGAGATTTGTTCAGTCCGATGGTCATGAACAACCCATGTCTGCTATGGACGAAAGCAAGGTAATTTTGGCAGAGTACAAATGGGATGGCAAGCCTTATCAAATCTCAATGGCTGATTTGAACGCTGCCATCGCGGAATTGCCTGTTTATCGTCAACAGAACTATGAGACTCGGGCAGACAAAGCCGAGTATCTTGAGGAACTCATAGATGAACGTCTGAAAATCCTTCGTGCGGCTGATGAAGGGTTTGATTCGCTTGCCGAACACCTCGAAAAGCTTGAAGATTATACCCATCAGTTGATGGTTGAAAAATTGACCGAGGCTGAGGTGGATAACAAAATCGACATTACCGATGAAGATCTCATGGCACATTATCAAGCGAATTTGAGTGAGTATATTGAGGAAGCGAAAGCTCGCGCAACCTGCATTACCCTTGATGATGAAGATTTTGCCAACGAAACATTGGATGCTATTCTGGCAGGCAAAGACATCGCTGAGATGGCAAAGGAACTTGCCGAAGCAGGTAAACTCGCCAATGGACCTGGCACCAATCAGGATGATCCAGGGAATACTTACATGTTTACCAAAGCTGCCTCTGCGCGTTGGTCGGAATTCATTGAGGCGGTATTTGACCAAGAAATTGGTGAAATGACAGATACCCTTTTTGAAGTAGATGTCAATGAAGAAACCTTCTACCTCATCTTCCGTAAAGAAGAGCATCAGCCAGACCGACAGCAGGAATTCGATGAGGTCAAGGACGATGTCCAAAGAACGGTTGAGCGTGAAAAGAAACGCGCACGCATCAATGAATGGGTCACTGAGATCACTGAGAAAGGCAAGTTAAAAACTTATCCTGAAAATATTCCGGAACCGCCGCAAGTAGAGGAAGCGGAGACCGATGAATAGCAGTCAGTCATCAGTAGTCAGTTCGAATTTTTTCTGCCGAAAAAATCCTTTCAGTTGTAGGAACAAGTGTTTTTGTTGGGGTCGCCCCACACTCGTGATTTCTTCCACAAGGCAGACTTGGTGTATTAGAGCCTCTTTTAACTGAAAACTGACAACTGAAAACTGAAGACTAATAAAGGAGTTAGATAAATGCTCACAGTAGTTGCCCGCTTCATAGGCAAAATTCTTTTAATGATTCGCCAGGCGTTAAATGACGGGATTGGTCTGACAACGTCTCTTAATGAAGTTCCGCCTGCGCCGTTGTTGCAGGCTGCCATCATTCATGACTTCAAATCGCGGATTACCCGCGTACTTTTAATCGGGATCCTTGTCACGCATCCTGTCTTTTATAGCTGCGGCGACAAAGCGATCGGTGCTGATGGAACGGTCATCGCTGAGTTTGAATGGGACGGCAAACAACGCATCACCCTTGAAGAGATGATGCAAGAAATTAGTGAACTCCCCGAATACAAGCAGCGTCAATATCAGGATAAAGAGGGGTTGGAAACCTATATGCTCCTCATGGCGGAGAGTCGGCTAATTCTTAGTCTTGCCCGAGACGAAAAACTCAACGAAGATCCAGAAATTCTCAAGAAGGTTCAGGATTATCTTCACGAGTTGATGGTTAAGAAAATTACCGCCCAAGAGATCGACGACAAACTCTCTTTGACTGAAGATGACTATGTTCAGTACTACGAAACGAACAAAGCGGAGTACGTTCGGCCTGAGCAGGTCAGGCTTTCCTGTATCACGCTCCTGAATGAAGAACGGGCTGATGAAGTTTACGCGCAAATTAAGGAAGGCAAAGACATTCTTGAAATCGCTCAGGAACTCTCCGATCGCGGTGAACTCGTCGGTCCCGGTGCGAATCCTTCCACTCCAGGGGACACGGACTACATTAGTCGAGATTCGTTTCCTTCAGGAACTGAACCCTTCTTAGATGCGGCGTTTTCTGCGGAGATCGGTCAGATGCACGATGGTGTCATTGCAGTCGATGTTCAGGGACAAAAGTACTATATGATATTCCGAAAAGATGAAGCTCGCGATGAATACCAGAAACCGTTTGAGGAGGAAGATGTTCGTAGGAGTGTCATCCGAAAAGCGGAACGCGAGAAACGAGAGGAACTCATGAATAACTGGATTGTCGAACTCCGAGAACGCGCCGAGGTCAAAACGTACATTGATCGCATTCCAGAGGCAGAACCTGAAGAAGCCGAAGAGGTGTCGGAAGAAGAACCATCCGAAGCGGCAGAACCTGAGGAATAGCGATCAGTTGTCAGCACACAGGCTAATGCCTGCTTTCGGCTGCCAGTTGTCAGAAGAAGATTATCAGCACGGAATATCCTATGGGTTTTCGTGCTGATAACTCATAAAGGGGTGTCCACATGGCTTGTAGAATAACTACCTATCTTATACTCATTCTACTGCTCATCAGCGGTGGCGTGCGGGGCAGGGTTTCCGCTCGCACCTTTGATAGGATTATCGCTTATGTTAATGACGATGTTGTGACCCAGCGAGAGCTTGATGTCTTGGTGAATCAGCGTGCGATGGAACTCCAGCAGGTCTATCGCTTCAGCGAACGCGAGGCACTCAACGAGGCTGAACGGCAAAAATCCGATTTACTTGACCGGCTTATCAGGCAAATGCTCCTTTTGGAAGCCGCACTAACGTTGAAGGTTACCGTCAGCGACATAGAAGTTGAGCAGTACGTTCAAGACTTTAAAAGGAAATATAAAATTGAAACAGACGAGGAATTTAAAAAACAGCTAAACAGAGAGGGTATGACACTTGTGGCGTTTCGGGAGCAGTCGGAGCGAAATCTCAAAGCAGAGAAGCTTGTTATGGGGAGAATTGTTCCTCGGTTGCAAGTGCGTGAAAGCGAGATCCAGAAATTTTTTGAGGAAAATCGGGACCAACTCCCAACTAAAACAGATGAAGTCCATTTACGGCACATTTTTGTCGCCTTTAAACCGAATCAAGAGGACCGGGATGCCGCACTTAAAACTGTTAATGAAACTATCAGTGAAATTATGACAGATGGCACAAAGTTTGAGGCGTTCGCGCAACGATATGCCCCTAAACAGAATCCAAGTTCACAGGCAGGCATGCTCATAGAAGCTACGACTGAGGAACTCGAAAGGTTTCCAGAGATATTCCAGGACGTACTCGCAAGCTTGGATGTTGGCAAATTCAGCGAACCTGTTGAAGGAAACGAGGGACTCTATGTTTTCACTGTCGAAATGAAAACCGATCAGATGATTGCCTTCCGGTATCTCATTGTTCCGCTCACACCGAGTGCCCAAGCTCTACAGGAGGCACGCGAGCGTATTGTTGAAGTTTTCAAAAAACTGGAAAACGGTGAAGATTTCAATGCTCTCGCCGCGACGCATTCCGATGATACTGAAACACGAGATAACGGCGGTGACCTCGGCATCCGTTCCTTAACGGAACTCAACCCTAAAACGCGCACGATCATTGAAGCCCTCGCAGTCGGGAGCTACAGTCAACCTCACGAAACTGAATCCGGTCTTCACATTTTTAGGGTCGACGAGCGAAATAGCCCAAGTCTCAGCGAGGTAGAAAAACAGCAGATCACTTCAATACTCCGCCAGCAGCGATTCCAAGAGGAATGGGACACATATACCAACAAACTTCTTGAAAACGCTTACATTAGAATTGAACTGAAAGATCTTTAAATTATGGCATCCTGGGCCGCTCTCCATTCCATTATGAGGGGGTTTCTGGTTAAGTCGCAACTGAAATCAGGATATGTACGGTATAGCACCAAAACCTAAGCCTGCCACAACGGTGCAGGCGACTCGAACACGGAAACCCTTAAATTCCCCAGAGGCTATGACTTATCCGCACGGTAAATTAGAAAACCAACACCACGCCCTTCTTATCCCAACGTCCAGAATTGCGCGTAGTAGAGGCTGGGTAACCCAGCCTCTACTGACATTACTCGTCATTGTATGCCTCCTTTGCACAATACAGTTCAGCGTCGCGCAAGAGGCAAAACCCTCTGACCCGCCCACTGCTGAGGCATCTACGGATCAGACCGAGGAGGAAGGATCCGGTTCAGAACGGTTGAACCCAGAGACAGATGTACCTGGAGAAGGCATGATAATCGGCGATGGCGACGATATGGCTATGGTCGATAATTTCGTCCAAATTCACGGAAATGCGCTCATAAAATTTGAGGACGTCATTCTCCGAGCAGACCACATCTGGGCAGACTTCGATGACAACCTAATGCGAGCATCAGGGAATGTCCACCTCATAATTGGTGACGAAGAGACCTATTCCGATGAACTCATCTTCAACCTTAACAACAAAAAAGGTATTGCTCGGAACGGGTTTACATTCAGTGATCCGTGGTATTTTGGCGGCAGTGAAATCTTTAAGATACAGGAAGACCGCTCTTATATCCGCGGGGCATCCCTAACAACCTGCTCACTGAAACACCCGCACTACTATTTCAGTGTCTCCGAAGTCATTGTCCAAAAAGACCGGGAGATGATCGCTAAAAATATCGTCTTGCGTATCGGTGGGTTTCCCCTTTTCTATTTTCCTGTCATTCGACGGGATATACGAAAAGGTAAGATCGCAAAGATTATTGTCAAACTTGGAACGGATAGTTACCAAGGTCCCAACATCAGCATCATCTTACCTGTCGCACGTAAACGCCGTTATGATGGGGCACTGCTCTACGACAGAAGTTCAAAACGTGGACAAGGGTACGGATTTGAAGGTAAATACCGATTTAATGATACACAATTTCAAGAAATCTATATCCCGATTCCACCTGATGTAACACCCAACCAACGGACGAAGTTAAAAGAGAAAGCGGAAGACTTACAAGACCGACTTGATGGTGAATACGATCGCTATTGGCTACGGCAAATTTTTATTGAATATAAAATCACTGAAGATGATGTCAACCGTGCGAGAGATAAGGCAGAAACAGTCCTCACGGAGCTCCAGGAAGAAGATGCGAACTTCGCACAGATCGCACAGAGCAATTCTGACCACTTTGACACCCGTTACGATGGTGGTGACCTCGGGTTCCTTGTCCCCGGTGAAGTTGACGAGGAAGGCAAACCCAAACTCGATCCGATTTTAGAGGAAGCCGCGTTTGCGCTACAGGAGGGCGAAATTAGCCCTATCGTCCAAACCGAATCTGCCTTCCATATCCTTAAAGCCGATCGCGTTGTTGATGTCTATGGCGAACGCGAAATTAAACTCCGTCGTATTGACATCGCCATTAGTGCAAGCGACGAGACAGAAACCGTCCTACGCGAATTGGCAGACGACATGCTCGAGCGTGCCCACGCGGGCGAGCCTTTTGAACAGCTCATACAAGTACCCGATCAATACGCAGATATCGCCGAACCGACCTTATCCGAACCTAATGATGGTGAGGGCTTGCTCTTGAATGAGATGGAATCCTCGTGGCGTGCCGCAGTGAGGCGATTAGAGAATCCAGGAGATGTGATTGAACGTCGGCCTATCACCATGCCTGAAGGTCTTTACCTTTTCCAATTGATTGAAAAATCGGAGACCCCGACTTTCGAGGAACTCGCCGAGCAGTTCGAGGCGGAGTGGGATGAATTTTACGAAGAGGTGATGAACCCTAAACCGGAAAATATTGAGGAAGATGGTGCCTCGCAAGAAGAGACATCTGAAGAGACCGAAACAGAGGAACCTGATGCAGGTCTTCCCGCTTCAGAGCCATCGCAACAGGCTGATGCCACCGATACCGATGAAAATCAGAGCGCAGAACAGACAGAGAATGATCCTGATGAAAATCAGAGTGTGGAGCAGGACGCGTCCGAAGATGACCCTGATGAAAATCAGAGTGTAGAGCAAGATGAACCCGAAAACGAAACAGAAGGCGAAACGACTGCCGATCCATCCAATGGCGACGTAGGGGCTGGGTTACCCAGCCCGTCTGAAGATGCTGACACTGAAGAAGATTCCGAGGACGAAGAAGACGAACTGAAAGTCTATCGGAAACACGGTTTTCGAGGACGGTGGGAGGATCCGAGTGCCGTTGCCTCAGATGCACAAAGGTTATACGCTGGTGAATATAGCAGTCGTCCTATTCAAACCAAAAAATCTTTCCGACTCATCAAAGTCGACAAGAAGAGAACCTATCGAGGCGATATTTACTTCTATGGCGCAGACCGCTATTCCTACGAGCGACAGAATGCGACACGCATCGGTAGACGGTGGATTATGCGATGGGGACATACGCAATCTTTCTATACGCCATGGGATAGCCGCGAAGAGGGTAGACGTCCTATTAACTTCAGTGGTAGAACGGAGTTGCAAGCCCGTAATTTCAAGGAAGAACTAAAACTTCCTGGAGAATCCACGCTGAGATCTTTCGGAATACTCACCTATGGTACAGGTTTGTCTACCGTGGCTGACGGGGATCGCGACGAGAATGGCAACCTCACATTTTCGCGGGAAGCGATCGGAGACATTACCGGTAGGATCGAAGTCCGACACGTTCACGATTTCACAGATGTAGGCACAACCTCCTTACAAAAGCTTCCGCAATTTACTCTGAATTTCTCACGGATGCGTGTGAGCGCACTCCCACTTTTTGGTAGTCTCAACGATCGTATGGAAGACGTTTCTGAAAAGTTCCAAACCGAAACACCTTTTCTCTCACTCTTTACTATACCTACCCTCGATAGCACAAGTTTCGACTTGGATGTTGAATTCGGGAACTTCTTCAGAGAAGTCTATAAAGGCAAAGCGGGTGAAGAGAGAGATGTGTATCTACAGACGCTGGATCTTGGGTTCGATGTCCGCAAGCAGTCAACGCTTCTGATTACACCGTTGCGGGAACTCCAAATGAGCCTTGATCTCAACACAAACATGGTATGGCACGACCAGGACCAGCAGAAGAATAGGAACATCATAAAAAACGTATTCAGCTTTAATGGATCTGCCACAAACACGCTCTTCCGTGTCTTTAACGTCGACTATATTCCTGGGCTCCGAAAGTTGAGACACGAAATCCAGTCCTCACTGCGATTCAATTATCAGCCTGCCGTTGACGAAGATGAGAACCTATATCCTTTCGGTCCCAGCACTTACTTCTACGAACGGAAGAGACTCACTTATAACTTCAATACAAACTTTGAAATCAAGACCCGACGAAGTCAATCGGCGCACCGCGTCTTCTATTTTGATACCCGACTCTCTGCTGATTTCACGGATTTCGATCCCTTGTATAGGCGGAGGTATGAACCCATTGAGAGCGATTTCACATTCGTCCCGCTTCCGAGTCGGAACCTAAATATGACCGTCCGATTCACACACGATCCGAATCCACATCCTGACGATGGAAAGCAATTTAAAATGGTTGGATTCCGGACCAACATCCGCTACACTCGCCCCGCTTGGAATATCAGTGTCGGAAACTCGTTTAGCAAACGGCATACCTCAAGACGGGCTTCTCGATCTATTACCGCCACTGGACGCTACCGCTTTAGCCAAGACCTCGAATTCGACGTGAGCCTTATCTATTATCCGATTGATGGGCAATTCTATTCACAACGCGTCAGTATGACGCGTAATCTCCACGATTGGAACCTCCGTATCTCTTGGAACCGTGTCGGCATTAAGCGCGATGATGTACCCTCAAACTATAACAGCGTCCGTCAGGACTTCACGTTCCAGGTGAATCTGATACAGGAACCTGCGGTTTCGATGGGTGTCGGTTATGACGCAACGACTGAAACGTGGGGACTCCGCACCTTACCAGCAGGCGCGCCATACAACGCGTTTGGTACCGGAAACTCACTCGGCAGATCCTACTTCTAAGTTCCCGTTGGTTTCTGGTGAGAAGGTGTTTTGCTAGGCGTTTCCGTTGCTGTCCTCATACAATTCCGCTACCCGTTGGTGTGATTTTCAATGACTCTGGTCAAAGATAGATTAGACGTCGTAAATGCCAAAGCACAGCAATTAGAGGAGCGTATCGCAGAAAATGTCACAAAGATTTTAGAAAGTAAGGTATAATTGTTATTCCCAGCAGCGGTTGGTGTGATTGGAAACCGCACCAAATTGGAAAACTTATATTTCGCTGAGGAATTTACATGCTACTCAAAGATCGAATCGCTATCATAACGGGTGGGAGTTCAGGTATCGGACGCGGCATCGCACTTGAATGCGCACGTGAGGGTGCCCGAGTCGTTGTCGTCGATAAACAGGAAACACCTCTCCGCGGCAAATATCACGAAACCGACACCACAACACCCACTGTCGCAGAAATCGAAAAACTGGGTGCAGAGGGACTCTTCCTTCAAGCTGATGTCGCCGATGATTCACAGGTTGCACACGTAATTCAGCAAACCGTTGAACACTTTGGCGGGCTTGACATTCTCGTCAATAATGCGGGCATTCATATCCCCGGTGGCGCACAGGAACTCTCAATTGCCGATTGGGACAGCGTCGTTGGGGTCAACCTCCGCGGCGTCTTTGTCGCAACGAAACTCGCACTTCCTCACCTGAAACAATCGAAATTCGGACGGATTATCCAGATCGCTTCGGTTCATGCTTACGGAGGCGGAGCAGGACCGGCGTATGCGCCAGCGAAAGCCGCGGTCGTCAATATGGTTCGAGATACCGCGTTGGAAATCGGGCAATTCGGTATAACCGTTAACGCTATCTGTCCGGGTTACATCGAGACGGCAATTCAGGATTACCTCACTCCCGATCAGATTGAAGAGGCATTAGAAAAGACGGCTTTACCGCGTTTCGGTCTACCGAGGGACATCGGGCGTGCTGTGGTCTTCCTCGCTTCCGATGATGCAGAGTGGGTCACCGGTGCATCTCTGCTCGTCGATGGTGGATTCGTCGCAGGTTCTTAATTTTACCTTGCGGTTCGGTCAGGCGAGTCAGAATATTCATGTTCCGTTCCGTAGATCCGCCTGCGTGTTTTTGCTTGGGGTTTTTGTTTGGGTGTTTCTGCGTATTTCTGCGTATTGTTGCAGGCTACTAATTGCGGGTAAGCACAAGACTTACTCCTACGTTCTGTTAACCACTAAGGACTCACAATATCATGCAAATGAACCAATGGGGAACAATCCGCTTCACAGATAAAGTCGCGTTGATCACAGGTGGTGCCTCCGGCATCGGCAGGGCAACCGCAGATCGACTCGCCGCTGAGGGCGCGCACGTCATCATCGCCGATAAAAACGCCGAAATGGCAAATCAGGCGGTCTCTGAAATCCAAGAAGCAGGTGGGAAAGCACTTTTTATAGAAGTCGATCTCGCTGATGATGAAAGTGTCCAAACCGCCGCTCAGACGGTTACCGAAAAGTTTTCCGCGCTTCACATCCTCGTCAATAACGCCGCTATCGCGAGAGGTGGCAAAATTGAAGACGGTGGATGGATTCCAAATTGGGAACCCGAAACCGCAATCGGTCTCCGCGGTTGGGTCGTCATCACGCAACATCTGTTACCGCTCTTGAAACAGGATGGAGCAGCGATCGTCAATCTCTCATCAGAGGGCGGGTACCTCGGCAGGCCTGGGGGATGGGTCTACGATGCGATTAAGTCGGCGTTGGTCTCTCTCACGAAAACTATGGCGTATGAATTCGTTGAATACGGTATTCGCGTTAACGCCGTGGCACCGGGCTGGGTTGTCACAGAGATGCACTTCGGCAGAGCACCCGATCCTGCTGCACGTAAGAAGGAATTGGAAGAGACGCCAATCAATTCCTGTATTATGAAACGCCGCTGTGGACCGGAGGAGATCGCATCCGCTATCGCGTTCCTCCTTAGCGACGATGCTTGTTATATCACTGGTCAAACCATTCATGTTGATGGTGGACGCTGGGGAATGTCCGTTGGTCACTAAAACACACACCACAGCAGTTGTCCTCATACCACCGGAATCTGTACAGCCTCCTATCCAAGCCATCCGCAGCGTCCACGACCGTAACTTCCTGCGATGGATGCCACACATAACGCTGCTCTATCCCTTCGCGGAACGACGCGACTTTGAATCAGTTATCCCCGCGCTTGCACAAGTCGCGCAGCAGGTATCACCCTTCTCTGTCGAGTTCGTTCGTTTTGATGCTTTCCGGCACCGAAAGTCGTGTACCATGTTCTTAGTTCCAGAACCCGAAGACGAAATCGTGCGATTACACAGCGTCCTATTACAACAGCTTCCCGACTATGACGACACGGCGCGATTTGCTGGTGGATTTCATCCACACCTCTCCGTGGGACAATTCCAACACCGACTCCTCCAGACCGAACAACAGCGACTCCAAACCGAATGGCAACCACTCCAGTGTGAAATGGAAGCAATCAGTCTGATTTATCGCTCCCCTGAAACAGATGACCAATTTGTAGTTGCGGAACAATTTCTCTTTCAGACAAGGAGTTAATAATGAACGCAAAAATTTTCTTAACTTTCCTGGTGATTATAATTGTATCCTTCACCGGATGCGAACGGGTAAAACAGTTAATTACATCTGATGCGCTCTCCACCGATGCCGCTTCCACTGTTAAAATTGGTGTGATTCAGCCATCGGGATACTACACCGGTTTTGCCCAAGGTGCAGAACTCGCGCGAACCCAAATCAATGCACGCGGTGGCGTTCTCGGAAAACACATCGAATTTATCGTCATGGACAATCAAGGCACACGTTTAGTCCCTGATGCAGCAGAGAGTGTCCGTATCGTAAAAACACTCATTGAGCAGGAAGATGTGGTTGCAATTCTCGGTCCCATATTCTCTAACAATTCCATACAGGTCGGACCCATTGTTCAGCAACTTCAGCGTCCCATCATTCCCGGTTCTGCTGGTGATCATGTGACCGCTGCGGGCGATTTTGTCTTTCTCGTCGTCCCTCCGACATCAGTCCACGGAACCGTAATAGCACAATTCGCAATCGATGTGTCGGAACTCAGTGCTGCGACTGCTGCGACCCTCCGTCAATCTGAGAGTGCTTACACAGAGAGCCTGATGCAAGCGTTTGAAGAGAATTTTCGGAAACTCGGCGGGGAAATCGTTGCCAGTGAAGTTTATGGCGTTGGCGATAAAACCTTTGATGCACAGTTAACGAGCATCAAAGCTACAGCCCCTGATGTGCTGTATATTGCTGGCGTTATTCCAGATATTCACTTCGCAATGGCACAGGCGAGGGAAATCGGTATTGAAGCGATTTTCTTGGGTTCCGGGAGCTGGGATGAGTCTGAAAAACTTTTCAACATCTTGGCTGATAACGCGCCGTTGGAAGGGGCTTACTTTACCGCGGACTTTAGTCCAGAACTACCGAGTGGGGAACACTTTGTCAAGGCTTATACAGAATTGTTTATGATACCTCCAGACAGCGCGGCAGCCTCAGGCTATGATGCAATGTCCCTGTTAGCGTCCGCGATGGAAAAAGCACAGACACTCACCCCGTCAACAGTTCGCGATGCACTGTCACATATCACCAATTTCCAAGGAGCAACATTTATTTCCCATTACGATGTCAACCGGCATCCCGTTAAGAGTGTTGTGATTAATACGATTCGCAACGGGCAAGTAGAACTCTATAAAGTCGTTGAGCCATAGGGATAAAACACAGGGTTTCGGCGGTGGCTGTAATGAAACAAATCGGTCGTTCGGCTATGCGTGTCTTTGCTGGCTGTCTCTCATCAATATCGGGTGGTAGGACATAGAGGCGGGGGATCGAGGGCTTCTGGGCATTCTTGAGGAGTTTGGTTAGCAACGACGCGGTGCTGGAAGTTTGCCTGTTTTGTATAAGAACGTCATCGGTATTTCAATAAATTTAAAGGCACAGTTTGAAACCGCGCCTTTGTTTTATTTGAGTTTCTCAACTATCATCCAATCTCACCGATCTCGATTAAACGGTCATCCAATGACAAATCTGGACGCGGAAGATCACCGAACAACGGACGGAAATATCCAGCACCCGCTGGCGACATCTGATACCGTTCCGCATCGTAGAACCGTAGATCCAGACTTCTCCGAATCACATGCCCCGATGCATCCCGCTTCAGTACTTGGTCTAACGCCAATAAGGTCGGTTCAATACCGACTTCCGTTCGCGTAATTGTCGCAACACCGTTGAACATTCCGTCTGAGAGTGCTTGCACCGCCATAGCACCTGCCTTCATAGCGATGTCTCTGTCCAATGGAATCGGGCTACCGCACCGCTGGAGATAACCGAGTATCAAAGCACGGAACGCTGAGCTCGAAATATCGGGAAGGAGTTTCTTCATCGTCTCAACGATAATCTCTGAACACCCCCCCGGTTTCGTATGCCCAAAAGCATCGAGTTCCGCCTGTGACGTAATCATCAGTTCCCCATCGTCATTCCGAATGCCTTCCGACACGACAACAATGACGTTCCCCTGTTGGGCGTGTTTTTCGCGAATCGCCTCTGCCAGTTTCTCAGGTTGATACGGCACCTCTGGGACAACGATAAGATCCGCCTGTCCGTAGGCTGCAGATAACGTCAACCACCCGGCATCCCTTCCCATCGCTTCAACGACAATTACACGATCATGGGAGTAGGTCGTCGTCCGTAGATCACGGACGTAGTTGATAACACTGTTCGCTGATGAGGGGAACCCGGGACAGAAATAGTTAACCATCTTAGAGTAATCGACGGCATCTCCTTCTGGCGGATTGATACCTACGTCGTTATCAATCGTTTTGGTAACGAACGTAGTTGTGAATTGGTCCGATAGGGCGGTTCCAACCGTCAAAGTATCATCGCCACCTATCGGGATAAGACCACTGATGTCCAATTTTTTCAGGTTGCTGACGGCTTCGTCTAATTTGCCATCTTTAATCAGGTTCGTGCGTGAACTCTTTAACAGCGTACCTCCCCGATTTTCATCAATCAGGTCAGGTGTCAGCGTAAAGTAACGCCCACCCTTCAAAACACCGCGCCACCCTTCCATAAATCCGATGAGTTCAAAACCGAGTTCCTCGGCTTTCAACGCAATGCCTTTAAGGGTGGCATTAAGAGCACTTGTATCGCCCCCACCTGTGAGAACACCGATCCTTTTTGCCATATCAAACTCCTTTATTCTTTATGTATTTTTTATTTTTTTCTCCGATGTTGTTTGTGCTACCATTGCTCCTGCAGTCGAATTTTCCGAAACTAACGATAGTGGATTATAAAAATAAGTCGACACTTTTTGGTAGGTGCGGTTTGATGAGGATTCAGAATTTAATTCGGTAATGCACGGGCAGGCACAAGACCTAGGGGAAATCCGCAGAAATACCCTATCAAAAACCCCAAGCAAAAACCCCCTACAAGGTTTTTTAGGGATAGAATTACCGAAATATTTATTTAAACTTCATGGAACCGCACCTACTGCGGACACAATAATTATAGACTTTACCATAAACACCAGAAGGTAATGGCAAGACTACTTGACAACTTCGAGGAGAACCGGTTTATCCAGAGCGAGTGCCTTTTCAAATGTCGGTTTGAAATCAACCGGATCTTCGACGCGTAATCCAATGGCACCGAACGATTCTGCAAACTGCACGAAGTCAGGGTTGGCGAGTTCAACACCGATCCGTTTACCGAAGCGGCGGAGCTGACCGCGTTCAATTGAAGTGTACTGGTTGTCGTTCATCACGAGCGTCACAACGGGTAGATCGTACATCACCGCCGTTGCCAGATCTGGGCACGTCATTAAAAACCCACCGTCACCACTCAGCGCGACGACTTTCCGATCTGGATACGCAACCTGTGCCCCGATGGCACCCGTCAATCCTATGCCCATTGCCACAGATACACCGGAGAAGATGTAAGTTCCGGGGTAATAACACGGGAAATGTGCCAGCGCGCCGTAGCCAGTGATATTAACGTCAACCGACAAGATCGCATCACGGGGCATCACATCACGCATCTCTTGGAGGATCTGAGGGTGTTCAATCGCCATGAAGCGTCGGCGTAATTCGCGTAAGCCTTCTCCCCAACCGCCTTGCCGTTTCTCGTCGCGCAGCGCGGCGTTCAGTTGGCGTAAAACCAATTTTGGATTCGCACCGATGCCGACAGTCGCAGGATATTCTTTGTGGATCTCCTCCGTGTCGGCTTCAATATGCAACAGGGGCTGTGGAATCTTGAGACTCCAGTTGCCGGTATCACGATAGTTAAACCGGGTACCGACGGCAACAATGAGATCGGATGCCTCCATTGCCGCTTGGGAAATACCGTCGCGGAAAACCCCGATTGAATTCGGAGAGTCCTCCGGCACAGAACCTTTCCCGAAACCTGTCATCACAATTGGCGCGTCCAGCAACTCCGCAAACTCCAGTATTTCTGCGGTTGCGCGCGTATGGTTGATACCACCGCCTGCAATGATAAACGGACGTTCTGAGGTGCTCAACAATTCCAACGCGGCATCTACGTCTTGTGGGCTTGCAGTCGTCTGAATACCGTTGTTCCATGGTGGGATTGGAAAATTGGCTTCAGCATCCAAGGCATCTTTCGCTAACTCGATCAGCACAGGTCCTGGTCTACCAGAGCGTAGGGCACTGAAGCTACGATTGATGGCACCCGGAATCTGGTCTACCCGATGCACAATTTCCAGATGTTTCGTCATCGTGCCGAAGGCAGCCCTCTGATCCAACCCGTGAAAACTCTTCTTCGGGTCCCGTGATGCCAAGTACGATGGGTTCTGACCAGTAATCCAAAGCACAGGCGAAGACGCTGTGTTCGACTCACCGATACCGATAGAGGCGTTGTTTGAACCCGGACCCGGGACGGTCATGCAGACCCCCACGTCGCCTGTCGCACGTGCGTAGCCATCCGCCATAAATGACGCGCCACCTTCGTGCCGTGTGACATAGTGCTGTATGCTGTCCTGATTGTTGTACAACGATTCATAAACAGTGTCTAAATGGTTGCCCGGCAAACCGAAAATGACACTCACACCCTGTGTTTTCAAACATTCGACAAAAAGATCTCCACCTGTCATAATGACTCCTTCCATATTTACGACTTACGTATTTCCTCTTAAAGTCGCCCTGATAAGGGGGATTTAGGGGGTTAACTCCAACGAAATAACAACTTTCCAACAGAATAGGTTTCCGTTTCTCCATTCAATTTGTGTAAGTTCTGATATTTATGAGACCGAAAAAAGCCGTCCCTGTTTAACTGTAAACGTACTATTGAGGTATGTCCTTCCATTCGCGTGCCAAAAATCAACAGTCTCTTCCGTTCCCTCAAACAAATCCCATTCCGCAATCTCGGATGCTATACCGTGTATCTCAACCAAAACATCAATCGGTTCAGCACCCTTGCTGAAGAGATAAAATATTTCAGATCCGTCCGCTGTCCGGTGGTGTACTTGAACGCTATTCGTCTCCTTGTTGTCGGGTTTTATGTATACCGATACGCGACGATTCACCCATTTTTGGAGGCATTTTTCGAGTTTCGCGACTTTCTCGTTTTGCGGACCTCGCAGAATAGTTGTCCGTCGTCCATAGATAAGTTGTTCGAGTGGATACGGTTCAAGTCCGATCCTGCCATTGAGCAAATACGGAATCGGTTCGTCTGCTATCAATCTCCCTTTCGCTTTCGTGAATGCGCGCAGACGCTTGACAGTCTCTTCTTGAAGCGAGATGCAACTCGGAAGCAGAATAACGTTGTAAATCTCTTTGATGTCTGCTCGGTTGTTCGGTAGACTGAGTCCACCACGCCTCCTGCCCCGTTTTCCCGCGCCGCCTACATCCACAATTTCTGCTGATCTTAGTTCCTGCTCCGAAACAATCCTGAAGTCGTAGCCCAATTCCCATACACTCTGACACAACCATCCCCATGCTTTCGTCAATCCGTTCCACTGTTTCTCATCGGGTTTCGTCCAAAGGCTCTGGGTCGGTGCGATCATAAGGAGCGGTCTCTTTGGATAACCGCGTGATAACTGCCGTGTTATAGCAGTGGGTTCCGAGGCTGTGGTCTGATCTCTATTTATCCACAAATTGAAACCGAGACTCGCATCTTCGAGCAGTGTCCGTCTGTTCGTTTTCTGGGATGCCTTTCGTGAGATACCGGCATACTGTGTATTGCTACAGACCCATTTCGCAATGACGAATCGCTTCGGTGTATCTATTTCGGTGGCACTTAGAATAGGGCAGTCTACTTGTGCCAACATTGCCCCTAATTCGAACTCCAATGCCTTTGCCCTTGCGGGGAGACTTAAAGCAAACTGCAGTCTTTCCTGATGACAAAAATCACGCACACCTCTCAGAAAGCAAGTTGCGAATCGCGTCGTCAATTCGTTCCAAAATGTATTTCTGACTGCTGCCGAGTTGTAAGTTTCGTAGAAAACTAAGGGCAGATGTGTTGTAAGGGTTTCCTCAGTCGTTTCTAAAAGTGTAGGACTCCACGGAACTGCGGTTATGCCAGCTCCCAGAACGCTTGCTAAAGACAAAAACTTCGGTAATTCGCAAGTAAAACCGGTAAGGTGTTTCTTGCCGTAGATCTTTAGATAGTCTCCCAACACGCGTTTCACGAACCTTGAAACCCCGGTGCTGTTTAAAAGATCTTCCGCTACCCGTTCGGTTTGGTAAAGATGAATCACTGTCCGTCCGCGAAGTCGTTCTGCGACCGCAAGATCGCCTGCTATGCATCGTTGGACGTATTCGTTGATATTATAGCAAGGCGCGTCCGCCTGTGGATACGCGATTAAGTGGTGCTGACTCAATTCCGCGCTGTTATGCAGATGCGACTGATGAAGTTTCGCCTGAATCGTTGTCGTCTTTTCAGCTTCGCCAAAGGACTGTTCTATGGCGTTCAATTGATACCGCGTTTCCAGCAAGTCAGTCGGGAGCGAAACCCAGGCGCGTTCCCCACGTCGCAATAGATGCGTTAATTCTGCTCGATGTGACTTTGCGTCTTGTGCGCCGCGCCACAACAGGGTGCTTTGTGAGTTTTCAATATTGAAAAGATCCATCGGCACAATTATCCGCTCCCGCTATGAATCGAAAAGATTTGCAACTTCACAACCCTTCATGATATACTTTTAATACCGAGGAACGGTATGAATTCGCGAATTCTCTCCATCTTTTACTTTAAGAAGTTTAGCATACCTTGAGAATTGATGCAATCAAAAGTTTTCGTCCATCTATACTTAAATCCTGAACAAATGCTACGCCAAACGGAAGAAAAATGAACATCCTTGAGAATCTCATCTCAGCGTTTTCAGTGCTTCGCGGTAGCAAACTCCGCACGGTTCTCACACTCTTGGGGATTACGATCGGTATTGCGGGTGTGATCGCGATGATGTCTTTCGGCGCGGGTGCCGAAAAACTATTGATGGCGGAGATTAACCAGATCGGTGGACCGAGTATGTTCGGTGTTTATCGCCCCGGGAAAATCTACAAAAACGGACGTTGGCAACGCAATAATAGCCCACACCATTTAGAGATGGACGACCTTCGAGACGTTCTGGCAGAATGCCCCTCCGTTGAAGTAGCTACTGTCGAGGGGAGTTACTACATCAGTCTTGGTGTTGATGGGAGATTTCAACAGACCTATCTCCGCGCAACGACAAATGAATACCAAGCCGTTCGCGAGTGGCGCACAGCGTACGGCAGATTTCTCGCTGATACTGATATGGACACTTGGACAAAGGTCTGCGTCATCGGCTCAAAAATCTGGAAAGAACAGTTCAAAGGACAGGACCCAATCGGTAAGGAAGTCATCATCAACAATCACGGAAACAACAAACGTTTCACTGTTATTGGGATCATGGAGAGCCGAGGGGATGGGTTGGAGCGAGGTAGAAGCGATGACAATATGCTCTTCATTCCGATTACAACCGCACAGAAACGGTTTTGGGGACACGATCACGTTGGGCATATCATGGTGCGTGCCAAGAGCCCACTTCTCGTAGATCAGGCACTGAAAGAGGTAAAGACGATCATCATGCGCAACCACGGTGGCGATGATACCTTCTTCCGAACGTGGTCGGCGAAAAAAGGGATCGCAAATGCGAAAAGAATGATCCTTATTGTAGAGACGGTTCTCGTCGTTATTGCGTCTGTGGCGTTGATTGTTGCGGGTATCGGTATTCTCAATATCATGCTCGTCTCGGTGACGGAACGGATCCCAGAAATTGGATTACGGAAAGCCGTCGGCGCGAAAAGTTTTGACATCCGTTTACAGTTCCTTACGGAGTCTGTGCTGTTGTGTCTGATTGGGAGTCTGCTCGGTATCGCCTTCGGTTCTATCGTCGGAAAAGGCTTCGCATGGATAGTGGGTAAGTTTATACCAGAAATGGCGTGGCCTTCCGTTCTAACCCCGGAAGCCGTCCTCATCTCCGTTGGTGCGGGTGCCGCGATAGGTATCTTCTTCGGTTACTATCCCGCCAGCCAAGCCGCCAAAATGACTCCCATTGACGCCATCCGTCATACATAACTTACCCGTTCTAACCACGGTAGTTTCATGAGGATTCAGAATTTAATTCGGTAATATACGGGCAGGCACAAGACCTGCCCCTACAGTGTTTTTCTGGGACAGAATTACCGAAATATTTATTTACACTTCATCCAACCGTACTTGTAGGAAGTACCCTCAGTCCCAACGCCTATCGATTGCTGACTGTTCTTGGAGAACAAAAGTGCAAATTTTAGAGAATCTTATCTCAGCGTTTTCAGTGCTTCGCGGCAGCAAACTCCGCACGGTTCTCACGCTCTTAGGGATCACGATCGGTATTGCGGGTGTGATCGCGATGATGTCTTTCGGCGCGGGTGCTGAAAAACTCATGCTGGCACAAATTGAGAATATCGGTGGACCGAGTATGTTCGGCGTTTATCGACCTGGATATATCGAAAAGAACAACCGTTGGCAACGCAATACGAGTCCACATTATCTGGAAATGCGAGATCTTCATGACATTCTGGCAGAATGTCCCTCTGTTGAGGTTGCCACTGTCGAAAGAAGTCATCCCATAGACTTTGAAGTTGAAGGAAAACACCGACGCACCTATCTCCGCGCCACAACGAATGAGTACCAAGCCGTCCGACGGTGGGAGACTGAATACGGCAGGTTCATTGCTGATACTGACATGGACTTCTGGAATAAGGTGTGTGTTATCGGTGCAAAAGTCTGGAGAGAGCAATTTAAAGGACAAAATCCCATTGGCAAGGAAGTCGGTATCAATAACAAACGCTTTACCGTTATTGGCATTATGGAGAGCCGTGGCGATGGGTTAGAAGAAGGCAGAAGCGACGATAATATGATCTTCATACCGATTACAACCGCACAAACCCGTTTCGGTGGGCGGAATCGTGTTGGGGCTATCATGGCACGTGCCAAGAGCATCGATTTAGTTGAGCAGGCACTGAAAGAGGTAAAGACGATCATCATGCGCAATCATGGTGGGGACGATACGTTTTTCCGGACGTGGAACGCCAAAAAGGGAATAGAAGGCGGAAAAAGGATCATTTTCATTATAGAGATGGTACTCGTCGTCATTGCGTCTGTTGCTTTGATTGTAGCGGGTATCGGTATTCTCAACATTATGCTCGTCTCTGTGACAGAGCGAATACCGGAAATCGGATTGCGAAAAGCCGTCGGTGCGAAAAGTCTTGACATCCGCTTGCAGTTCCTTACCGAATCCATCCTCTTATGTCTGATGGGGAGTTTGCTCGGTATCGCTTTTGGTGCCGTCGTAGGGAAAGGCTTCGCATGGGTGGTGAGTCAATTCTTTAATGAACTTTCCTGGCCCTCTGTTATTACACCCGAAGCCGTGCTAATTTCGGTTGCTGCGGGTACGATGATCGGTATTTTCTTCGGTTACTACCCTGCCAGCCAAGCCGCTAAAATGACCCCCATTGATGCCATCCGCCATACATAAGTTGATCTATCCAAATCACGGTAGGTGCGGTTTCCAACCGCACCGGAAAACTTGAACACACTGTATCTTCGGCAAATCTCAGCACACCGTCGGTATGCTATGCCTTTAGAAAATGATGCGATGAAATTCTGGCACTCCGTATGAAGGTTAAGAATTTAAACGGGTAATGTAGGTGTTAATCGTCTGAATCAGGATTTACAGGATTCAAGGATTTGCAGGATGATGGAGCCTTCTTGATTGAAAACTGTTTTTTATAGAATTACCCAAATATTTTACTAAACTTCATTAAGCAATATTCGGTATTAAATACGCCCTTTGTCAATCAATAACGGGCGGGGAAACCCCGCCCCTACGGGGGTCCGAATCCAACGGAAACACGGAAAATTGATAATGTATTATTTAATATTGCTTAGGAGTGCTATGTATTTGACAGGGGGTCAAAATTTTGTCTCTATTGCAAATTACCATTTAGGAGAAGCAATGCCTATTTTTAGATTAGAAAAATCAGAAGAGGACGACATGTCCAAAGCAGAACTTGTCATCGCGCAAAAAACAGACCTTGAACTTGAAAAACATCTGGAGAATTGGCTTGAAAACAGTCCGCACGCTCTTGTAGAGAACGAGTCTATCCTTTGGATTGGTAGACAGACGAGTGCCAAGGATGAAGATGGTACTATCTACTCCGACCTATTTGGCATTGATTTTCAAGGAAACCTTGTCATTGCTGAACTGAAGAAGGGACGGACACCGCGCGATATAATAGCACAAATACTTGACTACGCTGCATGGGCAGTCGGACTGTCAGAATCCAAGATTCGTGAGATCGCTGAGGCTTACTTTGAAGCTCGGGGTGTGTTTGAAGAAAAAACTTTCGACGATGCCTTCAGGGAAGTATTTGACCTGCCTGAAACTGACGAGCTGCCTCAACTTAATGGGGACTTGCGTCTGTTCATTGTCGCGGAAGAAATTCCGTCGCGAGTCGCACGTGTGTGCCGTTTCCTCCGAAATTCCCACGGTATAAATGTCAGCTGCATAGATGTTTCCATCCTTGAAACAAAATCTGGTGAAGTAGTGGTTAGTACGGAAACAACAGTTGGAGATGAAGACTTTGCTGCCTCTAAGGTCCAGCAACAGCATGCTTCCCCTCCTACGAGGTGGTCAGGTGATAAACCAGTCAAACAGGTAGTATGGGATGCCATACAGGAATTAACACAAGGCAAAACAGATGTAGAATTTGCCATCAAAGAAGTTACGGCTATTATTCTAAAAGAGGATCCTAATTTTAAGGTGGGAACTGTGAATGGACAGATAACTGCAGATTGTGTCAACCATCCTTCTCGTCGTCATCATTCTACCACTGAGGACAGGTATTGGCGGGTATCAACCGGAAGATACCGTCTATATGATCCTGAAAAGGATAAGATGGAAGATGATAAGTAGTTCAGGACGTAGGTTGGGTTGAGCGATCGTAAGAACCCAATGCTTATAACTCAGGAAAGCTCGCATTTCCAATAGCCTTGAGCACTCCAAAATTCGACGAAACCCAACATCCAATTAAATACGTTGGATACACAGAAAACTCCAAAATCCGCGAAATCTGTGTAATCCACGCCAATTCGCGATTCAGACGGGACACACCATCAGCATAACCCCCATGCAACATACGCCTCTCCACGTACCTCCCACCGAAGGCATCAAATACATCGGCTCCAAACTAAAGCTCATCCCACACGTCTTGGAACTCATCCAAAAAGTCAATGCTAAGACAATACTGGACGGGTTCTCAGGCACGACCCGCGTCTCACAGGCACTCGCCAAACTTGGTTATACCGTCATCTGCAATGATGTCGCGCCTTGGTCTAAAGTCTTCGGCACCTGCTATCTGCTCAACACAAAACCGAAAGAAGCATACCAACCGCTCATCGATCATCTCAACGCCGTTCCACCTATTGATGGCTGGTTCACGGAACATTACGGTGGACACACCAACGGTGGATGTGCAGTCCAAGCAGATGGACTTAAGAAGCCGTGGCAACGCCACAATACCCGTAAATTAGATGCGATTCGGCAGGAAATCGAGACTCTCAAACTCGATCCGACCGAAAAAGCGGTCGCACTCACAAGCCTGATACTCGCACTCGACCGCGTTGACAGCACCCTTGGTCATTTTTCTGCCTACCTCAAAGAATGGGCACCCCGTTCATACAAAGAATTAGTGCTTGAGGTGCCCGATGTTTTCACATCAGAAGGAGACCACCAAGTCCATCAAGCCGATATCTTTGAACTCGTGCCGCGTGTCTCTGTAGATCTCGCCTATTTCGATCCACCCTATGGCTCAAACAACGAAAAGATGCCGCCGTCCCGTGTCAGATATGCCGCTTACTACCACCTCTGGAAAAGTGTTGCGCTCTTCGACAAACCCACCCTTTTCGGCAAAGCAAAACGGCGAAAGGATACATCAGATCCTCTCGCCGTATCTGTGTTTGAGGAATTCCGGCGCAACGATGACGGACAATTCATCGCTGTCCAAGCCATTGCAAAATTAATCCGAGAGACGCAAGCCCGCTGGATTTTGCTCTCTTATAGCTCCGGCGGTCGAGCGACTGCGCAGCAACTCAACGAAGTTATGCAGAGCAATGGGAAACTCCTTTCCGTCCTCGAACTCGACTACAAAAAGAACGTCATGGCGGGCATGCGATGGACGGACGAGTGGGTGAACGCCGCTGAAGAACCCAACCGCGAATTCCTGTTCCTTCTTGAGAAGAATTTTTAATTTTACCTTGCGGTTCGGTCAGGTGTGCTTGGATGTTTACCGGTTTCTTCTCCGTATATCCGTCTGCGTGTTTTTGCAATATAATACAAGGAATGGATTTAGTCTATTCCCAGACTAAATCCGGTATTTCTGCGTATTGTTGCAGGCTACGATTCTGGTTTAAGGATTCGAGTCACAGCTTCAGTGGCTGCGAAGTATCTTTGCAAAATGCTTTAACCCTTGGGTGATCCAAAACTTCCGGGTTCAGCATATATGCCGGTGCGCGTCCTTCGATCGCGTCTGTAACCTGCTCAATTGTCCGAAGATCCAACCGAATACCCGATTCAACCGTCATGCCGGCGTTGTGATTCGTACAGATGATGCGCGGGTGGTCTTTGTGAATCGCTCGCGGTCCATTCACCGGATCGTCCACGACATAATACCAGAGCCGGTTTTCGCTGACGGCTCGGTTGGCGGCTTCATCGTCAACAAGGTTCCCACGTGATGGATTGATGAGAGACGCATGCGGCTTCATGGCACAGAGTTCCTCATAGCCGACAACAGTATCCGCACCCGATAGGTGCAGGGATACCGTATCGCTCTCTTGGAAAAGGGTCAGCGGCGTATCAACAGCTTCCGCACCAAATTGCGCCGCAAGTTCAGCGATATCCGGACGGATATCGTAAACCAACAACCTTCCCTGTTCACCGAGCAGCGGACGAGCGCGACTCGCAACCTCTTGACCGATCCGACCAAAGCCATACAAACCAAGTGTCGAACCCATCACCTCATGGGTCTTGATAAGCCCGAAATTCCCGCTATGGGAATCCCTATTTAGCGTATAGACCCGTTTCATGGTCGCGAACCACTGTGCAATCGCATATTCAGCGACGGTCACCATGTGTTCAGGAGCAATCGTGACAATGACACCAGACGCCGTCGCCAAATCAACGTTAACGGTTTCATATCCGACGCCCCACCGTGCAATGATTCGGAGCGATTCCGCGGCCTGATAGAAACTTTCATGAAAAGGCACACCCCCTGCGATCACACCAATAACACCATCAGCATGTTCCGCGGTAAATTCCCGTGGGTGGATACTCAACTCACCAAGTTTCTGTAAATCTGCCAACGCCGCATGACGCTCCGCAGTATCGAATTCGGTATTTTCAAAAATAGGAGAAAGAAGAATTTTGGTTTCCATAGTTTTATCTGTTTAGCGACTGATACGCACGCTCCCCGCTTCCATCGCTTTTTCTGCCTCTTCGGCTGTTGCCCAGTTAAAATCACCGGGGAAGGTGTGTGCCAAGGCGGAATATCCGCCCGCAAAATCAACGGCTTCCTGTGGTGATTTTCCGTTCAAGAGGCTATGAATTAATCCCGACGAGAAACTATCACCGCCTCCCACTCGATCCACCAGTTCCAAATTCTCATAGATACGGGATAGATAGAATTCTGAACCATCAAACAGGAGTGTCCGCCAATCGTTCAGCCACCCGGTTTTGGCGTCCCGTAACGTCGTGCCGATCATTTCGATGTTGGGAAAAGCGTCCTTAACACGCTGCGCAACCGCCTTGTAACTGTCGGGTTCAAGGCTACTATACGACTCGGTTGCCCCTTCCGCGGCGAAACCGAGAGACTTCTCGAAATCCTCTTCATTCCCGATGAGAACAGAGACATGCTCCATCATTGGTTGGTTCGCGGCTTGTGCTTCCTCTGCACTCCAGAGTTTAGAACGGAAGTTCAGATCGTAACTCGTTTTGACCCCTGCCGCGCGTGCCGCCTTGAGAGCCTCTGCCGAGACAGCCGCTGCAGATTCCGACAACGCAGGCGTGATACCACTGAGATGAAACCAGCGCGCGCCCTCAAAAATAGATGCCCAATCGATTTCGCCAGGCTGTACCTTGGAAATCGCAGAATATCCACGATCATAGGTGACACTGCTTGCACGCGGTCCCGCCCCCAACTCAAGATGATAGAACCCGTTGCGTTCCAAGCCGACACCGTCGAAATCGACCCAAACGATGTTTGACATGTCCACGCCGAGTTCGCGTCCTTTGTTGCAAATATAGCGACCCGACCAATTGTCGACGAGTCGTGATACCCAGGCAGTCCGCAATCCGAGTTGTGCGGCGTTCACTGCGACGTTCATCTCCGCACCCCCCGCTGTCATTGAGAGCGATGTCGCCTGTTCAAGACGCATATATTCCGGGGCGGTGAGTCGGATCATCGCTTCCCCAAACGTCACTAAATCGTACATAGTTCATTCTCCTGTTATGGTGTCTGTTTTGTTCCGATACTCGTTATAGAGATTTTCAATGCATTGTCCACAGAAACAGTAGACCCTACCGTATCCGCCAACCTCTTTTTCAAGCAATTCAGTCATTGTAAATTCGTTCTGACAGATCGCACAGACTTCTATCAGTGCTCCCGGTTCAACCTCTTCCGCGTTGGCTTTTCTCCGAGACATAAAGTGTAAAATCAACCAAATGGCGATAGGTGTGAGAATTACAAAAATAACAAATAGCATGTATAGTTTCCTTACAACGGCATAGAGCAACCGGTGTTCTTATCACTATAGCGGATAGTTGAGAACATGTCAACGGAAATTCTATGTTTGATAAACTGCTTAGAATGTGCTAAAATGCAGAGACACTTTCTAAGAATGGAGTAACCTATCTGCCCATGTCCAAAATAGTCCACGTAGATGTTTATCCGACTGCTGTCGGAATGAGAGATGCCTTTAATATCGGGACCGGTTTCGTCGGTGCCCCAGGATCCGCAGGCGACCATGTTTTTGTCAAGATTACAACGGACGATGGCTACGTCGGTTGGGGTGAGCAACGCGCACTCCCGTCATGGAGTTACGAAACCACCGAATCCATCACAACCACCGTTCGGCATCACATCGCCCCGTTACTGCTCGGACGAGATCCACTACATCTCAACCAAATCCATGAGGCGATTTATCAGGCTTTGAAACCGGCAGTTAGTAACGGGCATCCTTTCGCAAAAGCCGCTGTCGATATCGCTTTACAGGACCTCCGAGGCAGAATCCTTGACATCCCACTCCATACCCTCTTCGGTGGAAAACTTCACGACACGTTACCGCTCTGCTATGCGTTGAGTATTGATACGCCAGAGATAATGGGATTGAAGGCAAAAGCCTTAGCACCGTGTTCCTGTTTCAAAGTGAAGGTTGCTGGAACACCTGCGGAAGATGAAGACCGTCTGCGCGCAGTGCATGAAGCCGCGCCAGATGTAAAACTCTGGATTGATGCGAATCAGTCTTACACACCATCGAATGCCCTCGAATTGCTGAAGCGGGTCTCAGACGTCCGTGAAATTTACTGCATGGAACAACCCGTCGCAAGTCAGGATTGGTTCGGTATGAAAAGGGTCCGAGAAGATGCCTCAATTCCAATTGCCATTGATGAAGGGTGCTTCACCTCCTTCGATTTAGCGAAGATCGCACGCTTGGAATGTGCAGATGCTGTCGTTTTGAAAGTGTGTAAATCTGGAGGGTTAAACGAGTGTCTTAAAAGCGTCCCTATCGCTGAAGCCAATTCACTTGAACTTCTCGGCAGCGGGTTGACAGAAGCGGGAATCGGGTTCATCGCGAGCGTCCATCTCTTTTCAACTTTGGATCTTGTTCTCCCCGCCGAACTCAACGCACCTGCTTTTTTGGAAACTATGGCAGTGAACGGCGTCGCAATCCACGACCACGTTGTCACGGTTCCGGACGGTCCAGGTCTCGGTGTTACGCCTGATGAAGACTACATCAAGGCGAATTTGCTTGATGTCGAGAGGTTTTAAGTAGTATAAGTATTTCTATGAGAATCACGATCGTAATTGCCACCGCGCAGAGTAGGTAAGGACTCTGAACACCCAATGATGAGTCCGCCGAGATACCCCCAAGGAATGGACCTAACAGGATCCCGCCCCCTAATATGGCTTCGTGCCACCCGCTCTTATTCCCTTTATCCGCATGTCGATCCAGCCCGTAGTAGAGGCTACTGAAGTAAGTAAACGCTACAGATATACCGATAACCGCGAATGCAAAAGCCCAGAGAATAATATGTTGCGTCAACCCGATTCCGAGGAAACTCAGAATTGCCAGCAGTTGAATAATCAGTAACGGGCTGAAACGATAATGCCACCGCGTCGAGTATCCGGTCCCAAGGACAACGAACGCCAACGTTTGAACACCACCGAGCCCCAGCATCAAATTTCCATATATTGCTGGAGGTATTCCCATCTCCAATGTGAGTTTTGGCGCGAGTTGACGGAGTACACCCAGCGCGAACCACGAGACAAAATTCGCGCACCGAGCCAGATGGAGATACGTCATCCGAACGGGTAGAGGCGGATACAGTATCTCAGGTGATCCCAAGTCGGCTTCATCGGTGTGGACGGATGGATTTGATGGGTCGGATATGGCAATACGAGCAGCCCAAATTGTCACTAAGGTAAGTATGGCGAAAATGCTGGCGAGGTAGAAAGGTCTGAACGGGTTTGCCCCGCCGTATAGATAACTCGATAACGCCGGACCCACAGTCATGCCAATGCTCCAGAACAGATTGAAGAGCATAATTCGGTGGATTAATTCGCCTTCGCCTTCTCGTTCAGCGAGCCATGCCTCGTAAGCGGGAAAGAAGAGAGCCATGCTTACACCGATCGCGGGAAAGATGCTCATCAGATGTCTGCTATTACGACAAAAGGCGAGTCCTATGCTGACGGCTCCAAGTATCAGGCACCCAGCGTAAAGGATATACCGACGTTCTACCCGATCCGAGAGTCTACCGAGTGGGATTGCAAGCACTGCGAAGCAACCTGTGCTCACTGCCATCAACACACCCAAGAACGTTGTGGAGAGTCCTAAATGACTGGTATAAAAAGAGGTATTGGTTAGAATACTGCTAAAGGCAAGGTCAATCAGTAGGACTGGCAGATAAACGGTGATCAGTTGGATCGGTTTTAGGCGCATTAAGGCATCGGGGTTGAAAACCCCTCCTACGTTATGGCATCACGATTGCTGCGTCGATCATGTGATAGCCTGTCGCGCCAACCGGTTCTACTTCGATTCCGATTTCGTCCTGTGTAACACCACTGTTGCCAGTGGCTCTTGCGTAAATTTCAACAGGTTCCGATTTCTCAGGGACTTGCCAATTCCATTTCCAGAGCACCCATGCGAGTGGGGTATCTTTCGCCCAAATTTCTGCCTCTTCCCATGTCTGCCCGTAGTCGATACTCACTTCTACTTTCTTGATACCGCCGTGGTTGCCTGCATCGAACGCTGCACCGCTTACTGTGTAGACCTTGCCGCCTGGAATCTCCTCGCCTTCACTCGGTGTCCCAATCATTGTGGCGAGTTTCACATTCGCGATCGGATCCCAGCCCCGTTTCTCCCAGTAACTTTCGTGTTCCTTCGCCAACTGGATATTGATTATCCATTTCGGGTTTTTCGTGCCGTAATGACCGGGGTTCAGCAATCGGACAGGGAAACCGTGTTCCGTCGGTAGCGGTTCATCATTCATTTCATAAGCGAGAAGCGTCTCTTCGCGCATCGCATCTTCCAAAGGAATCGCCGTGTGGTAGCCATCGGCACACCGGAAGACGACCACTTTGACATCAGGTGTGGGTCCGACTTTCTCAAGCAGATCGCGTAATCGTGTTCCTTTCCACACCGCGTTGCTCATCTGTTCGGTGCCGATCGGATCTCCGATACACTTCAGCGTTCGTGTCGCCGTGACAGATTCCATCGCCGTGATGTCTTCGAGTCGCAGCGGTGGTATCCGTTTTTCGATGAGACCCGTGATGGGCAATCGCCATGTCGCCGCGTCAAGTTCAACAGGATCGCCGATCTGTAGGATATAGAAGTCAGCATTCGGGGTTATCAGTGTACTCGGTTTAAGTCGTGGTACGTCTGCAGCGTCGCCTTCCAATTGAAGGGGTAGGACCATTCCTGCAGCACTCACCGCGCTCAGTTTTATGAACGTTCGTCTCTTCATTTTTTAATTATTCCTTGCGTCTTTTTCTATTTTGCATTCGCATCGTAATTTTTACGACACCCCTCACCATAATTGCTGTGCCGCCGCACAGGAATAGAGGTAATCCCCATTTCCAGTGAAAGAAAAAGTAAGCGATAAAACTGACACACATCAAAAAGATGAAAGTGTTCAGCAGTTTTTTGTTTTCATACCATTTCTGCATCAAAAACTCACGCTTTTTGGGATACCATGCTTGAAAGGATGCCCAGAATTTTGTCGCACCGTGCAATTTGATAGTCTGCCATGTCAATTTGGAGTTTCTGCCCTTCCAATTTGAGGAAGTACCACTCAGTACCTGTAGTAGAAGCCCCATAAATGCATGGAATGTCATTTCCTCTTTCGGCATTGAAACTTTGGGCGGCGATCATCTCGGCAACGCACTGACCTAACCCAAGTTTCGGCTCCGCGTTCTTTGCCTCAACCAAAACGATAATAGGTGCCTCTAAAGAAAATTGTACCGGGGATAAACTCACTAAAAAGTCACACACCCCAACCAAGCCTTTTTCGGCATCAACGCTGAAATCAATTCCTGAAAAAAGACTAATACGTCGATCATAATGCTCGCGGAGTTCAACGAGGATTTCAGCAACAATCATTTCCGAACGTGCCTTCTCTGTTCCTATAGCAACCGCTAACGACACGTTTCTCGCCAATGCAGTGGTCAGATGGCTACTCGGTGCCACAGGTTCTGTTTCTGAAAAGATGTCGTCGGCTTCAATCCTTTCTAATTGAAACGTTGCCACCACTGATTCTAAGGTAAAATTGCTATAAGCCATCTGATGAGTCCTCAAGCATGTTTTTCTACCCTGCGTTGTCCTTTAAGATCCCTTATGTAGAATAATATCACTTCTATGTTTCAAAGTCAAGTTGAAAGGTAAGTTGGTACAGGGCTATTCAGTTTTAAGGTTTCTGTTCAATTTATCGGAAAGGTCGGGAATCGGAGTTCCCTCCTACCGCGGGTCTGCGGAGCCCGCAAATCTCAAATTTCAGAAAACTAAATCATCCTGTAAGTTGGTAGGTTGCATTTTCTTTGAAAAAATGCTATGCTTTCCCTATAACTTCTTCTACGAATCCAAGCCTTTTTTATTTATAAGGACCGTAACCCCACATGTCAAAACAACCCAATATCATTTTCCTTATGACAGATCAGCAACGTTTTGATACGGTCGGTGCTCTTGGAAATCCGAACATTCAAACCCCAGGACTGGATCGTATTGTTCAGGAGGGAACGAGTTTTACATCGGCGTATTGTCCATCCCCTGTGTGTGTCGCTTCTCGTTGCAGTTTTTTGCTCGGTCAATGGGTACACGAAACGGGGTGTACGAGCAATTCACCCATGCCGCAGGCGCGCGTCTCAGTGATGGAATTGCTCAACGAAGCAGGTTACCAGACGCACGGTATCGGTAAAATGCACTTTTCGCCGCAGGGACGCAAGATGTGGGGGTTCGAAACACGAGACTATTCCGAAGAAGGTCCCGGTCCTGATGATTTCACGGAGTTTCTGGCGGAGAACGGCTATGACCATATCGTTGCCCCGCATGGTGAACGGAGCGAATACTACTACATCCCGCAACCCTCACAACTGCCTGCTCGCTTACACCATACGCAGTGGGTAGGCGATAAAACACTGGCGTTTCTTTCTGGACGCGATAAACACCGTCCGTTTCTGTGTTGGAGCAGTTTCATCAAACCACATCCACCGTTTGAATCGCCTGTTCCTTGGAATCGACTCTATCGTTCGGTTGAAATGCCGCTGCCGTTCCTGCCCGCGGATTATGAACATCTGCATACCTACTGGAACCGGCATCAAAACCGGTATAAGTATCGGGACCAAGGACGGGATATGAACCTCCTTCGGACAATGCGAGCGGCTTACTACGCTGCTATCTCTTTCATCGACTATCAAGTCGGACGAATCCTGGACTACCTCGAATCGGAGGGCGAATTGGATAACACACTCATCTTGTACACGTCAGATCACGGTGAATTGCTTGGCGACTATGACTGCTATGGGAAACGTTCTTTCTTAGACGCGGCTGCTCGGATTCCACTTCTGGTCCGCTATCCTGAACGTTTTGAGGTAAACGCACAGTGCGACATACCGACGAGTCTTGTTGATGTCCTTCCAACCTGTCTCGGCGCAACAGACCTACCGCTACAACCAGATCGGAGCGGGACTGACCTTGCCGATATTGCCACCGGTAATGCCCAACGAGAGGCTATTTTAGGACAATTGGGACAGGAAGGCACCGGACTTTACATGCTCTTGACGGAGGAATACAAATACATCTACTCTGCTGCTGATCGAAAGGAATGGCTTTTCAGACGTCTGCCGGGGAGGCTTGATGACCGAAGCCTTGCGGGTAATCCTGCTTATGGTAGGACTCTCAATACCTATCGACAACGCTTGATTGAATGGTTCCGAGAGGATGGCTATGAACTTCCGCTTGATGGCAATAAATGGCGCGATTTTCCACCGCCGATCGAACCAGAAAATCCAGATGCAGGACAACTTTTCCAAGATGGTCGGTCTGTGAGCGATCAGTTTCCGTCAGGATATTCGCCGCATATTGATCCACTGAGACCCTCGTCTTAGTTCAAGGAGAATGGTAAATCTTGCCGAAGTTTATAATTTCATTTGACTTATAACGCCGACAACGGTATGATAGTTATATAAAGACAATAAGAAATTATAGTGAAACCCACAATTATTTAGACACTACAAGGTTGGCGAGTGTTTTGGGCAGGCACAAGACCGGTTTCCCCTACAAGTGTTCACCTATTTTCGGGCTTTACTATAATACATCTGTTGGTTTTATATATCTTTAGAATATAGTCTTTGGGGATTTAACCACTGCTTTTTATTGGAGTGCTAACTTAGGTTGTTGTAGGTGCCAAGGGTTATTCGTCTTATTTCCGTAACTTGTTCGGGCATCTAAACTTAAGAACCTGAAATTATGCCAATCCGTTCTACTACCAAAAGGTTGATGTCGAAAGCGGCATGGCACGTCTATAATACCTACCGCAAGGGAATCCGTTATTATTCACAACTTTCAAAAACGGCGGTGTTATTCGACGCGCCGCGTGCAGACATTTTAGCGTTCCAGAAAGAACGATTAGAAAAACTTCTCCGGCACGCATATCTCACAACACCCTACTACCGTGAATTGTTCAAAGTAGAATCCACAGATATCTCACAAATTCCGACCCTTGAGAAAAGTAACATTCGGGAGCAATTGGAGCACCTCTGCTCTGAAGCGATTCCACAGCGGCACCGGATCAAAAACGCTACTGGGGGTTCGACCGGCACGCCGCTGACCTTCTATCAGGACAGAAACTATTGGAATCAACGGAACTTGAGTGTCTATTATTTTGATCGGTGGGCGGGATGGGATTTTGGTGAACGCCAATTGATTATCTGGGGTGCCCTCTCAGATGTAGAAGGGCATAGAGATAGGAAGCATCAACTGAATAATTTCTGGCGGAATCACTATTGGCTCAACGGTTTCCATCTCACGGATGCTACGATGCGGACAACGTTTCAGCAAATGGATAAATACCATCCACAAACAATTCTCGCCTATCCTTCATCGCTGTACCAATTTGCCAAGTATCTTTTTGACAATGGTTTGGCACCCAAATGGGATTTAAAAGGGATTATCACTTCAGCGGAGATGCTACATCTACACTATCGGGATTTGGCGGAAACTGTTTTTGGCACAAAAGTTTACAACCGATACGGCGGACGCGAGGTCGGGCTGATTGCTATGGAATGTGCAGAGGGACGCATGCATATCAACTGCCGCGACTTATACCTTGAAATAGACAGTCCTGATCCGTACACCGAACCAGGGGACATCCTAATTACACAACTCAATAATTACGCGATGCCGTTTATTCGGTATCGAATTGGAGACATCGGACGTCTCTCCGATGAGGTATGCCCCTGTGGAAATCAGCTGCCTATTTTGGCTGAACTGCTCGGACGCAGCACTGCTACTTTCCGAACGAGGACTGGGGCATTAATACATGGGGGTTATTTCACGCAACAGTTCTATAACGTTATTGGCGTGGACCAGTTCCAACTCATCCAAGAAAATCTTAAACACTGTATTTTGAAGGTGGTTATTAACACACAGTGGACAGAAGCCGCGCGCCGGTACATGGTCAAGAAGATTCAAGGGGTACTCGGTGCTGATGCCATTGTCACGGTAGAATTTGTAGAAGAGATTCCACTGCCTGCTTCGGGCAAACGCGAATTCACGATTTCTAATTTACCTTAACCGCCGAGATACTTATTTCAGTCGCTTCTTAGTCCCATACTTCAAAAAAGCTCCCGAAGCGGTGCAACACGTTTTGTGCCCCTTGGGACGTAAGATAGAATAAGCCCGTCAATCAATAAATCCCGATCCGCGATAACACCTGTACTCTGCTCCGCCGTTACACCTTTGGAAAGCAGTAAGTAGAATGTGTCTTTTGACCAACCCGGCGTTGTAAAGAAGTTCCCTTGTCCTTTTGAAATAACAAGGTCTGCCTCCAACAGCGCGTTGAAAAATTCAGGCGTTCCCTGATAAAGATTCGTCCCGATCGTCTGTGCCCCTGACGACATGAGTTTGACAACCCCATTCTGCACCGCTGTCTGGAGTTCCCGGAATTGGGGTAGGTTTATGATATCCTGTAAATCCGCTAACGTTGCGTCATTACTGGCGTTGTCCACCTTCCCAACTATCGTGATACGGTGTCCGCATTCAATGAGGTCTTGAATGAAGGCTATATCAAAAATCACCTCTCCATCGTTATCAGCAAGCCAAAGGATCTGCTGAGGCTCGGCGTCAATCACCTTTTCATAGAACAGTTCATAACAGTCGATAGAAAAAGCGGTTTCAACCGCGGCACGGAGTGATTCAGAGAAGTAGTCAGGATTCGCTTTCAGTTTTTTGACAACCCTTTCACTGCTGTAATCGATAATATTGCCAGCGACGACCAACTTCAATCGGGTTAGCCAATCCTCGTTCCAAAACTCCGGGAGGAGTGCGAGTGCGGTCTGTCGTGCTTTCAGTTTGTCCTCGTGGTAAGGGTTCGGATTGCCGGTGTGGCGTGTGACCATCTCAAAGATGCTTCCCCAGAGTTCCTCTGGCGTGAGAGATTCGATGAGGTAATCGCCATTAACGCGTCGAAGATCCAAGAGTGTTTTTACAGCATCACAAGCGGCTTGTTGTAATTGCGGGTTCCGGGTCGCCCGTGGAATCAATTCTGTCGCACTATGGGACTGGACGTGTCGCCGAAGGTTCTCCCAATCTGGCAATGCTTTTTTCTCCCCGAAGGTAAAAACCCCAGGGATGTATTCGGCTGTTACAATCTGATCGAAAAGTAACTTCGGCACCGCAGATGGAGATTGCGCTGGCGGAACCCCGAGTGTCTGATTTGACAAAGCGGTGTCAGAAGGGATCACCGTCCCACGTGCCACAACGGCTGAGAGTTGCACGTTGTTTCCCACATTCACCGCATCAAAGGTGCTATTTTCAATCGTACTCCGTGTGGCAAGTCCTCGGACGGGTGCCGCCAATCTTTCAGGTAAGGGACACGATTTGAAGGTCGTATCGTTTGCGGTAACATTCTGTAGTCCAACTGCGTCACCTACCGTTGTCGCACCGAGCACTGTGGTGTTTTCAAGCCGACAGTAATCCCCGATCTGGACATTGCCTCCGAGATGCACCCTACCGAGGAGATAGCATGCCGTGCCGATCTCAATATCCTCATTGTCCAACGTAATCTGTGCGGCAGGATCAACACGAACGCCTTTCCGTGCGAGAGATTCTCGGGTCTGTGCGAACAATGCCGTCTCACCCGATAGAACGTTCGACCATCGGTTAACACCTGACAGCACTTCACCACGGTAGATAAAAGCGTTCGTTTTCAATCCATCTTCATAACAGTGTCGGATCAGGTCAACGTGGTGGAGTTCGCCGTTTCGGTTTGTATGCGGTTGCAACCGGTCTATCCGTTCTATCAGCGCGTCTTTTCGAATCAGGGTGATACCCGTATTGGTATACGCTTCACCGCGATGCCACCGATCCCACATCTCTGTTTTTTCCGTCTCCGTCATGTCATACCACTCTTTGGTGCCGGTGAGTTTCCCGTCGGCATCAAAGAAAAGTCCACCTTTATCTACAACCGTTTCAGGTATCTTGCCGCAGAGGGTAACATCCGCGCCAGAGATGAAGTGGGAGAGCAACGTCTGTGCGAAAATGTCACGATCCAAAAACGGTTCATCACCGAATGCTACCCCGATCCATTCCGCATCGGACGCGTGGAGTGCTGGCAACGCCGCTTGCAGCGCACCCCCTGTGCCGTTCATCTCGTCTTGGATACACGGAATAGCATCGGGACCCAGCAGTTGCGCAGACATCCTGTTTTTCTCAACAGTCGTTGCCATCTGTGGGTTAATGACGACAATATCAGGACGCGTGCCGGGCAGGTAACGCCGCGAGTGTTGGAGCGTATTCTGCTCACCGAAGGTGATGTCTAGTGTCTTGCTCAGGCGTCCAGTGGGGTCAATACGAGTGCCTTTACCCGCTGCGAGTACCACCCATTGTGGTGTGAGGTAGTTCTCAAGATTATCGATGGGAAGTGTATTCAGAAAAGTTTCGAGAGCAGCGGTGTCTACTTGGATCGCCGTAAGCGTCTCTTCCAATTCGCAACCGAGGAGGTTTTTAAGGAAAGGTGTTTTCATTACTCATTATCGTCTAATTCAGCTTGGATAGATTGAAACTGCGCTAATGCAGCCTCTAAATTCTCGGTGATTTCTGCGACTAATACATCTGGCGTAGGAAGATCCGCTGCATCCTCAAGAGACTCCTCTCTCAGCCAGAAGATGTCGAGATTGACATGTTCCCGTTCGATCAGTTCATCGTAACTAAAGGCGCGGAACCGCTCAGTCTCAACCCGTGCCTCGCGATTATCTGGGTTGTAGACAGTTATAAAATCTTGCAGATCGGTGTCCTGCAGTGGATTCGTCTTGAGTGTAAAATTTTTATTCGTCCGTAGATCATAAATCCAGAGTTTCCGGGTCCACGGTTCTTCACGCGCCGGTCTCTTATCAAAAAAGAGAACGTTTGCTTTCACACCTTGGGCGTAAAAAATACCAGTAGGCAATCGCAACAGTGTATGCACATCAAACTGTTTGAGTAACTGCTGGCGAATTGTTTCCCCTGCCCCGCGTTCAAACAGAACATTATCTGGAAGGACGACAGCAGCGCGGCCATCTGTCTTCAGAATCGTCTTGATGTGTTGGAGGAAGTTGAACTGTTTATTTGAGGTCGTCGCCCAGAAATCCTCGCGCTCATAAGTGGAGGCGGTGTTGTTCTGTTTGCTTCCGTCAGTCGCTATTGTAATACTGCTCCGATTCCCGAACGGTGGATTCGTAAGCACTATGTTGTAGCGATCCTTCGTAGCACTTCTGAGACTATCATCGCTTGTAATTGGGCTCTCTGTCCCACCGATGCCGTGCAGGTATAAATTCATCACACACAGACGAACGACGTTATCAACGATGTCTGTGCCAGCGAAGGTCTTAAATCTAAGAAACGCCTTCTGTTCGCGGGTCAAATTGTAATTTTCGGAGATATAATTATATACTGCAAGGAAAAAGCCACCCGTCCCACACGCTGGGTCACAGATGGTTTGCATGGGTTCAGGACGCATCACGGCGACCATAGCCTTGATAAGTGGGCGTGGTGTGAAATATTGACCTGCTCCGCTCTTGGTATCTTCCGCGTTTTTCTGTAAAAGTCCTTCGTAGATAGTGCCTTTGATGTCGGCAGCCATACCACTCCATGTTTCATCATTGATGAGGTGAATAAGACGTTGTAGGTTCGCGGGTGTCTGAATCCGATTCTGTGATTTTCGGAAAATCACACCGAGTAACCCTTTCTGATTGCTCAATTCTCGAAGGATTTTGACATATTGCGTTTCAAGTGCAGCACCGCGCTCTTTGAGGAGACTCTCCCAATCCAGTCCCGTGGGAATCGTTGAAGGTTTGTTAAGCGGAGGCTTTGTCTGCTCGTCAGCAAGTTTGAGAAATAGCAGATACGTCAGTTGTTCGACGTAATCACCGTAACTGACCCCGTCATCCCGAAGCACATTACAGAAATTCCAGAGTTTTTGGACAATCGTTGTAGATTCGTTTGACATGGATATTCTTTAATTAATTGAAATCAGGTATCTTCTGGTCTCATAACCAGTTCGCAGAGAGGAGCAAGTTCTCTAAAAATTTCGTCTCGATCCTCTATATTGGTTGGGATTGGTGTAATGTTTGCATGTAGTTCATGGGGGTACGGGGCGGAAATCACTTTAATATTTTTATCGCGAAAAAGTTGGTTCTCATAAAATATACTCGCTGAGAAGTCTGCCCTTGCTTTTATTCGTCTATTGCCTTCAACATATTTCTTGCCAATTTCCCACACTTCGCTTTCAGTGAGTGATGTGATGCGATATATGGAGAGTTCATTTGGACTCTTTTGTGTTACATAAAATGCTGCTACTTTGACTTCCTTTTTCGTACGAGCGTAACCGCTCTGAGAGTTGATAAAATAAGTTAACTTCTCATCCGGTGAAATGTTCATGTTAGGTCCTTGATTAGAACGTATTACCTAAGTAATGTATATAGGGAACCTATATGCGCAGCTGAGAATTGCACCGGTCAAGAACTTCAGGGTTCAATAATTATGTGCACTGACATTAACGTAAAGTCCAAAGATATACGGACATTTTCTGGTAAGCACGCTTGGAAACATGCTTGTTGATGGTATCTCAGCGATTATGATTTTACTTTACTATATTTAGCGACAGCGTCGCTTTATTCAGAAAATAAAATAGCTAACATTGTAAGGAAACTAGTAAGGGAGCGAAGATCTGATAGTGCGCAAGTTCCTTTGACTCTGCGCGTGCTTCCTAAGGACGCTCCATAGACAATATGATTGTCCCCATATATACTAATTGTTGCTATACCTCTCCCATCCCTTGACCGCCATTCAAACCCAATTCCGCCATCCATTAACCAACCGATGTCAGGCATGGAAATATTACACGCAGACAGAACTTCCAGTAACCAGTACGCATCATCATATGCAGAATCTGGGACGAGGTCTATTTCGCTATCCAATTCATAAGCCTCTTTAACCTCTTGATGAACTTCTCGCAACTGTTGTATTGCTTCATCCAGCCAGAAGAAACCAAGGTCCGCCGCGGCAGATGGATTGAGTACTGCTTCATCAGAGGCACTTAAAGGTCTATATTCTTGAGTCTGCAGACCAGTAGGATAAGACGTTGAAAGTGAGGCATTAGGGGCATTCATAAATTCCGTCTCCATTCGATCTTGAGGACCTTGATGGTGTAAGACGAGATGCCGGCGTTTGTTCATTATTTTCGTTCCCATACTTGTATTTGGATATCTTCCGTAAACAAATTAGCGAATTTTTTTCGGATTTCCTCATGCGCCAGCTTAAACCAAGTTAGCGTTGAACAGTCAGCGTTTTCTGGAAAACCACGTACTGTGAAATCAGTTTGTAATGTTTGAATTTCTTCTGGTATCTTTACTCGGTTTCCGATAGTAAGATGCAATCGACCGTGTAAATCGGTAAGCGCAAATGAGGCACGCAAACTCAAAGACTCGGCATTTGACCAAAACGAGCCCGACTCTTGGAAATCAACAAACATATTGTAAATTTTACCCAGTTCATCAAGTGTATTCCACCCATCTCCTTGCCTGAGCTGATCGATGTAGGTTAACTCATACTGCAGCGGAATTACTTCCCCAATTTCCATATCTTTCACGATTTGAGAAAAGCGGTTGTAGAAACCTTCAAACTTGTCACAAATTACAGAAAATCCGGGATACTCCTGATCCGGTTTAGTCTTGCGCCAATTGAATGTAAAACGGTCACGTTGGATTTGCAGGATCTGGCTATCGTCTTCGTGGATAAACCAAATCCTTGGAAGATCTGGAACATTTATATGGAATTGAGGACCTCGGCTCGGGAAAGTTTCCACAGTGGGCATAACCGGTGGCTGCTCCATAATATGTATGAATTTATCTTTTTTAAATTCCCGCCAAATTTCACCAAGATGAGGGGCAAGTAACTTATCAAGAGACTGAAAAAGAACACTCAACACAACCTCATCTACTGGGGGACGCGCAAAATCAAGTTTGTTTTTTCCTGCATCCATAATGTACTACCTAATCAAATTTTAAGATTAATTTACTACTCTTTTGTATATTCTAACATAGATTTTTATCAAACACAATAACTATTTCAGCATTGGTACTTTGCAAATAGCCGGTTTGATAGTTCATAAGAATGTTATAGGTTGGGTTCATCAAAATCTTTCAACGCACTTCTAACCTCAGCATCTAACGCTTCTGCTGTGAAGCTGCCGTCAAAAGGAGAGATTCCGGCCTCATGCATCAATTCTAAGAGATCCCATCGCGAAATGTTGAGCAGGCGTGCTGCTCTACCGGCACTAATATTGCCTTGGCGCAGGAGTTCGAGAACAAAAGCTTCTCTTGCCTTACATTCCGCATCTACTTTATTCATCTGGATCTCCCCATAATTCCGTCAACAGTGCGTCCCCGATATAATCATCATGCCGCTCACCGATGTCTGTCACATCAGATTCCAATGTTCCCAACAATGCGATGAGCGGATCTGGGTCGTCCGCGTATGCGCCTTTAACCACGCGTATCTTTGGACGGATGGAATTTTTTAAGTGTTTCCTTATTTCTGTGACATCGCATTCCAAAGTTCCTGTGAGTGCAAGGAGTGGATCGGTATCTTTTCTGTTAAACTCACCTTGATCTTTTTGATTCACTGTTATCACCTCGCAATTCTACCAACGAACCATCGATGAGAGAGTCATTATTGCGTTCCAACGCTCCCGCCAATGCAAGGAGTGGATAGTCGTCGCTGTCTTGTGTTTTTGATTTTGTTGTAGCTTTTTTTCGCCGTTTCGCTTGTTGTGGTTCTTTCTCACCTCGAATTTTCTCCAGCAAGACCCTTGCCGGTCCATCGTTCGAGTCTTGCGGCACAAGTTTACCAGAGAACGCCTGCTTTAGAATAGCCTGCCGTAAACGTTCGGAGCGTCTCAGTTCAGAGGTAATTGTGGCTTCGACTTCATCGGCAACTAAAAGGTGTCGTTCAAGCTCAGAAACAATTTGCTCTTGTTCAGCAAGCGATGGTAACGGAATTTCAAAAGTCTTAAGCTGATTTCCGGTTATCGCCTCGAAAGTTGTGCCGGTACCTCTACTTGCGATTTCATTCTCAAATCTACGCATTAAATAAAGAATAAAAAACGGTTGAATTCCATGCAAGCCACGAATTGCCGCGAGACCTCTCCCTACGGCAGATTTCTCTGGGCATAAATTCGTTGGACCAACAGGGGCACGAATAGAAATAAATACATCACCTATTTCGGCAATTTTCTTTGGTTCAGTACACCATTTTCGAGGAGTAGGATAGAGTTTCCCAAATTCAAGTTTACCTTGATAGAAAGGCAGCCCCTCTCCATCAATGTTATAGGTTGAGGACGGAGGAGATTGTCCCAGTATAATCTCGCTGATTTCCTTCAGTGTTGTCCATACCCAACAATCGGGCAACTCAGGTAAGCCTCCCGAAGTAATAGGTTTTGAAATCGACATCGGTTCAAGCTTACTCGAATGTGCTTCGCGCCACTTCCTTGTCAACTCCCCTTCAAAAGCAGCTTTGAGGATTGATCGGCGATACCGTTGCAACTGCCCTTGTGCTTTTTTGAGGCTATCAACTGCTGCATCTAATTGTGTAAACAGCGTCTCTAACTTGGCTACGATACGCCGTTGTTCTGCAAGCGGTGGGACTGGAATTTCAAAGTTTTTCAGTTGATTCCCGGTTATTGCCTTAAAAGTCGTTCCGGTCCCTCTGCTTGCGATTTCATTCTCAAATCTACGCATCAGATGAAAAATAAAAAGCGGTTGAATTCCATGCAAGCCACGAATTGCCGCGAGCCCTCTTCCTACAGCAGATTTCTCTGGACACAAGTTCGTTGGTCCAACTGGAGCGCGAATAGAAATGAACACATCGCCTTTTTGGGCAATCTTCTTTGGAGCGGTGCACCATTTTCGCGGGGTAGGATAGAGTTTCCCAAATTCAAGTTTACCTTGATAGAAAGGCAGCCCCTCTCCATCAATGTTATAGGTTGAGGACGGAGGAGATTGTCCCAGTATAATCTCGCTGATTTCCTTCAGTGTTGTCCATACCCAACCTTTTGGCAAATCCTCAGACATCGGAGTTAAATGAACCATGGGGTTTTCTCCAAGACTTCATGTAGATTAAATTTTCCGTTTCGCTCTATGAACGCTGAAGCAAAACGTGCAATGTCGCGAGCATATTTTATTGTAATAGGCGTACCGCAAAATGAACGAGTTGATGCCCAATTTAACTTTGTCAAATAAATTAGCTGCTTCGCAATCACTTTCAGATCTGTTGGGTTTGAAGGATCGTAAGGTTCAGTCCATACATTAACTTCAAGAGGCTGAGGGGTACCAAGGGCTTTTTGGTAGGTGTTGTAGCCTGTTGTTGACAAATAGAATTGGTTCGGGGCACCAATTACATATGTGCCACGATGCAAACTTCCATCTGTTTGCGGAGATGGATCATAAAATCTAACAATATGCGAACTGTTTATCCACACAAACGTGTACTTTCCATTGGGCCGAACGGATTTTGCAGCTTCCAAAACCGCCTCTCTGTCTTGCGCTGAAAACTTCGCTGAGTAATGAAAATGGATTGATGGTGATTCGTTGAGATTAAGCCTCTCCAGAGTTGATTTTACAAGATCTTTGAAGTACTCACGTCTCTCGTCGTAGTCGAAGGTATTCGCGTTACCTTGATAAAATTCCCAGCGGCCATATTGGTTGAATACATTAGCGAATCCCATTAGTCGGGAAACCTCTCTGTCTCGATGCTGAGTATAAGATAAACCAACAAAAAAATGAGCGTCTGGGAGTTCGTCTGGTAGAACCCATGGAATTACGCCACATTTCGCTGTAATGTTTAAGGCAAGATTGAAATCTTTCCAATCAGGATTTTTAAGGATTGGCGTATCCACCATTTGGACGGGTATTCCTCTAGAGAGTAGCAGTTCCTTAATAGTGTAATATGGTGAATTGAGATCGGTTATCGGGAACCTATTTTCTGGAACATAGACAATGAAAAGGCGATTCAAATCTGTGTTTCCGACCCAATTTGGATTCTCTTCCAATAATCTCTTACATTCACTATAAAATTCCTCAACCGGCGATGTAATTATGCTACGATAGGTTAATTTTGTCTTGAAAGTTCGTTCAGTTCCTCGGTATTTGTATTTTCCCTGTTTAAGTCTTTCAATAAGTTGCTGCATTTCTCCACGTAGATTTGGAGTGCATATCGGGATTAACTCAATATCCTTTGGATCGGTACTGTAGGAGCTATATTTAGATAATCCATCTAAAATGTTAGTATCCTCGTTTCCTTTATGAAATTCTACCGTCGGCTCCTTGTATTCATGAAATACTGTAAGAGGTTGCGTATCTTTTGAGTAGCCTCCGGGTAGAGGAGCTTTTAGAGGAATCGGAACCTTGGTTAAAGTCAATATTAAGTTATTGATCTTAACTGGAAAAACTTCATCAGCAAGATGTTGGACAATTCTGAGAGTTCTTTCTGATCGAATCTTTGCTGCATTCCTATCTGAAACTAAAGCATGTTCCTTTATCTTCTCATCAAGATTATGAGTAATATTTTGCTCTTTCAATATCTGCATTATTTGAACTTTTCCCAAAGATGGAATTACTTTGTTATTAGGTAAATAAATTTCAGCACCCAAATCAAAAAGCTCTAATTTAGTTGTTTCAGAATCAATTTCCAAAATTTTCCCGCGTTCCCACTGTCCATCATAAAGACCTACAGCATGTTTGGATATTAGCTTATTGATGCTAAAGTGCAGTAATAATCTATCTATTGCAAGAATATTTTTAAGTTCTGCTTTGTAATCAACACATAGATAGAGATTCTCGGCGTACTGTCGAACCTGCAATTCATACGCAGGATATATCCGAGTTATCTTTTCAACTTGCGGAGATAAAGGTAAGGAGTAACCTTTTCTGTGAGCTACAATCCTACCAAAGGATAAACGATCTATAAACCATTCATGGTTTAGGAGAGCGTTTTTAATAGCCCAGAGAATACTTCTTCTGAGATCTTTGAAGTCGCTGCGTGACGTATAACCGTTTGACTGTTCAAGTTGAAAAAGGTTAGCGTATTCTTCTGTTTCTATGACTGCTTTTACAGCGTACTTTTCCAAGCGCTCATCAAATTTACTGCAAAGTGTGACTGTGGTATATTGATCGGTCCGGTAGTGCGGAGGGGGTAGTTCAAGTTTTTCCATCTCTTCATACATACGTCTCGTGCCTTCACTCAACGCATGCACAAAATTGTCGCCTCGTTCATCTTTTAGGCGGTGCATCCATTCAACAATTTTTGGATTACGAGGCACGGTATCAAGAATAGTTTTATCAAGGCTGAAAGAACGCGGCACCTGTTGAGGGATGTTCCCCGGATTTTGTATTTCCAATTTATCTTTATAAACAATACAATAAATTGGAGTAGTGACAGCATATTCTCTGTGAATAATAGCATTTACAAGTGCTTCATCAACTGCTATAAAAGGGTATTCAGGTTCATCAGTGAATCCCCCATCAGGGTTCCGTTTTGAGAAAGTGCGAAAGAGGGCAGAGTCTTTTAAAAAAGTCCGGAAATTACGAATGATATTTGGCAGCGGTCCATCAAATTCCTTATCCAATGTTGTGCCCCCACGATTTTTTAGATCTTCAGCAGGAACATCATAACGCAATACTCTCACAAAAGCACTCGCAATACGCTTGCGAGGGTTTGAAGCGAAAAACAGATAACCCGCATTAGTAAAGGAGTATCTATCATTTTCTTTAACAATAGCACCTATGTTCGCGAGAACTTCTTCAGTACTGAGATCGTACTGTGCACCTCTCTCTTTTATAAAGGCTTTCTTAAATTCTACTACTATATCGTTGTCAAGTTCATCCGAATCGTAAGGGCAGCAGAAAGACATTTCAAAGTCAACTATCTTTTTGTCCCGTTTAAGTTGTTCTCGATATTGTTCACTGAGGGGAAAACATTGGGCGTTGGATCTTTCCCACGCTCTTGGAAAAGCCTCCACCGTCTCACAAATCGCATTCGGAGTCCACGGTGTGTAAAGGAGGTGTAATCGCTTTCCACCCGAGTATGGTAGGTCTACATTTTGTGTCTGGGTTGCGTGGTCCTTTAAATCCCGTTTTACTTGAATGATGCCGTTCATCATTTTTTCATTAACATGCTGGACACCTTTGAGAGTTCCGTCGTCAGCAATACCGAGTACCAAAAGGCCTCCTGCTCTGTTACTATTCGCAAAAGCGGAGATACACTTTGTAATGTTTTCTTTTAGCGTTTTAATTTGTCTATTGGTTTCTGTCCGAACTTCTTTCCGATCAAAACACTGTCCTTCAAAACCGTCAGACTGAAGGAAATCTAGATATTGTAAAGGATTATCAAATATTTCTTTAGGGGTTGGCATTTGCGGCACCTCTTTTTTAGTGTGCAATTCCTCGTGCAACTAATGATCCTATACATATCTTGCTAGAATGAGTCTACAGTTAGCAAAAGTAGCTTTTGTGTGTTTTCGGTAATTTCTCGAGCCGATTATTTTCGCTTTAGTAAGGAAAACCTTTCACGTCAATTTGTGAGATAACATTAACTTGATTGGAGGTCGTCCGATGAAGTGCAGACTTTGACCCAAGGGATCCTACGCTGTAAGTCAGGTTACATTGATATTATTTTATTTTCGCTAGATGTTCATCAATGGAACATAGCGTATTATTTAAATTGCTAGGTTTAACTCTTGTCCGAGCATAGATGCGATTGTGAACCACCAATATGTGACGCTAATCAGTTGTCGAATGCTTTGAATGATTGTAAAGTGTGACAGCAGTGTTCATACCTGTTTCATAGTACGGAGCTGGTAATCCGATATGTTCCATCTCTTCACGCATTCTTCGTGTGCCTTCACTCAACGCCCGCACAAAAATTGTCCCCGCCTCGTCTTTCATGAGACGCATCCACTCAACAAGTTTGGGGTTCCTCGGTAAAGATTCAAGAGTGATCTCTGCTAAGCTGAAACTCTGCGGAACCTGTTGGAGGATATTTCCTGGATTTTTCACCACCAACTTATCTTTATAAACGGTACAGAATATCGGTGTAGAGACAGCATATTCTCTGTGAATAATGGCATTTACGAGTGCTTCATCAACTGCTATGAAAGGATATTCAGGTTCATTAGTGGATTCGCTGTCATTTTCTCCTTCGTAGGAGGTTTGAAAGACCGAAGTGTCTCTTAAAAAGCCGCGAAGGTCACGAATGATGTTTGAAAGAGGTCCTTCAAAATCCCTATCAAAGGTGGTCTCCGCAAGGTTTTCCGTATCTTCAGAGGATGTGCCATAGTGTAAAACCCTCACAAACGCGCATTCAAAACGTTTGCGAGGATTTGAAGCGAAAAACAGATAGCCAGCGTTGGTAAAAAAGTATTTATCATTTTCTTTCCTGATGGCACCTATATTTGCAAGCATTTCTTGAGTGTTGAGATCATAACGCGCTCCTCTATCCTCAATAAGGGCTTTTTTAACCTCTGCAATCACATTGTTGTCAAGCTCGTCTGGATCATAGACGCAGCAGTAGGATATCTCAAAATCAACTATTCCTTTATCTCGTTTAAGTTGGTCCCGGTCTTGATCAATCAATGGAAGATTCTGTGGACCAACCCTTTTCCATCCTTTTGGAAAATTTTCTATTGTCTCGCAAATTGCATTTGGTATCCACGGTGTGTAAAGAAGATACAATCGATTTCCTTTCAAATCCTCCATATCTACTTCTCGCGTCTGTGTCGCGTGGTTTTTCAAATCACGCGTGACTTGTAGAATATTGTTCATTGTTATTTCGTCAATATGTTGTGTACCTTTGATAATTCCACCATCAGCGATACCGAGCACTATAAGTCCGCCTTCTCTATTGCTATTCGCGAAGGCAGAAATACCCTCCTTAATCTGCCTTTTCAATGTGCTAATCTGATTTGGGTTGTTGACTCGAGCTTCTTTCCAATCGAAGAATTGTCCTTCAAAATTAGCGGATTGTAGAAAATTCAAGTACTGTAAAGGGTTATCAAAAACCTGTTTAGGAGTTGGCATTTACGAATCTCTCTTTTGTATGTTTTAAAAGTGAAACAAAACCATTACTACATAATTGGTGAATCTTTATTAATGAGTTTAACATAAATTTGGTTAGCAGGCAACCGTTTTTTCTATCGCGAGCAGAGATCGCTCTTAAAAAAAAGTAGTCGTAAACAGACAGACTCCAATAACCAAGGTAATTAGGAAACCAATTTCTCTGTGAGATCCTTTAGTATCTCGTTTAAATCATCGCCGAAAAGTTGATAAACCCTCGCGCCGTTTCCGAGTTCCGCGAAAGGAGTGTACTCAAAATCACCCATCCGAATGTCAAGCGAAGTCGTAATATGGTCTCGTATCAGTTTAAGCCATTCCAATTGTTCTGAAGTAAAGTATCTACCCTCTAACCATTCTTCAAACTTTCGTTTGACAGTCACACTGAAAGGTTCAAGGAAATTGCTTTCGCCCATGGCAAACCGAATGAGGGATATGAGGTCTGTGCGCCGCTCAACGTCGCCTTGAACACGGTTCGGATATCTTCGTTGGTAGGCAAACCATAAAGCTTTACAAGACAGTGCGTTTGAGTACTGTTGTAATGCTTCTTCCAACGCAATTAAGCCTTCTTCATTGAGCGAACCTTCTGCCTCTGGGCGGTTACGCAGGATTTGTAACACTGACAATTCATCTACATTTTGGTCAATAAACCGTTTAAAGGTGTGGATGACTTCTGTTGATTGTGTGGAACTTTGATCGTCAAATCCGGTCCCAATAACTCGATCTTCACTAATTCCATCTATTATCTGGTCTCTATCCGTTTCATTGGATTCGCGGGATTCACCAGAGGGTAGATCGCCTGGAAGCGATTGTGAATCGGTTTGTACTGAGTCGCAGACCCCAACAGCATCAACAATGATAAAGTGTGTTTTGGCAGTCGCGTCGCCGGTGACGGCACGTAGGTCGTCTGTATTGATAGTCCGCACACCGCGCCCCTTCATCTGTTCAAAGTATCCGCTGGATCGAACAGCACGCATGAAGACCAAACACTCGAGCGGTTTAATGTCGGTGCCGGTGGAAATCATGTCAACGCTCACAGCAATTCGGAAAATCGGATCATTGCGGAATTGTGCGATAAGTTCTTCCGGTCTATCGCTCTGGTAGGTAATCTTTTGACAGAATTCGTCTCTTCCGGCGAATACATCTCGGACAATATGAACAATATCCTCGGCGTGGGAGTCATCTTTCGCAAAGATAAGCGTTTTAGGCACAATTCTCCTACCCGGAAAGAGTTCTGTGAAAAGTTTTTCCTTAAAAGTCTGAATAACTGTGCGAATTTGATCTATAGCAACGACGTCCCGATCCAATTGTGTTTCTGTATATTCAACATCAGCATCTAACTCATCCCAGTTAATCCTCCGGCTTTGCTGATCTCGTCTTGCGACATAACTACCCGCCTCAATTGCGCTCCCGCTTTGTGTAATTTCGGTTTGAATTTGATAGACGTAATAACCTACGTTTACGTTGTCCTCTACAGCTTGTTCATGGCGATATTCAGAAACGAGATTGTGGTCAAAAAAGCCGAGCGTTTGTCTATATGGGGTTGCAGTTAGCCCGATAATGAAAGCATCAAAGTATTCCAACACCTGTCGCCATTTGCCGTAGATGGAACGATGACATTCATCAACGATAATAACGTCAAAGGTATCAATAGGAATTGATGGATTATAGATGACTTCTGGTGTTTGTCCTTCTCCATTTTCAAAATCGGAAACCTCTTCTGCTTCCGTTTCATAGTCAGGATCGCCTTTCAGCATAGAATAAAGACGTTGGAGTGTCGTAATACAGACCTGACTTACCGGATCAATTGTGTTGCTGGCGAGGTGTTGAACGTTGTAGAGTTCCGTGAATTTTGAATTGTCATCGGGAGGTGTGTAAGCCTGAAACTCGCGAAGAGCCTGCCTACCGAGGTTCCGCCGGTCTACGAGAAAAAGGATCCGCTTGACCTTAGCAAATTTGATGAGTCGGTAAACAGCACTCACAGCAGCGTAGGTTTTTCCACTACCAGTTGCCATCTGGATTAAGGCGCGTGGGCGCGCTTCCTTCAAAGATGCTTCAAGGTTGGTGATTGCCTCAAATTGGCAATCCCATAAGTTTCCTCTCTCTAACGTAGATAAATTGGTTCTGAGATTTTCCCGAAGCGTCGTTAATTCATTACCTTGCCCCAAGAGAGAATTAGGTGTGTGAAACGCAAAGATCTGCCGCGAACGAGAGTCGGGATCCCGAACATCTCGAAAATAAGTCTCGGCTCCTGTTGACGCGTAGGAAAACGGGAATTGGGAAAGACGACGTAAGTCATCCGGCAAACTCGCCCGATACCGTTCTGCCTGTTGGAGTGCTCCACTGAGCGTTGTCCCTTCTGGTTTGGCTTCTATAACACCAACTGCGGTTCCATTGATAAACAGGAGGTAATCAGCCCTCTGATCTGCCCTCAATGGATATTCGCGAACAGCGACACCAAACGCAGCACCTGGATCATATTCGGCGTGATTTTGAATCTGCCATCCAGCTTCCTCGAGCATATTGTCTATATTGCGTCTGGCTTGCTGTTCAGCGGTCATGGTAAATGTGAAGTGTTCCCCTTATCCCGTTAGGGAATAGAGTGTGAAAAAGAGGCATATTAAGGTTCTGTAAACGACAAGTCTCTCACTTTTGCTTGAGATGTCCCCAAACGGTTGCCAACTTTCCACTTGCTTCAACCGAAAGTTCACCCGCCGCAAGGTCTGCAATCTCGGCATCATCCAAGACTCTATCGTAGATGCGTACATCGTCAATGAGTCCATTCCATGAACGCCCTTGGTCCTTTTCGCCTTTGCCTATGACCAATTTGGTGGCGTCCGTCAACTTCCCTTTCGTCGCTGGACTGTTAAAAGTCGGTGTATCGAGTTCACCATCGATGTAGAGTGCGAGTTCGTTGCCACTGCTCCACGTCAAGGCGAAGTGTTGCCATGACTTCGTTTGTACGTCACTTGAAGTCTCAAGTCGCTGAATCCCGCCTGTTGTGGTAATTCCAGCCTTAACAAGATCTTTACCACCGGCTTCAAAACCCGCGGCATCATATCGCAACGAGAGGACAGTATCGTCGCCACCCGGATCGCGTCCATCAATGAACCCTCGATCAGATGGAGTTTCAGCGGACTTCACCCAAACCGCAACTGTGATAGCAGTGAGCCCGTTGATATAGTCTGCGCCGTTTTCGTCTTCAGCGGCATCGCCACTGCCATCAAATTCCAAGGCACCGCCGAGTCTGCCACCGTTCGGTTTCCACTTGACACCATTTCCTTGAAGCGTTGCATCGTTCCCATTCCCGCTCGAATCCGCAGCAGTTTTCCCGTCCGCCTCATCAAGTGCCCAATATCCGAGTAACCCCTTTTGAAGATTCGCAACAGCGATAGAACTCAACGCAACAAAAACGATACAGGCGAAAAGTAACCCCTTACTTCCGTTCCGCATTTTAAATTCCTCCTTTAACCACTATCGGTTTTAGGTGGTCGTTCCATTTTCAATTGCCATAGTTCACATCCAATTTCACCCGAAATTTATTGGTGGGTGATTGCTTCAGAATTGTGTATTTTGAGTTACTCGTTTATATGGGCAATGTGCAGTATCCTTTATAGTAAAATCCGCTACGCAAACAAAACGTGCCTAATAACTATAGATAAATTATAGCATTGAATCCACGTTTTGATACTAAAAAAATAGGGTAGGCACGAGACCTACCCCTACAATTCGTATAACCGTGTTTAGACGTTACACACATCAAAAGCGTGTTGCATCGCATCGAACGCATCGCCTTTGGGACCGAATTCATGTCCGACATAGAGTTCGTATCCGGTGTTGACGATAGCACGCATCACGGCAGGATAGTAAATCTCCTGCTCGTCATCGAGGTCATGCCGTCCGGGGTTACCTGCGGTATGGTAGTGTCCGATATAGTCACTATAATCCGTGATGTTACGGATCAGGTCGCCTTCCATGATCTGCATGTGGTAGATGTCGTAAAGCAGTTGTGCTCGGGGTGAACCGACCCCTTTGCAGACCTCAACACCCCACTCCGTCTTATCGCATTGATAATCTGGATGGTTGACTTTACTATTGAGCAGCTCGACGCAGAGGTTGATACCTTTCTCTTCGGCATATTTAGTGACGCGCGACAAGCCTGCTATTGTGTTATCGCGTCCCTCTTCATCGGATCTGCCTTCTCGGTTTCCAGAGAAACAGATGAGTCCGGGGATGTCGTTTGCCGCCGCGATGTCAATGTTCTTGAGGATTTCATCTTCAATCCGGTCGTGGTTGCTGGGATCGTTTAATCCTGAGGGAAGTGAAGCGTGTCCTACGATAATACCGACGCGCATCCCATGGTCCTGAACGACCGCCCAGTATTCTGCGGGTAGCATCTCAACGGATTTATAACCGATTTCAGCGGCTTTCTTGATGACGTCTATTGGATCTCTGCCCCGGCTGAAACCGCCAAAACAGATGGATTGATTAATTGGCATAATTCTCTCTTTCTTTGTAGGGGCGAGGTTGCCTCGCCCAATACCAAATAAGCACGCTCCGTCGTGCCGTGGCAACTTTTCTACAGGTCTACTGCCTTACCCGTACGGAAGGAAGTACTCGCTGCGAGCATAATGCGGAGTGTCTCTAATGCATCGCTATAAGGTGATAGGATTTTGGAGGTGTCTCCACTCTTCACAGCATCAATAAAGACGCGATCCCTATCCTGTCCGCCTTCATTCGAGAGCGGTTCCGTTTCTCCACCTCGGTTCACTTCGTTTGAACCACCGACGTTGACAACAAGCCCCCGCGTGAAGACTTCAAGATGTACGCGACCGAAACCTTCCATAGCACACGCCGAGACGATATTCGCAACAGCACCGTTCTTAAACTCAATGTTCACCATGCTGATATCATCTATGTCATAGTTCTCAATATGCGTCATACTACCGCTTGCGGCAACGCCGTGGACGGTCTTTCCATCGCTACCGACGAGAAACCGTGCCAAATCGAAGATGTGCGTTGTCTGTTCGACGTGCTGCCCACCAGATTCTGCGCGGACACGCCACCACGGTGTACCGGGCATCCCACCCATCCAATATCCGAGTGCGCCGAGAATTTGCGGTTGTGCTTCAAGCATCGCTTTCGCGTTCTGTGCGTTTCCGCCGTAACGCCAGTGATACCCAACACTCGTAATCACGCCGCTCTGTTCAACGTATTCATTGATGATAATCGCCGGTTCTAATTCGGAATGGATCGGCTTCTCGATAAACATCGCGATGCCTTTTTCACAAGCGATGCGTTCCTGTTCACCGTGTGCAAAAGGCGGCGTACAGATATAGACGGCGTCCAATTCCTCTTTGTCGTACATGACACGGTAGTCGCTGTAAGCGTTGCCACCGAATTCTTCGGCACGCTCTTTTGCTCGGTCTTCCGAGATGTCGCACATGGCACAAAATTCAACGTCCTCAAAGTCGTCTTTGAGATTGCGCATGTGTGCGCCCGCCATACCACCGGTTCCGATAAAACCGAGTTTCACTTTATCCATACTTTCTCCTTAAAATGAGTATTTCAAAGTCCCTAAATTTTACGGAGATAGTTTAGCAAAAATGAACGTTTATATCAAGCAATTTATTTTGAAATGTGCTATAATATGTTTGGGTAGGTTGGAAAACAGAGGCGGATATGAATCTGCCATCAAAACGAAGGATCAACTCTTATGAACGATGCTGAATTCCGCGACCGTGTTTTAACTTGGATGGAGCGCACTGATGACTGGATAGAACGCACCGAAAAGTGGAAGAATAAAACGGATGATCAGTTTACGGACATCCGCGCCTCTCTCAGCGAGCTCCAGATCGGTTTAGGATGGATCCGGGGCAAACTTGAGGGTAGACAAGAGTCAGATGCCTCGCTGTGGGGTAAAATCGCTGTTTTAGCGGCGATAGGGTCCGCAATTATCGCGCTTCTCGCGTATTTCAAGTAAAGTGAGACGATGCTGTCTATTGTGCCTTCTGAAGGTCCGTGGACAGCATCCGAATCCAAACGGAGAGGAGGAAACACTATGGGTTTCAAATTTGGATATAGTACATTACGTTGGCAGACACCAGATTTTGAGGAATTGTTGACGCAACTGAAGGATGCCGGATGGGACGGTTGGGAGATGCGGCAATCCTTGGACTGGGTAGGCACGCCACAACACATTCGACAAGTATGCAACAATGCGGATTTACCTGTCGCCGCCGTAACAGCACGCGGACTTCCGATTGACCAAGACACGGAGCAGATGGAACTCAACAAACGGCGTATTGACTTCGCAGCAGAAGTTGAAGCCGATTGTTTCATGTTCATGGGCGCCGGAAAACCGCAAGACCGTCCCGTGAATAATTCAGATCTCGCCGCACTCGCTGATGTCTCCGAAGCGTGGGCAGAGTACGCCGCACAATACGGTTTGGATGTCTGTTATCATATCCATACCAATACGACGGTGGACTCGATCGACGACTGGGCAAAATATATGAGTCTCCTCCGAAAGTGTAAATTGTGCATAGATGTATCACATTCCGCGCTCTGGGGGTACGATCCGATTGAATCCATTCGACGTTATAGCGATGTCCTCGTCTATGTCCATCTTCAGGATTATGCGGGCTACACGGGTGGAGATGGCAACTCGTACGATGTAGACTGGGTGGATGTCGGTGCTGGCACTGTCATGGATTTCCCTGGTATCATGTCGACACTCGAGGAACTCGACTATGACCGCTGGGTTACCGCATGCCCTGGGCAACTTGAGGAACGTTCGGACCTCGAACGCATGACGGTGAACCGCGAATATCTGCGCCAATTAGGCTATTAATAGGACTGGCGCAATGAATTGCGCTACTACAAACCGTGTATTTTCTTAAAAAAGTGTCTTCACGGGGGCTATCTGTTGGGAGTGGGGAACCCCTTTATCACCTCTGTGCGTAAGTCCTGTTAAATTGAGAAACTTAAGACGGAGACAAAGTCTATTATGAACAAACCAGCGGAGGACATCCGCTCTATCCTGGCTACTGATTGTGGTAGCACAACGACGAAAGCAATTCTAATTGAAAAAAGGGGTGAAGAATACCAACTCATCGTACGGGGTGAGGCACCGACGACGGTTGAAGCGCCTGTCGAGGATGTAACGGCAGGCGTTATCAATGCCATCACCGAAGTTGAAGAACTCGCAGGACGCAAACTTCTCAACGACGGTGTAATCCTCAAACCACAACGCGGAGATGAAGGGGTCGACATCTACATATCAACGAGCAGTGCCGGTGGTGGACTTCAGATGATGGTCGCGGGTGTCGTCCGCAATCTGACTGCAGAAAGTGCGGAGCGCGCCGCCCTCGGAGCGGGTGCAATCGTTATGGATGTCATCGCTTCCAACGATAAACGCCTTCCACACGAAAAAATCGAACGTATCCGGCATCTACGTCCCGATATGCTGCTCCTATCCGGTGGTATTGATGGCGGGACGACCTCACACGTCGTTGAATTGGCTGAGATTATCGCTGCTGCGCGTCCGAGACCCCGCTTGGGTGTTGCTTATGAACTTCCGCTCATCTATGCCGGGAACATAGACGCTCGCGAATCGATTGAAGAACGTCTGCAAGGCGTAATGGCATTGGAGATCGTAGATAACCTCCGTCCGGTTTTAGAGCGTGAAAACCTCATGCCGACGCGCCACAAAATTCAGGACCAATTCCTCGAACACGTCATGGCACACGCTCCGGGTTACAGAAAACTCATCGACTGGACAGATGCACCGATTATGCCGACACCCGGTGCAGTCGGAGAGATCATTCAAACAGTCTCCGCACAACAAGACATTGAAGTCGTCGGTGTTGACATCGGTGGGGCAACGACGGATGTGTTTTCTGTCTTTAAGAACAGAGAAGGCGAATCTATCTTTAACCGCACTGTGAGTGCCAATCTCGGCATGAGTTATAGTGTCTCCAATGTTCTCGCTGAAGCCGGTTTAGAAAACGTCCTGCGTTGGGTGCCTTTTGATATTGAGGTCGGCGACCTCCGCAACCGAATCAAAAACAAAATGATTCGCCCAACCACTATTCCCCAAACCTTACAAGAACTGATTCTCGAACAAGCGATTGCACGTGAGGCACTCCGACTCGCTTTTGAACAGCACAAACAACTCGCCGTTGAATTGCGCGGTGTCCAGCAACAACGGACGATTTCTGAAGCTTTCGATCAGGCGGAAAGCGGTCAAACCCTTGTAGACATGCTCTCCTTGGATATGCTTGTCGGGAGTGGGGGTGTTTTATCGCATGCACCCCGGCGGCAGCAAGCCATGCTCATGATGATAGACGCCTTTCAACCTGAGGGCATAACCCACCTCGCCGTGGATAGCATTTTCATGATGCCACAGCTTGGTGTCTTGGCGCAGGTCAACCCTGAAGCCGCGACGCATGTCTTTGAACGGGATTGTCTTATCCATTTAGGCACGACTATCGCTCCGATCGGTGCTGCAAAGGTAGGTGAAACGTGTCTTTCGATAGAAGTTAGCATCCCAGGCAACCCACCTATCACTGAGGATATCCCCTACGGCGAACTCCGACGCTATCCGCTCCCGTTAGGTGAAAAGGCGACACTGCAACTCCAGCCATCACGGCGGTTCGATGTCGGTGCCGGGAATGGACATCCTGTCGAAGCAGAGGTGATAGGGGGTGTTGTCGGATTGGTGGTTGATACTCGTGGCAGACCCCTTGAAATACCGACGGATACGCAACAGCGCGTCTCGCAACTCACCAAGTGGCAGTCTGCTTTAGATGCCTATCCATAATTTGTGATAGGCGTGGTCCCTAACCGCGCTGGATCGTTGTCTCTTCTGTAGGAAAACGGGCGAGGGGATCTCGCCCCTACGATGCCTGTACTTTCCAACGTGAGAGGACCTTTGACAAAATATTTACACACCCTTCAGACCACGGCTATTCAGTTTTAAGGATTTTACCCAATTTATCGGAAAAGTCGGGAATCGGAGTTCCCTCCTACAGAGGATCCGCGGGGACCGAAAATCCAAAATTTCAGAGAACTAAATAGTCCTGCCCTTCAGACAATTGACACTTGACAAATTTTCGTTAATAATTTACAATAGGTAGCAACGTGTTAATTTCTTGGTGAATCCAGATTACATTTGGATTCGCCGTCACCTTTGGCGGAACATGCAGATTTCCATAATTTGCTACCGCCTTGCGAATTGCTATCTATAAGGAGGCAAATTTCCAATGAAAAAGTTTTATCAATTCACACTCGCGATAGCGATTATGTTCGCGCTGGTTGTGAGCATCTCCGACCTTGCATTCGCGCAAGGGAAAGTTAATATTAAAGGTGGTCCTTTAAAAGAGGGAGATTGGTTAAAGGATCCAGCTGGGGAACTCAATGAAGACCACTCGGACAACAAAAACTGGATCACGAAGTGGTATGGTCCCGATGGAAACTATGAAAACAATGGAAGTTTCCAAGTTTCGGGGAAGAGAGACCTTATCGATGAAGGCACCAATGGTAAGCTGACGGAACCCGAACTTTCGACGGTTGAAGGTTTGAAACTGACGCAGACCCTTAAAATGGGTTGGGATAAAAAGCACGGCGGTCCCCGAGACTGGACAGTCTTTGAACTCGATCCAGCGGATGCACACCACATGAACCGCGACGGTCCCATTGACAACATTGATACGTATGCGATCTGCGTTATCGACGCGCCCGAAGACATGACATCTGTGATGTCGCCAGCGCATGATGACCACGCACAGATCTGGATTAACGGCGAAAAGTGGTACAACAATTCTCGTTGGACGGGTGCCGCCCAGCAAGTTGATTTCAATATCGAAGTTGACTTGGTGAAAGGTTCAAATATCGTCGTTTATCGGTGTGGTGAATCCGGCGGACATGCGTATATGAACCTGCATTTCGACGATAAAACGCATAGGGCAGTCGATATCTACCCAGACAAAGCAAAGGACAAGAAGAGTTTCTTCGATGAAATTAAGAGCGTTCTCGCCGTGGACCCGGTCGGGAAATTGGCAACAACGTGGGCAGACCTTAAACGCAAATAGAACACTTCACCGTTTCTATAGGCGTGTTTTCTAACCTATTCTTACATAAGGCGGATTGTAACACTATCTGGTGCTACAATCCGCCATATTTTTTTACATTTTCTTGACAAATTTTGCAAAAAATGTTATGTTACCACATTGTATAGTAAAGTTTACAATTAAGTGGACATTGTGAACGGGCGAGGTTAGGAAACCTCGCCAGCGGTAGGGAACGTTTGTTTTTATTGAAATGTCGATTTATTTTTCGGCTTTACTATAATGTTGTCCTGCTTCAACGTTACATAGCCTACCAATGAATTTAGGTTATATTGTAGTTTAACCGAATACTCTTAACGACTTATTCACTATGGAGGAGACAAAAATGAAAAGAGTGTACCAGTTTACGCTTGCAATAGCAATTATGTTCGCACTGGTTGTGAGCGGTTCTCAGCTTGCGTTTGCCCAGAAGCATAAAGTCAATGTCAAAGGCGGTCCGATACCGGAGAAAGATTGGCGCCAGGAGGCCGATGTCGAAAATGGCGCAGGGTTGGCCGAGAACCACGCTGATGTTAAAGATTGGATCAGTCTGTGGTACGGGCCCGATGGCAACTACGAAAACAATGGAAGCTTCCAAGTTTCCGGACAGAGAGACTTGATCGACGAAGGCACCAAGGGCAAACTGACGGAACCCAAACTTTCGACGATCGAAGGTTTGAAAATGACGCAGACCGTTAAAATGGAATGGGCTAAGAAGCACGGCGGTACCCGAGAGTGGGATGTCTTTGAACTTGAAGTCGCAAATCAAGATAATATGAATAGAGATGGTCCCGCCGATAACATTGATACGTATGTGATGTGTGTGATTGAGGCGCCCAAAGATATGAAATCCATCTTTTCTCCGGCACACGACGATTGGGCACAGATTTGGGTCAATGGTGAAAAGTGGTACAACGACCGGACCTGGACAGGGGGCGCACAGATAGTGCACTACAACATTGAAGTCGACTTGGTGAAAGGCGGGAATGTTGTGCTTTACCGGTGTGGTGAATCCGGCGGTGCCGCATACCTCAACTTGCACTTTGACTCAGACACGCACAGGCTCTGCAAAATCTATCCAGAAAAGGCGAAAGACCAGAAAAGTTTCTTCAGCGAAGCCTCTCGTGCTCTTGCAGTCGATCCTGCTGGAAAGTTGACAAGCACCTGGGCAGATATTAAGCGGAATGAGTAGGAAATATAAGCCCTTGTCTGCCATTTTCAGACGAGGGCTTTTTCTTGCCTTTTTCTCTAACCGCCTTCTGAAAAGCCCCGTAGGAGGGATCTCCGAATCCCGATCTCTTGCTGTAGGCGCTACCTCCGGATAGCGATTTATCCCATAGAACCGACAGAAAGTCGAAAACTGAACTGCCCTAATGCCGTAACCACAACAATTGACACAAGCCATACACTATGCTATACTCTCCCTAATCTCACAAGCCTTTTGACAAGGAGAGTTCAATGAAACTGAAAGTGCGTGAAAAGTTGAAATATATGTTTTTAGGGGGATTGCTGACCCTCGCTGGTTTTATGTTGGGGAACATGAGCAACAATACAGAAGCACAATTTGGATATGAATCAATTGATAAACTGAGGGTTGGAGAGTTAATTGTGCGTCAGGATATAAGAGTCATGGGTGATGATACGGATCCTCGAGTGCATATCTCTTGGGACAGAAATGGTGGGCGTGTGGTAACTTATGGTCCAAAGGGAGTGGGTGCGGCTTCGCTTTTGGTTGCGGAGGGTAACGGCGTTGTGACAACGCAGGGATCAAAGGAGAAAACCGGTGCGTCTCTCATGGTGAATGAGGGCGGCGGGGTCCTCTCACTTTTCGCGCCTGATGGAAACGCAAGAGTTCTCTTAGGTATATCTGAAGGTGACGGTATTGCTTACTTGGTCGATAAATCTGGGACCGCTCGTGTATTGAAACCTTAGTTAATAGAAAACCCACTATTGTTCCATAACTTTCTTGACAAATTTATATCCAGGTGTTATAATAATTTAAATTGTAATCTCGAACGCAATTTCAGCGTTTATAACCTGTTAAAGTATATTAGGAGGCGCCATGGGGTGCACCTAATCACTTTAGTTTTTAATCTCTAAAAAAGGATATGGGATATAGAATGAAAAGATTTTATACTCTTACACTCGCAATCGCGATTGTATTCACACTCATTATCAGTGGTTCACAACTTGTATTCGCACAAGCGAACGCGATCACCGGCGGTCCCTTGGCGGAAGACATGCTCTTAGAAGATCCGGAACCCAATGGTGACAACCTTAGACAAGATGATAGTGCTGTAGAGACGTGGATCAGTCTGTGGTACGGTCCCGAGGGAAACTATGAAAACAATGGCACCTTCCAAGTTTCCGGTTCGATGGACCTCATCGAGGAAGGAAGCGGCGGTAAACTGAATCAGGTATCGCTTTCAACCCTGGAAGGTCTGCTCATGACCCAAGACATCGATATGGAATGGGGCGACGATCACGGTGGCGATCGTGCCTGGACGGTCTTTGAACTTACCGTTGCCGACGACCACAATATGAACCGGGATGGTCCGGCTGATAACATCGATACCTATGCTATGCTCGTTATCGATTCACCGAGCGATATGCAAGCCGTGATGTCCCCAGCACACGATGATTGGGCACAGATCTGGATTAACGGTGAAAAATGGTACAACAATACCAGGTGGACGGGCAAGAATCAAACGATTCTTCACACCGTTGAAGTTGATTTGCAAAAAGGTGCCAATGTGCTGCTTTACCGGTGTGGTGAATCCGGTGGTGCTGCATATCTCAACTTGCACTTTGACGATGCAACGCACGATGCCGTTACCATCTATCCCAAAGAGCTACAGAGTAAGCAGGACTTCTTCGATGATATCGCAGATATCGTGGTCTCCGTTGAACCCGCTGGAAAATTGACAACAATCTGGGCAGACATCAAACGGCAATAGTAATTCTGTGCTATTTTTATGGGCGTGTTTCCAAGCACGTCCTTGCTCGTGGCGAATTGTCGGACGACCCTGTTCGACAATTCGCCTTTCTTTTTGCACTCCCATTTCATTTTTCTCCGGCAGGAGGAAGGAAACACCCCAGCAAAAACACTCTTGCTGACTTTCGCAATTGCTTGCAAATACCTAAAAATATCTGCTACAATAAAACCATGTTGAACAAGATGTTCTATTGCTTGTTTATGACTATTTTCGTTTTTGCCCTCATCGGATGGATAGGCGGTTGGAACCGCGCCATGAAAGCCGGAAACGAGGCGTATTCGCGCGGAAGTTACGGCGAAGCACAAATCGCTTTCCAACAAGCAGCACTTGACAAACCTGACAATCCCATTGCACCCTATAACTTAGGGACTACACTCTATAGACAGGATAAGTTTCGAGAAGCCGTACGAACATTTCAGGTAGCACTCTCAAGGCATTCCGAACAGACTGAAGATATCCTCAGTCGATCAAGCATTTTGTATAATTTAGGAAACGCCCAATTTAAAGTCGGTGACCTCACGAGTGCAATTACATCTTACAAACAGACACTCCGCTTGGACCCGCAAGATGCCGATGCACAACATAACCTCGCACTTGCACTTCAACTCTTAAAACAGCAGGAAGACCTCGCACAACAGCAGGCGAATAGAACGACTGCACCGAAAACGGAGCCGAACGATACTGGCAAAGCGGAAGCACTTCGGCTCTTAGAACGTTTTAGTGAGAATGAAAACAGGTTACGGCAAAAATTACTACAACAACAGCGTAAAAGTGGATATCGGCGTGAAAAAGATTGGTAAACGACTCACCCAAATCTCTGCAGCGGTATTCGTGTGTCTCCTCTTGATGCTTTTTCCAATTCTCGCCACCGCTCAAGGAATAGCGGAGCGTGAGTCCGCACAGCCAGTTATCAATGTTGCCGCCGTGGTGAGTCCTCGTCACATCCAATTCGGAGAAAAAGCGAGGTTGGACCTCACAATTTCCGGGGAGACCTTCATCAAGCATATTGAGGTACCCCAGTTCAATTTCCTACCGGCATTCCTTGCAGTGCCACTGCATTCCGAAACCACACCACGGTTAGAAGCAGATAAAATTGCGGTTTCTATGGCGTGGGCTTATGAATTGATTCCGCAAGCCATCGGCGACTTTACACTCTCCGATATCCGTTTTGCATATCAGGGGACGCCGTATTTCGCAAATCCGGGTTCGATTCGAGTGAGCGGGACCGACACACACGTAGATGTCTCAACCAACGCCATTCACCAAGTTGAAGCAGAGGTCGATACGCCCGAACCGTATCTCAACGCACCCTTAACGTACACATTCCGCTACCTTTATACAGCCGTGCTCCCGACGCGAGCGTCCCCAATTCCTTTACTCCCATCGCTTACCGATTTTCGAGTTGAAGAAATCTCAACGCTTCCGTCTCAAACACGGCAGATCCGCGGAAAGACGTTTTGGGTTGAAGAACACGTCCGCCAGTTATACCCACAGAAAACAGGACAGATCGTAATTGAACCCGCGAAACTCGTTCTTCCACTGCGCAACGGTCGCAAAACGCTGAAAACGGAACTACTGAAGTTGACAGTTCAACCGTTACCGGAGGTTGGTAGACCACAGCACTTCAGCGGTGCAATCGGCGCATATCAGATCTCTGCACAGGTCGCACGCGGCTGGGTAGAAGCGGGAAGCCCCTTAACACTGTCCGTCCGGGTCTCTGGACGTGGCAACATGAAAACGGTCACGGCTCCCAAACTCCCGCCAATGCCTGGGGTTATTGTGAACGAACCCAATCTTACTGCAGATTCCACATCAACAAGTTTGGCTTACACCTACACCCTGATCCCATCCCAAAGAGGTGCCTTACGTATCCCTTCAATTGCGTATACCTACTTCGATCCGAGTCGTGCGGTTTACGCAACGACACAGACGGCACCGATTCCTATCTCTGTGCGTCCGAATCCGAGCGACATAGTTGAAGATGAGACCGGTGATTCAGCGTGGTTACGCTGGTTAATCCTCTTGGCAATTCTGATAGTGGCATTGGGAATAGGAGGGTATCTCTGGTATCGCACGGGGTTTGTGATGCCTACGAGAAGAGGATCAAACGCCGAGACAGGAACGGATACGCTCAAAGGCAGTGGACTCAGACAGCACAAAACACAAGAGGCAGAGACAGAACCGGTAACACCCATTTCACGAGCGCGTGAAACTCTTGCCGCACTCGCAAATTCCGACACCACAGAAAATGCAACGGCATTCGCCAATGGACTTGTACAAGTGCTTTATCAGTATCTTGAGGGGACATTCGACTTATCACAGCGGAATGTTGATACAGCGCGCGAGGTATGCACGCACACCGGAATCTCCGCACCTATTCTTGACGAGCTTATTGACCTTCTCACAAAGTGTGATTACCACCGATTCGCACCTGTGTCGTTATCCACGGGGGAACGCAATACATTCATCGCCCGCGCCGAAACAATTGTTACCGAAATTGAGAACCTTCAGAACACACACGACGCGTAGATGCAAATCCTCTGTAGGAGGGAACTCCGATTCCCGACACCTTAGGATTTTTCAACATCCGTGAAAAAAAGGAGTCATAAAAAAATGGATATATTTTCGCTCTTAATTCTTTGGCTACACGTAATTGCGGCTGTCGTATGGGTCGGCGGCAACCTGATTTTAGCAATGGTAATCGTTCCGCATTTCAAACAGAGTTTGCCACCTGTCCAGCGTATCCAACTTTTGACGCAAATCGGGAAACGTTTTGAACCTATCGTATGGGGATGTATCGGTGTACTATTTTTCACCGGTATCGTCAATATCTTCTTTGCAGTGGATCTTACCTCTGCCACGGCGATTTCCAACGCCTTTATGCGGACACTTCTGATAAAAATTGTGCTGTTCTTCGTGTTGGTTATCCTCACGGCACTACACAGTATGATTTTCGCGCCCCGACTGGCAGCCGCAATCGAGACATTAGATCCCACACTTGAGGAACTCCCGCCGGAAGTGAAGCCACTCCGTTCCCAGATGTCAGTCATATCGAGCCTGATGGGAGTCGTATCCCTGCTGATCCTCCTCGCCGCTGTTGCCCTTCGGATGGGGATTTAATACGGCGATCAGCTATCAGCAGTCAGCTATCAGTTGTTGGGGAGGTATTTATTGTCTGAACCGCGGATTCTCGCGGATGACATGAACTTCGCGGATTTTCTATTCGTGGCGGTTTCTATTGTCTGAATCAGGATTTTCAGGATTCAAGGATTTTCAGGATTGGATTCTTCTTTGACTGAAAAAATACCGAAATATTTATAGAACTTACGCACACAACAGAATAATTTCATAGTTTTCATAGCAAACCCAAAAATCATTAGATTTCACGAAAGGCTACAAACCCACGCCATGTTTGGGTTTTGAACGATTTCGCTAAGAGTTGCTATGAAGGCTGCTATGAAAATTGCTATGAAAATTGGGTGAGTATAGTTTATACCAAAATTTCATACCCACTTGCGGATGTAAAACTTGAATGTGAATCCTTAAACTTGCTGAACCGCATCTACTGGGTCTAGAGGAACATAGAATTACCCAAATATTTTATTAGACTTCATTCAGAACGTCCGGATGTTCCGATACTTTTTTCTCCAAATACCTTTCACAATACGACTCCCATAAAAAATAGGCGTAAGTGAGATTGATGCATTAATGCTATGATATGCGTTTTTATAGTATTTTATGTGTTTTTATAGTATAATAATGATATGTTATACTATAACATGACATGTTATAATCTTTTTTTAAGGAATCCTTATGCCCACACTCGATTTCAAAGGTAAACAGTTCATTTACGGATACCACCTCACCATCTCTGTCCGTACACTAAAGATAATTTACTAACTGCTGGCTAAAGGAAACAACCCAATGCGCCTCAAAATCCTCGCCGATGTTGGCGACGGCATTACTCTGCCTATCAACTATAACTACCAGCTTGCAGGTGTTATCTATCGGTTCCTTGCCGAATCCGATCCTGAATACGCCTCCTTTCTACACAACGAAGGCTACGCTGCTGCAGAGAAACGTTTTAAACTCTTCACCTTCTCACAACTCATGGCAGAGCGCAGACGTATCACCGGCGCACAAATCCATTTCCGATCGACTTTAACGTGGCACATTTCCTCCCCGGTAGAGGCTTTTCTATCTCACTTTGCCAATACACTGCTAACCGGAGGTATCTTAGCTATCGGTCGGCATCAGTTACGGATCAGAGATGTCAACGTGCCACGTATTCCACACTTTCAACCAGAAATGCGTTTCCGATGCCTCTCCCCGATTGTAATGTCCACGACTCGCGAGTGGAATGGCAAACAGACGATGCACTACTGCCTCCCCGACGATCCCGCCCTTTCTGAACTCATCCGCCAAAACCTAATCCGCAAACACGAAGCAATTCACGGTCGCGCCCCGCATGACGATACCCTGACCTTTCGCTACGATGAGAATTATATCAACAGGCGGCCAGGACGTGTCACCCGTCTCGTCGACTACAAAGGCATCAAAATAAAGGGAATTATGTGTCCGTTTCGTGTCTCTGGGAGCATAGCATTGATCCAGACCGGCTACGAATGCGGTTTCGGCGACAAAAACAGTGCCGGTTTCGGCATGGTGGAAGTCTAAATTAATTTTAAGTTGACTAAATTTAATAAATTTTGTATAATGTATTTGTAACGTCTTTGAAGGGAGGCAGGTGCTATGGAAAATCAACAATTGGAATTGGATTTAAGCGGTAATTCATCGTTGGTTTTAGAACTGACCGGAAATCCGTGGACAGATTTTGGCATTGTTAGTTTTTGTGAGGAATTACGCTCTACGCCTTTTAGTTGCAAATTAGAGTTAACGCCGTATGAAGCAACTATTACAACGGATGTAGTAAATCTTGAAAAGTTTGAAGAATGGTTGAACCAGCGGTTCCTTGAGAGGTGGAATCGGCTCTATTGGCTGAGTCGTGGTGCTAAAATTCTCGGACGTGGACGCCCATCTCTGAGTTATGATGATGGTTTTGTTGATCGCAACAAGTCCCAGATGCAAACTACCGAAGAAGATCGGACACAAATTAAGGAGAAATGGAAAAACAGTAATATTCGTGATACGATGCCTCTCACACAGTTGAGGTCTAATTTCATCGGCATAAATGGCAACGCTGATAAATTCAGAAAAGAGCGGCAAGCCCTGATCGAAGCATTTATTCAGAATTGGCAAGCCTCAGTTGGAAAAAAGATTTGCGAAATGTCAGGAAGGCCTTCGACAAAATTGGAGAAACTTCTTCAGGTGGTGAATCCGTTTGCAACCAAGCATCACAACACAAAAGTACGTGGTGTTCATGGCAGCAGTGTTAATCCGACAGTGGGACCGCTTTATTATTTTATTAATCTTTGCGCAACGCTTGACGAAGATATACCTTTTAGTGTTAACACTGCAAAACGGACAACACGTTTAATTCTGCCAGATATCTCTGACCTTGAGTTGTTAGCCAGAGTTTATGCCCGGTTAAAGCAAAATCTTAAGGACTTAGATCAACCCAAAGAACTGTGGACTTTCACAAACTTACGCACCTCATTTGGAGGGTCTAACCGGTATTCACTTGCTATCTCGTTGTTTCATAATATCTTTTATGAATTTACGCCGCCCGATGATCAAGCAAACGAAGGTGAATGGGATTTCTCACCATTTGTGGAGCCATCTACAAAACCTGTTAGCCAGTTGACGCGTTGGATCATCGTTCCATTCATGAAGGGGCAGAATGTAATTTTTCAGAATTTCCATGTTGTTGAAGTGGATACGCGGTTGTATGATTTCATTAAACCAATTGATTTCAAACCCACACAGATTAAACTCGTCCCTGACATTTTGGTTAGGATGTCATCCCGAATCCCTGATGGTGAAAACGCTCTTGGGCAGTTAAGCCAAGCAATTGCAACCAGTACCCCCACTTTAATGAAGGACGCGTTGTTTAATTTATGGAAACATAAGGAGGCCGTTCTGATTTCTCCACAGCGAGGCGCGCCCCATCCTGTGCGCCTACTTCAAACCTTTATTAATCACTTTTTGGAGGTAAATCAAGTGTTAGATGAAAATTTACGTGAAGATTTGCGTGCCTTAGGCACCACAATTGGAACTATCTTTTATAGAGATGTAACACTCGTGAGCAAACTGTTCAATATTTCCAGTGTAAACGCTTTCCGAGAAGCTCTCAATATAGTTATGTTTCGGTTGTATAAGCTCAGTACAGGCGAACATGCAAAAAATGCCGTTCCAGTTAAGCAAGAACGCGTTGATCATATTTTGAACGAACTGACAGATCAAAATTACAAGGAAGTCGCTGAGACACTCTCCACTTATGTTTGTCTTTCTGCGTACAATACTAAAATTTTTGAATCTAAATCTGATAATGGAGGAAGTCAAAATGACTAATAATGCAAATGATTTGAAAGGTGTGGCAATGGTTTGGCTTAGTAAAACTGACTTGAGCAACCTCAATGCTGGTGAAGGCGGTGGTGGCAACGTCACAGAGCTGAAAACGTACGACAACGGGCGAAAGCCTTATGCTTCCGGTCAATCGGTGCGTCATGCACTCCGTGAAGCAATTCATCGAAATAATCCAGGCACATTTCTTTGCGTTCCCGAAACACCTTGTACCGACGTAGCAGAATGTTGGCTCTGTGATCTATTCGGTTTTCTCAATCCAAAATCTGGTGAAGGTTTTGATAGACGGTGGTCACCGATTAAAGCTACGCCTGCCCTTGGACAAATCGCTTCTGATGTAGTCACAGATTTGCTAATCCGCATGAGTGATAAAGAGAAAGAGGATAAACAGACTGCCGATCAACGTATTGCTTATGTGCAGATGATGGCAAATGTCTATCGTGTAGGCTTATCTCTTGATGTCGCGAACATCGGCAAAGTGATTGCACCACAGTATGAAGGTAAAGGCAAAAATGCGGAGTTTAAAGGTTGGGAAACCGTAGTAGATATTGGAAAAGAAAAAAGGATTGAACGGACTATTGCTGTTTTAGAGGCGATCGGGGGGATCGCTGATTTTGCAAAACAGGCACGTAATGCTACCTCGCTTGCCCCAGACATCTTCATAGCGTCAACCCATACCCGTTACTCCCATAGAACCTTAAGAGTGTTAGAACTGGATGATGAGGGAAATGTTAATACTGAGACACTACGCGTCATTCTGCAAGATTTGGAAGATGATGGTGCAAGCCTCTTCTGCGGATTTACACCAGGAGTTGTCAAAAACGATAAAGCGTTCACTCAGATTTTGGATGAATTTAAGATAGAAAAAACTAATCCGCTTCGCGCCTTGAAAAATCTCACAACATACGTGTATGATACCCTTGCAGAATAACCCAATGGAAGACAGGTATTCTGATGAGTACCTGTTTTTAGCGGAGTATGTTATGGAAAAAATACTTGTTTTCGGTGTAATCTGTCCATTTTGGGCATCTTTTCGACAGCCACAAGCGGTAAACGTTCATGTAACGTATCCTATTCCGCCGCTACCAACACTTTACGGTATGTTAAATGCCGCAAGAGGAAAACCCCAAGACTGGAACGCGGACAGAGATAATTGGCAAATCTCTCTCGTCGTAGAAGCTAAGGGAAAGTTTCTTGAAACATTCAGCAAGATTTTTAAACCGGCGCGAGAGGGAGAAGCACTATTTGACAAAACGATATTAATACGTCAAAAACTAATAAAGGTTCATTATACTATCTACCTTAAGACCGATGAATCACTGCTCGTTGAAGCACAACAAGCGCTCACTATACCGCATTGGCCCCTCTATCTTGGTGAATCGGATGACCTTGTTGATGTTATCACCCCTCGGATTTTGGAATGTCAGCCCACTCAGGTCCAACAAATTCACTCAATCATCCCAGGCTTTGTAGAAGGATGTCAGTTAGTAAATCTACCTACTCATTACACTGAAGCATCAAGATCACAGTGGCAGATGTATCGACAAATTTACTCTATCCCACCGGAAGGAGAACCGGTTGTGTTAAGCGAACCACGCCTTGCATATCCAATTGAAGGAAGGAACATAATTTTCAATGGAAATTCTGGGTAAACCCAATCAAACTTTACGTGGACATATTCAGGACTGTCTAACAGTGTGCGATGAGATTCTCGCGCGCCGCGAACCCTTTCTACGCCAATTGTGTCACAGATACGGTTGGAATTGGCTAGAAGTAAAGCGGGCTTTACGTTTTGCCATCTGGTGCCATGACATTGGAAAAGCTACTGATGAATGGCAGAATTATATCCGAAACAGAGGCAACAGAATTACGCATGCACTTCCATCTTTTGGTATAGGACTCATCGCAAGCAGTGTGCCAAAGTCTTTTGACGGGAGCCCACTTTATGCCGCAATGTTAGCAGTACTTGCCCATCATGGACAACTTCATAAAGACGCATTTCGAGAGGATAACTTTAGATGGCAAAATGTCAGTTTGCCCGTTGACTACATAAACAACCACTTTGACTTTTTCCGCCAACATGAACCCAATTTTCACCTAAAAACTTGGCAATCGGACGCTCTTCGTCTTGGACAGATCTGCTTCCCTATAAAAACGTTAAAAGAGGTAATCAAAGGGCCTGAAAAACTCCGATTCAAGGTTCTTTACTCGCTTATGCTGAATGTGCTAACAGCATCGGATGGATACGCCAGTGGACACGGTCCTAAGGCCGGTACCCCAGCAAACCCCAAGACGACCAATTTAAGCCATGAAATACTTTCTAATATTGATAATGACTTCCCGTTATATAGGAATGAACTATTACAAACACTCGCTTTTGTCCCCTCACCGAATGGTATGCAACAGAATATTCTCCAGCAAGACTCAGAGAGGATCATCTTAAACGCAGGATGCGGCGAGGGGAAGACTGCCGCTGCCCTGCTCTTTGCACAAAAGTTGCTAAGAGAAAATCGCATTGACCGAATTATTTTCACATTACCGACGAAATTTACCGCAAACAATCTCAGTAAAGATTTAACTGACCCAGAAAAGTATGCAATACCCGAGGAACTTGTAGGAATCACACACGGAGACGCTGCTGAGTTCCTTCGGCAAAGGGCACAAGAAACTGAGGAAGACGAAATTGAAAACTTAATTATGGCACAAGTTTTTGAGAATAGTATCTATACCAAACCAATAACTATTTCCACAGTAGATCACCTGATTATGAGCCTCTATCACGGTTATAAATTTGCGGATAGAGCCTTTTCCAATGTTGTTTCTTCCCTGGTTGTTTTTGATGAAGTCCACTATTATGAAAAACATACGTTGGGAGCAATCGCTGAAACGATGCGAAGGTTAACCGAATTGCAGGTTCCGCATCTTGTGATGACCGCTACAATCCCGAGTGCTGTTCATGATGAGTTAGATACACTGGTAACAAATCAACCCTATAGATTTCAGCGCGCACCAGCAGTTATCCAAAGAACTTTAGAACCCAAAACACCATTTGAAATTAAGCGGTTAACTGATACTTTGATTGATGAGGATGATAACTCCGTTTCAGACGAACTGTTAAAGCTTATACAGCAAAACACTGATCGAAGGCAAATTATATTTGCCAATCAAGTTGCACGGGCAAAGAAAATCTATCAAATTTTGGCTGAATCTGATATTGCTGAAAATGTTATATGTTATCATTCCGGTTTCATCAGTAAACACCGAAACGAAAAAGAAAAAATAATCCGCGCCCTTTTCAAAAAGCCGAGAGATAGAACGACTGCGGAAGTTGAGGCATTAGAACTGCGTGATTTTCACAATACCGAATCATGTATACTTGTGTCTACGCAAGTTAGTGAACTGAGCTTAGATATTAGCGCGGATGTAATGTATTCTGAAATCGCACCAATTGATTCAATTGTCCAACGCGGTGGCAGACTTCACCGAAAAGGGGAATATCCTCATCATGATGGCTATATTCATCGGATGTACATAGCCCCACCGTATGAGAATGAAAAAGCAGGACTGCCTTATGATCAAGAGATTTTGCAACGGTCATGGGAAGTCTTTGGACAGCAGTATACTTTTCAAAATGCCTGTGATTGGGTGAATGATGTATATCCAGATAGCACTTCGCTTATGCATTCCGAACTTGCTGAAGCTATTGACACTGATTTAGTCTTTGGTAAAAAGCCACAGGACAATTATGGGGAAAATGTTGAAGAGGAAGGACACGTTGTTATCCGCAAACAGAATTATCAAACTTACGATATTGTTCCTTATGAATTTGCTGAAACTGTTGAAGATGATTACCAGAATTACAAGGCACATTACCTCAGCGTTTCAGAAGGCATTTATCGTATTGCTATCAGTCAGAATAAGATTTTACCGCGAGAAGGAACTCAAATATTGACGAACCGTCAAGGTAGAACACGAGAAGTCAAGGTGCCTTTTAAAACCATTAAATCACGTTATACATTTGAAGTTGGACTTGAACTTGACGAGGAAGTTATCTCGAATATCCTATAGCAAAACGTTACACTTTCCGCCAAATTATTTTTTTCTTGACAGCGCGCAGAAGTAAAATGTCCATGAACCTTGATACCCACTGGGTTTATTCCAACCACGTTTGTACGCCAAATGTTACACTGGTGTAACATTTTAACGGAGTTCTCCAATCCTGAAAACCCTATAATCCCGAAAATCCTGATTCAAACGATAATCGCCCAATCAAACCCAACAAAGGAGAGCCCACCATGCAAAATCCAAGCTTCCCCAACATCACCGGCACTGCCATCAACTATCTCTACATCTGCACACGCAAACTCTGGTTTTACCAGAACCACCTCGAAATGGAACACACCTCCGAATACGTTGACTTGGGAAAACACCTCCATGAAGAAAGTTACCCCCGCGAGAAACGCAGAGAATGGAGTATTGACAACCTCGTCAAAATAGATTTCGTTGATAAAGACGGAATCCTCCACGACATCAAATCCGGTCCAGCGATGGAAACCGCACACATCATGCAGCTCTGCTATTACCTTTACTTGCTCAAAGAGAAGGGAATATCCAATCGAAAAGGCGTTATCAACTACCCGCGTCAACGCCGAACTACGGAGGTTGAACTCACACCCGAAAGGGAACAAGATATAGAAACCGCCATTGAAAAAGTGAGCGACATCGCCGCGTTGCAGACACCACCGCACGCCGACTATATGAAAATATGCAAGTCTTGCAGTTACCAAGAACTCTGCTGGAGTTAAAAGGACAATCAATTATGGCACGCAATTACTACATTACCCAACCCGGTAGACTCCGCCGGAAAGACAATACCCTTTACTTAGAGCCAGAAGGCGCACCACGCATCCCAATTCCAATTGAGGACATCGACTCGCTCTATTTCTATGGCGAACTTGACTTGAACACCAGGCTTCTCAACTTCCTTTCACAAAAACATATCGCCTTTCACGTGTTTAACTACTATGGGTACTATTCCGGTAGCTACTATCCCAGAGAATATCTCAATTCCGGTTCTCTCCTCGTTAAACAGGTACAACATTACGAAAATCGATCCAAACGGATGGTTCTCTCACACGAATTCGTAGAATCCGCTGTCTTTAACATGTTGCGAATTTTGCGCTATCATACGAATCGTGGCAAAGACTGCCAGGCACAAATTGAAGCGATTGAGACAATTCTTGCAGAAAGTCAAACCGCAAAAAACACAAACGAGTTGATGGGATATGAAGGCACCATCCGTGACACCTATTACACAGCGTTCAATACGATTTTAGAGTTAAAGGAACCTTTTGAAAAGCGCGTCCGTCGTCCACCGGACAATCCAATCAACGCCGCTATTTCCTTTGGAAACTCGATGATGTATACCGCCTGTCTCACCGAAATCTATCGAACGCAGCTCAACCCGACAATCAGTTTTCTCCATGAACCCGGCGAACGTCGTTTCTCACTGAGTCTCGATCTCGCCGAAATCTTTAAACCTCTGATTATTGATCGAATCATTTTCCGTTTGTTCAACCGACGGCAGCTCAACGAATCAAAACATTTTGAGACAAGCATTGATGGATGCTATCTCAATGAAAAAGGACGTAAATTGTTCATCGCTGCATTTGACGAGCAGCTCAAGCAGACCGTCTCGCATCGAAAGTTAAAACGACACGTCTCCTATCAACGACTTATCCGGTTGGAGTGCTATAAACTCATCAAGCATCTTGTTGGCATGGAAAACTATCAGGCGCTTCGTCCTTGGTGGTAGTAACAATCCGCCAGTTGCCATTTTCTGCTATAGGAGCGAGCTGTGCTCGCGATTCACAAGGAGTCATTCGTAATGTACATCATTCTTGTCTATGACATTCAAGTCGAGCGCGTCGCAAAAGTCTGTAAATACCTCCGGCAGCACCTCAATTGGATCCAAAACTCAGTCTTTGAGGGACAGTTAACCAAAGCGCAATTCGCGCGAGTTAAGTCTGGGTTAGCGGGACTCACTGACCTCGAACACGACTCTATCATCATCTATCAGTTGCGGGATGCCCGCTGGATGAATAAAGAGGTTATGGGAGTAGATAAAAATCCTGCGACGAATTTACTCTGAGCACAACTTCCTCAGGGGTGTCCCCCAAAATCTGCTGTCGACCTCGACGAAATGAGCGTTTTGAGAGAAATTATGTTCACTATTTTTCGACAGGAGCGTGTGTAAACCAGCGCCCCATAGAGATCCGTCAACCTCCCAGTGAATTTGCACTACCACCGGTCGACAGCAGATTTACCCGAAAAATGACACGTCTAAAAATTAGGTTGACCCGTCTCATAAGGGTTGCGTATAATATTTTATGGCTTTCATAAAGCCTTTTAATCGAACCAGTATGGAATCGAAACGAGTGAACGGATCTCGTCAAAATACGTGCTATGCTTTTAATCGAACCAGTATGGAATCGAAACTTTGACGCTAACATTCTCAGCAAGTGGTGCCACCCCGCTTTTAATCGAACCAGTATGGAATCGAAACCTGTCGCTTTTGTTGCCCGGCAGGCGTTGTGGGTATCTTTTAATCGAACCAGTATGGAATCGAAACCTAACTCAGACTTGCCGAGATACGAAAACTGATCGACTTTTAATCGAACCAGTATGGAATCGAAACCTGATATTTTTCTACGGGTTTCGGCGGTGTGTGTAAACTTTTAATCGAACCAGTATGGAATCGAAACTTGCTTGCGATAACGGTTGCTTTATAGGTTTTAACCCACTTTTAATCGAACCAGTATGGAATCGAAACGCGAGCGTCCAATCTTACAAAAACATATAGAAGCTCTTTTAATCGAACCAGTATGGAATCGAAACTTCTACCCATCACGCTGGATAAAGCGAAACTTTTTCTTTTAATCGAACCAGTATGGAATCGAAACACTTTTTAATGGAGTTATCATAGACAGTGAAGAAGACTTTTAATCGAACCAGTATGGAATCGAAACGTAATTGTAGCGTTTGCGGGCAGGCGTGTCGTCTGCTTTTAATCGAACCAGTATGGAATCGAAACCTATGTTTTAACTTTTGGAATTCGCGCCGAATTCTGCCTTTTAATCGAACCAGTATGGAATCGAAACTCGAGATACGCTTGAAAAAAACATCGACACAGACACGCCTTTTAATCGAACCAGTATGGAATCGAAACCAACAACGGCTTTCACTTCGTCTGTGAGTTTAAAAACTTTTAATCGAACCAGTATGGAATCGAAACTACTGGAAGGCACAGATCGCAAATCGTCCACAGGCACTTTTAATCGAACCAGTATGGAATCGAAACTTGCTTATCTGCCCCAAAATTTGAAGGATGTGGCTGCTTTTAATCGAACCAGTATGGAATCGAAACTTGAGAATACGATCCCGAATGACTTGAGCATAATCGGCTTTTAATCGAACCAGTATGGAATCGAAACATACGATGTCTTATCAGCGATAGACGCATCCCGATGACTTTTAATCGAACCAGTATGGAATCGAAACATCATCTTTACAAAGCGAACGGGGAGCGTGTTAAGCTTTTAATCGAACCAGTATGGAATCGAAACTTGCCAAAGATAGTATAACACGAAACGCGTTATTACTTTTAATCGAACCAGTATGGAATCGAAACTGCGATGGACCCCTCAAACGGTGCTTTTGACGCATCCTTTTAATCGAACCAGTATGGAATCGAAACCTGGATAGCACACAACCACCAGGTCAACGACACGATTGCTTTTAATCGAACCAGTATGGAATCGAAACCAAGCACGCAACATCTATCCGTGAAAGTTTATCGTCGCCTTTTAATCGAACCAGTATGGAATCGAAACGTCGATAACGACTGCTAAAAGCACCTCATTCGTGAGCTTTTAATCGAACCAGTATGGAATCGAAACACGCATGCTCCGGCACACCGGCTTCCTCAAGTGCCCACTTTTAATCGAACCAGTATGGAATCGAAACAGGTGATAGATGCCTTGTCATCGGCAAACGACGCGACCTTTTAATCGAACCAGTATGGAATCGAAACTTTTTGCTGACCTGCTGGGGTTGTAGGTATGACATTCTTTTAATCGAACCAGTATGGAATCGAAACAGAGATTGAGCGGTATAACAATATGAATCCGAGCATACTTTTAATCGAACCAGTATGGAATCGAAACTCAGCAGAACATGCGAGCATACCTATACCCAGTAAACTTTTAATCGAACCAGTATGGAATCGAAACCTGCCCAATCGGATCTCGGAGCGGTGAAATCTTGTAGCTTTTAATCGAACCAGTATGGAATCGAAACGTCGCGATACTCGACGAGATACGAGAGCGGCAGTTTACTTTTAATCGAACCAGTATGGAATCGAAACAGATATGAAGTCGATCACAGAGCAAACCGGCGGCCTTTTAATCGAACCAGTATGGAATCGAAACAAGAAAGTAGCAGCCCCTCTTTCGGCAGATTGTAGCTTTTAATCGAACCAGTATGGAATCGAAACCGTACAAAGCTGAACAGCCCCAGCCCAGTTTTGCCTTTTAATCGAACCAGTATGGAATCGAAACGCCTTGCACAGCAACGGTCGGAAGTGCTTGTTTCTCCTTTTAATCGAACCAGTATGGAATCGAAACGCGGATCTGCCCCTCAGGTCCGTGCTTCTCTGGACTTTTAATCGAACCAGTATGGAATCGAAACACATCTGTTGCAAACTTTTGTCGTGCTGTGAGGCGTGCCTTTTAATCGAACCAGTATGGAATCGAAACCGAATTAAAAGGATTATTCAACGAGCCATATCCCCCTTTTAATCGAACCAGTATGGAATCGAAACAGACCCCTAACGCTTTGCCTCTATCGCCACTGACCCCTTTTAATCGAACCAGTATGGAATCGAAACGTCAAAATACTTGAATTGGGTGCTATTCACGCCGACCGCTTTTAATCGAACCAGTATGGAATCGAAACGGGGCTTCTTCGGACTCGCAGCGATAATGGCATCAACCTTTTAATCGAACCAGTATGGAATCGAAACGAGTGTAATGTCCCCAGTTGTCTTGAGAACACCGCACTTTTAATCGAACCAGTATGGAATCGAAACTGGAAACTCATCTACATAGACGGGTATAGCACCATCCCCTTTTAATCGAACCAGTATGGAATCGAAACTGCTACGGGGTATGAATCAAAGCGCGGACCGCTTGCCTTTTAATCGAACCAGTATGGAATCGAAACGTAGGCATGATCATTCTTATCAAACTCCGCAGTTGCACTTTTAATCGAACCAGTATGGAATCGAAACTTACGCGTCTTTCCCGAACACATGACAAGCATATTCTTTTAATCGAACCAGTATGGAATCGAAACATACGCGATGCGTGGAATCCGCAGAAACTGCCCAACTTTTAATCGAACCAGTATGGAATCGAAACCTTTTTAAGTAAACTCCGCGTCAGGGTGACACGGGTTCACTTTTAATCGAACCAGTATGGAATCGAAACAGAATCCTTGCTAACTTCAAAAACTCATACACAGTCTTTTAATCGAACCAGTATGGAATCGAAACGAGTGATCCGGTGCTACGTCGGCTTGGCGAGTCACTCTTTTAATCGAACCAGTATGGAATCGAAACTGAGCGGTTCGGGATCTTTCGTACTTCATCCATCGTTGAGAGCACTTTTAATCGAACCAGTATGGAATCGAAACCTCCGCAACGGTCCCCCCGTCGGCGGACGGCTCGACACTTTTAATCGAACCAGTATGGAATCGAAACTCATTTAATATCCGAACATCAGGGTCTGAAGTCGGACTTTTAATCGAACCAGTATGGAATCGAAACTCGGCAGACCTCGTGATACTCGGAAGCATCATATTGCTTTTAATCGAACCAGTATGGAATCGAAACGCTTGCGCAGGCAAAACAGGTAAATGTGCCGGTAACTTTTAATCGAACCAGTATGGAATCGAAACACAGTCTGTGCTGCCTCGCAGGGATTGTGGGTGGGTTCCTTTTAATCGAACCAGTATGGAATCGAAACGAGTATATGACCTGTAAGGAGCGTGGGTATCTCTCGCAGCTTTTAATCGAACCAGTATGGAATCGAAACTACGTTTGAGTCCCGCCGGACATAGGATTCCAAACTGCTTTTAATCGAACCAGTATGGAATCGAAACTTATTGAAAAGAACCCTGAGACATAATAACGACCAGCTTTTAATCGAACCAGTATGGAATCGAAACGTGTGGCATCTGCTGGATAACCTGCATCACAGTCGTCTTTTAATCGAACCAGTATGGAATCGAAACGGAGCTCGGACTTATCAGCGAGGAAAAACACAAACTTTTAATCGAACCAGTATGGAATCGAAACAGGGAACCGGCTCCGCAGGTCTATAGAGCCTACGAAGTCTTTTAATCGAACCAGTATGGAATCGAAACACAGCACTTCGCAAGTTATTTGGGGTGCGTTGACTTTTAATCGAACCAGTATGGAATCGAAACTCACTTTTTAAGTTTCTCGAAGGTGATGCAGATTCAGGCTTTTAATCGAACCAGTATGGAATCGAAACTCACTTTTTAAGTTTCTCGAAGGTGATGCAGATTCAGGCTTTTAATCGAACCAGTATGGAATCGAAACTTCCTCATCGATGGGAATGGTTTCTTCAAGCGGCTGACTTTTAATCGAACCAGTATGGAATCGAAACTTTTTAATGGCACTGTTCGTCGTTTCAAACGTTGACGCTTTTAATCGAACCAGTATGGAATCGAAACCTACTCGGACAAGGCACGCAGGGGACACAAACGACGCAACTTTTAATCGAACCAGTATGGAATCGAAACTCTGAATCTCAAGGCACGGCGTGCAGTAAGTTTCGCCTTTTAATCGAACCAGTATGGAATCGAAACTAGGGGGATTTTTTATTATGAAAACTACAGCATTTTCTTTTAATCGAACCAGTATGGAATCGAAACGAGGGTATCGTCGTCTACATCCCCTTTTAAAACCTTCTTTTAATCGAACCAGTATGGAATCGAAACTAATTTTTGAAGTCGATACCGGATCGTCCCCGGACTTTTAATCGAACCAGTATGGAATCGAAACTCGAGTTGCTTTCGGATGAGTATCTCCAGAACCCTGAACTTTTAATCGAACCAGTATGGAATCGAAACTCTTCGATCTCCTCAAGGATTTCTGACCGTTCCTCCTTTTAATCGAACCAGTATGGAATCGAAACTCGATTACGATAACATGTGGACACATGCACGTCGGCGCTTTTAATCGAACCAGTATGGAATCGAAACTTAAATCTTCAAATTGGACCTCAAACCGCTTTTTATCTTTTAATCGAACCAGTATGGAATCGAAACACAAAGTATACGTAATACATCAAATTGCTCCCTGCAGACTTTTAATCGAACCAGTATGGAATCGAAACGAGTAAGGGTCGAGTCTCAGTAAAAGATCTCCATTAACTTTTAATCGAACCAGTATGGAATCGAAACCTGACCCGTTTCTGCGATGATTTCCACCGTGCCCGACTTTTAATCGAACCAGTATGGAATCGAAACTGATTTTATCCATCGCTTGAGAGACTGCATAATCGCGCTTTTAATCGAACCAGTATGGAATCGAAACGAGGTTCATCTGGTTGACACGATACTCGTTAATCACGACTTTTAATCGAACCAGTATGGAATCGAAACGATACCGGCTATCCAATCCTGATTGACGGTGATGGTCTTTTAATCGAACCAGTATGGAATCGAAACGGTCGTTATCGGTCCAACACATGGCCTCCAGTATTACTTTTAATCGAACCAGTATGGAATCGAAACTCAAAACGTAAATGGTGGCAGCGGCGAATGTCGTGCTTTTAATCGAACCAGTATGGAATCGAAACGTATCCCAGTTGCAGATCTCAAAAGCGGTGCGGATGCTTTTAATCGAACCAGTATGGAATCGAAACGTCTTTTCGCAACGTTGATCGAGGAGTGCCGCGGCGACTTTTAATCGAACCAGTATGGAATCGAAACATCAGAGACGACTTCAGGATGAGATACGCAAAACACCTTTTAATCGAACCAGTATGGAATCGAAACTTATGCGCCTTTACGCCGTCAACATCGCCAGCAGCTACTTTTAATCGAACCAGTATGGAATCGAAACTTCACCTAAATCGTCCTGGACGGCACCAGATACCCCTACTTTTAATCGAACCAGTATGGAATCGAAACGTAGGATTTTGAACTCATCGGCTTCGAGGCGGTTTTGCTTTTAATCGAACCAGTATGGAATCGAAACTGGCAATGTCTGTGTCGAACGCGTCTTTGAAGACGACACTTTTAATCGAACCAGTATGGAATCGAAACGATTGTCGTAGTTGATACCCGGATTCGAGTCAACCGGCTTTTAATCGAACCAGTATGGAATCGAAACCAAGCACTTCAACATTTGTCTGTCAAAGGTCATTACAACTTTTAATCGAACCAGTATGGAATCGAAACCGGTAAAATGACGCGTGGACGGGGTCAAGGCAGCGAACTTTTAATCGAACCAGTATGGAATCGAAACAAAAAATAGGAGAGTGGATTGTGTTGAAATAGACATCTTTTAATCGAACCAGTATGGAATCGAAACCATCAAGGCTCTCAAAATAGAGAATACCCTCATAGGCTTTTAATCGAACCAGTATGGAATCGAAACTTCGATTTGACGGCTGTGATCGTTTTCAGGAATTGTCCTTTTAATCGAACCAGTATGGAATCGAAACTTGACAAAATGATACTTGCGCGGGTTTCTCCAAGGGCATCTTTTAATCGAACCAGTATGGAATCGAAACAGGTGCGGAGCAGATCGGTGAAAGTGCCGACAAAACTTTTAATCGAACCAGTATGGAATCGAAACGTCAACGAATCGGTTGCTCTTGAGCCAGTCGGTGACTTTTAATCGAACCAGTATGGAATCGAAACCTACAATGAAGATGACGGACCGTGGGGGACAGGCACCTTTTAATCGAACCAGTATGGAATCGAAACTTGTAATCGCACTGTCATCTATTTTATCTGTTGCTTTTAATCGAACCAGTATGGAATCGAAACTGATCAGATCGTACGTATCCGTGTGATGCGATTTGCTTTTAATCGAACCAGTATGGAATCGAAACATTAATACACATAACTCGAATCGTGAGGAGATACGGTCTTTTAATCGAACCAGTATGGAATCGAAACAGCTCTGCGTTTTGTATGGTTGTGTCAATAAGCATCCTTTTAATCGAACCAGTATGGAATCGAAACACCGTGCGAGCGTAACTTCTTCGAAGGTTGAGAGGACTTTTAATCGAACCAGTATGGAATCGAAACATAGCGTTAAGGCGTTCTATACCGACCGAACCAACTTTTAATCGAACCAGTATGGAATCGAAACCCGTCAGCGTCATCTTGTAGTAGTTGTCTTTATCGTATGCTTTTAATCGAACCAGTATGGAATCGAAACTGTTGGTTAGATAGATACAATTCTTGACATGTTTTCTTTTAATCGAACCAGTATGGAATCGAAACGAAATAATAAGGGTTATCGGCGGTATTGTTTGACCTTTTAATCGAACCAGTATGGAATCGAAACCGATGAAAACATCAAATATAGCGGATATGCCGATCAAAGACATCTTTTAATCGAACCAGTATGGAATCGAAACTTGCAGATATATTTCGTACGCTTTGAATAAGAAGAATCTTTTAATCGAACCAGTATGGAATCGAAACGATGAAGGAAGAACAGCAATTGATGAAATTATTTTTCCTTTTAATCGAACCAGTATGGAATCGAAACGTTGACTTGATGGCGCATTGAAGTATTTGAGGATCCCCTTTTAATCGAACCAGTATGGAATCGAAACATACCCAGTCTGAAGCCTGTACCCATAATGATAGAACTTTTAATCGAACCAGTATGGAATCGAAACGTTTCTTTTATCGTTAGCGTTTTGATTTGCATTTAGTCTTTTAATCGAACCAGTATGGAATCGAAACGTTGAACCGTCGCCTGTTAGCGTGGCATTAGTGGACTTTTAATCGAACCAGTATGGAATCGAAACATGTTAATTCTCGGCGGTCTTTCGGCTGCGGGGTCAACTTTTAATCGAACCAGTATGGAATCGAAACGGGACTGAACATCGATGATAGACTCACCGAGACGCACTTTTAATCGAACCAGCATGGAATCAAAACGCGGTGAAGGGGTAGGCACAAGACTTACCCCTACAGATTTTTAATCCAACTGGCATCGTAGATTTTAGGATTACTTGGACACGACAAATAAGTCTTCAACCCCTAATCCCCTTATCAGAAGCATCCCAAGGTTTCGAGCAGGACGCACTGACTCGTTAATGTAAACTGATTTCTCTAATCCACTATAGTCTGCGGCACGGGATGGCACAAACTTACCCCAATATTTTATGAGACTGCATCCAGAACACCCCGGATGTTCCCATACTTTTTTCTTCAATACCTTTCACAACACGATTCCTATAAAAAATAGAGTAAGTTAGATTGATGTATTAATGCTATTATATGCGTTTTATTGTATTATTATGCGTAATAATGGCATATTATGCTATTATATGATATGTTATAACCTTTTTTTAAGGAATCCTTATGCCCACACTCGATTTCAAAGGGAAACAGTTCATTTACGGATACCACCTCACTGTCCCTATCCATCCACTAAAGATAGACAAGAAGAAATCGCTGAACACAGATGTATCGCCTCGCAAATCTTCGTTGGATGATAACTTGATTATTCACGGCGATAACCTACACGCCTTGAAGGCACTTCTCCCGAGATATGCTGGTAAAGTCAAGTGTATCTACATTGATCCGCCCTATAACACCGGCAACGAAAATTGGGTCTATAACGACAATGTCAATAGTCCGATGATACAAGCGTGGTTGGCGAAACACAGTCCGGTTGACCTTGAGGATTTAGAACGCCACGATAAGTGGTTATGTATGATGTGGCCTCGGCTCCATTTATTACAGGAGTTACTGTCCGATGATGGTGTGATTTTCATCTCAATTGATGATAATGAAGTGTATCGCTTGCGAATGCTGATGGATGAGGTTTTTGGAGAGGAAAATTTTATTGAGTCTTTCATCTGGCGTTCAAGGTTAGGACGTGGAGCCACGGCCAAAAATACTGCCACGCTACATGAGTATATTGTTGTTTATGCTAAAAGGATGGATTCGGTAAAACTCAAGGCAGATAAACGAATTAGAAAAGCGGAGTCAAGAGAGAGATTACGACAGTGGGGACAGGGCGATAGACGGGAAGATAGACCAACGATGTACTATCCAATTCATTCCGACGAATTTGGCGAAATCTACCCTATTAGAGCTGATGGAATGGATGGCCGCTGGCGAGTTAGTCAATCTACAATGCAAGACCTGATTGAGAGCAATTTAATTATCTTTGAAAAACAACCTGATGGACGCATTGAAGCGTATAGAATTATGCCTGCTGGGACTGAAACGTACACAGCATATCCATCTATGCTTGATTCTGAAGTTGTTAAAACAACCGCACATGGCAGCATTGAATTAAAAAACATCATGGGACCCAACAAGTTCTCTTATCCTAAACCGTCATTGCTGATAAAGGAGCTTGTATTTCTTTGTACGCAAGAGGAAGATATTGTTCTGGACTGCTTCGCTGGCAGCGGCACCACCGCCCATGCTGTCCTCGCACTCAACAAAGAGGATGGCGGAAACCGGAAGTTTATCCTCGTTGAATGTGAGGACTATGCAGATACTATTACCGCTGAACGCGTCCGACGCGTCAGCAATGGCGTTGAAAATGCCACAGATGAGACCCTCCGAAACGGGCTCGGCGGCTCCTTCACCTATTGCACCCTCGGCGAGCCGATTGACGAGGAAGGTATGCTTACCGGCGAAAATCTCCCCACCTACGAAACCTTAGCTGACTATATCGCTTATACGGCAACTGGTCGCGCGTTAACCGCTGCGAAAAAACAGGACGATTACTACTTCGGCGAAACGAAGGACATCCGTTTCTATCTCATCTATAAACCGTCGTTGGATTTTCTGGAAAGCACTGCGTCTGCGTTAGATGGGGTGCGTGCCGAGCAGATTGCTAAAGCGTGTAAAGAGAGGGGTCAAAAGGCGTATGTCTATGCACCGCAGAAATTCGTCAGTCAGAAGGAGTTAACGGACATGGGTATCACTTTCTGCCAGCTTCCGTACAACATCCATCGCATTTCAGATGCATAGAGATGGGAAGTCGTGAGTGGGAGGTTACACCTACCGGAGGAAAAAGAGGAGATAGGAACCTAAGAACAGGACATTTATGACAACCAGTGCCCAACGTGCTATTCGGGTCTTCAACCTCGGAAATAGGTAGATAGAAGCAATCAGCATGACCAATCGCTCTATTGGCGCGACGATCCCAGCGTAATGATCATCATCCCAATAGGAAATCGGGCTTTCAAAAGCAAAATCGGAGAGCGGAAAGAAATGATGATGCCCGTCGTCGTGATGCGTTATAAAGTCGAACCCGCAATGGAGGAGCATGCTCCACGCGACAACGACGATCCTCTCGGAGTTGAGTAGGTAATACCCAATCCCCATAACAATCAGAATCAGTGGGATGGCATTGAAAAGGTCAAAAAAAGTTTGCCACGCCTCCATGAAGTATCGAGAATCCCAAAGTTCACGTTGTGGCGTCTTACGGATAAAAGTTTCGACTGCGAAGAAGATGAACATCGGTAGGTCAGGAAGGACAGCACCGATGAAGGCATAGCAGTGAAGAAAGGGTTTGTCTCGCTTTGAGAGGAGGGCTATGTTGAGGACAACATGCGATTGGGTAACCATTGTTTTAGAAGTTATCAGTTATCGGTTAAAGAGAGGCTTTGTTTAACCAAGCCACCTCTTAACCGAAGACCGAAGACTGACGACCGAAAACCAATTAAAGATGCCAGACCTCGCCAGCGAACGTCGGAAACAGGCAATCGAGTAAGACTGCCGGAGAACTCCCGTTCGTCCAGCAATCAACAAAATTTGATGTCAATTCTTCTGTTCGGCAACGTCCGCAGAGCAGTTGCAAAAAAGTTAAGTCAGGGAACGCCGCATCTCCATCCTCAACGTCTTTCGGATTCCAGTCCGTAATGTTCGTGAGGCGACCCCGTTCAAATTTAAGGTATATTCCACTTCGGTAGAAGTTGAGTTTGAGCTCACCTGTGTAACCCTCCGCGACAGTTCCAATGAGATGCTTTTCGAGTGCGGGTTGGATATGCCGTAGAAACGCTATTAAATCTGGCACCCGGATATACCAGGCGTATGGTGGCTCTTTACGGATAACATCTTTGGGTAATGCCTGATAGAACGGATGTTCACGTCCTAACATGAAATGGATCCCTATCGCTTTCGGATTGTCATTCTCGGCGACAACCGGTGTTGATTCAGCTTTTTTCCATAACGCTCGCAGTAGGGATCGGATGTGATTTAGACAACCGACTCCCGGTTTCAGCTCCATTTGCATGACAATAAAATTCTCGTAACACCACCGGAAATGTTGGACATAGCCGAGTCGCGTCCCTCCCATATCCTCAATGAGGAGCCATTCATACCGCGCCTCACTTCCCGGTGAACGTCCATTGAATTCATACTCCCACATTTCCGGTGTCCGGGTGCAAACAAAAACCTTCTGCTCAATCGTACTCTCATAAAGGTCTCGGATGAAAGCGTTGTCTGCATCCGTTCGTGGACGCAGGCGACACGTCTCGGTCTCGCCTTTTTTCAGCGACGAGATGTGTATCCCGTCGATAACGCGTTCTGATTCCATGTCCAGTGCCATCTCATATCCGAACAGTCGGTAATACCAGGGGATACCTGTGATACCCTGCATCAGTTCCCCGCGCGCCTCACTCAACGCGTGGATCACCTCAAACTGCTTTCGGACCAAGCCTCTTCTGCGATATTCAGGTTCAGTTGCGACGAATTCGGGTTGCCCGAACTTGAAGGGAATACCGCTATACGTCCATGTCTGCGAGATGAGGCAGAGAGATGACACTATTTTCCCGGTCTTAACATCTTCAACAACGGTAAAATCGCTTGCCTTACAGGTGGGATGATCTCCCGACATCAAGTCTCGGATACCTGGACCGACGCTCACCTCTCCATGAAGGCGAGTGTTGAATTCAGCAAGTGCATCCGTATCGGCAGGTGTGGCAAATCGGAGTTTTAGGTCGTCACCGAGATCGAGCGGAATTTGCGAAAGAATACTGCTTTGTGGCATTTACGTTCCCTATGGAGTGATAGTCAATGGTACCCACAACCTGAAGGTTGGGCTTGTGCTTCGTAGCGACTGCGGTTTTCTCAGAAAGTCCACCGTCTGAGTGTCGCTCCACTTTAGGCAGCCAAGCCTGCCCGTTTGATATTGATAGCAGCGTTTACGTCTCTATCGTGGTGTGAACCACATTCGGGGCATGTCCACTGTCTATCTGCAAGAGAGAGTTCTTTATTATGAAAACCACAATCACTGCAAGGTTTTGTTGTCGCAGTCCATTGACCGATTTTGACAAACGTTTTACCGTGCTTTGCACACTTCTGTTCGAGTATCCGCAGAAACTGATAGAAGGCGTGATCAGAGACTTTGCGTCCCCAAAGGCGTTTCATACCGTCAAGATTCAGCGTTTCAAAACAGAGGGTATCGAACTCTGTGCAAAGGTCGGTCGCCAGTTTCCACTGCCAATCTTCTCTCTGTCTGGCAACTTTTCTGTGGTGTCTTGCCAAAGCACGACACGCACGATACCAATTATTAGAACCTTTGACTTTACGACTCAGTGCTTTGCTCAGAGATTGCAACGTCTTGAGAGATTGTTTGAAAAACTGTGGAGATTCTATCTTATCGCCTTCGTCGCTTGTTAGGAATGTCTTGTTTCCATAATCAAATCCTGCGCTCTTACCCGTCTTGGGTTTAGGTTCGGAATCGTCAACATTCTCGCACGAAAGGCATATCCAATAGTCGCCGCATTTGTCGCGTTTGATTGTGATCGTCTTGAGTGTGCCTGTGAAATCACGGTGTTTGTGGAAAGAAAACCACGTATCTATACAATTGATTTTGATACGAGTGTCTTCCAATGTATAACCTGCTTGTGTGAAGGTCATGGAGTTGTATTTATGACGCGGTTTGATTTTCGGTCTACCGACTTTACGGGTTGTTTTACCGGCTTTGCGGTCTTTGATATTATCAAAAAAAGCGTCTTGAGATTTGCCATACCGTCGCACAACGTCTTGCACAACTTGACTCGGCAGGTCAGCCCAATGCGGTTTTGTCCGCTTTTTGAGTTTCGCAATATGTGCGTTTAGGACAAACACAGATAGGTTTTTACCAAATATGCGATAATACCTACGTGCCAAAAGCAGGATATGAACGTGTATATCCCACATATCGTCAATCATATTGCCGAGTTTGAGGGTGTTCGATTGATTTTGAAGTTTGAATTTATAACATTTTCTCATTGACCGCTTTGACCCTCAATATAGTCTTTTACCACTTGGAGTCTTACATCCCCACAGGAACTTACAAACTTTGAACGCGTCCAAAGGGAAGGCAGACGACTCTTGAGAGATGGATATTCTTGACGTAACACTTTTGAGGTGTATCCTTTGATCTTAGCAATGATTTTATCTACAGAGTCTCTCGGAGGTATTTCTATGAGCAAGTGAACATGCTCAGGTTGTGTTTCAACTTCACGGATTTCATAACCATATTCGTCTTGTTTTTCTCGTATGAGTTGCTTGAGACGACCTTGTATTTGAGCGTCCAAAACCTTACGGCGATACTTTGTACACCAAATTACATGATATTGACAACTATAGATTGTTTTGTTTATTGTTCGATAATCACGCTTTTTATTAGAGATTTTGAGTGGCATAATATCTTACCTTTCTATTACAGTGTATAATATATTATACCATATTTTGATTAGATTTTCAAGTTTATTCTTCAACAAAACCTTATGCCGTCTACATCCCGAAAGCCAAAGTATGGGGATTTGACGGGGGAGTGTTAAAAAGGATTGTATCACGAAGCCAAGAACACGTCAAACGAAACCCTTAAAATGCATCGGCACCTATGGTCACAAACCGTACCATCGGCGTTAATTTCAGCAGGAATTTCATCGTAGAGAACCAACGTTGGACAAAAACCAAACCGAAGAATGGAAAACTGAAGAGTCTTAGCATTTCAAGATTTTCCTTAAGCAAAAAGAGAGGATTTGATAGAATGGTTCGCAAGGATTCTTAGCTGATATATAAGGAACATAAGGGGGAAACATAGATGAGCGTGAGAGCGATTCTGATCGGTTTGGCACTCGTCGTTATACAGACAGCAATTACCCCCTATAATGACTACTATCTCCAAGGCACAGATATCGCCGGCAATCATTTCCCTTTGGGGACAGTGTTCACACTGATTTTTCTCACCTTTGTCATCAATCCCATTCTGAAGAAAGTATTCCCTCGCGGGGTGCTAAATCCGGGTGAATTGATGATCATCTGGGTGATGATGGTCATCAGTTCAGCGATTCCATCAAAGGGGATGATCGGATTTTTACTGCCGTATTTGGCGGCACCCGTCTACTTCGCTACACCTGAGAATGAGTGGGCAGAAACACTTCATCCTCACTTCCCTGAATGGCTGATTGTGTGGGACAAACATGCCGTTACCGATTTTTATGAAGGCGAATCAATTGTTCCGTGGCTACTCTGGGCAAAACCGCTCCTGGTTTGGACAGTTTTCATCCTTCTGCTCTATGCGCTGACGATCTGTGTATCGGTTGTGATAAGGAAACAGTGGGTCGAGCGCGAAAGGTTCATCTTTCCGCTTGTTACGGTACCTGTGGAGATGGTCCAACAAACCTCGATGCAGGCGGGTCTGAACAGTTTGTTCAGGAACCGACTCGTGTGGGTAGGTTTTGGAATCGCCGCCTTCTTTCATCTACTCAATGGACTGCACGAGTATGTCCCTGCACTCCCGCGCATTCCGAATCGGTACGATTTGTATACCCCATTCACGGAGCGTCCGTGGATTGTGATGGGGTGGTGGCCCCAATTTCGGTTCTTTCTCTATTTCTCTGTTATCGGTATCACCTACTTTCTCGCCATGGACGTGTCTTTCAGTTGCTGGTTCTTCTTCCTATTCTTCAAGTTACAGTACATCATCATCAATGCCTTTGCGATCCCTATCAGTCCGTGGATCTCTGCGAGAGGACAGACGATGGCAGCCTATGTGGTTATGGTGCTCGCCTTTTTACTTAACAGTCGAACCCATATCACAGATCTCCTGAAACGAACGTTTCTGGGGTCCGCGGCTTCCACAACAATCGACGATTCAGACGAAGTGTTGCCGTATAGATGGGCAGTTTTGGGAACGGTGTTTAGTTTTCTACTGCTTGCGGGTCTCTGCGTTTACGCGGGGATGTCGTTTTGGGTCGCTTGTAGCATTATTGCGCTGTTCCTGATTGCTTCTACGGCACTATCGTGGATGGTCGTCAACGGCGGGATGCTACTGATCCAAGCACCGATGTATCCCGTAGAATACTTTGAGATTATTGCGGGTTCGAGAATCATTAACGCCAACAGTTTGGCACTCTTAGGGTTCCAGCGGGTAATGATGCGCGACTGGGGTGGCATCTTGATGCCGAGCGTTCTGCACGGATTCAAAGCGGCGGATCCTGTCGGATTAAATCGAAGAAGTATCCTCGGCGCGATGGTGCTGGCGATTGTTGTTGCTATCGGTGTTTCCTATGCGGCATCGTTGCCCTTGATTTATGAAAAAGGCGGTTTAAATCTGCAAAGGGGTCCCTTCGTCGGATCGCCGAGATACTTCAATCATATCGTTTCACTGATTCAATATCCGAAAGACCCGAAGTTGGGAGAGGCATACAGTATGCTTTTGGGAGCCGGCATCACTGGCTTTCTACTGATTATGCAGCGTCAATTCATGTGGTGGCAAATCCACCCGATTGGATACGTAATGGGTGCGGTTTATTCCTCCTATTTCCTCTGGTCTTGTATATGTATAGGCTGGTTTTTGAAGTATTTGGCACTGAAATCCGGTGGTATCGGATCCTATCGAAGACTTCGACCCCTGTTTATGGGATTGATCATCGGTGAGTTTGGCATTGTAGGGCTTTGGATGGTGATCGGGATGTTTACGGGTGTGAATTACCAAGGTGCCTTACCCGGATAATTTTTCTCTAAGCAATCCCAAAATGGTCAGACCCAGGCATGAGATGTTCTCTTGCAACGTCTGCATTGATTTCGACACCCAATCCCGGCTGCTCTGGCACTACGAATGCGCGATCCTGCATGAGCGGTTCGTTGGAAATTGCGAGATCCCACCGCCACTCCACCTGATCGGCATGATAGGGGAGTTCCATGACGATGAAATTCCGCACGGCGGCACAAACATGCGCCGTCGCCATCATCCCGATTGGTGATGTGATGTTGTGCGCTGCAAACGGGATGTAATAGAGATCCGCCAGATCCGCAATTTTTTTCGCCTCAAGCATCCCACCCGTTCCAGACACATCGACATGTAGCATATCGCAGGCTTGCGTCTGAATGAGTTCTCTGAAACCGTCTCGACGAAACAGGAATTCGCCGGTACAGATGGGAATAGAGGTCGCGGCACTGACCTTTGCCATCGCCTCGACGTTGTCATTCGGCACAGGATCTTCCAAGAACATTAGATCGAACGGTTCCAAACGTTCAGCAAGTTTCATCGCAGAATGGGTGCTGAATAGGCTGTGACAGTCAATACTGATGTCTATCCCATCACCAGCAGCCTCTCGTGCGGCGGCGACCAATGCCGTCATTTTCTGTAATTCCGCTGTACTGAGCTCCCGATTGACCGCATCCTGTTTGAGTTCGTTTGCAGAGTTATCGATATCGAACTTGATTGCTTGATAGCCGTCTGCCACGCCTTCTCTGGCGCGTTGCGCCCAACCTTCAGGCGTGTTCCCTTTCCCGTGTCCGACATCGGCGTAGAGTCGGATATGGTCCCGATATTTTCCACCTAACAGTTGATAGACAGGCACACCGAGGCTCTTTCCGAGCAGATCCCACAGTGCGGTCTCTATCCCACCGATCGCCGATAAACCCATTGCGTATCGGTTGCTGGCGGCACCAATCATTCGGTGGTAGAGGGGTTCTATATTTCTTGGATCCGCGCCGACGAGTGTCTTCTTAAATTGCAGGATAATTTCAGCGATTCCCGCTCCAGGATGTGCTTCGCCTATCCCCGTCAATCCCGCGTCGGTTTCAATCTGGACATAGTTCCACTGTTTGTATCCCTTGAGTGTCATCGCTTTTACATCGGTAATTTTCATATATATTCCTTTTTGTGTATGATTCGGTTGAAAGTATCAATAGGTGTTACAGGAACGATCCAAAGAAATTAATATTATCTTCGCCTCAAGAGCTCCTCTAAAGGGGTGTATTCACTCTCTTGAGGTAATTCCGACACAATAGCATTCCCATCCCGCTTGAAGAGTTTATATGCCTTTGCATTCGGCGCAGAGGTAAGCACGCGGTAATGGTTTCCAACAATCTCAATCGCTGCGTTGTTATCGCAGGCAATTCCGATACCACCCCGTTTTTCAATCATCTTTGAAAAGGCATCTTCCCGCTTCTCAAAGTGGTAATGCGGACAATATACGGCATTGATGAATCCCAACCCGGTTACACGGATGTAGTCCCACGCTACGCTGTCGGAGAAAGAGCGAGAATCACTGCAACCGTATTTGAACCAGCAGATCGCGCCTGCGCTGATTCCCGACAGGACGATGCCACGAGACGCGGCTTCTCCTAACACCGTATCCAATCCCAATCGTCGCCAAATTTTCATCATTCTATAGGTATTTCCACCACCGACATAAATCAGATCTGAATCCAATACCAGTGATGACATCTTCTCAAATGTCGGAGGATTCTGAGTCAGATTGAGGATGCGCGTTTGACACCCGAACTGCTCGCCGTAACACGTCTCGAAGGTATCCATGTATCCCTCAGCGTCGCCACTGGCGGTCGGAATAAAGAGTGCCTTGGGTCGTGCTTTGTCGGTCAATTCAATGATGCGTTTGTCGATGTCAGCGGTTTCCAGCATTTTAATCTCCCCACCACCGATTGCGACAATTTTTCTTGCTGTTTCCACTATATTATCTCCGAAAGGGTTCCTACGTGTGTCGGTTAGAAAGATTCAATTCTGTTGCGTCTGCTAAGCATTCATGATAACATATCCTTTGAGATTGTGCAACAGCGACGGAAGGTTTTTAATTATTCCTTGCGGTTAGAGAGCGGGACGTTGAACTTCGAGATTTCTTTCTGAAATCCGCTCTCCATTTCATTACGAGCTATGAGTTGAGTGATATAAGGAGATTAACGAATGGCAGATCAGGAAATTAAGACCGCTTATGAACGTGATGGTTATGTTGTGGTCAGAGACCTTATCGATGATCGGGATTTAGAACCGATTCGCGACTTCATCAAGACGAAGGTTGACGGGTATAGTCGTGAATTGTATGGTGAAGGGAAGTTATCGTCGCGCTATGAAGACGAATCCTTTGAGCGGCGGTATGCGGCGATCTGCGAAGAGTTAGATATATTACCTCGCAATTGGTCTTTTGGCATGTATGGACGTGAGTTTTACGATCTCTACAACCTCCCCGGTGTCCTGGACGTGCTTCGTCTTCTCTTGGGTCCTGAAGTCTCGAATATCGGCACGCCGGCGTTACGGACGAAGCTTCCCGGCAGCGTGATTACTTCGTTCCCATGGCACCAAGATAGCCAGTATTTAGACCAGTCGACTATCGGGAAAAAGGAGAAGCACACGGAAGGTCTCCACATGGTTACGGTGTGGGTGCCGCTGGTGGAAGCGACGGTCGAGAATGGATGTTGCTGGGTGATTCCGGGTAGTCACCATTGGGGTTTACTGGATGGTGCGCGCGGTGCAGATTCAAACGTCCGGATGGAGGCGGATGTCGAGGCGCGTGGCACACCGGTGCCTATCCCTCTTAAACCGGGTGGTGCTTTGTTCATGTCGAATCTTTGCGTACATACCAGCAAGGTGAACACGACGCGGAAATCCCGTTGGAGCATCGACTTCCGCTACTTTCCCACGCCTGACCGGACTGATCTAACTGCCGAAGCGCGCGAAGCCGCCGAATTCGTGAAAAACAAAGCTTTGAAGGGTCGTAGAGTGCCGCTCGTTGTGCTGACTGAAGGCGATAAACCGACGTGGGAAGAGTGGGACGCAGCGCATCGTCAGTTGGATTGAATGGGTGTGAACCGAACGCTATTCAGGGAACTGTCGATCAAATGCATCCAACATCGCCTGCACACGCCGCCTCACCAATCTGCGAGATCCATAGCCATCGCAAAAGATATAAAGTTCATCATTGCGGATGCCGTTTACGAGCCTTTCTTAAAAAGCCTAATGCTTTAGCGTTGGGTCTAAAGTTGTTTATCGTGCGAAGTCAAAAAAGATTTGACAAAGACAAAAAAATGTGGCATAATGAGAGTATCAGGTTGGCAGACATAATGAGCGTAATCGCAAGATTGCGTGTCTGCCTACCCACTCATTAGGGGTTAAAGACTTGATACTTGATAAATCATGAAAACCTATAAGTATCAGTTTGGTGACCAATCGAATTGTATTCGTATTGGTAACCTGCTTGACGATATGTGGCAAGTGCATGAATACTTCCATAAGTGGCAACGCCACCGCTATAAAGACGGGTTGCCATACGCGAACTACGCGGCAATGTGTGCGCACTTGACGGCGTTGAAGCGGACGACACACCCGCATTGGAATGCCTTGCCAAGTCAAGCGATTCAACAAGAGTTGCGGCGTATTGACAAAGCGTATGAGCGTTTTTTCAAAAAACTTGGGGGTAGACCGAAACTCAAAAAGAGACATAAATTCAAGTCTATCACCTATCCGGGTACTGCGGGGTGGGAACTGAAAAACAATCGGATTACACTTACTTTTAGAGAATGGAACGCTTCTAAACAACGTTGGTCTTTTAGAAAGATACCTTACACTTTTCATAAACACCGTCAGTGGCACGGAAGCATCAATTATATCACGATAAAGCGTGATAACTGCGGTACGTATTGGCTGTGTATAACTACAAACTACACGGATATGAAACGTCTGCCGACGACAGGTGAAAGCGTTGGGGCAGACTTCGGCATGAAAGACGCATATTTGACACTCAGCACTGGTGAGAAAAAGCAACACCCACAACCTTTGAAACACTCCTTGAACAAACTTCGCACTCTCAACAAAGCCTTGAGCCGTAAGATAAAAGGTTCTAACAGCTGGTGGCGGTGTGTCAGACAAATCGCCCGTCTGTATCGTAAAATCACCAACCAACGCACAGACTTTCATTGGCAACTCGCCACAGAGCTCTGTAAACGGTTCGATACGATTGCCATTGAAACGCTCAATCTTGATGGAATGAAACGGCTCTGGGGACGTAAGATCTCCGATCTTGGATTCTACCAGTTCGTTGAGATATTGAAATATAAGTGCATCAAACATAAGCGTCTTTTGAAACAAGTCGGTCAATGGACGGCAACAACGAAACCGTGTAGTGATTGTGGGTTTCATAACGAAACCCTAATGCTTTCAGATAGGCAGTGGACATGCCCCGCGTGTGGTTCGCACCACGATAGGGACATCAACGCTGCGATAAACATTTTGCGGGCAGGGATAGCCACGACGTAGACGTGATATGCCTGTCTCTGACAGGGAAATGCCCGCGGGTGGAGCGATTGTAAGACGTTCAACCCTTTTGGAAGAACGCGGTTGCTACGAAGCCGAAGCCCACGCCTTTAGGCGTTGGGTGCTATCACTGATACCATAGGGAACGCCGTGCCCTTGTTGTGCGAATCCCGTGATAGAAGCAGTGTTGACGATGTGTCCACCTTCCCCGTGCCGTGCTATCCGTGGAACGAACACCTGCACTCCGTTTAGGACGCCGTGTAGATTGGTATCCATCGTCCGATGCCAATTTTCCCATGCGACCGACACCACAGGTCCTCCAGGACCAATACCAGCGTTGTTGCAGACGACGTGTACCTTTTCAAATACCGACTCCGCCGCATCCGCCGCTGCTTCCATCGCGTCCCGATTACAAACATCAACTTCGATGGCGAGGACATTTTCTGGGCTATCTAAAATTGATTCAGCTACCTTGAGTTGCTCGGTTTTGATGTCCGCAAGTACTACCCGCATTCCATGCTTCAGGCAGGCTTTCGCAATCCCCAGACCAATTCCCTGAGCACCCCCTGTTATAAACGCAGTTTTACCAGTTAAATCGTCCACGGTCAAACCTCCAATCTATAACGACGTTTGATACTACTCGTCCGGCGGGGGATCCTGTGGTGGCTTGGGAAGTTCCCGGATGATCGCTTCTATTATGATCGCCTCTACTTCTGGATCAGCCATAACTTCAGGAAGTTCGGGGGGTTCTATTATTATTCGTACCGGTGGTGGTTCAGCCGCAGCTTCAGGCAGTTCGGGTGGCTTGGGTAGATCTCGGATGATCGCTTCTATTATCGCCTCTATTTCCGGGTCATCCATAGCCTCGGGCAGTTCGGGCGGCTTAGGCAGATCCCTGACGATCGCTTCTATGATTACCTTTATTTCTGGGTCATCCATAGCCTCAGGCAGTTCTGGTGGTTTAGGAAGTTCTCGGATGATCGCTTCTATCATCGCCTCTATTTCCGGGTCAACTGCAACCTCGGGAGGTTCTACTAACGGGTTCTCCGCAACCGGCGACTCATTTCTTTCAGCGGGCTGACTTGTATCCATCGAGGAATTGGGAGATATAGGATTTGAACCACTTCCACAACTTAGCAGAACCATCAGAGCCATAAGCAAAACTAAGTACTTCATGATACGCTCCTGTGTTGATAGGTACGCTTTCACGCGATATTGATACCGACTTCACTCGATAGGGGTAGAGATCTCTCCAAGCGGAGGATAAAGTTCCCTACCAACGGTGCTCACCTCATCATACCAACTTTGATGAGTTTTGTCAAGTGATTAGGTTTAGAATTCGGGCTATTTAGTTTTAGGTTTTTTTATGATTTTTCGTGAGGTATCGCGAGCTAGAGCTCGCTCCTACACAGAGAAGTCGGGAATCGGAGTTCCCTCCTACAGAAGAACTAAATGCCCCTATGTCAGGATTAGGACTATTTAACTTTAGGTTTCTGTTGATTCTATTGAATACGTCGTGACCAAGAAAACTAGGCTACAAGAAGAGTCGTCAGTAAACCCCTAACCGAGGCATGAGAAAGTTAGAGAATGGAGGTGGGGAGGATGCCGGGCGATTTTGGAGCCTCCCCATAAGTTAATGCGTTTGTTGGTTTGTATTGGGAAAATTTAGAACGAATTGGCTATATCCATTTGCTTCTTAAGCGAGATGTGGAACATACCGTGGTTATAGGTTCCGACGTAAAGTCGGTCGTTACTGATAACGAGTGATCGAATAATACTATCGGGAAGGCCTGCGGAAAGCAATTCCCACTCACTGTGGGTATCTAATCGATAGGCACCGCTATCACCGACACCGTAGATTGCCGTGCCGTCTACAGCGAATTTGTCTATAACGGTGGGCATCCGGTTTTTATCGGTGATGACCTGCCAGTGTTCCCCAGTTTTTGAGATCAAGACGCCTTTGTCGGTTGCGATACAAACGGTTGAACCCGCGAAGGTAATCTCCTTGAAATGTGCAAAGTGGATCGGTAGCGTTGACGTAATGTCTTCCCAGGTGTCTCCGCTGTCAACGGATTGAAACAATTTTCCATGACCGGCATAGAGGTTTTTACTTACATAGACGGTTTTACCTAAAACCGCCAATGCAAATTGGTCGTAGTAGGCATCTGTAGATTCGGAGTCAATATTGACTAACCCTGTGGCTGTCCATTTGGAAGTACCGGGTTTCCATTTGAAAAGTCGCTGCTTGTATTCAGCGTAAAATGTTCCATCACTGACAGCAAAGACTCCGATTCTGGTGCGTTTTTTTCTTAGCAGATGCAAGAATATAGATGAGGCACGGTCATTGTCTGGTACTGGCTCGGCTTCAAAAGCGGGAACCCCATGAATCGGGATGAGTTTATCATCGGCAGCGGATATGCGGAAAATACTCGGTTTGTTCTCCCGAATCGCAATGGCGTAGAGGACGTTATCGGCAATCGTTAGTTTTATGGTAGCATAAAAATCGGTATCCAATTTAGGTGTGTGCTCGTGGGTATTGAAGTGAACACTTTCCCAAGTCTCACCCCCATCAGTTGACTGGACAAGATTTCCGCCGATATTTCTGCCGATATACATATAGAGTCTATGATTTAGAGCAATCAAGTCGCGCATTGCGGGTCCTGTCATTCCTTCTACAAATGGATGCCAGGACTCACCGGCATCGGTTGTGCGGCTGATCCCGAATCCGAATGCATCGGCTTTGTAAAATGTATTCTCATCAATAGCCACTGCTGGAAATCTCGGCATGCCAAATAAATTGATGGTAGATCTAAGGTGTGTCCACGTTTTCCCACCATCAATGGATCGAAATTCGGCTATTCCAAGGATTAAGAGGGTTTTACCTACAGCCAAAATCTGCATGCCAGAGTCTAAGTTTGTGACTTGAGATTCATCCGTAGGTGTCGTAGGTGTTATTTCAGTCCATGAGGCTCCAAAATCGGCTGAGTGGAAAATCCTTTTTTCTGGAGAGGTTGACAGACTTGGATATGATTTAGTGGCTTCCGAGTAGAGGAAATCACGTGCCATTCCGACATAGAGGTTATTTTCGTCGACTGTCAAGGCGTAGACGGCACCAGATACGTCGGTGAGCAATTGTTTCCAGTTGCTTGAATCGAGGCGATAGAGGCCTTGGTTTGTGCCAGCGAATAGGGTGCTTCCCATTACAGCGACTGTGTCAATCCGTTTTCCTGCCAATCCGTTGTTTAGAAGTTTCCATGACTGACCAGTATCGGTAGATTGAAAGATTCCTTTATCTTGGAGGGCAAGGTACAGTGTTAAGGTTGCCTTGGGATCGTGTGCTTGGATTTCCGCTGTGGCGATGAGTCCACTTGCGACACCTTTCGGACGCGGTCCGAGGGCATTCCACGTTTCACCGCCATCTCCTGAAGCGAGCACCTCATCAGCGGAAACCGTATAGAGGGTGCCTTGATATTCTGTCATGGGCACTCGGTTCTGTCCGGCGGTGATATCGGTGTTAATAAGCACCCATATTGCGTCGGGTGTCAATTTATAAAGCCCTGTGTTTGCGGCAGCGTAGATTGTTCCGTCAGCGGCTTTAAAGATGTTGAAGACGATACCGCCTTTCGGTCCGATTGACTGTGTCCACTGTGAGTTGGAAAACGGGTCTACCTCGTCATCCAATGTGTTCGTTGTGAGGGTGGTCTGCGAGGTTTGCATGCCGGCACCGCTGTTTTTACCGCGGATAATTGTTCTGCCGATCTGATTTCGCACGGCGGGTTTTGCAATAATCTCAAGGTAGATAGGCTCATCAACGAGTTCAATCGTAGGTTCAGATTGTGCGTCAAAACTATATGGCTTCTGAAAACGGAGGAGGTATTGACCACCGATGCCAAAGAGTATGACCAAGACGGCTGCGGCACTGAGAGCAGCCAAAGGGAGTAAGGGTTTCTGAGTCGATGGCGTTGGCATTGGTTTCAAGTCGGCAATGTGTCGCATGACGTTCTCAATGAGATTATCAGACAATTGCACGCCGCCCAGCGTTTCGCGGACCAATGCTTCTTCTTGGAGTCGTTTGCGTCCGCGTCGGAGTCGGCTTTTAATTGTGTTTACCGACACACCTAAGAATCTGCCGATCTCTTTGGTGCTCATTGCGCCGAGGTAGTAGAGCGTCACGACGGTGCGTTCACTCTCTGGCAGTTTTTCCAGAAGCATTTTGACGAGATTCTGGCGACGCTTTTCGGCTTCAGTTTCACGTTGGTGGGAGTGGGAAGCCTCTTGTATCTCCTGTGGAGATGTTTCCTCTATGGATTGCATATCCAACCTGTCCATTTTAGCTTTATTCCGTTGTATCCAATTAATGCAGAGCCGATTGGCGATGACATAAAGCCATCCAGCAAATCGGTTTGGATCCTCCAGTGTCCCAAGTTTTTTATAGACTTGGATAAAGGTGTCTTGGGTAATTTCCTCTGCAGTCTGAAAATCCCCGATTTTCCGCCATATCAGGGCGTGAACACCCTTTTGGTGCTTCCGCATCAATATACTGAACGCTTCATCGTCGCCCGACAAAATTCTGCGAATCAGTTGCCCATCGTTATCTGCCATCAGAATGCTCCATAGTCTTGGTTAATAAACCATCAATTTCTTCAGACTTTCCCCTCCATACTTCAGCATGGAGGGGAAAGTCTATTCCTCACTTAGGGTGTTATATCCCTTACACAACGGAAACCGAAGTTGCCCGCGGGATTACGCGCGCCACGATCAGCAACGCGCACCGCCAGAGGATCGCAGCCATTGCAACCATCACGTACCACACGTGCTGTTTTAACCTCTGTAAAATTATCAATTAGCCACCCTACAGTATTGACATCAGACAGCGGATTCTGATGTGGCGACCTCACATAGAAATCCGAATGATATTCATCAAGACACCACTCAAACGCATTGCCCGTCATATCATATAGACCATATCCGTTTGCAGGATATGTCCCTACAGCGGTTGTATCACCAACGATTCCACCGTAGTTCGCCTTGTTTGCACCTATTGAATCGCCCCATGGATACTTTTTGCCAACCAAGCCACCGCGTGCCGCCTTTTCCCATTCCGCCTCTGTCGGTAAACGCTTGCCCGCCCACTGTGCATAAGCCATCGCTGCATACCAACTGACGTGCACCGGATGGTCGCCTTTACCCTCGGGGTAATTATTTCCATTCCAGTCTTTCAAGTAGTTTCTATTGTGGAATCTTCTCTTAATGCGGTCTCGTTGCCACCACTTACCTTTTTGCCACTGTGGGTTGGCATCAATGAATTCTTTGTACTGTGCATTCGTTACTTCGTAGATATCCACATAGAACGCGTCAACGTAGACAGTATGCACGGGTTGCTCGTCCTCGCCTTCTGTGATACCATCGCTCCCCATCTGAAACTCACCCGCGGGAATTAGGATCATGCCCTCAGGCACAATAAGTTCAACAGTCTGATCCGCGATAGACTCGGGAGCATCGGGCTTAAACCCAATCGTAAAAGCACAAAGGATGCTTATGATCACTAAAACGGAACTGCCATTTTTATTACTCATGAGAACCCCTTTCAAAAAGATTTCTGGAACGTTTCCTTATGTGTAGATAGTATACGCCGTACCAACCGGAAATGCGAGTGTTTTACGGTCCAAAGACATCAGGTATTGGGGTTAGAAACCCCTTCCACAAGTGTCGCAGCAGCACTATGTGTGTTGATACAGAAATCCGTCCCTATGTTGGCTGCCACACCAAAATACCGCGATATTGTCCTGTATTCAGCATGTGACCTTGTAGGGTCCACGCTTGGCTACGAATATTCTACAATCTCCACGCTTTAGCGTGGAGTCACTGAACCTCATTAAAAGTTTAATAGAATTACGCCATCCTTTTTAATTAAAAAGACACAATTTATTGCGGAAAGGGTGCATCTATATCAAAAATATTTGAAAAAGGCAGATTTTTTGCTAAAATCCACCATGGATTCACTCCCAAGTCGCATCCTGCATTAAACTGGCTTGGAGATTGAAGAGTTGCGCGTAAAGTCCGTCAGTTTTCATCAACTGCTCATGCCGCCCTTGCTCTATTATCTTACCATTATCTAATACAATAATCCAATCGGCGTTGATGGTTGCCGCGAGTCGGTGCGTAATGAAAAGCGTCGTCACGTCGGACATCATCTCCTTAAGTTTCATGAATAATTCATATTCTGCTCTCGGATCAAGCGCAGCCGAAGGTTCGTCGAGCATGAAGAAACTCCCCTGCTTTGCCAATGCTCTGGCGAGTCCAACTTTTTTCCATTGTCCGCCGGAAAGCTCCGTTCCACCAAACTCTTTTGATAAAATCTCAGAAAGCCGATTCGCATCAATTTCCGTTGATGGCGCAAATCCAGCCTCGTCCAAAACTCGCACGACATCCCTATCAGAGCCTTGACCGAGTCGTACATTCTCCGCAAGCGTCAAGGCATACTGGCTCGAATCTTGAAATAAGACTTTCGTATGTTTGAACCATTCTGAAGTGTTCGCAGAAGAAAGCGGAACACCATTAATGAGAATTTGCCCTTCCGTTGGTGGATATAATCCGATAGCCATCTTCGCGATTGTGCTTTTTCCCGCAGCATTCTCGCCAACAAGTGCTGTCATCTTGCCCGGTTGCAACTCCAGGTTGATATCTTTTACAGCGAACGCATCTGATCCCGGATACTTAAACGAAACCCCTTCAAAAGTAATCGTCGGCAGCTGTCCGTTCTTGAGAAGATCGGGCATTTGTGAGGCACTGCTTTCGCTTTCTTCTGCTGGGATTTCCATTTTCAGAACCCTTCGGATGCTCAATACATACAATCCATGCTCGAACAGCGAAGAAACCCCAACAAAAACCCGATACGCGGTGCTCTGTGTGCTGGTAACCGCCTGAATATACATGGCTATCATACCAACAGTCACCGTTCCAGCCTCAATTGACTGCAAGGTCATGAACAGCACAAGCACAAAACCTGCTGCCATACACAACCCACCTGCAATTTGATAAACCATTCGCTTAAGGCTTTGACGACGCTCCGCGGTGAACCAAGTCCTAAAAACTTGACTATATTTTTCAAAAAGCCAATGCATCGCGTTCCAAATACGGAGTTCTCTACAGGTTGTTCTACCCGACCAGATCCCTGATAAAAAACCCATCTTTCTCCGAAGAATTGACAATCTTTCGGTCAGTTCCCAACTCTGTTTGACAATGTGTTGATCTAAAAGGATATATGGGAGCGTAATCGCGACGACGGCTACCGCTAACCAAGGGCTTAACTGACTCAGGAGCCAGAACATCGACCCAAACATGACTAAATCGCTGCCTAAATTAATAGTCGCCGTAAAGATTTGTGGGATCCGGTCTTTTGTGCCGTTAGCCATCTCTAAATTATTATAAATCTTCTCGGATTCAAGCGAAATATAAGGCAGTTTTGAAGTCTTTTCCATCAGATCCATCGTAATATCATTCAGTAGATGGTTTGACAAGACACCACCAAGCCAACCCCGGAGCGGCGTAATAAGCCGTTGCACCGCAAAGAGCCCCCCTTGCAGCCCAAACACACGCCCGACCTCGCCAAGTGTCGCTGTTCCTTGAACGTAGTCAACCGACCGGTCAACAACTTTACTAAAAATGTAAAGACTCGCAACCGGTTCAAGACTTAGAATCAGAGCCGTGAAGATCATAGATGTAGCCAAGAAAAAATGTCTCCGTAATACGATCCCTAATACCCAGAAAATCGCTATGAGTCGATGCCAAACATTTGTCCTTTCCATGGATACGCTCTCCCTCTCTTTAGCCAGATTGATACTTATATCTATGGATGATAGGCGTAAACGCCTCTGTATCACCGCTCTGGGCTCGGGTGATGAGTTTTTCCTCATCAAGATAGTCGAGTATCTCATATCCCGTTAAACACTTATCCATATTTGCCTCCCTTTATCCAACCTATCAAGAATTAAGGCAGCTAAGTGTGCTACCCTTTTATAATTAAGGACACAACTTTAGGGTAAAAGGGTGCATAATACACAATATAAACACCTACCGGAGCAACAAATGATGTAAAATTTCAGAAAACTTACACATCATAATGCATGAAAGATAGGAACGCCCCCATAAAGAAGACTAAGTTGAATAGAAACAGAAGTAGGATATCCAAACTGGCTTCGGAAACCAACGCGGTAGGAAAATCGGAAGGAGTGTCGTCAAATTTTGGAATCTTATCCAAGCTGATACGAAGCTCCGACAATCTCTGCCTTTCCGCATCTTCAAGAAAGACATTCGGATTGAACGGATATTCTTCATAGGTGAACTGTAGGAGGCTACGCCGATATTCTATAGCCTTCTTGAAAAATCGCTCGTAATGTTTAATGCCAGTACCAACCAACGTCTCGCATCCGATTTGATAAATCGCCGTTGGCGATAGACGGGATATATTCTACGCCAGTTTCACTTGATGGAGTTGTTGTTGGCGGTATTCATTGTAAATCGCTTGCTTGGCATCCGCTATTCTGGCAGAACGGGTCAAGGGTTCGCCCGGCGACCAGCGCGCGCTAAATCTACCTTCACCGTATTGCCTGCGGATATCGTGCATCGTCTCATTTGCTTGTTTGGCTATTGTTTGCTCATCAGGGAGTTCCGTCAATCGGCTTGCCAGTAATCCGCCTGTCCTCGGGATAAATACCACAAAACACACCCAAACCAAAAGGAGTAGGACGAGACTGACCGATGAACTTCTTGTGAGGCAGGAGATGAACAGCCCAAGTGTGGCGAAGACAGAGATATAGAGGACTGAAAACAGGACGACCCCACCGATCTGTAGCCAATAGGTCGATTCAAAAGGCAGAATCCCGAAAAGCGAGATGATAAGGGTGTTCATGCAAATCCCGATGCCCAAAGGAATCGATAGGCTGATGAGTGTGCCGATGTATTTTCCGAAAAGCAGCGTTGCGCGGGGCAACGCATTGGAGAGACAGAGGCGGAGTGTTCCTGTTTCAGCCTCGCCTGAGATGCTGTCATAGGTCATCGCGAACGCCGCAAAACTCAGAATAACGCCGATGGTGAACACCCAATCCAATGCATCAAACCGCTGGAGTGTGTAGTTTCTGCGCAAAATTGTTTGGGGACCAACAAGTTCAAACGCATCCACAGCGAAGGCATTCGGTAGGTCTTTTTCGTGCCCTTCAGCGATGAATCCCAATGGTATTTCGACACTGGATTTGATGCTACAAGCGCGAGTGTTCCGCTTTCACGCTCACCACAGATAACATCGTAAGCGATCGAAATCACGAACAGGCTGAACGCGATTTGCACCATAAGCACTGCGTCAACAGCGGAAAAGACAGTCAGCAGCGGGTTGCCGCCGCCGAGTACTTTCGCCTCTGTGGGCACATCCTCGTAAGAGACCTTTACCGTACTTCCGAGCTGCCGCTCCATCCCTAAGCAGATAACACTTAGAGGTTCAGGCGGTTTCGCTACGTCCACCCTCAGGTGTGAGAAAACTTTCACCTCCTCAAGCGCGTTTTGGTGTTCGATTTCTGCCGCATTGTGGACGCTGAACCGCTCCTTGTAATCCTTTATCAGGACATACGTACTGGCGACAAAAAGCGCGAGACAGATGACTAACCCTATGAGTAGGCGGAGGGAGAGAATGTTCTGTGTGAACTCTCTTTTGGCAATTACCCAGATGGGGGACATCTAAAAGCCTCCAGTTGGTGTTGAAGAAAGCGATCGGTTCAGACAACTTAAGATATATTACTGATAATCCAAGGTATATCGGGCGGGGAAACCCTGAAGAAACACCCAAGCAAAAACCCCCTACGAACACTTCTATCTATCATTTCAGGGTCGACAGACTACTATGCTCGCACACTATTCAAATTGTGAGTCTACTCATCAAGTTTTTCCTGTGTCGGGATCTTCTGCTTGGCAGCATTTTCAAGTACCGACTGAAGACGCGTCAGAGATGTCGCAATTGATTCCAGAGCCTCTACTTCTCGGATCCGAAGTTCAGCGTCCTCTGAAACTGATGACTCAACTTCGTTTGATTCAACATTGCTTGACTCAACCTCATTTGGCTTAGCCTCGTCTGATTCATCTTTTTTTGACTGAGTCTCTCTTGACGCAGGGGTATCAACGGCGAAAGAATTGACGTATCTGGAACGCAAATGAATTTTGAGAGTTTCCTGTAACTCAATAATCTCTGGGTCATTCAGAGCCTTCTGAACCACACTGCGGTGTATACCCGTAGCCTCCGCTATTTGGTTCACAGACGGTTGTCTCAGGGACTCCTGCGCTATGCGTAATTTCTCCTCGTAAGAAATCAACATTTCTCATTTTCTCCTTGACATCTTAGGCTATATTGTTCTATATTATGTAATTATATCATATAAAATGTCAAATTTCAATAAAAATTTGTATTTTTTGCTGTATTTTAACGTTTTTTGCCGTATTTTTTCATTGTTAGTGGCTAGTGGAAAATAAAAAGGCACTGGCTGTTGTGCCAATGCCTTTCTGTATACGTTACATTCCTGGTTCAAACAGTGGTGGCGTGTTGATTAAAAACATTTAAAAATAGGCATGTATGCCCATTCCGACATAAACACCAGCGAGACCTTTAGATTGTGATTCGGATTTTTCCCTACCAAACCCTTGACCGACTGCCACATTCAAACCGAGTGGAATTCCTCCGAGTGAGAACACAAGTTCGCCTCCAAAAGCGATTCCGCCTAACGTTGTAGATTTGACAATCTCGTCGCGCAGATCCGGTTCTTTTTTATATCGCCAGCCTCCTTCTAAGGTGAAATAGAGGCGTGATGTATGCCACCGACCGTGGTGCTCAAATATGGCGTACGAAACGCCACCCCCGAACATGTGATCGCTATTCTGGTCGTTGAGAATAAAACGTCCAACCGTTTGAAAGTATATCGGTGCCAGTCCAGTGTAACGAAAACTAATTCCGCCAAATTCAGAGGTGGCTCCCTGAAGTCCGATACCAAATTCCGAGTCATCAGTGAGGAATTTGTCTTGCTTTACACGATTTGTGTTAAGGTCAGTTTCTTGTGCCTGAACTGAGAAACTGAGGGTTATTCCTGCAAACAGGCAGATGAGGCAAAAAATTGAGCGTGTCATTGTTTTTCTCCTTTTGGTTTATTGAGCGATTAGTAGTGTCACTCGGTGTGAATCAGTCGTAGATGGATGATACATGAGGAGGTCTTGTTTACTGTCCTTATTGAGGTCTACCAGCCGAGTATTCCGTTCGTCCATAGGCAAGGGGACCGCGATCTTTTTGGGCTGCTGTGCTAACAGTTCTGGTCCCGGGACACCGACAAAGACTTGCAGTTCTTCTCGGCTCTTCCCCACCAGCAGATCTAAGCGTCTGTCCCCATTCACATCTCCCATGAGGACCGGCGAGAAGAATATGTTTTGTTTGTCAAATGGATTGATGTGGGGTCTGATTTTATGTGTGGTCGTTGGCTTGTTAGGATAGATGCCGCTTTTGATGCGATAGAACTCAACATCCATCATGACGGAATTGCCAAGGAGCGCACGCATCATCCCACTAACACCTATATTTACGTCCCTGAACATAATGTCGATTTGACCATCTGCATCGAAATCCTGTAACCACACGGACGAATATCCGGAGTGCAACAATCCACCGGCTCTTCCTTGCGGTTGGATCACAGTGTTTGCCTCCGGTGCGAACAGGATGCCGGCGGGCGTTGGCGTGCCGAAATGCACGGCGTATAGGCTACGCTGGTTCAGTAAGCTTCGTCCATTCAGCGAGAGGATCACCATATCGGCGACACCGTCGCCATTTACGTCGCTGAACGAGTGCAGCACTTTCAACGTCGTGTTCTCTCTGAATCCAAAGACGAGCGAAAACGCGCTCTCGCCGCTGAATCCGAAGGCGATCGAGTAGATCCCATCAGTGTCAAATGGGATATCAACAGTAAAAATCTCTGGCACTGTGGAAAACATTCCATTGAAATCCTGGTGATAAACGTCGAAATGGTCTCTGTTCCAGAACACGAGATCGCTGCGTCCATCTTGGTCGCAGTCCATTTGGTGAACACGGCTCAGATACCAAGGAAGAGTCAAAGCGGTTATTCCGACCTCGCGGTAACTGCGGGTATCGTCCAAAGCAATCTCGTCGAGAAAGGGTTCTGGCGGTCCGAGTTTTATCGGATCGGTGAATGCGCCATCGTTCACTTGCGTGGCGATCCAGAAACCATCAAGGTCCGGCACGACCAAATCGTCAAGACCATCGCTATTTACGTCCCGAGTGATGTCAATATGAGGGATACCATCGTCGCCCGTTGCGTTGTAGTTCGTAGTGACTTCAACAAGGACACGTTCCGTTGCCGATTCGGGATCGAACCAGTTCAGGCGACCGCGTTCGTACATTATTAAGCGATCGCGTCCACCGATATTCGCGACATCAATGAACAGCACTTCAGGACGCAGCGGTACATCAAGGCTCAGCACCCAAGTCTGATCACCGAACACATAGATACGCAACTGCCGGTTGCCCTTCTCATCAACATTGACCACGGCAAGTTCCGCGATAGAGCCTCCGAGAAAAAACCCTGTCAAAACGGTTTGATGTTTTGTAACACCGGTGACGACCTCATACGGGTCGAAAGTAAATTCCGCAGGCACAGGCACCATCGGATCGATCGCCTTGTTGGACAGTCCCAAACAACTCGACAGGAATACACCAGAAATTAGTATGAAGAACAGGCTTCGTTGGAAATGCCTTGTTCTCTCAGTTACCGACCTCAGTTTTGAAATAAAAAAGCGTTTGTGGACTGGGTTTCGCTTTTCCATTTTATTCTCCTTTAGCGTTTTTACATATTAACATAGATAAATAAATGAACAGTGTTAACCTATACGCAAAAAAATATAATCGATGGATTTATCGGGCGATTAGCATTGTCACTCGATGCGGTTCAGTCCCCGGAGCGAGTTTCGGTGCTCCGTGAGCATCTCGTAGCGTAAATGGATGATGCATGAGAAGATCCTGCACGCCGTCCTTGTTGAGGTCCACCAGAGAGGTGTATTCCTCGTCGTTGGGAAGCGCGACTGCCACCCTCTGAGCTTCCCGGGCAAATATTTCTGGTCCGGGTATGCCGACGAAGACAACCATAATCCGAGGATGATCCGCGATGAGGAGATCCGGACGACCATCGCCGGTAACATCTCCGATGCGCAAGGTTGCATTGAAGGCGCGTGGGTAACTCTTTTGCGTGTTCCGTCTCTCATGTGTTGCCCCTCGGAGGACGACCTCCAGTGGTACCCACCCCGGTTCGCGGTGGCTGGGTACGCCGTCCAACGCGATTCCATGGGTGGTGTTGGGTGTGTCGGGATAGCGGCCTTCCTCCATTTGATAGAACTCAAGTCCCAGCCCGATGTCATCTCCCATGAACCCCTTGATGCTCTTCCAGAGACTTCCCTTGAGGTGCTCGGTATGGATGGTCGTAATCATTAGGTCAATCCGACCATCGCGATTGAAGTCGTGCCTGTCCATCCCGAGTTGAATTTTCTTGTTCGACTGGAAGGTGATGTCAGCATCCTGTGCGAAAGTAGTGCCACCGTCGGGTGTTGGCACGCCGAAATGCACCTCGTAACTGGAATGCTTTTTGGAGATGTCCTTACCTGAAAGCTTGAAAACCACCAAGTCGGCGATACCGTCCCCGTTCAGGTCTGCCAACGAATGCAACACTTTCCCTGTCATGTCTCCGGTGGTAAGTGAGGCGAGCCTGTCCGAGTCAAACGTTACGTCGGTTGTGAAGGTCTTTGCTCGCGATACAAACATCCCACTCTTGTTCTGGAGATGAACCTTGAAGTGATCTTCGTCCCAGAAGGTCAGGTCGGTGCGCCCATCTCTGTCGTAGTCGATCTCATGGATGCGACTTTGAGACCACGGGTTATACCGATATCCGTCGGCTCCGCGGATCCTCCCCATCTCGGTGGGAGGACCGATCTTTACTTTCTCGGCGAACGCGCCATCGCTCATCTGGGTGAACACCCAAAAGCCGTCGGCGTCAGGCACTACCAAGTCGTCGCGATCATCAGCATTTACGTCCCGAGTAACGTCTACATGGGGAACCTCGTCTTTACGAGGCGGATTGAAGTTGGAAGTAACGGCTATCAATGGGTACTCTGTTGCTGTGTCCGGATCGAACCAGTTCAGGCGACCGTCTTCATACGTGATTAAGCGATCGCGTCCACCGATGTTTGCGACATCGACGAACAGGACTTCGGGACGCAGGGTTGCCTCGTGTTTCAGTGCCCAGGTGCCGTCGCCAAACGCGTAGATGCGCAAGTGCCGATTGTCATCTTCATCGATGTGCACCACGGCAACCTCCGCGATAGCACCATCGAGAAGAAATCCTGTTAAAACGGTCTGACGTTTCGAAACGCCAGTGACGATTTCGTACTGGTCGAAAGTGTATTCCACAGGGACAGGCGGTGTTTGCTCAACTTCTTCGCCAAACAGGCTGAGGTATCCAGATAGAAGGACACCAAGGATTAGTATTGAGAATAGGCTTCGCTTTTTCACTTTATTCCTCCATATATTAACGTAGGTAAATAAGTTTACAGTGTTAAGTTATAGGCGAAAAAAATATATTTGACTTTCGCCAAATAGTTTTGAATCTATGCTTTCAACCCTTCGATCGTTGTGTGAATTACTGTGTCAATCAATTCGTCTTTTTCTGTCCACGGGAAATCAGGGAAATCAATGAGGAGCAGTGTGACACCGTGAACCGCAGACCACAGCACCTGACCGGTGGTTTCGACATCCGCTTGGCGGAATCGTTTCTGTTGGATGCATTCGGAAACCATTTCACGTAAGTAATTGAACACCTTTTCACCAACGGAGCCTTCCTGCAGCCCTAAGCCTTTCTGGAACTGGGGACGGATGACAAATGTCAATTTGTAATCTTGTGGATATTCTAAGCCGAACTCGACATAGACGCGTCCACTTTTTCTCAAGGTCTCGAGGGGATCGCTTTTATCTCTTTTTAGGTGCTCAAGTGTATTCAACAGATTCAGGAGTGTTTCCTGGCAAACCGAGTCTAACAGATCTGCCTTGTCCTTAAAATAGAGATAGATCGTCGTCGGCGAGTATTCGATCTTGTTGGCAATCTTTCGCATGGAGACGTTCTCGTATCCTTCATTGACAAACAACTCTCGTGCAGCGACGAGGATTTGCCGCCGTAACTGTTCTTTTTCTCTTGCTCTCCGTTCTTTGGTGCCCATTGCTTTAACCTTTGTTTACATGATTTACATAGTAATCTAACTTTACAGTGTTAATATTATATCATACGTTTTTCTCGTTGTCAAATTTTTTTCAAAAAAAATTTTGCATCGGTCATTTTTCTGAAGGGTATTCAGGGAATATTCCGTGATTTGAAGTCCCAAGAGGTAATCGGGAAAGGTGAGTATGTTTGGTTATCATTTTCTCGCTTCTGTTTATCGGCACGATATTGCTGAACCCACTCCTCAGAAACACTATCAGCCTGTTTCTGGAGGCGTCTGGTGCCAAACACAAGGTTTTCAGGGTAGGAAATTTTCAGCCACTCCATAATCCTGAGAGCCGTCTCCTCATAGGAAGGCACGAAATCCTCGTAAATTACTGTAAATGGGGTTACATTGTATTGGGTGAAGTATGACTGCCATGCTGCCTCGTGAAAAACAATCTCTTGAACAAAATAATCAACCGCCTCAAAGTTGTATTCGGGTTCCTTTTCCAGTTTGGGAGTAGGGTCACCGGTTCGTTTCCACCAGATCAAGGTCTGAAGTCCCTTCCATAACGATACTGCTTGACGGACTTTATCTCTGCGCATGATCCAGATATAACGCAGATTCGGAAACAGTTCGTTTAACACCGCATGTGGTGACGGATTTCTGTCCCTGAATTGTGGGATTTGCAGTGCTTTGTTAATGAATTTTTCAAAGTAGCCCCACATGAGTTTTGTTCCAAAGACCTCATTTGGGGTTGTGCTTTTCTGCTTCACTTTATTGAGGAAGTCGGTGTAATCGGTTGCGCCCCATTCATTAGCCCAACGTTCATCCTCCCAAAAATATTCTCCTGGATTTCCAGCAAGTCCTGTATTCTCCAAAGCCTCAAACAGCAGGTACCCACCACAGCGAGGTGTGGCACAAATCAAATATGAAACGCGTGGTTCCATGGAAGATAATCTCCTTTCTTAATATTTCATTTTTTGAACAGAAACGACACAAGCCTTGGAAGTTTGTTTTGATCTACTTCGTGCCACCACTCCTTGAATTCCTCAAGGCGAAAGCCACTGCTTTTGGCAGCGTCCAAGAAATCTGATATATGATGCACAAATGCCTGAATTTCTATTGTTCCGTGAGCCGTTTGAAAATTCGCCTGTGTACCTTGATATTGCCTGAAAGGGTGGAGTTCACAAATGAAGAATTGCCCACCAGAGGTCAATACTCGCGAGGTTTCTGAGAATATGAATGCCAAGTTTTCTATATGCTCAAGGATGAGGTTACAGACGACAAGATCGGCAGATGCATTATTATAGTGCCACGGGTGTGTAATATCGGCGAGAGAGAACGTCACATTGCAGGACTGCAGTTTCTCTCTGGCGAGAGAAATCATGCCTTCTGAGAAGTCGATTGCATGAACACGTTCACCGATCTGTGAGAGGAAACGGGTATTCTTTCCAGTTCCACAGCCGATCTCAAGGATTGATTTGTATTGCCAATTTGCGAGTGTTTTCTCGGTGACAATCCTGTCTAAATCACGGGTGCGGTTCTCATCCGAATCGTAAGTTGCTGACCAGGTGTCGTATGCCTTTTGGATATTCATAATCATACTATATTATACTTGGTTTGCCCTTGTAAAATCAATGCTATCGCTGCTTTTGGTCTTGCCTATTTTGAGCGATTTTGCTATAATCCATTTTTTAGAAAACCTTGGACTGATATGCGAAAGCGATCCTAAACCGCCCGCTGAAAGAGTGGGATTTAGGTCTGAAATCTGAATCGTATTTTTGATACAGGAGGAAAATATGAAACTTGGAAGTCGAGTCAGCATTACGCTAGTTTGGTCAGTTGTTGTCACTTTCGGACTATTGGTTACGAGTACCAGCCATGCTGCTATACTGGATCCGAAGACGGTTGAGGTTGCATACCTCTTTGATGAAGGGAAGGGAACCGTCGCCAAGGATATTTCTGAGAACGGTCGAGATGGGGAAATATCTGGTGCGAAATACGTCAAAGGTGTGTTCGGGACTTGTTTGGATTACGATGGTAAAGATGATAATTTAATTGTTCCGGGTTACGCTGGGGTTGGCGGAACGGATCCGAGAACGACGGTCTTCTGGTTTAAAGCCGGGGATACACGAGAGCATTCGTGGGTGAAATGGGGACCCAACCTGACGGGAGAAAAATACTACGTCCGTGCGCATCTACGGGGTGCGGAGTGCAACTTGAGAATTGAGGTTGCCGGCGGACAAAATTATGGGGCAGATGATGTGTGTGATAAAGAGTGGCATCACATGGCGGTCGTCTTTCCCAAAGGTTCAGATGCCGTGAAGGACCATGATCTTTACGTCGATGGTAAGCTCCAATCAAAGGAAGGCAACGATCAAGCGATGGATACGAACGCTAAGGACCAGGAGGTTAACATGGGTGACTTCTTGGCACACCACCAATTTATGTTCGGTCTTTTCGATGAGGTTGCCATCTTCAACGTGGACTTGACTGAAAAACAGATCAAGGCAATCATGGATAATGGATTACAAGCGGCGCTCGGTGTGGAACCGCAAGGGAAGTTAGCCACAAGTTGGGGGATGCTTAAGAAATATTAGTCCCACACATCCAGTCCCAACAATTTGCGTCCTAAAGGCGTCAGTTCTGCGGGTCCATAATTTTTTGCTTCCCAGCGGCGTGGGTCACCGGGATAGGGACCGCGCCCCAACGCTCTCCGCTCTCGCCACAAGGTGATGCGTTCTTGGCGGCGTTCCTCGTCCATTGGATCGGGGGCGGGGTAGAAGTTCATGTATTGCGCCAGTCGCGGTTTGTCGGAAGTATTGCGACCGTTGCCGTGCGGAAGGGCTTTATGCCATATCAGCAACGCCCCTGCCTTTGCAGGCACTTGAATGAAGTGTTCCGGCGAAATTTCTGGCACCCACGGGTTTTCTTTGTCAATCAGCGACTTATGTGCGCCGGGCCAGCACACAAAAGAGCCTTGATTATCGGTTGTGTCCGTCAGGAATAGGACGCCTTGTGTGCCGAAACCGATCGGTAGATTCGAGGTGTCCGCATCCCAGTGGTACATCCCCTTATGATCCCACTCAGGATAGTCCGGGTGTTTCGGGGGTTTCATGTTGACGCGGTCGGGATGTACCCAGATCCGCTCGGTGCCGTAGACTTCGGTATAGATTTGATGGATCGGTGGATGCTGGTAGACGTTCCACATGGCTTGATGTTGGTACATTTCTACCATGCCTGCCCCGGGTTTATGCGGTGCGCGGTACCAACCGTTTGGGTCTGAAGGATCCATCTCTAAGAACGCAAAGATTGCGTCAACGACAGCATTGCAAAGTTCAGTCGGGACGGCATTTTCGATGACCATGTAGCCGTATGCGTCGAAGTGTTCACGATGTGCTTGTGTTAATATTGGCATTTTTTAATTTTACCTTGCGGATAAGTAGCGGTTAACCCTACTTGAAGGTTCTTGTGTTCGAGTCGCTCTCCATTTCATTACGAGCTTGGGTTTTGATGCTATATCAAACTTTCCTTTAGTGTTGGTTTTTATTGGTTTCGTCTAAGGTTGTACGTGCTGCCTGATACAAACGGAATAAACTCTCGTGTGTTTCTTGGGCGAGGATCTGTGGATGCCATACCAATTCTGCCAGCAGGTCACTGATGACAAATCCCGATGCCATATCCACGCCGCGCAGCGTGCTGATAGCGAATAAAGCGGCAGCCTCCATCTCAACCGTGGCAACCCCTTCCTGTTGATAATGCTGAATTTCTCCGACCGTTTCACGAAAAAAGGCATCGGTCGTCCATGTCGGTCCCTGTGTGTAATGTATACCTTCCCTTTCAAGCGTTTGTACAAGGGCATCCGTCAGGTTTTCGGATGGCAATGCGGGTGCCGAAGGGTCTTCCAAGTAGTGGTATGAAACGCCTTCATCACGAATGGCACTGGTGCAAACGACAACATCGCCAATGTGGGCGTCTTTTTGTAATCCACCAGCGATGCCTACGTTGATAAATCGTTTAACGCCCAATTCTATCAGAAGTTCAAGAATCATTGAGACACCCGGCGCGCCGATGCCGTTGTTGCCGCTAACTGCCACGCGATTATCGGTTTCGGTCAGTAGGTAAAATCCACCACCTACGCCTTGTACCTGCTCGACGTTTTCAACGTTGGCAATACGATCCAGAAGATTTCCTTCATAACAGAAAATGACACTCTCAGGAACCGGGAAGTCGGGGATGAAGCCTTGTTGACGGAAGTACGCGACGTGCTGTTGTGGCGTGACGATGGGGCGTGATTTATGTTTATCGGGGAAATTCGGTATTGGCATAGTTACTTTGAAAACTGAGAATATTGTTTGAATCTTAACATTGCTGGAAACGCGGAGAACCTTCTGAACCACGCGCTCTCGCAACCAATGATTAAGATAATAGCACGTTTGAGGACGGAATGTCAAATCCAGGAATGAATGTTTTAGGGTCATTTATGGTAAACCCGGAAAATAAATAGACATCTTGTAGGGGAAACCGGTCTTGTACCTACCCGCCAATGCACAGGTCCATAATGTCCATTTAATTCTACGATCTACTATAGTTTTAAGAAATTATCGGATTTTCTGGTGTTTGAATACCTCTTTTCAATACCCGGAGCGGTTACAAACCGCTCCTACCGGGTCCTGGTACCCGAAATGTCCCAAAAAAACGGGAAACTAAATAGCCCTATGAATGTTTATAGTAGGTCACTCTTATTCACTTTCAGTGGTATGAAGGTGTTTGAAAATCATCCAATCTCCATGCGCAGAAAAGAGAGAAACGTGCCAATGAACAGCACCAGCAAAAACAGGATCAATAACAGTAGGTCAACAATTGCGGCATTAAGATCCGTCCCAAAGCGGTGTTGATCTTCAAATTTCGGGACGGCATCAAAGTTCACAGGTTTCTGTGATGTGCCTTCTGGGATACCAACGGCGTGTGGACTTTCTGGATCCGACCGATCGGTATCAATGAGAAACTGCCGAAACTGTTTTGCGTATTGACGTGTTTGGGAGATGAAGTCTAAATGGCGAGAAAAACCGGTGCCTGCAAGCCCTTCAAAAGCATACTGAACAACCGCTGCTGGTGAAATACGGGTGAGGGAGCGGGCAGTTTGGATTTGACGGAGTTCGGCGAAAAGGTAGTCTGCACGCAAGCGATCGCGTAGTTCTGCGTCTTTATTGACATATTCCGAGCCTAGCGCTGTTGCGATTGTCGCTGGGGTTTCTCTTCGGGGAGGTTCTTTCATCCGGGCAAAATAGCGTGTCTGCAAATCTTCGCGCGAATCTTGAACCTGAGCCATGAATTCTTTCGGAGTGGGACGGGACTGCAAACGGTTACCGAGGGAACCCAGTGCGTTTGGTATCAGGACCACCCAAACCGTCCAGATCAATAACAGAATTGCCAGACTTGTTGAGGATTCTTTCACACGACTGGAAACGAGAAGTCCCAACAGAATAAAAATTGAGGTATAAATCAAGGCGACACAGACGATGAAACCCAATCTCACCCAATGGCTACCCTTGAATTGAACGGCTTCGGAAAGGTATACAATAGAGATACTGACGATCGTTCCAATCAGAAAGGGGGTTGCAATGGCAAAAAACGCACTGAGAAATTTCCCACAAATCACTTCATTCCGTGAAATACTATTTGATAGCATCAACCGTAATGTACCGCGTTCTTGTTCACCGGAGATCGAATCGAACGTAAACAGGATCCCCATGAAACTCAATAGAACGGCTGTCACAAATCCCCAATCAATTTTGATATAATCCGGCATGATACTTCTATCTTTTGGGATTGCCTCTGAAATGAATAGCAGGTCGCGATTCGGTGGATATATCAATCCCCAAATTTCTGTGAACTGATAGGAAGTATCGGAACTCCGCCACCGACGTGTCCGCCCTGCGGTATTGCCGTGGACTTCACCCAGTAGGAATTTTTCTCCGCCATCTGCACAGAAAGCCAAAGGACTCGGTTTTTTGTAGAGACGGCCAGGACCTTTCAGCGTCAAACGATACAGCGTAGAACACCGAGATTTCAACTCATTACGTGACCAGGTAACTTGTCCTCGATATTCGCCCATTCGCTGCTTGTACTCTCCGAGGGACACGATAGCGTTGACGATCATTAGTATCAGAATCAACAGTGTTGTCAGTGCGAAACGGAGGCTGCTGAGGTGATCGTAGAGTTCGCGTTTGACGATGTGGAAAATCATCTTATGTCCTCAGTAGAAGACCGTATTTGAAGTGTTGGGTTTCACTCACACCTTTTGAGGTTTGGTCCTTCTTTTCAGTTCCATTCAATCCAACCCACAACTAAATTTCTTGCCTGACGAAAATTGCGAAAGTTGCAAGGAACAGCAGCACATTGAGTAGTAGCAGCAACTGTAGGTCGGGAAGTGCGCGTGAGGCGTTTGTCCAGAGACCGGCACGTTGATACGCAAACCTCGGTAGATCGTCTAAGTTGATGGGTTCTCTATCGCTCGCGAACCACTGTCGACTCGAAAAAGCATCTTTATCGTAAAAGTAATTGACCAGTGTACGTCGATACTGCCTTGCTGTCTCAAAGAAATCAACCACCCCGTAGAGGTCTGTTCCCGCCCATGCTTGTGTTGCGAGATTATACATCGATGCAGGAGAGAGTCGAAGCAGATTTCGCGCAATTCTGGCTCTCCGAAACCGGAGTTGTTCCAATGCTGGTAGACGTATCAGCCCTATTCTCTCTGCTGCGTCGATGCGTAGCGGTGTTAAGAATTGATGGTAGCGTATGGCGTGGGGCACGCGTTTTTCGGATTCCGGAGTAATATGCTGCCAATCATAAGCCTTGAAATCTATACGCATCAGTATATTTTTTTGACTGACCCCGACGTGTAAACCACCGCGGGAGCCGTTTAAGTTAAAGTGCTCACTTTCGCCTTCGACGCCATCATTCTTAAGATATTCCATCTCCTCTTTATTAACTGCGAGTCGTATTTGCCGCATGGCATCGTACCTGGAATCAATCTCACTCCTTCGTGGTTTTGTCAATTGATCCACCACGGATATGCTGAGAGAAGGATAGACCAGCACCAGGACCACCCAGATAAATAGGGAAAGCATGAGAGCTGTAGCCGTGCGGTGCACCCAAGCGGAGATAAACAATCCAATCAAGTAGACAGCCGAAAGATAGATAATCGAAGTTAGCAGAATGCCGGCAATTCGTAGAAAATCCTCTCCACTAAAGATAATTGAACCCGTTGATACTATCCAAATCAAAGCGATGATAAAACTCATGATAAGCGGCAGGATTAGACACGTCATTGCACCGAAGTACTTCGCTGCCAAGATACTTCCTCGTCTTACGGGATGGCTCATTGTCAAGCGCATTGTGCCGGTTTCACGTTCACCTGCAATCGCATCGTAGGCGAACAGTAGTGCCAGTAATGAAAGCACAAACTGAAAAATAAAAACGAGGTCAATTCGATAGAAGTGATCGATGAAAATATTGCCAGAACTGTGGGCTTGCGCGTCCCAGAGCACCGGGACAAGTGTGTAATAGACTCGTAATGTATTGCCGATTCGGTTATCCATACCGGCGTTAAAAATACTCAACGAATTGGGCGGGCGTTCGACCTTTGGTCTCAAAAAGGAATAGGTTCGGGTGGATAAGAGTTCATCACGATGCGTATCTCTCGCAGTGTTGTAGCTCGCTAACCGTTGTTCGTAATCTTCAATTCTGATGAATGTGGTTGTCGCAACGAGCAGCAGACACGTAATCACCGTGATTGCAAAACGAAATGTTATCAGATGTGCGAGGATCTCACGCTTCAATAGCACCAAAAACATTGAACGGTTCCTTTTGGATGGACAGCGACGTATCGAGAATACGCATCTGCTTCTATTTCTGAGATATGGATCTCTTGCAGCGACTCGGTCTGTAACAGACTTTTTCGGTGCCATGCGATACACAGAGGCGAAGGTTAGAAAAAACCGCGTTTTGGTTTTCTAAGCCCTCGCCAGCGAGAATTAAGTTTAATTCTCAGATTTGATGTGTCCGAGATGTACGATTGTCATACTCACAAAGTTCAGGAAGAAGGAAACGACATCGTTTTTCGGTTCAATTAGGTTGTCTTCTGTGCGCGTCACTAACGTTACCTCCATTAATATCTCCACGGCTCTCTCCACTTCACCTTCCGATAGGTCACATCCGTTTGCCAGATCCGCGATGGAGTGCTTCCCTTCTACTAATTGTCTTAAAACGGCGACTATAGTGGGATTTGTGAAAAGACTTGCCAGATTCACGATTTCAGGGTCAGGTGCTTTCGTTAGGAAACTATCGAGGTTATCCCCCCAGAATGCCCCGCGGGCAGTCGATTTGCCGAGAGAGGTCCTATAGCCGCCGAGATAACCCCACGAGATCGCTCTTTCATCACTATCGGGGAGACGACATAACGTCCTAAGAGCTACACTTTTTTCCGGGTCAAGAAATTCCATATTATCAGGGTGAAAAGCGTCTGATTCAACTGCGATACCCCTAATTTCTTCTTGCAGATCAGCAATCTGACGCTGTAGTTCCTTCAGTCTTACTTTGATTTTGGCTTCATCTCTCATTTCCGCTGCCATGTTGATTTCTCCTTCCAATTGGTTTTGGGAACGGTGTTTCCCCTCAGTTGTAATCTCCAATGCTTCTTGAATCATGAGTTGATATCTCTTTAACTGCTGTCGTGCCCGATGGAGACGGCTCTTAATCGTATTTTCGGACACACCTAAATGCGCCCCTATTTCTGAAGAGGTCATTTCTTCAAAGTAGTGAAGTGTGATCACCTCCCGATCTCTCTCCTTCAACCTGGCGAGCAGCTTTTTGACGAGTTCGCGTTGCGCTTCATCAGTCGTTTTTGCGTGTTCTTCAGCGACGTACCGGGAATAGGCATCTGTCTCTATTTCTGAGATGTCAGTCTCTTCCAACGATTGGATCTGTAATCGATTTTTTCGGAACCATGCGACACAAAGATGGTTCACAATTGCATGAAGCCACTTCCTGAACTGTGTTGGATCGTTCAAGGTTTTCACGTTTTGGTAGACACGCAGGAAGGTTTCCTGTGTAATCTCTTCGGCGATGTGGAAATCCCCTGTTTTCCGAAAGGCACGCGCGTGAACCTGCTCCTTGTATTTTTTCATTAGACTCACAAAAGCAGTTTCATCGCCTGCCAAGATGCGTTGGATCAACGCAACATCGTCATTTTTCATTGAACGTCTCCAGAAAGACTATTTTTTCCAAGGGGTCTATGCAATTGCCTGTTTCACTGATAGATGCACTTACAGAATATAAACAGGACTTACGCAAAATTGGCTTTCATGCCAAAATTGAGCGGATATTCCGGAAGAAAGCGCATTGTCCCGCAAGTCCACACGCGACTTGCGCCATTGCGCGACTACGAACCAAAGACCGCACGAAAACGGGTCAACCGCGTAAGTCCTATAAAGAAACATTCTATTGATTCGCTTCACTATATAGTGACGCGAATGACAGAGGAGTAGGTGCATATTTCTGGACAGTGAGTTGGGATCTAAGATAGGAAAGAAAGTAGTTGGCGAGGTTAAGAAGGACATCGTGTGATTTCTTAACCTCGCCAGTGGAGTGTTCGTTTTACGGTGTTCTCGTAACGGAACTCAGGTTTCTATTCTACAATGCTCATGCCACTGTTATGGTTTCTCGAAAATCGTCTCGTCTAGTGTAACATCAATTTCTGTCTCTGTAAAAGTGTAATTGGCATTTAATTCATTGTTCCCGATGGACACTTTCCGGAAATTGGGGAACATGACCCCGTTATATTTAGTGTAATTACCTAAATGAATAATCACAGTATCACTGTTGAAGGTAGAATCAGTGTTCGGGGCTTTAATTCCAATAAGTAGGTTGGATTTTTTGTCGATGTAATAGAAAATGTTCTCTATACCTTCTACCCCGATGATCTGAATTACGAAGCATTCCTTGTCTTGGAACGTCTCGTCTTCGCGTTGTTTAAACGCACTGCTGCCATGTTGTTCGTAGCTTCGCTGAAACGGTGTGATATAGGCTCTCTGTTTAGCAATTTCAAGTTCTATTGCTGACAATTCTCTTGTGTCATCGTATACAGTGGATTTCAAAATGGATTTCCAACCTTCTGTGCCGTTCCAGACAGCAGTTTCGCTGTACCATTCATAGTGTATCTTGGTATACGATTTCTTTCCAATGACTACTGCTGCTTCGACTGTCCCTGGCATGTTCATGGATTGTCCACCAAAGTATGTCACGTGTGTGTCTCCAAAACGTTTCACAGTCCGAATTTTTGACAGCCGTTCCAGTCCACCGATAGCCTCGAAATGATCCTTGAGGATGTCTTCAACATCAGCTGAGACATTATAGGATATACTTATTGCAACAAAAATAATAATAGTAAGTTTACTCAGTATTTTCATGATATTACCTCTCTGTTTTAGTTTCGTCCCAGTTGATTAAATGTTTATCAACGTGGTTCAATTTATGGTAAATTACGAACATAATTGAAAATTTTGGTTCCAACTTGGGAACACAAAAACGACCATTCCAGTAGCGCGGTATCCTAACCGCATCTATCATCAAATTCACGTTTTATCAGGTAATTTATTAGTGATGTTGAGGTCGCTACGGTTTCTCAAAAATCGTCTCGTCCAATGCAACATTAATCTCTGTTTCTGTAAAAGTGTAAGTGACCGCCAATATACCGTTCCCGATGTGAATCTCGCGGGAATTGGGTAACATTACACCTTCATATTCCGTATAATCAGTGTAGTGAAGGACCAGAGTACCACTGCCGAAGTGAGGATCGGTGTAGGGTGCTTTGAATCCAAGGAGTAGGTTGGAATCTCGGTCAATGTAATAGAACACGTTCTGTGAACCACGAATTTGGATCACGAAGCACTCCTTGCCTTGAAACATCTCATCTTCACTTTTTTGGAAAGCGATGCTGCCGTGTTGTTCATATATTGACTGCAATAGACTTGTATAGGCTTCGCCTTTGGCGCGTTCTGATTCCATCTCTGAAAGGATTGTTGTGCTGCTTAATAGGTTAGATTTCCAAACGATTTCTCCATTCCAAGCGGTCGTCTCATTGAAGAACTCTCCGAAGTCCAATTTGAGATAAGACTTTTTTCCAATCACTGTTGCTATTTCGACCATACCTCGAAACTTTGTAGGGCGCCCGTCCAATTGTGTTAATTGTGCGGGACCGGAACGTTTTAAACTCCAAATCTTGGATAGCTGTGTTAGACCGCCTATAGCATTGAAGTGTGATTCAAGAATATCTTCAAGTTTCTTGCTAGCACTATTACGACTACCCGAGATACCGGAACTTCCAAACTGATTCCGGACATCTGGCTTTGATGGAAGATTGAGGACGATGGATGTGTCAATGAGTTCTATCGTCATCTCGGATGTAGCATCAAAACTGTACGGTTGCTGAAAGCGTGCTAAGTATTGATTGCTTATTCCCAACATCATCACAATAAAAATGGCGGTTGACGTGCCGATCGCCCACGGGAATACCGGTGGCTTTCCTCCAGTAGGAGATAGGGGTTTAATACGCGGGATTTCACGCATGACGTTCTCAGTTAAATTGGGGGACAGTTGGAAACTACCGAGTGCTTCTTGAATCAGCGGGGCATGTTTCTTTAAGCGTTGCAGCGCACGGCGGATCCGGATCCGAATGGTATCGGCTGACACACCCAAAAATTCACCTATCTCTGCATAAGTCATCTCGCTCAAATAGTAGAGAGTGATGACGGTCCGATCACTTTCCTTTAGCTTCGCCAATAGGTTTTTAACAAGTTCGCGTTTTGCCTCCGCCGCGCTTTTCGCCTGTTCTGTAGCGATATGTCTGGAATATGAGGTTTTCTCTGACATCGTGGTATCTATCTCTTCCAAGGGTTGTGTATGAATCCGTTTCTTGCGGAGCCACGCGATGCAGCGGCGGTTGGTAATAACATATAGCCATCCCGGAAATTGACTCGGATTTTTCAGTGTTGGTAATTTCCGATAGATTTGTAGGAACGTTTCTTGTGTAATATCTTCAGCGATATGGAAATCTCCTATCTTTCGCCATGCGAGCGCGTGAACCCTCTTCTGGTACTTTCTAACCAAGCAGGCAAAAGCAGTGTCATCGCCTTCAAGGATGCGTTGGATCAGTTCGGTATAATCGTTTTTCATCATACGCCTCTAAAATGAAAATGCTTGGGTTGGTATTTTGAATATAGTGACGCGACTTCGGGAGAAAAGCGTACACAATTTTGCGAAAAGGTGGAATCCTCATGCAAAAATATCTGTTGGAAGATTTGACCTAAGACAGAGAGATAATAGCGGACGAGAATGGGAATTTCACCTACGAAAAAGAAGGAGGCTAATCCGATTTAACTTGCGGTTTCCAGATTCTACTTTGGCGTTCATCAACATGCAATATGATAGTGCAAAGACGGAAATTGTGTAGGATACTATCACATACTGACAGGGATATTTAGCTATTAGGAGGCATCAAGACATATCTCGATCCTACACAAGAGGGATCGGTTTGGAAATGTGTGAGATGAGATTCCGGTTTACTTGACAATCCTACCATCAATGTACCGTCCCGCGACATTGTGTCCGCAGAGGTTTAGCACCGTTGGAAAGACATCAACAGATCGGATGCACTGTTCGGCAATAGGGTAATTCGTCGCAAGTGGGATGTGAAGGTGTTCCGCTATCAAGGCACCGTGGGTGGCGTGATGCTTTGGGATTTCATAGCGTGCGCGTAGGTCATAACCGCTCTCGGCACTTAGGACAAGGTCGCCGGTTCGCTCGCTTTTGAAAATCTGCCACAATTGCACAATTCCATCTGGATACTGACTATCGTAAGTTTCACGGAGTACATCCCTTGAAGACAGATTCTCATACTGCACACCATAACCGAGTGGATCTGTTCCGGTGAACCGGTAGGAGAAACGCAACGCGTCTGCGCACTTAAAAGTAGCTGGCATGTTCTGTAGGTTGCCCTGATCCCTATCCGGTGAGCGACAAGAGATTCTTCCCTGTCCAGTTCGGTTTTGGACGATGATGTCTCCAGTGTCGCTCTGCCCAGCGACGAGTCCCAATCCTTCCAATTCAATCAAGGAACCAATGACACCCATTTTGTGGAGTTTCTCGAAAGGTGTCCGTTCGCCCCATCCCTTTCCATTTGCGTTATTTTTAAAATAGAGGTGCGTCATCCCATTTCCTGAGACCATGCTGGCGGACGTAGGACTGTGCCGCCAGACCTTTGGATAGTGCAAACATCGCCAACCGCCATCGTCTAAATGCTGTGGAACATCGATATGTGTATGTGTATTGGTCATTCCATGATCGCTGGTCATCAGAATGAGTGTTTCTTGGAGAGTGTTCGCCTTTTGCAGCGTATAAACGAGATTTCCAACTGCAGTGTCTATCTCTCGGTATGTCCTTATGACCTGTGGAGATTGTATCTGTGAGAGATGCGAAAAGGTATCGACTGCAGGAAAGAGGCACATGACAAACTTGTCGCCCGCTTCAACGGATTTGTGTAGATGACGGGCAGCAATCTGATTGACGAATCGCCAGCGATGCGAGAAATGTGCATAGGTATAAGCAAAGGGTTTAATCCAGCGCGTTAGGTTTTTGGCGGGTGGACACCCACGCGCAAGAAGATTGTAGATGTTGCTTACCGGTGAGAAAAAGTTAAACAGCGTGGGGAAGTCTGGCGGCAGATCGGCTTCAAAACGCAACCCGTCAAACCCCATATAACTACAGATACCGGGATGTTTGAAGCGGTGTGGCGCGTGAAATTTTGATTTGGAGAGCCATCGAATGCCCGGAATATTTGCCGTACCGGGATACAATCCCATAAAAAATGGGATAAAAGCAGGTCCTGTTGTTGATGGGAAGACGGAAACTGCTTTATTCAAACTGCCGCGATCAATCACGTGTTTCTTGATGTTGGGAAGATCGCCGTTTTCAATCAACGTTTTAAAGATTTCGTAGGGTGCCCCATCAATTATAATAAAAACAACACGTTTGAAGCACGATTTGGTTGATAGCATCACTCGCCCCTAAATATGCAAACGTTTATTGATGGGTGTTGTTTTTAACTGCGCTAAAACATCAATGGTCAAACCGGTGTAGGAGACTATTCTACGAATCCTTATGTTGCGTATAAATCTTCCATAATGCTCCTGGATTTTCGGCGGAAAGTTCTACGTTGCCACATTCGCCACAAACAGTTGCTCTGAGTGCTTCTCTGTGAGTCTGCTTGAAAACCAAGGCATTAGGGGCACCTCGTACTTCGACTTCTAATTCTTCCCCTACTCCTACCCGAACCTGTAGGTTCGTCATGATATTTTCAGATCCGCATCTGCTGCACTTCGTTGTAGCCATTTGAATGGGTCTCCTTGCCGTATACGCGTATACAAACCATTATATTTTAAATCCCAGCGGATGTCAATTTTTTTGATTGCGGCGATTTGGTTCTCGGTTTCCTGCGGAACACGGTGTTTACAATCTACGAACCGAGAAATTTAATTTGATTGACAAATTAATAATAACAATGTATAAATAATTACATGTAATTATGTTATCTGTATTTAATTTGAAGAAGTGGAGGGTTGATTTATGCACGGGTCAATGCGAAAACCAATGATACAGATCGTAGTTCCGCTTATCCTCATCCTGTTTCTTGTAGCCGCGACGCTGGTCTTGGCGCAACGCCGAGGTTCCACTGAGGCTCCGAAAGTTCCTGAAGGTGTAACAGCACATCGCGACGTGGCTTATGTTACGGATGGACACGAACGTCAGAAACTCGACCTGTATGTGCCGGACACAGGAGAAAACGTGCCGCTTATCATCTGGGTACACGGCGGTGCTTGGCGTGGTGGGGATAAGACACATTACGTCCGGATGGAATATCTCAAAACCGGCTATGCGGGCGCGAGTCTCAACTACCGCTTGAGCCAGCATGCCATCTTTCCTTCACAAATCGAGGATGTGAAAGCCGCTGTGCGTTGGTTGCGAGCGAATGCAGAAACCTACCGTCTCGATCCAAACCGCTTTGCGGCGTGGGGTTCATCTGCTGGTGGGCACCTTGTCGCCATGCTCGGCACGACGGGAGACGTAGCGGAATTTGAGGTAGGTGAAAATCTAAAGGTATCCAGTCGGGTACAAGCCGTGGTGGATTACTTCGGTCCGACAGACTTCCTTCAGATGGACGCGCAAAGCCTTCCAGATGGACTGGTGCATGACGCACCTGATTCCCCAGAATCTCAATTGGTAGGGGGACCGATTCAGGAGCATAAGGACCGCGTCGCAAGAGCGAATCCGATCACTTATGTGTCCAAAGACGATTCGCCTATTCTGATTATCCACGGGGATCAAGACAAACTTGTTCCGTATCATCAGAGCGTATTACTAAAGGATGCGTTGGAAGCAGCGGGCGTACCCGTTACGTTTTACAAGGTGGAAGGCGGCGGTCACGGCTGGTTTAAAGATCCGAAGGTCCCGGAGTTGACGAAATCATTCCTTGAACAACATTTGAAGCCGTAGTGTAGCACGTGTCGTATAAGCCATCTTAATCTTTAATGATACATTAAGGTTTCGATAATCCAGCGATCAGTCGCGCTGCTGCGCGTGAGTACCCTCCACGATGGTGATCATCTGGTTCGGTGTGACATCTCGAATTATGTCAACAATGCCGCTGGTCCATCTCGCCTCAATGCGGTCAATACGCTTGCGCGGACCAATGCCAAAATGGAGGCGTAAGTCGTTTTGAGAGAGGTAGCCGGAACCGCCCCGGACTTCATCAATTTGCGTCAAATCGTCAGTATGAATTTCTATCCGTGTGCCGATTCCTGCCCGATTGCTCCGAGTTCCAACGGTGCGAATTAGAATCCAATTTCCCTGATTCCCACCCTCGTTACGAAGTAGTTGAGGCGTATCATTGGCGTTGCAGATCAGCACGTCTAAGTCACCATCATTATCATAATCCGCTGTGGCAATGCCGCGACTCACCTTGAGCGATTGCAATCCGCTTCCAGCTGTCACCGATTCGTTAGCGAAGTGTCCATGTCCATTGTTAATCAAGAGGTGATTGCGCTGCGGATAGGTGGTGGTATCGTCGTATTTTTCGACTGTATCTTGAAGATGGCCGTTGGCAATTAGCAGGTCTTTATCTCCGTCATTGTCCACGTCGAAAAAATCGACACCCCAGCCAACATAAGGAACGCTGTCAGCTATACCCGTCACAAACGATACATCGGTAAAAAAACTACCGTTATCGTTGCGGTAGAGCGCATTCGGTTGTTGTTGATAGTTGACCGCGATGAGATCTAACAACCCATCATTGTCATAATCTCCAAAATCGATGCCCATTGTTCCTTGGACGTTGCCATTTTCATCGGCTTCCACACCCGCCATCCAGCCGACGTTTGTAAATGTGCCATCACCGCTGTTCTGATAGAGGAAATTCTCCCCAGCATCGTTACCAATATAACAATCAGCATCTCCATCGTTGTCATAATCTCCGAACACAACCCCCATCCCTTTTCCATCTTCATTATAGACTCCGGCGATAGCCGTCACATCGGTGAACGTTCCATCACCGTTATTGCGATACAAGGTGTCTGGTGCGCCCTGAAAACTTTCTGGTGGACAGTAGGTCGCCACGCCTTTTCGTGTGCAGTTCGTGTGGGTTTCAAAGTGGAAGTCGATGTAATTCGTGACGTACAAGTCAACAAAGCCATCATTATCATAGTCAGCGAAGGCGCAGCCAAGACTCCAACGAGGATCTCCAACGTCGGCGTGCTGTGTGACATCGGTGAAAGTACTATCGCCGTTGTTTCGGTAAAGCACATTCTCTCCAAAATTCGTTACATATAAATCCAGATTGCCATCGTTGTCATAATCCCCAACAGCGCAACCAGCACCGTAGCCGGTATCTCCAACACCTGCTTGTGCTGTAACATCGGTAAAGGTGCTGTCTCCATTGTTACGATATAGTCGATTGGTCGGTGTCAGGGATGAATTAAAACCGGGTAAATCTGCGCCATTCACAAAATATATATCGATGAAACCATCGGCGTCATAGTCAAAGAAGGCGGCACCCGATCCAACCGTTTCCAGAAAATACCGCTCACCACTTCTGCCATCAACGTGATGAAATTGGAGTCCGACTGACGCTGTGACATCGGTGAATAAAGTTTTACTTCCAGCACGCCCCGAGTAGCATGGGGTAATTAAACAGGTTATGAAAAATAAACAGGTTGCGTATCTCATCCCAAATCAGTCCAACTTTCTCTTTTTCGCTTGGCGTACTTGATCAAGGTGTTCTTGAACTTGCTTGTTATTGGGTGCCAATTTAAGGGCTTTCTGAAAAGCACTTTCAGCCCGATTGTAGTCTTTCATGGCGAGATAAATTGTGCCGAGCATATTGATATTGTCAGCGTTTGGCATCATTTGAATCGCCTTCTCAGCGAGTTGATGAGCGATTTCCAGATGTCGCTCAGATTCTTCTGGCTGTTCATATTGTTGATACAGCGAACCGAGCATCAGATGTCCTCTGATATATTCCGAATCAACTTCGATAGCAGTTTTGTAGACGGTAACCGCCTTTCTGCCCTGCTGATGTCGAATATAGAGTGCGGCGATTTCATCGTAAGCCTCCATCAAAAAGGCATCCTTGAGAATAGCGGTTTTATACCGCTCAAATGCTTTCTGCGGTTGGTTATGTTCCGCATAGATTCTCGCAAGTGCCATATAGCCATCAGGATCGTTTGGTTTTTCACGAATTTTTTCCTGTGCCGTATCAAGGGCATCCTGAAATTCGCGGATATCCTGTGCAATCTCGTGTTGATGGCTTGCCGCCTCAACCTGTCCAAGACGAAAATAGCATCGCGCGAGGTTATGGTGAAGCGCGAGATATCCTGTGCGATGAGGCATCACACGCTCGTATTCGTTAATCGCTTTTTCATACTCGCCCATCTGCTGATAAACGAAGCCGAGTTCAAACCTTGCTGGCGTGTAATCGTTGTCAATTGTCAGTGCCTGCTGAAAATCTGTGATCGCCTTATCATACTCGCCCTGCTTGGTGTAGATGATTCCACGATTGCAGTATATCCCTGGAGAATGCAACTTCAGTCCAATAGCCTGTGCATACGTTTCGAGTGCAGCATCAAACTCGAACTGGACATGGTAGATATTTCCCAACCCAAGATATGCTTGCGGCGACTTGGGATCTAATTGGATGGCTCTTTGGTAGTGGGAGACAGCTTGTGGCACTTGATTCTGAGTCGAAAGTAACTCAGCTAAATTGGAATGCAGCCAACTCAGTTGCGGATTGATGCCGATTGCCTGCTTATAATGTGTCATTGCTTCATCGTCTTGTCCACGTTCTGAAAGCAGGATTCCCATCACGGCGTGTGCTTGGAGGAGATGATTGTTGCGTGCAAGAGCGTTTCGGAAAGCATCAATAGCCTCATCTACACGACCGGTTTTCCAGTAGACCAACCCCATGCCACTATACGCCTCGGCGAAATCCGTGTCCAACTGTAAGACCCTCTGATATTCGCGCAGTGCCTCATCAAAGCGTTGCTGGTTGGCAAGTGCTTCCGCCTGTCGATAGTGCCGTAGCACGGGGTCGGAGTGTTGGGCATTCCCTATGAAGCTGGAACAGGACAAGATAAGAACAGTATGGAGTAGATATCTCATCACTAAAGGTTATTGGTGTCTCCGCTTGATTTGCCCCCAGATCATCGGGAGTTTGTTTTTCGGATCAACATCGGCAGTTGTGCTGAAAATTATATCGCCCAATACGCCGGGACTGTTATCATTTTCAAAATCACTCGACCAAGCCATCGCACCGCCTTTTGGTGGATCGTAGACAGGATCAACGTCCATCACTGTAATGTCAAATCCGATAACGTCTCCGTCTTCGGGTTTAATACGTTTTCCATAGTACGGATCGAAGATTTTCCAAGGCATGCGTACCTCAAAAGTGTAGCTGCCGCCGTCCTGTTTTGCTGCGATATGCCCTTTTGCTGGACTGTTGAGTTCTGGATCCCCGACTTGACCGTCTCTTTGAAATGCGGCACCGGCACCGCGGGCAGTCAGCGGAGCGACTTCCCAAAAGGTGTCATCAGGTTCATAGGTACTAATCGCAGCGACTGCAGCCGTATCAAATTTCTTATTTCCAAACTTTTTGGTAAGGGCATCGTGTTTGGTGTCAAAACAGAGCCAGTATCCTTCAAAATTCCTACCATCTCGGGCCTCATAAGGCGGCTTTAACTCGTTAATATCGTCATCAACAACTTCAAAAGCGAAATATAGATTGTCGTCGTCCCACATGGTCATCCATGTGACCTTCAGGTCGTCATCGCCATCAATTTGTCCACGGCTCACGCGAAGCCCACCTTTATTTGTATCGCGACCGGCACCACCCCCGGGAACAATTTGGTACCAATCTTGCGGTTTTGTGGTTATCTCTTGCGCGAGACTTCTCACAATCTCCCATTCTACAAGGTCGCCGTCAATGTTGATTTCACCTCTCCTCGGCGCACTGATTGCCTCTCCACCGGAATGTGCAAACCCATCTATTGCGAAAGGGAACAGGCAGATTGAAAGAAGCGTTACAACGAACAAACAGAACATGTTTTGGGTACGTATCACGAATTTCATGAAGTCTGTCCTCCGTTTATTGTTGAAACTTTGGGAAGGTTTGTCCTAAGTTGTTTTGAATTGTTGAGGGCGGAGTAATGCCTCCGCCCATTTTTTGTAAGAAAATAAAAGACACTGCGGTTAAGTGTCAGTGAAAACTATTGATAGTCGCGTTTAATCTTACCCCATGTTTCTGGCAATTTGCCTGTAGGATCAACAGACGTTGCACTGCCGATGACCTCATTGGAAATAAGGAGATCACCGAGTACACCGGGACTGTTATCGTTTTCAAAATCACTCGACCAAGCGACGGCACCACCGAGGGGTGCGGCATACGTGCCGGGGGCGTCCCCATCGATGTCTGTAATCGTGATGTCGAATCCGATGACCAAGCCGTCCGTCGGCTCAAGGGCAGCCCCAAAAAACGGCTCAAAGATTGACCAAGGGAGACGTATCTCAGCGGCATAACCGCTTCCCGTTTTCTGACCGGCGACGTGTCCATTGCCGGATTCACCTAACTCTGGATCACGTCCCGCACTCAAGGATTGTGACCATGCCCCACTTGTATCTTCAGTCGTTACCGGCGCAAAGATCCAATAATGGTCATCGTCTTCATAGGTGCTGTTATTCGCTACATGTTTCGTTTCAAACTCATGGTGTGGAAACTCAAAGACAGGTGCATCGTGCTTGGTATCAAAGAGCAGCCATATCCCGTCAATGTCCCCATCCCGAGAGGCGAGATCGTTGGCATACGCGTGGTGGGTGTCGTCGGTGATATCGAACGCAAAATAGAGGTAATCGTCATCCCAGAGCGTTGCCCAGCGTGCCAGGAAATCGTCGTCGCCATCGAATTTGCCGCGACTGACACGGAGTCCACCGTCGTTGGTATCGCTACCGGCACCGCCCCCAGGGATAATCTGATACCACTCTTGGTTATGTTTCGGGTCACGTGGGTCTACAACAATATCTTGCAGGGGTGAAGATTCTTGAAATGCGGCGTCCCACTCCGCCTCATCCATCATTCCATCGATCGTGATAGGCGTTTCAGTTTTTTTGGATGTTACCTCCCCGCCTGAATGTGCCATCACAGGCAGCGTAGACAGGACGAACAATAGGCAGCAGAGAATGGAAAAGATTGTATTGGCTTTAACAGAGAACGAATTTCTTTGCAAAAACATTGTGAATCTCCTATTGATACTCTTTGCCGTAGAAAGCAAAGATGCGTTTGTTTTTTGTAGAAACATGCTTAGGGTGTAGATTCCTAAGCAATAGGTACATCGGTAAGACTCATGGACAGGATAGTTTCATCGCTTGTGACAATTCACTTAACGGATGGAATTAAAAAAGACAATACAGGAAGTAGGCATAAAAGTCAAGTTCTTTCTAAAATTAGCAATCAATGGTCAGTTCGGACAAAAACTCGCCGACGCAGGTATGGATTAACGCTTCACCGCGACGGAGACCCCATCGCGGAGGGGAATGATCGTCGTGAATACATCCGGTGAACTATAGAGAAGACGTGTCAACTCTCTAACACCGATTGTCGCCGCATGGAACCACTGTTCTCGCTCATCAAGTCCGTCTGGGGGACCACCGGGCTCCTGTGTGACGACGCGTCCCATCCAAAGCATATTGTCCGTGATAAAGAGTCCACCGCTTCTGAGCCGTGGGACCGCCTTGTGGAAGGCTTCAGGATATCCGTCTTTGTCAATATCGTTGTAGATGATGTCAAACTCACCTTCGGTTTCGTCGATGATTTCAAGAGCATTGCCGACGCGATAGTCAATGCGATCTGCGATACCACCGCGAGCGAGATACCCGGCTGCGCGATCGGCGTTTTCTTGCGAACCATCGGTGCAGATGATGGATGCTTCCGGTTTTTGCAATGCCTTCGCCATCCAATACGCCGAATATCCGAAGCCTGATCCCATCTCGAAAATTCGAGTAGGATTGGTCAGCAACACCAATTGGTGCAAGACGCGCCCAACGAGGGGGCCCACAATCGGAAACCGGTTCGCTCGGGCGTGTGCCTCCATTTCCGTTAGCACCGCATCGCGTTCAGGAATGATATCGAGTAGGTAATCGTCAATTGAGGGATGCAGAATATCCAAACGTTGCATTTTTTTAATCTTGGGCCTTTCTGAGCCGTTTTTTTCCGTTGTCAAAAAACGGATTTCTGGTTACAGTAAACATCTCTTTGAACCCAACACAGGGATCTTACGTGGAAAAGCAGCCATTTCGGACAACGGACGAAACGCTCCGGATTTCATCGTTAAGAATCTCTTTGCCACCGTTCGAGTGGGTGTTCACGTGGCGTAAGCGGCATATAGACCCGCGCCGCCTGTCGATGTGATTCCCATGTTGCATGAATCATTTCGAGACAATCTCGACCGTCTCTGCCGCTCGCGAACGGATCTCGATCCTCTTCAATGGCCTCGATGAGATCGCGTAGCATGAGGCGTTGCAATAGCAACCGTATCGATCCCTTGTCTCGCGGGTTTCCTTGTTCATCAAGGTCTTCGGCAGCGAGATGGACCGGTTCCCATGCCTCTGCCGGCGTCTTATGTTGTCCTTTGTGGATAAACATTGTCGTGCCGACGCTCTCTCGGATGGCAATTCTGCCTTCGGTACCGACGATGTCGATGCCATAGGCGTTATCGTTTGTTTCCGGTTGCGCGAGGAACTGTACATCGGCATGGATGCCGTTCTTGAAACGGAAAGCGGCGTGTCCACGCTCTCCAAGCACAAGCCCCGCATCCCGATCGAATGCGTGGACCTCTTGGGTATGTTTGATGTCATCAACAGTTGACTCGCGCCCATCCATCTGCACGAGATGTGCGTGTGTCCACTCGACATCGCCAGCGAAGAGCCGCAACCAATCGTAGAGATGTGTGCCCATCTCCATGAGTGAGTTGCCGACCTTGCGTCCACCTTTGTCTGTGGCTTTCAATAGCACGACATCGCCGATTTCGCCTTTTTCGATCAGCGAAAGGACGTGACGGTTGTAAGGGCTGGCGCGTTTGATATGGTTAATGGCAAACTTGACGTGATGCTGATCGCAGGTTTCAACCATTTCGTCGGCTTCAATGAGGTTCAGGGCAGTCGGTTTTTCACAGAAGACGTGGATACCGCGTTGTGCCGCGGCGATTGTTGGTGCGTGGTGCATCGGTGCCTGCGTAGGGACGATAACGATATCGGGCTGTTGTTCATCCAGCATCTTTTCGTAGTCGTCATAGATGGCTTTAACGCTGAATCGTTCGCTCCATGCTTTTGCGCGTTCTGGATTGATTTCTGCACCAGCGACGAGTTCACAGTTCGTCTCTAACTTTACTGCCTCCGCATGGGCACCCCCCATGCCGCCTAAGCCGATGATTGCAATACGATAGTTATTCATTTGTATCTCCAAGTTTACCAAAGAGAGATGTGTTGTGTTTGCACCTATCATAGCAATATCAGAGCTGGAGTGCAAGAAAAAAGTTGAAGAAAATGCTGTGGATATAGTTGAACAAGAGAAGGGATTGATTATCATGGAGTCTAAACAAAATTTGAACGATTGAAGATTGAAATCCAGTTATGAGATGGATCTAATGAATAGGAAATAGAACAGGTGACAAAAGAACGAATTCGGATCTTCGTTGATACCTCACGCGATACCGGCTGGTCAGACGGATTGATACGCATTGAACCGGATAGCATCTATCAAACCACCACCAACCGGGATTATCTCAGTAGGAGCGACGGAACCTCGCCCCTACAAAATTACGACGTCCTGACGATTTGTAGCAATACATCGTTAAAATACACCGATGCCGAACTCCAACTGATCCGCGAGTTTGTAGAAAATGGCGGTGGACTCCTGTTAGCCTCCAGTACCAGTCGGTTCGAGCGAGATGTCCGTGAACCGATCTCGGAATTGGGGATTAATCAGGTCGCATCTCTTTTCGGTGCGCGGTTCCTTCCATTACCCGAAGGACAAGGCGAAATGGACATCGACGCGAACCCTTTGCGTGGTTGGACAAAGAAAAATCTACGTCTCACTGGCCACGAAATTACCGATGAACTGGGAATTGAGGACCTCGGTCTCACATATTGTGGTATCCTTGATAGCCCCGCGGATGGTAACGTTTTCCTTAAACACAGCGAGACGAGAGAACCCGTTGGAGCATGTCTCCATTTCGGATCAGGACGCGTCTTGTTGATTAACGCACAACTCTTTCAAAGGGAAAATCACCCTATATCTGGACGATTCATTGATTGGTTGGGAATCCATCGCGTATCTTTGACAACGGGCACTCAGACAATTCCTGATGAAATTCCGGTTGAGGAACAGGTCAAAGAGGACGGAAAGATCAAGATTTTCTATACGCACTTCGTTGAGGACCGTGTGGATACCTGTATGGCGTTTGCTAAGAAATTGGCGGAGGAGATGCTCTCGAAATTTCCTGAAGGTGAAAAAATTAAATGGAAAATCGATCTGATTCCGTCATGTGTTCATGAATACGGCTTCAGTTGGGAGAATTCGATAATGACAATCGGGGCGTGTGTCAGTCGTTCAAGGCTTGCTTATTCGCTCGGTGTTGAGGCGAGTAGGTTGATCGCTGACAAAACGCCGTTTGGAAAGGCGACAGAGATTATTTTTGACGGAGACGGATTCCCGTTTTTCTTTGGTATCAGGGCAATGAAATTACTCGGATTTAAGCAAGAAGCGACGGAGATGGTCGCCGAAGTCGAGCGACATTTTCGTGAAAACACCCAAGCAGAAGAACCGATTGACATCACAAGAGTCTACGAGCAACGATCTCGCAAACCGATCTGGATACTGAAGACGCTCCTCGAGAAATATGGTGACGACCTGTTTGTCTGGCTCGCCGAGGTGTTGTCGGAAAAACCAAGTGACACAGAAAAGAATATACCGCGCACCACCTTTTCAGAGACAGACTCACTCATCTATTACCTCAGTCGGGCGGTAGGTGAAGACCTGTTTTCATGGTTTAAAGAGATTGGCACAACTGTCCATCCGCTCCCGTTGGGGTTCCCGAATGACAGCGACGAATTCGCGGCGAAGGTCTGTGAATACCTCAACGGAATGATTCGTGACACGAGCATAGATACAAGCGACAGAATCGATGCAATCGATAGTCTTCTCGAGATCACTGACGAATCCGAGCATACGATTTCAGCATTGGTTGCTAAACTGGACGCGTTAGACAGATATGATCGACTGACTGCCGCGGCAAAACTAATCAATAGCTGCGATGACCGGGCAGTGAAAGCACTTAAGGAATTGACAGTTGAAACGGGAGATAACGGACTTGTAGCGATGGCAGTCCTGATGTTGGCTCGTAACAATCGGAGCGGAGAACATGTAGATCGACTCGTGGAGATTGCGCCACACCAAGATCACAGGTACCAACTTGAAACTGGATATCTGCTTGCCAAAAGCGATCATCCAGCCGCCGAAGTGTTCTCTTATGAAGAACTCACGGACAAAAATGGGACACCTCTCCTAACGATGGATGTCAGACGCAATATGGAAACGATGGATGTCAAACGTACTACGGACTTACATCTACATCCGATGATCGCAGGTTATCGCGTTGCCGTCTGCAATTTACATCTCCATACACATCATTTCCCTCACAACACGCACGCTCCTGGTACGTACGTAGGATGGGTGCATACCGCTCCCAAATATCGTCGGAAGGGATTGTCGCGGTGGGCATTCGGGGCATCACTGTCCCATGAACTGATCCGCCGGTACTCTTGTATCTCTCTTCACACCGGCATGAACAATACCGCTCATGGAATGTACAGGAGTTTTGGGTTCGTTGATGGGTTAGTGGCGCGAGCATTCACCAAAGCATTGCGGCACGAACAGACAAAAGTGGTCGAGGGCGTAGTTGTCCGTCCTTACACGCCCGAGGATGAAGTTGAGATGGCAAGCGTGCTCAACGCATTTTATGCGGACCGGGTGGAACGCAGACCGAGACGCACCGAACGACATAGAACGTCGGAAACTCGGTTGATTTATCTCGCAGAGAAGGCTGGAGAGCTGCTTGGGTATGTGGAAGCACAATGCGAGAAGAAAAAGAATGTCTCAATCTACGAATTCTGTCTCAAACCCCAACCTTCCGAAAATTCCACACACCCGGAAGGGTTCCTTGAGGAGGTCGGTGCCGCACTGCTCTGTGCCTTGCACAACGAACTGGTGAAGCGCGAATATAAACGGATTCGTTACGACCCAGAAGCCGAAGGCGACAAGGATTATGTCAGAACGCTGTTCCACAACTTTGGGTATACGTCGGAGGTAGATTGGGTGTGGATGTTCAAGATCGTCAACTTGCCGATGCTACTTGAGGAACTTTCTTCACTGCTTTCCAAGCGACTAAGTGAGAGCGATACTTACAAAGGTTGGCAAGGGACAATCGGCATCAAAGGTTCGGAACATCGGGCAAGTCTTACCATCAGAGACGGCGAGATTCACGTATCGGCGGAAGTCTCAGAGAGTGTTGGAATTTGCCTCTCTACAGATGATGACACGATCACTCGGTTCATTTTGGGAGTCGTCACACCCTACGCAGCATATCTACAAAATCAATTACACATTGCACCGACAGTCAATGACTCGGTAATCGGTCTGTTGGCATCACTTTTCCCAAAGCATTAGAACCCCATCATCGCTCGAACAAACGTTGTAGTACTCGTCGTATTTTCAAACAGATGCGTCGTTCTACGGTGTCCGGCAAGAATGACGATGTAGAAGCCGAGCCAATTGCCTCTGTTGATGGCTTGGATTTCAAGTATACGCGTTCGGATGTCAGAGCGGTAGAGGCTCGGAACGTTCGTATCAGGTGAGAAAGTTTGCAGGTAGTTCTTGAAGTTTTTATCGCGGTTGGAAAACTTCCGGTATTGGAATCCTCCAAGAACATTTAATTTCCGTGTAAACTGATAATCGAGACGGACCCCGAGAATATCCTCTCGACTTCGACGATTGAATCGCAAATATTCAATCGGTTCATCATCGGTTGGGAGAAACAGATCGGGATTGAGGGTCTTTGGAATTTCTTCGGCACTTCGGTCAAAAGCACGGTCCCAGACGTACTTAACCATGGGGGTTAGCGTTAAATTTTCAACAATTTTGTTGACGAATGGAAGATCGACACATGCGATCTCGTATTTTGCCTTCAGAATCGTGAGTTGATTCCGGATGTTCCGTTCGGGGTAACGGCGTTTTTTCCAATTCGCATCGTCATAGATTAAACCGGTGTCCGTCGGATCAAGCGCGTTAATGCCGTGATCAGGATAGAAGGGAAATGCCTGTCCCTCTCCGTAAGCCCTGACCTGCTGAATTGGCACCATAAAGTCAACGCGTTCATCGGGTTTAAAGTTCTTTGATACCGAATCGTATTCAATATCCCTGAAAAGTGCCTTTTCTGGATCCTGTTCAAACTGTTCTTGCATGAGAATGAGGATTTTGGCTTCAATTGTCAAGTTTCGCACGGCGGTATAGAGGCATTGGAACGTTGTTATATTTGACCGTGCGTTATAGAAATCGAGTTCGTCATTAATATGAATCGGCTCTAATTCTCCAACAGGCAAGGCAATTGCGTAATCCGGAATATCATCCTGCGCTCGGACAAATCTATTCTGGAAGTGAAAGCTACCAAAATCCGGGATGCTGCGTTTATAGGTGACATGTATGTATTTCGAGTTATTTTTGCGCCGACTTGAAATTTCGCTTTCGTTTAACCAACCGGCTTGAACAGTGAGGTTATCAAGCAGTTTATATTCTGCTTTGAGGTGATATCCCTGACGGTCTATCCCGTATTCGTATTCCGGTTCAAAGTCATCCTCAATCGGATCGACAATACCGTTATTATTCAGATCGATAATATGGGTAAATACCGGTGGATCGGCTTCAAAAATAAGAAAATCTTCTTGGAAGTCTAATACCCCGTTCTGATCTCGGTCATCAGCGCGTGGAATTACGCCATCAAAGTCAGAATCATCGGGCCAGCCGTCGCCATCATCGTCATCCTCAATCAGTGTATAATTGGCGGTGTCCCACGGGACTTGTTCTGTCGGGATTCGTCCTTGCAAGGGTCTATCGGGTCTGCCTCGTTCAAGCGTGTAAATTTGACCTCGGTTGGGATGTGCACCAAAATTCAGATAGTTCGTCGTGTAACCTGGGTCAATGTGATACAAGACCCCCTCTAAATGGAGTTTGCCAAAACGAGACTTCAGTTGGAGGAACCAAGCGGTTTCCCTACCGAGCTTTCCGTTGCCCTCTTCATCAGTTCCGTCACCGCCCAAAAAAGTTTCAAAACGTTCGCCTTCGGTTTCCGAATATGTCGGAATGCCGTTTGCATCTACTGGAAGTCGGCTGCTGAAATCAATGGAAACACCCGTTTCCTCCTCACCATCTGGACCTTGAACAGTCGTTTTGATTCGACTAAACCCTATTTTATCTTTCGGGATGGTCGGATACTGCTTGTATTTACCATTAATAGAGTAGTGCGCCCTGATGAAAACATTGCTGATAGTGCCTTCAAGATCGAGTCCGTAGAGGGTCGCGGCACGTGCGGCACCATAGCGGTATTGGACTTTCCGAGGTCTCCCTTCACCCTTCCAGTGTGTGGGGTTGTCAACAAGTTTTTTCCTGTTTTTGATGTAGTCTGGAGATTGACCGTAATTCCCAGGTGCCTGAATTATGTCGCGATACGGCATTTGAATGCGGCCATCTGTCGTTTTAATCCACTCTTGTAGGTCGGGGTTTTCCTCTGCTCTATTGGCTTCACTAAAGCCGATAACCGCGATATTATAATCGCCTGCAACAACCATGTCGAATACAACCGATTTGACGGTTCGCGGGTCGATATTAATCTTCTTATCCGTCAGTATCAGATCGTATTTCATTTTATTGAAACCGGTGACAATTTTCCATTTCCCATCAACGGAATCGCTGATTTCGGAGGTCCCTCGGCTGTGACCAACCGGAACGAGTTCATCAGCGAAAATATGAAACTGGTGCGTCATTTCAGGGAGTAGTTCGGGTTCAATACCTTCCGCTATAGCAGCGGGGGGTAATTTGTGAAGTGATTGTGTAACGATCGTAATCCTCATGCTTTTGAAAGCCGCACCGACACCCTCTTGGATATGATTGCTGTGTAAGTCGGGGTCATAAGCACGAAAATCTGTGAATAGGTTCGTATGGTTATCCTCAGGTGAGTCATCCCGGAAAACAACGGATATTGTTTCAGGGGGTGTATTCGCAACCGTCCCCATGAATGAATTTATCAGGCGTTCGGGATGTTCTTTATGCAAATTGACATACGTAAATCCGATGCGGAACAATTCGCCGAAAACTCCCTGTCCTCGGAAACCGATGAGCCGTGCGTTTTCAATGTTCCTGACCCCTGATCTTGCGTTCCATCCGTTTCTACGCCCAAGATCTTGCCCGAGTGCTCCATCCTCTGCGGCGTCTGTTATTTTAATCGGATTGGAAATACGGGAGTGGATGAGACTAAAAAGATGGTGCTCCTGCGCAAAAGAGATATCCCATCGAAGCCCATCGAACTCAGTTTTGTATAGAATATATCGGTTTGGAAATAGGGTAGCGGGTTTGATGCGTAGATGATCGCCAATCATAAATTCGGTATGTCTACCGAGAAAGCTTTCTTCCGCGATGATTGTCCTGTCGAGTTGGGCTGTGAAGCGCATACTATCGAGTTGACCGCCCCACCCGACAACTAATACCATTTTCAATTGAATATTTTTCATATTTATGTTATTCTCTGCTGCATTCTTCCCAAAGGAGTGAGATGCCTCTATGAATAGAAAAGTACCAGAGATTACTGAAAGTGTTGAAGACCTGAAAGTGCTTTTACGTCAATCGCAGAAAAAGCACGAACTCCAACGTCTCACCACTCTGCATCTTTTGAAAAGTGGTGGTGCGAAAACTCGAAAGCAGGTTGCTGATTTGCTCGGTGTCAGTCGGATCAGCGTTGGCACGTGGCTTGAAGCGTATGAAACAGGCGGTCTTGCGCGAATGCTCGCCCGGGGGTTGGCTCCCGGACGCGTCTCGGCTTTGACGGAAGCACAACAAGCAAAGTTACGCAGTGCCCTTGAGAGCCCCGAAGGTTTCGGGAGTTATGTTCAGATCCAAGCGTATATTGCTCAGACCTTTGGTGTCGAGATGAAATACACGACTGTCTATGCGATGGTTCGAGGGAAATGGGGTGCGAAACTCAAAGTCCCTCGTCCGAGTCATAAAAAAAAACAGTGTAGCCACTCAAGAGTTCGGTGCTGACTTTTCTCAGCATGTCGCTGAAGCGATTGCTGAGAAAAGCAGCGACCTTCAAAAAGTCCGTCTTTTCAGTCAAGATGAAACGCGATACGGACTTTTCCCTCAAGTCAGCAAACGCATCACTTTACCCGGCATCAAACCCGTCACAGAGATAAATCCACGCTATGAGGCGGTTTATCTCTATGGGGCGGTTGAACCCCGAACAGGCGAGGGATTTTTCTTGGAACTTTCACATCTTACGGCTGACTGTTTCCAACTCTTTATGGACCAGTTTTCACAAGCATTCCCAGAGAGTCTGAACATCCTCACCCTTGATAACGGGCGCTTTCACCACGCAAAATCCTTGGAGATCCCTGAAAATATCGTCTTGCTTTTCTTACCTCCTTATAGTCCGGAACTCAACCCGATTGAGCGGTTCTGGCAGGACCTGAAAGCGAAGGTGTTCCTTCAAACCTATAAGACATTGGAAGATATGCAAGCCACAGTCACGGAGATACTTCTCAACTATTCTCAGACCGCAATTGCAAAACTTACTACATTCTCGCACTTCATAAATGCTGCTAATGAAATATAATCTCTTAGAAATGGTATAATTTACCGTTCTGATCAAATGCTTTCTGATCGGTGTATGTATTCAGCTCGCTGCCTTCCACGATTTCTGCACCATAAAGATCATGGAAGAACTGCGGCTCTTCTTCCAATTGGTATCGGCTTGAGAATTTCGCTTCGCTCTCAATTGTGGGCAAGAGCGGTTGATATGGTCCGAGAGGATCCGCACCACAACCGTAGAACACAGACGTACTCAGGATGCAAGGCACTACAAGCATAAAATGAATCGCTCGTTTAAATTCGTTCATTGGTTGTATACCTCCTCAGGGAGGAATTAACAGAAGACATGCAAATTTGGGTGTTCTCTGAATACAATTACTCATTTTCTACCAATCATAGAGGTGTAGTTGTCGCCATTATCTAATATGGATTCAGTATAGATTATCGGAAAACTAAATAGCCCGAACTCCATCAAACCGTTTCACTTCCGAATGAGCATTTTGCGGGTTGCGGAGAAGTCACCTGCGTGAATCGTGTAGAGATAAACCCCGCTGCTCACAGGTTCTCCCACTTGATTGCGTCCATCCCAATAGACGGCTTGTGCCTGTGAAGAATAGTCGCCTGCAGGCATTGTTCCCAGGGATAAGCGACGCACCAATTGACCCGCGGCATTATAAATATGGATCGTGACGTGGCTTTCAGTTGTGAGTCGGAACGGGATCCAAGTTTCTGGGTTGAAGGGGTTGGGAAAGTTTTGTAGGAGTTGATTCCGTTTCACTTCTCCCAGTATAACAATCTGTTTACCCGCCGGTTCAACAGCAACAGGTTGTGAAGGTAACAGCGCGCTTCCATCCCAGATGCGGATTTGACCGCTGACTGACTCCGAAAGTAGAATAGATCCATCTCGACTGATGTCAAAATATACTGGGATAGATGGATGCTCAAGGGGTGTTTCTGTCTGCCAGTCCCAGACTTGGGTGGAACCCTCTCGACGGGCAAAGAGATAGCGACCGTCTGGACTAAAGTGCACTGGGTGATATCCGCCATCCAAGGTTGTTAGAAGTTGGGGACCGTCAGACAAAAGTTTCCAGATGTGAAGTTCCGACTCTTCGGATGCTGCTAACACCGTTGAACCATCTTCTGTGTTAGAAGTAAAGGCGAGCGTTGGAATTGGGCTGTTAAGAAAGTCTTGGACCTGCCACGTATATTGAAAGACGAAAGTGTCGCCCTCGCGTCTCCATAATTGAATCCAATCTTGATTGTCTTTGGTTCTGCCGGAAGCCGCGAAGTATTCGTCATTTTCACTAAAGACGATCTGGTAATGATTATGTAGCGATACAGGTCCATTTTTTAACGTAAGTTTCTGGGGTTTCTCCGGATTTTTGGTGTCCAAAATGGTGAGAGGCTGCCAGTGCCCTACTGTCGCAATCCACCTTCCAGAGGCACTGAAGACAATTTCTTCAAGCCACCCAGTATGCTGCGGAAATTGGAGTTCAATGTTCCCCGTCTGAAGGTTGCGAACCTCCATCCACCGGTGCCTGTGGACAGCGAGTTTCCGACCATCTGGGGAGATTGCGAGCCCTTCAAACGTGGCGTCTTCTGCAGAAACGATGCGTTTCATCTGCTGGGACGCGACATCCCATGTCTTAATAAAATATCGAGAGGTGGCGCCTACGGTTCTTCCATCAGGACTCAATTTCACCACATTATAGAACCGATCTCTGAGGAAATCAGTCCACACGTTCCGGGGTCGCTTTTTTTCTATATCCCATGTCACGACGGCATCCCAATAGTGAAGGAGCGCGTTTTTCCCGTTCGGTGATAGCGTTATTTCTTCCAATTCGCGGAACGCACTGCCAAACGTGTCGATGTGTTGCCCCGATTTGACATGCCAGACGCGGACCTGGTCATCCCATCCTGTCCACGGACCGGGATCAATCCAAGTCAGCCCAGCCGTCTCGGTCGCAACATACAGGTGTTGACTGTCTGGACTGAAAACCACATCTGAAATCCTTCCAATGCCGCTTTGCACTTTCCGGATTAACTGTCTTGATGCCACACTCCACACGTAAACGGAAGTTGATCTCTCCTCGAATGACGCGATGTATCTTCCATCCGGACTAATAGTGGCCTTTTCAACCCAGTTTCCGGTGTGCCCTTCAAAGTGTCCCTCTAACTGACGCGTCTCAACATTCCAGAGTTCAATGTCAGGTCGCATTGCGGCGACGATCAGATAGCGACCATCGGGACTAAAAATCGCGGTGCGATCACGCGGATTTCCTTCACAGCTGCTGCCACCGTCGAAGAAATAACACGATTTCAATGGACGCCGTGCACCTATCATCCTTCCGAGGTACTCACCCGTCTGCCAATCCCAGAGATGAATCCCATCCTCAGAAGGGATTGCGAACAGCGGTTCCGTTGGACTAAATGCCGCGACATCATAGGTGCGGAATTCGACTCTCCATTCGCTGACTTGCTCGCGAGCATTGACATCCCAGATACTGACAATAGCACTTTTTCCATCATGCGCATGTGTAAAAATCGCTAAATGTGAGGCATCAGGACTCAACACGACATCGCTGAAATACTCGCGTTCGGCGAATTCATCTATAATCGCGCCGGTATTCGTATCAATAATTTGAATGCGTGCTGGGGTAACACGTACAATCGCTTCATTGGAGAGAAACGCGTGCTGCTCTGGAAAGGGTTGCCCAATTGTGCCGATCGGTTCCATCGCAAAAGCAGAGCAGGAGATGCAAATAACAGTGATGACTGTAATATAAACTTGAAAGCTTCGTTTTGAAAGGGTGATGTGCGTTTTCATGAGAAACCTCCACGGCGTGCGACGACAAGGATAAATCGGTGATTAGGAGCGATACATTGCTGAACTTCAACACCCCTAAGCGTAACACCCAAAGTCTATGCCTTGACTATGGCAAATTTCGTGCCAATCTGAATAATACGATATTGGTGGGATTCTTAGCGAAATGTCCAAAAGCACTGCACAAAATAGGGCATATCTTGGACCGAATAGCACCAAATGGTGCAGAGGCGTGATGCTGAAGGGCATCTATTTGGAACGTAATTTTTGCTTATTCATCAAAAGGTTTGGGACGCCATCAAACCGTCTTATTTCCGAATAAGCAGTTTACGGGTTGCGGAGAAGTCCCCAGCATGAATCGTGTAGAGGTAAACGCCGCTGCTCACAGGCTCACCAATTTGATTACGACCATCCCAATGAACAGCCTGTGAATGTGAAGAATAATCGCCGGCAGGCATTATCCCAGGTGATAGCGATCGAACCAACTTGCCAGTTGGAGTATAAATGCGAATTGTCACCTTGTTGTCGTTTGCAAGCCGGAACGGAATCCAGGTTTCTGGATTGAAGGGGTTAGGAAAGTTTTGTAGGAGTTGATTGCGTTTCACTTCACCCAGTATGACAATTTGCTTACTGTCCGGTTCAACAGCAGTAGGTTTGGATTCGGTAGGTAAGAGTTTCGTTACATCCCATATCTGGATTTGACCTGTCTTCATGGACGAAGTTAGAACTGTTCTCTCTCGACTGATGTCAAAATACGCTGGAATTGGGGGATGGTTGAGTGGTGTGTTCGTTTGCCAGTCCCAGATTTGGAGATCATACCCTCGGTTCGCAAAAAGATAACGACCATCGGTGCTAAAGTTTACTGGACTACTTGCCTCCAACGTCGTTAGGAGTTCCGGACTGTCTTCCAGAAGTTCCCAGATTTGGATATTGTGGTGGAGTCCGGGAATTGCCAGCAGCATTGAACCGTGCCGTGTCGGAGCAAAGGTAAGTCCTGCGTTTGAACTGCTATAATAGACTGACGGCTGCCATGCGTATTGGAAAACAAAGGTGTCCCCTTCGCGTTTCCACAGCAACATCCGGTGATTGTTGTTGTCTTTGTAATGGGAGGCAGCCAAATATGCATCATTTTCACTGAAGACGGTCCGACGAATTGATGTTGAACTAAGTTCGATACCCGGCGTAACTCTCTGAATTTTCTCCGGATTTTCGAGGTCAAAGATGAGAATGTCTTCGCCTCCATGCGCCGCTGCAATCCACCTCCCAGAGGCACTGAAGACGATATTGGAATACCCATAACCATATGGAAACTGGGTTTCAACTTTACCGGTCTGAAGGTTGCGGACCTCAATCCAAGGGTCTCTCCCAACGGCGATTTTTTGTCCATCGGGGGACAATGCGAATCTCCGAAATTGCCCACCTTCAGCAGAGATGAGTAGCCGCATTTGTTGTGAAGGAATATCCCATGTCTTAATAAAGCATTCAGATACAGAGACAAGGGTCCGACCGTCGGGACTCAGAGCATCGTTCCAGGCGTCAACAAAATCAGTCCAGATATTGAGTCGTCGATTGTTGTTGATATCCTGCAACACTACTGCATCCCAATAATGCAAAAGGGCAGTTTCACCATCCGGCGAGAGTGCTATTGTTCTCAAGAAACAGAATTCGCTTTCCACAGTATCCATTTGTTGTCCCGACCTGACATTCCAAACGTGGACCTTGTCATCCCATCCGTCCGATGTGCCATCCCCCGAAGGACTGAGGGCGTATGTTGAATTTGCAACGTACAAGCGTTTACTGTCCGGACTAAAAACGCATTCTGCGGTATTGCCAATACCACTTTGTTCTTTCCATAGGAGCTGTCGCGTCTTGACATCCCAAACGTGAACGATATTCGACCCATATTCAAACGTGGCAATCAAGACTCCATCCGGACTGACAGCCACATGCTCAATCCAGTCGCCGGTGTGTCCTTCAAAGTGCCCTTCCAAGCGGCGTGTTTCGACGTTCCACAACTCAATATCCGGACGATTTGATGCCACAATAAGATACCGACCATCTGGCGTAAAAACCAGCCTATGATCTCGTGGAGAACCTGCACATCTTCTACCCTTATCCTTCTGGCTATAACACTGTTCCCAGGGACGGCGTTCACCTTTCATCGTTCCAATGAACTTGCCTGTTCGCCAGTTCCATAGGTGAATTTCATTGTTAAAGGAGACAGCGAATAGTGGTGCTGTTGGACTGAATGCTGCGACATCGCAAAAGCGGTCTGCAATGTCCCATTCGGATATCTGTTCACGGGTATTGGCATCCCAAATGTTTACGGTGGTGGTCTGTAAATCAACAGAGTAGTTGAGAATCGCTAAGCGATCAGCACTTGGACTGAACAGAACCTCGCTGATGTCCGTTCGCTCACCGAATTCATCAATAACCACACCGCTGTCTGTATCAATAACCTGAACATGGGTTGGAACAACACGCACAATGGTTTCATTGGAAAGAAAAGCATGCTGCTCAGGACGAGGCTGCCCAATCGTACCGATCGGTTCAATCGCAAACGCACTATAAGGGAAGTAGACAATGCTAATCAGGGCAATAGGGACTTGCAAACTTCGTCTGAAAAGGGTGGTGAGCGTTTTCATAAGGAACCTCCGCGCCTTTAAACGTTGGTTCATTTCCGGATAACCATCTTACGGGTTGCAGAGAAGTCGCCAGCGTTAATTGTGTATAGATAAATACCACTGCTAACAGGTTCTCCCACTTGATTGCGTCCATCCCAATGGACGGCTTGTGCTTGTGAAGAATAATTGCCTGCTGGCAGAGTCCCTGAGGAGAAGCAACGCACTAACTGACCTGCGGAATTATGGATGTGGATCGTAACATGGCTTTCGGCTGCGAGTCGGAAGGGGATCCAAGTTTCCGGGTTGAAAGGATTGGGAAAGTTTTGTAGCAGCGCGTTCCGTTTAATACCTCCCCATTGCACTAACTGTTGCCCCTGCGGCTCAACAGTGACCGATTCCGGAACGTTCACTATATCCCGGGTTCGGTAAATTTCCAATTGACTGCTACTTTCGTTGTGGAGGAGTAGAAATTCACCTTTCCCTGCAAACCGTAAATCTGCCCCCGGTATAACCGCTAAGAGCTGCCCTGTTTGGGTATCGTAAAATCGCTGTTTATCAGGTGTTGTCCGCACAGGCCACCGAACGGCAACCATGCGACCGGTAGGATGGAATTGGATGTCGGAAAAGCGGCGTATCAGTTGAAACGGTATCGGCTTCGGAATCTGGCTGAGTTCCCTGTCGCTCGCCATATCAAAAATCTTCAAAGCCTCTTGGCTGTCCCGCACTTGCAAGAAATTGTCTCGTCCGAACAGGAGTGGGCCGATCGCGTTGACGCTGCGAACCCGCTCTCCTGTTTGAATGTCCCAGAACCCGATGAAATCGCCTGCGGGCTGGGTGTCTTCATCGTTAGGTGGAATCAGGACGATCTGCCGCTCATCAGGTGTAAACAGCAAAAGCGAGAACCGCGACCAGCCGGTGTCAATCAAATTCACCTGTCTTCCGGTTTCCACCTCCCAGATAAACGTGCAGCGGTAGGTATTTGAGGCGAGGTACTTCCCAGAAGGCGAAAAATTCACAACTTGTGTCCCTAAATAGCCCCGAATTTGAAAGACGTGACGCGGCTCCATTACCGCCGCGTCCCAGATCTGATTTGTTGCCTCAACATCAAGGGCAATCGACCGCCCGTCTGGACTCGGGACAACTTGATAAACCCTCCAGTGAAACTCAACCGTTTTCAACAGATCGCCGGTGCGGGTGTCCCAGAAATGGAGTATGTTGGTGCCGAAACCCGTCACCAAGCGATTTATCTTCGGTAGATAAGCCGCCCGCGTGGACGTCTGTGCCCAGCCGGAAAGTGTTTTTAGGCGCGATAGCATCTTAACGTCCCAAATGCTAATCCGGTAGGCATCGATCTGGCTTGCAAACCGGTCGCCATCGGGGTGAAAAGTGAGGCGTTTAACCCGCCCCATTCCACTTGGCCCATGTCGATCAACAACGGATCGACTATCCCACCACCCCGTCGGGATGTGGAGCCGCCAGAGCTTTGCCTCCTCTGTGCCGACGAAAAAGTAGGTACTATCCGGTGAGAAACCGAAATCGAGAGCAGAATGGGAAGATTCCCGTAAAGCACCTGTGACGGTTTCAAAGAGATAAACATTTGTGTGTTCCAAGAGAACACCGAGAAATGCGCCATTAGGGCTGAACTGAAGTTTTTTCGGATGTCGCAAAACCGTAGCGAATCGCCGTTGAATCTGCCCGGTGTCCACATCCCAGAATGTCACGGGGCCTTCTTGATGACCACTGACAAGAATCGGGAGATTTGGGTGGAACTCGATTGCCGTGATCGGCACTCCATTGGTCAACGCCATAACCACTCGCTTTTCTCTGAGATGCCATAGGTAGACAGTATCACCAACGGTGTAGGCGAGATGCGTGCCGTCGGGTGAAAATGTGACGTGCACCGTTTTCACGGGAATCGTAGCCCGCAGTCGGGGAGGGGCAACGTCCCAGAGTTGAATATTTGCCCTATCTCCGAAAATTGCCAGTTGTGAACTATCTGGTGAAAACCGGAGATGTTCTCCCTCAACCGTGTCGATGCGCTGCACCGGAGCGAAGGTCTCCACATCTAACAATTCAACCGATACCGTCGGGTATGGCGTGGACAACGTTGCCAAAAAACGGCCATCGGGTGTATAGGCGATGTCATCCAGATAGGGTTTGCCGATGGTCAGTAGCGGTTCTGCGGCATTGAGTGGACTCACCGAAAGAGATAGAAGCGTTAGTAAGAGTCTGCTGGCGTGTCGGATCATCGGAATGTCTCCATTCATCGTCACGCTTCGATTTTCAGCCTAGCGGTTCGTCGTCGCGCAATTCATTGTGTCTCAGAGGGGAACCTGTCTCAATAACGGATCCACTTTCCGGTCCGAGGGATCGCAATCTATGGGTGCGTCTGTTTCATTGCGCCCCGTGTGGTTGTGAGTTTTTCTTGTGCTTCAACTGCCCAAACACCGCTTCTCCAGAGGTCATATTCGTTTCCGGAGGCATCTTTGAAAAAGTTGATCCCCGGTGCTTCATCGAAATGCCACAGCGAGATGGTGTGCTTATCGACCTCGAATTTCCCTTCTGGGACTTCCCATTCCGGTCCCACGTATCGCACGACATTGGAAATTCGGATTTCATCAATATATCCACGTACTTTCACATTATCCCCGACGAAATGGCTCCGATCTAAATTTTGTGGAATGATACCGCCAATACGAAGGGACCTATTTGATTTGATGAGGTGCCCTCCCGGACAGCACCAATTGCCGCCCTTACCGTTGAGTCCCATTCCTGCGGATGCATCGTAAATCGCTGTGACGTGTATCCACTTCTTTACAGGCAAATCGAAGCCTCCAGTCGTCAATGACCCCGCTGCTCCCTCGGCATATCCCCATGCACCCAATGAAGCATTACTGCCGTGAATAACCAAATTGAATCGTCCTTCCTGACCAATGATTGACCAGAACGTCCCGGGTGCGGGCAACTCTTCATAATAGATCCACGCTTCAGCGGTCAATCCTTCAAACTGTTCATCAGGAAACCACGCGTTGGTGGTTGCGACAAAATCGTGCGTTTCATCCAATCTCAACATACCGCCGCCTGCGGGTGAACGTGGCGGTAATGCTGTAGCCATCAGTGGAATTAATGTTATCAAAGAAAGAGATGCAAGGATGTGTCGGTATATCATTTTTTGTCTCCTTTATCAGCAACGGTGTAAAATTGGATCGTCTCAATGCGACCGGCTCCGGTCATTGCGTGTTTTATAATTTTGATAGCGTCCGTCTTGGCAATCAGTGGAATTTCATACGGAAACCGAATGCCGCCCGGTACTTTCTTGGTAGGTTCCCACCGATTTCTTTTATTGCGCACGTGAATTTCAATATTCCGGATTTTTCCAGAGCCAAGCAGCACTATTTTCCGAATGTTTGCTCTTTCCGGCAGCGAATAAATGGCACCGTAGAAGGTCGCCTTTTCTTCTACATCGCGATCGATGAGGACATACACCTGCTCGGTTAGAAGTGCGGCACACCCCATCTGTAACAAACAAGCAAGTATAAAGAGTAAGCATCTCCATCTGTTCATGATTGTTCCCCTTACACACGGTGTTTCGGATTGAGAGGGGGAGCGATGCAGCAATTGAGATATGGGAAAGCCTATTGCATCGCTCCGTGTATTTCCAAGGAGGCAGGCTCTCCCGGGTTTACGCAGCGTTTGCCAATATAGAGCAATTTTCATGCCAAAGGCAATTCAGGTGAGAAATCGGGTTTAAAGGGAGTTTGCTCGCGAATCTATCTGACAAACTGTATTTTAGTGTTCAACTTCTGGACAGTTTTGTTCAAAAGTGAGGAAGGGATTGCGATGGGAAACCCCTATATTTTGGGTTCTATAGGGGTATTATAGTGAATTATTTTTTGATCGTTGTTTGCTTAAGTATTCCCCAGAGCACCATCTGTGTGTTCGCGCTCGGTAAAACACTAAACGCCGATGGCACCCATGCGGGGGAGAATTCCAGTCCCGCATCTTGGGTCAATTTTCGGAGACCACCACCGGCTGCACGGATGAGATAGATGTCTTTGTTCGCATCTTGAAGGGACACATAAACGATCCATTGACCGTCGGGCGATCCATCGGGTTCTTCACAAGCGTGTTCAGCGTCCGTCAATTTTTTCGGATTTTCTCCATCAACATCCACGGCAAACAGGGTCGGCACTTTTACGCCGCCCAACTTCTCGCTGGAAAAGTAAATTTGTTTTCCGTTGGAAGCCCAAGTAGGACCTGTTGCGGAAACTTGTGTGAGTGCCCGTTGTTTTTCCCCATCAGCGTTCATGACGTGGATACCACCGATGCCGTCCTGCGTGGAACGAAACGCGATCCATTCACCATCAGGGGACCACGCGGGTGTTGAATTGTGCCCGCCTTTGTTTGTGAGTCTCTGAACCTTCTTGCCGTTCACATCCATTATGTAGATATCAGTGTCGGCAGCATGGTCGCGTGCCTGGTTGGATGCGAACGCGATCCATTTGCCATCCGGGGACCATGCTGGATCCACATCTGTTGCTCGATGGTTTGTGATTCTTCGGGATTCTTTCGTATCCATATTCATCACGTAAATTTCCGGATTCCCGTCTCGGTTTGAGACGTAGGCAAAAGCCCGACCATCTGGAGACCATGTCGGCGAGAAGTCATCTGATGGATGATTGGTTAAGTTGACGAGATTCTTACCATTTATATCTATGATGTAGATGTCAAGGTTTCCTGTGCTATCGGAGGTGAAGGAAACCTTACCGCTACCCCAAACGTCGATTATCAACAGACTACTATTGAACAGCACCATCAACAGAAATAATACTTTTCTCATCAACAAAACTTCTCCTGATTGAATCTAAGATTGAATTTCTATCTTTCGCTTAAGGATCGTGCCGTGCGCGCCCAATACAACTATGCCAAACCCTTTGACATACTCAACATGATATAAATCTTCACTGGTGCCGGATTCCTCGATTACCCATGTTTCTCCACGATCCTGAGTATGCAGGATGAGTCCACCTTCCCCAACAATCCAGCCTTCCATTTTGTTGGTGAAAGAAACATCATACAGGTGCGTGCTTATCCTTGTGTTAACCGCAGACCATGCCAAACCGCCATCTGATGTGCGAAGAATGATGCCATCTCTCCCGACAGTCCACCCTTCTACGCGGTTTAGGAAAGACACACCGTACAGGTCATATCCTGTGTTGGTTGTTTGAAGATGCCATGTGGCACCTTGGTCGTTTGTCCAGAGAACCTTGCCCCACGACCCGACAGCCCAACCGTAGTGTTCACCTACCATCTGGATATCACGATAGGATGCGGAAGTTTCATTTTCTTGGTGTGTCCAGATTGTGTTCCCATCCTCGTTGTGTAGAATAACGCCTTCTTTACCGGCAGCCCACCCTTCACCGAACCCCTGAAAATGTGCGGCATAAAGTTGACACGCTTCTTCTATGGGTTGGCTGTTTTGGTCATAACCACTTATTATTGGCTTCGAGGTTTCGTTCAGAACCTGCCATGTTTTGCCACCATCGGTCGTGGATAAGAAACTCGCGTCTTGCGTTAGCACCCAACCGATTTCTGAGGAAACAAAATGCACAGCAATCAGGGGCGTGTCCACAGGAGATTCAACACTTTTCCACGTGTTGCCGCCGTCTAAGGTGCGGAGCATCGTGCTGGAATTACCGACCGCCCATCCTTCAATGGCGTTAATAAAGGAAATATCCGCTGATTTTATGCCGGTATCGGTGCCCATGATTCGGAAGGGACCGTCGGTATGTAAGATGTCCCATCCGGCATCCTTTTTCGGTAACTCAGGTTTGATCTCCGCAAAGAACTGCTTGCGTGGTGTATATTTTGATATTGACGGAATTGTGTAGGCGAGCGCGATACCGTCCTCACCGACAGCAAATATCTTGTCTTCTGTGACACTGATATCGCTAAGATTTTTGTCGGTTCCACTGTCTTGCCGTGTCCATGTCTTACCGCCGTCTTGTGTAAGTAGGAGTGTTCCTTCGTCGCCAACGGCGATACCGACTGTAGGAGACGCGAAGAAGACTTTATTGAGGTTCGCCCGTGTGCGCGTATATTGAGACTTCCACGTTTTACCACCATCAGCGGTATGAAGGATAAGCCCGTATTGCCCAGAGATCCAACCGAGTTCAGTGTCTATGAAATAGATCGAGTAGAGTTCGTTAAATGTTCCACTCTCTTGGGGTTCCCATGTTTTCCCACCATCGACGGTGTGGAGGATTTTGCCGGGCCAACCGATCGTCCATCCTTCGTTTGGTGACACAAAGCAGAGCCCTTTGAGGAGTTCAAAGATATAACCGCGTTGCTCAATCCAGTTTTCGCCGCCGTTATTGGTATAGAAGATACCGCCCATATCGCCGACAGCCCAGCCACGTTCACGATTTAAGAACTGCACATCGTGTAGCCCGATCCAGTCGTATCCTTTTTGGACTTCCCATGTTTCCCCGTCCTTGGTATGTAGAATATAGCCGGAATCACCGATTGCCCATGCCTCTTCTTCGTTCACAGCGGTTACCTTATTTAAGCCGACAGAGAGTCCACTCTCTTGTCGTTCCCATGAGCGTCCTTCATTCTGTGTCCGGAAGATTGCGCCGCGACGCCCGACAGCCCAGCCGCGTCCGCTATCCGCCATCTCCACACCTGCTAAAGGTTCGGCATTACTTTCGGAATCAATTATCCATGTCTTTCCACCATCGGTAGAATGCAGCATTGTTCCGTAGCTACCCACTGCCCAGATATGTTTCGCGTCAGGAGAATGGACAGCCATCAAATCGCTACGGGTGTCTGTCTCTTGAACCGTCCATGTTTTTCCACCGTCTTGTGTGTGTATCACGCCCCCAACTTGTGATACTAACCATCCTTTTTTCGTATCTGTAAAGCAGAGATCATAGATAGCGTGGGAGCCTTCAATGCCGGGTTCCCCACGGGTCCACGTTTCTCCACCGTCTGTCGTTGAGAGCACGGTAGATGCAATTCCGACAGCCCAACCCGTTTTCTGGTCGGCATCGAACTGTATATTAAGCAGACCGTCCTGCGGTCCTACCGATTTATAATCCCATGTTCTCCCGCCGTCTGTCGTGTGCAATGTTGTACCGAGTTGTGCGATCAACCACCCTTCGTTTTCGTTAACAAAGTGGATATCGAGGAGTGCTTCACCCACACCGCTGGCACGGAAGTCCCACGATTCTCCGCCATCCGCAGTATAATAGAGCGCACCCCCTTCCCCAGTTATCCAGCCGCGGTGTTCGTCCAAGAAGTGAAGGCTGATCAGACTCATGCTCCCGTCTCTGACAATCCGCTTCTGCCATTTTTTGCCGCCGTTTCCTGTTCGTAAGAAAGTTCCTTCGTTTCCAACGACCCATCCCCGCTTTTCATCTATGAACTGCATCTTGTTCAGACGTGCTTCGGTGTTACTCTTCTGTGTTTTCCAGTTTTTGCCACCGTCTTCTGTGTAAAGGATTGTCCCTTTTTCTCCAATGACCCAACCGTGCTTTGCATCGCGGAAGAAGACATCCCTGAATTCTACCTCCCAGTCAGCCTTTCTAACGATTTCTGCTGTGACGGGCGCGGGTTGTTGGACTGATTTTATGCCACACCCACTCAGTAGTACAAGAAAACATATAGCTACTGTAATAATACGCATGTGTTTCTCCCATCCTCGTGCTTAGGTTGTCTGGTTTCTTCTTGCAAAATAACATTTTAGCACCTCTCAGTGATTTTGCAAGTTCTAAAGACGATTTTCGGATTGGTAGAATGAATTATAGTAAAGTCCATAATTACGTGAACACTTTTATTGTCGCGTAGACTATGAGCCTGCGTGCGAAAGAGGCACAAACTAACAGTTTATGCTACATACGTCAACTTATTTTTCGACTTTACTATAAACCTGCTCAATCTCGTGCAATTGGACACAAAGAATGCTAATTTTGTGCGTTTTTTTCTCAGTATGACACCGCTCAAATCAGCTCAGAATTTGCAAACAAATCCGACAATTAATAATCTCGCAAAAACACAGAATCTCTTGACATTCCTTATTTTTTCAAATATACTTGGCAGTAGAAGAGGTTTTATCTTTGCGCCAGATTGGAGACATTCATGCGGGTTTTGATTATTGGTGGCACGGGGTTGATTAGCACGGCGATTACTCGCGCTCGTTGGGCGTGGAGACGATATGACGCTCTACAACCGCGGACAGACTGAGGTTGATATTCCAGAACGGTATGACACCATTACTGGCAATCGGAAAGACTATGCCGCGTTTGAAACACAGATGGCGGAAACCAGGCGTTTCGACGCTGTCATTGACATGATAGGTTTCGTTCCGGTTGATTGGCTTGATACCCGCGGACGCGTTCACGACCAAGATGAACCTGAAGTTTACAGCGAAATCATTGAGAAATGGCAGCATCTCAGTAGAAAAGAGACTTTTTTTGGGAAGACTGACAGTGCAAGGCAGTAAAGGCAGGACTCAGTCTTTCTTTTTATCCGGAGAAGCACTTGAAAGTTTTGTATCTTGCGACAATATTGGCGGTTTTTACCATGACAACAACATCTAATTCGCTGGCAGAAGACGCTGAAAAAACGAATCCCAAGCGGGTAATATTTGAGACCGATATGTGTACCGATGTAGATGACGTCGGAGCACTCGCTGTGTTGCACGCCCTTGCAGACAACGGAGAGGTAGAAATTCTCGCCATCAGCTACAACGAAGTCCATCCGAGCGGTGCTGGCACCATTTGTGCGATAAATACATGGTACAATAGAGGGGACATTCCGATTGGCATTTATAAGGGTGATCTCGCTGATCCCGATGAATCGAGTTATTTGGAGGGCATCGCGGCGAATTTCCCTCATGATCTCCCGACCGATCCAACGCCCAGTTCTTTGGATGTTTATCTACAGGTCCTGAGTGAACAACCGGATAACTCGGTGACGATTATCAGCGTCGGATTTCTCAACAACCTCTATGATCTCCTGAAAGCAAATCCCGACCTCGTTGCTCAAAAGGTTACCGAACTCGTGGTGATGGCAGTGGTTGTTGATGACCCTTACAACACAGTTCGCCATAATCAGGTTGATAAGTCGGAGTATGTTATCCATAATTGGCCCACGCGACTCGTTATCAGTGAGTATGGAGAGTCTGTGTATACTGGTGCGAGACTTGGGGAAACGGCGGCTGAAAACCCGGTACGGGAAGCGTATTATCGGAGGTTCAACGGACAGTACAGGGGACGCTCCAGCTGGGACCAGATCGCCGTTTTATATGGGGTGCGTGGGCTCAGCGACTATTTCACTGAAGTTACGGATGGCACAGGCAGGTTATCAAATGGATATGAATGGGAGATGAAGGACGGTTTTCGGTCTTATCTGGAAGTTCGGTTGTCAGACGGTGAGTTTGTAGATATCATTGAAAATCTGATGATTCAATCACCGAAAAAATGATATTCTCCTATTCTTTACTAAGCTTTGGACAATTTTTAGAACACAGATGTCGCCCCGCTGGGGCTTTCACCTTAGCGGAACGCGCTTCTACACAGATGCCGCCCCGTTGGGGCTGTGTCCTTTGGCACCATCTCCTTTTTTCTCGGAGTTAGGTGTCTATGGCAAAATCAAAAAAAGATGGACCCTTAAAAACTCAACCATCACGCAACATGAATTGTCCAAACTTTAGTATTCTTTATTGAATCCACGTTTTTGTTGGATCCCTTATTTTAACCCTTTAGGTGCCAACTCTCCGATGGAACTTTCCAGAGTATCGGGTGCTTCGGTGGGTATGTGCTGAGCCGTTGACGGAAGCGGTGTATCAAAAAAGTAGTCAGGGTCGGCTTTCTGTTGTTTCCATGTTTCTCGCATTTCTCGCCAAGCCCCGAAAAGCGTGCGCAGTTCGGGCATATCTTCGGCAAGTAGATGATGCAATTTTTTCAAATTGTAGCAGGGGACTCCCGCAAACATGTGATGCTCAATGTGCCAATTCATACGCCAATACAAAAACTCCGCCAAGGGGTTGAGCTTGATGGACCGTGTGCATTTGCGGAAGTCAGGATCATTTTCCTTTAAACCACAGTGTTGCGGCAAAGAAACGGCGTAAGACCCCCAGTTTGCAATAAATGCGCTGGCAGTGATCATGAGTGGAAAAACCCAATAGCCTGTAGCGAGTGAAACGACAAGCAAGATGCCATGAAAAAGGAGTAGCATTCGAGACCACCACATCGAATTCTTATGTTCTTCGGGTTGGTCGGTGTGTAATGATGCAAGCCACTCCTGACTCGGAACGTCTAAGGGTCCTTCTCTGCCAAAGGCACTACGGATGGTGCAGATAATCGCGGCAATAAGACCGCCTTTGCTAAAGGTGCGACCGGGTTGCGTGAGTAAATTGATGGTAAAGAGTTGGAGAACAAATAAGGAACCGAGCTTGGGTTCAAGCGGGAGCAGGTTTTCGCGATCCCCTTCGGGGTATAAGGTGTAGCGATGATGATAGGTATGGCTACTGGCGTAGTCAAAATGATCCCACCAACTGATGAGGCTAAATAGGTAAAGAAAAAATTTATTCAGCCACTTGGTTCGAAATACGGTGCCGTGTCCTAATTCGTGATTGGCTGTCCCCTTGAAAAAACTGGCGACTGTGCCGTGCAGGAATAGGGCAATGAAAAAGCCGAGCCAGATCGCTTGCGACCAAAAAAGGTAGACCATGCTACCCGTCAATAGCCAGAGTGCGAGATGTCCGCCTGCCTGAAACCAGCCTTGTGGGTCACTGCGTCTTGATAGATTTCGTAAGGTTGAACGGTCTATTTTGCTCCGATACCATTTCACATAGAGCGCTTTTCGTACTTCAGCAAGGGGTTGATACGTCATTTGAATACCCTCTTTATCTTAGCATATAGGACATCATCCATGGATCCTCCAATTCGACATCTGCTATGGATATTGTATCACTTTTCTGAAAAATTGACGACTTTTTCTCGCGCTTATGGAGGCACTTCATGGTAAGGGACATTTTGCCAAAAGTGATTTTTGTGTTTGTGTTCTCGCTCGCGAATGCCCATTTTTTAACAGCAAGTTTCGGAAACCTACAAGCCGCGCCAAAATCGGAGGCGAATATGGTTGAACGTTGGGGCATATATGAAGTAACTTTGAATGGACCGGACACAAGGAATCCGTTCACCGAAGTAGAATTGACAGCAGAATTTAAACGCCTTGATACAAATGGAAATCAGACGTTCGAGCCTCAGGGGTTTTACGACGGAGACGGGATTTACAAAATCCGATTCATGCCCGATGCAGTCGGCGAATGGACGTATACCACAAAGAGCAACATCGTTGAACTCAATGGTAAGACAGGACAGTTTACGTGCGTTGCGCCATCTGAGGGAAATCACGGACCTGTCGGGGTCTATAAAGATTTCTATCTCCGCTATGCCGATGGGACACCTTACCATCAATTCGGAACGACCTGCTATGCCTGGACACATCAAGGGGAAGCGATGGAAGAACAGACGCTTGAAACCCTTGCTGCGGCACCGTTCAACAAGATGCGGATGTGTATTTTCCCAAAAGACTATTCTTATAACAAAAACGAACCCGTCTACTATCCATTTGAAGGTAAACCGCTAAAGGATTGGGATTTCACCAGATTCAATCCCGAATTCTGGCAACATTTCGAGGGACGGGTGCAAGATCTCTTGGACCTCGGTATTGAGGCGGACATCATCTTATTTCATACCTATGATCGATGGGATTTCGAGAATATGGATGTCGAAAGCGATAACCGATACATCCGTTACGCCGTTGCGCGACTGGCGGCGTTCCGAAACGTCTGGTGGTCACTCGCAAACGAATACGACTTTATGCCTGCGAAAGCGGAATCCGATTGGGATCGGTTTTTCCAGATTATTCGCGATCACGATCCGTATCAGCGACTGCGCGGGATTCACAACGGCAGACGTTGGTATGACCACAATAAGCCGTGGGTGACACATACGAGTATCCAAACGTCCAACATGGCACAGGGCATCCGCTATCGCACGCAATACGCGAAACCTGTTATCTACGATGAGTGTCGCTACGAAGGCAATATTCCGCAAGGATGGGGAAATATCACCGCGGAAGAGATGGTGCAACGTTTTTGGGCAGGTACTGTCTCTGGATGCTATGTCGGACACGGAGAGACATACAAACACCCAGAAGACCTGCTTTGGTGGGCGAAAGGCGGTGTGCTACGCGGTGAGAGTCCACCCCGGATTGCGTTTCTCAAAGACTTCATGACGAATGCACCCGCCTTTGATACGCTTGAACCGATTGGCGATGACCAGGGACGATACGTCCTTGCCAAACACGGGGAGTATTATCTCACTTACACAATCGAACCGAAAACGATAACATTGGACTTGAAAGGCGAACAGCCCTATAAAGTCGATCGCGTGGATACGTGGGATATGAAGATTGTCCCTGTCGGCACGGCACAACCCGGAGAATATACGTTTGCTTCGCCGTATAACGGTGATGCGTATCGCTTTACGCCATACGCACCCGGTGAGAAACTCCGTCCGGAGGCGAAAGCGTCCGCCGATGTGCTTGAAGGCAGTGCCCCGCTTACAGTGAATTTCTCAGCGGCGGGTGATTTGGCGCATCACTGGACTTTCGGAGACGGAACGACGTCCACTGAATCGAATCCGACGCACGTCTACGAAAGCCTCGGACAATACGTCGCAACGCTCACAGTGATGGATCCGGAAGGGGACACAGCAACAACCTCCCTCGCAATCCATGTATCACCGGAGGCACCGGATGATATCGGAACGCACACGGAATTTCCGGGTTCGCGCGATGGGCTTGTTTTTCTCTGGCACGGTGCGGTTGCGGAGAGTGGGGAGATTGAACCCCGTGGCGATGCGAAAATCGGTGCGGATGGACAGATGGATCTCACCGGTGGTGCATTTCTCACTAAGAATGTGAACGACAAACTTCTGGCAGCATGTCGGGCGAGTAACCAATTGACGCTGGAGTGTCTCGTTACGACGGATAATCTGGATCAGGACGGTCCCGCGCGGATTCTTTCGTTCTCGAACGATTCTACCCATCGTAACTTTACCCTCGGACAGAATGGAAATCGCTTTGCTGTCCGAATCCGCACACCTCGGACCGGGACGAATGCAACGGGTGGTGAGTTTTCCTTCGATGAGATTGTGTCAGGGACACCGACCCACGTCATCGTCAGTTATTTTCCGGGGAACGTCTACTGCTATGTTGACGGCGAACTCATCTACGTTAGCAATGGGACGCAAGGGGATTTCAGCAATTGGGAACCCTATCCGTTGCTCTTTGGTGATGAGGCGAGTGGAGGTAGGAACTGGAATGGTCAGCTGAGCCACGTCTCGATTTACAGCCGATTCGTCGGTGTGGAAGAAGCAGCGCATAAGTTTAAGTTGATTCAAGGGGAGTAATGCACGGGCAGGCACAAGACCTGCCCCTACAAGTTTTTTTATGGAATTGGCATTTGCTCAGCGGAATCCTGATTCCCAACAGACGCGGATTCCTCAGTTTTGACAGAGATATGTTTTGTAATCACCTCTGCTCCATTAACCGGATCGAGGCTATGTCCGCCCAACTCAATTAGTATCTCATTACCTTTTGGAGGGTTATCAAGGCAGTTTGGGTTAACAACAAAAAGTGGTAGCTTCAGATCAAGTGCTGTTTTTGCTGTAATAAAGGTTCCACTCATTTTGCCTTGTATATCCCGCTCAGGTCCAGATTCAATAACGACAACCGCCTTAGAGAGGGCACACACAAGTTGATTTCGCTCTATCGAATTCCACGCGCTCCACTTGGTATCTGGGTCAAATTGTGAAACCACAAGCACATCTTGGTTCCAATTGAATTTCTTAAAGGCATTTTTTTGACGCAACTGCTTGATGCCGTTAGACAGAACGACTGTCGTTGTTCCCCCTGCTTCTAACGCGCCTAAGTGCGCCTCTGTGTCAACCCCTCCTGCATATCCAGAGACAATATTTATTTCCTTCCCTACAAGTTCATCAGACAGATTTCTCGTAATGCGAATCCCTTTATCCGATACATCCCGCGCGCCAACAATCGTAACACTATTTGACGTGAGGCGTTTTTGCTGTCCCTTGACAAACAGGATTGGCGAGATGTCAAGGAGCTGTGGCGGAAAATCTGGGTGTCCGGGATAGATGATATCAACTCCGTGGCCTTTGATCTCTTCATACGCTACCGATACTTTTTCTTTATCCTCCACGCGAATTTTCTCGTTAAGAATTTTCGCTAATTTTGGAAACTGCTCCGAGAGATCGTTTTGGTTACGTGGCAGCATTTCTGGCGTTAGATTTTCGGCTTCCAATATTTGAGCAACAGAAACCAGAAGTTTAGGACCGATGCCGCGTGTCTTAAAGAGTCGAAACCAGAAATAGCCTCTGTTGATGCTCATCTTCTCCTCCGGGTCTGCCCACTCTTGTCCGATACCCTCAGACATCTATCCGATATACGCGAGTGGCGGTGTCGTGGAATAGATTTGCGCGTTCATCGTCCGAGTAATCAGATGACAACCGTTTGAACGCATTATACATCACGTTGTAGGAGAACGAGACTTTGTCGACAGGGAAGTTGCTTTCAAACATGCATCGCTCTGGACCGAACTGCTCTATACAGTAATTCATGAAGGGTGCCATAGACTCGGCTAACTCTTCAGAACCGATCGGTTCTTCCCGCTCATGCCAATCGAAGCCGGTGCGCGGCATTCCAATACCGCCGAGTTTCATGTGAACGTTGGGACACGCGGCAATTGCGGCGATACCGCTCCGCCAATTCGCCAACACTTCATCATCTCTGCCCCCATAAGGACCGTCCCGCAGCAAACCGCCAATATGGTTTGAAATAATCGTCAGATCGGGGACCGACCTCGCGAAATCAGCGAGTTCCGGGAGTTGTGGGGCATACATCCACGCCTCGAAAGACATGTCCATGCTTGCTAAGACGCGTGCCCCCGCACGGAAATCCTCGCGCGCCAGTTGTCCTTCTGTCCTGTAAGCGGAAGCTCCTGCTATTTCAGGATGCGGATCCCAAGTGACAGAATGGCGGATACCCCGAAACCGATTCGGACTCGCGGCTTGTAAGGCTTCCAAGACCGGCTCAACGCGTTCACCCAAGTTCAGGTTCGCGTGTCCGACGATCGCCGCGGCGGCACGACTCTCGCCATATAAACCACTCGCGCTCGCAGCTGCCAGTCCTTGCACAAACTCGACTTCACCGACAGGACGCATCTCTTCGGGTCCATCGGCTCGGTACATCGCTCGTGCCTCAACAAACACGGTAGAACGTACATTGTGTCCACTGTCGATGTCGGCGATCAACTCGTGGAGCAGATACCGTTGGTAAGGGATCCGCTCAGTTCGGAAATCCCAAAAATGGTGGTGCGGGTCACAAATTGGCAGTTCCGATTCCAAGGTCGGTTCTTCGGTTAAAGCGAGCCAGTCATTGTCTCCATAAGGCATAGGAATATCTCCATCTCTATAGTCGATTCGAGGGGTTGATCGTTCCATTTCTTTCTTACACTGTAGGACATCAAAGGATTTTTGTCAAATATTTTTGTAGGTTCGGTAGAGCGTAGCAAAGCCCAACGAAAACAGTGGTCGGTTATCAGTAGATAATAATAAATCACAAACTAACAGTTTATGGTCCTAAAGAAGTCGGGAATCTGAGTTCCCTCCTACAAAGAGCGAGGTTAGGAAACCTCGCCAGCGACGGTGAAGTGTCAGGTGCTATTATGTTCACGTATTTTTTGGCTTTACTATCAACTGAACTCACGTTTAGTGCAACTTTATTTAAGGGATGTATCAATAATTAGCGTCTTATAGTAGTATATACACTGACTGCTCCCCGTGCTAAAGCATCGGGGGTTCTTCTGATAGACCTCCGACGCGAGTTTTTAACAGTTACCCCTCACTGCAACCAGCATTTTAGGGTATGGGGCGACTCTTGATTCCGCTTATAGCAGCTTTCTTGGGGTCTAAGCCCAAGCAACAGTTCTCTGTAACAAGAAAAGGAGCCAGTCATTTGGAGGGTTGAAACCTCCTGCTCCCTACGGTGAAACTCTCAACTCGTGAGTTTCACAGATACGTTGAGATACCACATGTATTTTCTCAACCGTCGCTATACACTTTTAATAGCGATATACAATCAAAGTTGCATAGTGTTATGCTATCAAAAAGAGCGGTTACCAGTTCCTTCGGTTGTGCTGCTTCGGTTCTCTGATACTCGCACTATCAGATACTGAGACCTGACACGGTGACCTACGAAACGGATAGATTGTTAATGGTTGATACTACCAAATACCTTATCCGTGTAACGGGATTGTGAGAGGCTCTATCAGGTTGATAGAGGTTACACCCTCTCACTGGTATTAGTAATATTAGAACATATCTCGGACCGAATGTCAAGGAAAAAATGAACGTTTTGGTCCTTTCCAAGAGGGCGAGACTGTATCCCCGACCTAAAGGGACGGGGTTTTAGTCTCGGAAACTTTGATAAATATATGTGCGATAAATATATGTGACAAATCTGCAGCGCACGTAAACGCGCTTGAGACGCTTACGTCTAAATATATCTAAAGAGTGGTACTTGATTGTCAAACGATGAATATAGTCCTCGCGTTGCCAGACGCACACTTGGATGAAAAGGACGGCAATAGAAATGATGAATCTATCAGATAAAAATAACCTTCGGATTGTCGGACTCAGCATTAAATGTTCGCACACTGCTTTTGTTGTGTGTGCTTTGTTATTGATTTCCCACGTTGTAATTATAGGGTGCGGTCCCTTAATGACCGATCAGCAATCCAACCTTCCGTTTGAGGATTCCGATGCAGATTTAAGTACCGAAAAGACGTGGCCCGTAGAACGAACACTTGTGAGCAACGAAGTCAACTGTATTGCGGCAGATTCAAACAATGTATGGATTGCGACAGCGCGGGGAGTTTCTCGCTGGTACCGCCAGCAGGATAAGTGGTTCCACTATACGATGGAAGATGGATTGTCAAACGATATGGTAAATGCCGTTGCGGTGGATGGTCAATGGGTCTGGTTCGCTACGGATGAAGGCGTAAGTCGTTACGATATGCAAACAGACACGTTTGCGACCTTCCGAACCATTGACGGATTAGCGAGTGACCAAGTTTCCTCGATTGCGGTGGATGGGAACTACGTCTGGTTTGGGACATCTGAGGGATTGAATCGCTATGACAAAACGATTGATAGCTGGGCGGTGCGTACCCGGAAAGACGGTTTAGTCAGTAAAGTCATTACAACCATCGCCGTTGAGCCAGAGTATGTCTGGGTCGGTACGGATAGGGAAATAAATCCAGACCCGCATGGATGGGACGAGGATCCGAGGTTCAGCAGAGGCGGGGTCAGTCGCTACCATCGCGACACCGATTCTTGGAATAACTATACGAAATCAGATGGCTTAATAGACAGCGAGATCGCTACGATTGCGGTGGACGACGATAGTGTTTGGTTTGGTACCCAGAAGGAGGGTGTCAGTCAGTACAATCAAGTTGACCAGACGTTCATCAAAACATATACGAAAACAGATTTACTGAAAAGTAATATGATTACCTGTGTCCGCGCCGATGGATTCCAAGTCTGGTTTGGAACTGCTAATGCGGGTGTACATCGATTCATTAAGCCTGTCAATACGTGGGTGCATTACACCAAGGCAGACGGATTGGCGAGTAATCATGTGAGTTGGATTACCACACAAGGCAATGATGTCTGGTTTGCGAGCAAAGAGGATGGTGTGAGTCGATTTGATAAAGTGAGCGGCGAGTGGACGATTTACAAACAAGCCGATTTCCTTGCGGATAACGATGTCCGCTATCTAACACGGGATCCCGATGGAAACCTTTGGTTAGCAACAGTTGCAGGAATTTCGGTTTACTCTCCGAAAACGCGCAATTGGGAAATCATTTCCAAGGAAGATGGGCTCCCAACTCCGTATATCACCTCAATCCATATTAGCCATCAGCCATCAGCAGTCAGCGATCAGCAAGAGGGTGTGGGGGCATCAGAGACATCTTTACCGAAAGCCGAGAATCGAAAGCCGAAAGCCATTTGGATTGGGTGCGATCGAGGGCTTGGCACGCGAGCCTATTTAGGCGAAGAGTGGACATTCCATGTCCCACCTCGAACACAGACACACGGCGAAGCTTTTGTGACGTCAATTGATGCTGGCACTGCATCACAGAAACACCGGGTCTGGGTTGGTACAAGTTTCGGTCCCGCGATGTACGATACAACATCTCAGGAATGGACACAACTGGCATTACCAAACCCACCGAAAAACCCGCTCATATTATCCGTGCTTGCTCGTGATGAGAACGTTTGGTTTGGGGGTGCGGAAGGTGTTTGGCAATACGCAATCGCCGACAAGCAGATGCGGCATGTTGCCGATGGTCTCCCGAATTCGTACGTTAATGTGCTGCTTTCTACAAGGGAAAATGAAGACCAGACGCTTTGGGCGGGAACACGCCGGGGTCTCGCAAAACATGACAGGAGGCGTCAGCGTTGGGTCCCGCTGTCCTTTAATGACCAATTGCCGTCGCCGAACATCACCTCACTTGCCTTTCAAGATGGTATACTCTGGATCGGCACACCACAGGGTCTGGGAAGTTACACGATTGGTTCTGATTCTTGGAATTCTCTTTCAAATGTGCCGTATAACATTCGCGACATCCTGTGTGATGCAGATGGCATACTTTGGTTAGCGACAGATACGGGGCTCGTTGAATATGACTCACACAGTGGAAAAGTGGTGCTACATCAATCCCGTCCGGTGCGGGAGCCGTTCCTTGAAACACGGGTTTCAAACATCAAGTTTGATGGAGACTACATTTGGCTCAATAGTTGGGGGGCTTCACCGAACGGTGCGCTTGTGCGGTTTCATCGTCCAACAGCAACGTGGCGGCGTTTCACACGCTTGGATATTCTGCAGTCTACGCAGAAAAGAGCCATGACGCTTATCCGTTGGACGTATGTTGACACCGATGCGGTCTGGTTCACAACAGATTATGGGGTTCTCCGTTACGATAAAACCTCGGATACGTGGCAACACTTTACGACAGAGGATGGCCTCTCTACAAACGATGTGGACAAGATTGCTGTGAGTGAGCAGAGCGTCTGGGTGATTCCGATGATCGGTTTGGAATTGAGCCATTATAGTAAAGCAACTGGGACATGGGATGTGGTTATCCCTGACGAGGGAACTCAGATTGAGCGATTGAACGCCCTTGGGGTCGATGGACCGAACGTCTGGTTTGGATCTGGTCGCACCCTCAGTCGGTACAATGAAATCACGGGTGAATGGACAGATTTTGGACCGAGAGACGGACTGGCAGGCAGAGGGGCTGAGTGGATTACTGTAGATGACGATTTTATCTGGGTTGCGCGCTCGGAGTGGGATAGAGATAGCAACCGTCCGTTGTCGCGATACGATAAAAAGACCAAGAAATGGACGACGTTTTCAACGAATGACGTGCTTGCTTCAAGGACGATTCGACGTATTATTGCCACAGAAAAAGATGTGTGGATCCTCTATAGACCTTGGGAAGATGCAGGTGTTACCCGATACGACAGGCGCACAAAAGAATGGACGACAATCCGATCGGGCCGTGGAACCCTTGAACTGGCAGCCGATGACGATTATCTGTGGTTAGCTGCCCCCAACGATGGGCTTCGACGATTTCATTTTGCCTCCGGTACTTGGGCAAGGTTTAGAGATATCAAAGGGTTGCTCCATAACCATGTCGGCGAGTATGGGCTTGCAGTCGATGAAGACTATGTATGGGTAGGCACCTTGCGTGGGCTTTCCCGTTACGACAAGCGAAAAGAATCTTGGACCCCATTGACGGCACTGCCGACCCTCGTTGGACGCACGATTCGGACGGTAGATACAGATGAGCGTTTCGTCTGGGTCGGTACGGATAAAGGTATGTCCCGCTACGACAAGGTTCTGGGGACATGGAAGAATTATCGGCAGGAAGGCGGCTCCGAAAACATAGAAACCCATGGGGGTCATTGGCACCGGCATAGACGGAAGAAGAAAGACTGCCTCTCCGATGACGTTGTGAGTTCTATTATGGTCGATGACCAATACGTCTGGGTCGGGACACGCGACGGGGCGAATCGCTTTGATAAGAAAGCCCTGCGGTGGGATCAGTACAAAACTGAACATGGATTGCCTGCGAATAATGTAACTTCTGTCAGCAGCGATGCCGATAGCATCTGGGTTGGGACTAACTCCGGGATCGGAAAGTATCCCCGCACAGCAGACGATCGCAATGCTTGGATTACTTACACGTCGGGAACCGAGATCCAACCTTCCGCTGTATCCAAGGAGTTCGCAGAATCGTTGGTTACCGATCAAATTTGGTGTATCACGGCGAGCAAGAAACACGTCTGGGTCGGGACACGCAGGGGTGTCAGTCAATATGACATCGGTCGGGATATCTGGAAGACGATTACAGTAGAAGATGGACTCGCGAGTGATGAAGTGAGTTGTATCGTGATTGATGGCGACAATGTCTGGTTTGGCAGCGATCGCGGTGTGACACTCTATAACGAAAAGACAGAGGTTTGGGCTGACTATACGACAGAAGATGGACTTGCCAGCAACAAAGTTACCTCTATCGGTGTTGATGGATCTGAAGTCTGGATTGGTACCTACAATGCAGGGGTCAGTCGATTTGATCAGTTGACGAATAGCTGGACGACTTACACTCGAGAGGACGGTTTGGCGCATAATGGCATCCTTTCCATGGCTGTAGACAGTCCGTTCGTCTGGTTTGGGACATATCGTGGATTGAGCCGTTACGATAAACGCACAGGTATCTGGACAACCTTCACAGAGTCCTACGGACCCGAGGATATTTTGAGGTGAAGGATGGTTATCAGTTTTCAGTTATCGGTTTTCAGTTAAGAGATTATCATTTAAGGGGTGTCTCTTATCACTGATGACTGGCAATTGGCAACTATTTGAAAACGAATTTATGGAAATAAATACAGACAACCGAAAGTCCTGGATCCGTGCCCGTCTTCCTGTTAAAAGTCTGCTTTTGCTGTTGAAAGTCTTGCTCTGCTGCTCTCTCGCATTCCGCGCTGAGGCAGAGGATGCGTACAGTCTATTCGGTAAGTTGTTCCTATCGGGACGTGTCGAATACGATTTCACGAACAGGCGGAACTTCCTCGCGGATACAGAGGAGGAGCGTGTTCGGCAAGACAGTTTCGATTTTGATCGCCTCTTTCGGCGCGGTTTCCATAGTGTCATGGTGATTGAGGAAACCGCAGGCAGTGTCAAAAACATCTTGAGTCTCGGAGAAGTCCCGACGACCTTCACAAAATTCACCTTCGACCAGATCGACTTAAGCGGTGTCCGTTGGGAGGTCCGTTCCAATCGCACCGATTGGACAATCCTCATGGTGCCCGGTTTGCTCAACCGCCTGAACGGACGTGAGGGAAGAGGACAAAAATCTGGTATCGGCTTACGTGAAGTCACAAAGTTTGGTAGATCTCAATTAGGGCTCTCTTGGTACTTCCGCGAGACACCCGTCTGGGCGGTAGATCTGGAAACCAATTTCACCAACTACGGTGTAAAAGCAGAGTTGGCTGTCACACCGAAGAGTGCGTTGCAGAAAAACCTAAGATCACGTTTCGATGCGACAACTACAGTGTTCAAAGCATTTCAAACCGTTGGTGATACGATTTTCCAGGCGGAAGCGTATCGCGTCGGTCCGAGGTTCGATGCCTCCCGATCCGTCGGCGATAACGATGACCAAGACCGTTACTCCGATAACACACCGCTCGACCCTCCCTCCCTGATTATTCCCGGAGACCTCGATAAAAATAATAACGGTATCTTCGACTATGAAGATGATATTTTGCTTTTCGATGTCGATGAGGATTTCCTTGATGAAAGCGATCGGAACAATAACGGCATCCGTGATGAGGAAGAGAACGATAAGGATCCGAATTACGAGTTCGATGTTGGACTCCAAGGCATCCGGCTTTTCATGAACCGTAAAATAAGTCAGCAGGCGAGTGTCGTCGATTTGGACCTTGGGTTACAGATCGAAGAAAACCTTAGACTCAGAAATACGCCGTCCTCAACGAAAGCGTTTGGCAATCTGGTGTATCGGAAAGAACTTGCTCGGGCTTCTTCACTCGTCTTTGAAAATGAACTGAAACTGGTAAAAGACCGGATCCCTGATGAAACCTGGTATTATGCCGGTTTTCTGAGCGGAACAGAGGAGGGGTTGTATCGGGCGCAACCGGAAGTTCGTAAAATGGAGAGGGATGGTAATGTTGAGTTCTTCTATATTGATGGTGGTGCCGAAGTCGAAAAGCGGCGCAGAGATCCATTACTGATGCAGAACGACTTGATTAACACTGCCAAAATCACGTATGAATATTTGGGAATCGAACGGATGGTCACGACGGCTCGTGCGAAGATTCAATACGACTACGATTTTGAAAAGGACAACCAACATTACGAGGTCGGTATCTTCAAAAGCCTGTACCGTTTGCGTCCTTCCAAGTCGCTGGAAATCAGTCCGATGTTCAAAACCACGGTTCGCAACGGGTTCCGAATGGCGGAGGATCGGCTTGAATATCTGTCCTTAACTGGGGAAATCGACGGTAGGGATGTCTCGCGTCGATTCCGATTGCGCGAAATTGAACGTGCGAACGTCCGGGACATGGCTTCGGCACTTATCCTTAAGGTCGTTTATCAGTTCACGAAAACCATCAAGCTCACGGGTGGCGGTCAAATCCTCCTGTTCAATGATATGCTAAAGAACGATAACGACTTCGTCCGTCAAGCGTTGTTGGCTGAAATGGAAAAGAGTTTTGTCGCTTACGAGAAGCGTATGTTTCTGCATATCGGCGCACGTTACATAGATCAGCGCGCAATCGGGGATGTTAATGACCAGAATTATATGGAAATTTTTGTGCGCGTTTTTGGGAGGTTTTAAAAAATTTGGAATCTCGCTGCATTTATCCTTGCCAGTGATTTGGAGAAATTCGACAAGTTTCATGCTAAGTCCGTTTTTTGCAATTTTACTTGCGCTCATCTCCGTAGTCTCTATTGTCCACGCACAGGAGGAAATTATGCCTAATCAAGGAACCGCCAAGGCGTTGATTGTAGACCTGGTGCGTGCAGCGGGCGGCGATTCAGAGATCAATGCCAATCCATTATCGGATAGTCAGGAAAAATCCCAATTTTCTGGAGCAGAGGAAGCAATTGAAAAGTGGATTGATGAGAACGGGGAATCGATCATTGATACTCGCGGCGGTCCATTTGAACCTACCGACCAATACGTCACAACCTACAAGGATGGCAGAATCTACGTTCATGTGCTTTCTTGGGATGGAAAGAACAATATCGCCCTTCCAGCCATCACCGATCGGGTGGTGAAGAATGCCTGGATTCTGGAACATCCTACAGCAGATGGTGCTTCGTGGGGTATTGTGAGACAGCATCCATGGGGACTTTTGATCGTGGTCCCGGAGGAATACCAAAACGGTGTTGATGACATCGTCGTTCTTGATATTGAAGCGGATCCCGCTACGCTTAAGAAACCACGGTTGGTTGAAGCAGATCCTTCGTCGGTTATCTATCTTTTCGGGGATAGCGCCAAGACAGATGGCGGTCTTGCGCACTTGCAGGCACAAGACTGGATTGAAGGTTGGAACAAACCATCCGCTTCACTTTCATGGAAGGTGAAACTCCCGGCGCCTTCTGATTATGAACTTGCGCTAACCTATACTGCCGATGTCAACGCAATAGGCTTGGTATTCGAGATTGTTGCAGGACAAAGCCAAATTACTTGGGCAGTCCGCCAAACAACCGGATGGGCAGGGGCTTCGCAGAATTTTGAAAGGATATCGCTTCAGGAGACATTACGCATTCCCCAAGGTGAAAGTACAATTAAGCTGCGTCTCATCGGAGAGACAAACTCCGCTGAGAATGTAAAAGTTCATTCGCTTGAGCTGATTTCATCCACCGCGGCAAAGGTAATGATTGACTCAAGGAAGAAGGCTCAAAGGATGCGGGCGAGTACCGATTGGTTTGTCGAGGCAAAATACGGCATGATGTTCCACTGGTCAACAACGACACAGCCACTACGTGGTCCACAAAAATCTTACCCAGATGCTGTGAACGCTTTTGACATCGATGCTTTCGCCGATATGGTGCGTGAAACTGGTGCGGGTTACGTCATTTTCACTTCTGTCCACGGAATTATGCACTTCCCAGCTCCGCTAAAATCGATCGAAGCGGTTATGCCGGAACGCACGTGTAGACGCGACCTAATCGGAGAGATGGCTGACAAACTGCAAGAATATGATATACCCCTTATTCTCTATTTCCATCATGGTGTTGGAGATACAGAGTGGATGAAAGCGGCCGGGTTTTTAAGTCCAGATAAGTCGAGATTTTTTAGAATTGAACGCGATATTCTTACCGAGATCGGACACCGATACGGCAAAAAGGTTGCGGGATACTGGTTCGACGATCGATATCCACTTCAACCGTTTGCAGAACTGTACGAGGCGACCAAAGTTGGGAACCCTGACCGTATTGTCGCTTGGAACAGTTGGATTCTCCCTAAAACGACTGAATTTCAAGAGTACTACGGTGGCGAGTTTGGCGGTGCTCTCGTAACGCCACCTGCAAGCTTCTTTACCGAAAATGGCGGTGCCAGTGGACTACAACCGCACGGTATGATCTTTCTCGACGATCCTTGGCAGCACGGATATCCAGACACGGATATTGCCGCCCCCCTATTTGACACGCAGCAACTTATTGATTATGTGCAAACCTGTATTGCCCAGAAGTTGGTAATTACGATGAATATGGGGATTACTCAGGATGGAAAGGTCTCACCTGTAACACTTGAACAGATGAGAACCTTACGACAAGCGATCCGAAGGAAATAATTATTGGAAGAACGGTTCTCGGTCCGGATTTCTGTGAAATCCTCTCGGTTATCAGTTATTGGTTAAAGATACGAGCATAACGCAGCGGTTCCTGTTACGACACAAACCTTGTCCGACATCGACAACTGGCAACTTGAACCAAGAGAGTCTCTCCGCTACGATTCCTCCGACGCTACTGACGCGTTCTGTTGCGCACGCAAGGCTTCGAGTTCGGCACGAAAAGTCGGCATATCATCGATTTGCACTGCCCCGATAGCACGAATGACAGGCTCGTAAGCACTTGCCCCACTCCCTCCAACAAATAGGGTAACGTGTTCTTGGATTCCGCGTCGAAGTTTTCGCAATTCATTTGCCAAGTATGGATCATCTGTCGGATAAACGATACTCAATCCAATCGCCTTTGCCCCGTTTTGCCCTGCACACCGCACAATTTCTTCAGCTGGCAGGTTGGGACCGAGATAGGTGACTTGCCACCCTTGCGCGGCTGCGGTCGTTCCAGCAATTAATGCGCCGATTTCGTGGAGTTGACCCCGCGGTGTCGCGACCACTAAGTTTGGCATTGAGGCGGATATATCGGATCCTTGACAAATATTGCCTAACAATGTTCGGACAACCGCCGCGGCAAGATGTTCGTGCGCAATCCGCAAAGTTCCTGCCTTCCACTGTTCACCAATTTCCTGCATTAGGGGTCCAATCAACTTTTCAAGGAAAACAGGTTGACTAAAGGCGACTGATGCAGCGAAGAGTGTTGACTCAAGTGCTTGCGCCTCAAACTGCTTAACCGCGGCGATGCACGAAGCGATGTAAAAACGAAGCGATGTTTCTTCTGGGACCACCTCTTTCGCGATCCCCGGGAGTTGTGCGATTGCCCCACCCGTTCCAATGAGTTCCAGAAGTTCTTCGCTCGGTAACTTTGCTATTCGTCCAATGTTATGCCCTGCCTCAGTCGCCAGACGCAGCAATGTGAGACGCAGTATATCCGCATCGGAATAGAGGCGACGATTCGTTTCGGTTCGCAGCGGTGTGACCACATCGTACCGTTTCTCCCATGCCCGAATGATAAACTGCGTTAATCCTGTCTGACTGGCAACGGTTTTAATACCGTGTTTGTGTTCCTCCGCCATCAACGTTTCCCTCATTAATTGTAAACGCTATCGTAAATGTTTCCGTTTTTACATCTAACCCCTACGATATAATATAACATTCTGTATACTATTTGTCAAGAAATTATATTTGTCTAAATTTCAAAATCAAACAAAGGGGACATCTTAGTATTCTTTTAGAATTGCCACTTTAGAGTGAATTCTGATTGAGTGTCCGATTCTATTTCGCCACATAATTTCTATACAAAATTCAAATAATTATAATATTGTCTAAATTATTGTTGACATAATATAGACAATATGTAATAATATTATACATAGTGATTCACGCCCCGATTTAAACTGGAAAATTATACCGATCGCGATTCGGCAACAGATCGGTTATGAAAGCACAACCCTGCAAAGGAAATAAATTAAGCGATGCAAGAGCACGTCATACTCGTGGACCACACGGGAAGAGAAATCGGCATTCAAGAAAAACTACAAGCACATCGTGATGGTAAATTACACAGCGCATTTTCGGTCTTTGTCTTCAACACCGTAGGCGAATTGCTGCTTCAGAGGCGAGCAGAAACGAAGTATCACTCCGGTGGATTGTGGACGAACACGTGCTGTAGTCACCCACGCCCCGGTGAAAATCATCATCACGCGGCGCGGCGACGACTCCATGAGGAAATGGGTTTCGATTGTGACCTCAAGGAGATTTTCAGTTTCATTTACCACATCCAACTCGACAATAGCTTATTTGAGCACGAGCTCGACCATGTCTTTGTTGGACATTATAGCGGTCAACCCATTCCGAACCCGGACGAAGTTGATGATTGGAAGTGGATGGACATACGCGCGTTGAAGCAGGATGTTCGGGAGAACCCCGAAAACTACACACACTGGTTCAAACTGGCGTTAGATCGCGTCGTTGAACACTCCCGAAAAAGTCAGTTTTGCGATGAAAATTAACCGATATATTTATATAAGTTTGATATTAGCATTGATTTTCTCGTTGCGAGTTGACGGTGCTGCGTCCGAGAAATCGGTAGAAGCAATGCTGGAAGTTGCCCGAAAGCAATTCTATGCCACAATCGAAGACGAGAAACAGATTGAACCGACGATTGCCTTGTTTAAACATATTGGACAAGTGGAACCGACGTACACTGGGCGGACGCAGGTCTATATCGGTGCACTTATTGCGCTTAGAGGCAAACACGCATTTTTTCCTCACACCAAATTCAAGTGGGCGAAGCGCGGTTTAGCACGCATGGATAACGGCTTGCGGGAAAGTCCAAACGATATCGAAGCTTTGTTCATCCACGGTACGACCTGTTACTATCTTCCATTCTTTTTCAGGCGTGGTGATGACGCTCAGCGCGATTTCAGGAAAATTATCAAATTGATGCCACAGCATACGGATACCTATAACCCGAAGTTAATGACACATGTCGTTGCGTTCCTACTTGAAAATGCGAAACTGGCGAATGACGAGAAAATATATCTTCAAACGTTGAAAGACAGGTTACAACCGTAGCACTGAGTCGCGTAGCAATGAAATTTGAATACCTCTTGTTTAACCTCATTGTGATTGTTGGACCGTTAGTATCGCAATTCAATCACCAGATTCGGCATATATCACAGTGGCGATTGAAATTGCTCACGAACGGAATCGTCCTGATTCCGTATATTATATGGGATGCGCTTGTCACTGGTTCGCATTGGTGGTTCAACGAGACGTATACGCTTGACTTCCGGTTATTCGGTTTGCCGATTGGGGAATGGCTCTTTTTCATCACGGCTCCTTATGGGTGTTTGTTGGTATGGGAAACATTGTCGGATGCGAGACTATCAACACGATTGAGACCGCTTCGGCATGTCAGAACAGTTTTATACGTAGCACTGCCGATCGGTGTATGGGTTTTCAGCACAGGCAAACAGTACACAGGATTAGTCCTGTTTTGTGTCGGGCTTGTTGGACTGACAGACACGTTGTTAAGAACCGAGGTGCTTATGCAACTGAAGACCTATATCTATCTTGGAATTGTTTCTGGTTTGATTTTGATATTCAACGGTTATCTCACGGCGCGCCCTGTGGTTTTATACGGTGAGGCGTATCAGATGGGTTACCGAATTATGACAATTCCCGTTGAGGATTTCGGATACGGATTCACATTAATGCTCTTTAACGCAATGCTCTACGAAAAAGTTTTTAATTTTACCTTTAGGAATAATTAAAAATATGGAGAATAAAACAGTAGCGGTCATTGGTGGTGGACTTGGAGCACTGAGCGGTGCGATTCGTCTCGCTCGAATGGGGTTTTCCGTCCAACTATTTGAGAAGAATTCGCAACTCGGTGGAAAGGTGAACGAGGTAGTGTTGGCGGACTATCGGTTTGACACTGGGGCATCGCTGTTGACGATGCCATCTGTTATCGATGACCTCTTCAATTTCGCCGGATTCAAGAGGTTGGATTATCTCGATTTCGTGCCAATTGACCCGATATGTCGATACTTCTTCCCTGATGGTTCGGTGATGGATGCGAGTGCGGATAAGACGAAAATGAAAGCCGCTATTGCCCAGCTATCGCCGAACGATGTGGAGGCGTATGAACGGTTCTTGAAATATGCCAAACGTATTCATGACCTGACAGCCGAAATCTTTATGTTTACCCCGATCCATGAATTCGGGAAACTCATGAGACATCGGCATTTTCGGACACTCTTCAGGCTTCATCAAATTGATCCGTTTCGGACGGTACACCAAAGTGTATCACGTTTTTTCTCTGACTCGCGGCTCATTCAACTCTTCGACCGCTACGCGACTTACAACGGCTCCGATCCATTTCAAGCCCCGGCTACCCTCAACATAATTCCGTATATTGAATATGGATTGGGAGGGTACTATATCAAAGGAGGGATATACCGTTTGATCGATGCGTTAGAAGCGGTGGCATGTGAGTTAGGTGTTCAGATTCATACATCGGCGGAAGTCGAAAAAATCTGCCATGATGGTAAATGGGTTCGTGGGGTGCAAGTTAATGGTGAGAAAGTTGAAGCGAATTACGTACTCTGTGGCGCGGATGCAGTCGTAGCACATGACAAATTGATTGATGGGCATCAGATTCGACAAAAAAGACTTAATCGTTTGGAACCATCGCTATCAGGAATGGTGTTCCTGTGGGGTGTTAGAGCGAAACACCCAGAATTAGCACACCACAACATTATCTTCTCCAGCGACTATAGTGCAGAATTCAAGCAGATTTTCAAACACCGAAAAGTACCGGATGAACCGACTATCTATATTGCCATAACCAGTAAAGCGGATGCGAGGCATGCTCCTGTTGATGGTGAGAATTGGTTTGTATTGTTGAATATGCCATATCTCGTCCCCGGACAGATGTGGGAGAAGGAAAAGGTTCGAATGCGGCAGGTTGTGCTGGATAGATTAAAACAACTCGGTTTCGACATAGCAGATCGAATTGAAGCGGAACAGATTTATACACCAGAGGATTTCTCTGAACTTTATGCCAGCAATCAGGGGAGTATCTACGGTGTATCGTCGAATAGCAAAACTACTGCGTTCAGGCGTCTACCGAATCGAAGCCGTATTTTTAGTGGGCTTTACTTCGCGGGTGGTTCAGTGCATCCCGGGGGCGGAATCCCGTTGGTAATATTGTCTGGGAAAATTGCGGCGACATTAATTTATGAAAATCACGATAGGAGCTAAGGAAGCATGACGCGGAAAATTGTCATCATCGGTTCAGGATTCGGCGGTCTCGCAGCAGCGATTCGACTGCAAGCCAGGGGCATGCACGTCACGCTTCTGGAAAAGAATGCGAAGGTTGGTGGTCATGCCTCTCAACTGGTGAAGGACGGCTATACCTTCGATATGGGACCGTCGATTATCACCGCGCCTGACTTGATTCAAGGCGTATTTGCGTGTGCTGGGGTCCGGATGGAAGATTACCTTGACTTGGTGAAACTCGACCCATTTTATCGCATCTACTTCCATGACGGTACATCCCTTGATTATACGGACGATGGCGAACAGATGAAACGGCAGATGGCACAGTTCAGCACAGCAGACGCTGATAACTACGATCATTTCATGGCGCATACCCGTCAACTCTACGATGCTGTGATCACGGACGGGTTAGGGGCGACCGCATTTGATTTGCCGACGATGCTCGGTTTTCTGCCGCGTGCGCTGCGACTTCAAGCATTGATGCCCGCCTACGATTTTGTTAAGAGGTATTTTGAGGATCCGCGCCATCGCTTCACTTTCTCATTTCATCCGCTGTTTATTGGCGGCAATCCGTTCCGGGCACCGGCGGTCTACTTGATGATCCCTTACCTTGAAAAAACGGGAGGGGTCTGGTTCTGCAAAGGGGGTATGTACACATTTGTTCAGGCATTAGAAAAGGTATTCAAAAGACTCGGCGGCATCGTTGAGACCGAGGCAGAGGTCGAAGAAATCGTTGTTAAGAATCGAAAAGCAACGGGTGTGTTAGCGAAGGGTCAATTTTATGAAGCAGACGGCGTTATTTCAAATGCCGATCTGTTTCACACCTATGGCGAACTGATTAAGTCGGAACACCGTAGGAAATGGTCTGACAAGAAACTCAGAAAGACCCAATATTCGATGAGTGCTTTCCTCCTCTATCTCGGTGTTCGTAAGAAGTATCCGCAACTGAAGCACCACACACTCATCTTGTCTGAGAGATATAAGGGGTTGATAGATGACATCTTTGATAATAAGGTGCTTCCAGGCGATTTTTCAATGTATCTCCACATTCCGTCTCAAACCGATCCGTCCATGGCACCGGAAGGTTGTGAAAGCATGTACGTCCTGATTCCAGTACCGAATTTGGAGAGCGGTGTCAACTGGGAAAAGACGAAGGAGGCGTATACGGACAAAGTGCTGACGTTCTTGGAAAATGATTTTGGACTCACAGACCTCAAGCGTTCAATTGAGATGCTTGAAACGTTTATGCCCTCAGATTTTAGACGGGAACGAAACAGCCATCTGGGGAGCGCGTGGGGCGTTGAACCAAAACTAACACAGACGGCGTATTTTCGACCACATAACCGAAGTGAAGATATACAGAGCCTCTACTTTGTTGGCGCAAGCACACATCCAGGAGCAGGCGTACCGGGTGTCCTGCTGACAGCAGAAACGACGACAAAACTTGTCAATAAAGATTTGATTCAGGAGGGTTTATGATGAAGAAAATGTGGAAAATAGAAGAAAATCGGGTTGCCTTTGAATATGCTCGCAGGATAACCGCCTACTATTCAAAAAGTTTTTACTTCTCAACACGGATGCTGCCGAAAGAGAAGCGTTGGGCGACATACGCATTATACGGCTTTTGTCGTCACTGCGACAATCTGATCGATACACCGCGTCAACGCACGGAAATAGAAATCGTTAGAGAGATGCAACTCTTGACAGAAGAATTACAGGTTGCTTACAATACAGGTGAGTCTCAACATCCAATTATTCGAGCGTTCATTCTCGTTGCCAAGGCGTATGGTATCCCTATTGAATATCCGTTCGACTTGCTCAAGGGAGTTGCCATGGATGTCCAGCAGACGCGGTATAACACCTTCGATGAACTCTCCCTCTTCTGTTATCGGGTTGCGGCTGTTGTTGGACTGATGATGACCTATGTCCTCGGCTATAAAGACGAACGTGCCTTTGCTTATGCCAAACACCTCGGTATTGCCATGCAACTCACGAATATCCTGCGGGATATCAAGGAGGATAAGGACATGGGACGCATCTATCTACCACAGAAGGATTTGGTGAGGTTCGGCGTATCGGAGCAGGACATCTTAAAAGAAAAAATAACACATCAATTGAAAGCACTGATGAAATTTCAAATTGAACGCGCAGATCACTATTATGCTGAAGCCGTGTCCGGTATTTCCTTACTCGAAACGGAATCGCAGTATGCGATCTATTCGGCGGCTAAAATTTATCGTGGTATCCTAAGAAAGATCGAAGATCAGGACTACAATCCATTTTTAGGTCGAGTCTTTGTACCGTCGAGTCAGAAAATTGGGATTCTGTTACACGAGGGACTTCGGGGAAAATTCTTATCGGCACAGGAGAAACTCTTTCCTGCACATACAGGAATACTCAACAGATGATTCGTGCACAGCACCGTCTTTGGGCGGACATGATCTTTCAACCGTATCTGACTTGGTTGTTCAAACGGAATTTTCACGAGATTCAGTTGTTAGGGGCACTCCCGGAAATATCTGACGATCTACCGGTGTTACTGCTACCAAACCACAGCACATGGTGGGATGGATTTTTCGTTTATCTACTCAACAAAAAGATTTTTCATCGGGATGCCTATTTAATGATGTTAGAAAAGCAACTATCTAAGTACAGATTCTTTGCGAAAATAGGTGCGTACTCAATTGAACCGGAGAATCGACGTAGTCTTATTGAATCCCTTGAATACACCGTGGAATTACTGAATCAAGAGATGGCGCTCGTCTCCGTTTTTCCGCAAGGACAACTGTTGCCGTGGCACACGCGTCCGCTCGACTACAAGCGCGGTGTTGAATGGATTTTACAGAAATACGGGAAATCCGTCACTGTGCTGCCCTTGGCAATTCGCACTGAGTTTCTCGGTGAAAAGCGTCCAAGTGTATTCTTTCTGTTCGGTCCTGTCAACTCGCTTGACGCAGGAACATTTCAAGGGATGGATTGGCTCGAAAGGACCGAAACCGCAGTGTTAGACGATCTCGCCTTGCGGATTCTTCGTCAAGAAAAGGGACAAAATCTGTTGGATTGAAGGGTTGGTATTGCCTTGTTTATCCTGATGCTTATTTCAATAGTTCTATTGGTGGTTATCCTAACAGTCACGCTGTTTAATGCTGTGACTGCCCCGATGCTGAAAAAATTTGTGGGTCTCCAGCACTATCCACGCGTTTCGGTGTTGATCCCGGCGCGCAACGAAGAAGCCAACATCGGTCCCTGCATCGAAGGGTTCCTGTCTCAAAACTACGGTAACTTCGAGATTCACGTTCTCAATGACCAATCGACGGATCGCACGGGTGCGATTATCAAAAAATTCGACGAACAGTATCCTGAAGTTCAGGCGATCCAGGGGAAACCGTTGCCAGTAGGCTGGGGTGGAAAAAACTGGGCGTGCCATCAACTGAGCCAACATGCGGATGGAGAGATACTCATCTTCACGGATGCGGATAACCGACCTGCCCCGAACGCGATTGCGAATACTGTTGCTTACATGCAGAAGTTGGAACTCGGGTTGTTCTCGGCGTTTCCAGAGAAAGTGACAGGGACCTTGGCAGAAAAACTCGTTGTGCCGGTAGTGGACATGTTCGTTTATGCCGGACTTCCGTTATGGCTTACCTACTTCAGTCGTTTTCCATCGCTTGCGGCGGCGAGCGGTCTCTGGATCGCATTCACCCGTGAGGCATATCAACGGATTGGTGGGCATCAAGCGGTATCAAACCAGATTGTTGAAGATGTTGAACTCAGCCGATTGGCAAAAAAGAGCGGTATCAAAATCCTGACGTCGGCAGGAACGCGTGTGGTATCTTGCAGGATGTATCATTCGTTCAACGAGGTTTGGGACGGATTTTCTAAAAACCTTTTTGGGCTGGTCGGCTACAAAACGATCCCATTTTTTATTTTAGTCTTCAGTCTGTTTATAACGTGTGTGCTACCCTACATGGCTGTCTGGTTTGCGATGCTTAGAGGATTGGCACTCGTTGCGATCGTTATGAACATCGTTATGCGGATGATGCTGGCACTCAAATATAGGCACCCCTTCTTTACAAGCGTAATTTTACATCCGCTTGGCGTGCTATTGACCTTGCTGATTGGTATCAATTCATTCTTTCAGGTCAAACGCGGTCGCCTGCAGTGGAAAGGGCGACAGATTGACGTGCAGATGAGCGAGTAAGTGAATAGACTTGTGAATAGAGTAAAAATAGGTGTACTTTATCTACTTTTAGGCGCAGGTGGATTGTGGCATGTACTCGGTGTGTTCCAAGAAGTCATGCGAGTTCTTGCTTCGCCAATCATGATCGGTTTAGGTGTATGGCTATTTTGGGAATGCTGGCGGATATATCCACAGCATGAACGACTGAAATTTGTCATCGTAAGTATAGGGATTGTCTTCGTCAGTCTTGGGATTGAATGGCTCGGTGTTCGGACGGGACAGATTTTCGGTTCATACTCGTATGGACAGACCTTGCGACCGTCGATTGGTGATGTCCCCATCAGCATTGGATCTGCTTGGTTCGTGATGCTTATTGCTTCGACCGCTGTTGCTCAGACAATAGCACCGAAATTCTTCGCAGAAGGACTCCGTTTCAAAATAGCGTTTTTGGTGGCTGTGTTAATGGTCTGCTTCGATCTGCTTATGGAACCGGCGGCAGTGAAATTGGATTATTGGAGATGGATGAACGACCACATCCCTTTGCAAAACTATTTCGCATGGTTCGGATTGAGCTTCACCTTTGCGGTAATCGGTTTTCAAGTCGGCGTGTTTCGTCAACAATTGCCTCGAATGGCTTTTCACTGCTATTTTGCGCAACTCCTATATTTTGGACTTTTAATTATTCCTTGCGGTTAAACGACGTGAGATTGTGATTTGACGCGTTTCCCCTAAGTCCGTCCTCCATTACATTACGGACTCTGGGTTTCGGAATTATGTTTAATATGGACTTTTAATTATTCCTTGCGGTTAAACGACGTGAGATTGTAATTTGACGCGCTTCCTCTAAGTCCGTCCTTCATTACATTACGGACTCTGGGTTTCGGAATTATGTTTAATATGGACTTTTAATTATTCCTTGCGGTTAAACGACGTGAGATTGTGATTTGACGCGTTTCCCCTAAGTCCGTCCTCCATTACATTACGGACTCTGGGTTTCGGAATTATGTTTAATATGGAAACAACAAATAAGGGTCTATTCATTGGGTTAACGATTATCGGTTTATGGGGAGTGAGTCTCTCAATCCTCCTCACCCTTGATGTTAGTCGCGCTCATCTTATAGTGATGCCTTTGGGCATGTTTTGCCAGACGTTTCTTTACACGGGTCTGTTTATCACAGCACACGACGCGATGCACGGTTCAGTTTGTCCTACACATCCGCGTATCAACAATGTAATTGGTGCAATTGCTGTCAGGCTATATGCCCTGTTTTCATACCGCAAATTACAAGAGAAACACTGGGCACACCATCGAACACCTGCCAGTGGGATGGATCCGGACTTTCATGATGGAAAGCATAGTGGATTCTTGGCGTGGTATCTCCATTTCATGAAAGAATACCTGAGTTGGAAGCAGATAATCGGTATGGCGATTGTATTTCAAATCATGGAGTATATTCTGGCGATCTCCACTGTCAACCTTATACTGTTCTGGGTTTCGCCTGCGCTCCTTAGCACAGTACAGTTATTCTATTTTGGGACATATCTGCCACATCGAACGCCAGAAGACGGTTACGATAACCCACACCGAGCCAAAAGCAATGCGTATTCGACATTCTGGTCGTTTATCTCCTGTTATCACTTCGGGTATCATTGGGAACACCACGAGTATCCTTATATCCCGTGGTGGCGTCTACCAATCGTGCGTAGAATGAGGAAGCGTCTCCAATGAACCCGATAATCTTAGTTGTTGGAACATTTGCAGTGGTGATACTGTTATGGCTGTTCTTTAGACCGCCGTTCGGAAAGAACGTTGTTCGCCTGAATACAGATCAACGGATTGTCGCACTCACCTACGACGATGGACCGAATCCACCGTATACGGATCAATTGCTTGATGTCCTTGCGAAACATAACGTCAAAGCCACCTTCTTCATGATCGGGAATCGGATCGAAAAGCATCCTAAAACGGTACATCGGGTTATTGCTGAGGGACACCAGATCGGCAACCACACCTATAGCCATCCGCTGCTGGGTTTTCTTCCGCCGTTCTATGTCCGAAGGGAAATTGAACGCACAGACAACCTCCTACAGAGATGTCACCCCTATGGGGTTTTCAAGGTAGGTGAAATTGTGTTCCGCGCGCCGGTGTTGACGAGATTTCTACCTGTGGCGTGGGTGCTTGCGAGAGGTAATCGCGCGCATATCAGTTGCAATGTGTGGAGTTGGGATTGGACGACGCAGAATCCCGATAAAATCACTAAAACGGTCCTGAAGAAGACACTTTCACCTAAAGGGGCGGGTTCAATTATCGTCCTACACGATGGGAAAGCAGAGAATAAGGATGCGAATCGTTCGGGGACGGTCGAAGCAACAGACCGCATTATCACGGCACTTAAGCAGGATGGATACGAGTTTGTGCGGTTGTCGGATGTCAACAATCAGTTATGAGTCTGTCAGTTTTACAGAGATTTTAGCGACAAAAGCGTTGACGGACACTTCCTCTTCGGACGAATATCCAATAGCCCCCAATTTAAAGAGTTGACCTCGGTCGAAATGATGCGTAATTTGTCCTGTCCCGCCAGATTCACTCCATGTCCCCGCAAGTAGATCCTTGTGAGGTATTCCTTCTGTTGTAGGAAATTCCGTATCGCCGCTAACCAGAAAAAACGTACCATCACTGTTTCCCCTACCAACTTCAATATCAATAGTGACCGTGCCGCCGTTTTCAAAGGCTCTCGCATCAATCATGACGATAGTGTAATCGTGATGACCACATGTTGGTGTCCGAAAAGTGTCCAACACCGACTGCGCAGGATGTTCACTCGTGAGAATAAGGTTGCCCAATCCGGGTTGTTTTCCTTCTAAAGCTTCTTTGAGGAATGCGAGATAATACGCATGCTCCCGGAGTCCCCTGCGCTCCCTGTCTTTTTCAAGATCATTGACCATTTGCCTCCCCATCAGTTCAAACGCTGGCGATATAACGAAGCAATCTACCGGTGAACCTTTTTTCGATCCGGTTTTCCATCCCTTGATAATCGCTTGTGCTAAGGGGTGCGATGTGTCAAAACTCTTCCCCTCGCGTTCGCGTCTTTTCGCAATCGGTTCGCGTAAACTCTGGATACGTCCTAACTCGCAGTTGGGCACCCATGTATTGATGAAATTTTCGTTCAAAAATGCGATGATTCGATCTTCGGAGAGGACACCTGCCCTCAAGCCTTTGCCACTCCCTCAGCAGGATTCGTCCAAGAGCGGTCCATTTATTGAGATGGCATGAATCGGTTTCTGTTGTGCGGGAGCCCTCTCTAACACCTCTTCAAGCGATACCCAGTTAATTCGTTGTGATTTATAGAAGCAGCGTGTCAATTGGTGTTCCACTTCTTCTTGTATGATGGATTCAACGAATTTAGTGTTCCGCAGGATGTTTTTTGCTCCAGCGTGGAGCTCCATTTGCGGGCAGAAGCCACTATCCGTAATATACCCCTCCGCGTCTGGATCCTTCTTCCACCAAGTGTCAAAGTTTATAATGCCTTTAGGAACAGACATCTGAAAGAAGGCAACCGATCTTTTAATTCTATCAATAACAAGATGCCCCGTGAATTGGGAAGGTGTGAACCAACCCTCCTTTAAGGCAAATTGCGCGTGGATACGGAACACAATGTCAGCGAATTTGTCGTCGTAGGCGCGGAGGCATGCCCACAGTCCTTGAGATTCGGTTTTATGGTGATGCAGATCCCAACCCATCCCCAGAGATGGACTCGGATGAAGTTGCTTCAGCAACTCCAGAGGACCAGCCCACTCAATCTCCCAAGGTGTACCGACAGAGACGGCTTCCTTGGGAAGAAAGTCTCGGAAAATTGAGGCGGAATACTGTTTTTCTGGTTCAGCGACCTGTATGTTTGCCAATTCGTCCCACTCCACGTGGAAGTTGTATTGGGTATATTCAACCGGTGCGATGAAGCCCTTGACGGAAACTTCTACGTCCCCGTCAAGTTTGAGAGGGATTTTGTTTGGTGGCGTTTTCATTTTACTTTTCCTCTACAGAAATTCTTGCGTGAAAAGCGTTGATGCTTCCTTTCTCGTTAGATGCCCAGCCCAGCGCAACCAATTTAAAGATCTGTCCACACTCAAAATGATGTGTCATGTGTCCCGTTTCATTGGGACCCAACCAACCTGTGTCGTGCGATTCCTCAAGAAGGATTCCTTCGGGACGTTTGTAATAAGGATCAAAGGTGAGTCTGTGATCGGCATCCAACAGATGAAAGGACCCGTACGCCTTTTCATCACCTACTTCAATATCAATAACGAGTGTACCGCTTCTTTCAAACGCAGTGGTGTCAATCACGACAACCGTGTAGTCTTGATGTCCATATTCTGGGGTGCGAACAACGTCCAATATCCGTTGCGAGGGTTGCTCGGGTGTGAGAACAGTGTTCCCGAATCCAGGGAGTTTTCCTGCTAAGGAATCCGCGAGAAATAGGAGGTAATTTTCACTCTCCAAAGTCCCATCCTCACGGCGGTTGTTGTCAAGGTATTCATTGACGGCTACGTGTCCTATTGCTTCAAGTTCAGGCGATATAACCCATGTATCTACTGGACCTCTTCGCCATTTGTGACCAATGATTGTGCGTGCCAAGGGAGACATTCCCTCAAATCCTTGGGAATCACGCAAGCGTCTCAGCTCGGCATTACGCACCCATGTATTGATAAAATTTTCGTTCAGAAATTCAACGATTCGTTCGTCGGAGAGGACACCTGCCCTCAAGTTTTTGCCGCTCCCTCAGCAGGCTTCGTCGGCGAGCGGCCCATCGACTGAAATGGCATGGATCGGTTTCTGCTGTGCTTGTGATATTTCTGATGCATCTTCCAAGGGCACCCAGTTGATTTGCTGTGACTTATAGAAGCGTCGTATCAGTATGCGCTCAGCCTCTTCTCGCGTGATTGATGTTGTGAATCCGGTTTCCTGAGTGACATCTGGCATTTCCCCAAGCAGCTCAATTTCCGGACAAATACCACCACCTGCGCTATAAAAATAGTTAGGATCGTCTTTCTGTTTTCTCCAATTAACATCGAACAGTGTCCCTTCAGGAACGCGCATCTGGAAAAAGGCCACACTCTTTTTAATGCGATCGATCACAAGATGTCCAGCAAACTGAGAGGGTGTGAACCAACCGTCCTCTAATGCCAATGTCGCATGGATGCGGAAGATAATATAGGCGAATTCATCGTTATAAGCACGTAGACATGCCCATAAACCCCTGGAATCCCCCGCGTTAATGTGCATATCCAGATTCGGGTTGGGCTGCAACTGGCTCAGCAAGGCACGCGCACCTTGGTCGTCAATCTGCCAGGAATCCCTAACAGAGACAGGCTTATCTGGAAGGAACGCTTGGAAAACCGAAGTAGAATACCTCTTTTCCGGTTCAGCAACGCGCAAATTTGCCAGCGCATCCCACTCTTCATGGAAGTTAGGGTTCATGTGCTCAATTGGCGCGATGAAACCTTTGACAAGCACTGTTGCGTTATCGTTAAGATTGAGGGAGATCTTACTATCGAAAGTTTTCATTTTTTATCCATCTTGCGTCGTTCTTGGAATGATATCGTGCACACCGCCTTCACGGATACTTGCCGAAGAGACTAACACGAATCTGGCTTTTTGACGAAATTCCGGTAGGGATATCGCGCCACAATTGCACATGAGCGATCGGATTTTTGCGAGCGTCGTTTTCAAACTGTCGTTCATCTTTCCTGCATAAGGGACATAGGCGTCAGCACCCTCCTCGAACAACAATTCTGGACCGCCTCCCTCGTGGTAGCGTTGCCAGTTAGCGGCGCGCTTTGTTCCTTCTCCCCAATATTCTTTCACTGTATTCATACCCAATTTTCTTAGCTTACTTGGACTCTCATCAAACCTGGCAAAATATCTACCCATCATCACGAAATCCGCACCCATGGCAAGCGCCAAGCCGATATGATAATCTTGGAATATACCCCCATCGGAGCAAATTGGCACGTAAATGCCGGTTTCCTTCAAATACAGGTCCCTTTGCTGCGCGACCTCAATGACGGCAGTCGCTTGCCCACGCCCAATGCCTTTCTGTTCCCGTGTTATACAAATAGCACCTCCACCGATACCAACTTTTATAAAATCAGCACCGGCTTCTACCAAATACATAAATCCATCTCCGTGAACGACATTCCCGCCGCCCACTTTCACTGTATCATTGTATTTATCTTTAATAAATCGAATGGTGTCCGATTGCCATTCTGTATATCCTTCAGAAGAATCAACACAAATAACATCGACACCCGCATCTACGAGTGCCGGTACCCTTTCTTTATAATCTCTTGTATTGACGCCAGCACCGACGACAAGTCTTTTTTGAAAATCTATGGATTCCAGGGGATTTTTCTTATGGTCATCGTAATCTTTCCTGAAGACCAAATGTACCAGTCTACGATTTTCATCAACGATCGGTAAACAATTTATCTTCTGTTCCCAAATGAGATCATTGGCATCTTCAATCGTAATTCCCCTTCGACCCACAATCAGTTTGGAAAACGGCGTCATCAATTCGCTGACTTTCGTATTTAAATCCACGCGACTCAATCTATAATCCTTATCCGTTATCAGTCCAAATAACTCCCCTGAAGACGAACCATCTTCGGTGATAGGAATCGTCGAGTGTCCTGTTTCTTCGGTGAGCTTCACGACATCCGCTATCGTGCTATCACACTTTAGATTTGAGTCGCTGACAACAAAACCTGCTTTGTGATTTTTAACGGCTCGGACCATTGCTGCCTGCTCTTCAATATCTTGGGATCCATAAATAAAGGATATTCCGCCCTGCCGAGCCAATGCAATTGCCAAGTTGTGATCCGAAACGGCTTGCATGATTGCAGAAGCAAACGGGATATTCACTTCCAGTATTGGTTCTTGTCCCTTTTTAAACTTCACGAGAGGCGTTCTCAGGACAACGTTTTCAGGGATACATTCCTTCGTGGTTAAGTTAGGTAAAAGCAAGTATTCACTGAAAGTCCGGCTTGCTTCAGAAAAAAAGTGAGCCACTGTTCATTCCTCCTGTGAAAAAATAGTTGTCGGTTTTAACCATCAACTCGTGCTTTAATGTTTATAACGGAGGCGAGTTGATGGTTAAAGTACGGTTTGTTCCGCAAACCTTTCGGTTGTCGGTTAAGAGCGGGTTGGTTCGACAAGATCCTCTTTAACTGAAGACCGATAACCGATAACTGATAATCCGTCTTCCACTCATCTTGAACTTCTCGATTTGAGTCAATACATAATTACGCCAATTCGGAAACAATCGTGCATAACTCCGAGATTTCATCGATAGCGATGCCTTGCCAGTTTTCTACTTCTGGCCGATGTGGATCATAAACATCCGTTAAATCGACTCGTTTGAGTATAGGTAGCATGCCAACCGCTGCTGCCCCGGTCAATTCTTCACCGCTTCCATCCCCAACGTAAACACATTCCTGTGGTTGGACCTTCAGGCGTTTACACGTTGTTTCGTAGATACGACGCGAAGGTTTCTTAATCCGTTCTTCGCATGAGAAAACAGGGATATCAATGTATTGGGATAACGAGGATTTCAAAAAAGCAGATGGAATAGGCGGTCTACAATTAGTGATAAGGCCTAAAAGTAAGCTATCACGTTTTAGTGTATCTAATGCTTCTAAAACCTTGGGTTCAATCACGAGTGTACTTTCTGAGAATTCATGATGTAGAGTGACAACTTGCTCAATTTGGGTCGTATCCACTTCAATACTTAAGCGATGACATATCTCAAGTATATTGTCTTCAACCGCATAATAGCCGTCTGAGGATTTATCGTTGATTGTTTCCAACATGACTTGCCGGAATTTTGGGTATGCAATATCAAGGGATTTTGCCATTTGAGCTTGAACTTGGTCGTACGCTTGACTGCTAAAATTTTCAACTAAAGTACCAAATAGATCGAATACAATAGCCCTATATGGCATTTTTCGCTCCTGTCAAGGTTGGACAGTTGATTCAAGGTAGCAAGAAATATAAGATGGTTAACCCATCAACAACAAGTTTCTTCAAAACTTTTTAGGTACGTTCAGAGAGGTAGAAAGTTCGTAGGTTGGGTTGAACACACTGAAACTCAATTTATTCACTGAAACGGAAAACTGGTGCGGTTGGGAAACCGCACCTACCTGGAGTTGGAAGATAGGACAATTAAATCGGTGCTACGAACAGGAGAGTAGTGGCATTATGAAGCATTCTGATTTTCATATGCGGCAATGTCCGCTTCATACTGCAGAGTCCAACCGATTTCGTCGAGTCCGTTCAGCAGACAGTACTTCTCAAAATCGCCGATTTCAAAAGTGTGCGCGGTGCCATCCGGACAGATTACCGATTGCGCCTCAAGGTCTATCATCAGCTGGTATCCCTCGGTGTCGTGTGCTTCTTGGCTGAGCGATGCGATCACATCTGCCGGCAAGGCTATCGGAAGGATACCGTTCTTGTAGCAATTGTTGCGGAAGATGTCTGCAAATGAGGGCGCGAGAATCGCCTTGAAACCGTACTGCTGGAGTGCCCAGGGCGCGTGCTCTCGGGAACTCCCGCAACCGAAGTTCACACCTGCGATGAGGATACTCACGCCTGCGTAGCGTGGGAGATTCAGTACAAATTCTGGGTTAGGATCGCCATTTTCAAGATAACGCCAGTCGTTAAAGAGAAATTCACCGAAACCGGTCCGCTCAATGCGTTTCAGGAATTGTTTCGGGATAATCTGGTCGGTGTCAACATTAATCCGGTCAAGGGGGACAACACGTCCCACGTGTTCTTTGAATGCATCCATTTTTGTGTTTTCTCCTAAAATTTCATCAACTTCTTCGGTGTGGAAACCCCGTGCTTTCGCGCGGGGAGGAAACACCGCTCCTATAGTTAAAGTTAAGACGAGTTAGCACCTTAAAGTCTTGTTGTTTAGCATTTTGACAGAGGCGTTTTCCTTCCAAAGAATAAAGGGAAATACCTGCTTTGCCAAATCCACTAATACGGGTTAGCCCATACTTGACGTGCCTGACAAGTGTATTTTTTACCAATCCGTTCCAAGTCGTTCCGCCGTATCTTGGACGTTTGTCACCTTTTTGTGGGTTTTGCCTGTGAAGTTCACGCCTGCGTATCGGGATGGGTGATATACAGAAGATACTTGTATCATCAGGTATATCAGAACCACCAGCAGTATGATAAGCCAGACACCAACTATCGACACAATGTGCCTCAAAGGTTTCAGAAAGCTGCTTTGAGGACTTCTTGAGACCTAATCTATCACGAAGTTGCTTTGTTTCGTATCCTTGAAGTGTGAGCAGTTCCCACTGATTTTGGATTTCAGAATAGAACCACTGCTTTCCAACTTCAAGCGGACTAAACGACTGATTCCACTTCTTGGCACGTTGGATTGTTCGTGCTTTTATGTCCTCAACACAGATATGTGTAATAGGATAGAGTTTAGAGAGCCACTCAAGGATACGCAGTTTCCAGTCCCACCTCGCACGTGTGCCTGCGGGTATCCGTTCTTTATTCGCAAGGCGGTTTGTGCGGTTTTGTCGGTTCGGACACTTTCGAGAGCGTCTACCTCTCCGTAACTCACGACGCTTTGCTACTTTCTTACTGACTTTGTTGTGTGCGTCTGCTTGCACATTCAAGTATGTGTGGGATTCAGACTTCACAGTAAAGCCCTCTTTCTTACTGCCAGGGTCTACACCGACGGCAATATCTTGCGTGTAGTCAGTCTTTGGTTCGTAGTTGAGTCTGATACAGAATATGCCGTTAGACCAATACGGCGTTGCTAACCCTTTTTTGATTAGCATTCCTGCTTTATTGGGGTGTGTCGGCATGAGTTTCTTACCTGACTTACTCTTTACTGGAACAAACATCGTTTGTAGTCTCCCGATGCCGATTGGCACAGCCCAGTGCTATGTGCGGTCCCAATCGGTTGGGTTGTGTGTTGCCCCTTCCCGATCACATATCCAAGCGGTATCGGACGAGGGGAGTATCCGATACATAGTTAGGCTACCACACCACAGATATGCGATATGTTACGGTAGTCAGTGGTTTAACTCGTGGAGTGAACGCCTGGTATACGCTTCGCACAAGCCTTACCCTTTAGGGTAAGGTCACTGACTTTAGTACTTCAGCAGGTTCCTTTGCTTTTTTCTGAAGTTCAAGAGCTGTGTACTGGTCACGGTAAGCTTTTAAGCCGCCAACCCATTCCAAGTTCGGTCTTTTTTTCTGTTTTGATTTTTTTTCGTTAGCAAAAAATCAATAAAATGGATAGCTTCTTCTTGGAGTTCAGGGGAAAGCTGCCTGATCTTTTCAATGATGGTAGATTCCATGGTTATCTCCGTATTCCCTTATATTGGGGATGGAAGGCTGGAAAGGGAACTACTTCTAATCTTTCACGCTTTCCTACCTGAAGGTTCGGATATCCACAAAATGCCCTGTGACTGCAGTCGCAGCCGCCATCTGTGGACTGACAAGGTGCGTGCGTCCGCCTTTGCCCTGTCTGCCTTCAAAATTCCGGTTCGATGTACTGGCGCACCGTTGTCCCGGCATTAAGGTATCGGGATTCATACCGAGGCACATGCTACAACCGGCTTCGCGCCACTCAAAACCGGCGGCACGGAAAATATCATCAAGTCCTTCCGCTTCCGCTTGACGTTTGACCGCCTGTGAGCCGGGAACAACCATGGCACTGACAGTCTCCGCGACTTTCCTGCCCTTTGCGACTTCCGCGGCGACTCGTAGATCGCTGATACGGGAGTTGGTGCAACTACCGATGAAAACTCTATCCACGGCAATATCTGTGATCGGTGTGCCGGGTGTGAGGTCCATATATGCCAATGCGTGTTCGGTAGCACTCCTTTCGTCGGCTGTCGCCATGTCCGCTGGATCTGGTACGTGTCCCGTTACATCGGTCACCATACCCGGGTTTGTGCCCCACGTCACCTGCGGTGCGATTTCTGCGGCATCGAGTTGCAAGGTCCGATCATAAATCGCGCCTTCGTCAGTTGGAAGTTGTTTCCAGCGTTCAACTGCGGCATCAAACGCCTCGCCTTTCGGGGCGAAACGTTTGCCAGCGATGTACTCATAGGTCGTGTCATCGGGAGCAATCATACCCGCACGTGCCCCCGCCTCAATGGACATATTGCATACGGTCATCCGTTCCTCGATGCTAAGGGCACGGATAGCGGAGCCTGTGTATTCAACGACGGCACCGTTCCCGCCGTCAATACCGATATGCCCGATAATAGCAAGGATGATGTCTTTTGCGGTCACGCCGTATGGGAGTGTACCCTCAATCCGAATCTCAAAGGTTTCCGATTCCTGTTGCAGGAGGCATTGCGTGGCGAGTACATGCTCTATCTCGCTTGTGCCGATGCCGAAAGCGAGTGCGCCGAGGGCACCGTGTGTTGAGGTGTGGCTATCCCCGCAAACAATGGTCGTGCCGGGCTGTGTGATACCGAGTTCGGGTCCGATGACATGTACGATGCCTTGCTCTGGGCTGTCAATGTCGTAGAGCGGAATGTCAAACTCGGTGCAGTTTTGCGCCAGCGTTTCCATCTGCTTTGCCGCAATCAGATCGGTGATAGGCAGCGACCTGTCCGTTGTCGGGACGTTGTGATCCATCGTAGCGAACGTCAGATCCGGGCGACGTACCTTCCGATTGTTGAGCCTTAATCCCTCAAATGCCTGCGGGGATGTGACTTCGTGAACGAGGTGCGTGTCGATATAGAGGATTGGGACCTCGTCTGCGGAAGCACGCACGAGATGCGTCTCCCATATTTTTTCATACATTGTTTTTTTCATACTTTTTATACTCTTTTAATAAATTAAATCTGGAGTTTCCAAATGTGCCGTAAGACTATGGGACAAAACTACTCAAAGGGTTGCAATACGCCGTCTTTTACTATCACTGCCTTCTGTTCATAAATAGCGTCCCCGTCGGCATTAAAAGAGAACTTACCAAACACTGTGTCAAAGTCCTTGATATTTGCCAGTGCGTTTCGGATTGAGATTGCATCGGTTGTCCCAGCATTCTTAATCCCTTCCGCTAAAATATAGACGGAGGCATACGATGCCGCGGCAAATACGTTTGGCGTCATGCCGAAAGTCGCGCTGTAATTCTGGACAAAAGCCTGATTTCCGGGTGTGTCGTCTGTCGGAAGCCAGCCTATGAAAGTTATCGCGCCTTCGGCGGCGGCACCCGCGGCTTCTACTTCGACACTGGTTAGTGAACTCATAATAACGGGAACAGATATACCGAGTTCGTGTCCTTGAATCAGTACCTTCGGCTTCTCTGGTGGCAACGCCGAGATAAAGACAGCATCCGGGTTCAGCTCCTTTATCCGAGTCAGTTGTGCCGAAAAATCGGTATCACCACTCTGGAAAACCTCCGTGGTTAGCACCTCAATACCTTTTGCATCGAATGCTTCCCGCAATGCGGTGTCCCGATCCGTAGAGAAGAGATCGGTTTCGTCATACATGGTAGCGACCCGTTGATAGCCGAGTTTCGCATGCGTTGCTTCAACACCTTTCAGTGCCACGATATTTGACGCGAGTGGGACCCGAAAGACGAAATCACCGATTGCACTGAGACCGCGTGCACCCGATGTCGGGCTAATTGCCACAACCTGATTTTCTTGTGCGACCGGAAATGCTACCTGTGTCGCACTTGAGGTGGCGGGACCGAGAATAGCAGACACGCCATCCTCGTGAATCAGTTTATTGAAAGCCGCAACTGCACCCTCTGAGATACTGGTATTATCTTCAATAATGAATTTAAGTTTTGTATTACTGAGTTGTGAACTGTTAATTTCATCAAGAGCTAAATTAAGACCTTGCTTCATGAGTTGCCCCGTAGAAGCCTGGTGTCCTGTCAAGGGTAAAACGACTCCGATGGAAATCTCACCACTTTTACCTTCTGTTTCGTGTGTGGTAGGTTGGACAATTTGCGATACTCGCTCACAAGCAGAGAAGCCTACGATTGAGATCGTAATTGCCACGATAAACATGAATGATTTCAATTTAATCTATTCCTTTCTTTTCGTAGTTGTCAGTTCTCAGTTTTCAGTTGTCGGTTAAGAAGTTCCCTGTAACAATTTACCTCTCTCTGGCGTACCCCGCTTCGGGAGATTGTTACAAAAGCAGTTCTCAACTGGTGACGGACGGTTGATGCATGAAAGCCGATAGCCATTATCAAACTCGCATAACAACAGGGAAGATAAGCGGGCTCCGTTGCATCTGTTTCGAGAAAAAACGGCGGAGCGCGCCTCGGATTTCGTCTTGGACTGTCTCCGTTTCCTGCTTTTGTTCATCGCTCAGATTTTCAATGACACGCAAGGTAATTTCTTTCGCCTCTTCTATGAGTTCTTCCGACTTGTCCATATAGACAAACCCACGCGAAATAATTTCTATCTGATTTTTAATTTTACCTTGCGGTTCGTTCAGGTGGGTTGAAACTTGAAAGTCGTTCTCCGTAGATCCGCCCTCCAATTGTTGTCCGCTCTCTTCCTGACTATTGGCTGCTGGCTCCGGATCGCCCTCACCTGTATCGCTGTGCAAAACGATGATTGGGACGACAATGCCGTCTTCAGAAAGTTGGATACGGTCGCGTAGGACGATATCTTCAAGCTCAAACTCTGGCTTACCATCAACAAGGACGCGTCCGGAACGGCCCTCGCGTCCAAAGACCTCACACGTCTCCGAGGTAAGTTGAATAAGCTCACCATCTTCAGCGACTTTAATGTTATTACTCGGTATACCCACAGACTCGGCGAGTTCGGCATGCCGCATCAGGTTTTGATATTCCCCGTGCATCGGCATGAAAAACTTAGGCTGTAAAAGATTGAGCATCAATTTCAGATCCTCGCCCGACCCATGACCTGATACGTGAACGTTTGCGTTGCGTTCATGGTATATTTTCGCGCCGCGTCTGATCAGGTGGTTAACGACGTTTCCGATAGCCTTTTCGTTGCCGGGGATGATCCTTGCGGAAATGACGACAGTATCGCCTTGTTCTACCTTTAGAAACGGATGATTGTCAAGTGCCATCAATGACATAGCGGAACGGGGTTCACCTTGGCTGCCGGTGCTCAAAATCATCACCTCATGCGGCTTGAACATGGACGCATCGCGCGCATCAATGAGATAATCCGGATTCAGGTTGAGGTAACCGAGTTCAGAAGCGGTGCGCACATTGTTGAGGAGAGAACGTCCACTGACAGCAACAAGCCTCCGGTGTAGACTTGCCAAGTCAATGAATTGCTGGATACGGTGCAGACTCGAAGAGAAGGTACAGAGGAACAGCTTCTGCTCGGTCTTCTGAAAAATATTGTCTATCGTCGCATAGATACTCCGCTCGGAGGGGGTCTGTCCGGGTCGCTCTGCATTTGTACTGTCGGAGACGAGTAGGTGGACACCTTCTGACCCCAAACGCGCGAGTGTCTGAATATCGCTCAACTTACCATCAACGGGCGTCATGTCAAACTTGAAGTCGCCGGTATGGACGATAACGCCGACCGGTGTGCGCAGCGCAATTGCTACGGTATCTGGAATACTGTGTGTAACATGGATGAATTCGGCTGAAAAATCACCCAATTCGACTGTATCACCGGGGGCAATTGTATTGAGTTGTGCCCTGCTGAGAACATTGTATTCGCGCAATCTTCCGCTTGCAATCGCGAGCGTGAGCTGCGTGCCATAGACCGGTACGTTCAACTGCCGTAGCACGTAGAATAAGGCACCAATATGATCCTCATGTCCATGCGTTAGAAGGATTCCGCGAATTTTTTCCTGTCGTTCAACCAGATAGTGGATATCTGGTAGTATTAGATCGACACCGGGCATGTCTGCATTTGGTAGCATGAACCCCGTGTCAATGACGATAATGTCATTTTCGGTCTCATACACCATCATGTTGAGCCCAAATTCGCCTAAACCTCCCAATGGAACGATCGAAATGCTTCCTTTGACTCCTTCAAATTCCAATTTTTAGTTATTCCTTTTCATTAGCATTGTCCCGCAAGCCCACACGCGGCTTGCGTCGCAATCAGCAATCAGTAAAAAGACTATACTTAAACGAAAACCTCTTTTACTGACCGCTGAAAGATTTTTTTCGGAGAAAAAACCAATCTGACCGCTGATAGCCATCAATTTCTTCGGGCAGGGGACTCCATGCTTTAGCGTGGAGGGGAATGCCCGCTCCTTTATTTTTTTCCTTGACAAAAAGTGTCAAAAATGTTATACTATTTAATACCAGTTGGCAGACATATCCAGCGTAACCGCAAGGTTGCGTGTCTGCCTACCCACTGGATAGGGGTTAAAGACTGGTAACTGGTACACTGTGAGAACCTATAAATATCCGATACGCGAACATGCGCAGAATATGCGCTTGGGCAACATGCTTGACGATCTTGGTGATGTGCATAATCACTTTCTTGCTTTGGAAAAGCGGTATTACCGTATCTATGGCAAGTATGCCGGTCGGTATCGCCTGCAACCGCACTTGACGAAGTTGCTCCAATGCACCCATAAGCACTGGGCATGGATACCTCGTGATACGCTTGACGAAGTGATAAAACGCCTGCACCTTGCTTGGGAAAAGTTCTTTGATTATCTCAAAAAAGGTAAGCGTGGCAGACGTGTCGGTCCTCCAAAGTTCAAAAAGCGTAGCAAATATCGCTCTGCGAAGTTTCCGTATGCCTACAAACTTGAAGAAGGGCGTGTCCGCATCTCTTTTAGAGTATGGAATCCAAAGACCCAAAAGTTCAACAAGTATAATAAACGTTACTTCTTGTTCCACCAATATCGCGACTTTGAGGGGAACGTCCGTTATATCCAAATCGGTCGCGATGCTGTCGGAACCTTGTGGTTGTATGTCGTTACAGATAACACCTCCAAAGAAGTGCTGTCGGCTACAGGTGAAAGCGTAGGGATAGACTTCGGCATGGAGACGTATCTGACGCTCAGCAACGGTGAGAAGATTCAGCATCCACAACCCTTGAAACAGTCCTTGAACGAACTCCGAAAACTCAATAAAGCCGTGAGTCGCAAGCAAAAAGGGTCTGGCAATTGGTGGCGTGCTGTCAGAGATCTCGCACGGCTTTACCGCAAGATCGCCAACCAACGCAGAGATTGGCACTATAAACGTGCGACAGACTTGTGCCGGCGATTTGACCACATTGTCACCGAGACCCTGAACCTTGAAGCAATGAAACGCCTCTGGGGACGGAAAGTCTCTGACCTTGCGTTTTACCAGTTTGTTGAGATATTGAAGTTCAAGTGTTTCAAACATAATCGTGAGTTCATTCAAGTCGGATTGTGGACACCTACAACGAAACCATGTTCCGATTGTGGTTTTCGCAACGAAAATCTTTCTCTCTCTGATAGGCAGTGGACATGCCCTGAATGTGGTTCACACCACGATCGGGATGTCAACGCTGCGATCAACATTCTTCGGGGCTGCTTAGATCCCCTTGTGGAGTAGACGTAAGCCCTTTTTCGGAAGGCTAACTACGATGAAGCACAAGCCCCACGCTTTAGCGTGTGGGTGCTATTGACTAAACAACGATATTGATAAGATTACGGTTCGAGACGACAATGACCTTTCGGATCGGCTTTCCTTCGATGAACCGCTGAACCCGCTCATCTGCGAGTGCGGCTTCCTCGATTTCCTTGTCGGTTGCCTCCGCAGGAAGTTCAAGCCGATTTCGGAGCTTTCCGTTGACTTGGGCAACAATGGTTACAGTGGCACTCGTTAGAACGGATTCGTCATGTGCGGGCCATTGCGAAAGCGCGATGAACCCAGTTTCGCCGAGGCGATGCCACAACTCCTGCGCGATGTGTGGTGCATAAGGCGAGAGCAGATGCAGGAAAATTTTCAAAATTTCCTTGGGTAACGATTTCGCTTGTGTAGCCGTGTTAACGAAAATCATCATCTGGCTAATCGCCGTATTCATCTTGTCAATCGACTCCGTGTCCTCCGTTACCTGTTTGATGGTTTTATGGAGTTCGCGCCAAAGCTCAGGTTCCGTCGTGCCTGCAGCGTCGGTTAACTTCTCACTGAGTTCGCCGCTGTCTTCGTCAATAACAAGCCTCCAGACGCGTTGAAGGAACCGGTAGACGCCTTCTACACCCGCGTCCTGCCACGGTGTGCTCGCTGTGACAGGTCCGATAAACAGGAGGTAGAGACGAATTGCATCCGCGCCGTATTTATCAATGACATCATCGGAGTCGATGACGTTAAAGCGAGATTTGGACATCTTCTCTATCTGCGTTTGGAGAGGCACACCAGAGGCTTTCTCAACGAATTTACCGTCTTTCCCCTCGGCTTCGTGCGGATAGTAGTATTTGCCTTTCGCATCTTGGTAAGATTGCGCGAGGATTGTGCCTTGGTTCACCAAACCTTGGAACGGTTCTTTCGTGGAAACCAATCCGCAATCGTATAGGACCTTATGCCAGAAACGGGCATAAAGCAGGTGTAACACGGCGTGTTCCGCCCCACCTAAGTAAAAATCGACAGGCATCCAATAACGTTCAAGTGCCCTATCAAAGGCGGCATCAGCGTTGTGTGCGTCAAGAAATCGGAGATAATACCAGCAGGAACCAGCCCATTGGGGCATAATGTTCGTTTCCCGCGTCGCAACTCTACCATCAGGTAGTATCACCTTCAACCATTCGGCATCGGCACGCGCAAGTGGAGGTCTCCCATCTTCCGTCGGTTTATAGGCATCAATAGGCGGCAGCTCAACGGGTAATGCTTCATCCGGCAATTGAACAATCGTGCCATCTTCCAGATGTGCCAGTGGAAAGGGTTCACCCCAATAGCGTTGCCGGGCGAAGAGCCAGTCTCGTAAACGATATTGGACTTGGCGCGATCCCCTTTGTTCACTCTCAAGCCAAGCGATCATCTTCTCCTTCGCCTCAGCAACACGCAAACCGTTGAGGAAATCGGAATTGACACAGACCCCGTCTCCTTCAAAAGGTGCTTCTTCTATCGGTTTTTCACCGCCGCTAATAACCTCAACGATGGGAATACCGAAAGCCGTAGCAAATTCATGATCGCGTTCATCGTGCCCGGGAACAGCCATGATGGCACCCGTGCCGTACGTCATCAGGACATAATCCGCAACCCAGATCGGGATAGGCGCGTTGTTGCACGGGTTGATCGCATAGGCACCCGTGAAAATACCAGTTTTCTCTGTGGCAAGGTCTGTCCGTTGGAGATCGGATTTGTTGATGGCTTCCTTTACATAGGCATCAACAGCAGCGGCAGCATCAGGGTGCGTTATCTCGGAGACAAGCGGATGTTCAGGAGCGAGTACACAATAGGTTGCACCGAAGAGTGTGTCTGGACGCGTCGTGAAAACGGTAAATGTTTTATCGCTATCTTTAATATTGAAGGTGATGTCCGCCCCCTCCGATTTACCGATCCAGTTCCGTTGCATCTCCTTGAGACCATCGGGCCAGTCCAATAAATCCAAGTCTTCCAGCAACCGATCGGCATAAGCAGTAATTTTAAGCATCCATTGCCGCATCAGACGACGCTCAACCGGATCGCCAGTTTCAACATACTTTCCGTCCTTTACCTCTTCATTTGCGAGGACGGTGTCTAACGCTGGACACCAGTTGACGGGTACATCAGCGAGATATGCCAAACCTTTTTCATAGAGCCGGAGGAAAATCCACTGCGTCCATCTATAATATTCGGGCACAGAGGTATCAATTTTACGGGACCAGTCATAAGAAAAGCCGATGCGTTGCATCTGTTGCTGAAAGGTTTCCGTATTCCGTTTTGTAATGTGTGCTGGGTGTTCGTTTTCACGCACCGCTGTTCGTTCGGTTGGAAGTCCGAAAGCATCCCATCCCATCGGGTGCATTACGTGATACCCCTGCATCCTCCGAAAATTAGCAAATACGTCGGTCGGTACGTAGTTTTTTGCGTGCCCCACGTGGAGTCCAGCGCCAGAGGTATAAGGAAACATTCCAAGCACATAAAATTTGGGCTTAGTTTTGAGTGTCTCGATATCGTTTGGGATTTTAAATGCTTCTTTTTCTTGCCACTCGGCTTGCCAATAGGGTTCTATCTCTGCCGGGGCGTAAGGATGGTTCTCCATATTTTAAATTATGGCCTCCTGTATTGCCCTCCATTCCATTTCGGGCAGGTTTTCGGTGAATCCGTGTCCACTTCGGGTACCTCTGAGGTTTTTATATTCCATGCCGCTCTACAAGAATAAATTTTAACACAACCCGGTTGTATTGTCAAGTGAGTTCTTAGACACAGCGCTGTTCAACTTTCAGTTGTATACGAGATCACGATAGGAGATGTTTCCTACTGCAGTGAGTCGGGAATCGGAGATCCCTCCTACAGAAAAGCTGAATGACTGGTGATTTGCCATAATCTTTTGAAAAAAAATCAAAAGTATTGTAAAATATTAGCGTTATACTTTATCAAGCAGACGAAAATATTTCACCTACTCTACAAGAACCTTTATTACTGTTTTAATGTTTGATAATGTTTGATGAGGGAACTTTGATGAAAAATAAACTATCTCGACGGCAATTTCTACGTCATAGCACACTCGCCACGGCATCTGCAGCAGTCAGCCTCGGATTTTTAGGGTGTAGCCGAGCGTTGATTCAAAAGGTGCCAGGCTTCAGACCTGAGCCACCCTTTGAGTTTGCGCCGAGCCCAAATCGTCTCCTTGATCTACCCGAAGGCTTCACCGCCCACGCCTTTTCGAGAACAGGCGAAATAATGGACGACGGACTTTGGGTGCCGGGTGGACACGACGGCATGGCGGCTTATCCGGGTCCTAACGGTAAGACGCTCCTCGTCCGAAATCACGAATTGACAGCCCCATCCAAAAACGTCGGACCTTTTGGATGGAATAACGAAAAACTGGAACGCTCCGCCACCGACAAGTTATATGACGCTGGATCCGGTGAACTCCCTTGCCTCGGCGGGACGACGACGCTCGTCTACGATACGCGGACAAAGACATTGGAGAAACATTTCCTCAGTCTCATCGGGACGATCCGAAATTGCGCTGGTGGTCTCACGCCTTGGAATACATGGATAACCTGTGAAGAGACTATGCAGAAGGCAGAGGAAACGTACGAAGTCGATCATGGGTACAATTTTGAGGTACCTGCTTCCGCTGATATAGGATTGGCAGACCCGATCCCGCTGAAAGCGATGGGACGTTTCAATCATGAAGCAGTTGCTGTTGATCCGAGAACCGGAATTGTTTATCAAACGGAAGACAGAGGCGATAGCTTAATCTATCGGTACATCCCAGATAAACCGGGTGAACTCGCGGCAGGTGGCAAACTTCAGGCACTAAAAATTCGTGACATGAAGAGCGTGGATACTCGAAACTGGCGAAGTCGGATGCAGAAGATCCTCCCGTGGACCTACAACCCAATCCCAATCGGAGAAACATTCGCAGTCGAATGGGTGGATATTGAGAACGTGGAATCACCGGATGATGATCTCCGCATACAGGGTGCTGACGGTAAAGATGCGGCGAGGTTTGCACGCGGTGAAGGGATTTGGTACGGCGATCGTGAAGAACACGGGGAATTCTATATCGCCTGCACGAATGGTGGTATTGCCTACAAAGGGCAGATCTGGAAATACATGCCGAGTCCTTATGAAGGCACAAGCCGTGAGGAACAAGAACCCGGCACCCTTCAACTTTTCGTCGAACCAAACGATAGGAATCTCATGGAAAACGCCGATAACCTGACTGTCACACCGTGGGGCGATCTGATCATTTGCGAAGACGGTCCAGAAGAGGAATACCTAATTGGGATAACGCCTGAAGGACATCTCTATAGGTTTGCTCGAAATGCCGGTAATATGTCTGAACTTGCGGGTGCGACGTTCTCACCTGACGGCACAACGTTGTTTGTGAACATTCAGAGTCATGGAATTACGTTGGCGATCACCGGTCCCTGGCACGAGATTCGAAAGCGTCCCCTGGTGTAACTTTAACGTACGCGTCTTTTGGCGGCTAATAATCGAGCCATTGAAGTTTCTGCGGACTGCGTAGGTGCTGTGTTTTCTGTATCACGTTCAGTTGAAGGCACAGTCACTGCTGGTGGACGAGGGGACCTCGCCCCTACGAGGTTATCTGGCTTTCCGCGGAATAGCGCGAAAAGTCGCGATTCGGAGATCGCTCCTACAAGCCGGTGCGTTATGCTGAAACGCCGGAGGATCATCTCTAACACAAACAGAATGGCGGCGATAATCAACAGTGATTGGGCAAGTGAAGCCTGTCTTTCGATTGCCATCCCCGCCGGTGCCGCTATCTGTACCGGTGTAGGTTCGTGAACACCAGCGGTGGCAGTTGTGAGCATCTTTAACGAGACAGCATTGACGCTAAACTCTGCATATTCTGCCGGATAGGGGAGCGACAGGGTTTCGACGCTTCTACGCGTATCACCTTCACGCTCAGCCGTAATGATATACGATCCACTGTCCTGTGTCTGAAATGTGCCGCTGTAACGTGTCGGTGTAACCTGTTGGATTCCAACGATCTCGCTTATGCGATTTGGACCTACGACATGGACCTTATAAGACGCTTCTGATGGTACGCGTGTATCAATGTTAACCTCCGCGATCCCGTGGTTCATGGATACCCTGAGATCGAAGTCGGAGCCTGCATCCGCCGCGGGTAGTGTCCAATTAATAACTTGCCCCCAAAATTTTCCAAAGTTACGCCACGGAATCCACGCTTTCGCCCATGCCGGTTTAGCGTCTGATGTCCAAGCGATCGCTTTCCCCAAGCCATAGTTCCACCCAGCAAGGATCGGTTCGTCTTTATGCGAATGGATAAAAACCTGAGCGCTATCCTTTTCAGTCGTCGCAACATACCCATGGAGCGGCGGTGGCATCCCTATACCCGCCACAATTGATTCAGTCGTCGTAACAATAATGGGTTGAAAGGGTTCTTGAACGACGTAACGCCGCGTTTCTCGGACGGCTTCCGTTAAAATCGCTGGCAATTGTTGAATGTTTTTCACGAACACAACACGTCCGCCACCGTCCTCTGCGAACTGCGTGAGGCGTTCTTTGTTCGCATCACCTATCGCGATTGCCGTGATACCGATCTGTGCTTCAGCAATCTGTTTGGCTAAGTCGAGAAAAGCAGATATCTCATCGTCAGATTTCCCATCGGATAAGAGAACAATGTGCTTCCGCTTCGCGTCGTTTGCTTTGAGCATCTCGTACGCCCGTTGGGTAGCATCTTTCATCTTCGTAGTGCCACCTGTCGGTTTAAGCCGACCTACAGTTCGGCGGAGTACATCGTGATCAGATGTAAGCGTGGAGATAGTGTGAACATCTACGTTGAAACCGAGAACTCCCGCCTCATCTTCCTCATCGAGATTGCGGATACCGGCACGCACCCCTTCAATTGCGAGTCCAATCTTCTGCCGCGCCTCGACGTAGTTTGCCATACTCCCCGATGTATCGAGTACGAAAACAATCGCGACGGTATCCTTACGTTCACGCGGTGTCATTTCTACAGGTAATGTGCGCTCCAATGCTGTATCGGTATAGCCGCCGGGTCCGAATGCACGTTCTCCACCGATCACCACCAATCCGTGTCCAAGATCACGGACATAATTCTCAATGTTCTGCAACTGCTCAGTCGAAAGTGTCTCTGCAGAGACGTTGCTCAGAATCAAGACATCGCTGCGTTGGAGTTCTACCAACTCCGTTGGTATCTCTGGTGGGGATATTGTTTCGACAACGAAGCCGTTTTCCTCAAGGACGGTTTCCAGTGCCGCAGCGTGTGCGAGATCCTCTTCTACGCATAAGGCGTGTGGCTTATCCTGAATCGTCACAACTCCGTGTCCCTGATTATTTTCAGGGATTTCATCGGTTACGTTCAACCTCAGCGTATATCTATGGTTTCCTTCTTCTAAGGACTGTTCTGTGGTTAAGGAGAGCGGATGTACACCGTTTGGCAATGTCCATTCATATTCACCGATCGACGCTTCGTCGCGATAGAGAGTCGCGGTTAACGTAGGGATACTCCCATCCGTTTCGATCACTGTCCCTATCTCAAAACTTTGTCCTTTGCGGATCTGAGACGGCACCTGCAGCTGCACTACCCGCACTGCATCGCTAATAGTCCCGAGAGGGGCTGTTAATATCTCAACGCTGCTTGCCGAGAGCAATGGCAGATAGTCTTTGAGGGATGTGCCACCAGCGTTGTGGATTCCATCACTAAATAGGACTATCCGTCGATGGTAATTATCTGGTAATAAGGCGATTGCCCGTTTGAGTGCGGTGAGTATGTCGGTCCCGTCTCGCCGAATTGTCTGCTCTGTGAGAGCCTCCGGTGACACTATAGAAGCGATTTGCGTGGGTTGATCTTGCTTCTGACGGATTTCGAGTAGGACCGCGGTTCCCCTCGCAAAACCGATAATCCCGAATTTATCAGTTTGTTTCAATTTTGCGCCAGTGGCGTTTATCTGTCTGGATGCCTCTTCGTATTGCGTGGGCTGGATGCTCTCGGAAACATCAATTAGGAAAAAAACAGCCAGGCGTTGTTCCTTGTGCGCCCAGTGCAGGTTGGCTAAGGCAAGGATTGCACATAGAAGCGCGGCACCCCTAAGGAAGAAAGTTACGTGTTTTCGCCACTTTGCTGTGCTGAGGTGCGCCCTCCGTTGTACAAAGATTAGCACAGGAATCGCAGCGAGTAGAATTAGGAAGAAGGGTGCTCGGAAATCCATTTTTTAACTTACTTTGCAGTTCGGTAAGGTGAGTTTGAAGTTTCAAGTGCCTATTCCGTATATCCGCATGCGCCGTTGTTGCATGCTACGCTTTCGCGGCCAATTTTAACACAAAACAACTAACGCCTCTTCAGAAAATTACCAACCAGTGGTGATGAATGAAATGATTAACTGCGGAGTTCCTCGAAATATGCCTCTGCAGTTTGTGTTTCTGCGGCGTGTGACATGTTATAGCGTTCACATAACGCAATGTATTCATCAATCAGCGTCTGCCGTTTTTCGGATGACATCTCACCACCAGCAACGATCATCGCTTTGTAGGCGGGGATAGCGGCTTTCTCCACACGCGCCCGGATCTCCGACTTCTCGGCAAGTGCTAACGCTCGCTGGAAATAGTCAAAGATAGTCTGTGTACTTTCCGCGTCTAAACCGACGTCTTCTGGGGTTGGGAAACACCGTGGGTGAAGACTTCTCAATTCAACGTTGTCGTGGAGGTAGGTGATATACGTCAGAATCGGAGGCGCGGCGGCTTCGTAGTGGAGATTCACAAATTCGGTTAAAAGTGCGTCAGCATCGAGCTGTGGATCCCAGATGAGGCATGAGATGAGGTAATTCCGTAGATCGGAAAATTCGCCTGTCAACCCGCTCCCGTTTGCCTGCATGAAGACTCCCTTGGCGTTGTTGCGGAAAAAATAACGGACATTGGGAGCAATACTCCGCAGATTCGGAAACGGCAAATCGTAGGAACGGAAGTTGGTGTTGTAATTCCAGATCCAGATGTCGTCACAGACTTTTCCCCACGCAATAGTATCTTGACAGAAGGCTTGATTTTGCTCACAGTCTGGGTTGTCAATGGCGTGAAGGGTACAACATTCGATGCTACAGAGTTGAATTTGCACGTTGTGTCGAGGTGTCACTGTCTTCGGTGGCTTTCGGGTATACCAATACGCCAACGTCCCGACCTTGACGTGCGGATGGACTTTCTCAATACGTTCAGCAACGGCATTGACGAATGTTAACTGCGATCCCATCGGCGAGTCTTCTGCTTCATTGAGTGTCTCGCAGATTTCACACCGACAGTACGCCGCCGTATCGGCTTGGCTCACACTGATATTGGTGGCTTCTGGACGTTCCGAAAGTTGCTGAATTGCGGATTCCGCGGCGATATCAATAACTTCAGGGTTCGTCACACACAACTGGGGTCCACCGCCGTGTGTATCTGTATTGCGTTTCCCATCTACGAGGGCGTAATACTCAGGATGGTTCTCGCCGTACGTGCCGTAAGGGACTAACGCGTGGAACGAGTGATTAATGAGCTGCTGTTGGGTTTTGCCACCGAGGTTTTCTGCATCCGTGACGGTGTTAACCTTTCTTTTTGCCGCGAATTCCGGGACTTCTGAGTTCTCCCGATAATAACTCCACCGAAACGAAAAAGGCGGAGAATAGGTGTAACTGCCGCACGGAATATCCAGCGTAGACGCATCTGGAATGTGGGTATGCTCAGCAGTTAGAAATCGGATACCGACGAGTTCCTCAAGGAATTGATACACAGCGTAGAGTGTTCCACGCGGTCTACCTCCGTTAATTTGAACCTGTCCACCCTCAACGACGATTTCGATATCCTCATCACCAAGAGCAACTGATCCACTGATGGCGATGTGCCCACGATTCGGATCGCCCCGTTGTGCATTCAATACTAACGTCAGTCCGGTTGCTTGGCTGAACCATTTTTGGAACTCTTCGGCAGCGTAACATTCAGCAGCGGTAGCATCATCAGAAACAACGATGTGCCACTCCTGCATTGCTGAAACCGATAAATTCTCACCAGACGGATGAAACATGAGAGTTTTGTGAGTTGACATAACCTTAACCTCAATTATGCGCTCGCGGTGTCTTGTTCAACTGCCTCCGCATCCGCCTGATACTTCTGTTCGTTGAATAGCAAAATGAAGACGATTGCGGCAAGGACGGTTACAACAATCGGCACCATAAAGATTTTCGCCCAGGCGTGCCCACCTTCCGCGTAGGCAAAGAAGTCATGCACACGACCGCTGACAATATGCCCGACTAACATCCCGAACCCGTTCGTAACAAAGAGGAGCAGGGCTTGCGAACTCGCTCGAATATCCCGTGGACTCAGCCGTTCCACAGCGATCATCCCGCCGACGAAGAAGAATGAGTAACAGATACCGTGCAATGTTTGCGCGCCGACGACCAACCACACCGGTTGACCGATGGCGAAGATGGCATAACGAACGGGCCACGCAAGGATACCGAGAAAAATAGTGAACCGCATGCCAAATCGCCGTAGACACGGGAATAAGAGAAGCATTAGCAGGACCTCAGCGACTTGCCCGAGACTCATCGCCAAATTGGCACTACTTCCTGCTAAACCGACACCATGCTCTGCCTCAGTGAGAAATAGGTATGTCAAGTTGTAATAGAAGGGGAGTTCAATCGCAACGACAAAGGAGATAATCAGTAACACGGCGAAGTTTCGGTTTGAGACGAGGGAAAAGGCTTCAAGAAAAGCATAAGGATTTTTCGCCTCTTTGCTCGGTGGGGTGTTTGGCAACGTCAGGCAGTAGGCACCCATAATGAATGAAAGGACGGCTCCAAAGAGGAGGCAGTCGCCGACGTGTGGCAGGGTTGTTTCCTGTCCTTCCCAAAATCGGAGATACAGGCTCAATATCCAATTAATCGCGATCCAACCGAGCGTTCCGAAAACCCGTATGTTTCCGAATTTGTCTGACTGACCCATATGGTGGAAAGCGATCGCGTTCGTCAAGGCGATTGTCGGCATGTAGAGAATGGCGTGCAGGAAAATCGCGCCCCACATCATCGGGAAACTCGTTTGCTTCCATGCGAAGAGCAGGCAGACACCGCCAAGCAGATGTGAGATCGCCGCAAATACTTGCGCTGGCATCAGGCGATCCGCGATCCACCCTGCGATGATTGGCGAAACTATCGCACCGATAGCAGTGGTGCCAAAGACGTAACTAATTTGTTTGCCGGAGAACCCAAGATTTTGCATGTGCCCAGCAATGAGCACTGCCCACGCTCCCCATATAGCGAACTGCAGGAACATCATTCCTGACAATCGTGCGAAGGTTCCCAATTCTGTTTGTCTGTTTTCCATATTTTTAACTATGGCCTCCTGGGCTGCGCTCCATTCCATTACGCGCAGATTTCTGGTTACGTCTTCACTATGTTTCGGAATTCTAACTTTTCTTTTCTCATAAACCAAAACCGTAGTAGTCTGTCAATATTGAGTTTGAGGGCGGGTCTTCGGATGCCAGGAAGAATGCCCGAAGATGTCGGGTTTCGCTGACGTTCTACCCGACCTACAGAAAGTCAAAATAACGTTGACAGAACAGTAGTCCGTAAGTGTAGCGGAGGATGGATATCCATCGATTCATGTTATTCATCCGATCCGCTTAGCTGAACCGCAAGGAACAATTAAAAAATCGATTCTGTTGACTGCACTACGTGCATCCCCGCATGCAAGGCATCGGCGAAAACTGCATCCGCTGACTCTGTGTAGTCCACTATCCCAGGCACAACAACGGGTGAAGTCAGATCATCTACCAGATAGATCTTCTTGGCTAATTTAGTATCCGTTTGCTGAATTTCTGTAAGGAGATCACTAACGGTCCAAGCGACACAGTGGCTCTTCGCCTGTCCAGCGATAATCACTCGATCGTATCCGAGCAGCATTTCGAGGAAGGTGCTGTTTTTCTGGTCAATCGGCTCTCCATCTCGGTCATTGAGGACTTCCGGACGCAAGACTGAATAGTTTTCAGTCAACGGATTCTGTCCTTTGATCTCATAGTGTACCTGCGTCCTACGAGCAATAGCGTGAAAAAAGCAGGCTTCGTCAACTGCGGAGACAACGGCATGCCCAATCCCGCCGAGCATCGCATGGTAGGGCCATATCGCGAGCGGATATTTCCCATCGGCAGTGAGCGTCTTGACGTAGTGTTCCCCGTACGCCTTAAGCCACGCGTATTGATCAGACTCTGGAACTTGGGGCGGGAGATTTAGGCTACCGATAACAGCCGGATTCACACGCCATTTACCTACCTCAATATCCTCCTGTGTAATTAGGGTCTGTAGGGGTGCTGGGTGCTCACCTGCGTCGTTAATCCAGAAAACTTCGTGGAATATCTGCATCGCTGTATGTGTATCCAGCGTGCAAGCGATTTCGGTAATGTGTGGTAGATTGCGATAGATAAATTGGCACAAACGGATGTTGTCTTCTACCGCGCCATTTCCTGATCTACCGCCGACGAAAAGTTCAAAATCGGGGATACAGAATGTATTTTGGACATCAACGAGCAGCAAGCAGGTACGAAAACTATCCTCGAATGCGGGGCGGATTGCGTGTTCCTGCGCCCATACCTGTGCCTGGCGTTGGCGTTCTTGATAAGGTATCCGCCAGACTTGGCTTACCTGACCCGCGTCGAAATGGGTTGGGATGGGAAGTTGCGATATAGACATCTCTTTCGTCCTTACCAGTTAAAAGAGGTCTATGGTGAAACGAAACCTCTCTTTAAACTGCTATCTGAAAACTGAAGACTGATAACTCATATAGTTGCTTGCCGGTTCCCATGTCGAGATTTTATAGGATTTCTCGGTTTTTCTCAACAAAAATCCTTGATATGTGTCATAAGGTGCGTTAAAATTAAAAATATATTCCCCAGTTAGTATCTTTTGCGAATAAACAGGTAGGACGCAATGAGAAAATTTTTTAAGCCACTCCCAGACTTAGACGAAAGACTTGATCGCGTAGAGGATCGGATGCGACAGGCGCGTAGAAGGCTTGACCGACAAGTAGAAGAGGCACTCATCCCGCTCGACATTCAAGAGGACTTCACCGTCTCTGAATTGGAAGGCGATGTGATGCTCGTTTCTCGGGACGACGATTTACATGATAAAGTGCGAAATCTTCTCCGTTCCGAAGGCTACGGGTGTGATATTCCGGAACGAACCTCGGAAGCACTTGGTCTGCTGAAACTGCGCAAATATCGGATGGTAATTTCGGACTACACTCGCCGTTCGCGGGGACGGCTCTTTGAATATATCAAGAGGTATCAGCCGTATGTTAAAATCGTCTCGATTGTCCGTAATGACGATGAAGGGCAACGCGTCATGAGAGCCGGTGCCTACAGTTACCTGTTGGGACGCGGTTTTGACGCTGAGCAGTTACGCACATGTTTAACAAGTGCTATTAAATTGAAACATCCTACCTGTTGGTTATTAGCACATGGAGAACGCTGCAACCGCTCGTGTGTCGATGGCTTCCAATCCGATGAGGATTTCGGGGAGATTGAATAAACAGTGGCAAAAAATTTAGAATTCAAGGGACAGTTTCAATCGCTTGATGGACTCTATCCGAGACTATCTGACTTAAATGCGACGCATCATGAAACTGTACACCAAATTGATACGTATTTCCATGTAACGAACGTAAAAGATGCTCCAAGATCAAAAGCGTGTGAGCCGCGGCTGAAGTTGCGCGAAGCTAACGGTTGGTCTGAGGGCTGGCTCATCTATTATGAACGTCCGAATCAAGATGGATCTCGCTACAGCCAATACCAACTCTGTGAAATCGCCGATCCGGAGTCCCTCAAAGGCTTGCTAACTGTTGCGCTTGGGGTCAAGACAATTGTAAAAAAACAACGGGAAGTCTGGATGTTCAATCACACCCGCATCCACCTCGATACGGTTGCCGGTTTAGGACAGTTTGTCGAATTGGAGACAGTGTTTCGGGGACAAACTGAAGCGGAAGCGATACGTGAGCATCAACACGTTAAAATCGGACTTCATTTGAATACTGTGGACCCGATCGCAGTTTCTTACAGCGATCTCGTTATGCAGAAATCATAACCGGTTTCAGGGATATTTGCCTCATACAGATTAGGGGAATTGAAGATGCCTTATTCGATATATCAGAAAATTTTGGAAGATTGTGAAAACATGGATAGTGCCAAACGGGGTAAACTCCTAAGGATCTATCTGCATATCCGTTGTGTAGGACTTAAACAAATCTCACGTATCTGTTAAAATATGTTCAAACTTATACAAATCTAACAGGTATGTTTGATTGTTGCCATACTTCCTGATTCAACGCCCACTGCCTCTCAACGAGGTCTTACACGGACTCCACAGGCGTTTTACTTCTCCTCGCAACTCGTGGCGAAGTGTTAAGGTCAAGCGGGACAGAGATTGATAGCCGCGTTCAAATCACGGTCAATATCAGCACCACAGGCATTGCAGTGATATTGCCTATCAGAGAGTGTTAAATCGTCTTTCTTGTGTCGGCAACGGCTACAGGTCTTGGAACTGGCAAAGAACCTGTCCGCTTGTGTTATCGGTATTCCACGCCTCTCTGCCTTGTATTTGAGCATAGTTAGAAAGCGTGAGAGTGCCGAATCGGAGAGTGCTTTGGCAAGTTTACGATTTTTCAGCAGTCCGCTGATATTTAGTGTTTCAATACCGATAGCAGACGCTTTGCGAACAATCTTTGTTGTGGCTTGGTGGTGAGCGTCTTCACGGATATTAGAAATACGATTATGCACACTACCCAGTCGTTTCTTTGCTTTCTGCCAGTTATTTGACCGAAGCACCTTACGAGAGAGGAAGCGATTGGCACGTGCTAACTTTCGCTCATATCGCTTCAGGGGGCGTGGATTATCGTAAGTATCGCCATTAGAACAAGTTGCCAGCGTGTTGATACCTACGTCAATGCCTATCGGTGCTTTCTCGTGTTTCTCAAAGAGAGACGGTTGGTGCTTGTAATTGTTGCTATCGCACCGAATCAGGAGAGAGGCATACCACTTATCGTTACGCCTTGAGATAGAAACTCTGGTGATTTCGCCTGTGTATCGGAGTTCCTCACGCATGCGAACCCGCCCAATCTTGGGGAGGTTGATACGCTTTTTATAGACTTCAACAGTTCCTGCTCCGTTATCTGCCTGGTATGAGCATTTACCACTTCGTTTCTTACGGACTGGGAACTTGTTTTGTCCTTTTCTCCAGCGGGTGATTGCGTCTCCGAAGTTGTGGATAGCATTCTTGGAAGCGTTTTGAGAGAGTTCGGAACACCAAGGGAACAGATCACGCTTCACAGCGTTAAACTCACGCTTTATATCCACGTGGCTACGCCATTCGTCTTGCTTTTGTCCTGATTGGAAAGATGACATGGCGAAGTTATACGCAACACGGGCATAGCCAGCGTGCTGTGCCATAAGCGTTGACTGTTTCTTATTCGGATTTAGTTCTATCTGTTGTGTCCGTAGGATTTCCAAAACTCAACTCCAGTTGCGGTTTTTCTTCGGAAACCACTATGTTTTCTAATTCTTGTGCGATTTTCTTTGATTTGTGAGAGCGTCTACCATAGAGTTTCGCACAGAATACAGTCATGATTTCCATTACGTCACGTGTGAGTTCTTCTTCAAAGGAAGGTTGCTCACCTTTGTTGATAATCACAATCTCAATGCCTTTGATTTCACAGATACGGAATATCAACTCTGCACCAAAGCGTAAAAGTCGGTCTTTATGAGTGAGCACCAGTCGGGACATTTGACCATGCACAATCAGTTCTAAAAGGCGTAGTAAGCCTTTTTTGTTGTAGTTCATGCCACTGCCAAGGTCTTTTATGATTTCAGTCTGCCACCCATTCTTATGACAAAACGCTTCAAGGACGGCATGCTGACGCTCTAAATCCTCCTGCTGATCAGAACTTGAGACGCTGGCATAAGCAATTGTAGGAGAGGAGTCGTCTTTAGCACCTAATAACTCTTGGAGGCTGTAGAGGCGAGTGCCTTTCGGTGTTCGCTTAAAAGGTTTGATAGCACCGCTATCTTCCCAACGCCGAAGCGTTTGAGGATTCACACCAAGTATTTTCGCAGCTTCGCCAATCTTTACAAATCTATCATTCATATAATAAATTATACCATTTTTAGAGGGTTTATGTCAAGAGAAATTATCAATGTATAGATTTGTATAAAAATGTATAGATTTGACTACATTTTACTATATTTTTTAACGCTGCAACTTACCCTCCCTGCCGAAATTGCGGGCGCTACAGGCATCGTTGGTGGAGCTAAAAAGAACATCAAGACTCAGAAACGGTTCACGGGTGCGTTCGTAATGCCGTGCGTTGACATAAGCAGTGCCAATGCTACACAGCGATAATTGCCATCCATGATAGCGTATCCACCATCATCGTCGGGACAGAAGCCACCGATACGAATATGCCCATCCCTCTGTAATCCCAATTCTCAACGAGGTGCTGAATCCTCGCAATATCCGCATTGACCAAAGCCAAAGAGTCGAGTTCATGCAACTCATAGCGTTCCAAGATTTTATCGGCAATCGCGTTGAGCCGAAACTCGGCAGGACGGATACCTAATTCCTCAATCGGCATTATGGGCTTGAGGTTCAGAAACTCGTCAAGGTCTAAATCCACGGCATACGTCACGGTTGTGGACAACAGTTCTTCACGGTAGAGGATGCGGTTAGGGAAAAACATAGCGTTTCTCATAGCGACCCTCCTACATACACACCAGCAGCCGTTTGTCATGAACATTGGCAATATCATCGCAAACTTGACGCGTTATTGAAAGCCTGCCGTGACGGATGATAACGAGACACGTTTCCTCGCCAGTACCGATCACGAGATCGCCGAACATATTGACACGTGCAAGGACTTTGGAATATAGCCCTTCTGCCGCGTTCGGATAGGCGAACCAATGATAGCCGAGAATGTGTTGACCTTCATAACCGACAGGGTTGCCGTCTCCGGCAAGGTGTTCTCGGATTTCAGCATCGGAGAGGTTATCGACACAGAAAAGATGGGAATGGATGAGGGTTCTCAAGTAAAGTGCGTTGGTCATAAAAAATGCCAAGCTCCTATAGGTTGGGAAACCCGCTTGACATTCAAAGGTAGGAAGTGCTACAATTAAAAATGCCAAGAGCAAGATTCCGGGTTTAGTCACTTAGGTTTTTGTTTCTGGCGGGGGGTGTTAGCGCACCCCCATTTTCTTTTGTTATTATAGCATTTTTTGTGGTTTTGTGTCAAGAGAAAAAGCGAAAAATTTTACACAAAACTCACAAGAAATTTAATCTTTTAAAATGGATGCTATGAAAGTTCCTATTCCTACGAGAAGCATTCCCAAGGTTATTATTAACCATAACGATCGTGGATACTCCGCTATAAAATCTTCAACACGTTTTGGAATTGATTTTATTCGTTCCCATTTCTTTTTCCACTCTTTTCTTCTCAATTCGTCATCGGCAGCATCATGACGTTTAAGCAACTCCTCAAGACACTCTCTTGAAGGAAGTATTTCTTTGACTAAACTATCAATAGATTCTATTATCCGATCATCATCTTTGTAGGACTTAAACAACTGCTCAACGCACTCTCTTGAAGGTCGTATTTCTTTGACTAAACCATCAATAGATTCTACATCCCATTTTTCTCCATAAAAAGTATCGGGATCGTATATCCAAGTATAGTCTTCAGGATGTCTTTCAACTTCATTATTTTTGATAGATTTCCAGTCTCTATTGATCCTATGAATAGCATAAGCGGAAAAGTGGCATACCTGTTCTTTATGTAAGATTGACTTGTACTTGAATAGGAAGAATTGATATTTTTCCGGTGTATCTAAGTGTTTTTCAAAAAGATAGGGGTCATCATCATTATAAATATCCTCGAAATCCGCGCGCTCCCATTCTGACTCACTGCCAGACTCTTTTTTATAAAAACATTTATGACTGGTATTGTAGTAAGCAGAAGCTTCCCTCACACTTGGATGCCCGTCATCTGCTACCCAATCTATCCAATTATATTTGGAGGTTACTGGGGGATGGAGCATATTATAATATTCTGAACTACAACGAAATTCAATCTCACGCACAAAAGGAAAAGTAACAGAAATAGTAAGTGTGCTACTCCTATCATTTATATCAACGATTTTTCCCTCAATACTGTATTCATCGTATTTATCAAAAATAAATGCCATAAAACTCTCACCTCCTATTGCGTAGAAAACCACAATCAATAGTTTTAAGTTAGTCTCTCAAATGCGCCGATCCGCCTGGTGATAGGCTTTCGAGACTTTCCCAATATGCAAGGGGTGTATGACGCAATTGAACAGCAAGCGTAGATGGATTCCCCGAGATGGCTTTGAATTTAATAGAGGTCATGATTAACATCAATACGAATTCTGCTACCTGATAAATCATTTTGGATGTCTTTGGATTTCAAACCAGTATTCGGGATGTTTTGGGATAATTTTCCCGTCGTGAATATCCACATTGAAAACTTCGCGCTCTACAATAGTGAGATTATGAATATTCTTTTTTGCTAATCCCTGAAAGTCAATCGTTGCGACTTTCGGATTCATGTGATGGACATCATTTCGGAAACTCCCGCGAATTTGATCTGAAGCCTCAAAACAATCTTGTGAAATGATACTTTTATCCTTTAGGATTTTTAACAATTCGCTGTGTTTCATGTTGTCGTGTTTCATGTTATTTCGCTCTGCGACAAATCTTATAATGCCTTCATTAACTGCTTGTGTTACCATGACAGTTGCAATAAAATGCCCATCCCGATACAGGTTCAGACACTCCCGAGAAGCAGACGAGAAATGATGCGCTGGCATCACCCATTGATTTTCTACTTCAAGATAACGGTTTACTCGATATTCACGGGTATGGTCATCCATATCACGGAAATGCTCAATCGTCTGATTACGTTGCATTTCCTGCATGAATTCATCTAAACCTTCTGTAACTTTCATGTTTTCACCTCCAGCCAAAATTTTTAGTCAAATCGATTACTCTTTGAAGAAGAATAGAACATCTGAAGAAGATTAGACACTTGATGGTAAATTAGGATCTGCAAAATTGAGATGAAAATCTTCACAATGTTTCTTTCCTTTTGAATCTTCCCAAGTCCCTGTAATCGTAACCCGAAACTTATTCAGATCGCTGGGGGGAAATCCAAGAAGGTTATCTTTTGATTTTAATTCCTCGCCCGGAAGAAGGCGGTCAATACCATCCTCAAGGAAATAAACGCGCTTAAGTAGCGGCTCCTTTATTTTATCTGGCATAGGATTAAAAGAACGATACCCCTCAAACTTAACATTACGGGCAACTCCTGGACCTACATTTTTTGCAATGAGAATAAGTATAGGGCATTTCCGCGTTTCCGCGCCGTCTTCATAGATGTATGCTTTGCGAGTACGTAATAGACGAACTATAACTTCTGGTTTGTAGGAGTTTTCTAACATCTCCCGCGTCAGACGGACGTATCGCCAAGTGATAATCGCAAGAACGCCTGTGGCAATTGCGGTAATTATGACACCGCTTGCGTTTATGATTTCTATCAAAGATGTCAATATCGAAATCTCCTTCGGGCTATCCCCTAAGCTAACTTCGTTCCCCGCTGTGTACAAGCGTTACACCTCATTCTCTGGTGAGGATTGCTGCTCTTGCCGTTGCAATTCTAACTTCAATTTTAGGTTTTCGTTCTCCAATTTCTGCTGTTCGTTTTCCAATTCCAATTCTCTTATTCTATCTTGTCTCCGCTCTCGTGCCCACTCCTTAAATGTCTCTATACGAAAGAAAAATTGAAGAGTAACAGTCATGACAAAGAAGGTTATGAGGAAGGATATTGCTTTAGTTATAGCACTTTCTTCTGGTAGTAAATATGCAGACCCGACAACGCCGCCCCCCAAAACCAGAACACAAAATAAGATTTTACCAAGCAAGCCGCTGGAAGCTGAAGTGCATGCGCTTATTTAGGCCACAATTTCGCAAAATTAAGATAAGGTTCGCTGTTGAAATTCCATAGGTGTCAAATACCGTAACGCCGAATGTGGGCGTTTTTGGTGATACTTGTGTTCAATAAAATGTCCGATGCGATCTCTCGCCTCGGTGATGCTTTGATACTCATTGCTGTCAATTTCCTCTTCTTTGAGGGTGCGAATGAGTCGTTCGGCATATCCGTTCTCCCAAGGCCGTCCTCGGTGTGCGACCGAAATCTTAACACCCTGTGCTTGGAGTGTGGCAACATAAGCTTTTGAAAGATACTGCACACCTTGATCGGAATGATGAATCTCCGGGACGCTGTGGCAGAATGCCTCTTCAAGGGGTTTGAGCGTCAGAGATTGGTTCAAGTATTGACTCAGATGCCACGCTTTGATCACTCGGGTGAAGACATCCATGAGCAAGGAGAGATAGATGAAGCGTCCTTTGAGACGGACGTAGGTAATATCTGCTACCCAGACCTGATCCTGATGACAGATCTCAAGGTCTTCAAGCAGATTGCTCCACGGTTTCTCCCCCCGCAGCGATTTTGTGGTTTGACCCGCACGCTTGAGAGGTACCAAGAGATTCTTCTCTTTCATCAATCGAGCGACACGGCGGGTGCCAACAGTGTATCCCTGACGCACGAGCAGCTGCGTGATACGCCGATACCCGTATCTCGGATACTGTCCCGAAAGTTTCTCTATTTCCGCGAGCAGCACCGCTTCGGACGGCTCTTCTTTGGGGTGATAATAGAAACTGCCCCGGTTGACACCGAGGATGCCACAAATATCTCGCACGGAATGCTCCTGCTGCAATATGGAAATGAAGCCTCGCTTTTCAGATAAACTTAGTCCAACAAGGTCAATAGTTTTTTTTGGATGTCTAACGCTACCGCCATTCTTCCAACGAGCTGCTCAAGGTGGTCGATACGCTTCTGCATTTCGTCCGACTGCTTATCCGTAGACGCAAACAGGGAGGGCGCATTTTCAAGCACCTGTCGCTTCCACTGTGAGAGTTGATTTTCGTTGAGATGATGACGCCGACACACTTCGGCTTGGGAACTGCTACCGCTGAGGACTTCAAAAACAACTTCCGCTTTAAACTCAGGGGTGAAGGTTCTTCGTTTCGACATGAGAGACTCCTTTCAATGAGATTGTTATTATATCACAATCTTCCTTTAGGGAGTGGCCCAAAAAACCGTAGGCAGTACAAGCACTTATAAACCATTTTTTTCCAAAATTCTTCATCACTATAATGTCCTATTTAATAATCCTTACCCCGCTGTCATGATCGCAGGCATGCCTCCAATGTTAAATGGCAATCTTGACAATCCCGCCGAGCATAAACCAACACGGAAGCAGTTTGTAGACAGGGATACCCATACGAACACCATTGAAGGCTTTTAGTCTCTCATAATGAAGGCTTGTGGACACTATCTTCACGGGTATCCACAATGATCAATAGGGTATGTAACGCTATTGGCTATACCTCTCATCTATTTCTTTCGCTATTTCTTTTAATGCCTCCATTTCCTGCTGTGCAAAGTTTGCGAAAATGTGGGCGTCTGTCCTATTAATGTGTGTCCCGTTGCTACCACCAAAGCGTCCCTTGATATGCTGCAGGGCGTAGTCAAGGTTTTCGTACCTCCAAGAAAATGTATGGTCTGGTTCTTCTCTTTCTTTCACACCGGTCTTAAACTCATCAAGAGCATTCAATATACCATCAACCCAAGTTGCTACTCCTAAATCTTGCGGCGAATCTGGGGAAGTGGTTGCCTCCTGAATATAGGAAAAATAGGGGTCTGTAATCTGTAATCCATCGGCTAACTCCTTACCAGCAAATTTCTTTATATGCTCCGTTTCTTCCTTCTTTAATTTTTCAATTACTTTGTCCAAAACACTAACTGCAGCATCTTTTTGGACAGCGATCAAACGTGGAATGTCTACATATTCATGCTTATAGTTCGGATCGCCTTCCAGATAGTCTGTGAATAATTCAAACCCTTGGGGACCAAAATCCCTGCCGTTAATGAAACCAAAGCCTTTGGTTTCATTTTTAATCTTTATGTTTGTTGGATGTCCCGTAGCGGCAACACGAATACGCTCTATATTTTCTACTACTTCTTTTATTGACGGATCTTTGGGGAGTTTAATACCAAGGGCAGTATGTAGATTTTTAACTGCCTCTTGCTGTGTAACCAGTATCTGCAAAGCACCAGAGATTCGCAAATAATTATTTCCCCTACCATCACTATCCGCCCCTTCTGTAAGGAAACTTTCTAAGCCTTTTTCTGTAATCTCAATAGTATGCATACAACTACCGAGCATGAGCCACTTGGTCATATCCTGTCGTAAGGAATGTTCCTTGCGGGCGGTTTCACGTTCAATAAAATTGCGTATTTCATTAACCCTTTCAGAAAGGGGATACATAGTCGTTATCCTCTCCATAGTTTGGAAGTTGGGGGTAAGGCGATATTAGGCAACCTTGCAGGATGGTAGTGTTGCGGATATCAGCTAAGCGATTTTGCGAGTGGCAGCACATCATCATCTGGAATATCGCCTAAGCCCATGTGTACATACATCTGTCCTGCGGGCACCAGACTCCGCATGGAATGCGGGACGAGTAACGCCACAGGTCCTGATCGTGTATCGTCGGCGGATGACAGTTTATAATCGATATATCCTCGATGTCCCAAATTGACACACTCCACTAATGTAGGAAAAGAATCTTTAGAGAGCAAGGGTACCGGATCGACGGATAGCCAAGGTGTCTCGACCGTGGATTTGAGACTGAGCGGATACCTATTTTCGATAATCATTTTGAGGATACACAACTGTCGGTATGTTAGAGATTTAGATTCCTTGTACAGGAAATGTAATAAACCGGGGTGAATACTCGCATCAAAACATCCGTTCTCAATTAAGTGTGCCATGTATGGAATTTTCTGCTCTTGAGGATCATCTTCTACTGTAAATAGCATTGAATCAACAACTTCTACGGCATCAGATCTGGACATTGTCCCCTCACTAAAAAAACCATCATTTCGCAACTTCTCTCCATCTTTTAACCTCTTTTCAATGAAATCCACAGCAAAAGCGGAAACCGTAATTACCCTGTGTTCTTGTCTTGGACTTAATACACGATTTAAAAAGTCGGCAAGCACTTGTTGAATGAATCCAGCAGCAGCTATTGATCCATCACGTTTCCCGAAGAAGTGTGCCGATAGTATACCTGCTGAGATACCTGTTAGTCCCGAGATTATTGGTATAGCATCACGAATTTTGCTTTCATTATTACCAAACATAATACTGTATTCTCCTATCGAGTTGGCGAGTCTGACCAAGGACTCCTAATCTGTATAGCAAAATCTACTGGTGCAGGCTCTGCTGGTGGCGGTGCTGGCACAACCAGCATGACTCATCTTCCACCCTTGACGATACTCCGATCAAAAAGCAAGTCGGTGATCGCGGCGCGGATATATGGTTAATATACATAGTTGCGGACATTCTTTTTATAGATGTCTTGGATCCCATAGATGTCTTGGATACTCTGTGTTTCTGTCGAAAGGTTTTTGCCAACTATCCCGTCCTGAATCTCCTTCAGAATATTAGCAACACTATATGCCCACAGGATGACTTCTTCGTAAGTTAAAAGAGGTATGCCGAGTGCTATGTAAGCAGGGTATTTTTGTTTTATATCTTGGAGGTAATGTGCTATAAGCGGATGAGGTACAGGTGGCGGATCTGAAGATGAATATGGCGTAAATGGTTGAAAAAAACGCTGCCGTCCGCGGGCACCTCCGATTTCATACGGAACCCATTTTGAATACCACGTATCCGAACTAATAATACTTAATAGAGCAGAGGAAACATCCAAACCGCGTTCAATGCAGGTCGCTAAATTTATATCGGATTTCTGATGTAGTGCTTCAGCCATACACGCATCTTCTTCATCAAACCAGTAACCAAGCCCCGGTATTCCCTCTAATATCTCTGCACATCTACGGGCAGCGTAACTATCAGGGTCTTGCTTGTAAGAGATAAAGACAATCTTTTTATCTTCAGGGTCAAACTAATCCGTTGTGAAGTAGTTTTTCGTTAATACCGTTTTTGTCAGCATTCTTCCATATTACTCCTCTGATAAGTTCGTCAGGTCTTCGACTTTAGCCATTGCTGCGAGTACTCGCGTGTACTCGCACAAAATCTCTTGAAGACGTTCCAAATCGTCTCGGAACTCGTCGCATTTTGATTCATTCTCAAAAGTAATTTCTAAGTCTTCACTATGCCACTGTGTCGTGAATGGACGAACCTTTTGATTAAGGATTTCAACTGCTATAGCGGGGAATTCCTTACACTCCCTTCCGTGTTCTTTGAGTACCTCCCGCGTGGTTTCAAACAGCGAATGGACACTCTTTAACGCAGTTGCTTCATCACCTTGATTCGGAGGCAATGGCTGCGTAACAACTCGAGTGACCATCTCAATATACATCGCCCATGCTGCTTGCTCGTCGTTTTTGTTTGGCTGCCATTTTCTATTTAGGTATTCCTTACCCAAAGACAATGCAAGTTTGAAGGACTGAAGGAACGCCGAAACTGTCTGAGGATCTGTCAAGACTTCTTCCATTTAGTCATACCACCTTTCGCCTGTTCGGTTATTTTTGAACGAATCACGAGAGTTGTCGGGCGGAGGGTTCTCGTTCCTCCGTTTGAAAGCTTTGTGTATCCATGACTGCACTTGATCCGGATCATTGCTCCAATTGTAGAGTTTGGCAAAACCACGGTCAATGTTATCATAGAGTCTTGGCGGAATTGTGTGGCGATTATAATTGCTCATATCTCCAAAGTTTCTGGGATATGTTGGCAGTAGAATCCCTAAAAGCCCTGAGCGGGTGCTATTTTGTGTCTGGCGTATGCTGGATCCGATTTCCCAGTCTACAAACTTTCGCTGCCACGTACGCTTTCCGACTAAAACAACTGTCACTGTGGAATCTCGGAGGTATTCATCTCGGATTTTCTGACGGATTGTATCTGTTTTGAGGTATGGGTCAATATCGCCTATTTCGACGGATTCCGACACCATAATGTCATGAATGTCTGAAAACAATCCCTCAAAAAGGTCCCTATAGTCCTGATCATCATTATGGTAGTAGCTGACAAAAACCCTATGCCGGTTATTTTGCTGATGTCGGCGTTGGTAACGCATATCACTCCTTAGACGCAATAAGCCTATAATGTACCTCTAATGGATTGCAGATTTAATATGAAAATCAGGGGGTTGACAAATTTGCGGCGGGTATGATAGCATAAAAATACCGACACACAAGACTATCACCTCTGATGTTGGTAACTTTGGGGCAGGCGGCCACCTGCTCCTCTTTCTTTGCACAGTTTATCATTAAGCCAATCCGCTTGTCAAGCAAAAAGTGAAAATTTTACACAAAAATTGCTCTATAACAGAGGCAGAAACGCTAAGTTTGTCCGAAAGGAGCGTAAAATGTACGAGAGACCCAAACGGTGTCAAAACTGTCATTTTTTTCAGCAAAGATGGAAACAGGTTCGGAAAAGCACGTATCTGACATATTATATTGATCGTCGCGAATTGACTCCAGATGAAATAAATTCAATTGCTGGAAGAATAGAGTACAAAGATCGTGTTTTCGATCGTGAAGGAATGATAATATTACCTGAGAAGTTCTATGAACGTATACACACAGTATATTGGCATGAATACAAAAAAGAGGACTACGGTATTTGTCGGCGCTATCCGCCCCAGCTCGTTACCTATACCCACAACTCTACTGGCTCTCGGTTGCCTACAGTGGATGAAGATTCTTTCTGTGGCGAATGGAAAGAACAGGCATTTGACTTTTTTGATGCAAATGCTTGATACCATCCTCGCCATTCTATTGACAATCGCGTTTCTTCTGTGATAGGCAAGGCATTATTCCGTAAAACCCATTTCCTCGCGCACGAGGATCGCCTCTATGAAAAGCGGAAACACGTTCACGGATGCCCTCGCCAGCGGAAAGAGAGCAGAAAACAGACCCCACCCAAATCAAACCACGCGGTTGGCTTCAAAGACGGATTGGCGCGGGATAGCCCTGTCGCGTCAAAAATCGACTGGTATAATTTTCGTATATCTGATAGACTATTCAAACCAGTTTGGGTGGCACTACGAAGCATACCGCACGGTATGTCTGCCACCCTCCCACCTTCGTAGGGATAAAGGACTGGGACTGGGAAACCCAAGAAAGACAATAGATGACAGAATTTATGGAAGGTGTAGCGTGAATGCTAATGTGAATCCCAAGACGATATTTACTGGGGACAATCTGCCTATCATGCGAGGCATGAATAGTGAATCGGTGGACTTGATATATTTAGACCCGCCGTTCAATAGCAATGCGAATTACGCCGCGCCGATTGGCTCTGCAGCTGCCGGTGCTGAATTTACAGATACATGGACGCTCCGAGATGTTGATGTCGCATGGTTAGACCTCATCGAAGCAAAACATCCTGCTCTGAACCGAGTGATCCACGCTGCAATGACAAATAGTGATAAATCTTACCTTATTTACATGGCGGTTCGGTTGCTGGAAATGAAGCGTATTCTCAAGTCAACGGGATCTATCTATCTGCATTGTGACCCTACTATGTCTCACTATTTAAAACTTGTTATGGATGCTATTTTTGGCAAAGAGAACTATCGTGCGGAAATTATATGGAATAGACAGAGTTCTCATAACGATAAATTGTATGGTGCAACTCATGAGACCATCTTCTACTATAGTTACGGTGAGAAAGCTATCCCTGATGAGGTACTAATTCCTTTAACTGATAAACGCAAAAAAAACTTTAATAAAAGCGACAAACATGGCAAATATGAAGGTGATAATTTAACGGCTTCAGGGAGCAGTGGTGGAGAATCAGGACAACCTTGGCAAGGTATTTCTCCAGGAAATAGACACTGGTCACCTCCACGGGTAGGTAGAGGTAGATATGCTGAATACATTGTTAAAAAATTCATTCCAAATTATGGGGAGATAGAAGGTGTACATGCCCGCTTAGACGCTTTAGATGAGGCAGGACTAATTTTTTGGAACAGTCGTGGAAATCCACGTCTCAAACGTTATCTCACACCAGATGCTGGAATGCCTCCCCAAAGTCTTTGGAATGATATTTCATACGAAGAAGGTGAAGATACCGGTTATCCGACACAAAAACCTCTGGAACTCCTTGATCGCATTATCAAAGCATCATTAAGCAAAGATGGCGTTGTTCTCGATCCGTTTTGTGGGTGCGCTACAACCCTTGTCGCGGCAGATAGGCTTCAACGTCATTGGATTGGTATTGACGTATCTGCCAAAGCTATTGAATTGGTTGTCGAACGTATCAAAGAGGATCAGGGCTTATTTCGGGACATCATCGCACGCACAGACATTCCAAAACGCACGGATTTAGGCGATATTCTCCGATACAACGCACCTGAAAACAAAACTCAACTCTACGGCGAGCAGGCTGGGAATTGTAACGGATGCGGTGAGCATTTTCAAACGCAACACCTTGAAATTGATCACATTATAGCGGAATCTACTGGAGGGACTGACCACATCGAAAATCTGCAACTGCTCTGCGGTCACTGTAATCGAATCAAAGGGGATCGAGGACAGGAATATCTGATCTCAAGACTGAACGAAGATTAAGAGGTTATCATGCGTAGATCAAGAAAAAACCAAGATAGTAGCCCTAAATATTTTCTTTATGTTCGGGCATTTGAAAACGCAAAATGGATTTTTACGGATAAAAAATCAGGAGAAGTCACCGAATATGACCATTCAGAGATGTCTAAATTAGTAGAAGATAGGTATATCGCATGGTATAACAACTACTTAGCTAAACCTCCCTATAATGAAGCAGAATTAAATCCTCAAAACGTAATAGTTAGGTATTTACACCAAGTAAGCTGTGGAATTGCCAGACTAAATAGCAGGGATATTGTCGGTGTCCATTATAGTGAGATATTACCCGACTATACTATTGAGTGCTACGATTGGTGTTACCAATGCAAGCATTGTGAAGGTGTCTTAGACGAAATAAGAGGAAAAGGACAAGCAGGAGTCAATAAACTTTACTGTGTATCCTGTCGTAGACATTCTGAATATCGGTAATCTGTCTTGCCAGAGCGCAGTAAAAGAGAAACCGAAAATCTTTAAGGAGAAGAATCTATGAATACCAATCAATGGATACAGGATTTGATCCAAGAGTTGAATAATTTTTACCAAGAACTGAATAATCCAGAGTCACCAATAGGAAAAATAGATACGTTGATAACAGAAAAGTACGCCGGTCAGAAAGAATACGAGAAAGCGTTAAAAGCATGTAATCTATCCTATTTAAATCCAACAATAGACAGACTACGGATGTTGCTTGAGGATTTAAAGCGTGTGCAGAAGGACACGAATTAATCAGAGATATAATTCGTGAAAAGCTTATGAAAGGTACACGCCTTCTTGATAACACTGAAATCCGACTCGTTTCCGCTTGCTTTAACGGCACCTTCGCAACGCGCAATCGCGGGCTTCTATGCTCGGTGTATCCACTGGGGGATGCATCTCGGAAGTGTCTCCCATTCAGGCTGGAGTCCCACTTTTAGGTAGCGGAGAAAGCCTACCCCTTATACCCTATTCAACAGGAGAAAGCCTATGGAAAAAGTTTATGAAAATCTCAACAAGTATGGCGAAGAAATGGAAGGAAAATTTAGCCATAATCCCCATGGAAATGGAATCGTTATTTCAGTGACAAGCCCCTTTGTTGAGGAAATTCACATAGACTGTGACAACGATGTTTATGGAAAGTATAACAATACCTATTCGCTATTAGCACCTCAAGCCGATCATCCTGAAGGATATGGTTGGCTAATTTACTATAATACACAAGAAAAATGCTATTATAGTTCTGAATGGAGACCAAGAGAACCTGAATTGAAAGAATCTGAATGGGGATACATTTGGGTTAAGACTGATAGTAAATATATCGTAGAGCATGCCCGATTATATGAAAGACTACAGGCACATTTTCGCATATACGATGATATACATAAAGGGCAATTATGTGTTTTTAGAGGTTATGCCTTGGACCCCAACGGGCAATATAAGCGTCCAAGTACTGTAGAATCAATTGTACTGCCTACGGTTTTTTGGGCCACTCCCTAAAGGAAGATTGTGATATAATAACAATCTCATTGAAAGGAGTCTCTCATGTCGAAACGAAGAACCTTCACCCCTGAGTTTAAAGCGGAAGTTGTTTTTGAAGTCCTCAGCGGTAGCAGTTCCCAAGCCGAAGTGTGTCGGCGTCATCATCTCAACGAAAATCAACTCTCACAGTGGAAGCGACAGGTGCTTGAAAATGCGCCCTCCCTGTTTGCGTCTACGGATAAGCAGTCGGACGAAATGCAGAAGCGTATCGACCACCTTGAGCAGCTCGTTGGAAGAATGGCGGTAGCGTTAGACATCCAAAAAAAACTATTGACCTTGTTGGACTAAGTTTATCTGAAAAGCGAGGCTTCATTTCCATATTGCAGCAGGAGCATTCCGTGCGAGATATTTGTGGCATCCTCGGTGTCAACCGGGGCAGTTTCTATTATCACCCCAAAGAAGAGCCGTCCGAAGCGGTGCTGCTCGCGGAAATAGAGAAACTTTCGGGACAGTATCCGAGATACGGGTATCGGCGTATCACGCAGCTGCTCGTGCGTCAGGGATACACTGTTGGCACCCGCCGTGTCGCTCGATTGATGAAAGAGAAGAATCTCTTGGTACCTCTCAAGCGTGCGGGTCAAACCACAAAATCGCTGCGGGGGGAGAAACCGTGGAGCAATCTGCTTGAAGACCTTGAGATCTGTCATCAGGATCAGGTCTGGGTAGCAGATATTACCTACGTCCGTCTCAAAGGACGCTTCATCTATCTCTCCTTGCTCATGGATGTCTTCACCCGAGTGATCAAAGCGTGGCATCTGAGTCAATACTTGAACCAATCTCTGACGCTCAAACCCCTTGAAGAGGCATTCTGCCACAGCGTCCCGGAGATTCATCATTCCGATCAAGGTGTGCAGTATCTTTCAAAAGCTTATGTTGCCACACTCCAAGCACAGGGTGTTAAGATTTCGGTCGCACACCGAGGACGGCCTTGGGAGAACGGATATGCCGAACGACTCATTCGCACCCTCAAAGAAGAGGAAATTGACAGCAATGAGTATCAAAGCATCACCGAGGCGAGAGATCGCATCGGACATTTTATTGAACACAAGTATCACCAAAAACGCCCACATTCGGCGTTACGGTATTTGACACCTATGGAATTTCAACAGCGAACCTTATCTTAATTTTGCGAAATTGTGGCCTAAATAAGCGCATGCACTTCAAATGTTTGATAGGCATAAATGGTTCTATAACCCATTTAGTTTTCAGATTGAACTATTAGACCAAAACACCATAGACGATTTTGTTGAAGAAACACCAATCTCAAAAGAGATGGCTAACAAAATGGTTCGTTACCACCAAGAGCAAGATAAAGCCAAACAACAGAAAGAAGATGATGACGAGAAACAAAAGAAAAAAGAAGAGCGAGAAGCATTCTTGAATAAAATTAACGATCACTTTGAAAAGTATCAGCATTTTTACAGATATGGAGTTATCGGTGGGGTCTTATGGCTAATTGGTATTATAATTGCGATTATTTTAGCCTAAAACGACTCATTGCGAAAAATCCTGTCGTAATTCCGCCTCAAACGCATGCTTCAAGTCGCTCCTGTGGTCTAACACCCAAGCGTTGCACCTCAAGACACGATCAACGGCTGGTGTGGAGCGTTTGGATTTCTATCACTTGACCCCCATAACATCTCAGCACGCCTGATTTCATAAAAGAAAATCAGGCGTTACATTCAGTGGAAAAACACCGCGAAACCTCTCTACGAGGTGTTCAAACCCGAAAAGGAGCAACAGACTATACCAATGTTTTCTAAACTCTTTGAGATGCTCCCCGATGCAGAGGATTTATTGAACCTTGAACCGGAGGAACTTGCAGGACCGCTCTTGGTTTCTTTAGAAAATCGGGAGAAGATAAATCTACAAATTATCATAGGATACGATAGGTTGGCATGGGAAATTAACCAAAATGCACTCAATATTCCGAATCTAAATTATCCTAAAGGCACTCGTGAGGATGTCCTCTTTGCACTTATGGAGGCTTGGCAGTGTTTGGTCTCTGAGGGATTCGTTGCACCGAGACCCACTGATTTACCAAAAGATTATTTCAGAACTTCAGCAGCTACATATTTTGTGACCAGACGCGGGAAAAAGATTGAAACGCTTGAGGACTTTGAGGCATATCGTCAGCCATCTCCTTCAGATTGTTATTCCTTGTGAGGAGAGGACTTCCAACCCGCCAAATTAATCTGCCCTACTTCCATTTTATGAGTCGTTTCCTTGACAAACAGCGTCAACACTGCTATACTCTATCCAAGCTCGTGGACAGGAGTTCTAATACCATTTCTAAAAGTTTATATCGCATTAACTGCACCTCAGGGCCCTGACTCACAGTCTATACGACAAGAACGCACAAACTAAAAGTTTATGCTACAATTTCAATCAGAAATGGTATAACTTGGTGCTTCCCGCGCCAAGTCCTGTCCTCCACCTTTAGAACGGTGTTAGCGAGCTTACGAGCGATCCCTCGTTTAACTGACTGAATAAATATGTTTGGCGGTGCATAATGCACCTCAAATACGCTTATCAATCACAGTGAGCAGGGATACCCGCACGAACACGATTGAAGGCTCCTGGTCTCCACTGAAGCGTGCTTGGTGTGGCTCACACCACCATTATTCCACTTATATCCAAGACTACTAATAGCGAAATAGTTTCAGTTGTTTTGCAATATCTCAAACCAAAAAGGAGATACACATGGATTTTATAGGCGAAAATTATGAATTGTCTGACGAAAATAAAAGAGATGTGTTTTATATTTTTAATCCCGAAGAATCTTGCGATTTTACCACTAAAGAATATTACTATACAGAATTTTGGGACATCAATGAAAAGTTCTGCCAAGCATGCCATAACGAAATAGCAGAAGAAATAAAAACATATTCTGATGAACACCAAAATCGCCTTATGCAATCATTGGCAAAAAAACAGAAAGATGCTTTTAAAGACAGGGGTTTCCATACATGCTTTCGCCATAAATACTGTAACCACGAATACTGCGGCGAATGCAATAAAAAAATAGTATTAAAACAAGATTATGTGTTGGTAAACCCTGATAACAAACAACATTTATTTTCCAACGTCAAACAAAATTACCTTGTATGCTGCTGTAATGATTTTATCTATCTACCCGTAATTGAGAAAAACGTATGTCTTGAACAGCCACAAACAAGTGAAGATAATTCAGAAAGAGATATACTCTCACCTGAGAGTTTCAAAAAGGGATATTCATTATTAGAAAATCATCTATACCATGATGTCAACACCAAAATAATTAGGGTCAAGAAAAATGATATTGAGAATAAAATTTGGTTTTTATCCGACCATATCCCCATGAAATGCCAAGAAAAACACCCTAAACTAAAGGCACCGAATTGGAGTAAGATAGAAAATATGATAAGAGGCTACTATGAAATATGGATCAAATTAAATAGGAATTATAGTATTCTTGATAGTTTGACACCCAAAATACATTCATTCCAATATGCTGACGATCCACTAAAGTGGGGTCTCGTTAGCAGTATGGAAACTATACACAATGAGAATCCAGTCTTTTGGTTTGATTACCGTAAAAGAATCTATACAGAGATAGTAATAGATATATGTAATTTAATGGGTAAACGCGCGGATAACGATACCGTTTCCTTCTCTTTTTATACTAACTATGGACATTTAAAAGGGACTGATATTGCTAAACAGATTGAAGTTTTATTACAACCATATCATGATGATAAAAACATTCCGCATGATTTTAAAACCTTGAAAGCATTACGAAACCAATTATTTGCTCATACAGATTTGGATTATCTGCCTACTAAAAACGCAAATGAACTATTTTCAGAATTGCAAAATTTGCACATAGACCTTCAATTAATCCACAATTTCTTAAAAATACTTTCACGTTTTTTTGAGACTATTAGCAGATATTACGAATTGCGTATTGATTTTAAATTGAACGAAATAACAACCCCTATGCATTCAGACCTTCTTATCGGAGACATTAATAACGTTCTACGTAAGTTAGATATATACCCTGTACAAAAGTATACCACTCACGATAAAATTGAATTTGATATTACAACTAAAGTTTGGACAATATTGTGAGTTTCAAGCTGCTTTGTCCAAAGGTAGCGTGGTATCGTGTTCAGAGATGGGGTGAATATTCTGCGAGTTCGTCTTCTCTTGGGAACTCGCAGAATATTTCAACCCGCTGAGGTGTGATTGTAAATAAGCGACCCGTAACCCTTGGGTCAACTGCTTCGGATGATACCAATGAATACCGAGATGATCGCAGACATCCTTGACGCTGAGACGATCCGAACCCTCTGGAGACGGGAGCAGGAAGATCAACTTCGTCAGCGACGCTGCGACGAAACTCAACTGCACCAACCGATTGATGCTTTTGCGGGACTTGACCCGATACGCATCAAAACCGAAATGCTGCTTGACGTCTCGAAACGCTGTTTCGATCTGCCATCTGTGTCGATAGTATTCAACGATCTTCGGGATCTCGAGTGCCACGTCTGTTGTAAAGACACAGAAATACCGATACGGTTTCGACAGCTTCGGGCGACTGCGGATCACAACGAGACGGACAACTACAGGACACATTTTCGTCCGCACAACCGCTGAAGCGACCTGATAGGGGTTCTCCAAGATTGACATCTCTTTATACCGTAAACGGCGGATGTTCAGACGATCTCCATATTTCTTCGGACGCCCGCGCTTGGGACGTTTCACAACTTTCGGTAAACGATAGAACACCGCGTTAGACTTCGCACGACACAAGATATGATGTCCCAGCTCTAAGAGCATTTCAAAAACCTTGCGACGACTAAAGGCTCTATCAAAGAGGATCAGCCCCCGGGGGATCTTTGAACAGATGCGTTTCAACACCGCATCTCCTTTATCTCGAAGCGTCTCGGGGACGATGAGTTTCACCCAAACCGGAAAAAACACACACTGCGTCGCGGTCGCACATAGCACGCCAAGTGCGCCAAACTCGTGTCCGAAATGCAACTTTGATTGATTCACGCGACCTTTCCCGTGATAACTGAAGTTCCTGAAAAAGTGCAACCCATATTGAGAGGTCCCTGTTTTCTGAGCATGCGTCTGATCATAGACATAAACCCAACTCCCAAAGACTTGTTGAATCCGTTTCAAGAGACAGATAGCAACCGCATCGGGGTCCCATTGCCCTCGGCAAAGGAACTTTGGAAACGACCAATATCGAGTCCCCGAACCACTCGATTGATAAATCCCCGTCAACGTCTGGCACCCCCCATTGGCGATCAAACCAAAGATAAACATTTTGAAAAGTGCGGAGTTTTGGCTGTTGAATAAATGACGAAAATCAGATACAATACGTTCTAAGTGGAGAAGCAGGTCCATTTTTGACTTCCTTTCAAAACACGGATATGTTTATGAAAGGATACCTGCTTTTCTGCTTTCAAACATCTTAATTCTTAAAATTGTCCAAACTTTAGTATTACAAAAGAAATCATAGAAAAATGCCACAAGGAAAAAAAGAAATTAGATACAGTAAAGAAGATGCTAAAAAATAACAGCATTTTCTACAAAGAAAATAAGTTGAGTTTCATAAATGACAAAAATGAGACAGGATTAGATAATGACGAGCTAAAAGATTTAATCAATAAATATCTAATAACATTTGATAACAGAACAGGCTTTATACGCCCGGATAATTCTGAAATTATTGATCCTTTAATTGTAAGTCTAAATAATAGTCCGATTCTCAAAGAAAGTCTAAATGCTCACATGCTTCTTTTTAGATACAGCAACAGAAATATGGGAATAGATAGGAGTATAATTGAAGAATTAAGGAATGTTGGAAAGCCTGCTTACACAATTACAGAGAAACTAATTCAATGGATAGAGGATTTTAACACGGATAAAAAAGTCAGCCCAATAACTTGTTTTATTGAACATCGGGGTGTAGATAATTTTACAGGTGTAAATCCATCTAATGGAACAGTTGACATCGTTGAACAAAAACAACAAACTCAAATGTTAGACTCAATTTAACCGATCCCAAAACGACTTATTGCGTAAAAATATATCTCACCATCTACAACCGAGATAAAACTGCTTGCGCCAAGAGTGGGATCATCAGCTCATGATGTCCTGTGAACGTATAGCCTTTACCTCCCATCTCTGTCGGACGTTTGACGACATTCTCTACCGAGCGGTATTGTTGATTCATGTCGAAGTTGGCAGCGGTGAATTGAGATACTGTATGCCCTAAGTTCCGTGCGATCGTCAACGCCTTCAGGAATACCTCAGGCAATATTACTGCCGACCCCAAATTCAGCACAACGCCCCCACCTTCCAAATCCGTCACCAACGCCGTTAGGAGTCGGAAATCGGTGAAACTCGCCGCGCCGATAGCGGCACCGTTCGCAGACGGATGCTGATGGATAATGTCCGTCCCAATGGCGACATGCACGGTGATCGGAATATCGTATTGGATGCCAGCGGAAGATAGAAGACTATACGCGTTATAGGGCGCGTCCATTTCAATGAGTTGCCTGCCCAATGCCTCACCCATCCCGATACCTGTATCCGCGGCGCGCTGAGTCGCCTCGTTCATCAGTCGTCCGGTCTCCTCCCACATCCCGAACTGCCCTTCTTGGAGATAGGCAGCGACATCCTCCGAAGTCTCACCGATAAGCGCAATCTCGAAATCGTGGATACTACTTGCGCCGTTAAAGGCAAACCCTGTAATCACACCACGTTTTACCAAGTCAATTAAAAGCAGACTCAATCCGCATTTGATGACATGTCCCCCCATCATCACGATGACGGGTTTCTTGTTCTGATAGGCGGTAACGATATCATCGACGAGTGCCGAAAAGTCCTGTCCTTTAAGGATGTTCGGCAGACTCGCTAAAAACGGAGACAGGTCTACCTCCAATTCTGGAAGTGTTGCGAAATCGCGGACGGAGACCTTGTTGATACGGTCCCGAAGTGGATAGGTCGTTACAGATGATATGCTAATGGGATTCCGACGTTTCATGTTTTCTGTCCTGAGATAGTTGTGTGTAAAAAATTATGCCGATCATAAAATAGAAAAGCAACACTGTACGCTGATGTAAAATATTATCTGCGAGTCCGTAAATAAGCGCAGAGATTAGAAACCCACTTGCACCAATGAAGGTCCCCATTTTCCAAAGATCGTTGGTCTTTCGCATGACGAAAACCTGTCGACACATAATTGCCACCATCCACAAGAACACTAAAAGCGAAGGAATGCCTTGCTCAGTGGCGATATGTAGGTAGATGTTGTGCGCGTGATAGGGTGTGTAGTAGGGACTGGGTAACCCAGCCCCTACTACATGCTGTTGATACTCATAGCGAAATCTGCCTAATCCGATACCGGTAAGTGGATGTTTCTGAATCATTTGTAGCGAAGTCCGCCACCACTGTGGACGTTCACTCATGAACCCCTCGGGGTGCGAAATCATTGTTTGGAGGCGCGCCTTGATATGTTGAGGAACGATCCCAATTATCGCCTGACGGGAACCTGTATTCACGATCAACACACAGAATACAACACCCACTAACACCAACCCCAGCAGACTTCGTTTCCACGGCATATATGTGAGTAAAGTCTTTAGAACAAAATAGCATCCGATACAAACGACGGCAACAGGGACGCTCACCCATGCTGCGCGCGTCAGTGTCAATGCCAGATTGACACTCATCAGTGCTAAAATCACACCGAGTCCTATGGTTGCCCAAATTAAGACGCGTCGTGATTTTCGATGTACTTCCTTCCGTTCCGGTGTAGGGGCAGGTCTTGTACCTACCCAAGCCAGACCCCTACATCCAACTACAAAGTAGCCCATAACAAATGGGAGCGTGAGAGCGAGATATGCTCCCAAGTCATTCGGCATCTTGAAGGTTCCGGTGAGCCGTTGCTCAATCATGTACACCATCAGGTGTGTTTCACTTTTGCGGACTGCGTAGCGTCTGTCTCTCGCAGGATCGTCAATACGCCATTCGTTTGGTTGCTTTGAAGGTACAAACGATGCGGTCTCGGAGAGCGGTACATTACAACTTCGCAATTCGGCGCGCAATTCATCCGAGAACCTGTCACCGGCAGTGAGTTCCTCTTGAAATTGTAACCCAATCCTCCCCATAAAATCAATCCCTAAACGGGTGTCATTTGCGTAATACCAGAGCCCGAGTGCAGAAGAGATCCCTGCCGCGACGATGAAGACAATGACGACATGTCGCCACCGAGCCCCCAATCGACTGTGAATCACCGCATAAAAGAGCAGGATCGCACGGAGATGTTTCCAAAAATAGCCGAGACTACTCGTGGCAGGATGTGGGGCAAGAAGTGAGGCTATCAAACCCAATCCGAGAAACAACAAGATGGGAATGTCAAGCGGCGTGCGTTGCCAATCGTAGGGGCGAGGTGACCTCGCCCCTACAATGATGCGTCCCACCCATCCGAACAGCACAAACGAGAGTCCGATGTTGAGGAATGCTGTCGAATAACCGAAGGGTAGAGCAAGAACGAAAATCAGAAATCCGATGTAAGTGGCAACATCATAGACTTGTGCTGCTGGGAATCGTGAATCCTTTAACTGCGAGTTTTGGCTTATGAACCGCACTAAAAACGGAAATTTGAATCCTGACATAACTGGTGTAGGAAACGGAAAATGGTTGAAAAATTCAACGCAAATGTAATATAATATCTGTTAATTAGAAAATCTGACCTGTATAGAAGGGGCTTTCACCATGCGCTTTACATATAATCTCATTGCTCTGTTGCTAGGATTTTGTCTTATCGGGTTACTTTTCGCGCCAACTGCACCCGCGTTTATTGAGCGCGAGTATACGACTCGTGAAATCCTTGATGCTTGTACGAACATCGTCTTTGGCGAAGTAAAGAGCGTTGACCAGAAACGTTTACGAGGCATTGTTACCGTCAAAAAAGATGTCAAAGGGAAAAGCGGACTCAAAGAAATTAAGATGAACTTCGCCACCGGACATTACAAGCGAGGCACTTCACCGGAGAAGATGGTAAGACTGCTCGAACAAGGTATGCCGATCATTGTTTTCTATCGTGAGCACTATGGCATAGATAGCATGTGTTATATTGATAATACGTGGTTCCAGATGCGTGCCTATCGCGGTGGATACAGTGGCTCTTGGTGGACCTTTACGCACATTGACCCGATGATGTCCCGAACATTTGATGGCAAAACAAAGGCATTCCAAGCGATTGTTCTCGACATGTTAGCTGGCAAAATGTGGGTTGCCGCACCGAAAGATGCCGTCAAAGTTCTGGTACTCACAGGAAACAGTACGCATCCAACATGGAGTCAAACTCCGGTCTATACAAATACGGCAACGTACGAATACATGGCACTGCGCGCTGTCAAAAAGGTCGGTAAACGTGCCATCGCGCATGAATCGACCAGAGAACATAAGTTGCCACAATTAGAAAAAGCCGATATTCTGTGGATCGGATACGAAGAGATTTCCAGTTATGGACACTACCTCCTTTCCAGTGAAGTAGAGAAGAAGATTAAAGCCTTTGTGAAAAAGGGCGGCATCGTCATCGTTACGGGACAGGACAGTAGTGTTGAGAAACCGTGCGGCGTTGGGTGGCTGCAGGGAAGCAAGTTGAAAGGCGTTGAAAGCCCACCGACCCAACATTTCACTGTTACTGAAAAAGGCAATTCCCTTTTCTCCATTCCCAACACAATTGCGTCCGGCAAAATCTTTGTTGATGACGCCTGGGTGGACTGGAACCGACGCGACGAAATTTTTGCGACGACCGAGGACAATAAGGAACTCGTTGTTGGGGCGAGGCGACATGGCAAGGGATTATACATTATCACCAGTCTGCGTAACGATAGCCAATATACGACTTCCATGAACAAAGCACTCATGGAAAATATCATGCATTACGCCGTCAGCCAGCTTAAGTAGAATAGTTGTCAGCAATCAGCTCGGTTTTTCCACGAAAAACCTTTCAGTTTTCAGTGAAAAGGTGTTCGTTTAACTGACAACTGATAACCGATAACCAGAAATCCGACAAACGATAACGCTCACAAAAACTTCGCCACAACGAGTGTAATGTCATCATTGGCACTTTCATCCTGCTGATGTGCCTGAAGGTCAGACAGAATCTCTGCCTTTATCTCTTCGGGAGACAGATGACGCTTTTGTGAAATGAGTGCTTTAAACCTGTCGAATCCATACATTTCTTGGTTCGGATTGAACGCTTCTGTGATCCCATCTGAGTAAATGACCAATAGGTCACCCGGATACCAGTTGACTTCAGTACTGTAGTATTGCGTCGGTGTGTCGGACATAGAGATACCGATCGGCAGAAACGAGGATTCTAACTCAATGGGGTTCCCATTTTCACTGTTGGTGCCGTCGTGTTCGGCACGATAGAGGAGCATCTGTGGATGACCGGCATTGGCGAACTCCAACCGATTGTCAGGTTGAATGATAAGATAACAGCAGGTCATGTAGATAAAAGTTTGGGCATCCTCTTCTGTGACACGGGTAATGGCTTTCATGACTTCCGGCACAGACGCATCAAAGCGGATCTGTGTTTGCAAGCAACTTTTCGTCATCGCCGCGACCATTGCCGAATGATAGCCGTGCCCCATAACATCGCCGAGAAAAATGGCAACGTTGTTGTCAGAGAGTTCCAGATAGTCGTAATAGTCGCCTCCGACACTATTGGCGGGTCTGCAATATCCGGCGGAACTGACATACGGATGCACGATTTCCTTATTCGGGAGGAGAGATTTTTGGACTTCAGCGGCAAGGCGCATCGATTCTTCTTGAGCAACTTCCTTACGGATAGCACTCATCTGAATCTCAAGGTCGCGTCGGATTTTCTCGTTCAAGACCCGGAACATCCCACTGCCAATTCGCGGTTCTCGTGCCATAGCATTGTAAAAGTCGCTCCTCGTGATTCTCAGAAACTGTGTGGGTTTTACTGTTTTAACTGTGGCACTCCGAGGTTTATTGTCAATCAGGGCGATTTCTCCGAGGCAGTAACCCTTCTCATCGAAAAACAAGACTTCTGTTCCTGCTTTGATGATGCTGACTTCACCATCAACCAATAAGTAGAGCGAATCGCCTTCATCCCCCTCCTCAAATAGCGTTGAATTGACTGGATAAGCGACTTCGTTTGCAATATGACAGATCGCTTTTAATTCGGTTTGTGGGAGTTCCGCAAAAAGTTCCGTCTTTTGTAAAAATTGTAACTTCTCTTCTTCTGGTAGCATTATCTCTTCAGCCTTTGACATTTTATAGAAAATGTGTTATTTTTAATAGGATGTTTTGGTATGTAAATTGCGTTTTGGGTGATTTACCGACAGATTAGACGAAATTCACGAATATAAGTTGATAACAATTCTATCATGACACAGAAAAGAAAATTATGTCAATAACTGATTTTTTTCGGGGAAAAGTTCTGCTCGTTACCGGTGGCACCGCATTTTTGGGGCAACCGATGGTTGCAAAGATTTTAACCGCACTTCCCGATATCCAAAAGATTTATCTCCTCATTCGAAGTCGCACCGATACTACAGGGAAGCACACTTCCGCTCAAGAACGCTTAGAAAACGAACTTCTCACCTCAGATGTTTTTGCATCCCTTCGTCGGCTCCATGGTGACAATTTTGACGCCTGGGCACAGCAAAAATTGACGGCTATTGAAGGCGATCTGACTCACGAGCACCTTGGATTCAGCGATACGGAATACCAAAGACTCCAGAACGAAGTCCAAGTCTTTATTAATATCGCGGGGCTTGTGGATTTCGACCCACCTTTCGACGATTCTTTGTGGGGGAATGCCCTCGCGGCGAAACATGTTGTTAACTTCGCGAGAGGTTGTCAGGATGCCGTGTTTCTCCATATCTCAACGGCATACGTTTGCGGCAACAACCCCGGACGCGTGCTTGAAAAACTTCCACCCCCCTATGAAGACTACGCAACACAACATCGCGAAAAAACAGGAATGGCTATTCCGGAAACGCTCTCTGAGGAAATCGAAGGGCTGCTTTCTCTAAGTGCGGCTATCCGTGCTGAAGCGGAGTCCTCTGAAAATCTCGCTAACTTTCAGCAAGAAGCGGAGGCGCAGATAAAGGGGACACGCAAAGGGCTTGAAGCACAAGTCGCAGAACTGAAGGCAGAATGGCTTGAAGAACGTTTGGTTGAGGAAGGGTTGAAACACGCTCGCTCCCGCGGTTGGAACGACACTTACACCTATATGAAATTCCTCGCTGAACAGATGGTTATGGAATTGCGCGGTGAACTGCCTACTGCTATTGTGCGTCCCTCAATTATTGAAAGTAGTTTTGATGAACCTGAACCGGGATGGCTCGGCGGATTTCGGATGTGTGAACCTCTGATCGTCGGTTTTGGGAAAGGGCGACTCCCGGATTTCCCCGCAGATCCGGATATAATTCTTGATATTATTCCTGTCGATTTTGTCGTGAACGCTATCTTGGCAGCCGCCGAGGCGACAGCACGTTTGAAGAAAAGTGACGGTGGTATTGAAGTGTATCATGTCGCGACAGGGACGCAGAATCCGCTCTATTTTCGAGGTATTTTTGAGGCGACCTACGAATATTTTATGAAATATCCAATGATAGAGGATGGAAAATCGGTTACGGTGCCCATCTGGAAATATCCGAGTTTAGAAGAATTTCAGCGAAAATTGGATAGTCGTATGCGTCTGGTTGACCTTACCGTTCAGACCCTCGGCAAACTTCCGATACGTGCCGCCAAGCGAAAACGTCGCCAACTCGTCCTGAAGCAGAGCGGTATCAAAGCACTCCTACACTACATCAGGATCTATGCTCCCTACACACGAACTAACTTTGAATTTGAAACGGGGAAGACACAAGGGCTTTACGACGCGCTTTCACCGACAGAACAGCAGCGTTTTAACTTCGATGTTTCACGGATCCACTGGAAGCGGTATTTCCAAGAAATTCATATCCCCGGTATAAAGAGACATGTCTTGAAGATCGAAGATGACACATCAGATGATACGGAAGCCTCTTCATCTGCGAAGCAGGAGAAGACGAACTCACAAGATGAATCCGAGGAATCCGCGACGGCACCTGAATGGATCACCCCAAAAACGATCGTAGACCTGATTAAGATACAAGCCGCGCGAATCCCGGACAGAATCGCGCTGCAGGTGGCAACCGAAAGTGGGTGGGAAGAGTATACCTACGCGGAGACGTATACCCTGTCGCGCCAAGTCGCATGGCAACTCTGGGAAAGTGGTTTGCGAAAAGACGACCGCGTGGTGTTGGTTTCCGAAAACCAGCCAGAATGGTGTATCGCTTACCTTGCGGCTGTCCAGATAGGTATCGCTGTCGTTCCACTTGATGCGCAAACGCCTGTTCATGAAATTTTGGCAATCGCCGAGTTCACCGCTGCGAAATCGATTTTAGCCTCTGAAAGTGTATTAGAAAAATCCGATGCGGAAACCCTATCAACACCAGAAACTCGGAGGTCACGCGATCACGATCATCGTGATGGCATGCCTCCGCTGATGTTACAAAACATCAACAGGAACTGCGAAATTGTGGGTGCTGATGGTACGGAGCGTAAAGCCTCAACTGCCCAGATCCCTGCCGATTTCCCGAATGTGGATGTTTCTCCAGACACCGTTGCCTCGATTATCTTTACAATGGGAACCACTGTTGAAGCGAAAGGCGCGATGCTCACACACGGAGGCTTTATTTCTAATGTCCAAGCAGTGGCAAAAGCACTCCCACCGACAGATACGGAGCGGATCCTGTCGGCACTTCCGTTGTATCATGCATTGAGTTTCTCGTGCAGTTTATTGATGGCACTCTATAGTGGCACGACCGCGACTTACGTCAATGCGCTCCGTCCGACAACGCTTCTGAAGGCAATGCGTGAGGCAAAGACCACGGCTTTTATCGGTGTTCCACGCCTTTTTCAGATGCTCCAAGGCACAATCGAACGACAAGCATCAAGAGCAGACACGCCGGGTGAGACCTTGGCAGAAAAAGCACGAGCTGTTATGGGTGGGGAAATCCGCGTTCTCGTTAGTGGTGGTGCCTCGCTTTCCGATGCGATTTACGACGGATTTCAGAAGTTTGGGATGACGCTTTATCAAGGCTACGGAATGACCGAAACGGCTCCCGTTCTCAGCGTCAATCCGTATCTAAAAAGTAAACGTGGATCGGTGGGACCGGCGGTAGAAGGTGTGGAACTTCAGATTGAGAGTCCGGACAGCAATGGCATCGGGGAGATCATCGCTAAGGGACCGAGTACAATGAAGGGCTACTATCAGAACGTTGATGCTACAGAAAGAGCTATTCGCGACGGTTGGCTCTATACAGGGGACTTAGGCTACATGGACGCGGACGGTTACCTCTATCTCACCGGGCATTGCAAAGATATTATCGTTCCCGCTTCTGGAAAGAACATTTATCCCGTCGAATTAGAATCCCTCTATCAGGAGAGTCCAGCTATCTCTGAAATGTGTGTGCTCGGCATTCCCTACGAAGACGGGTCCGATACGGCTATACATGCCGTGATTGTGCCGACAACACCCGACGAGGCGACGAAAACAGAGATTCAGCACCATCTTCAAACGCGAGCCAAAGAACTACCGAGTTACCAACAATTCCACAAATCCCATTTCTGGGATGATCCTCTACCCAAGACTGCGGATGGGAGTGTAGATCGGCAGAGCCTCAGGCGCAGTTTGGAAGCGCATATTAAAAATATGACAGATCTACAGGAGGACTCCACCGCAGATGTAGAAAGTGCTGCACCAAGAACAGATATACCAGAAGAGATCCTCTCTACCCTCGCACGATTGGCACGCATGCAGGCACACCAGATTCAACTGGAGAGTCGTTTGGATACCGATTTAGGGCTTGATTCACTCACGCGCCTTGATCTCCTGTTGGTTCTTGAATCCCGACTCGGTGGCACAATTCCGGATGCGCTACTCGCCAATTTGGAAACAGTCGGTGATGTCGTCAGGTTAATCGAGACGTTCCCAACGGATATTACGAAAGAAAAGGATGATTCTGAGGAAGACAGAAAGTCGGAATTTGGACAGATGCCGCGGTGGTATGCACGTGCCTTTCGCACCGTGATTACCGGTATCTATCGGAACTATTTTTCATTGAAATGCTACGGGCTTGAACATATTCCAGAGGACAAACCCTATATCATTATGCCGAATCACACCAGTCATCTGGATACATTGACGGTTATTACAGCCCTTGGCACGAAGGCATACCATCTCTGGGTGCTCGCCGCTCGGGATTACTGGTTTGCCACACGTCTTCAAGGCTGGTTTGCTCGGACATGCCTTAATGCGCTTCCCATAGAACGGGAGGGCAATTTTACTGAGTTCCTACAGGATCTCAGAGCCGCAAACGAAGTGATGGCACAAAACAACGGTTTGCTCATCTTTTCCGAAGGCACGCGTTCGCTTGATGGTAAACTTCAACCTTTCAAACCTGGGGTTCTTAGTTTGCTCATTTATGGTCCTAATGTCCCGGTTATACCGGCGTATATTGAGGGGACTTACCACGCCTTGCCAAAGGGACGAAACTTACCCAAGAAACATCCTGTGCGTATCATTTTTGGTGAACCGCTGACCTTTCCACTGGAGGATTGGGCAGAACAAAACAAAACACCGATTGATCCGGACAGATACCAAGAATTCTTGGAGTTGGCACAAAATCGAGTTGCTGACCTTGGGGAAATGCTGAGACAACAGGAAGGTTCTTAGGACGCTATCATGTCGGATCCGAACTCAAAGAAAGTAGTCGCATTTTTTGATGTAGACGGTACTTTATTGAAGTCTACGATTGTACATTACTATATCTGGATGCGCTCTGCTCGTGCTTCATTCCTTCTAAAACGCTTATGGCTCATTGGATTTCTCCCCAAAATTGTCTACTACCTAATTTTGGACAGAATCAGTCGTCCCCGCTTCAATGAGGTATTTTATCGTAACTATCGTGGGATGCGCGTTGCCGAGGTTAAGGCGTTGTCTACCGAAATGTTCGAGGTCTACTTGCGTCCGAAGGTCTTCTCTGCCGCGATGTCACAAATTCAGGAACACAAGGAACAAGGCATTGCTGTAGTTTTCGTAACGGGTTCGCTTGATTTCATTGTCCAACCGATAGCGGATGCCCTCGCTATCGATGCTGTATTGGCACCACAACTGGATGAACGAGATGGGAATTTCACGGGTGAACTGACAACTGCTCCGCTTATCGGAGAGGAAAAGGCGAAAGCAGTGAAAACGTATGCTGAACAACACGGGATTTCACTGGAAGAGAGTTATGCTTACGGCGACAGCCAATCCGATCTGCCTATGTTGGAATGTGTTGGGAATCCCGTCGTTGTAAATCCGGGGAAAGCACTTCGTGAGAGAGCACTCGCTTCTGGTTGGGAAATGCACGAATGGCTTTGAATGGCTGTCAGCCGTCAGCACGGTTTTTTCTTGCGAAAAAACCTTTCGGCAGTCGGTAAGAGCAGACGGTTCTTTGTAACGCTTGCGTCTTAACCGACAGCCGACAGCCAATAGCCGACAACCACTAAAAAAGGAGAACAATTATGAATGTTAGACGTTATTTTGAATCTCTGTCGGATCCGAATGATACCATGTTCGTTGAAATCGGGGGTCAACACCGGTTTACCCGTCGCGGCGACGATTGGGTTAAATTCCGTGAAGATCTGATTGAACTACTGGAACAGACGATTTCTGAAGATTTGTCCAAAGAATTCGCGGAAGCGACGGAAGACTGGGTTTCGGAATCCAACCTATAAAGTGGTGTACTCCCGACTGTACCGATCATTGCTATTGCCACGATGATGAGATCTAAAGCGTTAGCATAGGAATTCAACCTTCCATTAAGGAACAGGACATCCGATGTCAAACCCAATCACCGATGCGCAAGCGTTGGAAACCGAAGGTAAACTTGCCGAAGCTATTCAAGTCTACGATAGCATCCTTAACACAACTGACGATACGTCAGTCCTTGCACTCGCGAATTTCCGACTGGGGACAATCTATCGGACCTGGAGAGAACTCTTCACGGCGCAACGGTTTTTAGCGAAAGCACATCAACTCACTCCAAGCGACACCGAAATCCGAGACGCAATTGAGGAACTTAACCAGCATTTTTCAGAGAATCGAGAGATGATCGCTGACGAGATGTCCCGCAAAAACAGCGACCAGATCGTATCGCTCTTCCGCATCGCTACGGGGATTAAGCTTATCACGATGGATAAAGCGGTTCAGGCGTATCCATTGCTGAAGAGCCGTACCAAGATTTTTCCGAATGCCGCCGTCGCGAAGCACCTCCTCACTGACATCCAAATCACAGAAGAGGAACGAAACTCAGCGATCGATTTTCTGTTGGAGAGAGACTGGCTCGTCAGTACCGGCGTATCGCTTTACACAATAGCAGAGAGCGGGTTGCTGACTTTTTATATCGAACTTGCGCAGTTGCACGTCGCCAATGCGGATTACTCGGAGGCGGTGATGTGTTATGAGCAGGCGTATTGGTTAGATCCATCGCAACAACATCTACGCTACCAGCAAGTTATCTGTCACGCCGAAGCAGAGGCGTGGGATGCGGCAGCTGGGATGCTTGCGCACCTTCCGACCGAAGTTCCCGAAGATGTGGACCTTGTAGCGTATCATACCGCTGTTGCACAGAGTTACCATCATGTCTATCAGACGACCCAAGATGAGGATGCTAAACAGAAAGTGATTGACGCATGCGAGACGGTATTGCGTCTGGACAAGAGATCGAGAGAGATTTCCAAACTCCTTGCGTCATATCAAGGTAAAAGAAGTTGGTGGCGACGGTAGAATGCTTTATGGTAACGCATACATTTAAACAGTCGGGTTATCAGTTGTCAGAGGACGTGGGAGGCGGGTGTCGGGCAGGAAGGCGGGGGGAGGATGCCGGGCGATTTGGGAGCCTCCCCCATAAGTCAATGGATTTATGAAGTGAGTTCTTTTGCGGCGAAAGGTTCATTTTTCAGGTAAGGACGCAGCATATCCTGGAGGTTTTGACGGGCATGGTATAGGTGCGCTTTAATGGTACTCTCCGATTTGTTCAAGCGTGAGGCGATCTCTTTTATTGAGAGTTCTTCTTGGTAGCGTAGATTAAAAACAGCGTGTTGACCCGGTGGGAGTTGCGCCACGGCTTCACGGATGATGTCTCCGAGTTCCTCTTTTTCAAGGATGTCATCCGGCGAAGGATGCGTCTGTAACATTTGAAAGGTGTCATCTGGGTTTATCGTTAATTCTTCGGTGGCGAAAACGATCTGTCGGCTTTGTTTACGGATGAAGTCGATACTACAATTGACGGCGATTTGGTGGAGCCAACTGTAAAAGACGGCTCTTCGCTGAAAATTGGGGAGGGCTTGCCACGCCTTTAGGAACACTTCTTGACAGAGGTCTTCAGCGGCTTCGTGATTTTGGATGCACCGATAAATGAGATTGTAGATGCGCGGTTGGTATTTACGAACGAGTGGGTTAAACGCCTCTGTATCACCCTTCTGCGTGCGGGCGATGAGCTCCTCTTCATCAAGAGAGTTGAGTTCCGTGTGGGCTGCCAAGGTGTTTTTCATATAGCATCTACTCCTGCAGTGCCACGACGTAACAGATTGTGCGTCATAGTGAGTCGTTTCGTGCGCTTTCTATGAATCGCGGCAGAGGCTATTGGGTGTCTTTGGTGAGCGTTGCTTCAAGTTCAGAGATGCGATGCTCAAAAGATTTCATCTGTGTTGTCAGATATTCGATTTCTGCTCTAATCACTGCGACTAACTCTTGAGCATTCGAGAGTTCAGAAACAGGTTTGGGGTTTTCAAAAATTCGCCACGTGCTGCCTGAACCTCTGGAAACATTTTCGGCAAATCCCTTGTCTTTCAAATATCGAAGCGCGGCTTTGACAGGGTTTGTTTTCGCTGTTGAGGGAAGTCCACCGTTTGATTGATGGTGTTGAAGGACCCCCTCATCAATTTCCCGCCTGCTCATAGTTTTTCCTGCGAATTGTTCTAAGATAATGGCTTTAGCGATTTTAGGCTTAAGAGGCGCGCCTTTATATCTATAGTTTGGATCCATATTTTCTACTCCTTCGTTGATATTTGAGAGAGCCGCTTGAATAACACACAAATTGTCCAAACTTTAGTAAATAGGGTATCTACACACGCTACCTTTTATAATTAAAGACACGTTTTCTGTCCGAAAGGGTGCATAATGGGGAAAATTTTGAAATCGGTTACCAGAACGAGTTGGCTATATCCATTTGCGCCTCAAGCGAGATGTGGAACATGCCTTGATCGTAGGTTCCTGCGTAAAGCCGATCGTTACTGATAACCAGAGAGGCAATAGGGCTCCTGGGAACGTCTGAAGAAAGCAGTTCCCACCTGCCATGAGAATCTAAGCGGTATGCCCCGCTGTCACCGACACCGTAGAGTGTTGTGCCATCTACAGCGAATTTGTCTATGACGGTATGCGTCCGGTTTTTATCGGTGATGACCCGCCAGTGTTCTTCACTATCTGAGATGAGGACACCTTTGTCGGTTGCGATACAAACCGTTGAACCTACGAAGGTCATGTCCTTGAAATGCGCAAAGCGGATCGGTAGTGTTGATGTGATGTCCTTCCAAGAATCTCCGCTGTCAACGGATTGAAACAATTCTCGATTCCCGTTACCAGCGTAGATAGTTTTACCTGAAACAGCCAAGGCGGATGGGAAGTCAAAGTTGACTAATCCTGTGTCTGTCCATTTGGGATCGCCAAGTTTCCATTTGAAAAGCCGCTGCTTGTATTGCGCGTAAAATGTCCCATCCCCGACAGCGAAGGCTTCAATGTGGGTGCATTTTTTATTATGTAGATACAACATATATGTTGAGATATCGCCATTATCTGGTGCTGCCTCGGCTCCAAAAGCTGGGACATCCTGAATGGGGATGAGTTCATCTCCAGCGGTGGATGTGTGGAAAATACTCGGTCTGTTCTCCCGAATCGAAATGGTATAGAGGACATTATCGGCGATCGTTAACTTTATATTCCTATAAAAATCGGTATCGAAATGAGGGTCAGTTGTTAGGTGTCGGTTATCGGTGAAGCGGTTTTCGTTTAGCAAATCTCTCTTTAATGGATAACCCTTACCCAAAGACCGATACCCAGTTTGTGTGTGCTCGTGGACATTGAAGCGAACACTGTGCCAAGTCTCACCTCCATCGCTTGACTGAACAATGTCTCTGCCGATATGCATATAGAGTCTATGATTTAGGACGGTCAAATCGTGCATTGAGGGACCTGTCATCCCGTTTACATAAGGATGCCAGGAGGCACCCGCATCGGTCGTTCGGCTAATCCCGTATACGTCGGCTTTGTAAAATGTCCTCTCGTCGACAGCCACGGCTGGGAACCTGGGCATGTCAACTGATTCCATGATAGATCTAAGGGAGGTCCAAGTTTTCCCGCCATCACTGGATCGAAATTCGGTTACGCCGAGGACGAAGAGCATCTTACCTACAGCCAAAATCTGTATGGCAGATTTCAGATTCATGACTTGGGATTCATCCGTAGGTGTTATTTCAGTCCATGAGTCTCCAATATCTGTGGAATGGAAGATTCTTTTTGGTGAGAAGTCACCGAGAGAGGATTTACCGTCTTGGGCAGAAACAAAATCACCTGTTATTCCAACATAGAGGTTGTTTTCGTCAACGGTCACGGCGTAAACGGCCTCGGGTATATCGGTGAGTACTTGTCGCCAGTTGCTTGAATGGAGGCGATAGAGTCCTCGGTTTGTACCAGTAAATAGGGTGTCTTCCATTGCAGCGACTGTATAAATCCGTTTCCCTGCCAATCCGTTATTGAGAGGTGTCCAGTGCTGACCGGCATCGGTGGATCGAAAAATACCTTTCTCCTGCAGTGCGAGATACAACGTTATGCCTGTTTGTGGATCGTGCGTTTGGATTGCCGCTGTGACGATGAGTCCGCTTGCGATTCCCTTCGGACGCCGTCCAAGGGGGGTCCACGTCTCACCCGCATCTTCTGAAGCGAACACTTCATCGGTGGAAACGGTATAAAGGATGCTTTGGTGTTCTGTGATAGGTATTCGGTACTGTCCGCGGGTGATGTCAGTGTTAAGAAGCACCCATGTTGCGTTGGGGGTCAATCTATAGAGGCCCGTTTTTGCGGCGGTGTAGAGCGTTCCGTCGGCAGCTTTAAAGAGTTCATAGACAACACTGCCTTGCGGTCCGGTGGACTGTGTCCACTGTGAAGCGGAAAACTTGGCGGTATCGTCATAAGCATTTGTTGTGAGGGTGGTCTGGGAGGTTTGCATGCCGACACCGCTGTTTTTACCGGGAATAATTGTTCTGCCGACCTGATTCCGCACCGCAGGTTTTGCGACAATTTCAAGGTAGATGGGTTCATCAACGAATTCAATAGTAGGTTCGGAGCGTGCGTCAAAACTATAGGGTTGTTGAAACCGAAGGAGGTATTGACTGCTGCTGCCGAAGAGTATCACCAATACGACAGCAGCACCGACAACTGCCCAAGGGAGTAAGGGTTTCTTCACCGAGGGTGTCGGTGTCGGGTTTAAATCAGCAATGTGTCGCATGACGTTCTCAATGAGAGTGTCAGGCAATTGCACACCGTTAAGCGTTTCGCGGACTAATGCTTCTTCTTGGAGACGCTTGCGTGCGCGGCGGAGTCGGCTCTTAACTGTGTTCACCGACACGCCTAAGAATTTGCCGATCTCCTTCGTCGTCATTTTACCGAGATAGTAGAGCGTCACGATGGTGCGTTCGCTCTCTGGGAGTTCCTGGAGGAGTATTTTGGCGAGATTTCGTCGATACTCAGTGATCTCAGTTTCACGTTGATGCGAGGTATGATGCACGTAAGAGGCTTCTTCAACCTCTTCTGATGGCGTGTTCTCTAACGATTGCATATTCAACGTGTTCATTTTCGCTTTGTTCCGCTTTATCCAATTAATGCAGCGTCGATTCGCGATGACATACAGCCATCCCTTAAATCGGCGTGGATCTTTTAAGGTCCCAAGCTTTTTGTAGGCTTGGATAAAGGTGTCTTGGGTAAGTTCCTCAGTAATATAAAAATCCCCAATTTTCCGCCAGATAAGGGCATGGACCCCCTCTTGGTGTTTCCGCATTAATAGACTGAAAGCCTCGTCGTCGCCCGACAAAATTCTACGAATCAGTTCAACAGTGCTATCTACCATCAGAATTCTCCCTAAATCTATTGAAATGTGCCCGACATGTGATGGGATTGGTGTACGTATATTAAACTTAAGAGCATCACGCGGCTCTTTTAATTTAAAGACACCATTTATTGCAGAAAGGGTGCATTTCTATACAAAAATACGGATTTTTTATTTTAACTGGCGCGGTATTGCCATTAAATCGGTAATGACCGGACTCACTTAATTGTAGCATAAAACGCATTTATTTTCTGAGGCTTTATAGTAGATTTCAGAATTAATTGGACACTCTGCCCCGGCGAGGTTAGGAAACCTCGCTTACCGGGAAGGAGAAGCGTCTATTTGTTTGTAGGATATACCATAAAAATTTCTGCTATAAACCCCCATAGAATGCCCTACCAGACGATTCAAACCTTTAAGACTTTTTTAACAGTATGCACCCTTTTCGCCAATAGCTGTGTCTTTAAATTATAAAGCGTGAAAGGTTAGCACGCAGAAAATTTTGAGGCAAAAGCGGAGACGGGTAGGTATGAACGCCTTGAAACCGCACTGCCAGAAAGGAGGGACCCGAGATGAATGCTAAGATCCGTGATAGAATTAAGCACTTCCTGAAATTTGAAGGGGGTCGTGTTGGTCTGAAAACACCACTGGCATTAGGCGTAGCAAGTGGGAGCCTATTGGCAACCCAAGCAGTATTTTCCCCTTCCGCTTACTCCAGTAATGAGTGTTATAGTGATTCTGACTGCGATCCAGGAAAGGCTTGTGAATATGTATGTAATGGGATGAAGTTAAACGGCATCTGCTATGGGACGTGGGTACAAAAATGCGTTGAATCGTAAGCAAGTTTAAATATTAACGTTTAAGTTCTGAATCCACAATTGGGTGGGAAAGTTGGAAGCATGGAAGGTTGGAGGATTGAGGTTCCCATTCTTCCTTTCTTCCACCCTTCCTCAAACCCTAATTAGGTTAAGAATACACCGATGTCACACTATGAAACTTTTCTTCTGCTTTTAGCCCTCGCCTTCTGTGGGTATGCAAGTTATACCGATCTGAAGACGCAGAAGATTTACAACTTCTGTTCGTTCGGTCTCCTTTATGGAGGGACGTTGAGCCAATTGATGGCGTGGTATTTCGGCGCGACAACGCCTCTCTACATTTTAGGACTCTTTTTCGGGAGCGGACTTATCAGTTTTGCCCTCTATTGGTTCGGCATCTTCTCACCTGGGGATTCCAAACTCTTTTGGGGAGTGTGTCTGATCTTTCCGCTGTCGCTTTTCAGGAGCATGAACGGGATTTTAAGCTTTCCACCGCTGATCCTTGTGCTAAACATCATCATCCCGTATTCGGTAGCGGTGCTGGCGTATCTACTTTTCAGGTTTGCATTCGGACGCAACAAGTTATCACTTTTCCGCGGTTTCCTAAGGTCAATTTTCCGGAAATCGATGCTACTTGAAAAACTTTCCAACCTGCTTTTGCTCCTCGGTATCAGTTCTGCCCTAACACATCTGCTGGAATGGCTCGCGTGGCAGCCTGATCACTTTGTGCGTCTGGTTATGGTTTTAGCGGTGTTCGCTTTGCTGCGGAAATCGTTGTCGCGGGTTTCAAAGCCCCCTGCTTATTATGCGACTGTCAGTTTTGTGTGTGTATGGCTCTCGGTGCGGTTAGCCGCGTCTGTGGCGGCGTTTTTTTCGAGTGCTCTCCTTTTCCTGGGGATGTATCTTGCCGTTTTCGTTATAGCGAAGCAATGGGTTATGAGTTTAGCCAGTCTGATGTTAGATAGAGCCATTGACGTGAGTGACCTCGAAGTGGGTATGATACCAGCGGAACAGATCGTTCGGATGGTACGCCCAGATGGGACTATCAGTTATGAAAAGAGGCAGATTGTATTTTCAAGCGGTCATGACGCGAACACGATTATTACCCCGGACCCAGTGGGTCTGAATGCGGATGAGATAGCCGAGTTGCAGCATCTCGCCGCAGAGGGAGCACTTGCCGATTTTGAGAATCGGATTAGGATTCAACCGTCTATTCGGTTCGCGCCGATGATTACTGTTGGCGTGCTTCTTACGATTCTGTGTCGGGGCCCGTTTTACTTGCCCCTGTTACAACTGCTCTGACCCCGCAAATACACTGAACCGTAGCGAAGCAATTTTTTCAGAGAACATATCAAGTACCTGTCCCTTACTTTTCTACTGAGACAAAAAAATAAAACGCCAACTTAACCTTTAACGCTTATCTTTTGTGGTTCATGGTACAAAGTACGTCTTCCATTTTGAGGTGTTAATATGAAGCGCGCAATTTTAGTGCTGGTTTTCTTAACTATAGTCGTAACATTACCCCCGCTCTACACACAATGGTCAGAATCTGAAAGATTAAAACAGATACAGATAATGAAACAACAGACGCGTCCGGTTTTCGGGGACCGCTTGGAAAGCGTTCTATCAGAACTTAAAAGCGATGAGTCACCTTGTGTAGTTATTTTATTTACAGGTGGCACAAAGAGCCACCTAGAGCCGTGTGGATGTTATCAAGAAGAGTCCGGTGGACTGCCGAGACGTGCCCATGTCGTGGAACAGTTTCGCAAGCACGGGTTCCCAATACTGCTGGTGGATGCTGGAAACATCTTTGATGGGAAAGAGGAAATTGATGCTAAGCGGTGCGAGGTATACTTGAAGGCGATGTCCACAATGGGATATGACGCGGTGGCACTCAGCGAATCGGATCTGGCTTACGAGAATTCCTATCTGAACCAGCAGCGTGCTGTTGCGACGTTTCCTTTCTTAGCAGCGCGTGCGACGCGTGCCAATTTCACGCAGCCGTATGTCGTTGAAGCAGTTGGCGAACACACGATTGCCTTTGTCGCGGGTGTAGTAGACGAAACAGCGATACCACAAGCGGATGTTATCGTAATTTTGGGGGATCCTGAGGATGCTGAACAGGTTGATGTCGTCATTCTACCTGACGAAATTGAGGCGATAGTTTCTGAAGACGGCACGCTTTATGTCGGCTGTAAATCTGAAGGCAAAACCTTGGGATTCTTAGCACTTTGGATGGATCCGAGTGGCAAACTGGTACACTACTCCGTGAGAGAACTGGCGTTGACTGGGGATGTGGGTGAATCGGAACCGATCCGGGAGCTGCTAACAAATTTTTATCGAGATGTTGCGGCAGAGAATGCTGTGGAGGGTGTAGTGCTCTTCGCGGACCAAGCATTAGAGCAACAGCAGGGAAATGGATATGTTTCGGCAACGGCGTGTCAGCGATGTCATGAGCAAGAATATCTTCAGTGGTCTGCGACGCGCCACGCCTTCGCCTATGAAACACTGCTGAAAAAGGAGCGATACTTTGACGCGGGATGTGTTTCCTGTCATACCACTGGATTTGGATATTCGACGGGATTTCATATCGGCGATTCGGATTCAACGCTCAAAGGGGTGCAGTGTGAAACGTGCCACGGGCCCGGCAAGCAGCATGTCCGGAACCCGAAAAAGAGTAATATCCGCAACGGTGCGGATACATCTCTGTGTTTGGCGTGTCATGATACGAAGCATTCGCCAGGGTTCTCGGAGGTGGTGTCGCTGCACATGAAGGATGTTGATCATAGCCGCGAGCCGATGAACGTGGAAGAACTCTTAGCGTCGCGCGTGTCGCGGATGGGGAAACCGATTGTAGAACTCTTTGTGATGAGTTATTGCCCATACGGCGTTCAAACGGAAGAGAAACTGATTCCGATTGTAAAGGCGTTTGGCGATAAGATAGACTTCAGACTCCAGTTCATAGTGCAAGAGAAATCGGAACCTTCGGCACACGATATAACACCGTTTGTGAGCCTGCACGGCTACCCGGAAGTAGCGGAAAATATTCGGCAGCTCCTGATAGCACAAGAATATCCCGATCGGTATCTCGACTATATTTTGTGTCGCAGCAAGAAACTGGACAAGAGTTGGGAAAACTGTGCGCAGAAACTCGGTATTGATGTGCGGCAGATTCAAGCGTTGTTTGACACCCCGGAAACCGAGCAACTGCTTCGAGAAAACATCAAGCGTGCGGAGGCGTTGGGGATTAAAGCGTCTCCAACGATTCTCATTGATGGACATAAATTTCATCCGGATCAGTTGTTACGAGCAAGTGGAACACCATGCGAATAAGAGTTGATCGTGAAAAGGAAGCAATAAGATTCAAGGCAAATAATTACTTTATCTTGCGGATTGGCGATGCGATACCTCCATGAGGAGAAAGCGAAGTCGCTCCGGAAAATGTTGATTCCTCAAAGCGTTTTTAGCCGTGTTTCTTGTGTGAGGTTTTTTGTGGTCTCAAGCACTTTTGATACGTCCCAAGATATAGGTATAGATTTTGGGGTGGTATTTTCGCACAAGGGGATTAAAGGCTTGAGGGTCGCTGTTGTGTGCGTATGATGAGTTGTTTTTCATCAAAATCAAACATTGATGTCTGCTCCTTTCATTTGAGCCACGGCACCGTGTTCAGCGTAAGAGTTTTTCGCTGTCCCTTTCTTTCAAGGGTAACCTGTTTGGCTTGAATATCTATCAGGGTGGTGTCTGGGTCAAGTGTATCACCTATGTTGACGATGTATGTTGTTCTCGCTGTCGTGCTTCGGAGGATTGCCTGTAGGGGTATGCTCTGGTCAGTAGGCAGGATTGTGCCGAGTAAACGATAGGGTTCTTTTGGATGTGGTGGGGTCCACCCCAGCGAACGGAAGAGGTTGTTGTCCACAATCGTTCGATAGAATGCCGAGGACTGAAAGTCCGTGAGGGTCTCCTGCGGGGTCGATAATGGTTTGCGGAAACCTCGCGGGGAGACTCGAAAGGTTTCTTCAGGGAGTGTTCCATTTTGCGACTGCGTGTGTGTTAGCAAAATCAAGCAAAGCAGGGCGACACCGCTACCCAAGCCGATGCTGCCATAGTGTTTTAGGCGTTTTCTGAACATCGTGTTTTCCTATGAAGTAAAAAAGCCGTGCCTGCCAAGAGGATCTCCGCTGAGAGCATCCAGAGGCGACACAGTAGGGAGACGAGCATTGCCTGTGAGGTTGGCATATAGTTTGACAGTAACAGTCCGAGCAGTCCTTCGCGAATCCCTAATCCTCCTGGGGTCAGAAAACTCAAGAATCCCACAATCCAAGCAAACGCGAAACTGGCGGTGAGCAGACCCATCGCCGTCCATGGCACCGGTGAGAGGCTTCGGACAAAGAGGAAAAAGGCGAATCCTTGACAGCACCAAAGTAGACTGTGGCTGACGAGGACATTCACGCACAGTTGGGCATTTCCTACAAGCGGGAAGAGCGTGTTGAGAAACTGACGGGCGTAGTCGGCAAGTCTCGGAATCAACAAGATACCTCCCGCGAGTATCCCCATTCCAGCGAGCGTAAAAAGCACGGTGTTGCCCTGTGATAACGTTTCAAAGACTTCTGTAGCCATCTCTCGCATCGGGTGTGAAAGGAGCAGGGTCATCGCAATCAACCCACCGAGTGCCGTCTCAACACCTACGTGTAAGGTCAGACTACTCCCCGCCGCTGTTTTGCTCAAACCGAACCGAAGGCTGAGTGAGAGAAGTCTCACAACGCCCCATATTCGACCGGGGAGATACCGCATGATGTTCGACAGATGAAACAATGTAAACGCATCGCGAAAAGTAACCTTTTTTTGCGATATTCCACTTAACAGGGACGCAAAAGGGGCTACATACCGGATTCGATAAACCAGTAACACCCCGAAAGAACAAACCAGCCAGCCCCAGCCGACTTGAGACGGATCCGCCTTGAGGGCAGCCTGTGTACCCACAAAAGGACGGATGAGACAATAGAGGAGCAACCCCGCAAGTAAATAGCCCAATAATTGGCGGATTTCAGAGGTCATAGCGTTTATTCCTTTGGTGAGAGGCTTTGATAAATTCAAACAGAATCCATCCGATAAAAACGGATGATATGCTCAAGCGTTCGCTCTATATCTCAGAACTGATGAACCTATAAATTCCCACTGTTCGCCTGAAACGTGAGTGTTATGAGCACATAAAGTAGAACCAGATCTGCGTAAATGATAACTTTGAGTCGTCCAAAACGGTCACACATGGTCAATAAACCTTTACCGGTGAAAATACAAATTGGAATCGTCAAGGATACGAAAAAGAAAGCTTTGATGGTCGAATAAAACGGGACTTCCATGGTGAAATAGATAACGGCTGTCAGGGTTAACACGCACAGAAGCACAAGAGCGAGATTCGGATTTCCATACGGAGATTTCAGGATGGACTTAATAGATTGGAAGCACCCGAAGAGCATGGCAATTGTCGGAATGACTGCAAGCCAGATAATTATTCGCATTAGCGTTATCTGATACGGATGTGTTACAAAATAGCCATGTCCATCCGTCCAGAGCGTTCCATACATACCATCCCAGAAAGAGGTGAACCGATTTTCAAAGGGGTGCTGAAAAAAGACATCTCCGAATTGTGTATAAAAACTAAGAGTCCTATAGCCTGGGAGTTGCTTGAAGTAAAAGCCAACAGCACTATCCCAATTACCTATGAAGGCATTGTCGAAGATGGCGACATTCCGGACATATAACCAACCGGCAAGTAAAAAAACGGTGGAAGTGAACCCTATTATATTCAGCAGTTCTTTTCTCCACATGGTTCGCTTCGTGAGTATTCGAGACAGCAATATGAAAAGTGATACGAAAAATATAAATAGACCTGTGTACTTTGTTAACAGTGCTAATCCCACTAAAAGACCTACTAAGAGACTTTTTCTTAAACTTAGGTGTTCCGCAAAACCATAGTAGAGTAAAACATAAAGTGCCAGTGAAATCACAAAACCAGCGCAAATCTCGTTGCTCACAAGAGGATTCATGTAAAGTAGGATAGGCAAAAAAGCACCTATACTCACACCGAAGATTTGGATAGAGAAGTTCCTTGGATAAAGTTTACGTAGTGTGAGGTAGAGCAACACAACAATGCCCGTACCACATCCTGACGCTAGGAATTGGATCGCCTTCATACAGAAGGCTTCTGATGTGAAGAGGCTAAAAAACTTGTAAACGCTTGCCGCCAGGAAATAAAAAAGAGGCGGTTGGAACATCTCCCATCCCTGATTTGGAAGCGGTGGCTGCCAATATGATGCAACATATTTGATGTAGTCAATATGTCCTTGCGCATCAAATCCTTTTTCGTATGGGTATCTCACTACATTTAGTGTGTTTATTAAAATTAAAATAAAAAAAATCAGGAAGATCCAACTACGCCTCAGACGCGTTTTTACCCGAAGTTTAGGTATATTTGGGTTTAGGAAAATTTTAGATAAACGCCAACTTCCCTTTAACGACGGAGGGAACACCGACAGGGCAATCAAGCCAATATACAAAATGAGTAACACGATAAGAAAAACATTTTTTCCCCCCTTTCGGCGTTTCCCCGCGATTCCAGCCGGCTGCCAATCTGTTTTTGCACTATATGAGACTTCCCAATCTGAATTTGAACTTAAGGCGGTTCCGTGACTGCTCATATTTCCCTGAAAATGCAGTGCTGGCAGCCCTGTTAGGTAACTCACCTCCACATTGATAATGTTTTCGCCTTGATGTAGTTGAGGGGCAATCTCAAAAATAGCAGGTTTTTTCCAATTGTAACTATGAAGGTGACTGCTTTTTCCAAGAAACTGTCCATTGACGATAAGCCTGAACCGAGTCATGGCGGTTACCTTAACCTGACATTTTGACGGTGGATCGGTGAGATGAAATTTCCGTTGGAAAACTACGAATTTTGAAGGGGCTGGCTCGTAGGACGGTTCTTGGGTCGGATGCACTATCCAATGACCTTCCAGCACGGGATAAAGGAATGCGAGATTCGGGTCATACCTGATAGCGTACCCCCCCCAAAAAACGCAAAAAATACTTACTATTCCGACAACCAGATAAAATACGGATTTTTCTTGCATACGTTTACAGGGTGAGTTTTCTCGGGTGTCCATTTCTCTCAAGCACCACATGCTTTTTTTGGATGTCAGTGACAGTAGTATCCACATCCAGCTTATCGCCGATTTTCAGGACGTGTGTTCGATGAGTCCTTATTGTTTGGAGGATCGCTTTTGACGGTATTTCTCCATCTCTGGGAATGAAGGTACCGATCAATCGATAGCTTTCGCGCGGGCGTGGTGGCCGCCAACCGAGCGGACGGAATAAGTTGTTGTCGACGATGGTTCGGTAGAAATCGGTTTTCTGAAAGTCCGAGAGCGAGTCCTGCGGTGTTGATAACGATTTGCGGAACACTCGGGGAGAGACCGGGAGAGTCGTCTTGGTAAGTGTTTCGTGTTGCGGTTGCGTCGAGGCTGCTGTCTGCACGCTTCGCGTCCCTAAGAACCCGAAGATCAGGACAACCAGCATACCGAGGCTGATGAATACACTCGTTTTTAGAGGCTTCCGAGACATGATGTTTTCCTTGTGTGCGCTGAGGGCATGTTATTTCGTATAGTTCTTGTCATGTTGCTTTCTCCACCTTGATGTTCTTTTCGGGGGGAATACGTATCGGTTGCTCCCGTGGGTTTCCAGCGGAAACGATGTAGGTTTCTACACGGGTGAGGGTGATCTGGGTGCCTTCGGAGAGGAAACTTTCAAACCACCAGGCGTTTTCGCCCTTAATGTGAAACGTGTAGACTTCGCCCATGGGCGTGTGTCCTGTGATACGGACGTTTTCTGTCGTCGCGCGATGTCTTTCAGAGATCGTGAGGAAAATGTTTTTCGTCATAACGATCCTTCTTGTGAAGTAAAAAAGCCGTGCCTGCCAAAAGACACTCCGAACTTAGCATCCAGAGGCGATACAGCAACGCAACGAGCGTCGCTGTCGATGCAGGCATAGAGTTTGCTAATAACAGCCCGAGCAGTCCCTCGCGGACGCCTACCCCCCCGGTGTCAGAAAACTCAAGAATCCTACGAGCCACGCAAACGCATAATTCGCAGCAAGAACACCAGCGTCTGTCCACCGCACAGGGGTTAGGCTTCGGACAAATAGGAAAAAGGCGAACCCTTGACAGACCCAGAAAAATATATGACTTGCGAGGACGTTCCGCCAAAGCCTCACATTTCCTAAAATTGGAACGCTTATTTTCAGAATATCCTTAACGTATTCTATGAATCTGGGAAAAAAAATGAGAAGCCCCGCGAATATTGCCAGCACAATGAACGTCAAAAGCAAGGTGTTTTTTCCTGATAACGTTTTAAGTACTTCTGTTGCCGTCTCTTGCATCCGGTCTGAAAAGAGCAGGGATATCGCAATCAGCCCACCGGTCGCGGTCTCAATACCAACGTGTATGGTCAGACTACTGCCGACCGCTGTTTTGCTCAACCCGAAACGAGGACTCAACGACAGCAGTCGTACCACGCCCCACATCCGTCCAGGGAGGTAGCGCGTGATGTTTGCGAGGTGAAAGAGTATAAAAACACTGCTAAAAGCGACCTGTTTTTGCATGATAGCCCCCAGTAGTCTGGCAAAGGGGTAAGTATACACGCTCCGATAAATAAGGAGAAGCCCAAACGATGGGAGAAGCCACTGCCATTGCACGTGAAAAAAAACTGTTTTCAGGTAAGTGTGTGTCTCGATAAACGGTTTTATGAGAAAAAAGAGAAGGAGTCCGGCAATAAGAACCCCAAGGGTGTCGCGATATTTTTTCATTCTTCAAAAAAATTCTAACCTATAATCTTTACTTGTTTAGCGTTGGTATAAGATCTCCGTTCGCCGAGTGCCCCAAAGCAGAATGTCCCCAGTCCAGTGGTGATGGACATCAGACTCGCCGCAATGATACTTTCTACATCCGGAGGATGTTATTTTCTTTGTTGTAAACTGGAAGAATGTTCGAGAGGTTGAGCCTCGTTAGAAAGATTCTTCTTCGGGATGTGATAAATCCAGACAAGGTCAATACCGTTGAGGGTGATTGTGTGTTCTAACCTTCCGCCGCGGGTGCCTTCTTTCGGCACCTGTCCGATTTGTAAGTCTCGGATGTAGACCACTTCATAATCGGCGTGACGGAGTTCGTTGGTATTTGCGGTCCGATTTTTATCCGATTGATAAACCTCTCCTATAAAATAGTATCGAAGAAATTCGGATCCGAGATATGAAGCTTGGACAGACATCTGGATTGCGTTCGGTTTTCTGTTGAGGTACTTTGCTGCAAGGTCCAACCCGGAGGCTTCCCCTACGGTGATAATTTTTCTAATGTCAGTCACCTTCCAACAGAGGTTATAGTAGGTGCCATAATACGGGTGCAGCGCAAAAACGGGGACGACTGTGAACAGCAGTATGAACGCGACATAACCGACGTGTACAACTTTTCTGATATGCCGTTTTTTCACCCTTTCGCCGATCCATTTCATAGCATAAAAGATTCCAATACCAGCTAATATGTCTAACATAGGAAAGGCAGGGAGTAAGTACCGGGAAAACTTTTTGGAGGTGACTGAAAGGCATACTGTAAAGAGGACAACAACAGCCAAAAGCGCGATGGCAATTTTGAAGTCTTTGGAGATTTGTATATCCTGCCTGTGCTTGAATAAAAAGAGGACTGCCCCGATCGCCAACGGCAGCACAAAGGGGGTGCTTTTCATCGTGAGCGTGAGAAGGTAAAATAGCAATCCTGGGTCCGCGACAATCTTACCGAGGATGAAGTGATCAATTTCATGGGCGGTCGTCAGTGCCCAACCTACCTTATCGAACACAATCCAAAGGAGTGTTACGCCATAACTTGTAGCTATCATAAGGATAAACGTGGTAACCCACAGTGAAACAACGGTGTGCTGACCTACCCGGACAGCATACTGTAAAAAGAGGGTGCTGCCTAAGAGACCTGCCATCAGACATAGCCCCCGGGGCTGCCAAAAGATTGGCCAGGCAAGAAAAATGGCGAGTAGACTCCAATTGATAAAGCAAACCCCCGCAATAAAGGCATTGTAAATGAATTCACGAGGGTGGATCTTAGCAGGACGGCACAGCCACAAACAGATGGGCACCCAGGACAGAAGTATCAGCGAATGGCTTTTTGAAAGGCATGCAAGCCCGAAAGCGGTACCGGAGAAGATCAGATAGCCGGCCCGCAACTTGTTCCTTTTCGGGTCAGATTCAAGGGCATAGCGTAGGAATAACAGGACCGTTAAGACAATGAAGAGAGTGGCGAGGGCATCTGTATGAACTTTTCGAGTTTGCGCTAAAAAGAACGGATTTGCCGCGAAAAACGCCCAAGCAGCGGCTGCACACCACCCGTCAAAAAGTTGACGGAGGAGAAAAAAGGTAACAACCATGCCTGCTATTATCACTACACAGATGAACCACCGAGCAACCGCTAAATTTCTTTCCGATAACCATATTTCTCGGTTCCCGAAAGCCCTTCGGATACCCGCTAACCACATCGTGGTAACCCCCGGATGGTGTGTGACGAGGGTCTCCTGAAACTCACCGGATTCCACCAGCCCCATAAACACTGCGCTTCGGTATAACCAAGTGCTTTCATCGCTAGCCCAATGCGCGTCTAAAGTGAAAAGGCGAGCCGGCGCGATAATAAGACAAAGAATGAACACAAAGAACAGCGAATGCGTTTTCATTGCCTGCTGGCTGTGGTCCCTGGTGTGGCAGCGACTTTCTCTTTCTCAAGGAGGCGCTGTACCCGGTTAGCTAACGTTGATGATTTCGCGGTGACGCGTTTCATCCCTTCTTCATATCCATGGACCTTCACCATCTCCCGCGCCCACATTTCCAATTCCTTACGTCTCTGTCTTATTATTTCCAATCCGTCTGTACAGCACCCACACGGTTTTTTCTCAGTAGTTATGGGCGTGCCGACAGAGACTTCAGAAACTTCTGCTTGTCGGGTTTCTGTCGAGTTTCGTTCTTTGGCACGTTCTTCTTCGGCTTGGTCAACACCCTGGGGGTGATCGGATCGCATCACATTTGAGGCTGCGGTATGGTTTTGATGAACGTAAAAGCCGAGTCCAGCGGTAAGACTGACTATACAAAAAATAAAAAAAATGTGTTTCATTCTTAATCACCTATGCGGTAGTTATAGATGAGTTCTATTGTCTCACCTTCATCTTCTAACGCCTTGAGTTCTTGTAGAAATTCAATTCTCGTCGAAAGCTGACTGATGACTTCTTCTGGCTCATCAGGTGGCATGAGGTTTAACACAGCATTTGTCATCTCAATTGCCGCATCAACCGTTAGGGTCCGATCATTTGATTTTCTGATGCCTTCAACGAGGGTATCGACGTGTGGAGAATCACCATATTGTTCTCGGAAAGCATCGTCTAAGCGTTGGTACGCATACTCGGGATCGCTGGAAAGATAAGCGTTGTAATCTTCAAATCCGATTTTTACCACCTCTTGGTCATAAGGATCTCCCGAATTCAAAGGATCTGTAGTTTCTTCCACAGAGTCAGAAATACCTATAGATTCAGATGCATTTGTATCTGTTTCTTGAAGAAACTCCTCGAAAAACAAGTCAACGGTATCTGGGGTGGGGTCTAATTCTTCAGTAACATCTGACGCATCGGGCGGGGATGTTGCTGAGGGGGCGGGGACATCATAATTGATGCGTTCTCCACCGGCTTCTGTCGTTTCGGTGTGTATCTCTTGGATATCTTCTTGCGCGACGAGAGATTTCTCGTGAGTAGAAGCGACAGGGGGAGCCTTTGGAAGTGATTCTTCAAACTTTTTTTGGTCCCACTGAATGTAGAAATAGATGCCCACACAGATGAGGATCGTTAGGATAAGGGCACCTTGAAGAAAGCGAGATACGCTGCGCATGTTGAATTTATTCCTTTGGTTTCAAGTTAAAATTAAACTCGAGTTCAAGAGAATCGGAATCCTCAGTCATTGTAGCTGTTGATTTTAACTGAGTGAGCCCCGACTCGTAAACAGCAATATGTTCGGTATACTTTCGAGGATTAACATCTCTGTACATCTGGAGTTGTAATTCTACCATCTTTAAATAGTCAGGAAGTAGACCTTTGCCATCACAACTCATCTGAAAGATGATATCCGTCCATTCCTTGACGAGCGGATGTTCGCCAAATTGAACCTTTGCAAACGCATCAAGTTCGGCACGGGCGGCTTTTGGGTCTGTTGGTAGAAGAGCGGTAAAGGCGTTAATGTGCTTTTCAAGGGCTTCAATGTCATCCATCCAGACTTCTCGTACTTGAAAGCGATCGGCCTCGACTTTAACATCTTCAAGGTTCATCCCCTGTTTTTCGTAATCTTCGGCAAGACTGTTGTAATACTTAATTCTCTTCTGATAGCGTTGTATTTGTGCCTTGAACTTCTCGGCATCAATGTCGGCAAACATTTCGATGAGAAGTTCTGCAGCGCGTTTCATGTCGATAACGCTCCCCTTCTTGTCCCGACTTAATCGTAAGTAGAGATCTTTCCACTCATCAACAGCGGTATGTGTCTCGAAGAGCAGTTTTGCAACCGTATCAAGTTCGGCAACAGCGGCCTCCGAGTCGGTCGTGATGAGCTCCTCAAACGTATCGAGGTGTTGTTCCCATTGAACAATCATTTCCGGTTTGGTATCATGAGCGGGAGTAGCCGTATTTGCGGTGGATGTCTCACTCACGGACGTATCCGCGAAAGTCGTCATCCCCACTCCGAATAGCAATAAACAGAGGACGATTCTTAGAAAGTGCATTGTTTTTTCCTTTTTAGTTCTCGTGGATCTTCAAAATAAGACAAAAATTTCCCCATCCGATTTTTACCACCTTGGCGGCATCAGGGTCTCCCGAATTAGAAGGATCTGTAGTTTCTTCCACTTGAAGAGAATCCTCGATTTCTTCAAGAATCTCATCGAAAAACAAGCCGATCGGTTTCAAGTACGAGTAGTCTAGGTCGATGGTATCCGGGGTGAGGTCTAATTCTTCAGTAACATCTGACGCATCGGGCGGGGATGTTGCTGAGGGGGCGGGGACATCATAATTGATGCGTTCTCCACCGGCTTCTGTCGTTTCGGTGTGTATCTCTTGGATATCTTCTTGCGCGACGAGAGATTTCTCGTGAGTAGAAGCGACAGGGGGAGCCTTTGGAAGTGATTCTTCAAACTTTTTTTGGTCCCACTGAATGTAGAAATAGATGCCCACACAGATGAGGATCGTTAGGATAAGGGCACCTTGAAGAAAGCGAGATACGCTGCGCATGTTGAATTTATTCCTTTGGTTTCAAGTTAAAATTAAACTCGAGTTCAAGAGAATCGGAATCCTCAGTCATTGTAGCTGTGGATACCAACTGTGTGCCCTCTAACTCGTAAAAAGCAATATGTTCGGCATACTTTCATTGACGGGGTTTGTCACAAGGAAGATATAAATATCCTCGGTGTGACAAACCTAATGAGTTATGATGTTGGACACGGTGCTGGCGGATGGGAACTCCAATGGTAATGTGTTTGCACCTCACATACTATCTTGAAACCAGGAGGCCAAATCGAAATTTCTGTCTTGCAGTTGCATAGATGATATTTTCCTGCTTCTGCTTCTTCAGTCGACATTACCATTAGAAATGAGGAAGTGAGCCCCATGACTATTAGTAGAGCAACAAATAGTCCGGCAAGATTTCGCTTGCATAAAGACATCTTCATTATCAAAATTCTCCCTTATTTTATAGGGATTGCTTTGGAACGACAAAGCGTAAGGTCTATCGCAGTTGTTGGCAGTCCCCATGTATTCATTCAATACTAAGTGCTAACCTGAAAGTTTCACAAAATGCATTCATAACTATTCCGTCAAAAGGACGAAAACAGCCAATTTTTTAATGTGAGTTCGGTATGGAAACCAACACGTTTGAGCCAAAACTCACATTGAAACATATAAGTTTAAGCAAGTTTCATGCCAATGCTCTTAAGAAAACACAATATTTGTTTCAAAGTCCTTGAAATCGTTGAGATTCTCTACCATTTTCCTCCGAGTACCAAGCGTTCAGAGAAATTTCCAACTACGACAGTTTTGACGCCTCACGACAGTTTTGACGCCTCACGACAGTTCTGACACAGGCACCGCAAAAACATTTTTCCGGGTGTATGAAGTCATATACTGGTTTTTGATAGCACCTCTGGAATCTAATATGAAGGTTGATGCTATCTGTGAACTAATTCAAGCACTTCATCCCGCCAACGGGCGCGTACGATGCCCAGGGGTCGGACAGAACTGTTTGACCATAGTTCCAAGAGGGGTTCTCTGCTCCCATCAGGAGCAAGTAAGTAGGCAAAGTAGTGCTGACACTTGAAGATACCACTCGAGGTTTTCACGTTTACCTCTCCAGCAGGGGTAAGAAGCACTGGATACGGAGTATAGCGATGCTGTTGGCCAAAAAATGGAGCGGCTTTGCGGGGAAAAATAAGAGTATCACTCTCACTTTCAGGCAGGAGAGAATTCACACTCAGAAGGTGCCAGAAGTCAACATCCACTTCATTGAAACGTGCTAACCCCTCTATTTTTAACCAAAACTTGTCGGAAGAATGCGTTTTCTTATTTCCAGCCACATGATAGCTGATTTGTTTGCTAACGATATTTGTTTTGAGTTGATACGCCGCAAAATCTCCGAGGTCCCACGCTTGAACACCCAGTTGTGCTGGCGAAATGAAGAGACACCTTGTGTGAAGGGGGGCATTGCTGACGATAGTGTGAATAGTGGATACAACTTTCCACTTCTTTTTCAAATCGAGGAATATCCCAAATGTCAATAGTCCTATAATGCAAAAAGCGATGAGGGGTAACAGGCGATTTTTCATAATATTGGCTCAAAACTGACGAAATCGCTTTCGTGTATACGACAAAATCCGTTCATTACGGGGGACTCTGGTGCTCCATGTTGTTGCACACTGACTTTGTATTCTCCTGCTGGTGGCATCGGCAGGTCCATTTCTATAGCGTTGAGTGTTCGGGTTAGCAGCTTACTATCACCATAGGCATTTGTGCTAACAAGCACCTTTTCACTCGGTTTTGACTTGGAATACCAAGTCACGTCATATGCAATGCTGCGGTTCCAGGGTGTGGTCAGTTCACACTGATTTTCATCTAATTGATAATAGAGGCAGAGGGTGACATGGTCGGGTGCGTTAAGACTTTCATAGAACGTCAATGCCGCAACGGGGGGTAAGGAGTTTTTCACTTCCATAGAATTATAGTTTACTTTGTAAAGTATATCTGTGCCTTCACGCGCAATCAGGATTACCTCTTTCCCTTCCAGAAAGCGCAGTTTCTTTTTTTCGTCTTCGTTGAGTTTATCTTCGTGTGCTAAAATATATTGGACCCCGAAGCTTTTGAGCGCGGATATCACTGTTTCTGGATCAGATTCGGCAATCACATAGCTGAGTTCTATCTTCGCGCGAGGCGTAAAGCCTGAATAGCCATTAACAATCGGGTGCCAATGGAATGTGCTGTAATATAGAGCTTGTGCCTCTGTTTCTAACTCTCGTTCTGAAGGTCCTCTCCCTAAAGGTAGCTCAATCAAAGTTGCTTCGGTGGGCAGTTCTTTGACATGCTGGTAGATCGGCGGGAGTTCCTCTACGCGCCTTGGTACCCTAGCGAGACGCGCCGGAAGGGGCCAGACCTCCAAAAGCACAACCATTAGTATGAAGGGACTGATAACCCGACGCCACCGCACACCGACACGTTGAGATAGCCAAAGTACTCCCCATCCTGCGAGTACAGAGAGAAATAAGATACAGAAAATAATGATACGATACGGGGCCCTGATGGCAGAAAAGCCAGGAACAAATTGATAAAGGAGGTTGTAAGGAGATAGCCATGCGATGATACGATATACCCCTAAATCTTCGACATGTGGCGGGGTTAATGCCATGCCAAAGGAGAGCCAGAAAGCGAATCCAGCCATAGAGAGGTAAAAAAGACCGTAACGTTTTGGGAATAATGCTTCCTGTTTTTGTTGCTTTATTCCGCTGTCGACTAAGCGGAGGGCTGTGCTTATTTTAGGAAGTCTTGTTTTAAAAACGGCTGTTGCCCCTATCGATGCAAGGATGAGGAGCGACATTCCGAGAAATCTGCCCCATTCGGAACTACCTACGTCTAAAAGTTCCCCGTAAAGCCAAGTGTTTCCGGGTATTCTTAGGTAATCCGAAAGTCCAGTCGATAACTGGCGAACAATTAATTTGGATCGTGACAGTTCCATTGCAGTTTTTGCAGATAGCATACCTACAAAAAGGGGGACTAAACATACGAGCGTCACGCCTGCTGTCACCATACCTCGGACCAAGCACTGCCAGTCCATGGCTAATACTTTTCGATACCCAAATTTCAAGGCGAAGCAGCAGACAAAGACGCTAAGAAAGAGTCCATAGTAGGCACAGGTGTACCAGCACCCAAGGAACCCAAAGCAGAAAAGGAGGGCATCACTCCATTTGTTTCTGTCGAGAAAGCGATGAAGTCCTAAAAAGGTGAGGGCAGGGAAAAGCAGAGCAAGCAACTGTAGAACTCCTAATTCTGCAAACGTGTAGAAATGAAAACCGTATAGGATCCCCGCAGTGACAGACGCTGCCCATCGGTTGTTAGGCGGGAGATTGGATTCAGACTTCTTCTGCTCTAATGTCCCAAAAAGATACCAACAGAGGGCATAAACAGCCATCCCTGCCCCCCAGACGTACAAAAGCAGGATTAAATTATATATAAAAACTGTATTAGCACCGAGATAGACTAAAGGAACAGTTATTAAGCCCAGTCCGAATTGAGGTTCTGAATAAGCGAGAGTTTTCTGAGATGGGTAGTAAAGATTCGCGTCCCAATAACTCTCAGCGTGTCCTTTTAACCAATGATGATTCCATGCCAATGTCCAAAGGTTAAGATAAGGAACCGTCATCACTCGTTGCTGCCCCGGAGTAACATGGGTGCTCAGACGCGCGGTAATGGGCCAGGTCATGACGACAGTGAGCATCAAAAAACAGAAAACTGCAAGCAGATGTGGATACGATTTTAATAGTCTTTGTAGCATTCTTCTTCCGTTCTCAAAATTAAGGACACGGTTTGACAGCATTAAGGGTGCATTATTTGTAAAAAAATTATGCGAGCCTAATAGGATCTTTTTAGATTAGCGACTACACTGTTGAAGGTCCGAGGTCTGTGTCGAACAAGTTGTTCAGTTCATACGTATTTTCTGGATATGCTAATTTGACCTCTTGAATCTGCATCTCTACGCCGTGCTCTATCATCTGCTGGAGGGCATCTGTGAGTTGATATTCTCCGTTCCGCCGCCGTTCTGTTCGAATTAAGTCATGTAGACATTGAAATAGCATTCTACTCTCGCGAATGAAGTAACATCCTGCGATCGCCAAATCCGTCCGTCGTGGCTTCTGGATAAAGCACCCAACACTTCCCTCTCGTAGCTCCACGACCCCGTAGGGTCTTTCGTCGATGATGCGCCGAACGGCAATCGTTGAGTACTTGCTTTGGGTGAATGATGCCCAGTCGATGTTCAGTATGGCGTCGGCATCCACAATGAGCATTGGCTCTCTGGAAACGTAATCGGTTAGGAGTGAGACGGTATACCCTAACCCCTTCTGCTCTCTGTGTTTAACGAAAGAAACCGGCATGTCCGTATAGTTTGCATTCACGTAGGATCGAATCTTATCCTCCTGACGATTGACAACAAAAATAAACTCGGACACCGGGAGTCTACACAATGGTTCGAGTAGATGCGCGAGTATTGGTTGTGCATTCCGCTCAAGAGTTGGTTCGAGTGTGTGATGCATACACCGTGTTAAACACGGCAGGCGTCCTGCGAATGGAAAGATTACTTTCATGATATGTTCCTTGTATAGAAGAGTTTCTCTGTAAAAAAACAAAGTTTTCGAGTGGAGCGGGTAAAGATCTCAGCACCGGTTGTTGCGGCTTATGACGATGAGAAGAGACGTATTTTGAGGGGTCTCTGAGTTGTGTCGGAATGCCACATATCGTCAAGCAAGTTGCCAAGTCTAATACAATTGGATTGATCACCAAACTTATATTTATAGGTCTTCATGGTCTATCAGGTATCAGATATTTATCCCCTACACAGTGGGAGGCAGACACGTAGCCTTGCGACTACGCTGTGTATGTCTGCCAACCTGATATTCTTATTAGACCAAATGTCAAATCTTTTTTTACGACAAAACACAACGCCCGCCTACATACCGCAAGCTAAAGCATGGGGTCTGGGCGGGAAGATTGATAAACAATTTTGACATTTAAGGGGATGTCAAAATTGCTATGTCCTCATCACTTAATTGATAAACAAACATTGTATAGCCAATTCTATCATCGGGTTCCGTTTTTTTTAGGCGATTCAGCAAAGCGATTCCTTGAAAACCTCTTAACGTGAGGAGTTCTTGCTTTGTGGGAGAAGCACCATAGGTGGTTTTGTAAAGGTTCTCAGCTTCTGGTTCCAGAAGTCCTTGGTCATACAAACTGACTTTGCGATGTAGGGTCAGCCACTGCTCGGTGTCCATTGGATAACGGGAGCGATCATCAAGAATATACCCGCCAAACAAATGGGTTAGACTCACGACATAGAGTCCACCCGAGAGAGGTTCTAAAACAACGTCGGTTGATTGCGGCTGAGCATAAGGTGAGACGATACCTCGAAAGTTGATATCATAAAGAGAGGGGTAAAGGGCTCCGAAGTACTCCAGCCAGATCTCTTGATCTTCTTGCCCTTCAAGATACTCCACCAGAAGTGGCAGGTCTTGCCCCCAATCCAAGTTTGAGTCAACGAGGTGCTTGTATCCATTCTTTGACCCCCCAGCGAATTCATTGAAATAGCCCACAGGGTCTTGACTCTGATAAACAAAAGTCAACCCCAACCATGCGAGGAGTACGCAGATCGTGTATCGAAAAATTTGATTTTTTTTCAAGTATGGCACGATTAATCCCACCAAGGCAATCAAACACGGATAAATCGGAAGCATGAGACGGACACCGACATTATAGGAAGAAATCATGGATATGCCCAGATAACAAAAAACAGAAAAGGTCAAGCCTATCCACTCTAACACATCCTTTGGGATGTCAAGCGAGACAGATGATTCGTCACGAAACCGACTCAATTGCACAACAACTGCTCCGATGCTAAATAAGAAGCAAAATAGAGTTGGAATCGGAGTTTTCACAAGTAAGGCGTAGGGGAAGTACCACCACCAGCCGTCATAGCTGGTTTCGCCCCTGAGGTAGCCCGTATTTTCCACTGTTGACATCAGGTGGATAGCAACCAAATACCCCTCAGGCAAGACTCTGTGCGTCGCTGCCCAACGTAAAGGGGCACTTATATCTGTTGTTTCCAGTTGGTCCCAGGACGAGTGCTCGTCCCCGCGACTATCTCGGTACTGAAATCCATAGACTCCCCAAATCGCCCCCACGACGCAGCCCCCTAAGATTAACAGAAGCACCATTAGAGCCAAGCTCTTTTGCCATATCCCAGTGAGTGATTTTCCAAACACATGTAGAGGCCAAACGTCAATGCTCCGAAAAATCCCAAGTGCTAACAAAGTCGGTAGCAGGAAAAAAGCGACCAATTTTGTGGTAAACAGCACCGCTAAGGCACTGCCAGCTGCCACGAGTCGGATTAAAGTGATTTGTCGCATCAAAGCAATATAACAGATCAAGCTGATAAAAAAGGCTGCTGCTGCCGGCATATCTGTCCCAGCAATACTGCCATGCGCCAGTATATTTGGGCAAAAGGCGTATAATACCAGAGCAATGAGAGCACCACTATCCCCTGCTCTGCCCCGGATCCAAACGAATAGCACACCTCCTAACAGGACCATCTGAATAAGGACAGGAATTCTCCCTGGCCCTAACCATAACTGAAAGATAGTACCGTCTGGGTCGAGAAGGACCTGGGGCAAGGCTATAATCCGTTGCGGTAAGGTCGGGTTGGTGAAACCATAGCCATACTCCTGCTGTTTCCAATACTCCAATCCTAATCGGATATGCAGTGGTTCGTCAAAACAAGGCGATTTCATACGTTGCCAGTAAATACCCTTTCCTAACTGAAGTACCAGAAGCGCGAGCACAAGTAGGTGTACAAGGTCTTTTCGGTTACTGATGACCCTTTTTATCCAGCGTTTTACACGAGGAAATGCGAGAGCATGTCTATAGTTTTCCACTTTTTTACCCTTGCGGTCAAAAGTATTTTTTACTCTTTATTGTTTAGCTTACCCTTTTATTGCTATTTTTCGCCATTTTCAGCGGAAGGCAATGAACAGCGGAAATCAATAAATCTCCTTCTTAGGTGTGCCTAAACCTTTGAAACCTTATGGAGACCTTGACATCCGATCCTTATTACCATGCATTTAGTGCAATTTCCAACTACGACAGTTTTGACGCAACATGACATTTCTGACGGAACACGACACTCTTGACACAAGCAGCGCAAAAATATTTGCTCCTCTCTCTAACACGGTGAAAATACCAAACAAGACCCTACGCCCAAGAGCAAGTATCTCCTAAATATCATACTTTTTCAACTTCCTTTGCAACGTTCGGACGCTAATCCCTAATACCGCCGCAGTTTCTATCCGATCCCCGTCGAGCCGTGCTAACGTTTGACGGACGAACATTTCTTCCACCACTTCAAGCGGCGTGCCGAGTGGAATGTCAACGCTTTGACCATTTTCAGAGATAGACGGTCTTTCACGGATATTCACAAGACCGTTTTGATACGTCCGAAGCTCTTCCGGTAGGTGTTCCAGTAAAAGCGTCTGCCCACTGGCGAGGTAAGCGGCACGTTCAATCACATTTTCCAACTCTCGCACATTTCCGGGCCAGGGATAGCTTTTGAGGAAAACCCATGTACTTGGGGCGATTTGCGGAACTTCCGATCCATAGGACCCGCGATGTTTTTTCAGAAAGTGTGCTACTAACGCTTCAATATCCTCCTGTCGTTCTGCCAGCGGCGGTAGGGAAATAGAGGCAACATCCAACCGATAGTAGAGATCTCCACGAAACCACCCATCTCTAACGGCTTGCCCAATATCTTTATTGGTAGCGGTTACAATTCGGACATCCACTGGAATTGATTTTTCACCACCGACGCGCTCAATCTCATTTGCCTCAATCGCATGTAACAACTTCGGTTGCAGCGAAAGCGGCATCTCCGAGATTTCATCAAGGAACAGCGTTCCCTGATGTGCCCTTTCAAACTTACCGATATGCCGTGTATCGGCACCTGTAAACGCACCTTTCTCATGTCCAAACAACGCACTCTCCAGCAATGCCTCGGGTATCGCTGCACAGTTGACAGAAACCATCTCTCCGGATCTGCCACTGTTCTTGTGCAAGGCGCGGGCAACGACTCCTTTGCCCGTCCCTGTCTCGCCAGAAATAAGCACCCTCATGGGTGTCGCTGCGAAGCACTCAATTTGTTGTAGGACTTCAAACATCTGCGGACTGTCGCCGATGATTTCACTGTAATCACCACGTAATGTATTTCTTGCCATTTTAATTTGAGAGCCTCCTTCCCCTTCCTTTATAAGTTAAAGACACAGGTTTGATGGAAAAGGGTGCATCCCAAACGAAAAATTTTCATAATTAACCTAAGTTGCCACCTACCTATGAACATAGCACTCCGCTGGAGTGCAAGAGGTTGAGCACACGATTTTCTATAGACATATCACCCCGCTGGGGTGAAGAAAGGTGCTGCCAAGGGTTCTTCAAACAGGCAAAACCCGTTAGTAGCAAGTTGGGTTAATTATTGGAGAATTGAATGACTCTGCATGTTGTAAAAGAATGATTGACAAAAACGGATGCATCTGATAAAGTATCACCATATTTCGCATTTTTCTTGGTGAGGTTGCAAACTACGTCCTAAGACTTGTGGAGGAGAAAAAATGCCAACACGTTTAGCAATAGATGGCGGAACGCCCGTTATCGCAGATCCTATACCCGGCGGAATGCACGGGCCCAGTGTAATAGATGAACGTGAGATTAATGCTGTGACTGAGGTCTTGCGCAGTGGGAAACTGTTTCGGTTCGTTGAGGATTCAAATGTAGCCAGCTTTGAGAAGGAAGCAGCAGGATACCTCGGAGCAAAACACGCCTTGATGGTGAACTCCGGCACTTCCGCGATCATTTGTGCCTTGACTGGGGTCGGTATCGGACCGGGGGATGAAGTGATAGTTCCGGGCTACACCTTTATCGCAACTGCCGCGGCTATCGTGGGTGTCGGTGCGATTCCAGTGATAGCGGAAATCGACGAGTCACTCGGCTTGGATGTCGCCGATGTGGAACGGAAAATTACACCACATACGAAAGCTATCTTACCGGTACACATGCAGGGCGTACCGTGTCGGCTTGAGGCGATTGTTGAACTGGCGCAGAAGCATAATCTTTTGGTTGTTGAGGATTGCTGTCAGTGTGTCGGCGGACAGTATAAGGGGCAATACGCCGGAACGTGGGGACACGCAGGTGCGTGGAGCCTTAACTACTACAAGGTCATCTCTTGCGGAGAGGGTGGACTCGTCTTCAGCGATGACTACGATGTCTATGAACGCGCAGCCTTCGCAGCGGAACCCGGGTTGCCGATGTGGATGAGCGATTCTGAATGGCAGAACAAACCCTTTTCTCGACAGTGCTACCGAACGAGTGAAATTTTGGGAGCGATCGCACGTGTGCAACTCTCAAAGTTAGAGGACATCTTGGGACACACACGCCGACTGAAAAAAGCGTTCACGGCGGAACTCGCTGAGGACCCGAAAGGTTATATCCGTCAACACGTGGATGATCCGGCGGGTGAGTGTGGTATCAGTGCGGCGATTATCGTGCGTGATGTGGAACTCGCTAAAAAGTACGCCGATGCGCTCAAAGCAGAAGGGTTGAACGCAGGCACTGCCTACAATGAAGGGTTCCCCGACCGGCATATCTATACCTACTGGGATTCCATACTCTTCAAGCATTCGCCAGACGCCTCTGGGTATCCGTGGAAGGATCCGCGCTACAAGGGAGATGTTGAATACTCACGGGATATGTGTCCGCAAACCTTGTCGATTCTCGGTCGTGCGCTACGGTTTGGGTTTAACGTGAATATGCAAGAAGAGCATGCGCGATTGATGGCAGCGGCGATCAACAAAGTGGATGACGCCCTCGGATCTCTTTAACGATCAAATATGAGCGTTGCGTCCGTTGTCCACAACGATTCCTTAACGATTAAATATGAGCGTTGCGTCCGTTGTCCGCAACGATCTAAAATTGTTAAAAGACCTATTTCAGGTTATGAAAGGTTTTTTAAACAATTGTACACCTGTCTCAACAACAGAGCGATAATTCAGCATTAATCGTTAGAAATAGGGATGACATAGACGCGTCGTGCCACTTCAGTGAAGCCCAATTTTTGCGCTACCCGAAGTGAAGCGGTGTTGTCTGCACCGCAACTCCAAGCGGGCACTTTGCCTTTTGCCTGAATCTCCTGAGCGACAAGTGATGCCGCGGCGGTAGCAAAACCTCTTTCGCGCCACGCTTCTATTGTAGAAACCCCGATGTCAGCATGCAGGTCGGTCTCTGCATAGGTATGTGCGATAGCGACGATATTGTCGTCTACAACGGCTCCCGCAGCGATGCCATCTGTTACCATCGCTTCATGTGTTTTGTAACCGTTGCCTTGAACTTCTGTGGGAGCTCTCGCTAAGCGTTCAACATCTTCTAAGGTCAAAAGACAAACCACGTCGTTCAGATAGGAATGAGCAGGCTCTAAGAGGGCATGATAGACATCAGCGTAATAACGCACGGATGTGCCGGTGTCAGTTTCAATCAGTGTGCCAAGGGGCTTCGCACACGCGGCATCCACGTTAATACAACTCCATCCATCGGTGGCTTTCAACAGTTGCCACAGGGCATCGGCATCGGTGCCGAAAGCGGATGGTTCCTCTGGACAATACGCGTCGAAGATGAGGGCGGCATCAATGTCCGAGAGTGTGCCAGCGATGTAGGCATCGCACATCCCTTGTTTCAAGCGAGCCGCGGGAATAACCGTTATCGGTGTATCACCGAGGAAGTCAGCCAGTGCGAGGCATTCTTGGGACGTAAGTTTAGTCATTTTTCTAACCATGGGTATCTGTTCACTGCTCCCTGTGCAAGCCTATAGAGACTTGCAGGACAATGTTTCGCAGGGGTTCTTGGTTAATTCCAACTGGCTCTAGGGGTTCAAAGGTTTCTGACTTCACCGAAGATCGTTGCGTAATGAAATTATGCCTTAAATGGCATAATTTGTCTTTGCTTTACATTTGGAGCAACGCCCAGGAGTAATAAATTAAAAAATGAAAATTACGATTTTAGGCTCCGGCACCTCAACAGGTGTTCCTGAGTATCTGTGTGACTGTGAAACCTGCGAAGACGCGCGGGATGTCAACTCGAAAAACTACCGAACCCGTTCATCAATCCATGTTGAGAAAGACGGGAAGCACCTCCAATTCGACCTCGGACCCAACTTTATGGATCAGATCGTCCGAAACAGGATTGACAGGATAGATGCGGTTATCTTCACGCATTCCCATGCTGATCATGTCAGTGGAACGAACGATATTGTAATGCCATGTCGAAAACAGCAGATGGATATGCCTGTCTACGGTCCCGAACAAACGATGAACATCTTACAACGTAACTTCGATTATATGTTCACAAAGGAGACGTTCCAAGGTGGTGGTGTCGGCCATCTGCTACCGAATGTGATTGAAGAAAAAGAGAAATTGGAGTTGCATGGATTCGATATTATGTCGATTCCAGTAGAACACGGGAACGTTCCGACGTACGGTTACCGGATCGACGATTTCGGGTATCTGCCAGATGTGAAGCGATTGCCGAAGGCGTCGCAAGACCTACTGAATGGGATTGAAGTGCTGGTGATTGATGCGCTAAGTTTTAATCCGAGACATCCAACGCATCTTTCAGTGGGTGAAGCGTTGGAGATCAGTGCCGCTTTAAAACCGCGGGAGACCTATTTTACGCATATTATGCACCGGCTGGATCATCGGTATTTCCCGGAGCAGTGTGAAGAGATGGATATTGAACTCCCAGACAACGCCTACCTCGCCTACGACAGCCAGATAATCCAACTATAGTATGTGCCTCGATCTGAAGATCGAAGCAACAGATACCTTTCTCTATCTACCAAATCCACCTTGCGGCGGTTTCCGTTGCTGCAGAACAACGCGGTCGCTTGCCTTGAGTCCGCTTTTGACAATCACGTGTGTTTCGTTCTGCATGCCCGTCTCGACCTCTGTACGGCTGCCTTTGCTACTACCGTCATCAAGCATAACGGATTTTCCCTTCGACATATTAATTGTGGCACGTACACCGTCCGCTTTCTTTTTCCCTTTCACTAACAGAGACAACGTCGTTGGACCGGGACGAATCCCGCGTTGCGAACTATCGAGGCTAATGGTGACATCGTTGGCACCAACATTTGCCACAGTGCCTCTGAAGATTTTCTCGCTGATCGTCTGGACTTCAATCGGTTGATTTACCTTGTAAGGTTTGGTATCATCAACTTGGGCGACGACAGTCGCCGAAGGCTCATTCACAAGTGCGTCAATCGGTAGCAACAGGACACCCTTTTCCTCGTAGGTAATGATGTCAACATCGGCGCTCATCCCCGGACGAAGCTCTTCTGGGGAACCATTGACCTCTATCATTACCTCAAACGAAATGATGTTATCTTGTTCTTGCCCACTCGGTGAAATCTCATAGACTGTTCCGTCGTATGTTTTTGTTTGGTAGGCATCCACTTTGATTTCTGCACGTTGATCAAGCCGGAGACGCTCCATATCGACTTCATTGATGAAGGTTTTAACGACCATTTTGGAAGGATCAACAATCGTCATAATAGGCGGACTTTGCGAGAAAGCGGAGCGTCCAGAAGTCACGATTTCCCCTTCTTCCAATTCAAGGAGCGTGACGATTCCAGCCATGGGTGCCCTGATTGTCGTCCAATCAAGCCGTTCTTCTTCATTTTTTAGATTACTTTCCCTCCGAAGTTGATTCGCTTCCGCACTCACTCTGGATTGCTGCGTCAACAATTTTTCATTGTCGAAAGTCGATATCAGCTCCTCCAACCGAGTTTGGGAATTGTCGACACGAAGTTGTGCTTCTTCCTCTGCTTTCTTCCGCATTTTTTTCAGGTTTTCGAGGTTTCGTTCCTCGTTTGCCAATATTGCCTCACGTGTTACAATGGCAGTCTCGCGTGTGTTTATCGTTCGCTCCTGCGATGTGATGGCTTGTCCCTGTGATTCCACCCGTGTCGTGGCATTTTCGTGTTGGACCTCCGCAGTGGCGTGCTGCGCTTGCGCGTCTTCCAATGCCTTTTTGGAAACCAGTCCCTTTTCAAAGAGTTCCGTATTCCGATCGAGTTCTGATTTTGCGTTATCTAAGGAAACCTTTGCGGATCTGAGCGATGCTTCGTGTTCAGATAATGTGATTTTTGCCTGTTCGAGCGCGATGTTGGCTTGATCCAGAGCAATTCTATCCTGTGCAAGTGAGTTCTTAGTGGTCTGGACGTTTGTTTCCGCTTGACTGACCTGTGTGATAGTTGTGGCTTGAGTGGTCTCAAGATTCGCTTGCGCGATTTTTAGATCTGCGTCAGCCTGCGTGAGTTGGCTATCAAGTCGCTCGTTTTTGAGTTCGATGTTTAATTCTGCTTGCCTAACTTGCGCTTTGGCAGCTGCGACATCCGCTTGCGCCTGTTTTGTCCCCTCTTGATAGAGTTCCGGATCGAGTTCGAGGAGTATTTGGTCTTTTTCAACCCTATCGCTGTTTTGAACGTGGAGTCTAATGATTTCGCCCTCCACATTGGATTTTATCTCTACGTCAATGAGTGGTTCGAGGTTGCCGGTTGCACTGATACGCATTTGGAAATCACCGCGTTCAACGACCTCAATTTTCTTATCCAGAGATGGATCTGCCCCGTTTTTCCCGCGGCCCAGTACGACCCAACCGATGGCAACAACGAGTCCCAAAACAACGGCGGCAGCAATAATTACTTTCTTCAAGGGTAATCCCTCCTGTAGTAGTTGTCAGTTGTCGGTGCGGTTTTTCAGCGAAAAACCTTTCGGTTTGTCTCGCAGTGAGAGTTAAGAGAGTATCGTTTAGCGACACTCTCTTGTAACCGATAATTGATAACCGAAAGCAGACGAAGTCTGCGAACCGAGAACCCTTCCTCAAATAGACTAATCGGACCGGAGTGCCTCAACCGGTGTGAGTTTAGCTGCCTTGTTGGCGGGGTAAAGCCCAAAGAAAACACCGATAGCTACAGAAACGAGTAATGCGATAATCATTGTTCCGAATGAAATCACTGAGGGCCAGTTACTTCCCTCCCAAACGAATCTGGAGATGAGAGCGGCTGTTCCTTGCCCCATGAACACCCCTGCAATCGCGCCGACAATTCCGCCGGAGAGGGTGAGCACGGCTGCTTCGACCAGAAACTGTGCCAGAATATCGTTTCGAGTTGCACCGAGTGCTTTGCGGAGCCCGATTTCCTTTGTCCGATCGGTTACAGAAACGAGCATGATGTTCATCACACCGATACCAGCCACCATAAGCGCAATGCCAGCGATACCTCCCATGAGTGCTTTCATCACTAAACCCACTTTTCTGGCGGTTGCTAATTCCTCTGTAGCCGTCCAATAGTTATATTCTTCACCTGTGTTGTTATGTTGTCTTCCCAAGATTCGCTTCGCATCCGCTATAGCAATCGGAATCGTTTCCACATCCACTGCTTCCACGCGGAGACGTTCAACGTCATCCCTACCTTTAAAACGTTGTTGTAGCGTCGTTATGGGGATAACGAATCGGTCATCCCAGCCAGAGGTGTCCATCGCATCGCCTTTCTCTTCCATAACGCCAATCACCTTTAGACGCACCTCATACAGCCCTCTTCTGCCACGCCAGTAAGACTGACGCGATGCTTTGATCTCTTTGCCAACCGGATCTTCGTCGAGAAACACCTCTTCGGCAACCTTGGAACCGATAACAGCGACGCTACTCGCAGCTTCTACTTCATCCACTGTGAAGAATCTACCATTTGATGGGTACCAGTTATGCGATCGATCATATCCAGCAGTTGAAGCAACGATACGCGACTCTTTCGTCCTCCCTTTATAACTCACGCTCCAACCCGGCATGTCATCTTCAGCGACGACATTGACGATCCCTCTGGCTCTATCCAGAATGGCAAATGCGTCTTCGGTTTCCAAATCCTCGGCGCGGTTTCTCTGCCATCGACTTTTCCCACGTACGGCAGATCCGGCGGCGCGGCTCAAGGTGCCCGACTGCTTGTCCCAATCATCTTTATAGATTTCGATCATTTTCGTGCCGCCCGTCCGTTCAATCTCACGTAAAACCATGGCACTCGACCCATCACCTACGGATACCATACTGACAACAGAACCTACACCGACGATAATCCCTAAAATTGTCAGTGCTGAGCGGAGTGGGTTCCGCCGCAAACTCGAGATCCCGAGTATAACACATTCCATTAAATTCATGTGAATTGCCCCCTAATCAGCCCTAAGTGCCTCAATCGGTGAGAGTGCAGAGGCTTTGATTGCTGGGTATAACCCAAAAGATATACCGATTACTGCTGAAAACGACACTGAAATTAATATCCACTCAGTGGAGATAACCGAGGGCCATTCGGGAACAATTTTGACGATATTGACAGCGAGCATCGCCATACCTTCGCCAGCGAACAAGCCCAATACAACACCGAGTGCGCCCCCTACACTACACATTGCAATTGCTTCTATTAAAAACTGCACCAGAATATCCATACGTTTCGCCCCGATCGCTTTTCGTAAGCCGATCTCGCGGGTGCGTTCGGTTACAGCGACCAGCATCATATTCATAATCCCGATCCCACCGACGAGGAGCGAAAATCCTGCGATACTCCCTAATGCGATCTTTATGACCTTGCTGATTTTGTCCAACTGTGCCATGCCTTCGCGCATATCCCAGATCGAGAAGAAATCGTCTTGACCATTATGCATTTTTCGGAGGACGACTTTCACCTCTTCAATTGCTTGCGGGACCTCTTCAACGGTATTCGCGTGGACTGAGAGCATCACGATTCTATCGTTCCCGGTGAAACGTTCCTGTGCTGTGGTGAGCGGGATGAATACCATGTCATCCAAATTCCAGCCGAACCGGAGGCTGCGTCCTCTGGTTTCCATTGTGCCGACAACGGTGAAACGTTCAGTTATCCGTTTTTGGTCTTTTCTCCCATACCGATCGAAACGCCCCCCGGGACCTTTGCCAATTTTAATCTCTTTTCCTAAAGGAGACTTATTTCCGAACAGGGCGGTGGTCACTTCAGCACCAAGCACACAAATTTTCGCTTCATTATCAATATCTTCGTTTGTAATAAAGCGCCCCTGCTGGATATCCCAATCCATTGCTTCCGAAAACGATGCATTTACGCCGTTATAACCTGTCCGGTGTTCTGACCCGTCGGCGGCTTGTACAAGGACACCTCGCCATTCGGGGATCCGCGGCACAACTAACTCGACAGATGGACATTCTGCCTCAATCGCCAATACATCTTCGTACTCGAAATATTCGTTGCTCCGATTCGGGATCCAACGGTTATTCACCCGCTTATGGCTACTTCGGTACATCGTGAATTGGTTCACGCCCCCGAGTTTCTGTGCGTCTTGCAGGACAATCATCTTCGCTCCATCTCCGATGGCTATCATTGCCAAGACCGAGGCAACCCCGATAATAATGCCAAGCATCGTCAACAAGGAGCGCAGTTTGTTGCTACGAATCGCAGAAATTCCAACAGATACCCCTTCAACTATACGCATACCATGCCTCCAAATTATAAAGTGTTTCTATCCTTAATGCGTTAGACAAAGAAAGGGTAAATAAAGTTCGATTTTTTTCATAGCATTTTCTTTTTTAGAGTGATGATTTCCAAATTTCGATATATAACGTTTATTAAGGTTAACGACTCTGTCAAATTTAGACGCAATTAAGTGAAATAGGTTTATTGTTTGTTGTTGTGAATTTTGGTGTTGGATTCGATTGGCAAAGAAACTTCCAAACCCACCTACGAGAACATACACTAACGGAGTCGTTCTGGTTTAATCCTTGCGGAGTGCTTCAATCGGAGCAAGCGCGGAGGCTTTGAGTGCCGGATACAACCCGAACGAGATACCGATTGCCGCAGAAAATGACACCGACATCAGGATCCACTGCCAGGAGATAACAGCGGGCCATTCAGGAACAATTTTAACGATTTTGACGGCGAGCATCGCCATACCTTCACCGGCAAGAATGCCCAACCCAACGCCGATTGCCCCGCCCACACCGCACATTATAACCAACTCTATTAAAAATTGGAGCAGAATATCCAGACGTTTTGCGCCAAGTGCTTTTCGAAGTCCGATTTCGCGCGTGCGTTCACTTACAGCAACTAACATCATGTTCATAATCCCGATCCCACCCACGAGGAGCGAAAATCCTGCGATGCTTCCTAAGGTAATTTTTATGACTTTACTAATTTTCTCAAGCTGCGCCATGCCGGCGTGCATTTCAAAGATTCTGATGAAATCGTCTTGATTTCTGTGTCGTTTCCGAATAACAGTTTTTACCTCTTCAACAGCCTTAGAAACATCCTCGACAGTATGTGCATAGACAGTGATGTTTGGAATCTGGTCATTGCCGGTGAAGCGTTCTTGTACGGTTGATATAGGGATAAAAGCGAGATTGTCGAAACCAACACCAAATCGGAGACTTGTGCCTCTTGGTGTGAATGTGCCAACCACCGTGAATCGCTCCGTGAACCGCCGCCCTTCTTTTCGCCCCCACCGGTTGTAATAGTCGCTTTCTCGCGCGATCTTAATTTCCTGTCCCAATGGAGATTCATCACCGAACAACGCTGCCGCGACCTCAACTCCGAGCACACAGATTTTTGATGCGTTTTTAACATCTTCATCCGTAATAAAACGTCCCTCTTTAACGTTCCAATCCATTGCGGTTTCGTAGGTGGCATCTACACCGTTCCAGCCTGCCCGGATTTCAGTGCCATTTGAAGCTTGGATGAGCACACCTCCCCAGTTCCAGATTTGCGGCGTGACCGCCCTGACAGTTGGACATTCTGCCTCAATTGCCAAGATATCTTCATATTTCAGGTACTCGTTGCTGCGGATACGCACCCATCGGTTGTTTACACGCTTGTGCGAGGTCCGGAACACAAAGAACTGATTCGCCCCTCCTAACTTCTGTGCGTCTTGCCGAACGATCTCCTTGGCACCATCACCGATGGCTATCATCGCCAACACCGAAGCGACACCGATGATAATGCCAAGCGTCGTCAATAACGAGCGCAGTTTGTTGCCACGAATGGCAGAAATTCCGACGGACACCCCCTCAACTATGTTCATTTTATCCTCCAAATTTATGGTGAAGTGTGTATTTATTGGTTCCTAATTAAATTTCAGATGTTGTATATTAACCCAAGTTCCCACTAAAAATTTTGAATGTTTCAAGAAGGCATAAGAACGTGCGTTAGTTTGTAGGGATACGTCTTGTGCCGACCTTCCTTATGTCTATGAATTGAGAGTCTGTATTATTATAGATACAATTTTAGGGTGAAAAGGTTGCATTAATTTCAAAACTTATCCTTTTTGAGGAAAATTTCAGAGGAAAAGGATTAAAAAAATTATTTGATTGCAATCTTAACAAGTGGCAGGCACATAGGGTGGGTTAAAACAAGAAAAGGCGCGCTTAGAAGGCGCGCCTACAGAAATAAATATTGGTTAGAGAGTCTCACTTTTAATCTTTACGTAGTGCTACGACCGGTGGAACGGTTGACGCTTTGAGTGCCGGATACATACCAAAGAATATACCGATTGCAGCGGAGAATGATACCGAAATTATGACCCACTGCGTAGAGACAACTGAGGGCCAAGCGGGAACAATTTTAGCAATTTTAACAGCGATCATTGCCATACCTTCCCCAGCAAAGATCCCCAAGCCGATACCGATTGCACCGGCTACAGCACACATTATAACTGCCTCTATGAGGAACTGAGTTAAGATGTCTAAGGATTTGGCACCGAGCGCCTTTCGAAGCCCAATTTCACGGGTTCGCTCTGTAACAGCGACTAACATCATGTTCATTATACCGATACCGCCGACGAGGAGCGAGAAACCCGCGATGCTACCCAGCGCGATTTTAATCATCTTACTGATTTTCTGTAACTGTTCCATGCCTGCACGCATCTCTCGAATTCTAACGAATTCGTCTTGGTTATTGTGCCGTTTTCTGATGACGGTTCTCACCTCTTCGATCGCTTTCGGGATAACATCAACATTATTCGCAAAAACCATGATATTCCAAACCCGATCATCACCCGTCAAACGTTCTTGTACAGTTGATACTGGGATAAAGGCGAGGTTATCGTAACTCCACCCAAACTGAAAACTTGTCCCTCTCGGAGCGAGTGTGCCGACAACCGTGAGACGTTCGGTAGATCGCCTTCTCGTTCGCCGTCCCCATTGATCGCGGTAACTAATCTTTTTTACGATTTTGACTTCTTGGCCTAACGGAGATTTATTGCCGAACAATTCAGTTGCCATTTCATCTCCGAGGACACAGATCTTTGTTGCGTTTTGGACATCTTCGTCTGTGATGAAGCGCCCTGCTTTCATATCCCAATCCATTGCGATTGTATAGTTAGCGTCTACCCCGTTATAACCACCACGGGTCTCAGTGCCGTCGGGTCCCTGAAACAGGACCCCGCGCCAGTCGGCGATTCTCGGCGTGACGGCACTCACGGATGGGCACTCTGCCTCAATAGCCAATACATCTTCATATTCCATATATTCATTGCTACGGATACGGACCCACCTGTTATTTTCCCGTTTGTAGGATGTCTGGTACAGTGTGATTCGGGTTGCCCCACCCATTTTCTGTGCATCCTCAATCACGATTTGTTTAGCACCATCACCGATGGCTATCATTGCCAACACAGCTGCGATACCAATGATAATACCGAGCATTGTCAGCAACGAGCGCATTTTATTTGAGCGAATTGCGGAGATTCCAATGGATATCCCTTCAATTAAACGCATGTTTCCCCCTGAACTTTTTTATGTGTTTGTTGCCATAAAAAGTGTTTATTAGCAGTGTTTGACATAATTATCGTAAATAGGTTTATACAAGTTTCACGAAAAAAATATTTTAGCGGTTATTTTGGGGAATATAACGATTTCGTTTTTGGAAATTGGATTAATTTTCGGATTGGCAAGGCGGAAACGCCACAAGTTACCGAATCTTTCCAATTTATTTCCCAAAACTTCCTGCCTCAGTACGGCGTATATCACGATGAGATGGGTTGGCAAAAAAGACAAGAATTTTTTATTATAATTTGACAAACGCGAGAGAATGATGTATAATTTAAACAACACCGAGAAGAAATATAGGTGTGATTCCAAGCGTATATTGCACTCGTAGTTGCTGACAGCATTTTTGTTGTTGGCAAGTTTGTATTATAGGGAATTTCGGGGCGTAGCGCAGCCCGGCTAGCGCGTCTGCTTTGGGAGCAGAAGGTCGGAGGTTCGAATCCTCTCGCCCCGATTCAGAAACGAATAAAATTCGTAGCACGAGCGCCTATAGCTCAATTGGATAGAGCAACGGACTTCTAATCCGTAGGTTGCAGGTTCGACTCCTGCTAGGCGTGCTTTTCAGACTGCTCGATGAAGAATCGAAGCATGGTGGATGTAGCTCAGGGGTAGAGCACTTGACTGTGGATCAAGTGGGCGTGGGTTCAAATCCCATCATCCACCTTTAATATGCGTCCGTAGTTCAATGGATAGAGCAATAGTCTTCGGAACTATAAGTTGGGGGTTCGAATCCCTCCGGACGCGGATATTTTTTGGATGCTGGGTGTACGCTTTGAAAGTACACCTAACAATTAGCGAGTGGTACTTCACAAAATGCGTCTATGGTAATAGAGAAAATCAGCAGGCGCGCCGTTAGCTCAATTGGCAGAGCATCTGACTCTTAATCAGGCGGTTGAAGGTTCGATTCCTTCACGGCGCATCCTTAGTTGTCATAAAGCGGGTTTGGGCGGGTGCTGGAATTGGTAGACAGGATAGACTTAGGATCTATTGGGGTTACGCCTCGTGAGGGTTCAAGTCCCTCCTCGCCCATCATCGTACTTGAGGGTGGCGATAAGGGTAGGGTTGAACAACTTGCAAAAAGTTGGCGTCCGGCGCGATGCTCGTAAATCCCCCAAATTGCCAAAGCGTTTTACTTGACATCCTGGAAAATTTGCGCAAGCCTATAGAGGAAACCTACGGGACAATACGAAACAACATAAAAGCGAGTTCTGACTTTAAAGTATTCGGGCTTTGAACGCCTGGCGTGAGGACAGAAAACTTGAAAGTTCAAATTGAAAGGTTAGACACCACAAGAGTCCGTTTGGACATAGAGATTCCTTTTGAAGATGTCAATGCAGCACTAGCGGAAACTTGTGAGTCGTTACGTAGCCAAGTCTCTATTCCGGGTTTCCGGAAAGGTCGTGTCCCTGTAGCAATCCTCAAATCACGATTCCCTGAGTATGTCAATAGCGAAGCTGTTCGGTATCTCGTCGCTCCTGCCTACGAAGATGCAATCTATAACGAGCGGCTCAACCCCCTTACACAACCCACTTTTACACCGCCTCTGGATGAATTGCAAGTCACAGAGAACGAGCCTTTCACGTTCTCAGCCGCTGTAGACATTCGACCCACTATCAATCTTCCGAGTTATGAAGAACTCGTAACCGATAAAAACCCTGTTAACGTCCCCCGTGAAGATGTTGATGTTTATATTACACGGTTGCAAGCGCAATCCGCAACCTATGAACCGCTTGATGTTGAACGTTCGGTCCAAGAGAAAGATTGTGTTCGGATAGATTGGGAATGCTTACTCGATGGAAATCGAATTGATGCCGAATCACGGCAAGACATTGATATAGAACTCGGTGCTGGGGCTATACACGAAAAACTTGAACAGGCGTTACTCGGGATGGAAATTGGGGATACAAATAACGTAGATATTGAATTTCCACAAGACCACAATGTCCCTGAGTTGGCAGGCAAATCTGCTCAATACGAAATAACGCTGCACGCGATCACCGAAAAAAATCTTCCACCCTTAGATGACGAATTTGCCAAAGACCTCGGATACGAGAACTACTCCCAACTTTATGGGTTGATATGGAACAACCTTGTTGAGGAAGAGACGAGTCTACACGTTGATAAGCAGAAAGGGGAATTGCTGGAGCAACTCATCGAAAAGACCGAAATTACCATCCCAGAGCCCTTAGTCGATCAATACGTACAACAGACACTTCAGAACGTCAAACAGCAACTGTCAAATGAGCATAGAAGCCCCGAAGATGCCGGGATTAACATGGATACCCTGCCCGATGAACTGCGTCGGGATGTCATTCAACAGACAAAACAGTCATGGATTTTCGAGACTATTGCTGAGAAGGAAAGCATTTTCGTATCCGACGATGAATTGGAATACGAGATTCGACGTGCTGCCGAGCAACAAAACCGAGATGCTCAAAAATATGCTTCTCTGTTAAAGTCAAGCAACCGATTAGAGGATTTCCGGGGCCAGTTACAGCACGAAAAAATCTATCAGTTCCTGATTAGTCGGGCATCGGCTAAGCAGTCGCTCATAATTACCTGAAGAATAGCAGTCAGCAATCGGCAATCAGCCATCAGCAAGAAGAGTGTATTTTTAAACGAAAACCTCTTCTACTGACTGCTGAAAGGATTTTTGAAAAAATCCGCTCTGACAGCTGATGGCTATTAAAAAATATGAACCTTGTACCTATCGTCGTTGAACAAACCAGCCGAGGCGAACGCTCATACGATATCTACTCTCGTCTACTTGAAGATCGAATTATCATGATCGGGACACCGATTGATGATGATGTCATTGCGAACATTGTAACTGCACAGATGCTTTTCCTTGAGGGGAAGGACCCGGATGCAGACATAGTGCTCTATATTAACACCCCTGGCGGTTCTGTTTCCGCCGGTTTGGCAATCTATGACACGATGCAGTATATCAAAGCGGATGTGCAGACATGGTGTTTAGGTAGAGCTTATAGCATGGGAGCTATTCTTCTCGCCGCGGGTGCGCCCGGCAAACGCTATGCGTTACCCCACGCAAAAGCACTCATTCACCAACCGATGGCGAGCGGCATTGGTGGTCAAGCCTCTGATATTAGCATCCATGCGAAAGAGATTCTGCAGGAACGCGACCGACTTTATTCGATTTTAGCAGTCCATACGGGCCAAGATATTGAGAAGATCGCCACCGATGCCGATAGGGACTTTTACATGACGGCTGATCAGGCACTTGAATACGGTCTCGTTGATCAGATCGTCTCCCGACGGACAACACAGCAAGAATAGTTATCAGTGTGGGTTGCTACGCAACCCTTTCGGTTATCAGTTATCGGTTAAAGAGATGCTTGTGGCGGTTACCCGATGTGCCACTGCTACAAACCCTTAACCGACGACCGACTACCGACGACCGACAACTATAAAAAGGAGAAAACTTCTATGTCCGAAACCATTCATCGCGACTTGTTCTGTTCATTCTGTCAACAGGACAGTACGCAAGTCCGCCGACTTCTTCAAGGCAGAGAAGCAAATATTTGCGTTGAATGTATTGTCCGGTTGTCAGCGTCCACTGTAGAGAGTGCCACTTGCTCATTCTGTAGACGTGATAACACCCAAGTGGATAAACTTTTTAACGGACTTGACGCGAATATCTGTGAGAAATGTCTTGCTGAGTGTATTGTTGTTTGCAATGACATTCTCACTCGTGAACCGGATGGTAGCCTTGAATTTTCTATGGAGGACTTTAAAAGCGGTGGTTCGAGCGACAAGGAAGAGACCCGTGGTCCCTTACGTAGTCCTTCACGGACACGCGGGAGTAGCGTCCACGAACAGACAGAAACTGAATTTGAGAACACAACACACCGACAAACAGAAAATGAACAGGACGAATTTGGAGCACCCCCTTCACCCATAGAAATTAAAGCAAAACTTGATGAGTATGTAGTTGGTCAGGAAGAAGCAAAAAAGACATTATCTGTTGCTGTCTACACACATTACAAACGCTTACATCATGGAAACACGACGGATGAGGTTGAATTAGACAAGAGCAATATTTTACTTATTGGTCCAACAGGCACAGGGAAAACACTCCTCGCCGAAACCCTTGCGAAAGTATTAGATGTGCCATTCGCTATTACCGATGCGACGACCTTGACGGAAGCTGGCTACGTGGGTGAAGATGTCGAAAATATCATTTTGAAACTGGTCCAAGCCGCCGATGGTGATGTCGCACGTGCCGAAACAGGTATCATTTATATCGATGAAATTGATAAAATTACACGAAAATCTGAAAACCCATCGATTACCCGTGATGTCTCAGGTGAAGGAGTTCAGCAGGCATTGCTTAAGATCCTTGAAGGAACAACGGCAAATGTCCCACCGCGCGGCGGCAGGAAGCACCCACACCAAGAGATGATTGAGGTGAATACCAAAAAGGTGTTGTTCATCTGTGGCGGGACTTTTATCGGGTTGGACAAGGGAATTAAGGATAGACTCGGGAAACAGAGCATTGGTTTTGGTTCGCCTATCCAACCTAAGAGCGAAACAAGAATTCATGAAATCCTCGCACAGGCAACACCAAAGGATCTCATTAAATACGGTTTTATACCAGAACTGATAGGGCGGCTACCAGTTGTTACAACGCTTCATGAATTGGATGCGCCGGCTCTCGTTCGCATTCTCACTGAACCTAAGAACGCTTTGGTGAAACAATATCAGCATCTTTTAGCGTATGAAGGTGTGCAATTCCATGTGACTGATGAGGCGTTAACCGCCATTGCAGATGAGGTAATTGAACGTGAAACTGGTGCCCGTGGGTTAAGGGCTGTTTTTGAAAGAATTATGCTCGATACACTTTATCGTCTTCCGTCGCTTGACGATGTTGAAACGTGCCATGTTACCGAAGACTCCGTACGTAAAAATGAACCGCCACAACTCGTTTACAGGAAATCCGAAGCACTTAAAACCGCTTAATAGCCGTCAGCCATCAGCCATCAGCAAAGACGTAAGCGTTACAGAAAACATCTTTTCTTTACTGACTGCTGACAGGGAGTCCCGATTCGCTACTGGGTAGGGAAAGCGTAGCGAACAACGTCCTGACTGCTGATAGTCATTCCTCTGAAATCTAAAAAATGCTGGCATCTAACACCCAGCACTAGGATGAAAGATATGAATTCGACAGCAACGAAAGAACACGAAACGGTCAGCTTACCCGTTATCTATTTGCCCCCGGATTTCGATGCGATTTTGATTTTTCCGAGGACGAGATCTCTTTTAAACGTCGCCCGCCAAAAAGGAGTCCAGGCAACCCATGCGGCGCTCAACTCAAATAGGCGTATACTCCTCCTCTACCAACAAGTGGAGTTGGAAGAAGGAGAGGAGGTAACTCCGGAACATCTCCATGCCGTCGGTGCTGTTGCAAATATTATCGAGTCTTATGAACCCGGCGACGGGACCATCCGTATTGCTATTGCCTCAGAACAGCGCGCAATCGTCCTCCGTTTTAGAGAGACTGATGATTTTTTGAGTGCAGACGTGCAAATCGCCCACGAGGAAATAGGTTTAGCGAGTACTTCCGAGTCTCTCATGAAGGAAGCCAGAAAGCTTTTCAATGAGTACGCAAAGACGCGGCAGCAGGAACAGGGCAGAGGTTCACAATCCCAACAAGGTTTAACCTCCGATGAAGTTAAACGCTCTATTAAGGAACAAGAAGAACCTGGACATCTCGCAGATACGATCGCTGGAATTCTGACGCTCACTCCATCGGAACGCCAAGCTGTCATGGACGAACTTAATCCGATTAAGCGGTTACAACTCATCATTCAGCTTTTGAATCAGGGACTGGAACGGAATGAACTCCGTGATGATATTCATAACCAAGTTCGCGAATCCGTCCAGAAGACGCATCGCGAATTCTATCTTCAGGAACAGATGAAGGTGATTCAGAAGGAATTGGGCAGAGATGACATTGCTGAAGTTGATGAGTTGCGCGAACAGGTGAAAAACGCTGGAATGTCCGATGAAGCCGAAGAGAAAGCACTCAAAGAACTTGATCGGCTTGCCCAGATACCCCCACAATCTGCTGAATCTGGTGTTATCCGCACTTATGTCGATTGGATACTGGCGCTGCCGTGGAAAGATGAAACTGAACATCAACTTGAACTCTCTGAAGCACAGCGAATACTCGACGAGGACCATTACGGGTTAGAGAAACCGAAAGAAAATGTATTGGAATATCTTGCGGTTTTACAACTCGTCAAACACCTCAAAGGCCCTATTATCTGTCTTGTTGGTCCCCCAGGGGTTGGAAAAACCTCGCTCGGCAAATCGATTGCACGCGCGACAGGTAGGAAGTTCGTTAGAATGTCGCTTGGTGGTGTTCGAGACGAAGCAGAGATTCGTGGACACAGACGTACCTATATCGGTGCAATCCCTGGACGTATCATTCAAGGTCTTCGCGATGTCAAGTCGAAAAATCCACTGTTCCTACTTGATGAGATCGATAAACTCAGCTCGGATTTCCGAGGCGATCCTGCGTCTGCTCTCCTGGAAGTGCTTGATCCAGAACAGAACTCCACTTTCCGAGATCATTACATGGATATCGCATTCGACCTCTCGGATGTTATGTTTATCACGACTGCCAACACTCGGGTGACCATACCCCCTGCCCTCCAAGACCGGATGGAAATCATTGAGTTGCCAGGTTACACGGATTTTGAGAAGCATAACATTGCTACTTTTATACCGAATGGACTTATCCCTAAGCAACTCGAACGCCATGGACTTTCAGATGCCAATGTCACCTTCACAGACGAAGCCATTTTTGAAATGATTCACAAGCACACGCGTGAGGCTGGCGTACGAAATCTTGAACGCACAATTACGACTGTTATGCGAAAGGTTGCGAGGGAGATTGTCACCGAAGAGACACCCGATCTCAAAGTTGAAGTGACACCAGAGAATTTGAGCGACTATCTTGGCCCCGCGAAGTGGACCCGTACGAAAGCCGAAGAACGTGATGAAGTCGGTGTCGCCACAGGTATGGTATGGACCCAAATCGGCGGTGATATTGTTTCTGTTGAGGCAACAACAATGCAGGGGGAAGGCAAACTCAATATGACGGGGCAACTTCAGGAAGTGATGCGCGAGTCTGTCCAAACTGCTGTCGCTTACATCCGTTCGCGTGCGGAATCTTTTGGACTCTCCGACAATCGGTTTGAACAGCAAGACATCCATATTCATATTCCAGAAGGTGCAGTGCCGAAGGACGGTCCCTCTGCTGGAATTACCGTCGCCACAGCGATTCTTTCTACACTGACAGGGAAATCTGTCCGCAAAGATGTGGCTATGACCGGGGAAATCACGCTCCGCGGGAGAGTTCTGCCGATTGGTGGTTTAAAAGAAAAAGCGCTTGCCGCCTATCGGAACGGTATTTTCGACATCATTATTCCTGAAGACAACGAGAAAGATGAGGCTGACATCCCAACAGAAATACGGGAAGGTCTCCGTTTCCACAAAGTCAATGATATGTCCCAAGTGCTGGAACAGGCACTCACAGATCCTATCGTGGAACCCGAAGTCCCTGTAGAAGTGCCGGTCACCTCCCAACCACCAGTGTAAGAATAGTTGTCAGTTATCGGTTGTCGTCAGAAAAACCGTACCGAAAACCGAGACCTATAAAAAATGCGATTAGATAAATTCCTGCAGGTCAGTCGCCTTGTGAAACGGCGAACGATAGCTAATACCCTCTGTAGTAGAGGTGCGGTCAGTGTCAACGGATACGTCGCGAAAGCTGGAAAAATGCTCGCTGTTGGTGACGTTATCCACTTACCTCATCCATCAGGTGATGATGAGGATCCTGAACCTGAATACGAGGTGCTTGAATTGCCCTCTGGAAACGTCTCACGTGCCCGTGCTGCAACGCTCTATCGTCAATTAAACTCGTAGCCTCTATCTCCTGATCGAGGCACATTAGCCTCGACTAAGGGAGAAAATTGCCATGACTCGCCCAGAGGTCCAGATCCAACCCGGAGCCACTACACGTTCGGCTCCTCGTTCGTTACCGCGAAAGGGAACGGGTCCGCCACACACAGAGAATAGACCGAAGATCGGACTCACAATGGGGGATGCGGCTGGCATCGGTCCCGAAATCATTGTCAAGGCACTCACCCATAAGCGTGTATATTCGCTGTGTCAGCCGATTGTTATCGGCAGTTCTGCTATTCTTCAGGACGCGTGCTTCCGCTTCATAGCTTCCAACAAACCACCACTAAATCTTAATATAATCAAAACACCGAATCAAGCGATTGCAAAACACGGAACAATTGATGTCCTCGATGTGTCTTCAATAGTCTCTCAGGATATTTCTGTCGGTACGATAGATACGGGCGCGGGTGCTGCTGCTGTGAAAGCGATTGAAACAGGGACACATCTTACGATGCATGGCGAACTGGATGCCATCACAACTGCCCCGATCTGCAAAGCCGCCATACATCGTGCAGGGATTTCCTATCCGGGACACACGGAAATGCTTGCCGACTTTACAAACACCCCACATGTGGTAATGATGCTCTGTACGCCTGAAGCATTAAGTCCCCAACAAGTTTTGAAAAGCCGGGAGTGCTCTCCTTCTTTGAATCGTCCACGAAACGCCAATGACGGTGTCGCTTTTGCTGTTTCTTTCGTGACAAATCACATCGCATTGGCTGATGTGCCGAAACATCTCTCTGTCGAAAGAATTGTTGAGGTAATCCGTATCACTCGACAGGCACTCATCCGTTGTGGTATCTCGGAACCGAGGCTTGTCGTTGCGGGGTTAAATCCCCACGCGGGTGAGGATGGAGCGTTCGGAAAAGAGGAGGAATCCCTGATTCGCCCAGCCATCGCGCAGGCACAAGCACGCTTCGGTACGATCGACGGCCCCCTTCCTGCCGATGCCCTTTTTGTCAAAGCAAGTCAAGGCGAATGGGACGCCGTTATCGTTATGTATCACGATCAGGGCAATATTCCGATAAAACTCCTTGGATTTGGTGAACTTGTGAATGTCACTTTAGGTTTACCAATAATCCGGACGAGTGTGGACCACGGTACAGCATTTGATATAGCTGGCAAAGGTATCGCCAACGAAATGAGCTTGGTGGGTGCCCTCAGTTGTGCAGCGCGACTTGCAAATGCCATGTAGAAAAAAATTAGAAGATATCAGAAAAAAAAACAAACAAAAAAACAAGCCCGAAATGGAATAGCAATCAGCAGTCAGTGCAGATTTTCTACGAAAACCCTTTCAGCAGTCAGCAAAAACCCTCTTGGCTGACGGCTGATAACTATTCTAAATGTCATGGAAGGTGGATCTACATTAAAAATCTTCAAAGTTTAACCCCACGACACTTACCCGCAAGGTAAATTAAAAAGATGAGAAAGATTTATTTTTTTTTCGCCATATTTTTTACATTCTACACTGTTCCAACATTGGTTTCCGTAGCGCAGACATCATCAACATTAGGGAACTCGCCAAGCAAAAATCCTCTACAGATTCTTGCAACCACATCGGACACATTCACAGCTCGCTTCACACTCCCCGAAATCAAGGTAAGGAACAGCCATCAGTCATCAGCAGTCAGCGGTCAGAAAGAGAATCTTTTTTCTGAAAGCCGACGGTTTCCGACGGTTTCCGATAGCCATTCCACCGAAATTTATTTTGAGGGTGCAGATTGGACGCTTGACGTGGGCAAACCCCGTCTACCAATTTACACCCAACGCATCGGTATCCCTATCGTAGGAACCCCGATTGTCACCGTCATTCAGGCACGCCCAGAGATAAGAAGCGTTGAAAATATTCGTATTACACCAGACGATCCAATTTTCCCTTCTCTGCCTTGGCCATCAACTCGTGCCTTAAACAAATCTAATCAGAGCGAGTTGATGACCAAAAACTCGCGCTCCAATACTTCACGGACTCAGGGCTTTTATCCGACACAGTTGGTTGAGGCGATCCCGGTAGGTTTTGTACGAGAGCAGCGCATTGCGAGTTTGCAAATTAATCCGATACAATACAACCCGACAACAAAGCAGTTGAAGATTTTCAAATCTGTGACGTTTCGTATCGATTTTCCGCCTTTTCCAGTAACGAGTGGGAACCCGCGCATGAGAACCTCTGCTGGTAAAACTGTTTCCGCTGCACCGTCTCCTTTTTCAAGGAACTCCCCGGCTTTTGAAAGTCTATTCCAAGGAACATTGCGAAATTATGAGCAAGCAAAACCGTGGCGCAGTCAGCGACGGATGCCATACGGAAATCAGGTTCCTGGAGCCCCTACCCTAACAGCCAACACACTCCGATTCAAAATTCCTATTACCAGAACGGATCTCTATCGCATTACTTATAATAACATTAAGGCTGCTGGCATCGAGCCAGAAGATATTGACCTTGATACCGTTCGATTGGAAAGTAGTGGACAAAAACAGGGCATCTATGTTTTTGATGAAAACGAGAACAACACACTTGACCCTAGCGAACAGTTCATTTTTTATGGGCGCGCTTTGGCTGACAACAAATTTACCGACGAAAACGTTTACTGGCTTCGCTTCGCTTTACAGGGAGAACCTAATGTTGGTATTGAGGGGTCACGCGTTGAAGAACGAGACGCAACGCCACGGACAGCAAACTTGGTAGCACCCACTGCTTTTTTAGCACGTGCTCGATTTGAAAAGAATGTGCATCATGATGTCTTGTCTGGTTCTGAGATTAAGTCTGAGCTTGCGGATCACTATTTCTGGGTTGCCTTCCGTGGTGGAAATGTTGACACAAGTCGAAAGGATCTCCCCATAGAGGTGCCTTTGGCTGTCCCGCGGCTCGCGATTGACCGCGTGGCAACTTTACGTCTCAAATTTCAAGGAGCTTCCCGTAGAGGGAATGCCCTTCACAAGGCGCGAATCTCTTTCAACGGGCTTCAACTCGGTCGGCTTGTGGAGTGGAAACGCCAAGCTTCTCAAATCGCGATCCGCAGTATTCCACATGCCCGTGTCCATAACAATCAGATAAATTTTATGCGCATTGAGGCATTGGATACTAACAAAACTCCTGCTGGCTCCTACGACTTCTATCTCGATTGGTATGAATTTGATTATTGGCGAAGTTTTCAGGCACAGGCTAACCGTCTTGAGTTCAATACGGATACTGAACCCCGCAACCGTGGCAAAGTCCAATACAACGTCCGAAACATCTTTCACGATACAATTGATGTATATCAAATTAATGAGAATGGCATTACCAGTAGACTCACTGGTGGTAAAGTCTCCCGTATTGGTGCTAGCCATCAAATTCTCTTTGAGGATACCGTTAACCAATACACACGCTATTTCGTCATTTCTCGTTCCGCCTACCGAAGCATCAACTCCCTTGTGCCAACACCGCCAACACCGTTGCGCAATCCTGCCAACCAAGCAGATTATGTCGTCATTACGCATCCAGACTTTGCCGAAAGCATTCAACCGCTTGTCGAATTTCGGCGTTCACAGGGTTTGACGACCATGGTTGTTGATATCGGCGACATCTACAATGAATTCAGCGATGGTATCTTCAATCCTTTTGCGATCCGGCGGTTCCTCCGATATGCCTATAACAGTTGGCAACAGCCTGCTCCTACTTATGTCGTCCTCGTTGGAGATGCACACTATGATTACAAAAACACGACCGTCGCCCTTTACCGTGCGGATCCTAATTTTCGTGGCACCTATAACCTCTATCCGATCTTTGTGCCTACGTACCATGGATGGGCACCCGCGAGTGGGGAAACCGCTATGGACCAACGTTTCGTTAACATCAGCGGTGAAGACGCGCTGCCGGACATGCTGATTGGAAGACTCTCTGTTCAGAATCCTGAAGAACTCACGACTATGGTTGAAAAGATCATCAACTATGAGAAAAATCTTAAAACGGGACTGTGGCAAGGGACCTTGATTCAGGTGGCAGATGACCACACCGACAACCCATCCGATGGCGTTTTTGAAGCATCGCGCAATGAATTGATACAGGACATTATACCTGTCGGGTATGACACTCGCCAAATCTATCTCCGAAAGATTAAAAGTCCCGAACGCACCCGCTCTCAAATTCGTGCTGCTATCAATAGAGGCGCACTTGCCATCGAATATACCGGGCATGGTGGGATACAGACGTGGGCAGATGAGGCTATTTTTCATAGTGACGATGTTGTCAGTTTGCGGAACCGATATCTTCCCTTTGTTATCACAACGACCTGTCTTAATGGACAGTTTGACAAACCGCAACAAGTTGGGAACTTCTGCCTTAGCGAGCAATTTCTATTGGGAAAATATGGTGCGATTGCTGCACTCTCGGCGACACGGTTAACTTACGGCACAGCAAATGCCGAATTTGACAAAGATCTATTTGAATCCCTTTTCGGTGTTGGGCGCGAACCTAAACTTGTTGTTAACGGTGATGGTGGACTTCCGTCAACGGTGGGGCATATTGTTGCCGATGCTAAAATTAGTTTTGTCAGTCGCATTCGGAATGTCAGTTGGATTCCTGGGACGGAACAATATACACTCTTCGGAGATCCTGCGTCTCACCTTGCCCGTCCTGAACTTGACATAAAGGTCGAATTAGAGCGCATCGCACTCAACAAAGCGCACGAGATTGTTATCACAGCGAATGAGGTAGGAACAATTGAAGGTCCGAAGATTGGGATTCCAGTGGGTGAGAATTTCACGATCGCAACCGATTTTAGTACGGAGTCGCTCTCCGCTTTCGCAACCTTCGCAAATCATTTTGACGATAATATTAGTAATGACATCGTGCAGCGTACGGGTGGCAGAGTCTGGAAGGGTGAATATGGTACGATTCGCCTGGATGTGCCAAATAGCGCACTACCGGGTGGCGGTGTCGCACGAATCTTCGCTTATGATGAGACCCGCGCGGCTATCGGTGGAACTCGGTTTTGGATTGACACACCCGTCGTACACGACATTCGAGAAACCCTTGATATTAAAGTCACAGATACACTCAGTATCAGTGTGCTTGTTGTTGATGATAAAGGACCAGGCGGTATACGAAGTATAAAGATATTATGGGATGACACCGCTACCTTCGAAGACGAGATAATACCTATGACCCCTGCACGAGCACCTCTCGGTGATGTGCCTTTGGGTGGACAATGGTATGAGCTCGAAAAAAACATTCCATTACCACGGGGCGGGCGGCAGGTGCGTTATCGAATTCTCATTACTGATAGTAATGGACACGAACTCGCTATTCCATCAAAAACGGAACGCAACATTGTCAAAGTGCCTGAAGGTCCCAATATTGCGATCGGTACGGATGAAACCGACCGTGCCCCTATTCAATATACGTTTGATGAGGAAAAGAACGGCTATCAACTCATCGGAGAAATCGTTAACATTGGTGGACGTCCCGTTCGGTTTGATATTGAGGTGGTGTTTGCTGAAGGAAACCCGGATAAGGAAGGGAATAGTATAATTGACGAAGACGCCGACATTATAGGACGTGTGACCATTAAACCCACCGATTGGTCAGATGGCATCCACACGTTGCAACGCGTGACTGCAACGTTGGATCTTGACAAACCGCTCGCAACTGGGGTCCATAAGATTTATGTTCTCGCGGATCCAGAGGACCCAGAAATCGAGGACCAAATTATTGGAAACATCCAGGAATCACGTCAATTCGATAACAAACAACACATCTCGTTTATCGTCAATGAATTTAACTATAAACCACAAGAAGACCTGACCGCATTTAGTTTGGATAGGGTATTTGACATCCATTTTCCTGCGAACGCGCTCGACACTGAACCGCAGAATAAGGCAGGTATACCGCTCTCTGTTTCTTCGCAGTTGCCTAACGACCCCTCCCAACCGGATCTGCAGTTTGCCCCCATTCCTCGGGTCGCTGCCCTCCGACGCGGACTCATTCGGCAGGGCACAGAGGTCGCGCAATATTATGAACCAGCTTTTCGCACAGGTGTAAAGGCACTCAAGAAACCCGCCGAGCTCAAACTTCGCTTTGATGTAAGTGCCTTGGAAGATACTGTGCGTGAGGAGACCTTACTCCAACCCAACAACCCAGCATTTAAAACCGCCTTAGCGGAACTTGCCGATCAGTTGGCAATCTATGCATGGCAAGCAGATTTTTCGGCATGGCGACGCCTCTCATCGAAAATTAACTACACCTCTGACGGCGACTTTCTGCTCGAAAACTATGTCACCCCAACACAAATGGAGAATGCGAGCGAACAGGAATTGGAAGCTTCTGCTATCACTATCAACCCGAATCTCACGCCTGCGGGAACTTGGATACTCCTGTTTTTAGATTCCAATGAATACGAAGTATTTCTCAAACGCAAGGGAGAAGCATTCATCCAAAAGCTTGATAAACCTGGGCAATTGGATAATCCGTTCAGGGAGGAAGGGTTCGGCTTGGAAATACGGATTCCGAGGAAAGAAAGCACACCGCTGGGAGTCAACTACACTTTTGAATTTGCTGATATTCTCGCTTTTGAAACCGACTATGATCCGGGAGGTGATGTTATTCTCACCCGCACGTGGGACGCCAATCTCGGTAATGGTAACGCCACAGTAAACAGTCGCCCTGGACCCAACGGAGAATTTGAGATTGGCGATTGGTTTATCTTTTTTACCGATCCCGTCCGTTACGAACTCCGAGATGCCTCTGCGGAACCTATCCATCACCCAAACGGCGTCAAAGTCCGAGGTAAGGTGAATGAGCCGCTTTACCTCAGCCACCTTGGATTGGATATCATCGTCACCGCAAGTTCCGAGAACTTTAACTTTGGTGATAAGGTGAAATTCAGCAGTGCTCGAACTGGAACTATAACGGCAGAGGTTAACGAACTGACACAGTATGCGCTGATGCGGAGTACCGATACCGAGCCGCCTGCCTTCAGTATATGGGTGGACGGTCTCCAACCGCAGACCGGCAGTGTGATTCCGCCGCGCCCGAGTATCTCTATTGTGCTACAGGATACAAACGGTATTGATACAGACTTCCTCACAATCGCCAGACAAAAGGACGACGGTCCTTTCGAGTTGATTACTGACTACGAACTCCGCACGCAGGGCGGTATTGAAACGGTTCCAATTGACTACCAACCGATCCTCTTCCCGGGTGAGTACACCTTCAATATCACGGCACAGGACTTCAATGGAATCGGTATCGGCGGCGACGAAGGGTTTGTTACCTACAGGTTTTTTGTCACTGAAGCCCCAGATCTCACGCCACCTACTATTGACATCCGGGTTACTGGGCTCGGTACAGGTTCGACGCGCGAACCACTTGATGAACCTCTGATAGACGGGACGGTCCTTACAGAACAGCCCCGCTTCAAGATTACCCTCACGGATGATAGCGCTCTCGATGAAACGGCTTTTCATCTCAATATCGGAAATGTGTATGAGACGCCTGAACCCCTGGACGCGAGTGATTACGCTGAAACGTTTGATCCCGCTGCTCCCACAAATGCCGCTATCACTTATGCTCCAGATCTTGATAATGGTGAGTATCAGCTCCAAATCACCGCGGCAGATACCAGCGAAAATACGGCAGAACTCGTTACCACTTTCACTTTAAATGAGGAAGTTAAACTCAGTGAGGTTTTCAATGTCCCGAATCCCACGGTCGATGGAAAGACCTTTTTCACTTATCACCTCGCACAAGCACCAGATACCGTCACAATTAAAATTTACAGCGTCAATGGTAGGCTTCTCCGGACGCTTGTTGATGCCAGCGCAAACCGAGGTGCCAATGAGACCCGTTGGGATGGGAGAGATGAGATAGGAATGCGATGTGCCAATGGGGTGTACCTGTATCGCGTTATCGCCTACATAGAAGATGGAAGCCGAATCGAACAGATAGGAAAACTCGCCATCTTACGTTAATTTAATTGAGGGTGGTTCATAAATAATTGCAACGGCAATGATAGCCATCAACACCTCAGTTTATTGAGGGTCATGGGATGGAACCTCTTTTGTAGCAGAACCTGTTAGATTGTGCCTGTCAGTCCGCAAACTAACAGTTCGCGGTACAAAGATGTCGTGAATAATGAACCACCCTCAGTTAACTACTGAAGTGGTGAATAATCTGTCGGTTCAATAATTTTGGAACTCGCAACGTTTACTAAAGGACCCCCGACTTCCGTCAGACGTTTCGCCTCTTGCCATGCCGGATCGGCAATGAATGCATCCCACGCACGCTGATAGTGTCCCAGATCTTCAAAAGCGAGCATATAGATAAGCTCTGTTGTCGTTGCTTCTCCAATAGCCGTTTCCCAAAACCCGATAACTTTCATTCCATGCTTCTCGAACAGTGGAACGGTGATGTTTGCAAATCGGTCGTTGAGGTTTTTCATCTTCCCCGGTACGACCTGATATGTACGCAATTCATAAATCATATTTTTAATTTTCCTTGCGGTTCGGTCAGGCGGGTTTTGCGAAGAACACCCCTCTCCGTATATCCAGCCCGGCCCGTTGGTTGGGCTTACGCGTTTTTTCTAAAGAACGCAAGTTCCTTCTTTTCAATTTCCCTTCTTGGACGAGGACCCTTGCTTCAATCTAATCCATTCATCATAGGATTCCATACTTATCATAGACCTCGCGCAGGGTCGCGCCAGCACGGAGTTCATCACGAGTCCGGTCTTCACCGGCAACCTTTGCAAACGCAGCTGCAATCACATCCTTTTCCACTGTTTGTGGGATAACAACAACTCCGTCTGCATCACCAAACACGATATCGCCGGGATTCACCATGACACCACCGCATTCAATCGGGACGTTATACGCGACGACATCGCCGCGCCCACTGGAGTCAACAGGCGATAACCCGGTTGTAAACACCGGAAACCCCATTGCTGAAATCTGGCGAGCATCTCGGATAAACCCGTCAATGATAGCACCCCGCGCGCCGCGCGCCCGCGCTGCTGTTGAGAGGAGTTCTCCCCAAATACAGTTACGGGTACTCTGGTTCGTAGAGCAGACGAACACATCATCCTGTTTAAGGCTATCCACCGCTGCGATCTCCTGTTGATACGGTTCATCTGGAATCTCGTAGACATCCACACACAGCACAGGCATCGCGCGCCCTACCACAACTACCTCTGGATGAAGGGGACGGATGGTATGTCGCAGTGCCTGCTCGCGGTAACCGACCGCATCAAGCGCGTCCGAAATCACAGCGGCGTATAACTGCTTTTCCATCGTATCAAACAACTCTGTGTCGTCATCCCAATGTTTTTGTCTGTTCGACATTGTGCGATCCCTCCTCCACAGATGGAAGGTTAGAAAGTTTGCAAGTTGGAAATCAGGCGGTCAGGTCGCTTCGCTTTCAGTTGGCACAAAGAAGGTGATTGGTAGGTCGGATGATTCACATGCCATGCTATCGACTGACTGCTAAAAGGGTTGCGGAGCAACCCGCCCTGACAACTGACTGCTGATTCTAATAATTCTCATAGCCTACTTCTTGAAGGCGCGCTGCCTTCTCTGCAACACCGTCGCTCAATTTTCTTTTGTAGGCTAACAGTTTTTCTTCTAATTCAGGGGATTGGGTCGCCAAAATTTGGACGGCGAAGAGTCCGGCGTTCCGAGCACCACCAGATCCGATTGCCATCGTTCCGACGGGAATACCGGGAGGCATCTGAACTGTCGCGTAGAGTGCGTCAACGCCGTTGAGCGGTCCACCGTCAACCGGGACCCCGATGACCGGTAGTGTTGTATGTGCGGCGATGACCCCAGCGAGATGCGCAGCGCGTCCAGCACCGGCGATAATTACCTTTCCACCTTCCGATTTGATCTTTTCTGTCCACTCGATTGTCCGTTCCGGCGAACGGTGCGCGGAGGATATGGTTATCTCAAAGGGAATTTCAAATTCCTCTAAAACTTTAGCGGCTTCTGCCATTTTTTCTAAGTCGGAGTCACTTCCCATGACAATACCGACAAGCGGCGTTTTTTGATCTTGAAGAGACATTTTTAATTTTTCCTTGCGGTTCGTTTGGGACGGTTTCATGTCGGGCGTGCCGCTCCGTAGATTCGCCTGCGTGTTTTTGCTTGGGTGTTTCTGCGTATTGTTGCAGCCTGCGATTTATAGTATTATCAAGAACACAATCCTGCAAATCCTGTGAATCCTGCTTCAGACAACGCCTCCCTCGTATCCGCCCTGCCTATGGATAAATAATATGTGAATTTCTTTCAATAATAAGCGGTTCGGGTCCACCTGCTGAGAATTGCGCAGCCCATTCCTTCGGATCGTAATCGCGGGTAACGAAACAGGCGCGATGCACTGGAACAGCATGCTTTAGTCCGATCCGTGTTGCCATTTTGACGCATCCATCGTAGAACGGAAATTCGCCTTCGGTCGGATGGTTTGTCAGGAAACCGATGTCGGGTTTGTATGCGGATACCGCTGAAATCAACTCGTCGTGTTCAGCGAAATTATTGATTGGATCACCGCTGAAATAGAGTGTTACACCGTTGCTGACAATCACGTATCCCAAGTGTGTAACATCGGGAGGTGAGATGTCAGCGGATGCATCGCCTTCAGGCGGTTTGGCATAGACGGCATGCACAGTGAGCGTGTTTAATGTCGTTGATTCTCCAGCACTGATCTCTGATATATTCCCTGATGCAACATCTGTCTCCGCCGCAATTTGGTGTGCGCTCTCTTCGGGTCCAACAAACTGCGTCGCATCAGATGTCTCCCAGATCCGACGTATGGATTCTGGACAGGTATGATCGCCGTGTGCGTGGGTTAAAAGGACAAAATCAGTCAGCAGTGCTGACTCGTCAAGCGGTGGTTCGGTGTAAATAAAACGGTCAGACGGACGTTCACGTGGAAAATAGGGGTCGATTTGGACGATAGTGCCAGCGGAATCTTTCAGCGCAAAGCTGCTCTGTTCAAACCAATGAACAGCGATAGAATCCTTTGGTACTTTCAAGTCAACAAGTGGATGCATATTTTTAATTGTTCCTTGCGGTTCGTTGAAGCGGGTTGCGGTTTGGACATTCCTTACCGTAGAGCTGATTGCTGGTTGATAATTACTTTTTTCTGTAATAGAGATAAACACTTAACACACCGGCGATTGCTCCCAACACATCTGCGACCCAATCTGCGAGGGTGGCGAATCTGCCGGGGACAAAGGTCTGGTGCCATTCATCGCTCGCACCGTAGAGTATAGAGAACACCGCCGCCACATGCCACACCAGTCGTGCTGGCACTACCGAGGGTCTCGCTTTCACAAGTGCCCGTGCTAATAAGGCACCGAGGATGGCATATTCGATGAAATGGTAGAGTTTGTCAATCGTCAACCACTCGAATTCTGGCATTGGCAGCGGTGGTTGTTCCAGAGACGAGACGACAAAAATAAGCACCATGTACAGAAGAGGCGGTACCCAATTTTTTAATTTTCCTTGCGGTTCGATAGAGTTCGCCTGGAATTTCACGCTCGTCTCCGTAGATCCGCCTTCCACTACGTTTCAGGCTGCGCGTTTTTTACAATTTTTTGTAATCCTTGTTTTTAGGAGTTATCGGTGTAGGGCATTGAGGATCGCATCTACATCATAGACACAGCCACCCCATGTGCCGCCGCCGACAGATTGCAATGCAGCCCAAAGCCGCGTATCATCTGGCAGTGCCTCGTCTGAAGAGAGATCTGGACGCGGTCCGCGTGCTGCCAAAACCTGTGTTCCTGCTTCTACACCGAAGTGTTCACTGCCGTGTCCGACCAGATCGATACGTCCTTCGAGTTGCCGGGTATCAATCTCAATCTGAACGATGTCACCATCAAGCACCTTCCCGATCGGACCATCTGCGAGTGCCTCCGGTCCGACGTGCCCGATACATGCGCCCGTCGAGACACCGGAGAACCGAGCATCTGTAATCAAGGCGATATTTTTACCGAAGGAAAGATGCTTCAACGCGGAGGTCAGTTGGTAAACTTCCTCCATTCCAGTGCCTTTCGGACCGCGACAGCACAACACCATGATGTCTCCGGGCTGCATATCCCTTTCACCCTGACCTTTGAGTGTCTGTATCGCCTCGGATTCTCGGACAAAGACACGTGCCGGTCCCGTCATGCGATACACACCGTCAGCATCAACGACACTTGGGTCGATGGCGGTACTTTTAATAACAGATCCTTCGGGAGCCAGGTTGCCGCGTGGGAACGTAACAGTACTCGTCAATCCCGCTTCCTTCGCAGCATCCGGACTCAGAATCACTGTGCTGGGGTCAATGTTATCTTCGTCCATCAGTGTTTGACGGACGCGCGTGCGTCGTTCAGAATTTGCCCACCAATCTAAATTACTGCCGAGAGTCTCACCTGTTGCCGTTAGTACGTCCTCGTTGAGGTGTCCTAATTCACGTAAATGGAGCATCACCTCAGGCACACCCCCTGCGAGGAAAACTCTTACTGTCGGATGTCCAACAGGTCCGTTCGGTAAGACATCGACGAGACGGGGAACTCTCTGATTGACTTCGGTCCAATCGTCCACCGTTGGACGTTGAAGTCCTGCGGCGTGCGCAATCGCAGGAATATGCAACAGGAGATTTGTCGAACCGCCAAACGCGGCGTGCACGACCATGGCGTTCCGAATCGCTTCCGGTGTAACGATGTCGTTCATCGTCAACCCTTTCGCGGCTAAATTCACCACAGCGCGTGCGGACCGGAGTCCCATGTCCGACCAGATGTTCTGTCCAGACGGCGCTAACGCCGTATGTGGCAGGCTCATTCCCAACGCTTCACCGACGACCTGTGATGTCGCGGCAGTTCCCAAGAATTGACAGCCGCCACCGGGTGTCGCACAGGCACGGCAGCCCATATCCGCTGCATCCTGTAGGCTAATTTCGCCGTGTGCGAAACGTGCCCCGATCGTCTGGATTTTCCCAGCATCTTCCCCTGTAGTAGGCGGCAACGTCACACCGCCCGGGACGAGGACTGCCGGCAGTTCCCGCATTGAGGCGAGTGCCATCATCATTGCGGGTAAACCTTTATCGCAGGTGGCGACCCCCACAACACCCTTCCGCGTCGGTAGGGAACGAATAAGTCGACGGAGAACCTGTGCAGCATCGTTGCGATAGGCAAGGCTATCCATCATACCGACAGTGCCTTGTGTCCGTCCATCACAGGGATCGGAACAGTAGCCTGCGAATGGGATTGTCGCGAGTTCCTTCAGTTCATATGCGACCGCCTGCATCAGGAGTCCGACTTCCCAATGCCCGGTGTGGTATCCGAGCGCGATTGGGGTTCCATCAGGGGCACGGATCCCACCTTGCGTGCTGAGGATCAGGAATTCCTCTCTTCGGAGTTCGGACGGAGCCCAGCCCATGGCAGCGTTGTGCGTCAAGCCAAACACGTCCCCACTGGGTCGATTGAGGAGCATCTCTGCCGTGAGGGGCAGACTGCCTTCAGGACCAGCAGCATGCGTTTTAAGGTCATAGATACCGCTATCGCCGGTTTCTAAGATGTCTGCGTAGTTAATCGGTTTTGCCATTTTTTAATTATTCCTTGCGGCGGAACGACCGGAATTAAAACTTTACCGAGCGTTCCTTAAATCTGAAGAAACACCTAAGCAAAAACCCTGTGCCGTTGTGGCAGGCTACGGTTTTGCTTCTTTTATCCGTATGCGACATGACACTTTCTATTCAAACAGTTGCGCGACTGGACACGCGAATCCTTCAACGACATCCTCACCTGTTAACGTATCCTCACAGGTAAGCAACGTGAAATCCGTTTCAGAACGATAGACCATGTGCGAATTAAGCATCCGTTTTCTCCTCTGCTGCGAGATTTCCTGGAAAATCCCAAGCAAAACACTTCGTTTCCAGCATCTACTTCTCGTTATGGCGAGAAATCAGTTTTATAACTTCGGCTCTGCCTGCTTTCACTTCTGCCTCATCCACCTCAAGTTTCAACATACCGAGTATCCCTTTGGTTATCAGCCAATTCAGTTTTGCGCCCTCTATCGCTGTACCACCCATGTTACTTCGGAGCGCGGTATCGGCCCCCTTATCAAGAAGGAGTTTCACAATTTCCACACGTCCAAGGAAAGCCGCGGCGTGCAGTGCTGTTCCACCATCCCGGCTTCTCGCATTGATATCCGCGCCGTGTTCGAGGAGCAGTGCCACAATTTCCGTATGCCCCATGAGTGCGGCAGTCGCCAACAGTGTACTTCCAGACTGAGGATCCTTCGTATTAGGATCTGCTCCACCTGTTAGTGCCTGTTTCATCGCGGTGGCATTACCAGTGAACGCTGCTGTGGATAAATTCTGTGCTGGGGTTGTGCCCGCATCGTCTAATGTCCCTTTGACGCCGAAGAGTTTCGCAACCTCGTTTCTACCTGTCTTCATCGCTGCGATCTCTTCCTTTCCGGTATCCACACCAACCAAACCTCCGATGAAAGCAGTTGTATCCCAATCAACGTACAGAACATCTATCGGTGTTGCTCCGTCATTGTTGCGAGCCTTGATGTCCGCTCCATTATCCAGCAAGAACTTCACTACATCCGTTCTTCCAAGAAATGCCGCGCTGTGTAACGGTGTAGTCCCATCACCGCTTCTTATATTCACTTCAGCACCGTTTTCAATCAAGAGTTGGACGACTTCAGTCTGCCCGTGAAGTGCACTCCATGACATCGCTGACACTTGGAACGTCTTGTCCAACGCGTTGATATCTCCACCTGTTTTGATGTAGTGTTTTATCGCCTGCAGGTCGCCTGTCCGTGCGGCTGTCCATAAATCTTTTGAACTATTCTGGAAGCTGGTCAAGGTTTTTGCTCCGAGCTTCGCATCAGTCCCAAATAATTCCCGAATTTTAGTTTTTCCGGCTTCAACCTCTTCCCGTTCCAACTCTACCCCCATGAATTCTGCGGTCATCTTTGTCATTTCCCATGGTACGCCCAAGGTGTCTATAGGTGTTGCCCCATCATCATTCTTTGCGGTGATATCGGCTCCGCTTTTTAGGAGTAGTTCGGCGGTTTCAGTGCGTCCCAAAAACATTGCGAGATGCAAGGCAGTGTTACCATCTTTATTTTTCCCGTTGACCTCCGCGCCATGTTGAAGCAGCAGTTCAGCGGCTTCTGTCTGTCCCATCATTGCTGCCCAAGTCAACAGTGGCATCTCAAAATGCATGGCGTTAACATCGGCACCGTCTGCTATGTGCTGTTTGAGGGCGTCAAGGTCTCCCGTGCGCGCGGCACCTACTAAGGTATCTTCTATTGAATCCAGAAAACCTTTCATGAAGTCGCCATCTTCTGGAATGATGAAAGGCGGATCCGGCCGTTTACGCCATACCGGCATCCCGTTGGCGATTTCTGCCTGTATGTCATTTTTGCGGTTGCGAATGAAGTCTCGAACTTTTTCTAATTCGCTTGCAAAGGTCGGTTTATTGTAATTTCTCCATGTCCCTCCACCTCTGCCCCAATCTTCTTCAATGACGCGTTGCGCAGACACTAAATGGGGTTCAACCATCATAGCAATTTTGTCTAGCGCGGCTAATAATTCTGGAGTATTCCAGTGCTTATCTAAAATCTCGGTGAGCGCTTCGGCATACCGTTGCCTTCCAGTCTCGAATTGATACAATTTGTAGGCAATCAAGCCCTGCGTTTTCACGGATATTGGTGCTCGCGCATCATTCATGAACTCAAGCTTGCTCATCTTCGTAAAGATGGAATCCATGCCCCATGGAATGAAGTAAAATTTATTGTCTTCTGGGTTCAGATAAAAGAAGAAGTTGTTTTTATTACCGGAGTAACCGTCCCAGAATCCGACCAAACCCTCAGTCGCCCAGAATCTGTAAAATGAATCTAAGTCCACTAACTCACCGATGTCGGATTCTGTCGCTTTCGGGTTCGCCAGCAGGTCGATCAAAGCGTTTATATGTGCTCTACCGCGCTTGTCGTCACCCCGTTTATGTTCAAAACTATTTTCCCAATCCTCATAAAAATCCACGACCGTTCCTTCATAGAGCGGACCCTTGCTATTACCAAAGGCGCGCTTCAACAACGGCGGACGAACGGTCTCTACGTGAGCGTATATACCGAGGTTTTCCCCGTTTACCGTTACCTTCGCATAGGCGCATCGTGGTGCGGGTGATCCGATTGCATTAAACAGCGCATACCCCATAAATTGGCTCATTAAACTTGTGTCTTGTTTGTTGTTATTAAGTGTCAGGTTCGTGAGTCCTTCAATTCCGCCCTCTTTGTCAACATGATTCAGCTTGATTTTGAGGGAAGGACGGGTGTGGCTTAGCGAACCGATGAACCCTTTTTTACGCAGCCCAACTTTCGGGAAGCCTACGCCATCAATGCTTACACTCGCCTCAACATAGGTATACGGACTCTCCATCGGCTTAAATTGCCGCGACGCGCCGAGTGCTGTCATAAAGTCTCGACCCTGATATCGGATCGTGTCCCAATCCTGTTGGGAAACAGTGATCTGAACATCTATAACTCGGTCCGTTGGGAAAATATCGTTTAATGTTAATTCTTCTGCCCCACTGCTATGGATAGCAACTCCCAAACAAAGGAGTGCTATCAAACAGGCTGTGTATTTTGTCATTTTTTCACCTATTCTTAAATTTTTTAGTTGTAATTAGTATAGCAGATTTCGGATTTTTGTGCTTGCAAATTTTCAAAGGACTTGGTATCATACCGCGTAGGAGCAATCTCCTGACCACGACTCTCAAATAGTGATATATTGATAACCGTTTCCAGAAAGATAACTCAATGTCAAAAACCTCCCGCATCCGCGATAACAATATGTACGGCACCGTCGCCAATTTCCTGAAGGACAAAATCCAAGACGGTGCGTCTCTTTCCTTTGTCTCCGCCTATTTTACAATTAATGCCTTCAATGCCCTCAGAGATTCACTGACTGGCATTGATAATCTCCGTTTTCTTTTCGGTCAACCTGATGCTGTCAACGGAATGGATCCCTCAAAAACGGAGAGCAAAGCATTTCGTCTCACTGAGGAGGGGTTAGGACTACGTAATGAACTTTCTCAGGATGAGATTGCCAAAGCATGTGCTGAGTGGATTGAGGAGAAAGTAGAGATCAAATCGGTCCGTAAATCCAATTTTCTGCACGGCAAAATGTATTATATTGAAAATGGCCGCAGCGAAGATGCAATCATCGGCAGCTCAAACTTCACTGTCCGTGGCTTGGGTTTAAGCAAAAAAGCGAGTAACATTGAACTTAACCTTGAGGTTGATAGCAAAAGCGATTGTGCAGATCTGAAAACGTGGTTTGATAACCTCTGGGAGTCAGATCAGGTAAAGGATGTCACCAACGAGGTACTGAGAAATCTGGCGAACGCTTATCAAGACAAAGATCCGGAATTTATCTATTATAAAACCCTCTACCACCTCTTTGAAGACTTCTTGAAAGACGCAACAGACACAGAGTTTGCCGAAGCGAATCCATCATTTCAACAGACAGAAATCTGGAAAAAACTCTATGCTTTTCAGAAGCACGGTGTTCAGGCATGCATACAGAAGCTTAAGGCATATAACGGCTGTATCATTGCGGATAGTGTTGGGTTAGGCAAAACCTACGAGGCACTCGCAATTATTAAGTATTTTGAGTTACGGAACGCAAATGTTTTGGTACTATGTCCTAAGAAGTTAGAACAAAACTGGACCCTCTACCCAGTACACTATCGCAGAAGACGTAATCCACTTAAAGCCGACAAGTTCCGTTATAATGTGCTTGCACACACAGATCTGAGTCGAGAACGTGGCGATGCTAATGGTATTGACTTAGCACAGCACGAATGGGATGGATATGATCTCGTTGTTATTGATGAATCTCATAACTTCCGAAATCGTGGTATCCGCTACGAGAAATTGATGGAAGATGTCATCCAGAGTGGCAGCAAAACCCAGGTTCTTATGCTTTCCGCCACACCGGTCAACAATCGACTCACTGACCTTGCGAATCAGATATGTTTAATCACTGAAGACAGAGACGACGCTTTTAGAAAAACTGGTATTCCAAGCATTAGGGAGACGCTCAACATCGCACAAAGTCGTTTTGATACCTGGACAACAGAAACTGAACAGATACCTGAAAAGTCTCAAAGGCAGGAAAACCTTGCGGAAAGCCTGAATGCTGACTTTTTTGCATTGTTGGATCGACTTACTATCGCCCGTTCGCGGACCCATGTTATAAATTTTTATGATAACGCTATTGAAGAGGTTGGTCAGTTTCCAGATCGCGAACCTCCGAAATCTATTTTTCCTGAAATTGATCTGCAAGGAAAATTTCCGACCTACCAAGCGATTAGCCACCAAATTGACGGTTATCAACTTGCAATCTTCAATCCGTCGAGATATATCCGAAAAGAGTGCCGTCACCATTATGGCGAGAGGCTTCTCCAGCAGCGCGAATTCAATCTTATCGGTATGATGAAGGTGAACTTTCTCAAACGACTTGAGAGTAGCGTCTACTCCTTTGCGACAACCCTGGATCGTACTCTTACAGACATTAAAGAACTTGAGGCTGATATTGATGATTTTATGAATTTAACTACAGACGCTACTAAAAAAGACGGTTTCGATCCATTTGCTGAGGGGACTGAAGAAGCACACGCGGAGGACGAGGACCTACAGATAGGCATACAAGCGGGAGAAAATCAAACCTATCTCTATAAACACCTTGATCTCGACGCTTGGCTTGCCGATCTTCGAGACGATAGAATACAATTGGATAAAATTTACAGAACCGCGAACAATATTACACCCGAGCGCGATGCCAAATTGGAGCAACTCAAGCAGCTGATTGCCACCAAGATGCAGAACCCCACAAAAAATCGATGTGGGAAAGAGAATCGCAAAGTTCTCGTCTTTACTGCATTTGCAGATACTGCCAACTATCTTTACGATAATCTGCACGAATGGGCAACCGAGACGCTTAATATTGAAAGTGCTGTTGTTACTGGTGGTGCAAGCAGAAGCGAATTCGTAAGAAATGACTTTGACGAAATTCTCACCAATTTCTCGCCGATCTCCAAAGAGAGGGAAGAGAGTGAAACTGACGGAGAAGAACCTTCGGAAATTGACCTTCTCATTGCCACCGATTGTATCTCCGAGGGACAAAACCTACAGGATTGCGATTATCTCATCAATTACGACATCCACTGGAACCCTGTCCGTATTATTCAACGTTTCGGACGAATTGACCGCATTGGCAGTAAGAACGAAAAGATTCATCTCATTAACTTCTGGCCCACGCCTGAACTCGACGAATACATCAATCTCAAACCTCGCGTTGAGGCACGAATGGCACTTGTTAATCTCACTGCGACAGGCGATGATGACCTGCTCTCGTTGGAAAATAGAGATGATAGCTTAGAACGGATATGGACACATCGTGACGAGCAACTCCGCCGCATGCAAACTGATATTCTTGATTTTGATGATATCGAGGAGCAGTTGAATCTCAATCAATTCACACTTGACGATTTCCGCGCGCAACTGCTCAATTACCTGCGTCAAAATGAAGCGAAACTCCGAGATGCGTCCCTCGGTTTATATGCCGTCACTGCACCGCTCACACACGACGGGATTCCTGTGAATATTAAACCGGGGGTTATCTTCTGTTTAAGACAGATCGGCGAAACGGAAGACGATAGTGAAGGCGATAAACTCAATCCGATTCATCCCTATTATCTTCTCCATATAAGCGATGAAGGTGAGGTATCTATTGGGTTTACCAATCCGAAGCGGATTTTGGAACGTTTCAGTCAGCTTTGTATTGGGAAAACGAGTCATGACCAAGACCTTTGCCACTGGTTTAACGAAGAAACTGATAACGGCAGCGACATGACGGTCTATGAAATGTTAATTGATGCCGCCTTGGATTCGATTCGCAAGGCATACAATCAGAAAATCAACGATTACCTTGATACAAGTGCCGATGCCCTTCTGCCATCTATTGAGAACCAAATCACAGAAAAAACTGAGTTTGAACTGGTTACGTGGCTCGTGATTAGTCGTTAAAGTGAAAAGGCAGGACCTATATGAATTCAGAGATAACAATTAAACAAAACATTGAGAAAGCCCTAAATAATTTACTTGATAATCAACAACCGCTGAGAGAAGCTTCAACAACCTTCCTAAATACTCTCGGCTATCATAGCGGTCTGGTTGGCAGCGATGAGATAGACAAACCCAGATATGACCGCATTAAAGAAGCCGCTGAGAAAACCGCTAACCCATGTGAAAAACTACGCATTAAGGATTGGGAACCCTTTTCTCAAATCCTGCAAGTGACAGACGCTGAAATAAACGCGCAACTAACAGATGAATCTCCACGTTTTGAAAGCAAAGCAATCAACACAGAACTAAGAAGTTCATATATGTTCATTGCAATGCCGCTTGCTGGGGACACCTACACGCGCACGCAACTTTCCAACATAACACGTTTTATGGGTATGAGAATACCTCAACCATTCATGATGGTGTTTCGGTATAGTGATGTTGTCACCCTCGCTATTATCAACAGGCGATCTAATCTAAGGAACACTACAAAACAGGTACTGGAGAAGGTAACACTTATTAAAGACATTAACCTTGATTCATCCAAGCGTAAACGCGCACATATCGACATACTTTCGGAACTTCACTTACAACTTCTGATTGCGCGTCGGGACGTTACCAACTTTGACACACTGCACGATGCGTGGGAAATTATTCTCAACACAGAAGCACTCAATAAACGTTTCTATCATGAACTTGAGGCATGGTATGAATGGGCAACGGAGACATGCAAATTTCCAGACAACCAAAATAAGACGCAAGTTATCCGGATGGTAACGCGCCTGCTCTTTGTCTGGTTTCTGAAAGAAAAAAAACTCATACCATCCGATATCTTTGACGAAGAAGTGCAAGTGTACTTGAAAAACTTTGAATCCGAAACCTCCGATTATTACCAAGCCATCCTGCAAAATTTATTCTTTGCGACACTCAACACGCCGATCAATAAACGTGTCTTCAGCAGACGCAATCGTGGGGATACTCGGAATGCAAACAAATATCGATATGCGGATCTGCTTCAAAATGGAGAAGCGTTTTTAGAACATCTTAAGCAGGTGCCGTTTGTCAATGGGGGTTTGTTTGATTCTCTTGATTCATTTGAGGGGCAACGTGCTGGCGGTGTCCGCATTGATTGTTTCACAGACTGGGAAAATCATAGACGGAAACTGCACGTCCCAACAAAACTCTTTTTTGAAAAAAATAACGGCATTTTCGAGATTTTCTCGCGCTATAAGTTTACCATTGAAGAAAACACACCGGTTGATCAAGAGGTAGCATTAGATCCGGAACTGCTCGGACAGGTGTTTGAAAACCTCCTCGGCGTGTATAATCCTGAATCGGAAACCGCCGCGCGCAAGACCACTGGCTCCTACTACACTCCACGTCAGATTGTCGATTATATGGTAGACGAAGCACTTATTGCCTATTTTCTCCAGAAGGTTAAACCTTATGATGGCGAGCGAGAGTGGTTGGAAACCCGACTCCGAGAAGATCTCCTCGCCTATGACAAGCTCGGTGAAGTGAATAAGTTGGATAATCACCTCATCCATGAAGACGAAATTTCACCGATGATCGAAGCAATAGATGCACTCGAAATCCTTGATCCCGCTGTGGGTTCTGGGGCTTTCCCGATGGGAATTCTCAATAAACTGGTCTTAATCCTGAAAAAATTGGATCCAGAAAATGGACACTGGAAACAGCGACAGATTACACAGGCGGAGAACATTCCGGATCCGCAAAGCCGCGAAGCCTCACTTGCGGTAATTGAGGAAGTCTTTTCAGAGGCGAATCAGTACAATGACTACGGCAGAAAACTTTATCTGATTCAAAACTGTCTCTACGGTGTTGATATCCAAGCCATCGCTGTGACTATCGCCAAACTCCGTTTTTTCATCTCATTGGTTATTGAGCAAGAATCAAACGGTAACCGGAATGAGAACTACGGCATCCGTCCACTTCCCAACTTAGAGACGAAGTTACTCGCTGCTAACACTCTCATTGGTGTGAATAAAGAAGCGCAGCAGCTCCTGTTCGAAACAGATCCTATCAAGGAAAAGCGGAGAGAAATTGAACGCATCCGCTATAAATATTTCAGTGCAAGCAGGCGCGATGAAAAACTTGGGTATATCAAACAAGAAAGAGTGTGCCGTGAAGAATTGACGAAATTGTTGATAGGTGAACAGGAACGCTGGACGAGGGATGCAGAAGACAAAATATCTGAGCAGGTTGGTAAATTTCGGACAGAACAGGCGCGCATGGAGGTGCGCGAAGAGCTTGAGAAAACGTATGAAGTTCAGAAAGCAAAATTGTCCGTACACTTTAAAGAAGCAAACCGAATTGCTCATTGGGATCCTTATAACCAAAACGCTGTCGCTGACTTCTTTGATCCTGAGTGGATGTTTGGCATTGCAGATGGATTTGATATTACCATCGGCAATCCACCTTACGTCAGGGCAGATGCGGGGAAAGATGATCCAATATTGCGACAGAAGATTAAAAAGATGCGCCGAGAGATTAAAGACAGCAAGCAGTATAGAACGCTTCATAAAAAGTGGGATCTGTATATTCCCTTTATTGAACGGAGCTATGAACTACTGAAACCAGATGGATTCACCACGCTTATTGTTTCCGATGCCTATTGCCATGCAGATTATGCTCAGAAATCGCAGGACTGGCTTTTGAAGAAGAGTAAGATATTGAGACTTGACTTCTGTAATAAGGTCAAAATCTTTGACGCGAGTGTGCGAAATGTTGTTTATCTTTCTCAACAAGCGGATGGTAGCAATAACAAACCTGAACGACGTAGGCATGCAAAAGAATTTGGGGTCATTACGCTGTTGCCGACAGATAAGCAATCTTGCCTTACTTACCGGGCATTTTTTCCAGAGGATACGGATGTACAGCGGTTCTTAGTTAGCACACTAGTACTTCGCGAGATTTGCTATATTACGAGTGGAATGGAAGTTAACGCGGATGAAAAAAAGGCCCGTGGTGCGTTTGGGTTGAAAGACTTGGTTTCAGATCTAAAAGATAACACCCACCCAAAGCCGTTTGTTGAAGGAAAACACATTGGAGAAAGATGGCTTCCAACTGAACATAAATGGCTTGAGTGGGGAACTGCGAGAGCCCCAGTCTTATTTAGACGTCCAAGGTTTGCTGAATTATTTGAGGTTAGAGAAAAATTGATGTCAGTTGATATGGGAGCAGGATTGGAACAATTGCGAGTTGTATATGATAATCAGAATCTCTATCATAACCATTCAGCATATTGTTTCGTCCGATGGGGCAGTTTAGCAGGGGTACGGGACAGATCGATTAAACAACGAACGCGTTATCATGATGAAAAACCGAAACGTCCGGATTTACCCCGACGGGAGGAACTTGAAAAAATCAGCAGTCGGTTTGACCTAAAATTTTTGCTTGGTGTGATGAATTCTACTGTCGCTCGTGATTTTTTGAAAGCAAATCGTCGAAGCAATATCCATATTTACCCTGATGATTGGAAAGAACTGCCGATTCCGGATGTGTCGCTCAAGCAGCAAACTCCGATTGTTGAATTGGTTGATAAAATTCTCGCTGCCAAGCGGAAAGGTCTTGAGAGAAAGGTGGCAAGACTTGAAAAGAAATTGGATCAAAAAGTTTCAACACTTTATGGTGTTGAAGACGAGGAATAAAATATATGAAGATAAAATCCATAAAGTTAAAAGATTTCAAACGTTTCACGGATCTGACTGTTGAAGGATTACCCGAAACGGCTAAACTTGTTGTGATGATAGGTCCAAATGGATGTGGAAAGTCTTCGGTGTTTGACGCTCTGAATTGCTATACTTATATCGTGAAAAATAGTGCATACCCCTCCGATGATAAAGATGTTAGCCCGTTTGAACTTCAGCACATGACAGGTTACTATCTTAAAAATGGCAATCCTGATCCCGATTTTCCCATTTCTGCTGAAGACTTTTCCGCCATGGATGCTAGGCTTAAGGAGGGACTGAGGGAGCTGTTTCCGGCGTTTGTTAAAGACATTGTTTCGCGCGCAAGGGAAGTCAGTAAGGTAGTTCTAGCTGATTGTGTCAATGTAGTGCTTCATCATGAACAGGAAACGAAGGCGAATGAATTGAGGATGCATACACGTTCCTCGCTCAGAAATTATTCGCTTTGCTTCCACTCTGATCTTTTTTCTACTCACAGTGCTGAGAAGCTACAATTAAGTCTAAGTAAATTTCCAACCGAGAAGGAAGTGGATCACACGTTTGCCCTAAACCATTGGGCTCTGTCTGCGTATCAATTGACCTATCGCTCGGCGGTTAAAGATATATTGGGAGATAATTGGCCGGCACTGCCACATGAACTGAAAGAATATGCCGAAACTGTGTTAAGTTTCAAAAAGGAAATTATCGGAGAAGTAGCCAATGCTATAGCGCAATTATTTACCAATCCAGTTTCCAGATTAACTTTGGAGAACATGTTACATCGCTGGCTCTCATTGGGAGATTCAGAAAAATCATTGCGTTTTGACGAGAGAACCCTTCCCTTCTATAATCTATCCTTGGGTGAAATAGCAATATTTGACTTGCTTTTGGATATTGTTATCAAAAGGTTTATAGACGACAAAACCATAATTTGCATTGATGAACCGGAACTCCACATCCACACGAAACTGCAGGGACAACTTCTGGAGGAACTCTACAACCTTATTTCTCCTAAATCTCAACTTTGGATTGCCACACATTCCATCGGTATGGTACGCAAGGCACAAGAACTTTGGGAGAAAGATCGCGAATCAGTCGTGTTTCTTGATTTCGGTAAGGATAATTTTGATAAGCAAGTAACGCTCAAACCCATTACACCAGATCCTGACTTTTGGGCGCGCACCTATGAAGTTACTCTCGGCGAACTCGCTGAATTAGTGGTAACTGGGAGGACTGTCTTCTGTGAGGGAGAAAAGTTTGATGAAGAATGCTATAGGAACATCTTTAAGGAACAGTACCCTGAAGTTCGTTTTGTTTCTCTGGGGGCGCGAAGCAACGTAGAAAAGTCTGTAACAGCAGCGAATCTTGCACTTGAGAAAATTGCAAAGAGTGCGAAGGTTATCGGGATCGTAGACAGGGATAAGGCAACGTGCGGGGAAATAAAGCGGAACGCCAAAAAAGGCATCCGTACGTTATCACAAAAAACCATTGAAAGTTACCTCCTTGACGACGAGGTGCTAATGAAACTGTGTGAAGACCACGACAAACCTGATAAAGCTAATGATGTACTTACGGCGAAACAAGATGCCCTTAACAAACATGGATTAAAGACATCCGACAATCTGAAGACTATTGTTCAACAAGTCCATGGTGCTGCTCAAAAAGCTTTAAAATCAGTTAACTTGGGAAATAGCAAGGAAAGTTTCATGATGGATATGCTCGCTCCGCGTATTCAGCCCAGTATGAAGGTCTACGAGGAACTACACAAGGACATCTTCGGAGAGTGATTCGTAAATCACATTGGTAAAATAGAATCGTTTTAAGAGGTAAAATCGGTGCGAATTCCGTTTAGTCTCTATGATTTCTTGGGGTATACTGTACCGGGTCTCGTTGTGATAGTAATACTTGCTATTCTGATAGAGCCGACGCTGGGGTCTGATCTATCCAATCAACTGAAGGACGAAAACAGCGGATTATCAAAATTCCTAAGACCTACCGTGGCTCAGGGAATTTTTTACATGATTGTTGGTTATCTTATGGGTTTCGTAACTCACGGATGCAGCGAGGCTTTTTTTAAATTTGCTTCCAAATGGAAATGGTTGAAAAAATTTCATACAGATAACGGATGGTTTATGAAAGGATTACTTAAGCCTGATTTTAGAGATTCCTCTGACGATTTCAATCCGTACTCAAAACAATTTGTAAGCGGATTCAGAAATCAGATTGAAGAAATTTTCGAGATTAAAGTAGATAAAATGGAAAAGGATGTAGAATACACAGAGATTTTCGATTTTTGTCGTACTATTCTCATTAAGAAAAGTCCCACTCTCTATTCACGCGCTTTTGTGTTATTTTCTAGACACGAGTCTGCTAAATTAATGATGTTCATATTTTTTCTGGCGGCACTTGGATTTTTAGGGCAAAGTATTCATCTATGGATTTCGCCTGAACCTATCAAGGGATTTGTAATTGTATCGACTGGAGTTAGTCTCTTATTAGGTTTCCTATTTTTTTACATGTATAAAAGGCTCCTTAGGTATTATCGGAATACTGTCATTTATGGGTTTTATGAGTATGCCGTAACCCGCGAGAAGTCGGGTGAATCCGAAAATCATGGAAGTTGACTTGAATCGCTTAACATAAATTTCCTAAATTTTTCACTTGGATTACTCAACAAAAAATGGTATAATTAAAGATATGGTAGAACGTCCCCATGAAATGCGAGACCCAATTCACGGATTTATCAAACTCTCAAAAAAAGAAAGAGATTTGATCGACACAAAGGTATTTCAACGGCTTCGTCGGATCCGACAATTGGCAATGACATTTTTGGTGTATCCGGGTGCTATGCATACCCGCTTCGATCATTCAATTGGTGTGATGCACATCGCCGGGCGAATTTGTACCAGACTCCAAGAGTTAAACCCAGCGAGAATATCCGATGAAGATATAGAACGGGTTCGTCTCGCTGCGTTACTTCATGATGTTGGACATGGACCTTTTAGTCATGTTTCCGAGCATCTTTTGAAAAAGTACGCACCAGCAGATGCTGATACAGGACAGGTCCTGGAAAAAATACACGAAAAAATCACGGTAGATATTGTTCGTAGCGATCCGCAAATCAACGAAATTCTAAAGTGCGAAGATGATCGTAATTTCGTGATTGAAATGATCCAAGGGAAGCCAACAATGGACTGGCAACGCGACATCGTTTCAAGCGAATTAGACGCAGACAAAATGGACTATCTTTTACGTGATTCTTATTTTGTGGGTGTCAAATATGGAATTTATGACCTAGAAAAACTGATTGAATCTTGCTGTATTGCAGAACGTACGGAAACACCGCTCGCGGTTAGTAGTAAAGGAATTTATGCCCTTGAACAGCTCCTACTTGCGCGATATCACATGACACAGCAGGTCTATTGGCACCGAGTCAGTCTCATTTCCAATGAGATGATTATTCGGGGGATTACGCTTGCAATTGATGGTCGCAACAGGCAAATGACCAAACTTTACAAATACCCTACAAAACGTAGAAGGGATTCCGATGAAAATTATGAGAAAAAGCAAAAAGATTTCGTTCAAAACTATCTCCACTATTATGATGAAAAGATTATTGAACTTTTGAGGAATTGCAAGCAAGAGAAAGCACGTGAAATTTTCAATCGGCTTTATAATCGGAAACTCTTCAAAATGATTGCTGAAATCCGGTTCAAAGATGAAAGAGATGAGATGGTTCGTACAGGACTCCGAGGAATAACAGCCGATCCAGTTCGGAAACGCCAATGTGAAGAAAGAATTGCAGAGTATATAGGGACTGATCCTGACTATGTGATTGTTAATAAACCGCCAATCCGGAATCTGAATTATATTAGTCAGACCGAGTCCCCGAATCTAGAGGCGATTATGATTTTTGATGAAAAGCAAGACTTACTTATGTCCCTACCGGCGTACGCAGGTGAACTGTTTTTCGTGAGGCATTCCGCTGATACTTCTGCTTTGGAGGCTATTCAAGTTTATGCACCGTACGAAACAATCTCAGAAAAAGAAAAAAGTGAAATCCAAAATATTTTACGTTCTTCATGAAAGGAAGTGATATGCACATTCTTGACATTCTCCTACTTGTTATCAAAGGTGAACCTAGAGAGGAGTTACGAGGAAGAACGCTCCTCCAAAAGAAAATCTATTTTCTAAGCGTACTATGCAAGGAAAATTTCGGATTTTCCGCGCACTATTATGGACCTTATAGTAGTTTCGTGGCGGAGCATTTAGATGGTTTAGTAAACTATGGTGTCCTCAAGGAATTCACGGAGTCTTTTACAACAGCTACAGCTGAACAAAATGCTTTCGGCGAAATCCGCAGGCACACTTATTCTCTGAGCGCTGATGCTGAGGAAATTTGGGAGGTTACTCAGCAAAAACCTGAGTTTCAGAAATGGGACAACGCACTTCAATCCATCAACAAACAGGAAATATCCCAAGACTTTAACAAACTTTCCATCGCGGCAAAGGTTCATTACATTGTTAGTTGGCAGGGAGAAAGCACAGTGGAAGAGATAGAACAGATTGCTAAAGAGCATAAATGGAAAGTGGATGATAAGGATATTGCAGGGGTGCTTTCCTTTCTACAGGAACTCGGTCTTGTAGCAACTGATGAATCTTAGTGCTTTATCCGCTTCAAGATTATGGATAAGGTCGTTATTAACAACTCCATCCAGTCAAGAAGACCTTAATTTATTAGGTTGGTAATGGCAGGATTAAAATTGATTAAGTGTGGATAAAATAGACGGTGCGGTTGGGAAACCGCACCTACCTTTTTGGAGAGGAGATCAATTATCACACAACGTATATCTACTACTTTGTCTTGAGCGCACCCCATGTCGTCGTTAACTTACCAGCAATGTCAACAGTCAGGATGTCCTTGGCATTCATAACCGTCTCAACCTCTCCTGCTGTTAAGGAGCGATCGTATACCGCCAATTCGTCAAGCAAGCCTTTGTAAAGATTTGCCCCGCCGTTTGTGTCTGGACGACCGCCAATTTCAATATTGTTGTCGTTCCAGACCATCACGGGACCGTTGTTTGGCACATCTTTCTCACCCGCAAGCTCCCCGTCAAGGTATATCTGGATTTTCTCTCCGTCAAATGTTCCAACGACGTGATACCAGTTCTTAGGTTTTAAACCCAAGTTAGGCAATGAAAGTGTTGTGTCAACATCTGCACCGTTGAACGGTCCCATCTTCTTCTGTCCAGAATTGATATACCAATACAATCCTTCGCCGCTACCGAGTCCGAATTCGACGTTGTCGTCGCTTGTGCCCGACTTGTCGAAAAAGATATTCCCATAGACGTGTCCATCGCCGAGACCGATTTTTGATATTTCAAAAGGGTGTATCCAAACGGCAACGGTCAAATGTTCCACATAAAGTTCACTTTGACCTCCCGGATCGATTATCAGAGCAGGACCCTCCGAAAATTCAATTGCACTCCCCACCTTACCTTTAGCAACAAATTTCGCGCTATCGTGGAGTTCCGCTTCAAATCCTTTCGGACCGACATCCTTGGCAACCTTACCTTTTCCTTCGTTGAACGGCATGTAGAAATGTAAGCCTTTCGTCACTTGCGCGGTCGCTTCAAAAGTTAAAATACAAAATGCCAGAATCGTGAGCATCCAGAAATGTCTTCTCATTTTTTCACTCCTTTTCTATTCCTCACCATCCGTGCCAAAATTAGCAAAAATGTCGTGATACACGTGCTATTTTAGGGACTATGCCAATCTTTATCAAGGGAAAACGCACACTCTCCAGAACTATTTATAGCAAATCCCGAAAATACTGGGACACTTTAGAAAACACAAAACCCCACCTCGCTGGCGAGGTTTCCTAACCTCACCATATCAGAGGGAGTTTCTATCTTTCATGTGCTAGAAAAGCGTCGTCAATGTCGGAAAAAAGTGGTATAATATTCATGGAGAACTCCTTTTGGTATAGGTTCGCCTAACCTCATTATACCAGAGGGATTCTTTGTATAACACTCCTATTTATTATCAAACTCACGTTAATTGCAGGTTTTACTATAAAGCAGTTAGACACCTCGGCTACAAGAAGAGGAGATGGCAGCAGAGCAGATATGAAAATACTAGCCGGGCGGCTTTGGAGGCATTCAAATTTTTTAAAACTGTGGACAGCAGAATCTACCGCCGTCTTCGGTATCACAATATCTACTGTGGCACTTCCTCTCACAGCCATTCTAACGCTCAATGCCAGCGCAGGTGAGATGGGGATCCTTAAAGCCCTCCATCATGTCCCGGTGCTCTTATTTGGACTGTTCATCGGCGTCTGGATCGATCGCATCAAACGGTATCCACTGATGATAACTGCCGAGTTTGGACAGGGAATTCTTGTAGCAACGATTCCTGTGGCAGCAGTTTTAGGGGTGCTTCGCATTGAATTGCTCTACCTGATAAACTTCTTCAGTGGAACACTATCAGCGATCTATATACTTGCCAGTCTATCTTTCCTCCCATCGATTGTTGATCGAGAAGATCTGATCGAGGCGAATTCAAAACTTTCAGCAGGTAGATCGGTCGCAAAAATCGTAGGTCCTGGGCTCGCAGGTATCTTGGTTGACGTTTTCACTGCACCATTTACCGTAGCATTTAATGCGTTTTCGTCTCTGACTGCTGGTGTCTGCTTGTTGTTCATCCGCTCATCAGAGTCAATTAAAGTTGGCACTCAGAAACGTCAAGGGATGTGGGGTGACATTAGAGACGGGCTGCGTACGATTTTCTTTCATCCCATTTTGAGGACAGTAACAGTTGGCCCAGCGATTGCAAGTTTTGGCGGCGCGATCCATTCGACAGTGTATTTGCTTTACTTGACCCGTGAGTTGTTGATTAGTCCTGCATGGTTAGGAATTATCGTGGGCTGCGCGGGTGTTACCACGCTTGTTGGCGCCACCCTCACTGCCCCGGCCTCGCGTCGCTACAAACAGAGTTCACTGCTTATTGGAGCACCATTACTTCAGAGTATTGGTCTAGGGCTTGTTCCATTTACAGAGAAGCTAGACATGTGGGTAATTCCGATATTAATTGCGGGACAGATATTTTTTACTCTGGGGGTCACTGTGTATAGTATTACCCAACTGAGTCTGAGGCAAGTGGTTACACCTGACGAATTGTTGGGACGCGTCAATGCCAGTTGGCGAGTGCTCGTGGGTGGGGTGATTCCATTCGGAGCAATGATTGGTGGTGTATTGGGCGAGATAATCGGATTGCAATTGACGCTCGTTGTCGGGGCCTTCGTTGAATTTATCTCGTTTGTTTTCCATTTGTGTTCGCCCTTACGGCACGTCACGGACTTTCAGACAGGGACCAAATCAACAGATTGTAACGAAAAATAAAATTTTTAATCATCTGAAACCGATTTTTAAAACTAACGTAATATATTCTCATACATATATACATGTCCGCATGTGGACATGTATGGAGGCATATATCATTGTCAAGTACCCCCGACTGAAGTCGGGGACCTGCTAAGCGTTAGCTCCAGCAAGCCAGTTGCAATAACTGATTTCTCGTTTCATAGAGGATGGTATCCCATACCTCTCCACGAAGGGCGCAAGCCGCCCTGTGTAAAATGTTCAATGCCGCGTTGTGGTCACGGTCGAGTTTCAAGCCACAAGATTTACAATGAAACAGACGCTCAGACAACTTCAGTTTGATAGCGGATTTTTGACAGCACTCGGAACACGTTTGACTTGTGTGATGGGGTGGGACCTGATGGAAATGCTTACCATCGCGTTTTGCTACCCAGTGACACCAGTCAAAGAACATGCCCCAAGACGCATCCGAAATCGACTTGGCAAGGTGTCTGTTCTTGACCATATTGATAGGTTTGAGTTTCTCCGCAACGACGGCATCAAATCCTTTGTGGTGAAAAAGTTTGTAAACGGTTTTGGCGATAAAGTCAAGACGTTGACACACTATAATATCGTGTTGTTTTGCCAATGCGTCTTTCGCCTTATACCATCTTCGGCTTCGGTACTGTTTACGCGACAAATCCCGCTGAAGTTTCGCAAGTTTGCGTTCCGCTTGGCGATAAAAGCGAGGGTTTTCCTCTTTTTCACCGTCAGAAGTCGTCAGAAAGTCGTGTGTGCCAACGTCTACACCACACGCAGATTTGGGAACACAAGGGAGCGTGTCAGGCACTTCGCAAACGATAAAGACATACCAACCGCGCGCCGTCTTTTTCAACGTGACCTCTTTCGGGTCTCCACTGAGAGGCCGGTGCTGGCGGATTTTCACTTCACCGAGTTTCGGCACTTTCAAACGGTTATACCGAGTGCCGGTTTCGCAAATCGGATTTTGACGAATACGTTCACCTGTCTTGCGTTTATATTTTCGCAGTTCCCACGTCAACGAACGAACAGAACGCTTGAACTTCGGATACCCCTTTTTCTCCGCACCTTCCCGGCACCGGCGTTGAAAATGCTCATGGGCAGCGTTGACGCGTTTGATCGTGGAAACTTGCATATCCTGCGGATGTTCACAATAGTGAGAAGTGGTCGCGCGAAGGTCCTTCAGATGGTTGATCTGGTCATACATCGACACAGACTTACTGCCATAGTCCCACATCTGATTCCGCATCTGGAGCATATAGTTCTGCAACTGTTTCTGGTGGCGCATCTCGGCAAAGAGCCACTGCTCCTCTGTTTTCGTAGGTTTCGCACGATATTTAAACGTTTGTTTCATGGTCTATCACACATCACACCTTTAACCCCTGCTAAGTGGGTAGGCAGACACGTAACCTTGCGATTACGCTTAGCATGTCTGCCAGTGTGATACATATATTAAACCATATTTTGATGAGAATGTCAAGTGTTTTTTTCAAAAAACGCTATGGCCTAACAGAGGAGGGCGGATTTTCCTCCCCCGAATGAATTCGGGGGTTTCCAATCCGTAAAATACGATGAAAACAATAGCAATTCTGTCAGGCGAGGGTGGGGTTGTCGTTGAGACGACACCGAAACCGAATCCACTGGTGCCGCCATCTCGTCAGGGGAAAAAGATGATTTCTGGGCATTTCGACAAGGATGTACATCGGCAGTTGAAGATGCTCGCGATTGAAAAAGACACGAGTATTCAAGACCTGTTGAGCGAGGCATTGAATGCGCTATTTGAGCGGAACAACAAACCGCCGATAGCGTAAACCAAATTTCGGGGGATACCATGATTTCAAACGCGGATTGGAGAGTTTTAGAGCAAACGAACCGGATGCTGGCGTTGAGCTGGGAGGCACTCAGACGGGCACGCGCAAGCGGAGATACGCAGGCGATCAAAATGGCTGAAATGCGTTATTTTCAGGCGTTACAGGGTGTGATTGTATCGACACAGAACGCCGTTGCTCAGAATGCGGTATCACACTAAAGAGGCGTAGTCGTTTTCGGGATTTTTGTAAACTGTTTTGTAGTTGCGATCAAGGGGAATAACACAATTGTTGTTCCCCTATATTTTTTGGTGTTGCTTCATCTCTTGGCAAAACAGGAATTACGTATAGCAATTGCTATACTGCAATTAATGGCAGATACGGCGTTTATGACACAACAGATTACCGAGCGTGTATTGTCACTCGCGTATAGGTGTTATCCATTTCAAATTCCGGTTTTGGGTGTCCCGCCTCTGCCAATAACCTTTTTGTGATGGGTATGCCGATGCCGAAACGCTGCACTAATTCAAAAGTTCGCATCGCGTCCGCCAGATTGGGATTCCGATAGTCAGTAAGTCCCAACTCTCCGAAATTTTCAGACGTTATCTCACCGAACACACCGCCCGGATTTAGAATATCGATCCGATTGTTGTACCAATATACACGGACCGGAGCATTCGTCCCTTCGTAGGTCCTGTGCATAATGGCGTTTCGAGTGATCTGTTGTACTGCTTCTATCGGGTAAAGCACTGTTCGCTTTTCGAGAGGACCGGATGTAATGTTAACGGCAATGCGATTGTGTGCTATAAGTTTATCATCTAAGCGGCGAACTTGATCAAGAATCGAGCCTTGGATTGTCAGACTGTCAATAATATCATCTGTGAGTTCGTTCCCATCAATTCTGAGGAATTGCACGTAAGCCCCGGGCAGGAAGTCCTGTGGTGTCTTCCCAATTGCGAGGATTCCAAGCACAGTCGCAATCGGATCATCCGCACTGGTAATCATCTTTGTCGCGGAAAGTTGTTCATTTAAGTTTCGATCATTGGCATCCAATATTTCCTCGGAAAATGCTTTCGGTAGATATTCATAACTGAACAGAGCAAGGTTAAGATCCGAAATGCCAGTTGTAGGGATAGGGTATAAGTCGAACGGACGCTCTAAATACCGCCGTTTTTCGTTGAGGATCCGTTCGTCTTGTGCGGTAGCGACACCTCGCCGGGGTCCAATTCGGATATGGATTGCCCCTCGGCATCGGACCGGCGGTGAATTGGAGGGTTCCACTTTAATTATGGCAACTTCCTTTTCTTTCAGCACACGCTTTTCGACTGTCAGAGAGGGCGGTGGTACAACGTTTCCATCAGTTTTCATGTCCGCCAATTGCCGGAGCAACTGGTTTGTAACCGATAGACCCACAATAGTTCTGTCGTCCCGTACTCCCACGAAAACGAAGCCCGGTTTGTTGTAGTTAGGCAAATCATTAGCAAAAGCGCAGATCGCTTCTCTGATTTCTCTCGGAGCACTGCCAGATACAGACTCTTTGAACTCAATCCTGTCAGATTCGTCATCCGCAATAATTTGTAGTAACTCTGCGTCTGTGAAATATCGCATTTTGATTCCCATAGATTTGATGCGTGTTAGTTGTTTATATTTTCTACAACAACCAACTATCGTAGCCATAAGAAGTATACAATGGATATTCCACACTTGTCAAGATTCGTTTTCAGGCAACTATGGTAAACTTTAGAATTAATTGGACATTCAGCACCGGTGCGGTTAGGTGAAAGACCCTACCGGACTTGGGTAAATGGCTGTTTATTTTTTGGGTTTACCATAAACATCAATACAGCACATGTACCCGATTCTTTCCACGGACGGTTTCGTCTGACATCGCGATGGGAACCTCAACGACAACAATCAGCGCACCATCCGGACTTATCGTGAGTGTGTCGTAGGGAAGCTGCCCCTCTGTGCGGTAGGTGTACAGGTACTTCGCCAAACCGTTTCCCTCCACTGTCAGATCAAACACTGATACCCCATGCAAACTCTCGTTCGGGTCTTGTGCTCGCTTGGAAACTGATAGCACGGCATAACGATCCTTCGTATCAACGCGTAAACCTTGTGGCATATTCTCAAGTTTCCATTGCCAAGTTTTTTCACCGCGCCACGAATAGGCGAACAGTGTCATCCCGTTGGGATGCCCTGCCGATGGCTTTTGTGCTCCCTTTCGGAGGTGATATGGAATATATGTGTCCCCTGTAACGAAGAGTGCTGCGGCATCCGTCGCACCGATCGTGCCAGTCGTTGCGATGATAGGTATACCACTTACCTCCAGTGGAGTCGCAAGGTTTTCCTGCCATATCGGTTCCGGCTGATTCACGTCAAAGATAAAGGCACGACCATCGTCCGTTGTCACGTTAATAAATTTACCATCGGGAGACATACTGACACCGCGCCAGAATGTGACCTGTGTAAAATACTCACGCAGCGGTTCAATATCCGTATGCCACTTTTCTGTCCCATCTTCGGCGTTGAGAACAGTGAGATTTCCGTTACCAGCATCGCTTTCATCCGTTTCACTCCCTTGCAAGTTATGGCCACTATCCGTTAGGAGCGCGAGTGTTTTTCCATCAGCACCTACGTCAAACCAGCGTATTATCTTCGGTACCGACCCCTGACGGGGCCATTTCCAAATAACATTTCCCGTTTCTCCATCGAATCTGTAGAGTTGGGATTCCTTAAGTGGCGTGTTATTCTCTGTCCATGAGTGCACACCCGCCACCAAAATGTCCCCATTCGCCAACGCTTGCATACACGATTGACCGGGATAGCTTACCCATGCATAGACGCTATCAGGATTCGTCGGTGTAGAGGTTTTGATATCGTCAGCAGTGCGGTATTTCCAACGAAGTGTCGGTTTCTCGGTCGTCAGGTCGTAACAGTAGATAAACCCATCTGCCGCTTGTTCACCAATATAAAGTTGTGTGTTATCGTGATTGAACGTCATCCGCCTCACGTAGCCTTCCGAGATGCGAGTTTTCCAGAGAATTTCACCGGTTAACGATTGGAGGACCGCGAGATGTCCGCTATCGGTTGCCACAGCTAATGGAGGTGTATCTCCATACCCTAAGGCAAGTGCTGTGGGTTTCGCAGGCTGACGAAGATTTTCCATCAGCGACAAGAGTCCATCTAATTCGACGGTGCGGATGAGATATGGCTCTGGCTTCAGCGGTGAAGTCGCTGGGACTTCGCTATCATTCAAGTGAAACTGGTAATTTTGGTTCGGTTGCCATGCAAATTGGAACAAAACGCGATTTGCATCAAGCATTTGGATTGCGGTAGCTTCTGCTGATTCGTGTGCCATGCCACTCGCCTCGAATGCAATGTTGATTTCGCCTTCAACACCATTTTTGTTTTCCGTCTCAAGCATAACACCGTGCTCCGTTTCAAATACTACGCCTGCCCGGACCCAAGTAACGTTTATATCTGCTGTTGTGACGTTAAGCGGTAAGGTGATGAACAACCAAAGTAGACTCAAAAATTGAAGTCGTTTCATTATGATATTCCTTGTGTTTGTATTGTAAGTTTTCAAGTTTCTGTGTTGTCAAAATTTATGGCTATCGGTTATCACTGAGGGTGAGATATGCTAAAGTGTTCTAAAGTTGAAAGAGGGTATTGATAACTTTCGGACAACTGTGGGGCACTTGCAAACTTTTCTTGCTGACTGCTGACTTGTAGGAGGGAACTCCGATTCCCGACTTCTGCACCAAAGCCGTAGCCCGCAACAACGGCGCGGGCGACTCGAAATCAAAACCTTCAAGTTACAGAGCACACCACTTATCCGCAAGGTATAATTAAAAAACTACTCTGCGACGCGCCATAAACCTCTTCCCAACCGAGCACCAAGAAGTACACCGATAAATGTATAGATGAACCCCTCTATCAAAATTCGGAGAATGATATACCAATCGGCGTAGAAAAGCCGATAGAACAGTATAGAGAGTTGAAAATCGACATAAACGGAGAGCGCATCACAGATGCCCAATACGACTGCCCATGCCAGTAAGTTGCGTTTCCGCACAAGCAGGAATCCGGTTTCCAGTAAGAGTACACTTGTGCCGGTATAGACGATCGCCATCGGTGTGAAAAGTCCGAATGTTACGCCTCCGAGAAGCAGACGTACCGCAGAGACAAGCAGAATTACGCCGCTTCCTTTAGCGCGCCTCCGATTGGTGATCTCCGCGTTTCTTGGGTCTCCGTTAATGTATATCAGCAGTGCTGTCAGCAAAGCGTAGTAGAGCGTCTCGTTGATTAAGCCAGTCAGCAGAACAGAGACCGGACCTAAGATGGCGCGGACCAAGTTAAGGAACAGTGTTGAAGGAACCATCACCGCCACAAAAACCGTTGTACTGAACAGGGCAATTACAATTAGATGCTTCGTTGTGAAGCCTACGAAAATTTGTTTGTGGAACCGTAAAACAATCGCGAAACCGATGCAACTGCTGACAATTGCCAATAAACTCACAAGCAACGCTTGTTGGTTTGGAACGATGAGGTGCAGTGGACGTTGTTCGCGAAGAATCGTGGCGTCACTTCCCCACACCTTTACAGTAATTTCACGTTCATACTCCCCAGGAATCGCTGGTTCTATCTTCCCCTGATTCAAATAGACTGGGTGAAAATAGATAGGCAAAGGGATCTCTGTAACCGTGCCACCTGGTAGACTCGCAAACGCGACACTCCGATTCACGCCTCCGTTCGTTGTCTCTGGAGGTGCGAGAAAGGGAATCGTTTCTCCACTTTTCATATCCGTATTGGTTGATGACACAACGACATGGATCGTTTCTTCACCTCGGTTACGGAGTTGAACTGTCTGATAAGTTGTGGGTTCGAATGCATTTGTTTGTGGCGTTCGGAACCAACCGAATAATGGTCGTGGATAGTAGATGGTACCTTCTCGCTGCTTCGGATCCGCCGTCCCCGTTGCGTCTGTAGGCATCTCAATTGATTCGATGGAGAGGTATTCAGCAGTCTCAGAAATAGTTGCTATCCGCAACTGAACCATCGCCTGCTGTTCCCACGTCTGTCCGGCATCTGTGGCAAAACGGACGACACCTGAAATCTCTTGTCCGTCCGATTGATTTGCCGCGGATGTTCTCAAAACTAATTCACGGTACCATACCTCTGATGCAACACTCAGTCTACCGGTGGTAAAGAGGCAGGTCTCAGTGCCGATTGTTTCTGTCTTCCAATCCGTTGGAAATCGAACTGCGGTTACGGTAGATGGTAGACAAAGTTCCAGATCAAAGGTCGCTGGCGCATTTCCGTTCGTAACCAGGACCGTGGCGGTCATTTCACTTTCATGCAAAACGAGTGCCTTCTGATCAATTCCTGATGCCTTACCTAAACCCGACGCAATTGCGGCACCATAGGGAATCGCAATCTCTAAATTCCCCTGAGTATATGTCCTCGGTGTTGTCACACTTTGAACGATAATATTGCCAGTGGTTAAGGTTGCTTCAAACCGATAGGTTTCCGCTTCGTTCCACTGAAAATAAAGGGATTCTGTCTGCCGAGGTGGCACAGGAAAGTTGAGTTGTGCGACCCTCACATCGTCAGCATTAAAGACACTGAGGCGTTGTATCGGTGCTGTCGTCCCAAATTGCACCTTTGCTCCCAGTGAAAAGAACGTCACCTCCCACGAGATTGGCTCCTCTTCGGGGGTTGAGGCACAACTGAGCAGAAAAACGAGCAGAAGATTAGCAATCAGCGATCGGCGGTCAGCCGTCAGATAGAGGCTCTTGTGGCAGAAAGCAACACGCAACTGCCACAAACCTCTGATGGTTTTCGATGGTTTCCAATGGTTTCTGATAGCCAATTCGCTGACAGCCGATAGCCAACGGTTTCCGATAGCCAATTTGCTGATGACCATTCTTCCAATAATCGATAAGCGATGACCCACAACCATTAGAAACCTCGCCTACGAATGACAAATTAGCGTTCCTGACCGATCAGCACCAAGTCAAGGATATTCACCACTTCATCTCCATTGACATCAGCAAGTATTCCGACACCTTCGTCGCCGAGAAACCGACCTGCGATTATCATATCTTTCATATTGATGAACCCGTCATTGTTGATGTCTGCGCGTCGCGGTGTAATCGTTGCGAATCCCAAATTATTAGCACCAGGTCCAACGCGGTAGGATCGCAGGAGCGATGCATCAGCCACGTTCATGACGCGAACGAAATCCTGTCCGCCTCCGGACCAATCGGGTTGCGTAATATAGAGATTTCCATTCGGTGCGAAAGTTAGACCACCACTGATAGATGTATCTGCATCGTTACTGAAATTGGCGATCGTGTCATCTTCGTCACGGATCCAGTCTCGTGCGACGATATCGTAGATGAGTAAGCCGGGGTTTTGCCAACTGCCTTGGATAAACAATTGTTTTTCTGAATTAAGGGCGGAGGCACCAGGCGTGAAACCGAGCTTAACCGTTTCGATGATCTCATCGGTAGTTGCGTCAATCAGAACGAGATGTCCCGATATATCATTGTAATTGCCCGTTGTTTTAACAATGACGGTGGATTCGCCATCGTTGAGGATTGCCCCTGCGTTCGTTGGCACCGGAATGGATTTCAATATGATGTCTGTCTCCGTATCAATCACGACGACAGTGCTCTCGTAATAGGTTGTTTTCCGTGCAACCGGATCCCACTCCCATGCGGGATTCGTGACGTAGGCTTTGCCGTTGAGGCGTGTGATACCGGTCGGCTTGTTGAAGGAACCGGTGAGGACCTTTGTCACATTGCGATTGTCGATGTCAACAACATGGACCTCATGCGTCGCTGCACAGGTGACGTATAACTTCTGATCACTGACCAAGGCAATCTGCTGCGGCGTTGTGCCTGCCTGGATTGGAATTTCGCCAACAAACTCTCGATCTTCCAAGTTAATAATATAGATGTTATCGCCGGAACTTGTGCCACCAGTGATGGGTAAGTTGAAACTCGTGACATAGGCAAGATGCCCGTGAATAGAGAGACCAATTGCCCGCCGCCGCAATATCGGATCAAAGCCGATGCGGAGTATTTCATTGTCAACAGCCCGTCTCTCATTGGGCTCCGCCAGATTGATGAGTGAGAGTGAGGCGGTGATGCCCAGATCGGGATGGGTTAAGGCATTTATGACAACCGCCGCGTTTGGGTCCTCTGTTTGTCCAAATGTAGGACTCACGAGGAGTGCAAAAAGGATTACACCGATAAGTAGGAGTGAATAGCACGAGAAGTGCCGCTGATCAGAAAAAACTTTGTTCATTAAAAACCTCCGTAATGAAACAAAAAACCCCTGCTTTCATCGGAAAGACAGGGGAGGAAGCGACACTCTGTGTAAGGCGTATCCTGTAATTGTGTGAGAGAATTCCATCTCTTATGTCGGAATTTCTATTTTGATCTGACAGGATACTGTGCTCTGTTCCACCGCTTTCCCGCGAAAGCAGATGTGTGAAACATGATTCAGGCAGGTCTCCTGACTTCCGATCATTTGGTGTAGTTGCAAGTCAAAACTCGCACTACAGCGTTCCATTGACCCTTCCCATCAGCTGTCTGACAGTGGTTTTTCAACGGATAATTGCCCGTAATAGAGGCAGATCGTTCACAGTGGCGGGGCCGTGGCGGATTCTCACCGCGCTTCCCTATTCTCCGACTTTCTCCGGCACCTGAACCATTCGTTTATTCAATTGTAATAGATATATTATATCACGCTGTCCTATTTTTTGCAAATATTTTTTAATAAAAAATTTGACAATGCAAAAGAGATGTGGTATTATTAATATCAAGCGTGGATACATCCAAAAAAATTTGGCAGTTATCAACCGTTGTTGAGAAGCGAAAAAATGACATTTTTAGGTTCACACTCCAATTTGCATAGCATATCTAACCATTGGCATTGGTGGCAATCCAATGGCTTGCGAGGGAGTGTGCGTTCAAACGGATAACTGAAATAGATATTGAAAATCGTCATTTTTTATTTTTAAGTCCTGTTGAAGCCTTATGCACACCGATCCCGGCAGCATAGGGTATTTTTTTTGCAAAGTTCGCAGATTGACAAAATTTGTAAAGGAGAACCCAAATGAAAATTTTATCGGAAATTAAGTATGATCGCGATGGTTTAGTCGCAGCAGTCATTCAAGATCACACAAATAACGAAATCCTGATGGTAGGCTATATGAATGCAGAATCGATAAAGGAAACGCTGAATACAGGGAGCGTCTGCTTCTGGAGCCGTTCCCGCCAAAAGTTGTGGAGAAAGGGGGAGACTTCAGGGCATACGCAGACGGTTAAATCTATTGCCATAGATTGTGATGGTGATGCCCTGCTCATAAAGGTTGAGCAGAAAGTGGCGGCGTGCCATGTCGGTTATCGCTCCTGCTTCTTTCGAGAAGTTTCCCCCGATGGAGAGTCCACGCAGGTCGTAGGTGAAAAGATTTTCGACGAAGATGCCGTTTACTAACCTCCAAGTTGTGGAAGGGAAACCTTGTAAGCCCGATTTCATACCTTAGCATTCGCTCGGGAATCGTTTGATTTAGTTCACCTATGGATCTGTATATCAAAAAGAAAAGCACCAGCAGCTGCAGGCGTGGTTTTCAGTCGTGTCTTTGGCGATACCTGGTGCAGTCGCGCAAAAAATCTTGACGCTTTAGAACTTAATCCATTTGGAAAAGGACTCATCAGATGAAAACAGAACAACGGCTTGAAGAATTAGGCGTACAACTACCGCCGCCAACAGTTCCCGTAGCGAATTACGTCACAACCGTGCAGGTCGGCAATCTCATATTTGTGTCAGGGCATGGACCCGTAACAGACGCAGGGAACATCCATAAAAGTCAACTCGGCACCGATGCGACAATCGAAGGAGGCTACGGATCGGCGCGTCAGGTAGCGATCTGCTTGTTAAGTACCCTCAAACACGCACTTGACGATCTCGACCGAATCAAGCGTATCGTCAAAGTGGTTGGATTTGTCAATTCAGCACCTCACTTCACCGACCAGTCGGCGGTTGTCAACGGTGCGTCTGACTTTTTCGGCGAGGTATTCGGCGATAAAGGCAAACATGCCCGCTCCTCAATCGGCGCGGCGCAGCTGCCCCTTGGCGTGCCGGTTATCATTGACATGGTTGTCGAAATTGAGGACTAACCTCTGTAAAAAAGAGGTAGGTGCGGTTGTAAACGCACCTACGGCGGGATGATAGACGGAATTCTGCGATTTTGCGTCCGTCCTGAATTAAAACAAAACGATAGCCTGCAACGACGGCGCAGGCGGATATACGGATAAAAACGTGAATTCCAGACTCACCTGACCGAACCGCAAGGAATAATTGAAAAATGTATTATCCTACATTGGAGGATTTTCGCGAGGCAGCGAAATCAGGAAACACGATACCGGTATATCGATCAATCTTGGCGGATATGGAGACCCCGGTGTCTGCTTTTTACAAGTTGATGCCAGACAATTATGCGTTCTTGCTCGAAAGTGTTGAAGGTGGTGAAAACATTGCGCGTTACTCTTTTTTGGGGAGTCAACCCTCGGTGCTTTTCCATAGTAAAGGGCATCAGGTCACCATTGAGTATTTGGAAAAAGGTGAAACTGTCGTTCAGGAATATGAAGATCCGTTGCGTGCCCTTGAGGAATTAATGCAGAACTACCGACCTGTTGACTCTGAAGAGTTACCAAAATTCCACGGGGGCGCAGTCGGTTATATGAGTTACGACATGGTGCGGTTCGTTGAGGAGTTGCCAGATAATACCGAAGATGACCTCCAACTCCCAGATTGCTTCTTCATGATTGCCGATACGCTTCTGATATTTGACCATGTGAACCACCAAATCAAGGTTGTGGCAAACGCACATATCGATGGAGATGTGGACGCGGCTTACGCGAATGCGATCGCAAAAATTGAGGCATTGGTCAAGAAACTCACCGTTACCGTTTCCGAAACACATTTACGGAGGAATAGTGGCGAGCATGAGGAGCGGTATGATAAAATCATATCCGAACCCGAATCGAACTTCACGAAATCCGATTATGAAGCCGTTGTTAGACACGCCAAGGAATACATAGCCGCAGGGGACATTATCCAAGTTGTGCCTTCACAGCGATTCAGTTGTCCAGTATCCGTAGACTCGTTCGAGATATATCGGGCATTGCGAGTGATCAATCCATCGCCCTACATGTACTACCTAAAGTTTGAAGATTTCGACATTGTAGGGGCATCGCCAGAAATGATGGTTCGGGTGGAAGACGGCATTGTTCAGACTGTCCCGATTGCAGGAACACGTCCGCGCGGTACAACTGCTGAGGAGGACCGGGAGTTGGGGGAGACACTTCTCGCCGACCCGAAGGAACGGGCAGAGCACGTCATGCTCGTTGATTTAGGACGTAACGATCTCGGTCGGGTCTGCGAATATCACACCGTTGAAGTGACCGACCTTATGATAGTCGAGCGTTTCTCACACGTGATGCACATCGTTTCACGCGTCATTGGACAATTACGCGAGGATCTTACGGCTTTTGATGTTCTACGCTCGTGTCTCCCCGCTGGGACCCTCTCTGGTGCCCCGAAGATACGTGCAATGGAAATCATTGATGAACTTGAGCCGACGCGTCGTGCTACATACGGCGGAGCGGTGGGTTATTTCAGTTTTTCTGGGAGTTCAGACACAGCGATCACTATCCGAACCGCGGTTATCAAAGATAGCACGGCTTATGTGCAAGCAGGTGGTGGTATCGTTGCGGATTCAGTACCTGAAACCGAGTATTACGAAACCGTGAGTAAAGCGCGAGCAATGCTTAGTGCTATTGCATTGGCAGAACAGGGTTTTTTATTGTGAGAAATAGTCGTCGATTTTTGTTGGTTGTGGGCTAAACCTTCCGAAAGGAATGGAAAAAAGGGGGCTTTCTTCTTCGTTTCCAAAGCGCGTAGCCCGTAATGAAATTATGCCTTAAATGGCATAATTTGTCTTTGCTTTACATTTGGAGGGCGGATATACGGCGATAAACGTTGTTTACCCAATCCGTCTTACCGAACCGCAAGGAAAATTTAAAAAATGGTCTTGATGATTGATAACTACGACTCCTTCACCTATAATTTGGTGCAGTACTTGGGTGAACTCGGTGCCGACTTGGAGGTGCATCGGAGTCGAAAAATAGGATTGGACGCACTGGATGCTCTGGAACCTGAACGGATTGTCATTTCACCGGGTCCTTGCACGCCGAAAGAGGCAGGTATATCCAACGATACCATAAAGCACTTCGCCGGTAAAGTTCCGATTTTAGGTGTCTGCCTCGGCCATCAGTGCATCGGGGACGTATTCGGCGGTGACGTCGTAAGAGCAGACCGATTGATGCACGGTAAAACCTCAATGATTGAACATAATGAGGTTGAACTTTTCGAGGGATTGGATAACCCATTCGAAGCCACACGCTACCATTCACTGATTGTAAAAAGGGATACATTGCCAGATTGCCTTGAGATCACTGCTTGGACAGATCAGGACGAAATCATGGGACTTCGGCATAAAACCTTACCTATCTGGGGCGTGCAGTTCCATCCAGAGTCGATTTTGACGGCGGCTGGAAAGAGCCTACTCAGCAACTTTTTGGCATTGTAGATATGATTTAAAAACAGAAAGGTTTAATATGGCACAGCAAACAAACAATACGACACCTGTCCCAGTCTTCGTCTCTTGGTCTTCAGGCAAAGATTCGGCGTGGGCACTTCACACGCTACGTCAACAGCCGGAACGCTACGATGTCCGTGGTATTTTTACGACTGTCACAAAGACGTTTGATCGCGTCTCCATCCACTCCACGCCGGCGTGGGTGCTAAAACAACAGGCGGAAAAACTCGGAGTGCCGTTGTATGAAATACCGATCCCTTATCCTTGCTCCAACGCGATTTACGAAGACGCGATGCGGAAATTTCTTGCTGAAGTGGAAGCGTTACCCGAACATTTGGGTACATCACACTTCGCATTTGGGGATTTGTTCTTAGAGGACATCCGTGAATACCGAGAAGAGAAACTCAGTGGAACTGGCTTCACGCCTATTTTTCCGGTGTGGGGAGAAAATACCACACAGCTCGCTGAAAAAATGATCACTTCTGGTATGCGTGCTGTTATCACGGCTCTCAATCCTACCAAGGTGCCTGCCGACTTTGCGGGACGTTGGTTCGATGCCGAACTGCTTTCCGATTTACCTGACGGGGTGGATCCGCTCGGTGAAAACGGTGAGTTCCATACATGTGTTGTTGATGGACCGATGTTTAGTTCACCTGTTGCAGCGAAACCGGGTAAAGTTGTCCAGAGAGACATTGTTTCTACTAAAGACAAGGACGACAAAATTCACTCGAGCCGGAACACTTCACCAACTTACGTCTATGCTGACGTAGTGCCTCTGGAAGCCTAATAATTTGATGAAAGCTGCGGTATTGTGGACAGGTGGCAAAGATTCTGCGCTCGCACTTCAAGTCTCCTTAAATCTTTACGATATAAGGAGACTTGTCTGTTTCGTTCCAGCCGATAATCGGCAATTCTATGCCCATCCGACCCCACTTATGGAACTACAGGCGCGAAAGATCGGAATCCCGATTGAATTCATGCCTATTGCTGCACCCTATCAATTGGGATATCGCCGACAAATCCGAATCCTTAGAGATAGTGGAATTGAAGCCCTAATCACTGGGGATATTTCTACTGTAGATGGGATGCCCAATTGGATTGATAGTGTTGCGACAAATTTGGTAGAGGTCTATAAACCGTTGTGGGAATTGGATAGGCACACGATATTGGACACACTCATCTCCGAAAAATTTGAAGTGATCTGTTCTCTTGCTTACAAAAAGTTCTTTCTGCCTACCATTGCCGGTAGATATTTAGATGCGGAACTCATTTCAGAGCTGAAACGGTTACCCATTGACGCTTGCGGCGAGCAAGGTGAATACCACACGTGGGTGTTAGATGCCCCTTTTTTCAAGGAGCCTCTACAATTAAAAGGCATACGGGTCGTTGATACGTCGAAATACAGTTATTTAACCTACGAACAAGCGATTTAGTGCGTCGATTTTAGCCACTTTTGCACTCGCGTCAGTTTGTCGGGTGGGATATGCGAGGTGTTCGCGTCTGTGGGGAATGTGCCGCTCGCTACCTCTTCCTTATACCGGCAGATTGCCTCAAAAGTCAGATGACTGTAATCTTGATAGCGTTTGGCGTGTTTGAGTGGGGGACCTATGCCTAATATATCATTGATAACGAGGACTTGTCCGTCACAGAATCGTCCTGCCCCGATACCGATGGTCGGAATCCTGAGCCTATCCGTTATGATTTGACTGACCTCTTCAGTAACTTTCTCGAGGACGATAAGTTTCGCACCAGCGTCTGCGAGTGCCTCTGCCGCTTCAATGAGTTGTTTCGCTTTGGCAAAGGTTCTCCCATGGGTTGATGCCTTGGTCCCATGGATTTGTGGATTGTGACCGATGTGTGCGCAAGTGTCTATCCCCTGTTCGGTGAGTGCGGAAACAATAGGAACCTTTTCTATACCACCTTCCAATTTAACACCGTCTGCTCCATCGGATATAAAGCGTTTCGCATTCGTGACGGCTTGCGTTACATCGCTATCTGCGGCGTAGGGCATATCAACGAGGAGGTAAGCATCCGTGACACCGCGGCGTACTGCTTTAAGGTGGTGACGCATATCTGCCATGGTCACCTCCGTCTCGTTTTTGTAGCCGAGAACGTTGGTTCCAACGCTGTCGCCAACGAAGATAATATCGATGCCTGCCTCGTCTTGCATGCAAGCGGTAGGATAATCGTAACAGGTCAATACAGTAATCGGTTGCTGTTCCTGTTTCTTGGTGTGCAGATAAGCAATATCTTTCTTCATTTTTTAATTAATTGCCCCTGGGCTGCCCTCCATTACATTACGGGCAGGTTTTTGGTTAATTCGCGACCGGGTTTGAAGATTTGCGCACAAATTCTCCAGAAACCAGCGCGAACCGAATCAGAGCGATGCCCAGGTTTTAATAGATTAAAAAGTCCGCCACAGTTTCTCCAATAGTGGCAAGGCTATCAGCAACGGCGATCCCAGCATTCTTGAGTGCCCGAATTTTATCAGCAGCGGTGCCTTGTCCACCGGAGATGATTGCCCCGGCGTGTCCCATCCGTTTTCCGGGTGGTGCGGTCTGACCAGCAATAAAACCGACAACAGGCTTCGTCATTTCGTTCTTCACAAACTGTGCTGCTTTTTCCTCAGCCGTTCCACCGATCTCACCTATTAAAACGACGGCGTGTGTGTCGTCGTCCGCTTCAAAAAGTTTGAGGACATCAACGAAGTTCGTCCCAATTACCGGGTCGCCCCCGATACCGACACAGGTGGATTGCCCAATACCGAGTTGCTTTAGTTGATACGCGGCTTCGTAAGTCAAGGTGCCGCTTCGGGAGACGATCCCAACATTGCCGGGTGTATAGGCAAATTCGGGCATAACGCCGATTTTGCATTCGCCGGGTGTGATGACACCGGGACAGTTCGGTCCGATTAATCGGGTCGATTTCCCTTGAAGGAACGCCTTCGCTTTGACCATGTCGAGAACAGGAATGTGTTCGGAGATGCAGACAATCAGTTCGATGCCTGCTTCTGCGGCTTCCATGACGGAGTCTGCGGCGTTGAAGTGTGCGGGAACGAAAACTAACGAGGTATCCGCGCCGGTTGCGGCAACGGCACCTGCTACAGTGTCATACACAGGGATGCCATTCACATCGGACCCACCTCTGCCAGGGACAGCACCCGCAACAATCTGGGTGCCGTAAGCCGCACACTGCTCTGTGTGAAAGCGGCCAGAGCGACCTGTGATGCCCTGAACAAGGACTTTTGTATTTTTGTTAACAAGTATACTCATTTTTTAACTTTACCTTGCGGATAAACAACATCCGTTTAGCAATGGACATGCGCTACTTAAATCCGTCCTCCACTACGTTACGGACTACATACCTTTCTGAATTGCCCTTCTAAATCCGATTCGCTTTGGGATTAATAAGCGCGAGCAAAGACCGCGATGTCTTTCGCAGGTTTACCACAAACAATACATTTACCATCTCCACCGGGTTGTTCCATGGGAAGACATCGGATGGTCGCCTGTGTCTCTTCTCTGACTTGCTCTTCACAGGCGGCGTCCCCACACCAGTGTGCGTGTGCGAATCCATCTTCGATAACCTCTTTAAAGGCATCGTAGGTGGTAGGTTTAAAGGTATTCGCATCACGGAAGTCTGTTGCCCGTTTGAGCATATCTGCTTGAATCGTGTCAAGCATCTGCTTCACTGTCTCAGCAGCATTGTCAATCGGCACAAAGGTTTTGCCTTCCTTGCCTGGTATATCGCGTCGCGCAAGGACTATCTGTTGCTTGCTCAAATCACGGGGACCGATCTCTATGCGTAAGGGCACACCTTTGAGTTCCCATTCGTTGAATCGCCAACCCGGTGAATGATCGTGTCTATCGTCAACGTGGTAGCGAACACCGCTCAAAGTTTCACAGATGCCATCAACGGCTTGCATAACGGCTTGCTTATCGTTGTCATTATTTTTAGGAACGATCGGTACGATGACGAGCTGAGTGGGTGCAAGTCTTGGTGGTAGAACTAACCCTTGGTCGTCTCCGTGTGCCATGATAATCGCGCCGATCATTCGGGTGCTCACGCCCCAACTGGTCGTCCAACAGTGCTGCTGTTTCTGGTTTGCATCGAGATATCGAATATCGAAAGCCTTGGCAAAGTTCTGTCCTAAGTCGTGTGAAGTGCCGGCTTGAAGGGCGCGTTTATCGCCCATCATTGCTTCGATGGTATAGGAAGTTAGTGCCCCGGGAAATTTTTCACTGTCACTCTTACGTCCGGGAATGACAGGTATCGCAGCTTCATTGATCGCAAAATCGGCGTAGAGGTCCAGGATACGAAGCGTCTCTTCTTCAGCTTCCTCGTGCGTTGCATGAGCGGTATGCCCTTCTTGCCAGAAGAATTCCATCGTTCTCAGGAAAAGACGAGGACGCAATTCCCACCGGACTACATTCGCCCATTGGTTAATAAGGACAGGCAGATCTCGGTAAGACTGGATCCACTGACTATACATGTAACCGATAATGGTTTCAGATGTCGGTCGCACGACCAGCGGTTCTTCCAGTTTTTTCCCACCGCCGTGCGTAACAATGGCGAGTTCTGGTTTAAAGCCCTCAACGTGTTCCGCTTCTTTTTCGATGAAACTCATCGGAATGAAGAGTGGGAAGGCGGCATTCTGGTGTCCCGTTTCTTTAAACCGAGTATCTAATTGTTCTTTGACGTTTTCCCAGAGCGCGTAGCCGTAAGGACGTACGACCATACATCCTCGTACAGGCGCGTAGTCCGCCATCTCTGCTTGACGGATGACCTGCGTATACCATTTTGCGTAGTCTTCACTACGGGGAACTATTTTATCAAACATATTTTAATTATTCCTTGCGGTTCGGTCAGGTAGGTTTGATAACTGAAGTGCCTTTCCGTAGACCCGCCTGCGTGTTTTTGCTTGGGTATTTCTGCGTATTGTTGCAGGCTACGCGCTTAGGTTTAACAAAAACCTCTTAACCGACTGCCGACTGCTGATCGCTAATTCTTCCTTTCGCACCGCTTCAGGCTCAGTTTTCTGAAGCGGAGGTTACCTCTCCCGATCCGTTAAAGCAACGATGCCAGGTAGAGGTTTACCTTCTAAAAACTCCAAGGAGGCACCGCCTCCCGTTGAGATATGCGTCATCCGATCCGCAACACCGGCTTGTTGTATTGCAGCGACACAATCACCACCACCAATAATACTCACCGATTCTGAATCTGCAATTTGCTTTGCAATTGCGACGGTGCCTTGTGCAAACTGCTCAAATTCATAGACACCTAAAGGTCCGTTCCACACCACAGTTCTTGCTGTTTGAATCTGCTCACCAAACGCCGATACGGTTTCGGGACCGATATCCAATCCTTGCCAACCCTCCGGGATATTCCCTTTGCTCACGACCTGTGATTCAGTTTCGGGGTCAAAAGCTTTTCCAACGACATGATCTACCGGTAGTAAGACGGAATCTGAGAAACCGTCCCTTCCGATTAACGATCTTGCAACATCAAGTTTTTCAGTCTCGACAATCGAGTTGCCGACACTGAATCCCATCGCCGACGAAAATGTGTATGCCATGCCTCCACCAATGAGAAGCTTATCAACCTTTCCAAGGAGGTTCTCAATTAGTGTAATTTTGTCGGATATTTTTGCACCCCCGAGGATAGCGACATAGGGACGGGCAGGATCTTCAAGGGTAGTGCTAAGGTAATAGATTTCGCGTGCCATCAAAAGTCCAACGGTACATGGGCTGAGATAGTGCGTCACTCCCTCTGTTGATGCGTGGGCACGATGCGCTGTACCGAACGCGTCATTCACATAAACATCGGCGAGTGAAGCAAGTTGTGCAGCGAATGCCGCGTCGTTCGCAGTCTCCTCGGCGTAGAATCGGACATTCTCCAGGAGCAGAACTTCTCCGTTACGCATTGACGCAACGGCACTTTGTACCGACTCACCGATGCAATCATTGACATGTGCGACCCGTGTACCGAGTTTGCGGCTGATAGCTACAGCGATTGGCTCAGTCGAAAGTGTTTTTCGGTCAGCTACCGAACCCACCTCGGGTCTTCCTAAATGTGTTACAAGGATGATTTTGGCATCGGCGTTGATGAGTGCTAAAAGTGTCGGTAAAGCGGCGGTGATACGGGTTTCATCTGTGATTTTCCCGTCTTTCATTGGGACATTGAAATCCACCCGTACGAGAACGCGTTTCCCACTAACGTCTATGTCCTTTAATTCAAGTTTTTCCATATTTTTAGAAGTTGTCAGAGGAATGGTTGTCAGTTACTGGTTTTCAATCAAGTCAGACGGTTATGTCGCCAAGTGTCTTTTTTATGAGAGGTTTGCCGCTTCTACTGATAGTTGTGCCGCTTCAGGGAGACCTTCTGCTTGCTGAACGTTCAAATCCGACTCGGCAATGATCTGTTTCCCAAGCTCCACGTTTGTTCCCTCTAATCGAACCACAAGCGGGACATTGAGTTTGACCTGTTTTGCTGCTTCAACGATACCATTTGCGATCGTGTCGCATTTCATGATGCCGCCAAAGATGTTAACGAGAACAGCCTTCACGTTTTCGTCTGCGAGGATGAGACGGAAAGCGTGTGCGACTGCCTCTACAGATGCGCCACCACCAACATCAAGGAAGTTTGCAGGTTCACCGCCATTCTGTTTGATGATGTCCATTGTTGCCATAGCGAGTCCTGCGCCGTTCACCATGCAACCGATATCGCCATCAAGACGGATGTAACTTAAACCCGATTCACTTGCCTCTAATTCACTTGGATCTTCTTCGTGTGGATCACGCATCTCAGCGATATCAGGATGCCGCCAGAGGGAGTTGTCATCAAGGTTTACCTTGGAATCAAGAGCGACAATGTCTAATGCGCCATCCGTTTTTACAATTGCCAAGGGATTAATCTCTACGAGTGAACAGTCGCACTCAGTAAACGCATTGTAGAGTGCCAGAATCAATTTGGTGGCGTTCGGGATAACAGAACGGTAGTTTGTATGGGTGATGAGTTTGTATGCGAACTCCCGCGCTTGAAACTCGGTTAATCCGAAGGCGGGATGCACCTCCGCCCTAATAATCTTTTCAGGGGTTTCAGCCGCAACCTCCTCGATGTTGACACCCCCTTCTTCACTCCCGATTAAGGTAAGTCGCGACGTTTCCCGATCAAGCAGTATAGCGAGATAGAACTCTTTCTCTATTTCCGCGGCTTCAGCAATAAGCACTTTACGGACGAGTTTCCCTTCAGGACCGGTCTGAGGTGTTACCAGTTGCATTCCTAAGATAGCGTCGGCGTGTTGTTTTACTTCGACGGGTGAATTTGCGAGTTTGACGCCGCCCCCCTTCCCGCGACCACCAGCGTGTATTTGTGCCTTGATAACGTATGTAGAACCATTGAGTTCCTGTGCGATTGCTTCGGCTTCCTCTGGCGTTTCAGCGACTTTGCCGGGCAGTGTATTAACGCCATAGGATTCTAAGATTTGTCTGGCTTGATATTCGTGGATGTTCATCTTTTGTAAAGTTTTTCCTTAAACTCCTTTGGCACTGGTGATTACCGGTATATTATGTCTATGTATTTCGGACTCACGTATTTAGAAATTATACTATACTTAAGAGGAAATTGCAAGTTTTTCAAGGCGGTTGAGGAGGGTTTGAATAGTTTCCTGAAAGACTGGATGCACCAGATCCGGTGCAATCTCTGCTAATGGGACCAATACGAAACCGCGGAGGTGCATCTCCGGATGCGGTATAACAAGCGTATCTGTCTGGAGACACAAATCTCCATAGATTAATATGTCCAAGTCAATCTCTCTCGGACCCCAGCGGATGCGGTGCTTTCTGCCAATAGCGGTCTCGATGTCTTTTAAGGTGTGTAGCAAGGAAAGGGGTGAAAGGATGGTTTGGATAGCGGCGACGCCGTTCAGAAACTGTGCCTGTGCTTCATAACCAACGGGATCGGTTTTATAAAGGGAAGAGATTTTTTGCAGGGTGATTCCGTCCGTTTCTGACAAGGCATGGATAGCGTTCTGGATATGTGCCAGACGGTCGCCAATGTTGCTTCCGAAGCCGATGTAGGCTGCGTACATAGAGTCTCCGAAGCACGTCCAAACGGACGGATACTGCTAATCTGAAAATTTGCGGATGGCGATTGAGGTGTTGTGTCCCCCAAAACCGAAAGCGTTGGAGAGTGCTATCTCAATCGTCGCCTCGCGACTTTCATTCGGGACATAGTCGAGGTCGCAGTTTTCGTCCGGCAGATCGTAGTTGATCGTTGGTGGTAGGAAGCCTTTTTCCATCCCGCCCAAGCAGGCGATGAGTTCTACGGCACCAGCAGCACCGAGCAGATGACCGATCATGGATTTGGTGGAACTGACAGGAATTTTGTAGGCATGTGCGCCGAAGAGGGTTTTAATGGCGTTCGTTTCGGCAATATCGCCAATCGGTGTAGAAGTGCCATGAGCGTTGATATAATCGACGGTATCGAGCGGCAATTCCGCATCTTGGAGTGCGAATTCCATCGCTTTCACTGCGCCTTCACCGTTTTCGGGTGGGCTTACCATATCGTGAGCGTCTGAGGTCATCCCGTATCCGACTATTTCCCCATAGATATAGGCGCCGCGCTTTTTAGCGTGTGATAGCGATTCGAGAATTAGGACACCTGCGCCATCGCCCATGACAAAACCGTCCCGATCCTTAGTAAACGGGCGCGAGGCGCGTTCAGGCTCATGGTTTCGCGCTGACATGGCGCGCATTGAACAGAACCCAGCAAAAGCTAAGGGGGTAATTGCCGATTCCGTGCCACCGGTAAACATCACGTCCGCTTCACCGCGTTGAATGATACGGAAAGAATCACCAATAGAATGGTTGGCACTTGCACATGCAGTGACGGACGTAGCATTAGGACCTCTGAGGTTAAAATGGATTGAGATCTGTCCTGCCGCCATGTTAATAATCATGTAAGGGACAAGGAATGGACTCACGCGTTTCGCTCCCTTTTCAGCGAGGATTTTAGCGTTATCTTCAAGGACACCGATGCCGCCGATTCCCGAACCGATTTGAACGCCTGCCCGGTAAGGGTCGACTTTGTCGAGTTCTAACCCTGCATCCTCGTGTGCCATGATTGAGGCGGCAAGCGCGTACTGAATGAACAGCGGTAGCCTGGACGCCGCTCGGCGATCCATATACTGTTCCGCTTGAAAGTCCTTAACCTCTCCGGCGATTTGGGTGCGATGCTCAGAGGCATCAAAATAGGTTAAAGGTCCGATTCCGTTTTTACCGATAGCAAGCGCATCCCAATATTCTTCTTTCGTATTGCCAATTGCATTGACAACGCCGATTCCTGTAATAACTACACGCTCCACGAGACCGTTCCTTTTTTATTGAATAGTTATGGGTTCGCCTGCTACGCAGGCTTTCAGTCATCGGTTATCAGTTAAAAGAGAGCGTTATTAAACGAGAACCTCTTAACTGACAACTGACAACTGATAACTAAAATCTACACGTGTTCGTCCAAGTAACTCAGGGCATCTTGAACAGTCTGGATTTTCTCCGCATCACTGTCTGGGATTTCGATATCGAATTCCTCTTCAAGTGCCATTACCAATTCAACGGTATCAAGTGAATCAGCTCCCAAGTCTTCCATAAAGGAAGCATCTGGGGTAACATTATCTTCTTCAACACCGAGTTGTTTCGCGATAATTTCGATGAGACGGTCTTGGTTTGTTGCCATAAGCGTTCTGTAATCTCCTCTAAATTATGGCTGTCGGCAGTCAGCCATCGGCTGTTGGCAAGAAAACCTCTTGGTTTTCAAGAGCCGAGAACCGAAAGCCGAGAACCGAAAGCCGATGAATTACATCACCATGCCACCGTCAACCTGAAGTGTTTGGCCGGTGATATAGCGTGCGGCGTCCGATGCCAAAAAACAGACGGCATCTGCCACATCTTCTGGGTGCCCAAACTCCCGTAACGGAATCAGCTCAAGCAGTTGCGGCAGACTCTGTTCCGGTATTTGTGCCGTCATATCTGTCGTGATAAAGCCAGGGGCGATTGCGTTGACCGTGATACCGCGGGCACCGATCTCTTTCGCGATAGCCTTTGTGAAACCGATGATGCCGGCTTTCGCCGCCGCATAATTCGCCTGCCCTGCGTTTCCTGTTAATCCAACCACTGACGAAATGTTGATGATGCGTCCGCTTTTCTGACGTATCATAGGACGGAGAACTGCCCGGGTGCAGTACATCGTGCCGGTCAAATTTGTCTGTAATACAGCGTCCCAGTCCTCATCTTTGAGGCGCATGAGCAACATATCGCGGGTAATCCCAGCATTGTTCACGAGAATATCGATTTGTGAAAATTGCGAAATCGTCTCTTCAATAAGCGTTTCAACATCCGCCTTTTGGGAAATGTCAGCAGCCATTGCGAGTACAGTATAGCCGTTTCCTTGCAGCGTATCAGCGATCTGTCCAACTGCATCGGCGGAACGGGAGCAGAGAACAACATTCGCGCCAGCTTCACAGAGTCGCTGTGCAATCGCTGCCCCAATACCCCGCGATGCGCCTGTAACGATAGCCGTTTTGCCACTTAACAAGTCTTTTTTAAAAGCACTTCGCTCGTTTTTCACATCCATTATATTTGCCCGCCATTTCCATATTCGTCTGTCACAAGAGATAACGTTTCAACATCCTCCACGTTCATGGCACTATTTTCTGGCAGGGTCCGCTTCACCAAGCCGGACAAAACTTTGCCCGGTCCAACCTCTACAAAATGCGTGATACCGGTTTTCCCAAGGGTCTGCAGTGTTTTTTCCCATTGAACAGGTCGCGTTATCTGTTGAAATAAGAGGTGCCTGATATTATCTGCATCCGTGGCGAATTCGCCCGTTACATTCATCACAATATCGACTCGCGGTGGCTGCATCGTCACCGACTCGAGTGGGGATGCAAACCTCTGTTGTGCGGGTGCCATTAAAGGCGAGTGAAACGCACCGCTGACTGGCAACGGACGACACCGCCTGGCACCAATCTCGGCTTTAGCCAGTTCGAGAACTTGGTTGACTGCTTCGATTTCTCCAGAGATTACGAGTTGTCCGGGGCAGTTGTAATTTGCGATGTTCACAACACCTTCAGCCGTGTCACAAAGTTCTTCCAGCCGCTCTGTTTCCATTCCGAGGATTGCCGCCATTGTGCCCTGTTGGGTTTTCCCTGCGTCCGCCATGAAACTCGCTCGTGCGTGTACCAAGTGCAATGCATCTGCGAAGTCTATCACCCCTGCCGCTACGAGTGCAGAATACTCTCCCAAACTGTGTCCAGCAACAGCACTCGGTACGACACCGCATTCCTTTAGGACTCGCAACGCCGCCACACTACAAGTTAAAATCGCCAGTTGTGTATTTTCGGTCTGCTTTAAGTCTGCTTCTGGTCCCTCAAAACAGAGTCGCCGTAATTCCCGTCCGAGGACTGCATCTGCTTCTTGAAAAAAAGCATCGGCGACAGGGTAAGCCTGTGCCAGTTCCGCCCCCATGCCTACCTGTTGTGAACCTTGTCCTGGAAAAATGAATGCCAGCATATTAGCCATCAGAATATTAGCAGTCAGCAAAGAGGCAGTCAGCGGTCAGCAAAGCGGGTTTTGTTAAACGCAAACTTCTTCACCGACAACCGCCAGCCGACAGCGATTTACTATAATTGTAGGAGCGTGCTCCCCCATGTCAAGCCTGCGCCAAAAGTCACAAACAGAAGCAGATCGCCCGGCTTCGCGCGCCCTTCACGAATCGCCTCATCCAACGCGATGATTATTGTTGCGGCAGAGGTATTGCCGTATTTATCAACGTTGATATAGACTTTCTCTCGCGGCATACCGAGTCTGTCACCAACTGCCTCAATGATACGCAGATTCGCTTGATGCGGGATTAACAAATCAACATCCTCAATGCTAACGTTTGCCTGACGTAGCACACGTTGAGCAGCTTCTGGCATAAGGCGGACACCCAATTTGAAAACTTCTCGTCCATTCATCTGAATTTTGTCTAACTTCTGATCAATAGCTTCTTGAGTGACCGGCATCTTGGAACCACCTGCAGGAATACCGAGAAGATCAATATCGGCGTAATCTCCATCCGACCCGATATAAGATGCGAGGATACCTTTCGGTTCATCCGTAGCTTGGACAACAGCGGCCCCTGCTCCATCTCCAAAGAGGACGCATGTGCCTCTATCGTTCCAATCAACAATTTTGTTAAAAATTTCGCCACCGATGACAAGAATCGTGTTGTATCGTCCAGATCTGATCATTCCATCAGCTAAATCCAATCCGTAAAGAAAGCCGGCACACGCAGCGGATACATCCATTGCGGCGGCGTTTTTTGCCCCGATCCCTTTCTGAACATAGCACGCTGTTGAGGGAAAAAACCTATCGGGCGTAACGGTAGCGACGAGAATCATCTCAATATCGAGTGGATCAATATGCGCGTTTTTGATAGCCCATCGTGCGGCATGTATACAGAGATCAGAGGTTGCCACATCGTCTTCAGCGATCCGCCTCTCAGCGATCCCTGTCCGTTGGAGAATCCATTCGTCGCTTGTATCGACCATTTTCTCAAGGTCAAAATTGGTGACAACCCGCTCGGGGAGGTAGGACCCTGTCCCTGTGATGGTTGCATGTCGAAGTTGCGTCATTTCTTTTAATTATTCCTTGCGGTTCGGTCAGGTGGATTGGGTAAATACCGTTAATCGACGTATATCCGCCCTCCGCTTCGCTTACGGGCTACAATTATCGATAAAACCGCACAATCTAACAGATTATGCTACAAGTTTCTGTTACGACATCACCAAGAACCTGCGCGTAATGAAATAGAGCGCAGCCCAAGAGCCAATAGATTAAAAACCTTTATCTATGCTTCATCCGCAGATTTTAATACAGGTCGTCCATTGTAATGCCCACATTCGGAACAGACCCGGTGAGAAATAATCATCTCACCGCAGTATGAACAGACGCTTGTGGCTTTGTCGTGGAGCGCGTTATGGCTCCGCCGCATTCTTTTTTTCGATTTTGACGTTCTCCGTTTTGGATGCGCCATGGATTGTCTCCTTAATATTTTACAAAATCGCGATTTGCGAATCACGCTGACAATTCAAGTATTTATTCTGATTTTAACTGCTTTTCAGTATTTTTAAGAGAACCGGCTTTGGCAAATGCGCTTTCTAACTGTGCACTAAGGGAGTTAGGAGCACGGACCGAGGTCTCATCCGTCATTTCACAGGCACATTCTGTCGTATTGAGATCCGTCCCACATTCCGGACATAAACCTTTGCACGTTTCGGAACAGAGCGACCATGTCGGTATTTCAAGAACGAGTGCCCGCCGTATATCTTCTGAAATATCTAAAGTTTCTCCATCATAGTATCGTTCATCGTCCTCATCGGATTCCGATGATGCATCACCGATAGAGAATAGCAAGTCGAGTGTTGTTGTTATGTCCACCTCAAACGGGTTAATGCAACGCCGACACTCTACCAAAACAGTTGTATCGACATCGGCTGTCACATAGATATTATCGCCCCCTTGGCGAAAGAGCCCGACGCAGCATGACAACGGGTTAATAAATTTTGCCTCCTCGCAAGTCAAGCTGAGGGGTTCGGACGGCACAAGTGCTTCGTATTCCTTGAAGTCCTCGTGTCGAAAGTCTTTCACGTTGAACACTAAAGTATCTCTTATGCCTTCCTTCATGTTCAATTGCACCTCAAGAGCCTATTAGACGCAGGCTTCAAATTAACCTTGCTGTGATGGTCAAATACCCAGGGTGAATGGGACCCATTTCTGACGCTACATCTTAAATCTCAATACAACTTAAAAATCGACTTCTTCTTCGATTCTAATGAGTTGTGCTTCATCTTTTACCTCTTCGAGCGTGTAAATCTGTGCGAGCGCGGCTTTCATGTTCTTTTCTTGTGCTTTGTGTGTCAACATCACCAACGACACGGTTTCCATGCCGTGGGGATCCTTTTGGATGACAGAAGCGATGCTAATCTGCCAGTTTCCCAAAATAGTTCCGATCTTTGCCAGAACGCCGGGCCGGTCAGCAACCACAAAACGGATGTAATACCGCGTCTGAATATCATCAATAGGACATATACCCACTTCCGCCTGTGCTCCTGCAAGCCATGCTTGCGAAATCGGGCTACTTATACCTTGTTGCACAGACTTAGCGGCATCAATGATGTCGGCAACAACAGCACTCGCCGTTGGCATCTCACCAGCACCTTGCCCATAAAAGAGGGTCGGACCGACTGCATCACCGATAACACAGACAGCATTGAATGCCCCACCGACGTTTGCCAACAAACTCCGCTCCGGCACGAGTGTCGGATGTACACGTGCCTCCACACGATTCCCATCGGTGAGTTTCGCGATTGCGAGGAGCTTAATGACATAACCGAGCTCACGAGCGTATTGAATCTCTTTTTGGGTGATACTTGTAATACCTTCAACGTGGAATTGCGACAGTGAGATATTACTCCGATAGGCGAGAGCGATCAGGAGAATAAGTTTTTGTGCGGCATCAATTCCTTCAACGTCAAGCGTTGGGTCGGCTTCGGCGTACCCCTTGTCCTGTGCAACTTTGAGCACATCCGAAAAGTCTACAGCGCGTTCATGCATTTCGGTCAAAATGTAGTTACATGTCCCGTTCACAATACCGTAAAGCGAGTGGATCTGGTTGCCAGCGAAACTTTCTTGTAGCGTTTTGATGATCGGAATACCGCCAGCGGCACTCGCTTCGAAATTGAGACTGACTTGGTGCTCTGAAGCCAGTTGGAACAGTTCGCCACCGTGTTCTGCGAGAAGGGCTTTGTTTGCCGTGACGACGTGTTTGCCATTTTGGAGCGCGCGTTTGATGAGGGAGTGTGCTGTTGTGACACCACCGATAAGTTCAACAACAATATCGATATCTGGATTGTCAACGACTTCTGTGGGGTCTGTTGTTAGACAATCCATAGGAAGTTCAACGCCTTGCCGCGTCGCTGGTAACGTCCGTTTTACTATTTTTTTTAGGTTTAATTCCGTACCGCTATTTTTGGCGATAAGAGAATTCTGATTTGTCAGAATTTTGGAAACACCAGTACCGACAGTACCCCATCCCAGAATACCGACATTAATACACGACTTGTCCACTACTACAACCCCCTCCTTCCTTTAGTATCCTATTATAACTCGGCTTGTACACATTATTTACAAGACGATATTGCATATCAGAGATCGGGGCGACTGGATTCGAACCAGCGACCTCTTGAACCCCATTCAAGCGCGCTTCCGGGCTGCGCCACGCCCCGTTAGTAGGACTAATTTCGTTATACCTGGATTCAGTCCTTAATTGTATCAAGTCTTAATTGTATCACAAATCACTGTATAATGTCAAAAAAAATTGAGCGTTGCTCAAGATTTACGTCTATATCCGACACGTTAATTGATCCCCTGCGAAGATGCCCGGTGCGGTTAGAATGCAGATCGCATGAATCAACGGTATTCATGCCGTGTGGCATTCACCGGGGCGAGTACACCGCAAAACCGCACCTACCGGACCTGGGAAAATAAGGGCATGATGTCTTTAGGCAAAATCCATCTCTTTTAGATTGCTGAGACTGATGCCTAAACTTTCAAATGGATCGCGCTCGTAACAGGTGTCCTGTTCAATAATATACCACTCAACACCTGCGTAAATACAAGCGTTCAGAATAGCAGCCCAATTCAGGTTGCCTTCACCGACTTCCGCGAAGCGTTGTGTAGAGCCTTGCATCGCCATATCCTTGAGATGGATGATGTCGGCGCGTCCCTTTAACTGACGAATCCACTCGGCTGGATCACCACCACCGTGCTGAATCCAGTATGTATCCAGTTCACTCTTGAAGTAATTCGGATCACTTTCGGTATACAGAATCTCTAACCCCGTCCGTCCGTTATAGCGTTCCAATTCGAAGCTATGGTTATGATAGGAGAAAGTCAAGCCGCCTTCAGCAAGACGTGCTGCGACTTCCGATGCCTCTCTCGCAAATCTGGCATACCCTTCTGCGGTCCGGTATTCACCCGGAAGTCCGCCGATTGCGGCATGTTTGCATCCCAATAATTGATGTTCATCAATAACGGATTGTGGTTCGTCTCGCATCAGTTCGTAACTTGTATGTGTCGCAATAATGCTGAGGCCTTCACCATCAACAATGTTTTTCAGTGCGGTGGGTTCAATTGGACCGAGCGCTGAGCATTGCACCGCCTCATATCCGAGTTGCCGAACCTTTTTCATCGTTTCGGCGATGTCGGCTTCAGTTTTGGTAAATTCCCGAACTGTGTAAAGTTGTGCGGCAATCTGCTTCGCAGACAGTGGTGAATGCCCTTGGGCGTTTTGTGTTGCCATAATCACTCCTTCTATCTGACATATTCTATTTGTGGTAGTATACCAAAAAGGAATATATCGGTCAAGTTAATATCGGTTACAAGCAGAGCTTTTCAGATCTCAATAATTTCGATTTTCCAATTGTGGATCCTCCTCATAGAAATGCCATCTCTGTCGCTACTCTCACTACCAACTATCGACGGCTGACTGCTCAAAACTGAGAACTTCCAAAAATTGATTTGCACATAAAAAACGGTTTTGATAAACTTTTAAGTATGATGAATTCTTTTTTCTTTGGCGGTAACAAACCAGGCTCCTTTCGACTTTTCCGCCTGCTCCTCCATTTTCCAAATTTCGTCAAACTGACATGGCGACTGTTTATCGATGAACGTGTCGCTGTCTATCGGAAGGCGATTCTCATCCTTGCCGAATTACTGGCGGTTGTCTTCGCTGTCGCCTATTTAGTGAATCCGCTTGATTTCGATTTTATCCCGGTCTTTGGGAGGATTGACGATCTTCTCATTGGTGCGTTTGTGATTCTTGTGCCCGGTGCTTGGTTATTCATTCGTTTATGTCCCGAGCATATCGTTCGTGAACACGTAGAACGGATTTCACGCGGGGAATGAATAGGGGTCGGGAATCGGAGTTCCCTCCTACAGGAAACTGAACGCTTTTACTTTTTTTCCCAACTTTTTTGCAACTTTATTATCCAATAGGTGTGTCTTTAGGACGTAAACTGGAAAAATGAAAAGCAGATGGTTCCGTCCGGCTCCAGGATCGGACCTAACACTAAATTATATAGGAGGTTTTATACCATGTTCAGATCCAGCACCACACTGCGTAACACTGTACGGGTAATTTTGGTTTTAGCAGTACTCATCGTTGCTGCCGGGATTATTATTGACCGAGATACAAATGAGTTCACGCTACAGACGGCTGTCGGACAGACAAACGATACACTTCAAACATCAGAAGATTTCCTGCACTTGGAACGTGCCAATCGAGCATTCATTGATTTGGTGGCGCGAACGCGTCCTGCTGTCGTTCAAATTACAACCAAAACACAACGGAATAGAGGCATAAACTCGCAAAGACAGCAGATGTCCCCTGAAGAAGAACAATTTAGAGAATTCTTCGGAGATGAGTTCTTCAGACGCTTTTTTCAAGAACGAGAAGAAGAACCGCGCCAGCAACAAGCACCGCGCCAACGTATATTCCCGAACCCGAACCCTGTTACGGGTGTTGGCTCTGGGGTGATTGTCAGTGACGACGGCTATATACTTACCAATAACCACGTCATTGAACGGAGTGATGAAATCACAGTCACTTTATCAAATGGAAATGAATATCGGGCGGAATTAGTTGGACGCGATGCCGCCGGGACCGAAGTTAGTGGCACGGATTTGGCAGTTCTTAAAATTGACGCTGAAGGACTTCCGACCCTTCCATTTGGTGATTCGGATCAGCTTGAAGTTGGCGAATGGGTGATTGCCATCGGAACGCCACTTAATTTTTCCCAAACCGTGACACGAGGAATCGTGAGTGCGAAAGGGCGCCCTGGACATCGCAGCGGTATTAAGTACGGTAATTTTATCCAAACAGATGCGCCGATCAATCGAGGGAACAGCGGCGGTGCCTTGATCAACATCCGCGGCGAACTGGTTGGAATTAATACCGCAATTATCACGGGTGGTCTTTCCACGGGAAATATCGGTATCGGCTTCGCTGTGCCGAGTAAAATGGCACAACAGGTCTTACCACAACTCATTAAGCATGGTAAAGTTGAGCGGGGTTGGCTCGGTATCAGAATGGGACCTGTTGATCCGGATTTGACGGAAAAGTTGAACTTTGACGCACCACGCGGTGCTTATGTGAGTGACGTTAGCAAAGATAGCCCCGCTGATAAGGGTGGCATTCAGTCTGAAGATGTTATTGTTGAATTTAATGGCGAAACAATTCGCGACTGGCAACACCTGCTGCATGTTGTAGCGGCAACAGAGGTCGGTAAATCTGTTAAAGTAACAGTGCTCCGCGGAGATAATCAAGAAAAACAGTTGACTGTCAAATTGGGCAAACGGACCGAAGCGGTTATTGCCAAGCTCAACGCTCAGGTAGCAGAAGCCCAAAGGACTGGAACGAGAATTGAAGGTGTGTGGCAAAAGCGTGATGAACAGCAAGAAACATTTGCTGGACTCCAAGTGCAGGAATTGACCCCTGCGATTGCTGAGCGTTACGGCTACGCCTCAGATGAGAAAGGTGTCGTTGTCACACAGGTTGACAGTGGGAGCAATGCGGAGGAAAAAGGTATCGTCCCCGGCTCTCTCATTCAAGAAATGGAATGGACATCGATTGACGACCTTGCGTCCTATTCCCGTCTTGCAGAGCAACTCACGAACGACCAGAAGAAGCAGGTGCTTCTCTATGTTAAGTCGCCGAATGGACAAGGCAGCGCGTATGTGACGATCAAAGTTTCCACATCAGACCGATAATTAACACAGTGGACCCAGTCTATTGTGTGTTCACGAATTAATGCTTGACGGATAGTTATTTTTCTGGTATACTGCCCAAGAATAACTATCCTTTCTTCTATTAAAAGGTTCAGCTTAGAGATGAAAGCACAACGGGTTGTTTGGCCCGATCGCGCCAAAGTTGACATCGAGACGTTTATGTTACCGCCTGTGGGAGACGATGAAGTGCTTGTCGCTACAGAATGCACACTCATCAGTCCGGGTACGGAGCGTGCGTTTTTATTGGGACTCCCGAATGCCCAAGGAAACTACCCAACCCGCCCGGGTTATAGTAATATCGGCAGGGTGATAGACGTTGGAAAGTCAGTTACTGATTGTGAGGTAGGTGACCGTGTCGCTTCAACACAGGGACATACCAGCCACTTTGTGGCTTCACCGAGTCGATTACTAAAGATAGCATCCGCTGATGTGCCTGCTGAAGAAGCGGTTTTCTTTAATCTCGGAGCGATCGCGTTGCAAGGTGTCCGGAAAGCGCGGATTGAATTGGGAGAAGCGACTCTTGTTTTGGGACAGGGACTTATCGGCTTGTCGGCAATGCAACTCTCGAAACTGAGTGGGGCATTGCCGCTTATTGCTGCAGACCTCACCGATAGTCGTCTCGAAATCTCTCAAAGGGTAGGCGCGGACTACACCTTCAACCCAGAAGATACTGATTTTTCTCAACAGTTGGGTGATGTGACGAAAAGCGAGGGACCAGCAGTTGTTATTGAGGCGACCGGACACCCGGACGCAATCAGTACCGCTTTAGATGTTGCGGGACGGGACGCGCGCGTCGTGTTGTTGGCAAGCACCCGTGGCGAAACACCGAGTGTGAACTTCTACCGCGATGTCCATAAAAAAGGTCTCATTTTGTATGGTGCCCACAATTCTATCCGTCCGCGACAAGAGTCCTCACCGAATTTCTGGACGCTTGAAGAGGATAGTCTCCTGCTGTTATCGCTCATCGCGCAGAAACGGTTCGACGTTATGCCGTTGATTAGTCATCGCGTCCGTGGAGAAGATGCAGCAAAAGCATATCAACTCCTCATGGAGTGGAACCCCGGCTTACTCGGCGTTGTTCTTCAATGGAACGATAGCATGTAGGCACGAATCTGTAAGGAAAAAATGGCACGCGAATATTCAATTGAAAACGTGCGTAATATCGGCATTGCAGCGCACATTGATGCAGGAAAAACAACCACAACTGAACGGATTCTTTTCTACACCGGTAAAAAGCATCAAATCGGTGCGGTGGACGATGGCACTGCTGAGATGGATTGGATGGTGCAGGAACGAGAACGCGGCGTAACGATTACTGCCGCCGCAACGACCTGTTTCTGGCGGGAACACGCAATCCACCTTATTGACACCCCCGGACACGTCGATTTCACAGTAGAGGTGGAGCGATCCCTGCGAGTTTTGGATGGTGCGATTGCCCTTTTCTGTGCTGTCGGTGGGGTCGAACCACAGTCAGAAACGGTTTGGCGACAAGCCGAACGCTACGATGTGCCACGCATCGTCTTTGTTAATAAGATGGATAGGGTTGGCGCGAATTTTACTCGCGTTCTGGAAATGATGCAGGAACAATTAGGTGCCAATCCACTACCGCTTCAATTACCGATGGGTGAAGGTGCCGACTTCACGGGTGTTATTGATTTAGTGACGCAGAAGGCGATGCGCTGGGATGCCACTGATCAGGGACAGACGTATGTGGAGATAGAGATTCCACCTGAATTCCAAGATGAAGTGGCACAAGCACGGGAAACCCTTTACGAGAGCGTCGCTGTCGAAGATGAGGTGTTGCTTGAGAAATACTTGGGAGGCGAAGAGATAACCCACGCCGAGTTCCTGACGGCTATCCGCACAGCCACATTGCAAGGGACACTTTCCCCCGTGCTGTGTGGAAGTTCTTTAAAGAATCAAGGCGTTCAACCTCTATTGGATGCGGTCATTGATTTTCTGCCATCCCCTGCTGACGTGCCCCCTATTGAAGGGACAGTGCCACATTCAGTGCCTAACGGTGAGCGTTCCAAGCCAGCGAAAAACGCAACCGATGCTCAGGATGTAGTGACACGCATCGCAAATGACACTGCCCCGTTTTCGGCGTTGGCGTTCAAAGTGGCAAGCCATCCAACGGTGGACAAACTCGTATACTGTCGTATCTATTCAGGTGTACTCAAGCGAGGGGAAGCCATCTATAACGTCCGTTCCGAAAAACGGGAGCGGATTAATCGTATCCTCCAGATGCACGCCAATAAAGAAGCAGTCTGCGATGCGGCTTACGCCGGTGATATTGTTGCGCTCGTTGGACTTAAGGATACCAAGACCGGAGATACTGTGACTGATCCGAGAGAGCCTATCCTGTTGGAGTCGATCACTTTCCCGGATCCGGTCATCTCAATTGCTATCGAACCTGAGCGAGCGAGCGATGCTGATGCTTTAGAGGAAACACTCGAAAAATTGATGGATGAGGATCCAACCTTCACTGTCGGGATCGATCAAGAGACCGGACAACGGATTATATCCGGCATGGGTGAACTTCATTTAGAGATTCTCACAGACCGTATGATACGCGAATTCGGGGTCAATGCTCGGGTAAGCAAACTACAGGTCGCCTATCGTGAAACTATTCGTACGCCAGCAGAGGCTCGCGGGACACATATCCATAAAACAGACGAAGAAGGGATATACGGTGATGTCCTGCTAACGGTTACGCCGTTAGCACGTGGTGATGGATTTCAGTTTGAAGATAATACAGACGAAACTCAGATCCCACGGCAGTATATACCGTCTATTGAGAAAGCATTGGCAGGTGCTATGGGGACAGGTCCCCGTATCGGATATCCGATGCAGGATGTACAGGTTACACTCACGGGGGGTTCTTATCATCCAACGGATTCTTCGGAAGTCGCGTTTGAAGCGGCAGCCGTCTTGGCGTTTGAAAATGCGACCCGAAAGGCGAATCCCCTGTTGTTAGAACCCATTATGCGGATGCATATTACTGTCCCTGACGAGCATGTTGGCAAAGTCATCGGTGACCTGAATTCACGTCGGGCACAGATTAATGAGAGCACAACCCAAGACGCATCCGATAATACAGGACGCCCGTCGCAATCGACACAAAACGTTATCAACGCCTTTATACCGCTTTCAGAGACGTTTCAGTATACAACGCGGCTGCGCTCCATGACCCAGGGACGTGGCGCATTTACATTGGAATTTTCACATTACGAAGTCGTGCCATCGTCTCTTGCCCCCGATCTGAATCGTGCCAACTCGTCTTAGCGCATCAATGGTCGTATGCTTTCATCACCTTTTGCAGCTCAGCCAACGGAATCGCGTACATTGTTCTGTCGTTGCGCCCAGTGGTTGTCGTTGCCATTGTCATGGAATTGACGATCGCCTCCTCTGTGGCTTCGATAACTGCCTGAAAGAGTGAATTGAGCCGTCCGTTGACGAGCATCTGAATTGGGAAAGTTCCGGTTTCGGTACGACTTGGAAAAATGTTCGCGGTGGAGAATGCAATGACAAACTCGCCGCTGCCGTCTGTACTCGGTGTGCCTGTGCGGGCAAGTCCATGTGTTGCGCGCATCGCTAACTGTTTCAATTGCCGATGCGTCAATGGGGCATCTGTTGCAATGACAATAATAAATGAGCCGTCCCTACCCAGTTTCGGTGGGGATCCGGTAATTTCCTTACCGACAGGGACACCATCAATACGCAACTGCGAACGACGTCCCCCGTTGGAATTAACGAGGACCCCGACTGTCCATCCACCGCGTTCTTCAGGCAGGACGCGGGAGGCTGTGCCGATACCGGCTTTAAACCCGTAGCACCGCATGCCAGTGCCGCCGCCAACGCATCCTTCGGTTACAGGACCGCCGGTGGCGTTCTCAATTGCTTCGATCGCATGGTGTGCTGTGACGTGGAGTCCACTGATGTCGTTTAAACCACCATCGTAGCATTCCGCGACAATTGGCAGCACGATGTTGTTGTCTGGATACCGTTTTACAATATAACGCACAACGCCGTCATGAACTGCACCGACACTGAGTGTATTTGTAAGCAAAATGGGAGACTCAATCCACCCAGCTTGATTGATACGAGCGATGCCGGTTGCCTCACCATTGCCATGAATGACATGTGCCGCTCCGAATAGCCGCGCCGTCCAAATATTATCACTTGGAAGGATAGCGGTAACACCCGTACGAATTGAATCGCCTTCGTTTAGCGTAACGTGTCCGACTTTCACGCCCGCTACGTCGGTGATGGCATTGTGTGTACCGGTTGGAATGGTCCCGATCTGGATACCGATGTCGCGTGCCCGTGCACGACCGTCTGAATCTGCCACTTCAGCATCGGTGCTACATAGAGGATACGTCCAAAGAACACCTGTGAGAACGATGAGAAACAGCGTTTTTGTGTAGCGCGAGGTTCCGGGACCTCGCATCTTTTTAAGAAATTTCTGCATTTTCCAATTGTTTCCTATAGATTTTGCGAATATGGTTAAAAATAGCGATGTATGTTGGTAATCGGTAGTCGGGATAACTCCACTCCCACGGTTGGAACGTTTTGCGGTAGAAGCGGAGTGTAATTTCAGCGAAAATACCGTCGCTGAGGTAGATACGATGGGCATGATCTTTCGTTGACGCAAGCACCAGTTTTGCTAAGCAGATGTAACCGGCATCTAAATTGACCCGACGCGCGTCGCCTTCGGATTTTTTTACAGCAAAAGCTTGCTCTACATTATTTGTGAATACCTTCATCTCTGCCAGCGTGCCAGCATCAATAAGTCTTTCAAAACTGATAAATTGTCGTTGGATGTCTGATCCCATCTCAGCCTCGTAGTAGGCTGTGCTCGTGAAAGGCATCAAGGCACTCATGTAATCAATGGGTCCAAGGCGATGGGTCAGTTCTGTATAAACTGTTGATAGGAGGTTAGGGTCCACTGTCAGCACGCCGATGATTGCTTTAACCGGCAGTGGTGTTGTGATTGCTCCCATGTCATCCTCCACAGTCTAAAATTAACCGTATAACCTTAAAATTCACGTCTCGATCCTCAATAGTGAGAATGGCACTTAAAGCGTACGGCATTTAAGGTGCCAACGTCTTGTTTATTGTTATAAAAATTGCGATTTTAAGGGTTAACATCATACATTATTGCATGAAATTGAAAAAAAATGTAAATTTTTTATTTTTTTCTTGACATTTCGCGAATTATAATGTATAATACTCTGTTATGCTATGCTACCATATTAAGACGGAAAAAGCAGTTGAGGAAGCAGGCTTTTTCAAAAGTCTACTTGTAAACTGCGTAACCACCGCCAAGTAGGGAGACTTCATTCAGTGAATAAAAAGCCCAGCCAAAAAAATGAGAGAATGTCTTTTGCTAAAACGCAGGTTCGGACGCAGCTCCCGAACCTCATAGAGACCCAAAAACTTTCATATGATGCCTTCTTACAACGAGATGTCCCACCTAATGAACGTCCGGATATTGGCCTCCAAGCGGTGTTTAAGGAAGTATTTCCAATTCTCGACTTTTCGGAGGTTAACAGTCTCGAATTTGTCAGTTATAGCCTGGGTACACCGAAATATACGCTCCAAGAATGTGTTGCGCGCGGTGTAACATATCAAGTATCCCTTACTGCCCGTATTATGCTGGTCCTGCGTGAGAAAGACTCGGATACAGATGAACCTCACGTTGTGGATATTCGAGAATCTGATGTGTATCTCGGCGAAGTTCCTTTAATGACGGAAAACGGCAGTTTCATTGTCAACGGCAGCGAACGTGTCATCGTGAGCCAGCTGCACCGTTCACCGGGCGTGATCTTCCTTGAAAAATCATTGCCGACGGGGCGGAGTACACCGACTGCCCAAATTATTCCGTATCGAGGGGCATGGGTTGAATTTGAAATAGACACTAAAGATCAGATTTACGTCCGCATTGACAAGCGTAGAAAACTACCCGCTACAGTGCTACTTCGAGCACTTGGTTGGGAGTCGGACACCGATATCCTGAAACTTTACGCCAAGACGGAACGACTGGTGCTTGCTGGATGGCAGGTTACCCATGTAGAAGGACCCGCCAAACAACTCAAATCAGGTGACTTGTTAGATGCTGCGGACTTCCGACAAGCCAGCAAAGACTATCCCGATCTTGAGGTAGAAAAGTGTTATCGTATTACAAAAATAACGGATGAGGATAAGGATAAAGGTTGCTCACTGGAAATTGGACAAGAACTTACAGATAAGGAGCGTACGCGCTTTCGTAGGAAATGGAAGGGTTTTGAAACTGAACTTCTTCGGCGTGTTATTGACACTCACGATAGTGGGTGCGAGTTCATTATCGGGCAAGTACTAACGAATTCGGAATACGAAGAGGCACGCGCCCGTTACGGAAGCAAAGCGTTCACAGCTGAACAGATTTTATCCCAAGATCACCAGGAAAGCGTCGATAGGGTCTGCGCTGAAGATGTTATCAACCAAGAGACTGGCGAAGTGCTGCTCACAGCGAATACGCTGCTCACTGAAACGGAATTGGAACGCCTCAGTGAGGCGGGTGTTGAGGCACTCACAGTATTGGATGAGGAAGACTGTCAGCACATCCGATTCTTACGTAATACGTTGGAGCGCGACCGACAGTCGGACTACGAAGATCCTTATACTTTGCAAGATGCCGCACTGCTTGAAATTTTCCGCACACTGAGACCCGGAGATCCTGCTGGCATAGAGAACGCTCGTAAACATCTTGCATGGTTGCTCTTTGACGCTCACCGATACGATTTAGGTGTCGTTGGACGGTACAAACACAATCAGAAATTCAAGCACATCTGTCAATACTTCGGTTTGACCCCGGATGATATCCCTGGATGGAAATTGGATCAGAAAGTTGATTATGCGTCTACATATGGAAGTTTTCCTGAAGAGACCCTGCGTACGCTGCGCCGTGAAGATATTGCGGCTGCAGTCGCGTATCTTTTGAGAGTTCACGATGGACTTTCTCCGAAAGACGATCTCGATCATCTCGGTAATCGCCGCGTCCGTGTTATCGGTGAGTTACTCGAAAACCAGTTCCGAATGGGTTTATTCCAGATTCGTAGAACTACGCGCGAGCGTTTGAGTACCAACAACGATATTGCGAAAATTGTCCCCTCTTCGCTCGTAAACCCGAAACCCCTGATGATGGCACTCCGGGAATTCTTTGGATCGAACCAGTTATCCCAGTTTATGCAACAGATTAATCCGTTGGATGAATTGACGCATAAGCGTCGTATCTCAGCCATTGGTCCAGGTGGACTCCACCGAGATAGGGCTACGGCAGCAGTTCGAGATGTCCATCGAACACACTATGGACGTGTCTGCCCCTTGGAGACACCAGAGGGCCCGTCCATCGGTCTCATCGTTTCTTTAGCGTGTTATGGACGAATAAACCCGTATGGCTTTATAGAGACCCCATATCATAAGGTTGAGGAGGGTCCAGCACTGGGTCCAGTGGAATATCTCACAGCAGATAGTGAAGATAATGCATATATTGCTGCAAAGGCGACTTCGGACGATCCCAAACAAAGTGGAAATGGGGATGCAGGCACTTCCGAACATATACTGCCTGTACGCAGCGGGGAAGATGTGCTATCCCTTCCGATGGAAAAAGTGGATTATATTGGTGTGTCCCCACAGCAAATCGTTGGGATTTCTGCCGCACTTGTTCCGTTTCTGGAACACGAGGACGCAAACCGTGCATTGATGGGAGCGAACCACCAACGTCAGGCTGTGCCGCTTGTTCGTCCACAAGCACCACTCGTTGGAACGGGGATGGAAGCACCGGCTGCCCTGTATTCAGGTGCACTCATTACCGCCAAGCGAGCCGGTACCGTCACAAGTGTTTCCGCTGACGAGATTCTCATATATACGGGTGAAACACTTCACCATGACAAAGGTGAGAACACGTTCAGCGAAATGGGCTACGATGTCTACAAACTCCAGACCTTCAAACGGAGTAACAGCGGCACTTGTATCCACCAACGTCCCATCGTTGCAGTGGGTGATCAAGTTGAAGCCGAACAGGTTATTGTGGATGGCACCTCTACAGAGGCTGGTGAACTCGCTCTTGGGCGGAATATACTATGTGCCTATATGCCATGGGGTGGTCACAACTACGAGGACTCTATTCTGATAAGTGAGTCGCTCATCAAAGAGGATACCTTCACCTCTATCCATATTGAAGAATTTGAAGTAGAGGCACGTGAGACGAAAGTAGGTCCGGAGGAGATTACCCGTGATATTCCGAATGTTAGCGAGCAGCGGCTCACCCAACTTGATGAAGAAGGTATTATTCGTGTTGGGAGCGTTGTGGGTGCTGGAAGCATCCTCGTCGGAAAGATTACACCGAAAGGTGAAAGTGAATATGGTCCGGAAGAGAAACTCCTGCGTGCAATTTTTGGCGAAAAAGTCAAAGAGGTAAGAGATGCCTCGACGTATGTACGTCCCGGCGTTGAAGGGGTTGTCATTGATGTAAAAGTGTTTTCCCGTAAGCCAGATACCGCCTCCCGTCGTGGAAGTTGGACACAAGGCGACTCAGGGTTATCGACGGCTGACAACCTGAGATACGAATCGAAACGTAAGGAGATTGAGGAGACTTCGCGTGAGCAGATCGCTTCTATTCGTCGCCGAAAAAACGAAGAGATTCGCAAAATATTCATAGGATGTGAACTCGCGGATCCGCTTTATACGGTTGGTGATACTGACGCTAAACCGTTTGCTAATGCTGGTGATACCGTGACGGCTGAGGTTTTGGATGCCTATATTTCCGGTTTCACTGCAGATGAGTCCCACCTGGTAACCGAAGATACAACTGCTGAAGCTTTTGTTGCTGAAGCAGGTTATAGGATAACGGATGTACCTGAACCAATTCCTACTATTGTGGTCTACCCTTCGGATTCTTCCGCAGGACCGGAATACTTTAGTGAAGTGTGCAAACCGATCTTGGGAAGCACGGAGCCATTCTTGCAGGAAATAGAATCTGTAGATGGGCAGTTAGAAGATGCTGACGTTGTGCTTCAAGGTTACGATAACAGTGTGATTGCTATCGCTGTATATGAAGATGCTTCCACTGAGGATGAGGACACCGAAAATGGGCATCACTCCGAGCGTCTGACAGAGATGCTTACTGAAACAGGTGCACAATTTGGTGTATTGATACCCGACGGTGAGTCAGACCCGGATAACTGGGATTTCTATGAACTCGTAGATTTGACCCACAACTCGACTCCGACACAAGACGCAGAAGCAGAAGTGGCGGATCAAGCTGTGTTACAACCGTGTGCGCGCGCTGAGTTTGAGGCTGGCGTTGCCGCCCAGATTGAAGCATCTGGATGCCCGGTCGTTGAGACGCAGAGACTGAATGAAGAAGAATGGGCGAACTTTAGTCAGATTTATCCGGGTTTACAAGCCGAGTTATTTTGGCAAATTAAGGAAGTTTTCGATCCCGCCTGTTCATTAACTGAAGGTCAAGAACTTTCCGATACCGATTATCTGCGAGTATCCAGAGATTACCCGGCGCGTCCTATAGCAGCGGGGCAACGATTGACCGCAGATGAACTGGCATCACTCAAGCAGACCGCCAAGGATTTGCAGACCGATAGCGTTTGGCACATTACCGCTGTTTTTGACCCGAAGTGCCCACTATCCGCCGGAGAAGATGTCTCTGATGCCGACTACCAGCAAGCGCGTAAATCATGTAGTTTGCCCTTCTCAGACATCCACGTTACGGATACCAGTGCCAGAGAGCATATCCAGCGCGTTGAAGAGATGGCGCAAGGTAGGATAACGACTTACACTGAGGAGCAAGAACGAGCACTTCAGCAGTTAGAGATGGGTGATGAACTGAAACCGGGAGTTATCAAACGCGTCAAAGTCTACGTCGCAAGCAAACGCCCGATTTCTGTCGGTGATAAGATGGCGGGTCGCTACGGTAACAAAGGTGTTGTTGCCAAAATCTTGCCGGCTGAGGACATGCCTTATCTCCCAGATGGGACCCCGGTTGAATTGGTCCTGAACCCGTTAGGTGTGCCCTCTCGAATGAACGTCGGTCAAATCTTGGAAATTCATCTCGGATGGGCATGCCATGAACTCGGTATCCAAGTGAAATCTCCTGTATTTGATGGTGCGACAGAGGAAGAAATCTTTGAAATGCTCGGTAAGACCGAGCTACCCGAACGCAGTAAACAGACCGGTAAGAGTATCCTCTTTGATGGTAGGACGGGTGAGCCATTTGCCCAGGAAGTAACGGTGGGTTATGTCTATTTCCTCAAATTGAACCACCTTGTTGCTGATAAAATGCATGCTCGCTCAACGGGACCTTACTCCCTTGTTACACAGCAACCGCTGGGTGGCAAGGCACAACACGGCGGTCAACGACTCGGTGAGATGGAGGTCTGGGCATTGGAGGCTTATGGTGCCGCCCATACGCTCCAAGAAATGCTCACGCTCAAATCAGATGACGTTCTTGGCAGAAGAGAAATTTACGAATCAGTTGTGAAAGGGTTAAACCCTGAACCGCCCGGCACACCGGAATCATTCAAAGTCTTGGTCCGCGAACTTCAAACCCTTGGACTTCATGTATCCCTGGATAAGGATGAAGAATAGCATATTGGCTATCGGAAACCATCAACCGTCGGTTTTCAGTTAAGAGGGACCTGGTGAATTTGAAACCCTCTTTACTGACTGCTGACAGCTGACCGCTGATCGCCAAAAGAAAGGAGAACTGATGAACACAGCATTTGACAGCATCTCCATAAAGATAGCCTCCCCTGATCAAATTAAAGATGAATCGAAACAGACCAGTTGCAAACGTCGGAATCCGTCTCAATCACCGGATGAACCTTTTATCTGTCCAGAGAAAGGGACGTGTAGTTGTGGCGAGGTCAAGAAGGCGGAGACTATTAACTACCGCTCCTTTCGTCCCGAACCGGAGGGTCTCTTCTGTGAGGCTATCTTTGGCCCCCAAAAGGACTGGGAGTGTAACTGCGGCAAATATAAACGGATTAAACACAAAGGGATGATATGTGACCGTTGTGGTGTTGAAATCACGCAACAGCGCGTTCGCAGAGATCGACTCGGATATATCCAACTTGCCGCCCCCGTCTCACATATATGGTACTTTAAAGGAATTCCTTCTCGGATCGGCACTTTCTGTGAACTCTCCTCACGTGATGTTGAACGTGTCCTCTATTTTGAGGGTTTTATCGTCGTTGAAGTGACGGATCCAGATTGTCCTCTTGAACGTGGACAGGTGTTAACCGAGATTGAGTACATAGAGCACAGCAACAAGTACTGGGGTGGATTTCGGGCTGGCACCGGCGCAGAAGTTATTCGCGAATTACTGAGTGATATTGATCTTGAGACAGAGATAGAGAAGTTAACTGCAGCGTTGGAAGAAACAACGAGTCATCAGAAAAAGCTGAAGATCGCCAAGCAACTGAAACAGATAGCGGACTTTGCAGAAGTCGGTCAGCGTCCCGAGTGGATGATTTTGGACGTTATTCCTGTCATCCCGCCGGATTTACGCCCCCTTGTTCCGCTTGAAGGTGGACGTTTTGCTACCAGTGACCTGAACGATCTGTATCGGCGTGTTATCAATCGGAACAACCGACTGCGTAAACTGATACAGCTCCGTTCTCCAGAAGTCATTCTCCGGAACGAGAAACGGATGTTACAGGAAGCAGTTGACGCCTTCTTCGACAACGGTCGGCACGGTAGGCGTGTCACCGGTCCGGGTAACCGTCCCCTGAAATCGCTTGCCGATGTTCTCAAAGGTAAGATTGGGAGGTTCCGTCAGAATCTGCTGGGTAAGCGGGTGGACTACTCTGGACGTAGTGTCATCGTTGTTGGACCTGAATTGGGACTGCATCAGTGTGGCATCCCAAAACGGATGGCTGTGGAGTTGTTTAAGCCATTTATTATTGAGCGACTTCAAGCGTATGGATATACACAGACAATTAAGCGTGCGAAGCATATTGCTGAACACGTTGATTCCGATTCGCCTGTCTGGGAAGTCGTAGAGGAAGTCATTGCGGATCATCCAGTTTTACTCAATCGTCCGCCAACCTTGCACCGGCTCGGTATTCAGGCATTTTTGCCTGTCTTGGTAGAGGGTAAATCAATCAGGATCCCGCCACTCGTCTGTAAAGCGTTCAACGCTGACTTTGACGGGGACCAGATGGCTGTCCACGTGCCACTCACCGTGGAAGCGCAAGCTGAAGCGAAACTTCTAATGCTCAGCAGTCATAACATTCTCAAGCCCTCACACGGCGATCCTGTTGCTGTTCCGGAACTCGACATGGTCCTCGGACCCAGTTTCCTGACCAAGGTGCTGCCAGAGCACGCGGCGGATGCAGCACTTCTGCATGATGCCTATACAACAAGGGATCCTGCTACTTTCGAGGCACTCCGTGAAAAGCCGTGGTTCCATCGTCGTTACGCACACCCAGAAGAGGTCCTTACTGCTCATGCAGCGGGTCAACTGAAACTACACGACAGCCTCCAGTTTTTCTGTGCCGCTAATGGGGATAACGGGAAAACCACAGAACCCATTCTGACGACAGTAGGTAGGGTAATGTTTAACGAAGTCCTGCCGTCCGGTTTAGAGTGGGAGGATGAACACTCCCAGCAGCACATTCCGTTCTTCAATGCTGAAGCGGGTGGTAGACAACTGTCTAACCTGATCCACCGTTGTTTCAATGAATTGGGTACACGTGCCACGACTGAAGTGCTTGAGAAGATCCAGAAACTCGCTTTCGAGTATGCAACGCTGAGCGGTATTTCGCCCGGCATCATGGATTACATCACCCCTGACAATCGCGATGCCTTAGTGAACAAAGCCCAATCAGATATTGACGAACTCCTTAGCAACGTCACAGCGACCGAGCGGGAAGAACATGAAAACGAGCAGATTCGTATCTGGTTGGATGCCCTCAAAAAAGTTGAGGATGAAATGTTCGATGATTTGCCTCGGTTAGAGACATCTCTCGTTGAACGCGGCGACCCTCGAAAGATTCATCCATACATCGATTCCCATGGGGCAGAGATACGGGACAAAACAGTAGAGGGTTTCAGTCCGGTACATATCATGGCAGATAGTGGCGCACGAGCACGGAAGAATCCGTTTATGCAAATCAGTGCCGTTATCGGGTTGAAAGCGAAGCAGAGTGGCGAAATTCTCATCCCGCCGATCACCTCCTCTTATCGAGACGGATTGGACGTGCTTGACTACTTCAACTCTACATACGGATCCCGTAAAGGTTTGGTGGATACGGCGATGAAAACCGCCGCGTCCGGTTACCTGACTCGAAAACTTGTAGATGTGGCTCAGGATGTCCGTGTCACTGCTGAAGATTGCGGCACCCTTAATAGCATTCAAAAGTTTGCGACAGAGGGTGGTGACCTTGCCTTCAAGATTAGCGGACGCACTGCCGCCGAAGACATCCTCAATCCAGAGAATGGGGACCTGCTTGTTCCGTCTGGCACTGTCATATCGGCGCAGATGGCGGATCAGATCGACGCCCTCGGCATAGGCGTGGTCCAAGTGCGCTCTGTGCTCACATGTCAAACCGATGATGGCATCTGTGCAAAATGCTACGGTAACGATTTGACGACGAATGATCTTGTCAACGTTGGCGAAGCTGTCGGTATCATCGCGGCACAGTCTATCGGTGAACCAGGCACGCAGCTCACAATGCGGACGTTCCACACCGGTGGTGCTGTTGAAGATGTTTCAGAAGCGCGTCAACGCAGGATTTTATCTAAAGTTGGTGGTACCGTATATTTCCGAGATTTCCAACGCGGACGGACGGTCGAAAAGGAGGGTGAACTCTGGGTCGCTACTGAAAACAGAGGCAATCTTGATGGTCCGGCATATAAGGTTCAGAAGGTCAATCATCCGCATTGCCAATTGCGTGAAGGTGAACTGCTCAGTGAGAAGCAGTATATGGAAAACACGGAACGCTATAAAGGTTTTGATACGAAGACGTGGCAGTATGAAGTCACGGATGTCTTGGATAGCAACTGTGATTTGAAGGTAGGGAACCGGCTGTCTCAAGCAGAATACGTCAAGGCACAGATGGAATATGGATTCCAGCGATTTGTGGACCCGAAATACCGAGTGACGCGGGTGCAACATCCTAAACTTTCCTTGTCCGTTGGTGCCGAACTCACTGAAGAAGAGATAGAACAATTGAGGGCTGATACCCGGCAAGGGATTGACGGAGAATGGCATTACTTAGATGCAGAAACAGGTGAGCGTATTGCGATTGAAAGCCTTACAGCATCTTCAGGTACTGCTTCTTCTGAGCCTACGAATGGAAACGCCTCTGACAGTCCCGATGCTGCGAATGCGTCTGGGCGAGATACGAGTTTTAATCGTGTGTATTGCATAACCGAGATAGATAAGCAGACAAGCAAAGATTTCGGATTCAAGGTAGGAGACGAAGTCGCGCCGGAAGAAATCACTCCGTTGCTGAATCCATTTGAGGTTGAGGCCAAGCCCGTTTACGTTGTACATACAGAGGTTGGTGAATTTACGGTTGATCAGACGCTAACGTCTCGTGAGTACGAAGATGCTCGCACAGAGTATCAACAACTCGAGCGCGCATTTAAAGTTGAAAAACAGGATGCTGAACAGCACTATGTGACGGCTGTGTACCATTCCGAATGCCCACTTAAAGAAGGCGAAGAATTGAGCGAGACAGCTTTAACCCGGGCACACAAACGGTTTACAGGTTTCGATGCCCAAAGGCTGCGACACCGCATCACTCATGTTCATCACCCAGATTGCCCGCTTAAGCCGGGGGCTTTAATTAGTGAGAATGAGGCGAAACAGTTCAATGAACGCTACCCTGGGTTCGTCACTACTGAAAGTAAGAGCACCGCGGGTGGCTTTGAAGCGGAACGCATGTACCGTATTACAGCGGTCAATCATCCTGATTGTCCACTACAAGTTGGCGATCTTTTGACACAAAAGGAGTCATCCGCAAACCGCCGACAGTACAAAGGCTTTGATGTCGCCCGTCATTATGAAGTGACCAACATCGAAGATGGAACAACAGCGTTAAGTGCTGGTCAACGCCTCACCGAGATCGAGTATAAAGCACTCCGCAAGACGGATGCTACGTTACCGGAGAAAGTCAAATCTCTGTATCATGTCGTTAGCGTCCATCACCCTGAATTGGACCTGGAGGTTGATACTGAACTGAGTGAAGAGGACTATAAGACGTACCATCGCCAGTTCAAAGGGTTTGATGCTGAACTGGTTTACCGGGTAACGAAAGACGAGCGGGAGGTCGATGAACGGCTTGAGGTCGGGACTGTTCTATCTTCAAAGGAATATCGTGCTCTTGACAAGGCGAATTTGCAGATAACCCATACCGTTACTGAGGTCCATCATCCGAATCTCACGTACGCCGTTGGCGACGAATTGCCAGAGGAAGAGTACAATGAAGCAGCGAAACGGTATCCCGGATTCGAGGTCGATGAATTGTCATTACGGATGCGCATCGAAGTAGAAACGACAGAGGGGAATCGGGTGCCGCATGTCATTCCCACGGGTTACTCCTTCTCTTTGACAGAGGGTGATAGCATTCGGAAGGGAGACACGCTGGCAGAACTCCATGAGAGGACAGCGAACCTTGACATTGTCGCAGGTATTCCGCGTGTCACTGAATTATTTGAAGCGCGCCGTCCGAAACGCGGTGAAGCCGCAGAAATCGCTGAAATCGAAGGTTACGTCCAATCTGCAGGCACGAAGTCGGGTATTCCTGCCTACCGCATTGAGCATGAGGGACATCAGAGCCGTCTCTATCAGATACCTGATGAGAAGCGACGCGTCGCTGAAGGCGACTGGGTGAATGCCGGTGAACCTCTTACCGATGGTTATCTCAATCCGCACGATATTTTAAGTATCGGACGGACGACTATTGAAGGTGTAGCCGTTGAGGGTGACGAGGCAGTCTGGTCATATCTCGTCGATGAAGTCCAGAAAGTCTACGGCAAGGGAGCCATCAACGATAAACACGTTGAGGCGATCGTCCGACAGATGTTAACCAAGATTCGCATTACCGAGCCGGGGGACACACACTTCTATCCGAACGATGAAGTACAACGCAAGCAATTTGAACGCGTTAACAGTGAGATTGAGGAAAACGGCGGTACGCCTGCCTCGGGTGAGCCGATTCTCCAGAGCATCAGTAAAGCCTCCTTGAGTACGGATAGCTTCATTTCGGCGGCTTCCTTCCAGCAGACGACGAAGGTGCTAACGGATGCTGCTGTCGGTGGACAGACCGATAAACTCTTCGGGCTGAAGGAAAATGTTATTCTCGGTAGACTTATACCAGCCGGTAGTGGATTCTCCAGTTTCCAAAACTTAGAGGTATCCGCCATTGAACCAGAAGCCAGCGAGGCTGGTGAGGATGATTAAGTAGTTATCAGTTATCAGTACGGAAATCTGCTACGCAGACTTCCTTTCGGTTGTCGGTTAAGAGGTAGTTCGGTTAAGTCAAAGTCTCTTTAACCGATAACTGATAACTGACAACCAACAACTATAAATTCGGTCGCGTCATATCCCCTGGCAAAACAAGTTCATCAAACGCTTCACCTGTTAGCACTTCAAGGGCAATCGCCGCCTCGCGCAGTGTGCTTCCGTGTTCATGCGCGTATTGCGCGACTTTTGCCGCCTGATCATATCCAATATGCGGGGTCAACGCTGTCACAAGCATCAGTGATTCTGAGAGATGTTGCCCTATTGTTTCAGTATTTGGCACGATGTCTTCGACGCAATTCTCTCGGAACGACTCACACGCATCACCGAGGAGTTGTATAGATTGTAAGGCATTATATGCCATCACAGGCATAAATACATTCAGTTGCAATGCCCCATTCGCTCCCGCGAACGCCAAAGTTGTATCATTTCCCATCACCTGTGCACACACCATCGTAACGGCTTCACATTGTGTTGGATTCACCTTCCCCGGCATAATCGAGCTTCCGGGTTCCATCTCCGGTAACTGCAATTCACCGAGTCCACACCGTGGTCCCGAAGCGAGCCATCGGATGTCGTTTGCAATTTTAAACAGGGCAACCGCCAATGTTTTTAAGGCGCCGCTTGCGCTCACAACGGCATCCCGACACGCAAGTGCCTCAAATGCGTTCGGTGCGCGTTTGAGTTCATGGTATCCTGTTGTTTCGGATAACTTTGCCACAACCCGTGCTGTATAGTCCGGATGCGTATTCAGTCCGGTCCCGACAGCCGTTCCACCAATTGGAAGTTCACAGAGATGCGGCAGCGCGGCGTTAATGCGTTGTTCTGCAGCGGCAAGTTGTTGTGTGTAAGCACTAAATTCCTGCCCGAGTGTGAGGGGTGTCGCATCCATCAGATGTGTTCGCCCAATTTTCACAATCTCCGCAAATGTGGATGCCTTTTCTGCAAATGCCGCTTGCAGTGCGCGCAGCCGCGGCAAGAGATGTTCTTGAATCTGTCGAACCATTGCTAAATGGATGGCAGTTGGGAAGACATCATTTGTTGATTGGGACTTGTTGACGTGATCGTTGGGATGGATCGGATCTTTACTTCCTAACTCACCGCCCAACATCTCAATTGCCCGATTCGAGATGACTTCATTGACATTCATGTTTGTTTGCGTTCCACTCCCTGTTTGCCAAATACGGAGAGGGAAGTGATCGTCTAATGTTCCATTGATAACTTCTTGCGCTGCGTCGCTGATCGTTTCAGCCAGTCGGTTTTCGAGCAAACCAAGATCTGCATTGACTTGAGCGACCGCCTGTTTGATGGTACCGAGTGCCCATATTGCGGCACGTGGTAAGCGTTCTTCGCCAATTTTAAAATTTTGGAGCGCACGTTGTGTTTGTGCCCCCCAATACCGGTCGTCTGGGACGTGAAGTGTCCCCATACTATCTGTTTCCGTTCGCATTTTTTAATTTTACCTTGCGGTTCGGTGAGGGTAGTTGTGTCAATGATGTCCCTTTTCGTATACCTGCAGAAACACCCAAGCAAAAATCCTGCGCTGTTGTTGCAAGCTACATTTTTTTAATTAAGAAAAGAGACCTCGTCGCACGCCTCCCTCGACTCCTTTCAATTTTAATTTTAGTATTATACCACATAAAAACGAAGGTGTCAAAAAACAACCACAACACCGCACGCGGATCAATTCGTCCACTAAAAATTTGCTATTTCCTTTTAGACATGATATAGTTAAAGGATAGACAAATCGTTGAGGTTTTTTATGGATTCAACATTAACCAATCCGTATCTGACAAACGTTTTAGCAACACCACCACCGCAAAGTTATCGCTACGAACGCTGGCGAGAACGGGGGTATCATTCCGACCTGTCCCCGATCTCACCGGATAGCGAATGTGGGACGCTGATAGGACAGATGGGCTGGGTCGGTGCACATGCGCATGCTCACGAATACTTGTGGGCGACTGCCGGTAACATGGGGGCAGTTTTAACTGAAACGGTTGAGAATACATGTCTTATCCCTTACAACGCATCGCCGCGCTATCAACTACCACCGCAGATTGTTGTTAAAGGTTTGGCTGGACGACACGTCCTGCTCACAAAGTCGGGTTCACGTCTGGATATGATTGGTATCGAACATCCTGCTCTTAATTTAACGCTCATTGAAGTTGAACCTGATGGTGTGCACTATCGCATGCGGTTCGGCACGCCGGATCAGGCGACTCTGGATTTAAATCAAGAAGGTATCGCGCCGCCAGCACCAACAAGCGAAATGTTCCACTATCTCCTTATTTTTGAACAGTTAGAAGGGGTCGGGTTTAACGCACTTGTGCACTTGCAACCGAAGTTTTTGAATCTAATTTCTCGCACAGAACACGGTGCACCCGATAGGTTTTACAACTTCCTCAGAGGATATGAACCGGAAACGCCTATCATATATGACGAATCCAGCGGAATCGGGTTCGTCGAAGAAAAGGCACCTGGTATCCCAGAGCTATCTTATGAGAGTTTACGGCTTTTTCAGAACGGTGGGAATGCAGAACGGCATATTCTTTATTGGGTGGGACACGGAACGTTCTCGCGCGGTAAAGATCTTCTCGATGCTTACAAACATGCAGAATACTTTGAAGCCGCAGCAAGGATGGCATGGGAAGCAAATCAACAACGTGTTGATGCCCAAGCCTATACGGAGGAGATAGTTAGTTGTATCCTGCGTGAATTTAATGCGAATCGTGAGGCATCTGCGCAACCAAATGTTGATTTTGAAGATGTCGATACACCGAGACAATCTGACAACGTCTACAATTATCCGTAAGCTTATTTTTCTAGCGAGGTACGCACCCACATCAAGCGTGGTAGCCCGTACAACAGAACTGGCATATTCTTAGAAACGGAGGAACAACATACATGCAAGATCCGATAGATGCCCAAGGCTTGGAGCATGACAGTGTGGAAACTGAGGAAGATCCAGCGCGAGATCAACTGGAGGCACACCTCCGTGACAGTATAGTCGGCAGGTATATCAGGAGTTATAACAGGCGTTTGCGCACCCTCAACCAAGAATTGGAGGAGATACGGCAGCAGATTGATGACAAACTCACTCGCGTAGATCGACATGTTTCCCAGGAAATAGCAGAGGTAAAAACTGATATTCGCAGCCTGTCTGACAATCTTGGGGGCGAAGATTTAGGGTTAACGTTGGAAAAAATTGAGGGACTCATCGACGCGAAGCTGGATGCAAGACTTGACGGGGTTACTGCCCGCAGTGAGGCAGACCTTCAGAAATTGTCAACTCTAATAAACGATTTTGCCAGCGAGTTCCAGAAGCAAATCGACAGGCTTACCAACGAAGCGAAACTCATGCGAGATCAAGCACGCCGGAATCAGGAGTCTTTACGTACAGAATTAGTTTCTGAAACCGAAACACTTGAAACGACCAAAGTCGATCGATTAACCTTAGCCGAAACCCTCATTATGCTTGGGATGAAACTGAAAGACGATGATCTACTGGATGAATTCGGAATAAATCTGGACCTCGATGAATCCTTAGATGAAAGCTCAGAAAATGACGAAAGTTAAGCATACCGTTATAGCCATTCTTATCACGATCTTTGGTGGAATTACCGGACACATCACAGCAAATGAATCAGTTCCCTCAGGCGAGATTTCAGTGCTTGTTGTTGGTGATATTACTATCGGTAGTCGGATGACACCCCTCATTGAAAGTGAAGGTGCTGGCGTATTTTTTCAAGGAACTACCGACCTGATTCAATCCGTGGATGTGGCAACCGTCTCCCTAAACGCGAGCATATCGGAAAGAGGCGAGCCGCGGTACGGCATTGAACACCCTTTTCGGGCGGCACCGGGACTCGGCAGAGCCATTGCAAATGCTGGATTTGACGTTGTCTCCTTAGCCACTCCACATATAATGGACTTCGGTTTTGAAGCGTTGGAGGATACGATCACCGAATTGGAGTGGTATGATGTCAAACCGATCGGTGCTGGTACGAGTGCGGAAATAGCGAAACTACCGGCATGGGTGCCAGTCAAACTCAGTGAAACCGAAACTGCACAGGTTGGATTGTTAGCGTATTACCGTGCGAATGAATTCGCACAGTATACCGAGGATCCTCTTTCTTACGCCGTTTATAGCGAAATGATAAATGCTGTCGAGCGGATACGGACGAAAGCGGCACTCGTGGTCGTCTGGCTACACTGGGGAAGCAAAAGTCGTTCCATGGATGAAGCCATCGGACGACAACAGATTTTTGCCCACGCCCTCGTCGACGCAGGGGCGGACATGGTCGTCTGTCAGCAACTACATACATATGGCGGTATTGAGTTGTATGAGGGCAAGCCGATTGTTTACAGTCTCTCAGATTTTATCTATGATGCTTACGATAAACAATACTCGCACATCGTTATTCCGAAGGTAACGTTTGACGCTCAGAAAACCCTGAAGTCAATTGAGTTAATTCCGATTTTGACGGATCCGCCGAAGACCTCGGTCAGGCCTGGGAAACCTGCGGATACCTCAGTAACACCTGAAGTTGCGGATCAGTTCCCGAGTATTCTAACCGGGGAGATAGCGATAGACACCTTACAGGACTATCAGCGACGTTGCGCGGAATTGAAAACGGAGGTATTCATAAAAGACGAACGTGGGTGGATTCAATCTTCTAATAATTAGGTTTTCGACTTGAACGGGAAAAATAGGAAGATACAAGAGACTGACACTTATCCGCAAGGTATAATTAAAAAATATGACAGACAATACGGGGGATGTCGCGCATAGCTTGTTCAGAGGTGAACCTGGGTTAACGCCGAAAGCATTTCTCATCGCGATGCTTCTGATTCCTCTTAACGTTTTCTGGATTATCGAGCTGGAGGTTGTCCGTTATACACATCCGACGCTAATTCATCCGTTGTCCAATGTCATTTTCATAATTTTTTGGCTGATGGTGCTCGGCGCAGTGCTGGGAAAATTGTCGCCCAAACTACGATTGACACCGGCGGAATTGCTCACAGTCTATGTCATGTTGTGCATTGTTTCTTCGCTCTGTTCGCACGATATGATGGAAATCCTTGTCACTATCCTCGGACATCCGTTTCGGTTTGCGACGTCCGAAAATGAATGGCAGCAGCTTTTTTGGAAGGAGCTTCCGACCTGGCTAACCGTTCAAGATACCAGTGTCTTGTCAGGGTATTATGAGGGGCAATCCAGTCTTTACCGAGAGGCACATCTTACCGCTTGGGCGGTTCCCGTGGTGTGGTGGACAGTTTTTATCCTTGTGTTGATGTTCGTTATGCTGTGCATCAACACGCTGCTCCGTATCCAATGGACTGAGCGAGAACGACTGACGTATCCAATTATCCAACTTCCGCTCGCGATGACGGAGCCGAATACAAGTTTTTTCAAAAACAGGTTGATGTGGTTGGGCTTCAGTATTGCCGCAGCCATTAGCATTCTAAACTTACTGAATTCGATTTATCCAGCAGTTCCGTATCTGCCTGTTAAACGTCAAAACATCCACCAGTACTTCACCGGTCGCCCTTGGAATGCGATGGGGGGTGTGCGTCTCTCGTTTTATCCTTTCGCAATCGGAATTAGTTTCCTGATTCCACTGGACCTGCTTTTCTCGTGTTGGGCGTTCTATTGGGTGTACAAATTTGAGTTAATGGCAGGTAGTATTCTTGGTGTACGGAATTTACCGGGCTTTCCTTATGCGGATGCACAGAGTTTCGGGGCGTATATGGTGCTTCTCGGGACCGCTGCATGGGTTGGCAGAACGCACATCAAACGAATTTTTACCGGCGTTGTAGATGGGTTCCGAGGCACGTCTCAGAGAGAGATGCAGCGTGAGCCGATGCCGTATCATATTGCTTTCCTCGGCATTGTGAGTGGGATGCTGTTTTTGACCGTGTTTTCCTATAAAGCAGGGATGTCCCTCTGGGTAATTCCGATCTTTTTCGGGCTTTACTTCCTGCTCGCGACGATGATCGCCAGACTTCGGGCGGAATTGGGATTCTTAGTTCACGATTTGCACAGAGTTGACCCACACGGGTTAATCGTAACAGCATTCGGCACGCAACGTTTAACGACGAGCACAAAAACGGTTTTTTCGTTGTACATGTTCTTTAATCGGGCATATCGAGCGCATCCGATGCCGCAAGAATTGGAGGCATTGAAAATTTCAGAGCGGCGGCAGATCCGTCCACAGCATACCGCCGCGGCGATTATCATCGCAACCTTCGTCGGTGCAATCGTTATATTCTGGCTACTTTTGGATAGTTACTACAGACATGGTGCAGAGACCGGTTATTACGGTCCTTGGGCATTAGGATTCGGCAGGGGTGTTTATCGACAACTTGAAAACTGGTTAAATTATCCGCAAGGCACGGATATCCCCGCACTCGCCTTTATGGGAGGGGGTGCGGGTGTCGCTCTCGGACTCATGTTCCTGCGAACCCGTTTCCTTTGGTGGCCCCTGCATCCACTCGGCTATGCCATGGCAAACAGTTGGGGCATGTACAACCTCTGGAGTTGTCTCTTCGTCGCATGGATCGCGAAGGCAATTGTTCTGCATCAAGGAGGACTCAAAGCCTACAGACGGATGGTGCCCTTTTTTCTGGGGCTTGCTCTCGGGGACTACATAAGTGGAAGTTTGTGGAGCATCGGTAGTATTCTTGCGAACACAACGCTGTATCAGTTCTGGCCCTGATGTGTCTCCGCTCTGTTCCGTTATCTTTCCTTATCAAAGGGTCAAATTGACAGATGCAATCACACCCCTTTTAAGACTATGCCAGTTTGGCAGACATTTAGTAGGAATTCCCGTTATTTCAAGCGATTGCTATTGGCATAGATATTGCTAATTGTTTGATGACTGCTCCCGCAAGCTAAAGCATGGGGTTTCTTTGCTTGGCAATCCTGTTTCAGTTGCTGGGTACGCTCTTACGGACTATACGCCGTTCCAAGTTTTTCAACTTGTGACACGAGACAACACTCGCGGTGCCAGCCAATGCACGACTACGGAATACCTCTGTTACCCCATAAGGTATACCGATACTTTGATAAGACGTTGCTAAAACTTTCTGGTGGGGTAGAGTTACGTGACTATACCCGACTTGTACCAGATATGCAACTCATCACAAACGACGGAGGATCATAACCCCGAAACTCATAGGTGCGAATGTGGTATTTGTTGGACTTCACCAACCTCAACGCTACCCGAACAACTGGGCGGATAGGACACCCACAGAGAAGTGGGTGGTTGTTCTCCTATCCCGTTGATGTTAAAAGTATACCACATTTTCTGGTGCCTGTCAAGTTACAATTTCGCAGAACATACCGAGTCGCTTACATCCCCTACCTGAAGGCAGGGGCTTTAGCGAGGGATTGGTAAATAGGAAAAGGAGAAAAACATGGAAACCAAAGAAAGAGAAGAAGAAAACATAGACGAAAATGCCACTGAAGAAGAACTTGTACAGGAACTCCCACTCCTCCCGTTAGATGACCTTGTTGTCTTTCCGTACATGCCGCCAGTGCCACCATTTCCGCCACATCACGTTGCACTTACGGGAAAGATGGCAACTACGGCTGTCGAACATGCTATGGAAAATGAGAGGGTGCTTTGCATTTTCCGCCCGAAAAAGGATCTCTCTAAAGAGGATATCAAGGATCTAAAAAAGAGCAACCTCAGTCCAATCGGGAGTTTAATACACATTCTTCGATACAAAACTGACGATGAAGATGTGCTGTTTCTCGCTGTGGGACGTGAACGCGTCGAAATCGAAGAGATTTTGCACACAGAACCCTTCGTCAAGGTTCGGGTTAACGTCATTAGTGGTGATAATGAAGATCCGGTTGGTAACCCAGAGACGGATTTGGAGGTGGAAGCCCTCGTCCGTAGCAACGATGAAATGTTCCAACGCATTGTTCAGATGTCATCACGCTACCAAGAAGAATACGGCAGTCTCACTAAAACAATGATCGATGAACCGGGGCGTCTCGCTGACTATATCGCTGCTATGCTGGATTTAAAACCACACGACAAGCAGCGTGTTTTGGAGGCGGTATCTATCCATGAACGTTTGAACACACTCGCTGTTATACTCGCTAAAGAACTCGATCTCCATGAATTAGAAAGCAAAATCCAAAATAACGCTCAAGCCGTCATTAACAAAGGGCAGCGTGAATATTATCTCAGAGAACAACTCAAAGCTATACAGACCGAACTTGGTGAAGCGGATGACCTTGGACTTGAAATTGATGAAATGCGGGAGGAGTTGAGCGAAACTGAAATGCCCGATAAAGCGAAACAAGCAGCGGAAAAAGAACTGAAACGACTCGCTAAAATGCAATCCTTTTCGCCTGAATCAACGGTTTCTCGCAACTATTTGGACTGGTTGTTAAATCTGCCTTGGTGTGTCAGCACGGAAGACGCTTTAGATCTGACAGCGGCACAAGAGATTCTTGATGCGGATCATTACGATTTGGAAAAGGTCAAAGAGCGGATTTTGGAATATCTCGCTGTCCGCATGCTTAAAACCGACATGAAGGGACCTATTTTCTGTTTCGTTGGACCGCCGGGTGTCGGAAAAACCTCTCTGGGTAGGTCTATCGCTCGCTCAATGAACCGAAAATTTGTGCGTATCTCGTTAGGGGGTATGCACGATGAAGCCGAAATCCGTGGACATCGACGCACTTACATCGGTTCAATGCCGGGACGCATCGTCAAAGGGCTTCGACAAGCGGAATCGAACAATCCTGTCTTTATGCTCGATGAGATTGATAAGCTTGGATCCGATTTTCGGGGTGACCCGGCTTCCGCGCTGCTGGAAGTTCTTGATCCAGAACAGAACCATTCATTTACGGACAACTACCTTGATGTTCCGTTTGATCTGTCCAAAGTGATGTTTGTCACGACAGCAAATCAACTTCACACCATTCCACCACCGTTACGGGACCGGATGGAGACCATCGAACTTCCCGGCTACACTGCCAACGAGAAACAGATTATCGCCAAGCAGTATCTGATACCTCGCCAATTGAAAGAGAACGGATTGGACAATGCGTTGATTGACATTAAAGATAAAGCGATTGATAAAGTCATCAGCGAGTATACTCGTGAGGCGGGTGTGCGGAATTTAGAGCGCGAACTCGGTACCGTCTGCCGTAAAGTCGCCCGGCGTGTTGCCGAGGGGAATACCGACCCGACAATCATCACGACGAAGGACATCCAAGGTTACTTGGGACCCGCGAAGTTCGATTCTGAAATTGCGAGCCGTAAATCCGACATCGGTGTTGCGACGGGACTTTCTGTCACACCTGCGGGTGGTGAGATCCTCTTTATTGAGGTAGCCGCTACTAAAAAGGTGAATACCCGGACAGAACTTCGTATTACCGGTCAGATCGGCGAGGTTATGCAGGAATCGGCACAAGCGGCTCTCAGTTATGTCAAATCTCAGGCTAACGAACTCAAGTTTGATCCGAGTGTATTAGAAGACGACATCCATATCCATGTGCCAGCAGGGGCAATCCCTAAAGATGGTCCTTCGGCTGGTATTACGATTGCGACTGCACTTGCCTCAATTGCGACGCGGCAACAAATCAGCCCTGAAATCGCTATGACAGGTGAGCTTACGCTCAGGGGAAGGGTGTTGCCTATCGGTGGCGTGAAGGAAAAAATCCTCGCCGCGAAGCAGGCAGGTATCAAGAAGGTCATCATGCCAGAAGGCAACAAAAAACATTTTATTGAAGTGCCTGAGGACATCCAAGCAGGTGTTGAATTTCTATTTGTGGAGCATGTCACCGAAGTTTTCACGGAAGTATTCGCATGAAACGCTTAAAGAAGTTGCTTTTTTCTGATGAATCTTGCTATAATAAGTCGTTAACTTAGAAAACCAGAAAAAAGCAACAGGTTTTCATTATAGGGATGTTGACAGCACCCCTATTTAACTGCCGAAATTATAGCATTTTTATAGAATTTTTACAAGTGAAAAACTCAGTAAATATAAGGGTTTATGGCACTTTTTCCTAACTTTTTTAATCCCAAAACTACTTATTGCGAAAAAAATCAACCTCAATCGGATTGAGAAACCCTAGAAAATAAATTGAAACAGCAAAAACGCAACAGTGATGATGCTGCTGTAGGCTACAAAATAGAAATTTATCATTTTCGCACTAGCGTTTGCTGATTTTGGATTCGATAATTCAGCGGATTTTTCGGGCGGGGGAACTTCTCCGCGCTTATCTTCTAACATCAGGGTCTGGTTCTTGAGAACAACAAGTAATTTATCCCTTTCTTCTTTTAGGTCTTGCTTGTCCTCACGCAAGTCCCCAATTTGTTCCTTCAAATTGGCGTTCTCTACCTGTAAAATCGCTATTGTCTCAAGACTATCATTTTGTCTCGGCGAGTCTCCCTGAGAATTATCACTGAGATTATCGGAGTTTCTTAGATGCCCGTAAAATCGCTCTAACTCAGCGGGGTCTACCACCTTACGCCCTCGTTCGTCTTTGTCCCATGAGAACTTGTTTTCTTGAACGTGCCGATACAAGGTGGGCTTTGATACTGGAACTAATTTTACAGCTTCTGAAATCAGTATTTTTGCGCGGTTTACCGTCCGCTGGAGTGATTAGTTATGTTTTGTGTATCTTTTTTGTTACAATAAAATAACTAGATGCTCCTTTATATATCTTTTCAGTTTCTATAGTTTGAAAATTCCCTTTTGCCATTAAATCGTCTAATTCGGGGCTTCTAAGTCTTCTTATAGGAATTGGAATTATTCCAGTTTTAGTCAATAGCCGAACAAGTTGAATCTGCATACTAACTAAAAATGACATCTTCTCCTGTAGACAAGGTGTTACAGAAATAAATAATCCTTTAGGCTTTAGCAATTCATATATTCTCTGCATAATCTTATGCACATCTCCTATAGTATGTAACATATTGAAAGCCAGAATCACATCAAACGATGCTTTTTTATATTTTTTATCAAATATATCCGTTTGCACGAAATTTACATTCTCAACTGCACTCATAGCTGCTTTCTTTTTTGCAAGTTCAATCATTTTGGATGATGTATCAAGAGCATGAATCTCTTTCACCTGATTGGCAAGTTCACAGGCTGTTGTGCCTGTCCCACATCCATAATCCAAAACAATATCGCTAATATTGAGATATTTTTTAGTATTCTCTCTACTCTTTTTATGAATATATTCAAAACGCTCCTCTGTCTTGTCATAGTTTTTTGAAGCTTTATCCCAGAACCCTTCCGATTTATTCATTTTTTACTCCATATATTAATACCTAAATTTGGCGCAAATAAGTGTGAAATCGAGTGGAAATCAAATTTAAGGAAACGCAGATGAGCTAAGCATTTTCCACAAACACTTAAACAAAGGTAAGTCATCGAAATCTCATTTACCTTTACCTATAGTTATTATACAACATTTTCTATGAGTTATTAATGTAAAAAGCACAGTTTTTTGAGAATATTTTACATTGCGCTACGGTGATTCAATATGTTATCATAGAATACAAACTACAGAAGGGATGAACACCTGATATGAGACAGTGCCTTGCTATCCAAAAAGCTATATCTTTCTCGGGAGAGATAGCGGAAAAGATTTAAGTAGAAGCTGAACGATTGAATGTCTCCTTCTCGGAGATCGTCCGCGAATGCGTTATAAACGATCTGCCCCGGCTTCGGGAACGCAAGCGAATAAAGAAGAGAAATCCTGCTTAGAACCCACGCTACGCTTGACTTTGTATCACCGGAAACTTTCACGGAAAGGAGACCGGAATTGGATTTTTCACAATGGAGCCCCTCACATCTACTTGTTGTTGCTATCACACTGCTTGCCTTCGGTGGACAACTGATAGCGATTTTAACTTACTTGAAAATCACCGCAAAACAGCATAGCATTGAGAATATCAATTGGAAAATGGCACGCGCCAGTGCCCGATTTTTTACATTGCCCGTTGTGTGTTTGTTTGCCATTTCATCTGTGGCGCAGGCGAACATAACAGGCGGTGGAAGTCTCGATTCCACAATAGTGCCGTACTTTCTCAAAGACATCGCACCTATCCTCGATAAGCATGGATGTTCAGCGGGCATGTGCCATGGAAAATTTGGCGGACAGGGTGGATTCAATCTCTCTCTGTTGACCTTAAATCCAGAATCGGATTATGAACCGATCGTCCACCACAGCCGCGGCAGACGTATCAACCTGCTTGAACCAGATCAGAGCCTCTTGTTTCTCAAACCCACCGGACAGATAGCACATGAGGGTGGCTTACGGTTTGATCCGAGTTCGGATGAAGCCTTAACGATTCTCCGTTGGATCGAAGCTGGCGCTCCCTTCTCTAACGACGAACCCCGCCTCAGGAAACTTGAGGTCCAGCCGAGTTCTTTTGTTCTTTCAGATGTCGGAAAGACAGCACAACTGAAAGTCCTCGCCTATTTTTCTGATGGATCTGTTGAAGACGTAACCGAAAAAACTGTCTATGAATCCAAGGACGCACCTGTCGCTGAAGTATCGCCTACTGGCGAAGTCACGAGTATTCGCTGGGGTGGAACTGCCGTTATTGCGCGATTCTTAGGTGTTGTCACAGCGTCGTTTGTAACGATTCCGCGCGCAGAATCCGTTGCTGTGCCACAGAACGAGGCATTTACACCCAACAACTTTATTGATGAGTTTGTACGTGCCAAACTCGAAAAATTGAACGTTCGTCCCTCTGCGTTGACGACCGATGACACATTCATGCGTCGTGTCTATTTAGACACCATCGGTCGGCTCCCAACGCCTGATGAGGTGAAAGCGTTCCTTGAAGATACGCATCCCGACAAACGCTCGAACCTCATTGATATGCTCCTTGACATGCAGGAATGGGTAGACCTGCGAACGTTGAAATTAGCCGATATGTTGCGCATTCATCCCCGTAGGTTAGGGAACGGTGCATTCGGTGAGCGTAGCGCAACGCTCTTTCACGAGTGGGTACGTGAGGTTGTTACGGAAAACAGACCTTACGACGAGGTCGTCCGCGAACTCATCACCGCACGCGGAAGCACTTATCAGCACGGTCCCACAAACTACTACCGTATCGAGCAGCAACCAGCGGGTAGAGCAGAAACGACGGCACAGGTGTTTCTCGGCATTCGCTTGAGTTGTGCGAGATGTCATAAGCATCCATTTGACCAATGGACGACCGACGACTATTGGAATTTTGCCGCCTTCACGGGAAAAGTAGGTGTCCGAGGTGGCGAACTTTACAACGAGCAGGTTATCTACTATGATCCGACAGGACGTGTTATCAATCAATCTGTGCAAGGCAACCGCGGCGAGGTGGCATTGCCGACTTTTCTGGGTGGTGAGTCTCTTGCCCCGAATTATCAGGGCGATGTGCTACAAGTCCTGGCAGATTGGATGACATCCTCAACAAATCCATACTTTGCGAAGGCGACTGTGAACCGTACCTGGAGCCACTATTTCGGAAGAGGCATCGTTGATCCTGTTGACGATATGCGTGCGACAACACCATCAAGCGTTGAAGGACTTTTAGAGGCATTAGCAGCCGATTTCGTGCAAAGCGGGTTCGATACGAAACACATCATTCGGCGGATTCTCAATTCGCGTACATATCAACTCTCTGCAGAACCGAATGAAACGAATCAGTTGGATGACCGATTTTTCTCGCGCTTCTATCCGCGACCGATGGTAGCACAGGTGTTGTTAGATGTCTTAAACGATGTCACCGGCACCAGAGAAAAGTATGGACGTTATCCAATCGGGACACGTTCCGTAGAATTACCGTTGCCGATAAGTTCACGCTTCTTATCGCTCTATGGGCGTTCTTCTCGTGAGTTTCTCGGCGATTTGGACCCGAAGTTGGAACCCACACTCGCTCAAGCACTCCACATGATTAACTCCAATTATGTCCATAAAAAATTGAAGAGTCCGGGTGGATCGCTCAGCCATCTGCTTCAGACTGAACCTGACGATCAAGCACTGATTACCGAGTTGTACCTCAGTACGTTAAGTCGGTTCCCGACGGACGTGGAACTTGAAACGGCTGAGGCATACATCGCTGAGAGCCCGGAGCGTCGTTCAGGAGCTGAGGATCTCCTATGGGCACTCATCTCATCAAGAGCATTTCTCTTTATCCAGTGAACGAACACTGGATAATCTTATGGCGAGGTATCGAAACTTTGCCATTTGCATCTCAGAAATTATTGGACGAGGTCCTGTCCTCGTGTCTTGGAATTGTGTAACTCTCAACCAGAATCAACAATGGAGGAAACATCGATGATACGCTTAGGACGCTATTTCATATTCAGTTTTTCTGTGATACTTCTGCTCGGAAGCCTCGTCATGTCGGCGTCGGGACAAGGAGAAAAAAAGGAAGATCTAATTGGGCATTGGACCTTCGAGAAAGGTGCCGAATTGGAGGATCTGACGGGACACTTTAGCGATATTGATTTATTAGGTGCCGATGTAAAGGACGGAAAATTGCGCATCGGTAGTAATGAGTGGGCGATGACCACAGGCTATAAAGGACCTGACATCGGTCCCGATAAAACATTGGTAACATGGATATATTTAGATGATTTGAACGTCACAAGAGGCGCTACGCTGGCGGTCAATAAAAGCAGTGGAGATACCTTTGACGCGATCGTCTATGCGGAACGTCAACCGAAACGTTGGATGGCTGGCAGCAGCCACTTTAGACGCACCCAAGATGCTATTCCGGGATTTGAAGAAAAAGAGACCGGAAAGTTAATCCAATTGGCAATCTCGTATGAAGACGAGGGCGGAAACGCTAAGGTTACGATATACAGGAACGGTGATCGTATCGGTGGTTATACGATGGGACCGATTGTATCTTGGGAAGCCGGTGACGTGGAAGCACTTTTCGGCCCACGCGCGCTCATCGGTGGTACCGCCTACGGTTGGGTTGTCGCTCGCGTGGAAGATGCGAGAATCTACAACGCTGCTCTCAGCAAAAAAGAGATTAACAATTTGGTCGAGAATACGTTGGACGTTGAGGCACACGGTAAACTCGCGGTGACGTGGGGACGGTTAAAACTTACCAAATAGAGCTTGCTGCGAAAACCAAGCCCGATATGGAATCGAGAGTACTCAATATCAATCACCTTCAAAGTTTAAAACGATGTCGCTTACCCGCAAGGAATGATTAAAAATGGTTATTCGTTTCAAAAAAGGGAAAAATCAGCGGAAACACAAGCCCGACACGCTTACCTGTATTCGGGACGATGGGAGCGTTACGTGGACGCATCTGCATCGCGGGTTCGTGCAGCACGACTTTGCGCACTACGTTGTCGAAACGACGCTCGGCTCTCAGAACGCTTTTTTCGGTCTCGTAGCAAAGGGGTACGACATTCCCGGCTTCAGTGAGCCTAAAACGGAGCGTCCCTTTGAAATTCCATCGGAAGCGATAGATGCTGAACCCGTTGTAGCATTACTACAGGCGGATTTGCTGGAGGGCTTGGGGTATAGCGGTGATAGCGATGGTATATTTCGGGACCACAGCGCATCGTTGCCAGTAGGTATTACAGGCGAACAGTTGGAGGTAATGCGACAGAAATTGCGAGCGTTGTTAGAACGATGGCACGATCTGCGACCGGGAGGATCAATGGCACTGCAGTTTAAAATGTAAAACGCCGTAGGGTATAGTCGTAGGCACACTCTATTGTACCATACCAAGGGATACCCCACGGCGTTTTTATTCTTCGGTAAATTACAACTTATTCACCGTTTTTTGTCAACCGCGCAACGATCTCTTCCACGGCACCCTCTGCCCTCTCCCGAATCTGATCTGGGGTCAGGCTCTGGATCGGATGGGGAACAGTGAGCGGTTCTAATTCGCTGTGACCCAGTACACGTGCTTGCACTTTGCCGGCAGCGAAGAAGACTTCCGTACAAACAGCGATGCTTGGCACACCGCGTTCCTCTAAAACACTTCCATCGTGCATACTGCACGATATACAGGACCCTCAGTCGGCAAGTCCTTCAATGACGAAATCTGCTTGCTCTGCTAGGTCAACAAGCAGTTCCGTCGGCGCGGGACGTGTGAATGTCGGTTTTTTAACGTGAATCACTTCGGCGAGATCATAGCGTTCCTGCATTAATTCTGCAATGCGGTCAAGAAAAATATCACTGCCGTTTTTCGTGATATTCAGTAAGCCCATCACTTTGCCATCAAGGCTATCAAGCCGTGGCGAGAGAAATTTCGCAGAGGCATCGCCTTGAGAGGTAGGATCGAGTAAAGTAGCATTTGGCATAGGAAAACCTCAACGTTGTAAGACATTAGGTAGATGAACGGGATGCTTCCATCTGCAATTGCTGCGACTTTGCCATCGCATCTTCTGCTTCTTGGATCATCCCTTTTCGTTGGTAACACATAGATAGACTGGTGTATACAAGCGGATCCTTTGGATTGATTTCTATCGCCTTCTCAATAGCCTCAATGGCTTCATCGTATAGACTCATCCGTTCATAGGCGTGTCCGAGCCCCAGGAATCCGTCAACATAGTTTGGGTAAGCCTCAATCAATTCTTTAAAAGCACTAACAGCCGCTTCGAGGTCGTTTTCAGCAAAATGCGTGAGTGCGGCATCGTAAAGTTCTACTTCGGTCGGCATCTTTTACATCCTTTGAAATTTTTAATTATTCCGTGCGGTTCGGTGAGGGCATTTCGTACTTAGCGTCGATTGTCGTAGAACTGAAAAAACACCCCGCTGACTCTCACTGCGAGGCAACACGCGCATTCAGCGTTGATTCGCAAAAACCTCTCCACTCCGTTACGGGCTACGCGCTTATGAATTCCTAATAGGTTTAATACATTTTATCAGAAAAGTCAGAAAATATCAAAGATAAAATAGTATTGCACATCAGAGCATTTTGCGATATGCTATGCGCATATCCAATCTTAGTGAGGAGTCCGAAGTTTGCGCGATTACGCTAAAGTTACCGAACGTTTAAAAAACTTAGATGTACCCATAGAACGACTCGGCATCGTCCACACTTACCCGATATATCAAATCCACTTAGCGTCTTCGGTAGGAACAGCGAAACATATCCTTATCACTGGTGGTATGCACGGCGACGAACCCGCCGGTGTTGAGGCGGTTTTACAGTTTCTTGAGCGGGACAACACTGCCCTTCTAAAGAAATTCTCGTTCCTCATCATTCCGTGTATAAACCCCTACGGTTACGTTCATAACACACGCGAAACCCGTGATGACGTAGACATCAACCGCGCTTTTGAAACGGAAGGTGTTGCTGAAGTCGCTATCGTCAAAAAAGCCCTCGGTCAGACCCAATTTTCGCTTGCGATAGATTTTCATGAAGACTATGACGCGACCGGATTTTACCTCTATGAGGGTAAACGGGACGAGAAATACATCGGTCCTAAACTCGCTGTTGCCGCCAAAGCGATTGGCGCAATAGATCCCGATGATCCGGGTGAAGATGCTCCCGATCTCGCTGAGGGGGTCTACAAAGTCGCTAATTCTTGGGGTACGCAAGGCTTGACCCCTTACCTATTGCATTTTCACAGTGAACATGTTATCATCTCTGAGACCCCAACGGTCTGGCAACTTGAACAACGCGCAGCACTCCATCTGACGATACTGGATACGGCGCTCGACACTATTTCTGGAAAGGACATATAAATGGAAGATCAACAGATACAGTCAAATGTCAATACTGCTTCTCAACCGTCGGCACTGAAAATCACCGACATGCGCATCGTTCGGACGCAAACAGGCGGTCCCATCCTGAAACTGGACACGAACCAAGGCATTCACGGTCTCGGTGAGGTCCGAGATGGCGCGAGTCCGACGTATGCGTTGATGCTCAAAAGCCGTATTATCGGCGAGAATCCGTGTAATGTTGATAAAATTTTTCGACAGATTAAGCAGTTTGGTCACCACGCGCGACAAGGTGGCGGTATCTGCGGGATTGAAATGGCACTGATGGACCTCGCTGGTAAGGCTTACGGGGTGCCGTGCTATCAACTCGCTGGCGGCAAATTCCGAGACAAAATCCGATGTTATAGTGATACCCCTTCACTCAAAGATCCCGAAGAGATGGGCAAGATTCTCCAAGAACGTATGGACAGAGGGTTTACATTCCTGAAGATGGACATCGGTGTTGGCTTGCTCCGCGACACTCCCGGTACGGTCTCTGCACCTGCGGGACATTTAGAAACCTCTAACCTGATGCACCCCTTTACGGGGATCCGCCTGACCGAAAAAGGTATCGCTCTCCTCTGTGAATACGTTGAAACGGTTCGGGGCATTATCGGCTATGAGATTCCACTTTCCGTGGACCATTTCGGACACATCGGTATTGAGGACTGTATCCGTCTCGCGAGAGCATTGGAGAAATACAATCTCGCGTGGTTAGAGGATATGGTGCCGTGGCAGTATACCGATCAGTATGTTCGTCTCTCGAATTCGTGCGCGATCCCTATCTGCACAGGCGAAGACATCTATTGCAAAGAGGACTTTATGCCGTTGTTTGAGAACCGAGGGATTGCGATAGCCCACCCCGATATTGCGACATCGGGCGGAATTTTAGAGACGAAAAAGATTGGTGATTTGGCGGAAGATCACGGCATTGCAATGGCACTCCACATGGCAGGCACCCCCATCTGTGCGATGGCGAGCGTCCACTGCGCCGCAGCGACATCGAACTTTATGGTGCTGGAAAATCACTCTGTTGACAATCCGTGGTGGGATGAGATGGTAACGGGCTTACCGAACCCGATTATCCAGGACGGTTACATCAATGTTCCAGAGACCCCGGGGTTAGGTATCGACCTTAACGAAGAGGTAATTCGGGAGCATCTCCACTCAGAGGAGACGGACTACTTCGTGCCGACGACAGAATGGGATTCTGAACGCTCACACGATAGGTTGTGGAGTTAAAGATTTTGTTTGTAAGGGCGGACCTCCACATCCGCCCTACCTCAAACAAGTTACAGCGTCCGACAGATCGTTGAAAATCTGGAGGTTACAATAATGCCGAATATCGTATCTACCAGATTTTCAGATTCGCCCACATTGTTGTGAGTTTACCATCTGCTTCGACAGCGGCAAATTCTTCGACATGGAACAGCAAATTCTCCATGAAAAGTTTTGCCATGTCTTTCGTGTTGTTATCGTTCCCTGCGATATGGTATTTATCAGGGGCAATTGCCATCATCAGGAATTTACCTTTCCCGAATTCTGCTTCCATAATGACAGGTTGCCCTAAACTTTCCATCAGCACGTCAAAGCCCTTTTGAGAAGAGATGACTTCCCAGACAGTCGGCCAGCCTTGATGTCCCCAACCTTCAAACTTTTTTTGATCCATACGGTTCGGTTCGTTAAAGAGCTGATGGTCGGCTTGCAGTATTTCAAAAACTGGACTATCACGGTCGCTACGAACACAACTCAATCCAGGCGGCAACCAATCCACATTCGCTTCGTTTTGATCAGCTTGGGTCGGTTCCCAGACGATACCACCATTTTCGACGAAATCCTGAATCACTTTTGCGTTCTTGTCAAGATTTTGATGCAATCCAGGATTGTTGGTCAGCATGCTACCAATCAAAAAAATTCTATTTTCTGCTTTGAGAGGTAGTTTTCCACCTTCAAGTGCCTTTGTCAGATCATCGTACTCAACTTTGAACTCATCCAGGGTCTGACGTAACGCATCAACCTTTGTCCACTCGTCGGCAAAATCAATAACAGCAATTTTAGCAGCCTCTACAGCCATTACACTCAAAACGAGCGTCAAAATACAGAGCCATGCAAACAAATGGGGAAACATAAGTTAATCTCCTTACGCGTAATACGTGTTTTCACGAGCTTAAAGAGCCTCAAAAATTATTAATAGGCACGGAAGACATAGTCTTGACGCTACGTCTTGTAGATGTCTCCTATGCTTTGAAGGGTTTTTGCCAAATTGGTGTCATGAGACCTCACATACACATTATAGCATAAATCCAAATTTGCAAAAAACACGCAAATTGGCGAGCGAAACAGACAGCGATAAATGCCATTAGAAGTAGATGCAACTGCTTGCGCTTCGGGTGCAAGTGGACTTCAAAGTCAAAAGCATTAAGTGTATGAGTAGCATTGACTTACCGTGTATGATGGTTGATCCGCTTACTATAGCGGGTCGGCGAAAGAACACTCAAAAGGCGTTTGCGACCGCCACCAAATCCAAAATATTGACAATCCCATCGCCATTAACGTCTGGTGCACGCGTGCCGAATCCACTGGCAACCGCAACCAAATCCAGAATGTTCACAACACCGTCCTCATTGACATCGTGGCTGTCAGTTGTTTGTTTCAGGTAGATTTCGCCATCTAAATCAGGAATAGTGTGAAGTATGTTGCGCAGACCGTTCTCTACACCTGTTGCTTGTTCCGGTAGGCGAATTTCTTGTGGTTTCCCACTTCGATTATAGACCGCCCAACCGTTGGTAAACTCGCGAATGAACAAGCCTTCTCGGTTTTCGTAGCGTTGCGCTTTTTCACCGATAGGTCGTCCGAGATCGGCATCCCAGAAGTCATACCAAAGGTGGTCATGGTCGTGGAACGCTAACCACGAACCGGTATTATAGAGTACATAACCATCAGAATGCGTTAAACTCATCGTTGTAAATACACGCATCCATCTCCGGTTTGTAGGCGAATCTGCATCTTCACTGGGAACGCCCCAGCCTTCCAAACAATTTACCTGTGGCTCACGAAGATTTTCTTCTGCCCACAGGAGTGTATCTTCGATCTGGACGAGTCCCTTATGGGTATAACCACCCTCGTGGTCTCGAAGTGTTTCCATGAAAAGTCCGTTGATATAGGTGGCGTGTTCTGATACTTTGTGTCGTGTCGGGTTCACGAGTATCAGAAAATTGTCTTCTACCGCCTCACGAATCCGTTTGAGAATCGCGTCCTTCGCAGCATGCTCGGCTTTCAGTGTTCGATAGATGTCCGGTGGGGAAGAAAGCATCGGCAAATTTTCATCAAACCACCATTTCCACCAGTCGAGAACAATACCATCATATAAACCCGTTCTTGCAACTGCTAACACATTTTCAACAATCCAATCCTGTGCACCCGGTATCGTGAAGTCTACCAGATACGTATTCCATTTATCGTCATAAACACGATTGCCAGTAGCGTCCCGTAACCAATACGGCCAATCATCAGAATACTCGTCTACAGGTGCATCTCGCATAAAAATATGCTTAACGTGAGTTTGAAAAAAGTTTAGAAGTTAGAAAGTATAGGTAAATCGTTGATTTCCGAAAGTTTACAGAGGTTCACCGAGGGTTTATTCTCCAAAAACATATAAGCCAGCAAAGCGGAGACGATATTCACTTGGAAGTTGATGAAACTTCTATGTCGCGTGTGTTCCAACTGTGTTTGCGTTTTCAGTTCCTTGATCACCGACTCAATAATCACCCGCTTTGGCAACCAGACCGCATCGCAGACAGATAAGTTCAGCGGTTTCATGTTCTTGCGGACTTTATAGACCAAGTTCACACCTTGCTTGCGGAGTCGGTCTCGCAGTGCTTTTGAGATATATCCCCTATCGCCATAGAGACTCCCGTGGAGGCGATCGGCGAAATCAAGCAGCGGCTGGCGGTCATCGGTGTTTCCAGGGGTCAACCGCACATCTAAGAGATCGCCTTGCTCATTGATGACCAGGTGAAGTTTGAACCCATAAAACCATCCCATAGAGGTCTTGGAACGTCCCGCCTCTCTGGCAAAAACGCGATGGACTGAAATCCGTTTGTTATCACAGACCCGCAGGCGTGTGGAATCCACGAAAGATGTCCCACCGCACGCTCCTAAGCAGGTAGAAAGATAAAGTGCTAAAAGGTCTAAAACCTCCTGCTGGAGTTGGACGAACCGGGAGTAGCTCACCAGTTGTGGAAACTCTGAACGCCAATAGACGCAAACGTGTCTTTGATAAAAGTGCTTCAACGTTCGATACCCACTTTGATGGAAAGCGATCAGCAGCGTCATCACCTCGCTGGGGTGTAAACTTCGCCGACGCCCACGTGTTTCAGGGGGATCCGCACTCCGAAGACAGTGTGTTGCCTGATATGCCTCATACATTAGAAAAAAGTCGTCAACTTCACAGAAAAGTGATACAATACTCATCGGAGAACTCCTTTGGGTGAAAGTTTGGATACTTCATTATACCAAAAGAGTTCTCTTTCTACCAAAAATCACGAATTATTTATCAAACTCACGTTATGCTTAATAAAAATCATGTTCGGATTCTGATTGACCCGAACAGCACGCTCTTGCTCTGCCCCGACACAAGGACCAACAAGTTCGATCCGCCCATCTATCTCACGGGGCTGTAACCTAAATCGAGGACTCCAAATCAAATCGTGATACGCTTCGCGGGTCTCTAATGGAAGTTCAGGGAAACTGAAAGTAGGTTGCCACGCTTGGAAAGTAGACGGAAAACTCCGATTCTCTAACCGTTCTCGGATTGGTAACTTTGGAAGCTGACAAATCTCGTCAAACGTTAACTTTTCTATTTTCAGCCGATCCAGCGGTGTCCAGTCTATGATTGGATTGCCCTCAATCCGTAATTCCTTTAAAGCTGTTAATTCTGTTAGCGGTGTAATATCGACAATCCCATTATACTGTAGCCATAACTCCCGAAGACGTTTCAGTTTCGCTACGGGTCTAATATCTCGGATTGAGTTGACATGTAGACGTAGGCTTTCTAATCTCGTCAATTTCTCAAGGGGTCGAACATCCGAAAGCTGACAAGCCGCTACGTCAAGGGTCTCTAAATTCACCAAACCCTCTAATGGTCCAATATCCGAGATAGGATTGAGATAAATCCATAGCCCTTTTAAACGGGTCAATCCTGCTAACGGCGAAAGGTCTTGAATCTCGTTAGAACCAAGAGTAAGCCACTGAAGGTTCGTAGCACGCTCCAATCCTGTCAAGTCCCGGATATTCCTGTCTTTTGCTCCAAACTCTATAAGTTTCGCCATATCCGCATCCACAATCGGTACATCGATAGGCAACCGAAGCACTTCCCGCACAGCCTGCCGTAAGTTCGCATCGGGCATCCACTCCTCTTGTGCCGATGCTACACCGCACACGATGAGAAGACACAAGCATATCGAAAAAATCTGTTTCATTATTTCTCCTTTCTACCATCCAAACTGATTTATCACCTGTATCAAATCTAAAACATTGACAATGCCATCGCTATTTATGGTGGATTTTAGAATTACTTGGACACTCTGCATCGGCGAGGTTAGGACACCTCGCCTACCAGCGGATGAAAGTATCCATGCATTTTTAGCATTTACCATAGTTGTCACCCATCGGTTATTGCAAGCAGCGCGATGACGACATAGCAAAACTACAGATAGGTGTGGATTTAAACAGTGTATGGTAATATAATTTCATACATGGGTTAGTATCTTTTCTAAGTTACAGTTTGGTCTTTCCATCACTTTAGGACATTTGCCCTATTTGTTCAACTTTTTTCGGCGAAGGTATTGGATTTTAAGCACGTACTTCTTTAAATTGCTTAGAAGGAAATCAGAATCTAAGGAGGACTGATTTATGAAAACGAAATTGTCTGTCTCTGTTCTGCTTTTAGTCGGTTTCGTAATTTCTATCACGGTGATCCAGTCGACAGTAGCCGAGGACCCCAGAGTAAAAATGGGACTTGCGGCACTCTGGACATTCGACAAAGACACCGTTCAAGGGAAAAAAGTTGAAGATGCTTTCGGGAAGAACAGCGGAACCATTACCGGCAAACTCGACCAAATCGACGGATTTCGCAGTGAAGCCTTCGATTTTGACGGTGTTGTTGATTTGATACGAATGGGTGAGGATATCTTCTTCCCTTCCGTGACGATGGAAGCGATTATTAAACCTACCCTTGGCACCCGCAACCCCATCTATGACAAATACAACTACGGCATCCAACTGCTCGATAACAACAATGTCGGCATCTGGATCCGAGCGGACACGGCAAACGCGGCAAAGCATTGGCCCTCCGCTTATGTGCCTTTTCCGACTGACGGAGAGTGGCATCATGTCGTTGGGGTTGTTGAGAATAAAAAGTCCGTCCGAATCTATCTGGACGGTGAGCTAAAAAAGACCACCCCGGCACCTGACCCTATCAGCATCGCTTACGGTGCCGCACACAAGCCGACAATCGCCTATACACAGCACTTGGGCGGTATCTGGTATGCTGGTGGCATTGATGAAGTTGCCATTTTTGAAGGGGCGTTAAGTGACACTGACGTGAGGAGATTGCACACCCTGGCGTTGGCGGTTGAACCCTCTGAAAAACTGGCAGTAATTTGGGGTACACTCAAGACTCAGAATTGATGTCGACAGGGCATGAAAACGCGGGAACAGCATCTATAGCCGCACCTTACGGTATGACAGCAACATAAACCTGTGAATGCCCGGAAACATCTGAGGTATACACAACAGCCGTTTCATCAGGACTGAACGAGGGATGTGGGTGCGTCCACTGCGGTCCGTAGACCGTGTCGACCTTCATCTCCATCCAACTGAGGGCTTTTTCTCTGTCGCCTGTCTGTTGTGCCGCTGCCCAATCCTCGGCGAGTGCATACCGATCGGTTTTCCATTGGCTCCCGCTGGACGAACTCTGGGGATGACAGATAGGCGTATGTTCACCTGTCCCTACATCAACGAGGCGCAAACCGATATCAGGGTGGACGGTATCGCATAACACCTTTGTTCCATCGCGATTACTGGCGATGTGCCACGCGTTGAAATCGGCGATCGTCTGCATCTGTAGGGTCTCCAGAGACATCCGCCGAAGGGCGTAGGGCCAATGCGTCACGATCAATTCATCCAAGGCACCGAGGAAGGTTTCGTGGACGAGAAATTCGTTGTTATCGTGCTGATAGAGCGAGCAGTTTTCTGTGCCGTCCCGCTTGATCGTCCACATCCGAGGTGCCGGATCGCCGGAATACGCGATGAGGTCAGGGTGTTTTGGGTGGAACTGCGGATGGATAATTGTCTGATCCGGAGAGGTGTAGATGACCTCGCCACCACCACCGTCGGTAGCGGTTACGGTGATGTGCGATTTATCGTCGCGCTTCATTGCCGTTACAATGAACTGTTCATCAGCGCTGACGCTACACTCGCCGAGACTTCCCCCCGGAAATTCTGCAAGCACACGTTCCTCAAGGGTATCGAGATGAATCGCTTTGATGGCATCCGCTTGCGTGTAAAAGAGTTCGGTGCCGTCTTTGGAGATCACACCGGAGTAGCCGTGAACCTCATCGGCATCCGTCAACTGCACAATATCGCCGTTGGGAAATTGTAGTTTGAAAAAGTTCGGTTTTCCTGAGCGGTAGGAGGTAAAAATGAGATGTGTTTGGTCGGGCGTGAACGAAGATGTCAGGAAGTAGAGGTTATGGTTGATAGAAGTATCACTTGTGAGTTGATAGATATGCGCGCCCGTTTGATCGTCTTGGAATTCGCGTAGTTCTGAAGGATGAATGGACGCTTTGGCGTAGTTCGGCATACTTTGTTCCTCGTAAGTCTGTTTATGAAATAAATTCTACGAATTGAAGAGGTAGTTTAGCAGATGTGTGCTTTCTCGGAAATCAGAGATGATAATGTCCGCACCGGCGTGAATAAGACGTTCCCGTTTATCGGCGTTCATATTGTACATATTGTCCTCTACAGAGGCGACACCCACCGCGATTGCTCCCACCTCTTTGGCATTCTCGATTTCCACATAACCGTCCCCAACAATGAGAAGTTCGCTTCCACTGAGTTTGAAATCCGTGATGATCTTCTGGATGACCATCGCTTTAGAAAACTTCTCATATTCCCGTAACGCACCGTAAATTCCACCATCAAAGTATTCTGCAACACCGAGGAGCGATGCCTCATTTTTGACGAATTCGACATCCGTACCGCTGGCGAGATAGCAACTTATCCCCATCTCACGGAGGCTTTGGAGAAATTCGAGTGACATCGGCACACGGAGCGGATCAGCAGGCAGCGTGCCTGCGGCGAGTCCGGCAATCCGTTCCTCGACGACGGGCAACAATCGACGGTTGTATTCGTCTTTATAGGCGAGTGGATCCTTCGGTGCTCCACCACGTTTTTCTATCTCCTCGCTTAACTGGATCATCTGATAGATCGTCTGTTTACCGGTGAGTCTATCCACAAATTCAACAACGAGTGCCTCGAGTTGTTCTTGGGTCTCAGTGGTATCCGTCTCCGTTTGAAGACATTCAACCATCAGCGGGACCATCACATTCTGCCAACCGTCTCGGATAAGGGAGATAGTTCCGTCAAAATCGAAAACAACATGACGAATATTCCCCGTTTGAATCTCACGGTGGATCTCAATTGCAGTAGTGTCAAAAAAAACGTTTTGCATTATGTCTTCTGAAATTGGTTATCGGCTTTCAGTCCTTGAAAAGATATTGCTTTCATTACATTTTCCTGATAGTATAATAGCATTTGAGTAGTTAAACAAGCACTTTTAAATACATTAACACAACAAAGAGGAATAGCTAAAATGCAGATCAATTTCGGACGTTTTCGTGAAACACAAATTCGTGTTAGCTTAGCGGGCACTATCGCCATGCTGTTCTTTATCACCTTCAGTAGTTGCAAGAGGGTTCAGAAACCTCTCATGACAGTAGATACACAGGATACCTCCCAGACGACAGCACTTACAATTTTAGGTGGAACCCCCGGCGGAAGTTTTTCGCCTTTTGCGACTGCAGTGAGCAACATCGCGACACAGCACGAACCTCAACTGAAGATAGTGGTTGAAACTTCACCAGGCTCTGTGGAAAACACGCGACGCGTCAATGAAAATTCGGCTTATCTCGGTGTTGCCTTCGCCTCAGAGAGCCATTTGGGTTACCACGGACAGGAAATTTTCGCTGAAGAAGGGGCCAAAACTAATATACGAGCAGTGACCCTACTCTATATCGCCTATGCCCAAACAGTTGTGGTTGCAGATAGCGATATTCATCAATTTGAAGACCTCATTGGGAAGAAAATAGCAAGTGGCAGAATGGGATCCGGCTCCGCACAAACGATAGAACGCTTGGCGAAATCAGCTGGCATCTGGAACCAAATCACACTTCTGTATCAGGGCAGTAACGAAGGAGCAGCAGCACTCTTGGCTGGAGAAGCAGACGCTTTTCAAATGTTAGTTAGTGTACCGAACGATGCAATGGCGCGACTCGCTGCAACCAATGAAATTAGAATGCTTGATATGGACGCGCCTGCACAGGCATCCGGGTTCTACGAACAATATCCGTTTTACCTATCCGGTCCACTGCCAGTCGGGGCATACGGCGGCAAAGTCGGACCAGTGAACACACTGCTGATGCCAACATTGCTTATCGCTCACAAAGATGTGCCAGCAGAAATCGTCTATACAATCCTACAACAGGTTTACAGCCCAGAAGGGTTGCAAGCGATGCAGGATGCTACCGGTGCTACAGCAGATATAACAACAATTGAAAATGTGTCAAAAGCGTTTGTAATTCCGCTACACCCGGGTGCCTATCGGTTTTGGAATGAACACGGTCTCTCAATTCCGGTACACGCGATGCCGGTAGATTAAGGAGTGGGACGTGGTTAAAAGATCGTGAACGAAAAAGATATCCTCAAAAAAATCCAACGCATTGAAATATTTACCAATCGGCTCGTTAACACTGTCTTTGCTGGAGAGTATGAGAGCGTGTTCAAAGGACAGGGGATTACCTTCGATGAGGTTCGAGAGTATCAGGTAGGTGATGAAATCCGTACGATCGATTGGAACGTCACCGCACGCATGGGACAAGCCTATATCAAGCAGTACGTGGAAGAACGTGAACTCGTCATGATGTTGGTTGTGGACATGAGCGCCTCAACCAGCTTCGGTAGTATCGCCGAGACGAAGGCAGAAATCGCTGCCGAGATTGCCGCACTGCTCGCCTTTTCTGCCATCAAAAACAACGACAAAGTTGGGCTTATCTGTTTTACTGACACCGTTGAGCATTTCGTCGCGCCACGGAAGGGGAAAAGGCACGTCTTACGCGTCGTTCGAGATATTCTCCATTTCCAGCCGAAACAGTCTGGAACGAACATTGAAACGGCGTTGACGTTCGTTGATCGGGTGCTCAAACCGCACAGCGTTGTATTTCTCATTTCAGATTTCAAGGATACGGGGTATGAAAAGCAGTTACGCTTGAGCAGTAAGCGGTATTCGCTGACCGCTATTACCCTACAGGACAGACGCGAGGTGGAATTGCCGGATGTCGGACTCATAGAATTGGAGGATGCTGAGACCGGAGAGACAGTCATTGTTGATACACGGTCTGAGGAAGCACGGCATCTCTATAGGAAACTCAATCAGCGTGCCGATGCGGAACGGCGACAGGTTTTCCGAGCAAATCAAGTGGATTCTATCCACATCAGAACAGACGAACCGTATGTGAAACCGATTATCCAATTTTTCCGTCAACGTGCCTCCCGACGTCTTTAATAGCAGTAATGGCAAAAATGTGTAGGCTTATGAGCAGATTAGAGGTAAAGAATCTAACACAAACCTTTGATCAGAAGGATACCCCATTGCGGGTACTGGATGGCTTGAACCTCTCTGTTGATGACGGGCAATTTGTCGCTTTGCTGGGTCCCTCTGGGTGCGGCAAAAGTACGCTTTTTAATATCATCTCTGGCCTTCTTACACCTGACACTGGAGAAATTTATCTCAACGGCGAGCGTATCCACGGCAACACCGGGGATTTCGCCTACATGCAGCAAAAGGACCTCTTATTACCCTGGCGGACAGTCCTCAGGAACGTACTCGTCGGTCCAGAAATTCACGATGAACCGCTTGACGCCGCAAAGGCAGAAGCACATCACCGTTTAGCACAACTCGGATTGGGTGGATTTGAAAATAGTTATCCGATGCAACTTTCGGGAGGCATGCGACAACGCGTCGCACTCGTCCGGACACTCCTGTTTCGGAAGGAAATTTTGCTTTTAGATGAACCCTTTGGTGCATTAGATGCCATGACGCGCACCGTCATGCAGTCTATCCTACTCGACATCTGGGCAGCAGACAGACAAACCGTCCTACTCATCACGCACGACGTTGAGGAAGCACTTCTACTCGCGGATAAGATATACGTTCTGACAGCCAGACCTGCGACACTAAAAGCAGACGTCCCTGTTCCGTTGCCCCGTCCTCGGAACATCACGGATGCTTCCCTCATTGACTTGAAGAAGGAACTGTTAGCGTTATTACAGGTCGAAATGCCCCAAGTTTTTGATACCGGCTAATCCTGTTCCGCGTCCGAATCCTTTGTCAATGTTCGCCAAAACGAACGTGACGGACGGTTCATGTTGTCGAACATCTCGTAATTCTCTTTCTTACAGAATTCGTAGAGCGCTTCCGTCAATGGGATTTCAAACCCGGAGGCTTCTGCAGCGGCAAGGAAATAGGGCAATTCTGGGTATTTGATGACGAGTGTCCCCCCTTCTCCATCAATGATGCGTCTGGCGATTCTATCGAACTGTCCACGCCAACCATCACCCATACCGACCGCTTCACGAATCGCGGTCGGATCCACGCCTGCACATACGCCAAACGCCATTGCCTCCATGAATGCCGCATCACCGAGTCCCATCGCCAATTGATTCACGCCTTTGACGATCTGTCCGGAACCGCTCGAACCGCAGTATACCACGTATTTCGGTTCCCCGAGGACTTCTAAAATTGGCCGGCATTTTTCGACAATACCCGCATCGCCGCCGACAAAGATACGGAGTGTGCCCGTTTCGGATCCTTGGGGTCCGCCGCTTACGGGGGCATCTATCAACATAGCACCTCTTTCGGCGAATGTCGTCGCTATGTCTCGCGTTTTCTCGACTTCTGTCGTGCCTAAATCAATAAAGACGTGACCGTCGCGAGCGTTTGGGATTAGGTGTTGTTCTGCGACGCTGCAAAAAATATCCGAAGAGCGCAAACTGGTCATGATAACATCGCTCTTATTGACGACCTCGGCGGTATCCTGACCCGCAGTTGCACCCGTCGCAGTGAGTGCGGCACATTTTGCGGCATCAATATCATATCCGATGAGCGGATACCCGGCGTTGTGAAGATTCTTCGCCATCCGTCCGCCCATATTTCCGAGTCCAATAAAACCGATTCTGCAGAGTTGCTGAGGTTCCATAATATACCTATTGCTTAATTTCCAAAAGCTGTTAGCACGATTACCCTACTGTTGGTGTCATCGCCCATGCGTCTAAACTGTTTAAAACTGCCTCACCGCCGTGTGCAAAAACTGAGACACCGAGGCTGTCTGTTCGCGTCGGATAGATACGTTGGGTTAGGCACAACCGACTATTCGCAAAAACTTCCAGCACCGATCGGTCTAAGAAGATATGGAGTCTCAGAGGCTCCTCTTCAGGTAATTTAAACGGTGCCTCCTGCGAAGTTGTATAACGTTCTCCACCGTCTTCGTCTTGTGGTGTTAGGCGCGGATATTTTACTGCGTCATCCAAAGTTGATTTCGCGAGATCGATCTTAAGGCATTCGTCGGACAGCGAATAGACAATAGTAGTTTCTTCCTCGCCGTCTGGGGAGCGACGGACCTTCATACCGAACTCTGAAGCATCTCTTGGATTAATTTCCGCCTGTATTTCAAGACAATCTCCGTTCACATCAACCTTAACCTCTGTATCTGCCTCGAGTCGGGTTGTTTCTTGGTGGTGATGCTTGGTACGGAGATTTTCGAGTTCTGGAACGGGTTCGATGCAAAGACTTCCGTCTCCACTCAATGAGAAGACCCGCGGCAACGTCATCACAGAAGCCCAGCCGTATTCTTCCCACAGACGCGCTTCACGAATCCAACCGAAGAAGATACGGCGTCCTCTGTCGTCGAGGAGCGTTTCGGGTCCAGAGAGTTGTCCACCTTGCCAGTTCATACGTCCATGTGTTTCAGGATAGAACTGTTCATCTTCGTAGCGCCCGAGGTAGTAGTGCGACATACCGTAAGGGCGGTGTCCGTGCATCAGAAGCATATATTTATCGCCGAGCGGGAAGAAATCGGGACACGCGCAATCTTCAACCTCATCCGTCCAACGCCGTGAAGACTTGTAGAAGGGACCGAGGTATTCCCACTGAATACAGTCGCTCGAACGGAAAAGACTGGTCGCGTCGCCTTCGTATCCAGGTCGGCTGTTTTTGTTGCCGATGAGCGCATAGTAGGTGCCGTTTTCATACCATGCACACGGATCAAAAACGTGGTACTCTTGCGGTTCGTCTGGTATCGGAATGACTGGGTTTGCAGGCGAAGGGGTCCAGTGAATCAGATCGTCGTCTTCGCTGGTTGCGATGCAGGTTCCTTGATTCGGCACGTGATAGATGAAGGTTGGAACCGGTGCGTTCTCAATAGCGTCTCCGCTATATATGCCGCGTGGCATTGACCCGTCAGTAGCAGGTTTTATCGCCGGTGGGTGATGTATCCAATGCACCAGATCAGAACTGGAGGAGTGGTCGAGTACTGGTAACCACTCGTCTGCGAATGTGGAGCGAGGATAAATTTTGCCCGTGTGGGCAAAATTTGGATTTGGCATACGCCCGAGGTAGAAGACGTGGTATCGTCCGTTCCAATAAATAGTGCAGTTTGCATCGTTAAAAAACCCATCAGGAGGAAGTAGGTGATAACGTGGACGGTGGGGGTCCGCCGAGAGGTATTCCCGTAATTCACGCGCATTCCCGATATGTTTATGAAGATTTTCAATTGTGATTGCTGTATCCATTTTTTTAAACTATTAAACCTGGGCATTGCTCCATTACATTACGCAATGTTTTCTGGTAAAGTCAACAACCTTTCATCACCTAAAGAAGGGCACTCCTTGAAAGAAAACCTGCCTGAAACGAAGTGGAGGGCAGCTCAGAGGTCCATAGTTAAAAAACCTTGAAAACTTGCTACCCAAAAGGTCGTTGTTTCAAACACAAAATACAGTATCAGAGTATAGCACTTTAGGAGAGAAATGACAAGAGAAATCTGGACACAGCAAACATCTATGAAGACGTTTTCCTTGAGATTTTTTATTCTGTTTGATATACTGCTCCTAAGAAGTTAAATAGTTGGTAACAGAAAGGAATTTGGTTATGCAAAAATGTGCACTTATCAGCGGTAGAGGTATGGGGTTGATGCACGGCGGAAACTTCCACAGCCATCCGGACGCAGAAGTCGTCGCCGTGTGCGATATGGATCCGGAACTCCTTGCGAAGGCATCGGAACAATTCGGGGTCCCTGGATATTCAACGATTGAGGATCTTTTAGCGAATTGTGACGCGGAACTCGTACTTCTCATTGTCAACGAGACCCGGCGCATCCCACCGTTGCGGCAACTGATTGAAGCTGGACGGAATGTATTCACAGAGAAGCCGCTCTGTGGGTTGGAGGGACAAGCTCGGTTGCGTGAAGAAGACCTCCAAATTGCAGCACCTGCGATCGCAACATGGCGTGACTCCAATCTTAAGTTCGGAATCGATTTCAACTACCGATTTATGCACCATTTCCGTAAACTGCATGACGATGTTGCCGAAAATCGGTTAGGTGAGATCAGGATGGTACACGCTCGGGCACACTTCAACTGTTGGTCGCACGTTATCGATCAGATCCTCTGGACGGTCGGGAGACCGGAATGGGTGAGTGTTGTCGGAGACCCCAATGAAGCCGGTGGTTGGGGACGTTTAATTCATATCGGTTGGGAAAATGGTGTCATCGGTTCCCTGAGCGGCACAAACTTATGGGGCTACGACGATCATCCGCTTCGAGTGAAGGTCCTTGGCGATGAATTTTATGCAGAAGCGAAGGGGTTGGAGGGTTCGTACTCCCGGCGAAAAGCGAACAGTTCTGAAATAGAGGAAGCCTGGGAAGCTGAGGATGACAAGCCAGAAATGCCAGAATCTTTCAAACGGATGGCTGATGGTGTGATTAAAGCAATGCATGCCGATACACCCTTCCCTGCGGATGGCGAAGCGGCATGGAACGAGTTGCTGTTTGAGGCGGCTGTCCACAGGTCAGCCTTGCAAAACAACGCTCGCGTATTTTTGAAAGATGTTGAAGAAGAAGCCACTGCCTAACAGAGATGACAGGCGCGGTTGAATGAAGTGGGCAGGCACAAGACCTGCCCCTACAATCGTTTTTCAAAGTGAATGAGATAAGGTCTTAGGCGGCACCACCTTCGACAGCAATCTTAATCGCATCCTTTCCGTCTAAGTGGTAGCTGCCGTGAAGTGCGTCGAAACCTTTGGACACATCTTCCAACGGAAGAATATGGCTGACAAACCCTTCAAAGAGTGAGACGTGTTTCTCAAGCATGGGTATGGCTCGGATGAAATGCTTCCTCTCAAATCCCCATCCGGCTTCCAGTCGGAGGTTTTTACGCATCAACATCTGGTTCGGGTTGCAATCAAAAGAGCCAACATCCACAAAGTGTCCATATACAACATAGGCTCCGCTATGCCTGATATAATCCAACCCTTCAGGGATAGCGGCGAGGAAACCGGTGCATTCGTAGACGACATCAGCACCGTTGCCCTGCGGCGTATTTTCTCGAACAATCTGCTTCCGTTCTTCTGGGTCCGGTACTTCAGCGATGTCAATTGTAAGATCTGCCCCTAACCTTTTTGCCATCTCAAGCCTTCCCGGAGGTCCACCAACGACGATAAGTCTACCGGCACCAGAGACTCTTGCCCAATTAAGCGCAAGCAGACCGATGGGACCGGTTCCTTGAATTACAACCGTGTCTCCGAATTCGATTTTGCCGCGGGATACACAGTGTGCGGCACACGAAGCAGGCTCCGCAAGCACAGCGACTTCCGGTGGCAAATCGGTCTTAATAAACATATTTGTTGACGGGTTCGACAGGTAGATGTACTCACTGAAGCCACCGCGCAGATACGGTTCTTCTTCCGATGGAGAAAAACCGAGTCCGCCACTGGGAGACAACGCGATCCTGTCACCGACCTTGACTGGATTGCCGAGGGAGTCTGTTTCGACCCCTTCCCCTAACGTCTCAATCACACCAACGTTCTCGTGTCCAAGGATAATGTCGTGGTTGATATGTTGAAATTCCCAGTTGTGAAGGTCGGTGCCGCAAATACCCCCCAACTCCTGACGTACGAGTACCGTCCCGGGAGCGGGATCGACTATCGGATACTCTCGAACTTCAAAATTCTTGCCACTCATCACGGTGGCGCGTGCGGTTCTGGTTGCCATTGTAAACTCCTTTAGACTTTGACGACTATCTTGCCGAGTTTTTCACCTGTGAAAAGCGCGATAAACGCCTTCGGTGCATTTTCTAAGCCCTCTATGATCGTCTCTTCCCACCGAATTTTACCATCAGTTATCCACTGCCGCATATCGCTATAAAATTCAGGGTTACGTTCCATGAAGTCGGTGACGATAAACCCTTGTAATCTAATCCGCTTCCCGATAGCAGAGCTGAGATTTGTCGGACCTGGGGTCGGTTCAATATCGTTGTATTGGGAGATCATACCACACAGTGGGATACGTCCGTGCATATTCATCACTGCGAGTGCGGCTTGTAGGTGTCTACCTCCGACGTTTTCAAAGTAGATGTCAAGTCCATCGGGACAGTGTTTTCTGAGTTCAGCTTCCAAGTCATCAACATTCTTATAGTTAAAAGCCGCATCAACACCCGCTGTCTCCAGTAGCCATGCGACTTTCTGATCGGAACCTGCGCTCGCAACGACTCGGCATCCTTTGATTTTGGCGATCTGGCATACGATTGAGCCTACTGCACCTGCTGCAGCGGAAACGAAAACTGTTTCTCCTGCTTTGGGTTGACCTATCTCCAAAAATCCGAAGTAGGCGGTACGTCCGGGCATACCGACAGCCCCTAAAAACGACTGGAGCGGTGCGATCGTCAGATCAACAGCAGTTACGCTCTGTGCCGACGCAATATAGTGGTCTCGCCACCCCTGCATACCCGTTACATAATCCCCAACCTGAAACTGGTCGCTGTTCGACTCAACTATCCGACCGGCGCATCTACCCTCCAACGGTTTACCGAGTTCAGCGGATCGCATCCCGCCGCGCATATACGGGTCTACGGACGTGTAAAGGTTCTCAACCAACACCTCTCCTGCTGCGGGTTCAGGGAGCGTCGCTTCAACGATTTCAAAATCACTTTCTTTGGGCATACCGACGATTCGATTCTTAAGACGAATTTGTCGGCTTACGGTATTTGACATCTGTTTCTCCTATCTGTTGATAGTCTAATCTTATTTGAATGGTGTTGACGTCATCATAGCATACATAAGAAAAAAGTCAAGATCGGAGATATTGATTTCCGAGAAACGGTCCTTAATTTCGGTCTTTAATGATTATGTAAAAAAATAATATGTCAACCTTATTGTGTTAACTGTCGTTTTCTATAGTTAGGTTGATAAGTCATTATGGATCATTATATTTTTCATAAAATTAGGCATACGAAATCCTATTATATGATTTTTAACTTCTCAACCTCGGGCCGCAGGGCATCTTTATAAAAAAGGATTGTAAAAAATAAAAAATAAACACAACCTGAAAAGGAATCATTTATCATGAAACAGCAAGTTTTGACTCAGAAGAGCGTCATGCGCATTTTCACAGTACTATTCTTCATATATGGTATAAACACAATGAGCTACGCGCACCAAGTAGAATTCGCAGAAGGTGATATAACCACTCGTGAAGTAGCAGAAAATACACCAGCAGACACAAATATCGGGGACCCATTGAGATATTCCACGAATCTGCCTGATAAATGCATCGGCGTCTCTTTTAGTGGTCCTGATTGGAGTTCATTCGACGTTGTCCGTGTTTCTCCAGGTAGTTTGCAGTTGAAGACTAAGGCACCATTGAACCACGAAAAAAAGGCCGCTTATGAAGTAAGGGTCAGGGTATTAGACTGGGGAAGCCCAGCCACAGACCTAATCACGGTGAACATTACCGTAACAGATGTCAATGAAGCACCGGCTTTTTCTGAACAGGTAGATGAGGCTGTGGTAAATCGTGTGTACCGCTCGATTCCAGAAAACACACCGGCAGACACAAATATCGGGGACCCTGTGTCAGCGATGGATCCTGAGGGTGACATCCTAACATATAGTCTTGAGGGCACCGATGCGCAGTCGTTTAATATTAACCCCTTAAACGGGCAGTTGAAAACCAAGGTGGCATTGGTTCATAAAACCAAGTCAAGCTATGAAGTAAACGTAGTGGTCTCGGATGGCAGTCAAACAGACAGCATTATCGTCACTATTAATGTCTTATCTGACGAGACAGGAGCATCCGCTCCGACTATTAAGGCAGACAGAAACACCTCCGTTCTGGAACCGGTATTGCTTAAGACCTTGGATAGAGAAAAACTTCAAGCACGTCTGCAGAGATTGTATGCTGAGAACGATGGATCTCTGAAGTACCAGCGAGCGATTGCCATACTTGAAAGTAGCCTTTCATCAATGCGACCAGACAAAACGAAGCTCCTGACGAACTATCCGAATCCGTTCAACCCAGAGACATGGATACCCTATTACTTGGCGAAGGGTAGCAATGTAGAGATTACCATCTATAATACGCACGGTACCATCGTCCGACATTTAAAGTTAGGACATCAATCGTCAGGCTACTACACGAGTCGGAGTCAAGCAGCGCATTGGGATGGTCGCAACGATTTCGGTGAACGTGTTTCGAGCGGCATCTATTTCTATCAGCTGCAAGCAGACACTATGTCTCCCCTCCGCAAGATGTTGATACGGAAGTAGGAGACACACTCCGTGTGCTGCAACCGGTTTCAGTGGCGCGGTTTTCTAACCGCGCCTTTCCTATTTCGCTAAATACGTTCCTTCCATACTTCTATTCTGTTCAGATAAATCCTGTTTCTACTCACAATCCGTTCAGACATTTTAATTGAACGCTCTGAAATCCGTTTGACATTTGTTTGAAAAATATGGTATAATTAGTAGGGCGTAAGGGTGAACCTTCCCAAGGACATCCTCTCTTCATATCCTTGAATCAAGTCAAACGCAACAGCGCGAAACGCATATTACATTGACCGCGCTTACCATCCAATTATTTAACTGAATACCTATAGTTGTTTATAGCGGACAACTCTGCTGAAGTTTCTGATCGAAAATTTATATCGTTTACTGCTCATTTTAGGAGGAAAACGTGAACGTGCTCCCGACTGAATTTCTTAGAACAGATTTTGGACACGAAATCTATGATAAATGGTATCTTGGACCAGGCAGCTACAATTTTGAGACACCAGAATTTGTAAGAAGGCATTTTTCTTTCTATGAAAAGGCGTTACGGCTCTCTAAAAACGACAAAATATTAGAGGCAGGTTGCGGAATAGGGAGTTATTCACGTGAATTTGCTCGGCGTGGCTATGATGTCGTTGGTATGGACCTATCACCCAACTTTCTTTTCGAAGCTAAAAAAATCACACAGCGCGAAAATCTGGAAATTGAATTCATTTTGGACAATTATAATGAAATGAGCTTTGAAGAGAAATTTTCCGTTATTTTCTTCGAGGGTTCGTTTTTTTATCAATCCAAGGAAGGTTTGATATCGCTCTTAAACCGTATCCATAAAGCACTCACACCCAATGGTAGGATTTGCTTTGGACATCCAAATCCATCAATAACAAACAAGCAATTTCCGATGTCTAATTGGTCTGAAATTGAGAGAAACGTATTTGTTCTGGAAAAGGGAGAATATGACGAAGGTGATGACATAGAAAGATACACGTGGCTTAAGATAGATTTGGAGACGCAGAAACATTACAAGTGCGACTTTTCTAATAAACACCTTCCTCCGGACGAACTCAAGAACTGTCTTGTGGAAGTGGGATTTACAGATTTCCATTTCTACAAGAAACGTAGACTGGAAGACTTCCATCCAGAAAATGATAATGGGTTTTCCGTAGTAGGAAAGAAATGATAGCAACAGGAGTAGATATGAAAGTCGAAAAACCGAAAGAAAAATATGATCAATTAATCGCTGATGGCTATTGTGTTATTGAGGCTGTCTTGAAGGAAGAGATACTGACTCGACTTCGGACAGTAACGGACGAACTGCTTGACGCACAAACGGAAGATGAACGTGACGCCTATCGTTCATCTGGCAGTATGATTAGCGTGTACATGCATTCACTGTTTGCTGAGTTGGTCGTTTATCCTCAGGCATTGCAGGCTCTTGACGCTTTGGGGTTTTTGAGACCGAAATGGTCGTCAGGATATGTCATCAGCAAACCGCCCGAGAGTCCACCGTTATTTTGGCATCAGGACTGGTGGGGCTGGAACGATCCGTGTAGCTATACGGCATTGCCTCAGCAACTGTTCCTCATGTATTATTTGGTTGACACAACACCACATAACGGGTGTCTCCGAGTTATTAAAGGTTCACACCTGAATCGACATCCCTTGCATGACATACTGCCCGACGCCCACGGCGCAGCACTCCAACGTGTCGATGACGTTAACCATCCTGCCTATCAACAATTTCCGGATGAAGTTGACATACCAGTGAAAGCGGGAGACTTGGTTATCGGCGATTCTCGGCTGCTACACGCTTCACACGGTAACCAATCAGATGAACGCCGGACTGTGATTACACTCTGGTATCATCCATTTTTTGCGCTGTTACCTTCGGAAATGCAAGCACATATCGGAAGACTTCGGCAAAGTATGGCTTGGTCGGACGCGGATTGGGAGCGAATTGCCGAATTGGCACCGGTCTGTGAAAACGACGTTGAACCGTTGAAATGGAATCGGAATCCGGGACCTGAACTGAAATAGCCAAATTCCGATATAGCAAGATTTAATTTGCAAGAGATCACATCTCATGCTATACTCATATAGCAGAAAATTTAAGGAGGAAACAAAAAATGAAAACCACAGTTATAAGGTTAAAACTATTATGTGTCAGTTTAATGGTTGTTAGCCTGATGTTTGTAGGAATCAGTTTCGCTGAAGTTGACTTCGGAAATTGCGTCGGCATGTGGCTTTTTGATGAAGGAAATGGCAACAAAGTCGAAGATTCCTCTGGAACAGGTAATGATGGCAAGATTGAAGGTGGCGCGAAATGGGTCAATGGCAAATTTGGTAAGGGTTTACACCTTGACGGTTCGGATTCTTACGTGGCAATTGAGCACGATGATTCTTTAAATGTCGGCGGCGAACACACGATCGCCCTTTGGTTTAAGTTAGATAAACCTCCCGGTGGTGGTATGGGTGTCGTGACCAAAGATGATTGGGCGCCTGGATTTTGGTGGGACGCCGGTAGAATCCGACATCATACGCATGATCCAGGGGGCACGCTTCACTTTATAGATGCACCTTGGAAGCCGGATACAGACTGGCATCATGTCGCCGTTACCTGGGACGGTGACGGGTTTGGCGTATACATCGACGCTGATCAGATTGGCGAAGGCGTAACGACACCAAACTTAGGAAGGAATCCGTTGACCGACAAACCCCTTTTAATAGGCATCTATTTAGCCACTGGACAACACGGCCAGTGGGGTCAGTTTTTCGCTGGCATCGTTGACGATGTTACCGTCTTCAATGTGGCATTGGACGAAGATGAGATTGCCACCATCATGAACGAAGGATTAGAAAAAGCCGCTGACATTGAACCTGCAGGTAAACTCACAACGACTTGGGCTGACATTAAAGTCGATTGACCTGCTCCGAGACCTAAGAATTGTGTTGATGGTGACAAGACTGAGGGTGGTTCGATACTGGATCCCTCGGTCTTGTCAAAGGCACCATTAAAGGGGAGGCGTTTTTATGTCACAACCCCCACTTTTGCATGATTACACGTTTGGTGAACAGGAACGAAAAATTCTGGATAGCGATGGACATTTCGTTTTCCCTGGCTTGCTCACGTCGGAGGCTCAGGAAAATCTAACTCGCTCACTGTCGCATATCCACGAACTCTCGCGTACGTCAAAGGAAGGGCATGAGCCGAATCGATTTTCTGCGGAATATAATAGCTATCTCGAAAGCCTGATTGCGCACCCGCAGATGCTTAAACTCGCACGGCAGGTTTTGGGTGAAGATATTCGATACGATCACTGTGTCAGTCTCAATCGACCGGGTGGTAATCGTGGCATCGGATGGCACAGCCACGGATACTCCGATGACGATCCGCGTTTGGGTTTCGTTCGCATCTTTTTCTATGTCAACGGATTCGAGCCAGACGACGGTGGCTTGAAGGCTGTACCGGGAAGTCATCTGTATCGAGATGCAAGGATTCATGCTCAATCAGATGAAGAACTCCAAGAGAATTGGTTGGCAGGAAAAACCCATCCTGAGACCGGCGAACCGTTAGAGATTCAAGCGTTATCCGTACCATCGGGGACGGTCGTGGCAATGTGGACACACGCTGCCCATGCAGTTAACCCGAGAAAACCCGATAGTAATACGCGGTGGTGCGTCGTCTATGCTTATCGGAACCCAGGAAAACCTTCTGGCGCTCGCTGGATCACCCCCGAATTCGAGCAAAAACCAATTCCCGGTGCTGAAGGCTTAATGTCCCTCTATTAAAAGTAGTAGGCACGCTCCGCCGGGTCATCCGTTCACCAGAGGAGTAGACACGCTCAACTGACCAAACCCAAAACAACCATGTCAGAAAATAAACCACACATTCTCTTTCTCATCAACGATGAACACCGCCCCGATGTGTTGCCGATCGAAGGGGACACCGCTATTCGCACACCGACACTTTCCCGGTTTATGGATGAAGGTATCTACTTTCGAAACGCCTATACGCCTTCCCCGATTTGTGTCCCTGCTCGGCAGAGTTTCCTTTCAGGACTCTATCCACGAAACTGTGGGAGCCTCAACTTCGGGGACCCGATGCCTACAGAGGTCCGAACGATCCCGGGACAGTTAGGAAACTACGGGTACTACACCTGTTGTGCAGGCAAAATGCATTTCGTCGGGACAGATGTGATGCACGGCTGGCAAGAACGGGTCGGACGCGATATTGTTGGCAAAAATGGATACCCTTATCCTGCTGTAAAAGATGAACACTCTGCGCGAGTTGAATCGGAACCGGGCACGGGTCCAAAGCAGAGCAAGGTGATTCAGGAAGTCCGCGATGCCCAACCCGGTTTAGGGCGTTGGATGCTCAATGACCAATACAATGTGGACGGTGCGCTGCTGTTCCTTGAGGAACATTTTGTTGATGCGCCTTACGATCGTCCGAGATCCAATCCGCTCTGTATGGCGGTAAGCCTCATCGCACCACACTATCCATATCAGTGTCCAATGGACCTGTTTAACTACTACATGCAACGAGTGGAACCGATCGTTGAAGAACCAAATGAGCAATTTGGATACGACGACTTTTTCAGGGTCCGAGTCGGCGAAGATGTCACCTATCGTCAGGCACACCGAGCGACCGCGGCATATTACGGAATGATTGAGTGGATGGACGCACAATTCGGTCGGGTCATTGAGAAACTGGAACATTTGAACGTCTTGGACGATTTTATCATCGTTTTCCTCTCCGACCACGGTGAGATGCTTGGCACGAAAGGACTGTGGGAGAAACAGAGTTACTTTGAGGCTTCGGCACGGGTGCCGCTATCTATCTGGTATCCGAAGCGGTTTGGACGAGAACCGAAAATCGTTGAGCAGAATGTGTCGTTAGTCGATCTGTTTCCGACTGTGTGTGAGCTAGTAGACGTTCCCGCCCCAGATGAACTTGATGGACGTTCGTTCCTGCCACTGATTGATGGAGATACCACCGACTGGCACGATACCGTTTATAGTGAACTGTGGCGTGCCCAAAACGGACCGTCTGTGATGGTCAAAGAGGGGTATTTAAAGTATTTCCAATTTAATAACGACAAGGGGTGGCCCGAACAACTCTTCGATCTCTCCAAGGATCCGGATGAACGAAACAACTTAATCGACGCACCTGCCTACGCCGATGCGCTCTCAAAACTGCGCGCAAAAGCGGACGCATTACCTCCGCCTCGTCGGAAGGATGAGAATAACAGGTTCATTGATCCGTATCGCCCGATTATGTTGGCGAGTTAAGTCCGCGTCACACCGCTGAAGTTCGAGGGTTTCCGTTCAAAAGATTTATTATCTAATAAAGGTCGTCATTTCCTCACTATAGGCATCCTTTATACGTTGCACGTGGTTCAAAAGCAAATCTAATTCCTGTATTTCCTGATAGGAAAAATACCCATATTCGGTTGTTTCGCAACTGAGTCGGAGTTCACCTTCTACAATTTCTGCTTCAAAGCATAGAGCCACCAACTGGATTTTGTTCCCGTCCCGATACACGATTAACTGGTGCGAGGTTGTGTAGACACCGATTAAGCGTTTTATTTCAACTTGCAAACCCGTTTCCTCTTCAACTTCTCGTATACACGCCTCACTTGCGCTTTCTCCGGGTTCCATCCCACCACCTGGTAAACACCATTGGTTGTTATCTTCGCGTCTCGTTAATAGAATCTTGTCGCGATTCTTGTCAAAAATAACAGCCGAACATCCGACCCGAATTGTTCCGTTTCGCCCAACACGATGTCCCGTGATAATTTTAGCCATTCCATCTCTCCATCCGTTCTCTAATATTATACTCTCAAGTATAATACTCTGGGGTATAATTAAAATCTAATGAAATTAATGGCACTTGCAGATATTTCACTTTTAATGATATACTATTGAGCAATCAAGCAATTTTGAGGATGGTCAGACTTATGCCCCGTTGGGAGTTGACACCGCCTGCACAGAAGAAACGGAGGAGATATTCTATAATGCCTCAGACACAGTTATCATATTTAAACTCTCCAAGATGGGTTCGCACGCGTTGTGTGAGTCTTGTATTACTCTTGTTAGGACTTACTATTGCGTTACAACCTGTTTATGCTGAGAAACTTCAATTCGACCGTGATGTTCTGCCGATATTGTCGGATAAATGCTTTGCGTGCCACGGTCCCGATCCGGCAGTCCGTCAAGCCAATTTACGGCTTGACACAAAAGAAGGTGCATTCTCTGCCCCAAGTGGTTATCCAATTATCGTGCCGGGTGAACCGGAAAACAGCGAATTGGTCCTACGCATAACGCACGAAAACATTGACCAGCGAATGCCACCACAGATCTCCAATCGGCAGCCGACACAAGCGCAGATCGATACGCTCATCCAGTGGATCGCTGAAGGTGCCGAATGGGAAGAACACTGGGTTTACAGTCTCCCTGAACGCAGCGAACCATCTACTGTCGAAAACACCGAATGGGTTCGTAATCCTATTGATGCGTTTATACTTGGAAGATTAGAGGCAGAGGGACTCACTCCGTCAGCAGAAGCGGATAAACGGACGCTCATCCGTCGCTTGAGCTTCGATCTTACTGGATTGCTGCCCACACCTGCTGAAGTAGAGCAGTTCTTGAGAGATGAAAGCCCCGATGCCTATGATTCACTCGTCAACAGGCTTCTGTCTGAACCACAGTATGGCGAGCGGATGGCAATGTACTGGCTCGATCTGGTCCGTTATGCGGACACGAGCGGTTACCATGCTGACGAAAATGTGAGTATCTGGCCCTATCGCGACTATGTGATAAAAGCGTTTAACAACAACATGCCGTTTGATCAATTTACGGTCGAAAACCTCGCAGGTGATCTCCTGCCGAATCCAACACCAGCACAGAAGATCGCTGTCGGTTATAACCGTCTAAATCAGACCACCTCAGAAGGCGGCGCACAAGCGAAGGAGTACCTCGCAATCTATGCCGCCGACCGAGTGCGAACGACGGCATCCGTCTGGTTAGGCGCGACGCTCGGTTGTGCCCAATGTCACGACCACAAGTTTGATCCGTATACTGCGAAAGATTTTTACAGCTTCGCCGCATTTTTCGCTGATGTCAAGGGACCGGGGGTATACCCCGGTAGGAGTAAATGGGAACCCGTCGTAATGCTACCGACACCCACACAAGAATCAACACTCCGAGACATTGACGATGAATTGACAAAATTGGAGAGGGTGTTCAAAGCGTCATCACCTGGATTAGAAGCCGAGCAAACAGAGTGGGAAAACGAAGTCATCTCACTGCTCGACTCAACTGAACCGACCGACTTCGCGTGGATAGACGACGCGCAAGCAAATGGTGGTAGAACTGAAGGCACGTGGGAATTCGTGAGTAAAGATGAAGCACCCGTTTTCAGTAAATTGTATTCACGAAAGCAAACAGCGGAAGCAGGAAAGACTGTCCAACATGCTTTCCGGGGGGCAAACCGAACATTCACCTTAGCAGAGGGCGATCGACTCTTTGCCTATGTCTGGATTGACCCCGAATCACCCCCAGAAACCGTCATGCTCCAGTGGAACGATGGAACTTGGGATCATCGCGCATTTTGGGGTGAAGACAAAATTAACTTCGGTGAAATTGGAAGTGATACACCTGCCCACAAGCCGATGGGATCCCTACCGGCAGCAGGTGAATGGGTCCGTCTTGAGGTAGATCCGACAGACGTTGGGTTGGATCCGGAGAGTGTCCTGAATGGGATAGCGTTCGTACAGTTTGGTGGCACCACTTATTGGGATATGGCTGGTGTGGCAACAACTCGCGGCTCAGCTGTGAAGAATACACATACGGAACAGGTCATCGCCGCAATTCAGGTAGATCCGTCTGTCAGAACAACGAGCCAGCGAGAGCAGATTGCAGCGGAGTATCGCCGCATCACACCTGCCCTTGATGGTATACGAAACCAGATTGCGGAGCTACAAAAACAGAAAGGTGAAATTGAAGCACAGATCCCTTATTCACTTACCACTGAATCCACACTACCTCGGACGACACGCGTACTACCCAGAGGCAATTGGATGGACGATTCCGGTGAGATCGTCGAACCGATGATACCGGCTTTCCTTGGTGATCTCGGTATCAAAAATCGTCGACCAACGCGTTTAGAACTTGCACAGTGGATAGCATCAAAGGACAACCCGCTAACTGCTCGTACATTTGTAAACCGACTGTGGGCGCTCTACTTCGGCACAGGATTATCCAGCGTTTTGGACGACCTTGGCGCACAAGGCGAATCGCCGGTGCATCCCGCACTGCTTGACTGGCTCGCTGTCGAATTTGTAGAAAGCGGTTGGAACGTTAAGCATATTGTAAAACTCCTCGTCACCTCGAACACGTATCGTCAATCCTCGAAATCAAACGAGGTCCTAGAGGAGAAAGATGCTTACAACCGTTTGTTGGCACGCCAATCGCGCTGGAGACTCGATGCAGAGGTGGTTCGCGATAACGCATTGCTGCTGAGCGGACTTCTGGTGCCCAAAATTGGGGGTCCGAGTGTGAGACCTTACCAACCGGTAGGTTATTACGCAAACCTAAACTTCCCGAAGCGGGTTTATGTGCACGATGCAGACGAGAACCAATATCGTCGTGGGCTTTATACGCATTGGCAGCGTACCTTCTTGCATCCGAGTATGATGGCATTTGATGCGCCGAGTCGTCAGGAATGTACCGCTGAGCGGGCAACCTCTAATACCCCGATGCAAGCTTTGACGCTACTTAACGATCCAAGTTACGTTGAGGCAGCACGTGTCTTTGCGGCACGGATTATCCAAGAGGGTGGTGAATCCGTCGCTGAGCGTATCAACTGGGCATATCAATCGACCTTATCTCGGATGCCACAGCCAAAGGAATTAGAGATTATGACGAATCTCTATGAAAAGCATCAAGCTGAGTACACTGCTGATCTCGATGCTGCCAGCATGTTGATCGCAACGGGTGAAGCCCCTATGACAGAAGGCATCGAAACTGACGAATTGGCGGCGTGGACTTCTGTGGCGCGGGTGATATTGAATTTGCATGAGACGATTATGCGATATTAAAGTTAGAATGAACAGGAGGTATAGGTATGGCTATGGATATTCACAAAGAAACCGATCTTCGCCTCACGAGGCGGACATTTTTAGGGAAAAGCGTGCGTAGCATCGGGTCGCTTGCGCTTGGATCCCTGCTGGCACCATCGCTACTGGGTGCCGCGCCGGAGATTGAAAGATGGCCCGGCATCATCACGGAACCGCATGTGCCACCGAAGGCGAAGCGGATTATCCACCTCTGCATGGCAGGCGGTCCGTCGCACTTAGAGACTTTGGATTACAAACCGCAACTGGCAGAACTCCACGGGCAACCGATGCCGAAGTCTTTCACGGAAGGACAACCGATTGCGCAACTTCAAGGGCAAGCGGATTCACTCAAATGCCTCGGTCCTACACATGAATTCACGAAGTATGGACAATCTGGGCAGGAGATGAGTACGGCGTTTCCACACATTGGAAGCCTCGCCGATGACATCTGTATCGTCCGTTCGCTGCGCACCGAACAAATCAACCACGATCCAGCACACACCTTTATGAACACTGGCACTGCAATCGCCGGTAGACCGAGCATGGGGTCGTGGCTGCTCTATGGGCTTGGCAGTGAGAATGAAAACCTGCCGGGTTATGTCGTCCTTACCTCCTCTGGCGGCGGACAGGATCAACCGATTGCGACGCGGCAATGGCATAGTGGATTCCTCCCAGGCCAATTTCAAGGCGTCCAGTTCCATTCGACTGGCGATCCCGTTCACTACGTCACCAACCCTGGCGGCGTGAATACAGAACAGCAACGTGATGTTGTGGATGCTGTGCAGACTCTAAACGGTATGCTCGACGAGACCGTGGACGATCCAGCAATTTCGACGCGCATCAGTCAATACGAGATGGCGTTCCGAATGCAGACGAGTGTCCCAGAACTGACCGACATTTCCGAAGAGCCGCAGCATGTTCTTGATATGTATGGGGCAGAACCCGGTGATGGATCCTATGCTTCAAACTGTCTCCTCGCACGACGGTTAGCCGAACGCGGGGTCCGGTTTATCCAACTCTACCATCGCGGTTGGGATCATCACGGCGGTATTGAGAACGCCATCAAGACAACCTCAGGCTATGTTGATAAAGCAACCGCTGCACTTGTGAATGATCTGAAGCAGCGCGGTATGTTGGACGATACTTTAGTGATTTGGGGCGGCGAGTTCGGTCGGACACCAATGGCGCAGGGTACCGGACGCGATCACCACATCAAGGGATTCTCGATGTGGATGGCTGGTGGTGGTATCAAAGGTGGTATCAGCTACGGTAACACCGATGAGTTAGGATACAATTCCGTGGAAAATATCGTGCATGTCCACGACTTCCACGCTACAATGTTGCACCTCTTCGGGATTAACCACGAAAAACTGGTCTACCGCTTCCAAGGACGAGATTTCCGTCTCACCGATGTCCATGGACATGTCGTCCGTGACATCTTGGCTTAAAAGGAGCAGGTGCACTCTGTGGATATTAAAGGGACTTCTATAAAAAAAGCAAGCAGGATTTTAGTGCACATCTCGTTCTTGTTGCTTTTAATCGACTACGGATTCAGTTTAGGCTTTAGCGTTGTCCGAGATGAATCAGACCTTAATGAAGATGATTGGTATTTTCATCAGAACTTACGGATTGGAAACCCCCGAATTCATTCGGGGGAGGAAAATCCGCCCTCGTGTGTTAGGCCATAGCGTTTTTTTGAAAAAAAAACGCTTGACATTCTCAGTAAATTATGGTTTAATATATGTATCAAGTTGGCAGACATAATGAGCGTAATCGCAAGGTTACGTGTCTGCCTACCCACTCATTAGGGGTTAAAGACTTGATACTTGATAGACCATGAAACAAACGTTTAAATACCGTGTGTATCCTACGAAAACACAGGAGCAGTGGCTTTTTGCGGAGTTGCACCACCAGAAACAGTTGCAAAACTATATGCTTCAGATGCGGCATCAGATGTGGGACTATGGCAGTAAGTCTGTGTCGATGTATGACCAGATTAACCATCTGAAGGACCTCCGCGCGATCACTTCTCACTATTCTGAACATCCGCAGGATATGCAAGTTTCCACTATCAAACGCGTCAACGCTGCGCATGAGCATTTTCAACGCCGTTGCCGGGAAGGCGCGGAGAAAAAGGGGTATCCGAAGTTCAAGCGTTCTGTTCGCTCGTTGACGTGGGAACTGCGAAAATATAAACTCAAGACAGGTGACCGTGTTCGTCAAAATCCGATTCGCGAAACAGGCACTCGGCATAACCTGCTGAAAGTGCCGAAACTCGGTGAAGTCAAGATCCGCCAGCACCGTCGGTTCATGGGAGACCCGAAAGAGGTCACGTTGAAAAAGACGGCACGTGGATGGTATGTCTTTATCGTTTGCGAAGTGCCTGACACCTTTCCCTGTATCCCGAGATCTGCGTGTGGTGTGGATGTCGGCACACACGACTTTCTGACGACCTCTGAAGGTGAAAAAGAGGGTAACCCTCGCTTTTATCGGACTTGCGAACAGAAGTTGATACGCTTGCATCGCGACCTTTCGCGTAAGCAATACCGGAGTAAACGCTGGTATAAGGCGAAAGACGCTCTGGCAAAGCAATACGATATTGTGGCGTGCCAACGCCTTGACTTTATTGCCAAGATCGTCTACAAACTTTTTCACCACAAAGGGTTTGATGCGGTTGTTGCTGAGAAACTCAAGCCCAGCAATATGGTCAAGAATAGACACCTTGCCAAGTCGATTTCTGATGCTTCGTGGCGTATGTTCTTTGACTGGTGTCACTGGGTGGCAAAACGCGATGGGAAACACTTCCATCAAGTGCCACCGCATCACACAAGCCAAACGTGTTCGGCGTGTTGTCAGAAATCGCGTGTGAAACTGAAGTTGTCTGAACGCATGTTCCATTGCAAATCCTGTGGCTTGAAATTTGACCGCGACCACAACGCGGCTTTAAACATTTTGCACAGGGCGGCCTGCGCCCTTCGTGGAGAGGTATGGGATGCCATCCTCTATGAAACGAGAAATCCTTTGCTACATCAGGCTTGTTGGGGTTAATCTTCTACAAGCCCCGATGCTTTAGCACGGGGTACACTGACGTGCCAATTGTATCCGAGCGGCGGCCTGGATCTCGGAGAGAGAATTCGCATCCTCACTTACCAAGCAATCGCCGACTGAAATTTTTCAATAAATCTGCCTGAAATGGCGGGCAGTCCAGGAGGAAATAAATTAAAAGTATGTTAAGAGAACTCATTGCCCCCGCACAAGAGCAGGTCGCTTTCCGAGAATATGAGAGCCAACCCCTACAAGCCAATGAAATTCGGGTCAAGAGCCAGTTTGGTGCCGCCAAACACGGTTCAGAGATGGCATCGTATAAAGGGTATGCGGGTCCCCGCGGTAGCTACGATGGCGAATATCAAATCTTTCAAGCAGACGGTTCTGGCGGGATGGTAAGCTATCCTTCAGGACTTGGGAACATGTGTGTCGGCGAGGTAACTGAAATTGGGGCGGACGTTACCGACATTGAGGTCGGAGAACGAGTTTTTCGGCACAGCTCCTTCCGCGAGGAAAATGTTTGGAATGCAGCAGGCACACGAAAACTTCCTGAGGGTGTGCCGTGGCAGGCTGCCGTCTGTCTCGACCCGACAGATTTCGCCTTAGGTGCTGTGCGTGACGGTAATGTCCGCATTGGAGACGCTGTAGCCGTCTTTGGAATGGGTGGCATCGGATTGATGGCACTGCAACTTGCCAAGTTGGCGGGTGCCTCTCCTGTAATTGGTGTCGATCCACTGGAGTTGCGTCGCAATGTAGCCCTCGAATGTGGTGCTGATATTGTTATTGATCCGACAACAGATGATGCCGGTTTGGAGATTAAAAAAGCCACTAACAAACGGGGTGCCGATGTTTGCATTGAATATAGCGGTCATCATTCGGCACTACAAGCCGCTATCCGTGGCGTGATGTATTTAGGAACGGTTGTCGCTGGTGCATGGCCCGGGACCTACCCCGCAGGATTAGATCTCGGTGCGGAAGCGCATTTCAATCGACCGACGATTATCTTCTCACGGGCGTGTAGCGAACCGAACCCTGAGTATCCAAATTGGAACGAAGGCAGACTCTTTGAAATCAGTTGGCGGCTCCTTTGCGATGGCAGTCTGAAATCTGAACCGGTTATCCATCCCGTTGTCGATTTTGACGATCTATTGGACGAATACCCGAAGATCGCGACGCATCCGGGTGAGAATGTAAAGTTAGGCGTTCGATTCGCATAGCTGTTGGATTTTACGTCATCAGGTTATCCACTCAGACAGCAACCTCAAGAGAACAAGGTTGGAAGAAAGGGAAAATATGACCGCTGGTATCCTGCTGGTTTTAGTGGGACTCGCTTCATCCCAAACTATTGGCGACAACGCAATGCGAAGTATTGAAGTGACACCGAACATTGAGATCGTAGAGGTCCCGAGCGAATTTTCTGTTTTCAGACAAGTGGACTGCGACAAATATGTCAACGTTTTCGGCATTCACATCTTCGCAAGCCCAACGACCTCTGAAAATAAGCTCTTTCACGCCGCCGGAGTTTTGGCACAATATCTCGACAACGACGAAGACGGTGTTCCTGACAACACACGAGTTCTCAGTCAGTTGGTGAGCCGAAACGTCTTCATCATTATGCCCGGAACAGAGGCGGAGATGAAGGGTTTGGAAATGGATCTGGTAGATGAGGCGGGCTACCGATTTGGTCAAGACCTGTATGGCGAAGAAACCAAACCAGATTTCCTTGTTGATGGCAAAATCAATGCTCCCGATGGTTCATACTACGACGGTGCATTAGAGGAAATTCTGCATCCTATTACACAACATGGTTATGCCAACGCTTATCCTGAGGTGTTCGGGGAGGTACCGGGGTCCGTCTTAGGGAAGTGCATGGATGCTGCCCGCGGCGGATATTTCGAGCAAGTGCCACAAGATGGTCCCAAGAGCGGGTACCCAGCAGAAGCCTGGTATCATTATACGGATGAGACCTGTGACTACGGTTGCATGGTTACGGAGTATATCTACTGGGCTTTGACATCGATATTAGGGACACAAGACTTTCCAGGGCGACACGAGGCACTTGAAGTCGAATGGGAGTTGAATACCAGGGAGCGGGTTAGAACCCAGGACGCTAAGGTATATGCCCTCCTGACAGACCCTCAATACAGGTTTCCGACAAAAGCACCAGATGGCAATTACAACCCATCCGCATTTCCTGTTACGGTCATTCCCATCATTTCTATAGAAGACGGAGACTAATGTTCTGTTAACGTTATTTTGACTTTTTGTAGGTGTTTTTGATTGGGTATTTCCTGCAGGTAGAACGAAGGGAAACCCGACAAAATTGGGCGAGCACACCTGTCAGTTTAGATGTGACAGACTAATACGGGTAAACTGGGTCCTAAGAATTCTTCTGGTTATTATACATTAAGCAGTTTTAGGTAGGTATTGGGATAGGAGTTTATTAGCATGCTCGCGCTGCTCTGATCGAAATTTGTCCCACTCAAGCCACCATGGGAATTTGTCTCCCGATTTCGTCACGCCGAGTACATACGCCTCTTTGCCCAATCCTAATGCGTAGTCCCCCTCTTTTTTCCATTCGAAGGCGTTAAGTTTCTCCCACTTTACAAAATTTCCCTGAGAGATAATGCCAGCTTCTCTGATTTCAAATCGGTTTGGGGAATGCATACGAAATAGGGAAAATATGGGTGCGACTATCACGGGCCAAAATTGTGGTGCAGACTGCCAACCCTCCCTGATTAGAAACACGATTTGCATAAGCATGATACCCGCCCACACAAAGATGACAAGCTTCAAAAGCACTTTGTGGCTTTTGGACGTAGGGAGGTGAAACAGCACTTGCCCCATCGTTCTCTGTTTCCAAGATAAATAACAAGGCAGTGCCACCAAAAGGGACAGACACACAATGACAAAACAGATATTAATTATGACTAACATCGCTTACATCCGTCCTTAACTATTGCAATACTCTTTATGATCCGATCGAGGACAATTCATCTAAGCCCACAAACGGCTCTGATGTGGGAGTCCTCCCGCCTAACACTATCATCCTACAATTGTTCAGTTAACATAAAGTCTGACATACTCCCCTCGCGAAAGCAAGGGTGGTTCTTTTGTTCCTTATAGGAACATTCCCCGCGTCTAATTCGGGGCAACAGGAACTTTCAAGCGAAAGCCCAAGGGCGGTGTCATGCGGACAGCGTCCATTTCCGCCACTACACGGACACCGAAGTGTCCGAGATACTTTCGTCTAATATTGATCGCACCTACACCGTCGCGGTGATATTTGAATCCACAGGCACAGGTATAGTTTCGGTTTGTGGGTTTCTTTCGGTCTCCACATTTTAGGCAAGTTTGCGAAGTATAGGATTCGTTGATAGTTCTAACCCTGATACCCAGGGCTTTTGCCTTGTAGGTTATCAACTCGGCTATCTTACCAAAAGCCCACTGGTGGAGTTTCTGGTTGGCACGTTTGCCGTAGTTGATACGCTCGCGAATACCCGTTAGGTCACCAAGAACTATCGTGCCAATACCTTTCGTTTGACAGTATTTGACGAATTGCGTCGTGTGTTTATGCAGAGCGTCCTTGATTTGATTATCAATCTTTCGGATACGCTTCCATTTTCGACGCGTCAGTTTCCACCAGCGTTTGGAATGGCGTTTACAGCGACTGATCACACGACTGAACTCGGCAAGCACTTTATTTCTATGTCGGTAGAGTGATCGGATATACCGTCCATTGAAAATCCGTGTATCTTCTCCGTCATGACTGACTATCGGGTGTATTTCGCCAATATCAACGCCTACGACTTCTTGACCGGTTTGGGTTGTTTGGGTTTCATACTTATACGAGAAATGCAGCGTCCAGTGTCCGTAGTTATAGCACAAATCAATCGTTGCGATATGCGTTGCTTTAGACATATCAAAGTTACTTGGCAACGGTATATCTATCTTCGGTTGACCCGCTGCCATAGAAAGTTCAACGCGTTTGCCGAAAAGACTGCCTTCAACAAATCCGATAGCAGGCTTTTTCCAACGGGTCGTCATATACTTTTTTCGTTTATTAGGGGGTTTCGGTTTCTGAACACCACGGCTCTTTTTTACAGCGGCGTAGGATTTCCAAGACTTGAAGTAACGCTCTCGAACGGCTTGTCTACTCTGTGAATGCAAGAGTGGATTAGAGAGTTTCTTATCTATCCAACCTTCACAATCTTTGCCAAAATAGAAGTGATTGTGAGCATGTCGATACCCACGCTGCCACTGATACATATCCATTTGATAGCAACAGTCATTCCAAACGTCACCAGACGCAGCATTGGCTTCAAAGAATATCGGTTGTTCTTCTATTTTCAGTGTTTGGGTTCGGTAGAAACTTGGCACTTACACACCTTTTTGAGATTCGACATATTGCTTTACAGCTTGTAGTGTCACACCCCCTGTAGAAGCTACAAAATACGAACGCGTCCACAAGTTAGGTAACCTTGATTTTAAGTGTGGAAATTCTTCACGCAACACTTTGGCTGTCATGCCTTTTATTTTCCCAATCATGATACTTACGTTTTCAGTGGGTGGAATACTTATCAACACATGCACATGGTCAGCCATTGTCTCTAAAGCACGAACAATGAGTCCATATTTCTCTTGTGATTCTAATACAATTTCTTTCAGACGTGCTTGAATTTCCTCAGACAAAACAGACCGTCTATATTTCGTACACCAAATGATATGATATTCACAGGCGTATGTAGAGTTCCTACTTGTTTGATATACTAAATCTGGTATTTCTAATCTCATTCTAAAAGCCTTTTTGTGTTAGATTATACGGGTATTATATCACAAAAATGTTAGAATATCAAATCTTTTTTCAATATAGACCCATGGTCTAATTCAATAGAGCGGTTCTGTATCCCCCTGCTAAAGCATGAGGGTTTTAGAACCGAGCGTATAATAATCAAATTTAAGAAGAATATCAATAAAAAATTAAACCGGTTTCTTTATGACTGTCGCAATCCTGCCGCCCGCAGCACGGTTTCCTGAACTGTGAACTCGTGATCGAGCGAACGGTCTGGGGTTTTTTCGCCCCGAATATCAGCGATAAACGCTCGAAGGCTTTCGACGTAACGCGGTCGCGGTTCCACTGGCACAGTCTGCCAACCTTTCTCGTATCCATTTCGCGCTTCGTCAAGACACAACCGCAACGCTGGCGGTTCAAGCGGTTCAAGTATTGCACTGCCGCGTGTCCCGTAGACTTCCAATCGCCTTGCTTTACCCGAATCCACCTCCAACGACGTTGACTCAAGAATCGCCAATGCTTTGGGGTATTCAAATACAGCTGCTGTGTTGTTCCGATACCACGGCACGTCATGTCCATCGTGCCTTGAAAAGGGCGTCACCCGTGTGGGTCGTCCTAACAATGCGACGATAATATCGGTGAGATGACAGGCGAGGATAAACATAATGCCACCCGAGTGCTCACCGAGCGAATCCCAACGTTGCCAATGGGCATCGCTTGAAGGGCTTGACGAGATACGTCCCCGGACAGAAAAAATATCTCCGAGTTTGCCGGCGTTCACCCAATCAAGGATGAACTGAAAACCAGCATTGTATCGGAACATATAACCGAGCTGAACGAGCAACTTACTGTCCCGTGCGATGTCCAATACCTCTCGAAATTCATCGAGGTTGTCGCCAGCAGGTTTATCGAACCAAACATGCTTGCCGTGCTCAAGAATTTCCCGTGCAAAGGTGAGGTTCTGCGACACACGCCCCTGTGCTGCGACTCCAACGATTGTGTCGTCCTCGAGTATTTCTTCTTTGGATGTAAACCAGTGAACGCCTTCGTAGGTTGGGGTTTGACCAAGGGTCTCTCGGACTTCGGGTGACGGCTCAAAGACACCGGCGAATTCAATTTCGTCACTTTCCTTCATCACACGGGCTTTCCCTCCAGCGTGATCGTGGGAAATACCGTATTGTGCAAGCCTCATTTTCACGTTTTTTCTCCTTAGTATGATTATCAAAAACATAGGGTAAGTTCTGACACGATTTTATCATACAATCTATATTAGTTCATGCAAAAAATGGGTGAGATTTTTGGCGACTTGTGCTAAACTTTTTTTAATTATACCTTGCGGTTAACAACGAGGTTTGTGCTTTGACGGTTTTCGCTCAAGAGTCGCCTGCGCCGTTGTTGCAGGCTGCCATTTAAAGCATAATTTGTCTTTGCTTTACATGTGTAAGGCACAGCGTTCGCTCTAAATTATTAAAAAACCCGTTAGGGGTGAAATGTTTGTAGAAGAAAACAGAGATACATCACTAAAAAAGTTGAAAACCGAACCGATGCAACTCCAGTTCTACACGAAACCGGATTGCCCGCTCTGCGACGATGCAAAGATAGTGCTACAGCGTATCGGAGCGAAGACATCGTTTATTGCAATAGAAGAAATTGACATCACGAAGGATCTGGGCCTGTTCACGAAATATAAACATCTGATACCTGTGCTTGAGTTAGATGGACAAAGACTTTTTGTCCATCACGTCAACGGCTGGAAATTAATCTGGCAGTTGCGATGGCATCGGTTTTGGAGGCTTTTAACCAAGTTTACGAATTAAAACTTACTGTATCAAATAATGAGGAGATAGGCATGGCTTTTCCATCACACGGTACAACACACCGATCTACTGTAACGGGTACACGCGGTATGGCGACAAGTGCTCACCCGCTTGCAAGTCTTGCTGGCGCGCGTATGTTGCTCGCTGGCGGTAATGCATTTGATGCCGCGGTCGCAGTCGCTTCAACACTCAACGTCGTTGAACCTTATATGTCGGGTATTGCCGGCAATGGGTATATGCTGATCTATAGTGCAAAGGAAAAAACACATCGTGTGATAGATTATCTGGGTACAGCACCCTACGCAGCGACGCTGGATGTCTATCCAACACTCGAAAGCCAGCAGGTTGGCATTCGTGCCGGTATGGTGCCGGGTGGATGCGGCGGATGGCTTGCACTCTTGGAACGCTACGGAAGTATGGATCACTTGGACATTTTCACACCAGCGATTGAATTGGCGGAAAACGGGTACGCCGTCACCGTTAAAAACGCGGAATTTATCGCAGGTGCGCGTCCCTATTTCTCCGAAAGAGCCGAAGAAGTTATCGCCTCACGCGGGAGGACCCCACACCCCGGTGAGGTCTTGGTACAGAAGGATTTGGCAAACACATTCCGACAGGTCGCCGAAGGGGGTGCAGAGGCGTTCTATCGCGGCGACATTGCCAAAGAGATTGTCCGTTTCTCCGAAGAAACCGATGGACTCATTACCGAAAAGGATTTGGCTGATTTTGAGGTAGAGTGGCAGGAACCCATCTCCGTTACGTACAAAGATTATGAAGTCTACTGTCCACCGCCACCGTGTTCAGGTTTTCAATATCTGGAGACCCTCAATATTTTAGAAAACGATGCCCTCGGTGAACTTGGGCACAATACCCCGGAATACCTACATCTGCTGATTGAAGCCATTAAGTTAGCCAGTGCGGATAGAGCCGAATACGCCCCGCGTCCGAACCCACCGATTGAACACTTGCTATCTAAAGACTACGCACGTGCGCAACGCGAACGCATCGGTGAACAGGCTGCAGTCAGCGGTGGTGAACGTTGGTCAAAGGACAAACTCCCCGGTGAGATCGTAGCTGACGACTGGACGACCGAATGTACGACCCACTTTGACACTGCGGATGCAGAGGGCAACATCGTCGCTGTAACGCAGAGCCTTGGACAACCCTTCGGCTCAGGTGTAATTCTCGGCTCAACCGGAATGTTTCTCAACAACTTTATGAACTGGTTCGACAGAATCCCAGAGAGTCCGAACGCCGTTGGACCGCATAAACGGATAGAGATGTGTATGTCGCCGTGCCAAGTCTGGAAGGACGGAAACCCGTTCGCCGCGATTGGCACACCGGGAAGCCATGGTATTCTTCAAACGACGCTGCAGATGGTGTTGAATCTGATCGAACACGGAATGAACGTCCAGGCAGCGATCGAAGCACCGCGCATCCGCTTGGTAAACCCCGGAACGCATGTCAGCATAGAAGGACGTATTCCTGTTGCTGTCCGTGCGGCATTAGAAGCACGTGGACATGAAGTAGAAGTGTTGCCTGACTGGACTGCAACCGTCGGCGGCGGACAGGGCATCACCTTTGACCCCGAAGAAGGAAGTTTCATGGGTGGGGCTGATCCACGACGCGATGGGTATGCAATAGGTGTATAGCCTGTAGGCACGCTTCTCTTCACACCGTAGGCGTAGATCTTGTGCCTACCCTCTGAGACTCTACTGAGGTTTGAATGATCCATCCGAAACACATCGTTGCTGTCTCTGGGTTAATCAGTCATCCAGACGGTAAAATTTTACTCATACGGAGTCCTCGTCGTGGCTGGGAGTTTCCCGGTGGTCAGGTCGAAGAGGGTGAAAACCTTATTGAGGCGTTACAACGTGAAATTCAAGAAGAGACTGGTGTCACTGCCTTAATTGGACAATTGGTTGGTGTCTACTCAAACATCAAGTCTCCTACGAAATTGATGTTTGGTTTCTTAGGAAATCACATCCGTGGTGAACTAACAACGAGCGATGAGAGTTTAGAAACCGAGTGGGTTGCACGTGGTTCAGCTTTGCAACGTGTATCACATCCGGCTATTTATGACAGAATGAAAGATATGCTCGATTTTTCGGGGCGTATCGTTTATCGCGTTTATACCAATGATCCATATCAGATTTGTGAACAACGTTTCCTGTAAATCGGGGTGGATCAGTTTCATTGATGAAACAATTTTTTAGCTTCATATTTACGACAAAGTTTTTTGGGAGGAAATGTGAAAAATTTTAGCATTTTTCGCAAATACTTTTTTTTTGCATTCGGGTTACTTTTAATCTGTGGTTGCGAGGCAATTCAAGATGCCATTCTCACTGAACCGATAGACGAAACAGATATTACACCGCTTCGCGTAACCATGGTATATCCCAGCGATTGTGTGGGTTCTGCGGCGTACTGTGATGCCTTTCATATCGGTGTAAAAGCCGCAGCGGAAGAACTTGGGATTAGTCTTACTGAGGTTAACGGAATGGAAGACAACCTGGAGGCATCAAAAATGCTGTTCAGAGAGGTTGCGAAAAATTCGGATCTCGTTTTGACGGCAGGCTATCAAATGGGGGAACCTCTGGCAATCGTAGCACCTGAATTTCCTGATGTCCAATTTGCAATTTTTGACGTTGTCCTCGATATTCCAAATGTGGCTTCTGTGAACTATAAATCCAACGAAGGCTCATTTCTGGTCGGGGCAATTGCGGCATTGAAAACAGCGAGCGGTAAAATCGGCTATATTGGTGGAGTGGATGTTCCGTTGCTACGCGAGTTTGAAGCCGGTTACGTCGCTGGGATTCAGGCTATCAATCCAGATGCCGAAATCCTCGTGGAATACATCAGCGAGAGTGTAGCCGGTTTTGGACAACCGGATAGGGCAAAAGAACTGGCATCAGCACAATATGAAAGCGGAATAGATGTGATTTACGTCGCTGCTGGTGGATCCGGTCAAGGCGTGCTTGAAGCCGCCCAAGAACAGCAAAAGTATATCATCTGGGTCGACTCCAATGGTAACCATCTTGCCCCAGGAATTGTCTTAACGAGCATGACAAAAGAGATTTCGACTTCCGTGCAGCGCATTATCCGAGAAACCGCTGAGAGCAATTTTATGGCAGGGATCCGATACTTCGGGCTTGAAGATGGCGAGGTCAGTTACGCCCTTGATGAACACAACCAATCACTGCTTTCGGACGATATGATAGCGACCGTTGAATCATTGAAAGCAAAGATCATTGCTGGCGAAATTGTCGTCCCGGATACAGTTTCACTTCCGCGTGAATAGCCCTTGTGGTAATTCTTAACAGGATTAGTATTCTACAAAATGGAGGAATTTATGCTTAATCAATACCCGTATCCGGAGTCCGAAGGTAGACGGGGTATCGTGATTGGAATTTTGGTCAGCTTGATTACTTGCGGTATCTACGGGCTTTACTGGCAATACAAGCAGATGGCAACACTTAATGCTTGGTTGAAGCGGGATGCGTATTCTTTCTGGCTCTGGTTTTTTCTTTCGATTATTACTTGCGGCATCTTCGGTATCTATTATGAGTACAAAATGGCAAATGGTATCAATGAAGTCCAGGCTGATAACGATTTGGTATTTGATTCAAACTTGCCTATCATTTGTGTTCTGTTAGCAATTGTCGGCATTGGTGTTGCTTCGCTCGCTATTCAACAGTACCAGATTAACAGACTCTACGAAAGAACGCCTTAATGTTTAACCATACATTTCTCGCTCGTCTATTTCTTATCGGATTGGGTGTAGTAGGGGTTTACGCCACAATTTCAGAAATCTCGCCAGCAGAGATATCATTGATCCCATGTATACTTCATTTAGTAACTGATATTCCATGCCCTGGGTGCGGAATGACGCGGGCGTGCATTGCTTTAGTACACGGACATTTCGCAGACGCTTGGCGTTATCATCCGTTTTCTTATTTGATTATTGGACTGGCTATTGGATCGGCATTCTTTCCGATGTGGTTAAAAAATACCTGGACCCGTTGTTCACCGAGCACTCGAAACACGATTGCGATCGGTGGAATTGTGTTATGCCTCTCCACTTGGATTTATAAATTGTGGGCATAAAACGCAGTCTTAGTGTCCCCTCAAAATGGTCCCCCTCGCGCCGACAATCCATCCCGCATTTTTCTGGAGATAGATATCCTGTAAGTTATGTTGAGCAGGCGTAGGATAGCGATTCCATGTGTTGCCGCCGTCTATTGTATGGAGGATGAGTCCTTTTTCACCGACGACCCACCCGCGTTTCTCGTCACGAAATGCGACATCTCGTAGGTTTAGATTCACAGGTGTTTTTTGCCGACCCCACGTTATTCCACCATCAGTAGTATGGAGAATCAAGCCGTTCGTTCCAACAATCCATCCGTGCATAAGATTTGCGAAATAGACAGAAAATAAATGTTGCTCGGCGTTGCTTTTCTGCTGAACCCATCTTTCTCCACCATCTTGGGTATGGAGTATTTCACCCTCTTCTCCAACAATCCACCCGTGTGCTGGATCGGCAAAATACACGCCCCATAAATGTTTACTCGACAGATTTCTCTGACTTTCCCAACGACTCCCGCCATTCTCTGTTTTGAGCACTGTCCCTTTTCCGCCGACTGCCCAACCATGCATTGTATCAGCAAAATGAAGATCCAAGATGCCCGGAGGGGTCTTACCCAAGCCGCGGGCTTGATGTTGCAAGTTCCATGAAGCACCGCCACTGCCCGTATAATGCACCTGCCCAATGCTGACGGTCCAACCGTTGTTTGGGGTTGCGAAATTAACCTGCGTCAGTGTGTTTTTCGAGATCGAAGTCGCTTTCCAAGAAGATCCACCATCAACAGTGGACAGGACTGTTCCATCGGTACCGACTGCCCATCCATGTTTTGTATCAATAAAATGGACCCCATAAAGATGTTCACCCGTTCCACTTTCAAGGTGTCGCCATTCAAATTGCACCGTATCTTGGGAACAACCGAGGCACACAAGACTTCCACATAAAATTATGAGCGCGATGTAGTTTTTATTTTCCATTTTGAGGCACCTACCGAATAAAATTCTATTGCAATTATTTCCCAAATCGTGTAAATTACATTATAGAGGATGCAAGCCGAATTGTCAAGTTCTTACAGGGGTGTTATTCCAAAGTATCATGTACATCATCGGAATTGATGGCGGTGGGACAAAAACGATTGGTATCTTGGCAACAGCAACGGGGCAACACCTCACACAAGTGCAATCGGGACCCACGAACTATCATGTCATTGGCGAGGCGAAAACACAAGCAGTTTTGGAAGGCATTGTCGCGGAACTTTACGAAAAAGCAGGCATTCCACCAACGAGTCCTGTCCGGTTCTGTTTGGGCATGGCTGGTTTGGGACGCGCTGCAGACCGAGAAGTGATTGGAAGAATTTGTGACGAACTCGGCATCCCTCAAAATCGGATCTTGACCCACGATGCACATATCGCTCTTGTTGGTGGCACGGAGAAACAGGAAGGCGTAATTGTCATCTCTGGAACGGGTGCGATTGTTTACGGGATCAATGCTGATGGCAGAGAAGCACGCGCGAGTGGCTGGGGGTATCTGCTCGGAGACGAAGGGAGCGGTTACGATATCGCTATAAAAGGACTCCAAGCCGTTGCCCGTGCCACTGATGGCAGAGGCGATCGAACCGAATTGACAGATCGAATCCTCAATAAACTTGAGTTGAACGAACCGAGCGAACTGATTCGCTGGACGCATGCCGCGAGTCGAGATACGATTGCCCAGTTGGCAGAGGTGGTGTTTGATACTGCCAAAACAGGGGATACAATCACAGATCGTATTGTTGAAGAGGCGGCTGATGAACTCGTTTGTGCCGCAATCAGCGTAATTGAACAGTTGGAATTCACAGAGCCGTTTGATATTGTTCTCAGTGGTGGTAATCTCATCCATCAAACGATGTTTGTCGATAAACTCCGCTACCGGTTCGCGAGAATTCAACCCGAAGCATCGGTGCAACTTCCAAAACATGAACCTGCGTATGGTGCTGTGTTCGTCGCACAAGCGAGTTTATAGTCGGAAATGATCACCAACAAAGGGATGCATGCAGTCCACAACAGAACAGCAAAACCTGAATTCTGTTGACATTGATCTGAAGTCAACGTCAGAAATCGTCCAGATTTTTCACGAAGAAGATCAGCAAGCGATTAAGGCAGTAGAGGCAGAATCCGAAGCGATTGCGCACGCTATTGAATTATGCGTTGCGGCGTTTCGCGCCGGTGGCAGACTCTTTTATGTCGGCGCGGGTACGAGTGGTAGACTTGGGGTGTTGGATGCCTCCGAATGTCCACCAACCTTCAGCACACCTCCAGAAATGGTCCAAGGGATAATTGCCGGTGGAGACCCTGCCTTACGTCGTTCGGTGGAAGGTGAGGAAGATAAGCCTGAAAAGGGCGCGCTGGCTGTCCGAGAACGACAACTTACAGCACGGGATGTGCTTGTCGGAATCGCAAGTAGTGGACGGACACCTTATGTCATAGGGGCTTTGGAGGAAGCACATACTATTGGCGCGACAACAATATTCCTCTGCTGTGTCCCACCTCCTGAGCAGTTGAAAGGATGGGTAACGCATTTTATCACACCAATCGTCGGACCTGAGATCATCGCTGGCTCAACCCGACTGAAAGCAGGAACAGCCACAAAACTGGTTCTGAATATGTTGACGACTGTTTCTATGATCAAACTCGGTAAGGTCTACAACAACTTGATGGTAGATGTACACGCCTCTAATACGAAACTTGTTGATCGGAGCATCCGAATAGTTCAAGCCGTTACTGGCGTTGATACTGAATTGGCTGAGGAAGCGTTAACACGGGCAGGCGGTCGTGCGAAACTCGCGATTGTAATGCTCGCGAAGAAGTTGAATCCACCGGACGCAAACACACTATTAGAAGAACATGAGGGATTTCTAAGGCAAATTCTTAGTTGATTTTTTTAACGACTGCGTTTCTGCTCCAATTTTCCCCCGATTCTCATTGAGGGCAAAATCAGATTTCGATATAAGTAAAGGACATCGGGAAAGATTAGAAGCACTCACAAAGGTAAGGAGGAACCGATGGGTACAAAAGTTGGACTTGCCAAGACCGGCAGGCGGCGTTCTAACGTTTTTGCTGCGTTGGACAATATACGCGAGGAACTCACGCCGAAAGTCCGTGAGCAGGTCCTGTTAAAACCGAATTTTCTCTCCAGCACGAACCAACTCGCCTCATCTCACGTTGACGCGATGCGGGGCGCGCTTGATTTTCTGCTGAGTACACCACATCCGCCAAAAGAGATAATTATCGCTGAGGGTGCCAATGAAGCGTTCTCCGGCGAGGCGTTCCAAATTTTTGGTTATGAAGCACTCCAAGCCGAATACGATCTTCCGATCCAGCTTGTGGATTTGCATCAGGAAACCGAATGGGCAGAAACCACAGTCTTTCTTGCTGAACGTAATGAAGATACCGTGAGAATGCCGAAGATAGTATTGGATTGCCCCTGTACTATTTCCGTTGCTATCGCAAAAACACACGATGCTGGGGTCGTAACACTTGCGATGAAGAACATGATTATGGGCACCCTGCATAAGGAAGATCGGATTAAAATGCACGGTTACCACAGTCACGCAGACCGAGTGCTTCCCCGCGAAGCACAGACGCTCAATATCAACCTACTTCGCCTCTCACGCCACCTTAAGCCCGACATCGCTATTGTTGATGGCACCGTTGGATTACAAGGCAACGGACCTGGTGGCACCGACTCTGTTCCACTCGGGATCGCGATTGCGAGCGGAGATGTGTTCGCAGCTGATGCAGTCACGACAAAAGCGATGGGATTCGAGCCGTTGGAGATTGGGCTGTTTCATTATGCAAATGAGTTGGGATACGGTATCGCAGATCTCAACGAGATTGACATCGTTGGACCCGCCGTAGAGACAGTCGCGACATCATTTAAGCCCCATGAAACCGCTGAGCTCCAGTTCCAGTGGCAGGAAACCAGTCCCGCCGAATATCTGGCGGCAGACTAACGTTACTTAACCAATTCACCTGAACGAACCGTAAGGTAACTTAAAATATGAAACGTTTCTCTAACATCTTTATTCTATTCTTGATACTCCTCACAACGCCGGCATGGGCATGGTGGGGCGGTGGACACGATATCATGACACAGGCATCCATCAAGGCACTTCCCGAAGAGATGCCAGAATTTTTTCGAGCCGCCGGAAAAATGATCGCCCACTGTGCCTACGACCCAGATCTATCCAAGGGACGCAGCACACCGCATGCGCGACAGGCTGAATACAGTGAACATTACATTGATGTAGAATTGCTAAAAGATCATCCGATTCCAGAGGGACGCGACGCACACATTCAGCTGTGCGCGGAGTTAGGGCTTGCACCGCGAACGATTGGCACACTCCCCTACGCCGTCGCGGAATGGACAGAAAGACTCGCTTTCGCTTTCGCAGAGTACCGTAAGTGGCCCGACAATCCGATGATTCAGTACAAATGCTTTCTCTATGCGGGATTCTTATCTCACTATGCACAGGATATGTGTCAACCGCTGCACCTGACAATCCATTTCGATGGTATTGTTCAGGAAGACGGAACGCGCTTACATGCCGGTATCCATGAAAAAGTCGATTCGGCAATTGAGGTGTTGAAACTGGATCCGACAGAACTCACGAAAGCACAACAGATAGAAGCCGTCGGCGATTTGATGCCCGCCATAGTGAAGCAAGTCAAAGCCGGATTCAGTTTGGTTGACAGCGTTTATGCAATCGCGGAGGACTGGAAGAACCTGAAAAACCCAACGCCTGCTTTGGTTGATTTTACGAATGCTCAAGCGCGTGAAGGCGTGCGTTGGACGGCTTCACTCTATTTGACTGCGTGGAAACTATCCGAAAATATTAAACTACCCGGCTGGCTCGACCGTGCAAACTGATTCCCTTAGATTGTAGGCGCGCTTTGAAAGCGCGCCTTTTCCTAAGATGAAAAATCTGAACGCAATATCTCGGCCGCTTCACGAATGACCCCTAATTTTTTTCCCGCGATCTCTGTGGTATTTACGGGTCGATCGGCGAACGTGCCGAAGCCACAATCCGGATTCAGATAAATCTGTTCGGGACTCCTATGCCTTAAGAGCGCATGAACTTTCGCCAATACGAAATCGACGGATTCGACCTCCGTGGTTCGCGGATCGACAACCCCGAGTCCGATCTCTTTGTCGAATGGGAGTTCTTTGAGGACATCAATGCTACCTGCCCGCTCCGTTGCATACTCCAACACAAATTGATTGACGTTCATGCGGCTAAAATACGGAATCAATAGATCGTAAGAACCCCGAAGCAGCACATCCTCCTGCTGGCTCCAGTTTCCACGGCAGACATGGAGTGCCGTTTTCATCTCATCGTTTACGCCTTCAACGACACGATTCATCAGTTCCACAGCGAAATTAAGTTCCTCTTCAGGGCTGCTCTTTTCGGAAAGTGCCGCACACATAAAAGTGTGGGTTTCATGCGGTCCTGTGAAAGCAACCTCGGTCAATACCGGCTCATCAAATTGAACAAATTGGCAACCTGTCTCTTGTAACTCCTGTAGTTCTTCGCGGAGAATCCGAACAACGTCGTCTCCCAGAGATTCTTTATCGGGGTAAAATTCGTAAGAGAGTCGCTTCACCCACATGGAACGGGTTAAAAGATAAGGACCGGGGAGTGTGGCTTTAATGGGTTTTGTCGTATGTTCTTTGAGAAATAGATAGTCATTCAACACAAGTGGGGAAGTTCGCTCTAGCTTTCCATCAACAACTGGATTTTTCAGCGCGAAGGCGGGAACATCCAACGCATTGAGGAGTTGTTCAAATGCCGCTTTGTCTTCGACATAATCGAGCATCTCGGCGAGTGTCATCAACCGGATACCGTCAATACATTCAGTGATGAAGGAATAAAAATTGTCGCGGCGTTGTTCACCATCGGTGATGATATCGACCCCTGTTGTTTCCTGCAATTCCAGACTTTCAAGCACTGCTTCATCTGCGATGGCATTAAAGTCATCATCTGCAATCCGTCCCCTCTGTCTGTTTCGTAATGCCCGCGAAACCGCCCGGGAGCGGGGGAGACTCCCAACGACAGTCACGGGGAACTGTGGTAAATTTTTCATGTGCTAACCTCCTATATGTTTATCTTGATCCTTACTCTGCCCATCGAGCAACTTAACCCCGTATCTCTCGTGCAATGCGCGCAGGTCACGGTTTCAATCATCGGGATCCCTTCTTTAAAATTACGCGCAGATCTAAATTACGCGCAGATCAACATCAATATTAACATCTTGTGTGAGTGTATTCGTCACAGGTGAAGCCGCCAGTGTCTCCGCCCAAAGCGACTCCAAAACTTCGTCATCCGCGTCTGATGCAACATAGAGTGTCCCACTGATTTCCTTGAAACCGCTATGTCCGCCTTGTTCCGTGCCGAGAAAGACAAAGATATTGTCGATCTGTCCGCTTAACGTAATCTCGAGTTCTTCAATCTCTACCTGCTGCTGCGATGCCCGAATCTGAAAGCCCATCGCTAAACAGGATCCAAGTGCGCCAAGGACATACTCTACCGCGCTCGGTGCTGTATCCCGCACATCAAAGCTTGCAGGCTGTCCGACTGACCAAGAATGGTTTCGGCAGAAGACTTTTGTCTGCATCCCGCCGTCCCAGTGAATGCGTGTTTGCCACCGGTAGTCTCGCGCCTGCTCATAGGCGATATCTGCCGCCTGTTCGGCTTCACCGCGCTGCACGAAGTATTTATTGTGTTCGGCTGCCGGCCGCCATCCAAGATAAGGATTTTCCGTCATCCTACACCACGCCGGGAGGTCCTCTTTAACGCTAATTTCTGTGCTACGGATTTCTAAGACTTCACCGTCGGGTACTGTTTCCATGGATTTGCGAATAAGCAGCAATAACCCGGAGCCACAGTCAAGATTCCCGCCTTCGCATATATGGGGCGTCTGAAGGCTATCTGGTGCTTGTAAATCTTCTTCTCGCATGGTATTTTCCGTTGAAAGGGTATAATGTTATAAAGGTAAAATCGTTGGAATGATTTCAAGAGGTTTTTAGCGCACGCGGACTCATGAATCCCATTAGGTTACGAGTTAGACGAGATATCACAAGTGAGATCCTGCCACAGAAAACAGTGCCTATGAGAGATTAGATGAATAGGTTTTCACAAACCGCTCCACGGTGGCAGGAAATTTTCACTTGAGATTTTAGGCTTGAGAGTGTTGCCGAACAGTCTATATTTCGCAGAAAATACCGTATACTCACACGGAGTAGGCTCGGCTTTTCAGCACCTTGACATAACTCGCAAGCTCGCGTTAGAAATTCTATCCAATTTGGGATGAAACCCATCCCATAAGGAAGTTTCTACCTCAGTAGGTAGGAAGTCCTTCACCGAAAATCAGTAACTGATACATGAGCCACCCGTGGTCAGAAATTCAACGGCTTTTGCGCCGCCGACAATTGTGGCACTCTCAACAAGGTTGTCTTCATCAAGATTGCGCTTTTTGAAGCAAGGGGAGCAGACCCAGATTATCCCACCGACTTCGGCAAAATCTGACATGAGCTGCTGTAGAGGTGCGAACCCTTCTTCGTGAATATCATTCGCATAACCGTCTTGTGAAAGGTATACCCCCTCTGTGCTGAGAAATACAACCGTTTCCACGCCAGATGCCACGGAGGCGTTTGCAACAACAAAACCAACAGTGGCTTTGTCCGTGTTATCCTTCGCGTGTGTGATGCTGATCATCAGTTTAGCCATTAGGAATTGTTTCCTTTCTTAATATAAAAATAGGCACTCTCCGCCCCGCAACAATCTGCGAGAAGTTCGTTGCCTTTCATGTTACACCATGCCGCGATGTCCACAGGTGCCCCTGGGTCCACTGCGCGGATTTGTGCGACTTGTCCAGGTTTAAGAGAGCGCATCGATTTGAGTAACGCGATAATCAGGTCGCCACAACTGAGTTCCTCTAAATCGAAAACAGCGTCTGGCATTATATTGGGTAAATCGATCATAAAAGCCCACTCTCCTTTCTTTTGAAAATAAAAACTCACCAATATTAAGAATAGCACTGAACTGAAACGGAAACAACCGAAAATTCAGTGCTATCAGCGCGAAAACGGAAAACTAAACCGCTCTGAATGCGATAACGAAAAACTTGCTTTTTTTTTGGATGCGTGCTATAATTCCATTTTAGAAACAGAATACAGAAAGTTCAAGCCATCTTCTTATACAGCCTTGGAGGACATTGTCGAAAACTTGGGATACCAAGATTCACCCCACATGTACCTCTTCCATATTAATATCGGATTCCCAATCCTTTTCGTAGGCGGCGTTTACGAGCTTGCCGGTGACTGGCAAAACTTGAAAGACCCGACCCCCGCATTGGTTGATTTCACAAATGATCAAGCGCGTGAAGCAGTACGTTGGACGGCTTCACTCTACTTAACTGCGTGGAAACTCTCTGAGAGCATCAAACTGCCTGGCTGGCTCGACCGTGCACAAAACGATATTGATAACCAATAATCAACAACCCTTAAAAAGGAGAAATAACTTTGTTACAACAGTGGAGACCCGATCCGACCTTTTATCCGTCCCCAAAGATGGCGATTGAGGCACCAATTGAAGATGTCGCCTATGTCGCTGCCCCGAGAGATGACGGCAACCCCGACGCTATGTGTGTGGTTGACCTCAACAAAGCGTCTGACACCTACGGCCAGATGGTCCATAGGCTGGAGCTCGGTGTTCGTGATGAAATCCACCACTTCGGTTGGAATGCGTGTAGTGCAGCACTCTGCCCCTACGCACCACACCCCTATGTAGAACGGCGTTACCTCGTTGTGCCAGCACTGCGCGGTTCTCATATCTATATCCTTGATGTCAAGGAGAACCCAAAGGCACCGAAACTCATTAAAACGTTGGATGCCAGTGAAGTTGAGTCGCGTTCCGGATATACCCGTCCGCATACAGTCCATTGTGGTCCCGAAGGCATTTATGTCAGTGCTTTGGCTTCAGCAGGTTCAGAAGAAGGACCCGGGGGTATTTTCCTCATGGATCACTACAACTTCAATATTCTGGGCCAGTGGGAAGTAGAACGCGGTCCTCAATCCCTGTCCTATGATTTCTGGTGGCACTTGGGTTACGACATTGCCGTTACCAGTGAGTGGGGCACGCCAGCGATGATCGAGAACGGGGTGAGCCTTGAAGATTTAGGGGCGCGCAAATTCGGTCATAAGATCCATATCTGGGACATCCGGCATCGGAAAAACATCCAGACCTTGGACTTGGGCGATGATTATCAGATGATCTTGGAGTTACGTCCGGCACACGATCCGACCAAAGCGTATGGGTTCGTCAATGCCGTGCTCAATATGAACGATCTGTCGAGTTCCATTTGGACGTGGTACAAAGACGGCGACGATTGGGGGATTCAAAAGATTATTGATATTCCCGCACAAGTACCAGAAAATCCGGATGATTTACCGCCTGCCTTGAAAGATATTGGGATGATACCTCCCCTTGTCACTGACCACATCCTCTCATTGGATGACCGCTTCCTGTATGTCTCCTGTTGGGGCACTGGCGAGATGTTGCAATACGACGTTTCGGATCCATTTAATCCGAAGCATACAGGGACTCTCGAAATAGGTGGGATTACAAAATCGCATCCCCACCCGGCGGCTGGACCTGTGAGTGGCGGTCCGCAGATGGTTGAATTGAGCCGCGATGGCAAACGCCTTTACTTCACCAATTCCCTCTACGTCGCATGGGACAATCAGTTCTACCCGGATGGCGCAAACGGATGGATGGTGAAGGCGGATGTGAACGGAGAAGACGGCGGATTGGAATTGGATCCCGACTTCTTTGTAGACTTCGGCGAGAGCCGCGCCCATCAGATTCGGTTGCAGGGCGGAGACAGTTCTTCCGATACCTTTTGCTACTCATAAGAATCGAATGGTATTCCTGATGGGTGCCTTGGGGAGATTTCCAATCTCATTCCCGAAGTGCGCCTGTCACTACAATACCGTTTAAAAACAGGGTGCACAAGTTTTCTTGTCGCACCCTTATATATCACTGGAAAGATATTTTTTTATGGATACTGTTTCATGGTTAAGCTATACGCTCCTCGGCGTATTTCACGGTATTAATCCGGGGATGGGATGGCTTTTTGCTGTCGCATTGGGTATGCAAGAAAAGCGGAGAAGTGCAGTTATCGGTGCGCTCTTCCCGATGGCACTTGGGCACGCCATATCTATCGCAGTTGTGGTTTTCGTCATCGCTTTGGCACAGCAACAACTCCCAGAAGGCGTCCTTCGTATCGCTTGTGCAACTGTGTTGTTCGGCTTTGGTCTGTACAAGTTTTTCCGCGCGCGGCATCCAAAATGGGTAGGGATGCGTGTTAACTTCAAAGACTTAACGATTTGGTCCTTCTTGATGGCATCCGCTCACGGGGCGGGTTTGATGCTGGCGCCGCTTTTGTTACGCACACCTGCTGCCGAAGCGTCAGCACACATGCATCATGCACCCGCAAGTATGGCTGATAACGCGGTGATGTTACTATCGGCTGTCGGGGTACATACTCTCAGTTTTTTCGTTGTGACGGGGATCGTGGCGGTTATCGTTTACGAGGTGATAGGACTTGCCTTGCTTCGCAAAGCGTGGTTTAATTTGGATCTGTTGTGGTCTATCGCTTTGATGATCGCTGGTGTTGTCACCCTTTTTTGGAAGCATTAATCTGCTCGGGGAGCAACTTAACCCCGTATCTCTCATGTAATGCGCGTAGGTCTGCAAAGTCTGTATCCTGCAACGTGTAGCCAACATGTGAACGCACTTGGTAATCTACCGATAGACACCGGACTTCCCGTCCTCCGATAACACCCACAGCGTTCAACTCCGATTCGGTGATAACCCAATCAATCTCACCGGGACCGTAGATCGCGCCACCTTCTTCGGTAAGCTCAATAACATGGAAGTCAATTCTTCCGTGCAATTGATGTCCCATCACAAAGTTCCGATCTTTGCGGTCATCCGTATAGACATCAGCAAAACCGAGAGTGAAAAGAGTCTCCGTGAGTATTGCTGAATCTTCCCACGAGATCATGATGTCCAGATCTTGATGCTCTCGGGTGCATTCACCTAATAAGGCATCAACACCCCACCCACCGTCAATCCAAACTGTGATGCCGAGCTTATCAAAGAGATCAAGAAACCAGTGAACCTTGTCAATAGTCATAGAGTTTATGCAAGACATGGGCAAATTATATGAAATTTCTCGTCAAAGAACCTTCAACGCGGCTTCGTATGTGTCTCTAAGAATGTCTTGGACATCTTCTCTCAATTTCTGCCAACTCCGTTGTAGTTTTGCTTTGACCCATAGTCTACCTTCATCAATTCCCATTCCGTGATGAATGTATGCCAAGTATAAAAGCGAAGGCACCTGTTCAATATGAGACATAGCATCGGCATTCGCGAGGCATGCCCCCTCTGCACTCCGATGTTCTACTTTTACACTCCCTCGATGTGTTGCGATCGCGTCCTTGACGGCTTCTGTCCTCTCTTTTGGATAGCCGAAACGCTTAAGCAATTTCTCTGCTTCAATCGGACCATGAATGTGATGCTCTGCATAAAGTGCTTTATCCTTTATACTGGCATAATCATGGAGTAATGCCGCGAGTTCCACAATTTCGGGATCAGCATCAAAGCGTGGGGCGAGTTGTTTTGCGTTTTGAATGACTGGTAGGATATGATGTGTCCAAATGTCGTAACCGAAGATATTGGTATCCGCGGCACACGCTTGTTCAACAATCTGCTCGATTCTGTTTTTGATGGTTTCAATCATGAATTAGTCTCTATTTCCTTCAGGTCTCAGTAAATCCTACTACGGTGTCCAATTTGGTGAACAGTCACTTCTCTGATGTTCTTATCAAATGAATAGATGATCCGATAATGTTTGGCAATTTTTAAACTGAACCTTCCTTTGTGTTTACCTTTCAGTGCCTTGTGATGTTCATTGTCGAGATTTTGACATAACCGCTCCAGCCTCCTGCGAACCAGCCGAGCTACTGTAGGGGATAAACGCGCTAAATCCGATTCAGCCCGTGAGTCCATTGTTAACATATACATTGTCACTCTATTCCCAACTTTTTGAAAACTTTTTCCATTGGAATCAATTTAGCCCTGCCCGCTTTGTAATCTTCTATGCGCCGGTCCAACTCCTCTGCGAATTCAGGATGCATTTCCAGCCCTTCATCCGGATCGTAATGATAATCTTCCAAGGCGAGTTCTAAGAGTTCGTAAGCGACGAAAAACTCACGAAATGCAGTGTCCAACTGCTCCATGGAGGCATTCTGTTCAAGCAACGCCGCGATCCGTTCGCGTACGACAAAAATCTCTTGGGTTACGAGGTCACGGAGCAGTTCGCGGAACTCGTCAGGAGGCAATTCAATAATCTTCTTGCCCGGCATAGGGTCGCTTTTTAGATAGACCCCCATTCTTCTATGGATTCGCTCTTCAAGAGTTGTCTTCCGATTGGCGAGGATGTACTCGCGTTGCCTCTTGAGTTCTTTAGCAAGTGGTGTATGTAGGTCGAGCCCTTTAAGTGGATCTTCCTCATATTCCTCAAACCAAAACCCGAGATCTTCAGTGTCGCCGTGAAAATGAAAGAATTCTGCCGCCAGTGCCTCCTGAGTGCCATTTCTCGCCAGCAATTCGGCAAGTCGTTCTTGTGATTTGAAGAGTTCCTCGTTAACAAGGGTATGTAGCAACCCGCGGAATTCAGCCGGGTTCATCTCCGTAATTTTTTTCATGACTCTTCTCCTTCGCTGGAATTGAGTATCTCCAGAGCTTGTTCTATTTCAGGCGTAAATACCTTTTTGAATTTCAGCAAATTCTCAACGTGCCACTTTCTAATCTCTTCTAATTCACTGTCAGATGACTCAACGCTTCCGTCACAATATATTCTGATAAATGTTTCCTGTTTCTCGGCGTTGCGTTCCCATTTAAGTGGGCTGCCAAAATTGGATTCAATCTCCGCTTTTTGTTTTTCCAACGTATCAAAGAGTTCGATTCTGTTTTTACATTCCTTTTGATAGATGCATGCTTGCGCCATTACCTTACCGCCTTGTGAAAACCGAGCTCCATAACTAATCCCTCGAATTCCTGACGAGAAAGAGTACCAATTTTGTGGCTGTCCAAGACGTGCCCCAGTGAACCTATACTTTTCCCTAAGTTCGTCAATAAGCACCTGAAAATAGGATTTATATTTCTCACTTCTCTCGCTGCTTAGCGATATTGCAGTTGAAGGTTTCTGTTTCTTGGACTTTTGCCATTCATTGGGCGAGACAATGAGCTTGAATTCAAGGGCAGGATTTGAATCGTCAATTTTTAGAACTTCTACCACAACAGCAAAAAACTGCGTCTCTGTATCCGTTCTCTGATTTAACCATTCCAGTGCTTGACGGTGTTCGTCCCTAACCGTCTCCGAAATCCACACCACCGTTGAAGCATTGAAACCCGCAGCATAGGTAAGAAGCTTGCCAAGATGATCATGATCGGTTTGGGTTAACTGATTTTCAATAATGACCGTTCTTGAACTTCCTAAATCCTGTGCCAAAAGATCAAGAGAGAAATCTCCAACAGATGCCTCTCTATCTACGAGCTCAAGATCCATTCCGAGCGCGTCTCCCAACTTCTGAATATTTTCCGCCAGCCACGGGGTAAAGTCGCTTGCTTCATGTTGCCATATTTCACGTAGTGGGACCTGCTTCAATTCACTAAACTTAAGCATTATTGTTCCGTCCTTCATGAATATCTTCACGTCGTTGAATAACCCAGTTAGCCACTTCCTTTTGCACATCTAAAAGCAACTTCAGGTATTAAGAATACCATAAACCCGAAGTCAGGACAACTAAAATTGCTTGAGATAATGAACTGCCTCACATGATTCCTCCTATCCACACTGAAACGAAAATCTTGCCTTTTTTTTCGATGTATGCTATAATTCTTCCCAGCAACGGAATACAGAAAGTTTAATCCATCTTCTTCTATAGACTTGAATAACGCCCTTGAATCGAAACGATCGAGCTGCACCAGAAAGGGGAATCTCAATTTGATAAACTTATATGGAGCAACGTATGACAGAATGCAACTACTTCGCCACGTCGGAGATGTATCGCAAATTGCCCATGCCAAAATGTACCAACTCACAGACGGCAACGAAAAGGGCGTTGACGCTATCGACTTCCGAACCGGTAGTGGTCTCAATTTCACCGTGTTGCCGAGTCGTGGTTTAGATGTCTCTTATGCAGAATATCAGGGCATCCCTCTCTGCTGGCGTTCGAGTACGGGCGATGTCAGTCCCGCACACTATGAACCGGATGGGCTCGGTTGGCTACGCGGTTTTTACGGTGGCTTGTTGACAACCTGCGGTATGCGACAAGTCGGTGTGCCGGGCGAAGATGACGATGAGGCATTGGGGCTTCACGGTAGAGTCTCGTATCTCCCCGCCAAGAACGTTTGGGTCGACAGCCGGTGGGAAGGACAGCGCTATATGCTATGGGCACAAGGCAAAGTGAAAGAAACCGCCGCTTTGGGCGAAAATCTCATTCGCACTCGTAGAATTTGGACCGAGTTAGGCTCGCGTACGTTGCATATCGAGGATATTGTCGAAAACTTGGGATACCAAGATTCACCACACATGTACCTTTTCCATATTAATGTTGGATTTCCAATTCTTACGCAAGACAGTGAACTGCTTGCTCCTTCCTCACAGGTCACACCGCGTGACGAACAAGCCGCCACAAACCTTAACAACTATAATCTCTGCGAACCACCAACCGTCGATTACCAAGAACAAGTTTTCTATCACGAAATGGAGCCAGATATTGATAACCACATCCACGTCGCGCTTGTAAACCGCAATTTTAACGGTGGTCAAGGCATCGGCGTATCGGTACGCTACCACAAGACGCAATTTCCACACTTTGTTCAGTGGAAAATGTGTGGTGAAGGAAATTATGTCTTCGGTTTAGAACCATCGAATTGCGGGGTGGAAGGCAGGGCGAAGGAACGTGAACGTGGGGCTCTACAGTATATTGAACCTGGTGGTCGCAGGCACTACGAGGTCGAAATCGGTGTGTTGGCTTCCAATGAGGAAATTGATGCACTTCAAGAAAAAATATCAAACACCCAAAATTAATATTATAAATCTGGTGAGGATACACCGATAGGTCGTCCCACACCTCAGGAGAAATTGACGATGAAGAGATGTTGGTCTTTATCCCTTATTGCATTAGCGTTACTGTCAACGTTTGTATTCGTTGGATGCAGCGCGAAACAGCCCGCTTCAGTTCCAACTCCCGCTGAAGTCCTTGCAGAACAACAAGTATCAGAAGAAAAACATAAAGAATCACACACCGAAGCGCACGATCTTGATGAACACGACGAGCCGTTGGAGGAAGCACACGAAAAATCAGAAGTGGTTGAAGAGGAAACGCATCGTGAAACTGAACCTGAAGAAGTAATGCCAATGGTGGAGATCCCGGGCAGCAGTGTGCTACATCTGATACCGGAACACACAGCTGGAATTATTTATTGTCCCAGTTTGAATGCGTTAAACGATCGGGTTAACATGTTGACGACGGATCTGATGCCGACCACTGAAAACCCTGAAGTGATCGCCGCAATCTTAGCAGACGCCTTTGGTGCAGGCTTTGAGAACCTTGCCGAATTGGAAGAAATCGGTCTGGATTTGAACCAAGATTTCGCAATCTTCATGACCTCCTTGAGTCCACCTGATCTCTCCGCAACCGTGCATCTCATAGACCCCGCCGCTATGCAGCAGGTGATCAACGCCGAAAGTGAGGGGAGTGCCCCGACGGAATATAATGGTGTAACCTACTGGAACGCGGCTGGCGGGGGTGGCAGTTTCGCTATTATAGAGAATACCCTCGTTTTTTCTCGATCTCCTGAAGTCTGTGAAAACGTTATTGATACCTATAACAAAACGAAACCAGCTGTCACAAGCAATCCAGATTATAAGGCATTCCTTACCGATATTTCAGCGGGGACCGCGCAGCTCGCAGTACACTTTGACCTTGAATCAGTCGTGCCGATCGTGAGCGCGGCACTTAAGAATGAATCGGAAGCGCTGCAGGATAGTCTTGAAAGCGATCCTGCAGCGATGGCGGCAGCCCCCTTCTTTGAAAGCATATTTGTTGGTACGATAGATGTGCTTGAGCAACTCATATCTCTGAGTGCGACACTTGAAGTGGAAGGCACCGATGTAAAACTCTCTCCATTCCTGAGGTTCAAGAGCAATGGCGGCATTCAGAACGCGCTAAAAGGGCTGGCTCCCGACGAGTTGACCCTCTTGGGCGAACTCCCAAGTCTGGCGTTTATGAATGGTGCATTTCAGGGTAAACCGGAATTGATGATTGAAATGAACCTGTTCTGGCTGAAGTTACTTTCACGAGAATCTAACCCGGAACAGACTGAACTCCTCGCGTCTCTTACCAAACAGATGGAAGATTTTTATAGCGCACTTGCCGAAGAATGGTCTTTCTCTGCCAATTTTAACGATAGCATCATCCCAGATTATTTGCTTGTCTATGGACTGAAAAATGAACAGAAGGCAAGGACATATATGGAAAAGTCGTTGATTAAACAGCTTCAAGATTCAATGGAACTCGCTCAAAGCATGATGGGGGACGCTGTTCCCAATCTTGAAATGTACCGGGACGCGCATCATGGTGAATCCACAATGCACAACGGTGTTGAAATCAAGAGTTACGTCTTTCCCAATTTTGGTGCCGGTTTCGGAGAGATGCCGCCCCAAGTCGCTGGCTTGATGCCTAACGAATGGCACTGGTACTATGCTTTTACCGACGGTTATTTACTCATGGCAATAGGCAGTGAGGAACTCATGAAAACAGTTTTGGATAACAGGGCGGGAGTCGGTACCGCGCCTGATTTCTCTGAAGAACCGAGTTATAAAAAACTGGTCACGACCTTAGGCTTGGAGAGTAACCTATTTTTTGCTATTTCTCCAATGACTCTGGTTAAAAGTCTCTTACCTGTTATTGCGAAGGTAGCGGACCCGAATGGTGCTGCAGCGTTGCAAATGATGGGAGGAATGCTTATGAATTTGCCTGAAAACTATAGCATCGGTTTTTCCGCCAAAGTACAGGAAGACGGAATCGGTGCAAAACTACTATTTGCTCTCGGCGACTTCAGGCAGTTGATACAGACCTTTGCGATGATGCAAAGTATGGGGCAGATGCAATAGAATCTATCTAACTCGCCTACAATTTGATTGTGGGCGAGTTTTTGTATTTCATCACTCCATATCTTGAGAGAAAAAAGCGGAAAAGTTTGTTCAGGATATTATTATATTGTTATTTTAATTCAAAAAGATATGCCTCAATCTAACCGACGTATAAACCCTGATTGTGATTGACTTTATATCATTTAAAATTTGACTGAAAAATAAGATTTCTGATAATATTTATTATTAACTCATGTGAAAATATGAAGTTTGTAAGCCTTCCTTGATTAGAAATGCTGTCTGCCTACATCTTGTAGGTAGCAACCTGTGTTACCATAATTGGAGGGCATTTTAACCGAGGCATAAAATTTAGAAGTATGCAAAGAGGAGGTTGTAAACCTTTGTTATGAATACTATGAACACTCGGAAACATCAGTTTTTCTTTGCTTTTAGTCTTACACTTTTACTCATCATTTCTCCATTTGCTATTGCTGATACAACCGAAGGGACGGAAGAAGCCGTTGAGGCTCCAGCACCCAAGAAGAGTCCCATTAAAGTCGGCGGCGCAATGCGTGTAAACTACGCCTACGGTGCTTACGGTGATGACGACAACCCGCATCCTCGAGGCGAAAAGATTGGGGATGTTGACCTTGAGATATTCCGGCTCAACGCTGACTTGGACTATAACAACATTATTAGTAGGCTTGAATACCGATGGTATGACGGCTACAGCATGATACACACCGCATGGTTAGGATATAAACTTAGTGATTCCAGCACAATTAAAGCGGGTATTGTGCGGGTGCCCTTCGGTCCGACCGCCTACGGCGTTTCGACGAGTTGGTTTTTTGATCAGCATTTTTATGTCGGACTCGCCGACGATATGGACTTAGGGATCAGATGGAACGATACCTTTGATAAACTGACGCTTGATGTAGGCTATTACCCTATGACCGACCCTCAGCTGATACAGTATGGCAGTCTGGCGAGTTCGCGATATAGTTATGACATTGTCAAATGGGAAGAAAAAGCCGATGCCAAAGGAAACGTCGAGTGGGGTGCCGGTGAAAATGGGTTTGATGAGCAACATCAACTTAATCTCCGCGCCATCTACGCAATTGAGAACATTGCGGATGTCGGTGTGTCGCTGCAATACGGATTGTTGAAAGGGACAAATGTTGGAAATGATGATGGTGGGAACCACTACGCCGTCTCCACCCACGCGAAAATCTCGTTCGCGGACTTCACACTCTTTCCACAATTCTCTTATTACGCGCATAACATCACGGATAAAACGCCTTGGGGGACCGGTGATCTAATTCCGATGGGGGCTTACGACTTCGCATGGCCCGTCGCGTCTAAAGGCTTAATCCCTGCCCTTTCCCTGCGTTATGGCGGTATAGATGCCTCAAGTATCTCATGGGTTGACAGCGTTACACCCTATGCGGAGTGGAGCACCATCCTCAAAACTGTAGATGACTACAACGCCAGCACACTCGTAACGCTCGGTGCAAGTTGGACAATCTTAGGCGCATTGTATGTTTATAGTGATTTTGCACTCTCCAACGGCAACTTTTTTGTCGGTAATACGGGAGATGATTACGGAAATATCCTGACAGGGGTTAGTCACGTGGGTGCCAACGGAAATAACGTATGGCATTGGCGACTTAACTTCAACTTTGGTTACTATTTCTAATCGGTTACGCGACCTTCAACTGTAGGCGCGCGTTGTAAGTGCGCCTTGCTCCGTGCGCGGTTCAAAACCGCTAACTCAACTCTAAGAGGAGAATTTTGAAAATGCACGAAGAAGGAAAACAATCCCAGTATATGCAGGAAAGGGAGCATAAGAAGTTATTTGGTTTAGAGATTTACCTCACACCTGTATTCGTTATTTCCAGTATCGCAATCATCGTTTTCATCGTCGGGGCTCTCGTCTTTCAAGAAGGGGCAACAAAACTCTTTGGGGATATCAGGGTCTGGCTCACTACGAACCTCGACTGGTTATTCATGATCACCACTAACTTAGTATTTATCTTTTGCCTTGTTGTGGCGTTCTCACCACTCGGCAAAGTCCGCCTCGGGGGCGCAGATGCCAAACCCGAGTATTCCTACTTAACATGGCTTGCTATGCTTTTTGCGGCAGGCGTGGGCATTGGGCTTTTATTTTTTGGTGTGTCGGAGCCGGTTACCTATTTTCAGGGGGGTAGCTATTCGCCGCTGGGGATAGAAACAGTTTACGACCCAGAGACGGTCTACACCGCTGGAAACGTTCCCGATATTTCAGATGCCAAGGTTCAAACGGCGGCTTCCTTGGGTATAGCAACGACGGTCTTCCATTGGGGATTACAAGGATGGGCGATTTACGGTGTTGTTGGACTCGCCCTCGCGTTTTTCGCTTATAACCGAGGTTTGCCGCTCCTTATCCGATCCGCTTTTTATCCTGTATTCGGTGACAGGATCTGGGGATGGCCCGGACACGTCATTGATACTTTTGCCATATTCGCAGGTATTTTTGGACTCGCAACCTCTCTCGGTTTAGGTGTACAACAGGTGACTTCTGGCCTCAACCATCTGTTTGGAATACCAGCGAACAACCTCACGATGGTCCTGTTGATTGTAGGGATTACAGCCATCGCACTGATCTCGGTGATGACAGGTATTAATGTCGGTATCAAACGTCTCAGCCAGTTCAACATAATTCTCGCATTTGTGTTGCTTTTGGCTGTTATCATTCTCGGTCCGACCCTCTACATTTTTCGCAGTTTCTTCTCTGGGATTGGTACCTATGTCATGAAGATTGTGCCACTCAGCAACTGGATCGGGCGCGAGGATACCGCCTTCTTTCACGATTGGACAACGTTCTACTGGGCATGGTGGATCGCTTGGGCACCATTCATCGGCACCTTCATTGCTCGCATTTCAAAAGGACGTACAGTTCGTGAATTCGTCATCTTTGTGCTTCTTCTGCCTACACTACTATGTTTAATCTGGTTTGGTGCGTTTGGTGGCACTGCTCTCCACCAGTTCCTCACCGAGGGTTACACGGGCGTAACCGAAAAAGTTGAGACCTATGATTACGAACTTGCCCTGTTCCAAATGTTTGAAGGTCTCCCGTGGACAACCCTCCTTTCCTGTATCGCTATGACCTTAACGATTATCTTTTTCGTTACCTCATCTGACTCCGGTTCTTTGATTATTGACATCATCGCGGCAGGCGGTAAGGTTGACGCCCCTGTCCCACAACGTGTCTTCTGGTGTACTGCGGAAGGCTTAGTTGCCATTGCCCTGCTACTTGGTGGAGGACTGAAATCGCTACAGGCTGCCTCCCTCGCGACGGGTTTCCCTTTCGCAATCGTGTTATTAGGTATGGGAGCTTGTGTCTGGGTCGGTCTTCGTAAGGAAGTAAAACAATCAGGTTAATACCACTGTCTTGTGGGCGCGCTTTATAAGCGCGCCCTTTCAGGCACTGGCATGAACATCATCACAGTGTAACGGAATCAAAATATGAACACAACAGAGTTAGAATTTGAAAAGCCATTCATTGAATTGGAACGTCATCTCTCCCAACTGAATGCTTTCTCGGAAACGCATCCTGAGTTAGACATCACGGAGGGTGTTGCAGCACTCAAGCAGAATGTGGATACCCTCACAAAACGAATGTTCCAAAATTTAAGTCGCTGGGATAAAGTACGGTTAGCGCGACATGCGCAACGTCCGCAAGCGCCCTTCTATATTAACGCGCTTTTCGAAGAACACGTTGAGCTCCATAGCGATAAACTATACGGCGACGATCGTGCCCTCGTTGGGGGTTTCGCGTGGTTTGATGGACACCCCGTTGTTTACCTCGCACAGCAGAAAGGCACGAACCTCGAAGAGCGACAGGAGATGAATTTCGGATACACGCATCCGGAGGGATACCGCAAGGCAAAACGATTGATGCAGTTAGCAGATAAATTCAACCGACCCTTAATCTGTTTTATTGATACACCAGGCGCGCACTTTGATCTGCGTTCCGAAGAGTATGGACAGGCCATGGCGATCGCTGAGAACCTCGCTGAGATGATGCTGATGCGCGTTCCAATCCTTGTTGTCATTATCGGCGAAGGTGGCAGTGGCGGTGCTTTGGCAATCGCTGTTGGAAATCGTGTCCTGATGATGGAGTACGCCGTCTACTGCGTCGCGCCTCCTGAAGCCTGTAGCGGCATCGTGTGGAAGGATAAAGGCGAACACGCACCTGAAGCGACCGAAGGCTATAAACCCACTGCTCCAGATCTGCTTAAGTTAGAGATCATTGACCAAATTATTCGTGAACCCCTTGGCGGTGCACACAGAGATGCGGAAGCCGCTGCACGCAACGTCAAACGCGCAGTCCGTAAGCATCTCAATGAATTGATGCAGATGACCCCGCAACAACTGATCCAACAAAGACATGAGCGTTATCGGCACATCGGACTCTATGGCGAAGATCCTGCTTGATAGGTTAATATAATACGAGCGACATGAAAATCCGAACGATTACCACAGGCATTCCACTCCCTTTTTCGCCATACCAACTTCAACGGGCGGCAAAATTTAACGTTGCCTGTCACACCTATTTCGAGGCGAACGGTTACGACGTACAAACAACCCGTGTCAGTTGCCAAATTTGGGACGAACCCCGGGACATGGATACAATTCTCAAATTGGAATCCGATGCCCGGGCATTAGGCATCGAGTTTCTTAACTTAGGAACGATCCTACCGGAAAAACGACATACCGAAGCTCATATTGCTCGTATCGCCGATGTAATTGTCCAGAGCGAGATAATTTTCGCGACCGTTACCCTTACGACGCAAGCCGGAAAGGTCGCATCGGAGATAGCGAAAAGCACTGCTGAAGTCATTCAGCAGATTGCGCGTCGAACTGATGCTGGCTACGGGAACCTCCGTTTTGCTGCATTGATGAACTGCCCACCAAACACACCCTTTTTCCCAGCGGCATTCTGGCACGACACCAGAACTAACTTTGGTATCGGATGGCAGGCGGCGGATCTCGTGCAACAGGCGTTTACAGATGCCCCTAATTTGGAGATTGCCTTACAAAATCTGAAGACCCTCATGGAAACCGAAGGACAGAAGATTGTCGCACTCGCAGAAACCTTGGCACAGGAGTGGGGAGTGAAGTTTGTCGGCATAGACGTGTCACCCGCACCTATGGGTGAAGAGAGCATCGCCCATGCGATGGAGCCGCAATTACCCGGTCTCTTTGGCGAGCGCGGCACGTTAACGGTTGCCGCAGGTTTAACGCGAACACTTCGATCCCTCGCACTACCGCTCTGTGGATATTCGGGATTGATGCTCCCTGTCCTTGAAGATGTAGGTTTGGGAAAGCGCAGCGAAGCGGGCTATTTTAACCTCGACAGTCTCCTCCTCTATTCCACCGTCTGCGGGACGGGATTGGACACCATTCCGATACCCGGCGATGCTTCAACATCCCAAATAACTTCTATTCTGAAGGATGTCGCCACGCTCTCCATACGGTTAAACAAACCGCTATCGGTACGCCTTTTTCCGGTACCGGGATGCAACGCAGATTGCATGACAGAATTTGATTCGCCTTATTTAACAAATACCATAGTGATGCAGATATAATGAACAGAGCCGTTGGGTTTTCCCATAATTCCGAGCTGCCACAGGCAGTCTCTTTGCTGACTACTGATTGCTAACTACCGATTGCCATTGAAACTTTTTCCCTTGCCAATTGTCATAACTTCTGATAAGATAATGCGAATCGAATTTGACGAGCGTTGTTCACCCAATTGATATACACCGGAGGCACTTCATAATGTATATGCGACATTGGTTACAGAGCCCTTCAAGTTTAACGCACGGCAACATCATTAAACGCGAGATCTTTAGTAAAAGGACAGAGGACGCCGCAGACACAGAGGGAGCAATCCTAAGGTATGTTGACAGTTTCTCCCGATGTTACCTTGAACCGAAGATCGCTTCAGTTCCCACAGCACTTGACGATCGACAGCTTATTTTTTACATCGTTGAGGGTTCTGGTATATTCGAGGCAGGAAACCTGAAACAGCAGGTCGGGGAAGGCGATGCAATCCTCGTGCCTCCCGGACTCAATCACGTCTTGGAAAATCCGGATGGCGCACCGTTGGAATTCCTGATGTTGGAAGAGGTGCTCCCTGATGGCGTAGAGGCACCTCGAAAGGATGCCCTCATACGGAACTACCGCGAACGACCGTTAGGACAGGGGCATTGGACGCATCTGGTACATCCGATCTTCAGCCCGGAAGATGGCTTGGTGACGCTGCATTCAGTCCTCGTGGTCCGGATTGAAGCGATGCAGACACCTGATACACATGGTCACGGTCCTGATATGGACGAGGTCTGGTATATGCTTGAAGGCAATGGCATCCACGTTGTTAGCAGGAATGTTTATCGACAGATGCCGGGTGATGCTGTCTCTGTAGCTTCGTCAAATCCAGGGCATAGCCTCATCAATGACACAAACGAACCGCTCATAACCTTCTATTTTGCGCGCTATGACCGGTAAAAGATTTTCTCTTAAACTTGCCGCACCTGTTAGGTAGGCTTGCAGTTCGAGTCAAACGGTGTAATTAACAACAAAAGTAGCCTGCAACAATACGCAGAAATGCCCAAGCAAAAACACGCAGGCGGTTCTTGAGCGAAAAGCGTCAAGGCAGAAACCACCTCGTTTACCCGCAAGGTATAATTAAGATGAGTGACAAACCCCATGTTCTTCTGATTTCGACAGATCATTGGCCCAACTCGTTATTAGGTGTCAATGGGCATCCTGCCATCCAAACACCCACACTGGACACACTCGCGCGTGCCGGCACCCGCTTCACGCGAGGTTACAGCGAATGTCCTGTCTGCGTTCCAGCGCGAAAAACGTTGATGACCGGCACAACAACGAGAACCCACAAAGATAGGGTTTTCAACGACCGGCAGGGATTAAATGGACTCCCAACAATCGCACAGACCTTCCGGGATGCAGGGTATCAAGCCTATGCTGTCGGTAAATTGCATATCCATCCCCAGCGGAGCCGTATCGGTTTCGACGATGTACTACTCGGTGAGGAAGGCAGGCTCCAGCACGGCGTGGTTGACGACTATGAGCTGTTTCTTGGCGACAGAGGCTATGCGGGACAACAATTCGCGCATGGGATGTGCAACAACGATTATCTCAACCGTCCGTGGCATCTCCCTGAAGACTGTCACGTCACAAACTGGAGCACGCAGCAGATGGTGCGGATGATCAAACGCCGCGACCCAACACGTCCCGGATTCTGGTTCCTCTCCTATTGCCATCCACATCCGCCTCTGGCACCCCTTCAGTGCTACATGGACATGTATCGCGATATTGACGTGGACATGCCATACTGTGGTGAATGGGCAAAGCAAAACGAACGATTACCGCTACCCCTAAAGGCACGCCAGAAACAGGACGAGCACTTTACAGAGGATCAGATTCGTTCAGCACGCCAAGCGTTTTATGCCCTCTGCACACATATCGACCATCAATTGCGTGTCGTTATTGGCACTTTACGGGAGGAAGGACTCCTGAACAATACGATTTTGTTGTTCACTTCCGACCACGGTGACATGCTCGGAAATCATGGAATGTGGGCGAAACGGCTTTATTATGAGGATTCCGCCAACGTTCCTATGCTTCTCGTCGGCACTGCAGGCGATGAACGGGTAGGACATCACAGAGTGGACGACCGGCTGGTCGGATGGCAGGACGTCATGCCGACGCTGCTTCATCTCGCAGGAATTGACATCCCAGAGACTGTAGATGGGATACCGATGGTGGGTGACGAAAAGCGTGATTGGTTGTACGGCGAAATTGGTGAAGGCAGCAGCGCGACTCGGATGATTCATGAGGGACGCTTCAAGCTTATCTACTACGCTACTGGAAACCATCGTCAACTCTTCGATCTGGAAGAGGATCCGAGGGAATTGAACGACCTCGCCGATTCACCAGCGCATGCTGAGATACTCGAACGCCTGACAAACCACCTAATAAGCGAACTTTACGGAGGTGACAAAGACTGGATCCAAGATGGCAAACTTGTCGGTTTACCCGATCGTGAGTACCGTCCGTCTCCCAACCGCGCCTTATCAGGTCAACGTGGACTCCACTGGCCACCGCCTCCATCCGCAGGGCGTTGAATAACACTTCCAAACGTGGGTGGTGCGGTTTCCAAGCGCGCCACTCAATCCGTGCTCTCCCCGATATTTTCGAAATCTATGATTCGGACAATCGGTGCCTACATTGTCCAATTAAAGCCGTTGAATTTCTATGTTACGTATGATATGATTTTAAGGACGATAAGGATTTGGATATACTCGACTTTGGAAAAGGCTCATGGATTTCAGCGATGAAGAGATCAAACATCAAATGAAACCATCTTGGAGTAGGCAGAAGTGTTGTGTAAGAATTGGGCAGCGTAAAAGATTGACAACAACCCATTTTGCAGGTCTAAAATAGCCTTTTTTGCTTCTATCCAGCAGATATTGCCTGTTCTAAAAACGGGATAGTTCATAAAAATGCACTAAATATATTTGACAAAATTCCAAAAATCAACTATATTAATCTACCAAACATTTTTTGCTTAGGGCATGAATTTCAATCCTATATCAGGATTATAGTGCAAACAATTAAAAAGGAGAATAGATGTTAGCAGAAATTCGTCAAAGAGAAGGGGTCATCGTTATTCGACCCACGGGCCGCATGATTGGTGCGGCAAACGCTGAAATTAGAGAGCAAATTAATGAGGAATTGGAGGAGCATTTTGACTCCCCAAAGGTTATCTTTAACCTCGAGAATGTTACCCGTATGGACAGTAGTGGACTCGGCACGTTGGTATCTGTGAACGTGACGGTTTCCCGCAAAGGTGGACGGACAGCACTCGTCAACGCTGGTGCGCATATCCGTAACCTTCTTATCCTCGGACGCTTGATGAGCGTCTTTGAGAACTATAATAGCGAAGAAGAGGGAATCCTCGCTCTAACCGCTGAGGAAAGCTAATCAATAGGATAAAGTACCCCTTTAGTTCCTCCTTTAAACAGCTATAGCCATACCTAAAAGCTGTATGGATACCCTTACAAGCAGAGCGATTATCCCCTTCGCTACTTAGGGAATTTCTGAGAGGAACCAAGATACGAAGAAGGAGATTTATGTCGAATCAGAATCTTCCGACGTTTACTGTCGATGCTGGTTTTCACAATCGGGATGGGTGCCCTGTTAGCGTTAACGTCAACCATCCTGGCGTGAGTCAACTCCACGATCGTGCCGTCACCTTAACAGATGTCGCATCCGGTGATGCTATTCCAGCACAGTGCTACGCTGACGAGGATGGTACGACGACCTTAACCTGGATACTCAATGGCCTTGCCGCTGGTGAATCGCGGACCTATACCCTATCGGAAGGAAGTACTGCTGGTGAAACAGGCGTTCAGTTAAAAGAAGAAGCCGAAACGATAACCGTAACACTCAATGACCGGCATTTTACAACATTTCGCTACGCAAACTCGCAGTTTCGTCCGTATTTTTTTCCGGTTTTCGGTCCAAACGGACGCGAAGTAACACGCGGTGAAACAAGCGACATCTCAAAGGACCACGTTCACCACCGCTCTCTCTATGTCGCCTACGGCGAAGTCAATGATGTTGACTTATGGGGTGAAGGCAGTAATTCTGGAAGGGTCGTGCATCAAGGCTTCACACAAAAACAGGGTGGAGCTGTCGTCGGTAGACTTTATACGCAAAATAGTTGGCAGACTCAGGCAGGAGCGGTTCTGATGACGGATGTGCAGAATTTCCGCATCTACAACCTCCCTGAAGATGCTGCACTGCTCGATCTCGATCTCAGTTTTATCGCCTCTGAGGGGGATGTCCATTTCGGAGACACCAAGGAAGGCGGTATTATGTCCATTCGGGTGCACCCGTCGATGAACGCTTCAGATGGTGGGAAGATAGAAAACGCTTTTGGCGGTCTCAATGAGGCAGAAACTTGGGGTAAGCGTGCGAACTGGTGTGATTATTCTGGTGTCGTTGATGGAACGCCTGTTGGTATCGCTGTGTTCGATCATATTGTCAACCCACGCTATCCGACGTATTGGCATGTACGCAATTACGGGCTAATGGGAAGCAATATATTCGGAGGGGGTACTTTCGAAAGTGATCCTTCTAAAGATGGTTCCTATACACTCAAACAGGGTGAAGAGATGCACTTTCGGTTCCGTGTTCTTATCCATGCTGGCGATGCCAACGTTGGAAAAGTAGCGCAGAAATATCACGATTTCATCAATCCGCCTGTCGTTGAGGCTTTGTAATTATTAAATCTGGGCACCGTTCCACTTCGTTCCACGATGGTTTTCGGTTAATTCCAATTTCTTACTATTACAGTAAAGCCCGAAAACACATGGACACTCTCAGAAACACAAAACACCCGTTTCACTGGCGAGGTTAGGAAACTTCCCAACCTTTGGGTGTATAATAGCTTTACTATAATTCGGTGTACGAAGGGAGATTCACGAATGCCGATTCCTACTATCCATGTCGGATGCACCCATTTCGCGCACGGTCGCCTACAAGCGCAACTCAATTCAAAAGGCCTTAACCCCGTTGCCTGTGTAGATATTAATCTCACCGCCGCCCGCGAAGCTGTAACAAGTTTAGAAGGGGATGTCCCCGACTACCTCGCCGATCACATCTACACGACAATCACTGAGGCGAAGAAAAACATGACGCGCAGGCATGTCTTATCTACGCCTCAACGACCGTCCATGCCAAATTAATTGTTGAAAGCCTGAACCTCGGCATGCATACCCTCTGTGTCAAACCCATCGCAACGACCCAAGCAGAATTCCACGACATTATACGCGCGCATAAAGCGAACCCCGGCTTGATGCTCGTCCAAGGACAGAATAAACGATGGAACCCCGCCGCCGCGAAAATGCGGGAATGGCTCCGAGAAGGGGGGGGCATCGGTGAAATGTTAGCAGGTGAGTGTCGATTCTGGATCCGCCAAAACTTATACACAGGTCCAGACTCTCGACAACCCGATGCCTATGTCGATGGACTTTTTTTTCATGCTGGCACGAGTCACCAACTCGATCAACTTGTCGCTGCGAAGGGACTTCCGAAATATGTTACCGCTCATGTTCATAACCGCCGAGACCCAGAACTTGGGCAGATTGAAGCGTGGGGAACTGCTGGTGGCAACGCGCTCATGGAATATGCAAACGGCGCGCCTTTCTCTTATGCAGGAACGCGGGCAGCGCATACAGCCCCATTCGGATGGAGTGGACACTGGACTTTCCACGGCGAGGACGGAGATCTCCGACGAGATGCAGGACACTTACAACTCTTCCGACTCGGTGAAACCATTGAAGATGTATCCCTCCAAGATTTGCATGCCGGTCTCATAGAAGATGACCGCCTCCAGTTTGATGCGTTTGCGCAGGCGATTGCTAACGGAACCGATCGGGACTGGATGCAAGACACAACACTCGGCACATGGATACTCATGGAGGCATGCAACGAGTCCGCTCGAACACACGAAAAAGTTGATGTTGAAGCATTCGCGAAGAAGATGCTTGCTTAATGGTTATCAGTTTGCCCCCTACCTTAAAAGGGTAGCCTGCAACAACGGAGCAGGCAGATCTACGGAAAGGCACTTCAGCCATCAAACCAACCTGAACGAACCGCAAGGAAAATTTAAAGTCTTTCATCCCCTTCTAAAGCGCACAGCCCGTAATGAAATGGAGGGCGGATATACGGGGAGAAACATCAAATACCAAATCCACCTGAACGAACCGCAAGGAAAAATTAAAAATGCAATCTCCACACGGCTCAGCGTTTCGCCCGTCTGTGATGGGTAGGAACGGAATGGTTACTTCTGGACACGTCCTCGCTTCACAAGCTGGCATTCAGACAATGATGGCTGGTGGCAATGCTGTTGATGCGGCTATTGCAACCGCTGTAGCCCTCGGTATGGTTGAACCTGCTGGCTCTGGACTTGGTGGCGACGGCTTTATTCTCATCTATTGGGCAGAAACCGGGAAGGTCGAGGCGGTGAATGGAACTGGACCCGCACCGCGTGCCGCTACCCGAGAAACTTATCTTAAGGATGGCGGGATCCCGATGAAAGGCATGCGAAGCGTTTCAGTACCAGGGATCGTCGATGCATGGCTCCTCGCACACGAACGTTACGGTGCGCTCAAGTTAGAGGATGTTTTTGCACCAGCAATTTCGCTCTGCGAAGAAGGATTTCCTGTCAGTCATAGACTTGCGGGTGGGCTTAAAGGCGAGAACGCTCGCTTTGCCGCCGAACCAGATTCGCGCGCTATCTTTACAAACGATGGTGACCCCATCCCTGCCGGTCAGTTCATCGCAAACCCCAATCTCGGTGCGACACTCCGAAAACTCGCTAAACATGGAAGAGATGTGTTCTACAAAGGCGAAATTGGGAAGGCTATCGGTGAATTCAGCCGCGCTTATGATGGACTCTTGACAGCCGAGGATCTCGCGAACTTCCATGCACATTGGGCTGATCCAATCCATGTCAACTATCGTGGATATGAAGTCTATGAGATGCCCCCCAATTCAAGTGGGCATATCTTGCTTCAAGAGTTAAACATGGTTGAACGCTTTGATTTGCAGTCCTTAGGCTGTAATACTGCCGAAAGCGTACATCTGATGGTCGAGGCGAAAAAACTCGCCTTCGCGGATCGGGAAAAATATATGGCGGATCCAGAGTGGGTGGATGTTCCGATAGACGGGATGTTATCTAAATCCTACGCCGCTGAACAAGCGGAACGCATTCACTTAGATAAGGCGGCTTTTGATGTCCCAGCAGGCGGTCCAGAGGCACACGAAGATACGACCTGTTTCTGCACTGCAGACCGCGCAGGAAACCTCGTCTGTATACTGCAGAGTATCCAATCTGGATTCGGCTCCAGCCTTGTTGCCGGAGACACTGGCGTTCTCTTAAACAACCGGATGACTTATTGGCATTTGGAAGAGGATCATCCGAACTGCTTGATACCGGGCAAACGCGTCCGCCACACCATGAATCCTGTCATTGTAACAAAGGATGGCCGACCGTTCATAGCATGTGGTACCCCCGGAGCAGATACACAGGTCCAAACGAATCTACAACTCGTTACTCACATGGTTGACTTCGGTATGACCCCGCAAGAAGCGGTCTCTGCACCGCGCTGGCGGAGTTTGCAAAATCCGATGGAATCTACCATCCCACACACGTGTTCCAATGATCTGCAGTTAGAAACCCGATTTTCCTCGGATACCAAGAATGGGTTAGAAGAAAGGGGACATGAGCTCCAAATTGTTGGTGATTGGGGTGGTCCGGGAAGTGCTCAGGCGATCATGGTCCATCCGGAATCTGGAGCACTCATCGGCGGTTCAGATCCAAGAACCGATGGATACGCCGTAACTTTTTAAAGGTTTAAATTGTAGAACAGAGATGTTTGTCTGAACAATATTTATGGTGGGCTATGAAAATACATTGCCACAATATCATTATTGGGTTAAAACCCTTGGAAGGTGATTATGACTAGCATCACCATGAGGATCATTAGATACGCGGTTTTTACGATAACCTTCTGTCTTATAGTACCACAAGCTTGGAGTCGTGAGGCTGTCCTTTTTGAAGAAGATTTTGAGGACGTAGCACTCGAAGCGAGTATAATGGAACAGATTAAGGATAAAGACGTTTGGTCAGGCACACCGCCTGAGGGTTGGGAAATTACAAACGAAAATCCCAAAGATCTCGGGATGCCCGAGTGGAGAACGTGGGCAATTGTTGATCTTGAGTGGTGGACGCGAACGGCGGAAGACCAACGGCGTAGTGAGTTTACAGGGGTACACAATGACGGCAAAGGCATAGGCAAGGGAGCCGTTTCTGACCCTGATGAGTGGGACGATTGGGAAGGAAATGGCGATCCTGACGCTCAGAGTCGTTGGAACGGACACTTAATTACCCCGCCCATTAAAATCAAGGGCGCAGCCGCAAAATCACTCGTTTTAACATTGGATTCGAGTTGGCGTCCTGAAGACACCCAAAATGGTGAGATAACCGTGAGTTTCGACGGCGATAAAGAAGAACAGATCCTATTCTTCAAAAGCGTCGGTATTGACGCAGGCGCGCATACCCTTGTTACGATACCTACCCTTAAGCTCAAAGAGGAAAAAATAAACGATGGGGAACAGATAAACGAAACTTTAGAAATCCCTATCGACAACCCCGCCGGTGTTGCTGAGATGATTATTAGTTTCGGGGTCATTGACGCACAGAATGACTGGTGGTGGGCAATAGATAATATAGAGCTTATAAGCACTGCTTTCGATGTAGAACCGAGAGATAAATTAGCAGTGAAGTGGGGAGAAATAAAACGCTTACAATAGTTACACTTCGCTAATTGTGAGCAACTCAGCACTGCTTAAAATAAAAAGAGTAAGGCACTCCCGTTAAGTGTCCTACTTTTTTTATATCATATTGACTTTTAGGAGAATAAGTCGTGAAAATTTTAGTCACGGGTGGCACAGGTCGTATTGGGTCCAACCTTGTCAAAAAATTATTGGAAAAGGGACACAGTATCCGCAGTTTTGTCTATCCGGGGGACGCCAATCGTGTCGGACGGTGGGACGGGACGGAACGCGTAGAGACCGTTCTTGGTGACCTACGGGAATACGAGGATGTCAAAAAAGCCGTTGATGGCGTAGATGCCATCTACCATATCGCGGCAGCGTTTGGTGGACCTTTTGACAACCGTCAATACTTGGAAATCAACGGGATGGGGACGCTCAATATTTTAGAGTGCATCCGTGAGTTCAATCCGAATATTCACCGCCTTGTCTACGCCTGTACCGAAGCGATTTATTGGGAACTCACTGAAAAAGGTAGGTTCTTCGATGAACTCATCACCGAAGACAGGGTTGCCAAATATCATCACATGCCTTACTTCCTCACCAAATGGATTGGCGAGGAATTGTGCATGACGTATCATCACCAATACGGTGTGCCTTCCACAGTCTTCCGTTTCACGACCGTCATTGAACCGAGCGAATATCTCAATGAAGATGGTTTACCGAGGCAATTCGTCTTTAGTCCTATCTACAATCGGTACAAGAATTATACAGGCGATGATCCTACTGAGTTAGAGACGGCAGATGCCGTTAAAAGTCTCTGGGACGGGCAAGAGAAATTCATACTCAAACGGAACCCTAACGGGTATCCCTACAAGGAGCATTTCACCGATGTACGGGATATTGTGCAAGGACTGGTTTTAGGGATCGAAAAGGATGCCGCTGTCGGTGAAGAATTCACGCTCGGCGGAAACGGTATTTTCAAACATGAAGAGGTCATTCCATACCTATGCGAACGTTACCAGAAGGATTTTGTTGATGTGAAACTCCCGCAACCCCTCTATTTTGAGTTCGACTTAAGCAAAATCAAGACGCTATTGGACTTTGAACCCCAACACGATTTAGCAAGTATCCTCGATGCCGCTGAAGCGATGCGCCGTGGTGAAGATATAGGCATCATTCCAACAGGCGTTCGATGGACTTAGCATCCGATTTTCAGCGATTCTTACGTAGGAACGACCCTCGAATCGCTATTTCATGGTTTCTTCGATCCTCCTTGATGTCTTGAAAATAATAGGTTAAACTTAAATTACTGAGGAATTAGGCGCATTCACTTTCTGTAGATGTGCTTTGTAAGTCTGAGGGCAGAACCTCATCAAACCTGAGGTTCGAGGGTTTGTGTACCGTGAAAACCTCTTTTGGTATATCCGCACTTTCTCTATTCGTTCTTATGTGCTTGATGCTCAGTTGCACTAAGACTACGGTCGTGCCGACACGGCAGGTTTCACCAAGCACGAAACACCTCGATCGATACATCAATGCCGCTCTTAAAAGGGAAGGTATTCAGCCCTCAAAGGTGTCGGAAGATACTGAGTTTTTGCGTCGAATTCATCTTGATGTGACGGGAAAGATCCCAACGCCAGAGGCGGTCTTGGATTTTCTTAAGGACGGTTCTTCAAACAAACGTCAAAGAAAGATCCGGGAGTTATTAGGGAGTGATGCCTATCTTGATTATTGGACTGGGTTATGGGTGAACTGGTTAATCGGTAGACGTGCCGATCGTGATGATCGACGTATCGGATTAACGTATTGGGTGCGGGATGCCCTGACGGAGAATATACCGTACAATCAGTTCGTTCAGGAACTCATTACGGCTGATGGTGAGTTGCGAGACAACGGCGCAGGAAACTATATCATGCGTTATGGCCGTTCGCCGGTCTTCCTGACTTCGCATACCACGCGTCTTTTCTTGGGACTCCCTATGCAGTGCGCCGAGTGCCATGATCATAAAACAGAAGCGTGGCGTCAAGAGGATTTCTACGGTATTGCAGCCTTTTTTGCTGGTATTGATAGTCAGCGGAAGGGAAACATCCAGACAATAGATCTGGTGGGTAATGAGAAAAGAATGGCTAATTTCCTCATTACTAACAACTCAAAAGATGCGATTTGGGTGGAACGCCTGGAAAAACAGGTTCATCCGCACTTCTTAGACGGGATAGCATACAAAGGCTCACCCCTCAAAAAGCGAGAAGCACTCGCACAGTGGATGACTGATAAATCAAATCCGTATTTTAGTCAAGCCATCGTGAATCGTATTTGGAAACATTTCATGGGACGCGCTTTTGTCGAGCCGGTTGATGGCTTCGGAGCAGAAAATCAACCTACCAATCCCGAACTTTTGAAGTGGTTCGCAAACGATTTCGTCATGCATGGCTATGACTTACAATACCTGATGCGGACGATCCTGAATTCAGAGACGTATCAACGCACATCCCAAACGAACGAGAGTAACAAAGACGATCAACGCTATTACTCCCATGCATACCTGAAACCTTTAAGTGCTGAACAGTTCTTCTATTCTCTGTTACAAGCCACCGATTTTGAAAGACTTCAAGAGGTCAGAATGAAAGGTCTGAAAAAGAAAAGTAGCAAACAGAGAAAGGATATGTTGCGTCAACTTGAGGGGATGAAACGCGAGCATCTCAAAAAATTTATCTTTCTCCTCAATAACGGTGAGATGGAAGAGATCGAAGCGTTCAACGGAACCGTCCCACAAGCACTCATGATGATTAATGGGGATATGGTGAATGATAGCGCGAGTCATGAAGAATACGGGAGTTTTGTAAATTACGTATTAGGAAAATGGCGCGGACCTATGGAACGGATGGCGTACATCTATCTTAATGTCTTATCCCGGTTGCCAACGTCTAAAGAGAAAACCTATTTTCAACGTTATTTAGAGCGGAGTCTTTATTCCGATAAAGACCTTGCTTACGAGGACCTCTACTGGGTCTTACTCAATTCAGCTGAGTTCTCACTTAACCATTAACCAGTTAACTGTGTACTTCGGGGCTATGTCCCAAGTAGGTACATATTAAAAGGAGAATCCTATTATGAACAGCCCTAACCTGTTCATTGCTATTTGCATAATTACCCTCGGCATTGCTACGATTGCGATGTCGCAAACCTATTTTGAGGATAATTTCGACGATCCGAAAGTATCTGCAGACAAATGGGTCGCCCTGTTTGGGGAATGGGAACTCAAGGATGATGAATACCATCAACTCCAAAATTCCCCTAATTGTATGAGTGTCGTCGCTGACGAATTCTGGGAGGACGACTGGAACGAATACACTTTTGAGGTCCGCGGGAGTAAAACCAGTGGTGCCGAAGGTTTCCTGATTATGTTCCGGTGCCAAGGCTTGATGCAAGCCCGTGGACAGGCACTTGAAGATCATCCGCCACGTATGGAAAAACTCAAACCCTCATTGGAGTACTGGTGGAATCTCGGCGGATGGGGAAACTCACGCTCACAGGTTGAATCGTGGGGCGGCAAAGCCGGTGCCAATAGCGCTCACACCATCAAAGATAAGGATTGGTATAACATCAAGATTGTCAATACTCCTGATAGTTACACGGTCATTCTCAACGATGAAGAAGTCGCAACCGTCGACGATGATACCGAAAACGGTGTCGGACGAATCGGCTTAGCGACATGGAGCACGGTTGCTAAGTATGACGACGTCGTCGTTTACGGACCTGATGGTCCCTCGTTACCGGTCGATGCGAAAAGCAAACTCGCGATGACTTGGGGACATCTTAAATCCGTGAAGTAACTTTCAAACAGTGTTATGAATTAGAGCGCGAGGGCTTAAGTCCTCGCGTTCACTTTGTCTCCTTTAGGTTTCTATCACAGATTCTTGGATTTATAAAACCAAAACCGTTAGCCTGCAACAATACGCAGAAATACGCAGAAACACGCAAGCGGATTTAAGAGACGCACTCAAGAGTCTCAACGACCGTCGTTTCTCCCCAAGGTATAATCAAAAAATGTTAAACTATTTTTTACCGCCGCGAATTGAATTCGGTGATGGTGCCATCCAAAACTTAGGCGAACATGTCAAGGCGTTTGATGGCAAAAAACCGTTCTTGGTGAGCGATGTGGGTGTTATCAATGCTGGTCTCCTTGCAAAAGCAACAGATGCCTTAGACGCAAGCGGCTTGTCTTACGCTACGTATTCGGATATCGAACCAAATCCCACGGACATCAGTGTTACACACGGCGTAGCAGCTTACAAAACGGAAGCATGCGATGTCGTTATTGCTGTCGGAGGCGGAAGTGTGATGGATGCTGCGAAAGCCATTCGTCTCTTGACAACCCACGAGCCTCCATTGGAACCCTACTATTCTGATGTTGGCGGGATTGACCGAATCCGTGATGATATGCCACCCTTAATATGTGTTCCAACAACCGCTGGCACCGGTAGCGAAGTTTCACAGGGTTCAATCATTACGGATACATCGCTGAATACGACCGATCGATGGCGGAAACGGGCAATCGTTACACCTTTCAATATGTCAAATATAGCGCTCCTCGACCCGGGCATAACTGTCGGTATGCCGCCTGCTCTTACCGCCGCGACAGGTATGGACGCCATTACACACGGCATCGAGGCGTATGTGGCAACAAAGTACCACCCTATCGCTGAAGGGGTTGCGTTGCAAGCACTGAAAATATTGAGTGCGAATATCCAACAGGTCTATCACACTGGTGACGATGTCACCGCACGCGGGGAAATGCTTCTTGGATCCTGCATGGCAGCATTTTCATTCCAGAAGGGGCTCGGTGCAGTCCATTCACTGGCGCACCAACTCTCTACAGATGCCCCTATTCCTCATGGTATAGCGAACGCGATTCTCCTCCCTCCCGTTATGGAATTCAACTTCTCTTATGCAAGCGAGAAATACGCGGAAATCGCAAGCGCCTTAGGTATAGATACAAGCGATATGGATATCGACGAGGCAGGGCATGCCGCTATAGATAAAATCAGGGCTTATAACACGGCGTTGAATATGCCTACAGGGCTTGGAGATGCCGGTTTGGACCGGGAAAAGATTCCAAAACTCGGCGCGGATGCGATGCTTGATCACTGTCACAAATTCAATCCGAGGGTGTGTACGGAAGCGGATATGGTAAGTTTATTTGAGGCGGCGTTCTAAGGAATGTTGATAGGTACAATCCATCCCTTGGTCAGGGCGGGTTTATACGCGTTATCGCGCAAGTAATCTGACGTTTGCCACAAGCAGAGATGCTTACCGTCCGGCATCCAGACAACAGACGTCAACTTCATCGGCGTGCGGGCGATAGGGAATTTTTTGCCGCTCTCAAGGTCATAAACCCAGACTTTCCAGCGGATCCCAACACAATCCTCACGTTCCATATACGCTAATTGTTTACCCGTTGGCGACCACGTGGGTGATGTGTGTTCCAAAATCTGACTCTGCGTTAAAGTGGACACCGTCTCCGATAAGTGCAATTGCTTATCAAGCAATTGTCCCGGACGGTTACCGCCGGACAAGACATAAGCCAACTGGGTTCCATCTTCCGACCAGTTCAGTTGATGGACCTGTTGATGCTGCGTCTGTATCTCTTTTATACGTCGTCCCTCTATGTCTTGAATGCGGATACCAACATATTTTGAATTGTTGACACCAAAGGCAACACGAGTGCCATCGGATGCCCAAGAGGGTGCAGACAGATAGGTATAGGTCCGCTGCGGACGTTCAATCGGTACGCGAGCAATAGCCCCTAAACCGCTACCATCGCTATTGACTCGGTAGACGACATCCATCCCCTTTTCGCGTCTCCTGAATACCAAACGGTTAGATGTCGGTGAAAAGGCAGGACCATCTCCATGAACTACCTGCTTGATCCGCCCGAATTTCCAATCGACTGTGTAAATAAAGCGTTCCCCCTTTTCATCAACTTCAAACGCAACGAGCCTACTATCAAGCGACCAAGAAACGTACGGATTGTAAAAATCTCCAGTGTAGAACTTTCGTGCCCGTTCCGCCTTCCGATCCATAATCCACAGTTCATTCGCACGCCAATATCTGCCACTCAGATCTTCTCTTCTCAAAAATGCAATGAACGCTCCGTCGGGACTCCAGCGAGGAAACTCGGCACCGTCAATCAATTGCACCCTATACGGGTCCACAATCGAGTGATCATCCTCACGACAGAACGTCGTATTGAACAGAATACCGTCTATCTCTTTGAACTCACCGAAGTCAAACTCGTTCATCCACCCGCGTACACCGCTCGGGAGTTCAATTTCATACCATCCGTCCGAAACTCGTACAATCGGCAAACGTACGCCATCGTTGAGCTGTAACAACACAGATGTCCCTTCGTTGGTAGCGGTTGTAACCCCGTTCTCGCTTGTATAAACTGGTGCTGCGTCATGTGCCACAGTCCCTTGCCGTCGAGTCTCTGTCGCGGAATTCCCGTTAGCGAGGTTTGTAACCTCGCTTGTATTTGTAAAGGCATATACATTACCATCACCAGAAGCGGCATAGAGAACACCATCGGAGATCGCGGGAGCAGCGTCCACAAAACCCCCGAGTTGATACGTCCAAGCTTCAGTTTCGGATGCTACATCAAAGGCGTGAAGTTGTCCATCGCGGGCACCGATATAGACGATACCATTCGCCGTCACAGGATAACTCTCACTGCCATTTGTGTGCCCTCGCCACAAATCTGCGTTGTGTTCTGGTAAGATAGGACGGAACACCCCTTTTGCGCATCCGTATTCGATACCCTGGATGCGAACTGTCCGTTCACGCATTGCTTCAAGCGCGCCTGTTCTCGCGTTCAGCAGATAGATTTTTGATGGAAACGCGCCAATATAAACCCTATTGTCCAAAACAATTGGGGGCGCGTCCATCCAACTTTTCGACTTGAACTCCCACAATTTTTCACCCGTTTTCGCGTCTAACGCGTAAACTTTGTTGTTTCTCGCGCTGAAGTAGACCCTATTCCCCAAGACCGTCGCAGCGTAGCGGATAGCATCCCCAGCATCAAAAACCCACTTGATACCCCATTGCTTCGCATCCAGCGCATATAATTTGCCATCGGTCGATCCGATATACAAAATACCATTCGCAATCACTGGTGAAGCGTGGATCGGTCCACCGGTTTTGAATTTCCACAGCAGTTCCAAGGGCGGTGTAATGCTTTTGTCCGGGCTAATCCCAGAAAAGCCAAGATCGTGCATGAAGGTATGCCAATCTTCAGCACGAGGGGGTGGAACAGGTTCTGTCACTTCAGGAGCCACTGGCTGCTGTGTTGTTGGTTGCTGCGTCTGCTTTTTCTCTTGAGAATCGCATCCCCACACAAGGAGAAGCACAAGTAGGACTATAAACTTTTTGGCGCAGTTCACAAGCAAAAATTTATCATAGAAAAGTTTATTCCAGAGATACACATTGACCCTTTCACTTAGACCTTATCGGGGATTGAGGCTATGGGAAATCATTGAAAGATTTCATTATTTATTAGATTAGCATATTATCAAAGCATACGCAACTGAAATGATATCTACCTGATGATTCCCTGACTGGGAGATATACAACCTCGCTGGTGATTGTTAACCGTGTCCTTCGCTATAAGTGGTGCTGACGTAGTATTTGGAAATTCTGTATCCTTTGAAGAAAACGGCATCGGTTTGCAACAAAAGTTAAAGGAATGCAGGGTCCACGCCTCAATCTTCATATCTTCTCGTGAAACAAAATCATATCGGGTTCCTAATGCGAAGTCGATGCTTGAGAACTACGAGGAACCTGTTTTTCCAAACGCCGCAAAAATTACGAAAAATTTGAATTTACAGCAAATTTGTGTTAAAATTTAACTTTTACAATACAACACTATTTTAATTCTAAGCGGTGAAAAAAATGAACACGTCAGAGTCTTGCAATCCGAGTATTGCTTCCAAGTTAGGTGAAGTCGACCCACAAATCGTTGAAATCACCGCCAAAGACCTGAAACGTCAGCAAGACGCTCTCATGCTGATCCCGTCCGAGAATTATGCAAGCCGCGCCGTCATGGAAGCGCAGAGCAGCATCCTCGCGAATAAATACGCTGAAGGCTATCCCGGCGAGCGCTACTATAACGGATGCGAGTTTATGGACGATGTTGAATCGCTCGCGATTGAACGCGCAAAAGCACTCTTCAGTGCTGAGCACGTTAATGTTCAACCCCATGCGGGTTCCCAAGCGAACATGGCAGTCTATCACGCCCTGCTCGAACCCGGCGATACGATCCTCGGTATGTCCCTCAGTCAAGGCGGACATCTCACGCATGGTGCTGGCGTCAATTTCTCTGGAAACCATTACAATATTGTTGCTTATGGTGTAGATGCCGAGACTGAGCGGATCGACATGGCGGAGATCGAACGTCTCGCCGCGCAGCATCGTCCGAAACTCATCGTTGTCGGCGCGACAGCCTATCCTCGGCAGTTTGACTTCGCCGCATGGCGGCATGTTGCTGATTCCGTAGGGGCGTACTTGCTCGCGGATATAGCCCATATTGCCGGGCTTATCGCCGGTGGCGTACACCCAGATCCTGTTCCTTATAGTGACGTCGTTACCACAACGACACACAAAACTTTACGTGGTCCCCGCGGTGCCATGATTATGTGTAAAGCCGAATATGCAGACAAGATCGATCGCGCTGTGTTTCCAGGCTTACAAGGCGGTCCCTTCCTTCACACAATTGCTGCCAGAGCGGTGGCATTCAAAGAAGCCAGCGAACCTGCTTTTAAAACATATCAGGCACAGATCGTTAAAAATGCGAAGGCACTCGCCGCACGGTTAATTGAAAACGGTTTCCGGTTGGTGAGCGGTGGCACCGACAATCATCTCATGCTGATAGATCTCACTTCCAAGTATGAAAAACTCAGCGGGCGGCAAGCCGCCGATCATTTGGAAGATGCCGGAATTATTGTAAATAAAAATACCATTCCTTTCGACAAACGAAAACCGAGAACGACAAGCGGCCTACGCCTCGGGACACCGATGATTACGACCCGCGGGATGAAAGAGGATGAGATGGTTCTCGTCGCCGATTTCATTGCGGAAACGCTTGAAAATAGGCAGAAAGCCTCTATCAAACGGCAAATTCAAGGGAAAGTTAAAGAACTTTGCTCGCAATTCCCAATTTATGAATATCTAAATTCGTAGGCATACGTCGTGTGTCTGAACTGGAGTAGCAGCGAAAAATTGGATTACAAAGCGGCACTCGCCTATATTGAAGGGTTTATTGATTATGAAAGGAGTCCTGATTTTTCACGACAGGCACGGCTTTACAATTTAGACAGGATCTCCCTATTGCTCGAACTGCTCGGTAATCCACACGATAGACTACAGGTTGTCCATATCGCGGGGAGCAAAGGGAAGGGCTCTACTGCCGCACTTATAGCGTCGGTACTGACGCATGCAGGCTATAAAACCGGTTTATTTACATCTCCACATCTCATTACACCGCGAGAACGGTGCCGTATTGATAACGAGTTAATTTCAAAGTCAGACGTTGCTTTCTATATTGAAAAACTCAAGCCTGCCATTGAGACTGTTTCCGCTTCTGAATTCGGACGTGTCTCATTTTTTGAAATATACACCGCGCTTGCGTTTTCGTATTTTGCCGACAAGGAAACAGATTTTGCTGTTATTGAAGTCGGTTTAGGTGGGAGACTCGATGCAACGAACGTCGTTACGCCTGTTGCCACTGTTATTACACCGATCGGTTTCGAGCATACAGCGATATTAGGGGAGACCTATACCGAAATAGCAAGCGAGAAAGCCGAAATCATTAAACAGGAATGTCCGTTGGCACTCGCACCACAACACCCGGAAGCGCGAACAGTATTTGAGAAGGTGGCAAGTGAGCGCAAAGTACCCATTGTTGACTCTAAAGATTTTGTAGTGCGAAATGCCTGTCCCTCAAACCCGCGTCTCGTCCGAAATGCCGATGGTATGCCTGTAGCACAGCAATTTGACATGGAAACGGATTCGGAGCGTTACCCGCAAGTCACTATACCGCTCCTTGGACACCATCAGTTTATAAACGCGACGACTGCCGTTGCGGCGATTGAATGCTTGAAGCAGAGGGGATACATAGTTCCGAAAGATAGTGTTTATGCTGGATTTAAGAACGTGCAATGGAACGGTCGGATCCAACGCATTCAGTCCTCACCAATTGTTGTCCTTGATGGTGCACATTCTCCTGCCTCAATGGAGGCACTCTGCGGCACGCTCCGTCAGAGTTATCGTTACAGTCGGGTGACTTTCATCGTTGGTTTAATGAGAGATAAGAATCTGACAGCAATTGGTAGTGTTATTTCACAGACAGCGGATTTCGTGATTACCACAGAAGTTCTCAATAACCCGCGTGTGACACCTGCTGAGGAAATACAGCGTGCCTGGAAAAGTATGTGTGATAAAGTCGCTACGTGCTCGACACCGGAAGAAGCAATCACAAAGGCATTATCCGACGCGTCGCCGACAGATTTAATCTGCGTTACAGGTTCGCTCTACCTCGTCGGTCAGGCACTTGAAATATTTAAATCAAATTTTTCAGTGAAAGATCGCATTGAAATTCCGCTTTCTTAGTGAAAGATCACAAGCCGGTAACCAATACAAGCATAGTATCAAAACTCAAGCCTGCAACAATACGCAGAAACACCCAAGCAAAAACACGCAGGCGACTCGAACACGGAAAACGTTAAAGTCTTAAACCTCGTTATTTATCCGAAAGGAAAATTATAAAAAATGCGTGATATCACTCACAAGAAACGGTGGCTAAATTGGAAGACATTTCTGATATCCCTGCCCGTTCTGAATTTAGCCACCATGGCTTTTGCCGAAACAGGTTCCCCTCCGGATGTACCGCCGGTGTGGTGGATTGCCCCAATTGGCTCACTCATCGCTTTGGGATTTGCCTATCACTTTTACCGTTCTGTCATGAAACAGGATGAAGGGAACGAAACCATGCGCGAGATCGCGCAATCCGTTCGTGAAGGTGCGATGGCATATCTCAGACAACAGTACAAAATTGTGGGCATCGTCTTTGTTGTCCTCTGCCTTATTTTTATCTTTATGGCTTTCGTCCTTGATGCCCAAAACAAGGTGATTCCATTTGCCTTTCTCACGGGTGGTTTTTTCTCAGGGCTCTGCGGTTTCCTCGGCATGAAAACCGCTACCAACGCCTCCGCACGCACGACCAGTGCCGCGATGCAAGGACTCAACGCTGGGTTAAAAGTCTCCTTCCGCGCCGGAGCAGTCATGGGATTGATAGTCGTTGGATTCGCACTCCTTGACATTACCGGATGGTTTCTCATTCTCTACTACCTTTTCCCGAAAATATTGCCCGGATTCTTAGAAGTGAATCCGCTGCCGCAAATTACTGTGATTATGCTCAGTTTCGGCATGGGTGCTTCGACACAGGCACTCTTCGCTCGTGTTGGCGGTGGCATCTATACAAAAGCCGCGGACGTTGGTGCGGATCTGGTCGGGAAAGTTGAAGCCGGAATTCCAGAAGACGATCCACGCAACCCTGCTGTTATCGCGGATAACGTCGGTGATAACGTCGGCGATGTTGCAGGCATGGGGGCGGATCTCTATGAATCCTATGCGGGATCTATCCTCGCGACGGCTGCCCTTGGTGTAGCGGCTGTGGCGGCTAAAGATCACGGTAACCTCGTTGACCAGCTTAAATATCTCTCGGCACCCATGATTATCGCTGGTATCGGTGTAATTCTCTCCATTTTGGGTATCTATATGGTGCGAACAAAAGAGGGAGCGTCGATGAAACAGTTGATGGGTTCACTTAACTTCGGCATTAACGGCAGCGCCATAGGCATTGCTGTCTTGTCGTTGCCGGTGCTTATCTACCTTGATCTTCCCAACAAGTGGCAAGTGTGGGGTGCGATTATCGCTGGACTTGTAGCAGGCTTAGTTATCGGCAAAGTTACCGAAATCTTTACCTCTCACGAGTATGCTCCAACGCGTGCCATTGCCAAGCAGGCACAAACCGGACCCGCAACAGTGATTATTGAAGGTATCGCTGTCGGTATGGAATCAACGGCGATTCCAGTCATAACGATTGTTGCGGCAGTCGCAGTGAGTTACTACCTCCCCGGTGGGGCAACCGAACCCCTGATGGGACTTTACGGTGTCGGTATTGCTGCTGTCGGTATGCTGGCGACGCTCGGAATTACCCTCGCCACAGATGCATACGGACCCATCGCAGACAACGCCGGTGGAAACGCCGAAATGGCGGAACTCGATAAAAGTGTCCGAGAACGCACGGATCAGTTGGACGCACTCGGTAACACAACCGCCGCAACTGGTAAGGGATTTGCAATCGGTTCAGCCGCGCTCACAGCACTCGCACTCTTAGCCGCCTACTTAGAAGAAATCCGTTACGGATTGATCCACTTAGCAGGCAAGGATACGCTGGATATTGAAGGCGAAGGCACAGTTGAGACCCTGAAAGTCACCGTCAGCCAATTCATGGATTACTATAACGTTACCCTGATGAACCCACAAGTCCTCATCGGATTGTTCATCGGTGCGGTAATGGCGTTCTATTTCTGTGCCCTAACGATGAAAGCCGTCGGACGCGCCGCTGGAGCCATGGTCGCAGAAGTCCGTCGCCAATTCGCGGAGAAACCCGGCATTATGAAAGGCGAAGAGAAGCCGGATTACGCACGATGTGTCGAAATCTCAACAGTTGGCGCACAGCGGGAGATGATATTTCCATCACTTATCGCTATCGTTGTGCCTGTCGCTGTCGGTTTAGTTTTTGATGTCGGCGGTGTGTTAGGATTGCTCGCCGGTGGATTGGCAACCGGGTTTGTCCTCGCGATTATGATGGCAAATGCCGGTGGTGCATGGGACAACGCCAAGAAATTTATTGAAGAAGGTAGTCACAAAGACGAGTACGGTGAAAAGGGTTCCGAACAGCATAAAGCCACTGTTGTCGGCGATACCGTCGGAGATCCCTTCAAAGACACCTCCGGTCCCTCGCTTAACATCCTGATTAAGCTGATGTCTATGGTGTCCGTTGTATTTGCCGGTCTCATCGCGAAGTATGGCGGTATGCTTAGCAGTTGGCTGGGTATATAGCAGGATAACTCTCCTGGATTTGGCGCATCAAAGCGGATATAAACATGAAAACAAAAAATGCCGTTGTATATACCCTGAGTGTATTTGTCTTCTTCATAGGATGTCAGCAATTAAACGACCAGACGAAGATTGGGCCCGATGCTACTGTATCTATTTCTGGAGATGGCGTTAATCCAGACGAAAGAGTCTATACAGGCGACGTTTTCATTGGCGATGCAGGCGATGGGTTCGGAACCGACGAATATGCCTTAAATTCTGCCACTATCACAGATGATATGCTGAATATCAGCGTATCCTACAGTGGTGGATGTGAAGACCACCGATTTACACTCGTTGTTTCGGATGCGTTTCTCGAATCGCTCCCCGTTCAACTACACGCTTCTATCGCACATAATGCTAACGGCGACACATGCGAAGCATATCCAACGGATAACTACCGTTTTGATCTTACGCCAATCAAGAAAATGTATCAGAAAGCCTACCGCCAGAAAGCAGGAACCATTATTTTACGTCTCAAAGATGCTCCAGATGGAGAACTTACCTATGAATTTACAATGTAGTTGTGATTTCTAAATTTCGGTGTTGTTGGGAAGCCAATTTACCTTTTGTAGGAGAACAGAAAGAAATGTCCAATAAATTGAAACCCCGAAGTTATGCGATTACTGATGGACCCGACCGTGCCGCTGCACGCACGATGCTCATGTTCGGCGATGGTGGATTATCACCTGAAGATCTTGACAAACCGATTATCGGGGTTGCTAATACTTGGATCGAAATAGGTCCTTGTAACTTTCACCTGAGACGGCTTGCCGCTAAAGTTAAAGAGGGTATCCGCGAAGCAGGTGGAACACCACTTGAATTCAATACTGTCAGTATCTCTGACGGCATCACCATGGGCACTGAAGGGATGAAGACCTCGCTCATCAGTCGGGAAATCATCGCCGACTCGATCGAGTTGGTTTCTATCGGTAACATGTTCGATGCTGTCGTTGCCCTCTGTGGATGCGATAAGACTGTCCCGGGCACTGTCATGGCACTCGCGCGATTAGATATTCCATCGCTCACGCTCTACGGCGGATCAATCATGCCCGGAAAATTTCAGGGACGCGATGTCACCATCCAAGACGTGTTTGAAGCCGTCGGGCAGCATGCGGAAGGCACAATCACGGTTGAAGAACTGGACGATCTGATTAGTAAAGGGTGTCCAGGTCCCGGTGCATGCGGCGGTCAATTTACCGCCAATACCATGGCAACAGCCGTCGAAATGTTAGGCATTGCTCCGATGGGAAGTGGCAGCGTCCCGGCGGTCGCAGGCGACAAGGACCAAGAAGCATATAGAACCGGACAACTCGTTATGGATATGCTCGCCGCTGATCGGAGACCGAGTCAAATTATCACCCGCAAGTCGCTTGAGAATGCGATTACCTCTGTCGCCGCGACCGGTGGTTCCACCAACGGCGTTCTCCACCTCCTTGCCATCGCGCACGAGGCGCAGATTCCGTTGACGCTTGAGGATTTTCACGCCATTAGTCAAAGAACCCCAGTATTGGCAGATCTCAAACCCGGTGGACAGTTTGTCGCAACCGATCTTTATGAAGCCGGGGGCATTTCGTTCTTGGCGAAACGCTTGGCAGAGGCAGGTTTGCTCCACACCGATGAACTCACTGTTACAGGGAAATCCATCGGTGAAGAGGCAAACACAGCGACCGAAACGGAGGGACAGCAGGTGGTCAGACCGGTCGATGCTCCCCTCAAACCGACGGGTGGCTTTGCCATTTTGAGAGGGAACCTCGCGCCAGATGGGTGTGTTATCAAGTTAGCCGGTCAGGATCGAACGCTCCATCGGGGTCCTGCACGTATCTTTGAACGTGAAGAGGATACCTTTGCCGCCATCAAAGGCGGACAGATCCAGCCCGGAGATGTCGTCGTTATCCGTTATGAAGGACCCACCGGTGGTCCCGGTATGCGTGAGATGTTAGGCGTAACGGCAGCAATCGTCGGTGCTGGCTTGAGTGAAGATGTAGCACTTTTGACCGACGGTAGATTCTCTGGCGCGACACACGGTTTCATGATCTGTCACGTCGCCCCTGAAGCCGCAAACGGCGGTCCTATTGCTATCCTTCAAGAAGGGGACGAAATTGTGATTGATGCCAAGGAACGACGACTCGATGTCGAACTTTCCGATGCTGAAATCCAAGCACGCTTTAAGCAGTGGACGCCCCCTGAGCCGCGTTATGCTCGCGGCGTCATGGCGAAGTATGCCAATTCGGTCTCTTCCGCTTCTGAAGGCGCTGTGACGGGATAAATACCATCTTTTTCCACGCATAGGGGCAGGTCTCTGGGCTTGTCCCTTTTCTTTTTTTAAGATTCGGCTCCGTGTCTATTTCGCCGAAAAAAATGTTGTAAAATCCCCTCTGATTTGTTAGAATATCATCTATGAATATACAAAAACCCATTATCCTCAACCAATCAGAACTTGACTGGGGAACTTGGGACGATCCAGATCTCGCTGCCAAGAGTCCAGTCCGTTGGAAAATTCTCATATCAGGTGAACGCGGACCCAGCAGTCAACTCTCTACCGGAATAGCAGAAATGACCCCGGGTACCCTACTCCCACTTCATCACCATGCCCCAGCGGAGACATACTACGTCATCAGCGGTCATGGGTATGTAACAGTAGGTGATCAAGAGGCATCACTCAGTCCGGGTGCATCCGTCTTTATACCCGCTAATGCGAAGCATTCGCTCCGTTGCACAGGCACCGAGAAATTGGTTTTCCTATTCACGTTCGCAGCAGATCGGTTCGACGAAATTGTCTACCATTTCGATGCGTAACCTCCAGTTGACAGACAGTTTCGGAACGCCACTCAGGTAAATTATTGAGAGGTCAACCTTAAAAATGACAGCCCCTAAACCTATCATTTCCAATGCAGATGCCAGTCTGATGGACATCGGTGATGGCATCACCCGGCTTGAACTGCATAGCAAGTTGAACATCATCGGGGACGGCATGCTGGAAATGTTTGATGCCGCGTTGGATGAGGTAGAAACCAATTGGACAGGTATGATTGTCGCAACGGAAGCGAAAAATTTTTCGGTGGGACTCAACCTTATTCTTCTCTTAGAGCGTGCCAAGAACAAAAATTGGGACGCTATTTCGGCAACACTCCGAAAACTACAAGCCGTCTGCACACGGCTTCGGACGGCATCAAAGCCGGTGGTGGTGGTGACAGCTGGTATGGCACTCGGTGGGGGATGCGAACTCGCATTCGGCGCTGATGCGGTGCAAGCCTTCACTGAGAGTTATCTCGGTCTCGTTGAACTCCGAGTGGGCCTAATTCCGGGTGGTGGTGGCACTAAAGAGATGGCATTTCGATGTTTGGAAGGGCAGTCTCCGACCACACCGATTCAGAATTTATTTTCTCATGTGAATAGGACTTTTGATACGCTTCGTGAATCAAAAGTTTCACAGAACGCCGCGGATGCGGTGGAACTCGGCTACCTTCGTGGCACCGATGCCATTTCATTAGATCAAGAGGCGCATTTTGAGGATGCCAAGCGACTTGTGTTCTCATTGCACAAGGCAGATTATTGTCCACCTGATCCTCCACAGATACTTGTACTTGGCGAAGAGGGAATCGCTCGGTTCAATTTACAAACACATCTCCTTCGGGAAGCGGGTACCATCGACGACTATACACAGTATCTTGCCAATAAACTGGCTTATGTCCTCTGTGGTGGCAAACTTTCAGTCCCACAATTCGTCACCGAACAATACCTGCTCGACTTGGAGCATGAAGTATTTCTCAGTCTTTGCGGACAGGAGGAAACCCATTCAAGAATAGAAGCGACGCTCCAGAGAGGTAAAAAGTAATGGCAACGACACCAGACGTGGTTATCGTATCTGCGGCGCGGACAGCCGTTGGAAGAGCGGGGAGAGGGACACTCAAAAACACACGTCCAGACGAACTCGCTGCGACTGCCCTTCGTGGCGTGGTTGAGAGGCTTCCACGATTTGATCTGGACACCATAGATGATGTCATCATCGGGTGTGCCACACATGAGGGACCGCAGGGTTACAACGTCGCCCGTATCGCCAGTTTACGCGCTGGGTTCCCAGTCTCCGTCCCTGCTTTGACCATCAACCGATTCTGTGCATCCGGTTTAGAGACGATAGCGATGGGTGCAGAGCAGATTTTATCTGGACGTGCTGAAGTCGTCATTGCTGGCGGTGTGGAGAGTATGAGTCAGGTGCCGTTTGGTGTCAATCTCTCGCCGAACCCTACACTCATAGAACACGCCCCTGATGCCTACCTCAGTATGGGCTTGACCGCTGAAAACTTGGCGCGAAAGTACGACATATCTCGCGGCGCACAAGACGCCTATGCTTATGAAAGCCACCACAAGGCAATCACAGCGATCGACGCAGGCAGGTTCAAAGAAGAAATCGTGCTACTGACAATAGAAGAGACACACTTCAACTCGGAAAATACGTCCACAACCACCTGCTCTGTTTTTGATACGGATGAGGGACCCCGCCGGGATACATCGCCGGACGCATTGGCATCTCTTAAACCTGTTTTTCATATAGATGGAACTGTAACCGCTGGCAATGCCTCCCAAATGAGCGATGGTGCTGCTGCTGTTGTCCTTATGTCCGAGGCGCGAGCGAATACAGAAGGTTACGATCCGTTAGCCCGTTTGGTGAGTTACGCCACAGCGGGTGTTGCTCCGGAAATCATGGGAATCGGACCAGTCCCTGCAATCCCAAAAGCACTTGCGACCGCCGGGTTAACTTTAGCCGATATAGATGTCATAGAATTAAACGAAGCATTCGCTGTGCAAGCCCTCGCTGTAATTCAAGAGGCACAGTTACCCCCTGAAAAAGTGAACGTCAATGGTGGTGCAGTCGCCTTAGGGCATCCGCTCGGTTGCACAGGTGCGAAACTCACCGTAAGCTTGATTAACGAAATGCGACGGCAAAATCACCGATACGGCATGGTAACGATGTGTGTCGGTGGGGGTATGGGTGCCGCTGGCATTTTCGGTATCCCTTAAGAGGCTTCCTGTCAAATCTCGATATTCGCTCTTATCAGGGAAGCAGGGAGGATATAAGGGGCACATGGAATATAGACGGGCGCATCTTTGTTGAATAGGCAGTAGATGCGACCATCTATAGAAGAAACCCGTAGCTCGTAATGAAATGGAGAGCGGATTTGAGAGGGGATCGTCAATGTCCAAATTAACGCCATTTAACCGCAAGGAAAATTAAAAAAATGCAAACGCATGTCTATCTCTCCATAGCAGGAGAAAACAGAATCGCCATTTACACACTGGATGCCTCCAGCGGCGACATTGAATTTCAGGAAAATATCGGGGTCAGCGGTTCTCCCGGTCCTTTAGCACGCTCACTGTGCGGTAACTATCTCTACGCTGGGCTACGATCAAGTCAGGAAATCGCAAGTTTCCGTATTGATGAAGAGACAAAACATCTCACCCACTTGCGAACAGTACCGTTGGACGCCGATACCTGCTATATTGCCATTGACAAAACCGGCAATTTTCTGCTTTCCGCCTATTACGGTGCTGGCAAGGTTACTGTGCATACCATCGGCGACGATAAAACCGTTCAAGGTGAACCGATTCAGACCGTCGAGACCGATATACACGCGCACTGTATCGAAACGGATGCCTCAAACCGGTTTGTGTTCGTGCCACACACCGTGCCTCGAAACGCTATCTATCAGTTCCAATTCGATGAAGACACAGGCATACTCACACAAAATCCGATAGGAAACCTCAATCCGGGTGCTCCCATTGGACCACGACACGTCCTTTTTCATCCGAGTAAACCGATCCTCTACGCCTCAAACGAACAAGGATCAAGCGTCTCCGCATACATCCTTGAGGAAGGAGAACACCCAGGAATCTTGGTAGACCTACAAGAAGATTTGTCTACACTCCCCGCGGATTTTGAAGGAGAGAACACCTGTGCCCAGATTCACATCGATCCACAGGGGAAATATCTCTATGTTTCCAATCGAGGGCACGACAGCATCGCAGCATTCGCAATCGACGAAGAGAGCGGGAAACTCAGTGCTGTCGGGCATCAGTTAACTGAACCGACGCCGCGCGTTTTCAACATCGATGCAACAGGCAATCTTCTCTTTGTCGGCGGTCAAGGATCAGGAAAACTCGCTACCTACCGCATCAATCGGGAAAGCGGAACGTTGACCCCGATTGGCAACTATACAGTTGGGGAAAGCCCGATGTGGGTACTTTTCGTATAGACAGAGGAAAGATGGCACGACGCGGTATTTTTATTACATTTGAAGGCATAGAAGGATCAGGTAAGACGACGCAAGCAGAACATTTGGCAACCGTACTGGGACCGGACGTTGTCCTCACTCGTGAACCTGGCGGCACACCCATTTCTGAACGGATACGCGACATCTTTCTGGCATCAGATGACATAACACCCATGACAGAACTGCTTCTCATTGCCGCTGCCCGCACACAACACGTAGACGAACTGATACGCCCGGCGTTAGACGCAAATCGGACTGTCATCTGTGATAGGTTTATTGATGCCACTGTGGCGTATCAAGGCTATCGCGGCGGTATTGATCTTTCGTTTATTCACCAATTAAACCACATTGCTACTGGCGGCTTAACCCCTGATATCACCTTTATCCTTGACCTACCTCCAGAGATCGGGACTTCACGTCAACAACACGCAGAGATGGTTCGCGACCGTCTGGACAAAGAATCGTTGGAATCTCACCGAAAGGTTCGCGAGGGATACCTATCCGTCGCGAAGGCGAACCCACATCGCATCAAAGTGATAGACGCTACACAGCCGCCAGATGCTATTCACACCGAGGTTTTAGCTGAATATCAAGACTACACATGGAAGTGAGATCTACCAACTGCGACTGTTAATATCGCCGAAATTGAAGGTGCCTACCTGGCAGTGTAGGCGCGATCTCTAAACCACGATGGCTTCTCTCGTCTTGGAGAAAAAAGTGCAGAATTCGATTATTGGACATCAACAGATTATTGAGCAACTCCAGCACACCGTCGCATCCGAACGTATCGCGGGTGCATATCTTTTTGTCGGACCAGCAGGCATCGGAAAGGAGATGGTCGCTCGCTATTTTGTCCAATTAATCTTCTGTCAACAAGAGACACATCCCCCAACAGTTTGTGGAACATGCCTCGCCTGTCGAAAGGTAGACTCGGGGAATCATCCTGACCTACAGTTCATTCGGCCTGAAGGCAGTCTACTGAAAATAGGACAGATTCGAGAGTTGCAAAGACAGGTTATCTATGAACCCCTTGAAGCGAGTCGGAAAGTTTACATTTTAACGGATGTAGATCGGATGAATCCAGAGGCTGAGAACTGTCTGCTTAAGACACTGGAGGAACCTCCAGCCGCCTCCGTCTTAATTTTACTCACATCAAATGTCCAAGCACTGCTCCCGACGACACGTTCCCGATGCCAAATTCTACAATTTCATCCGATGCCGACGCAGGAATTAGCAGAGATCTTGATAAATCGGTTTTCGGTCGCACCAGAGCAAGCGACAGCACTCGCAATTGCCTCCGGAGGTTCAATTGGAACGGCACTCACGCAACTTGAAAAAGGTGATTCACTTGCAGAGAAAGTACCGGAAATTCTGAGAGAAACGGATCGATTAGCGGCTTTCAAACTTGCCGAAGACTTCAAAAATAACCCTGAAACTTTAGGCGAGTTAGTCACATGGTATCGAGACCTCCTCTTTTTACAACAAGGTGCGCCCAACGAATTCATAACGCACATTTACTCCATTGAAGAACTCCGCGCCATTGTTCCCTACTATTCCCGCTTACGCATACAGCAAGCCATCCAAACCGTCTTTGACACCAAATCTCTCCTCGATAACACAAACACAAACGCTACGTTGGCTTTAGAGGTAATGTGTTTAAAATTACTCAAAGCATCTTAGCGGAATAGGTTTGTGTAGGTGTGCTCCATCACACCTCAGATCACCGACAATTAGGTAACCCAGAGTTAAGTTTGCGATTCCCTTGAAAGACAGATTGACAGACAGGCTTTGTCATGGTATAATTTTAAGAAATTAAACACAGTCCAAATTAGAGCCAAAAAGGAAATATAATGAGTGCATTTTATGTTACTACGCCTATCTACTACGTAAACGACGAACCGCACGCAGGACACGCTTATAGCACGATTGTCGCTGATGCTTTGGCGCGTTATCATCGTCTCAAAGGCGATGATGTTTTTTTCCTTACCGGTGTTGATGAGCACGGTGCAAAGGTACATAAAGCGGCTCAGGATGCAGGTCTATCCCCACAAGATTATTGCGATAAAATAGCCCCAACATTCACCAAACTTTGGAAACGGTTGAATATCTCGCACGACATTTTCATGCGGACAACAAGCGATTTACACAAACGGGGTGCACGGAAATTTCTCAATTTGCTCTATACCAGTGGTGATGTTTACAAAGGTGCTTACGAAGGGTATTACTGTCTCTCATGTGAACAGTTTTTCACTGAAAAGGAACTCACAGCCGACAAAATTTGCCCTATTCACAAATTACCGTTGGAATGGACAGAGGAAGAGAACTACTTCTTCAGATTGTCCAAATATCAGGATCGCTTACTCGCGCATTTTCACGAGAATCCCAATTTTGTCTACCCTGCAGCTCGGCGCAATGAGCTCTTGAGCGTCCTCAATTCCGGATTGGAGGATATAAGCATATCTCGTTCTTCCGTTTCATGGGGAATATCACTGCCTTTTGATCAGGAGCACATCGTTTATGTCTGGATCGAGGCATTAATGAACTACATGACGGCACTCGGTTATGAAACAGAGAGTGAAGCGTACTACACCTTTTGGCCCGCTGATGTCCACATGATGGGGAAAGAAATTACCCGTTTTCACGCGCTGATTTGGCCCGCAATGTTAATGGCTGTTAATTTGCCGCTGCCGAAGCAGATTGTTGCCCACGGTTTCTTGATGAAGGATGGCGAGGCATTAAGCAAAACGCGCGGTATTTTCATTGATATGGATACCGCCATTGAAACCTACGGATTGGATGCCTTCCGTTATTATCTCCTGCGCGAATTTAGTTTTGGGAACGACGGCGATTACCGTCCCGCTCGCTTGCACGCGCGTTATAACGCCGATCTGGCGAATGATCTCGGTAACCTACTCAATCGCGTCCTCGGTTTAGTCAATAAGAACTTTAAAGGGATTCCTGAACCCACGACTCCCGGTGAATTTGATGGCGAAGTCACCGCAATGGCACAAACAACAGTAGATGCATTAGACGAACACATAAAAGCATTCGCGTTTGACGCAGCGTTGGAAACTATCTGGGAATTCGTCAGACGCATTAATCGGTATGTTCAACAAACACAGGTCTGGACGCTCGCGAAACCTGAGACTAAACCAAGAATGGGCACGATCCTTTACAACAGTTTAGAGGCACTACGGCTCATTTCTGTCCTCATCTCACCTTTTGTTCCGGACACAGCTGAGAAGATTCAGAAGCAGATCGGTTTAACGGAATTTGATACCGTCGCAGAGTGGGGACGCTTACCTGTGGGCCTGACAGTCAGTAGAGGGGAACCCATTTTCCCGCGTGTCGATGCCAAAAAACAGAAACAACCGCAGCCAAAAGAAGCAACGCAACCCAAACAGAAGAAGGAAAAGGAAGCGTCAAGTCTTGTCCCCTTTTCTGACTTCCAAAAATTGGATCTGCGGGTGGCGCGTATCCTCAGTGCCGAACCGATTGAAGGAGCTGACCGACTCCTCAAATTGTTCGTAGACCTCGGCACTGAAAAACGGCAGTTGGTCGCTGGCATTGCCGAACACTATAAACCTGAAGCACTGGTGGATAAACAGGTAATCGTCGTCGCGAATTTAGAACCCGCAACAATTCGGGGTGTTGAATCCCACGGCATGATCCTCGCAGGGAGCGCGGACTCCGTAGTTTTGGCAACTCTTGAAACAGAAATGCCCGTCGGCACACAAGTCAGGTAACAACATGCGTGGGCACCGCGTTTGTAGCACAAACCGTGAGTTTGTGTCCTAAAAAACTCCCATCTCTCATACCCGTGATGATTCATCAAACACCATCACGGAACACGTAGGGGCTGGATTACCCAGCCCGTACAGAGTGATGCTCAGGATTCCATAGTTAAAAAAATGCAGGATATTGAAAACATTCTTAAAACCCGCATTCTGGATGATAAAGCAAACACCTTGGTTATCATTGTACCGACCGATTCGGCGCGTCTGAAGCGTCAGCGCGAATTGGTCGGTTACCATCCGAACCGGGCAGTTGCTAATTTGCGGGTGCATACGCTCGGAAGCTTCATCCAAAGACTATATGACCAAGTTCGTCCAGCCAAATCACACATTTCCCAAGGTATCCAAAACCTTTGGTTGCATGAAATCGCGAATCCTCAATCGGACACTCCCGATGCCTATCGTTATGATACATTTCGACCCAGCCCAAATATTCCTGTGCCGGACAGCACACTCTCCGTTCTCGCAGACACAATTAACCGTCTTAAGGAATATGGAGAGGACATGCTAAATATTGGAGATAGGGAATCGCAGAATCCAACCGAGAATGACTTCGTTCGCATTTATAACGATTATGAGACCAAACTCAAAGACCGTTGGATAGATGAATCCAGCAAGCGTCTGCACCTTGCTAATAATTTCGAGCCGATATACATGAGCAAGGCATTTCGACAGGTCAACCTTGTTGTCGTTGAAGGGTTTACTGCACTTTCCAAAGCCGACACCAAAATTTTGACCAGTATTGCCAAGGAGATGCCTAACATAGAAATGTGGTTCCGTACCGACTGCGTTGAAGAAAACGAGAATCTATATAAAAACATTATTAACCTTGTCTCGCTATTTAGTGCTGCAAACGCCAATATCGATGCCGACTACGAGCGCGAACCTGAACGGCATCAACATTACGCCAATAACTTATTCCGAACGGATAATCCGTGTGTAACCCCAATTTCGGCGCATGACATTAAAGTGTTGAAACCAGCCGACCGTTTTGAAGAAGTGGCACAGATTGCGCACTTAATCCAAGAACACGTCTCAGAAGGACACTGCAAGTTAAGTGAGATCTGCATTGCCTGTTACAATATAGGACAATATGAACGACGCATCGCTGAGATTTTCCCCGCTTACGGTATCCCCTGTTCACTTGTCGAAAGGTTGCCCTTGACCAAGTCAGAGGTCGTCAAAGCAATCTTTTCTCGTCTTTCATCTCGCCAAGTCCCGTTAGACGGTGCCTATTTCTCTGAGGTCGACCCAGCATCACACACACGCACGTTTCACCCTGACGCGTTTCAGAGATATATTGATGACCTACTCAAAAAGGGTGGGGTCATCAAGCACATTCTAAACCCGATGCTTGGAGAAAACAGCGAGGTTGTCGAAGGCGAGATCGAAGCGTATCACCAATTCAAGAGGATCGTTAAAGAACTGTGTGGTGTTTTAAAATCGGATGGGGTTGACTCGTATTCCCTTGATGATTACATCGAAAAACTCCACCACATTGCCAAGCATACAAGTTACCAAAATAGAGCCATAACAAAGGAAGAAGCCGTCAAAATTGCCCAACTCAGTGAACTGAACAATTTGGAGTTTAACACCGTCTTTTTATGCGATTTTGTGGAAGGCAGCTTTCCAGAAAATTATCAACAGGATCCACTACTCCCAAACCACCTTTATCGTACCGAAGAAGAGCAGTTGTACAATAATCGGTTCATGTTCTATGCTGTACTTAAATCTTTCCGGGAACGTCTCTATCTTCTCACTCCAAAACGCGAGCGTGAAGCGGAGTTGATCGCTTCTCCTTTTCTGGATCAATTAAAGGAGATCGCCACTGTTGAAGAGATGGAGGTTCCGAATCCATCGCAGGGGAGTGTAACAGGTTTCCTCAGCAGGTACGGTGATCACGTATGGACAACACCTAACCCCTCCAATGAAGAATTCCCTGTTGAAATCTCAGAGATGCGTCCCTTAATAAACCATGTCGTTAAGGTTGAAAAAAGCCGCGAAAAGACCCATGATCATTTGGCTTATGAAGGAATATTAACCGACGGGCAGCTTTCTACTGCAAGCCGAAAGTGTTTGGAAAATCGGCGGCAGTGGACCTATTCCGTCACAGAATTGGAAACCTACGCCAAATGTCCATTTCAGTATTTTGCCAATAAAGTTCTACGGTTCAGTATTGAAGAAGATGAGACAGAGGACGAGTTATCCGGTCTCGAAAAAGGATCACTACTTCATGATGTCCTCTTTGAGTTTTACAATAATCGTCGCAACGAAAAAAGACCACTTATCGGACAATGCGACGAAGAAGCCTTTAGAGACGCAGAAACGCAATTAAATGAACTGCTCAATCATAAAGCCAAAGAACAGCGCAACGATCGGAAAGAGAAACTTATTGGTGAGAACAATCTGTTTTGGGAGACGGACATAGACAAGTTGAAGATCGCATTGCACAAGTGGTTGACAGCAGAATGTGCCAACGGTTTGGACACTACGCCGCGTTACTTTGAAGTTAACTTTGGACAATCGGGTGAACCCGCAGATTCAGAACTCGGTTGTGATAAACCCATCCGCATCTGCGATGTGTATATGAAAGGTAAAATTGACCGAATTGATATCGGCATCAACTCCTTCAATATTATCGATTATAAAACCGGTAGTTCCACCGTTAGAATGCCGGAAATCCTTAGCGGACGGAGCCTTCAACTCCCAGTCTACCTTCAAATCGCCGCAGAGTTGCTAAATGGACAAGAGGGAGCACGGTTAGACTCTGCAGCAGGTCTCTATCATAAAATCAGGCTGGATCAATGTACAGTTGAACTCGGCATCGGAACGGAATCCGAAAACGGCGTTGCTTACAATTCTTACAATGGGACGGACTGGAAACCGGTTAGCGCAAGAAGTGGTCAGTTATTAGAAGATGAAACCTTTGATGAACGGCTTGTGCGTGTGAGTGGCTACGTTCAACAGTACGTAGACAGTATATCTAAAGGCACCTTTCCTCTCATCACGCGTGTTGAGACATTTGTGGATTCTGAAGCAGAAGGCGATACACCAATCACGCCGAAAAATAAAACGGAACCCTGCAATTACTGTAGTTATAAGCGTGTCTGCCGTGTCGGTGCGATCTCTGAAGTAACTCAGTCGGATGATTAAACTCCACTTTCCATCTTCCACCATCCAAACGAAAACAGTAAGCCCGTAACGGAGTGGAGGGGGATTCTACGGAAAGGCACGTGAAAACGCCTAACCCACCTCACCGACCCGCAAGGTATAATTAAAAACCCTTGAGAAAAAACTTGCACACTTCTGTCAAATCTGCTATACTTTCTCGAAATCTTAAGCACGTTGCTTGCACATTCCTTAGCTTGCAACTTGCGAGACATCTCGAAAAGATAAAACAGGAGGCTATTTCTAAATGGCACACACATTACCAGCGCTCCCTTATGCCCACGATGCTTTGGAGCCCCACATTGACAAAGAAACGATGGAAATCCATCACGGTAAACACCATCAAGCCTATATCACCAACCTCAACGCTGCTTTAGAGGGACTCGGTGATCTCGCTGACATGGATATTCACGATTTGCTCAGTAATCTTGATCAGGTCCCGGAAGACAAACGCCAAGCTGTCATCAACAACGGCGGTGGACATGCCAATCATTCGCTCTTCTGGTCTATCATGAGCCCCAATGGTGGTGAACCGGGCGGAGAAATCGCAGCTGCGATAAACTCTACCTTCGGATCACTCGAGGCAGCAAAAGAACAATTTGTTACCGCCGCGACCACACGTTTCGGTTCTGGTTGGGCATGGCTCGTTCTCGGCGACAACGGCTTGGAAATCTACTCCACTGCGAATCAGGACAGCCCGATCATGCAGGGACATACCCCACTTCTTGGGCTCGATGTCTGGGAACATGCCTATTATCTGAAATATCAGAACTTACGTCCAGCTTACGTTGAGGCGTGGGGAAACGTTATCAACTGGACCCGAGTCAACGAACTCTATATAGCGAACGCCTAACTTTTCGCAATAGGTTTTAAATGTTGGTAGGGGTAGGAGCGAAGTACATTTCAAACCTACCCTCTACTTTCTTAAAGTTACAGGCATACGCCGCTGTGCTGTCCACTCAAAAGGACACGGTTCAATTAAATTCTTGACATTTCTGTCCAGATGTGTTATACTTAAAGCGTAACATATAGTTTTTTTAGCATGCCCATGAAACTTCATCAAAACGGCGTGCGTAATTAACATTTAAATAGATTACCTAAAAAAGCGTTGAAGGGGAGGAGTAAGTCGTCCGGGCTTGCAAGAGAAGGAGATTCATAGGCTGAAAGGTCTCCTCAAGTTCCCACGACCCAAGGTCGCCCTGGAGTTGCTCATCTGAACAAGTCTGTAGGACTTCAGTAGGAGGAGTCGGTGTGATGTCCGTTAGCGCATCCCAAAGAGTGCCTTTTCTCGTTGGTAAGGTTTTGTTTGTAGTCTGATGCCTTGAATGAAAGCGAGAAAGGGAATTGGAGTGGTACCACGGTAAGGCAAGCGTAAATGTCCTTCTCGTCTCCATGTTCGGAACGAGAAGGTTTTTTTAATTTTAACGACTCCCGTAGGGACGACCCCTACAACTTATGAGGAAGATTGGCATGGAACTTTCAGGAGCGCAAATCCTTGTTGACAGTCTCAAACGGGAAGGTGTCGAATATATCTTCGGTGTGAACGGTGGCGCGGCGATGCCGATTTTCGATGCTCTGTACGGTGAGACCGAAATTAAATTGATTCCGATGCGGCATGAACAAGGGGCATCCCACGCCGCTGATGGCTACGCACGCGCCACAGGGGATGTCGGGGTCGCGCTCGCAACTTCCGGTCCCGGCGCAACGAATCTCGTTACCGGTATCGCAACGGCTTATATGGATTCGATTCCGATGGTCGCGATCACTGGACAGGTATTCACACACTATATCGGCAGCGATGCCTTCCAAGAGTGCGATGTTATCGGCGTAACACGTCCGATCTGTAAGCATAGTTACCTTATCAAAGATTCCGACGAGATAGCAGATGTCGTCGCTGAGGCATTTCACCTCGCAAAGACAGGGAAACCCGGTCCTGTCGTTATTGACATTGCCAAAGATGCACAGCTGCACGAAGCACTATTTCAATACCCAGAAACAGTTGACATCCGCAGCTACAAACCACAGGTTCACGGGGATCCAGCACAAATCGCCAAGGCAGTCGCATTGATTAAGGAAGCAAAACGCCCGATGCTGTATGCCGGTGGTGGTGTCGTACTCGCTGATGCCAGTGAAGAACTGCGACAACTTACGCTCAAAACCCAGATCCCGATTACCGTTACATTGATGGGTCTCGGCGCATTTCCCGAAACACATCCTTTGGCGATGGAGATGCCCGGCATGCACGGCTCCTGTTGCGCAAATTACGCCTTCACCGACGCAGACCTTATTATTGCTGTCGGCGCAAGGTTCGATGATCGCGTTACGGGTGATCTCAGTAAATTTGCACCGAACGCAAAGAAAATCCACATCGATATCGATGCGTCCTGTATCGGGAAAAATGTACCGGTAGATGTTCCCATCGTTGGTGATGCAAAGAACGTCCTCACAGAGCTGAACAAACACGTCGGCGTAGCAGACATTGATCCATGGCGTAATCAGATTCAGGAATGGAAGCAGAAGTACCCATTTGAATACGAGCAGAAAGCCGATAAAGTAATGCCGCAATACGTTATTGAGCAGATTTATGAACATTACAGCGACGCGATTGTCGTCGCGGATGTCGGGCAGCACCAGATGTGGGCGGCGCAATACTTCAAATTCACTGAACCTCGGCAATGGCTCAACTCTGGGGGTCTCGGCACAATGGGCTTCAGTCTCCCAGCCGCAATCGGTGCCCAACTCGGATGTCCAGACAAAACCGTCGTCAATATCAACGGTGATGGCTCCTATATCATGACCATCCAAGAATTGGTGCCAGCGGTTACCATGAAGCTACCGCTGAAGATTTTCATTATCAACAATATGTACTTGGGGATGGTCCGCCAATGGCAGGAATTGTTCCACGGCAAACGCTATTCTGCTGTTGATTATCACGACAACCCCGATTTTGCCTTACTCGCACAGGCATTTGGTGCCACAGGCTTACGCGTTGAACACACGGAAGATGTTGTGCCGGCGCTACAGAAGGCACAAGGAATCACCGACGGTCCCGTCGTCATTGACTTTATTGTTGATGAAGAAGAGAATGTGTTCCCAATGGTACCAGCCGGTGCCGGGCTTGGAGATGTTATCCGCGGGTTATCTTAACGATTTTTTCACTATTGAATCTGAGTTGCTCTCCCGTTGTTAGGGAAACCGCATTCCAATTGTTAAAAGGTCTTTCATCACCTAAAAAATGTTCTTGACTAATTTTAGATCGGGGTGGACAACGGACACCCCGTCCAGACATCATCGTTAAAAAAATGAATTCAGAAGAACGACACATCTTTTCCGTCTTGGTTGAGAACCGATTTGGTGTCCTTGCACGCGTTGCGGGACTCTTTAGCGGGCGCGGCTTTAATATCGACAGTCTTAACGTCGCCGAGACGCATGATAGGAGCATTTCGCAGATAACCCTTGTTACGCACGGTGATGCTCAAATTATCGAACAGATTTACCATCATCTCAACAGGCTTATCGACGTTATTGAAGTAACAGACCTTTCCACCGGGACTCATGTTGAACGAGAACTCGTTCTTATCAAGGTTGCTACCGATGATCCTCAAAAACGCACCGAGGTTCTGCAAGTCGCGGAAGTCTTTCGTGGGCGGGTTATAGATATGAAACCTGCCTCACTTGTCCTCGAAATTACAGGCGATGAGGGTAAATTGAAAGCGGCGATTGATATTTTTAATACGTACGGTATCCTTGAGTTAGCGCGCACCGGTAAAATAGCGATGCTCCGCGGATCCGAATTTTAATTTATGGACCTATGGGCTGCGCTCCATTCCATTAACCCTAAATTGTAGCCTGCAACAATACGCAGAAACACCCAAGCAAAAACACGCAGGCGGATATACGGAAGGGGCATTCATACGCAAACCTTCCGAAACGAACCGCAAGGAAAATTAGAAAAATGGCAACGATTTATTACGATAGTGATGCCAATTTTGATTTACTAAAAGAGCGCACCGTCGCTGTTGTTGGTTACGGTGCACAGGGACGCGCCCAGTCGCTAAATCTCAAGGACAGCGGTGCAAATGTTGTCGTCGGTTTATATGAAGGCAGCCGCTCAAAAGCACGAGCGGAAGCCGAAGGCTTGACCGTCAAAACCGTTGAAGAAGCCGCAGCAATAGCAGACATCGTTCAGGTTCTCATACCCGATGAACGCCATGCCGCTGTGTACCGTGACCAGATCGCACCAAACATGCAGTCAGGAAACATGCTCCTCGTCTCACACGGGTTCAGCGTCCATTTCGGACAGATTGTACCTGCCAGTGACATTGATGTTGCAATGATTGCCCCGAAGGGACCCGGTTCTCTCGTCCGCGAGGTATTTGAAGGCGGTGGCGGCGTGCCCTGCCTTGTCGCTATCCATCAAGACACTACGGGGATTGCCCGCGATATTGCCCTCGCTTATGCAAGAGGTATCGGCGGCACGCGCTCAGGGGTCATCGAAACGACCTTCCGTGAGGAAACCGAAACCGACCTCTTTGGCGAACAAGCCGTTTTGTGTGGTGGAACAGCCGCCCTCATCAAAGCCGCATTTGATACACTCGTTGAAGCGGGTTACCAACCTGAGATGGCTTACTTTGAATGCCTTCACGAACTCAAGTTGATTGTCGATTTAATTTACTCCGGCGGATTGAGCAAAATGCGAAATGATATTAGCAATACCGCTGAATTCGGGGACCTCACGCGGGGCCCGCGGATCATTGACGACAGCATCCGAGACAAAATGCGCCAAATCTTAAAGGATGTGCAGGAAGGTGTCTTCGCGCGAGAGTGGGTCTTGGAAAATGAAGCGAACCAACCCGTACTCGGTGCGCTCCGTCGGCAAGAAGAGGAATTGGAAATCGAAAAAGTCGGCAAAAATCTGCGTAGCATGATGAGTTGGCTTGACGAATAATAGGTCATTTTCCACAACTAAGGTTGGTCGGTTTTGCGGCGTATCCGCCCCGGTTCATGCCACACGGCATGAATACCGTTGATTCATGCGACGTGCATTCTAACCGCACCGGACTGAATAAAATCTATACTGCACTGGTAAAACTTCTAATTCGGTCCCTGTAACGACTCCTTCTCTCATCTCTGCCCCGTTTCTATGAATTTATCTGGCAAAACGGATACTTTCTTAATCCGAGAATGTCGATCAGAAGAGGCAAAAGCACTTCTCGCATTGTGGCACGCTGCTGGAACATCGCCAAGCATCACGGATACTATTACAGACATCCGAGGCACAATGGAAAGCACGGCATTCGTCCTGGTTGCTGAGGCAGATCAACGCATCGTCGGCTCCTTGATCGCCGCTTTCGATGGGTGGCGAGGGAACATGTATCGGATCGCAGTTCATCCCGACTACCGACGGCGTGGTATCGGACGAGCTTTAGTCGAGGAAGGTGAGAGGTGTCTGACAAAACAAGGGGCTAAACGCATCACAGCACTCGTGGAAGAGAAATATCCGTGGGCGACCGCATTCTGGTCAAGTGTCGGATATGAGATAGAGCCTAGGATCATCCGGTTTTTTCGTAATCCTTAAATAAAGCAAACATCGTGTGCCATCATACGAGGAGGATCGCCGTGAAATTCAGAGGATATCTACTGGACAACACCTTCAAAAGCGTTTATGGACTCGCAGTCGCCGACCTAAACGGCGATGGGCAACTTGACATCATCGCTGGCTCTACAGGCGACCCCATTATCGCTTGGTACGAGGCACCCCACTGGAAAAGACATCTCGTAACCGATCAGGGCAGCGGACACATCACTATTGCCCCTTACGATCTCACCGGTAACGGCACGCCTGATCTCATTGTTGGCAGTGGTTTCAATCGCGGTGTCAATGCCGCGGGCGGATACCTCCAATGGCTTGAGGCACCTGCACAGGACGGACAGAACTGGAAAAGCTACCGCATCGCTGATGTCCCCTTCATCCACCGTATCGCACTCGCGAATCTCTCTGGAAACGGCTCAACATCGTCTCCTTTTCTCATCGTTGCGTCGATCCGAGGTGAGGACGGTCCCCCTGGTGAATGGCACAGCCCGGGTTCGCTCTGGTGCTATGAATTGTCAGATACCCCGCAAGACGTATCCTCTTGGCAATCCCACCTTCTTGACGATTCCCTTCACATCAACCACGGCTTGAGTATCAACGACGTTGACCAAGATGGACGCGACGATGTTCTGATTAGTTGCACGGAGGGTCTCATCTGGTATGAACCACCTGTTGCACCGATGACGGATAACTGGGGCAAATGGATCATCAGCGATCGAGAGTGTAGCGACACATTCGCCGCCGATATCGATGGCGACGGTATCAACGAAATTTTAGCGATCGAGCCGTGGCATGGGAACAACCTTGTCTGGTATAAAGCCACTGGAAATTTGCGTACCGATCCGTGGCATCGTTACCTTATTGACGATACGCTCAATCGAGGCCACTCCCTCGCCGCCGTTGACGTTGACGATGACGGAGTGCTTGAGATTATCTGTGGCTACAATGGCGAAGGCACGAGTTTACATCTCTACCGTCCAGAGGATCTGGCACAAAACCGGTGGCGGAAAGAGACGATTGATGAGGGTGGTTTAGGTGTCGGACAGATGCATGTCCTGGACATGAACGGAAACGGCAGATTGGACATCGTCGCCAGCGGTCTCAGTACAGGTAACGTCAAGTGGTATGAGAACCAACCCAATTGAGAAACTCTCGTAATTTTGTTATCTGCTTACTGACAACCGAAAGCTGACAATTATTCCTCAATCGTTTCAACATTGGCACGTGGTAAAGTGGTTTGTTCACCGTTTTCAAGTTCGACGCGCAACACCCGTACCTGCGCTTCCGTTTCTAAATTCTGAAGTTCTACCGGTAGTTCCGTGACGCGTCCCAACTTGCCGAAATACGGTTCCCTGATGATGCGAACCGAACTGCCAATCTCCAGCATACCTTCGGTGGCAGCATCCCCTGCTTCGGATGATGTTTCGGTAGTTTCTGGTGCAATGGGAATCAGGATCTCCGGACGAACGACACCGGCACGAATTTGCGTTGCCCCGTTGATAGAGGTTTTCATACCTTCCCGCGCTTTCAGAAGCGTAAACGTATGCTCCGCCATCGCGATACTCCCAAACCCTTCCGTGATAACCAGTGTAATCCCGATCTCCTCAGACCCTGTAATCGCGACACCGAGTTCGTAACCGAGAAGTTCCCGCAAATCCGCGTCATCGATCCCACCGGCAATGATACCTTTCACGCCTTGCTGAATCGCTTTCTGGATAGCATCGGTCGTGACCAGCGAACCGCCAAGTAGAATGTTGTTCCGATGCTCGGGTAGGATCTGTTCTGCGGCGAGTTCATCACTCGGAGAAGAGACAGCAACAGTCAAATTTCCTACCGTTTCGCCGCCGACCCCGAAGATGCCTTGGATATAACTGCCGTAAGTCTCTACCGTAACACCCTCGTTTGGGGCGATCTTCGTTACAGTGCCATCTGTATAAGCCTTGACTTCCACAGGGATCGGTGGTTCGCGGAGGATAACCTGTCCTGTGACATCGGACACGGCTTCGATTACGCCATCAATCGGTGAACGCGCTTGTGATTTGAAAAGTCCAAAAAGTCCTTTCGTCGTGGCGATAATCTCATCTTTGGCAATAGTTTCGCCGATAGGTTTGAGCATGTATTCTGTAATTTCTTCCGCGGGGACACTGAGCAGATTGGCAACGTTCAGCAGTTGAACGTTACCCGGCAGATCCGCCTTCGCGACAACATCCTCTGCCTGAACTGTTGTACCGGCTTCGACGAGAACCTCGCCTTGAAGCGGAAGTCGCCGTTCCTTCTGAATTGTCATTCCCTCGGTAACCTTAAGCCCGGGGGTATATGCATGCGCCATTTTTTAATTATACCTTGCGGTTCGGTCAGATGGATTGGAAGTGTTAATCCTCTTTCCGTAGATTCGCTCTCCAAATGTAAATGCAGGGGTCCCCATAGCGAATAGCGTATGGGGGACAAATTATGCCATTTAAGGCATAATTTCATTACGAGCTACGCGCTTCATTGAATGCGTGTTTTGAAAATCTTGCCAACAAAATGCGGCAAGATATTATACTATTTTCATTACATTTATGATAAAATGCCATTAAAATTTAGATAAGGTGGAGCAATAATGTCAAACCAAGGCGTAACCTACAAAACCGATAAAATCATGCCGACATGGGAGCAACTGGCTGAAATAGGACGCGATCTCCAGTTTTACCCAAGTACCACCGAACATCCAAAGGTGCTAACGCAGAAACAACTGACTGATTTCAACCGTGTCGGTTATGTCAAAGGTATCCCGATCTTCGATGAAGTCGAAATCGGTGAACACCGTCAATACTTTGATGCCCTGTTAGCAGATGTTATCGCGGCAGGCGGAAGCAGTTACTCAATTATCTCGGCACACATGAAATACGGAAAGGTCTATGACCTTCTCACGCACCCACGGATCGTCGCCTGTGTGAAAGACCTGATCGGTGAAGATGTTATCGGTTGGGGCGCGCACTACTTCTGTAAAATGCCGCACGACTCGAAAACTGTCGGTTGGCATCAAGATGCGGGTTACTGGCCCCTCACCCCTTCCAAAACTGTTACCGTCTGGCTCGCGATCGATGATGCTACCGTTGAAAACGGTGCGATGCGGTTTATCGCAGGTTCACATCGCCTTGGGCATTTAACCGCTCGGCACAGCGATCCCGATGACAACAGCGTCCTGGGTCAAATCGTTGAAAACGCAGGGCAATACGGCGAAACCGTGGATGTTGAACTCAAAGCCGGTGAAATCTCTATCCACACCGACTTGTTGCTGCACGGTTCAAATGCCAATCCCTCACCGAAGCGGCGGTGCGGTCTCACTTTACGCTACTGCACCTCCGATGTCCAAGCCTCCTATCGCTGGGATAGGGAAGGTGTCGTCGTGAGTGGAAAAGATAATGACGGTCGCTGGGGCAACCCACCACGTCCCGTTGTCGATTAATCCAACAGTAGAGACAACCGAAATATTTTGTAGCCTAATGCTATAGGACACTGCCAACTCCGAAAACACCTATCCCACATTAGGGATAATCGCTGTAAGTTCGAGTAAACTGCCGATTTGAAAATCAGGATAAGATGTAAATCCTTCCGGAATCGGATCGTTATCCTTATTAAACCAGATTATTGGCATAGGCACCTGCTTGGCACAAAGGATATCGAACGGATGATCGCCCACATATACTGCTTCATTGGGTTTAATCTGTGCCCTCTGCAAAGCCACACGGAGAATTCTCGGATCCGGCTTTGAGATCCCAACTTCTTCGGAGGTAATTATAAAATCAAAATAGTCGGCTATTCCCACCTGTCTACAAAGATCGGGTAACGTCTTCGGAAAATTGGACACGATACCAAGCGGCAGCCCCTTCGCGTGAAGTTCATCTAAAACCGCATAAGTTTCTGGTGGTGCGCTCCAGTTTTGCGCGGGACCGTTGATGTTTTGAAGTCTTTTGACTAACGCCTCAATGTTTTCCTTCCGATCTTTTAAAGCTTCTTCAAAAACAACGTATTCCCATTTCATGTCAAATTCCTCGTCAGACATCCTCGGTGCGCCGTGTTGTTCTTGCATTATAGTCTGGGCAATCCATAACTCACCTACTTTACAACCTCGCTTCAAATCTTCCAACTCAACATCTATAGCAAGTTGCTGACATCTTACAAGGAGAACTTCCTCTGAGGGTGGGGTCAAGAACAATAGCGTTTGTCCAACATCAAAAATGATAAATCTGATTTGTGTTACGTCCATTTCACTTCTGTGTGATACCCTGGAATACGTGGCTGTTAAAATGATACCACATTTGGTGGCAACAGTCAAAAAGGATCTTTTGCAGTAAGTGTAGGAGTGATCGCCGAAGCGTGACTTCTCTTTATTTTATATCGCTTCGCAAAAATCCCAAAACAGCCGCCATAAACAGGAGTAGCGCGAGGGACACTAACAGCATCAGGTCCAAGAACGCCCCCTTGAAAGTGATACCCAGCGTCAATTTTTCTGAAAACTTAGGGATGCTATTAAAAGCAACAGGTTTTTGAGATAATCCTTCCTTTACGAGATAAACATGGTAACTGTCGTTGTCTGCTCTATCCTCCGATTGGATGAAGTCAACGAACTGTTGTCTGTAACGGCGTGCTTGTTGGACGAACCTTTTATGTCTGGCGAATCCTGTACCTGCCAGAGACTCTAAGGCATATTTGTAGATAGCCGCTGGGGATAGCCGCGTAATTTGTTGCGTAAATCCAACCTGTGCAAACTGCTTATCCAGATGCTCATCGTCAAACCGACTCTTCACATCCGCACGTTCCGTAAGATAGCCAGCCCATGTTCTGAGTGCCTCAATGTTGGGTGGATTGTCGGAAGGGGAACCGAATTGGAAGAGCTTCCTATCTTTCCAGTATCGTTCATGGATTTCATCCAGTTTCGCATCCTTTAACCGAGAAGCTTCGCTTCTGGAAGGAATTTGCTGGAAACCGCTTGCTAATACCCCCATAGTGTTCGGAATAAGCACCACACATACGATCCAAATTAACAGCAAGGTCAGCAAACTACTTGATGAATTCACAAATTGACATGAGATAAACAACCCAAGCCATAAGAATATCGAGATGTAGACTGCCGAAGTAACAACGATTATCCCAAATCTTACCCATTCGCTTCCGTCAAGTGACACGAGTTTGGACGCGTTGACAATCATTAAATTCAGTAATATCCCAATCAACAGAGGTAGCATGAGCGTAAGAAACGCACCGAGAAACTTTGCCAGAAGCACCGTGGCACGAGACACAGTGTTAGACATAAGCAGGCTTAACGTTCCCGTTTCACGCTCTCCAGAGATCGCATCATAGGTGAACAGGATCGCCATGAAACTCATAACCAATCCGATGATGAACGTCCAGTCTAATTCCGTGAAATTTGGCAGTGCATCATTTTTTTGAAAGACATCTTGTGTATATTCAAGCCACCAATTGTTTGAATGTGAGTAGTGAAAATTGGTTGTCGTCCAGTTGCTGCCGGAAGAGGCATTCGCCGTGACCCGCTTCGGCAATTTCGCGTCTGCCCCCGTGGCGATAAATCCCAATGGACTTGGCTTCTTATAGAGATCTCCTGGACCCGATACAGCTAACTCGCCGAGACTGGCACTTCGTTCCTTCATTGATTCCGTCGCGGCGTTGATGTCTTGGGAATACTGTGCGATTCTTCGCGGATATTGGCTACTCACAAATATCACAGCATTCATCAGCATCAGCACCATCACGAGAATCACCGTGAGTGCGAACCGAAAACGGGTCAGATTATCAAGAATTTCGCGTTTTGCTATATGCCAGATCATGTTACCCTCTTCTTGTCATACCAGCTGAACGACGGGAGAACCCTGTAGGGTTTCTCACCTACAAACACTGCAGATTTGTCTCCTATATGACATCGTAGCGGAGGAATGAGATGAACGCTCCCATAAAGAATAGGAGATTTAACACCGCGAGTATCATAATATCCGGTAATGCGCGTTGTAGACTGCCGCCAACGCCTACGCTCTGTTCTTTAAATCTGGGCATGCCACTGAGGTCAAGAGCCCCTTGGACGCCATCCTCCGTAAACCATCTGCGCGAGGAGAATATCTTTTCATCTCTCAGATATTCAACCCACTCTCGGCGGTATTGTCGGGTCTGTTCCATAAACTGCCAGAAACTTCCCAAGTCTGTTTCGGCAAGAATTGCGGCGGCGTTGTAGTAAACCGCAGCCGGAGATATACGAGATATGTCCAGTGCCAATAGAGATTGTCGGTTCGGATTTTCGTCAAGATAGGCTTTACGGATTTGCCATATCCTGTCGGCGTATTGTGCCCGTAGATTTTCCTTGAATCCATAAAATTCTTGGATAAACGGTATACCGTCCTCGTTTGCAAAACGGCTCATCCCGATGGTCTCTCCGCTACCATAAGAACTTCTGTCTGAACTTAAGCCCATGCCACCAGGTTTGGCATGATCCCAAGGATTCTCAACACCGCGTTTTTTCAAATACTCCCTAACTTCGGTCTCAAATTCCATCCACAGTTCATCCGCCTGTGCTTTAGACGCCTGTTCCGATTGAATTGGACTCGCATGTTCCACCAATAAAACTGTTACATTCGGAACGATAAGCACAAAAAACACCCAGACACACATTGCGAACATCAACGTGATAGAGGATCGGTGTGTCCGGGCGGAAAGGAAAAGTCCAATGAGAAAAAAGAGCGAGACGTAAAGCATAGATACGAAGAAGATTAGTAAAATCCGTATCCAATCTGAACCGCTGAAAGAGACATAACGGGAAAATTGTATCACCAACAAACCGCCCACAAAACTCGCTACAAGCGGAAGAGAAATAGATACCATCCCCGCAATATATTTTCCCAAGAGCAGCGTCGGTCTCGGGACTGCACATGAGAGTGCTAATCTCAAAGTCCCGGCTTCCTTCTCCCGCGATATCGCGTCGTAAGAGAAAAGCAGCGCGAGCAGACTCATCACCACTTGGCAAATGACTGTGAAGTCAATAGAGGAAAAGATGTTCAAATATGGATTATCAGAGCCGTGTTGCTCAGCAACGGCAGGAACAGATCCGTGCGCCACAGCTACCGAATTGCCCTTCCTTTTATCCATACCTTCGTTGAAGATGCTCAACAGTTTCGGTTCCCTATTACACTTCAGTCTACGATTTTGCCCGATTTGCCCGAATTCAGAGTATTTCTTAACCTGTCTTATCTGATCTTCACTTTCTCGGAGAGCCGTTTGATAACTTTGCAGTCTATCCTCGTAACCTCTGGTCAAGACAAAGAGATTTGTCACAATCAGAAAAAAATAGATGAGGAGTCCCATGAGGAATCTGAAACTCAAGATATTTGCTGTGATTTCCCTTCTAACAATTGTCCAGAGCATCGCGTTGTCTCCAAGCATATCGGGTACAGAAATTTTTGGCATCCACGTCTGTGCTCTCTAAATAGGTGCTGATCGGGGTCAAAAATTTTCAGTGACGCGCCACTTTTCAAAAACCGTTTCATCGAGAGAGACACTGTAATATTTATATGTGTATGTAGAACCAATCTGCAAAGGATGATATTCTTCTATCTTGCCCGGGACTCTGTATTCCATTAATTCCGCCTCCGTTGTGAGACCGTTAGCATGTTCGTAGCGCATTCTCACGAGTCCAACTCCCTCGGCAAACCACAAATAGCGCGTGCCGCTGACAAATGGGTTCTCTTTTTTAGAATTCTGCTCATACGGTTTCCCATTAGCAGTTGCAAGTAGGTTATTCTGGAGGTGTGGTGGCGTGTCAATAATGACACTTTTGTGCTTGAGACAGTTCGGGAAAGTTCCAGCAGAAACTTCCACGTGTTCATACCCCTCTAAAGTCGTTTTTGCATGTGAGTGCCAGAACCCTTCTTGGATCCAGGTATTACCTATAGCCGTGGGAAATTTGAAAAGATAGGGCGTAATAGTAGTTCCCAACAAAGGCATAGTGACCGGTTCTCCCTTATCACATTCTTGCCAACCACAACTGGAAAGTCTCAAAAACTCATCGGTTTTTATTAGAGAGGCACCTCCTTCTCTAAATTGCTCCCCATTCTCAGTAGTAGCTTCAATACATATTCTAATTTTACGTTCGGTTTTAACTGTCTCACTCAGTGTCGCGAACGATTGGAAATCGTCGAGAGCAGATTGACCCAGAGATTCGTTCTTTTTTAGCCTATTCCGCGCACGGTTGAGTCGACTTTTTACCGTGTTCGGGGTCACATCTAAAAAAGCGGCTATGTCTTCACAGAGCATTCCATCGAAATAGTGAAGGGTAACGACAATGCGGTCACTTTCCTGCAATTTCGCGAGCCACTTTTTAATGATTTCGTGCAATTCTTGTGATGCGTCTTTAACTTGCTCCCGCGCGAGATACCCAGAATATGGGTCGTCAGGTCTCATGACAATGTTCATATTCTTAGCAAGTTCGGAATCCAAGCGCTTCTCGCGAAACCAAGCAAGACAACGCCGCTTAGCAATGGCGTTAATCCAACCAGAAAATCGATGCGGATCGTTCAGAGTGCCAAGTTTCTGATGGGCTTTCAGAAAAGTCTCTTGGACGATGTCTTCAGCAATGTGGAAATCCTTAATTGTTCGCCACACAGTCGCGTGAACCTGTTTTCGGTACTTCTCCACTAACGTCGCGAAGGCCGTTTCGTCGCCTGCGAGGGTATAGCGAACCAAGGCAACATCATCATTTCTCATCAGGTTCTCCTATTGATACGGGGAAACTTGAGTCTCAATTTTTAGGATTCATCCAGTTCTTGACTGAGTGACGCGAATCAAGAGGAGAAGGTTGCACAATTCTGCAAATTGGCAAACCGGCATGTTTTACCGGAAGCGGTATTGATCATTCGAGTGACAAAAGGTATCGTTGTGGGTGAACAAGGCATCAGCGGTCCTTGCGGCAGACTACCACATCCTGAACACCCATCACAAAGGAAAGGATAAAAAGTTCTAAGTTTTAAGCGGTATCCAAAAATCCCAACTCTCGCAACCGATCAATCCAGCGCTGCCGTTTTTCACTGCCTACTGGATTTGCGACCCAGTGCGGATCATAGAGTGACTCGCCCGGTCGGTTAAAGTGTTCGGGACTTTTCGCATTGCTACGGGCGCGGTTGCGTGTGGCAGCATCTTCTACTGGCGTTTTGGGGTTGTTATAGTAAACTATAGTGCACATTCGACGGTCATCACTGCCACCCCAACTGGCATGCCAGCACCGCATATCAAAAGCGACTACATCCCCGGGTTCCGATTTGCAAACATAACCCGGAACGTCAGAAATCTCCAGTCCCAACTCGTTCAAATTCTCTCGGAGATCATTGTGCAAGGGATTCTTGTGAGAGCCGGGAATCAACCGTAACGCCCCGCTTTCGGCGTCAACGGGCTCGAGATAATATGCGAATTTCACCCCGTAGCAATCTTTGGTTGGATCGACGTTATGGTCGGGATGCCAACCTGTATTGCCCACATAACGGTTGGCATCCGAAACAACGAAAAAGACATCGTCGCCGTATAGTTGCTCTGCCACCTCACAGAACCGTGCGTCTTCGGGCAGGTTCGCGAAGAAGGGTGTTTCGGGTCCCATCATCGGTAGCCAATGTCGGTGTGTTCCATCGAACGGCGCGTGCTGATATGCAGATGCCATCGCCGCTTCAAACTCTTCGTGTATCGTGTTCAGTTCATCTTGGCTGAACACCTGTCGAAAAACGAGGAATCCCAAGGTGTTAAAGTGCTTAATCTGCTGTTCTGTGAGCATGATATTCCTCCGCGTTTTGTGGAGTTACGAATCAGCAGGAACTGATTCATTTGCCCAACTATTAATAAAATCTTCAACGCTGAAATCTGTAGGCATATCGTTCGGATTATAGTCAGACATCCTTTGGAAACCAGGTTGATGGGTTTCCTCCGGGAGTTTCAATTTTTCGTCAAGCAGCTGGAATCGCTGCCAGAGATCGGATGCCTGTTCAGGCGTAAAGTGATTTCCGAGATAAATGATGTCTCGACCATTACCCCATAAGGAGGCAGGATTCGCAGTTGTATGCTTCAAGTTATACAGTTTGCCAGCCAGTTTCGAAAGCATAACGATGCTCACCAGCCGCTCATCTCGTGAAGGATGCAGCGCATCGAATTCAATACGGAATCTGTCTGCATCTCCGTTAATGATGGCATGGAAAATAGCGGTTATTCGATCGAATTCCTGAAAAAAGAGCGCGTCCCATACCTCAAACTGTTCGCGTGCCGTATTCGAGAGATGGTGATAGAATCCTGGTTCCCAGTGCCGCCAATGGACGTTGGGTAAAGCCGCAAAACCGAACGGACGGTAGCCCGGATGAAGTGTCCGCCGCATCTTGCTGCTGTAATAACTTCCCCAATGTAGCAATAGATGTGTGTACACGACACCGTCTCCGGCATTCAGTTCGACAGGCATCCCACCCGGCAATGGAACAGACGGATTTTCTGCGAGTTGTCGACGCTCTGCCTCGGTATTAATCCGACGATGGCTGCGCGGGACAATCCAGAATACGCTATCATCATACAAGGCGATATTCCATTGGAGATAGCTCGGTCCGTGATGTTCCATATTTGAGATCATGCCACGCAGTGGGGCAGGTTCACCGGGACCAACATCACGATGCCAGTGCATCGGACCGGCATCGCGACTCCCACTACAGATGCAAGCGAATTGATGTGGCACGACGTGTTCTGCCTTCATCAACTGCTGGCTAACTCCGAGCGTGTTTTCATGCAGCAGAAACTCGATCGCGGTGCCAGACACTTCATCACAGTCGGTGTCAAATTGTAAGCGAGGTTGCGCAGAACTCTCCCAATCGCCGCCTTGTGGATCAGTAGGAAAACGTCGTTGCGCAGAAAGCTCTTTTCTCCGGCTGACCATGTGTTCGATACTACGGCGCAACGGTTCGAGTTCTGCCTTCGGTACAACCTCCCGCAGAATATTGTAACCTTCCTCTTTGAACTGTTGTCGATCGACTTGCATGATATATTTTCCTCTTCCTAACACGAGTTTTAACGCCCTAACTTCTGCTGTAGATTCGGGCTATCTATAACCTCCCGATTTACAATATACGACGGCATTTTCCCAGAAGCCACGTTAATGATACTTCTACATGCACTCTTGGCATTGCCCTCAAAACATTCATCTGTCCAGCAAATACTGTGTGGGGTTACGATAACGTTGCCCAGACTTAAAAGTGGATCATCATCGTCAATGGGTTCCTGTTCAAAGACATCGAGTCCTGCGCCTTGAATCCGCTGATTCTGGAGTGCCTCTGTGAGTGCTTTCTGGTCAACGATTGGACCGCGTGCGGTGTTAATCAAATAAGCCGTCGGTTTCATCAGCCCGATACGTCTCGCGTCAATGAGTCCTCGTGTCTCCTCGTTTAATGGACAACAGACACACACAAAATCAGCGGTTTGCATCAAGGTATCGAGGTCGACGGGTTCTACATCTACTTCTGTGGCATCAGCGGGTGTAATGTATGGGTCGTAAGTGATGTGGCGCATCCCGAAAGGTTTCGCCAGTTTAAACGCTTCTTTTCCGATATTGCCCATGCCGACAAGCCCAAGCGTCCTACCGACTAACCCCATTCCCCTATAATTTTGCGTGTTTCTCCAGCCACCTTCACGGATGAGTCGATCTTTTATCAACAGTTGGTGGCTCAGTGATAAGACAAGGGTCATGATAGAGGTGGCAACAGGACGACGAACACCGTCAGGTGCGATCGTTAGCAATACACCATTTTCGGTACAAGCCTCCACGTCCACCTTATCGTATCCGACACCGAAGCGGGCAATGACAGCCAACTTGTCAGCGTCTGTGAACGTTTCTGCTGTGATACCCGCGCCCAATACTAAGAGCGCGTCATAAGCCTGCACCTGTTCAGCTTGTAATACCGGTGTATTCTCTGCAATATATTCCCAGTGCAGGTCTGCTTGGTCAAACAGAGGACCGGCGATCTCATCTAAATCGCAGGTGCCATCCGGACCCAAGAAGTCCCGTGTGACACCTACGCGAAATACGGATTTATTCATAACTATTCCTCGATCCAAATCTGGCGGAAGTATTTCCAATTCAGTGGTTGAAGTTTGAGGTTTTTGACCTTTTTGTTAACAACTAAAATCTGCTTCGCATGCGCCAACGGAACCCACGGTACATCTTTGTGGAAGATCTGCTGTGCTTTTTGGTAGAGCGAAATTCGCTTTTCGCGATCTGAAGTTGCTCTCGCTTGCTCTAAGACGGCTTGCATTTCATCGCTCCGATAAAATGCAATATTTCCAGCAGGCTTCTCCGCTGACGATTTACTGAGAAGAAAATAGAGGAAGTTATCAGGGTCCCCGAGGTCGGCACTCCATCCTAACATCGCGATGTCGTGCTCCCCATGTTTTGTTTTTTCAAGATAGGTACCCCAGTCGAAGGTCACGATTTTTGTCTCAATTCCCACATTTCGGAGTTCGGATTGAAGAACCTCTGCGAGGGCGCGTCCATCAGGAATATAGGGACGTGGGACAGGTAGTGCCCAGAGCGTTGTCTCAAATCCATCTGGGTATCCTGCTTCAGCGAGCAGTTTCTTCGCCAATTCTGGGTCGTAGGTGTAATCCTCAATTGAATCATCATAACCCCAGAGCGTCGGTGGAATCGGATTCTTTGCTGGGATCCCCAAACCCTGATACAAGTGTTCAATAATTGCTGATTTGTTGATAGCGTGGTTAATTGCGAGTCGTACCTTAAGATTGCCGAAGGGCGGTTTGTCCATGTTCATCGCCAAATAGCCGATGCTCATGCCGGGTTGTGATAACAATTCCAGCGTTTCATCGTCTCGGATCTGTTGTAAATCGTCCGGATTTGGGAACTCCATGGCGTGAATACTGCCTTGCTGAAGCTCAATAAGCCGCACTGAGTTATCAGGAATAGAGCGGAGAATGACTCTATCTAACAGAGGAGGTCCACCCCAATAAGTGTCGTTCGCCTCAAGCACGATTTTGTCTTTCCTGTCCCACTGCACAAACTTGAAAGGACCTGTGCCAACTGGATTATTGGAAAATTCATCGCCCCATTTTTTTACCGCTGTAGGACTAACAATGGAGAAAGGGGTTATTGCAATCGTGTAAATAAAGGGAGCATAAGCCGTTTTAAGGTGAATTTGAACCGTAAAGTCATCAACGGCAACAATTTTGTCCACAATCTCCGCTAAGCCAGTTGCTATCCAGTAAATATAACTACCGCCAACCTTATGGAACGGATGTGTCTCATCGTGCTGCCGGTTAAGGGAAAAGAGAACGGCTTCGGCGTTGAAAGGGGTTCCGTCGTGGAAAGTTACACCTTCTCGAAGGTGAAAGGTCCATATCAAACCATCTTCTGAACTTTCCCAACTTGTAGCGAGGCCCGGCTCAAGCTCAGTGCTTTCATCCTTGTATTGGACGAGTGTATCGTAGATATTATCGCAAACTTTGAAAGATTCTCCATCTTCCTCAAGTGCCGGATCTAATCCCACAGAATCGCCACCGCGACCGAATATGAGGGTGCCGCCGCGCTTTAAGTGTGAATCGGCCAGGATCGGAGAGAACCCCGCAAGTAGCGATATGAGAAGAGTGAACAAGAGAATCCGTGTAAAAAATTTGTTTCTCATAAATTTCCTCAATGTTTATAAAAAGATATACGCTTTATGATACGGAGTTTTCTGCAAAATGTCAAACGGTTTTCGGTAAACACAAGATGATTGGGGAAATCAGCGGGTTTCCACTGCTAAACGAGAGAGATCCTCAACGAGTCCATCGCGGCGCGCCTCGCTCTATGGGCGGGTACCAACGCGGATTGACCTTGCTGGTGAGAGGTATACAACGAAACTCACAGGTTTTCTTTTTAAACGAAAAGGAAAATTCAGCTTTTTTCATTTTTTTCAGGAATTTTGCACGTTTTCTGCGTAAAAGTTAAGTCTTTAAGTATAGCAATGTGAGTTTTCCCTATTTCTCACTACAGCCCACATTGCCGAAGGGAGTCTGAATTGGCGGATGAGAGCCGAAGTCTTGAAGATGAAATCTTAGCACTCATCATCGTGCATGAACCGTTGCTAAGACACATCATTCGTTTAGAGGTTGACGACCTCGCGGATAGAGACGATGTTTATCAAAAGACAGCGATTGCGATCCTCGAAGGTTTTCGTAAAGGAACACTCGTGGAGCACCCGAAAGCGTGGATGGTATGGTAAAGATTGCGAAAAACAAGTGTATTGATTTTCAGCGGCAGGATAAAACGGAGGTACTCTATGAAGTCCATGATCATTGTTGTGATCCTTTTTCTTTCCACTTCCTCTGCCTGGGCAGGCAAATTTCTGGAAACTTTTGATAATAAGAACTTGAAAGTTTGGACTGAACTTACAATGTATGTTGCTGATCTTGCTGCTGATATCCCGGCTGGTTCTTGGGAAGTTCTTGATGGCGAACTGCAAGCTACTGTCAAGGACAGGTTGCCGCGTTTACTGACGATTGGAGATAAGACATGGCAAGATTATGAAATCGAATTTGAGGTCAAACCGATCGAAAAACAGGGTCGTGGAGGAGTTATCGTAATCGCCGCACGGATCACGGAGAAGGGGGGCATAGCCTGCATGATTGGGACCCTGGGAAACGCTGATGTAATATCCAAAGCAACATGTGTCGGAGGGAAATTGGGTGGTAATATCTTTACAGTCTTCGAAATCAAAGAGGAACCGCCCTTGAAGTTGAAGGAATGGTCTAAGTTAAAGTTGAGTATCAAGGGAAATAATTTGCTCTTCTCGGTTAATGATAGAAAAGTGATAGAAGGCATAATTTTAGAACATGCGGACGAACATACTGACTTTTCTACAGGTGGGATTGGTTTTGGTCTCTCAAGTTATACGGTGAGATTCGATAATATTACAATTGTCGGAGACGGTATTCCAGACAAAAGGAGTTTACCAATAATGCCAAGGGCGAAGCTTGCCACGACTTGGGGAGAGTTGAAGCAGTTTTAGCGGAATAGATTGAGGAGTCTCCATGCTGAAATGTATCGTGTCCGCAAATTTAGACACAACAATAGGTTGTATATCGCCGATCTGGATCAGTTCCGGTTGGTTGAAGTTAATGAAATTACTTGGAATGCTATGGCATTCACTTCTACGCTGGATACAGACGGAATCATCGATCAGTTGAGTCAAACCTATCCGAGGGACTTGGTTCTTGAAACCTTAAAATCACTGGGGGATTTTCAAAACAACGATGTCATTTTTTTGCTTCATGGCCCCTGCCGTTTGAAACAAATGGAGATCGTTTAAAAATATATGTGTCCCAAAGCAGGAATGAGTGGTTTTTAGATCCAGAATCAATTTCTGGAGGGACGAACGTCGCTTTATATCATACAACTCGGAGTCTCTCGCAGTTTGCAGATATCTATCTACCAGGGAACACAGAGGAAGAAATTACGCAAGGGATTCATATCATAGGACTTTCGGCGGGGGAACTATAAGAATCGTTGCGAAGATTTACCCAAAGGTTGAACCGGTTCGGAGTGAACGGCATCTTTCCGATGGGACTCTGAAGAATCTGTCTGAAAAATGTGAATTTTCGCTATTTTTTCTACTTTTTTCAAATTATGCACGTTTTTTGCCGAAAAATGCAGTCTTTAAGAGAAACAATCAATGAAGGGTTCCGAGTTGAGGAACACAATTAAGGCACAACCATTGTGTAATTAACAAAACGGAAAGTTAACTATCATGAGTTATTAACTATAACGACTTACCCTACTTAATTCATAGTTTTTTAAGTTTCACGACTGTTTAGATATCGCGAAGATAACTTGGGATTTACTCCTTCTGCTGCTATCCTGTTGGAACTCTCTCACCTAAAAAAAGGCGGTAGAAGACGAATAAGTTACCAATAGCAAATCTTGATGACCAAATTGCTGAAGCCCTTTTTCCAGTTGCGCAACCGATCTTAGACGAGGAGGTCTCTTTTGATAACCCAATGGTATGTTCAACCACTAAAGAAATATTTTATGAAATATCTCATCTTTACAGGTATGATGTTTTCCTTCAGTTTTCACTCCTTGGCAGGTCAATTTGTTGAGAATTTCAACAGGAATCTAGAGATTTGGCGGGAATTTGCCATGAATGATGTTGGACCTGGTTCATGGAAGATTGTTAACAGCGAACTTCATGCTATAAGTCATGGAGGATTAACCCGTTTCCTCGTGACAGGCGATGATGGATGGCAAGATTATACTATAGAGTTTAATGTTAACCCTCTTGAGAAGCACGGTCCCGGAAATATTGTGATTACTGCGCGAATCAGGGAAGTAAGCGGGGTGGCATGTATGATTGGTGACCTACCATGGCCCGAACCTGAGTCTAAAGTGACATGTCTCGCTGGTAATTTTCACGAAAAATTCGGATTAGTCTTATTGCACACAGCACTTCATCCATTTTTAAAATTGGATAAATGGACTCATTTGAAGATGAGTGTTAACGAAGATCGCTTTATTCTCTGGGTGGATGGGAAGAAAATTGCAGAAACGGGAGACCCTTTTATTTGGGTGGTTGATGGTCAGGATGTTAGGTTGAAAGCAGGGGATCTCTCACGATTCCCGAAAGGGGGGCCGGTATCGGGCTCACGAATTATACAGCGAGATTCGATAATATTACAATCACTGGCGACGGTATTCCAGACAAAGAAACACTCTCCGCAATGCCTCGGACAAAACTTGCGACGGTATGGGGAAGTTTGAAAAAATTTCATTCTTTGGCCAAATGAGAAAACGCTAAATATCCTTTCAAAAATAAAAGCAACCAACCAGCCCCATCAAATCAGGCACAAGGAGCCAGAAAAATGAAAACCGTTTTCACCAATTCCTCACTTCGTAGTTTTATCTTTTATCTCATATATTCTTTCAGTCTATCCTTCTTTATCGGTTGTGGGGATACAAGCGACGAATCCCAGAAATCAATATCATTTATGAGAACGAGCATATTTTTCTCCCTCAAGTGAGATGTGGAACATCCTGCGCTGTTGGGTCAGAACATGAAGTCTATTGCGGTCAATGGCAAGCGAGAAGACCTTACCGGGAACCACTGGAGAAATCTGTTTCCATTTGCTATGAGCATCCAAATGGTAGATCCCGGTATCACCAGCACCATACACGCGGGTGTGATCTATAGCGAATCGGTCTATGACGATATGCTGACCTGTCCCATCGGTTAGCCTCTGCCAGTGGGTGCCGTTTTGTGAACTCAAGACCCCTTTATCTGTCGCGATGTAAACCGTCAAGCCTGCAAAGACGATCTCCTTGAAACGGATAAAGGAAAGTGGAAGGCTTGACGTAACGTCTCTCCAACTGTTCCCGCCATCAAGTGATTGAAACAACTTGCCATCCCGTTTACCTACATAGACAACTTTTCCTAAGACCGCTAACTTGAATCCATTTTTCAAATCCTCATCCACCTGTTCATCGGTGTCTACCAATCCGGTATCTTTCCACTTTGCATCGCCGGGTTGCTATTTGAGAAGTTTGCCCTTATATTCGGCGTAAAACGTTTTGTCACTGATGGAAAACGTTCCTACTTTTGTAAAGTCCGTAATCGTGTTTAATATCGTTGTCAATTGATCGCCTTTTTCCACACCATTAGGTCGAGTTTCTTTATCAAAAGCAGGGATACCCTGAATTGGAGTAAATTCATTGCGCTCCGCTGATAGATGAAAAACGCGCACATTTTCTGCTTCAGACACAATTCCATAAAGAACGCCATCTGCAACGACGAACTTTGAATCCAATGGGAAATCAACACGAGGCTGTTCTGCTGCTATCAGTTCAAACGTACGGTCATTAACATCCGGATCAACACTTTTCCATGACTCGCCACCATCCGTTGATTCGTCAATTCCACTGGTGGTATGTGCATAAAGTCTATTATTGAACACAACCAAATTTAGTATTCTGGTTCCCACTATCCCATCCATAAAGGGATGCCACGATTTTCCACCATCAACCGTGCGCTGAATACCGAATCCACCCGCTTTATAAAACGTCCTCTCGTCCACAGCTACAACTGGAAATCTACTTATCATAAATGAATTCATGTCAAACCCAAGACTTGTCCATGTTTGTCCCCGATCTGTTGAGTGAAAATTAGCGGTCCCCGTCACCAAAAGTGCTTCGCCAGCAACCGAAATCTTCATACCAGAGGGTAACCTCATAAACGAGGATTCACTCGTAGGCGTTATTTCAGTCCATGTCTCTCCTAAGTCGGTTGAATGGAAGATCCTCTTTGAACCTAAATCGTTGACACTTACCATTGATCCTGTTTTTTGTGGATTTAATTCACGTGGTTTCAGGGTAGAAAGATCAGAGGCCATTCCAACATATAGGTCGTTTTTCATGACCTCCAAGGAATGAATGGCTTCTGACGGGACCATCGCTACTTGTCGCCAAACACCCGAGTTGAAACGGTAAAGTCCTCTATTTGTGCCAGTAAACAGTGTATTTCCAGCCGCAACCACTGCTAAAATCCTTTTGTCGGTCAATCCATTATTCATCGGAATCCAATGTGTGCCAGCATCCGTAGAGCGGAATACACCTTTGTTTTTAAAGGCAAGATACATTACAATATCCGTCTGCGAGTTATCCGATTCTGCTTCATTCGTCACAATTAGCCCTATGGCATGCCCCTGTGGTCGCGAGCATAGTGCTTTCCACGTCTCACCATCATCAGTAGAAGCAAATATCTCATCCGTAGCGACAATATAGGAAGTCCCTTCATATTCTGCCATCGGCATCTGGTTTCCTTTGATTATTGCGGCACTCATGTTGACCGGCATCCATGTCGTTCCACCCGCTGGCAACCTATAGACTCCTGTTGGTGAAGCCGCGTAAAGCATTCCTTTAGACGTGGCAAAAATGTCAAATATAGGACCAGTTTGGGGTGCAATTGTCTGGGTCCATTGCGAAGTAGAAAGTTTTGGTGGATCTGTAGATACATTCGCGATTAAAGCCGACTCCGAAACCCGCATACCGGTACCACTGCTTATATCGGTCGTGATAGCACGTCCAACTTGATTCCGCACATCCGGTTTTGATTCAATATCAAGAACGATAGGGGCATCAATAATTTCAATCGTGGGTTCAGATTGTGCCTCAAAACTATACGGTTTCTGATAGCGACTGAGGTATTGATGGCTCAACCCTAACAGGAGCAACGTCACCAATACCACAGCCGCACCAAAAGCCGCCCACGGCAGGAACGGTTTCCCAGTCGGGGATGGTGTTAGTTTTATATCGGCAACTCTCTGCGTAACGTTCTCTATTACGCTGGCCGATAGTGGCACGCTTCCGAGAACCTCTTGAATTAAAATCTCTTCGTCCTGTTGTAAACGTTTTCGGGCCCGCTGGAGCCGACTCGTAATCGTATGCACCGAGACACCTAAAAACTTGCTAATTTCCCTTGTCGTCATTTCACCGAGATAGTAGAGCGTTATGACAGTCCGCTCACTCTCTGGAAGTTTTTCCAGCAGTTTTTTAACGAGTTCGTGCCGATGCTCGCGAGCATCCGTTGCCTGTTGTTCCGAAATATAGCGTTCATAAGGCGTTCTCTGTATCTCTACCATAGAGACATCCTCCACTGATCCTATGAGAGATTTGTTTTCTTGGAGCCAAGTATTACAGAGTCGATTCGTAATCACGTAAAGCCAGCCAGAAAATTGCTTGGGATCCTTTAGCTTTGGAAGGTGTTTGTATACTCGAACAAAGACATCTTGGGTAATCTCTTCGGCATAATGAAAATCACCAATCCTCCGCCAAGCCAAAGCGTGAACACCCTTTTGATGCTTTCTGACTAAAGCAGTGAATGCTTCGCTATCGCCTGACAAAATCCTGCGAATGAGTTGAACATCATCTTCTACCATGAGACTTCTCCATCATAAACAGATTTAGGAAATATTCCTTGTGGGTGCGCGCAAATTCACCAGATTTGGGAATACTGCACCCTTTTGCTTTCTTCGCAAATAGTATACCAAACACAATCACGAACCGAAACCCTTAATTGATTGTTTCTCTTAAAGACTGCATTTTTTGGCAGAAAACGTGCATAATCTAAAAAAAGTTGAAAAAATAGCACAAATTCACGTTTTTCAAGCAGATTTTTCAGAGTCCCATCGGAATATCGTTTCTCGCCCACCGCTGACACTTTCCAGTTTTTCACTGATTTTCGTCGTTTTTTCAATCAGGAGGCCCTCGTCCGCAATCGTTTCTCAGTTCTTAATCTGCTTCTTGTTTCAGCCTGCCCCAGACGGTTGTCTGCTTCTCGATGCTCGGCGATACAGAGAGAAACCCCTCCGGCACCCACGCAGGAGATAAATTTTGCCGTCCACCCGTTACGAGGGGTTTACCGCGCTCGTTCCCCGCCGCGTCTATAACATAGATGTCAGCAGTTTGCCAGAGTATTTTCTCTGAATAAACGTAGGCAATCCACTTGCCATCGGGGGACCAAGCGGGAGAACCAACCTCCGGAAGCGGCGGTCGAGGTAGAAGCGGGAAGGCGGGTTTCTTATTCCCTAATATGGGGATGGGATCGCCTTGGGTGAGTTGACGAAAGTTTCTGCCATCCACGTCAATCACACAGAGATGCTCTCGCTGGGTATTCAGGATATAGACACTAAAAGTGATCTGTTTGCCATCCGGAGACCACGCACATCCTTTTCCAATCAAGCCTCTGTTCGCGTTAGGCACCCGTCTCAACCTTTCCCCATCGGCATTCATTATATAGAGACCGTCCCTCTTACCTCCTCGATTGTGGGATATAGAGACAAACGCGATCTGTTTGCCATCCGGAGACCACGCAGGGTGCTCGTTTCCTCCAAAGTCTGTCAATTGGACCAGATGTCCACTTTTGACATCTATTTTGTAGATTTCGGTATCACGTTCGTTATCATGGGAGACAAAGGCAATCCACTTGCCATCCGGAGACCACGCAGGCGCCAATTCCATCTCGCGGCGATGTGTGAGTCGCCGGTGTTCCCTCGTCAGTGTGTCCATGACATAAATCTTAAAAACTCCACCTCGCCCGGAGACATAAGCCAAGAAACGTCCATCCGGAGACCAGGTATGCACAGGCAATCCTATGCCAGCCCAGGGACCAAACTCATTCGTTGCGTGGTTCGTCAAGTTGCGGGCGTGCTCACCATTGATATCTCTGACATAGGTATCAAAGTTTCCTCCACGATTGGAAGCAAAAGAGATCCGGTCCCTTTTAGCAGCGTCTGCCCAGTTGGCTGTGAACAGCAGACCCCCAGTTAGAAAAAGGACAGTCCCTAACATTGTATAATATACAAGCTCGCCTTTTATCAAAAAGAGAGAGTCCGCAATCCTTGTCCATCTCATCATGTCCTCCTCGCAAGGTTTTTTGAAAGTCGGTCCCATTGTGAGAACAGCAGGACCGACAACGGTAGATCAATTGATGACCTTACGGATCAATGCAAGCGGCGTGCCATCCCAGAGGTATCTGGCATCCGCAGCCAAGAGAAATCTGAATTTCAAGGAGTTTGCTGGCAAACGATGGTCGATTCTAAGGTATAGTAGTCTGTCACATCTAAACTGACAGGTGTGATCACCCGATTTTGTCGGGTTTCACTCCGTTCTACCCGACCTACAAAAAGTCAGAATAACGTTGACAGCCTAATAGTGCTTTGTCACGTCATAAATGATGGGTATATCGGGCGGGGAAACCCTGAAGAAACACCCAAGCAAAAACCCCCTACGAACACTTCTACCTATCATTTGAGGGTGGACAGACTAATAGTCTCCATCTTTTACTAAACCCTAAGTTAGAAAACAACATTCACCGAAAACCTGAGTTTCAATATCCGATTAAATCTAATCTTCACCCAACTTTGCATTAAAGACTGCATTTTTTGGCAGAAAACGTGCATAATCTGAAAAAAGTTAAAAAATAGCACAAATTCACGTTTTTCAAGCAGATTTTTCAGAGTCCCAGAGGCAAGCTGACAACTGATAATTGATGACCAATATTAGGTTTGAAACCGTTTTTCTGTAAAAATCGTTTTATTAATTGGGAGAATGTCTTAAGAATAGTAATAGGGTTTAATTTGCCTAAAAAATTATGTCATCTTTTGAACAACTCATCCAGAATTTAACGGACACAGCGCAACCGAGCATTGTTCGTTGCGATGCTATTGCGAGTCTTGTCTCGCAGGGAAGCTCACAGGGAATAGGATCCCTCATTGAAGTGCTTGCCGATCCGGATTCGCTAATACGACGCGAAGCCGCGATGGCACTTCAGCAGATGGACGCGACTCGAGCGGCACAACCCCTGCTTGAAGCATTGCAGGTGGAATCAAACGATCTGACGATTTGGACAATGCTTGAAGCTATTGGCGAATTGGCAACGCCTGATGCACTTCCTATGCTCGAATCGCTCCGCACTGCTGGTCCGATGCTCACGCGGATCGAAGTGAAGAAAAGCATAACTCGGATCAACACTCGCTATGCCGATGGAGGCACTTCTACATCTCCAGAAGCGTCTGAATCTGCACTACAGGATGATCCGATAGATCCAAATGAACCGGCACCGACCGCGGATCTTACAGATTCACAAACCACACCAGAAGCAGACATAGTAGAATCGGAACCGAATGCTCCCCCGCACGGCATGGAAGATTTTCAAACGGCTACGTCTGGCGAGCCGTTTATAGATGTAGCGACGGATGAAGTCCCAACAGTTGAATCTGGTGTGGAACAGTCGACAGAATTCGAAGAAATGTCCACAAATCCTGCTGTTAATCCAGACGAAGGGACTGGAGCAACACCAGAAGAGATAAATGCGGCAGCAGATTATACACAATCCACCGATGAACTGGCGGATGTTATGGAGGAAACGGAACCCGTAGAAGAAACAACTGATGCCGCGGATTATGTGCAGTATGACGATGAACCGATTGAACCGACAGATGAAACCCAATCTACAGATCCCCTAACAACTGACACGGAATCAACACAACGAGAAAAAGAAGATCAAGAGATAAATGAATTAGCGGAATCTATTGCCGGTTCGTCTCGTCTTGCCGGTTCGTCCGTTAATCTTCCAGTGTTAGCGCCTAATGCCTCCACTGTCCCGTATGATCCGCAGGGAACTGCCCTTGAACCCGCAGAGACGAATTTCTTCCTGACCCTCATACACCCTGGCAGGTATCTCTCCAAGCAATGGGTGCAACGCACGCGTGTGTATCTGATATTGTGGGCTGTTCTCGTTATCGTTATAATTGCTTTCACTCAGTATCAGAAACACACACAAATAGAGTTAAGTCCGCTATCCCGTTTTGGTCTTTCTATCAGCGAATTACCGGAATTGGTAAAACGCTCATTGGCGGAAGGTGATTTCTACATTCAGGAGGGATATTACAGAAAAGCCATTAATTCGTATGAGTTGAGCAGGGGTCTCGGTGCCCTCCCGATGAGTTTCTATAGGAAACTCGGATTTGCGTATTTTAAGGAAGGTCAGTACGCCCTTGCCGTTGAAGCGTACGAACTATTTTTAGAGGCGAAAGAGAATGAGAACCCCGATGTATTTGCCGCTGAAGCTTCACTTGTCGGCATCCATCCGCTTACGTCGGTAGGAGCAGGAACGACACGCGACTATGAAACTTACAACATCCTCGGTACAGCGTATATGAAACTTGGACGTACGTTGGATGCGCAACACGCCTACGAACAGGCGATACATCTCGCACCGAAATATGGCGAAGCATATAATAACCTCGCGCGCCTTTATGCGGATAATTATCCGAATCATTTACCTGCCAGCATTAACAATCCGCAAGTTTCTCACCCGTTATTCGCAAATTCCGTTTTGCAAACTTCGCCCAGTCTACGGTTTGCTGAAGCATTAGCCTATACAGCCGTAACGTTGAATCCAGATGTCGCGGCTTATCACGATACCCTGGGTTGGATCTTATCGAAGCGAGGACAAGTGAACAAGGGGATGAAAACTTTGGAGCGTGCTATCAACCTACAGAGCGATGCTGTCGAGCCTCATTATCATCTCGCGCAGGTTGCGCTAAAAGCCAACGAACGGAAAAAGGCAATAAAAGCGATCCGAAACGTGTTCAAACTCGATCCAGCTTTTGTATCGCTCAATACAGCGGAATAGCCATCAGTTGTAGGGGCAGGTCTCGTGCCCAACCAAACCCAATAACCATCAGTTGTAGGGGCAGATCTTGTGCCTAACCAAACCCAATTTGACTGCTGAAATCCATCCTATCGGATCACAGAAAATTTACCGACGCGTTGCCCCTCTTCAGCTGAAAGGACATAGATATAGACCCCGCTGCTGACACTCCCAGAGAGTTCCCATACCCTTCTGTCCCTCCCATGTTCCGTCCGAGGGAATGCGGCTATACGGTTTCCACTGACATCATAGATATAAATGTCCGTTCCTGCCGGTAGTTTATCGAAAGTAACCGCATTACACGCTGCCACTGGATTCGGATAGACAATCACCTCTGCAAGTGTTGGTGTCGGGAGCATTATCGTCAACATACGGGCATCTTCTGCGAGATCTGCACCGTATATATCCGAAAGTTGAAGTGCCTCAATCTGATACCGATTCCCTGTGCGAAAGACTTTTGGAGAGAAGGTAAGCACAACCCGCTTTTGTGCGTGGTCAAGGACCGCCGAACGCGGCGTGTAGCTTTCCGAACCGTATTCCGCGCTTCCCTGCTTGTGTAGCCGGTAACGCCCCGCGTGTGTCGCAGAGACACCCATCGGTTTATCGAACTCCAATATGAGTTGATTCGGCGGCGAAGGCATAGCGGTCCGTAAGCGCGGTCGTCGTGTTGGCACGACAGATATCGATGTGGAATGCCTTGAAAGTGAACCATTTGAATTCTGAGTCGCGATTGCATACCAGTACGTTTGGTCCGTGGTAAGTCCAATATCTGTGAAACGCGTTTCCCGAATCCCATCACGGATCTTTTCCAGTGAATTCTCACGTTCTCCGCGATAGATGGCATAAGTTATTGCGTCCTCTGATCCGCGCCAAGTCAGATGCACAGAACGTTCATCAATCGGTTTTGCCGTAATTCCCCATGGCGGATTGGGCAAACCCCTCAATTGAGAAGTTGCAGATGCAGGTGTCTGGAAAACAGTTAAGGCATTACGACTGTTAAACAGCAGTGCCTTTGCGCCATCGCCATTTAGGTCAACGACAATCGGATTGAAAGTACTCGTTGCGGTATGGTGCCAGATAGGTCGATAGCCTATGCCGTCATACTGCACGAGGTAGCAGTTTGGCTGAACGGCGAGGCAAAGTTCGTTACGTCCATCGTTATTCACGTCCGCAATCGTCATCCCATTTCCGCCATCCCATACGTCCCGGATGCGTTGCGTCCACACAGCGCGATAGATATCATCACCATTTGATTTAAAAATAGTTAGAAGCCAGTGATAGTAACGAATATCAAGTTCCGTAGTGCCGACGTGGGTCCCCGTTTTGGCACAGATAGCAAACTCGGCGTTTCCATCGCCGTCCAAATCACCAGCAGCAAAAAGTTGTGGGGTGCCTTCAGAAAGCCTACTTATCCACGTTTGTCTGTATTGGTTGTTTCCAGTCGCTTCGTGTATGAATACATACCCATTGTTGTCCCCGGCTAAAATCTCTGTCCGTCCATCTCCGTCAAAATCGCCTGTAGCGAAATTTGGGCTAATCCCGTTGTTTCCCCACATCGGGCTTTCAAGGGTAGTCACCATTTGATAATCGTTATCCCTTGTGGCCTCGTATACCGAAATGGCGTTTGTGACATCGTCGCGCGCAAAGATCTCAGGTGTGCCGTCTGCATCTACATCTGCGATTGTCCGGCTCCAATGCCCGCGCGCTTCCCAGATGCGTTCCGTTGGGAATTCGCCGCGTGCGGATTGCTCCAGCAAAAACGTCGCGCCCGAAGCGTTGCACAATACCTCTATAAGCCCGTCGTTATCTGTATCTGCTGATGACCAGGGCCACAACGATTCGGTGTATGTAAAAACCTGCTGATCTGTTCCATCATCCGCTATCTCAAGAATGTGTGCCGTGCCAGTCCCCATTTCAACGGCGAAGAGTTCTAATTTCCCATTTCCATTTATATCCACCGGTGAGGCGATAGCGTGCAATCCACTCCCGATTGATGCGATTTGGGACAGATGCGATATATGAATTGGGGTATCGTTCACTTCAATCCGATATAATCCGCCGTTGTTGTCATCGACTTGCAGGTGTCCGACACTATCTTGCACAACCAATCGGTACACATACGTCCCCGGGGGTCCGCCTAAATCCGACAGATTGGCGAAATGGAGACGATTCTCCGAGTCCGAATAGACAGCTCTATCGATATTTCCGCTTGCATCAAAAATTTCTATCTTGCCTGTGGTTAATGCTTCTGTTTCCCAGATCACCACTGAATTGAATTTGTTTCCTGCCAGCCATGGTTGTGCTTCATGTCTTAGAAGAAGGGCCTCCTTGCGACGCACATCAACAACTACCTTGGCTCTCTTGATGTCTCCATTTTCGGATTTCACACTCAGTCGCAGTGTATATCTACCTTCCGCTAAAGTGCCGGTGTCCCACTTATGTAAGCAGGTATTGAGCTTCGGTTCAGTTTTCACAGTTCCCAACGGATACCATAATTCCGGGACTTCGCCGCTGCCATACTCCAGCCAGTATTCAGAAAATCCAATGCCTCCGGCACTCCCAATGATTTCAATGCTATCAATGTACAAATCTTCTGGGATCTCACTATACCGCACGTAACCCCCTGCGAAACCGACGAATTCAATTTCATCAATACCTATTTGGGGGGTCCGTCGGGTATCAATCGCCGCAATAATCGGTGCTGAGGTTTCCGCGAGTGCAGCGTATGCATCCAGTGCCCCTGCGCCAACGAGTTCGGTGACGAAAAGTGGTTTTGCAGTAGTCATCAGTTTTTCTTGAATCTCTATGTGAGTGGCGTGTGGATTTGCGGATAAGACGAGCGCCGCAACGCCAGAGACATGTGCAGCCGCCATAGATGTGCCATCTCTTTTTTGGTATTCCCCGTTAAGTGCTGTGCTGAGAATTTCCTCACCGGGTGCGGCGATGTCAATGGTAGCACCGAAATTGGAACTGTCATACAACTGTTTTTCCTGTCCAAGTCCAGCAACGGAAATAACGGATTCAAGAGCGGCGGGATAGTAGGAACCGACTGCCGCCGAATTGCCAGCGGCACCGACAAGGACACATCCACGATGGCGGGCGTATTCTATGGCATCTTCTATGATGAAGGCGCGCACCGTATCTCCCCAACTCATATTGATGACCTGCGCGCCATTGTCGGCAGCGTAAACAATAGCGGCGGCGAGATCGTCGTTCTGGAGATAAGTACCGCCTCCATACTTGAAACCGGCTCTAAGCGGCATCAAACGGCAGTTCGGCGCAATCCCTGCGATGCCAATCCCGTTGTTCGCTTTCGCAGCGATGATACCGGAGACGTGTGTTCCGTGTCCCGTTTCATCTTCGGGGTCGTTATCGCGGACTGTCCAATCACCGCTGCCGGGAAGCGTCGGCGCGTCGCTGAAATCCCATCCATTTCTGTCGTCAATGTAGCCGTTTCCGTCATCGTCAATGCCGTTTCTCGGAATCTCACCGACGTTTTCCCAAAGTTGCGAACGGAATTCAGGGTGTCGGGACGCAATCCCGCTATCAACGACCGCCACCGTTACTTGGGGTTTTCCTTGTTCTATATCCCATGCTTGTAGCATATTTAGAACAGATAGATTCCACTGCTCCGCATAGTTTGGATCGTTTGGAGGCGTTCCCGCACAGGGCTGGTTGAGGCGATTCCTCTCAACCGCTTCAATTGCAGCGTGCCGTTCATACCGTCGCCGTAACGGGTCCAATTGCCAACCTTTCGGAAATCGGATGAGATAATTGCGGCGGAGTTGCGGGTGTTGCCCGCCCGGTGTAGTAGGGGAGAAAACTGGGAGAACAGACACCGCTCCAAGCCGCCCGCTCAACCTTTCGAGCTGCTCGGCAGAAGCATTCGGATGTAAACGGACGATCAGTTCTCCCGGTGTGTCAGGGATGTCAGGAAAATTGCCTGAATTGGTTTGGGCAAAAACAAATTGTGAATTGACAAACAATACAAAGATGTAGAGGTAGAAATATTTTCTTGTCATATATCTTCAGAAACATGTAAACATTTAATCGTTTATAGTGTTGCAGTATAACACAACCTGTGCCTACGATTTTCTTTTAAAATTGCAATTCTATATCTTTATCTGATATATTAATGATAGGGAATTCGGAGAGAAAAAACAAATTTTTCGTCCGCTTTAACACATAAGGAAAAACAACTATGAAAGCCTCAGAATTGATCGTTAAATGTCTGGAAAATGAAAACGTTGACTACATATTTGGAATACCCGGCGAAGAAAATTTGGATTTGATGGACGCACTGCTGGAATCCAACATCCAATTCATTCAAACACGCGACGAACGGGGTGCCGCCTTTATGGCTGATGTCTACGGTCGCCTCACTGGACGCGCCGGCGTATGTCTTGCGACCTTAGGTCCGGGAGCCATGAACCTTGTTACAGGGGTTGCTGACGCGAATATGGACAGGGCACCACTCGTTGCAATCACCGGGCAAGCGAGTTTAGACAGGATGCACAAAGAATCTCACCAATATATGGATGTCGTTTCCGTTTTCAAACCGATGACCAAATGGAATACGCTCCTTCACCTCCCTGAAATCATCCCCGAATCGATCAGTAAAGCCTTCAAGACTGCGACGAGCGAGAAACCAGGGGCGACACACATCGATTTCCCAGAAGATGTCGCCAAGATGGAAGTCAGCGCGGAACCTATGCCGCATGATTTTCCCAGCGAAGCAGAACCCGTTGCATCCTGTCTGCTACGTGCCGCGCAATTGATTAACGACGCAAAACAACCCATTATCCTCGCTGGGAACGGTGTTGTCCGTCAAGGGGCTTCTCGAATTCTGACACAATTCGCTGAGATGACGAATATTCCGGTTGCGCACACCTTTATGGGCAAAGGCAGTATTCCGTGGACCCATCGACTCTCACTGCTTAGTGTCGGGTTGCAGGCAAACGATTTCGTCTCCTGTGGATTCGACCGTGCAGACCTCGTTATCGCCATCGGTTATGACATCGTCGAATATCATCCGCGTCTCTGGAATCCCGATCGGAATAAGAAACTCATCCATATTGATACACAACCGAGCGAAAGTGATGCCGCTTATGTCACTGATGTCGAGATGGTAGGCAACATCCGGCAAAGCCTCAGACATCTGATGGCACAAGAGATCTATCCTAAAGATTCAGAGTACGCCTCAAACACCTTGCGAAAAATCATACTCGACCAACTCGACGAACATCGCGATGATGCTGGGTTTCCCATAAAGCCGCAAAAAATCTTGAGTGATGTCCGCTCCGTCCTCGCTGAAGATGACATCCTCATCTCCGATGTTGGTGCCCACAAAATGTGGATCGCACGTATGTATCCATGTTATCAACCGAATACGTGCATCATCTCCAACGGTTTCGCATCCATGGGCATTGCACAACCCGGCGCTTTCGTTGCGAAACTTATCTATCCAGAACGTAAATGTTTGGCAATCTGCGGTGATGGTGGTTTCCTGATGAACTCACAGGAACTCGAAACAGCGACACGAATGGGTGTGCCATTTGTTACGCTTATCTTCAATGACGAGGCTTATGGGCTTATTGAATGGAAGCAGATGAACGGCTTTGGTAGACCCGCTCACATCGACTTCACAAATCCCGATTTTGTGAAATACGCTGAAGCCTTCGGTGCCAAAGGCTATAGGGTCGAAGGAAGCGACGAATTGGTGCCTATCCTCGAAGATGCGTTCAGTCAGAAAGTGCCTTCAGTGATTGATTGCCCCGTTGATTATGCGGAAAATCTACGCTTAACCAACGAACTTGGGCACCTGACATGTCCAATTTAATATTTTTCAGGACTTACGCAAAAAGAGGCGTTCCGTCTATAATCTCGGCAGAAACTAAACCCAGAAGCGTCAACTCGCGATTCACGACATGGCACAAACTAACAGTTTATGCTACACTGCGTAAGTCCTAACCTATCTCACCGATCCGCAAGGAAAAGTTAGAAAATTGATTGCCTTGTGGCATAGAAAATGCTATTATCTTTTAAAGTCAGTCGTAGTCTTTAGTCTATTTATTTCGGATGTGCTTCGTTTTTTTTACAGGAGGATCCTTTACCACAAAATGGCAGTTTCAACAATTGAGTGGGTGGACGGTAGAATTCGGATGATCGATCAGACGCTGTTGCCCAATGAATTCAAACAGATTTATTGCGACGATCTCCCATCCGTCTGGGAAGCCATTAAATCCTTGCGTGTACGCGGTGCCCCTGCGATTGGTATCGCTGGTGCTTTGGGGGCGGTGATAGGAATATGGGATTCCACAGCGAAAACCTATGATGCCTTTGCCGCCGAACTGAAATCCGCTACCGATTACTTGGCGACATCGCGACCCACAGCGGTTAATCTCTTTTGGGCACTGGATAGAATGACGCAAACAGCGCAAGAGAACAGCCACCTTCAAATCCCTGAACTCAAAGCGGTCCTGCTTGCTGAGGCTTTAGAGATTATTGATGAGGATAAGGCGATGTGCCGTGCCATCGGGCAACACGGTATGGCATTGCTAAACGAAAATGACACTATTTTGACGCATTGTAACGCTGGGGGATTAGCGACATCCGACTACGGCACAGCGTTAGCCGTCATGTTCAGCGCACACGAAGCAGGGAAGCGGATCCAAGTTTACGCTGACGAGACGCGCCCGCTTTTACAAGGCGCGCGCCTCACCACTTGGGAACTCATGCAAGCGGGCATTGATGTGACGCTTATCTGTGATAACATGGCGGCACAGGTCATGAAAGAGGGCAAGATCCAATGCGTGATTGTCGGTGCCGACCGGATCGCCGCAAACGGGGACACCGCAAACAAGATCGGCACCTATAACGTCGCTATTCTCGCAGAGGCACACGGTCTTCCGTTTTATGTCGCCGCACCGACCTCCACCTTAGACTTTGCCCTTGAAACCGGAGCGGAGATACCGATTGAACAACGGTCGGCGGAAGAGGTAACCGAAGGTTTCGGAAAACTCACCGCACCTGAAGGGGTCAAGGTCTATAGTCCTGCGTTTGATGTCACGCCTGCGGCGTTAGTCACGGCAATTGTTACCGAAAAAGGCGTAGCACGCGCCCCTTACACAGAGAGTTTGAAGGCTTTGCGCGACGCATAGCAACATCCGTCAGATTACGCTGCTTTTGCGATGTTCGATCGGGTGCCGCTTATATCGAAACAGTCATACTGATTTGTATGCATAATCCGAGTCGCGAACGCCATCGCCTGTTTTTCCGTGAGGTAACCGTCCGCGATTTCGGCTTCAAGCGCGCGCCGGATTTCGTTTCTGGCTTGAATCGCATACGCCATCGCGCTGGTCGGCCACCCCGTATCACCGCCGAAAGCGAATAGTTTATTTGACGGAACGGCATGGATACACCGACGTAGGAAATCACGCGAACTGTACGGATCAATACTCCACGCCCAGCAGAAGTCGACCCAAATATTACGATAATGCTTGGCAAGTGCGACCAGTTCATCGTTATAAGGGTAGGCGATGTGCATCAATACGAACTTCGCGTCAAGATACCGAGCGAACAGCGCGCACATATTGCCCGCAGGGATACGTCGCACCGGCATCCGATCATTTCCGGCATAATAACCGGTGTGAATCTTGAAAGGGAGATTGTGTTCAATCGTGAGTTCAACGCCTCGCGCCCAACACCAATCACCGAGACAGAGCCGTGTTGCTTCGTCAACCGCTGCATCAGATTTCGTGAGTACAGCGTTCAGCGCAGTAGCTGCCTCAGCATCGCTCCTTTCGATCCAGTCGAGCGTTCGGTTGTAAGCGTGCTGTGATTTTACAGCGATCGCACAAGGGGCATGCTTGGCAAAGATTGCCTCCATCGCGGTTTTGAGGGAAGTAAGGTCGTTGACTTCAACGCCCGTTTCAGCGTGAATAGCACTCGGATCCACCTGTCCGTTGCAGAATGTCGCCCACGAAAGGTCGTAGAGGAAAAAATCGGGACCGGACGTATCCGGGGCACACTGCCAACTGAAATCATCCGTTTGAATGTGGTCAAGATTCGCGATGTCGTGTAAAATATGATAACGTTTACCGGGCGTGCGAAGCGTCTTTAGATGATCGGCACCCGCGAGTCCATCGCCCGTCAGTTCGTCGAGTCCATAGATGTGTTTCGCGATGAGGCTGACTGCCTCGCCATACCCAGTAAATTGCGTTGATTCCCATGCGTCTCGGATCCCTTCAAATCGTGAAGCAACGTCTTGGGAAGCGTCCATCAGGTTGCCCATCGCTTCTGGGGAGGCACCGGCTGTTACCAAGTCAGCAGGCACATAGTTTCCGAAGAGGTCTTGGAGGATATCGGGTCCATTTTCGACCCATTCGGCTTCACGCTTCATGTGTTCGTGTGTGTCAACAAGGCGAATAGATTGAATGTGATGCGTCAAATCGGTGGTGGTTTCCATGAAAGGGCTCCTTTAAAAAAATTGAAACGGACTGTTCATAGTCTCGTAACTTGACAAATGGGTCGAATTATGATTTAATATATAATGTCTTGGCAACTTATTGTTGTAGGATGGCGTTGGTTCGTAAAAGATGAGGTCTGCTCTATTATATAGGGGTAGAGTTGTTGTGTCAAGAAAAACCGCAAATACGGTGGAGCCTACTTATGCTCAACTGTCCGCTGCTTTTAAGCAGTGCGTCATCACCTGACGGTTGCCTCACATACTTATGAAGCACACGGTTTAGCGCGCCAACTTACAGGACAGATTAACGGCTCTGGCAAATTCGGGAGACGCACTCGCAGGCTCCCCACATAGAAAAGGAATGCTCGCGCAGGAACGCGAATGGTTAACGTCACCTTCCTGAAAAGGGACACGACCGCAGGAGCATATAATGCCTACAGGACGGATTAAGTACTACAATTTCGATAAAGGCTTCGGATTTATCGCGCAAGATAGCAGTGATGCGGATGTCTTCTTACATAGTTCTGCGATTAAGCAGCCTGAATACGAAGAACTCCGTGTCGGACAGCGTGTAAAGTACAGTATTATTGAAGGTGAGAAGGGGCTCGTTGCCCAAAATGTTGAAGTATTGTTAACACCAACGGAACGCCGATGGTTGCGGCAAGGAAAGGCAATTATTCCGCGGGGTTACGCTGGTTTCCCGGGTCAAGGTCAGGGACAATTTATCAGCAATGAGGCAGCACCGACCTCTGATTATAACACCCATGTATCAAAGTCGACTCGGAACCGCCGAGACCCTGATACATCTGTAGTACCTTCGAGACCAACAGCAAAACCACCATACAATCAACGACCTTCGGCGACGGATTCTAACGATTCCAAAGCACCGACACAAGAGACGCAGGACCCAGCCTCAAAGCAACTCAGTTTCGGTGATCTTTATATCCTTAAGCAGATTAATTTTGAAACATCTATGTTTTTCGCGTTGTATGATCACGTACAACTGCCCGCTACCGTCCTTGAAATGACGCTCTCCAGTTTGACACTCAATAGTAATGGGCGCGAGCAGAATATCGCCAAAACAGATGTTAAATACTGTTATAAAGATATGGATGCAGAGCGGGTCCAAGCCTCCATTGATATTGATGACACTGTGAAGGCGCAGCAGTTGAAACAACTCACCCCTGATGTGCAAGCCCCTGAGATTGATACCGAAGCCGTTCAGCATGCCCGAAAAAATGGAACTTTGATTGCGGTTACGCTCCGCGAGGGAGAGGCATTTCGTGGTATTATAGACTGGGTCAGTCCTTATGAGATTAAACTCATTTTAGAGAACGGTGCAAAGGTTGTTATCTTCCGGCACGCTGTGTACAGTCTCACCATAGATTAGGTGCCACCATGGAAGCGTATCACGAACTTCTTGATGAGATTCAGCGCGATGTCGAACGTTTGCGCCAAGAATCGGGGGGTGTGCCGTGTCCATCCAACTGCTTTTCGTGCTGCCGAAACACCGCAACCATGGCGATAAGTGAGGTCGAGGCTCGCGACTTAAAGGTCGGATTGGAAGCACTTCCCCTTGAAATCCGCTCACATATTCGTCAGAAAGCGGAACAGAGCATCAGAAAATTGAAGGCGCACGGCTATGACGCTGAAAATATAATGCCGGATGCTGGCATGGAAGCGATTGGGGTCATAAAAGGTACGCCTGAAGGCGAATGCCCGATGCTCATCGGTGGGGTTTGTGCTGTTTACGAACACCGTCCGGTCATCTGCCGTGTCTGGGGATACCCGATCCACAGTGCCAATGAGTTGGCCTGTTGCCACAAAACCTTCATCGGGAAACGTCAGCACTTCCGTCCACTCAGTTACGATCGCTATTGGAAGGTGTGTCAGAATCTTAGCATGGAGTTGGGTGCGACTCGGAAGACCCCGAACTGCTATCTCGTCTCTCGACTGTTATCCGAATAACATAAAATATGACTTTCGCTCTTCTCTTATGGTGAGGTTTTTACCTCACCTCTTTTTTTTAATACACGACACACCTCAAATGGCACCTAAATTTCAGGGGTATTTTCGCTTAATTCACGCAAAAACTCAAACGTGTAAATTCCGGTGCGATGTCCATCGTTCCATATCAACCGCACTGCATAGCGTCCAACGCGTTGAATGTCCACAAGCTGTAAGTTTTCAAAAAAATCGTCAGAGGGTCGGATGTGAAAAGGATCCTTTCCTAATCGCGTGGCATCGCAACGCGCACAGGGACATTTTTGCCGAAGGAAACGGTAGGACAACTCGCTGTGGTGTGAATCCTTCCATTGGATTTCTAAGCCTGTACTGCCTCTTTCAATGCGAGTCGGTTGGAATTTTTGCATGATGACTTCTCAAAAGAATTGTTTTCCGTTTAGAAAAAAAACGGTTGCCAATTTGTGCGACCACAGATGGTCCCGCAAACCAGCAACCGTTCAACGAGTTGCGATCGAAGGATGACTCCTACTATCCGTTATTCAAAATACTCCGCATTGATATCAATGAACTCTTCCCATTCTTCGGGAACATCTTCTTCCATAAAGATGGCTTCGACGGGGCATTCGGGCTCGCATACACCACAATCGATGCACTCTTCCGGATCGATGTAGAGCTGATCGGTTTCCTCAAACTCGTCAGCATCGGGTAAGGGATGAATACAGTCCACTGGACACACATCAACGCATGCACTATCCTTAACTTCAATGCACGGTTCACAAATCACATACGTCATGTTGGAAAACTCCTTTCCACTGAATTTACTATAAGAGCCTCCATATCACACGGACAGTAACTTCACATAACGGACGAGGTTAGTCCCTATTTGATGAAGGCGTTACAAAGACGTCGTCATACATGGCGGATTTTTTGCTGTGCCTGCTGAGTTGCGATCAGGACACTTTGACATATACCACTCGCTGCAGCGAGAGGTGTTTTGATAATGATACCACATGTAATTTGCTTTGTCAAATTATATTTCAGACACCCCAGAAACATTTTGTTTTTAGCACCCGTCGCTGGCAATGTTAGCACGGAAAAAATTGACAATTCCCATCTTTTGTGGTAATATATCCTAGAGTCGAAAAGGGTTTGCTTACAAGTGCCTATATTGCAAGCACAGATTTTCCATCGTAATCACTGAAGGGGTGTCATGAAAAAACCTTCTCGCAAGAAGTGGCAATTCAAAAATTCCGATTTTGATAGCAGTTTAGCCTTGGCATCCGAAGTAGGTATCTCTCCATTTGCGGCACAACTGCTCATCAATCGAGGCATAAAAACGGCTGCCGAAGCGCGATCCTACCTCTACCCAACGCTTGATGAATTGCACTCCCCCTTTAAATTAGCAGACATGGATAAAGCTATAGAACGGATACACCAAGCGATGTCACGTGGCGAGAAAATCTGCGTCTATGGTGATTACGATGTTGATGGTACAACTGCGACTGCCCTCCTCCTCAATACATTCCGCCAGATGGATATCCCCGTTGACTACTATATCCCGAATCGGTTTGGAGAGGGTTACGGATTAAGCACAGATACCGTAGAAAAGATCCACCAGAAAAACAGAGCGAAATTACTCATCACTGTAGACTGTGGTATCACATCGGTGAAAGAGGTGGCGTTGGCGAATCAACTCGGTATAGATGTTATCGTCACGGATCATCACCAGCCAGAGGCGGAACAACCGCCGGCTTATGCGCTGATTTCACCGAAGATTCCGGGGAGTGAATACCCTTACACCGAACTCGCAGGTGTCGGTTTAGCCTTCAAATTAGCACAAGCGTTAGCAGACGATACAGGATTTCTGGAGTCTCAGCTGGATCTGGTAGCATTGGGGACGGTCGCAGATATCGCACCGCTGACTGGCGAAAATCGCATTTTGAGCCGCTTGGGGTTAGCAGAACTTGACAAACGCGAACGCCCTGGGGTTCACGCTTTGTGCGAAGTCGCTGGTCACAAAATTGACACACCAATCGACGGATACGCTATCTCTTTCAAGTTAGGACCCCGTATCAACGCCGCTGGCCGCATGGGTACTGCGGACAAAGTGGTTGAACTTTTCACAACCGACTCTGAGGATGTCGCAATTCGGGGGGCCTCTGAACTCAATCAGGCAAATCAACTGCGAAGGAAGTTCGGAGATCAGATTCAAGAGGAGGCATCGAGGATAATTGAAAACGAGATAGATGATGATACCGTGGGGATCGTTGTTGCCAGCGACAAGTGGAACGAAGCTGCCAGCGAGGCGTGGAACGAAAAAGAAAAAAAGGCAGTAGAAGGAAAAGAAAAGGGGGTTGTCGGTATCATTGCCGGCCGTTTGATGAATACATTCCACAGACCCGTCGTTATCCTCGCAATTGACGGTGATGAAGCCACTGGCTCCGGACGGTGTATCGAAGGAATGAACCTTGCCGATAGCTTCGTTGCCTGTACCGAATTGCTCGTGAAACACGGTGGACACGCAGCAGCGGCAGGGTTAACGCTCAAGACTAAAAATATTCCCAAATTCAGGAAGGCTTTTAACGAATTCGCTCGTGAGAACCTCACAGCGGAAGAATTGCAACCGAAACTCGACCTTGAGTTTGAAACGCGCCTTTCACTTTTGACGTTAGAAACGCTAAAGGAACTGGAACAATTTGAACCCTTTGGAAAGGATAATCCAAGACCCCATTTCGGTACACGACGCGTCAAAGTTGATGGCACCCCTACCCAAATGGGAAAAGAGAAAAACCATCTGCGAATGTTCGTTAGCGATGGGACAGTGAAACGTTGTGCGATTGACTGGGGAGCCGGCGATAAACTTATCACCTTCAAACGTCCCAATATGTCACTCAATATCGCCTTTTCACCGCAAATCAATGAGTGGCAAGGGACCCGTTCCGTACAACTGATCCTTGAAGATTGGGAGGTACACCCGGAAGGCAGAGACATGAATTGGGATGTATTTCCGAAACTCAGTGATAAATCCCGTGTAAAACTTGTTGACAAACGGAATGTTAATAAAAAGAATTATCTTTTAAACTTGCTTGCGCGGGAGGAATCTTGTATAATTTACGTACGAGATGAAGAGATGTTGGATCTCCTGCTCACAAAACTTTTACCAGAGAGCATTGAGGGGGTCGCACGGCACACTGAAGCAACACCAGAGGCAGAAGAAACAGCATTATTGAAACAGTTGGCAACCGGTGAACTTCGAACAATCGCGTCGAGTGGCACTTTTTCTTGTTTGGAAGCGTATCCTTTTGTTAAACACGTTGTTCTCTGCCATCTCGCACCAAGCCAAGATCTTTTTTTTAAACGGTGTAAACCCGCTTTTGCGACTGCCGAGACCTCCTATCTGCATCTCATCTACAACAATACAGATGAAGCAGAGATGTGCAATTGGATTTCTGAAAAATATCCTGCGGGTGACGAATTGCGGCGATTGTACGGAAGTATACGAACGGTTATACAATCCAATGGCACAGAAGGCTACCCTGAGGCAGAGATATTGAAAGGTGGGTTTGGAAGCCTGTCAGCCCTTCAAACTGGACTCACTATTTTTGAGGAACTGCAGTTTATCGAGCGGCATGGACACCCTGATAGTAGACTTGTAAAACTGATCTCGGGTCAAAAAAGCGACTTGTCTCGTTCACCGACCTACCTGAGAGGCGAATGGATTAAGCAGACGAGTCCCTCTTTTATAGAGTTCCAATTAAAAGAAAACATCGAATCTATGTGGGAGCGCATAGACCATGAGTATCAAATCCTTAGTGAACCAAATCCAAGTATATAATCCGGATGCAGAGGTCGAACTTCTGGCGCGGTGCTACCGTTTTGCCCAAGAGGCGCATGAGGGACAACAGCGAAAATCTGGAGAACCCTATTTCACGCATTGCCTCAAAACCGCTGAGATACTCGCTGAACTCCGACTGGATACGCACACGATTTGTGCTGGACTCATGCACGATGTCCTCGAAGATACAGGCGTCACGCGTGAAGAGATGAAGGTCCGGTTCGGTGCGAATATTGCCAATCTCGTCGAGGGTGTTACAAAGATCGGTCAGTACAAACTCAGTATTGCCTCCCAAGCTCCACATCCTAAAAGCACAGTTGAACATCGCGTCCATCGGAAACGTCAAGCCGAGACTTACCGGAAACTCCTGTTAGCGACAGCGGAAGACATGCGAGTCATCCTGATTAAACTCGCCGATCGACTCCATAATATGGAAACGCTGGAGTTTCTCTCCAGTGAAAAGTGCCAACGCGTCGCAAAGGAAACGTTAGAGATTTATGCCCCAATCGCACACCGATTGGGGCTTTGGCGTATCATGGGCCGCCTTGAAGACCTGGCATTTAAGCATCTCTATCCCATCGAATACCGAAAAATTGCCGACCTTCTCAATCAGAAACTCACTGAACGAGAGGCATACTGCGAGAAGATGGTTAAGCTGATTAGCGGAGAACTCGAAAAACGGAACGTTTTCGCCGATGTCCACGGTAGAACGAAACATATCTACAGTATCCATCAGAAGATGCAACAGAAGAAGACACCCTTCAGTGAAATCCAAGACTTAATTGGTCTTCGAATCCTCGTCAAAACCGAAGCGGATTGTTACATCGCGCTCGGCGCACTCCACAACAAATGGAATTACCATCCGGATCGGCTCCGAGATTGGATTGGACAACCGAAGAAAAACGGGTATCAGTCCCTCCACACCACGATTCTTGATAATGGCAGACCTATTGAAATCCAGATTCGCACGTATCAGATGCATAAGATTGCTGAAGATGGTATTGCGGCGCATTGGAGTTATAAAGAAGGGCTACCGATGAGCCAACAGGGACGTTCCATTTTCGCGAGTTATAAGCAGATACTTGAGGACATACAAGAGATGCAAGATAGCCCGCACCATTTTGTGGAATCCATGAAATTGGAACTCTTTCAAGATGAGGTTTATGTTTTTTCGCCGAAAGGAGATCTTTTTAAGCTACCCGCTGGCGCGACGGCTATTGATTTTGCCTATAAAATTCATACAGATGTTGGGCACACATGTGTCGGCGCGGAGGTCAACGGTGCTGTTGCCCCAATTCGACGTGTGCTTGAGAACGGGGATCAGGTCAATATTCGGACACAACCGAATGGGAGACCGAGTCGGAGCTGGTTGTCGTATGTGAAAACCGCCACGGCACGAAGTAAAATCAATCACTGGTTTCGTGAAAAGGATAGGGCTGAGGCATTGGAGTTGGGTAAGAAATTTCTCGCAGCGGAGTTACGGGTTTCCTATCTTAATTCGCGTGATTATCTCAATTCCCCGAAACTGCTCGACATTGCGAAGCAACTCAAACTCAAAAATCTTGAGGAACTTTTCGTCCGGATTGGTAATGGAGATGAATCCGCAACTCAGGTCGTTAATTTATTGAAACCTGAGGTGCCGAAACCGAAAACCGAATCTCCCGAAGATATTGACCGAAGACGAAAATCCGAATCATCGCCGGCTGTTCAGCTTGAAAACGACATAGATTTGGGTATGATGCGAATTATGAAGTGCTGTAATCCGATCCCTGGTGATCAGGTCGTCGGTTATCTCACGCGCGGACGTGGGGTTTCTGTCCATAGATCCGGCTGCATCCGCATCCTTGACGAACCCGAACGACTCTTAATCGTCAAGTGGAGCAAAAAGTCAACTTCCGAAAATGGAAACCACCCACCTGCTGTCTATCCCGTTAAAATCCTCGTTGAATGCAGTGATCGACCCGGAATGCTCGGTGAAATCACGACCGCTATCGCACAATACAAAGTGAATATTCGCAGTGGTAATTTCCAACCTTCCGCCGTCCACCATGATGCCGAAGCCTCTGATAACCTGACGATAGACGTGACAGGTGCCGAACAACTCGATGCAGTCATGCAAGCCATTCGGGGTTTAAAAGGCGTAGAACGTGTCACCCGTGAGTCCTAAATTATCTTCTATACCGGTGCTGGCATCCTTGAAATAACTTTGGCGACTTTTCCGCTCCGTAGACATTGTGTGCAAATGCGAATCCGTCTCGGTCCTTCCGCAGTTTGAACCCGGACCCGTTGAAGATTTGGCAACCAACGCCGCTTTGTATGCCGCCTTGATTTACTAATCTGGTTACCCGCCATCGGACGTTTGTTACAGATCGTACAGACTCGTGACATTATGTCTGTCTCCTTCCTTCGTTTTCTCTAAAGTGTTGGTGAAACCTAAATGTTAATAATACCACAATTGCAGCGGAAATGCAAATTTCTTTATCGCTATCGGTAGGAGGGAACTCCGATTTCCGACTCCGGCTTCTGTAGGCGCGAGTGTTTTGCTTGGGGTTTTTGATAGGGTGTTTCCTCAATTTCCTGCCTACTCGCAACGCTTACGGATCGCTGACCGCTGATAGGTAAAAAAATAGATATGACTTTTTTCGGTGGGTCTGGTATACTATATTTCCAAGATTTAAGCCTCCATACCCCCACTGCACACTTGAGAAAACATGAAAGTTGCTTATATTACCGCGGGTGCCGCTGGCATGTACTGCGGAACTTGTATCCACGACAACATGGTAGCCACGGTCCTGAAAAAACAAGGACACAACGTTTCCCTGATTCCAACTTACACCCCTACCCGAACAGATGAAGCAAATGTGAGCATGGACCGCGTCTTTTTCGGCGGGATTAACGTCTACCTGCAACAAAAACTCTCCCTTTTTAGACACACGCCGTGGACCTTCGACAAACTCCTCGACAATCCGACGCTATTGAATGGATTGGCGCGATTTAGTAGTTCAACAGACGCTCAAGACCTTGGGCAACTCACGGTCTCTATGCTCAGCGCAGAGCAGGGGCATCAAAGCAAGGAATTAGCAAAGTTAGTCCAATGGCTCGTCGAAGAGAATAAACCAGATATTGTCTATCTCACCAATTCCATGCTTGTCGGTTTCACAAGAGAAATTAAGAAGGCATTAGACGTCCCGGTCATCTGCGCGCTCCAAGGCGAAGATATTTTTCTCCAAGATATCATTGAGCCGTACAGATCAGAGGTATTCACACTTCTCCGAGAACGTGCCGTAGATCCAGATGGCTTTGTGGCACCGTGTCGCTACTACGCACAGTTTATGGCAGATACCTATCTTCACGTACCTATCGATAAGATTGATGTGGTCCCGCTCGGATTAAACATGGATGGCCACGGCTTACCTGTCGAAAAACCGGAACCACCGCCCTTCATTATTGGCTATTTAGCGCGTATCTGTCCTGAAAAGGGGTTACACATCTTGGTAGACGCTTTCCGTCTGGTAGCGGAAGCGTTAGGCGCGGATAACGTTCAATTGCACGTTGCTGGCTACCTCGGCAAGAAAGATGAACCGTATCTTGAAGAACTCGTGAACCAAATTCAAACATGGGGCTTGTCAGATAGTTTTGTGCATCACGGTGAGGTGACGCGCACCCAAAAGATTGATTTCCTTAACCGCCTACATGTCTTCTCCGTCCCCACCGTTTATCGGGAATCCAAAGGACTCTCGATTATAGAATCGCTCGCCAACGGTGTGCCGGTCGTTCAACCTCGACACGGTACGTTTCCAGAGATGATTGATGCCACTGACGGCGGAATCCTCGTTGAACCGGAATCCCCTGAATCCGTGGCGACGGGAATCATCGAACTCCTTAACGATACCGAGCGGCGTGAATATCACGGAGAAACCGGAAAAATCAATGTGCATCAGAAGTTCAGCGATACAATCATAGCAGAACAACTTTTGAAGGTGTTTGAAAAGTATACCTAACGTTTCAAGTGCTGGCGCTCTGGAAGTGCCTCTGCCACAACAATCAAGAAGGAAGTGAATTATGGCTAAAACATGGCTCATTTTTGTTTTCATGACCGTTTCGTCATGGGGACTTTACGGTGTTTTTCTACATCAAGGGCAGGTCTCTATGGCGGATCCTGTGCATGGACGCTACAAAGCGTTCCTCTTCGTAGGACTCGCGTATCTTTTGGCAGCGGTCATCGGTTCTGCCTTGATGCTCATCCTTAACGGATCCAATTGGCAATTTACGGGTTCGGGTGTCTCCTGGTCGTTCATAGCCGGACTTGTTGGTGCTATTGGCGCATTTGGCGTGCTACTCGCCTTCGGCGCGGGCGGTCGACCTGCTGTTGTCATGTCCATTGTCTTTGCGGGTGCTCCGATTGTAAACGCCATCGTCGCGACACTGTCGCATCCACCGGCGGGTGGTTGGGGGGCGGTCCGCTGGCAGTTTATCGCAGGTATCTTGCTCGCCGCCCTCGGTGGGTGTTTAGTAATGCTCTATAGACCCACCTCATAATATGTCGTAGGGGCGAGGTTCCCTCGCCCGATACCGGACCTCTGACATTCCTACGTCTCGGAAAGGGGATTAAACCTCTTTCCCTTTCCTTCGCTCCGTCCGTTTTACGGAAAAACGCACTTTTCACTATCCTTTTTTTCTGGCATGTCTCTAATAGGCAAAGAGGGAGAGTTTTCATGCCTATAGACGAAGCACGCGTGCCAATCAATCGAGAATTAACGGATGCGAATGATGCCGAGTTAGTTGTCGCGGCACTCGCGGGTAATACACAAGCATTTGATGTTTTGGTCACCCGCTACCGGCGAGCGATGCTGACAATTGCGCAACAGATTGTTCGAAATCCGACCGATGCCGAAGATGTCGTGCAAGACGCGTTTTTACGGGCTTTTGAGGCACTTCCACAACTCACGGATCTGAACCGTTTTGGGGCGTGGCTTCACTCAATCACACGTAACCGAGCATTGCGTTACTATAAGAGTGAGGGGCGTTACCAACCCCAAGAAGATATGGAACCCTATTTAAATAGGGCTGCAGATACATCAGCCGCAGATCCCGCTCACATTGTGGAACGCGAGTTGACACAACAAGGGATCAGAGAAGCAATTCAGGAACTACCCGATGACTTCCGAGTCGTGATTGAACTTTATTATTGGGCAGAAATGCCACAAAAACGGATGGCTGAATTCCTATCCCTCCCGCTGACAACTGTGAAGTGGAGACTCCATAAGGCAAAGGATCTGCTTAAAACGATCTTGGAGAGACGCGGCTACCGTGAGGATATATAAACAATCATAGAGAGGTAAAAAAATGGAACAGCAAAGGCAACAGGAACTCAGAGGGCTTTTTCACATGTTGGAGCACACCGCAAAAATCGCAGAGGACGCTGCACTCACGGGAGCGCTCAGTGGTGGCGAAGCGCAGTGCATTTCCCAATTCAATAATGTCCTCGGACGCCTCAGCGACATTGACGCAATACCTGATGGACTTTTTGATGAACTGCAAGCAGACGCGTCTTTTAGCCAGATCAGCATCGCTTGCCACCAGCTCGCCGCCTACCTCAACGAAGGATTGAACACAACTCCAGATTTCAAAGGATGGTTCTCCAGTTTTTTCGGAGAACGTTTCATGGAAAACCTCACAGAGGAAATAACAGACAAACCCTTCGGCGACCTCATCCGCAAAGCCGTGCCAGATTTCTTAACTGAGACGACATTGGAAGACATCGTCGAAGTGTTTCCTGTCGCGCCCGGTGGACGGTTAACGGTTGATGCTGATTTCGGAGCAATTGACGTGCGGAGTTCAGAGGATGACAATCTCTCTGTCCACATCCGACGCGCCGCACAGTTGAAGGAAGACCGCCGGGCAGGGGAAATCCTCAAGAATTTTGATGTACAGATATCACACGAAGCAGTAGATGTCAAAATTGAGGCGAAATTCAGAGGTCCGGCAAAGCAATGGAAAAAGGCGAAAAAACGTCTGGATGTCCAATTTGAGATCGTCGTTCCGCAAAACTACGCCCTTGATTTGAAGACCTCGGATGAGGAAATTTCTGTAGTGGATATAGTAGGAGATGTGAACCTTCACACAGCCGGTGCGGGACTGCGTTTACAAAATATCACCGGACGTATTGATGGAACAACCTCCGGTGGAAACATAGATCTCAAGGCATTTGAGGGCGACGCGGCACTCCGCACGAGTGGTGGGACTATTACCCTTGAAGAAGGCTCTGGCGATGTTAAAGCCAAAACATCGGGCGGAAACATCCAGATGATTGATGTCATTGGTGCTGTTAATGGAGAAACCTCCGGTGGGAATGTTACCCTACGCCGATGCGAAGGCGGCGCAGATGTGAAAACTGCTGGCGGCAGTATAGAGGTGGAGAACAACGGACCCGTCCTTGCGAAAACGAGCGGTGGTTCTATCCGCTGCCAACTCAAAGAGGCAGTTTCAAGTCAAAACTTGCTGCTGGATTTGGAGACGACAGGCGGTAGTATCAACGCTTCGCTTGTTCCAGATATCGCCGCAACCGTCGACGCAAAGGTCCTTGGGGGTTCAGTGACGACCGAATTTCCGGTGGTAGCGGAGACAGCAGGTGTCGTCAAGCCCGATCAGTTGCAAGGAACCATTAATGGCGGCGGACCCCTCCTGCGACTCTTTTCCGTCGGTGGAAACGTTATACTGAGAAAAACAGAAGCACACACGCCAACCGAGGCGTAACGTGTTAAAAATTTGAAGGCGACACTTCGCCGTTGTAACGCTTTGTCATAACTTGGAGATGAATCGTGGGATTACTGTCCATACTTAGCTTATTTTGGGGTATATTGGCGATTATTGGGATGGCGGTTGCCATTATCCCGTTTCTTGGAGCACTTAATTATCTTAACATTCCATTTGCGGTCTTTGGATTGCTTTTCAGCGTCCTTATCCTTATCGTGTCATCAAAGAAAGAACTCGCTGTTGCTGGCTGTGTTCTTTGTGGCGTGGCCATTTTCTTGGGAGCCATCCGACTCGTCTTGGGCTTCGGGATTTTTTAATTTAAAACACAACCCGCATTTTCATATCCTCTTGCCCCGCGCTGATTCAAGCGGGATACACGTAAACACTGCCCACCCAACACAGTATCGGTCTGCCTTTAACTGGCTTGATTTTCATTCTGTTTCTCCATAACAGCATGTTTTGAGTGACGGGAATCTTTTAACGTGGAGAGAATGTCCAGCACTCTATCCAATTGCGGTGGGTGCTCGGTATTAAGAAGATAGGTGAGATCCTGCGGAGTGAGGTTTGTCCAAGCAACAAGTGTTTCAATGCCGCCTTGTGCTTCCGCGATATCTTTCATGGAGAGCAATAACAATTCAATGTTTCCATCCTTATCAAAGTCCTGTAGCGCAGCTTCCAGATAACCTTTTGCAAATGCCGGTTCGGCGAGGTCTTTAAGGAGGTAGTCTTTATACCTTATTGTGTACTGTTGAAGTTTAATCTCTGTATTCATTGTGATTACTCCTTCATGTGCTCCAAGAAGTCGTTCCAATACTTCTGTGCTCTATCAATATCCCGCTGTTGTGTGCCTTTCGTACCCCCACAAAGCAAGATAATAGCATCATTTTGAAAGAGGCCGAAATAGATGCGATAGCCAGGCCCATAATCGATTCTCAATTCATATAAACCTGAACTTAATCGCTTGAAGTCGCCAAAATTACCGACTCGTAAACGTGTAATTCTATTAGAGATAGCTATTTGCGCCTTTTGATCCCTAATCCGCGTGTACCACTGCTGATACGAATCGCGTCCACTTGGTGTTATATAGGTGAGTACCTCTCTGGGACGAATTTGCATGTCTTTAAGTATGCAGAATTTTCAACAAATTGTCAACACTTTCGTTGCGTGTAACAACGCCATTTAAGGGCAATTCGCACTGGAGAAAAGGAAGCACCAGCGTCTCATCAAGGTTTTGGAAAGATGTATTCATTTCTGACTGTTTCAAAATCAGGTATCGCTTTGCGTTCTAAAGTGATGTATTCTTCCGGTGTAAGGTCCGTTTGTGCCGCTCTTGTTACCACGGTTTCCCTCCAAGAATTTTTAGTCATTCTATTATAGCGCAGTCAGGGGCGGGTGTCAAGATTTCTTGACAAGCGAACTCTGCTGGGATAAAATGGATGCACTGAATCATATACCCACGCCGAAAGGAAAAATAATGAACTGTCTTGATTATGGACGCTCTTTTATCAACTCTGTTGGCAACGGGAATGCCCCGCGATTTTGGGTCGAATCTCGATGCCGCATCATAGATGACACAGATGGAAGTTTCAGCGATTATTACCAATGTGGTTCGTGTAAGAGTGAACACACCTTTGCGGAGAAAAATCTCTTCATAAATCCGAACTATGACTTCCTCCCTGTTTTTGGTGAAGAACATATAGCCGTATTCAGAAGGCACGCTTACTGCAACGATAACTACGTCGAGTATAGACCCGCACAGGATTATTGGGGAGGTCCCCTGTTTGACCTTCAAGAGGCATCGCCTGTCCGGATACTTGATAGCAACGCCGCTATTTTTGAGGCGACACGAAAATGTCTACCCCTCGTAACACACACAGAAATATGGGATACCAACACACATCAGCGGGCAATTATCGAGTGTCCCGTTAAAACGATGAACATAGATGAAAACGCGGACATCTACCAAGTCGATACAGGGATTGTGCTATTTCCAGATCTGTCAAAGCGATACGATCGACAAATTGAGATGTTCAGCCTCGCCTACGTTGCTTTCAACGCACCGCACTTCGCTGACTTCGTTATCGAACGACCCACGGCTATCATTGAAAATGGCGTGGAGGTTACCCAAGTTTACCACTATTCTGAAATTCGGAGTTTAGAAGCAAAGAACACGGTGTTCGGCATCGGTGAACTTTGATAGACACTTCCATAATAAATTTTCTTGCAAAAATTTCAGGCTCCGTTTATAATGCGAGATTATAACAGCGAACCGGACCTTAGATTTTAACCGGTGCTGATTACAACTCGCATGCTCTTTATACGGAGGAGAAAAAAACATGAAAAGCGTTCGCATAAGTCTTGTCTTAGCGCTAATACTCGCACTTGCGTTCGTGAGTGCCCCGAAAGCGGATAACCACCAATCCCAATCCTTAACCATCGTCTGGGCAGAATGGGATCCCGCGAATTACCTGCAGGAACTCTCAAAGGACTTCACCGCCGAAACCGGCATTGCTGTCGATGTGATCCAGATTCCGTGGCCCAATTTCCAAGATAAAGTCTTCACGGCTTTCGTCGGAAAAAGCGATCTTTACGACATCGTCATCGGCGATAGCCAATGGCTCGGTAGGAACTCTCAAGGTCAGAACTATATCAATCTAACGGATTGGATTAATGAGAATATAGACGTCGATGCTATCTATGGACCCGCAATGACAGCGTTTGCTGAGTATCCAAAAGGTAGTGGAACCTACTGGGCATTACCTGCGGAGGTGGATGCCGCCGGATATGTCTACCGGAAAGACCTATTTGAAGATGCAAACGAAATGAAGGCATTCCAAGAGAAGTATGGCTATGCCCTCGCTCCACCGAAAACCTACGACGAACTCCGCGATATCGCCGAATTCTTCACGCGTCCGGATCAAGACCTCTACGGTATTGCGACATGGTATAGTAAGGAATACGACGGCATTACGATGGGTTTCCAACAAGTGATGTGGAGTTTCGGTGGCGCTTATGGCGACGCAGACACCCATAAAGTCGCCGGGCATATTAACACAGAAGACGCCGTTAAAGCCCTTGAATTTTACACAGATTTGCTTCAGTTTTCACCGCCTGATGCCCCGAACTACTATTGGGCAGAGACGCTGGGTGCCTATAACGCCGGGAAGGTCGCAATGGCGATGAACTACTTCGCTTTTTTCCCCGGTGTCTTAGACCCAGAATCGAATAAAATTTCTCACGACAAGAGCGGTTTCTTTATCGCCCCGGCGGGTCCGAAAGGACATTATATCAGCATCGGTGGACAGGGCATGTCCATTTCTTCTTATTCTAAAAACAAGGATCTTGCCAAGCAATACATGAAATGGTTTATGCAGAAACCTGTGCAAGAGAAATGGGCAGCTCTCGGTGGGTTCACGCCACACAAAGAGGTGTTACAGTCGGATATCTTTAAGACAGCGACCCCCTTTAATGAAGCGTTCGCCGCGAGTTTCCCGTATCTACGCGATTTCTGGGCAGTGCCGGAATACGCAGAACTCTTAGAAGTCTGCCAGACGAATTGGAGTCAAGCCATCTCCAAAATCAAGTCTGCAAAGGAAGCACTGGACGCTATCGCACGGAAACACGAGGAAATCTTTGAGGACGCAGGCTATTACGACGAGTAGAGATTGGAAGATTGGAAGATTGGAAGACTGGAAGATTGGAGGCTATCCGATCCTTTCACTCTTCCATCCTTCCCTCCAAACCCTTCCACCTTTCCATTCTAAAGCACTTTCATAAGTTTCGTTAGAAATATGCGAACCAACCACTCACACCGAGCGTCGCGCGGGATGAGCGACTACCAGTTGAAGATGGCATTTATCATGCCCACCATGATTTTGCTCATCTTGATGAACATCTTCCCGTTATTGTGGTCGCTGTACCTGAGTTTCCACCGCTACAAAGCCTCGATGCCCGCAGCCCCAAGATTTATCGGTGTTCGTAATTATTCACGTCTTCTCGCCGATCCAGAGATTTGGGGTTATTTTCAAACCACCGCTTATTTTGTGATCCTCGCAGTAGCCGCGCAATTCTTCATCGGATTCGGATTGGCATTGCTCCTGAATCGGGACTTCCGGTATAAAGGCTTCGTCACAACGTTGCTTCTACTACCGATGATGCTATCGCCTGTCGTCGTAGGGCTCTTTTGGCGTTTCATTCTCTCTTCAGACAACGCCGGTTTACTGAATTTTTTCCTCAGTCCCTTTTTAAAATCGCCTATCGGTTGGACCACCAATCCGAAAGTAGCAATGTTAGCCGTTGTTATCGTGGATACATGGATGTGGTCTCCGTTCATGATGTTGATTGCCTTGGCAGGACTGAGCGCAGTTCCGAAATCCCTCTACGAAGCGGCTGACGTCGATAGAGCCTCCGCCTGGTTCAAGTTCCGATCCATTACGCTCCCGTTGGTATCCCCTCTATTACTGATTGCTCTTCTGTTCAGAACGATGGATGCCTTCAAGATGTTTGACATCGTCTATGTGCTCACACGTGAGGGGGGACCTGGCACCGCCACGGAAACCGTATCAATGAACCTCTATAAACTCGCTTTTCGGAACTACAATACCGGTAAAGCGTGTGCGATGGCGTATATTCTGCTCATTATTATCGTTGCCCTGAGCAATATCTACGTGAAGTACCTTAATCGCGTCAAAGGAGAAGAGACACAGGAGACGTAATGCGGAGCCGGAAAAACTTTGTCCACTACCTTATATTGGCGCTTGTTGCTGTCGCAGTGATCATCTATATCACCCCGATTTACTGGATTTTGGCGACATCCCTGAAGAGACTCTCAGACATTACCACAAAACTTCCGAAGTTTGTTTTTGACATATCGTTAGAGAACTATCAGAAGTTGATGCCTCCAGAAGGTGTGGCAGATGTAACATATCTGTTTTTAGGAGAGGTATTTGTAGGGTTATTGCTGTTCGGTTTCTTCTCGCTCTTTAATGTGAGCGGGTTACCCCGTGCCTTGTCCCTCCGAAATCTCGGATTCATCTGGAACAGTGTTTTCGTTTTAACGTGTCTCTATAGTTTTCTGACGCTGCAACCCCTGCAGAGTCGTCTCCAGACCGATGCCCGTTTCAACTTTCTGCTACTCATCGTTTGCACAATCATCGCGTATTTTCTGATCGCCCCGTGGAAGAAGACTGGCGGCCTGACATCGCAAACTGAAAAAAAACAACGGCTGACCCTTGTGTTGCCCAGTATCTTTGGCACAATAGCGATTTGCGTTGTATTGGCAAACGGTGGATCCAAGTATTTTTACCAACTGCTTAACAGCATTATCATCGGTGGGGGTAGCACGATTCTTGCGGTAGGACTCGGAACACTCGCGGCTTACGCTTTCTCCCGATTCGACATCGCTGGAAAGGACGATCTGCTCTTTTTTATTCTCAGCACACGTATGCTTCCACCTGTCGTCGTTGTTATCCCCATCTATCTGATGTATAGCGCACTTGGGTTGCGGGATACACACTTTGGACTGATTCTGCTCTATACCACCTTTAATGTTTCGTTCGCGGTGTGGCTCATGAAAGGATTTATTGATGAAATTCCGAAGGAATATGAAGACGCCGCGCTTGTCGATGGCTACTCGCGATTCCAAACCTTCCTCAAGGTAATTTTACCGCAATCTGTCACAGGCATCGCTGCGACTGCTGTGTTCTGTCTCATTACGGCGTGGAACGAGTTCGCGTTCGCCTTGGTCCTCACAGAGGTCGGCGGTAGAGCCGTAACCGCACCCCCTTCAATTACGAGCGCGACGGGTTCCACGGGTATGGATTGGGGGAAAATCGCTGCCGGAACCTTTGTTTTTCTCCTACCCGTTGCCGTTTTCACCTTCCTGATGCGCAGTCATCTCCTACGCGGCGTCACATTCGGCGCGGTGAAAAAGTGATTTCACACTTTTTTCATTGACACCCGGAGACATATATGATTTACTAATAGCGGATTGAAGTACTTGCGCAAGAAATCGAGACCCTGAAGCAACAGCAGATTGTAAACTCCTGAGGAACAACGTATGAACAACCACGCACTGAAACTCACCGATCAAGAGATGCGGGATTTCATCATCAACGGGTACGTCAAGGTAAAAGTGGATTTCCCGCCGAGTTTTCACGAGAACGTTTACCAACAACTCGACGAAATGTTTGAAGGGACGGGCAATTTGGGAAACAACGTCCTACCCCTCATCCCTGAAATTCAGGAAGTCTTTGATCATCCTGTCGTTCATGGCGCGATGCAAAGCGTACTCGGTGAAGATTACGCGATGCACTCACACCGATACTGCCATTTCAACCAACAGGGCAGCGAGGGTCAGAATTTCCATAAGGATAGTTACGAAGGGGACGAGCAGATCCGACGCCACCGATGTCGTTGGACGATGGCGTTCTACTATCCACAGGATGTCACGGAGGATATGGGATCCACTGCTGTGTTACCCGGGTCGCAGTATTACGAGACGGGCGAAAGTGCACACCAACAGCCAGATCTCGCACTCACTGGCGAAGCGGGGACTGTAACCATTGTCCACTACGACTTATGGCACCGCGCAATGCCGAATCTGAGTGACAAGAAACGCTACATGTTGAAGTTCCTCTTTATTCGACTTGATGAACCACAAACACCTGCCTGGAAAAGCCACACCGACAACTGGTCCGCCCTTGGCAATGGGAAAACATCTGAGCATCCGGAATTGTGGGAATCGCTATGGGACTGGTATAATGGAAAACAGAACGGAGCCGCCAACGGTGTTTCACGTACGGAGGTCGATACCCTCATCGAAACCTTGAATAGTGATAATGAGAGAGAGCGGTTAAATGCTGTATATCGCTTAGGACGAGTTGGTACGGCTGCCGTGCCTGTTTTGAAGCAAGCGTTGTATAGTAGATCTGATGCTATCCGCGAATATGCTGGATACGCTTTAAGCCTCACTGGTGCGTCCGCGGTCCCGATACTCATTGATGCACTGCAGACGACAGATGATTCGGTACGGGCAAGCGCAGCGTTCGCGTTAGCGGATATGGGGAAAGTCGCACAAGAAGCACTACCTGCCCTCACGAATGCCGCACAGGATGACAGCGAAATCGTACGACGCAACGCCACAGAAGGATTAGGACTCATCGGACAACAGGTTTCTGAAGACCTGGATTTATCCGAGATGGTGCAGGTATTAACAACCCGATTGCAGGATGACCATTATGCGGTGCGTGATAACGCCGCTCGTTCTTTAGCGAAATTGGGTACGCTTGCTGAACCCGCAATTCCTGTCCTTGTTGCGCAACTTGAAGACGAGAACCGATATGTCCGTTTCCACGCTGCTTTGGCGTTAAAGCAGATTCAGACCCCCGAAGCACAAAACGCCCTCTTCAATCACCTGTTCGCCTCACGGTGGTGTGCCCTGACGACGAACAACACTCCTTATTAAAACAAACATGGATTAAAAATTGGTAGGCAAGGTTTCCTGGAGAAACCCCGTAAATTGACGCTGATGGTAGATGTATTTGCCTCACTGATCAACGATGGATGACTGGGAGGTCGAATAAACATCAGCCTCCCAGCTATCCTATGGTCATATGATACTATTTTCGCTTTGGATCGTCCGAAAAATTTGATTAAAAGGAGGCTATGTGATACTATGCAGCAGTGTTGGAATGCACGCATTGGTCTTTAGTCCTCCAAAGTCCATTTACTTTAAATAAGAAATATGCCAACACACCTCTTTGATGATCTTATTCAACGCTGCCACCAACGTCACCAAAAGTCGCTTCGACAGCAGAAGACAGTGGCAACACCCACGATGTTGGGTGCGACGCATCCGTATCAATACACGGTTTACTGCGCCCACAAATATCCTGTGTTGCTTGATGATTTGGAACAGGCGTGCATATCCGTTATGCCGATCGGGCGAGCCCCTGAGCACGATAGCGGTCCAAATAGTTTGATGCCTCATCGGTTTCTGAAACGACAACGGATGAAAGACTGGAGAACCAGACGATGGGACGCGTCGTGGGGCATCCAGATTTATACCGGTATCCCTTCCGAACGCGACGGCGCACGGTGGCATGATCTCGATTTTAAATACGACGCGATTTCTGCTGCTCCAAGCGATGTATTAACTTACATTGAAGCACTTGTGAACGCTGTCGCGAATCCACTGTTGACGCTGTCAAGGTCCGGTGGACTGCGCTTTTCCTGCAGAGTGCCGGCGTATCTCCATCCAGATACCGAGGAAGAAAGACTGTATGTCTATAAACATACACCGACCCTCGAAAATCCGTGCCATCGAGACGTATATCTTGAAATCTTTGGGGAAAATGGATACAGTCGCTGGGATGCCCGCTATGAAATTTTGCTCGGAAATCTGTTAGATCCACCTGTGATTTCCAAAGAGGTCCTCTTTGCTCCTATTGATGCGCTCCGTGCGAAACTTCACGAACCCATTCCGCAAAAAACAGAACAGAACGAAACTTTCACCGACACACCATCATCTCTCGGTTCACACGACCTCGACCTCGCAAAAGAAGCACTTTCAAAACGCGGCTTTTCTCATGTCCGACAAGCGGACGGCTTTCATCACTGGATACGTTACGGCGGCGATGCCAACAATACAAACGCACTGCTCTGGGAAAACGAGGGAACCGTATGGCTCCGTACCTCTATACCCAATGCTGAACTTCCTACGGAAGCAACACCTATCACAGAGATCTGGAGCGATACCGGTATTCTGCCGCCGACCCTCGATCTTGCGCTACCTGTTTCTGAGAAGATACTCGCTGTGAGGGAAGGAAAACTCAGCCCGTTGGCGATAAGACGTCCCCGTCCGGTACTGAGAAAACCGGAAACCGCGGAAAAGGACGACCAAATATCTGAAGAAACTACCCCGCAGATAGAGAGCATTCTCGATGGAACCGCGCGTATCCTTGGACTGAATGTTGAGACAGATGGAAGCTGCTACGCTGATACAGAATCCCATCTTCTCAACAGTGGGGCAACCTGTTTAAATGTGCCGAATACCAAGTTAGCAGAAGCAGCCGAACAACACTTTCAAGAACAAGGTATGCTATCTGTCGCTCGCTGGAAACCCCGGATGCACCTGTGGGAGCAGGCAAAAGAGATACCGGCTGATGTACGTATGGCACATCCATTTCAACACGGAAATGTCTGTGAGGATCCCGAGCGGTGCAATGCGTTTGAGGAAAAAGGCGGAGATCCGGACGAAAGTATCTGTCCACAGTGCCCGGTCTACGAGGTGTGTCAGAAGCGTGGCTACTTATCCCAACCTGCTGCACTACAACGCGCCAAAACACAGATAGTGGAGGCCCCTCAACTATTTTTCGATCCACAACACGCGAAATTGGTGGACACATTACTGAAGCCAGTTGATAGCATAGAAAATAGACTTTGTATCATCAGTAGTGTCAAAGATGTACACGCTCTGTTTCTGAGATGTAGGTTATCAAAAAACGTGTTAGAAGCGTGGATCATTAACTGGCACGGGAGTGCCTTAGGGAACTTCGCTTCGACCTTACGGAACGCTTTAGAAATCAGAGGTAAGACCCATGCGGATGCGGTCAAACGGGTCCGTGCAGCGATGTTGACCTTTGAATGGCAGGAAGAAGAAATTATCCAGCAGATGACGCAAGTCAACGTGCGTGGCAAAAAAATCCAGATGCCGATGGCAGAAGCCATTCGATTCGGTATCCTGAATCCAGAAACCGTCCAAAGTATTCAGGCATTTCCAAAAGTCTATCCGAATCCAAACTGGACGTTTTGGCATCAACTCAAGCGTTTTTTTGCACACTATACACAGGATGCCGACGCACCGATTCGGTGGGATCACAAAGTCCTGACGTTCACAGCTCCGCCAATACTGCATTCGAGTGTTAGACGGCTTGCGTTAATATCGGAAATACTCTCCGAGCAACATCTTCGTAGAACATTCCCAAATAACGAGATTGAAGTTAAGTATATCCAACCGACACCTTGGCAACCGGGAAACCAAATCTTTCAGATTCGAACCGGCCATTACCAACCGGAGATGATTTTAGACTATGGCAGCGTCTGGGACGTTATTGGTATTTCTAAAGTGGGACAGCGCTTTTTTGCGGGGATCCGGGCAGAAATTGAAAGAAAACCCAACATTCAACATGCCATTGTCGCCAATCCTAAGATTCGACGAAAATTGGCGCAGATCATAGAAAACGAGAATGTCGGTTTCATAACCTATTCTGGAGAAATAACACAAGGAAACACAGATCTCACAGATGCTGATGTCATCTGGCTGGTCGGCATGCCGGCACGTCCCACAGATGTTATTTGGACGTATTCGCAGGCTTTGTTTGGAAACGATGAAAAACCGCTCTGTTATGAGAGAGTCATGCAACCTTGGCACTACAAAGACGAACGGATCCACAGCGTTTATGAAGCGGCTGCACGCCGAGCCATCATACAGATTGTCGGACTGATCCGGTTGAATTCCGAGACGGGGAAAAAGATAGTGTTGCTCACTGGGTTGGAACTGCCAAATATCACGGATAGACCTGAAACGCTCCTTTTTGATTGGGAAGACTTTGAGATCGCCGGCGGGCTGGACAAACTCCCAGAGATAATAGCCACACGCCAACACTTTGAAGCTGAGAAAGCCAATCTAACCGCGGAATCCGGCAGAGACAAAGTGCAACATATCCTCGGATGCACCCACATTCATGCCAATCGTGTACTGAGAAAACTCAGAGGCACGGAACGTGTAACCTTCCGCGAGCAAATTCTCACGCTCTTGGCTTCCGGTGGCGAGAAAAAAGCGGCTGAAATGATCGCAGTTATTGACGGACACCCAAAAGCGATACGCCATGCCTTCACAAAACTTGTGAACACCGGTGAGATTGTAAAGGTTCGCCGGGGTGTGTATGCTCTTCCGAAAAAATAGACGCGTCGGTATCCAAAGGAACGTTATCAAAATTAGACGGGTGCTAATGTTTGTTTTTGCGCTGAACCAGCAACTTCACTTGAACGGTTCTGTTCTCTATCCATTAACTCGCGACAGACGTTCGCGATATAGTATGCTGCAGAACCGTTCTGCAGAGGGGTCAATTGTTGGAGTTCTTCCATATCCAACACCGAATAAACCTCTTTACCGAGTGCCAAACCCACGTAAATTGTCGATGAATAACTGGTGATGAGAGCCTCAGCGTTCGCGATCATCTCTTCAGCACTTCCAGAGGTGTAAACGAGCGCGTCAGGTGCCCACTTCTTGATTTCGGCAGTACGTTTTTCAAACTTCTCGTTGGGATGCAATTTGAAAATTAACTGCCGTCCATCAGCGATCTTAACGGCATCCTTGATAAATTTTTTCCTATTTTCGTAACGGAATTTTTCACGCAAATCGGATGTACAGACGAGGACATAGCCTTTGTGCGGAAAATCGTTATCGTGGTATTTCTCGCAATTGTCAAAGTTTGGGATACCGGTCACCCGAATCTTTTCGGGTTTAACGCCCTTCCGAATAAATAGCTCACGGTAGCCTTCACCTGCCACACAGTAATAATCGAAATTGTTGCTTATGCCATTTGCGGATGTTCCTGCAAACCATTTCGGTAGAAATTTGAAGGTTTTGACGAGGTGATAAGAAAACCGCTCAGGATCTGTAATTCCTTCCTGGACGATGATACGTTTCTTATCCTGAATGTTCCTCTGCAAAACGAGATCGCTACAGGTGACAACGAGATCATAATCGTGTTGTGTGCCACCGTAGTCGATGGACAGTTTTTGCGCTTCAAGGTAACGATGGCACTCTCCTGCCCGTTTGTCGCCGATGATGGTGAATTCAACAAGGTTGAGTTTGTTGAGGATCTTGATGAATCCGTCGGCGTAAAACGGCGTGAAGTACCTCTCATATTCTGGTAACTCCGCCGCGATTTGTTGCATCTGTGTCGTGATGTTCATCGAACCACATATAAATAAAACTTTCTTGCTCATCAGATTCCCCTTTGCAATAGTAATTCCTATGGGATCCACATCCAAAGATAAATTTCAGAAGGGGTTCATGAGAAATTTGGAATCACATGATAAACCACATGCCTACTTGAGCTGTAGAGATTCCGAGAACCGCACCTGCAAGAACATCCGTAGGATAGTGAACCCCAAGATATACACGCGCAATACCAACCGTAGTTGCCCAGAGCAACGTTGGAATTTGTAAAACTGGAAAGAAACTTGCCAACAGCGTCATCATCAGAAAAGCCGAGGCAGTATGACCCGATGGAAAACTGAAACGATCCGGCGGGCGGACTCGAAAATTAACGTCCACAATTCGCTCACACGGTCGGTCGCGCTTCATCGACTGTTTGATGAAATGATATAGGAGTCTCTCAAGTGGAAACGCGAGTGCCGCAGACAAAAGAAATGGCTTGCTAATAGTGGGACTGAATGTCAGGTACACATAGAGTCCTAAAAATGGATAAAGACATCCATTAGCACTCCAAGAGATGAGGCAAAATGAACGGTTGAGGATAACCCCTTTATCGCCCCAACCAAAGATCTGGTGGAACAGCAATCTATCCCATCGGGTTAGGTTATTCGTGATTTCTCTTAGCATATTTGGTTTAACTTCCATATCGCAAGGCTTGTAATTCGGTGTTAAGAAACCTTGATTGCACGTGTGGTATGTCCAAGCCTTTCATCGTGGTCAGTTTTCTGGGGCATATCTATGTGGAGGCCGCCACGCGCCAACATCCACTCTGCCCGTTCCCAATCCTCTAACGTATCTATATCGGTGCAGTACTTCGGTTCAATCATCAATGGAAGCACACGTTCACCTGTGAGTGAGTGTTTTTCGATAATAGTTTCATAGCGAATTACGTCGAGATGTCCAGTTTGCCAGTAGGTTTTAGGCAGTCTCTGACGTGGCATGTTATAGGGTTCAGGAAATTCGTCCCCTAACAGTGGAACAAGATACTGTTCACCACTTCGCCACATTTTGTATGGATTCTGTTGGGATGGAATAACAGAGCGTACACAATCAGCGTTCGGGTCATCCCAGAGCAATTTGACGGCTTCATTAATTAAACCTTTAGATCGCAACGGGGATGTAGGACGGAGTTGGACAATCACCTGTGGGACATAGTTTTGATGGGTTTCGAGCCAACCGAGGGCATGCTCGAAGAGTGGGTAATCTTGAGCGTCATCTGTTGCCAATTCCGCAGGACGTGTGAACGGCACTTCAGCCCCGTATCTTCGAGAAACGTCGGCGATTTCTGGGTCATCTGTGGAAACAATTAAACGTGTGACCGCTGAAGAAGCAAGTGCAGAGGCGATACTGTAGGCAATCAGTGGGTGTCCACCGAAATTCCGTATATTCTTGCGCGGAATCCCTTTTGAGCCGCCTCTCGCTTGAACGATGGCTAAGACCTCCGGTATCCCGATTCCTTTAAAATCCCAAGCGGACACTGGTGCGTCATCTCTGGAAATTACCATGCTGTCCAACCTCCATCAACGACAAGGTTTGATCCAGTCATATACGAGGAAGCATCTGACGCGACGAAAAGGAGGGCACCACAATATTCGGATCTCTCCGCCATACGACCGAGTGGGGTGCGATAACTATACCGCCGCACGAATTCATCATCGTGTTGATTGAACACGCCGCCGAGTGTTAGCGCATTCACTCGAATGTTTTTTCCTGCCCAATACGTTGAGAGGTAGCGGGTAAAACCGATAACGGCACTTTTCGTTACAGAGTACGTAATCGGTTTGTAGGTTCTTGGACGCGTCTCATCGTTGTGTTCATAAAGTCGTTGATCCGGACCGACAACGCCATAGGTAGAGCAGATATTGACGATAACGCCGCTGCCCTGTTCCACCATTACGCTCCCTACTGCTTGTGAACAGAGAAACATTCCCGTTAAATCTACATCCATGCTCTGATTCCAAAGTTCAAGCGGGTAGTCTTCAAAGGTGTTGGTGTGTTCATCAGCGTGCTCAGTATCGAATTTCGGATCAAGCGCGGCGTTGTTTACCAGAATATCGACACGTCCAAATTCTCTAAAAGTTCGGTTGACCATCCATTCAACAGAAGTCTTATCGGTAACATCCGTTTCGACCCCTATTGCTTTCGGGTGTCCATTTGCACTAATTTGGTGCGCATAGTCTTTCGCCGCACCACCGCGCACATCTGCTACGACAACATGGACTGAGGCTTCAGCGAGTGCCTGACAATATTCTTTCCCTAACATCCCCGCGCCACCTGTGACAATCGCAACCTTTCCTTCTAAACCAAATATATCTCTCTTCATTGGTATCCCCTGAGAAAACAATCAAGCATGCAGGCAGCAAGCCAATTACAAGGCTTGCGGTGCTTATACGAGAATTTTAGTCTAATCTACGTCATTAATTTCGCGCTCGGTGCGAGAACAGAAAATCTCTCTCCTTTGAGAAATAGACGCTTTTGCAGCGAGGACGATTTGAAGTGCGACAATACCATCCGTGAGATTCACACACGGCTCCATGTCATTTTCAATACAGGTAATAAAATGTTCTATCTCTTTAAGAAATAACGTATTGCGTTCAAATCCAACAGGCATCTTCTCTGTATGCCATGTTTCAGTATCGTCTTGATACCAGTGGACTTCACCATCAGCATTATTCCATAAGATACGCCCGTGTTGTCCGGTAATATGCAGCGTGTGTGTCGGGGGCTGCTGGACATAATCAAGATGTACCATGCCGAGCGCGCCACTTTCAAATCGCAGAAGTGTGCTCGCTGTGTCCTCAACCCGGATCCCTAAACCACCCCGTTGCGCTGCCATTGCAGAAACGCTCTGAATCTCACCGATGAGCCATCGCAAATAATCGAAAGGATGGCAGAGCGTCAATAGCACCCCACCTCCGAGATCTTCGCGTGCTGCGTAGCCTACGCGATAATCCTCCCAAGGATGCCAAGTAGGCAGGTATTCACCCCAATGCGCCTGGACGGATGTCGCAGCACCGATTGCCCCGCTGTCGAGGAGTTCCTTAATGCGCCGTAATCCTGGATGAAACCGAAACTGGAACCCGACGAGTACCTTGAGATTCTTTTCCTCTACAATTTTCGCCAGAGTAGATACTCCGGTCATTCTATGAGAAATCGGCTTCTCTAATAATAGATGACAACCTGCTTTCGCGGCAGGGATAGCCGTATTAAGATGAAGCGAGGTCGGGTTCGAGACGACAACAGCATCAGGCTGGTGCCGTTGAAGTGCCTCCACAAGATTTTGCTCAGTCGGAATCCCTACCAATTCATCATCAGAAAGCGTGGCGCGCCTAGAACGCAATAACACGAACTCTCCAATGTTCATAGCCCGCAAGTTTCGCAGGTGGCGTCGTCCAATAGAGCCTAACCCGGCAATCAGAATCTTCATTCACTTCCCGTCCCTTCAACTTTTTTCTGACTAAAATTGTAGTGGGGATATGTTGCATAATTTTAACCAAGGTATCAGTTTTATATAAAAAAGGTAGGACAAAATTGTGTCAACATGTGCTAAGAAACAAAATGGCGAGGTTGCTGGGAAGAAACACCCAAGCAAAAACACCGCGCCAGCAAAGGAGGGATATTTCGTACTCTCAGAGTGCCCACGTATTTTCGGGCTTTATTATAAAATTAATAGGCGAGGTTTCCTGCGGAAATACCTCGCCTTCTGAGCGTTCATTATCAATGAAAAGCACTTTCTACATTTCATAACGTAACTCTGCCTATAAAATACCTCCGTCTACATCATAAACCACATGCCCATATACCCTGCGAGTATTCCGAGGAGCGCGCCTGCAAGCACATCCGTCGGATAGTGGACACCGAGATACACACGAGCGATACCAACCGTCGTTCCCCAGCAAAGCGTCGGAATCTGTAAAGTTGGGTGGATATTCGACAACAGTGTTATCATCACAAAAGCAGAGGCGGTGTGTCCTGACGGGAAACTAAAACGATCCGGTGGACGCACCCGAAATTCAACGTCAACAATCCGCTCGTATGGGCGATCGCGTTTCATTGCCTGTTTGAGGAAGTGATATAGGAGTCTTTCAAGCGTAAATGCGAGCAGCGCTGAGAGAAGGAATGGCATGCTGGTGGCTGAACCGAACGTCAAGTGCACGTATAATACCAGAAATGGATATAGACATCCGTTAGCACTCCAAGAGATGATACGAAATGAGCAATTCAGGATTCTTCTATCGCCCCAACCAAAGATACGGTTAAACAGTAACGTATCCCATCGGGTTAGACTATTTGTAAATTCTCTTAGCATAGTTTATAAAGTGAGCAGGCATTCTTAAAACACACGCCCGCTGTATCTTTCATCTCCATCTGTATAATTTTAATATATTTTCGGATCCATCGCGCGACCTCTCACAGAGCGTGTGGGCTTCCATAATCCGCGAGATCTCGGAGTGCAATAACCTTGTAATCGTTTTCGTAGAGATACGCCATATATTCTTCAAATTCCGCTGGCTCTATGTGAACCCATGGATGCTCAATATCCGGCACCCCGTGGAACGTAAGGATCGTGATATTTCCATCTGTTGCTTGATCGAGTGCCCATGTAAAGTCGTCAAAGTTCCAATTCGGACCGGCGGCACCTGTCGTGGGAATCAGAAGCGGATGATGCAGGGTGGGATTGTAAGCAGGTCCACGCTCTCCATCCCCACTGTAAGGGAACTCTGGGGCAACGCCGCGTCGGGCAAAATGAAAGCCGTGTTCAGTAAGCACTTGGACAGCCGCTTCCCCATGGCTATAACCCGGATAACAAAACGTTGTCGGCTTTGAGATGCCGTAAGTTTCACAACGTGCGTCAATATGCACCAAATCCGCACTGAGTTCCTCGGCGGATTGCTGTGTAACGTTTCGGTGATGGCGCGTGTGATTGCCAATCTCGAAACCATCGTCGTGGAGTCCTCGTACTTCCTCCCATGTCATATAGGCATCTTTATTGGTGAGGAAGTTGAGTCCTTCGGTAATATAGAAGGTTGCACCGAAACCGTATGCCTTGAGAATCGGGGCGGCAAAAGTTGCCTGTGATTTGCACCCATCGTCGAAGGTTAGCACAACAAGTTTATCGGGGATTGTTTTCTGCAAAACGTTATCACGCCTCAAATTTCTATCTGTACGAAACATTAATTAAATTGATACCGCACTGAACTTTTAATTATAAACGCACAACCCTATTTAAATCAAGGAAAAAATCTGGTATTCACTTCTTCTGTAGGAGGGAACTCCGATTCCTGGGGAAACGCCCAAGCAAAAACACTCTTGCTGCTGCTGATTGATGGCTAACTGCCCGTTGAAAAATAGTTGACAAAATTTCAGGACTGATTTAAAATGTATACAGGAAACTAATGGAGGTAAAAACCATGATTGACCGACGTGCATTTCTAAAATCGATGGCAAGTTTGACAACAGGGGTTCTCTTGTCATCTGCGTGTGCAGAGGGTGATGAGGAAGGGATTGTCAGTGATCACTTGGGGACTCTCCTGCCGACACGGAAGTTTGGACGCACCGGGGAGGCTGTGACGATGCTCGGTGTAGGTGGATGGCATATCGGGGAGATGAGCGAAGCGGAAGCTCAGAAAACGATAGAGACCGCCCTTGAAGGCGGTGTCCGCTTCTTTGATAGTGCTGAATCCTACCAAGCCGGTGGAAGCGAGAGCCGTCTCGGAAAACTGCTCGTGCCAAAATATCGAGATGATGTGTTTCTCATGACGAAAACAACGGCACGAAACGCAACGGACGCATGGAAACATCTTGAAGGTTCACTCACACGTTTGAATACCGACCAACTCGATCTCTGGCAGATGCACTCTGTACAGAATCCTGCAGATGTTGATGAACGGATTGATAACGGCATTCTTGACGTTATGTTGGAAGCAAAGGCGACTGGTAAAACCCGCTATATCGGGTTCACTGGACATGCAAGTCCAGCGGCGCATGAACGCGTCCTCGAGCGGACTGATATTTTCGACACGTGCCAATTAGCGGTGAATCTCGTTGATGTCAGCTACGAGAGTTTCATTGAAAGAGTCGTGCCGACACTCGTTGAGCGAAACATTGGCGTGATTGGAATGAAAGCGTTAGCAAACGGTGGTTTCTTCGGCGGAGCGCAACACGGTAAACACGGTACGCATCCGAAAGTTGTCCCAAATCGTGTCAGTATCTCTGAAGCGATTCGGTTCGTTTGGTCATTGCCAGTGAGTACACTCGTTACCGGTCCAGACGACGCAAAGCAGATGCAAGAGAAGATTGACATCGCGAAAACCTTTACAGGTATGGACGACAACGAACGAAACGCATTAATAGAGAAGGTCGAGGATATGGCAGGGACAACCGTTGAGTTTTACAAAGCCTGATGTTCATCTGTCAGCGCGATGTTTATAGAAACATGTCATGCGGATTTTTGTTCTCTTGTGTGTCCTTATTTTTCTATGTAGCCGTGCCGGCGCGGATGTAAAATTTACGGATGTCACTGATGCCTCCGGCATTGAATTTCGACATTTCACTGGCGTGACCGGTGAACGTTATATGCCTGAAACGATGGGGGCAGGCTGCGCTTTTTTGGACTACGATGCAGACGGTCATTTAGACATTCTGCTCGCGAATGGGACGAGTCTGATACCTACAGGTCCAGCGGATACTCCGAAACTTTACCGAAACATTGGGAACGGACAGTTTGTTGATGTTACTGAGACAGCAGGACTCGATATACCGATGTACGGTATGGGTATAACTGCTGCCGATTACGATAACGATACCGATACCGATCTCTACTTTACCAATGTAGGTGAAAACCGACTCTTCCGCAACAATGGCGACACGACTTTCACAGATGTTACCGAATTTGCAGAGGTAGGCGACTCCGGTTGGTCAACAAGCGCAGCCTTCTTCGACGCCGACAAGGACGGTTGGTTGGACCTGTTTGTTTGCAACTATGTCGAATGGACCCCTGAAACAGACGTTCCGTGTACGGTAAATCTAACTGGCAAGAAACAATACCGGACCTATTGCACCCCAACTGTCTATCCGGGACAATCCTGTCGTTTCTATCGCAACCAAGGCAATGGCACATTCGCCGATATGACATCACAGGCAGGGCTGTATAATCCACTGGGAAAGTCACTCGGTGTAACCCTTTTGGATTACAATCAGGACGGATGGATTGACATCGCGGTGGCGAACGATACCGAGCCTAATTTTCTGTATCGCAATAAAGGTGATGGCACATTTACCGACGAAGCCGTGCTGATGGGGATCGCTTTCAGTGAAACTGGGAAAGCGCGCGGAAGCATGGGGATCGATGCAGCGGATGTCTATAACAACGGCGGCACCGCAATCGTCATCGGCAATTTCAGCAACGAGAAGACGGGATTTTTCTATGCAGACCCGAATGCGGCTTACTTTACCGATAGAACGGATAGAGCAGGAATTGGGAAGGTCAGTTACCGTTCCTTGACGTTTGGGATCCTGTTTTTCGATTGCGATTTGGACGGAGCACTCGACCTGTTTTGCATTAATGGACATATTGAACCCGAGGTGCTGCGTTATCAACAGCATACCCCCTATGCACAACCGTCTTCACTCTTCCGAAATCAAGGAGACGGGACGTTTCGAGACATCGCCAAGGCTGCTGGACTTAATCATGTAGGTGTGGGGCGCGGATGTGCCTACGGTGATTACGACAACGATGGTGATTTAGACCTGCTTGTAAGTAATAACGGTGTTAAAGACGAATACAGTAGCGCGTGGTTGCTGCGGAATGATACCGAACCGTCGTCTAATTACATTCAGGTGAAAACCATTGGTGTCCGTAGTAATCGCGATGGAATCGGGGCGAGTGTTCGACTCACTTTGGAGGACAGCGTGCAACAGCAAATCGTCCGCACTGGCGGCAGCTACTGTTCCCAAAGCGAAATGACATTGACCTTCGGAGTGGGGAAAAGCGAAACGGTCAGTCAACTTGAAATCCTATGGCCCTCTGGTGAAATAGACCAGTACGTAGAACTTGAGGCGAATCAGCTTATAGAGGCAGTCGAAGGAGCGTCCCAAGAATGAAACTACAAGTATACGGATGCCTCCTTCTAATAAGCTTAGGACTCATTATCGGGTGTCAAGACAACGAACGAATCTCCACTGCAAAGAAGTCTGCCTCCCCGACATCCACGAAGACATCGGTTTCACCGTCTGCACAGGACTACAATAACAATGGGACGGCTTACCAACGTGCTGGGAGATTGCAAGAGGCCGCCGCGGCTTATCAACGCGCCATTGAGATGAGACCGACGTTAATTGAGGCGCATCATAACTTAGGCACGGTGTATGTGATGCAGGGGAAACTTGCGGAGGCGATTGTTGCGTATAAGCGCGTGCTTCAGTTACGGCCCGACATGGCAGAGGCGTATATTGATTTAGGGAGAGCCTATGGATTCGCTGGACAACTTGATGAAGCGATTGCTGAGTACCAGAAGGCACTTACCCGTGATGCGACCCTCGTCCACGCCCATTATGGGATTGGTGTTGCTTACAGACATAAAGGCATGTTCCCTGAAGCCATCTCCGCATTTGAGAAGGCAATAACCCGACAACCCGATTTCGTAGAGGCACTCATGCAGCTCGGTTATATCTACCGAGAGACAGAACGGTTCACCAAAGCGACGGAAGCTTTTACTGCAGTTGCTCAAATCTACCCGACAAACGCGACGGTGTATCATGAACTCGGTGTGTGCTATACGAAAGCGAACGCGTACCCAGAGGCTATTAAGGCATTTGAAAGAGCCTTACAACTGAATCCAGATGCTGTTGAGACGCGAAATCTCCTGCGGGTTGCCCAAGCACGTGTCGCGCGTGAAAAATAGTATCACACTCATCGGTTTCATCTTTATAAAAGCGAGCGTTTGTTTCAGTATTCCCAGCTCGCAATTTTCGACTCTCTCGGAACGTCGTATGGAAACTTGATTTCCGTCCTCCCTTCAATGCTTCAACATGCAACTTGCGGGTTTTTGAAGCTATTGATAGAAACTCTGAACCTATTTATTACCGATATGTCTAATTTAGCAATTAAGTGTGTTGATTTACTGACACAGTTTGTACGGCTACGCTCAGGACTCACATATCAGAATTTGCTGCAGCTTCCTTTGGAGAAAAAGCGAAGTTTCAATAGGAGCGAAAGGTATGGAGTATGTGGAAGCCTAACTAACTCTGAAGGAGGAAAAAGATGCGTCAGATTACATTTTTTGCGATGTTGATAGCGGCGTTTGCCATGTCAACTTTTCTTGTGAATGCTGCGGATATTGAGGATGGGCTTTGGTTATATCTACCGCTGAACGAAGGGACAGGTGAACCGGTCGTCGACCACGGACCCCACGCCTTTGATACAGAGCTGAGTAAAGCCGCACCAAAATCGGTGGATGCAAAGCACAACGATCTCGGACAAGCCTTGGAATTTGATGGCAAGTCGACCTACGTCAAAATCGACATGGAAGCGCAAAAGAAAGACATCGATTCGCATTTTGAAAAGAAGCAAGGTATCACTATCTGTTCATGGGTAAAGCCCTTAAAAGTCGGGACCGATGGACACGGACAGACCCGCCAACCTATCGTCATGAAAGGTGCCGGTGGACAGTGGGAGTTCGCGCTTTATGTCTACGATGACTTCGGTGCAGGCATGTCTGTTTGGACGTGTCCGGGTTCAGGGGTTTCTGAACCACACACTGCGGGCACCGCGCCACAGGGCAAATGGATTCACCAATGCGGCACATTTTTGTTGGAAGAAGGGGTACGCGTTTACGTGAACGGTGACAAAGCACCGGTCGCGGAAGCAGCAGATAAGGGCAATGGTCCCTGTGAGACAGGCACGCGTCCCGTGTTCATCGCGCACCGTGAGGATGGGCAGTGGTTAAATGCCGTTATCGCTGAAGTCTTTATATGGGATCGCGTGATTGATATTGATGAGATGAATCTCGCCATGAACACGATTGGAGGCTTGGCGGTTCAACCCGGAGGTAAACTGTCAACCACTTGGGGCAACATAAAACGTCGATGACGATTTGAAAGGGGTGGTTGAAAAACCGCCCCTTATGCTTTTCTATTTTCAGGGTTGCTCGTAGTACTCACCGAGATGACTCGCAACCAGCGTCAAATCCAAGATATTTACCGTGTTATCCCCGTTAACATCAGCTGGCACGGATCCTTCCTCTCCGAAATTCGACGACACTAACACCAAATCTAAAATGTTCACAAAACGATCTTCGTTGACATCCCACGCTGGAGTCGAGCGTTCAACGGTCTTATCTTCGGTTTCCGCAGGTGTGGATTCAACCACCTCACCATCTCCGGTCTCTTCAGGTGTCGGTTCGACTACCTCACTATCTTCAGTTTCTGAAGGTGTGGATTCAACTGACTCACTATCTCTTGCTTCCACAGGCGTAGGTTCGCTTGTCTGATTCTCTTCGGTCTCCACAGGCATAGGTTCAACAATTTCACTTTCCTCGGTCTCTGCAGAGGTCGGTTCGACTATTTCACTTTCTTCGATCTCCATAGGTATAGGTTCAACTATCTGACTATCTTCAGTCTTCACAGGTAGTCCTATCCCCTCATCACTCACAAGCATTACGTCATTGAGTGACAATATCGACGCTTTTGCGGCAACCACTTCAAAGGTTACCGTCAGGAGCAGTCCCTGTGCATTCGCCGCTTTCGCAGGGGCTGTCACGACGAAGGATACCTGATCTTCCTCAACAGTTGTGAGTGCGGCAAAGACATCACCGAAGAGATAGGTCCCCTGCTGCCACGAAACGTAGCGCAGTGCCTCTGGGTCAAATTGGACCGATAATTGATAACCCCGGACATTCTGCGCGTTAGTGGTAACAACAGCGATAGCAAACTGTTCCCCAACATCAGGTGACTCGAATGACTCGGGTACAATACTGACAATTGCCAGAGTCTCAAGGTCCAACAACACAGCGAGTTCATCAATTTCAGCAGGATTCTGAAGCAGGACGTGCAGATCCGGGTCGTTAATAAGGGTATTAACTTCAGGATCTTCCTTGAGGAGTCTAATGAATCTATCGTCAATGTCTGGGACAATTATTCTAAGCAGGTCTGGATCTTCAGCTACCAGTTCTATCATCGAGGGTCGTAAGAGTACTTGTGTGTCGGGTTGCTTGAGTGCTGTGAAAACACCAGGCAGCAATTCCCGAATGTCTTCGCGTTGAAAGAGGCGTTCGTACCTCCCAAAGATCAGTATTGCGGGCGAGGGTTTGGCAGCTTCAATGAGATGTGTAAGTTCATCAATCGCATCTGGCATTTGGAGCAGGATTTGAACGTCAGGATCGCTGAGTAGGATTCGAACGCCGGAGTTCTCTTGTTTTAATAACGTTATAAATTCATCGCTGATCTCTGGAGCGATTATTTTTAGAAGGTCAGGATCCTCCAGAACAGTCTCAATAAGAGCAGGCGTTAGGAACACTTGATTCCCCGGTTGCTTGAGTTCAGCAAGAGCTTCTGGTAGAACTGCTTGAACGTCTTCACTGAGTAGGATTGTTTGGTGTTTCTGAAATACCTGCTCAGGGAGTGAGGGCATTTGGGCACCGGTCTTCATAGCGAAGACTAAACACGTGATTAAGGAAAAAATAAATAAAAGAAATTTGGGGAAAATACGGGTCATAGTTCTAAGATAAATAGTGGTTGCTTCTTTGCCGGCAGTGTAGGGGCAGAGCTCGTGCCTGCCCCTCACCATTCCGTTTAAGCCATTATTTCATCTGAAGTTGGATTCGCTTTGAACCCGCCCGCCATAATGTTGTTGTAAGGTTCTTGAGGATCGCGTCCGACGGGTCGCATATCAGGCTTGTGGTATCCGAACCGAACGGCTTTCCGCCACTGCTCCGTCCGATTGACTTCAGACCAGTGGATGAGACAATAACTGAAGAAAATTACATCGCCTGCCACCGCCGGAATCGGGATCGAGTCAATGAAATCCGGATGGAATTTATCAGTCGGCAGATGCGGTGCTGTTCCTTCACCCGTGATGTGTTCCCGGGGTCCCTCCTTATGGCTGCCGGGGACAACTCGTAGGGCACCACTCTCGAACGGCGCATCATCGAGATGAACGAGACAATCCACAAAATCAAGTCCATCGTGTGGATAGAAGGGATAGTCCTGGTGCATCGGGAACGGTGTCCCTTTTTCCGGTGGCTTCGCGTGTAGCACGGTATGGTGCCATTGAATGGTATCACCAATCAGTGCTTGCACCGCGCCCGTCAGCCGCTCGTGGAAAATCACCCGCCCCCATGCAGCAGAGTAAAAATGAGGGTTGTGCATAAAGACGGCTTTCGTCGTCTGCTGGTCCTCATCTTTGAGGTAGCGTGTGCGCCAAGGACCGGGCCAACCGATTGTCTCCTGTCCCCAATTATTGATAATCCGCACCATTTCAGATGCCAATTCCTTCGTCTCCGCGGGTGCGAAGAGTTGGTCTACCTTGAGATACCCGTTCTCATGGTAAAATTCGACCTGTTCTTGCGTTAGCATTGTTAAACTCCTTATTGCTATTCGATATTTCGTGTGCATGTCAGAAACTGTGAGTTGCCCTCAATTTTACTTCAAAACCGTATATTTTGTCAATTTGCTTTACACTTCCGCTTGCCATGGGGGTTTTGCTGCAAAAATTGTTAGACGCAATTCCTCGTCAAACACTTCATATACAGGTATCTTGCCACTCAGTGCTTCGCTTTCGCTCAAAATAATACCGACCCCTTCTCCTCGGCGTTCCCAAAAGTGCTGACGCACTACCTGCCTGCTCATATCATCGTCCAATGTAATTTCTGAAAGTAAGCGGGCGAGGAGTTCGTTACGCGTGGCTTGATTGTAGCGTAAATTGTCCACTGTCACCGTATTTGCCAGTGCCCCTGGGGAATAAAGTTCCAGTCGGTCGGAAAACATAAACAGGCGAATCTTTGAGCCTGTTTTTGAATAATCCCTGTGGACAACTGCGTTCACCACTGCCTCAAACACGGCACGCATGCCGTATTCCGGGAAGTCTATCCTACCAATATCCTTCCGTGCGGCGACCGCGTTGTATCTGTAGACAAATTTCATAGTATCCATTATCTGTTCGTCCAGAGGTCCCTTAAAGTCCTTCGCATCGATCTGGTAGTTCGCATCCCTTTCCTTCCCACGATAGAAAACGGCTTGAATGAAACTGTTATAGAGATAATCATCGGGTTTCTCATGACACATCAGGACACCCGCGACAGAGGCGCGGTTCTGTTGGTCTTCTTTGACCAATAAACGCCTTTTAAGGAGCAAATCTTCTACCGCATCCGTTGTCGCACCTTCCGTAATAAATCGCTCGTAGAGGTCGCTTTTGAGTGTGTCTTTATTCGTATTCGGCACGAACTGTTCATCGAAAGCGATAATACGTGCCTGCGATCGGCTTTGGAATAACCGCGTCAACTGCTCGGTAGGCATCTCCCTTTTGCTACTTCCCTGACGAATGAAGTAACCGTTAGAGGTCTTATGAACAAACAGGCTACGCGGCACTTCTATCTTTAACAGATTTCTATCATCAACCCGCAGTTTCTCTGTAAAAATGAAAAGCACTGGGTCAATACTGTCTTGGCATATTTCGACGACTGTTTTTTCCGCCGTATCCAGTTCTTGCTGGTCAATTCCAACAATTTCGCGAGTGTCGTCAACCCCGATGAGGATCACGCCCCCTTTCGCGTTCGCAAAAGCGGCGATCTCATCAGCCAGACTGTTCCTATGGGGCAACGCTCTTTTGAATTCAATCGTTGTGTCCTCACCCAGAGATATTTTTTCGATGCGTTCAGTCAAACTGCCATACATCACTCACTCCGTAGTAACAACTTGGGTTCATTTCCGTTGTCTCCCAACATTATAATCTGTATTTAAGTTTGGTTTCAACCTATTTTATGAGGGGGTCGGGTTGTAGGGGGCCATAGCGAATAACGTATGGACTTCGGAACAAAAATCAATTTGCAGTTTTAAATCAAATATGTTATTATATATAATGTAAAATCAAATTAAGAGGCAACGCCGTGAAATTCATTAGGTGTCAACGAATAGGCAACGCAATCCGCAACAAAGGACGCTCGATACACAAAAACCAAAAAATCCGCGAAATCTGTAAAATCCGCGAGAATCCGCGATCCAGACCATACAGACATGTTATCACTTCACCAAAAACACTCAGAAAAATGTTACACTTTTCACCAAATTATTTTTTTCAACAGAGAATCTCGACTGAGAAACACCCAAGAACTCCACGTCCTCACTGGACTCTCAACCGAAAACCCACACAGAAATGCTGATTTAAAAATGTTATAAAAACGTAACATTTTATCAAATTATCAAAGTCATCAATAACGGGCGGGGAAACCCTGGGGAAATCCGCAGAAATACCCTATCAAAAACCCCAAGCAAAAACCCCCTACGGAGGTCGGCATCCAATGGAAACACGGAAAATTGATAATTTATTATTTAATATTGCTTAAGGAACAAAAGACTCTTCGCCTATAGTGGTTGTGTGCCCAATTTTACACGCCCCTGAAAACAAATTCTTGCATGAATCCGCAATCTATTGTATGATAGTCGCATCTCGTATGAAAAGAAAAGGAAGAAAGCCATGAGTCTTTTGGGCATAGATGTTGGAACAACGGGGTGTAAGGTTATCGCCTTTCGCGAGGACGGAACGACACTCGCACAGGCATACGGCGAGTACCCGTTGATCCATCCGCAACCCGGCTGGTCGGAACTGGACGCGACTGTCGTCTGGGAAAACATAGCGACTGGCATTCAGCAGGTTGCATCACAAACGAAATCCGATCCGATCGAAGCAATCAGTGTCGCTTCACAAGGTGAAGCCGTAACACCGGTATCCGCCGACGGGCAGATCTTAGCGAACGCCATTACCACTTTCGATGCTCGGACAACTGGCATCTGTGATGTGTTGAAGCAAGAGATAACGCCTTTAGAGGTGATGCAAATCACCGGGATGCCGATGAGCGATATTCATACGTTGGCGAAACTTATCTGGATGCAGAAGAATCAACCCGATCTCTATCGACAGGTATGGAAATTCCTCGGCTTTGAAGATTTCGTCTATTTCAAACTCGGTGTTCCGCCTGTGGTGGATTACTCGCTCGCTGCGCGCACGATGGCATTTGACATTATCAACAAGGGTTGGTCGGAGAAGATGCTCGGTCTGGCAAATGTAGACGCGGCAGTTTTTCCGGACGCCGCACCGTCAGGCACACCGATCGGTGAGGTGAGTTCCAAAGTTGCTGATGAACTCGGTCTCCCACAAGGTGTGGTATGTGTTACCGGCGGGCACGACCAACCGTGTGGCGCATTAGGGGCGGGGATTATTCGGAGCGGTGAGGTGATGGACGCAACCGGCACTGTTGAATGTATCGCACCGGCTTTCACAGAACCCGTCATCAACCAAGACATGATAGACGGGAATTTCGCCTGTTATCCGCATGTCGTCGATGGATTGTATGTCACACTGGGATTTGTCTCCAGTGGTGGCGTTGTGCTGCGGTGGTTTAGAGACACCCTCGCGCAAGCAGAGGTCGCCCAAGCAGAAGCAGAAGGACGCGATGTCTACGATCTACTGATGGCGGAACTTCCTGATGCCCCGGGAACAGCCATGGTGCTGCCACACTTCACCGGTTCGGGCACGCCTTATCTCGATCTCGAATCGAAGGGCGCAATTGTTGGGTTGACGCTTTCGACAACGAAAGGCGAACTCATCAAAGGGATTCTGGAAGGTATTAGTTACGAAATCAAACAAAATCTCGCGATGCTCCAAGACGCAGGGGTTGTGATAAACGAAGTGCGTGCCATCGGTGGCGGCGCAAAGTCTGAAAAATGGCTGCAACTCAAAGCGGATATGTTTGGGAAAAAGGTGATTGCCCTTGATATATCGGAGGGAGTTTGTCTCGGTACTGCTATCCTTTCTGGCACAGCAATCGGCAAGTATGATTCTGTTGAATCGGCGGTCGATCAGTTGGTCACGCCACGCAATGTGTATTATCCACGCGACGAATATGCGCAGCGTTACGATGAGAAATTGAAAGCCTATGAACAGATTTATCCTGCACTGCGCGCCCTGAATTATCAATTATAAATCTATTTGAAATCGCACTATGCTCAGGAAGATAGACCGATGAAGGAATATGTTGTAGGTATTGACATCGGTGGAACGAAACTCGCGACTGTTGTCGCTGATAAGACTGGACATATCCTCGGTAAGGTGCGTAAACCGACGCTCTCAGAAAAGGGACCGGAATATGCGATCGGCTTGCTGTTTGATATGGTTCGTGAGGTTGTCAGTCAAGTTGGCTTGGAACAAGAATCCGTTTCAGCGATAGGTGTGAGTTGCGGGGGTCCGCTGGATACAAAGACCGGGATTGTTTATTCGCCTCCGAATTTACCCGGATGGGACGCGCTACCCCTCAAGGCAAAGCTGGAATCCGAATTTCAGGTGCCGGTGATCATCGAAAACGACGCGAATGCCAGTGCGCTCGCAGAATTCAGGTTCGGCGGTGGACGCGGCTACAATGCTGTCCTCTATATGACGATGAGCACAGGGATCGGGGGTGGTATTGTTATCGACGGGCAGGTTTACCACGGTGCCAACGACAGTGCCGGTGAGGTAGGACACCAGATACTCCTGCCGAACGGACCCCGCTGTGGTTGTGGAAAACGGGGATGCCTTGAGGCACTCTGCTCCGGTCCTGCGATCGCACGCCGCGCACAAGCCGCAATACAAAAGCAACTTGAGGATGAAAAAGCACCAACGGCACTGTTAGCCCTTGCCGACGGACACATTGAAAACGTCAAGTCGGAGCATGTACTCGCCGCGGCGCGCACGGGTGATGCTTTAGCTTTGGAACTTGTTCAGGAGACAGCATATTACATGGGTTGGGGGATCGCAAATTTGGTCAACATTTTGAATCCTGACATCGTTTTACTCGGAACCATCGCAGTTGCCGCTGGCGATCTCTTGCTCGACCCGATTCGAGAGACGGTATCGAAGTTCGCCATGACCCGTCCCGCAGAAGCCGTTAATATCGCGCCTGCCCAATTAGGTGATGCCTTGGGAGACCTCGCCGCTGTCGCATTAGTCGTTTGAAAACATTTACTATCCACTTACTTATAGACACACCCCAGGAGGCGAGGTTTGAAACCTCGCCTACCGCGGGGACCAAATAATTATAGGATTTACTATAAATGGAGAGAATTCAGAGTTATATTTCACATCTACAAGGCGTTTTGGAGCGACTTACATTGGCAGATGTACGGCGTTCTATAGATGTGATCATGGAAGCGTATCACGCTGAAAAGCAAATTTTTGTGATTGGTAACGGTGGCAGTGCATCTACGGCGTCACATATTGCCTGCGATTTAGGTAAAGGCACGAGTGTCCCAGGTAAACCCCGTTTCCGTGTTATAAGTTTAACGGATAATGTGGCGACAATGACGGCGTGGTCAAACGATGTATCCTACGAAGATGTTTTCGTTGAACAACTCAAAAATCTTGTGAACCCAGGAGATGTTGTTATCGGTATCAGTGCAAGCGGCAATTCAGAGAATGTGCTCCGGGCAATGCGACACGCGAAAGAGATCGGATGTCAAACAGTCGGATGGAGCGGCTTCGGTGGCGGTGCCTTGGCAACGATCTGTGATGTGAACGTCGTTGTAGATAGCGATCGCTACGGTCCGGTTGAGGATGTCCATCTTATCCTGAACCATGTCCTGCATGCATGGATCCAAGAAGAGTTCACATCGAACTGAATTACAATCTGTCTTGACGTTTACCGTCGTCTTCGGGTATAATTGAATTGGTCACCAAATTATTTTAAAAATTACGTAAAGAAACATTTTGCTTCTCACACAAAATACCAAGCCTGTAACAAAGTGGAAGGGTTTTTGCTTGGGTGTTTCTTCAGATTTAAGGAAGGCGATTTAACATGAAACCCATTTCATTTTTCCGCAAAGTAAAATTAAAATACGCGCTTCTTTTTATCGGGTGTCTCTTCATGAATGGCGATCTGTCGGCGCAGGACACTGCACTGGTTTACGTAATTGACATCCGAAACGAGATCGGAAGCGGACTCGGCACCTACATCAGCGATGGCATCCAAACAGCAGAGGCGGCTGGTGCCGATGCTATTGTCTTTGATGTGGATACACCGGGCGGTAGGGTAGATTCCGCCGTAAATATCATCCGATCTATTCAGGACACACAAATTCCCACAATCGCTTTTGTCAATCGACAGGCTATTTCTGCGGGTGCGATGATTTCTATCGCTTGTAATCAGATCGTCATGACTTCGGGGGGGACGATTGGTGATTCCGCGCCTGTTAACATTCAAGGGCAAGAGGTTGGGGAAAAGGCAATCTCTTATATTCAGGGAACTATCCGTGCGACGGCAGAACGCGAGAATCGAAACCCGGATATTGCCGAAGCGATGGTAGACAAAGAACTCGTCCTCGTTAAACTCACAGATGGTCAGATTATTAAACTTCTACCCGAAGAATACGCTGCGCGTGAAGAAGCAGGCGAAGAGATGGAAATCCTGTGTGCCCAAGGGAAACTGCTCACTTTATCTACCCAACAGGCATTAGCATACGGGTTCGCGGACGCGCAAGCCGAAACCCTTACAGAACTATTGGCACAATACGAAATTGTTGAGGTTGATGGAATCAAACTACCACTAACAGAAGAGGGCATCGCGCGACGAGAGCAGGATTTTGATGTTTCAGAAATCAACCGTCTGAAAACGTTAACGGGAGCACGTATTACTGAGGTCGAAGCAACACTCGCGGATAGGATCGTTTTCTTTATCACGAATCCGCTTATCAGCTCGCTTCTTCTTTCATTGGGAATCCTCGGCATCTTTATAGAGATTCGCACACCCGGTTTCGGGATCCCTGGATTCCTCGGTCTACTCTGTGTAGGGCTCTTCTTCGGTGGCCACATGCTGACGAAAATCGGTGCCGAATGGGCATTCCTACTTTTCCTTCTCGGACTTGGACTCATCGCCTTGGAGGTCTTTGTGATCCCCGGTTTCGGTGTTGCCGGAATTCTTGGTATTACGCTGATGATAGGAAGCATCTTTTTCGTTTTCGACAAGGCTTACGAGTTCCGTACGGCGGTTATGTGGCTCTCAATCTCTGTGATTATGAGTTCAGGATTGGTGATTCTCGCCGCTTTTTACCTGCCAGAGACGCGGCTTTTCCAGAGGCTCGCTTTGTCAACAGTGATGGATACCGAGATGGGATACCATTCGGCGAGTTCTGAGGATTTTCAGGCGTATCTCGGACAATCTGGGACAGCCCTAACGCCTTTGCGTCCCTCTGGAACGGCTCGAATCGCTAATAATAGGGTGGATGTCGTCACCGTCGGTGATTTTATTCCACAAGATAGCAATATCAAAGTTGTAAGTGTGGAAGGTCCTAAGGTTTTCGTAGAAGCCGTTGAAGATGATTAATTTTTCCCTTGGTGATATGTCCTATCATTCTGTGCTAACGCAGACACGTAGCCTGCAACAATACGCAGAAACACCCAAGCAAAAACACGCAGGCGGATATACGCAAAGAAACGCTCAACACCCAATACACTTGACCGAACCGCAAGGAAAATTAAAAATATGATGTGGTTTCTGATCTTCCTGATAGGTATTGGAATTCTGTTAGTATTTATTGAGTTGCTCATTCTTCCGGGCTTTGGAGCAGCAGGTGTACCGGGGTGTCTCCTTATATTGATAGGTATCGGGGTTGCTTGGTGGAAATTCGGATTCCAAGCAACTCTGACGTATACGGGGGCAACGCTGGTGGGGGTTATTCCATTGGCAATCATAGGATTATCCGTAGTGCGCGCAACGCCTGCTGGTAAAGCCCTTATTCTGGGGAAAACGCAAGATAAGGCGGAAGGCTTTCACGCGCCTCCGTCAGAATTGGCGAGTTTAGTTGGGAAGTCCGGTAAGGCATTGACACCGCTGCGCCCCGCAGGAGCAGCACTTATCAGCGGACACCGCGTTGACATTGTCACACAGGGTGAATTTGTCCCTGCAGATACCGAAATCGAAGTGATTTTTGTAGAGGGCAGTCGCGTCGTCGTCCGTAGTTTACAATAGATATGTAGGAGGCAGATAATGGTGGATCTATTTACGGGGGGAATCGCCCTTGTTGTCCTAATTTTTATCATAGCGTTCTTTTGGTTCGTTCCCGTTGGGCTTTGGATCGCCGCTGTAGCAGCGGGGGTTCCTCTCCGAATTTTTGATCTGATTGGGATGCGTCTCAGACGGGTGAACCCAAACGTTATTGTGAAGGGTCTAATCAGTGCCCATAAGGCTGGATTGAAGGTAGTAACCGCCGAATTAGAGGCGCATTACCTCGCGGGTGGTAATGTGTTGAACGTTGTCAGTGCGCTCATTGCCGCAGATAAAGCGAGAATTGAGTTGAATTTTCAACGCTCTGCGGCCATTGACTTGGCTGGACGTGATGTTTTTGAAGCCGTTCAAGTTAGCGTCAACCCGCGGGTGATTACAACACCGAAAATCAGTGCACTCGCTTTAGATGGCGTTGAATTGATAGCCACCGTCCGTATTACAGTGCGTACGAACATCAATCGACTCGTCGGCGGTGCAGGTGAAGAGACGATCATCGCGCGTGTCGGTGAAGGTATTATCAGCGCAATTGGTGCCTCTGAAACCTATGAAGACGTACTCGAAAACCCGGACATCATCTCGAAAACCGTGCTTGACCGTGGACTCGATGCCGGAACCGCTTTTGAAATCCTTTCTATTGATATTGCTGATGTCAACGTCGGCAAAAATATCGGTGCGGAACTTCAAGCAGAACAAGCCGAGGCAGACTTGGTCGTCGCGCAAGCGAAGGCGGAAGAACGTCGTGCGATGGCGGTCGCCCAAAAGCAGGAGATGACTGCAGGCGTCCAAGAGATGCGTGCGAAAGTCGTTGAAGCAGAAGCGCAAGTGCCTCGTTCCTTGGCAAATGCGTTCCGTGAAGGCAATTTGAACACTGATACAGAGCAACAATAGGATAGTTGTCGGTTCGCCTGCTACACAGGCTTTCGGTTTTCAGTTATCACAAGGAGTTTCAATTTATCATGGGAAACACCCAAGCAAAACTCTCTCTTTTAACTGATGACCGATAACCGATAACTGATAACCCTAAAATAAAATGGAGAATCGTAAACATGGCACCAACAATGATCGCAATTATTGCTGTCCTGCTTATACTGTTCATAATTATTATCAGTTGGCTCGTTCCAATCGGTCTATGGATTACTGCTATTGCGGCAGGTGTGAAGGTTGGGATTTTTGATCTCGTTGCGATGCGTTTGCGGCGTGTTCCACCTTCTGCGATAGTAGAACCCCAGATCAACGCAACGAAGGCAGGCTTAAGTCTATCCCTTGATGATCTTGAGGCACACTTCCTTGCTGGAGGGCGTGTTTCGAGTGTCGTATCGGCACTGATTGCTGCGGATAAAGCCAACATTGATCTCGGTTTCGCACAAGCAGCTGCAATCGACCTTGCAGGTCGAGATGTCCTACAAGCCGTCCAGGTCAGCGTTACGCCTGAGATTATCGACATCCCCAGCAGAGAGGACCCCAGTCATGGTATCACTGCGGTTGCTCGCGATGGTATCCAGTTAATTGTAAAGGCACGCGTTACGGTGAGAGCCGACATCGATCGGCTTGTCGGCGGTGCGACTGAAGACACTATCCGTGCGAGAGTCGGTGAGGGGATTATCACAACGATCGGCTCATCGGGAAGCCATAAGCAAGTCTTAGAAAATCCGGTTCGCATCTCAGAGACGGTGCTCGCAAAGGGTTTAGCTGCAGGTACTGCCTTTGAAATTTTGTCTATTGACATCGCCGATATAAATGTTGGTGAGAATGTTGGTGCAAAATTACAGACCGACCAAGCACAGGCTGAACTCAAAATAGCCCGTGCAAAAGCGGAGGAACGTCGCGCACGCGCACAAGCCGAAGAGGAAGAGAATAAGGCGTTAGTCGAAGAGATGACCGTCAAACTGATTGAGGCAGAAGCGGAAGTGCCGCTTGCTATCTCCGACACCTTTGATTCCCAACGGATGAGTGTGATGACGTATTACGAACTCCGTAATATCCTTGCGGATACAGAGATGCGTCAATCGATTGCCTCACCCGGTGGCACGCAAGAAATGGATACAACCCGGTCTGCACACTCACTCGGACTTTCATAAATTTGAACTAACCGAACCGCAAGGAAAAATTAAAAAATGGAAAGTATCATCCAGATGCTGGCACCGCTGATTATCGTGATTCTGATCTCTATCTTGAGCAACTCGCGCCGGCGGAAAGCACAACAACGGAATGCGGAAAGAAAAGCGGATGAGCGCGCGATGTCGGAGAGCGAAGAGGCACCGCCCCCTTTCATGGAAGATTTTCCGTTTGAGACGCAGTTGGAGCAGATGATTCTGCAGCAGGATGAAGAGAAGGAAGTAACACCGGTTGCCGAAGAACCAGAACGTCCTGAACCAGAGATATCTGATCCGACTGCTGAGGCACCGCAACCTCAACCGCCTCCAGTGCCTGTAGACTCTCCAACCGGAAGGCGGTCTGTTCCGGCGACATCATTACTGGATCTGTCGCCCCAAACTTTTCGTCAAGGCATTATTCTCTCAGAGATCCTGGGTCGTCCTAAATCACGTAGCCGTCGGAGATCCGTCTAATAGTTATCCGTTACAAGAGGGAGTTTTTACTTGGGTGTTTCCCATGTTAAACGAAAACCTCTGTAGGGGTTGGGGGATTTCGTCTGGGAATAGACGAAATCCATTCCTTGTATTACATTCCCAACCCCTACGACACCTGACAACTGAAAGGGTTATGTAGCAACCTGCCCTGAAAACTATTAGGCACATCAGATGCCAAATCCTACCGCACCAAACCGCAAGGAAAAATTAAAAATCTCAAAACCCAAAACGCACAGCTCGTAATGAAATGGAGAGCGGATATACGGAAAGGCACGTCAAATGTCAAAACCCACCGCATCGAACCGCAAGGAAAAATTAAAAATCCTTTTAATTTTTCTGCTATTTGTGGGTTGTTCTCAACGCCAAGGACTTATAGAGCAGCAGATCCCTTCCCACGCTGAATTTCCACCTTACACTCGGCATCTCAAAGGATTCAAAATTTGCCTGGATCCCGGACACGGCGGACAAGGTCATGTGCCAGATTACAAACGGGGTCCAACAGGTGTTCGCGAGGCTGACGTTAATCTACGGGTCGCTTTTCACCTACGCGAGTTGTTACAGCAGGTCGGGGCTACCGTCATTATGACGCGTGTTGATGATTCTTATGTGAGCCTGCCGATGCGCAGTCAAATTGCCAACGAAAACGAGGCTGACTTCTTTATCTCGCTCCACCATAACGGAATTGATAATCCGAACGTCAATTATACCTCTACTTGGTATCACGGCGATGCAGACGACTCACGTCAGAGTCTTGACCTCGCGCGGTATGTCCAGCAGGGCGTCTCGGATGCACTACAGTTGCCCACCTCTCCAGCATCGGGACTGTATTCAGATAAATTAATAACGGCTTCCGGTTTTGGGGTCTTGCGATTGACCGAATGTCCAGCAGTTTTGTGTGAGGCATCTTTTCTCTCGAACCCGGAAGAAGAGACGAGGCTGACAGAGGAGGAGTATTTGAGAAAGGAGGCGTTCGGTTACTTTCTTGGCATTGCTCGCTATGTTGAAGGCGGGTTTCCGAAAGGCGTTCTGGTAGCACCCGAACACGCCTCTGTCATCGAAACGAAAACGCCGCGCCTCCAGATTCAGGTGATGGACGGACTCCATGAGCGGGGGGCGTGGATGCTCAAGCGTCAACAGGTCTTCACCGATTCCATCCGAGTCAAAGTTGATAATGTGGATGTCCCGTATCACTACGATCGCGGGACAGATCGGATTACCGTCTCCATTGAGAAGCCGTTATCGAACGGTGTGCATCTTGTCCAGACCGACTTGGTGAACTATTACGGTAATCACAGTCTACCTGTACCGCAGTGGTTTAAAGTGGCACCGCCTGCAGCGGCATTGAATCTCAGTGCATGGACAGATACACTCCCTGCTGATGGGAAAAGTTACGTCGGTATCTCTGTAACCGCACGGGATGCTGAGGGAATGCCAATTGCTGACAACGAACCGATCTACGCACAAACGTCGAACGGGACCCTCGCAGAGACGTGTCGGCTCTCAAAGAACGGATCGGCACAGTTTTATCTATATGCCCCTGATACGCCAGGCACAGCGACGGTGGAAGCCTCCTATGGACAGACGCACCAGTCCTTGACGATCCACTTCGCGAACATCGACGGAGCGATTTTGCAGGGTCAAGTTTCTCATATTCTTCCCAAAATCCAAAATGCGAAGTCCGTAATGAAATGGAGGGCGGATATACGAAAAGGCACGTCAGATACCAAAACCCACCGCATCGAACCGCAAGGAAAAATTAAAAATCCGATCCAAGATGCACAATTACAAACCGATTCGGGATTGACAGGCTCTACGGATGCTGAGGGACACTTTTTCATTAAAACCGACGCCGAATCGAAGGATTTCGGTGAAACGACGCTTCACATCTCCGTAGGGGTTGGGTCACCCAACCCTTACTATCCCGACAAACACAAGATTCATATTCAACCGAATCGAGCAACCGTTGTTGATGTCGAACTTCACCCGATTGCGGATGGTGTGTTTGCCTCGACTACCATTGTTCTCGATTCACAAACGGATACGCCTGAAACACAGGAACTCATCACAACATTGGAAGAAATGTTGAAACTCGCCGGTGCAAAGGTGTATAATATTCATACCGATGGGTTAAAAATGTCTGTGGAGGAGCGGATAAAAAAAATAAATGCCATCAAGGATAGAGGATATTATCTGCAAATTAATCACAGGGAATGGCGTAACGGGCAACCCGTTGTGGTTGCGGCGCACTACCGAGGCAATCAGGGAACAGAAACGTTTCTAAAACGGATCCTTGAACAGTTCAACAGCGCACTTTACGAAACCCCGATTGTCACCCTTCAAGACAGCACGACCCCTGAAATCCAGCAGACGAACAAAATGGCGATGATACTCCAAATTCAATCTTTAAATCGCCCGAATGTTTCTGCTACGCAGGAGGCGCATGCGATCTTCTTCGGGGCGTGGACTTTCCTGAAGGGCAATGGAAAAATTCCGATAGAAAGACAAAAGCGGTTTATGGAATACTTAAAAGAGACACAGGATTAGAAAAATGGACATTGTCTCTCAAATTACAGATTTACGACTACAACATCCCTTCAAGATTGCGCGTCGGGCGACAGATGCGTTTCGACAGGTGCTCTCCGTAGAGATTGATGGTGGTATCGGTGAAACTGCGCCGGCTCGGTTTTACGGTGAAACCGTCCAAACGGTGCGTGCAGCGTTGGAAACCATCGCGCCGGCACTCCCCAAAGACCTCGATGCGATCCACGATGTGATGGAAGTCGTTGAAGCAACGCTTGGTGGCAATTACGCCGCAAAGTCCGCCATTGATATGGCACTACACGACCGACTCGGTAAAAAGCTCGGCGTTCCGCTCTATCAACTCTGGGGACTCAACCCGCAAAAGACACCTTGCACATCGTTCACTATTGGACTGGATGCACCTGAGGTGATGGCAGAGAAAACCCGACATGCTGAAGAATATCCGATTCTGAAAGTCAAACTCGGCACATCACAAGATATGGAGATAATCCAGAAACTCCGAGATGTCACAGATACACCTATTTATGTTGATGCGAACACAGCGTGGACACCGAAGGAGGCTGTTCGCAAGATCCGCGACCTCGCTCGATATGGTGTTGAGTTGGTGGAACAACCGACACACCCCAATGATCTGACGGGACTCAAATTTGTCCGTGAACACTCCGAACTACCGATTATCGCCGATGAAAGCGTCAAGCGCGCAAGCGACATTCCGGTCCTCGCTGAATGTGTTGACGGTATCAATATCAAACTCGTCAAGTGTGGCGGATTGCTTGAGGCACACCGCATGATAAGTGTCGCTCTCGCCCACGGTTTATCTGTTATGGTGGGCTGTATGATAGAGAGTTCGCTCGGTATCACCGCCGCCGCGCACCTGACGCCTCTCGTAGACTACGCCGATCTGGATGGTCATCTGCTCATTGCGAACGATCCATACACAGGTGTTTGCCTTGACAAGGGCAAATTGATACTACCAGACCGCCCCGGTATCGGGGTTACGTAAACGTTTTCATGTAAATAAAGTCATAAACACAACTACTAAATCAAATGGAGAATTTAAAAATGACAAATCAAAACCGCAATGTCCTCATCACCGGCGGCACTGGTATATTAGGGAGTGCCGTCACCAAAGCCTATCTCGCCCAAGGCGATAACGTCGCTGTCACGTACCTGTTTGATAACGAGGTTGAACGCTTCAAAGAGTTCAACCCAGATATTTTTGACGATGTCACCTTCCTCTTTGCGAATGTCACCGAGGAAACCGAGGTTCAGAAGACCGTCGAGGAATTCCTATCCAAATTCGGTTCGCTGGACGTATTGGTGAACATCGTTGGTGGGTTTGTCGGTGGGATTCCAACTGCGGAACTTGAAGAGAGCAGATGGGACTTCATGATGAACCTGAATCTCAAATCGGTTTTTCTGTGTTGCAAGACGGTGATACCGCACATGACGGAACGTGGCTCCGGTAAGATTATCAACGTTTCCGCACGCGCAGGGTTAAAAGGTGAGGCGGGATTGAGTGCCTATTGTGTCTCTAAAGGCGGTGTCCGTACCCTGACCGAGTCATTGGCAGCTGAGGTAATGGATTCGGGAGTAAATGTTAATGCGATTATGCCGAGCGTTATGGACACCCCTGCAAATCGTGAATCCATGCCGGACGAGGAACACGACCGGTGGGTCGCACCTGCCGATGTTGCCAAAGTGATATGCTTCCTAACTTCCGATGATGCTACTATCATCAACGGTGCGGCGATCCCCGTTTACGGCAGAGCCTAATCTATTAATCTCTTACACGGGCGGACAACGCTGTCCGTCCATTCTCTAATACCTCAAAAAGAAAATCCTGCAATTCACTATTCCCACCTACGCAATCATACCCCTTTTTTTACCCGCAGTTCAAAAGGCATCTTGAAAAACGGTTCGCGCATATTTATTTATCCGGCGCGATCCTGTCCGGTTTTGTGCAGGGCACGAATTCATTTGCACAATTCTGGGCAGTTTACAGTTATGCTGATTGGAAATTTGACTATATTCGGCATTTTCGGGAATGGCACGCGAATTGCTTATATACCGTACAAAGTTTGTGAAGTGTCGTGGGATTTTTAACTGTTATAGAGACTTCGGAGGTACAAGAAATGCGTATCAAAAGATTTTCAGGGGCACTTGTGGTCTCAATCGTGTGCCACATCGTTGTTATTATTCTTGCCGGTTTCCATTTGGGAACACAAGATCGTCAGTTCAAAGATCTTATTGGATCAGAAATCCTTTTATTTTCAGAAGCACCCAAACCGAGGGTGCGTAAACCGATTCGTGAGTCAGGGATTAAACAGGTAAAAGTCGCTTTTCAACGCCCACCCGGACTCGCAATGATTGAAAATGTCGGTGCGTCCCGCTACGCGCTCAAAACACCCGGTCAAAATATGATGCTCGGTAATGTAAGAGCCCCACAATGGCATCCGTCATTGAACCCACCCAATGGTGAAGCCTATAATGATGTCTTCTTTAAAGGTTCTGGTACCAATCCGTTCATTGATACAGAAGATGATGCGTTTTCAACGTTTGGTATGGATGTAGATACCGCTTCGTATACTGTCATGCGGCGTTTCCTTCGAGATGGACTCCTCCCGCCATCAGAAGCGATACGCGTTGAAGAATTTGTCAACGCATTTAATTACAATTACACGTCACCAACGGACGATGCATTCGCTGTTCATCTTGAAGGCGCGCCTTCAAAGTTTGGTGAAGGCAAACGGCTGCAATTACTGCGCATCGGCATTCAAGGTCGCGTTATTCCAGACACTGAGCGGAAGAATGCCGTCCTCACTTTTGTAATTGATGTTTCCGGCTCAATGGGTTATGACAATCGGTTGGAGTTGGTAAAACAAGCATTAACGCTGCTGGTCGAGCAACTCCGTCCTGAGGACAAAGTAGGTATTGTTGTTTATGGTTCCAACGCTCGCGTCGTTCTGCCGCATACGAGCATCGTGAATCAGGAACACATCTTAACCGCAATCCGTGCCCTCGCGCCAGAAGGGGCAACGAATGCAGAGGCAGGACTGCGAATGGGATACGAACTCGCCCTCCAGAATTCAAAGTCCGATTGCATCAACCGCGTGATCTTGTGCTCTGATGGTGTTGCGAATGTCGGGCAAACCGGTCCCGATGCGATTCTCAAAGAGATCCGCACCTATGTTCAGGAAGGCGTGACGCTGACAACAGTCGGTTTCGGGATGGAGCATTACAACGATATTCTTATGGAGCAACTCGCAAACAAAGGAAACGGCAGTTATGCCTATGTTGACACGCTGAGCGAGGCAAAGCGAGTGTTTGTGGAAAATCTAACCGGCACACTGCAAACCATTGCAAAAGATGCCAAGATCCAGGTCGAGTTTAACCCGGAAACCGTTAGCCGATTTCGGTTGGTCGGGTATGAAAACCGAAGGCTCGCACATGAAGACTTCCGCGACGACGCTGTAGATGCTGGCGAAGTCGGGGCGGGGCATAGTGTCACCGCGCTTTATGAAATTAAGCTCCACGAAAACGCCAAGGGTAAACTCGTAACGGTCTTTATCCGGCACGAAGATCCGGACACAGGAAACGTAACGGAGGTAAACACGTCGATTTCTACAGAGGCACTGAAGGGTTCATTTGAAGATACAACTCCTACGTTCCAACTGGCTGCCTCGGTTGCCGAGTTTGCCGAGATCTTGCGAGGTAGCTTCTGGGCACAGGAAGGAAATTTGGAACTTGTCCGTGAGACACTTGAAGGAATCTTACCGCATATCAATGCGAAGACTCAGGAACATAGCTTGAGGAACGAAGAATTGCTCAGTCTTGTCCGTAAAGCACATCGTTTTAAGGAACAACAACAGGAAGGATAGCGTGTTTTTTGACAGGATGATTTCAGCTCTTGTTTTCCGGCAAGTTAAATCGATCTGGATTACTTTTCTTATTAGAAATTTACGTAAAATTGAGCCGAGATGCCTATTTTCATAGACCACGGGTGCTTGACATAATGGGATCGGTGCGGTTAGAAACCGCACCTACCAGTAAAGTGTGTAAGTCCTATTATCGACGAAACGGTTTATTGAGTTGCGTCTGCACAAGCCACTCCAAAATTTGCAGGCGCAACGCTGTCTCAATATCCGCAACTTCGGATCGACCGGCGAGGTTCTGTATCTCATTCGGGTCGTTTTGCACATCAAATAAGAGATAGACTTCGCCATCTGCGTTCAGAGCAACTTTCCACTCCCGATTTAAGAGCATAATCTCGCCCTCTATCTCTGATATTGCGAAGTCGCGATGTGTCGCTTCAGGTTGCGTCAACACGGGACATAACGATTTCCCGAATTGACGATGCTCCAATTCACCACCCACCAATTCAACAAGCGTTGGACCGATATCGATCCATTCCACTGGACTTTCGCAAATGCTCCCTGCGTTTGTGCTGTCAGGGGTTCGCACGAGTAGCGGAATCCGAACGGCACCGTTCAGAAAATTGCTTTTATAGATCAGTCCATAGTCCCCATTCATTTCACCGTGGTCGGAGGTGTGAACGATAATCGTGTTATCAAGTTCCCCACGCGCCGCGATTGCGTCAAGAATCTCGCCGATCTGATCATCAATGAGCGTGACGTTACCTGCGTAATTCGCTCGGAGCCTTCCTATTTCGCCGGGTTCAAACGTCGGATTCACCCGTTGCATGAGTCTATCTAAATGTCCGCGCGGACGTTTTTCTGTAAATGGACGCGGGATTGCTGGCGGCATATCCGCTGGATCGTACATGCTGGCATAAGGTTCCGGTGTATCCCACGGCTCATGCGGACCCCCGAAACTCACCCAACAGCACCAAGGTTCATTCCGCTCATAACTCTGGAGGTATTGCTTCGCCTGTTGTCCGACGTAGACATCGGCGTAATCTTCGAGTCCTAACGTCGACGAACGGACGAGATGCGGTTTCGTGCTGAACCGCTCGCGATAATCGGCGCGGTAAACCTCCCATAACCCCTTTTCCTCCCACATCGCCGTCATGTGAGACAGCACATTCGCGCTTGCCCGCGGTCCCCCGATTTCGTTCACATCGTCTAACCCGTAGGCGTTCATTAGGTTTTCGCGTTCGCGCAGATCGCCGTTGTGTGGATGGAGGTGCGTTTTTCCGAAAAGACTTGTCCGATACCCAGCATCACGCACGGTTTGCATCCATGTCGGGGTTTCGGCAGGCATCTGGTGATTCATGTTGTTCCAGACATGGGTGTTATGGGGATACAGCCCAGTCGCCAAGCTGAGTCGCGTCGGGATACAGACGGGCGATGTGGTGACGCAGTTTGTGAATTGGATACCTTCACCGGCAATCCGATCCAGATGTGGGGTCTGTACCCAATCGCCGCTGCAACCCATGGCGTCCCAACGCTGTTGATCTGTCATGAGCAAAAGGATGTTCGGGGTTGGCATTGTTACCCTCGTTCTATTCCGGCTTCTTTAAAAGCGTTCGCTAACGTTTCGTAAGAAAGTGTCGCGGCAGCGAGCGGATCGTAGTCTTCGCGCGCCTGCACCATGAAGCTTACCTCAGCCGTGATGAATCCGTCATAGCCGTGTGCTTGCATCCGCTTGAGATAGTCGACGTAATCGAAGGGACCTTCGCCAGGGATGAGGAACTCGTGATCCGGTGCAGTGCCGCGCTGGTCTTTGACGTGTGTATGCGCTGATACAGGTGCTAACGCCGCTACTGTCTCTTCTGTTGTCATCCCCACGATATCGAAATGACTGATGTCAAAGTTAACTTTAAGATACGGTGAATTAACGAGTTCGAGGAGTTCCAGTACCTTCGCCGGTGTATCGATGATCGCGCCGACATGCGGTTCCATCGCGATGGTAACGCCGCGCGATGCCCCGTACTCGACGAGTTCTCCCACGCGTTCTGCGAGGAAATCTTTCTTGGATTCCCACTCTTCCGGTTTTCCACCGGGGGTCGTATTGACAGCGGGCGGTTCGTCCCCTTGTGCGAGTTCAACTGCCAAATCAACACCACCTTTCAGCCGCCACATGTTTTTTGCATGGGCTTCTGGATCTATTTCCAGCAAACTGGAATGTGCCGCGATGGCTGGTAACGCCAAGTTATGCCCTTGAAACAGGGATGCGATCCGTTTCCGTTCCGCGGCGTCAAGCGTGCTGAGCTCGGTCGTAAAGCGTGGGATAATGGTGAGTTCAACACCATCGTATCCGAGGTCAGCGAGATGGGAGAGCGCGGTGTCTATGGGGACAGTAGGCATCCCCCACGTACTATATCCAATTTTCATTTTTTAATTATTCCTTGCGGATAAGTCATAGCATCCGTGAGTTTAACGGTCTGCGTGTTCGAGTCGCCCGCGCCGTTGTTGCGGGCTTGGTTTTCGTTAAAATCTGAGAAATCTGTGCCCTCAACAATACGGAGCACAGGAAAACCGAAACTTAATAGTGAAAAACGTCAAGAAATTATTCTGAGCCAATCCCCCAATAGGAAATCGGCGCGTTGAATAAGCAGGGCGACACGTCCCATAACAGTGTTTCCGAATGCGGAACCGAATCCAATCATCAGGAAGGCGATACCGACCTTCGAGAGTCCGCCGACGGTCCCTCGATGTTCTAAGGAAAAGAAAAAGTAAGTGAGTGTACATATAACGCCGATAACCATGAGGATCGCCCCGAAAATTTCACCAGCAGAGAGTGTTCCTGCATGCATCGCCGCAAATGGTTCAATTGTTCCCCGCGCCTGCTCAAAAATGCTTGCGCGTAGCACATTCGGAATCGCAACACCCGTGCCGAATCCAATGAGAACCGCGATCGGATAGCGGATTAACCACGTGTGTCGAGGAGACAAACGGGCAAAAAACAGCAAGCCAAAGCCGATCGGGATTAATTTGACTAAGCCGCCAAGCGATCCACCTGTCACTGCTGTGTAAAAAGGTTTCCAAGCAAGCGGGATAAATCCTTGATGAATGGCAAGAACAATGCCGTATCCGACAGATATACCTACAAAGAGGTGTTCTGCAAACCGATAGAACGGGTTGTCTTGATAAAGAAAACTATAGATGCAAAGTGTTAGAAGTGCTGCAACCCAGATGCCAATAATTTCCATCAATTTACTCCTCTCGTTGTCGTTGTTTGAAAAAAATGACGTTCCCAATAACTACCAGTAATACGATTAACAGGTGCACGAACGATTCAATGTTTATCCACAGCATCCCTTTGGCGGGTACATCTATGAGTTTTTCATACTCCGCAGCCCCCAAAATTCCAGATATCAAACCGACCAATTGCTCTGTTTGTAAATATGGATACATCTGCGAGATGATAACACCGGTGACACCCGCGGCAATTTGGAGATTGAATTGCACATTTGCATAAGTAATCCATGCCTCCGTCGTACTCCCTGAAGCGAGATCGATAAGGAGGGAAATTTGGTCATAGTTCGTAACATCTTTCATCATCGGGATTTCAGCAGTTGTTTTTCCACTGTAATCGGTCTCAAAAACGCTGGAGATATTGGACCCCATTCCGAGAATAACCTGTGTCGGCCCCGGTCGGAAGCCGAGGAAAACATAATCTTCGCCATCTACAGCTCCCTTTTCTTCAGCGATTTCCTGTATCAGCGTACTCGCCAGTGTTGTCCCTTCTGCGAAAAGCGTGATGGCGATGACACGTATGTCTCCATCAAAGCACTGTCTCAGTAGGGATTTTGCCATAGGATTCAGCTCGGCTAAAGAAGAGGGACCATAGTTAAAAGCGAGCATGATCGTTGCGTCCGCCGGAAGTGCTTCGACGTAGTCATAAAGTTTCTGTGTCGGCTCAGATACCGAGACGGGTAGATTGATGGGCAGCAACATTGGAATGATAACCGCCAAGGCAACCAAAATAAAAACAAATCGATGATCCATATTTAATCTCCTCCGCCTAAGTACGAGCGTTCAATTCCCAATATTATTCGAATAGATTGCGAAATTACACCCAAGCTAACCCCGAGGATGATGCCGCGTCTTGCCGAGAGATTCGGGTTATCCAAAATCCACTGGCGTGCGCCTGAAGCACCGTCGTCGATAGGTAGCCACCCCAAAACGGTATTCCAAATTAGATCTCCCACAGGCACATTTCCCATCATTACAATAAGCGCAGTAATCAACAACAGGCTTGCTTCAAACGTTCGGGCGCGGAAGGCACGGTATGCTGCGGAGGCGATGAAGAAAGCGAGTAGCGAAAACATCGTCGCATCCATAGGCACTTGGACATGGGTGTACAACCATTCAAACCAGGAGTTCTGTGGTCCAAACGGAACGCCTATCGCAACCATCGTGATGAGTCCAGCGAACACAAGAAAACTGTATTGCCAGTGTTCTGTGCGGCGGCGAATTCGATTGATATGTGTTTGAATGAGAGTCGCTGTTGCCAACACCAACGCAAAAGGTGAAATGATCAGTGCCCAACTGATAAATTCCCTATAGAGTGCCTGAGAAGCTGAATGTGGGCTAAACTGCGTAAAAATCATCACAATCCCAAAAACAAAGCAGAGAATTAAGGGAACTTGTCGTCGCATAATACCTCCTAACCCACCCGCTGTAAGAGTGTTGTGATCCAGTTGACACCCGCTAATTCAAGAACGACACCCAACACAATAACGACAAAAATCAGGAACTTCCCCCAATCTTGACCTCTCAGGCTTCCAAGTAGCATGGGTTCTCTGGAGAGGTAAGCACTCGCGGCGTAAAGTTCTTCGCCGATTAAAGTATAGTCACAGGCAGCAATAAAGAACGGGAGTTGATGCTCAGAGTCTGTTCCTGCAATCTGAATCGCCCCGATAGAATTGCCTGTTTCAGCGAGGATCAGCGACTCGGCGAAAAATTGACCTTGTAAAAATATCGCCGCTGGTTTCTCACGAGTCATAATACCAGCCACACCAGCAGCGTAGGCGAATTGGCTCTCGGTGAGAAAGAATACGTTGTCTTCATTATAGGCATCCGGACGACCTTCATCAAGATAGGATGTTCGCACGACCTCACGCACGACATTCATAACAATTGGATCCCGACAAGGAACATGCAACGGTGTCTCATAATCGGCGGTTCGCCGTGCCACTTGTCCGAGAATTGTCATGCTCGCGATAGTCGGCACTTCATCTACCCGCCCTAATCCTAAACTATAGAGAATTGAGCGTCCCATCTCTGTCGCTCTACCGATGGCTTCATCGACAGCCTCCAGTCCAGGGATACGACGGATAAATATATCTTTTCCACTCCGCACATAATAGATATTCCAAAGGATAGCGGCGGAGAAAAGGAGCATAGCAATAAAAAGTGGGATTTTGCCGGTGTGAAACCATTCATTTGTCCCTTTAGCGGGTGCGGTTTCCTGAGAATCCACTGTTGCTTCCGTGTCGCTAACGGCACGCACGATGTAGGCGTAAGTGCTCCCTTTTTCGATAGTGGCATCAACATACGTCGTTGATCCAGCAGGTAACATCTCGCCGATTTCTTCGAGACCCCCGCCTGCAATCCGGCGTAGGATTTGATACCCGCTGATACCGCTATCCTCTGGTGCGGCATCCCATTTTATGGTGATGCTGCTGCCGTCGTCGTTCGGTGTGTCCACTGCCGTGACATTCGACGGTGGCGAAAGCCCTTGGCTGAATGCAACACTAACGCTTATGCATAAAACCAAGCAGACGGCCATCCATTGCGTTATATATTTCATAAATTATTAGTTCCTCTTTAATAGTTATCAATCATCAGTTACAAGCGGTTTTGTTAAACGAAAATCTCTTCACTGAAAACCAACAACTGAAAGCCTGGGTAGCAGGCGAATCGACAACCATTTAAAAACATTGCGCTATAGCTTGTAGAACATGCCGATCCTCTATATCGTCGCGGATAACGACTTCTCCGATCCGTGTCGGCAGGATGAGGCGGAGTTTCCCGCCTAACGTTTTTTTATCTAAATACATTGCGTCACATAAGGCATCAGGGGTAAGGTCAGAAGGAAGCGTGATAGGCAATTGTGCGCGCTTTAAAAGCACGCGTTGTCGTTGAAAATCCGTCTCGGAGAAGATCCCCAAATTGACAGCCAACTGAGCGGCACAATTCATACCGATGGAAACTGCTTCGCCGTGTCGATACCTGTTGTAATGCGTTAGTGCCTCGATCGCGTGTCCGAAGGTGTGTCCATAGTTCAGCACCATCCGCAGCCTGCTCTCTTTTTCATCTTTAGCAACGATTTCCGCCTTGTTGACACATGCCTGTGAGATTATTTCAATAAGCGTTGTGTCGTCTAAGTTTAAAATAGCCTCCAGATCTTCTTCAACCCTTTCAAACAGCGGTTCATCACGGATAACCCCCATCTTGATAACTTCGATAAGTCCTGCCCGAATGTCGCGTTGCGGCAAGGTTTCGAGCGTGTCTACATCAATGACGACCAGTTTCGGTTGATGAAACGCACCGATGAGGTTTTTGCCTTTTGGGTGATTAATCGCAGTCTTGCCGCCGACGCTTGCATCGACTTGCGCTTGTAGCGTCGTAGGAATCTGAACGTAAGGAATACCGCGCATGTATACTGCGGCAGCGAATCCAGTCAAATCGCCGATGACACCGCCACCGAGAGCAATGAGCATTGAACCGCGATCGAGTTGATGTTCCACCAAACCATCCTGTATCCGGGAGAACTGTGCCAACGACTTGCTCTCTTCGCCACCGGGCACTTCAATCGTGCAGACATCAAGTCCGGCATCTTTGAGGCTCTCCTGAACAACGGGCAGATAGCGCGTTTTGACGAAGGCATCCGAAACGATGAGCACCTTATTCGATTTTGTATGTGGCGTGAGCAGTTCTCCAACACCGTTAAGGAGCCCTGTCCCAACAACAAGTGGATAGCTATTATCTCCGAGTTCCACGTGTAAGGTTTTCGTCATTCTTCTTCCTAAACATCCGTTTGATGTGAGTGATGATTTCACTAAACGAGCGTCCTGTTGTGCTTATCATGTGATCGGATTTCGCATAGTAGGGACGTCGCTCGGCCAACATCGACTGGATCTTCGCGAGTGGGTCAGGATCTTGGAGGAGCGGTCGGTGTGTCTGGTGTCCAACCCGTTTATAGATCTCCTCCGCCGTTGCTGTGAGGCAGAAGATAATGCCATTTCGCTTCAGTTCTGTCATATTGGCTTCTTTCAAGACGACACCACCGCCGGTGGAAATAACGTGGTTGTGCAGCTTCGACACCTTACGAACGGCTTCACTCTCAAGCTCCCGAAAAGCAGGTTCCCCGTCCTCCGCGAAGATGTCGCTGATACGCCGTCTACTGTCCCGTTCAACAATCTCGTCTGTATCCACGTAGCGCATCCGCAGTTGCGAAGAAATCCGTCTGCCGATAGAAGTTTTTCCTGTGCCCATGAAACCGACAAGCACAATATTGGGGCGTTTTTTGATGGGTCGCTGCACCTGATTTTCACCTTTTAAGAGTTGTCAGAGGCGTAATTATCAGTCTTCAGTTCGGTTGTCAGTTAAGAGGTTTTCATTTAACAGAACCCTCTTGTAACTGATAACTGATAACCGAAACCTGATAACCATTATAACACTTTTGGAAAATATTGCAAAGGTTTTGCACCAATTTTTGAGGTATGATATAATTATGAAGCAGGTTTCTGGTTACGTTGCGATTGGGTTTAAGAATAAAAAGTAGACCAAAGCTCGCAACCCGTAAGCGTAGCGGAGGGTGGGTATACGGAAAAGCATGTGAGAACCCAGACCCACCTGACCGAACCGCAAGGTATAATTAAAAAATGGCACGACAGCTTAGAATGGTACGTCCCACTTTAGAAGATTTGCCCGAACTGGAACTCCCGTCAGGCTATGGCATACGAACCTATCGGGAGGGAGATGAGGTGCATTGGGCACATATCATCAGCGACTCGTTTGGAGGCAGGAAACGCACTGCCCAAGATACGAGGAACGAGATTACCGACAGAGATGTATTTCTCCCCGATGGCTTCTATTTCGCAACACATCAGGATATTCCTGTCGGGACTGCTTGTGCCTGGCGACAATCTGTGGATGAGAAGGACGTCGGATATGTACACATGGTAGGCGTTGTCGGTGAACACACCGGACATAAACTCGGAAAATGGGTTTCGCTCGCTGTTCTCATCTATTTCCGCGACAATGGATTCACATGCTCAATGCTGGATACCGACGATTTCCGTATGCCTGCTGTTAAAACCTACCTGAATTTAGGATTCATACCTGTTTACGTTGAAGAGGGACAGATAGAACGATGGCAGAAGATTCTTGAGAAATTGGGACTGCCCTCTATGTCAACACAAATCGAGAACGTTAGAGAAACGCTCCCCGAGGATCTGTGGGCGAAAGTCGCAAGTTAAAAGAGAATGGAAGATCAGCTCAAAATGGCTCGCCACAGTTTAGAAAATCTGCCGACACTTCAGTGTCCTGAGGGGTATCATATCCGCACCTATCAGCAAGGAGACGAAATATATTGGGCGCGAATCATGGACAGCGTCTTTGTAGATAAGGGCAGAACCACCCAAGATGCCTTTACTGAGGTAATTAACCAACCCAATTTCGATCCGGATGGCTTCTGTTTCGTTATTCACGAAGATATCCCTATCGGCACGGCGTGTGCTTGGAAGGAATCTCTTCATGGCAAACCGATTGGATACATTGATATGCTCGCTGTGCTACCGGAGCATACCGGACGTAAACTTGGGAAATGGCTCACAGTGTTTCTCCTGCACTATTTTAAAGCGCGGTGTATGGCATCCGTAATGTTAGACACAGACGATTTTCGACTCCCCGCAATCAAAAATTATCTCAACTTAGGGTTTGTTCCTGTCTATGCGGGTGAAAATCACCGGCTCCGTTGGCAAAACATCTTTAAAAAACTCGATCTTTTCCAAAAATGAGAATGCCTCTCGCGGTGAGCAACTGTTTTCGTTTATCGAACACCTTTGTTATCTCAGCGATCCTCATCAGTGGCTTCAGTTTCCGATTCATCGGCATAAACATCGGCTTGCCTGATTCTCCCGACCCCCGTGAAGTGTTAATTGCGCAAGATGTTCTAAATCTCATCCACTTCACAGCACCCCCCGAAATCTACAACTGGCCCGGAACAGCATGGTTTTACATCATTGCTGGGGTCGGCAAATTACTGTCACTTACGGGTTGGCAACTCACGGAAGCCCGCATCATCTTATTGGCACGCGGCATCAACGTTCTGTTGTCTACGGCGACACTTTGGTTCACCTACCGCATCGGCGTTCACTGCTACAGTAAACGTACAGGTCAGATTGCAGCGGGATTGCTCGCTGTCGCGATGTTACACGCTACGAATGAATCGCGTTTTGCACTCGTTGACATCCCCGCGACTTTCTGTGTGACACTGTTTCTCTATCTCGTAATGCGCGTACGATCTTCTTCAGTCACGCCTACATTTCAAACTGCGATATGGCTCGGCATCATTGCGGGGATAGGTTTCGCCGTCAAATTTACAACCGTCTTTGTAGGTTTCTCTCTGCTGGTCTTCACTAAAAGCGAGGGCTTTTATAAAAAATTAGCAACAATCATCGGTGTTTCCGCACTCACCTTTACGTTCCTCTGCCCGTATTGGCTCATTGATCTGGTTTCACCGGAGTGGAATTTCTTCTTTGAGGATTTCTGGTACGAAGCCACGCATTATCATCGCGGACACTTCGGTCTCATTGCCACGGGGGAATCTGGGTTACTACATCGGTTGATGTATCTGTGGACGCTCCTGAAATGGGGCATGGGGCTGCCCCTTGCGCTCCTCGCCGGTTTGGGGGTTTTGTGTGCGATGGTGAGGATAAAAAGAAATCGCGAGCATGAGGAAATCCGCAGAAATACGCAGAAATGCCCAAGCAAAAAAACCCCAAGCAAAAACCCCAAGCAAAAACACTCGCTCCTACAAAAAGGTAAGTTTGCTACAGCAGAGGGACTCTTGCTGGCTTTCGTTATTCCCTATCTATTATTTATCGGGGCACATAAAGTTAAGTTTGCCCGTCACCTACTCATACTCTATCCGACACTCACCGTGCTCGCCGCTGCCGCGTTGGAACGCCTGCCAAGCCTTGTGGAAACGCTATTACACTCGGTCCGTCCACGCGAGACTGTAAATTTTCTACGTTCCACTGAAGGGACTATAGTAAAGTCCATAATTACTTTGATACGACGATCGGTGCGGTTAGAAACCGCACCTACCGCGGGCGGGGCAGATTGGAAATGGTTTGGGACAGTCTTGGGGGGTGGTGTCGTGCTTTATTCGTTAATTTATACGCTTTCCTTTGCCTCTATCCTGTTGTCACAACCCACGAAGATAGCAGCATCCGATTGGATAGCAACACACATTCCTCCAGAGGACCCTATTGCTATTGCCCCAGAGCCCCTATTCGACTGGCTGCTTCCCGAATTAGATTTCGTCGTAACAGATGAAAAGGTGAAATGGGTTCTTATCCTTGTGCCGGACTACGAAGTGTTCCGAGAATACCAAGAGGCTCCGCAACGCTATCAAGACGCGGATTGGTACCCTCTCAGCGAGATCAGATTCGAGGAGACGCTTGCGTTTTACACGCGAGTCTTAGGGGAAGGAAGTTCGTACGAATTGCACAAGACATTCCGGTGCGCGCCGAAGTTCTTAGGTCTCGAAATAATATCCGATAGGGGTGCCCCGTTCCCGATGCGCGCACTCGCACATCCAGAATTCCGCATCTATCGGTATCTCCCTGAATAGTGCGGTGAAGTGTTTAAAGACTTAGGACCTCGCGCGGTCATTCACATCAGGGGGTTCTTGAAATGATCCTTTTGAATAGGGACAAGCGTTGATAGGATTTGATGAAGCACATCCGATGCAATCGCGTCGGCATCAATGATTCGAATCAGATCTTGAGGGTAGTAATCAATCAAGGGTTCGGTTTCTCGTTTGTAAACATCCCACCGGTAGCGAACTACGATTTCTTCAGAATCGTCGATTCGATTTTCTTTGAGAGCACGTCCTCGGATGCGTTTAAACATCACTTCCCGGTCCTCACAGACCATATAGATCACCTTAAAAAGCTTTATATAAGGTGCCATCAGACCTGCTTGCGTAATGTTGCGCGGGATACCATCAAGAATAAGCAGATCGGTTTCCGGCGAATAAACCTTCTCATGGACCTTTGCCGCCATGTAGTCTTGCCAGATTTTGACTGTAATGTGATCTGGAACTAATTTACCGATTCCTGCGTATTCTTGGAAAATCTGTCCGCATTTGGAATTGACATCAAGTTCGCGGAACATATCTCCGCTGGAGACATGGAAAATGCCTGGGATCTGTGACAGCATTTTCCCTTGTGTTCCCTTGCCAACACCAGGGGGACCCACAAGCATCACTGCTTGATAACACAGTCCATCCGCCTCGTGTAGAGGGCTTATATCCATTGTCATGTCTGTTTTTGTCCTCTGCCGCCTTTATTCCTCGTCGTTGAGTTAGCGCGTTTCACACGCATGTCTATATAAATCTTACGCGCCAAGAAGGTGTTCAAGAATATAGAAATCTAAACCTTCATAATCTCGGGCTGTGATAAATTCCTGTTCGACCTCTTTGTCAAACGTTCGGACCTTTTCAAGTAGGTTAAGGAAGGTTCTGCGACTACTCAACAAGTGTTTTGTTGAGATGTCACGGGGTTGGGTTCGCATAACTTTCACATCTAATCCGATAAATTCGCCGTTTCTACCGTATCCGTTTTCTTCCAAGACCCGCACCTGATTAAATGCACGCCGCAAGTTGACCGAACCGAACGCCTTATCTTGGTCGAATTTTAGTCCATTCTGGTCGTTGAGATGGACGCTCCAAAGTTTCTTGTGATAGAGCGCATATCCCATCTCGTCAGAGGGTTCCAAACCTGCGAGAATCGCGTGTGCACTTTCGATTAATCCGCCAACGCGCTCCGGTGCATCGCTGGCATAGGCTAAACCGATAGCGTGTCCGATAGTTGGAATGTAAGCGATGTCCATGGGCTCGTTCGGTTTTGGTTCTATAAGAATTCGGACTTCTGGATCGTATTCGAGCAAGGCGTTAATTGCGTCCAAAATTTGCCCGACTGCCCCTGCCGAATCTTTCGTTTCCCGGATGTAGGTGCCTTCGCGGGCAAGCCATAGCACAAGATTTTGGCACCCAATCTCGTTGGCGATATCCACACACCGTTTTGAACGTTCCAGCGCATAGTGTCTTTCTTTTGGGGAATTAGAAGTGTAAGCCCCATCGATAGTCTGTGGAGATTCCCACAATCGTGGTGCCACAACCTCCGCTGTCAACCCGTGATCGTCGAGTTGTTTCTTGACGGTTTTTGTTTGCGCTATCAGTTGTGCATGTGTCTTCTCATCAATATCCGGCACAATGTCATCGTCGTGAAACTGAATTCCAACAAAACCGAGATCGCGATAAAATCCTACTTTTTCATCGAAACTGAACGTCTCCCGAACAGGGGGTCCAAAAGGATCTATTCCTTCGTGTATATTCCATGGTCCGAAAGAGAAACAATATTCTGTTGTTCCTTTAGCGGGTTCGCTCATCATCTTCTCCTGTACGCAACGTCTTTTTTCCTATTTCGTTACAAAATTGCCTTTGATCGCTTTGTTTTGGAAACGTTACGTCAGCGATAAAGGATACGAAAAAACTGCTTGACTTTTCTAACAAGTATACAGTATTATTTAAAATGTGTCAAGCAATTTTGTCGTCACGGTTTGCAAACCGATACTGCAAATCAGGTATGCTGGATGAAAAAGGAACCTCCCCGGAATGTTACCCATATCTCGCTCAATTTTCTCTTATTCATATTTATTTTATTTTTTCATGCTCACGGTGAACCTACCTATCCAGCATATACAGGCAGCGGATCATGAAGGCGAAAGAAGCACGCCACCTCCAACTGTCAAGAACTCGATTGGCGAAGCACAAGCACCGATATTGGGAACAACATCAACAGAAACCTTCAGTTTTACAGATATTTATCATATAGAACTCAGCCTAAATATATCGGGTGATATCGAACTGATTGCCACAGAAGGCGATGTCATCACCGTTATTCTTGAGAAGCAGGCGCGCGCTACCACAAACACAAAACAGGACGATCTAATTCGCGCCTATCTTGATAACATCACTTTCATAGGCACACAAAGCAACGACACACTCCAGTTGAGGATACGACTACCGAGTCATTCGACGGAAACAAAACCGAGCCCATCTTCTCATACGGAAGCGTTACAAGCCGTACCCTATGATGGACTCCAGCTGAAATGTAGAATTAAAACGCCAGCGGATGTCTCCGTTAAGCTCCAGACCAAAACCGGAGATATATCCCTTCAACGGATTCGTGGAAAGATAGAAACCTCAACAGAGATCGGGAACGTCCATTTAGGTGAAACCTCAGGCAATTATAACATTAGTGTCACTCAGGGCAATATTAATGGACAAATTTTGCTAACCCAAGGACAGAACAAGTTCGAGACCCGAAACGGCTCAATTGGATTGGTGGTACTCGACCCTGTTGCGGCACCGATGGACATAACCGCACAAGGCGGTAGCATCCGTTTACGACTTCCTGAAAATTACGCCGCAGATGTCGAAATTGAGAGTGAGAAACAGCAAATTGTTGTCAATTTGCCAGCGCACCTCGACGAGGAAACGGGATTCACCCTTATTAACGACGGTGGACCGCTGTTGCGGTTGAAAGCCACCAACACAATTTCACTGCTACCCAGTTCACCGAACGGCGGAAAGACATCCACAGAGGCTGAAACGAATCCATTTTCGGATTCTGCTCAACCTGTTCCCCAAATAGCAGAAACACCGACGATTGATGGGAATTTATCTGAAATCGTGTGGCAAACGGCGGCTTTGCTCTCTCCGTTCCAAAACCCAGATGGCACCGAGGCTCCGAGCAATTCAACCGAAACTTTTTTAACGTGGGATGCCGAGAACCTTTATGTCGGTGTAAAGGCATATATGTCCGATTCGTTTCTTCCTTATGTTTCACAGACCCAGCATGATTCGCCCATCTGGGAGGACGAGTGTATTGAAATTCTGATCGACCCTAACCCGAAAACCGATGTTTATTATCATCTTGTTATCAATCCAATCAGTGCGCATTTTGATCAGCGTGTGAATACACCCGGAGAACCCAGTTTCCAGTTCGCGCCTCGTGATGTTCAAGTTACTTTGAACCGAAAAACGATGCAAACAGCGTTCAATGCGGATAGCGCGTGGAACTCAGAAGCAAAAATTGCCAGCCAAATTAACACCACTTTTTGGAGTTTTGAGGCCGCGCTCCCGCGTAAAATGCTGGAACCTTCTCCTGCGGTGGATTCGCAGTCGACAGCATCCGTTGAAAGCAGATGGCTTTTTAACATCCATCGTAAGATGTATAGTAGCAATATGAAGAGCCTAATTCCCGCTAAGTCCAGAGAATATAGTTATTGGCAACCGACTTATGATAACGAGCGTCCTTGGTGGCCCCATTCCCCGCACGAGTATGTGGGCGCGCTTTCGGGACGTTCTGGTCCAGCGATGGGGGTTTTGGAATTCGTTACGACACCCTCTGCCTCTGAAGCGTTCGCGTCTGAAACTAAGGTTCGGGTTGCGGCTATTGAAATTAAAGGGAATACCAAAATTCCAACAGAGGTCATTCAACAGTTCCTTCCGATTCAGCCTGATGATATTATCACCAGTCCACAACTTTCTTGGCTCATCACAGAATTGCAGGAACAGGGTTGGTTTCAAGATGTGCGTTTGGAAACCAAGCAGGTCGACGGTGGTAGTGAAGAATCAGTCGGCAGTCAGAAAATAGAAGGGCTTGTTTCACCAGACACCGCTTTACCGATAACCGACAACCAAGAGGATTTTCGTAGAAAATCCGAACCGAGAACCATTCCAAGTGTCAGTTTGAATATCCGAGTTACGGAAGCCCCTGTGCATTTCGCAAAGCATATAAAAATTCACGGGAACAGAAGTTTTCCTTCAGGATTCATCAAGGAGTGGTTTCAGTTAGAACCCGGCTATCTTGCCGTCGCTGCTGTTAGACTGAAGCAACAATTGATTGCTGATTTTTATTCAAATCGTGGATATGAATTCGTCACGGTCACACACCAATCTGTCAATGATGCCCTTGAATTTAGCATTGACGAGGGGACATTGCACGAAATTCGTTTCACTGGGAACAGTCGAATCTCAAGGGTGGAACTGTTGTCAGCACTTAACCTAAAGACTGCAGACAGTGATGACGAAGGCGATTCGCAAGCCTCGGATATTTACCATCACGCCCTGGGTCAATCGAAGATAAACGGTATGCGCAAAGTGCTCAGTGAAAACAGCGAGCATTTCAAATCGGTTCGGGAGTGGCGGGTCCAACGTGAGGGTGGAAAAAATGTCATGATTGTTGACATTGAGGAGCAACCGTTCGCGAGACCCGGCGGCTTTCCGATTCTTCAATTCAATCGCGTTCACGGTCTAATGCTTGGCGCGGGTGGGACACTCGCGACGCATCTCACGGGTAAAGAACAGGTTTTCGGTTCGATAAGCCGTGGATTCTCCAGCAAAATATGGAACTATCATGCGGGCATCGAAAAGGGGTTTTTTAAACGACAACTCCTTAGATTCGGAGGGAGTTTCTATAAACTCACCGATGTCAGTTCCAATCTCTATCTACATCAAGGGGATGCTACCCTGAGTGCCACGTATTATGGTTCAGCACTTCAAGATTACTATCAACGTCAGGGATCTCAGGGATGGATAACCTATGCGCCCTCAGACTGGACGTATCTTAGACTGGAATTTACGGGTGAAAGGCACGACAACCTTTCCAAATCTACGGATTGGAGTTACTTAAACCGAAATCTGATCAAACGGGGAAACTCACGGATTAATCGTGGACAATTGAGAAGTCTTTCTCTCGTTTATGCCTTCGATACACGGGACCACAGATCAACGATCACACGACATTTCCACACGCTGTTTTCCGCAAATGCGCGGACCCGACGCGGATGGCGCGGACAATTCGCCGTTGAGATAACAGGACAAGGTTTCGGCGGAGATTACGACTTCAACTTCTATCGATTTGAGGTGACACGCTACACGCCGTTATCGGGTCCACACCACCTGAACGTTCGGATTGCGGGTGACTTTTCTGATGCGACCTTGCCAAGGCAACGGCTCCTTCACCTTGGCGGTGGTAATACCGTGCGCGGTCACGATTCTAATGTATTCGCCGGGGATAATCGGTTCCTACTGAATCTTGAGTATCGGTTCATGAAAGAAACAATGCCCAACGCACAAAATGGTGTACTTGGGTGGACCGTCAGTTGTTTTTTGGATGCAGGTAGCGTGTGGTGGTATGATGATCCCCCCTTTTCCGATTTTGAAGATTTCACGACGCGGCTCAAAACATCAATCGGTGTCGGATGCTCTGTTTTTTGGGATCCGTTCGGGAACCCGTCACCGTGGAGTCTCGCGCTTGAAGTAGCAGAACCACTCAATGCATCTTTCTCCTTACGAACCCCAAGCATCATTTTACGCTTGGACCGTATGTTTTAAGAGTTACCAGTGCGGGTCGCTACGCAACCCTTTCAGTGGTCAGTCGTCGTAGGGGTTGGGTAACCCAACCCTTACAGAGGTTTCGTTTAATAAGGGAAATATCCCAGTAAAAACGCCCTCTTGTAACTGAAAATTGATAACTTATAGCCACTCTGTGAAACGAAGTGGAACGATGCCGAGAGGCACATAGATAAAAAATATGAAGATAACACCACTCTATCCCATCCATGAACAACTCGGAGCGGTCTTCGAGAAAAAGCATTCGGATTGGAACATTGCGACCGAGTTCACCGATGCCGTTTCCGAACATCATGCTGTCAGAAACAATGTCGGTATTACTGATGTGTCCTATCGCGGTCGGCATCAGTTAATCGGTGAGGATCGGGCAAAATTTCTACATCGGATCATCTCCAATGATGTTGAAAGCCTCTCAACTGGCGAAGGCACTTACGCCACGATCTTAACGCACCGCGGTAAAATTATAGCCGATATGAATATCTCTGTTCTTGAAGACACAATCAGTATCGACACAGCGCCTGAGACCACAGAAAGCCTTTTCAACGAATTGGATAAGTATATCATCGCTGATGATGTTGAACTTTCTGATGTAACCGCTGAAACTGGTGCAATTGCCGTCCACGGTCCAAAGTCGACAGATCTTGTTCAATCTGTGCTCGGTATAAACGAACTCGCTGCGCTGCCAGAACGGCATAATTGCTTTCGTGAAGCAGATTCGCTATTTAATCACACAATCGCCTGTGTGAGAACAGATAGCACTGGAGAAATAGGTTGGACGCTTTATACCGCTGCCGAGGCATTAGTTTCGCTTTGGGAGACATTGATGAGGGAAGGGGCACGCTTTGACGTTCAACCGATCGGTTGGAATGCCCTTGAGTCGCTCCGTATTGAGGCAGGTGTACCGAGATATGGAACGGAATTGACAGATTCTGTTATCCCGCTTGAAGCCGAATTAGATCAGGCTATCGATTTTGAGAAGGGCTGTTATATTGGACAGGAGATTGTCGCGCGTATGAAGTATCGAGGGCACCCAAATCGCCTCCTACGCGGTATTGAGGTGGACACGGGTTCAACGGCACAGGAGAATTGTATTCTTCACCCAGACGCGCCAGTTTTCAAAGAGGACAAAGAGATCGGTTGGGTTACGAGTGCGACTTTTGCCCCGACGCTTGGTAAATCAATTGCTCTCGGTTACGTTCGGATGCAAGTTACTGAAGCAGGTAGCCGTGTCCGAATTGAAACATCGGAAGGATCTGTTGAAGGTACAGTCGTGCTCCTGCCCTTTTCTTAATAACTATCAGCAATCGGCGGTTAGCAATCAGCAAAGAGGATGTTAACTGTATGCGGGTCACGCGACAGTTATGAAGCCTACTGACAATCATAAAGGAGGATTTTTATTAAATGGAACATTCAAGTTTTTCTAAAATTCTACTCGGTTTAGATGGCTCTGCCTATGCACAAGCGGCGACTGAATACGCTTGTCAGCTCGCTCGCAACTACAATGCAACAATTACAGGTGTGGCTATCATTGATGAACCCGGCATTCAATCTTCAAGTGGACCCGTGCCAATCGGTGCGACGCGTTACGATATACAACTTGAAGAGCAACAGTTAAAGGAGACAGAAGAAAAGGCAAAAGCCATCCTTGAAGATTTTGCGCGTATCTGTGAGGAACGACAGGTGAATACTGTCTTACACGCCGATACTGGCAGTCCTGTCTCCGAACTTATTGAGGAATCCAAATTCCATGATTTCATTGTCATCGGGAAGCAGACTTCTTTTGAATATAATGCTAATGAAACCTATGGAACACTTCAACGTGTTTTAAGGAATGGACTTATCCCTGTGCTGGCTGTGCCAGATGCTGTGCGAGATATTAAGAAGGTCCTGGTTGCTTATGACAATAGTATCCCCGCTTCGAAAGCGGTGCACATGTTCCTTCTGCTCGGTATATGGAACGCCTGTGACATAACACTTCTCACTGTGAATGATGATGCTGAAGCCGCGCTGGGGTTATTAGACAATCTTGAGGAATTCTTCAAAAGTTACGGGATTACACCGAATCTCGTTACGCGAAACGGACATCCGGATACCGCCGTGAAATCCCATATTGCCGAGAATGACATTGATATGTTGGTGATGGGGGCTTACGGGAGAAAAAGCGTCCGTGAGTTTTTCGTCGGTAGCGTTACACAGCACTTGATCCAAGAAACGACGATTCCACTGTTTCTTTATCATTGAAGAATGGTTATCAGTACGGGTTGCTACGCAACCCTTTCAGTTGTCGGTCGTCAGTTAAGACGCATGGTGGTTGCGTATTGCGCGAAAATCGAAAACCGACTCTTTAACTGAAAACTAATTAACAACTCTAAGGAGGTAAATTTAAACCGATGATATACAGCAAATTCTACTTTCGTATATCTCTTCTACTGTTCCTCCCTATGCTTTTAGGCGGATGCGGTCTTGCCAAACTGGCAAGAATTCAAGGGGAAGGCGACCTCGCTGTGGTAGAATCCACCCTTGAGGGGAACATCGGTACGCTTGAAAACCTATCTAAAATTGGGAGTAAGAATCTCATCGTTAAGACGGCTCGTGCCTATTCATCTTATGCCGGCTTCATTGAGGATAAGATGGAAGAGGCTGAAATAGCAGGCGATTATGAGACTGCGGATAAGCTGCGAGCAGAGGCAATTGACCTCTATATACGTTCTGAAGGATACGCGATCAAGGCTTTAGCGAAATCCGATAACACCTTCAAAGAGATAAGAACTGTCGATATGACTGTGTTTGAAAAGGCACTTCAGAAGTTAAAAGAGAAGGATGTCGAACCGCTATTTTGGGCGGCTTATTCGATCGCACGCGGCATTAGTCTCCAGAAAGATGATCCGATGCAAGTGATTGACTTGGCGCGAGTGGAACTGATGATGGGACGTGTGCTTGAATTGAAAGCAGACTTCTACTTCGGGAGCGCACATCTATTTTATGCTGTCTATTACGGTGATCGAGCGATATCCATCGGCGGAGATCCAGAGAAGGCAAAGGAACACATCGCGCATGTCGACGAAATTAATGAGGGCAAGTTTTTGATGAGCAAACTTTATCTCGCACGTTACTATGCTTATCCGACACAGGATGTGACGCTTTTCAAACAGTCGTTACAAGAAGTCCTTGACGCACCCTCGGACATTTATCCTGGCGAGGAAGCCGCGACTTCCTTGGCGAAATCGCGTGCGAAACGCTTGCTCGACCAGGTTGATGACCTTTTTGATCCAGAAATGGAGGAAGGAGAGATTGAATAATGAAGAATAAGAAAACAGACTATACAGCACACGCTGCTAAATTAGCGAGCGTGTTTCTATTGATTTTCGGAATGTTCTGTCTACCCATAACGCATCTTGATGCCGAATCTATTAAGTTCGCAACGCTCGCGCCAAAGGGTTCCACATGGATGAACAATTTTGAGGCGATGGGGAAAGAAATTCGCGCCAAAACAGATGGCGATCTCCGACTCCGTATCTATCCGAATGGGGTACAAGGAGATGAACTTGACGTTATCCGTAAGATGCGAGCAGGATTGATCCATGCCGGTGCTATGACGGCTACGGGTCTTGGTGAGATACAGGAAGAGGTCCTGATTTTCCAACTCCCTCGAATATTCAGAACCTACGAAGAACTTGACTACGTCCGTGACTACCTCCGTGAAGATCTTGATAAAGCATTTATGGATGCCGGGTATGTCCTACTCGGTATGGGAGACCTCGGCTTCTATTATATATTCAGCAATCAACCTATCCGCACTATTGCCGACCTTCAATCTCCAAACGTCAAGATGTGGGCGCGTACAACCGATAGAATTGGGCTCGAATTTTACAAAAACGCTGAGATTGCGACTGTGCCGAGAGAGGTTACACAGGTCCTATCTTCGCTCTACTCAGGACACATCAACACCTTAGCGGCATCTCCGTATGTCACTATCGCGCTACAATGGCACGACAAGTTCAAATATATGACGAACCTCCCTGTCAGTGTTGGTGTCGGTGCAACAGTCATAACAAAGGAAAAGTTTGATGAACTTTCGCCGGAGCAGCAGAAGGTTGTGCGTGAAGTCGCGGACGCACATCAGGCCGATTTAATTCAGGCGATCCGCAAGGATAATGAACGGGCTCTTGAGGCACTGCAAAAGAAGGCTGGCATTGAAGTGGTTGAATTCGAGGACGATTCCCGGGAGGCCTGGGACGCCATCGCTACAGAAACCCACAAAGCACTCGTCGGTGAGATCTACTCACAAGAATTTCTCGACAAGATCAATGCCCTCTTGCAAGCGCACCGAGAGAAAAATTAAGGGGCATTGACGCAATCCATCAGTCATCTTTCGTTAATAGGCGCGCTTTCATGAAGATTCAGAATTTAATTCGGTAATGTGGAATGATAATTGTCTGAATCAGGCTTCTTCGATCTTCAAGGATTTTCAGGATTATATATCTTTGTTGATTGAAAACTTCCCTCACAGAATTACCGAAATATTGATTGAAACTTCATCAAGGCGCGCCTATCAATTTCGTGTAAGTTCTATTTTACTAAACCTTGCAATCGGAAGACAAGACAGCCATCGGCTGATTAAGCCAGTGACTTTCTTGATTATAGGAAATCTAAAACTGATTATTGCATTAATCTTATAGTGGATCTTAGAATTAAATGGACATTATGGACCTGTGTATTGGCGGGCAGGTACAAGACCGGTTTCCCCTACAAGGTGTCTATTTATTTTTCGACTTTACTATAATATAAATTTCATTTGCTATTTTCTCGCGGGTGTGTTACTATTATATCTTTGAGGAGGGCTTCAACACTCGTGGCATCTATTAATGACATTGCGAACGAATTCATCCGGGAAGAGATCGAAGAGTTCTTGGAAGAACCCGATGAGATAGCACGTACTATTGATATTTTTGCAGAAGCGACCCCTGCTATGCAAACCATCGCTGCTGCGCTTATTGACGGCGATCATCACACCGTTGATGAATTAACGGAAGAAGCACTGGAAGCAGGCACAGAGGCGTTAGAGATTATGGATGACGGACTTATTGCGGGGATGGGGATCGTTGGCATTAAGTTCCGGGAAAACTTCATTTTTGTGCCAGAAGTCTTGGCGTGTGCCCGTGCAATGAAAGCGGGAATGGCGCATATCGAACCGATTCTTTCGGATTCAGGTATCGAGCCGATCGGCACAGTGATTATGGGAACCGTCAAGGGCGATCTTCACGATATTGGTAAGAATTTGTGTATCATGATGTTGCGTGGGGCAGGTTTTGTGGTCCACGATTTAGGGGTTGATACCTCTGAAGATGAATTCATTGACGCCGTTGAAGAGTACGAAGCACCGGTCTTGGGGATGTCGGCACTCCTAACAACGACAATGCCGAACATGGGGAAGACTATTGACGCTTTTATCGATGAAGACTTGCGGGAAGAAGTCAAAATTATGGTAGGGGGTGCTCCCGTCACACAAACATTTGCGGATGATATGGGTGCTGATGGGTATGGCAAAGATGCCCTGGCATGCGTAGCACTTGCTAAGCAATTTCTTGAGGAGACCGACGAAGAGTGGTAAAGAAAATAGATAAAGCTGAATACGAGAAACGCCTCAGTAAAATTACACAAATTTTTGAAGATCTCGTTGTACACGCCGATGAACAAGCGACGTATCGGTGTCCCTACAAAAATCGCTTCGACCAGTGTACAGCGAAGTTCGGTTGCCGAAACCAACGCAAGATTGATGAAGGGACCGGACTTTTATGCGCTGGGGACGATAAGTTGGACTATCGCAGTGCGTGGGAGACTGACGCACCCGACCCAACAGCAGAAACACACAACACCGGCACAATCACATGCGACGGAAAAGCTTATCAACTCACCCCCGGGAAAACTATTTTTGACTACGCTGACGATTTAACCGTCCAAGTACCCACCTCCTGTTTCCGAACCGGGCAGTGCCACGAATGTATCGTTGAGATTCAGCGCGGTATGGACAGTCTCCGACCTCCAAATGAAGCAGAAGCCTTTCTCGTAGGGGCTGGGTTACCCAACCCCTACCGCCTCGCCTGCCAAGCCATCGTTCTTGATATTGACAAAGACATCGAATTCACACCCCTTCGACGCGTACCAAGGATCTTGACGCATACCGTTCCGACAGATAGCGATGGGTCAGAATTAGATCCGCGTGTTACCCATCGTGATGGCGTTGTCTATTACAATAATGAGCCGATTGACCGTTACCGAGGACACCTCTATGGACTCGCGTTGGATATCGGAACAACGACAGTAGTGGCGAATCTGGTCGATTTAGAGAACGGGGAGACGGTTTCTGTCAGTTCCTTTGAAAACCCGCAGCGTTTCGGTGGAAGCGACATCATGAATCGTATCTCCTACGATGGCGAATTTCAGGGGGAACTGCGCCGCTCACTGATTGCCGCACTCAACAGCGAAATCTTGGAGATGTGTGAACGTCACAACTTCGTCCGCCAAGAGATTTATGAAATCGTTGTTGCTGGTAACACAACAATGCGCGATATTTTCTTCAAGCATGATGTTCAGAGCATTGGGCAAAAGCCGTATAAATCACTGATTGAACATGCGTATCGGGAGGGAACCCGTTCAACCACGTCTCTCACTGAAAAAGTACGTCGTTTGGGGATCCGCGCGAATCCGAAGGCGATGGTCTATAGCTTGCCCTTGATTGCCAGCCATGTCGGTGCTGATGTTGCGGCGGATTTAGTCTCAATTGATATACCTTCACAGGACGAGATCATCATGTTGGTCGATGTTGGGACGAATACAGAAGTGGTCGTCGGCAATGCGAAACGAATGGTCGCCGCGTCATGTCCGGCGGGTCCCGCATTTGAAGGGGGTGGCATTGAATACGGAATGCCTGCTTATCCAGGTGCCATTGAGTCCGTGAAGTGGAACGATGGTCAGTTCAATTGTGAGACAATTGATAATGAAACACCACAGGGGTTATGCGGTTCTGGATTGATTTCACTCCTCGCTGAGCTACGTCGGAATGATCAGATGAGTCCGAAAGGCGTTTTTGCGGACAGAAAGCAACGCATTATGTCTGTGTTGCCGGAACACGGTATCACCCTCTCACGCGAGGACGCCAGCAATTTGGCACAGGCGAAGGCGGCAAATTACTGTGGACAATATATTGTTCTGCGACACTTCGGCTGCGTTCCAACAGACGTTACGAAACTCTTTTTAGCAGGTGGTTTTGCCAATTATGTCAACCTACAGGACGCGATTGACATCGGATTTCTCGCACCCGTCCCAGAAGCGAACGTCGTCAAGATTGGTAACGCCGCAATCGCAGGTGCGACAGCTGTCCTGCTTTCCGAGAAAAAACGCACCGATATTGAAGCGTTTGTTAACAATATTGAACATATTGAGTTGGAGACGACCCCTGATTTCTTTGATGTGTTCGTGGAAGGCTGTCAATTTAAGCCAATGCCAACAACAATGTAATGGAGGGCGGATTTAAGGAACGTACGTTAAAGTCCTAACGCTCGTCGTTCCTCCGTAAGGTAAAATTAAAAACTTTCGAGAACGCTTGAGCTCTGAAGAACCGATTTTATACGACGGCGGCTTCGGTTCACAGTTATTCGCACGGGATATAGAACTCGCTAACAGTGCGCTTGCCAATGATCTACATCCCACGGCTGTTATTGACATTCATTCGGATTATATTAATGCCGGTGCCGAGGCGATTGGGACAAACACGTTCGTGGCATCTCCGCTCCACTTAGAGATGGCAGGACAAAACGTATCCGATGCGAAACGGCTGATACGCCTCGCTGTCCAACACGCAAAAATGGCTGTTGCACAGAGCGGAAAAGATGCCTACATCGCTGGTTCTGTGGGACCTTCTCCGGGCGCGATTGAAGCCGATAGCGGCGATACCACCTTCGGCATCCCAAATGCCGATGCGAGAGAGGCGCACAAATTAGTCATCCATACCCTCGCAGAAGAAGGCGTGGATTTCCTCTGCTTGGAAACGATGTTCTCTGCGAAAGAAGCAGCGATTGCTGTGGACGTTGCCCGTGAGACAGGTATCCCTATCGCGGTGAACATGACTTACAAATGGACGAAAGAACGACGCACCGGCAAGGTTATCTACCGAACGGACTGGGGAAATTCTCCCGCGGATCTGATTGATATTCTCATGAACAACGAACTTTCGAATGGAGATTCGCTGTTGGAATCCGTGAGTATCCTCGGCGTGAACTGCGGGGCTGAATCCAGACGTGATGAACATACCGGAATGCCTTATGCGATTGCTGGAACCCAGCAGTTGCACACGGTACTCACCGAAATAGGAATCGATGGTAAGCGGATGATGGCGTATCCCAACGCTGGTATGCCGAAGCTTGATGAGAACCATCAAACCGTCTATACGCAGACTCCAACAGAGATGGCAAGCCATGTTCCAGCACTCATGGAGGCAGGGGCTTACTTAATAGGTGGGTGTTGTGGGACAACACCGACACACATTAAAGCCTTCCGTGAGGCAATTGCATCATACCGTTCAGCATAGACCCAATTATTGGAAGAAGCAGAACGATGCATGAGAAAATTAAAGAGCACCCAGCTTGGAATGAAATGGAAAGCGGATATACGGAGAGCAACTTTCAAGCCCCAATCCACCGGAACGAACCGCAAGGAAAATTAGAAAAAATGAAATGGAAAGCGGATATACGGAGAGCAACTTTTAACCCCCAACCCATCTGAACGAACCGCAAGGAAAGTTAAAAAGATGGAAACAGTAACACTTACCTATAAAAGACCTCCGGATCGAGTCAATCACTTTCAACAGGAATTACTTTACCTCGACAACGAGGTCATTGTTACGTCCCAACGGGTTAAGCCGTCCTCACCTATAGTTCAGAACGGTGAAACGGTTTTGGCGGATAACTTCGCCGCGGTCTGGTTTGTGTTTACAGGTTTATGGTATGATGTCGGCAAGGTCTATAATCTGGAAAACGAGTGGACCGGCTATTACTGCGATGTTCTGAAACCCGTCAAGCGGCGTGTGGATGCAAACGGAAAACTGAATCTTTTCGAAATAACCGATCTGTTTTTGGATCTTTGGATAAATCCAGATGGCACCTACGAAATTCAGGACGAGGACGAGTTTGAAGAAGCCGTTCAGAATGGAGCGATTGACGCTGAATTGGAAAGAAAAGCATTGGAGGTCCTACAGGCATTAATCGCTGAAACTGAGTCTGGACGTGTAGAACGCCGCCTGCAAGAGGTAATCAGTAGAGCGGGGTTCCCAGATTTGCAGGAGTACATTCGGCGATAGCGGATCGATATTGACTTACCCATAGATTCTTGGTACAATTCCAAAGCGCGTAGCTCGTAATGAAATGGAGAGCGGATTCGAGAACAGAACTGTAAAGCACAAACTCACGACTTTTAACCGCAAGGAAAAATTAAAAAATGGCAACATTGGCAATCAACGGCGGTGAACCTGTTCGCACGAATTCCTATCCGACATGGCCCACGCAGGATCCTGCCGATATCGAAGCATTTGAAACTATTTACAAAAGTGGACAATGGGGTGTTGGCGGACCGAAGGTTCCAGAATTTGCACAGCAGTTCGCTGAATTCCAAAGTGCGAACTATGGCGTTTGCGTCAATAGCGGTACTTCAGCACTCTATATCGGCCTAAAGGCAGCGGGAGTTTGTCCGGGCGATGAGGTTATCACCACACCCTATACCTTTCAGGCAACGGTCGTCGCGATCCTGATGACGCACGCCGCGCCGGTCTTTGTGGACACTGCACCAGACAGTTTTCTGTTGGATCCTTCAAAGGTTGAAGCCGCGATAACGGAAAAGACAAAGGCAATTTTACCGGTTCACATCGCCGGATATCCAGCAGATATGGACGCGCTTATCGACATCGCGAATCGGCATAACCTGGGGATTGTCGAAGATTGTGCGCAAGCGCACGGCGCGGAATGGCGCGGACGCGGGGTCGGGAGCTGGGGACATTTTGGATGCTTCAGCTTCCAGTCATCCAAAAACCTTTGTGCGGGCGAAGGTGGCATTGTCCTCATGAACGACCGGGAACTCTACGAACGTGCTTATGCACTCCATAACTGCGGTCGCACGCTACCTGACGCTGAGTTTGGAGAGGCAGAACCTTTTGGGGGCAACTTCCGAATGACAGAGTGGCAGGCTGGGTTACTCCTCTCCCGTTTGACACGACTTGAGGCTGAAACCAACCATCGGCATCAAAACATGCGATGGTTAGATGGTTGGCTTGGCGAGATTCCGGGTATCATTGTCACACCACTTGACCCGCGTGCCACGCGTGGCGGGTGTCACGGCTATAAGGCGATCTTTGACTCTGAGGAGTTTGAAGGCATATCACGTGAGACGTTTCTCCGTGCAATGCGCGCCGAAGGGATACCGATGGGATATTGGTATACGACCCCTATGTATCGAGCCGACTTTCTCGCCTCTAATCTTTTCGGTCAGGATCTCAATTATGAGGATGTACAGTGCCCTGAAACTGAAAAGATATGTCAAACAGGTCTCTCTCTAAGCCAAAATGTGTTGATGGCGAGTGAAGAGGACATAGAAGATATCGTTAAGGCGGCGATTAAAATCCGCCGAAATGTCGCTGAGTTAAAATCGGAAGAGTCATAGGATCATTTAGGGCTTCCCCATTTTTTACTATCCCTTTTAGCCTGAAGGGACTCTATATAGGCAAACCCAATAGTCAGATTGGTTATTGGTTAATGGTTATTACTTATTGGTTTAGCGTCGAGAGATTTCTGGTAACAACCTCCCCCGGTTTGGAATCTTCAAGCGCCATGAGATTGTTCCAAAAATTCTCTTAATCGACAGCTGACAACTGACAACCGATAACTATTCTACTATCCTTTTCAGTCTTAAGGGACTCTATATAGGCAAATCCACAGAAATAGGAGAAAATCATGTCTAACGAACGCGAAGCCCAGAAGGAAATCCGTCGGCAAAAGGAAATTCGCCAGATTCTGCGGCTATTGGAAATGACCGCACGTATCATCGAAACCTCAGCGATTACCGACCAATTTTCAGGAAGTGAGGAGCGATGCGCTCGGCAATTTAACAACGCACTTGAGCTTTTGACTGATCTCGGTGCAGTGCCCGAGGGTCTGTTTGAACCTTTGGAGAACGATGAGGCATCTCTTGGCGATATTTGCTTTGCATGTCATCAAGTCGCCGCCTACGTAAAAGAAAGTTGCGCCGATGAGTTTGTTGACTTCGAACACGTCAAGAAAACGATTGGCAATGAGTTGAAAGATGTCAGTGAAGTTGTGCGGCAATCAATGCCCTCCTTCCTCAAAGATATATGGGGCAGCCAAACCCAAGAAAATAACGCTGATGCCCCTGAAACCGTTGAGATCATCTCAGACGAGGATGAGGACGCGCCATCTGTTGAACAACGTATTGCCAAGCTTGAAGGGCAAATGGAGACCGTTGTCGAGATACTCCAAGAGATCCGGACACAACAGGTCGAGCAGAACAAAGAAGTTTAGTAGTTATCGGTTCGGATTTTTGAAAAAATCCGAACCGATAACTATCCTACCAATGCTTAAACGAGTACATCCGTTGCCCGAGAAACAGTCCTAAAATTGCCCATATACTTCCCATCACGAATTCGCCGAGCATTGTTCCTAAAAACAGTGGCAGTGTTCGGCGATACGCGCCGATCCCGCCGTGGCGAATCAGTATCGATTTTAGCAGCCATGCAACAAACACGGGAAACCAAAGCCGACCGAAATTCCAATTGCCAGCGAGCGGATAGGCCAGCGGATGCAACTGCCACCAAATAAATCGCAGACGCATAAAGAGCGTCGTGAGCGTCAGGGTAATACCGAAGCCAAAAAATCCCATGCGTCCCCAGTCTGTGTCATTTGGGAGCGTTAACCAGCGTTGTAGATCGCTGAAAGCTTCTTGTCCACGCCAGGTTCCGAGATTACCGTGTAGGTAGCCCGCATGAAGGAACGCAACGAACCCAATCATGAGTCCAATGACCGTCGCACCCCACATCACCCAAAGAATCTGACGAACGTTGATTCCACCTCTATCAGCGAGTTTAAAGCCTTCCAATTGATTCGGCATCGGTTGCGAACGGTAATTACGGGTAAATCCGTAGAGGAAAGCGAACCCTGTTAGCGTTGGGGCACCGATCTTTCTGGAACCAACCAGTGAAGTAAGGAAGAGTCCAGGACCGGCACGATAGAAATCCATCGTCGGTGTTCCGAGTTCCGCTCGCATCCGGGTGAACGCTAAAACAAGTATAAATTGTATGCTGAAGAACCCAAGGACGCCCCACCACGACATCCCTGCCTTCAGACAAAATCCGAACACAACTGCGATACCCAGCAGGAACCCAATAAACGCACTGCGGTATCCCATCGGTTCGTTTGTTGTATCAAGGTTCGTTTTCAAACCTAAGATATTGCGTGTCACCTGCCAGAGGTGCTTGTGTGTTATCCAAAGTGCGAAAAAGCAGAGGCCAAAATACGCGCCCGTCGACTGCATATCAATGTGCGGGTAACCTGGGGTCTGATTCATCCCTGTCATTGCGCCAAAGACGAGTTGTACCTTCCAGAAAAGGTAGAACAGCCAGCAAGAGAGCGACAAATCCAGCGGCATTAAGAAACCAATTCCGATGGCATAAGGATTCAGATGGATAGGGGTTGAACCGATAGCACTCAGCGGTTTTTCTGTGAACAAAATTCCAATATCGTGGCGGATGGGAATGCTCGGCACGTAAGGATAAAGAAAACTAATGCCATTGAGCAAATCGATCCCGCATCCGATAGCAAAACCTATCCAGAGGAGTCGGTTTCGGTAGAAACCCGCATCCTTCGTCATTTCATAAGGGAGTAGGATGATCGGGTAGCTCAGTTTTTCGTGTTCGATCCACTGTTTACGGAGGATGACACTGAGCATCATCATAGAGAACGCCAGTGCAGAGAAGAACACAAGCCACGCTAATACCGGTGTGAGCCATGCCTGAATATGCTCTATTTCAAACAGGTTTGAGGTGCCTTCATAGTAGCCGGTTAAGGCACGCCGATTCATTACAGCGATCCAATCCGGGATGTAGCGAAAAAAGAGCGTTTGCCATTCATTCTCCGGCGTAGCGAACCACGCCGCGTGCCCCAAAACACACATTGTCGCCTGCAAAAGGTCATGCCCACAGACGACACATGCGAGCGTTACCATGAGATATACCGTCAGCATTTCCGCTTGTGTGAGCTGCCATTTCGGGAGATGGCGTGTTAAGAATAGGTTGAATATTGCGACGAGGAAGAGGGTAAAGACGGCGTTAAAGAAAATCGCCATCGTGGTGGGATATTGTGTTGTCCACACCGTTTCCGTTTGAACGACGAGGTAGATATTCAGTGGAAGCGATAACACCCCTAACAGGATAGCTCGCCATGTGATCTTTTCGGTTTTTTTAATTATACCTTGCGGTTCGGTAAGGTCGGTTGATAGTTTCACGTTCTTTTCCGTAGAGTCGCCTGCGCCGTTGTTGCAGGCTACGTTTTTGGTGGCATCGGGAAAATGAAATAGAGAGCGGTCCAGAGATACCTCAATTAAAAGGCCCGCTCCTGACCGTAGAAAATCCGCGGCTTCAACGACGGTGAAAAGGGCGGATCGAGTGGGAAAGCGAATTCTACCCGTAGAATCCCTGTTCCACTAAACTGAGAGAGACTCCCACGCAGCCCAAACCCAACGCTTCGCTTCGGGCTTGCTAAATTGAAGGTGTGTTTGCCGTTCCAGATGTATCCAATATCTGCAAACACGACGCCACTTATCATAACTCCGAGATGAACGCGCCTATCGCTAAATGGACGCGCCACAGCCGTTGCGACCGCTGCCAGTGCTTCGTCTACTTTACGAAACACCGTTCCACCGAAGATGGTTCGACTTTCAAGGCTCAGTAACATCATTTTTTCACCACTAAACTGTCTATAGGCGTAGCCGCGTAACCCGTCGAACGCCCCCAAGAGAACCTGACTGCGTCCACTCCATCCAAACTGCATCTCCGTTTTAAACTGAGCGACAAACGTCTGATGAAAATCGAAGAGACCGTTCTCTCTAAAACCGGTTTCAAGTGTATAAATCTCACCCGTGTTGAATACATCGGTATAAAACCAAGCAGTTTGTGCTTGGAGGATAGAGCGTTCAACCCGAGTCCTGAAGTTTGTGCTAAACGCGAATGTTGTGAGGTTGAAGAACCTATCTCCGTGCATCCATCCCGATCCCAAAGCCAATTCTGCGTAAGATTCCGAACGGTCCGATGCGTATAAAGGTGAAGCGTATCCAAGAGAGAGGGCGTATTGAGAGCCGACGAGAAAATTTTCCTCTTGCCCCATTCGTCGGAGGAACCGAGCTTTGTGATATGCAATGCGCTGTCTCCCTAAGGTGAAGCCGATCCGTTTTATGTCTCGATTCTCTAACATCGCATCGGATGCCCTGAATTTTTCAAGTGGCACATATTTCAACCGTCGTGAGGCAGTCCATAGCCCTATATAATTTTGTTGATGTCTATCACCGAAATATCGTCGGACGTTCGCATAGATTCCCTGTAGATTTTGTTCAAGAATATCGGTTTTCTCTGCGTTCTCATACCAGAATATCGGATTCACCGATTCCGAAAAACGCACACTTGCGCTCCACCGACTTTTCAGTGTATATTGCGGACGCTCCAATAACACAAGCAAGGAATCACCGTCCCGTTTCTGGATATATTCACCATCAAAACCCCAGTACGAATTGAAGAGTCTCGGGTTGTTATACCGTCCTCTCACAAGGCTCCGCGTCTTTTCACCGATTTCGCTAATCCGTTCGTAGCGCCATAAAGTGCTTTGCCCCGATCCGAATAGGTTCGGCTCTCGAAATTGTAGCAGCCAATACCGCTTTTGGTTGTTTAGGTTCAGATCCGCTCCAAATGGGAAGGATAGGAGTTCCCGAATCGTCACGTGAATCGTAACGGATTTCGACCGCTCATCCCATTGCGCATCAATCTTTGCGGCACCAATATAAGTCTTACGCCGGAGAATCTGCTCGCTTTCCTCTCTATCCGCCGCCGTGTAAACCTCACCTTCTGTAAATAGGAGTTCGCGGCGGATAACGTCTTCTTTCGTCCGTATATTGCCAGTGACGAGGATGTTACCGACCCGACCTTCGTCAATCTCAATGCCGAGATAAACGCCATCTGCGAATTTCTTCACAGAGAGTTGCTCCTCATCTACACGTGCAAAACGGTACCCGTTCTCCCGATAAAAACGTGTAATCGCCTCAAGGTCTGCTTTCAGGACGGTTTCGTCGTAAACACTCCATACGTCTGTCCGCATGAGTGCTCGGATTTGCTGTTCAGGGAACGATTCGTTTCCATCAATTACGAGGCTACGTACAATGCTCGGCTCATCTTGGCTTTCAGTTTTCGGTTTTCGGTTTTCGGTAGGAGGTTTTCGTTTAAGGATATCCTCTTGCTGATGGCTGATCGCTGTCGGCTGATCGCCATTCTTGCTGACTGCTGACTGCTGACTGCTGACTACCATTACAACGATTAAGCACAAAGTCCGGAACAGGTGCGTGACATACAAAAAATCTGACATTATGATTCACCTACGGTCAGTGCGCTTTCGCGATTCGAAAGAAAACTTTCAAGCAACATAAGACAGACCACCAAAACGAGCAGTTCACCCCAAATTTCTCTGCCGTGTCGCTTCATGTTATAGGTATCAGCGGCTACCGCTGTTCCTTCGCTCTCCGGGGCGGCTGTCGTTTGCGCGCCGATTTGTGCCGCTGCCTGCGCCAGCGGAATCTCCGTTAAATCGGCTTCAGTTGTATCGACATTAACCGCAAAAAAGTCGCGTTGGACCCTGTCTTGTGTTCGTACCTCGACCTGATAGATACCGGGACGTTCTGTATCCTGAAACCGCAGGGTGCCGTCCTCGGAGATCGGAAGAACGGCCGTCGGAAACTCTCGGAAACCATCAGTCCTCAGTAAAGAGATTTCTGGTGAACCTATCCCCTCTTGCTGATCGCTGACCGTCATTAAACGAATAGACGCTTTTCCACCCGCACTCCGAGGATAATGTGCCGTATAGGTATCACCGATATGTCCGCCCCATGTTAAAAGATGGTTGCTGGCTATTGTCGTGTAAAGCACACTCTGTTGAAGCATCGGAAGGAAATACGGGTTAACGAGCAAGTCATTTGTGTAAGGGCTGTCGGTTAAGAGGTTTTCGGGTGAAGTGACACGCTCTTGCTGACCACTGACCGCTATTAAACCACAGTTATAAAGCAGTACGGTACTTGCCCCTTGACGCCGCTCAACGAGAAAGGGTGTATCGTCACCGAAGCGTGCAATCACGTTGGACTCCGACGAAGGCTGTAATGCGACACCGTTGTAAAACTGTGGCGCGTACTGCATAGAGAATCCATCACTTGGAAAGATGTCAAAGATAGGATGCGTTCCCTCATATGCCTGCACTCGCTGTGGGGGTGTCCATGTCAGTGGACTCCCAAGTCGGGCAGGTAACCACACATTATCAGGTTCGTTGTAACTTGCGACGTCACTGTGGGCACCCACGAAAACAATGATACTTTTGCCGTGGCGGGTGAATTCCTGGAGTTGCGCACGCATCTGACGCGATACTGTCAGCACGTCCGCAAGTACAATAACATCATAGTCGTCCAACGGGAAGGTTACAAATTCATCAGGTGTGCATTGCGTTGGTAGAATCATTACATTGGCGGTCAGCAACCGGCTATCAACAATCCGTTGATCGTTGTGGCGGTTGCTATCCTTTTCATCGGTTTCCACAAGACTCTCTTTCTGACGGCTGACGACTGACCGCTGACCACTATGTGGACGTGGATTTAATGCTAACGTTAGATATTCCGTTTGTTCCCCCACACAAAGCACACGCACTTCACCGAGAGCCTTCAAGGCGAAATAACGCTGGTTGTCAATATTAAGGCGATCGTCTGTCAGTGTGAAGTAACCGATATGCGTGCCGGGTGTAGAAAAGTTGTATGTTAAAGTGGTGTTCAGCGATTCGTTCGCTGCCACAGAAAAACTCATTGTTTTTTGTTTCTCGCCTTCAATAAATAGTGTCAGTATATTTTGATCCAAAGGTGCTACTGAATGGTTCACCGTCGTCACATTCAATTGAAACGGCAAATCCACGCCTATTAGTTGATTAGACGGACGAATTTCTTTAATACTTATGTTATGCGCTTCACCTTCTGCAACCGGAATCAGAGAGATGCGAGCGTCAGAACGATTTGGAAGTCTATTCCAGTTTTTCCATCCGTTTTGGGCGAAGTCCGAAATTAGATAGATTTCTTTGTTCAATTGTTCTGATTCAGTAAGGATTTCGTGGGCGAGTTCAAGGCTGGGTTGAACATTCGTGGTGCGGTAGGAAGTTTCTGTATCGTTAATCGCTGCGATAACGCTCTCAATGTCGGGCGTGAGTTGCCGAAAGACAGGGTTCGGGATGTCTGACATTAATATAAGGGAGGCTCTATCGCCGTGCCGCAGGGTGTCAATGATGTCAGTTGCCAGCGTTTTCGCTTTATCGAGTCTTATGCCATTGATGTCTTGATACGCCATACTGTAAGAGTTGTCTAAAACGATAATCACATCTGTCTTTGCTCGCACGGACGCGACTGGCAATCCGAGTGTCAAAAAGGGACGTGCCAAAGCGAGTGCAATGAGCGCTATAATTGCCATGCGTAGGAGTAAAATGAGAAACTGACGGAGTTGGAATCGACGTGCGTTTTCGCGGTGTGCCGCCGTGATGAATATTAGACTGCTAAAATCAACAGTCACAATACGACGACGGTTCCAGAGGTGAATGACTAATGGAATACCAGTGGCGAGGAGTCCAAGGAGAAAAAGTGGGTTGAGAAATGCCAATTTTTAATTATGGCCTCCTGGGCCGCTGCGTCCGTTGTCCTTGCGGGTTTCCGATTAAATCGCGACTGGGTCTGGGAATTCGCACAATTCTTGAGTTGTTATGGTGAAACTTATCCGCAAGGTAAATTAGAAAATGGTAATTTCAAGTTGATTGAGCGTATGGAAAACATCTGTGGCGTATTCCATAAGATTGTCCGTCTCCAGGATGCTTCCACCGAGTTGAATGTGGTTGGCATCAGCAATAACCTGGTTCAACGTCGGATCCATTTGGACCCATTTCCCGACATACACTTCGGGCCAGAAGTGGTAATAGAAGGCATCCTTTGCGAATACGATGCCAGAGCAGATTCGTGCGGGAATGCCAGCAGCACGTGCCAGAGCGATAAATAGCACCGTGTGTTCCGTGCAATCTCCAGAGAGCGTCTGTAGTGCTGTTAACGACGAAGCAAAACCTCCACTCATCCTTTTGTCGTTAACGGAGGCATAAACCCACCGACACAATTTTTCCGCGGCACGCCATGAATTAATCTCGTTCTCCAAGATCTCCGCAGCCTTTGCCTGAATGTCAGGGTGATCGGCTTGAATATAGGCACTCACTGTCAGGAATTCACCTTCTGTATTCTGAATAGGGAGATTCGGGCAGTCTTCGGCGACAATCGTTGGAACCTGAATGGAGAGTTTAGCAATATGCGCAGTGTTTGCCTCGAGTTTCTGTCGGCGGGTGGACATAACAACTTCAGTAATATTTCCCGTTGAGAGCTTTACTTCTGCTTCAAGGTGTTCTGATCTTGGTTCAGGGTGTCTGCCGGAGGGAAGGATACGGGTTTTCAAAACAACGTCAACTTCTTCGATACCGCTAAGGGCAGTTTCCTTATCGGTTTTCATGGTTACCATGGAAAGTCCCATTAACGGTACTTCTGTTCGATAATTTACGCCATCGGTATCAATCCACAACTTTGCGGTAACGCCATTCATCATGTCCATCGTCTGCTTCAGAACATAGACCGACTTCTCCTCGGCTTGATAGGTAAAATTCTCTTCCCCTAAAATCTCAATCTCCGTTTTCACAGGCTTCAAGAGATCAAAGACGAACACGTGAAAGGTCCGTTTATCGCCTGTTTTAAGTGCCTTTTGGGCTAAGAGCGATGCCACGCCTGTATGCTCAGAAACAGTGTCGGATGGCACCGGAATCTCTGACTCGGTGGTTTCACCATTGAGTGTTGTTTTAACGTGGGCAATTCCATCTACAATCCGTCCTTCGATCTGTTTTAAACCAGATTCATTAGAGGTCGAGAGGAAATGGAGCGGCATTAAGTCGGGACCTATGTATTCAACACGGGTAATTTCAACGGTTATGTCAGTCCCAAGTGCCTTAAAGTTCATAACGATATCGGTTTTGTTCCGAGCTACCTGTTCACCTTGATATTCGGTTTTTTTCGTAGACGTGTGCATATAGCCGATCTTGGTGTTCATCAAGGTAAGGTTATACCAATGCTCTTGCGGATGGTTTAGCATGTTCTCGAATATGCTTTGTCCTTCGTTCGCAGCACCCGCTGGTGTAGCGGCTTGCAAGCCAATATTAAAAAATATCGCTGCCATGCATGCAAACGCAAAACGGCAGAGATGATAAGACTTTAAATTTTTGATTATTCCTTGCGGGTAAGTGAAGGGATATGTTACTAAAAAGTTTATAATCAAGAGTCACTTTCCATTACAGGCTCGGTTTTTGATACTACGAATTCACGTTTTCACGTGCGGAATCAACAACTACAAAACTCTATTCGCAATATTAATTATACCTGATGGGTGTGCCTATGTCAAGTCCACTCCCTCATCCGCGAGTCGCCATAGCGACCGTATGGGTGTGTCGTTGTTTGACCTTCTGATAGTTCCCAAATATGTTCAGAAAGTTACGCTTGATAAACGCTCGGAGTCCTGAAATGGTAACAACGTAAATTCGTCCGTCGGGTTTGAGGCGCCGCTTCGCATCAGTCAGAAAAATCTGTAGGAGTTCCTTACCGACGTTGGCGGGTAGATTAGAGGCAATTAGGTCGAATTGAATATCGGGGAGATGGCTAAAACCGTTGCTCAGAAGGACGTGACAATTCTGGAGCTGATTCTGTTTCACGTTTTTACGGGCGTAGTCAACCGCTACGAAATCCTTATCCACCATATAGACGGTTGCCGTCTGTGTGCATTTGGCGAGCGTGATACCGATAGCACCATATCCACATCCGAGATCAAGACAGATATCGCCTTCTCGAATATTCAGGTGTTCAATCAACAGGTGTGTTCCTGCATCAATCGCTTTTGGCGAAAAAAGCCCCCACGTTGCAGAAAATGCGATAGATTCACCGCGCAATTCCGTCCGGAAATCAACTTCTCGTGGAAGGGGATCTACTGCCATTTTATTAGGACTCCGAGTGCATCACCGGGAGTATTCCAGAGAAGGTCAAACGCATCTTTCGCCTCTGTGTAGTGGAAACGATGGGTAATCATTTCAGCTGCGTGAATTTCGCTGTTTTGTATCTTTTGCAAAGCACGCGCCACAATCTGAGAACGGGGTTCGTCCGTTAAGATACCTGCCACGAGACGTTTGCTCATCATTTTCGAGGAATGTAAAGGTAAGGGTGCTTGCTGGTAGAGGGCAATGAGTTGGATAATACCGAACCGCCGTGTCATATCTTGTGCCTGCTCGAACGATTTAACCCCGGCGTACCCACCGACGCAATCTATCACGAGATCTGCGCCTTTGCCGTCGGTGAGTTCCAAGACTGCTTCCACCGGATCTACCTCCTCGGCATTGATGACTATATCGGCACCGAGTTTTGTCGACAATTCGCATCGCAGTGGCAGCGCGTCCACGGTTATAATTTGTTCGGGATCGTAGCCTCGCAGGACTTGCATCATCAGGCTTCCCACCAAACCCTGTCCCAGAACAACAACGGCATCTCCAGTTTTAACACCAGACGAGTCTGACCAGGCGACAGCACTGGTTGCCAGCGGAAGAAATGTTCCCTCTTCAAAACTGACGCCATCAAGGAGCGGAACGATACGTCCATCAGTTGCGTCGGGTTCAGCAACGACATACTCCGCATGCGGTGCTACAACCATGACGCGTTCACCGACCTTATAATCTTCCACTTCTGCCCCCACTGCATCCACGATGCCTGTAAGGGAGTATCCCATAATTGAAGGTGAAACTGCCTCTTCCCGGATATATCGGCGAAACAGTTCGGAACCTCGACTGATTAACGTCGTGTCCGTCTGTACCCGAACCTGTTGTGCATTGATTTCTGGTATCGGCACTTCCTCTAATTGGATGTTGCCGAAGCCTTCCGGTTTGGTTACTCGGATCATTTTTTTATTTTCCCCTGCGGATAAGCGACGTGGTCTGTGATTTGAAAGTTTGCCCAGATTTAATAGTTAAAAAGACGTTTGGCTAAATCCTGACGAGTGACGGGTTTGTCGAGAAACATCAGATAGATGTGGAAAGTATCGCTCCTATCAGAAACATACGCGAGGTAGCGTCCATCGGGCGAAAAGGCGGGTTGAATAGACCTGCCGATATCGCTGGTGATCCGCCGTTCATTTTTCCCATCTGCATCAATGAGATAAATCTCCCAGTCCCCCTCCCTCGCGGAGACATACGCAATCGTTTTTCCGTCAGGCGACACTGTAGGATTGTAGCAACCATAGCGATTCGGGTTGAAATGTTTTTCGTTTTTTCCGTCAATGTCTATGGTATAAAGTTGGTTTAACTCGTTTCGAGAGGAGACAAATACAATGCGCTTTCCGTCCGGAAAGAATGCCGGGCTTCCGTCATCGGTTTCGTTAAAGGTGATACGTTTCGGTTCAACGTCTTCTGGTGTGAGTTGCGTCAGATCCAGTCCTGCTAAATTGAGGAGGTATAATTCCAGATTTCCATCTACGTTGGATTCATAAACAACCTGATCTCCAGCAGGTGATGTACGCGGCACACGGGCACCGAAACTCACAGGTAAAACGGTTCGCGTTATTTTGCTATGAATATGTGTTACATGGAATCCGGCGTAAATCGGCGTGGAGCCGCTGCTCTGGATGACAACTTTAACTTCGCGAGATGACTTCGGTTCGCTGCTATAAAACAGATAATGTGGGGTCTTGAGGAATGCCGGTGAACTATCGTTGAAATCTGTCGTGAAGGTTACACGCCGTTGAATACGCCCATTTAAGTCCATTAAATAAATTTCGCCGTTATCGAGTCGAAAGGATGCAAAGGCAATTTGTGTGCCGTCCGGTGAGAAGGTGGGTGAATAGTTATCTGAATCGCCACGGGTCAACCGCTTTGTATGATAACTGTCTCCCACAAGTTCGATGATCTGGCGCAAGATCTCAGGATCCAGCGTACTGCGTTGAACGAGTCGGAGCACACGAAAAGCGGAACTTCTATCACCGAATTTTAAATAGGTACGTGCCAATTCAATTCGTGCTGCAATCCGTTCTTCGGGTTGTGCGGCATAAAGTTGTGAAGCCTTTTGCAACTCCATAACAGCGTCGTTGTAACGTCCCAAGTCATTGTAGGCTTTCCCCAATAACATCCGTGCCTTCGGATTCTCAGGTGCCGTTTCGATGAAAGTCTCCAGCCCTTCCACCGCCGCTTGTGGCGTTCCAGCACTCAGAAGTTCTTCACTCTTTTTCAGGACTGCCGTATCATCCTGGCATCCAATCACCAAGATAACAAGAAGAATTTTAATTATTCCTTGCGGTTCGATCAGGTAGGTTGATAGTTTCACGTGCTTTTCCGTTTTTTAATTATTCCTTGCGGTTCGGTCAGGCGGGTTGATAGCTTCACGTGCTTTTCCGTAGAGTCGCCTGCGCCGCTGTTGCAGGCTACGTTTTCGGTATCACTCAAAATACGATTCTGTCCACCCTCCATCCATTCTCCATTTCGGACCAGGGTTATCTGGTTTACAGACTTACCGTCGGTTTCTACGCCTGCCTCGCCATCCATCGCCAACAGCGTAGAGCCAACATAAAATCCCTTGGACGGATGCACTGATTTTCAGTTTCCAAGAGGGGCGGTACATCAACTTTTCGCCATCGTCGAACGTCCAGATGTGAATTGAATAAGGCTCCTGTGCCGTGTCTGTTGAGGTGTTATCCTTCGCGGCAGGTTTGAACCGCATTAAATCATCCCATCCCGTTACGGGTAGTGAATTGAGATAGAAAATACCGAGTGCAGAAGCAAAGATGAGAAAAAGAACAACCGCTTTTGGAAATTGGCCTAAGTACAACTGACCGAGTCCTGGAAGTATTGCGGACAGGACCATCGCAACGAAAGAACGCGTCGCAGGTTTACCTTCCGCACTTCCAGAATTGCTGGCGGTGACACGAGCGTTTGCCGGCTCTACCATCGATTAAGACTCTCCTTGTGCCACAAGATAGACCCCGATACAGATGACCAGAGCACCTATTATGCGAATCTTAGGGACAGATTCCTTGAACAACATCCAAGAAAACAGGATTGACAGTACATATCCAGAACTCAACATCGGATACGCAATGCTCAATTTAACACGCGACAGGATAATCAGCCAGACGAGTGTTGTAAAGCCGTATATAGCGATTCCACTGAGAACATAGGGGTTCAGAAATGCTTGCATCAACTTACCCATAGCGTCGCGTAGGCTATTGATACGACCAATCGTGTTCATGCCGTGTTTAAACAAAATCTGCCCAATGACCGTGAGTAAAACGTTGAAGAATAGCAATAAAAAATCTTTCATCTCTTATATTCGGTGTGGAAACACCGCCTTCTTTTTCTATTGACACAGCGTGTTAAAAATGCTATACTATCCCTATGGAAATGGCGATTTTTCGCATACCACACATTTCCAAGTAACTCGAGGACTTGGAACGTTCGTTCTACTTCCTTCGTCGGAAGTGTCTGAGGTTCTACATCGTGGGCTGCCTGGGCCCCTCGGGGGTATGTAGGTAAAGTTACGAACCATAGCCCGAGAAATTCCCGAACATTCGTGTGCTTTCACAAGCCCCCGAATTCATTCGGGGGTACTTGACGACTTTATTATATCACACCTTTATTTTTTTTATTACAATTTTTAAGGATTCATTTATAGATTATAGAGATACGTCACTTTGATGACAATGACACGGTTTTCCAGTTGTAACTCGCGATCAGCGGCTGCCCCAGCAGAAGCATCGCCCCAAGCCTCGTTATATGCAACAAAAAGGTGACTCTTTGGGCTATATTCCCAGCCAAATAGAAGACTGAGTAGATACGTTTGGTGAATTTCCATAGAAAACGGGCGTTCCCGACTCGCTTGTGCGAACATTCGGAGAAACGACTCTCGTGTGAACAGGTAAGTCGTACGCAATGAACTGACGAAAAACCTGCCATCAATTGCACCTTCTAAATCAAAACTCTGGGCGTAGCCGCTATCCAATTCTATGGACACATTGCTCCGTGGACGAATGGTAGATTCAAGTGTGAGGCTTCGCTGTTTACCGGCTTTTTGCCGTCCGAAGTTAAAATAGTCAGCGAAATCTATAGCGATACCCATAGCAATTGGATATGTGGAGTTGGTGTCCATCTCAAACCCATATCTATTTGCCGTAAATACTTCAGTAAGTTCAACTTCCCGACTTCGAGTATAGTAGACATTAATGTCATCCAAGAGGATTTCCCTGAAGTCCATTCCAACATCTACACCGGCACTCCATCTGAGTAAATCTTCATCAAATTCGGGTGAGAGGGACAACGCTGGGTTCCGTGCTCTCCACTCCGCAAAATACGCCGGTGTATAAAGACTTTGGGAGAGACGAGCGGCTATACGAGAAAAAAATTGGTGCTTTCCCCAGTGCGGAGAATAGGAACTTCGCATAGAGACACGTTGCCAACCACGGTTTCGTTCCTTTCGTAGAAACCCCGTCTGATTAATTTCAAAGTGCGGAGCGACCCGTTCAAATCCGATGTCGCTGCTCCAGAGATAGTTGCGCTGTGCGAAGTCAACCGTATACGCAAAGTTATCACTATCTTCGCCCGGATGGAAACTCCCCGCATATTGTCCCGCAAGGTGATACGTTTTACCCAAAGCAAGGTTCATATCAACGCCACCCACTCGGCTGTGATCCCATCTTTCACTACCGGGCTGTTCCTTGTTCACGAATAGGAACCCAATGTTTGAGCGTTTGAGGATGTCGCGTTTCACACGGATCGCAGAGAACCACGCCTCCTCCTTGTCGGAGGGCGTCCCATCAGAAAACCTGAATTCACCGGTCTGATTTCCCAAAACACCGATAGAGTAATCGCCGACTTTACCTGTAAGTTTACTGCCCCAGAGGATATTCCCGCGACTCCCAATACGGCGACTGAACATCAGATCATAAGGCGTTTCAAAAAAACTGTTTCCTTCAACAAAGAACGGACGTTTTTCAGGAAAACGTGTCGGGAATCGGGTCAGATTAATCTCCAGTTGATCTGCTTCAACTTGTGCGAAATCGGGATTGACGGTAACGTTCGCCTTTAGGGCACTCGTGAGACTGTATTGCACATCCAAACCTGTTCCGAGTTGGCGCGTTAAATTGGCATCGGCGGCACCCATACCTCCACCTAAAAGATAGGGTGAGATTTCAAAATTCTTTCCAGTTTCGATGCCTTGAATGCCTACGATGTGCCCCAAATCGGACATTCGCGTGACAACACCGGCTTGTGTCAATTGTTTCCATACCGTGACCTCGCTTTTCCGACGGTTCACCCGCTCAATGTCGAAACCCCAAATCTGGGTTGGTTTATCGGTGAACCGGAAGTTTGCGAATGGGATTTTGAACTCGGCACTCCACCCCAATTCATCAATATTGCTTTCAACCCACCAAATCCCTTTCCAGTTGCTGTCGCGTTGGGTATCTTCATAGCGATAATTGTCGCTCTGGACTCCAGCTGGGTTTGTGGCGAATTTATAGCCTGTGCGGTGATCGTGATGTGGATCAATGAAAAAGGAAATAACATCCGAGGCATAGATGTCGCCGCGTCGCGTCATCCGATTGACGATCTTATCGGGTTCAGCATCGTAACATCGGAATGCGACGTAGAGGTTATGCACATCGTAAGCGATGCGGAATTCTGTATCGTCAGTGGCGGGATTCCCGCGTGCGGGTTCGAGTTGAACAAAACCGCTACGGGGTTCTGCGTGCTGCCATACAGCATCGTCGAGTATCCCGTCAATCTGTGGGGGTTTGCCCACGATTCGGTGAGCTTCAATGACATGTTCACCCATGCCTTCTGGGTGCGCAAACAGGAGGAGTGGATAGGCAATGAATAGCAGTAGAGCAACTACGAGTTTTGACATGCCTTACATTATAGTTAAAATTCCGCGCGTTGTCAAATTTGTCCCTCCAAGCTTGCTGTACGCCTGAATGATGACCCATTTGTTGCTTTTCCTTGAAAAAATCGTTGAATTCCTTTAAAATTCTTGTAATGTGCCTGCTCTTTTTCGGCATAGCGGATTGAAAAAAAGGCACGTGAAATCCGAAGTCCACTTAAAGTTGTCCAACGATTCGTCTTCGTAGGATAAAGTGCGTAGCTCGTAATGAAATGGAGCGCGGATTCGAGCAAAGAACGTTAGCGCACCAACTCACATCATTTAACCGCAAGGAATAATTAAAAATGGTTGAACTTACACAGGAAGACATTGAATTTTTCAGAAATGAAGGGTATTTGGTGAAACGGAACGTCCTGAACCCGGAATTGATGGAGCGGGCACGTGCAAGACTCTGGGATGGTGCACCCGAAGGACGCAAACGTGAGGATCCTGACACTTGGATTGGTCCCTTCACACCAGAAGAAGAAAACCCCGACGGAAATAATCATCGACGCGGATTCCGCTGGAATTTCCGTGAACCCGGTGGCGAGGATTGGATGGTTCAGCTGCTCGCTACCGATCCAAACGTCTGGCGGATGGCAGAGCAATTTTTAGGTGAAGGAAATTTGACACAACCCGACCGTGTGCGTGGTATCTATTGCACCCTGCCTTACGGCGATGTCCCGAAGAAGTCGATCGGGTGTCATGTTGACGCGCACCCGTTTCATCTCGGTGCTGTCGGTTATATTGACGATGTGCCACCGGAGGGGGGTGGATTTACGGTCTGGCCGAAGAGCCATAAAATCTTTTATTACGATTACCATTCCCAATACAAGAACGAACCGACACCGCAATATGAGATCGACCGCGAACGTCTCAGCAAAGAACAGGGTGTTGAATGCTATGGCAATGCTGGAGACGTCGTTTTCTGGCACCATCGGATTGGTCACGCTGCAGGACATAACTACTCGCGACAAATCCGACAGGCGGTGCTATACGACTTTCGGAAAACGGAGTTAGAGCATACCCAAGAGGAACCGCCAAACGAGGATATGTGGCGGGATTGGCCCGGCATCAAGGCGTTAGAATAGGACTTTTAATTATACCTTGCGGATCGGTCAGGTGGGTTGATAGTTTCACGTTCTTTTCCATAGACCCGCTTGCGCCGATGTTGCAGGCTACGTTTATTTCACCGTAAACCTAATTCCTTCAATGTGCTTGCCATCATGTCGTGAGCGATTTGTGCCTTCTCCATCCGCATGTGTGGGAACGTTTCCACTGAGATGTACTTATCGTAACCGACTTTCCCTAAACTCTCGGCAAAGGTCCGAAAATCCAATTCATCTCCCTCTTCACCGGGAATCAGAAAGGTGCTATAGGGATACATTCCTGTTACGCCTTTTACATGGCAATGCGTCGTGAGCGGTCCCAGTTTTTCGGTGACTTCGGCGATGTCTTCACCGAGATGGTAGAAATTGGTAATGTCATTCAGGGATCTTAGCGCGTCAGATCCGACGTGTTCAATCAGAAGTGTGACTTTTGCAGAGGCGTCGATTGTCGTCGCTTCGTGATTATGAATGTTCATTGTGATCCCGAGTTCCTCGGCGCGTCGGCAGATCGGTTTCAGGACATCAACCAAGAGTCTCCATGCAAATGCGTCCCCATTCTCACCGCCATACCCCGTAAGAAAATTGACACCACCCGCTCCAAGTGCGACTGCGACGTCTTGCAATAGCGCGTAATGGTCAACTGCACTCTCCTGGTCTTCCTCGGCCAATTGGTATAGCCCGCCGCCAGTGAAGGGATTAATGACAGAGACCTTTAACCCACTGTCGGCGACCATCGTTTTGACCTCTTTGAGCAGACCATCGGTGACTTCGTCAGAGGGAATATGCGCTTCCGGTCCGCACATCATCTCGATTGCATCGTAGCCTGCATCGGCGAGAATCGTGATAACTTCTTGTAGCGGGATGTCTTTCATTCCACCAGCATGATAAGAGATACCAATCACTGTTTAACTCCTTCCGTTCTTTATCTTTGATACATACGACGAGCAGTTCCAAGTTGCGAATCAGCGTTCTCTTACGAGGAGCGAACCGTCCTGCGTGGCGTATATAAGTTTTTCACCATCTGCTGAAAATGTCAATTCCCGAATGGGACCTTCCTGGACAGGAAACACGGACATAGGATTGCCTTTACTCGTCTCCCATAACTGAATATAGTTATCTCTCCCGCCGCTTACGAGCAACTCACCATCGGCAGAAAATGCCAACGCATTGACTGAGTCGGTATGCCCCCTTAATATAGTGAGTAAGTGCTTACTCTCCAAATTCCACAGCCGAACAAGTGTGTCCGAACCGCCACTCACCAAGGTCTCACCCTCAGGTGAAAACACCAAAGCCAAGACCAGTCCATCATGTGCTGAAAAGGTGGAGAGTAGTCCCCCTGTTTCGACTTCCCACAATCGAATCCTGCCATCCGCACTTCCACTGGCGAGGGTTGTTCCATCCGGCGAAAACGCTAGACTTCTAATGCGTCCTGGGGCTTCAGAAGAAGAAGCAAGCAACCGCTCTGTGCGCGGATCCCATCCGGGAAGCGGAACCCCATCCGGCGAAGATGATGCTAACGCGTTCACCAGATTAGAATCCCCAGCGAGTGTTAGTACTTCGCGAGCCGTCGCGGTGTCCCAGAGTCTGAGCGTATTGTCTTCGCTTCCACTGGCAAGCAGAGAATTATCTGGAGCGAACGCTAATGCCCGCATGTGTTCCGTATACCCTGAGAGCATTGCGAATTGTGCTCCGGTGGCTGTGTCGTATATCCAGATACGCCCATCACCACCTGCGGCGAGCCGTGTGCCATCTGGCGAAAAAGTGATAGCCATCACTTGCTTTCTATCGAATCTTGTTTTGAGTCCCGGAGGTAACTCAGATTGGATGCAATTCCGGAATATTTCTGTTTTTTCCATTTTTTTAATTATTAAGTTTCTATCCTGCGCTCCATTCCATTACGCGCAGATTGCTAATGTAAGTCACAACTATGGTAAACCTGACAAACAAATAGACACATTCCGCCCCGCGGTAGGCGAGGTTTCTAACCTCGCTTCTTTAGAGTGTCCAATTAATTCTAAAGTTTACGATAAAATAAGGATCCGTATCGTATAACACCAAACTCGTAACGAAGTGGAGAGCGACTCGAACACAGAAAACACGAAAGCCTCAAACCACGCCACTTATCCGCAAGGTAAAATTAAAAATTCCAATCCAAAACGACGCCTGTATACACATTCGGTTCGTTGAGGAGCCCATCATAAGCCTGCTTAATCTGTTCGGGTTTGAGACGGTGAGAGATTAAGGGTTCAACGTGTAATTTCTCGCGTGCCATCCAGTCAAAAATAGTTTGCTGTTTGCTCCATTGGGAGGTTCGGTTACCGATGTCTGGATACATTGGCACGCACCATTCCAACGCCCCACGGATGGTAATCCATCGTAGATGTGTTTCGGAGAGCAGATCGGTCAGGTTCCCTTGGACTTCGACGCGCGGCGAACCGAGGATGATGAGTTGCCCGTGGTTAGCGGTAGCACGGAGTGCCTGCATAACGACACCACTATGCCCTACAGCATCGACCGTAATATCCCCAAGCTCACCGCCGGTAATTTCCTCAACTTGTGCTTGTGCCTCATCAGCAGTACCACCAACAGTGTGCTCGATTCCACACCGCTGTGCGAGTTCCCGCCGCTCTGCTACCGGATCCACACCAATCACACGACATCCGTGAATCTGAAACATTTGTGATGCCAAATTTCCAACAAGCCCCAATCCAAAGACAACGACCCACGGGTTCGCCCCAATTTCCCCGACAACAATTGCGGTCATCGCAACGCCTGCCATTCGTGAGGCTGCAACCACAGCTGGATCCACTGCTTCCCTAACAGGCGCGACCAGCCGATCTTGTGAATACCGAATCGTTGAAGCGTGCCGTCCGTATGTAAAAATTCGATTACCAGGCGCGGCGCGGGTAACGCCAGCACCGACTTCACGCACAATGCCGACATTCGCGTAACCAGAACGCCACGGATACTCACACCATTCCCCCTTCTGGAAGACTTTCGGCTCTCTCCCTGTGTAATTTGCGAGTTCTGTACCACTACTGATAAAGGTATATTCCGTGTCTATCAATAATTCGTTGGCAGCGAGCACTGGTACGTCTATATCGGCAGTCTGCAGCTCCACTTGATTTTGACCTGTTACAACAACCTCTCTTATTTTCATGGTGAATCTTGTTCTCCTAATTCCTTTAATTCTTCGCTTTTAATTTTTCGGATCAGGGCTTGCATCCGTTTGTATCTGACGAGTCCAACGAAGAAGGTCGCAATGCCGAGCATGATAAAGATAATGCCAATCACCTCAACGATATGTGAACTAAAGATCTCTTTGAGATGCACAAAGGATAAGCCCGCAACGAATAACGTTAACGCCGTGCGGATATAGGCAAGAAAGGTCCGCTCATTTGCGAGGATAGTCCGATCCGCGGCGAGATGGTCTCGCAAAATAAGTTGGTCTTCCAGTCCTGTGTAAGGTGTCGGTTTCTCTTGCATTTGCTTGTTCCTTATGATTAAAAAAAGAGGTTCAAGATAATAACACCGGCAAGCCATCCGTAGAAAGTCCAAAGACACCTTAACCTTTTTGCTGTACGCTGGTATTCTGCCGTGTAGCAGGCGGGATTTTGGAAATAGAGCGTCAGTCGCTTTGGCGTGAAGTCAATTTTGGGTGCTAACGTACGCATCACAACCGTACTTATAGCGAGAAGCACAATATTGATTGTGGGCAGGATACTGAGAACCGCGCCAAATACTGCCCAACGCCACTTTGAAACACTACGGGACGCGTCCCCTCGTGCTACGCGGATCAGCGATGCGGATGGTATTCTTGGTTCTGGAGCCATGCGTGATGTCCGAATTGGAACGCGAGGTTTCCTTGCTCCGCTCTTTTATATCGTAGAAACGCTTTCTGCGCGCAACACGCATTAGTCCTCGTAACGTAGGTTTTTCCCGTTATCGGGACCGCCTTGATGCCAAACCCAGACGTTCCGAAAATATGCCTGTTTTTCTGCAGGCAACCCTTCAATCACGTGTTTCGGTACCGACGGTTTATGAAATTGACACCCGACGAAATTATAACAATTAAAGATAGCAATCCGCGGTCGATCTGGATTTTGCCACGCAACCCCAGAATGACAAAGGTTTTCCGTGAAGATAACGACGGAACCCGGCGGACAACTGTACGTCTCAAAGAGTGGTGAATCCGTCTGCCGATGCCCTTCAGGAATCTGGAAGTTTGCTTTGTGGCTCCCCGGCAGAAACAGCGTGCCGCCTTCGCCCGCTTCGACTTCGTTCAGTTCAAAGACAACCCGCGTCAAAGCAGCGTATATTTTTCCGTTTCGACACTGATAGTTGAAGTTTGGATTCACATTTCGCACGCCACCATGCGGTGGAGGTCCACCATCTCCAACGGTGCGGTAGGTGAACCAACTGGATTCCATCCGAACTTCGCCTAAGATCTCATGGAGAATATCCATCACTACCGGATGATCAATTAAAAATGATGCCGTCCCACCCGGAAACCGTCGTTCGTGGCGCGGCAAAGATTCAGGATCTGTTCGGATAGTCTCGATTTGCGCTTTCAGAGCCGCGATTTCCGAAGGCTTTAACACCTCAGGAATTAACAGATAGCCTTTGAGATCGAAGATAAATTTCTGTTCTTCCGTCATAGTAATCCTCTCTGTCAAATGACGATTCCAATCCTGTTAACGATTATATCAGATTTTGGGTTTAATTCAAAACGAATTTTTAAATGTTCCTGATCGCAGTCGTCAAGCAGGTTATTTACTTTCTTTCTTTACTTTCACAGCGGGAGTCTCTGTGTAGAGGCACGTGTCAACAGAAATAAAATAACACGAAAAAATAAATAACCTTTGTTTGACACCGATGCAGGCTGTGTGCTATACTAAAGGCATGCTGTGAACAGCCTTTTCGGTGCAGCTTGCAAACCGAAAACTTACTATAGAAAAGTCAGTGAGTTTGCGCATCGAGACTTGCTGTGGAAAGCATCAACGGACTGTTGAACTTTATTTACACAAAAGAAATGGAGTAACCACTTTGATGGATTTCAAACAAGCATTAGACAGTAAAATTGCCGATTATAACTTACTCAATCATCCATTTTATCAAGCGTGGAGTGCTGGTGAGTTGCCGGTCGAAACGCTACGTTCCTATGCACGCGAGTATGGTGCTTTTATCTCTACAATACCGACAGGATGGGAGATACTCGACGAAACCGAAACTGCAGCGGAAGAGATCGAACACATTGACTTGTGGGCTGACTTCGCTGCGGGGCTTGACACCGCTGTTGCTGAAGCACAAATTCCGCAGGTCAAGGCACTGCTGGATACGGCACACGAACTCTTTTCAGAACCGACGACTGCGCTCGGTGCACTCTATGCGTTTGAGGCACAGCAACCAGCAACGGCTCAATCGAAACTCACAGGTCTAAAGGCATTCTATCAACTCCCAGAATCGGTAGAGCCATATTTTGAAACGCATTCACACAACGAACATGAAGCGGAACAACTGCTTGAGCGTATCGGTGTTTTGCCATCAGATTCGCACGCTACTGTCGTGCAGGCGTGTGAAAAGATGAGCACTGCTTTGTGGAATGCGCTCACAGGAATTCATGATGCGGAATGCGCATGATACAGTGAAGGCGTATTTTGACGCGCTTGTTGTTGGTGATGCTGAAACCCTCATTGCAATGATGCTGCCCGCCTCATACTACGTCAAGATCGGCACTGATGCTGACGAGGTTGTTGAGGGAAGCACAGAAATCGCGGCGTATTACCGAAACCACGTCGCGAGCACGGAGGATTTCAGCATTGAATTTATTAACCTTGACGTGCAGGAACGAGACGATGTCGCTTGGTTCTATACGCGCCAGATCTGGCGACTCAAATGGCAAGGCACACCGGAGGAATTCGTGATGCGGATGACGGGTGTGTTAGAAAAAGCTGGTGAGTTGTGGAAGTTTGCGCAGATCCACGCCTCAGTCGGGCATCAATAACGGAGAAACTATTGCAAATTTCAACTATCTCTTTCGATGGCGATATGACCTTGTGGAATTTCTTGCAGGTTATGCGTCATTCGCTCAAGCATACGTTGGCGGAACTGCAAAGACAGGTTCCAACCCCGCGTGTTTTAGCACTTACAGTCGATGAGATGATTGTAATCCGAGAACAATTTGCTGAAGAGGTAAAGGGCACAATTTGGAACCTTGAAGACATCAGATTGCGCGCATTTGAGAGAACACTTGAATATGTCGATTGTCCAGATAAAGAACTTGCCGTGCATCTGAATGCGATATATCGGAAGCATCGATTTGAAGACATAGAGCTGTATCCTGACGTCATCCCGACCTTTGACGCTTTGGCAACACAATTCAAACTGGGATTGCTCTCAAATGGAAACACTTACCCGGAACGCTGTGGACTTGAAGGATATTTCGCCTTTGTTGTCTTTTCCCAAGATGTCCAGGTCGAGAAACCGGATCAAAGAATCTTTGAAATAACTGCCGAGCGAGCGGGTTGTGAACTCGCGGAGATGCTCCATGTAGGAGACTCACTTGAAAGCGATGTTGCCGGTGCAAGGAACGCCGGCGCGTACTCCGTCTGGCTCAATCGTGAAGGTGAACCGAACGACACAGAAATTCGACCTGATTATGAGGTGGCTTCATTGACTGAAATCCCTACAATTTTGGGGTTGAGTGGAAAGTGAGGGTTTCAGAGGGCAAAAATAATACTCTATTAAAAAGAAACTATTCTCAAAGGTATCTCTACAAAGGAAACTGACAGTCATATCTCTAATATAGGAGACAAAACAATGAAAGACATAATGGGTAAATTACTGTGCTTCTATATAGCAGGCGTATTGATGGTTGCGATCACTGGTTGTGCCTCACACTCTATTTTAGACTCTCTTTCCGAAGATTCTAACCACTCTTTTCGCAACGTGAGATGGGGGTTCAGTCAAGAACGCGTTGAACTGGCTGAAGCCGGGAATCGAGTGTATGAAAGGACTGAAAACGCACTCGTCTATAGGCATAAAATCAATGGTGTCGATTGCCTGCTTATCTACACGTTCAAGGATAACCAACTGCGAACAGCAGGCTATGTGACTCTATCACCGGTAATGAATGCGGAAAATATAATTAAAGAAGCCGTTGATAAACACGGTATGCCAACAACCGTAAATAACACGGAGATGATGTGGAAAAACCCCAACACTGTAATATTTGCCAACGTATATGATTCAGTAAAGAAGGTAACACAGACAAGATATCAACACACCTCTGGTGGACTGCTCCGAGACGTTCTGCAGCAGAACCTGGCGAAGCGAGGTGAGGAGGGGGTTATTAAATACTTTGATGGGGTATTTGCATACGTAGATAGAGCGTTTTATGACCAACTTTATGAAATGGAGTTTCCGCTATCAGAACTGTCCTTCTATGAAAAACAACTGATGGGTGTTATTGAAAGAGGAAAGAGGACGATTATTCCTGGATTAGGGACAATTCCACAAAGGGCAATTCCACAATAGGTGATAAGAGCGACCTCCTTAGGATGCCTCTGCGAAAAAGTACAAACACCGAAAGGTGAATTATAGTAAAGTTTAGCATTAATTAGACACTCTGCACAGGCGAGGTTGGAAACCTCGCCTACCGGGGGTGTGGAGAATGTCTATTTATTTTTAGGATCCACTATAAATGGATTTTAGTTGGTTTGGTGTAACACTCATAGATATAGGTGTGTTGAGTTTTAGTGGTGCAGGATTTGTGTGGCTGTTTAGACGCATCGCATCCCTTGAGAAACACATTGTATCCCTAAACCAAGAAATTTTGTCCCTAAACCAAGAAATTTTGTCCCTGAAGCAAGAAAACGAAACACTTCGGTTCAGGATAGAGGCATTAGAGGAAGAAAATAGGAACTTAGAGAAGGGATTTGATGTTTTGTCGGGGAGGTATGCCGAAATCAAAGAAATGCACGAAAAATTGTTTCCGATGCTAAATCAAATTCTTAGCACGCTTTCTCAAAAATAAATCGATTTCACGGTGTTAATTTAAAATTATTTGCCTAAAGCCATATCCTTATGCTATCATGATACCTATGGAGAGCACGAACGGCGTTACATCAAAAAACATTGTAAATATTACAAAGTCCAGTGCATCTCGGATAGCGCTGGCGAAAAATGATACGTCAGATGCCCTTCAAAGACTCTGTCAAGAGTATTGGACGTGGCACTTCGACGCATCGCTGTCAAACGCTGCACGACTGCTGCTGAACACAGAACTTGGTTGGGAAACAATGCCGCAACTCACAACACCGCCGGTTGGTGAAGTTGTCTCTCCGCTCGGTTATGCACTTGCGCATGAGGGTAAGGATGTCCAAGATGCAGCACTACAAGCGTTAGATGCTACGATTCATATTCCTGCGGGGGTAGCGTGCATCGGCGAAGAATGTGCCCGCTTGGAAATAGACGAGTTTAAGCTCGGTGTCTATCCTGTAACCAACGCTCAATACCGGCGGTTTCTTCAGGATACAGCGCACACGCCTCCTCAGGATTGGACAGACGGGGTCTATCCAGCAAACAGAGGCGACCATCCCGTTGTCTGGGTCACGTGTGAAGATGCAGAAGCTTATGCCCGTTATGTCGGAGGCAGGCTACCAACGTTTCCAGAGTGGCAATACGCTGCCCGCGGTGCTGATGATAGGCTTTTCCCATGGGGTTATGAAGTTGACAGACCGCGGTGTAACACAGCGGAACTTGGCGCGGGAACGACAACTCCGGTTGTTAGTTTCAGAGACGGCATGAGTCCGTTCGGCTGTTATGACATGGTTGGCAATGTCTGGGAATGGACGCACACACCTTATGACGACGCAGGCACTTTCCGTGTGGCGTGTGGCGGCGCGTGGTATTATAACCACGACTATAGCACTTGCACCAGTTACGATTTTTTTAGCAACGGGTACGCAGAGTTTGTAATTGGGTTCCGTATCGCGTGGTGATGTTACACAGAGGCACAGCGTTTGCTTTAACCGAGAAAGACTGATGAAAGATAATAAAACCAAGGAAGAACACGCCTTAACACCTGAAAAATCCTCAGTGCCTTCAAGTGGGTTGCAAAAAGAACTCATCCAGCGGGGGCGCGTCGATATTCATGCGCAACAGACCGCTGCGAAGCACTTGAGACAAGGAGCAGCGGCATTAAACGTTCGAGACTACGCGAAAGCGATTGAAGAATTCCAACAGGTAATTCAACATAATCGCGAATCAGCTGAAGCACACTTTCACCTCGGTTTGGCACATTTTATGTTGGAAGACTATGAAAAGGCAATAGATGCCTACAAAATGGCGATAACGTGCGAACCGAGTGAAGCGACGGCACACCTGAATCTCGCAGCAACTTACCGCTTGCTCAAACGCTATGATGAGGCTATTGACGTTTACACGCGTGCCATCCGTTCTCTACCGAGCCACCCGGAGTTGCATTCTGAACTTGGGAAAGTCTATACATTTCAGGGCAAGCGGCGTGAAGCTGTCAATGCCTATAAAACAGCGATGCGCCTTAAACTTGAATTGAAACTTCAATCGGATTCCGATCAAAGCATGTAAGCCTCACCATCGGACAGACTGGGTTTATGAAAGGGTGCGCCGTTACAAATTACGCGTAAACGAACCGCAAGGAACATTAGAAATCAGATTTTGACCAGAGCGTGTAAGCCCAACCATCGGGCGGGCTGGGTCTACGGAAAGGTGCATCATCGTAAGTCCTGCCTAAACGAACCGCAAGGAACATTAAAAAATGTTTGTTTCGGATGAAGATTTGATGGTGAAATGTGGTAAAGGTGATATGAGTGCCTTCGAGTTACTGGTACGGCGATATCAAAACCCTTTGATTAACTACATTCACCACTCCATCAACGATTATCAACGCGCGGAAGATCTCTCCCAAGAAACGTTCCTCCGGGTCTTCAAAAGTGCGAATCGTTATGAAGCAACGGCATCGTTCAAAAGTTGGCTCTATACAATTGCTACGAATTTGTGTCGAAATGAGATTCGGAACCGGACGCGTCGAAACACCTATTTTTTCGAAGATCTGGTTGAAGAAGGAGAGGATATTCACTATGCCGACATCATGCGGGACACCCGCTACCTGCCAGATTTGCTTTTAGAAAAAAAAGAACAGCGACAGATTATCCGCAAAGCCCTCGCACAGTTACCAGAAAATCAACGTGTGGCGTTAACGCTCGTGACCTATCAAGACTTACGGTATGAAGAAGTTGCGAAAATTCTTGGATGTTCAGTAGGTGCCGTGAAAGCATTGATTCATCGTGCTCGGCAAAAAATGAAAAAACTGCTCATCAACGCGGGAATAGCGGAATAGGCATCAACGGATTGGTTATCAGTCATCAGTTGTCAGTTAAAGAGATGCTTGTGGCAGGCGAAAACGTTCGCAACCGCCACGCGAACGACTGGCCACCGACCGCTGATTGCTGACAACTATAAAAGGGATAATTAAAAAATGCGAAAATACAAACAGACGGAATCCGCAGATGTTTATGGCTCGATGTGTGAAGCGCATCTTGCGAGTCCGGCCGAACTCTCAGCTTATATTGATAAAGAATTGCCAACATGGAAACGCCATCTCATCCGACGGCATCTCAAAAAATGTGCTACTTGTGCTAAGCATGTCCAGCAACTGCAACAAACCAATGACTTCCTACACCGAGGTGGCGAGATCGAAGTCTCTGATGACTTTTTAAGCAGTGTAATGGCGTACGTCTCGGAAGCAACGAAATACCAGAGACAACACAACTCACGATGGACGCATGTTACACGGTTCATTGGATCGTCGCTTCGGTGGATGCGACACAGTTCAACATTGGCTGATAGGCTTCGCTACAGTATTCGGACGCGTAGTCCAGTTTACATATTTGTCCTGACCTTCGCTGTTTTTACGATGGTCGGAGCGACACTTTATCAATCCTCCAGCGATAGATTTCATGAGTCAACGCACGCGCTGGAAACGTCTCAAGAACTGGATGGTGAAAAATTAATTTCCTTTGAAGTTATTCAACATGAGCCGCCGAAACGTTTACTAACAACCTACCTGAGTCAGCCATCAGCAAGATAGTCATCAGTCGTTGGAAATCAGAGCACGCCTTTGGCAGGTGAAAACGACAGCAACCGCTACAACGCCACTGAAAGCCGATGGGTGATGGTTTCCGATAGCCAATAAAAAAATGAAATCTGTAACTCGTAGAGCGTTGCTCATCTCGCTGATATTCCACATCTTCTTTCTCATCACAACGTTTTACGTCGTGGTTCAAAACCAGCCGATAGCGTCAGAAAAGACGGGTTTGGATGGGGAGCTTATTTCAGTCGAAAACACCTCTCGACCGCGGACTCCACTGAAAAAGGTTTCGCCGCGTTTTCTTGCTTCTGAGCGTAATTTCACAAACCTTCATGTCAGTACCGGGAAATCACCCTCATCTCTGGCATCACCCGTCACAGTAAACACTGAAACGCCCCGTCCTGCTTTAGGTCGCAGCTTGCAAGATGAAGTTAAAACAGAAAAACCATCGACATCTTTGGATCTGTCGAGAAAAAACTGGAACGAAGTCAGTACAGCCACCCGTACGCTTCAAGACGTTGAAGGAGATTTGTCAAAAACGGAATCCGCAAGTCCAGCAGGCGATACGACCTTCGGTGTAAAACGCTCTGGTCCACCAAGAATTCAACGCGCGCCAGAGATTTCGACCCTTAAAATCATAGAAGAAGAGGAGGGATTGTCCCCGGCGCAATTGGCAGAAGTTAGCGAAAAACGGAAGGTATTGCCACACGTTCCGTTTTCGACGCTTATGAAGACGCTCGCCCAAGAGATTATCGAGACCAGTGACGGCGGTCCAATTGATGTGGTCTTCGTCATTGATGCCAGTGGAAGTATGCGCGATAATATCAAATCCGTTGTAGAACACTTGAGCGAGATGGTGAATGCATATAAAGCCTCCAAGATAGATTATGCGCTCGGTGTGACGGAATTCTGGGCGAATAAGAACCGAAACAGAATCAGAGTTGTTCAGTTAACAAAAAGTTTCATTGACTATAAACGTACCCTTCAAGCGATTGAGGTACATCAGGACGAAAACGCCTTGGATGCTATCGTTCAGACTGTCAAAGAACTCCGATTCCGTCCTACTTCCAAAAGACACTTTATTCTCGTTACTGATGAACCTCTCACAAGTCGAGAGGGATTAGCGGTGGATGAGGTCATCGCATACTGCCGAGAGTTCGGCATCTATGTGAATGTTCTGGGACTCCCTTTAAATGATCACCAGAGACTCGCCGCTGAGACGGGTGGTAAATGGCATGTCATTCCTGAAGAGCCGCAACCACAGGTTGTCCTAAAACCCTATACCCCGGGTACGACTCGGAACAAAGTACTGTCGCTACGTCACGCGCAATGGGGAGATGTCACAAAAATCGGTGGCAATCTACTCCAATATGGCAGCGGCACGCCGGTTGATATTATCCTCTTTGTTGATAGCAGTGAGAGTATGGACGGTAAACTTCCACACTTCCTGAAGCAGTTGGATCTCCTCGTTCGAGATTTGGATAACGCTCTTATAGATTATCAGATGGGTGTCGTTCGTTTCCGGTCGCGTGCGTCCGTAAACATTGTCAACTTTTTCGATCCGCCACAAACGCTCGAACAGATTCGGAAAATCGTTGAACTGCCCTGCAAAGAAGATGAAATGTTATTGGATGCTGTGGCGGAGAGTTTACGACGGATTAAGTTCCGTCCGAACGCGCAACCCTATTTCATTTTGGTTACAGATGAACCCGCAGAGGGTGCCTACTCGTCACTCGCAATTATCCAAATGTTAGAGCAGAAAGATATCCTTGTGAGTGTTGTCGGCACCTATGATGACTTCCAACAAAAAGTGGCGAACAAAACAGGTGGGGTCTGGGTGCCTATCCCAGAGGGACACACGACCAACAACTCGTATTGGTGATTTCTAACGATTGCCTCTGAGCTGCTGCGTCCGTTGTCCTTGCAGATTTCCAATTTTTAAAAGCCTTTGATCATCAAGAAATGGTTGGACTTAACCGAAAACCACTGCGTAATGTAATCGAGCAGTGACCAGAGTAGAACAGTTTAAAATATGAAAATCGCAGTTCTTGTTTCAGGGAGTGGAACCAATTTGCAAACCCTGATTGAGCAGTTACATCAAAGCGAAACAAGTGGTATCAATATCGCAGTTGTCCTTAGTGATCGGCGTAAGGCTTACGCGCTTACACGAGCGAAGCGTGCTGGTATACCGACACACGTTGTCAGAACCAAGGACTTTGAAAGTCGTCTTGATTTTGATGCAGAAATTTCAAGACTCATCGAACACTATGCCGTTGAATTAATCGTCCTTGGGGGCTTTATGAAGTTGTTTCAACCTCCCTTTGTACGCAAGTACCGGAACCGGATTATCAATGTCCATCCAACGCTTCTACCGGCATTTCCGGGCGCACATCCCGTCGCTGATACATTGGCATACGGCGTGAAGATCGCGGGTGTCACCGTTCATTTTGTTGATGAGGGTGTAGATTCGGGCCCTATCATCGCACAGTCGGCTGTTCCTGTTTTGGATACAGACGACGAGGAAAGTTTGCACAACCGGATTCAGGTTGAGGAGCATAAACTCTATCCTAAGGTTATTAAATGGTACGCGCAGGGTAAACTGAAAATTGAGGGACGAAAAGTTATTGTAGAATAGCCATCAGCAGTCAGTCGTCAACCATCAGTAGGACGTGTAGCGGTTGCAAACGTTCTATCTACCACAACGCTTTCTGGACTGACCGCTGAAAGCCGATTGCTGAAAGCCATTAAATATGTTAGCAATTTCGACAATGTGGAACGCTTTAAAACAACAGGACGGTTCTGCCCTGTTCGATGAACTCAATAATCTCGGCTTTGAAACGCTCGAACTCAGCAGGCATCTTACACCAGATCAGGTAGAGCAACTCAAGCCGTATCTCCGCGAAAACCCACCCTGTTCAATCCACAACTTCTGCCCTATCCTCCCCGGAACATCGCAAGTCGAGGCGGAACAGGACAAGATTTTACTTTCAAGTCTCAATACAGACGAACGACTGGAGGCTGTCCGTCGCACCGTCCAAACGATGGAACTCGCCGTTGAATTGGAGGCACCAATTGTAGTCCTTCATCTCGGAGAAGTTGATACCTACGACAGGTCCTACTTGATGAGAAATCTATACAATTATGGTGAGCGTGAGTTTGAAGCCTTCGATGAAAAAGTGACCGAAGCGACAGAGTGGCGGAAACGTAAGGAGACGAGACACCAAGAAGCAGTGTTCCGCAGTCTCGATGAACTCAACGAAGCCGCTCTGAAGATGGAACTCTGTATCGCTATTGAGAATCGTCCACACTACTACCAAATTCCGAATTTTGATGAGGTTGGATTGTTCTTTGAAGAGTTTTACGGCAGTCCGATGCGTTATTGGCACGACATAGGGCATGCCGCACTACAGGAAAAACTCGGCGTGTGCTGGGCAGATAGATGGATCGAGCAGTATGCGGAACATCTCGTCGGCGTGAATCTCCACGATCTGCAAGAACTTGAGGCGTATCACCCACCCGGAACTGGAGACTTGGAATGGGAAGAACTCTTCAAGCAGATTCCATCAGATGTTTTGAAAGTGTTGGAAATTCGCGCTTGCGAAGCGGAACCGGTGATAGAGGCACGAGAACTATGTGGATCCCTATCACAATCAAACAAACAACCCGATGTTTAGAACGACTCCAAAAGCTACCTACTTTTTTACCGAGGTTGAACACGATATCTTGAAATCAGTTTGCGCGTATATGGTGGGGGTTTCAGGCGATACCGCATTGGATATGCCAGTTATTGTGATTGATTCGTTCGTCCAGCAATTACCCAAAGCGTTGCGCAAGCAACTCCGCTTTGGACTCCATCTCTTCCAATGGGGTCCACCTCTATTCATCGGGAAGCCGTGCCGTTTCACGCAACTCGCTCCGCGTGATGCAGTAAGATATATCGAAAATTGGGCAAAGAGCCGTTTCAAAGTCCGGCGACGACTTTTTCGGGGTTTGCGAGACATCGCCTTTCTCGGTTTTTATAGCAATCAGATCAACACGTAGGGGCTGGGTAACCCAGCCCTTACTTCCTTATCAACATTTTGCCGGTAGCCGTGAAATCACCAGCGGTGAGTGTATAAAAATAGATACCACTTGCGACTGCCTCACCCACTGCGTTTCTACCATCCCAGTATGCCGCACGGCTCCTGTTCGTATAATACCCCACAGCTTGATGTCCGAGCCCTAACTTCCGAACCAAGACACCACTTGTTGCATAGATACATATCGTAACTTCCGCGGGTTCGGCGAGTTGATAGGGTATCCAGGTCTCTGGGTTGAACGGGTTCGGATAGTTTACAAGCAGTTGTGTCCGATCCGGTGGGATGACATGTGCTGTAGGTGCTGCAGGCACGGGGTTTCCGACAACGACGGCAATCTCTGGTGGGATGGAACGCGTTTTTTCGCCTCTCCGCGTGCCAACCTGAAAGTTTTGCAGCGTCAATTTTGACTCCCCGTTTCGGAGAGCAGTAAAGGTAACAGACAAGAGGCTGCCGTGTCCTCTCACAGGCGTTTGTGTCAGTCGTGCCGCCTTAATGCCCGTGATTTTACCGAGCTGATTCTTGATTGTACCTTTCTGGAAGAAAGTTTCACCCTCCTCCTGCTTCAGGAAATCGCCTTCAGTTACACGATCTGCTTTCAGCACCTTCGGATCGAAGGTCAGATCCGCTTGCCAGCCCCCCACATCGGTAACGTTTTCGACGTTCAGATTAACGGTAAAGCTGTCTCCAACGGCTATCGGAGTCGTATCCGTCTGAAAGACGAAATTCAGGCTCGGTTGGAACACCGTATATTTTGCGTTGGGAGCGAACCCAAAAAATCCGCTGAACCCTCCGTGCCCGCGGTTATCAAGCGCGACTAACAACGCATTTTTCCCCTGTTTCAAGGTAACTGGAAAGAAATCTTGGTAATCGCCGGCACCCCGTGCAACAAACGCCTTGTGAACCAATTCACCGTTGAGCCAAACTTTAACAGCATCATCACTCCCTACGAGCATCGTTGTTTGCTGTTCCTCCGGTGAATCCAAGATGACCGAACCGTAGACGATATGATCGTATATCTCCTCACCTGTGCCCCAACCGAGGGAATCCGTCATTCGATTGATGTTGTTCCCATCGGTAGCACTGAGGCGATGGAGGGCCCATTTACGCTTTCCAACAGCCTTACCTTCCGTCGCTCCGTTGGTGGCCACTTTTAGCTCCGTTGCTGCTCCCCCAGTCGCTCGAGATAGAAAATCTGTGCGGTCATCAAGTCGGGTTCCCGGGACGATTGCCCATAACCAGGGACCTGTGATTTTCGGACCACCTGAAGGGAACCCTGGATTGCCATTCATCCGAACGAACGTCTTATCGGGTAAGCCTTCCAATGCCGAGAAGTCAGAGATGGCGTTGTTCCGAAGGTCGAGACGCTCCAAGTTTTTAAACCCTGCAAGCGACGATACATCGGAGATGGCGTTATTTTCAAGATAAAGCACTTCCAATCTTGTTAACGCTGCGAGTGGCTTCACATCAGAGATGAGATTGGCATCAAGATTCAGATGTTCTAACCTTTTTAGATGTGCTAACGGCGATAGATCCGAGATCGTGTTATCAACGAGGCTGAGCCATTCCAGTGCCGTTAATTCGGCGAGTGGGGAGAGATCTGAGACGTTGCAACCTCGGACCTCCAAGCGTCGAAGTGCTCTTAATCCCTTCAGGGAGGGAATCTTTGAGATGGCTCTATCGTTGCCGAGTTCTATCCATCGGAGCCTTGGAAGCTTCGCTAAAGCAGAGAAGTCCAAAATAGGGGTCCGCCACGCGTCTATTCGTTCAAGGCTGAGGAGGCTCACCAACGGCGACACGTCGGATATCGGATTCCCTGAAATCCCGATCCCGTTCAACTTTACTAATCCCTTCAGAGGCGATAAATCGGTGATCTGGTTCTCTTCAAGTCCCAACCAATCCACATTGATTAAGCCCGCAAGTGGCGACACATCTGTGATCCGATTCCCGCGCAACTTGATGTTATTCAGGCGTGTTAACCCAGCGAGCGGGGAGAGATCCGAAATCTCGTTGCGTCGCAATTCAATCCGTTCAAGGCGTTCCGCATACTCAAGCCCCCGCAAGTCGCTGATCCCTTGCTCATCTGCTTCAAGCCGCGTCAATCGCGCTAAATCCTCTGTTTCGATAGAAGCACCAGAGGGTTTCCCCAATGTCTCCGCAATCACTGCCCGCAGATTCACATCTGGCACGAGCCCATTCGGAGGCGGCGGTGGAGGCGGAGGCGGCGGTGGAGGTGGAAGTTCCCGCACCGGACAGTCACTGTTATAGACACACGAGACTATATCACTAAAGTTCGCTGTCCACGCATCCCGTTTCACATTCCCATCACTCAGTAAGCCTGCTAAACCGAGTTCCTGTAAACCTGAGTTCTCGCCAATCGCTTTCACAAACACGGACTCTTGGAGTCCTAAAGACGCAGCCGCCTGAGAGGCATCCAACGCCTCTTGAAACTTCTCATGAAAACGATGCACCGGCTCAATACCGCCAAATACACCCCCCGTCACCTCTAACGCAACTCTGTAGCGCGCCGTATCCTCATCTACGAACCGATCCATCTCCGCTTTTTCTACATACAAACGCAACACCTGCTCTGTTATCGGATTCGCCGGCAATCTCTCATACGTCCCACGCACGACATCCTCAAACGTCTTCATTCCTTCCGTATGACAACCGATACACGACAAACCGTTGCGAACCGCAGGATCACTCGCCGCTGGATTCGATACGATCGCCGTCGGAGCGACATCTATCCGATTCCCTCCACCGTCCGAGATATAATACGCTTGTAGACCGTTCGGAAGATTGAAGATCACCTCACCCCCATCCCGGTCAAACGTCAACGGATTTTGTAAGATGTTCTTCGGACCGACACTGCTCGCAAAGTCGTGGCTCTTCCAATACGCACCATTGCGGAAGGAATGCCGCTCGACGACGCGATTATGCGCCGATACACCCGAATCGTTCGTCCCCGCACGCATCACACGCAACCCCGGTGCCCGTCGAAGATTCCCTGCGACATCTATACCAAGTTCGCGTTCCAACTCAGACTCGGTTTCAGGCAGTGATAGAATGTCGTGATACAGCGGCGGCAACGATGCTACTGCGAGAAACCAGTCCACATGCACGAACGGCACTTCACAGAACATCTCTTCACGGAGAGCCGTGAACTTCTGGTGCAGCACGGGGCGCGTCGTCGCATCAAACTCAATCACATACGGATACGCCGTCTCAATCTGCGTCCAAGCATCCCGGGTATCCCACTCGTAATCTCGAAGGTCAATGTAGAAGATCGTCCGCTGTGCGTCAATCGGTTCCGGCTTGACGACGGTATATCCCCACGACAAACTATTCACGAGTTTCGAAAGCGCAATCTCAGCAGCACGGAGCACCTCGGGTCCTTCCGCTGCGTTATAGAGATGTGTGGTCGTAAAATAACGGGCGGAGGGTCGGTCGAAGGCAGATAGCGTTTCGAGGTGGTTCTGAATCGTCGTGAGCATCTGGTCCGTGCTAATGAAGTTAACATCGTGTTCAATGTCCCAACTCGGCGCGCCTGCCTGAATCCAAGCACCGATCTTCTGAATCTCGGCGGCGGAGAGTTGTGGTTGTCCAAGCGGCATCCGTTTTGCGTCGTCTTCGTCAAACAGGCGTGTATAGAGTTCGGATTGAAGCGGCACCCCTCGGACGACAGCACCGCTGGCGACCAATTCTGCCGCTGATTCAATGATGAGTTCTTCGGTAAAGGGACCATTGGGACCGTGGCAAGTGAGGCATTTCTGTTCAAGGATGAGGTACGCCTCTTGGGCAACGTTCTGCTGCGCGTCTGTCGGTGACACACCGACTGTGATACATGCTAAGAAAACAAGGTAGATATATGTAAGATGTTTCATCGTTAGCCTTTCTATGTTATCTCCTTCATGGGTTATCAGTTACAAGAAGTTCCCACATGCGGATAACCCGCTGCACTGGCGACTGACAACTATTCCTATTTCCGTATCAGCATTTTGCGGGTAGCCGTGAAATCGCCGGCGGTGAGTGTGTAAAAATAGAGTCCGCTTGCAACCGACTCACCCATTTCGTTTTTACCGTCCCAATATGCCGCACGACTCCGATCCTGATAGACACCCGCAGGTTGATGTCCGAATACCAGTGTCTGAACCAACGCCCCTGTGGGATCATAGATACGCACAGCGACTTCGGCGGCTTCAGCGAGTTGATACGGTATCCAGGTCTCCGGGTTAAACGGATTCGGATAGTTGGCAAACACATCGGTCCGCTCCGGCGGCAGTGAGACGAAGAGGCGTTTGAGGTTTGCAATCCCCTGGCTGAAAGCGAGCGATCCATCATGTTCTGCTTCTGCCTGTGCGATCCATGCCTGAACCTTCGCTGAAATGTTTGGTGTGAACACCGAAGGGGCTACGCCTGTTTCTGTGTCCATACTGCGTGCCACGAGAACGAGGTCTGAGATATCAACCTTCCCATCACCGTTTACATCCATCCGAGGATCTGGAAGCTTAATTCTGCCCAAATACCGCGACACTAAAATCATATCAAGGATACTTACCACACCATCGCCATCCACATCTGCGGCACGATGCCGTCCAACTGGCACCACGACGGGGTTTGGTAAGTAGGGTGTATAGTCCGTGGTCTCAAGTCCAAAGAACCCACTCCACCAGCCCTCACCTTCGTAAACGGCAACGAGCAGGACGTTTTCACCCTGTTTTAGCGTCACGGGTACATCTTCTTGATACCCTTCAGCGTCTCTATCGACGGGTTTATTATGAACCATTTCTCCGTTGAGCCAGACCTTCACCGCATCCCCGCTGCCGATAAACATTCGTGTACTTTGCTCACGTGGGGCATCTAAGGCGATTGAGCCGTAAGCGACATGAAAATCTATATTGTCTGTTCCTAAGCCGGTCACATTCACCATATCATTGATATTGTTGGGTCCCCGTCTTGAGAGTCTGCCAGGTGTCCAGACCTTATCACCGACTTGGTCACCTTCTGTCGCGCCCTGTGTCGCTATCTGTGCTTCTGTTGTCTTCTGACCGCTCACCACGGATAGGAAATCCCGTCCGGAAGCCGCCGCGATTGAACCCGATAAGCGCCCCGTTGGCACGATCATCCACAGCCAGGGGCCCTCTATCTTCTTCGGCTCACTTCTGAATCCGGGATTGTTGTTCCGGGTGATAAAGACGCTCTCAGGAAACACATTTAAAGGCGAAAAATCCAATATTTCATTGTCTTCGAGTTCTATCCACGTCAAATTATGTAAAGCCGCAAGGGGCGATACATCCTGAACTTGATTATGTTTGAGACTCAGGCGTTTCAAATTTGTGAGGTTTGCTAACGGCGAGATGTCCGTAATTTCATTGCCGACCAGATAGAGTTCACTTAAATTGGTCAATTCTTCTAAGGGGGAGAGGTCCGATATGTCCCCCCCGCAAATATCAAGTTCTTGGAGTTTCGGTAGTTCCGCTAACGCCGAAAGGTTTAGGACTGGCGTGCCCCACGAGTGAAATCCTCTCAAGCTCGTGAGTCCAGTGAAGTCAGACAAATCGGCGATCGGATTCTCGTGAAGCCAAATACGTTCGAGTTTCGTTAGACCCGCTAAGGGCGAGAAATCGGAGATGGCGTTATGTGCAATATCTGTCCCACGCAAGGTGCTTAATTCTGCAATAGGTGATAAGTCCGAGATGAGATTATGCGGGACAACTAACCATTCCAAATTGATTAACCCCGCGAGGGGCGATAAATCACTTATCACATTATGTCGGAACTCAATGACATTCAGTCGCGTCAGTTCTGCGAGCGGTGATAAATCTTCTATCAAATTGTCGTTCGCGCGGATCTCGCCGAGATTCGTCGCAAACTCAAGACCTGTTAAATCGCGGATGTCTCTGTTATGCGCTTCAAGACGCGTCAACTTCGCCATGTCTGCTCTGGTAATCTGCGAATTCGGTTCCTTACCGAGTGTTTCCGCAATCGCAGCGCGGAGATTGGCATCCGGTATAGTGACGTTCTGCGCGGGTGCTGTCAACGGAAACATCCAGAACACTATCAGACAGAACATAAGTGTGGCAATGGAAATATATTGTATTTTGACTGGTTGCATATTAAATCTCCGGACTATTGGATTGCAGAAATTCTGTCTGCACAGACTAACAGTCTATGCTACAACTGACATCTGAAAACCGTTCTTTACTTCCTTATCAACATCTTTCGCGTAGCCGTGAAATCACCAGCAGTGAGTGTGTAGAAATAGACACCGCTTGCAACCGACTCACCTACTTCGTTTCTCCCATCCCAATACGCCGCACGACTCCGGTACTGGTAGATGCCCGCGGGTTGATGTCCGAGATGCAACGTCCGAACCAAGACACCGCTTGTTGCATAGATATGGAACGTGACGTGCGCGGGTTCCCCGAGTTGATAGGGTATCCAGGTCTCTGGGTTGAACGGATTCGGATAGTTGTGAAGTAAAGCCGTTTGCTTTGGAATGAACAAAGATAGAAGCTGCTCAAGGTTCGCGATCGCTTGTCCGAAGGTCAGCGATCCATCATCGGCTGCGCGTAGAACATCAAGTGCCTGCCCAACCATTTCCGGGGTGCTGCCAGTCGGTATAGCGACATTTAAAGGCGCAGCGGGTGCGTTTCTCTCACCGAGGTGTGCAGCGACAATAGCAAGGTCTTTCCCATCGACGATGCCGTCTTCGTTCACATCAACCCGTGGATTGGCGGGGTTAGTTTGTCCGAGAGCGACGTTGACCAATGCGACATCTACCGCATTCGTGATGCCATCTTCATTGACATCCCAGGCGGGTGTTGTCGTTTCCTGTCCGCCGACGATAACCGTCAGCTCAATAGGCGTAGTAGGGATTGATTTGCCCGTATTAGAACCTGCTCGGAAGTTACGGAATACTATGCGGGTCTGTCCGTCTGCGTGTGCCGTGAACCGGATAGAGAGGAGTGTACCATCGCCACTCGCGCCGCCTTGCGAGGTTCGTGCTGCACTGATGCCAGCGATTTTGCCCCGCTTATTGTTAATGGTGCCTTTCCGGAAAAAGGTGCGTCCGTTCTTCTGTTTCAGGAAGTTGCCCTCCGTTACGGCGTTTGCTTTCAGGAGCGCTGGATCGAAAACAATATCCCCTTGCCATCCGGCTAAATCGGTAAATTCCTCTGCGTTGAGGCGGAGAGTGAAAGTATCCCCTTTCTCAACCTGTGTCGTCTGTGTGGAGAGGGAGAATCTGGGACCGGAAGCCAAGACGGTATACTCTGCATCAGGTGCGAACCCGAAATGACCAGCCCATCCGCCACCCCACTCATGAATAGCAACTAACAACACATTTTTTCCCTGTTTAAGCGTAACCGGGAAAGAATGCTCATAATCATGTGCCCACCCTTCACCGAGTTTCTCCTTAACTAATTCTCCATTGAGCCAAATTTTGTGATTATCATCACTCCCAGCAAACATTTTTGTGTTCTGCTTACGTGGTGAATTCAAGGTGAGAGAACCGTAAATTACATACTGACGGTTTCTTTCTTTTGATACACCGAGACCTTTCAATAGGCGGTTGATGTTATCATGATCTGCGGAGATTTTGTGGGAGATCCAGACGCTATCACCAACGGGTTCCCCGGCCGCTGCACCATCGGTAGCAATTTTTCGCTCTGTTACATCTCCCCCACTTGCTTGTGCAAGTAAGTCCCTATTACGGAAACTCTCAAATTGTGCTCCCGGCATTAGGAACCACAACCACGGACCTGTTATTTTCGGTCCTCCTTGCACGAAATATCCGGGATTGTTTTCTGCTTGGATAAGTATCTTATCCGATAACGCTTTTAGAGGCGAGAAGTCGGATATTGTATTGCTTTTAAGGTTGAGTCGCTCCAAGTTGGTTAACTCTGCCAGGGGAGAGACATCCGATATGACATTGTGACTCAGATTTAGATAAGTTAAATTTTTTAAACTCGCCAAGGGTGATACATCTTTTATCAAGTTATCGTGAAGCGTCAACTCTTGCAATTGTATGAGCTCTGAGAGTCCAGAAATATTGGAGATACTGGTATGGTTGATTTCTAAACGTCTGAGCGTGTTCAAGCCCTTCAATGACGGGAGTTTGGATATAGAGGCGTTGCCGCTGAATTCTATCCATCGAAGTCTGGGGAGCTTCGCTAAGGGGGAAAAGTCGGAGATAATAGTATTCCACGCCCTGATACCTTCCAAACTGACCATTCCTGCAAGTGCGGAGACATCGGAGACCGGATTGCCTTCAATTCCGAGTCCGTTTAACCTTCTTAACCCCGCCAACGGCGATAAATCTCTGATTTCGTTCTCCTCAAGGCCGAGCCAATCCACACTGATTAAATCCTTGAGAGGTGAAATATCAGTGATTCTGTTGTCACGCAGTTTAATGTTATTCAGACGCCTCAAGCCCGCCAACGGGGAGAGATCGGATATCGCATTGTGGCGTAACTCTATCCGTTCCAACCTCGTCGCGTACTCAAGTCCCGTCAAGTCTGTTATCCCTTTCTCATCTGCAACCAACTCCGTCAATCTCGCGATATCCTCTGTCTTCAGCAAAGCACCAGAGGGTTTTCCCAATGTCTCCGCTATCGCCGCACGCAGATTCACATCCGGTACAAGGTTACTTGGATCACGAATAATCGGGTCTGGGTCTGGGTCTGGGATCGGATCCAGCTCTGGCTCCGGGGTCGGTATCGGACAATCCTCACCATACAGACACGAAACGATCTCATCGAAACTCTCCGTCCACGCATCTCGTTTCACATTCCCACCACTCAGTAAACCTGCTAAACCGAGTGCCTGTAAACCCGAATTCTCGCCAATCGCTTTCACAAACACAGACTCCTGGAGTCCTAAAGACGCTGCCGCATGCGACGCATCCAATGCTTCCTGAAACTTCTCATGAAAACGATGCACAGGTTCAATACCCCCAAATATACCCCCCGTCGCCTCTAACGCAACTCTGTAGCGCGCCGTATCCTGCTCTATGAACCGATCCATCTCCGCTTTTTCTACATATAGCCGCAACACCTGCTCCTTCGTTGGACTCGCAGGCAACTCCTCATACGTGCCACGCACGACATCTTCAAACGTCTTCATCCCCTCCGTATGGCAACCGATACACGACAAACCGTTGCGAACCGCAGGATCACTCGCCGCTGGATTCGATACGATCGCCGTCGGGGCAACATCTATCCGATTGCCCGCACCGTCCGAGACATAATACGCCTGAAGACCATTCGGGAGATTGAAGATAACCTCACCCCCATCCCTGTCAAAAGACAATGGGTTCTGTAGGATATTCTTCTGACCGATACTGCTCGCAAAGTCATGGCTCTTCCAATACGCACCATTGCGGAAAGAGTGGCGCTCCACAACGCGATTGTGAGCAGAAACCCCCGAATCATTCGTCCCCGCACGCATCACACGCAACCCCGGCGCCCGTCGAAGATTCCCCGCAACATCTATACCGAGTTCCCGCTCCAACTCAGACTCGGTTTCAGGCAACGATAGAATGTCGTGATACAGTGGCGGCAACGATGCTACCGCGAGAAACCAGTCCACATGCACGAACGGCACTTCACAGACCATCTCTTCACGCAAAGCCGTGAGCTTCCTATGCAACACCGGACGCGTCGTCACATCAAACTCAATCACATACGGATACGCAGTCTCAATCTGCGTCCAAGCATTTCGGGTATCCCACTCGTAATCTCGAAGGTCAATGTAGAAGACCGTCCCCTGTGCGTCAATCGGTTCCGGCTTGACGACGGTATACCCCCACGACAAACTATTCACGAGTTTTGAAAGCGCAATTTCAGCAGCTCGGAGCACCTCGGGTCCCTCCCCGGCGTTATACAGATGTGTCGTCGTAAAATAACGGGCGGAGGGTCGGTCGAAGGCAGATAGCGTTTCGAGGTGGTTCTGAATCGTCGTGAGCATCTTGTCGGTGCTAATGAAGTTAACATCGTGTTCAATGTCCCAACTCGGCGCGCCGGCTTGAATCCAAGCACCGATCTTCTGAATCGTAGCGACAGAGAGTTGTGGTTGTCCCAGCGGCATCCGTTTTGCGTCGTCTTCATCAAACAGGCGTTTAAAGAGCTCAGATTGAACCGGCACGCCTCGGACGACAGCACCACTGGCGACCAACTGTGCCGCGGATTCAATGACGAGTTCTTCGGTAAAAGGACCATTCGGACCGTGGCAGCCCAGACAACTGTTTTCAAAGATAGCATACACCTCTTGGGCAACGTTCTGCTGTGCGTCTGTCGGTGACGCACCGAGCGCAATGAATGTTAAGAAAACAAGTGTGCAGTATTTGATGTGTTTCATCGTGAAGCTCCTTACTTATAGTTTGTCTCATATGACCCCATGAGTTATACTGATAGTTATGCTAACTATGAGTTATGCTAACAGGTAGATGTATTTGCATCACCCAGACGGATTTCACGGAGGTCCTTATGACACGCAAAAAGGATGCGGTCTATGGTATCAAACGTCTCGAATCGAAGAATGCGAGATCGGCGATTATTCAGAAGATTTCAGCAGACTTTAATTTGATGCCGATCATGGCCGAAGCCTACTATAAACAGATTGCTGGCTATTTTCAGGAACACGCCGACATTCAACTCTCCTCAGGACAGATCTGCTACGAGGCGGTTGCTGCTGAGGAACCCGCCGGGAAACATATCGCGCTTGCGAAGAAAGTTTCCTGTCGTCTGACGCTCAATGATGTCGCAGAGGACTTCGAAGTCTTAGCGGATTATGGTCTACCGGGTCTCAGACGCCATCGGATCCTGCGATTGACCAAAGAGGCTTATGACCAAGACGCTTTGCTGAGTTATGAAGATTTAGCGATCTTACTCACGACGAGTCCTGCCTCGGTGAAACGTGACATTCGATTCTTGAAACACGACGGCTATTTCGTGATGACACGCGGGACGAAACACGACATGGGACCCGGTCTGTCTCATAAGACGCAGATTTTGGAGTTGTATTTCAAGAACTACACCTTCACCGAGATTGAGCAAAAGACGAACCACTCCGAACGGGCCGTCTACCGGTATTTGAGAGATTTCACACAAGTTGCTACGTTGCATCATCAAGACTTTCCCAAGGGACAGATACGCCTGATCACTCGCTTCTCGGAGCGTCTGATCCGTGAGTATCTTTCGCTGTTCGAGGAATACGAAGACACCGATCGCATGACCCAATTGCTTCACCCCGAACCCATGAATGAAAAAAAGGGGGATCTGCGATGAGTAAACCTTCAACGCGCATACAAGTCAATGAGAAGAAAGTCAGACGCATCAACGATAAATCGCTACGACAGTTGCTGATTCACCGATTTCTCAATGATTACGGGTATGATAAAGGCGAAGTCACGGCGACGGCTATTGTTGAGGATATCCTCAAGACCGTTGAGCAGTATTTCGTCATTACCCTGCCTCTGGAGAAACTCGCCAAAGGCGACGAACTTCCCGAAGAGCGATACCTCCGCTATGGACAGCTCGTCTGGATGGCAGTCCCGATTGATGAATACCCTGAAAAAGGTAAAGCCATCATCAAAACCCGTATGAAACCCATCATTTTGACCTATGTCGCCGCAGAAGATGTCGAATCGTTTCGCGACGGGTTTACTTCCAGACAACTCCGGATGAAACGCATGGTTCGCTGGTGTCATCAAGCTTATGACCAAGGTGCCTTATTGACACAACTCGACTTGGCGGTCTTGCTCAATGTTTGTGATGCCGTCGTCAGCGATTATGTTAATGAGTGGCAGAAAACCACAGGCGAAATCTTACCGACTCGGGGGAATATTCATGACTTATCGGGGGCGATTACCCACAAGAGAGAAATCATCACCCTCTATCTTCAAGGATATCTCACCCCCAGTATTGCCGCAAAGATGAAGCACTCCAAGGAGGCGGTTGACCGATACATTCGTGATTATGAATCTGTCAAAGTCGTTCGGGCGGCTATCGCGGATATTGACGAAATCTCACAGATTACACGGCTTTCTAAGCGCGTTATCACTCAATATCTCGACCTCATTCCAGAGGATCAACTCCAAACCATGGATGAAAACTTAGTAAAAAAGGAGCAGAACCGTTGAAAATGGGGTTGACACCCCTTGCTAGTATTGTTATACTTCAAGCAAATGTGCTTTCAAGCACATCATTACACTCATTAGGGATAGCTGGGAAGCTAATAACCATCAGCCTCCCAGCACTCCTATGGTCATATGATACTATTTCCGTATCAGCATTTTGCGCGTGGCTGTGAAATCGCCTGCGGTGAGTGTGTAGAAATAGACACCACTCGCCACAGATTCACTGAGTCCGTTTTTCCCGTCCCAATACGCCGCACGACTCTGTTGATGATAAAGCCCTGCTGGCTGGTGTCCGAGATACAACGTCCGAACCAAAGTCCCATTCACGGCGTAGATACGTACTATGACTTCGGTGGCTTCAGTGAGTTGATACGGTATCCATGTCTCTGGATTGAACGGATTCGGATAATTCGTTAGCAATGCAGTCGTTTCTGGAATCAATAACGCTAAAAGTTGTTGGAGGTTTGCTATGCCTTGCTGGAAAGCAGGGGAGTTGTCATTTTCAAGTTGCGCTTGTGCTATCCATCGGCGTAGCACTGCTGGATCTAACCCAATGCTGTCAATCGCAAGCGCAGCGGGTGCGGCAGAAACCCCGCTGAGTTCGCCGAGGTGTTGGGCGACAAGGACGAGGTCTGCGATGTTCCGCTTCCCATCTCGATTTACGTCCGTTCGAGCGTTGGCGGACCTCGCTTTTCCGAAGTCTTGTCCGACAAGGATCAGATCCAGAATGTCTGTCACGCCATCTTTGTTCACATCATAAGCGGGTATTTTTACGGTAAATTTCTTTCCGATCGGGTTCACCGTATAGTCGGTGTCTTTCGCAAACCCAAAGAAACCGCTGAACCCGCCATGTCCGCGATTGTCAACGGCGACTAATAACACGTTTGTGCCCTGCTTTAACGTAACAGGGAACGCATCTTGGTAATCACCAGCACCTCGTTCCACAGGATTGTAGTGGACGACTTCACCGTTGAGCCAGACCTTGACGCCATCATCACTGCCGACGAGCATCGTCGTCTCCTGTTTCCGTGGGGAATTCAACGTGACGGAACCGTAAACCACGTGATCATATATCTCCGAACCGCTTCCCCAACCGAGGGCATCTGTCATTTGGTTAAGATTATCGCCACCCGTGGGGGCAAGTCTGTGCGCCTTCCATCTGCCACTGCCGATAAGCTTATCCTCGACTGTCCCAAAAGTGGCGACCTTCACCTCTGTGGCTGCGCCTTTACTAACTTTTTCCAGCAGGTCTGCGTTAGAAACGCCTGCCCCGGGCACGATTGCCCATAACCAAGGTCCTACTATCTTTGGACCGGCTTCAGGGAAAGCGGAGTTAACGAAATCCGAGTGTAAGATAGAGGTCTTCGTGGAAAATCGCTCCAACTGCAGGGTGTCAACGCCTGCGTTTTCGGCGAGCCCCAGCCATGTTAGGTTCGGTAAGGACGCAAGCGGAGTGACATCTGTTATCGCGGCGTTTTGGCTCAGGTCCAGCCAGTTTAAGTTGCTAAGTTCTGCGAGGGACGAGGTATCCGATATGTCATTGTCCCGCAGGTCTATCCAAGTCAAGTTGCTTAACCCTTCAAGCGGTGAGAGATCCGATATCTGATTATGTTCAAAACTCAGACGTGTCAAGTTTGTTAACCCCTTCAAGGGCGACAAGTCGGAAACCTCGTTACCGGGGAGGTAAAGTTCTCTTAAACCCTTGGCATCGGCTAAGGGTGACAGGTCGAATATCTCGCCGCCGCAGATGTTTATCTCTCTGAGTTTCGGCAATTTCGCGATGCCGGCAAGGTTCACGACAGGCGTGCCCCACCCGTGAAAATTATGCAAGTTCGTTAATCCTGAAAGCGGTGCCAGGTCCGCCAGTGGATTATGGCTCATCCCTATCCATTCGAGTCTTATTAATCCTGCGAGTGGCGATAAATCGGAGATGGCGTTATGATGGAGCGATATACCGCGCAAGTTGATTAACCCTTCAAGTGGTGAGAGATCGGTTATCAGATTATGTCCAAGATGTAACTCCGCCAAAACAATCAATTTTTCAAGCGGTGAAAGGTCGGTTATCACATTATCTTCCAGCCCTATGTGATGCAGTTTTGTCAATCCCGCGAGCGCTGATATGTCGGATATTGCATTGTTATGGAGATTTAGGTCCACCAGATTCACTGCGGCTTCGAGACCTGTCAAATTCCTAATGTCCATACTCCCTGCGTGAAGTTCCCGTAACGTTGTCATTTCATTGGCTGTAACTCGAGCGTTTGGTGCTTTGCCGAGTGCCTCATTAATCGCTTTGCGCAGGTTCGCGTCCGGAATGTTAACGGTTTGTGCTGAGGTCGAAAGCGGCGTTAAAAAGAAAAGCAGCGTGCAAAGCATGAGTGTGCAAATGAAAATGTGTTGTGTTTTGATGAGTTGCATTTAGATGTATCCTCTTTTTTATCTACGGTACGCCCTGTAAGTGCTCCGTTTCAAAACTAACAGTGGATGGAATTGTGCTGTCACTTGGATTAAGTTATAATAAGGTCTATTTTATTATTTTTCAATTAAAAATAGAATAAAGTCTGCATCTAACTACAGGGTCATGGAAAACTTCTCTCAATTTTTAAGTCGAACTCACGTTACAATTAAAGACGCAATTTTTTAGGCAAAATCCCGCATAAAGTAAAAAAAGATTTTATCAGATAGCGATTTGCGATTGAGAATACCCGCCTCCACACGAATGAGCATCGAAAACCAGCATTCTCTCTATAAGTCAGCAGGTTCTTGATCCTTACCGCTCAACCCAACCTACGGCCACCCGTACATTTCTATTATCAAACTCATGTTATTATCGTTATTTCGATTCCTGCCTTGCGGAATTTTATTTGACAAAATTTTAGAAATTTTTGATAATAATTGAAGGTATATCATATATCAGTAGTTGAGGCATGGATAACTCTATCTCAAAAAACCCTACCTCCAAATATAAAAAGGAGGAAGTATTTAGGAGGGATAAAAGTGATGCGAGTGTTTATTTCTACATTTTGTATTGTCCTGCTATTGGGTGTCCTGCTCCTTGTCACGCCAGCGCATGCACAGCGAGATGAAGCGACTGTCGCTGCGAACTGGAGTTTTAACGATGGGAGTGCCAAAGATACCTCGAAGAAAGGACTGGATGGCAATTTCACTGGAAAACCGCAAGCCGTTGATGGCATCGCCGGAAAAGCGTTGAAGTTCAACGGCAAAAGCGACGGTATCAAATTTCCAGATTCCATAGATATCAACACCGGCGGTCCTTATACCAATCGGACGGTCGCTGCGTTGTTCTACTGCGATAATGCGAAAATTGATGATCGGAAGCAGGTGATTTTTGAAGAAGGTGGTGCCACACGGGGCTTAATACTCTATGTGCACGGTGGTAAAGTCTATGCTGGTGGCTGGAATCGCGCCGAATATAACTGGAATGGGGCATGGCCCGAGGCTGACATTAAGTCCAAGCAGTGGTACCACGTCGGTTTAGTGATTCGCGACGCCAGGGATAAGGTCGAGAGCAAGAAGTTTGAGATGTGGCTGGATGGTAAACGGATCGCCCAAGAAAAGGGTGGGCAACTTCATGCCCACGGCGACGATATTGGTGTCGGTCATCTGAACCAGAACACCGTCTACCACGATGGTGGGGGCGGAGGGCAAACCGATGTTGACTGGTTTGGCGGTTTAATCGATGAAGTCCTTGTCTACGGTTCCGCTTTCGACGAGGGAGATTTCGCAGACCTCGCGGCACCTCTGAGCGTTGAACCAGAAGGCAAATTCACAACAACTTGGGCAAGTCTGAAAGCCCAACGGACTGAAAAGTAGCCTCAACCTTACAAATTGGGGTTCAACACTAACAATCTATAAAGGAGATTTGCCATAATGGTAAAACATCGTTTTATTTTTCTATTGAGTGTCTTACTCACGATTATTGCTGCGGCGACTTACGCGGCGAAAGATGAAGCAACCATCGAAGGGGAATGGAGTCTTGAAGACCTTGATGTTGCCGATACTTCTGGAAAAGGGTTAGACGGGACAGTTGTGGGGGACCCCGAGATTGTTGACGGTGCCGTCGGTTCGGCTTTACTTTTTGACGGCATAGACGATGGGGTTCATCTTCCGAGTGACGAAGGTATTAATACGATCCCACAACCTAATTTTTACACAGATCGGACGATCGCTTGCTATTTCAACTGCACCGATGTGGATATCGCTGATCATAAGCAGGTGCTCTATGAGGAAGGTGGTACAGCGCGCGGCTTTAATCTTTATGTGTTCGACGGTGAAGTCTATATAGGCGCGTGGAACAAAGAAGAATACGGTTGGGATGGTGCATGGCCCTCCGTCTCAGTAGCATCGGGCGTATGGTATCACGTGGCTCTGGTTTTACGAGACACCACAAATGAGATCGAATCCGACAAACTCGAGATGTGGCTTAATGGTGAACTCGTCGCGAGCGAAGACGGCGGTGCACTTTTTGGGCATGGGGCTGCTATCGGTATCGGTAAGGTCAATGGCGACACCGTTTTTCACAACGATGAACTCATTTCAGGCACTGATGTCCACTACTTTGGTGGTAGCGTAGATGAAGTGATTGTCTACAATTCCGCTTTCGATAAAGCCGATTTGGCGGAGTATGCATCCGCAGTCGTAAGCGTTGAACCGCAGGATAAATTCACTACCACGTGGGCGGCAATCAAGGCACAACGCACATTGCAATAATATTTATTGATAATTGTGTGTTCCTGTAGGGCGAGGTCCCGTATCTCAGCCCTACAGTACTTTTTTAAGGGGACAAAATATGCTGGGCGCAATTATCGGAGACATTGTTGGATCAATCTACGAACCCAAGGATCGTCGGATTAAAACCAAAGATTTCCCGTTTTTCGGTGAGGACTGCCGTTTCACAGATGATTCGGTATGCACAACTGCTGTTGCTGATGCTCTCTTACACAATCTCCCACCAGCCGAGACAATGCGGAAGTGGGGAAAGCGATACCCGAGATGCGGTTTCAGCCAAATATTTAAAAATTGGATATATTCTGAAGCGGACGCGCCTAACTGTACTTTCCGTAACGGTGCGGCGATGCGAGTCTCACCAGCGGCGTTTCTGAATCGAGATGATTTGGATGCCGCACTCATCGCTGCTGACAAAGTGACCGTTATCAGCCATGATCATCCCGAAGGGATAAAAGGTGCTCGGGCGACAACCCACGCCATCTATCTCGCTTTTCGAGGCGAAAGCCCTACAAATATCCGAGAGGTTATCACTGCTGAATATGGCTACGATCTGACGCGGGCAGTGGACGACATCCGTCCCGGCTATGCTTTCGATATGACGTGCCAAGGCACAGTCCCACAGGCAGTCACATGTGCTTTAGAATCAGAAAACTATGAAGATGCTGTGCGCAATGCCATCTCTCTTGGTGGCGATTCCGATACGCTCGGTTCGATTGCCGGTGGTATCGCGGAAGCACTACACGGTATTCCCGACGACATTCAAGAAGAGGCAAAAGTCGGTTATCTCGCCAAAGCACCTGACATGCTTGAAATAATCTCGGAAATGTATCGAACATCAGATGAAAGGCAAAATTAAACGCGAAAACTAAGCCTGTAACGAAGTGGAGGGCGACTCGTAAGAAAAGAACTCTAAAGTCCGAATCCGTGTCGTTTAACCGCAAGGTAAAATTAAAAAATGGATGCATCCGCGTTTAATATCATTATTAGAAAACGCACAGATTCCCAAATCCAGCCGCGACTTAACCGAAAGCTTGCGCGTAATGTAACGGAGCGCAGCCCAAGAGACAATACATTAAAATCCTATTTCGTTCTGTTTCTCTTCCTCATTCCGTTTCCCGTACTGTCAATAGAATTTTCTATCCCTTTCACAGATGTTACCGATACAGTTGGGATCCGCTTCACACACACCAATGGTGCAGCAGGCGAGTTTCACCTGCCCGAGACCCTCGGTGCTGGCGGTGCTTTCCTCGATTACGACAACGATGGCTATCTTGACCTTTACCTCGTCAATAGTGCCGCTCCAAGTGTACTTTTCCGAAATAAGGGTGATGGCACTTTTACAGATGTTACCGAGTCCGCTAAAGTTAGCAACCAAGGGAGTTATGGACACGGCGTTGCGTGTGGAGATTATGACAATGACGGGTACGTGGACCTTTATGTAACCAATTTCGGTGAGAACCGACTCTATTACAACAACGGTGATGGGACGTTCACCGATGTTACGGTTCAAGCGGGTGTAGGTGATCCTCGGTGGAGTAGTAGTGCGACTTTTTTCGATTATAATAACGATGGCTACCTCGATCTCTATGTCGTTAACTACGTCAACTATAGATTAGATACATCCGCGCCTATCTGTTTTGAAAGTCCAGCCTTCGGTACAACCGAGAAGGTTCGAGGTTATTGTCATCCAAAACACTTTGAAGGTGCCCCTGATAGACTCTACCGAAACAACGGCGATGGCACCTTTACCGATGCTACAGATGCCGCTAATATTCGGGATCCGGGCGGTATGTTTCTCGGCAAAGGATTAGGCGTTGTTGCCGCAGATTTTGATGCCGATGGCAATCCCGACATTTACGTCGCCAACGATGACACACCAAACTACCTCTTTTATAACAAAGGCGACGGGACATTCGCCGAAATCGCTATCCTCACAGGTTGTGCCTACAGTGCGGATGGCATTGCGCAAGCCGGTATGGGTGTTGACGCCGGGGATTACAACGGCGATGGTCTTCTTGATCTTTTCGTCACCAATTTTTCCTACGAGACAAACACACTTTATCGGAATAATGGAGACGGGACTTTCACCGATGTCAGTTATAAAGCGCGGCTGGGTGAAGAAAGCTACCTCTCTTTAGGGTTCGGCACCGGATTCTTCGACCCCGATAACGACGGATACCTCGATATTTTCATCGCCAACGGTCATATCTTTCCAAATGTTGAACGCACCACAGACGTCCTCTCATATAAACAACCAAATCAACTCTTCCGGAACCATGGTGACAGTACATTTGTTGAGATGCAATTTGAAGGGCGCGATGCTGTCAGCCGTGGGACCCTTTTCGGGGATTACGACAACGATGGTGATACTGATCTGCTTGTGACACAGTTGAATGACAAAGTTACGCTCTTCCGAAATGAGAACCGCACTTCCAACAACTATCTACACCTCAAACTGATCGGCACCCAAAGCAATCGTGATGGCATTGGTGCACGCGTTACATTGACGCTCGGCACTGAATCCCGAACGCGTGAAGTCCACCGAGGATACAGTTATCTCAGTAGCAATGATCCGAGATTGCTTTTCGGACTTGGGGAGCGAACCGTTGTGGATAAACTTCAGATTCGCTGGCAGAGTGGCGTTGTGCAGATACTGGAAAACCTCGCGGGGAACCAAGAACTCGTCGTAACCGAACCCACGTCAAAATAAAAAATACTGCCAAATTTGCACGTTGGATGCCAAAGTGGCACAGGAGCAGCACTCCTTACTCACGATTTCTTAAATCCGCGTGTAAAAACGACAATGGCATAAATCTTGCTACATTGCTAACAACAGTAAGACTTACGTATTTCCTCTTAAAGTCCCCCTGATAAGGGGCAGGGAAGCCCACACGGGCTTCATACCGTTGATTCTGATTCTTTAGGGGGTTAAATCAACAAAATAACGACTTGCTTGGCGAAATATATCGTTTAGGGCTTACGCAATTCCCTGGTAGTCGCGGTTTGAAACCGTATCTACCCTAACACAAGCGCGTAGCCCGTAATGTAAAGGAATAATTAAAAAATGAGATTTGATAGATTTACAATTAAAGCACAAGAAGCACTCGAAACAGCACAAAATTTAGCAGCAGAGGTCCAAAGTCCTGAACTTGGGGTTCAGCATCTGATGCTGGCTCTTATCAGACAGACGGATGGAATTGCCACACCGATCCTTCAGAAGTTGGGAGTTGATACCGTAGGAATTACATCTGCGGTTGAAGCCACTGTCCAAAAAACACCGAAAGTCCAAGGCGCAGCGGCGGAAATGCGTATTGCCCCTGCCCTACAATCCGTTTTGGATACTGGATTCAAGGAAGCGACGGCACTCAAAGACGAGTACGTCAGTACTGAACATCTCCTGATAGCATGTACTGAGACGAAACAGAGCGAAGTGGGCAAAATCCTTCGCGAAGCGGGCGTAACAAAGGACAAGATTCTCAAGGCACTTGTCGATATCCGAGGGACACAACGGGTAACCGACCAGAATCCGGAGGACAAATATCAGGCACTCACTCGGTTTGGTAGGGAACTCACCCAAGAGGCAATTTCAGGTAAACTCGATCCAGTTATCGGACGGGACGATGAAATCCGCCGTGTGATGCAAGTGCTTTCTCGCAGACGGAAAAATAATCCCGTCCTGATCGGTGAACCGGGGGTCGGGAAAACGGCAATTGTAGAGGGATTAGCACAACGTATCGCTGATGGTGATGTTCCAGAAAGCCTCCGCGATAAACGGCTCATAGCCCTCGATTTAGGGGCACTCATCGCGGGTAGTAAGTATCGTGGTGAATTTGAAGATCGTCTGAAAGCGGTGCTTGCCGATGTGGAACAGGCGGAAGGACAGGTAGTGCTCTTTATTGATGAACTCCACACCATCGTCGGTGCCGGGGCAGCGGAAGGGGCAGTGGACGCTTCAAACATGCTCAAACCCGCGTTGGCACGCGGTGAACTCCGGTGCATAGGCGCGACCACGCTCGACGAATATCGTAAACACATTGAGAAGGACGCCGCCTTGGAACGCCGATTCCAGCCTGTGCAGGTTGAAGAACCGTCAGTTGAAGACACGATTGCCATTCTTCGGGGCTTGAAGGAACGCTATGAGACGCATCACGGCGTGCAAATCCAAGACAGTGCCATTGTTGCGGCGGCTACCCTCTCGAAACGTTATATCTCCGAACGGTTCCTACCGGATAAAGCCGTGGATCTGGTGGATGAATCGGCATCGCGGCTACGCATCGAGATCGACAGCGTGCCGGTGGAGATTGACGAAGTGGAACGCCGGATTATCCAACTTCAAATTGAGCAACAAGCATTGGAGAAAGAGGAAGACGGTGCATCACGACAACGTCTTGAGAAACTGACCGCTGAGCTTGCTGAACTCAAAGAAAAAGCAGGTGCGCTTAAAGCCGCGTGGCAGAACGAAAAAGCGAATCTGACACAGATTGGCGAGCTAATGGAACAGATTGAATCACTCCGTATTGAATCGGAGCAATCTAAACGGGCAGGCAACCTCGGCAGAGCCTCAGAAATTGAGTACGGCAGAATACCGGAATTGGAATCACAACTCAAGACGGTCCGAGAAACCTTGGAAACAGACACGCAAGGTACGCAGATGCTGAAGGAGCGTGTGCGTGCAGAAGACATCGCCGAAATTGTAGCGAAGTGGACCGGTATACCAGTTTCTCGACTCATGGAAGGCGAGACACAGAAACTCCTCCACATGGAGGAACGCCTGCGCGAACAGGTGATTGGCCAAGATGAGGCAGTCAGTGCTGTCTCCAATGCGATTCGACGCGCTCGCGTCGGTCTCGGTGATCCTGATCGACCCCTCGGTTCTTTCCTTTTCATGGGACCGACCGGCGTCGGTAAAACGCATCTCGCCAAGTCTCTCGCTGAGTTCCTGTTCGACGATGCGAACGCCATGGCGCGTATTGATATGAGCGAATACATGGAGAAACACACCGTCTCTCGATTGATCGGTGCACCGCCGGGATACGTCGGCTATGATGAAGGTGGACAACTCACCGAAGCCGTCCGACGACATCCGTACTGCGTCATTCTGCTTGACGAAATCGAAAAAGCACACCCGGAGGTATTCAATGTCCTACTCCAGATGCTTGATGACGGCAGAATGACGGACGGACAAGGACGCACCGTCGACTTCAAGAACACGGTTGTCATCATGACCTCGAATATCGGGAGTCAGTGGATTAGCGATGCGTTGTTGGATGCAAAGGAGATCCGTCGGAAAGTGATGGAAGCGGTACAGGCGCATTTTCCACCTGAATTCTTGAACCGTGTTGACGATCTGATTATCTTTGACCGACTCGGTATCGAAGAATTAAAACGGATTGTCACGCTCGAACTTACGCAGCTCAGTCATCGCTTCGCGGAGAAGGAGATGACCCTGACGCTTTCTGAATCTGCGAAAGCGGAATTAGTGAAACGCGGATTTGATGCGGTGTATGGTGCGCGTCCGTTACGGCACACCATCCAACGGGATATCCTGAATCCGTTGGCGATTCAGATGCTGGAGGGCACCTTCCACGACGGCGATGCAATCGCTGTTGACCTTGAAGAGGAGACGTTCGTCTTCCGTAAGGCGTAAAGTACCGATCTTTCCACTGCTGGCGAGGTTTTCTAACCTCGCCCATTTTTCTCGATGAGTTGCGAGACCTCCACAGATAAATTTGACATGCATCAAAGTTTTATGGTATTCTGTTAGAATAAGTTCATGCAATTTTACCACTTCGGTAATCGGAAAGAAGCAAATAGAAAACGTATCTGATATCCTTGGAGAAATGAACAATGAAGCACCCAGAGTGGACGAAAACTGATACACGCACATGCAAGCAAATTTGGGCAGAATATCAGAAACAGCACGATATCACTGAGCGTATTGGACAGACTGCCAGAATCGATCCAAAAAGCGGACGGATTTGGTTCGGCGACTCCATTTTAGAGATCGTAGAACATCGCCGCGCTGAAGGGATGACTTCCCCTCTTTTCTTTGAGCTCGTTGGCTTTAAAGCCTATTTCCGGAAGGGTGGGCATCAATGATGCATGGAACGCTGTCGAATAGAGGTGTGCCAATCATCACCCTTTTTATCGCCGGACAAGAGTGGGCAGCGACTGTAGGAGGAACTGATCATGCTTAAACACATCATAGATCCCGAAGTTGAAGAATACGAGGATGTCTACGATGACCATGAATACTTCGCCGCCCAAGAAATGCAGCAACGGGAGGGCGCGCTCCTGAAACAGGGCAATGAATTCAAAGTTTCTGTCTGGTTAACACCCGAAGACACAGAGGTTTTGATAAAACTTGCTGACGAACGCGGCATGCCAGCGGGTAAACTGATTGACGAATGGATTTATGAGCGTATTAATGAAGCGTTAGACCGCTGGACATAGCCTTTTACAGTCTGGATCAAGATGGACAGGATTATAGGGACAGGATTAGGCATTTCCGATTAGATTCGTAGGTACACTTTGTAAACTTGTGTGCTTTAGTTCCAGCAGGACGAAAGGCATATCTGATAGGATACACGGAACATTTTCTTCAATCAGAAAATGCAAAACCTCTGTAAATGTCCTGCAAGGACAACTTACATCCAATAGAATCGAGAGACAGAACATCTTCATGTGCCTGAAACTCAGTTTGTGCCCACTGTGTTTTGATAAGGCGATAGTGTTCAACACGAATTCTGTCCTGTGAGACGAGAATGTATTCTTGCAGAGACGCAAGTTCTTGATACTGTGCGAATTTCTCACCTCTGTCAAACGCTTCGGTTGTCGGTGAGAGCACCTCTACAATAAGGATCGGGTTCAGGAGTGTATCAAAAACATTGTCTTCAAATTCGGGTTCACCACAGAAAACAACAACATCTGGGTACAGATAGGCACCTTTCCGACCGGTCTTTACGCGCATATCGTTACTGATGACTTCACACTTTCCTCCTCTCAATTGGATGTTAAGTTCAGTGACTATATCCGCTGTGATACGAGTATGTGCAAGACTGGCACCGGAGATTGCGAGTATCTCTTCGTTGAGATATTCGTTTTTGAATGTTGCTTTGCGTTCCAAAGCGAGGTATTCTTCAGGTGTAAAGAGGGTTTGCGCCGCAGGAGAGGACATACCTACCTCCATGAATGTGATAAGTCTTAGTTGAATTATAGCATATTGTGTTAAAAACTGCACTGACATTTCTCACAATTGTTCGGTTCATGTAAAAAATAAGGGCAAATGAAGCTTTTTACCCCTATGACCCTTAACTTTGTAAAAACAAATGCACACATATTTTACATGAGCAGATGTGTTCTATTTCAAGGAAAAGTTGTCTGACGCGTATAGAACTCAAGTACTCTATCAAATACTGCTTGTAGAAGAGAACTTCGATTCCCAACACCTGATCCTGTAGGAGGGGCTCCGATTCCCGACTTGGTTGATAAAAGTAGCAGCGGATCGAAAACGCAACGGCTCCGAGGCAATAGAAGGACATCAGAAACCAACGAGACCTACAAAGTAAATTTCCGGATCTGCGTAAATCCTAATGTAGTTAAAACTATCCGTGAATCGCAAATTTTAATTTGACAAAGTTTTTGGGATGTAGTATAATCTTTACTAAAGTTTGGACAATCCTTAACACGTAGGAATTGAGTTTTCAAGGGGCCGTGTATTTTTCTGCAAGTTTCGCATACCAAAGGAATGCTGAGAAAAAACCCTGCACTCCAGCGGAGTGCTATGTCTATAGAAAACTTGAGTCCCAGACGGATAGTATGTTTACAAAAAACCATTCCTATAAAGTCTCTATCCCTATAAGAGCAGCATGTCTATAACGCTTGCGAAACCAACCGAAAATTGTCCAAAGTTTAGTATGAAGAGTGAGATGTTGGATATCACGGTGTTTAACTCACCTGCACGCTTAATACCAAAAACTTTACATATCCTCAATCGCGAGGTTGAAGGTGATAAAAATAGGTCTAGTCATGGATATAAAAGTAATTCAAAGGATGTTTCCTCTTAGTACTCAAGTCACAGTCAAGCTCCAAACTGGTAACGAGATTTCAGGAAAACTCATAGAGATTGGGCTTAATCATATCGCCCTGGATAGAGGAAATGGCCGAATGGAAGTTTTGGTGCCAAACTCGATATTTACTATGAACAATCAGGTTGAGGTGCAGGAACCTTCAGTTCCCACGCCAGTTTTGACTCCAGTATCCGAGTCTTCAGAAATTGCACCAATTCAAGTTGAAGAATCTGAGACCTCAGATACTATTCACACTCTATCTGAGACAGTTACGCCTTCAGACACCGATCCGATTTCAACTGAAGAACCTGAACTATCAGACACGACCCCTATACCATCTGAGGCAACTGCGGCTTCACAACTCACTCATGACCAAACAGATTTAGCAGCTACACCTTCAGACACCGATCCGATTTCAACTGAAGAACCTGAACTATCAGACACGACCCCTATACCATCTGAGGCAGCTGCGGTTTCACAACCCACTCATGACCAAACAGATTTAGCAGCTACACCTTCAGACACCGATCCGATTTCAACTGAAGAACCTGAACTATCAGACACGACCTCTATACCATCTGAGGCAGCTGCGGCTTCACAACTCACTCATGACCAAACAGATTTAGCAGCTACACCTTCAGACACCGATCCGATTTCAACTGAAGAACCTGAACTATCAGACACGACCTCTATACCATCTGAGGCAGCTGCGGTTTCACAACCCACTCATGACCAAATAGATTCAGTTGAATTTGATGAACGGGCTTCCGAAAAGCTACATGAAATTGAGTCCGGATTTAATATCGAAATCCAATCTGCTAAAATTGACTTGGAACCTCTAAATATAACCTTCTCAGCAATTGCTGAAAAACTTCCTGGTTGGCAAAACACAGGTGTACGTAACGAGTGGAAACCGATTGAAGATCAATACAAGCATGCTGTCAAAATTGGGGAATTAGACACCAAATTTGGTAGAATTCAACAGATTACTGAAAAAGCAAAAAATTTAGTTGAGCGTTTCCCACGCTATCCAGCATTAAAGCATGTGCTTGCTTATTTTTATTCAATTTCAAATAAATGGGATGAAGCACTCCAGAACTATGCAGAAGCTGCTGCTCAATCAGGTGAAGCCAGAGATTGGTTTAATGTAGCCGTATCTGCGTCAAAACTGAATAAGGAAGAAATCGTTTGCTTTAGTTTAGAGGAATTCTTTTGTGAAGTACCTATTGTCGATAAACCGCAGGCGTGGTTTGTTTATGTTAATCTTCTTGAAAAATTTAATAATCTTCCAACTTTCCATGAACTATGTAAAATGGACGATATTAAAGATGATGAAATGGAATTCTTACTAAATACTGCTATTTATTTACTGAAGAAGACAGGTGCCGAAACGTTTGCGATAAAAATTATAGAAAAGTGGTTAAGCAGAGGATCTCTAAAACTGCTGCTTGAAGAAGCCTGTCAAGAGCTTGATGGCCAACCTACTGAATCTTATTATGAATTTGTGGAATCTTATGATCAATTTGTGATGGAATTCTCGATCGCTGATGAAAATCTTTATGAAGAAGCAGAGAAGGCTGATCAAAGTGGAAATCTTGTGTCAGCCGAACGTCTTTATAAAGAATGCCTTAGGCGAAACATCCGGCGTGATACTGTGATCATGGATCTGGCAATGGTGTACGTTCAATTGGATCGTGCGGAAGAAGCTGCCCAACTCCTTGAGGAAAACCGTAGTAAAGTGAAGTATACACAGCAACATCGGTTGGATAACTTGCTGACTACTACCGTGTACCCAAAGGCTGGTCACTATGAAAAAGTGATTGACTTTCTTAACAATGCCCTCAAACTGGAACGTAATGAAGAGAAACGATGGCAATTTTTTTGGCAGATCGCAAATGCTTATATTAGGCTAAGGGATTATCCAAGTGCTGAAAGCCAATGTCTCCAAGCTTTAGAACTACGTCCAGATAATATCACTGTACAACGGAGTCTTGCAATTTGTGTTTCCCAGCAGGGACATTACGATCGAGCAATAGACATTTTGAATCAAATTCAGGATATATCCCCTAGTGCTAAAACTGCTGAACTATTAGCAAAAATTGAAAATGCGAAGGTTACAGAAAAATTTATTCTTGACGATGATAACTTCATTCCGGCCCTTTCAGATTTTGGGGGTGAGTTAAGCGATTTTGCGCGATTCTTTTTGGATCGCTGCACCTTTGAAGGAATGAGATCTGAACGAAAAGAGAAATACATCCGTGGTAAGAAATACATGGGGGAGGAAAGCGACGCAAAGGTTGATATAGCCGAGATTACAGACGTGGCGAAGAGTTTAGGCCCCAGCAATCCGAGTGCACGCAATCCTTATAATCTTGCGGTCGCTAAAATCTATCTTGATGTAGGGTATAATCTAGGTCTCTTTTATGAAAACCTTTGCCGGACTTTTGTTTCTAGGGGAGATGCTGCCGTGATTGACGATGGTGATTTGGATGCTGCAAGGGAATGGTATTGCGAAGCACTGACCGCCTACGACGGTTATATCAGGCATCGTCAAAATGAAGCGTTCGATGATCTTCGCAAGGATGTGTCTGCTTCTCTCGTCAGATATCTCTACGCAACACTCGGGTCTGATCATATTCCTCGTCCCCCCAATATCCCGCAGCTAGGTGAGGCAATAGAAGCGGTTATTCTCAGTCATCCAGATCATTCAGAGCATGAAGAAGTTTTCCAGGCAATTGCTTACCTTATTTCGCACAGTGGGTACGCTGCTAACATGATCTTGAAACACCTATATGACAACCCAAAATTATACAATAGGGTTCTTGATTATCTTCGAGAGATAGAGATTACTCTGCCATCTACTATAAAGGATCTAAAGGATTTCAAAAAACCTTGGAGTTTGTTAAGGGATAAGTTGTTCAACGAATTCGGCAACACATTACGTGCTTTAGAGGTTTTGGAAACCTTTGAACTCTCAGCTGCCTGGCTAAAAGACAATCAGGGCCACGTAGAAAATATTCAAACTAATTTGTTCTTTAGATTAGATAAGCAACGAATTAGAAAGTTAGGAGAAATTTTCAAAATCGCGTCGGAAATTTTTGATCAGGAGGATTTTGTAGAAAAGGAAAGACGGTGTAAACTGATTGATAGTTATTGTACGGAGTTACTTAAGCGTATTGAAGCAAACCCAACAAAAATATCAGTAGCGGGTGTTTATCCTATCGTTGTTGTTATTCAGAAAGAAGCAACGGTTTATCTTGAATGGCTCTACGAAAATCGGAAACCTGACGTGAGACTTAGGTTGGCGGAGGGTAAGGATAAATCTTACATAGATAAAAACGAGAAGCGTGATGTGCTAGATGATCGGAAAATTAGGGTACAAATTGTGGTGGAGAATGGAAAGGGGCGGATGTCTGCTGATGAATTGAAGTTAGTTGTTGAGGTAGACCAAGAGTTCTGCGATGGCTACAACATATTAGGTTCGTTACCCGTGTTAGAGGCAGGTGAAACGGCACGAAAAATTCTGGAGGTGGACTTGTTTTTAGCTGATAGGGGCTTAGAATCTAAAGTTTTCTCGTTAAAGGCTTATGCTGAGTATGGCCTCCGTGGTGGTAAGCGAGAGAGGACTCAGATCGAAAATTTTCGTATTCAACTTGTTGATTTTGACGCTGAGTTTAAGGAAATTGAAAACCCGTATCTAATTTATGCTGGTGGTGGGCCGGTTAAAGACAGCGAAATGTTCTTTGGGCGGGATGAATTAATAGATGACATCATATCTGTTATCCAAAAATCGCATTTTCATAGTCAATGTATCCTTGTGTATGGGCAATACAGATCTGGTAAGTCTTCAGTTTTGCTTCATCTGAACGATAAACTTCAACAAATTCAGCAAAAAGATAAAGATCTATTTGTCCTTAATTTAGGAAATATGAAAAAGTACTTGCAAACGAATATTAAAGTTGACATCCAACACCAATTTCTTGGTGGAATTTTAATGGAACTAAAAAAAGTTGTTGAAGAGTCGGTAAAGATTCCTATTCCTGATACTAAGGAATTCTATAGTCATCCCTCCCCACGTCAATTTTTTGAAGAAATATTTGGAACATTAAAACGTGATCTTAAACAAGAAGGTAAAGAAGATATACATATTGTGCTTTTGATGGATGAGTTCCAGTATGTCTATGAGTTAATCGTGACTGACAAACTTGAGTGGTCATTCATGAAAGACTGGAAAGCTTTGTTGCAGGAAAACAATTTTAGTGCTGTTTTAATAGGCACTGATGGGATGTCAAAGTTTATATCTAAATTTCCTAATGAGTTTGGTACAACCGACGACAGTAAACGCGTCACTTATCTTGATACCAAATACGCTACTGATTTGATAGTAAAACCTATTCTTGATGAAAAAGGTAGAAGTCGTTATAAAGAACAATCAATCCAAAGGATTTTAGATCTCACCGCAGGCAGTCCATGGTACATTCAGATTATTTGTGACCGCTTAGTTAGATATATGAACGAAGAGGCTGTTCCATTCGTAACAGAAGCAGATGTAGAACAAGTAAAGAAATATTTGATACAGGGTGGAAAGGCCCTTAACGAGAATAAATTTCATAGTCTTACTAAATCCGGAGATATATCCGGAGATGCCGTATCAGAGGATGATGCAAAAAAAGTCCTAACATCTATTGCCAAGCAGAGTGGGGCAGACCGAAACGGATGTCCTCGTCATCTCATCATGTGCCAAACGGACTCGGAAGTTGATGAGATTCTAGAGGATCTCATAAGGCGAGAAGTTGTCGAGCGAACTGAAAAAGAACAATCTTATAGAATTCGGGTAGGTCTTTTTAAAGAATGGCTTGTTGCGAACAAATAAAAGAGGAATTGAATGAATCCATTTGTTTATTTACAAAGGGTCGGTGGTGACCGTTTTATTGGCCGTGAAGAAATTATACGGACAATTGAAGGTGCTATCTTCGGCTCAGAATTAACAAACCTTGCTATCATTGGAGCTAATAAGATTGGTACAAGTAGTCTTGCTTATGAAAAAATCTTTAACCGGAAGTTTTATGAGCAGGTTATTCCAATTTGGATCCCTGAAGTCTCGTACAAGAATCCGTCCGATTTCTTCGCCTTGCTTGTGAAGAAATGTGCTGATAAACTTTCGTCATCGGCCCCAACTCATGGTCTAGCAATTGAAGAATTAGCCCACAAAGTGTTCGAGGCTTTAAAATCTGATTATCCGGGGTTCCCATCATGGGAAATTTATAACTTTTTTGAAGATGTATTCCAAAAGACTAACTACATCACGCTTTTCATTCTTGATAGATTTGATAAAGCACGTGATATCTTTGAATCTGAAGAAGACTACTTTGACCACTTACGCGAGTTAGCTTACAACTCAACTTACGGAGTTAAATTAGTTCTCACTTCTCGTCTGAACATTGAGGAAATTCAAAATCAAGCTGGATCCTTGTCCGAATTCTATGGCATTTTCCTCACAGAACCTTTAGGGATGTTTAGTGAACGCGACTTATCAATCTATTTTTCCAAATTGTCATCTATTGGGGTTGATACTTCGGCTATTTATGACAGTGTGTTATTTTATTGTGGGGCTCACCCTTACCTTCTTGAAATGTTAGGTTGGCATATTGTTCAAGAATTTCAAGATAACCAGGAAATTGATGTCCATGAAATTTTTGCTAACATTGATGATAGCGTTAGAATATATTATAACAGCTTGACTCGTTTACTAGATGAAGCAAAACTGCTTAACCCGTTACTTCAAATCTTGTTTGAGTCTACTGATATAGTTGAAGGAACTGATGTGAATAAACTTGAGAGTTATGGCTTGATTAAGGAAATCGGAGATAAAGATTACGCTGTCTACTCAGAACACTTTCACAATTACCTTATTAAGCAATACGAATCTTCAACAGAGTTTGCTAAGGAGCTATGGCCGATCTGGAAAAAGGCAGAAAAAGCACTTCGTGATACAATTACAACTACCATGTCCACAGAAGTTGGAAGTGATTGGATTGCACAACTAGGGAAGAGTCGCCCTAATTTGAAGAAAATTTTTGATGAGTGCAAGTCAAAACAGCAGGATGAAATAGGAAGTTACGATTCAGGCACGCTGCTTGATTATAGTTATCCCTCAGATTTGTTTGATATTATTTGCTCTAAAGCTTTGTGGAGAGAACACTTTGGATCGATTTTTGGAGAGGATATAGATCATTGGAAAGAACGGAAAAAGTTTCTTGCAAAGTGTAGGACACCTCTCGCTCATAACCGTGAGATAGAACAACATCAACGTATGATATTTGAGGGATACTGTAAGGAAATTGAGGGTAAATTGAAAAAGTAAGCAATAATCAGTGCAAACAAAGTTAAACCTTTGCAAGTCATTGACGAATCTCAGGAAGATTATTTGTAGCCCGAATCTTATTTCATTTTCGTTGAACTGCCTCGTGAAGCACTCGAAGCATTTATAGCGGTAGACTAAGTGTTCTGTAACCAAACACAAACATGATTCCTTGACAATTCGATTCTTGTAAGGTATAATTGAGAAAACTTATTAATTAACAGAAAGCCAAATCAATCATACCTATGAATCGAATTGACGAAAAATTTCAAGAACTCCGAGACCAAGGTACCCGCGCATTTATGCCGTATCTCTGTGCCGGAGATCCAACACCTGAACTTACCTCTAAAATTCTGCTTACACTTGAGGAAGCAGGCGCAGACCTCATCGAACTCGGCGTTCCGTTTTCCGACCCAATAGCAGACGGACCCACCGTCCAACGTGCAAGCGAACGCGCACTCACACATCGTATCTCGCTCCAACAGATCCTTGAGATGGTCGCGACGCTCCGCACACAAACGGACATCCCCATTGCACTCATGGGCTACTATAACCCGATTTTTCGGATGGGAGAGGACGCGTTTTGCCAAGCGGCACAAAACGCAGGTGTCGACGGGGTCATCATCCCGGATCTGCCGCCTGAGCAGGCACAATCGCTCCTTGAAGTCGCGCCGAACTATAACCTTGCCACTATCTTTCTCGCTGCACCGACAAGTCCGCCGGAACGGATGCAATTGATTGCGTCCGTCAGCACTGGATTCATCTATTGTGTCTCAGTCACCGGTGTAACGGGTGCGCGGGCGACGTTATCGGCCGAAATCGCTCCGATGATCGCAGAACTGCGAAAACATACGGACAAACCGATTAGTGTCGGTTTCGGTATATCAACACCTGAGCAGGCAACGCAGGTCGCGCAGATCGCTGATGGCGTGATCGTCGGGAGTGCCATTGTCAATGTTATTGAAGACAATATGGACAACGAAATAAAACTACTCGCGGCGGTCAAACAATTCGCATCAGATTTGGCAAACGGAGTAAAGGCGTAAGGATCTTCTGACAATTAACTACATTCCGCGCTTGATACCGAATTCCGCCTCAAACGCTTCCCAGATGTCTTCTGAGATGTCAGCGGTCGCCGCTTCATATCCATCTTCCACCTGCGCTTTATCTGCAGGACCGAACATAACAACACCCTCTATAGGTGCAGCGAGACAAAACTGCATTGCCAAATGACGGATGTTGACATTGCGTTCCTGACACCATTTCCACATCGAGTATGCTTTGGGTTCAGCGTTGGGGTTACGTCGGCGTTCGTCTTCAACATTGGGTTCCGCACCGGTCAAACTGCCCATGCCTAATGGACTCGCGAGGATAATGCCAACGTCGTGTTCGCGTGCCATCGGCAGAGTTGTCTCAGACGCAGATTGAGATAACAGCGTATAGTCTAAGAAGGTAAGGATGATGTCGATATGCCCCGTTTCAATGAGCTCTTTGTGGAATTCATGGGAACGGACACCGGCACCGATATGTCGAATATGGCCCTCTGCTTTCATCTCTAACAACGTATCCAAGGCACATCCGGGTGACAGCACGCTCTCCATATCAAGCGGATCGTGGATGAGGACAGAATCGAGATAATCCGTGCGAAGGTTTTCGAGGCTGTTTGTGACACTCCAGCGTGTCCCATCCGCGGAGAAATCTTTCCGCCGTTCCGGGTGTGTGCCTACCTTCGCTTGCAAATAGACATTTTCCCGCAACCCGCCGGAGAGTGCTTTTCCCCAGAGATGTTCCGCGTGCCCAGGATAGGTGTCGATATAATTGATACCGAGTTCGATACCGCGACGGATTGCATCGATAACTTCAGCATCCGGTTTCTGCCACATCCACGCCGCGCCGAGCGCAAGTGCGTTCGGACGCATCTCCGTACGTCCCATCCGTCGAGTTTCTAATTTTGTAGTGGTTTCCATTTTTTAATTATTCCTTGCGGATAAGTGAAGCAGGTTTGACTACCTTGCGAGCGCTTGTTTCAACTTATGCGTAGATTCGGCGAGCGACTCTTGTAGATACGGGTACGGGAAACCACCCCATCGATCCGGTGGTGGTTCGTATGCTTGGGCAATCTTCAGATTCACAAAAATAGGTCCAGTTTTATTCCAGATCTTCGGGAGTGCTTCATCCAGCGCGCTTAAATCGTCAAACTCAAAGACCCGTTCAAAACCGACGCCTCTCGCAATCGTGGTCCAACTGAAACCTGAGTTGCCAGCAGGCACCGGTTGATTGCCGGTGACTTCGTAGGTGCCGTTGTCACAAACGAAGAGCAGATAGTTAGGTGGCGGTGTGTTCAGCGCGGTCACTGTTGCCAACGTACCTAAGCACATCAGCATACTTCCGTCACCGTTGAGCACGATCACCTTTTTATCCGGCTTAGCAAGTGCGATACCGAGTGCAAAATCGGCGGCGTGTCCCATCGCACTTCCGACGGAGGCGTAATCCAGTGGATGTGCCGATATTTTGCCCCACGGCACGGTCATTCCCATCGTTGTAACGACGACTTCGTCTGTACGTTGGTTCGCGATGCGTTGTAGACATTCTTCCTTGATGAGCATAATTTTCTCCAGTTTGTTCGAGACTATTGCTGTTCTTCTTCTTTCGGCAGGAATTTGATGTGTGGTGGGGTCTTTAACGCAGTTGTTGTGATTTGAATGTGCTCCGCGAATTCCGTCTCGGTCTCAATGCCATTAATACCACCACCCCAGATAGCAAACGTCCGATAATTGAGCCTACCCTCCGCATCTGGAACGAGGATAACCGGCAAAAGAGAACTTTCCGATGTACCGCGACCAGCATTGTCCCGCAGGTTTCCTATAGAGGCTTGCGCCTTTGTATCCTGTACTTCACTACCAGCGAGTGGAATGAGGGCAACGCCAAGTGTATCTATGTCGCTTGGCTCCGTCCCCCAACTCCATATCCATCCCTGTTTTTCGTCCTTTCCAGAAGCACCGTTCAGGCGTGGAATACCTGTCGCAATAGCATAATCCATGCTGAGATTTCCATCAATGTGGACGTGGTGTTCGATCCACGGATTATCTCCATAGATGAAGGTGGTTGACGTTAACCGGTGTACTTCACCTTGAATGTCCCACTCCGGCACAATCCGTTGGACGATAGAGCGGATGGAACCGTCGGCGAGAATACGGACGTAGTCCCCTTCAGCGGGCAATGGAATCATCTCCCCTTTTTCTTTGTGCCACAGCGCAATCCCGCCACACCCTACTAAACCTTCCGGATCGTTCAGCACTACCATACCAGGCGTTTCAGGCTTGAGAAGCGTGTTCAGCGATAAGCCAATCGCTTGGACTATGTCTAACTGTCCTTCTGTTGTAGGCTCCTGCTCAAGACCGGTTTCAACACTGTATGATTTTCGGACAAAGTAGATTTCTTGATTCTCCAGGTCGCGGACGACCCACCGTTGCTCCGGCTTCTCTATCTCTACTTGGACCTGCTGGGAGAGGATAATGCCGTTGTTCTCAAAATGGTGCCTGAGTTCCGGTGAGAGCGGTCTTTCGTAATCCAATTCGGGCTGAAACATCGTATCTACACTGAACAATTCTGCTCGTCTTTTCCCGTATGCGATGAAGGCACCGTTCGGCTTTAATAAATACGCAATCAAATTTGATTCCATTGCCGCCACGACATCGAGTTCAGGAAAGATAGCGGCGCGCGTCTGTTTATTGATATCCAGTGTCAATGTCGCCTTGACGTTCGGATCGTAAAGAATCGAAATCTCTTTTGTCTCTTCCGGTTCCAAATCTAACAGAAAGCAGAGTTGATCGCGTTCACCGTCATAATCCAAATCATCTGCTTGCGCAGGAATCATCACTTCCCGCGGAGCTTTCCCGGTAACAACGGAATAGGCTTTGAAGGTGAAATCGGGGTTCACTTTTCGGAGCTGCGCACCAGTCAGCACGATCGGAACCTTCTTCCGTTGGATAGGTAATGTATTTTGGATGGAGAGACGGATTTTGCTAATCTTCTGGTTGCCGCCGGGCATCGTACAGGCGTTGAGTATCAACAGCGCGCCTAAAATAAACGACAGACAGATTGTTTTTTTAATTTTACCTTGCGGAGAAATTACGGGTATTAAGACTCTCAAATTACTTCCTCATATCCGCCTGCACCGTTGTTGCAGGCTACGGTTTTAGTTTAATGTTTCCAGAATAAAAAACGTTAGATCGTCCAAACCCAATAAAATGAATCGGGAGTCTGCGCGTTCGGTTGGAAGTTGTCCGTGCCTTGCTTGAGGGTGAAATTACAGGTTCGGTAAAACTTCAAGCAGACGTTCGACTTCAGATGTCGTATTGTAAAAATGAGGGGAGACCCTGACACCACCCCCACGTTCTGCTGTAATTATATTTTTAGCGTGAAGTTTCTCATAAATTTCAGACGGCGTGTGCCGTTCGCTTTCAAAAATAACAATCCCCGCTCGATCTAAATCCTTCTTCGGTGTGATGACACGGTAACCTTTGGCTTCCAACCCCTCTATTAAATGTTTCGTAAGTTCCAAAACGCGCCCTTCGATTGTAGGGATACCGATGTCAAGGAGTAAATCGAGTGCTGCCTTGAGACCATAAAGTCCGACGCTGTTGTAAGAACCCTCCTCGAAACGGGTTGCATCCGGCTTCTGGGTTAAATCGTAATCGAGAAAATCACGCGGGTTTACGACACTCGACCAACCAATATTCGTATTGATGAGCCGCTCCCGTTTTTCGTCGGCGCAATAGAAAATCGCAGCGCCCTCTGGTGCCAGCAACCACTTGTGTCCGTCAGCAGCCAAAATATCAATGTTACAGGATTTCACATCTACCTCAATCACACCGAGACTCTGAATAGCATCAACGATGAACCAAATATTGTGTTCGCGGCACAGATCTCCGAGTGCCTGAATATCGTTTCGGAAACCGGAGGCAAACTCTACATGGCTGATTGTCAAGGCACGTGTACGTGCGTCAATCGCAGATGCAATATCTTCAATATGAATACATCCGTCCCGCTCCGGCACCATACGCGTTTGAACACCGTAGCGTTCTTTCAAACTCCACCACGGATAGATATTGGCGGGAAATTCAACAGCTGTTGTAACGACATTGTCGCCTTCTCGCCAATCAATACCGTTGGCGGCGATAAGAATACCTTGTGTCGTATTCTTCATGAATGCGATTTCTGTCGTATCAGCATTGATGAGTTGTGCTGCCGCTGCGCGACAGACCTCAGCTGCTTCCGCCCATTGATCGGAGTTTACGGCACCGTTCACAGTCGCGTCCTGTATAAAGCCTGTCATCGCGTCCTGTACCCGACGCGATAAAGGAGCGACCCCCGCATGATTCATATAGATGTAGGTTTCAGTTACCGGAAATTCACGTCGCCAGCCGGGAACTGGGGCGGACTGAACAGTTTTGATTTTTTTCAATGTGCGTCCATCCTACTGTTAAAAATTCAGAAACGTTTCAACCGTATAGTCTTTCACCCGTTTTGCGTTGGCGAATGTGATAAGTTCACCAAACAAGCCAGAACAGAACACCAAAATTCCACCGGCGATAACAATAGCACTCGGATTCGATAATCCAACGTTAGAAATTTTCAACAAAAGAGAGTTGACGGGTACAATCGTGAGGATCCCACCGAGTATGAACAAAGCGACCCCGATGGGTCCAAAACATCGAATAGGTCTTCGTTTACACCGAAGGATAAAAAAACGTGCGAGTGTCCCTAATGCGGATGACTCTTTTTTGGCGTGTTGAATTGTGTTCTCAGTTATCCACCCAAGTATGAGTAGGGCTATCGCCAATCCGAAGTAACTCAGGGTCTCCGTAATGTTAGCATTTCCAAACAAAACACGCCCTAATACGAAGAAAGGGAGGCTTAGGAATGCGGCAACGCGAAATGCCCTCTGTTTCGGTCTGAAAAGAACATTCGACAACCGTTGTCGCATCGATGGTTTTTCTGGTTTGGAACGCTGCGCAAAGACGGAGATGATAAACTTGAAGGCAATAATGTCCAGCATCACGCGCCATACTCTGCCAAGTCCGTACTTGCTTTTTCCGAACCGTCGGGGATGATGCGTGACAACAATTTCAGCGATACGCGCACCAGCGATTGTAGACATTGCCGGGATAAATCGGTGCATCTCTCCATAGAGCGGCACCTGTTTGATAACCGATGCCCGGTATGCTTTGAGCGAACATCCGTTGTCATGGATAGGGACTCCCGTTACCTTGCCAATTATCCAATTCGCAACGATGGACGGGACACGCCGCGTCAAAAATTTATCCTGTCGTTGTTTTCGCCACCCGCACACCAAGTCGTAGCCTTCGTCGAGTTTCTCAAGCAGCTTCGGAATATCGGCGGGATCGTTTTGCAAATCACCGTCCATACTGATGATCCGTTGCCCTTGCGCGAATTCAAATCCTGCAGCCATCGCTGCTGTTTGCCCGGCATTCTTTTCAAACCGAACGACCCTCAGTTCCGGTTTCTGTTTGCTCAACTCCGAAAGCACTGCGAAGGTTTCATCGTGACTCCCATCATCTACGAACAATACCTCATAAGCCTCACCGATTGTCTCACATACCGCTTGGATTTTTTCAAACAACAGGCGAACGTTTTCTTCTTCGTTGTAGACGGGAACCACGATGGATAGAGTTGGTTCTTTAACTTTCCTTGCGGTTAAACGATGTGAGGTTGGCATTTGACGTGCCTTTCTTAAATCTCAAGAAACACCCAAGCAATACGCAGAAATATCCAAACAAAACACCCTGCGCCGTTGTTACAGGCTACGCGCTTTGGACTAATTTTGCCATGGATATCAATATGGCACGTCCTGATCACGATTGCGATCATACTAATTATAGCCACTACCACAAACGATCGCCCCCCATCGCTTAAGGGGAGATGCGGCTTGGGTGATTTACTACCAGTCCGAGGAATTCAGCAAGATCTGATGCGCTTCAGTAAGCGATTCAAAGGTGCCTGCGTCAGTCCATTTTCCCTGTAAGAGACTGTATTCAAGCTCTCCGCGCTGAATATAGGCGTTGTTGACAGCGGTTATCTCGTATTCTCCGCGTGCTGACGGTTCAACTGTAGGGATGATGTCAAACACGGATGCCTCGTAGAAATAAGCACCTACGACCGCATAATCACTTTTCGGGTGCTTCGGTTTCTCTTCTATCGCAACGATATGCCTTCCATTCAACGTCGCTACACCGTAACGCTCTGGATCCGACACCTGTTTGAGTAGGACTCGAGCCCCTTGTTGTTGTGCTTGGAAGTCGTTAACGACTTGCTGAATCGAGGTTTCAAAGATATTGTCGCCCAACAGAACAGCAATTCTACCGCCACTGGCAAACCCTTCTGCCAATGCAAGGGCATGCGTAATGCCTTTGGCTTCCTCTTGGACCCGATAGGTGAATTCACACCCAAAATCATTTCCACCTCCCAAAACCCTCACGAAGTCTCCGACGTATTGAGGGTTCGTCACGATAAGGATATCGGTGATGCCAGCGGTCGTGAACTGCTTGACGCTATGAAACACCATCGGCTCGTTACCTACAGGTAAGAGATGCTTACTGGTGACTTTTGTGAGTGGATGCAAACGGGTGCCGAGTCCACCTGCGAGAATTACACCTTTTAATTTTTCCTTGCGGTTAAACATCATTCGTCCGTTTTTAATCGTTTGGACCTCGTCCGGGGAACGTGAGTTCAGCGACACCAGACTTATCCAGATCGCCCAATCCGAGTTCAATCATCCGGTCGTACTGTGCCTTCGTGGCTTCGGCGAGCGGGAGAGAAATACCAGCGGTATTTGCCAAGTCAAGCGCGATCCCTGAATCTTTGGAGGCATGGGCAGATGAGAAATAACACTCATGATCGCGTGCTTCCATGTCTTCTCCGTCGGTTTCCAAGACTCGGGAGTTTGCCCCTGTTTGCGCGAAAACCTCCTGTAACATTGCCAGATCCAATCCGAGTGCCGAACCCAAGCCGAGTCCCTCGGCGAGACCTGCCGTATTGATGTTCATTACCATGTTGACGAGTGCTTTCACCTGTGCTGCCTGACCGGCTTCACCGATGTAACGGAGCGAGATGCTCATTGAATCCAGAATAGCACGTACCCTGTCAAATGTTTCCTTTTTACCGCCGCACATGAGATAGAGTGTACCTTCCCGCGCCTGTGTGATGCTACTTGCCATACACCCTTCAAGACTCTCAGCACCATGCTTCACAGCGAGTTGCTCAATATCCACGTGGACTTGGGGACTAAGTGTAGCACAGTTAATAAAGACTTTGCCTGACGCGCCTTGAAGCAAGCTATCCTCTGCATCGTCAGAGAAAATTGTCCGCATCGCCGCATCGTCCGTAACCACGGTAATAATGTAGTCTGCAAGTGCCGTAACTTTCGCCAGTTCTCCGGCTGCTGTCGCACCGATCTCTGCTGCGAGTTCTTGTGCGAGTTCACTCACAACGTCGTATACAGCGGTAACATCAAACCCTTCGTCATTGAGATGCCGAGCGATGTTCGCTCCCATTCTGCCTACACCTACAACACCAATTTTGTAATCAGAATTCGCCATGTTTTCCTCCTCGTTCCCTTTGACTTTCATATAGAAAAATTTATGTTGAACACAGGATCCCGTCGTTGGGATGTTAACCATTTTGTGTAAACGCAATTTTTACATATTTTCAGATGTTTGTCAAGTTTTTCCTGTTTGTGTTTGTCTCTCCCTGAAGTGTAACCTTCGGACTTCGCACAAATTTTGGCAAGCATCAGACGGATTGGAATTTTAAAAATTAAAAAAGAATTGACATTTTTTGCAAATTTGATATAATCTTTAGCATGATGAACGGAAGTCGGTTTGTTCAGCTTATCTGACTGAAAATATACCGGCACATTTCTACTTTCCTAAGGAGGACTCACAATGAACCGTTTCACACACGGCTTCGGTCTTCGAATAGATCGAACCCATCTTCTCATTTTTGCCTTTGTTTTTCTCTCAGTGACCATTATCGGGTGCGGGCAAGGCGGCATTAACATCATTCCGCTCGGTGCCAAACTTCAGAACGCTGATACCGCGTTTGACCAGGCGGAAACCATGGATATACGCGATGACGATCCAGAAACGATGGAAAAGAATCGCCAGAGGCAGCAGGAACTGTATGATAAAGCGATAGCACTCTATTCAGAGGTCATTGAACGCGATACGAAAGGGAAATGGGCACAACGTGCACACTTCCAGATCGCTAAAGTCTATAAGCGTCGCTACGATTGGGATAAAGCGGTTGAGCATTATCAAACCATTGTAGCGTTAGATCCGACCGGATATTACGCAAACGAAGCGAAAAGTGGTACGGCGAACATTCGAAAGAACCGCGATATCATTAAGGCAAAGCGGGCTGAATATCAAAACTATAAAGCTATTTACGATAATGAGCCGACAGATGAGACCTTTAATATCGCTGCAGAGGCACTCTACGAGGTGGCGCGTGCTTATGAAAGTTTAGAGAATCATACCGAAGCCATCCGCAATTACGAGCGCATGGTTGAGGAATTTCCTGAGCATCCGAAAGCACCACAAGCGCAATTCCAAATTGGTAACGTCTATTTTTACACCCTTTTCGACTATGGAGGTGGCTGGCCCGCCTTTGTCGGTGTTGCTGAGAAGTTCCCAGATTCTTATGAGGCTTCGCAGGCGGGAACGCTCCTGAAGCAGACGAATGAAATCCTGATAGAGATTAGTTTTCTAATGGATGAAATTAATAAGTTCCGCAATAAGAAAGCGGTCGAATATCAAAAGACCGGACGGAAAATTACGCCTGCTGACATGTGGGTGATGGGATATAGCGATCAGGTCGTTCAAAATTTCCAACAGATTGGGGGTAACTGGGAGAAACTGCGCAACTTCCCGCGCGCCATCAATGCTTACAAAACGTTGTCAAGAGATCTGTCGCATAAGAAGTTCGCCTCCGCAGATGCCCTGTATCGCATCGGCACCCTTTATCAACAAAATGCTGAGTACGAACGTGCAATTGAGGCATATGACAACCTGTTTGAAAACGCGCCGGAGTCTGTATGGCGAAACGAAGCCGTCTACCAACAGGCGGTTTGCTACCGTTCCATTCGTGAATTCGGGGCTGCTTATGAAGGGTTCAAAGCCTATATGAGCATCACAAAGGGAGATACCCCCTACCTTCGCGAAGCAGAACAGATTGTCCGTCAGTATGAACTTGACCAAGATGAAGACGGATACAAGTTCTACGAAGAACAAGAAGCGGGAACGTCTGACCAAGATGCCAGTTCCCATCCCGGCATGGGTAGCTAATTCCAATCTTTAGGGAACCACCTTCCTATATCTCGGTTTCCCTATGCCGCTTCAGTAGAAGAGTGATCGGTCATGTGCTGTAGAGCGAGATTTCCGGGCATAGATGCACGAAAATGCCTGGAGACTCGCTCCTACACCCACTACCCGTTATCATGTCTTTGCAGGTCTGTCTGAAACTTACCCCACAGCGTCGTTAATAACGATATCATAGAGCGAAATCCCGTTGCCGAGATTTTATGTCCCGGTAGAGAAACCAAACTATGCAGGACGTTTTGGAAAACACGGATAACACGCCCCCCGTGCCGCAACAATCGGGACTTATCGCGACTATATTCAGAGGGTATTGGAACCATTTTGGTCTGTTTTGGCGAGTGATGTTACCCGTCATCATTGTCAGCCTTGCATTCTACTGTGCCTTGTTTCTGTTTTCTAAATTATGGATTTCAGAGGCACAATGGACTTTTAGCACATCAGGAGAAATCACGGTATTTAGTGGATCAACAGGAACTCATCAGTCTTCCTCGAAACCAATGGGTGTAAAGACAACTAGTGGCTTCAGTGGATCTACTTTTGATATCGGTTTTCTATGGTTTGCAATGTGTCCACTGGCTTTTATTATAGTTCATCAATACCGTGGCACGAATGCTACTTCAGGCAAGGCCTGGCGACATACACGTCGCAAGATCGTATCTATTTTGGGGATATGGGTCTTATTCGGGCTACTCGCTACAGCGGTATTTTTTACCATTGTCATACCCATCTTGACTAGATTCTCTCAAGTTTTGATACCGTATGTCCCGGTAGCACCTGCTACGCCGATTCTGTTGCTGATGATCGTTGGTATTCCCGCGGTTTATTTTCTGGTAAAATGGAGCCTCTACAACCAAGGGATCATTATTGAGAATCTATCGACGATCGCTGCACTGCGCCGCAGTAGTGAACTCGTGAGCGGGAAATGGAGGCAGTTTTTCGGTATGTACCTGTTGCTTGTTTGCGGAACAACGGTGTTTACCACCGCGGTTTTCGGTTTAACGTTGCTACTGTTTTCTGTCGTTGCCCCTGAATTTGTGCCCCTACGTGAGATACTACTACCAGAGAAATTCTTCGATCTCTTTTTTGGCGTTCAGGTCCAAATAACCTTACAGCATACCCCTGTTTGGGCAATCGCGGTGATGTTCGTTGTAAACATATTGATAGACGCTATATTAGCACCTATCTGGGCACTCCTGACGACACATCTCTACATGGAACGGGCAGGGATTCAGCAGAGTGCTGTTTCGTGTTAAAGAAACAGTTGAACGCGAGAACGTTCTTCTGGTGGTAAGTGCCCGAAAACCTTCTGTCGGATAAGTTCAGGTGTATAGCGGCGGGAAAAGTGAGTCAGGACAACATGTTCGCTCTCAATATCTGCCAAGATTGAGGGTAACATTTCAAGGTGCAGATGCATTGTCCGCTTCGCACGCACCCGATGCTCCGGTAAGACGAATGTGCATTCACAAATCAGGACTTTGCACTGCTTGAGTAATGGATGCGCATCAAGAGGAATACTCCGTGTATCTCCCAAGTAGGCGATTAAGGGCAGTTGCACCTCTGTCGTTATCTCGACCCCTGAATGTTTTAGTTCCGCGATGTCACGTCCTGACAAATGCTGAAACTTTGGCTTTAGTTTCTTGCGCACTTCACAAATTAAATAAGAAACAGCCGGGACACTGTGGTCGCTTGGCAAAATGTGTGCTACCAAATTTTGCCGAAACGGAATCTCATCACCTACCCGAACCGGCGTGATTTGATACGCCCAACTTTTGCCGGTATCCAACGCCGAGATCCTATCCAGAATGTGCATCAGTTGCTTAGACCCGCTCCACGGGACATAGATATTTCCCGGTGGTATGCCAGCAAGCCAGCGTTGACTGATATAGATAGGCAACCCGAAGTAGTGATCAAGGTGGAAATGGGAAATGAAAACATTGCCGATGCCGATAAAATTCATCGGACATCTGCCTAAATCGAATACGAGGTCCAATTCCCTTACGCGAACGTAAGTCGCAACGGCGGAACTGGATTTCCCCTCAAGTGTCAAATTACCACAATGCAATAATGCCATTTTTTAACTATGGTCTCCTGAACTGCGTTCCAAATGTAAGCAGAGACAAATTACGCCCCGTATGTCTAAAGCAGGCATAATTTCATTACGCGCAGATTCTTGGTATAATACAAAACCCGTAGCCCGAAGCGAAGTAGAGGGCGACTCTATAGAAGGCACATCAAGTACGAAACCTACTTGATAACTCCGCAAGGAATAATTAAAAATGCGTATCGGAATTATTGGTGGCAGCGGTTTTTATCAGATGGAAGGCTTAACAGACATCGAAGAAATAACAGTCGAAACCCCGTTCGGTAAACCGAGCGATGCTCTTATTCTGGGAAACCTTGATGGGAAGCCCGTTGTTTTTCTACCGCGGCATGGCGTGGGCCACCGGATTCTTCCTTCTGAAATTAACGTCCGCGCTAATATTTATGCCTTAAAATCGTTAGGCGTAGAATGGCTCATTGCTGTCAGTGCTGTCGGGAGCCTAAAACAAGAAATTGAACCCCGCCATTTCGTTGTGCCGGATCAACTCTACGACCACACCAAGCACCGAGAGTCAACCTTTTTCGGTGACGGCATCGCCGCACACATTAGCCTCGCACACCCCTTCTGTTCAATCCTGAGTGACGTCTTATATACCGCAACAACCGATGTCGGCGTAACCGCTCATAACGGCGGCACCTATATCTGTATGGAGGGACCAGCGTTTTCAACGCAAGCAGAATCGAACGTATATCGGACCCTCGGATTTGATATTATCGGGATGACAGCCGCACAAGAAGCCAAATTAGCGCGTGAGGCTGAAATGTGTTATGCTGTCCTTGCATGCTCTACCGATTATGATTGCTGGCACCCCGAACACGATCACGTTACCACCGAAATGATTCTTGACAATGTCCGTGCCAATGTGGAGGCATCTAAAAAGATCGTCCGAAGTGCTATTGCCAAAATCCCAGAGGGAGAACGAAGCTGTCCCTGTTCAACCGCCCTTCAATATGCACTCGCTACACAATCGGACAAAATACCAGAGGCGAAGCGGCACGAATTAAAACTCCTTTTGGATAAGTACTTGACGTAACGTCTCAAAAATCCTGTCCGCTTCTGCTTCTGTTAGAATTAACGGTGGCGCGATGAAAATGATATTTTCGGGTTCGTCGACAGCATGCCCGATTTTCCCGACGATGATGCCTTCTTCTCGCAATTGACCCACGATTCGGTTAGTTGTCGCTGTCTCGAGGTGCGTACCATCGGTTTTGATGAGTTCCACTGCTATCATCAACCCTTTGCCACGGACATCCCCCACAATGGGTAAGTCGCGCAACGTCTCTAATTTCGAGAGTAGGTGAGCACCCACTTTCTCCGAATTTTCCCAGAGGCGTTCCTTTTGGAGGATTTCGAGATTCGCAATACCCGCGGCACACGCCACTGGGTGCCCACCGTAGGTGCAGACTTGGGCGAATTCTTTGTTTTCATCGGATTCGCCAAGGAATGCGTCAAAGACCGCTGTTGAGGCGACACATGCACCGAGGGGAAGATAACCACTCGTCAGCCCCTTTGCCAACGTAATCAGGTCAGGTTGTACGTCCCAATGCTCACAGGCGAACATCTTTCCAGTGCGTCCAAAGCCGGTAATTACCTCATCAAGAATGAGAAGCAAGCCGTAATCATCGCAGATTTGCCGCAATTTCGGGAGATATTCATCCGGCGGGACAATCACGCCGCCACCACCAATAATAGGCTCAGCGATGACCCCGATCACGGTTTCGGGTCCCTCCCACCGGATCATTCGCTCAATTTCATCAGCGCACTCCGTACCACAAGATGGGTAATCCAATCCAATGGGACACCGATGGCAGTAAGGTGGATGCGCGTGTATAAACCCTGGAACGAGCGGCTCAAAAGCCTTGCGTCTGCGTGCCTGTCCTGTCGCTGACAATGCCCCTAAGGTAAACCCATGGTAACCCCGATATCGACTGATGATCTTGTAGCGATTCTCACCCGGATAGGTCTGTCTACCGTACTGACGTGCTATTTTGATAGCGGTTTCATTTGCCTCTGAACCGCTGTTGCAGAAAAAGACATGGTTCAAATCACCGGGAAGACATGCGGCGAGTTGCTCTGCTAATACCGTGGCAGGGACGTTAATTTGCGAGTGTGGATAGTAAGGCAACTGCTGTATCTGTGCATAGACTGCGTCTGCAATCTCCTGTCTACCATAACCGACATTGACGTTCCAGAGTGCCGAGTACGCATCTAAGTACTCACGACCTTCAACGTCTACAAGCGTTGTCCCGTGCGCCGATTCAAAAACGGCTAACGTTGTTTCTTCAAGGCGTTGATGCTGAAACAGAGGATGCCACACGTGCGCCTTATCGGTTTTCCTATAATCTATCATATTTTAATTATACCTTGCGGATTTTTTAATTGTACCTTGCGGATAAGTCAGGTGGATTCAGACTGTGACGTCCTTCGTGTCCGAGCCGCTTGCGCCGTTGTTGCAAGCTGCGTTTTTGGTGGCAATTTTTCACAAATTTCGGTGAATTATTACAAAAACACGGGTTTACTGATCGCCGCCTGCTGATTGCTGACTGCCACCTACATAGAAGTCGGAGCGGAGATGCCTAAAAGTGTGAGCCCATTTTTCAATACCCTTTGCACGCTCTGTATCAGAATGAGTCGTGCGTACGTTTTTTCCATGTCTTCTGTATCAAGGACCCGGTGTTGGTTGTAGTACGGATGAAAAATCCCTGCGAGTTCATGTAGGTAATGCACAACGCGATGCGCTTCCCGTGCCTCTGCGCTCAAAAGCACGACTGATGGGAATTCAGCTAATTTCCGGATCAATTCATGTTCCATCGGTTCTGTGAGCAGATTTAGAGAGACTGCTCCGATGGGTTTCGGTGTAATCTCTTGCTCATCTCCCTGCTCGAAGATGCTACTGCACCGTGCATGGGCGTATTGGATGTAAAAGACCGGATTTTCACTGGCGTGTGTAACTGCCAATTCCATATTGAAATCAAGATGGGTACTGTTGGCACGCATGAGGAAGAAATAGCGAGCGACATCCACCGCAAATTGTTCGCCGACGGTCTCTGCGAGTTCGTCAATAAGATCATCAAGGGTCAGAAACTGTCCTCGACGTTTTGACATATCTGACCGCTTGCCTTCCGCATCAATGAGATTGACTTGTTGAATGATGAAAATTTCGAGCCAGTCATCGGGTATACCGAGGGCTTTGACGAGGTTTTTGAGGTGAGTAATATGTCCTTGATGGTCGGGTCCCAGCAGATCAATAACTGTCGTGAAACCTCTGTCGAACTTATCGCGGTGATACGCGGCATCCGGCACAAAATAGGTATATTCCCCATCGCTCTTAATAACAACGCAGTCCTTATCATCGCCAAAATCTGTCATCCGAAACCACGTTGCACCTTCCGCTTCGTAGAGGCACCCATTCTCGCGAAATACTTGAACGATTTCCTCCGGTTTCCCACTCTCTCGAATCGCCTTTTCACTCGACCAGACATCGAAATCAACACCGAAACGTTCCAAAGATTTTTTTTGTTGCGTCAAGATGTAGACAATGCCTTTGTCTCGGAAAGTTGCTACTCGTTCTTTTGTCTCAAGTTGAAGATAGACATCACCTTCCGTATCAGCGATAGTTTGTCCAAATTCTCGAAGATATTCTCCTTGATAGCCTCCGTCTGGAATTTCTAATCCCTCTTCACCGAGTGCTTGTCGGTAACGGACATCTATCGATTCACCGAGGCGTTCGACCTGTCCACCAGCATCGTTGACGTAGTACTCCCGTACGGCGCTGTAGCCTATAGCATTTAGAAGATTGACAAGGGTATCCCCGACTGCGGCGGCGCGTCCACTGACGATGTTAATCGGTCCCGTAGGATTGGCACTCACGAACTCAATCTGAAGTTGTTTTCCTTCTCCTTTGTTGCAGGTTCCGTATGCTTCCTGCATCGTAGCGATTATCTGAAGTGTGTCATGGAGCCAGTTATCAGCGAGATGAATATTGATGAAGCCAGCACCGGCAATGTCAATTTGACGGATGGTTGGATGGGCATCGAGATTGATGTGTGCGACAATGATTTCGGCTATTTTACGGGGGGCCATCCGTGCCTGTTTCGCGAGTCCAAGGGCAATCGGTGTAGCAACGTCTCCGTGTTCAGGCGTTTTTGTTGGTGAGAACGGGATCTTTGGCACCTCGGGTATAGTGATTTCCCCGGCAGCAACGGCGGCGTGGATCGCGCTTTCTAAAATATTATAAACTTCTGTTTTAATTGCATCCATATCAGCAAATGTGGGGCGTTTGTTAACTACCAGTTTTCTATAGCGTTTACATTTCCAACACGCCAAATTATATCACAACTGGAAGTGTATGTCAAGTATTAATTTGGAAGTTTGTACACACCCCGCTTGACCTTTACAATCTCACCGATGCCTACAAGACGCGTGAGTTCTGTATTTATTGCTTTTGGATGTCCTTGAATCGCTGCCACGATTTCCGGTGTTTTTTTCTCTCCGTCGGAGAGAAGTTGAAGAATTTGCTCACGGAAAGTAACACGTTCAATATTCCCGCCCCTCAACTTTTGCAACAATCGGTTCGCCTGCCGTGGGGAGCATCCCAGAATCCGCTCTACTTCTCGTCTGCTGGATTCAGCCGTTAGAGTGTCGCGTTCGGTCTCAAAACGTTGGCGTGTGGCTATCACCTCGGGAAGTTTGTCTAACCCACCGGCAACCTCAAAATCTTCCCAGTCAAACAGGAGTGTTTCAGGTCTATGAGTGATCTCAGGAATTTGCACACTCGTGATCAACATAATTTTTTTGTTTGCTAAACGGTTCAGTTGAGCCAGTTGTATAATATATGTGAATATATGGGTGATCTCTTTTTCATAAATACTCTGGACGCGCGCGTCCTTGTAACGATGAGATTCAGGTTCGATTTCATAAGAGAGGGGTTCCTCGTCATTTCCAAACAAGATCTGAGTGCGGCTCATAAGGGCGCGTGATCCCATGTGCGGCATGCCAACTACCCAGATGACCTGTGCTTCTTGAAAAGCAGTTTCCAATCCTTCTCCCTCTTGAAAACTCGTCAAGAAACAGACATTCTCATTTTTCGCTATAGACGTCAACTGCCCAATTGCCTCAATATAGGATACAATCCCATGCTTAATACTCGGATCCCTTTCTATTTCAACTTGAATTTTGGAAAAGATGTGCTGTCCTGTGTCAGACATTCCCATAATGTCCCAAGTGTTGCTGAGGTCTACAATTGCATTCCGTGGATAAACATCGGTACGAATCTGAAAGACCCGGTTTCCGGGGACCCACGCCGTCGGTTGCGTGCGAAGGATCTCGGTTTCCGCCTCCAAGAATGTCCGACGTAAATGCTCACCGTAGAGAACTGGAGCATTGACCAAAAGGCATTTGACGCTCGGATGCAGGATCGGCGGTATCCGGAACTGTAGTGCTTCGTCCTCCCATTGCATCGGTGCATCAGCGTCCCTCGCGTAATGTGTAAAGAAACACTTGAGCTGATGCCAAAACGTCCAACTCGGATCCGCACAAACCATTGGGAACTTCTGAATGTTTTCAACAGTTGCGGCGTCCAAAATGCCCAACCTGACAGCATCCGCTATCGGCATCAAGATTTTCATGTCTTCATTAGGAACAAAAGTGTGGAGTTGAAAAAAGAGCAACCCTTCCACCGCCAGTCTATCCGCAGCCGCAGTGTCCAAAGGAATATAAGCAGAGACCCCTCCCTCAAACTCGATTGCATAACGTGCTAATTCTGCTCCGGTCTCTGCATCAATTGCCCCTCGTTCGACCACCCTGCCCTGCATGTTGATGTGGCACATCTGTTGGACGATTTCTTCTTGCAGCCATTCAAACGTCTGGACCACTGTTCGGATCCGTTTGATAGAGTCGCCATGGGATTTGCCTCTGATTTCTACTGCATTCAGTAGGGACATCGCAAAGTTGCCTAAGGCATTGCTTTGCCAATTGACAACCCATTCTTCCAGTATGGTTTTAGGCAGTCGGCATCTAAGAAACAGTTGATCCTCTCTGAGGGTACTGATGATACAGAGGGGTTGTGTTCCATTGTCTGCTTCGAGAAGTTGTTCCACTATTTTTCCGAATTGTGGGTCCGAAAACAGTCGAGTACTCTTCGGTATTCGTACTTTGGTCGTTTGTAGCGTGGAGGGTTGCGATAGATAGCCGCGCTCACGACATGCTGTATAGACGGGACATTGTGGACAGATAATTTCGCTCGGATTCCCACCTTTTTCCTCAAGTGCTTCGCACCGGTGAGGATCCTCGCAGACATTTCCATGTTGAAAGGGAGTTGCCATGCGCACGTCGATAGGGATATCCTTCACCTGATCCCATAGATACATCCGATCCCGCCACTGTGCCACCGATCCCACATCTCGGTTTTCAAAAAATTGCGCTGCTGCTGCTGCAAACTCAACACTTGGCACCTTTAAACAGATTGTCTTACTCTTATGCCGAACAGGTACCACTTCATGGTCTGTCTCGGGCATACATCCGAGAACGCGCACACTCTTATCGAAAGCATGCTGCATCTGAACCCTAATTTCTGCTTGCGTTTCATACATCTTTTCTGTAGGTTCAGACTTGTGTAACACTGGAGGTGGACGTTTTATCCCCAATGGACTGAGTTTCCCTTCCCGCACAGTGATCACTTTATCGTCTATAGGCAACCCCGTTGCTGGGATTGGTGGCAGAATGCCAGTATCGTTCCAAACGTCTGTTATAAGCGTTGCCTCCATAGGCAGTTCAGTATCAGACGTAGAGGCGCGTACCCACACGTCACCTTCGCTCTCCCACAATGACACTTCTGCGTTGCCAATCCCGCGACCTTGTCGGCTCCAATAGTGAAACCCGTCCACTCGTCTGACATAAGAGAAACCGCGCTTGAGAAAAGCTTCTTTGGCGAGATCAAGTTTATCGGATCCCAGCGAGTATGGCGCGTCGAGGAACCCCTCTTGGTGTTGTAAACTTTGGAAAACCGGTTCGTGAATCTTTGCACGAAGGGCATCGATAGGTGCAAAGAGAACCTCTTTAGAAATCACAGGCGGATCTAACAAATTTCCAAGCAGGATTTCATAACGCCCATCCCAACAATTGTGTCCTTTCTCGCCCAAAATTTCAAGATACGCATCGCATTGGTACGGATCCTCTACTGACGGACTCCCTTTATAGACATACAACCGTGCCTGCTTGGTGTTCGGGTGCAGGTACCCGGGTATCCTGCAAGAGAAGCGCAACCCACCAGACTTTGACATCGTCAACAACGGGTTCGCAACGGTGTTAACAAGTGCCTGAACGCAAGCAAGAACGGCATCAGGTGCAGTACAAATGGCCTCATATTTAAAGTCGATGTCATGCCAAGGCGCGCCATCACGTGCCGAGGGAATACCTGTATACACATGAATCCCCCACGACTGGCGCCATCGGATGATAGGCCAGTCTGTCCCCTGTTGACGTTTCAAGAACCGTTCACCCCCAAAATACCGCGGGGGATGGTCGGCTCTGGGAGCCTGCCCTATCGGTATAAAAGAAATGTCTGCCGCTTCCAAATCGTGAAGCATCACAGGATATCTGTCCGCGCAATAGACTATGAAATGGTAAGGAAGCCCTTTGTAAAGCAGCGGTGTTATGGTCGTCTTGCGCTGTTCAAGTGGCTCCTCGTGCCGTTGGTGACAGCGTGCAATCAGATCTTTCAAGCCATTGGTTATCATCGGCGTACCACCCTAACTACAGTGAGGTGATTTTTTATCTTTGAACTGGATAAACTTCATATTTTCACATAGGTTTACAGTGTATATTACCACGAATGCCATTTTAAGTCAAATTTTAAATTGATATAAAGTCAGTAATAATTGGGATTTATGTGTCAATTAGATCGGGACACATCACTTTATTAATTAAAAATAACGAGATAATCTGTTAAATGTTAGGACTTACGCATTTCCTCTTAAAGTCCCCTGATAAGGGGAATTGAGGGGGTTAAATTACTGAAATAACGCCTTTTTTCATGGAATATATCACCTTTTTACACAATTTGCGTAAGTCCTGAAATGTGTTAAAGAGCCTCTCGGTATTTGGAAGGAGAACTTTCCCCACGAGAAATCGGATAAGATTCTAAAGTATTATGCACTTTTCAAGGAAGATTAGCAATTTTTGTGGATATAATTTGTTTTTTCTGAAAATATCGTATATTTTATAGTTATATTTGGGCTTTTATATTTTTTTAATTTGAATAAAAATAAAAATTAACCTATTATAACTTATAATCAAATTTCCATCTATTTATCGTGATATGATAACTTATGGGCGGGGCTTGAACCTCCATTCTCCTCGCCCACCTTATGGGCGAGGTATATTCGGTGGAAACCCTCACCCTCGCCCCGTCTCTGTAGAAGCCGCTGAAGAAGCGTAAAAGAGGATTCGACGCGCCAACAAAACCAGCACGATTTACGTCATCTCAGGGATTTAGAGAGATACCAACAAACTTGACGATGATACCCACACGCTGATTCAAGCGGCACGTCAGGGTGCCATGATTAAATGGGTACCCGCTTTCGCAGATTGTGCGGATCGCCATAAACAACCTGCCTCTAAACTTTATTTTTGTGAATAACGTGAGTGTGAGAAAAGAAATAGGTTCATTATATAGATTTAATTGAGCGAAAGTAAGATACAGTCCGATACCTAAAACGTATACTTTTGCTCCGATGGAGCAACATGTCTACAGCATATTTATGATCCCAGCCGTTCTGATAGTTAAGGACAACAAACTTCAGGTGTTTGCGTAACATGAAAAATGATCATATCCACAAGGTTTTAGAAACCTACTTTGCGACCTTGCCCTTTAAAGGGAAGGACATACAGGTGGAACAGTTGATCCAATTGGGGACACTACAAGGTGTCGCGGATATTGTGCTGCAAGATAGCGATGATAACTATATTGCCATTGTGGTGTGCCACCAGCCTTGGGTAACAAAAGGATTTGCGATGCCAGAACTCAAGAGTTACCTCAGTGCGACCGATGCACAATTTGGGATTCTCGCCTTCGGCATTGATCCAGAACGTTGGATTTTCTGTGAGAATCAGCGGAATAACTATTTTGTAGAAATTTCAAGAGACATTTTTGAGAGTCGAATTTCCAAATGGCATCCACATGCCCGTGATTCAGCTCCCATTCGTGCCTTGGAAAATACCATCCAGACCCTAAGAAAGAAAATACATCGAGAGCAAAGGCGTATCCGCAACTGGCGACAACTTGCCATCGCTCTGGGTATCGCGCTAATTCTTGTCTGCGGCGTATTTTTCTATCACACCTTATATGGATGAAAATTTTCGTATGTGTTACATCTGTCATCTGCTTTGCGACTTTATTTTTTAAAAATTCATTTAGATTCTGCATCCGTGCGCAAACTGAAAGTGGACGCTACAAAAACTCTATGGAGAATGAACATCCTTTACGGAATATCACACGCGCAAATGTAATACATTGTCCCGCAAGTCCACACGCGACTTGCACTACGGATTTAGTCTATCCCAGACTAAATCCAGTGTTGATTCACAAAAACACCTACAGGACTACTAATGATTGATGACTTCGGGACATTGTCCAAAGTTTAGTCATAAATACGGATATACCTGTATCTAAAGAGAGTTTCTTTCTTGTTAGATGTTCATACATAACCCCGCACGCTGATTCAACGAACCGCGAGTTGGAGTTCCTTTCTGTTGTTCGTGCGTTCGTCAAGCGGCCCGTCGGGGAACTTTATGTTCATGCTTGCTTTGCGGGTTGTGCAAGTCTCCAAAAACAACCTGCTTTTACCATATCGAATATAGATAAGTTGTAGACCGAAAGCAGTAACTCTTGACCGAAAGCAACCCACCCAAATAACGGAATATTGACAACTACATAACTTCGCCTTTCCGGATATTTGGATTATCAGTAGGTCAAGAAAGAGGGGAAGGTATTGCTGAATAACGCCAAACCTGCTTTCCCCTCTTTTGAACCGCAAAAGAAGAATGCGTGAAACTCCAAGCAATGGGAAAAAAGTAGAATAGGACTTAAAGATACTCAGGATGTCCATGTCTCACCTCTCTACGAAAGGAACGCCATGAAAATCTGTCTCGGTCCCATAAAAATAGACTCGGAACGCGTAAATCGCTTCAAGCAGATCGCTTCAAGAGTTTGCATACTCGGATTCATAACAGGAGAATCTATAACCGTAACATGTGGTGTAAAAACACCAGCCAACAGCACTATTTCATTTCCCGGGACTCCTGAAGACTTGAAAGCACTCTTGGCAGAATATATTAAAGCCAACAGGCAAACTAAAAGGAGAACCAACTATTAGCCTGTCAACGTTATTTTGACTTTTTGTAGGTGTTTTTGATTGGGTATTTCCTGCAGGTACAACGAAGTGAAACCCGACAAAATCGGGCGAGCACACCTGTCAGTTTAGATGTGACAAACTACTATGGTAAAACTTAGAATTAATTAGACACTCTAAAGAGACGAGGATACAATCCTCGCCTACCCGATCGGGAGAAAATATCTGTTTATTTTTCCAGCAGAAATAGGCACAACTCATCTCGAAGCAGCGATACTGGCTGCTTTATTGGCAGCAAGACAAAGTGATGAACTCTCTGTTAGACGGAGCAATCATGGCACAACAACCCACATTCATTCAATTACCATCGCCTTCCATGCAGGCGATCTACAACACTATTCGGCAGATTGGAAAGTCAAACATTCCGTTCTTCATTACCGGCGAAACCGGTGTCGGTAAGGAAGGCATCACAAGATATATTCATGAAAATGGTCCCCGATGTGACCAACCTTTTATAACGATCAACTGTGGTAGATTCTCCCCAGAACTCCTGCAAAGTGAACTTTTTGGACACGAGGCAGGGGCGTTTACGAGTGCAATACGTCAGCGTCGGGGGGCGTTTGAAATAGCAGACGGTGGCATTCTCTTTTTGGATGAAGTCCCTGACATGTCTTTAGACGCACAGAAAATGCTACTTCGTGTTTTGGATACGGCGACATTCACACGCCTCGGTGGCAATGAAACTTTGACGGTGAATGTCCACATCGTTGCGGCAACCAACACAGATATTATGAAAGCCGTAGAAAAAAAAGAGTTTAGGGAGGATCTCTACTATCGCCTTAAAGGCTTGATGTTTCACATCCCACCGCTAAGGGAGCGGCCAGAGGATATCGCGCCCCTGGTCGAAGCATTTATTAATGAGTTCAGTGCTGAATATGGAAAAAATGTCACAGGGATCTCCCGAGAGGCACTTACGCTTCTTGAGCAGGCAGCGTGGCCCGGGAACATTCGTCAACTGAGGAATACGGTTCAGATAGCTGTCGTCCTCACAACAAATAGCAAACTTGAATTCAAAGATTTTCCTGAAATTTATCCTGGGTTCGTCCAGCCCCTTATTTCTATATGGCGGGCCCTTCCGCCAGAGACACAGAATGCGATATGGGAATCGCTCCACCCGGAGACACAGCATATAATGAGGCATGAACTCGCAACTCAGTTCCTGTTGCCGTGGCAGAGTTTGCAGACTCCCAACCTTGTAAAAATAAGCGAAACAATGGAGTTTCTCAATATAAAAAATATGAACCAAAACCAAATTCTACGCGCAGTTGCCCAAAACCGTATACAGCAATATGCCTCTTCGCGTGAGGCAGCTGAATCCTTGAATATTGATATTCGCACGCTTCAAAAACATGCATACTGGAAAGAATCAGACGAATGAGAGTTCTACACCAAGCCCCGTACACTGATTCAAGTGATCCCTCGGGGGGGACATTGATGATTTAGACACCTCACTTCCATAGGTTGTGTAAGGTCTTCAGAAACAACCTACCAATCTCACAACGTAAACAGGAATTGCCTCATGAAACTGCGCGTCGGTGATTTTCTCATCGAAACCGATCACATTGAGATGATCGAATGGCTCTCTGAGTACAACGTAAAGATTTTCTTTGTGTCCGGCAGGACTTTAGATGTTGTTTGTGGGATACGGACGACATCGCCTGCTTTCTGGGACCAGCCTGCAGAGGAGTTTATCCAGACGATACACAACATAGATTTCACGAAACTCAACACCGCCGTCTCAAAGAATAAAAAATAATTTAATTCTCGTGATAAAGACACTTGGTGAAACCGGTGATACTCGTGCCGATGTCAATAGCGATGGAAACGTCGATAAGATGGACTTACTTGTAACTGAATGACCCTGGAACATTCCTATTTTCTCCTTGCATTTTAAGCGTTTCGACTTTATACTCAGGTAAAAGTGTAAGGAAGGAAGCACAACAATGCGAGTACTCATCATGTCGGATATGGAAGGTGTCAGCGGCATCGTCGTATGGGAGCAGGTGAACGGCGGTGCAGCGATGTTTGAAGAAGGACGACACCTCTATACGGAGGAGATTAACGCCGCCGTGCGCGGTGCGAAAGCCGCAGGAGCAACAGAGATTGTCGTTGTAGATTGTCACGGGGCAGGGCAAGGATGGACTTTTAATTCCCTTATTCCTGATAAAATTCATCCGGACTGTGAATGGGTAGCACACCACGGGTGGGGACGCTACGAAGATATGTGGAAAGAGGGTTGCGATGCATGTTTGCTCATCGGTATGCATGCCCGAAATGGCACGTCTGATGGTGTGTTATGCCACACGATTTCCAGCGCGCAGTACCGGAACCTTTGGTTCAACGATGACCTCGTCGGCGAGACCGGGGTGAACGCTGCACTCAACGGAGCCTATGGTGTCCCTGTGGTACTTGTCACTGGCGACGTGGCAGTCTGCCGAGAAGCGAAAGAACTCCTCGGCGATGCCCTGCTCACAGTCGCTGTTAAACGGGGACTGAGCCGATACAGTGCGCGACAACTCCCACCAGTTCGTGCCCGCCAATTGATTGAGGACGCCGCGAGAGATGCACTCACGGATTTAAATCGGGTGAAGCCTTACGTCCCTGATACGCCAACGACAATCAAAATTGAACTTTCAAGTGTTGATAAACTAGCGGAATTCAAGGGACGCGCAGGCGTTGAAATAACGGGTCCTGTTACCGTTGAAAGCCGAGCGAAAGATTGGCTGACGGCGTGGAACCAGTTCTGGCCCCATGTCTAAGATTCGTCAAGAACATCAAGCGGATCCCCAGAGGCGTCTGCACGTTCTAAAATTTCGACTTCGTAGCCGTCAGGATCGGTGACGAATGCCATTTTCATCCCACCTGATGTGAATTGTTCGCGCCATTCATCGGGCCAAATTTCCAATCCTGCCTTCTCTAACCCGTCGCAAAATTCGACAATATCTGGAACACCGATCGCAAAGTGCATCAGGTCCTCTTGAACCTGAAGATCGAAATCAGGCGAATAGGTTAACTCCAACGTGTGCGCATTGCCGGGAAGTTCCAGATGCACGATCTGGTTGCCCGCCGGAGATTTGTCGCTCCGACTCAGGACTTTAAACCCCATGTGGTCACAATACCAATTGATGGAACCGTCAAGGTCGCTGACGCGAACCCGTGTATGTAAAAAAACCGCCATGTGAATCTCCTTTTTGAGAATTATGAACACATCATAGCATACACCCCAAATTTTGGCAAGGAGTTAGGAAAGTTTTAGGGACATGTGACACTACTTAATTGATGGCATTTTTAATTGAGAATATGTGTCTTGCCATGTATAATATCTTAAACAAAAGAAAAAGGAGAATCTCATGACACACACCTACACTGCACTTATTCAGCAACGCGGCGAGTGGTGGGTCGGACGCATCCAGGAAATCCCCAGCGTGAATTGTCAAGAAAAAACGCGTGACGAGTTATTGGACACACTAAAAATTACCCTCGGGGAGATACTGGAAATCAACCGAAAGGAAGCCATCAGCCTTGCTGAGAATGGATATCAGGCAGTCGCAATTCAACTATGAAACGAAGAACGTTGATTAGACATCTCAGGAGGCATGGCTGTTTTCTGATTCGTGAAGGGGGAAAACACGCTATATGGGGAAATCCGATCATGAATACTAAAACTCCTGTCCCTCGCCATTCCGAGATTGATAATCAACTTGCCGCAGAAATCTGTAAACAGTTAGGGATTCCAACCCTATAACTGAAAAATCTGTGTATAACGCGGAGAAAAAATGCCTCGAAAAACAGATAGACCGAACGTTCTTTTTATTATGTCGGACCAGCACCGATACGATTATCTGGAGACTGACGAGAATGCCCCTACTGCACTTAACACCCCAAACTTACGACGTTTGGCGGAAGCGGGTGTGAGTTTCCCAAACTGCACAGTGAATGCTCCTGTCTGTGCGCCGTCCCGTATTGCTCTGGCATCTGGATTGCAACCTTCACGAGTGGGAGCAGTAGACAACGGGAGTTTCCTGCCCGCCACAGTGCCAACCTATTACCAACAACTCCGCGACCACGGCTATCGCGTCGGATGCGTCGGTAAACTCGATCTCGCCAAACCCGATGGCTATAACGGACGCTACGGTGATCGTCCACGCACCTACAGTTGGGGGTTCACACATCCTGAAGAGTGTGAAGGCAAGATGCATGCCGGCAGTTCACCAACACCCATTGGGCCTTATACGCATTACCTTGAGGAGAAAGGAACACTTCAAGCGTTTCACGAAGATTATCAGAAACGCAGTAGCGGCGGCTGGATTAAAGAGGGTTCTCACGATTCCGTCCTCTCAACAGAAGATTTCGCCGATACCTATATCGGTAGACGGTCAACTGAATTTATTGAGAATATTCCCGACGATTTTCCGTGGCATCTGTTCGTGAGTTTCGTCGGACCGCATGATCCCTTCGATCCACCCACCGAATACGGGGACAAGTATCGAAACGCAGAGATGCCTCCGGCTATCGTAGATGATATGGAAGGAAAGCCTGAATGGGTGAAACGACGGGTTGTTGATATTGGTCCCAATGAAATTACGCTCACGCGACAACAATACTGCGCTGCGACGGAACTGATTGACGACCAGATCGGGGAAATGCTTCGCGCACTCGAACACCGTGGGATGCTCGATAACACCTATATCATTTATTCAAGCGATCACGGAGAGATGCTCGGTGACCACGGGCTTTATACGAAGAGTGTCGCGTATGAAGCGTCCCTCAGGGTGCCACTTCTCATCGCTGGACCTGGCATTGCAGGAAACCAGATTTCGGATAGTTTAGTCGAATTGATTGATCTGAACCCGACGATATGTGAGTTAGTGGGTGTGCCTGTGTTACCACGTATTGACGCGAGGTCCATTACGCCTGTCCTTCGTGGTGAAACCGAAACACACCGTACCGAAACCGTGAGTGCCCTCCGAAACTTCCGGTGTATTCGGACAGCGACGCACAAACTCATCGAAAACTACAGCGATGTGACAGAATTATACGATTTAGAGGACGATCCGTGCGAACTTCACAACATCGCTCAGTCAGCGCGCGAAATCACCAGAACACTCAGCGGACGTTTGGCAAGGCGGTTCGGGTCAGAAATAGGAACAAAGGTCTGAAGCAGGATTTACAAGATTGAAGGATTCACAGGATAGGGATGGCATTGCCCCACAAACGCTCCTATCAAACGGACAGAGCCCGACGGTCTTTCTAATGCACATCAACTATTTGTTCGATGCGAGACGTGCGTACCACCACATCACGCAACTCGCTTTTCCGAGACTGGTGGGCAGCGCGGGTGAAGCGAAGGCGCGAGACTACATCGTCCAGCAATTTTCGGAATTAGGGTTAGATGTCGCACGAGAGTCTTTTTCTTTTACGAAGTTTCCGGCGGAGGTCCTACCGCGTCTCCTCTGCGGTCTTTTTGTTCCAGTCGTCATCTCTGTCCCGTGGCTCGGCGACCGGTTTCCAATACCTATATGTCTTGTCTGTCTACTCAGTCTCTCCGTAGCATTGCTTTTTACCCAGTGGCAGAAACGGTTTGAAGGATTGTATGACGTCGGCAGAAGGCATCATTCGGAGAACATTCTGGCAACGAACGGTAGGAACCCCAACAATACTACTCCAGCGCTGCTGTTTATCGCACATTACGACTCCAAATCACAGGTACTGCCAATTGCCGTCCGAGCAGTCGCTTACGGTATCGCGATCGTTGGGCTTACTGCATTGACAACCGTAATGGTGATTGAGGTCGCTACCCTCGCTTGGTTACCCGATTACATCACCCTCGTCTGGTTGCCCAATTCCATGGTCATTATCTGGAGTGTTGCTGGCGTTACGACTTTTTGTCTGCTACTTCTGCAAATCAACTTCACGCAGAACCGCTCGCCTGGGGGTTTTGATAACGCCTCTGGTGTTGGCGTTATGCTTGAAGTCGCGCGTGTATTGATGGCGCGTGGCGAGAAAAAATCTATTGCGTTTCTTGCCACCGGGGCAGAGGAGTACGGCATGTGCGGGGCATTACGCTATGTCCAAAAACATGCTGATGAATATGACCAAGAAAATACCTATGTAATCAATTTAGACGGATTAGGCGTTGGTAACGGCGTTAACGTCATTACAGGCTATGGGATTCCTCCTGTCCGGACGACGGACGCATTAACCGGCTTTTTTCGAGCATCGGGTGAGTTGCTCGGTATACAGGTCTCGGAGCGGTATCTACCGATCGGTGTCGGATTAGACAGCATCCCGATTGCAAGCCGTGGATTTGAGACGGTTACGTTGACAGCGGGAGCTGTCGGACGTGCCGCATTAAAAATCCATTCAAAGCAGGATAGATGTGACTTGCTTGACGCGGAAAGTCTTCAACAGGTAGGTGAGTTAATTGTCAATGTCATTGAATACACATAAAAATTCACGTCCAGTCACGGGTGTCATCCTCGCCGGTGGTAAGAGTCGGCGGATGGGGGAGAATAAGGCGTTGATGCAGCTCGGAGGCGACTCACTCATCGGACATGTTATCCGCCGTATACGCCTTATTACGGACGAACTCCTGCTCGTCACCAACAACCCTCCTGAATATGTACACCTCGATGTGCCGATGCACGGCGATATTCTTCCCGGCACTGGCGCGTTGGGCGGTATCTATACCGGTTTGACACACGCTTCACACGATGCTGTCCTCTGTGTTGCATGTGATAGTCCGTTCTTAGAACCGAAACTACTCGCCTATCTCGTCTCTGTTTTGGGTGAATATGACGCAGTGATGCCTGAGACCTTTGCCCATCACAACGATACCCAAATAACCCTCCAAACCTTGTGCGCCGCCTATTCTAAGCGTTGTCTACCTATCATAGAGTCAATGCTAAGAGACTCCGAGTTGCGCGTCCATGCCCTACGGGAACGCGCACACATAAAGCGCGTTTCGCCTGAAATCTGGCAGAGATTCGATTCAGAGGGCATGTCCTTTTTCAACATCAACACACCTGAAGATTTTGAGAAAGCGGATGCCTATATAAGAATGCAAACTACGCATTAATCCACTTTCGCATTACCTATAGTCATACTATCCGTTATCGCCAGAACGGAATCTCAAACCTCTTTTTATCAACCTGCATCCTCCTGTGCAGCTTGATAAATAAAAATTTGCAGAATTGCGAAACTTTTTTATTCCAAGTAGCATCTTAAATATTGATACGAATTGATAAACATATCCTTTTCAGAGGTATCCGATGAAAAATAACGATGCTCAACTCATCCAACGCGTGCTTGAAGGCGATGATACTGCGTTTTCCGTGCTTGTGAGAAAATATCAGAAATCCGTTCACGCACTCGCGTGGCGGAAGATCGGGGATTTCCATATCGCCGAGGATATTACACAGGAGACGTTCCTGCAGGCGTATCAGAAACTCCCAACACTAAAAAAACCGCAGCGGTTCGCGAGTTGGCTCTATGTGATAGCGGCGAACTACTGTAAAATGTGGCTGCGTAAGAAACATTTATCAACGCAGCCGTTGGAAAACACAAGCAGCGCGCAATTAGAAAAAGTGACGTATTCTGGATATGTTATTGAGGAAAACGAGCGGACAACAGCAGAAGCACAGCGCGAGGTCGTCAAAAAATTGCTTGCAAAATTACAAGAGAGCGACCGTACAATTATCACACTTTACTACCTCGGGGGAATGAATTATGAGCAGATAAGCGAGTTTCTGGGCGTATCGGTGAGCGCGATTAAGAGTCGACTTCACCGAGCGAGACAGCGATTAAAGAAAGAAGAACCGATGATAAGAGAGGCGTTAGGCAATTTCCAAATCACGCCGAATCTCACAGAGAATATCATCCGTGAAATCTCGCGCCTGAAACCGATTACCCCGTCTGGTGGTAAACCGTTGGTGCCGTGGGCAATAGGCGTATCCACATTAGTCGTTGTCTTTTTGATGTTAGGTGTTGGCAATCAATACCTATCGCGTTTCCAGAAACCTTACAGTTTCGATGCGGCTTCGGAGATGACAGTTGAACTCATCGAAGCACCGATTGTGCTAAACCTTGAATCCAAACCTGATGTTCGGACGCAACTCGGGAACGTCAATACATCAAACAAGAGCAATGCCGTTCATCGGCAGTCTAATGAGGTTTCAGCATTGGTTGCAGAGTCGGAATCAGAGGAAACGGATAAAGACTTTTCTCAATCGGAACTGCCTAAAATGGCAAAAGCACGTTTCGGAAAGGGCGGCATCAATGCGATTCAGTTTTTACCGGATGGGATACATCTCGCTATCGGAACAGATATCGGTGTGTGGCTGTATGATATGGAAACCGGTGAAGAGAAGTTTCTATTTGCGGGAATGTGCCAATCCCTTGCATTTTCACCCGATGGCCGCTTCCTTGCGAATGGCGGGGGCAAGTTTCGCGGACAGGAACTCCAGTTGTGGGAGATGGCTGCGGATCGTAAGGTCCCCCTCATTGGCGGCCCCTTTGCCGGATCCGCATTGCAGTTCTCTGAAGATAGCAAAACACTTGTCAGTTTAGGGAACGGGGGCGACACAATCAGTTGGTTAGATGTTGAGACTGGACAGGGATATGTGAAGGAGACCGAAGTGCAATTTGGATCGCGAACACCTTATCCTGAGATCTCCGCGCTCAGAGAGGATAAAATTGCGATTGGATGGGCTGATGGGAAAATACAGTTGTGGGACCCAAAAACTGGTAAAGTGCTATCGACGCTCGTCGAGGGACATGTAAGGTCAGCGGATATATGGGTCCCTCAAGTCTTAGCATTGGCGTTTTCACCCGATGGAACTCGCCTCGCCAGTGGCAACAAGGATACAACCGTCCGATTATGGGATATCAATAACCACGAATCGATGACCCTTCAAAAACATACCGGATGGACAAATGTGTTAGCGTTTTCACCGAATGGTAAAATGCTAGCCAGTGGAAGTGTTGATAAAACAGTGCAGTTGTGGGATACTACCACGGGTGAGCGACTCGCGACACTCACTGGGCATGTCAACGGTATTACTGCGTTAGCATTTTCCGCTGATGGCACCACACTTGCTAGCGCCAGTGCCGACGGTGCCATCCGATTCTGGCAGACAGGAACTGGGGCACCGCTACCACCCCATATCACAGGACATACGGAATCGGTAAGAGCAGCGACTTTCTTTGACGAGAGCGCCACGCTTGTCAGTGTAGCCTTTAATGGTGAAATTACATTTTGGCATCTGAAAACACCCCAAAAATCCATCGTTCATACGGCAGGACATCAAGATTGGTTAGCAACTTTAGCATTTTCGCCAGACGGAACGAAACTTGCCAGTGTTTGTGCCTGGGGTAGCGTAATTTTCAGACCAGGTTTCAACCGCGCACTTTGGAGTGCAGGTTCTTCGATTCGTTTGACTGATGTTAGCACGGGGATCGAATTGGCGACCCTTACAGATATTAAAACCCCCTCACGTCTGACCTTTTCGCCGGATGGGAAAACAGTAGCCTTCGATTCTGAAGGGAAAAAAATTCATTTGTGGAATACAGAAACTGGCGATGAATTGAATATCTCTCTCGTTGATCGGGAAGCCGATATTCACAATATGCCACACGTTACCGCTTTGGAGTTTTCACCGGATGGCACGATGCTTGCCAGTGGGACCAATCAAGGTAGTATCCAGACGTGGAGCGTCGCAACCGGAAAAGCATTAGCAGTCTTTGCAAAGCCGACAGCTCAAGGGAACTATGAGCATATTTTAGCACTGCATTTTTCATCTGATGGCACCTTGCTTGCTGCCTGTTCGTATAAACTGATCCGTATATGGGACGTGGCTACGGGTAATACACTTCTATCAATCAACCCTGACGAGGATCAGCGCGGTAATACATGGACGTACAGAATCCATCCCGAATCACTGGTATTTTCACCAGATGGTGCAATTCTTATTAGCGGACTTGTCGGCGGGGCAATCCAATTGTGGGAAGTTACAACAGGAGATAGGATCACTGTTCTTGATGGGCATACACAAAGGGTAGAGACTTTGGCATTTTCATCTGATAATAAGACACTCATTAGCACCGGGGCAGATGGCACAATCCTCTTGTGGGATTGGAATGAAGTCCTCACGGGCTCATCCAAAAGCGAGTAAAGATGATGGAGAACGAAATGCACATAGAGGTATGATTAATGCTAACAACACTCATCCGTCGAGAACTTCTTGACAATTTAATGACGTTCCGATTTGCGGCAGCCGTCTTTATTATGCTGTTGCTTGTGGTTGCCAATACCATCGTGCTTATTACGGATCACGAGCAACGCTTAGCAAGCCATAACGCCGCTATCAAAATGCATCAGCGGCAACTTCAGGAGAAAAAAACGTATTCTGCGGGGACAGAGGAATTATTTGTTGACCGGACCCCGAATCCGTTAAGCATTTTCAATGTCGGATTTGATAAACAACTCGGTAACGAGGTACGGGTATCACATACGTTTGTTCCATCGCTGTGGGATGCTGGAATGCATGGCTCGGATAATCCGTTTATGGATATGTTCGCTTCCATAGATATTGTTTTTATCTTTGAAGTTATCCTGAGTTTACTATCACTGATTTTCGCCTACGATACTCTCGCTGGAGAATACGAGCGTGGCACCTTACGTCTGGTCTTGACATCGCACGTCCGTCGCGGGCATATCTTGCTTGCCAAATACATCAGTGCGATGCTCTGCTTACTGGTGCCATTGCTAATGAGCCTGCTCCTTTCAGTCATCTTACTGACAACGACCCCCTTCATTTCTCTGAACACCGATGATTTTTTGCGGATCGGGGGAATTATTTTTACAACCGTTGTGTATCTTTCCGTATTCTATCTTATCGGCATGCTGATCTCGGCGATGACGCGTCGAACAAGTACCGCATTAATGCTCTCCATGTTCGTTTGGGGATTTTTAGTCCTCGTCTATCCGAATATGATTCTCGCCGTGGTCCCACAACCGGAGGCACCGAAGGAGCGCGCGGGATCCGCTTTTAATCAAATCGAACAGATATGGGTGGAGTTTCAAAGAGATAGGGAACACTTCCTCGCCACTGATGCTCTGCCAGGGGAAGACTGGCATTTTAAGATTATGGGCAGTGGGGGGTACGGTGCCTATCTTTGGGGTAACATTGATCGCCTATCGTATACCTACAAAAGTACAATAGAGGTGTATACGCTCAACAAGGAAGCTGAACCCAAGATTCCGCACGCACAGAATTATTTCGGTTTCCTCGGGACACAGGTTACCGGAACAGCCGACCGAACGTGGTCCATCCGAAAACCCGCATTGGAAGACCTTTTCGTTCAACCCGCAAATGTAGAGCGACGCTATCTGAAACTTTCACCTGTCGGGCTGTATGACACCGCAACACAAGCCTGGGCTGGCACCGATCTGCTCGGTGTCAGAGATTTCTTCGATGCTGCGAGACAATACAGACAACACGTGATTGATTATTTCTATGATGAAGAGATTTTCAAGTCTCGACAATGGTTTTCTTCGGACAAAGGTGCTGCGGATTGGAGCAACCTACCAGAGTTCTCTTTTCAAAGGGTCGATGTGAGCACGAATGCGAAGCGGGCATTGCCGGATGTCTGCCTTTTGCTCTTGATGAACCTCGTGCTTTTCATTGTGATATTTCTCATTTTCGTTAGGAGTGAGGTGTAAATATGATATTACACATCACAAAACGCGAACTTTACGATAATCTCAATAGCCTCCGATTTGCCTTGGCGACGGTGTTGTTGCTCGGCTTGATGTTGACCAACGCGATTGTGCATCTCCGAGAACACCCAAAACGCGTCCAGAACTATCACAATGGTGTTACCAGACATCAGAACCGCTTAGCAAATTATGCCGAGGACAGTCTGTATAAACTCGCGGAGAAGGGACCTGGATGGCTTTACAAGAAGCCCTCCAATCTCCGTTTCTGTGCGGAAGGCGGTGAGACCTTTTTGCCAGGGAACGTGGAGGCGGGTTACAGTCGTTGGGGGAAGGGAGGTGAACCGCGCTTAGAAAGTTTCTGGATTCTGGCATATCATTCGGCTACGCCCGATCTGCGTAACGTTCGCCCAAACGTCACCAAAGTGGATTGGGGTTTTATCATCGGTTACGTCTTAAGTCTCATCGCACTCCTATTTACCTTTGATGCGATTGCCCACGAGCGTGAACAAGGCACACTGCGATTGATGTTTGCGAATTCGATTCCCCGGCACACCGTCCTGATTGGCAAATTTTTAGGGGCATTAATCAGTATAAACATTCCTTTCACACTTGCCGTCTTGGTGAACCTTTTAGTAATTTCTACCTCAAGTGATGTACACCTCGGTGCGGAGGCTTGGGAACGTCTATGTCTCATTTTCTTGATTACGCTCCTGTATACAAGCTTGTTTCTGGCGTTGGGACTGCTCGTGTCGGCACGTGTGCAGCGGAGCGCGGTGAGTCTCGTGATACTTCTCTTGGCTTGGGTCACTTTTGTCGTCTTTATGCCCAGTACGCTCGTTTCGATTGCAGGACGTTCTACACCGCCAAAGTCTGCCCTCGGATTCTCTGAACGTAGTGCCCAGCTTGAGGAGGAACTTGAGAACGAATACTACGCGCTTCGGTATGATCCAAATAAGAGTTTGCCCCAAATCCAAGTATTACAAGTGGCAGGCGAGTACGTCACTAAAGATGCAGCAGGACAGGAACGACTGCACGAAGAACGCTTAAAACAGCGGATTCATCAGGTCCGTCGGGCGCGTGCGATCACCCAAATTTCACCTATCACCATTTTCCAGCACCTCCTTGAAGCCTTTGCCGGAACAGGGCTTGAACGGCATTTGCAATTTTTAGAGAACGTTAAATCGTATGCCCAAGAATATCGGATTTTCATCATTGACACCGATCAAGCCGATCCAGAGAGCCTCCATATCTCTGGGGTTCGTGAAGGGATGTCCCAGAAGCCTGTCCCGTTAGAGGCGATTCCGAAATTTGAAGACACCTTGAGTTTCAGTAAAGACTTCAACACAGCGGCAGTCGATCTTTTGTTGCTATCCCTGTTTGTCATAGTCCTTCTATCTGGAGCATATCTCGCCTTTGTCCGTGTTGAGGTTTAGCATAGGTGAATCTTTTGTCTCTAAATACGACTATAGTTTGGACAATTTAAAAAATCTGCGTGTGAGAGTATTGGATGTCCCTTACATCCTCTGAAATCTGAATTTTCATTTTAAACCTTTCCGCTGAAAACGCCCCTCTTTATCATCAAAATTTAACGAGCCAGCGTTATAAAATTACGAATTTGCAACCTGCTCGCCTATAATATCTGTCACGTGTCATAAGCCAATATTGTTGATCGGGGGAAACGCATGAAAAACGATGATGCAAAATGGGTTGAACGCATCCTGACAGGCGACGAAGATGCCTTCACGGCTCTCGTGAAAAAATACGAAAAGCAGATACACGCCTTCGTCCAGCGAAGGATAAAAGATTACCACATCGCTGAAGAGATCACGCAGGATACTTTCCTTAAGGCTTACGAAAAACTTGGCACACTGAGAGATCCAAACCGGTTTTCGGGATGGCTTTATATGATTGCGACTCGCTGTTCTCTCACATGGCTTGGGGAAAAAAGAATTCCGATGCAGTCCTTGGAAGCGATGAGTGAAGCAGAAGTAGAAACACTGTTTTACGCCCAATATATGGCAGAACAGACCGAAAAGTTGACGACAGAAAAACAACGCGAAGTCGTTGCGTATCTCCTGCAAAAATTGCCCACACGGGAGCGAACAGCGGTGGCACTTCACTACCTGAGTGAGATGACATGTGAAGAGATCGGCGATTTTCTGGAGGCGTCCCCGAACACGGTTAAGAGTCAACTCCATCGCGCTCGGAAGCGATTAAAAAAGGAAGCGTCTATCGTTCACGAAACCTTGGGAGGTATCCAGTACTCGGACGATCTCATGGAGGACGTCATGAATTGGATTGAGACAAATGAACCCGGCACACGATATGCGGTTAACACACTATCTGTAACTTCGGATAAGACCCTCTACGCCGTTATAGGGGATGAAAGTATCTACAGATTGCCAATAGATGAAGCAGCCTGGCAACTTGTCAATGCCGATTTTCTGTGCCAAAGCACGCACGGCAATGGCCCTATAGCTGAACATGACGGCACACTCTATATCATTTCATCATACAAATTGTTCGCATCAACTGATAGTGGTGAAACATGGTACTTGATCGGTCCTTGTCCAAAAGGACACGTAAGAAAATTACTCATTACAGAAGATGCCTTTTATCTCTGCCTTAGCGACGGTATTTTTCGCTCTGACGATGCCGGCCATTCATGGACAGACATAAGCGATGGTTTGGACAGACGTTTAACGGAAAACCCTGGAATTGATGCGTTACAGGTGAATCGCGGCAGACTGTTTGCAGGCACCTGGCGTGGGATTTACCGGTTTAACGCGGGAACTTGGGAACACTTGCAATTGCCGGTAGATAACATTGTGCGTGTCAACGCTTTAGTTGGGTCTAAAGACCAACTCTATGCTGCAGTCTCTGTGAACATTTTGGCAGGTGATGGGACGCCGGAAGAAAATTTTAAGCAATTATGGGAAAGTGAGAAACGTTCGTGGTGGATCTTCCGATCAACCGATGGTGGCAATTCATGGGTGAACATAACGCCTCTGGATACTTCGCTCTTAATAGGGGTCCTACCCGAAATAACGCTGCTGACTGCGGGAGAAACGCTTCTGCTAATAGGGCGGGATGACGGGGTCGTCGCGCGATCAATCGATAGCGGAGTCACTTGGACATCTATAGAATCTTCTGGGATTACGCCTATGCAGTTTAGTGTGGGCAGTACCGTGACTTTGGACGAAAACACGTTCTATATTGGTGGAAGCACTGGCGTCCATCGCTCAACGAATGGTGGTAAAACATGGCATCGATTTAATACAAAGTTTGAAAGCCGTGTGGACGGTTTGATTAGTTTCATGGTGAATCCCACATCAAAGATGCGCGCTGCACTTTATGCAAGGGTGGGCCCAAATCTTGTCAAGTCAACCGATGGAGGGAGATCATGGGACGCTGTCAATGTAGCGTTAGAAATTAATCGACTCTTGTCCAAAGAAACACCACGTATCGTTCAGGTGGTAGAAGCCAATGGTATGCTCTATGTAAAAGGGTTGCGGGGTAATTCCATCATTATTTTTCAGTTATCCGCTGACGGCAATGTATTAAACCCCATTCCAGAAATCCCGCCCTCTCTTGATTCAAAAAAATTAATGTGCCATGTATTAGGCGGAAGAAGTTTTAATTTTAAAGACGAACGGCAAATGGGACAGGGGTTCATAATTACCTTTTCTTCTACAATTGATCCTTTATCAAGCAAGTTGATACAAGAGAATCCGGATTTTGGGGCAGAGAGTTTCTTGAAACAGTTGATACAAGTCCAGGCAGACTCTCCCTTTGCATACGAACTGATGTGGGAAGGTTTGTGGGGCAATTTCGCTGTCAGCGGTGAAACCTTCTACATGGAATACAACTATAAACTCTTCCGATGGAACCCAAGTGAGACGAAATGGTTCTACACAGGCGTGGAAGAGACTATCGAACTCTCGCGTACCAATGTACGAAGCGGCTTTAAAATCGCTGTATCCGGGGAAACCGTCTATGTCGGTAAACGGGATGGGCATCTCTTACAATCGCTTGATGGTGGAGACACTTGGAATGATGTCACACCAAATCTGCCCTTCTCTATCGAGCATTTCAAAGAGATAGTCTTTGCAGGTTCAACGGTCTACATCGCGACGGATAAAGGGATTTTTTATTCAAAAGATGGCGTTGTCTGGAATGTCCCTGTTGATGAGACGGGAAAAGCTGTTATCATCAAATCGTTAGCTACAGCGAAAGATTCCGTTTACGGTGCTAACGATGAAGGTATCTATTATCTACAGGGCGAGACAGATACTTGGAAACAAATTACCCCAGAAATTTCAGGTATCGTGACTTCTCTCGTTGTTAATGCGGATACTTTTTACGTCGGCACAGAACGACAAGGTGTGTTGCGTTTTGAACGTTCGGAATGAATTTATGACAACGCTTTGGCTAATTATCCAACGGGAATTCGTCTCAAATGTGTTAACCTCCCGGTTCATGATCAGTTTTATCGTCTGCCTGATGTCGACAGCCGCTGCCGTTTTTGTTCAGGTTGCGGATTACGAAAAACGGTTGGCAGCGTATCACACTGCTCTTCAGGAGCATCAGGATGAGACACGAACATGGGACCTCTACAGCCAAATTAATCCGAAAGCACACAGAAAACCGAATCCGCTTAGCATCTTTAACGTCGGAACAGAAAAATCCGGGGCGGATATGGTGAGTATTGAACTCGCAACACCTATTTGGGAGAAAGAGGCACAGAAACAGGGATCGGATAACCCCTTCCTCTCAATTTTCCTTTCCATCGATGTCATTTTCGTCTTCAAAATCGTGCTGAGTGCGTTGGCGATCCTATTCGCTTACAATACGATTTCAGGGGAACGGGAGGACGGCACGCTAAAATTGGTATTATCCAACCCAATCCCGAGGGACGCACTCGTGCTTGGGAAATACCTCGGCGGCGTGTTGTCCCTGTTTCCGATTGTGGTGATGAGTTTCACTATCGGAGTTGTTATTGCTTATACCTCTCCTGCTACTGATTTGGATGTTGGCAATCTGCTACGCCTCGTTATGGTACTCGTTGTTTCGCTGTTGTATGTGTCAATCTGCTATCTCTTAGGGATGCTCTTATCCGTATGGACAAAGGAAGCGGCGACAACATTGATCCTCTCAATGTTTATCTGGAGTATTCTGACAATTGTTCATTCAAATATAGCAACCTTTGCAGTCGCGAAATTTCCACTACATACACCTCAACCGGAAAAAGAAGATCGACAACAGATTCAGCAGATATGGAAAGGTTTCAAGGAGGAACGGGATGCCCATGTCCTCAAAATGATAGGATACGAACACATTATTAGTGCGATTCCTTTTGAGGGGACAATTTCAGTAGGGCTAGACGCAAGTTCACCCGGGGATCTGGGCTTTAAAGAATCTTACACCATTAAACCGCTTCACAAGGCAGATGTCTCTAAATTTCAGGAGATATTGGGTTATCAAGAACCCCTCCGTATTGATTATGCAAATAAAGCCGAGGAAATTCTCAAACGGAGAGAAGAGATAGACAAAAGGAACAGACAGTTCGCAAGAGACGTTTCTCGGATATCTTTCGCAGACACATACCATTTTGCTGTCGCTGCAATTACAAGCACGGATAGAAAGAGTTATAACGCTTTTATAAATCAGACGAGAAGTTATAAACGTCAAATTGTTGACTACCTCGCCAGTAAAGAGGCATTTTCAGTGAGGGCATGGTTTTCCAGCGATAAAGGAAAAGCAGAGTTCGCAGATCTACCTATTTTTCGACACCAACATAATGCGCTCTCCGAGAGTCTCTCTCGCGCGGCGGGAGATATTTTTATTTTGTTGGCGTGGAACATTGTTCTGTTCATGGGGACCTACCTATCTTTCCTACGATACGATATGAGTTGAAGCGTGAAGGTAGAATAATGTAAGCCCAAGCAACGCGCTGGGCTGGATATACGGAGAGGAACTTTCTTGATACGTCTGTCCTAACCGAACCGCAAGGAACATTAAAAATATGGTTTGGCATATTGCGAAAAAAGAGATACATCACAACCTCATGACGCTGCGGTTTGTTTTGATGATAATTCTCCTACCGATCCTGATGGTAGTAAACGCACTCATATACGGCTTCGGCGATGATGGATATAGAGAAGAAGTAGATGCATATCATCAGGCTATGGAAAGAAGATTATCTCATGTCCAAGACAATGCCGAGGAGAACTTAGGCAGACTTGCAATACGAGGTCCTGGTAAGATTTACAAGCGTCCGAGTCCGTTCAAATTCTGTGCCGATGGGACTGATGAACTCATCCCTAACTCTATTCCCATATCAGAAAGTGCACACGGAAGTCGTGGGGGCGGCGATGATATACCTGCAGAAGAATACAGGTGGCGAGAAGTATGGACACTCGAATACCTGCCTTCAAATCATGGCAGCGACGTCACCACGCTTATCAAAATTGACTGGGTATTTATCGGCATCTTCATGAGTTTTTTTGTGATCCTGTTCACTTTTGATGCCGTTGCTGGCGAACGCGCACAGGGAACACTGAGCCTCATGATGTCTAACCAAATCTCTCGAGGACAGATGTTATTGGCGAAATACTTAGGTGCTTTTCTCACCCTCATGGTCCCGCTCATGCTTGGTATACTGATGAACCTACTGATTATCTATCTTTCAGGGAATATCCCGCTTGATTCAAGCGATTATCTCAGGATTTTGGGGATGGTCGGACTTTTTGCGTTACACATCTCTATTTTTATTTTTCTGGGACTGTTTTTCTCCAGCTGGGTGTCAAACGCCATCACCAGTTTAGTGTGGCTGCTATTAACTTGGGTATGCTTGGCATTTATCTTTCCGAGTCTACTTGGACTCTTTGTTGGCACGCTTGACCCGATTTCATCAATAGAGATCGTCTCCTCGCGAAAACGCGCGCAATTGGCAAATATTGAGGATGAATTTCGCCCAATGGAATTGCTGGAGGCAACCAAATTAAGCGAAGCTCCTGCACCTGACAATCCATCAGCAACACGTCGATGGGCAACATACTTCACGAAAAGGCACGAAACGAAAACACGCATCGCCGATGAACACGTAGACCAGCAATTGAAGCAGGTTAAACTTGCTCGGGAACTCACGCAAATCTCCCCAATTGTATGCTTCCAATATGCAATGGAAGGACTCGCAAACACCGGGATCGTCAGTTATATGAATTTTGTCAAACAGGTTCGCCGTTATAGACAAACGTTTATAGATTTCATTAAAACGGAGGATCGGAGCGATCCAGATAGCTTACATATCTATCCCGTGAGGGAAGGCTTGTCTCAAAAACCGGTAGACCCAGACGCTATACCCAGGTTTGTAGAGCACATTTCGCATCAAAGTGTACTTTTTCCTGTGGCACTGCTGATTCTTTTTAATATCCTGTTCTTTACTGCAGCGCAACTATCCTTTCTCAAATGTGATTTGAAATAAAAACTCTTTTTTTGACTCTTTTCGTTAAATCTGCTATCATTTTCGCAATTGATGTGATGGCACGCGGTTAAGAGTATTTTCACTGGTTCCGAAACCCTCTTATTTTTCGCTAACCTCTCAAAAGGAGTTTATCATGAAAAGAGTTTTTGTAGTTTTCGCAGTGATGGGTATACTCATCAGTTTTACACCGTGTAGTAAAGCCAATCCGCCGGATGGATTAGTGCTACATCTGAGTTTTGATGAAAGGACCATTCAAGGCGATACCGTGAAGGATCTGTCTGAAGAAGGCAATGATGGAACGATTAACGGCAGCGCAAAGATGGTCGCTGGAAAGCACGGCGAAGCGTTGGAGTTTGATGGCAAAGATGACTTTGTTGAAGTACCACTGGAGGATTCGATCACCTTTTCCACCGGCGATTCATTAACAGTCCAAGTGTGGATAAAAACAGACGATGAGCCGCCAAAGAACGATGGAATTGTCGGAAACTATCGTCCGGGTACTGATGCGGTTTGGATACTCTCTGTCAGCGGTGATAACCCAGCGACGCGTGGCAAAATGGCTTTTTCTGTCCGGGACAAGGGACGTGCCAATAGTGCTGGGATAACTTCTCCGGACTTCCTGAACGATGACAAATGGCATGTCCTCGCGGGTGTCCGAGACCAGAAAGCAAAAAAGATCCGATTCTACATAGACGGTAAACTGATTGATGAAGTTGATGACAATACAAAGGACATCAACAGTGGACAGTCAATTTGGGTAGGAGAGCATCTGAATAGATTCTACAAGGGATTGATTGATGAAGTGAAAGTGTGGAATCGTCCTTTGACCGCAGCGGAACTGGATCAATCAGGACAGCAACCCTCTCCAGTTGATGTCACCGGAAAGTTGACGACCGTATGGGGAGTGATCAAAGCGACATACTGATATTGGAAGGCGCGGTTTAAGCAATATTATAGTAAATCCCGAAAACATCTGCACACCCGCGGTAGGTGCGGTTTCTAACCGCACCGAGTTTGGTGTAAAAGTAATTACAGAATCTACTATAAACAATAAATTTCAAGTTTTGAGGAAGATTTGAAAACAAGTAAATATGGAATGAACCTTCTATTTACTTGCTTTCACGCTTCCTATCGTCAGATCGAAAAAACGCTCACTCCACCCGACTCGTCACCCACAGCAATATACTGGTCATTCGGTGCCCAAACGAGGTTTGTGACCCCCGCTGTCAGAGCGGCTTCATGAACCGCCATAGAACTGAGGTTGCCTCGCAATTGCCAAACGTAGACCAGACCATCGGCACCACCTGATGCCAGCAGTTTTCCGCGATGTTGAAAACGCACAACGCTGAGGAAATCCTGATGCCTGGAAAGCGCAATGGGTCTGGTACCGGCCGGTCCGCGACCGGAACAATCCCACACCGTAACTTCCGGACTGCCCCCGGTAGCCAAGTATCGACTCGTGGCATCCCACGAGAGTTCTCGCACTTTCGTCGGATAGCCAGACATTTGCAAGTCCTCCCCGGTAGACATAATCCAGAAATGTACGGTCGAATCTTGATCTCCGGTGGCGATGTGTTTGCCATCAGGACTCCACGCAAGCACCAGTGATGAACCTTTCCATTCCAATCGGCGGACGGCTTCCGACTGTTGCGGGTCCCACAGCGTGACACCGCCGTAGGCAATCGAGGCAAGTTGCCTTACATGCGGTTTCCATTGGAGATCAGAAATCGTGCTCTGATGGTCGGGATATTCGCGAACAAGATCGCCGACAGCGTTCCAGAGTTTCAGCTTACGCCCCGCGGCAGAGGCGAGTATCGGTCTTTTGCCGCCACTCCAAGCCAAGTGCTCAACCCATGCTGCGCCCCCGTCAAGCGAATGGGTCGCTTCGCCACTTGTCATATCCCACAACCGAATTTTCCCATCTTGTCCTGCGCTTGCAAGCACCTTACTGTCTGGACGCCACGCGATTGACATTGTGCCGAATTCATGCCCTTTGAAGGCGTGGATAACCCCTCGACGATGCCCTTGAAAAATTGTCACCGGACCGAGAACCGACGCGGCAGCGATGTATTTCCCATCAGGGGACCACGCCAGATCAATGACGTGGTCGCTGATGGTTGCGGTCCAATTTTCGCGCAGTTGAGAGGGCTGGACAAAGCGGTCCCTCAGATTGTTCAAGCGAGACATGCTTCAAACCCTTTAGTCAATTCGGCCCGATCGAGGTTACGCCCGATAAAGATGAGGCTATTGTAGCGCGGTTCACTCCCCCACGGGCGGTCAGGGCGACCGTCGAAGAGCATATGAACACCTTGGAAGACAAATCGGTTTGACTGACCCTTGATGCTTAGAATACCTTTCATACGGAAGATGTCGAGACCTTTTGTCCGAAGCAGATCGCTAATCCAATAGTCCAGCTCGTTGGGGTCGAGGTCGCCGGGGGTTGTGATGCCGACCGATGTGACTTCGTCATCATGTTCGTGGTCTGGCTTAAATTCGCGTTCAACAACTGGCTTGACAGGGGCACCGCTGCCAAAGAGTTGTGCTTGAAATTCGTCGGGGTGATGCTCGGTAAACAGCCCGTAAGCACCAGAGCGGTCGATTTTCACGTCAAAGCGTAATTCGTCCGCTGTAAGATTCAACTCAATGAGTTGTCCACTCGGTTGAAGCGTGCCACCCGCCGAAAGTTCATGCTCATCATCGGAGAAAACCATAACGACTGGCTCAACAGCGGCCTCCAAAGCGTCATCGGTTGACGCATTTACGGGCACCAACGCGACTTTCATCGTCGGATCAGGTCCTTCTTGAAGAACCAGTTCATGCGTGCCTGCCGAAAGGTTATAAACACCAGCCCATTCAAAGGGATACTCCGGTTCCATAAACTGTGGATCAACCTCCATCGCCCGGTCCAGATCGAATCCGCCGACATTGAGAATCTTGTCCATTTCAACCACGGCGTCTTTCGTTCGATAAATCTTCGCTGCAGCGTTCATGCTGCGAATTCTGGCTTCCAGTTGCTCTAACTCTCCCTCGGTCACAAGGTCAATCTTGTTTAACAAAATGACATCGGCAAAGGCAATCTGTTCACGCGCCTCGTCGCTGTCATCAATGTGCTGCCAGATGTGTTTGGCATCCACCAGCGTCGTGACGGAATCCAGTTGCAGTTTCTCCTGCATTTCGGTGTCCATGAAGAATGTCTGAGCAACTGGCCCGGGGTCCGCAAGCCCTGTGGTTTCGACCATGATGTAGTCGAACTTATCGCGACGCTTCATCAGATTCCCCAAAATACGGATGAGATCACCGCGCACCGTGCAGCAGATGCAACCATTGTTCATCTCGAAAATCTCTTCTTCGGCACCGATGACCAAATCATTATCGACGCCGATCTCGCCAAACTCGTTTTCGATGACGGCGATACGTTTGCCATGGTTTTCGGTGAGAATACGGTTGAGAAGCGTGGTTTTACCAGACCCTAAAAAGCCCGTCAACACGGTGACAGGGACTTGATTGTTTAGCATGGCAGTGTTCATCTTTCTCTCCTTGTTGAATTTAGCCAGCGGTCAAGCTAACGATGTCCGTCTGCTTCACCTCCGCTAAGGGTTTGTGAATCTTGTATTGCCGGGGCTTTCCCGGCGTCTCCATGATTGCAATGACCGTTTCAATAGGCGGGCAGCCTTCTTCGGTGCATCGCAACTGCGTGATCATTACAGAGACGTCTTCTGATAGGTTAAAGGCTTGGGAGACCCACGATTTGACTTCAACGAGTTGCCGTGGGTCACTCTCTTTTTGCGAATTCAAAAAATTCAGCACTGTTGTATGGCCTCCTTTCCTCGCATATGATGTTGTTTTATAGTAGATTCTGTAATTACTTTTACACCAAACTCGGTGCGGTTAGAAACCGCACCTACCGCGGGTGTGCAGATGTTTTCGGGATTTACTATAATACCTAAAATCTCGTCACGAAGCGGTCATCGCACACGATTCTGAACAGTTCGCTTATTTTTTCTCAAACCCGAACGAGGGAGATCGAAACCGATCAAAACGGTGACTATCAAAAGCTGAAGGCAACGGAAGTAGCGCATCTGTTCGCGCCATGGCTTCCGCCCAATCCACCAGTCGCTCATAGTGTAGATGGAGTTCTATCTGTCCTAACCACACGACACCGTCCGGTGATGTGATACAGATGACATTTGCGAGATCGCATGGGCCAAGGCAGCCTTCGCTGATTGTCAATGTTATTGAAGAGGACAGTCGTCTGTTTCGCCACTCCTGTATGAGCCACTCAGCCGGTACAGCCGGTTTCCGGTTCTCTGTCCCGCCACAACAACACCCTTTACAGACCAGTATATGCATTAAGACACGCCGCTTTGATGCCAGCTTGGGCGACGATTCGATTCTATCTGCTCTCATACCTTTCTCCTGTGTGTTACACTCCTACGAATATACAGATTCATCACTACCCAATGACATTTAAGGGTAGTGCTGAATTTTCTCGGCACTTATTTCAAAATGAAATTACACTTAACGGCGAACATGCCACGCGAAACGTATAAAATGCGTGTTGACATGTTGCGAGTGACGGATGCTTTATCTGCGTAATAGATGGGCATATAGACATCCTGAAAGCCGACCACGCTTTGGTTCACAATCAGATAGCGTCTACTACAGAAACGCTACGATACGTTACAAAGCAGCGGTGTACAAAGCGTGGGGCGCGTCATAGGTAACCCCGCGATCTTTGTACAATCTAAGGATATAAAGGAAAAACAAAATCTGCCTTTAAAAGGCATAATTTGCGAGTTCAGTGGAGAATACAGGTGGAGCACGACTTCGCGTGTGGATGACCCGTTTTAGCGGGATAAAAGTGTCGTCATAAAGTCGGAGTATCGTATGAAAGCAGAAGGGTGCGTTGAGAGCAAAGGATTCAATCTCAACACCGACGTGCTGGCTGCAAAAGAAACAGGCTGCGCAGGTATCCTCGCTCTGCGAATGTTTGGTATGGCAATTATGGCAATGCGAATGTTCGCTATGATCGTGTGCCAGTCCGATAATACCCAGCAGCACGACGTAACAACATAAACCTGTTAAAACACAGATTTTCAAACTAAGCCCAAATATTAACCTGTTGGGAAAAATTGTGCCGTTTCTCATACACCAGAACCTATGGTTATGATTTAAAAAAATGAGTGCCAATAAACTTGCGATAAATTATAGCACGCGATTGTGTCAATGTCAAATAGAACTTAAAAAGTTGATTCGGATTATTCCTTATGTTTACCAATCGCTTCCGGGCTGTGAAAGCAAGTATTCAACGAGTTCATGCCACTTTGCAGCCATCTCGTGTGCAGGAATACATTTCTTCTTCCATACGTCAGTACACCGTTGGCGATAGTCAAGTCCATATTCAGAAATAATCCACCGCTCGTAGTCGCCTATCCATGCGAGACCTTGAGTGAGCAAACTGAAAACGCGACACCACGCCTCCACATCACGTGGATGCGTAAGCTCAGGGAGTTGCTCTGGTTTCCATATGGGCAACGAAAAATCGACCGCTGCTGTCTGTTTGGGCGCGAATTTGTAACGCTGCAAGAAAAGCCCTCCTCGGTCCCCATCGCCATAGAAAAACCCGAATCCCCATAAAATAACTCGGCTTTTGCCAGAGCCACGCCACTCATAAGCGGGACTTCCGTGCTTGCCTTCCGGCGCTCGATGTCTGGTAAAACCGTAGGCGAGCAAAGCATTTCCCTCTGCCCGGCGAATGTCCTGTCCCCAACACCACAACTGTTGGTCCAACAGCGTCGTCCCGATCTTCCTGACCTTGTTCAATGCACCTGACCAACGCGCAGATTCGTCGTCAGTTCTGCCAGACATGACTTATTCCCTCAGACATGATTTATTCTCCATAAGAAGCCGCTTCTACATCTTCTCAAGGTCCCGAAGCAATTCAAAAGCGGCGTTAAGAATTGTCGGTTTCTTTGCACTATTTCTTACCATGCGTCAAAGTTATAGTACGCCGGCTTGCGGCAACCGGACAAGCTCAATAAAATCAGCCGTTGTGTTGCACTCCAGCGAATATACAGATTCATCACTACCCAATGACATTCAAGGGTAGTGATGAATTTTCTCGGCACTTATTTCAAAATAACCATCCGCTTCATCTGATGGAAAAATGGTGTAGACAATCGATAGAAATAGACACCACTTGAAACCCGCTTACCCATATCATTTCGACCATCCCAATAGGCAGCACGTGCCTGGCCTTGATAGAAACCCGCTGGCTGGAAGCCAACCGGTTATAACTCCGATTTCCCAATCAAAGCGTGTACAATCGTATTAATATTATACCGGATCATCCCGATGTAGGTACCTTCAGGTGTCCCCTCGTTTCCCATAGCGTCTGTGAAGAGCACACCACCGATCTTCACATCAAATCCTTTTGACTTCACGGCGGCTTTCACCGCTTCGAGACTCCGTGGAGAGACGGATGACTCTACAAAAATAGCAGAGATACCCCGCTCTGCAATAAACGTCGCCAATTCCTGTACATCAGCGATACCGATTTCTGTCGCGGTGCTAATACCTTGTAATCCGCGTACCTCAAACCCGTATGCCTTTCCGAAGTAGTTAAAACAGTCGTGCGCCGTCACAAGGACGCGTTGCTGAGATGGTACGTGTTCTACTTGCGACTTTACGTATTTATCGAGTTCCATGAGTTTCGTGAGGTAGCGTTCGGCGTTGCTTCGATACAGGACAGCATTATCGGCATCGAATTCACTCAGGGCATCGCGAACTTTGCCCACCGTTTGCATCCAAAGCTTCACGTCAAACCATAAGTGCGGATCGTAGAGTCCCTCGTATTCTGGGGGTGCTAGCAGTAGACTCCGATCTACAGCGTCTGTTACGGCGACCGTCAGCGTATCCTCCGACATCTTCGCAAGGATGTCCGTCATTTTTGCTTCAAGGTACAGCCCGTTATAGAAGATGATGTCTGCTGAACCGAGCCTTTGAACATCTTTAGGCGTCGGGTTGTAAAAGTGTGGGTCTACGCCAGGTTCCACCATCCCGGTCACCTCAACGCGCGGACCGCCAACATTTTTAACGACATCAGTAATCATACCGATCGTGGTAGCAACGCGAAGTTTATCGCCTGTGGCGTCCCCCGGTTGTCCCTTCGGATCACAGCCAGACCATATGAGTATACCTATTAAACACACTGAAATGTATATTCTCTGCATAATTTTATACACCTTCCGGTTCGCATGCTGGACAGGTCTTACATAAGTACCGATTTACAAGGTGCGCGGAGGCGAGTAAAATCGCACCGATACTATAGAAGACCACTTCAAAAGTGCCCTCAACCGCTGTTCGAGCGGTGGCAATGAATGCCAATGCCACTATCAGGATCAACAATGCTCGCCAGCTTCGGTGGTGTCGAATCCCCCACGCTAAACTCACAATCGCCAGTCCAATTGCGACAGTGATAAGGACCAATTCGGCACGTTCATTCGCAAGAAAACCCAATCCAATCAAAGGCAAAACTGCGATTAAAAGCGGCATCGAAAGGCAGTGGATCGCACACGCCACAGAGAGACACGCCCCAGTCGTATCCGCTAATTCGTGATTAAAATATCTTTTCAATTTTATCTCCTTAGAAAATTGAGAACGGGAGCGATGATAGAAAACATCGCTCCCGTCCTACAGTTTCAAAAATTAAGTTTATACAGAAACTTCGCGTTCCGTCCGGGTTCTGGCATTACCGCTTTGATGCGAGACAAATGTTCGCGGTATACGGTATCCAGGAGGTTTTCGACCTCGAAAACAACCATGTTCTCAAGCTGCCACCACGAAAAGTTGAGAGAACCTCCAATATCATAGACGAGATAGCCGTCTGTCGGTTCCTCAAACTCGCCGAGTCGGGTCTGGCTGCCTGAAAAACGGGATGTGACATGCAAATGCAACGGTGCCGGCGTGTAGCTGATGACGAATTTACCGTTGAGGGGTGGGATACGCTCCAGCGGTCGCCCACTGGTTTGAATCGTTCCGTAGATGTAACTCATATTCAACTGAAGATGGACTTGTGAGAGAACCTCACCCCCTATTTGGATTTCAGCCCCATCCATCACAACATCATGTCCCATATATTGATAAATCCACAACCATCCGGCTGCCCCGCTGCCCCACTCCTTTTCACCGCTGTGCGTCGGAATGAGGTAGTTTTGTATCTGATTCCTGAAAAGTGCCAGATTGAGTCTGAACCTATCGTCTGCGTATTTGACGAAGAGTTCAGTGCCGTAGCCATCCTCAGGTTCCAGTTCTGCATTGCCGATTTCATAGGAAAAGACAGCCAAGTGGGGTCCATCGCTGAAAAGTTCCTCAATACCGGGTGCGCGAAACGTTTTCATCAGGGTCGCTCCAGTGCTCAACCTATCCGTCCAATGGTAAATTCCAGAGGTAGCCCCGGAGAAACCGTTGAAATCGCGGCGTTGGACGGTTCCAGCTCGGACAACTGCTCCGGGTCGAAACGGTTCCGCACGCCTCAGGTCGTAGCGGATAGCCCCTTGTAAGGTGAGTTTGCCGAAGTTACGTTGGTTGAGATAAAATCCTGCCAACGCGAACTCACGGGTGTGCGGTGTCCAATAAAACCCACCTGTGGCATGATCTCGATATTCCCCCCAAACACCCGCAACGGCGTTGTCCAAGACGTGTGCCATCGCTGAGACATTGTAGGTTAGCACCCCGAATTCGACACCAAGTGTTCCGTTCGACTCCAACTCTTGATGCTGATAACGCGTATAGGCAGTCTGAAGTCTTACCTTTTCAAGCATCCTTGTATTGAAGCGGTACTCCATCTGCCCTTCATAGCGTTGCTTGTCGAGTGAGATGTTAACGCCGCTGAGATGTCCTTCTGGAGATCCTGGAACGCCGTAATCTGAGCGATACCTGCTCCCAGAGGCACCGACGAAACCCCACGGCTTAATCAGCGAGGCACCGCCTGAAAAATTGACGTTTGAAAGGGCAGTGTTTTCGAGGACCCCCACCGGCGTTTGTATGTCAGATGCAAGGCGCCGATTCCATTCGACATTCCCTGCAAAATCACCAATTGGGAAAGTAAAACCTGTTGTTCCGGTCAAACCTGAGTTGACAGATTCACTCTGGAACGTTAGATGCATATCAAGCCGTCTGGGTAGAATTTGCGGTATGTTATTGCTTTTGACGTTGATAACCCCACCCAGGGTGCTTGAACCGTAAATGAGTGACGCGGGCCCCCGCGTAATTTCAACGCCTTCAGCAGTCGTCGGATCAATCGATACAGCGTGGTCGGCACTGGATGCGGATTTATCGCCTGTCCGTTCGCCGTTTTCCAGAATGAGCAGCCTGTCACCGCCCAATCCACGAATAACAGGACGAGCGATTGCCCGTCCCATCGTTCGTTGTGAAATGCCGATCTCATTCGCCAACGTGTTCGCTAAGGTCATACCTAACCGTCTTTGGAGCTCTTCCTCATCCAATGCTAAGTCGGTTGTTTCCTCAAACTGTGACAGAGAGCGATTTGAACCGTAAATTCTGATGGTGTTCAGTTGAAACGGCAATGCCGCCAGTTCAATCTTGAGATACGGCGTGGAAGCATTGACATCAACGACTTGTTCAAACCGCTGATAACCGACCTTCAAGAATTGAAGCGTCTGCTGTCCTTCCGGCACTGCGTCGAACTTAAACCGACCTTTTGCATCGGTCCGGACGCTTTCTTCCAGTCCCTTCATACGGACTGTAACTGCCCCGAGTTGGGCATGTCTAAGCTTTTCGACAACTTCACCTTCCAAGGAATGCAGTGGGTTTTGAGCACTATGTCCTCGTCCATAACAGTAGGGCAGACTCACCGCTCCAAACATCAACACACATAGACAGATACCCTTAAAAAGTGCCCCTATCCGATGAGACCTCGGCAGACCCCTATAACCGGACTTACGCGAAATCGCAGGATTCCGCATACCCTCACGCGGTAGGTGCGGTTTCAAACCGCACCTACACCTACAAGGGGACTGCGTAAGTCCTCTATAAATGCCTAACATGGACCTCTCCCTTTATTGGACGGTCACTGGTATCAGGAGTGCCGCCGTGAAATCGGGATGATCCCCGTGAAGCAGTTGGAGTTTAATTTCCGTTTTTCCTGCCTTCAATCCTTCGAGTCCAAAGGGTAACGCGTCACCGTGTTCTTCGTGTTCCTCTTCGTGTTCGTCATGTCCCTCTTCGTGTTCCTCTTCGTGTTCCTCTTCGTGTTCGTCCAGATGGATCTGAATAATAGAGGAATCGTAACCCGACAGACCCAAACCGAAGAATTCCGCTCCGCCATGGTCATGTCCATGGTCGTCAGGTCCTTCTTCACCCGGCGGGGGTGCTATTTCATCGAGATGGAGTTCTGCTTCATTCGCGTCAAGAAAATGTACATGTATCTCAATTTCTTCACCAGCTTTAACGGTGAGACCGCCTTCGTGGTGACCTTGATGTTGATGATAGACCACTTTTCCATCGATTTCCAGGTTAAAGCCGTCGGCATCGGCGTGAAGGGGTGCATCCGCTTCGTGTTCGTGGTCATGATCATCATCCTCAAGGATAGGGTTGTCATCTTCACCACAACCGCCAATACACGGAAGGATGGCAACAAAAACAAGTAACGCTAATCGAGAAATAGCGACAGAAAAGTCGCTTCCATAAAAACGTGTAAACATTGTATTCTCCAATTTTTAAATTTTTTAATCCGATGACACATAGTGTGTGCCTATCACTTCTAAAGTGAAATTGCATTTAACAACGGACATGCGGCGCGAAAAATATGGAACGCGTGTTGACATGCCGCGAGTACTTCGTGCTTTGTTAGCGTTAGAACTTACGCATGCTGCTCCTCTATAGGCACCAAAATCAAAATTGCGTAAATCCTATGGGTAATAGCTGTGCCTATAGACCTCCTGAAAACGAACTATTAATACACACAATCAGGTGGTGTTGACTACAGAACGCTGCTATCTGCTCCAAAGCAAAATGTACAAAGCGCGGGACGCGTATAAAGAACCCCGCGGTCTTTGTACAATAGGAGAGGAAAAACAAAGTCCGCCTTTAAAAGGCAAAATTTGCTGGTTTATTGGAGAATACTGGTGGGGCACGACTGCGCGTGTTCGTGGTGAGTCTTAAAGGAAGAAAAACGGAATCCTCATACAGCGGAAGCACCGTAATCGGAAGGAATGAAAAAATGAGTGCAACGAACTCAATCTCCTCTCCGACGTGTTGGCTGCAGTAGATACAGGCTGCACAGGCTTCCTCAGAATGGGCGTGTTCGTCATGATCGTGATCGTGCGCGAGTTCGATGACACTCAGCAGCACGACATAACAACATAAACTTATTAAAATGCCGGTTCTCAAACCACGCCGAAATATTAGTGTGTTGGGGAAAACCATGCCGTTTCTCATAATCTACGCCTGTGTTATTATCAAAGTTAAGATTACCAAAAAACTTGCGATATATTATATCATGTGATTGCACCGATGTCAAATAAACTTGAAAAATACGAGGATCATTAGATGGTGATGTACCACTAAATCATTGGGGTTTTGTGCGAAAAAAATATTTTAAAATTTGTATTATGCGAAGATGCGCTTGCACTTATCAACGCGATGCTTTATTATATGCAGTATGAGACTATGTGAAGGAGAAAAAATTAGATGCTAAGTGTTGAAGAAGCCCGCCAACAGATGTTAAATACCATTCCGGTTTTACCCACGGAAAAGCGGGAAATTCTAAATTGTGGGGGATATGTGCTCGCAGAGGCACTGCATGCCGAAGAAAACATTCCACCGTTCGACAATTCAGCAATGGACGGGTATGCGGTTCGCGCAGCGGATGTTCAGAACGCCTCTGAAACTGAACCTGCGGTTCTCACAATTGTTGAGACAATTGCCGCCGGATACGCGCCAACAAAACAGGTTGCACCTGGGCAAGCGTCGCGTATCATGACCGGTGCAGTGATGCCTGAGGGTGCCGATGCGGTTGTGATGCAAGAGGTGACCCAGCGAGACGGGAATAACGTCAAAATTTTTGAGAGTATTGACGAAACCGGAAACGTCCGTTTCACGGGTGAGAGTGTCGCGTCGGGACAGCAGGTCATGGGAAAAGGGAAACACCTACGTCCGCCGGAAGTTTCAATGCTCGCCTCTCTGAATCGCCCAGAGGTTACAGTCCATCGCAAGCCCACTGTTGCGATTGTCTCGACGGGTGATGAACTCCTGCTACTCGGCGAACGCCTTGAACCCGGAAAAATTCGAGAGAGCAACCGTTACGGTCTCTATGCACAGGTCGAGGAAGCCGGAGGCATACCGATCGATATGGGTATTGTTCCTGACGATGAAGCAGAAATAGAGCGCAGCTTTCGGGCGGCACTCGCGAAGTCGGATGCTTTGATTACAAGTGGTGGTGTTTCGGTAGGGGAGCACGACTTTGTGAAAAGTGTATTGGAGCGATTAGGTGAAGTTAACTTCTGGCGCGTCGCGATGAAACCCGGAAAACCGCAAGCCTACGGTATTTCGGACGGAAAACCTATTTTTGGATTGCCGGGCAATCCTGTCTCTTCACTCGTCGTATTTGAGCTTTTTGTACGACCCGCGCTCCTTAAAATGGCGGGACATACAGAACTCTTGCGTCCGACTTTTAAAGCCATTTTAACCGAACCCATTACCAACAGGGACGGGCGCGTTAATTATATGCGCGCGATCCTCAAAGCATCTAATGGGAATTATACTGCCGAAACAACAGGACCGCAAGGATCAGGTATTCTACATTCGCTCGTTTTGGCAAATGGCTTAATCACGATTCCATCTGGTGCAACGTTAGATGCTGGAGAGACAGTGGACGCTCAATTTCTATTCTAAACGGAGCGTGTTAGGAGTTTTCTATGATTGTAGATACCCATGTCCATGTCTGGGAAATCGATCCCCCGAAGTATCCTGTCGGTCCCACTGCGCCGACTTGGAATTCCTATCCAGATGAACCCGGGACTGCCGATGAACTCTTAGCCGAAATGGACGCGCACGCTGTAGACTGGACAGTTCTCGTGCAGACGAGTTGGTCCACGTGGGATAACGGCTATATCGCGGATTCGGTAGAACGGTTTCCAGATCGGTTTATCGGACACGGCTTAATCGACCCAGAAGATCCGGACAATGCGGATCAGGTCCGCTATTGGATAAAAGAGCGGGGTTTAGTAGGGTTCCGCTTCCATCCGATGTACTATCCCGACGAAAAGATTTTGCTAACCCAACAGAACGGACCGATGTGGGAAGAGATTGCCGCGTTGGACGCTATCATCCAATTTCACCTCCGCGCTGCGTTTGCGGATCAGGTTGCTGTTATTGCGCAACGGTATCCCCACCTGAGACTGATTCTCGATCACATGGGGTACCCAGAGGTAGGTGCCGCGGAAACGGCGTTTCAACCCATCGTGGAACTCGCAGGTTACGACAACGTCCACTTGAAACTATCGGATGTTGCTGGACGTTCGGAGCAAGGGTTTCCCTACGCAGATGTGCACCCGTTTATTGAGAAGCTGCTATCGGTTTTCGGTGCAGAGCGGACAGTCTGGGGGACAGGCTATCCCGGTCATCACAGACAAAAACACAACTGGCCCTCTTTAGCGCAGGAACTCCAACTCATTCGCGAAGGGCTTCCATTCCTGACGGCGGATGACAAGGATCAGATTCTCGGAGGCACAGCCGCACAGATTTGGAACTTAACAACTTAAAGTGGAATCCGACACTATGACGACAATTCCAATGTGTTGGGGAGAGATGTCTTACGCCGACTCAGGTAACGCGGGCCAGTCGGCACTCTTTTTACACGGCACTGGATGCGATGCCTCGGATTGGACACGGGTGCTTGAAAGATTGCCGGGCAAACAGCGTTGTATTGCTCTCGATTTTCGTGGGCATGGACGGAGTACTGTTCCCACAAAACCGTTTACGTTAGGTAGCCTTGCTAATGATGTGTTGCACCTTGTAGACCATTTGGGAATTCAAGAATGGATGATGGTTGGTCACAGTCTGGGAGGTATGGTAGCCATGGAAATCGCTCGACGTTCATCGCGTGTTGTTGGACTCGTGCTGCTGGAGGGATGGACGAGCCTTTCATCTGCGGGAAGTGCTTTCGATGCGGGGCGGTTTTACGGTTCACTCTCCGAAACCATTGTCGCGCAGATTCAGCAGAAATCAAAAGAGACGCGAAACCGTTTCAAGTCCGAAATTTGGCACAATTTCTGGGAGTCTGTCGAAAATTTCAATGCCTACACCTACCTTGAACAGGCATGCATCCCTATCTGTGAAGTTTTTGGCGGTCTGGGACGGAATGATTCAACTGAACAGCAGTTGCGCATTCCGTCCAATCCGAATATTCAGTGGGTATGGATACCCAACGCCGGACATTACCTTCCGCATGAATGCCCAGTTGAAGTCGCTAAAGTGGTAACACGCGCAGCGCGTCGCAAACATTAAGCTTGCGGGATTTCGACCGGCAGATCCAGCCGGTCTCCCCACTCTTTCCACGAGCCTATGTAGTTGCTCACCTTCGGATAACCCAAGAGTCGCAACGCCAAATAGGCTTGGGAAGAGCGGTATCCGCCCTGTCAGTAGCACATGACCTGTTTCTCCGGTGTAATACCGACGGCTTCGTACATCTCTTTGAGTTCGTCAGCAGATTTGAATGCCCCCGCCTCATCAAGATTATCGAGCCATTCAATGTGGATAGAGCCGGGAATAGCACCTGCCCGTTCTGCACGGGCAACCCTACCGTAGTGTTCATCGTCGGTACGCGTATCAAGCGGAACAAAGTCACTTCGGTTTAGCAGGACACGAATCACATCGGCATCCATGTGTATATCGTGCTGCGCATTTATCGGAAAAGGTGGAACTTCCGGGGGTTCCGCACCCGCTGTACTCACAGGTCCATTTGCCGATAGCCACGCCTTGAAACCGCCATCCAATAGACGGGTCTCTGGGTGCCCTAAATACTCACAAAACCAAAACCCCCGTGAGGCGCGCGTTCCCGATATATCTTCATACCATACAATCGGTTTACTCGGATCAAGACCGCGTTGCTGAAACAGGTATGCTATCATCCACATAAAGGCATCGTACGTCTCTTTCCGAGTATCAATGAGGCTTAAACCGAACAAGTCTAAATGAAGTGCACCGGGGATGTGTCCGCGGATATATTCATACGTCGGTCGCGTATCAACGATGCAAAACGTTTGGTCGTCGAGTGCGCCTTTCAATTCCTCAGCAGAGATAACCAGTTGTGGATTTACGTAACCTTTGTAGGTTTCCATTATTCGTCAACTCCTTCTGATTTTTTGTAGGATACATTCACTGTGCTGTGTCCTACGCTTTTTTAATTATGGGCCTCTGGGCCGCTCTTTAAGAAACAAGTTTTATTGACTTCCACCTTCCAGTACTATACCAAACCCACATCGCGATCCCTTGCACAACGTTTGAGAGAGCGATCCCTAACCAAACGCCATTGAGCCCGATAAAGTGCGAAAGTAGAATCACGAGTCCCAAACCGACAACAACCTGTGCGGCAAGTGTAATCATCATCGGAGAGAAGGTATCTCCTGCCCCGTTGAGTGCTCTTCCTAAGATGAGCGAAAAGGCGATGAATCCGAATGTCGGAGACAGAAACTGTAGATAAACGATACCGATTGCAACAACATCAACTTCCGGCGTGAAAATCCGGATGAATGTCTGTGGAAACAGGAAGAAAATTGCGCCGATGACTGCCATGATCGCAGCACCTAAAAGGTTCGCCACTCGCGTTGATCTCTCAGCACGTTCTATCTGATTCGCACCTATATTCTGTCCGACTAAAGGCACCACTGCGTTTGCAATCCCGAAACCGGGATTCATTACGAGAATCCGAAGTCGCATGCAGATCGTATATGCCGCTACAGCCGTCTTACCATAGGGTCCGATGACCCAGAGGAAACCGAGTCGCGAAATATGCCGCCAAAATCCTTGCATAGAACTGAAAACGCCAAGCCTTAAAATGTCAAGCATCTCCACCAGATCAACCCGATACTGAACACTCCGAAACGAAACAGGGGCACGTCCAGTCCAACAGAGATAAAATAGTATAATTACACTCGCCCCGCGCCCGATAAGCGTCGCATACGCCGAACCCGCGACGCCGAGCTTCGGAAATCCCCATAAACCAAAAATCAATAACGGATCAAGTACGATGTTAATCAGCGTCGAAAAAATCAGGACCACCATTGGAGTGATTGTATCACCACCGGCACGAAAGATGGAGCCGAGCGTCATCGATACGAACATTGTACTAATACCGGCGAGGATTATATGCATGTAAGTGGTGCCAAGCTTCAGGACCTCCGGATCTACCATCCTAACGGCGAGTAAACCTTGTTCCGCCAAGGGATAACCGACGAGGGTTACGCCAATGGAGAAAAAAACGGCTAACAGGATTGACTGCATGGCGATGTGCTCGGCTTGTGCGAGGTTTCTTGCGCCGAGGTACTGCGCCACCATAATCCCCGCCCCTGTTGAAACGCCAAGCGAGAAAACCCCGATTAACCGGATTAAGTTTCCGCTCACGCCGACAGCCGCTATCGCGCCAGCACCAAGCCTTCCAACGAAAATCATGTCGACGATGTTGAATGCCTCTTGAAGCATGTAGCTGAGTATTATCGGTCCTGACAGTTGTAACAGGTGTCGTAGGGGACTCCCTCGGGTCAAATCGCCCCGTGTTTTTCTCATATTTTTAATTTACCTTGCGGTTAAACAACGTGAGATTGGTACTTGATGGGTCTTCCTAAGTAGCCGCTCTCCATTTCATTACGGGCTATGCGATTTAGTTTATGCTTAAGAGGGTTTAGCAAACGGATATTCCGTCGGGACAAGGAATCTGAATTAGAAGAATCGTTACTGCCACAAACGCCTATGCTTCACTTTAGCAGACTTCCGTATGGTTGTCAAGACGAAAATAAAGGAAATTATGTAAGTCTGATGTGGCGTTTGCGGGTCTATTTTCTGCTGCTGATGTTCGTAACCGCGCTATGTTTCTAACGTTCAGTTTTTTTATTAGCATCAAAAACAGGATGTTTCTGGTTTGGATTTTTTTCTTTGACAGAATCAATGTAACCTGTTATAATTTCTTATATTTTTGATAGGAGGCAGAATATGAAAAACGCAATATCGACTCGCAAGTTATCGTACTTTGGGATTGTGTGCTTCTTGATAGCACTGTCTATGTTATTCACACAACTCGTCTCGGCAGCTCTCACAGATGGTCTTGTCTTACATCATTCTTACGATGAGGGGGAAGGCACACTCGCTGCAGACTCAAGTGGTAACGGACACGATGGTGAAATTTCCAACCCGGATTGGGTTGATGGACAGATTGGGAAGGCGCTCCGGTTTGGCGGTGAGGGTAGCGACGCGTTCGTCACCGTTGAAAGCACGGATGCCTTGAACGTGGACGAATGTACGTTTGCGGCATGGATTAACGCTGATCACTGGAACGGCACGCGCCAGATCGTTGGTAAATCCGTTCACGGCGGGTGTGCCGGTAGGACACAATACGGTCTCTTCAGTGAAGGTGGGACTTTCAAACTTCGTTTTGAAACCGAAGGCGGTAGAGCCGACATCGCAACAGATCTTCCGCCAGCAGGTGAATGGCTTCACATTGCTTTTACTAACGATGGCGAAACAGCGACAATCTACATCAACGCTGAAGCCGTTGAGGAAGGCGAAGTACCGGGTGAGCTGAAAGCCAACGACGATCCGTGGCGGATCGGGCAGGATTGTGAACGCCTCAACTATGTTTTCGCGGGCGTGATAGACGAGGTTTCTCTCTGGAATCGTGCTTTGAGTGCTGACGAAATTCTTGGTGCCCAAGACTTAGGCGTGTCTGTTGATCCACGCTCGAAATTAGCCACCACTTGGGGCAACATCAAAACTGCTCATTAAAACATCATAGGCGTGCTTCCCAAGCGCGCCTATATCTCCATCCTAATAGATTTCACAAAAAACACGCCCTCTTGCTGTAGGCGCGAGGTTTACTCGTGATATATATCCATCAAAGGAAAATTAAAATAGCATAATCTCCACCAACAGCAGAAACGTAGCCTGCAACAACCGAACCTGATACTCGTGCTTTTAAGTATTGTATCGGAGACGAGTTTCGGATTCGGCAGGCGACTCGCGAGAGAAGCACGTCAAAGTCCGAACCCACGTCGTTCTCCCGCAAGGTAAAATTAAAAAATGTTTTGGGAACAGATAAAAAGACATTACGATGCTGGGTCTGCACACCAATTTCTCCTCCACTTTAACGTCCAAGATCTGCTAAATGACGATGTCTACGGCTACTTACCGACCACGGAATATCTCATGGAACAACTCAATGTATTGGGTTGTGAACTCATCATGGGGTATAATACATCACAAGGCATCCATTTGCCAGATATTGGACGGTGGCGAGCGACCCAAAACATGCTGGAGGTTGTCCCGAAATACGAGAGAACCGGTGCCTTTCATTTCCAAAGTATCGCAACATGGATTCAGACGCTTCGACGTTTTCGGGAAGCTGCAGACGTAGATCTCATTGAACATGAGGTAGATCCGCAGGTTGCACGTCAAAGAATTAATGCCACCTTGGCGTTCGATAAACCGCATGAAGATCCATTCATGCATATAGATCCTGCCCCATCGGAGGAGTTGCAAGAGAGATTGAACCATCTCTTACGGCAAGACAGGGCAAGGGTCGGCTTGGTTATCAACTTCCTTGAGCAACTTGCACCAAACGATCCTTCGTTGAGCAGTGCGTCTAACGATGACCTACAACGCTTTTTCAACCAGATGCAAAATTGGGCATCCGATTTGGAAATGCGAAATCGTAAACACATCATTCTACTTCTCACGCATAACACATTTGACATCCATCCAAATCTCACCGTGAATCCGGAGATTCCGCTGATAGAAATCCCGTTTCCAAACTATGAGCAACGTCACCACTTTATTGAATACCTCTATGACATCTCGGATCCACCATCGCAAATGCGGGCAAGCCTTGGAAATGAGCACGACAGAGAGTCCTTCGCGCGCGAGACAATAGGATTGAACCTCTTCGGCATCCACGATGTTGTAAAACAAGCGACATCTGCACGACAGCAGACAGGTGGTGAACCGCTTGTGAGATACCGACGTGAGAGCATTAAGACTTTCAGCCATGGAGTCCTTGAACTCGGTGAAACCTACTCGAATGCCTCTAATGATGGTTGGTATGTGATGACAGCAATTAAGGATATTGCAGATGGAATGAGAAATCGAGATCTGCGGCGTGTGCCGCGAGGTATGCTTTTCTTGGGTCCTCCCGGCACCGGTAAGGTCTACTTCGCGAAGGGGCTTGCAGGCGAGGCAGACATGACGTTCGTCCAACTCCGATACGCCAGTCAGGTCGGCGAGATAACGGTAAATATCAATGAAAATGGGAACACTTATGAGCGGAATCTAAATGCCGCTATTAATTTTATCCGAGGGATTTCACCCACGGTTGTTTTTATAGACGAAATTGAGCAAGCATCACCACGTACAGCGACGCATCCAGAAGAACAACAGCCGTTCCCGCAGAGCCTTGTGAACGCTATCAGCGATCCTTCTTTGCACGGGAGAGTGATATGGATCGGAGCCTCAAGCCGTCCAGACCTAATGCCGCAGATCTTTCGACGATACGGTATTTTTGACACCAAATTAATCCTACTCCCCCCAAACGCTGAAGGCAGAATGGAAATTTTAAGGATATTCTGTCAAGGACAAGCCACCGACCAACTCAACTTCCGAGAACTTGTTGGAGATTCAGCAATGGATGGACTGACTTCGCGGGATCTATTCCTGATTGTCCAACGCGCAAATAACATCGCGCGGCGCAATCAACGTGAAACCCTCACAGATGCCGACCTCCGCCAGGCATTGGATGACTTCATACCCGACTATTCACCGGAAATGCAGATTTTCATGGGGTTATTAGCATTACGAGAGGCGAATTCGCGGAACATGATCCCAGAGGCACCACTGTTGCCGCCATACCAAGAATTTGTAGATGGCAATCGGATTGATAAAACGGGAATTAATAGACGATTGATGGAACTGAGTAATCAACTCGGCTTAAACGTTTGATGCCCAACAGCAACCGAACCGCAAGGTTTTTCTAAGGAAAATTAAAAAGTCTTGACAGGCATTTTTCCGTTTGTTATAATATTTTATCTTCAACTATAGGGAGGAAATTCTGATGAAATTGACTATTTGTTTATCCATCGCACTGCTTTTGATGGTAACACCCTTCGCTATGTCTATCGGTCCAGAAGAATTCTTGGACGGTTTGGTGGTATACCACCCTTATGATGAAGGCAAAGGGGACAAAGCAGAAGATCTTAGCGGAAACGGGCATGACGGTGTCATTGACAATCCGGAATGGGTTGACGGCAAATTCGGGAAGGCGTTGGAATTCGGTGGTGAAGGCAGCGATGTTTTTGTCACTGTTGAAAGCACTCCCAAACTGAATGTGGATGAAATGACGTTCATGGCATGGGTCAACGCTGAACATTGGAACGGCACACGCCAGATTGTCGGTAAATCCGTTCACGGTGGGTGTGGTGGTAGGGTCCAATACGGGTTATTTAGTGAAGGCGGCACTTTCAAACTTCGTTTTGAAACCGAAGCGGGTCGTAACGATATTGCAACCGATCTGCCTGACACCGAGAAATTTATCCACATTGCTTTCACCAACGATACCAAGAAAGCCATAATCTATATTGATGGCAAAGAAGAAATTGACGGGGATGTCCCCGGTAAACTCAAAGGCAACGACGATCCGTGGCGCATTGGACAGGATTGTGAACGCCTGAATTATGTCTTCGCAGGGATTATTGACGAGGTCCGTCTCTGGAGCCGCGCACTGAGCGAAGATGAGATTAATACGTTTATGGAACAGGGCGTGGATGCCCTCGCCGTTGAAGCCGCAGGGAAACTCTCTACAACCTGGGGTCGCCTTAAAGCGGTGCACTAACACTGAAAGTTCGTAAGTTATTGTTTCGATAGCGTGCTTTCTAAGCACACACCGATCCTGTTTTTTGCTGGCGAGGTTTTCTAACCTCGCCCTATTTTCGTTTTTTCCGCTAAAAAATGTCTGAAACTTCAAAAACAATTTCATGTAGGAATTGCAACGCGCAGCTTGCGGCAAAAGCATTTGCCAAAAATCTCAAGGTCTGCCCGCACTGCGGTTACCATCACTATATGAGTGCTCATGAGCGACTCAATCTTATCATAGATGCCGATAGTTTTGAGGAATACGATGCCAACCTCTACTCTATCGACTCACTGGAATTCCCAGAATACCCCGAAAAACTGGAGAGAGATGTTGCGAAAACAGGACTCAGATCTGAGATGCTCTCCGGAATAGCGAATATCGGTGGTTATCCGACGGCTCTTGCGATCGGCGATGTCGGATTTATAGGCGGCACGTGTGGTTCTGTTATCGGTGAAAAGGTTACGCGATGTATTGAACGCGCACTTGAGAACCGACTGCCGTTAGTGATTGTTTCCGTGAGTGGTGGGATGCGGATGCAAGAAGGCACGCTCGCTTTAATGCAGATGGCGAAAACTGCTGCCGCTTGTGCGGAATATGCTAAATCGGGGGTTTTTTATATCTCCGTTGTCACCGATCCGACATTTGGAGGTGCGACTGCCAGTTACACTTCACTCGGTGATGTGATTGTTGCTGAGCCGGGTGCACGAATCGGCTTCGCGGGTCCATTAGCCGTTGCCAGCCTCCGTGAGGAACTTCCCGAAAACTTCCAGAAAGCAGAGTCGTTACTCGAGCATGGATTCATTGACTCAATCGTTCATCGCGCGGATATGCGTCGGATGCTTATAGATTTGATTGCCTTCGCTACCTAACGTATGTAACTGTCTTCTCTTTTTTCTCCACCCTCAAAAATAGAATTTGTGTCATATACTGCATAAGCAGACCGATAAATCGGATATGAAACCGTTGTTAACATAAAACGTTAATAAAAGTGTGTAATCGTGACGTAAATGTAACAGACTCAGATCCAGTCGCGATGTAACCGAAAACCTGCCCGAAATATTGTCCCGCAAGCCTCTATAGGCTTGCGCCAAGAGGGCAGACCAGGAGCAATAGTTTAAAAAATGCCAAAATCACTCGTCGTTGTTGAATCGCCGGCGAAAGCGAAGACTATCAAAAAGATTTTAGGTAGGGATTACATTGTTGAATCCTCCGTTGGACATATCCGCGACCTCCCACGGAAAGAACTTGGCGTTGATATAGAGAATGCCTTTACGCCGAAATATGTCTTGATTCGAGGAAAAGGGAAGGTCGTGAAATCTCTCCAAAGCGAAGCGCGTAAGGTTGATAATATCTATCTTGCAGCAGACCCAGATCGCGAAGGTGAAGCCATCTGTTGGCATCTTTCTGAGGAACTCAAAAAGGCGAAAAAGCCAATCTACCGGATAACTTATAATGAAGTCACCAAAAACGCAATTTTAGAAGCAATCCAAAAACCTGGCGATATTGATATGGCACTCGTTGATGCGCAACAGGCGCGCCGCGTCTTGGACCGGCTCGTTGGCTACCAGATTAGCCCGATCTTGTGGCGCAGTGTCAAACCCGGTCTCAGTGCTGGCAGAGTTCAATCCGTCGCAGTTCGACTTATTTGTGAACGTGAAGCAGAAATTGAGGCATTTAAACCAGAAGAATACTGGACGCTCACAGCAACATTAACACCGACCGAAATTGAGCATCTCTTTCCCGCAAAGTTACATAGGATCGGAAAAAAGAAGGGTGAAATTAACAATTACGGGTTCCGTATAGACGAAGCGCGTGCCAAAGAACTCGCTGCTGATGCCAAGACACAGACATATCTCGTTGAGAAAGTCCAAAAGCGGGAACGGAGACAGAGACCTGTTCCTCCGTTTATCACGAGTACCTTACAACAGGAAGCGTCTCGGAAACTCCGCTTTGTTGCCAAAAAGACGATGTTTGTTGCTCAACAACTCTATGAAGGACTGGAGATCGGAAACGAGGGGTCAATCGGACTCATTACCTACATGCGTACCGATTCGACACGGGTTGCCCAAGAGGCACTCCAAGCGGCGCGAGCGTATATCAAAACAACATACGGTGCCGAATATTTACCGAACCGTGCAGTGAATCACCAGCGCAGAAGCGGCGCGCAAGACGCACACGAAGCGATTCGTCCCACCGTGCCGTTGCGAACTCCCGCAGATTTGAAGCCATATTTGAGTAATGATCAGTTTCGACTGTATGAACTTATTTGGATGCGGTTTATAGCGAGTCAGATGAATCCAGCTATCTTTGATGGCACAACAATTGACATCCAAGCAGGCACTTATATTTTCCGTGCCACGGGTTCAGTTATGAAATTTCAAGGATTCAGGCGCGTCTATATGGAGGGTAGAGATGATCCCACTACCGATGAATCTGAATCGGACGAAGATAATGTCAACTTGCCGAACGTTAAAGAAGGTGACATCCTTAATCTACGCAAATTAGAACCGAAACAACATTTCACGCAACCACCACCCCGTTACAGTGAGGCAACACTGGTCAAAATGCTGGAAACGAAAGAGATCGGACGCCCCAGCACTTACGCTTCTATTCTATCAACCATTCAGGACAGAGGCTATGTAAACAAAGAGCGTGGAAGGCTCCTGCCTACAGATGTTGGTAGGCTCGTAAACGAACTCCTGAAACACGGATTCCCCAACATTGTCGATGTCGAATTCACAGCAAAAATGGAAGATCAACTCGATGTCATTGCTGATGGCAAGATTAAGTGGGTGGAGACGTTAGGGCAGTTTTACCCGGATTTCCAAACCGCGCTCAAGGAAGCCCCCGATCGGATGTATGAAGCCCGAAAGGCGATGGAAGAGCAATCGGACGAAAAGTGCGAAAAGTGTGGGGGCAATATGATCATCAAGTGGGGGCGGTATGGACGGTTTCTGGGATGTGCCAATTATCCAGAATGTCAGAACATCAAACGTTTAACAACCGCGAATGACGCTTCAACTGCGGAACCAGAACCGACCGATACTGCCTGTGAAAAATGTGGTGAACCGATGGTGGTCAGAGTAAGCCGTGTCGGTGCGAAATTTTTGTCCTGTAGCGGATATCCAAAATGCAAAAATGCAAAGCCGATTCCAATGGGAATTGACTGTCCGAAGTCTGATTGTGACGGCTATCTTGGTGAACGTCGGAGTCGACGTGGAAAGGTCTTTTATGGCTGCAGCAACTACCCGAAATGTGAATTCTCGACGTGGGATAAACCTGTGCCAGAGCCTTGTCCGAAATGTAACGAGCCATTCCTCGTTGAGAAAACGTCAAAGGCGAAAGGTAGTGACGTCGTAACCACGCACCTTGCCTGCTACACATCAGAGTGTGATTATACAAAATAGTTGTCGGTTGTCGGTTGTCAGTTAAGAGAGAGGTTTGTTGAACCAGAAACCCCGTGTAACCGAAAACTGAAGACTGAAAGCCTGCGTAGCAGGCGAACCGAAAACCTTAAAAAATGATACAGTTGCATCAGGTCAGTTTCAGTTATGGCGAACTTAGCGTGCTCGAGAAGGTGAGCTTTCGCGTGGAGCGCGGTGAATTTGTGTTCCTTGTGGGTCCAAGCGGTTCTGGCAAGACGACACTATTGCGACTGTTATATGCTGATTTAGATCCCGTAGGCGGCGACCTGAGTGTCGTCGGACAACAACTTGCGCGGTTGGACAAAGTTAGTCTACCCTACTTCCGTCAGAAGATAGGACTCGTCTTTCAAGATTTCAAACTTTTAGAAAACAAGACAATTCGAGAAAATTTGGCTCTGCCACAGCGACTGGTCGGGACTCCAACGCAGTTGATTACGGAAAATGTCGATAAACTTCTGAATCAGATGGGGTTATATCACCATCATAATGCGTTCCCATCAGACATATCTGGTAACGAGCGTCGCCGTCTTGCTATAGCGAGAGCAATTATCAACAATCCTCTGCTACTGCTTGCGGATGCTCCCACAGAAGGCTTAGATTTGCGTCTTTCGCTTGAAGTGATGTCCCTGCTTGATGCGCTTAACTTTCAGGGAATGACTATTTTCGTTTCCACGAGCGACCGAACACTCGCTGAGAAATGTAATAAGCGGATTATTGAACTACGGGATGGCGGCATCCATTGAAAGAATGGCTGTCAGCAGTCGGTAAAGAGGTATTCGGATCATCGGAAACCTCTTAACTGGAAACTGACAACTGAAAGGATTTTTGGAAAGAAAAATTCCGCACTGAAAACCATTGCATAAAAAATGCGTTATCACCTTAAGAATGCCACATCTCATATAGCCCGCGCCGGTAGTGCAAGTGTGATGAGTTTCTTTGGCATCGGTTTCATCACTGTTTTACTTGCCACTTTACTGTTGAATCATTCGTTTATATCACAGCAGTCTGAGTTTAAAAGCCATGCCCCTACTCTTATCGCGTTTCTAAAAGATACAGTTGATGAATCAGCCGGGCGCACCTTGGTAAGCCAGATAGAGAAAAACGGGCAGGTGCTCGCTGTCAATTACGCCTCAAAGGCAGAAAGTCTCGCCCGCGGCGAAACCCAGTTCCAAGATTTGGGTATTCTCATTAAAGAAGCATTCGCAGAAACCAAAGGCGTAAATCCATTTCCGGCATCCCTCAAAATTTATGTGGACGAAGACCTGATCACACGTAAAACTTTAGAACAGATTGTGTTGGATATTAAAGCTTACGGCGAAATTGAGGATGTGCTCTTGACAGGGCAGGGCCAGCTGAAAGATCGTTTACGCGATTCAGAGCGTACGACTCTCATTGCCATCGGAATAGCAATTGTCGTTATCTGGTTTATCATCGGTTCTGTTATCAACAAAACAGCGATTGCCCGTACAGAGGAGATAGCCCTCATGAAACTCCTCGGTATGACCCGCCATTATCTCCTCACTCCTTTTGTTACCCATGGACTTTTCCTTGGCGGTCTTGGCGCATTGTGCGGACTTGGCTGCTTTTACGGAATGTTTTATATATTCAAACCTCAATTAGGGGCGGTCGATTTCTTTACTATTTATCAGTCCATTCTGATTGTTATCGGCGAAATGGTAGTTGGGTTTCTCGCCGGTTTTGTCGCGCAGCGGAAGTTTGCGTAGCAATCCACACCTATCACGCAAGGGCAACCGGGGTTCCCACCCGTTACTGGGAAGGAGTAGGCACGCTGGATATACGGAACGGAACATCTTTGACGTTTACACTCTAACCGAACCGCAAGGAAAATTAAAAAGATGACGAATCGTGAGATTAGTGCTGTGTTCCAAGCTATCGGGTCCCTCTTACAAATCCGGGGGGATGATGCATTTCGGGCGCGAATTTATGAACGGGCAGCCGATATAATTGAAGAATTCCCCGATGAATTGGTTTCCAAAGATTTCCAACAAAGCACACCGAGTTATAATAGGGAGGCAGTAGCAAGGCTCCGAGCTACGCCCGGCATTGGGAAAGCCATCGAAGACAAGACGGTTGAAATGTTGGAAACTGGACGCTGCAAATTTTACGATGAACTCACCGCAGAAATGGGAACAGAGATCCTTGAATTGCTCAATCTTCGAGGGGTCGGTGTAAAAACCGTTGGAAGATTCTACCAAGAACTCGGGATCAGAAATCTTGAAGATCTCCAAGTACTGATTGAAAGCGGACAGATGCGGAACATGAAGGGCATCGGACGGAAAACGCTCCGGATGATAACTGAGAGTTTGGCGTTTCAGGTAGAACAAAGGGGTAAACGTCCACTATGGCGAATTTTACCCATCGCTCAAGACATTACCGATTATTTGATGCCATTAATAAATGACGGAAACCTGATAAAACGCTACCAATGGACTGGTGATTTACGAAGACATGAAGAGGTATGTCAAAGCGTAGAGTTGATTGTTGAATGCGAAGACGAAGGGCCGTTTCGATTTGAAAGTGGCGTGCCTGCCCCGCTACAATCATTTCTTGAACATTTTTCCCAGACTCAGATCGTTTTTAAAACGGACAATCAAACTCAGTACTTATATGACAGTGAAAGCAGAACTTTGGTGCAAGCCTATCAAGACTTGCAAGACAATGAAGAGAGTCGGCGCGAACCGACAGGTGATGTGCGCGACACGCTACCTGCGATTCAATTCTCTATTGACGGAGATTTTCCGGTATCTGTCTATCTGTGTACTGCCGCTACTTACGAAGCAACCCTTTTCTTGACGACCGCAACAGACGCGCACATTGACGCGTTTTCTGATAACAGTTTTCTGAATTCGACTGACTTTTGGGATGAAGCGCGTGATATGACGGAAGAGGGGATATACGAAAAATTTGGGCTTTCCTATATTCCAGCGGAACTTCGACAGGACGGGGACTCGGTCACTGCTGCCAAAGAGGGCACTTTGCCAACCCTCATCGAGTTTACTGATTTACGAGGCGATTTACACGCACATACCAATTGGAGTGACGGACGACATACGCTTCAAGATATGGTGGCAGCAGCGAAAGCAGAGGGACTTGAGTACTTTGCTATCACCGATCATTCTGTCTCATCTACCGTTGCAAATGGCTTAGACCGGGAACGGCTTCTGGAACAGGTCGCGCGAGTTCGCGAATTGGATGCAGAGGTGGAGGGTATCACAGTCCTCGCAGGTTCCGAGGTAGATATTCGACGGTACGGCGAGTTGGATTACCCTGATGAGGTTTTAGAGCAGCTTGATATTGTCGTTGCAAGCGTTCACAGTCATTTCACGTTATCCGAAGCAGAGATGACGCAGCGTATCGTTCGAGCGATCGAAAATCCATTCGTCAACATCATCGGTCATCCCACGGGCAGACTGCTCGGACGTAGACCGATGTATCCGTTGAACCTTGAGGAGATTATTGCAGCCGCCGCGGAGAACAAAACGGTTTTGGAGATTAACGGCTCGCCGAACCGATTGGATCTCGATCCTAAATTCGTGCGGATGGCAAAAGAAGCGGGTGTGTTATTGGCAGTCAACACCGATGCACATGGCATTGAGCGACTCGCGAGCCGTCAGTCTGGGTTGAATGTCGCCCGTCGCGGATGGTTGACAAAAGACGAAGTTATCAACACATATACCTTAGCAGAATTGCAAGAGAAAATTTTTTAATTATACCTTGCGGTTCGTTGAAGTGGATTAGAAATTTCAATCTTCTGTCCGTATATCCGCCCTCCGCTACACTTACAGGCTCAGGTTTTGGTTGATGGAACTCCTGACAACTCTTCTGTTAATCTAAAGTCGTGCAAGCTGAGTCAAATGCCAATTTGGATCTTCTAACGCCTCGTAGACGACCCCACCCTCCACGTTGTTAGGCATCGGAAGTCCCAATAGATAACAGAGCGTCGGCGCGACATCAACGACGCGGACCTGCCGCTGCAGTGCTCCCGCTTGTCGGACCCCGGCACCTGATAAAATAAATGTAGAGTGCTGCCCACCGATACCGAAACTCACCGAAGGTAACTGTTTGCCGTGCGCGCCATCGAACTCCGGTCGAAGTGCATAGACAACATCGCCAACCAAGTCCCCGTGTAAGTTAAACATCTCCGCATCCGCCCGCGTCACGGCTAATGTAAAGGGATGTCGTCCGGTCTCTTCGTCCTTATAGGTATGCAATGCGGCGATGAGTTCACGTTGCGTTGCTTCATAGTCTTCAGGGGCAACGATTCCATTCGGCTCGCGTCCAGCCAAGTTAATGAAAATATGTACTAACCCGACATTGACTGCTCGTGTTTTTGTCCAATCTATCGTCCCGTTTCCGTCTTTAACGATGAATCCTGTCTCTTCCAGCACCGCTTCGATGTCTATAGCACGGAATTGGTTAGGCGTGCCGCCGTGGTCGGAACAGACGAGAATTACGGTCTCTTCATCCGCTTGCTCCATCAATCGTCCAATCATCTGATCCACAGATTCATAGGTTCGTCGCAATCCCTCACGACATCGGTGAATTGTCTCTGCTGACGCTCCACTGATTTCATCTGCTTGACTGAGGAAGAAATGGCTGGCGTAGTCTGGGGCATGGCTTTCCACCATCAGGACATCCCAGTCGTTGTTTTTGGCAAGATACGTTGCGACATCTGCGAGACGCTGATGATGGTAGTCAAGCACTTCAAAATAGGTCTCATCGTCCATTTGTCCAAGTGCATCGCGAGCCGGATTTTGAAGGAATGAGCCGATTTCAGTGTCAATCGTAGTGGCGATTGTCTCTGGAACCGTGTATCCTTTTCTGGGCCAAATCTGAGGGACAAAAAGTTCAAAAGCGTCCGCTGTTTCGGTGAGCGTCACAAGTTTCATCCGGACGTACCCTTCCACTTCAGCTGCATCAATTTCAAATGCATCCAGCCACCACTCGCTCCATTCACCGACCCCCAGATCCGCAACGAAATCGTCTCCAGACCGACTCCGACAGATCCGCACCCGATCATACCCAGTATCGCCAGAGGCGTAAATCAATCCATAAAACGGTTTGGGAACGCGCCCAGCATTTTGAGCAGTGTCGGAGGATTCACCGTTGGAATAGGCTGAAGGCATTACGTCTTCTCTGCCGCGCGCCAAAGGTTGAATGATAAGCTCAACTTCTCGCACGGGTTCTGCGGAATCAGGCACGGCATCCCATGCGCCATCCTCAATCGGTCCGATAGTGACCGGATCAATGTGTTGAACCCCCTGTAACGCGCTTGGATCGAGAGTCTCGGGGTCCCGTTGCCCGCCGATAGGACGCGCCGCCCATTTTCCTGCGACAAAGAGATGATACCCAGCAACCTGATGGTGGTTCGAGACCCCTGGTCCTGTTCCCTCAACCTGAATGCCTGTGGTAACGGTGGGGGGCCAAGACATTTCCCATTTCACCAGAATCGGTTTCCCACCTACGCGTTCTACGAGGTTCCAAAGGTATTCGGATTGGCATAAACCCGTGTTAATACCCCACACCGTTTTATCGAGGCGATCTCCCAAAGCACGGATATTAAAATCCATAACCTTATGCGTGCCGGGCCATGAGCCGGTAGAGAGCGCGGTCCACCCTGGAGGTGTCAACGTTGGAAATACTCCGATCATCGGTCGGTAGACACCTGTTTGGACCAATTTCGCCATATTCGGGGTGTGTCCCCAATCAATCATGTTTTTGACCAGTTCCATGCTCGCGCCATCCATCCCGATGATGATTGCACGTTTTGCGGGAGCACTCTGAATGCGTTTAGTCATTTTTTAATTTTTCCTTGCGGTTCGGTAAGGTAAGTTTGAATGTCAACGTTCCTTGCCGTATATCCGTACAATTCACCAAAAACCCAAATCATAATGACATGGAGAGCAGCTTGAAGTAATCAACTTTTAATTTTTCCTTGCGGTTCGGTCAGGTGGGTTTGAATGTCAACATTCCTTGTCGTATATCCGCCCTCCACTACGTTTACGGGCTACAATTCACCAAAAACCCAATTATAGTGGGATGGAGAACGACCCTGAAGCAATCAATGTGAAGGGACACGCTGGATATAGATGTCGTAATCTTGTCCGCGGGCATCGCTCCAGACGACGATTGCGGCACCATCGTCTGTAAATACCGCTTGCGGCGTGATTTGTTCTTTCGGTGCGTGACAGACAGGGATGCCATTGATTTCCCAAAGTGGCTTTCCATCAGCATCAAGGCGTTGTGCGTAGATCGCATCCTCTGTCGAATCACCGAAATCTTCGCGATAATCCAGCCAATAGACGATAGCTTCCCCTGTTTCTTCAATAGGTACAATTTGAGGAAGACGTTGAACCCCTGCACCAGTGCAGACAGGCATACCCGCCTTTTGGAACTGAGCATTTTCGTCGTTCCACAACCCTTCGCCATTTCCGTTGATACGTTGGGCATAGATGTCCGCAAAAATATCCCGTTCGTCCCACCACACAACGATGAAACCACCGCTCCGATCGGAAATACAGTAGGGTTGTTGTTGATTGACACGCAGGTCACAGATTGGAATACCGTCCTTTTCCCATAACGCATCCCCTTCAGCGTTTATGCGCTGCGTGTATAGCTGAGCGGTCGTATAAAAATTTGGGTCATTGCGGTAGTCCGACCAGACAAAGAACACACCGCCATTCGCATCGCTGACAGCAACTGGGGCACCTTGGTTACCGGTCGCTGTACAGACGGGAATAGGACTGTTTTTTGCGCCATCCACCGCATTCCACATAGGTTTGCCTTCCGCTGACAGCCGTTGTGCGAAAATGTTCCAATCCGGCGTGCTGATGTCCCACCATGCAAAAATAGCACCGCCTTGCCCATCGGCGATTAGAACCGGGTCATACTGATCGCCAGTTCCACTGTAGACGGGTACACCGTTGGTTTCCCAGAGCGGTTTTCCCGTGCTGTCAATTCTTTGGGCATAAATGTCTTGATTGCCGTTCCGCCAATCCTCCCACACAACGATCGCACCACCTTTACCGTCAGCGATAGCGTTCAAATCGTCTTGCAACGTTGGATGCGTACAGACCGGTATACCTTCGGGATCCCATACTTTGTTTCCGTTTGCGTCAATACGTTGTGCGTAACTATCCTGATTACCGTGCCGCGTGTCCCCCCAAACGAGAATAGCACCGCCCTCACCATCGTCGGCAATCAGGGGCCAACTTTGCGAGGAGGGCAGGTCGCAGATTGGGATACCATCTGCTTGCCAATAAATGTCTCCAGTTGCGCTGATCCGCTGCGCGAAAATATCACGATTCGCGTGCCGAGCGTCACTCCACGCGACGATAGCACCACCTTGCCCGTCGGTAACGATGGCAGGGAAGTGTTGTTCGTTCTGCGCTGTGCATAACGGAAGGTTTTCTGTCGCTGAGGAGGACCATTCCGCGCTTGCTGTATTTATGACAATAAGCACAGAAAGGATAGTAAGAAAAAGGGGCATCGTTAAGGGGTATCGGGGAAGTGGTCATCAGTACGAGTTGTCTATGAAAACCCTTTTGGGCATCGGTTTTCAGTTAAGAGGGTTTCGCTTGAGCGTTTCCCCCGTTTCACAAAAACCTCTTGTCCGATAACCGATAGCTGATAACCGACAACTATTTTTAAATGAGTAATTCGTCTCCGATTGGGAAGAACTGGTCTGCGATTTGTTGTAGATCCATGGAGGTATTATGTTCAAAAGCGACGACCTCCACACGCTTATCCTGTTGCTTGATGAGCTCAGCAAGCGGGCAAAAATCGCCATCACCGCTTGCCAGAATGACGACGTCCAATGAGCCGAGCATTGAAACAACATCCACCGCAATACCGACATCCCAGTCGCCCTTGGCAGACCCATCGCCGCGTAAACGTAAATCTTTACTCTTAATCGTATAACCGTTGTGTTCCAGAAGGGACAGGAAACTGGATTGGTTGATTTCAGGTATCTGGACGACATAGGCGTAGGCTACCATGAGATACCGTGGTCCGACTATCAAATCGAGAAGTTTGATATAGTCGACCCTGCGTCCGAAACGATCCTTGGCGGCGTAAAACATATTCTGAACATCAACGAACACACCAACACGGGGTTGCTCAGTGGTCAAGTTGTAGGGACCCTGGCCTTGGGTAATTTCCTGTGTATCCAGATAAGCGAGCGTTTGACGAATCTGATTCAACGCGCCTCGTGCTGCCTGATGACAACTTTCCAGAACATCGAAGTGGCTATCAAGTGTTGTTTGAAAGTCTTCGAGGCCTTGATGACCTTTGTAGACTGCCTCCTCAACCAATTTGAGATCAGTAGTGAAGGTTTCCTTGGCTGACTTAATTTGCTCATATTCTCTTAGTTGTTCTGTCATCCGTTCTTTTTCAGCGAGGAGGTATTCACGTTCATCGGTAAGTTTTTGTAGTTCGGCGGTGTCTTCAATATATTGTGCTATCTGTTGACGAAGTATGTGATTTTCCTGTTCAAGAGTCGTCAATCGTTTTTCGGTTCCATGATTTTCCTCCGCTTTCGTTTTTAATCCCTTGTTTTCCTCCAATAGAAAAGCGCGTTGCTGATCTAATCGGCTATGTTTTTGCTCAAGCGAGGTATAGTCTGCTTTAGAGTCTGCGAGTTGTCGTTCAAGATGCTCGATCTCTTGGACAGGTGCGTCCGCCTGTTGCAGTTCATTTTCGGTGTTGTAGGCGTACTGAGAGCCAATTGCTTCTAATGGATCCACACTATGAACGTCTCCACCCCCATTTGTATATGCCACTTCTATAGATTCGTATGTTGTGTTAAGGAGTTTGTAGCCGTGCTCAACAACTGCGGTCCGTTGGTCAGTGAGAAGCGCCCAGATGACTTCGCCAAAATCGCCGCCCTCTATGAGGACATCAGACGTTTTGAAAAACGTTTCGATTTCGGAGATTTCCATATATCCGACTCGGGAGATCGCAGCCTGCGCCTTTTCAGTAAGAAATTGGCTGACCAACGCGTTGACTTCGGAAGTCACATGATCACGATCATGGTGATGGTATGTTTCCGACGAAGTTTCTGGACTTCTGAGTTCAGGTTTTGTTGTGCCAACGCCGTCCAAAAACACATCAGCTAAATTTACGAGCAATTCTCGCCTTGATAAGGCGTACAGCCGGTCCACATCGAGTACAATGCCGGTAGAGGCACTCAATTGAAAGATCTCTCTTTCATCTAAAAGTAGGTCGAGAAACCACGTGAATTGGTCCCGCCGTATATGCATTAAATTTGGGTTTGACATTATTACACTCCGACTTTTAATTTTTCCTTGCGGATAAGTAACGCTGTTTGTACTTTGACGCTTTCCGTGTTCGAGTCGCCTGCGTGTTTTTGCAATGTAATACATTGTCCCGCAAGTCCACACGCGACTTGCGCTATGGATTTAGTCTATTCCCAGACTAAATCCGGTGTTTCTGCGTATTGTTGCAGGAAACCTGGGGTTTGATGCTAGGTTTCCCTACATATCCTTATTTCAGTCGCGACTTCAAGAAACCCACTCGCAATGAAATGGAGAGCGGACCAGAGGACCATAAATTAAATTTTGATAATTTTTTCCTGTCCTTTTTTTACACTGCGCGTTGCGTTGCGTGTGTCAACAACCAACGGGGCGTGCTCGACGAGCCAGTCGTAGTCTATAGCACCATGATCGGTCAAGATGACAACACAATCAACATTTTCGACCAGATTTACTGTTAGAGGTTCTGAATGATAGGTTCCTCTGTCATCAAGAGACAGGTTTTTTATATAGGGGTCATGATATAGGAATTCTGCTTTTTTGTCAAGAATTAAACGAATTACTTCAAGCGCAGGGGATTCGCGGATATCGCCGATGTCCTTTTTATAAGCGACACCTAAGATTAATAATTGTGCCCCATTCAGTGGTTTCCGTTGAAGATTCAGGGCATGGATGATTTTGTCTAACACGTATTTCGGCATTTCACTGTTAATTTCGGTGGCGAGCTCAATAAATCGAGCATGGTACTGATACATCTGTGCCTTCCAGGAGAGATAATGCGGATCAATGGGTATACAGTGTCCACCGAGTCCAGGACCTGGATAGAACGGCATAAATCCGAACGGTTTTGTAGCAGCGGCGTCAACGATTTCCCACACGTCCAGATCCATCCGGTCACAGATAAGCGCAACCTCATTAATTAACCCGATATTGACACTCCGAAACGTGTTTTCTAAGAGTTTCACCATTTCTGCTGTTCGCGGTGAAGATACGGTGTGTGTTTTACTGATGAATTGTTCATAGAAGGTTTTCGCAATGCGGGTGCATTGTGGTGTAACACCACCGATAATTTTAGGGGTGTTTGTCATGAAGTAGGTGCTATTTCCCGGTTCAATCCGTTCCGGTGAATAGGCGAGATAGAAATCGCGTCCTGCCTGTTTGGTCCTGGGTTGAGTGTCGAGTTCAGGCAGTACAACTTCTTCAGTGGTGCCGGGGTAGGTGGTGCTTTCGAGGATAATCAGTTGTTCGGGATGGAGGTATTGCGCAACTTGCTGCACTGCAGCGATGATAAACTGCATGTCAGGCGTTCGATTTTCGGCTAAAGGGGTCGGCACACAGATATTAACTGTGTCCAATTCCCGGAGCACAGAAAAGTCTGTTGTTACCTGAATCTGTCCGGACGTAATAAGGGGGGCGAGCACTGCGTCGGTGACATCGGGGACGTCGGAGATGCCCTGTTTCAATCGCTCTATTTTTTTTGAACAAATATCGATGCCTGTAACTCGGAATCCTGCACTCGCGATCGCAACCGCAAGCGGAAGTCCGACATATCCAAGCCCGATAACACCCGCACGGGCTGTCCGAGTTTCTATTTTTTTAACAATCATTTTTCATTAGCCAGCGCGTTGCTGCGTAAAGATCTGTAAAGATTTTATCGGGACGATACTCGTTCTTATCCTCACGCCGACCCGGTTTCGTATGAATGTAGTGGTAATAACTCTCCTGTCCAAGTCCTGTTAAAACGAGAAACGCTGTGGCACCGACACGCTGTCCCACTTCAATATCTGTAGGAAAGTCCCCTACCAGATAGGCATTTGAAAGTTCAATGTTGTGTTCACGTGCCGCACGCATTAACATACCCGGCTTCGGTTTTCGACACTCACATCCTGCATCAGGATGGTGCGGACAGTAATAAACAGCGTCAATCGTTCCACCTGCTTTGCTGATTTCGGCGATCATTCGCGAGTGGATATCTGTCACATCTTCCTCTGAATAGAGTCCCCTTCCGATTCCTGACTGATTGGTTATCACAACGATTCGATAGCCGCTTTCTGTCAATTCTCGGATTGCTTTCCGGGCATTCGGAATGAAGGTGAATTCTGCCCATTTCCGGACGTAACCTTTATTGGGTGGATTGTGGTTGATAACGCCATCCCGATCCAGAAAAATAGTCTTCATTTTTTGATTTTACCTTGCGGCAGCTTCGACAGCACTTAGCAACTCCTTCGGTGTGACGGTCGCACATCCCATCTTACCGACAGCAATCCCTCCTGCGAGATTAGACAGCATAGCAGCACTCTGAAATCCAGCGTCCGCCGCAAGCGCAAGCGTGAAAGCGGCAACGACCGTGTCCCCTGCGCCTGTGACATCCGTTACCATGTTTGAATGCGGTGGAAGGTGTTCGACTTCTACAGTCCTGTCTGCAGTGCGTTGAAACAAGGACATCCCGCTTGCATCGCGAGTGATTAGCAACGCTTTAAGTGATAACCGGTCCAGAATTTTCTCACCGACAGCGACCAGATCGGACACATCTATGATCTCCCCATGGACAGCGGCACTCGCCTCCTTGTGGTTCGGTGTAACGGCGGTTACACCTTCATAGTGCCAGAAGTTATTTCGCTTCGGATCGACGACAATTGGGATACCGTAAGGCTTAGCGCGTTTCACAATATCTTTGATGAGCTGAGCAGTTACCACCCCTTTATCGTAATCAGCGAAGATAATCGCGTCGCTTGTTGGCAATTGAGAAACAACAGTGTCCAGGAGGTGTTCCCGGATCTGGGGAGGGACTTCCTGTTTGGATTCCCTGTCGATGCGGAGTAGGTGGTGTCCTGAATCCGGTCCGCGATCTGCGAAACTTGTAGCGGCACAGGCAATGACGCGTGTTTTTGTGCTTGTCGGACGCTGAGGGTCAATGTAGACACCAGCCGTAACGTGATTGCTATCGGTGAGCATCTGGACTAACTTTTCGCCTTCCCTGTCCGTACCGACAACACCGACCAGCGTTGCGTTGCCCCCTAAACTTGCAACGTTTTGGGCGACATTTGCTGCCCCTCCACATCCGTTCTTCTCTGTCATCGTCTCAAACACTGGAACAGGGGCTTCGGGCGAAATTCGTTTCACATCCCCCCAGATATATGTATCCAGGATGACATCGCCGATAATCACGATCCGCTTGCCTTGAAGTTGTTCAAAAACGGCTTTTAATTTCACAACACTATATTAGCACAAATCTGCAGGTTAAAGCAAGAAACATAAGAATCGTTGATAGTTGTCAGCGGTCAGAGGTCAACCATCGGAAACCGTCAGCGATCAGTGGTCAGTAAGCGTCAGGAAATAGAAGGAGAAGAAAATGTTGGGAGTTTCAGAGTATTCAGAGTAAAATCTGAAAAACAGCGAGTTTGGAAAAAGTTGTAAACATAGACGATAACTGGGTTTTCGGTGGTTTGACAGGAGATCTCTGAAAATTTCACTCTGAAATTTCAGAGTGGGCGGAGGTTTCGGTAAAAGGCATTACACTTCTACGAAAGCCGTAAAAGAAATGGAGTTCCCAAAATTTGCCAAAGTTGTTATGTCTCTATAGTCGCGCGCTTTTTGCAAGCGAAACGAAACACGGATAACAACCACCAACATTTTTTGAAGGATACCTCATCAACTTGCAACAAAGTGGAAAATGGAATCGGTATAAGCAGCGGAATATTATTAAAATTGTTCAAACTTTAGTAAACAGGACTTACGCAAAAAGAGGCATTCCGTCTATAATCTCGGCAGAAACCAGTCCCGGAAGCGTCAACTCGCGACTCACGACATGGCACAAACTAACAGTTTATACTACGCTGCGTAAGCCCCAAATAAAAATAAAAAGGATACTTGATTATTATGTTCAGGGTTTTTGCAAAAGTCCCCAGCATACTCCTCTTACTCATAGGTTTTATGGGGTGTGGGGACGCTGATAAAGTCGGTCAGGTTCCGCCTGAGGAACTCCTTCAAATCAATAAAATCTTAGACCAATGGCGGCAAGGGTATGAGACGGAAGATGTTAACTCTTATATCGGCACTTTCTGGGAAGACGGTTTCCTTTATGTTTCTGATATGGGGACAGACGGAGACAAGACCGACGACTTGGAGTTTGATGACATTCGACAGGAACGAGACGCTGCCACTCGGGTTTTTGAGAAGTTTCAAGATATTGAGATAGAACTGTCTGTGCCACCAGAGATTTCTATGAACGAGGATGGCACCCAGGCAGAAGTGCGGAATCACTATAGAATCCAACTTTTTATATCCGATGGACACTCCCTTGAGGGTGGATTTAGTGGTGTGTACACCGAAGGTGATAGCCTTTTTATCTTTGAAAAGCGAAACGATGAATGGCGTATCGCTGAATGGCATGACGAAGCCTTTAACGAAGAAGAAATTCGCATTGCTAACAACCTATAGGTTTGAAAATCATTAGGTTTCTCTTGCATTTGGGACAAATACCTGATAGAATATTCAACGATATAGAAATTAATACCGAGCAGCAGCCTGCAACAACGGAGCAGGCGACTCTACGGAGAAGCACGTCAAGCCTATAACGAACCTCACCGAACCGCAAGGAAAAATTAAAAAATTTCATGAACACATCTGTTTTACGAAATCAGTTTTTTGGTGGCGTATGCGCCAAATGTATCAGCATCCCAAAACCTTCCCTTAAAAGATTTATAATACTGTTGCTGAGTGTGTTACAAATGAGTCTTTCTGGACTCATCTTCGTCGCGGATTCCCCCGCTGAAAATCCAACCATCGGAAACCCAGAGGTTACGTCGAAAGATCCACAACCTGCCGAATTATCTACATATAAATTGCAAGTGGGCGACAGTTTTGTTGTTACCGTGGACGGCTATCCCGAATACAGCAAAGAGCGGGTCCCTGTACCGGTTCAACAAGATGGTTATGTCTCCTATCCGCTTATTGGACTCATCAAGGTAGTGAATCTCACGGTTTCTGAACTGGAAGCACAGATGCAGTCCGCCTTTTTAAAGCATCTTCCGACAGCACGCGTGTTTGTAACGCTCATGCAACCGAAACGGAACATTCTTGTATTCGGAGCGGTCGTGCCTCGCGCACGGGGGAACCTCCATGTGTTTGAAGTCGGACGGGTCTACCTCCTGCAAGCACTTGCAGCCGCTGGGATTAACTATGAAGCGGCAGATCTTACGGACATTTCTATTTGGCGGGATGGGAAACTCTATAAGAAGGTGGATTACCTTCAACTCATCAGCACAGGGGGTCCCGATGTTCCGTTGAAGGACCATGATACTATCTTCGTTCCTTCGGTCTTTCAGCAACGACCCGTGCGTGTCATAGGTGCGGTGGTAGCCCCAGGCGTTTATCCGATAACAGCACCGCAGGTGCCGGCACGTCAGATATTGAAAATCGCGGGAGGCTCCAGAACTGATTTCGCAGACGTACACCAATCAGAAATCATCACCAATAAAGAGCGTATTTTAGTTGACCTCGCCGCAGAGAATGTTGAGGCAATGATGGGCCCCGGAGACACATTGTATGTCCCGTTGGCGGAAGCGAAAATTAGCGTTACCGGTGCCGTTGAGAAACCGGGACAATATGTGATTACTGAACCCGTGCTGCTCGGTCAAGCTATTGCGATGGCAGGTGGGTTCAACGAGGAGCGGGCGAATCCGAAAAAATGTTTAATCACACGGGCAGATGGGACAGAGGAAGAACTGGATTTCGATCAGATGCATTCAGATGTTTACTTGAACCCGAAGGATCAGCTCAGAATCCGTGAACGGACCCGTTTAGATTGGCGAGTTATCACCTTCGCAACATCTTTTGTGAACTTGCTTGTCACAGTCCTACTTAGATATAATTAATAATTAGTCCTCAACTTCCCAATCCCAATCAAGAATTGACTGAAAACTTGCGCGAAACGAAGTGGAGCGCAGACCAGGAGCAATCAACTAAAAAATGTCAGAGACAACCGATAGGCACTTCGAAGAGATTAGAGAAATTCGATTATCAGACTATTTTTGGATCCTCTTTCGACATAAATGGAGTGTCCTTTTCATCTTTTTGCTCTCCGTTTTTGTGGCGTTTCTCATCACCGACCTCACTCAGCCGGTCTATCAATCTGAAACAACGCTTCGCGTCTTAGACGGTCAACCAACCTCTTCGCTCCTTTCACAATTGCCTATCTCTGGATTATTGGGCAGTCCATCTCTGGGTGCTTATGCGGCGCAGATACAATCGCGGGACCTCGTGATTGCACCGGCGATCCGTCAACTCAGAGAAGAAGGACTCCTGGATCCGCTGCCCGTTCATCGTGGACGGGTTGTCGTATGGCTTGCGGATTTGTTGAATATTACACTTGCTCAGGATGCGACGGAACAGGGGGAACTCACGCTCGCTGAATGGGAAGACTTCTTCGTCAAAACGCTTATTGACGAACAGTTAAAGGTTGAAGAAACACCCGACGGAAGCGTGATTACTGTTACTGTGGCACAGCGTACACCGGAACGGGCACAGAATATCGCCAATAAGATTGCGGCTGTGTTTCAGGTGGTAGTTGAAGCGGAAGCCGTTGAAAGAATGCAGTGGTGGCAAAAGCCACTCCCACAGACAATGCTGAATCAGACAAGGGATAGCCTCACAAAAGCTGAAGAGGCGTTATTTGAATTTCAGCAAAAGTACCCGGAGATTACCTTGAATGCCGAGGGTGGAACGCAGGCACAGATAATTCTGGCACTGCAAGTGAAAGAAAATGAATTGATAGATCTCTTGATAAGTGCTGAATTCAGACTTGGGACCTATCAGGCAGAGTTGGAGAACCTATCGGAGGATCTCATCTCGGAAACAATCGCGCGGAATCCTTCGCACTCCAAGCTGCAAGACAACTTAAACGAGTACGAAATTGGAAGAGCGGAACTGCTCGGTAAGTATGATGAAACGCATCCTGAAGTGACGGCGATCGATCAGAAGATTAGAGAAACGAGAACACGACTCGATAAAGAAGAAAAAGACATAAAAAGTACAACTTCCACTTACAATCCACTCCATCAAGCACTCACAGAGAAGGTGAATGAGGCGGAGGCGGCTATTATCAGTCTTAAGAAACAGAAGGACGAAGTCGCTGCCAAAATCGCTGCCCACCTTGAGAAACTGGGTAGCTGGTCCCCAACGCAACTGCAGTTTTATCGACTCAAGCGGGATGTTGAAATTTATAACACACAATCGGTGGCTTTAGAAGCGAAGTTGCAGGAGGCAGAAATTTTCGCACAGGCGCGCACAGAGAGTATTAAAACTTTAGATATGGCACGGGCACCCGAAGAACCGTTGAAGCCTCGTCTAAAACTGAATCTCGCTTTAGGAGCAATGGCAGGTATGCTGCTGGGCTTCACATTTGCAGTCGCGAAAAATTACTTCGACGATACATACCTCCGTTTAGAAGATGCGGTGCGTCAATTGGATGCTTTACCCGAATCACCAAGTTTCCTTGGGGTACTTCCATCCATCAAAAAGCGTAATACGTACCGACTTCCACTAATTGTTCACGATGCGCCGCAATCAAGGTCAGCTGAGGCGTTCCGCGTCCTACAAGCGAAACTACCGTTTCTGAATCCAGGATCATCCGTGAGAACAATTCTTGTTACGAGCGCGACTCGGGGTGAAGGGAAAAGCACGATCTCCTCGAATCTCGCTGTCGCTCTTGCGCAAAGGGGAAATAAAGTTTTATTAATTGATGCCGATATGCGCCGTCCCTCACAACACAACACGTTTCCCGGAGAACAACTTCCTCAGGCGGAAAACGCGATGGAGACACCCGACGCTGAATTTCCCATCGCTCGTGTTGATGCTCGCAAACCCGGATTGAGTGAAGCCCTTATCCATTTAAACGCGGAAAATCGGGACGACCTCCTCCAAACCACAGTCAAACAGACCGACGTTCCTAACTTGGATCTTGTGCCGAGTGGTACTGTGCCGCCAAATCCTATTGAGCTTCTGAACTCGGAAATGATGACAGATTGGTTGGAACTCGCAAAATCGGAGTACGATGTGATTGTGATCGACTCACCACCGGTCCGTGCTGTTGCTGATCCGATGATCTTGGCTAACATTGTTGATGCTATCGTCTATGTGTTCGACATCACGAAGACCCGACGATTTGATATCCTTACGGGCGTCCGGCATTTGACAGAGGCTTTCCCGATGAAAGGCATCGGTGTACTTTGCAATATGATCAATCCGAAACACGCCAAGTCCTATGGTTATTACAGTCGCCACGGCAGTTACTATGGACTTGTGGATGAGGAATAGCCGTCAGCAATCAGTAAAGAGACCTTCGTTAAACGAATGATGGAAACCATTCTTACTGACCGCTGAAAGGGTTTTCGTAGAAAACCTGGGGAAATCCGCAGAAACACCCAGGCAAATACCCCAAGCAAAAACCCCTGACCGCTGATCGCCATTCTAAGATTCCATCTTTCCCAAACTCGCAGGTGGGCGTGATGTCCCTACCAACCCCGCAAGGACAACCATTGTTAAGATATAGGGCAAACTGTTTAAGAGTTGGCTTGGGATGTTCCACCGGTTCGCGAGTTCTAAAGCGGTAGCGAATCCGAAAAGGAAGCATGCCGCAATACCGCTCAATGGACGCCAATTCCCGAAGATGACAGCCGCAAGTGCGAGATAGCCACGTCCTGCTGTCATGCCTTTTGTGAAATAGTGAACTTCAGACGCTAAAAAACAGCCACCGACGCCTGCCAAGATACCGCTGAATAGGACCCCGATATATTGCCATTTCGTGCGACTCAGGCTGAGTGTTGCGAGTGCCTCTGTTGATTCACCGGCTGCGCGTAATCGTAGACCCCACGGAGTTTTAAACAGGAGTATGTGGCTTGCCACCATCAACACTGGTAGCAAATAGACGACGAAACTGAAACTGTACGCACCGATAAACGGCACCTTCCAGTGCGGAAGACCGTCTACCTGTTCGGTGGTCGGTAAGAGGTATTCTGTAATTCCTAACGCTAAGATGTTGATACCGACACCTGTGACAATCTGTTCTGCGTGAAAAGTGACGGTTGCGACTGCATGTAGCAGAGCTAATGCGAATCCAAAACCCACCCCTACGAGCAACCCGATCCATACTGAACCGGAAGCCTGTGTCCCGATAACATAGCCGAAAGCCCCCATGAGCATCATACCTTCAAGGGCGAGGTTGATGACCCCGGCGCGTTCCGAATAAATTCCGCCGAGTGCAGCGAATCCCAGTGGTGTCGCCATTCGCAAAGTGCTCGGAATTAGTTCAAAAATCATCTTTTTAAATTTACCTTGCGGTTCAGTTAGGGGAGTTAGGACTTTCTCGTGCCTCTCCGCGAGATACTTTCCATGCTAACTAACCAGATAATTAGCATACCTTGACCTGCAAGAAATAGACCGCGCGGGACTTCCAGCAAAATTTCAATATCTAACGCAACCTTGTTCAGCGTTCCAAACAGGATAGCCGCAGCCAAAATACCAAAAGGATTGTTCCTGCCTAAAAGAGCAACTGCAATCCCGGTAAAGCCCCATCCTGATGAGAAATTATCCAAAAACCGGTGGCGGTATCCCATGACATCAGCGACCCCTGCTAATCCGGCAACCGCACCGCTCAACGCCATCACCCATATCGTCACCGTGCTGGGATTTATCCCACCGTAAGCGGCCGCATCTCGTGCATTCCCGACCAAGCGAAGTTCATATCCCCAACGCGTATATGCTAAGAAGATATAACAACATACAGTACAGCTACAAGCGAGCAAGAAACTCACGTTTAGCGGGTTGCTTTGTGGGAGAATGGGGAGTAATGATGCCAATCTTGGGAGCTTTGCCGCTTCATGAATTTGTCGGGTGTGTGGAATCATCTGACCCGGTTCTTGGTAGACGGACGTAACCAGGTAGTTCATGAGCGCGAATGCTATGAAGTTCATCATGATGGTATTGATAACTTCATGCGCGCCATATCTCGCCTTTAAGAGTCCTGGGATCGCACCCCATCCGGCACCGGCGATCATTGCACCACCTATACAGAAAGGGATCAGCAGAACAGGAGGAAGGTTCAGATGTATGCCTATCCATGCGGCAGCGAACGCTGCAATATAGAGTTGCCCCTCGCAACCGATATTGAACAGCCCGCTTTTGTATCCGATGGCGACAGCAAGCCCTGTAAAAACAAGTGGAGTTGCGTTAAACAGCACATAACCGAACTCATCAAGGCTTGCGAACCCGCTGACAAGGATAATACGATAGAACTCCAGTGGATCCTGTCCGCGTATCTGAAGCACGAGCCCAGATAAAAGAAAAAATCCAGCAAGCGCAAGGAGTGACGGTATACAATTTTGTAATTGAAATTTGCTGATGAGGTTTCCTAACCTCGCTATATAGTTGTACTTCACCAAAAACCACTGTGAAACGTATTTCTGATTACGAGCATCTGAACTGCCTTCCACTTCGTTTCAGATAAGTTTTCGGTTAATCCACGGTTTGTATTTTACCGAAAACCACCGCGAAACGTAGGGAAGCGATGCCCAGATTTAATTGTTTAAAAAACTTGGGATGCTCTGTTCCGCAATAGCGAAGCGAACACTTTTTGGATATTCAAGGTTTCTGGGTGTCTCTGCTGAAATTTGACAAAATGCCTCAAAACGTGTTATCATACGTGATATTAAGTCCATCAGTAATACACCCCATTAATATAGCACAGATATCCGATTAAAACAATTCACCGGTGAAAAGAAAGGCAGCGATAAGTCCCCATGGCGAAAGAAAAAGCGAACCTCCGACATCTTGAAAGCGAAAATGCCCGATCCGATCTTCCTACTGTTTTAGGTGGAACACCCGTTTTTGAAAAGACCCCTGATGCCCCCTATCCGAAGTTGGAGCAGTGGAGCCAGATGACAGAAGAAGAGGCTCAGGTTGTTTACGAGATGACGCTTCGCAATGAACTCTCCGGTGCTTCCCCGACTGTTCAGGAATTTGAGCGAACTTGGCGTGAACGCCACCAGACCCGATTTGCCTTGAGTCTTACCAACGGCACAGCGGCACTACACAGCGCAATGTTTGGACTCGGTGTCGGTCCGGGTGATGAAGTCATCTGTCCGACTTACACGTGGATGGGATCAATTACGCCAGCATTGACGCTGATGGCAAAGCCGGTTTTCTGTGAAGTGGATCCGAGGACATTGTTAATTGATGTCGCTGATGTCCGACGGCGCATTACATCCAGGACCAAGGCGATTGTGGCGGTGCATCTGTGGGGCAATGTGTGTGACATGGATGCGCTCATGGCACTCAGCACAGAGACAGGCGTGGCGGTCATAGAGGATTGTTCTCACGCACATGGTGCCTCTTACAAGGGGGTCCCGTGTGGCAGTATCGGGCAGGCAGGCGCGTGGAGTTTGCAAGGCAGTAAACCCATTAGCGGTGGCGAAGGGGGAATGCTTGCCACCAACGATATAGCAGTTTTTGAAAGGGCTTGTCTGCTTGGGCAGGTCAATCGTCCCGCGAACGTTGTCGGAGAAACAGTGGAAGAACTACGCTATACGCATCTCCCACCGATGGGACTCGGTGTTAAATTTCGCGCACATCCCCTCGCTGTTGGCATTGCTTCGGTGCAATTGAAGAAACTCAATAAACTCAATGCAAACCGTCGCGCTTATATCCAAGAAATCTCCGATGGGTTGCGAGATATTGCGGGCGTTTCTCCTGTTGAAACATATCTGGGTGCCGAGCCAGCAGGATTCTTTGGATTCCCCATCCACTACCACGAGGAAGAGATGCACGGACTACCGGCACCAGTATTCGCCGATGCGCTCCGAAAAGAGGGCGTTTTGGCAAATAATAATCCATATCCACTCGTTGTTGGCGATGGTGTGCCTGTATTTTCGGGAAGTAGGTTTCCGACGAATAGCAATCCGTATCCGCTGCTACATACCTTACCGCTCTTCACACACGGACTTGATATGTACATGGACGGTCGCGGTGTCCTCTGCACCAATGATATGGGCGGAGAGTTTGAAACCTACGCGCCAGGGGATTTGCCTGTGACTGAAAAGGCTTGTTCGCAACTTATATTTTTACCCTTGTTGACAGAACCCGTAGCAGGTGCCGCGTCAGGAATTTTGGATGCCATTCGCAAGGTATCTTCACACAGTGCCCTGATAAATGAAAACCATCAGTAAAGAGGTTTCTGCGGAACGATGTTAGGAGGCACTCTAATTAAAAAAACGGAATTCTCAGCTCGGACCCGCGTCCAGAATATAGAAATCTTCAAGACTGAAGTGTTAGATGTTTTAGTTATCGGTGGTGGTATCGTTGGTGCGGGTTTAATCCGGGACCTCGCGCTCAACGGTGGCATAAAAGCGGGTTTGATAGAACAAGGCGATTTTGCAAACGGAACGAGTAGTGCCACATCACAACTCGTTCATGGCGGATTTCGCTATTTGCTCAAGCGCGACATTGAACTCGTCAAAAATTCACGTAGAGAACGTGAAATCCTCCATCGGATCGCGCCAAACCTGGTCAAACCGATTCCGTTAGCACTGCTTTGCTATAAAGGCGATCCGTATCCGTTGACAGGCATACAACTTGCTGCGCATTACTACAATCGTCTCTCTAAAACGGATGAAACGGAGAAGTCAATAGCGATTCGCGATGTCCAAAAGATACAGCATCTTGTCGGACCTATTGCTATAGATGCCTTAAAGGGATGTGTCCTGTTATGGGATAGCATGGTTGACGATGCCCGGTTGACGCTTGCAACACTCAAGGATGCCCATCGACACGGGGCTATTGTCGCAAATTATGTCTGTTTTCTTGATTTCGTCGACCAACCGAAGACTGTTGATGCCGAGCATCGAATATATAAGATAGTCGCTGAGGATGTTATTTCTGGACATCGTTTTGAGGTTTCGGCACGAAAAATTGTATTCGCAACGGGACCCTGGAGCGACCACGTATGGCGTAAAGACCCGAGTTATGATGGGACGTCGCGGTTATTGACAGAAAACGCGAAAGGCGTCCATCTCCTCTTGCCGCGATGCGGAAAAGAGGACGACGCGGGTGCCCACGGTCTGATAGCCTTTACACAGGTGGAAAAACAACGGAGGCGTAATCCGCGAGTTATTTTTATTTTGCCGGGTGCCCACAATACCTCCATTGTTGGGACCACTGAAACAACACCAGAAGAGGACTTGGCATCCGTCCGCCCATCAGCGAATGAAGTGACGTATCTGCTCTCGGAAGCACAACGAATTTTTCCGGAAAAGACGCTCAATAAAGATACTATTATTGCCGCCTATGCCGGTACCCGACCCCTCGTGGCGGCGAAAAGACACACGCACGGACTCACAAAAACAGGTTTTGTTTCAAGGGAGCATTTAATTACAGAGAGTCCAAGTGGGATAATGTATCTCTATGGTGGCAAACTTACCACACACCGTCAGATGGCGGAAGAGACAGTGGATCACCTTGCCGCATTTCTAAACGTCCCACGTGTCTGCAAAACTGCCGTTTCTCCTCTGCCGAATGCGATCGGGGAGGCATCGGGTGCTGATGCGGAACGTCTCGCTCAGCGATATGGCGAAGGATATAGCACGATCGAAAAGTTCATTACTGAGGATGCGACACTCGCGGAGCCAATAATACCGTCGCTTCCATTCACGAAAGCTGAACTTCTCTATGCCTGTTGGGGTGAAATGGCGATCACCCTTGAAGATCTCCTCTGGCGGCGCACACGGATCGGTTGGGCGCCGGGTCAAGGTGTTGATATAGCACCCAAGATCGCGCAATTTTTAGGCGAGAAAAACAATTGGAACGATACCAAAATCACCGCAGAGGTCGAGGCATATCGGGAACGTATCCGTTGGTTAAATTCTAATTTCTCTGGACTTACGCAGGTTAAGTAGAGAACGGTCCCAGATCCCTATCGTTTAAAAATGTATTTAAATCCTTTTAGAGTTTCCAGCCCAGCTGGAACTGCTCAAGAATCTGCCCGTAATGTAATGGAGGGCAGCTCAGAGGCCCATAAATTAAAAAATGGAAGTTTATCGTTGGGAAGACCGGAAATTTGGCAAACTTGAACCTTTGCGTTTTGGTGAAGAACGCGACTTCGAGGATTTGCTCGAAAAGGATGCAACGCTGGTCCTCGGTGAACCGCTGTGCGTCATCAGTAGACAACCCCCTCTCAGCACATCAAAACAGAAGATTGACCTACTCGCGCTTGACCGACAGGGCAATTGCGTGATTATTGAACTCAAACGGGGAAAGCCGTCTCGGACAGCAATCACACAGATTTTAGAGTATGCCGCCGGGATTTCTCAACTTTCATTTATAGAGTTGGAGACGCTCGCTTACCGATGGTGCCAACAACAAGGTAAAGAGTTTTCGTCCTTGACGGCACTACATAGCGAATTCTTTGGATATGAACCCGGTGATATTCGAAAATCGGCATTCAATCAAAAACAGCGGTTGGTGCTTGTTTCCGAGGGCGTGGACGCGCGCGTCTTAGAGGTCGCAGAATATCTACGAGCTCTGGGACTTGATCTCACCTACATCTCTTATTTTTCTTACCATGCCCCTGACGAAATCTTAGTCGCAACCGAGACCGTACTGGGTGGGACGCTCGTGAAAGAGGAAGAACGCAGTTATGGGCACACCACACAGCAATTTATGACCCTTGAATTGTTCGTTGAGATGCTACAGGAGAACGAGGAACTCTCACAAATTGTCCATCAATTTTTGGAATACGTCGAGACGTGCGGTGCGACACTTCGACCTCGTATAGCGAAACTCAGGATGACTTTCGGGGGACACTGGTGGCTCGACACATACCCTTCAAGAAGAGCGACCCACTTCCGAGTTGATGTCCACGGAGACTTCACCCCGCTCCATATTGTTGAGTGCCGAGCCAATTTGCCCAACGTCACAGTCAAGAATTTTGGTATCTCATTTAACATCGCTTCCAAAGCCCATCTTGACTATGCGATCGAAATTTTTGAACGCGTCCGGAACTCTATCCTATCTCCATAGTTTTTTTAATTATACCTTGCGAAGTAATCAAGGACGTTTGAACTATTATGTGCGTTCCACCTATCCGTCCTCCATTTCATTACGGACTACGAGTTTTCAGGGTAGTATTAGAGAAAAACTCTGTTAGGCGAAAACTTCTTAACTGACCACTGACAACTATCTCCCAATTTTACCCAAGACGGCAGCCTGCAACAATACGCAGAAATACGCAGAAACACCCAAGCAAAGACCCCAAGCAAAAACACGCAGGCGGATTTGAGCAGAACACTGTGATACACAAAACACCTGATTTAACGCCTTGCGAATAATTAAAAATGCGTTTTGCCCAGCCTGAATTCCTCCATTTATTATGGGTTGTGCCACTTGTAGCACTGTTGCTCCTCTTTGGATTGCAACAGAAACGGAAAGCACTGCTACGATTCTACAGCACCGTGGACCCGGCACACCTGCAGCGACACAAGGTTCAAGCAGGATTGCTGCTGATGAGTTATTTGCTCCTGACGCTTGCGATCGCGCGTCCGCAGTGGGGCACCAAACCTGAGCCCGTCGTGGAACGATTAGATGTCATGATCGCATTGGATATTTCGACGAGTATGCTCGCGGAAGATGAAGAATCCCTTCGACGTCTCACTCATGCGAAAGCGGTTATATTTTCACTATTAGATGAACTTGAAGGTGACAGGATCGGACTACTCTACTTTGCTGAAGCGAGTTTCGTAGTATGTCCCTTGACGAGCGACACTACCACCCTCAGAGAATTCTTAGGGGCAATAACTGCCGAAACACTTACGCATAGCGGCACTCGTATCGGTGATGCTATTGAAACCGCGACCGCTCGACTGAGTTCAAATCAGAACGATATGACAACAATAGGCACCGATTTCGGGGGACAGAAGGTCCTGATTCTTTTTACTGATGGAGAGGACCACGGTGAAGAGGCGATTGAGGCGGCAAGAACTGCGACGCAGCAGGGGATTTATATTTATTGTGTCGGTATTGGCAACACTGTCCAACCTGTACCTATTCCGCTCCCGCGGGACACGACTACCGAAACTGCTCCATACAAGCGCGATGCCAACAGACAACTCGTGCTAACAGCGTTAAATGAAACTCGCCTGCAAGAAATTGCTGAAGCAGGGAGCGGCAGTTATTACCATGCAAATGCGGGGATTGTCGGGTTAACGACAGACTTAGCACGACTCGAAAAACAGAAGTTCAGAATCCGTTCAGATGGCGAGTCTCAGGACCGGTTTCAATTATTTGTCGGCGGGGCGTTAATCCTGCTTATCTGTGAAAGATGGTTGTCAGCAATCGGCAATCAGCAATCAGTCACAAGAAGGTTTATTCGTTTTGTTAAACGAGGGAAATTGGAGAAACTCCAAGCAAAAAACCCCTTTTAACTGATAACTCTTAAGCCTTTCTGAGCGTTAATCCATCTGGACGGAAACGCATTAAGAGAATAAGAATAAGTCCAAAAATAAGATAGCGTGCGCCACCAAATTGGTACGGAATAATGACGCCCGGTCTCAGTATTTCACCTAACGATCCGAGAATGGCTGCACCTATCATTGCTCCCCTTATACTTCCCATACCTCCGAGGACTACCATACAGAGAATGAGGATTGATTCCCAGAATTCAAAGAAAGGGGCACTAATGTTAACCTGGAATTGCGCGACAAAGCCTCCACCTAACCCACCGATCGCCGCACTCACTGCAAACGCCAGTGCTTTATAACGACTCACGTTAATTCCCATACTTTCTGCCGCCTGTTCGTCTTCGCGAATCGCGACCCATGCTCTACCGACCCGAGAATGCTGCAGTCGATAGGTGACAAAAACAACCAAGATTAGGAGAATAAGAATATGATAGTAGTTGTGCCAATTCTGGTTGAAGACCACTCCAAAAAGGGCAGGCGGTGGAATATCACGAACAAATCCATTCGGACCGCCAATCAACCACTGTTCGTTTTTCACGATACGGAAAAGCAGTTCAGCGAATCCAAAGGTGACAATGGCGAAATAGTCGCCCGTGAGTCGTAAAGTAGGTGCGCCACGCAACAGGCCCCACAATGCCCCATTCATTATAGCGAGGGGCATCGCAATCCAATAAGTCACCCCCAGTCGTGCCATCAATAGTCCTGCCGTGTAGCCACCGATAAGATAAAAACCGACATAGCCTAAATCAAGGAGCCCTGTGAATCCACATACAATGTTCAGTCCGATAGCAAGGAGCATATAGAGATAGGCGCGGACAATAATCCGAAGCATGTAATCGCCACTTGGGAGATTCAGGTAAATATCGTACTGCGACAAGTAGAGAGATATAGCATCTAAGCCGTACATCAATAACGGTAGAAAACAGATTAATAACCCAAAGATGATATTTTTCGGTGTTAATTTATTTTTCATACTAAGCTCGGTGCCCCGTTGATCTTCCGAACAATCCAGATGGACGAATAACAATGACCGCGATCATGATAATATAGGCAATCGCTAACCGGTACCCTGAAGATATATATCCTGCACCAATCACCTCGGCGATTCCGATTATGATGCCGCCAAGCATTGCGCCTGTAATGTTACCTATGCCGCCGAGAACAGCCGCGGCAAAAGCCGCCACCCCTTTATAGTAGCCCATTGTCGGCGTAACCACTTCGCGCAAACCTACCATTACCCCCGCGACCGCGCCTAAAGCAGAACCGATAATAAACGTTATAGCAATGACTCGGTTCGTCCTTATACCCATGAGATTTGCTGCAACCGGACTCTGCGCGCAAGCCCGCATCGCCTTCCCGATTTTGGTCAGGTAAATTAACCTGTTCAGAGCAATCATTAAAACGAGTGCCAACAGGATAATAAACACGTCCCGATAAGGTAAAGTTGCGCCACCGGGAAGTGGGATCGCATTTTGACTGAGAAAGACAGTTGGGAGGACTTCGGTAGGAAATTGGCGGGGACGGGCTGACCAAATCATTCGAGCCAAGTTTTGCAACGCAAGTGACATACCTATTGCTGTAATCAATGCCGACAAACGCGGTGCGTTCCGGAGGGGGCGGTACGCTACCAAGTCAATCAGCATTCCTAATATTCCACAAAGAACCATACTCAGTGGCAAGGCGATCCAAAACGGTATACCGAAGACTGTTATAAGCATGAGTGCGATATAAGCACCAAACATGAAAATTTCGCCATGTGCGAAGTTAATCAATTGGATAATACCGTAAACCATGGTATAACCGACGGCGATGAGCGCATAGATGCCACCGAGCACCAATCCGTTAATAATTTGTTCCAAAAATTGTGCCATAATTCTCTTCTTTAGGTATCGATGCTATAGAGAGACACTGGTGCCTATCCTTATATTGCTGTAAGGAGAAACCCGTTTTAAAATTAATCCAATTCAAGGAGTTGTCGATCCGCTGCAACAAATTGTCCATCTTTCACAATTTTCACGTAAGCGGGTTTATTGACCGTGTCACCATTTATATCAAAATAGGTTAATCCTGTCACCCCTTTGTAGCCTTCCTCAGGGGTATCCAAGGATGCCAAATGGTCACGAATAGCTTTTCGATTATCTGCCACGGATGCTTCTGAATTATAGGTTTTTTCAAGCGCTTCCGCAATCATTCCAACGGCATCATACGTCAATGCGGCCCACGTATCGGGTGCCACTCCATGAAGTGCTTCAAAATTAGATGCCATCTGTAGGGCGTCTTCTCCAGCGGCACCAAACGTGAAAGGTGTCGTCAGATAAGATCCCTCTGCGGAGGTACCCGCGATGACGAGGAAATCTGGTGAGTCCACACCATCGGCACCGAAAAACTGTGCCGTAATCCCAGCCTCACGTGCCTGTTTGATAATCAAACCTGCCTCGCTATAGAGTCCAGAGACGAAAATAGCATCTGGATTTTTCGCCTTAATACTCGTAAGTTGTGCTTTAAAATCGGTATTATCCCGATCATAGGCTTCCGAAGCGACGAGGTTAAGTCCTATCTTTTCAGCTTCCTCAACGAATGCGTTTCTTAAACCACGCCCATAATCGTCGTTATCAAAAAAGACAGCAACCGATTGAAGGTCTGTCAAGATCTTGTCAATGTATTGTGCGATGAATTTCCCTTGGAAATCGTCTCGATACAAGTTACGGAACGTCCAATCGCTTCCCTCGCAAACGGTCACATTCGTGGAACCAGGCGACAGTTCGACGATACCAGCCCGTTGGTAAATTGGCTTACCCGCTAACGAGCAGGAACTGTTAAAATGTCCAACAACTGCGAGAACCTGCAAATTACTGGCAATACGCTCTGCAACGAGGCTCGCCTCTGCATCTTTGCCAGCATCATCCTCAAAAAGCAGCGTCAACTTCATACCGTTGATGCCGCCAGCGTCATTAATCTCTTTTTCTCGGAGCTCGGCACCGCGTTTGATCATTTCCCCAAACGCTGCTGCGTTCCCTGTAAAGGGTGCGGCTACAGCAACTTTGAGTTCTCTCTGAGATTCCTGTTTGTCTTGGCTTGCGGGTTGGCATCCCCAAACAGATACAAGCCCTACTATCAACAAAATTATAATACAATTTCTCATTTTACTTATGTACTCCCTTTACTACGCAAGTCTATAGAGACTTGCGGGACAATGTGTCACAAATCCTGCGTGTTATCAATGCGAATTAATCCATTGAGGTTATCGTTATTTTATGGCAAGACCTGCCTAAAGTCAATTTTAAATTCCAATTTATCCTCTTTGCCGTTTGGATGGATCACCCGGACTTGAGGCACAACGATTCGAATATCTGTGGCGGCACTCTCAAGTCGGTCAAAAATTAAGAAACCGCTTCGTTTCGCACCGGAGAACAACTTCGCGCCTTCAAAGATGTGGTCCTCTATCACAATACGCCCCAACTCAAGTGCCTCGGCATCTATGTAAGACTGATAGTGACCGTAGTAGGGATAGTAGCCGTAGGGGCTGGGTAACCCAGCCCGTACAGGCATGTAAGGGTAACCCCCCTCCCACGTGTTACTCTGGGAAAGATCTACATTGTCATAGAGTGCGTCGAAATAATCGTTGGACAGATTGGCGTACTGCCCACCGTTTCCATCAATGAGAATAGCTGCATCGTCAACTAAGACGCGTCGGTGATCTCGGTTATGAACTGTAATGTCAAACACCGTATAGATGGGCTCAACAGCACCCCGCTTCCCAACCAAGAGATAAGGATTCACTCTCGGATCTTCGGTGAGTGCGAACAGCTCTACCTCATCAAACGGTTTTATAGTGACGGTAATCCCCTTTTTTTCAACAGTTGCTGCCCCTGTCTCTGAATCGATCTGTGCGTTAAAACGCCCCGCGATAGGCTCCATATAGACATCAACTGAAGGTTGCGGTGGAACAGCACAGCCTGCCGATAACACTCCTATTAAGAAAAGTATACCGATTTTGCCCATAACCTGATACCGGAAATGTATGCGATCTTTCGTATGGCTCATCAGTCTCACCCTCCTATATTACTATATTTTACGTCGCGTCCGTTTTATTGTCAAAGGTTTTAATTTTCTCTCCGAAGAAATACTCCGATACCTGATTCCCGCTGACGAGGTTTACAACTTCGTCCCCCACCATTTCTCTGATAGGGAGATTACTGACTGCTGATGGCTGTCGGCTAATTCTAAAATTCCCATTTCAGCAACGTGACGCGCTGATGCCAGACCAACATACCAATTGCTGTACCAATTGCTGCTCCAGCTATCACATCTGACGTGTAATGTCGTCCGAGATAGATACGCGAGAAACCAACGAGTCCCGCGCCGATGTAGAGCGGAATTCGTAATTTCGGGTACTGATACCCTAAAATCGTTGCTGAACTGAACGCCAAAGATGTATGTCCGGACGGAAAAGCTGGATTCCCCAAACTCTCATCAAGGGGGCGTTTTCGACCAATCAACCTCTTCATACCATACGTTACCAATCCAGTTCCGAGGAATGCGGAAGACAAAAGCCTTCCGGTCTCCCGATGCGAATCGTTTCCATACGTCATAAGCAGAATTGATGCACCCATCACCGCCCGATAATGCCCAAATTCTGTTATCCCTTCCATGAGTGTCCACATCGGCTCTCGGTGTGGCGGCGCATCATAGATACGATCAAAAAGGGTCTGATCCCATCTCGATAGAAAGTTCTCCGCCTTTGCTTCTGATCCTGCTATAAGAGTCCAGAAAACCAGCGCACAGATAAGCGATGATTTAATAGATTTTGAGAGTGTGTAACTTTTACACCGATACTGCATCGGGCACCCTGACTTCGTCTATTTGTTGTATCTTCTATAATTTTATGGTAAAATCTACAATTACTTGGACTCGTGGGAAGGCAAAATTAGCAACCGCGCCTTTCCACACAGCCGAAAACGGAGATAAAAAGATGCGAATACGCAATGCCGTAGTTGAGTATGATCTGGAGGAAACGGCGGCGATGCTGGCTATCTCACCCGCAGATCTCAAACAGGCAGTCAGTGCTGGACACCTCCAGTATTACTACCGACTCGATGAAGATGACTATCGGTTCCATGAAGCGAGCCTCCGCGCGAATAAAGACTTGCTCTCGCAGGAAGATTATCTCACGAAAGCACTAAAAACGTGTTCATCTTCAGAGGATTCCACGGCGCCTGACGCATCGGAAGAGGATCCACCGTCCACGCCATCCGATCCGTGATCGCTTATTGATCGCTACACATCCAAAGTATATTCGGTCAATTTTCCATGCGTCCTTTTTTCTAAGCTTTATGCGAATTTGATAGGCGCGCCGATGAGGCGCGCCTACCAGAAAACGGTCTGAGTCTTTCCCATTTTCGTTAGTCTGCTTTAAGCCTACCCCAAGTCGTCGCGAGTTTACCTTGTGCGTCTACCGAGGTGAGCGTTGCGCCAAGACCGTTGTTCATGATAGTATTGACCTCATCCTGTGTCAAACCACGTTTCCAGATGTTAAGGTCATCCATCAATCCAGTAAACGGACGGTTGTCGTCGATGTTACGACCGACACGCGCACCCTGATCCCAGTCCCCTGCGATAGGTGTGCCGACGCGTGCTTTTTCTTCACCGACATTCTCACCATTGATATAAAGCACGGCTAATCCCTCAGCACGGCTGAATGTCCCGCCGTAATGTATCCATTCGTTGGCTTTGTTTTCACCAGCGCGGATGTCGAATATCGTCTGACCCGGGCTTCGATTGAGCCAACGATAATTTCCATCACCGCGTGCTTCGGGGTGTACAAGCCATGTATTATCGGCTGCACGGGCGTTGAAAATTGCCATATCCGCGACGGATTCAACGTTAATCCATGCGAGAATACTCATGCCTTCGGTAGGGATGTCCTCAGCCTTAACATTAGCACCATCCAAATCCAAGAAACTACCGGATGCGAAATGTGCGGCTTTTCCGAATTTCCCGTCATCGGATTGCGTGACATCTCCATCAATTTTACCATCGTAACCATTTCCGGATTTTTCAACGACCGTATCCCCATTGAAGTCTTCATAGTCGAAGTACAGCACCAAATCCGGATCTAAAACATCGGCTGAAAAAACGTCTACTGTAGGCACACAGAGAGCACCTATTAGGAATAGACACACCAGATAAGGCGTTAATGTAAGATTCCGTTTCATCTTTTAAATTCCTCCTTTAGATGAACCATCCTTCTACTCTTTTACAATATGTAGCCACTTTCACGGGTTCGTCTTACTTTGATCCTTTCAGCTTCCCCCAAGTAGTTGTCAGTTTACCGTGTGCCTCCACAGCAAGGAACGCGTCAACACCATCGTTCATAATGCCATTGACCTCCTCCTCCGTCAACCCACGTTTCCAAACGTTGAGGTCGTCCATCAACCCAGCGAAGGGACGGTTGTTGTCAATATTATAACCGACGCGTGCCCCCTGGTCCCAGTCTCCTGCGATCGGCGTGCCGACGCGTGCTTTTTCTTCACCGACATTTCTTCCATTGATGTAGAGTATAGCTTTCCCATCGGCGCGGCTGAACGTGCCAGCGTAATGCTGCCATTCATTCGCCTTGTTATCACCGGCGCGAATGTCAAAGATGGTCGCTCCGCCGGGACTCCGATTCAGCCAGCGATACTTACCACTTCCACGTGCCTCTGGATGTACAAGCCACGTACTATCACCTGCACGTGCGTTAAAAACTGCCATATCCGCGACGGCTTCAACGTTGATCCACGCGACGATACTCATACCTTCAGTCGGAATATCTTCAGGCTTGATATTGGGTCCATCTAAGTCGAGAAAACTTCCGGTTACGAAATGGGCGGCTTTGCCGAACTTTCCGTCATTGGATTGTGTGACCTTCCCATTAATCTCACCGTCGTAGCCGCGTCCGGATTTTTCAACGACCGTATCCCCTTTAAAATCTTCATAATCGAAGTACAGCACCAAATCCGGGTCTAAAACATCGGCTGAAAAAACTTCTGCCGTAGACACACAGAGAGCACCTATCAGAAATAGACACACCAGATAAGGCGTTAATTTATGAGTCAGTATTGTAAATATCAGGTTCCGTTTCATTTTTTGAGATCCTCCTTCAGATGAACCATTTTTTTACTTTTTACGAAACGATTCACTTACCTTAAAGTTTACCACTTTTCGATTTAGGTCTGCAACCCAAACCAAAAAAATCTTGATTTTAACTTCACCTTGCGTTAAACTGATTTGAGAAACAAATAGAAAAATATATAAAAAATAGGATATCATAAGGGAGCTCAGGTTGCACAGTGTAGGAATTATTCCAGCACGCTACGCCTCAAGCCGTTTTGAAGGCAAACCGTTGGCGAATTTGCTTGGGAAACCAATGGTGCAGCACGTCTACGAACGTGCGTGCCGCGCAGAAATGTTAGATGAAGTTATTGTCGCTACGGATGACCAACGGATTTACGATGCCGTAACACGCTTCGGTGGAAACGTACAGATGACGGGTCAATGTGCAACAGGTACCGAACGAGTCGCCGTCGTCGCAGAACGTTTGACATGCGATATTGTTGCCAATATCCAAGGGGACGAACCGTTATTGGAACCTACGCAGATAGACTTGATGCTGCAGCCTTTTATTGACAGACCAGCGGTACAAGTTTGCACGTTAAAACAGCGGGTTGAAACCGCCGTAGATTATCGTGACGTTAATGTCGTTAAAGTCGTTACGGATCTTCAGGGCGATGCGCTGTACTTTTCGCGTGCTTCTATGCCAGGGAAGGTCAGTGAGGCAGAGTTACATAAGTTCCCAGTGTATCGGCATGTCGGTTTGTACGCTTACCGTCGAGAGCAACTTCTCGCGTTCACGAGGTGGAGTAGTACCCCTTACGAACTCGCAGAAGGGTTAGAACAATTACGCTTTTTAGAGCATGGCATTCCCATCCATGTCGTCGAAACGGATACCCCGCTTATTGGGGTCGATGTTCCTGCTGACTTGGAGCGGGTGAGACAAATTATGGAGGCTTCATAAGATAATTTCCATGACAAAATATATTTTCGTGACGGGCGGAGTTATCTCAGGTATCGGCAAAGGAATCACAACAGCGTCCCTTGGCAGATTACTTATCAACCGCGGGTTTAAGGTGATCGTCGTCAAGATTGACCCATATCTCAATGTAGACGCAGGTGTGATGAACCCATTTCAACACGGTGAGGTCTTCGTCACCCATGATGGCGCAGAAACCGATCTTGATATAGGAAACTATGAACGGTTTTTCGGGATCGATCTGAATAAATATTCCAACTTCACGACGGGGTCTGTCTATAGTGAGGTGATCGCAAAAGAGCGGCGAGGAGACTACCTCGGTCAAACCGTGCAGCTGATCCCACACATTACTGATGAAATCAAACGCCGTATCTACCAGATTGGGAAGGACAATGAAGCCGAAATCGTCATCACGGAAATAGGCGGAACGATTGGCGACTTTGAAATGCCGCCTTTCGTTGAAGCGATCCGTCAGATAGCAGTTGAGGTCGGACGTGAAAATACAATGTTCCTCCATGTCTCTCTCATTTATACCTTACCCAACGGCGAAAGCAAGAGCAAACCGACACAGCACAGCATCCGTAAACTCCAAGAGTTAGGCGTCCAACCAGATCTGTTGTTGTGCCGTACCAGCCAGTCGCTGGATGAGGCATTTCGACAGAAAATCGCGCTCCTCTGTGGTATTAGTGAAGACTATATTTTTGAAGGATTGGACACAAAATGCGTAGATGAAATCCCCCTCAATTTTGAACGACAAGGTATGGGGCATCTCGTTCTAAAGAGACTCGGACTCGAAGCACGCCCACCGATGGATGCTGAATGGGTCGCAATGGTTGAAAAACTCAAAAATCCGAATCAGAAAGCCCGGATCGCTATTGTTGGAAAATATACAACCGGCAGCGATGCCTATATTAGTGTCCAAGAAGCACTCAAACATGGTGGTATTGCTAATGAAGCCTCTGTTGACATTGAGTGGATAGAAGCGGAATCGCTCACTGAACACCCAAACCTCGATAGTGTTTTTAAGAACGCTGATGGGATATTGGTTCCCGGAGGATTCGGCTATCGTGGGATTGAAGGGATGTTGGTTGCCGCACGATACGCCCGTGAAAATAAGATCCCGTATTTGGGATTGTGCCTTGGCATGCAGTGTATGGTAATCGAGTTTGCCCGACACGCTGCGAAACTAAAAAACGCAAACAGCACGGAAGTAGATGAAGAAACGCCTTATCCTGTTATAGATTTAATGCATGACCAACACACGGTCACTGACCTCGGTGCGACAATGCGACTTGGGCATTATCCGTGCGTCCTGAAAGAAAACACCAAAAGTTATGCTGCCTATCAACAACCTATTATCGTAGAGCGACACCGTCATCGCTATGAATTGAACAACCAGTACCGCTCACAATTGGAATCGGCAGGTCTTTGTTTTAGCGGTTTGTCGCCGGATGAGAGCCTTGTCGAAATTGCTGAGGTAGCTGATCATCCGTGGATGGTAGGTTCTCAATTTCATCCTGAATTCCAATCGAAACCGCTTGACCCGCACCCGCTTTTCCGAGATTTCATCGCGGCGGTTCTCTCCCACCAATGCAAAGGTAATCACCCCGAAGAGGAAGAAAAAGTATGAAGAATACTGCTACAGTACACACCCGGGCCTGGTACGGAGATGAAGAATTGACGCTGAATTTTCCTGCAGGTTGGGAGGTAGACGTATTGGGTCCGCAAGATGCTCCCGCGCTTTCTGATACCCAAATCGAACGTGCGTTCGCTGAACCGATCGGGACCCCTCAAATTTCAGAACTGGCGAAAGGCAAGAAGAGTGCCGCCATTATTGTGGATGATCTCAGTCGTCCGACGCCTGCGGCAAGAGTTCTTCCATTGATCCTGCGCGAGTTAGCTGCGGCAGGTGTCCCGCAATCCGAGATTCGGTTTGTTGCTGGTGTCGGTGCCCACCGACCTCTCACCGATGCAGATATTGTGAAAAAGGTTGGTGCAGACATTGCCGCTGAATACGAGGTAACCAATCATAATTTTATGAGCGGGGATTTGCGTGCGTTCGGCAACCTTGAGAACGACACACCGGTGTATCTTAACCGTATCGTCGCGGACGCGGATTTCAAAATCTGTCTCGGTGGTATCTATCCTCACAGTTCCGTCGGCTTTAGCGACGGCGCGAAACTTATTGTCCCCGGCATTGCGGGTTTTACCACAATGTACTATTTCCATACCTTTCCACCGGGTCGGGGACCTGCGGTGATTGAGGGGCAGAGTAATGAACCGGATCGCCGCGACACTGCCGAATTGGCAGCGGGTGTTCTCGGTCTTGATATGATCACCAACGTTGTACTTAACAGTCGGCGTGAAATCTGTGGGTTGTTTGTCGGTGATTTTATCAAGGCGCATCGTAAGGGGGCACATTTCGCGATGGATACTTATGGGACAGTGATACCGGAAACGGCTCGAAAAGAGACAGATTTGGTCGTGATTAATTGCTATCCGCTCGATGCTGATGCGATTCAACTCGATAAGGCATTAGCGGCTTTAAGCTATTTTGAAAACGCTTACACGATAGCACTCTATCCCGCCAGCGATAGCAGTTGCTACCACGGGTTGTTTGACCGAATCGATTATCCACGCTATCTCCGACAACGCGCCGAACAGACGCCACCGGAAGCCCCTACGCAGCCAATCGGACGGCGTGGGCAGCTCCATGTTTGGTCCGAGCATTTTTTGGCAGATGACTTCTATAAAGAGTATCCGGCATCGCTCCTGTTCCGAAACCTCGAAGAACTGATTCAACTGTTCGTGGAGAAACTTCCGGCACACGCCAGAGTTACTATTTTACCGGTAGGAGGGATACAAGTGTTGACGTAAAGGCCCCGCGGTAAAGCACTGGGGTTGTAATTTGTTCAACGATGACGGATGGGCAGATTAAACACCCTCACAAAAGAACCAATGTTCCTGCAACTGGACAGGACCTATCTTTTCTTTTACGTATTCTGCGATTCACAAGTCAATAGCACCCACAGCGTAAACGCTGGGGCTTGCGCTTCATCGTAGTTCGCCTTCCGAAGAAGGGCTTACATCTACTCCACAGGGGGATCTAAGCAGCCCCGAAGAATGTTTATCGCAGCGTTTACGTCTCTATCGTGGTGAGAACCACATTCGGGACATGTCCATTGCCTGTCTGAAAGTGAAAGATTTTCGTTGTGATGCCCACAATCTGAACACGGTTTCGTTGTAGGTGCCCACTGTCCGATTTGAGAGAACTCACGATTATGTTTGAAACACTTGAACTTCAGTATCTCAACAAACTGGTAAAAGGCAAGGTCAGAGACTTTGCGCCCCCAGAGACGTTTCATTGCGTCAAGATTCAGCGTCTCGGTGACAATCGTATCAAACCGCCGACACAGGTCGGTCGCGCGTTTGTAGTGCCAATCTCTGCGTTGGTTGGCAACTTTGCGATAAAGCCGTGCGAGTTCACGGACAGCACGCCACCAGTTACCAGAACCCTTTTGCTTTCGGGATACGGACTTGTTGAGTGTTCGGAGTTCATTCAAGGATTGCTTCAAAGGCTGCGGATGTTGAATCTTCTCGCCATTACTGAGTGTCAGATAGGTGTCCATACCGAAGTCTATCCCTACGCTTTCACCTGTAGCGGACATAACTTCTTTGGAAGTGTTATCTGTCACGATGTAAAGGTAGAACGTTCCAACGCTGTCGCGACCGATTTGGATATACTTGACATTCCCCTCAGAGTCGCGATGTTGGTGGAACAAGAAGTAACGTTTATTGTATTTATTGAACTTTTGGGTTTTCGGATTCCATACTCTAAAAGAGATGCGGACACGCCCTTCTTCAAGTTTGTAGGCATACGGAAACTTCGCAGAGCGATATTTTTCTCGCTTTTTGAACTTCGGGGGACCGACACGTCTGCCACGCTTACCTTTTTTGAGATAATCAAAGAACTTTTCCCAAGCAAGGTGCAGGCGTTTTATCACTTCGTCAAGCGTATCACGAGGTATCCATGCCCAGTGTTTTTGGGTGCGTTGAAGCAACTTCGTCAAATGCGGTTGCAGGCGAAAACGACCGGCATATTTCCCATAGATACGGTAATACCGCTTTTCCAAAGCAAGAAAGTGATTATGCACATCACCGAGATCGTCCAGCATGTTGCCCAAGCGCATATTCTGCACATGTTCGCGTATTTGGTATTTATAGGTTCTCATGGTGTTACCAGTCACCAGTCTTTAACCCCTAACGAGTGGGTAGGCAGACACGCCACCAAGCGGTGACGCTCGTTATGTCTGCCAACTGGTATTAAATAGTATAACATTTTTGACTATTTATGTCAAGAAAAAATAAAGGGACGGGCATTCCCCTCCACGCTAAAGCATGGAGGCCCCTGCCCGAAGAAATTGATGGAGGGCAATTATGAACAACACTGCTACGGTGCACTCCCGTGCTTGGTACGGAGACGAGGAGCTGACGCTGAATTTTCCTGCAGGTTGGGAAGTAGAGGTATTGGGTCCGAAAGATGCGCCCGTGCTTTCGGATGCCCAAATCGAACGTGCGTTTGCCGAACCCATCGGCACACCTCGAATTTCGGAACTGGCAAAAGATAAAAAGAGTGCCGCTATCGTCGTAGATGACTTGAGCCGTCCGACGCCTGCGGCGAGAGTTATTCCATTTCTCCTGCTCGAGTTAGCGGCGGCAGGTATCCCGAAATCCGAGATCCGGTTTGTTGTCGGTGGCGGTTCACATCGCCCGATTACTGATGAAGAAATTGCGAAAAAGATCGGAGCGGATATCGCTACTGAATATGAGGCGACAAATCACAACTTTATGGGCGGTGATTTACGCGCCTTGGGGAACCTCGATAACGGTATGCCTATCTATCTGGACCGTGTCGTTGCGGATGCGGATTTCAAGATTTGTTTGGGGGGCATCTATCCACACGGTTCCGTTGGTTTTGGTGGCGGTGCGAAGTTAGTTGTACCGGGGATTGCCGGTTTCGCAACGATGTTCTATTTCCATACCTTTTCACCCGGGCGAGGTCATGCTGTAATTGAAAGACGGGGCAGTGAACCCGATCACCGCGATTTCTCCGAAGCCGTCGCAGGTGTCCTCGGTCTCGATGTGATCGCCAACACTGTGCTTAATAGTCGGCGTGAAATCTGTGGGCTGTTTGTTGGTGATTTTGTGAAGGCACATCGTAAGGGCGCGCACTTCGCATTGGACACTTACGGCACGGTGATACCGGAAACGAATCGAAAAGAGACGGACCTCGTTGTGCTGAACTGCTACCCGCTTGACAGCGACCCGATCCAAACGGGTAAGGCTATGTGGGCATTATCCCATTTTGAGAAGGCATATAGCATGGCACTCAATCCAGCAAGTGACGGTATCTGCTACCACGGGCTGTTCGAACAGATTGATTATGTCCGCTTCGTTCAAGAGAAAGCAGAAAGGACAGAACCTGAACTGCCTACACCAGAACTCGGCACTCAGGATCAACTGCACGTCTGGTCGGAACACTTTTTGGTAGACGATTTTTACAAGAAGCATCCGGGCGCGCTGCTCTTCCGAGATCTGGATCAATTGATTGCTCTGTTTGGAGAAAAACTCCCAGCACAGGCGAAGGTTGCCGTCCTACCAGCCGCTGGCATCCAAGTACTCGCAAATGAATCATAAATTGAAAACCGCTTTCCAGAATATTAATACCTTCCTGGGTCAGATTGAAACAGGCTTGCTGTGCCTGATTATCGCAATGATGTTAGGACTCGCGATCCTCAAAATCGTTCTGCGCTACGCATTCAGCGCGAGTCTATTGTGGAGCGATGTAATGCTTCAGCATCTAACCCTTTGGCTCTGTCTTTTGGGTGCGGCACTGGCGACTTGTGAAAGAAGACACATCAGCATTGATGTGCTCAATCGAATACTGCCCGGAAACATCACGCGCTGGAGCAATCTTGTCGTTGATTGCCTCGCTTTGGTTGTCGTCGGGATTCTGGCACATTACGGCTTTATCTTCCTACATGATGAGCAATTGAGCGAGGCTGTATTAATTGGAAGTGTTCCTCTATGGTGGGCGAAGGCGATTATTCCCTACGGTTTCGTCCTCATCGGCATCCACACACTCCTTCAGATTGGCATCCGTTTAACAGGTGATGAACAGACTCCGAGTACTGTCGAAGGAGAATCAGACTGATGGGCTTAATAATCGGCATTGGATTGGCCGGATTCGCGCTTTTCGGCGGAGCACTTTTCGCCTTACTTGGTGGGGCTTCGATCATCGGATACGCTACAGCTGGTGAACCGATTTCAGCGATTCTCATTGATTTCAATCGGCTCACACGGAACTCGACGATTCTGATTATTCCACTCTTCACCTTTGCGGGGTATATAATCGCTGAAGGGAAGGCACCACAACGGTTGGTTGCGTTTGCGCGAGCGAGCGTTGGTTGGCTACCGGGTGGTATCGCGGTCGTCGTGCTCTTTACCTGTGCGTTCTTTACAACCTTCACAGGGGCATCCGGCATAACGATTATCGCCCTCGGTGGATTGCTCTATCCGATTCTTCAACAGACATATAATGAAAGGTTTTCGCTCGGCTTAATAACGGCTTCTGGGAGTATCGGGTTATTATTCCCTCCGAGTGTCCCACTTATCCTTTACGCGATTATCGCCCAAGTCCGTATCGACAGGATGTTACTTGCAGGTATTCTCCCCGGAATCATTATTCTCGCTATACTGAGCCTTTACAGTTGCGGATGGAGTTTCTTCAAACGGACTGAGACGACTCCTTTTGATTGGAGAGTTTTCCTGCGAACGCTCTGGGAAGCGAAGTGGGAATTATTGCTGCCGTTTATTGTGTTAGGCGGCATCTTATCCGGTATCGTTACACTGGACGAAGCAGCTGCGCTAACAGTCATCTACGCCGGTATCGTGGAGGTTGTCATCCACCGTTCCATTTCATTGAGAGCCTTGCCGCGTATCGTCAAGGAAAGCACGGTGCTTGTAGGCGCAATCCTCATTATTCTCGGTATCGCTTTAGGGTTGACGAACTACCTAATCACGCTTGAGGTGCCTACGGCTATCCTTGACTGGATCCAGTCAACAACGGAAAGCCGTGTCATCACGCTTATTGGACTCAATATCTTCCTGCTGATTGTCGGGTGTCTGATGGACATTTTTTCGGCGGTGATTATCGTTGTGCCGTTGCTGCTCCCCATCGCCGAACAATTTGGAATTGACAAGGCGCATCTGGGTATTATTGTCTTAACGAATCTTGAAATTGGTTATCTGACACCACCAGTAGGAATGAATCTCTTCATCTCAAGCATGAAGTTTGATCGGTCTGTCCTGGTGCTTTACCGTTCCGTCCTACTGTTCATTGCATTACTGTTGGTAGCACTTGTGTTGGTGACGTATGTTCCAGAGTTGAGTCTCTGGCTACCGCGGGTGCTTGGGAAGACCCCTCAATCGCTTTTATGATTTCCTTGCGGTTCGATTCGGTGACTTAGATATTTGACGCCCCTTTCCGTAGAACCGTCCCCTTTTCACAGGATTCCGTGCGGTTGGAAACCGCACCTACCAGGGGAGATTGCATACCCTATAAAGAGATAAGTCTGGCGATGGAATCACCAGACTTATCTAATATCGTGCTGTAATAATATAGTTTGAATACCAGCATTCAGCAAAAGAGCTGATTTCGCCACGTTGTTATTGCCTTACCTTCAGTTCGCCCCACGTGACAGCCAACTTCCCAGCCGCTTTGACATCCAAGCTGACATCCATCAGGTCGTTAATTTCACCTTCATCAAGGGCACGTTGCCAAATTGAAATTTCGTCAATAACCCCTTCAGCCCCGTTTGTGATCGCGACATATTTGATCGTTTCCCAACCGAATCTCGGTTTTTCATGAAGGGCAGGAAAGCCACCGGTGATCTTACGGCTGGTCGCTTGCTCTTTCCCGTCAATGTAGACGAATGGAGCATCGCCTCCGAAATCCCATGTGACAGCGAGATGAAACCACGTATCTTTTTTAATGATGCCTGCTGGATCGAAATCAACGTCTTGCCAATCACCATCGTCTGCGGCTTCAAAGTAGAAACCGAACTCCCCAGGGTGGATATCAGCGTGATTCGCACCTTTGGAGATGAAGAAATAGATAGGTCCTAAACTGGCATCAAAAATGCGGTAGTCCTTGGCGTCCTTACCATCCCAATCCGGCTTGAACCAGAAGAGTATACTCCCTGCTTCTTTAATAACGTTAGGCACTTCCATGAATGCTTCAGCACCTCTCAGGGAAATTCCAGCATTATATTTCCCATCGGCGACCCATTTTGCCGCGCCGCTGAACGTCCCATCGTTTCCATTTGCGGTGCCGTCGGGTGCTTTTTTTCCACTACCTTCGCCGATCCACAGCAGCAGATCCGCATCGCCAGGGATTCCTGCGAATGCAGAACCTACAACAAACACACTCATAAGCAAAACCAAATAAATTAGTCTCACGACTCTTAACCTCCCATTATTTCAATATTGAGAGGATTTTAGCAGAAATCATAAATTAAGTCAATTACTTTTCTCTCGGAGGCGGCGTGGTTTGTTGTCCAGCAGATGCCCCTGACGCAGTCTTCTGTGTCGATTTCACAGCCGCCCCTACATGTAAGAGTCGTTTTGGAACGGGTTGTGGTTGCGATGACGCTGGACTTAATTTTGGACGGGGCCGAAACTGTGGCAGCGGTCCCGGCGGTTCATAAGTCGCATGTATTGGGCGTTGACCTATTGAATGCCCAATGACGTGTTCTCTGTCTTCAATGGGTTGCTCTTTCATACAATCATATCTCCCATCTGTTGGTTTAACTTCTCTTGAACTTTCTGGCGACGTCTACGCGTTAAAAGAAAATCGTCCTTTAACATCTGCGAACCCACCAATAACCATTCTCGGTACTGTTCAAATGTACCTTTGAATTCCTCTAATGGGAAGTCTGGATTGGCTTCCATTTCGTAGATAAACCGTTCCAGATTGAGTCGTAAACTCTTGAAATACTGCTCATTGTGACTTAAATCTGTGACGCGGTCCGAAATCTTAAGGATGACATGTAGAAGTGCTAAAAATGCAGCGCCTCCTGCGATGAGTAGCCACGCCACTTTTCCTGCTGGTGTGCCCCATGCCATCCATCCGACCATAACTGAGGCGATAGTGGCGATAGTCACGGTGCTTTTAACCACTCCATCTACGGGTCTCCACATTTGAAGTGCTGAAGTCATGAGGCTTTCGGTGTAAGCGACGCGGTAAAAGGTTTCAAGTGCTGTCTGCCAGAGAAGATCTTTCTGATAGTCTGCGGCTGTCCTGTCCATTATATGGATCTCCTTTTTGGGAATGCATTCCCTTAACAATAGTAGGTACCTTGTGTCCAATCACATTTAGACTAAATCTGTTATAGTAACGAAGGAATTGGGGATAAGGTACAGATTTTTTCTTTTACTGAGTGGCAGGAGAAATTGGGCGAGAAATGACTTCTATCGATTTAAGGTTACACACGGTGATGCTTTAGCAAATCCCAGTTTGGAACAAAACCGATACCGGGTCGAGTCGGAACTGTAACATGTCCGTCGGCTTCTAAAACCATCGTTGGTAGGAACATTTCGCCGCGTAATGGATCAACAGCGGGTGGGTAATATTCTAACATCAAGCCGTTGTCTCGGCTGGCAGCGATATGGATTTGCAATTCTTGTGCCCCGTGCGGAGCAATTAACTTTTCGGCTGTCAATGCCTCTTCTACGACCTGCAATGCTGGCTCATAACCGGGAAGGATGGCGACATCGAGATTGAAAACGTCCGCGCCTTCATAATCAATGAGCGTTTGGAAATAGTGTAATCCGTATCCGTTCTCTCCGGTGGCAATTTGGATTCCATACGCTTGTGCGACTTCGCGCAGTGCCTTGTGTCCTCTGTAGTCATGGCTGTGGATCGGTTCTTCAAACCAGAAAATGTCGTTTGCCTGAAGGGCAGGCAGGCATTCGCACGCTTTTTCAAACGACCATGCACAATTCGCGTCCACCATTAGGGTTCTATCGGGACCAACGGTTTCGCGGACTGCCTCAATCCGTTTGATGTCTGTCTCCAGTCCAGCGGCTGGATCTCCAATTTTCATCTTGACTGCAGTGGCATTGAATTCGCTTATGTTGCGCGCCATTTCTTCGCGCAGTTCATCAAACCCCTTACCTCTACCGTAATAGCCGCCGGCAATGTATGTGCGGATACGTCTTTGTGTGCCACCAAGTAGGGCGTGAACGGATTTTCCTTCTATCTTCCCACGGACATCCCAGCATGCTTGATTTATCGCTGCCAAAACCTGCGTATGATAGCCACCGGGTCCGTAGATTTTGTAGTTCTCGGCTAACCGCGCGATGTAAGCAGTATCCGTTACATCGCGTCCAATCAAAAGTGGACGGAACAGATCTACAAACATTGGGAACAGATGGAGCGGACGGGTCGCGGCGGTTCCACCATTGAATCCGTATCCGACGAATGTGTCACTTCCATCTTGGGCGGTAACTTTTATCAGATGCAGTCTACCTTTATCGTAGACGTGCATGCCGTTCCAAATCGGCGGCTTGTCCCATTCGTAAAGTTCGCTTTCAACGGCGACGATTTTGAAAGAGTTTGCAGGCATTGTTTTTACTGTTCCTTCCTCATTTTATGTCGATTTTGTCGCAAAAATTGTCAATCGTAATTCTTCATCCAAACTGTCAAACATCGCTAATTTTTCAGGAACAGTAGTTCGATTCTGGAAGATAGAATAGACGCTAAATAGAACCATAATCTTGGGCACGAGAAACCTGAGTTCTACTGGTCTGCGTATATTGTATTATAATACAAAAACCGGAAAAATGTATTGTTGATTTATTTTTTTTAAGCCTTTTTTTACGAATGCAGTCTAAGGATTTATTATTTGTACCAAGCGCGCATTTTTTGCGTTAAATTCCTGTGATAGCACCCAACGCCTAAAGGCGTGGGCTTCGGTTTCATAGCAACTGCGGTTTTCTCAAGGAGTCCACCGTCTAACTGTCGCTCCACCTGCGGGCATTTCCCTGTCAGAGACAGGCATATCGTCAAGGGACGGCTATCCCTGCCCGCAATATGTTTATCGCAGCGTTTATATCCCGATCGTGGTATGAACCACAGTCCGGGCATGTCCACTGTCTATCAGAGAGTGAAAGATTTTCGTTTTTGTAGCCACAATCCGAGCACGGTTTTGAGGTCGCAGTCCATTGACCGACTTGTTTTAAAAGACGCTTATGTTTACGACACTTATACTTCAATATCTCAACAAACTGGTAAAAGGCAAGATCGGAGACCTTACGTCCCCACAATCTTTTCATGCCCTCAAGGTTCAAGGTCTCAATCGCAATCGTATCAAACCTTTTACAGAGTTCAGAGGCGAGTTGCCAATGAAAATCTTTGCGTTGGTTGGTGATTTTACGATACAAACGGGCGATTGCTCGAACACACCGCCACCAGCCATTAGAACCTTTTATCTTACGACTCAAGTCTTTGTTGAGGCTACGAAGTTTGGTCAAGGACTGTTTCAAAGGTTGTGGGTGTTGTTTCTTTTCACCCGTGCTGAGTGTCAAGTACGCCTCTTTCATGCCGAAGTCTGCCCCAACGCTCTGACCTGTTGTTAGCAAACGTTTCATATCTGTGTAGTTTGTAGTTATACAAAGGGAGTAGTCACCGCAGTTATCACGTTTTATCGTGATATACCGAATACAACCGTGCCACTGGCGGTGTTTATGGAAGGTATAAGGTATCTTTCTAAAAGACCAAAGTTTTTTAGAAGCATTCCACTCTCTAAAAGTAATTGTGATCCGATTGTTTTTCAGTTCCCAATCCGCATGACCCGGAAAGGTAATAGACTTGAACTTATGCCGTTTTTTGATTTTCGGTCTGCCACCGAGTTTGTTGAAAAAACGATCATACGCACCATCAATGCGTTTGAGTTCTTGTTGAATCGCTTGGCTCGGCAAAGCGTTCCAATGCGGGTGCGTCGTCCGCTTGAGTTGCGTCAAGTGCGCACACATTGCAGCAGAGTTCGCATACGGCAGCCCGTCTTTATAGCGTTGGCGTTGCCATTTATGGAAATACTCGTGGACTTGCCACATGTCGTCAAGCAAGTTGCCAAGACGCATACAATTCGATTGATGACCAAACTGATATTTATAGGTTTTCATGGTATATCAAGCACCAAGTCTTTACCCCCTAACCAGTGGGTGGGACCGACACGTAACCTTGCGGTTACGCTGGTTATGTCTGCCAACTTGATACTCTTAAGGATACTACATTTCTGGTTGAATCTCAAGTTTTTTCTTAGCACACGCACTTAGCGGGCGTATATCCCAAAACTAAAGCGTTGGGCTTTACGCCCGAATGCCCGTAAAGTGGAAGTGTTTCAGGGAGTCTAGAATGTCGAAGTTAACAAGGGAAAGTGTCGTAAAACTGGTAAGTGTCAAAAAGACAGCACTCTACAACGCGATGGGATGTCGGCACGGTAGTGCCCACTATAGAACTTCGCAATCGAAAAGCCATCAACAGGGCGGCATTGCTACACTTCTATGGTATGTTATCAGTGCTCTTCCCAAACGAAAATAACCGGATTGCTACCCTAACCCTTTGAAACAAAAGCCCATCAAGCGGATTCAATGGCTTTAGCGTCGCGAGATGGCTGAAATAATTCAAGTGTAACGTTCAGCAATGGATGTAAAGAGCATCAAACCCACGACAGAAAGCACCATTGTATTAAAACCCAAGAACGTAACCAGTAGAAAAACTATGCTGGCAATCGCAAAACCTGCGAGACTGGGAACGATCCACTTATTGATTTTTCGTTCCATTTTTATCTCCTTGATATGCGTTCAGCCTCTATTGAAGCTGCATTATCAATTTTCCGAGTGTAAAATCGCCAAATTCATCCAAGGAATAGGTCAAATGCTTCATAGAGTGTCTCTATCCGCATACATCTCCTATTCTCTGTGACTATTATAACATTTCTTTTACAATCAATCCAAAAAAGTTATTGTTTACTCAACGTCTTGACTACCGACTTGTAGTGTATGCCTGAATATCCAACCGGGCAGTTATTTCCAGAAATTCCTGCTCGCTGAATACCAATTGAAAGATGCCTTGCTGTCTCGGTCCGTCTCTCACCACCATCCTACCGGCAGTATTGAACGCTCCTTCAAGCGTTTCCAACACTTTTCGCTTATATTCGGTGTCAAGGTTGCCTGCAAGGTGTTCCCCTTTTGTATCAAAAATCAAGACGCGTGTCCCGCCATCAATTTCGTTTGCCATCGCAACGAAATCAGGATAAATGCGTCCGCGTTTCCACCCCTGCAAATAATATTCACCGCGTTGGCGCGCGGCAACTCGATGCCACCACTGTAATGCTCTCTCCTCATCAAGGTAATACGCAAAATTCCTTTCCAATTCGCTATCAAATTGCTGCTCAAAGACCTTTTCAAACAAACTGAGCTGCACAGGTTCACTATACCTTTCGAGTTGTCTGTCATTCGAGCCAACCTGTATTTTGTAACTATCTACCATCCGATAGTTGGGTTCTCGTGTCTCCAAGTTAAAGCGAATTTCATCCTGATCCAGTTTTCTGCGAAAGACTTGCTCTGCCTGCTTCTCGACTTCACTTTTCACATGTTCCCGTAGAATGTGCGCGAGGTAAGAACGCCGATCGTAAATGTCTTCTTCGGTTTCACCATCTGCTCTAAGGCGTTCATGCATCTGCTGTGCGATGCGAGCCGCTTGCCAGAGATTGGGCATAATGTCAGACAGACGACGAGCAAAGTCAGAGATGCTGACCGTTCTGTCGATGTACGGAGACCCTTGATCAGGATGGAAAATGGGTGCAACCTCACCTACATCAACCGTTGCGGATTGCCGTCGGACATTCTCAGGTGTGGATGCTCTCGGATCGGGCGGTTCTATTGTTGACCAATCTATATGCGGCAGAATATGTGCCTGATAATTAAGTTGAACCCATCCATCTTCATCTCTATGGCGGACCACGGGTAAGTAGATCTCTTGATCTCGGAACTGCTCGCGACGTTGGACGGTCTGTGGTTGGATTTCTTGTGGTTCACTTCCTTGCTGTGCTTCCGACGCGCCCATCACTTCATCGTCTAAACCTGTCAATCCCTCCGATTCCAAGCCATTTTTAACTTGAGTGACAACGCTGCCGACATCGGTGTTATTGCAGTAAACGTAACACTGATCCAGCAATTCTCGACCGGTAAGTTGTGCATGTGGCTGCCGCATGACACGTCCTACGAGTTGTGTAATTGCCCTTTGTGCTTGCGTATTATCCAACATTACCAGCAGATAGGCGAATGGGCAATCCCACCCTTCCATGAGTGCGGATTTTGTGATAATCCAGCGCACCTGCGAAAATTCCGAGAGTAGATTTTCTCGCCCGAGTTCATCGTTTTCAGCGGATTTGACGCGAACCGCATCTGAAGGCACGCGCAAGTTCTGTGTGAGATACTCCCGGACATCCTCGGCGTGGATTCGTTCTCCATCTCGCTGGTCTTTGCCAGTTCGCTCGACACGAACAACGGCGATGGGACGGATATACCGTCCCGTGCTGTTTTCAAGCGATTTCGCCTCGGCATCAAGCCGTTCAAGTTCATCGGCTGCTTGGCTGAGGGTTAATTGCCACTCAGCATTCGGGAACGATGTTACTTGCACCGGTAACTTAATCATCTCCTCTCTTTTCAGGTCGGGTCCCTCAATATCAACGAGGAGGTTGCTGATGCCGCGGTTGGGTGTAGCGGAAAGTTCAATCACCATTCGTGGGTCGAGACGATTAATGGATTTGGCGAATTCTTCGTTTGCCTCCCGATTCCTTGCTCCATAGGCTTTATGTGCCTCATCAAGAACAACGATAGGACGCAACAACTTGAACACGTTGAACAGACTTTGCTTGATGAGTCCACCTTCTGTATGACATTCCAGATCAGGGTAATCGTTTAGCATACGGGTATTGCCGAAGATATCGTCGCTGTCAGCGAAAAAACTCGGATAACGTCCGGAATCTCGGAACATACGGAGAAACTCTCTGCCTCTTTGTCGATTTGTTGCTGGGAGCATCAGTAGCATAACGCAGAGATAATTGGCGATATCGTCTCTATTGAAGGTATCCTCCTTCTCCAACATTTTGACGCGACCTGCACTCGCCCGATTCAACATTTTACGATACGGGTGTTGCTTATCCGACAAAGCGGCTTTGGTTTGATTATAGATCGCCTTGCTCGGTACAATCCACAATACCAGACCGCGCTGCCAAGGGAGACGTTCCAGTGCTGCAGCGGCGAGCAGGGTTTTACCTCCACCTGTCGGCACTTTGAAACAGATATGTGGAACAGGACGGTTTGCCTCGTCGGTGCGATCAACGTATCCGCCAGCAGTTGCTGCAACGTCGCCGTTCTCCTTCAATTTTTGCCATGCAGATTTCGGATAATTGCGTAATTCATCGGGGATCGGAAGGTCAGTCGGTGCCTGTCTAAACATCTCAATTAGCGTTTCTAACTCACGCTGTGTTTCTTCAAGGGTCTCTAACCAACGGGCCAAAGCGTCGAGTGCACCGCGCTGATATTCCTTTAATTCCAGCATTGTATTGCCTCTCTACCTTTCGTGCAGGGCATCGGGGAGTTGACAAAATATAATACCCATCTTTGTGAGTTCACGCTGACCGATGTAATTTCCTGCTGCGTATACTATCGCCTTTCTACCATTTTCGCTGCTGGCATCTCGAATGCGTTCTGCGCGCTCCAAGTTGAGTATCGCAGCATCGCTACGCAAATAGTCAAGATCAGGTTTATAAATCAGGTAGTAGTCGTTATTGTCGTCGCTGTGGAAAAGTCCATCATTATTTTTCGGCTCTAATCCATCCGATCCAACGGAAACACCAGAGGTGGTATATAGCAAATTGGCGGCAAGTGCTGAATACGAGGGCAATGCCTCTCCGGTGAGCATTGTTTCTACCTCAATCGGTTTCCCTAAAGTGCAGTAGGTAAAGGAGCCTCCTAAGCCTTTTTGCAGTGCAGCGTCCCGTGCATCGGGGACACCGTTGATGACACGACGGACCCGCTCAGCGGTGACAGTGTCAGCATAGTCTTCGCACTCAATGAGGATAAATTTTCGATTGCCGCCATCTTCTTTATTAAAATCAAGAACAGCGTGGGCAGTGGTGCCGCTGCCAGCGAAAGAGTCAAGGACGATGGAATCGGGGTCAGTGCCGATCTGCAAGATACGTTTTAACAGTGTATGTGGTTTAGGGTTTGAAAAAGCAACACCAATTTTATTCACTCCTTGCGTGGCGCTTTGGGTATGTCCAACATCTCCGTGTAACCATACAGTTAAAGGCGTAATGCCTTGTTTTACCTCTGATAGAAATCGCTTTATTCGAGGGACATTACTACCATCTTCACCAAACCATATCCGATTGTCATTTACTAATATATCAAATCTCTCTTTACTATATCTCCAACATGCGCCTCCCGGTGGGTTTACGACTCGACCTGATGGAGTGGTAATCGGATAGTCATAGTCTTCTTGATAGGTTTTAACATCTAATCCACTTGAGCTCCAAGCCCCCCGTGGATCGTTGTCTGGATTAGAATACCGTTCGTTGTGTTTTTCAGTTCGCGGCAGAAGAAGTGGTCTCCATATTTCTTTATCCTTTGCGTAACATAGTACAAAATCGTGATTATCAGAAAAATACTTAGCGTCATTTTGTGGGCTAAATTTTTTCTGCCAAATAATATTGGTTACAAAATTATCCGCTCCAAAAATCTCGTTCATTAGCATCCGCAGGTGATGTTGTTCATTATCATCAATAGAAATAAAGATTACACCATCATTAGCAAGCAGTTCTTTGAGTAAGTGTAGTCTCGGCCACATCATACAAAGCCATTTATCATGTCGTTCCAAATCTTCGTTATCAATAGGCGCGTTCTCTGCAAGCCATTGTTGCATCAGTGGGCTGTTTACGTTGTCGTTATAGATCCAATTTTCGTTGCCCGTGTTGTACGGTGGATCAATATAGATGCACTTAACGCGGTTGGCATAGCGCGGTAATAGTGCTTTAAGAGCGTATAGGTTGTCGCCGTGGATGATGAGGTTATCATCTGTGTCGTCGGGTTGGTTGCAGGAGCGGGTTTCGTCGGGTTCGAGGGGTCGATAGGGAACGGTAAGGTGATGGGCGTAGATGTGTTGTTTGCCTTTGAATTCAAGCGTGGGCATGCGCGGTTCCTTTGGTATAGTGCGAGAGCTCTTCTTTAAAAAATCTTATTGAGATGAATAGGAGGTTCTACGTTTTTTATCTCTAATTAAGTTTCAATTTCCCAGTCATCGGCATCAACCATTGGTACATAGACTACACCTTCAATATCTGAAGAGATGTGGCACAGCCTAAATTATAGACGAGGAATTTCTAAGGCCTTACAAATTTTCTGGGCAGTAATATTATTGATCTCGGTGTGTCTCGGTACTGAGGTGCGGGTCTGTCGCTCCGGATTCCACCATCGCGAGTGGCTTCCACCTTCTCTAAGAAGTTTGCATCCGTGGTCTCTAAGATGCTTAATCAACTGCCTACGTTTCATACATCAATTTTCACTTCCTCAAACCCGCTTTCAGTTTGATGCGATGCTCCCTGCATACCGAACTCTAATATGTCAGAAGCTTTTATCTCCTCAGCTTCACTCTCAGTCCGGAGAGACACTTCCTGCGCTTCATATTCTAATATTTCACGAAGTGTGATTTGCAGCGTCTCTAACAATTCACTTCTCGTTCGTTCTTGACAGATAATCCCTGAAACTTCCAATATCCAGCCAATCCACCATCCTTCACTCTCTCGGATAAGAGCCGTATAGGTTTGTGCTGTCTCTGCCGGACTGGATTCAGTCTTGGACCACTCCTGAAATAATAGAAGGTCTGATTCGTAACCGTATTCGTCCCGACTGCGTTCCCTGATAATCAATGAATGCCTCTCAATTAAGTGAAAGTAGGATGTAACACAGATGACAGGCATGTTGATAGTCGAATCAGCTAATTCACGGATAATTTTATTTCCGCCGTCAGGATCATCGCCCAACTTCATGTCAATAATCGCTCCGTTGTAGGAATTATCTATTATGTCCAATGCGCTCCAAGTATCCTCTACTATGTCAAGTTCAACCGTCAGATCGTATTTTTGATTAAAATCATCTACTACCTCTATAAAATTCTGTTGTTCACCTACTGCGTCTTCAACAAGCAAGATTTTCATCGTATTCATTTTTCATCCTCCATTTTAGGCTGAAGTATGAAATGGGCTCCTTCTTCGGATTCAAGAACCTTCAGTTCAAGTTTGTTTCGGTCTGCAGCTTCCCCAGCTATCGCAAGTCCCAACCCTGTTCCGTCTGGTTTAGTGGAAAACTGAGGCTCAAAGATAACTTCACTTTCAATCAGTGAAGGTTCAATTCCCGGTCCCGTGTCACGGTAGTCGATACAGTTCAATGTGTCTCCGTTCGTCTGGATTTCGATCGTGATTTTCCGAGTCTGAACACTTTTCTCACGGATCCAATAAAGGCTATTGTCAATGAGATTTGTAAAAATCGTGTAGATGTCCTGCTCCCAGACTGAAAGCATAAAATCGTCTGCTCCCTTGACTTGAGCAAAAATCTTGTGCGTTTCCAGTTGGCTTTCAAAGACATCAAGCGTTCCTTCTATTGTTTTTTTAAGTTTCAAAGGCTTTCTTGGAGTGCGTCTCCCTGCCGCCAAGGGATCCAACCTACGGAAAAGTTTAACAAAGAAATCCATGTTCTGTTCTATACCCTCAACGATCCGCATCAATCTTTCAAATGCCGTTTGACTCTTGGTTTTCCGAAAAAATTCGTACCGATGCCTGAGATTTGGTATCTGATTTCGGAAGTAACTGAGCGGTTGCCTGCCTTCATGAAGGATAACATTTATGATTTTTCCGAGGGTAGCTTGTCCCTGATAGATGGCAACAGCTTGGCGAATCTCCTCGGCAATTTTGTTTTTATCTTCCGCGTATTGGTCAATGAGTTCGATAATTTTTTCGGCTTTTGCTCCTTTATCGAGTTGTGTTCGGACATTATGTTTCAACGCTTCAGATGAGAAAAGCCGTTGCAGGTTCTGCTCAATTTTGTAAGTAGGTCGGCTTAGACCTTCCTTTCGTCTGTAATGATAACGCCGCCATTCAAGTTCGATTATAACCAGTGTTGTAATGGCTTTTAACTGATTGAAAGCCGTATTTTCCCTGAGTCCATCTCTGGCACTCTTCTCAATCAAACCGGATTGATCTTGTGCTTGTATCTGAACATACCCGATTGTTTGATTGCTACCGACACAGCGCGCCGGAATATTGACGCGGCGTTTGTCGAGTTCTAACCAGTCAAAGGTACGGTCGCCAAGAGGTCGAATGCGGAATCCATTCCGGTAAACTCCTATACCGTTGTATGTGTTTAGAAGTCTCCTTGCTTCGTTCTTTCCAAGAGGTTCGCCGGATTCGTCTGTGAGACCACGATTAATCAATGTATTAATAGCTTCTGGTTCGCGATCATACACTCGAATGTCAATATCAAGCTCACCACAGCCGGTATCTTTTTCAAAATCAAGGAGGATCTTTTCCTCTATAGTGTTACGGGCTTTCTTGCATGAGTAAATTAGCGTTCCTTTACCATCCTCGTTAATTTTACCGGCGATTCTATAGTCGAAAAGATCGAAAAGTGGATACGGTTCAATCGTTTCGTTGATGTTTTCCACCCCGGGGAAACCGTTAACTGTTAGCTTAATACAAAACCCATCCGTACCGAAAACACTGCTCACTGGTGATTGGAGTTTTTTTAATTCGTTTCGGAGTTTAACGAACTGTATTTCGCCCCATTCGGATAGGAATTCCGTATCCCCTTCCATCATTAGACGTGTACCCTGCGGTTCAGACGTTTTTTCTGTTTCAACAATGATTTCCACATCATCCAGATATTGGGCATCCTCAAATGGTTCCCATTCAAGATAAACCGTTGTTTTTTCACCTACATTCTTATCTCCATAGTAGACGGTTTCGAGGTAAAGATTTGAACCGAGAATAGATGTAGCATAGCGTCCTACCCCTTTACTCCCTTGCATTATTCTTCCCAGAGGGCTTTTACGCCTTTCACGCTTATCAGAGGTTGATGGGACCATCCATTTATTGATAACATCGTCCCTAGACATACCATGCCCGTGATCAGAGATAACAATAGAATACCTGCTAAGGTCGTCGAATGTCTTGAATTCTATGTGCACATCCGGAGAATCAGCATCATAAGCATTTTTTACCAACTCAACAACAGCCGCATAATTGTCCTGAATTAGATCCCGCCCGATGGTGAGAATGTGTCGTCCGGCGGGCCGAATCCTATAGGTTGTATCGGTGTTCATGATTACCAGTTCTCCTTCAATGTTTCCGCAATTTTTTCTGCAAGAAGAACAGGGACAGCATTCCCAATTTGTCGGAAAGCCGGAGTCCGAGAAGGTACCCCACCGATGCTCTCAAAGTAATAGTCATCCGGAAATGTCTGCAACCGAGCTGCTTCTCTGGGAGTAATAGAACGATTCTGCTTAATATCTGAATGAATGTAATAGTGCCCATCCTTTGCGATATGCGCGACAATAGTATGGGATGGTGAATCTCCATCAACAACCTTGAAGCGATCAAGGAACGAATTAAGGTGGCGATGCGTTTTAAGTCGATTAGGTAAGATGTTGTAATTAAGACGAATTTTTTTCTTGTTCCAAAGGTCAACCGCAATTCTGTAAATTTCAAGATCTTGCTCATTGTGGGGACGTGCTTGATGGAACGTTACTGGTAACTCATTACCATCCCGTATACCAGTTTCATATAATTTTGATTGATCGCTTGATATAAAATGACATGGTCTGAGACTCCCCTCGCCTGCTATAAGTGATGGCAGGTCTGAGAGAATTTTTTTCACAGAGACATCTGATTCATACTTGTTCGGATTGGGATAGAAGCCCGTTGATTTCCCTCTCTTTCCGACCAGAATTACTCTTTTTCTGTTTTGAGGAACGCCATAATCACTCGCTAACAGCGTCTCAATCTCGATTTTATAACCACACTTTTCAAAGAGACTTTGCATCAAATTTAAATATAAGTTCCCATCTTTATCCTTAGCAGACAACAGTCCCGTTACATTCTCAAACACAAGATACATAGGTTTGTACCTTTTCAAAAATTCGGCATAGAAAATGTAGAGATAATTTCTTTTATCCCCTTTCATCCGAGATGGAGAACGAGAACGTCCAACGAGGGAATACGCTTGGCAGGGCGGTCCTCCAATAATTAAATCTAATTTCTTATTCCCCAGAAGCAAATCGACTTGGTGGAAGATGTCAGACAGGGTCGCTTTCCTAATCTCTTTATTGATAACAGATCCAATTACCTCATTAGGGACCAAATTATAAAAGTCTTTTCTGCTAATATCTCCTTTCAGATAATCAGTATATTGCTCTAAATTATTGTCTGCTTTTAGGTGGTGGTATGCCATTCGGGTACGGAGTGTATAGCATGCAGAGCGATCCATCTCAACGTGCGCAATCGGGTTAAATCCTGCACGAATAAATCCTTCAGAAAGCCCTCCGGCTCCTGCAAAAAGATCGAGATAATTGCGTTTACTGCTCATAACAAGATACTCCAATCACTTTTGCTATGATGAACCTCCTTGATATCACGGTATGACGTTCAGCAAGAGATGCTAAATTTATTTATAGTTTATTGTACTATAAAACTAAAAACAGTATCAAGCATTTTTGGAAATATAACGAAAAATGCTTGATTTTGGTTTCCTGGCAGAAGTCGTGGTAGGAAGTGGAGAGGCCAAAATCGTTTCCATTATTTGCATATGGTTTGTGTCTTATTGTTCACTTTCATCCGACTCAAAGGGTGAATCGAACTTTATGGGTAATTTTCCTTCCTTGATTGACTGGTTCAGTGCTTTAACATCTTCATCTGTGAGATGTGGTAATTTTTCCATCGTTTTGACGAGGCGTTGTGCAGTCGATTTTTTTCCATTGCTGGTTCCTTATTTCTGCTTTGATTCCTATTCGATCCAACTATGGAACTTCTGAAATATCTCAGATGGTGCTCCAGGTGAGACAGCTTGAAGTGCAGCGAGTAGAATCTGTCCGATTTTTTTCTTCCCAACCTCACTGCTGTTACAGGCATCTTCTAGCTGGGACATTGCCTTTATAGGTATCTCTCCTATTTTTTCCTGCCATTGGACGGAAAGAAGTTTTGCCAAATCTGGCACGACAGGGTCTAACCATATTTGATCAATGAGGGAAGTCGTTATGAATGTGTGTGCATAAAGGAGATCCCCTGGACTTGTTTCTTTACTCTGCATAATCTTTAATGCTGCTACGAGGCGTTTTTCACTTTCAACATCTTGTGTCTTCAGGACCGTAAGGGTATGATTTTGATCTCCTAACAACGTTGATTCAATTAAATCAAGAACGGTAAATATATCTTCTTTTATAGGGAGTTCTGACGAATTTGTGCGCCATATAGCCAAATTTTCATGTATATTTACGCCTGTTGGCAGTTGCACAAGAAGGGATCCTACCAACATAACAGTGATATTCTCAACAGAAGTAAAATCGGGTATAGCAGCAATAGGGATGGAAGCAAGTTCATTTTTTCCCATCCCTTTCCCGCTTCGGTTATACTCTTTTATCGAGTCACACACATTCGTTAATTGAGATATACGCTGTGGCAAGTTATCAAAGGTTTTGTTCCTAAAATCATATCGTGTTTCAAGTAGAGAAAGAGACACATCTAATATTGGATATGAATTCCGATCTGTGATCTGCAAAGCATTCTGAAAGGCTGTCGTTTTATCCGAAAACTTGTACTCAATTTGTGCTAGATTGACCCAAGTTTCTCCAATTGGAGAATCAGGTAAGTCTAAAACTTTTTCATCTGTGTCTGGATTGCTACAAAAACCTACTGGAAGTTCTTCAATTTCCAAGGCATAATTTCGACTAAGTGCTACTACCTGTCTTGTCGTGTATACTAAACGTTCCTTTAAAGTAAAATACCTAACATTAGTCTTATCTTGCGGGAGCATCTCAAACTTCTGTAATGCCAGACTCAATAGTTTTATGCTATCCAGCATATTGCCTGCCTTAAAGTGAGCAAATCCCGCATCTGCATACAAACCGATATATCTTTCAGTCTTTTCAATTTCTTGGGTCCTTTTGGCTCCTTCTAGAAAGAAAACAGCTGCCTTCTTCCAATCATTCAATGACGCAGCACAGATGGCGGCTCGACGATACTCCTCTAAAGGTCCAATGTTTAATTGTTCTGATGGTGGATTCCACTGCGGGAGGATACGCTCGTAAATATTGAGTGCTTCTCTATAATGTTCATAGCGGAAGTATACCATTGCTCGCTCTTCTTCTATTACGGGTAGCCTTCTCACTTCTAATGCAATATCTTGGAGGACTTTATGAGCAGTATCTGGGTCGTTCAATTTTTCGTCATAGATAATGGCTTTGCCTCTTGTTGATGCAGCAGCGATATGAGGATAACCCCAAGCAATGGCTCTCTCAATTACCTTGTCAAAAACCTCAAGACATCTTGCCCAATCCGGATTTTCAAGGTTTGCTTCTGCCAGCCAGACCCCATCAATTAAAAGCCGCGGCTCAACATTATCATCCTCAAAATCAGTCAATAATAAAGTCCGATCTTCTGGATCAAGCTCATTCAATATATCAATAAGGTCGCCAAGGAATGGTGCGTAAATAGGAATACGGGTATAGACAAAACTAAATAAGATGCTGAAAATGCTAGATTTACCAGTTTTATGTTCTTCCAATTGTGCCATGGAATCGCGATATGTTTCCCAGACATCTTTATGATTTTCTCTGATATCAATAATTTCTTTGAGGTAGCCTACCATCTTCTTGGCTGGTAGTGAAACTTGGTTATATCTCAATACCTGCGTTGCCAGCATTAGACGAGACTGCAAATATAACTGATGTGATTCGTATGGCTTGGTTTCTTTATCCCAAACTTCAAGTATCTTCGGTGCAAATTCTGGTTCCACCTCAACGGCAATACGGTATTGTAATGCCCGAAAGGAGTAATTTACAAGGGCATCTCCAGGAAAGAATTCCTCATAAGGGTCAATTTTAGTGCGTGTTAACCAAGAAAATTCTTGTTTGAGTATTTGCCATTTGTCCTCTGGTGCAGTCATCAACGATCCAATGACAGCAATAAGTCCTTCCCTATTTTGCCCACGCATACTATGTAGGAGAATAGCTCGCGCTTCGATTGTAGTTAAGTTCTTGGCTTTGAGAATTGCATTCGCAACCTCAACATGAAATCTGTTTATCTTGCTTTCTGGCCAAACTTGCTCGGCCGCGTTATCCAATAAAGGTGAAAGTATATAATATGTTTTATCAAGTCGATCCATCCAAGGATCGACCAATTGGTCGAAAACACGTCCCGGATAAGATATGATTTCTGGTATCTCACTAATGTTGAGAGCGTAATCTTTCCTGAATTCAGTACATACCAAACTAAGTCTATAGAGAAATTCTTGTTGATCTGTCGGTAAGTTTGTGAGCAATTGTTGTGCCTCTTTAAGCTCCTTTACTAACTCTGGAGGTGTTTGCAAGATACTTTCGATTACATCTTGTCGCTTCCAACCTGCCTTCCGTAATTGAGTAAGTAGAGCGTGCACAAGCCTCGGATGCCTTTTTGTAGGGAATTGAAACAATTTTGCCCAAGTCTTTGCTTTTTCAGCAGGGCACCCCAATTGTTGTGCAAATTGTTCAATTTCGGATATGGTAAAGTTAGGAACATGGATGACCACCGGCGATGATAAACCAAGACTGCGAATGAAGTTATTGGGTGGTTCATGCTGACTTGTGATCAGCAATTTTGCGCCACGCTCTAGGACTCTATAAACCACGACCCCCAAGTCTTCTTCATACCCTTGCAATTCTTGCGGTTGTAAATTCAGGTCATCAAAGACGACGTTGACTTGTGAAGAGCGATTGCTTATTGCAATATCAAGTTGCTGTAGGTCTTGAACGACCTGAGAGGCCTCTTTATCTGTAAATTTCAGCCAAAACCAATCGCTATCTATATTATTTGCTGTCAATTTTGCGAGGGTTGTCTTCCCCTTATCTACTCCTCCTTGGATTACAACTATACCGTCAGATTGGAGTTTAGCTTGGATGTTTGTGAGTAGATCTGTTCGTCGGAAAGCATCAGGATAGAGAGGTGGTATAGCAGTTTGTATAGAAGACAGAGATTGAATCGTAACATCGGATTTCCCTCCCATAAACGCGATATTGGCATTATCAAGGACTGCAGCCTGTTCAGCTAACATTTTCAGACGCTGCGAATACTTCTCAGAGACTAGTCCCTCAAAAATTTTCAGAAAGTGCATTTGGGTAAGTACTCGATTTTCCTGTTGCGTTGCTACTGTGAAGACTTTTGCAAGAAGAGAATCAACGACTTTCTTGGTATCATGAGATGGAATTGGAATAGAATATTGCTTGCCGACAGAAAGCACTTTATCGCTTATAGATCGCTCAAGGGAACTTGCATCCTTGCTGTCCGTTTCCCAAGTGATAGATTCTATGAGTTGTTCATAAATTTGTTGGAATTCTGCTTGTTTGAGAAAATCTTTTACCTCATCTGATATTGTTTCTTGATTTTGTAAGAGCTCAGAGATTTTTTTAATAATTTCTTCATCACCTGAACAACGCTTCCATAAACGAAGTCCTAGCTGGTCCCTCCCAAATGGGTTGCCTTGTTCTTTGCCTATTTTGGAGCGTGTGATAAAACGGAATTTTACAGTCAGGTCAGGATGCTCAGCTCGGGATTCCCAATAATGATTGATTGCCTCAATTACTGCTTTAGACTTGAGCGTGACATTACGTCGCGTGTCCTTGACTTGTACCAACGTCGCAGCATTATTTGATACTATGTCAAAATCCTCCACACCCTCCAGACGAAGGATTTCATCATCAGCAAGGTTCAGCCAAGCATTCACACTATGCAGAATCTGATAGCGATACCCTCTTAGCGAATCATTTGCTTGACGCTTGGGATCTGCTGTTAAGCGTTTTCTTTTGCGTGGTCTTTTTTTGTTTTTCTTTCCCATTTTCTCGGAACCCAATACTGAAAGATGATTAAATTAAAGGTGGATTACACAGCATTCCGCGGTGAACGGTAGGCTTTTCCAACCGTCCATGTGCCACTGATTGGTTGGTTAAAGTGTAGCACATCCCAAGAGCAAAGTCAAGGAAGCATCAAACAAATTAGGACTATTTAGCTTTCGGTTTCCTACTGGTTTGGGGAGCTCAAAGTCGGGAATCAGAGTTCCCTCCCACAAGAGATAGAGAACCAACGAGGTTGGGAAACCGCACCTACCAGTTATCGGATGCTGCCTTGACAAGACTGGGAAGATGGTGTTTGGAAGGAATTCAGTGCGGTTAGAAACCGCACCTACCGAGGTATGATTTGGTGTAAGTTTATCAATTTAGCGTTTCAATCCATTCACTGAGCACCCGTGCCATCTCTACGAAAACATCTTCTTCCGTTTTACGGCGTTTGAGCACTTTGAACCCGTGATCGGCTGTGTCCAGTAGGTGTAAGGTCGCCTTGTCCCCAAGGTTTTCGCAGACCGGTTCCAACAGATCAAGGACGGCCAACTTATCACGGGTCCCCGATAGAAATAGCATGGGTACAGTAACGTCATCAAGATGCTCGGCGCGTTCCGTCCCCTCTCTTCCGGAAGGATGCAGCGGGAACGCAAAGAATACGAGACCGCTGACGTGTTCGATCGGGGCTTCTGCCGCTGTAAGTGAAGACATACGTCCGCTATAGGAATGCCCACCAACGAGAATTGATAAATCGCCTGCTGCCTCGTGTGCGGCTGCCACAGCAGATCGCACGGTTGCCAGAGCCACTGCTTGTGCCTCCCTCCCACCTCCACCCCGTTCCATGTAAGGAAACTGATAACGGAATGTGGCAATACCTATATCCGCTAACCGTTCGGCGATCGTCTGGAGTGTTGAGTGTCGCATATTTGTACTCGCCCCGTGTCCCAGAACGAGCAACCATTTCGCGTTGTCCGGACGTATGAGTATTGAGGATACCTCGCCTTTTTCTGGTGTTGCAATAAATTTTGATTCAATTGTTTCGTAACTCATCAATCTAACCATCCGAATCCAGGAAGACGGTATGCTCTTACCATCTGTAGAAATTGAGCGTGTTGGCGTTCGGTTGCTTGTTTGCCAGCAAGCCCTGCTGCAAGATCCAAGGGATCACCATGATAGAAAACATCCTGTCGTGCATAGGGCAAGTTTTCAATCTGCTGCTGTAAGGCATCCGCCTCATCTGTCGGTTCAGAAAAAAAGTCTGTCAAGCATCTACGTACCAGTTCCCAGTATGCGTCTACATAAGGACGAGGCAGGGGAACATTGGGGTCTTTTACAGCCATTATTATATCTCCACGTTAGACTTGGCTTGTAAGTCTCTACTATAAGTTGTAGGTTGGTGTGCCTGTTTGCCCAATCTTCTGCCTGCGTCAGAACTGTCGTCAGGTAGAAACCCTGCCCAAAATCCGCCTTTGGGTTACAAAGTGTTAGGTCAATACTATGAAGTCTTGAGTCTGAAGGTATGCTTATAGTTGATGCTGCAGTATTAGTGGTACCGTGATAAAGTACAAGGGGCCGATTTGTCCAGGCCACTAACTGTCTCCTTAATTTGTTTTTCTTTTGCTAACAGTAGTATATCATAGGTAGCACCACAATGCAAATTTTTTAGAGCGGTTTTATCCGTCACTCAAGCACTGCTGCACGATGTCTCGGTAGGTTTCTAACCTCGCGATCTCTAATCCTTTGACCTTCGCAAGATCGTCCCATCGCCGTAGCGTAAGGGCATCTCGGAAATGCGGTATTCGTTCAAACGCCTCCCGCTCCTCGTCTGACATAATGCCTCCCTGAACGATAAAACTCCTTTTCGATGCCTCGGATAGCCCGTCATGGTAAGAAGCATCAGTTGTACACAGATACCTTTTCGCCGGAACGTGCAACCGGATCGGTGTTGTAACCGCGTCCGGGAAGAAGGGTTCCATATACTGTGCACCGACCTCTTCGTGACTCAGATCCGTGTCAAGGAAAGCTTTATCGGCATTGTGCTCATCTAAAATGATATGCCCGATGTCGTGGAGTAATGCACCCGTAATCAGCGTAGGACTTGAATCGTTCTGCTTTGCGAGGGCGGCACATTGAAGCGCGTGCTCTAACTGCGTCACGACTTCATCGTAGAACGACTGTCCACGTTTTTCCATGTAGTTGAACAGTGTGGCAACCTTTCGTTCTGCTGTCCCGTTTCTCATTTCCTGCGCGAGACTTGGATCAATGTACTTTTCAATGTCGCTTGAAAGCTGAGATTTGCTATCAAAAGTCATGATTTACTGATTTCCCTTGAAAATGTGCGATTTTACTAATTTGTCTATCTCGGTTTGATCCGTCAGTCGCGTATTGCAAGAAAGCCTGCCGCTTGTCTGCGTAATACTGATCGCGCCAGTCGCCTTGGGAACTGGCATTGTAAGTGAGATAGATAATACGTCTGGGTTGGTCTGAACGGTTTGTTGGACTCTTGTGTGGGATGTAAGAACCGAAGAGAAGAATGTCACCCGGATCTGTCGGCACAGCCACCCACTCCATCGTTGAAGCGGTTTCAGGGGCGACACATCCCTTTTCGTCCAACGCGATGAACCCTTCATTGTGCCTACCCGGTGCGAAAAAGAGACAACCACTTTCAGGAGTCGCTGAATCCACCGAAATTAAACAGGTGATATGGAATTTGATGAACTCATAAGCAGGTGCGTCCTGATGCGCCGCGTAACCACCGCCACCGGGGTACTTGTAGTTGATTTTCTCTTTATAGAGCACCGCTGGTTCTTCCATCAACTCGGAAATCACATCTAACACCTTGCCACGTGTCACAGTAGCTTTCACACCAATGTGATACGGCACGAAATTTTCCGAACGGGAGAGCCGCGGTCCGGCTGGCGTGGATTCGTAGTGATGCATCCACTTATCTGGCGTCGGTTCCCAGCCCGATATTTCAGAGACCCACGCTTGTAGATCGTTCACCTCTTCGGAGGAGAAAAAGCCGGGGATTTTCAAGTAGCCGTTGGTTTTCCAATCTCGGTGGCGTTCGGAATTAAGATAAGACATAACCTTCTCCGTTGCGAATCGTCCTATTGTTCACCAGTATAGCGCAGAGGAAACCTTTTGTCAAGTTTCAGGGTTTAGGTGCGGATCCGATCGAAAAGGAATGCACATGTGATATCCTAAAGAGATCGGAAACTGCACCAAATTGGATTGAGAGGTTTAATCCGGAGTGGCGCTGAATTGGAGGGCATTTGTCGTGTTGTCAACCGCCATCTGGTAACTCCAGCCACCAGTGTAGTCCCCTGAGTGGACGGTTATGGCATTCCATCCTACTTTCAGTGGTAATTCAACATAGACTTTACCGTAAAACAGATACTCTCCAGGTCTCGCCGCGGTAGTTAACTCAACACCGTTAACAAAGAGTCTACCAAGGTTGCTTCCCCAGCGAATTTCCGCAAAAACCTTACGTGCATCAGGACTCTTGATATGGGTTACGCCGTAAGCGGATGCCCACTCAGGCTTATTGAAGACACCATCCAAGTTAACGGATCCCGATTCAACCTGATGGGCTTGCCACTGGATCTCTCCATGCTTCCCTTGATAGGTTTTATTAGCAGATGTGTGGTATGTGGGTGGGGTGTCAGCGATGAAATCCGTGGGAACGATATTCGATGCCGCAAGTTCCTCTGGAACATCCAGCCTGAAGGTCCCAAGAAGCATCCAATCGGTAATCCGCTGCATCGCCGATGGTTCGATGGGATAAACCATTTCGGTTCGTCGGTAGAGTTGTTCACCACCGTATAAAACGGAATAATCATAAACCGGTAAGGGTAGTAGTGCCTCTGTTGATGCGGAGAACACAACACTACCTGTTGCATCCTGACCCGGTTTGAGTGTGAAAGCGAGCTGATGCGGTGCTGTCTGCCAATTCTCACTTTCATGGAAAACGAGATCGACATCGACCTCCTTTTCCAAATTATTTTTCAACGCGATTTCAAGTTTTCCACCAGATGAGGCGTGTTCCCTCTCAACTTTAAGGTCAGACTGAATTGTAACCAACTCTCGGAGTCGTGCTTTAAACTCGGCGGTCGATAGGTCAGCAGGATAGATGTTCCCAGGTTCAACAATCGCGACATTAATTTCGTTTCCATCCACCGTCACGATACTGTAGTGATCAAAAGCACCGTATTCCCGGACTTCTCGCGTTGTGAATCCACCACCTGTTGCGCCGAGTACGAAGTACCGTTGGTCGTTCCGCGTGTGTAATGTCAAATTATGGTAGTGTCCAGCGAACACAGTATATGCTCGATCAGCGAGTGCTTCCTCAATTTGGGACCAGCCTGAGTCTTCGTGTAGCCATGCGGGTTTGTGTAACATGACGAAGGTATGGCGTACCTCTTTGTGCTGTGTCAATTCGTCCGTTATATACGCGACTTGGGCATCGCCAAACCACGTTTCTGTCCAACCCTCACTACCTTCAGGTAGACTGTGTTTTTCCTCGGTGTTGAGTAGGAGAAATAGACAGCCTTTATAAGTAAATGCTGAATAAGTGCGTCCGAGATGTTTTTGCCAATAATCGTACATCATCGGATTTGTAATGTCGTGGTTACCGGGCAGTGGTAGAAATGGAATTATCAGATCGGACTGATGTTGCCAGAACTCTTTCCATTCCGCTTCGACCTGCGTCACGTCACTCGTATACCCTTGTATCAAATCGCCCACCATAATGGCGAAGTCGGGTTTCAGGACATTGATTTCGTCTACTGCGCGGTCGAACACGTGCCACTTGTCGTAACCTCCACCCGTTTTATCACCAATAATAGCGAAAGTGAATTTGTCGGGGTCATCCGAGAAAGGACGTTCAACAATAGGCATTCGCTCCGGGAAATTGGGGGTTTCGGCGGTGAGTGTAGGGGTAAGGGTAAAACCGAAAACAAGCATTACTGCAATCTTGGTGAAACTTATTGGTTTCAAGGATTTCATCAACTGCTTATATGTGAAAGACATCTGGTTTCGATCCTCCTCTGAATACAAGATGTAGTGCCTGAATTTTCCTTTTTCGCTTTTCAATCGGATGCTGGGATGGGTAAAACATCACAATAGACGGGTTCCATCTTTTCTGAGTATGTTTCTCCTCGAACCCACATGACAGGACGGACATTTTTGCCATCCTTTTTAGGGATACGTTCCGCATTTGCACTGATATAATGCGCAACATTACAACGTCGAAAGCGAAGACTGTGGTTATCCGTGCTTTTATGGAGGAGTTGGTTGTTGAACCAAACGACGGCTCCAGGTGGCACTTCAACAGCGATACCATTTTCATCCCTTGCATCGCGTGCTATTTTAAACTCATTCTGTTGTGAGCCTTCAAGATCCTCATGTTTAAGAATGCCATATTTGTGGCTACCCGGAATAACATATAGACACCCGTTGTCCCGATCCGCTGCATCAATCGCAGTCCACGTTCCGACTGTCATCTCGGTTTTATATTGGTGGTTAAAATACCATTTATCTTGATGCCATGGGAACCCTAAGCCAATCTTGGGGACTTTCCAGATATACAGATTGTTAAGACCGAGGAGATCTGGACCGAGTAAATCTACAATTGGATCTGTGAGACGCTGATCACGTACACGTGCAAGGAATTCAGGGCAATAACAACTTACATGATGGATTTTGTGCATGGCATGTATACCCGATGCTTCAACTGTTCCGTCTCTGACCAAGGCGTTTTGATCGATATTATCTATGGGAAAAGGTCGTTTCCCGACGGCAATGTCATCAGCGATTTGACGTAGCATGTCGTTTTCTTTTGTGTTGAAAACGTCATAGCGGACAAAGTACCCGTTTTCGTTCCAAGAGGATCGTTCTTCAGGTGTCAGTCTGAATTTGCGTTCTTGGAGAGTCGTATTTCTGTCCATACATGCTCCTTTCCATAACTTCTACATGGCATGATTCATTACGACGTACTATTTTAAAATCGGTATAACGTCCCATTGAACTTCATTTGCCATACCGGGATAGGTTTCACCCCGAATCCACATCGGCGGTCGTTTTTTATTTACAGCCTCCGGACAGGTCCATTCTGCTTTTGCACTGATATAATGTGCTATGTTTGCGCGTCTGAAACGTAGACTGTGGTTATCCGTGCTTTTATGGAGGACTTGACTATTAAAATAGATGACCGCTCCAGCAGGGACTTCTATCGCAACACCCTCTTCATCACGAGCACCTTGCGCCTGTTTAAACTCTCCCTGTTGTGAACCTCCAAGCTCAACATGTTCCCGAACGCCATACTTGTGGCTGCCGGGAATAACGTACAGACACCCGTTATCTTCATCGGCATCATCAATAGCAGTCCATGTGGCGACTGTCGTTCCGGTTTTATACTGATGGTTAAAATACCATTTATCTTGGTGCCACGGGAACCCTAAGCCAATTTTCGGAGGTTTCCAAATATAGAGATTGTTGAGACCGAGGAGATCTGGACCGAGGAGGTCAACAACGGGGTCGGTGAGACGAGCATCACGCGTGCGAGCAAGGAATTCTGGACAATTACAACTCACATATTGGATATTGTGCATCGCGTAGACACCTTGTGCTTCGACTGTACCGTCCCTGACTAAAGCGTTTTCAAAGATATGATAGTCTGGGAAAGATCGTTTTCCATCAACAATGTCATCAGCGATTTGCGCTAAAATGTTGTTTTCTTCCTCGGTGAAAACGTCGTAACGGACAAAGTATCCGTTTTCGTTCCAAGAGGATCGTTCTTCAGGTGTCAGTCTAAACTTGCGTTTCTTTGATATTGTTTTTGTGCTCACTCATTCTCCTTTAATATTCGTGTTCCCTTCATTTTTTCTTTTAGTTTCTTTGTTGTTTCTGAGTTGTATACTCCGTAAACTCTAATACTTAGTATACAATAGGATACTCCATATATTCAATCAATTTCTTCTCTGGTAACGTCTCTATGTAAATAGTGGTATAAGCAGACTTTCACCCGGCTTTTTGTTCACAGAGTACGCCCAAAGGATTTGAACTGCTCAACTTTTTCCGCGTTTTCTCATTCTATACTTGTGTTTTACAACCCTAATCTCCTCTACTTGATCGGTACAAGCTGAATTAAACACTGAAGTCAGGGTTATATACGATGAGAATGTGCTCTATTTCGGCACGCGCTGCGAGGAGCCAGATATGAAAAACCTCCAAGAAACGAAAGGACAGGTTTCTGCTTCATTAGAAAGACATAGTATATGAAAATAGGACACAGTCAATATTGGACCTTACTTATTGACTACCTTAAACCACAATGGCCAAGGGTTTTGCTGATGACACTGCTCTTGTTTAGCAGTATCGGTCTACAACTCATCAACCCACTAATCGTGCGTCATTTCATTGATACTGCGAGATCCACTGAGGCACTACAGAAATTGATTCAAGCTGGACTGCTATTTATTGGTGTGGGATTGATTCATCAGGCTGTATCTGCCTTTTCAGTATACGTCAGCAGTGATGTGAGTTGGCGGACAACCAACCGCCTACGTTCAGATTTGACCCTTCATATCTTGGGATTGGATATTTCCTTCCATAGCACCCATACACCCGGTGAATTGATTGAACGCGTTGATGGTGATGTGGATAGGCTTGCCAACTTTTTCTCGCAATTTGTGATGGAGATATTGGGCGGTATTCTGTTGTCAGTTGGCACACTGATTGTTCTCTTTTACCAAGACTGGCGACTGAGTGCGATCCTTGGAGTCCTTGTGACGGTCTATTTGATGGTTCATATTCGCTCTCAGCTTATCTCTGAGCCTTACTGGGACGTTGAGAGACAAACGAGTGCCGATCTGTCGAGTTTTCTTGAGGAACGTCTTTCTGGACTCCGAGACATTCGGGCGAATGGCGCAATCGCTCATGTAATGCGTCGTTTTCATGAGGTCATGAGACGAGCAGTCCTATCAAAGTTCAAAGCCGACGTTATCACCGATGTGGGATGGACTATATCGAACATTGTATTTGCTGTTGGTTTCGCGATTGTGATGGGGCTTAGCGCATACCTATTTCAAGCCAACGCTATTACCATTGGGACGGTCTACCTCGTTCTCCATTATCTCCAGATGTTGCATGCACCCCTGAACAGGATTCAACGCCAGATAGAAGACTTCCAAATGGTTAAGGTTAGCATAAGGCGTGTTCGGGGACTTATGGAAACCATACCCAAAATCCAAGATGGTCCAGGAGCGGTTCTCCCTTCGGGCGCGTTGTCAGTTGAGTGCGAAAATATATCCTTTTCCTACCAGCCGGAACAACCCATTCTCAAGACCCTGTCATTTCATCTGAGTCCGGGTAGAGTTCTGGGGCTACTCGGACGCACAGGAAGCGGAAAAACCACCCTTTCCCGTCTGCTATTTCGTCTCTACGACACCGATAATGGCACGATCTACTTAGGTGACACGGACATAAAGAACCTACAACTGTCTGACCTACGACGGCACATCGGCATCGTCACACAAGAAGTCCAACTCTTTCAGGCATCTGTTCGAGATAACTTAACCTTGTTCGATCGAACAATTCAGGATGATCAAGTCCTTGCGGGGCTCCATGCTCTGGGATTGGATGCTTGGTACGATACGCTGCCTGACGGACTTGATACAGAACTGCCTCCAAGTGGCGGTGGACTTTCTGCTGGCGAAGCGCAGCTGTTGGCATTTACGCGAGTTTTCCTCAGAAATCCTGGATTAATAATCTTGGACGAAGCCTCATCCCGTCTGGATCCTGCGACTGAAAGACATCTTGAGCGCGCAATAGACACACTCCTGAGAAATCGGACTGCGATTATAATCGCACATCGCCTTTCGACCGTGCAGCGGGCAGACGAAATTATGATTCTTGAGGAGGGGCGAATCAGAGAATATGGGGAATATGAAAACTTGGCAGCGAATCCCAATTCCATTCTTTTTGGTCTCTTGCGAACGGGGTTAGAGGAGTTCCTGGCGTGAAAACACTACCGCTGAACAATGAAAAGAAACGACACTATTTCTGGCGGCTGATACGTTTTAGTCCGCTGTTGTATGGTCTCAGTTTCATTTTTTCCCTGGCTTATTATCGTCTACCACTTCTCATTGGGTTAATCATACGCGAGTTCTTTAACGCCTTGACAGGTGAAACACCGGTCGGTTTCGATCTGTGGACCTTGGTGATTCTCTTCTTGGGCACGCGGTTGACTATCCAAATATTTGAACAAAGTTATGCTGCAACCTATGCTTACTTTGAGGGTAAACTTCAAACACTGATTCGCAGGAATGTGTTCAAATCCCTCCTGCAAGACGCAGATACCCATTCTGTGCAAAAACCCGGCGAGATAATCAACCGCTTTGATGATGACACGCAAGGGGTGGTCGCTCCGATCACAATCGTTATTGAATTGAGCGGACACGCGCTATCTGCTCTCATTGCGTTGGTTGTGCTATTGCGTGTCAACGCTCTCATCACTCTGTTTGCGTTTTTACCGATGATAGCAATTGTAGCCCTGACAAACGGGTTGGGTCAGCGGATTCAAACGTATCGACGAATGAACCGCGAAGCCACAGGTCGTGTCACTGGCTTTCTCGGCGAACTTTTCGGGGCAGCACAAGCGATCAAGGTGGCAACCACCGAGGCGAATGCCGTTCATTATTTTGATGGACTCAGCGAGGCAAGACGCAAGGCTGTTATCAAAGAGAACCTTTTCAACCAATTGCTAACTTCGATGAATTTGACAACAATCAACTTAGCGATGGGTGTGATTTTGATATTGGCTGGCGAGATGATGAGAAGCGGCGTTTTTACCGTAGGCGATTTCGCACTGTTTGTTAATTACATCGCACTCGGGCAGGTTTCGGTGTTAGGGTTTGCCAATTGGCTCGGACGTTTGTTAGCAGCATTCAAGCAGGCAGACGTTTCTCTGAAACGACTCTCTGAACTGACAGCTGATGATACGCGAGAGAAACTACTTAGGCTTGGACCGGTATACCTACGCGGTAACTTTCCGAACGTTCCCTTCATTGTCAAAAACAGAAGTCATCGCCTAAACCGCCTTGAAGTCGAAGGGGTAACCTATCACTATCCAGATACGGGACGTGGGATTGAAAATATCGACCTCAGCCTAAAAGCCGGTACTGTTACTGTCATCACCGGACGCGTCGGTTCGGGTAAAACGACGCTTTTGGAGGTCCTATTGGGGCATCTCCCTCGAGACACTGGAAACATTTACTGGAATGGTAAACCCATCGTGGATGCGGCATCGTTCCTCGTACCCCCACGCTGTGCTTACACTCCCCAAGCCCCACGACTTTTCAGCGATGCCCTTCAAGAGAATATTCTGATGGGGCTCCCGGAAGATAACGTCAATCTTCCGGCTGCGATCTGGGCAGCTGTGATGGAAGATGATCTGAAAACATTTGAAAGTGGACTGGATACGGTGATTGGTCCCAGGGGTGTTAGACTCTCCGGTGGGCAACTACAGCGAACAGCAGCGGCGCGAATGTTTGTGCGTGCGTCTGAACTGTTGGTATTTGACGATCTTTCCAGTGCCCTTGATGTGGAAACAGAGCAAAAGTTATGGAGCCGGGTATTTGAACGACGCGAGGCGATTTCAAATAGTTTACCCGCAAGCACGTACCTTGTCGTATCACATCGCCCTATTGCCTTACGACACGCCGATAATATTATTGTCCTCAAGGGCGGAAGAATAGAAGCGGAAGGAAGGTTAGAAGTACTTTTGGAAACGTGCAAGGAGATGCAAGGGTTGTGGCGAGGAAATATGGATGTAGTCGGAAAATGAATCGGTCTACTAATTTTCATCGATGATCAGCACGTCTCGACTGAACGGTGTTTGGTATGCAATGCCTTGAAAGATTCCGTTCATTTCCTTGAAAATGGGATTACGTATGTGTTATTCTATTAGTACATTTTAGAGTTATATAAGAAGTGGGAAACTCACGTAAACGTGAGATTCACTTTTTTAGGAGATTGAACCGCATGAAAATTATGTTGGTATTCGTAGGATTTGTGTTGATGATAGTCTGTTTTGTTATCGGCGCGAGTGACATGGCACAGGCGGAGGAAGTCTTGGGAACAGGAACAGATTCACTGTTAGGTGGAGACCTCACCGACCCAGAAGACGATGGTGAACCTGAAGCAGATAAAGGTTACAACGCCACTTTCTCAGCCAACGATGAACCCGGATTCGCGGGCGGTGAATTTGCGTTTAACGTCTTCGATAACCGCCTTGGTCCTAGCAATGAGAAATGGTGCTGCGGACGTGGGGGTGGCATTCCGAAAGAAGGTCTACACGTGACAGCTGAGTTTGAGGAGCAGTACGCATTGACACACTTCACCGTATCTTCAGCGAACGATGTTCCTCCGAGGGACCCTACAGTGTGGGAGGTTCAGGGGTCGAACGACGGCAAGAAGTTTACGACCATCTATGCTCACGACGGAAAGAGCTTTTGGGATCAGCGACTGCAAGTTGTCCTTTTTGAGGCAGGAGAAGATTACGACGTTCAAAAAACCGGGTATAGTTTTTTTCGGCATGTTACTTTTGACACCGCATCGAACCCGGCTGGGGCGTACTTTCAAATTGGCGAGATTGAGTTCTTCGGCGATGATAGTTTTCCCGTAGACCCTAAAGCCAAGCTCACAACCACATGGGGACGCATCAAAAAGGTCCGATAAGCGCAAATATCAGACATTTTCTAAATCGGCTTGAATCCAGTAATCACTTGGTTTGGGTTTCCGTTTTTCATATCCGCTTGAAACCATGCGGAGCCAACGGGCGGTATCTGCGAGTCGATCAGTCGCTTGCATAGAGGACTTTCCCCTCGCGTTGCGCATAACGTAGCACCGATCCAATTCGTGTGCGGTGCCGTTCAAATTCTTCAGGCGTTGAGAGAAGAAATGGAAGGAATAAGTTAAAAATCACGATTCTGGAGAGCGTAAGGGGTGTCTGTAGTTACCATAGGCAACTACAGACATCAATGCTTTATATAGAGAAGTCGCCGACAAAGACGTTGTTCTCTGCACCGCTTTGCTGCCACGTCACCGGGAGGTGTGTGTCTTTATAGCGATAGACTTCAGATTTACCGACAATGGCGTTCTGAATCGTTGTCAGCGGTTTGTACCAGATTTGATGGGGCTGTGTGCATCCAGCACACGGATAACGGTTGGCAGAAAGTTTGAGAACTTCACCAACGGTTACATCATACTTAGTACCTTCTTTCGTGAATTCAATGGAAGCGGTTTGGGTTGCGACGACTTCACCCAAAACATCAGCGTATTTCGTCGTGAGTAGGTCACTGAGTGCGGCGCGCTGCTCTGTCGTAGTGCTCGGATCCATGTATAACACGCTCTTACGGGTCTTGGTCTCAATTGCCAAATTGTTTTTCGCACTTATAACAGCAACGACGGTTAAGTTCTCCAGCGAAACGTCGTTCCAAGTTCCAGTCTGGATGTTCCAGACGGCCGTTGCCTCTCTGCCACCTTCCACAAATTCGGAACCATAGTGGCATGCGCCAACATAAACACTCGCGGAACGGGCTTCAATGTATTCGCCTTGCACGGTCGGTGACTCAGTAGCGAAAGCGAAACCCGCTATGAAGGTCAGCGCGAGTACCGTCAAAACAAAGATATTTCTCATCTTGATTTCTCCGTTTTATTTAGGGATTCACCTTACTAAACGCAGTAGTAACACTATACCAATTTAACCTTAACCGTTATTATACCTTAAATTAATTAAAAAAGCAACTTTTTTCTCAAATTGCGCGTCTGACATCCTCTCTGCCCTGACGGTATCACTTGCCAGCATTCTCAAGTAGACGCTCGAGCGTTCCACCTAAAATTTCCGCTTTGTCTACCTCTGGGATAAACGTACAGTGTGTTCTGAACGCCTCAAGGGCGTGTTGATAGGTCATAAAATTGCGGACCACCGGGTAGTCGGAGCCCCAACAGAGACGACCGGGACCGAAATGTTCATAGAGGGCACGCACAATCCAGTGTGTGTCTGACTGAGGATAATCCCATGGGACCTGTGAGACGTAAGCGAACCCCGACATCTTGATATGAATGTTCGGCACATCCCCCGAGGCAAGGACCTGCTTGAGTTGCGGATACGGATGCTCTTCACCGGCTCGCGCACCACCCATGTGATGGCACAGAAATGGCACAGTCGGGAACTGGGCGGCGAGTTTTCGGAGTGCCTCGTGCTGATGGCTCCCCATAGCGATGCTGGCAATGAGTCCGAGGTCGGCTGTTGTCTGCAAGAAACGTTGTCCCTCTTCTGAAAAGAACCAACTCCCATCGTCATCACCTCTGAGGTAGTGGGTATAACCTTTGAGGGCATACGTTTCCGCGGCAGTTTTCAACCGATCAGCAGCACCATCCGTGTGATACGTACCTGTCCACGAGCAGTCCACATCGGCGAATTGGATGAGCCGCTCGGGATAGCGTTTGACACATGCGGCGACGTAATCGTTGTTTTCGAGGTTCCGATCAATGCGGGCACAGACAAGCACAGCTTTATCGACATCGTGCAGATCCATTTCGTGGAGCAGTTGTTCAACTTTGCCGCGACTTTCGTCATCGGGAACAGGCGGTTGATAGGGCCACCGGGGCCATGCGTGGGTATGTGAATCAATGATCATTTTTTAATTATACCTTGCGGTTCGGTCAGGTGAATTGAATTTAAACCGAGCATCAAGGCACCCAACTCTTGTTTGTTTGTTTCTGCAGGCTTCACAACGCCGACAATTTCGCCGTCGTACATCACTGCGATCCTGTCGCTCAGGTAAAGTAACTCATCTAATTCAGAGGAGACGAGTAAAACGGCTTTAGCGCGGTTGCGGGCATGAATGAGCCGTGTATGGACGAATTCCGCGGCATGGATGTCTAAGCCGCGCGTTGGGTGTGCCGCAATGATGACTTCAGGACGCGCCTCTAACTCGCGAGCGACGACGACCTTCTGCTGATTCCCACCGGAAAGGGTCCGAATCGGATCGGTGATATCTCCAACACGAATCTGGTATTTGTCGAGTGCGTTCAGGGCATACCGTTGAATGGATTTTCGCTGAAGCAACTCGTAGCGGCAGAATTGGTTGTGTTTATGATGTCCAATAATGAAGTTATCGTCAATTCGGTCATTCAGACTAATACCGTGTCGATGTCTATCGGCAGGGACGTGCGCGATCCGTTCTCCGTTAAGCGTGAACGTGCCACTATCAATCTGCCGTAACCCCGTCAGGACCTGAACAAGTTCTGACTGTCCGTTCCCCTCCACACCTGCGATGCCGACGATTTCACCAGGGAACACTTCAAGATTCACTCCGTTGAGATGTCGTTTGTTGGACGCGCTATTTGCCAGTACCTTTTTCCATCTATGCCTTCTTGTGCTATCAGCATTTCCTGAAAGCGTGACGTTCTCCAAACGGAGCAGAGGTGTTGCGCCTATGGTCTGCTCCCGCGTCACAGAGGTAGGGATAACAGGTTCACCGAGCATCATTTCCGCCAACGTCGTCGGATCGGTGTCTTTAATCGGACAAGAGTTGACGGCTTGTCCGCGTCGCATTACCGTGACGCGGTCGGCAATCGCCATCACTTCATCGAGTTTATGCGTGATGATAACGAGGCTTTTTCCCTCGCTTTTGAGGCGGCGCATACAATTGAAAAGTCCTTCAACCTCTTGCGGTGCGAGCACGGCTGTCGGTTCATCCATAATGAGGATGTCTGCACCATGATAGAGGACTTTCAGAATTTCGGTGTGTTGCTGTGTCCCAATTGGCAGGGATTCGACAGGTATGTTCAATGGCACATCGAAACCGAGTTGCGCGGCAAGTGCGGCGATCTGTTCTCCTGCCTGTTGGTAATCGAGAAACGCGCCGAATTTGCGAGGTTCTTTAGCAAGGACGATGTTTTGGAGAGCCGTGAAAACCGGAATAAGCGTAAAGTGTTGCTGCACCATTCCCAAACCGAGCTGCATTGCGCGCCGTGGTGAAGGGATAGTCACAGCGCGTCCATCAACGAAAATCTCGCCTGCATCGGGGTGATACAGACCGTAGAGAATTTTCATCAGTGTAGATTTGCCTGCCCCGTTTTCGCCAACGATCGCGTGGATCTCACCGCGATGGAGCGTGAAATCTACAGCATCGTTTGCCTGCACTCGTCCAAAATGTTTACTGATGCCACGCATCTCAATGATCGGTGTATGTGCCATCTTTATTGCCGTTCGTGTGGAACAACGATATCGCCAGCGATAATTTTCGCCTTAAATGCCTCGACCTGTTCCAGAATCTCGTCCGAGAGAAGATCACGGTTGACATCATCAACGATATACTCGACGCCACCTTCTTTAAGTCCATAATCCTTCAAACCGCCAGAGAAATTCCCTTCTTGGACGCTCTTTATCGTTTCATAAACCGATATTTCCACGCCTTTAATGACACTCGTGAGCACCAAGCCGGGGGCGAGGTCGTTACCGTTGGAATCAACCCAAATGATAGATTTTTCTGTCGCCTTTGCCGCCTCAAGAACACCGAGACCGCTTGCACCCGCCGCCGCAAGAATAATATCTATTCCTCGGCTGTATTGCGAGAGGGCGAGTTCTTTGGCTTTCGCTGGATCGTTGAACGCTTGTGGTGTAACACCTACGTAATCCGCTACCAGTTCAAGATCAGGATTTGTTGCCTTAATACCGGCACGATAGCCGATTTCAAAAGCCTCAACCAGTGGCACCTTCATCCCACCGATGAAACCTATCTGTTTTGTCTCCGTTTTCAACGCAGAAATGACACCTGCGAGAAATGTGCCTTCGTGTGCTCGGTAGGTCAGCGACGCGACGTTGGGCTGTTCTATGATTGCGTCGATGAGCGCGAACTTGACCTCTGGGAAATCGCCTGCGACGCGGTTCATCGGCTCTTGAAAAAGGAAACCAACCCCGATGATGAGATCGTATTTCAGTTTAGCGAGCCTACGGAGCGTCAACTCGGTGTCCGTGCTGAGGCTTGGGGTAACCTCTGTGAGTTTGAATCCCCATTCGTCTTTTGCTTTTTTCGCGCCTGCGTAAGCGGCATCACAGAATGAGAGATCGCCGCGTCCGGTGACATCATAGATGAGACCGACTTTCAATGCCGCGGATGCTGTCTCTATTACAGCAAAACATACAATAAAAAGTGTGATTAAAATCCTTATACGCAAAGTGTTTTCCTTTCTTATTCTATAGTTTTATGATGGATAGAGCCTAAGGATATCCAAATACTATTTAGCATACACGATAATAGGGTTAGATGCAAGCGTTATTGTGGTCAGAGGCATTCAGCAATTAGGAGAGGTCAGCCACAAAGGAAACTGCTGCCACGGGGATGTGTGTTTTTACTTAAGAAACGCCCAAGCAAAACGGTGTTTCTCCAGCAACTTCGCCCGCTGATCGCTGACCGCTGATTGCCGATTGCTGAAAACTATATTGACTTTATTATCTTTTAAGGGTATTCTATTTATGTAGTTTCTGCTATCGTTATGATGGTAGGAAATGTGTTGGTGAGTGCTACATTGTATCAACAGAAAACAGGAGGAGAAAACATGAGAACGGCTATTGGATTCTCAAAGTTAACCACCTTGAGTCTTATTGTGCTTCTGGGGGTCGCGTTTTCGCTACCAACATTCGCAGGGACACAATTGTGGGACTTTGAGGAAAAACACGATGACTGGAAAGTCGCGAACGGGAACTGGGAAATCAAGGGGGGAATCTACCAAGTCGAGAGGGGAGGTAAAGCTGAACACTCCCTCGTCGGTGAAGAGGACTGGGACGACTACACCGTTGAAGCAAAAATTCGAATGGATGAGCATAATTGGGCAGGTCTCGTTTTTCGAGCACAGAGTGAGCATGAATATTACGTCTATTACCTGAACGTTCCGAACAACAAGTCCGAGCTTTGGAGGCATGGCAAGGGGGCATGGGATACACGTCAAGCGATTACGAGTAATATTCCCGCCACTAAAAAAGTGAAGATAGAGAACGAAGAGTGGTATGATGTCAAAGTAATCGCTAAAGGCAGTATCTTTCAACTGCATATTAACGGTGAACTTCAGAGTGAACAGAAAGACGACACCTACAAAACTGGCAAGATCGGTGTGTGGGCATGGGAGACCGCCGCGAGTTTTGATGACGTCATGATTACCGGTGATAACGTCATAGACACCCTTGCCGTTGATGCGAATGACAAGCTTGCCACGACATGGGGACGTCTCAAAAGGGTCTACTAATTTCTGGACGGTTCTACCTCAGACGTTTTAGGGACAGAATCGTCCATTCTCGCTGGCGGGGTTTTTAATCCCGCCATAAGCAATTTTGAGTATTAAATATGCACATTATTCATTGGTAACGGGCGGGGAAACCCCGCCCCTACTACAATCGGAGCGATTATATGAAATATCTTTTTTCAGCTGTTGTCAGTTGTTGTTTTCTCGTACTCGTCGCCTCCTTCGCTTTTGCAGGCGAACAAACTTGGTCCTTTGAATCAGAAGCAGACGACTGGACACCCGCTAATGTTTCTTGGAGCGTTGAGGACGGCATATACAAACTCGCCAAGGGCGGTAGAGCCGAGCACTCCCTCGTCGGCGACGCTGCATGGGAAAATTACACCGTTGAGGCGAAAGTTCGACTTGATGAAGGAAACTGGGCGGGTGTTGTTTATCGCGCTCAAAGCGAAATGGAATACTACGTCTACTATCTTAATGTCCCAAATAACAAGACAGAACTTTGGCGACATAAGACAGGGGCATGGGATGCGCGCGACAAGATCGGTGAACTCCCCGGATCTAATGTCACCATCGCAAACGGCGAATGGTTTGACATGCGGGTCGTCGTGGAAGGCGATTCAATGAAACTCTGGATTAACGGTGAAGAGCAGGGCGAACTCAAGGATGAAACCGGTGCTGGATACGCGGCTGGTCAAGCCGGTGTCTGGGCATGGGAGACCGCCGCGAGTTTCGATGATGTCACGGTCTCCGGAGATGCTATCGCCGGCCTTACGCCGGTGGAGCCGCAGAATAAATTGGCTACCACGTGGGGACGACTCAAACAACGTTTTTAGGCGGTGTTTCCATTTCACCTACTTTACGGATTGGAAGTTTCCCAAAGATTTATCTTTGGGAGGAAAATCCGCCCTCTTGGAAAGGACCAAAACGTTCATTTTTCCTCGACGTTTGGTCCGAAATTGTGATATAATTAAGAGTATCAGGTTGGCAAGCATTGTTAGGGTAATCGCTTGATTATCTGCTTGCCTCCCACTAACAAGGGGATAAACGCCTGATACCTGATATACCATGAAATTAACCTTTGAGTATCCTGTATATCCTACAAAAACACAGGAACAAACAGTATTAGGATGGCTTGACCATCTCTGTGAACTTCAGAATTCCGCGCGCAACAATCGCAAACATGCCTATGAGACAGAAGGTCGTTTCGTTTCGCGATATGACCAGGAACATCTTTTGAAGGTTGCCCGTGAGAAATATGACGATTTCCGGGAAGTGCCTCAAGATTTCCAAGTGTCCATCCTCAAACGTGTTGACAAAGCTTTTGATGCGTTCCGTAGGCGGTGTAAAGAAGGTGCGGAGAAAAAAGGCTACCCTCGCTACAAAAAGCGTGTCCGTTCTCTGACGTGGAGTCTCCGCAAATATACCAAAGTTATTCGTCCAAAGACGAAAGACGCTGAGAAACAAACAATACGTGTTCGCCAGAACCCTATCAGAGAGACAGCATGGAAACACGACCGTTTGAAAGTGCCAACACTCGGAGAAGTCAAGATATACATGCACCGCCGGCTTGAAGGTGACCCAAAAGAAGTCACGCTCGTCAAAAAAGCAAGTGGCTGGTATGCTCATATTACCTGTGAACTCCCCGATACCCCGAAAGTTGAGCCGACGGATGCGATCGCTGTTGACGTTGGCACAACGCACTATCTGACGACTTCCGAAGACGAAAAGGAAGATAACCCGCGTTGGTATCGTCAAGCAGAGGGCTTACTCCGAAAATACTCCAAAGACCTTTCTCGAAAGAAAAAAGGGAGCCAGCGTTGGCAGAAACAACAACACACACTCGCTTTGCACCATGAACGCACTGCGAACAAACGCAAAGACTTTATCGGAAAACTTGTCTACAAACTCTACCACCATCAGAATAAAAATGTCCTGATTGCGGAGAATCTCAAAGTCTCCAATATGGTTGAGAATAAACACCTCAGCAAAAGCATTTCGGATGCGTCTTGGGCGAAGTTCTTTCAGTGGTGTGCGGACATAGCCGAAAGAGACGGTTTGCACTTCCACCAAGTTGATCCCAAGAATACGTCACAAACTTGCTCGTGTTACGGTCAGAAATCGCCAAAGAAACTTTCGCTGGCGATACGAACTTTCAATTGTAGTTTTTGTGGCACTTCGTTAGACCGAGACCACAACGCTGCACTTAACATACTTTTTAAGGCAGCTGCTGCCTTTCGTGGAGAGCGTTGGGTTACCAACCTCTATGAAACGAGAAACAAAAACGAAGCAACAAAGATGTCGGGCTTTAAGAAAGCAACACAGCTATTGCTGTTTGACGCTCTTAACAAGCCCAAGTCTTTAGGCTTGGGTAGTTGACCGCTGGGACGGTAGCAAGTGGCACGGATACTTTCCTCTTACACAATCGTGTTGGTGGCACTCCTCGTGTGCCACCTTGCTCTTTGGCAAACTCTGGATTCATTTTGTCAGGAAACAGATTCTGCGGACATCGCAACACGGATTCGTGCTTATAAGGCAGAACTGGCAGTTGATGGCACTCGGATAGAGACTCGACTGCAACTCGCGAAGGTGTACCTCCAAATTGAGGCCTATACAGAAGCGGCTGATTCGTATCATCACATTATAGCATCAATGGAAGCGAGCGCAGTTCCCGGAAACGAAGCGACTGGACGCAACTCAGATATTTCCACCGCTTACTACGGTTTGGGGTTGGCATATACCGGACTTGAGAAATTTGAGGATGCCATTGCGGCATACCAGCGTGCGATTGTGTCCGTTCCGGATTGGGCATATACCCACGCGGCTTTGGCGAGTGCATACGTGAACATGCATCGTTACACCGAAGCACTTGACGCTTACAAAGTGGCGGTCGCCTTGGATCCGAACGATGAGATGATTCACCATCAACTCGGAAATGTCTATAGCAAACGTGGCGAACGTTCCGCAGCGATAGAACATCAGCACCGCGCGGTTGTCATTGCCCCGGAATTCGCAGCTGCACACTATCAGTTAGGACTCCTCCACGCACAGGAAAAGCGGTGGACCGACGCGATTGCATCGTATCGGACGGCATACAAACACGATGAGACGTTAGTTGAAGCACTCTATAACCTCGCGCAAGCACACCTCCGCGCCGGGAATCGGTCTGCAGCGCGTGAACAGATGGCACTCTTCGAGAAGCGCAAGGCGACACTGACCCCTCTGCACGAGTTGCGAGGTGCATTGCAACGGACGCAAGGGACAGCTGAACGCGCCCAGATCCTTGCCAACATTGCGAGGCTCTATCTCAAAAACGGGTTTTACGAGAAAGCGGTCTCGGAATACCAGAAAGCCCTCGGTATGAATCCACAACTTGTGCCTGCCTATAACGGTTTGGGTATGGCTTACACGATGCTGGGGAGACACTCGGAAGCCGTTACTGCACAACAGAAGGCGTTGGAACTCCAACCGAATTTCGCTAAGGCACACGCCGGACTCGGTTTGACGTATTTCAGTCAGAATGATGCGGAATCCGCATTGGAACATTACCGGCGCGCAGCCGCGCTGGAACCCGAATTTTTAGAAGCACATCTAAAGATTGGGACAATCCTACGGAAACAGAAGCGTTATGCGGAAGCGATTGATACATACCGGACGATTCTCACAATTAAGCCCGACGATCCTGAGATATATCACAACTTGAGTATATGTTATGCGCGTCAAGCGAAAGCAGATTTAGACACCGCTCGGCGTTATGCCGAGGAAGCTATCCGCTTGAACCCAGACGTCGCGAGTTATTACAATACACTCGCACTCATTAATTTTCGGCGTGGCGACTATCCGCAGGCGGAGCAAGCGATCCGAAAGGCATTGGAACTTGAACCAGAAAATCGGAACTACCAGCAAGGACTAAAACAGATTTCTGGTAAATTGGTGGTTGAGTGAGAACTCTATAGACATAGCACCCCTAAACTGAATCATCATAAAGACATGAAAAATTAACTGAAACCCTGCGCGAAACGTGAAGGGGCGAGGTTACCTCGTCCGGACAGCGCGCAGTCCAAGGAGCGGATAAGAAAAAAATGGCATACAATAGCCTCGCAGAGTTCGTCAAAGCATTGGATCGAGCAGGTGAACTCAAACGGATTAAAACAACTGTATCCCCGGATTTGGAAATCGCCGAAATCACCGATAGGGTGAGCAAAGCAGGCGGTCCTGCGCTTCTCTTTGAAAAGGTTGAAGGCAGTCGAATGCCGCTCCTGATCAATACCTACGGCTCTTATGAACGGATGGCGATGGCTCTGGGAGTCGACGATCTCGGACAGATTGCGGCGGAAATTGAGGGGATGATTAAATTGGGACCCCCGGATTCCCTCCTCGATAAGATAAAGATTCTCCGACTGCTGTCGCAATTGACGAACTTTCCCCCCAAGACGGTGAAAAAAGGGGCGTGTCAAGAGGTCGTCCTTACAGGCGAGGAGGCGTCCTTAGATGTGTTGCCACTCATCAAATGCTGGCCCCTTGATGCCGATAGATACATCACCTTACCCCAAGTTTTCACGCATAGTCTGAAAACGGGTCAACGAAACGTCGGTACCTATCGTTTACAGAAAATAACGCCGTATGCTTTAGCGATGCACTGGCAGATTCATCACGACGGTGCTTCGCATCATCGCGAATATCGGCAAGCAGCGCAACAGATGCCCGTCGCAATCGCACTCGGCGGAGATCCCGTGATGTCCTACATCGGCACGGCACCCCTGCCATCTGGGATTGATGAACTTCTCTTCGCTGGGTTTCTCCGAAAATCGAATGTGGAGATGGTGCCTGCGAAAACGATTGACATGCTCGTGCCTGCAGATGCGGACATCGTGATTGAAGGGTACATCGAGCCAAACGAAACCTGCATAGAAGGACCCTTCGGCGACCACACCGGATTTTACTCCTTGGCAGATGAGTATCCCCTCCTTCACATCACGGCGATTACGCATCGGAAAAATCCGATCTATCAGACGATCATCGTCGGTAAACCGCCGATGGAGGATTGCTACATGGGCAAGGCGACTGAGCGGATCTTCATGCCGTTGATTAAAACGCAACTGCCGGAACTCGTCGATATGAATCTACCGTTGTTTGGTGTATTTCATAATTTTGCCCTGATTTCTATCGACAAACGCTACCCGTACCAGGCAAAGAAGATTATGCACAGTCTGTGGGGACTCGGACAGTTAATGTTCAGTAAAATTATCATCGTTGTCGATAAAGAGGTTGATGTTCAGAATGTCGAAGAGGTGCTTTTTTATGTCGGAAGCAACGTCGATCCAAAAAGAGATGTGACGATTGTCGAGGGACCTGTTGATGTGCTGGACCATGCGGCACCACTTATGGGTGCGGGATCGAAGATGGGGATTGATGCGACAACGAAATGGGCGGAGGAAGGGTATCAGCGCGAATGGCCCCAGGAGATACAAATGTCTGACGAGGTAATTGCGTTGGTCGATGAAAAGTGGAAAAAATATGGATTTTAATTTATTGCTTTTGGGCCGCTCTCCATTCCATTACGAGCGGGTTTCTGGTTAAATCTATACTGGATTTGGGAATTTTGACGTTCCTGCAAGAAAACATGAAACCCTTAGCCTGCAACAACGGCGCAGGCGGATTTGAAAAACATACGCAATGGACACAACGATCATTGTTTAACCGCAAGGAAAATTAGAAAAAAGGAGGAAAATCATGCGAGAAACGATTTACGACGTTGCGGTGATCGGCGCGGGACCCGCTGGCGCGCAAGCGGCGGTTTCAGCGAGCCATCAGATGCGGCACGTTTTGGTGCTGCACTCAGGAAAGGTGAGTTTTAATCGAGGTCGCGCTTACTGGTCAAAGTCCGTAGAAATTGAGGATGCTCCGGTCTTTCCGGGTATCATTGGACCTAACTTTGCGAAAGAACTCATGAAATGGATGGAGAACCGACCTGTCGTCGATTTCATGCTCGGTTCGGAGAAACGCAAGACCGGCATCGATATACGCGACGGAATGGTTACAAAACTCACACGAAACGGCGACCTATTTGAACTCGAAGCGTCCACAAAAACCCTGAAAAAAAACACATCACTGGAGATGGTATCTTTTAAATCCCGCACCGTTGTCGTTGCCGCTGGGTTTGATGATAAGTGGCCCGATATTGAATTTGATCCCAATGCTGAGCGTTTATATAAGCAGTATGCCACGGTATTCCGCTATGCAGGCAACCGAAAAGGGTGGCACGTCTGTATCCGTTGCGATGGACATCTGCACGTCAACGAGCATCTCGCACTCCTTGGGGTTGGTGACTATATCTACGAGGCAGCGATTGGGGCACAAGATTTCACGGATAAAATTACAATTCTAACAAACGGTAGACCGCACGGTATGTCGCCACCCGTGTTGGAACAGGTGAAAGCACGCAAAATTAATATCATTGAGACCAAGATTAAACGGCATATTGGCGAAAAAACGAATCTCTTGGGATTTGAGATGGTCGATGGGAGCGAATTGTTTTTCCACGGTTTCCTCGTCGATGAAGGACTCATCCCGAATACGAAGTTTCTTGAGGAGTGGGATTATCAGAAAGATGAGGAAGGCTTGATTGTCGCAAACGAAGATATGCAGATGTTAGACAACAGCGGTGAACCGATTCTCGGGCTCTTTGCCGCAGGCGACATCATCTCTGGCGAGCGAAACCTAATCGCGACTGCGTTCGCGCTCGGACAGGAGGCAGGCTTGTCAGCATCAGACTCCTTGCGTCAATGGGATTTCCCAGATTAGGAGGTAAGCATAGGAACAATGCAGAACGAGCAAAAAGATACCGTCTATATTATTGATACGCACGCCGAAATATTTCGGGCGTATTATGCGATTCGTAGCGGATTGACGAGCAGCATCACAGGCGAGGCGACGCACGCTGTATTCGGGTTCGCTGGCACACTGATTCGGATCTTGACCCAACTTCAGGCAAAATATGTCGTCGCGGCGATTGATACACCGGGGGACACGTTTCGCAATGTACTTTATTCGGAATACAAGGCGAACCGCTCCCCAGCGCCTGATGATCTGGTGACACAGATTCATCGCATCATGGAGTTACTGGAGGCATTTGGTATCTTAACGCTCGGTCGACCTGAATTGGAGGCAGACGACATTATCGCCTCTGTTACTCAAGCAATACTTGACGACTCAGAAGCGCGTGATATTGATGTCAGCATTATTTCTAAAGACAAAGACCTTGAACAGTTGTTAATCGGCGACCGGGTTACAATGCTTGACCTCCATAACGATAAGATTATTGATGAGCGGTCCCTGTTGGAGACGAAAGGCATAAAACCGTCCCAAGTTGTTGATACCCTTGCCTTAATGGGCGATACTTCAGACAACGTCCCAGGCGTTGAGAAGATCGGCTTGAAAACCGCCGCGCAATTGATCCAGCAGTACGGTTCTATCGAGGGGATTTTTGAGAACATCGATAAGATTAAGGGAAAACGACGCGAAAATTTGGAGAAGGCGCGTTCACAACTCGCTCTGTCACGAGAACTCGTAACCTTGAAGCGGGATACTCCTTTGGACTTCTCCATAGAGAAAGCGCGCGTCAAACCGCTTGACCTTCAGAAGATCCTCCCACTCTTCCAAGAGTTAGAACTCAAACGTTATGAGCAAGTTGTGAGGGAACTTGCGGGCGGAGATCCTACGTTCGCGGCTCCTACGCCTACAACACGCAAGGAACGAGTTGCGGAGTTAGCGCAGAAAACGGATGCCATTTTGGACAAAGGCGACTACGACACCGCTGAAACAGGGGACTACTCGGCGATCGTTACAGCCGATCAACTGAAAGATCTCGTTGATACGCTATCGACCCAGGAGATTATCAGTTTTGATACCGAAACCGATGGCTTGGAACGTGAGGCGATGCTGTGTGGGTTAAGTTTCTCATGGAAACCGAAGCAGGGCGTTTATGTGCCGGTTCGTTCGCCGCAACCTGAAGACCATCTGGATACAGATACCGTGATTTCGGCACTTAAACCGATTTTGGAGGATCCTGCGCTACCGAAATGTGGACATAATCTGAAATTTGACGCGGGTATTCTTATCAGGAACGGCGTAAAACTCCAAGGAGCTGCTTTCGATACACTGCTTGCAAGTCAATTGGTTGACGCGCGGACCCCTTCCCATAATCTTGATACATTGGCGTTGCTCCATTTAGAGCACAAGATGATCTCTTTTAAGGAACTAACGACGAATTCAGGCGATGCGACACCTGCTGACGAAGCGATGGATTTGGGTGAACTGTTTGAGATGGAGGCAGAACAGCAGAAAACAATCGATGAAGTGCCGTTGGAACAAGCCACAATTTACGCCGCAGAGGATGCTGACATTGCTCTCCGACTCTATCATTTCCTTACGCCAAAACTCAATGAGATGGGCATCACGGCGTTGGCGCGTGATATAGAGTCACCACTCGCGCCTATTCTCGCTGAAATGGAATATAACGGTATCGTTTGCGATAAAGAAGAGCTCAAACGTCAAAGCGCAGTGATTAGTGAACTCGTTGATGCTCGGCAAAAGGAAATTCACGAAATCGTCGGGTATCCGTGTAATATCGATTCACCGAGACAACTGGCACAAGTGCTGTTTGAGGAACTCGGTTTCAAACCCGTGAAACGGACGCGGGGCGGCAAAGTTTCCACAGATGTGACTGTGTTAGAGGCACTCTCTCTGAGAGAGGACATCAACGACCCGAAGACCAGCGTGCCACGTTTAATAATTGAGTACCGCCAATTCCGTAAGTTACAGAGTACGTATCTGGCGCAACTCCAGAATGCTGTTGATCCAAAAACACAACGTATCCACACACATCTCTATCAGTTAACAACAGCCACAGGGCGTTTGAAGTCCGACCACCCAAATCTACAGAACATCCCTGTCCGAACTGAGATTGGCAGACAGTTACGGCGCGCCTTTAGGGCACCAGAGGGGTATAAGTTAATCTGTGCGGATTATTCACAGATTGAACTTCGCATCCTCGCACACTTTAGCGAAGATGAAAGTTTAATTGAGACCTTCACCCAAGATTTGGACATCCATACAGCGGTTGCTTCGCAGGTATTTGAGGTCCCAACGGCATCGGTCACGCGTGAACTTCGCGATAAGGCGAAAACTATCAATTTCGGTATCATTTACGGGGTCTCGCCAACAGGCCTTTCACGTCGGATTAAAGGGATGCGTGTGAAAGAAGCGTCGGCACTTATTGATGATTATAAAACGCGTTTTCCGGGGATAGATCGTTTTCTACAACAGTGTGTCCAAGAGGCATCGGATCACGGATATGTTAGCACGCTCACCGGCAGACGACGCGCGATTCCTGAAATCTATGCCACGAACCGAAGTCGGCGAAGCCTCGGTGAACGGCTGGCAATCAATACTGTCGTGCAAGGTTCCGCGGCAGACTTAATGAAGGCAGCGATGGTCTACGTCCAGCGTCGTATTGATAAGGACAGACTTCCCTTGAAAATGCTCCTACAGATTCATGATGAGTTAGTGCTTGAGACACCGGAGTCACTCGCGGCGGAGCATGCCGCAATTGTTTGTCAAGAGATGGAGAATGCGATGTCGCTTCGGGTCCCGCTTCGGACAGAGGCAGGAATCGGAGATAATTGGATGACAGCAAAGTGATAAATTCCAAATAAATTTAGGGTTTTTCGCGGCAGATTTTGATAGAATTATCCAACAGATAAAATTAATATTGACAAGTTACATAAATTGTGATATAATTTTATGTAAATTTATTAAGGGAAATGTGGATAGTGTCCGCTGGCAAAGTTACGAGTAGTGTTTTGACAGTTTTACGGTTTGGAACCGAAACATGCTCATTGTAAGTGTGACGAGGCTTCCAACAAGAGATTGATGAGAGTTAATTTTTGCCAATCTTTGCATTTTGGGCATTGCGTGCAATGTCCGCCTACGCTTGCTGCCAAATTTCTGCCTTTGAAAATGCTGACAGTGCTCAGTTTTCTCATTTTCCCGTATTTCTATTCCCTATACTGGTTTTTTGAAAGACACGGTTCGCGTGAATGTACCGGTGGTCTTCGTTATGCTGGGTCAGGGAACATATAATTTCTAAAAGGAGAAGCGAGATGAATATCTACGTTGGCAACGTGCCTTATGCGGCTACGGAAACCGACCTCGAAGAGCTCTTTCAGGAGTATGGTCCGGTTGCTACCGCCACGATTATCCGTGATCGGTACGATGGTCGCTCCAAAGGGTTTGGCTTCGTTGAGATGGAAAACCAAGAGGACGGCGAGCGAGCGATAGAAGCGTTGGATGGCCAAGAGATGATGGGACGTCCGCTAAAAGTTAACCCCGCACGCCCTCGCGAGCAACGCCGCGAGCCGCGCCGGTATGACGACTCGGACAGAGACCTTTAGTCTGTTTTGTAACAATTTCAATGCAGTGTCAATTGTATGGACAGTTGGAGTTGGATTGAAAAGTGCCGTGATGGGATGACAACTACTATTTTGCGTCCTGCTACGCTGGTAAATTTTGCCCCGGCTTTGGGATTTGTTTTCCTAAACGAGTCTCGAACCGGGGTTTATCCGTTTAAATGACAGAGGACGGGTTGAAGATACAGCGACGTGTGTCGCTCCCGCAGCCCGTCCTGTGCTAAAATTGCTTAGTATTCTTTCCGCTTGAGGATGCCCCAAGTTACTGCGATTTTCCCTGCAGGTTCTACCGCAACCCCTAAGGCGGTCAAGCCGTTATTCATAATATCAGCAATATCGTCATCCGTCAAAGGTGCATGGAAAAGACCGACTTCATCCATTGCCCCTGTGAACCAATTGCCGTTCGGATCCCAAACGCCACATCCACCGATGTTCACATTGAAATCGGATCTGCCGTGATTGGACCACCTTCCATTTTTTGTGGTAGCATTGCCATCGATGTAAACCTTCGTGAATTCTCCGGAAGCCACAGCGGCGACATGGTGCCATTCACCCGGTGGATGCTCATACGGATTATTATTAATACCGGCTGCGGGCGTCCATAGCGAAACGGTACCCGGATCAATAAAGCCGAATTCCGGCGAATCGTTCTGCCCTATCAATCCGATGCGATTTTCGGTGATCGTTCCCGGTTTTATCCACGCAACGACTGTGAATTCCTTCTTGCCGTTAAGCAGTTTTTTGTTTGTGTTGACACAACTGCCATCAAATGCCAAAGCACTCCCAAATCGTCCGTCCACCCAAATGGGGGCGTTGACAACCGTTCCATGGTTATTGTTTCCTGAGGAGTCCATCACTGTGTCTCCGCCCGCCTCGTCGAACAGCCAAATACCGACAACACTGCTTGGGTCAATTGCGGCACTACTGCTGTTCACGGTAACGAGGCTGATAGCCATCAGCCCTAAACTAAACAGGATAAATGTTAAAGTTTTAAATTTCATTTGAATCCTCTCACTTTCTTTAGAGATTTGCCGCGTTGCAACGCGGACTGTTTCGTGGCACTACTCCACTATCTGTCAAACTATCGGCGCATGTTGATCACCTGATGTTCCGCACAACATAGAAATCGGTGTTAAATATATTTTGACATATTTTGCATTAAAATGCAAGTTTTTTTTCTGGCAACGCCATTTTTTGCATTATAGCATATATTACGCTAATTCTCAAACAGATGTTTCATTTCGCGGCACGGACACTTTCGTCAGCACGCGGGTTACAGTTCTGGGCTCTCCTGTAAATGCTTATTTTTACTGGGTTCCCACGCTTACCCCGACGGCTTTGCGAACTTTCGCCAGAATTGGTACCGCGATATCACGTGCTTTCTCCGCCCCTTTTTCGAGTATTTTATCCAACTCATCAGGATTTTCCATTAACGCATTATATCGATCGCGTTGTTCGGAAAAAGTAGTCTCCAGCAACGCAAACAACTCCTTTTTCATTTCGCCGTAGGCGAGTCCACCGTTGAGATACAGATCCCGCTTCGCAGCAACAGCATCTGCGTCGGCGAGATGACGATAGATCGCGAAGATGCTACATTCGTCCGGGTCTTTCGGATCTTCTGGACGCTTGGAATCGGTTACAATGCGCATGACAGGTTTGCGCACTTGGTTAGAAGGTGCGAAAATCGGGATGACGTTGTTATAACTTTTGCTCATCTTTCTACCATCGGTCCCGGGAATCGTCATCACCTCTTTCCGAATTACGGCTTCGGGAATTGTCAAGACATCGCCATAATTTTTGTTGAAAGTCAAGGCAACATCGCGTGTAATTTCGAGATGTTGCTGTTGATCAAGCCCAACCGGCACGATGTGTGTGCCAAACAGCAGAATGTCGGCTGCCATCAAAACCGGATAAGTGAAGAGTCCGGCGTTAATATTCTTATCCTCTTCACGCCCTTCGGCGATATTGTCATCAACAATCGCTTTGTAGGCGTGTGCGCGGTTGAGCAAGCCCTTTGTTGTGAAGCACGACAACACCCATGATAACTCGAATACCTCTGGAATGTCCGATTGACGATAGAAGATCACATCATCAGGGTTTAATCCCAACGCTAACCACGTCGCTGTGGCTTGATAAGTTAAATGCCTGAGCTGTTTCTTATCTTTTACGGTAGTGAGCGCGTGGTAATCTGCTATAAAATAGAGTGCCTGAAACTCCTTCGCGAGTTCCAGCGCCGGTTTGATCATGCCGAGATAGTTCCCGATGTGCGGCTGCCCTGTCGGCTTGATCCCTGTTAAAGTAATCTGTTTCAATTCCGTTCTCCCCTCCTTTATGGGTTTAATTTTATTATAACCCACGTGGGTTTATATATTCAACCGAACCGTTGAATCACGACGGGATCGCCCCATTTTATCCCCAAACCTTCTTTGGCATTCCCACCATTTATAGCAATTTCTAACAGCCCAGAACTCCCAATAATTGCCAGAGGCTCGCCGACACCAGATTCAGCGTAAGCACAGTTGAATCGATGCAGTCTGACCCTCCCAACCCTGATTTCATAAGTGGGTACTCCTCCAGTAGAAGCACTTTTTAACTGGGCGATCGCGGTTTTCGATATATTTGTTATCGCATTCCCAAATCTGTCAATTTTAACAATTTGCCCTGTCAGGCTACTATCTGAGAATTCCGGCACCTGCATCGGTAATTGAACAAGGGTTTGCACCGGCGGACCGATGTCATCAAACGACACACCGAGCGATAGGTGTGCCGCGACGGGTGCAAAAATATCCCGACCGTGGAATGTGTTGCTTACTTCCGGCAGACGGTATATCCTGTTTTGAATCGCCACAGAATCTATGGGTTGTCCACCTTCGTTCCCAACACTTTGCAAGAGGTAGCTCAGCACACCATTGTCGGGACAGACGAAGAATGCATCGTCTGTGCGGCTGACTATCGCCTGTCGATCGCTTCCGACCCCCGGATCAACTATGATGATATGAATCGTTCCCTTTGGAAAGTAACTGTGCGCCGCATAAATTGAGAAAGCCGCTTCGTAGATATCTTGCGGTGGAATGGCATGTGTGAGGTCAACTATCTGTGCATTCGGATTAATGCTGAGGATGACCCCTTTCATGATCCCGACATAGGTATCGCTTGTGCCGAAATCGGTTGTGAGTGTAATGATACGCGGCGGTTCATTCATTGGTTATAGGTTCGCTTGCATCCAAGTGAAACTTTTTCTTTGTCCTGTGCCGTCGTTTTCCTTACCTTCATATTCGCAGCACCAGACCCCGTCATAGCCTGATTCTCTGAGACAGCGAATCGCTTTCGCCAAATCTATTTCACCTGCGCCGAGTGCCTCGCCGCGGTAATCTCCACGTGAACCCGTCCCGTCTTTCAGGTGCGTGTGCAATGTATAAGGCGCGACGATCTCGTAATATCTACCCACGGTTTCCAGATCGTGCCCCGCCCAACGGTAATTCATCGTGTCCATATTCGCACCGACATACTTGGAACCGACACGTTCAAAGAGTTCGACCTGCAAGTCCCCATCATTCGTAACGATGCCGTGGTTGTCCACAGCCAAGTAGACCTCGTCACGTTCAGCGAATTCAAGGCATCGGGTCAGACATCCAGCCATCGCTTCAACCCATCGACTTTCTGGAACAGCATCTTTTGCGGCACCCCCCTCAGTGCGGAGAACTGAGGTACCAAGGCGTTTCGCAAGTCCTGCAATATGTTCCATCCGGTCCACTTGAGATCGGATAGCTTCCTCTTCCAGCACGACGAAATCGTTCCCCGCCGCAAGTGCGGAGACTTGCAAGCCGTAACCTTCAACCTGTGCTCTCACGGCTTCTGCGTTTTGTTCAGGATTCGCGACGTCCGAGTTCCATACATCGCCAATCTGGAGTTCAACATAGCTGAACCCCGTTTCACTCGTGAATTTCAGAAAGTCGTCAAGTGATTTACTTGCGTAGTTGTAATGGATAAGTCCTAATTTTGGCATAAGTTTATTTGCTCCCCTTGCGTGCACAGGTTCCATAAAAGCAGTTTACAAACCGCTCTTACCGTGTATAGCTAACCGCTGACTGCTGATAGTTTCCGACCGCTGACAACCAAAAAAGACTTGCATTTTTAAGGTTGTTGTGCTATAATACCTTTATTGAGAGACGAGTGTCAAGCAATTTCTTACTTTCCATAGCAAGTTTTGACTTGCAAACTTCGCGGGAAAATGGAGAACCGATTAGGACAAAAAAATAATGGAGAACTATAGTCGTTTTACGGACCCCAAGTTGCCTGAAATTTATGAGAAAGTCAAGGCAGAACAACGACTTTCCTTTGAGGAGGGGGTCGCGCTCTATGAAAGCCCGGATATTACCGGAGTCGGATTTATAGCGAATCATGCCCGTGAACGCCTAAATGGAAACGTCGCTTACTATAACATCAACCAACATATTGACTATTCTAATGTCTGTATTCTGCACGCCCGCTGCCATTTTTGTGCCTTTGCGCGAAAAAATATGCAAACGGAAGGGGCGTGGGAAATGAGTGTTGACGAATTTTTAGACAAGGCGATGTTTTCTATAGAGAACGGATGCACTGAGATTCATAGTGTTGGCGGGTTACATCCTAAGTTACCTTTCCATTACTACGTAGACATCATCCGTGGACTCAAAGAACGGATGCCACAGGTACACCTCAAATTCTTCACGGCTGTTGAAATTCATCACTTTTCACGTATCTTTAAAATGTCAATAGAGGATGTCTTGACGGAATTGCGGGATGCGGGTTTGGATTCGTTGCCCGGAGGTGGTGCTGAAATATTTGCAGAAGAAACACGTGAGAAGATTTGCCCGGGAAAACTGAGTGCGGAAGGATGGCTGGAGGTTCACGACATCGCACATCGTCTCGGCATTTCCACAAATGCCACGATGCTTTACGGACACCTTGAGACGAACGAAGATAGAGTAGATCATTTCATTCGGTTGCGGGAACAACAGGATAAATCCGGTGGTTTCGTGACGTTTATCCCACTTGCGTTTCATCCTGCCAACACTCGCATGGCGTATCTACCTTCGACGACGGGCTTGACCGATCTTCGGAATATCGCCGTTGCACGTTTGATGCTCGATAACCTGCCGCACATTAAAGTCTACTGGATTATGACCGGCTTGAAAACCGCACAGGTTGCGCTTCGTTTCGGCGCCGATGACATCGACGGCACCGTAACCGAGGAAAAAATCACGCACATGGCGGGAGCGGACACCCCAGAGGCAGTTTCCGTTTCGGCACTGACACACCTCATTGAGGAGGCTGGCTTCGTGCCTGTTGAACGTGATACGCTTTACAACGAAATCATTCGAGAGGGAAATCGGTGGTACAGAAAAGCCGCTTAAGGATTGGTGCTGTCTCGTTTTTGAACACCAAACCGCTCATTTATCCCCTTTTGAACGAAGAAATGCAAACGGATATTGTGCTCAGTGTTGATGTACCAAGCCGCATTGGGGCACTTTTAAGCAAAGGCGAACTTGAAGTCGGGTTAATTCCGATTATCGAATACTTTCGGGCGAATCCTTTGGATACGTCCTACTGCATTTTATCAGATATAGCAATTGCGTCTCACGGAAGCGTCAAAAGTATCCAACTTTTCAGTCGCGTTCCGATTCCAGAGATTCGACGTATCGGACTTGATACAAATTCCCGGACTTCTATTACACTGCTGAAGATTCTGCTTGCTGAGAAATATCGAATATCTCCAGCATTCACAACGTGCAGACCGACAGTAAATCCAAAGACTGCTCTCCAAGATCGCCAAGATCCGCCTTTTGATGCCATCCTTCTCATCGGAGACGCAGCACTCAGGCATCTGGGTTCAACCGAGTACAGTATGGACCTCGGTGAGGCGTGGTATAAGTTAACCGGTTTACCCTTTGTCTACGCTTGTTGGGTTGCCCGGACGGAAGCACAACTCGATGATTTACCGAGGGTGCTCCTTGAATCAAAAGTGCGTGGTATCGCACGAATTCCGGAAATTGCACAGATTGAGTCGCGAAAACTCGGTTTGCCCGAAGAACTTTGCAGTCATTATTTGCAACATCATATCAAATACGACTTGGGCACATTCGAGCTCAAGGGACTTGAACTTTTTTATAAGTACGCCGTAAAGAACGATCTGGCACCGCCGTGTCGTAGTCTGTCTTTTGCATATAGTTGAAAGGGGACAGAAAATGGAAGCCGCTGAAGAAGTCACTCGCGATGACGAGTTCGCAAAGCAGTTTGAAGATTATCTCAAAAGCTACGGACTCCGTTTGACCCAAAAGCGATTGGACATTTTAAACCAAGTCTTTGATTATCCGGGACATTTTCAGACAGAAGACCTTTTGGTTCAGATGCGTCGAAACGGTTACCGTGTGTCACGCCCGACGATCTATCGAACGTTGCCGTTGCTTGTAAGAAGTGGATTGTTGACAGAATTCATCGATGCCCAGAAAAACACCCGTTATGAGAGTATTCACTCGCTTCGGGAGCATGCGCATCTTATTTGTCTTCGGTGCAATCAAATCGTTGAGTTCAAAGAACCACAAATTGATGCTTTGCAGAAATCGGTGTGTGAAGCGCACGACTTTAAAGCGGTGCGCTTCCGTAATGAGATAATCGGTTATTGCGCTGAGTGCCAAGCAGAATTAGAGCCAAAAACACCTGAGGAAAACAAAGAAGTTACTGCTTAAGCCGCGCCCACGTTGTGGTTAGCAATCCATCGGGATGCACCGGTAACGTTTTTTCGTCCGCTTCCTCGTAATCTTCATCCGTAGGTTGATATTCCAGATCACTCGACCAGCAGAAGACATCATATTGGACCTGAAGCGAACTCTGACGTGTCCATATCATCATGACGTTCTCACCGTCTTGTAATTCATTAATCGTACCAGCATCTTGTCCAAAATCCCCGGTCTTCTTCCACGTCCATTCCGGGACATTTTCTTCAAAGATGATGTGATCAGGACGGACGAAGGCGGGTGGGTCCTTCGGAATTTTATCACCATCGTCGCCCAAGACCCATAACCAATCCGAATGGTTGCTCGGATTAATGACGCGTCCAATAAACCGCCAGTCTCCGGCTTTCCCTCCGGCACGACTGATGTCGAACCTATAGAGTATCCAACCTTTTTTCCCTGCACCAGCATTCGTGATAATATCCCCGAAGGCACCATCGGCGGGATCCACAGCCTTTTCGCCCTTACCTAATTTATAGACGTCCTTAGAATCCCTTTCGTCAAAGGCTTCCGCCTCAAACCATATCTGTTCGCCCTTTCCATTTTTTGAAACCTTAAATTCCTCTACGGCAAAACTTGCAAACGGTTGGATCAGTAGAAGACAGAGGGTTAAACCGAGCGTTAATTGAAATCTTCAAAACATTATGCGTTTTCCTCCATTTTGTTTAGAGCCAGTTTAAACGAATTAGAGTGAAATTGCAAACTTAAAAAATTTGACAATCACTTAGAAATATCGTATAATAGTTTACAGTTCGGGTTTTCTACGAAAATCCTTTCAGTCCCCAGTTTTCAGTTAAGAGTTCTCGTTTAACAAAATCCTCTTGTAACTGACAACTGATAACAGACGTCCCTGATCATGTATACGCCACAGGTAACCGAACACTACGAAAACCCGCGCAATATCGGAACCATTGTCGATGCTGACGGCACTGCCAGTGTCGGTTCTCCTGCTGACGGTGAGATGATAAAACTCACGCTCATGATAACGGATAATGTGATCGTTGCCGCGAAATTTCGAGCCTTCGGTTGCCCTACTGCCATCGCGAGCGCTTCGATCCTCACTGAACTGATTACCGGAACTCATATTCCCGAGGCGTTGGAGATTACCGCTGTGCAACTCTCTGAAGCATTGGGGGGACTGCCACTGGATAAACAACGTTACGCGAACACTGCCGAAGAAGTCCTAAAAATGGCTATTGCTGATTTTTTCTCCAAAAAGGAGGTACAATCACCATGATTACTGTTACAGAATCTGCCGCACAAAAAGCGGTCACTCTCATTAGCCACAGTGAAGCCCCTGCTGAATCTGAACTCGGTTTGCGAATGCAGGTCGTTGGTGGTGGATGCTCTGGCTTCCAATATAATCTTGAGTTTGGCGCAGCAAAAGACACTGACAAAGTTTTTGAATTTCATGGCTTGAAGGTTTTCATCGATCCTCGTAGCACGCTCTATCTCGCAGGTTCCGTCCTGGACTATAACGATGGTTTGATGGATTCAGGCTTTAAAATAACAAATCCAAACGCTAAAAACACATGCGGTTGTGGTGAGTCGTTTAGTGTTTAGCAATATGTGGACAGGTACAAGCAATATGTGGGCAGGTACAAGACCTGCCCCTACGATATAAACCCGCCTACTGACACTCCAATTACACCCACGAGGATCTCAACTCGTGTACCTTCAGTGATACTAAAGTCGCTGTGCTTCCCTCGGCGTAGATCCCGATGTCGGCGTTTTCCAGATCTGGGAGGAAGTAGGACGTCATTGAGAGTTCACCATTATTTCCAAATGCTTCAATAGAGATACGGTCAACTAAAATTTGCAAGCGGATTTTCCCATTTCGTGGTGCGAGGGGTCCGCTCCTTTCCAAGAACGTGAGTTCCTGCGATCCAACATCGTAACGGACATCCTGTCCGCGAATCTTGAAACCAACCGCAGTAGCATCGTTCAAAGCCACTTCAGCACGGATATCGAACAATTCACCTGTCAATCCTGCAAGCGGATCTTCACCCGGCACAAGTGGAAGGTCGCTCCACGCGTGTGTATACGTGTGAATGTTTCCAATTTCTGCTACCGGTTCTCGATGCAGACGTATCCCCTCTGAAGTCGTCCGAAGCGTTAACTCGCACGGGAAACTCATCTGCTGGTTAAAAGGCATATCCGGTGGTTTACTGCCACTCATCCAAGCGATTTGGATGCGTCTACCGTCGAATTCTGGCACATCGCTCCACGTTTGCGCGGCATAGAAGTTGGCACCGTAGTCAGAACGCTGGGCATCCGCGTCCGGTGTAAAGGTCGTTCCATCGAAATCACCGACGTAATATTTCCCTGCCGCGCCCCAGAAAACCCATTTGGTATTATCGGGATCACCGTCAACGGGAAGCTCGAAGATGTCGGGACACTCTGTGTCAGGAATCTGGAGGTCGGAGAGTCTTGTCCATTCCTTGAGGTTTGTAGAACCGAAGAGGGCATAATCATTTTGGTCGAGATAGAGAGCCATTACCCATTTTTGCGTGGGTTCATGCCAGATGACCTTCGGGTCGCGGTTATCCCTGACGATATGCTCAATCACAGGATTCCCTTCATATTTTGTCCAAGTCCGTCCGCGGTCGTTACTGTAGGCGATGCTTTGTGTAAAGGGCACCTCTTTCGGGGCATGGCTGCCTGCAGACGTGTAAAAATTGACGAGGACCGCCTCGTCGCCGGTCTGAAAACCACCGGTATTCTTCCAGTCCACAACACCAGAGCCGGAGAAAATTGTGCCCAGTTCATCCGGATGGATGGCATGTGGGAGTTGTTTCCAGTGGACGAGGTCTGTGCTGACAGCGTGTCCCCAGGTCATGTTGCCCCAATCAATGCCAAATGGGTTGTGTTGGAAGAAAAGATGGAACTCGCCTTTGTAATGGATCAAGCCGTTCGGATCGTTGGTCCAGTTGGTTTTCGGTGTAAAGTGGAACTGTGGACGATACACTTCCTTGTAAGCCGTCTGAATCATTAATTATTTCCTTTCGGTTTTAAGCGTTGCAAAGAGATACGGACTATTTCCGTTGTTTGGCATACTATTCTATGCATGTTTTTCATTTTGTCAAGAATGCTTTCCGATTCTTGGGGTATTTAACTCTCCCTGCTGAAGGTGCATCCGAAAATGTGTATGAACAGTAAGACTGAATGCTCCAATTTATCCGATAGTTTTCTGTAAAAGCGTCTTAAATTAATGGAGGCAATAGTGATAAATCTTTGTAACGTCCTAAATAGTTCAACAAGTCTACAAGGGCATGCGCATTGGGAACCGATTGTGGATTCTACGTTTGGTATGCACAAGATGTTCCCAGAACACACTGAACTCTTCGATCTGTCGCCAGACCCACCCATCAAGGAATACGGGACAGATGCTTTCAAGGCATTCCTTCCGTCATCAACTGTAAGGATAGGTGATGTCTGGAAACTTGATGCAAACCGTGTCGTTTCCTTTTTACGCCAATTCCATCCAGGGGCAACGGCTGACTTAGGTTACGGCGAGGCAGGTGCTTTTGCGTGCTTACGCGCCTACTCATCAGACTACGCAGAGGTTGCTTTCCGAATGCATGCAGAATTCGCCTTGAAGTCAGCTGCCTATCAGGCGTGGCAAGAAGCAAATAATGAGCCGGAGTCCGAAGCACGGTTTATTCCATCGCAATTTGCTGGAAAAGTCGTGATGAACCTAAAAAGCGGAACAGTCCGCTCTTTTTCATTCGCCTTGCCAGTGCGCAACACGAACGTTGATCTCAATGCCTTTGGGGGAGCGGACATGGTTTTTGTGCCGCGTATGGAACTCCTCGCTACAGACGAGAACGATCAAGATGAGATCGCGTGGGATGCTACTATTGCTACAGCAGAGGCGTTTCGGGCGTTAGAATTGAAGTTCTATAAGTTCGCTGAAATTGATTGGCTGCCGGTTGATGAAGCGGTCGCACAGGCAAAAGTAACCAACCGTCCGATCCATGTCATTCTTGTCTGGGGGTGTTTAGACGATGAGTCTTGCTGAGCGAACGGCAAAAATTTGAGGGCGGGTCCGCTCTCCGATTCAGAAGTTATAAAAACGCTCAACGAGAAATTCGTCAATACGTGGGTACTCCTCCGGGAATTGCCAGAACTGATAGGAGGCGCGAAAGGAGAAGTGGTGAGCCTTGTCGCAAAAGAGATAAAACACCATTACACCGACTCTGTCGATATTCTGGCACTGACCCCCGATGCGGAAGTTATTATGCATCAACCAGAGATGGCACTGCCTTACAGGAATCAGCCACAAGCGTATCTATCCGTGTTGCAGCATACTGTGGATGCGTTTGAAGGAAAACGCACTCGCGTCGGCAACGCCTCAAAATTAGATCGAAATCCGATCAGCTTAGGGACGGAGTTGACGGAAATTTTGCACACTTTTAGCACATCCGACACCGATACGCCAGATGATCCAGTCATTGAAATTGATACCACACCTTTTGAACGCGGCGCGCTCCACATTGAGATACAGGTGGGAGCAGGCGAAGCGGCAGGGACATTTGAATTGTTCGATGCCGATGCCGAAATTCTGACGAAAGAGGCGACAGATAAAGCCCTAACTGGCACTTGGAACGTTTCACCTGATAGCATAGGGCATATCTTTCACAATTTCAGTCGGAGCCAGCGTTTCAAGTTAGTCGCTACAGTGGCAGACAACCAAAAGAGTGCTTCCAATGCTTTTCTGGCGCGTGTTTCTGTCATCCCACCGTTTGAAAAATAGCCCATGTTATCCTGACCTACCTGTCAACGTATGCCTACCTATATACGTTCCTATGAAATACATGCCGAATCGGTAGTGTTGTGTCTTTTCTGAGAGATTTTCCTACTTTTTCAAAAATTAGGCAACCGTTTTTCCGATCCTCCGCGTCATTATATATCGACACGAGACTTGTATGACAAATTTTGGAAGATTTAAATGACTCTATGGGAGGAACAGGAAACATGTTACGGGTATTTATTGCTGCTTTTTCGAGTGTCGTTACGCTATTGTTGGGACCTTTTGCCAACGCGGGTTTGGATGAAGATCTCGTTTTTTATTTGACGTTCGATAACGTTAAAAATCAGACAATTATTGATGAATCTGGAAATGGGCTCGATGCAGAAATACTTGAGCGTGTCGATATTGTCAAGGGTAAATATGGAGATGCCATCCGTCTTAAAGGTCAAAGCGGGGATTGCGTCAATATCCCTGCTCAAGAGAAATTGAAAGTTATAGGTGAGATAACAATGATGGCATGGATTTATTCTTCAGAAACATGGAACAACGAGAAGATGCATTGGCTGGAAAAAGACTGCCATTTCGTTGTTCCGGTTGGTTGGGCGCACTGTTACGGTATCGGTGGTGTCGATGTCGGGAAGGGACCAGAAATCTTTTTGCTCTTGGGATCACAGGTAGACGGAAGGTGGGACCGGCAGGAGCTCCAAACTCCGCATAAAATGGACGAAAAAAAATGGCATCACGTCGTTGGAAGTTACGATGGCGAAACCATGAAAATCTACGTGGATAGTAAAGTCATCGCGGCAGAAAAGAAGAAATTCGATTTCTTTGGTGACAACGAAGCGGACGTTCGGATCGGATGTGCAAAAGATGTCCCCCACCTTACATTCACGAACGGCTCTATTGACGAAGCGGCAATATGGCAACGAGCACTGAGTGATGATGAAATTAAACAAGCCATGACAGGGAACTTTCTCGCTGTTTCACCAAGCGACAAGGTTGCGATGACCTGGGCGGATATGAAAAGAAGAGCGGTTACGCCTTAGTAGATTTAAAAAATTAGGATGTGCCTATCCTTATTTCCAATAAACCGTAAAATTGGTTTCTTGAATTACATTTTTTGTAATGTTCTGTTTCGGAATTCGGCAACCGTTTTGTCCGTTACCCGCGTCACTATATAGTGAGATGCGGATTTGCGCGAATAGAAACTTTTTGTAGGCAGGGCGTTTACACAGTGTATTCCCGTAATTTAGGACAGGTTAAAATCATACATCAAGACTCATTTTAGTAGTAGGTATCCTATGACACGTAAGTCTACTTCTCCTTTTTCAGGAACTGGAGGTTGCACCAAGTTTCTAATATTCGGTTACATTATCAGTGCACTACTGATGTTCAGTAGTAGCACTATTGTGTGGGCAGAAGCTCCAGAAACGGCGAAAATAGCGTTTATGTCGAAGCGGGACGGCAACCCTGAAATCTATATCATGAACCCTGATGGAAGCGAGCAGGTCAATTTGACCCAGCATCCCGCAGCCGATTACCACCCAGCGTGGTCGCCGAACGGAAAACACATACTTTTCAGTTCTGATCGAGATGGAATCTTCGATTTGTATCTTATGGACCCAGATGGTACAAATGTGCGGAAGGTGTTCGCAAACAGCAAATATAGATGGGAACCTGCCTGGTCGCTCGATGGCAAGCGAATTGCCTATGCCCAAGGAGATCCAGGAAAGGCGAAACTACAATTTGGGATGCGATTTGTCCCTTATGCGGATCTCACACTTTGCGTCGCGACGGTAAATGGGGAGTCCGTTGAGAAATTGACGGATGGATTCACGCCAAGCTGGTCTCCTGATGGACATAAGATAGCCTTTAGGGTGGGCGGACGCAAAGGCACACCACTGGGCATTTTCGATCTACAGAAACGCTCCCGAAAGATGCTTCTCTTAAAAGAGATGCCGTGGATATCTGATCCGAGCTGGTCTCGAGACGACAAAATCGCCTTCGCGAAACTCAAGGGTGCCGCGTTCGATGCCCAAGGTTTCCTTAGGTTTAACAAGGGCACAATTCACACTATAGATAGTGCTGGTGGGAAACTTCATCAGATTACGGACGAAAACTCCTCCGACCCAACTTGGTCTCCAGATCGCAGCGAACTCATTTACAATGCTCGGGTAGGTTTCTCACAAATCTTCAAAATTGGCCTGAATGGTGGTGCTGCAATACAACTGACACATGACGGAAGTAATTCGAGTCCAGATTGGTTTGATCCAACATTAAGCGTTTCGCCATCGGTGCAATTGTTAACAACGACGTGGGGAAAAATCAAAACGAATTAATCTGATAAGGAGATTCAAAAATGAAAATTCTAATCCTTGGTTTCCTGATAGTGGGAATAATAAACGGACAACTGCATGCCGACGACCACTCGGCACCTCACCATAAAATTACACTTAACCTTGATGGTGGATCAGAAGTATTTGTCAACGGTTTCATTGCCCCGATTGAATATACACAATTTGGCTTCCATGTGGAGTGGGATGAACTGGCGAATCTACGTGTTGCGGAGCCAGAAAAGCAGCATCCTGCATCGGTTTTTCGTGCATTTCTTCCGCCTACAGTGGTTTCGGCTGGTGATCTCTGGAAGATCGAAGAGGAGGGGGTGCTGGAATTATTGCGACAACTTCACCCGAAGCCAAATCTGGATATTAGCATAAATTCGGGGGATTCTCGTGGCTTGTGGGCATGCCTGCGTGCATATAACGATAAATACGCTGAAATCGTGTTCCGTATCCATGCAGAATTCATCTTAGAAGATGGTCGATTCACTCCGTCTCAATTTGCTGGACATCTTGTTATTGATCGCATTAAGGAAAAGGTTGTCTCTTTCAAGATGTACGTTCCTCAAGACGTATTGAATATCGATGTTGGACGAAACAGCACCAGAACTATAGATGTCGGTTTTTGTCCAAAAATAGAGCTCCATACTGAGACGCAGGAAATTGTATCAGATATCGAGTTCGTAGAATCTGTCACACAAAAAGCGGCTGAGCGTAAGTTGATATTGCGTTTCTACAAATCGCAGCAAATCAACTGGGTATCTTTGGAGAAGGCGTCGGAGATGGCACCGGCACAAGGAAAGCCGGTTCACGTCCTTTCGATTATGGGACCGCTTGCGGATGAGTCGTGCTGAGGGAGCGGCAAAGCTTTGAGGGCAGGTGTCCTCTCCAACGATCGAATCATTGAATACTTGAACAAAAATTTCATCAACACATGGGTGCCGAATTGTGAATTAGGACGAGTTCCGAGTTTGCGGGATCCGATTGCGAAGAGACGTGAGCGCGAAGGGGTAACGTTTAACACAAACCACGCCTTGGCGCAAGCCATTATGAGCGGTTGGAAGAAAGGTTCTCCAGTAGACTGTTTGATCATATCACCACAGTTTGAAGTGATGGGTAGGCAATCCGGCAACGATCTCCTTCTCACTGGTGGAGACATATCAAGGCGTTACTTAACGTTTCTCCAGGAATCCTTAGCAGGAAAACTTCCAGGATTGAGTGAAGATTCCTCAAAACCTTCATCAGAATCTAATCCAGAGTTTCTCTCTGAATTAGATGTTGCCGTGCCAGAGGACTTGAAAGTTATACTCACCGATGAAAAACTGGAACAGGAAATTCTCAACATTTTCCGGGCACCTGGACATGGACTCCAAGATTATACCGTTGTTGAAATTGATGCAACAGCATTTGAAAATGGTGGTGTACTTACGATTGATATTTCTGTCGGACATGCCGAAGTTGCTGGTTCGTTCGATCTATTTGCTGGTGACAGTAAACTGCCAACAGCGGGGATGCCTAATTCTCTTGCTTCAGCGTGGGGTATTCGTCCCGGTGGAACAGAGAGAATCACATATCCTTTTGATAGCGGTCAATCTTTTCAGTTCGGAGCCACTGGTGATTGGTTTAGCAAAAAAGGAAGTACCAATGCTTTTCTCGCTACGATTTCTGTGGAACCCGCGTCCGAAGAAAGCGTCGAAAATTAGCGCGGCGATCTTTTCAACAGCCAGTACAAGTCTGTTCAAACTAACATTTAAAGTTTGAAAATATATAGATTTCTCTCGCAGCGACATGTCGTGACGAGGTTTCCTAACCACACCATGCACACAGGTCGAAGGTGTACGGTAATTATAGACTACAAATAGAGAAGGAGAATAAATCTTGAAATGGTTCCCAATAATAGTCCTAAGTATAGCAATAGTAATTATTGGAAATGCTCAGGATGTCCGGTATGATGTTGGTGTTCATGTATTTAGCGATGAAAACGAGGTGAGTGAGAAGGTAAAGGCTCTCCTCATAGAGGAACTCAAAGAGATTGAACACATTGAGGTGGTGGACCCGACCTGGAGTACCTACAAGTTTTCTGTGATTGCCATTGAAACCAAAACTAAAGATAGGCAGGAAAAAACTGGCGATGTCGCAGTGGTGTGCAGCATTCTAACAGCATACGATAATAGTGGTATTGTCAACCTGATTCCAGAGGACATGCCAGAACTCCGTAAAAAGGTCCACGAAGAAACGAAGTATCTCTATCAAGAACCTGTCATGGGATTGTATAATGACGATGCGTCTCACATAAGAACGATATGCAGAAACATCGTAGAACAATTCAATACAAACGTCCTTGAGAAACAGTGGGGAGAACAAAGAAATATCTTCTTTCAATGAAAAAAAGATAGTTGTGAACTCACGAAGGTTCACAACTACAATTTTCTGTAAGTATATGTTGGATGTATAGCTTCGTATCTTTCCAACCGGATCTGTGTTTAAGTTCCGTCTCTGAATAAGTCAAACTCGCTCCGTGTATCACGTTTTCTCTGTTTTTTCAGAATTAGGCAACCGTTTTGTCTGTTATCCGCGTCACTATATATCAAAATGAGTATCCACGCGAACAACAACCTTTTGTATAGATGTTGTTCATGTAGAATGCTATTCTATTACCAAGGAGAATTAGAAATGAAAACCCTAACTATTGGACTTCTCATTCTGGTTGTGATAAACGGACAATTAATCGCTAATGAGGACTTGACACAGAACAAAAAAATTACATTTAATCTTGACGACACATCGGAAATATTAGTGAAAGGCTTCATCGCGCCTATTGGGGAGAATTTATCCGAGACTTCTTTTAAGGAGTGGGACACCTTGATGAATCTGCGCGCTGCTGAACCGGAGAAGCGGTATCCGGCATCGGTCTTCCACGCTTTTCTTCCAGACGAACCGGTTTCAATTGGTGAACTCTGGACGGTTGAGGCGGAAGGGGCACTCACTTTGCTCCGGCAGCTGCACCCCAATCCAAGCCTAGATATGCACATAAATGTAGGGGATTCTCGCGGGTTGTGGGCATGCCTACGCGCTTACAACGATACATTCGCCGACATCGTGTTCCGGATCCATGCAGAGTTCAAGTTAGAAGATAGCTGGTTTACCCCATCCCAGTTTGCTGGGCATCTTGTGATTGATCGGATCGAGAAGAAGGTTGCTTTTTTCGAGATGTACGTCCCTGATGGACCTATAAATTTTGATGTTAACTGGAAGAAGGACAAAGACGCAAACTATCGTGTTGTAGCGGGCGGTTTTTGCCAAATGGAGCTTCGTGTCGGGACACGAGATCTTCTGGAAAACATTGAATTCACAGAATCCATTCTCCAAGAAGCCGCAGAACATGCCCTGACCCTACGTTTCTACAAATCACAGCAAATCAATTGGGTGCCCGCGGAGCAGGTATTGGAGATGGCACAAACACAGCAGAAGCCTATTCACGCCATCTCCATCGATGGACCCTTGATGGATGAATCGTGCTGAGGGAGTGGCAAAACCATGAGGGCAGTTGTCCTCTCCCAAGACCCAATTATTGAGTTCTTGAACGAGAATTTCATCAACACTTGGGTGTCGAATTTTGAATTGGAGCGCACGCCTAATAAGCGAGACTACATGGCAGTGCGTCGTCAACACGGATACAAATCGTTCGACAAAACGCGCCCTTTAGCACAGGCAATCATGAAAGGATGGAAGAAACATTCACCATCAGATTCTTTGATCCTCTCACCAGATCTTGAATTGATGGGCAGGGAGTCCGTCAATGATCTTATCGGATCACACATGATACAGCGTTACCTAACGTTTCTCAAGGAAGCCTTAGACGGAAAACTTCCGGGATTCGCGGCGGAGGCACCTCACCCGCCAAGTGCTGTTCCCATTGGCAGCTTGAACGTTGTACTCACCCCCCAGAAGCCTGAACAGGAAAGCCTCAGCATTTTTCGGACACCAAAACCCGGCTATCAAGATTATACTGTCGTTGAAATTGATGCGACAGCATTTGAAAATGGGGGTGTGCTCACGATTGATATTTCTGTCGGGCATGCTGAAGCTGCTGGTTCGTTTGATTTGTTCGCTGGCGACAGTAAACTCCCAACAGAGGGAGTGCCTGACGACGCGCTTGCTTCAGCGTGGGGTATTCGTCCGGGTAGAACAGAGAGAATCACATATCCTTTTGATAGAGGTCAATCTTTTCGGTTCGGAGCTACCGGTGATTGGTTCAGTGAGAAAGGGAGCATCAATGCTTTTCTTGCTACAATCTCTGTAGAGCCTACGTCGGAAGAAAAGGATGAACGTTAACATACTCTGCTACTAGTGCGTTTCGTAGGCACCAGCGGCGAATGTTGTTAAAGTGGGCAGTGGCGTTATTCCTCTTTGGAGGTAACGAATGAAAAACGACGATGTTGAACTCATTCAAAGCAGCCTCACAGGCGATGAAAATGCTTTTGCGAAGTTAGTGAGAAAATACCAAAAGCAGGTCCACGCGCTCGCGTGGCGGAAGGTTGGAGATTTCCACATCGCTGAAGAGATCACACAGGATACGTTCCTGAGGGTCTATAAGAAACTATCAACACTGAAGGATCCACGTCGTTTTGCAGGATGGCTCTATAGAATCGCTGCGCGTCAATGCCATGCATGGCTCAGAAAGAAACGGATACAGACGCAACCACTTGAAGACACGGACCTCGAACTGATAGAAGGTGAGACGTATTCTCAATACATCGCTGAGGAGCAGGAGAAAGCGGCTACCGAAGCACAACGCGACATTGTCCAAAGGTTACTCGCTCGACTGCGGGAAAGTGAACGCACTGTTGTCACTCTTCACTATTTCGGAGAGATGACTACTGAAGAGATTAGCCGGTTTTTGGGTGTGTCCGCAAGCACTGTTAAGAGTCGGCTGCGTCGGGCGAGACTCCGCCTAAAGAAGGCGGAACCGATGATCCGAGAGGCACTGGAAGGTTTCCAAATTCGGGCGAATCTCACCGAGAATATTATGCGAGAGGTCTCCCGTATTGAACCGACACCCCCTTCCTTCGGTAAACCCTTTGTGCCGTGGGCAATCGCCGCTTCAAGCCTTATCCTCGTTGTGATGGCACTTGGCGCAAGTAGTCAGTACCTAACACGTTTTCAACAACCTTACAATTTCGATGCCCCATCGGAAATGACGGTGGAACTCATTGACGCGCCTATTGTTCTGAACATCGCGTCCAAACCGGATGCGCGAACCCAGCCAGGTAGGTCCGAAGTTGTCAGTAGAGGCAAGGGATTCGTTCCGAGTGTGGATCAGCAAAAATATGTACCGAGATTTCTACCGACACAGGCAAAAAACGTTGTGCTCAACGATGAAAGACCTTCACAAGATGTTTTGAGCATTTTCCAAACACCGGCAGCGGGTTATCAAGATTACACCGTCATTGAGATTGATACGACAGCATTTAAAGATGGTGGTATGCTCACGATCAATCTCTGGATTGGCAGTGCCGAGGCAGCCGGAGCGTTCATTCTGTTTGCAGACGACAGCGCGCTCTCAACAGACGGTATGCCTGAGGTTGTCCTCGCCTCAGCATCAGGAATCGTCCCCGGTAAGGGAGGAAGGCTGTCGTACCGTTTCGACGAAGGCACACGCTTTAAATTAGGGGCGACTGGTAATGCGTTCAGTGGAGAAGGGAAGGTCAATTCTTTTCTCGCAAAAATCTCTATAGAGTCTACATTGAGATAATGCTGTACACGGATTCACAGTGAACCTCTACAACCTCTGCTGAGACAGTCGTCTTTTCATTCCGCCGTTTATCCTCCCGCTTATTTGACAAAAGGTAAACCCTCCAGCACGTCCCACGTTTTAATCTTCCAGTATACTAAACCCCAGTAGAATCGTTTATATACTTTGCATTGCAGAAAATATTTTGCATTTTTTTTGAACTTCTGCAATCCTTTCACCAGCAAACTACGTCACTTAACAATTAAAGTCTTCATTGACCAAAGGTAGAATTTATCGGACAAACGGGACAAGTGAACCGAGAAAAAGGGACATGACCGCGAATCGCACACTCCTAAGGAGAAAACAATGATAAAGAAATGTTCACTCTTACGTACCACCGTGTCAATATCTCTGATAATCCTTCTATTCGCCACCTTAAATGTGGTAGAAGCCGGACCAGATTCATCTCAGGTATCCAAATCGACACCCGTAGAGACACCTTCTCAAAAACCACAAGGTGCTCCAGTTACTGTTCCAGACGACAGTGTTCTACGCCTAATCCCGGAAGGAGCATTGGGTGTTATCTACTGCTCCAGCCTGCTTGAGTTGGATAACAAGATTAACGCACTGGTGGCGGAACTTTCACCGACCATGGAGATACCCGATGTGTCCGCAACAAATTTGGCAGAAATCTTTGGTGCTGATTTTGAAAATTTAGCCGACTTTGGGGAAATCGGACTTGATTTGAACCAAGATTTTGCAGTCTTTCTTACCAGTTTGCAACCTCTGCATCTCTTGGCATTGGGGCACCTATCGGATTCTAAAGCAATGAAACAGATGATTGACGCGAAAGGCAGTGTACCCACAGAATATAAAGGCATAACCTATTGGAATACCAAGGAAGGTGCCCAGAGTTTCGCTATTTTGGAGGATACTGTCGTCTTTTCAACGCCTCATGGGATTTGCGAAAGCGTTATTGATGCCTATAACGGTGCGACGCAGACTATCACACAGAACCTAAATTACAGCACCTTCCTTACCGATATTGTGGAAAATACCGATCAGTTGGGAGTCTGTTTTGATATTGCAGGCATTATTGCTACCTTTGATGGTCTGCTTGAGGAAGAATTGGAGGTGATGGTGGACACTCTCAAAGATGGAGATTCGGTATCCAAGTCAATTGCATCCTTCCTTGAAGATATACCCGGAGAGGAAATAGCGAGTATTGAGCAGTTTCAATCTATCAACGTAAGGCTTGAGATAGACGGAACCAACCTGCAAATCAAACCGTTCGTGAAATTTAAAGCGGATAGTGAATTTCTGAAAGTCTTGGAAGAACAGTCTGATAAATTAGTCTTCCTTGATGATCTCCCAAATCGGGCAGCTATGAATGGTGCTGTTCAAGGCTGTCCACAGTTGCTCTCCGAGTTAAGTAGATTTTGGTTAAATATTGTTCCAAGTGCAACGCCGGAACAACAAGCACAACAGGATTCGCTGCTCAAACAGGTGAAAGATTTTCATGAATCTCTCGCAGATCGATGGAGTATTTCTTTTGGCTTTGAGGATACGCATTTACCGACTTATCTGTTTATCTATGAACTGAAAGATGAACAGGCTGCAAGAGTCTATATGGATGAGGTGTTTCTGGAACACCTCAAGAGCCAAGACGTTCATGCAGGTAAGTCGATAATGCATAACCGCGTTGAGATTAAAAGTTACATCTTCCCTGATCTCAAGGTGACGCTCCCAGAGAACATGCCAGAAGAAATCTCTGGTTTGCTGCCCACCAAATGGCACTGGTACTATGCTTTTACCGAGGAGCAATTTCTTTTCGCAACGGGGACGGGTCCAGAAGCAATTCAAATGGCACTTGATAGGAGAGTGGGAAATGAGAAGAACTTTTCTGAACATCCGAGTTACCAGAAACTCGTTGAAAAATTAGGGGCTGACAGCAACATTTTCGTTGCGATGTCCCCAGCCATCTCGGCTAAAAACGCTTTGCCAATGTTAGGGAAAATGGACCCAGACAATGCCGCAGTCATGCAAATACTTTCAGGACTCTTCATGAGTCTACCTGAAAACTACAGTATCGGTTTTTCCGCCAAAAGACGGGATAGTAGCATTGATGCGAAACTGTTCGTTGACCTTGGTGACTTCAAGCAACTTATTCAAATGATGGAAATGATGACCCAAATGGGGCAGAGGCAATAAGTTTGTTTCTGATTCACCTTAGAGTTCGGCACTGACTGTCATCTCTAAACGGTGTTCGGGTTTCCGCTGTTTTGTGGAGAGTAGGCGGTAATTGAGCCGAAACAGGAGATCAGTGAACTTTCGTAATCTGTAATCTGCGGTTGTGCGGACCTCGTGGCTAATGCCTTCGTAGAACGTGTATTGCGCAAAAGGTATCCCCCCCTGACTCTCGCCGTAACCGAGTTTATAGTTAATATCAATGCGTCCCTTACCGATGAGACTATACGTGACGCGATTTTCATAAGAGAAGGTCCGCGTTCTGGCTTCCGGTTCTTCGTCGAGCTGCTCCTCATCAATCGTCCGTTTATATCCGCCAGTCCCGCTCCATCGCACGGAACTGCTGAGTTCATATCGAAGGCTCAATTCAGTCGCCTGTTCAAATTGGTGCAGATCTGAGATAGGCGTTGATGGCAGTTCTCCCCTGTTGGGGACCGTCTCGGTTCCTTGAGTGAGTTCTTCAACTTGGAATTGCCTGTATTTCTCAGTCTCCCGGCGTTGTTCCCAGTTCACACCGAGGGACATGCGTTGCGTCGGGTTCACGGAGAGACCAACATCCCATGTCCGGTGCCGTCTGTGGCGTTCTTGGTTATTAATCCGCCGATTGAGTGTCTCCCCAGCACGAAGGTTGAACTCAAAACTGAATGCGGGTGATGGCGAGAATTCGAGTCTGTGGTGCTGATTCAAACGTCCAAAAAGGGTTTCTGAACCTTGTAGACTTTGGAGCAGATAGAGAGACACCGCATCTTCTACCTCCTGTTCCTCGGTGAGCCACAACCGTGTTTGCCCTCTGAGTGCCTTTAGAAACCATTCTAATTGGCTGTCGGTTGTCGGTTGTCGGTTGTCGGTAGATCGTGTGGCAGTTGCAGACATTTTGTCTGGCACGGGCGAGGCAACCTCGCCCCTACGGTTATTTGGGCGTAAACTATCGCGTTGTGACATTAATTCGCGCTGCTGCTGTTGTCTTGCTCGGGCACGCCGCGCAAAAAACTGGCGTGGTTGAAAACGCATTCGGAATTCTGCATCCACTGCTGTTGTCGGTTTATCTCCCACATTTTGATAGATTTTGATGTAGGTGCCTTCCTCCGGGTCCTCTACGTAGTGCAGATCGTCCAACTTTACATAGTACCCTTCACCGGGTTGAATCAAAACGCCGGTATGTGGATGGATGTCGGTATATATTTCGCGGCGTTGACTTGTCAGTTTTTTATCTAATTCATAAGCGATTTCTACATCAATTGCCCGACTGAGTGGTGTGAGTTGAAGGTTGATATCGGCAAGTTGTGTCGTTGTATCTGCACCGAGATCAGTGTGTGCTTTCAACATCCGACGCGCAATGTTTGCTGTCAGATTCACCCCGCCGTTGAGAAAGGATTGTTGTTGTGAAAGGACGCCTACCTTCCAAGTGCGTGCTGTGGTATTTCGTTTCCAATCCGACAAACCGATAGGGTCATCATCGACAGTAAGCAACGGTTCTTTGGCAAAAGCCTCCTCAAGCTCATAACTGGTGTTCAAAGATGCCCACTTGAAATCAGCGAGGTCAATACGTCCAGTCGCGCGATTCCGCTTTCGGTTAAGTGTCGCATTACGCGCCTCATTCGACTCCACTCGTCCCAGGGTCCCCAACATTCTGAACGGACCGAGCGGATACGACAGATTGCCTTCCTGACGTGACTTCTGTAGCGATTGCGTCCTTGTTGAATCTGCCCCCTCTGTTCGTGAACTGCTACGATAGGCGTCCCAACGAAGATTCGGTAACCTCTTCAGTAATTGCGCTCCAACAGATGTGCTTTGTCGGGAATCGGAATGTTTTTGCTTGGGTGTTTCTTCCCCTTCAACCGGATTCTTCGGTTGGCCACCTATAGGCAGTCGGGAATCGGAGTTCCCTCCTACCGGTGTGAAGGTTGGATTCACCTGTCTACTGCCAGAACGTCGGTTGAAATTGATACCCCAGTTGAAATTGTTGCGGATGGTTGAATAGTTATCAGTTGTCAGTTGTTGGTTGTCGGTTAAAGAGGGATCTGATTGAACCAGATCTCCTTTTAACTGACCGCTATTAACTGATAATTGACGACTATCTGGCTCTCTCTCTTCACTCCTACCAGCCCCGGCATCAACCTCTAACCAATCCATTGGCATCACTCGGATGTCAAAGTTCATGGTTCGCTCATCTTGGGCAGTTCGCGATCCACCGGCAGTGTCGAGCAGAAACGCGTCATCAAAACCCTCTTTGGCGTATTGCGTTTCGTAACGGGAGCGGGAACGGTTGCCGCTTGAGGCACCAACGGGGACAAAGTCGGCATCCATCGATCGAATATCAAGATTTGTCGTCAGTTTAGGGCGCAGCCGATCAGTCCATGTTGCAAAGTCCCAATCGGCATACCCCACCAGTTTCCATGCCTGACTCACTTCTTTCCGATCAACAGTGGAGTAGGTATTTGTATCAAGATTACTATAGGCAAGTTCGCCTTGAATCCACGCCTGCTCCGTAATGTTCAGACGACTCTCCAGTCCCCACACGGTGTGCTTTTGCGGTGCTATGAGAGGCGAACCATCTTCTTCCGGATCAAGTATATTTTGGCGAAGTGCCTCCAATTCCGTATCATGGAGTTGGATGAGAGCTTGCTCTGGTTGATTTAGATCTGCTTCAACGGCATAGGACGCACCAAACGTTAAACGCTCGCCCGGCAGCGTGAAGACGCTGCTGAGTCCGTAAAGATTCTGTTGGTACGCCCGATCCTCCGGGATGTATTCAAAGTCGATCCGAATCACATCGTTGCTCGTTATGAGATGCTTACTGTTGAATTCGACAATCGGGTCTCCATATTCTCGGATGATGTAATCGTTGTTTTCACCACGCCGCATCCTCTCACCGTTTAGCCAAACGATTTCACTGCCTGCTTTCACAATGACGAATTGCCCGTCAACCGTGAGTCGGTATTCGCTGCGTCCTTCCTCACCGCGAAGGACTAAACTTGTAGACTGACCCTTCGGAATGGCACTCGGAATGAAGTGAAAGTCCATCCACTTAAAATCGCCCTCAACCTGTACGCCCTCTAATGCACGCGGGAAAAAAATAAACTCCGATGCGCCGAGCGATCCTTCAAAGTCCCCCAAGGTACCCCTCATGTTCGGATGCGTAATTCGAATCAATTTCTGATCGATGTCTTGGATATTCTCGGTTGTACCTTCGGGTTGGATCGGCAGATCTTGATCGGATAGCAGGGCGAGGACACTGATCGTTTCGGAAACTTTGCCCTCTACATTGACGCGGAGCTCTTGGTTCTGTGTCACACCGCGTCCACTGCCAACTGAGATACCGAAGGTCTGACTTCCGGAGACTTCTAATTGAGATGCTCCGTCGCCTGTGGAGGAGATACCTCCAGGTTCCCCGATAGGTTGTCGGGGCTGTCTTTCGGATTCATCCGTGGCGGCAGGCTCTCCAGTCATTTCTACCTGTGGATCCTGCTCACCGTAAAGATCGCGTTTATAGACTTGTTTAATCGCGAATGGCAATGTCTGGTAGATTATTTTAAGTTTGGATGGCTCGTCTGTAGGTGGTTCGGCGTGGGCAGGTACAAGACCTGACCCTACAGTAATTTTACCCAAATAGAAATCGATCTGATAGTCGATCCCCCGCACGAGCACTGTTCCATCTGCTTCTGTGATCCGTTCGCTGTTTGGCAGAATCGGTGGATACTTCACCGTGAATTCTTGCTCTCCCGCCTCCAGTTCAATCGACTCCATTTTCTGGAGGACGGAAAAGGTGGGAAGTTCAAGGCTTTTAAGCACTCCTTGCGGATAAGTTTGAGCACTTGAACCATTTTGTTTTCGACTGATATTTGGGGAATAAGAAGGGTTTTGGGCTAGACTGCCGGCATGTGGTAGGAGACACAAACAGAAGGAAACAAAGAAGATTTCTAAACTATTAAATCTGGGCATTGTTCCACTTCGTTTCACAATGGTTTCTGGTTAATTCCACCCCACTCAGGTGCTTAAAGGGTTCTAACTTCACCGAAGACCACTGCGGAATGTAATGGAGCAGTGACCAAATTCCCATAGTTAAAAAGAACGAAAAACTTGGAATACCTTTATATCATTCGCTTCGGCATCACTCACAAAGACACGTCCGGTTTTTGAGACTGCAATGCCCACTGGTTCCAAAAGTGCTGGGACACTGAATTCTGCGATGCTTCTGCCATCAGGAGCAAACACCTGAATACGCCGGTTGCCACTGTCCGTTACATAAAGATAATTCCATTCGTCTAAAGCGATACACTTCGGCTCCCGTAGTTGCCCCAGTGCGCCACCTTCGCCACCCCACATGTCAACAGGGTTACCACTGAAGTCATATTTTCTTATGAGATGATTGCCTGTATCAACGACATACACATTTCCGCGGGCATCAACATCCAGATCTGTCGGGTTCCAGAGTTGTTCACTGCCACTCCCGAAGCTTCCTCGTGCTACAACGGGAACACCTGCGACATTGAATTCAATCCAGCGGTGATTGCCAGTATCAACGACATACACCTCACCATTCCGTCCAATACCGATACCTTCAGGACGGTCAAGTAGTATGTCATCCACACTCTCACTGAGTGGATAAAAAATCCGATCAACGAAATTGCAGTATTGTACCCGATCGTTCCCCGTGTCTGCCACATAGAGGCGGTAACTTCTTTGAAAACTCAACGCTATATCTGTGGGGTGATCGAACTCCCCTGTCTGCCATCCACGACTTCCGAATTCCGTAGCGAAATTCCCGGCATCATCAATCACTTGCACCCGATTGTTGCCCGCATCGGCGACATAGATTCTGTCCGCTTCATCAATAGCGAGTCCTAAGGGCATCCGAAATTCGCCTGCGCCTTGCCCGGTTCTACCGAGCGTTTCGATGTAACGAATCCCGAATATAGGCGGTGGTTTCCGTTCACGGTTCGAGGGGAGGATTTCAATCGGTGTTTTTGCTTGGGTGTTTCCCCGCGCAACTTCGCCTTCGGGTAGGGCGCAACCCAAACAGAGCACAAGGAGGAGCAAGTAAAGACAGTCTGTAAAATGTACTAAAGTTCGTAAAGTCCGTAAGGTGAGGCGTTGAAACTTTCGTACACTTTGATCCCCCCCAACTTTAGCACACTTCGCAACTTTTTCTCGGAATTTCCAGTTCGTGGATGAGCGTTTAGCCGCGTTGCACTTTAAATTTGAAAACGAACGTTGTTTGTTGTTCATTGAAATCACTGGTGACTCTCGGCACAATGATTCGCAAGCTACTATATTTAATGCTTCGCTTACGGAAATAGAGGAAGAATCTCGCATGTTGTCCGGGCATCACGGTTGTTTTCTCAAGGTCTTCTCTGGGGAGTACTGCTGGACCGCCTTGTATTCTAATAGTCTTATCCCATCGGAACACTTCCGCACCGAATTCGGGGGGTAGTTTCGGCCTGAAGTTCTTTTTTAGGTAGAAGGATTCCTGCGATTTATCAATCGGCTTCGTAACGCTTCCTGTGCCATCAAGCATCTGGCAATCCTTTTTTTTGAAAGAGATCCAATGGTCGGTTCCATTAAAGATAAAAATACCGAACGCATCAACCGCCTTCACATCGTTTAGTGGCACCGCCATCGCTTTTACACCGTTTTTGACATAACCAACAGTTCCCGTCTGTGGCATGATATGCGCATCCGGATCGAACACGGGGACAATCATCTCTGGTTGGAAGGTGTCTTTGACGAAATCTGGGATCTCTGGGACCTTCGAGCAACTCAGCGGGATGAGTGCCAAACAGAGTCCCACTAAAATTTTTAAGATAGATATTGCTAATTGGCTCTCGGCTCTCGGCTCTTGGAAACCTTCAGCAAAAAGGTTTTCTCGTGAAGTAACATTGTCTTGCTGATGGCTGATGGCTGACTGCTGACTGCTGACTGTAGTTTTCATTTGTGATCTCCGTGGCATTTTGTAGGAGGGGTTTATAAACCCGAATTTCTACGCTACAGTGCTGGTTTCTCACTTTCAAGGGCGAGCATCGCAGCACCTACAATGCCTGCATCGTTTCCGAGGTGTGCCTTTACGATTTTCATCCGCGCTGGAATATCCATGGCACGTTTGGAAAGTTCAGCACGGATGGGTTCAAAGAGAAGTTTTTCACCAGCTTCCGCTATACCGCCCCCGATGATTGCAATCTGCGGGTTGAGAATATGCGCGATTGAAGTGAGGGCAATGCCGATATATCGTCCTGTTTCAGCAAAAATCTCCATTGCGACTTTGTCTCCCGCGTGTGCCGCTTCCGCTATTTGCCGTGGCGTTAGGGCTGTTCTATTCTTCATTGCTTTCGCCAAAATCGTAGATCGTCCTGTCTCTACTTTCTTCTCTGTTCGTTCAACGATGTTTTTCGCACCGGCATAAGCCTCAAGACAACCTTGATTACCACACCCACAGTAACGCCCATTTGGTTCAACGACAGTATGTCCAAGTTCCCCCGCGGTATTCTGGCTTCCATGGTAAACTTGTCCACCAATCACAACTCCGCCACCTACACCTGTGCCGAGCGTTAATGCGACGATATTTTTGTATCCAACACCAGCACCGTGACGAAGCTCTCCGAGCGTCATTGCATTCACATCGTTGTCCATACCTTTTAATATAAGTTTGTACTTCTCATGACTAGGCGTTTGTGAGTTATCACCGGCACCTGTCGTCGGCAGATGTAACTGCGCCAGTTCAGCGTTCACATAATCAACGAGTGGAACGTCAGTCCAACCGGGGAAATTCGGTGAGAAGTGGACGACTCCTGTTTCAGCGATGATGAGTCCCGGTGCCCCCAGTCCAATCCAAACCTCACGTGTGTCATCGTGTCCGTAATGCTTGTCGTCAGATCCTCTCGCGCTGCTTAAAGGAGATTGTGTTGCTTTGCGGGTAGGCACAAGACCTTCCCCTACATTGAATGTGGGTTGTATATCCGCAGCTTCTGCTTTCACAAGCACCTGACAAACGGCTTCCGCAATTCGAGCCGCTACGACTTTCGGTCCTCCTACTTCAACATCTGTTGGGAGTACCACACGACAAGAAATATCACCTACCGATGAAACTAATCCAGCCTTGATGTCCGTTCCGCCGAGATCGACGCCAATGCTATATTCCATACTTTTAATTTAATGCCAAGCGTGTCATCAGAATCCCTTAGTAGCGTACCCGTGTTTTATTGAACCCGCACTGCGCCGTTGTTGCAGTGCTACACGCTTTTGCTAAGCTTTTACGTAACTAAAAATTTGTAGAACCAAGTGCATACCTCGTAATGAAATTATGCCTTAAATGGCATAATTTGTCTTTGCTTTACATTTGGAGAGCGGATATACGGAAAGGCACTTCATTTCCCAAACTCACCTGACCGAACCGCAAGGTATAATTAAAAGAAGAAAACTTGTGCGCCGGCACTGACATTACAGAGATAAATTTCAGGTTCTATACCGGTATGCTTGTGATACTCTGTCGTCACGAGCGTTTGGAACGTTTCTAAAGCGTCTTTATGAACGATGTTAACTGTGCATCCACCGAAACCCGCACCTGTCATTCGACTCCCAATTACGCCTGTGATACTGCGGGCAATGTCGGTAAGCAAATCTAACTCACTGCAACTGACTTCATAATCCTCTCGGAGCCCATCGTGTGACGCGTTCATTAGCCTACCGAATTGTATGAGCGATTCATCTGTTTCTTCCGTCGTTCGTAGGTATCGCGTTTTCAGCACAGCAACCGCATCTAACACACGGGTGTTCTCCTCAATCACATACCGACACCTTTTTTGTGTTAACGCCGGAAGTTCTTCTTCATATTTTTTGAAATCCGTAAGTGTAATGTCCCGAAGTGAAGAGATACCGGGTAACCATTGTTGAAGGATAGCAACCCCTTTTTCACACTCAGCACGACGTTTATTGTATTCAGAAGCAGCAAGTTCGCGTTTCACCTTCGTATTACAAATAGCAATACAGTGCGTTGCCAAGTTGAGTGGAACCTGTTCATGTTCAAGCGAACGGCAATCCAGAAACAGTGCATGATTTTCCTGTCCGAGCAGTGAGATCGTCTGGTCCATGATACCACATTTGACACCGGCAAACTCATGTTCTACCCGCTGGCACAACGTAGCAAGTTCTTTGTTATTAATTTCCGATTGTGGTGCGCTTTCAGAAGTCCCAGACGCAGCACTGGTGCTTAAAAAAGCAAGTGCGGTTGAAACTGAAAGTGCCGCTGAAGAACTCAGACCGGCACCAATCGGCACATCACCTGTGATGACAGCATCTATTCCTGATACTTTTCTGCCTGACGTTTGCAGGAGGGACGCAACCCCGATAAGATAATGACACCATGCTGGGGAACCCTCCTGCTGAATAGCAGAGAGCGTATCCAGACAGAACTCGTAAGAATCGTTGATATCTAAAGCATGTAATCTGACCCGTCTATCAGATCTCTTCCGAGCCGCGATATTGATATATTTATCAATCGCCACTGGAAACACATAACCGTCGTTGTAATCTGTATGCTCGCCGATGAGGTTCACTCTGCCAGGGGCTGATGCAACAAATGCGGACGCGCCACCGAAGATTTCTTCAAATTTCTGGTTGGTGAAGGAGACGCGCTTGGCCCTGTCTTCAGGGAGGTTTCCTATGTTATTCGAATCTTTGCGCAAAACATCTCTTTTCATTTTTTTAACTCTGGCAAAATGCGCATCGTTCTACGATGGTTTTTTCCGAGCAGTAAGAAAAAAAAGAACATGCTCGGATTTTTTCACTTGAAAGAATCGGGATTAGAAACCTGTCCGATAGCGGAAGGCACTGCGAAAGTTGATTACTTAAAGAATTTCAAAAATAATCCTAATGTATTTGGCAACTCTTCACGAGGAATATAGCAATCAACGCTTATATCAGGGTCAACGTCTTCTTCCGATGGTGATGGCTGTGTGAGAAGTTGTTCTTCTGGAGCATGCAGCGCGGGTTGTAAATTCGGGGACACCGATTTTTTAGCAGGGGCTGTGCCTTCTGCGATAACCAGTTCGCCGATAGGGAGATACGTCGCCAATGGATATACTTCTGTTTCGGTTAAAATAGTGATATGGGGGAGTGATTTATCCGCTAATTGTTCCATTTGCATCGTCAAGTAGGTGATTTCTGCCAAAACTGCCCGTGGTCCGTCTGGTTGGCAAGCGACGATTGTAATCAAGGGCATCTGTTTTTTTACGGCGTTTTCAATCGCTGTGAGAAGAAAGGAAGCGTCAATCTCTGTAGGGATGACATCTATATCCGCGACAAACAAACAGACTGGATACCCTGAAATCAATCCTTCGGCAACAAGTCCAGATTCTTTGGCGGATCGGATTTCCGCCGTTGACAAGTCATCAAGTAAATATTCAAGCCGCTTTTCAGCAAGTAGAGGAAACAGGGCACCGCAATATGAACAGATATACAGGTTCCGTTCAAGTTCGTTTTTGAAAGCGAATTCTTGACACCCGGTGCATTTGTGCCATAAACTGGTATTTTCTTCAAGGTCTTTGGAGATACGTGTTTCCATTTTTTATGAGTTATCAGTTCGCCTGCTACGCAGGCTTTCAGTTATCGGTTTTAACCATCAACTTGAAGAAACACCCCGATGACTCTCACTGCGAGGCAACACGCGCATTCAGCGTTGATTCGCAAAAACCCTCCATTATAAGTGTTAAAGCACGAGTTGATGGTTAAGGTTACAAGAGGGTTTTGTTAAACGAAAACAGTTTCACTGATAACCGTCCCCTTAAGTCCGTATGATTCCAGCTATTGCCTCTGCTTCCGAATCATAACAGTCAAAAATTGTCATCAATTTTGCCATGACAATAAGACTTCTAATGTTACCGCCAAGGTTTAGAAGGACTATGTTTCCTTCACTCCGTCGGATGGTGGTATGAGCAGCAACGAGCACTCCTAAGCCGGAACTATCCATCATTTGGACCCGTTCCAAGTTCAAAATTATATTGAGTTTTTCCCCAAGCTCCCTTTCGCTATCAGCGACTTGGATTTGTTGATCGATAATGTTTTTGAGAGCTAAAGCATCTGGTCCAATAACTGTTCCCTCAATATCTAAGATGGTAATGCTACCTTTGTGTCGAAGGTTAACTTGCATAGAAATACCTTAAAAAGTTATTAAATGAGTCCAACCCGCAGAGGACAACTTTGGTTTCCAGTTCCCTGGATACGCCTCTATGCCGGAAAAGGTTTGGATATAGTGGTAAGAGGCATCTCGCATCCCTTTACCGATTTGGTGAAAATCGCTGAACCCATGTGATTCTAAGAATGAATATAATTATGGTTCTGGAGTTTCTTTATATTTGACCATTTTAATGATGGTCCCATTATTTTCGTAAGTTACAGAGTCCATGCAAGCTTCCATCAAAAATAGTCCTCTACCGCTGCTTTTGAGCAAGTTTTCCGGGTCGAGAGGATCTGCGACTTCCTTACGTGTGAATCCATTGCCTTCGTCTTCAATGACGATCTCAAGTTTATCCTCGGCAAGCGTGAATTCGAGGGTCGCTTTTTTAGTTGGATTTTCTTTATTACCGTGCTTGATAGCGTTTGTGCCCGCTTCAATCACAGCAAGATTAATCTGCTCTTGAATATCTTCTGTAAAGTCTGTCTCTTTCAAAATCTCGGTGACAACAACATCGAGTAGGTAAACATGTTGCATTGAACTCGGGAGAGAAAGCGCAATAACCCGCTCAGTTTCAGTTTCTTTGGGTGTAGATTCTTCACCTTCGTCCTCAGCGACAATGGTTAATTTGTCCTCAGCAAGAATCAGCTGAAAATTCCTTTGTTTTTCCGGTTCCTCTTTGTTGCTGTGCTTGGTCGAGTTTGTACCCGCTTCAATAACAGCAAGGTTAACCTGCTCTTGAACGTCCTCTGAGAAATCTCTTTCTTTCAAAATCTCAGTGACAATAACTTTGAGCAAATCAACATGTTGCATTGAACTTGGGAGAGAAAGCGTAATAACCTGTCCAGTTCTCTCGCCCACGTTTGAAACTCCTTCTTTTAGAGTTGTCAGTTGTCAGTCGGATTTTTTACTTCGCAAAAAATCCTTTCAGTTCTCAGTTAAGAGGTGTTTTTGCTTGGGTGTTCCCCTCGTTTAACATCCCTTTCTTTTAAGCGATAACTGATAACCGACGACTGTTAACTTTTATTCGCATGTTTTGGTATCTTAAGATTTATTATACCAAAAGCATATGATACGGGCAATGCCACAGTGCATGCCCATCCAGATTTAAATATTTCGCTTGATAATAATTAATGCTCTGTCGTCATGGGTGTTTGCGTCCCCACTAAACACCGTTAAATCTTTAACAATCGAGTCACATAACGCTGATGCTGACAATCCCGCATTTTTGGAAATACAGGCAGCAAGCCTATCTCCACCATAGTAACTATCAACAAAGAGGTTTTCTGATGAATCCACATCCTCTTGCTGACCGCTGTTACTATTCGTAACTTCATGGTTTCCAGTTTCCGTTTCGGTAATACCATCCGTATAGAAAACGAGGACATCACCCAGAGATAAGGAACAGATGTCACTTGAAAACGTCGCTTCCTCAAAGGCACCAATCAACATACCGTCAGTCTTTAAGACTCCCATCTCGTTGGAAGCCTTCCAGTGGAGCGGATAACAGTGCCCCCCATTTGAATATGTGAAGGTTGAATTCGCTATGTCCAATATTCCGTAAACCATTGTTGCGAACAGATCCGCTTCGGTGTCCCGGACCACTAAGTCATTAATCCGTTTGAGGATTGACGCTGGGGTGTCTTCCTCATGGCAAAGTAAGCGGAGTGCTGTCCGAATCATTACCATCAGCAGTGCCGCCGGAATACCGTTTCCTTTTACATCACCGAGAACAAGTCCGATTTGTGTTTCATTCAACGGAATGAAGTCATAGAAATCGCCAGAAACGGATGTTGAACTTTGGAGCAGCGTTGCAATGTCAAATCCTTCAAAACTTGGTGCCCGTTCTGGCAACAATTTTCTTTGAATAGCGGCGGCGGCTTGAAGGTGCCCAGCGAGTTGTTGCAACCCTTCTTCGCTGAACTTGTCCCCCATTGCGTGCATTAACGGGTTGATATATTTGATAGGACGCGTCCTACCTAAAACAGCTCCAACCCGCGCCGTTACCTCGCGTAAGTCAAACGGTTTCGTGATGTAATCATCTGCCCCAGTATCCAATCCGAGGACTTTATCCTCTGTCTGTCCACGGGCAGTTACTAAAATGACTGGAACGTTTTTTGTATCCTCTATATTTTTTAGCTCTTCAATAACCTCAAAGCCGTTTTTATGTGGCATCATCACATCAAGAAGGATAAGATCCGGAGGATTCGCACATGCGCTCTGCACCGCACTCTCACCATCGTTTGCCGTTTGTACGTTGTACCCCTCGGGTTCCAGGTTCATCTTTAGCAATTCAAGGATATCCAGATCGTCATCAACAATCAAAATCGTTTCAGCCATTTTTTTCCTTTTCCAACGGAACAAAAAACTGGAAGTTGCACCCCCGTCCATTCTCACCGGCATCCACCCATAACCGCCCACCGTGTGCTTCAACGATTCCGGCGGCGATTGAAAGTCCCAAACCGGTGCCGCTTTGTGGCTTTCGTGCTTGGACACTTCCGAGTTGTCGGAACTTATCAAAGATTTTTTCTCTATCTTCCGGAGGGATTCCCGGTCCTGTGTCAATGACTTCAACATGGAATCCATCGGTTGCGCTCCCGTTTTGCAGAGATTGTGATATTCTTACCGTCACCTTCCCGTTGTCTGGTGTGAATTTAATAGCGTTTCCGATGAGGTTAATAAAAATCTGTCCAATTCGGTCTGCATCGCCAATCATTAGAGGTAGATTAGATTGTGCCTCAAAAAATAGAGAAATGGTTTTTTCATCTGCTTGTGGACGGAGCTCTTCGATCCGCCGTCTGGCGATCCTGTCTATCCGTAGCCGCTCCTGCTTCATTTCGATGCGTCCTGCTTCAATTCGGGAGACATCGAGCAGGTCGTTAATAAGATCAGCAAGCCGTTTCGACTGTCGATGCGCACGACTCAAACTTTCGTACTGTTTCTGATTAATTTTACCAGTTTTCCCATCAAGTATTAGGGAAATAAATCCGATGATGGAGGTTAGCGGGGTTCGTAATTCATGGGACACAAGTGAAACGAACTCCGACTTCATTTTTTCTATCTCATGTTCACTGGTGATGTCATCAAAGACATAAACGGTGCCAACGATATTATTATGTTCATCGGAAAAATGGCTTGCTATGATGCGGAGTACTCGAGAACTGTCCCCATTTTGTTGATGGTTTCCATTGACATCCATCCCGACAATCATCGTTTGGTGTTGCGCCACTTCACGTCGAGAGAAAGACAGTATTTTCATGTTAACAGTTCTCTGATCCGTCTTTGTATCCTCCCCTTTTTCCACTGTTTTCGTCCAGCAGATTGTACTATTTGCCGTATCAACAGCGATAAAATTTTCGCAGTCAGCAGTATTTCCTAAATCCAAGAGACGTTCGGCTACTGGATTGACGTATAGGACGCGTCCAGACGGTTCAACAACAATCAAACCTTCACCGAGATTGTCTACAATAGCCGTGAGCTTTTTTTCTTCCTGTGTTAACCGATCAACAGCGTTTTTCAGGTTCCGACGCATCTCATTGAATTCTTCGGCGAGAACACCCACTTCGTTATCACTATCAACAGTGATTTCGCTATCAAATTTACCTTGTCCGATACTACGTGCCGCTTGTGCGACTTTCAATATAGGTGTAGCTATGCGCTGGGCAGCCCACCAAGCAATTAATACAACGATACAACTTGACCCGATGGTAACATAAAAAATATACTTGTTCAATCTGACAACACCGGCGTAAGCAGAAGAGATAGGACGTGAAGTAAAGACTATCCAGTTGCTAAAATTTTGTTGAATCTTCCACGGCTCCCTATTTGAAAGTGTTTTTGCTTCGGTGTTTCCCCGCGTCCTCGCCCAACCGTAGATGCGAGGTTCACCGAAAGTGTCCATCTCACCTTCCGGTTCATAATCGTAATACTTCCCATTAACGCCCTTTTTTCCCTCAATGATTGCTTCTTCTGCGGCATCACTCATCTCTATGTATCTGTCTATTTGATACCCGCTCTGAGGTGAAGCGGCAATGATTTTGCCAGATTGGCTCGTTAAAACCGTGTATGTCTCCTCCAATTCCGGAAGCACTTCAACTAAACTGCTAAGTTCAGGTAGAAACAGATATGTCCGCAGCACGCCGACTGTGTTATTTTTTCCCCGTGCGATGGAGTCTTTAGTATCCATACGTATCGGGAGGGCAACTGGAAGCAGGTGTACACCTCGTCCGTCATCATAGATGACATCTTCGACAAATGGGTAACCTATACCGTTGTTATATGCCCTTTGCCACCAGTTTTTGTCTCGCACTTGGTGTGGGATCATTCTTGTCGTGTCGTAATCCAATTGTTGATCATTTGAGCGGAGGACATACCCAAAGGCATTTGTAATCGTCACCTCAGTTCTATAGCCGGCGTAGGTCTCAAGCAGGCGGATACTGTCCTCTAATCGTGCCCATACACTGAGAAATACACTCTGTTTTGCGTTAGCAGTATTCGAGTACACAACCGCCGCTCGGATGTTTGGAAGCTCTGCTTGGATCTTTGAGATTTTTTCAGAGATAGCATTATCCGCGCTTGCGAGTTTTTCTTGTGCCAGGAGAACAAGGTTTTCGCCAACAGTTTCCTTTAGCGCACTCTCGCCCAAAAATTTGATAGTTAAGGAAACGGCGAATAACGGCATTAATGCTACTAACAGGAACAAGACTATCTGTTGACCACGTAAACCTACATTAAACCGGGAACGTTTTGACCGATCTCTATGTCTCATGTTTTAATGGCTTTCAGCCATCGGCTATCGGAAACCTTCAGTTAAGAGGATTTCTAGTGAAGTTACACCCACTTGCGACGCAAGCCGCGTGTGGACTTGCGGAACAATGCTGACTACTGACCTTTCGCAAGCCTCTATAGGAAACCTGCGGGACAATGCTATTTTGCTATACGAAAGCAGCACACGCGCCTTCCTCGGTATCGTAAATCTCAATTACGGTACTGAGTTGTGTTACCTCCAGAACTTCCCTCACAGCTTTCTGGGGATTGAGTAAGACTAACTTTCCACCCGATCGCTGACAGGATTTCAGAGTGATCACAATTGCCCCTAATGCGCTGCTGTCGATTAGCGGAACGTTCACCAGATCAACCACTAACCGATCGCGTCCGGTTTGAAGTTGTTCGTTCATTTGTTTCCGGAACGCCTCAGCCGCATTTCCAAGAATCTTTCCTTCCACATGAAGAATGGAGATGTTTTGTTTCCCGATCGTTGTCTCAAAATTCATTTTTTAAACTATTGCTCCTGGAGTGCCCTCGTAAGGGCGAGGTTACCTCGCCCCTACCGTTAAGAGCAGATTTTTGGCAATTCGGTGCCCAAAAGTGGCTTTTGAAGTGGTTTAGGACGAAGATTTTAGAGTGCCACGGTGCATCACAATATAACTTCGATCAAACTTTGGATTTTTAAGGACAGTTTCAACAATTCCACCGAGTGCGTTGAGGCGCGCCGAACTATTGTTAATTTCGGTCTCAATAGTTTCATCACCGGACTTGTAAGCCACCCACTTTCCGGTGGGTTTCAACAGAGGTATACAGTACGCGGCTGAGTCCTGAATCGCTGCGACGTAGCGGGTGAAAACCCAATCGTATGTCCCAATATGTTTCTGCTGTTGCGCACAAACTTCCGCGCGTTCCGCAAATATTTCAACGTCCACTCTTTGATGCGCGTTTACGAACCGATTCAATTCCGTGACCAAATATTTTAGAAAACTCACCTTCTTTTTCGATGATTCAATGAGCGTTAATCGGAGATCAGGCATATAAATTTTCAACACAATCCCGGGGAATCCGGCACCCGTTCCAACATCAACCACAGAATCACTGCCTCTCAACGAAATATGTTCCAAGACGCTTAGCGAATCAAGAAAATGTTTATGAACGATGTCATTATCATCTGTGATCGCAGTCAGGTTAACGCGTTCATTCCACCGCAGTAATTCAGTGCGAAACAAATTGAATTGTGCCGCCTGATATTCAGTTAGCGGAAATCCGTAATGATTGAACGTCTCTTTGAGATCTTGCTCGAACCTCACCAATTGTTATGCCTCATATGGCTATCGGAAACCATCAGCCGCCGGAAACCTTCAGCAAAGAGACTTTTCGGTAAACCGTTCACTTCTTGCTAACTGCCGGCTGCTGTTTTGCATTCTGTTGATGAAGAATAACTGTCAGGATCGAAATATCCGCTGGCGAAACGCCAGGTAAGCGTGATGCCTGTCCGATGGAAGCGGGCCGAATCTTTGCGAGTTTCTCACGCGCCTCTGTCTTTAAGCCCTGAACGTCTGTATAGTTGAATGTGTCCGGGATTCGGAAATTTTCCAATTTCTTGAATTGATGGATCTGTCGCTGCTGTCGTTGGATATATCCGTCATATTTAATTTGGATTTCCACCTGTTCCGTCACAGCCGGTGGCAAGGATCCAAGGGGAGGTACAATCTGCGTTATCTGCTCGTAGCGAAGTTCCGGACGTTTCAGAAGTTCTGCTAAGGATGTAGGTTGCTTCAACTCACCTGTTTCGAGGATACTCGCCAAATTATCCAGAGTTGTAGGCGTCGGTTTGAGAAGGGTCTCCTGTAAACGTTCCAATTCCGTTTTGATAGCGGCTGCCTTCTCTTGGAACCGGTGGTATCTGTTATCGTCAACGAGTCCGATCTGTCTGCCGATCTCGGTGAGCCGTAAATCTGCGTTGTCCTCTCGCAATGCCAACCTGTATTCGGCACGCGATGTGAACATACGATAGGGTTCACGGATGTCCAACGTAACTAAATCGTCAATAAGTACTGCTATGTAAGCCTGCGATCTGTCAAGGACAAGAGGGTTCTCACCTTTTACCTTTAAAGCGGCGTTGATTCCCGCCATAAGTCCTTGTGCGGCGGCTTCCTCGTAGCCTGTGGTCCCATTGAGTTGTCCTGCGAAATAGAGCCCCGGTACCTGTTTTGTCTCAAGCGTCGGTTGTAGTTGCGTCGCTGGTGCGAAATCGTATTCGACGGCGTATCCGAAGCGCATAATCTCAGCATCCTCCAACCCTTTGATGCTATGGACCATGTCTACCTGTACATCTTCTGGTAGGCTCGCAGAAATACCGTTGAGGTAGATCTCATCGGTATCTCGTCCCTCAGGTTCCACGAAGACTTGATGTTCTGTCTTCTCTGCGAAGCGGACCACCTTATCCTCAATTGAGGGACAGTAACGGGGACCGATGCCGACGATACGACCACTGTACATCGCAGATCGGTGGAGGTTCTCATGGATTACCTTATGGGTGTGCTGATTCGTGTAAGTCAGATAACACGGGAGTTGGGGCTGTGTAATTCGTTCGGTTAAAAACGAGAAAGGGAGAGGGTTTTCATCGCCGGGTTGAATTTCCATTTCGCTGAAATCAACCGTCTGGGCGTTGACCCGTGGAGGGGTGCCTGTTTTGAGTCGTCCGATCTCAAATCCAAGACTTAAAAAACTTTCTGAGAGTTTCTCTGCGGAAGACTCTCCGGCTCTACCTGCGCTATATGATACATCACCGATATGGATTATGCCTTTCAGGAAAGTACCTGTCGTCAGAATTACAGTCTCTGCGAAATAAGCGGTTTTTGTTTGGCTCAGAATCCCGATGCATCGACCATTTTCGACGAGGAGTTCCTCAACTAATACTTGTTTGATGTCGAGCCGTTCTTGTGCTTCAAGGACCCGTTTCATTTCATCTTGGTACGCCTTTTTATCGGCTTGTGCGCGACTTGACCGAACTGCGGGTCCTTTTTTGGTATTTAAACGTCGGAATTGGATTCCGGTCTTGTCAATATTTTTTGCCATCTCACCGCCGAGCGCGTCTATCTCTTTAACAAGATGTCCCTTAGCAAGCCCCCCAATAGCAGGGTTGCAAGACATCTTCGCGATGGTGTCCAGATTGATTGTGACGATGAGTGTTTCGCAGCCCATTCGTGCGGCGGCGAGTGCCGCTTCACAACCTGCATGGCCCGCACCGACTACGATAACATCGTAATGCTTTTGATACGTATTCATTTTTTTAACTATTAACTCTGGGCGCCGTTCCATTCCATTTCACGGCGGTTTTCGGTTAATTCCAACCCGCTCTGGGTTATGAAATATTTGATAAAGACCTCCACTTCGCCTAATCTCGTTGAAATTAACCAGCAACCTGCCTGAAACGGAGTGGAAGGCAGAGCGAGGGCTAATTATTTAAAGACCATCATAAATGATGCTGATAACAAGTGTTGCGACGACTTCAAGGCTCTTTGGACTACATTTATCGACCGTATCTTCGACTGTATGCCAATAGGGATAAGTAAAGTCAATAATATTTACCATCGGAATCCCGACTTCGATTAACGGGACGTGATCGTCCAAGATTGCGTCCCCTAAACGGGATTGAAATGGCGTTAAACCGAGTTTTGCTGCGCGCTGCCAGATTGCCTTTGCGAAGCCCCGATTTGCGTTCCAAGAATAGCGTTCAATCGGGAGTGCCAAATCCTTATCTCCGATCATGTCTAACAGAATTCCATAATCTGGTCTCCATTTCCCCAAATTTCGGGCGAAAAATCGAGAGCCGATAAACATATCCTCGACCGACGGACCGTAATCTTCACCATCGAAAAGAACGATAACGACCCTGCGTGGCGGTGGGTGTTCCTTGAGGACTCTCGCAATTTCAAGGAGTACCGCAACACCAGAGGCACCATCATTGGCACCGAGGATCGGTTTATCCCGATTTTCGGGCTTTGGGTCCCGATCAGCGAAGGGACGGGTATCCCAATGTGCCGCGAGTAAAAGTGTCTCGCCACCAGTTGGCGGTCCAAACTCTGCCAAAATATTGTTCAGATGGAGTGTGGTTCCCGTTTTTATTTGATACTGGTTGGGTTGAAGAGTTACGCTGTTCGCATATTTCTGAAGTTCTGTAAATAGAAAATTCTGCGTTTCGCCATGGGCAACCGATCCGGGTGGACGCGGTCCAAATGCGCACTGCTTCTCCAACAGACGAAAGGCTCGTTGTGCGTCAAAAACAGCATTCGCTTCGCGCGCAGTACTGACACTCTCGCGAGTTGAGTCTCTTACTTCTGTATTTCGGTTGTCTGAATCTGGCTCCGCACATGCAATACTAAATACGCCACAATACAGACTGACTAAAAATGCGACGAGCCATCGCTTCTCCATTTTTTAATTTATTGCTCCTGGGCTGCCCTCCATTACATTACGGGCAGGTTTCTAGTTAATTCTTGACCTGATTTGGGGGTCCGCCTGTTACTCATCTTAAGCTTTTCGTCTACCTTCAAGTGCCTTTGCGAGGGTTACCTCATCAATGTACTCTAAATCACCCCCGACGGGGATACCATAAGCGATTCGAGTGACGACGACCTCAAAGGTTTCCAAGTGTTGTGTAAGATACAGCGCAGTTGCTTGTCCTTCTGTCGTCCAGTTTGTCGCAAGGATTACTTCCCGCACAGGTTCTCCATCTACAGTGGCATCCCGAATTCGTTGAAAGAGGGTATTGATTCCGAGTTCATCGGGACCCGTCCCGTCCAGCGGTGAAAGAACACCACCCAGCACATGGTAGAGTCCCTTATAACCGTTAGTTCTTTCAATTGCCCAAAGGTCATCAGACTCTTCAACGACGCAAATTACCTGCTGATCGCGGCGCGGACTGGTACAGATATAGCACGGATTTGTGTCCGTAATAGTGCCACATACATCGCAGTAAGATAGATGCTGTTTCACCTGCGCAATGGCTTCTGCGATTTGGGCAGTCTCAGTGTCAGGTAACTTTAGCATAAAAAACGCTAAGCGTTGTGCAGTCTTTTGACCGATCGTTGGCAGCTTTTGGAGCTCCGTAATGAGCTTCGCCAGCGGTTTCGGGTATTCTTGCATTTTTCTAATTATGGTCTAACTCTCATTGCTCCAAATGTAAAGCAGAGACAAATTTTGCCGCGTGTGAGCAAAATTTCGTTCCGCAATGGTTTTCTCTAAAAAAACGGCACGCGAAAAGCACTTGTGTGTTGTTGACGAAAACTTGCCTGAAACGGAGTGAAAGACAGTCAGAGGGACCATTATTTAAAAAACTATGGGAGTCCGGGGATTTTAATGCCACCGGTCAACTTGCTCATTTCTGCCGACATCATTTCTTGCGATTGTTGTAATGCTTCATTGATTGCCGCAACGACAAGGTCTTCGAGCATTTCTGTATCTTCCGGATCAACAACCTCAGGGGCAATGCGAAGTGATACGACTTCCTGTTGCCCGTTGACAACAGCGGTTACCATTCCACCGCCGACGGTTGCTTCAACGGTACGGTTTGCGAGCTCTTCTCGGATTTCAAGCATTCGCTTCTGCATTTGCTGCGCTTGTTTCATCAAGTCATTCATTTTCATATTTTTAACTTTCCTTGCGGTTAAATAGCACGGATTTGGAGCTTTAAAGGTTCCTTCATCTGAAAAGTGGCGGTTATTGGGTCTCCACAACCTTCGCATCGAAAAGATCAAGCACTGTTTTGAGTTGTGGATCCTCCTGGGCTTCAATTTGACGCATAAGCGGTGTTTTTCGCTTTGTCTCTTCCGGTATGTCCTCAGGAACTACCGCTTCTGGCACTGTATCTGAGGCAACTAATTCGATTTTCACGGGTTTACCAACTGCCTGTCTTAGGACATCGGCTACAATTTTTTTGTCTTCATCCGTTATCATAAAAAGGCGCGAGGATAAATATGCAATTTCGACTGTATTTGTGCCATTCACAGTCGGGACGGATCCGTCTGGTAATCCGTGTATGAATTTTAGTGGGAGTTTTGACTTTATCTGTTCCCAAAATGAAGGAAGGTCTGCCAAGTCTCTAGATCCATGAGAAATAGACGAAGGGTTTGGAGCACTTGCGCCCGCCGGAGAAGGGGACGTGAGTTGCTCTCCCTGAGATGTGCTCGATACCTTTTTTTGGGGATCAAATGACGTTGCAGTAGGTGTATCCAACTTTGTAGAGGAAGGTGAATCTGGCGCAGCAGATTGTAGGTTTGGCTGACTTGTCGGCGGTGCAAATAGGTTCTGCTGTGGTGTGTTTTGTACCGTTTCAGAAAATCCGGCTGAATCGAATTTCTGCTCTAATGCTGACAATTTGTTGATTATTTCCCCAAGAGGTATGCCTTCTTCAAGCGAGTTGAGTTGAATAAGTGCCGTCTCTAATTGAAGTTGCGGATAACCATACTGTTTGATGTCCTGATTGGTGCGCATCAAAATTTTGATAATCCGCGATAACCTACCTACCGACATCTGCTCTGCCTGCTGCTTGAGTCTGGGAAGATCCGACTTCGGACTCTGAATTTGTTCACTAAGGTTGTTGTCGATTGCTAAAAGTCGCAGATCTCGGAAATAGCCGATGAGTTGATCTAAGCACTGCGATAAATCTGTACCTTGTTTTGTCAGGTTATTTAGTGTTTTCAGTCCCTTTGCGAGATCCCTTTCCGTAATTGCTTCCCTAAGTTCTTGGAGGAGGGAGCTGGAACCGAGCCCAATAGTCTGTTCAACGGCTTCGATTGTTAAATTTTTTCCAGCAGAGGAAACGAGCTCCAATAGGTTTTCAGCATCTCGCAAACACCCTTCAGACTGACGGGTGATAAGCGTAAGTACGTCGAGATCCGCTGAAATATCTTCCTCTTCGATAATTAACTGCAAGCGTTCGATTATCTTTTCATCTTCGAGGTACCGAAAATCGAAATCTTGGCAGCGAGAACTGATTGTCTTCGGAATTTTGGCATGCTCAGTTGTCGCCATGATAAATATGACATGCGGCGGCGGCTCCTCAAGCGTTTTGAGTAAGGCATTGAATGCCTCTGGAGAGAGCATGTGTGCTTCATCTATGATGTAAATTTTGTAGGGACAGGTAGCGGGGGAGAGTTTAACGTTTTCACGGAGGTCTCGGATCGTATCAATACCGCGATTGGAGGCGGCATCCATTTCAATTACGTCGAAGGATCTATCTTGCGAAATTTCGTTACAAAATTCGCATCGATTGCAAGGCTCGGCGGTCTTGGTGGAATCAAATTCGGTTTCTTGAATGCGGTTGGGACAGTTGACGGCTTTGGCAAGGATGCGCGCGACTGTGGTTTTACCGGTGCCGCGTGGTCCCCAAAAAAGATATGCATGCCCGATACGCTCGGAGAGGATCTGATTTTTTAGCGTCGTGGTAATGTGCTCCTGTCCGACAACGTCGCTGAAGTTTTGGGGACGCCATTTTTGAGCGAGAACCTCGTAAGACATCAGGCAATCCTTTTTATAGTTGTCAGGCGTCGGCAGTCGGTTAAGAGCCACCTTTGTAACAATCTACCCAAATGTGGCGTAGGCTTAGGAAGTGCGGAATTGTCACATCAAGACCTCTTTAACTGAAAACTGATAACCGACTACTGACAACCCTTAACAAAAATGACTATGCACCCAGGGTTGACAAGCTTCTCCGGGCGTTGCCCGCGTCGTTAACTCAGGTCAGGCACCCTTGCGTCACACGAGCAACTCATTTACCGCTGCTTCCTTCCGGACCTGACGGGGTTCAATAAGCGCACGTTGCTCAAGACCCAACCATCAACGCTACGTGCGTGGGACAGTCCCCACAGAAACAGGCCGCAACTGGGGATTCAGTCCTGCTTTAGCGGATTGCAGATACAGGGCACCGCTACCTCCCCACCTAGCATAGCCAAGGCGTTTTTTTAACGATTATGTCCGAGCGGGGTGTCGGTTGTCCACCCTGATTTAAAATTGTTAAAAAGCCTGCTTGAGATTATGAAGGGTTCGTTAACAATTGAAATACTGAAAGGACAACGTCCGCAGCAACTCAGAAGCAATCATTAAAAAGAGTGGCGGAGAGAGTGGGATTCGAACCCACGGTACTGCAAAACAGCACACATGATTTCCAGTCATGCCAGTTCAACCAACTCCTGCATCTCTCCGTAAAATTTTCAAAGACATCTCATCAAGCCACACGCGATATGAGATGGGAAATTTAATATAAAAACAAATTTCGACCTAATTCCAGATCAAAAAATGTAAAGCAAAGACAAATTGTGCTTTAATAGCACAATTTCGTATGGAGCAGACGGGATTTGAACCCGTGACCTCATCCGTGCGAGGGATGCACTCTCCCAACTGAGCTACTGCCCCACAAGTAATAAAAATAAACGTTTCGTGCCAACTATTTTTGACCTGACCTTAAACAAAAAAACGGAGAGAGTGGGATTCGAACCCACGGTGACTTGCGCCACAACAGTTTTCGAGACTGTCCAGTTCAACCACTCCTGCATCTCTCCTTCTGATGTCATCTCTCCAACCTATAGTAACGAACAGCACATATCCATGCCGTTTATAAACCTTTTATACTTTATCACGGCGCTGCCGAAAGAAGGACTTCAGGAGAGCACTGCTTTCTTCTGCCAATATCCCACTCACCACTTCAACCCGATGATTCAATCGTTCATCTTGTAGGATATTGTAGAGCGTTCCGGCTGCCCCTGATTTCGGATCTGATGTCGCGTAAACAACCTTCGGGATACGCGCTAACACAATCGCCCCAGCACACATCGGACAGGGTTCTAACGTCACATATAGAGTTGTGTCAACAAACCGCCAGTTACCGATTTTTTTAGATGCGGCTTGTAGAACAAGCATTTCCGCGTGGGCGATAGGACTGCCCTGTGCTTCGCGTAAGTTATACGCTTCAGCAACCAGGACATCACCTCTAACAAGCAAGGCACCAACTGGCACTTCTCCCTTTTCACCTGCTTGCTGCGCTAATTTAAGAGCCTGTCCCATCCAGAAAAAATCGTTATCCAAATTTTTTCAGCAAATGCCTTTGAAGCGCCTGAGAGGATTCGAACCCCCGGCCTTCTGATCCGTAGTCAGATGCTCTAATCCACTGAGCTACAGGCGCGTATTCTGTTTGTCGTACATTGAAATGTAGGGCAGCATCGAGATCTCAATTTCCCTACAATTCTTTGGACACTTGATTTATTATTTATTCTTTAGAAACGGAGAGGGTGGGATTCGAACCCACGATGGCTTACGCCATAACTGCTTAGCAGGCAGTCCAGTTCAACCACTCCTGCACCTCTCCTCATGGCGGTGGGAGTAGGATTCGAACCCACGACGGCTTGTGCCATAACGCCCCTTATCAAAAGACAAGACCGCCGCTTTCGTCCACTCCAACCCTTTTATCTCTATCTATGATGGCGGTGGGAGTAGGATTCGAACCCACGATGGCTTGCGCCATAACGGTTTTCAAGACCGCCGCTTTCGTCCACTCAGCCATCCCACCTGATTCCACAATTCTCCACTTTAATTATACAATATATAGACTATGGTGTCAAGGAAATTGTTACTTTTCGTGCGTTATTTTGTTTTTCTGTGAATCCAAATGAGATTCCAGAATTTGCTTCTGTAATTTCCCGAGTGTGGAAAAGAAAAATTTTCTGCTACGCACAACGGCCTTATTAAGACTGGAAAGCTGGAAAGCTGGGAGGGGTTCTCCCACGCTTCCAGCCTTCCATTCTTCCGATTGCTCCGCAAAAAAAGGAATTTTGCGTAAGCCGTAGTATCTATCTCGTCATCTGTTAAGTTTCCCCATGCCATTCCAATGGCTCATTTCGTAAATAGGGGAGAAGCATGTCTTGGAGGCGCCGGTGTGCGTGGTGTAAATGTGTTTTAATTGTGCCTTCTGATCTGTTTAGCAAGACTGCGATCTCTTTAATTGCCAACTCCCTTCGGTGACGAAGATTGAAAACCCGGCGCTGACCCGGTGGCAGTTTACGCACCGCCTTCCGAATGATCTTGCCGAGTTCTTGTTCTTCAAGAAGTTTCTCGGGCGATGGGTGAGAATCTGACATCCTTAAGACATCGTCGGCATCAGGTGGTAATTCTTCAAACGCAAGAACTGTGCTACGGTTACGCTGCCGCTGAAAGTCGATGCTACTATTGATAGCGATCCGGTAAATCCAACTGTAAAACGCGGAACCCCCTTTGAAGTTAGGCAGTGCTTTAAACGCTTTTAAAAAGACCTCTTGGCTAATATCTTTCGCTGTTTCTCGATCACGAATCCGCTGGTAAACGAGGTTATATATTTTCTTTTCATATTTGAGAACGAGAGGATTGAAAGCCTCTATGTCACCACTTTTAAACCGATTGACGAGTTCATCCTCGTCAATCTGTTCAAGCTCCGACGCTGTGTACATACGGGTCGGTTTTTGGGTGTTCGTCATGTCTTTTTCTCCATATCAAGTTAAATTTTTTAAGGGACTTGGGTTCACAATTTTATATCGAACACAAACTAGCTTAAAATTTACACACCGTAGGCGTCAGAAAGTTCCAATTTACTTTCAATTTACTCAACGTAAGTCTGTCTGTTGCTTTATTTTAGACAAATTTAATCAGGCTTTTGTTCGTTTTTTTATTCTCCTATAAATCTTGATTCAAACAACTAAAAACTGAATGCGTCTGTAGCACAACGTTGCGGCATGTTGACATGCCAACCCGCTTTGCGGTATACTGGTAGCAACCTCAGATATGTAGAAACGACCCTAAGTCGCGGTTTAAAAGAGGGATTCTGATGCGCCGGTATAGTATTCAAACCAAAATCGTTCTCCCATTTCTGCTCCTATTTGCTTGTGTCACCATCTTTGTGCCGTTGCTAACAGTTGAACTCTTTGCATGGAAGTACAGCGAACAGTTCACACGTGAGACCCAAGGATGGCTCGATACTATCGTAGAAACTGGATTTATTCGGGAAGATAGTGAGAAAGTCAAGAAAGCGTATAGTGTAGAAATTATGATTTTCGGTTCCGATTACACACTGAATCACAGTACGTTGATTGGGCTTTCCGATACTGAACAGGATTGGGAGAATTTAGCAAAAACAATGCGGTTGGGTGAAGTAAAAGATCACTTCCAAGAAGCGGATAGCACACCTATTACACACGATGTAACGCTCGCTGGAAAGCCTTACAAGGTTTTTTATCACTTACTCAACCCTGGGCGATTTTACTGCTTGCTGCGCCCGATGGAAAAGATCGCTGAAGCGAAGCGAACTCTGACCTGGTATATGTTGGGTATTGCCGTTCTCGTTATGGCACTGATTGCTTTTATTAGTTACCGCATCGGGAAGAACTTGACGAACCCGATTAAAGTTTTGGTCGATTCTACGACTCGCGTTGCGACCGGGGACTTGGATGAGCAGTGTGAGATTAAAACACACGATGAAATTGGCGATCTCGCTGCTGCGTTCAATCAGATGACAAGAGATCTCAAGGAGTCGAGAGATCAGTTAATTCAAGCAGAACGCTTGGCGACAGCGGGGAAAATGTCTGCCTCATTCGCACATGAGATCCGAAATCCGCTGTCATCTATGCGGATGTTAGCGCAGATGCTGATGCAGAAACCCGAAATGTTGGGAGACAAGCATCAACAATCCATTCGTTATATCCTTGAAGAGATTGAGCGAATTGACACTATCGTGAAAGGCTTAATGGACTTTGCCCGTCCCGCGACACTTGACCTCAAACAACAACCGATTGCGCCTGTCTTACAAGCCGTTCTATCTCTGATGGAAGCCAATTTAGCACACCACAAAATCCAACTCGTCTTAGATTTGTCACCTGAAACCCCAGAAATTCAATTTGATTCAGATAAATTGAAGCAGGCGTTTATGAATGCGGCATTGAACGCAATGGAGGCGATGCCGCAAGGTGGCGTGCTACGGGTGTCCACCTTTAAGGAAAATGATAACGTCTGTATCAAGGTTGAAGATACAGGGGTCGGGATACCGGAAGCGGATTTGGAACACCTCTTTGAACCGTTTTTTACCCGGAAGACGAGAGGAACCGGACTTGGGTTGGCGAATGTCAAACGAATTCTTGAGCAGCATGGCGGCACGGTAGAGATTGATAGCACACCCGGTGAAGGGACAGAAGTATTGCTATGGTTGCCTTTGGAAGGCGGATGATGGTTGCACGGGACAGGCAATGCCGTGAAACAAGTCGCTGGAAGGCACTCTACCCGTCGATCATAGAAGACATTTGATCCGTGTCGTTTTTCAAGTACAGTACCGTGTAAAATTCCTCTATGAAAAAAACGGAGGCTGTGGTATAGTGTGCAATGCTATTAGGATAGTCTGTAGAAATCTGCTTTGAAAGGCAAGAAATTGATTCAGCAGCAAACACGGGATAGTCTCACGTGGCGCGCAGTGCTTATCGGTTTAGCGTGCGCTACTGCCGAATGTCTTCTCGCGCCCTATAACGATTACGTCATCCGTAACATATTTCTCGCAGGCGGACATTTTCCTGTTGCTCCTTTCTTTGTTCTGACGATACTTGTATTGGGAATCAATGTTCTCCTGAAGCAGGTTCACCCTTCCTCGGCGTTCTCACCCGGTGAGCTTGTCACGATTTGGTGTATCATGCTTGCGCCAGCAGGTATCCCATCTTCAGGGATGATGCGCTACGCCCTCAGTCCGATGGTGGCTTATCAGTACCTCGCTACACCGGAAAACGACTGGGAGTCATTGTTTCACCACTACATCCCACACTGGCGCGTTGTTCGCGATCACACGGCAGCCCAATCCTTTTTTGAAGGCTTGTTTGACGGGGAATCTGTGCCGTGGGGACCGTGGATAGTCCCGATCTTAACGTGGAGTGCCTATGTCCTCGTCGTCTATTTCGTGATGATCTGCCTATCGGTGCTACTCCGTAAGCAGTGGGTGGAGTATGAACGCTGTGCCTTCCCGCTCGTTAAGCTCCCTGTAGAAATGGCAGCACAAGGTAGAGGTAGCCTCGGTCCGCTTTTTAAGAACAGTGCCCTCTGGTTCGGATTCGCGTTCCCAGTCTTCCTGCATACGATGAACGGACTCCATACGTTCTTTCCGTCCATGCCGCATGTCCCGCGCGATTTTTGGCTGAACGCGTACCTCTCTGAAAAGCCGTGGACAGCGCTCCGCCCGTTTCAGATCGTTATCTTCTGGTCTATGGTGGGGTTTAGTTATCTGCTCACCTTGGAGGTATCGTTTAGTATCTGGTTTTTCTTCGTGTTTTACAAACTGCAGTGCCTGTTGGGTGTAATACTCGGCTTCCAACTCACTTCGGGACCCGGCGTACAGTGGACAGGTAAGTCGTTTAGCGCGGCACAGGAGGCTGGGGCATGTTTAACGTTTGTTGCCATCGCGCTCTGGAAAGGGAGGCATCACATTAAAAGCATGTTTCAGTTTCAGCCTTCCGATGAGGCATTGCCACACGGCGTAACGATCTTCGGCCTCCTTGGCGGTATCTGTGTGCTTGCGTTTTTCAATCATTTGATGGGGATGTCCCTCCTATTTGCTTTCGGTTTCGTGCTGTTTCTGCTGGCAATGTATATCCTATTGACGTGGCAGGTGATTAACGGCGGCATTCCGTTCATCAATCCATCATTTTCACCCCAGAGTTTCTTCCTAACGACGCTGGGCACCTCAAAAATCCATCCTTCCACATTGACTTCGATAATGATGCATCCGGTGTGCCTCACGTTAGATCTTCGTGAATTTATGATGCCGAACATCATGAACGGACTGAAAGCGGCAGATGATGCCCGCGTCAAACGGCGACAGTTGCTGATCGCGATGGCGGTTGCAATGGTCATAGGACTTGGTGTTTCCTATTACTCTGCGATTAAGGTGAGTTATGCACACGGGGCACCTTACACGGGTGGGAGTTGGTTTATGCGGCAGCTTGAAGGTCTGCTCGTAAGCCCGAAAACAAGCACAAATTGGACGAACACCGGCTTTATGGTCTTCGGAAGCGGGTTCACGATCTGGTTGATGTGGATGCGCCAGACTTTCATTTGGTGGCCCCTGCATCCTCTCGGTTATACGATGTTGAGTTCATGGGCAACGTTTAAACTGTGGTTCTCTATATTTTTGGGCTGGGGTCTGAAGTTTAGCATCGTGAAATATGGCGGGTTGAAGGCGTATCGGAGTGCGAGACCTGTCTTCCTCGGATTGGTTCTTGGAGAGATGACGTGTGCTGGACTCTGGGCAATTATTGGGATGATTACAGGAATTAGTACGGGGTATCGAATCTTGCCGGATTAGGGATTTGGCAATCAGCTATCAGCGGTCGGCGATCAACGTCTGGAGGTTCACTGTCTGAATCAGGATTTACAGGATTGGTCATAGACCGTTTTACCTTGACATTATAGATGGATACCGCGTATCATTAAAAAAATACTCTCAATCGGATGACTAAAATTAAAACATTATAAGCAATTATGAAAAGATATACTATTTTCCTACCGCTTCTTTCCGTCCTTTGTTCACTATGCCTCGGATTGACTTCGGCTTTCCCAGTAGATTTTATCCAATTAGAGCGTGAATTCGCAGGTAAAGGTTCAGCTCAAGGGCGGTTTGGCAAGGATATTCACCTCGCCTTTGATAAGAAAAACATCTACATCAGCGACACCGAAAATCGGCTTATTCAGAAATTATCAGCAACAGGAGAATTCCTGTTTCAAATCCCGGAAGCACCGGAATCTCCAGACAATACTCTGCGGAAACCTGGACATCTTGCTGTAGATAGTTTCGGGAATATCTACGTTGCCGATGTAACTATCCAGCACATTGCAGAAACAGGCACCGAAGCAGGCACTCCGAAAGTTTACATGTTCGCACCGTGTGTCCACAAATTCAGTGGGACGGGTGAATTGTTAGACACCCACTTTGTCGATCCTGTGGATGTTCTTCCCAAAGTCGTTTTGCCAGCGAACCTCATCATTGATGAGCAAGGGAAAACGGCCTTTGCTATTCAACCAAAGGGATATGACAGAGCCCTTCGCGTCGCGCTCAACCCTCAAAATGAACTTTACGTTTTAGATGCCGAACTTGGACGCGTTCATAAGTTCAGTGCCGATGGGGAGGCATTGCTCACTTTCGGGAGGTATGGAGCAGGCGAGGGAGAGTTTGATATGGATGCCTCGGACATCGCAATTGATGCACGGGGAAATGTGCTTATTGCGGACACCGGAAACCACCGCATTGTGAGGTTTGATGCGGCGGGGAAACCACTCAGTAGTTTTGGGAGAAAGGGACGAGGTAATGGTGAATTTATGAAACCGATGGCACTTGTCGCCCTTCCTACCGGCGAGGTCCTCGTTAAAGATGCCAGTCGGTTCCGTAGAAAAGTCGGCGGATTACCAGAAGTTATCGCACTCTCACCTACATTGACGCAGCTCACGGAGGTCACCCCAGGTCAAACAGAACTTGCTGACGCGATTACGAATGCGACGCGTTCACGATACGGTCCGTTTGCCCAGAGTCCTGTTACGGCTGCCGATAATGCCGCCTTGAATCGGCGCGTCCGATTACTGGAGGAAGCAGAATACAGCCGATACTACGCCGATGAAACCGATGCGGAAGACAAAGAAGAACTCGCTGAAGAACTTAAACGCAAAGACATCCGTCTGACGCTCTTTCATAACATCATTTCACGTATCCAGAAGTTCGATCTCAATGGACGGTATCTCGGACGTATCGTTTATGAAACGGATCAACTCAGCGAGGAAAAACACGATCAGACCTTCTTGGATCTGGATGCGGCTGGCTATCTTTATCTACGAGATGATAGCGACTTTACCATCGCGCAATATTCTGTTAGCGGATTTACAGTAAAGCCTTCACACATGAACGGTTTTTACAGCGTTCGCGCCGCAAATCTCCAGAACAACTACTTAGAAGATTACGAAGACATTGACTTTTCAACCGACGTTCAAGATGAACTCAACCAACTGGAACTCAAAAACATGTTCGGGTGGACCTATAGTCTTTCTGAACGGTGGCATTTGACATTCCTGAATGAGTTGACGTATGGCGAGCAGGATGAACGTTATGTTACGCCTGCGAAGGTAGAGGATAGCTACGATTTCGAGACGCAAGCGTTAGAGAATGCGTTCGCCGCGAATCTGAAATTTATCACGAATCCGAATCCGTATCGATATAAAGAGTTGAACCTATCCATCGGTCGTGTCGATGGCACATCTGATTTGACGCAGGACGCGCTCTTTCCTGATCTCAACAAACAGCATAGAGTGGATACCGGTGATGCGAGCTCTACGGTTGTTGAACTGAATTGGGATATCTGGTCTCGGACGAATCTATGGTTCCGTTATGCTGACCTGAATCCGGCGGAAACAAGCCGCAATTTCATCCGTAGATTTTACGATGTCTCCGGCGATCTCTATGAAGTGTTTGGGAGTCGTAATGAGTCGCGTCAGTTCCTCGGAGAACTCACGATAAAGTTTTAAGATAAAACCAGAATCGTAACCTGCAACATCGGCGCAGGCGGATCTACGGTGGGTAATTTTGTTTAACCAACCCCGCTGACCGAACCGCAAGGAATAATTAAAAAATGGAGTTTCGAGCACTTCGTCCAGAAGAATTAGAAACGTGGCTGGATCATGTCACGTCCGTCTTTACGGGTGGTCGCCAATATTTTTCTAATCATTGGCATAACGATCCATGGAGAGACCCGGAAGGTATTCGTATTGCCGTTGACAACGGCACTATTGTTAGCACGGTACGCGTCTTTATCCGAAAGATATTCTTGCACGGGGAGCCGATAACTATGGGCGGCATCGGAGAGGTTAGCACACGTCCGGAGTACCGCCGACGCGGCATTGCGACACAACTCCTCAAGGATTCGATTCAGTTCATGGAAGATCGCGATATTGCTGTCTCTTTGCTCTTCGGAAGCCAACGCATCTATTCGATTGAAGGGTGGGAAAAGGTGCCTCGTTACTATGCGAAACAATCTTTTACTGCTAACAGACAGTCGGAGTGGGAAGTCCGTCCAGCCAATTTTGATGATGAAGTTGAGGTCAAACGGATCGCTGATCTCTATGATCGGTATGCGCGAAAATTTAACGGCACCCTCGTCAGAGATGAAATCGCATATTGGACGAAGTGGGTGCAAACCGAATCATCAAACGCATGGGTTGCCGAACGGGATGGTGATATTGAAGGCTACATCTCCGTCACCCCACGCGAAGATGAACTTAGCGTTAAAGAGTTTATCGCTTCAGAAACATCCTTTGCGGGGGACAGAGGTAAACAACTTCTCGAAGATATGCTCTCTCATGTTATCGCACAGATGGATACGGAATCACTTGAGGTCGTGTATCCGGCACCTATTGCAGACGGTTTCAATGCCCCAGCAATTGAGGAACAGGGAAGTGCGATGTATCGTATCGTTCAACCCGCTGTGCTTTCAGAAAAGATGACGTTACCCGCGTTCAGCTCGATTCCGAACCTGTTCCACAATCAACCGGAACCTTTGGCACAGGGTATCCGGTCGCATCATATTTTTTGGTATACCGATGGATATTAAGGTGTTCCGTGCCTATATAGTTTCTCAAACTTTGCCGTTTATATCAAATCGTTTTACCGGATTACCTCCCGATTCCCCACAAAATATTTGACTTCTAATTCAGCACGGTATATAATCGTTTCCGTGACAAAACGGTTTATTTCGTAACCATCTCGTTTTCGGTTTCCGGTAGTTTGGAGCAATAGGATAGCGGAGGATATGAAAATGGCAAATTTACGCGTTGGAGTTATTGGCTGTAGCGGTATCGGCACGACACACGTATCGGGATTAGTGGATATGCCGAACGTTGAATTAGCCGCTGGCTGCGATTTTGTTCAAAGCACATTGGATGCTTTCAAGGAAAAATATCAGGACACCTGGGGCAACATCTCTCTGTATACCAACCATCAGGAGATGCTCGCCGCTGAAAATTTAGATATGGTGACAGTTGCGACATCTGACCATCGACATGCCGACCTTGTTGTTGACGCGGCGAACGCTGGTGTAAAGGGTATCTTCTGTGAAAAACCGATGGCAACCAGCATCGCAGACGCGGACAGGATGTTGGAAGCCACGGAGCGAAACGGGACGATTCTCTCGATTGACCACACCCGTCGGTGGCAACCGCTGTGGCGGCATACCAAAGATGTTGTCGTCGGTGGCGGACGCATTGGAGATGTCCAGTATGTCATCGGTACCTTAAGCGGTGGTAGAGCAATGCTCTTCCGCAACGGGACACACCTTATTGATGCTATCTGCTATTTCGCCGATTCAGATCCAGAGTGGGTTTCTGCGGAATTAGAGGACGGCTACGAGGACTATAACGAATATAAAGGTGATGGCGGACATGTTCCCGCAACGGAACCCTCAGCACACGGATATATCCACTTCGCGAACGGTGTACGCGGCTATTACGCTGGCGGTCCAAAGACAACCCTCTCCGGGTTTCGCGTAGAGATTGTCGGGACCAACGGCTATATTCTCATTAGTGATAAAGGGGCAACACTCCACCAAGACGATGCTATTGAAACAATTGAGGCACCAACGTGGGAGATCACCGGTATTCCTGCGGGACCCCGAGAGTTGGTAGGTCTTATTACAGAGGGTGGAGAACCGGTTTCACCTGGAACTGAGGGATATAAGGTCGTCCAGATTATTATCGGCTTCTTAACCTCGCAACAGCGTAACAATGGAAAGGTCGAACTTCCGTTATCTGGAGGTTAGTCTCCGTCGCTTTTCAAAACGATTGCATTTTCAGGAGTCCACTGCAGGTAGACAGTATCGCCGCGTTGGAAGCGATGTCCTTCTGTCCCACCCGTATTCTGTTGATGAACAATGAGTGGCGTCGCGTAATCGGTTTGCAAGGTGTATTGAAGGGTCGTGCCGAGATAACTTTCGTCCTGAATCACACCGCGTAAGCAGTTCACGTCGTCAGAGGTAGGTGTCATTTGTAGATTAATGCGTTCCGGGCGGACTGCAACAGTGACAGGCGTATTCAAGGGTATATCGCCGTTCGGTGTGCTGATAATCTTGAGCGGTGGTTCCGTTGTTAGCGTAACTTCATTCTCGCTAATCAGTGTTCCCTCAAGAAAATTTGAGGTGCCGATAAAGTCTGCGACGAAACGGCTCTGTGGCGAATCATAGATTTCAGATGGTGTTCCAACCTGAAGGATTTCACCATTGCTCATTACGGCAATCCGATCGGACAGAGCCAATGCTTCCCCTTGGTCATGTGTGACGTAGACGAATGTGATACCAACTTTGCGTTGTAACGCTTTTAACTCCAATTGCATCTGCTTTCGGAGTTTCAGATCAAGTGCTGAGAGGGGTTCATCTAACAGCAGGATGGTAGGCTCGTTGATTAACGCACGCGCAAGTGCTACACGTTGCCTCTCACCACCAGAGAGTTCACTCGGTTTTCGGTCATTGTAACCCCCTAACTGAATTAAATCTAATGAGCGTTCAACGGCGTCAGAGATTTCGGCTTTCGTCGCTTTCTTCATCTGTAGCCCAAATGCGATATTCTGTGCAACGGTTTTGTGGGGGAACAAGGCGTAATTCTGGAAGACAGTGTTGACTGGACGGCGATAAGGTGGCATCTCTCCCATGAGTTTGCCGTTGATGAATACCTCTCCGGTCGTGGGATATTCAAACCCTCCCATGATGCGGAGCGTTGTCGTTTTTCCACACCCGCTCGGTCCCAGCAGTGAAAAGAACTCACCGCCTTCTATCTGTAAGGACACATCGTCAACAGCGATTGTGTCTCCGAATTGCTTTGTTACAGAGGTGAGGGTAATCTGTCCTGTGGTCATGCCTTGATTCTAATTAGAATTTATCCAGTGCAATTAGCCCATAAACCCAACTCAAAGAAAGCATGGAGACTCCACCCAAGTATTCTAAAACAGAGACCTACTCAGGGGATAACACCCGTGTCAAAATCTGATTCACGAGTTGTGGATTTGCCTTGCCACGAGTGGCGCGCATCACCTGTCCTACAAGGAACCCAATGGCCTTCTTCGTGCCATCACGGTAATCTTGCGCGGGACCCGGATTTTCCTCCACCACATGTAAGACGATGGACTCTATCTCTGAGGTATCCGTAATCTGCGCCAATCCCTTTTCGGCAACAATTTGTTTCGGCATTTTGCCCGTTTCAAAGGCATCGTCAAGCACAGATTTGGCAATCTTACCGCTGATGGTCGCATCCTCGATTAACTGAATGAGTTCGTTGAGGTGTGCGGGTGTGACTTTCGAGTCTTGGATCTCAATTTCGGCTGTGTTTAGGAGTCGCGTCAGGTCTCCCATGATCCAGTTTGTGCAGGCGGTGGGTTCACCGCTGCGTTGAGCGACTTCGTCAAAGAATTCGGCGAGGGGTCGAGTGCTGGTCAGGAATTCTGCGTTTTCGGGCGAGATGTCGTAATCTGTAATGAATCGTTCCCGTCGAGCAGCAGGGAGTTCGGGAAGCGTCGGTTGAACCTCCTCAATCCATTCATTACTTATCTGGACATGGACGAGATCCGGTTCAGGGAAATAGCGATAGTCATCAGCTTCTTCCTTACCTCGCATCGCGACAGTCCTTCCCGTGCTGGCATCAAATAGAAGGGTCTCTTGGATGACCTCCTCACCAGCATCTAAAATTCGAGCCTGCCGTTTCACCTCGTATTCCATTGCTTCGATCAACTCTTGGAACGAGTTTTTGTTTTTAATCTCAGTGCGTGTCCCTAATTCTTTCGTCCCTTTAGGGCGTAAGGAGAGGTTCGGTTCACATCGCAGGCTCCCCTCTTCCATGTTGCAGTCGCTGACTTCAATATACTCTAAAATTTCCTTAACCGCACGACAATAGGCAATCGCTTCCGCAGGAGAGTGCAGTTCCGGTTCGCTGACAATTTCGAGTAGCGGCACACCGGCACGATTGAAATCCATGAAACTACGGGTTGGATCACCTGTGACTTCGGCGTGAATGGATTTTCCCGCATCCTCTTCCAGATGAATTCTCCGGAGGGCGACAGTCCGGCGTTCACCTTCAAATTCAAACGTCACCTGTCCGTTTTGACATAACGGTATGTCATATTGCGAGATTTGGTAATTCTTCGGTAGGTCTGGATAGAAATAGTTCTTCCGATCGAATTTACTGGAAGTCGTGATTTCACAGTCCATCGCCAAGCCAGCACGAACCGCAAACTCAACAGCGCGCCTATTGACGACCGGTAATGTTCCGGGCATCCCTAAACAGATTGGACACGTACAGGCATTCGCTGGTGCCCCGAAGGTGTAGGCACAATTGCAGAAAAGTTTACTTTCTGTACACAATTCGGCGTGGATTTCTAAGCCGATCACTATCTCATATTTTTCCATTTTTTTAACAATTCACCAAGTGTTCGATCAGGCACGTTTAGTATGAACGCCCCATGCCGTAGACCCGCAATGAACGTTGTTCATTACTAAATGCTTTGGCTAACTCTTTTAACAATTTGCTAAGCTTCTGAAGACAATTCGTTAACAACAGCGACGTTCGCTTCGACCTCGCTCTCCGAGGTCATACCGATAGTCATTGCGTGTACGCACGGGAGTCCCATCACAAATTCGATTGCCTCGCGTTGACCCGTTGCGTCTTCTGCCAATTTTCCCATACCTAAGACTTTCATCCCATAGATGCCTTTTCCTACAAATGCCATCTGTTCCATTGTGCGTATGACATCAGTGGGAGATGCGTCCATGCTAATGCCGGCGTAATTAATCCGAGCCAGGACAACGTCAACCCATTCCGTCATCGCCGATGTTTGGAAGGCGCCGTAATCGTGACAGGATACGCCGTGTGCGCGAATCAACCCTTGCTCCTTGCAACGTGCGAGTGCTTCCATCGCCTCAGGATACCGTTGGGGCCAGTCTACTTGTGTAAGGCAGTGGAGTAGGACGATGTCTACATAGTCAGAGCCTATTTCTTTGAGAAATCGCTTTACATCCGCTTCTACAGTTTCTCGCGTGCGAGAGGTGGTCTTTGTAGTGATCGTGACACTCTCGCGTGGAACCTCTTGAAGTGCCGCCTTGACATGAGGATGGCTTCCGTACTGATCCGCGGAATCCCAAAACGTTACACCCTTTTCATGTGCGAACAGCAATAAATCACGAAAAGTTTCAAATCCTAAATCTGTCTGATTTGAGCGACCATTCCAGCCATTCGATCCGGTTCCGATCGAAAGCCGTGAAACATTTAAACCTGTCTTCCCTAATGCTACAATTTCCATTACCATATCTCCTTTCAGTCGGTTAACTTCCCAGGACCATTTAGTTTTAAGGTTTTTGTCGAATGTATCGGAAAAAGTCGGGAATCGGAGTTCCCTCCTACTCCTACAGCGGATTCGCAGGGACCGAAAATCTAAAATTTCGGAAAACTGGATAGCCCTGGTTAACTTCCTATTAAGTATAGCGTAACACCCCCAATTTGGCAAATGATTTCTGGAATGCGCGAAACGGAAGGTTCCTTCCATTTTTTTGTTGCTTTTCGTCTTTAAGAAACGTTACAATTCTATTATGATAAAATAATCGGAAAGAATCTATGCTTATTTTAATCGAATCCACAGCAATTGACGTGAGGAGGACCGAAAAAAAAGACGCAATGAAATCTATGATATTTTTTAGCAGAAACCGAATTCAGTCCAGCAATAAATTAGGTTCGGAAACTGCGTTACATCCCAGTATAATCCGAAAATTATTTTTAAGTTTGCTCGTGTTGGCTTATGGATGCTTCGCTATCGGGATGCCGGCTTTAGGTGATGAAGAACACAGCGTTGCGTGGCAAGAAGCCTTCGCCTTGATGGATAAAGGGAACCGCAAAAAAGCCGCTTTGAAACTCGAGGCTTTATTGCAAACCGATCTGTCTGAGTCGAAAAAGCGTGAGATCCACCACGCCCTCGGCTATAACTATGAAAAACTTCGCAACCGTCCGAAGGCAGTTGGGCATTACGCGCGAGTTGCTTCGGTGAGCTATCCGCTGGCAGACTATGCCATCTATCGCTTAGCACGGCTTTACGAAAGTATGAACAATAGATCACGGGCAATAAAGTGGTATGCCGAACTCGTCAAAGATTATCCGACGAGTTTTTATCTCGTAGATGCGAAATGGGCTTTAGCACAGCTCCATTTGGAAGCGAAGCAGTACGCCTCGGCAAAGTCTGTATTGGTCGAACTCGTTGAAGAGCCTCGCTATGCGAGAGAAGTGAGTTTTGCTTTGGCACGCTGTAATGAGGAACTTGGTGACATTCCTACGGCATTCGATACTTATCGCGAACTCATTAAGACAAATCATTCAAAGAGCGTTGCCCGTGATACGCTCAATCGACTGAGGAGGCTTACGAGAGCGAATAGAACTCTAAAACTCACCCCAACAGACCGACTTAATTGCGGCTTAGTATCCTTTTCTCATAAACAGTGGAAAACAGCTGTGGCGCACCTGGAATTAATTCCTAAGACTGTGGATTTGAACTTACGTGCACATGCCCTCTACCTCATCGGTCGAAGTTATCAGGGTCGGAAATGGTATAATACAGCAATTAAGAAGTTCAATTCTGTCATCGCGCTCGGCGATAAAAACGAGTATCTGACGCGCGCGACTTATCAGATAGCCCAATGCTATCGTCGAAAAGGACATATTAGAACTGCTATTAGTAAGCTTGAAAATTTCGTGAAGACCTATGCATGGAGTGAGTTGGTAGACGACGCATTGTATGATATCGCCCAGCTCCGCGAAAAGCAGGGGAAATCGGAGTTGGCTCTTGATGCGTATTCACGCCTAATCAAGGTAGCACCAAAGAGCCCCTATGCTGATGTTGCAGCGTGGCGAACTGGCTGGCAGCGTTTTGACCAACGCCGCTATGAGGAAAGTTACGACGCTTTTAAAGGCTTGAAAGAGAACTTCCCCGGAAACCGTTATGCGATGGGCGCACACTTTTGGATGGCAAAGATACGTGAACGCCAGAATAAGCCTGCACTCGCACGAAAGTTGTACAAAGAAGTGGCAGAATCACGGTATTGGTACTACACAGCAAGGGCAAAGACGATTCTGGGTATGGCTACATCCGAGTTGGAACCGAAAGCCGTTCAGGATGCCGAATTACCGGAGCGTCAGGCATGTCCGCAACAGGTATCGCTGTTGATGAACCTTAGGCTTTATGAAGATGCAATCGCGCAATTAAACGGGCACATTAACACAACCCCGCTCTCTGAACGAGAGTGTTTCTATGACCTGATTACCTGTTATGAAGGACTCGCGATGTACGATAAAGCCCGAAAGGTAACGGAACAGTCTCTTGAGAGTCCTGCTTTTGCAAATGCAACGCGTGAAGACTTAGAAAAACTCCATCGAAAACTTTATCCTCGCTACTATGCCAGCATGGTTGAGAAATACGCAAAATTGTATAACGTGGACATTTTCTTAATTGCCGCTATGATTTTGGAGGAAAGTCGATACAACGCGGAAGCGGTTAGTTGGGCAGGTGCGATCGGATTGATGCAGATTATGCCAGCTACTGGAAGGGAACTCGCTCAGCAACTCAAAATTCGTCGTTTTCGAACTTCAATGCTCAAGCAACCCGATGTGAACATTCAGATGGGAACGAAGTATATCGGATACCTCAACTCCCTGTTCAATGACAACGCGATGCTGGTGACCGGTGCCTATAACGGTGGTCCTGGACGGATGAAGCGGTGGGTGGCGTCGAAAAATATTGCAGACATTGATGAATTTGTTGAGAAGATCACTATCCGAGAAACCCGACTTCATATCAAGAAAGTTATTGACAGTTACGATCACTACGTAGAAATTTATAAGAATGCAAGCGAGCCCCCTGCTGTGAATTCGGCAACAGGGATCGCCCAAAAACGATTAGAAGGCTTTTAGAAGAACGGCTATCGGTTTCCGTCGGCTGCCGGCTATCAGTTAAGATCAGTGTGACAACTACAAACGTTCGCGACAATCACAAGACTAACTGATGGCTAACTGTCGACAACCATTCCTAAGGGAACTATTTCTGGTGGGTTATCGTTCTTGATAAGAATTCTGCGGTGCCAATCGATATCGTCTCGCGTCGGAAAATCAGCGCGGTAGTGTGCCCCACGACTTTCAGTCCGCGCAAGTGCTGATTCCGTTATCATTAAGGCAACATTGAGCATATTGACTGTTTCAATTAGCACTATATCACTTGCTTCTGGTGTTGCTGGCACGTCTCCCAAATCTGCTGTTAAATCTTGCAATTCGGCGAAGGTTTGCTCCAAACCTTCGCCGTTTCGTTCAATGCTCACATTCTCCCAGAGTGTCTCCCGAATTGCCTCCTTTATCGCCTCTATAGCAGCTAAGTCTGCTTCGACAGACAGCGTCCGAGAAGTCTCTGTATTACCAGCGGATAACACATCTGGTGGGTGAAAAGACTGTAATGAGGCGAATGTTGCGGCATTTGTGCCAGCCCGAGCCCCGTAAACGAGGCATTCCAGAAGAGAATTGCTTGCCAAACGGTTCGCACCATGTACGCCGGTACAGGCGACTTCACCGCACGCATAAAGTCCTTTGAGGTTCGTTTCTGTGTCGGTGTTCGTGCGGATGCCTCCCATCATGAAATGGGCACCGGGACGAACCGGAATTAAGTCGACACTGATGTCCAATCCATAGTGCCGGGTGGTGTCGGAGATCGTTGGGAATCGTTCTCGGATAAACTCGGCAGGTTTATGCGTAATGTCGAGATAAACGCACGGAAATCCTGTCAATTCCATTTCTATTTGGATAGCGCGGCTGACAACATCACGCGGTGCAAGTTCACCCTTCTCGTGGTATTTCTCCATAAAACGTTCGCCACGAATATTGATGAGTTGACCGCCTTCACCGCGAACAACTTCCGAAATTAAAAAGTTGGGAGCACCATCCAAGTAAAGCGTTGTTGGATGAAACTGGACGAATTCCATATCGACCATTTCGCATCCAGCGCGCCACGCCGCTGCGAATCCATCACCGGTTGCCACCTTTGGGTTGGAGGTACAAGGGTAGACACGTCCGAGACCACCTGTTGCCAGAATCGTGGCTTTCGCACGAATACAGACGACCTCTTCGTCTACAATAGCGGTAACGCCGTAACAAGTGATGGCTTCTTCATAGTCCCTGATGATCTCTGCATCTGTCAGGAGATCAATGGCAAATGTATTTTGTAAGACGCGGATGTTTTCAGTGTTAAGCACGCGCTGAATGAGGACATCGGTTGTCTCACGTCCCGTTGCGTCGCCTTTGTGGACGATACGGCGACGGCTATGCGCGGCTTCTTGCGTAAAGCGCGGCAGCGTGCCTTCCCAATCAAAGTTCGCGCCCCAATCAAGCAGTTCAGCAACACGTGGAATGCCTTCGGATACCATCATCTCAACGGCTTCGACATCACAGAGTCCCGCGCCAGCTGCGCAAGTATCTGTTATGTGCAAGGCAATTGTGTCATCAAGGTTCATAGCAACCGCGATGCCGCCTTGGGCATAGTGTGTGTTGCTCTCTGTGAGCGTGGTTTTGGTGATTAATGTCACATTCGCGTGCTCACTCGCAGCAAGAGCCGCGCGTAACCCAGCAGCACCACTACCAATGATCAGGACATCTGTATCCCAACTTGAATGACTCTCTGGATTCACCGCAGATGTTGGATTTTCCATTTTTTAATTTTTGGGTCCCTGGGCTGCGCTCCATTACATTACGCGCAGGCTTCTGGTGATGTCTCAACTGGATTTGGGTATTTCGACGTTTCTTCCCTCTTGGGAAACATTAAACCAAAACCTTAGCCTGCAACAATACACAGAAACACCGGATTTAGTCTGGGAATAGACTAAATCCGTTCCTTGTATTACATTTCCATTCCTTGTATTACATTGCAAAAACACGCAGGCGGATATACGCAGATGCATCATATCCACCCAATTACCCTAAACGAACCGCAAGGTATAATTAAGAAACCGGCATTACCTTACCAGTGCCAGTGGCGATAAGCGTGCCATCGCTAAGCGTGACTTCTGCCTTTGCCTCCACTAATCTTTTTGAGACCTTAATACGCTTTGCGCATACATGGAGTTTCACACGGGTCGGTGCTGGTTTGCGAAAACGGACTTCGAGCTGCGCTGTCACTGCAGGCTGATTAAAGGTACTTATCCCTACATAGGTAATCGCTTCATCTAATAGCGTGCTGAGGATACCACCATGCAGAATGTTTGCCCACCCCTGCAAATGATCGGGAGGTGTACATTCAATATGGACGAATTCACCTCCATTTTTAATTTCAGGTTTCACCTGAAAGCCAAACGGATTTTTCATCCCACAAACAAAGCAGTTGTCATTATTTTCAATTGCCACTCTTTAATTATTCCTTGCGGTTAAATGACGGGGGTTTGAACTCTAATGTGTCCCTCTTAAATCCGCTCTCCATTTCATTACGAGCTACGGCTTTCTTGCTATTTTAATTATCCTTTTCCGACTCAGTGAGCATCGCGAGACTTCGCGCTAATTTTTCTTTCTCTACTTCCAGCCGTGCAAGTAACTCTTCCTTTTGTTTAACAACTCTTTCAGGGGCACGCTGAATGAAATTCGGATTATCCAAAGTCTTCTGCGCTGCCGTGACATCTTTAACCACCTGTTGATGCCGTTTGCTAAGCCGTGCATGCTCGGCATCCAGATCGATTATATCGGCAAGCGGGATATAGATAGCGAGTTCACCAATAACGGTTTCTGCCGAAGCACGGGGTTTGGAGAGCGACTCGGCGATAATGATGTCCGCTACGCGTGTGAAGGCTGGTAAGTACTGTGCCAAGTATGCCTCAAGTCGCTCACGCATTTCAGCGTTTGGTGATTGGATATGAACCTCCACTGACGCGCCGATCGGAACATTCAACTCACCTCGAATACTTCGGATGCTCTCGATAACTTCCATGAGAGTTGCCATAGTGGCCTCTGTCGTCGGATCTCCGCCTATTGGCTCTGGCCATGAAGAAACTGTTACCGCATCTTTTTCCGAAGATCCACTCCTGCCGCCACCGTGCGGAAGTTGTTGCCAAATCTCTTCAGTCAAGAAAGGCATCAAAGGGTGTAGGAGCCGCATTGTCTGCTCCAGAACATCCGCAGCTACCCAAAGTGCCTCTGGTTCATTTTGTGATACCCGCTGTTTGGCAAATTCCAGATACCAATCACAGAATTCATGCCAAAGGAAAGCGTAGAGTGTTTGTGCGGCTTCATATAAACGGAAGTTTTCAAAGGCATCGGTCGTTGCCGTGATAGTGTGGCTAAGCCGGCTTCGTATCCACGCCATTTCTAACGTTTCCTGTTCAGTTTCTGGAGTATCCATACTTGTGGGAACAGGATGTTTTTCCAAGTTCATCAGAATGAACCGAGCGGCGTTCCAAATCTTATTCGCAAATCGCTTACCTGCCTCAATCTGCGATTCTGGGAGCGGAACGTAAGGGATTGGGGTACTTGCGTTGACGAGCGCGAAGCGGAATGCATCCGTTCCGTAGGTGTCAATTGTCTCTAACGGGTCAATGCTGTTTCCCTTCGATTTGCTCATTTTCTGTCCCTTTTCATCAGCAACGAGTCCATGCAGGTAAACGGTGCGGAACGGGACCTTGTCCATACACCCTAATCCGAGCATAATCATTCTTGCGACCCAGAAGAAGAGGATATCCCAGCCGGTTACAAGGACGGAGGTCGGATAAAAAGTCTTCAGTTCTTCCGTATTTTCGGGCCACCCCATCGTAGAGAAGGGCCATAACCCCGAACTGAACCATGTGTCCAGAACGTCTTCTTCCTGCCGAAAATCGGAGGTACCACATTCGCACTGCTCGGGTGTTTCCATGGCAGCCGTGACCGCTTCGCATGCGTTACAATACCATATTGGGAGCCGATGTCCCCACCACCGTTGACGTGAGATGGGCCAGGGTTCGATGTTCTCCATCCAGTGATAAAAGCGAGAAGTTTCCCGCTCTGGGATAAACTTGACATCGCCTTTTTTCGTTGCTTCTATGGCGCGTTGCGCAAGTGGACGAACATTCATAAACCACTGCGGGGATATAGCAGGTTCAACAACTGTGCCACATCGGTCATGATGTCCAACGGCGTGCCGATGCGGTACAATTTTGACGAGATACTCCAAGTTTCGCAGATCTTCAACGACACATTCGCGGCAATCCGATCGGGACAAGCCGACGTATTTTTCGGGGGCGTTTTCGTTTATATATCCATCTTGCGTGAAGATCGTCCGTTGTTCGAGATCGTGTCGCACGCCGATTTCATAGTCGTTGGTATCGTGCGCGGGTGTAACTTTCAAGGCACCTGTGCCGAATTCTCTATCCACATACATATCAGCGATTATCGGAATTTCTCTGTCACAGAGCGGTAGGCGTGCTGTTTTTCCAATCAAATGTTGATAACGCTCATCTTCAGGGTGCACAGCAACAGCAGTGTCGCCTAACATCGTTTCTGGGCGCGTCGTGGCAATTTCGAGCACGATATCACTGTCCTTAACCGGGTAGCGGATGTGATAAAAATTTCCATCTATCTCGATCGGTTCGACCTCAAGGTTGCTTATGACGGTGTTGCAGTGCGGACACCAATTTGCCATATACGTATCGCGATAGATAAGTCCCTGATTGTAGAGTTTGACAAAAGCGGTGCGGACGGCTTTCGATAGACCTTCATCGAGGGTGAAACGCTCACGTTCCCAATCACAAGAGCATCCGAGTTGCTGGAGTTGTGAAACGATATAGCCAGCAGATTCATCCTTCCATTGCCACATCCGTTCGATGAATTTTTCGCGTCCAAGGTCGGTTCTGCTAGTGCCTTCTTCAGCGAGTTTTCGCTCCATAATAAGTTCGGTGACGATACCGGCGTGGTCGGTACCGGGCATCCAGAGTGCGTTATACCCTTGCATGCGTCGCCATCGGATGAGGCAATCTTGGAGCGTATTGTCAAGGGCGTGTCCTATGTGCAGACTGCCCGTGATATTCGGTGGAGGTATCACAATCGCATAAGGCGGTTTGTCAGAGGTTGCCTCCGCATGAAAGTAGCCGTTTTTCTGCCAAAGTTCGTACCATTTCCCCTCAATTTCATGAGGGTCATAGATTTTCGGAAGATTTGTCATCTTTTAATTTTCCCATTAGCCAAAGAGGGGTTCTACCCATCCGTATGTCCCTTTTGTCATTTCATAAAGCAGATTTACCTGCCGCGTTTCGGCATTTAAAAACAGAAGAAGTCCCGAATTCGAGGCTTGAAGTTCCGTTGTGGCTTCCGCCAGCGTCAGCGGCTTAGATGCGAATTTATCCTGTGTTGACACGACAACAGGCGCATCGACATCTTCAACTTCCACTGGTGTTTCTACCTCGTCCGGATTGAGCCGTGCTACCACCTCCCGATGGGGCGCAATATTTCGACGGTCCTTCACGCGGTCCCTGTAACGCCGGATCTGACTGAGTATTTTATCTGTAACTGTGTCCAGCGCGGACAGCACCTCATGCGTCTCACTTTTTGCATAGAATGACACACGGGGTGCCGTCACTATCATTTCCGCATCAAACCGGTGTTTTTCAGATTTGAGAACGACATTTAGTTCTTGCATGCTGTCGAAACGCGCCTCAATTTTATCGGCACGCTTGAGGATGTAGTCATGAATATCATCAGTTATTTTTATATTATGCCCAGAATACGTTACTTTCATTGCGACCTCCTATTTTTCTGTGTTGGAATTTGGGATTAATTGACGCGAGCATTTCCCTGGGCAGCAGACCTTGCGCGTGATGTCGGAATGCCCAATTCATCGCGATATTTCTGAACGGTTCGCCGCGCGAGCAAGATCCCCTTCGCTTTCAAGGAATTACTGATCGCTTGATCACTAAGAGGTTTCGCTGGCACTTCAGCATGAACCATCTCTTGTATAAGATTTTTTACCTGTTTGGCAGAAACTGCGTCTCCTTGCGTGGTCGCTAATTCATTACTGAAGAAGAACCGAAGGGGATACATGCCGTGTGGCGTTTGCACGTATTTATTGCTTGTCACTCGGCTGACGGTCGATTCGTGAATTCCTATTTTCTCAGCTATTGTCCTCAAGGTCAGCGGTTTAATACTTTTAACGCCTTGTGTTAGAAATTCCGTCTGAACTTCAAAAATTGCTTCAGTGACCCGGGCGATTGTGCTGCCTCGCTGCGCGAGACTGCTGAGCAAATTGGTCGCATCACGATACCGTTTTTCTATCCATTCTTTTGCTTCAGCATCTAAGGTGTCTTGGCGATTTCGCATCAGATTTACATAATAAGGATTCATCTGCAAGCGTGGTATATGATTGTCTACAGAGATCGCTTGATATTTTCCATTAAGGTATTGTATCTCCACGTCCGGCGTGATGATCTCTGCGAAGGAGGGTTTTTTGAGTAATCGAGTCGTTGGATCCGCAAAGTAGCGACCCGGATGAGGGGATAGCCTTCCAATCCATTTAGCAGCTGTATCAATCACTGTGATGTCAACTTTCAGTGCCTTCGCGATACAATCCAACTGTTGATTCAGAAAAGCGTCGAAGTGGTTTTCGATGATTTCTTGGGCAAGACAAAGCATGGTGTGTTGGCTGTCGACATTTGGGTGGCAGGGCAGAAGCGTGGAAGTGTCAGGGGTGCTTCCTTCATCCATCGTTTCTTCCTTCCAGTCTTCCCTTCCGGTTTCTTTACTGACTGCTGATTGCTGACTGCTGACTGCCAACTCATAATTGCGAATCTGTATAAGCAACGCTTCTCTGATATCTCGATGTGCTATTCCAAGCGGCTCAAAATTATCTTGTATCTTACGGAGTACAGTTTCAACGAGTGATATATCACAGCCAATAGTGTCAGCAATATCATCCAACGTAAGTTGGTAAAAGTTAAGTGCTGTCGTATGGCTGTCTGGCATATATTCGTATAGGATCGTATAGGTCTTTCTGTTCTCTTTGTCGTTAATCCTCCATGCCCGATCAGCAGACACGCCCCCGTTTCCTGTGGAAGCGGACATCGCATCTCTCAGAGCAATTGTAGCAGATTTTGAAAATTGAACGTCACGATCGCCCGTTACTAATTGTAAATTTTTCTGAATAAAAATGTGCAGTTCTATTGAAAGGTTTTCTGCATCCAACTCTGGCAGGAATTCACACGGAATTTGAAACAGTTTGAGTTCTAATTGTCCATCATCGTTAAGATTTCCGAGAATCTGCTCTCCGATGATGAGTTCAGTTTCTGAGGCTATAATTTCGGGGGGTGCGAGTGCCAGTTGTTCAGCAAGATGCTCGTGGAGCGAGCGTTCATGCGCCAGATCTGATTGTAGTTCCTCAGCATCCGAGTATCTGGAATTCAGTCGTTCACTAACGGAGACGCGGTCCTCAAAGGCGGTTTCCCAATCGATATCAACCGTGCTATCTTCTCGATCAAGATTTTCTTCTGGTTCATTCCATTCGGAGGCTGGATCCGATTCTTCGGTGTCAAGTGCTGTCTCGTCTTCTTCTTCGAGTTCTAAGAAGGGGTTCTGTTCCAGTTCTTGGGAGATGAATTGTGTCAGTTCCTGCAGGGGCATATTTAGCACTTTAAGTGCCTGTTGCAACCTCGGTGTAATGGACGTTTTCTGAGTTAATTGGGGTGCTTGGGTAAGTTGCGCTTTGTACATTTCATGAAGCCTCCTCCATTGCTATCCCACCCGATAGGAGAAATTGTGTCCAAAATAGAGGTCTCTCGCTATTTCGCTATTGATAAGTTCTGTAGGCGTTCCAGCGAGCGTAATTTTTCCATCAACGATGATGTATGCCCTGTCAACAATATCAAGTGTTTCAGCGGCATTATGATCCGTAATGAGCACACCTAAATTGCGGTCGCGCAAGTGCGAGATGAGTTGCTTGATATCAGCGACAGCAATTGGATCTATCCCAGAGAGCGGTTCATCAAGCAGAATGAAATCAGGTTGTGCCGCAAGGGCACGTGCTATCTCTGCTCGGCGACACTCACCCCCTGAGAGCGTATATGCCTTGCGTGGTAACAGATTCGAAATGCCGAGTTCGTCTGTCAACTCGCGGATGCGAGATTCCCGTTCTGATTTTGGTGTCCCTTGTACCTCAAGGATTGCCTCAATGTTCTGTTGAACCGTCAGTTTACGAAAAATTGATGTTTCTTGTGCGAGGTAACCGATGCCAAGTCTCGCACGCTTATACATCGGATAGAAGGTAATGTCCTTATCGGCATACGTAATTCTGCCTGCATTCGGGCGAATCAGTCCCACCACCATGTAAAAGGTCGTTGATTTTCCGGCACCATTCGGACCGAGTAAACCGACGATTTCACCTTGTTGTACCGATAGGCTCACCTCGTTAACGACTATGGGACCGCGCCGTGTATAGCGTTTTACGAGTCTGTGTGCTTGTAGTTCTATTGCCATTTTTTAATTTTACCGTGCGGGAAAACAATGCATATTAGGACTTTGACACGTCTTCCTCAAGAGTCGCCCTCCACTACATTGCGGGCTTACGGTTTTTGTAGGAGCGCGCTATGCTCGCGATCCTGCTAACCGCTAATCGCTAATCTGTATCCGTGCCTTCTCCCGGATCCGTATCTTTAGAGTTTCCAGCATCTGTATCAGTTTCTGCTGCCAGTTCTTCCCCTTCAGAGTTTCCAGCATCTGTATCAGTTTCTGCTGCCAGTTCTTCCCCTTCAGAGTTTCCAGCATCTGTATCAGATTTCTCTTCTGTGTCCCCCTCAGTACTATCAGTTTCAGCATCTGTGTCACTTTGAGGCTGATCCTCTGTCTCTTGAGAGGTAGCTGAAGAAGCTTGTTCTTCCCCAGTATCATCTGTGCTGTTCTCGGTGTCTTCACCCGCCTCTGCCTCTGCCGGTGCCGCTTGTGTAACGGTAACTTTAAATTTGACATCACCCTCGGCAGTCTGTTTTCCGGTCACCCGATTGAAAGTAAAGAACTTCGTCTCGAGCCGATCCTTGTTTTGCAAGACGACGACGTTATCCGTAAGAATAATGGTACTTGTCACATTGTTCATGATCGCATGGTCACAGGTAGCAAAGATATCCTGGTCCCGGATTTCTACATTGCCCTCAGCGACGATTTCTTTTGTGGTTCCCGTCTCTAAATCGCGCTTGAGGGTGATTTTATCAGCATTGAGAAATCCGATTTCAATTCCTTGCTCATTCCGCCGGACCGTCTTGGCTTCGTCAATAAGGATCGTTATCCCTTCCTGCTCATAACTCTCCATTCTCTTCGATGTACCGGTGATTATTTCTTTCGTCATTTCTGGCGCAGCATCCGCATTTTCAGCAGTGCCATCTTGCGCTACAGTGCCCTCCTCCGCTTGCATTTCCGCAGTGTTAGCGGCTGAAGGACGTTCTTCCGTTCCTATCTCCTCTGCACCGAGAGTTACCGAGACAAGACAGACAAAAAGAGTTAGAAGACCGGCACACAGAGAAAAATTGCAAAATTTGCGAAACTGAAATCTGTGTTTGCACCTACTCTGGTTCAATTGGGGTTTTATGGTGTTCATGTGTTTTCTCATCTTTTGGGTGAAGTTTAAATTGATTGTCTTTCATTTTTACGGTTTTGAGCGTCGGATTTGCGTACATCTCTGTTCCAACCCATGTGGAATCTCCACGCACAAGTGTGACTTCGTCGGGACCGTATAACCTGCCCACAAGGTTTTGCCAATAGAGAATCTCACTATATAAAGTCCCATCCTCGCTAACACCGACGACATCTCCTATGAAATGGAGATTGTTTTTCTCGCTACCCGTGAGGAACTGTTTACCCTTCTGGCTATTCACGGTCATAGAAACAACACCGTCTTCAAAAATTTGGACAGTTGGATTTTGCACCTCAATGTAACTTCCGTGAAACGTTGAGGTATCTCCAATAAGCGTCCATTTGATAACACCTGCTTCGGTGTGTTGTGTAGAAAACCCATCCACTTTCTGTGTCGGGACCGCTTCTACAGGTTCATCCGTTGCCCCGACGGGGGTCTCTGTATTTTTACAACATATTACGCAGAGCAACAAACAGAGATACAACGGTGTGACGATCTGTACGGGTTGGGTAACCCAACCCCTACGGTTGTGTTTTCCACCGACGATGCATCCAAATCCACTGTGTCGGATATCGTCGGATATATGATTCAATGATTTTTGTGAATTTTTGCGTGTTAACAACAAGATCTTTCTCTCTCGCATGTGTCCGTTTCAATGCTAAAGGTGGTTCGATAATCGCATGGTGTGAACCGTCGGGTTGCCGGACAATGAAGGTTGGCAATATCGCCGCACCTGTTTTGAGCGCAATAGCAACTGGGCTGTAGGGTGTATAGGCATACCTACCGAAAAAATCGACAAAAACACCGTTCACCGCTGTATCTACATCGGCGACAATACCAAGCAGTCCATTCCGTTTGAGACATCGAAGTGCATCCCGGACACCCGTATCTCTGTCGATCGTCGCATATCCTGCTCTCTCCCGGTAACTGGAGACTAAGGCGTTTAAACGGGGGGAACGCAATTCACGAACAATGGGTGTGAGCGGCGCAATTGTAGCAGAAATACTGGCAGCCAGAAGTTCCCAGTTCCCAAAATGCCCTGTTAGAATGATTGCCCCTTTCCCAAGCGCAAGGACTTGCTGTACATGCTCAATCCCTTCAAAAGTGACATATCGTTGAAGCTTCTTCCTATCCAAGCGTGGGAACTGCATGAACTCTACCACAGTCTTGCCTAAGTTTTCAAAGCACTGCTTCGCCACGGCTTTGACTCGGCGTTCATCTCGGAGCGTCAAGCTGCACCGTAAGTGTTCACATGCCAACTCCCTTTGCTGTGGTGCCAGATAGAATACAAGAGCACCCAACCATCCCCCCAGAGCCAAGGTCACCGAGCGCGGCAACCGAGATACACAGAATCCGATTGATTTGACAGCAAACTCATAAAACCAGTCTTTCATTAGTTAAATAGTATACTAAATTTCTCGTGAAATTACAAAGAAAAATGCAAAGCACACACAAATTTCGCCGCTGGCACGGCAGAGCTTGTTACTCTGTTGCGCTGTAAATAATTTTTCTTTGCTTTAATGCCGTTGCTTTTCATCTTAATTCGTGGTAAGTTACAGGGCAGGAAGTTTCTATGCATACCCCTCAAGAAATCAACAAGCAGATCTATCGGCTGGCACTCCCGAATATCATTAGCAATTTTTCCATCCCTCTTTTAGGCGCGGTGGATACTGCTTTAATGGGGCGGTTAGAATCCGAGCATTACCTTGGCGCGGTTGGCATCGGCGGTGTTATCTTCAGCTTTATCTATTGGGGATTTGGGTTCCTGCGAATGGCAACGACAGGACTGACAGCGCAAGCCTTCGGGGAAAAAGATCTCCGAGAATGCGGAGGTTTGCTGCTAAGAGCGATATGCATCGGCATCATGTCAAGCCTATTACTCCTTATCTTCCAGTGGCAACTCATTGCGCTCAGTTTCCGCCTCATTAATGCGAGCCCTGATGTGGAACATCTCGCCCGCATCTATTTCCATATCCGTATCTATGCTGCGCCTGCAACATTGTGCTTGCACGCCTTCCATGGTGTATTTTTGGGGTTACAGAATGCCCGCTATCCACTGTTATTGACGATTGTGGTGAACCTCGTCAATGTCGTCTTAAATCTGGTATTTGTGCGGCTACTCGACATGAAGGTAGAGGGAATCGCTTTAGCGACTGTCATTGCGCAGCATATCGGATTATTTGTAGCAGTTCTACTCTTTTCGAGATACTATCGCGGTATTTTGCCAAAATGGAATTTACGGGAAATCTTAGCATTTTCTAAACTCAAGCGGTTCCTTAACATTAGTGCGGACATCTTCATCAGGACGTGTTTGCTCGTATTCAGTCATGCCTATTTCACCGCAAAATCTGCCGCCTTGAGTGATACCGTCTTGGCAATTAACACGATTCTGTTGCAGTATATTAATCTATTGTCCTACGCGATTGACGGTTTCGCTTTTGCAGCGGAGAGCATGATTGGCAAATACAAAGGCGCGCGGGACCTACAGAATCTGAAACAGACGACACGTCTCATCTTCCTCTGGGCATTTCTGTTCGGCGGTGTGATTCTGCTAATCCTCGTGTGCTTTGGGGAGCGACTGCTGTATGTTTTCACAGATCAAGGGGCACTCATCGAACAGGCAAAGGTTTATCTGATTTGGGTGATTGTCGCACCTGTGATTAACGTCGCTGCCTATATTTGGGACGGCATTTTTCTCGGAGCGACTGCTTCAAAAGCATTGCGGAATTCCGTTATTGTGTCAACACTGCTCTACTTAAGCGCAGTCTATCTCTTGACTCCGTTTGGGAATCATGGGCTATGGGGCGCGCTCACACTGCTTCTGGTTGCCCGGGGTGTGTCATTGACGGTGTTGGCACCGAAGTATCTTTTCCGATAATTTCGCAGTTTTCATAACAAAACAGGAAAATGACAGATGTCAAAAAATGGCTTTAGACCTATGTCGCGTAAGTCCTGTTTTACTATAAAATGTTACGATTTTATAACATTTTTAAATCGGGATTTCTGTACGGGATTTCGGTTGAAAGTCCAATGGGGCCGTGGGGTTCTTGCGTTTTTCTCGGTTGCGATTCTCTGTTCGGGAAAAAAATAATTTGGTGAAAAGTGTAACTTTTTTCAGGACAGACGCAAATTGTGTAAACAGGTAATATTTCAGTAATTTAACCCCTTAAATCCCTTTCTCAGGAGGGCAGGGGGGACTTTAAGAGGAAATGCGTAAGTCCTATTTGATTAGTGTTTGACTAAAGCGATAATAGAGACGATAACAGCGATGACGGCACATCCAATGGGTATCCATTCCTTGAACGCTAACCGCCTACCTTTCAACTCTGCAACATCGGTTTCAACGTTTCGGAGTCGATTGTCAATACTGGTGAGGGTTGTCTTTATATCGTCAAAGCCTTTTGACATGAGATCATATAATTCTTGGATGATCATCGCTGTGTCTCCTTTGTGTATAGTAAATCACATTTGGGCTTGGAAGTCAAGAAAAAATGTATGCGGATTTTTTTAGTCTGAAAAAACGGTGGCATTTCAAATTCAGTGGACATCCTCATATTTCTCTAATAAAATACATCATAAAAAGGAGATATATCATGAGATATAGATTAACACTCTTATGCGAGGAGCAGCAAGAGGGCGGATATACTATAACCTGTCGTGAATTACCAGAATTGATAACAGAATGTGATTCATTAGATGAACTCAGGGATAATGTTGAGGATGCTCTTATTGCTGTTATTGAATTATATGAATATTTGGGCAATCCATTGCCTAAAGATATTCTGTGTATGGATGATTCTCATGAAGACCATCACTTATTAGAAATGGTTATGCCTTTTAATAAATTACCGCCAAGCAACACAGAAACTCGAGCAGCTCGGGTGTGAGGAAATACCTACAAAAAAATCAGGGTCTCATCGCTCATGGTTTAATCCGTCTACGAATGGGAAAGCCACTATTCCTGATTGGGGTAGCAAAGATTTAAAAACAGGCACACTTCGCAATACTATCAGGCAATTAGGAATTGATTACAAAAAATTTTTGGACCAATAGAGCGGACTGTCACCGGAAATTTAGACCCCTGTTTAAACCAAGATCGTGGTATAATCTACTTGAAAGGAGAATCCAATGGCGAAACAAAAACGAAGAACCTTCACTCCCGAGTTTAAAGGCCAAGTTGTGCTTGAGGCACTCAACATTGAAAATTCCGAAGCAGAAGTGTGTCGGCGGCATAACATCAGCGAAGAACAACTCTCACAATGGAAACAGCAATTCCTTGAAAATGCCGCCTCTCTTTTTGAACCAAGGAGTAAGTCGTCCAAGGAGGATACGAAACGGATCGCTCAACTGGAACGACACGTTGGGAGATTGGCTGTGGCACTTGACATCCAAAGGAAAGCCTTGGAATGGATAAATGAAACGGATCGGAAAGACGAGAAATAGTTGAGGGGTTAACGCCCACATTCGGCATTGGGGTATCTAACACCTGCCGAATTTGCGCGAAAAAACTTGTTTTAACTTTGCGAAATTGTGGTCTAAATAAGCGTATGCACTACAGGAGTTCATAATGATAAAATCGTTAGAGATTAAGAACTACAAGGGATTTGGTGATACAACCATTGATTTTTCTGACATCACATGTATTATAGGTGAGAACAGTACTGGTAAGAGCACTATAATTAACGCTCTAACAGAGGTGTTGACTGATAAACAATATGGAGGCACACCACGTATCTCACCAGAATTATTGAAATCAGGTATAAATGACATGAATAGTATGTCTTTATGTTTAAATTTTCCAGGTCGTAAAATTGTTAGAACAGCGCAAAAATCCGAAGGATTTGATGAAAAAATCGTTCCTGCGTTGATTGACAATATATCCCCAATATCTCCTAAATACAATCTAAATGTAGATCCAAATCATGCCGATTATAACAAACCTATGAAAGACCAAAAATTTTCTCGTGATAAAGCATGGGAGAATATTTTCAGCAAATGCGACACTACTTTAGATGGCGTTGATTACTTGTCTAATAATAATATGTCCACACTTAATGATAATATTCTCACTCCAATTTCTTCGGTTTTTACTGATTGTTTTAATCATAATTTTTCTTTGATACTTGAAAGAGAGTATGAATTTAAAATTAATTTCGTTAAAGACGCGGGATCTTTAGTAGGCAAAATGTCAGCTAGGTATAAAATGTCTAATAACGATAAAATGGCCCCTTATGTTGATTTGGAAAATGAATCTCCTGGTTTTCGAATTTTAATGACCATTTGCAGTTACTTATTTAACTCTGACAATAGAAACAAAAGTGGGTTTTTATTACTGGTAGATGAGCCTTTTACTGGGATACACCCAAAAGCACAATTACATTTAAATGAAATTTTCAATTCATTAAGTGATAAAATTCAGATTATCTATGCAACTCATTGCCAACATTTATTACCTGATGATAAAGAAAAAATTGTATGCACTTTGGCAAAGTCTGCTGGCGATTTATCAACTTGTAGCTATCATGAATATCATTTAAATCGTTTTTATGAGCATTCCCCAATTGTTTTAGATATAATTGAAAAAATATCATCAAACAAAGAAAATCACATAATTGTATTTGTTGAAGGTAAAACGGATAAAAACATTTATGAAAAATACTTCCAACTAAAAGAGGTCTCTAAAATAACTAGTGTTATTGACATGAAAGGTGGTTCTAACAAGAATATATGGAAGATGATAGCAGAATCCGATTTAGATAAACCATTTTTGTTCATACTTGACCCAAACGAGCGCCACGATAAAATGGAATCTTTCCGAAAAACAATAGAAGAACGATCTAATACATATTTAGTAGAATTATGTTTTCAGGAAAACAATCATATTAAAACAGGTGTAGAAAACTTGATGCCAAACGAAATAATTCAAAAAGCTTTCGAGCAGAATATTGGCGATATTCAAAAGGTAACAAAAGAAACTTTTGGCACACCACCATTAATAGAATATGAAGTCAAGAAAGATGGTGGTGGTAAAGACAAATTGGCAAATTTTTTTATACAAAATGCTTCTGATGAGAATTATGTTTTTTTTGAACAAGTGATGAACGAAATAAATCAGATATGTGAAGATTTTAATCTTGAAAATCCAGCAAAAAACAATGATACCAATAATGGAAAATCATAGATTTATTTACGCATTAAGCAGATTTGGGATGCACGATTTTTCGGAAGATTACAATGATGTTTTTCTTGAGATTTTCGGTATTTGTAGGTATGTTAGAAATGAGGTGAAGTGCCACCGTTTTTGGTGCCCTGCTTTAAGAGTGCCTGGGCTGGAAACTCTTTGGCTCATCGACATTCTTTATTTTTTGCTGATGTTCATGCGTTTAATCTTAACACATTTTGAGGGCTTTTGCAAGGAAATGGTAAAACCTATTGGGTCTCAGAAGTCAACTCGGAAGGCAGCCCTTCAATAATCCGGGCAGACTCCACGCTGACATAGACGATACGCTCAATAGCGGTGATGAGATCGCGAGAATTCGCAAACCAACCATTCGGGTCGTTGACGATGCCACTGTCTGTGTCCTTTGTTATCTGATAACGGTCAATAAACCATCCCAATGGAGTTTTACCATTGACGACGTAACGATGCGCTTCCGCTGGGATACCAGATAAGCGGACATACTCATTGACGATGAGGGTCGTTTGTTCATCATCGGCAAACCGCATTGCCTTTTCAGTCAACCGAAAATGCTCCGGTTGAGGTTCGCCTTGGTCGGAGAAGATGAGTTCCAAGGGGTATTGTTCGCAGGTCTCGTAATTGAGGTGGAGAGAGGCAAGCACTGCACCTGCTTGCGCGAAGACGTGAAAGTCGGGAGCAAAGGGGACGTGCGGAATCACCTTGAAGAGATCATTTGGGAACTGCTCGCGATAACTCGGTGCGTGCAGGAAACCATAGACGTAATCGAACATATCGTCTTTCGTGATAGTATCGTCGCTGTAGCGTTCTCTGAAGACACGGAGTGCTGTATCTGAAATGTTATCAATGCGCTCCGGTTGGCCATCAATCTCTCGAAACATGTCTTCTGTGTTTTGTGCCTCCTGTTGTTCGGGATATTCGTAGCGCGGAAAGCATTGGGCTGCCTCATTAAATCCAACATCTGGCATCGTATTAACTATAAGCACAGAAAATGGATTTGTTGATCCTATGCCAGGAACACAGATGACACGGTTTTCAAATGAACTATTTGGAAAAATCTTATCCATCTGTGCCTTTCTCTGAACAAAAAAATTGTCAGCATAACAATTTGTCGCAATAAATGGTCTATACAAAACTTTTCGGATATGCCTTTCGTCATATTCAGTTTTCTGCTGGTGCTTCAACCGTTTCTCCTTGAGGTCCCCATCCCATTTGATATTTGAATTGTGTAGGTTCATTGCTTTATTCAGTGTTAAATCAGGGTTTTCCTCAAGTTCAGAAAGGGCACCAAGGTAGTCTTGCGTCATTCGCTCAGCGTTATAGGCGCAAGCATTCCATGAGAAATTGTAAATGTATGCATCTTTTCCTGTCTTATAGCCGTTGCTAAATAGTTTAAAGATTGCATTATCTGATTTGCCTTTTTTACTTTTCTGCGATCCAATTGGATAGAACTTGGCAAAAACTTCGCTGCGCTGGCGAATCCAATCGTACCACCTATTTGGCGTGATCGCCTGCCAATCGTTGATCCCGTTTATGGATATTGACTTTTGCAGTCTTTCTAATTTCTCTTCGCGTGTGAGATAGTCGCCAATATCGCGGTATTGAATTTGACACCCCTCGTGTGTTGCGTTTGGGTTCTTGACAAGTATTGTAATAGCGACGGGTGCCCGTGAACCGCTCCCAAACACCTTTCCGCCTTCACGACGCGATATTTCACCTTGTGTTCGCTGATTCCCGCGCAGATTTAGTACGTGAATTGAACTAAACTCCTCTGCTAAACAGGCGCGAATTCCTGCTTCGGTATTTCCATCAATCAATGAACCGTTGGTAACGAAGGCAACAATCCCTTGTTTACCAATCCTGTCAGATGCCCATCGGATCGCCATCTTATATGAATCGTAGAGGCTCCTTTTTTGTGTTGTTGCAGCGTACTTCACATAAGTTTCTTTGATACAATCCCGCAATTCAGGATACTCAGCATCATTATTAACTGACCAAGGAGGGTTTCCAATGATAACTTGTATTGGAGATTGTTGCTGCCCCTCGGCACGCGTGTTGTTTTGCGGCAACCATTCTTTCGGGAAAAGGGTGGGTTCCTCCGCTTTGTTTAGGTTGAATGTATCCGTCAAGACGATGCCGTTAAAGGGTTCATACTCACTGTCTTGTCCGCGTAATCCGCGGTATGCCTCTTCAATGTTGACAGCAGCGATGTAGTAGGCGAGCAGTAAGAATTCGTTGGCGTGGAGTTCGACGCGATACTTCCGTTCAAGATCATCAGAGCGAATCAGATCGGATTGGAGGAGGCGCGCCAGAAAGATACCCGCGCCCGTGAACGGATCTAAGATATGCACACCTTCATCGCTGAGGCTCTTTCCAAACTCGGCTTGTAAGACTTCGTTTGCACTGTGGAGAATAAAGTCCACGACCTCAACGGGTGTGTAGACAATACCGAGTTTCTTCGCTTCCTCCTTCAGTGCTTTTTGGAAAAACTTCTCGTACAATTCCAACAGCACGCGTTGCTTACCTTCGCTGTTATCGATACCGCGGGCACGCATCCGAACGCTTTCGTAGAACTTCTCTAAATCCCGTGTCTCGTCGTCAAGACCAAATTCCGCAAAATCGTTTTGAAGTTTGTCGAACGCGATTGCGACAGGGTTGCCAGAAGCAAAGTCGTAATTCTCAAAGAGTGCCTCAAAAACGGGACGGGTTAAGATGTGCTGTGCCATCATACCAACGGCATCTTCTTGTATAATTGTATCGTTTATCAAACTTTTCAACTCTGTGTGAAAATGGTCAAACCATTCACTGAGGGCACTGTTTTCTGGAGTATTAAGCAAGTTGTCAATACGTCCAGTAATCCGCTGGTAAATATCCGCGACATCCTTTGCCCAACTCTCCCAGTATTTTCTGTCCCCGCATCGTTCTACGATCTTCGCGAATATCGCATCGGGTGGGAGATCCACGGGTAGAAAGAGTTGTTGACCACCCAAATCTGGGGACGATCCGTTACCATCGCCATCAAGTCCATCCCCGCTGAAGATAATCCGATCGGGTGCGGTAGTGTTGAGATCGATTCTGTTAATTTCGGCATTGAGTCTGTCGTCGTGGGAACGGAGTGCTCGGAGGACGTTCCAAACAGCAGCGAATCGCTCATTGTTGTTGAGGATATCGGCAGGATCCTCGCCTGCAGGGATTGCGACAGGCAACACAATGTAGCCGTAGGTCTTCCCGGGTGCTTTGCGCATGACGCGCCCGACCGCTTGAACGATGTCAACGTGCGAGTTTTTTGGACTCATGAACAGGACGGCATCAAGCGCGGGGACATCTATCCCTTCAGAGAGACACCGCGCATTAGAGAGGATACGGCAGGTGCCGTTCGCATCGCCTTTCAACCATTCGATTCGGTTCTTCCGCTTGAGTGCGTTGTCCTTTCCGTCAATATGTTCGGTTTCGATGCTGAAGTCCTGTGGACGTTGGTCTTCAGGCATCCGTTCCATCGCACTTTCAATCACCCCGTCCCAATGGTTCACGAGGCTCTTTGAGTTCGCGATCGTGTTCGTGAAGGCGATGGCGCGGGTCAAGGGTTTAATCTCCGGGTCGTCAGCGGACCTTCTTTCTGGATTTTGGAGGGCACGCCAGCACCCGACGATCTTTGTGGCATCGTTGATGTTAATCTCGCTACCACCAGCAGCGCGGTATGTCTGCAGAGCAGCGTCCGCACTCTGTTCGGACATCGCAAGCACGACGACCTTGTAATCCGAGAGGAGGTCCTGCTCCACGGCTCTGGAAAAGGGAAGACGGTGGAATTCGGGTCCGTATGTCTCTGGATCGTCCATAGAGTAGACTTCTCTATCATGGCGTGCCGCTTTTACTTTCACACCTTCGGTGTAAAGTCGCGAGGTGGCTGTCATATAGAGGCGTTTCTTCGCACGGATCCGATCGGCATTGTGGACGAGAACGAACGGTGATGTTGTATCGTCGGGATGTTCAACGCCGGTGGTTCTGTGTGCTTCATCGCAGAGAATTATATCAAAGGGTGGTGCCCCTGCGTCCTGTGCGGCTTCGACGATAGGAAGTGAGTGGTAGGTGCTAAAGACGACCTTCATCGTGCCTGCGTCGGTCTTCTGAAGTGCCTCGGAGATCGCAGTGGGATCCGTAGTGACGGGAATTTCGAGTTCCAGAATAGAGGCATCTTCAGAGGTTTTTCCAGCACGTGTGTCGGAGCAGATACCGATGTAAGAATGTGGAACGCTTTGCTGTTCTGCCCATTCTCGCATCGCCTGCGAAAAGAGTCCAATAGAAGGGACAAGGTATAACACCCGACCACCGACCCTTGCGACTTCCTCGGCGATGCGGAGTGCAGTGAAGGTCTTGCCTGTGCCGCACGCCATGATGAGTTTGCCGCGGTCAACATCTGTGAAACCGTTGGTAACGTCGTCAAATGCTTCCCGTTGATGCTCTCTTAGACTGAATGTCTCTTGTTGATAGTCAAGTTGTTCTGGAGTCTCACGGCTGAAGTCGGGCCAATCAACGGGTCGGCTGGCGAGATCGGCGGCACTGATGCGTTGACACGGCGGTTGCAATCCGTCGAGAGTTTTGTAGAGGTTGGCACTCCAATCACTGCCGGTATCCACGAACATTCGCGCAGTGAAGGGTTCGCGTGCTGAGGCGGAGATGAACGTGTCGAGATGCCCTTTTGCGATCCGTGTGTTTTCGGCATAACACTTGCACTGAATGGCGCAGTATCCGCCGTCGCGTTCCTGTGCGGCGAGGTCGATACCTATATCAACGCCGTCGAATTCGGGTCGGAGTTCCGCCCATTCCGACCAGAGATAGACTTCGGAAAACCGTTTCTTGTAGAAGGGATCTTCAAGGAGGTATGATCTGATCAGTCGCTCGAACAGTCTGCCTTTTCCATATTGGGTGTTGGCATTTTCTCGGATATAATTGAGCGCGTTGTAGAATCCGTTATCTGTTTCTTCGCTGTCGGTTCCAAGGGTGAGATAGGTTTGTGCTGCTTCTGTCATATCAGTTTCCTTACTAAAATGGGGCAGTAGACACGGCACTCGTCAAGTTTCACAACAAGTTTCACAACGGCTGTCTACTTAATGGACTATGGTATTTGATAGTGAAGAAAAAGTCAAGTTTTTTGTTTTTCTGCCGTCAAATGCCCTTGACAAAATCTCAAAAATCGGGTACGCTTAAAGTGTAGAAAGGTGGCAGGTCCATGGAAAACAACACAGATAAACAGGCACCGATGTTCACAGTCCGAAATGCTGAAGGTGCCATGGTGGCTTTCGCGATTTTTGCGATGGCTTCTCTCGCGACAGTATTCCTACATGAGATTTTACTGAAGAACAAAGATTTGTTAGAGGCACTCTATACGATTGCCGATAATTTTCCGAAAATTATGTCAGCAGCGACAACGTTGACATTTATTGAGGAGGGACTCGACGTTATGTTCCAACGTTTGAGAGACTCTCTTAAAAGAGAGCAAAAGATAAAAGCCGAAAGTGAAGCACGCGGTGAAGCACGCGGTGAAGCACGCGGTGAAGCACGCGGTGAAGCAAAGGTTTATCAAGAAGTAGCTGCGTGGAACGCTCGGAGAATAGCGGCTGAGGCACGTGGCGAGAAATTCACGGAGCCGCCCCCAACTCCGCCTCAAGAAACTTCAAAATAGTGTTAGCCATCATCATAAGGAGAACAATACAGAATGCCAAAATTTGGTGTAAATTTATTACTCTGGGCGGATAAGTTTGACAGAGAAACCGCAGACCTCATCCCTAAAGTCGCTGAAATGGGGTTTGATGGTGTTGAAATCCCCATCTTTGATCCAGATACAGTAGATATTCCGTATACCCAAGCCTTACTAAAGGATACCGACTTAGACCCCATCGGATGTAATATCATGGCAGGAGATAGGAACCCAATTGACGAAGATCCGACGATTCGTGAAAACGGAAGAACCTATCTCAAGCGTTGCTGTGAAATTGTTGCCGAATTGGGTGCCGATACGCTCGTTGGACCGATGTATAGTGCTGTCGGTAAACTCGTTGGGCGCGGTAGAAATGAACAGGAGTGGGATTGGTGTGTTGAAGCTTTACAAGATATTTGCGAATTCGCTGGAAAACATGGTGTTACGCTCGCCAGTGAACCGCTTAACCGATTTGAAACCTATTTCATTAACATCGCCGAAGATGCCGTTAAACTGTGTGAAGCCGTAGATAGTCCATATTTTAAGGTACATCTGGACACATTCCACATGAACATTGAAGAAAAAAATCAAGCGGATGCGATTATCGCGACCGGCGATTTCTTGCATCACGTTCATTGCTGTGAAAACGATCGCGGCACGCCAGGGACAGGACTTGTAGATTGGGACGGTGTGTTCGGCGCGCTTGCGAAGGTGAACTACGACAAATGGCTCGTGATTGAATCGTTTACACCTGCAGTCAAAGAAATCGCCGCGGCGACGTGTATCTGGCGCGACATTGCCCCGAGTGCGGAGAGCCTCGCGATAGATGGTCTGGCGTTTCTTAAAGAGAAAGCCGCGCAGTATCTGTAATACCCCAAGTTGTCACCTAAAAATTACGGGTATCAAGTTCTACACACATGCCGCCCCGCTGGGGCTTTATTTAGAATGGGAGGATTGAGATGCGTTGCATCGCATTGATAGGATTGTTGTGCGCGATATTTTTTGCTGTTTTTCTGACCGGTGAGGTCATGGCACAGCATGCTGCGTCAAATGAAACAGAGGCTGATTCTGCTGATGAATCCCAATTTCTCAGCAATATCCGACAACTCACCTATGATGGAAAGCGCGCTGGCGAGGGATATTTCTCTGAAGATGGCAACGCGCTCATCTTCCAGACTGAACGCGAATCGGAGAATCCGTTCTATCAAATCTATCTTTTAGACCTGCTAACAGGCGATACGCATCGCGTCTCAACGGGTGTAGGGAAGACGACTTGTGCGTTCTTCCGTCCAGGGACCGATGAAGTCCTTTACGCTTCGACCCACCACGATGCTTTTGCGAAAGCGAAACAGGAAGAAGAACTGAAATTCCGGGCATCGGGAAAAGAGAGACGCTACAGTTGGGATTACGATGAAAAGATGGACATCTTCTCAGCAAACCGAGACGGGAGTAACCTCAAACAACTGACAGACGCACCCGGCTATGATGCCGAAGCCTCCTATTCGCCTGATGGCAAACGCATCGTTTTCTGTTCGCTACGGAAGGCGTATCCCAAAAGTCAACTCTCTCCAAAGGACTTGAAACAGCTGGAAGTCGATCCCGCTTACTTCGGCGAAATTTATATCATGAACGCCGATGGATCGGATCAAATTCAGCTAACGGATTCTCCGGGGTACGATGGCGGTCCCTTCTTTACACCCGATGGAGAGCACATCGTTTGGCGACACTTCACACCTGACGGCAGTCAAGCCGACATCTATACGATGCGGACAGATGGCTCCAGTGTGCGACGCCTCACCGATTTCGACAGTATGTCTTGGGCACCCTACTTCCATCCGAGTGGTGCTTATGTTATCTTCGCTTCCAACAAACTTGGGTTCTCCAATTTTGAGTTATATCTCGTCGATGGAAGAGGCAGACATGAACCCGTCCGCGTTACTACAACCGACGGATTTGACGGGTTACCTGTCTTTTCACCGGATGGCAATCGTTTGTGCTGGACCTCAAATCGGAACAGCCAGGAGGTTTCGCAACTCTATCTCGCCGACTGGCATCACGAAGCCGCATTGAAAGCTGTTACATCGGCACCAAGGCATCACCATTCACCCGAGCATCTGGTGCAAACGGTTTCCGACTCCGAATCCTCTCATAAAACGAGTATCCGTCAACATATTGAATTTCTGGCAGACGACGCCCTCGAAGGCAGGATGACAGGTTCAGAGGGTGCGAAACGCGCAGCAGAGCATATCGCCACCCAATTTGAAGACCTGAATCTCAATCCCATCAGCGACAAATCAAGTTACTTACGAGGATTTGGGCAAGAATTTGAGTTCACCGCGGGTAGACGGATTATATCGGAGGAAAACCGGTTTCAGATCACACGTCAAATGCACGGGACTGAGCAAGCGATGGAATTCAGTGTGGAACAGGACTTTCAACCGCTCTCTTTCTCGCGTAACGGTGTGGTTGAAGGCGAGGTGGTCTTTGTTGGATATGGGTTAACCGTCCCCGGCGAGTTAGGTGAAGGGTATGACGCTTATGCGGGGTTAGATGTGAAAGACAAGGTTGTCGTCGCTCTCCGCTATGTTCCTGAAGCGGTTGAACCTGAACGTCGCCAACAACTGAATCGATATGCAGGACTCCGGTACAAGGCGATGCAGGCACGAGAACACGGAGCGAAGGCGTTTCTTGTCGTCGCCGGTCCGAATTCTCCGAATGCAGGTAAGTTGATTCCCCTTGATTTCGACAGCAGCCTCGCAGATTCTGGCATTGTCGCCGCGTCAATTAGTGATACTGTCGCCAATGCACTCTTTGCACCCTCTGGTAAGGACCTGAAAGCAGTTCAATCGGGACTTGATGTAGAGAATCCACATTTCCTTGGACAATTTCCGTTACCCGATGTGAAAATCAAAATTGTCGTTTCGGTTGAGAAGGTTAAGAAAACCGATCAAAATGTCATCGCACTTCTCCCACCGCCGGAGTTAACAGATGATACCGAGTACATCGTTGTCGGTGCGCACTACGACCATATCGGCTATGGCGAAATCGGTTCACTCGCTCGGAAAGATGAGGAGGGGCAGATCCACAACGGCGCAGACGACAACGCCTCCGGCACGGCTGTCGTGTTAGAATTAGCGGCAACCCTCAGTGAAGCCTCCCAAGAACATCCTGAAAAATTTAGTAAAGGCGTTATCTTCGCGCTCTGGTCGGGAGAAGAACTTGGACTTATCGGATCCACCCACTTCGTCAACGACCCCATTGTTCCTTTAGAGAAAGTGGTGGCATACATCAATTTCGATATGGTGGGACGACTCCGGGACAACAAACTCATCTTGCAAGGGGTCGGCTCGTCATCTGTGTGGCCGAAACTCATTGAAAAGCGGAATGTTCCGATCGGTTTCAATCTAACATTACAAACCGATCCGTATCTACCAACGGACGTGACGGCTTTCTATCCCAAAGAGGTACCGGTGCTCAGCTTCTTCACGGGTGGACACGAGGACTATAACCGTCCAACGGATGATATAGAGACACTTAATTATGACGGACTGGAACGGATCTCCAAATTAGCGCACGGTATTGTCTTAGATGTCATTAGTACCTCTGAACGTCCGCAATATGTCGAAGTTGAACGGAGCCAGTCAGAAGGTGGGAGCCGCGATACACTGCGGGCATATCTTGGCACGATTCCTGACTATACAACGGAAGGCACGGGTGTTAAACTCTCTGGAGTTCGCGCCGGGGGTCCTGCCGATAAAGCCGGTTTGAAGGGTGGTGATGTTATCGTGGAATTTGGCGGACAGAAGATCGCTAACATCTATGACTACACCTATGCCCTGGATGCCGTGAAAATTGGCATACCGGTCGCAGTTGTCGTTATTCGAGATGGAGAACAGGTAACACTGACGGTTACGCCTGAGGCACGAAATTGATTTCACGCTGAAATCTATGCGATTTTAACGCAAATTGCTCCCTGTTCACCAACATAGCACTCCACATGAAGATTAGGAATTTAATTGGGTAATATGGGATGTTCATTGTCTGAATCAGGATTTACAGGATTCAAGGATTTTCAAGATGATAGCATCTTCTTGAGCAAGAACTGCTCTTTATAGAATTACCCAAATATTTTATTAAACTTCATCTGGAGTGCGGGGGGGTGCTAATTGCTTTTCTATAGACATAACACTCCTACGGAGTGGAGAAAGAGATCGCAAGATCTGTTCAAACACCTATAACGCGCTATATAGCAACAAGGAGCTATTTATGAATTTGAAAACTTTTAGGTTAATACTATGTGTATCGCTTTCACTCTCAGTCGCACTGCTGTCAGGGTGTGAACGGATGCGTGATATGGGGATAACCGATGAGATGGTTGCCCCATCCGATACCGATACGATGCCCACGCTGAAAGTGGGTGTGATTCGTCCGCATCCACTTTATTTTAGTTTTGGCGAAGGGGCTGAACTTGCACAAGGTGAAATCAACCAAGCCGGTGGTATCCTTGGGATGCAGGTTGAATTTGTCTATAGAGAGGAACTCACAGAAGACGTTGTTCAATCTGCAACAGAATTGGCTGAGACAGAGAATGTTGTTGCGATTTTGGGTCCCCTGTTTTCAAGTCATGCCGTGAAAATTGGACCGATTCTCAATATCCCAACGATTGTCGGAGCAACTGGCGCAAATGTGACGGAAACGGGTGAATTTCTATTTCTCGCGGCGAGTTCCAATGCGTTACAAGCAAAACTCATGGCACAATTCGCCGTCAACGAACTCAGTGCGAAAACCGCTGCAATGATTTGGCAAAACGAGGATGTCTACTCCATCGGTTTCGTCGAAGCATTTGATACTAATTTCCAGGAACTCGGTGGTAGCATTGTCGAAAGACAAATGTATGAGACAGGCGATACGATGTTTGAAGCACAACTCACGGCAATCAAAGCGGCAAACCCGGATGTTCTCTTTCTCGCAAGTTTCCCCCCAGAGAACCCGCGCATCATGAAGCAGGCGAGGGATATGGGCATTGAATCTGTCTTTATTGGTAGCGATGGCATGGATGATCCACTGATGTTTGAGGTGTTAGCGGATAACACGCCGCTTGAGAATACCTACTATTGTACCAACTTCGATCCCGATGCTACGGAATTTATCTCTGCTTATGAGGCTATGTTTGAGAATCCCGCCAATGGGATTGCTGCAACAGGCTATGATGCGATGCACTTATTGGCAATGGCAATTGAAGCCGTAGGATCAACAGATCCTGTTATGGTCCGGGATGCAATCGCGGCGATCACTGACTACGAAGGTGCGACAAGTATTTCTCGTTTCGATGAGAATCGCCATCCGGTCAAAAGCGTCGGTGTATTCCAAATTGTTAATGGAGACGTACAACCTTACAAAGTTGTAGGAACGGAAACAACGTTCGAGATTAGCGGACCTGAATAGACACAAGGTTTGTAAACTAAAAAGCGCGCTGCAATAGACTTTTAAATCCAAGGCAGCGCGTTTTATTTTTTACGGAACCCAACCCGTTTTTGCTACTCAAATGCGAGATGCGCAACGACTCCGGCATGGTCAGAGGGCCACAACCCGGAGGCTAACCGTCCTGAAGGTTGATCGCCTATCGTATATGTCATGACAGAAGCGGGGAGTTCCAGATTGCGGACAAAAATTTGGTCAATCCGTGCATACAGTTCACTTGTCTCGTTTTGGAGGAGTGGTGCTTGACAACACGTGTTTCCCGTTCCCTCGGAATCCATCTGCCACAGGTCAATATACCCCGCCTCCAGCAGTATTTTGTAAGCAGCCCCATCGGGTGCCACTGTGTTAAAATCTCCCAGTAAGATGATCGGTAGGGTTTCGTCGCGAAGGCTCGCTACGAGTTCCTCTGTTTGCGCAATCCGAACTGTTGCCATTACACTGGACTCTTCAAGTGCTTCCAGATGTGTATTGACGACACGGTAGGTGATACCGGCGACCATAGCGTCTACAGCAACATAGCCTCTCGCTACTGAAATGAAGAGTTCTTCCAGTGAAAGCATCGCCGTATAGTTCAGCTGCGTGGGGCGCGACACGACGACATCATCCCGTGCAAGGATCACATCATAATCGGTTAAGCGCACGTCTTCATATTCGGTAAACGAGCCAGTCGCACTCATGGGCATCTCAACATCAAAATTTTCGACTTTCGCGGCGACCTGATAGTTTAAGCCTTCGGCTTGAAAGGCATTCATCAAAATTTCGAGAAAATCGAAGACAACCTCTTCAGCAGGTTCCCCGCCTGTAAGTCGATCCCCTGGGGTCTGGGTCCGAATTAATGAAATCTCCTGGAGCCCGATGAGGTGAGGCTGATGTGCCTTTATGGTACTCGCAATGGCTGCGGCGCGTCCAGGAAAATCAGAAGCGATTACCGTATCGTAGAGACTCGCAACGGCTCCTGGAACCTCCAAGAGATTGGTTATACCCAAGAGGGGCAGCATATCTGCACCGACATAAACGTTGTAAGTCATCACTACGAGTGATTCCGTATCCAAAGAACCATCATCTGGGAGCATCGGGGCTTTTATCTTTTCACACCCCGAAAGGCTCAAGAGGATCCCAAGTAACAGAATCGCGATTTTGATGGAATTGGTAAATTTTGAAAATCCGTAATAAAAATTCAATTTTTTTAACATATTTTTCCCTGTTGTAAGGGCGATCTCCCGATCGCAATTCGTATTCATCCATTGGTGCATGTTCCAAGATGAAAACCATGCCAGGCAAGAATAACATAAATTGGTCCATATATCAAGCAAAATTGCCGCACCTTTCTCTTGACATCTGCTTGTCTTTCGACTATACTAAAAACAGTTTATAAAAAATGCCTGGAGGTCTATATTACAGTGAAATTCCACCATCAATCTCGTTTGTATTATTGGCGGTCAGTACTGATAGCCGTTTTCATAACCATAGCAGTTCTTATCGGATGCAGTCAAAAAACAAGTGCACCAGAGACTTCTCAAGCCGTATCGCTCTCTGGGACAATTGTTGAAATCGACGACCACGGTAACGCTGTCACCGATCTCTATATCGCTCCGTTTACTGAACGGGGTTGGGAACTTGGGGACACACTTGAAGCCGCGTTTGCAACAGGACAAAAAATTCAGATACAATTCGTTGAAAACTATGGAGATGTTCCTGAGGGAGAATACTTGGGACGGTTTTCGACCTCTACCAAGCAGTTCAAGATCGCAATTAACATGGGAAACATTGCTGAGTCCTTGAAGTTGAAGAATCAGAGCAAGGTGGTTCTTCAGAAAGTCGAGTCACCCTCAACAAATTAGGCAGATTCCACCCATGAAAGTTGACAACGCTTTTGATAAATCGGAATTATTGCATCACCTCAAGACTGCCTATGCGCTTCCCCTATGCGCTATAACCTTTCTGCCCGAAGGCGAGGACAGTTATGGATACATAGCGATGTCCGAAACGGGTAAGAAGTATTTTGCTAAAGCCTCAACTTCTGTGCCAGATATTTGCTTGCAGGTTGCATCACTCTTGCGGCACCGCGGCAACATATCTGGCGTTGTCGCACCTTTGGAAACGCGAGATGGCACGTTGAGCATCCCATGGCAAGATTTCCGAGTCTCGTTGTTTCCGTTCATTGAAGGCAAAAGTCGTTGGGATTTATGGAAGGTCGGAAAGGACTTTACTGATACAGAACTTTCACAAACCGGAGCATTACTAGCGACAATTCACGGATGTTCAGATTCAGTCGCATTCGATACCCTTACAGTAGCAAAGTATGACTTACCTTTACGGCATGAACTTCACACAGTCCTTGAGGTAGCCGAGAGAAAGGTCGCCTTCCAGAATCAATATCAAAAGCGACTGATTGAAGCACTCGCAACTCACCGATCTTCGATTTTAGAAACACTGGATAGATACGATGAATTAGGACGCTCCGCGGTGGCATCACAAACGTCTTTTGTCATTACACACGGCGATCCAACTCCGGGCAATCTCATTCTGGATGCCGAAAACCGACTCCACTTGATTGATTGGGATGGGGTCTGTTTAGGTCCGCCTGAAAAAGACTTAGTCTCCTTTACAGGCGAACGGTTTGCGGCGGTTTTGGAAAGGTATCTCACGGAGAGAGCGTGCGATGTCTCCCTCTATGCGAACATTTTCGGTTTCTATATCTATGAATGGACGCTCAATGAAATCCGAGATTACGGCACTAAAATTCTGTTTAAAAATAAGGACACGCAACAGAACGAGTATGACTGGGAGAGCCTGCAAGACTATCTGCCGCCAGACCGAGAATTGATGGAAGATGGCATAGCGGCTATTCATAACACCCTCGATACATGTGGTGTCCTATCGAAATAATGGAGGTTAGAGAATGTCTGAAATCAAATCCGTGCTACTTTGGGAAAATCAACGGCGGTATATCCGTGAAGCGATCGATGCCGGGACGCTCAAGGGCGCAATTATTCCGACGGGTAGCACCGAGCAACATAACGAACATTTGGCGATGTATCACGATACACAAAGTGCGGTGTATGTCTCTAAATTGGCGGCTGAGAAATTGTTTCCGCAGGTTATCGTCACAACGCCTTTAGCGATCGGGGTGTCAGAACACTGGATGGATCACAAAGGCACGCTCACGCTTCGGGCAGAGGTTTTTGGCGAAGTGCTTTATGATGTCGCTGATAGCATGCGCCGACACGGCATTGACAACATCTTGATTGTCAATGGACATGCGGGTAACTCAGGTCCTGTGAATGAACGCTTAGCAGGATTCCGAGAGAAACTCGGCATTAACCTTGAATATCACTCCTATTGGGAAGCGTACGATGAAGCGCTGGTCAAAGCGCAGATGGAATCTGGGGTCTGCCCCGGACACGCGGCGGAATTCGAGACGGCATTTGCCCTCGCCGCTTTCGCAGAAAATGTTGATTGGAACGGCGTAGATTACGACAGCGCGAAACTCACCATCTCAGACGCAGGGCAAGCAAAATCCGACCGAGAATATCATCACCAAGCAAAATTGGCGACAGTCGCAAAAGGACAAGCCATGATTGATGTTGCCGTGGACTGGGTCGCGGCACGGATGGAATCGATGCTTTAATGGCTGTCAGCAGAGTGGCTATCAGCCATCAGCCGTCGGCTATCAGGAAAGAGGGTCTCTTTCTGACTGCTGACTGCTGACTGCTGACTGCTATTTTGTCTTCTAATGTCCTTCAATGACTTTCCGTAAGCCATCACCGTTTTCCCGCCACCAGCTGTAGAGAACGGAAATATCGGTGCCGATGCAGAAATGCCGGACTCCCATATCGAGATAGCGTTTCGCGTCGTCGGGACTCCCAATTTCAGCGCGCGGGGGTACTCCCATCTTTACGGCGGTCTTGAACACTTTATCGTGTGCTTCCTGGATTTCCGGGGCACCGCGTTGACCGACCTTCCCGATACTCATCGAATAATCCGAACCACCCCACTGAATCATGTCAACGCCTTCGATAGATAGCACCTCCTCCAGGTTGTCAACCGTCCCTTTTTTCTCAATCATAATGACGTTGACGACATCGCGGAGTGCCTGGACGTATTCGGGACCGCCTCCATATCCCATATAGGAAAATCGGCGGGTTGCCACACCGTAACTCCCACCATCTTCGGGGGTATCTGCCCGTGTAATCCGCACGCATTCCTTGACATCTTCAACGTTTTGGCAGTCGGCGTAAAGCACACTCTGGAAGCCAGAGCCGATCGCACGTTGTGCGATGAAACCTCGTGGTTCTTGGTCGACTTTAATCATTGTGGAGATGTTGTGTAGTTCAGCCGCCCGACATAGGTTATCCAGATCGTGCAGATCAAACGGACCGTATTCGCCTACAAATTCAACGTAGTCATACAACCCTGTGTGTCCAATCGCCTCAACGATGGAGGGCCAAGTGGTATGGATATGTGTGCCAACCGTCGGTTTATCAGCATTGAGTAGTTCTCGAAAGGTATTTGTTCTCATGGATTGCTCCTCTGTTTTTGAGTCTAAGGCTGGTTTAAAAGCCCATGTTAACATTAGCAAAGATCTGCACTTTTTTCAACAATTTTTGACAGCAGGTTTTGGCTTGCGAGTTATGCCAAAAAACACTTGTTTATCAACACTATTTCTGCTAAACTTTACTATCCATCGGATGTATTGATTTATCCCAATCCCCTCCCTGTGAGACATAGACGGAGGTTCCTCGTGAAAAACTTAATTACATTACCAACAAATTTTGATGATTATTTAACGATTGAAAACGCCGATCTCCGTTTCGCTGAGGCGACTGAAGTCGCAGAATGTGTCATGGAAGCAGGCGTAGAAATCTACCCCAACATGGATCACGCCGCAATTTTCTGCGATCCACCGCACCTCGTCGCTGATGGTTTGAAACAACTCGGCTATGTCAACGGATGGGATGCGCGGTGTTATCCATCACCTGTTGACGGTTGCGATTATATCAATGTTTCGGCGCAACTGCCGATAGAGAGTCCAGCGCGCGATGACGGATGGTTCGACTACGTTGCTGTCGTACATCCCGTTGACAGGACGGCACTACAACACATGCTCGGGCAGGGATATGGAAACCCGTTTATTCACCATCTGACATGGGGACTTGTACCGCCAGAACGCACCGTCACTGATGATTTTGCATATGCTAACCTTGCCGTTCCATTTATGGTAGAAAGACGAGAGGTCATCGGCGATGCAATCGGTGATGCCCCGGGTACGTTGATTATTGCGTTGCCGGATCATGTCATCGCACACCCGAACTTTGAAGAAGCGTTACCAGCGTGGCTTGGAGATCTCGACGAAGAGGAATATCAGGTTGAATCCATGCAGGGCGGTGGTTTCCTGATCCAGTTCTTCGTGCTAACGGGTGGCAGGATTGAGGTAGCACTCCGATCAGACACAACACAGACGTTTAACCCGAAAAGCGTCCACAAAATTTCGGAAGATGAAATTAGTGCTATACAGGACGAATAAGAAAAACTAATATCTATGTAACCGTTCTATAGTTCCAGCAGAGCGATATGTGTATATTACCTACTTTATTCTATTCCCTTTGCCAACTGAAATTTTGTGTGATATACTTAACATAGTTTTATAGAAACGCCAATTTTTTATTATTTTTCAAATATAGTGAGGTGGCACGATGCAGCAAAAGGTTCATTCCGCGCCGACACTCGTCTACCCTTCCTCGGACGGCAAACCTATGGCAGAAACAGACAGACATCGTAAACTGATGGTGGATTTCATTCAGATGCTCGAATATTATTTCCGGGAGGCTAATGATGTTTATGTGTCCGGGAATCTGTTGATGTATTATGAAGAAGGAAATCCACGGAAATCTATTGCCCCAGATGTGTTCGTGGTATTCGGTGTCGGGAAAAAACTGCGCCGCACCTACTTGACATGGGAAGAAGGCAGCACCCCTGATTTTGTGCTGGAAGTGGCGAGTCCGAGTACTTACCAGCATGACTTCGGTCCCAAGAAGCAACTTTATGCCTCTGTCCTTGCCGTCAAGGAGTATTACATCTACGATCCCTATGGAGATATAACGCCATCCTTTATCGGATATCGACTTATAGATGGAGAATATCAGGAGATAGCGTTTGTCAATGGGCGTCTTCCATCAACTGTCCTTGATTTGGAATTGGCAGAATATGAAGGGGATCTGCGTCTCTATAATCCAGCAACGCAGCGGTGGTTGCAACCCCCTGAAGAACGCGCAGAACAAGCAGAAGCCGAACTTGCCGAGGCTTTAGCTGAACTTGAACGCCTCCGCACGAAGTCATAAAAAATTGAAACATTCGTGGTCCCGCAGATAGCATTAAACACACGAGCGCGATGTCTGTTATACTCACTCTTTTTTTGAAGGAGGCACTAATAGATGGCGTATAGCAATTTTACATTAGAAATGGTACGCAGAAAGTTTCAACTGGAAATCGTTGAATCCGCAGGCATTTTTTCTGAAGCGTCAACGGTAGTGCCCCAGGACCGCTTCATGGTAGAGCTAGCTGAAAAAGTAGAGTTAGCCATTTCCAGTGGGACAGAGAAAGCACGCTCGGAACTGATTGTCACCGACGTGCTTTTTGAGCTCCGAAAACATTTCAACCGTCGTATCAGTTTCTTTTCGGGTATTGAGTTCAGCGTTGATGCCGAGCAGGGATTAACGGGCGTATGCGATTTTTTAGTGAGTCTGTCGCCGATACTCTCTTTTTTAGAGGCACCTGTCATTATTCTTGTTGAGGCAAAACGGGAAAATTTGACGACCGGCTTCGGTCAATGTGCTGCAGAGATGCTCGCCGCACAACGTTTTAACACTGAGAAAGGGAATGCCATCCCTTGCATTTATGGGGCTACCACTTCGGGAACAGAATGGCGATTTCTCAAATTGGAAGGGGCGAGACTTCATATTGATAGAGCCGTTTACCCAATCGCACAGTGTGACAAAATCCTCGGTATTCTCTCAAGCATGGTAGAACAAAAGGCGTAGTCTTTTTGAAAATAAAAAATTTGCAATTAAAACAGAAATATGGTATAATTTACGGAATGGAGTGTGTTGATAATAAAAACCCTTTTTAATCCAATCCAGAGAGGTTGAAAAAAGGATGCAAAAGCATAATTTGAATTGGAATCATAATTTAGACTGTCCATTGGAATCGGTTGGATGGTGCCTTTCTCGTTACATCAGGCGGGAGAGGCTTTTTCTTTTTTAACAGAACGCAAGTGATACGCTTTACCCATCAACTCGACTCCGTCACAAGACTTTAAAGCACGAGCTGATGGATAAACGGGAAAGAATGCAAATGCGTGAAAAAGCACAAGTCATGAATACCGAAGAAATTCGTCGCGCCTTGCTCAGGATCGCTCACGAGATTTTAGAGCACAATCATAAACACCTTGACAATCTCGTACTCGTCGGCGTTAAAAGTCGGGGTGATATCCTTGCGCATCGCATTGCCGAAAATCTTGAGCGGATTGAAAACATTGAAGTTGATGTGGGCGCGATTGATGTCACCCTCTATCGCGATGATATCAATCTCCATGAAACGCAAATCCAAATCAACAGCACCGAACTTCCGTTTGACATTACCGGGAAATGGGTCATTTTGGTGGATGAGGTACTCTATACTGGGCGTACCGTTCGGGCGGCAATGGACGCGCTCATGGATTTCGGTCGTCCAGCTGCAATCCAATTGGCAACTCTCATCGATAGGGGGCACCGCGAATTGCCAATTGCCTCCGATTATGTCGGTAAAAACGTACCGACTTCCCGAAAAGAGTTCGTTAGAGTGCAACTTGCCGAAGAGAGCGAAGTCGATTCAGCAGTGATTTACGAAAGGGATGAGGAATGACGGACGCGTTTATTACTAACGGACGTATTATCGATCCTGCTAATAACATTGATGAAGTCGGCGACCTCTCTATCGCCAACGGCAAAATTGCTTCGGTTAAGAGTAGGAGGCACACTCCGTGTGACGTTCAGCACCCCAAGACCGACACTGTCTATGACGCAACAGGGCTGATTGTCACACCGGGATTCATCGATATGCATGTCCATCTCCGGGAACCCGGTTTTGAACATAAAGAAACGATTGCTACCGGCACGGCTGCGGCTGCCGCAGGTGGATTTACATCGGTTGCTTGTATGGCAAACACGTCCCCTGTAATAGATACGCCTGAAAAGATTGCGCAGATTTACGACATCGCGCACCAGACAGCGGAAACGAACGTATTCCCTTTCGGAAGTATCACCAAAAATCTCGCGGGTGATGAACTCACGGATATGCGTGGAATGCGTGCGGCTGGCGCAGTTGGCTTCAGTGATGACGGCGTTACTGTCATGAACACCGCCCTGATGCGTGACGCACTCGCCTTGAGCGCGGAACTCGGTTTTCCGATTATGGTTCACTGTGAAGAGCACAACCTCAACGCAGGAGCCGTCATGAATTTGGGAGAAACGTCCCGAAAATTAGGACTGATCGGAAGCCCAAACGCCGCCGAGGACATTATTGTTGCACGCGACATTATGTTAGCCGAGATAACAGGCGGACACCTGCATGTCCTCCATGTCAGCACCGCAGGGGCAGTTGAGTTGGTACGCCAAGGAAAACGCCGAGGGGTTCATGTGACAGCCGAGGCATGTCCACATCACTGGATCCTCACGGATAAAGAAATAGAAAAGCAGGGAACGAATGCCAAGATGCATCCACCCTTGCGTACACAGACCGATATTGATGCTGTTATTGAAGGTTTGCGCGATGGCACAATTGACGCAATAGCGACTGACCACGCGCCACACGCGCCAGAAGAAAAGGCACAAGGCATGCTTGAGGCACCGAATGGAATTATTGGTCTGGAGACCTGTGTGCCACTTGTGTTTACGTCGCTCGTCGAACCGGGACACCTTACAGCGGTTGAAGCAATTGCGAAAATGACCGCTATTCCAGCAAATATACTCGGTATCGATCGCGGAACACTCTCTACTGGCGCAGTCGGAGATGTGACGACAATTAATCCGGACTTAGTTAATCAGGTCGACGTGACACAATCTCGTTCAAAAAGCCAAAATACCCCTTTCGGCGGCTGGGAACTTAAGGGGTGGCAGGCTATTACGCTCCGGGAGGGAACGAAAATATGAGAGCGATTCTCGCATTAGCGGACGGGACAGTCTTTGAAGGCGAGCAGTTCGGCGCAACGGGTGAAACCATTGGCGAGGTAGTCTTTAATACCAGTATGACCGGCTATCAGGAAGTCCTGACCGATCCATCCTACAAAGGACAGATTGTGACAATGACGTATCCACTGATAGGCAATTACGGTTGCAACGAAGCTGACGTAGAGTCTATCGGTCCACAAGTGGAGGGATTTGTCGTTCGTGAATACAGTGCATACCATAGCAATTGGCGTTCAAAATGGAGCTTAGATGCCTACCTCGCTGAACACGATATTATTGGTATTCAAGGCATCGATACTCGCGCACTTACACGGCGTCTGCGTGTGCACGGCGTGATGAATGGATGTCTCTCCACAGAGGATCTGGATCCTAAGCGTCTTGTCACGAAAGCCAAGGCGTGGCACGGATTGGTAGGTTGGGACTTGGTCCAGCGGGTAACATGTCCCAGCTCGTACGCTTGGCAACAACCTGAGGAAAATAATTCCCACGCCAAATATCGCGTCATTGCTCTCGACTTCGGGATCAAATACAATATTTTGCGTCAATTGACTGAGCACGGATGTGAGGTCCAAGTCGTGCCGGCAAAAACAACCGCTGAAGAGATTCTCGCAGCGGAGCCAGATGGTGTGTTTCTCTCAAATGGTCCGGGGGATCCGATGCCGGTTGACTATGCGATCCAGACCATCCGAACACTGATAGGCAAAAAGCCGCTTTTCGGTATCTGTTTAGGGCATCAGCTATTGGGACTGGCACTTGGTGGGAAGACTTTTAAATTGAAATTCGGACATCGAGGCGCGAACCAACCTGTCAAACATCTCGAAACAGACCGAGTCGAAATTACCTCACAAAATCATGGGTTCTGCGTTGATATCGATTCACTACCGAAGAGTGTTGACGTTACACACGTCAATCTGAATGATGACACACTTGAAGGGATACAGCATCGGGAACATCCCATTTTTTCTGTGCAGTATCATCCGGAAGCATCGCCGGGTCCGCACGATGCGAGTTATCTTTTTTCGCGTTTTACAGAAATAATGAAATAGCCGTCAGCCATCGGAAACCGTCGGCAAAAGAGGTTTTCTTGCTGAAAGTTCTCACTGTAAAGCAACTGATAGTCTATAGCCATTAAGAAACCTTTTCAAACCTAAAACAGGTTCTTTCTACATAGAATTTCAATAACTGTTCGTGTTCCCATTGTCGTTGGAATTAACCCAAAACCATCGTGGAACGATGACCAGATTTAACAATTAAAAATATGCCAAAACGAACAGACATAGAAAAAATCTTGATTATCGGATCCGGTGCCATTATCATTGGACAGGCGTGCGAGTTCGACTATTCTGGCACACAGGCATGTAAGGCACTCAAAGAGGAAGGGTACGAAATTACCCTTGTCAATAGCAATCCCGCTACTATCATGACCGATCCGGATTTCGCTGATCGGACGTACATTGAGCCAATTACAGCGGACACAGTAGAACTTATAATTGCCAAGGAACGTCCGCAAGCCCTGCTACCAACACTCGGTGGACAAACTGCCTTGAACGTGTCTGTTGAACTCGCAGAGTCCGGTGTATTAGAGAAATATGGGGTTGAACTTATTGGTGCGAAATTGCCTGCTATCCAAAAGGCAGAGGACCGTGCACTCTTCAAAGAGGCGATGACAAAAATCGGACTGGCAGTTCCGCAGAGCGGTATTGCTCGCTCGGTCCAAGAGGCACTCGCACTCGTCCAAGAGATCGGCTTCCCTGCGATCATCCGTCCTGCGTTTACACTTGGTGGCACAGGAGGTGGTATCGCTTACAACATCGAAGAATACGAAAAAATGGTCGCGGCGGGGCTTGCCCTGAGTCCAATCAGTGAATTGCTCATCGAAGAGTCTGTCATTGGATGGAAGGAATACGAGTTGGAAGTCATGCGCGATGGTGCGGACAACGTCGTCATAATATGCTCCATCGAGAATGTTGACGCGATGGGAGTCCACACTGGTGATAGTATTACTGTCGCACCTATTCAAACGTTGACGGATAAGGAATACCAACTGATGCGGGATTCAGCGATTAAGATTATCCGTGAGATTGGTGTGGATACAGGCGGTTCCAATATCCAATTTGCTGTTGATCCACAAACGGGTAAACAGGTCGTCATTGAGATGAACCCCCGTGTTTCCCGGAGTTCCGCACTCGCGTCGAAAGCGACTGGATTTCCAATCGCGAAAATCGCAGCGAAACTCGCCGTCGGCTACAATTTAGATGAGATCCCGAACGACATTACTGCTGAGACACCTGCCTGCTTTGAGCCGACGATTGATTACGTGGTCGTCAAAATTCCGAGATGGGCTTTTGAAAAGTTCCAAGGGACCGATGAAACCCTCACGACACAGATGAAGTCTGTCGGCGAAGCGATGGCTATCGGAAGAACCTTTAAAGAGGCGTTACAAAAAGGCTTGCGCTCGTTGGAAACTGGATGGCACGGTTTGGATAACCACCCACTTGATGAACTGCCGTTATCCGAATTGCCAAGTAAGCTGAGTGTGCCGAACGTTAAACGCATCTTTTATATTAAAGCAGCCCTCGCACGTGGGATGAGCATTGAGGAAATTCACACTTACACACACATCGACCCATTTTTTCTCTACAATATGAAGGAAATTGTTGATTTTGAAAACGCTTTGTCCGAACCTGATAACCGACAATATATAGACCAACATTTAGAAAAGAATAGTCATCAGTTAAGAGATGGGTCTGTCAAACCAGAACCCTCTTTAACTGACAACCGACAACTGACAACTGACAACTCTAAAACAAAGAAACTCCTGCAACAAGCAAAACAGTTTGGGTTTTCGGACCGGCAGTTGGGGGATATCTACGACGTCTCCGAAGAAACCATCCGCGAATGTCGAAAGGGACTTGGCGTTGATGCGACTTTCAAAACTGTTGACACTTGTGCTGCAGAGTTTGAAGCAGAAACGCCTTACTATTATTCAACCTGTTCAAGTGAAGACGAGGTGCGCCCCTCTGATAAACCCAAAATCATGATTCTCGGTGGCGGTCCGAACCGTATTGGGCAGGGGATCGAATTCGATTACTGTTGCGTCCATGCCGCCCTCGCACTTAAAGCTGATGGTTATGAGACCATTATGGTAAACAGCAACCCAGAGACCGTCAGTACCGATTATGATACATCCGATCGCCTCTATTTTGAGCCGCTGACCCGCGAAGATGTTCTAAATATTTACCAGAAAGAAAAGCCATCTGGCGTCATTGTTCAGTTTGGTGGACAGACCCCGTTGAACCTTGCGATCGCACTCAAAGACGCGGGTGTACCGATTATCGGCACGAGTCCTGAGGATATAGCCCGTTCCGAGGATCGGCGTCTCTTTAAAGAGGTTTTAGACGAAATCGGGTTAATGCAACCGCCCAACGGAACTGCGACATCAAGTGAGGAAGCTGCTCCTATTGCTGCAGCACTCGGTTATCCTGTTATCGTTCGTCCGTCGTATGTTTTGGGTGGGCGTGCCATGCAGATCGTCTACGATGAAGAGCTCCTACATGAATACATGCACTCCGCTGTTCAAGCTTCACCTGAACATCCTATACTCATTGATAAATACCTTGAAGAAGCGATTGAAGTGGATGTTGATGCAATATCCGATGGAAACCTTACCGTTATCGGTGGCATCATGGAGCATATTGAAGAGGCTGGCATCCATTCAGGGGACAGTGACTGCGTATTGCCGCCTTATACACTCGTGGATGAACAGATCGAGAATCTCAAAACCTTTACCTATGCCTTGGCGGAAGGATTGCGTGTACGTGGCTTGATGAACGTCCAATACGCGATAAAGAACGACGAGATTTATGTGCTTGAGGTGAATCCGCGCGCCTCCAGAACCATTCCATTTGTGAGTAAAGCCATTGGTGTGCCATTAGCAAAGCTCGCTGCACGCGTAATGGCTGGTAAGACCCTCGCTGAACTTGGATTCACGAACGAAATTGAACCTGCGTATTTCAGTGTCAAGGCGCCGGTATTTCCTTTTAACCGCTTTCCCGGTTCAAATACGCGCTTGGGTCCTGAGATGAAATCGACTGGGGAGGTCATGGGAATCGATACGGATGTTTCCCGTGCCTTTGCCAAAGCACAAAAGGCGTGTGGTTATACTTTACCGATCGGCGGTAAGGTCTTTATTAGTGTTAAGAATAAAGACAAACGTGCCATTATCTTTATCGCCAAGAAACTTACCGACATGGGCTTTGAGCTTATCGCTACGCACGGAACCGCAAAGGTGCTACTTCGCAACGGAATGGAGTCAGAACTGGTCTTCAGTATTGGTAAAGGAAGACCGACGATTCATGATTACATCAAAAATCATGCGGTGGATCTAATCATCAACACACCAACTGGTGATTTACATCGTCCGAATGAGCTCCTAATTCGTGAAATGGCGATAGCACATGACATCCCGATCTTCTCAACCATACCCGGTGCGGCTGCGGCTGTTAACGCTATTGACGCGTTGCAGCGAGGAGATATTACAGTCACGCCACTCCAAGATTATTTTCAGATGCTTCAGTAAAGAAGCCGTCGGCAGTCAGCAAGAATGGCAGTCAGCCGTCGGCAATCGGCAGTCAACAAGAGGGTGTTCTTAAACGAAAACCTCTTTACCGATCGCTGAGAGTGGCGCGTAGCGGAACGCCCCGACAACCGAAAGCCAATTTTCCGACAGCCGAAAGCCATTAAAAAGGAAGAATTAAAAAATGGCGAATGATTCTATACAAAGAAACACCCGATGGGTTCAAACCTTCGATCGAATACTTGAGTCGTTAAACCTCGATGCAGAACGTCCTGTAAGTGTCCTGCAAATCGAAGATGGTAGGGAAGTTGTCATTGTACAGCCCAATGCTTTCACTATCTCGCGCATTTACGCGACCGGTCGACCCGATGGTATGCGCCCACACGGTGTAGATTCCTATTACGATTATTTTTTTGCAAGGTTGCAAGCGTATGAAGAACAGCACGGAACCCGTGAAGGGTTTCAATTGGAGTCAGAGGAATGGGAAATCCTTTTTGAGGAATCTTTTCATCGTTACACCCGTTACCTCTTATTCGCAGGTATCAAACGGTGGGAAGATGTCCAGCGCGATACTGCCACCAATCTTGCAGTAACAAATTTGGCACGCGAATGTGCTCCATCCGAAATCGCTTGGCGGAGTTACCAATATAAGGGTTACATGCTCATGATGTACAGCATCGCCAAAGCAGAATTGAGTCTGCAAGCGGATGATACAGCGGCAGCATTGCAACATATTGACACTGGGATTCAACAAATTGGAGAGTTCTGCGGCGAATGTTTACGCGAGGAACACGGTGAAGCAGAAAATATTACGCGTGAACGCTATCTCAGCAATCTCATAGAATTTCGATCTGACTTGGAGACTCTCGACTCAGATGCGACTGAGGCGGACAGCGATGAAGAAGATATTTTGGCAGAGTTGGAAAGATTGCTAAATGAAGAAGAGGAATAGGATATCGTTTACTACATCTCATCTTCATGTGGTGCCTGTATCAGGATACCTCCCAAGAACAGGAATGCGACACCTCGGATGAGCACATGCAATTGTATCCCTAAGTCTAAAAAAACACCTACTGGGAAGGCAATCACTGAAACAAAGAATAGATAACTTGCAACTGTATTTCCCCAGGAATGGAGCGCGGAACCATAGCACATAGCAAGAAGGGAACAGAGGAATGCCCCAGTCATGAAAAGGGCTTCGCCCCATTCTGTCCATAGTGCGTAAAGTGATGTGCCAATTGCCTTGGTCGCTGATTCACTGGCAAGTTCGGATAGCGAGTTTAACGGAGCAGTTTGTGAACAATGGGCTATCAATTCTACGACAAGCCAAGGGATGGCAAAACTTGCGCCCAGCGTACTTCGTGAGCCGGCATCTGAAGAGAGTAAACCGTATCCAGCTAATAAAGTCGGGACAAGTAAAATGATCGAAATGACTCCTAGCCCGTGATAAATCCCGACTGTGCCTGATGGAAGTGAAGAAGTAGCCGATAAACCAAAAATAAACCAAATACTTGACGCAAGCATGAGAAAGCCGCTCAAGCCGCCAGTGAGCCCACCGAGTCTATACAGTGAGCTGAGCTTTTTGTCCATTCATTCCTCCGAAAAAGTGAAAATAAAATTCTTCGTACCAGATATTATAACTCTATCGTATATTATGATTTTATAGTTTACATGAATTCGCAATTTTAAACAAACATTTTTTTAGAAAATGCTTTGAGCGGAAAATCTGAGATTTTGGAAGGTGTTCCGAGTATGAATACGCAAAAAACGGTGCTTATTGTAGATGCCGACAGGACCGAACGAGAACTTGTCTGTGAAACACTTGCAGGTCAAGGGCTACGTCTTGTCGTCACTGGGAATATGTATCAAGCGTTTCATCACATTGAGCATCTCACGGTAGACATTCTGATTGCACAATTGAAGGCAGAACGGATCGATGGATTGACACTGCTCGATGCTGCCGCACAACATCAGCCTGATGTCGGTGTGATTTTTATTACAGAACCCAACATTCTGGAAACCGATATCGGTATCAAAGCGATGCTGGCATATAAAGACACCTTTTTCCTACCGAAGCCGGTGAATCCTGTTCATCTGGCGGCACTTCTACAGAGAACGCTCGAAAACCAACGCCTCGCTTTCGAGAATCGGCAACTACAATCACAAATAGATGAGAAAGAAGGATTACGCCGACTCACAGGGAAGTCGCCTGAGATCACGAAAATTCGCGATATGATTACACAGGTCGCACCGACAAAAGCGACCGTGATGATTTACGGCGCACGGGGTACAGGTAAAGAATTGGTTGCTCGTGCGATTCATCATCGGAGTTTACGACGTGGCTCCCTTATTGCCTTCAATTGTGCAACCCTAAACGAAAACCTCGCAGAATCTGAACTCTTTGGTCACGAGCGTGGTGCGTTTAGCGGCGCGTATCATCAACGCAGAGGGAGATTTGAGCTTGCACATGGAGGCACCCTATTTCTTGACGAGGTCTCACAGTTGAGCCTATCCAATCAAGGACGCCTTTTGCGCGTTCTCGAAGAACGCGAATTTGAACGGGTCGGTGGTGACAAGACAATTCAGGTCGATGTCCGTGTGGTGTGTGCAACGAATCACGATTTGGAAGCCGCTTGCAGAAAGCGAGAATTCCTCCCAGATCTCTACGATCGGCTTAACGTAGTGCCTATCTATCTCCCGACACTCCAGGAACGTATCGAAGATGTTCCGTTGCTCGTTAAAGATTTCCTTGAAGAGTTTAGCCAACAGAACGGCAAGCTTCCAATAACAATCGCACCGGAGGCGGTTAGAACGTTAATGAAGTACGATTGGCCAGGGAATGTCCGCGAATTGAAAAACTGCATTGAAGGTATGGTCGTTATGTCCAACCAATCGACAATCCAGCAGATTCATCTGCCGGAACGCATTCTCAAAGCAACAGGCGCAGAGTTTTCAAAGTACGGGCTGGGTCACCCAGCCCCTACGGTTCCTGACGTCTGGCAAGTTGGTGCGAATAACGGTGGGCAACGTTTAGATGTGGAAGTTGGCATGTCACTTGATGAGATTAACCGGGAGGTCCTGCGCGCGACTCTCGAATCCGTAGACAATAACAAGGCAAAAGCCGCAGAAATCCTCAAAGTGAGTCGACGAACAGTTCAACGGAAAGCAAAAGCGTACGGTCTGTCCGACGAGTGAGAATTGTCGCAACACCCCTATTTTCCATACCTTTATTTGCACCCTCCAAGCGTATCAATTTAACGCGGCAGAAAGTTAGTGTCCTTGGGACAATAGTTTCTGCTTGTTTGCATAAACCTGTTTATAATAATCTACACGTTTCAACTGCGAAGCCGCTGCCTCGTCGATAATGACAACCGTCCGCGGATGCATCTGTAACACCGATGCGGGCACCTCCGCTGTGATAGGTCCTTCCACGGCGTGTGCAATCGCTTCGGCTTTCGATTCACCGCTTGCCAGTAGCAGACACTGCCTCGCTTCCATGATCGTGCCTACTCCCATCGTAATCGCCATTTTTGGCACTGCATCCACGGCATCTCCGAAATGCGGCGCGTTTGCCTCCAGCGTACTCTGCGTCAACGTCTTGATACGAGTCCGAGATCCAAGAGATGAACTCGGTTCATTGAAACCGATGTGCCCATCTTTTCCAATACCAAGCACTTGAATATCAATTCCACCCACGTTAACAATTGCTGCTTCGTACTGCTCACAAAATTCCTCGTGTGCTACAGCCGTACTCTGCGGGATATGGCAATTCTCAGCAGGTATATTAATGGCGTTAAAAAAGTGGGTCGCCATGAAGGTGTGGTAGCTATGCGGATGGTTTGGTGGAATCCCCACATACTCATCAAGATTAAAAGTCGTCACGGATGAGAAATCGAGTCCGTCCGTTTTGTGCATCCGTGCCAAGGCTTCATAAAGCCCGATCGGCGTGCTACCGGTAGCGAGTCCCAAAACGAGGCTCGGCTTTTTTACGAGCGCGTCTCGGATAATTTCCGCTGAAACCGACACGAGTTGTGCATAGGTCGGTTGAATAATAACTTCCATATATTTCGTAGAACACTTTCCAATTGCGTTAGTATTTTTGGGTTTAGCGTTAAACGTTCCCAGCGATAATCCTGTCCATATCATCGCTGATACCATGCACCCTGCCCTCCGGATTGTCTTCATCAACGGGGAGTTCTGCGGTCATGTAGTCGTCATATCCGATATCTTCAAGTGCCACCATGACAGCGTTCCAATCGATTGTGCAGTCTTCTATCAGATAGGTGAACCGACTCTCACTCGCGTTGAAACCCTTGACATGTACTTTAGAAATACGACTTCCCAAGGAACGGATCCAATGTTGTGGATACCCGTACAGGACGATGTTACCGACGTCAAAATAGGCAGTCACTGCCTCATTCTCAAATTCGTCAAGATACCGCGAAAATTCTATCGGACTGAGTAGAAATTTATTCCACACGTTCTCAATGGCAATAGTGATACCTTTTTCTACTGCCTCTGGAATTAGCTTGCGGATTTCTGCTTGTGAGCGTTCATACGCCGCTTCGTAGTGAGTCGCATCATTGACAACAGCAGGAACGAGTAACACTGTGTCGGCTCCGACAGTCGTTGCGGTTGCTATGGAATCAAGCATCCCCTCTCGCGATTCGGCACGAACCGTGTCATCAGCATCGGAAAGCGGACATGACCAGTGTTTGCTATTCATCACACTGAACACTTCCAATTGATGTCGTGTTGAAATCTCTTTTGTCTGGAACCGATCGGCATCATTCGTGAGGGTATTAATTTCAACACCGTCAAAACCCGCTTCTTTCGCGAGTTTAAACCGTGCCTCCGTTGAATTGCCGGGTAATGAACCGACACATATTCCTTTTTTGATACTCCCACGTCTAAAGTCGTGGGATTCTTGTTTCTTCATTCGTAGCCTCCCTGTGGAGGTCTTACACAAACTCCACAAGCGTTTTATCTCTCCGTGTAGCCCACGGCGAGTTTTTTTAGATTGATCGCAGCGTTTTGGTCTCTATCTATAGACGTATCACAGAAATCACAATTGAATTGACGCTCTGATAAGGATAGTTCGTCTTTTACATATCCACAACTGCTGCACGTTTTACTGGACGCAAAGAATTGTCGGGCTTCTATAACAGGTATTCCAAGCACTTCTGCTTTGGATTTGAGTTTAGAGAGAAAACCGCCTAATGCTGAATCAGATAATGCCTTGGCAAGTTTCCTATTCTTGAGCATATTGGTAATTTTGAGTGTTTCTATTCCAATCGCACTGGTTTCCATATTGACGATCTCTGTAGTCGCTTGATGGTATGCGTCCTCTCTGATACAAGCAATCTTGTAGTGAACCTTTGCCACTTTTTCTTTTTGCTTATACCAGTTATTGGATAGATAGACTTTACGACTTAACTTGCGTTGCTCACGGGCAAGTTTTCTCTCATAACGTTTTAGAGGTCTTGGGTTATCATAGTGCTTGCCAGTATCCAGTGTTGCCAGTGAGTTGATACCTACATCTACGCCGATAACAGGGAGTCTGCGTGTATCACGGGGAGTATTTGGTGTTCCTGTGTCAACGGTGATAGATACAAACCACCTATGTGCCGTCTTGGATATAGTAACACGGAGAATCTTACCTTCAAAACGCAGCTCTTGAAACATTTTGACCCAACCGATTTTTGGCAACTTGATACGCTTCCCGACTACTCTGACTGCCTGTTCATCTGTCGTATAAGAGAGTTTCTGTCCGCGTTTCTTATACTTTGGAAAACCGCTGATTTTATCCGACCAACGGCTTATACCACTTGCTAATGCCTTGATAGCATATAAGCCCGCACGTTGATCTTGTGCTTTTGCCCAGTCATATTTCTTTTTTTGTTTATTCCAGCGATTATTTAAATCCACCTCGGAACGAAAATCACCAGCGTCTAACCCACTTTTAAAATCAGAGAGGTCGTTGTTATATGCAAAACGGGCATAACCGCATTGGCTATAAAACCAACGTTCTTGAACGCTATTCGGGCGCAACGCTATTTTATGTGACTTATGTGCCATTTGGGTATATCGTGTATCGTGCTTTTATCCCCTTACGAGTGGGAGGCAAGCACGCCCCCGGGGTCCCCACCCGTTACTGGGAAAGGAGCGGTGACGCTCGTAATGCTTGCCAACACGATACTATAATTATACCACATTTTTACATCCTTTGTCAAATCTTTTGTCGGTGTCAGTCAGGGCTATCCAGTTTTAGGGTTTTTTTGTCGAATTTCTACGGAAAGTCGGGAATCGGAGTTCCCTCCTACAGAGGAGGGGCGCGGTCCGCAATGACCGAAACTCAATAATTTCGAAAAACTAAATGCCCCTGCGGTGTCGGTAGACCCCTTGACTGGTTTTGACCCAAGCGCGAACGCTTGGGATTGTGAGACAATGCCCTTCATTTATTTCTCCTTCTGTGCCGCCTGAATTTTCGATAGGAGTTTGCCGTATGCATCTACATCTGGTGCCAGCGCGAGGGCTTGATGAATCGCTTCCAAAGCTTCCGCATATTGTGCGTTGCGGTAGTAGGCGTATGCGAGTGTATCGTAGTGTCTCGCAGTTGGTGCCAAAGAGGCAGCGTGCTTCGCTAAGTCAATTGCCTGCTGCATCTCTTTACCGAGTCCCGCATAAAGACGTGCCAAGTTGTTATAGGCTTCCGCTGCTGTGTTATCTACAACAATTGCACGCTTGAACGCAGCAATCGCTGGATCAAACTGCTGTTGGTTGATATAGATAACGCCTAACTTCAGCCATACCTGTGAGTCGTTTGGTGCGATTTCTGTGGACTTCTGATATGCCAATGCCGCTTTTTCAAAGGCTCGTTTTTTGATGAAGACTTCACCGAGGTGGGTGTATGCTGGCAAAAAGGACGGATGCACCTGCGTAGCGGTTTCGTAAACCCGAACCGCTGCCGTTAAATTGTCATACGCCTCGTGAAGTTCCCCCAATTTGATGTATAGCATCGGTAGGTTCGGATTTGTATAGAGTGCCTCCCGATACTGATGGACTGTATCCTCATAAGTTTTCAGGTGTTGAAACTGTGCCATAGCCGCCGCGGCTTGCTCACTGTCCCCAAGCCGCCGATAAGTCAGTGCACGCCGATAGTGTGCCTGCGACAGATATTGATTTCGCACGAGCGCGGCATCGTAATATTCCATTGCCTGTTGTAGACGATTCTGCAGTTCTGACACCCTCCCGAGTCCGTAATAGGATTCAGTATGATCCGGATTTAAACGGATACCTTCACGATAAGCATTTTCAGCCGCGTTCAATCGGTGTTGCAGCACATACACATCACCGAGATGGATGTGTACTTCTGAGGTTTCAGGCAGTAGGGCAAGTGCTTGTCTGAGATGGTTTTCGGCAAGTGTCGATTCGCCTTGGGTTTTGTGGACGATACCTAAATGAAGGTGCGCGGTTCCATGCACATCCTGCGGCGCTTTTCGTGCCAAAGCACCCTGATATGCTGCTACCGCCTCGCTTAAACTGTTGAGTTCCTGATAGACAATACCGATATAGCATTCGGCGAGACTCGCAACGTTTTCTGATATCGCAAACTCTTTTCGGATGCTTTGAAATTCGGCGAGTGCCAGATCGTACTGTTCCGCATCAAGGTAACGTAGACCGCGTTCAAACCTACTGTTCAGTTCTCGTTCAGTATCGCACCATCCCTGTATTGATGAAAGCGAAATAAACAGGACGAAGAAAGTGATTAGCGTTTTCATTGCGGGGAGTAGACGGCAGTGACGCGTAAATATACGCCGATGAGAGAGTTGGTATGGGACGGCATGGGAGCCGTCCCAACATTTCAGGGTGTGAAATTAGTCACGACGCTTTTTCAGTTGCCCCCACGTAGCAGCGAGTTTGTCCGCAGGTTCAACAGGAAGTAGTTTACCGTCCATAATTTCTGTAACCTCTTTAGCACTAACGGCTCTGTCGTAGACGTAGAGATCGTCGATCCAGAACTTCGCGGCGTTATATCCCGTTCTACCGATGTAAAGTTTCTCTGCCCCTTGCGCGTGGTCCTTCGGAACAGCTATCTTCACAACTTCTTTTCCATTAACATAGAACTTCAGCTCTGCCTTCTCTTTGACCCCTGCGATGTGATACCATTCATTCTCCTCAAATGTATCGTTTTCTCCATCGGGACCTGCACAGTGCGTGCCTGCGTTACCGGGATTAAACCGATAGTGGATGTGCAGGGGTACACGGTTACAGGTCCATATACCGGGTGAACGGTCAGAACCGGGTGCTTTTTTCGCTATAATTTGATCCCAGCCACCGGAGTTCGGATCCGTAAAGTTGAGCCAGAAGAGATAGGAGTTGTCCGTATAATCTTCTAATTCTTTGAAGGAATCGACTGTCACACTGTCCGCGCCTTTTTCAAATAACATCGCGCCTTTGTACTTTCCTTTACCTTTGTCAATCTTTCCCCCATCAACGATTTCACCATCATTTCCGCCACCGGTTTCATCTATAAGATTTCCACCTTTCGCTTCATCAAAACTGAAGTAAAGGATTAAACCTTTATCTTGGACATTCGCGGCATGTGCGGTGAGTGCGCTGCTTGCTATCAGTAAAGCAACGACGAACAGATATATCATCGAACGCATGAGTAACCTCCTCATGTGTAAAACAAAATTAGCGTGCCGTGCGAGTCGCTTATAGAAGATGGCTTGCAAGCCTACTGTAAAATAATAAGAAACCCGCGTTTTAACCCATTAGGAACTATGATACAAGAAAGCACTTAAATATGTCAAGGAAAATCTGTGTCTGAAACTTCTTGGCCTCCCATAAAGGAATAGGTGATGCCAGATTTTGGCTATGTATATTTATATTTAAACGCAGGAGGATTAAAGATGGATGGAACTCAAGGCATTTGTTGTGTTAATGTGGCGATAAAGGGCAGGTTCGCTTTGGGCAACAGGTAAAACTTTGACGAACAGGCAGGCACAGACAAAAAGATGAATGTGGGACGACCTCAGAGTCACCCCACATTTTAGGATGTGAAATTAATCACGACGTGTTTTCAACTGTCCCCACGTCGTGGCGAGTTTGTCCTGAGGTTCAACAGGGGTAAGAAGTCCACCCTCCATAATTGTTCCAACCTCGTCGGCACTGACCGCTCTATCGTAGACATAAAGGTCATCAATATAGAAGAGAGCGGAAGCGTAACCCGTTTTACCGATATAGAGTTTTTCTGCACCTTGCGCATGGTTCGCCGGAACAGTCTGTTCCACAACTTCTTCACCATCCACATAGAATCTCAACTTGTCACCCTCTTTGACCCCTGCGATGTGATGCCAGTCGCCGACTGCAAATTCGTCATCTTCTCCATCGGGACCTGCGCAGAGAGTGCCTTGGTTACCAGGATTAAACCGGTAGTGGATATGCAAACTGGCGCGGTTACAGGTCCATATTCCCGGAGAACGGTCAGAGCCGGGCGCTTTTTTTGCTATAATTTGATTCCAAGCTCCAGAATTCACATCAGTGAAATTGAGCCAAAAAAGATAGGAGTTGTCTGTATATTCTTCTAATGCTTGAAAAGAATCAACCGATACACCGTCATTACCGTCATCGCACAACAATGATCCCTTGCCGTAGACAACTTCGTCGGTGGCAATCTCTGCTCCATCAATTGCACCATCATTTCCGCCCCCGGTTTCATCCATAACTGTTCCGTTTGTTGCGTCATCGAAACTGAAGTAAAGGATTAAGCCGTCGTCTGTGACTGTGGCGTGTGTGGTCAGCGCGCTGCCTACCATTAGGAAGGCAACGGCAAATAAATACAACATTAAACGCATGAGTAACCTCCTCATGTCTAAATCGAAATTAGCGTACTGTGCGAGTCAGAAAAAACTCGCGTTTGAACTCATAGAAATATCATACAAAAAAGGACTTAAATATGTCAAGGAAAATCTACAGACGTGTATTTTCTATTGGAAATGGATGATATAGCTTCTCAAATATGTTATAAAAATCCTTTGACATACCTTTGTTGCTGTGGTATGCTAAGAGGGACTTTAATAGATTTAAATAATTGATGCTGAATTGACGAAGATTGTGCTATCTACTTTTTCTGGAAGGGATGCTGAAATGAAGCGTACTGATGACCGATCCATCCATGTTGTTGCCATTTGTGGGAGTCTACGACAGAGTAGCTCAACACACGCTGCACTCCAAATTGCGCTCTCTGCTGCCAAAGATGCGGGTGCCGAAGTTGAGTTGCTTGAACTTGGTGAATACGACCTCGTCTTTCAAGGCTCCGTTGCGAGCGAAAGTGACTATCCGCCCGGCGTTTTCAAGTTGCGGGAAAAGGTGAAACGCGCACACGGCATACTTCTCGGATCGCCTGAATATCACGGTAGTTTCAGCGGTGTCCTTAAAAGCGCGCTCGATCTAATGGGATTTGATGAGTTTGAGAATAAGGTGATTGGACTCATCGGTGTATCTGGCGGACGAATGGGCGCGGTGAATGCGCTTTCTATGTTGCGGACGGTCGGCACTGCCCTGCACGCCTGGGTCGTACCGAATGACGTATCCATTCCAAATTCATCTGAGGCGTTTGACGCGGATGGTAATCTACACGATGCTGAATTGACTGCGCGTGTCAAAGCCGTCGGCGAACAGGTTACCGAATTCGCCGCGCTTTGGAATTCAGCTCCTCTGTAGGAGCGAGTGCCTGCTCGCGACCCCTTACACACGATAACACAAAATGAACGCGATACACAATTGGGACACATGGATTGGCACGGATGAAGCAGGAAAGGGTGATTATTTCGGTCCTCTCGTCGTCGCAGCCGTTTATGTAGACGCAGACTGTCGAGAAACCCTCGCTGATTTAGGCATCGCTGATGGGAAAACCCTGTCAAATCGCCGCGTACGTGATCTTGCCGAGTTAATGCACACTCGCTATGAACGGCATATCGTTGTCGTGGAAAGGATGCCCACCGCTTATAACTCCCTCTATAACGAGTTCCGTAGGCGAGGGCAAAACCTAAATCACTTTTTGGCATCGCTTCATGCAGAAGCTATTCATACCTTAGCGACTCGGATAGGCGCGAAACACGTGCTTGTTGACCAGTTTTCTAAAGATGACCTCATCACACAGCAGTTGCATCACCAAAGGAAGAGTGGACCCCGCTGTATCTCCAGTAGTGCCCCCTCAGGAATGAAAATAATAGAGGTTCCAAAGGCAGAACGAGATATTGCCGTCGCCGCTGCCTCAATCATCGCTCGTGACGCTTTTCTGAGCGGGATGGAAACACTGTCCGAAGAATATGGGATCTGTTTGCCAAGAGGTTCGTATCAGGTCGTAGAAGCAGGTCGAGAATTTGTCGCACTGCATGGAAATGAGGCATTGGGGGATGTGGCAAAACTCCACTTTCGTTTGACGGATGCTGTTCGGACTTTTTAATTATTCCTTGCGGTTAAGTGACGTGGGTTTATGCGCTAACGTCCCGTTCTGAAATCCGCTCTCCATTTCATTACGAGCTACGCGCTTTGGACCATACCAGGAACCTGCGCGTAAGCGGAGCGGAGCGCAGCCCCAGGAGGCCATAACTTAAAAAGATGGAAGAATTACTGAGTGTTCATTACGCCGAAGTCGGACTCAAAGGCAAAAACAGGGTATTTTTTGAGAAACGGCTTGTGAATAACATCAAACTGTCCCTGCGTGGCACAGGATATGCGGAAGTAGAGCGACTTCATGATAGAATCCTCGTGCATCTTGGGCAGAATGCCGACACTACGGAAGTAAAGAGACGCCTGCAGCACGTCATGGGTATCGCTCATTTTGAGCTTGCCTGTCGGACCGAAAGGGACATCACCGCCATTAAAAAGGCTGCCCTACGACAAATTCAAGATGCCTGTTATGAGTCCTTTAAAGTCGAGACTCGGCGGACAGATAAAACCTTTCCGTTAACCTCTCCGCAGGTGAGTGCAGAGGTTGGTGGGTATCTCGTCACGGAGACCGGAACGCGTGCTGATATGCACAATCCCGACCTGGTATGTTGGGTCAAAATAACACATAACGCTGCGTATGTTTCCACTGAGAAGATTCCAGGAATTGGCGGATTGCCTGTCGGTGTAAGCGGGAAGGTGCTCGTCATGTTGTCGGGTGGAATAGATTCCCCTGTCGCCGCGTGGCAGATGATAAAACGTGGTGCGAAAGCCGTTTTTATCCATTTTTACAGTTACCCGTATACCGATAAAGCCTCCTTAGAAAAGGTGATTGAACTTGCTCAGATTTTGGCAGTGTCGAACTATCGCAGTACGATCTATCTCGTTCCGTTTGCTGATCTCCAGCAGGTTATCGTCGCCGCAACGCCGACCCCCTTCCGGGTCCTGTTGTATCGGCGGATGATGACTCGCATCGCGCAGCGCGTTGCGACTCTGGAGAATGCAGAAGCACTCGTCACCGGCGAAAGCCTCGCGCAAGTCGCTTCCCAAACCTTAACAAACCTCAGGAGCATCGAAGCAATCGCCGATATCCCTATTCTGCGTCCACTTATCGGCGAGGACAAGGCTGAAATTATCGAAAAGGCACAACGGATCGGGACTTTTGACGTATCCACACGCCCACACCAAGATTGTTGTTCGCTTTTTGTACCGAAGCATCCCGCTACCCGGGCATCGCTTACCGATTTAGATGACGCAGAATCGGGTTTAGATATAGAGGCGTTGGTCGAAGAGACGTTAAATAATTTCGAAAAACGGGTGATCGAATGCAAGTTGCCTTATCAGCCGACTTGAACACCTCATAGAAACCTTAAAATGGCGGCAGCCTGCAACAGATCCCAGAGGAAGGGACGTTCATGCACAACCTACCTCATTTAACGCCTTGCGAATTATTAGAAAAAAAAATACTGCTCATTCGCCTCAGCTCCCTCGGCGACATCGTGCTGACAACACCTGCTATTCGCGCGGTCCGCGAGCATTTCCCAGATGCGTATATCGCTATGCTCGTAGGAAAACAGTCGGCGGATGTCCTTCGAGAAAATCCACACCTTGATGAGATAATTACGTTCGATCGGTTCGCTAAAGACAAGGACACAGGTGAGATGTTGCGGACAATCCGAGTCCTACGTGAACGCAAATTCACGTTGGCTATTGATCTTCAGCGGAAATTTCGCACTGCGTTGTTGATGTATTTCAGCGGTGCCGCCGAGCGTATTGGTAAAGGCGCACTCTGTACTGTCCGAGTACTTGAGCAGGGGAACAAGCACGCCACAGCACACTATTTTGATCTGTTGCATGCAGGCGGAATACCAGCAGTAGATCAAAGGCTCGAACTGTTTCTTGCTGAGTCTGAGCGCACAGATGCTTCGCAGCGGTTTGATACTGCAGGTGTTACGCAGACGGGTTTAAAGGTAGGGATCTTCCCGGGAGCGGGGTGGAAGTTGCGCGAATGGATGCCCGATCGCTTCGCCGCCATCGGGGACAGACTGGTTCGGCATTTGAATGCCGAGGTCTTGATTTTCGGTGGACCCAAGGAATCGGAACTCGTGCACACTGTTACGAATCTGATGGACGCGCGTGCTGTTCCGTTCGCCGGAGGTCTTCAGATTCGGGAGCTAGCCGCTTGTATTGAAAAGTGCGACCTCTTTCTCACAAACGACACCGGTCCGATGCACATTGCAGCAGCCGTCGGAACCCCGACCGTATCCCTGTTCGGTCCTGGCAATCATATCCGATTTCAACTACTCGGTGGATTGCACCAAACCATCCGACACGATGTCCCATGCAGTCCGTGTAAGCAGTTCACAGATAAATGCAAAGATAATATCTGTATGAAAAAGATCACTATAGACGAGGTATGGCAGTCTATCTCCGACACCCTCACTTCATCCACACACCGCCTCAAAAACACGTAAGTGATTTTCACCGAGCACCTTTCGGATATCGTCATCGGAATAACCGCGTTCGCTCAACCCTTCCGCGATTTTAATGAATTCACTCGCATCCTTGAGTAGATCTCCTCCGCCGTCAAAGTCTGATCCGATACCGACATGATCGATCCCGGCAATGTCAATGGCGTAGGCGATATGGTTAAGCAATTGCGCCAGCGGTGGCATTTTCTGCCAGCCATCTATCGTAATGAACCCTGGAACAAAAGTGATACCGACAACCCCACCGTTAGCCGCTAAAGCTTTGAGTTGCTCATTGCTCAAGTTCCGCGAGTGCCGACATAACGTTTTGCAATTGCTGTGGGACGCAATGACAGGGTGTTCCGATATTTCCAGTACATCCCAAAATCCACGCTCACTAATATGAGAAACATCCACAAGCATTCCGAGCCGATTCATCTCTTTGACTAACGCCATGCCGAATCGGGTCAAACCGCCTCCCATGTCTTCTTCATCGTTTCCTGTCGATGCCCATGTATTCAGGTTATGTGTCAATCCAATTGAACGAACACCGAGCGTATGCAGCGAGCGGAGAATATTAAGGCTTCGCTCAACGGCTTCGCTATTTTCAATGACCAGAACTGCGGCGAGCTTGCCAGATGCTTTCGCTTCACGAATGTCGCTTGCCTTCCGTGCGATACAAATGTCGTGGGCGTTTGCTGTCACCTCTGTCTCGAACCAGCCGAATGCATCCAAGGCATACGCCAGGTGATTTTTCCATGCGCGTGTCACATCAACAGCGAAAAAAGCCGCATCAATGCCGCCTTGCCGCATTTTCGGTATGTTGAGCTGGATACCGATAGCTTCCTCTTCAGGGGGAACAGGACCGCGGAGGTAAGCGATAGTGCCAACCGGATCTGTGGCGTTTTGGGCGTTTTCGCCGTAGGAGTTGGGTGACCCAACCCCTACCCCTCGACGGATGTGCGCCACGATTGCATCGTTATGTGAATCTATCACGAGTGCCTGCTCGTGCAGTTCGGAGATTTGGGTGTTTAATGTCATTTTTCGTTATTCTTCTCCATATCCTATGGCTTAATCTAATATGGTTTGTATCGTCCGTTCGGCAATATCAGGAGTGATCCGTAAAGTTGTCGCGACGGTATATGGGAGTTGGTGTTGTGAGACGTAGTCGGATAGGTTAATAAGCGTTTCGGCAATCGCATCACGGGCAACAGCCGATGGAAAATAGTTGATTTGCAAACACTCTAACGCATGCCGGTATTGCGTCCAAGGTTGCGATTGCAACACAGCCATCAATAGGATGCCGAGTCCTACCAATTCACCATGTAAAAGCGATCCCTCATTTGTAGTTTCGCTATCGGAAGATCCTTCTTTAACGGCGGTCAAATGGTTCTCAAGGGCATAGACAAAATAGTGTTCGCTTCCCTCTTCAACACGGCTATGTCCGCATTGATAGCAGAGTTGGACTTCCATACAGAGCAGATCGAGTAAAAGTTTCAAGCCGGTTGGAGTACCACGACCGATTTCCCGTGCGTTATCCAGAAGCGTTTGGAGAAGGGTGCTTGCTATGTCAACAACATGCGGTGTCAGTTGTTGGTTTGATGGGTTGCCCCCCATCTTCTCCGCCTCCTGCCAATCCCAGAGTGCTGTTGCGATTGACAGGACATCCGCCGCACCACTTGCCCGCATTGAGACAGGAGCGTTGCACAAGACATCCATATCCACAATCACAGTGTCGGGTGCTTTTGAAGGAAGATAATGGACGCACCCATTTTCTCTAACGCCTGTCGCATCTGTAAGAAAAGCATCAGTTGATAGAATGGTAGGGAGCACAACAAGCGGCAAGTCTTTTGCAGCTGCAACATATTTGGCAGTATCAACGGCTAATCCACCACCGATACCATAAACCACTGCCCCCTGACACGCCTCCACGAGCGCGATCATATCTGCCCGCGTGTTACCCTCAACGTAGATAGGGTGTTGCGTATTTATGTCGATGCCGTCAACGACCTTCCATGCCGGCGCCGTTGTCAAGACAACAGCCTCGCGAGGCTCCTTAATATTTGAAAAAGGACATCTTACAATACTTGGCAATCGCCCAATCTTTTCATGAGAACAATCATCTCGCAACATTTTTTAATTTTACCTTGCGGTTGAACGACCCGGATTTCCTCTATAGACTTGCGCGTGGTATCTCCACGAGATATATCTGTCGGGAACCCTCATGAACTGAGTCGAAGGTAATCGTTTTTCCATCGGGTGCCCAGCGTGGATGTAGATCACATCGGATATCTCCAACAAACTGCTCCTCGTGATGGAATTCGCCCAAAACAATTTTTCGGTTTTCAGCGATATTGTAAACCATAAGTTGTGCCAAACGCTCCGGATCGCGCGGGTACGTATCACAAAGCAACCACTCGCGGTCTGGTGAAAACGAAGCGTGTCCATCGCTTGGCAAAACACCACGCCCAATCGGTGTGAAGTCCCGGACGCCATCCGTGAATTCCACAAATCCCATCTCACCGGATATGTCGGAAGAGACAAGAATCCGCGTAGGGGTCCGCCAGTCGAAATGAGACACCCTATAGTCGAATGGGATTTGCATCTCTAAATCGGAGCCATCAGGGTTTACTGTCCAGAGCGAGGTGTAGTGTCCTGTTTCCCGACGGACTCGACAGAAGAATAGCAGTCGTGTTCCATCTGTATTAAACAGAACGTGATTAAACCAAGTCCGTTTGTCTACCATCCGTTTGTCTCCGCTTGCTCGGATGACATCGGCGATAGAGAGGACAAGTTCTGCACTTCCATCTCGGAGGTCGAGTTGATATAAACCGTCGTCCTCCGGTTGTGCTGTAACCTCACTCGATTCAGTATGTGTCGCGTAGCCGACGACTGCACGGCAGTGCGCCATCCGTCCGTAGTTGAGACCCATCGCGAGTGGAGCTGCTGGAGACACAGCCGCGATCGCACCCTGAATTGTTCGGATCGCACCCGTCCTCGGATTTAAAGCACGTGATACAAGGTTGCCATCTTCCCAATCGTTAAACGTGAATTCTGTACCGACAGCGCCGCACTCACCATTCTTGTTGCCGCTTATCCAGTGGAGCATACTCCCCTGTTGGAGGTTAAAAGCGGCGGTCTTCGCATGCGGGATAAATTCGTGGGTTTCGCGATGAATGAGTCCAACCGTTGCTGTATCTTCGGCCAGCGGGCGGTGCGTATGAAAATCCGTCTCTAACGCGAGGTGATATTTTGCCGTGCTATCCCACGGATTAATGCCGTAGTATCCGAAAAAATGGTGCTTTGGACTCGCGGATAATCTTTCTATATCCATATTTATCTTGAAAATGCTCCAATTCCGACGAAATGCTTACAGGGTTTGGCTCTATTGCCAATTGAAAAATCAGAAGTTATTCTAAAATTTGTAGAATATCGCAGGTTAGGTGATTTATTAATTTGACGCGTTCGTTTAATTTTGGCATAATTGGTGCTTAGGACACTCATATTTACTATATCATATAATTGAAATGAGTAACCTAATACAGTTTTTTCTTAGACTTCGTTGCGAATTTTGAAACCGAAAACCAACTTTCATCGTTTTTCCTATAGCAGTCAACGTTTCAAAAAACATATGTGGTTTTTCTGAATGAATCTGGCACCTTCTTGAATAAGTACACACAAGCCTTCTCGTATTCTTAACCACAGACGCCCCGAGCGATAGAACAATGCAGTTTGCAGCAAAAACAGATACAGGTAAACTTCGTGAAAGAAACGAAGACCGATATTATTTTGATACGCAACTCCAGCTATTTGCCATCGCTGATGGCATGAGTGGGCATGAAAGCGGTGATGTCGCGAGTCTTATCGCTCTTGAAATCATTCAAGAGTGGGCGAAAACCCAAGCATCCCCACAGAGCGATTTAGGTCCGATGAAAAGACTCGCAGTTTTGACCGAACTCGCGGAGGAAGCGAATCAGCGTATCTACAATGCCGCCGAGAACGGGGGTAAAGCGCGCGGTATGGGTACAACCCTCATCGCAGGTTTTGTTACCTTCAGCTACCTCGCTTATGTCCATGTCGGGGACAGCCGACTCTACGTCTTACGCGACGGAAAAATCACACAGATCACAACAGATGATACTTTCGTTCAAAAGATGGTCGAAAAGGGTGAAATAACTCCGGAAGAAAGCCGCGTTCATGAAAAACGAAACATCGTTACACAGGCTGTCGGCTTGACACCAACCGTCACCGTCAGTGCTGATGCCTACCCACTCGGTCCAGGGGACATTGTCCTCGCTTGTACCGATGGGTTGCATGATATGATCGTCGATGATAACGAAATTGCTGAGATTATCAAGACCGCCCGCAATATCGAAGAGGCGGCAGAAAATCTCGTCAACACAGCACTCGATTATGGCGGCACCGATAACGTCACAGTTCTCCTTTTTGCCATCGATTAACCCATCTCAGTGATCTTCTCCGTTTTCTCTACTCCAGATTTTTTAACGACGCATCCTGCCAAGACGAAATTATCCCTCCGACGTGCTCTTTTCCTGTTCACCAAAAACCAACGCACCATCAGGATCCACCTCTTCTTCCCATGTTTCTTGATGGATAGGCATCGTTAATTCTGGCAATTCAATCCGATGTGCCTCAGCCCACAAGCGTTCAAGGTTATAGTAGGAACGCCTATCGGAAAGAAAAACATGTATGACAAAGTCCACGTAGTCTAATAGAATCCAATCTGCTTTGCGTTCACCCTCCTGATGCCAAGGACGTTGTTCCCAGTTCGTTTCGAGTTCCTCAATAACGGCTTGCGATATACCTTCTACCTGAATATCAGAGGTACCACTGAAGATTGCAAAAAAATCCGTGAAGCCATCAAGTTCCCGCAGATCGAGAATGACGCCGTCCTGGGCACGTCGGCTCATCGCCGCAGATGCTGCAGCTTTTACCATGTCTAACGTATTCTGTTCGGTTCCCATTTTTTAAATTTTCCTTTTTTAAATCTTGCCACCCTCTAACGTACTGTTGTAGGTATGAAGCGTATTTGGATGAATCAACACCCCTTTTTCTAAGAGATACACAATTTCTGTACGCGCCACGTGATGCACCGCTCGGTCCAAATCTGTGTAAGCTAACTCTCGCACGACATCGACCTCTTTATGGGTCCGTGTCGGTTCTGCAAAGTCCGCGACATATAATATCTGTGTAATAATACCCATTGATGGGCTGCCTGTTGTATGGTTCCGAATGGCTTCAAGGACTTCAAGTTCCGTTACAGCAAATTTCTCTATTGCAATTTTCACACCGATGAATGGATGCAAAAGAGCGGGATTTTGCTCTTCAATCGGATCGAGACGAATCTCGTAACGCTTTATTTCCCTGTGTAATTCTTCCGTGCTCATCCATTTTGCACTATCATGCAAAAGCGCAGCGAGATTGGCATGCCAGACGTTGGCACCATGAGCATGTGCTAAATCAACGCTCATCTCTTGTACAGAGAGGACGTGCTGATAGCGTTTCTCGCTCAGCTTGTCTGAGAGGTACTTCTGAATTTCGATCGACTTCGGGTGTGCCCGAAGTTCTGCTAATGTGCAATTCATTTTTTAATTATCCCTTGCGGATTTTTAATTATTCCTTGCGGTTAAACGACGTGAGATTGAGCTTTGACGCGCCTTCCTTAGACCCGCTCTCCATTTCATTACGAGCTACACGCTTTGTTCTATTGCTTTTAATTATTCCTTGCGGTTAAACGACGTGAGATTGAACTTTGACACGCCTTCCTTAGACCCGCTCTCCATTTCATTACGAGCTACACGCTTTGTTCTATTGCTTTTAATTATTCCTTGCGGTTAAACGACGTGAGATTGAGCTTTGACGCGCCTTCCTTAGACCCGCTCTCCATTTCATTACGAGCTACACGCTTTGTTCTATTGCTTTTAATTATTCCTTGCGGTTAAACGACGTGAGATTGAACTTTGACACGCCTTCCTTAGACCCGCTCTCCATTTCATTACGAGCTACGCGCTTTGTTCTACTGTCTGCTTCCCGTGCCAATCCATTAGTCGGTATCGTCGTCAGTGCGCACACCCAATTGGGCAAGTTCGGTAAGAATCTCGTGTTCAGTGTCCGACAAAACCGTATTGGGTACTGGCGTGCTAATGGCGTATTCCTCGTTCAGCCACTTTGCCAAGTCTGCAGCTTTACACCGCGCACTACAGAAAGGGAAGTTTTTCGGTAAAGGTGTTCCCTCCTTCCACACGAAATCGTATACCGTTCCGCACATACCACATGTGTGTTGCATTTTTTAATTATACCTTGCGGAGAAACAACGTCCGTTAGAACTTTGACGTGCGTTCCTCATATCCGCCTGCGTGTTTTTGCTTGGGGTGTTTTTGCTTGGGCATTTCTGCGTATTGCTTGGGTGTTTCTGCGTATTTCTGCGTATTGTTGCAGGCTACAGATTTGGTTTAATGTTTCATTCTGCATCAGAAACCTGCGCGCAAAGAAGTGGCACACCGCCCAAGAGACTCTAAATCAAAAGCCTTCACAGATACAACTGATGTTGATCGATATATGCTTGGACCTTTTCTGGCACGAGATACTGGATTGAAAGACCTTTCCGAACCCGCTCCCGGATAACTGTGGCGGATATATCAACGCCTGTTATCGGAAAGGTGGTAACCCGTTTTCGAATTTCTAACGGAACCCGATTTAGGTTGTAATTCGGGCGTGTTGTCGCGATCATAACACATCGTTCCAACACTTCATCAAAGTCCTTCCAAACTTTATACTCAATCAAAGAGTCCGCTCCAATAATCCATGCCAGTTCAGTGGTTGCACCGTACAATTCTTTCAAGGCTTTCAAGGTCTCAATCGTATATGACGGACCCGCGCGTTCCAATTCAATGCGAGACACTTCAAAATTCGGGTTCTCTGCGATTGCTAAAAGCACCATTTGATACCGATCTTCCGGTTCGATAATATCAGCGTCTGCAACCTTATGCGGGGGTCTGGCAGAAGGGATGAACAAAATTTTATCGTAACCTAACCCTGTCCGAACCTGTTCAGCACTGATCAGATGCGCGTAGTGAATCGGGTTGAATGTCCCACCCATCACCGCGATTCTCTTGGTAGTTTTCGGCATCGGAATGTCCATCGGATGCAAATTTACCTCAGGAGACCCAGTGTTCTGTGTCTTTTTAAAGTATATAGATTTGTGGGTGAAAAGTCAACGGAAAAATCGTGGCGCGCTAACTTCCTTGAACGCGAGCTTTATAATCGTCATAAGCCTTCTCAATCTGTTTCGCCGATTCTTCCGCACCGAGGAAATGCGCACCGGTCAACACGACAGGAGGTTTCCCACGCGCCGTCAGAAGTTCTGCAACCCGGCATTTAATAGCATTGACAATCGACAGTGTCCCGATACTAGATGTAGGTCCCACTGGATACGCCAAATTCGGAATCTCTACGACGGCATCTCCCGGCGGATTACAGTTGTCAATGGTTAGATCTGCGACTTCAAACAAACGTTTGCCGGAGGCGTGTTTCGAACTCGATGCGCTGCTATGTGCAATTGAACTGACTGCGATGACAGGCAAATTCCGTGCCTTTGCTCCCATCGCCATTTCGATCGGGAGGATGTTCGTGCCGGAATTGGAAAATACCATCATGCAATCGTGTGGACCGAAGGTGAAGTTGCGTAGGATCACCTCCGCATACCCCGAGACGTTTTCCAGAAAGAGGGCTTGACGTTGACCGTTACAACCGACGACTTGGTTGTGGAACGTAACCGCTAATTCGACGATGGGAAAGAAACCCGGGAAACTGCCGTAACGTGGAAAAATTTCTTCGACCGGCATGCGGGAATGCCCAGATCCGAATAGGTAGACGAGACCATCTTCTGCGATAGTCTCCGCGCACATCTCAGAAACTTGTGCAATTGCCTCGGTTTGTGTCGCTTCAATCTGTTTCAGAACGTCTTGTGCAACGTGGAGATAACGTAGATGGGAAATACTCATAATATTGTTGTTTGATACAACCTCAATCGTTTAATTTATGGACTCCTAACAAGGGTTATGACAAAAGATCGCCGTTCATTTTATCATAATTCGCACACTGTTGCAATCTTTTCCCAAAAAGTAAAAAGGCGAGGTGAGCGACCCCGCCAACTGGTTAAATTAAAAGAGATGTTAAAACAACGTGAAGTTAGAAGAGAATTTCACATATTTCAGATCGCATGAGTAAAAGGAGATCGTAACACCAATACGCGGCCGATCCCTCCGAAACACTATTTTTTAGAGGCACGCGTATCTGGCATTGGTCATGTCACACTGCAGTTATTCGCTCTGAAACCGCATTTTGCGTTGCTAACATAGCACTCCGCAGTGACTGGAAATAATTCCGCTCAGCTCTCCGTATCCGCTTCTTATCGCCTTCAACACGTGCCGATACAAGTGTTTCCCAGTTTAACGCCAGCATACGGTTTGATTTCTGTAGTACCTTCCAATACGCTTCCGAAGTCATTGTCCTTCTCCTTACGCTATTGGTGGTTTGTTCATTGAGAAGATGGAATGCATTTTTCTTCGTCCACACTTCTCCTCCATAAAAATAAAACGTTAGACTACAGATTTCGGTTTCAAACGTTAAATACGCTTATGTGTCTGAGATCTATACACGACGCCTACCGACAGCTGATGGCTGATTGCCGACTGCTATCCTCTAACGAATCCGATACCGTTCAACGGCGTCCATATCGAGACTGATACCCAACCCCGGGGCATCTGATAGATTGATTGCACCGTTTGAGAGGTCCATACTGCCGCCAGAGAGATCGTCAACGCGGATGTGTGGAAGCTCATCAATCGGCATTGTGCAATTTGGCAGTGTACATGCGATGTGTGCAGCGAACGTTGACCCGACGCATGAACCGAATGCAAAGATTTGTACCCATATCGGTAGGTCAGCGGCTTCGGCAACGGCAGCACTTTTGCGAAGCCCAGCGACATTTCCACCCATATTAACCGCATCCACAGCACCTGCCTGGATGTTCTCTAAAATCCCTTGCGGTGCTCCCAAATGCCGAGCGACTGGCACCTCTACCACTTCACGCATCTGACGATACCAAGACAAATCCTCAAATCGGATTGGGTCCTCATAGACTTCAATATTATACGGGAGCAACGCCTCTGCAAGCCGGAGCCCGGTCTCCAAATCTCCAAATTCTGTATTCGGATCGACGCGGATCTGGAAATCAGGTCCGCATGCTTCTTCGATAAGACGCGCCGTTTCGACGATATTCGCTTTCCGAGCCTTGAGCTTATGGACCCGAAAACCCATATTCACGGCACGTTCTGCCTCTGCCGCCGTCACTTCTGCTGGCATCGGTGGTGACCAGTAGGCGAGTTCGACGCTATCCCTATACTTCTCACCGATTAATTTATGCGCAGGTACCCCCAATGCCTGTCCTGCCAAGTCGTAAAAGGCGCATTGGAAGGCAAATGACTCCGAGGCGAGATCAATCTCCCACAGATTTTTGCCGATGTATCTTTCGGCAATCTGGTCAGCCTGGTCTGTAATATCGCTGTTCAGGGAATTGCTCTCACCTAATCCTGTCAACCCTTCATCTGTATGCACCCAGACCAAAGTGGTCGGGTAATCCATGTCCCAGTGCTCCTGTATCGCAGGAATAAAAGGAATGGAGATGGTGCGGTATTCAAAGCCTGTAATTTTCATCGGTTTCCCTCCAATCTCTGGTTTCTCGTAACTGAAATTCTATGTGATTTATCCAGTCAGTGTCAAGTGATTTTCTGGCAAATATGCTGGATCCGAAACGCCTTTTTCTTGAAAACTCGAAACACGCCAAAGGGTAGCAGTCCGAATATGTTAGGTTTCACTTGTTTTTTTCAGTCGGTTTCAGGTTTTAGGTGAACTTGAAGGTTATCTTCTATGTTCGATTTTTTAGGAGATATCCGTTCAACCCAACCTACATTTGATTTATGGTAAACCTGAAAAATAAACAGACATGTTACCCCGGGCCCGGTAGGTGCGGTTTCTAACCGCACGGGTTCTGAATGTCTAATTAATTCTAAAGTTTACCATAGTTGTATTAAGACTTTTATAAATTTTAATTTGACAAAATATAAAAATTAACCTATCATAACTATAACGCAAGTTACCACTTGTAGCAGAATCTGTTAGATTGTGTATTTCAAAGCGCGAACTGAAAGTTTACGCTACAAAAAAACGCAGATTGACAGTCTACGCTACAATATTCCTGCGAAGAACAGACCCCTTTCAAGGAAAACGGGTCTGCACACCTAAAATCTCGGACGTAGCAACTTGGGTTATCATAGACGCAATCAAAGTGATAAAGGTGACACCAATGCTCGGCAGACATGTAGATATTAACAGAACACATCGGTTTTTACCCGCTTCCTTGACTTGCAGCGTGCGTCTTGCTGCGTATGCACACGCCTTTAATTCAGCAAACATAAGTTACCCCCCCTTTCCACTTCACACACATTAAGCATATTATTTTATAACGAGACTTATGCAGAGAGCAACTGGGCACCGAGTGTCTCGTGCCTCGGCGACTTCTTTTTTCAGGGTCTCGCTGTAAAGGAAAATTTCACCTCCTTAAACGGAACGGTGAGGAATGTTAGGACGGATGTAACGCACAATGAATTGTGCGTTACATCCGTTTTCCTTTTAATAACCTTGTATATTTACAAGGGATTGGACGATTCACATTTTAAATGAAAGGAACTGAAAACCATGAAACGTTTTTACACACTTTGTGTTGTTTTACTCGTTCTGAGTAGCCTGCTTCTCAGCACTTATGTCCAAGCCAATGGCGTCGGGAATGAACCACCGGATTCTGCTATATGGATGCCGGATGCGAATCTCAGAAATGCGGTGAGGGCTGCGCTTCACCTCAACGTAAACGAACCCCTCACACAACAGCAGCTGCTAAACTTGACTGTCCTAAACGCTCCTCGGCTTGGGATAACGGATCTCACGGGTCTGGAATATGCCACGAACCTCAGATCGTTAGCGGTTGGCGGGAATCAGATTAGTGATCTCACGCCCCTGGCGAACTTGACGGGTCTGAGAGCCTTATATATCGGAGGCAATGCCATCAGCAATATCAATCCCCTCGCACATCTAACGAACCTCAGGCGATTGGGAATGCTTCGGAACCAGATTACTGACATTCGTGTATTAGCGGATTTGGTCAATCTGACATACCTACGTCTTGAAGGCAATCCGATTACAGATACGTCTCCGCTTGAGAGTCTTCCCAGTCTGAGTGATGTTGATATTGAGATACCGAGTCTCATCCCCGATGCCAACTTACGGACGGCGGTGCGTGCGGAATTAGGTATAGCCCCGAACTTGCGTATCACAATAGACGCAATGAGACACTTGACCACACTAAATGCCTCTCGACTTGGGATAACGGATCCCACGGGTTTGGAATATGCCACGAATCTGACACACCTCTATCTTAGGGACAATCTTATCAGCGATATCGCTCCTCTGGCACATCTCACGAATCTCAGAGCGTTATCGATTGGCAGGAATCAGATTACCGATCTCACACCCCTATCGAACCTGACGCGTCTCACAGGTCTGTATATCGGGGACAATCTCATCAGCGATATCAATCCTCTCGCACATCTAACGAACCTCAGGCGATTGGGAATGTTTCGGAATCAGGTTACCGATATTACCGTCTTGGCAGGTTTGGTCAATCTTACGTATTTACGTCTTGCGGGGAATCCGATTACAAATCCGTGTCCGCTTGAGAGTCTTCCCAAACTGAGAGACGTTGATATTGAGATACCGAATCTCATCCCCGATGCCAATTTACGTGCCGCAGTGCGGACGGCGTTAGGCATGGAGGCAAGCGCATGTATCACAACAGAGGCGATGCAAGACTTAACAACACTGAACGCTGCTCAGCTCGGGATAAGGGATCTCACGGGTTTGGAATATGCCACGAATCTGACACACCTCTATATCGAGGACAATCTTATCAGCGATATCGCTCCCTTGGCACAGCTAACGAACCTCAGAGTGTTATCGATTGGCGGGAATCAGATTACCGATCTCACACCCCTATCGAACTTGACGCGTCTCACAAAGCTGTCTATTGATGACAATACCGTTAGCGCCATCAGTCCTCTGGCGAACTTGCAAAGCCTCGGGCGATTAGAAGCGCGTCAAAATAGCATCAGTGACATCAGTGTCTTGGCAGGTTTGGTGAATCTTGCGTATTTACGTCTTGCGGGGAATCCGATTAGAGATCTGTCTCCACTGAGAAATCTCCCGAAGTTGAGGAGTGTCGATGTTCAGGTATTCTCTCCGCCGCAAGAGGAGAATATACGGAGGCGAGGCGAACCGACTCGGATTATAGATCCGCCCCAAGGGGATAGCGGTCAGTCGCCACAGCAACCCAAGTATGCCCGCAGTGCGAATGTGAACCAACCGACAACGACTCCGCAACCACAACCGCACCAACAGCCTGATGCGAACCGTGGATCCCAGCCGCCACAGCAACACCAACAGCCGAATCTGAACAGTGGACCCCAGGTGCAAAACGATCCACCTGTTCAGAATGGTGGACCTCAGGCGCAAAACGATCCGCCTGTTCAGAACAGTGGAGTAGATCCGCCTGATGAGAACAGTGGGCCACTACCGCCGCCACCGGGAAGTGAGATCACTGTTTACACGCCTCCTCAGAAAGATAGGCCAGAGACGATGCTATCAACTCATACAGACCTGTCTGATAAAACGATAGGTGAGAACGTTCCCCCAGCACTTGCAGCAAAGCTGCTGGAGGCGCATGAGTCTAGTGAGCCCATTACCAATGGAGCAGGATTCGGCTGCGACCAAAACGTGGATAGACCCGACGGGAATCCACCCTTCGTAAAGGTATCCGACGACGGGCAGACACTCGTCCCACTTAATAATGAACTACAGAACGCAGAATTTACCGTTACCACTGACTGTAGTAGGGGAGGGAGAGCCCCGTCCCAGCCTAAAAACGCGTTCATCTTGGATCGGGTAACGCTTGAGCAGTTGGACCCAGCGACCTTAGAGGCACAACTTGACACCTGGCGCGCTGAAAGCGACGGGTCTACCCTATACCTACGATCGATCGCGTTGCTTGAAAGCGTTTTGGCGACGAGACGTCCCGATAAGACGCACCTGCTGCCGAACTATCCCAATCCGTTTAACCCGGAAACCTGGATACCCTATCACCTGGCGAACCCGAGTCAGGTCCAGATCACTATCTATGATACGCGGGGCACGGTTGTCCGGCACCTCGATCTCGGGCATCAACAGGCGGGGTACTACACGAGTCGGAGTCGTGCGGTGTATTGGGATGGATGCAACGATATTGGTGAAAAGGTGTCCAGTGGCATCTATTTCTATCAACTCCAGACAGAGAAGACATCCCTGCTGCGGAAGATGTTAATTTTGAAATAGTATCAAATGACCATAGGAGTGCTGGGAGGCTGATGTTTATTGGCTTCCCAGTCATCCATCGCTGATGATTGGATTGCGTTCTGTTCATCCGAACCCCCCTTCTTCTCTAAGCAATATTCGGTATCAAATACGCCCTTTGTCAATCAATAACGGGCGGGGAAACCCTGGGGAAATCCGCAGAAACACCCTATCAAAAACCCCAAGCAAAAACCCCCTATGGGTTCGCGGCCTTCGGGAAAATCGGAATTTATTTCTGAATATTGCTTAGCGGAATGTATAATCCCACCGACTATAGGTTTCCCCACGTTAGCACATTCGTACATGAGTGTGTAAATATTTTGTCAAAGGTTGTAGATGTCACCCCTACGGGGTTCGCTGATGCGGTCTAACTGTGTTCTACAGAGATGTCACCCCTACGGGGTTAAAGAGGAAACAGGTCAAAAATCAGGTGAGAACCTTCCACACAAGAGAAGACAGAGGTCTAATGCCAAAAACTTTACACACCCTTCGCACATTTTCTTCTGGATTTTGGATTGGAAATCTGCTATAATTTCCCTATATCCTGTAATCACATAGGGCGCGACCTGTATGCCCAGATAAAAAAGGAAACCGTTTGTAATGAAGCACATAAAAATTCCCGGCGTCAGCAAAGACATCTCGCATCTGATTCTGGGTACCATGGTATTTTCACCTGTAAAATTCGACTATAGCACCGAAATGCTGGACGCTTTCTTGGAAGCCGGTGGAAATGCCCTTGACACAGCACACGGTTATGGGGGTGGTGATAGTGAAATGCTTATCGGTCTCTGGATGCGGCAACGCGGTAATAGAGACGAAGTTTTTCTCATTGACAAGGGCGGACACCCACAAGGTAGAGTGCCACGTCCGCGTCTCTCCCCCGAAGAACTCAAAAGCGATCTCGATGAGAGTCTCATCCGACTCCGCACCGATTACATTGACCTCTACATGCTCCATCGCGACGACCCCGTGATTCCCGTTGAAACCATCATTGATTACCTGAACGACGAGATCGGGGCAGGACGCATCCGAGCAGCTGCCGCTTCTAATTGGCACCCACAGCGCATTATTGATGCCAACACCTACGCCGCTGAAAACGGCTTGGCGGGATTCGTTTCCTGTAGCAATAACATCAGTCTCGCTATCCCGATGGAACCGATGTGGGGGGGTTGTGTCTGCGTTGACGATGCCGCCCGTGAATGGCATCAAGAGAGTCAATTCCCGCTGATGCCGTGGTCCTCGCAAGCACGGGGTTTCTTCAGCGGCGCGTTTACACCGGAGAACCGTGAAAACGGAGATATGGTGCGCGTTTATTACAACGACGATAACTTTGAAAGACTCGCACGCGCACAGAAATTAGGGGCGAAATACGGCTATTCCCCAATTCAGGTTTCCCTCGCATACTGCTTGAATATTTCATTCCCTGTTTTTCCAATCGTTGGACCTGTAACTTTAACGGAGATGGATTCCTCGCTCGGCGCAATGGGACTCGAACTCTCCGATGCTGAAATGGAGTGGCTTAACTTAGAAACGGATGCAGACCCGCTATGATCGCAAGATTTTTTTTCCTATTCTCCTGCTTTCAATTCATCCTTCTCCCACTCGGTTTTGTCCAAGAAAGCTGAGGCGCGTGAAGCAATCCCGCAATTCCACGCGGCGGGATTGGTGAAGTCAGTTTGACTTCAGACGAGATGAAGCGATTTCAGAGTACTGTTAGCATGATGCGATGGTTCGATGCACAGGGTGGACACGTAGAAACAGAGGGAGTCTCACCAGATGGAAACGTAATAGACGTGCCGCTCCACCGACACCATGTTAAACTGAACATCTTTCGCGTTGATATTGGCTTGAAGTATCAATTCGGTTCCCAATGGATGCTTGAAGCGAATATACCCTACGAGACCAAAGCCCAAGAGGCAACTGTCGAACAGATTGATCCTGTCACACCTGAACAGTGGGACGCGATTGTGCGGAATGGCAACAACCATCATCGAAACGAAACCTATACCGGACTCGCCGATGCCGATATTATATTCGCACACCAGTTTCATGGCGTCTTCAAGGCGAACGACTTTTTTACAGGACGGTTCGGAACCACAATCCCCTTTGGTAAGACCGAAGAAGATCCCTGGAAGTTAGGAGCTGCCGGACTTGAGCATCTCCATATACAATTCGGAACCGGTACCTTTAACCCGATCGTAGACCTGCATTACAGGCTTCCGCTCTACAAAGGGTTAGACGTGAACGCTAGCATCCGTGGGAAGTTTCCATTCTATGAAAACAGCAAAACCTACCGTGCCTCTCGGGAACTTACCTACACAGGCGGTCTCAATTATCGTTTCAATGACTGGCTCTCGTTACAGGCAGGCTATCTCGGCTTCTATCAATCTTACGCCTATTGGGCAGGAGAACTCGATATCAATACCGGACTCCTTTTCAGCATGGCATGCGTTGGTGCCTCGATTGCAACACCCTATAATATTCCTGTGTCCGTATCACTGGTGTTACCCTTGAGTCAAAAGACGCTTTATGAAGAGAGCGATACGTTTGAATTTGGACCCTTGGTGTCGCTAACAGTTTTATATTCATTCTAAACTTCTGTATTACTGGTGTAACGATGCAAACCATATTGCCGAAATCTTTAAGTCGATATTGTGTAGCCTTAACACTCACTCTTTTTCTCTTTGGTTGTGGTGTGCCGAATAATCCGTATCCGAAATCTGAACACGATCAAGAGATTTACTACAACACGTTCGATGAAGAGCCGAAACACTTCGATCCAGCGGTCTCCTACAGTTCGGACGAATATAGGTTCATTCAGCAGATTTATGAACCACCGTTGCGATATCATTACTTGAAAAGACCCTATGAACTCATCCCCTTGACAGCAGAGGCCGTCCCACAACCCCGCTACTTCGATGCCAATGGACAACAGTTACCGCCAAATGCGCCTGCTGAATCAGTAGCGCGTGCCGTTTATGAAGTTCGCATCCGTCCAGGGATTATGTACCAGCAACACCCCTGTTTTGCGAAAACCGAAGACGGGGAGTGGCGTTACCGCAACTTAACGAAATCAGATGTTAAGGGGTTTAACGAGGTCAAAGATTTCTCATTGACGGACACACGTGAGCTCACCGCTGCGGATTATGTCTATCAGATCAAACGGATGGCGGATCCGAGCGTTGCCTGCCCTATTCTCAGCACCCTGAAAGATTATATCCTCGGTATGGAAGCGTACTCAGACGCTATTGCTAACGGACAGAAGGATACCTCCTTTCCCGGTGTAGAGGTCGTGGATCGGTACATCTATCGGATTATCCTCAAGACAAAGTATCCGCAGTTTGTCTATTGGTTAGCGATGCCGTTCTTCTCACCCATGCCGAAAGAGGCCATTGATTTTTACAGTCAACCGGCTGTAAAAGATCGGAACATCACGATTGACAGGTTTCCTGTAGGCACAGGTGCGTATCGGATAGAAACGCTTCTGGCACATAAAGAGATAGTTCTCGTCAAGAATGAGAATTTTCGGGTGGTGCGCTACCCATCAAGCGGAGAACCCGGTGATAGGGAAGCCGGACTTTTAGACGACGCATGGGAAATCGTCCCCTTTATTCCAAGAGTCGTCTACAAATTGGAAAAGGAATACATTCCGCGCTGGAATAAATTTTTACAAGGTTATTACGATACCTCAAGCATCCCTTCAGACACGTTTGACAGCGCAGTCACGTTCAATGATACAGGCGATCCGAGGGCAAGTGAAGCAATGAAAGCAAAGGGCATCCTGTTGCGAACGAATGTCCAACCAACAACAAGATACCTTGCTTTTAATATGCTGGACGATACCATCGGTGGGTACACAGCAGAGAGGCAGAAACTTCGGCAGGCAATCTCGATTGTTTTAGATTATGAGGAGTTTATTGAAATCTTTATTAACGGACGCGGTGTCAGCTCACATAGTCCCATTCCACCCGGTATATTTGGATATGAAGGCGGAGAGCGCGGTATGAACCCTTATGTCTATAATTGGGATACCGAAAAGCAACGTCCGGTTCGCAAATCCGTTGAAGAAGCGAGGCAGTTGCTTGCAGAGGCAGGCTATCCTGGCGGGCAAGATAGTAAAGGCAATCCTCTCATCGTCTCTTTTGATAATGCATGGAACTCCGCAGGCGCCACAGCATACTTAACATGGATACGAAATAAGTTAGAGCAACTCGGCATCACAATGGAGAACCGCACCACTGATTACAACCGGTTTCGAGACAAAGTGAAGAACGGGAACTTCCAAATCATCTCATGGGGATGGCACGCCGATTATCCTGACGCAGAAAATTTTTTGTTCCTCCTCTACGGTCCAAATAGCAAAGTCCGGCACGATGGTGCAAATTCTGCTAACTATAGTAACGCGGCGTACGATCGGCTCTTTGAACGGATGAAAAATATGGAGAACTCGCCGGAACGGTTGGCAATTATTCATGAAATGAATCATCTGCTGCAACGAGATGCCCCGTGGATTTTCACCTACCATCCTGTTGGTTTTGGGCTGTCGCATCAATGGGTGAAGAACAGCAAGCCGAGTTCCTTAGGTGGCGGATCGCTGAAATATCTTCGCATTGATGCCGGTCAGCGATCGGAAAATCGGCAGGCGTGGAATCAACCCGTCGTCTGGCCCCTATGGGTAGGTCTCGCCCTTCTTATTTTAGGTACTATTCCGGCTGTAATTACAATTTGGAAACGGGAACGAGGTTTTTAATTTTTGGCATCCTGGGCCGCTCTCCATTTCATTACGAGCAGGTTTTCGGTCAGTTTGCAAGTGTGCTAAAGTTGGGAGGCGCGGAGAATTCTTTTTGAACTTCCGAACTTTACAGATTTTAGAACACTTTACAGATAAAAGATGATAACTTATATTATCCGACGGACCCTTTACGCAATCCCAATCTTGGTCGGTGTGAACATCACTGTATTTCTACTTTTCTTTGTCGTCAGTTCTCCTGACCAGATGGCACGACGCATTCTCGGTGAGAAGAATATTACACAGGAAGATGTTGACAATTGGAAGAGGCAGAACGGCTATCACCTGCCCCTCTGGTTCAATGCCAAGGCATCTGGAACCGAGTCTTTTACACAGACTATTTTCTTTCAGAAATCGGTTAGACTCTTTTTCTTCGATTTTGGGACATCAGATGCCAATAACATTGACATCACATCACAGATCTCACAACGCATGTGGGCAAGTTTTGCTATCGCCCTGCCGACTTTTCTGATTGGCCTTCTCGTAGATATTACCGCTTCAATGATTGTCGCTTACTACCGAGCGACCTATGTCGATTTCTGGGGGACAATCCTCGCGGTAATCCTTATGTCCGTCTCAACACTTTTCTATATTATTGGCGGGCAATGGATATTCGGAAAAATACTGCGACTCTTTCCAATCTCTGGATACGATTCCGGGACAGACATGCTGAAGTTTGTTATTCTGCCAGTGGTTATTGGTATTATTGGTGGAATCGGCACCGGTGTCCGTTTTTACCGGACGATATTTCTTGAAGAGGTTAATCGTGACTATGTCCGCACAGCACGGGCAAAAGGGTTGAGTGAAACGGTAGTTCTCTTTAAACACATCCTGAAGAATGCAATGATACCAATTTTGACAAATGTGGTTTTGGTGATTCCGGCACTTTTTATGGGGAGTTTGGTGATGGAGGCGTTTTTCGCAATTCCGGGGCTTGGAGGTTTTACAATAGAAGCCATCCATGCCCAGGATTTCGCGATTGTGCGGAGCATGGTCTATCTCGGTTCTGTGCTTTATGTTGTCTGTCTATTACTCACCGACATCAGTTACACGTTGGTTGACCCGCGTATTCGGCTTGGATCTTCTGCAACGTAAATTACCTGATAAATATACCCATTTCTCAATTGGCTCAAAATGTCACCGTAGTCTCTGTTATTGAACATCAAAGTCCCAAATCCCGACTTTACCTATCTGCAAAGTAATTGTAAAATATGGTCTCACGAAACAGAAACTATCAAATTATGCAAGGGGTGATGAGCCTTATATTGGGGTGTTTCAGCATAGGCTTGTTGATGACGCTCCGGGGTTCAGGGTATTCAGCCGCGATTCTCTCCACTTTTCTGGTTGTAGGAATCGCCCTCATCTTCTCTGGCGATTATCTCCTGAATCCGTTCAAACTGCCAGTTACACCTCGAAAGCAGGAATTGGCGAGCGACATCGGTCTGATCGCTTATGGGGCACTGTATTTCGGCATCGCTCTGTCAAAACTCTTACAACCGCGTTGGTTCATCGTCAATTTGCCGGTCTTTTTACAACCGATTTGGGTGCGGCGTTGCTTAGCCGGCGTCGGGATTGTCCTGATTGCTGTTGGTATCTATGGGATTTATAAGTTGTTCTCGGAGGAATTGCCGTTAGAGTCTTCGGAATAGAACAACCGCGCCCAATTGCAACAGGTTCACTTCGCGATAATCACCGCATAGCGGAGCGGTGTTTCACCGACATTGCGTATACCGTGTAAAACTTGACAATCGACATGGACAGCTTCGTTGTCACTGACACGATGCGTCTGATCCCCAAATAAAACTTCGCCTTCACCTGAAAATACATAGAAAATTTCCTGACCGTCATGTGTATGCGGTGGATGCGCCCGACTCCCCGGTCCGACTTCGGAGATATGAAGATGGAGTTGTTCCCGGTCCGACCCAACTTCAAATACAAACCGATCGATACCTTTAACATCGTTTCGAATCTCTTTTTCCATGAGAATTTCTCCCTTTCACTGAGTTTGTCACACAAGATTGACGTTAACTTAACACGGTGCTCAGAAATTGTCAATCGCTAATTGACCGTGAGTCCAATTGATTGAAAACCGAATGGCTCTAACTGTCCTCTCATTTTGAATTGGCTTAATTTTTTAAAGTATGCTACAATGCGTAGATACCACCTAAAGTCCGACAATGAATACGGCACATTCAATCGTCAAAGGAGCGCGCAACGATGGATAGCCCTGAGAAACAATCCGATAAAAAGGCGGCGATGCACGTCGGTGTTCAAGGCATCGGAACATCTCCTAAAGAGTTAGCATTCCTCATGCGCCATGGTGTAACGCACATGGATGCCTCCGTTGGAGATACTGAAACCGAAACACTGGTTCGACACAAAGCAGAGGCGGCAGAAGCGGGTGTCAGTCTTGAGATGATTCATATCGGACTCCCGAGGAGCATCACGCTTGCCCAAGATCCGCAGCGCGATATGGATATTGATGCCGTTTGCAAAATGATCGAGAATGCCGCAGCCGCAGGACTGCGGGGATTGAATTATAATTTTTGTATCCTAAACCACCAGCGGACTGAGAGTACATCCGGACGGGGTGGCTCAAGTTACAGTACATTCGACTTCTCCAAATACGACAACGAAACACTTTCAGAGGCGGGTGAGGTGAGCCGCGAAGAAGCGTTTGATCGGATCGCGTATTTCCTTGAGCGTGTGATCCCAGTCGCTGAAGCAAACCGAATCCAGATGGCGTGCCACCCGAACGATCCACCCGCGCCTATTCTGAGGGGCGTTGAACGATGGAATTACCCCATTTTTGACGGCTTGAAGCGTTTCGCTGAAATTGTGGACAGTCCCTATCACGGCTTTAATTTCTGCTGTGGAACAGTTTCGGAGGGTTTAGATGATCCAGGCACCCAATTCTACGAAATCCTCCGCTATTTCGGCGAGCAGAAAAAACTTTTCAACATTCACTTTCGCAATATTCGTGGCGGATTGCACGATTTCCAAGAGGTCTGGCCCGACGAGGGGCACTTGGATATGCACAAAGTTGCACAGACGTTGCGAGATGTAGAATACCCCTACATGTTAATGCCCGACCACGCACCAGGACATCCAGATGATCCATCACCACCGGGTGTTTCTGGCCGAGTTCGACAGGCGTGGGCATTCCAGTTCGGATACATCATTGCTCTGATTCAGGCGGTAAATTCAGAACAGTAGGTTAATGAGTATCAGTTAGAGGGACATACCATTTAGTCAAAGCGTCTCTTAACAGTCAATTCAATCTTTAGGAGGGAAAATGAAATCCATTATAGTTTGCTTAGCGATCATCGCCATCAGCCTGATCTTCACGATACAAACTTATGCGGAGGTAGACCTTGGAACCGCAAGAGGGATTTGGCTACTCGACGAAGGCACAGGTAATATGATTAACGATATGTCCGGAAACGAGAATCATGGTGAACTTCAGGGCGGAGAATGGGTTGATGGACCAGTGGGTCCTGCCCTGAGTTTGAACGGGCAAGACGATCGGGTTATCATCGCAGACTCCGATAGTCTGTATCTGGAGAAGGCGTGGACGATCACCGCATGGGTTTTTGTGAATGGCACCGAGAACGGTTATGGACATATTCTCGGCAAAAGACCCGCCTCTGGCGCGGTAGCTAATTACGCCTTCAGGACAAACTCCACCGGCACCGGTTGGGAAGCATATTATTCACGAGGCGGTTGGAAAGGTGCTTGGAATCAAGGAACTGTTAAGAAAGATGAATGGTTGTATATGACAGCGACTTATGATGGAGAAGATACTATCAAAATCTATGAAAACGGATCTGAAATCGGTTCTGTGAGTGGTCATGGTGGACCGGCACCTCGGAATGATACTGATACCAACATTGGTGGTTGGACCAACAATACCTCAGAGACCCTTGACGGCATGCTCTATCACGTCGCGCTCTTTGATGTCGCGCTGGCAGAAGAAGACATAGATACCCTGATGAGCGGCGGGCTCACTGCTGTTGAACCGTCTGGCAAACTCGCAACGACATGGGCAGACATTAAATCTCAATGATACAGGACTTACGTGAAATTGGATGGCATACTGGTCAGTGGCACCCTACTAAAGCATGGGTGCTTGTGCGAAGCGTATACCAAGCGTTCACTCCACAAGATTAAGTCCTGACTACCGTAATATATCGCATATCTCTGGCGTGGTAGCCTGCACAATGTATCGGATACTCCCCTCGTCTGATACCCCTTGGATATGTGATCGGGAAGGGGCAATACAGACTCGAAAGAGGTTTATGCATGTTAGTGCCAGTTGTTGATAAAAATCAAATCCCTCTGATGCCTACCAAACCCTCACGGGCAAGGCGTTGGATACAATCCGGTAAAGCTACACCTTTTTGGAAGAATGACGTATTTTGTGTTCGTCTAAACGTTGACCCTTCAGACACCGCATTCCAAGAGATTGTCGTAGGCGTTGATCCCGGCAGTAAGAAAGAGGGCTTTACCGTCAAAAGCGAAGCGCATACCTATCTCAACGTGCAAGCAGACGCACACAATAAAGTCGGCAAGAAGATTGAAAAGAGGCGTGAGTTACGGAGAGGTAGACGTTCTCGAAAGTGTCCAAACCGAAAGAACCGGACAAACCGACTTGCGAACCAAGAGCGTATCCCCGCAGGCACACGCGCAAGATGGGACTGGAAACTGCGTATCCTGCAATGGCTTTCCAAACTCTATCCCATCACGCACGTCTGTGTGGAAGACATCAAAGCGCGAAGTATAAAACGTGCGAAAAAGTGGAATCAATCGTTTAGCCCTTTGGAAGTCGGTAAACAGTGGTTCTATGCTGAAGTCAAAAAGCGGTGGGAACTGCTAACCCTTCAAGGATACGAAACCAAGGAGATACGCGATAGACTTGGACTCAAGAAGTCAAGCAAGAAACGATCAGAGACGTTTGACGCGCATTGTGTCGATAGTTGGTGCTTGGCATATCACACTGTTGGTGGTGAAAGCATGCCTGATAATACGGATATATTTTGTGTATCGCCTATACCTATCCGTAGGCGTGAACTTCACAGGCAGAACCCACAGAGAGGTGGGAAACGCCCCCGTTATGGAGGGACAACTTGGAATGGATTGGTAAAAAACACACTCGTTAGACATGTCAAATATGGGCTAACCCGTATCAGCGGATTTGGCAAAGCAGGTATTTCCCTTTATTCTTTGGAAGGAAAACGCCTCTGTCAAAATGCGAAACAACAAGACTTTAAGGTGCTTACACGCCTTAACTTTAACTATAGGAGCGGTGTTTCCTTCCCCTGCTAAAGCACGGGAGTTTCCACACCGAAGATTTTGATGAACATTGGCGAGGTTCCTAACCTCGCCAGCAAATACAGGGATACGTGTCAGTTCTACAATAGTTGAACAAACGGTAAATTCAACCCTTAGGAGGTAAACATGAAATCCGTTATAGTTTACTTAGCGATCATCACTATGAGTCTGGCTCTCACAGTCCAAACTTATGCGGAGATCGACTTTGAAACCGCAAGAGGCATTTGGCTCCTCGACGAAGGTAAAGGGGATAAAATCGAGGATATCTCTGGAAACGAAAATCACGGTGAACTTCAAGGCGGAAAATGGGTCAAAGGCCCAGATGGTCCCGCCCTAAGTTTAAACGGGCAAGATGATCGGGTTATCATTCCAGACTCCAAGAGTATGTATCTGGAAAAGGCGTGGTCAATTACTTCATGGGTGCATGTCAACAAATCCGAGAACGGGTATGGACACATTCTCGGCAAAAGACCCGCGGGGGGTGTGGTGGCAAATTACGCCTTCAGAACAAGCTCCACCGGCACTGGTTGGGAAGCTTACTTTGCGAACGGCGGTTGGAAAGGGGCTTGGAATCAAAGTCAAGTGAAGAAAGATGAATGGTTGTATATGACCGCAACTTATGACGCAAAGGATACCATCAAGATTTACGAAAATGCTGAGGAAATCGCTTCTGTTGGTGGGATGGGTAAACCGGCACCTCAGAATGATACTGACACCAACATCGGTGGTTGGACTAACAACCAGTCAGAGACCCTTGACGGTATACTCTATGAGGTCGCAATTTTCGCTTCCGTACTGGAAGCAGAAGATATAAAGGAACTGATGGAGGAGGGAATGAAGACGCTACTGCCTGTTGAGCCCTCTGGTAAGCTGGCAACCACATGGGGTAGCATCAAATCTCGGCAATAGACAAGGCAAACCGAGTGCAGCCGGTGCGTTACCCGAACGACTGGCTGTACTCATTTTCGGAGATTACTATGGCGAAGTCACCTAACGTTCTTCTTATTCTCGCCGATGACCACGGTTATGGTGATATTTCAGCTCACAACGGTCCTTCAATTCAGACCCCCAATATTGACAGAATTGCCGCAAATGGCGTGCGATTTACCAAATTTTATGCCAATTCTTCCGTTTGTTCTCCCAGCAGATCCTCTCTTATGACCGGACGCTATCCCGACCGAGTCGGCGTGCCGGGCGTAATCCGTACCCACCCCGAAAACAGTTGGGGATATTTTCGAGAGGATGCAGTCACACTCCCCTCAGCTTTGAAGCAGAAGGATTATCGTACCGCGCTCATCGGTAAATGGCACCTCGGACTTGAACCAGAGAATCATCCGTGTAAGCGAGGTTTCGACCATTTCCACGGCTTTCTCGGCGATATGATGGATGACTATTACACGCATCTCCGGCACGACATCAATTACATGCGACACGGCTCCGATAGGATCAATCCACAGGGACACGCCACAGATCTCTTCACGGAATGGAGTGCGGATTTCATTCGAGCACAGGCGCAATCATCACAACCTTTTTTCCTCTATCTCGCCTATAATGCACCACATACACCGATCCAACCACCGGACGATTGGGTGGAACGGGTAAGGCAACGCGAGCCGGATATTTCCCCGCAGCGCGCCAAATATATTGCCCTTGTTGAGCACATGGATGCCGGTATCGGACGAGTCCTCGATACGCTCGTTGAAACAGATCAGTTGTCCAATACCCTCGTTATTTATACCTCTGATAACGGTGGGTCGATGGACGTTGGAGCACACAACGGTCCCTTGCGCGGACAAAAGGGCGAAATGTACGAAGGTGGCATTCGAGTCCCGACGTGTGCAATGTGGCCAGGGCATGTACCAGAAGGACATGTCACCGATCAAGTTGCTTTGCTGATGGATCTTTTTCCAACTGTATGTGAGGCAGCAGGCGCATCGATCGCTCATGAGATCGAAGGACGTTCAATTTGGCAAACGCTCCAAGGCGAACAGCAAGACTTCTCTGACCGCATCCTCTACTGGTTGAGAAGAGAGGGCGGACAACAGTTCTTCGGGCAGTGTCAGCATGCCGTACGGCGTGGAGACATCAAATTGCTGCACAACAGACCCTTTGAGCCGTTAGAACTCTACGATTTGTCAAGCGATCCACTGGAAACGACGAACGGATCACAAACAGAGATGGATCTCTTTAGAGAAATGAGCCAATTATTTCAGGCGGAAACGCAAAAGGCTGGGTGTGTTCCGTGGCAAAGGAAAAATTAAATACTCGAATAGAAAAGGAGGTTCCTATTTTGTTTAACAAACGAAATTCATCTGATACATCAGAATCCGAGGATTCCCTCAACGCGCCCAATGATTCGCGTAAGAGAGATCGCAATGATGTCATGGAAGTTACCTCAGGAATAGATGCGGGAAAGACAGCGGATTCATCAACATCCAAGCACATTGCGCTTTCAGCCACCCCGACGGAACAACTCGGTTATACTTCCCTGCATGATGCGGCACGGGACAATGCTTACAGGGCAGTGGCAATATTGTTGGAAAGTGGCGCAGATGTCAACGCAAAAGACAAATATGGTTATCCGCCGCTGCACTGGGCAGCATGGCATAATGCTTATGTGGCAGCAACTATACTGCTGGAACATGGCGCAGATGTCAACGCAAAAAACGACAAGGACTTTACGTCCTTACATTGGGCGGCGTGGAATAATGGGCATGAAACGGCAACTATATTGTTGGAAAATGGCGCAGATGTCAACGCAGAGAATGAAGATGGCGACACACCCTTACACTGGGCAGCGTGGCGTAATGTTTATGAAGCAGAAGGGATCTCACTGGAAGATCAAACGGGTGTCAACCCGAGAAACAAATCTGGTTATACACTCCTGCACTGGGCAGCGTGGCGTAATGCCTATAGAACAGCGGTAGTATTGTTGGAAAATGGCGCAGATGTCAACGCAAAAGACAAAAATGGCAGTACACCATTACATATTGCGGCGGAAGACGACACTTCTGAGGTGGCAACAGCGTTGTTAAAAAATGGCGCGAATATCAACGCGACAGACGAAAATGGCGATACACCTTTGCACGTTGCAGCGCAGCACAACGCGTATGAAACGGCGTTGGTATTGTTAGATAGTGGTGCGAATGCTAACGCTGAAGATGACAAAGGTCATACGCCTTTACACATCGCGGCAGAGAAGAAAGCACATGAGGCAGTAAAGGTGCTCTGCCGTTATCGAGAACGAAGGGGATGATCATGGTGATTTTTTGTTCGGCAAGTGAGCTCTATAGGATTACAGTTAGCCAATGACAAACGCAGACACGAATAATTTTGTTTTATGGTATCAGAAACCAGCCAAGGCATGGGTAGATGCACTCCCGATTGGAAACGGACGACTCGGTGCTATGGTGTTTGGTGGTGTGGAACGGGAACGTATTCAACTCAACGAAGAAACGCTTTGGGACGGCGGACCCCGCGACACCAACAACCCAAAAGCTTTGGAAGCACTCCCGAAGGTGCAGCAGTTGCTCTTTGACGACAAAAACGAGGAAGCCACCAAACTCGCTGGTGAGACGATGCTTGGCATACCAGAACGTATTAAGTCTTATCAATCCTTGGGCGATCTGTTCCTGAAGTTTTTCCATGATGGTGAGCCTACTGAATATCACCGAGAGTTAAATCTAAACACAGGTATCGCAAAGACAACTTATCGCTGTGAAGACGTCAATTTTAGCAGAGAAGTTTTCGCGACAGCCGTAGACAACCTCATTGTCCTTAGAATTGAATCTGACAGGGCAGGACAACTCGCTTTCGATGTCGCGATCACTCGGGAACAAGACGCCTCTGTTGAAGCAATTGCCGCTAATATCCTGAGAGTAGACGGGCAATGCGGCGATGATGGAATGCGCTTTTCAGTGTATCTACAGGTGCAAATTGAGGGCGGAACGGTCCAATCGGAGAACAACCAACTGACTGTGCGTGACGCAAATACCGTTACGCTCCTTCTCGCCGCTGCGACAAGTTACATTAATCAGAACGATGCGAGTGGAAGTCCGCACGCGCTTTGCGAAGGGCACCTCACTGATATTGACGGAAAATCCTATACGACCATCCGAGCAGATCACGTTGCCGATCATCAGGACCTTTTTCAACGAGTGCATCTGGATCTTGGCACCACCACCGCGACGAATCTTCCGACCGACGAACGCTTGGAAGCTGTAAAGGCAGGCGCATCGGATCCCGGACTTGCTGCCCTCTACTTCCAATACGGACGCTATTTGATGATGGGAAGTTCGAGACCAGGGGGCCTGCCCGCAAATCTGCAAGGCATCTGGAACGAGCACATGAACGCCCCTTGGAATAGCGATTTCCATACCAACATCAACCTCCAGATGAACTATTGGGTCCCGGAAATCTGCAACCTTGCAGAGTGCCATATCCCCTTATTCGATTATATGGATACACTCGCTGGGCCGGGGAGTCGCACGGCGAAATGCCATTACGGTGCCAATGGTTGGGTTGTCCATCATCTTTCTGACGTATGGGGCTTCACAACACCTGCTGACGGCATCTGGGGTATCTGGCCCGTAGGTGCCGCGTGGCTGTGTGAACATGTGTGGGAACACTATCTTTTTGGGGGCGATAAAGATTTTCTCATAGGACAGGGCTACCCACTCATGAAAGGTGCCGCCCGCTTCATGCTGGATTTTCTCGTTGAAGCACCCGAAGGTACGCCTTTCGCTGGTAAACTCGTCACGAACCCGTCCCATTCCCCCGAAAACAGCTTCCTAAAGCCTGACGGCACACGCTCCCTTTTCACCTACGCCGCAACGATGGACTTGGAAATTATCCATGAACTCTTTACGAATTGTATCGCCTGTATTGATGTTCTCGAAGAGGATGCCGAATTCCGTGCTGAATTGGTTTCCGCCCTGGAACGACTCGCACCGCTCCAGATTAGCGAGAAAACAGGACGGTTGCAGGAATGGGTCTTTGACTACGACGAACCGGAACCAGGACACCGGCACATGTCCCACATGTATGCACTCCACCCAAGTTGCCAAATTACGCTGCGTGGGACACCGGAGTTAGCAGCTGCGGCAAAGAAATCTTTAGAATATCGCTTGGCGCACGGCGGTGGACACACGGGTTGGAGCCGCGCATGGCTCGTTAACTTCTGGGCACGGCTTGAGGATGCCGAGGAGGCATACACACACCTCCAAGCACTTCTGACGAAATGTACCCTAACGAACCTATTTGATACACATCCACCTTTCCAGATCGATGGCAATTTCGGAGGAACCTCCGGCATCGCAGAGATGTTACTTCAGAGCCATGCGGGTGAGATTCACCTGTTGCCCGCGCTTCCAAAGGCGTGGGACACAGGAAATGCCAGCGGATTACGTGCCCGTGGCGGATTTGAAGTGGCAATGGTATGGGAGAATGGACAACTCACCGAGGCACACCTTCACTCCACACTGGGAGAAGACTGCACTGTCCGCACAACCGCAACCGTTTCGGTGACATGTGAGGGTGTACCGGTTGAAACGGAGCAATCGGAGTCGGTTGTCACGTTTGGAACAGAAGCACGGAAAACGTACGAGTTATCAGCTTCAAATTAAGTTAACCTATATTGGTAAACGCCCTTGATCGGCATATTGTCTGATCCGTTCATTTGCCAGTTCGACGTATTTTTCCTCAATGTCGTATCCAACATAGTGTCTCCCCGATTTCAAGGCACTCAAGCACGTGGTACCGCTTCCACAGAATGGGTCCAAGATGACCTCACCGACGAAGGTATAGAGCTGAATTAACCGATGCGGCAACTCCTCAGGAAAAGGAGCCGGATGCCCGATGCGTTTCGCCGAAACGGATGGAAACGTCCAGACACTTTTTGTCCATTCTAAGAAATCCTCTTTGCAAATCGAATTCTCTTTACCGTCGCGTTTCCGAGAAAATGATCCCTTTGAGAAAACGAGAATATACTCATGAACGTCTCTCAGCACGGGGTTCGCCGCCGATAACCAACTTCCCCACGCCGTTGAGGATCCAGCACTCGAAGCCTTGTCCCAAATAATCTCGCCGCGCATGTAGTAACCAATCGCTAACATGTCCTCTATGATGTAACTATGCAGCGGGATATAGGGTTTCCGTCCTAAGTTGGCGATGTTGATGCACGCCCTACCGCCGGTAACCAATTTTTTGTAGGTTTCAGCGAAAACAGCATAGAGGAGTTCTCTGTATTCGGCGAGCGATAAATCCTCGTCATACTCCTTCTTCGCATTATACGGGGGAGACGTAACCATCAGATGAACACTATCATCAGGAATAGCGGACATATCTGTGCTGGAGGCACAATAGAGTCGATCCAGATTTTCGGCAGGGATCGGGTTTTCTGTCCATGTATCGGGTTCTGGAGGCTCCTGATCGGCGTAGAGTTTACTTCCATAAAATTCACTGGCATCGTGATTGATTCTGCCGGGTGTTCCGAACGCGCTGGTCTGGGTGCCTTGTTTCCGAGATTCCGAGTTCACGTTACCCATAGTTTCCATTGACCTCAATATCGATCTGGAGACCAGAAGATGACATCGCGTTTGGGAAACAATGTGCCTAAAAACGTCGAAATTTCAGGAGAGACCGAAGCCTCGGAACTCACCTGCTCCCATCCTATCTCACCGAACAAAAGTTGCCAGAAATCTGCTTCAGTTAAATCTACTCCCAAGTCAACAGTATCCGCATCTTCAGGAACGATTTGTAGCGTGCCATCGGCATTGTGTCGTAAGGCGGCTTGCTGATTGTTGAGAGCAGGCAATTTGACGGTCAGCGGTGGAAACATCTCTTCGGCATCCACAATTCGCGATTCCCACTCGACGACAAGGCGACGCAAAAGCACAGGTAGGTTCACAGCGTAGAGCATCATCTTCGTATCCGTTGTCGGCGTTAGTCCACCATTGCATCCCGTTGTGAGTCGTTCTACAAATGGATGTTGAGGCGAGAACGTGCCATCTATCTCCTCAACCTCTTGTGCTTCACACGCTTTCAGAAAGTAGGACACTAGGGCATCTAAGACCTCTGGATTATCGGGGATGTATCCCACCTCACGTACTTCTGCGGTCTTTTCGTGTATTTCATAGTTGAGATACCCACCGATGCGTCCGTCTTGGCGTGCGACAACGGTTGGAAGGACCTCGCGGATTCGGCACGGTGCCATATCCCAGTAAGCGCGTGTCCGAGCAATAGTCCCGCTCTGTTGCGCATTGGCAAGATCGTACAGTGCCGCGACTGCGTTCAAATCCGTTTCTAAGTTAAAATCGGTTAATTGCCACTCCGACGAATCTACCGTATGCATCGCCGAACTGCACACCACATTGAAGCCGTGTAGCGGCAAAGAGGTCCATCCCAATCGACGGTAAAACACCTCTGGAATGATCGTAAACAGCGCACCGATGTCATATCCTGTCATCCCCAGATAGTCAATTGTATCCCGCATGAGGGCAGAAGCGTACCCAACCCCACGATACTTCGGATGTGTGCAAACACCGCCAATACCGCCCATTGTTACAAGAGACGCACCGACCTGCATCCGCCGTTCCCAAACACGCAGCGTCGAAATCACCATGTCGTTCACAACGACGACCCGGGTTTGCGGGAGTCTGTAACTGCTGTCACCGCGCACATACTGCCAATAGCGTTCATGTCCATCGGGATTAAACGCCAAACAGCAGAGGTCAACGACCTGTTCCAATTCTGATTCGCGAACTGCTCTAATTTCCATCTTTTAACTATTAAATCTGGCGATAACTATTATTGCATTGAAAAAACGACGCCTAACGCCTCATTTGGCGTTTGAATCAATTTCTCACACCCTTCAGGTGCCTGATCGATCGGAATAATATCTGTAATCAGCGGTTTCACCTGGACCTTGCCCTCCAACATCAGCCGTAGTGATAATTCCAAGTTGCGTTGTGTGGGCCAAGGGACAAACACCGGTGGATAGTCCGCGCCGTGCTCATAATCCTCATCGTGGTAGCCGGGTCCAGTGCGCGCCGCACTAATAACATCGACATTACCGAGCCCCGCCGCAAAACCGTGCGTAATGTTCGCACCACCGACGATAACAATCCGTCCAACTTTGTGGGTATCCGGGGCGGTTTTCAGCATCGCACGGATCTGCTGAAACGCACTCGTTCCATCGCCTCCGAAAGCAATAATTCCGCAGTCCATACCGTAACCATTCGTAAATTCATTCGCAATCGGAATCGGATCTATGTCCGACACGTTTATCGCGCGATGTATCCCTGCCTCTTCAGCAATGCCTATTCGCAGGGGTAGTTGATCCAAACCGATAACATAAGCCCCCGCGGTTTTGGCAATCTGACACGCGAATTGTCCAACAATGCCCAATCCAGCAACGACAACATTTTCACCGATACGGATACGCCCGCGTTGCACCGCGTGGAGTGCGGTTGCCGCGAGATGAATAGATGCCGCTTCTTCGTCGCTGACGTCATCAGGAACCTTCGCGCATAGGTTATGTGGGACACAGGCGTGCGTGGCGTGGAGCGCATATCCGCCCCCCATACCAGCCACTCTATCGCCGATCTCAAATTCGTCGCAATCCCCCTCTTTACCGATGACAACACCAGCATTCGTATATCCGAACGGACGTTGCCGCGCTTCAGAACCTGGATTCTCGCGTCTCCGTTTGACACCACCAAGTTCCGTGCCGGGACTCACCATTGAAGCACGAACCTCAATTAGAAGTTGTCCCGATTTTGGTGCAGGTATCTCCTGTTCTTCCGTCCAGATACGTCCCGCCTCATTCATCATCAAAACTTTTCTTGTTTCACTCATAACCAATCCTTTCTAATTCTGTTATCGGTAAGGTTCCAGATCGATCCCCGGATATGCCTGTTCAAGACGTGCGAGGGCTTCTGGTGTATAGTAGGCATCGCCAGGCGCGGGCCACCCCAAAACGCGTCGCACGGCAGGGGTCGTTTGTGCCACAAATTTCATATACTGTGGGCTACCCCAGCCGGGTACAGGACGTGTCGTTTTGCACCAATCGGCATTGTCGGCGCGATGGAAGTGATACCCGACCCACCCACGCTGTCTGCTCTTGTTCTGAAACGGCTGCGCGGCGTGAACCAAATAACTGGAACGGAATGCAACGCTTCCCGCTTTCGCCGTCAGGGGCACCGGATCTGCGATTTCTCCTTCAAATTCACGTAAGTCAGGAATACCCATTCCGCCTGCTCTACCCGAGTACTTCGCCCATATTTTATCCAACTGGTCCTGTGAACCTGGGCAGACGAGCATCGGTGCACCATCCATTTCGATGTCATGTAGGAAAATAGCGGACAAAACATATCCATAGCGTTGCCAATCTGGATGTGGTGGCAAAGCGGAATTCGTCGCGTTGTCAATATGATATCCCTGCCACGGATGTTCACTGTGACGGCTATCGGTGAGCCCTTCTCGGAGAAATATTTGCCCATAACCGAGTCGAATTTCTTCCGTACCTAACAATTGCTGTGCGATTGTGAGATACGTCTCGTTTTCGATGAGCTTATCCAGCGCTTCCAAGCCCATCGGAAAATGCACCGCTTTACCAAAGGGACCCGCGAGCCGTTGCAGATCGCTGTTCTTCTCATAGGCACTTTTCAACTCGTCCGGTTGCGGATCCCACTTCGCTCGATATTCGGCATAAGTCAAGCCATCGTAAGCATTGTGCTCCATCTCCTCCAAGGCGGGTGCAATTGTATCCGGTGAAAACACGTTGGGCACCACGATTATTCCATCTCGTTTCCATGCTGTCAATTGTTCCGCTGTGAGTTGCATGACATTTACCTCCGTGTGAACGTCTCCCATTTATCCTCTTGAATCATTTCACTATCTGCTTTCTGCTGAATCGTCTCCCACCACTCCTGATTCTCAACGTACCACTGGATCGTCTCGCGCATCCCCTCTTCAAAGGCAATCACCGGTTTCCAACCCACATCACGAGCGATCTTGCCTGAATCCAAGAGATACCGGCAATCGTGCCCGGGCCGGTCAGGAACATAAGTTTTTAGATGCTGCGGTTTGTTAAGAACATCCAATATGAAATCGCTAATTTCTTCGATACTCTTTTCAACACCACTGCCGACATTGTAAGTTTCGCCGATTTTGCCGTGCTCAAGAACCGCCGCGATTGCCTCGCAATGGTCCTCAACATGCAGCCATTCTCGTCGGTTATGACTGCTTCGATAGAGCGTTAACGGTAAATCTTGGATAGCATTCGTTGTAAAAAGTGGAATGAGTTTCTCTGGGTGCTGGTAAGGACCGTAGTTGTTCGCACAATTGGAAATCGTTATCGGCATACCGAAACTATGGAAATAGGCGTTCACGAGATGGTCCGCCGCCGCTTTAGAGGCATTGTAGGGTGTCTGCGGACGATACGGCGCATTTTCACTAAAATTGTCAGGTGAGTCTAAAGGCAGTTCACCATATACCTCGCATGTAGAGATGTGATGAAACCGCTGCACGTCATACTTCTGGGATGCATCCAGTAACACCTGTGTCCCGATCACGTTCGTTTCAAAGAACCGCCGCGGATGCAGAATCGCCCGACTGTTGTGGGACTCCGCAGCGAAATTGACGATTACGTCTGGACGCTCCTTTTTCAGAATGCTTTCCACAAGAATAGCATCAAGAATATCGCCTTGTACAAATCTGTACCGCTTTGGGTAATGTGCCGCCATGTCAGTCAGATTGGAGAGATTTCCAGCGTACGTCAGTAGGTCAAAGTTAACGATAACATCGTCCGAATTGCGTTGCAGCCAGTATCGGATGAAGTTGGTACCGATAAACCCAGCACCACCCGTGACCAATAATTTCATTTTTTAATCGTTCCTTGCAGAGAAGTGGTGCGATTTGAAACTCGAAGATTTGCGCGTTCGAGCCGTCCTCTACTACGTTTCGGACTCCGTTTTCGTTGGTATTTTTTTATAGTAAAATCGAAAAATAAGTGAATTCGTAGCATAACCGTATTGAATGCGTAACTCTATCTTATCAAAAATGGGTGCGGTCTGTCAATCTAAATTCGTTTTTATGAGCGGAGATTCTGAGTTCCAGATCGAAATAAAATGGTTGACAAACAATTGTGAACGCCATAAAATGGATAGCAAATCCAAATCGTAATACTTTAGTATGCAGGGTCCCGTGCCTTGCGAAAGGGGAAAAGAATGCGCCAACGCAAATTGGGGAATACAGGATTAATCGTTTCTGAAATCGGCATGGGAACATGGGAACTCGGAGGTCGCGAATGGGGAGACATCGGTGAAACCGATGCTGTGGATCTCCTCCGATACGCCTTTGAAAGTGGTGTCACCTATTACGATACGGCAGACCAATACGGAGGCGGCCGCGCGGAACGACTCCTCGGTGAAGCCTTTTCGGCACTCGGCAATAGAGTCACCATTGCAACAAAACTCGGCTATGAATTGGACTCTGATGGTTGGATTAGCCACGGATGGGAGCATCCATCGTTCAATGTTTCACCCGATTATATTCGCCTGTCAGTTGAAGGGAGTCTCACACGGTTGAAACGCGATGTTATAGACATCTATCAATTTCATTCATCCCCGCCTGCAGACGCATGGGATGATGCTTTTGGGACAATGGAGGAACTCAAAACCGAGGGCAAGATTCGCTTTTATGGGATGGGTCTCGGTAGTGAAGCAGACGCGCTCAAGGCAATAAAAGAAACCGGTATTTCTTCGCTGATGCTCACCTACAATATCCTCACCCAAGAGATGGCAACCCCCGTGATGGCAACCGCTGCTGAGAACGGTATCGCTGTTGTTGTCCGACAGCCGTTATCGTCAGGTTTACTTTCTGGGCAACTCGGACCGGACACTGTCTTCGCGGAGAACGATTATCGGAAAACCTGGTCCCGTGAGAAGTTTCTCGCCGATCTGGAACGGGTGGAACAGGTTAAATCAATCGTCAAGAACAAAGCGCGCAGTCTTCCACAAGCCGCCCTTAAATTTATCTTGGCACACCCAGCTGTCTCTTGCGTTGTTCCGGGGATGATGACCCCAGCACAAGTTGATGACGGGGTCTCGACTTCGGGTGCCGCGCCTTTACCTGCCGACATTTTGGAACAATTACGCAACGATTGAGAGGACTCTATGAAAGTTATCGCGGATCTCTGTGTTGTGCCAATGGGAGTCGGTGTCTCGGTCTCGAAATACGTCACCGCGTGTGAAAAAGTACTGAAGGAAGCGGGTTTAGAGACAAAACTGCACGCCTACGGCACCAACATTGAAGGCGACTGGGATGTTGTGTTTGCCGCAATTCGGCGATGCCATGAAGTCGTCCATGAGATGGGAGCACCCCGAATCACAACCACACTCAAGTTTGGCACACGGGTCGACAGAACACAGACAATGGACGATAAGGTTAGCAGTGTCCAAAAGCAGTTATAGGTAGAATAACAGATAGATGTTTTTAAATTTAATTGAAAAATGCATTTGACATTTCTGGTAACTCGTGCTAAACTATTCTCGTTAGTTGAACAGAAACGATAACCAAAATATGGAGGTTAATTAAAAAATGAAAAGCAGATTTATGCTTTTGGCGGTGTGTGCTATCGGATTCCTTCTTACGGCACAATTCGCCACTGCCTTAGATAAAATTGAAGGTCCTTGGTATTGGATGATCACCGAGAGTCCCGCTGGCGGAGGCGGTGCCGCCGTAACAGATGAAGACGGTATCGATGAAGCAACAAAGGGTAAACTGACTGAGGAAGATGTCGCAGAACAGGGTATTACAAAAGATATTCTGAAAGTCAAATTTGCCGAAAATTACAAATGGACCGAGGGAGAAATCGCCGCAGCCGGAGGGAATAACATCAACGACATGCTTATAAAGATTAAGTTGGGCCCCGGGGGCGATGTCAATGACCACTGTTCCTACGCTGTGATCAACGCTGTATCGAAAGTCACAAAGAAAGGCGTTGAAGCCCGTGTCGGCAGCGATGACTCCGTTAAGGTCTGGATGAACGGCGAAGAGGTTCACAAAAATGCTGTTAACCGCGGTGCCGGCGATTTTCAGGACACATTTGAGGTGGATATAAAGAAAGGCGATAACGTGTTCATGGTTAAAGTCTGCGAACGCGGCGGCGGTTGGAGCATGTTTGCTGGTATCGACGCGCCTTTGGAATACAATCTGGAATTCAAAGGACTTCCCGTTGAACCCGCTGGTAAATTAGCGACGCAGTGGGGAGACATCAAACTTTCTTACTAAGTTGGTATTTTAGCCGATATTACGGCTCTGGAATCTCATGATTCGGAATCGTTTTTATCGGCTAAAAATTGTACAATGTTTTTTGTGCTTGATTTAATTGTGGTATATTTGTTAAACTAATCTAAAGGGGTTGTCCCATCTTTGTAAACACCAGCGTAATATTGTAGCCGCGATCGTTGATTGCGACGCAGCTGGATCCCCAAGAACGGGCAACACTAATTTCACTCTGTTTGATTTAAAAATAAAACTAACTGGAGGATTTTCATGAATAGAAAATTGTTCACAATTGGGCTTGTATGTCTCATAGCACTTTTTGTCATGGCGCAGGGTGCCGATGCCCAAGATAAAATTACGGGTCCATGGCTTTGGATGATTGCCCCAACGGAATCAGGTCAAGGCGGCGCAGCTGCCACTGATGTCGATTCGCTCGCTGAAGCCAGTGGTGGTGACGTCACCGAAGAAATGATCGCAAACAACGGTGCCAACGAAGGCGACGCTGTCGGCGACTTGGTATGGACGCTCGGCGAAATTTCCGAAACCGGCGGCAACAACGTCAATGATACCGTTACTGACATCGGCTTAGGCGAAGGTGATGTCAACGACCATTCATCTTATGCGCTCATCACGCTCGAATCCGATTCCGATCAGGACGGCGTGGATATGAGAGTTGGTAGTGATGACTCTGTCAAGGTCTGGCTCAACGGTGAAGAGGTTCACAAAAACGCTGTTAACCGTGGTGCTGGCGACTTTCAGGATACATTTCAGGTCGATATAAAACAAGGCGATAACCTCCTGCTCGTCAAAGTCAGTGAGCGCGGTGGTGGTTGGAGCATGTTCGTTGGTGTTGATGCCGACGTGACCGCTGTCTTCAAACCCGCTACGCCTGGTGTCGCTGGGAAAATTACGGGTCCGTGGCTCTGGATGATTGCCGCAACTGAAGCCAACCAAGGCGGTGCCAATTCTACCGATGTCGATTCACTCGCTGAAGCCAGTGGTGGTGATGTGACCGAAGAGATGGTCGCTACGCACGGTGCCATGGAAGGCGATGCTGTCGGTGATTTGGAATGGACGATCGGTGAAATCTCCGAAACCGGCGGTAACAACGTCAACGATCTCGTCAACGAGATTGGCTTGGGTGAAGGCGATGTCAACGACCACTCCGTTTATGGGCTGATCATTCTTGAAGCTGCCGAAGCTCAGGATGGCGTTCCTGCGAAAGTCGGTAGTGATGACTCCGTCAAAGTCTGGCTCAACGGTGAAGTCGTTCACACAAATGCTGTCAACCGTGGTGCTGGCGATTTCCAAGATGATTTCAAAGTTAACTTGATCGCAGGTAAAAATGTCCTGTTGGTGAAGGTGAGTGAACGCGGCGGCGGTTGGAGCTTGTTTGCCGGTGTTGGTGGTACATGGGATATTTACACCGGTGGATTTGTTTCTGTCGAACCTGTCGGCAAACTCTTCACAACTTGGGGAAGCCTGAAAACCAAGTAATGCCTGGCTTTGCCATATACAGTTAAAAATTAAAGGACGCGGTCAAAATGTATCGGCTGCGTCCTTTTTCCTTTTAAGTCTTGACTGTTATCGTCCCATGAGCTCCATAAACACAGGTAATGACTCCCTAAATCCGTCCTCGCGAGTCCCGCCCACTGGTGTATAGACGCTCTCTAAGGAGATTGCGCCGTCGTATCCGTCCTGTTTCAGTGCATTCACGATGTCATTGTAGTAGGGATCCATCTGTCCTTGGCGCATTGCGCAGAAATCGAATGTCGCCGCTGGGAGGTTCACAACGCCATCCTTGAGGTGGACGTGGGCAATGTGTTCGCGGATAGCCTCGTATCCATCTGGATACGGAATTTCGGTACAATAAAGGGAACTGCACGGATCCCAGAGCACTTTCAGATGTGGCGCGCCTAATTCATCAATCAACTTTCTCGCAAGGTGCGCCGATGTCACGTTACCAGAGATCGCGGTTTCAATGACAAGCGTGACACCTGCCGTATCAGCGATTCGCAACGGTTCCTCTAACCTATTCAGCAGTGTCGTCCATGCGCCTTCAGAGATAATAGGTTCTGCCCCAAAAAGCACCATCTCTTTTCGGAAACTGAAAATCCGGACGAGGTTCGTGCCAAGTGCTTGGGCAACATCGATACACCGTTGTAATGTGGCAATGTGTGCCCGATACGCAGGCACATCAACTGCCGTATCCACAGGAAGTGCCGTGAGATTGTGATGCGAGATACACGATACCTTTAGGTTCCGCTTCTCGATTAACCCCTTGACTCGCTCTATGTCCGCATCCGTTAGATCCCCAACCTGCTTTTCCCAAAGGTACTGTAATTCAACGTATTCCAGTCCGGTTTCTACCATCGTGTCGAGCGCATACTCGAAGTCCCGGCTGATCCCATCTGTGATCGTTCCCAATTTGAACATTCAATTCCTCTCAATTTCTATGTCTTTGTAAACTTCAAAAATGCTAAATACACTTTCGCAATTATTCCGTTTTTTGGACCTCAACACCTGCGATGTTTTCAAGGATTTTGATAATCGTCCAGTTATCCTCATCAGGATTTACTGCTTTTCCCGCTTGAAACAGCTCAAAAGCCGCGCTCGCCGCGAAAAGCGGTACGCCACAATCGCTTGCCATATTTTTCGCTAAAATGAGATCCTTATACATTGTGCCGATATTACTCTGTCCTTTGAAATTCCGATCCAATATATTTTCTGTTGTGTCCCTGAAAAGGAAATTCCCAACGACACTCGTGCTGACAACATCGCGAAGTGTCTCCGGCGCAACCCCCGCCTTCACTGCCAATGTCAGTGCTTCAAAGATACCGGCATAAGTAACACCGATGAGGACCGCAAGTGCCGACTTGACGGTCTGCCCCATCCCAATCTCCGCCCCAACGTGGTAGATATCCCGTCCGACGGCTCCGAGTACAGGTTTCGATGCTTCAAACGTTTCATTTGGTGCCGACACCATCATTGTGAGGGTTCCCGCGGCTGCTCCCGGTGCCCCGCCACTGACAGGAGCATCGACCATATTCATCCCCTCTGCTGTTACCAGTTCGGCGACCTCCATCACCTGTGAACGCCCGATGGTCGCCGTACAGATGAGGGTCGATCCAGGTTTCAGTCCTGCCAAGAGTCCATCCTCTGTAAGAAGTGCTGCCTTGACCTGTTCAACATTCAGGACCATGATAAAGACGGTGTCAGCCGCCGCGCCCACTTCACGCGGCGATGTAGCGGCATGTGCCCCCTCTTGTACAAGTGTTTCCAATGGCTCTGGACGGACATCATACACCGTAAGTTCGTGCCCAGCTTTCAGGATGTTTCTTGACATCCCCATACCCATGTTGCCAACCCCGATTAATCCAACTTTTGCCATAAATTACCTCAAGGAGTTTCATAAATAATAGTATGTAGAATTGACACAGATTGCGCATCTTTTAAGAGTTGTACGCTGTGTATGATCCGCCGTAACTGTGCCAGTAAACGTCGGTTGAGTTTATCACGAATTTTCGGAAAAGTCAATCAGTTTCCGACTCGGCTGCACAGATGTAATTCCTATGCGCATTTTTCTGGTTTGTGCTATAATAACGTATCCACAAAAAAAATAAGGAGCCAAAACAAATGGCAGATACCATCAAAGGTGCCGTCCTCGGATACGGAGCGGCATTCAATATGGGCAGAGCCCATGCCAACATGATGCAAAACACAGACGGCATTGAATGTGTTGCTATCTGTGACATCGATCCGGAGCGAACAGAAGCCGCGAAAGAGGATTTCCCCGGCGTCCGCACCTATAACTCGGTTGAAGACCTCAATGCGGACGATGGCGTCGATCTTATCGCGAATGTCCTTCCCCATAGTTTGCACTGTGGTCCGACTGTCGCCGGTCTTAAAGCAGGCAAGCATGTCGTTGTCGAGAAACCGATGTGCGTCACAATCGCAGAAGCCACTGAAATGATTACGACCGCCGAAGAGAACGGCGTTATGTTGTCCGTTCATCACAACCGACGGTGGGATGCCGACTTCTGGACGCTTCGTGAACTCGTTCACTCCGGTGTTATCGGCAAAGTCTTTAGTGTTGAGATGTGGGGTGGCGGCTATGGCAGACCCAATCCAGATTGGTGGCGCAGTGTCAAGGCGATCTCCGGTGGACAATTCTATGACTGGGGCGCCCACTACCTCGACTGGCTGCTCAATGTCCTTGAGGCACCGATGATCAACGTCACCGGCTTCTATCAACCGAACCTCGTCTGGGACGATATTACGAACGAGGACCATGTCCAAGCCATTGTTCGGTTTGCAGGCGGAGAGGTGGTTGCAGACGGAGCGGCGGCAAACATCCAGATGTCTAACATCGCGAAAATTGGGGGATCCCGGTGGAAACTGCTCGGCTCACACGGCGCGATTACCGATGGAGATGGCGGGTTCAAAGTCTTATCCGAAGTCGAGGGACATCCCAAAGAGCAGCAGGTCGGTTACCATCGCAGACCCGGACCTACTTACTATGAAAATATTGTCGCTCATTTGAACGATGGCACACCGTTGCTTGTGACACCGGAGTCAGCGCGGCGCGTCATCGCTATCATGGATTTGGCGGAAAAATCTGCCAAGACCCATCAGGCAGAAACAGTGCCTTATGAATTTTAATTTTTCCTTCAGGAATGGTACGCAAACTACGGTAGATTTTAGAATTAATTAGACATTCAGAACCGGTGCGGTTAGAATGCACGTCGCATTTGGGCGAGTACGCAGCAAAACCGCACCTACCGGATAGGGGAAAATGTTTATTTATTTTTCTGGTTTACCATATTAACAAATTAATCTTCATAAAGTTTGCGCTACAATAGAGGTGTCCAAGCAATTATTGACGCTACTATAATACCGTTACGGACTCCAACCACGTTGAGAATGACAGGAAACCCGCAAGGACAACGGACGCAGCGGCCCAGAAGCCCATCATTAAAAATATGAAAGCGATTGTTTTTGAGAAAATTCAGCAATTACGTATTCATGAGAAACCTATCCCCACGCTTACTACGGGAGATGTGCTCATTGAGATAGAACTCTGCGGTATTTGTGCGTCTGACCTTGCGGCGTTGCGTGGCGATGTATCGGATTACGCGCCACCTGTTGTGATGGGACATGAACTTGCAGGCGTAGTGGTAGAGAGCCGACACCCTGATGTGAAAATCGGGGAACGGGTTACTGTCAATCCGATGCTTTCCTGCGGTGTATGTTCCGAATGCCAGAACGATCTGGACAAATACTGCAATACCATTGAGGGCATCGGACACGACATTGATGGCGGTTACGCCGAGTATATGCGGATGCCAAAACACGGTGTGGATACAGGTAAGCTTATCCGCGTCCCAGATAGCATTCCGCCTGAAGAGTTGCTCTTTCTGGAACCGTTGGGCTGCTGTCTGAATGCGATGAGGGAAACCCTTTTCAAGGATTCCGTCGCGATTCTGGGTGCCGGTCCCATCGGCTTACTGTTCACGCAATTGGCGAAGCGAGCGGGTTTGGCAACCTATGTGTTTGAACCGCTGACTCACCGTAGGACTGCCGCCAAAATACTCGGTGCCGATCTGACTTTTGATGCCTCGCCCGAGGCGGTCACGGAACTTCAAGAGATCACTCACGGGGGTGTTGATACTGTTATCTCATCGACAACCAACAAGGCGTCCGCGATTGCATTCGCTTTTGATATTGTCCGCCGAGGGGGCTGCGTCAACTTCTTTGGACTCGCTCCGGATGGCGAAACGCTTAATATTAACTTAGAAGAATTCCACTATGCGGGTCATAAACTCATGGCTTCGTGGGCGTTTTCCCGCGCCAGTCTTGAAGAATCGCGGCAACTCCTGATAGAAAAAGCACTCAATTTTGAACCTTTATTAACAGATCGGTTTCCAATTGAACAAGGTTTAGCCGCATTTGATAATGCGGGTGCAGGGCTTGGCGTCAAGACAGTAGTTCATCCGTAGTAAGGTCTCATCAATTGATAATTTCCCAACTTCATATTATCCGATAGTGGTATCTTTCAATTCGGCAATTCCTGCGGTATACCATACGCATTTTGTGGATTCGTATTCAATTTTTGCGTTACGATGATAATTGAATTATAAACAGTTCCCACTCCTTTAGCAGTGGTAGTTTTTTCAGAGAGGAAATTGGTTACTCACCTCTACTCTGATGAGCCCTGTAGGTGTCTGTGTTTCAAACGCATCACAACACAAAATACGCTTGGAATTTCGGCAATTATGACGCGCAGATATATTTTATTTTAGGTCTTGGCACGAAACTTGCTCATATAATCATGTTAGCGCATTGTTATTGGTCGATTTTTCTCTTAATATAATCATTTGGTATGTCTACTTGAAGTTTAATCTATTTGTGGTTCGGTTACAGCCTTAATGCCCGCCAGCATGGAATGGGTTGAGCGCACAAAAATAGATGCAATTAGATTTCTAAACATTTTTGGACAAATATTCCCCTGTAGCGTATTTTAAACGCATTTTGTTTGACTTCGTTGCTTTTTTGTGGTATCTTTAACGATATGCGGTACTAAATTGGTCTAATTACAGACGCATAGTGAGATACCAATTTCGGTGTCGGAAACATCCAATCATAAACACCCGAAACTTGTAAAAATATGATCCTCGGCGCACACGTATCTACTTCAGGCGGCTTACATAACGCCATTGCAAATGGCGATAAACTTCACTGCGACACAATCCAAATCTTCTTGAGAAACCCAAACCGATGGGTAGCAAAACCGCCGACCTCTGTCGTAATTGAAAAGTTTCGTGATGCTTGGGCAACATCTCCGATCGGAGATGTAATTGTTCATGATATTCACTTGAGCAATCTCGCTTCACCGAAAACAGAAGTCCGTGAAAAATCACGCCAACAGTTCCAAGAACAAATGGAACTTGCGGATACACTCGGTCTCCGCTACATCGTAACACACCTCGGCGCACATCTCGGCGAAGGTGAGGCGTTCGGCTTAAAGGTGTTAAGCGAAAGCTTCGATTTTCTATTTGAAAACGTCAATGCCCCGGATGTCACAATTCTCCTCGAAACGACCGCTGGTCAAGGTACGAACCTTGGCTACTGCTTTGAACACTTGCGTGATGTCATCGGTATGTCGAAATACCCAGATCGGTTTGGGGTTTGTTTAGATACCTGTCATGTTTTTGCTGCTGGCTATGACCTACGGACTGATGCTAATTGTGAAGCAACATTTAATCAGTTTGACGAAATTATCGGCTTGGCGCGATTAAAAGCTTTTCACCTCAACGACGCAAAATCAACCTATCAGAGTCGTGTGGACCGGCACGAACACATCGGCGATGGCAATATCGGTGCAGCCGCATTCGTTTATATCCTCAACGATTCCCGGTTCTCGGAAATTCCACTCATCATTGAAACACCACAAATGGAAACAATGCACGAAACGAACCTCGCAACCTTACGCGGATTAAGTGTCTCGTAGGGTCTGCGGGTTTTCCCTATTGCGTTAAAGAACGGCGGGGAGTAAAGGATGTCTATCGGTTTTTGGGAAGTTACATTTCTCATTATCCTTTTTTTCGGAATTGTTATTGTGTCCCGTCTTGTTGAACGTTGGCGGATGAAACGTATTTGTCCTGAGTGTGGGTTGGCAATTCGTACACATACGCAAATCTGTCCATCGTGCAAGTACAGTTTCCCTACAAAGGCATAACATCATGGACAAAACGAAATTAAAAATCGGCGGAATGTCATGTCAACATTGTGTCAAAACCGTAACCGATGCACTTACCGAACTTCCAGGGGTTCGGCGTGCGAAGGTAAGCTTACGTAAAAACGAGGCTGTCGTTCATTTCGATGCCTCGCGTGTTACACTGGCAAATCTCACGGAGGCAATAACAACTGTGGGTTTTAAGGTCATTTAGCACCACCCAATTGGCTAATGAATTGAAGAAATCATATATTTCTTAAGGTTAAACGGATTGCTTTGCAACCATTCATTGGCTGGTAGCACCCACGTTTCAATAAAATAAGAATGGAGGTAATTGATGCAAAAATTGCGCATCGCAATTTTTATAGCGTCTCTGAGTGTCGTTGGGTGTGACATTCCGTATACAGGTCACATGCTAACGGTTGATGATGTAGACCAGTATCTTCACGCGACTGGTGAGGACGCTGTCTGCCTGCAAGACGGATTTGACTCTCTCTGTGTAAAACTCACTCCGGGAGCCAGAGGCCCCCAAGGACCCCAAGGCCCCCAAGGCCCCCAAGGACCCCAAGGACCGCCCGGCCCACCGGGAATACCAGGCACTAACGCGTCTATCATCCACATTCACTCACAGAGCATCCTTTACGATTTCTATCATGATGACAAATTAATTTTGCGTGCAGAGAAGCAAGCGGACACCTCCGAACTCTTAGAATTATTAGCCGCACAAGAAGACAATCAAGAGGGCGGCAACAACGATGATCTGACGGTGCCAACAGAACAGTCAGGTAATATTGATACATCTAAGGAAGTAGGGTGGATCATGTGGATAACCCACCCAGATACAGATGGTGACGGACTCGGTGATACACCTGTGGGGGCAGGAACAAATTTTAATGTGGACACCGGACTTCAGGTCAGAGTATACACAAGGGATGAAAACGGCTTCGTGTACGACCTTACGACGGCATACGAGAAAGATGAAAATGATAATCTGATATTAGATGAGAGCGGTAATTTAATCCCCGTAATCAGACGTGTTGCACAGACTAAAGGCGGTCCCAGCGGAGATGCCCTTCAATTCTTCGTTGCATCGCAATTAAATGAAATGGTTATTAGCGTCCCCGGTTTATTCCCCAACCATAAGGCAATATTCACAATGATAGGCAATCAAGCGAGTGCAACTCCGTTAACGTCTACGTTCCAACTGATTCCTCTGTGATGCTACCCAACGCCTAAAGGCGTGAGCTTCGGTTTCATCGCGACTGCGATTTTCTCAAGGAGTCCACCGTCTTATTATGGCTCCACCAGAATGTTTTTGATACAGCACAAGCAAACTGGGACAGACTCAACGCTAAAGTATTGGGCTTTTTAAGAAGTCCCGTAAAATAAGAATGGAGGTAATTGATGCAAAAATTGCGCATCGCAATTTTTATAATGTCCCTGGCTTTCATTGGCTGCGAACTCCCTTATACAGGTCCCATATTAACGGTTGATGATGTAGACCGGTATCGTCACTCAGTTGGTGAGGACACCTCCTGCCTGCTTGTCGGGTTTGATTCCATTTGCGTAAAGATTGTGCCGGGACCTCAAGGACCACCGGGAACCCAAGGACCACCGGGAACACCGGGAATACCGGGACTTCAAGGACCATCGGGAAACCCTGGTGCAAACGCCCCCATCATCCATATTCATGAAAGAAGTATTGTTTACGAGTTCTATTATGAAGGCAAACTCGTTCTACGGGCAGAGAGGCAAACGGATACTTCCGAACTATTAGAACTATTAGCGATACAACAAGGCAATCAAGGTAGCGGAAACCAAGGCAACGGAAACAACGGCGGAAACACGCTCCGCAACAACGGCGGCAATAATGACGTAAACAACGGTGGTGTAAACAACGACGGCATAAATAACGACGGCATAAATAATGACGGCGTAAATAATGACGGCATAAATAACGACGGCGTAAATAATGACGGCGTAAATAACAGCAACGGCAACGGAAATGGTAATGGCAATGGGAACAGTAATGGCAATGGAAACGGGAATGGAAACGGTAATAATCAAACAACGATTCAAGTTCGAGGTGAATCCCAGACGGATATTATCACCGATATGCCCAGTAATGTTATAGATTTAAGAATATCCATAGGACCGCACGATGATAATGCCTGCCCAACAGGTGAGGAGCCACTAACTGTAACCGCCTACTCGGATATGGCAAGGACTCAGATAAGGGCACATCAACATTGGTCCGCATGCAAGGACAACACCAATAATGTTATTACTATTACTTTGCTTCGTCATCCAAGATTAACCTGTCTTGTAGGACCCAATACCCATTACCTTAGGGTTGGAAATATAGAAGATCTCATTAAGATAACAGAATATCAAACTAGCCAACAAACATGCAACTGAATCGTCCTCCTCTTCCTCCATAAACCGATCGTGTCCGATGTCCGACAACCGCTTAGCTGGCGAGATTTTCCAAAATCGGGAATCGGAGTGTTTCGCTTGAGATTTCCATCTCCTACAGAAGAATTGAACATCCCTGCCATAAATATCCCAAAGGGTTGCAAACCGCTGCAGAGTTGGGTATAATTAATAGAGAGTCGTTCATATCTAAGTGTATTATAGTGCCAAGATGCTTTGGTTGACACAGCAAACGGTCAGAATACAACCCTTATCCTTTAAAGAGCGTAACCTATGGACACGGCAAGGATTCAGGTCAAAGCAGGCGATGGCGGGAACGGATGCATCAGTTTCCGCCGAGAGAAATACGTCCCTCGTGGTGGTCCCGATGGCGGAGACGGTGGTAACGGTGGTAACGTCCTCCTCGTCGCTACCCTTGGGATGAGCACGCTGATCGATCTACGTCATAACCCACGTCAGGTCGCCGAAAACGGTGGGCACGGCACTGGGAAACAACGAGACGGTGCCGATGGTGCGGATTGTATTGTGAGAGTCCCTGCCGGGACCATTGTCAGAGATTCAGAAACAGCCGAATTGCTTTCAGATCTGACCGAACCCGATGAAACCGTTGTCGTCGCACGTGGCGGCGTTGGAGGCAAAGGCAATGCCCGTTTTAAAAGTAGCACCTTTCAGGCACCACGCGTTGCGGAAAAAGGGGAACCCGGAGAAGAACGCGAAATAAGCCTAGAAGTCAAACTCATTGCCGATGTCGGATTGGTAGGCTACCCAAACGCCGGTAAATCGACACTGCTGGCGCGAACGTCTGCTGCGACCCCGAAAATCGCCGCCTATCCCTTCACCACACTCCGCCCGAATTTAGGGGTTGTCCGCATCAATCGGGAGCAGAACTTCGTCCTCGCCGACATCCCTGGGTTGATAGAAGGTGCGCACAAAGGGGCAGGCTTGGGACATCAATTTTTGCGCCACATTGAACGCACAAAAATGCTTATTCATGTCATCGATCTGAGTGCGACAGATGGACGGGATCCGATTGAAGATTACGAACAACTTAACCTTGAACTGGAACATTACAACGAACTGTTGACGAAACTCCCGCAAATTATTGCCCTGAATAAGATAGATATGCCAGACGCGGCGGCGAATTTGGAACGCGTCCAAGAATATTTCGGTAAGCGCAAAGTCTTCCCTATCTCCGCAGTTACAGGTGAGGGTGTGAACGCACTCATACAGCAAGCATACCGTTCCTTACAATACCTTGCAACACGCGCCCAAAAGGAAGCAGAGACGACCATTATCCTTGAGCAGGAACTTCCACCAGAGCCACGCGCACGGTTTGAACTCGCTGAAACCCAAGAAGGATTTGCTATCAGCGGTGAGGAACCCCGTCGCGCTGTCCTCATGACCGACATGGAAAACGAGCAAGCACTAATTCTGTTGTATCGAAAACTGAAAAGGATGGGAGTGATTAACGCACTGGAACGCGCCGGTGCCGTTGAAGGAGATACCATTCAGATTGATGAATTCGAGTTCACCTATAGCCCACGAGCAATGCGATCCAGTTGAACAGCGTGCCTGTTTGGCAGACGTGAAACGCATTGTCGTAAAGGTTGGCAGCAGTACTATTTCCGAAGGAGCACATCTCAACGAAGATGCGCTCCATGGGCTTGTCCACGATTTAGCGCTCGTTAAACAGGACGGTGTGGAGGTTATCCTTGTTACATCTGGGGCGATCGCTGCGGGCTGGCCCCGACTCGGCATGAAACAACGCCCGCAGACGATACCCCTTTTACAAGCCTCCGCCGCTGTCGGACAGATCCAACTGATGGCATTCTACGAGGAGTTATTTCGCAACTACGGACAGCAGACCGCACTCATGCTCCTCACACGCGACGATTTCTCAAATCGGAAACGTTATACTCGCATGAACGATACGCTCCGAGCACTCCTATATCTCGGCGTGATTCCGATTATCAACGAAAATGACACCGTCGCTGTAGACGAGATTCGGGTTGGTGATAACGACACCCTCTCTGCTTATGTAACGAACCTCGCCCAAGCGCAACTCCTCGTTATTCTTTCAGACCAAGCCGGTTTTTACACCGCAGACCCCAGACACGACCCGAACTCAGAATTGATCCACACTGTTCCGACTATCTCAGAAGGAATCTGGAAAGCCGCCGGACGAGCCGGCACAACAAGCGGTACCGGTGGGATGGTGACGAAATTGCAAGCCGCTGATATCGTCACCGGATCTGGCGAGATGATGGTGATGGCATACGGGCAGGAACCGCTTGTCGTAACACGGATATTGAAAGGTGAACTCCTTGGAACGTTATTCCTTCCAAATGCTCGTATCTCTGGAAGGAAACGGTGGATCGCCTATTCGCGTCCGCCTAAGGGCAGACTCTTTGTGGATAACGGTGCACGTGACGCGCTCGTGCAAGGTGGTAAAAGCCTACTACCTGCTGGTGTCCGACGCGTTGACGGTGATTTTGACTATAGCGATACGGTCTCGTGCCTCACCGAAAACGGCACGGAATTCGCACGCGGCTTGGTGAACTATAACGCCTCAGAGACTGCCAAACTCGCAGGAAAACACACGAAACACATTGAGAATATTCTCGGCTACCGAGATTACGATGAAATCATACATCGAGATAATTTGGTCCTACTCGACTGACACTGCTCTCCAAACACGACCAGTGAACATTGGATTTTTAAACCGTCTTGAAAATTTTTCAATCTGCATGTTAGAATACTAACATCCATTTTCATTACAACTTCTTAAAGGAATAATAAAAAAATCAGAAACGCAAGATGCAACACCGGCGCAGGCGGATATACGGAAAGGAACATGAAATATCCAAACCCACCTCACCGAACCGCAAGGAATAATTAAAAATATGAACGAAAATATCCAAGAATTGATCCAATCGCAGGCACGAAAGGCAAAATCGGCGATGCGTGTTTTATCGCGAAGTTCTGCCGATGTCCGAAACCATGCGCTCTTAGCAATGGCTGAAAGCCTGCAGAATTCCAAAGATAAAATTCAGGAAGCAAATCGTATTGATCTCGAAAAAGGCGAAAAAACTGGACTCGCTGCCCCACTCATGCAACGCCTTCTATTGGACGATCAGAAGATTGAACGGATGGTGGACAATCTTCGTCAAGTCGCTGCACTCCCCGATCCGATTGGCGCGGTCATTAGTATGGGGGAACGCCCCAATGGGCTTAAAATTGGCACAGTCCGTGTCCCTATCGGTGTCGTCGCTGTGGTATATGAATCGCGACCCGATGTTACTGTTGAGGTATCAGCACTCTGCATCAAATCAGGAAACGGGGTTATCCTCCGGGGCGGTTCCGAAGCCATTAACTCCAACGCGACGCTTGCGGAGATCCTCAGCAAGACCGCTGCTGCAGAAGGCGTGCCAGATGCCATCCAGTTCGTTAACACGACCGATCGCCAAGCGGTTTATGAACTCATCCGATTGCCAGACGACGTTGATCTCATCATTCCACGCGGCAGCAACGAATTCGTCCAGTTTTTAATGAAAAAATCCGATGTCCCGGTATTAGGACATGCCGACGGCATCTGTCATATCTACGTCGACGAAGCCGCCGACCTTGATATGGCGACCAAGATCTGCATGAATGCGAAGGTTGGCTACAAGGTCGCTGTCTGTAATGCCTTAGAGACGCTCCTTGTTCATACCGATGCCGCCGAGACATTCCTTCCTATTCTCTGTGACAAGTTACAGGGTGCCGATGTTGAAATCCGCGGGTGCGAACGAACGCAGCAGATTTATCCTACCGCGAAACCGGCAACCGAAGAAGATTGGCGGACAGAATACCTCGATTACATCTTATCCGTTCGAGTTGTAGATGACATGGACACCGCAATTGATCACATTGAAACTTACGGTTCACATCATTCCGATGCGATTATCACCGAAAGTTACAGCGCGGCGCAACGGTTTATCAAAGAGGTGGACTCCGCGGCAGTCTACGTCAACGCCAGCACGGTTTTCACCGACGGCTATGAATTTGGATTAGGTGCAGAGGTCGGGATTAGTACACAAAAACTCCACTCCCGTGGACCGATGGGACTTGAAGGGTTGACGACTTATAAGTATATCGTCTACGGAGACGGTCAGGTACGTGAGTAGCTCCTCAATCACGTCATGTCTACGCATGCACCCCAGTCTCAAGCCTCCCTCCTCAAGAACATCCTTATCATTACACCACTGAGTCTGATTGGACGTGCGGGAACACTTCTCATCTACGTCGTTCTCGCCAATTGGTTCGGCGACCCAGCAGAAATGGATTTTATCTACTACTACTGGGGCATCGCCGTATTCCTGATAGAATTGCTCAGTGCCGCCTCCGCCTATTCTGTTCTCGTTCCGATGTTAGCCGAAGCCCGTGCGAAAGGCGAAACCGAGGCACAACGTTGTGTACAATCCATTTTTTCCCAATACATTATATCCATGCCGGGACTTTGCTGCCTTCTCGTTTCCCTTTCATGGATTGTTTCCCAACTTTTTCTATCGAACGCGGGACTCCCATCCTCTACGACAATCGGTATTGTATGTGGATTCCTCTGCTTTACTATCATTGCCGCAATCCGCTGGATGCTCAAGGCAATTTTAGACACCTATCAAGCCTTCCATCTGCCCGTCATTGCACAAGGACTCCGTGCTATCCTTGTTATCGGCGTTATATACCTATGCAAGCCGTTTCTGACCTGGTTTAGCATACCGCTTGCCCTGATCATCGGCGAACTTTTCCAATTGCTTCTCCTATTTCGACGATGCTGTACCGTTTTGAATCTATCCGCACTTCATCTCAAACTCAGTTGGCAGACAACACCCTACACGACGCAATTCTTGCGGCAATGTCTACTGATGATGGGCGCGGCGATCTCAGACGGATTAAACCCAGTCGTTGACAGAGGCATGGCAAGTACGTTGGGAACAAGCTCCGTCTCGAAATTGGATTACGCGCTCCGTCTGTGTGCCATCCCCGAAACACTCACAGGCGTAACGCTGCCAATCTTACTGTCGCATTGGGCAAAGATATCGTCCCCCGATTCTCAATCTGGAAAGGGTTTAAAAACAGGTTGGGAATCGGAGTTCCCTCCTACCGAGACGCAGTTACAGCGAAGTGTTTTGCAAAGTGTCGTCGTGTTATTGATCCTGATGGTACCATTTCTAATCGGCTTTTACCTATTCCGAGTGGATATTGTTACCCTATTGTATGGACACGGTGAGTTGTCCGAGGTGGGACAGGCACATATCGCTTCGCTACTCGGCATCTATCTATTAGGAATGCTTCCGCGTTTAATCAGTCGTCTGCTCATCCGTGCACATCTCGCACGTCAGGCACATCGGACTGTTGTCACGGCAACACTTATCAGGCTTATCTTAAATCCTTTTCTCAATTGGATTTTCATGCAATATTGGGGGTTAGAGGGAATCGCCTGGTCAACTGCATTGTTGTCTTACCCAATTCTTGTGTATATTGCGCTTGCGTTCTGGCGACAGAGATAAGCACAGGCATTGAACGTGTCCAACAAGCCCTAAACTTTGTCGAAATGTTCAGGGTAATTTGAAGTGATACCCTGCACACCGAATGCCTTCATTTCACGCATACGGGAGATGTCGTCAACAGTCCAACACCAGAGTGCGATACCCCGCCGTTGGACTTCGTAAGCGAATTCCGCTGTAATGAGTTGGTGATTGACATTCAGTAGGTTGCTACCGAGTTCTCCGAGTTGCTGGCACAACTGTACAGGAGAGACATGGTTGTTGTGATTCCCGATGAGCCACCCCGTTGGAATGCGAGGTTCTAATGAACGAACAGTCTGTAAAACAGTGGTATGGAAGGAGATAATAACGGCAAGATCTTGTGTCTGGGTCTCGCGGATTTTTGCGATGACTGGTTCTGCTATCAAAGGATCTTTAATTTCTAAAACCGCAATCGTTTGTTTTGCAATGCATTCCAATGCCTCAACGAGCGTCGGCACCGGTTCACCAACAAATTCAGGAGCGAACCATCCGCCAGCATCAGCACGTTGAATCGTTTCTAAAGTGGCTTGATTGACACGTCCACGGTCGTTCGTCGTTCGATCCAAGGAGGCATCGTGTATCACCACGACCTCGCCATCGGCGGTTCCGTGTAAATCAAGCTCAACCGCATCCACACCAATTTCGATTGCCTTCTTGAATGCCGTGAGCGTATTTTCCGGGGCACTTCCCGATGCCCCACGATGTGCAATCCGAATCATTTTAATTGTACCTTGCGGTTCGTTCAGAGGCGTTGGATAAAGAACGTTCATCCCCGTATATCCAGCCCGGCCCGTTGGTTGGGCTTACGCGCTTTTATGGCTGTCAACAGTCAGAAAAATGGAAACTGTCACGGATCAACGGTTATGGCTTTGCTTAATCTTCTTCAAAAGCGTCGTCCGACTCATGCCGAGTAAGTCTGCTGTCTTGCTGTGGTTACCCGAAAATTCATCTGATACCAGTTCAATGAGAACTTTATCTAACAGAGCAACTACCTCCTCGTAGAGTCCCCGTTTTCCTTGAGCGATAGCGTCCTTTGTCATGTCTTGTAAAACAGATTGTAGGGACACTTCCAGTTGTGAGACACTGGTAGCATCTATCTGATGTCCCGTCCGGATTTCTGACGGTAGGTCGTCTGGCAGAATCACATCTGCACGGCAGAGTGTTCCCGCGCTTCGGATGCAGTTTTCCAACTCACGAACGTTGCCGGGCCACGGGTAGTCTTGCAGCAATTCCATCCCCTCTTTAGAGATACCGCGGATCGGTTTACCCAGTTCCTCCTGTATGAGTTGCAGGAAATGCGTAATCAGTAGCGGAATGTCCTCTTGGCGTTCCCGTAACGGTGGAAGGTGGAGTGCGATGCGTTTGAAACGGTAATAGAGATCCTCTCGGAACTGCCCGCGCTTCACCATCTCACTGAGTTCCTGATTCGTGGCAGCGATAACACGCACATCCACTTTAAGCCGCCGCGTTCCGCCTAACCGTTCGATCTCTTGTGTTTGCAAAGCCCGAAGCAATTTCACCTGTGATGTTGGGGTCATGTTACCGACTTCATCAAGAAAAAGCGTGCCGCCATTCGCCAATTCAAACCGTCCGGGTTTCCCTTCTGATTTCGCACCCGTGAACGCTCCTGCTTCGTAACCAAACAGTTCACTCTCTAAGAGTTCATCCGGCAGGGCTCCACAATCAACAGGGACGAACGGGGCTTCCTTCCGGGAACTGCCAGTGTGGATCGCGCGGGCAACCAGATCCTTGCCTGTCCCCGTTTCACCTTCGATCAGCACAGTCATCGTATTGCTCGCCATAATTCCGATGAGCTTGTAGATTTCACGCATCTGGCTGCTTTTTCCAACCAATCGGTGTCCGCTCTGTGCCGTTGGCGATTCGTCTGCTGTTTCCACAGGCAAAGTACTTCGAACGGATTGTGTCCGGAAAGCACGTTCCAGAACACTCTTGACGATATCCAGATCAATCGGCTTCGGGACGAAATCGAATGCCTGCAGGCGCATTGCTTCTATTGTTGTCTCCACATCGTCATAAGCCGTGATGATAACGACAATTACCCAGGGATGGTGCTCCTTAATTTCGCCTAACGCCTCCAAACCACTCATTCCGGGTAATTTCACATCGAGTAAGACGACATCGGGTTTATCAGCGGCGATGCGGCGCAAGCCTTCCTCGGCATTGTTCGCAGTACCCGGGCGATAGCCCTCGCTCTCTAAGAATTGCTCAAATGCCCAACAGATTTTTTCGTCGTCGTCAATTACCAATACGTTCTTCATTTTTTTAACGATATGCTTCTTCTCATCGCTCCACTATGTTTCGCGATGGTTTTTGGTTAAGCCTAACCGCCTCTGGATGATGAGTGGATAAAAATTTTAAAAACCGTACATTCCCTCAGTCGCGTCAGAATTAACCAAGCACCACTGCGGAATGTAATGGAACAGTGACCAGACTCAATCATTTAAAACTCGTTTGCCACCCTCTATTGACAACAAAAACTTCTCACCATCCTCACTCATCTCGTTGTTATTCGCTTCTTCCGTTTTTTCCTCTAATTTCCGCTTGAGAACCGGATAAGAATCCACAATCGGGATCTCGCTGAGAGACGTCAAAGCCGGTTTTCGTCCTTCTGCCCTCTCCGTTGCCTCAGCGAATCGTTCATTTTTTTTCGCAACGTGTGTTGCGTCTCGCGCTTTGAAATCTGGGAGGACACGTTCCGCAAAGAGTTCCAGTGATTCACATATATCCTCATGAAGGTTCGCGCCTGCCTGCTGGATGAAGACGACTTGGTCCACACCAGCGTCTTCCATTATCTCTAAGTGTTCACGGACCTGGTCTGGCGTGCCGATCCCTGCTCTACCTTCAGCCGGATCCTGTGGTGTCTGTTTATATAACTGCCAAATATCGGTTTCCCCCGGTATTTGCGAACCGTTGTGATAGTAATGCGCAAGCCCAAATCGGAAAAAGCGCAAACCGTCTAAACCGCGGGCAACGGCAACCTCCTCATCGGCATGGCATGAAAAACCTGACACCATAGCGATGTTAGGGTTCACGCGCTGTGTCAAGGGTTCACACTCCTTCTCGAAAATCTCATAATACTCTTCGACCCAGAATTTCGCTTCGTTTGCATCGACAAATGCAAAGGTTAACGCGCCGAGGCCATATCTGGCGGCGTATCGAAGGCTATCGCGGCTGGAGCAGGCTACCCATGGTGGTGGATGTGGTGTTTGCAAGGGTTTTGGAACGACGTTGCGGGTCGGCATGGAAAAATACTGTCCCTCATATCCCGCGTAAGGGGATTGACTCATCATTTTCGCGGTTTCGCGTGTGCATTCCGCCCACATCTCACGTTTACATTTCGGATCAACGTTGAACCCATCGAGTTCCATACGTGAGGCAGATTCCCCCGTGCCCCACTCTACACGTCCATTTGAGACGAGGTCAAGCGTGGCGATGCGCTCAGCGACCCGTGCAGGATGATTGTAAGCTGGAGGCATCAGTACTATTCCGTGCCCCAATCGAATCTGTGTTGTCCGCTGGCTACACGCTGCGAGAAATACCTCTGGTGCCGAAGAGTGTGAATACTCCTCAAGGAAATGGTGTTCAACTTCCCAGATATAGTCGAATCCAAGTGTATCCGCCAATTCTACCTGTGCTAACGCATCTTGGAAGAGTTTATGCTCTGCGCCATCGTGCCACGGGCGCGGAATCTGATGCTCATAAAATAGCCCAAATTTCATTTTTTAATTTTACCTTACGGTTCGGTCAGGTGGATTTGATAATTGAAGTGCCTTTACGTAGATCCGCCCTCCGCTACGCTTACGGGCTACGCGCTTAGGTTTAACAAACACCTCTTTACTGACAACTGACTGCTAATTTTACATTTCGGTATCAAGTGTATGCATCTCTTCGTCAGTCAATTGCCATTCAAAGACATCTAAATTCTCGCGTAAATGCGGCACCGAACCCGATTTCGGGATTGTGATGATGTCCTGCTGCACCAACCACCGGAGTGCTACCTGTGCCGCAGTCTTTCCGTGATTCTCTCCAATACCACGCAGGACTGTATCACCGGCAAGATCCCCAACAGCAAGCGGACGGTGTGCTGTCATCACAACATTGCGTCCGTGGCAGTAGTCTCGCAATTCTGATCGGTTTCTGCGCACATGGTATTCCACCTGATTCGTGCAAATCGGGAGTTCGGAGACTTCACACGCCTCTTCTACCTGAGCAATGCTAAAGTTGCTGATGCCGATGCTCCTGACGCTACCGGCTCCATGAAGCTTGTAGAAAGCCTCTAAAGTTTCGGCAACCGGAACAGAATCGCTTGGATGGTGAATCAATAACAGATCGACGTAATCCATCTGCAAATCGTTGAGACATTCCTCAAATTGCGAAAGAACTTCGGCATATTTGAGATGGGTACCCCAAATTTTGGTAGTCAGAAAGATTTCCTCACGATCAACAGAGATGTCGCGGAGTGCTTTCCCGATCTCACGCTGGTTTTGGTACATCCATGCCGTGTCAATATGTGTATAACCCAATGCGACGGCTTCTTTGACGATGCGCTGACACTGCCTGCCTTTGAGTTGCCAAGTTCCCAAACCGAATATGGGGATTTCATGTCCTGATGCAAGTGTAATGTTTTTCATAATGCTTTATGATAAACGATTTGGAAAAAAAAGTCAAAAAAAGTTGACAAACATCAGGAGATGATGTATACTATTAAAGTATTCGCGGTCGAGTGGTGGAATCGGTAGACACAACGGACTTAAAATCCGTCGCCTGTAAAAAGGTGTGGGGGTTCAAGTCCCCCCTCGACCATGATTCAGGATAATGATTCTTGCCGCAGGGTAGAGCAGCCAGGTAGCTCGTCGGGCTCATAACCCGGAGGACGGGGGTTCAAATCCCCCCCCTGCAACTTCTTGAACTTTTCTCGGAACGCGTTCAAGACATTTTCTGCCCCCGCGTAACCTCTCGCATCGCGCTGTCTCACACTCTGATTTTTCGATTTGATAACATATTTATAAGGAAAAACAAAAACACTTGACTTTTCCTGTAATATGTATTATACTTAATTCATGAATCTTAGGGCAGAAGTTACATGCCCATTCAGACACGTGCCGGTGTAGCTCAGTGGTTTAGAGCACACGACTCATAATCGTGCTGTCCGGAGTTCGACTCTCCGCACCGGCATTGCCTTTTTGGCGCAACTTGCAAGATATGCGGGCAAGCACAAGACCTGCCCCTACTTGCTGTCAAAAATAGGCATAACTCATGACAGCCGACTTTGTGCGACAGATGCACCGCTTTATTTTGCGGCACGCAATGATTAAGAACGGCGAAACAGTGCTTATTGCAGTCTCAGGCGGTGCGGATTCCCTCGCCCTCCTATACGGTTTGCACGCCCTACACCGGCAACTCAACTGCCAACTTCATGTCGCCCATTTAAATCACTGTCTCCGTCCGGATGCTGATGCAGATGCGGACTTTGTCCAGCAGCACGCAGCGCATTTAGAATTGTCTTGCACCATTCAAAGCATTGACGTGCCCCGTTTGGTAAAGCAATGGAAACTCTCTGTGGAGGCAGCGGCTCGGAGAGCGCGGTATGAATTTCTTGAGGAAGTTTGTAAGCAAACCGGTGCTACCAAGGTAGCCTTAGGACACCATCAGGACGATACCGCCGAGACAGTTTTGATGAACCTCTTTCGCGGGAGCGGATCCACCGGGTTGAAAGGAATTACGCCTGTCAGAAATATCAAGTTCATTCGACCACTCGCCGGATTTACACGGCAACAGATTGAAGAATTCCTTGCGTCCAATGGATTAGCCCCACGACACGATTCAACCAACACGGATACCCGATATCTCCGTAATCGTATCCGTCATGCGTTGATACCGACACTCGAAAATGACTATAATCCGAATATCAAAGCCGGATTAAGCCGGACCGCTGATGTATTAGGGGCCGAATCCGAATACTTGGACCAGGTTGCGTGGAAGGCTTTTAAAACTTGTCAGGTCCGAGATCCGGATAGGGCTAAAGCACTCACAACGTTAGAGACTGTTGTGTTGGACAGAGAGAAGTTCCAACAGTTTCACATCGCAGTGCAGAGACGGGTACTCCGGCTGAGTTTCTTTGAAATGTTAGGAAGCATGGGTGATCTCTACTTTGCGCATTGCGAAGCAATGCTGAACGTTATCGACGGGAATACTCCCAACGCAGCGTTGGCACTGCCGAACGGTTTGCGATTCCGACGTGTATATCAGTCTCTTATCTTTGAGGTAAACATAGATTCCAGATCGCCGTTTCCAATTGAGAGTTTCGCTTATCCGTTGGCTGTTCCGGGTAGAACGTTTATCGCTGCTTTAAATACAGAAATTACCGCTGAATTGGGTGATATCCGGTCTGGTGAGACATTTAAGTTACCCGATGGAAGATACGAAGCACTCTTTGATTATGAAAAGGTAAGGGGAGCGTCCGTCGATCCTCCTTTCGAAACATCTTCGCTTACAGTACGTAATCGACGGCAAGGGGACCGGTTTCAGCCATACGGTATGCGGGGAACGAAAAAGATTAAGGACTTTTTGATAGATGCCAAGGTGCCTCGCGACGAACGCGAGCGCATTCCGATGCTTGTTTGTGGCAATCAGGTTCTCTGGATCGTTGGCTATACGACCAGTGATCCGTTCAAGATTCACTCTGGCACGCGGCAATATCTTCATTTACGTTATGTCAGTGACTAAACCTTTTCCTGAATCCGTTCTCATTTCTGAATCCTGTCTTCAGAACCGTATTCGTGAACTCGGAACGCAAATATTCACAGATTATGAGAGCAAGGAGTTGGTTCTACTTGGTGTCCTGAGAGGCAGCGTCCTTTTTTTCGCGGATCTTGCGCGGGCTATCTTTAAGGCACAAGATGAAAGTCAAACGAGAGGCGTTGCGCTTCGTTTTGAGTTTGTGCAACTCATGAGTTACCACGATAGTACGCATCCTTCGACTGTGCAACTCATCCATGGCGGTAGCGATTATATCAAAGAACGACATGTCCTCATTGTGGAAGATATTGTTGATACTGGACAGACTTTAAATTTTCTCCGTGAACACCTTCAGACGTTGAACCCGAAAACCATTAAGGTCTGCACACTACTCGATAAACCGTCTCAACGCCAACTGTCTGTGACTGTTGATTATATCGGTTTTGAAGTTCCAGATACTTTCGTCGTTGGGTATGGTCTCGACTATGCCCAGCAGTATCGAAATTTACCTTACATCGCTGTTTTAGAATCAATTTAAGCGATTTTTGCCCAGAATCAGGGCTGTACAGGCATAAAATTCAGTGTAAAACATATTTTTTAACTTTTTCTTGACAATAAATTACATATTTAGTAAAATATTTGGAGTTACTATCTTGAAAGGAGATTCATAATGCGTAAATTTGTTTCATTTGGCCTCTGTGGTGTTTTGATTGTAGGATTTATTCTACTTACACAAGCCCAAATGTCAGACAAAGCGCAATTGGGGCGCGAACTTTTCCACGATCCAACTTTTAAAGGAACGATTAAACCGGGTAATAGACAAGGTTACGCAACCGGACTTTCCTGCGCAAACTGCCACGCGGATTTCGATGAAACCGCAAATCCAGACGGTCTAATTCGAGCAGGGCACAGTATTGTTGGTGTTCCGCACCGCGGGGAAGCAAAGGGTGGGATGATCAAGGGTGCTGATTTCGCACGCGCAGCTGGCGGCGGTGGCTTCTGTTATGAGCATTTCTTGCAGCGAGTCCCAGGCGATAAGGTTAATCCCACTGCAATTCCAGCAGAGCATGCCGAAGCACTCATGGCTTATTTCGAAGCTATCTCTGGAGACAACAAAGGCCCCCAGTTTGAAATTGCGATGCTGGATGACGATGCGAAAAAAGCAGCAGGTGAGAAAATCGGTGCTATGAGTGGTGATCCAAGCAACGGATGGGCACTTTTCGGACGCGCATGCATCGTCTGCCATCCAGCAGCGAATAAAGCTGGCATCGGTCCGCAACTCGTCCGCTCCAGAGCACCTCGCGATATTGATAAAACAATGGTGCGTTGGGCTACCAAAATTCGCGGTGGCGGGTTTCTTATGCCATTCTATGCTCCCGATATCCTTAGTGACCAGGACATCGCTGATATTCTCGCATTCCTGCGTCAGGAAATAGAAAGCACAAAGAAATAAGCAATTAATCCGGCTGGGATCAGTACTCCCAGCCGAACATTTTATTTTTGAATCTGTCTGATTTTCTGTAACCAACTCTCTTGGCTACTCGTTTTTGAAATAAAATAGTAGTCGTGTTAGTCTCGAAACGCATAAGCGTTTCGATTGATCTAAATATGAAGAGAGGTTGGTGCCATGAGAAAATCCCAATTCCTTACAATATCTTTTTACATTCTCCTTGTAGGTTTCGTATTAAGTTTCACGAGTTGTGGCGGGAGTAATCTAAACAATCCCGTATCAGAAGGGGATGCAACCGCAGAGGGTAGTGAAAGTACCGACGATGTCGTTGAACTTGCAGGAAACCTGAACGCTGAGGAGACGACGGGGCAGATAGCCGATCTTGACGTAAAAGTCACCGTTACAAAGAAAACGGTGGAACCGGGTGAAGAGGTGGAACTGGCTGCTTCCGTCAAAGGGGTTAGAGGTACCAGTGTCACGTTGAACTGGCTGAATATTACAAAGCATGGGAAGCTTTCGGCTTCTAGCGAAAATCCAATCACTTGGACTGCTCCTCAGACATTAAATGGAGAGAACGTTCAAGTTGAAGTCATCCAACTGATTGTGACTGTGATTAGCGAGGTTGTTTCAGTCGGCACCTCTGGAATTGATACCGATACCCAAATTTTTTCGGAAACAAAAACGGTTCTGCTAACCGTTAGAGATTAGTTCGCAGAAACAGGTCTGTCCTCACAAGCAACGATAGATTCGTTTGATATGTCGACAGGATCTGTTTTCGCTCTGCCTTGTTTTAGGGTATCAAATGAAGAGAAAATTGATTCGTATTTTTATAGTTGTTATATCTGTGGTGACAATCTCTGGAGGGGAACTAAACGCTCGTGGACACCAACATCTGGTCCAAAAAGGCGATACGTTGTGGGGGCTTTCTCGAAAATACAAAGTACCTCTGAAAAAGATTATACAGGCTAACAGTATTCAGCCAACGAAACGGTTGCAGATCGGGGAAAAACTCTTAATTCCTGGCGCACCTGTTGAAGGAGTTTGGTATCGAGTGAAAGCTGGGGACACATTATCCGGTATCGCGCGCCGCCATAACGTTGACTGGCAAGACCTTCAGCGAATTAATGGGATTTCTTCACCTCGCACCCTCCAGATTGGCACAAGAATCCGTATTCAACGAGATGACAGTCTCAGTTTTGGAAATCCGCTTCGGGTCCCTTTAGTTGTAACTTCAAAGTATGGTTATCGTCCTCATCCTGTGACTCACCGCTATCAGCGCCATGAAGGTATAGATTTCCGTGCCTCCACGGGTACCCGTGTTTATGCTTCACGAGCAGGTCGAGTCATCTTTGCTGCACGGAGAGGCGGTTACGGTAAGCTCGTAGGTATCGAACACGAGGGCGATTTTACAACATGGTATGGGCACTTGTCACGTATTAGAGTGAGAGTTGGGCAAACTGTCTCAAAGGGAAAGGTAATTGGGCTTTCCGGGAACACTGGTATTTCAACAGGACCCCATTTACATTTTGAAATTAGGTACAAAGGCAGAAGTGAAAATCCAACGAATCACATCACTATACCATAAACAGGGTTTGCTACTCGTAGCATTTGTTTTTCTATTATTAGGGTATTTTCTCAGTCAAGAAAACACATTATCAGAACCTCTTAACCTGAGACCCGAAGTCGGTACGCGCGGCCTTGGGTTAAGTGGCGCGTTTATTAGCAGCGCAGATGACGCAACAAGTCCTCTCTGGAATCCTGCGGGACTTGCCACGTTGCAACATGGAAACCTAATCTACGACCTATCCCAAGGCGCTGTCTCCATCGCTTATCCTATCAAATACATTGGCACATTTGGCGTAAATTTCCTTGATTTAAACCGCGGTGATCGATTTCTCGTAGAACACACCGCAAACCCGATTGGCAGTTTCGAACTCGGTAATAATCAAGCACTTTTCTCCTATGCCAGAAAGTTCGGAGCTTTTCAACTCGGTGCCAGCACAGGGTATAGTCGAGCACCTTATTACGGTAGCCTCTGGGCACAAAATTATGATGTTGGTGTGCTTACAGAACTTAACCCTTACCTTGCTGTTGGGATGCGATTACGCGATATTGCTGGTGTAACCATTCAGCATAGAGATGGTCAGGTGTTACAAACCTTCGATCAGCAACTTGCCCTCGGTGCTGTCCTAACGCCTCACCCGATTATCCGATGGCATAACCGACTTGATATTATCCATCCTTGCTTTGGTACAAGCGTAGAAATCGGAAATAGAACGATCGCGGCTCGCGTTGGATCAATGTTCACTTTTGGCAACGGAATCCCTTCTCAATCTTGGAGTATAGGATTTTCACTTAACCAATTAGGAAAGCAGTTCCATTATACATATTTGAATCACGATGATTTCAAGCATAGACATCTCGCTTCAATAGGCATGTCTTTTGGAGACACACAACACATTTCACAGTCAGCAGTCAGCATTGTCCCGCAGGTTTCCCACACGCGGCTTGCGTCACAGTCAGCAATCAACAGAAAAGCCGAAAGCCGAAAACCGATGGCTAATAACCAATACAAGGCGGTCCAAATCGCTAGGGAATACGACGTTGATGTAGAACTCATGCTCGCTATCATTTATACTGAATCTAATTTCAACCCACTCGCCGTGTCGAAAAACGGAGCAGCAGGTTTAATGCAGCTAATGCCTGAGGCTGGACGAGAGCTTGGACTCAAGGTGCCACAGTACAAAAATAGAAGGAAACCGAAACTTGATCGGAAGGTAGATGAACGATTTGACCCGAACAAAAACTTGCACGCTGGTTTAACTTATTTCAAGATGCTTTATGAAAAACATCTGAACGATTTGACTCTGGCACTCGGAGCGTACAACGTTGGTCCTGCTAAGGTGAAAATACGCGGTCCTCTTATTAGCAGAGGCAAAAGATATGCAAAGAAGGTCATCAACCGTTCCCAATATTACCGTGATAATGCAGCACAAATGGAGATTGATCTTAAGCGGTTAGAAAGAATCCTCAATAATTTAAAGTAGGCGCGAAGCGCGTCAGATGCAGGGAGACAGCATGGATAAAATTAGATTGGCAATCGTTGGATGTGGCGGTATGGGACACCGACACATGTACGGGTTAGCAGAACTTCATCGGGTAGGATGGACGCGGTTTGACCTTGTCGGTGCTTGTGACCCTGTCCTCGCGAATGCCGAATCGCTCGCTGCACAAGCAGAAGAACGTTTCGGTCAGAAACCTACTGTTGTTGGGAGTCTGGAAGAACTTGCCGAAGTCGGCGTGGATGCTGTAGATGTAACAACTACGCCGCCGTATCATCACACCGTCGCCATTGAAACCCTTGAACGCGGTTGGCACACCATGGTCGAAAAGCCGATGGGGTTAACCGTTCGAGCGTGTAACCTCATGCGTCGTGCCGCCGATGCGTCCGATGCAATTCTCAGTGTCGCGGAAAACTATCGGCGTGACCCAATCAATCGACTTGCGAAGGCACTGCTGGATGCAGAAGTTATCGGCACTCCGCGTTTTCTCATCCATCAAGCAATCGGTGGCACAAATCGCATGACTATCTCCGTCTGGCGACACCAGAAAGACCAAAGCGGTGTATTGCTCGATGTCGGTGTCCATTACGCGGATATGATAGAGTATCTTCTTGGTGAAGTTGACACGGTCTATGCACAGACCCGACTCCATGAACCTATCCGATATAATGCTGCCGCAGTGACCGGTGAATCCGGCTCTAACCCCGCTGGGGTGTATACAAAATGGCAACGCAAGATGCCTGCTGAATTCGAGGCGACCGCAGAGGATGCCGCCTATGCAACCCTCACTTTCAAAAACGGCGTTGTCGGGCAATATATCGAGGACCACGGTGCCTGGGGGCAAGGCGGTTGGCTTCGCAAGATTCACGGATCCCAAGGCTCTATGACACTCCCCGGCGATCGGAGTGGTGGAATCATCACCCTCAACATTGATGGACAGGAACCGATTAACGACGAACGACTCCTGGATCTCGTTCCAGACTTTCGCTTAGATGCCGTCACAACAGACCTTTTCGGCGGAGACCGGTTATGGAAGTATGAATTTCCATTTACCCAAATCGACCCGAAAATTATCGCCATTGAATATGGGGACTTCGCTGAAGCTATCGCTGGAAACAGTGAGGTTGAGGTTGATGCGTATCAGGGGACTCGGTCCGTCGCGCTTTCCTATTCAATGCTTGAGTCCGGCGCAACGGGACAAATCGTTCAAATGGATCAGATGCTGGACGAGTCAATTAACACATACCAGCGCGAAATTGACGAAGGGTTAGGTATTTAACCATCCCGCGGTTATGCGTTGGAGGACAAGCGACGCAATGGAAACCAACAAGCAAGAATTCGGCATCGGTTTGATCGGGTTAGGTATCGGACAGCAGCACCTGCTCGGCTATCAACGCCAAAACTTACGTGTTGCTGCAATCTGTGACAAAGATACGGAACGCCTTAACGAGGTCGGAGAACGGTTTCAAATCGATAAACGATACACCTGTATCGCTGACCTGATTGCCGATGCTGATGTTGATGTGGTTGACATGGCAGTACAGCCATGGATCCGCTCGCCTATCGTCAAAGCCGCGGCTGAAGCTGGCAAACATGTTCTCTGCCAAAAGCCGTTCTCAATGTCGATGCAACAAGCCGTCGAAATAGTCGCGACCTGTGAGCAACACAACGTGCAACTCATGGTGAACCAGAACTCCTGCTTTGTTCCGGGTTTCCTCGCCATTGAGCCCTACATCAACGCTGAACACCTCGGCGAAATCTATCACGTCTCGATAACCTGTAACGGGTTCTACACCGAGTTCCCAGAACGCCACCTGATTCCAGCGATGCAAGTGCATCACATCGGACTCATCTATAAATGGTTCGGTGAATATGAGAGCGTTTACTGTCAAGCACACGGACATAACCGCTCTATTGAGGACGGAGAAACCGTTTCCCTCGCGCTTTTCAAGAGTCGGAACGGTGTCCAAGGCTTGCTTTCGTGCAACTGGGCGTTCCTTGCCGATTCTGGACGCAATTTACAACATCCGCATGAAGAAATCCGCATTCAAGGCACTAAAGGGGCAATCTACGGAAATAGTGAAGACATGACCGTTCAACTTACGGAACCGGAAGTGCGAGAGATTAAACCGTCAATAGAAGGAACGTGGTTTCCAGATGCCTTCGGAAACGTCATGGCTCACTTTCAAGAATGTTTACGCACTGGAGCAACGCCTATTACCCACGGACGAAGTAATTTGCACGTTGTTCAGGCAGTTTTCGCCATGCACCAATCGGCGAGTTCAGGGGACGTCGTCCTGCTTGACGATATTCCGTTGGATGCTGACTACGATCTAAATCCGCATCCTGTCCATAGTGCAGATGATGTTACTATTTTGCAGTAACATCATCACAAGTGCACCGTGCTATTCGGTAACATCTGAAATTTACTACTTTCGCCAGTCTGCTCAAGCAGTTACCCTACCTACCATTCCCCTCTCCGATCGGGCCAGGGATGTGCTTTGGCGACCTCTTCGTTGAGATCGGTTCCCCATCCGGGACGCGTCGGGATCTTCATGTAGCCATCCGTAATGTCTGGGACGTGCGTCGTCAAGTCATCTTTCCACGGAACATCATCGATATCGATCTCCATGATTCGCACGTTGGGCAGGACAGCGCAGAGACTCGCGCTCATGTGAGTCGCAAGGTGGCTGTAGTAGTTGTGCGGCGCGACGTTGAGTTGGAACACATTCGCTAAATCGCCGATTTTCTTTGAGGGTGCAAATCCGTTCCACGGCACGTCTATCATGAATACATCGGCGGCGCGACATTCAAAATAGGGGAGATATTCGCGCATGTAATAAAGGTTTTCGCCGGTACATATTTTCGTCGTCGTAGAATCCTTGATTTGCCGGATAGCCTCATGGTCGTACATATCTATTTCCAACCACAGCATATCAAACTGCTCAAGGACTTTGGCGATACGCATGCACGCTTCCGGTTTAAAGTTGAAGTTCAGATCGAGGTTGATACTGACATCGGGACCTACGGCTTCTCTGAAAGTGCCGATCAAGGTTTCGATGTGCCGCAGTACTTGAGTCGTTACGTTCCCATCGGTCGTACCGGGTCCACCCCCGAAACCGCCGAAATGGACAGATGCGGTATCGCCGGGAAAAATGACGTTGGTTTTGAGTGCAGTGAAACCTCTTTCGACGACTTCACGACCTAATGCGGCAATGTCATCCATACTTTTTAAGGGCGGCACACCAATAAGTTCATAGTTGCGTGCCCGGGAAGAACCACAGTGCGACCAGTAGACACGGACGTCATCGCGTGTCGGTCCACCGAACAATTCAACAACTGAGATTCCCAACGCTTTCGCCTTAATATCTACCAGCGCACATTCAATGCCTGCGATCGCTTTCGCCGCAATACCCCCTGGGCTTTGTCGAGAGCCACGAATCATGTCCCAAAACCGCATCTCATAAGGGCGTGGATCCCGTCCAACCATCAGCGGGGTAAAGTCCTTGATCGTTCCTACCACGCCGTTAGGGTTCCTGCCGTCGCTACATTCGCCGTAGCCGGTGATGCCTTCATCGGTTTCCACCTTCACAAAAGTCCATGGACGCCATCCAGCGTCCACAATAAACGTTTCAATATTTGTAATTTTCATAGCAACCTCGATTTATTGTTTCTGGTATTACAACTTGATTACTTCTTTACGTTGATCTGATTCAAGGAGTGCGTCGCAGACGCGCATTGTGTTCACTGCCACTTCGCTCCACACCTCCTCAAGGTTCCCAGATTGCACGATACGAGAGAACCGCTCAACCATTGCGACCTCTTGGATGCCCCCCTCAGTAGTGTTCTGCTCATTTCCGTCGGGTCCATGAACCCAAAACCGAGCGGAGTCCTCAGATGTAGGGACGGTGAAATCATCACAAACGATTGAGGCACGTGTGCCAGCAACTTCAAACCACTTTCGAAGCCCTGTATCAAACCCACAATCTAAGGTAGCGATGCGTTCATCGCTGAACCAGAGGATACCTGCGAGATTAAAATCCACACCGGCTTTGTAACGCGCCGTCGCGAAAACCTGTGTCGGCATCGCCTCAAACGCCCAGAGAATGGCGCGGACACAGTAGTAGCCTAAATCTCCGAGACTTCCACCTGCGAACTCCTTCATCGCGCGGATATTCCCGACAGGAATTGTGTCCCAATTGAAAGTAAACGCCGTTGTCACGCGTCGGAGTCGTCCGAGGGTGTCGTCCCTCAATTTCTGTTTCATCGCCGCGGTGCGCTCATGGTGAACCCACATGACACCATCCATGAGTTGCACACCATTTTGGCGACAGGCATCCGCCATTGCGATAGCCTCGTCAGTAGTTGCCGCGAGCGGTTTCTCACAGAGGATATGTTTGCCGTGTTCGGCGGCTTTGATTGTCCATTCGGCGTGGAGTGAGGGTGGTAAGGGAATGTAGATGGCATCGAGTGCGTCATCGGCAAGGAGTTCGTCGTAGGTGCCGTAAGTTGTAGGGACATTATGCTCTTGTCCCCACTTAGCGGCACGTTCTTCGGTCCGACTGGCGACCGCTATTAAATCAGCATCCTGAGCGAGATGAATTGCCCGGGCGACTTTTGTTGCGATATTTGCTGTGCTGAGGATTCCCCAGCGGACAGGTGATTTTGCTTCAGTTGTCATATTGTTCCATCTGATATGAGGGTGTCTGTTCTAACGCTTGAATTCATTATAATGTATCACGGAACAGAAAATTGATCAAGCATATAGGAATAGAATTGAATGGGTTTTAACTTGATTTTGAGAGCAAAAGTGATACAATTGGGAAGTCAAAAATAATAAGCACTCCGTGTGCTGTCAACAAACTAAAGCATATATTCCTATGCCATCAAAGGAATCCTATGAATACGAAAAAACTCACATTGTTCGCCTGTCTTTTCACGGTTACTGTGCTAATGCTGGGACTTTCCGCCTGTGACCGAGTTTCCCAGATTGTTCAACCCCCCACGCCTCAGATGACGGAAGTCGGTGAAGATATTTCTATCGGTGTCGTTTTACCGTTGACGGGGCGGTTCAGCTACGCGTCCGGTAGCCCACTCTTACAAAGTTTTGAGTTGGCACGCAGTGAAATTAACGCCGTCCACCCTCATGGTGTCGAACTCAGGCTTATCGTCGAAGACGATCAGAGCACGATAGAAGGCGCAGTCGCGGCTTTCAATAAACTGATCCATCAAGACGGGGTGTCTGTTATCCTTGGACCTACGACTTCAACGCACACGAAGGAAGTGTTTCCGATTGCACAAGCAAATCAGGTGGTCGCAATCAGTCCGACATCCGCTGCCCGGGGTCTCAGCGCGATTGGAGATTTTGCGTTCCGCATCGCGCTGACCACGGATATACTTATCCCCAAAGGCATTGCAGCAACACAAACGAAACTTGGTTATCAACGCGTCGCTACACTCTATGATGAAACCGATCTCTTTTCCACCGACGGGGATGCCTCCGTGCAGGAAGTCCTCGCGGCGAAAGGGATTGAAGTGGTCGCCATTGAAACCTTCCACAGCGGGGATACCGACTTTTCTGAACAGCTAACCCGAATCCAGGCACTGGATCCTGATGTTATCTTTGTTTCATCTCAACCCCCAGAAAAGCCTGGCATCCTCACCCAAGGGCACGAACTCGGTATATCCGCCCCCTTTATCGTGCGTACATTGACAGCAGAAAATGTACAAGCCGCAGGTGCCGCTGCCGAGGGCGCGATAACCTTTGTCGGGTGGGGTGCTGCTGTTGATACACCCGGAAATCAAGCGTTTGTAGAGAATTATACCACCCAATTCGGCATGGAACCTAGCAACTTTGCAGCGCGAGCGTATGCTGCATTTTATATTCTCGCGGAAGCGATCGAGAGGGCACACTCAACCGATGCCGTCGCTCTCCGAGACGCCCTCGCAAGTATCAGAGATTTTGACACAATTTTAGGTAAATTCTCCTTTGATGCTAATGGGGACGCGGTTTACGACCCGAAGGTTCTGATCGTTAAAGACGGCGAATTGGTACTCTTTCAGTAGCCCATGATAATAGGTTGACTTTCTGGTTGACATAAAGTATAATCATCCAAGTTGCCATCTTTGTAGCATCATCTGTTAGATTGTGCATCTGAGGATGCCAACTAAAATTTTGCACTACAAAACCCCGTGGATCACCAATACCTTTGCGTGAAAAACGGGGGATGCATACCTAAAATCTTATAGGAGCCTTATTTATGAATACTAAAAAATTCACACTATTCACATTTTTATTTATAATTACTGTACTAATTGTCGGATTTTCCGCGTGTGATCGCGTTTCCCAGATTGTCCAACCTACCACGCCGCAGATGACGGAAACCAGTGCAGATATTTCCATCGGTGCCGTCTTACCGTTGACAGGCCGGCTCAGTGCCTCATTTGGTATCCCAATATCACAAGGCTTTGAATTGGCACTCAATGAGATTAATACCGTCCAACAGAATGGCGGACAACTCAAATTTATCACTGAAGACGATGGAAGTACCGTAGAAGGAGCAGTTGAAGCCTTCAATAAACTGATCCACCAAGACGGGGTGTCTATTATCCTTGGACCTTCTACCTCAAGCCAAACCGAGATGACTTTTCCGATCGCGCAAGAAAATCAGGTGGTGGCAATAAGTCCGACATCCTCTGCTCGCGGTCTCAGCGCAATTGGAGATTATGTTTTTCGCGTCGCGCTGACTACAAATATACTCATCCCCGAGGGCATTGCGGTAACACACACAAAACTCGGTTACCAACGCGCCGCGACACTCTATGATGAAACCGATCTTTTCTCCACCGACGGGGATGCCGCCGTACAGGAGGTTCTCGCGGCGAAAGGGATTGAAGTGGTCGCCACTGAAACCTTCCACGGCGGGGATACCGACTTTTCCGAACAGTTAACCCGAATCCAAGCGTTGAATCCCGATGTCATTTTTGTTTCCTCTTTATCGCCAGAAAAACCTGGCATCCTCACCCAAGGGCACGAACTCGGTATATCCGCTCCTTTTATTATCCGTACATTGACTGGAACAGAGGTGCAAGCCGCAGGCGCAGCTGCCGAGGGCGCAATAACCTTTGTCGGGTGGGGTACGGCTGTTGATACACCCGGAAATCAAGCGTTTGTGGAGAATTATAGTGCCAAATTCGGCATGGAACCGAACAATTACGCCGCGCGTTCGTATACTACCCTCCATATTCTCGCAGCGGCAATCGCGAAAGCACAATCAACCGACGCCGCCGCGATTCGAGACGCGCTCGCAAGTATCAGAGATCTTGACACAATTTTAGGTAAATTCTCTTTTGATGCTAACGGGGATGCGGTTTACGACGCGAAGGTTTTAATCGTCAAGGATGGCGAATTGGTACTCTTTGAGTAGTTCACTGTCGAGTAACACATTTTAGTTCACAAAAATTGTGCAAAATTCATTAGACCAATTTTATACCAAATCAGAGGTCGCGAGCACATGTTGGAAGCATTTCACAGGCACGCTTTCAACCCTAAATCGAAGTCTCAGCGACCTCTTTTTTGTAGAACCCTCTGCCGGCACCGGTGTATTTTATAAACTCCTGCCTTCAGACAGACGGTTGGGTATAGATCTCGTGCCCAGATGTGACGATGTGAAATCCCAAGACTTTTTTAAAGTCACCGATCTCCCGTTTTCATCCAGAGATACAGCCATTATCGGTAATCCACCCTTTGGCAAACGCGGAAAATTAGCAATAGCCTTTTTTAATCATGCCGCTTGTCTATCGGACCTCGTTGCATTTATTGTGCCTATCAATTTCCAGAAGTTCACAGTCCATAAGCACCTTGACGCCAGCATGCGGTTTATCAGTAAATTGCCCCTCCCCAGAGATGCGTTCCATCTCGAAACCGGTAAATCTTATTCCGTAAATACGGAGTTTCAAATATGGACCCGTTTGGCAAGTGCACATCAGGATATGCGAGAATACAAACCCTTGCCAATTCGTCACCAAGATTTTCAGATATGGCAGTATAACAACACACCCGACGCTTTGAAAGTCTTTCAAAACCCCTTCGATTTTGCTGTGCCGTGTCAAGGATGGCAGGATTATTCTCGGAGAGAAACAGACGAAAAGCAGTGCGAACGGAATAAACAGTGGATACTTTTAAAAGCGAAAAATCCTACTGTTCTAACACGTCTGATGAAGATTGATTATGAACGCTTGGCACACGAATGTGCCACGGCTGTTCCAGGGTTTCGGAAGGGGGACTTGGTGAAGGTGTACACAGATCACTATGCGAAATAGACTTCTTCGAGATAACCGCTGCGTGAAATTGTCTCATACTTCGTTAACTTCAGTGACTGGATCTGAAACGTTCAGGTCGGTAAGGCGCGAACCACTCCACCCTTGCACCATCGGCAATTTCCACAGTTGCCATTTCACCCACCAAAGGTGCCAATGTTACACCGCTATGCATTAAAGCGACATACAGATTTCCCACCGCTTCGGTAAACCCAAGCACTGGCAACCCATCAAGCGGCATTGGACGATACCCAACCGGTGTTGGAATCGCTTCAGCGTCCGCTATCGCTGGCAAATAAGCTTTGGCACGAGCGAGAAGCGCATCGGCGTGCTGTTGCGAATCATCACGATTTATCCCTTCTTGGGTGCCTTGCCCGATTCTCAGACTCCCATCAGATAGTTGACGGAGATGGAGATGCTGATGGTTTTCATCTGTCGGAGCCGCGTGAATGACCGCGACGCTGTGTAAAACCGTAGCACACGGTGTTGTCTTAATCACTATACCCGGACTCCGTTGCTGTGGAATATGCGTCTGCGCTAAGGCAGCGAGCTCAGTCGTCTGAACACCGCTTGCTAAGACGACAACATCGCATGGAAATTCGGCATCAGCGGCTTTGACAGCTGCAACACTACCCTTACGAGTGACAAATCCAGTAACGCTGGTTTGTGGGTGCACAACCGCACCCCTTTCGCACGCGCGTTGAAGACACACATCAATGAATCTGTCGGTCTCAACGTGGATATCTGCTTCAGAAAAGGAAGCGGTGGCTACGGTGCCTGGGTGTAAGTGTGGTTCGAGGGTCAACATCTCGTCACGGGTGATGATCCGACACGGGTAACCCCACGTCTGAATTTGTTGGATGCGTTGGCGCAGGTGCGCCGCACGCTGTGGATCGTTTTCCCACCGCATCTCGCCGCCATAGTGAATGCCGATATCCGCATCAAGTTGATGGGCAAGTCGGTACCACATATCCAACGAACGCCGGTTGAGGGTATGGTAGTCCCGCGGATCTTTCCCAAAAGCGTTTGCCCACGCGAAAGAGTGTCCAGATGCCCCGGCGCCGGGAATATCACGTTCCAGCAGCGTTACAGCAATTCCATCGCGTTGGGAGAGGTGATACGCGATCGCGGCACCGATAACCCCTGCCCCTACTATTACAATTTTTAAATGATTGCTTCTGGTCATCGTTCTTCTACAGACATTACACCCCGCTGGGGTTCAAAGATATCCATTGCTTCGTAATAAGAATAAAGGGTTTCAGCCAATGTCAACATAGACTGAAGTCCGTAGGGGTGGCATGTTTATAGGAAAACAGCACCCAGATACTCATAGTTTTAAAAATTTATCGATGTGCTGCGACAATAAAACCTGTTAATCCTGCAAGCAACAGTTGGAAACCGGTTTGATAGAATAGCATCAGAAAAGGCTGGCAGAGTGCGATCAAACCCAGCGCGATTAAGCCGACAGAAATCTGTTCACACAAGGTTTTCTGCGAAAAAACGATCGAGAAAACGATGACCCCGGGTAGAAGTAGGTGTAGGGCAGTGCTATTAAGTGATGGAAAGAAAGGTTGGTACAGAAAAACGATGCCGATACAGGTAAGTCCTGCTGCACCGATCGTCGCTGTTCGCTTCGCCGTGGTTGTCATACCGAATGCAATTGCACAAGCGAACAGTATATGGAAAGCTGAACCACGGAGGCTTGAGGGAACAGGCAGATAGAGGAACCCGAAACTTATTGCTAAACCTATGCCGGAAATGATAGCGATCCGCCGTTTACTCTCAAAAGCAGTACCCGTGAGGATCGCAGTGATGCTCAGCAGCACCAGCGCGACACCTTTGAGCAAAACAACGTTCTGGGCAATGACGGAGGGAGCGAATGAGATACCCTCTACATAGAGGAAGACTATGCCGAGCACGAAGAACCCGATCGCAAGCAGTTGATTCCGTTTTTCTTTTCTCATAGCGATTTTCAATACTTGTGAGGGTAGAACCTTGAACCTTGCTTGTCCAGATCTATCAATTTCAGCGTTTCAGTAAACGAGCTACCCAGGTCTTAGATTGTTCCACAATTAGTCGACTTTGCAGTTCGTCAACTTCTGCGGACAAATTCTCTTTTTCGGTTCGGAAAGTTTCAACAGCTTCCCGGAGTTGCTCATTTTCAGCGGTAAGGGCTTGATTCTCCTCTTCCAATTTTTCACAAGTTTCCCTTAGATGCGTAATATGAAAAACCTGACAACTGAGGTTCTCAATAATATCGTCCGTTGGGATATTATAGGTGAGTTTTTTGATGAGCAGTGCGAGACCGTCAATTCTCAACTGAATCTGTGGCTTTGGACGACCTCCGGGGTCTTCCGGTGGGGCAGAGACGACGCGTAGATATGGTTCAATGTCCACATCTCGCCGTTCTAATGTTCGGTTAATTATTCCTTCTTCCACACCTATTATCTCAGTGATTTTGGCAGGATTCAGATAGAGGTCCATTCCGAAATTTTCCTAACATGTTTCTTCTACGAACTAAAGGTTGATACTGCTACTCCGTATTATAATTGAGGTTAAGAATAGCATAGCATATATCAAAACATCAGACAAGTTAAAATTTCGGCGTATCTGTGGCAGTGGCTTTGGAGCACTATGCAAGTGTCCCAACATAACTAAATTTGATAAGGAAAAAAACACAGATGCTATGAAATCCCCTCCCAATATTTCCACATATCGTCAGGGGTTTCAAATTTAATCTCGTCAAGGTCCTTTCGGCGGTACCTACTAATGCAGGCAATTCGGACGTTACGACCACAGTTCGGACCAGCAGTATGGCTCATCTGATGATGCCAGAAGCAGACATCGCCTGCTTCACCAGTAAATTCGTAACTCGGTCCTAAATCAAACGGGGCGATACCCCCTGGGAGGCTATCCAGGTCATGATGCCTGAAGTACTCCGCCCAAATCCGATGGCTTCCTGGCCAGACAGTAAATCCGCCACCCTGTTTTTCAACTGTGCCAAGGTAAACAGTAGCACCGAGCGTGAATGAACCCACGACACCTTTCGGCACACCATTCGTAGGCGTGTGGTAACCGTCGAGGTGTCCCATCGGTTCACTCCATTTTCTGTCTGGATCCGGAAAATTGACGTGCGGTCCCGCGCCACCGCTTGTATTCAATTTGCCCTTGCCGACAAGTTCCTCTGCCATAGCGAAGACTCGGTTGCTATACGTTGTACTGCTGATAACTTCTTCACTGCCAACAGGCACTGTGCGGTAACCTTGGCGTATCCACGATTCCGGGTCGTGCCTGTCCTCTTCCATTTCTTCCCAGAGTCTGTCAAGTGCCGCATCAATCGCTTCCTGTTCCAGCGCACCGCGTACAACCAGATAACCGTTTTCTTTGAAGAATTCTTTGTCTGCCGCAGTTAAATATCCCATAGTTCTCATCCTCATTTTGGCACACAAGCCAAGTGTGACTGCAAAGTACGTTTACACATAGAAGCATCGCTACGCGCGAACCTCGAAACCGTTCTCTTCTTTCGCTTTTTGGTAAGGTATCTCATCCAAATTCAACCCGAAACCGGGACTTTGTGGGATATTTACATAGCCGTTGGATATAGAATACCCGGAGTCATCCAAACCCGGGGTAGTCGCATGATCCCATTCGACGAATTCAAACCGATTCACCTTCGCTGCAAGATGACCGGTGACATAATTACCGTAGTGACCGCCGTAGTGATGCGGTGCTGTGCCGACGTTCACTGCATCTAACTCAGGACCGAGTTCAAGCCAGCGTGAGAAGCCAGGGTAAAAAATATCGTATTGGACAATATCAATGAGTCCGTCTTTTGCCCAGTCTACCAAATTCGGTGAGGCACCACCCTCTCCATCTGCGATACGCGTTTCCAAACCTTCAGCGTTCAGCCATTCTTTCAGCAGACTATAAACACGGGCATCTTCGTGGAAGGCTTCTTCCATCCAATAAACGTTTGCATCCGCCGCCCCACCTAATACCTGCTTGGTAAGGTTGAGGTTATAACCGTTATTTGCGTCTATCAAAATCGAAGCATCGGGTCCGACAGCCTCACGGACAGCACGGATAACATCGATATCCCGTTGTGTCCCTTTGTCGAGTGGCATGTGCATCGCACCGCGCCCTACTTTTATTTTGTAAGCATTATGTCCGCGTGCCTTCCCTTCTAATGCCTCGGACGCAATGAGTGCCGCCGCTTCAGCATTGTCCTCAAGGTGCAAATCATCGATGTAAAGCGAAGTATCGTAACACGGGGCGCGAAACTCCCCATTTTCCCCTGACAGCAGCGCGTAGACCGGTTTTTCTGCCAACTTTCCTACCAGATCCCAGAGTGGGTACTCTAACATTCTGAACTCTTCGGCAACACCGTTCTCTGCATCAAAGACCTCACTGAGTTGAAACCCAACAATCTCTTGCGCCTTTTCACGAGAAATCGGTGAAAATCCGAAACCGCTCGCGCCATCTGCTGTTGTTATACGGGCAATAGCAGGACGGACATGCAACCCGTGTTCACCGAGCCGCGAATTGCAGCCAGCTTTACGGGGACGTTCGCCTGTCAAGCGTGCCCATTCAATCCGTTCGATTCTCACATTTTCCACTCTTACCAACCTCCGTAGATGTAGAGACAGCAGGACCATTCCATATAAAAAAAGAGGCGCGATCCTGTTGACTCATAGCCCAATTGAGGAAGCTGCGCCTTAAAGATTGAATGTCCTGCTGGAATGCGTTGCTATAATTGCGTCTCAAGGAGTGCCAGACTTGCCGGATCCAAGTGATGATAGTTTTCAATTTCGTAACGATTACCGTCGGCATCCTTAATGAGCACCCGGCCATTCTCAAGACTGACAACATCATACCGGGTCCGCATGCTAAATGTGACGGGACCGCGGTTCGTTTCGACGACCCACCGTGTAACACCGAACTCACCGTCTAATTCGTGGATTTTGGTGATCTTCGGCATAAAATACCGTTTACGCAACTCCGATACAAGTGTCTCCGCTGACTCGCGAGATAACTGTTTGATGTCCTGAATGATACCGATTTCCTCTCCTTCGCTATCGAGCAGCGTGATATATTTGTTAGAATCGGTGAGCGGGAAGGATCGGACAGCTTCGACCTTCGTGTGAGTTGTGCCATCTGGCAGTTCAACTACGAGTTCCTCAAACGAATCTCGCGCAATTTTGAGGTTGCGGGCATCAAGGAATTGCACTTCATCGGTAATCTTTACAGCTTCCTGCATTACGTAACTTCTCCTTCTTCTGCGTCAAGGAAGGGATTTCTGGTGCATGCTTTCAAGGCACACACCAGAACAATAGGGTTACCTATAAGGCACGAATCTTTGACAATTCCGTCTGCTTTTCACACAAAGTCGCATAAGTCCCATCTTTGGCAAGAAGTTCTTCATGCGTACCAATTTCGTCGACTTCTCCGTCTTTGAGGACAACCAGTCTGTCAGCGTACTTGAGGGTGGAGAGTCGGTGCGCGATAGCAAACACGGTACGACCCCGGATAAGCCGTTCCAACGCTTCCTGAATATTCGACTCAGTCTCTGTATCCACAGAGGATGTCGCTTCATCCAAGATGAGAATTCTCGGGTTTTTCAGGATAGCGCGAGCAATAGAAATTCGCTGCCGTTCACCGCCGGACACACGGGCACCCCGTTCACCCACCATTGTATCGTAACCGTCTGGGAATTTGATGATGAATTCATGGGCGTTCGCGGCTTTTGCTGCAGCGATAATTTCATGCCGAGAAGCACCGGGTTTCGAATAACCGATATTTTCAGCGATTGTCCCTTGGAACAGGAACGGATCTTGAAGTACGACACCGACTTGCTGACGCAAGGCTTTCAGTTTAATATCTTGGGTGTCGTGTCCATCAATCTCTATTGAACCTTCACTCGGATCGTAGAAGCGGGTAATCAGGTTAATCACAGTACTCTTTCCAGCACCACTATGGCCGACAAGTCCGATCATCTCACCTGCATTCGCTTGGAAACTGATACCGTTGATCGCATTCTTTTCTGTGTCGTAAGAGAAATAAACATCCTTGAATTCCACATCGCCTTTGATGTTTTCAAGTGTGACCGCATCTTCTCTATCCGCGACACTTGGGGGTGTATCTATAATTTCAAACACTCGATCAGCAGAGGTTGCGGCTCGGATGAAGCGTTCATTCATCTGGCAGAGCGTATAGACGGGTCGGAAGAATCGTCCCATCAATGCCTGGAACATAAAGAGATCACCGAGGCTTAATTCCCCTCGGAAGATCTGCGAACCACCGACGATCCATATCAGAATGGAACCGGAGAAGATGATGAATTCCATGATTGGACGATAGAGTGTCCACAACTTCGCCGCATTCATTTCACCATCGAAGACTTGATAAGTCTTTTCGCTAAATCGGTTTATCTCATAACGCTCGCGGGCAAAGGCTTTGACAACTCTCACACCTGGGATGGTGCTTGCCAGAATAGTGCTAACATCGGCATACCGCTTCCATAACACGGAAAACACTTTCCCCATTTTCTTGCCAAAGAAGATGGTGAAGAAAATAAGGCACGGAACCGGAATCAACGTCCAAGCCGCCAATTTCCAATTCGTGGCGAACATAATGATGCAAATATAAACAAGCGTTAGCGAATCACCGATAAGGTCTTGTAATCCGTTCGCAATAAAATCCCGGAGTCTCGCCACGTCGCTTGTAATTCTCGACATCAGATTCCCCGTATCGCGCTGATTGTAAAAATCTAACGAGAGCGAGTTAAGATGTTCGTATGTTTCATTGCGAAGCCGACGCGTGATATTTTGGCCCACCCAAGCCATCATATATCCTCGGACAGCGGAAGCCCCCATGGTAAAGACATTGAAGCTGACCATTAAGAGAACAATGGTGATGAGATGTCCCCAACTTCCAGCAACAGGCAGTGTTAACCAACCCGAGATGCCTTCAACGATCCCACCCAGGTGTCCCCAAGTCGGGGCGGCAACTGGTTCACCGGCATCCGTTAAAGTTGCCCCGCTTACAGCTGCACTGGCGGGGACAAGGATATTATCAACCATCTCCCTGCTCAGCACTGCCGGGAAAAGCGAAACGAGTCGGATGATCATCATCAAGGCAAGTGCAGGAACGGCGATATGCCAAAAAGGATATGAATATCGAATGAGCCGGAAGATGAGTTTCCGTTTTTCAACGCAATTAACACAAACACCCGACCAGCGTGGCAGTGGCTGTCCGCATGTTTCACATTTGTTTTTATTTTTTCCCCAACCTTGCGGACGGTGTTGTTTTTCACGTTCTACATCCGGGTTCGCTTCCTGAACCAATGTCTCTAATTCAGGCGTTGCCAACTCAAACTTTGGTGAGACCCGACGTGAATAGCGTGCAACCTCCGCGGCATCCTCGGATGTTCTGACCTTGAGGATATTGTTACCGTACATCTCGACGATCTCAACAGCCTCAACAGATGCCAGCGGAATCTCACGGAGTTGATGTTCCGGCGCACCGTTCTGGTTAAAGGCGATGAGTCGTTTATTCGTCGCAATTACCCAATCTTTGCCGTAGTTACCATCGAACCGGAGATCGGTTGAGACAGCGACTTTAATTTCCTCGTCGTTTGCGAGTAATGCGTGTGCCCGATCCTCTACTTCCTCGGGCATCTCTTCCATCGTTGTTAACTCGCCGTTGGCTTGTTCATCAGGTGCAGGTGGTCCGCGGGAAGGGCGTTTCCGTAGAAATTCCTTCCTCACATTGGACGACTTCGGGATTATCCCGCGCATAAATTAACCCCCACAGAATAATTAAAGGCGTGTTTTAACAGCCTATATTAAACAGTTAAGATACTTTATTTAACGTAAAAAATACAAAAAGGGTTAAATTAAAATGCAAAAAACTGCCGAAAAGCGTGAATATACATGGAATTAGCGATTTTTATCACCAATCCCCTCAATTTATCAGTCAATTTACGGGTTCGGTGGGGATGTACATATCAATACTTCCATAGACTCATCACCTGTATTTTCGATGCCATGCTCACACCACGGTGGGAGATGAATGAATGTTCCCGCTTCAACGGGCACTTTTTCATCGGCGAGCGTCATCACACCCTTTCCTTTTAGAATCACGTAGCATTCCTCGGTATGGTGACTCCCGGGTTCAAGCACAACGTGTGGTGGGACAAAAAACACAACCAAACCCAAATTTTGTGCGGGCGCGTTCGGATTGGCAGGATGCACAACACGTACACCGATACCATCACAGCCTGAATACTTCACAGGCACGCCGTCTTGAACCGTGACCACATTCGCCTGCACCTGATGTGCGGGTTTCGGAATAGGGGGTTCCCCTTGATACCCTTTAAACATCGTAATTTTTGCCATTTTTTTCTCCTTCGTAGGGGCATCCCTTATGGATGCCCATTAATTTACCAATCGCGCGTATACCCCGCGATCCAACCACCGTCCACCGGAAGCACAGTCCCATTGATATAACTCGCATCTGGCGAGACGAGGAAGAGCACCGCGGCTGCGATTTCAGTCGTCTCCCCCGGTCTTCCAACCGGAATATGCGATAGAAGACTTGCGGCGTTTTCTGTGTACGCCCCATCATCTCCGTAAAAGAGAGCCTTCGTGCCACGCGTCAGCGTTGAACCGGGGGCAACAGCGTTCACCAGAATCCCTTCCGGACCGAGTTCCAACGCCATGGAACGCGTCAGATTCGCAACACCCGCTTTCGCCGCAACGTAAGCACTTTGCAAGCGCAGCGGCACCAACCCAGCAATAGAACTGATATTGACAATGCGTCCTGTCGCATTTTCAGAACCAGACTTGCTGTGAGTATCCAAGATATGAGGAATAACAGCACGGCTCGTCGCAAAAACACCCGTGAGGTCTATCTCTAAAATCCGCTGCCAGTCCGCTAAGGTGTACTGATGAATCGGCACCCTATCACTTCGTGTGTTAATGCCGGCATTGTTTATCAAAATCTCAATTTTTCCGAAATGTGCTGCAATCTGAGCGGCAACATCTTCCATTTGTGCTGTGTCTGAGACGTTGCCTTCCAGAAACAGACAGTTCCCACCCATCTCTTTAACCTCTTCGACGGTTTTCATGCCTGCCTGCGTGTCTATGTCAACGATCGCCACCTGTGCCCCATTGTTAACCAGCGCATCTACAGTAGAACGACCGATGCCGTTCGCGCCACCCGTAACAACTGCTACCTTTCCTTCAAGTTCAACCTTCATCTAATTTCTCCTTTTCTGCCACGATTTTCTGTTTGAACTCACGATATGGATATGGTTATAAACCGCGCGATTTCTGAAGTTTTCGGAAGCCTGCAACGCCACAAAACAGTAAAACAATTAAACCTGTACCACTGCCTATCCCGAGCGCTGAAGAGACGCCGAGCGCGGCAGGAAGATAGCCACAAATTATAGCGATACCTGCCACAGTGAGGCTATATGGCAGTTGCGTCCTCACGTGGTGAAGCGGGTCGCAACTACTGGCGATGGAACTGAGAATTGTTGTATCTGAAAGTGGCGAGCAATGGTCACCGAAGATGGCACCGTCTAACACCGCACCGAGGCAAATGATTGTTGTCAGCCCATAACTTCCATTATCAAGTGAAAACGCCACCGGGATTGCAGTGGGAATCAGGATCGCCATCGTCCCCCAACTTGTTCCGGTTGCAAAAGAGGTGACGGATGCACATATAAAGACGACGACCGGAAACCAGAGTGGCGACACAATATCGCTGAGCATCGTTGCGAGGAATTGGCCTGTCATCAGTCTATCGCAACTCGCCTTTAAGCCCCACGCCAACAACAGAATACTCAACGGCGTAAGACTCCCTTTCACACCACTCCAAATAACTGGGACGATATCCGAGAATTGCAGTTTTGAGAGCCACCGTGCACAGACAATAGAGACAATAAATCCACTCGCTGCCGCACAAGCAAGAATCTTAACGTTGTCTGCGTTTGAAAGTGCGTCTCGCCAGGCTGTTAAGGAGAGAATAGACCCTGTTCCCTTACCATCTATCCAGAAACCTGCCAACAGCAACCCGAAAAGCGTTAAGAGCGGTAAAACCGCTGAAAATGGCTGCGTAGCAGCGTTTGGTAGACTGGTGAAAGATGAAGTGTGTCCAAGTGCTTTCGCATCCGGGGCGGCGACGTTTCCTGTTGTTCGTGCACGCGTTTCTGCTTTGTGCATCGCGCCGTAATCTCTGCCGCTGAGCGCATTGACAATCACGAAAATAATCGTCAGTATGCAGTAGAACCGAAAACTGAGCGCATCAAAGAACATGGAATATCCGTCACGTTCGAGACCGATTGTTTTGGCGACATCCTCAAAGAGACCCACTTCATAGCCGATCCACGTGCTGACAAACGCTAGACCGGCGATCGGAGCACTCGTGGAATCCACAAGAAACGCCAATTTTTCACGACTGACGCGGTAATGGTCGGTTAATGGACGCATCGTGGGTCCAACGAGCATGGCATTGGAATAATCTCCGATGAAGATGACAATCCCCATCAACCCGGTGATAAATTGGGATGAGCGGGGTCCCTTTGCAAACTGAGAAAGCCATACAACAACGCCACCAATACCACCAGACGCTACCACAATGGAAATCGTCGCCATGATAAGGCAAACAAACAAAACAACCCAAAAATTGAAAAGATCCACACCCTCATTTCCAATACTCACGGCACGGACGAACCAAACAATCTCTGTGAAGAAACCGATTGGGATAGCACCTTGTTGATACCACGAGAGCACAACCCCCACACCTACCGCTATACCGAGACTTGGAAGTAGTCGCGTCGTCAGAATAGCCAACGTAACGGCAAGTAACGGCGGAATTACGCTGTACCACACAAGAGTCTCCGCATCGCTCACCTGCTCCGCGCGCCATCTCAGTGCGAAACTGATTCCAAAAAAAATTAAAAAGCCTATTACATATTTTAGTTTAGAATTCATCAGTGTATTTGCTCTTTAGGTTCCTGAGCTATCTACAATACTTCCACCTATGTGCATGATAACACTTTCAGGTGTAGCTGGCAAGCCAAAACTTGGTCTGTGAAGATCGGGAAAAAGAAAGACCGGGACCGTTGCATAAACCTTGACAATAGCAATGTATGTCAACTATAATTGTCAAAAATCGTTAGAAAGATAGGAACGAGTCGTGATAAACCAAGCAACACCACCAGCAAGGCCAAAAGTTGCCGTTGTTGGCAGCCTGAACGTCGATCTGGTATGCCGTGCAACGCGGCGACCCGACACAGGCGAAACGCTCATCGGCGATGCTTTTGATATTTTCACAGGTGGAAAAGGATTTAATCAGGCAACTGCCGCGGCACGGTTAGGTGCCGAAGTCACACTGATTGGAAGTGTCGGTGCCGATCTTTTTGGAGATATGCTCCTCGCGGCAACGGAAAACGAACGCATTCATAGCAGGTTTGTCACAAAACGTACAGACATCGGGACGGGTGTGGCAACGATCGTCATTGAACCGGATGGCGACAATAGCATCATCGTCGTGCCGCGCGCAAATATGGCACTCACCACAACAAATATAAACGCTGCTGCCGATGATATCGCTAACGCTGATGTTCTACTTCTACAATTAGAGACACCCGTGGCAGCATCCGAACACGCCGCAGCAATTGCCAAGACACACGGGACGACCGTGATATTAAATCCCGCACCTGCACAACCGTTGCCTGATAGTCTGTTAGCGTCCATTGATATTCTCACCCCGAACCAATCCGAAACCGAGTTATTGTCGGGCGTGAAGATTGACACTCATGAAGACGCACGTCGCGCAGCAGAGGTGTTACGCGCTCGTATGGTGGACGCCGCAAGCACTGCTGTTGTCCTAACACTTGGAGCGCAAGGGGCATTGATGTTGACAGCCACCGAATCTGAACATGTTTCGGCATTGACTGTTGATGCTGTGGATACAACGGGGGCAGGTGACGCGTTTTGTGGTGCACTCGCAACGGCGCTGGCAAATGGTGAGACGTTACCGACAGCCGTTGGGTTTGCAAATGCAGCGGGTGCGGCAGCGGTCACTGTCGTTGGCGCAACACCGTCAATGCCAACGCGGGCAAAGATTGATCTTTTAAAGAATCAGAACTAAGGAAAATACAATGCAAAAAACAATACGAATCCCTTTATTTATCGTGCTAATCGTAAGTCTCGGATTCAATATGTCTTTCTTACAAGTTTCTCCCGCAGCGGAAAAATGGGAATCGGACATGAGAAAAGACTTCGCAAAGGTCTTAAAAGAAAAGAAGAAACCCGCGGAGAAACACCGTGAACTCATCCTCAAGTGGCAGAAACAGGGACGACTTTCCGCACTCCTCACGCTTTATACCGCACGGGAAAACAACCGTCAAGCCCAGCAACCTTCCACTCCAACAATCAAGGGAGCGTTCTATTACGGCTTGGGATACTTACACGCCCTTCAAGCAAGAGAAACCGGCGAAGCATTGGATACTGCTATTGCTCATTTACAGCACGCCGTTGAAATCAATCCAGACCTATTTTGGGCGCGCTTTAACCTCGGCGGTATCTATCAGGACCAAGGCAAAGATGATTTAGCACTTGCTGAATTTGAGGCGTGTGTCCGCTTAAAATCCAACTATTATCCTGCTCACTATCGGATGGGTGAAATTCACCTGAAACGACAGGATTACTTGCAGGCACTCCACGCCTTTGATACAGCGCGGAAGGTAAATAGAAAGTGGGAATATCCACAATACGGCATCGGTTTGGTCTATTTCGCTCAGGGGGAAATCGACCGTGCTCGCGAGACCTTCGAGAGTCTTACCCAGAAAAATAAGAGATTCGCACCCGCCTATTTCAAACTTGGACAAGTCCTTGCGACTGAGGGATTCTTTGATGAGGCGTTGAAAGAATACGCCAAAGGATCAAAATATCAGGATTACTCAGCACAAGTCCTTTATGAACTGGCAGTTATCTTCGATCAAAAAGACAATACGGACGGCGCAATTCGGTTATATCAACGCACTATTGATGTCGAGCCAACCCATGCGAAAACACATTTCGCGCTTGGAGAACTCCTTTATGCAAGCGGTGATACCCCGACAGCAGTTCAACACTACCAACAGGCATTATCTCTCACACCGAACGTTAAGGACGCTTTCTACGAACCGCTCGAACCTTACTTCGCAGGGTTGATGACCCCGAACGAGGCGATGCCGTTCCTTGAGAAAGCAATGTTAGTTCTCCCTGACGATCCGCGTTCCCATTTTTATGCAGGTATGGTTGAAGCCGATGCTGGCAATATCCCGAAAGCCATCGAATCTTACGAAAAGACCGTCGAAATCATAGAAACCGATCCAAGTCATCTGCAAACGGAACTCCCTTTAGGCGATTTCAATGATGTCTACTTGAAACTTGGTGAACTTTATCACCAACAGGGAGATGTAGAGACCTCTGTTGTTTACTTTAAACGCGCATTGACAGTAAATCCAGAATTGGCGAATAAATTTATCGCGCAGGGGCAAAGTGCTTTCGATACGGGTGACTATCAAGAGGCTATTAAATCTTTAAATACACACATCCTGTTGTTTCCTGAGGATGTGGGTGCCGTCTATCTACTGGGACAGAGTTACGAGGCGAATAGCGACACAGACAACGCCCTTATCTTTTACAAGCGCACCTTGATCTTAGATTCACAGCGAACAGATGTGCTTTTCAAGATGGTTCACATTTATCGAAACCGAGAGGCACATCAACAGGCAATCGACACCTTACAGAAGATTATTGAGATTGCCCCCGATACGACCGAGGCACACTATCTACTGGCACTGTCGTATCTCACACTGGAGCAACCTGAGGCTGCCCTGCCCGCTTTTCTCGCAACCGTCCAGCTAAACCCAGATGACGTCTCGGCGCACTACCACGCAGCAATCTTGTTTGAGCAAAAGGGTGACATAGACAACGCCATCGTACATTACGAAAAGACAATCGGTCTTGATACTACGCGGCTTGAAAGTCCTTTTTTTGAGGCCACAGAAGTCGCACCATTTTTCCGACTCGGGGCAATCTATCGCGAGCGTAATGATGAAGATAACATCATTCGGGTCTATCAACCCGTGTTGGAAATTGAACCCGATCATCCAGAACTCCACCATCTTCTCGCTGTCATCTTCGAGAAACGAGATGAGCGTGAAAGTGCCATTCGATACTACGGATTGGCGAATCAATACAACCCTGAAAAGTTCGACTGGCACTATAGTTATGCTCGCCTGCTCGACCGACACGCCGAAACACTTGGAGATGATTATCATAAACATGCTGAAATGGCTGTCAAGGAATATACCGAAACCATCGCGCTGAATTCAGACTATATAGATGCCTACTTCTATCGCGGGATGCTTACACTCCGTTACAGACACATTGGCAAAACGCTGTATCGCTACAGCCAAATTTTAGAGGATTTCAAACAGGTAGTCGAGCAGCAACCCAAAAATCGCAAGGCGAACTATAAACTCGGGGTCATTTATCTCGAAATTGATCGGCATCGCCTCGCCCAAAAGGTTTTTGAAAACATGCTCTCTTTCGCCCCAAAATATAGGGGGATTCACCTGCATCTGGGGCAAATTGCGGAATGGGAACAGGCATGGAAGCAGGCAATCGAACATTATGAAGCGGAGGCTGCCCTCATTCAACAACCCATTGAAGAAGGGGACGACATCGCCATTAAGACGTATCAACGTCTCGGCGATCTCTACTATGCCCATGTTTTGGATTACAACGCCGCGAAAGAGACATTGGAAATGGCACTCGCTTTGGACGGCACCCATGTGCCAACACTGCTCAACTACGCCAATAATCTCTTCAGTATGGATCTACTCGGTGCAGCGACGGAACAGTTTGAACGGGTGATACAACTGGAACCCCGCAACTTGACTGCGAATTACAATCTCGCGCTCATGTATGAATACAGGGAGAAGCGTATAGAGGCGAGAGCGCAATGGCAACGTTTTCTTGAACTCAATCCACCTGAACAGTGGCGGATCGAGGCGGAAAGACATCTGAATCAGTAGTTTTCTCCGACTCTTTAACACGGCTAAGTACCAGGGCAAGTCAACAACGCGGCTTGCGAATCTTACACCCAGAAGGTCAATGAACCAGCCTTACGATCCTACACTTCGTACGAAAATAAAAAAATTGCGGGCAACGCTTCAGACTGCATTTATTGGGTGCCATATTGAGTATTTTTCACAGGTCGCTTCTACCAACGACATCGCTATTGCGCGTGGCAAGACAGGTGCGGCAGAAGGAACGCTCATCATTGCGGAGCACCAGACCGCTGGACGTGGCAGATACGGCAGAAGTTGGGAGGCACCCTCTGGGAAGTGTCTTCTCGTCTCTGTTGTTCTGAGACATCGACTCCTGCGTGATCAGATAGCACTCCCCAATCTCATCGGTGCAATAGCAATAGCAGAAGCGATTCGAGCGAGTCACGGACTTGACGCACAGATTAAGGTGCCCAACGATGTCCGTATTGAGAAAAAGAAGGTTGCGGGGGTCCTAACAGAACTCGCCTATGACCAAGAACATCAACCTTTTTTCGTTTTGGGCTTTGGTGTGAACGTCAATTGCGTTTCGGAGGATTTTCCGCCTGAACTGCGTGAAACGGCAACCTCCGTGCGTATGGCGCATACATTCTCGGAAAATGGAAACCCCGAAATCTGTCGTGCCTCGCTGCTATGTGATGTCCTCTGTCATCTCGAGAATATCTACCTGCAACTGAAAGCAGGTGAGACGGATTTAATTATCAACCAATTTGAGGTCTTGCGGGAAAATGAAGATAGTCATTAGTGCCTGTTTACTTGGTGTCCGCTGCCGATACGACGGCGGGGACAGCCGAAATGAAACAGCGATAAGGCAAGGGAAAAAGTACGAGCTGATTCCTGTCTGTCCGGAAGAATCGGGTGGGTTGTCAACGCCGCGTCCACCCGCAGAAATCGTTGGTGGCGATGGTGATGATGTTCTGGACGGCACAGCAAAGGTTATGACTGCTGATGGCGCGGACGTAACAGCCGCCTATTTGAAAGGGGCACATCACGCTTTGGCGGTTGCTCAATCAAACGGCGCGACCCACGTAATCCTGAAAGCGAGGAGTCCGTCGTGTGGCTGTGGTGACATCTACGACGGTACGTTTTCAGGGACCCTCACGTCAGGAAACGGTGTAACCACTTCCCTCTTGAAACGGCACGGCATTACTGTTACCGCCATATAATTCTTTGCGAAAAAGCATCCACTGCTCAGGAGGCATCGAATTAACCGAAAACCACCGTGAAACATTGTCCGGCAAGCCTCTATAGGCTTGCACAAGGAACGGTGCCCAGATTTAATAGTTTAACACTCTCCCGTCAAATCCCCATGCTTTAGCTTGCGGGATGTAGACGGTGTAAGGCTTGATGATAAAAAATAACCTAAACTTTTTTGAAAATAAATCGTCTCACTCTATAGTGTTCGGCATAGGTTGTGATTGATGTGTTGTCGGAACGCTCGTCAATTGAGACAATCACGTAAAAGCCCGCATGCCTCTATATTGACAAAGCCTTTTAGGTATCCGCTGCATGTATAGGGTAGCAGGCGTAAAAATCGCACCCATTGAAAAATCACATGTCACATAAGATCAGGCACTTCGGTGCATAGCTGGCTCGGCAGCTATTGTGGAGCGACACTAAGACGGTGGACTCTTTGAGAAAACCGCAGTCGCTATGAAGCACAAGCCCCTACCTTCAGGTAGTGGGTACCGTTGACAAGATTGCGAACCTGTTCGCCAATGTCAGGACTCCGCATCAATGACTCACCAACAAGCATCGCCTGTACATCCGCTTCTTGTAACCGCATCACGTCTTCACGCGAGTAGATACCGCTTTCGCTTATCACAACCTTATCCGCTGGAATAGCTTCACGCAACCGGAATGTTGTGGCGATGTCCGTGTGGAACGTGCGTAAATCTCGGTTATTGATACCGATTATCTGGGCATCTACGTCCAATGCAATAGCCAATTCCTCTTGTGTGTGCACCTCCACCAAACACGCCAGCGACAACGACGCTGCAACATCCATAAACGTCCGCAATTGTGCCGCCGTTAACGCTGCCACAATCAGTAAAATGGCATCCGCGCCCGCAGCGCGGGCTTGGTATATGTGATACGGATCAATTGTGAAATCTTTTCGGAGGAGTGGCACATCAACGATGTCCCGAATTGCGCGCAAATAGTCGAGTTCGCCTGCGAAAAAGTGTTTATCTGTCAGCACAGAGATCGCCGCCGCTCCATTTTCAACGTAGGTTTTGGCAATTGAGACCGGATCGAAATCCTCGCGAATAATGCCTTTACTGGGCGATTTTTTTTTCACTTCTGCAACAAGTTTAACGGTCCCGTTACCTGTAATGGCATCGCGAAAATCCCGTGTCGGTGGAAGGTGCATGACCTCCCTTTCCAACTTCGTCAGCGACACCTGTGCCTGTTCGGCTGCCAGTTCCTTTTGTTTGTGTGCGATGATAGTATCGAGTATCAATTTTTTAATTTTGCCTTTTGCGAATAACTAAAAATTATTTGAAACCGCCTTTAACCCTTCTAACTTCGCGAGTGCGGCACCTGAATCAATGGATTCTGAGGCAAGTTCGATACCCGCATCGAGGCTATCTACTTTCCCACTCGCTGTAATCGCTGCCCCAGCGTTTAGCACGACAATATCACGCTTGGGCCCCTTCTCACCCTCCAGGAGATTGACCACGATTTCAGCGTTTTCTTCTGGTGCGCCACCCAAGAGTGCTTCAGGTTCAGCCCTCGGAATTCCGAGTGTTGTGGGATCAAGGGTATAGGTTTTAACAGTGCCGTTTCGGAGTTCAGAGACGCGAGAGGTTGTCGTCGTTGTGAAGTCGTCCAGACCGTCATCCCCACGCACGATAAATGCGTGCTGACATCCGAGACTATGCAGGGCATTCGCATGTGCCTCCGTCAGTTCTGGTGCGTAGACACCGATCACCTGCGCCTGGGGTCCTGCCGGATTGGTCAGCGGTGCTATGGCATTGAAAATCGTCCGAATCCCGATTTCCCGTCGTGGTCCGATGGCGTATTTCATCGCACCGTGCAGTGTTGGTGCGAATAAAAAACCGATGCCGACTTCATCAACACATTGTCCGACCCGTTCGGGACCGATTTCAATGTTTACACCTAATGCCATAAGTACATTCGCGCTGCCGCTCTGTCGTGTTACGCCTCGATTGCCGTGCTTTGCAACCGGCACACCCGCTCCGGCGGTAACAATGGCAGAAGTCGTTGAGATGTTGAAATGGTTTAAACCCGTGCCGCCTGTGCTACATGTATCGACAAGTCGCGGGACTTTCGGGGTAGCTTGCAAGTCAGGCGTATGACGGGTCGGAACAGGGGTAGCCTTCGCGCGCATGGCACGTGTTGCCCCTGTAAGTTCTTCTATCGTCTCACCTTTCAGTCGCAATGCGGTAAGAAAACAGGCGATCTGGGCATCTGTCGTCTCACCCTCCATGATCTCGTTCATGGTATCAATCATTTCTGCTTCGGTTAAAGCATTCCCTGCCATAACCTGCTGGATCGCTTCACGAATCACGCAATGTTCCTCCTGAGAATATTCTATCCGCAATTATAGCAGACACCCGCATATTTTTCAAGATCCGCTTTCTGAACCTCGGAGCCATTCAATCTTAGGTTATCCATCTTAGCATCTCAATTTTTTTCGGCAACAATTTGTATTTTTTTCCCATACGGTATAATATATCTTTGCATGATAAGCAATCGGCGTGAGTTAAGAATCGGGCATACCCCATAGGAACGCTTGAGGCTTGATGATCCTAGGGTACTTCACAAATAATTCTAAAAAAATAAAGAGATGATCCGAAACTATAAACCGAGCGACCTGCAAACACTTCGACAGATTACCGCTATCTGTTTCGAGAACGTGTCCATAGACAAAAATATTGAAGACCGGTTTGGTCCTATCGGCGATATGGACTGGAAAGAACGCAAAATGTCCCATATTGATGACGATGCAGCAGCAAACCCGGACGGGCTTTTTGTGGCGGAGGTCGAAGGGGAGATTGCTGGATACATCACAACCCGACTCAACCGCTCAACCCGCATCGGTGGGATCCCGAACCTCGCTGTGCTGCCGAAGTTTCAACGTCGGGGTATCGGTAGGCGACTCATTGAAAAAGCGTTGGCGTATTTGCAGGCAGAAGGGATGCTTTACGCTCGCATTGAAACCTTGGAGCAGAACCCTATAGGCACCAGTTTCTACCCAGCTATGGGCTTTACAGAAGTCGCAAGACAGATTCATTACATTCAACCGCTGTCAGAATCGGACGAATAACAAAGTGTCCGACGCCAACGGAAGAAGAAACGAAATAAGTTTTAAAATAAAAACCGGTACATCGGTTGATTGGTCGTAATTCCGATGAGGCTCCAGACACTACCGACGATGAACTCCCCTAAAATCAGACCGAGAAAGAGCGGAATAAGCTTTCGGTGCGCACTGACACCGCCGTGCCGAAGAATAATCCATTTAAGGACTGAACTCACTAAAATCGAGAACCAGAATACATTCATCGACCAACTGCTGGAGATAGCAAACCCGGCGGGATGAAAGGGCCACCAGAAGAGCCGCATCCGCATCACCATCAGAAAGCCGGTGATCAAAAAACCGATACACATCGCGACGATTGCGGGTACATCGGGTGCCCTCGGTGAAGTCAGCCAACTCTGAAGTCGATTGAAAGGTCTCCCAGCGAACCAATCCCGCGCGCCTTCGATATAGGAAATATGATAGAACGCCCAAAACGAGGCAAATGTCCCGACGACAATTGCAATACACATCGCAATTAACAAGCGTCGATTGGAAATTCCGGTCCGTTCCGCTAACTTAAATCCCTCCAAGATGTGTGGCATCGGGTGCCCGCGGTAGGCACGGTTGAAGAAGAACAGGTATGCCATTATCGTCAAATTGTTCGGACCGAGCAAGCGCGTCCCGAAAATGCGGGGCATCATCTCGTCAGGTCCAATGAAGTGCAAATCGTGGACAGGCGATCCGAGTTCCGCACGCATTCGGGTCACCGCTGTAGAAATGGCATAATAGATACCGAAAAACACGAGGATTACCCAGATAGACATCCCTGCCGTCTTACAGAAGCCAACGATAAAGGCAAGACTCGCGATGAGCCCCAAAACCGTCACTCGGTAGGACATCGGTTCGTCTGAGTCGTCAACACTCCGATCATTTCTAAACAACTTGCGCCCGACTTGTGCAAGGTGTTTTCGTGTCGCCACAATCGCGATGACAAACAAGCCGAGATATGCCCCAAAAGATTGTTCATCGGTGAAGGGGAAGTTCGGCATGCCACGAACCCCCAAAGCATCTCCAAAGACACGTTCCGCCTTCCAGAAGAGATAGAAGAACCAGCAGGAGAACGACAGATCCAACGGAATAAAGAAAGCGATGCCTACCGCAAACGGGAACACAGCTATCGGGCTCCATCCCACGGCACTCCACGGTTTCTGCGTAAAGAACGGACGTAAATCGTAGAGTCTTCCACCTAAACTCGGCACGGTCGGATAGAGGTAGTGGAGTCCATTGAGGATGTCAATTGCCCCTGCGATGCCGAAACCGAGCCACATCATCTTATTCGTCAGTAAGTTCGTCCGACCACCACTTGTCAGTTCAAGCGGTAGTTGGATAATGGGGTAGCTCAGCTTCTCGTGTTCCGTCCACTGTTTCCGGACGAGGCTATTGATACACACCATCAGGAAGACCATTGCACATAGGAAACCGCCCCAGACAAAAGTTGTTGTCAACCATCCTTGCATCGTCTCCCATTGGTAAAGGGTTGTTTCGCCGCGATAATACTCCGTTAAGAAAGATTTTTCCTTGACAGCCATCCAATCGGGGATATACCGATGAAACAGGTCTGCCCAGTCATTTTCTGGTGTCGCATACCAGAATGCGTACGGAATCATCGGAATCAAAACGCGAAGTACGTCGTGTCCTGCGAGTGAGGAAGCAATCGCTAACATGACGTAAATCGTTAGCAATTCGCCTTGTTGCATTGCAACCCTGGGTGCTATCCGTACCAAGATGAGGTTAACACCGAGGATAGCAAAGATGCAGAAAATAACGTTAAAGTAGAGGGAGATCGTGGTCGGATACCCTTGACCGGCAGAGTCCAGAATCCAGTACATGTTCGGGATGATAAGGACAGTACCGAGGAGAATCGCTCGCCATGATGCTCCATATTTGGAGGGTTCTTTGAACCTGTGAGGTTCTGAGGTGAATTCACTCTTCAAATCGCGTGATGCTTCCTGTCTGTGACACGTTCATCTGTGCTCGGACGAAATTGCTAAGGCTCAATGTTGCTGCCATTTTCCAGCAACATTTGCGTAAAGGTCTCAACACTATAGGTCCGTAAAGCTTCACGACGCAGCTCCTTAAGACGCTGAAGTGTTTCAACATTTTCAAGCATCGGTTTCAGTACCAAGTCAATAAAAAAATAAAATTGCTTTGATTTTTTTTCTCTGTGTCCTGTATAATGCATAATATGTCTTAAATCTTGATCAGCACGCTAAAGGATAAACGCTATGGATACGACAACAGACCTTAATGAAGCCGCAATCTTCACGCCGGAGCATCAGCAATTTGTCGAAAACAATGGGTATCTGTTGATTCAAAATGCCTTACCCCCTGATGTCGTCGCGGAAATTGATGCTGCCGTTGACGAGGTTTACGCCGAAGAGGAAGCCGCCGGTAGACTCGAAGATGGCGGTAAATTAAACCTCCGTAACTGCATCACGCACCACGAGGCATTCCTCCAACTCCTTGATTGGCAAAAAACGGTACCGCTCGCTTACGGGGTTCTCAATTGGAACGTGCAGATGATTACGTCGCACCTCATCGTCCTGCCTTCAAAAGAGGAACCGCCGCCTGAGGTAAGAAACCGTATCGGCTTGCATCGCGACGGTGGCACGTCACATGCCGAAATGCAGGAACCGCACCCGCGCATTATGCTCAAGATTGCTTATGCCATCAGCGACCAATCCGATCCGGCTTCCGGGGCGACCGTGCTGGTACCGGGAAGCAATCGATTGACAGGAAGACCGCCACTCGACCCAGATACAGGCTGGGCACGCGGTGCTATCTCTATGAACGTCAATGCGGGAGACGCCTTCCTCTTTGAACAGCGCACGTGGCACGGTATTGGACACAACTGGTCAGGTATGCCGCGCAAAACCATTTTTATGGGATATGCTTACCGCTGGGTTAAACCGATGGATTACATCTCAATGCCCGATGAATTGGTCGCCAAGTGTAACCCAATTCAGAAACAGTTGATCGGAGTCGTCAGTGATCCGCTCAGTTACTATCTACCGAAGGAACAAGATGTACCGTTGCGGGCATTACTTGATGAACAGGCATAGGGACAGGGCTTGTGCCCGTCCAAGTACCCCATATTGCAAAGCAAGGAGGCACTCTCGCCCTATTCAAGTTCGCCTTTGAGCGAAAGGCTATAGTCGAGCAGCGCGTTTGCATAGGGTATATTGTGAAGCCCATACCCACTATCGCCTTTAACCATATCGTAGTTCAACTTTGCATCCAGATAGGCTTGCGAAGTTTTGTTAGAGGCAGCATCAAGCATTGTTTTGACGGCTTGCATCTTTGCTTCTATCTCGGCACGGTATTGCGGTAACTTCGTCTCCATACTGTTGTCGGCACTATCGTGACACCCCGCAGTGCTACATGTCGAGAAATCCGCTTTGAATGTGTGTCCCCCGTGTTGCGCAACTATCTCTGGGTCCTCTTTTGCCATATGGCAGTGCACGCATCGTTTCTTCATCGCGCGCACGTGTGGTGATGGCATCCGCTTCACACCCGCACCTTCGCGACCAAGGAACATCTCCGACTGTGATTGGTGGACGATACCAGCACCTGCACAACCGCAGTCCATTTTATGGCAGTCAACACATAATTTCTTCGCAGGTTTCACCAATAGGTGTTCCGATCTGCTGTTATGTGAATGACACGAAGAGCAGGCAACGGCGTTCACCGCTGTCTCTATGTTATAGGTATGCCCCGGGTACACCCGATCGCTGAAAACTTCATAGCCAGAAGAGTGGCAACTTAGACATGAGGTCTGGAGTTCATACGGACCATTAATCAAGTTAACAAGAGCATGCGAGTGTCCCGCGTGCTGCCATTCTTGATAGGCAGGTTCAGTGCCGTGGCACTTGATGCATCCTTCAGCAAACGGAGATGTCGGGTTAGACGTAGCCGCCTCTACAGGTGCGGCGTGCGATACCGTAGTTGTATCATAGCCACAGAGCGCGAAAATAACAACCGCTCCCATCAGTAGAGACAACCCAAAAAATAAGAAAACTTGTTTCATTTTTTAATGTATTGCTCCTGGGCACCGCTCTATTTCATCACGCGGTGGTTTTCGGTGATCCTATACCTATTTTGGATATCCGATATATTTTTTTAAACGAAATGCCTCTAAGTTGACTATACCTTATCTTGATAAAATATCATACCTGATTTTCCGAAATATGTCAATTTTTAATTGTTCCTTGCGGTTCAGTTAGGTGGGTTGGGATTTTCAAGTTTATCTGCGTAGAGCCGTCTTCCACTTCGTTTCAGACGACGCGCTCTGGTTTATTTTAAGTAGAACTTAACACATAATTCCATCTAATATAGTAGATGCTGTAATTACTTTTACACCAAACTCGGTGCGGTTAGGAAACCGCACCTACCGGGCCAGGGGATCAAAAACGTGTAAAAAACTCGATCTGGAGATCAGACTATAGGAGGGACTTTGATGTCTCAATCTGGAAATGGAATTAACCTTTTTAATGGTAAAAATATGGACGGTTGGCTCGCTCGCGGGGGTGCACCACAACATGAATGGGATGCCGCTGGTAGCGTCGCCCTCAATCCTGACGATTCCAAACTGCTGGTAACAACTGCAGGCGAAGGAATTTTTTATAACGGCGCCACTGGACGAACTGTCGATATCTACACCGAGGCTGCGTACGGTGATTGTGAACTCCATGTAGAATTTATGGTGCCACAAGGCTCTAACTCCGGTGTTTATCTCATGGGAAGATACGAGATCCAGATATTGGACAGTTGGGGTGAAACGGAACTCCGCTATGGGACCTGTGGCGGTGTATATTGCCGCTGGATAGACAATCAACCCGTAGACGGCGTGCCGCCGAGCGTCAATGCCAGTAAACCACCCGGTGAATGGCAGACATACGACATTACCTTCCGCGCACCGAAATTCGATACGAATGGGAATAAGATTGCCAATGCGGTCTTCGTCGAAGTCGTGTGGAACGGACAGATCATCCATGAGAATGTTGAAATGGCGGGTTGCACACGCGGCGCACTGATTGAAGATGAAGTCGCTACCGGTCCGTTAATGTTGCAAGGCGACCACGGACCTGTTGCCTTTCGCAATGTTGTGTTAAAATCCACCTAAGTAAGGAATTGTTATGCAAAAACTAAAACTTGGTGTTATCGGGGCAGGCGGTATTGTCTGCCGAATGCACCTGCCCGACCTCGCAGAAGACAACGATTTTGAAGTCAGTGTCATCGGTGGCAGACGTGAACACCGTCTCAAGCATCAATGTCAAGAATTCGACATACCCCACTGGACCCAGGATTACGACGCAATCATCGCTGATGACACACTCGATGCTATTCTTGTCGGTACGCCGCACCCTTTACACGTTTCGTGGGGTATCAAAGCACTGGAAGCCGGTAAACATGTGCTCATGCAAAAACCGCTCTGTGGTGATATGGACGAGGCGAATCAATTTGTCGAGGCAACTGAAGCGAGTGGCAAAACTGTCATGTGTCTCCCACATTTCAACGCCGCCATCTACAAAATTCGTCAATTGATCGCGGAGAATGCGATCGGACGTGTGTCCGGAGCGAGGATGCGGAGTAGCCATGGGGGTCCCGAAATCTACTACGCAGAGATTCGTGACATTTTCGGTGAATCTGGCGATGATTTGTGGTTTTTTGATGCAAAACAGGCGAGTGTTGGCGCGCTTTTCGATATGGGAGTTTATGCTGTCTCTGGTCTCGTCGCGATGCTCGGCACCTTCAAGCGGGTGACCGGCTTCGTTTCTACTTTCGACAAACCCACGGAATTAGAAGATGTCGCAACGCTTGTGCTTGAGATGCAATCGGGCGGGATTGTCACTGCGGAGACGAGTTGGTGTGATCCGGCGCGCACAGGTGAAGCGAGTGTACACGGCACAGCTGGCAAATTCACGATGCCCGGCAAAGACGGCGTGACGCTCAGTCAGTGGACACCCACCTCTTATACACGCGAACACGCTCCGGTTGATGTCAAATCGATCGACTGTTCCGATGCCGCACCGAGCGGAATGCACACACATTTTGCGGAGTGCATCCGTGAAGGAACGCAACCTCCGCTCTCAAACGCCTATACAGCGCGGCATGTCACTGAGATTCTGCTTGCAGGACTCAAATCCTCTGAAGCGGGTAGCGCAATAGAACTGACAACAGAAGCAGACAGGTAATTAACGTGAGACCTGCTTTTCTCTCCACTGGGGGTACGCATCTGTGAGGAACTTGGCAGCCCAGCCACCGTAGTAGGCGTAGCCGTTACGGCGTTCGTGCCCGATCTCGGAGAACGAATAGCGGACCACCGAATCGCGGTCGAGAAAGATCGGACGGTTGCTGCCGATCTCGTAGAAGCGCGCCCAGAGCGGTTCCGCGTCCGGATCCGCCACGACCCGCCTATCTTTCTGCCCCTCTGCGTCAGTGAATCTCTCTAAACGCATGCCGTGGATAGCAACACTCCTGAACCACTCGACGGCTCCCTCGACAGCAGCGATGATTGCCGGCGTGGGTTCTTTGACCGACATTAGAAAGCGAACAACACCGACGCTTTCGGCACCTGAGATCGATGGTGGCTCATAGGAACGCCCCCACGCAGGTTCAAGCGTTTTTTCGTCATGCTGCGCACACCAGGCAGTGAGTTTACCATCCTGTTTGATCTGTGTGCGCAGGATACAGTCGATCCCCTTAGTCACAGCAGTTTTAGCCTGAGTGCGGTCCTCCGTTTTCAGGAACGCATAATCGGAAGATTCAGAGACATCTCGAAGAAGCCCGAGAATTCGCACCATAGCATCGTCATTGAACGTGATGTGGCGATGGTAGCCTTTACTGAGTGGATAATACTGGGGCCACCCACCAGTCGGGTATTGCGCTTCAAGGATATGGGAAAAACCTTTGAGAAATGCCTGTCGGTAGCGCGGCTCGTTTGTCGCACGAAACGCACGGGCAAGAAACCGTAGTTCGCCAGTGGTGGCACTGTTGTCGAACGTTCCGTGCAGATCGTCCCTGTTGCCACTAAACGGCTCGGATGCCGTGTCCCGATTCTTGGGCCAACTGCCGTGCTGTGTCTGCCACGTGAGGACGTTGTCGGCAATACGACGACCCTCCTCGCTCTGGAACCACTCGGCGGATTGCTTCGCGTATCGGGAAGGAACGGTCGCATCGGAAGATGACAGAAGCAAAAGGCAAAAGACGCTGATGACAATAAGTTGGAACTTCATGAAAGGGTCCTGTCGTTAATATTCAGGCAAAAAAGAAAATTTTCGGATAATAATAGCGAATTGGGTTAGGTCGGAAGGAAAAGAGGAGTGCTTCATGTAGGCGCGCCTCTTCGCCGCGCCTACATGAAACGGTATAAAGGTCTAACCTAAACTGGCGTGCAATTCATACCAGTCATCAAGGTTGTTGAGATTAACAGCGTCTAAGATGGAGCCGTCGTCATCAATGCCGCTTGCACCGAGGATACCCCCACGGGTATCGTCATCGTGATTATAGCCTGAAATATCAGCATTCAGTTTATCGACTGCCGCTTGGTCAAAACTTCCGTTTTCCGCAACCCACGCTTCAAACTGTGGGTAGGTGGGAGAACTGCCGCTGATGTATGCCAGCGTAGCATCTTTATCCAGTCCGAGTCCATCTAATACCATTTGATCAAAGCCTGCTCCGCATGCCGGATAATCTTCATGGAGCTGACCCTTGGAATCCAGTAGCACTTTCGACCAGAATCGGGGGAGGTGTAACACACCGAGCGGTCCTGCAACCCCGGAACTAATTGTCGGAATCATTCCTGCCATTCTCTTATCTCCTTCTTATGAATGTTGTGAATAATAGGCGGGCATCCTTAGCACAATAGGTGCTGTTACCTACCATGTGAAATTCCACGCCATTTTAGCACAGCCTGCAAAAAAAGCAAAGGAAAAATTTAAGCCAATTTTGTGAACCCGAAAAAAATTATTCAATCTCATCGGGTTTAATGACTTTAAATCTGAGTTCACCCGGTTTGATATAACCGAGCCGTTTTCTGGCGAGACGTTCCTTGGTTAACCGGTCATTTTGTAGCATTTCGACGCGTTGCTTCAGCCGATCGCGTTCCGACTCTAATTCCTGTATTTCAGCACGATAGGCTTCTTCTGCAAGTTGTGCTTGTTGCCAATCACTATAACCGTTCATAAATTGCCTGACACTCACAAGGAGTAAGGCAAGCGCGATGAAGAATAAGATTGCGCGAAAAAATCCCATAGGGTGTCCCTTTAAAGGAGATGTTTTGGGACAGCATGAAGACTGTCCCTATGTGAGCACAACGATTTAGCGGAGATCTGCCAAATTATAGAAAACTTTTCGACCGGCAAAAATGGCATTCGACCCTAAATCTTCTTCAATCCGGAGGAGTTGATTATACTTACAGACACGATCGGTGCGGGAGAGCGAGCCGGTCTTTATCTGTCCGGCGTTTGTTGCAACCACCAAGTCAGAAATAGTTGTATCCTCTGTTTCACCCGACCGGTGTGAAACGACAGCCGTGTAATTGAAGCGTCGCGCAAGTTCAATGGCATCCAACGTTTCTGTCAAGGTCCCAATCTGATTCACTTTGATCAAAATTGAGTTACCGATCTGTCCATCGATCCCTTGTTGCAAACGAGTGGTATTGGTAACAAAGAGATCATCACCCACGAGTTGCACTTTATCGCCGATTGCCTCAGTTAGCTGTTTCCAACCTTCCCAGTCGTTTTCGTCCATGCCATCCTCTATAGAGACAATCGGGTATTTCTCACAGAGTTCAGTATAAAAAGCGACCATCTCTGAGGGTGATTTTGTCGGTTGTGCCTCTGCCTTTAATTCATAGGTGCCGGTGTCCCGATTGTAGAATTCGCTGGAAGCCGCATCCAATGCCAAGAGCACATCGTCCCCAGGAGCGTAACTTGCACGCGCAATGGCTTCGATAATTACGGCGATCGCTTCCTCATTAGAGCCGAGATCCGGTGCAAACCCACCTTCATCACCGACAGCGGTGTTGCAATTTCGGGCTTGCAAGACTGCTTTGAGACTGTGGAAGATTTCAGCCCCCATGCGGAGTGCTTCGGCGAAATTTTTTGCCCCCGCTGGCATTATCATAAATTCCTGAATGTCAACGTTATTATCGGCATGAGAACCACCGTTTAAGATGTTCATCATCGGTAAAGGAAGTTCTTTCGCGTTTGCGCCACCGATGTAACGATAAAGAGGCTGCCCGACTTCATCTGCGGCGGCGTTCGCGACAGCCAATGAAACGCCTAAAATAGCGTTCGCACCAAGCCGGCTTTTGTTCTCTGTGCCGTCAAGTTCGCACATCGCGGTGTCTATATCATTTTGTGCCAAAGCATCTTCACCGACGAGGGCATCCGCGATGAGGGTGTTGACATTTTCAACGGCTTGCTGAACGCCTTTGCCTAAATATCGGTTGGCATCGTTATCTCGCAATTCGACCGCTTCGTGTTCACCGGTAGATGCACCTGAAGGGACAGCAGCACGTCCGAACGCGCCTGTCGCTAAATTAACGTCCACCTCGACTGTCGGGTTACCACGCGAATCCAATATTTCGCGTGCGTGTATATCCATAATTTCTGACAAAATTCTTCTCCTTCCGAAGTTTTATAATTTCGAAATGTGTCTGCCGTTTCCGATGGTGTATCTGTCAATACTCCCTGGAGACCTTAGCCAACACTACTCTTCAATAACGGCATCCGCAAGTAGATACGCAGATGCTAAAAAGATTAAACTATACCCAGCGAGCAACTTCAGCCAGAATCCGCCCTCCAATCCACCGGTTACCAGAAGTGAAACAGTGCATTTCGCACCGCCCATAATGATTGGAATCACAAGTGGAAGTAGTATGACGGAAAGCAGACTTTCGCCGCCGTTTGCGCTTGTGGACATACCTGCTAACAGCACACCAACAGCGCAAAAACCGAGCGTACCGACACCCAGCACCCCAAACAGTTTCAATAATATGCTCACCGTCACTACGTCAAGCAGATCCAAGAATTGAAGCGCGATGGGCGTGATGACAATTTCCAATAAAAATAGAAATACGACGTTGCTAACGACCTTGGAGAGGTAGAGGTTACTCGCATCAACGCCGGTGAGCCGAATACCCTCTAACGCACCGTGCGAGCGTTCTAAGGTGAATGAACGGTTCAAACTAATAATTCCTGCAAAAACGAACGCTGCCCAGAGGACACTGGCGATTAATTTACCCCGTTCCACCCTTTCAGGAAAAATCGGACCGAACGCAAAAGCGAAGATGAGAACAACCAGTACGCTGAAAACGAAGATGAGTACCAGTGTCTCTTTTGAACGGAATTGAAGTCCAAGATCCTTACGAATCAACGCGCCAATCTGACGAAGTGCCTTCATGTTTCTCTCGATCTAAAAGAGTCTATCTACAGCCCCTTGGGAGCGTTGTTTGTCAACCGCTCCTCATACATAAACAGCAATGTCTCTGCTTCGATTTCACCTTTCTGCGCGACCTCTTCCAATGCTCCATCTATCATAAAGAGGAACCTTGTACCTGCAAGATAGCCTAACTCTGTATTGTGTGTTGTAATGACGATGCCCGTGCCTTTTTGTTGTTCTTGTGCAACACGATCAAGGACGAATTGCCTGGCAGAAGCATCCAGTCCAGAGAAGGGTTCATCGAGTAACAACACTGAGGGGGCATGGAGAAGGGCTCTGGCGATCATGAAACGTTGGGTCATGCCGCGTGAGAAAATGCGAAGAGGCTCATGTAAAAAACGCTGCAGCCCGACTTCAGCAAGAAGCGTTGTTGTACGGTGTTCTAACTGCTTAACGCCATACATTTGCCCGAAAAACTTGAGGTTCTCATAAGGACTGAACGAAGGGTAGGCGAGATTTTCATGAATAACGACCCCCAACGCGCGACGTACATCCGAGTAATCTGCGATTGCATCCGTACCTTCAATCTCAAGTTTGCCAGATGTTGGTTTCAGGAGGGTTGCGAGAATTTTGATGAGCGTTGTTTTACCGGCACCATTGGGACCGAAAATCGTGACCACTTCTCCGGGCTGAACCGAGAGTGTAGCGTTTTTGACAATCGTGCGGTGTCCGAAGTCCTTTGTGAGTTGGGAAGCACGAAGGCGCATGGTATGAGAGATTCCATATCAGGTAAAAAAGCGATGGGCGGGACATAAGCCCGCCCTATCTGCCGGGGTCCCCACCCGTTACTCGGAAGGGGCACATCATAGGTAAAATGGATAGGTAAGCACGGAACTTACCAACACCACCCTTCTTTACATCATACGCCGAATAATCGCATCGCCTTGTTCTTCGGTAACGCCAAGAGACTGATGCGCCATTGGACCGTTTTCCAAAACCGGTTCCATTTCGTCCAGAGCCGGACGGCTGGTATCTTGATAGAACAGCCCGATCGGAATTTCATCGCCCCATTTGACGGCTTGTTCAAGTGCCGCAGCCTTATCGCTTGGATCGTGATTCTCAAGCTCCAGGACACGCTCTTTGAAAAAGGCACTCGTGTTGTCCTTATTGAAGGTGATACACGGACTAAAGACATCAATGAGGGCAAAACCCCTGTGTTGCATGCCGTTGTACATCAAGTCTGTCAGTTGTCTTGGATTACCGCTAAACCCTCTCGCGACGTAAGTTGCTCCGGCAACGATTGCCATAGCGATCGGGTTAAGGGGTGCTTCTATGTTACCAAAGGGTGTGCTTTTCGTCGCCATCCCAAGCATACTGGTTGGAGAAGCTTGACCGATGGTGAGTCCATAAATCTGATTGTTCATCACGATATAGAGGAGATCTATATTCTTCCGCATCGTGTGCACGAAATGGTTTCCGCCGATACCGTATCCATCTCCATCGCCACCGGTAACAACCACGTTCATTTCGTGATTCGCGAGCTTGGCACCAGTCGCAACCGCGAGGGATCGTCCATGAAGCGTATGCATTCCGTACGTTTGGATGTAGCCGGGAAGGTTGGAGGAACAACCAATGCCACTCACGGTGAGGTGTTCATGATTACCTTTGCCGAGTTTTGCATAAGCACCTTGTAGGGAACTCAGTACGCCGTAATCCCCACAACCTGGGCACCAATCTGGACGAACATCGCCCTGAAAGTCTTTCGCCGTAGGCGCGCCCTTAACGGGTCTTTCGCGTTTCGTTCTTTCGCGTCTCGCCATCTGATTCATCCTCCTTTATTAAACAACAATCTCTTGGTGGGGAACATAGACATCCGGTCCACCACCACGTAAGGAATCCCGGACGCCATCAACAATGTGATGTGGCATGAAGGGTTCGCCATCGTATTTGCGGATTTGACCGTTTGCCTTAAAGCCTGTTTCACCGCGCAGGAATCGGGCGAATTGACCGGTGTAGTTACACTCAACGATAATTGAATGCGCCGCTTTTTCAAGCACTGCGTTCACCGCATCTTCGTCCATCGGATAGAGCCACTTGAAATGGATGTGATTGGTGGAAATACCGGCTTCCGTTAGCAGTTGAGCCGCTTCGCTAATCACACTATGCGTGGACCCCCATCCTACGAGCGTAACCTCGGCATCTTCCGGTCCTTCGAGTGTCGGAGGCGGGAGGAGTTCGACGATACCGTCCATCTTCCGTTGCCGTTTCTCCATGATGTCGCGCCGTTTATGAGGATTCGTGAATTCGTCACTAATCAAAGTCCCATCTTCATCGTGATCATCAGTTGCAACAACGTGGACGTGCCCCGGTGTGCCGGGAACCGCTCGCGGTGAAATCCCGCTGTCGGTGATTTCGTAGCGGAGGTATTGACCGTCGGCTTGCGCGGCTCCATTGATGAGGGAACCTCGATCTATTTCCGGCTGCCAATTGACGGAATCTGGTTCAAACGTCGTAAAGCCCATGGACAACGTCAGATCCGAGAGGACCATGGCGGGACACTGGAACTTGTCTGCGAGATTGAAAACCTCAGGGATGGTATCAAAGCCGTCCATAATGCTTGTAGGCGCAACAACAACCTTCGGAAAATCGCCTTGACTTGCACCGAGAATCTGCCATAGATCACCCTGTTCCGTCTTCGTAGGCAGACCAGTGGAGGGACCACCACGCTGAACATTGATAACGACGATAGGAATTTCCATCATGCCAGCACTACCGATCGCTTCCGACATGAGAGCGAACCCACCACCCGATGTCGCACACATCGCGCGGCATCCGGCATGTGCTGCCCCGATAATCATATTGACAACGCTAATTTCGTCTTCACATTGGCGTACCATAATGTTGAGATCGCGAGCGTTGTTTGCCATCCAGTGCAGAACACCTGTTGAGGGGCTCATCGGATAGGCAGCGTAAAATTTGACACCTGCGGCTGCCCCACCCATTGCCATTGCGGAATTACCGTCAACGACAGCGAGGGTTGGTTCCTGTTTCTCAAACTGAGTATCAAATGCAGTGAAGTTTTCGGCTGCGTGATTGTAGCCCGCACGTGCGACACCAATGTTAGCATCTACAACCGCTTGTCCCTTACGTTTGAGGAACTGAATCGTGAGCATATCCTCAAACACTTTTAAATCTCCGCCTACGAGTTTCAAAGCGGCACCGAGCATACAGACATTTAGCATCAACTTTTTTCTATCGGTGTTGTTAGACAATTCTTGATAGGACAGAGGTGCGAGTTGTATATCATCGCGTTCGGGTGCTTGTTTGACATCATCGCTATTATAGATGAGTGTACCGCCGGGTGCAACATGTGGAAGGTGTGTCTCTAAACTGTTCCGGTCTAAGGCAATAACCAGATCGAGCTTGTCGCCTTGGTTAGCGACCGGTTCAGAACTGATTCTGGCAGTAAGGAAGGTATGACCGCCGCGGATGAGGGATTGGTAGGCACTATAGGTAAAGACATGCAAACCGTGCCGAGCACAGATCCGAGTCAAAACCTGACCGACGGAGTCTATTCCCTGTCCGGGTGCCCCTCCTACAGCGATTACAAAATCGTATTTTGCCATCTTGGCTCCCTTCTAATTTTTTGTATTCCATTCCGGTGCAGCGAATTTACCGAAGATACGCCACCGTTCGCTAAACCTAACGACACCAGAATAGTGAACAAATAAGCAAATTGATTCGTTTGTTAGTTACCTTGCGATATTTGCGCCTTTTTCTTCATATTCATGAACACATAAAACGTTTTTCTTTTTTTAATTATACTACATTCGATGCATTTTTTCAAGTTTTTTTAAGATTTGACGAATTTACCGCAATGTTTATCGGACATCAATTTTTATGAATTGAGCCTATTTAAAGAAGGTTTTCAGCGAATTCTGTAGCTATAAATAAACATCAAAATGCGTGCCTGTCTTGGATCTTGGGAGAATTTTAGGGAGTATAAAATTTTTATCCTACGCTTGACTGAGTTCTATGAGCGCTTGTTTCGCTTCGGGAGTTCCAATTTTATCCAATGCAAATGCTACGTGATGTTGAACCCGTTCGGAATCGTCCTCTAATGCCTTGATTAACGCAGGTACAGCCGCCGCGGCAGATTCCTCAAGATTTGAAAGCGCATAAGCACTATAGGTCCGAACCTCTTCTTCCGGATCGCTTAAAGCTTCAATCAGAACCGGTATCGCGCCAACTGCCGCTGATCCCATGTTACCGAATGCCCGAACAGCATATTCGCGGAGTTGTTCATCCAAATCTTGTAAGGCCTCACCGAGTGCGGGGATAGCAGGGGCACCCACCCTACCTAATGCATCGCTTATACAGAGCGCGTGATGTCGTTCGGCTATTGCCAATTCTTCCATAAGTGCTGGTACTGCCGGAGCACCGATCTCCGCCAAAATGTCTGCCACTTGGTCGGGAACATCCCACAAGTTTTCGGCGAGCGCCTCGATGAGTTGTGGAATAGCGGGTTCGCCGATAGCGACCAATTCTTCTCTGGCACCCTCGCGGACTTCGTCCTCTATATCCGACAACTCATCAATCAAGTCGGCTATAATATGTTCGCTCTCCATCTACTCTCCCTTCTTAACATACGCCAACATTGTGATCAGACGGTCAGTTTGCTCGGGTCGCAAGTACTTGTAAAACCATTCGGAAAACTCACGTTCGGCTCTGGTAAGTTCCGCCGTGAGTGCGGGGACGGTGGATTCACCGATTTTTGCCAATACCTCTGCGGCATGATTCGCCATCTGTTCCATGTAAACAGGAATAGCCGATTCTTCAACGTGCGTGTAAAACTCTGCACCGTAGCCAGAAATATACCAGCATTCTTGCGTAAGAACGTCGATCAACTGCGGAACAGCCGGACTGCCTATGGCAATCAAGTCGGCTTTCGCGGTATCCCGAACGTTTTCGTCTATATGACCCAACATGACGATCAAATCAGCGATGCGGTGTTTGCTATGCATTGTTTCCCCTTTTTTGTTGATCTAAAAGTGTAGTGAGACGTTCCGTTTGCTCTCGGCGCAAGCGTTTGTAGACGCGCTCCGAAATCTCTTGTTTCTCGTGCTTATCATCAAGATGCGTGATAAATTCAAGCCGTGCGACACGGACATGCTCAAGGTCGTCTGAACTCAGTTTACGAAGCCAGCCTGCGTCTGATGGTGAAGCGTTGTCATCGGTGTCGGTAGTTGGACGATTATTTGCCGTGCGAAGTTTAAAAAGAGCGGCGACGAGGAATCCACCGGTCAATGCCGCTGCGACAGCAATAAATATCAACTGTCCCAAGTTAGATGTTTGTCCGGGTAAGGCACCACGGGCAGGCCCCATGTTTACGTTAAGTGATAAGTCAACCGTTGTCCCTGCCGCGAACGCCTTTGACGCTGTGCTTTGATATATAAGATAAACATTACCATGGATCTGTTCGCGTCTTGGTGCCCCGAAAAACTTCGCACGCGGCGTAAAGTCGAGACCTTCCGGAACAAAAAATAAAAATTCAGTCGTAGCAAAATCCAAGCGACGCGATAAATCCAGTCTGTTCTTTTCGACGTGGAAAATATAAGTATAGCCTAAATGTGTTTCCCCTGGTGGTAAGGGGGTCATGCGAATGGCTTGATTGGTAGCAGGGTTTATCGTGAGTTCCGTTGTCTGATGGGGCTGAAAACCCTCGGTCCCTTTCGGGAGGGTTAAATGCAGTCCGACGGTTCGCGTGCCGTGCACCGTTTTAAAAGGTAGGTCGCTCAGATTTTCAATCCCTACTGCCTCAATAACTGTGACGGCACCATCTGGCGCGTGGTCCGGAGGCGGAGGCGCAATGACAAAACTATGCGACCTCACAAGGATTTGCGTTTTGTCATCCGTAAACGCCCCGATCTCAAAGTCGATTTTGATGTTGGGCGCCCAGGTCGACAGAACCAGGTCCTTCTCGGTGTAGTCAGTTCCTTCATGAACCGTAGAAACCGTATAATGGACACTCGGATCGAGCGGTAGATCCCCAAAACGATAGTTCCCATTTTCATCCGTTGTCGTCTCTTGGTTCTCAACAGCGTCAGCTCTGTGAATGGTAAGGGTTACAGTCTGGGCAACGAGGCGTTTGTCCTGCTTTTTATCAATAACTGTGCCTTGAATATCGCCCCGTTCTGTCGTTTGTGCGTAGGGAGTGGATAGGGGGAAAAGAAGCATCAAGGCAACCGCTAATAGGCTACTTATCCACCACATAGTGATATAGCGAATCTGCGAATTGCCGCTTGAATTGTTACATAAAGATATGTTCGTGTACATGTCAAGTTCCGCGCTGTTGCTGTTTGAACCTCTCAATTTCTGCTTCTACATCTGACAAAGACTCATTTTCGAGCTGCATGATGACACGCGCCGTTTCTCGCAAGAGTTCCTCACGTAATTCTTGGTAGTCGGCAGCTGAGAGTTTGCCGGTTTCGTAATCTTCATCGAGATCTGTCAGTGCGGCGTAACTACGCTCACGTTCCTGAAAAAGCGTTCGCCGCCGTTCCTCAATCACATCATCAGACGTTGCAACGGGCTGATCACCTTTTTTCGAGAAAATCGGAAGTCCCAGATACACAAGGAGTGCGATTCCAAGAATTATCATCCATAAAATCACGAGAAAAGACATGAAACACCCTTTCTGAAGTGCACGGCGTGCCGACCCTACCCAAAAATCGCTGCGCTTAGTTTTGCTGTTTGTACCTTTCCAATTCGGCTTCAACCTGTTTCACGGTTGTATCGGAGACCTGTTGGTTTGGTTCTTCAAGTCCATCACTTACCACTACTTGCCGCCTTGACCTTCGGAGTACAGCGAAGGCAATACCACCGATGAGGACCAGAATGACGGCTGGCATAATGTAGGCAATCAAATTAATACCTTCTGCGGGCATGACTGCGTAAAACTGCGGTCCGAACGTATCAAGGTAATTGGTGCGAATCTGCTCAACGGTTTGTCCTGCGAGCAACCGATTACGGAAATCCTTTTCAATCATCCCTGCCGTGTCACACACACATACCTCAATTGTCTCTCGCTCACAACCACAGTAACAGTAAACTGTGGTGAGTAGTTCTTTTAAATTGGACGCAACCGTGGCGTCTTTCATGTCCTCCGGTTCTGCCGCCTGAGACTCTCCGACCTGATCGCACCCCGTGAAAATAAAACTACAAATGATGACAAGCACAATCGAAAGAAAATGAAGAATTAAAAATTCATTGGACGTTGTAATGTGCTCAAATCTTCTAATCTTCATGGTCTTATTCCTAACCCATCAAGCGTCTCTATTACGTTCAGATTTCTCGGCTATAGCGACAATCCCACCCAACACCATCACAGCAACGCCAATCCAGACGACACTGATGAGAGGGTTGTAATACGCCTGTACGTTCACAACACCTCCTGTCTTAACGTCCGGTGGAATGCTGCCAAGAGCGATATAAAAGTCATTGACACCGAAGTGGCGGATCGCAGATTCTATAGTATCCTGTTCTCCCTGTCCAGTCTTGTAATAGAAGTGGCGTGCTGGCTCCATCGTCCCTATTTGTTTCCCATTCCTTGCGACATCAAAAATAACGCCGGTTCGACGATAGTTCTCGAATTCCTTCTCAAACGAGTCTTTCATAGTGAGCTGAAACTCGCCAACCTCCATTGATTCTCCGATTCTTAAACCCTTGGATTCAAGCAGAAAATAGCCTTTCGACCCCATAATACCTACATAGAGAATAACAATTCCGATGTGGATGATATAACCGCCATATCGTCTCTTATTCCGCTGGATAAGGAGATTCAAACCGTTGAGGAGGGAGGTCTCTTGCCGTTTCGCACGGAGTTTTGCACCGCGATAAAATTCAGCAAAGATTGCGACAACCACGAAGGTGCTTACGGAAACACAGAGTACCGAATAGAGCGGGGAAGTCTCTTCTTTTACGAATGCAAGAAATCCCCATGTCAATGCCCCCGCGACTAAACCGACAACAAGCGGCAACAAAAACATCCGTTGAAAATTGTTGGCGGTAATCTTTTTCCATGAGATGATCGGACCCGCACCCGTGAGAAAAAGGAGCAGTAATCCGGGGATGATAACGACTTGATTGAAAAAGGCTTCAGGAACGGATGACTTCTGACCGTTAATCGCCTCGGAGATAATCGGCCACAACGTACCCCACAGAATAATTAGTGTTAACCCGACGAGAAGCCAGTTGTTCAGAATAAAGGCACTTTCACGAGAGAGAAGGGATTCTAAACGATTGGCACTCTTAAGACGTTTCCAACGATAGATGATGAGTCCGATAACACCTGCTGTCGAGGCTAAGATGAAACCAAGGAAATATCCACCAATATCAGATTGTGCGAAGGCATGCACCGATGAGATAATTCCACTCCGCGTGATGAAAGTTCCCAATAGCGTGAATTGGAACGCGAGTGTAATCAGGAGAATATTCCAGAGTTTGAGCATATTCCGCTTCTCTTGAATCATCACCGAATGCAAATAGGCGGTGCAGAGGAGCCACGGCATAAAAGAGGCGTTTTCAACCGGATCCCATGCCCAGTAACCGCCCCAACCCAACTCACGATACGCCCAATTGCCTCCAAGCGTGATACCGATGGTCAAGACGATCCATGAGAACAACGTCCATCTACGCGAGCGGAGTATCCAAGCACTGCCAACTCTGCCAGAGACGAGCGCACCCACAGCAAATGCAAACGGCACCGTCAGGGCAATCCAACCGATATATAACGTCGGCGGATGGAATGCCATGCTTGGGGTCTGGAGAAGCGGATTCATACCGGCACCATCAGGTGCCATCTGTCCATTGGGGAATCGGGCGAGTGGGTTGTAAACCCCTTCGATTAAGCCGGTGACGAGTAGGATGAAAAACAGTTGTACGACTGCAATAGGAATCAGGGCATAATCCGAAAGGGTATCGTTTGTTTCTTGAGTGTGTCGGTGACTTTGCCAGACGACAATCGCACCTGCGACAGTCAACAACCAGAGCCAAAATAAAAGAGATCCCGACATTCGGCCCCAGAGTGCTGTGATTTTATAGAGGAGCGGTTGCGCGGCGCTTGATACCTCAACAACATAGCGCATTGAGAAATCGTCGGTTACAAAACCGTAGATTAAGGCACCCGTTGCAATACTGATGAGGATGAAGGTAGCAATGACGGCATTTCTGCCGCTCCGAATGGCGTTCTGATTTCGGGTGCGTAGCCCAATGCAGAGAAAGCCAATCGCCCACAAGCCAGAGAGCACAGAGAGAAATATAGCGGCTTGTCCAATTTCCGCAGTCATCCGTTTCTGTACCTCCTCACTTTTGATAGCAAGTTCAGCCCCTTCGTAGGGACGAGGTGACCTCGCCCGTACGCGGGTGGGAATCCCGACGTTGTAAGCGGCATCAAAAAGGTGTTGTTAAGCATGTTACTGAAGTGTTGCGTATTTCTTATTCCGAGATGTACGAGGTCTCATTTGCTGGTGTAGCACTCTCTGCGCCCTCGTATTTCGAGGCACATTTCGTCATGAGTTTAGATGCGACAATGAGGTTCTGTGTTGCGTCGTACTTGCCCTCTACGAAGACGCTACCCCCATCCGTAAAATTATCCGGTTTCAGTCGATCTTTGTAAATCACGTTGACTGTTGCTGCAGTCTCGCGGTCGCGTACAGCAAAGGTGAGCTTAAAATTGGCAGCATCCCATTTAGAGCTGCCTTCTGCAATGAGCCCATCAACTTGGACCTGTTGATCGTTCATTCCGTTTCCGTCTATCACAAGCGCAGCTGGCGTGAAATGCCGAACACTTGTTCTTTTAATCCCAGTTAACACTAAAAGTGCCATACCACATAACAAAATGAAACCTGCGGCAATCACTTTAAGCCTTCTCTGTTTTTGCACTCGGACATCCTCCATTAACGAAAATCAGTAGACGTGATTTTTTTACCCGTCCTGACGAGATAAAATCTTCTCTTTAAAATAATACTTGATTTTACATGCAAAATCAAGTTAAAATAAAATTTAATGTATCTGAAACTTTTAGGGGTTGACGACTCCAGAGAAAGGCAGGTCAAATTTCAAATCCATTCGCTTTAACCGCAAGGAAAATTAAAAATATGAATTGGCAACATCACCCGTGGGCAGGTGTATTTCCGGCGACGCTCTGTCCTTTTCATGAAGATGAATCAATTGACGAAGTCGGATTGCGTCAGTATATGCAGGAACTCGCAAGTGTTCCGGGGATAAAAGGGGTTGTCTGTAATGGACACACCGGTGAAATTATGTCCCTCCGCCCGCATGAAAGACAACGCGTTACGCAAATTACCGCTGAAGCCGTTGGCGATCGAGTTAAAGTCATCTCAGGGGTGAGTGCGGAAGGGAGCCTCCCAGCGATTGATGACGCACTCGCGGCAAAAGAAGCCGGGGCGGATGCCATCCTGTTGATGCCTGCACATCACTGGTTGCGTTTCGGCAGGACACCTGAAACCGCAGTCGGTTACTTCCAAGATGTCGCCGAAGGCGCAGATATACCGATTATTGTTCACCAGTATCCCGCATGGACAAAAGCAGGATATAGCCTTGAAGAGATGTTGGAAATGGTGAAGATCCCTCAGGTGATTTGCATTAAAATGGGTACACGCGACATGGCGCGCTGGCGGTGGGACTATGAACAATTGAAAGAAGCCGCACCGGACGTGCCGATCTTGACCTGTCACGACGAGTATCTGCTTGCCTCCTTATTGGAAGGAAGCGATGGTGCACTCATCGGGTTCGCAGGTTTTGTGCCGGAGCTGATGGTGGATGTCGTCCACGCCGCACTCAACAACGATCTCATCGGCGCACGTAAGGCGCGTAGTCAAGTAGACGCACTCGCACGAATCGTCTATAACTTCGGTGAACCGAGCAGTGATGCGCATCAGCGAATGAAATGTGCTCGCTGGTTGATGGGCAGATTCCCGTCAATGACGATGCGTCGACCTCTTCGTCAATTGTCCACAGCCGAAGTCGATAAGATCCGAATGCGGCTTGAAGAGACCGGCTATCAGTGCGTTCATTAAGTTTTTTATTAAACCTGTAATGTAATGGAGAGTTTTTACTTGGATGTTCTTCAAGGGTTCCTCGTCTTATATGCTATAGCACCAGAACCGTAGCTCGTAATGAAATGGAGAGCGGATTCGAGAAAGGAACGTGAACCCGAGGCACACGTTGTTTAACCGCAAGGAAAAATTAAAAAATGAAACGCCTAAAATATGCCTTAATTGGCCACGGTAGACGTGGTGCGGGGCATCTGTCAACAGCCGCAACATTAAAGGACACCTTTGACGTAGTTGCCGTGTGTGACGCACATGCGGAATCCGCGGAAGCGGGTGCGGCGAAACTCGGTGTCAAAGCCTATACCGATGTCAGAAAAATGATTGATGAAATATCACCCGACGTCTGCGATGTCGTTGTGCCTATGCCTTTACATCATATCGTTTCCTGTTACCTCTCCAGATGTGGCATCTCGCATAACGTAGAGACAGGGCTTGCACCAACACTCGGTTTGATGGATATGATGATAACCGACGCTACCGAAAATGATGTAAAACTTCAGACATCGGAAAATTTTCCGTTCGTTCCTGTGGAACAATTCGTGTGCAAACTCATTAAGGAAGGCGTCATCGGAAAAGTCCACAAGTCTTATCGACTCTTTTCTACAACCGGCTATCATGGGCTTGCGGCAATACGATGCCGTATGGATGCCGCTCCCAGAACGGTCAGCAGTATGACACATACAATGCCTGTCTCTTCCTACATTGACAGGGCAAAACGGGACCATAATCGGGAAGGTCTTGAGTTTTATGCCATAGATTTTGACAACGGTGGGATCGGCATCGCAATGGTGGGGAACAAGAACGGATGTCTCGGACGGAACAAACTCGTCGGTTTCGAGACCTGTGGCGAGCGCGGAACGATTATCACAAACGGGAATCAAGGCGCATCGGGGGGTGAAACGATTAACGTTTGCACCAATGAAGACCTCGTTGAGAACGCCGGAAGGGCACAGACATACGCATTTCAGAGAGAATATAGTGACAGTGGCACTTTGCAACGTATCTTTGTGGAACTCCCAGCGTCTTTAGGTGGCACTGTAGAGTGGGTGAATCCTTACCGGCAGACAGATATTCCAGAGACAGGTATCTCACTGGCGACGATGCTTGATGGCATTGCTCGCGCCGTCCGAGAAGATACACAACCGCTATGGACAGGCGAAATGGGCAGGGCAGATCAGGAGATGGTGATCGCGGCGCATCGGTCAATCGACATGAATCGACAACCTATCAAGCTACCTCTTGAACCTGATCCCGCTGAAGAGGACGCATTTGATCGCGATTTTGAAGTCCAGTTCGGTGTCCACCCACGCGAAAATATTGAGAAAGCATTACAAGTTAATTTCAAAGCTTTTTAACGATTGCTTCTGAGCTGCTGCGTCCGTTGTCCTTGCAGTATTCCAATCCTTAAGAAACTATTCATAACCTAAAGCAGGTTTTTTACCAATTTTAGATCGGCGTTGACAACGGAAACGCCGCCCAGGAGCACATAACTAAAAATATGAAAGAAATTAAAATCGGGTTTATCGGATGTGGCGGCAATGCAAATGGGCACATGAATCAATTAGCCGGAATTGAAGGCGCACGTGTTGTGGCTGTCTGCGACATTCAAGCCGAACGCGCCCAAAGTGCCGCCGAGAAACACAGTGCAGATCCCTACACAGCGCACCAAGCCCTCCTCGAACGTGATGACTTAGATGCAGTTTATCTGAGTCTTCCAGTTTTTGCCCATGGACAACCAGAACTCGACGTCATTGAACGCGGCTTACCCTTTTTGGTTGAGAAGCCCGTCGCCATCAATATGGATATCGCCCGTGAAGTTGAAGCCGCGGTGGCGAACGCTGGACTCATAACGTGTGTCGGTTATCAACTTCGTTACCTCGGTTCAACAAGAATAACGCAGCAGATCCTGCAGGGAAGAACGATTAACATGGTCGTTGGTAAGTACTGGTGCAGCACCGGACACGGGGATCCAAATGCATGGCTCCGGCAGATGGGCAGATCCGGGGGTCAACTCGTCGAACAAGCGACACATACGATCGACATGATGCGTTACATGGGTGGAGAAGTGGAAACCGTCTATGCGATGCAGGCGAACCGGTTTCTCAAAGAGACAGATTGTCCCGATGCCAACAGTGTCTCGCTCCAGTTTACGAGTGGTGCCGTCGGTTCGTTGACGGCGACTTGGGCTTACGCAGGGGACTGGGCGAACGCGAATGTTCTTGATTTATTGTATGAGGAAGAACTGTTGAATTGGAACCCATCAAGGGTCTTGGTCCAAGAAGATGGCGAATGGGTGGATAAAACAGAACCGAGCCCAACAATTGATGAGGTTTTCGTGGACGCCGTGCGCAGCGGTGATGCTTCCTCAATCTTGAGCCCTTATAGCGATGCAGTCAAGACACTTGCAATATCGCTGGCAGCAAACCAATCTGCGCAAGAAGACAGACCTATAGCCATTTCAGATTTTTAATTTATGGCCGTCTGGGCGTGCCTCCAAATGTAAAGCAAAGACAAATTATGCCATTTAAGGCATAATTTCATTACGGCACGGGTTCCAGTTAAGTCGCGGCCGATCTGATAAATTGTATGTTCTTAGGGCGCGCCTTTTGGCATCACCCTAACAATAGAGGGCAAGATTGATGAACAAAAAGTATCGTGTAGCAATTGTCGGATGTGGTGGTATCTCTAACGCACATGGTAACGCCTGGCGGAATCTACCAGAAATTGAAATTGTAGGGGCATGCGATGAGAAACTCGAACCGCTGAAGCGTTTTGCTAATGAATATGATGTCCAGAATACCTACAACGACCTCCGACAGATGTTGGAAAAGCAGCAACCCGATGCCTTAGTGGTTGCAACGTGGCCCTCGAATCATCTGAAAAATGTCCTAGAAGCAGTCCGGTGCGGTGTCAAAGGTATTCTTGTCGAGAAACCGATTACGGTTAACACCACGCAATTGGAACAGATGATTCAGGTTACAGAGAACGCTGACATCCGATTAATGGAAGCCTTCATGTATCGACACCATCCGTTGACGCTCGCCGTGAAACAGAAAATTGAGGAAGGCGCGATCGGAGAGGTACGCTACGCGCGTTCTACTTTCTCAACAGGACTCACAGACCGACGCAATTGGCGATTAAGAGGCGACCTCGGCGGCGGTGCCGTCATGGATTTAGGCTGTTATTGCATCAATATCATGCGTTATCTCATCGGGCAAGAACCACACTCAGTCTGGGCAACCGGCAAGTTTGAACCGGTTAATAACGTCTGGGAAACCCTGATCGGAACCTTAGACTTTGGTGACGGTCTTACCGCGCAATTGGATTGTAGTTTCGGTTGGACGTGGCGCGAATCTTATGAGGTCGCAGGGACGGAGGGAATGCTCTTTGTTCAGAGCGCATGGGGCAACTCAGAAGGCGAATCCCACTTTACAGTCAATGGAGAAACTATCCGTGTTACGAATGGCGTGAATCCTTACGCCGCTGAAATTTTAGATTTATGTCGAGCGGTGGAGACCGGTGCCCCAACGCACTTACCCATATCGGACGCACTTGGAAATATGCGTGTCATCGACGCGTTACACGAATCGGCACACACGGGACGGTGCGTTACGCTCCGTGTGTAAAGACTTAAGAATCATTGGTAACAATCAGCGAATTAACGATCAACCATCGATGGTCAGTAATTGGCAAAGCAGAATTAACAGGAAACCTGCGCGGAACGTAGCGGAGCGCAGCCCAGGAGTCCAGAAATTAAAAAATGTTTGAAAAAATGATGAAGTACCCCATTGACGTTTTCCGTGAGGGAAATTTCTCGTTTGGGGTGCCATTACCAGGGCTTCTTATAGTCATTCTGCTCGTCGCGCTTTTCGCCGCTACGATATGGGCATATCGGAGCACCCAAGGACGCATCCAACGCTTCTTCCGGGGCTTCCTCATCTTTCTCCGCACGATTGTCCTCTGTCTGCTCGCCTTCTGCCTCCTTAAGCCTTTTCTAACAATTTATCAAACAAACCCTGATGATTCCTATCTGTTGGTGATGGTCGATCGATCCAAAAGTATGCAGATCACCGATGCTGCTGACGCAGCGACACGGTTGCATCGCGCCAACGACCTACTCTTTTCGGAAGAAGAGGGACTCCTTGAAAAACTGAACGCTAAATTCAAAGTCAGATTCTTCGCGTTCGACACTACGGCAAAACGTGTGCCGAGCGAGGCATTAACCAAGGCAGAGGGGGAAAGCACAGATATCCCACAAGCGTTAAACGAAGCACTCGATGACTTGCAGGGAATCCCACTCTCTGGTGCTGTACTGCTTACCGACGGTGTAGACAGAAGTGGTGTTGACATTGCAAAGTTCGCAATGCAAATCCGAGAGCGGAAACTCCCAATCCATACCGTTGGCATTGGAGCGGAAGAAGGCAATCCAGATCTGGAACTTGTCAAGGTCGATGTGCCTCGGACCGCAGAAGAAGATTTTCCTGTCGAGGTATGGGTAACGCTGCAGCGGAAGGGATTCAAAGGGAAAAGGGCGAATATCCAGCTAACACACAACGGACGGGTCCTGAAAACCGAGTCCGTTGATATGGATGAAGGTGCCTCTTGGATGTCGCAACTCGGCGGGACAGACTCAGTTTCTGATACCAAAACAGAACGCGTTCTGCTTAAATTTATACCTCGCGAAGCCGGCACGCAAAAATTTGAAGTACATGCGGAGTTAGGAGAAGTAGAAGCCGTTCCACAAAACAACGCGAAAACGTTTTTACTCAAGGTGGCACCTACCAAACGTGTGAAAATCCTGTTTGTTGATGGTAAACCGCGTTATGAATTTGGCTTTATAAAGCGTGCCTTGAAAAACGATCCGAATATCCAATTAACGGATCGGTTTTTGAAGAGCATTACTAACGGTGAACGGACGTATGGTGGCACCCGCGCTGAGGCATCACATGATTTTCAATTTTATCCGGACGATCAGGAGACGCTTTTTGACTTTGACGCCATCATTTTAGGCAATGTGCCTGCCTCCGAATTTACACTTTCACAGTTGGAGAATACAGTTGAGTTCGTACGCACCCGAGGGGGTGGGCTGCTTATGTTGGGCGGTTCCCATTCTTTAGGCAACCACGAACTTTTCGATTCCTATATCAACACGCCGATTGCGCAATCTCTCCCTGTAGAATTGGAGCTTGGATCCCCGCCACCGCCATTGGCACCGAGACGACTCGGTAGGTCAACAACGAGTCGGCAGACGATTGCGGACAAGGGCTATAAATTGCAACTCACACCGGAGGGGAAAGTCGAAACTCTGATGGTTTTGGCGGATCTACCTACCGAGAATTTGGAACGTTGGCAGATCTTGCCTACGTTGAAGGGGTATAGTAAGGTGAAACGCGCCAAAGCAGGCGCGCTTGTTTTGGCGGAACACCCAACCGATCGGAACGAATTCGGCAATCGAATTCTTATCGCAACGCATAATTACAATGCCGGACGCGTCATGGTATTTACACCGCACAGTTCTTGGCGCTGGCAGATGCTACCTTCTCACGAAGACAAGGATCAACGATTTTGGCACCAAGAGGATAGTCCTGAACGGTTCTGGCGACAGGTTGCAAAGTGGCTGACGACTGCCCCAAAGGAGCATATTAAACTCGATGTCGCAAAAACGGCTTACGCTTTGAAAGAACCTGTTGTGATTGAGGTTACCGCTACGGATCAGCAGTTTCAGTTGACGAACAACGCGAAAATACGAGCCGTGGTTCTTGATGAAACGGGAAAACGCAGGGAATTAAAACTTGAGCAAGTCCTCGGTAAAGACGGACGCTACACGGCGCGTTTTATTCCGAATCGTTACGGCGAATACATCGTCACGGCGACTGGAACCCTCGATGGCGAAAACCTGGGCGAACAACAGACCCTTTTCGAGGTAAAAACATCCTACGCCGAATTTAGTAACGCTGAACTGAACGCCGCACTTCTCAAAACACTCGCTGAAGGGAGCGGCGGGAAATACTATACGATGGAAGAAGCACCTCAACTTGTAAACCAGATTCCGCTTGTGGAGAGTGCGACATCAAAGATTACGGATGTCGATATCTGGGATATGCCTTTCATTTTCGGATTGGTTATCGCGTTGCTTGGATTCGAGTGGTTTTTGCGGAAACGCGGTGGGTTGGTTTAGCAGAAAAACCGACCATCAACCAACCCACAATTTTTTAGAAATGAAAAATGCAACATACAACGACAAAGCATGATTTCTGCTTGACAAGTGGCATCTTAAATATTAAAATGACCTCATAGAAAATTCGATATAGCGGATCAAAAGAGGACGAAAACATGACACAACAAGAACTCCACGAAGTTGCAGAAGGTATTCGTTCGCCGGAACAGGTCTCTATGACGTTGGCGGAATTTCTTGAGCACGATATAGACGGATATGAATACGTTAAAGGAGAATTAGTGCCGATGTCTCCACCAACAAGGATGCATAGTAAGATTAGTGTTAACGTTATCCGGCATTTGGACCGGCACGTACGTGAAAATCAGTTGGGTGAGGTACATGTAGAGGCAACTTTTCAGGTCGGTGAACGTGGACTGAAACCAGATGTGGCATTTGTTTCAACGCCGCGGTTGGATGGAGACGAAAACACAGGGTTTCCGATACCTCCTGACCTCGCGATTGAGGTTATCTCGCCGACAGATGCCCAGTCGCGCGTTGTGGACAAAGCGTTCGCCTATCTGAATGCCGGAACCTGCCTCGTTTGGGTGCTTGAACCCCGCTCTCAAACGGTGACGGTCTATCGTTCCGAAAGCAACATCACGCTGCTCACGCGCGAAGACACACTCACCGGTGAAGATGTCGTGCCGGGATTTGCCTGTCCCGTCTCGCAACTCTTTGAGTAACTGCTCCCTTCCTACATAACACCTGTTACCTTTTTGATCAAAAAACCGCTCGGATGCTGTAAAGTGTACCCAAAAAGAAAAATACTTATTTAGGAGAACTATGAACAATTCCCATAAAAGCGTTATGTTCGTTATCGCCGACGATTGGAGCCGCATCGCAAAGTGTTACGGAAATGAGGTTATCCGAACCCCACACATCGATGCATTTGCCGAACGCGGTGTCGTGTTTGACTACGCATTCTGTACAAGTCCCTCGTGCGCCGTGAGTCGCGCCTGTATTCTCACAGGACAACACAGCCATACGCACGGACAATATGGACACTGCCACGGTATTCACGGGTTCCGCACGCACGAATATATGCAATCGGTGCCGAAAATCCTGAAAGCACACGGATTCGCTACGGCGTGCATCGGAAAGAAACACGTCGAACCCGAAAGCGTTTATCCTTTCGATTTTGAACCGAATGTCAATTCCCGAAGTCCCGAGGATATGGCGGCGAAAGCCACACAATTTCTCAACGAGAATGCGGATACACCCTTTTATCTCCATATCGGTAGTAGTTATCCACATCGTGCTGGCAAGGGATTTGGGAACGACCAAACGCACCCTGGCATTGAACCGTCTCCTTATACGCCTGACGAAATCATTGTACCGAATTTCCTGCCGGATGTCCCAGCTGTCCGTGAAGACCTCGCCGACTATTACGAAAGTGTTTCACGGTGGGACGCTGTAGTGGGCGCGGTCTTGGAGGCACTTGACGCTTCCGGGCGCGCAGATGAAACCCTCGTCTTTGTTACGACCGATCACGCAATGCCATTCCCGGGTGCGAAGGCATCCAGTTTCGACAGTGGACATCACTGTCCATTGCTTATTGCCAGTCCGACACAACAGAAACGTGGTATCCACAATCAAGCACTCGTCAACTGGGTAGACTTTTGTCCAACAATGTTAGAGTGGTGCGGTGTTGCACACCCCGATGGAGCAGAAGCACTTCCCGGTAAATCGCTTCTCACTGTCTTGGAGGACGATAGTCCACATCCCGGTAACGGCAACTGGGAAGAAACGTATTTTTCTCACTGTTTCCACGAAGTGACGAACTATTACCCATATCGCGTGCTGCGTGGCAGACGGTATAAGTACGTCCGCAATCTGGCATATCAATTGGAAACGCCGCTTCCAAGCGATCTGTTCCGTTCAATCTCATGGACAGCCGTGCGGAACGACAACGTCCAGCAACTCGGTGAACGACAACGGACCGAATTCCTACAACAGAGCCGTGAGGCTTTATTCGATATGCAGAACGATCCAGCGGAGTCGCGAAACCTCATGGACGTGCCGGAGTTACAAGACATAGCCAACGAGATGCGTCAAAAGGTTATCGAATTCAGACAGAAAACCGAGGATCCGTGGCTTGAGCAGTCTTTCCAAGAAGGCGAGACAGGTCCGTTTTTCACGTAGCGCGTTGTTTTCACGGTAGGAGCGATCTCCGAATCGCGACGCCCTTATCCTATTAATCCTATAATCCTGATTCAGACGTATGCAAAAAAATTACGATTTAGAAGCGATGAATGCCCGCATCCAAGCAGACAGCGGGCTTATACAGCAGATTCTCACGGAGACAGGAAAAGTTATCGTCGGGCAAAACGCGTTATTAGAGGGATTGGTGATAGGGTTGCTCTGCAACGGGCACATTCTACTTGAAGGCGTACCCGGACTCGCAAAGACAACTGCTGTGAGCGCACTCGCCCAGACAATTGACGCTTCTTTCAACCGTCTACAGTTCACACCCGATCTGCTTCCAGCCGACCTCGTTGGCACGCTCATCTACGATCAACAAAAGGGTGATTTTTACACGAAAAAAGGACCGATTTTCGCCAACATTATCCTCGCAGACGAGATCAATCGTGCACCCGCCAAAGTGCAAAGTGCCTTACTTGAAGCGATGCAAGAGCGACAAGTAACAATCGGTGGCACGACCTATCCACTCGATGACCCGTTCCTCGTGCTGGCAACCCAAAATCCGATTGAGCATGAAGGGACCTATCCGCTGCCCGAAGCGCAGATGGATAGATTTATGCTAAAGATTAAGGTTAACTACCCTTCACATTCAGAGGAATTGCAAATTCTCCGACGAATGACGACCGAAGAGATCCCTTCCATTCAACCGGTGATTTCCCCGGAAGATATCATCCGATTCCGAGAGGTCGTCCGAAATATTTATATGGCAGAGCAGTTGGAGAATTATATTGTCGATTTGGTATGTGCGACGCGCGCACCGGAAGCATATCAGTTGGATGAACTCAGCACGTTAATTGAATACGGTGCCTCACCGCGTGGGACTATTTTCCTCGCGTTCGCCGCGAGGGCGCGAGCGTTCCTCTCCCAACGCGGTTACGTTACCCCTGAAGACATCCACGCAGTCGGCATGGACGTTCTGAGACACAGGGTCATCATCAGTTACGAAGCAGAAGCGGACGGTCGCGATGTTGAGAGCATCATTTCTCAAGTGTTCGCAAAGATTGAAGTGCCTTAAACGTCTATTCCTCTGTCTGACCCGCAACAGCCGATGCCCGCGCACCTACGCCGAGGACCGCTAAGAACCCTTCTGAATCGGCGTGATCGAAATCGCCAATCGCCTCCATAGACGCCGTCTCTTCGGAGTAGAGTGAATGTGGTGCCCCGCCTGCGGCATAGAACGCGACGTTCCCTTTGTAGAGTGCCACTGTAATGGTCCCACTCGCTAAGTTAGTAAGCGGTTCAATAGAAGATAGCAGTGCCTGTGTCGCCGCATCAAACCAGTACCCCTGATAGATCTGTTCCGCAATCGTGGTGGCGACGTCATCAAAGTGTCGGCGAGCGCGTCTGTCTAAAATCAACTGTAGCAGAAACTCGTAACACTTCCCAAGCAATTCCATTCCCGGAGATTCATAAACGCCACGGCTTTTAATCCCAACGAACCGGTTTTCAACGGTGTGAATACCGATCCCGACAGCATTTCGGCCACCGATGCGATTTGCCTCTAATAGACTTTGGAGCGGCGTGACAGGGCTTCCGTTAACCTCAACAGGTGTTCCGCGTGCAAAAGTGATCGTAAAGTGTTCCACGTCATCAGGAGCGTCTTTTGGATGGACGCCCATGCCGGGGGTAATAAAACTTGCTGGCGTTTTCAACGATTCCAGTCGTCCGGCTTCATGTGTGAGTCCCAGCAGGTTCGCGTCGGTTGAGTAGGGTTTTTCGTGTGTAGCAGTAATCGGTAGGCTATGTGTTTGGCAGAAATCTATCATCTCTTTCCTACCACCGAACACTTTGAGGAAATCCGGATCTCGCCACGGTGCGTAGACAGCAAAGTGTGGATTGAGCATATTGGTAGCAAGTTGAAACCGCACCTGATCGTTGCCTCTACCGGTCGCGCCGTGTGTTAAGATAGCAATGCCGCGTTTTTCCATCTCCGGCAGGAGGGCTTTCACGGTGACATGCCGCGCAATACCCGTCGTATTCCAGTACCCACCTTCATACATGGCTTGACACTGAACGAGGCGAATGCCTGCTTCGGCAAGTGCGTCTTTCGCATCGACAATAATAGCGTCTTCAGCACCGCATGCCAACATCCGTTCCCGAATTTCAGAAACGTCCCGTTCGTCAGGTTGTCCAAGGTCTGCCGTAAAACAGACGACCTTGACACCGTTATCGACTAACCATTTGGTGATGGTACAACTATCCAAGCCACCCGAAACAGCGGCACCCACCGTTTTTCCTTTTAATGTATCAATATTCAAAAGCAGTCTCCAAAATATTGTGTACTAAACTATGCTGGAATTATACCACTTTTTGGGGACGCTTGCAAAGCAATATTGAGACATCTAACAAAGATGTATTTGACAATTTATCGCTTTTATAGTATAATGGTCTTGATAGTGCAACGACACCTGCTCCATCCAGAGCAACCACCCTGAGAAAGGGAAAGTAGCGGATCCTTCTCCCCCGCCCGCTCGCAAACGGCGTTAAATTCGCCATTTTCAAATGACTTTCTCAAGTCGTTTGAAAGGTTCCTGAAAATCAGATAACTTCCATTTTCTATGGAGACTTCCTCTACATGGAATCCATGAAGGACATTATCCAGCAGTGCCATGAACGGCGCGGAAAAGAACTACAGCAACGGGAGACGATTGTCTCACCGACGCTGCATGGCGAGCATCCTTACCACTATATCGTGCACTGTGCGCGTCGGCATCCGTTACTTTTGCATGATCTCGAACGGGCAGATATTTCGTTCATGCCGATTGGACAGGCACCGGAATTCGATCGGGGTCCAGTGTATCGTGGCGGCACGCGTCTCTTAAGACGACAAGGCACATTCAACTGGGAACCGAGACGATGGTTTGCGTCGTGGGGTATTCAGGTCTATACAGGAACGCCATCGGCACGCCACGGCGCGAACTGGCACGACATTGAATTCACCTACAGAGCGATCCGAAACGCGCCTGATGCCGTTGTCGCATGTCTGGACGCTCTCATCAACGCTGTTATGAACCCACTACTTACCTTACTCAGGCGTGGAGGCTTGCGATTTTCGTGTCGAGTGCCAGACTATCTGCACCCAAACACAACGGATGCAAGGCAGTATGTTCATAAGTACTTGCCTGACACAGACCGCCATAGCGACCGCGATGTGTATGTTAGGATTATTGGGGATAAAGGCTACACGCGCTGGGATGCTCGCTACGAGATTCTTACAGGCAGCCTATTGAACCCACCTACTATTTCTAAAGATGTGCTTTTTGCATTTCTTGATGTCTTACGGGAGTCACTACATGAACCCGCCCCGACATCAGAATTAGACACGACAGATGAAGTGCTCGCAGATACACAGGATTTCGACGATTTCGCTGTCATAGAATCGTTAGAAACAGAACAAGTTGTGAATGAAAATATACTTGCAGTACGACGCGGTGAGATAAGTCCGATTGGACTTAAACGACCGAGACCGCTCCTTGAAAAAGTGGACAGCACTCCGGTGAAGGATGAGAGGAACCTCTCTGAAGGGAAAGAACGTATTCTTGGGCTTGTCACGGGTTCCATCAGCACTGAAAAGAAACGTGAAATCGAAGCCACACTCCTTAATATCGCACCGCTATGGATCAACACTAATACCGCACATGATGCTGAAGAGGCAAAGCGGTATTATGAAGGACTGGGTGTTTCAGTAGCACGTTGGAAACAGAGAGACTATCGTTGGGAGCAGGCGAAGTGGATACCGATCGCTGAACGGATGCAAAACCCTTTTGCGCATCGGAATGTTTGCGAAGATGCCGAAAGATGTGATGCATTAGAGCAGAAAGGTGGTGATCCGAACAGGAGCATCTGCCCGAATTGTCCGGTTTATGAGGCGTGTCAAGTGCGCGGGTATCTTTCTCAATTCAATACACTCAAGGAGAAGCAAGTCATTGTATCAGAAATTCCGAATCCCTTTTTGGATCGGCGGCATGTGGCGTCTGTAGATGCGTTGATTGTTCCCAATCGGATCTGTATTATAAATGATTCTGAATCCCAACTCACGAAGCTCTTTTCAGCGTATCATCTGTCCACCGAAATTCTTGAAGGATGGCTCATTAATTGGGGGGGTACGGTGTTGGGTCAATTCGCGAAAACACTGCTGAACGCCATTCGGATTACTGACAGTCAACACGGCGATATCGCGAAGCGGATTCGCACTGTTGTTCAAGCGTTTGAAGGATTAGAAGATAGCATTGTTCAGCAGATGTGTCAGGTAAATTGTACAGATAAAGAGGGTAACAGGATTACAACAGATACTGATACCGCGATCGGGTCCGGGGTTTTGGATATATCATCCCCAGAAAACATAGAGAACGTTCCAAATGTGTATCGCGATCCGGAGTGGACATTATGGCATCAGTTGAAAACATTCTTTGCGTATTACACGCGCGATATCGATGCTCCGATGTTTGTCGATGATGGGATTTTGCGGTTCTGGTTACCGCCAAGAATTCACCAAGAAATTCAGAAACTTGTGTTCATATCGCCAGCATTCTCGGAAGATTGTTTTAAAGAAGCGTTTCCTGAAGAGACTGTTTCGGTCAGGCAGGTTGCATCGCAGAAAACATCGCTTTCCGAGAATAAGGCTTTTCAACTGCGGAGCGCGTCGCATATCTCCCAGGCAATCGCAAACTACGAAGTCAATTGGGACGTGTTCAACCTTTCTGAAATCGCAAGCCGCTTTTTTCGCGGTATCTATCAAGAAATGAAGCGGCATCCGGATCGCAACCACGTCGTTATATCGAGTACAAGCGCGAGGATGATGCTGAAAAATGTTTTTGATAACATTATTAGCTACCACGACCTCATCAAAGACACACCAGAACATCTTGAAGATTTGCGATCCACTTTTGAATCAGTTGAGGCTTACTACCAACGCATCAATGCTCTACGATCCATCTTTGAGACTGCAGATGTTGTCTGGATCGTTGGCACACCCTATTGGCCCCCGAAATTCATCTGGGAACAAGCGAAAATACTCTTTGGAAACCAAACGGAGCCGTTAAATTACAACTTGACGATGAACCCTTATCAATTTGAAGATAAACGGATACAAGAACTCTATGAACAGAATGCTGTAGGTACGCTGACACAAATTATCCGTATCGCTGGATTCAATGAGGCATCAGATAAAACGTTGATTCTCAATACGGTTTTACGAATACCTTCTGTCACTGACGCGCCAGAGACGGAATTGTTCGATTGGGAAGACTTTGAGATCGCAGGCGGGTTGAACGAACTTCCAAAGACGATTCGGACACGTGAAGGGTACGAGGCAGAATACGAGAACATAGATGCCTCGTGGAACCGAAAACGCGTTGAATACTTGCTGGGTGTTTCTAAGGCCCAAGCAAACCGTATCTTGATGAGATTGAGGGGCGGTAAACTCAAGCGGATCCCATTTCATGTGCAGATTCTCGAATTGCTCTCGGATGGGGAAAAAACAACATCTGAGATCCTTGAATCAATTGAAGGGAATCCGGGCTCCATTAAAAATGAACTCACCCATCTTGTAGAAATAGGTGAGATTGTGAGGATCCGGCGCGGTGTTTATGCCTTGGCATAGTCAGATATATACCTTTTCAAAGCACGTTTTTTGCGAAAATCCATCAAAATAAGACCTTTTTATGCAAAATTTACACAAAAATTGATTTTCTTTTACAATTTTTGTGCTTTTTTCTTGCAAAACCGAATTAATTCATGTATAATTAAAATATGACTGAAATCCATTCATACATCATACGTCATTATGATTTCAGTTATGTTTAAAAAATTTTAAATCAAATTCCACAAAAAGGGAGTTGGCAGAGGGCAGAGAGGAAAATCCAGAAGCGCACCTCTCCGCTGCTCACCAACCCCTTTTTTTAAGCTATTCCGGTGAATATACCTTCATACAACCCAACAACACACAGAGCGTCCCACTCTAATAAACATCCGCTATTGTCTCATTCACCGTTTCACACCATGAGTCTTCAAATAGCATGCGGAAAGACATTGTTTTGTTATTAGGTGCGGTGATATTCATTGTGCCATGTGATGTAGCATTTCGATATGCTGTTTCTAATGTTGAGATAAGTTTCTGTTTGTAGGTGGTATCACTGTTCCCTTCAAGGTGTTGTCCTTTGGTCTCAAAGAGACAGAGCCGTTGCGGACCCGTTTGACTCCGCTGGAGACAGGCAATAAAATCAGGGTAGACGCGGTCGCGTCGCCAACCTTGTAAGAAATACCCCTGCTTTGCGGCGATGCGGTGCCACCATTGAATCGCGTTCTCTTTGTCCAAGTAGAGCGCGAAATCTGTTTCCAAATTGTTGAATTCCGCCTCAAACACCTGTTCAAAAAGGTTCTGTTGTAACGGATCGCCGTGTGGATGGGTCATCGGTCTTGCCTCAGGTGAGAGACTGACTATAAGCGTTTTTTCCATCTCGTAGTTTAACGCGCCATCTGCTTGTAGGTTAAACTGGATTTTCCCGGCTTCCAACTTTTCTCTGAAAATGATCTCAGCGAGTTTATCAACGCGATCATGTAAACGACGTTTCAGATACTCGGAAAGGTACAAATGGTGTGCATACAATGTTTCTTCGTCAACGCCTTCCTCACGGTAGGCAGCGAGTGTTGCTTTCACGATGCGTGCGGCGTGCCATGGATTCGGTAGCACATCGCCGAGTCGCCGAACGAAAAACGCTACCTCCAAGTTGTGTGCCGCACTCTCTTGCAACTTTTTATTAATTACCGCTTCGTCTTGGAGATGGATGGTGGCTCGGATCTCTTGAAGTTGTGCTTCCTCCCCTAAATTGATAGGTGCTACAACACCGAGTTGATGCCAGTCAATTGCGCTGAGAATGTCACGTTCATAATTGAGTTCTCGCCACTTTCGTCCGTGTTTGTGAAGGACACGCGGTAGAAAAATGTCTACGTCACGGTATCCTTGTTTACGTTCAATAGTTCTTTGAACACGCTCTACACCATCCCCTTCAACAAAATCTCCTAATCCTGTCAGCCCTTCTGCTTCTAAGCCTTTCTTGACGTTCGCGACTGCCGCCTTGACTTTCTGATTGTAGCAGAAAATATAACAACTATCGAGTTCTGGAAGGTTTGTGACACGAGCATACGGTTGGCGCATCACTCTGCCGATGAGCTGCGTCATTGCTGTCGCCGCGGTTGTGTTGTCAAGAAGCGTGAGCAGATAAGCGAACGGACAGTCCCATCCCTCCTTCAGGGCATCTTTGGTAATGATATAACGGACGGGGCAGAATGGACTCATGAGGTCTATTCCTGCGAGTTCATCTTGCTCCGACGATTTTACCTTGACCTGTTCCGCGGGTACACCCAAGGCATCGATGAGTTCCTCGCGGGCATCCTCGGCGTGTACCTTCACACCGTCGCGCTGGTTTTTACCGGTGCGGTCCACACGAATCACGGCAATAGGGCGGATATAACGGTCTTCTGCTTGCTGATACTGTTTCGCTACCTCCTCAAGTCTCTCGCGTTCTGCCTTCGTCTGCGCGAGCGTATACTTCCAATCAGAGTTCGGAAAATTTCGGAGTTGAATTGGGAGTTTTATCATCTCCTCCTCTTTGAGTGCGAGACCGGAGACATTGACGAGGATGTTGCTGATACCGAGTTTCGGCGTGGCGGAGAGCTCCAACACGAAACGGGGGTTGAGCCGGTTAACGGCTTCCACAAACCCTTTATTGCGGACCATGTCAGGACTTCCGTAAGCCTTGTGCGCTTCATCTAAAATCACTGTGGGACGGAGCAACTTCAGGACATTAAAAAGACTCTGTTTGATGAGTGCGTCTTTGGGGTTTCTGGCAAGCCGAGGTTGTGCGGTTTGATCATCTTCTGCCGTTTCAAGGTCGGGATGTTTCTCTGAGAGTGCCTGATGCTCCCGCACGTCATCCTCAACAGGAAAAAACGATGCATAGCCGCTACTATCTCGGAAAATCTTGAGGAACTCCTTGTTTCGGTTCCGATTCGCGGCAGGAAGCATGAGGAGCATCACACAGAGATGATTTTCGATATCCTGCTTTGTGAATCTGTCATCTTTTTCGAGCAACTTGACGCGTCCCCCGGAAGCACGCTCCAGAATCTGCCGATACGGATGCTCTTTATTCCGAAAAGCGTCCCACGTTTGTGTATAGATGGCTTTGGTTGGAACAAGCCATAGCACGAACCCGGTGCCGAGTTTCAAGTGCCGGACTGCCTCCACACCTAACACGGTCTTCCCACCACCCGTCGGGACTTTTAGACAGACATGTGGAATCGGTTCCCCAGATGCGCTCTCACGGGAAATGTGTTCTGGGACCGTGTCCTGTCCCTGTGCATCTGGAACACCCGGTAGGACAGACGTTTTTTGTAAACTTTCCCAGGCAATATGTGGGTAATCCTCTGCTTGTCTTGCTAAATTCTCCGTCTGCTCCATCAGGAAATCCGGAATCCCATCTGATGCGAGATACGCCGTAGTTTTATCTGCTTGTTGACGCGCCTCCTTGAGTGCTTCCAGATAACGGTCCAATGTATCCAATGCTTGTTGTTGATAGTCTTTGAGTTCCATTGTGTAATCACTCCGCGATGCGATGGATATTGTACGGGAGTTGGCAGAAAGTGATCCCCATGTCTGTCAACTCTTTTTGGCTGACGAATTTCTGAGGGGCATAGACATAAGCCTTTTTACCCGTCTCCTTGCACGCTTTGGCAATTTGTTCTGCACGCTCTCCATCTAACGCAGACTTATTGCTCTCCAGAAATTGTAGTGTTGGTTCATAGATGAGATAGAAGCGGAGGTCGTCGGTTTCGCCGAAGCAGTAATCTTCCTGTTCTGAGATTGCGGTTAACGCATTTCCCGTGGCAGTATAAGCGATGTAGTCGGCTAAAGCCTCGTAGGTAGGGAGATTTTCACCGGTGAGCATGTCTTCTTCGTCAATCGGTTCACCGAGGGTGCAGTAGGTGAAGGAGCCACCGAACCCCTTTCGGAGGGTCTCATCTTTGGCATTTTCAACGCCGTTTATAACGCGGCGAACGCGTTCAGCGGTAATGGTATCGGCGTAGTCCTCACATTCCATGAGGATAAACTTTCGGTTACCGCCATCTTCCTTATTGAGTGCCAGGACAGCGTGGGCAGTGGTCCCGGTGCCAGCAAAAGAGTCAAGGATGATATCATCAGGTTTGCAAATCATCCTTAGCAATCGTTTGACCAGCACTAATGGTTTAGGTGTACTAAACGCCTCACGTGTAAATCCTATACTCACCATTTCGCCTTTTGCAACCTTTAAACTTCCCTGTTCCAATAATAAATTAAGATATACTCCTGTTTCTGGATCAGTTTCATCAAAATACTTTTTTTGCTTGACTACCCATCCGAATTTTGAGGGGGTAAAATGTAAAAGTTGTGCTTGAAGTAAGTCCATCATTGTAATTTCCCCGACTGTCCATCTTTTTCCTTCAGGTGGACGTGCTACTTCATCTGTGTCAGGAACCGGTACTGGGTACTTCATGGTTTCCCTCTTGTACATTCCTTCATCTGTTTTCAAAAGACCTTCTAATTTGTAACTACCTTCCTCATCTCTCTGCGAATACTTGATGTTTTCTATATTTCTGCGATTAGTGGATAATTGTTTGATGTTGCGAGTATACATTAAGACATACTCAACTATGTCACCAACAAGCTTCTCTGTATTTCCTGCACCACCTTTCTTTTTCCAAATTAGACATTCAACAAAGTTCTGTTCTCCAAAAATCTCATCCATCAGCATTCGCAAACGGTGCTGTTCATTATCATCAATAGAGATAAAGATAACACCATCATCGGATAGCAACTCTCGCAAAAGGTGGAGCCGAGGCCACATCATGCATAACCACTTATCGTGACGCTCCAAGTCTTCATTATCAATAGGACTGTGTTTCTCCAACCACGCCTGCATTATCGGACTGTTGACGTTATCGTTATAGACCCAGTTTTCGTTGCCCGTGTTGTAGGGGGGATCAATATAGATACACTTGATTTTACCAGCGTATTTCGGGAGGAGTGCCTTTAGCGCGTATAGGTTGTCACCGTGGATGATGAGGTTATCATTTAGCGATGGATCGTTTTCGCCAGTAAAGGATTTGTCTGCATCTATCTCTATGGTGCTGATGGGAACGGTGAGGTGATGTCCGTAAATGAATTGTTTGCCTTTGAAGTCGAGTGAGGGCATAGGGATTCCTCAAAAAATCTTATATTATTGCGAAACATATCAAAAATACGCATAATTTTGCATAATATAGCATAAAATCGTATAATTATACATTAAAAATGCTTAAAACTTCATAATATAGCATAAAATCGCATATTATAGCATAAAATTCGGTTGAAATTCTCCCAACAGATATACTATGATTAACATAAAAAGAAGGGACAGGCCGTGAACAGAATCACTTTTAATCCGGAACAGTGTGGTGGACATCCCTGTATTCGAGGGATGCGGATTCGCGTAACAGATGTCTTAGATTTGCTGGCTGCTGGGCTCTCTTTTCAAGAAATTCTTGACGAAATGCCACTGCTGGAATACGAAGACATTGTTGCGTGTCTCCAATTCGCCTCACGAAAATTAATCACCCTGTAGTTGCCGCATGAAGTTTATGAAAAACATTTTGGGATTGAGTGGCTACGGGATCTCCGGCGAACATATCCTGTGCGGAATTATGGAAAGGGATGGGATTGGCAAAATTCAGGTTTGTAGTAAGGCGATTCATCGCCTTGTAGTGAAGTGATAAGTCGCATGTTGGGATGCTGGCTCGTAGTAAGGTAATTTATCACCTGTATCCATGCGCAATGAATTGCGCTACTACGAACAGGAGCGGATTGGGAGATGGAATCTTATCGGGTAGGTTTGTAGTGAGGCAATTTATTGCCTCTGTCAATAAGTAATGAATTGCACTACCACGAACAGGAGGAGGTTGGAATATGTACCGTTACCGGGGCCTGACCCCTGAAGAGAAAGATGAAATCCTGCAGCAGCGACAATCCTATGGCTTCCCACCGCACGCACCACCCCACCTACACGATATTGAAGGTTGGTTTCTGATTACTGCTGCCACCTACGAACATAGGCACCACTTCCAGACCGGCGAAGAACGAACATGGATACTGGAAGAGTTACGAAAAGAACTCCAAATTCCCAACATCTCAATTAGCGGCTGGGTTGTATTACCAAATCATTATCATCTATTGCTTGTGTCAACCGCTTTCGGTTATCAGTCAGCCCTTACGTCGTGTTCATGCCCGCATGGCACGTGAATTGAATCGTCGAGACGGACTATCTGGACGGCAAGTTTGGTACCGTTTCAGTGATCGACAGATTCGCAGTGAAAGACATTACTATACAACTCTGAACTATATCCACTACAATCCCACAAAGCATAATTACGTGCAAAAACCGAAGGGTTGGACCTGTTCAAGTTTACATTGGTATGAAAAACACTTTGGGATTGAATGGCTGCGAGATCTCTGGCGAACGTATCCCGTGCGGGATTATGGAAAGGGATGGGATTGGCAAGGTTTAGGTTCGTAGTAAGGCGATTTATCGCCTTGTAGTGAAGTGATGAGTCGCGTATTGGGATACAGGTCCATAGTCAGAGGATTTATTGTCTGTCTAAAGCGCAATGAATTGCGCTACTACGAACCAGCAGCACAATCAGAAACATTCGGCACTCCCGTGAGAACGATCTCCTCATCACCGTTTTTCATACAAATGGGATAGACGATTGAAAACAACACTCGAGACATAATGCAAACCTTTTCATGTAGTACTATAATTACGTGGAAATAGGGCAGAGTGGTTCGGAGTCAAACCGTTCGTAGTAGCACAATGAATTGCGCTTCATAGCTTCTCTTCTATTTCACCCTTAGTCTATTTCTTCAACTGCCCCAACTCATATCAACAGGCAATCCTGCCTTTCGCATGCCCTGACTGAGCTTCAGTTTCCAATCATCGGCACTATCCATAGGCACATAGGCTACATCACGAATACCCGATGGTAACTCAACACCTTCTTTATAGAGGGCACACACTCGTTCGTCGCCTAATCCCCGGAGGAGATAACCGAGTTCAAAGATAACATCTTGGCGTGCTCTGGGCTTGCGTTTCCCCGTGGCTTTTGAGGAACCAACATCGTCAGGAGTCAATAGGACGATTGCAAAACCGGCTTCATCTACATGTTCCTCAAACTTATCAATGATTGTTTGTCCCTTCTTAGGTTGTTCGTGAAGAACAGTTGGCTTTAAACCTAAGGTCTCTACGAACTTAGCAATAGTTATTATAGCTTCCTCGTCATGTCCATGGGAGATAAAAACGTTCCGCCGATTTTTCACATTCATGATTTTTCCTCCATTCTTATGCCGATACAACGCGCGGAGACCTCCGCTCGTATAAGATGAGAACCCTATGTTGATTATAACATCAATCCGTTGGTAGCGTCAAACTCAATTCTGGAAGGATAACCTTACAAGAATCCTGCCAAGAGTTTCACATTCCATGTTCTATAAAAGTTTATTTGCATCGAAAGATAGTCCCGCCTGTCTCATTTCTCTCGCCAGTGTCAGTTGCCAAGCATCAAACTCATCCATGAGGACATAAACAACACCGTAAATATCCGAAGGGAGCTCAACGCCTTCTCTATAGAGGGCGCAAACGCCTTTACGTCCTAGCGCATGAAAAAAATAACCGAGTTCAAATATTACATTCTGACGGGCTCTGAGCTTGAGCTTATCCTCTTGCTGTATTGGTGCACCAACATCGTCAGGAGTCATTAAGACAATAGCAAAGTTAGCGGCGTTAGCGTATCTTTCAAACTTCTCTATGATCGTCAAGCTTTCGTTGGGTTGCTCGTCAAGTATGATTGCATCTAAATCAAGCTTTTCTACGAACCTTGCGACAGCGAGTTTTGCTGTCTCATCATGCCCATGTACAATGAACACTTTTTGCGAAATTGTTTCCTCCATAGTTCTCCTTCATATTCGCGGGACTCATCTCGGGATTGCATAAAAACGACCCTAATCACCAGTTTTCGTCTTCCGATAACTGCGGTATAGACTTGCGTCATCTCCTGTGTCCCTATATGATTTAAAGATCATAGCATTCACTTGGGGAACTTGTCAACCAAAACAGCGTGATTCAGTAGAAACATGCAGCAAGCTGTAAAAATACATCACACCTATGAGACCAAAGAATGGAAAACTAAATCCATTTGCCCAGAATTGAGCCCGGTTGGAGTTCTTTTGGCAACCTTGTCATGATTAATCGGTACCCAATCGTTCACTTCGGAACATCAAATGCGACTATGGTAAGCGTAAGCTCTCGGTTGGCATCGTCACGGTGTGAAAAGGTAAAACGGAAAGAGGTTTCCGAGTGTGAATCTAACTTACGCTTGTAGTTAGGGTGTTCATTCGCCGTTGATTTGATAGCCTCCAATATATTCGTGAAATCTTTATTTCGATTGAAAATGATAATTGCCACTTTGGTGTCGCGCCAAGAACTGTAGCCTAACAACTGATCGATTGTCTCTGTTAGTTTCTTGGGACCGTCCCAAAACTTGCATTCAGCAATGAAAATGTTTTTACCATCGGACCGAATTAAAATATCGGTCTTGCCTTCGTAGTTGAATGTTTCACCAGTAGCTTGACCTTCATAGTGACCATTTAGTTGGACCAAGAAATGTGACCGCAGCGACTCTTCATCCATCGCCGAGAAAGCAGAAGGACTACGCTCCATGACTTGAGCCATATTTCCAACAACCTCAAGTATATGTTCATAATCCGATTCATCAAGGATTGGTTCTGGTTTATACGGTAAGGAACTTGCAGGTGGTAACTTTGGTGTGATTTTCCGACGGACTTCTGGTGCCGTATACGTTTTTGGGGAATTGTCCCGTTGTTTGAGCTTGAAGCCGAGAGATGCAACTAGATTTTGATCCCTCAGAAGTTTTTCGCTACGTTGTTCAATACATTGGCGTGCTATCGAATCAAGTTCATTGTTCAGTCTATCCGCTTTTCCACGAAGAGAACTTAGAAGGCTGTCAATTCTATCCAATTCTCTATCAATTTCTTGACGCACCTTGTTGGCTTCAAGATCTACACCTCTAATAGAAAGGATAAGCGTTCCATCTCTAATATCACCACGCGGCGGATTAAGTGAGAAGGCCGCTGGCTGAATTGTGAATCCTTCGGCCTCACCGGTAAATGGAACACTGACTTCAATTTCGGTCCCAGGAATGTAAACAGGTTGACTTCGATCGAAAATGGCGCGCATTGGGTCTTGACTGACATCAATTTGTGTTTCGCGTTGGTCAGCAACAATTCCATTCCTATCAAGAACAGGAATGTCAATTCGGTACTTTTCAGCAAAATACGCGCAAAGATCGTCTATTGATGTATTCAGTAATCGATGCCCATCTAAATCATCAACCTCTTTTCTCAACTGTGCACGCTGTTGTTGGTCAACAGAGAACCAGTCATATGTTGAAAATAGATAATTATCCCTTGCCATAGTTTAGTATAGTAATTCTCTGAATTCAATCGTTACGCCTTCACTCAGGTATATTTTTACAATGAATTTGATTACACTGTCAAACATAGTCAATCCCCAAGATGAATAGGCTTATACCGCTGTTCAAATGCTTGTTGTCCACCCTCAAGAATATCACATATGGCATCTCGCACCTTTTTTTCCTGGATGCTAGCAGCCCCTTGCAAACGGGTTTCACCTCTTACAAACTTAAGAGGTAAAACCATTTCCGCATCGCCATTTACTACGATATTGGCATTATGGGTCACAACGATAACCTGCCGTTTGTCTTTCGTTTCTCGTAACTGTTCAACAATCAATTTGTAAATCAATTCGTTGTCCAAATCATCTTCTGGTTGATCTAGCAATAGTGGTTCATCTCCGTAAGATAAAATAAACGCCAATAGAGCGGCAGTTTTCTGTCCGGGAGACCCTTGCTCTATCCGCTGATGATTGGGGCCGAAGGTAATTTTCAAATCATCTCCGGGAAACCATAGGATGAGATCAATTATGGACTCTCGCGGCAACGATTGTAAATGAGTCGCGAACCGGACATCTCTAGCAGTCTTTTTGCCATCGCGAATAGCTTCAACTGTCTCTTTGAGTTTTTCAATCTTCTCGTTTCCACTGTTTTGATAAATCTCTTTTAAGTGTCCAATATCTCTGTCAAAACGATCGGGGCATTGCAGTATACGTCGAATCTCTTTCTCCATGCCGTCCCAATTTTCACTAAAAGGTTTGACCTCAATGCTGACGGATCGATTGCCTCGTAAAACACCGCTTAAGAAGTCTCGCCGATTATTTGTCAGTGTTCTCCTATTTTTCTCAATTTGATCAAACACCATTCGTTTTTCAGCTTCCAATTCTTCCCGACGTGCCTGATACTCACTAATTCGACCTAGTTCTTCTTGCACATGCTTTAGTTGCTTTAATAACAATGGGTATTCACCTGGCTCTATATCTTGTTGTTCAAACTGAGAACGTAATTGCTCATACCTTTTTCTGTCAGCTTTGAGTGTCCACATCCAGTCCGCCGCATTCTTTTCCGAATACCAGTCAATAATAACTGACTGCGCCTCTTCCGCCAATTCGTTTAATTTATCTCCAATAACCTGCCATTTCTCGTTCGTCCCTCTTAAAAATGCCAAAAAATCGGCATCTTTGGTAAAATATTGCTCATTAAAACGCGCGGGAACAATATAGTTCCGTATATTTAAAAGCCGATCACCCATTTCTTTCCATTGAATTTCCAAATTGTCGAGTTCGCTTAACTGCTGCTGTCGTTCACGGTAATTTTGCAGGATCTCCTTATGCTCCGATTTTTCGATCTGCTCAATTTGCCTCGTCAGATCGTTGGACTTGCCGCGCAACTGGTTTTCCTGACCAATCTTTTCATTTAAATCCAATCGCTCCTGTTCAATATGTTTGTATTCGTTGATTAACTCCCTACGTTGTGCATTTATTATCTCAAAATCAACTTCAGGGGCATCATCAATGATATTAATCAGAGATTGTGGATTATTAGCGACTTCAAAAATTTGCTTCTGGCTATAAATGTAAACAGGAAAAAGCGATTTGATTTCCCCTGGACAAGGTTCCCAATTTCCATTTTTTTCCTCTTCTAAATCAGGAAAATCCACTCCAGCACTCCAGTTCAAACGATAACGCACATGGCCTTTGCGATAAATTAGCGATATTTCACTATTTTCAGTCAATAAGTTGTCATCTCCCACGCTAAAGTACTGATGACTCTCTTTTTTCAGTGACTTTGGAATCTCTTCGACGCGTTGCAAGGTTAGGCGCATGAACTCCAGTAAGGTAGATTTGCCACTGCCGCGCCCACCAATAATCGTATTGAGAAATGGGCTGAATTGACAATTCAGGGGCTTGGTGTGTCCGATGTATTTTGCCTTGCCAATCTTTAGTTCCTCTACAAAGCATTTTGCATGCTGATTCGGGTCTGCTTGCATATTGCGATTTATAGAAGGAACCCCGTCTATCAGCGCAAGTTTCAATCCATCAATGGATGGTTCATTCATCTTAATCCAAGTGAACGTGCCAAATGTGCTGTCGCTGAAACTGTGAGTATCAGAGCCGTTGATTTCAGCCCATTGTACCTTTTCATCCCTGTACAATTGGTGCTTCTGATAGTTGCAGTCACGCAATTCGGATGCGTAAATATTTTGATTCTGTAATACCTCTCTCAAAGTCGCTCCTTGAAATTCACGGAACAACCCTCTTTTTTTATCAACATGTGCAGGAATTGCTATACCATCCCACCTCACAATTTCATCAACAACTTCGATTACGGTTTTAGTTGTTAGAGCCTCACTATTACCCTTTTTGTCCCGATAGCCAACTGCACCGAGCAGTCCATCAATATGACTTCTATCCTTATCAATGCCAAATATTGCTAATATATGCACATTGCCGCTTACTGAAATTTCTACGCCCGGAAAGAGATATAGTGGTCGGTACCAATCAGGCTTACTTTCCCCCAATTCCTTCAATGTTTGCTTCAAACTATCAACCCAACCTCCACTGTTATGATCAGTAATCGCGACGCAATCAATTTCCTTTTCCATAAAGGCTTTCAACCAACACTCAGGTGTAACATCGTCTCTGAAATCCGAGGCGGGTGTATGAGTGTGAAAATCGAATTTCCACCACCGAGCACCCGCAAATTGGCATACATCCATATTAATTCCTCCCAACCTTTTTGTTCGCAACTGCAGAGGTCATAGTTTCATGCGCATTATAATAAGTGTAATATATCTTTCCGCAGATGTCAAATTATTGTGAAGCCTACAATTACATGCAGAAATAAAAAGAAAAAGTACACAGATGGAACTTCCAATGAAAATTAAGGAACCGCGATAGGGAATCGTTCTTACCACTAACATACAGAAAGGGATAGCAATGTGATGCTCTTATACGAATTTCCACCTTTGAAAGCGGGGTTAAATACGAAGACTATTTTAGCATCGCGCGAAGATGCTCTCACAAGCTTCTTGTTTTGCAGAAACTTGTTCATGCCAACAGAATTCCAATGTTAAAAGGATGAAGGAAATAGTAAATTAGTGGTGTGTAACCCTGTTCCTGTTGGCGAGGTTTGAAACCTCAACACTGAGAGAATAAATTCCTATTCAGCGAACCCACCAGTACGCCCTGAACCCAGTTTCTATACGTCGTTTGCGATAGAGTTTCAACATATCCCTTTCAACGTGTGCAGCCAACAGACAACTTAAAACTGGAAGTCTCGGGTGTGTAAAGTTTTTGATACACATCTGTTCATCATTTCCTAATACCGCATTGTTTGGCTTGACACATAGCACTTTCTTCGGCTTGCAAGAAGATTCACCCTCTTTTCTATAGACATGTTGCTCCGCTGGAGCAAAGAGGTATCTTTACAAATAAAGATTTCTTCACGCCAGAGGCGTGATATGTCTATAGAAATCAACAGTGTCCGTAGGGGCACTCCAGTGGAGTGCTATGTGTTTCGAGGAGGTGTCTTTCCGGATAAAAACCGCTCCATAGGAAACGCTGCCGAAATATTTCACACCCGAATGTCTCTGGAAAAAGTTTGACAACCGTGCCCAAAGACGCTATAATTATAGTGAGGATATAGTTTCTTAATTTGAAATGATTTCTGCCCTCGGGAGAAGAACACATGTCGATTTATTCAAACAACTACATTCTTAATAACATCAGATATATTACAGGGTAAGCCACGCATCAAAGAAGCAGTAAAAAATACAACTAAACTCACATTGGAGGAAATACATGAAACCTTATGGAAACCTTGGCGGAAACTCTGGAGTCGCCGCGTATGAGGATGGACCAGATTTCATTACAGTCGAGTTCACTACTGGTGCAATTTACCAGTATACATATGAAAGTGCTGGCAGGGACAATATTGAGTATATGAAGCAATTGGCAGAAAGTGGGCATGGCCTAAACTCATTCATCAATACAGAGGTTCGAGACCTTTACGCTACAAGAGTGCGTTAGTAAGTTTTCACCAGAATGAAATGCGCGGGTGGATTCTAATCCACCCGTTCTCACAGAGTAGTGGTTTATTCATACTTTTATTCTCCCTATCTGAATAGTCCGAAAAATTCTTGACACCCTTCCCAAAACCGTATACAATAAAACCCCAAGGTAAACATATCGTATACGGAGGTTTCTCATGCCGACAATCGAAACAGTTTTTAACACCCCAGGACCCCAACCCAACGGAATGCAAGCGACTGAAGACGGACTCTGGATTCTCGACCAGCAGACCAACGAGGTACATCTCGTCTCCTACGACGGCGATGTGAAAAAGACACTCGCCACTGGCTCCGATCGAGGAAGCGGTATCACGGATACAGGCGACACACTCTGGCTCGCCTCCACCTACAGTTGCGAAATCCTTGCAACCGATCCAGAAACCGGCAAAACGCTCGCTTCCTATGAAACACCCGGCGCAGAGCAGACCGGCGCACACGGCTTAGAATGGCGCGACAATAAACTCTGGATAGCCGTACCCCCCTCTGCCACCATCTATCAGGTCGATGTCGAAGACGGGTTCAAAGTGATTCACACGCTCCCTGCGCCCGGGGTTCGACCGCACGGTATCGCATGGATAGGCGACGATCTCTGGTGCGTTGAGACGAACCATCGCGCAATCTTCCACCTCAATCCAGAGGACGGCAGCCATCTCAACAAAATCGAGATACCGGAACCGCATCCTGAACCGCACGGAATGACCTATTGGGATGGATATTTCTGGTATTGTGATGCACACACAACTGAGGTGTGCCGCGTAGCATTATCCTGATGCAAGCAATTGGACGACGCTTAGACATGGGCGCAAACCCCGCCACGATGAATATGGCGATTGACGAGGCGATTCTGCTTGCGCAGAAGGCACAGCCGAATCCGACGTTGCGGTTTTATGAGTGGTCGTCCCCCGCTTTCAGTTTCGGCTATTTTCAAGATATTGCTTCAGAAGTTGACGTGGAGGCGTGCCGCGCAGACGGCATCGAATTGGTAAAAAGGATCACCGGCGGCGGCACTGTCGTGCATGGATGGGAATTAACCTATACGCTGATTCTCCCACGCGCTGCTGCGGAAATGGATATTTCCGAGGCGTATCAACGCATTGGGCAATCTCTCGTCAAGGCGTTTCAGAAACTCGGTGTCCCCGCGCAGTGCTACGCCGCGTGCCCCGATTCCTCCGAAACCGCTCCAAATATTTGCTTGACGAATCCTGCCGAGCATGACGTTATGTCTGACGGCAAGAAGTTAGCAGGTGTTTCTGTGAGGCGTAACCGAGACGGGATAATGTTTCAGGGATACATTTCGTTGGATATGCCACCAGCCTCTATACTCAATCGCGTTTCAAAGGATCCAGAGGTCCAGCAGAACCTCTATGAACAATCGACTGCTATCAATAGAGATGGACGCTTTATAACAAGAGACACACTTATTCAAGCCATCTGTGAAACATTTGAACTCGGAATTGCGTTTAACTCAGGAAAACTGTCACCGATGGAACGAGCGCAAGCAGAAACCTTAGTTGAGACCAAGTATGCTACAGTGGTGTGGAATTTTGGATGAAGGAAAATTAGAAGATAGTATCGAAACCGTAGCCCGTAATGAAATGGAGGGATTTTTGATAGGGTGTTTTTTCAGATATACGGAAAGGCCCACCAATGTCTAAACCTGCCTTACCGAACCGCAAGGAAAATTTAAAACTTATTCCGCAAGGCGCGTTCATCATGGGCACCGATATTGAACCCTTCTACGGTACTGCCTTAGCCAATTCGCAGCACGCCAAACTTGATGAGGCACCGATGCACGTACGCTTTCTAGAGGCATACCTCATTGCGCAGTATCTCGTAACAAATGCCGAATACGCTGCGTTCGTACAGGAAACGAATCACCCACCTCCGCCACATTGGAAAAACGGCAACTTTGCACCTGAAGATGCGAATCTCCCAGTTGTTCACGTGAGTTGGCACGATAGTAACGCGTACGCACAATGGGCAGGCAAGCGACTACCGACAGAGGCAGAATGGGAGAAAGCCTGTCGCGGTCCCGATGGGCGGATTTATCCGTGGGGTAACGTCTTTGTTCCTGATGAATCTGAATCTACAGAAACCCCTGCAGAAACTTTACAGATTCTGACGGCGTCCCTCACTCCTGTAGGCGTTCGTCCTGCCACAGTCAGCCCTTATGGGGTCGGCGACGCCGCAGGAAATGTTTGGGAATGGACTGCCGATTGGTATCAACCCTATTCCGATTCAAAGCGTCCAACGCTTAAACAGGCGGTGGATGATAAACAGAAAGCCTTGCGTGGTGGATCATGGTTAGAAGTGCGTGATGGCACAGCGGAACGTTATTTTCGGTGTGCCAATCGTCTACATGCCCCCCCAGACTATGCCGCCGGAAATATCGGTTTTCGTTGTGTGAGCGAGGTGCCACCCGAACAGGTTACCGAATCGGTGCATGTGCCTGTGGAACCCCTCGCTGACTATGTAAAGCAACGGAAGTTAAGTAACCTGCATCTCCTTCAAAAACGGGCAGAAAAGAACAGTCTTAAAGATACCTTCATCGCCGTCCTGCTCATCGGGGCAGCAATCTACGGCATCGTGGTGAAACCTGAGTTAGTCTTGGGTGCTTTAACAGCCGGTATTATCGGAGCTGGGTTTCTCTTTAGTGCAGGCGTGAATTTCTGGCGGAGGTGGCGCGCGGTCGCGCGAGCAAAGCAAGTAGCGTCCAAAAGTTTCATACCTTCTCGTTAAAGGTACTTTTTATATTGACCAAAATTTGAATTCCGTGTAAACTTTTGCAAACTAAAGCATCGCGACTTCAAGTCGCTTCTATAGAGGAGAAACGATGGACCCGCTATGTTTGGAACACTGTTTGACCGAAACAGAAAAACAGCAATTTGAAGACAACGGTTTCTTTGTGGTTGAGGACGCCATCCCGCAGGAGATGGTTGATAAGTTAATCGCCGCTGTTGACCGAGTCGGGGCTGAGCATCTGGGCAAAGAGGAACTTCCAACCGATGCACGCTTTAATCTTCTCGATTTTGTCGGTAGAGACGAAAACTTTATCGAACTACTCGACTGGCACACGACTTTTCCGAAAGTCTGGGGAATTTTGGGATGGAACATCAAACTTTACCATTCACATCTGATTGTGCTACCTCCACTGCCACCTGAAGAACGCGACGAACAGAAACGTCTCGGTTGGCATCAGGATAGTGGAAGACTCAATTTCGAATTGGAGGGCGACCCGCGACCCCGCGTATCGTTGAAAGTCGCATTTTTCCTCACCGATACATCCGTGCCGGGACGCGGTAATTTCTCTGTAGTACCGGGTAGCCAAAAATCGAATATATTAGAGATGCCCGATGATTCCACAGCGGATCCCGAGGGTGCGACACCTGTATTCGCCAAACCGGGAACCGCTGTCTTTTTCGATCGTAGGCTCTGGCATTCCGCCGGACGGAATACCTCTGACATCACCCGGAAAGTGCTGTTTTACGGCTACAGTTACCGCTGGTTACAGCCACGCGATGACATGACGGTGGAGCATTACATGGAACGCTCCGACCCAATCCGTCAACAGATTTTGGGCAAGAGTACAGGTGGACACGGCTTTACATCGCCCGGTGAAAAGGATGTGCCACTTCGCGCGTGGATTCAGGAAAACATCGGTTCCGATGCCGTTGCACGCTAACACAAAGACATAATGGGCGGGCAAAACTGCTCGCCCTGTCCTTCCTCCGCCTCCAACCAAGGTAGGTGCGGTTTCCTAACCGCACCGGTCAATACCCAAATACCCCGCGAAGAACAGAATGTAGCCTCAGTCAAGATTTCCAGAAAACTAAAAATCCCACATTTCTTTGGCAATTCCAAAAAGAAAAATTGTATACTTTATAAAACTGTGAGCTCCAGATAAAAACATCAGAGAACATCCAGACACATCGCAAGAAGTAACGCTGTTCATACGATTTACATAGCGTTCATACGTTCCGTCTTCTTCTCCCTTTTCTTACTGGATAGAGATAACTGAACTGCTTGCCCACATGCTGTAAACTCTTAAATCGGACGCACGTTGAACATATCGTACACAATTCTCTCGGACGGATAGGAGTTACGAGTTTTCATGAAAATTCTTTTATGCCTACTAATGGTATTTTGGATTCCTGCTTTTGCCTTTTCCCAGACCGGAACAATTCAAGGCACTGTTTATAATAATAGTACGAAAGAGCCATTAGCAGAGGCAGAGGTTTTCATCGTTGAAATCGACACACGTCAGAAAACTGATGAAAATGGAAAGTTCGTTTTTAGTGATATTTCCGCAGGAACCTATACTTTAATCACCACGGTGCCTGATACTGAACTGTCGCAACGCACTTCGATTGTTGTTACAGCAGAAGAGACGCTGGAACCTGAAATCTATGTCGAAACAGCGCAGTATCGTCTTGAAGGTGTCGAGGTAACGGGTGAAAGTGCCCCGAAGACTGTCAGTAAAAAAAGCCTTCAGTCAGAGGAAATTACACGCCTGCCCGGGACAGCCGGTGATGTCCTTCGCGCGCTTCCAGCGATTCCCGGCATCGGTGTCGCCAATGATTTTAGTGGCGCCCTCTATATTCGCGGCGGTTCCGATGAGGATAACCTCTACTATTTCGACCGGGTACCGGTGGGTTACCCGTATCACTTTGGTGGACTCGTTTCATCCTTGAGTTCCGAAATTATCGATCGGATTGATGTCTACGCCGGCGGCTACGGTGCAGAGTATGGTGTAGATTCCCAAGCCGTGATTGATATCTATTCGCAGGACAGCAGTCCCGCAGATTTACGCGGAAAATTTAATCTCAATCTTCTCTTTTCGGAGGGTTTGCTTCAAGGCAGGTTCGGCGAAAAAGGCTATTGGTATGCCGCGGGACGCAGAAGTTACATTGACCTTTTCATCGGATCCCTGTCATTTAATACAGGAGCGATCACCGCCTTTCCACGTTTCTGGGATTATCAGTTGAAGGCAGGCTACGACTTCAATGAAAGACATCAACTCTTTTTTAATATCTTTGCTTCTGGTGATCGGTTCGCCCTGAAGTTGGACGGCGAAAATGTAGACGAAGATTTTCAAGGAAACGTGAGTTTTGAAAGCGGTTTCGAAGGTGCAGGAATCCACCTTCGCTCTTTCTTGACAGAACGGCTCACCTCCTATCTATCATTGACCCGTTCAAAATTCCTATTTGACGTCAACTTCGGTCCAACACTTTCGCTTGAAATTGATGCCCCAGACTATGTGCTTCGTGAAGACCTCACTTATGAGTTAAACGAGAAGCACCGCTTGGAATCTGGGTTGATTCTCGGATTTGAACCCGGACAAGTCTCTGGCACCTTTACTCGAATCCCTGATGAAGGTGAGGCTGACTATGACATCCGATTCGAGGAAAAAGTATCCATAGATGAATATGTGCGCGGATATCGCGTCGAAGCCTATTTGCAAGACCGATACACTTTGTTGCCATTTTTGTCAGTCGTGTTTGGGTTGAGGTTTGATTATTTCAATCGTATTGATCAACTCTCCGTCCAGCCGCGCGGCAGTGTACTCCTCGAACTTCCCAACAGGTCCGAACTCCAATTTGCCTACGGGATTTACAATCAGACCCCGATACCGGCACAACTTTCTCCCAGTATTGGTAATCCCGCCTTGAAATCAAGTCAAGCAAGCCATTATATTCTTGAACTTAAACAGCAACTTTCACAAGATACAGAAATCAAAATGGCAGCTTATTACAAAAACCTTGCTGACTTAGTGACTGTCGATGACGAAGCCGGTTATCTGAACCAAGGGGTCGGTTACGCACAAGGCACCGAGATTTTTCTACGGCATCGGGGCGGCGACCGATTCTTTGGGTGGGTTTCCTACGCGTATGCTTTATCTAAACGCCGCGACCGCCCTGATGAACCCTATCGCTTCTACTCGTTTGACCAGACACACGTCGCTACATTCGCCGCAAGTTACAACCTTACGCCTACGTGGGAGATTGGCGCGAAGTGGCAGTACCGTACGGGTAATCCATATACACCTGTTGAAGACGCAACGATCCGATTTGATCCGAGAAACGGAGAACCCCTTTACGTCCCTATTTATGCGGAAACCAACTCTGATCGGTTACCTCCGTATCACAGACTCGACCTGCGCGTCAGTAAAACCTTCCAATTTAGAGGATGGAAACTCGGAACCTTCTTGGAACTCCTAAACGCCTATAACCGAAAGAACTTGCTCGATTACAGATATAGCGAAAACTATACAAAGCGCGAAGATGTCAACCAATTACCCATCATTCCTTATTTGGGGATTACAGCGGAATTCTAAGCGACCTACCTCATGAGACAGAACCTGAAGCAAATACTAATCCTCTTAATTCTCATGTTCCCATTGGGTGCCTTCGGACAGGCTGATGAGGGTGATGTCAGTGAGCCAGACACAGCACAGGATGAAGATTCTCGTCCTGTTACCACGTTAGAGACAATAATAGTCGAGGCAGAACCATTCCAAAAAAGACCACAACGGACATTAACCGGAGACTTACTCAGGCGCGCGCCTGGCAGTGCTGGTGACCCCATTCGCGGGATAGCCAGACTCCCGAGCGTTGGCACAGTTAACGATTTCTTTGGGGCACTCTCTGTCAGGGGCGGCGCGCCGGGAGATAATCTTTACTACTTCGATCGATTGCCGTTAGGATACCCATACCATCTCCTCGGTATCGTTTCAGTGGTGAGTGCCGAGACTATCGGGAAAATAGATGTGCATCCGGGTGGGTTTGGTGCCGAGTTTGGCGCAGACTCACAAGCCGTGATTGATATACATTCCCGCCCACAAAAACTGGAGTCCTCAGGGTGGTTGGATGGAATGTTTAAACCGAGTTTTATCTATTCCGAAGGCTTTCTCAGTGGTGCTTTATCCCTTCGAGAGAAACCCGCCGCCAATGCTTCAAACAAAACGGATAAAAAACCATCTATTTCCCAACTTTCCAAGGAGATACGCCTCGGCGATGCCCAGGGAATCGACACGGATGCGGACAAAACAGACAAAAAACCGGCGAGTACCGACCAGGAATTCTTAGAAAACAGGGCATTATCCGGGCAAGGCTATTGGTACGCTTTCGGCAGATACAGTTATCTGGAGCCATTTTTTGAATTGGGATCGAGATTAGTGGAGCTTGAAGACCTGGTTCGAGAGGTGCCACGTTTTTGGAGTTATCAACTCAAGGGCGTTTATAAACTCAATGAGACACACGGATTCGTGCTGAATGCTGTCACGGCGTATGACGCATCTCAATTGCAATTGGGACCGAATGAAGTTCACGACAGCGATCTCCAAGGCCCCTTGCGTTCAGAAAATCCTTTCGATGTCCAAGGAATTCACCTTTACTCTCGGTTATTGCCGCGATTTCGCTCTATTCTGTCATTCACGCGTTCGTTTACAGAAAATGAAATCGCTTTTGGTGAAGAATACTACTACCGGACGGCAGCCTCTGTCTACGCACTCCGACACGATTTCACGTATACCACATCCCCAGAGAACACCGATGAGGCTGTAGAATTCGGCTATCTGCTCTCAAGTACGCCTTCAACGGTTACAAGTCATGGGGCGCGCAGGGTTGAAGAAGGTGATCCTGATTATGAATTCCGAATCCGGCATAATTTGAAAACAGTCAATGTCACGGAGACACGAAACCTCCATCGCTTAGAAGGGTATCTCCAAGCGCGTCAGAACCTATTCGTTTCTGACGTTTGGGGCACTTTCGGAATGCGAGCAAGTTACTTTAATCTCACGGATAACCTATCCCTTCAGCCACGTGCACAACTCGGTTTTAGGCTTCCTTGGGAAGCATTTCTATACTTTAACTATGGACGTTATGCGCAAAATCCACGATTAGATCAATTTGTGCTGGGTGTAACACCAAACGCGTCTCTCGAACAGAGCCTCGCGACGCATTACGTCCTTGAGTTACGACAAACCCTACCCCTCGGTGCGAAAGTGAATATCGCCGGTTATTACAAAACACTACAAGATCTCGTTATCTATAATAAAGAGGAAAAACAATATCAGAACGGTCAGGAAGGATTCGTGCGCGGGTTTGAAGTTTCTTTTGAACACAAAATTTCTGACACCTTTGATGGGTGGGTGGCGTATGCTTACACGGTTTCTAAACGCCGCGATTTTCCTGAAAGATTCCATCGGTTTTACACTTACAACAGCCCGCACGTTCTGACCCTCGCCACGAATTACAGCACGCCTGAGAGGTTACTCCTCTCCATCCCGCTCATCGAATCATTAGATATAAACGCAAAGTGGCAATACCAGAGTGGCGCACTCTATGCCCCTTTAGTAGGGCGTACGCCCTTTACGAACTTTCGAACAAAAGAAAAAAAGTGGCGACCCCTTTACGGAGAATGGAAGCGCACCTCACCGTATCATCGGTTAGACTTGAGTCTCCACTTCCAACTGTTCGGCGATTTAGAGGATCACGGTTGGGAATTAGGGTTTGCTCTTGAGATATGGAACGTTTACAACCGCAACAATATACTTGAAGTCCGCTACAACCAGAATTTTACAAAAGAGAACCCCGTCTCGCAATTACCAATTATTCCATTTCTGGCGATAACCTTGGAATTTTGATGAACCCATCCAATCAATTTTAAAATTTATATAGTCCAATTCGCGTCCTTTCTCGTCTTTATAAATTACAGCTCTTTATCTTAAAGGAGGCAACGTTTTTGGACGACTATCTATCTTCTCCACTAAAATTCCAAAGAATCACAACCTACTTATTCCTCATCGCGCTGTTGCATGCTCTTGTCACCAGCATACACGCCGAGTCGCATGACTACCAAATTAAGGCACATCGCACTTACGAAAGTGTCGAGATTGACGGCGATTTAACGGAAGAGGACTGGAAACACGCCGAACCAATTAACGAGTTTGTGCAGATTGAACCCTATGAAGGCGAGATCGGTTCCGAATCAATGGAAGTTAGGATCCTTTATGATAACGAGAACATCTATTTCGGCTTTACCTGTTACGATACAGAGATATCAAAGTTGGTCGCGAATGAGATGCGCCGTGATTCCCGCGACTTGCACGACAACGACACCGTGTTTCTGATATTGGATACGTATGACGACAAACGGAGCGGTTTCTTCTTCCGTGTGAACGCGCTCGGCGCGATACAGGACAGAGCCGTAACGAACAGCGGGGACACACTCAACAGGGATTGGGACGCCGTTGTAGAATGTAAATCGAAAATCAACGATACTTATTGGACATCCGAGTTGAGCATCCCATTTAGTCAACTTCGTTTCAAACAGAGCGATCAGATAGTATGGGGTATGAACACCGGTCGTGAACTCGCCCGAAATCAAGAAGAGATGATATGGGTCCCCGTTCCAGCATCTTATGGGGGCATGGCAAAATACCGAACTGCTAACCTTGGAAGACTTACAGGGCTCTCAGGCATTGCCTCTTCTCGGAACTTAGAAGTGCTGCCCTATATCCTTCCCGGCGTGACCCAAATTAACGAAGATGACACAGGGCTTGAAACCGAAGGTAAGTTCAAGATTGGTGCTGATGTCAAATACGGCATTACCTCTAATATCACCGCAGACATCACGTATAATACTGACTTCGCACAGGTTGAAGCCGATGAAGAACAGGTGAATCTGACCCGATTTAGTCTCTTTTTTCCTGAAAAGCGTCCCTTCTTTTTAGAAGGTGCCGGACTTTTCGATTTTGGGATACCACGGACCAGTTTTCGTCGACCGCCACCGATGCTCCTTTTCTATAGTCGCCGCATTGGACTTGCCGAAGGAAACGCGATTCCGATTGTCTTCGGTGGAAAAACGAGTGGTAAGATCGGTTCTTACGGCGTAGGGTTCCTCAATGTTTTAACGGATGAATTCCACGATGCTGATACGGAAGACGATCCACTGGACATCCCGCGCACCAATTATTCTGTGATGCGAATTACAAAGGATGTTGCCTCGGGGTCCCGCATCGGCATGATTGCTGTCAATAAAGATGAAATTGGTGACTACAATCGCGCTGGCGGTTTTGACTTTGAATACCGACCCAACGACAGTATAGATGTGCGAGGGTTGTGGTCTCGCACGTTTGAACCCGATGCCTCTGGACGAAATAACGCATGGTATATCGGTTCCAATTGGCGGAGCAATCGTTTTCGTGTAGAGGGTTCATATACCGACATTGATGAGGATTTTAACCCCGCAGTTGGATATGTCAGACGTACCGGCATCCGGCAATTCCGCGGTGAGATGCGATGGGTACCGATGCCCCAACGATTCGGAATCCGACAAATTTGGACAGGTCCAGAGGTTAACTATCTTCTCAATCACGACAACGAATTGGAAGAGTGGAATATTTCTTACACGAACTGGTTTGAATTTGACTCTGGAGATTATATCCTTTTTAACGGGAGACGCACCTTTGAACATCTGAACGATATTTTTGAGTTCAGGGAGGGTGTAGAGATCCCGATAGGTGACTACCAGTCCACCTCGTATCATGTACGACTCTCCAGCAGTGATAGCCGTCTGATCAGTACAACACTCGGTGGCGGTCTTGAAGATTTCTACGCAGGCGAAGTGCGTCGGGCATACATACAAACCACGGTTAAACCGAACGGTCATCTGAGTGTGAGTGCACAGTACCAATTTAATCAGGTCGTTAACCTGCCCACAGCGTATTTCACCGATGGAAACCCGCGCCCTGTTTACGTGAATCTGTTCAGAGGACGACTTGACTATTCCTTCACTACCGGACTCTTTGCCAAACTATTTGCACAATGGAATGCCGATACGAACGTTGTGTCTACTAACTTCCTCATCAATTACATCTACCGTCCCGGAAGCGATTTCTACTTCGTTTTCAATCAAACGTATGATACGAATGGCACCACTCGATCCCGCCTATTGGATTCAACGGTAGTTGCAAAGATGACCTATTGGTGGAACCCATAATCCGAAAAACAAGACGGATTTGATACAAAAATTGACATAGAACTGAAAATATGTTACAATTAAAGTATGCTTATGCTAAAGTAGGGTGTATGAATTGCAATTAATTATTAGGTACTTTTTCTAAAACTTACTTTAGCCACCTCTTAATATAGGAAACACGCGCGAGCAGTGTGCTGAGACCGAGACAATTCCCTCTTTCTTTACAGGAGGAAAACAAATGAATAGCAGAACTTCCGGCATGCTCAGTCAGATGCAGCAGCGCCGGGCAGAGCGTAAAAAGCCGAAGCGTTTGGTCGCATTGAAAAAGGTTTCACTTGATGCTAACCAGCAGCACAGTATTTCTACGGCACAAACGAACATGCCGAAGCATCCTATCACACAAATACACGTTGGACGGAGTTCCGCCGCGTTTGCAGTCGCAATGGTGTTTCATGCCCTTATAGCGATTATCATTGGTGTCTTCTATATCGCTGATCGGATTGAATTTGAACAAGAGACATTTGATATCAGTATCGTCACAGAAGACGCAAAAACCAAACGTCGCTTCATACGTAGGGAAGCACCGAAATTTAATCAGGCAAAACAGACACAACAGCAAATGCTCGTCCAACGTCCTGTGACGACAATCACTGATCAACCCCTATCGGACGACGCATTCGCAATCACTCAAGGTCTTGAGACATCGGGTGACCTCACAACACCCGGCACCGATGAAGGACCCAGACTGATAGATGTTCCACGCGATTTTGTAAAACCCACAACGACCGTTGAACCCGAAACAAAGGCACCCGGATTTGAGATACAGCGTGAAGCACCCACACTGATTGACAAGCTTGACACGCCTGCTCCCGATAACGCACTCGGATTGGATAGCGTTAACTTTAAGAGCGAGCCCGGTGTCGTTAAACCTCAATACAAATTCAGGGTGGAACCCAAATATCCGGAAAGTGCCAAGAAAGCCGGAAAGGAAGGCGAGGTCATCTTGCAGGCAACTATTGATGAGAAGGGTATTCCGCAGGATATTGTAGCGATTACAGATATTGGGTTTGGATTTGAGGAAGCCGCGATTGCGGCGTTAAAGAAAACTACTTTCCGGCCTGCCACGAAAGGCGGGAACCCGATCAGCCTTCAGGTCGAGATACCCTATTCTTTTACACTTAAAGACAAATAAATAGTGGGTTATCTATCTTAAAAACCAATTTTTAGCAAGCCCTTTGCTGCGAAGTTACGCACTAAGTTCACAACCGAATGACGCGCCGTGTCGGCTATTTGCGTCCGTTCAAATGTGAGTTGCGCAATTTCTGCTTCAAATGCTTCTGCTTGTGCTACTGACATATTTTCAAAGAATCGGTCATGTATGGCAGTCGGTGCGTTGTGTAGCGCAAGGGCTAAGGTCGGTTTATCCAGCACTTGTAAGATTGTTCTGATCGCTTCATCCTCCAAATTCCCCAAATCTTCAAACGTAAACAACTGTTCAGAGACGCTATCCACCACTTCAGGTCGTTTTTCGCCTAAGGCTTCCAACAACACATTCTGTTCTGCTATATCCAGATATGATACCAATTTTGCTAAATTCGCTGTGCCCTCACCCAAGAAGGCGGTTTTTTGGATGGCTTCCTTAATCCGAGCGATCTGCGCATTCCAAATTTGCCTTGCGTGTTCGGAGTCAACCGTCTCCGTTGTCGTCACCTTCTCAGCAATACTCACCTGTTTGTCAAAAGGGAGTTGCGCAAAAAGTTTTCCAGCATGTGCAGCGAGCGCATTCCCGGTGGATTCACTTTTTAAGTGTGTACACATAACTAAAAACACTGCCGCATCGTTATCGTCAACACTTTGGAATGCTGCTAACGCCACTTGTGGGTGTGTTTCGTCAAGCAAATCTGTCAGTTCTTGCAGAGCCGCCTCGTCTAAAACGATGGGGGCAGTCTGTGAGTCTGTATTAGGAAGGGACACCCTGTACCCCCTTTTCTCCCGCGATGACTTCACCCATGCGATACGTCGATTCACCAGATGATTTAAGAGACGTCAGAGCGGCATCAACGGCATCAGGCGCGACCACCACTACCATTCCAATTCCCATATTGAAAACTCTGTACATTTCTGCCGCTTCAACGTCCCCTTTCGCCTGCAAGAACGAGAAAATAGGCAGAATCTCCCACGTCCCGTTTCGAATATAGGCAGTACACCCATCCGGGAGGATCCGCGCGACATTTGCGGGTAGACCGCCTCCGGTGATATGTGCAAGCCCTTTAATATCGCATACTTTACGGAGGGCTAGAATCGAATTCACGTAACTTTTGTGGCAGGCAAGCAACGCTTCGCCGACTGTTGCAGAGAGTTCAGGCAGATAGGTATCTACGTCGTAATGGCACCTGTCAAACAGGATATGCCGAGCTAACGTAAAGCCGTTCGTATGTAAACCCGCAGCCCCTAAACCGATGAGTTGATCTCCCGGCGTAATTCCCGCTCCGGTAATCATGTCGGCTTTTTCAACAGCACCCACAATCGTTCCGACTAAATCGTATTCACCCGGTGTATAAATATCCGACAACTCTGCGATTTCACCACCGATTAAGGCACAACCGATCTCTCGACATCCTGAAGCGAGACCCGTTACGATCTCTTCAATCACCGCTGGTGCTACCTTACTAATGCCGATGTAATCTAAAAAGAAGAGGGGTTCTGCCCCCTGCACGACGATATCGTTGCCGCAATGCGCTACAATATCGAAACCGACTGTGTCGTGTTGCCCTACTTTAAACGCCACCTTCAGTTTTGTGCCAACACTATCCGTACTGGAAACAAGAACCGGTTCTTGATAGGTTTTGAGCGCAAAAAGCCCACCGAAACTGCCCACATCACTCAGCACCTCAGGTCGATAGGTAGTTTGAACAAGACGTTTAAGCCGTGATATTGCCTCGGATTCTGCCTCAAATGAAACGCCAGCATTGGCGTACGTCGAAGGCTTTTTATCGGTTTCCATCTGATTTTTCTTGTTCCTTTAATAATTGTCTACGAAGGGGTGAAGTGCCTCTCCTCGGTTTTAAGAGACTCACGACTAACACGATACCACTTATACCCAAGGCTATAAGAACACCAATCTCTTCCGCCTCGTCTGCTCTCATATTTGGTCGCAACTTCCCAATCAAGAACGGAAGAATTCTGCTCAAAACCATGCCGAGAATTGCACACCCAAGTAGGGAGATAAGCGTCCATCGTCCTTGCGCTGTCCCTATCGGATTCGGTCTTTTCGGTTTGCCACGTTGTCTATATTGCATAAAAACCTTCCTTGTAGGACTTACTTCCAAATCCATATTAAGACCGGATTTAATCTACGATTAAGGGGAGTTGTTGTGAGGATTCTTCCACAAATGGAATCGGGTATTTTCCATCAAAACAGGTGGTACAAAAATCCTGAGGTGTTTCCACGGATTGGAGCAGTCCTTCAATACTCAGGTAACCCAGACTGTCAGCACGGATGTATTTGCGGATTTCCTCAATTGTATGTGAACTCGCGATTAACTCACTACGGGTCGGTGTGTCTACACCATAGAAGCATGCGAATTTATTCGGAGGGGATGCAATACGGAGATGGACAGCCGTCGCGCCGCCTTGCCGAACGATTTTGATGAGTTTCCTGCTGTTTGTCCCTCGCATAATCGAGTCATCTACAAGGACAACCCGTTTGCCGCGCAGCACATCGCGCACTGGGTTCAATTTCACCTTCACCATCAGTTCCCGGATATCCTGCGTCGGGTTCATGAAGGAGCGACCGACAAAAGTGTTTCGAGACAAGCCTAAATCGAATGGGATGCCAGATTCCTCGGCATATCCGAGGGCGGCGATTGTTGCAGAATCAGGCACTGGGATCACAACATCTGCCTTGACGGGGTGTTCGCGGGCGAGTTGTCTGCCGAATTCGCGGCGCGTGTTGTTCACACTCTGCCCAAACATCATACTATCCGGTCGCGCCAAATAGATATATTCAAAGATGCACTGTGATAATTGCGATTGTTTCTGACGAAAACGAAATGACTCGACACCACGATGTGTGGAGCGTGTGAAGACTAACTCCCCTGGTTCTACTTCACGTATCGGTTCTGCTTCAATCACATCAAAAGCACACGTCTCAGAGGTTAACACGTATGCGTCTCCAAGTTTACCCAGCCAGAGCGGTCGAAATCCGTGGGCATCGCGTGCCCCCATCAGCGTGTTTTTATCCATGCATACAAACGAATACGCACCCTCAATACTTCGCAGCGCGTCAACAATTCTATATTCCAACGCCTGCTTTTGCGAGTGCGCTATCAAGTGGAAAATGACTTCCGTATCCAAACTCGTGCTAAAGATGGAACCGGCATTCTCTAAATGATTCCGAACTTGCACCGCATTGACGAGATTACCATTGTGACCGAGCGCAAGGGGTCCTTGCTTGTAGTTCCGAACCAAAGGCTGCGCGTTTTCAAGCGTGCTTGCCCCTGCTGTTGAATAGCGGTTATGTCCGATAGCGATGTGCCCTTTCAGGTTCGCTAAAGCCTCAGTGGTGAAAACAGAGTGAACGAGCCCCATACCGTGATGGTATGTGAATTTCTCTCCGTCTGATGCGACAATGCCGCTACTTTCCTGACCGCGATGCTGAAGGGCGCGTAACCCTAAATACGTCAATTCTACCGCTTTGGGATGGCCGAAAACGCCGAACACCCCGCATTCGTCCTTGGGTTTATCATCGTATTGCATTTTGACGAGTGAAACCTCCAGCGTGCACGCTTGGATTTTCGCAACTGTTCATTAAAGACCTCTTCCTAAATTTAAGCCTGTTCTGCACTCACTTCCGTGTTTTCTACCGGTGTTAACCTGTATCCCAATATTGCGCCAACAGGAATAGCAAGAATATACCAGATTTCGACTGGTAAACCGAGGTGTACCCACCCGCGCATCGGTAAGGAGACAATATACGCGAGTGTTTTAAGAACTGGAAGGAGCAACGCCAAGATCAGATTCGGTCTGCCAAATATTTCCCACGGAACGTTGAGTAGTGCCAGTAAACCGACGACAGCAGGTGGACCCAAAAATGCGCCCGAACACAGCGGTTTTAGCGGAATATCAGTGCCAAATTTACGACTCACAAAACGGATCCCTGTGCTTGCCCCCACAATCACAATCCCGTACGTGACGCTCAGCGAGATAAGGAGGAATAAACCTACCCAGAAACCGTGGCTGACTCGGCTCCCAAGTAGTAATTGCCAGATAAGATTTTCAAATATCAGCAGGCAAATCCAGCCACCTACCAGCCCAATAATACTCCCCGCAGCGATTTGCCCAAGCGTTAGTGTTATATTATTTTTCGTCATGCGCTCCTAACTCTCTATCTAAAATCTTATTTCTATTGTACCACGATGCCACACTATTGTCAAACAATCTAAACTTTTTTTTATAATTGGTTTGACACAATTTTGACTTTCCATTAAACTATCTCCACAACTTGCAGTTCTTGCGTTCAATTCATTATCATAAGCGGCGGATTCAGTGCCGTTTCCAAAGATTGTGCCATTCGGGCATAATTTGTCTTTGCTTTACACTGGAGGCTCTCATGTCGAAAATTCTTGTGCTATCAGGTGAAAATCACGGTTTCAATGCAAGCGCCAGCATCATTCACGATTTTCTCTCCGAAGATGCTGATATTTCAGCGACGTTAACTGACGATAAAGGCATTTTAGCATCAGCGGAGCTGAATACGTATGATGCGTGTGTCTTCGGCACCGGTTTCACGCGTACAGAGCGTCAAGCCGACGGTTCTACTGCTCGTGTCTCCGATTTAGCACCCGCTGAAGAGGATGGCTTGCTCCAATTTGTCAATAGCGGCAAAGGGTTGGTCGGTATTCACGGGACTGCGTGGTGGATCAGCGGTCGAGCAATGGACTTTATCGGAGGTGCTTCCAATTGGCATCCACCCGGCTCGACTTTCACCGTCCATATTGAGGATAGCGAACATCCGACGACGCAAGGCGTTGAAGATTTTGATGTGGAAGATGAAATCTATATCTCCGCCCACGATCCGCACATTCACGTGTTGGCATCTGCTGAGTGGTACGGCAAGGCGCACCCTATGGCATGGGTGAAGTCTTACGGTTCTGGACGCGTCTTTTACACCACTTTAGGACACGGACCGGGGACCTTCGAGCGCGCTGGAATGCAGAAATTCCTCACCCAAGGCGCGAAATGGGCAGCAGCATCGTAGTTTCGTGTAGCAAGTTTTGGCTTGCAAGCTACGCCAAAAGTTCTATGCGGCGAGGCACCCATGTCTCGCCGCTTCATCACCTTAAATCCAAATGCCCACACTAAAAATCGCAAACATAGAGACTGAAGTCGTTCAGGTAAACCACCGTGGCAATTGGCTCTTCGTCAAAGTCCATGCCGACGATGGCACGGTCGGTGTTGGCGAGGCTTCCCATGGTAAGGACGACGCGAGCATCCAACATATCATTAACACACTTAAATCTACGCTCGTCGGATCGGATCCATTCCAATTGGAGGCATTTCACCAGCGTTTCTATCATCCCTCTGAAAGCCACACCTACCATACGGCTCTCAGCGGAATCGAGCAGGCGATGTGCGATCTGATAGGTAAGGCGCTGAATGTACCAACCTATCATTTACTGGGCGGCAAATGCCGAGAAAAAATTCGTCTTTATGCCAATATCAACCGTGCGACACTCGATCGCAGTCCTTTCGGTTTTGCCACCAACGCGGAGCGCGCCGTTGCGGAGGGGTTTACTGCCATAAAATGTGCCCCTTTTGACGACGTTTCCGTCGCGAACATTTCGCGTGGAACGTTAACCCCTGCTATCCGCACCGGGATCGATCGTATCCGAACAATCCGAGCCGCGATCGGTGGGGATATCGATCTAATGGTGGATTGCCACAGCCGTTTTAACCCGGGTATTCTCATCCAAGTCGCTAAGGAACTGGAGGACTTACACCTCTTCTGGATTGAGGATGCCGTGTCCCTGGATAACCTCGATGCCTTCGCCTATATGAGCCAATCCATTGGTATCCCGATTGCAACCGGCGAACGCTTACGCACCCTCACGGATTTTGATCGGTTGCTAACCCAAACACATGTTGATTATATTTTACCGGATGTCAAACATGTTGGCGGGATCAGGGGTTTGAAAAAAATTGCGGTGCTTGCTGCTGCACGAAATGTCATGGTAACACCCCACAATCCGAGCGGTCCTGTCGCGACCGCCGCGAGTGTGCAATGCATGGCGAGTGTCCCGAACTTCGCAATCCTTGAATACGCCTGGGGAGAAGTAGACTGGCGCGCATCTCTCATTGATCCACCCGAAGCAATCGTTGATGGATTTATTGACGTGCCTTCCCGAACCGGACTCGGTATTACACTTTAAAATATCTCAGGAGTCTTAATGATGTTTTGCAAACCTGACAACCCAATTATCCTAAAATTTATGCCGCTTTGCCTCTTTCTGCTTGTCTTTACTTTTGCTGGATGCCTCGGAAACCTACAGACGATGCAAACCGCAACCGATACGCCTGCTCCCGCTGCAGAGACGGAGGAAGCATCGCGTCCACTCGCGGAACTTCAACTCTCGACACCTAAGACAAATTATGCTGCACAGGAAGAAATTCCGCTTCAACTCAATATTCAGAACGGCAAATTTGACCTCCTCGTGCCTTTCTTCAGTGTCGCCACAAAGGGTGCCTTCACACGGATAACTGTAAAGGGCGCGAATGGACAAATCGTCGAACCGAAGCGCGCAATTACGCAGGAGCACCCACAGACATATGTAACACACGATGGAAAGGCTGTCCGATGTATCCACGGATTTGATTTCAAAGCGGACATGAAGCAGGAACTGACATTGAAAGATATCCAGCGATACTATCGGTTACAATCCGGCATTTACACCCTAACACTTGCAATTGATCTGGAAGTCTACCGAGAATTTATCATTGAGGATCACCCCGATATACTCGAATTAAAGCGCGATCTCGCACGGCTTCAGAGTGATCCAAATCTTCAAGCAGCCGCAAAGGCGGACGCTGTCAATTACTACCAAGAACAAATTAAACTGATTGGAGAAAGACGCAAGGATGTAGTGGAGGACATTTACTTACCCGTCAAATCACGGCGTGGAAAGGCATCGCTTGTATCTAATGAAATCACACTAACGATAGATTAAAATTTTCTATGAAACCATCTAACTGTCTTACACTTCTTTGTATAGGTCTGATTTTAAGCGTGATGAGGTGCATCACAAGTTTACAAACCCAATCTTTACCAGCCGATGTAGCGACTGCCACTTCAGGTGTTACCCTCTCTCTTAAGGCACCCACGTCGACTTACACCTCTAAGGAACCTATCCCTCTTGAACTCAGCATTCAGGGCGGGGAGTTTAATCTGTTCGTTCCTTTTGTCAATGTCGCAACATCCGGGGCGTTTACCCAACTGAAAGTAACCGATACCGACGGCAACGTTGTTGAACCCAAACGCTCGATTACACTGCCCAGTACAGAGGAAATTTTCATTGAAAAAGAGAGGAAATCTATCCAGTGTATCCGAGGATTTGAATTGAAATCCGCCGCAATACAGGTTGTTTCCTTAGAGAATTTGCGGAAATATTATGAGTTTCAGACAGGCACTTATACACTCACACTCACGATAGAGTTACCGGTCTACCGAGATTCTTTGAAAAAGCGAAATCCAGAGGTTACAGAATTGGAGGAAGAGATTAAACGAATTAAAAAGGTTAGAGATGCACACGTTTCCGCTGCCGACAAACGTTCCGCAGTGAACGACCTACAGCAACAGATTGAACGCCTTGAAAAAAAGCCTAAAGAGGTCTATCTATCTGTCAAATCACTGCTCGGTCCGGCATCCCTCACATCCAACAGTATTGTCCTGACGATAGAATAGGGATTTGGCAAAGCGTTATCTGTGTATCAGATAGACACTGGAGAGGCGTTCTCGTGAAGAATAGTTGTGAACACAATACGCTCGCGCACGTTAAAAATTTTACTTGCAAATTGGCGTAAAATAATATATAATTTTAACCAACGAAATCGTATAGGCACGAAAGTTTTCGCGGTATCGCGGTTCCCAAGGATAATCCAGAATGCTTTTTAACTTCGCAAATGTGCTAATCTTCTTGATTGTTGGCTGTGTATTTGTCGTCCTAAACCTTACTGTCTCTCGCCTCCTGCATACCAAACTGTTCTCAGGCGAAAAGTATATCCCCTATGAATGCGGCGAAGATCCGATCGGTGATACGCGGATTAAGTTTAACACCCGCTTTTACGTCATCGCGCTCATCTTCCTAATTTTCGATGTCGAAACCGTGTTCCTTTTCCCGTGGGCGGTTGTTTTCCGGGATTTCGGGCTCTTCGCATTTCTGGAGATGCTCGTTTTCATCGTTATTCTGTTAGTCGGGCTTGCCTACGTCTGGGCAAAAGGAGATCTGGAGTGGATCCGATCCACGCAACTGGAAGTCCAGTCACTCCGGAGGGAAGAAAGTTATGATAATTGATGAGAAACTGGATAAAAACGTTATTGTTACCTCAGTTGATGCCGTCGCCAATTGGGCACGTTCCTCTGCCCTCTGGCCCATGACGTTCGGACTCGCCTGTTGTGCGATTGAATTTATGGCAACTGCCGCTTCCAACTACGACCTCGACCGTTTCGGAGCGGGTGTGCCGCGAGCGACACCGCGCCAATCTGACCTCATGGTGATCTCTGGCACGGTAACCCTCAAAATGGCAACGCGGATCAGACGGCTTTATGAACAGATGCCGGAACCGAAATACGTCATCTCGATGGGCAGTTGTGCTACCAGTGGCGGACCCTATTGGCAACACGGATATCACGTCCTCAAAGGCGTCGATCGGATTATCCCTGTTGACGTCTATGTACCCGGATGTCCACCGCGCCCAGAAGCACTCATTGAAGGGTTGCTTAAGTTACAAGAGAAGATTAAAACCCAGACTGTCGCGAAACGTGATCATGTACCCTTCCTTAAGAGACTCTTCACCAAAACGGAGTGGTACGAAATTGAAGGCACTGAAACTGCAGAAGAAGGCGATGATACTGAAGCTACCGCCTAAAGGAGCAGTTCGCACAACGGTAGGAGCGATTTGTAATCGCAACCATGGAGCACGAAGTACGTGAAAATAGAAGAAATTTATGAGGTTCTAACCAAACAGTTTGGTGAAGCCATCCTCGGTTTTGACACCGAACTCGCTGGTGACCCGAACATACGCATTGCCCCCTCAGCAATCGCTGATGTATGCCAATATCTCGCCGAAACCGACACATTGGCATTTGATTCCCTGATGTGCCTTAGTGGCGTTGATTTGAGTGCCAAGGATGAAGATTTTGACATTGTCTATCATATCTATGCCATGCAACACCGGCACAGCGTAGTTCTGAAAACGGCAGTTCCGAAAACCGATCCGCACCTCCCAAGTGTTGCGCATATATGGAAAACCGCAGATTGGCACGAACGCGAGGCTTATGACCTCTATGGAATCCGCTTTGAGGGACACAGCGATCTCCGCCGCATTCTCCTCCCTGATGATTGGGAGGGATACCCCCTACGCAAGGATTACACGGAGCCTGAATTCTATCGCGGTATGCGTGTGCCATATTAGGTGAGAGATTGAGTTTTCGTTTTGTGTGACGCTACACAGAAAATGTTACACTTTTAATCTTTTTTTCCTTTTTTCACAGCGGATCATGGAACTCAAAACGCCTCCGAACTCATGTAGGACGTAGGTTCATGGGATGTAAATGCTAAGCATGCAATGTTACACTGGTGTAACATTTTCCTATGGGAATGGTAGGCAAATTATAACATAAACCTTCTCTGAAAAAACAGGTTAAGATTTGACTTTGAACGGCAAAAGTGGTATCATATATAGTGGTAAAGTCCAAAAATACGAGAGAACGCGTAAGTCCGAAAAAAAAAGAAACGCGACTTAGAACGAAGTGGAAAGCGGATTTAAGAAAGGACCGTCATAAACCAAACCGCCCTGCTTTAACCGCAAGGTAAAATTAAAAGGTAGCCTGCAACAATACGCAGAAACACCCAAGCAAAAACACGCAGGCGGGTTTAAGGAACGTATGCTAAAGTCGAAACGTTCGTTGTTCCCCCGCAAGGTAAAATTAAAAAATGGAAACGACACCACAGACTGAAAGCAAAATTATAGAGTTGAAACCGTTCGCCGATGAAATGGTTGTCAATATGGGACCTCAACATCCAAGCACACACGGTGTGTTAAGGCTGGAATTGAAATTGGATGGTGAAGTCGTTCGGGAAGCAATCCCGCACATTGGCTACCTGCATCGCTGTTTTGAGAAGCATTCCGAGAACCTCTCCTATCCCCAAATTATTCCATTTACTGACCGAATGGATTACGTGGCGGCGATGAACCAGAACTGGGGATTCTGTCTCGCTGTTGAGAAATTGTTGGAAGCGGATGAAAGCAAGGAATTCGCAGTGCCAGAACGGGCGGAATACCTACGGGTGCTTATCTGTGAATTAAATCGTATTGCGAGCCACCTCCTCTCCTTCGGGACCTACGGAATGGACATCGGTGCATTTACTCCGTTTCTCTATGCCTTCCGGGATCGAGAACGGTTGCTTCTGCTTTTCGAGAAGGTGTGTGGGGCACGCCTCACCTATAACTATGTCCGTATCGGTGGGGTCTCTGAGATCATACCAATGGAATCGGGTTCGATTGCCGAGCAGAATTATTTGGACGAGATAGAAGAATTTTTAGACTACTTTGAACCGAAGATCGACGAGTATAACGAACTTCTGACAAAAAACAGCATCTTCGCCGAACGCACGACAGAGGTTGCTGTCATGTCAGCGGAAATGGCACTTAGCTACGGTGCGACAGGTCCGAACCTTCGCGGTTCAGGTGTCGATTGGGATTTACGACGAGATGAACCCTACTCTATTTATGACAGGTTCGACTTTGATGTGCCTGTCGCTGTGGACGTCCCAGAATTAGGCTCCGTCGTTGGCGACTGCTGGAGTCGATACAAAATACGTATGGATGAGATGAAGCAATCTGTCCGGATTGTACGACAGATTTTAGCGGAAGGACTCCCCGGCGGTCCCGTCATGGCGGATTTAAAAGCCGTCCGTCCACCGAAAGGCGAAATTTATTTCCGCAGTGAAGCCCCGCGCGGCGAACTCGGATTTTACATCGTCAGCGATGGTACACCGAAGCCGGTACGTCTCAAGGGACGTTCCCCCTGCTTTAGTGCTTTGAGCGCACTACAAGAACTCAGTCGAGGTTTGATGGTCGCAGATATTATCGCGATTATCGGCAGCATTGATATTGTGATGGGAGAAGTAGATCGCTAAACGCACTTGATAGAGAAGTAAACAATGAGAATCATAACGAAGGAACAAACAAACGGAGTAATGTGGGTTGTCTTTGGACTATTACTTCTCCATATGTTGATAGTCTGTTTGACCGATTTTGGTGGAATCACCTTATTTGTTACGACTAGCCTTTTCTTTAGTGTCTTGATCACTAGCGTTCGTATAGCGGATCCCGAGTGTCTTCCAATATCAATATTACCGAACAACAAGTTTTTGCGGGGGACATTTGTCTTTTTAATTGTTTTTATGCTAGCACATGGAGTTTTTGAGCTCTGGAAAGTTATGTCTACAGGATAGTCGACACGACATTCTGTATAAAGATAGAGATTAATTTGTGGGCAATAGGTTTAGAATCAGATTGAGGAGGTTAGATGTCGGATTTTAGGGCACTGTTTGCACGCCCAGATTTCAACATATCTGAAAGTTTCTTACCCAATATAAACTTACAGAGTCAGCTCAATTGGGCGGAGGAATTTATACAGAATGTTGTGATTCCGCGACTACCCGAAGCGGTTGCTTCGCATTTTCCTGTGGAGATGGGCACAGTTCTCGTTATGTTCGCATGTGCCGGTATTTTTGTTGGAGTCGTCCCATTACTCCCCTTGGTATTGGTGCTCGCAGAACGAAAAGTCTCTGCACGTTTTCAGAATCGAACGGGTCCCATGCGTGTCGGACCGTGGGGTGTCCTGCAAACGTTAGCTGACGGTGTAAAACTTATCTTCAAAGAGGATTTTATCCCACCACAAGGTGATAAACTTCTTTTCCTCCTCGCTCCGTACATTATTTTTGCCTGTTCCTTTGCTGTCTTTGCTGGAATCCCCTTTAGCCAAAACATTTTAGTGAGTGATTTTAATATCGGTATCTTCTATATCATGGCGATCTCCTCTGTAATCGTTATGGGTGTGATTATGGCGGGTTGGTCCTCAAACAGCAAATGGTCGCTGTTGGGTTCGCTCCGTTCCGCCGCACAGATTGTCAGTTATGAAATCCCACTCGGTCTTTCCATCCTCACCGTCGTTATGCTCGTCGAAAGTTTGAGCATGCAGGAGATTGTAGCAAGCCAGTCCAACGGTGTTTTCAGTTGGCTCATCTTCCGAACCCCCTTTGCTTTTATTGGATTCTTTATCTTCTTTATCTCTTCTATCGCTGAGGTAAACCGAACGCCGTTTGATTTGCCTGAAGCCGAATCCGAAATCGTTGCAGGTTTTCATACCGAGTATAGCGGAATGCGGTTCGCACTCTTCTTCATCGCTGAATATGCGAATATGTTCGCCGTGAGCGCAATCGCCGTGACACTTTTCCTCGGCGGTTGGGAGGGCGTCTTACCGGGTTACGATATTCTCGGTGGATTCCCCGGTTTCGTTATCAAAACGATGGCACTCGTCTTCTTGATGATGTGGTTGAGGTGGACCTTGCCGCGCCTACGGGTAGACCAGTTGATGAATCTCTGTTGGAAATACTTCATCCCGATTGCCTTCTTTAACATCTTAGGTACCGGCATCTGGGGACTCATCTTCCCAGAGGATACCTTGATTAGCACCAGTATCAGCTGCGCTATTATCTATATCGGGCTTATTGCCGCGTATAAAGTTGCTGGACGGACGCTCGCGCAGAGACCCGCACCACAACCGAATTTTTAATTTTTCCTTGCGGATAAGTATCGGTTACCTGGATATTATCATTCTTCGTGTTCGAGTCGCCTGCGCCGTTGTTGCAGGCTTGGGTTTTGGTTTATCCTTATCCATCAATCGTTGGAGGGAGCATCTAAAATGGACAAATACATACGAAACATCTACAGGGGCGTTTATACCGTTCTCGTCGGGATGCGGGTGACAATCAGACAGTTTTTCGAGCCGAACGTCACGCATCAATATCCGTATGAACACGACTTTGAAAAGAAACGGAACGTCCGAGAGATTCCAAAAGGGTATCGCGGGCAACTGTACAATCGAATTGAGGATTGCATCGGGTGCAAAAAATGTGAGATGATTTGTCCAGTCGATTGCATTGTGATCACAGGCACCAAACTTCCGAAGGGTGAACAACTCTGGGATAGTATGAACGTCGTGCATCTCAAGGACGGACGCGAAGTTATCGGTATCATTGAAGGCGATGATAAGAAGATAAAATCGGAAGATTCGATAACCCTCACAAATATCACCTCTCGCCAAGGTTCGCAGGAAGTCATAGACCGCCTTGAACCATCGGGTGTTGAAGGTCGAACCCAGACCTTTTCCGGTGGTGAGGTATCACGTGTTGTTACTCGAAATCCAGTTGTTTTCTACCTCGATCAGTTCGATATTGATATGTCCCTCTGTATGTATTGTGGGCTTTGCACTGAGGTGTGTCCGACAGAGTGTCTCACAATGAAAGACACACTTGCTGGCGTTGAATACTCCAAATTTGATCGGTCAGATCTAATCTTTAAGTTCGACAAGCAAGAGATGTATAACAAAGGAAATATCGAGGAAGTAGATGCCGCAGATTAGAAAGCAAATTGGGAAAATATTAGCACCAAATCCGTAGCCTGTAAGCGGAGCGGAGGGCGGATATACGGGAAGGAACTTTATTTCGCAACCCCACCTGATCGAACCGCAAGGTATAATTAAAAGATGGAATTTACGCTTAAAACCTTTATTTTTTACGGCTTTGCTCTGATGACAATTGCGTCCGCACTCGTTGTTGTTACAGTGCGAAATATCGTTCACGCGGCGTTTTCGCTCATGGTGACACTCTTCGGCGTTGCTGGGCTTTACGTATTTTTACAGGCTGATTTTCTTGCCGCAACACAAGTGATTGTTTATGTCGGTGGCATACTCGTCCTCATTCTCTTCGGCGTCATGATGACAAGCGGACGTTTAGAGATGCGCATTCATATTGAACGCGGGCAACTTCTGCTCGGCGGCGTGGTTGCCTTGGCACTGCTCATGCTGCTCTTGACTGTTATTGCAAATACACCGGCATGGAAGAATCTCACCGATGATGGCACCGAACTTCCGCCGACAACAGAACGCATTGGCGAGTTGATTTTGAATGGCCCATTTCTCTTGCCATTTGAAGTCGTCTCTGTACTACTGTTAGTCGCATTAATCGGAGCCGCCCTAATTTCCCGAAAGGAGGTTAGGGACTAAATCCCTTACACCAAAGATGACGCTACAACATTACCTCGTTATCAGTGCGATCCTGTTCACGCTCGGCATCTTCGCCGTTTTGACCCGACGGAACGCTATTAGTATTTTGATGGGAATTGAACTTATTCTTAATTCGTGTAATCTTAACTTTGCCGCATTTGCGCGTTTTATGACACCGCCGGAGGACATCAGCGGACAAATTATCGCGATTTTCGGGATTGTGCTCGCAGCAGCGGAAGCCGCTGTCTTTTTGGCAATTATTCTCGCCATCTACCGCGAGTTCGGTAGCATACGTCCCAACGAAGTGGATACTTTAAAAGGTTAATTTTTTAACAACTGCTTCTGAGCTGCCCTTCCGTTGTCAGGGCAGATTTAGAATTGTTAAGAAACCTTTTAGAACCTCAAAGCGGATTTTTAATCAATGTTAGACCGGTGTTGACAACGGAAACACCGCCCAGGAGCAATAGTTAAAAATATGGTTGTTCTATTAATAAGTCTCATCTTGCTTTGCCCGCTTGCCGCATTTGCGATTTTCGGACTTTTGGGCTTGGGAAATCGAAGTTTCCCGCGACAGGACTACCTATCCACTGCAGCAATGCTCATTGGGCTCGTCTGTTCGTTCCTGCTTTTACGAGAAGTGGTCCCCAATCCAGCACCGCATACAGTTAAGTGGATCTCACTCGGTGGCGTTACCTTCTCTATGGGTTTCTACTTGGACAGCGTCACAGTGATCATGCTGATCGTCGTCACGCTCGTCAGTAGCCTCGTCCACATTTTCTCAATGGGCTACATGCACGGTGATCCGAGATACCCACGGTTTTTTGCCTACCTTTCGCTCTTCTCCTTTTCGATGCTTTTCTTGGTCGTGTCGGATAACCTACTCGGTATTTACATCGGTTGGGAACTCGTTGGACTCTGCTCCTATCTGCTTATCGGTTTCTGGTTTGAAAAAGACTCTGCCGCGAATGCCTGTAAAAAAGCGTTCTTGACGACGCGCGTCGGTGATGTTGGTATGTTCATCGGCATGATGATGCTCTTCACTAAGTTTAAGACGCTTTCACTCTACGGAGAAGGCGGCATTTTTGCGCTCGCTGCCAGTTTAAATACGGGCGATATGGTATGGCTCTCCATTGCGGGGGTCCTCATTTTTTGTGGGGCTATTGGTAAATCGGCACAGGTGCCGCTGCATACGTGGCTCCCTGATGCGATGGAAGGTCCCACACCCGTCAGTGCTTTGATCCATGCCGCCACAATGGTTGCCGCTGGCGTATATCTCACCGCTCGGATGTTCCCTATTTTGACAGAGACCTCCTCTTTGGTCATCGCCTATATCGGTGGTATCACCGCAATTATCGCTGCGACTATCGCTATCGTCCGCTTCGATATTAAACGGGTTCTGGCATACTCCACGATTAGCCAGCTTGGCTATATGATGCTTGGAATTGGGGTTGGCAGTTATGTCGCTGGGCTCTTTCATCTCACAACCCACGCTTTTTTCAAGGCACTGCTGTTTCTCGGTTCAGGAAGCGTCATCCACGCCTTCCACGCCATGCACGCCCACGGACATGATGATGAACACGAACACGATGATGCACACGAACATGAACACGGTAACCACGAGTTAGTCCATGAACACGGCTCCGAGATTCCGCCCGATCAGGATATGCGGAACATGGGCGGGTTGCGCCATAAGATGCCCATTACTTTTGTCACAATGCTCATCGCAACGTTGTCTATTTCTGGGGTGCCTTTTGTTTTCTCCGGGTTCTGGAGCAAGGACGCAATCTTAGCTGGTGTGCTGGGGCGGGCAATGGAATGGAACTCTGTCCATCACTATCTCCTATTCGGTATAGCACTCTTTGCCGCTGGAATTACGGCGTTCTATATGTTCCGACTGATTTTCATGACCTTCTTCGGTGAGCCACGCAATCAAGAAATGCACGATATGGCACATGAATCCCCGAAGTCGATGACCGTACCGCTCCTTATTTTGGCGGCTCTGAGCTTACCTGTCGTGAATGCCCTTTGGTTTAACGAAGGCTATGTTAAACCACCAGAACAACCGCATCTTCACGCACCGCAACATGCCCACGTCTCACCTGACGGCAAGACAGGGATTACGCTATCACTTTTCGGCGTTTCTGAAGCAGTTGCCGCAGAAGAAAGCGGACACGACACACACGGCGCACACGCAGATGATGGTCATCATGGACACGGTCCCGCACATACCATCGCGATGGTGCTATCCATTCTCGTCGCTGGATTAGGTATACTGCTCTCATGGTTGTTTTATCATAGGCGAACTTTGTCCGCCGAATCCGTCGCAACGACTTTCCGACCGCTTTATAATCTCTTCTGGCACAAATACTACTTTGACGAATTTTACGACGGTGTATTGGTTGCACTGACGGTGTGGAAGGCACGACTCTTCGCCCAATTCGATGGAACTATCGTTGATGGTATCGTCAACGGTGTTGGGCGTTTAACGCGCGATTTCCTCGCTGTGTTCGTCGGTGCTTTTGATAACCGTGTTGTTGATGGCATCGTCAATCGGGTCGCCGAAGTTACATGGGCAATTGGAGGCAGAGTCCGTCGGATCCAGACAGGTGCGATTCAGACCTATCTCTTCGTTGTACTGGCTGGAATCGTATTGTTAATCTTGATTTTCCGGGCGTTGTAAAGGCATTCTAAACCTTAAACCCGCCTGACCGAACCGCAAGGAATAATTAAAAATGTTATTGTCGCTAATGATTTTTATCCCGTTGCTCGGGATGGTCGCTGTTTTACTTCTACCGCGCGAGTCGGACGAACTGATTAAACGCGTTACGCTCCTCTTTACGCTCATCCCACTCGCACTCGCAGTCGCTTTATTCGTATCCTACGACCGCTCGACTGCCGGAACGCAGTACGTTGTTAACGTCCCTTGGATTCAGGCGTTTAATATCCAATACCACATCGGCATTGACGGACTCAGTGTGACGCTTTTACTCCTCACCGCACTCTTAGGTCCCATCTGTGTTATTGCTTCTTGGCGCAACATCGAAAAGGGTATCAAAGCGTACATGGCGTTGTTCCTATTGCTTGAGACAGGAATGCTCGGCTTTTTCGCCGCGTTGGATCTGTTCCTCTTCTACGTCTTCTTTGAACTGACACTCCTACCGATGTATTTCCTTATCGGTATCTGGGGCGGACCTCGCCGTGAATACGCTGCAATTAAGTTCTTCCTCTATACCCTCTTCGGCAGCGTTCTGATGTTGGTCGCTATGATAGCGGTCTATCTCAACAGCGGGGCACCGGGGGCACGAACCTTTGACATTCCGACGCTTATTACATTAGCGGCTACACAAGGACACGCCCTTAACAACCTCAACTTCCAGATTTGGGTCTTCCTCGGCTTCTTTATCGGGTTTGCCGTTAAGGTGCCAATCTTCCCCTTCCACACGTGGCTTCCCGATGCACATGTTGAAGCACCGACTGCCATTAGTGTCATCCTCGCAGGAATTCTCCTAAAGATGGGAACGTATGGACTGGTGCGGATCAACATGGCGATGTTCCCACAAGGTTTGGACTTCTTCTGTAATGGAATCGGTTTCTGGGGCAATAGTCTCGCGCTTCTCGGATTTATTAATATCGTCTACGGATCTTTCTGTGCATTGGCACAAACAGACTTTAAGAAACTGGTCGCGTATTCCAGTATCGGACACATGGGTTTCGTCATCTTGGGACTTTCCGCTCGAAATGACAGCGGCATCACCGGTGCGATTCTTCAGATGTTCAACCACGGTGTCATCAGTGCGATGCTCTTCCTGCTTGTCGGTGTCCTTTATGACAGGGCACACCACCGTGAAATTAACGGATTCGGTGGTCTGGGAACGAAAATGCCCGTTTATACCGGCATTACGACACTTGCGTTCATGGCGTCCTTGGGACTGCCCGGCTTGAGTGGATTCGTCGGAGAAGCACTCTCTTTGCTCGGTGCCTATGATAAATTCAAACTGTTGACTATCTTGTCCACAATCGGTATTGTTGTCGGTGCGGCATATTTCCTCTGGACGCTTCAGCGTGTCTTCTTAGGGACACTCAACCCCAAATACGAGGATCTTCCTGAGATCAATGGACGCGAAATCCTAACGCTGGTACCGCTCGGAATCTTGACCATCGTACTCGGGGTCTGGCCCAACTTCGCCATTGATATGTTCAGAGAGTCAGTTACCAATCTCATAGACGTCCTACAGGCGATATAGGATTTTTAATTTATGGAGCCAAGGTATAATTAAAATATGCAACCCTTAAGCAACATCGAAAGCCTCCTCTATTTCAGCCCAGAAATCCTCCTTGTGATTTTTGCTGTCGCCGTTGTTCTCCTTGATCTCGTCGTAAAGGATAGAGAAAGTTCCGCAGTCGCCCATCTCTCTCTTGCAGGGTGTATTTGCGTCTTCGCCGCTGTCCTGATCACGCACTTCTCTTTCGGCGATGAAGGTCCTATTTCCCTCTTTTTGGGAATGATCCAGCTTGATACGTTTTCCAGTTTTTTCAAGGTCCTGTTGCTGCTTGCAACGGCTGCAACGATTCTCTTTTCCCTTCGCTCCGAGGAACTTGACGCGCGGCTGAAAGGCGAATACTACGCACTCTTGTTAGCCATCACCCTTGGGATGTTCCTCATGGCATCGTCGACGAATCTGTTGATGATATTCATCTCGTTGGAGACGGTGAGCCTGACCTCCTATATTCTCGCTGGGTTCTTGACGCATAACCCACGTTCCAGTGAAGCCGCGTTCAAATACATCACGTATGGCGCAGTCGCATCTGGAACCATGCTTTTCGGGTTGTCGCTCCTGTTTGGAATGGCTGGCAGTGGCGATCTCGGTCAAATTAGTGTCCGACTTACGGAACTCCTCGCATCAGGGGAAGTCGCTCCGCTTGCCGTGCTGATTGCAATAACCTTCGTCCTGGCAGGTGTTGGATATAAAATCGCCTCAGTCCCGTTTCACATGTGGTCCCCTGACGTTTACGAAGGTGCCCCAATTCCGATAACTGCTTTCCTGTCAGTCGCATCAAAATCCGCGGGATTCGCGCTGTTCATCAGGTTTTTCTATTCCGGATTCGGTAGCTCTGGATTGATGCAGGCTGTTGATTGGCCACTTATGTTGGCGATCGTCTCCGCATTGACGATGACTGTCGGAAATCTCGCCGCTTTGCCACAACAGAATGTGAAACGCTTATTGGCGTATTCCAGCATTGCACACGGTGGTTACCTGTTGATGGGCGGTGTCCTACTCACCTCTGAAGGCATCGGCGCGATCCTTTTCTACCTCGTTGTTTATCTCTTTATGAACCTGGGCGCGTTTTATGTCGTTGTCCTGATTGCGAACGAGGAGGGAAGTGAAATGATCGAAGGTTACCGGGGTCTCGCCACGCGTGCACCGTTGGTCGCTTGGGCAATGGCGATTTTTCTCTTTTCGCTGACAGGGATCCCACCGTTCGCGGGTTTCTTCGGAAAATGGCTACTCTTTGCCGCTGTCCTTGAACAAGGATACTATTGGCTCGCACTTGTCGGTCTGCTAAATAGCGTCGTTTCGCTTTACTATTACGCCCGCATTGTGAAAGCGATGTTCCTTGAAGATTCCGGTGAGGAAACAACGCAGGTCTCCTTTTCTACTGGCACTTTCGCGCTCTTGAGTGTTTTTGTCATCCCAACGATTCTCATCGGGTTCCTCAATATTTTCTATACCCTTTCCAATATCTCAGCCTCAGTGATACCGATGCAGTAAATTCTTGAAATAGAATTGACAAACACGGTTAATTAAGATATACTTAAAAGCACGACAGGTCTGCCAATGCGGATCAATGCCCGGTCGTCTAATGGTAGGACGCATGGCTCTGGACCATGTAGTGAAGGTTCGAGTCCTTCCCGGGCAGTCCTCTTACTACAAAATCGTGTCTCAACCAAAGAGGCAACAAGATGAAACGGGTAGAATCCTCACCTGATAATTATATAGCGAGCCAAGATCCAGATATTCGAGGCGTTTTAGAGAAACTCCACACGCGAATCAAAATAGCGTTACCTGGTCGAGACTGTTGTATGTGGGAGGGGATCTTCTGGGGTGGCAGCGAACAGCGAATCATCGGATACGGCAATTATTCCTACCAGCGTTCTGATAAAAAGCAAGTCGAATGGTTCACCGTTGGACTGGCACGGCAGAAAAATTATTTCAGCGTATATGTCAATGCAGTCGAAGGAAAAGAGTATCTCGCCGAGATTTATGGACCTCGACTCGGTAAAGTCAAAACTGGAAAAAGTAACATTAGTTTTCGTAACTTGGCAGATGTCAATCTTGATGTGTTAACCGAGATGATTGAACACGCAGGAAAAATAACTGCTGACAGCGAACCGTAAGCATCAGGCAGCAGAACTGCACCTATAAGAAATTCAATATAACAAGCCGCTATCGTCTAGGGGTTAGGACGGGTGGTTCTCAGCCACCAAACCGGGGTTCGAATCCCCGTAGCGGTATCCTTTTCACTTGGACGGGCGGGGTTTTCAGAGCACCCGCCCTTTATCTTAAGCGCGCAGACATCTTCTGAGTTAGTGTCCCACACATTGGAGAAAAATACGAATGCAGCACGACACCCCCCAGCACACCAACCGCCTTATCCATGAAACAAGCCCTTATCTGCTCCAGCATGCGCATAATCCCGTCGACTGGTACCCGTGGGGTGAAGAAGCATTGACGCGCGCGAAGCAAGAGCAGAAGCCTATTCTCCTCAGTATCGGTTACTCCGCTTGCCATTGGTGCCACGTCATGGAACGTGAATCCTTTGAGAACGAGGAGATCGCCGCGGTCATGAACGAACTTTTCATCAACATCAAGGTCGATAGAGAAGAACGTCCCGATTTAGATGAAATTTATATGAATGCCGTCCAGATCATGGCGCGTCAAGGTGGCTGGCCCATGACTGTTTTCCTCACACCCGACCTGAAACCCTTCTACGGTGGCACTTATTACCCACCCACCGACAGATATGGCAGACCCGGGTTTCCAAAGGTGATGCACGCCGTTTCCGAAGCATTCAGCGATCAGAATGTACAGGTACTGCAGCAAGCAGACCAAATTACCGAGCACCTGGCACAGATGAGCAACGTCGTTGACCCGCACCGCTATGAACTCACGGAAGAATTGATGACTCATGCGTTTCAGCACTACCGCTCGCAATTCGATTCACAGCATGGTGGATTCGGCAACGCCCCCAAATTCCCGCCCAGCATGGGATTGCCCTTTCTTCTTCGTTACTGGCACCACAGCGGCAACGTCAACGCCTTAGAGATGGTCGAACTCACGTTGGAGAAGATGGCACGAGGCGGTATGTATGACCAACTGGGTGGCGGCTTCCACCGATACTCCACCGACGTGCACTGGCTTGTCCCACACTTCGAGAAAATGCTGTATGACAACGCCCAACTCGTCGTCGCTTATTTTGAGGCGTACCAAGCCACGCAGAAACCCTTCTATCGCGATATAGCCGTTGAGACGCTCGACTATGTTCTCCGCGAGATGTACGACGCTGAAAACGGCGGTTTCTATTCTACACAAGACGCCGATAGCGAAGGTGTTGAGGGTAAGTTCTTCGTCTGGGAACCGAACGATGTGGAAGACGTCATCGGCGAAGAGAACGCCAAAATCTTCTGTGAGTATTACGACATCACGCCACAGGGCAACTTTGAAGGTGAAAACATCCTTCAGGTCCAAGTACCGCCAGACATCTTTGCCCGTAAGCTACAGATGGATGTTGAAGAACTGGAGGCTCTCCTCGCAGACGGGAAACAGAAACTCTTTGAAGCGCGAGAGAAACGGATTAAACCTGGGTTAGACGACAAAATCCTCACCAGTTGGAACGGTATTATGATTCGCGGTATGGCGATGGGATACCAACTGACTGGGAAACCGGAATACCTTGAGGCATGCGAAAGATCCGCTGAATTCGTCTCGACGACCCTATCGCAAGAGAACGGACTTCTTTTGCGCACCTATCGTGCAGGCAAAAGCCATCTCAACGCCTATCTGGAGGACTACGCTTACTTTATCGCTGGATTAATCGCACTCTATGAAGCCAGTTTTGAACCGCGATGGCTCACTGAAGCCGAACGCCTCGCACATCTCATGATCGATCAGTTCGGAGACGACGCAGGTGACGGGTTCTTCTTCACCGGCAAATCGCACGAGACACTCATCGTCCAATCCAAGTCCGCTTATGACGGTGCCACGCCTTCTGGCGCATCCATGGCAATTCACAGTCTCTTACGACTCGCCAAACACCTCGACAAACCCAAATTCCACGACAAAGCGGTTGAGACCTTGTTGCTTTACTTCCAACAGATGGAAAGAATGCCATCAGGATCCGGGCAACTGCTCTGTGAGTTGGCATTTTTGCTATCCACTCCGAAAGAGATTGCGATTGTCGGTGGGAAGGAAGATGCGAAAACGGAGGCGATGTTAGAAGCATTGCACGGCACCTACCAGCCCAACAAAATCGTCGCCTTGAGTGAATCCGCCGATGGACAGACCTTACCGCTCCTCGCAAACAAGCCCAAAGTTGACGACACTGCAACCGCCTACGTCTGCGAGAATTACGTCTGCCAAGCCCCCACAACGGATGTTGAAGCATTTGTTGGGATGCTTCAGTAACGCTCCTACAACGCACCACTTTCTTACCCCCCTGATAAGGGGGGCAAGGGGGGTTAGATATACTGTGCTTGATAAAAGACGCTATATCCCCTACAATAAAACCTTGACCGAAAAAGCGCGTGAAAACCGCAAAAATCCAACACTGGCAGAAAAGAAACTATGGTATGAGGTTTGCGAAAAATGATGTTATAGACCATAAAAGCATCGGAGGAAACGGTAATGGCACACACAAGCGAAGCATTAACCGATTTAGATTGGCACCCACTCTCCAATGAGGACATACAGCACTTTGACGATAAAGGCTACCTCATCATCCGAAATGTGCTGGACTCGGAGACGGTTGACAAACTAATTGAAGTGAGCGATCGACTCATAGCGAGTGATCTGCGTGAGAAACGCCAAACATACCCCAACGGCTTATACGACGGCTTCCGAAATTGCGTCGCTACCGATGATGCCTTCATCCCACTACTGGCGCACAAGACGATGCTCTCCGTTGTAACGCAACTTCTCGGTGCCCATTTGCAACTGGTGGTCTCGCACCTGATATACAAATACCCCGATCCACCGGACACACCCGATACCGCTCGCGTCCCGGGTTGGCATCGCGACTACGGCACCGCGACGAAGGTCCTTGGCGACAAGGTGCCACGCGTTTTACTAAAATGTGCCTATTACCTGACCGATTTGAGTGAATCCAATTCCGGTGCAACACTCGTTGTCCCCGGAAGCAACAATCTTCCTGATCCGATTCCCGTCCCAGAAGGGCAGACGGATCCAGAGGGGGCATTTGAACCGAGTTTACGTCCTGGGGACTGCCTGTTGTTTGAGAACCGTACCTTGCACGCAGGAGGTGCAAACTTAACCGATCAAATTCGTAAGGCTGTGATGTTCGGCTATGGGTACCGATGGCTGATGCCGCTGGACTATCGAACGCAGGAACAGACGCTGTTGGATAAGCTATCGCCACTGGGTCAGTATCTGGTTGGAGAACCCTTCAAGAAGACGAAAGAATATTATGCCGGTGGTGGGGACAGCCCGCTCGCCGCATGGTGTGAAGAGCACGGTGTGCCAGCGATAAGACCAATCCATTAAAAGTAGGAAACATTGAGAACAAAAACAGAGGATTGTCCCGGCTCCAAAACATCGGAGGAAAAGCAATGGCACACACAAACGAAGCAGCAATTGACCTCGACTGGCACCCACTCTCTGATGACGAGATACGCCATTTTGACGACACAGGCTACCTCATCGTGCGAAACGTGTTGGATTCGGATACCATTGAAGAACTGATTGAAGCAAGCGACCGGCTCATGGCGAGTGATCGGCTCGAGAATCGCCAACATAGCTCTAACAACTTATACGACAGCTTCCGAAATTGTATCTCCATTGACGATGCCTTCATTCCGTTAATCACGCAGAAAACCATCTTGCCCGTTGTGGTGCAACTTCTCGGTACGGACTTGCAACTGATGACCTCACACCTGATATACAAACATCCGGATCCGCCAGGGACACCCGATACCACACGCGCCCCAGGTTGGCATCGCGACTACGCCATCGCAACAAGAACACACGGTAACAAGTTACCACGCATCTTGCTAAAATGCGCCTACTACTTCACCGATCTGAGTGAACCCAATTCCGGTGCGACACTTGTCGCTCCGGGTAGCAATCATCTCCTTGAACGGATTAGAATTCCAGAAGGGCAGGCAGATCCAGAAGGAGCCCTCGAACCGAGTTTACACCCCGGCGATTGCTTGCTGTTTGAGAATCGTATTTTTCATGCAGGGGCAACAAACCTAACGAATCAGACCCGCAAGGCTGTAATGTTCGGCTACGGTTACCGTTGGGTGATGCCGATGGACTATCGGACACAGGAACCGACCGTGTTGGATAAACTGTCGCCACTGGAGCAGTATCTGGTTGGGGAACCCTTCAAAAAGACGAAAGAATATCATCCGGGTGGCGGTGAAAACCCACTCGCTCCATGGTGTGAACAGCACGGTGCTCCAGCAGTGAGACCTGTCGATTAACGCAAATCTAATAACGCATTTGCGGGAGGGGTTTGTAACCCCGATTACGTCAATGTAATAACGTCTCTTTTCACAATCTCTTTCGTTTCATAGTGGCCCGCTTGGGAGATGAGTTCCAGCGTTTCCGGCGATAATCGTGTCCTCACCTCTTCCGATACCCGACTCTCGCCACGGTGTTGCGGTCTGTAGCGTAAGGTCAGAACGCAACGATACCGATCCTTCGGCTTCCAAGGCAGCGCACCGTGCGTCAAGAGTTCAGAGATGATTACGAAATCCCCTGCCTTTGGCGTGATGTTAACAACCCCTTCTGGAATATCATCGGCATCCTTAATCTTTCCGTTGTTGTAGAGGTGTTCAGGACGATCAAAAAAGGTCTTGTGTGTCCCCGGAACGACCAACAACCCACCATCTCCCGGATGTACATCGTACAGGTAGGGAAAAACAACAAAATCGTCACAAAAGATGCGACCGTTTCGGACCTCATAACGGTTGCAGTGCCACCCAAAATCTTCGCGTGCGCAATGCAAGCGGAGTCCTTCCTCTGACTCCGACGCACCCGCCCGATCCGCAATCATTGTTCCACGAAACAACTGGGGTTTGTTATTAGTTAATTCTTTGATAATGGGCCACGTCGATCGGTGCAGTGTGAGTGCCTCTAAGGGTTTGGCAAAGGCAAAGCCGTTTGGAAGGTTTTTTTCGCTGGAATTAAATCCGGGTGGGAGTTCTTCGGTAGGGGTATTGATGTATTCATTCGCGGCATCTTGCGCCGCTTTCAATTCTTCGTCAGTCATGACGTTCTCTAAGTGAAGGTATCCGGTCACATCGAAAAGATAACGTTGTTCAGGGGTCATCATAGTGCTTTACTCCTTTGGGACTTACACAATTGAATGTAGATTGGGTTGAACGTCGAGTGAAACTCAACAAAAATCTAAGCCGGTGCTTCCCACACGGGCCAATCGCTCTCTTGTAACTGCTTAAAGAGTTGATCGAAGGCTTCACTACCGTCATCTTCCCATTCATCCAAACGCACACCGGGAGCATAAGATTCGTCCACGCCCTGCTTCATGAGACGTTCCGCTTGTTGTAGGTTTCGGTAGTAGTGCTTCACACCACCGGGCAAAGTGACAACAGAAATGTGCCGCTCCCATGTCGGTTCAGGCGTTCGGGAATACCGTTCCACAGCGTCTTCATCCAACACGACACCGAGACCTGGACCCTCAGGTACCTGCATAAATCCGCGCTGGACTTTGTGCGGTGTAACAATTAAGTCGTCCTCATAAGCGTGGCTCGCAGTAACACCGGGTATTGTGGCTGTCGGTATCACGGCTCCCAGATGACACGCAAATGCCGCGGTGATGCCAGTCCCGACATACTGTAGTAAGATCGGTGTATTCGCAGCCGCAAAAGCCCACCCCGATGCTAAGGCACTTTTGACAGGTTCGTGGCTACACAGTGCACCGTCAAAATCACCTGCCCGAAGCCCAATCCACGGACCTGAAGGTTGACGCGATGCGCCTTCGCGGATAACGCCAACACCGTGCAGATAGAACGGAATCCGAATCTCTTGATGTAACCGTCGCCAGCCCTCTACATCATAAGCGAAAATTGGTTCTTCGAGACCCTTGACAACGGGAATTTTCTCCAACTCTCGTAATATAGGCAATGCCTTTTCAACGTTGATTAACGAGCCGTTGAAATCGAACTCCACGCGAAAGTCCGGAGGTGCGACTTCTTGAATCGCATTCGACTGCTCGACAACATCGTAGAAGGCGCGCGCCTTACACTTCAAACCGCGGTATCCACGTTCAGCAGCAACCTGAACTTCAGCAGCGGTGTCTTCGGGAGACATACACGGCATCCACCATCCCATCGCAACCCACTGCCGAACCTGTTGTCCCATCAATTTCCATGCTGGCAGACCGAGATGCTTCCCCATCAGGTCGTAGCACGCCATATCGAGATTAAAACGCCCTTCACCCATGACGTGATCGAACGGATTTGTGCCGAGATAAGTGCCCAGCACCTCCTGATCAAACGGCGACCCTAGGTTCTCTCCGAGACCGGTGAGACCGGTGTCGGTATAAAATTTATAGACCGTGACCAACTCGGTCATCGCGAAGTGGTGGTACCTCTTACGAATCCGTTCCTCGTAAGGTACACGCAATGGAATTGCTTCAATCTCGGTAATTTTCATTTTTTTTAACTATTGCTCCTGAGCTGCTGCGTCCGTTTGCTTCGCAGTGAGAATGCAGGTTTCCTTCTAATTTGTAAGGGATTAGGGATCCGTTCGTTTTTATTTTGCTTCTTTTTTCGGAAACTGTCGTAGAAAAAATTAGGCACGGGACAGAAGGGTGTGCCTATCTCCTTGTATTGATCCGTGTTTTCGTGTTTCCGAGTATTCTACCAAAGCTATTGAAAAGAGTCAAACCTAAATGCTGAAATCGGTTCGCCCTCTTCCCATAACGGTAGCACTCTGTATCCACATACACGTTCTATCTAAGACAATGTGTCAACAGTGTGCTGTCATATCAACTTTTCATCTGCAAAGATTTGCTTTTTAAATCAAGGTATAGTACAATTATTCAGCAAATGCGTGAACATCTCGGAATTGTCGATATAGAACTCATGCCGCTTGAAGAACTTGGCAAAAGTATGGCACACCACGACATCCGTGCGGAGGATAATGAGTTTAGCCGCGTAATTATTGACGAACGCGAAGAAATAGGTGGTATCGCAGAATGGCGTTTAGCGATTTCAAAAAAATCTCCGAAGTCCAAGAAAAATTCAGAATCAAATATACGGCGAGTGCCTTTTTCGAGGTTGAAGCAACGCGTCCTTCGGAGCAATTCCTTCAAGAATTTCGGTTCACCCTACAACACATCAACGTTTTTTCGTCTGAGGCATCACGGTCTGAGGCGATCATCTTTCCTGTTTTAAGGGAGGTTTACAAAGCGTATGCCGATACTTATGCCCTCTGGATACAGGAACCGATCAACTACGATGAAACTTTGAGTGGCACGCCGGATTACCTCATCGCTAAAAAATCCGAATTGGGCATGACGGTTGTTGGTACGCCCTTGATACTACTGGTTGAGGCGAAGAAAAATGACTTTGATCAAGGCTGGGGGCAATGCCTCGCGGAGTTGGTAGCCGCACAAAAAATCAACGCTGATCCGGATATGCCTGTCTACGGTATTGTGAGCGATGGAACATCGTGGCAATTTGGACGACTTTTTGGAGATGCCTTCACACAAAACCGGACAAACTTTAGCGTAGACAATTTGCCAATGCTCTTCGGTGCCATTAATGCCGTCTTCAAAGCAGCAAGTCAGATAGAAGCAACGCGGAGCAGGCATTGAAAAACTGGTCGGGATTTCTCCAATTCCTATTGTACAGCATCGTGATTGGCGGTTTCGTCGGATGTGATTCGCCTAACGCTCAGAAGCAGCCCTACGAAACGCTCGCTTTCAAAGTTGATGAAACCCGACTTGAACCTGTAATAACGGATACAACGCTCAGAATCAAAATAGCGGCACCGAAGGATTGGAAAAAAATTGACGACTCAATGCTCACGCAGGTCGTCAATAAATTGGGCACTCGCCCCATCACGCAAGAACTACAGTTAGTACCGCGATGGGTATTCTTGAATGAAAATTCGCAGGCAATGTGTGTTGTGTCAGAGTTAAACGGTATGGAGATCACGCCAGACGAGACTTTGCTAAAAACCCTCACAACTGCCTATCAAAACCAATTTCCAAACGCAACGGTTCGACAGGCAGTTTTTATGAAAGATGCTTTTCGCATCCATCAATTAATGGTCATCGCTGCCAATTTTGTGCTCATCAAACTGATATGCGATGCACCGGAAACCCTCGTCTTTGAGGTCGATTACCGTGTCCCCAGAGATGCTTACGAAACGGAACTTCGAGCCATTGAATCATCAATTGGCTCTATTAACCCAATATCCGATTAACATGAAACGCTTGTAAGTGCATCTTCCAAGCGCACACCACAAGGAGGAATTTATGTTCAAAAAACTTTCCGCTATGCTTCTCATCGTAGGAATGTTGTGTGTCATCGGCTGTGCATCGCATATCCACAAAGTCGGGAACGGAGCACAAGGCACCGATATGATCGAGTCACGACAATGGTATGTACTGTGGGGCTTGGTGCCGATCAACGATGTTGATACGCAAGCCATGGCAGGTGAGGCAACCGATTATAACATCATCACCGAGGTTAACGCGCTTGATGCTGTTATCAATGCTTTTGTTGGTAGTGCCACAATCTATTGCCGCACAGTAACTGTCCTGAAGTAACCGATAGCAGGTTACAAAAATCTTTGGGCAAAGCCGATGTCTCTTCCATTTTTTGACATCGGCTTTGCCCTTTGTTTTAGATCGCAGCTAACCTCAAAGAAGAGAATCGCCTTCGTATCAAGATTTCATAGTTAATAGGACTTACGCAATATTGACGGAAATAGTAGGTTTGTGAAGTTGTTGTCGCATGTAGTCATGGAGTAAACTTTCCTTGAGTTGATAAATGGTTTGACCGGCTGCCCGGGCAGCACGCTTCAGAGAGACCCAGACCCATAGACAACACGCAATGTGATTGCGTTAGGCACGATGCTTGCGACACTGACACTCGCCAATCCCTGTCGTTTGCTTCAGTTCTCGGTGAAGTTGCTCAATCTTCCAGCGGAGGCGACAGTTTTGCTGCGTCGCCTCGACATCGGATTGAGATAAATCGTTGGTGGCAATATATTCCGTGCGCCCGGAGTCAGACGCCAGCCGGAACAACTTCACTTCATGCCCTTTGGGAAACTTGTTGATATGCACGAGTTTGCCCGCAGTCGCTTCAGCAGGCGTCCATGTCAGGGTCTCAACGCGTTGGTAAGGCGTTTTGACCGAAGTGCTGACGAGACGGTTACGTTTCAGCGGCGCATAGTAGACTTTAGAAAGTGCCTCAATCGCCTTGATGACGTTCATTGAAGCATACCATGAATCTATCAATACCGTCCGAAAAGGTAGACGTTTGACGAAATGAGCATTTCGCAGCATATCCAGAAGATGCGTCAACTTGGTTTTACCATCTCGGTGAACGTCATAAAGACGGTAATCTATGATCCAATAGGCATGCGTCTTTGGGTTGACATAGACGCACGTGACGATACCGATACCTTCAACGACGCGCTTTTCCGAACCGCTGTATTGTCTGCGGACGGGTTGGATCTGTTTGGCATACGGTTTTGCCACAACGGTATCATCAAAAAGCAGGTATCCGTCAGGATCAAACTCTATATCGTTTTTCACCGAGCGCCACAGGTCGCTGGCAGAGATACGTTCTTCACGCAGCAGACGATTGAGTTGGTCGTGGCTCCACTTAGAGGTGTGATCCGCAAAATACGTCTGCGTGAAGTTGTGGAAACTCGCTAACAGAAACTGACAGTAATCGGAAAATAACGGTTGCTTCTTTTCTGACACGGATAAGGTGTTCATAATCCAAGAGTATATCACTTTTCTAAACTATTGCGTAAGTCCTAGTTAAGATAAGAAAGACAAACTGTTCACGGGACCAACTGTACCTTAATAGAATCCGACCCTTTCTGAACCATCTCAAATCCTGCGAGATAGTCCGTCAATGGCAGTTGATGCGTCACAATATGCTCGACCTCGATTAAGCCGCGATGGATATAATCAATCGCCAGTGGATACACATACGGACCTAAGTGCGAACCGTGAATATTCAACTCCTTCGTGTCCCCGATGATCGTCCAATCCACAGTTACGGGTTCCCGCATAACGCTGAATTCAACAAAGGTCCCCGCCTTCCGAATCATGTGCAGTCCCTGCTCAACCGCCTTCGGGTGTCCTGTTGCCTCAATATAGACATCGCATCCGTAGCCCTCTGTAAGATCTAACACCTCTTGGACAGCATCCGTTTCCGAAGGATTGATCCCGATATCCGCGCCTAACTTCTTGGCAACCTCCAACCGTTTCGGCATCAGGTCAATAGCGATGAGGGTACCGGGATTTTTCAGTTTCGCCGCGCCGATCATACCGAGTCCGAGTGTGCCAGCACCCGCAACCACAACGACATCTCCGAACTCAATATTTCCTCGTTGCACAGCATGAATCGAACAAGCGAGCGGTTCGATCACTGCCGCATTCGCTGTAGGAATATCGGAAGGGACTTTATAGACAAGCGAGCGTGCCGGGAACTTCATGTAGTCCGCCATACCCCCATTGACGACCGGTTGAAATCCGTAGATGTTGTGGACTTGACAGAGCCAATACTTCCCGGTTCGACAATACCGACACTCCCAGCACGGAACTATCTGCTCTGCGATAGCCGTATCACCGATTTCAAGTTTATACTTCTCAGCAGCCCCCGGACCGAGTTCCACTACCTCACCGATGAATTCGTGTCCGGCAATAACAGGTGCCTCCACATACGGTTTGCGGTGTTCATCGCCCCAGAAGAGCGGAGCGCCTGTATAACACTTAATGTCGCTGGCGCAGACCCCGCATGCGTTCACCTTAATGACGACTTCGCCGGGACCTGCCTGCGGCATTGGGACCTCTTCAAGGCGGTAATCCCACGGTTCGCGACACATAATCGCTCGCATCGTTTTCGACATTTTTTAACTATGGACCTCGCTACGATTTTTTACTTGACTTTCATTTGAAAGTTAGGTATGATCATTAATGAGACTGTGGAGACGGATGCCGGGGTAGGCCCTCTACCTCCCGTCTCCTCTCAACCGGCAATTGGGTAATTTCAATGTTTACGTCTCCCACTGACCGCTGAGTGTCGATGGCTATTAAAATCGATGTAAGATGTGATAGGCGGCGATACCGAGCGAGACATGAACATTCAGCGACGCTCCGGCACCATACATGGGAAGGTAAATTACCATATCACAGGCAGCAAGCGTCCGTTTCGTTACCCCGTGGTCCTCATGCCCCACAATGAGACAGATCTTTTTTGGATAATCCACCGTATCGTAACGGACTGACTGCTCCGTAACCTCTAAAGCACAACTCGTGTAACCATCTGCTTTAAGCGATGCAATCGCATCTGCCGCCTGCTCTGTGTATCGCCATTTTACCCGTCGATGTTTCCCACGCGCGACTTTGCGTAACAATGGATGGGGCGGTTGTGCACTGATACCTGTCAAAATCAGTTCTTTCACACGGCACGCGTCCGCGATCCGAAACGCGGAACCGACATTCACTGGGTCTTGTACGTCTTGTAGGATAAAAACCAATTCTCTTTCCGGCGGTTTCACCTGTTTCAGAAAGTCTTTAAGCGGTTTACCGCGTAACTGCTTCATATTTGGTAGATGAAAAGGTCGGGGTTACAAACCCCTCCCACAAGAGATGGACTACGCCGCTTTGCGTTGTATCAAACGGCGTCTCGCACTCGCGCGTGCAAGTCCGACATCCAATGTGATGTGACGATAATCACTGATACCGAGGTTAACCGCATGTGCGGTTTCGAGATTGAAACCCCACTCAATCCATTCCGGCATGTCCGCTTCTGGAATATCACCTGCGACGATAACCTTCATGATACTGATCCCTTTACCGAGCGAATACGCGCGTTCGATATATTCCAGATGCCGGTCAAAGGGACCGCCCTCTAACATCTTACCCTCTTTATTCGCCGTCGTCAAAATGACCTCAAGTTCTGGATGGTCAATCACTGCATCCATCACGGGACCTGTATAGAGATGCGTGGAACAGCCGATGACTCGGATTTTGCCAGCGGCTTTTGCTTCTCGGAACGCGTCGAGTGCTCCCTCTCGCGATACTAAATCTTCAGGTGAAGAGATACCGTGCAATAATAGCACATCTAAATAATCCGTTTGCATTTCCTGAAGAGAACGTGTAATGCTTGCTTTGGCACCTTCATAATCTTTCGCACCGGTTTTAGTTTGGATGACAACGTCCCCTCGGGAAATTTGACGTACTGCCTCTCCGAGATGCGGCTGACTCCCGTAACCCTCGGCAGTGTCCCAGAACGTGATTCCTTCATCCAGCGCCTTCAACATTAACTTGCCGCCAGCTTCATAGTCTTCGCAGGTGTTGTTGAGATGCCCTGCCCCGAAACAGAGGCGTGAGATTTCTAAACCCGTTTCTCCGTATGCTAAATATTCCATTTGGTCCTCCACGTCCAGTTGTTACTCCCTTCAGTAGAAATTTCGGCGTAACTTGTAAGTTTCCAAAACTTGCTTCAAAGAAGTCAGATAATATTTCCGTAAACTGGTTCAGATGTCCTTGGATATACTTTAACTGAATTTCTCCAAAAAATGCAACCCTTTTTTCTTGGTAACAAATGGGTTTTCAGGTATCATAAAAACATGAAACTTAGTGGACAGACACTTTTCAACAACACTCCTACCGAAATTGTTCTTGCTGACGGGCGTGTTCAAACAATTCGCGAGATAGCCTCCGCCAACAGCAAGGTCTGGATCGCACCTGCGTTGATAGACATTCAGGTGAACGGTTTCACCGGATTCGACCTCAATGTTTCTACCGTTACGTCCGAAGATGTGTCGGCGATGGTCCGCGCACTCTGGCAGGTCGGCACTGGATTTCTGTGTCCGACGGTTGTAACAGGTTCTTTCGAGGGCATCAGCAACGCCTTTCGCGCCATTGTGGAAGCGTGTCAAACAGATTCACTTGTTGCACACTCGATACTTGGAATTCATCTCGAAGGACCCTATATCTCCGCCGAGGATGGACCGCGTGGGGCACATCCGTTAGAGCATGTTAGAGAGCCTGACTGGGATGAATTTCAGCGGTGGCAGGACATCGCTGAAGGACACATCACCATCGTAACACTCGCCCCTGAGCAAAACGGTGCCATTCCGTTTATTGAAAAACTGGTTGCGAACGGGATTGTCGTCGCATTGGGACACACGGATGCTTCGGCGGACAACATCCAAGCGGCAATCAACGCTGGCGCGAGACTTTCCACACACCTCGGTAATGGAGCGCACGCCTTAATCAAGCGACATCCGAATTATATTTGGGAACAACTCGGTGCCGATGAACTTTGGGCAAGCCTCATTGTTGATGGACACCACCTACCACCTGCCGTCGCCAAGTCAATGATACGCGCCAAGACGCTCGATCGGTGCCTTCTTGTCAGTGATGCTGTCGCTTTAGCCGGAATGAAGCCCGGTATCTATCAGTTCGCAGGAAAATCGGTGGAGTTGACCGCAGAACGGTGTGTCCGATTGGTCGGGACAGAGTATCTCGCCGGTTCTGCCATTGAATTAGCGCGCGGTATTGAGAACAGTGTCCGGTTTGCAGGCATCACCCTTGAGGAAGCCGTTTCACTCGCTACACTACAGCCGATGCGTCTCCTCAACGCCGAAAAACGCGTAGAGGCGCAGACGAACCTGATTCTCTTTGAATGGGACGCGACACACTGCGAAATCAACCTGTTGGCGACAATTATTGGAGATGAATTGGTATATCATGCGGAAACTCGGTCTCCGGAAAAAAATTAATACGAAAACTGAGCCCGTAAACGGAGCGGAGGGCGACTCGTGAGCAGGCACATCAAACATGGAATCCGCAGTATTCATCCGCAAGGTAAAATTAAAAAGTTCGTAACGGGTCTTTTCGCTTTCTGCTTCGTAGCATCACTGGTTGCCGCGCAGCAAACCGATCAAGCGGAAACCGAATACTACGCGCGTGGGATGCGCGCAATCCAGTTAGGACTTTACGATGAGGCAATCAATGCCTTTCAACAGGTCTTGCAACTGAACCCACAAAACCCCGAGGCATACTGCGAACTCGGTGCGGCTTACAGACTCAAGGAAAACACAGACGATGCGTTGCAGGCATATCTTTACGCGCTGGAATTGCCCGCATCGCTACCGACTCACGGTGTTGCGCATCTCTGTTTGGCGCGAATTTATCATTCACAAGGAAGGTTTGCAGACGCTGAAAATCACGGACAACACGCCATTCATCTACTCCCCAAAAACGCGGAACCTTTTTTTCGGCTCGCGGATACATACGTGCAGAGAGGAAAATTAGCGATGGCAGAACGAGTGTATCGACAAGCACTCGCCTTGGATGCAAACCTCGCACCGGTCTATCAAGGGCTGGGCAAAATCGCGTTCCTACAGGACAGGTTAGAGGAAGCCGTTCAGCATTACCGGAAGGCTCTCACAATCGCACCCTATCACGCCGAAACGCATTACAACCTCGGGCTCATTTATCGGCGTCTCGGACAGCGTTCGGATGGTGATATCGCAAAACAGAATCTTGCGGAAGCGAAAAACCTAATGACCTCTTTCCAACGGGTGAAAACCTATAACGATCAGACGAATCGATACCGTAGACTCTTGCTGGCGCAACCTACTTCCCTGGAACCACGCATTAAGCTGGCAGAAGCACACATTGAGATCGGCAACCGACAAGGAGCCATTCGCGCTTACAAAATCGCTACTGTGTTGCATCCTCAAACACTTCCGCTCTATCACAATTTGGGTGGACTTTACATGCAGACAGGGCAGTTAACAGAAGCAATTTCAGCTTTTCAACGCCTTATCCAACTTGATGATACCAATGCCGAGGTGTATCTTCACCTCGGTTGGCTACACGCTCGCCAACGCAAATTCACCGATGCCCAGGCTTACCTCCAAGATGCGATTCAACGAGATAAAAATTTAGTTTCTGCCTACTACGGACTCGCAGAAGTTTACGCACAACAGGGCAAGTTTGCCGACGCGATTGATGTTTATCAACAGTTAACATCCATTCATCCTAATGATGGAAAGGCATGGGTTCGACAGGGAGTCCTTCATCTTAAACAACAACAGGTCTCAGACGCTATTCTCGCTTTTACGCAGGCGATTGCTGTGGATGAAAACTCTGCAGATGCACATAACAATCTCGCGTGGCTCTATGCATCGCAAGGGAAACAATTGAAACGCGCCGTTGAGTTGGCAAAACGCGCTGTTGCGTTAGAAATCAATGCCGCTCGTCTGGATACGCTCGCCTATGCATACTATCGCTACGGGGCGTATTCTGAGGCGGAACAGGCTATCTCACGCGCAATTGAATTAGAACCGAACAATACCGCCTATACAGAACGTTTAAACGAGATTCGGCAGGCGATGGAGGCAGCACAAAAGCGTTTTTAATTTATAGGATTAATACCGCTCCACTTACGCTATGTTCTTTGAGGTTACGAAACCGTGAGCCTGCAACAATACGCAGAAATACCCAAGCAAAAACACGCAGGCGACTCTAACAGAAAAACGAAGCCCGTAACGTAGTGGAGGGCGACTCCCGAGAAGAGAACATCCAAGTCCTAATCCGCGTCTTCTAACCGCAAGGCATAATTAAAAAATGAAACCCGTATTATTCACCCGCAAGGTAAAATTAAAAATTCGTTTTTTTTCTCTTATATCCGCCTTTCTCATGTCGTCTGTGGCATGTGCCGTCACCTTTGTTGAAGTGGCTGAAGAATCTGGGATCCAATTCAAGCATACCGACGGTGAGAGCGGTAAGCGTCTCTTTAATGAGCAATATGGGTCAGGCGGTGGCTTCTTCGATTACGATAACGACGGATACCTTGACGTCTATCTTATCAATGCCTGTCCACAAGCGGAAAAGGCGGACATCTCGCTGCCTACGAATATCCTCTATCATAACAATGGGGATGGCTCATTTACGGATGTCACCCGTGTTGCAGGTGTCGGTGATACCCGTTACGGTGTCGGTGCAACCACCGGCGATTACGATAACGATGGCGACGTAGACCTCTATTTAACCAACTTTGGTAGCAACGCTCTTTATCGTAACAATGGAGATGGCACTTTCACCGATGTTGCCGTGTCAGCTCAGGTCGCAGATATCGGATGGGGAACGAGTTGCGCCTTTGCTGATTTTGACAATGACGGGTTTCTTGAACTCTATGTAAGCAATTATGCGAAATATACCCCTGACGCCGACAAACCGTGTTATCGACACAACATTGCTGTTTATTGTGGTCCGAGTTCTTATCCCCCTCAATCGGATCTGTTTTATCACAACAACACGGACGGCACTTTTACAAATCTAACCGAACAGAGCGGTTTGCTAAGCGTCCCTGCTGCCCACGGTCTCGGCGTTGCTATTGGAGACAGCGATAACGATGGCGATGCTGACATCTACGTCGCCAACGATCAGGATTTCAACTTCCTCTTCGAGAACCGAGGCGACGGCACTTTTGAAGAGGCAGGGTTGCTCTCCGGGGTCAGTTGCAGCGATATGGGAAAAGCGGAAGCGGGAATGGGGGTCGCTTTCGCAGACTATGACAATGATGGCAAACTGGATCTCACGGTCAGCAACTTCCAGAACGAGACGAATACCCTCTATCACAACGAAGGGGACAACTTCTTCATTGATACCACAATTCCCGCAGGGATTGCTGAGCACACACATCGTTATCTCGGTTGGGGTATCGGTTTTTTTGATTACGATAACGATGGTTACAAGGACATATTCGTCGCAAACGGACATACAATGGATAACATCGCCGAGGTCGATAGATCCACGACGACACCACAACAGAACCTGCTTTTTCGGAATTTAGGGAATGGGAAATTTGCGGATGTCACAGCACAGATGGGAGCAGGCTTTGCACTGCGTAAAACAAGTCGCGCCACCGCTTTTGGTGATTACGACAACGATGGCGACATTGATATCCTCGTCACGAACTGGAATCAGACCGTCGATCTCCTGAGAAATGAGGGCGGAAACCGAAACAATTGGATACAGGTGCAAACGGTCGGGACTCAAAGCAACCGTTCCGGTATCGGCGCACGTATCAAAGTCGTCTTCCGACCATTGGGTGGGAGCGAACTCACGCAGTATGCAGAGGTGAAGAGCAGTGGAAGTTATCTCGCATTTAGCGATTTGCGTGTCCACTTCGGACTGAAAGATGCGGAAAGCATTGATTTATTGGAAATTCGTTGGAACAGTGGAATCGTTGATACTGCAACCAATCTTTCGGTAAATCGACGGTTTATCGCAGTAGAGGGGAAGGAAATTGTTGCAAAATAAAAATTTTATTTTTTTCTTGACAAAAATAGCGATTTAATATATGTTTTCGTAACATAGCGCAGTTATCATCACTTCCGCGTCAGATACCTGACCTTGCTGATGGATTTGTATCTATGTCCGATAGAAAGGTCAGCGTGAAGTGTGTAACTCGTCACAATAGTTAAAACCAGGGGACACTCCTTCTTAGTATTTGGTTTGTGATGGGGCATTAATACCAAGAAGGAACGCCCATGGAATTGCAAGCAAAACTACCAAGTGCTTATACCTGCTTAGGTGGCACCTTGGATACTGGAACTTTCTAAGTTCCGAAGGAGACATTCTTGTTTTGCTTCCTTTGTTAGACAGATTTATTCAAAAAAGGTTGATTTTTTATTTTAAATTCACTAAAGGAGGACAATTAAAGTGAAATTGTTTATTTCCATATTCGCCATGAGTGCATTAGCGATTGGCATTACGATTTCTGCGTTCGCAGACATAAATGATGGAGTCATCGCTGCCTGGACCTTTGACGATGGGAAGGTAACGGATGCCGTAGGTGATGCCCACGGTGAACTCTTTAAGGGAGCTAAAATCACGGGTGATGGTATTTTTGGCAAGGCGTTGGATGTTGACGGGAATCAAGATTCACGGGCGGATATTGAATTTGATGATCGTCTTGAGTCAATTATTGAAGGCGCACATACTGTCTCCTATTGGCTCTACGTCCGAGAGGGTAGAAACCACTCCGGCGTTTGGAAAGGCGAAAAGGTCGGTTGGGGTGCAAATTTCACCTTCCGTATGGTGACAACCAGTGATACCGGTCTGACCTGGGGAACATGTAGTGGTGGTGCCGAAAATTGGTTCGCCACGGATGGTGCTATTGAACCCGATAAGTGGTTCCATCTCTGCCAGACGGCAGATGGTGAAGAGGCAATCGGATACGTAACGCCAGAGGGAGGGAAAACCGAAATACCTGTGAGTGGTCAACAAAATCCAAAACTGGCACCGGAACCTTACAACCTGTTCAAAGATCGTCCATTGGAACTCGGCGCGGGTCGGGGTATCGGTGGCAATGATGGCAACGACACGTTCCTTGATGGCATCATCGACGATGTTATCATCTGGGACCGCGCCCTCACTGAAGATGAAGTCAAGGAACTCGGAAGCGGTACACGTCCAGAAAAGGCACTTGCTGTCAAAGCGGAAGGCAAGTTAGCCACAACCTGGGGAAAAGTCAAATCCTATCATCGTCACCGCTAAGCCCAATTGAAGGATAAAAAAACAGAGCGGGTTTGTGAAACCTATCGCAAACCCACTTAATTCGGCTTAAAACGATAAGGAGCTTTATTATGAAACATATCTGCCTGTTTTTCATTTTAGTGCTTATGGTATTCAGTGCTAACAGTTACGCCGAGCTCGCAGACGGTCTCGTTTCTGTCTGGAACTTTGATGACGGCACAGCGAACGATTCCATCGGAAGTAACGATGGCGAATTCGTGAACGGTGCCAGTGCTGGAGCAGGGGAATTCGGAATGGCTCTCAACCTTGAGAATCCCGAAAACCCCGCAACCGGTGAAGACACCGGGCAGTACGTCGCAATCCCTTCCTCTGCAAGCCTTGAAAAAGAGGATGGTATCTTCTCTGTCTCCTTGTGGGTCTATGTGAGGACAGGTGGTGGTAGGAATCACGCCGCAATGTTCTTCAAAGGCAACAAGGTCGGTTGGGGTGACCACTTCATGGTGCGAATGTGTACGACAAACGCCACTAACATGACCTGGGGCAGTTGTTGGGCAGGCAGTGAAGGTTGGTTTGCCACTGACAATGTTTACGCAGAAGAGGAATGGGTTCACGTCGCTTACGTGGTTGATGGTTCACAAGCGACAGCGTATGTGACCTCCTCTGTTACCGGTGATACTGTGGTCCCCGCCAGTGGACAGTCTAACCCAAGGGACATTGAGACCCCGCTGCTGACGTTCCCGGAACGTCCAGTTGAACTCGGTGTCGGACGGCAAGTCGGCGGTAATGCAGGCAACGACTTCTGGATTGATGGCATGATTGACGAGGTCTACTTCTGGGAACGCGCCCTCAGTGAGGACGAAGTAAAAGAACTCGCCGGTGGCGCGGTGCTCGGTGCTGTCTCTGTGGAAGCGCAAGGTAAACTCGCTACCACATGGGCGCACATCAAGAAGCACTAAGGGTTATTAACCTGAAACAGAAAGGCTCCGGATTTCACGAATCCAGAGCCTTTTTATTTATCAAACGCTATAGGGTTGGAGGAGAGAAGTGATGGAAGGATATTACGGCATTGGAGAGGTTTTCGTTAAAGTCGCCAACCTTGAGCGAACCGCGGCGTTTTACCGAGATCTACTCGGATTTGAAGTCGTGGAACGGAACAATCGGCAACTTTATATCTACTTAGACAACGGACATCTTGTCCTCAAGGAAGTCGGAAGCCCTGGACATGATGCTGGCGGACCGATGCATTACGCCTTTGTGACAAGCACCCAACGGATTAACCAACTCGTCAAACAATTCACTTCTCTGCCTTATCGGACTCGCGGTCCGTTTGATTTTGATGACCCGCGCGGTAAATGTCGGGCTTTCTTCATCTTCGATCCAGACGGAAACGAAATTGAGTTTAATGACCTCTACTGTCCAGCCAATTAGACTTAAGGTAAAATTAAAAATGCTAACCCACTCAGAAATTGACGCCTTTGTTGAAAACGGTTATATTGTTCGTAAAGGCGCGCTTTCCCAAACAGACATCCAATCCTATCGACATGCCGTTGACCGCATACTCCACAAGTGCCGTGTTGAAGGATTACACGCCGATCACCTACGCTACATAGATAGCGAACGCGATGACTCTTGGGGGGTCAATAACATCTTTCATCCAAGCATTTGCGAGCAAGCACTTGTAGACGCACTCGCACATCCACAGATATTGGATGTCATTGAAACACTGATTGGGCAAAAGTTAAGGTATCACCTCTGTACGCTTCTCGTCAGCTCCGAGCGGAAACCGTATCACATCAACTGGCACCGAGACTCGGCACCCGATGGAGAAGTGCCTCTTGAAACCCTCCTCAGTCGACTCAGAAACCATGTTCAACTTAACGGTGCCCTCTATGACGATGAGACGCTTTATATTGTCCCGGGTAGCCATCGACGCGAACTCACAGATGCCGAGCGCACTGTCATACAACAGACGCCAAAGGCAGCAATGCCGAACCAACTCGTCGTCAAACTGAAAGCAGGGGACATCGTCTTCTACAATTCAAGCCTACTCCACAAAGGATACAATCCTACGGACGCAAAACGACAGACACTTCACTATGCTGTTCTTATTTCACCACCGGAGAACGAACCGCCAAATCCACAGAGTCCAACCAGCCAAGAGTGGCTCAATGAACCTACTTTCTTGGGAGGCCTTCCAGATCGACTTAAACCACTTTTTGACAATTGGCTGAAATATGGGTAATAATGGCAAAGACTTTTCCGCCAACCTACCGCTGTACGGCTTTTCGTCCGTTCCCGCTCAACCTAACCTACGACAATTGTTCTATCTCTCACCTTTACGGCAAATCATCGCGGTGATCCAGCAGAACCGGTTGAGGAATGGGAGGTATTTCAGGAGAGATGTATCAATCACTTTGAGGAGGCGGAGACTCCAGCGATAAAATAGTGGGATGGAAATGCATTTCTGCCAGAACAGTGCGCCCACTGCGGAAAGATGAAACTCACGATGCTCTAACTTCTCAAATTCAGTGCCGACTGTCTCAATGTCCCTCACTGAAAAGTAACGCAACTTGCCGGAGTACTTCAGGAACATTTTCCGATACAGCCATACCCCTGGGTGATGGCGCATGTTTTCCATGAAAACCGCCTTTCCACCCGGCTTGAGAACGCGGTAGCACTCCTTCGCGGTTCGTCTGTGATCTGTGAAAACCAACACGGATTTGGAGATAATAAAATCGAAAGTATTATCAGGAAAGGCGAGATGCATCGCGTCCATCAGGGCAAAATTAACTGCCTCAGCGACGTTGTGTTCCGCGGCTCGCGCCTGCGCTTCAGCGAGTCGAAAAGGCAGTAAATCTATGCCGATAACAGAGGCACCCCGTTTCGCCAGCAGTGTTGCGGTCCCTCCTGTACCGGTACCGAGTTCAAGAACCTTTTTCCCTTCCAACGTCCCTATTTTCGGGAGGACATACTCGAAAACGGGGAGGTAGAAATCTTCCCACCAGAGCAGGAGATTTGTTTCAACACTGGATTGTGTAGGCGCGAGTTTCACTTGCAATTCTTAACCAAAAACGCAGCTTGCAACAACGGCGCAAGCGGATATACAGAGAGGACACAATCATAAAAACCTACGTCGTTCTGCCGCAAGGTATAATTAAGAAATTTTCCCCATCTTTCGTAGATTTTCGATGCAGCGTTCAGCACATTCAATAGGTGGATAGGCGTAACTTTCCTGTTCAACAATATACCACTCGGTACCACCGACGGTTTCACAGGCATGGAACACAGCATCCCACGGAATTTCACCTTCACCCACGTTTGCTTTGTCATTCGTCGAGGAATACTCTTTAAGGTGCACCAATTTCGATCTACCGGGATAGCGCTCAATAAACGCCACAGGATCGGCACCGGCACGAAGGGCATGTCCGATGTCAATCTGCATGACGACATCGTCGTGGGTATTCCCACCGAATATGTCCCACGGGATTTCGCCTTCCATTGCTGTGAATTCACCCGTATGGTTGTGATAACCGGTAAACATCCCTTGCTCAGCTATCTTTTCGGCAATACTGTTGAAGAGTTTTGCTGTATCAAACCAGGCGCGTCGCGAACCCTGGTACTCTGCCGGGAGTCCCGGAACAATCAGATACGGATTGCCAAGCCCTTTGTTGAATTCAACCGTTTTGGCGAGTTCATCACCGAGAAGTGTGTCAATCCCTGTGTGTGTGCCAGCAACTTTCAATCCGAGGTCATCACACATCCCGCGCAATTCTTCGGCACTCCGATCATAATAACCGGCAAACTCAACGCCTTCATAGCCCATTTGTGCGACTGCTTGTAGCGTTAAAGATAGATCGCCAGCACAATCATCTCTGACGGAATACAATTGTAACGCAATCGGAATTCTATCGTTCATCGAGTTCTCCTAACGTATCTGCAAGCGCGGTTCAAACCGCGCCCCTATTCACTTATGACATCGGCAAGTTAACAACCCGTCCGCTATCTGCTGACACCAACCCCGCTTCAAGAATTTCTTGGGCATCCCGACTCACTTTGGCATTGCACAATCCTTCAATCGGTTCACCTGTCTCTAAACAGTGAATGAAGTATTCCGCGGCGTTGCGTTTGCCCTCTGGGAGTGGTTCAGGGGTGACGACTTCAGCATCACCATTTGCTGGGTGCAGATGAACTTCATTGCCGCTTACCATCAGGGCACCCTCGGTGCCATAGACCACTGGATTGGGTGTGACATAACCAACCTTTTGGGTCCAAGACGCTTCCGTGAGCCCGAAGGCATTACCGTATTTCATCACGATGACGGCGTTATCGTCAGGAACCGGGTAGTCCTTGACGAAAGTGTCGCGGAACGCTGTTACCTGTTGTGGCAGACCGAGAAGGTAAGCACACATATCCGCGCAATAACAGCAGTAATCCATCAACGCACCCGCCCCATTCTTCTCTTCATCGTAGAGCCACTCGTAGAAGTAGCGGGAGCATCCGATTTCCATCGGTCCGTTATGCGCAGAACGCCATTTGAAATAGAAAATGTCGCCGATTGCCCCGTCTTTGATAAGATTCATCGCCGTGTTGAGGGGTGGACTCCATGCCGTGGGCCAGTTCACCATCAATAAGGTGCCAGCGTTCTCCGCGGCGGCAAGCATCCGATCCGCTTGCGAAAGTCGCGCTGCCATCGGCTTTTCGGAGATGACGTGGATACCTTTCGACGCTGCCGCTTCAACAATGTCGGCACCAGCATTGTTTTCTGCTGCCGCTTGAACAATATCTAATTCCTCTTTCTCGACCATTTCTTGCCAAGAGTTATAGACGTTCTCGGTACCGACTTCTGCGCTAAACTGAGCGCGTAATTCCGCATTGACATCACCTGCCGCGACAATTTCAACGTTTGGATGTTCCTTCCAATAGCGGAGTTCACCCCATACATGGTCATGCACGAGGGATGCAAAGCCAACGCGATACATTTTTGCCATTTTTTAATTAGTTCCTCCTGGGCTGCCTTCCAGTTCGTTTCAGGCAGGTTCTCAGTCTATTTTTGACTGGGTTGGTAATCTATCCGTTACTCTTCAGCACGGACCGCAATTTTAATCGCCGTTTCACCCTCAATACGGTAGTCCCCATTGAGTGCGTGAAAACCATCTGCAACCTGTGAGAGCGGGAGTTGGTGACTAATCATATCAGCAAACGGCAAACCGCTCTGTTCAAGGAGTGGTAAACCGCGAACAAAGTGTTCGTAACTACTTCCCCAAATAGCCTCGACGCGAAGGTTTTTGCGCATCAACAACTGGTTGATGTTAAAGTCAATTGAACCCATATCGACGAAGTGTCCTACCTCAACAAAAGTCCCACTGCGTCGGGTGTACCCTAATCCTTCGGGCGTGGCAGGAAGAAAACCTGCACATTCAAAAACAACGTCCGCTCCCTCTTTACGTGGTGTTTCAGCTGCCACAAGTTCCGTCCGCTCTTCGGGAGAGGTGACTTCTTCAATGTTAATCGTTACATCGGCTCCGAGTCGTTTCGCGAGTTCCAATCGTCCTGCGGGTCCGCCGACCATAATCACTTTTGCGGCACCGCTCAATTTCGCACAGGCAAGCGTCACAAGCCCGATAGCACCCGAACCCTGCACAACGACGGTATCACCGAGTTTTATTTCACCGCGCATTGCGGCGTGGACACCGATAGTAAACGGCTCCGTGAGCACAGCAACCTCAGGCGATGCATCGGTCTTCATAAAGCAGGTGTTTGGATAGTTGAGATACATATAATCCGCAAACCCGCCGCGAAAATGTGGTGCTTCATCTGGATTCCACTGGAAGCCGTAAGCACCGTAGTTTGTTCCGGGCGCGAAGATGACCCTGTCACCCTCTTTCACCGGTTTACCCACATAATCGGTCTCCACACCCTCACCGAGTGCTTCGATAATACCGACGTTTTCGTGCCCCAATAAAACTTCCTGTTGGAAACCGTTCTGCCAGTTATGCAGGTCAGTTCCGCAGATCCCAGCTAACTCCTGACGGAGCAACACCGTATTAGGCTCAGGCTCAGGAACCGGGTACTCACGAATTTCAAAATCTTTGCCGCACGCGACCACAGCTCTCCCTGTCCGACTCATATTTCGCTCTCCTTAGGTACATTATTTGGATAGCGGGCATTCAAAGCACGCTACCCTTTGACGTTGCTCATACGTATCTCCTTTTCTTTCGGGAGATAAGCACAATAACAATAATGGCGACAATCGTAATTGGCAACCAGAACGCTTCAAAAATTTCCCAGAAAAAGTTAAACCCGATCCAAAGTAGGACTTCAATCCCAACGATGAAGGCTGTTTTGCTCCACGGAAAATCGGCACCGTACTGTTTCTTCAATCGGCTGGCATATATCCACGAGACCACCAAAGTCCCAACAATAGCTACGAAAAATAGAAGGTTGATGAGCCCTTGGATACCATTTAAAATGCTTAACATAAGAATTTCGCTCCTTTTAATTTTTCTTACCCTTATAGAGACACATCATCCCAAAAAGATAGCAAAAGGTATCCTACCATTTTTTTCGTTTTTTCGCTATTCAGAGTGAACGCGCTCTGGACAACTATAGACCGCCATACTCTGCCCCCGCATGAAACCTATTAACGTGAGGTTCCCCTCTTTGGCGAGATCTACTGCGAGTGTAGACGCCGCCGAAACAGCGACGATTATCGGGATACGAGCAAAGAGTGCTTTCTGAACAATTTCAAAACTGGCGCGTCCGCTTACCATCAGAATATACTGCTCAAGCGGCACCAAGTCAGATAGTAACGCGTGTCCGATGACTTTATCAACAGCGTTGTGCCTACCGATATCCTCTCTGATAATCAGGAGTTCACCTTTTTCATCGAATAACCCAGCGGCGTGGAGTCCACCCGTTCTTTCAAAAACGGATTGTGCCTTTCTTAGCCGATCGTTGAGTTTATAGAACACCTCTTGATTCACATGGAAGCCTGAATTCAGTGGCTGCACCTGTTGCCTAACGGATTCAATCGTCATTTTACCACAGAGTCCACAACTCGCATTTGCGTGAAAGTTCCGCTGCCACCCCGATTCTGCATCGAGATCCAGTTCCTCCGTAAGACGGACGTTGACAATGTTCTGCAACGACGATAAACCAGAAGCCTGCGTTTCAGAGTCCTCTTCATCACAGTAGGCAATGATTTCGATGTCATCGCCAGAGGTTATAAGGTTTTCCGTATAAAGAAAACCAGCGGCGAGTTCAAAATCGTGTCCGGGAGTTCGCATCACAACGATCAAACTCTGTTGCCCGACCCGAATCTCAAGAGGTTCTTCAACAACCAACTCGTCTTCAATCTGAATGGGCTCAGTATCTGCCCAGCGCGTAATAAGTTTGGTGGATGTCGGCTTCATTTCTTTAATTGACCTTGCGGTTAGGACGAGTGGGTGTTTTGCTTAGGTGTTTCCCCAAGGGATTTAAAGTCTCTTTCTATAGTGTTGCATTCCACAGAGATTTCATTGAGCGTTCATGGTTGCTAAACCGTTGGAAGTCCCCAACCACACTTTATTGTTCACAACGACGAGAGACTCTACTCTTAATTCACCCGTGAGTATCCGAGGTGTCGTTGTGTACTGCCACACATCAGCAGAGCGAGTGTGGTGTGTGTAGAGATCTTGATTCGTCGCTATCCATAGTACTAAAGGAATTTGTGGCGTCGGAGGCGGTTCAGTTTCTAATGCTTCAGTTTCCGTCGAAAATTCGGATATTGCCGGATCCGGTATCTCTTCTACCGGTTCTGCTTCAGGCTCTTCTTTGACTACAGGTGAGGTGTCCAAAGCACCTCTGATGTAGATGTTCCTTAAGTCGTTTTCATCCTCTATACCAGTGTCAAGCGTTGTCGATTTTCCATTCCCGCCGTCCATGTCTGCTCGAAAATAACCGTTGGATTTCTCATCGGCATTGAACCACGTAAAAAGCAACTGCTCCTCTGCAATGTCAAGCCCCACAATCTTCATGCCTTCTCGGATTGCCGTAGAGTGATACGAATTCCATTCCTGTTCTTCCCGATCGAACATGACAACGTCTCCGTCTACGGAGGCACCCCAAACCGTTTGAGACGTTAGCAACAGGGTTTCGATGTCATCTGCTGGCAAGAAGAAACTGTTTTCGGTATTATAATGGAGAAAGGGTTCAACACCGCCGCGAATCTTGCGTATGATTCCGGTATCCGTAGCGAACCAAATCTCCGCATCGTCCATCTTAATATCCTTAATCCAAGCAGGAAATCCATCAGCCGGGGAATAGTTTTGAATGTCGCCCGTTAGTTGATTGTAGTGAATCGCGCCTTGCGTACGTGTGCCGATCCACACTTCTTGCGGGTTTGCTGCGACGGCTGTAACATCTGGCACATTCTCCAAGGAGGTGTTAATGAGTTCCGCGACGACTTCAACCGTGATCCATTTGTCATACGCGATGCCAAACAGCATTACCCCTCTCGGTGTCCCTATCCATAGCCATGTGCCATCGGTCGTCATGGCTTGAATGTGGTTATCGGGGAGCCCGTCTGCATTGGTGTAAACTTTCCATTTCGTCTGATCCAGAATCTCCTTTGCGCGTTCCTTGACCGCTTCATCTCCACTAATCTCCCCAACGAGAATTGCTTCACTCGCGGCTTCTTCCAATCTACCCAGTTTTAAGTAGGTAGCCGCACGGATGAGGTGTGCCTCATAAATCCACTCACTCTCCGAATAGCGCGTAACAAACCTGTCTAAGGTGTGGAGTGCGTTTTCCAACTGATCCATATCTGCTTGTAGTTTTCCGATGAGGAAAAGTGCTTTTTCGTGGAACGCCATGTCAGGATAATCTTTAATGGCAGATTCGAGAAGAGATAATCCGGCACTGTGGCTCTCCAATTGTTCGATGAGTAGAAAGCCGGTGAGATATTTCAACACTGATACGTCTGGGTGATCTGGGTAATAGGTGAGAACGAGCTGGTAGTTATCCACCGCTACATCGTAAGCTTCGTTTGCGAGGGCAGTATCCCCGAGTTCATGAAAGAGTGGTACAAGGTCGAAACTGGGGGCATCAAGGATGGCTACAAAACGAAATCGTTCCAATGCGTTCGCATTGTCCCCATTTGCTTTATAAAGTAACCCGAGTTGATAGTGCGCATCCGGGTATTTTGGGAATTCTTCAATAGCAGCTTCAAATTGTTTTTGGGCTTTTTTGGGAAGTCCTAACTCCAGTAACGTCAGTCCATTGTGAAAACGCTTTGCGGCGATCCGGTCCGGAACATGCGCCAAATCTGAGGTAAACTTGAGCGTATAACCTGCCAACGGAAGTCGTACAATCTGCCCGTTATACTCGATCTCAAAGTGAGTATCGGTGCTACCGCGCCAACTGCCGGTGAGCCTATCACCGTTTTCGTTGTCCACAACGACATATTGTTGGCTATAGGCAAAGTGCTGAGAAGTCAACAGGATAGCCAATGTTACCAGGGCAAGTAGACAGTAAACTTTCTGTTTTTTTAATTGCGTGTTTTTTATGAGTTTCTGATGCAACATAATTTATTTACCCTCAAAATGTCTGTTGATTGATACAGAGTTATAATACCAGAACGCCCCAGAAAAGTCAAGGACGTTTGTGGCGCGTTTACCCTTCGATTCTTCTGTAGAAGGGATTCCGAATCCCGACTCTTTTAGTGGCTGGTTGCTAACAATTGAAAACCGATAACCATGCTTGATACTGAATCAACTATTTACTATAATAGTACGTATCATGAACGAAATAGCACTTCCAATTAAAAAATTAAAGGAGACCTTTCAGGAGGCAATCACAACAGATCCTGTGGTGATTGTCGCACCGACCGGTAGTGGAAAATCGACACAAATTCCGTCGTGGTGCGCTGAACTATCAGATGCTCCGATCCTTGTTGTCGAACCGAGGCGTGTCGCATGCCGTTCACTCGCACGGTGGGTGGCGAAACAGCACGGCGAACCGTTAGGACACTCCGTCGGTTATACTGTCCGTTTTGAAGATGTTGGCTCCGATGCTTTAACTCGCATCCGTTTTGTCACACCCGGTGTCGCCCTCCGGTATGCGGCAGGGTCGGAATTGGATCAATACGGGACCATCATCTTGGACGAATTCCACGAACGCGGTGTGGAGGCAGATCTTTTTCTCGCGATATGCCGAAAAAAACGGCGTGATGCAAGGCTCGTTATCATGTCTGCCACAATAGCGGCGCAGCACCTCGCGCAGTTTATCAATGGACGGGTGCTACGAGCAGAGGGACGCGTTTATCCCGTTGCGGTGCAGTATCTGGGTGGGACAGTTGTCCCGACATCCCGTGATGTAGTGGAACGCGTTGAAAAAGGCGTGCGTCGCGCCCTCAAAGAGACCACCGGAAATGTCTTGGTTTTTCTGCCGGGCAAGGGCGAGATTAATGAATGCGACGAGGCACTTCGTAAGATACGGCACATCGAGATTGTTCCGCTACACGGAGATTTGTCCCCCGACGCACAGGATATAGCGTTTGAGACGCATTCCCAACGCCGCCGTGTCATTCTCGCAACCAATGTCGCTGAGACCTCAATTACACTTCCCGGTATCACTGCTGTTGTGGATACTGGCTTGGTGCGCCAGCGTATCCATCAGAACCGCCGCATTGTTTTAGCGTTACGTCCGATCTCCCAAGCGTCAGCGGAGCAGCGTCGCGGACGAGCAGGTCGCCTCGGTCCCGGAATCTGCTACAGACTCTGGGAGGAACAGGGACAACTTGAGCAGGAAACACTTCCAGAGGTTCGCCGAGAGGATTTGACGCAATTCGTACTTACAGTGGCTTCAACCGGCTATCGTCCACAGGATTTGACGTTTCTCGATGCGCCGCCTGATTTCGCAGTGGAACGTGCGCAAACGGCGTTGAAAAGTTGGGGTGTCCTCTCTGACGATGGCATGCTCACAGCGGAAGGCGCGAAGATCTGCGCATTACCCATCAATCCACTGCATGCCCGATTGCTGGTAAAAGCCCCACCCTCTCTCCGACGCGATTTAATTGATTTGATAGCCACTTTGGAACGTCCTGCCCCTTTATGGCAGCGCATGACCCGTATACCGATTGAGCAACAGGACGCCGTTCGGAATGCCCGTCAGAAGGACCTATTTCGCGATGGGTGTGATGCAACAACGGCGATCCGAACTCTACGCTACGGCACCGAGAAACGCCATCACCTCCATAAAACCGCCATTGCTGAGTGTCGCAGGATCGCAACGCAACTCAGAGCATTTTTTCAACTGCCGCCTGTGATGAAAGAGAACGCATCGCCGCAACCTGACCGAGCCGCGCTGATTGCTTACCTCTTGCGTGAGTGGGACGCTTGTGCTTACGTGCGTAGACGAAAGGGGAAGGCGTGGGGGAATGAGCAAGGTGAGGTTTTGCTTGATTCCGATTCGCTGCTTCCAGAAGGACAGCACGCCGCTCTGATCCTCGAAACGGTTGGTGTTGGCAAAGGCACCCGCGTTCAATTGCTCGGACGCACTGCCGTGCCTTGCGCTTTCGCTGATCTCATCGATGCAGGGATTGGCACTTCGCAACTCGCTGTCCCACGACTCGAAGGCGAAGACATTGTTGCAGAAGTCGTAACGGAATATGCAGGCAGAGAGATCGGGCGCGAACGTCGTCCACTCCACGGGGCATTGCTAAGAGATGCATTGGCAGCTCTCATTCTCTCTGGATCTGTGTTCCGCGGCGTTGGAAAACAACTCACACGAGCAATTGATGCTTGGAAACTGCACTGTGCCTTGAATCCTGATGTGCCTGCCTCAGAAACTGCCGATGTGACACCGTACACATGGCTGGTTTCGCGGCTCGCGTTGTTAGGTGTAGAAGCTGCAGAGGAATACCAACTCCTCTCTATGGACGATCTGCTATTTACCGAAATAGACGCTGAGACGATCGCTGAAATTGAGGCACAGTATCCAAAAGAATTTTCTGTCAACGGTGCGAAGTTCAGTGTGGAATATTCTCCCAACCAAAAGTTAGTCACGTTGCGATGGCAGCAGGGCATCCGTCAACCAACATTGAGTACAGTGCTGCTACCGCGCTGGAATCATTGGAAGGTACAAGTTGACATCCGTGGGCAACTACGGACGGTGCGTTCCGCTTCTTAATCCACTTTAATTTTTCCCCACACTGAGGTGGATAACTGCGGTTGTAGGGCGACAGATAAAGCCAACGGGTCGAACCAATCTGGATCCATATTGTGATCGCTGTTCGTCAATTGCTGTGAAACGCGACCGCCTACGCTGACCTTGAAAAGTTGAAATTGCTTTCCAGCGAGTAGCTCATACACGAGTTCATTGCCGCGTGGGGACCACGCCGCGTTAGAAGCCGTGGCATCATCAAAAACCAACTGCTCTAACCCACTGCCATCTCGGTTCACGACATAGATAGTTTGAGCCTGACCCTTCAAAAGTTTCGCGCCATCTTTTAAAATCCCACCCAGAACGAGTGCGAGCAAATCTATTCGGGTAAAAGCGATTTTACTGCCATCTGGAGACCACGCTGGATCGAAGGCAGTTGCTTGTTCCATCGCCAGCACTATGTCTTCTGAACGGGTTTGCAAGTTGATGGTGCGAATTCCAATGTCATCCAATGAAACAAAGGCTATTTCGGAGCCATCTGGAGACCACGTTGGATGCCAGCCGTCTGCGATTTGTTCTTCCCCAGTGCCATCAATTGCAGCGATGTAAATGCCTGTTTTGCCATCTGCATCAATACGGTAATACGCGATCTGTTTTCCATCAGGGGACCAGGTGCCGTGTTGTCTCCCCGTCAGTTTCCGGAACACCTGTTGGACGTTCGTTCCGTCCGCGTTCATCACAAAGAGATCTGGAAGACCGTCGCGGTTTGAGGTAAAGAGAATCTTTTCTCCTGTCGGTGACCATACAGGTTGCGAGTCGGCTGCAGGATGTCGTGTTAAGTTGACCTGCCCTGTCCCGTCTGGGTTCATGAGATAAATGTCTTTATTGCTCTTCAACTTAACGTTTGGTTCAGATGTATAGACGATTTTCGCACTCTCAGGTGCCCTTGCGAAAACGGAAGGGAGACAGCCGAAAACGAATAACAACGTGAGAATATGAGAGATCGGCTTGCGTTTCATAAGGCGTACCTTCATATCACATCCGGTTTGGACAACGCTTTCCCTGCAGAAGTAATACTCATTCTTTGATTTTTCCCCACGTTGTTGTTAGCAGGTGGGGTTGCGGGGCAACGGACAGGGTTTTAGGATTGAACCACGAAGGTGTGATATTCAAACCACGATGTGTCAACTGTTTCTTTCTGCCCGTCTTTACATCAATCACAGCGATTTGACGATCCCTGTCTACGACTTCCTCCGTATAAACGATTTTATCGCCTTCGGGAGACCAAGCAGGACTGTAAGTACCGAGCGCGGATTTACCAATCTGTTTCAAACGACCGTTGTCCCGATTCGCTATGAAGATGGCTTCTTGATTCCCTACACCCCACTTGTACCAAGAAAAAGCGAGTTTGTCCCCGTCCGGTGACCACGCCGGTGAGTACATCCACGTCTGTTCTTTCGGCAGGAATGTGCGTACACCGCCGGAACCAAGTTTCACAATGAAGATTCGACGTGTCCCCCCAACGTCTCCAACAAACGCTATCTCTTTGCCATCTGCCGACCAAGAAGGATTACCGCCACGTTGGTCTGCCACTGCTACCTGCTGCACATTTCCACCGTGTATCGTGGCCGTTTGAATGCTCCATTGCGGGATATCGGTATGGAATGCGATTCTATCACCATCCGGTGACCACGTGGGTTCTATTCTAAGTGCCGATTTCCTAAAAACTCGTCGGACATTGCCACCGTCAGCATCCATCACATAAAGATCATGGAGTCCATCTCGATTAGAAACAAAGAGAATTTGTTCACCTGTTGGAGACCAAACCGGACTGTAATCTCTGGCGTTATTTCGGGTGAGCCGTTCTTGTCGACTTCCATCGGGGTTCATAATATAGATTTCCAAATTCCCCTTACGGTTCGATGAAAACGCGATTTTCTCCGTTCTGGGTGCTTGCGCGTGAATCTGACCAACATGGACAAACACCAAAGTGAGACAACAAAAAAGGAAAAGACTCTTGATTTTCATAAGATTTTCTCCAGTAACATAGTAATCTGGCACATCTAAACTGACAGGTGTACTCGCCCGATTTTGTCGGGTTTCACTCCGTTCTACCCGACCTACAAAAAGTCAAAATAACTTTGACAGACTAATAGTATGGTCCCGAATGAGTCTGACATTTTCATTTGGTCCCTTTACGGTCATTACCACTCTTCAGTTTTGCGTCGGTAATCTATTTTATATATAATGCCGGCACCGTTCACATAGACATAGGTATGATAATAATCGTCGCGTCCGGTAGCCGTTTCTCCCAATGCCGCTAATAGATTGACAACAATCTCAGCTTGTGACTCAATGTCATAAACGAAAGTATGCCTATAGTTACCTTGACCTATAGGCGTTGACTGTTTCGGATCGGGGTTTTCCTCCAGAAATTCTTCAAAGGATTTGTCCAACCAAGGACTATAGAAAGTTTCAACACCTTGATCATGTTCGACGGTGTGTGTCGCGCATCCGATTACCGCGAATATTAGCACACAAATGATAAACAGTGCCGTGTATTCAAATCTGCGATTCATGGGTTCCTCCTTGGCAGTGAAGTCAGTAACCTCTTGGGTAGTTGTATAAAAGCCTTCGTTTGTACCTGTCTTTAGATGTTGCCCAAACTATTCGATCCGCTCGAATGAGCAGCGGATGTTCCCGCGGTGGAGCCATCCATCGGGTGCCAACACCATGCCGAGATCTAATGTCAAGTCCATCTGTCCCTCTTTCATCGAGATTCTCGGTATGTCTATCTTTAGTATTGTAGAAAGGACTTCTCCGTCACTTAAAAGCACCTGCTGATGGGTGCCCTTTGCGAAATTGAACAGGAGATCCGGTATCTGTGTGCCGGAGATTGGATAGAAGTGAATCCTACCACTCTTCGGTTTATCCTCCCTATGGACTGCCCTTGTCGTATATGTTCCGTAGGTCTTCGTCATCATCTTTTCGATTTGGTAATTGTAAGCGGCACCGCTGCTTTTCCAGAATCGAAGTGTAAGTCCCTTAAGCCTGCGAGTGGTGCGTGCGGCTTTCACCTTCAGAATGTCCTCGCTCCCACCCCGTTCCTCAACCACGAGTTCAAGAAATCGCCACTTACCGAGCATGTCGTCCGACAAAAAGTCTCGACTGCGTTTAACTGCATCTTTTTGGCGGGCATCTTCATACGCTTCCCGACGGATATCGCGTTCGTTCTGCATCCCCTGGTGTTGCACGGAGGCGCACCCCATGAAGAGCAGAGTCATGACGCTAAGTGACAATAAGATTTTTACACCTATTCGATTCGTTTGAAAGTGCATCGCAATCCTCCGGCTCGCATCCAACCTTGTGGTGTCAATTCCATATCCCCATAGAGGACTAAATACAGCGTGTCCTCCGTCACCGTAATTCCTGCTATTGAAGCGATTGTAAAGGAGGCTTTTGCAGAGGCTTTCCGTCCGCCTTGCGCCCCCATTCTGCGTCTTCTTTCGGCATCCGCCTGTTTCTTTTTCGCAACCATCTGTTTGATAGGCTCGGAACCGAAGAGGAACTCAAGCATCTCTGGTCCCGTCCGTCGATTAAAACTGATGAATGGGAACGGATCATCGCCATATCGCTTAGTAGTGATGGAACACCGTCCCGTGACATTCGTGCCGCGATTGCTACCGCTGTAATGGTACGAGCCACGGTCTTCGGAAAATTCGATCATTAAGTTTTTACGCGTAGATGCGACGAGTGCGGCTTTTGCGTTGAGTATCCGTTGATTGGATTCTTCATCCTCTACCTCAATGGGTGGCAAGCGCGGCGCATTCGGTTCCGGGGTCTGTGTGTCTGCCTCTATGTCCGGTGGATTTGGTGGTATCGGTTGTCCAAGCGCGTTGGAGGCTGTTGTCCGCTCACTTGTAGCATCTTTAGAAGCCACCGCTGTAGAAGACGTCGGTGAGTTGATCGTCTGCTGAGACATCGGCTTTACCCACTGCGCGCTAACATTACCTTCTTCCACTTCTAAACCGACATACTGCCACTTCCCGACGAGAAGGTCTTTGACGGCTTCTTTAACTCTTTCGGGATTGTGTTTTTCGCGCGCAGCATCATACGCCGCAATCATCTGCTCGCGTTCATACTGAATTTCTGGGGATATCAACGTTCCACAACTTGTGAAAACTATCACCATAATACTCAGAACTATTAACATTTTCATCAATTGTCCTCTTTGCTTTGAACACATAGTGTTCTATCCATTTTCAAGTTGAGAGTAATCCCGTTCGTAGTAGCGCAATTCATTGCGCATTCGGAAGGTGCGATAAATCGCACGACTACGAACCTACCGTAAAATTCAACATGGATGAAGTAATAGTTTATCAAAGCCGTTAAACACAGCAAAGATACCTAAATCTGCGATTCATAAGCTAACATAATCTCTACTCAATCCGCTCAAAGGCACATCGCATACCACCGGTTCGTACCCAACCCTTGGGTGTTAGTTCCATATCTCCATGTAAAATTAGATGGAGTTTACCGTCTGTCACTTCAATGCCCAATGCCGAAGTTGGAACATAGGAAACCCCTTTTGGAGCAGCTTTTTCACCGCCTTTTCCGCTCAGTCTGCGGACATTTTCATCCTTGTCCCACCATAGCGGTTGATTGGTACCCACATAATTTTTTCCTTCCAGTCTCTGCGTATTTTCGGCAAACGCTTGCTTACCTCTGGCGACCATAAGCCTTGTAGGTTCAGAAGTAAATAGGAACTCGCGCATTTTCGGACCTGTGCGGCGTCTAAACCGAATAAGCGGCAAAGGGGCATCCCCTACCCTCGGAGCGATGACGTTACATTGCCCAGTGACCTTCCTCCCACGGTTGCTGCCGCGATAATAAAAGGATGTCCGCTCCTCATAAAATTCAAGCACTAAATTTTTACGATTCGCCGAGGCTAATGCCATCTTCGCTGCCGCTATCTTTTGGTTGTCTTCGCGTTCCTCGACTGTGATTGGTGATAATTGCACTCGATCCTTTTCAGATATCTGTTCCTCCATGTCGGACACATCGGATTCAAGTGCTGTTGGTGTTTGTACATTGGCGTCAGAAGCCGATGCTGTTTCGCCGCTTTCGGATGTTGGGTTCGCCGTTTGTGCGTTGACAGTCTCGTTCGGAATCTCTATGCCGACAAACTGCCATTTGCCGGTCAACTGCGTCTTTATCTCACTTCTCATCTTTTCTGGGTCGAATCGCATGCGCGCATCCTCGTAATCCTCGATTGCCCCACTACCTTCCTGATATTGCACGCTGGTACAACTTGTCAACACTGACACGAGGATAGCCAATGGTATCAACAGCTTCACAATCTTCCCTCCTCAATACACGTAATTCAAGATTTTAAACCCCTCCGACAACGGTGGCATTTTAGGTTTTATGCCTCTCCTACAAGGGGAAACCTCTACAATCCTATTTAATCCGTTTGAAAACACAGCGGATCCCGCCGTCTCGAGCCCAACCGTTCGGTGTCAATTCCATATTCCCGTACATGGTCAGGTACAACTTGTCATCTGTCACCGAAATGCCGAGCCAATTATCTTCGGCGGCTTTCATGGAAACGGTATCTTGGTTTTTCAACCGACTGGTGGACATACCCGTTAAAAAATCGTAGAGCGGCAAACCTGTGTCCCGGAAAACCCGAAGGTATGGAAACGATTCATCACCGTAACGCCGTGAACTGATTTTGAAACTTCCCGTCGCCTCTGTGTCCCCATTTTACTGCGGTATCGACGGAACACGTTTCGGTCCATAAAAAATTCAAGTGTGAGATTTTGGCGAGCCGCCGCATGGCGTTTATACTTTAATGCCGCTATCTCTTCGCTGAGGTCACCTTCGGCAACCTCCATATCCAGAAATTGCCATGTCCCCATCAGTTTATCGGTTAAGGCGGTTTCCAATTGCCGTGGGTCATATTTTCTTTCGGCATCCTCATGGGCGGCACGCAGCCTATCGCGCTCGTTCTGCATCTCTTGGTATTTCGCACTGGTGCACCCTACAAAACCCAATATTATTAAGGTGAAAACACTTAATATTTTCATTCCTGAACCCTTTCAAAATAACACCGCACGCCACCGCTTTGCACCCAACCGTTGGGACTTAATTGCATCTTGCCGTGCATTGTGAGATATAACCTGTCCTCCGTAACCGAAACACTAATCTCTCTCGCCGTGTCAAGCCCTCGAGCACCTGATAAACCGAGAGGTTTCCCATCGGAACTTGCGGCGAAGAGGAATTGTGAAATCTCCGGACCAGAGCGTCTGATGAACCGGATGAACGGGAACGGTTCATCGCCGTACCGAACAGTGATGACGGTCAATTGACCCGACACATCCGTGTTCCCGTTTTTGCCACGGTAATTGTACATACCCTTCTCTTCAAAGAATTCGAGTGTGAGATTCTTCAGGTCAAGCGCATAAAGGGCGGCTTTGGTTTCCGCAACTTCTTCGCTGACGTTACTCTCTTCGATCTCAAGATCCAAGAACTCCCATTTCCCGAGGAGCGTGTCAGTTATGTTAGTTTTAAGTTTAAGTGCATCGTGTTCTTCGCGAAGGTCTTCGTAATTCTTGAGCAACTGATCGCGTTCTGCTTGCATCTTTTGGTACTCGGCACTCGTACAACCGGCGAGCATTAGAACGCAGATACCAAAAATAATCCAAGTTTTCATCGGTGCCTCTCCTTATTATCGTCATACCAAGGGTGCCCCTTCCCGTTACAGCGGTATTATATCAGAACAACCTGTAAATGGCAAACCTTCCATTTTGACTAGGATTATTGTGATGTATGTAATTCACCACGAATCATGGTAAATCTGATAATCATATAAATCATAGTTCAGACTTTTCCCCTCAAAATTCAAGTGTTAATCCGAAATAGATTATCCGTGGGAGTTGCGGGGCATCAAAAACTTCACGTTCAATGCCGACTTCCTGACCTTGGACATCAAGGGTTGCCTCTTCAAAAATGAACTTTATTGTATTCTTCCGGTTGTATACATTCAGAACATCGAGAAATCCACCTGCCTTCAGTCCCCAGATGTTCCATTTATAACTCACCCGAAAATCTAATTTATGATACGGTGCGAGCTCGGTGCTTAATTGCTCGTCTGCACTCGCCAAAAGCGGGTTCAATCCACGCGTTACGGGGTCTTGGATGAGAACGATAGAGCTGATAGGTACTTCAGAGGTGCCGCTGAGATACTGCCACTTCGCACCGATCTCAAAATTCGATGTAAAATTATAGTTGGCGACCACACTCACGATGTGCGTATTATCGAAGAGGTAAGGTTGATAAGTAGCGTTTGGGTTTTCGCGTCGCTCGGCGTGTGTATACGCATACGAAATCCAACCGAAGAACTTATCTATAATCCGATGCCGTAGGAATACTTCTGCACCCCCAACATATCCCGTCCCCTGATTGAGGTAGTTCGAGACTTCATCGGGTGTAACCAACTTCTGTGCATCCTTGTAATAAGTGGCAAGTTTCAGTTCAGTCCGCGATGAGAGTTCGTGTTCCAATTCCATGATATAGTGCCGTGTGAGACTCGATGCCAACGCCCGGTTGCCATCTTCTGATAGGAGATGCGACGGTTGCGGGCTCTGTTCATAATGTCCATACGCGAAGCGGAGATTAGAACCGTTTGGCAGTATGAAACTCACACTGCCGCGCGGTTGAATGGAAACCTGCTCTGTCACATTCAGATAATCCAAACGAACCCCGAGTGCTATAGACAAAAACGAAAGCGGGTCATATCGTCCTTGCAGATACCCTTCTGTCCGATAAAAATCGTGTCCAAATTCGTCTTGTATCTCTTCCACGCCCGTTAGCCGCGTTTCCGGTCCAATCCGTGTTTCCTCTCCGACAACCTCCCCATCTTCAATAATTGGGGTAACCCTTGTTACATCCTCATCACTTGTTTCGTATTCTGGAAACCTGCCATCCTCAAAACTGTTGGCGGGACTAAAGGACAGGAGGACTCCCGATTCAAATTGAAACTGAGGTGTTAACTGATAGGATATATCCTCACGGAGCGTATAGACAGGCACGTTAATCTTTACATCGTAGTGGCCATAGTCAGCGGAATCAAGTACCCACTCGCCTTCGGGGTTCTGAGAGACCTGTTCATTGAACGGGGCTTCAAACGTGATTGTGAGGAAATTGAGAGAACGGGTCAGCGACAGATATGAAGTGAGATTTTCGGTGAAGTCCGAACGGAGATGGACACCTTGTCCATTGAACCCATTTTTGAAAAGGACAGAGGCGCGCCCACCTTCAACCGTCTGAATCCCTGTTTCGTCTTCAATGGTAAATTCACTGCTCTCTTCGACAATTTTAAAATGATCGGTTGCAGCGAAAGCGTTGAGGGTGAGATGATGGTTTGTCCCAAGCGAGTGAGCAAATTTGAGTTGATAATCTGAAAAATAGGGAAACTGCTGTTTCTGTCCAGTCTGTTCCTCAAGAATCGGACCAGCGATGAGATCTAAGTAACTCCGCCGTCCAGAGGCGGAGATATATCCCTTATCTCCAATTTTGGCTTCGAGTAGCCCTTCGGAATAAAGGATGTTCAAGTTAAATTTCCCATCTAACCGTTCCGCAATACTGTCACGGGCATGGATGTCAAGCACGGCTTGCGAATCCAGTCCGAATTCGGCCCCGTAACCTCCGGCATAGATGTCAATCGTCTCAATGGTTTCCGAACTGATCGTCGAAAGCAAACCACCCCAATGAAACGGATAGCCGAGCGGTGTCCTGTCAAGATAATACAGATTTGAGCCCGGCTCACTGCCTCTGATGTAGAGGACCCCAAAGTAATCGTTTGGGATACCGATACTGGGAAGTGTCGTTAAACCCTTGAGTGCGTCATTGGCGGTTCCCGGGATACGAAGGAGTTCACTTCCACGGATTTCTGTGCGGCTTACCGTCGGTGGGAGACGTTTCCCTTCTACCACAACTGTTTCAAGTTTAAAGGCAACGCCGAGATGTATTTTGACTTCGGTGGTATCGCCACTACTAATGTTCACGGAGACTTTCGTGGGTGTCGCTTCCACTGGGTGTGTCACGACGAAAGTATATGTGCCTTCGGGCAGTTCTGTGAATTGGAAGACCCCATTTGCATCGGTTTTTTGGTGCTGATCGGCTTCGAGGATACGAACATCAGCGTCCGCGAGGGCTCTCCCTGTGCTTCGCTGGTAAACGGTTCCTTGAACGTCGCCGGTTTGGGCTGAAACAGAGAGTGGCATGGTGGTGAACACAAGCATAACTATGACGAATCTCAACTTCATTTAGTCGTTTTGACCTCCACTGAGTACACTAAAACCGCGCGAATTCGGTGTAAACACGGCATAAGGCTGTGGGGACACTTTGGATTGGCTAAGAAACCACTTTGCGCTACAACACCTCTGTAGCAAATTCGGGTTAGCACAATTATTCAACGTTCAATTCGGTTTTTCAGTTTACCTAAAACCGAGACTTGCGCCAATTAAGTCAGACGAAGCCCGATCCGGATTTAGTGCCTCTTAACTGTTTCCAAAGCGTCCACTAAAAATGTATAGTATCCTTTTTCATTTATACGGCGGGATTCATTCGATGTTCGGTAAGGTGAATGACCTATCAACTCCAACTGGGGCGACAGGACAAAAGAGTTTACCGAATGATATGGGTTGTGTGTGATAGTCTTTTCATAGGCTTCGGTGACCAGTGTGGCTAATTTGCTTGCCTGATCACCCTTTGCCCCATTCTGAAGTTCCGGTAGATCTCTTAGGCGCAGGAACACACTGACATAGTGTTTATTGAGCAACTTGATGACTTTAGAATTAGAGAGGACAACTGCCCTCAAGGTTTTACTGGTCGCTCAGCAAGATTCGTCGTCGAAAGCACCCCATGTTAGAACGACATGAATTGGGCGTTTTTTGGCTTGTGCTTCTGCAACAACATCTTCAATAGGGCACCTCTCAATTTCTGAAAACTTGTAGAAGGCAGTCTCTAACAAATCCTTCGCTTCCTTTTCAGTGATAGCAGTCTTCCAAACAATATCACGCTGATCGTGTATGTTCCGTCCGACAAGTTCCATGCGTGGAACGAAAACTATATCTGCCAAGCCATAGGCGTTGATGTCAACATTGGTATTGCGAGGTGGAAGATAGAGCCAAAACTCGCGGACCGTGTTATATTTTTGGTTGAGTATGAGTCGCCCAGTAAATTGTCCTGGGGTAAAGTAAGCACCAGCCTCTCTATCAAGTAGGAATTCGGCGTGGATTCTGAAGACGATTTCGGCATAAGTTGGCGAGACTGCCCGTAGGCACGCATAGGCACCCTCTGACTCAAAACTACTTGAACGAAACAGAGTCAGCCCAAAAAATTCAAGGACAAATTCTATGCCCGGATTGTTATGCATCTCCGCAGTCGCTCCGGGATGAAATTGACGAAGAAACGGTATAATGTTCTTAACATCAAGTTCCCATAGATTTCCTACGGTGAAACTTTCCTTTGGGAAAAAGACGCTGAAAGCGTCCGTCCCATATTCTTGGCTCGGATGAGCCGGTGTAAGATTATTAAAGAGGGCAGCGTGCCTGGGTGAGTTAAGTGCAGTATCAGCAATCGGTGTCCAATATGCATCCACCTGGATTGTCTTGTTTCTATTTTCCGAATCCCCTTGGGTGTCGGATGTTGAGACTTTCTGAGAAATCTGCCGATCCACATTCCCCTTTTCATCCTCGGATGCAGTCTGTCCAATCTGATTCCGGACGGAGGGTTTAGAATCCATATTATGGATGATAGGTGCATCCACAATTTCAATTGTGGGTTGAGATACTGCTTCAAAACTATACGGTTTCTGAAAGTGAACAAGATACCGACTGCTGGTACCTAACAAGAGTATCATCAAAACAGTAAACGCGCCAACGGCAATCCATGGAAGCAGAGGTTTCGTAGCCGTTGGCGGTATGGGATCGATATCGGTGACTTGTCGCATAATGTTCTTTATTAGATTTTCTGATAACTGAACCCCACCAAGAGTTTCCTGAACCAAAAGTTCTTGATCTGCTTGCAGACGCTTTCGCGCACGCTGGAGCCGGCTGGCAATCGTGTTTACCGATACCCCTAAGAAGTTACCTATCTCCTTGAGGGTCATTTCGCCAAGATAGTAAAGCGTCACGATAGTGCGCTCGCTCTCTGGTAGTTTCTCAAGAAGTTTTTCAACGATTTCATACCGACGTTCGATGGCTTCCGCCTCGCGCTGTTCGGAGACATAACGTTCATAATCTGATTTTTCTGTTTCTTTCATAGGGGTCTCCTCCAACGATTGAATTGTTGGTTTCCGTTTGCGCATCCAAGCAATGCAGTGCCGATTGACCATAACATAGAGCCACCCAGCAAATTGACTGGGATTTTTGAGCGTCGAGAGTTTTTTATATACCTGAAGGAAGGTGTCTTGTGTAATCTCTTCAGCATAATGAAAATCACCTATCTTCCGCCACGCAAGCGCATGAACACTTTTTTGGTACTTTTGGACTAAGCGGCTAAACGCGGCCTCATCGCCCGACAATATTTCGTGAATCAACTGGGCATCGTCTTCTCTTTTCATGAGGTCCCCTCCTAATCTAATGAAGAAATAATAACGTTATAATGTTAAAGACGCGATTTTATGTCAGAAATTGTGCATTCTAAAAAAAAAATGGAAATGTATAACGATGCATCGTTCAATACAATTTTTCAGTTTGCCTAAAATTTGTCTATCCGTCGTACGCAAAAAAGCCAAGCACATGCCATGCACACGCTTGGCTTTTTTAAATAAAGCGTAGTTTCGTGTTCACTGGTGAGTTTCTAACCTCACCGAAATGTTATTCCTGATGCAGTGTAACCGACCGACGGGGTGGGCTAAATTCCTGCTCCGTCAACGGCACTGCCATATTCCGATACACCTGAACCCGGTAGGCTCCAAAGTCCGGCACGAACATCAGCCCATCGTCGCTGACAGCGACGGATTTCGGCTGGCGCAGGTATTTCTGCGGTTCCAAGTCCGCCATATCGCGCATCCGATTTGGACTGCCGTTCGTCATCATGTAATCCTGTGACACCTTTGACAAGGTAGCATCGCCGAGGAATTTCTGCACATACCGTCCTTCGGCGTTGAAGAGTTGGATACGGTCATTCCCTCGGTCAGCAACATAAATATCGCCGTGTAGGTCAACATCAATCCCAGCGGGACGGTTGAGTTCACCGTTACCGCTGCCGGATTTACCGAATGCAAAAAGGAATTCTCCTTCGGCGTTGAACTTCTGCACCCTGTCATTTCGCCAATCCGCAACGTAGACATCGCCGAGTTCGTCTACAGCGACACCCCACGGCATGTTGAATTCACCTTCACCATCGCCATAACCGCCCCACCCCAAGAGGAACTTACCGTCTTTTGTGAACTTCTGCACCCGATGGCTCAGACTGTCAGCAATGTAGAGATTCCCGTCTGGGTCGAAAGCCATACCAGAGGGGCCATTGAGCTGCCCAGGATCAGTACCCTGTTCTCCCCATGTACCGATGTGTTCACCTTCACTATCGAAGGCAACAATCCGATGCAGGTATTCATCGGACACATAGAGGTTCTCTTCACCGTCAGCGGTAATCGTCACGGGCCACGTGAATTGCCCATCGCCCTGTCCATAACCGCCCATCGTGCCGAGGTCTTCGTCATCAACGTGATACTTCCGAATCATCGCCGTGCCATCGCTACGGCACATGATATAGATACGTCCCTCTTTTCCGACTGCGATGTCAACCGGAAAGTTTGTTGTGCGCCGCATGCTGAGGGTCTTGTGAAACGGATACCCGGCACGCAGCAAACCGTAAGGTCTACCCATGATTACCTCCTGTTTTTCTAACGATTGCTTCTGGACACTGTGTCCGTTGTTCTTTTTGAAGCTCAGATTTAATCGTTAAAAAATTATTCCTGAGTAAAGGGATGAATCTGTTCAAAATTCCCACCGACGATGTGGGTTGGGTCTACACCCATCCACTGCTCAAGGAGCGTTCCGTAAATCCCGCGGAAGTCGATGGTGTGCTCAAGGTCCTCGCCGTGTACCCAACGGGACGGGTCGAGAGACGGATATTCTGAGTAGAGTCCACCCTTCACCCGATCACCGATGATGAACGCACCACCGCCGGTGCCATGATCCGTTCCACTGGCGTTGTCGCGGATGCGTCTGCCGAATTCCGTAAAGACGTACATGATAACCTCTTCAGAGGCATCATGCGCCCGTAAATCCGTGAAGAATGCTTGGATGGCTTCCGTCAGTTCCGTCAGGAGTCGTGGGTGCGTCGGGACCTCGTTGGCGTGGTTATCATACCCGCCGTGCTGCGTGTAAAAGACGCGTGTGCCGAGGTCAGCGAGGTGGACCCGTGCAACATCCCGCAGACTCTTTGCGATAGAGTTTTGTGGGTATTCCACGTCAGACGTATACATCGCTGGTGCTTTCTTGAGTTCATCGGCACCCTTAATCACATCCAACCCAGTCTGGCTGAGGTAGTCCATCACGATACCGGTACCGACTGTGCTGCTATACATCGCCTTGAATACCTCAAGTGCCTTCGTCCGATGTTCTTCATCGCCGATGCTGGTCATCAATCCGTAGTTATCCAAATCGCCAATGGAAGTGACGGGGATACCGGAGAGTGCACAAGCGCGCGGAAGTCCTTGTCCGAAACTGACACCTGTTAAGACGTTATGGCTCTGCGGATCGAGTTCCCGGACGAGCCTGCCGACCCAACCTTCGTCGCCAATTTTCAGCGGTTCACAGGTATGCCAGATATCCATTGCTCGGAAATGTGAGCGGTTTGAATCCGGGTAGCCGATCCCCTGCACAACGGCGACCTCACCGGCGTCAAACATCGCTTTCAGCGGAGCAGCCTGCGGATGCCAGCCCAAGGTATCGTGATGCGGTAGCACATCTTCGGCTTTGATACCGACAACCGGACGTGAATCGTGATAAATCCCCGCTGTATAGGGGATGAGTGTGTTCATGAAGTCGTTGCCGCCTGACAGTTGCACAACGACAAGGACGGGGTCTTTCTTGATAGTACTCATGTCGATGTCTCCTATGCGTAAGCACGCTCCTTGCGGTATAGAATTTAATAAGGGTATTCCCTAACGTGCTATAAATAGCACTACTACGAACGGTCCTGTTTGTAGTAGGGCAATTCATTGCCCGTTGTCCAATCTTGGATTACCCAGTATATTTTCTCATCTTCACACGAACGTGCCAACCAGACAAAAAGTTAGCCAAGTTGATACTCTCTTGAAGCCACGATTAACTGGAGCATATTGACAACCCGCTCTTGGTTCTCCTCCGCAGCGTCATCATCTCCAAGGTTGAGTTCACCGTTCGCTTCTGCAAATTGGGTTAAATACTCACGAGTGGTGTCCCCTATCGTCAGAGGTCCAGTGAGTTCAAGACATTTGTCCACAAATGCTTCCGGAGAAAGCGAGCTTCCATTACTTTCTTTCAGACGTGTAATGATGTCCTGAATTCCGGGTTTCGATGCGTCGCTGACTTCACTAACGGCAAAGTTGACGCGAGCGGTTAGCAGACCGCCATCAATCCACTCTTTGCCGGTGTGCCAACCTTCCACAGTGGGTGGATCCATGAGTTTCTGTCCCATCAATTGCGTGGCATTGGCATACTGTCCCATTCCGGGTTGCGGACCTTGGAAAGTGCCTACCAGTTTCACGATCCCCATGACGAGCTCCGTCGGACTCTTGACCTTCTTGAATTGGGCTTCTTTGAAGAAGTCAGAGTTGAAAAGGACACTGAGAACGTGTGAAATATGCCCATCGGATGCCATGAATGCGTCTGCAAGTGTCCCAATTGCATCAGGATCCTGCGGGGGTGTCACATTCCACGACGGCACCTGCGGTTCATCTGCGACAAAGAAGTTATAGAGGTGTCTGGAGATGAATCTGGCACACGCGGGTTGTTCAACAATGATGTCAATGATATCTTCACCGTTGAGGTTTCCGGTATGACCCAAGAAGGTTTTCTCGCAGTCGTCGTGTTCCTCTTCAACGAACAAAAAAGGTGGCGTGTAGTAGCCGTGGGGATACAGCGGAATCGGTTGCCCGAATGTCCAGCCTGTAAAAGCGAGGGCGCAGTTCTTGATGTCGTCTTCACTGTAGTTACCCACCCCTAATGAGAAAAGTTCAAGGAGTTCTCTCCCGTAGTTCTCGTTGGGTTCGCCCTTGCGATTTTCGTTATTGTCGAGCCAGAAGATCATCGCCGGATCTTTGGAGAGTTCGAGTAGGATGTCTCGCATCTTTCCCATACCGACGCGTCGAAGCATATCAATCTGGTTTGAGGACGCGAGGATATGTTGATTCTTGCCTAACCCCGTTGCAAAGACATGGTGCCAGAAGAGTGCCATCTTCTCTTGAAGTGGACATCTACTGTTCAGCATCCGATAGATCCAAATACCGACATAAGCACCTTCACCGCCGAAGTAGCGTTCTAAAATGTCTTCATCAATGGGGGTCCCGCGTTCAGGATGGACGAGATCGTCAACGACGTTCTCGTAGCCTTTTTCGACGTAGGCTTCCAGCTCGGTGCGGGTTGTTCCGAACCCTGCGCGGCGCATGAGGTGCGCCATTAACGCAACATCTTTCTGAGACATGTTCACCTCCGATGCGTTCACCGTGAGGAGATCCCTCACGTTAGTAACTTTCGATGGAATACCGTTCTGATGTTCGGTTCTGCGCAAACCTATAGAGGCTTGCAGGACAATGGATTGCAGAAACCGCTATAAGATTGCCTATATCTTATAATTAAAGGGAAAAAAATGTCAAGTTTTTTGTTTTTTCGCTCAACCTCATCACTCCCCTCTGTAGGAGTGAGTGTTTTGCTTGAGGTTTTTGCTTAAGAAACGCCCAAGCAAAACGATATTTCCTCAATTTCTTTGGGTTTCTCCGCGCTCATGATCCCCTTCTTAAATTCAAAAAAATGTCACCTCTCTGGGCTAACCACTGACTGCTGATTGCTGACTGCCGATCGCTAATTTTTTACATTTTTTTCAGATTATGCACACTTCGCATTCTAAAATTGTGTCTTTAATAATAAAAGGGACGCTCCTTCTAAGCACTTTTAGGTCGAACACACGTTTTTTACACGAAAAAGGAGATAGAAATGAGACACCGACACATCTTGACCTGCCTCTTTTTGCTCACATTAATTCCACTGAGTGCTAACGCCTTTCCACCCGCTTCACCCGCTGGGGGTAACTACTTAGTCCTCGATGGCGTGGACGACTACGCCGTTTTGGATTTTAAAACCCATGGTGTACTCTTGCCGAAAGGTACAGAAGAGTTCACCGTTGAAGCGTGGGTCTATCCGACCACACCGCCCGACGGAAATGTATATGCCATGATTCTCAGCCAACAGGTAGAGATGAAGGTCGCGAGCGATAATGGGCAACGGGAGAACATAAAGGCACATATCGATTGGCAGACGGGTGATTTAATCCTATTCATTCGATGGCATATTATGGTTAAAGGAGGTCCCGCTGAGAGAGGGAGCGTAATGGCACTTTCCCCGAACCAGTGGTATCACATCGCATATCAGTCAGATGGGAAAGAGGAAGCAATCATCGTTAACGATTTCGCAAAGATACGGAAATGGCCGAGAGGATGGCCGCTCGCACACGATCTCGCACACTTCCAGTACCCAAAGGATTTTACACTCGGAGGATTTGGAAAGAAAATTGAGATTCACGACAATTTCTTCCGGGGACCCTTTGCCGGATATATTGATGAAGTTCGTATCTCGATGGTGGCTCGTTATGATGTCAGCAAAGACGGGTTTACACCGCGTAATAAATTCAAAAAAGATAAGAAGACAGTTGCGTTGTGGCATTTTGATGAACCCGGTGGAAGACGGATATTCTCAGATGCATCCGGCAATGCACATCATCTGGTGGGTGAAGGTGGGGCGAGAACCGGCATCCCACTCGCCGTTGAACCCCACGAGAAACTCACCACCACATGGGGACGACTCAAGCAATGAAATTTCTAAAAAAACGTATCGTTAGTGGCGTTGCTGTTTTCATTTTCTTACTTATGCAAATAGAAGCCTTTGCGGGTGAGGAGTGGCAACGGATAACGCAACTTCCCACCAAGAGATGGGAATTCTCTACCGCAGTCGTAGGGGATAAGATTTATCTCATCGGTGGCAGTCTCTTTGAAAACCATGCGGGTCCCTTTGGACTTTCAACTGTTGAGATCTATGACACGCAAACCAACACCTGGCAGAGAGGCGCAGATATGCCAACGCCACGCACGAATGCAAAAGCGGCTGTCGTCAACGGCACGATCTATGTCTTTGGGGGATATAATTCAAAAGACAAATTCCTTCAGAATTGGAAAATGGCGGATCACGTAGAGGCATACGATCCACTCACAGATACATGGACCCAGAAAAAGGAGATGCCGATTTCTCGCTTCTACTTCGGTCTGGGTGTGGTTGCTGGAAAAGTCTATCTCATTGGGGGAACAACAGGTCTGGGCGAGGGACAGGAACAACGGATGGACCGCGTTGACATTTATGATCCTGCCACGGATACATGGTCGAAGGGTCCGAAAATGCCAACCCGGCGCGACCCTGGGGGTGTGGCGGTTGTCAGCGATCGTATTTATGTTATTGGCGGAGAAGGATGGCCACTTCCTCAAGAGTGGGGGGTAGGTCAGTTTCTGGAGAGCATTGAGGAATATGACCCGATAAACCGTCAATGGCGAAAAAAGAAGGATTTGTTAGAACTCAAAAATTGGTTCTCGAGTGTTGTTGTTGAGGATGCCATCTATCTGATTGGGGGTTACACACCCCAAGGAGGCTTGCAAGAAGTAGCAACTGTGAATGTGTATCATCCACGGACGGAGACGTGGCAGGAACTATCAGCATTGCCAAACCCTCTTGGTACTTTTGATGCCGCGACGGTCAATGGAAAGATTTATGTCTTCGGAAGTCTTGGTGCAGGTGCACGATTTTCTACAGACGTTCTCGCCTACGATATCGGATTTCGTGCCGTCGCAGCAACAGGCAAGTTCCTGACACGCTGGGGTGAACTCAAAGCAGAACCACAGAGACAACTTCAAAGAGACTGATTGCTGATAGCTAACTGCTAATCGCCGTTCGTGTGGGAGGGGATTTCAATTCCTGGGGAAACACTTTCTTTGGATTGGATTTCAGCGTTTGCAAAAACACTCTTAACTGAAAACTAATAACGAATTTTTACATTTTTTTGAAAATATGCACAATCTCCATCCTAAAAATGTGTCTTTAATAATAGAAGAGGTTCTCTTTCTGAACGCGCTTAGGTCGAATACACGTCTTTTACACGAAAAAGGAGAAAAAAAATGAGACACCGGTACATCTTGATATGCCTCTTTACGCTCGCGCTATTGCCACTGAGTGCCAAAGCATTCCCACCCGCTTCACCCGCAGGTGGAAACTACTTAGTCCTTGACGGGGTGGACGACTACGCCGTTCTGGATTTTAAAACCCATGGTATATTCTTCCCAAAAGGCACAGAAGAGTTCACCGTTGAAGCATGGGTCTATCCGACCACACCACCTGCTGGAAATGTATATGCCATGATTCTCAGCCAACAGATGGAGATGCGCCTCGCGAGCGATAACGGGGAGTGGGAGCCCATAAAGGCACATATCGATTGGCAGGAGGGGGATTTATTCTTGCTAATTCGAGGGCATATTATGGTTAAAGGAGGTCCCGCTGAGATAGGGCGCGTAATGGCACTTTCCCCGAACCAGTGGTATCACATCGCATATCAGTCAGATGGAAGAACGCAAGCAAACATCGTTAACGATTTCGCAGAGATACGGAAATGGCCGAGAGGATGGCCGCTCGCACACGATCTCGCACACTTCGAGCATCCGAAGGATTTTACACTCGGAGGATTTGGAAAGAAAATTAAGCTGCCTCTCGGCGATCACTTTCGGGGACCCTTCGCGGGATATATTGATGAGGTCCGCATCTCGACGGTGGCTCGTTATGATGTCAGTCAAGAAGGATTCACGCCGAGTCATAAATTCAGAAAAGACCGGCAGACACTCGCGTTATGGCATTTTGATGAACCCGGTGGAAGACGGATATTCTCAGATGCATCCGGCAATTCACATCATCTGGTGGGCGAAGGTGGAGCAAGGACCGGCATTCCACTCGCCGTCGAACCCCACGAAAAACTCACAACAACATGGGGACGACTTAAGCAATGAAAAACACAATTGTTAATCGAAAAAACTTGGTAGTGATTTTAGGTGTTGTGTTGATAACGATCAGCGCGCAGGACATTAGTTATGGTCAAACCGCGGACGAGTATCCGCCAGCAGGAACTATCACACTACTCAAGGACGGAATTAAAATAGGTTTTGGGGCACACGGAGGATTCTCCGCTTTTAACGTAACGAACCGCAGTACCGCTTCTACCGATTCAGTCCGTAACTCCAAATGGCAGAGGCGCGATAATGCAACGAGCCCCTGGGTTGATGTTCCTGATTCAGAAAAAGCGACCGGATTATATGGCTATGTGGTAACGCTTCCCGGTGAATACAGATGGGTTGGCGAGGTTAACCACAATGGCGTATGGGGAAAATACGCCAGTGGGAATATTCTTCAGCTCACGTCAGACGGAACGGTGACGAGCAGTCTCGCAGAAGTAGAAGGGGTCCCGAGCGACGACCACAAGCTAACACTTGAGGGGCATAGGAGTGATGTCCTTGCCGTAGCGTTCTCTCCCGATGGTCGCACATTAGCAAGTGGGAGTCGAGACAGGACAATTCGGTTGTGGGATACTGAAACCGGACAACACAAGCAAACACTTGACGAACATACGAGTGGTGTCACTTGCCTATCGTTCTCTCCCGATGGAAGCACGTTAGCAAGTGGAAGTTGGGACCATACGATCCGGTTGTGGGACGCGAAAACAGGACAACCCCTGCAGACACTTGAGGAGCATACGGATGGTGTCCGTTCTGTAGTGTTCTCCCCTGATGGTCGCACGCTGGCGAGTGGCGGTTATGACAATATCCTTCGGTTGTGGGATACTGAAACCGGACAACACAAGCCGGCACTTGAAGGGCATACGGATTATATCCGTTCCGTGGTGTTCTCTCCCGATGGGAGCACCTTAGCGAGTGGGAGTTATGATAGGACGCTGCGGGTGTGGGACGCTGAAACCGGACAACACAAGCTGACGCTTGAAGGGCATACGGATGGTGTCCTTACTGTAGCGTTCTCTCCCGATGGACGCACGTTAGCGAGTGGAAGTTATGATGGGACGCTGCGGGTGTGGGACGCTGAAACCGGACAACAGAAACTGAAACTTGAGGGACCTATGGATGATGTCAATTCCGTAGCGTTCTCTCCCGATGGTAACACATTAGTGAGTGGGGGTTATGTCGATACGATTCTGTTTTATGGCGATACACTTCAGTTATGGGATGCGAAAACCGGGCAACCCCTGCAGACGCTTAGAGGACACAGGTATGCTATCGCTTCCGTTGCCTTCTCCCGGGATGGCAGCATGCTGGCGAGTGGGAGTTATGACATTCAGGTGTGGGAACTGACACCTACCCTGCCCGACGACGAACCATCCCATCAGGTGTCGGAACCTACACCCGTCACGCCCGACGACGAACCCGTCCAACTCGCAGGCGATCTCAACGCCGACGGTGTCGTTAATATCCAGGATCTCGTCCTCGTTGCCTCACAATTCGGGCAAACTGGGGAGCATGTAGCGGACATCAACGAAGATGGTGTGGTCAACATTCAAGACCTGGTTTTGGTAGCAGGGACGTTCAATACGACTCTATCGGCACCCACTGCACATCCACAAGCCGTTGAGACGCTCACCACAGGAGAAGTCCAGAGGTGGTTGCATGGCGCGAAGCAACTTGAAGGTAAAGATGCAACGATGACAAGAGGAATTGGGGTGCTTAAAGACCTCTTGGCACTTCTGATCCCAGCAGAAACCGCCTTGTTACACAACTATCCGAACCCGTTCAACCCAGAGACATGGATCCCATATCAGTTAAAAACACCGGCAGCGGTTCGCATTACCATTTACAATCCGCGTGGTGTTCTGGTGCGTGAACTATCGCTCGGGTATCAGGTAGCGGGTCGGTATACCTCGCGTGCTCGTGCGGCGTATTGGGATGGTCGGAACACAGTCGGTGAATCGGTCGCCAGTGGTCTGTATTTTTATACGCTTACTGCTGGAGATTTCTCAGCGACGCGGCGGATGATGATTTTGAAGTAGCGGCGTTATTCACAAAACATGGCTTGTAAACCTCAGTTTGTTCGACACGTTACAACGCGACAGATACTTCTAAAGTATTCATGGAGGACGTAGCAATGAAAACAGTAAGATTGTTGGTGTATGCCGTAGCGAGCCTATTGATACTGCATGTAAGCGTTTCTCCGCTTTTCGCAAAAACACCGACGACCCCCAAAATCTTGTTCACCTCCGTACGCGAAGGGAATTACGAAGTCTACATTATGAATGCAGATGGGAGTCATCAAGTGAACCTGACGCAAAATCCTGCAGATGATTTCCAAGCCGTCTGGTCTCCTACCGGTGAACAGATTCTTTTCGTCTCCGATCGCAACGATGGTATTTATGATTTGTATCTGATGAACCCTGATGGATCTGATATCCGACGCGTCTTCAAAAGAAAAAGAAGCATTAACAGAAGCAATCCAACCTGGTCGCCCGACGGCAAACGGATCGCTTATAGTGTTACAGACTGGAATTCTTCCAGGTCCACTATCTACATTGCGACTTTAGGAGAACAAGGCGAGCAGGAATTCGTCTTGAATGGCACGGATCCGGCGTGGTCCCCGGATGGAACGGGAATCGCTTGCAGTATAGATGAACGCCTGACATTTGTCAATCTCCACACACGGGCGCGAAAACAATTCCTACCTAAGAAAGCGATACAGTGGCAACGCCGTCCGTCTTGGTCGACGATAGGTGATAAACTCGTCTTTTCAGGGAACAACCACGCGGTCGTCTTAGATAGGCAGGGACGCAATGAATGGATGGACAAAAATACAATCTTTATTATCAACCGGAACGGCACGGGTCTCCATCAACTCGTTGACGAAGCCGGTCCGTATGCGTGGTCTCCTGAACTATCGCCGGATGGACAAGAAGTCCTTTATACACAGGCAATGAATGGAGCGCACCAGATTTTCAAAATTGGTGTGCGTAGCGGCGTTCGGGTCCAGCTGACGGATAATATATGGAATTTTGGTGGGGATTGGTTCGATCCCGCACACGCCTTGCCTGTTTCACCACGACCGCACTTGCTAACCGCGACATGGGGAGATATGAAAAAATCGGAATGAGATGCGGATATGCTTTCGGAATCCGTGATGCCTGCGCTAAGGAGAACATTATGCACGAAAAATACAGATATTTGCCATCTATTTTCACTCTCTTACTTGTTATCGTCTCTACCAGTTTTGCCGGGGGGTGGGAACAGATAACCGAACTGCCAACATGGAGAATTGGTCATGTCCCCGCTGCCGTCAACGGTAAAATTTATCTCATTGGCGGGTTCGACCACCATGAAAATTTAGGCGGGCGTGCCCCTGCACTTTCGACAGTAGATGTCTACGATACACAGACGAACATATGGCACACGGCTGCAAATATGCCGACACCGCGGGTAGCACCGCAAACTGCAATCTTTTCCAACGAAATCTACGTGTTTGGAGGCTACGACCGAAAGGGACCCGGGGGGGCACTCAGATACAAAAAAACCGTCGAGATGTATGACATAGCAACCGATACATGGACGAAGAAGCGGGATATGCCGACGCTCCGCCATGCGGTTATGACCGCCGTCGTTCATGGAAAGATATACGTCATCGGTGGGAGTGTCCACGATAAAAAACTTGGCCGTGATGTGGCAACAAGTCTCGTTGAGGTCTACGATCCAGCAACCAATAGATGGGAGAAGCGCGCAGACATGCCGACGGAACGAGGAGCAACCGATGCCGTCGTTGTAGAGGGTAAAATCTATGTTATCGGCGGTTATAATTGGCAGTGGGGTCCTCTTACGGACAAGTTTGTTACATCTATTGAAGAATATAATCCGAAAACCAACCAGTGGCGCGAACTCCCTGACATGCCAATGCTCAAATTTATGTTTGCATCCGTCGTTGTGAATAATGAGATTTATACAATAGGGGGTGCTAATACCCCAGGCGGAAACAGACTTGCACGCATCAGCGATGTGAATGTTTATAATCCAACGACCAATAAATGGCGCGAAGTCGAGCCAATGACGATCCCAAAATCTACAAGGGCAGTTGTTGTGAAGGGTACAATCTACGCCTCAGGTGGTCTCGTAGGAGGCGGAAAATTTTCGCCAGTCGTTGAGGCGTTTGACACCGGTTTTCTTGCGGTTGACCCAAAAGACAAACTTCTGATCCCTTGGGGTGAACTGAAAGAATCCCATTAAACCACATAAAAATGTGATATACTTTCTCATGTCAGAGGAAATATTATTTGATTTCCTTTTCTCGTCTGCCTAAGCGTGTTGATAAAATTACTCGTGAGATAACTCATGATGGGGATGTGGGGACACCCCAAGCTGTTCGTGTATCGTAGGAGAGTGTGATGGTGGAAAACGATGTTCAACTCATTCGCAGAATTCTGTCGGGAGACGATGAAGCCTTCAGTACTTTAGTCCAAAAGCACCAAAAGGGTGTTCACGCGCTCGTGTGGCGAAAGGTCAACGATTTTCAGTATGCCGAAGAAATTACGCAAGACACCTTCCTCCAAGCATACAAAAAGCTCTCGACCCTCAAGAATCCTAACCAATTTGCTGGGTGGCTCTATGTCATCGCGAATCGGCTTTGCATTAATTGGCTCCAACGCCACAAACCTGCGATGCAATCGCTGGAGGACACGCCTGTGGCAGAAATAGAGGAATCATCTTACATCCGTTATGCCTCAGAACAGCGCGAAGCAGAAGACACCGAGTATCGCCATGAAATCGCCCAAAGATTACTGTCCAAACTGCCGGAGAGTGAGCGCACAGTCGTGACGCTTTACTACCTCGGTGAAATGACGGCGAAGGAGATAAGCAAATTCTTAGGTGTCTCGGTAAACACGATTACAAGTCGACTCCGGCGGGCGCGAGAGCGTTTGCAGAAGGACCAAGAACTCTCGGTTCAGGAAGTCCTCGGCGGCGTGCAGTTACCCACCAACCTTACCGAGAACATCATGCGTCAAATCGCTGACCTGAAACCGATACCGCCTCCGGTTGCAAAACCCCTACTCCCGTGGGGTGCTTTCGGTATAGCGACGCTTCTACTTGCCTTGCTGTTAGGCGCGACCGGTCAATACCTCGTCCGCTTCCAGAGACCCTATAGTTTTGAGGCAGCCTCCGAACCCACCGTTGAAATTATTGACACTTTTATTGTTCTCGATGTCGATTCAAAACCCGACCTACGGAACCAAGTCGGCCGTGCGACCTCCGTCGATAAAAATATCGGGACAGGACTACAGACTTCTGAGACACCCTTGGTATCCGATACACAAGGAAATTCTCTCAGATTTTCTACAGCGCAGTGGACGCAGAAAGCGGACATGCCAACAGCCCGGTCTGACTTTTCTACCTGTGTTGTGGATGGAAAGATATTCGTAATAGGGGGCAGTCTACGGCTCGAATGGGACGAATACGGGGACATGTCAATTTCAACCGTAGAAATGTACGACCCGGAAACCGATACATGGGAAGGAAAGGCGAACATGCCGACGGTTCGGTCTAACGTGTCTGTTTCAGTTGTGGATGGCAAAATCTACGCCATTGGTGGATCAAAAATGAAGAAAATTCAAGTGCCTCGCGGTTTCAGAACCGGGAGTGAAGAACTTCCAACCGTAGAAATGTATGATCCAGTGACGGACACATGGACCCAGAAAAAGGAGATGCCGACACCAAAGAAGACCAAGACCTGCGTTGTGGACCGTAAAATCTATGCCATTGGTGGATGGTCAACTGCTAATGAACAGTCGCAGTTAGAAACTGTGGAGGTATATGATCCAGCGACGGACACATGGGCAAAAGCCCAAAGTATGAACCATGCGCGTTGTTCTGCAGCAATTAGTGTTGTGAACGGAGAAATTTACGCTATAGGTGGGATAGGGTGGCCCCCGAATCGGGACCCGTCAGGTCAGTATCTTTCATCTCTATATCTTTCCAATGTTGAAGTGTTCAATCCAAAGACGAATCAATGGCGTGAAAGAACAGAGATGTCTGTCCCGAAAGCGTCTCACTCGACAAGCGTAATTGATGGCAAAATCTATGTCATGGGGGGTTACTTGCAGGAAGGTAAGGACCATAAGACCCTCTCAACAATTGAAATCTACGATCCCGCAACCGATCGTTGGATCCAAGAGTCGGATATGCTGATTGGAAAATCGGGACATGCCACTGAGGTGATAGATGGGCAAATCTATATTTTTGGGGGAGGACCACTTACGAGTGTCCACGTTTACGATCCAAGAGCCGTTTCCCGGCGCGTCGATTCAATAGGAAAGTTGTGAAAACAGGTGCGAACGAATTAAAAAACACACTAATTGAATCTCCAATCCAACTAATTTTATCTCCATCCGGCTGGTGAGGTTTCCTAAACTCATTGTCTTTTCTTATAGACGTGAACTTCACTGGCGATCCACGAACCAAAACTCTGAATACCGCTCCTCTGAAGTGATAACGTCTGTTTTAAGGGTTGCTTCGGTTTATACATGTTTACCCAACCTACCCGTGGCATTCGACAACCGTTTTATGTCAAACTCATGTTATTTTAAAAATTATGCACGTTTTTCGTTCCGAAGTCGCGTCTTTAATAAATAACTACTAAAGTTTGAACAATTCGTGTGACGTGATAGTAGAATTTTCAAGGGGGTCCCTCTTTTTCTCTGGTTTTGCCACAGACACCTAACTTCGAGAAAAGGGGTAAAGGTGCCAAAAAACGCAGCCCCAGCGGGGGTTTTTGCTTCGGCGTTTCTTCAAAATGTGTGATCCACTAAAAATTGTTCAAAGCTTAGTATATTATAAGTCAATGGTCCCAGAAATTGCATTGAGGTTGTCCTATGTTTAAAGTAAGGTTCGTGATAAGTGTGCTTCTGCTCATGACGAGTTTTCGGGCTTATACTGCTGAAGATGTTCCCTATATCTCTTTTTCTTCAAATCGATCAGGGAACTTTGATATCTACACTATTGATATACATGGTGAAAATCTTCGGAATATCACTGACAGTCGAGAAAATGACGCGGGTGCGACATGGTCCCCTGATGGTCGCTTTTTCGCCTATCATTCTGAACTGAATCGGAACGTTGATATTTATGTAATGGATATCGACACAAGGAAAAGTCGTCGGTTGACGAAGGACCCTGCGGTTGACATGATGGCTGCGTGGTCGCCCGATGGACAGTGGATCGCATTTTGCTCGGATCCTTCAGGGGCGTATGAAATTTACAAGATGGATGTCAGGGGTAAGAATCGACAGCGACTCACGAGACTTCCGGGACGCAATACATCTCCGGCGTGGTCTCCTGATAGTCAATGGATTGCCTTTGATTCCTTTCGGCGTAATAAGGAGGGTTTCCGAGAGAAATTCCTCTATGTAATGGATTCCGATGGGGAAGATCTCAGACAACTCATAAAAGTTGCCGCAGGAGGACCGTCGTGGTCTCCCGATGGAAGACAAATTCTTTTTTCAACAACACGAGACGATGCGGATGGGGAAGATACCTTTGATCTCTTTATCACAGACCTCAATGGTCAAGAACCTCGTCAGTTGACCGACACCCCGAAGTGGGAGTTGGATCCTGCTTGGTCTCCAGACAGTCAGTGGATTACGTTTGAAGCACGAGAACCTCGGCAGAATGAGACGAGTGCTATCTATGTTATGAACGCAGCGGATGGTGAACTTCGTCAATTGACAGATGAACTGTCTATGAATTGGGGTCCTGCTTGGGTACCTGTGCAACGTCCTTTTCCTGTTCAGCCAAGTGCCGTTTTGCTGACAACCCTGTGGGGAAGACTGAAGCAGGAGTAATATACTTCTATGAAAGTTCTGCTTGTAAATCTGATCTCAACCAGAATTACTAACAACTCTCTGAGCGGAATTAAAATAAATAGAAGTAAGAATCAATAAACATCTGTTACTTTTGGATACTAAAGTTTGGACAATTCGTCTGGCGTGATCGTTAGACGCTACGGAGGAAAACATCATGAAACGCTTATGTTATGTGCTTAGCACATTCCTTATCTTTGCTCCCTTCTCCACTGTTCCCGCAAAAGCCCCAGAAACTGCCAAAATCGTATTTAGATCGATGCGGGATGGCAACCATGAGATTTATACTATGAACCCGGATGGATCCGATCAGAAAAACTTAACCCAGCACCGTGCCAACGATTACGCACCCGTCTGGTCGCCGACAGGTAGACAAATTCTTTTTGTTTCGGATCGAGGCGGAATACCAGATCTCTACCTGATGGATGCCGATGGAACGAATGTGCGTCAGGTGTTCAAAAAATTGAGAGGGAGAGAATTTCCAACGTGGTCACCTGACGGAAAAGCACTCGCTTATCACCGATTTCACACATTCTCTATCTACACCGCCTCAATTGACGGAAAAGATGAGGAAAAACTTGCCGAAGGTTTATGGCCCGCCTGGTCGCCCGATGGTTCTGAAATAGCCTTTATGGCAGGCGAGTTTGTTTGGGCTGAGAACGGCAATCTCAGATTTCCGGACGTCAGCGTCGAGATTATCAATCTACAAACTCGTGTAGAAGAGAAGCTGCTTCCGAAAAGTATTTGGATGTATCGTCCTACTTGGGGACCCGATAGTGATCAGATAACCTTTACTTGGAACGGTAGGCAAGAGAACGGTTTTTTAGAAGCTAACAAGAGAGTGCATACCATAGATATCTATGTTGTGGACCGAGATGGTAACGGACTCAGGAAGATTATTGCTTCTGGAGAAGACATTGGAGTGTCTAACCCTATCTGGTCACCGCGCGGGAATGAACTCATTTACAACATTTACAATCATCAGGGTCGTGGTGCCAGACAACTCTTCAAAACCACTTTGGACGGCGGCACCCCAGAGCAGCTCACACGCCGGGGTGATAACTTCAACGCGGATTGGTTCGATCCTGCGTTTGCTTTGCCGGTCTCACCCCAACCGTCTCTTTTGACGACCACGTGGGGAAAACTCAAAACACAAGACTAATTTGCGTAAGTCCTATTATAGTAAAGCCGAAAAATAAGTGGACACTTTAAAAAAATAACAAACACCCCTCCTGGTAGGCGAGGTTTCCAACCTCGCCCTCCGGTGGGTGTATAGATAATTACGGGCTTTACTATAAAATTATGCACGTTTTTTATTCCTAAGTCGCGTCTTTAATAATATAGAAATATGATGTATAATGAAGTTTACGACAGTGTAGCACATCAGATCTGTTCGCGTATCATGGAGGATTGTGATGGTGGAAGACGATGTTCAACTGATTCGCAGAATTTTGTTAGGCGACAACGAAGCCTTTAGTGCTTTGGTCCAAAAACACCAGAAGGGGGTTCACGCGCTTGTATGGCGGAAGGTTGGGGATTTTCACTTTGCTGAGGAGGTTACGCAAGACGTTTTTCTTCAGGTATACAAAAATCTTCCAAAACTCAAGGATCCGAGTCAGTTTGCCGGATGGCTTTATGTAATTACAGATCGGCTTTGTATCCGGTGGTTTCGAAGAAACAAAGCCCAGATACAGTCGTTAGAAGCCACACCTTTAGAAGAAGTAGAGAAGTCTTCTTATACCCATTATGTCGCGGAACAACGCGAAACCGAGACAACTGAGCATCGCCATGAAATCGTCAAAAACCTTTTAGCAAAACTCCCAGAAAGTGAACGCACGGTCATGACGCTCTACTATCTCGGTGAAATGACGTCGCAAGAGATTAGCAAATTTTTGGGTGTGTCGGTGAATACAATTACGAGTCGGCTGCAGCGAGGACGAAAGCGTTTGCGAAAGGAGGAGGAACTCTTAGTTCAGGAAGGACTTGGGATTCTACAATTACCACCTAACTTGACCGATAATATCATGCAGCAAATCGCTGATGTAAAACTAATACCCCCACCAGTCGGAAAACCGTTCCTCCCGTGGGCGGCTTTCGGTACGGCTGCGGCTTTAATTTTGCTGTTGTTAGGGACGAGCGACCAATACCTTGTGCATTTTCAGAAGCCGTATAGTTTCGATGCAGCATCTGAACCTACCATTGAAATCGTTGATACTGCTATCATTCTCGATGTTGATTCAAAACCCGATATGCGAAATCAACCCGGACGCGCTGGGTCCACCGGTAAAGACAATGAAGCAGGTTTGCAAGATTCTGAGGCGATTCTGAACTCGGATGTCGAAGGGGATTCTCTCATCCCTTCCACGCCGCGGCGCATACGGGCAATTGGTCCGCAAGGGGGTCCCGTCTTTGACATTTATGAGACATCTCGCGGCACACTCTACGCTGCAACACAAACAGGAATCCACAGATTGGCAATGAACGCGATTACGTGGACACTCGTCAACACGAATATACCAACCCCCGGAAACCAAATGTCTATGGCAGAACATAGAGGCACCCTCTATATTGTCTCTACTGATGAAATCTTCGCTTCAGACGACGATGGTAAGACATGGAATATTTTTTGTCCCCGACCAGAGGGACATCCCGTTGGACTTATCATCACAGAGGCAGCACAAAGTACCGGTTCGCAGACAGGTATTACGATGTATCTTGCGTTTCGGGATAAAGGCATTTTTCGCTCTATAGATGCTGGTAAGCAGTGGGAACCCTTTAACAAAGGATTGACAAACAAACGGATCTACAAAGTGACTACCATTGGAAATATAATGTTTACTGGCACAAACGACGGGCTTTATCGTCTCAATGCAGGTGTTTGGGAACAAGTGGAGGGAGATGCCATCAAAACTGATTGAGAGTCGCGCAATTCATTACATGTTTGTGCCGCACAACCGACGATGAAGGGTTTCCTTAAAAGGGAATGCCTAAGTCCCATTATTAATGAATCATCAGATGTGTCTCGCTCTTTCCTAGGGAAACACTCCGATTCCCGACGCTTACTGATCTCTGATTCCTGATTGCTATTCCTCTGAAAACTGATAACTATTTTCAAATTATGCACCCTTTTCACCCTCAAAATGTGTCTTTAATTATAAGGATATGATGTTCAACGTCATTTAAGAGTATTGTATCGTGCGATGTTCCGATAAGGGCGCATTATACAGTGCCTGACGGATCCAGATACTATGCCGTATAGGTCTGACGAAATTCAGAATCGCCTGAGTACGAGGACACATTCAGATGAAATTTGCTCACAAAGCGTTAGTGTTAGTAGGATGCTTAGTGTTCGATTTCCTATTGTCCTATGCTCAAGGGGTTATGTGGCAGGATGCGCAAATCGAAAGTCAAACAGTCTTACTGAACCCTAATCAACGAACTGCGCAAATCGGAAAATCCGCCACGGTGATCTTGACTGTTAACGCCACTGATGGGACAATTGGCAACGGTAGCGGTTTCTTCATCCGACAGGATTGGGTTGTCACCAACGCTCACGTCCTCGCTGGTATTTATGGAGCACCTTATACGTGGGAGGTCAGATCTGTTATCCACCCGACGCAGTATGCTATTACAGGTATCGTTGCGAGCGATCCAGAGCACGATCTGGTTATCTTAAAGGTTGAAGGTAAAGAAGCAGGAGTTCTCCAACTTGCGGATAGTGATACAGTGAAACTCGGCGAAAAGGTTATCGCCGTGGGAACCCACGGGAGTACGCACGAGAATGCGCAGGGTAAAATCGTAGAAGGCACAATAAGCAGGATTACTGACAATTTCGTCCGTGTGAAAGCCACGCTCCCTCCAGGATATAGTGGCGGTCCCGTCCTGAATGACACCGGAGAAGTGATAGGAATATGTGTAGAGGGAGGCGAAACCAAGCGTTCAGGGTATATTATTCCGTCAAATCATCTCAAAGCACTGCTTAAAAACACGCCTGTACAAGAGAAGTCTTTGGAAGAATGGCGAGAGGAACCCATGATACGCGCCTATGCCCTTGTCAATCGGGGTGACGCAGAGAAAGTATTCGGAAATGCTAAGAGTGCCATTGAGGCTTATGATGCGGCTGTACGCCTAAAGCCAGATTTCGCGGCTGCTTATGCCAAACGGGGTGGGGTGAAATATAATTTACGAGACTATAACGCCTCTATCAAAGACCACGATGCCGCCATCGGCATGGGACTTGACTATGCGGCTGCCTATGTAAATCGCGGTGTTGCGAAAAGGAGCTTACGAGACTATAAGGGAGCCATTGAGGACTATGACACCGCAACTCGCCTTGACACGGACAATATTGAATCTTACCTTAACCGTGGAAATGCAAGGTCAGATTTGGGAAATTATAAAACGGCGATTGAAGACTACAGTATAGCAATTCACCTAAAACCAAAGGGTATTCTACTGCCCCTTGCATACGTTAAACGAGCCAATGCGAAATCAGACGCAGGTGACAAGATCGGAGCCATCGAAGATTATGATGAAGCGGTTCGCCTAAAGCCAAACACCCCCAGTATTCTTACCGTTGCTTATCTCAATCGTGGACTTGCAAAGTTTCATTTGGAGAATGCTAAAGAGGCGATTGAAGATTATGACGAAGTTATTCGCCTAAAACCAAAGAATGCGGTGCTTGCGAGTGCATACGTCCATCGTGCCGACGCAAAGTCGAAATTGGCGGACAATAAGGAAGCTATCAAAGATTACGACGCGGCGATCCGCCTTGTTCCAGAGAATATTGACTTTGTTACCTATGCTTATAGCAGGCGTGCCACTGCGAAGTTGGCACTCAGCGATAATAACGGGGCGATTGAAGATTGTAACGAAGCGATTCTTCTTGACCCTGACCTCCCTGAAGTCTACAAAATCCGTGGTGAGGCGAAATCGAATCTGGGCAACCACAACAGTGCTACTAAGGACTATGATACAGCGGTTTACCTAAAACCTGCTTATGCCGCAGCCTACTACAAACGGGGGCGTGCTAAGGTTGAAGTAGGCAACGTCTCGGAGGCAAAAGCAGATCTCCGAACTGCCTTGAAACTCGCGAAATGGGAAAACGATCAAGTCCTCATGACAGACATTGAGGAAGTACTCCGCCTTTTGGAGTGAAAAAATGAGATGCAAATAGGCTCTCGGCAGAATCCGTAATGTTTGCTCCGCTGTCTGGGTTTTATGTTTTTCTTGTGTTATCACGCTGTCTGTCTTATAATTTCTCTAACACTGCAACTATACGATCCGAGATACGCTTCTGAATAAACTTTATAGCGAATGTGGACATAACCAAATCTGTTCGCGCATCGTGGAGGATTCCGATGGTAGGAAACGACGTTCAACTGATTCAAAGAATCTTATCAGGCGACGACGAGGCATTCGGTACTTTAATCCAAAAATATCGTAAGGGTGTTCATGCCCTTGCCTGGCGGAAGATTGGTGATTTTCACTATGCTGAGGAAATTACGCAAGACGTTTTTCTTCAGGTATACAAAAAACTTGGGACGCTCAAGAATCCGAGTCAATTTGTCGGGTGGCTCTATGTCATTGTAGATCGACTTTGCATTAATTGGCTCCAAAGACACAAACCCACGATGCAATCATTGGAGACAACAAGTGTAAAAGAGATAGAGGAATTCTCTTATACCTATTATGTATCCGAGCAACGCGAAACGGAAGCACTGGGGCATCGACATGCAGTCGTCAAGAGATTGCTGGAGAAACTACCAGAGAGTGAACGCACAGTCGTGACGCTCTACTATCTCGGTGAGATGACAACAAAGGAGATTGGCAAATTCTTGGGGGTATCCGTGAACACAATCAAGAGCCGACTCCGCCGGGCGCGGAAACGTTTACTCGATGACCAAGAACCCTTCATTCAAAAGGTTCTCGGCAGTGTCCAGTTATCGGAAAACCTAACAAGCCATATCATGCGGCAGATCGCCGACCTGCAACCGACACAACCCCCGGTTGCGAAACCTATGCTCCCGTGGATTGCTTTTGGCATTGCCACCCTTCTGTTCGTTCTGCTGTTAGGCGCGAGTCACCCCTACCTCACCCGTTATCAGCAACCCTATAGTTTTGAGGCAGAATCCGAGCCGACCATTGAAATTATTGATGTGCCTTTTCTGCTTAATGTTAATTCAAAACCGGATGTCCGGAATCAGGTCGGAAGTGCCGTGTCTCCGGGTAAAAGCAACAGCACCGGTTTACAGACTTCTGAAACGTACTTAACGACCACTATGGAAGCAGATGTCCCCGCTAAATTCTCTACATCACAGTGGACACAAGCAAGCGGTCCCCGAGGAACCCCAATCTTTGATACATTTGCTGCCTCTGACGGCACACTCTACATTGACACACAAACGGGTATCTACAGATCGACAGCGGATACCCCTGCTTGGACGCGTATCAATACAAATATCCCAACTCTCGGGGATATGTCTATGGCAGAGCATAACGGCACCCTATATATCGTTTCTGCTGATGCAATCTTCGCTTCGAGCGATAACGGCGAGACCTGGAACATCCTTTGTCCTCGGCCGAAGGGGCGTCGTCTTGTTGGGCTGATAGTCACCGATGCGCTGAAAATCACCGGTTCGCGAACAGGCATTACAATGTATCTTGCGTTTCGAGATAAAGGCATCTTTCGATCTACAGATGCCGGTACACAATGGGACGCGCTTAACAAAGGGCTGTCAGGCAAACGCATTCACGCAGTGGCGGAAACTGAAAACACCGTATTTGCTGGCACAAACGCAGGACTCTATCGTCTCAATACAGAACGGTGGGAACAGGTGCCAGTGGAAACCTTTAAAACTACCCAATCTTTTGAAGACGATGCATTTGCTAACACAGCCAGCGGGTTCTATCTTCCCAACGCAGAACGGCGGGAACAGGTGCCGATGCCATTCTCCAACACTATCCATTTTCTGACGGTCTTTGAAAACAATCTTTATGTTGGTGTGGGTCGGGCTCACTCTATATGGCATCCGACTGAAATGAAAGCGCGGATAAACGCGAATCCAAACATCCATCAGTGTTCGATTTTCCACTCAGATAACTTGGGTGAATCGTGGACGGAGATAACGCCTAAAGGTGGATCTCTCTTTTTTAATGGATCTGGTATGGAGTTTTGGGTAGCTGATGAAACGCTTATCACACAGGGTGTTGAGCAATTTCGTTCAACGGATGCGGGGAAAACTTGGACAAAACTTGGCGTTAACACGCGCGACTTGACGGGTCTTAATTCGCGACATATAGGCGTGAACGGAAGAATTTTTTATGTGGTTGGAACGAACGGGATTTATCGAACAACTGACGCTGGCGAATCGTGGCACCCATTTATGGATGGAATCATAGGGACGAGTATAGGAAGTTTGGTGGCATTCAACAATCAACTTTACGCGTATACTTATCCCGACATTGTTCAATCAACCGATGCCGGTGAATCATGGAAAAGTATTCTGATTGATTCCAAGTCGACAGGGAAAAAACAGTCCCTCGTTAAATTCTCCTCTAATTCAAACTTGGTGGTTGCAGACGGAACGCTCTATGGGATTGCGGATGAAGAAGAGAATCTGCGTATCTACCGGTTACCTACGAATGCCAATGTATTCGTTCCAATTCAAGGAATACCCGCTTTTTATAAAGAAATGCTTTCCACCGAATTGTGGAAATCTGTTGCAGAGGCAAAACTCTCGTTACCTGATGAAACGAGAATGGATCCTAACTTGGTAAAAGCATTGCGTGGTACTGTAACCCAAGCGATAACCGGTGGATTCGCAACCAGTAATGGGACGTTCTATGTGGAATACCAGCGAGTGCTTTTCAAATGGAAACCCGGCGATTCAGAATGGATTAATACCGGATTGATAGACCTCGCCGAACAGTCAAGACCCACGTCTTGGAGAAGAGGGTTCACGTTGGCTGCCTCAGAGGAGGCTATCTATGTGGGAAAACGGGATGGCAAGTTGTTTCAATCGCTTGATGCGGGTGCCAGTTGGAAAGACATCACACCAATCCTTCCGCTCCGCTTTACCTGCTTCAAAGAGATAGTTTTTGCGGGTTCAACGGTTTACGTCGCAACGGACGCAGGCACTCTGGCTTCACAGAACGGTGAACACTGGCGTGCGCTCACCGATGAAATAGGTGTCTGTCCCGTTATAGATAGACTCACTGTCCATCATACCAACGTTTATGGTGCCGGTGATGCCGGGGTCTATCGTTTAGATGACCCTGGAAAATGGCATCAGATTTCCCCAAGTGTTCCAGATAACGTTAGCTCTCTTGTGGTGAGTAATGACAGACTTTACATTGCCACCCAGCAAGGCAGAATGTTTCATATTCCCCTTGAAAAACTACAATAGGTGCGATTTCCCGACCATATCAGACATCTCCATCTCGACAGACTT